>NZ_CP095855.1:1715000-6515000 GCF_023100805.1 Chitinophaga filiformis
GAACAAACGAAGTTCAAATCCTATAACAGCCAGGATGTTGGCTTGGAAGCAGCCATTCATTTAAAGAGTGCGTAACAGCTCACTGGTCGAGGGTTTGAGCACGGAAAATAATCGGGCATCAAACATACAACCGAAGCTTTAGGATCGCCACTAGGTGGTGTATCGGTAGGGGAGCATTCTAAACTGCATTGAAGGTGTATCGCGAGGTATGCTGGAGCGTTTAGAAAAGAAAATGTAGGCATAAGTAACGATAAAATAGGTGAAAAACCTATTCGCCGTAAGACTAAGGGTTCCTGATCAACGCTAATCGGATCAGGGTTAGTCGGGTCCTTAGGCAAAGCCGAGAGGCGTAGCTGATGGCAAACTGGTGAATATTCCAGTACCTGCTATAATTTCGATGGGGTAACGGAGTAGTGAAAGGACTGCGCACTTACGGAATAGTGCGTTAAAGGGGGTAGTTATATTCTGTGTAGGCAAATCCGCACGGGATGATGAACCTGATAGTACAGCAAAGCTTCGGCCGCGCTGATAATGTCCCTAATCAGACTTCCAAGAAAAACCTCTAAGGTTCGGTTATAGCAGCCCGTACCGTAAACCGACACAGGTAGTCGAGGAGAATATCCTCAGGCGCTCGAGTGATCCGTGGTAAAGGAACTAGGCAAATTGACGCTGTAACTTCGGGATAAGGCGTACTGCAGTGATGCAGTCTCAGTAAAATGGTCCAACCAACTGTTTAACAAAAACACAGGGCCCTGCAAAATCGAAAGATGACGTATAGAGCCTGATACCTGCCCGGTGCTGGAAGGTTAAGGAAGGATGTTCGGCGCAAGCCAAAGCTTCTGACTGAAGCCCCAGTAAACGGCGGCCGTAACTATAACGGTCCTAAGGTAGCGAAATTCCTTGTCGGGTAAGTTCCGACCTGCACGAATGGTCTAATGAGTTGGACACTGTCTCTACCACGAGCTCGGTGAAATTGTAGTATCGGTGAAGATGCCGGTTAATCGCAACGGGACGGAAAGACCCCGTGAACCTTCACTACAACTTAACATTGATTTTGAACAACAGATGTGTAGGATAGTTGGGAGACTATGAAGCAGCTTCGCCAGGAGTTGTGGAGTCAACGTTGAAATACCAACCTTCTGTTGTTTAGAGTCTAACCTGGAGACAGGGACATTGTTTGGTGGGTAGTTTGACTGGGGTGGTCGCCTCCTAAAAAGTAACGGAGGCTCGCAAAGGTACCCTCAGTACGGTTGGTAATCGTACGCAGAGCGCATTAGTAAAAGGGTGCTTGACTGTGAGGCCGACAAGCCGAGCAGGAGCGAAAGCTGGCTAAAGTGATCCGGTGGTTCTGTATGGAAGGGCCATCGCTCAAAGGATAAAAGGTACTCCGGGGATAACAGGCTGATCTCCCCCAAGAGCTCATATCGACGGGGAGGTTTGGCACCTCGATGTCGGTTCGTCACATCCTGGGGCTGGAGAAGGTCCCAAGGGTTCGGCTGTTCGCCGATTAAAGTGGCACGTGAACTGGGTTCAGAACGTCGCAAGACAGTTCGGTCCCTATCTGTTGTGATCGTTAGTAAATTGCGAGGACATGACCTTAGTACGAGAGGACCGGGTCGTACGTACCGCTGGTGTATCAGTTGTGCCGCCAGGTGCAGTGCTGAGTAGCTATGTACGGAAAGGATAAACGCTGAAAGCATCTAAGCGTGAAACCAACCTCAAGATGAGTTTACTTTTAAGGGCCGTCGGAGACTACGACGTTGATAGGCTACAGGTGTAAGGGTGGTAACATCGAAGCCGAGTAGTACTAATTGCCCGTAAGCTTTAATTTTATTTTTTGTGATAAACTATTACGACTTTCCCAATATGTATCTTATTGCAAGTCTGGAGTCAGATCAATCGCTGAAATAGTGCTGACTCAAAAGACGAAGATCATTCTAATATAGTAAAGATCTTATGGTGGTTATGCCGAGGGTGTTCACCTCTTCCCATTCCGAACAGAGAAGTTAAGCCCCTCATGGCCGATGGTACTGCACTATCATGCGGGAGAGTAGGTAGCTGCCATATTTATTTAAAAAAGCTCCGGACAGACGTCTCGGAGCTTTTTTATTTTATGCCTGTTCAACAGGCCCTTATTTTTTCTTCCAATCATCATACCAGTGCGCAATATTGACGGACACCCCCATGTTCAATGCCACAGGCTGAAAATAATCGTCGATATCATACCCTCCATACTTTGAATCGTTTAAGGGCACAGAGAACATCAGCTGCATCTGGAATTTTACGTATTTGTACCCGACGCGGAAGGTAAATGCAGGTTCATAAAAAGGCTGTACTTTATTGCCAATGCTCATGTAGTTTGCTCTTCTTGAAGAGTCCGTTTCAAATGCTTTGGCCCCCGCGTAGAGGTTATTGAACTTTACCAGGGAAAGCCGGGAGGTAAATGCTGCCTCAATCACAGGATGGGACAGCCCGATGCCTGGCTGGATGAAGTACTTGTTGAAATATGTTCTGAGCAGGTAGTCATTTATCACCCTGTTGGTACTACTTGTATAGTCATCTGAAAGCGTTTTAAAGCTTCCCCGTCCATAACCGGCATACACATCAAAGACCATTCTTTTCTTGGAATCCAGGGGCGTAAAATAGCCTATAGCGCCTTCTATTACGCCTCCTCTTGTATCGCTGTCTACAATGACATCTGAGCCTCCGTCGTCATTGCCACTATCCAGGAAGTCATATACATACTGGCCATTGGCCATCACCCCAATATGGTCAGTAAGCGCAAAGGCTGTCTGAAAGTTGCTTGGTGAGACACTTCCTTTGAATTCATGTTTTTCTTTTAATAATGGTTCGTTGACGGTATTCGGGACATAGATATGCTGATTACACGCAGTGAAGGTGAGGACGCAGCAAGAGGCCAGCATCGTCAGGTTGAGACAATTTCGCATATAACATATTAGGTTTAGGTAATTTGGATTTTACTGGCTGGATTCCCGTTCTATCAATTCAACGGGGAATACAAAGTGTTTAGTGATTTTCATAGTATCGCCATAGTTGATCAGCTTTATGATCGTATCTATCGCTTTTTGTCCCATCTCGTATCCTGATTGCTCTATTGTCGTAAGCGCAGGCGTAATGATCCTTGACGACTGGTCATTTGAATATCCTACTACTTTAATATCTCCCGGAACGGCAACGTGCTGCCGCTTTGCCTCCTGTATAAATGCTACGGCAGAAGTATCGTTTGCGGCAAACAGGCCATCAGGACACTGTTCTTTGGATAGTAGCTCTTTGGAGGCAATAGTAGCGGCTTCTGATGTCAGGTTATGAACGTACAGTAACTGTTCATCGAAAGGGATATCATATTTCTCCAGCGCAGCCTTATAGCCACGGAGACGTTGCTGATAAAGGTTACAGGTTAGTGTACCGGAGAAGTGCGCGATGCGTTTACAGCCTTGTTTGATGAGATGCTCGGTGGCAAGAAAACCTCCCCTGAAGTCATCTCCGGTGATAGTATACCCTGCAAAGTCGGCGGGAACACGATCATAGAATACAAGTGGTATATTGTTTTTAATAAAAGGTGTGAAGTGCTCGTAGGTAGTTGTGAACATGGACGATACTGCCAGTAATCCGTCTACACGCAGGGAAAAGAAGGTGTTTACTAATTCCTTTTCCATTTCAAGCGTATCATCCGATTGGCCTATCACAATGCTGAAGCCATATCTGTGCGCTTCATGCTGAATGCCACTGATCGCTGTACTTTGAAAATACATGGAAGTACGCGGGACTATCAATCCTATGATATTGGAACGGTTCCTTCGCAAGCTGGATGCAATCCAGTTTGGAACATAGCCCATTTCAGTGGCTGTCTGCCGTACTTTATCCCTGGTTTCCTGGTTGATCAGTTTATTGTTCTGCAATGCTCTCGACACCGTGGAAGCAGATAAATTAAGCACTCTGGCAATGTCGTAAATAGTGATCTTGGTACTTCGTTCTTTCACATTCTTGAGGTTCAGTATATAAATATAGCGATATATTGAGCAACTTTAATAAGAAGCAACATCATTATTTCCATAGAGTTAAATATTATCACATAAAAATGAGGAAGGCCCGGTATTACCGGGCCTTCCTCATTACGATAAAAAGAAATTATTATTTAGGTTCCAGTGCCTGCGAGATTCTCTCTGTCAGATCCGTAAGATGATAACGGCTTAAAGGATCCTGGACTGCTGCAGCGGCAGCACGGATATCGGCACGGAGTGATACCAGGTGAGCGCGTGCAATGCTGCTGACATCAGACTTGGTAGGATCTGCGGGTTGTATCCCGTACATGATCATCATAGGATTACCAGACTGGGAATCGCCTGCAGACAGCAGTTGTATGATATGCTGAACATATGATTTCTGCAGGTTACGGCGGAAAACGTCGATATTCTTCCGCGTATATATTTCACTGAAGACGCCTTTTTTCACATCATTGAGGAAGCTGCTTGCCTGGTAGCTTTCGGGGCCATCATTGGCTTCATTGTTGATTAATTTGGTCAGGGTCGTAGCACTCAGGATCCTGTCCAGTACAGGCGTCTGACGGGCACTGATGATAGCTGTGGCATTGTTTCCGGTGCGGGAAAGGATGTCTTTATTCAACAACCACTTAGGTGTTGTAAATATCTGCTCGTTGAGGAACAGTACGGCTTCCTGCTGAATATTTTTCGGAACTGCTTCATAAACGCCGCCTTCCTGCTCTACTGTTTTAGGTGTCTCATAGATGCCTCCGATGTTCTTGGCAACATGGCCCAGGTACCTGCCGAACTGGGTGTTCACCTCGCGATAGAGTTCTGTAAGATTCGCGTATCCTTCATTCTCTTCTTTGGTCCAGGTGAGAAGATTCGGTATAATACGCTGCAGGTTCTTAATACCATAAACGCCCGCTTTCATTGCATTGTCGCCAAGGTCTTCATTCTGCGACCTTGGATCGTCCGGATTTATCTCAGTACCGAACCAGTATCTCTTGTCTTTTAATTTTTCGATGGTCCATTTATTCAGGGTAGCCTTCTCTTCTTCCGGATTTTTTGCACCGGGTATCAGGCGATAACCCCATTCAATAGCCCATTTGTCGTAGAAATTAATGCGGGGATAGAGATCGCTTCCTGTAATACCATCTTCAGGTTGTGCAATGTAGTTGAAGCGGGCATAGTCCATGATGGAAGGAGCGTGTCCATTTTCTTTTACCCAGGCTTTATCTCTCAGTTTCTCAACAGGGTAGGCAGAACTGGATCCGAAGTTATGGCGGAGGCCAAGTGTATGACCTACTTCATGGGAAGACACAAATCTGATGAGTTCTCCCATCAGCTGGTCATCAAACTGCATTTTCCGGGCCCGGGGATCAGTCGGCGCACATTGTACAAAGTACCAGTTGCGCAGCAGGCGCATAACGTTGTGATACCAGTTGATATGGCTTTCCATGATCTCTCCGGAGCGGGGATCATGAATGTGAGGGCCGCTGGCATTAGGAATATCGGAAGGTTTATATACGATAGCTGAGAACCGGGCATCTTCAAGGCTCCAGGTAGAATCCTGTTCACGGGTAGGGGCCACCTTTGCCACGATGGCGTTCTTAAAGCCCGCTTTTTCGAAGGCCGCCTGCCAGTCATTAACGCCCTGAATAAGGTATGGTACCCACTTTTTAGGCGTTGCCGGATCAATGTAAAAGATAATAGGTTTAACCGGCTCTACGAGTTCTCCACGGTTGTATTTTTCCAGGTCTTCCGGCTTGGGTTCGAGGCGCCAGCGGGTGACCATAGAGAGGCGTTTGACGCCTTGTGGGTCCAGGTCGAAATCAGTTACTGAGGTGGTAAAGAAACCAACCCGCGGGTCAAAATACCGGGATTGCATGGGCACTGCGGGGAGCAGTATCATGGAAGAGTTGAGTTCAAGTGTAGCATTTCCGCCCGATACTGGGGCGCCCGGACCGGACTGTCCACCTGATTTTGAGTATGTCTTAACGGTTTTGATCTCCGTATTGATCGGATAAGATTTGACGTCAACTATATAGGATTTATCCTGTTGTACGGCGCCGAGTTTCAGACCGGTCTTAACACGGGTATCAAAAAAGAGGATCTCGTTATCGCCTTGTATATAGTCAGTCAGATCAATAACCGAGCTATTGCCTTTATCGGATATTGCCTTAATGTCAAACGCAGCTGCAATAGGTTGTATATTGGAATTCATTACAGCGTTAAACATTGGTTGACTGGAATCTTTCGAGATCTCAGTGTAGGAGATGTTTTTCAGGAAGATCCTGTTGTTCGGGCCTTTTTCAAAGCGGATGACATTTTCTCCTATTTCATCACCGCTGTATCCCATCATGGAAGAGCGCAGGCCGGCGGCTGATTTGGAGATACGGTTTACGACGAGTATGTCTCTGCCCAGCAGGGAATCAGCGATCTCGAAGAATACCTTGTCGTCCTGTTTATAAATATTGAACAGACCGGAATCTGCAATGGCGGCGGAAGTGATCACCTCCCCGAATTTCTTCGGCGCGGTTTTAGGACTGCTTTTGGCAGGCATAGGCGGACGGACGGTTGAATCTTTAGCTGCAATGGGTTGTTGCTCGGTCTTCTTTCTCTTTTGCGCTGACAGTGGATTGATAGTCAGCATTAACAGTAGCGTACCTGCGCTTGTAAGGGCCATGGTACGGATAAAGTGTTTGTTCATTTGCTTCTAATAACCAGATTTTAGGCAGGTAGGTGTTGAAAATACACATATTAAGCAGTAACTTATCGGGGAATTCCATGAGCGCTTAAAATGTTACAGGAATGGAGCGGGGGAAAATGAGGGACATATAGGGGTAGGGAGATGCAAGTGCCGTCTATGAATAAATTTGTTGATATGGTATCTTTTATGCTTATATTACAGGGTGAATGAAATGCGGCAGTAGCGCCATTACAAACGGTTTTCACTAATTTATGACGTTTATATTCCACGTTGAATAAGGTGAAACGGATATGTAAATCACTGTAATAGTGTAGCGTTAGAATGACACTAAAGGAAGTGAAAAGTGACGCAAAGTGCGGATGGTAGCGGGATAGCAGAAAAAAAGACGTCGGAAAATTTCTGTTGGAACATTTAAAAAATTTCTTAAATTGTGCGTCCAACTTTGAAAAAAATCAATAAATTTCAAGTTCTAAGGATAGTAATCATAAGGGGCGTAACCCATTTATTTGATATAGGTTGCATTTGACAATTAAAGTGTATGCTCAATAAAACAGGATGGTAAGGCCGGCTGCTGGCGGCTTTCGGCGCGAGCGTTAAATTTTGTGAGATTTTGAGAGCTGCACTTGTTTTTTTGGGTCAACCGTATAACTTTGCGAATCACGTATTTATATTGCAGAAATAACAAAAAACAATAGTTTAATCTTTAACACTAAAATTCAATCAACATGGCTGAGACTAAAACAACTGTGACTGCAGGTTCTGCCAAAGCAACTTCTCATCAAGCTAAAAAGTCATCCAACGTATTTGCAATGCTGGCTGTACCTATCTGTATAGTTATAGGTGTTACCTTTTATCTGTTCGTACTTGGTAATCCAGGTAACTTCCAGGGCGGTATCGTAGGCGCGCATCCAGTTGAAGAAGGTATCGGAAAATGGTTCGCAACAGTTTATCAGGGTGGTGCTATTGTACCTATTCTTATTTCTGTATTATTGATCTGTATCACTTTCGTAATTGAGCGTTTCCTGTATATCAGCAAAGCTAAAGGTAAGTTTAGCGGTGCTGACCTGGTAAGAAGAGTTCAGTTCCACCTGGCTAACAAAAACGTAGACGCAGCGCTGGCTGAGTGTGACAAACAGAAAGGTTCTGTAGGTAATGTAATGAAAGCTGGTCTGAAGAAGTACAAAGAAATGATCACAAACACTGAGCTGGATACTGAGCAGAAGATCCTGACCATCAAGAATGAGATCGAAGAAACAACTGCACTGGAACTGCCTATGATGGAAAAGAACCTGGTGTTCCTGTCCACTATCGCTTCAGTAGCAACCCTGTTAGGTCTGTTCGGTACAGTATTGGGTATGATCAAATCCTTCTCTGCGATGTCTGCTTCCGGTGCTCCAGATTCATCCAAACTGGCGTTAGGTATCTCTGAAGCGTTGATCAACACCGCTCTGGGTATCGGTACTTCCGCTATCGCAATCATCATGTATAACTTCTTTACCACCAATATCGATGGCATCACTTATGCAATCGACGAATCTGGTTTTACTTTAACTCAGAGCTTCGCTGCAAACCACAAATAATTTTTTAATTATTTGTATGGAAAACTAGCAGTTTTGAATCTATATAAAGTAAACCAAAAAAGGAGTAAAGATGCCTAAAGTTAAAATGCCCAGGAAGAGCACGCTGGTTGACATGACCGCGATGTGTGACGTGGCTTTCTTGCTGCTCACTTTCTTCATGCTGGCTACTAAATTTAAACCAGACGAGCCGGTAACTGTGGTTACTCCATCCTCCATCAATACCAAACTGCTGCCGGATTCTGATGTGATCATGCTGACAGTTGATAAGGACGGTAGAGTATTCTTCAGTATGGATGGTCAGCCCAAAAGGCAGCAACTGATTCAGGATCTGAATTCGCAGTATAAGCTCGGACTGACTGACAAGGAAATGAACAACTTTATCATCGGCGCCAGCGTTGGTACTGAAATCAAGAACCTGAAATCTTATCTCTCCATGAAACCGGAAGAGCGTAAGAAAGCAGGTCTGGAAGTAGGTATTCCAAGTGACTCAGCCAATAATGAAGTTGCGGTATGGATCGAGTATGCAAGGTCTGCACAGGGTGGAAATCCAAGACTACAGTACTGCGTGAAAGCTGATAACCAAACTCCTTATCCTAAGATTAAGGACATCCTGGATACCTTCAAAGAAAAGAAGATTCAGAAGCTGAACCTGGTTACGAATCTGGAGGCACCACCTCCCGGAACGGCAGCAGCGGAAGCTCGTGATGAACACTAAGCAATTTAAAAGTAAACAGCAGGCGGCGCTGCGGCGCTGAGTTGCTATTGACAACTTTAAAAAAGAGCTACTATGGCAGAAATGGATACCAGCAGTAGTGGCGGTAAAGGCAAACACCAGGGTACGAAATCAAAGAAGCAGTCTACACGCGTAGACATGACTCCGATGGTGGATCTTGGCTTTCTGCTGATCACATTCTTCATGTTGACTACAACCATGAGCAAGCCCAAGACAATGGACCTGATCATGCCGAAGGATACTAAGGATGAAAAAGAGCAGAACAAAGTAAAAGAAAGTACTGCCCTCACTATACTGCTTGGAAAAAAAGACCGGGTATATTATTACGAAGGTTTGGCGCAAGACCCGAATGCATCAGCCAATCCTGATTTTTTCAAGGCGACCACCTTTGCAAATAAAGGGGGAATCAGAGACGTAATTATTAAAAAGCGGGATGAGGTTGCTAAAGCGAGAAATGCAAAAGGCGAACCTGAAGATGTAGTGGTGATCATTAAAGCTGATGATGACGCTACATACAAGGATTTCGTTGACATTCTGGACGAAATGGCTATAAACCGTATTCAACGTTACGCAACGGTTGACATCAGCGATCAGGATAAAACCTGGATCCGTCAGACTGAAGCAGCTAACGGCGGTGGCTCGAAGTAATTGACAACTAACTTTTGCATCCATCCTTAAAATTTAAACAATGGATACCGCTAAAATCTTAAAGTCCGATTTTCTGGATATCCTGTTTGAGAACAGGAATAAAGAATATGGGGCTTATGACCTCAGACGACAGTACGACAAAAGGGTACGCAACTCCGTAATCGGAAGTGCTGCACTGATGTTGCTTGTTATCGCGGGTTATGCAATTAATAACTACATACTCAAGGTTGAAAGTGAGAACCCGAAGAAGCCTGTTATAGAGCAGATTAAGATGGAGGATGTGAAGCTTCCGGACGATCCGAAAACTCCACCTCCGCCTCCACCTCCACCTGCTCCGCCACCTCCGGTAAAACCTTCCGTACAGTTCACTCCTCCTGTAATTAAGAAGGATGAAGAAGTACCAGAAGATGAAGTACCGCCAAAAATCAAGGAAATTGAAAATAAGGCGATCAGTACTAAAACTGTAGAAGGTGATCCTAACGGTATCGACCCGGGATTGCTGGAAGACAGTAAAGGTACCGGTGTGGTAGAGGCCCCTCCTCCTCCTCCGAAAGAAGAGATCTTTACATTCGTAGAACAGCCGCCTACCTTCCCCGGTGGTGAGGAAGCGCTGGCTAAGTTCCTGAGCAAAAACATTCACTATCCTCGCGTAGCGCAGGAAAATGCGATCTCAGGTACTGTGTTCGTACAGTTCGTAGTAGATTCTGAAGGTAACATCAAAGATGTAAAAACTGTAGGCGCTGCAAAAGGCGGTGGTCTGGAAGAAGAAGCGATCCGTGTGGTAAAAATAATGCCTAAATGGAAAGCTGGTAAACAGAACGGCCGTCAGGTGTCTGTACAGTTCAACCTGCCAATCCGCTTTACTTTACAAGAGTAGCAGATCTAAGGATATTATCTTAAATCCCAGTACCGGTACAGCCGGGACTGGGATTTTTTATTTATTGGGTATATTGCTGCCTGAATTAGAATGTTATGCTAGGGAATAATCTTACAGGATACGATGATACGATAGTAGCATTGGCTACAGCGCCCGGAATAGGAGCCATTGCAGTGATCCGCCTGAATGGGACAAAAGCTATCGATATCTGTAATAAATTGTTCCCGGCAAAAGACCTGCATCAGCAGCCCGGCCACACGCTTCATTTCGGATCTATAGTCGAAAACGGCCGCACTATCGATGAAGTAGTCGTAAGCCTTTATAAAGCGCCCCGTTCCTATACCGGGGAAGATATTGTTGAAATCTCCTGCCATGGTTCTCCCTATATCCAGCAACAGATCATCGACGCCTGTATTCATGCCGGGGCCAGAATGGCTAAGCCTGGCGAGTATACCATGCGGGCATTCCTCAACGGTAAACTGGACCTTACCCAGGCAGAATCTGTTGCAGACCTTATTGCCAGTAATTCTGCCGCCAGTCATCAGACTGCTATGCAGCAAATGAGAGGTGGATTTTCAAAGGAATTACATGCCCTCAGGGAGCAACTGATCAGTTTTTCTGCATTGATCGAGCTCGAACTTGATTTTAGCCAGGAAGACGTCGAGTTTGCCGACCGTACCCAATTGTACCGTTTGATCAATGAAGCAGGCGAAGTAGTGAAACACCTGGTAGATTCCTTCCGTATGGGCAACGTGATCAAGAACGGCGTTAATACCGCCATCGTGGGTAAGCCCAATGCCGGCAAATCTACATTGCTCAATACACTCCTGAATGAAAACAGGGCAATTGTCAGTGACATCGCAGGTACCACACGGGACACCATAGAAGAAGTACTGAATATACAGGGAGTGCTGTTCCGCCTTATTGATACGGCCGGTATCCGGGAAAGCGCTGATGTTATTGAGAGTATCGGGGTACAGAAAACAATGGAGAAGATCAGGGAAGCGGGTGTTGTGCTGTACCTGTTTGATGTAAATGAAACTTCGCTGGCCGACCTTCAGGCACAGGTCGCCATATTCGAACAGGAAGGCGTCAATTACCTGCTCATAGGCAATAAGACAGATATTGCAGGACAGCCCGCGGCAACCGCGAAATTTGCCGGCATAGCCGGCATTCTGTTCATTTCTGCCAGGCAACATGAACACATCCAGGAACTGAAAGACCGCCTTGTACAGAAAGTAATGAGCGGCGATATCAACACCGAAGACACTATCGTAACAAATGCACGCCATTATGCCGCCTTGCAGGAGGTACTGAAAGCCCTGCAGGACGTAAGGGCCGGATTAGACAACCAGTTGCCCGGAGACTTGCTGGCACTTGATATCAGAAGATGCCTGCATTACCTTGGAGAGATCACCGGGCAGATCACGAACGAAGATCAGCTGGATTTCATTTTTAGTAAGTTCTGTATCGGAAAGTAGGACCGTAGATCTGGCATCAATAATCATAGAATTGGCGACAGCAGACTGCTCATGAACAAAGAACTTTGCCTTATCAAAAAAGGCAAAAATCTGAAAACATGAAACATGTATTGATAACTGGCGCCAACAAGGGTATTGGCTTTGAAGTTGCAAAACAAATGGCTCAGCTGGGGTATTATGTTTACCTCGGAAGCAGGGACGAACAGAACGGCCTTGCTGCCATCAATCAACTTAAGAACGAAGGGATCACCAATATAGCATTGCTGAAAATCGATGTATCAGATCTGGATTCGGTCAGGAATGCTGCTGCCATCCTTCAATCAAAAGTAGAAGCACTCGACATACTGATCAACAACGCGGCTATTGCCGGCCCGCAGCTACAGAACATATCGGCTTGCGATATTGCCACAATAAAAGAAACCTTCGATACCAACTATTTCGGTGCTATTCAAACCACGCAGTATTTCCTGCCCTTGTTAAAAAAGGCTCCCTTGCCGGTCATCGTCAATGTATCCAGTGAATTAGGCTCTCTCACTATGCAGACCAGCGAAGGCAGAAATCCTAACTGGGACAACTATTACCTGTATGGCACTACCAAGACTGCGCTGAATGCTTTTACGGTAAGCCTTGCAAATGAAATGCGTGGTACAAAATTCAAGATCAACAATGTAACGCCGGGTTCTACCGCTACCGGCCTCAATAATTTCGCCGGAATCAAAACTGTAGCTGAAGGCGCCAAACCTATTGTACGATTAGCGACTATCGGTGAAGACGGACCTACAGGCAAGTTCTTTCGCCAGGAGGGTGAAGTACCCTGGTAGAAGAGATGATATGACAACCCGCTAAAGACGTTGAAAGAATAATTAAATTGCTGTCTTCAATTGCGCATTACAATGAAAGAAGTGCGGAGATTAAAATCAATCACCGAGTTTCACCGTGTCAGAGGACTCCAGCCACCGGAGCATCCATTGATCAGTGTAGTGAATTATGCAGACGTGAAACTTTATCCTGAGAATAATAATATCAATTGGGTACTTGATTTTTATTCTATTTCTCTGAAAAGAGATCTGGCAGTAAAATTCAGGTACGGACAACAGCAATATGACTTTGATGAAGGCGTGATGTTCTTTATTGCACCGGGCCAGGTTTTTAATATAGAAGTACCACGGGAACAACCGCAAAAATCCGGATGGATGTTACTGATCCATCCGGATTTTTTCTGGAATACCTCTTTGGCAAAAGGTATAAAACAATATGAGTTTTTTGGTTATGCCACAAACGAAGCCTTGTTTTTATCTGACAGGGAAGAAACAACGCTCAACAATATCATTGAGCATATCCGGCAGGAATATTACACCAACATTGATAAATTCAGTCAGCAGATAATAATATCTCATGTTGAAGCGCTCCTGAATTATGCTGACAGATTTTACCACCGGCAGTTCATCACGAGGAAGATCAGTAATCATCAGATCCTGGAAAAATTAGAGCAATTGCTTGATGCTTGCTTTAAAAGTGAAAACCTGGTTACCAATGGCATTCCAGGTGTTCAGTTTGTATCCGAAAAACTGAATATTTCGCCCAATTATCTGACTGGTCTGCTTAAAACGCTTACCGGCCAGAGCACACAACAACATATACATAACAAGTTGATCGATGTGGCGAAAGAGCGGCTTTCAACAACCAATCTATCAGTCAACGAAATTGCCTATGAATTAGGCTTTGAACACCCTCAATCATTCAGAAAGTTTTTTAAGTCGAAAACAGAGATGTCTCCTTTGGCCTTCAGGGCCTCTTTTAGCTGACAGGCACTCACCTGCCAAGCCAATCTTCCCCCAAAGCCTGTTTGCTGATGGGCCTGTAACTCATCCTGTTTCTCCCATGTTCCTATTGTTCACCGTTTCGTATTTTTATATTACAGACAGTACAATTTTCACGGCTGGCGACAAACGTTTTTTGAATACTTATACTATCAGGAGGTATCTGCACGTTAGCATCTTTGGGGAGGTTTTTACTTACATTAGTATCGGATATAGATATGTTTTTTTTACATATTGAACCAATTCCATTTTTCCTTGTTTGAAGAATATAATCAGTACTATATCATTCTGAAGGCCTATGTGGGATAGACAAGAGAAAATTGAACGCAATCCCATACTCATATCGGACGACCATCGCAATTCAAATCCACTGGAATTACGTTCTTTACCAGAACTTATCCATGAAAAAGCGTCATTGTACCCCGATAAAGTAGCGTTACGCTTCAGGGATTACGCAATAACTTATCAGAAATTAAATAATTCCGTCAACCAATTCACAAGGCTGCTGGCCGATTACGGCATCAAACAAGGATGCATCGTCGGCCTGGCTGTCGACCGTTCTCCGGAAATGGTCATAGTCTTGCTGGCGATTATAAAATCAGGCGCTGCTTATGTTCCCCTCGATCCTGAATATCCCCAGGCACGGATTGAGTTTATGCTGGAAGACACAAAGGCAGGTTTTCTCATCACCGAAGAAAAATATGGCAACCGGTTTCACTATGAAGGCAAGCTAATCCTGATGCAGGATCTGCTCAGGCAGGTACAACAATATGCTACCTCCTCTCCGGAGATAGACATCGACATGGACAACCTGGTGTACATATTATTCACCTCCGGATCGACAGGAAAACCCAAAGGTGCACAGATCACACAACGGGGACTGGTGAATTTCCTGGTAGAAATGCAGTACGAACCTGGTCTGGATGAAAACGACCGTGTACTGGCGCTTACCACTATTTCTTTTGATATTTCAGGCCTTGAATTATACCTCCCGCTGATCACAGGGGCAGAGATCATTCTGACAGATGCACAAACCTCTAAGGATACACGGTTATTGATGGAGATCGTAAAAAAAGAGGAAGTAACTGTTATGCAGGCCACGCCGGCTACCTGGAGAATGATGCTGGAGTCGTGGGAAGAGAGGCTTCCGATAAAAGTACTGATCGGTGGTGAGGCATTGTCTAAAAGACTGGCAGAAAGACTACTGGAAAAGTGCGACTCTTTGTGGAATATGTATGGCCCTACCGAAACTACTGTATGGGCTACATACAAGCGGATATATGCCGATGATGAGATCATTACTGTCGGACGCCCTATATGCAACATGCATGTTTATATCCTGGATACTTATCTAAAACCGGTGCCTGATGGTACTGTCGGCGAGATCTTTATGGGTGGCGTGGGAGTAGGGAAGGGCTATCTCAACAGGCCCCAGCTGACAGCAGAGCTCTTCATGGACGACCCTTTTTCAGATATTCCCGGCGCCCGCATGTACAAAACGGGTGACCTCGGCAGGATCGTAAACGGCGGAGAGATCCAATGCCTCGGTAGAATAGACCACCAGGTCAAGATCAGGGGCTACCGGATAGAATTGGGGGAAATTGAACATACCCTTGGTAAACAGAAAGGGATAAAGGACGTTGTTGTGCTGCCTAAAGACGAACGCCTGGTAGCCTATGTGGTGCTCGAAAAAGATCAACACCCGCGGTTCGCCCAATGGCAGCAGGCCCTGAGAACTACCCTGCCGGAATATATGATACCCAGCAACTTTGTGACACTACCCGCCTTCCCCTTATCTCCCAACGGTAAGGTAGACAGGAACGCGCTGGAAGCGATGAGGCAGGAGATGGAAAAAGCGAACAGGGTATATATCGCTCCCCGTACTGAACAGGAAACACTGCTCGCTGATATATGGGCTGAGCTGTTGGAAGTGGACCAGGTAGGTATCCGGGACGATTTCTTTGAACTGGGAGGCACATCTATCGTTGCCATGCAGATCATGGCCAGGCTGGAAAGAGAAACCGGAAAGCGCCTGCCGCTGGCCGGATTGTTCACCGCCAATACGGTGGAAAAGCTTGCCAGGCAACTGGAGCTCGACGACCTGTCTATTTCCTGGGACCTGCTGGTACCTGTAAAGCCAACAGGTAATAAACCACCCATCTTTATCGTCAATGGGCTGGACATGAATGTGCTCCTGTTCAATAACATAGCCCGCAACGTAGATCCCGACCAGCCCGTATACGGTTTTCAGTCGAAGGGGCTGAATGGAGTGGATGAGCCTTTTGAAACGCTGGAAGATATGGCGGCAGAGTACATTGCCGCATTACTGGAAAAAGGCTTTACGGACAAGTACGCCCTGGCAGGATATTCATATGGGGGAATTGTAGCCTTCGAAATGGCCAGGCAATTACAAGCGATGGGCAAACAGGTGAAAATGCTGGCGATGTTTGATACCTATGCTTATAACAGGGGGCATTTCGAGACGGGATTGCCCAGGTATATCAGGAAAATAAAACGTCAGTTTCCCAAATTACTGTTTGTAACCGGTTCCCTGATGCGGCAGCCGATGGAGACGCTTCGCTATCAGCAGGCTTTTTTCCAGCGGAAATACAACGAGTTTGCCGTCTATATGGGACTGCAGAATCCGCAGCCTGTAGACAGTGCTGAAGACAAGATCAATGAAAAATATGAAGCGGCCTACCGTAAGTATCATATGCAGCCCTGCGATGCCTGTGTAATTGACCTGTTCCGCGTAGATACCCGCCTGTATTTCCTCGATGATCCGATCTACCTGGGATGGAAACCTTACGCATTGAAAGGTCTTGTTGTGCACAATGTGAAAGGAAACCACAAGACATTCCTGATGCCTCCCAATGATAAAGATTTTGCTATCTTGCTGCAGCAATTGCTTGACAAGCGAATGAAACCGGACGCCGATACTTAAAGTAACAACCCAAATGAGGAATCGTATTTTATCCGGCAGTATAATACTGCCTTTTTTATTGCTTACGCTTCATAGCAATGCACAGAAAAAAGCCGACAGAAAAAAGATCCATGAAATAGCAAAGACTGTCAAAGGCCATGTGGGAATGGCCATGATGTTGCTGGAAGATGGTGATACGATTACCCTGAATGGGAACGACCGATTCCCAATGCAGAGTGTATACAAGCTTCCCCTGGCAATAGCTGTACTCAACCAGGTCGATAAGGGTAAGTGCTCTCTCGACCAGGTCATCCATATTCGTAAACAAGACCTGTTGCCTGAAACGTGGAGCCCTATCCGTGAGAAATTCTCGGAAGGCACCGATATGAAACTGAGGGATATCCTGGCTTATACGGTATCTCAATCCGATAATAATGGATGCGATATATTATTCCGCCTCGCAGGAGGTACGGCCTATGTGGAGAACTATATTCACAGCCTTGGCGTAGACAGTATCGCGATCAGGGCTACAGAAGAAGAGGCCTCAAAGGCATGGAAAATACAATATACCAACTGGGCATCGCCACTGGCCATGTTACAACTATTAAAGGGTGTGCACACCGGCCGGTATTTGTCAAAACCGAGCAATGACTTTCTCCTGAAGATCATGCAGGAAACAACCACAGGTCCCGGAAGAATAAGAGGATTACTTCCTAAAGGTGCTGTAGTTGCACATAAAACGGGCACTTCCGAAACAAATGCAAATGGTTTGACCGCAGCTACAAATGACGTAGGGATTGTAACCTTACCTAACGGGAAGCACTACGCTATCGCTGTTTTCGTCAGCGATACCAAAGCAGATGCTACTGCCCGTGAGGCCGTTATTGCAAAGCTGACCCGCTTGTTCTGGAACGCTGCTAAATAAGCTGTTTCTTTTGCATGGCCACCCGGGATTCATAATATTTATTCAGGAAATGATAAATGACGAGTTCCTGTTTCCTTTGGTTGGATAGTAATATCCTGTTAAGGAACATGTGAATATAGCTGCCCATAAGGTGATCCCATCTCCCCGCGTGTGCGTTCCTGATCGCCTGCCGGATGCGGGATGACCTTATACTAAACAATGAAATAGCATCTTCTATCTCATTGCCTGCATCCTGCGCCGGATCCAGGAAACTGCTGATCTGGCGCATATATTTCCGGTAGCTGCTGTTTAACTGTGTCTGCAATGCCTGTTCGCCGCCAAACTCCTGGAAGAAATGATATTGCAGCCTTTTCAGGAAAGCCGATTTTTCCTGTAGCGAATAAGCAAAATCTTCCAGCAACATATCTACTCCCCGTAAGGCTATCAGCCACCTGTAATTTTCACCTTCTTCCCCTTCCAGCAGGTCAATGCACCCTGCTACAGCCTCACTGTCATAATAGAAAATACGCTCACTCAGTTCCATGGTAGCAGCTCCGTAGCGTTCTATTTCCCGGATATAGGTGTCGGTCTGTATCTTATGAATAAGCCCGGGATCCACCTCCCTTGAAATGATGCCATAAAGCTCGGAAAGTACCGTCTTCCAGAAGTTTTTGTCTGTTGCATGATGGAAACGTACCCTGATATGATCATCTGGATCGGTATAACGGATAAAGAACCATTGGTCTATAACGCGCTTGGCACAGAGGTCTTCTACCAGTGGCTTGATCACCGTTTTCAGGACCTTCTCTGTTGTATTGATGCCCGCATATATTTTTACGTATAGCCACTCGCTGCCCGGGGCGAAGTGCCGCTGTGGCAGCGGGGAAACTGCTGCAGGTACTATAGCGGCAGCCTGTTTGACCGTACTGCTTTTGAAAGGAATGATCAATTCGTTCGTGAACCGTCCTCCGGGGCCTGTGATCCAGCACTGATCCGGCGTCTGCAATATTTCCTGTAAGGTGATCTCTTCTTTTTTCAGCAGCGTAGTTACCAGCAGATGCACACAGGATTCATTGTCCAGGTCAATAAACAGTTCGTTATCTCCCGAAGTGATAGATACATACCTGGGTAAACGCAATGTTTGCCTGATATCCTGGAAGATGCTGAAATGTTCCTGCGCACGCGCATGCTTTACCAATGCGGGATAATCTTTCTTGTGTACTGCCCAGGTACATTTTTGCAGGATGAACTTTTTATACCGCACCCGTGGCAGGAAGGGGGCTGCAACAGGCAGATTCCATTGCCAGCCGGTAGCGTGATGTAATTGCTGGAATTGCAGATCGCACAGGAACTTGTACATAGGCAGGCTACCCATGCTGAAGTTATGGGCAGTGCTCAGGCGGGGCATGACCCGTTTATTGAACCTGCGGGATCGCAGTACGACTGCATTATTTTCTATCCTTACCATCAGGTCTGTTACCGGTATCTGATGATCTGCCGCTACGCTGCCATTGCCGAGGTAGACAATTTCGTAGTCTCTCAGCTGTGGCCGCAGCAGGATATTCCCTGTTCTTGCTTCCGGCAGGTGAATGATCTCAGCGTAGATCACATCAGGGTTGTGCTGTGCTTCTTCCACAAGGCACTCCCTTACCTTTTCTTTCAGCAGGTCATCGCCATGACAGAACCTTCCCAGCAGGTTGGCGGCAGAAGGTCCGCCGCAGGAACTGAAATCAAACAGGTAGTCCCCATTGTCTATTGCCTGCGCACTTTCGCTGACAATACTCCCCATGACATAAAAGCTGTCGGGAATGGGCGCTTCATTGCCAGTAGCAAGATGGTCTATATCCGCATCTGTTAACGTTATCTCCATCTGCTGTTGCTGCAGGCATTCCATGTACCGCTTCAGCTGGAATTGCCGCATCTCATTCCAGGAGATGCTCTCCTGGCCTTTACTGTTTTTTATAACAATATCGTCCAGCAGGGGCGCATAGGCGGAATAATGACTGGTATAAGCGCCATAGCCGATACCGGTTTCCGTATCCAGGGCAATGGCCAGTGGTATTTCCTGCTCCTCGTATCGCTCCCGGAAACTCTTTATGAAGTTTTGCAGATCACCGGTCCGCTCCGGCGCCGGTAGTTTCCATAAGGCCGTCACCTGTTCCTGTATCTCTGTAACTACCTGCTGGCTGATCGTGTTGGCAGATGTGGCAAGGAAAAGGTCCGTCTGTACCAGGTCTTTATTGTTGGTATCCGGCAGTAATTGCCTGACAAGCGTATGTGTTTGCAGGTATTTGTCAATGCCGGTAGCAGGCATGCCGAGTAAGTGCTGAATGGCCGACAATGTATCATGAATGCCTTCCGTATGTTGCAGTTCTCCCAGTCTCCTCACCAGTATACGAAAGAATTCTTCACCAGTGATAGTAGGTTCCAGTTCGCTGATCAGCAGCTGGCTTTCTATGAGTTCCAGTATGAACTCCCGGGCTTCCTCCTGCGAAATCTCGTCCTGGGTCAGGTATGCAGAAAGCTCCCCGATAGTGGCACCCCTGCCTGCCTTTTCCAGCACCTGCTCCAGGTATACAGAGTAGTTGACAGCAGTAAGGTCATACTGCCGGAATTTGTTTTTAACGGTGAATGCTGCGTACCTGTACGTATCGCCCGTTCTATAAACAGAGTTGTTGGGAAAATAGTGCAGTTGCTCCTGGACGGCCGGTATCTGTGCAATCTTCTCGGCCAGTTCGGCTACGTAGTTCATGTCCAGCCGGCAGTATTTCCGGTGTTGTTGGAGGGCTTCCAGGTGAATAGCAGTAGCCTGACCGAAAGCACCCGTTGCACAGCCGGCAAACAGGCCATATGGCGTACAACGGCTGCTCATGCGGAGCAGATACCGGAACAGCGACAATACCAGCTTATTGACGTCCTTTTCGGCCGTCAGCAATTCCTGTTGCCATTTCCGCAATTCATTGCTCAGCTCCGGCGACGCGATATAGATTGCTTCCGCCAGGTAAGGGTCCGTAAATGTCTGTTTGATCTCGTCGGCCAGTGCGGCATATGGAAGCTGTAAAAAGCGGGTTAAAAAATCTACCGGCAGCAGGGGAGACCTGAGCAGGTAAAAGCCTTTATTGGTCATCATAAGTCATGTGAATACAGATAAAAAGATAACCTTTCTACACGCATTCCAGGCCCCCCTTAAAAGGTGATATTTCAATTACTGGAAAAAAAGATCAGAAAATCCCCCTTTCCAGTGATGAGGTGAAGCAGCCTTTATCCTTATCTTTAAACATAATGAAAACCGTGCCCACATTCCCACTATAAAAACCTGACCGCTAAAGGAGATCATTCATTTCTTAATATTTAAAACCACTTGTTAACTATGAAAAAAGCGTCAAGCAGGAAGCTTACCCTTGGCAAGATCAAGATTGCCAAACTGAGCACAACAAAACAGGAAGTAGCAAACCAGCAGGCTAATGCTCCTACCTATACTGGTTGCAGCCTCTTTAAATGTCCTCCTCCTCAGGATGGCAGGAACTAAGTACAGCAGTTTATTCAAAATCTAAAACCGCATTTCTTATGAAAAAGAAAACAGAAAAAAAACTCGACCTCGGAAAGATCAGGATCGCAAGTTTAAACCGTGCAAAACAGGATATGAACAATGGTTTAGTAGCAGCTCCTACTACCACCATCCTGTCCTTTAAAGTTTGTACTGATGATATCAGCCAGGGCGCGCCTATTTGCAGCGTAGACTCCTGCCGATTCTAAATTTATCATGGTGCGGCGTAGCTGTGGTTGTCGGCCGCACCATGACTTTTGTACCAGATGAATATGAATGATAAAAGAACCGCCGGAAAAATATTACAGGATATCAGCCAATCCCTCGACCATTTTACAAAAGAAACAGCCGTTCCCGGTCTATTGGGCGGTTATACAGGCGCTGCTTTATTCTACGCTTATTATTATCAGCTCACAGGAAAACAGAAACACCTTAAGAAGGCGCACCAATTGCTGGAAAGAGGTGTGCAGGACATGGCGGGAACTGCCCTGCCATACTCTCACTGCAGTGGCATTGCCGGTATGGTATGGAATATACAGCATCTCATAAAAGCTGGTTTTGTGAATGAAGACGGCATGGACGATATATTCGAAGACGTAGATGATATACTGGGAGAGGCGATGTTGACCGCAGTACAGCAGGGACAACACGATTTCCTGCACCAGGGGCTGGGTATTGCCCTGTATTTCCTGGAAAGAGGAGAACATCCGAAGGCAAAGCACTACCTGACATCCCTGGTATCCAGCCTGGCCGCAACAGCTGTGAAAATGGAGGATGGTATCAGCTGGCAGGATCACCTGACCGGATTGGGAGCTAAGCCCCAGGAAGTTACTTTCAACATGGGCCTGGCCCACGGCGTTCCTGCTGTCATCTCCGTTCTCGGTATGATCCATCAGCAGGGCATCGCAGTTACAGCAACCAATGACCTTATCCGGAAGGGAATATCCTGGATCCTCAAAGGAGAGAACAGCCCGGAAGAGGGGCTGATTGCATTATATCCCGTCCTGACAGATGCTGATCACCAGGCCCTCACCGGTAAACAGAGCCGCCTGGGCTGGTGTTACGGCGACCTGGGAATAGCCACCCTCTTGCTGAACACCGGTATCTGGTTACAGGATAACACTTATCAGGAGAAAGCCTTACATATTTTTCATCACACTTTGACCCACCGCAACAGCAAAAACGGTAATGTACACGACGCCTGCCTCTGTCACGGAAGCGCCGGTATTGCACATATCTACAGGCGTGCCTGGCTCCGGACAAAAGACCCCGCTTTATTAACAGGTGCAACAAATTGGTTACAAGAGACTTTACAAATGAATACGCACAAGGATGCTCCCAGAGGCTTCCGCTTCTACGCAAAAGATGGCTATGAAAACAGCTATGGTATCCTGGAAGGAGTGGCCGGTATCGGCCTTGCCCTGATAGCAGCCATCGATGAGACTACAGATCCTTCATGGGACCGGTGTATGTTATTATGTTGATATTTTCGTTATATTACATATAATGCCGAAGACCTGCTGTAAGTAGCTTGTAACCCGCTACTGCCCACATTGGCATCTTAAATTGGATACCCATGATCCGCCTGTATTTCGTAAACAACCATCCGTTGATCCAGGAAGGCCTGCGTTCACTGCTTGGTACTGAACATGATATTTTATTGGCAGGACATGCCCGTAGTGGCTGCGCCTGCCTTAGGTTTCTGTTGCACAACCCCGTTGACATCGTTATTATAGATACCTGTCTGCCAGACATAGATAGTATTGAACTGTGCGCCAATATCAGGATGGAATATCCAACGGTAGCTGTATTGGTGCTGAGCGCTCTACGGGATGAAAAATACATTGCCGACCTGCTGCAATGTGGCGCCGGTGGCTATATTCTCAATACGGCAGATAAAGACGAGCTGCTTTATGCTGTTCACACTGTTTATGCCGGCGATATCTATCTCTCCCCGGCTCTCAAACAGGCTATGAGCAGCGAAAGGGTAGGCATACAAAAAAATTTCCCCTCTCTTACGAGAAGGGAAAAAGAAGTTTTATGTCTGATCTCAGAAGGAAATACGAACGTTGAAATTGCTGAGAAGTTATTTATCAGTGCAGATACTGTGAATAGTCACCGGAAAAAATTACTGGCCAAACTGGAAGTAAAGAACACCGCTATGCTCATCAAGTATGCTGTTGATAACAAACTGCTGGTATGATCAATTGCTTTTGAAAGCAATTTTATCCACCACAACGCCCAGCTTCTTCATGGCTGATGCGTCAGTCTTTACTTTCTTATCGCCGGTTACCTGGTCGTACAATTTAGGATCGCTGGAGTTATTGGCTTTAAAGGCAATATTCACGCCCTTACCTGCGAAGGCGCCGCCTTCCCAGTCTGCCACTTCACCGCCATTGTCCCACTCAAAACCGTTGATGCGGAAGTCCCTGCCGTTTACTTTTACCACTTTATCCAGCGGGTCGCCTACCTTAATTCCGAAAGGCGGTTTCCATTTGGAGTTCTCTTTGGTGAAGAAAACGCTGGTGCCTTTCTCCCCGTTAAATTGTACGATCATTTCGTTATCAGTATCCGGGAATACGTAATAGGCAGTGCCGATATCATTTCCCTGGAAGTCCTGTGCCTGGCGCTCTTCTACATGTTCTTTACCATACAGGGCATACAGCTGATCGGCCTGACGCAGTTTGAAGATCTGTCTTACATCCCAGTTGAAATTATCTGCTGAAGAAGACGGTGTGGCTGCTGCAGCCGGTGTGGTACCCGGTTCTGCCGGAACGTCGGTTGGGGATGTTGTTGCAGTAGTGGCGTTAGCTTCGCTGGTGTTATTCGCTTCTGCGCTGCTACTGTTCTGTGCTACTGCCGGTGCTAACTGCAGTGGTGGCAGGGTAGCGGGGATAGCGCCGGTAGTGTAGAGGGTAGATTTTTCCTCCACCAACTCTTTCGTTTCTCCCTTGAATTTATTCACTGTATAAGTTGCCAGCGGGAATACGCTGTTGCTCTGAAGATTGATAGCGCGCAGGTGAGCGATGAACTGTTGCCTGTTACCGTTGCTGAACTGGTAGATGAATTTCAGTGCAGCATCCAGTGCGGCAGGATCTTTTTTCAGCTCGGTCATCGTTTTATCTATATCCAATCCGGCAGCGCCGCTTCTTGACATTTGCTCTGTCACGAAAACGATAAGGGAATCATTCCTTACCTCATAGCGCTTGGCCAACTTATCGGAAAAATCTTCTGCGATCTTATCTTCCAGTTTCGTCTGCGCATGTATCGCAAGGGGTAAGATGAATGCTAATATGGCAATGATGCGTTTCATGCATGGTCGTTTTAGTAATGGGAATTGTCCTTCTTAACAATCAGGCAATTACCATGACTAAATTATGTAATATTCCTGATTGTTAGTGCGGATACAGCTTTTTTACCTTATGGATCGGCTGAAGGGTGAAGAAGATAGCCATCCCCCCGGCCAGCACTCCCGACAGAACTGACAGCATTGTACCATTAAAGCTGTAATTCTCGGGTAAGCAGGCATGTATACCAAGCATAGCGGCTAACGTCAGAAACAGGGTGATTATTGCGTTTAGCGACGCAGTTTTTAGCATGAAACGGATCTTGACCTTTTTAGGCGGCGGAGAAGTGACCAGCTGTTCCTTCTCCAGCAGCGTAGTGGTTTTGTTTAATATGTCAATAGTGATACATAAAGGCAGCAGCAGGGACATGGGCAGGAAGAACCTGGCCACGGGATGTTCTCCCCGGAACAGGTACACCGTATTAAGATCATCAAAGCCGAAATAGGGCACCAATGCATTAATGATCACATTGGTAATGAAATAAAAGAGTACCTGGCGCTGCGTAAACCGCTTTAAGGTATTGTTAATGGGCTGGTTCATGGACCGGGTTTATAGGCAGTAATTCCTGCATTTTCTGAACAATGGCCCTGGCCTTTGTTTCTTCCAGGAAGGTCTCG
Source organism: Chitinophaga filiformis (assembly GCF_023100805.1). Taxonomy (NCBI): domain Bacteria; kingdom Pseudomonadati; phylum Bacteroidota; class Chitinophagia; order Chitinophagales; family Chitinophagaceae; genus Chitinophaga; species Chitinophaga filiformis. The sequence continues at coordinate 1,740,192 of NZ_CP095855.1, forward strand.
CAGGAAATGAATGAAAAGTCCACCTGTCCCCTGAATGTGCTGATCACCAGCGTGTTGGCATTCCTCCAGGGAAAAGCAGCACTGGGGCTGTAGAGGGTCTCCAGCTCAAAGGTCTCATACTGCTCCGGGATGTCCAGCCTGCCCATATTGGAAAGCGTAACATCGTGCGTACCCTCCGTTCTTTTCAGGAAATTGACCATCCGCCTGGCAACTGTATGAAAATATTCACTGGTGAGCAGCAGTTTTCGTACATCCATCTTCTCTATGGCACTGGTCAGGTCTGTTTTCAGCTGACGCGCCTTTGTCCAGAAGCCCGTTTCTATATTGCTGATACTCAGTTCGGCAATAGGCGCAAAAGCAAACAGCTGGTCCTGTTTTATTTCCGGAACGAACCGGCGGATGTCCACAGGGCAGATCACCTTACCATGCGAGGCATCTCCCATCACCTGGCGGTGGGCTTTCATAAAGGCAAGCGAGAATACGGCATGCAGGGAGGTGTTCTCTATCTTGCAGGCAGTGATCAATGCTGCCGTAGCTGCTTTGTCCAGCTTCCAGTGCACCATATAATGTTTCCCTTGTACGGGTGAAGGCCCGCTTGTCTTTAAGGCTAATACAATACCTGCTACCTTCGACAGCAGCCATAGTTTCACCTGTAATTTCCAGCTGGATGATAAAGCTGCCGGTATAAAGCTGTGAATAGATTCGAAAGAAGCATAGGGGATCAATACGGTCTCCGGTTTGTCCAGTACCTGCAGCAGCTCACGCATCAGTGCCAGGATGGAGGTACCATCGCAGATGCAGTGAGGAAGTACCAACAGTAGTTCAGACACCTCGTTTGAACGCAGCCATATCACTCTTGCCAGCGGCCCTTTACGCACATCGAATGTCCGCCCCCATTCGGCGGCAGACACGGCCTCCCAGTGATCGTCGTTGCGCCGTTCCACGATCTGCACCGGAACAGGAGGGATCTTGGTGTCTGACACAAAATAAGGCCTGCCGTTCTCGTCCTCCCTGATCACCACGCCCAGCAGGGGATGTTTCTGCTGCACCTTCCCCAATGCATATATCAGGCCTTCCAGGGTGATAGCGCCGCGTATCTTTGCCGTGAAGATACAGTTTACAGTTGCTGCGGCATCTACATACATGATCCGTTCGCCCAGTATTAATTTTCTATTCATAAGATGGTTAAATAATTGATGATAATGCCAGCGCCGGCGCAGCTACAGGCAGGTCTTCCAACAGCAATGTCATGGCCAGCTCTTTGATGGCCAGTGCATCCTGGTGAGCCAGGACAGCAAGATTGGACACGAATGAAAAATCGATCTGTCCCTTATAGGTGGAGGTGATGATCGTGGTCGGATTGGCAAAAGGGCCTACAACCGTAGGACTGAAAATAGTGTCTACTTCGAAGGATTGATATTTATCCTGCACATCCAGTTTTCCCATATTCGAAAACATCAGGTCATAAACAGGCTTCCCATAGGTCAGGAACTTCTGCATATGTTTAATGCCTCCATGTGCATGTTCAAAAGGCAACATAAAATCGTAGGGGTCCATCTTCGATATCTTCTGCGATGCAATGGCCTGTAAAAGCTGCACCCTTTCCCAGAAAGGAATGCCAGGGGCATTATTCACCGATAGCTCCAGTGAAAGACCAAAAGAAAAGATCACGTCTTTCTTTATCTCCGGAATGAATTTCCGGATATCCACCGGGCAGGTGATCTTGTTCATCGCCTTTTCTCCTCTCACCTCTTTAAAGGCCCGGAGAAAGGCTACGCAGAGGGCGGTATTGACAGTAACAGCATGCTTTGTACAATGCTGGAACAAGGCGGTGGACGTTTGCTGGTCCAGTTTCCAGTGTATGAGATAATCATCCGCTCTCCGGACGGTAGGCCTGTTGCGGGTAGAGATGAATGTGGATAACAAGGTCAGTACTCCCTGTATGAACGCTCCTTTCAGCTGGGCTTTCAGTACCTGGCGGGTGCCCGTCAGGATATGCTTCGGCACTATATCTTCCAGGGTAGTGAATGTCGGGTGGATGCCAATATCATAATCAGGATCATCCAGCACGGTCAGTATTTCCCTGACCAGCATCAATCCTCCGCCGCCATCGCACATACAATGATGGAAGGCCAGCAGCAGTTCCGATTGCTGATCGCCTTTCAGCCATACCATCCTGATCAGCGGACCATTGGGAATGTCAAACACCGACGCCCAGGCGGCCTTTGTTTCCTCCTGCCAGTCATCAGCTGTTATACGATCTTTAATGGTCAGGGGGATGGTATGATACACTTCAGGAATAGTAAAGTAAGGCGTACCTGTCTTGTCCTGTACAATACCAGCTCTCAGCAGCGGATGTTTGGCCTGTATCTTCGACAATGCGTTGTACAGGTGCTCAGCTGCCAGCGTGCCGTTCAGCCTGACCACAAAAACGCCGTTAAATGGCGTGGCGCCATCTCCCAGCATGATCCTTTCAGGGAGTAATAGTTTGCGTTTCATCAGAGAGAATAATTTGTTAAACAGATAAAGTGCGTTTTCTTTCCTGTGCAAATGTTTCCAGTAGTTCAACTGCTTTATCATTACCTCCGGCCTGTATGAACGTGTCTCGTATATGTTGCGCTGCCTGCCTGTATTTCCCATTGTTCAGCACTTCCCACATGGCTGCCTTCAGGTCGGGCACCCGCAGGCGTTTATATCTTAACTTAATGCCACAGCCTGCATTTTCTATCAGGGATGCTGTATGGAAATGATCATAGGCGATGGGGGTGATCAGCATGGGCAACCCGTTCACAAATGCATCATTCACCGTGTTGAAACCCCCGTGACAGATCACGGCGTCCATTTCCGGCATCAGCTGCGACTGTGGTACAAAGCCCTGCACAATGAAATTGTCGGGCCATTGGGCAAAGATGGCGGGATCGGTGGCTGCTACAATCGTGAGCGGTTCATCTGCAAAGGCTGCTATCAGTTTCTGGAAGAAATCTTTACGAATGTCGACCAGCAGGGTGCCCAGCGATACAAATACTTTCGGCGACCGGGCACGGGACAACCGGTCCCAGTCAAAAGGCGTGTTATTCGGACGGCCCTTTACCGGGCCTACAAATTTCAAGTGTGGTAATGGATCCTTACTGCCTGCAAATTCTTTTGAAGTGAACACCAGGTTCATTTCCCTGGAATGGATCACATAATCGTCCGTATAGATGCCCAGTTCATACTGCAGGTTCCTGATGAGGTTTTGCTGCCATTCAAAGATCCTGGGCGACTGCATCGCGTCGCCGGTAACGTCGGGAGGAACCGGTGTTGTTGTTACACAGGGTATATCTTTCAGATGGGCGCAGAGCGCGCCTGCAAAGGTGATACAATCGCTGATGATGACGTCCGGCCTGAATTCATCCACTATCCGGGATACCCCTGGCAGCATGAAACGCGCAAAGGGTATATAGGTGCCTTCCAGTGCCAGTTTTAATGTTTCCACTCCCGAGAGGTTCGGCCCCTCATCCTGCATCTTCAGAATGGCTTGTATGGCCACCTGATGTTCCGACAGTTCCGCGTGGGGAACAATGAATTGCCCGCCGGCAGGAATATGTTCTGCTGCCAGCTCTTTCAAACCGACCCATATTACTTCATGGCCTTTTGCCAGTAAACTGCCTCCTACGCTCAGGGTAGGGCTGATGTGGCCAAAGAATGGCGGCACAACGAACATAAATTTAGACATGCGTTGACGTTAATTAGTGATAGAAACGGTTACGGTCAAATGCCAGGCCGCCCGCTGAAGGCGGTGTTGCCAGCTTTTCCAGGAGATCAATGGCGGTGGCTGCACCTCCCGCCTGCTCAAACGATTGCCGGATGCGTTGCGCCGCGGCCTTGTAGGCAGGGTTAGACAACACATCCCATACAGCCTCCTTCAGGTGAGTGGCCTTAAACCTTTTGTAGTTCAGCCTGACCCCGCTCTCTGCATGTATCACTCTTCCCGCTACGTGCGATTGATCATAGGCAATAGGGATAACCACCAATGGCAGGCCGTGAGATAAGGTTTCACATACTGTATTGTGGCCGCCATGGCACACGACTGCATCCAGATAAGGTAGGAGCTCCAGCTGGGGTACTTTTTCCTGCACCAGGAAATTGTCCGGCCACGCTTCGAAAAGCGCCGTATCCGATACAACAATGACCGATACCGGTTCATTGCTCAGTGCTTCAATCACTTTTCCGAAAAATTCCTTTTTGTAACTGTGGTCAAAGGTGGTCCCGATAGATACTAAGATCCTTGGGTGTGTGCCCATCCTGTGAAACCGCTCCCAGTCAAAACTGTTTGCAGCCTGCCGGTGCTGAATAACAGGTCCTACAAACTTGTAATGATCCGGTAAGGACATGTCGCCAAAAAAGTGCCTGGAAGTATACACCAGTGTGAGGGCCCCGGAAGTGGCTACAGATCTTTCTCCGGGAATACCCAGTTCCTGTTGCAGTCCGACGATCTGCCTGATCTCCCATTCATGTATACCTGGCAGGTCTTCCATCATTTTGATGGCTGCCGGCGCAGTAACGGAAGTGGCATAGGGTATGTGTAAACGGCAGGCGGCAATGGCGCCTGCAAACAGTTGATGATCGTTGATGATAACATCAGGTTTAAAGGCCTGCAGGATAGTGATGATCCCATCGAACATAAACCTGTTCAGAGGGATCAGCACTTCCTCGTACAGGAACTTGATACTTTCTATACCCGATACGTTCTTCTTCGTGATCTGATCAAGATATTGTTCACTGTTCTTTTTAGCAATATCATCCTGATCGTATTGCACAAGGAGCAATTCTCCTCCCTGCGGCAATCTGTCTGCCAGTGAGGCATCGAGGCTGATCCATGCTACACGGTGCCCGCGTCCGAGTAATGCGGCGCCCAGGCTCAGTGTAGGATTGATATGCCCCATCAGTGGTGGTACGATAAACGCAAAGCTTGCCATAATTTGTGGTTGATCTGTTTGAATTTCACCTGCCAGCCCATGAAGAAATCTTTCAGCTTATTGGCGGTTTCCAGCGGCTGCTGGATGGGCAGGTTGTGATCTCCTGCTATCAGTGCCAGCTTGGAACGCGGCACCGTATGATACAGCTTACGCCCGGATGTGAGACAGTTAGAGCTTTTGCCATATATCAGCAGCGTATCGTGGGAAATGTTGCCTATGGCATCGTCGGCAAAGAAGAAACGCTCATTGTGCATATCTTCCTTGATGCTCGTTTCATAGAACAGGTATTCATACATCCGGTGATTCTTGTCCAGCTGTCTTTTACCCATGCGCATACGGGTAGTGTCTGTGTAGTTATTGATATAATCTACCAGGAACTCTTTACTATAAATATCAATAATGCTCAGCGTCTCATTGTCGCTGGGGTCAGGCGCCTCTATGATGGCCAGCTTCTTCACCCTTGCCGGGTAACGCATGGCCATTTTCATCGCTACAAGGCCGCCATAACTATACCCTGCCAGGTGTACTGACTTCAGCTGCAGCGCATCCATCAGGTCGCGCAGATCGTCTGTCATGGCATGCAGGTCATAGCCATATTCACAGCGTTCGCTCATACCATGGCTCTTCATATCATACATCACTACATGGAAGGACTGTGCCAGTACCGGTGCAATATTGAAATAATAAACAGAGAGATTGCTGAACATACCATGAACCAGCACAATGGTTTCCCTTGCGCCCTTGTTCAATTCCTGGATATGAACGCTTTTGTTTTTTACTTTGATGACTGGCATGTTGCGATGTAGTTTATAATGTCATCGAGTTTGAGGTTGATAAGCTGATCGAGGTCCATACCCGACAGCCAGCCGGTGAAGTCAATGTTCTCACCGAAATGCGATTTTACTTTCTCTGAGAAGGAGACGATTTCAATACTATCCATCTCAAGATCTCTTGTGAAGGAACTTTCACGGGAGATGTCCAGGTCTTCCACAAATTCTTCTCCTATTACTTCTGTGATGAATGATTTCAGAATAGTAAAGATCTCTTCATTGTTTAACTTGTGTGTGGTAGCTATAGTGTCCATCCTATGATATAGTTATTGTGTTTAATAGTTTGAATAGTAACATCGCCTATCGTGAGTGTATGGCCGTTTATCGAATCAATCTTGTATTTTTTGGGATTGCCCTGCAGACCTTTGCCCAGGTATTTGCCATAGGCTTCTTTGGCCACCCAGCAGCGGATGATCCATTCGGTTTTGTCTGCATCTGTAATGAGCGCCAGTTCTTCCGGATGGAAGACCAGCTCAGTAAAACCATCATTCTTTTCACTGATCACTTCGATGTCTATCCCTACCGGGGCGCCGTTGCGGGCGATGGCTACTGCTTCTTTGTCTTTATGTGCGAGAGATATATGAATGTCATTGGTCATTGTTCCTGCAGGAAATGGTTTTCCTGCATCATCGTTCCTGATCTCAAATTCTATGGGATAATATGCTTCCTGTTTTTCTTTTTTCAATAATGCCCTTATTGCATCTTTTACAGCTACCCGGCTAATGATGCGCTCCTTGCGCTTATTCGGCAACATCGCCCGCAGATCAGCTTTCTCTGCCTGGTTGAAGTAACGTTTCATGATAAAGTCCCAGGACACAACACGCTGATAGGTATTACGGAACAGGAATACACCGGGCGCGATCTCTTCCGACAGACTGTTGTGCAGCGGCGCCATAGACACTTTCCACAGCGGCTCGTCTATTTCCAGCCTGGCGTTCTGCCAGCCGGTGATGATGGCCCATACCTGGTTGTCCCGCTTCAGTATAAAATCTGCAGTAGCGGTATCGTCATTGATGTCTGTCAGTTCGCAGGTGCATTCAAATACGCCGCTTTGATCTTCCATATCGCCATAGAAAGCTACCTCCTGTATCTTCACCGGGAAGGCGATCCTGTCTTTCTCTAAGGTCAGTTGCAACCATAACCCGAATAGCTGGCCGGCATTATCGAGCAGGGAGCCTTTGCCGGAACTGCTTTCAATGATGCCTGTAATGCCTTTATCGCCCACCGCCACTATCTTCCGGATACCCTGGTAGGCAGGGCCATGGAACATGTGTTGTTCATATATTTCTGCGGATGACCTGGTAATACCTAAAGGCCTCCCGCTGTGTAAGGAGCGCAGTGGTGCAATAGCATACTGCGCTGATAAGGAGACCTGCGCATGGGCATATTTGTCAATGCTTATGGCAATAGTATAAGGGTCCTGCCATTGTCCCTGCACGGTAGCCTTGAAGGGTGTGGCTACATTCATCCACTGGAACACCTGTATCTGGGAGATGCTTTTAACTTTGGTACCTGGCGCATTGGCAGCTGCAATGTCTGCAAACAGTTCAAAGATCATGGTCATCGGGATAACCGGATCCATATCATCTGCACAATGCCATCCCGGTTTCTGCCGCAGCAAGGCATGATCAATGAGATACGGCGTATTGTCCAGGGAAATATCCAGGTCCTGCGATACCGGCAGCCTTTTAGGAGCCGCCAGGGTGCCCTGGTTGAACAAGGCAATGATCTCTTCCTGTATAGCCGAAATCTCGTCACAGTTGTCGAGGAAGGCGCGCATAACCGGCGTTTCTTCTGCCATTACGCTGACCTTTGCCGGCGCGGGGCGTAAAGATTTCAGCGCGGCAATATCTCTTACGATCGGAGACCCTAATTCCAGTTTCACTGGTATGCCTTTAGGCGCTTCCTTACCTGCTGTGATCCCTAAGAATGAAAGGTTGATCTGCTTCCCTTCTACAAACAGGGCGGCCAGTACTCTTTGAAGCTGGTCTAATCCTGCGCGGGTAGGAACATTGGCAGAAACAGCGCTGTAAGACCTGTTCTTCAGTGTGTCATCCACAAAGCCTGTCAATCCGCCTGATCCTGCCTGTATGAACACTCTTACGCCTTCCGCATACAGCTTTTCGATCAGTTGCCGGAAGCGTACCGGTTTAATAAGATGATCGATACTCAGCTGCCTGATAGCCTCAAACTCCCGTGGATAAGTATCCAGGGTAGTGGCAGACCATAAAGGGATCCTTGTATCCTGGAATTCCACCTTATTGATGCCATCCAGCAAAAGGTCCAGCTTATTCGCAACGAAGGGAGAGTGGAAACCCGACTGGAAAGGCAGGACCTGGTGGAAGATCTGTTCCGTTCTCAGCACAGGTATCAGCTTGTCAACGGCTTCAATGGTACCGCAGAGAATGACCTGCTGCGGACAGTTGTCCATTGACAGGTGAATATCCTGCACGCCATTCAGCAGGGGCGAGAGGCGATCGTATCCGCAGCCTACTACCAGGAAGCGCGTATTCTTTTGTTCAAAGGCCGCCGGGTTTAACTCCTGCAGCAACATCAGCACAGAGCTTTCTGCAGCCAGGCCAGATGAGCGGCCTGCCAGCCACTCCCCGAGACTATGGCCTGCATTCATATCCGGATAGACGCCCAGTGTTTTAAGTGCCGTATCGAGTACATGGCTTTTCTCCAGCAATTGGATGGCGGAATCCCAGACACCTTCTTTATCAGCGCCTGACTGACCCGACAAATGCAGGCCGAAATATCCTGCTACTGAATCGATCTCTCCGCCGGCCAGGCCATCCAGGCCGGGGAACAGGAAGGCTACTTTGCCTCCTTTGCTGACAAGTGGTTCGTTGCTGAACCAGATGTCCTGTTTATTCCGCCAGGGCATATTCCGCTCCACGATCTTCATTGCTTTACGGATACGTTCCGGTGTAGGGTCGAAGAGTGCAATACGGTAATCTCCCTGCCCGGGATGATTGTCTTGCTGTTCCAGCGCCTGTAGTAATGCCTCCCGGCTATCCCTTGCCAGTAGCAATACCTGCGGCTGGCGGGGTGCAAGGCCATGGAACAATTTGCGGGGAGCGAGGTTCCTTTCGCTAAAACCTTCCACTACCACATGTGCATTGATACCACCGAAACCAAAGGCATTGACACCTGCCCGTTTGGGCAGCTCAGACAGGTTCCAGTCCAGGGTTTCCCTGACAGGTTCGAAGCGTGTTTGCTGCATGATGTCCAGCGGTATATCGCAGTGCAGGGTAGGAGGCAGCTGACTATAATATAAAGCCAGGCTTGTTTTAATGAGACCTGCAATACCGGCGGCAGGCATGGCATGTCCTATCATGGACTTTACCGAACCGATCCCCGCTTTGGGTAGTTTGCCCGGCTGACCAAAAATAGCGGCCAGCGTTTCCAGTTCCGTCTTATCGCCCAATGGCGTACCGGTACCGTGCGCTTCAATGTAGCCCACCTGCTGCACGTCAATACCTGCTGCTTCCCAGGCCTGCCTGATGGCTTTAGCCTGTCCTTTTACAGAAGGGCTCATGACACTGGTGCCGGCGCCGTCGCTGGATACGCCCGTGCCTTTAATAACAGCGTATATCCTGTCCTGGTCCCTGATCGCATCTTCCAGTCTTTTCAGCACGACAAAACCACAACCTTCTCCTATCAGCAGGCCGTCCGCCTGTTGATCGAAGGGACGGATCTGCTGACGCCGGGAGAGCGCTCCCAGTTGTGTAAAGATGCTCCAGAAAGGAGCATTCTGTGAAACATGTACACCTCCTGCAATGACCATGTCGGCCCTTCCGGTACTTAATTCGCCGATGGCATGGTCTACTGCTATGAGAGAACTCGCGCAGGCGGCATCTATCGTATAGGCCGCTCCGCCAAGATTAAGCCGGTTAGCCACCAGTGAAGCTACCAGGTTGGGAATAAGCCCCATCGCGGTATCGGGACCAAAACGCCCTTTCTTTAGCTGGAACTCTTTTTTCACTTTATCCAGTTCTTCGTCACTAAGCCCGGGCAGGGCCGATTGTAAGATCTGTACGATCTGTTCACCGGTACGTACTATCTCAATGGCCCTGGTGGCGCCGGGACCTGTATAGTTCCCTTTTCCGATGATAATGCCCGTCCTGTCCAGTGGCGCACTGTCTGGTACGCCGGCATCCTGTAATGCCTGCCTGGCGAGTGAAAGTGTGAGGAGTTGTTCCGGTTCCGTACCTTCCACTGCCAGTGGCAGAATGCCAAACTGGATAGGATCGAACCAGGCATAATCGTCTATGAATCCGCCCTTCCTGCAGTAGAAACGGTCTACCGCATTAGACCGGGGATCAAACAAACTGGCGTCCAGCCTGTTGCCGGGCACCGTTTGTATAGCGTCTCTTTTATTGATAATGTTCTGCCAGAACGTATGTATATCGCCGGCTCCGGGGAATATCCCGGACATACCTATGATGGCAGCATCAGCCTGTTTTTTCATTGTCATGACTTTAATGATGATTATTCCGCCATGATGAGCACCTGGCTTTCATTACCGTATTTCAACTCGTTTACGAAGGTTTCCATGCCTGCCTGTAAGGGTATCAGCGCTATGCCTCTCCGTTCGTATTCCTTCTCCAGTGTGGGCGATACCATGCCGGTGCCTTTCCATGGCCCCCAGTTGATGGTGGTTACCTTTCCTTTGATCACATTTTTCAGTTCCCAGGCATAACGGTCCAGCACACTGTTGGCAGCGGCGTAGTCGGTTTGGCCGCGGTTGCCATATACAGATGCCACGCTGGAAAAGAGCACTACAAACTGTGTATCCGGTCTTAGTTTTTCCGCCAGTATGCGCAGCGGCGTTACCTTGGTGGAGAACACCCTTTCGAAGGAGTCGGATGTTTTCTGGCGGAACAGTTTATCTTCCAGCAATCCTGCGCCATGCACCACCCCGTCTATCTTTCCGTACTGTTCATAAAGCTTGCTGATAAAGGCTTCCAGTTCACTTTCATTTCTCAGGTCGAGCGCCTGGTACGTAACAGTGGAGCCATTGCTTTCCAGTGAGCGGATGGTTTGCAGGATCTGGTTGGACTTGTGAATATCTGCTGCATGTTTTTCGATGGCGGCCGGTGTTGTCAACTCCCCTTCCATGATCAGCTGCTGGCGTATCTCGTCTTTGGTTTTAAGAGAGGAATAGTCAGGCAGTTCCTGTGCCCGCGGGTCGGGCGATCTGCCTACCAGCACATAATGACAGGGATATTCTTTCGAGAAGCGGACCATCAGTTCTGCCGTAATGCCCTGCGCGCCGCCCAGCACCAGTACCAGGGAGTCTTTATTCAGTTTGATATCCGGTGTGTCTCCTGTGCTCAGTTGTGTCGGTATCAGGTCAAAGATGTGCCGCACGCCATCATGATAAATGACTTCTGCAGGTGTATCCGGATGTAATAATTCACCGAGCAGGATAGCGGGGATCTTTTCCGGCGAAACATGGCCGCTCAGGCTGATGCTCCTGCATTTTGCATGATCCCATTCTTTATCCAGGCTTTTCAGGAAACCGGGATATCCCTGCAGCTCACGCAGTTGCTTTGGATCGCTGTTGGTCGATCCTGAGATGGCATACACCCATTTCACATTTTCCGGATGCAGTTTTTTGATAGTGGCAAAAGTGCTGAGAATGTCAGGTCTTTCAGGAGCAGCTACCATATCCAGGATGATCAGGCCATGATAGTTTTCCAGCATATCCTTTTCCGTTACAATGTGAACCGATGCGCCCTGTTGTTCCAGCAGCTTTTTAATGGCTAGTGGCAGGTGACTACCGTCATCAGTTACTGCCAGGCTTTTGCCGGCAATGCTCACTGTTTCTTTTTCGTTGAAGCCGCAGGGCACTAATGAGAACCGTATCCTGGAAAGAGATGCCGGTGTTGTTGCTGATACAGGTGCAGGTTCCTCAGAAGATACTGGTGCAGGCGCGGTACTGGCGGGCATATTACCGGAGATCCAGCTGACCAGGCCATTCAATGTTTTGATGCCGGCCAGTGCCTCTGTTTTCTCGTCAGATTGTGCTAATCCGCCTATTTTAACCCGCAGCTCACCCAGTATTTCCATCCGTTTGATAGAGTCGATGCTCAGATCTGCTTCCAGATCCAGGTCCATTCCCAGCATCTCCTGCGGATAGCCTGTTTTTTCGCTGACAGTCAGCAGTATGGTACTCCTGATGTCATTTTCCGTCCAGCCCTGACTGGCGCTTGTGTTATTAGTTGGTTTTTCAATGGCATGTTGTAATGAGATACCTCCCGTTTCTGCCTGTGCATCGCTTACATTATTGGCGATCCACTCCAGCAGGCCGTTCAGTGTTTTGATACCCGCCAGCTGCTCTACGGCTGTTTCATCGCTCTTCCCGCCTGCATGAAAGCCGCCCATCTGTGTTCTCAGTTCACCGATGATCTCCATCCTTTTGATAGAATCGATGCTGAGATCTGCTTCCATATCCATCTCCATACCCAGCATTTCATGCGGGTAACCGGTTTTCGCGCTGACTACTTCTATCAGGATCTTCTTTACATCCTGCTTGCCTCGTGCTGGTTGTGTGCTGACAGATACTTTCACCTGTGCCGACGCCGGCTCCTGTTCTTTCTTTGCAGGCGCTGCCGGTCTGGCGGCAGGGGTATCGGGTATTTCCAGGCGACTGATATTCGCGGGATTTTGTCCCAGGTAGCCTAATATCACGTCTCGCTGCGCCTGTACCAGGTATTTCACGCTGTTCAGGTATTCCTGTACCAGGTGTTCCGCATTCCCGTTTGCCGTGATGACAGGTTGTGCTGCAACAGCCGTTTTTAGCTGTATCGGCGTTAATACAGGCAGTGCCCCGTGTGCAGGCAGCTTGCCCGTGGAGGGCACCGCCAGCTGGCCATTCACGTGCCAGATGGTAGCGCTCTTCTTATACTGTTCCGGTGCATCTAACCGGATGATTTTTGTAGTACGGCCTTCGAAGAGTTTATCCAGCTGTACATCCCGCCCGCTGGCAATATACTTTGCGATGGTATTGAGCAGATGCGCGATAGCAGTAGGCTCACTATCTTCTGTATGCAATACCAGCCCCTCTTTTCCAATGACAGCGCGGGTCAGGTTGCTCAATACTTTACCCGGGCCTACCTCAATGAATACCCTTGCACCGGCTGTATACATCTTTTCCACCTCTTCAGAGAACAACACCGGGCTTACCAGGTGTTCCGCCAGTCTTTCCTTAATAGCGGCATCAGTGTCGGGGTATAATGCTGCCGTAGTGTTGGACCATACGGGTATCGCCGGTTTGCTGAAGGATGTTTTACCGATCGCTGTTTTATAGAGCGTTGCTGATTTAGCGATCAGCGGACTATGAAACGCGCAGGCCACTTCCATTTGTTTGAAAGAGATCTTCTGCTCCCGCAGCTGGGCCATGAGCTGTTCCATATCTTTCGTAGTACCAGCCAATACCCATTGCTGTGGCGAATTGTGATTCACCGCATAAACGCCGCTTCCTTTTCCGGTGAAGGGGGCCAGTGCTGCTGCTGTGATATTCACCGCCACCATCACACCTTTATCTCCTTCCACCGCATCGAGTATAGCTTTTGCTCTTTTCTCGCTGAGTGGCACCAGTTGTTCTTCTGCAAATACGCCTGCAAAGCAGAGCGCAGGCAATTCCCCGTAACTGTGCCCTGCCACCATATCGGGCTGGATGCCCAGCTCTTTGAGGAAGGAAGCCATTGCCAGGTCTACAATGCCCAGCAGTGGTTGCGTGATGCGGGTATCTTTGATCTTTTCCTTTTGCTGCTGTAATGCGCTTTCGCTAAAGGCAGCAGAGGGAAAGAGTATTTTTTCATATTGCGGATATGCTTTCAGCAGTTTACGCATCTGCGGGAAAGCAACGAACAGCTCTCTGGCCATATTGACCCGCTGACTGCCCTGTCCGGGGAACATAAAGGCCACTTTGCCTTCGACCTTGCTGGTAACATGGATCTCCCGGGAAGTAGCACCTGATAGTGCCAGGTCTGTTTTCAACATCAGGTCTTCACGGCCGCTGGCAACGATGGACAGGCGAACCGGGGCATCGCTGTAGTGGTAAAGGCTATAGGCGATGTCTCTCAACGGTACCTGGTCATTGTATTCGAGGATGCTGTGTACCGTCTGTACCAGCTGTTTTACAGCTGCATCATTTTCGCCTCGGAACACAAACAGTTCTGCGGGCCAGGAAGTCAGGGCAACCGGTTTTTCCTTTCCTGCCGGGTCGTTTTCGATCACTGCATGGAAGTTGGTACCGCCAAAGCCGAAGGCACTGATACCTGCCAGGCGGTGCTCATCCAGCCATATGCCTGCCTGTGTATTGAACAGGAATGGACTGGTAGTTTCATTATAGAAAGCGTTAGGCGCTTTGATATGCAGGGTAGGAGGCTTTACCCCGTGGTATACAGAAAGGGCGGCTTTGATGAGCCCTGCCAGTCCTGCAGCGCATTTGGTATGCCCTATCTGTGTCTTCACAGAGCCCAGGTGGGTTTGTCCGGCAATAGCGCCTGACTGTATCAGCATATCCGATAAAGCGCTTAGTTCTGTTTTGTCGCCCACTACTGTACCTGTGCCATGCGCTTCTACAAGGCCAAGTGCAGCAGGAGACACGCCGCTCTGCTCATATGCCCTTTCCAGTGCTTTTATCTGCCCTGCTTTACGGGGAGCGGTCAGTCCCAGGCTTTTGCCATCGCTGGAGCCGCCAACGCCTTTTATTACGGCATATACATGATCGCCGTCGCGTTTTGCATCGGCATATCTTTTCAGTACCAGCATGGCCACTCCTTCACCCAGCGCAATACCATCGGCGCCGGAGTCGAAGGTCATACAGCGACCTTTGCGGGACAGTGCATGTGTGCTGGCAAACATGAGGTAGTCGTTAATACCGTTATGCAGGTCGGCAGCGCCGGCCAGCACCATCTCCGATTTACCCAGTATCAGTTCCTGGCAGGCCAGGTCAATGGCGGCCAGGGAGGAGGCGCAGGCCGCATCTACGGTATAGTTCCTGCCGCCCAGGTTCAGGCGGTTGGTAATGCGTCCTGAGATTACATTGGCCAGCACGCCGGGGAAAGAATCTTCCGTCAGCTTTGGCAATGCCGCATCCAGTTCTGCCGGCATCTCTCCCAGGAACTGGCGGTAGAGTGAACGGAAGCCGTAGTTATTGGCGAGATCATTGCCGCCTTCAGCGCCAATGATCACAGAGATATCTTCTGTATCATGATCGGGATTGCCATAACCGGCATTCTCCAGTGCCTGCCTGGCCACCAGCAATGCTAATAACTGTGTAGGGTCAATAGCCGCCAGCGATTGCGGAGGTATACCAAAAGCAACCGGGTCAAAATCTATCCTGGGAATGAAGCCTCCCCATTTGGATGGGGACTTATCCCCGTCCGGAGAGTTGGCGTCATAGTACAATTCCTTATTCCAGCGTTCGTCCGGTACTTCTGTCACACAGTCCTTACCGGCCAGTATATTGCTCCAGAACTCGTCTATGTTACGTGCGCCGGGGTAGATACAGGCCATCCCGATAATAGCGACATCCAGCGCTTTTTCAGGATGAGTAACAGGTGCGGGTACACCGGCATTTTGTATAAGTGTAAAATTATTTTCAGCCACGTCTTTGTGCAGATCGCTCATAGTCACCACCTGGTGCCGCAGTGCAGCTACCTGGCCAATCATGTACATGCCTTCCTGTAGCTGTTGTGCAGTATCGATGTCTACGAGGCCCTTCTCTGTTCTGTCCACTCCTTTGGCGGCAATGCGCAATCTGCCTACATTCAGCGCCTCCAGCCTGCTCCAGATCTCTTTTTTATCCAGCTGTTCCGCATGGAGTTTATTTTTTTCTTCCCGGAAGAAATCAGCAAAAGGCGATTGCAGGCAACGTGTTTCGTGGCCTGGCGCTGTTTCCAGCAATACCGTGCCGGTATGCTCAATGGCCTGGTCCTGGAATTGCTGCAGGATAGCGCCGGTTTCCACCGCTTCTTTCGTATAGATATAGGCAGTGCCCATCAGCACACCGATCTTCGTGCCTTTGGTAGCCAGGGAGGCCGCCATTACGGCAATAAAAGCGGCAGACAATGCATCGTGTATACCTCCTGCAAAGAAGACGTTCAGTTGCGCTGCCTGTTCTTCCTGCAATAAGCGTTCTACCTGTTTCTCCCACAACACAAGACTGGACAGCGGTCCTACGTGACCACCGCATTCCCTGCCTTCA
The DNA here is from genome assembly GCF_023100805.1 of Chitinophaga filiformis. Lineage (NCBI taxonomy): Bacteria > Pseudomonadati > Bacteroidota > Chitinophagia > Chitinophagales > Chitinophagaceae > Chitinophaga > Chitinophaga filiformis. The sequence continues at coordinate 1,756,205 of NZ_CP095855.1, forward strand.
AACACGAATCTCCTGGCGCCCTCTTTCAGGAACATGTCCAGCAGGGAGGCTGATGGCACATGCAGGAAAGACTTGATGCCCATATCTTCCAGTGCTTTCGCCTGCGAGGGCCGGCCGCCGGCAATCAATACCAGGGGCGGTTTTGCTTCCTTGATGATCTCTATCTGTTCATCACGCAGTTCCTGTGGCGCAAAGCCAAGTATACCAACGCCCCAGGTATTATCTTTAGCGAGGGCTTTTGTTTGTTGTACAAGGTCCTGTGCAGCTGTGCCTTTCAGTAAAGAAAGGGCTACAAACGGTAAGGCGCCGGCATCGGCCACAGCGGCGGCAAATGCTGGTACGTCGCTTACGCGCGTCATGGGGCCCTGGGCAATAGGGAAGGTGATGTTTAATTCTTTTGCCAGCGCATTGCCGGGACTGATCACATTCACCGTCTTTGCCTGTAAAAGGTGGCCGCGGATGGATTCATGAATGCCATTGATCATCCTGCCCAGTTTCCTGTAGCGTTTTACAAGGTCGATGGATATAGCAACATCCTGGCCTATCGGCAGGAGGCCTTTATCAATGTCTAAGATGCGAAGGAAGGGAGTAATGTCTTCACGTGTAGCGTTGTCCGGTAGTGCAGGTGAATTGGGCCGTACCAGTACCCGGTAGCCGTCTATCACCCTTGCCTCATTGCCGTTCAGTTTTTCGCAGACGCTCTTGATGGCGGCAGGCGCTTTACATTCAGGAAATAATATCAGCTGACTGTCCAGCACTACGCCACTGGCGCCGGTGGCCATCAGTGCCGCTGTAGTATGAATACCAGCGCCACCCTGTACCCATATCTTTGTATCAGGAAAGGCTTTAACGATCTGCTGAAAAAGAATGAAGGAAGATTCATCACCTACTTTACCTGCGCCTTCATTTCCTTTTATAATGATACCGTCGGCTTTGTCGTGCACCGCCTGTTGTGCTTCGAACAGTGTATGCACCTGGTATAGTATACGTGTTCGCTTACGCGCGCTTATTTTAATATGGTAAGGAGCGATGATGAGTGTAACCTGTTCGGGTAAAGGAATGTCTGTCATTTCTTTCTCCGCATAACAGACACCAAAGGGATAACCATGTTGTGAAAGGTCTTCAAGAGCTTTAATTGCGGTGTCTTTATTGCGTCCGAGATGTAATACAGGGAACGCATTTTCTTTGGCCAATGCGAGGGCCAATGGCACATCAGGGTGCTCCATCGGGGTGATCCCGATAATAGTAGGTGTTTCCATTCCTGGGCGTTTAATTGGTAACAGGCATGACTGGGCCTGACCATGATTTACGAATCATAGATAAATGCTATACCGCACGTATTAATTTTAGATATCTGGCTGTAGTTCCCGGTCATGCCCTGAGGGACGTCATGGACAAGGCATAACCATCCTGTTTTTCGAATAGGATGACATTTTCATAGCGCAGAACTATAGAGGCTAAACGGCCCGAATCTATCACATGAGCAACACGACAAGTGTTGTGGTCATTGTTCAATGTTTACGACAAAATCAGTGGTTCTTTTTACTCTAACGGACATTCAACAGGACCGGCAAATAGTGCTAATGGTTTTCCCTTGCGGGTTGCGTCTTTTAGTTGGGTTATAGGATTCATAAAACGATTATGGTGTTTATGGTTATTTGAGCAGATCCTGCCTAAAAGCTAAAGCGTGAATCTTAAAGGTATGTTAAAACTAATAAAATTATTTTTATAAAAGAAGCGACAAATTGAATTACAAGCGCGTTAACGTGAACTTAATATGGAACAGTTGTACTGATGTAAATAAAAAAATAAGTGGAACATTATAGCATAAGCTACTATGTTCCACTTATTCATTTACTTAGCGGGACGCTTAGTTATCCGCAGAAGTTTTTCCAACTATTTTATATCCCCGTGAATTATCGGGATTGGTTACTTCCTGATAATACATGCCATCCGGAGAAACATACAGTTGCTGTCCGTTGATTTCTACACCACGGCTTCCTTCAGGTAACGTTGCCATCACATCTCCGGAAACAGGTGCGGCATTCTGGTCCTGGCTATCTTCACCCGAGCCGGTATTCAGCTCCCCATTCTTGCCGACCACTACGTATTTTGTCTTATTATCCTGTTCTATTTCCTGGTAGAAGGTACCATTCTTTTCATAGTAAGTGTTACCGTCTATCTTCACCTTTTTCGCACCGCTTGGCAGGTCTGGCACTACAACACCCATAGGCGGATCCACTACTTCATACTGTTCGGTCTGTGTTTGTGTGTTGGCATACGGACGGTAGAAGAAACCATCATAGTAGTAATATGGGCCCCATCCTGTGTTGAATGTCAGGAACCCGTAGGGCAGGATGCTGACACGGAAACCGATGGGCGGACCGTAATAACGGAAAGGATAATAATGAGGGCGATAATAGTATCCGCCATACCCGTGGTAATAACGGACAGGTGCGCGGTAGTGATAATAACCTCCGCCATATCCGAACCCTACCCCAACTCTTGCCGACACGCGTGGTGATGACACGATCCTGCTTCCGCCCATATAAACATGTCCTCCTCCAAAGCGTCCCCGCTGTGCATACGCGCTGTTTACCGTACTCACCCCGGCAAGGAGAATGAGCGAGAACAGTAAATATATCCTGTTTTTCATGTTGATAGATGATTTAAAAAGAGAGATCCCATCCCCCTGTTAATTAGTAATTAGACACTTACTAAACGGCAGGGTTTAACTTATATTTTATTTTAACAAATCCTGTACCAATACAATTAGCATTTGATAATCAGTTGCTTGTAGCGGGACGGTTTACTAATACAGCTGGTTGCGGAGTATTCTCCTGATCATCTGGATGGTAGTGCGGCTGATCTGGCCTTTATATCGTTCGAGGATGGCATTTTCGCTCAGTCCCTCTCCCAGGTCGTTCACCACCCTGAGCCATTTACTGAGGAATTCGGAATTGGGGGTACGGTATTTCAGAAGGCGCCTCACCGTTTCAATGACGGCTTTGCTGACCTGGCCTTCATTCAGCTCGAAGATCTCGTCTGTACTGAGACCGAGTTCAATATCCTGTGCTACCCGGGAATAATCCTGCAGGTACTTCTCATTGGCTTCCATTACCTGCAGCAGGGGATTGTCGCTATAACGGATCACGGCATATTTCCTGGCCTGCTTATGCAATTCTGTAAGGGCGTAGTTGCGGGCAATATTGTCGCAAATGACCAGGTCGTCCTTCGTCAGTTCGAACCATTCCCCTTTGACGCGTTTATGCTGGAAAACGATATGCAGGCATTCTTCCAGTTCGGTCATGTTTGCGGAAGCGTATTGCCTGATCACCCTGAACATAACGGGCAGGTGGGTATGGTAAGCGGCCAAACGCTTTTGCAGATCCTGCGTCTTGCCGATCTTATAAAGGTTTTTCCCTGTGTTGATAATGTAAACGCACTTACCGATCTGTACTTGCTCCATCGGGTGAATTAGTTCATGGGTGTAGTAATGACAAACTTTCTTCTTTTCCGCTACGCTGGTTACCAATGCAAGTTGCCGATTTTTTTTGAGAAATACAGGTTTTCTGCCTGAACAGGGCAGGAGCAGTCTCGCCACTGTTTTCCGGAATGGGTATTGTACCGGGTATCGGGGGAGATATTCCGCTTCAGGTCCTGTCTGGATCCGCTCAGTGTCTTATACCATTGTGTTTCCAAAAGGTCATTTAGAGGTCACCTCAATATCCTTTTGATATCGGGATGGCAGCGGCACCTGAGCGAACCAAAGACGGGTATAATCACTATCTGGACAGTACTGGCCCGATGCGGTCCGTAATTGGGAGGATGGCTGTATTGATATTTACAAGATCATTATGATTACATGATTGTTTTATTGATAAAATATTGATAATTAGTTGTTTGTATTGATTTTTGATCTGATATTGAGGAGAAATTGCATTACATGGAACGTGCAAGGATATATGATGTCAGGAATGGCAACACTGACTATCAGAACCTGTTATCCCACAACAAGCGCTTCATCTTCTGGGATGATGCCATACTGCAAAACGCCCGGCCGGGGGATATTGTCTTTTTCGTGAACAGGGAAAAAAGGGAGGTGCTGTATGCGGTAGCAACAGATGCTGTACGTGTAGGTATCCGGAACCCACGTTCATGGCTGAAGGAATTTGAATACCAGGGATGCATATACGGCTCCCGGGAAGGAGACGATTTCCGGAAGTATGAGGTACGGCAGCAGGCTGCCATCCCCGAGGGCTGGAAATGGACCAAACCCCTGAGGCACAACGGAATTGCAGATCTGTGGGGGACCGGCACGCGGGACAATACTACCCGGCTTGCCAGGGTGCAGGACCTCCGGCAGTTATTTCCGGCCGGACCGGCGCTGGAGATGCTGGAGAGGTGTAGCCTGCATGTAGAGGGGGCAAATATGACCATTAACGAGACAAAAGTAGAAATGCAGCTCGTTACCCTGCCCGGTTCGGAAAACGGTCTGAATAGGGCTAAAAATGAGCATAACGGGATTACGTTCGGGCATCCCTACCGGCAATTGCTCGTGGCGGTCAAAACCAAACCTTTCCTGTTACTGAGCGGCGTGAGTGGGACCGGCAAATCCTGGCTGGTAAGAAAACTGGCCTACATGACCTGTGCCGATCCCGCCCTGAGGAATGCAAGATATCCCGGCAATTTTGAGATGATCAGGGTCCGGCCCGACTGGCATGAACCCGATGACCTGCTGGGATACCTGGCCACCCGTGGCGATACTGCCCGGTATCATTGCCCCGACCTGCTCCGCTTTATTGTCAAGGCCTGCCGGTACCCGCATATCCCTTTCTTTGCCTGCCTGGATGAAATGAACCTGGCCAGGATCGAGCATTATTTCCCGGATTTCCTGAGTATACTCGAAACCGCCCGGCAGGAGGGCGGTACGAGGGTTTATGATGCTTTCATCAGCGGGCATAATGTAGCTGTATACAGTCAGTTGGATCCCGGTTTCTGGACAAAGCTGGGCATAGAAGGCGACTCCCGCCTGCAGTCCTGTTTCCTGGAAAGAGGGATCGCTATGCCGGCCAACCTGACCCTGATCGGGACCATCAATACGGATGAAACCACCCATACCCTCAGTCAGCGGGTGCTGGACAGAACAATGGTGATCGAAACGCAGGGAATTGATATGGAATACGGGCTGAGCTCCCCCGCGGAAACATGGGAATACCCAGATACTTATGAAGCGGTAACAGTTTTGACAACCGGTAAAGTAAACAGCGCCGAAGCATATAAGAACAGCCCAAAAACAGGGGGCCGGGTTATCCGCGAACTGAAAAGGTTACAGGATATACTCAAAGATTCTCCGTTTGCCCTTTCCTACCGCGTAAGAGACGATGTGCTGCTATACTGCGCCTACAATGAAGCATTGGCTGCTAACGGGGCTATGCCGGGAAACTGGCTGAATACCTGTCTCGATGAAGTGATCTGTATGAAAATACTGACAAGGATAGCAGGCGATGACGCTGACTGCGGAAATATCATTGAAGAACTGAAGGTTGCCACCAGGCAGTATCCTGCCTGTCAGCAGAAGTTATCAAAAATACAGTATCAATTGAGGAAAACCGGCCTCACATTCCTGTGATTATGAATATACTAACTATCCATCATAAAGACTTCTCCCTGGAAGTCGACCTGCTGAATCCTAACGGAAGGCTGGACTTTGAGAAAACATTCGAAACCTCGAAGAAAAGGCATCGTCCTGAGAACTTTGAAACGGGTTATATTTTCACAGGCCCGGTCAAAAGATTCGAAATCTGGCAACCGGGATCAAAGGAAGTGGAAAAAGCTGATATCTATGCGGTGAAACATCCTGTCTTCTTTGAGAACATAGAATATTCGTTAAGCATCGATTTTCATCCGGATGTGGTATCTGCTTCCATCTATTCGCGTGTGAAAAATGTGAAGAACATGTTTAAGGTGAGGACGACCCAAGGTGATACCCAGTTCGCTTCCGGGGAATTGAAATTTAACAATGAACCGGGAGAATTTGACCTGATCGTCGATTATCAGCTGAAAACGGTTTCGCTCAGTATCCTTTTCCAGTTCACCATATTTTCGTCGAAGCTTGACACCCAAAAAGAACATCCTGCCATGGTGAGGCAGGTGGAAAAGATATATCCCCGGCTGGCAATCGACTACCTCAGGAAAACCTATCATTTTTTTGAGGCACAGGGCAACGGCGAAGGCGATATTCTCTGGTGGACTATCTTCGAAAATCTTTTCAGAAGCATTTTGCGGCATCTCAATGTTATTGTAAAAAATCCCCATAAAGAGCTCTCCACAGAAAAGACTATCATGCATGGGGATAGGATCAGAACGGCTAAAGGACCGCTGGCAGATAAGCTGGAGCGATTTGCCGATCGTCCGGACAAATACTTTGTAGTGGACACTAAAGTACTAGTGGAAGACAATTACGAAAACAGGTATGTGAAGTATGTTATGACAGACATACTTGAACACTATAAACGCATTTATAAACTCATTCAGAAAGACGGCAGTAATGCCCGGATGGAGAAGGAATACCGGATGCAGATCGAATTCGCAGGAGAAGCGATCACACATTTGCTGGCACACCCGGTTTTCAAAGGCGTGGGAAAACTGAAGGACAGAAAGCGGAACTCGCGGATATTGGCAAACAAGCCGGGATATGCAGGCCTGATGAAAGACTGGGAAACCCTGAAGATGGGATTTGAATTGCAGCAAGGGCTGTACGAAATAGAGCTGAAGAACATTGCCTATCTCTACCAGCTCTGGTGCTTCTTTGCCATGACAGACATGATACAACAGATTACCGGAGTAGCGCCGGAAGTAAAAAAAATGCCAACAATAAAGAGCGATAACTTCCGCGTCTCGCCGGATAAGAACATGCATTCCAAACTTGTTTTTGAATGTGAGGACAATATCAATATTGAACTCTACCAGGAACTGTGGTACACAAATAAATTCGATGCAAATGAAGCAGGAACCGTCAATGGAAATAAATGCCCTGACATTGTGCTGCGGATAGGTAAAAGAGATCAGCCGAGAAATCTGTACCTGACTTACCTGTTTGATGCCAAATACCGCCTGATGGAATCAGACAGGTATAGCAAACTGGAAAAAATGGATGAGCCGCTGCAGGAAGACCTGAGCAAGATGCGTGACTACAGGGACGCTATCATGAACCGGAGAAGAAAGGGTAGCAGGTATGAACATACTAAGGAGGTGCTGGGCATATATGTACTGTTTCCCGGGATCGGCAAGGCAGAGTATTATGACCGCTATTATCGTCAGATTGTTCTTAAAGAGGATGCCGGTGGCTTCCCCTTTCTGCCGGGCAACGCAACAGGACTGGAGTTATTGCAGAAACACCTGAGGCATATTATAACAGAAGATTCCGTAAGCTTGATGGAGAAAGCGCTGCCCTACAAGGGAAAGGCGTACAAATATGCTGATGCTTATGTATTGGTAGAGCTGGTGCCTGTGGCAGAAAAAGCACTGTACGATGACCTTGTAACCGGCAATGCAACTGATTATATCTGCGGGAAATTTGATCGGCTAATGGGCTCCGGTGTAGTACGCTATTTCGCTCCCTATGTGGAAGGGAAAGGTATTCCCTGTTTTTATGAAATTATAGGCTTCGATCAGCTGCCACGCAGAAAGGTGTTCCCTCCAGGACATCCATTGTTCCTGGACGATGGCCGTAAATGCATGGTATTAAATCTGGATGAGAAGGAAGCGCTGGACGCCTGTGTACAGATCAAAGGCATGGCGGGCAACAAAAGATATACGAAGATAAAATACCTCTATACCCCTAAAGGCGGTTTCATCAGGACTATTCCTGAGAAAGATATACGAGCGGCTGGTCCTGGTAAGGAATAGCCCTGCCATAAGCAGAAATGCTTAAATTTAGGGTCTATGAACTACAATATTCTAGGCAACTCTAATCTCGACATCTCCGAGATCGCATTCGGTTGTATGTCTTTAGGCAATAATGCCGCGGAAAATGAAAACCTGATCAGCCAGGCATTAGACAAAGGGATCAATTTTTTTGACACGGCAGACCTGTATCAGCAGGGTGAAAATGAAAGGCAGCTGGGCCGGGCTCTCAAAGACCGCCGGGGCGATGCCATCATTGCCACCAAGGTGGGAAACCAATGGAGAAGTGATGGTAGCGGCTGGGATTGGAACCCCTCACCGGAGTACATCAAAAAAGCCGTGGACGATAGCCTGCGCCGGCTGGGAACAGACTATATTGATCTGTACCAGTTGCACGGCGGCACCCTGGAAGACCCTATTGACGATATCATCGATACTTTTGAAGAGCTGCAGCACCAGGGAAAGATCCGCTATTATGGCATCTCTTCCATCAGGCCCAACGTCATCAGGGAATACGTGAAAAGATCCAATATCAGCAGCGTGATGATGCAGTATAGCCTGCTGGACAGGAGACCGGAAGAAGAGGTATTTGCATTGCTGGAAAAGAACAATATTGGCGTACTGGCAAGAGGTAGTGTAGCCAAGGGCTTGCTGGCAGGAAAACCTGCGGAGGCCTATCTGAATTATAGCGCGGAAGATGTGAGCAAGATGGCGAAAGCAGTAGTTAAGTTTTCGGAAGATAAACGTACCCCCGCACAAACCGCTATTTGTTATGTATTGGGAGAGCCGGTAGTAAGAGCAGCCGTAGTGGGAATAAGAACGCTGACGCAATTGGAAGAGGCGGCAGGTATGCCTGCTACCACCCCGCTCACGTCAGCGGAAAGAGTATTGTTAGGGTACGAGCTGGTTGCAAATTACTACGACCAGCATCGCTGATATTATTGCATCCGTTTACCTATGCGGTAATCCACCATCCCGTTGAAGCGGGGAGATACAACGGAGGACTGGATCGCAGCCCGTTGATTGGCAGTGGTTTCTGTCAGCACACGGGCATTAGCCGATGTCCTGGCAAAGCTACCGGTAGTAATGTAGTTGAAGATCCGGTCCAGGTTCTCGTCATCATTCCTGTATCCCCAGGGCACATTGATATAATCATTCGCCAGCTGATCGGGCGCTATACCTGTGTAATAACCACCCACATGGCTGGCATTTTCCGTCGCAAAGTTGATGGCATACAGGTCTGCCAGGTACTTCTTGGCATGTGTGCTGTCATACTTTGAGATATTGAATGTGATAAAACCTACCGGCTTGCCATAAGTAGTATCACCTACCAGTTTTACATTCATATAAGGCCTCAGGTTGTTCAGCGTCAGCTCGCTGGCAGAGGCGGTGTGGGAGCCGGTGATAAAGAACACATTGTTCAGCGCCAGTCCGCCGGTAAGGCCGGGGAATTTGACGCTGGTTTCCAGCCCCGTACCATCCAGGTTGGCCGTCAGCTTATCATTATACTGGTAGTAGTACATCGTCTTGTTAGCTGCTGAAGCCGGGGCAATGGCACTATCTATATATTCTGCCGTAGTTACAGAGCCTCCCTGGTTATAACGGAGGTCTACGATCAGGTTGGTAATGCCGGCTGATCTGTATCTGGCGAAAAGTGCATCGAGCTTGCTTTTCGTTAAAGTAGCAGCCCCGCTTGTATTGTAGGTATTCGTGAAAGTGTAAAAGACAAAATACCCCACCTTTTGATTGTTCACCGTATAGAGTGTGTCAAACAATACCGGGTTGATGGTGAAAGAGCCGGACGTAAGCGTATAGTTCGCCTGGGCACCCGTGATAGCCTTTTTTACCCGGAGGGTCACGGAAGTAGAATAATAGATGGCATTGGTCACCTTGGAGACGTTCGTGCCATTAGCTCCGTCATAACTGATGTTGGTGTCTCCGTTCACGGCAATGATCTCATCTCCGCGGTTCAGCCCCTTCTGGCCGGCAGGTGAGTTTTTATCTGCATAGACGATATACAGGTAAGACTTAGTCCCGTCAGATGCATAGCTGACCTCCATACCGTAGTTGCCGGTAGCGCTTATTTTGTTGAAAGTCTCGGAAAGTCCGTTCTGTAATGAGCTGGACAATGAGCCCGTACGGTCCAGGAAGCTATATCGGTCCAGTACTGTGCCGCTGCTGTTTTTGGAATACGTTTTCATGGTATTCAACAGGTCATCGGCAGTAGCATAGGTGCTGCTGGACGGGTCCAGTTGCGGCACCTGGTTGTACCAGAAATAAGTTGGCAGGTCGGTGGTCTTGTTACGGCCCCCATCCACATATGTTACCTGCATGATGCGGTACATAAGATATTTGAGGGAATCTTCATCTGACACTACTGTGGAGGAAGTTGGCGTAGTATTATCTACCTTGTTACTGTCCTTACGGCAGGCGCTGAATACAGCACTGCAAAGAACACCAACCACGACCATTTTCATGGCTAGCGTAAAATGTCTATTCATATGTTCATGTTCTTTTAGGTAATTGACTTGAAACGGGACTTGCGAACATTAAAATGATTTGATCCGAACTAATTTAAAACGGCAGAGTGGCATCTTGTCGTATAAAGGAACATCACATGGCCTCTTTTCATCTGTAAAACGACAAAATCTATCGTTTGACTTCAAAAGTCGGGGCAGGTTTATTCTTGCGGTTACGAAACATATTAGTTTTTAAATAAAGATGGCATTCTGAAGGTGTAAAGCTAAATCATTTAAGCATCCGTGTTGGTCACGGTTTCGCCATTTTAAAAAAAGCCGTTTACTTTTCGCCTGAAAAGCTATTTTTACAGACAATAAAAGCTAAAATTCCATTTCGTCTCAACATGAAAAGAGTTATTCTATCAGCCCTTATGCTGGCTTCCTGCTGGGTAAAGGCACAAACTGTCAACAGCGTAACCGATCCGGTAGAATGGGTCAACCCGCTGATGGGGACCGATTCTAAGATTGACCTGTCTACAGGTAACACCTATCCTGCTATCGCTACTCCCTGGGGGATGAATTTCTGGATGCCTCAGACCGGCAAAATGGGGGACGGCTGGGCCTATACCTACGATGCTGATAAGCTGCGCGGTTTTAAACAGACCCACCAGCCCAGTCCATGGATCAATGACTATGGCCAGTTTGCCATCATGCCGGTTACCGGGAAGGTAAAATTTAAGGAAGATGAAAGGGCCAGCTGGTTCTCTCATAAATCAGAGGTGTCTAAGCCGTACTATTACAGCGTATACCTGGCTGATCACAATGTGACTACCGAGATCACGCCAACGGAAAGGGCAGCGGCTATCCGCTTCACTTATCCGAAGACAGACAGCGCTTTCGTAGTGATAGACGCGCTGGATAGAGGCTCTTATATCAAGGTATTGCAGGCAGAACGCAAAATTGTTGGTTATACCACCAAGAACAGCGGCGGCGTGCCATCCAACTTTAAGAACTATTTCGTACTGACTTTCGATAAGCCGTTTACCTATGTGGCCACTTTCAAAAACGGTGAGCTGAAAGCCGGTGAAGCGGAAGCCAAAGATAAACATGTGGGCGCCGTGATCGGTTTCGCTACCGTAAAAGGAGAGAAAGTGAACGTAAAAGTGGCTTCTTCCTTTATCAGCCCTGAACAGGCTGAGCTGAACCTGCAGAAGGAGATCGGCGGCAGCGACTTTGAAGCTGTAAAGGGCAAGGCGAAAGCTGCCTGGAACAAGGAGCTGAGCAGGATCAAGGTGGAAGGCGGCACTTCCGACCAGACCCGCACCTTCTATTCCTGCCTGTACCGCGCTATGCTGTTCCCGCGCAAGTTCTATGAATATGACGCGAAAGGCGCCGTGGTACACTACAGCCCTTACAATGGCCAGGTACTGCCCGGTTATATGTTCACCGACAATGGCTTCTGGGACACTTTCCGTGCTGTATTCCCCTTCTTCAACCTGATGTACCCAACTATGAATGCGCACATTATGGAAGGTATGGTGAATGCCTACAAGGAAAGCGGCTGGTTGCCTGAGTGGGCAAGCCCTGGTCACCGCGACTGTATGATCGGTTCCAACTCCGCCTCCCTGATCGCGGATGCATATTTAAAAGGCGTAACCGGTTTTGACGTGAACACCGCTTATGAAGCGCTCCTGAAGAATGCAGATAATGCCGGCCCGCTGACCTCTGTTGGCCGCGCCGGTGTGAAATATTACAATGAGCTGGGATACGTGCCTTATGATGTAGATGTGAATGAGAATACTGCCCGTACACTCGAATATTCATATGACGACTTCACCATCTACAAACTGGCAAAGGCGCTGAAACGCCCGGCTGCAGAAGTAGAAAGGTTTGCAAAACAGGCCCGCAACTACCGTAATGTGTTCGATCCTGAAACGAAGCTGATGCGTGGTAAGAACAAAGACGGTAAGTTCCAGGCGCCTTTCAATCCTTTCAAATGGGGTGACGCCTTTACAGAAGGTAACAGCTGGCACTATACCTGGTCTGTATTCCATGACGTTCAGGGCCTGATAGACCTGATGGGTGGTAAGAAGGTCTTTGCCGATATGCTGGACTCTGTATTCGCAATGCCTCCGGTATTTGACGACAGCTACTATGGTGGCACCATCCATGAGATCCGCGAAATGCAGATCATGAACATGGGGCAGTATGCACATGGTAACCAGCCTATCCAGCACATGATCTACCTGTACAACTACGCAGGCCAGCCATGGAAAGCGCAATACTGGCTGAGAGAAGTGATGGATCGTCTGTATTCTGCTACTCCGGAAGGTTATTGTGGCGATGAGGATAATGGCCAGACCTCTGCCTGGTATGTATTTACGGCTATGGGCTTCTATCCTGTATGTCCGGGTACACAGCAGTACGTAGTAGGTGCGCCCCTGTTTAAAAAGACCACTGTATCACTGGAGAATGGCAAGCAGCTGATCATCAATGCTCCTAAGAACAGCGATACCAACCGTTATATAAAGGGGATGACCTTCAATGGTAAGCCTTATACCAACAACTGGCTGGATCACAACGCGATCATGAAAGGCGCTACTATCAATTTCGATATGGATGCAGTGCCTAACAAGACAAGAGGTACAGCCGACAAGGACGTTCCTTATTCCCTGTCGCAGGAACTGAAATAGTAAGTACATCAGTCCCCTGACTGATAGCTACCTATACGGAAAAACAAAGCCCGGCATCTTTAAAACGAGCCGGGCTTTGTTATTAATTAACGGATAATCATTAAATTAAGATACCAAAGATGAACACAATGAAACCATATCCACGTTTAATGTTATGGGTAATGGCCGCAACGATATACAGTTGTGCTCCCAAACCTTATGCAACGACCAATAAGGTATACCGTCAGCAGGCAAAACAATATGCCGGTATGCTGAAGGTACAGCCAGCGCCGGTACCTGCAGATGGTGCTCCCACAGTAGTGAACTGGATAGGCACGACGAATTTTAATATGCGGAAGCCCAATTATGTCATCATCCATCATACGGCACAGGGCTCCTGCGATTCTACTTTCCGCACCTTCACCCTGCCGCGTACACAAGTGAGCGCACATTACGTGATCTGTGGCGACGGTACGATCAATCATATGCTGAACGACTATCTGCGTGCCTGGCATGCCGGCCTGTCCAAATGGGGCAATGTGACCGATATGAATTCCTGCTCTATCGGTATTGAGCTGGATAATAACGGTCTTGTGCCCTTTCAGCCGCAGCAGATTAACAGCCTGCTGGTATTGCTGGATTCCCTGAAACACCGGTACAATATCCCGGCGGCCAATTTCATTGGTCATGGCGATATTGCTCCCAGCCGTAAGGTAGATCCCAGCGCCTATTTTCCCTGGCAGCAGCTGGCGGAAAAGGGTTTTGGCTTATGGTATGGCGATACGGCAAAGATCATCCTGCCGGTAGATTTCAACAGCAAACGGGCCTTGCGTATTGTAGGATACGATACCCGCGATACGACAGCCGCTATAAAGGCCTTCAAACGGCATTTTATCCCTGCTGATTCCACGACCGGAACTGAGTTGAATGAAGGGGAAAAGAAGATACTATTCAGCCTCATGGAACAAAGTGAATAACCTTTTAATTATTGTTATGCGATCCTTGTCTATTAGCCTCTGTTATCTTTTGTGTCTGCTCGTTTCTCCTGTATTTGCCCAGAAGGGCGACTGGTATACGTTTACTAACGGGAATGAGCCGGTTTGTCACCTGCTGATCGATGATAATGAACTGATTGTCGGAAACGCAGCAACACCGTCCCGGCAGTTGAAGTTAGCAGGGGTGCCCGGCAAGGGGAGTGGTGGCAATGAGCGCCTGGAGGTAAAACGGGTCTTTGACAATGGCAGGATGTATACCATCCACCTGTCGGACGATAATATCTATTTCTGCACCACCTTCCAGTATTTCAAGCGGCAGGATTCCCTGGTCATGTTCTGTGCCGATGGTGTGGACGATGGTTACAAAACCATGCAGGAAGCGCTGGCCGCCATTAAAAAAGATACCGGCTCCCATTTCTGTATTACCCTTTATAAAAAGGAGCAGTTAGATGCCCTGAAGCGGAAACCGGCTGTTACCAAGGCAACGGAGGAAGAGTTCAGCGCCGGCCTGGAACAATTTACCCGGCGGATGGACCAGTTCTGGCAATACCGGGGATATGGCCGGTATGAGCCTTATTACTCCTGGATGAACCTGATATATGGCAATGCTTTTGCCGATGCATTTCGTGATAAATTTAATCCCTTAAGCCTGGATGCGAAGAATCTGAAAGGTCCCATATCGAAGTACAGTACGAACCCGGCTGTAAAAAAGCAGTTGCAGGACGCAGGATTATTGCCTGCAGACGATCATTAGATACTTATTTCTCTTTTATCTGGTATTATTTAAACGGAAATAAATATTATTTAGCCTATTAAGTCTACTTACTTTGTAGATTACTAAATGTATGTTAATTTTGGCCGGTAATTAAACGCCAGCATTAAATGGTCATAGCCTATATGTTCAATCAGGGTACAACAGCAGCAGTCTGTAGTAAATCAGCCGAAACCATGTCCCGGTATTGTACCGGCATGCATTGTTCTTCTTACATGTGCATGTAAAGCCAGTTTTCAGATAATTAATTAGTAAACCAACTTATCGTCGTAGCTGCAGGCCTCCGCCTGGCAGATGGAATTTTTTTGTCCCGACAGATCAGTAAGCATTCTTAAAACAATTCGTAAATCTGATACAATGATCAAACAATTAAAAACAACAGCTGGCATACTGCTGTTCGTGTTACTGGGCCTGCAGTGGGCACAGGCGCAGGATAACAAGGTATCTGGTGTTGTTACTTCCCGCTCCGATGCACAGCGTATTCCGGGTGCGATCGTTACTATCAAGGGAACTACCCGTGGTACACAAACCGATGCTGATGGTAAATTCAGCATCACTGCAAAACCAACAGATACACTTCACTTTTCTTTTATAGGTTATACGCCGGTCGATCAGGTTGTAGGTACAGGCAAGGTGGTGAACATTGCACTGGAAAATACCGAGAGCCGCCTGAACGAAGTGGTGGTGACCGCGCTGGGCATCTCCAGGGAGAAACGTTCCCTCGGTTATGCCGTACAGGAACTGAAGTCGAAAGACATCGCGGAAGCCAAAGAGACCAACCTGGTCAACGCGCTGGCAGGCAAGATCGCCGGTGTAACGGTGACCAACAGCCAGGGTAACCTGGGTTCTTCCCGTATCATCATCCGTGGTGAAACTTCCATAGCGGGCAATAATCAGCCCCTGTTCATTGTAGATGGTGTACCGGTAGATAACAGTCAGCTGGGTGTCGGCACCGGCCGTGATTTTGCCAACGCCATCTCCGACCTCAACCCGGACGATATCGAATCGCTGAACGTACTGAAAGGCCCTAACGCTGCCGCATTATACGGTTCACGTGCAGCGGCAGGTGTACTGGTGATCAAAACAAAGACCGGCAAAGGCGCCAAAGGCCTGGGCATTACTGTGAACTCCAGCGCTACCTTCGAGAGCCTGCTGGTACTGCCTAAGTTCCAGGATGTATATGGACAGGGTTCCGGCGGACAATTCTCCTATGTAGATGGTAAGGGCGGTGGATTGAATGATGGTGTGGATGAAAGCTGGGGCCCAAAAATGGATGGCCGTCTTATTCCGCAGTTCTTCTCTAATGGTCAGCCGGCGCCTTTTGTGCCACATCCTGATAACGTAAAGGATTTCTATGAAACAGGTTATACACTGAACAATGGTTTATCCGTAGGCGGCAGCAATGAGAAACTGGATTACCGCTTCTCTTTCAATAATACCAAACAAACAGGTATACTGCCTAATACCGGGATCACCCGTAACTCATTTACACTGAACAGCACTTACCGTATTGCTCCCAAACTGACGCTGAGCACATTCGCCAACTATACCAGGGGCGGTGCAGACAACCTGCCGGGTGTGGATGGCCGTCGTGGTAACAGTGTGACCCTGCAGTTTATATGGTTTGGACGCCAGGTAGACACCAGGTTGCTGCGTAATTACAAGAACGCTGATGGTACAGACTACAACTGGAACCACAGTTACTACAGCAATCCTTACTGGATCCAGCATGAAAATACAGTAGGACAGGTGCGTAACCGTTTCTTCGGAAATGCCCGTCTCTCTTACGATATCACTAACTGGCTCTCTGCCAATCTCCGCGTAGGTACAGATACTTACAACGACAAGCGTAAGTACAAAGTAGCATTCTATACCAATGGTACGCCCTTTGGTTCCTATACAGAAGACAACTACCTGGTAACAGAAACCAATATTGAGTTCACGCTGAATGCAAAGAAGAAACTGAACAGCGATTTCTCCATTGACGGATTGATCGGCGCCAACGAGCGTACCAACCAGTTCGAGCAGAACTATCAGCAGGCGCCGAAACTGGCGGTGAAAGATGTGTATACCCTGAACAACTCCAGGGACCCGTTGATCTCTACCAGCTATTTCACCAAACTGAGAGTATACAGTGCATTTGCATCCGCACAGCTGAGCTTCAGGGACTGGGCCTTCCTGAACGTTACTGCACGTAACGACCGCTCTTCCACACTGCCCGCCGCAAACAACTCTTATTTCTATCCTTCCGTGAACGCTGCTGTAGTACTGAGCGACGCGCTGGATATTAAAGGTCCGGTACTGTCACTGTTAAAGGTCAGGGGAGGATGGGCACAGGTAGGTAAAGATGCAGATCCTTATCAGCTGATAAATACTTATCCTTTCAGCCAGCCATTTGGCAGCTATCCGCTGCTGACTGTGAATGATAAGTTCCTGAAGAAAGACCTGAAACCTGAAATTACAAAAGCAACAGAAGTCGGTCTGGAAGCGAGCTTCCTGAATGACCGCATCCGCACAGATGTGACCTATTATACTTCCAGCAGTTACAACCAGATATTGCTGGCAGACGTGAGCGCCACAACAGGTTATCTGAAAAAACTGCTGAACGCGGGTAAGATCAATAACCATGGAGTGGAAGTAACCTTGGGTGGTACACCGGTGACCACAGCTTCCGGTTTCCGTTGGGATATCAACTTCAACTATGCGAAGAATATCAGTAAAGTAATAGAGCTGGATAAGGAAGGTTTCCTGAACGACTATGTACTGGGCAGCTCCGGCAACATACAGGTACTGGCCAGCAAAGGAAAACGTTATGGCGCGCTGTATGGCAAGGCTTTCAAACGCGATGCGGAAGGACGTATCCTGGTAAGCGCTTCAGGTACGCCACAGATAGATGACAACAAAAAAGTGCTGGGTTATTTTACGCCAAAATGGACCGGAAGTGTGAACAACAACTTCTCTTTCAAAGGCTTTACCCTGGGCTTCCTGATCGATACAAGACAGGGTGGTTCCATCTGGTCAGGTACCAACTATACCGGTATCTATACCGGTGTACTGGCAGCCAGTCTTCCTGGTCGTGATGCAGAACACGGTGGTCTTCCATACTATTATGCCAATAACAATTCTTCCGGTGCTGCCGTGCGTCTGGCAGATCACAACGCTGCAGCTCCGAACGGAGAAACCGTTTACCATGACGGTATCATCTTCGATGGTGTAACTGCGGATGGTAAAAAGAATGAAGCGATCCTGCCGGCACAGCGTTATTATAAATCAGTGTACAGCTCTTCCCTGAACGAGAGCAGTGTATATGATGCCTCTTTCATCAAGCTGCGTGAGGTGAGACTGGGATATGCCCTGCCTCAGGAACTGATCCGCAAATGGGGACTGCAGGCGGTGAACCTGACAGTAACAGCGCGTAACCTCTGGTATATTGACAAGAAGGTACCGAACATTGATCCTGAAACAGCATTCAACACTGGTAACGGGCAAGGTCTTGAAACCTTACAGATCCCGACCGTACGTAGCCTGGGTCTGAACCTGAGGGTATCCTTTTAATGAACAGATTAAATGTAGCAATCATGAAATTAGTTAAATATATATTGGGTCTGGCAGGTGCAGCAGTGATACTGAGCAGTTGCACGAAACAGCTGGAAGACATCAATAAGAATCCGAATGAATCTGAAAGCGTACAGCCGGACTACCTGCTGAGCAACGGTATCAAAACCAATGTGGATACATACTGGGGCACTGATGCTTCTATGGAAACCAGCCTGCTGTATGTGCAGTATTGGGCAAAGATCCAGTATACTGATCCTGACAGGTATATTCCTGCAGCTACCAGTATTCAGGCCGTTTGGAACAACTTTTATGCACAGGGCGTAGCCGATTTTACCAAGCTCATAGAGCTGGGAGATACCCTACATAACCCGAACTATAAGGCGGTAGGTATCATCATGCGTTCATGGATCTTCCAGGTGCTGACAGATCTGTATGGCGATGTGCCTTACAAACAGACGGGCAAGATCGAGCAATACCTGACCCCTGAGTACGATCAGCAGCGTGACGTTTACCTGGGTCTCCTGGCAGAATTGAAAACAGCGGCGGGCCTGATCACGCCGGCTGAAAATCCGATAGCAGGCGATATTCTCTACAACGGCAACATGCTGAAGTGGAAGAAGTTTGCCAACTCGCTGAGACTGCGTATTGCCCTGCGTATCTCTGACAAAGAGTTTAACGCAGCAAAGGCTGTATTCGATGAAATAGGTGCTGACAACAGTAACCTGATCACAGACAATGCGGATAACGCACAACTGATCTACCTGGCATCTCCGAACCAGAACCCGGTAGCGAAGAACAGGGAAACGCGTAATGATTACAGGATCAGTAAGAGCGTGGTGGACAAGCTGAATGCACTGAATGATCCGCGGCTGTCTATCTATGGTGCATTACCAAGAGATACGAACAGGATCGTTGGTGTGACCAATGGTCTGCCGACGGATTCAGCATCCCGCCTGGGCTTCAACAAGACCTCCGATATAGGCGCCGTGTTCACTGCCACCACAGCCCCTGCGGTATTGATCAATGCGGCTGAGCTGTGGTTCATCAAAGCGGAAGCTGCGCAGGTTGGACTATTGTCAGGCGATGCAGCTGCCCTGTATACACAGGCGGTTACCACTTCGCTGAAGCAGTACAATGTAAGTGATCTGAATGTAGCCGCTTACCTGGCGCAACCTTCAGTAGTGTACAATCCGGCAAACTACAAACAATCCATCGGCGATCAGAAATGGCTGGCGCTGTTTGGAGAAGGACTGGAAGGGTTTGCAGAATGGCGCAGGCTGGACTATCCGAAGTTGCCGCCTGCATATGCAGGAACGCTGGGAGGTAAAGTGCCTTTGAGATTAACGTATCCCTCTTCGGAGCAGGCATTGAACGGGGTCAATTACAAGGCGGCAGTGGCTCACCAGGGCGCTGATCAGCTGACCACCCGTTTATGGTTTGACAAAGAGTAACATAAAAGCGGGATAGTTTTCCCGCTTGCGTAAATGAATTTCCGTTTTTGCTTTACAGGTTGGTGCAGGAATATAGAGTTTTGCGAGATCAGATACACACTTGTTCAATTTGTAATAGTAAAAAGTGATGAATTAGGCCCCGGTTTTTGCCGGGGCCTTTACTTTCTATAAAAGTTTGTTTGTGATATGCTCAGGTGGATATCTCACATAGCATGTTGTGAGATTGTAATGATGTTTATAGCACAGGTGTTTTTCCCCCGTCTACACAGATGTTGGTACCGGTAATATACCCGGCGGCCGGCGTGGCCAGAAATGCAGCTGCTGCGGCAATTTCTTTCGGGTCGGCAAAGCGTTTCATGGGTATCTCATTCAACAGTTCCTCTTCGATGGTGGCCACGGTGGTATTGCGCCTGGTAGCATTCTGTTCGAGGATGGCCTGCAGGCGGGCCGTATTGGTAGTACCGGGCAGGACATTGTTCACGGTAATGCCATAAGGCGCCAGTTCGCCGGCCATGGTTTTGGCCCAGTTGGCCACTGCTGCGCGGATGGTATTGGAGACGCCCAGGTTCCGGAGCGGTGCTTTTACCGATGTTGAAATGATATTGATAATGCGGCCATAGCCGGCAGCGGTCATGCCGGCTATGACAGCTTGTACAAGTATATGATTGATGACCAGGTGTTGCTGGAAGGCATCTGTGAATTCGTGAATATCAGCTTCCATTACAGGGCCTGTTTTAGGGCCGCTGGTATTGTTCACCAGGATATGCACCGTTTTTTGTTCTGCAATTTGCTGGATGGTCTGTTCCACCTGTTGTGTGTCCCGGAAGTCAGCTACCTTGTAACTGTGTTCCTGCAAATGATCTGTAGCCAGTGTGGGCACAACGGCTTTAAGCGTTTCCCTGTTCCTGGCCAGCAGGATGCATTCCGCACCCAGTGTTGCCAGTTCCCTGGCTGTAGCCAATCCTATACCCTGCGTGCTTCCACAGATAACGGCGGTTTTCCCCTTTAACGATAGTTCCATACTAGTAGATAACTGATTATTACACAATGATCTGCAAAAGCCGTCGATTATTTAGCTAAGATAGGACATCCTGATCTAAACACGTATGTATATACGCTTTTTATCAAGTATTTTGCCTACAGACCAGCACAGCAGCATATATAGCAGGGCAAACAGGAGGGAACCTGGTTTACCGGGAAGTATTGCCTGGAAAATGTAGGTGTTGATCCAGCGGTGCACGCTCATATCGCCTACCTGGAAGAAGTAAAGGAAAATAACAAGTACTTCAGACAGTAGATAGAGGAACAGCGGGTTTTTGCCGAAAACGGTGAAGAAGCCGGTCCAGCGGTCCTGTTTTTTATAGTCGATCACATAGATCAGTATTGCGAGGATCCAGAGGTCAATTCCCACGGTAAAGAGCACATAAGAGCTGGTCCAGAGCTTTTTGTTGATCGGGAACATGGTGTTCCACAACAAAGCCAGCAATATCAGCAGTCCGCCCATTTGTAACAGGCGCTTGCGGCCCAGGCCTGTTTTACCATGTTCCTGGATAAACAGTCCTGTATAGTAACCTGCAATGACATTGACAATTGCGGGCAGGGTACTTAACAATCCTTCGGGGTCGAATGCAATGCCTTCTCCATGATACATGTGGCTTTCGCCCAGTATCAGTTTATCGAAATGTATTGCGGCATTACCGGTCAGGCTATAGGGATCTGCCGGATCGCCGAAGAAATACATGATAGCCCAGTAGCCGAGTAAGAATAATGCGCTGACTGCCCATACCGCTTTTTTAGGCAGGTAGTGTATCAGCAGGGAGGCAAAGCAGTAACAGAGGGCAATGCGTTGTAATACACCCAGGATGCGGGTGTCTGAGATAGGGATAAATTCCAGGCCGGTATCGGTATGCCGTACAAAGGGCAGCCAGTACATCAGGTATCCCAGCAGGAAAATGAGGATGGTGCGGCGGAAGATTTTGGCCAGCACAGTTGTGTTGTCCAGCTGTGAGAACTTCCGCATGCTGAAGCTCATCGCATTTCCCACGGCAAAGAGAAAGGAAGGGAATACCATGTCGGTAGGTGTGCAGCCATGCCATTTTGCATGGTTAAGAATGGAATAGGCCGTGTCCCATCCCGGCGTATTCACAATGATCATAAAACATACGGTCAGTCCCCTGAAAACGTCCAGCGGTAAAAAGCGCTGTGGTGTAGCTTGGCTCATAGTCATAATTATGTTACCTGGAAAAATAGAAATTGGTTGCCTATAAATATAATACAACCATTTTACTACGCATAGCCAGAAATTTTAGCGTATCCGGAATGAATTTTTTACTTTAGTGGTAAAGCTACCCCTTGTTGAATAATAAAGTCACCATAGCAGACATCGCTAAAGAGCTGAATTTAACGGGTGCTACTGTATCCCGCGCACTGAACAACCGCAAAGGCACCAGTGAAGAAACACGTAAGCTGGTGCAGGCTGCTGCAGAAAAAATGAATTACAGGCGGGACAGGATCGCCTGGTCACTCAGGTCCGGGCGTACCAACATCATCGGTGTGATCATTCCCAGTGCAGAAATCAACTTTTTCGGGTCCGTTGTACATGGTATTGAAAGCATGGCGAACCAGCATGGTTACAATGTGCTGATTTACCAGTCCAATGAACAGCCGGAATATGAGAAGAAGGCGATAGAGACCTTCCTGAGCACCCGTGTGGATGGTATTCTGGCGTCCATTGCCAAAGAGACGATGGAGTTCAGCCACTACCTGGAGATCAAGGAAAGAGGGGTGCCACTGGTGTTTTTTGACCGTGCTAATGACAGTCTCAATATCCCATCCGTCGTAGTTGACGACTTCAAGGGCGCTTATTTCGCTACCGATCACCTGTTGAAGCAGGGGTACAAGCGGATTGCCCATATTGCCGGGCAGCAGCATCTCAAGATCTTCAAGGATCGCCTGGAGGGGTATAAAGCAGCTTTAACAGATCATGGTGTTCCCGTAGAGGAAGCGCTTGTCTATTTCGGCGATGTTTCTATTCATGCCGGCCGTCAGGCTGTTCAATACTTTTTATCTTTACCTCAGCCGCCGGATGCTGTCTTTGCCGTAGAAGACTTTACGGCTTTGGGCGCGGTGAAGGAGTTGAAAGATAAGCATATCGATATTCCTGGGTCTTTCGGGGTTGTCGGATTTGCGAATGAGTCTTTTGACGAGCATATTACACCCAGTTTGTCGAGTATTGATCAGCAGACCGTAGAGATGGGGAAGGAGGCGTTCCGCCTGCTCATGGAATTGATCGAGGGTAATGGTGTGGTGAGTCAGCAGACGCGGACGAAAATTGTATTGGAGCCTGTGACGCGGTTCAGGCAGTCTTCTCAGAAACAGTGATCTTCTCTTTCCGGGCTTCCGCTTTCTTAATTTCCTTTCGGCTTTAATGACGAGGGCGTACCGTCAGCAGCAGTATGGGCTTGCTGGCTGTAGCTCTTTGAAGTTCCTTTCTATTTGGCGGTTGGCGGCGTATGTAGCTTTGGGACATTTATTAAACTCCTGGTAGGTCGCGTCAGCATACTTCAAATAGCTAAGGCCAGCAATCTCCATCTGCTGCTGCCGTATTTCATGGCCTCCGCTTTCTTAATTTCCTTTCGACTTTAATGACGAGGGCATACCGTCAGCAGCAGTATGGGATTACTGGCTGTAGCTCTTTGAAGTTCCTTTCTATTTGGCGGTTGGCGGCGTATGTAGCTTTGGGACATTTATTAAACTCCTGGTGGGTCGTGTCGGCATACTTCAAATAGCTAAGGCCAGCAATCTCCATCTGCTGCTGCCGTATTTCATGGCTTCCGCTTTCTTAATTTCCTTTCGACTTTAATGACGAGGGCATACCGTCAGCAGCAGTATGGGCTTGCTGGCTGTAGCTCTTTGAAGTTCCTTTCTATTTGGCGGTTGGCGGCGTATGTAGCTTTGGGACATTTATTAAACTCCTGGTAGGTCGCGTCAGCATACTTCAAATAGCTAAGGCCAGCAATCTCCATCTGCTGCTGCCGTATTTCAGGGCTTCCGCATCTTTAATTTCCTTTCGATAATTATTGTGAAGGCATACCGTCAGCAGCAGTATGGGCTTGCTGGCTGTAGCTCTTTGAAGTTCCTTTCTATTTGGCGGTTGGCGGCGTATGTAGCTTTGGGACATTTATTAAACTCCTGGTAGGTCGCGTCAGCATACTTCAAATAGCTAAGGCCAGCAATCTCCATCTGCTGCTGCCGTAGTTCATGGCTTCCGCTTCTTTAATTTCCTTTCGATAATTATTGTGAAGGCATACCGTCAGCAGCAGTATGGGCTTGCTGGCTGTAGCTCTTTGAAGTTCCTTTCTATTTGGCAGTTGGTAGCGTATGTAGCTTTTGGATATTTATTAAACCCCTGGTAGGTCGCGTCAGCATACTTCAAATAGCTAAGGCCAGCAATCTCCATCTGCTGCTGTCGTAGTTCATGGCTTCCGCTTTAATAATTGAGGAAGTGCTTCTGATGAGGAGGGACGATTCTGATTAAAGACATTATGCCACACCTGCCGGTAAATTATTGAAAGGAATAGGACAGGCTAAGTGCACTTTAAATAGTTATAAAACAGTCCTCAGGATATTCACTATACAGGATTCGGTATTGTATCTCAATGGATTAAGAGGAAGGGCAGAAGGAACCGGCGGTGTCAGGTGGAAATCCCTGGCCTTAGTTCTTTGAAGTGGGCTGATGCGACCTACCAGGGATTTAATGGGTATACCAAGGCCCAATACGCCCTCCAAATGCCCAATATTAAGGAACTTCAAAGAAGTACAGCCAGGGATTCCACCTGAGAGCCGCGTATCCCTTTCAGTTAACGACATATTTGGGGAATTACTAATAACAACACAAGCCAATCGGCCAACGCTTGCAAAATTGAAAGTAAACGATTACATTTAATGTCTATTCCACATCCTTTTTTCTATACGGTGTTGTTTATCAATGATTTATTGAGATAACTGCCAATAGGTTAAGCGTACTGCACCGTAATTGAGAGAGAAGTATTGTAATCGTTTACGTAAATCATTTAACTTTGAGAATTATTCCACATAAATAAAAATTCCATGAGTAGATCCACGGTTAGATTTTAATGTCAACAGGGTTTCTTCATCCATTGACAATACAGTTTACAGATGAACGCAGAACAGCCGACAATAGACAGCCTGCATAGTAGGGCCGTCAGCTGGTTTGTATGGAATGGCCCCGGCCGGGCCTAATGTTGGAAAATTTCACGACGTCTTCAGAGGAGATCGAAAACAGTTAGTAGAGAAGAGGTTACATAGAACTAAGTCTTAGGGGAGCGCAATCTCCCATTAGTATATCAAATTTAAAAAAATACACAGTGGAGCAAGCTAAATTAAACGCCTTTTCCCAGCAGCATTTTGACCAGGAACCAATTATGGTAAGAGCGGCAGGGCGTATTAACCTGATCGGAGAGCATACCGACTACAATAACGGGTTTGTATTGCCCGCTGCAATAGACAAAGCCATTTACCTGGCTATTGTAAAACGTAATGATAACAAGATCGTCTTACATGCACTGGATGTAAATGACAGCTATGAAGGTACACTGGACCAGGTGGTACGCACCGCCCAGCAATGGCCGGATTATCTGCTGGGGGTAGTACAGCAACTCCAACAGGCAGGTCATATCATCGGTGGATTTGAATGTGCTTTCTGCGGTAATGTTCCCCTGGGCGCTGGCCTTTCATCCTCCGCTGCACTGGAATGCGCAACGATCTTCGCATTGAATGAGCTCTTCGGACTGGAAATAGGTCGCAGAGACATGACCCTGCTGGCACAGGCTGCGGAAAATCATTTCGTAGGCGTGCGTTGCGGTATAATGGACCAGTTTGCGAGCATGTTCGGTAAAAAACAACAGCTCATCAAACTGGATTGCGCTTCACTGGAGTATGAATATATTCCTTTCAACTTTGATGATGTAAGCCTGGTGCTGCTGGATACACAGGTAAAACACTCCCTGGCATCCTCAGAATATAATACCCGCCGCGAAGAATGTGAAACAGGTGTGGCACTGATCAAAAAACATCACCCGCATGTGAACAGCCTGCGCGATGCCAATATGGATATGCTGGATGCTTATGTGAAAGGGCACGATGCTACTGTGTATAACCGCTGCCGTTACGTAGTGGAAGAAATACAACGCCTGCAGGATGCATGTGAAGACCTGCAACGTAATGACCTGCATGCATTCGGTAAGAAAGTGTTCGCTACACACGAAGGATTGGATAAACTATATAATGTAAGCTGCCCTGAACTGAACTGGCTGGCAGAATTTGCTGCGGGTCAGCAGGGAGTGCTCGGCGCCCGTATGATGGGTGGTGGCTTCGGTGGCTGTACGATCAACATCGTGAAAAAGTCGGCCGTGCCCGCGCTGCTGGAAAAAGCCGCTGCCGGTTATGAACAACAGTTCAAAACTCCGCTGAAGGCATACGTTACCAGCATAGAAGATGGATGCCGTACCGTAAATAATTTAGTTAACAATTAAGCGCTGATAAAAGGACTGGTCCCTATACCTATTCAAGACCAGTCCTTCATTAAATGTTCTGAGAGAATGCCTGAAAATACTTTTGATCTGACAGCTCATCCTCATACCCGTTTGAATATCCTGACAGGAGAATGGGTACTAGTATCACCCCACCGTTCCAAACGCCCCTGGCAGGGAAAGGTGGAGTCGCCTTCGCTGGTACAGCGTCCGGCTTACGTAGAGGATTGCTATTTATGCCCGGGCAATACCCGTGCTGATGGAACAAAGAACCCGGCTTATACCGGACCAATTGCTTTTACAAACGATTTCTCTGCCCTCCTGGCAGACACGCCACAGGGAGGTGAGAATGAAGACGGACTGCTGGTAGCCCGCTCACAAAAAGGCATCTGCCGCGTGATCTGCTTCAGCCCACGTCACGACCTGACATTACCTGAAATGGAACTGCCCGATATCCGGAAAGTGGTGGACCTCTGGCATACCGAACTGGAATCACTGGCCGCAGTGCCTTTCATCAAGTATATACAGATCTTTGAAAACAAAGGTGAGATCATGGGATGCAGTAATCCGCATCCGCATGGACAGATCTGGGCGTCTGAAGATGTGCCGATGGAGATAGAAAAGGAAACACGCCAGCAGCGTAATTATTATCAGCAGCATGGACGTAGCCTGTTGTCTGCTTACCTGGAAAAAGAACTGAAACAGGAAGAGCGTATCATCGCACAGAATGAACACTTTGTGGCCTTGGTGCCTTTCTGGGCTGTATGGCCTTATGAGGCAATGATCATCAGCCGCCGCCATGTACAACACCTGTTACAGTTTACACCAGCAGAACGTGACGGACTGGCAGCTATCCTGAAAGAGCTGACCACCCGCTACGATAATCTGTTTGAAACATCATTCCCTTATTCAGCAGGTATGCACCAGATGCCGTTCAATGACGGTGAAAGCCACCCTGAATGGCACTGGCATATGCACTTTTATCCGCCATTACTGCGCTCTGCCACTGTGAAGAAGTTTATGGTAGGATATGAGATGCTGGCGCATCCTCAAAGGGATATTACACCGGAATATGCTGCCGGACGGTTAAGAGACCTGCCGGTTGTGCATTATAAAAAAGCAGGGGTGCCTGCATAGACTTGTTTTTTGTTTATTCTTTTTTTGAACCAAAATGTGCAGGGCCGCTTTTTAGCGGCCCTTTATTATGCAATAGGTTTAAGGGGGGCTCACTTGCTTTGAAACGGAAGATGACCGGTAATTAAATTACAAACTCACTCTCACCCCTCCGTAATAATTCCGTCCCGGTGCCGGATTATAATACCTGGCGCCTACCGCATTCAGGTCATTGCCCAGGCTATAGTGCTGGTTCAACAGGTTGTCGGCGCCTGCATACAAGGCCAGCCATTTATTGATGCCCCAGTTGATTTTCGCCTGTACCAGGTGATATTCTTTTGCAAAGGCTGTATTGGCATCATCCAGCGGTAAACGGTCCGTATAAGTGTATTGGCCATACAATGACACCTGGGCGGGAAATACCACGAGCAGGGATGCGGTAGCTATATTTTTCGGAACGCCTGTTAAGGCATTGCCGGAAAAGTCCTTGCCTGCACTGATATAATCGCTGAAGAGGAAATGGCTGTAAGTATAACTTCCCTGGAGTTGAATACCACGGGTGAAGCCCTGTAGCCTGGGCGACTGTAACCATGCAGCCCCCTGGAACTCTACGCCGGTCTGGTGCGTACCACCGGCATTAGTGAAAAACTCCGTGCCATCGTCATGCAGCTTCCGGACAATGGCGTCCTGCAGTTCGTAGTAGAAAACAGCCGCATCTGCCTGGAAACGGTTGTTCCGGCTATTGAAGCGCAGGCCTGTTTCATAGTTCCAGCCGGTTTCTGCCTGTAATGCCGTATTGATAATATTGTCTGAAGCACGTACCTCCGCAATGGAAGGAGGGGAGTAGCCCCGGCTGATGGTGGCGCGTGCCGCCAGGTCGGGCGTGATCAGGTAGGAGAGTGAGAAGCGGGGCATTAGCTCGGCGGAAAATTTCTTTTTGCCATCTGTGCCTGCCGCCACATCGTTGAAGTGGTAACGGTAATAGTTGAGGCTCACCGCTGCTTCTGCCACCCATTGTTTACCCGGACGCAGGGTAATGCCTGTGAAGTAGAAGTATTGGCGGGCGGTGATGTCGCTGGCAGCCTGTAAGGTATCTCTTACGCCCGCCCTGTTGCCATAGTTGTCTATATCAGAGCCGGTCTGCTGCCATTCTATGCCCGTTGTCCAATCCAGGCGCATATTGCTGTTGCCAAGCGGCTGGTCCTGCAGGGCTATATAGGACCGGGCGCCAAAGGTATTCTCATCCCTGGCTTCAAAGTTGGTAATGAAGGGATTTTCGAAGTGGGTATTGCTGCCAAATACAGTGATCACATGCTGCCAGTGGGTAGCGAGCTGTGAGGTATGTACCAGGCCGCCAAACGCTGTTTTATTCCGGATGCCGGCCTGCTGGGTAATGGCGCCCGGTAATGTAGGCGTAGCAGGACGTGAAGCTTTTGGATTGGCTGCTGCCTGTGCCGCCGTCAGACCTCCAGGCGTACGGTAATCCAGGTCGCTGTAAAATGCGATCAGTTTAAGCTGATTATGAGGATGATACTGCCATTCCTGGGCCGTCTGTACAAAATATCTTTTCATGGCACTGTTATCTCTATAACCATCAGCATGATGCACAGCTTCATAGATATTCAGCTTATAATTCCCCCATTGTTGTTGCCAGCCTATCTGCTCGCGGAACAGGCCATAACTGCCTCCCTGCATATCAGCCCTCAGGCGGCTGCTGTCTGCCAGGGTACCTGCAGGATGGAGCAGTACCACACCGCCGGAATTAGCCCCGAACTGGCTGCCATCAGGCCCTTTTAATATTTCAATGCCCTGGAAACTGCCCGGGTCCGCAAGATTGAGGTAGGAATTACCACCGGCGTCCGTCAGCGGGATCTCATCCAGGTACAGTTTCACGTTGCGGATACCAAAAGGAGAGCGCAGCAGGCTACCTCTTAAAGAGAGGCGGTAGCTGCCCGGAGAACGTTCTTCCATGCGTATACCGGGTACGGTATTTAAGGCGGGCAACAGTGTAATGCCCTGTTGCAGTTGCAACTGGCGGGCAGTTAGTACAGTACTGCTGGTAGGTACCTGGAGCAGGGTAAACTGCTTGCCGGGATATGCCTGTATCACTACTTCCTGCAATTGCCGGGTAGTATCGGTTGATGATTGTGCATAAGAAGCCAGCGGCAGTATACTAAGAGCCAGTAAAATTTTTTTCATCAGATAGTGTCTTCTATTGTTTCAAATCTACTTGTATTTTCCTGATTCAACCCGCTAATTGGGATCACCGGTATTGACCGCCACCAACAATTCCTCAACAGTGTTTGCATTCACTAAGTGCAATCTGTACCAGCCGCAGAAACGCATCTGCTGAAACTTTAGCGTGCATGCATAGGTATGGATACCTGACGATCGTCTTCCCACGTGTTTTCCTACACGGTTTTTCCTGTGTGATAATCAGTAGTTTGGTATGTACAATAATGCTGCCCGAAAAAAATTATGTCTTTGAATTTGGAAATATAATTTCATGCTGTATATTTGTCTACAGATTCAGTAGACTAATAGCATTTGCCACCACCCGGAGAAGATCGCTGAGTATTCTCCTTGTTTTGTCCCACCAGCAAAGCAATATGATCAGCAACATAAAAATCAAAAACTGATTATTATATGCGTGAGCATAATACATTATTCATACATAGTAAAATGGGTGTAGTGGTGAAGGTTGATCATACCCAATCCTGTAGTACAGCTGTTTACAACAGCTGTTGCTGATCAAGAAGAAATTGTTTGCTATAAGCTGTAAATAAAAATGCCCGGTCAGGCTAGCGGGGAAGGTGTGTTGCAGATTTATTGGTGGTAAATTATAATGTAATATACCTCCCGCGCCCCCTGGCATTACCTCCTTACCTTTTTATCTACCAACTTGTTTATTACAACCTTATTTATACCTGCATGGTAGCAAGGTAATTGTTACCATTAAAAGATAGTGAATACTTCCTTTAGCAAATAGGTGATCCCGATCCGGATTTCAATCTGGGCTGGTAATATTAATACTCCTTCATTAATACGCTTCTCAAATACAATAATCCGCTTTTGAAAGTTTTTTTTAAATCTCTTATGGAAAAGAGATGACGTTGCATCTATATTGTAAATGTTTATCCCATGAATGCAACGAACATTGTTAAATCAGACTTTCTCGACATTCTCTTTGATGGTCGTAATAAAGACTACGGGGCCTATGATTTACGCAGAAGTGAAGACAGGCGTGTGCGCAACGCTATTATGGGTACAGCTTTCATCGCATTGGTCATCATCGGTGGATATGTACTCAGTAATAAACTGATGGCTGCGGACATGCATACACGAAGGATTATTGAACCTGAAGTGAGTGTCTTAAAAACGCTCGACAACATGCCGGAGGAAAAACCGTTAACCCCACCGCCACCTCCGGTGACAACACCACCTCCGCCGGCCACTTCATCCATTAGAATGACCAGTCCTCCTATTATTACAAATGATGATCTTGTGCGTCTGGAAGACGAAGTGCCAAAGATGGATAGTATTGGCAATAAAGCTATTGGTGTTGCCAATATTCAGAGTGATGATTCAGGCGGCCCTGAGAACCCTTTTGAGGGCAGCAATGGTAGCAGTCATGTTGTAGAGCCGCCTAAAGCGCCGGAAAAAGAGGAAGTATTCACCTTTGTTGAAATTATGCCTTCATTTCCCGGTGGCGAAGAAGCATTATCAAAATTCCTTCAAAAAAACCTGCGGTATCCCCATCTGGCACAGGAAACTGGTATTGAAGGAAAAGTATTTGTTCAGTTCGTGGTAGATACCGAGGGAAAGGTGAGCGAAGTGCAGGCAGTTGGAGCCCGTAAAGGTGGTGGGCTGGAAGAAGAAGCTGTAAGGGTCGTAAAGCTGATGCCGAATTGGAAACCCGGCAAGCAAAGCGGACGTGCGGTGAGCGTAAGGTACAATCTGCCTATTGGCTTTACCTTGGCCCAATAAATAACTAATCCCATTTTACCGCATCATATTACTCAATTAACAGGTTTATTCTCTCAACACACCCAAATTAAAGGGGGACTTGCGAAAAGGCCGTGGCGTAAGCTGCGGCCTTACTCTTTCCAGGAACTTTCTATTCTACTTTGTAACTATTTTATATTATTTTTAGCTCCCGGTTGGCAAAGGCTCTTTTAAATTACGAAATTTAGTTATGGAAGCACCGGTTAATAATACCTTACAATTATTCAAGAACCTGGTTGGCACCAAGTTCCAGTTATACAATAGTCTTTTTACCGCATTGCCTTTTCATAAGGTAGAAAGAACCGGCGTATTTTTATCATTGTTCCTGATCCATTGTGAAGAAGGATATGGAAAGGAAAAGAGTCCCCAGGAAATTCTCGACTCCTATTTTCAACAATACACTTCCTGCAGTAATGAGCAGCAGAAGCTGGACCTCATGTTCCGCTTTGTGCAATATGCTGAAAGACAGGTAGTGCTGTTTGACGCGTTGGAAGATGCTGCTTTCCGCGATATTCATGACATGCATGGCGCTGGTTCATTGAGCCACCTGCAGTCAGAGATCATTGCAGAGCAGGCAGAAGAAAAGCTGGCTAAGAAGCTGCAGGATTTTTCTGTGAGACTGGTACTGACAGCGCATCCTACCCAATTCTACCCGGGTAGCGTACTGACAATCATCAATGATCTGTCAAGGGCATTGATCAATGATAATACGGCGCAGGTAAATGCTTACCTGCAGCAGCTGGGTAAAACGCCCTTCTTCAAAAAGGAAAAGCCAACGCCGTATGACGAGGCTATCAGCCTGATATGGTTCCTTGAGAATACTTTCTATCCTGCCGCCGGACGTATCATTTCCAAGCTAAAAGCACAATTCCCTGCTTCTATCAATAGCAATAATCCGGTGATCAGAATGGGCTTCTGGCCTGGTGGCGACCGCGATGGTAACCCTTTCGTGAATGCCGACATCACCCTGCGTGTGGCGGAAGCACTGCGTGGAGGTATCATTAAATGTTATTACCTGGATGTACGCAGGCTGAAACGCCGCCTCACCTTTAAAGGAATTGAACAGGAACTGGCCGCACTGGAGCAACAGCTGTACAGCAACCTGTTTATTCCAGGCCATAAAACCAACATCACACAGAAAGAGATCCTGGACACACTGGCACGGATCCGTCTTGTGCTCATTGAAGAGAACAATGCACTCTTCCTGAACCTGCTCGATGACCTGGTAAGCCGGGTAGAGCTGTTCGGATTGTTCTTTGCCACCCTCGATATAAGGCAGGACAGCTCTGTGCACGGGCCGCTGCTGGATGCCGTTGCTGCGCAGTCAGACTTGTTGCCTTCGAACTATGCAACACTTTCTGATGAAGAAAAAATAAGCAGCCTGCTCAACATAAAGGGGCCCTTGAATCCGGATGCGCTGAAAGATCCGTTGCATAAAGACACGCTTGCCACTATCGCCGCTGTGAAAGAGATACAAAAGAACAACGGGGAGTTCGGTTGCCATCGCTATATTATCAGCCATAGCATGAATGCGCTGAACGTGATTGAAGTATATGGCTTGTTCCTGCTGGCAGGCTGGCAGCAGGAATCCATGAGCGTTGACATAGTGCCGCTGTTTGAAACAATAGACGACCTCCGTCAGGCCGGCAATGTGATGCGCGAGCTGTACGATAATGCTGCCTACAGGGAACACCTGCGTAAGCGCTATAATAAGCAGACCATCATGCTGGGCTTCTCTGACGGTACCAAAGATGGCGGTTACCTGATGGCCAACTGGAGCATTCATAAGGCTAAACAGGAGCTGACCCGCATATCCAGGGAATACGATATAGATGTAGTCTTCTTCGATGGCCGTGGAGGTCCTCCGGCAAGAGGTGGTGGTAAAACGCACCAGTTCTATGCTTCTATGGGACGTGATATTGCGAACGAAGAAATTCAGCTGACCATACAAGGGCAGACCATTAGTTCCAACTTTGGAACAGTGGACTCTGCGCAGTTCAACATAGAGCAGCTGGTACATGCCGGCATCGCCAATGACATCTTCTCTTCACGCGAGGTGACCCTTAGCGACGAAGAAGATGCGTTGCTGCAGGAGCTGGCCGATGAAGGCTTCAAGTCATTCAACAAACTGAAGCTGCATCCAGACTTCCTGGATTACCTGGACTTTGCAAGCCCGCTGCGTTACTATGCCGAGACCAATATCGGCAGCCGTCCTTCCAAACGGAATGCCGCCGCTAAGCTGAGCCTCAACGACCTGAGAGCAGTGCCTTATGTAGGTGCATGGAGCCAGCTGAAACAGAACGTGCCTGGTTATTATGGCGTTGGCGCTGCATTGGAAGCAATGGATAAAGCAGGTAAGTGGAATGCAGTTGAAAAACTGTATAAGAACTCCCTGTTCTTCCGCACACTGCTGGACAACTGCCAGATGGCGATGAAGAAAAGTTATTTCCCGCTCACCGCAGCATATGGCAAACATCCCCGTTTCGGAGAGGTCTGGAATATGATACATGACGAATACGAACGTTCCTGCGAATATATACTACGCCTGACAGGTCAGACACAACTGATGGGCGCATCGCCGATCGACCAGCTGTCTATACAGATGCGTGAACGTATCGTACTGCCATTGCTGACCATTCAGCAGGGAGCACTGGCCCGTATCCGTGAGCTCAATGAATCGGGTAACGGTGATGGATTGAAAGAAACGTATGAAAAACTCGTCGTACGTTGCTCTTTTGGTATCATCAATGCCGGCAGAAATTCTGCCTGAGGCGCTTACACTTACTTGCCATATAACAAACGCTCAATGCATTCCGCATTGAGCGTTTTAGTTTCTGCTTTTTTTGTGTAAATTAACACAGGGAAGATCACTTGTAATTCATTAACCCATTTCCCTGCAACAAACTGTCAGGACCAAGGCACATTTAAACCAAAATACTATGCATTTAACGGCAAGGGAAACTGAAAAACTATTGTTATACCTGGCAGGAGAACTTGCTGAGAAGAGAAAGGCCAGGGGACTTAAGCTGAATTATCCGGAGGCTATAGCACTGATCAGCAGCCGCTTACAGGAGGCTGCAAGAGATGGGCAGACCGTAGCGCAGCTGATGCAGTACGGCGCTACCATCCTGACCCGCGAAGATGTGATGGAAGGCATCCCGGAAATGATCGATGAGATCCAGATAGAAGCTACTTTCCCGGATGGGTCAAAACTGGTGACAGTACACCATCCGATCAGATAAAGACACTAATCAACCAACATCTAAATCCTCTTCAATTTATGATCCCAGGTGAATATTTTATCGTTCCCGGTGTGATCGACGCAAACAGCGGCCGTACAGTCACACAGGTAAAGGTGGTCAACACAGGAGACAGGCCTGTGCAGATTGGCTCTCATTGCCATTTTTTTGAGGTGAACCGTATGCTGTCTTTCAACCGGGAAGCTGCCTTTGGTATGCGCCTGAACATTGCAGCCGGTACTGCCGTGCGTTTTGAACCGGGGGAAGAAAAGACAGTATCGCTGGTGACCCTGGGAGGTAACAGGAAAGCCTTTGGTATGAACAACCTGGTAAATGGCACCACTGTTGGGGAAGAGGCCAGGCAGAAAGCCATGCAACAGATAAACGCACAACAATTTAAACACCAGCCGGAATGAGCCTTCAGATAAACCGTGACCGCTATGCGGCGATGTATGGTCCTACGACGGGCGATAAAGTACGTCTGGGAGATACCGACATCATCATCGAAATAGAACACGATCATACCGTGTATGGCGACGAAGCCAAATTCGGAGGCGGCAAGACCATCCGCGACGGGATGTCCCAGTCATCCACTGCTACCCGCGATGAGGGCGTACTGGATATGGTCATTACCAGTGTGATGATCATTGACCATTGGGGCATCGTGAAAGCGGATATTGGCATCAGGGATGGAAAGATCGTGAAGATAGGCAAGGCCGGTAATCCTGATACGATGGATGGCGTAGACCCCGATATGATCATTGGCGCCAGTACAGAAGTACATGGCGGTGCGGGGCTGATAGCTACTGCAGGTGGTATTGACACACATATTCATTTTATCAGTCCGCAGCAGATCACCCATGCCTTACATAGTGGCATCACTACCATGATAGGTGGTGGTACCGGTCCTGCAGACGGGACGAATGCCACGACTGTTACACCAGGCAAATGGTTTATCCGTAAGATGTTGCAGTCGGCGGATGCTTTTCCGATGAACCTTGGTTTTCTCGGTAAAGGCAACTGTGCTACCGAAGCACCCCTCTGGGAACAGATAGAAGCGGGTGCGCTGGGCCTGAAGATCCATGAAGACTGGGGTTCGTCTCCTGCCGTTATCAATGCCTCTCTGAAAGCGGCAGACAAATACGACGTACAGGTAGCTATTCATACAGACACCCTGAATGAATCCGGCTTCCTGGAAGATACGATCAAAGCGATCGATGGCCGTGTGATCCATACCTATCATACGGAAGGCGCTGGCGGAGGACATGCGCCCGATATTATCAAAGCGGCCATGTACCCGAATATCCTGCCTTCATCTACCAACCCTACAAGACCATATACGGTCAATACGATCGACGAACACCTGGACATGCTGATGGTATGCCATCACCTGGATAAAAGTGTGCCGGAAGATGTTGCTTTCGCCGATTCCCGTATCCGTCCGGAGACGATCGCTGCGGAGGATATCCTGCATGACATGGGCGTATTCAGCATGATGAGCTCTGATTCTCAGGCCATGGGCCGCGTGGGAGAGGTGATCATCCGTACCTGGCAGACGGCCGATAAGATGAAGAAACAGCGGGGTGCACTGGCAGAAGACAATGGCAAAGGAAATGATAATTTCAGGGCTAAACGCTATGTGGCCAAGTACACCATCAATCCTGCTATCACACATGGTATTGCAACGCATGTCGGATCGCTGGAGCCGGGGAAACTGGCAGATATCGTACTGTGGAAACCAGCCCTCTTTGGCGCCAAACCGGAAATGATCATCAAGGGAGGCATGATCATCTGTAGCCGTATGGGAGACCCTAATGCGTCTATTCCCACACCACAGCCTGTGATGTACAGGGAAATGTTCGGGGCTTTCGGCGGCGCCCTGCATAAGACCTGTGTGACCTTCGTGTCGCAGGCGGCAGCAGGGAAGAATATTGCCCAGGAATATAGCCTGCAGAAGATCGTACTACCGGTGAAGAATTGTCGCAATATCGGGAAGAAGGATATGATACATAACAACAGCACACCGGAAATAAAGGTCAATCCGGAAACATATGAAGTAAGTGTTGACGGGCAGGTACTGACCTGTGAACCGGCAGCGGTATTGCCACTGGCGCAACGGTATTTCCTGTTTTAATGGCAGATATGATCATCATAGAAAAAATAGCAGGCAATGTTGCCAACTTTTCCACCGGCACACGGGTGAGGGACCCTTTGCAGCTGGAATGGTTTGAAACAGCTAAGCGGCTGCTGCGCTGGCATACGCAGGGCGGGCAGGAAGTAGCACTGCGCTTCATGCGGGAAGCGCCTTTGCTACAGCAGGGGGACATTGTGTGGATGGACGACAAAAAGGCGATCATTATCGATATCCTGCCGGCAGCAGCTATTGTGCTGAAGCCGGCTACGATGAAAGATATGGCGGCTGTTTGTTATGAGATCGGTAATAAACACCTGCCATTATTCCTGGAAGGAAATGAAGTGCTGGTGCCATATGAAGAGCCTTTGTTCCGCTGGCTGGAAGCAAAGGGATATAGTCCTGTGAAACAACAGCGCATACTGACCAACATGTTGCGAAGCAATATTATACCACATGAACACGGCAGCTCAGGATCGCTTTTTAGTAAGATCATGCAGCTTGCCTCCAAATAGATCATCATGCAGCACTGGCTACCATACCTGTTACACCTGAGTGATCCTACGCTGCCAATAGGAGCTTATACCCATTCCGGCGGACTGGAAACCTATGTGCAGCAGGGGTTGATAAAAGATGCCGGCGATGCGGCTGCTTTCATCCGGAATATGCTGGAGCATAACCTGCCGTACAATGACGCACTTTTTGCTGTGCTGGCATATCGTGCGGCGGAAGCAGGAGATGTGCAGCAGCTGGTGCAGCTGGACCAGGAATGTACTGCATTGAAAGCGCCACAGGAACTGAGAACGGCGAGCCAGAAGCTGGGCATGCGCCTGCTGAAACTCTTATCTCCGCTGGTGGTACATACTACCGGCAATGCCTATGTGGCACAGATCAGGTCGGGCGAGGCGGCAGGGCATTATTGCCTGGCATTTGGTGTATACGCCTGCCTCTCAGGTATTCCATTATTGGAAGCAATGACCGCGTTCTACTACAATGCAGCTACCGGCATGGTGACCAACAGCGTTAAGCTGGTGCCGCTGGGACAGCAACAGGGACAGCAGATCCTGTTTGAGCTCCTGCCGCAACTGCCGGCATTGGTAGAACAGACATTGAATATGCCGCGGGAACTGGCCGGACGTTGCAGCTTTGGATTTGACATCAGGAGTATGCAGCACGAAAGATTGTATTCAAGATTATATATGTCTTAGGAGCATGACGTGTGGCCGATACCGTAGCAATTGATTTACGTAAACAGGATTGGAAATGCAATCGCGTACATACATAAAAATAGGGGTGGCCGGCCCTGTAGGCGCCGGTAAAACAGCGCTGATAGAAAGGCTGTCAAGGCGCCTGCATGAGCAGTATAGCCTGGCTGTGATCACCAATGATATCTATACAAAAGAAGATGCTGAATTCCTGGTGAAGAACAGCCTCTTGCCTGCTGAACGGATCATTGGGGTGGAGACAGGTGGCTGTCCGCATACTGCCATACGTGAAGATGCCAGCATGAACCTGGAGGCGGTAGAAGAAATAGCAGCACGATTTCCGGATGTGCAGATCATTTTTATTGAAAGCGGTGGAGATAATCTGTCAGCTACTTTCAGCCCGGATCTGGCAGACCTGACCATCTTCGTTATCGACGTAGCGGAAGGAGATAAGATACCCCGCAAGGGAGGGCCGGGCATTACCCGTTCGGACCTGCTGGTTATCAACAAGATTGACCTGGCGCCTTATGTCGGCGCCAGCCTTGAAGTGATGGAACGGGACGCCCGTAAGATGCGTCAGGGCCGGCCCTTTGTTTTTACCAACCTGATGACGCAGGAAGGGCTGGACACGGTAATAGGATGGATCCGGAAATATGCATTACTGGAAATGGTGGAGGAGCCAGCCTTGTTGCAATGACGAGTGAACTGCAAATAACAGCAGGAGTAAGAGGACCACGTACCTACCTGCAACACTGCTATTATACAAAACCTTTTAAGGTGGCTGATATCAGCGGCAGCAGAACGGGTATGTTACATCTGACCATGATGACGGCTTCGCCGGGGATACTGGATGGAGATGCGTATGATATCCGGGTTACATTACAGGAAGACGCAGGCCTGCATCTGTACACGCAATCTTACCAGCGCATATTCAACATGCAGCAGGGGGCCCGGCAACGCTTTCATGTAGAGATGGAAAGGGGCAGCCGCTTATGTTATCTGCCGCATCCTGCGGTGCCGCATGAGCAGTCTGTATTTGACAGTGCCAGTCGTATTGAGCTGGGCGCCGGTTGTAGCCTGTTGTGGGGCGAGATCATTACCTGTGGCCGGAAACTGAGTGGGGAAGTGTTCAGGTGTAGGCATTTCAGGAACGTACTGGAGGTGTACAGGGATGGCAGGTTGCTGTTTAAAGACGTAACCGTATTGCAACCAGGTATTGTGCCACCCGGCAACATGGGCCAGTGGGAAGGCTATACGCACCAGGCCTCTCTGCTATGGCATGACGAGCGGCAGGACATGACAGCGATGGGAGAGGTACTGCACGAATGTTTATCCGAAGAAAAGAATATTACAGCCGGCGTGTCCCGTACAGCCTCGGGGGCATTGCTCCTGCGTGTGCTGGGAGAGGGCGGAGAGCAATTGTATGCGCTTTTTAAAAAGATAGCGCTGCTGGCCGGAGAGGAACGAAAATTATAAACCCTTGGGTATATGAATACGGAATTGCAGGTGTTGTTGCTGACGGCTGTCACAATAAGTTGTCTGCATACAATGACGGGGCCTGATCACTATATCCCGTTTATAGCCCTGAGCAGGGCGAGAGGCTGGACTGCCGGTAAAACGGTGGTCTGGACACTGCTTTGTGGTATCGCGCATGTGGGCAGTTCGGTATTATTGGGATTACTGGGTATTGGGCTGGGCTGGTCCCTGTCAAAGATCAGCGGCCTGGAAAACCTGCGCGGAGGACTGGCCGGATGGGCCCTGCTTACTTTCGGGCTGCTGTATACCGCCTGGGGCCTGAAACGGGCCTGGAGCAACAAGGTGCATAAGCATTTTGACGTGTATGACAACGGGGATATCTACGTGTATGAACATAAACACGGGGAGATTGTTTACCCTCAGGACAGGACGAGGGTCACACCCTGGATCATGCTGCTCATTTTCGGGCTGGGACCCTGTGAACCGCTGATCCCCTTGTTGACCTACCCGGCGGCGCAACATTCCACCTATGGTATGGTGATGCTCATCGTGTCTTTTACGCTGTTCACGCTGCTGACAATGACGGGCATGGTCATTTTGGGGTATTATGGCTTTTCTGTATTGAAAACCAGTAGTTTGGAGCGGTATATGCATGCCCTGGGAGGGGTCACGATACTGGTCTGCGGTATAGGAATGGTATACCTGGGCTGGTAGATTTAAGGAAAATTTAAGACTCGGCGGGAGATTGCACTTATCACGGATTTTCATGTACAAACAGAGGTAATTGACATGGGATGTTCAAAGTTTTGTCAGGTCATCTAATAGTAATTGTAATTGGTAATTGATAATTCGTACTTTTACTTCATTCTTTTAGGCACTTACACGATAATTTATGGCACAAAGCGTATTCGATTTTGGCATGATTGGTCTGGGCGTAATGGGGAGGAACCTCTTACTGAACATGGCTGATCATGGTTTTTCCGTTATTGGTTTTGATAAAGATAGTACCAAGACCGGGGCTCTGGAATCGGCTGCTACAGCTGGCACTACTGTAAAGGGAGTGGCAGAACTGGCAACCATGGTACAGTTACTGGAGCGTCCGCGTAAGCTGATGATGTTGGTACCAGCCGGTCAGCCGGTGGATGATGTGATCGAATCACTGATCCCCCTGCTGGAAAAAGGTGATGTGGTGATTGACGGTGGTAACTCACATTATACAGATACATTACGCCGGGTAAAATACCTGCGGGATAAAGGTATTCATTTCATGGGCATCGGCGTATCAGGCGGTGAGAAAGGCGCCCGTACGGGACCAAGCATCATGCCTGGTGGCGACAAGGAAGCTTATGAAAAAGTAAGACCGATGCTGGAAGCAATTTCTGCAAAGGTAAACGGTGAGCCCTGCGTAGCTTACCTGGGTAAGGAAGGCGCCGGCCACTATGTGAAGATGGTGCACAATGGTATCGAGTATTCCATCATGCAGCTGATCAGCGAGGCATATGCATTGCTGAAACAGGCCGGACTGGATAACGACCGTTTACACCAGGTATTCAAAACCTGGAATGAAGGCGATCTGCAATCTTTCCTCATAGAGATCACTGCCGACATCTTCCTGCAGAAGGACGACAAGACCAGTGCAAGACTGGTAGATGTGATCTCCGATAAAGCGGGTTCCAAAGGAACCGGTAAATGGACCTCCCAGGATGCAATGGAGCTGCCTGTTGCCGTTCCGGTGATAGACACCGCCGTAGCCCTGCGCACCCTGTCCGGTTACAAGGATGAACGTGTACAGGCGGCTGCTTTATACAAAGCACCTGCTGCAAAACTCAATACACCGGTAGATACCTGGATTCAGCAGGTACATGATGCACTGTACTTCGGTGTGATCATCAGCTATGCACAGGGATTGGCCATGCTGCACCAGGCATCCAAAGAACTGCAGATGGAAATTCCTTTACCGGAAGCAGTGAAAGTATGGAGAGGCGGATGTATCATCCGTTCTACGCTCCTGGAGGTATATACCACCGCTTACAAAGCATCTCCTGAGTTGCCCAATATACTGTTGAACAAGGACGTAGCCGCCCTTGTAGAGAATGCCATTACAAACACACGTGCAGTAGTAGCACAGGCCGCACAGACAGGTACCGCAGCAGCTGGTATCATGTCAGCGCTGG
The DNA here is from genome assembly GCF_023100805.1 of Chitinophaga filiformis. NCBI lineage: Bacteria > Pseudomonadati > Bacteroidota > Chitinophagia > Chitinophagales > Chitinophagaceae > Chitinophaga > Chitinophaga filiformis. The sequence goes on from NZ_CP095855.1 coordinate 1,797,914, forward strand.
CTTACTTCGATGCTTACCGCACAGAACGTATGCCTACCAACCTGGTGCAGGCACAGCGCGATTACTTCGGCGCTCATACCTACCAGCGTATAGATGCACCTGGTAGTTTCCATACCGTATGGGGTGAATAAAATGTTTGGAGTGTCCCCGCAACAGCGGGGCACACTCACATAAAATATAGAGTTATGCAAAATCATAAACGTCCGCCTGCCTCCATTGTCTTCATCTTCGGTGGCAGCGGCGACCTGAATTACAGAAAACTATCGCCGGCTTTATACAACCTGTTCCTGGATAACTACATGCCGGAAAAATTTGCTATAGCCGGTATCGGCCGTAGTCCCTATGACAATGATGCTTACCGCGAGCGCTTACTCGATGGTATCAAGAAATTTTCCCGCCGTAAAGGAGAACAGAACGGTCACTGGAAAGATTTCAGCCAACATATAAGCTACCTGCAGATGGATGCGGAAGATCAGTCTGCATATAGCGCGATCACCGACTATGTGAAGGCAAAAGAAGAAGAGTGGAATGAGCATCCCAACGTGATATTCTACCTGTCTGTAGCGCCGCAGCTGATGCCTGCTATTGCACAGAAACTGGGTAGCCTGAACCTGTGCAGTGACACGCGCAGCACCCGTATCGTGATAGAGAAACCATTCGGACACGATCTGCAGAGCGCTCACGAACTGAATACACTGCTACAAAGCCTCTTCTCAGAAGAACAGATCTACCGCATTGACCACTACCTGGGTAAAGAAACCGTGCAGAACCTCATCGCACTGCGTTTTGCCAATGCGCTGTTCGAACCGATCTGGAACCGCAATTACATCGATCATATACAGATTACCGCTTCAGAGACCGTAGGTCTGGAAGGCCGTGGCGGTTATTATGAAGGCTCAGGCGCGCTGCGCGATATGGTGCAGAACCATATCCTGCAGGTAATGTGTATGATTGCTATGGAAGCGCCCGTATCTTTTGATGCGAATGAGATCCGTAATAAAAAAGTGGATGTACTGAACGCCATCCGCAAATTCACAAAAGACAAGATACACGAAAACGCAGTACGCGGACAGTACTCTGCCGGCTGGAGAAAAGGCCAGCAGGTAGTAGGTTACCGCGAAGAAAAAGGAGTGGATAAAGAATCTGCTACTGAAACTTACGCTGCCGTTAAGTTCTATATCGACAACTGGCGCTGGCAGGGCGTACCGTTCTATGTACGTACCGGTAAGAACATGCACCAGAAAGCGACTAATATCACCCTGCAGTTCCGCCAGGCGCCGCATTACGCGTTCCCTGCAGAATCAGCAGAAACCTGGCGTCCTAACCGCCTGACCATCAGCATACAGCCTGAAATGGATATCCGTATCCGCTTCCAGGCAAAACGCCCGGGTCAGAGTATGGAACTGGACCCGGTGGAAATGGTCTTCAACTTCGACCGTCAATATGGCGACGACCATGCACCCGAAGCATATGAAACACTGCTGCTGGACGTAATGGAAGGAGATGCAACCCTGTTCATGCGTGCAGACCAGGTAGAAGCTGCCTGGAAAGTGGTAATGCCGATACTGGAAACATGGGAATCCCGTACGCCGGTAGATTTCCCTAACTACGCACCTGATTCCTGGGGACCTGAAGATGCAGACGCCCTGATCGCCAGAGATGGTCACGCCTGGATCAACTTACCTAAATAAGAGCAATGGAATTACATATAGCCAAGAACACCCAGGAACTGAGCGAGAACCTGGCCGCATGGATCAGTAATTATATCCAGGAAGTGCTGCAGGACCAGCCCATCTTCACATTTGCCCTCTCCGGAGGAAGCACGCCTAAACAGCTATATACGCTGCTCACCAAAGAGCCGTATAAACTGATCATTCCATGGGAGAGGATCCACTTCTTCTGGGGAGATGAAAGGGCAGTGCCATTTGAAGATGAGCGCAACAACGCCCGCATGGCCTACGAAACCCTGCTGGATGTTGTCGGGGTGCCTTCAGAAAATATCCATGTCATGCGCACAGATATTGAACCTGAAGCTGCTGCTGCGGAATATGAAAAGATCCTGCAGAAGTATTTCAAGGACAGCGACACAACCTTTGATCTCGTACTCCTGGGTATGGGAGATGACGGACATACCCTGTCCCTCTTCCCCGGTACAGAAGTAGTACATGAGAAAAAAGCATGGGTAAAGGCGTTCTTCCTGAAAGCACAGGACATGTTCCGCATTACACTGACAGCACCTGTGGTAAATGAGGCTGCCTGCGTAATTTTCATGGCAACAGGCGCCGGCAAGGCCCTGACGCTGAAGAGTGTGATAGAGGGTGACTTCAATGCTGAAAAATTCCCTTCCCAGATGATCCGCCCACAAGATGGAGAGCTGCACTGGTTTGTGGATGAAGCAGCGGCAGGCGCACTTGAAATGTAGCGAAATGTAGCATGTAAGTACTGCTGATAAAATGCTAAAAGGGGTGTATCATACTATGATACATCCCTTTTTATTTGGCGCCATCAGGCGCCTGCTATTTGATGCCATGGCTGTAATTTGATGCCGGTCATAAATGTTTTGCCGGCTTCCTGAAAAAACGGTTTTAATAACGACTAATATTATACCGGTCCCTGTGCAGATCCTATTAGGAATTCCTACCCGCTCATTTTATATTTAAGGCAGTTATACAATTTCGATATCATCAATTTTGATATCATTATTCCATGGTCTCATCTATCAACTACTGTTATGAAAAAATTCTTCCTTTATGCAGCTGCTTTCTTCATGGGTTGTGCGCCACTTGCCGCACAGCAATACACGGCAGACTGGGCATCTCTTAACAAGCGTGGTATTCCTGCCTGGTTCAATGAAGCCAAATTCGGCATCTTCATTCACTGGGGCGTGTATGCCGTTCCTTCTTTTGCGGTGGTAGGTCCCGGCGGTTATTCTGAATGGTACTGGTACCAGCTGGATGGCGCAAAAGATGAGACACATCAGAAAGTACGGGCTTTTCACGATAAGAACTACGGTAAGGATTTCAGCTATCAGCAATTCGAATCGCAGTTCAACGCCTCCTTATTTGACCCGGCTCAGTGGGCAGACGTATTCCGTCGTTCGGGCGCTAAGTATGTTGTGCTTACTTCCAAACATCATGAAGGTTATTGCCTGTGGGATAACAAACAGGCCGACTCTGTATGGGGGCGCCCCTGGAATGCGGTGACCGGTACGCCCAAAAGAGACCTGCTGGGCGATCTGACCAATGCGGTAAGAAAAGCAGGCCTGAAAATGGGTTACTATTATTCCCTCTATGAGTGGTTCAATCCGCTCTGGAAAAAAGACAAAGCCAGTTACGTAAAAAATGTAATGACGCCACAGTTCAAAGACCTTGTAACACGTTATAAACCTTCTGTGATCTTTTCTGACGGGGAATGGGAGCTGTCAGATACTGCATGGCGCAGCCCTGAACTACTCGCCTGGTTATTCAACGAATCTCCTGTAAAAGATGAAGTCGTGATAGACGATCGTTGGGGCAGTAATACCAGAGGGCATAACAATGGCGCTACCTATCTGACCTCTGAATATGGCAGCGGCATGCAACCCGGCGTAATATGGGAAGAAAGCCAGGGCATTGGGAACTCCTACGGCTATAACCGTATGGAAACTGTGAACGATTATAAGAAGAGTAATGATCTCATTGTATTGCTGGTGGACATCGTTTCCCGTGGCGGTAACCTGCTGCTGGATATAGGCCCCACTGCTGATGGACGTATACCTGTGATCATGCAGCAAAGACTGGTAGATATGGGCGCCTGGCTGGAAGTGAACGGTGAAGCGATCTATAATACGAAACCGTGGAAAGAGACACGCCAGTGGAGTGCAGGTAATCGCCCACAGGTGAAGGAGGCCAGCTTTATGTCAGATTACAATGTGGCAAAGATGGTGAAGCCTTCTAAAGAGCATGCACATATTGAAATGTTCTTCACAAAAAAGGATGATGCACTGTATTGCATCGCTACCGGCTACACGCCGCAATTAAAGATAAAGGATTTCACGCCTGCAAAACAAGCGAAAGCAGTGATACTCGGTTGTGATAAAGCCATCACCTGGCAGCAGCAGGGTAAGGATTGTGTAGTGAACCTTTCAGGATTACGTCCCGGAGATATTACCAGCAACCTGTTTGTAGTGAAGATAAAATAGGATGCGGTTGCGCTTAGCCAGACTATAATTGTACGTCAATCCGTCATTTTCACAAACCGTTTCGTAAATATTTTCTGTGTTCCCTCATAGATCACACATATATAAACGCCTGCTGGCATGCCTTTCAGCGAATACGTCTCCTGCATTTGCGTCAGTGGACGTGTGAACACTGTACGGCCGTTCATATCTGTAAAACGCACCTGGAAATCACCCAGCCTGCTGCTGAGCAATGTGAGTTGTTGCCCCGCAGGCACGGGGAATAAATGAAAGTCCTGGTTGATCAATACCTGCACAGACTGTACATCAGAGTAAATGCTCCTGCCATCTGTCAGCTCCAGCCTGGCGCGGTAATAAAAGATACCGGAATGGCCGGGATGGTCTTTATAGATATATTGATCACCGGAGTTGATATCCTGACCTGACAGCGTAATAAAGTCGCTGCCCTGTAAGCGCTCCCAATAGATCTTCTTCACCCTGTAGGAGGTACTGAGCACCACGGTAATATCAACACTATTATCTGCCTGCACATCTGCCAGTACCTGGCGGAAGAAGCAATAAACACCCTGTTGCTCATAGTTGTAAGTAGGCCCCTGCAATCCGGCCCAGCCATCTTTATGCACCGGCACTACTGAGATATAAGGTGAAGAAAGCTGTGCTTTGGATATTAACAGAACGGTGTCTGTTGTAGTCGTGACGGGCGACAATACCTGCCCTTTTAATGTATATACTGCATACCCCGAAGCATGATCAAGACCATGCCAGTTGATCTGCAGCGTATCAGGACAATTATACCCAACATTGACAGCTACTGGTGCAGATATATTGAAATAATCACTGATCCAGCTGGTATCGGTAGTACTCATCCGCAATAATCCCTTATTGAAAATGGCGGGAACATTCCAGCGACTGCCCGGAGCCGCCAGGGGGATATCGGTGGCGATAGGAACCCAGGTAAGCCCGCTGTCGGCACTGAAAGACAGGGTACCATTGCCGGTATGTGGCGTGCGCCAGCGTATCGCAATATTGTTGCCGGCGCTCAGTTGTTCGCCTGCAGCAGGATACTGCCATTCAAAGGACGACCGGGGAATAGCCTGCCAGGCGATATGAAAGCGCTGGCTGGTACCTGCCGACAGCTGCCGGGCATTCACGCGGATATTCACTGTCCCTGCCGCAGGCAGTTCAATGGTTATCTGCTCCAGGTTGTTCAGACTATCTCTGCCGTGGCGGGCGGGAGCCCTGATTGAATCAGCCGCGGGAAAGGTGCTCAGCAGCCAGGGTAGATAGCTATTGCCCGCATTATCTGTAACAGACAGGTCGAGGTCATTGAGCAGGGCTTTAGGGGCATTCTCGCTGGCAGCAGGGTCATTCCAGCTAAGCGTGACCTTCAGCCTGGCGGTGTTGGGTGGTATATCGACAGCAATGCCGGTAGTATTTCCCTGGCTTATCTCTCCTGAAAAAAGCCGTTTGTCTTTGATGGTATGTACAGCAGCGACGGCATTCAGTAAACCGTAGCCGCTACTATAATCGGGGCCGGGAGTATTTATCTCGTCGGCACTGTTCACCAATATGGCTTTTACCATAGCGGCAGCAGGCGTTATGCTGAATACCTGCTGATACGCCTCCTGTACGATGGTTGTGATGCCGGTTGTAGTAGCCGCCGCATCAGAGGTGCCGGCTTGCCCGTAAGCAACCAATTGCGGAGAGATGCGGCCGTCAAAAGCAGGGCCTTTGGAACTAAGCAGCGGAACATTGTAGCCGGTGTCAATACCTCCTACCACCAGCACATTCTTTGCCTGTTTGAAGGTACCACTCAGGTTGGCGTAACCTGCCAGTCCCTTGTAGGTGCCATCGGCAGGTGCCGTATTGCCAATGTTGCCCGAAGAAAAGATATGCAGCAGGGTATCCATCGTGTATATCTGCTGATCGTAGGCTGCTGCTTCCGCCCCATAATAGTTCTCAAGGCTGGTACCATAGGAATGATTCTGTACGGTAATACCGGCATTCCTGAAATAGTTGTTCTCATCTGGCAGTAGGTGCTGATAGTCAGAAGAACTCAATTTCGCTTTTACGGCAACGCCCTTGCCACTGGGACCTGTATTTCCCATGCCTGCTATTAGTGTGGCCATCATGGTGGCGTGCGGATTGAGGGTATGGGCGGCAAGCGGGGAGGGGATTGCTTTTCCCAACAGATCAATGTCGGTGGTGTCAAACAATTCCTCTTTCAGTCCTACCGTATGTTTATCGCCCTGTAAGGTGGGATATTGCTGATGAAGTAAATTGATATAGTCGACAGAAGGCAATGCATTATTGATAGCCACCTCTGTGCGCGCGGTCCGTAATCTGTCTGCAAAGCGGACATTGCTTTGTGCAGTGAACAGCGCCCAGTCTTTCATTTTCACGGCTGCTATTGCTACCCGATAGGAAGATGTTGCAGACAACGGGCGGCAATATTGCAGGGCAGTCGCCGTATTGTTGAGCGATACCTGCACCAGCAGGCTATCCTGCAGATGTAAGGTACTGATATCCCTGACCAGTGCATCACTGCACTTCCAGTTATAATTGGCCGGATAGATCTTTACAACATGTTTCGCTTCAACGGAATCAAACTGTACTTGTTGCAGTATATGATGTTGAGGACTGAGCGATTTAGTCAGCCCATGTTTTTGTAGCAGGGCATCGCCGGGGAATACATCAAACTTTACCAGGAAGTAGCCTGGAGTAGCAGCAGTGGTATCTGTATAGCGAAGTACAATACTGTCGGCAGATGTGCGTTCCTGGGCGGATACATAGGTATTGAACAGATTGATCAGCAGGAATAGAAAAAATATGGCAACGCGGGCATTCATGTACGGGCAACAATTTTGGTCGAGACATGAATGTAAATAAAAAAAATCAGGAATTAAGCATCAGGAATTAATGAGGATGAGTACCCTGCATTAAATTCCTGATCCTTAATCGTCAGCCGCTACCAGGCGTCTATACTCACGGTCTCCATCTCCTGTCCGGTTAGCAGAGAACCGGCTGGCGTACTTGGGTATATTTCTTCGAATGTCTTTACCTGGTTCATGAACACACGGCGGGAAATATGGCTGCGGGTAATGTGGTGCGGCGTTTCCAGGCCGGCAGCAGCAGCCAGTTCTATAGCGCTTTCAATAGTGTCCTGGTGGTAATTGGATACACGGTGCTTTTTGTCGTCTATCACCAGGCCGGCCATCAGCCATTTGTCCTGGGTAGCCACACCTGTAGGACAGCGGTTCGTATTACATACGAGTGCCTGTATACAACCAAGCGCCATCATCATAGCGCGGGCGCTGTTGCAGGCATCTGCACCCAGGGCCAGTGCGCGGAGTATATGGAAACCGGTCAGTATCTTACCGGAAGCGATCACTTTTACCTTATTGCGGATATTGTAACCTGTCAGGGTATCGTGCACAAACGCCAGGGCGTCCATCAGCGGCATCCCTACAGAGTTTGAGAATTCAGGAGGCGCAGCACCGGTACCGCCTTCACCGCCATCTACAGTGATGAAGTCCGGATAGCAGCCTGTTTCCAGCATCGCTTTACAAATAGCGTGGAACTCTCTTTTCTGCCCGATACAGAGTTTAAAGCCTACCGGTTTTCCTCCACTCAGCTGGCGCATACGGGTAATGAACTGCATCATCTGCCGGGGCGTATTGAAAGCGGTATGGTAAGGAGGAGAAGCAACGGTAGTATGCGGTTGTACGTGACGGATAGCCGCAATTTCAGGTGTATTCTTCGAAGCTGGTAAGATGCCGCCATGGCCGGGTTTAGCGCCCTGGGAGATCTTTAGCTCGATCATTTTGATCTGTGGAATGGCGCATTTCTCTGAGAATAGTTTTTCGTCAAAATTACCTTCAGCCGTACGGCAGCCGAAATAACCGGTACCGATCTGCCAGATAATATCACCACCCTGCGTAAGGTGATGTTCACTGATGCCGCCCTCGCCGGTATTGTGCGCGAAATTACCCAGTTTTGCACCGCCGTTCAGGGCCTGTACCGCATTGGAACTGAGCGAGCCGTAACTCATGGCTGAAACGTTCAGGATACTGGCGGAATAAGGCTGTGTACAGTCATTACCCCCGATCAGCACCCGGGGATCCTTATTCATTTTCTCAAAAGCCCTGGGCTGGATGGAATGGGCCATCCATTCATAGCCTTCGGCGTATACATTGAACTGTGTACCAAATGGTTGGGAATTCAGTTCCCTTTTTGCACGCTGGTAAATAGTAGACCGGTCTACACGGTTTACCGGGCTCCCGTCAATGTCACTTTCCACGAAGTATTGGTAGATCTTGGGGCGGATATCTTCCATGAAGTAGCGCAGGCGGCCCACAATGGGGTAGTTGCGCATAATTGCATGTTTCTTCTGGGTTATGTCGATCAATCCCATGATAATCAATGGTAATATCAGTACCAGTAACCACCAGGTCCAGGGGAAGAAGTATCCCAGACAGGTAATGAAAGCCAGGCTGACCACCGTAAAAACAATAAATCCTTTCATATTAAGCTCCCTTTGATAAGGCAGCTAAGTTAGGAAAAATCAGATCAGCTTATTGTTCTTTAACACTGTCGTGATCTTCGTAATGATCTCGTTTTTCGTGTTCTCAAAAGTGCGGATGTCCTCATTCACGATCCAGGAAGAAACTGTCACTTTCAGATTTGCGCCATCGATATTGGTGAAATAAACATCGGGCTTTTTGTCGCGGCACAGGTTATCCACATCTTTCAGCGCATCGGTGACGAGCCGTCTGATTTCCAGGGCGCTTTCATTGGTTGCCGGCACATTGAAAGTGATCTCTGCCCGTCGTTCCGGTGTGAGAGAATGATTGATGATCGGTTTCTGGAAGATCTCTTTATTGGGAATAATGACATGCAGTCCGTCGAGGGTACGTATCAGCGTGGAGCGAAGCTGTATTTCTTCTACATTGCCTGAAAAGCCATTGGTTTCTATCTGGTGGCCTACCTCAAAGGGCCTGCGGAAAGTGATAAAAATGCCTGAAATAAAATTGGCTGTCAGGTCCTGGAAGGCAAAACCGAGGGCCAGACCAATGATACCGGCGCCTGCAAGCAGGGAACTGACCGCTTTTTCAAGTTTAAGCACATCCAGCGCTACAAAGAGGCCGATCAGCGTGATCAGGACTGAAAAAAGATTGGCAAACAAACCGCTCAATGCCGAAGAATGGGAGAGTTTTAATACAAACTTATACACCAGCAATTTAAAGAGCCTTGCCAGCAGGAAAAAGGCGCCCGCGACGATGATGGCCACCACCATGTTAGGCAGCATTTTAATGCCCGCAGTCGTCCACCGGTGCAGTTTATCCCATATCAGGTCTCCCCAGTTCGAAAAATCTTTATCCATAATACCCGGTTTTAGTGAACAGATACTTACAGTATTCTAATAACTGTGCCATGTGTCGGGAAGAGTGTAACTGCGGAAAAACCTGGACACTATCAGTTTGTTTTAATAGGGTATAACCTTATCTTACGGGACAACTTATTTCAGCTTATGCAATTTCGCCATTTGATATTAGCGTGTGGCCTGCTCACGGGAGCAGTGCCCCCCTTGCATGCACAGGCGCCGTTTGATGCGTCCAGGATCAAAGTTTCATGGGAAGTAGTGGAAAATAACCACCAGGGGAAGGCCGAGTTCCTTTCTGCTTTTACTATTGTAAACAAGGGTAAAACTGCTTTCCCGGCAAAGGGCTGGCAGCTGTATTTTAACTTCGTAAGATCCATTAAGGAAGGCGTCACCACTGGCGGTGTCACGGCAGCACATGTGAACGGCGACCTGTATAAAATATCTCCGGCTGATGACAGTAAAAGCATCGCCCCGGGCGATTCCCTGCGTATAGAAATGGTAGCAGAAGCATGGGCGGTGAACTTTACGGATGCGCCTGACGGCTTGTACCTGGTATGGGACAAGGAGCCTGCTAAAGGCTACCGCCTGGCCCCACTGGAAATACGTCCGTCTACCCAGCCTAAACAATACCTGCGCTTCCCGGGCGACAAAACCGCACTGACCACTCCGGCAGATGTGTATGCCCAGAACAGGAATATCAAAGATATACCAGCTGAACAGTTGCCGCTGGTATTCCCCACACCGCAGGAAGTTGTACCCGGTACAGGCACTTATGCGCTACAGGCTGGTGTGCAGATCAATGCGGCGCCGGCATTTGCAAAAGAGGCCAGCTACCTGTCTGATGAACTGGGTAAATTGCTCGGCACAAAACCGGCAACAGGCAGTGGCAGTGGTATTGCGTTGGAGCAGGATGCCAGCCTGGCGCCCGAAGCCTATTCCCTGCAGGTAACACCTCAGGGTGTGACTATCAGGGCCGCCGATGGCGCAGGCATGTTTTACGGCATCCAGACGCTGAAAAGCATACTGCCTCCTGCTTCCTGGGCTGGCGTACAGAAAACTATACAGGTACCCGTTATACAGGTGAAAGACGCCCCCCGTTACGGATATCGCGCATTTATGCTCGATGTGTCCCGCAACTTCCACAGTAAACAGGATGTATTACGCCTGTTGGAAGTCATGTCGCTGTATAAACTGAACGTATTCCACTTCCACCTAACGGACGATGAAGGCTGGAGACTGGAAATACCCGGCTTGCCTGAACTGACACAGGTAGGCGGCCGTCGCGGGCACGGCGTAGATGAAAAGGAACACCTGCTGCCATCCTATGGTTCCGGTCCTGATGTAACAGATACGGCAGGCAGCGGCTTTTATACAAAACAGGATTTCCTGGAAATATTGAAGTATGCAAACGACAGGCATATCACTGTCATTCCTGAAATAGAAACGCCCGGCCACGCACGTGCGGCAGTAAAAGCCATGGAAGCGCGTTATGCGAAATTGCAGGCAGAAGGAAAACAGGCGGAAGCCACACAATACCTGTTGTCAGACCTGGACGATAAATCAGTCTATCACTCCGTACAGAACTGGAATGACAACGTGATCAACGTGGCATTGCCATCGGTATATACGTTCCTTGATAAGGTGGTGGCGGAGCTGCAGGCGTATTATAAGGAAGCCGGCGCGCCACTGGAATATGTACACATGGGTGGCGATGAAGTGCCTGCCGGCGTATGGACAAAATCGCCCGTGGTACAGGCTTTAATGCAGCAGGACAAGACAGTTAAAAACACGGATGATCTCTGGTATTACTATTACAGTAAAGTATACACATTGCTGAAAGCGCGCGGACTGAAACAATATGGCTGGGAAGAGATGGGAATGCGTAAGACGAGTGTTGATGGAAAACCGCATTATATCCCGAACCCTGATTTCAGCAACAACGGCTTCATGGTGGACGTATGGAACAATGTAATGGGTGGCGGAGCAGAAGACCTGGCCTACAGGCTGGCCAATGCCAACTATAAAGTGGTGTTGTCCGGAGTAAGCAATCTGTATTTCGATATGGCTTATATGAAGTCCTTCGAAGAACCCGGATTCTACTGGGGCGGTTTTGTAGATATTGATAAACCATTTTATTTCATCCCGGAGAACTATTACAAGAATTCAAAAGTAGATGCATTGGGCAACCGTCTGAACCCGGATATCTTCAAAGGAAAGGATCCGCTGACGGCTTATGGGGCAGGCAATATTATGGGCGTGCAGGGATTGTTGTGGAGTGAAACGGTAAAGAACTCCGCACGTATGGAATATATGATCCTGCCTAAGTTACTGGGACTGGCAGAACGTGCCTGGGCAAAGAATCCTGAATGGGCAACAGAGAAAGACAGTGCCCGCAGTGAAGAGTTGTACAACAAAGCCTGGAATACCTTCGTTAACGTAGCCGGTAAAAGAGAGCTGGTAAGATTAGATCATTACAATGGTGGATACAATTACCGCATCCCCACACCCGGATTGCAGGTTAGCAATGGCGCAGTAGCCGCCAATATACAGCTGCCTGGTTTCACAATACGTTATACAACAGACGGAAAGGAACCCGATAGCAAGAGTAAGGTCTATACAGGGCCGGTGACAGAGAAGGGGACGATCCGCTTTAAAGCATTCGATACGCGGGGAAGGAGCAGCCGGACTGCAACGATCATTAATCCGCTCAGAGCGCAGACATTATCAAAGGGTGGTGACTTATAGTCATCACCTTTTTACTTTAATAACAGCTTAAATTCATGTTAATCCGCCTGTTCCGAGAGGTTGAGCCTGCTGCCTGTTATTCCTTTACCGGCGGCCGTTTCCCCTGATGTATGTCCTTAAAATCTCATTAAAGTAGCAGTCACACTGGTTTTGCCTTTCAAGTTCCCCGTAGTTTTGTGGAAGAATGTAATTGAACATTTATCCATTTAAACCATAACCTGTAATGGCGCTGAAAGACAAACTGGACCTCGGAACATTAATGCGGAAGTTGCATTGGAAAGAACTATTAGCCGTACTGTTCATATTACTTGCCATCTATTTTTTCCGGCAGCAAAGACACGAATTGTATGCACTCGGCCCTGCTATTGAAAGAGCAAACCGATTTTGGGTGATTGCAGGTGTTTTATTGACGGGTGCTTATATATTAATGCAGGCATTGATGTATCGTTACAGCTTTCGTGCTGTAGGTGGAAAGCTGGACCTGCACCGTGGTACTGAGCTCTTTTTGAAAAGGAACTTACTGAGTATTTTTCTGCCTGCCGGGGGCGTCAGCTCACTGGCCTATTTGCCACAAAATCTCCGTCGCAGTCATATTAACAAGCAACAGGTGCATCAGGCATCGGGCATCTACGGGTTTACCGGTATATTTTCCGTGTTCCTGGTGGGTATACCTGTGGTAGGATATGCCATTCTGCACGATGAGTCGATGTTTGAGGCCGTGAGTGGCCTGGTTGCCATTTGTGCAGTGCTGGGCGGCGTAGCCTGGCTGGTTAGGTCTATGCAAACCAGGGGGGCTGCCTATCACCTGTTGGCAAAGTATTTCCCCGGCCTGGTAAGTCATGTGGACGAGATCTTTGCCTTTAACCTGAACAGGACCTCTTTTATTCATACAGTCCTGGTTTCTGCAGGTATAGAGATCGTGGGGATCGCCCATTTGTATATCAGTATGATGGCAACAGGCGCCCAGCCATCCCTGGAGGCGGCCTGTGTAGGATATATTGTGGCCACCATCTTCCTGATCGTATCGCCGTTTTTACGCGGTTTAGGGGCCATAGAATTGTCTCTGGCCTATCTGCTGACCAATTATGGCTTCTCTTCTTTACAAGCCCTGGAAATAACCTTATTGTACCGTCTTTTCGAATTCTGGCTGCCGCTGGTAGCCGGAGTGATTGCTTTTCTGCTGAAGGGAAAACAGCTGATACTACGCTTAATTCCCCCGGTCCTTATTTTTTTGCTGGGGATGGTGAATATCTTCTCTGTGCTCACACCGCCGCTCAGGGGCCGCTTAAGACTGCTGAAGGCTTATATACCGGTAGAAAGTATTCATGCGTCCAACCTGCTGGTCGTGTTTCTGGGGCTAATACTGCTGGTAACGGCTACTTTTCTGTTCCGCGGCCTGCGCAATGCATGGGTAGTAGCGTTGTGTGTATCGCTCCTGTCGGTGTTCGGGCATATGAGTAAGGCTTTGGACTATGAAGAAGCGTCGCTGGCATTGGTTACTTCTATTATGCTGATCATTACGGCCAGCCAGTACCGCCTGAAAAGTAACCGGCAGCTGATGAATATCGGTGTGGTGACGGCTGTTGCCACGCTGCTGGTAGTGCTCATTTTCGGGACCGTAGGCTTTTATTTTCTTCATGCCCGTCATTTCGGGATGGAGTTCACCTGGCTGCATTCCCTGCAGGCATCCTTTCATGGATTCCTGTTACTGGAAGATGATGGCCTGCACCCGCTCACCCGTTTCGGGAGGGAATTCCTGAGCGCCATCCATATATTGGGTGTTGGCGCCTGGGCCTTCCTGTTCTATACCATTATCCGGCCTTACCTGCCTGCGGGCAGGCACAGTAATGCTGCAGCGGAAAAAGCGCAGTACTACCTGAGCCAGTATGGCAGTTCTGCCATGGATCATTTTAAGGTGGGAGATGATAAGTTGCTGTATGTATCTGATGTGTACCAGGGCTTTATAGCGTATCGTATTGCAAATGGTTTTGCCGTTGTGCTGGAAGAGCCGGTATGTGCGGATGAGGTAAAGCTCCCCCTGCTGCAGGAATTTGAAAAGCAGTGCCTTAAAATGGGATTAAAGCCCGCCTTCTATCGCGTGGACGAACAGAGCGTGTACTATTTCGAGCATCTGCGTAAGAAGAAACTGCTGATAGGGCAGGAGGGAATTGTGGATGTCTCCGCGTTCACATTAAGTGGCAAGGACAGGAAGTCACTGCGTAACGGGTTGAACAGCCTCGCCGCCAAAGGATACGTCACTACTATTCATACCGCGCCATTACCACATTCCCTGGTACAGGAGTTGAAGGAAGTATCGGACGAGTGGCTGGCACAATATGAGGTGAAAGAGATGACATTCTCCCAGGGGCTTTTTGATGCAGACGAAATCGGTGAACAGAACGTTATAACAGTAACAGATCCGGAAGGAAGGATAGCGGCGTTCCTGAACATCATTCCCGATTATGCGCCGGGCGAGTGTACCTACGATCTGATCCGTAAAAGAACTGATGCGCCGGGTGGTTGTATGGATGCCCTGATCATTGCCCTGATACAGGATGCGAAGGAGAAGGGATTACAATACCTCAACCTGGGCCTGGTACCGATGTCTGGTATCAGTCAGCCGCAGAATACCGCCGAACAGGTAGTGAAATTTGCGTATGAAAAAATAAAGGCTTTCCGCCACTATCACGGTTTGCGTGAGTTCAAAGAGAAGTATGCAACAGAGTGGTCCAATAAATACCTGGTATACGGGCATGATTTTGATCTTATCCAGTTGCCGGGTGCATTGAGTAAGGTGATGAGAGCATAAACAGGAATAACATGAGAAAAGGAAAGTATGTGTTGTTATTGCTGGTCATGATGACCAGCGTCATGTCGGCGGAAGCACAGCGAGACATCAGTAAATTGCCGGTAACGGTGAAGGTGCCTGCAGTACAGGCAGCAAACCATCCGGTGGTCTTTTATATAACCGGCGACGGTGGAATGAAGAAGTTCTCGGTAGATATGGTGAATATGCTGGCGGGAAGGGGTTATCCTGTTATCGGGCTGAATGCATTAAAATACTTCTGGAGTAAAAAGACACCGGAACAGGCTGCTGCTGATGTGGCTGCGCTGATGCAGTATTATGCGGGGCAGTGGAATAATCACTCGTTTATATTTGTGGGTTATTCTATGGGCGCAGATGTGCTGCCCTTCATTTATCATAAGCTTCCTGCCATGTTGCAGGACCAGGTGCATCACCTGGTATTCATGTCTCCTTCTGCAAGTACAGATATGGTGGTGCACATATCAGACATGCTGGGCAGAACAAGCACACCCGGCAGTATGAATGTGCCTGCTGCGATGAATAGCATCACAGGCAAACCCCTGCTGCTGATATTTGGCCAGGACGAAAAAGATTTCGACAGCAAAGCGCTTACTATCAGTAACTATAAACAGGTTGTGTTACCGGGAGGGCATCACTATAATGATGATGCATCTGGTGTGGTGCAACAGATACTCTCATATATCGTTCAACGTTAACGTATACTTTCACCTTAACTGCATGTTAACGCCCCGCTTTTTTCATGCTAAAACGTTCTACCCACCATCTTTTATAAATCTTTCATATACATGAGCTTAGCTGCGGCGAGGTGGACAATTTTATTCCGTTAACATCTTATTAACTAAAATCTGCGGCGCGTATTGTAGTATTACAACGTAGTGATGCAGCGAAAGAAAGTTAAAGGATATACCACTATTTGTCAGCCATGGATACAGCCCTCAGGTATCTACCTGGGAGGTTTAAAAGTTATCTGAAGGTTACAGCTATAATGGATAAATGTTTTTTACAGAAGATGTTGCCCGGTTGTGGAGCAGTGCGGACGAAAACCGCGGTGGAAGAGACTTTTAATGGTTGGTTTTTGATGAATACTCCCCAGGTTTCAACCGGGGGAGTTTATTCTTGCTGTATGGAATACAACAACAAAAACCAGCAGGGCTGCAACAAAATAGCAGTACATTTTTTTAGCTTGCATAAGGGCCATCTTTTATGCGAAGTTGAGTTGATCGTATACCCTCAAAATATATGTTTATGAAAATTACACTTATAGCTACCGGAAACGGTGGGCCCTGTTTGTATGATCCGGATCAAATAAAGTCTTATGAAGATGCCGTTGCCAAAAGAACAATATCATCATAGCATTCAGCAATCGTTACAAAAAGACACATACACTATGGCTACTCACAACATTAGCCCGGAGACAGCCGATGCGGACCAGGAAGCAAAAAGGAATTATAATTTAATCTGTTCATTGTAAACCCCACTATGCCAGCATGCCTAAACGTTATTTTGAAAGACTGCAGACCATTGATTACCTGATCAGGATCAAAGGCACCGGAAAACCCGCCCATCTTGCTAAAAGATTGCGCATTTCCGAAAGAACATTATTTGAATTTCTTAAAATGATGAAAGAGCTGGGAGCTCCCATAGCGTACGACCGCTATAAGGAAAGCTACTACTATTCGGAAAAAGGTGGATTCAATATTCGTTTCGTGAAAAACCTGACACTTGCCCTGATATTCATTCAGGGAATGTTTACGGATATTTCATTCCTGTTACCGTAACTCGTTTTCCTCCTGCTCTTATTAGCATTTGCAGGGGATTTCCCTTGCCTGAACGGAATTGCTGCGGAGTCTGACACTCCGCAGTTAACTCCGTATTAACTATTGCATTAACAGGGAATTAACCACCCAGTGATGATTCCTTTATATCTTTCCTACATACATCCAAACAAACGAATTTTCGAAATACTTTTCTCATAAGACGGTTTAGATTTCATAAGCTTCTGTACGCAGGTTTCTGTTCAGTTACCTGCTTGTTTTAAAACTATATACTATCAGAAACTTTATATCAGCCATCACCACCGCATCCAGATAAAATGAAACACCACACTGTATTTCATGTACACTCCAAAGGCCAGCGCATCAGGATACCGCTGCAGGATTTGCAGTTTGTAGAGATCCGGGCAGACGGCTGTGTGCTCCACCTGGCGCACTCACATGTTATCGCTGACGACACTCCGGAAAAGATCTGGGCATGCCTGCCGCAGGACCGCTTCCTGGCAGTAAGACGCAAGTTTATGATCAATCTCCACCACATTGCCGGCATCTGTGACGACTATATCCATATGCAAACAGGGCTTATCCCCCAACGGGAAAGACAGACAGGTACGATCAGCGCCCACTGGCTGTAAACGCGGTTTCAATAAAGCGTAATAGTTCGCCATGACAGTCTGGCCTTCACAGGCAGGGAAGAGCATGCATTCAACAAAATGTACCAGCCCATTACAGCGGGCATTTGTTTTAAACACGGGCCGGCCGGGAGAGATACCAGGATTATCCAATGTTTTCGTTCTCTTCTACAGGATGTCATAGGGTCTCCGATAAGTGTACGTATTCGGTGGAAGTTCCTACCTACAGGCTCTTTTCTATAGCATTACGGGCACTGTTCTATAGCGAACGCTATAGAATAGTAGGATAAATGTAGGCCTGTAGCGCCTTTAGGTAGTTATCAGCAGGATACTCGCGCCCTGTTTGCACACTGATTGTGCTCTTGTGTTTAAAATTCCGCTAACCAGACCTGGAGAAGGGAAAAAAAGAGCCCTTACCAACTGATGGGTAAGGGCCCCTGAACATTCACATGTCAACCGTTGCGGATTTCAGAATGGCAAGAATATCGATAAACCGCAACAAAATAAAATATTTGATAATCAGTACTAAAAAGGGTTATTTATATCAAAACTAGAGATAATATTTTGAATCCATGGTTAACCGATTGTTAAGGACACCTCACTTTTTAGATATCATCGACGGACTTACAACTTGTTTCAGAACCTTACATAACATGACTGGTTTTTCAGTATTTACCTGTAAATTGCTGACATAAATTACTCCGCGTTACACCTATGTCAAACTCTTCCGTGGCCAGATATCCGGCTTTTCGTTATGGGATATTTTTAATATTGAATAATTTGCTTATTAGTATTTATTGAAAAATCATATACTTATCCGATTGACTACTGCTGGTATTTGTATCAAATTTGTTTCGGTATGTGAAACCATGAAATCTAGCCAGTTTTAACATATTGTGGCCATACTTTTAGACGATCACCAGTACTTGCAGTTACCGAAGGAGGTTTCGCAACATTTCAAACCCAAAAAGAACATTATGAAAAATGTGAGGCGTAACAGCGCTGGGCAGACTGATGAAGCTGATGCATTAGATGCGGAAGGACAGGGCGAAGCCAAACAACTTATCCAACAGTTAGCGAAAGATATAAGCAACATCGTATTCATGGACATGGATATTCCGGGATTAACGCCTACAGAGGCGGCCGGTATATTAAAGGCAGCTTACCCTGACATGAATATCATACTGTTCACCGCCCAGGGCAATGAATTTTCAGTAGCCAACGTTCATCCCCGTAACATATCACCGAACCCTCCGGCCTCCCTGACCTCTTTCTTTTCCCAGGTATATGAAGCTGCCATGCAGACCAACATCCTTGCGGTGCAAAAGGTACTGGCCTTTTTTAACCGTAAGACGGCGGGCAGTCACGAGCATCGTTATGGCCTGTCGCCCCGTGAGCTCGAAGTACTCGATTGTCTTGTAAATGGAGACACCTATAAAAAAATAGCCGAACATTGCCACATCAGCGTAGGCACCGTACGCTCGCACATTATGAATATCTATCGCAAGCTGGATGTAAATTCCCGTTCCGGCGCCATCGTTAAAGCTATGCAGGAAAGGCTGGTAGGTAGCTGAGCCTGTCCGATTCCCCACCCATAACTTTTTATTCCCCTGTTTTGTTATCTAACTGGAACATGCTATTTTCGACCAGACCTTATTGTCTATAGCAGCTGCTTGTCACCACGTGTTATTTAAGAATTTGCACTAACCCGCAGTACCCGTAGCATATAATCCGTGTATTGTACAGCGGTCGTTGTCCGTTTACCCATACCTCATTGTCTCATCATCTAAACTTCATATTTCGCCAGAGAACCTGAATTTTTTGAATACTTAACTATCGAATGGCATCACAGAAATTGATCAAACCCAAGCAACAAAAATCATCGTTATGAGCATTAATGGTACAAACAAAGCTGGTGTATTGCTGCTATTTGCCCTTTTTACGGCCTTTCCGGCTGTGGCACAGCAGTCGTCTGCCCCGGCAGAGGGAGCTGCCTCATCTACCCCCAACAGTAGACCGGCAGAACAGGAAGGACCTGTAAGAGGGACAGTAAAAGACAACAACGGCGTAGGCCTCATAGGAGTGACCATCCGCGTTAAGGGTACCAGTACCGGTACCACCTCGGGCCCCGATGGGATTTTCTCTATCAATCTGCCGGCAGGAAAAGATACACTCGTCTTTTCCTACCTGGGGTATATAAGCCAGGAAGTAAAGGCAGGAACATCGCCCCTGAATATTATTCTCCGTTCTTCTGAAAGCCAGCTGGAACAGGTGGTGGTAATAGGATATGGCACCCAGCGTAAAAAAGACCTCACAGGTTCTATTTCTTCCGTTAAAGGAGAGGACCTGTTAACCCAGCCGGTACAAACGGTCACACAGGCGGCTCAGGGCCGTATTGCCGGTGTACAGGTCATCTCTTCCGGGCAACCTAACTCCCAGCCACAGATCAGGGTGCGTGGTACGGGATCGGTACTGGCGGGCGCTAACCCCTTGTACGTGGTAGACGGCGTATTGACAGATGATATCCGCAATATTGCTACTGCAGATATCTTAACCATGGACGTGCTGAAAGACGCTTCTGCGGCTATCTATGGTGTGCGTGCTGCCAATGGTGTTATCATTATCACTACCCGTAAGGGGAAGGCGGGAGCTGCCCAGGTAAGGTATGATGCGAACGTGGGCTTCCGGGAAGCATCCAACCTGGTGAAGATGGCCAGCCGTGAGCAGTACATAGACTACCTGGCCGATGCTTCGCCCAGTAAAGACCCTGTGAACAACCCTTATGTTTACAGCGGTACCACCAACTGGTATAACGAAGTGCTCAGAAAGGCCTTCCAGATGAATCACAACATCTCTGTGTCGGGCGGCTCAGAGAAAAGCACTTATTACTTAAGCGGAGGTTATATACAGGAAGATGGTATTATCACTACCAACAACTTCAAACGCTTCACCTTCAGGGCCAACAATGAGATCAATATCACCGACCAGCTGCGCTTTACCGCCCAGCTTTCGTATTCCCGCGCTACCTCCCGCGATGTAGAGCTGGGAGATACCTACCGGAACGTTTACAGGGCTGCGCCCATTGTCAAGGCGATGGAAGGCGGCAGGTATGGTAACACCTCCGGCTGGGCTAACGTAGGTAACCCCCTCCTCTCGCTCAACAAAAGAAATGACGGCCGCCAGGAAAACCGGCTGCAGGGTAATGTAGCCCTGGAATATTCCCCGGTTTCTTTCCTGAAATTCCGTTCCGGCTTTAATGCCGACCTGAAATATGGGAACGACCGGATCTATGCCTACCAGTACCTTAACGACGATAAGACCTTCCTGGTGGCCGGTGGTAACCAGCAAAACCAGGAAAGCCGCCTCACCCGCGAAGAATACCGTTCACAGGGCTGGATATGGGACAATACCATCACTTTTGACAAGACCTTCAACAAACACTCCCTGACGGTACTGGCAGGTTCCGTAACGGAAGGCTTCTATAGCACATCCCTGAAAGGTGTGCGTATCAATGTGCCGGAAAGTGAAGATCTCTGGTACCTGGACCTGGGCGATCCCAATGTGCAATCCACCCTCGCGAACGTAGGAGATAAATATGCCCGTCAGTCATTTGTAGGACGTATCAACTACGGCTATGATGGCCGCTACCTGCTGAGTGCTTCCCTCCGTGCAGACGGTAGCTCCAAGTTCAGTGACCGCTGGGGATACTTTCCTACAGTAGGACTGGGCTGGGTGATCTCTGAGGAAGGCTTCATGAAAGGCAATGGTGTTTTTGATTACCTGAAACTGCGTGGTACCTGGGGAAAACTGGGGAATGACAATATACCCACCAATGCCTACATCGCGGTGACCAGTGTGGATGCTCCCTATGTATTTGGCGGTATTGTGAACATCGGTGGCGCCCTGAAAGAGATCAAAGACCCTTTCCTGAAATGGGAGGCTACCACCCAGTATGATGTCGGTCTGGAATTCACCCTGCTGAAGAACAAGTTGAGCGGCGAGGTGGACTACTACAGTAAAAAGACAACAGATGCGCTGGTGATTGTCAATACGCCGGCAATACTTGGTGACCAGGATAATTCCTTCATCACTAACGCGGCCTCTTTTAAGAACCAGGGCTGGGAGATCTCCCTTAACTGGAAGGATAAGATAACCGATGACCTGAGCTATAATATCGGGGGTAATATCACCTTTAACACGAACGAGCTGACAGGCCTTAATGGCGGGCAGGCCTTACTCGGTGGTAATGTTGGTCAGCAGAGTTTTGTGACCCGTACCGACAACGGGCATCCTGTGGGTAGTTTCTATGTCAGGGATGCTATTGGCGTGTTCAGGGACCAGGCGGAAATAGATAACTACAAGGGCACCAATGGCAATGTGCTCCAGCCGGGCGCCGCTCCGGGTGATCTGAAATACAGGGATGTGGATGGCGACGGAGATATTGACGATAATGACAAGATCTACGCAGGTTCCTTCCAGCCTAAATGTTTCTTCGGATTTAACCTTGGTCTCAATTACAAAGGTTTTGACCTGAGTGCCAATTTCTATGGCAACGCCGGCAACAAGATCTATAACGGTAAAAAGGCATTCCGTTTTGACCCGGCAGACAATATTGAGGCTGACTATGCTGAAAAGCGCTGGAAGGCCAACCGCCCCTCATCCACTGATCCGCGGCTTATTCAGTCCAATACGCCTGCATCTACCTATTTCGTGGAATCGGGTACTTACCTGCGCCTTAACAACCTGATGCTGGGATATACTTTCGCCGCCAGATCTATGAAGGCGATCGGGATCAGCAGCTTCCGCGTGTATGCCACTTCACAGAACCTTTTCACACTGAAGAAGTTTAGTGGCTTCAGTCCGGAATTGCCCGGTGGTACTATTGACGATGCCAATGCCACCAACAACAAAAGCGGTATCCTCGATGCCGGTATTGAACTGAGCGCTTATCCAACCACCCGCACTTTTGCGCTGGGCGTTAATGTCACATTTTAAAAACGGAACAAAATGAATCTTATACGCAAGCATAAAACGATCTGTTGCTGTCTCATGACGGCACTGTTGACCAGCATCACATCCTGCAGTAATTACCTGGATGTAAAACCTCAGGGACAGCTGGACCAGGAGGCTTCCGCCCTGGACCCTGCTACCGCGCAAAAATTGGTGGTAGGTGTGTACAACACTATGTGGGAAGGGGATATGCATGGCTTTGCCTATGTGCAGATGACAAACATTGCCTCTGATGATGCAGATAAAGGCAGTAATCCCGGTGATGATCTGCCTAACTCGGGGGCTATTGACAACCTCACGATGGATGCTTCGGTGAATACGCTGAACAGCATCTGGCGACTTTTCTTCCTGGGTGTTTCACGCGCCAATCAGGCCCTGTCTTCGCTGGAATCAAGTACGCTGGATGCAACAATGAAAAATCAGCTGATAGGAGAAGTGCGTTTCCTGCGGGCTTATTTCTATTTTGACCTGGTGCGTTTCTTTGGAGGCGTGCCTAAAATTGACAGGGTGATCACACCCCAGGAAGCAGGCAGCGCTGCGTTTCAAACCAGGGCCAGTGTCGATGAGATCTATGCTTTGATCATCGAAGACCTTGAATATGCACTGGCTAATGTGGCTACCAAGGGGGCGGCCAATTCAGCGGCTGGCAGGGCCTCAAAGGGGGCTGCCGCCGGTATGCTGGCCAAGGTGATGTTGTACCGTCAGAACTGGCAGCGGGCATTCAGCCTTACAGATTCCATCATCACGCAGAAGGTAGGCGCCTATGGTTTACTGGACAGCTATTTTGAGATCTGGCGTGAAACGGGGGCCAATAGTAAGGAATCCCTGTTTGAGGTACAGACCGGGATCAATTCCGCCTGTGAAGCGGCTATTGCCAACTACGCAGAATGCCAGGCTCCCCGTGCTGGTGGTAAATTTGGATGGGCTGACCTTGGCTGGGGATTTGGTACCCCATCTCAAAGCCTCGTGGACGAGTATGACGATGGCGATCTCAGGGAGGGGGCTACCATTATTTTCATCAATCCGAACGGCACCTTCCTGTGGGATGGTTTCCGCATACCCAGCCGGGACAGTGTGGAAAGTGCACGCTATAATTACAAATCCTATCATAGCCAGGCTGCCGAATCCAACTGCGGTAACAGGGGACGCCTGCCGAAGAACCTGCGTATATTGCGGTATGGAGAGATCCTGCTGATCCATGCAGAAGCAGCGCTGGCTTTAGGTAATCCCGGTGCGGCAATAGCCGATATCAACGCATTACATCCACGTGCCGGCTTAGGCCCTGTCAGCAGCGTGACCAGGGAGTCTATCTGGCATGAAAGGAGAGTGGAACTGGCCATGGAGCATGACCGCTTCTTTGACCTGATGAGGCAGAATGCACTGGCGCCCGGACGGGCAGCAGCAGCGTTTGCCGCTCATGGCAAAACATTTGCGGATAAAAACAGGGTGTTCCCGATTCCACAGCGTCAGATTGACCTGGGAGGTGGCAACCTGAAACAGAACGATGGTTATAATTGATTAATTCGGCTATAAAGATGCGCCCCGTTTTCTACGGGGCGTTTTTTATTGCCAGAATCCCTGGGCCTTGATCTGCTGGGCGCCCAGCCTTTTAAGCAGTTTCCTTACCTGCACCACCATGGGAATATGCCCGGCCACATAGAATGTTGTATCGTGCATGGGAAGGGGCTGTTGCAACAACCAGCGCTCTATGCCCGTAATGTGGTCATACGTGGTCATAATTGGCATATTCAATATTTTGGCGGGTAATGCGTGCTGATGACTGATAAGGGCGTGTAAAGGCTGTTGTGGCCCTTTACGGTGGTACAGGGAAGTGAACTGCCCGATGGCGCTGGCGTCGCCTATCCCTACCAGGTGTGCCGAGGCTG
Source organism: Chitinophaga filiformis (assembly GCF_023100805.1). Lineage (NCBI taxonomy): Bacteria > Pseudomonadati > Bacteroidota > Chitinophagia > Chitinophagales > Chitinophagaceae > Chitinophaga > Chitinophaga filiformis. The sequence goes on from NZ_CP095855.1 coordinate 1,822,346, forward strand.
TCGGCTGATGAATGCCGCCTCCGGGGCCAACGTACATCAGGGTTTGCCCGGGCTGCAGTTGCCTGGCCCACCTGCTGCCCTGACCATCGTGGCCAACATCTATGAGCAGGATACCTTGTTTATTGGCGTCATCCCATTGTGCCAGCGTATAGTCGCGCAAGTGAGACTTCGCTGTTTCAACTTTCAGGTGCTGACAACTGCGCCATTTCTCAAAGTGAGGCATGTGTAGTTTAAGGGCGATCAGGTTATCCGTAATATATTCCGCGGCTATAACATGCGCGGTTTTTCCTAACCGCGACATCAGGAATGCCGAGGCTTTTTCTTTCAGGTATGACATAGTACAAAACTAAAGGCGTGTGTGTGGCTGGTATTTATATTATTCCGGGTTAGATAGATACTTTTCCCGGGCATTCTCTCTGAAGGCGGCAGGAGTGAAGCCTGTATGCAGTTTGAAGAAGCGGTTGAAATAAGATACTTCATTGAACTGCAGATGCCAGGCAATTTCTTTAATGCTCTCTTTGGCATGTAACAGCAGGCGTTTCGCTTCGAGTATACGTCGCTCGCTGATGTGTGCAGAAACGGTTTGCCCTGTATGTTGTTTTACCACTTCATTCAGATGATCGGCAGAGACATGCATGGCGCTGGCGTATTGTGCCGGTTTGGTCCACTCAATGAAATGCCTGGACAGTAATTCCCGGTAGCGTATCAGCAGGGCGGGGCCTGCCTGTGCATTGGGCGTGGCATGACGGTGAAAGAGCATGATCAGCAGCGCCAGGTAATGTTGTAACATTGCCACATATTGTGGTAAGCGCGCAGTATATTCTTTTTCCAGCTGGCTGAATAGCTGGATAACGTGCTGCAGGTCTGCTTCCGGCAGGTGAACAGGATCTGTTGGCTCATGCGGCAATACCGTCTGCATCGGCAGCAGGAAATCCGCTGTAAATACGATTACATAACCATCACTCCCATAGCCGTCTATCGCCATTGCCTGGTGTACCTGCCCGGGAATGAGGAGCATCATTTCTCCCGCTTTTATGGTGACCTGCTTAAAGTCCAGCATATGAGTGGTCGTGCCTTCCAGGCAAAGCCCGAGCATGTAGAAATTGTGGCGGTGCAGATGCATCATTCTTTCATCCTTCCCTACGTCAGACGATAGCTTTTCTATCATGAAGGGAATACCTGCCGGGGAAATATTCTCCAACTTGTAAGAAGTGATAAAAGGGATGGGAGCAGACATGATATAATTGTTTCCAGGAATGTAGACGGATGAAAAAGGGATAAATTGTATGGGCGCACAATAAAAAAAATATCTCCAACCCCTTGTTTATTAATTATATTATGAATAAATTTATATGCCTATGCAAAAAAACACATAACCTATGAAATGGATTGAAGAACTTAATGTAATCTACCAAAAGCTGGGAGCTGTTGGTTTTGAAGAAGTCAAAAAAGAGATCTTAAAGGCCCAGATGAGTGGCCATGGAGGAGAAACCTACTACCTCGTTCTGCAACAACTCATTATGATCAAAAAAGACAATGTCAAGATCTACGAACTGATCAAAGGAGAAGTAGAAAGTATCATTCACTTCAGCAAGCACATGATCCACCTGAACTGACCTAGTAGGACAGTTCCTCTTTGAGCCTTGCTGCTTTCCAGTAAATAGGGGCATTTTCCGGAATTTTAAGCACCCATTCCAGGCATTGCTGCTTATCTCTTTCACGGATATAACTTAATGCCATATAGAAAGCGGCATCATAGCGGAAGGGAGAATGACTGTTGAATACTATCTGAAGATCTTTACGCGCTTCCACGAGATTACCCTCGTCTACAAGGCTGACTCCCCTGTAGTAACGGGCTGTTGAATTTAAGGAGTCCCTAACTATTACCTGATTAAGCAGGCCAATCGCTTTATTGAAATGACCATGATTGAAGGCTGCTGCTGCCTGATGCATAAGTAATGCGGTATCCTGTTCTGTTGCCAGATGATTGGAATGTACCATCTCCGTTCCCGAGAACTGACGGTAGATGTCCTTATGCCAGGGGCTGACAAACAACAGGCCCGCCATGCCGGCGCCTATAATTGCCGTTATGATCACGTAGATGCTTACTTTTTTATTAGGGCCATCTTTGGTATGAAACCAGCGTTCCCGCTGGTCGGCGATTATTTCTTCCAGTTCTTCCCTGGTATTGTCCGCGCCTTGCCTGACGTGGGGTGCAGCTAATGCTGCTTCGATGTATTTGATATGCTGTTCGTCAAGGCCTGGGGCGGGCGCTACCGGATGGAAGGACATAGCCTTACCGGGCTCTTTCTGCATGAGGTCCTGCTTCCATTTCAGTTGACAGGCATACAGGAAAAAAGGCTCGAAGTGATTGGTCAGGGTTAATTTATGAAGATGGGCATAGTCGTATATCGCCATCAGCACATCTTCGAATACATTGGCTGCTTCCTTTATATTGCCTCCCCAGCCTGTTACCATATGTTTCACCTTACGGGCGAAGCGCTTGTAAATGGCGTCTACAATGGCAGGGGAGCTGTCTAGCAAACCATCAATATATTCATCGTCATTATTTATTATCCGGCTGGAAACCATAAGTTGCTACGTCTGCTACTTGATATTAAAAGTATTAAATCACTGGTCAATAGACAAAAATAATAATACAATGCCTGTGCCGGAATCTGCGTCGGAACATATAAAAGTGGACAGTTATGTTTTATTTTTCAGTCTATGACCCAAGTTTCATATTTGTATGACAGCAGTGGTCATACATTTTATACTTAAATAAGCATAAACGGGGTAGCTGTTGCCGGAATTTTAATGCATATCAGAAAGCAATAAAATAATACCGGCATCAGCATTGTTCAGGATGGAGGTGGTACACCAGCTTCCTTAATACCTGTTTCAGCGCAGTAGCGTCCTCTTCTCCGATGATGCGGGTATATTCCTCCTGTATTTCCTCGAAGCTTTCTGCCGCACAGATAATCAGTTTTTTACCTTCGTCTGTCAGGGAAATAAGTGATGCCCGGTTATCGCTGGCATGTTTGCAGGTGCTGATATACCCTTCCGCTTCCAGGTTCTTTACCACTTTGCTCATGGCCTGTTTGGTGATACGGGCTTTTTTAGCCAGTTCATTGTTGATGGTACCCTGCGGCTCAATATTCACGATCAGCACAAGGTCTCCCAGTTTGAAGTTGCTGTACCCCTTGTGCTGTAGTTTTGCGGTTATTCTACAGTCCATATCCTTTTTCAACAAGCCTAACAACCTGATAAGACTATGTTGCCGTTGCGCCAGATGCTGCTCTAATTGCTCATCCAGTGAACTGTTCATTGTCAATGATTTTTTGGAGCTATTAAATAAATATCATCAGCGTTCCTGTAACCAGCTGCTTACCCTCTCATTCCTGATCCCAACCTTATAGAGCTGCCAATGGGCAGCAGGTGTGGACTTTCATTTATTGAAAAGAGAGCGTGCAATGCCGAGCTCAAGGCCCCGTAATTCCGCCAGCCCACGCAGGCGGCCTATAGCGCTGTAACCGGGGTTTGTTTTTTTGTGAAGGTCATCCAGCATCTGGTGGCCATGATCGGGACGCATGGGGATAGACACGCTGCGCTTGTGCATAATGGCCAATAAGGCCCTTACTACCGCGTACATGTCCACATCTCCCTCCAGGTGATTGGCCTCGTGGAAGTTGCCAATACTGTCCCTTTGTGTGCTTCTGAGGTGTATAAAATGAATATGTTCACCCAGGCGTTCCACCATACCCGGCAGGTCATTGTCTGCGCGTACGCCATAAGAGCCGGTACAGAAACAAAGGCCGTTAGCCGCATATGGCGCAGCTGCCAGCAGCTCCCTGGCATCCTGCTCCGTGCTGACGATCCTTGGCAGTCCCAGGATAGGGAATGGAGGATCATCGGGATGGATAGCCAGTTTTATGCCCACTTCTTCTGCTACAGGGGCTATTTGCTGCAGGAAGTAGAACAGGTGCAGTTTCAGCTGGGTGGCGTCAATGCCTTTATATTTATCCAGGGCGGCCTGGAATTGCTGTAAGGTAAAGCTCTCCTCAGAACCCGGCAGGCCCGCAATGATATTTCTTTGCAGTAATACTTTTTCAGCATCGGTCATACTGTCAAAGTGTTCTTTTGCCATGGATATTTCTGCAGGATCATAATCATTCTCCGCACCCGGGCGCTGCAACATGAACAGGTCAAAGGCCAGGAACGCGGCTTTTTCAAAACGTAACGCTTTTGAACCATCTGCAACCGTGTAAGCCAGGTCCGTCCTTGTCCAGTCCAGCACCGGCATAAAGTTGTACGTCACAACATAAATACCGCATTGCGCCAGGTTGCGGAGCGACTGCTGGTAATGCTGTATATATTCCTTAAATCGTCCGCTTTGGGTCTTGATATCTTCATGAACAGGAACACTTTCTACTACCGACCAGGTAAGACCGGCAGCTTCGATCATCTCTTTCCGCTTCTGTATTTCATCCACCGTCCAGATCTCTCCGTTGGGAACATGATGTAATGCCGTTACAATACCGGTTGCTCCGGCTTGTTTAATATCGGCAAGGCTCACCGGATCATTCGGTCCGAACCAACGCCATGTCTGTTCCATTCTTAGCATACGCATATCAAGGTTTGAGTCCCAAAAATAGGACTTCCGGAAAATAATTAATGATTTAGTAATAAATGATTTCTTCTGCATCACAAGGCCATCGTCATATTCCTACTCCTTTTTTCATACTGGAATTACGTGTACTCCAACGGTTTATGATGACGCTGTCCCTGTAAAAGTTTTGCAAACCTAAGAAAATCCGGGAAGATGAACCAACCTTCATGAAATGATTGCGAGCATTATATCCATAACATTGGTCTGTGTAGGCCCGGTTTTGATTAGTCCTCCTGCCTTTTCAAAAAAATGATAAGCATCATGCTGTGCAAGATAATGTGTTGCATCCAGGCCCTGCGCTGCAGCGTGGAGCATAAGCTCAGGGTCTGCAACAGCGCCTGCGGCATCTGTAGGGCCGTCGGTACCATCTGTGCCTGCACTCAGAACAGTAATGCCTGCTTGTGCGGCCAGTAACAGGCCTGCTGCAAGTGCGAGGTGCTGATTACGCCCTCCCAGGCCATGCCCGGTCACTGTCACCGTACTTTCGCCGCCCATTAAGATACATGCCGGCCGGCTGCCTTTCCAGCTGCCAGCAGCCGTCACCAGTTCAGCGGCAATAGCAGTGGCCTGCCCCCTGGCGGTAGAGGTCAACACCTGTGTGGCATAACCAAAGCTGATCGCTTTCTGTGCAGCCGCCTCCAATGCAATGGCATTACTGCCGATCAGGAAATTATTTACAGCACTCAATCTCCCATGCCCCGGTTTGGGCGTCTCGCGGATAGTGCCGGCACAACCCTGCCGCAGGTGGTTTTGTATGGCTGCCGGTAACAGTGTTGTCAAATTGTATTTATCCAGTATGGCAACTGCATCAGAAAAAGTGGAAGGATCCGGTACGGTTGGTCCCGAACCGATAACAGACAGATCATCGCCCACCACATCGCTGAGTATCAGGCTGCACCAGGCATTGGTATCTGCCAGTAATGCCAGCTGACCACCTTTCACTGCCGACAGGTGCTTCCGTACAACATTCATTTCATGGATGTCTGCACCGCTTTTCAGCAACAGTTCAAACACCTGCTGCACCTGTACCAGGCTGGCCCCTTCTGGATAATCGGCCAGCAGGGCAGAGGCGCCTCCTGAAAGCAGGAACAATAACACATCAACCGCTTGTACTGATTGCAGCTGCGCTACCATTTGTGCCGTGGCCCTCACGCCATTATCATCCGGCAACGGATGCCCGGCTTCCGCAACATGGATTTGCTGCAACGGTAACGCATGTTCGTATTTGGTGATGACCATGCCCTGCAGCCTGACATGGGGCAATATTGCTTCCAGCGCCTGCGCCATTGCAGCTGCTGCCTTACCTGCACCAAATATCCACACGGGCCTTCCCGCCGGCAATGAGAATGTTTTACCGCATACCGTTAATATGTCATCGCGCAACTGCACATGCTGCTGCATGAGCTGCGATGGTTGAACCGCATGTACCGCAGCGTTGAATATAGAGATGGCGTGTTCCCGCTTTATATTGGTCATAAAACCGAAATTAAAGTAAATACGCGCGTATTTCAATAGAAAAGGTCCCGCATGTGCAGGACCTTTTTTAACAACAGGATATGGGTTGATCTATTTGACAGGAGCATACTCGATCTCCGGTGAATACTGATCGCCACGGTTGGTGACCCGCAGTTTGTAGATGCGGCCATTACCGTCTTTGATCACATAAAATACATCCTTGTGAACGGTGTATACGCCATTCCATAAAAGCCGCCAGGAGGTGCCGATGGCTATCTGGGAACTGCTGAATGCCAGGCCTGCCAGATCGGTCCTGGCGAACGATGCAAATGAACGGGTATTGGTTGATACCTGTGCCACTGTTACGTTCCTGTTCTGTATCAAAACGTTCGACTGGAAACTTGATACGTCTTCACCACTGGAAGCCTTCCCGTTGACAGGCAGCCAGGTGAGTGCAATATCCCATTGCTTCTTCTCGGGTTCTATCGTTGTCAGTCCTTCGTTAAGCGATACATAGCTGAAGAAGTACCTGTCATTTTTAGGAATATTGATGGTCTTATAACTTGTTGCAGTTATATCCGCATACTGTAAAGTGTAGCCACCGGAATTATTACGCAGTACCCGGATCTTTTGCCATGGTCTCCTACCGTTTGTCGTACCTGTGTTCCAGCCGCGGTTAACGATGTATACATTGTTGTCGGCAGCGTTGGCAGATACCGCAGTGATGGCAGTTTTTGTCAGGTCGCCGCCGGCATCGTCAAATGCAGCCGAAGAAGGTGCAAAATAATACGGGGCTTCACTGAATATAAGATCTTCTGCCTGCGCCAGGTCTACGGTATCTTTAGCTGTTACTGCATTCAGGTCGTTCTTGTTCAGTCGCTTTACCAGCATACCTGCAGATGAATTAAGTATCACCCTGAAATCGTCGCCTCCGGAATAGAAACCAAAGTCCCATTTGGTAGGCGCAACTGCTTGCTGTTTGTTTTCACTCAGGTCTACAAACACTTTGTTAACCCCATAACTACCCGTGTTGAGGTTCATCTTCATCAATGAATCGAGGGACTGCTTCTCCAGGAACCGTAGCACGTGTACAGCATCATTGCCGATCCTGACAGGCGTATCTACAGCGGTGATGCGGAAATCTATTCCATCGCCTTCTTTAAACAGTTTGTCTGCCGGCACATTTACCACAAAGCTGGATGCACTTGTGCCTGCGGCTATATTTATTTTCAGCTTTCCTAAGTCTGCCGCCGGTATCGTTGTATAGTCCTTGCCATATTCGATGGACTTGTTACTAAATTCAATCGTAACAGTGATCTGTTTTTTTGCAGGCTTGTCCAGTTTCAGCGCTACAGTCGCTGTGTTTATCTCATCAGCGATCTCCTGCCCGCGGCTGCTGAAAGCAAGGTAGTTCGCTACTATTGCGGAGTCTCCCGGCAGGGAATCTCCCGGCTGATGAGAAGAGTCGGGCGGATTAGGCAGATTGGGCCTGTCGGGGATAATGTCAGTCTCTTTCTTGCTGCATGAAGCGATCAGGTATATTACAGTCAGTAATAATAATGCTCTTAATGTTGTTGTACGCATAAGTCTAAAGGAATTAAACATGATTTCTGCAGTTAAGACAGCAGGTTTTGAAAAACTCCTATGCGCGTCAAAAAAAATAATGCGGCACTACAACTCAGAAGCTTAATTTATAATTGAAATAGGGGTTAAATCTGAATAGCTGTTCCTGATATAGGGGCATCGTATAATTGCGGGAAGTGGTGGCAACCGTTGTCATATACTGTTCATGCGATTGCATGATGGCATGAACGCCACTGCCTACCGCGTGTTTGAACCGGCCACGGGTAGGAATACGATAACTGGCATTCAGGTTCATCCTGTTATAAACAGTTCCCCTGAAAGGTACAGCGCCCATATTGGAGCCGGAGAAGCTTTCTTGCGGTTTGAAAGAGATCAATGCAGGTAATGTGATGAAATCGCCGGTATGAAAATGCCAGAGGAGGCTTATTTCAAGGTCTTTAAGCGCTTGGTATCCAAACAGTACATTAATGTTGTGGCGCCTGTCATAGCGGTAGGGCAGTTTTTCGCCCTTATTTAAACTGTCCGACCTGCGCCAGCTCCAGGACAGGGTATACGACAGGAGCATCTTCCATTTGTTAAATCTTTTTTCAATGGCAGCTTCCGCACCATAACTCCAGCCAGTACCTGTAACAATGCTTTTTTCAGTGCTGTCCGTGGTATAGAGAATATTGCTCTTTCCTGCGAACATCGCCAGGTTGCGGATCTTTTTATAATAAACGTCTGCAGTGATATTCAGCGATTGCTTGTCTTTATATTCATAACCGATATTGACCATCCTGTTCTCTGCCGGTTGCAGTCTTTCATTTGCAGGAAGCCACAATTCCCTGTCAATGCCTGTGTAAGGGCTTGTGATCATGTGCAGTAGCTGCCCGATATGTGTATATGCTACGTTGATCCTTTGTCGTTTATCGATCACAAAACTGGAAAAGATCCTGGGTTGAAAGGAGTGGTAATGAAATGTGTTTTGCCTGTACTCATTGAAATGTACACCGGCCCTGAGCAGCCATCTGTTGCCGGCCCTGAAGGCACTTTCATAATACAACATAATATCAGAGAAAGGAAGAGATGCGCTGTTGCTGAAATCATCAGCATCTTCTTTAAGGTCGCTGTCAAGCAGTGTACGGTAATGTTGTATGCTTGTATGTTCAAGTCGTCCTCCGAAAAAATGCTGCAGATGATCATTGGTGGTGATCTCAATATCTGTTTTACCCTCATATCGTTTACCGGATGAATAGTTGTTCAGGGAGGCGCGTTCAAAGAGGCCACCGCTGCCTCCTTCAAAAGGAGGTGTATACATGATGGACATGTAGTTATTATAGCTGCTATAGTTAAAGGCAGTATTCGCAAATACGCGCTTACCGATGATGCTGTTCCAGTTCACGGTTGTCAGCGTATTATTCCAGCGATGCAGGTACTGGCTGTTGTCTTGTGTCAGTTCCAGCCTGTCATTACCTATGTAACTGCTGATCATCAGTTTATTTTGCCTGTTAAGGAGATGGGTCAGCTTCAGGTGTACATCACCGAAATTGGCATCGTAAGTGAATATATCGTGGTAAACCGACTCGCCTAAACTCTGCCTGGCAGATACCATCATGGCAGTACGTTGCTGCTTCAGCGGCCCTTCAAGGGCAAAGGCCAGGGAGCTAAGCCCCAAATCTGCTTCCCCGCTCCAGTGTTCCATATTACCTTCCTTTGTGTTGATGGCAGTTATGGAAGAAAGCCCGCCGCTGAAACGGCTGGGAAAGTCATTCTTATACTGCAGTACTGACTTGATGCTGGTATTGCCCAATATGGAAACCTCTCCCAGTAAGTGCGCGGGGTTAAACACAGGATTGCCGTCCAGGAGGAACATACTTTGTCCCGGATCACCTCCGCGTACCAGCAGCTTACCACCGGATTCCTGGCTTTCCGTATTGCCTGGCAACAGGTACATAGACCTGACAGGATCTGTTTCTCCCAGCATATTGCTGTACATGCCTCCCTTGTACCTGTCCAGCTTTACAGCTGCATCCCTGCGGGGAAGGTTACCTGCATCGACCTGTACTTCCGGAAGCAGTACGGGCGAGAGCACCAGGTTCATGGCCGTGTTTTGCTGCAGGTCCACCGCTACGGTTTTGGAAGAGGTGCCTGAAAAGGAGATCGTTAGTATGTATTGGCCAGGCGGCAGGTTCAGGCTATAAAAGCCATGTACGTTCGACTGGATGGTACGGTTGCCGGGCATGATGGTGATGGATGCAAAGGGGAGGGGTTCCAGTCCGCTTTCCTGCTGGATATAACCGTACAGCAGGTATTTTTCCAGCAGGTAGCCGTCGGGGAGAGGAATGTTGCTTTTGCCAATAATGATCTTATTATTTCTTTCGGCAACGGTAACGTACTGGCCAGCCAGGATTTTATCGAGTACAGCACCCAGTGTGGTTCTTCCTGCCGCGAGGTTGTGTTTTTTAGTGGTATCCAGGCTGGAGGGTGAGAACTCAATGGCAACACCGCAATAGCCGGATAGCTCGCGAAGTATGGCTGCAGTTTTGCCGGAGGTGGCCCGGCAATAAAACTTCGTCTTTAAGAGGCTGCCCTGTGCCGCGCTTTCTGATAGTATAAAGCAGCCGGCCAGGGCAAGGATAAAACGGGATATAGGCATTGCAGAAAAGGATAGTGGATGTTTATTGTGACTGATAGAATATAATGGTGTCGTTTTGCTTGCGGTAATTCACATTGATCAGCAGTTTGATTTCCTCCAGTACCTGGTCCAAGGGCTGGTGTTCGAACCTGGCAGTTATTGTGGATAACCCGGGTTGTCTTGTCAGTACGCTGTCTGCCTTTATATGCAGGTTGTAATAGTCGGCAAGGGTTATCACCACGTCTGCAAAGGGGGTATTGTCAAACTGTAGGATGCCCGTTTGCCAGGAGAGGTAATTGGAATCTCTGACAGGAACAATGTTAATTCCCTTTTCATTCAAAACGGCATCCTGCTGTGCTGTTACCACATGCTGGCCGGCATGCTGGTCTTTGCCGCTAAAAAGCACTTTCCCGCTGACTACGACCAGCCGGTCCTGGTGTGCATTGCTGGTAATGGTAAAGGAGGTACCCAAGACCTCGATAGTGGCGCGGGCCGTTTGGATCCGGAAGGGATGACCGGTTTCCTGTTGCACGTCAAAATAAGATTCCCCGGTAACCGTAACCGCCCTTTCTTTTGGATCGAATGCTTTTGGGTAGCGGATGGAGGCACCCTCTCTTAATATCACCAGGGAGCCGTCGGGAAGCGTTACCCGCTGGCTGCCTTTACCTGCTGCCGCAATTTTTAAGACGGTCTTATCCTGCTGCTGATAGAACATCCAGCCGGCAAGAGCAAGCACGCCCACCACACAGGCCGCCAGCGCCAGTCGCATATAACGGATCCTGGCGCTTTTCGCAGATGTGCCATGATGCAGGGAACTGTCCAGCTTTTCCCATGCCCTGGCGGTATCAAAGGCGGGCTGTCCGAGCACCTGGCCCGATTCCTTCCATAAGCTGACCATCTGCTGATAAGCTTTTTTATGCTCCTCACTGCCCGCTATCCAGGCCTGCAGTGTTTCTTCCTCAGCGCTGGTCTGAATGGCGCGCAGATGCTTTATAATGATGAAGGCGATATGTTCAGGTATCTGTATCATAAGTTATCCCCGATATAAGACAAGACTTTTCTAAAAACTCCTATTGTCTTGTAAGAAAAAATGAAAAAAAAGGTAGTATCCAGATCTTAGCCTTTTGTGCAAAGGCTTTCAGCAGTTTCATGGCCTTCCAGGTCTGGTTGTTGACGGTATTGACAGAAATACCAAGATTGTCTGCAATTTCCTGGTTGCTGAGATGACCGGAGCGGCTCAACAGGAATACTTCCCTGCATTTGGGCGGAAGCTGGTCAATGCCGTTCTTAAGCAGTTCGCGGTATGCCTGCAGGTTGTCTTCTGTTGCGCCATCTGCTGTGTCCCAGCTGATTGCTGTATCTTCTTCGTTATGCCAGTCGGTGTTGGATACGGGGGAACGTTTCTTTTGTTCCAGGAAATTAAAACAACTGTTCCTCACCGCCTGATACAGGTAGGCCCTGATCTTCGGAGATGAAATAACCTCCTGGTGTTTTTCCCAGATACGGGTAAATACTTCCTGGACGATATCTTCACTACCATCCCTGTCGGTTATGAGGTGAAATGCATACTTGCAAAGAGGGTCATAGAATTCCTGGAATAGTTGGCGAAACTGTGTATAAAGATCCTGGCGATCCACATGAAATGTTTTTTGTAATAAACGGACTGGCTTATGCAGAGTATGTTATAACATACACTCTATTCAGGCAGTACAGAGAGCATAATATTAGAAAAATAATCTGATATGAGGGCTGCGGGGAAAGTTAAATAAGGCTACGGACAGGTATGCCGGAAGCAGGCGCAAGGTATACAGGGCGTTGGCTTAATCGGTCAATATCACTGCCAGGGCAGTTTCAGTATCAGCAGAAGCGTGAGGTATCAGCGTGGCAGCAAGGTGATATTGTCAGCGGGCATTACGCTTTTGTTGCTTCTTATCCAGCCGGGCTTCCATTTGTTCTTTCTTCTTCATTTCCCAGTCATTCCATTTCTTGAACTGCTCGGGCGTCAGCACTGATTTAAAACGCTGGCTGCGTTCTTCATTCAATGCTTTCATCTGCTGCATCTTATCTTTTTTGGAAAGCGTGGTGTTGTGTTTGAGCGCTTCCATACGACGGGTTATATCAGTATTGATCGTATGAATATCTTTGTCCTGCTGACTGGAAAGATTTAACCGCCGGTCAAGTTTATCGCTCATTTTATTAGCACGATCTTCGGGTGTAAAGCGTACCTTTTTTGTTGTCGTGGAGTCTCCCTGCTGTGCCATGCCGGTGCCGCTGAGAGCCAGTAACAGACAAACCAGCAGCCCGCTGATACGGATCATATTTCTTCTCATAAAAAAGGAATTGTTCTCTCCTTAAATATAGGTAATTACTGCAATATTAATACCAATCATCAAAAAACTAATCAAATATGCGGACACCACATTAATCATTTGTTACTTTTAAGGATCAGCAGGTATTATCGCCTTGGTGGCCCCTTCTGGTATTCAGGATACTATGAAACCAAAATCTAAATAGTCAAACAACAGCAAATGAGTAAAATCTTTTCGTCGCGTAAGCGGCTTTCCCGTCTGTGTCTCTTGCTGGGCGGCCTGCTTGCAGGCAGTTATGCCCGTGCGCAGGAGACCTTTCCTGTGAATGGAGTGGCCGACAACAGAGAAGGCTGTTATGCCTTTGTCAAAGCTACTATTGTAAAAAACGCAGGTACTGTTCTTAACAACGCTACCCTGGTGATACGCAATGGCCGTATCGTAAGTGTCGGTAATGGCCCTGTACCCAAAGACGCCGTGGTAATTGATTGTGAAGGTAAATATATCTATCCCTCTTTTGTAGACCTGTATAGCGATTACGGAACCTCTTCCGCAAAGAAAGCCACAGGTGGTTACAGAAGCGATGTTCAGTTCCTTTCTGCCACAAAAGGCGCCTATGGATGGAACCAGGCTATCAAAAGTGAAGTGAATGCAGCCAGCGTTTTTACGACAGATGGTACAGCGGCAGAATCACTCAGGAATGCGGGCTTTGGCGCCGTCCTCTCTCATCAGCAGGATGGTATAGCCCGTGGTACCGGTGTGCTGGTAACGCTGGCAGACGAGCGTGATAATAAAGTGTTGATAAAAGAAAAGGCCAGCGCGCATTATTCTTTCGACAAAGGCAGTTCTACACAGAACTATCCCAGTTCTTTAATGGGCAGTATCGCCCTGTTACGGCAAACATATCTCGACGCGCAATGGTATCAGTCACATCCTGCTAAAGAAGGCACTAACCTTACATTGCAGGCCTGGAATGACAACCGTGCTTTACCTCAGATATTTGAAGTAACAGATAAATGGGATGTATTGCGTGCCGATAAAATAGGAGATGAATTTGGCGTACAATATATCATCAAGGCCGGTGGTAATGAATACCAGCGTATACCTGAAATGATCGCTACCAAAGCATCGTTTATCCTGCCCCTGAACTTTCCTCAGCCTATAGATGTGGAAGACCCTAACGATGCGCGCTTCGTGGCCCTGAGTGAGATGAAACACTGGGAGCTGGCACCGACAGAAGCAGCTGCTTTTGAAAAGGCAAATATACCATTCTGCTTTACTGCTGCCGGACTGAAAGATGTAAAACAGTTGCTCGCAGCTGTGAGAAAATCTATTGAATATGGTCTCAGTGAACAAAAGGCATTGGAGGCATTAACGCTTTCGCCTGCACGTATCATTAAGGCCGACGACCAGGTAGGCTCACTGGAGCCAGGTAAACTGGCTAACTTCCTGCTAACATCCGGTACCATCTTTAACGAAAATACGGTGTTGTTCCAGAACTGGGTACAAGGGAAAAAATATGTTGTAAAAGATGAAGGCTGGAAAGATGTACGCGGCACTTATACTCTCACTGTCAATCCCGGCAATGCCGAATATACCCTCCTGTTAAAAGGAACTGCTGCCACGCCGGCATTGTCGCTCGTACAGCAGGATACCTTAGCCGGTACCCTTACTATAAATGGCCAGCTGGTAAAACTGGCCTTCCCCCTGAAAAAAGGCGGTGCTCAGTTACGTCTGAGCGGCGTAACCGGTGCGGGAGAATGGACAGGTACAGGCGTGGATACCAGTGGAAAATGGGTAAAATGGAGCGCTGTATTCAATGCGGCATATACCAAACAGGATTCAGCTAAAACAAAAACCGCTCCGCAGATCGGTAATATCTATTTCCCTTTCAATGGTTATGGATGGGAAGCATTGCCTAAACAACAGGACCTGCTGATAAAGAATGCAACTGTCTGGACAAACGAGAAAGATGGTAAACTGGAAAATACAGATGTATTGGTACGCAACGGTAAGATTGCCCAGATCGGAAAGAACCTGCCTGCCGGCAATGCCCGCGTTATTGATGGTACTGGTAAACATCTTACACCCGGTATCATTGACGAGCATTCCCATATCGCTATTTCCAGGGGCGTAAATGAAGGTACACAGTCAGTAACTTCAGAAGTCCGCATTGCCGATGTGGTAAATCCTGATGATGTGAACATCTACAGGCAATTGAGCGGAGGCGTAACTGCGTCTCACCTGCTGCACGGGTCGGCTAATACTATCGGCGGGCAAAGCCAGCTGATCAAATTACGTTGGGGGGCTGATGCAGAAGCGCTGAAGTTCGAAGGCGCAGATCAGTTCATCAAATTTGCATTGGGTGAGAATGTGAAACAGTCCAACTGGGGCGACCGCCAGCGCGAGCGTTTCCCTCAGACGCGTATGGGGGTAGAGCAGGTGCTGACAGATGCCTTTACCCGTGCACGCGATTATGAAAAGGCCGGTCCTGGTAAGCGCCGCGACCTTGAGCTGGACGCGCTTGTAGAGATACTGAACAGTAAACGCTTTATTACCTGCCACTCTTATGTACAGAGCGAGATCAACATGCTGATGCACGTAGCAGATAGTTTCCATTTCCATGTGAACACCTTCACCCATATCCTGGAAGGGTACAAGGTGGCTGATAAAATGAAACAGCATGGCGCGGGCGCCGGTACCTTTGCGGACTGGTGGGCATATAAGATGGAAGTACAGGATGCCATTCCATACAATGCTACAATCATGCAACGTGTAGGGGTGAATGTTGCTATCAATTCTGATGATGCTGAAATGGCCCGCAGGCTGAACCAGGAAGCAGCGAAAAGCATTAAATACGGCGATATGACCGAAGAGGAAGCCCTGAAACTGGTGACCCTCAACCCGGCAAAGCTCCTGCATGTAGACGCCCGTGTGGGTAGTATCAAGGCCGGTAAAGACGCCGACCTGGTACTCTGGAGCGATAACCCGCTCAGCATTTATGCAAAGGCTGACAAGACCCTGGTAGATGGTGTTGTGTATTTCGACAGAGAGAAAGACCTGGAACTGCGTCAGCGTATCAGCACTGAGCGCAACCGCCTGGTGCTGAAAATGCTGGGAGAGAAAAAGAAAGGTACACCTACCCAGAAGGCCTCGACTACACTGGAAGAAATGTACCATTGTGAAGACCTGCAGGGCGGCCATCAGCAACGCCTGACAGATGGAAACAACGAATTGTAATTGCCGGACGCATCAACTAAACATCATGAAACGGATCATCTTAACATATATCACCGCGCTTTCCTGTACGGCTGCATTGGCCCAGGAAACAATCTATCCTGCCCCGCCGCAGGGAAAGACCATTTACATCATCAATGCCACTATCCATGTTGGTAACGGACAGGTGCTTGAAAACGGCGCATTGACCTTTTCCAATGGTAAGATCACTGCCGTGGGCAATAATCTGCCCGCTCCGGGCGCCGATGGGACCATTATGGACCTGAAAGGGCAACATGTATATCCTGGCGTTATTTCACCACTCACGAACCTGGGTCTGACCGAGGTAGAAGCTGTAAGAGCTACCAACGACTATACCGAGGTGGGGGAGATCAACCCTTCTGTACGTTCACTGGTAGCCTATAATACTGATTCTAAAGTGATCAATACCCTCCGTTCCAATGGTATCCTGCTGGCACAGGTAACGCCTGAAGGAGGAATGATACCCGGTTCTTCTTCTGTAGTGCAGCTCGACGCATGGAACTGGGAAGATGCCGCTTATAGGAAAGATGGGGCCATTCATTTCTATATGCCCAGCCTCCTGCCACCGCCATCCATGCCGGGACGTTTTTTCACCGTTACGAAAGACAGGGCAGAAGAATTTGCAGAACAGACAGGTAAGGTGCGTGCCTTTCTGAATGAGGCAAAAGCTTATCTGCAGGAAGACAAACATACCGCAGTTAACCTCAAGTTTGAAGCCGTAAAAGGGCTGTTCACCAAAGAACAGAAACTATTCGTTCACTGCAACCTGGTGAAGGAAATGCTGGTAGCTGTTGACTTTGCAAAGGAGTTCGGGATCGATGTGGTGATTGCCGGAGGAGCAGATTCCTGGATCATTGCGGATGTTCTGAAACAGAACAATATCGCCGTTGTGCTCACACAGCCACATAGCCTGCCGCTGACGCCAGACGATGATGTGGACCAGCCTTATAAAACAGCCGCTCAGTTACAGCAGGCGGGAGTATTGTTCTGCCTGAGCAATGAGGGGTTCTGGCAACAGCGTAACCTGCCCTTTGAAGCAGGCACGGCCAGTACCTATGGGCTTACGAAGGAACAGGCGCTGACCGCCGTGACCTTAAATACAGCCCGCATCCTGGGTATTGATAAAAACACCGGTTCCCTGGAAACAGGCAAGGACGCCAATATCGTTATCAGTACCGGCGACCTGCTGGATATGCGCAGCAGCATAGTCACCCATGCCTTTATCCAGGGCAGGAAGATCAACCTGGACAATAAACAGAAACAGCTGTACGAGCGTTATAAACATAAGTACGGACTGAAGTAAGGAATCAGAAAATAGCTGAAAAGCAGGGTGTTGTACTAACAATACCCTGCTTTTTTTTTAGTTATGGCATGAAATTTATTGTTTCATAGCAAACACATTAAGAAATGGGAGCAATCCTCAAAAGAGAAGATGCTATCCGGAAGGTTTCCGACCTGATCAATGAAGTACGGGTATGCATGTTCACCACCATAGACGATCATGGACATGTCATTTCCAGGCCTATGGCCACTGTCGATGTGGATAAGGATGGAAATGTATGGTTCTTTTCCAATGAATATTCGGGCAAGGTTACCCAGATCTCGGAGAACAATGAGCTCAACCTGATCTATTCCCATCCGGGGCACAACACCTACCTGAATATCTTCGGTATTGGTTCTATCATCATTGATAAAGAGAAAATGAAGCAATTATGGACACCGGCAGTGGAGGTATGGTTTCCTGAGGGTATTGACGACCCCAGGTTATGCCTGCTGAAAGTGGATACGAAACAGGCCTGGTACTGGGACAATTCATCCAGCAAGATGGTGATCTTCTTTAATATGCTGACCTCGATCATCAGGGGTAAAAGGTATGAGGAAGGAGAACATGGGGAATTGGATATAGAGTAGTATAATACGTTACAGGTCCAACGGAAAAGATATAAATAATAAAGGCTGGCAATTCATTTGCCAGCCCTTGTTCTTATACTGTTTGTATTTACTTCGCTATTACCAGATTGAATTTGTTAGCGCCCCTCTGTACCAGCATATATTTGCCGTTCAATAACTGGTTTTTGGTAACCACGGTGTCTATCCCGCTCACCTTTACTTTGTTAATGCTGATACCGTTATTCTGTACCATTTTTCTGGCTTCACCTTTACTGGGTAGGATTCCGGTTTCTGCAAGGAATGAAACGATATCTTTTCCCGCTTCCAGTTCAGCGGCAGAAAATTCAAACTGAGGAACGCCATCCATTACATCCAGCAGTTGTTGTTCTGTGAGTGATTGCAAGGCATCAGCAGTGTCTTTACCGAATAGTATCTCGGTTGCCTTTACGGCAAATTCATACTCCTTTTCGCTGTGAACAAAGATAGTAAGTTCCTGGGCCAGTCTTTTTTGGAGCAGCCGCAGATGGGGCGCCTGATCATGGGCTGTGATCAGTTCATCGATCTCCTGTTGACTAAGGAAAGTAAAGATCTTGATATAGTTCTTCACATCTTCATCGGTGGTTTTTAACCAGAACTGGTAAAACAAATATGGCGATGTTTTTTGGGCATCCAACCATACATTACCATTCTCCGACTTTCCGAACTTGGTACCATCTGCTTTTTTCAGCAGCGGACAGGTAAATGCAAAGGCCTCTCCATTAGCTTTACGACGAACCAGTTCAGTACCGGTTACAATATTGCCCCACTGGTCCGAACCGCCCATTTGCAGCTTGACGTTCTTTGCAGTATATAAATGGTAGAAATCATATCCCTGGATCAGCTGATAGGTAAATTCTGTGAACGACATACCGCTGTCTCCTTCCAGTCTTCTTTTTACAGAATCCTTAGACATCATGTAGTTGACAGTAATGTGTTTACCTACATCGCGGATGAAATCGAGGAAAGAAATATCCTTAAACCAGTCGAAGTTATTGACCATTTCAGCGGCGTTCGGTTTAGCCGGATCAAAATCCAGGAATTTCTCCAGCTGTGCCTTGATACCTTTCTGGTTGTGTGCCAGGGTATCCAGGTCCAGCATTTTCCGCTCTTCTGCTTTAAAGGAAGGGTCACCCACCATACCGGTAGCACCACCTACCAGCGCAAATGGCTTATGGCCAGCCCTTTGTAAGTGTACCAGCAGCAGGATAGGCACCAGGCTGCCTATATGAAGGGAGTCTGCCGTAGGGTCAAATCCTACATATGCACTGGTCATTTCTTTTAATAATTGCTCCTCTGTGCCCGGCATTATATCCTGCACCATACCTCTCCAGCGTAATTCCTCTATCAGGTTCATGATTAATTGGGATAATTTTTGCAAACGTAAGAAAAGAATTTTAAACGATATGCGGGGGAACGGCGATGTGCCTTAAATTCGTACATTGAATCCCGGCTTAAACCGCCATCTTCTGTAAAGATCACACTATGAGAAAAATCTTGTTTTTTATCGCATGCCTGTTACTGACAGTCAATGCATTAAGTGCCCAGGACTGCAAGAATTACTACTATATGCTCAACAATGCAGAAGTAGAGATGACCATGTTCGATGCAAAGGGCTCTGCTGTGGCCAAAAATGTTTACAACGTATTGTCTGTCAGTAAGGAAGGGGCTGCCAGCGTATCCGATTTCACCTCAACCCTGAAAGATGTTAAAGGAAAGACCATCTCTTCCGGAAAGGGGAAATTCAAATGTGATGGTGGCGAGATCATGATCGACATGAAAATGTCACTGCCCAGCCTTCCCCAGCTGCAGGACATGAAAATGGAATCGGACGGGAATGCCTTTCTGAACTATCCGGCTCACCTGAAGGAAGGTCAGTCGCTGCCGGATGGCGCATTCGAAATGAGCAGCAATGCCAATGGCATGGATATGACTCTCCAGTATAAAGTGACCGACCGCAAGGTGGTGGGTAAGGAAAAGGTGACCACTGCCGGTGGTAGCTGGGATTGTTATAAGATCACTTATAATATGAGCCTCTCCATGAAAATGATGGGAATGAATATTCCGGTAGAAATGGTGGCGGCTGAGTGGTTTGCTCCCGGCTTTGGTGTGGTGAAAACAGAAACCTCCAAAGATGGTAAACTGGCAGGCCATATGGAGATCACGCATGTGAAGAAATAGCCTGATCGTATAAAAAAGAAAGCCACTGTCTCAGGACAGTGGCTTTCTTTTTTTGAACCCGGTTTACAGGTTTTTCAGGCATTCCTTCAGGCTTTCGCGCCAGTGAAGGATCTGTAATCCGAAAGTATCTTTGATTTTTTGTTTGTTCAGGACACTGTAGGCTGGCCTTTTTGCAGGCGTAGGATACTTATCTGAAGTGATTGGCGCTACAGTGCAGGATGCGCCTGTCAGTTCGCGGATCGCCACTGCAAAGTCGTACCAGCTGGTTACCCCTTCGTTGCTGAAGTGATACACCCCGCCATAACTGGCCGGAGCATCCCATACTTTTGTCAGGATATGCAGGATGGCTTTTGCCAGATCTACCGCGTAGGTAGGAGTGCCGGCCTGGTCAAATACTACGTTCAGGAGCTCTTTCTCCTGCATCAGCTCACGCATACGTTTTACGAAGTTGACGCCGAATTCAGAATACAACCAGGATGTGCGCAACACGATGGTATCCGGGTTGGCGTCTACGGCCGCCGCCTCGCCACGTAGTTTGGAGCTTCCATAGATGCTGGCAGGGCTGGCGTCGTCAGTTTCTGCATAAGGCACATTCTGTTTGCCGTCAAACACGTAGTCAGTGGAAATGTGTACGAATTGTGCATTATACTGCTGACAGATGTTTGCCAGGTTCAATACTGCTTCAAAGTTTAGTTTGAAGGCCAGTTCCTCATCGTTCTCCGCTTTATCTACCGCAGTATATGCCGCACAGTTGATACAGGCGTGTATTTCCTGCTGTGAGAAAAAATTGCTGACAGCTTCCTCACTGGTAATATCCAACTCATTGAAGTCGGTATACAGGAAGGAAAACCCGGAATGATCCGCAGCGATCTTTTTCAATGCTTGTCCCAGCTGGCCATTGGCGCCGGTTACCAGAATATTTTTCATTTACTTATTTGAATTGAAAACGAAGTTATGCGTACAATTTTCCAGTGTAGGCAGCACTATATCCTTTTCAGATACAATAGCATCGGCCAGGTCAATACCCCAGTCGATGTTCAGTGCAGGATCATTATAGATGATGCCTCCTTCACTGGCTTTATGATAGAAGTTATCGCATTTATACATCACCTCTGCTGTTTCACTGATCACGGAATACCCATGCGCAAAGCCTTTGGGCACCAGCAACTGTAATTTATTCTCAGCGCTCAGTTCTATGGAAAAGGCCTTGCCATAAGTAGGAGAGCCTTTACGGATATCTACTGCCACGTCTATGATCTTTCCTTCCAGCACTCTCACCAGCTTAGTCTGCGCATATGGCTCCAGCTGGTAATGTAATCCTCTCAGTACGCCGTAGGTGGAACGCGCCTGGTTATCCTGTACAAAAGGCAGGTGTAATCCATGCTGTTCAAAGGTTTGCGCGCTGTAGCTTTCAAAAAAATAGCCACGGCTATCATTAAACACCCGGGGTTCATATATCAGCAACCCTGGGATCCCTGTTTCAGTAAAAGGCATATTTATCTCTTTTGATACTGCTCACTGTAATAATCCTGGTACGCTCCGCTGGTTACATGATCCAGCCATTCTTCGTTGGCGAGGTACCAATCCACTGTTTTTTCAAGACCTTCTTCAAACTGGAGGGAGGGTTCCCAGCCCAGTTCTTTATTGAGTTTGGTGGCGTCAATAGCATAACGCAGGTCATGGCCCGCGCGGTCTTTTACGAAAGTGATCAGTTTAGCAGAAGTACCTGGTGCACGCTGGAGTTTCTTATCCATGATAATGCACAGCAGGTTAATAAGGTCAATATTTTTCCATTCGTTGAAGCCTCCGATGTTGTAGGTTTCTCCTACGCGGCCCTTATGGAAAATAGTATCTATTGCTCTGGCATGATCTTCCACAAACAGCCAGTCACGCACGTTTTCGCCCTTACCATATACTGGTACCGGCTTATTGTTCCTGATGTTGTGAATAGCCAGCGGAATTAATTTTTCCGGGAAATGATTTGAGCCGTAGTTATTGGAACAGTTGGATATAACAGCAGGCAGATGATAGGTGTGGTAATACGCCCTTACAAAATGATCTGAACTTGCCTTTGATGCAGAATAAGGCGAACGGGGATCATACGCCGTTTTTTCGGTAAACAGGCCTTCTGCTCCCAGGCTACCATATACCTCATCGGTCGACACATGATAGAACAGCTTGCCCTCATAATTGTCTTTCCAGTGTTTCCTGGCGGCATTCAGCAACACAGCAGTTCCCATGACATTGGTCCTGATAAAGGCCAGCGGGTCCATGATAGATCTGTCCACATGGCTTTCAGCAGCCAGATGGATCACGCCATCAAACTTATAGGTAGCGAACAGTTCATCAATGAACGGTTCGTCAGTGATATCGCCCTTTACAAAAGTGTAATTAGGCTTATCCTTAATGTCTTTCAGGTTTTCCAGATTACCGGCATAGGTTAATGCATCCAGATTAATGATCTGGTAATGAGGGTAGTTCTTTACAAAAAGCCTCACTACATGAGACCCGATAAATCCTGCGCCACCGGTGATTAATATGGTGTTGTGCATAATGATTATTTAATTCCGGCTACAAATTACGAATTGCGGATGAACCTTCACCTAACCAGTTTTGGTAGTAATGGCCCATCCGCCGTCCGGAGTTATTTATTAAGAGCTTGTTTGAAATACTCATAAGTGATCTTCAGCCCTTCTTTCCTGTCCACTTTGGGCGCCCATCCCAGTAATTCCCTGGCTTTGGTGATATCCGGTTTTCTTTGTTTCGGATCATCTTTTGGAAGTGGCTGATAGATAATCTTTTGTTTGCTGCCTGTCAGCGCCAGGATCTCTTCCGCAAATTCTTTCAGGGAGATCTCTGCCGGGTTGCCGACGTTCACCGGAAGGTGATAGTCACTCAGCAGCAGGCGGTAAATACCGTCTACCAGGTCAGACACATAACAGAAAGAACGGGTCTGGGATCCGTCACCAAAAACGGTGAGGTCCTGTCCGGTCAGTGCCTGGCTCATAAACGCTGGCAGTGCACGGCCGTCGTCGAGGCGCATACGCGGACCGTAGGTATTAAAGATCCTGATGATCCTTGTATCTACACCATGGAAATTGTGGTAGGCCATGGTGATGGATTCCATAAAGCGTTTCGCTTCGTCGTACACTCCACGCGGACCTACCGGGTTTACATTACCCCAGTATTCTTCCGGCTGCGGATGCACGGTCGGGTCGCCGTATACTTCAGACGTGGATGCCACGAGGATCCGCGCCTTTTTTTCTTTTGCCAGGCCCAGGAGGTTGTGTGTACCTAATGAACCTACTTTCAATGTCTGGATAGGCATTTTTAAATAGTCGATCGGGCTGGCGGGAGAAGCAAAGTGTAAAATGTAATCCAGGTCGCCCGGTACATGTACAAATTTGCTTACATCATGATGATAATATTCAAATTCCTTTAGGGGAAAAAGATGTTCGATATTTTTGATGTTGCCGGTCAGGAGATTGTCCATTCCTACAACACGATATCCTTCTGCAATAAAGCGATCACAGAGGTGTGACCCCAGGAAGCCGGCGGCGCCGGTAATCAGTACTCTTTTCATTTCGATAGGCATTTGCAATGTGTAACAAGTTAGTTAGTAGCAGCAGCACGTCCGACACTCTCGTAGTGGAAACCCAGTTCGGCCATACGGGCTACATCAAACAGGTTCCTTCCGTCGAATATCAGTTTGTTTTTAAGAGAAGCACCGATCTTTTCAAAATCAGGGGTTCTGAATACGCTCCATTCTGTTGCAATGACCAGTGCGTCTGCATTTGCAAGGCATTCGTACTGGCTGGAAGCATATGTTACTTTATCGCCGATAACGCGTTGTACATTGGCCATTGCTTCCGGATCAAATACTGTTACCGTTGCTCCTGCAGCCAGCAGCGCATCTATCATGTACAATGCCGGCGCTTCGCGGATGTCGTCTGTATTCGGCTTGAATGCCAGGCCCCAGAGCGCGAAATGTTTCCCTTTCAGTTCATCGTTGAACCAGGCTTTTATCTTTGGCAGGAGGAACAATTTCTGCCGCTCATTTACATCCATCACTGCAGTCAGTATTTTGAACTCATAGTCTGCGTCTTCGGATGATTTTACCAATGCCTGCACATCTTTCGGGAAGCAGCTGCCTCCATAACCGATACCGGGGAACAGGAAGCGTTTACCGATCCTGTCATCGCTGCCCACACCCCTGCGTACCATATCAACATCAGCGCCAAGTTTCTCGCACAGAATGGCAATTTCATTCATAAAAGAGATCTTGGTAGCCAGGAAAGAGTTAGCCGCATATTTGGTCAGTTCTGCAGATTTCTCATCCATGAACAGGATGGGGTTACCCTGGCGCACGAAAGGAGCGAACAGATCGCCCATCACTTTGCGCGCTCTTTCAGAGCGGGTGCCGATCACTACGCGGTCGGGTTTCATAAAGTCGTCTACCGCTACACCCTCGCGCAGGAATTCCGGGTTGGATACTACATCAAAGGGATGTTTACAGTGCTGCGCAATGGCTGCCTGTACCTTTTCAGCAGTACCTACGGGTACAGTACTTTTATCAACAATCACTTTATAATCTGTAATGAGCTTCCCCATCTCATCTGCTACGCGCAGGATATAGGAAAGGTCTGCAGAGCCGTCTTCTCCGGGAGGAGTAGGCAGGGCAAGAAAGATGACTTCCCCGTGCTTTACGCCATCAGCGAGGTTGGTTGTGAAATGAAGACGTTCTTCTTTGAGGTTACGCTCGAACAGTTTTTCAAGCCCTGGTTCATAAATGGTGATCTGCCCGCCGGAAAGTTTGTTGACCTTATTGATATCTATGTCAACACAGACAACATCGTTGCCTGTTTCCGCAAAGCAGGTTCCCGTAACCAGGCCTACGTAGCCTGTACCTACTACTGTAATTTTCATTTGGAGTTTTGATTTAAGAATGATTTAACTGAATCAATAATGTGCTGTAGCTGATCTGCATCCATTTCAGTGTGTATCGGTAATGAAATAACCTTTGAGGTAAGGCTGTCAGTAACAGGGAGATTGAACTCAGCACCACCAAAACTTGCAAACATTTTCTGGCGGTGAGCAGGTACGGGATAGTAAATCATTGCAGGCACCTGACGTTCCTGCAGGTATTGTTGTAAAGCATTGCGGTCAGCGCCGTTCAGCTGTAGCGTGTACTGGTGATAAACATGATAACTGTTGTCTGCCCTGTAAGGAGTAGTGATCTGCGGAATACCGGCAAATCCTGCATCATAGGCATCCGCTACTGCGCGGCGTGCTTTGATATATTCATCCAGCAAAGGCAGTTTGATATTCAGTACAACCGCCTGCAGTGTATCGAGGCGGGAATTTACGCCTACTACGTCGTGGTAGTAACGGGCAGATTGTCCGTGGTTGGCGATCATTCTTATCTTGGCTGCCAGCGCATCGTCGTTGGTAAAGATGGCACCACCGTCGCCATAGCAACCCAGGTTCTTCGAAGGGAAGAAGGAGGTACATCCTATCTGTCCGATGCTACCCAGTTTTTGAGTGGTACCATCAGAAAAAGTATAATGTCCGCCTATGGCCTGTGCATTATCTTCAATGACAGGGATATTATATTTCCTGGAGATCTCCATGATAGGCTCCATTTCTGCACTGTGACCATACAGGTGTACAGGAACGATCGCCTTTGTTTTTGGTGTGATGGCCTTTTCCACCTGCTCCGGATCGAGGCAGAATGTTTTAGGATCTACGTCCACAAATACAGGTTTCAGCTGTAACAGGGCAATGACCTCAGCCGTGGCAATAAAAGTGAAGGATGGTGTGATCACTTCATCTCCCGGTGCAAGGTCGAGGGCCATCATGGCTATCTGCAATGCATCGGTACCATTGGCGCAGGGAATGACATGTTTTACACCGAGATAACTCTGCAGTGCATTGGTGAATTGTTGTACCGGAGCGCCATTAATAAAAGCTGCATTATCGAGCACTTCAGCCATCGCAGCATCTACCTGCGGCTTTATTTTCAAGTATTGGCGTTTTAAATCCACCATTTGAATAGGAACCATGTGTGGGATAGATATTTTGTTTAAAGTGAGCAAATTTACAAAAATTGACATAGGAAGGGCAGTATCTTTGCAGCCGATCCAAAAAACAGTAAAAGTACCTTCAGGCATGCCGGTAAGCACCATCATATACGATCTGGGAATAAGAGGATATAAAGCAGGAGTGGCTCTGGCCGCGGCTACAGGCAATGCCAAGGCCCGGCGATGGCTGGAAGGGCGCCGTAACTGGAGAGCAGCGCTGGAACAACACCTGTCCGGCGCCGGCCCCATCGTTTGGGTACATGCTGCCTCCCTGGGCGAATTTGAGCAGGGCCGTCCGGTCCTGGAAGCGATCCGGCAGCAATACCCGCACTGTAAGATCCTGCTTAGCTTCTTTTCTCCCTCAGGTTACGAGGTGCGTAAAGACTATCCCGGCGCCGATTACGTGTGCTATTTGCCGTTGGACACCCCGGGGAATGCGCGCGATTTTATCCGTATCGCAAAGCCGGCCCTGGCCATTTTTATTAAATACGAGTTCTGGTACCATATGCTTACCCGTCTGTACAGGGAAAAGGTGCCCGTGATCCTTGTTTCAGGAATTTTCCGGGCCGGGCAGCCTTTCTTCAGGCCTTACGGGGGCATGTTCCGGAAATTGCTGCAACAGTTCAGCTACATCTTTGTGCAGAACCGTGAATCGATGTCGCTGTTGGCGCAAATAGATATCCGGCACGCAGCGCTGGCGGGCGACACCCGTTTTGACCGGGTATGGGCATTGCAGGAGGAAGAGCGTACACTGCCGGGTATCGGCGAATTTATTGGCAAGCGGCAGGCTATTATTGCCGGGAGTACCTGGGAGACCGACGAGTCATTGCTGTCGGCCTGGTGGAGGCAGCAACAGGGTGAAGGTTCCTGCCTGATCATTGCCCCGCATGAAACAGATGCAGCTCATATCACTAAGCTGATGGGATTGTTTCCTGAAGCAATAAGATATACGGAGTGGGTAAAGACGGCGCATAAGCAGCCGGGGCGTGTATTGCTGATAGATAATGTAGGCATGCTTTCGATATTGTACCGCTATGCGGCTGTGACTTATGTGGGAGGCGGTTTTGGAAAAGATGGTATTCACAATATACTGGAACCCGCTACCTATGGCAAACCCGTATTGTTCGGGCCTGTGTTCCATAAATACCCCGAAGCGGCAGCATTGATCGCTGCCGGTGGAGGCATCAGTATCCATGACCTGGGTACCTTTGCTGCACAGATGGGAAGACTGTTGCAGGACGAAGCCATCCGTCTGCAAACCGGTGCTAATGCTAAAAATTATGTGGCTGAGAATAAGGGAGCTACCAGTAAAATACTACAGTATATTCAGGAAAAGCGTTTCTTGACAAGATTGTAGAACTGTCTTACGGTACGGTTATCGTCCACCCATCCCTGACGGATCTTTAACTCTCGTTCAATCCAGTATTCTGCTTCCTGGAGGGAATTCAGCTCATTGATAGTCTTCACAGAACGCTCGTAAGTATCCACATCTCCACGGAATAATTCCTGGATGAACTGGAACTTATCATTGATACCGATGGCCTGACGCAGATCCTTGACAGGAATTTCGTTGAAACGGTCAGCCAGTTCAGTTTGAGTCTGTTTCAACCGGTCGTTGAGTGAAGGTGTGTTCTGCGCTACCAGTTGGTTCAGTTCTTTTAGTTCCTTGCGAACGCCGTTGGTTTCAGGCTTTTTCTCAGTATTAGCTGCCGGAGCACTGACTGGTTGTGGCGCTTCCGTATTACTGTAAATGGTGACGAATGCCGGTTTCCTGTCTGCTGGAACCTGTTCCATTTGTTGAGGTGCAGGAGTGGGAGCAGCGGCCGGATAGGAAGAAACACCATTGGGCGCTGCAACTGTGGCCGGAGCTGTATTTACAGGAACAGCGGAAGTCCCGTTCACAGCGGCTGCAGGAGCAGGAGCCGGTTTGGGAAGAGACGTGTTCTGCAAGGGTAATGTCAAGGTCGATGCCTCCTCAGCGGTATATGCTGCAGCAGGCGTTGCCTGTTTATTTTCCGGTAAAATTTCTCTGGATGATGTTGTTACAGGCACTTCCACAACAATAGTGGCTGGAGCTGCGGTGGTGGTCAGCGGAGTAGAAGGCATGATTACGGCAACATGGCTGTCCTGCCTTTGTTGCCTGCGTTCCTGCTCTCTTTCGAGATTCCTTGCATGTAAGATCTCTGCCTGAAGCAGCTGTACATAGTAGGAGATTGACTGCAGCCCAGCGTTTGAATTCTTTAATTCCTGTAACTTATCAATTAATGCACTTATTTTTTCCATAGCAGTAAAAAAAATAAATTGAATGCAAAATGCGTTCCATGCCTTAATTGTTAACGCGATATGGGGGAATTTATTTTATTTGCATAAAGTTAGCGCATTTTAATTAACTGTTAATCAAATACTAAAATATGTTTATTGAACCTTCTCTAGCAGGAGGGCGAAGGGGGTGGATAGAAGTGATCTGTGGCTCAATGTTTTCCGGGAAAACGGAGGAGTTGATCAGAAGATTAAAGCGGGCCCGGATAGCCAACTTAAAAGTAGAGATCTTTAAGCCGATGATAGATACACGTTACGATGTACAACACATTGTATCTCACGATGAAAGCCGCATCGTCAGCACGCCATTGGAAAACTCGCAGCAGATATTGCTCCTGGCGCAGGAAGTAGACGTGGTAGGTATTGACGAAGCCCAGTTCTTTGATGGTGAATTGCCCGAAGTGTGTGATCAGCTGGCATTACGTGGTATCAGGGTGATAGTGGCGGGACTGGACATGGATTACATGGGCAAGCCCTTCGGGCAGATGCCTTTCCTGCTGGCAAAGGCCGACTATATTACCAAATTGCACGCTATTTGTGTAAAATGCGGCAATATCGCCAATTACTCTTACCGGAAAACAAAAGATAAGAGCACGGTGCTGCTCGGGGAGACAGACCTGTATGAACCGAGATGCAGGCATTGCTACTATAATGAGGTAGAATAATAATCGTCGCATAAATGAAAAGGCCGTACCAGACATCTCTGGTACGGCCTTTTCATTTATGTTGATAACTTTTACAGCACAATATTGTGGTTACAAGAGCCAAACCCCTAGGGGCTTGTATTGCAGATCATCAGCCTTCTTTCACCTTAAATGTAAATCTCTTCTGTGTCAGGTAGCTGAAGCCCACCACGAAGATGGTTGTCAGTATTTTAGAGATGGTAGGAAAGATATGCAGATAATCCACGAATAGTTTCATAAATCCATAGTTCAGGCAGATGCAGATACCTACCAGCATGAAATAGCGGACCAGCTGTACCCGGCCTCTCAGGTTGGATTCAGAAAAAACAATGTATTTGCTCAGCAGGAAACCTGTAGGGAATGTAACCGTCATGGCCATGAACAGTGCCGCAATGTGCGCGCTGATGGTCAGGAAAGTGAAATGAACAGGTGTTTCATTCAGGATAAAATGATAACTGATGTAATACAACAGGATATCCATAGCCGTATTACCGCTGCCGCAGGCAAGGTAACGGAACGTTTGCAAAGGCATCAGCTTTGCAAAGGGTAGGTAAAAAAAATCTAATACCAATAAAATGAACCTTTTCATAAAATATTTGTACAGCAACAAAACTAGTTAGTTTTACCGTTACTGTACTGCGCTTTTGTATTATCTTAACAATTTCCTGTTCTTCCAAAGTTTTTGCTGCTGGTTCACAGGTTGTTGTTTTACCCGTCGCTGCTGCTCCTGCCATACCTGTACTGCCAGTATCGCCGCGGCTTTGGCAGCTTCAGGGTCGGCATGGTCCAGTGATTGTGGTGTGAAATACTTCCCGATAAAATTAGTGTCAAAAGCGCCATTAATAAACGCAGGCTGCTGCAAGGCCCAGCTGCCGAATGGCAATGTGGTGCGGATGCCTTTCACATGATATTCACTGATGGCGCGCAGCAGCCGTTCCCGGGCTTCTTCCCGGTCGGCTCCCCAGGCTATCAGTTTGGAGATCATAGGATCATAATAGATGGGAATATCCATACCCTGCTCATAACCGTCGTCCACACGAATGCCATATCCCTGCGGGCGGACATAGGTAGTGAGTGTACCCGTGTCCGGTAAGAAATTGTTTGCTGGGTCTTCTGCACAGATGCGCAATTCGATGGCGTGCCCGTTTATTTTCAGGTCGGATTGTCCGAAAGACAGCTTTTCGCCCCTGGCCACCCGGATCTGCTCTTTAACCAGGTCCAGTCCAGTGATCATCTCTGTAACGGGATGTTCTACCTGCAGGCGGGTATTCATCTCCAGGAAATAAAACTGCAGATTTTCATCTACGAGGAACTCGACGGTGCCCGCTCCATAATACTGGCAGGCGCGGGCCACATCCAGTGCACATTTTCCCATCGCTTCCCTGATCTGGGGGGTCAGGCAGGAAGAGGGCGCTTCTTCGATCAGTTTCTGGTGTCTTCTTTGTATAGAGCACTCACGCTCAAACAGATAGACGTAGTTTCCATGCTGGTCGCCCAGCACCTGTATCTCGATATGCCGGGGGGCGCCCACATATTTTTCAATAAATACCGCATCATCGCCAAAAGCGCTCATCGCCTCGCTTTTCGCCAGTCTGATCTGCTCTTCCAGTTCATCAACACTATTGACGACCCGCATACCTTTACCTCCGCCACCGGCAGATGCTTTGATCAGGATGGGGAATCCGGTCTTTTTTACCACCTCCCGGGCTTCGTCTATACTCCGCAGGGGCGTTTCTGTGCCGGGCACCATAGGTACACCAAAGCGCTGAGCGGCCTGTTTTGCCGCCAGCTTGCTGCCCATCACCTCGATAGAGGAAGGGCTGGGGCCAATAAAGGTAAGTCCGGCGTCTTTGACTGCCTGCGCGAAACGGGCATTTTCACTGAGAAAACCATATCCGGGATGGATAGCGTCTGCCCCCGTCTGTCGGGCAGCGCCCATGATCTTATCGGTCAGCAGATAGGACTGGCTGGAAGGGGCCGGGCCTATGCACACTGCTTCATCTGCATATTGTACAAATGGCATGGCACGGTCAGCCTCGGAATATACAGCGACTGTTGCGATGCCCATTTCCCTGGCTGATCGCATAATACGCAGTGCAATCTCACCACGGTTGGCTACCAGTATTTTTTTCATGGAAGCGAATATAAGTGATTCTCCTATCTTTGCGGCAACATGAAATCTAGCCCTTTCAGACAAACAATCACGCTGGTAAAAAAGGACATACTCCTGGAACTCAGGCAGAAGTACGCCTTTTATGGCATCCTCCTATATATTATATCTACTGTATTTGTGATTAACCTGATGATCAGCAAACCGGAGGAAAAGCTCTGGAATGCCCTCTTCTGGGTGGTACAGTTGTTTGTAGCTGTTAATGCTGTGGCCAAAAGTTTCCTGCAGGAAAACAGGGGACGTCTCCTGTATTTCTATTCCCTGGTACATCCCCGCAGTTTTATCGTAGCCAAACTGATCTACAATATTATACTGATGTGTGTCATGACGCTGATCACCATCGTGTGTTGTATGATGTTCCTGGGCAACCCAGTCACCAGTTTCCTGTATTTTATCGGCATATGCCTGTTGGGAGGTATCAGCCTGTCCCTGCTCTTCACTATGCTGGCTGCTATTGCCGCCCAGGCTAACCAGAATGCCGCATTAATGGCCATTATGGGGTTCCCTATTATGCTGCCCCTGCTCATGTTGCTGTCCAATATCGCTAAATCTTCCTTTATCACCGTATATCAGCCCGGATTGCCCAAAATGTTCCTTATGTTGGGGAGTATGGATATCCTGATCGTAGCCCTGTCCCTGGTTTTATTCCCATTTTTGTGGAAAGATTAACAACCCGGGCCCGGATGACGGGAAACAGGTTACTGAATTTTGTGATTAGTGATAAAACGTGTAGGTTTGCCCACAATATAGTTGGTTAAAATGGCAAAGCATTGGTGGAAAGCTCTAGCGGTATTAATCCTTGTTTATGTGATCATAGCTGGATTTACGATTGAAATACCGATTATCGGCACAAACGGGCAGTCTTCCCGCGGCCTTTTCTTTCACGTTCCTATGTGGATGTGCATGTACACCATGTTTACTATCTCCGTAGTCAATTCTGTTCTTTACCTCTCTAAATACGATCTCCGCAGAGATGTTTATGCCAGCGCTGCGGCCAATGTAGGCGTGTTCTATGGTATTCTTGGTTTCTCCACTGGTACCCTGTGGGCCACCTACACATGGGGAGGCTCCTTTACCAGCGATCCAAAACAGATGCTGACCGCTGTGGCGCTCATGATCTACATGGCTTATCTTGTATTGCGCCTGTCCATCCCTGACATTGACAAACGCGCCAGGATATCTGCCGTGTTTAACATTTTCGCATTCGCTTTGTTGATTCCCTTAACGTATATCATCCCGCGTATGGTAGATTCCCTTCATCCCGGAAGCGCTACCACGCCTGGATTTGCATCCAGTGACACCGATGACCATATGAGAATGGTATTATACCCTGCATTCATTGGTTGGGTATTATTGAGTGTGTGGATCTATACCCTGTTTGTACGGTATAAAAAACTAGAGCTAAAAAATATTTTTAAATGATCAACAAAGCGTTTTCTTTCTGTTGCACCTGCTTACTGTTACTTGTTTCTCTATTCGCTAATGCGCAGGAAAACCAGAACCAGAATACAGAAACAGGACCTGTAAACGAATTTTTCCGCAGCAATGGCAAGATATATGTTATAGTAGGAGTGCTACTGATCATCTTTATCGGCATTGTGATATTTTTGATAGCGCTCGACAGAAAGATCAGCAGGCTGGAACAGCGGGATAACCTGCATAGCAAATAAGTCCAACTCTACATATTTATACCAAAACAATTGTCTATGGCGCAAGAGCAACATTATGACTTCTTTAAAAGCGTAGAAAGAAGTTTTGACAAAGCCGCAAAATTCACGAAATGGGAAAACGGGATTCTTGAACAGATCAAGGCCTGCAACGCTGTGTACCAGATTAAGTTCCCGGTACGCATCGGGGACAAGATCGAAGTAATAGAAGCCTACCGCGTTCAACACTCTCACCACAAACTGCCCTGTAAAGGTGGTATCCGTTTCAGCGATGCCGTTAACCAGGATGAGGTAATGGCATTGGCTGCCCTCATGACCTACAAATGCGCTATCGTTAACGTTCCTTTTGGCGGAGCCAAAGGAGGTATCAAGATCAATCCACGTAACTATTCCCCATTCCAGTTGGAAAACATTACCCGCCGTTATACTGCGGAACTGGTAAAGAAGAATTTCATTGGTCCCGGTGTGGATGTTCCTGCCCCTGACTACGGTACAGGTGAAAGGGAAATGAGCTGGATCCTCGATACTTATATGAGCCTCCGTCCGGGTGAGGTAGACGGTTACGGTTGTGTAACCGGTAAACCGGTTTCCCAGGGTGGTGTGCGCGGTCGTAAAGAAGCTACCGGTCTTGGGGTGTTCTTTGGTTTACAGGAGCTCTGTAATATCACTGAAGACATGAAACGCATTGGCCTCGAGCCAGGCATCATCGGTAAAAAAGTGATCGTGCAAGGTATGGGTAACGTGGGTTACCATGCCGCCAAATATTTCCATGAAGCAGGCGCTATCATCGTAGGCCTGATAGAGTGGGATGGTGCATTGTACAGCGAAAAAGGGCTGGACCCGGAAGCTGTGCTGAAGCACAGGAACGAGACAGGTTCCATTGTCAACTTCCCGGGAGCAAAAACACTTGCCAAAAACGAAGAAGGCCTGGAAATGGATTGTGATATCCTCATCCCGGCAGCGCTGGAAAACGTGATCCACAAGGATAACGCTCCGCGTATCAAGGCTAAGATCATCGGTGAAGGCGCTAACGGCCCTATCACGCCGGAAGCAGATGAGATCCTGAACAAGAAAGGTGTGATCGTTGTACCTGACATGTTCCTCAATGCCGGTGGTGTAACCGTTTCTTATTTTGAGTGGTTGAAAAACCTCAGTCACGTGCGTTATGGCCGTCTGGGAAAACGCTTCGACGAGAACATGAATATCCACATCCTGAGCGTGATCGAAGACCTCACCGGAAAGAAAGTATCAGAAAGAGAAAGAAAATTCATCGCACATGGCGCCGATGAAGTTGACCTGGTATATTCCGGCCTGGAAGAAACCATGCACGCCGCACTGCACGAAGTGCGTGCCATCATGGTAAATCACCCGGACATTCATGATATGCGTACCGCCGCCTATGTTTGTGCAATTGATAAAGTGGGAGCCGCCTACGATCAGTTAGGTATCTTCCCTTGATCTTTATATCAATATAAAAGTTTACAGGAAGAGGGCGTATCTTTACAGGATACGCCCTCTTTTTATATTATCTTTCCCCTTTTGGTCCTGTTTAAAGTCCACCTCAACTCCGGAATAAGTCCACCCTTACTTCGTGTATATAAGTGTTGTGGTACAGGGTTTTGCAGGGATTTCCATATGAAGCAGGTTGCCTGATAATGGCACGCTAAAAAAGTATCAGATGTGCGCAGGTAACTGTGCAATGAATTCCCATTGTTGTGCATCCACCATATGCTGGCAACAGAAAGTATTTACTCCATTGGTGATGACCAGGTAGGCCGTTGGCAACACCATATGATAACGGACGATCTGCTCCAGCGTTGTCTGGCTAAGCGGTACGTCCATTTCCTTACATTCCACGATCATCCAGGGTTGCATGTTCCTGTTGTATACTACAATATCACAACGTTTCCGGAGCTCGCCCAGGTATATTTCCTTTTCAATACCGATCAGTGAAGCGGGGTACCCGAGCGTACTCACCAGGTAATTGAGAAAGTTCTGCCGTACCCATTCTTCCGGTGTCAGTACCACATACTTTTTACGGAAACGATCAAAAATGAGCGTTTTACCATTCTCCTGTACAATTTTAAAATCCGGTGGGGGAAACTCAATAGCGATCATTCTGCAAAGATAATTCATAGATCCCCTTTACAGATAAGGTATATACGGTATTGTGCCACCGGCCGGCTCATAGTACCTGGCTGGCATCAGGCCTTGTTTGTATAATAGCCCTTGCGATAAAAGCGCCTGTAGTGCGGCGCCGGCAGCCGCAGCACTTAGGCATATACAGGTATAACACAGGGATAACACTACCGAAAGAGCCGGAGATAGGAGATTTTTCTGTATATTCGTTTGCCAAAAGGCTATGAAGACAAAAGAAGAAATTGTAGCTAACTGGCTCCCGCGCTACACCGGAGAAAAGCTGGAGAACTTTGGATCCCACATCCTTCTCACCAACTTTAGTAATTACCTCAATTATTTTGCTGAATGGCACAACACCGAAATTATCGGTGAAGGAAAGCCTATGCAATGTGCCACTGCCGACGACATTACAATCATCAATTTCGGGATGGGAAGTCCCGGAGCTGCAACCGTAATGGACCTGCTCAGCGCTATACATCCGAAAGCAGTGTTATTCCTGGGCAAATGCGGAGGACTGAAGAAAAAGAACAATATCGGTGATCTCATACTACCTATCGCTGCCATAAGGGGAGAAGGTACTTCTAATGACTATTTCCCTGCCGAAGTGCCGGCCCTGCCATCTTTCGCCCTGCAAAAAGTGATTTCCACCACCATCCGTGAGTATGGCTGTGATTACTGGACGGGTACCTGTTACAGTACCAACCGCAGGGTATGGGAACATGATGTGGAATTCAAACGCTACCTTGAAAAGATCAGGGCAATGGCTATCGATATGGAAACAGCCACCATCTTTTCTGTCGGTTTCTATAACAAGATCCCTACCGGCGCCCTTTTGCTGGTATCAGATCAGCCGATGATCCCGGAAGGGGTAAAAACAGAGGAGAGCGACAGGAAAGTGACGACTGAATACGTGGAGAGGCATATCAGGATCGGTATCGATTCCCTGAAAAATCTGATTAACAGTCACCAGACAGTGAAACACCTGCGGTTCTAATACCGTGTTCTCAATATGCAGCAACCATTATTATCCATCCGGAACCTGACGGTTTCTTTTGGCAGTGTAAAGGCTGTCAATGATATTTCACTGGACGTCATGCCAGGTGAAATAGTGGGTATTGTGGGGGAATCCGGTTCCGGGAAATCTGTAACCGCCTTATCGCTTATGCGCCTGCTGCAAAACCCCGGTAAGATAACAGGGGGAAACCTGCTGTACCAGTTAAGGGGAAGCAAAGTCCCTTCGCGTGATATAGTCCGGCTGTCAGAAGCAGAAATGCGTTCCTGGCGGGGCAATGAAATAGCCATGATCTTCCAGGAGCCGATGACTTCCCTGAACCCCCTGCATAAATGCGGGTACCAGGTAATGGAGGCGCTGCTCCTCCACAAAAAGATAGTGAGCATGGAACAGGCCAGGCAACACACACTGGCTTTGTTCAGGCAGGTGCGCCTGCCCGACCCTGAACTGCTGATGGAGAGATATCCGCACCAGTTATCCGGCGGACAAAAACAAAGGGTCATGATCGCTATGGCCATCAGTTGCCAGCCCCGTTTGCTGATAGCAGACGAACCTACTACCGCCCTGGATGTAACCGTTCAGAAGACCATCCTTGAGCTGCTGAAAGACTTGCAACGTCAGACGGGTATGAGTGTGGTATTCATCACGCACGATCTGGGCGTCATTGCAGAAATAGCCGACAGGGTAGCGGTCATGTACAAAGGGCGCATTGTAGAAGAAGGCAGTGTACGGGAATTGTTTACCCATCCGAAGCATCCTTATACCAAAGGTTTGCTGGCCTGCAGGCCCCCGCTTGACAAACGCTTGTTCAGGCTCCCCGTAACACGTGACTTTATGGAGACCGACCCGCAAGGGAATATTATCGAAAAGGAAAGTGAAGTAAAAGCATTCGTTCGCAGCCTGGAGATCCCGGCAGATGTCATGATCAGGAGAGAACAACGCTTGTCCGAAAGTCCGGCTTTGCTGGAAGTGAAGGATCTGCATACCTGGTTCCCGGCCAGGAAGAATATATTCGGAAAGGTCCTTGCCTGGACCAAAGCTGTCAATGGTGTTAGTTTTAATGTCAGGGAAGGGGAGACGATGGGGCTTGTAGGAGAGTCCGGTTGTGGTAAAACCACCCTGGGCAGAACTTTACTACGCCTGGTGGAGCCCACATCGGGCAGCATCCTTTACAAAGGGAAGGATATTACAAGCTTATCAGCCGCAGCGCTGCGGGACCTGCGTAAAGACATCCAGATCATCTTCCAGGATCCTTATTCCTCCCTGAATCCCCGTCAGCCTATAGGAAGGGCTATCCAGGAGCCGATGAAGGTACATGGTTTATATGGCAATGAAGCCGGGCGCCGTGAAAAGGTAAGGGAACTGCTGGAAAAGGTGAACCTGCTGCCGGAACATTATGACCGTTATCCGCATGAATTTTCGGGTGGGCAGCGGCAGCGT
Source organism: Chitinophaga filiformis (assembly GCF_023100805.1). NCBI lineage: Bacteria > Pseudomonadati > Bacteroidota > Chitinophagia > Chitinophagales > Chitinophagaceae > Chitinophaga > Chitinophaga filiformis. Next base: position 1,859,849 of record NZ_CP095855.1, read on the forward strand.
ATTGTCATAGCCCGGGCCCTGGCGTTGAATCCCTCTTTTATTATCTGCGATGAATCCGTAGCTGCTTTAGACGTCAGCATACAGGCACAGATCCTGAATCTCCTGATGCAATTGCGGGAAGAGTTCGGATTTACCAGTATCTTTATCTCTCACGATCTGTCGGTGGTGCGTTTTATCAGCGACCGGATGATGGTGATGAACAAGGGGCAGATTGAAGAAGCCGGTCAGGCTGTTGATGTTTATGAAAATCCGCAGCGTGCATATACAAAGCAGCTGATTAATTCTATACCTAAAAATATTTATGTGTAAGTTTGTGAATGAGAATTGCACCATAATCAATTTTGATAGATTGTATAATTATCAATACCTTTGCAGCCTTTAAATTTATTCATACCGTAATATGAAACTATCACAGTTTAGATTCGATCTTCCTTTAAATCTGATTGCACAGCACCCTTCCAAGACAAGAGATGAAGCACGTTTGATGGTGGTAAACCGTGCCACCGGAAAAATTGAGCACAAAGTTTTCCGTGATATAATCAACTACTTCAATGATAAGGATGTAATGGTGGTGAACAACACCAAGGTATTCCCTGCACGCCTTTATGGCCGTAAAGAGAAAACCGGTGCAAAGATTGAGGTTTTCCTTTTGCGCGAGCTGAACAAGCAGAACCGTCTGTGGGATGTAATAGTAGATCCTGCCCGTAAGATAAGGGTGGGTAATAAATTATACTTCGGCGATGACGAATCGCTGGTAGCAGAGGTAATTGATAACACCACTTCCCGTGGCCGTACTATCCGTTTCCTGTTCGAAGGTAATGACGATGAGTTCAAACAGGTGCTCGACACCCTGGGTGAAACGCCACTGCCTAAGTACATCAAGCGTAAGCCGGAAGATGAGGATAAGGAGCGTTATCAGACAGTTTATGCTAAATATGAAGGCGCTGTGGCAGCTCCGACTGCCGGCCTGCACTTTAGCCGTGAGCTGATCAAACGTCTGGAGATCAAAGGTGTTAAATTCGCAGAAGTAACTCTGCACACCGGTTTGGGTACATTCCGTCCTATCGAGGTGGAAGACCTGAGCAAGCATAAAATGGATGCTGAGTATTTCAACATCGATGAGTATGCTGTTAAGATTGTCAACAAAGCGAAAGAAGAAAACCGTAAGGTTTGCGCTATCGGTACTACTACCGTGAGGGCAGTAGAATCTTCCGTAACTGCGCAGAACCTGCTGAAAGCGGCAGAAGGATGGACCAATACGTTCATTCACCCGCCTTACGATTTCGCCATCCCTAATGCACTGGTTACTAACTTCCACCTGCCTAAAACAAGCCTCCTGATCATGGTATGCGCCTTTGCAGGATATGATCTGGTGATGGAAGCTTACCAGCAGGCAATTAAAGAAAAGTACCGTTTCTTCAGCTATGGCGACGCCATGCTGATCATATAAGCGATAACGAACTATTGAAAAAGGTCCTGTCTCGTATCCATACGGGACAGGACTATTCATGTAAGGCCATTTATGGAACAACGTAATAAAATAGCGATCATTGTTGCCGGTGGGTCAGGTTCCCGTATGGGAAGCACTGTTCCCAAACAGTTCCTCGATCTGTCAGGAAAGCCTGTATTATGGCACACAGTGAATGCATTTGTGAGTGCTTTCAGCGATATCCGTATTGTATTGGTATTACCGGAAGCGCATTTTGGATATGTTGAGCCCTGGCTGCATGAGTTTAATACGGGCGCAGGCCTTACCCTTGTCAAAGGAGGGGAAACCCGTTTTCATTCTGTAAAGAATGGTCTGCAGGAAGTGAAGGGGCCTTCAGTTGTGTTTGTACACGATGGCGTACGCCCACTCATCAGCACTTCGCTGATCCGTGCCTGTTATGAAGCTGCTTTAACGAAAGGAAGTGCTATTCCGGTTATTGATATGAAAGACAGTATCCGGCAGGTGGAAGGAGAGGGGAATAAAGCAGTAGACCGCGAACAGTTCAAGATCATACAAACCCCACAGACGTTTTTATCTGAATGGTTGTTGCCCGCATTTGAATTACCCTACGATCCTTTGTTTACAGATGAAGCGACAGTAGTGGAGCGCCAGGGGCATCGCGTACACCTGGTACCTGGCGAAGAAGCCAATATAAAGATCACGCGCCCGCTTGATCTGACCATTGCCGGCGCATTGTTAAAAGAAAAGAATCTATAGCTATTTTATTGAGCCACGTCTGCAGACAGGCTCTTATTGATCTTCGCCAGGATCTGGTGGGCAACCTCCATTGCCTGTAATCCGTCTATTGCATTTACCGGCACAGGTTTGTTGAAGACGATACTGTCACGGAACAGTTCCAGCTCCATGCGGATGGCATTCACCTGTTTGATCTCGGGATTATCAATAGCGATGGTCTTTTTACCGGAATTGGTTTCTATGTCCAGGGTAAAGAGTCCTTCATCTTCAGGCGTTTTCAGCTTAATGATCTCCGTCTTTTTATCGAGGAAGTCAATACCGATATAGGCATCTTTCTGGAAGAGGCGCATTTTACGCATTTTCTTCAGGGAGATGCGGCTGGAGGTCAGGTTGGCCACGCAGCCATTATGGAATTCTATCCGGACGTTGGCAATGTCGGGAGTATCGCTCATTACAGCTACGCCGCTGGCGGAGATGCGGTTGACGGTGGATTGTACTATGCTGAGGATGATATCTATGTCGTGGATCATCAGGTCGAGGATCACGCTGACATCTGTTCCGCGGGGATTGAATTCAGCCAGGCGATGCACCTCAATAAACATAGGTTTCAGTTCATGTCCTTTGAGGGCGAGGAAAGCAGGGTTGAAGCGCTCTACGTGGCCCACCTGGAACTTGATATTGGCTTCTTCCACCAGTTTTACCAGTGTTTTAGCCTCTTCCATGGTGTTGGTCATCGGTTTTTCCACGAAGATGTGTTTCCCGTTGCGGATAGCCTGTTCACATAATTTGAAGTGCTGTGTAGTAGGAGCGATGATGTCTATCGCGTCTGATGCTTGTATCAACTCTTCCGCGGAAGTGAATCTCGGAATCTGGTACTGTTGAGCTACACTGTCGGCATTTGCGTTACCCGGATCAAAAAAACCGACTATTTCTACGTCTTTCATAGTGGCCCATTGGGATAGATGTATCTTGCCCAGGTGCCCCACACCGAAGATTCCTATTTTGAGCATGTTAGTATCTGATAATAAAATAATTGCGAATGTAAGGAAAAAGAGAGTATTATATCGAGATATTATGTAATGAATCCTTCCTCTGCCATGCTACAGTAACCGGCCTCAGAAACTATGATGTGGTCCAGTACACGGATATCAAACAAACCAGCCGCCTGTATAAGTTTTTTTGTGGTGTGAACATCTGTTGCACTTGGGCGAAGATTGCCGGATGGATGGTTGTGGCAGAGGATAAGCTGTGTGGAACCCAGCTCGACTGCGGCTCTCAGTATGAGCCCTGTATCAACTACGGTACCGGTGATGCCGCCATTGCTGATACAGCGGTGCTGGAGCACACGGCTGGCGTGGTTGAGGTATAGTACATGGAATGATTCATAACAGGAATCGCCTAACAGGGGTTTAAAATAGAGGGCTGCTTCAGCGGCTGTGCGGATCGTTTTCTTGGCATGCATATATCCTGCCTGTCTGCGTCTTGCCAGTTCCATGGCCGCAACAATAGCACTGGCCTTGGCGGTGCCAACTCCCTGTAGCTTTTTGAGCTGCTGTACATTCAGTTTACTCAGTTCCCCAAGGTTGTTGGAAGACAGGCGTAATATTTCCTGGGCCAGTGACAGTGCAGACTTTTTTTTATGGCCATTATTGAGCAGAATAGCCAACAATTCTGCATCACTTAAAGCTGTGCTGCCTTTATTGATCAGTTTTTCCCGTGGCTGGTCATCTACTGCCCAGTCCTTGATTGCAACGTGATTTGCTGGGTTAACTACCATTTCCATTTTGCTAATATTCTTAGCAAATATATTCCTTCCTTCCGGTTTTTTTCACATCCCCCGATTTTATTTTAAATTAGCCTCCTGATAAGGCACCACGGCGCAAAGTGTGAATGTAAGGCATTGTAAATAATCACGTTATCTATTTGGGAAATAATGGAATTGTGTACCCCGGTATACAAGGACTAAAAAAATAAGAATAGCTACTCCAAAAAGCATAGTTTTGCAACCTCTTTCTAATAATCCATGCAACCATCAGTAAAAATTTTCACAGGGAACAGTAATACAGCTCTTGCAGAAAAAATTGCAAAGCGTTACGGTAACGGTCTTGGTAAGCTGACCATTCAGAAGTTCAGCGATGGTGAGTTCCAGCCCATCTACATGGAAAGTATCCGCGGTGATTATGTTTTCCTGGTACAGAGTACCAATGCCCCTTCAGACAACCTGATGGAGCTGTTGATGATGATAGACGCCGCGAAAAGGGCCTCAGCCGGTTATATCACTGCGGTGATCCCTTACTTTGGCTTTGCCCGGCAGGACAGGAAGGACAAGCCCAGGGTGGCCATTGCCTCCAAGCTGGTAGCTAACCTTCTGACTTCTGCAGGCGCTAACCGTGTGATTACCATGGATTTACATGCTCCCCAGATCCAGGGGTTCTTTGACATCCCGGTGGATCACCTGGATAGCTCCGCAATTTTCATCCCGTACATTGAGAATTTGAAGCTGGAAAATCTTACCTTTGCGTCCCCTGACGTGGGTAGCACCAACAGGGTAAGGGAAGTAGCAGCCTATTTCAATGCTGAAATGGTGATCTGCGACAAGCACCGTAAGCGTGCGAATGAAATTGCTTCCATGGTGGTGATAGGAGATGTGAAAGACAGGGATATTGTATTGATAGATGACATCTGCGACACTGCAGGTACATTGACCAAGGCCGCCAACCTGTTGAAAGAGAAGGGAGCAAGAAGTGTAAGGGCCTTTTGTACACACCCTGTATTGAGTGGTAAGGCTTACGAAAACATCAACAACTCCGTACTGGAAGAACTGGTGATCTGCGATACGATGCCGCTGAAACAGCAGAGTCCAAAGATCAAAGTGATCAGCGTAGCGGACCTCTTTGCAGTAGCTATCCGCAACATGCACGAAAACAGGTCCATCACGAACCTGTTCGTTCATAGTCACCGGAGGGGATAAGAACAAGCATTATTTATAATAATCATAAATGTTTAATCAATGAAAACGATAACAATCGAAGGACAACTCAGGAGCGAATTTGGCAAAAAAGCCACCCGCCAGGCACGTTCTGAGGGACAAGTGCCTTGTGTTATTTACGGGGGTGCAGAAACCGTAAGTTTTTCAGCGCCGGCAACAGCTTTCAAAAATCTGGTGTATACACCTGATTTCCAGATCGCTGAGATCAAGGTAGGTAGCAAAAGCTACAAATGTGTATTAAAAGACAAACAGTTTGACACTGTTACAGATGAACTGGCTCACGTTGACTTCATGGAACTGGTAGAAGACAAGCCTGTTGCTGTTACACTGCCAATCAGAATTACTGGTCAGTCCGAAGGTGTTAAAGCCGGTGGTAAACTGGTAGTAAAGATGAAGACGCTGAAAGTAAAGGCACTGCCTAAATACCTGCGTGAGAACATCGAGGTGAACATCGACAACCTGCAGCTGAACGCTAACATCCGTGTTGAAGACGTTGTTGCTGAAAACATCGAGATCCTGAACTCTCCGCGTATTCCTATCGCTTCCGTAGTAATGACTCGTCAGCTGCGTCAGGAAGAAGCTGCAGAAGGTAAAAAGAAATAATTTTCTTTCAGAATATTTTGCAAAAAGTCCCGTTCCGGCTCGTCCGGGATGGGACTTTTTCTATTTTTGCCCTGCATTACGTTTCCTTTTCCTTCGTATATATAGGCAGGGCGTAATACAGTGTTTAGCATTAAAATTGTAATCCGATGAAGTACCTGATAGTAGGATTGGGTAATATAGGTGCAGAATACGAACATACACGCCACAATATAGGGTTTGACATTGCAGATGCTTTTGTGAAAAAGCATGGAGGTAGCTTCCGGGAAGATCGGCTGGCTGATGTTGCCGAAGTGAAGTGGAAGGGGCGCACTTTTGTGGTGATAAAGCCCACCACTTACATGAACCTGAGTGGAAAGGCTGTGAAATACTGGATGGATAAAGAGAAGGTGCCACTGGAAAATATACTGGTATTAGTAGACGATCTGGCATTGCCATTGGAAGTGATACGTCTTCGCGCTGGTGGAAGTGATGCCGGTCAGAACGGGCTGAAGAGCATCCAGGAATTGCTGGGGACCAACCAGTATCCGCGTTTGCGTTTCGGTATCGGGAACAATTTTCCCCGCGGCAGGCAGGTAGAATTTGTTCTGGGTAAATGGAATAATGAGGAATGGGCCATTGTAATGGCAAAACTGGGGAAATGTGTGGAACTGATCGAGAGCTTTGCGACTGTGGGTTTACCACGTACCATGAATATCTTTAATACCCTGGTCTATCCTTATTAGCAATAAATTTACGAAATCTGATATGATCCGTTTATTTAACCTTAAAACCAAGAAAAATCTGTCATGAAAATTATTTGCGTCGGAAGAAATTATGCTGATCATGCAAAGGAACTGAAAAATGAGGTGCCAACTGAACCAGTGATTTTCATGAAGCCGAAGAATGCATTGTTGCAGAACAACCATCCGTTCTATTATCCTGAATTTACCGACAATCTTCACTATGAATGTGAGTTGGTGCTGCGTATCAGCAAGAACGGTAAACATATCCAGGAGAAATTTGCGGATAAATATTATGATCAGATAGGCGTTGGCATTGACTTTACCGCGCGCGATCTGCAGGACAAACAGAAGCAGAAGGGATTGCCATGGGAGATCGCTAAAGCTTTTGATAATTCCGCTGTAGTAGGACAGTTTATTCCTATTACGCCGGAGATGGACAAGAAAGATATCAATTTCTGTCTCTATAAGAATAAGGAACTTGTGCAGCAGGGTAATACAAAAGACCTGTTGTTCTCTTTTGATTTCCTTATTGCCTACATCTCAAAATTCTTCACGCTGAACATTGGGGATCTTGTATTTACCGGCACACCTGCTGGTGTGGGACCCGTAGAAATAGGGGATACGCTGGAAGCGTTTATTGAGAACGACAGCCTGCTGGAATTCATGATAAAATAATTTCAGGTAATTAATTATAAGGAGCGCTTAACGTAAGAGTTTACGTTAAGCGTTTTTGTTTTATACCCACCTTGTTCCTGATAGCTCGGACGTGTATTAGGCGAGCCTTATATTTCCCTCCCTTTATGGTAGAGAAGGCACTGTTACACAGGCATGCTTAACTCACATACATCCATATTCGTTACAGCATGGAAGGTCAATCACGCGATAAGTATTTGTTATGAACATAGCCCTCGGCACCGCATGTGCAGTGTATGATCTAAGCTGGCAGCACAAAACTACTATCCGGGAAATTTCAATGTTGAGATGTAGCTGTTGGCAGATAGTTGACGTTAGCGACAGATATCAGACGGTAACATTCATAGTCAGGACTCGCATAGTTTTCGACTCACAGATAATCAGGGAATATTATTATAGATCACATCCAGTATCCTTGTCAACTCAGTATAATCATTTTCAGTCAAGCCTGCCCATCCGGTTTTCCGCATTTCCAGTACCAGGGGCCTTACGTCCTTATATTTTTCCGAACCTTTGGCGGTCAGCTGGAGAAATACCTTTCGACGGTCTTGCGGGGAGCCTTCCCGGACCACCAGTTCTTTTTTTACGAGCAGTTCAATAATGCGGGAAACGGTGGTAATGTCCTTTGAGGTCACTCTGGCAAGCTCATTGTGGGTGATTTTCTTGTGCTTATAGAGATTTTCTATCAGTAACCACTGGTCTACAGTGATATCTTTTTTGTGGGCGTCAAAGGTTTTTTGCCAGTAATTCCGTATCCGTTTTAAGGTAGCGTCCAACTTAAAAAAAGACGGATTGCTTACAAAAGTATCAGTCATATTTGTTAATTTGCAGTAGCAATAGTTGCTTTAGCAACTAAAAAAGAGTCACACACCAAAACAATTCTTACGTGTTTAAAGATAGTATAAGTGTTCCAACTTTTAAAGCTGCTGTTCCCGGTAAGGAGCGGTCTTCCGGCAAACAGGTTACACTTCTGAAGGCTTACCGTTTCATGTGTCAGGCTGCTGAGATGGCGGCCATCTATGAAGCGAACCGCAATATCTGCAAATATGTACATTCTACTTCCCGCGGTCATGAGGCCATCCAGATTGCAGCCGGCCTGCAGTTAAGTCCCTGGGATTATGCCAGTCCCTATTACAGGGATGACAGCATGCTGCTGGCAATGGGTTTTACACCGTATGAACTGATGCTGCAACTATTGGCAAAGCGGGATGACCCCGCTTCTGGTGGGCGTTCTTATTACAGTCACCCCAGCAGCCTGGATCCGGAAAAGCCTTGCATCCCCCATCAGAGCAGTGCCACGGGTATGCAGGTGATCCCAGCCACGGGCATGGCACAAGGCATTCGCTACCTGGAAAAGATAGGGGCTGCCGCTTTAAGAACAGGACCGAAAGGAGAAGCACCGGTAGTGCTTTGTTCCCTGGGCGATGGCAGTGTAACGGAAGGAGAAGTGAGTGAGGCCTGGCAGAGTGCTGTATTATGGGAATTGCCCATTATTTACCTCGTACAGGACAATGAATGGGGCATTTCAGCCAGTGCAGCTGAAACACGGGTAATGGATGCCTATGAATATGCAGCTGGTTTTAAAGGCATGGAACGCATGCGTGTGGATGGCAGCAATTTCGAGGAGTGCTTTCATGCAATGGGCGCTGCGATTGGTTATGTACGACAGGAGCGGAAGCCGATCCTGGTACATGCCTGTGTTCCCTTGTTAGGGCACCATACCTCGGGCGTAAGGAAAGAATGGTATCGTACGGAAGCCGATTTGGCATTACATGCGGCAAAGGATCCTAAACCATTGCTGAGGCAGCGGCTGCTGGAGATTGGTGTACAGGAGAAGGATCTGTTGGCAATAGAGTCAGACACCCCAAAATATATCAGTCTCGAATTCGACCGGGCAAAAGAAGCCTCGGATCCTGCTGTTGATACAGTGGCCGATCATGTCTTTGCTCCGGCAGCAGTTACCGCTGAAAAAGGTAACAGGTTCCCTTCCAACGGTAATAAGGTCATGATGGTGGATGCTGCGCTGCACGCGGTAGAGGAGATCCTTCAACAATTCCCGGAAGCTATCTTTTTTGGTCAGGACGTAGGCCGAAGGCTCGGAGGCGTATTCCGGGAAGCAGCCACACTGGCGGAAAAGTTTGGCGATGACAGGGTGTACAACACTGCCATCCAGGAAGCCTATATCGTTGGTTCGACCGCCGGCCTTTCCGCTGTGGGCGTCAAGCCTATAGTCGAGATCCAGTTTGCTGACTACATTTATCCCGGCTTTAACCAGCTGGTGACCGAGATCTCCAAATCCTGTTACCTGAGCAATGGGAAGTTCCCCGTGCAGACACTCATACGTGTCCCAATCGGCGCATATGGTGGTGGCGGACCTTACCATTCCGGTAGCGTGGAATCCACCCTGCTCACCGTCAAAGGCATCAAAGTAGTGTATCCTTCCAATGCCGCTGATATGAAAGGCTTGATGAAGGCGGCTTTTCTTGATCCCAATCCGGTAGTCATGCTGGAACACAAAGGGCTGTACTGGAGTAAAGTGCCAGGTACACAGGGCGCTATCACCGTAGAGCCGGATGCAGACTACGTATTACCGCTGGGTAAAGGCAGGATCGTACAACAGGCCCACCCCCGCGATCTGAAAAAAGGGGATACACTTTGCGTTATCACTTATGGTATGGGCGTATACTGGGCACAGGCAGCAGCAGCCAATTTCCCTGGCCAGGTGGAGATCATTGACCTGCGATCCTTATTCCCGCTGGATGAAGATCTGGTCTTTTCTACCGTTAAAAAACATGGCAAGGCACTCATCTTAACAGAAGAGCAGCTGAACAATTCTTTTGCCGAGGCATTGGCCGGACGGATTCAACGCCGCTGTTTCAAATCATTGGACGCACCAGTGTTCGCACTCGGAGCCATTGATCTGCCGGCAGTACCGATCAATACCATACTGGAAAATGCGATGTTGCCGAACCCTGAAAAGGTAGCTGCAACAATGAAGGAATTGTTAGCTTATTAAATATTATAAACTTTTTAAGGGTAGCTCTTGGCTTTTAGGAAATTCCCTATTATCTTTGCACTCCCGTTTTGGACAAGTGAGACGGTTGAAATATGGCGAGGTAGCTCAGGCGGTTAGAGCGCAGGATTCATAACCCTGAGGTCAAGGGTTCAACTCCCTTTCTCGCTACAGAAATTGAAAAGGCTTTCAGGCAGACGCTTGAAAGCCTTTTTGTTTTCTAACTTACAATTTGAAAAATATTTAGAAGAAAACCATTTTTGCAACTGGAGATAATAATAAAATAACTAAAACAAGAGAGAGAAGTAAAGCCAATTAGCAATTGTGGAATAGTCCGTATTCTTTCTTTTGACTTGGGGACAATACTCTTGATTTGCAGAGTTTGATTTTTATTTCATCGAAGTGTTCTTGGCTTAAATGTTCTAAATGGCAGCCTGGATCTTTAAGAAGAATATTATAAATATCTTGTTTGGGTCTTATAATAAGCTGAGAACAATTCACGAAACTGTCCCATTCTAGACTTGTGTAATCAGCACAGAGTATTTTATAGTGCTCATCTTTTAATTTAGGAGAATGAAATATTCGTTCATTTATTTCTGAATTAATATGTACCAACCCGATCGAAAGGCCATCGTATTTAATCCCTGCGAATACAAATCTCTTTTCTTTTTTTGCGATTAAACAGTCAAATTTTAGAATGGCACCTGGTTTTAGATTCAAATCCGCCAATTCTTTTCGTTGTTCTTCGGTAAAGATTTTACCTATGCTACTAGTGCCCATCAAAGGCGCAATTTTGATTTTCAGAACTGGTTTTAATGTATTCAATCATTGCTTCATCTGCCCCAAACGCTTTTGCAATTTCAACGTAGGGTATGATAGAATTTTTTCCACAGTTCTTTATAGCCCAATCGTAAGCAGAATCATGCGACTTACTTTTTAGTTTACCGAAATTTAATCCACCGTTTTCGGCGATGGATTCGTCCAAACACTCAATGTCACTTTCTGACAAACAATCAAGATTAGGAGCCCGTTCAGCTGTGACAATATTGTCTTCGTTCTGAAAGTTGTTTGAATCTATAGTGTTGAACTTTACACTATCATAGGATGAAGAAGGCACGGGACCGTGGTTCATGGCCACCATCTTGTCACCAGTAATTGGCCTACCATATTCAACCAAATGTTTGCTCTCCGCGAAATACAGAATTTTTAAAAGACTGTACATGTCAAGAGAGCCGCCTACTTTTTGTATAATGTACAAAAGAGCAGCAATAGATTTTTCTTTATCAAGATTAAAGTCAGACATATAATACAAATTTACTAAAAAATTTAGTAATTCTAAATAAATATACACTATAATAGTGAATAATGATTGTCGAAAATTTGACTATCAATTCCGGGTATAATAATGCAAGAAACGATCAATAAGACAATAGCATAATCGCTTTGCGTTCCATTTATATAGATGTCATTTTTGACATATCATAAAAATGATAAAGAGGCTGATTGTCAATCGATTGCCTGACAAAAAGCAGACTTGTCGGTATTTTCTTATCACGGGGCTCAAATTTGATTAGATGTTTAGGATACCTACTTACCAAGTATTGTAGGCGCTCATTAACCGGAGCTAACGTCCGATTGGGGTTATCAATTTTGGGATCTTTCAGATGACTATACGCATTTAGATCATGCACAAATCGGTTAAACAATAGTACCTTTCCCGCTACGATGGTAAAAAGGCTTTCGGGCAGACGCTTGAAAACCTTTTTAGCTTAGCATAATTACAATTTCAACAATGGCAAGAATTCTGAACGTTTTTTTTCTTCTTTTCTCATCCGCGGCAATCTTAACTTCATTTGTATTCATAGTTAAAGGTGCCAAGCCATGTGGTAGTGATGGATGTCTGATTCGAATCTATCTTATATTGGAAGTACTGATATTTTTAGTCTCCGCACGCGTTTTTTATGTTTCACTTCGAAATGAAAGAATAAGGTATAAGAAGAAATCTGGATCAAGTTGAAAACCTGAGAAATTTTTTGTGATCGAGCATAAATTTTGAACGTCTGAATAAGGAAATTTCTATTTCCCTTACCCTCACATCGCACTCACGAACCGAATGGCTTCATCATTCGGCATTCAACACCTTAATGATAAGAGCTCCCAGGTACGTAGCGTCCTTTCTTCCAGGTCTGGAATAGTATCCGGTCGGCTTCGGACTAGCATACTGAATGGATACCAGGATGATACTAAAAGGTCATTTAAAGGGTATCTATATATCCTTAGATATTGAGGTGATATTTACATATACTTTTGATGTTATTATGCATAGTTATCCGTATATTAGTTGTATATAATCAGTAAGCTTGTAGTTTATAACCTCAAAAAACCTTTTTATGGCCATTGTTAAAGACAATATCCTCCTGCAGCTTATACGGGGAACCCTCGGCAAACGATTCACGATTTACGAACGGAATGGGCAGATCATTATGGCGACGAAACGCGGCCCTTCAAAGAAAAAGCCCACACAAAAACAGTTAGCAGCAAGGGATAAGATGACCATTGCTTCCGCACGTGCGCAGCAGGCGCTGGCCGATCCGGAAGTGAAAGCTTACTATGCGTCCCTGGCAGGGCCAGGGCAAAACGCCTACAATATGGCAGTCAGGGATGCCTACCGCAGTCCGGAGATCCAAAATATCCAGGTAAAAGACGAGGAGGTGGTAGTGACTGCCAAAAATGAGTTCCGTGTAGCAGAAGTGGAAGTAAAGGTGGTAGACGCTGATGGTGTTGTTACAGAGAGCGGGCAGGCATCTTTGGCTTGGAACGGGGTAGACTGGCATTATAAAGCCAGGGCGCTGCCTGTGGGTGGTAGAGTCATTGTGATAGCGGTCAATCTACCGGAGGTGCAAACGGTGAAGGAATTGTTGCTGACATAACATTGTCTTCACCTACTTACGAATGACTTCCCGGTAGGGGAGGGGGCCGGCATGTCTGGAATATGCTCCAATTTGCCAGCCGGTGTGAATTATTTTTGACAGGTGTTGTTCCCTCATGAAAAGTGGGCAGGCGTAGCTTTGCCCCTAGGTTTCAACTTGATCCTAATTGCAATGCAGCATCTTTTGTGGACTCATGATGAAGAGGAAAAAAGGCCATCCAGGTTATCTATCCACTGATACGCTTGCACGCTAAAGGTTCGTAAGGTCTCCGGAGGATAGGTGATTATTTTCTTTTATCTCTTTGGCTATCCATATATTTCGCTTTTTGTGCTGTGTCGTTTTGCCGGCTTAAATTGTTAAACCGGTAATTCTATTGGAGACAATAGCCAGGATGTACCATCTTCGAATTGTTTAACATGCCATATCGTAACGCCAAGTGTAAATGCTGCTATTTGTCTACCTTCCAACATAAAGGGGGGAATCCACATTAGCTCTATTCTCCCATCCCCAGCCCAACCTGCATCTAAGAACATTTCCCTTGCTATAGCAGTGTATTCTTCCGCGTTTTTCAGTCACTCTTCCGGATCAATGGTGAAATTCAGGTTATCTATCCACTCATACGCTTCGACTCTAAAGCTTCTTAAGGCCTCCGGAGGATAGGTGATTATTTTACTTTTATCTCTTTGTGTATTCATATATTTTACCTGTTTTTCCCCTTGTTTGACAGTTTTCATGTAGGGCGAAATCAATAATTTTTAAAGATAGCAAATCTGACGGCAACCGATGAGACATACACCTGTTTGAAGTTTTCATTACGAAGGCATTTTTTATTTATATTCGCTTACACTGCGTAGGCAGCTGATATACATTAACTCCGAAAGATATAGGCTTTGTCACAACAGTATGTATCATTCATCGACCGGGTAGTACTTGGCTTTGCTCTGACAATATAATGAATGACTCATTATATTCTCTATATATAGATCTGCAAAGTTGATATGCGAAGGTGGATGTTGCGAGTTTACCAATCAAACTTAAATATTCTCAAATGAACGAACTTCTTGACGACCTTCTTCAAAGATGGGAGCAGGCATTCAATGATATACACTTAATTGACCATTATAAGAACCAGGTCAATACGATCAAATACGCAGACGGTAGTCGATACGACATTTCAAAATTCGATCGGGCATCATTTCCAAGTGGTGGCTCAATGATAGACGATAGCTCTGGGCTGGAACATGCCGAAAAGTATAAATATGGATTCGATGAAACAGGCTTGCCCTGTTACGTATGTTTTGGGCATGTGTATAACAAAGTAAATTGGGAGGGATTTTATACATATACCGACAATGAGGTGAAATATCTGGAGTTCTGTCTTAACACGGGTGTACCGTCTGAATTTACCCGAATAGTTTTTCAGGATGGTAGGAAAGTGTTGCTGCAACGTTTGGTTGTGAATGGCCGAGGCAGCGGATACCCGCATCTGTCACCTCAGGAAAGAGTAGATACATTGAAGAATGATGAATCTTCTTTTTTTATTACAGTGATCAGCTTCAAATATGAGGCGAATAGAATTAGCAGGTCTTCCAGTATTCATATTACACCGGGTTTAGGAAAGTATACAACCTATGATGAATATACCTATGGTGAATCCGAAGTTCTGGATAGCATCAGAACCTTTTTTGAAAACGGAAGTAGTCAATTGAGTTATTACAGGAATGAAGCGAATCTTGATTCAACAACGCTTATAAATAAACTGGCATCTGCTATGGCTGATGCGATAGTTGAAGTTCTGATACATCAAAATATACAGTCACCGATTGCTTTTCTCGAGCTATACTATCATCTGGGAGATAATTATCGCCCACTTTTGTCATGGCAATCTGCTCAGGATATTGAAGATAAAATGCAGCGTGGTGATATCCCTTTTATCAATGATAAATATGGAGGTCCGAAGGTAGATATAACTTCTTTCGAAGATCTTTTTGCCTTGCTTGAACAAATGATGCAGGAAAATGATGATATGCAGCTTGGTAGTGTGATGCTACGTAAGGCCTGCACTATTTTAACTGAGAGTAAACTTTTCGGTAAAATACCGGTCAGCGAAGATTTCGCTGCGTATGCCATCGACTGGTCTATCGAGGGACATAGCGATGAAGAGCTTGAGGAAATCCTGTTGGAATGTGGGGTGAAACAAGATGTGATTACCTTATGGCGGCAAAAGGGAATGTTTATCTAACTACTACCCGTTCCGGCAAATTTAACTGAGCCATTTTCCAATAACCCAAAATGTCTAATCCTGGTTCGTGTGCTAACGCAATTGCTGTCTATAATTTGGTTCGGCACCTTGCCCTGGAAACTGAGCTGTCAAGTTTTCCCCCCGGTCATTCTTTCCTCCCCGCAACACCGTGACATTTATCACCTAAACTTTTTATCAAATGTCCTTGTACCATGGTGCCAAGGTGTCCCAACTTTGAACCGTAAAAAATCAAGGAACAAAATGAGACTAAAAGACAAAGTAGCCGTGGTAACCGGCGGTAACAGCGGAATCGGTCTGGGTATTGCCGAGGCTTTAAGGAACGAAGGCGCAAAGGGAACTATCACAGGCAGGAATCAGAAGACAATTGACACTTCCGTGCAAAGCCTGGGCGGGAATTTCGTCGGAATAAAAGGGGATGTGACCAAAATGGATGATCTCGAAAATATCTTCAAAACGACATTCGAAAAGTTTGGCAAGATAGATACCGTCGTGGTGAATGCCGGAGGGGTTGTTGATGGCGCTAAAATGGGAACGGTGCTTGAGACAGGAGAGGAAAACTATGATCAGTACATGGCCCTGAACCTGAAAAGCACCTATTTTACAGTGCAGAAAGCACTCCCATATATGAACGATGGCGGCTCAATTGTACTTATCGGTTCCATTGCCGGACATCGTGTAGCTCCGGGAATGGCCGTGTATGCTGCAGCTAAGGCTGCTGTGATATCGCTCGCTAAGGGACTTTCCCTGGATTTATTGTCCAGAAAGATCAGGGTGAACGTAATCTCGCCCGGGACGATCGATACTCCGGTATTTGACAAGTTTGTGCCCGAAGAGCAGGTTGACCAGGTCAAACAACTTTGGGTGAATTTAATCCCGACCGGAAGAATTGGTCAACCGTCTGATATAGGACATGCCGCCGTATTCCTGGCGTCTGATGAATCGTCATTCATTCTGGGAACGGAGATCCTTGTAGACGGTGGTGCGACAAATATCAGCCTGATGAAATAGCTGGAACACAAGCAGATCAAAGTATGCCCGTAGTGCCCCTGCGGGCTTTTTTTACAATTCCATGTCTTCCTGAGAGCAACCCTGTTGGCGGATTTTGCATAGTTTTGTTGAAAGCTGTGAAATTATGTTTGAGTCATTAGCCGTTTATTTGAGAGAAGGGGCGGGGCTGCGTGATGAAGAACTGGACCTTGTAAGGCAAGTCTCAATTGAAAGAAAACTACGCAAGCGTCAATACCTGCTCCAGGAGGGAGATGTTTCTATTTACAATTGTTTTGTTGTCAAAGGATGCCTTCGCCTGTATCGTATTGGTAAGGACGGCGCGGAGCATATCTTAAACTTCGCGGTTGAAAATTGGTGGATCAGTGATTGCGAGAGCTTCAGTACAGGCCTTCCTGCGCAAGGCACTATCGATGCGCTGGAAGACAGCGAAGTAATACTGATAAAAAAAGATGATTATGAAGCCTTAATACGAAAAATTCCAAAGTTTCAGCTGTTTAAGGAAAGACAGGATGCCAAAAAATTTAACGCCACTCAAAGGCGAATACTCAGCAATATCAGCGAAACTGCTGAAGAGCGATATGTAAATTTTGTGAAGTTGTATCCTGAGTTATACAGCAGGGTGCCATTGCACATGGTCGCTTCGTTCCTTGGTGTTACCCGTGAAACGCTCAGCCGGGTCAGACAGCAGTACGCAAAATCTTAATACGACCTATTTCAGTCCCTGCAGTATATCACCAGCCTGAATGCCATCATAAATACCGGGTAAACACTATGAGGAAACGTACTTGTGTCCTTGTCCATATTCTTATGTGGCTTTTTTTATCATTAGTTTATTTTTTTCTGTCAGAGTCTCTCGTCGCTTACATATTCCCGGGAATACACAATGTAGGGATATGGTTAACCTTATTGGCGGTAGGGCTTACCTTAGTTTTTATAGTAACAGTAATTTCACTGATTGTGTGCCTGAGAATAATAAGGAAAAGGCAACGCCTACAATCATATCGTTAATGTTAGGTGATGATGTTCTTTAAATCAAAGATGTTCCCGGACGGAATCGCCCTGCCAATGATTGAAAATACAGATGCTGTATCAAAAAAAGTATGATACAGCATCTGTATTTTCGGATACCAGATAGATCAAGATCATCATTTAAGTAATTCCCAGGACTTCGTTTATTTTGATCCATCCTTGGGGTTTACAATATACCGAGAGTTAGTATTTTACGATCTTTTGAAAGAGTTACTTATTTTTCGCTGCTATGTCGCTAATACTTTCTATTAAAGCAACTAAGCAATCAGCACCTTCACTTCCAGGAACCCTTCCAACCCAAGCGTACCGTTTTCCCGTCCAATACCTGAATGTTTGAATCCGCCGAATGGAGCTAGGGGATCATGCTTCAATGTGTTGATCAGTACCCTGCCTGCTTTGAGCTTAGCTGCCAGCTTTTCTGCACGACTGCCATCTTTGGAACTGATATAGGCCATTAATCCATAATCGGTATCGTTGGCAATAGCAATAGCCTCTTCTTCATCACGATAAGGAATAATACTCAGCACCGGGCCGAATATCTCTTCTCTGGCAATACGCATGTTATTGTTGACGCCCATGAAAATTGTAGGCTTCACGTAATAACCATCATTGAGGCCTTCAGGACGCCCTGGCCCACCCCATATAACTTCGGCGCCTTCTTCTATGCCGATGTTGATATATTGTTGTATACGGTCATATTGTTTCTGGCTGGCAACCGGTCCGACATTAACGTCATCATTATATGGTCTCCCTACCTTAAAATGCGCTGCTGCTTTTATCAATGCAGCTTTCACTTCTTCCGTTTTAGCTTCAGGTATCAATAGACGTGAACCGGCAATACATGCCTGTCCGTTGTTCATAAAGCCCGCCTGTAAGGCTAAGGGAATGGCTGTGGAAATATCCGCATCCTCTAAAATAATGTTAGCAGATTTACCGCTTAATTCCAGCGTCGTTCTTTTCATAGTGGCAATTGATTGCTGTGCGATTATTTTTCCCACCTGTGTAGAACCTGTAAAAGCGATCTTCGTAACCGCCGGACTTGCCATTAACGCCTTGCTGATAACGTCTCCCCGTCCATTGACCATATTCACCACACCTGCCGGTAAACCTGCTGCGTCAATGCATTCCATGATGATCTGTGCCTGCCAGGGACTAAACTCACTCGGTTTGATAATCACAGTACAACCTGCAGCCAGCGCTGGCGCAAGCTTCACGGCAATGGATCCTGAACTGGAATTCCAGGGCGTAAACAGGGCAGCAACTCCCACGGGCTCCATCACAATCTTCGATTCATTGACCTTCTTCTCAAATGGATATTGCTCCAGGATGGATATATGGCTTGAGAAAGTAGTGGCTGCAAGCATGTTTGACCACTTAGCCCGCTCTTTTGTAGCGCCATATTCTATAATGGTAGCCTCAATGAGATCATCCATTCTCTTCATGATCTGGTCATGGATGTTTTGAAGATAAGTGCTTCGTTCTTTTATTGTGCTTTGTGCATAGTGTTTCAACGCTTCACTGGCGGCGGCAATAGCATCATCTGTATCACTTTCATTTGCATAGGTGAGCTGTGCTATGGTTGAGCCGTCCACCGGGCTGATGATGTCTGCTTTCTCTGTTCCCCTTGGGCTTATAAACTTTCCGTTGATGTAAATACGATCTATGTTTTTCATTGTTCTTTTTTTAGCAAAATTACAGTGGGCTTAGACACTGACATTTGCTATAAAGTCCAATTTGCTTTGTTTTGACGGTCAGCCCTGCCACCCGAATATTGCGACCTTATGCCATAACCCGTATCAAGGGCTCGCCTTAGACAAGGTGATTTTAAACCCGGATGGAATAGTAGGAATCTACAACAGCCTGCCCGGTATAATTAGGTCCCGCCTTATCATCCGCACCAATATAAGTGAGATTGATATGGATATCCCTGGGACCTTCACATGTAACAAGTTTCCGTCGGGCATTATACCTGATCCCATTTTCCTTGAACAGTTTCTTTAGATAAGTCTCTTTTTGATCTCCTTCAATTTTAATATTATTCAAATCCAGATTGGCCATCAATATTCCATTGTCACTGATTGCCTGCAGTGCTTTCATTAATGCTTTAAGTTTATCTCCCACATAATGAAGCCCATGAACACAGGTGATCAGATCGTATTGATCAGTTTCTTCCCAATCAACGAGAGAACCGGTTTTGAATTGCAGGCAATTAATAGCCGGCGGGATTGACTGAAACTGATCCACTAGATCAATACCCTTTAAAGTAACCTGCGTCTGCAGGTTTTTGACAGCTATTTCGCCGGCGTACTGGAGCAACGCGTTGCCCTCCCCGCAACATAGATCCAGCCATTTAACATGCCCTTGTTCCTCAAGGCGCTTATTCAAATACATTCCCGGATGGAAGTGCAACTCCTTTTCATAGCTGTTTACCCCACTTGCTATTCGCTTCCGGTTCATCCGGTTATTGGCAACGACAGGCGACCAGATTAACGCATTTTCCGTTAAAAGTTCCATTGTTATTAAGGTGTATTTATAAGCATATGATAGCAACCCTGCCAAACAGCGTGGGGCATAGTTGTTAATTATATCCATTGATAAGACTTACCACCACCTGGGCTATAATGTCCTTTTCATCCGGTTTGCTCTCCGCAATCATCAATGTGAGCGCTACCAGGGCATTATCAGCAATACGTTTCGTCCCATCTTCGTGATAAAGAATACGGTTTTTCGCCAGGAACCAGACAAACAGAAATGCCGCAATCCTTTTATTACCATCAGAGAAGGAATGGTTTTTTACGACGAAGTATAGCAAATGCGCAGCCTTTTCTTCGATGCTGGGATAAAGATCATGACCGCCAAAGGACTGATAGATGGTAGCAATGGAACTCTGAAATGATTCATCTTTTTCGTTACCGAATAAGCTACTGCCTCCAAATTTGTCCCTCAGGCCCCGAATAGCTTTCATCGCCTCATCGTATGTGGCAATAAATGCCTGCTCCTGGTGCGTAGCCTCTATTGTCAATGTACGGTGATCATATTTATCCAGGATATCCAATGCATAGGTATAGTCCGTGATCACTTTTAATAAACCAGTGGCTTCATCGTTAGTCAAAGGGTTATTTTCCAATACGTTTCCCAATAAGCGGACTGTCTGTTTCAACGCATTAAACTGCTGGCCCTGCTCCTTCAGGCGATTCTCATTGATGGAATAGCCCTGAACAATGTGATCTTTCAACACTTTATTAGCCCATATGCGGAATTGTGTACCTCTTTTTGAACTTACCCGATATCCTACCGACAAAATAACATCCAGATTGTAGTGAATTACTTTCCTTTTAACCTGTCGTTTGCCTTCTTGCTGAACTACCGAGTATTCCTCGGTAGTTGACTTTTCATCTAATTCGCCATCAGCGTAAATATTTTTAATATGAAGCCCTATTGTATCGGAGTCTTTGTCAAAAAGCTCAGCCATACGACGTTGTGAAAGCCATAAGGTGTCGTTTTCCATCGTAACATCAACAAATGTCTGCCCATCTGCCGTTTGATAAATAAAAATCTGATTGTCATTCATAATTACTATATATGGTTGGTTACTATTAAATACAATTCAACAAAATACTTTCACCGGCTATAGCCGTGAAAGATCTATTCTGATGCAATACTTATAAGATTCGTAGTGCCGGTTAACAGGCACTGATGAACTAAGTAAGGTAAACCAGAACGCAATAAGTAATTAGGGGAGATATAAAGGCAATTTACATTAATTAATTAAATATTGTTGTGATATAACGAAACTTTTATAATTGGTGCCTTCAACAACAAACGTTATAGACACAACAAATCATCCTGAGCGCATTTTGAATACAAGGCGCACCATTCAACACAATTTTTCTCCAGGGATTTCATTTAATGCAAACGATTGCATAACTTAGGACAAGATTCCAGGTTTATGAAAAAGAAGGAATAAATACCCATTGTCATCCATCCCTCTTTTTCTCAATAAAACACGTCATAACGCCTGCGTTACCATCAAATGTGACGCGTGATAAACTATTGCCTGTAATCTACAAATACCAGTCAGAACGCATAATTCATTATTACCGATGATCCGTTACCTGCTCTTAACAGGACTTATCTTTTGTCTGTTTCCATTTATTGCGTCGGCACAGCAAAGCCAACGCCTTACACAGCACTGGGAATTTTTAAGGGAAGACCTTGGCAACGTCTGGGAAGCCGTACGCCCGGTGGCAGATGGTAGCCCCGAATCCGTTCCGCTGTGGGAAAAAGTCATCTTGCCTCACTGCTTTAATGCAAAAGATGCCGTAGACCCGAACCTGAACTACTACCAGGGGCCCGGCTGGTACAGAACTACATTGGAGATCAAAAACCCTTATACACAAGGCCGTACGCTGCTGCATTTCGAAGGCGCCGGACAAAAGACGGACGTCTATATTTATACCACGCTCGTGGCTCATCATACCGGTGGCTATGACGAATGGACGGTAGACCTGACCGATGCCATACAGCAGTTCCTGCAGAGCGCGGACGCTAAACGGTATAAAGGCAAAGTGCCGCTGGAAATTCGTTGCAGTAATGCCCGTGACGTGGAAATGATCCCTTCCTCGATGTCTGACTTCAATGTGTATGGAGGCCTGTACCGATATATTAACCTGGTATACAGCCCCGCTTTGTCAATTGAACAAATACATGTCCGGCCACAGGTAGATGCCCGGGGGAACACAGGTGTAGTACAATTACGCGCAGTATTCCGTAATCCGCTGCACACAGAACATGCGTCACTGGACATTGATATACTTGATCCGCAGAAAAAAGTAGTACAACACTATACACAACAGGTTTCCCTGAAAGACAGCACAGTGACTATGCCGGCCATTACTATCAGGAAACCTCTACAATGGTCTCCTGGCCAGCCGCAACTATATACCGTTCAGGCCCGTCTTAAAAGTGCTACTGGTGAAGCTATTTGGAGCGGACGTTTTGGTTTCCGGCATTTTGAATTTGTCACGCATGGACCTTTTATGCTTAACGGGCAACGCCTGTTATTGCAAGGCTCCCACCGGCATGAAGATGGTGCAGGTGTTGCTGCAGCGCTGACGGAAGATCTCATTCGCCGCGAAATGAAAATGATAAAGGATATGGGCGCCAACTTTATACGGCTGGGACATTATCAACAGTCGTCACTGGTGCTGGATCTATGCGATAGCCTGGGAATTTTGGTATGGGAAGAAATTCCCTGGTGCCGTGGCGGACTGGGAGGTGATGTATACAAAGAACAGGCTCGCCGTATGCTGACCAACATGATCGCGCAGCATGGTAATCATCCTGCTGTGATCTTGTGGGGACTAGGCAATGAAAATGACTGGCCCGGCGATTTCCCTGAGTTTGACAAACAAAAGATCCGCGCTTTCATGAGTGAACTGAATACGCTGGCACACCAGCTGGACAGTTCTCGTAAAACGACCATCCGCCGCTGTGATTTTTGTAAGGATATTGTAGACGTCTATTCTCCTTCCATCTGGGCAGGCTGGTACCGTGGCCGCTATACGGAATACAAAGATGAAACTTTAAAGGCTATTGCCGATGTGCCGCACTTCTTTCATGCGGAATGGGGCGCTGACAGCCATCAGGGCCGCCACGCTGAATACCCTGAAGCTGCTCTGAAGAAAGTAGCCACTGGCAAAGGTACCGATGAACGTACCGGCGACTTTGCCCTTACCGGTGGTAGCGCCCGTGCATCCAAAGATGGAGACTGGTCAGAAACCTATGCATGCAATCTAATAGACTGGCACCTCAAAGAACAGGAAACTATACCACAACTCACCGGAAGCGCTTACTGGATCTTTAAGGACTTCTCTACGCCTTTACGTCCTGACAATCCCGTCCCATACGTAAACCAGAAAGGTGTAGTAGCCCGCGATCTTACCCCAAAAGAATCTTACTATGTGTTTCAATCCTATTGGACCGCACAACCCATGGCCCATATTTATGGACATAACTGGCCACTGCGCTGGGGAAAGGATGGAGAAGAAAAAATGATATGGGTGTACTCCAACTGCCCTGAAGCAGAGCTGTTTGTCAATGGCAAAAGTCATGGTGTTAAAAAGCGTAACAGCCAGGACTTCCCGGCTGCGGGACTTCGCTGGCAATTGCCTTTGCATAAAGGCGATTACCAGCTGAAAGTAGTGGCCCGTAAAGGCAAGGAGTCCGTGACGGATGAAGTCTTTTTTACCTATCAGACGGACCAATGGACGAAACCTGCCCGGCTGATGATGGCGAAATCCATTAGTGGCGACACAGCAGTAATAAAGGTCAAACTGTTAGACGCACAGGGCATTCCCTGTCTTGATGCGGCAGATTATATCAATTTTTCCATTGCCGGAGGTGGCACATTGATAGATGATCAGGGAACTGCAGGCGGCTCGCGTAAAGTACAACTCGCCAATGGACAGGCACAGATCAGTGTGCACCTAAACAAAGGAAGGAGTATGGTAGGAGCCGCCGTAAAAGGGATACCAGAAGCGTTTATTGCTTTGTAACCCTTCCGTCGTTCCCCTCTTTAATATAATAGCCATTCCCGAATGGAGATAATGAGTATGCCCAAAAAAATAAGCGCGAACGATAATCATATTAAATACCTATAAACGTGTAGCACGCATAAAATATAGTACTATGAGGAACATATTTTTAAGTATAGTCATTATCATCCTGTCATGCAGGCTCCAGGCACAAACGCTGGCTGCTTCTGCTGATAAAGGTGATGAACAGGGCCTCCTGTTGCAGAAAGGCGCTGAACGTGATCAGGCGGCTATTGATGAAGCCCTGAATGGCTGGTGGAAACACAGTATGGAAAATCATGAAGCCCGTATTGCGTGGTGGCGGGAAGCCAAGTTTGGTTGCTTCATTCACTGGGGAGTATACTCTGTTGCAGGTGGAGAATGGGAAGGTAAAAAAGTGGACGGTTATGCAGAACATCTCATGCGTAAGGAAAGGATCCCCCGGGAAGTGTATAAGGAGAGACTACTGAAGACATTCAATCCTGAACAATTCGATGCGGATGCCTGGGTAAGAATGATAAAAGCAGCCGGCATGCGCTACCTGGTCATTACTTCCAAACATCACGACGGAGTGGCCATGTATCCTTCTGCGGTAAGCGATCTCAATATCAGTGCGTCCCCTTTTAAACGGGACCCTATGCAGGAGTTATCTGCCGCCTGTAAAAAGTATGGCATCCGCTTCGGATTTTACTATTCCCATGCTTTTGACTGGGAACATCCGGATGCACCAGGCAATGACTGGGACTACGATAATCCTGCCGGAGATAAACGCCTGTATGGTGGCCTGAATTGGTTCGATGTTCATCCGGAAAAACTGCCTAAGGCCGTGAAGTATGTGAACGAAAAAGCCATACCCCAGATAGTGGAATTGATCCGCAAATACCATCCGGATATACTATGGTTTGATACTCCCAGCAAATTACCTTTGAGTGAGAATATCCGCATCTTGAAAGCCATCCGTGAAGTAGATAACAATGTGGTTGTAAATGGCCGCCTGGCCCGTTCTGCCGGTATTTCCTTCGGTGATTATATCAACACATCGGATCGCCCTGCAGAATTTTATCCCGTTACCGGCGACTGGGAGGCCATTCCCACAACGAATGAATCCTATGGCTATTCCAAATTTGATAATAGCCATAAACCGGCCGGGTTCTTTGTACGATTGCAGGCTAAAGCTGCCGCCAGGGGAGGGAACCTGCTGATGAATATAGGGCCCATGGGCAATGGTTTGATAGATCCGCGCGATACCGTTATACTGCATAGTATTGGGGCCTGGATGCAAACGAACGGAGAAAGCATCTATGGTACTAGTGCGTCTCCGTTGCCTTTACAGCCCTGGGGCGAAAGCACACGCAAAGGTAATCGCCTGTACCTGCATGTATTCGACTGGCCGGAAAGAGGCCTTTTGTATGTCGGCGGATTAAAGAGCAATATCCGCAAAGCCTGGTTATTGGCAGACCGGCAGCAAAAGGCATTGATGGTAAAACGGGTGAACGACCGGGATATCACAATTGTCCTGCCGGCTAAAGCAAGCGATTCGATGAATAGTGTAATAGTACTGGACATGGAAGATGTAAAGACCGATAGTATCCGTGTACTGGACAGCAATTCGCTCCCCAATGTACTGCGGGCTTTCGATGGCACACTGCATGGCGGTGGATTTCTGTATGGAGATGGCAAAGCCCCGAAATATTATGTGTATAATTGGACAAAGCCAGATCAGTATGTCAGCTGGACGTTCCGGCTCACGGCTCCTGCGCGGTTCCGCACGAATATTAAATACGCAGCAGATTCCACTACCGGTGAAAATAAATTCATAGTAACAGTAAATGGGAAAACGCTCATTGGGAAGACCCAGGCAGTATCTTCTGCAGATAAGATCATGACGCAGTCTTTAGGCGATCTGTCTTTACCCGCCGGTGTTCATACCTTAAGCATACGTCCCGGGGAAATTACAGGTAAGGAATTGATGAAATTATTTGAGATCACTTTAGTGCCTTAATGGCCGACAGAAAAAATTATGCAGATAATGATCAGGAAACCTTTTCTAACTTCTTTATTAATTGGCCTCCTGGCAGGAGCAGACCTGTATGCCACTTCGGCCGATCAATTCCAGCAGGCCCTGAAGAACAGTAAAGGCATTGTTATTTTGGCCAATGGAGCAATGGCGCCTGCTACTGTGCAGCTCTCCCGTACCTGGGAAGGTGATTTTTGCACCACGCGGATTGTAAACACCAGTAGTACGCCAGTACGCATCCGGGAAGTAATACTCGCACAGGCCGGTAAAATACTGGCGGCCAATACGCCATTTTATGCGGAGGGGTTCCAGATGCTGACGCAGACGAGCGGTACGCTTGCAAAGCCCCAGGTACTGGGCAACTATACTGATGAAGGTCACTACAAAATACCGCAGCCTGCAGGCTACCTCGCGGTGTACAACCTGTTACGTCTATATCCTGCCGGAGAACCGGAACTATTGGCCGGGTTCACCAGTTGCAGGCGCTTTGCAGGTAAGTTCTATCTCAATGCAGATACCATCAAGGTAGTAATGGACCTGGAAAACCTGACCCTGGATCCGGGGGCAGCCTTTCAACTCGAAGAATGGACCTTGCTGAAGGGTAGGGACGGGAATGACCTGCTGGAGAAATTTGCCACGCGTATCAATCATCACCATCCGCGCCTGGGCTTTAAAGAGCCGCCTACAGGCTGGTGCAGCTGGTATTGTTTCGGACCGCGGGTAACGGCGCAGAATATCTATGATAACCTGGACTATATCAAAGCAAACATACCCTCCCTGCGATACATACAGATAGATGACGGTTACCAGCCGCATATGGGCGACTGGTTATCAACTGGTCAGTCATTCGGTGGTAATATTCAGCCGGTGTTGAACAGCATAAAGAGCAAAGGCTTCGAGCCTGCCATATGGGTGGCGCCTTTTATCTGCGACAGCAATTCAACCATCTACAAAGAGCACCCCGACTGGCTGGTAAAAGATGCCGGCGGCAAACCATTGCGTAGTGACCTGGTGACATTCGGCGGCTGGCGGCTTAAGCCCTGGTATGTGTTGGATGGCACCCATCCTGCCGTGCAAAAGCACCTCGAAGCTTTGTTCCGCACCATGCGTGATCAATGGGGATGTACCTACTTTAAACTGGATGCCAATTTCTGGGGCGCTATACACGGTGGTTATTTCTACGACAGGCAGGCTACCCGTGTGGAAGCCTATCGCCGGGGTATGGAAGCTATATTGAAGGGAACGGGAGACGCCTTCATACTGGGCTGTAATCACCCCTTATGGCCTTCGCTAGGCCTAATACACGGCTCCCGCAGCTCCATGGATATCAAACGTCAATGGTCGGTTTTTGAACGCTCAGGAAGGGAAAATCTGTACCGTGCCTGGCAGAATGGACGGCTGTGGTGGAATGATCCCGACTGCCTGCTGCTGACTGGTAAAATGCCGGATAATGAGTTCCGCTTCCACGCTGCACTGATATATGGTACCGGAGGTATGTTACTGAGTGGGGACGATCTGACCACTATTTCACCCAAACGCCTGAATATATTGCGGAAAACGGTGCCGCCGGCTGCACATGCTGCTGCCTTTGAAAACACGAAGTTTGAAATAGGCAGGTTGTCTGCCCCCAATGGTAAGTGCCTCGTCTTGCTGAACTGGGATAGTACTGCGAAATCGATCTCCGTTCAACTGGACCGGCCCTGCGAAATTGTTGATCATTGGACAGGCAAAAGCCTGGGGAAGTTCTCAGGTAAGTACACGGCGATGCTCGGGGCGCATGACGGAAGCGTAGTAGAAATAAAAGAATAGCGTTCATATCCAACATTGAAATACCCCAAAGTCCGACTTTAAGGTATTTCAACGTTGGATATGAACACTCTTATTGATCGGATTGTAACCTTGTGAAGACCTCAGTTAGGAGCGGTACCATCTCTGTATACTTTCACGCCTCTCCATTTCACAGTAGCAGTACCGGTCCTTAGTGTACCGTAATTGCCATACTTCATATAGTTAGTGACCGCTTCATTATCTGCAATATCTGCCTTCTTAACGCCATTGATATAGATTTTGATCCTGTTGCCCTTGTCCTCCTGCAGGTGAATGACGTTTATATGCACTTCCTTTCCATAGACATTTGTGGCCAATGTCTGGCCGGCTCCCCTGATGGAGCCTCCATCTGCCGCATATCCGCGGATCATCAGCTGGGTAGCTCCTTCTGTACTGCCGAAGATCTGCATCAGTGACTCATCGTCCAGGGGGGCATTGAAAGTGACGTAGCCCTCAAACTGGCGGCTCCCCGTAGAATACTCATTCTGCAGCCGTATTTCTGAGCGGTTGGACTTATTGTTTACAATGCGGAAGGTCTCTGTACCATCATCGTACCGGTAATCTGCACAGATGGGGCTTCCGACCGACTTATAAGAGGTCCAGTTAAAGATCTGCAGACCGTTCTCATCGTCCAGGTGGATTTTCTTGGTAGGGGAATATGCCACCCATCCGCTACCCACTGCAGATGCAATTGTTACATCTCCATTGATGTTGGCGGTTTGTTGCGCTAGGGATAAAGCGGCGGAAGACTTATCAGGCGCTTGCGCCTCTTTTTGGCAGCTGCCGGTGAGAATAATGATGACAGACAATGTCAGCATTGATTTTAGCTGCCATAGCAGATGCATGGCATTGTTAGTTGTTGCCTGGATTTTCATGACTGTTGGTTTGATCAGTGAATGATAACGTGATATAAAAGGTAGGCTTACTGTTTTGAGATCATCTTCGTAGCTACTTTCCCATTGTGTTGTACACTTATTACATAGGCGCCGGGAGGAACAGTTTTTGCGTTGAACACTGTACGGTGTATACCAGCCTGCAGGTGGGCATTTATCAGCAGAGCTATTCTTCGCTGTTGCATATCAAATACTTCTACCTTTGCTGGTCCGGCTTGTTTTAAGTTAATCTCTATAGTTGTGTTTTCTCCCAGGGGATTGGGAAATACATTCAGGGTCAGCGCGGCTGTTTCTTTCGATGTTTTATTGACAGGGGAATATGCAGGCGGCGCTTCTGTCAGCAGAGCACTGCTTCCGTTAAGTGCGGGCCCGGGCTGATTAGCGCTACCACCGCCTACCTCACTGGGACAGGATGCATTGCCTTCTGCAATACAGAAATCGGCAAAACGCACCTGTTCATCGCGAAGTTGTGATATACTGTTCAAACTCCGGTAAATGCCCCATTTAGGACGGCAGAAAGTAGTTCCACCCCTCCACATATTAATATTGCTGTTGCTGTAGGAAAGCAGTGTAGCGCCATCGCTTACCCGCTTTATTACTACCTGATAAGAGCCACTTGTACTATATTTTATTTTCTCAAATACTTCTACCCATACGCCTTTAAATGACGACAGGTTTACACTGTGAATTTCACCGCCGGTGCCACCGCTGCCTGTGCTGTGGATGATCTGCAGCTTCTGTGGATTGCCGGCGCGGGGTGTAATCGTAATGATAGGAGCGCCGTCGTCACCATCGCCAGCCTTGATCTGATGAATGTGGCAAAAATTGGATGTAGGAATGAAGCCTGCATCTAACTTGAATTTCCAGCGGTAAGTAACCGTCTCGTTCAATGAGCCTTTGACATTGGCAGGGGAGGAGCTCTGGGTTTTAATCTCGTTCCTTTGCCGGTCAGTACTGCCATTGCAGCGATCATTGTCGGGCGTTACGTGAATGTGGAATACAAACACATTTTTGTTAAGCTGGCTGTCAAATACTTCTGTAATATGCCTGCCAAAAGAAGCGTGGGCACAGTCGGGTACTTCTCCGGCGGTACCGCTGCCTAAAACGCTTTCAATAAGCTCGTATGTGTTGCCGGGACCATCCGCCCGTAACGTGACCTGGGCACGCAGATGGGTAGACATGAAAAATAAAAGCAGCACAATGCTGCAGCATCGTAGGGATGTTTTCATAGCGGAAATTTTGAGGGTGACAGGAAAAAAGGGATTAAACTTTATCTAAAAAGTAAACGTTTGCTTCACTTTACCAATCGATTGCATTTAATGTTAAATTAGCGAGTTTCTAATGAAAAGCAAATTTTTTAGTTTGGTAAATGATCGCTATATTCTATAATGAGGTCTTTGGGGATATAAGATGTTTATCTGATCAATGCCAGAAATTGAGTATTGTCCTGGCTAAATTTACTCATCTACAACTGCACGATACCGTGTTTCACAGCATAAAGCGCCAATGCAACCCTGTTCTTTACTTTCAGGCGTTGGAAAAGTGCTTCGCGATAGCCATCAATGGTCTTGGGGCTCAGGTTCATTTTTTCGGCAATTTGCTGATAGGTCAGTTCAGAAGCTGCAAGCTTAATGAATTCTCTCTCATTTTCTGAAAGGTATACAGCGTTTTTATTTGGGCTCATTGTACCATTTAAATTGTAATTCATGACTTTTGTTGCAGTATCGGAGTAATAAAAGCCATTGTTGGCAATGGTCTCCAATGCACGGTGCATATCTTCGACTTCGATGTCTTTGGACAGATATCCTTTTACCCCAAGCCGCAGCATACGCAAAATGGCCTCATCCGATTCCACCATGGATATCACCAATACTTTTACGGAAGCATGTGTGCGTTGTAACCAGTCTACCGCTTCAAAGCCGTCCATATCCGGCATGTCGATATCCATCAGGATAATGTCAGGAAATGGGGCATGTCTCATCTTTCCCTGGAGATCATGTCCATTATCCGCTTCAAAGAGGATATTGTACTTGTTTTGGATGTTACCGAGATTAATGAGTTTGATCAGTCCTTTGCGGAAAAGATTGTGGTCGTCAACAATGGCAATATTCAGTGTGTTCGGTGTTGAGGTAACGTTCTTCATATCACAAGGGATTTAAGTATTTCGGGATGTGGAATGTTTATAGATACTAAGGTACCTTCTCCTTCCCGGCTGGCAATATTAAATTCCGCGTTTATAAGCGCCGCCCTTTTCCGGATATTCAGCAGCCCGGTGCTTTGCTTTTCCCCGATCAGTTTTAAGGCTTCTTCTACATTAAATCCGGAACCGTCATCTGCTATCGTCAGGGCAAACTGTTCCGGCGTGAAAGTAAGGGATGTGGTCACCTTTGATGCCTTTGCATACTTTACTACATTATTTAATACTTCCTGGCACAAACGGAAGAGAATAATTTCATGCTCCGGTAACATCCGGTACTCTTCACCGGTTTTGGCAATGATAACTTCATATTTTTTCGTTTTAGCAAGTCTGCTCAACTCATTGTCCAATGCTTTTACAAAGCCGATATGTATGATATGGTCCGTATTCAGGTTAGCGCTGAGCGCCTTTAATTCACTCATTAGCTGTTTGGCCAGCGACTTCGTTTCAATAATGTTTTCACGCTGCTCTACAGGGCTCTGCGGCAGGATCTCAGAAAGATTGATATTGATCAGCGACACAAGGTGGCTGAAGTTGGCATGTAGTTCTTTGGAAATATGATCAAGGGTTTGCTCCTGGATCGCCAGTTTGGACTGCAGCAGGGTCTGATTAAAGGCCTCGCGTATCTCTATTAGTTCCTGTTGGTGTCGGAATCTTTTCCGCTGATAAAGGAATAGGAAATAGATAATAGCAATGCTAAGGCAAAGAACAATAGCGGTGGAAATTATAATCGTTAGTGCGGTTGCGAGAGTTGAGGTTTGCATAAAAAGCTTATTAAATAACAGGTGCACATTAATAGATTGAACGTATCATTGATCGGCAGGAACATTAAAGACAAATTAGATTGCTGCATGTTCAGGAATCCCAACATTATCAGAAATGGGAGGGATACTGCGTGGTATATAAATATTCCCAACGTCATCCAAACCAATGGTTCTTTATGTAACACAATTATTCTGGTTTCCTGTAATAACTGTTTAAAATATAAAAGGCATAGAATAATAATGGGTATGTGAGCGAAGATTACGCTATACGTGTTGTACTGAAATGGTCCCTGAATAAACAGGTAATTCAGTATGCCGAATGTTACCAGCATGAACGCCACAGGTGGAATGAGCTTTTTTATCTGCGGGCTATCCAGAATAAGGTAAAAGACGGCCAATAAAATTCCAAGCCGGATTGTGATAAAAAGATTATAGATCCAGAAGTTATTTTTTGAATAATCCCAGAAGAATAGCTTATGTATATACAACCGCCAAAGAAATGCGCTTAATTCGGTTAACAGTGATAGTACTACTAATACCGAAAGCAACTTATATGGCTTAGGCCATTTTTGCCGGAAACTTTTCAGGCTAAAAATGGCGCTAAGCAATAATGGTACAAGAAATAGGTATTCATATTTTAGTATACGCTGCATTTACTCAATTTACTGAATGTTATTCATAAAAACTGTCGTCGCAGCGTGGGGGACAAGGAAGTCCCAGGTTGAAATCTTTTACATCTTCAGCAGGGTCGTCTCCGGGGAATAGAATGATCTCTCTTGGCAGGGAGGATCTTTCTGAAAAATTTGATTCTTTTTCCAGCACCACATTGTGATGTATGGTAGTGTTACCCACTGCCTTTTCCCTGGTAACATTGAAGAGCAGACATAATTGTCCTGCGTACTGGTGGCCGTCCTCGTAGGTGCCAAAGTTGATCCTGATGCCGTCTCCCCCGGCAAAGTCAATTTCTTCCAGCAATTTTACGAAATGCTCTTTCGAATACCACACAGACTTGGTGTCGGGCTTACCTAATGCCTGACTTAAAACATTGTGTTTCTGATTTTGGAATCGGGTGATCCGGTCGGCTGTTGTTTTTTGCCCCACGTAGAAAAAAGGAAGGGGCTTTACTGTTACATGGTGTTGCATAATTGGAGTTTTAAAAAAATAGTGGAGTAGGAATTTTTACCACTGCGAAACTATGGCTTCAATCCCTTACAAAATTCAACTCAGATCAAATACAGGAAAAATCCTCCCCGTCCCAAAGGGGTTTATCCGGTAACGGAAAAAAGGGGATTTTTCCCCCTCCATACAGGTTTTTTCCTTCATGGGGCTTTGTAATCTTTGTGTTGTCAAACAGAGATTCTTCTTATCCTCAATTCATTCCCCATGAGAAAAGCATTGGTTGTCGGCATCGACGAATACCCCGGGAGCGCTAAGTTAAAAGGGTGTGTAAATGATGCAATGGAAGTGGCCAGGCTATTAGACACAAACGCAGATGGATCCCCCAATTTTGATGTCATGGTCAGCAATAACGTAAAGACCAGGTCTGTCCTTAAATCCCTTATAGCCGACCTTTTTAAAAGCGACGATGAAATCGGTCTTTTTTATTTTTCAGGCCATGGATATTTTACAGATATAGGCGGCTACATTGTCACGCCCGATTTCAGCCGCTATGATGAAGGTATTTCAATGGATGAAATACTGAAGATCGTGAGCCGGTCAAATGCAAGGCATAAAATAGTGATCCTTGATTGTTGCCATGCGGGGGCAATGGGTACTACTACAGTAACCGGCACTAATACGGCCTTCCTGAAAGAGGGGGTTATTATACTGGCCTCCAGCCGTGACACAGAGGTGTCTGTAGAAAAATCAGGACAGGGCGTATTTACGAGGCTACTTGTCGATGCGCTGAAAGGGGGAGCGGCTGATATAGGAGGTGAAGTAACTCCTGGTAATATTTACAGTTACATTGACAAAGCCTTGGGCAGATGGGAACAACGTCCGGTCTTTAAGGCGAATATAGCCCATACTGTCAGCCTGCGTAAAGTGAAACCAGTTGTCGCCTTATCTGAACTGAGAAAACTGACGGAATATTTTCAGCATGCAGACAGCGAGTACCCCCTTGATCCGAGTTATGAATATACCGCTGAAGCCCCTGATAGCGACAATATCAACATATTTAAGATCCTGCGCAGAATGCAGTTGATTGGACTGGTTGAGCCTGTGGGCGAGGAATATATGTATTGGGCTGCCATTAACAGGAAAAGCTGTCGCCTGACCTCCATGGGAATGTACTATTGGAAGCTGCTCACCAATAAAAGAATATAACTCCAGCAATATGTAAATTCCTTTGAATAATGAGAAAGCTGTTTAAGTATGATGTAGCTATCTCCGTTGCCGAGGAAGACAAAGATGTAGCAAAGCAAATCATCGCGGAACTAAAGAAGAAGAGAATAAGCTATTACTATTATGAAGATCATGTTGCCCGCAGTTGGGGGCAATACATCATCAATCTCACAAAAGATGCTTACGGCAAACATGCCAGGTATGTATTAATAATAACCAGCCGCATCTACGTAGAGAAATACTGGTCAAGTATGGAACTGCAGATAGCCGTTTCCAATATGGTAAAAGGTAAAGAGTATGTGCTGCCATTGAGGTTAGACGATACACCGGTAGATGGTATTTCAAAACATCTTGTATACCTTGACTGGAAAGGTAATCCGGAAGAAATTGCCCGTATTCTTCGGGACAAGATAAAGATAGAGAAGTGGGCGGAATTGCGGGCTGAACTCCGGATTTACTTATGGCCCTTTGTTTTGATCAGCATTGCCTTGATTGTCTATTTTAAGTCAAGGCCTGTACCACGGTCGCACTTACCTGCGCCAAAAACGGATAAGATACGGATTGCAGAGGTACCTGCCATGTCATCCAACGAAAACAATGCCCCTCAAACTTTATTTAAACGTAGCATCGATACCTTCTATATCAGCAATACCGAGGTAACCGTTGCCCAATACAGGAAGTTTTGCGATAGCCAGAACAAGGGGTTTCCGCCGCAACCTCCCTCATCTTATGAAGATGGTCCGGTAAGGAACGTAACATGGTATGAAGCGCTCGACTACTGCAAATGGGTACATGGACGGCTCCCCACGGAGGCCGAATGGGAGTATGCCGCCAGCGCAGGCCAGGCTGGGAGGTACAGTGGTGGCAATAGCGCAGCGAAGGTGGCCGTATATGGCAGGCAAAAACCCGTAACAGTCGGTTCGAAACAACCTAATGCATTTAAGTTGTATGATATGACCGGAAATGTAGCAGAATGGTGTGACAACTGGTTTGATTCCTCCTGCATATGGAAAGCTGTAAGGGGTGGCTCCTATAACAGTAAAATTAGCCCCGTGAATGAATTAGCCCTCACCTACCGTACCAAAGAACATCCCGACATCCGGAACCCCTATATCGGTTTCAGGGTTGCCTGGAATAACCACTAATAAATCAAGCAACATGTCAAATTCCAAATTTGAGATCTTCAAAAGCCCCGCTAACAGCCAGTATTATTTTCACCTGAAAGCTGGCAATGGAAAGATTACCCTCAGCAGTGAAGGCTATATCGCCAAGCAATCCTGTAAAGACGGTATTACCTCCGTCAAACTAAACGCTCCGGATGAGCAACGATATGAGCGCAGGCAGAACAACAGTTACACGTTTGTACTGAAAGCGCGTAACGGAGAGGTGATTGGTCGTAGCCAGAGCTATGCATCTGCCGAAAGCCGCGACGCCGGAATTGATTCAGTGAAAGAAGACGCGCCCGGTGCAGATGTCGATGATCTGAGTTAAGATCAATGGGGGAGCGAACAGGCACTTTCGTTCCCCTTTCCTACTTTAATATGTTACCTGACTCAAATCAAATAAATGCCATATGAAACTCGTGAATATTCTGGAAACTTATGATACTGCCTTGCTGGACCAGATATCCGCTGATAAAGTGGATGAGGCGATCAGTTTAAGATTGCCTCAACCGGTGATCGTGCAGGAAATTATTTCGGCCCTAAGTTCCCAGTCCTATATTTCTGACAAGATCCAGTATGCAAGGCCTCCTGCCTTTGCTATATTGAACCTCATCCTGCAATCGCCTTTTTTCATGGTTGAAATTGAAGGATTCAGGACCAGGGTATTGGAGTATGTAAAGGAACTGACGGCAAGGGTAGCACAGAACAATTATTCCCCTGGTAAGAACCCTATACTATATGTTAAGATATTGAAGAAGGCCATGGAAAATGATGGTATCATTGATAAAAGTGAAGCCAATATTCTTGAGCTGGTGAAAGCGGAGCTTGGCATATGGGATCGTGAGCATTTTGTATTAATGCATGATGCCGCTATTATTAATCTTTGGGACATTGAACAAGAGTATTATCAGACAAGGAACTTTCTGCTTGCAACAGGTATTATGCTCACTCACGACAATAAATATATAATTGCGGATGAAGTGGCAATACAGGTCCGTAAGGCGTTTGGTATAGAACTGGTTGACGACGCCTATAAAAGGCTGCTGAATTGTTTTACGCGTGAAGAGCTGATGCACGTGCTTACATACTACCATCTTAATGTAAGCGGGTTGAAAGAAATAATAGTTAGCCGATTGCTTGACGCCCTAATACCGGCAACTGAATTGTTGAACATCTTTCAACTTGAAAAATTGCGCGAGGTCTGCCGCCAGGAGAATATTCCGATGGGCGGGCTTAAAAGTACTGTTATTGCTAATATTATTGAGTTCTTCGATCAGGATAAGGACCTGCTCCCTGACAAAGATGATTCGGCACCGGCTCCTTCTCCGGAACCAGAGGTAAGGGAAATGGCACCGGAAGTATATACAAGGGTACTGACGTTGCTCACCGGGCAGCAGTTATACGATGTATTGCATCACAATGGGCTTATGACCAGTGGCACAAAGGATGAAAAAGTAAAACGTATATTGGATAGCTATAAGTCAGAACGTTCCATATTAAACTTCCTTCGGAAAGATGATCTGTCTCAGCTATGCAGGAAATTGACGTTATTGATATCCGGTTCCAAGCAGGAGCTGATAGACCGCATTCTTGATTATGTACCCTTTTCAATTCAGGGCGATTTGCAGGTAAATCAGGACGTTCCGGACATAGCAGGTATTCCAGCTGTTATCGTTCCGTCCCAGGAGCCGGCAATACCGGCCCCGATTGAATCGCCGGCTTTACCAGCAAACTGGAGTGAAATCGATATGAAATATCCTCATCTGGGGCATGATGAGAAGATTGTACTGGCAATATTGAAGGAGGCAAAATCCATCACAGAGCAGGATCTGTCAAGAATTGTAACGAAGCATAAACTTGGCTGGTTCCTCCACAAGGCGCACATGGCAGAATTAATTGCCAGGTTAAAACGGGATGATAAGCCTTATATACAAATTAAAAGCGTACAAAATAGTAACATCTATCAATGGACTTCCAATGATATTGCGGATGGGCAGATCCTGGAGAAAAGGGCGGCGCGTGATATCATTGATGCACTACGCCATGGGGTAGTACCTAAAAATAACCTGGACCTTGTAATGGTCGGGCAGCAGACGGCCAGAGCTCATCTTACAGACATCTTGTTTGAGGTCAATCAGAATAAGTCTCATTTTAAGTTCATCAGGGGACAGTATGGGGCGGGCAAAACTTTTCTGTGTTCATGGTTAAAGGAGTTCGCCTTAAATAATGAATTTGCGGTTTCCTCCATTAATATCAGTCACGATCAGCCACTGTCCGATTTACCGGTTTTCTTTTCAGGAATGATCAACGGATTGAGAACACCGGAGAAAACCGATTCAGGTGCGTTGGTAGATATACTCGAATCCTGGCTGCTTAATGTGCATAATAGGACGGCCAAAATGGAAGGTATAGACCTGACAAAGGAAGGAGCACATGCAGTCCTCACCCGCATTGTCGAGAAATCTATCGAGGTTGAGCTGGCCAATTTCAATGATATAGAGCCAGGTTTTGCACAGGCGCTTCGTGCTTTTTACGACGGAAAAGTGAATGGTGATATGGAGCTCGTATCGAATGCGGTAGCCTGGATCATGGGCAGCAGATCGCTTTCTTCGCAGGCCCTCAGGGATATTGGTGTAAAGGGTACTTTAGAGGCGAGTAATGTATTCCCAAGAATGCGTGCAATTTTGGAGATCATTAATGGCGCCAGATATAAAGGATTGCTTCTTTTGGTAGATGAATTGGAACTGATACGGAAATTCCCCCATAGCCGGCAGCGTGAGCTTGCCCTGGAAACGCTGCGACTGCTCATAGATGAAGCGGGGCGCAATGCCTTGCCCGGCGGGCTTGTTATATTTACCGGTACTGATGAATTTTTTGAGGATGAACGTTATGGATTGAAAAGTTATGAAGCACTGGCAGACCGGGTACTTACGCCGTTTGCCTACGGGAATTACAAAACCGTACGTCAGCCGATCATCAGTCTTGAGGCACTGGATTCACAACGCCTGGCAAATGTCATATTTAAAGTGCGTGACCTGTATGGTATCGCTTATGGGTGGGATGCACGGCAGTTCGCCGATGACGAGTCTATTTTAAGGCTGATCGGAGAGTGGACGGTGTTCGGCGAAGAGAATATTGACCGGAAACCGAGGCCGATTCTGCGGGAATTTATTCAGATGCTGGATCTTTGCGAAGAAAATAAAGGGGTCAGTCTTTCCCAGTTCCTGAAAAAGTCGATGTTGGAAATAGTATCTGAGTCTTCAAATAATTAGATATGTCCATCCATAAATTGCATCCAAGACTACAGGACCTTGTTAAGGACCAGAAATGGGATCGCCTGACGGAAATCCAGGAAAAAGCATTTGATCCGATCTACCAGGGGAAGAGTTGTATCATTGAAGCACCCACCTCCGGTGGTAAAACGGAGGCCGTACTATTTCCACTTTTAACCAGAATTGCAACCCGGAAAACCTCCGGTTTTAAAGTCTTATATATAGCACCTCTCAAGGCCCTGCTCAATGACCTGGCACTTAGAGTGTTGCCATATGCCCAAAAGTGCTACATGGAGGCGTTTAAATGGCATGGCGATGTGAGTCAGGGTGATAAGGTCCGGCAAATGAATTTCCCTTCCGACATTCTCCTGACGACTCCTGAATCTATTGAAGCAATTTTACTCAGAAGGGGGAACTGGAGAGCCGTGTTCAGTAGCCTTGAGACGATTGTGATAGATGAGGCACACTATTTTGCGCTGACGGAGAGAGGATCTCACCTGATGTCCCTTCTTGCAAGGATAGGGGAGTATCTCCCGCATGAGCCTCAAAGGATCGCGGTTACTGCTACCATAGGAAACCCGGATGAATTGTTACATTGGCTGATGGGAGGCAGGTCTGGTGGGGAGTGTATCAGGGTTGAAGGAAAAAACACAAAGGAAAAGGATTTTGAGATCCGTTTCTTTGTAGAAGATGGCAGAGACCTGCAGCGTGATTTGTACAATTTGCTGGTGAGAAAAAAGTCTATAGTTTTTGATCGGTCAAGAACGGGAACAGAAGATACTGCCGCCCGTATTAATCAATATAACCAGGAGCATCCTGGCCGGTTTCCTGTTAAAGTGAAGACACATCATTCTTCCGTAAGTAAGCGGTTAAGAGAGGATGCAGAAGCTTCTATCAAAAATGTATCCGGAGAATCGCTCAATGCGATCATCAGCACCTCGACGCTGGAGTTGGGAATTGATATTGGAGAGCTGGATCAGATTCTTCAGATCGGGGGCTTAAACAGCTCAGGTTCCTTTTTACAACGTGTGGGAAGAACAGGCCGCAGAGCGGGCCGCCCGCAGTTTTTTCGCGGTTTATGTTCGGATGTGGGTGAACTGGTATTATTGACCGGCTGTGTAAGCTTAGGAATGAAAGGGCGCTCGGAAGCTATTTTACTTCCCCGGAGGGCCTTTCATATTCTGGCCCACCAGGTTATTTGTTATTGTATTCAGCATGCAGGAGCTACTGCGGAACAGATCTGGACGACCCTTTCCAAGGCTTTCTGCTTCTCAAAGATTTCCCGCGCAGAATTGGATATGCTGGTTGCACACATGGTACAGGAAGAGTATTTGAGACGTGTAAATGGAAATGTACTATTGACTGGCGATAAAAGTGAGAAGGAATTTCTTCGTGCAAACTACCGGCGATTGTTTGCGATTTTCGACACCGGTCCTATTTACAATGTTGTTGATGGTAAGAAAGTGATCGGAACGCTCGACTCAGAATTTGCCAGAACACAGCAGCTGCCATTTATTTTTGTGCTTGGCGGCCAGGAATGGAACACACTTAAAATAGACCATGAGCAACAACAGGTCATGGTACAAAAGAATGAAACGGGAATTGCGCCTAAGTGGAATACCTATAATAATCCGGATATCCCTTTCGAACTGGCACAGGAAGTTGGCCGGCTTTTGATGGGAGATGAAACGATTGAATTTCTTGACTATCAGGCTTTTATGGTGATTCGTGCGCAGAGAGAAGCTCATCGTTATCTTGGATGGGAAAAGAGGAAATGGATAATGGAAGTTGCTGGGGGATCGGGAAAAATTCATTTATGGACCTTTGCCGGAGATAAGATCAACAGAGCGCTCCATATCATCTTCAAGTCTTGCTCGGAAGGCGAAGGTAGTTACGATTACCAAAAGGTAGTGTTGAACATGAATCAAATGTCAATAGAAGCAGCCTACGCGCTTATGATGCGTCTCAGAGATCAAACGGAAAATGATATCGTAAATCTTCTCGAAAGCAACACAGCTCCGAAGTGGTTTTCAAAATTCTCGGCGTGTTTGCCAGATGCCTTAGCCACGAGGACCATAATAGAAAAAGGTATGGACGCCGCAGGGCTCGTTCGTGAACTCAACATCGTCACTATTGAATACTAAGCTTGCAGGTAAACACAAAACATTCCCTGCGCATAGTCCCTATGTGCGTGGAGAACCTCCTTAAAAAGTACATTATGAACCGGCTTACCCGATAGATGCATCATCACAATTTATGCTACATCTCCATCAATACTAAAGCTGACAACAAGTTGTTTAAGTATATGCAGGCCTCCCGCGGAAGTGCCCGCTGCCACAACGAATCGCGTAGATGAATCCATATGATTATTTTGGAATTGATCGAAAGTGCTGCTGTAGGAGCACAACGACTATACCTAAATGCGGGACACCGCATATTACAATCACCCTTGAATCCCATAGCCTGACAACCTGATCAGCTCCTTCACATCCGTGATCCAGATCTTTCTGCCCTGCGAATTCAAAATACCGGCAGCTTTAAACTCTGTAAGTATCCTGACAATATTTTCATTGCCCGTACCGACCATGTTGGCAAGGTCACTACGGGAAAGGTTGATCATTATTTCTTCTCCTGGTAGTGTTTCTGCCTTGAATTTTTCACGTAATACAATTAAGGCAATGGCCAGCCTTTCCTTTACAGAGCGGTGTGCAAATACAGAAATACTGTTGGTCAGTACAGTGAATTCGTGGCTGAGTGCTTTCAGTAATCTGCGGGGTAATACAATGGATCTTTCCAGCACAGCTGTAAAATCTTCCTTGGGAATAAATGAAATAACGCTTTCTTCTAATGTAGCGGCAGAGTCAGGGTAATATTCCTCCGCCAGAATTGCATGGTATCCGATCAGTTCCCCGGTATTGGCCACATATATGATCTGCTCCCTGCCGGTCTGGTCCACCTGGTACTTCTTCACCTTTCCCTTTTTGATAAAGAAAATGCCGGAAGCCACAGCTCCCTCCCTGAAGATGACCTCCCCCTTGCCATATCGCTGTTCCTGCATATGTGAAAAGAGATCAGTATGCTCATCCTCCGGCAGATTGTTCAATATGGAGTGCGATTTGAAATTCCATTTATCGATGGGAAAGAGACCTGCTAAACTCATAGAAGTAAACCTATGTGGTGAAAAGTGATCTTTTACAGTTTTTTAATTGAAAAGTATCAGTGCATTCGAATACTATCAAAGGTACCTTCGCAATATGAAAATATCAACTGTTTCTCGCCCGAGAATTAATTTCACCAGCAATCATGAGTGGATTGATTTTAATGGTACTGTTGGCTTCGTAGGTATTTCAGCCCATCGATTAAAAGGAATTAAGAATATAGTTAATGTAAAATGGCATAATCCTAAGGGTACGGTTGAGAAAGGCGCTGTTATCGCTGAAATTCACACAACAGAACAGGTGATCCCGGTATGTGCTCCGCTTAGTTGTAAATATCTTGGACGAAATCAGAAGTTGTCCGGTGATCTGAACCTTATATTGGAAAGTCCACAGGACAATGGGTGGTTATTCTTCGTAACTCCGGTAAAGATCTATAACCAGGAGCCGCTGCTTTCACCTGAACATTATCAGAAACTGATACGCACCAAAGTTGCCAATTGATCAGATATGGGAAACGTAATAACGAGACCGACATGGTTCCTGGCGGATGCCTCATTTGACTGGTTATATCCCGAAAGGATCCAGCGGATGTCGGGAAGGCATTGGACCCCACTCAGCATCGCCAGGAAAGCTGCCGCCTTTCTGGCAGAAGAAGGGAAGAAGGTACTCGATATTGGAAGTGGTGTAGGCAAATTTACCCTTATTGGCGCCCATTATAATCCCCGGACCTTTTTCTATGGCGTAGAACAGAGAAGCGAACTACATCATTATGCACTGGCCGCTCAGGAGTATACAAGGACTGAGAATGCAGCATTTTTTAACCTGAACTTCACACAGGTGAACCTTGCTGCCTATGATCATTTTTATTTTTACAATGCGTTTTTTGAGAATCTGGACGTCAATGACCGGATAGATCACAATATTGAATATTCCGACAGTTTGTACCAGTATTATACCCGGTACCTATTCAGGGAGCTCAACAAGAAGCCTGCCGGAACCAGGCTGGTGACCTTTCACAGCCTGGAAGATGAAATACCGCCAGGCTATGAGCTGAAGGAGGCTTCTGCAGATTTCATGTTGAAAATGTGGGTGAAAAGGTAGGCATCAAAAACCAGTCATCATACCTGCTTCGATGAGTTTATACATAGTCGAAAGTTAGACAAGGCAGATATGGCGCTGTGGATAACGCAACGCTATCTCTAACTTGAACAATAGGAAAGAGGGGACACTTCTGTGTTCCCTTAGCTATTTATCCCTTCCATACCGTTGCTTTTAAAATAGTAACTTGTGCCCTATGAGTATCCGGGATAAGTTTCCAATTGACAAATGGGATTTTAAAAGTGAGTCCGTCCTGGCTGACCTGCCACCGGCTGTCTATGAGATGCTGACAGCACACATGAGTGAGCGGGTTTACAAGAAAAACGAACTGCTGTTCAGGGAAGGGACCTATCCTTCCGGTATATATTATATCATTAAAGGCAAGGTCAAAAAATACAAGGTAGATAAAGAAGGCAAGGAACAGATCATTTATATCGCCGATACAGGGCAGCTGATCGGTTACCATGCTATCTTGTCAGAGGAAAGGTACCCCGACTCTGCTACTGTGATAGAAGAAAGCACCATCGTATTTATCCCTAAAGAAGATTTCCTGAACACCATAGACCGTTCTCCCTTGCTTAGCAACAGGCTGCTTAAAACCCTGAGCCACGAATTTGCGGTGCTGGCAAACAGCCTTACCATGTTTGCCCGCAAAACGGTACGTGAACGGCTTGCCCTGCAGTTGATCGTTATCCGCGAGAAGTATAAAGCAAATGTCGTGGAAGGGATGCCCGTAGAAATAAATATCAGCCGTGAAGACCTGGCCAGCCTGGTAGGTACTGCACGGGAGAATGTGGTAAGGGTATTGACCGAGTTTAAAGAAAATAATATACTGGAAACAAAAGGCAGAAAGATCATCATCAGGGACGTCAATCAGCTGATCGCAATAGCGAATTATA
The DNA here is from genome assembly GCF_023100805.1 of Chitinophaga filiformis. Lineage (NCBI taxonomy): Bacteria > Pseudomonadati > Bacteroidota > Chitinophagia > Chitinophagales > Chitinophagaceae > Chitinophaga > Chitinophaga filiformis. The sequence goes on from NZ_CP095855.1 coordinate 1,903,490, forward strand.
AATAGGGCCTTCCTGCTGTTTCAGCGCTTTACCCACATTTTCAGCAGGAAATCGACCGTGGCGTCCACCAGTTGATAACTGGGCGGTATTTCGTCTTCCAGGCTGTGAAAGGTCACCAGGCGGGTACCGCTTGGCTTACTGTCCAGTCCTTTATACATATACCGGGCATAGTAGTTATACAGGCTGCTGGAATACTCTATCTGCTGATCAATTTGTCCATCCTCCACTAAATTCTCGAAAAAGGCATTGTAAAAGTAGAAATGATCAAAGTCTTCAAAATCTATCTGTGTGAAATTGCCGTGGATAAACTCGACATTTTTTGCCTCCGTTAATTCTTTGGCTGCACGGGCATAATGGTAGAGCTCCTTTCGCTGTTCTATGCCATAAAATGTAGCCTCCGGGAAATGATACCCGCCGATAAGGCAAAACTTACCAACACCGCTCCCAATGTCCAGGATCCTTTTTCCATCTCCGGTGGCCAGAAAGCCGGCGGATCTTTTGGCAACCTCCATTGGCGTCCAGTGTTGCATAGATAGCTTCTGAATTCTCTGTGGATATAACCAGTCAAATGCGGCATCACTTACGTACCAGGATGATCTCGATGTAATATTTCTAATGTTTCCCATGTTGGCGCTTTCACAAATAATAAGTTTTCATCCTGCCTCTGGCAGATGAAACATCATTCGCGTCACAAAGTTAATTTTGGATGACTTCGATTGGACTGATACTTTTCAATAAAAAAGTTGCAAAATGTTACTCTTTGGCAGGACATGCCTTCATCAGGAGTAGGTGGACCAGATAGTTCATAAACGCTCTAAACAACCCAGGATAGGCTGTTATTACTGCTTTACCGTCGGTCAATAGCTTGTTTACTGCTGGTATTCCCTGCGCCTGGAAATAATCATTTCAGCGAGTACGGGATCTTCAGGCCTTACAAACTGTTCTCCCAGGAAGGTGCTTACTATTTCAATGCCTCCCTGGATATGCCGGTTGAAGTCCTTCAGGTCTTCCGCAGGTATCCAGAGTTCATCATGGCCAATGCTGCCGACATTCTGCGGGGCATATTTTTCAACAAAAGAGCTATCGACCCTGAACCGGGTAACAATACCGCAATAGCCGGAGGCTTCATCATGCGTATTCCACTCAAACGCGATCTGTTCCGCATAGGCCTGGTTAAGCACGGGGTAAAAAATAGGCTGCCAGGAAAGTCTCGGGGGAAAACTTTTAAAATCTGCAGCGGCTATCAGCATGAATTCTTTCAATCCTGTAGGACGATAAAGGGTGATTGTTTCCATTGTGTTGCAAATTACATTCTTTGCATTGAATCCGGCAAGCAGTGATGTCTCTTCGCACCGTTAAAATTATCATACTGAGTAGCGACATATTCCTCTTAAACTATATCTTTATTGCCGGTAACAGGCATTTGCGCAACCCACTTAAAACAAGAAATAAATTCCAATGACGTCGAGAAGATCATTCCTTAAAACAACTACCCTGGCTTCTGCAGGCCTGCTGATCAGACCCTCCGGATTATGGAGAGCGCCGATAACCAATATCGGACTGCAACTATATACCGTCAGGGATGCTATGCAGAAAGACCCGGTAGCCGCGCTGAAGAAAGTATCAAAGCTGGGATTTAATACCGTAGAAGGCGCTACCTATACAGGTACACAGCAATTCTATGGTATGGCCCCTAAAGCATTTGCCCGGCTGCTGAAACAACAGGGCCTTAAAATGCCCAGCAGCCATTATATACTGGGTGAGCAGAAGATGAGCGGAGCAGACGTGAAAGGCACGGTGTTACACGAATGGGACAAAGCGGTGGAGGATGCCGCTACCGTAGGCATTAAATACATGGTTTGCGCTTACCTGTTTGAAGAAGAGCGCGGTAACCTCGATCACTATAAACAACTGGCTGAATATTTCAACAAGGCTGGTGAGACCTGTAAAAAAGCCGGTATACAGTTCTGCTACCATAACCATGATTTTGAGTTCCAGGAACTAGAGGGCGGCAGACCTTATGATGTCCTGCTGCAACAGACAGATAAGGACCTGGTAAAAATGGAAATGGACATCTACTGGGTAACAAAAGCAGGCCTGGACCCCATAGCCCTGATGAAAGAACATAAAGGCCGTTTCCCGCTATGGCATGTGAAGGATATGGATAAGACCCCTGAGCAGAATTTTACGGAAGTGGGCAATGGCTCCATAAACTTTAAGGAGATCTTCAAACATGCCGGCGATTCAGGGATGAAGTATTTCTTTGTTGAGCAGGATCAATGCCCCGGCGATCCGTTTGTCAGCATCGCTAAGAGCATTAAATATATCAAAAAGAACCTGGTATAATCTGCGCCACTATCCGCAGCAGATAAATTGCTCATCCTGCCTCGCATGCCCTGCTTTCATAGCCGGTATGTACAGGCAGGATGAGCCGTTTCAATGAGGATACATCCTCATAATCAACAAGAAAAAATTCCATGTTACTAAAAGAATTAGTAAATAGCAGCCAAAATAGCTAAGATGAAAGAAAAGGTGTCAGTGACGGATACCGGCATCCAGTCTTCCGGATTGCCGAAAGACTATATGGAGGCAGTTGCCGAGTATATCTGGAACGGCTTTGACGCAGCCGCTTCTGTGATCGATATCCATTTCGAATCCAATGAGATTGATACGATCTATAGTTTATCTATTACCGATAACGGTACGGGTATTGACTATGACCTGCTGAAGGAAACCTTCGGTCATTTCAATGATTCCATCAAAAAAGCTTCCTTCCAGAAATCTTCCTCCTTTATAAAAGGGAATAAGGGCCGCGGCCGTTTTTCCTTCTCTGCCTTCAGTGGGAAAGCTTTGTGGCATACCGTGTACAGGGACAGCCAGACGGGCGAGATGATGGAATATGACATCACTATCAGCAGGAACTCAAAGGATTTCTACGACCCGGAAGGCAAAAAGAAAACGGTGAAAAAGGCTACCGGTACCACCGTTACCTTTTATGATCTCTTCGAAGTATCCGGTTTTTCGTTTCAGTCAGATGAATTCAAAAACTTCCTGGTACGCGAATTTGGCTGGTTCCTGATGCTGAACAGGGAAAAGGAGTATAAGATCAGGATCAATGGCGTACCGGTTGAATATGCGCCGTCTATCGCTGAGAGTGATACCGGCGTTCTGCCACTGAAAGATGTCGAAGGCACGGAATTTTATTTCCGGATCACCTTTGTAAGATGGACGGAAAGGATAGGGGATAAATTCTTCTTCTATTTCCTGAACTCAAAACAGTCGGAAATGTTTAAAGACCTGACCTCGTTCAACAACAACGCCATCGGGTTTTATCACAGCGTCTATGTGGAATCCCGTTACTTCGACGCCTTCAATCCCGGTGATAACGAGCAGTCGCAAAACCTCTTTGAAAGAACAAAACACCATAGCGTATTTAAAGAGCTGATGGGGCATCTGCATGAACTGGTAAGGTTGAGGCAGAAAGCCTTTGTAGAGGGGGAGGCTGCCGTGAAACTGATAGACGTCTATGAGCGGAATGGGATATTGCCCAAAACAGGGAACAGGAAAGAGTTGCAGCAGTTCCTGAAAGGGATCTATTCAACGGAGCCCAGGTTATTCCAGGGCCTGAATAAAGAACAGCAACGTGTGTACGTAGGACTGATCGGTATGCTGCTGCAAACCGGTAAAAAAGAGGAGCTCCTGGCATTGGTAAGCCAGGGAAGCATGGCCGAAGCAGAAACTAACTGATCATTTTTGCGATAATAAATGCAGCCGCTGCAGCAAGAATGCCCGTGAAAGCTACTTTCAGGGTGCCTTTCAGCAGCGGCTGCCCTGTTACTTTTGATTTGAAGTATCCGAATACGATCAGCGCAAGGATGGTAATACAGCAGGACCAGTAAAATCCCTGCTGATTGTTGCTGGTGACCAGGTAAGGGAATAAGGGAATAAATCCTCCCGCCAGGTAAGCCAGTGCAATAGTAATGGCCGATTGATAGGCCCTGTTCTTATCAGGTTTGTCCAGCCCCAGCTCAAAGCGCATCATGAAATCTACCCATTTATGTTTGTCCTGACTGATCTGTGTGGTGACCTGTTTACTAAGCGATGCATCTACGCCCATAGATATAAAGATCTCTTCTACTTCTTTCCGCTCTGTTTCCGGTACCCGCTCTACCTCCTCATATTCACGTCTCAGTTCTGAATCATAATGTTCTACCTCTGTCTGGCCGGCCAGGAAACCACCAAGGCCCATAGAGATACAGCCTGCAGCGATCTCAGACACACCCGATACAATGATGAGGTGGTTGGAGTCCAGTACACCGCTTAGTCCCGCCGTCAGTGCAAAGGGCACGGTCAGTCCGTCAGCCATGCCAATAATGATATCCCTTACTATATTAGAGCTGGTAACATGCGATTCCTGGTGCATAGGTGATCTTTTCTTTAAAAGTATTAAATTTCATTGCTCCATTTAAATTCTTCTTTCCTGATCTTCCAGATAAACCCATCCAGTACATAATGTGTGATCTGCGGTAATGCCAGCAGTGGTACAACCAGGCTGAGTAACTGATGGCTCAGCTCCAGCGACGGAAGGTGGGTAGTACCAAAGATAGTTGCATGTTCCTGCCATACGGTCATGTCCCAGAGCCCCTCTTCAATGAATGCAAACAGGAAGATCAGCAGGAGGAAGATGATAATGCCGTACCTGCTGAAGACCAGTTGCAGGAAGGAATTACTCCTGCGCGGATCTTTATATTGTTTTTGTCCATACAGCCAGATCAACGCCATATAAGGTATACCATGGCTGACCACATTGAGTAGCGTAAAGGCCATATCGCCGTTAAAATAAACAATACCAAAGTACCAGGACACAAGTGTTCCGGTGATGATGGCTGTTTTTGGAATGTTGATGGTACGGGTGGTAAAGACCATGTACAATTCCTTGGCAACATATATCGCGACGATCAGGCCGTAGGCTATCGTCATTAGATACTGCAATGTTGCGGAGGGAAAGAAGACAAAGTCGTGCTCAATGAACCAGCTGAAATTCCGCGGACCGCTGAAATGCCAGTAGGCCATAGGGTATAATGCTGCCGTGTAGATGGTAATGGTATCGATCAGTTTACTGTAGCCGGGTGCATTTTCCTGTCTGCTATATACACGCATGAATCCGTATTGCTGGCGCACAAAGTGAAAAACAGCCACATAAGCCAGTATCCGCCAGAATAAGAGGCTGCTCATAGTATAAACCAGCACGCCGGCTATAAAGCTGACCAGGGGGATGATCCAGAGCAGAAAACGTTGTTTGTTTAACGCCTGCGGATCGAAATAGGTCCTGTACAGGGTACTGTATACATGCGCCACGTCCACCAGCAATACAAGCACCACCCATCCTGCTTCCGGCATCTCTTTGCTGTTGCGGAAGAGGGAGGGGAAGCAGATGATCACCAGCAGGCTTAAAAAAGGAGGCAGGAGTATGAATATACTGTCAGTCCAGGGTTTGCTTATCCACGGTTGCTTGTTCATATGTTGCCTGATAAATGTGTCATTACTTTTTTTGCGGCGGAAAGTCCCTGGTAGAATGCTTCCTCAAATATACTGTTGCCCGCCAGGTCGGTATGTGCAAAGTGAAGGCAGTCATTTACAGATGCCGCCAGTTCCTGCCGGATCGTACCATGCGCTACGCCCGGTAATGGTTTGGCCATGGCATGCCCCCATACCATTACATTCACTTCCTCTATAGCCTCGGTGATATTGGTATGTACCTTCTCCAGGTCGTCTACGATCATTTTCACCCATTCTGCATGTGTTCTTTCCAGGGCTGCCTTTCTTTCTTCTGCAGGCGTATGCGTTGTGAGGGGCTGGTAATAGGTCAGGTTCCTGGTGTGGATGCCCTGGCGTATGTCCTGGTGAGTAGCGTCCACATATCCCAATGAAGGACTGTTGTACAGTACATTGTCCCAGCTAAGTGGCGGTCCCTCTTTTTCCGTCAGTTCCCTGGTGCGGATGTTGGCCACCATCCAGGGGCTGTATTGCATATGCTGATGCACTTTCTGTAAGCGCGTTTCATCTTGTAATATCCTGGCAGCTACGAACTGGGGTACGGCCAGGATGCACTGTTGTGCGTTGATCCTTTTTAAACGGCTTTCTCTTACATCGAAGTAGTCGACCGCCAGCGTTCCGTTTTCCTGCAGGATGCGTGTTACCAATGCCTGGTTATGAAAATATGCCTGTAGTTCTCTCTTCAGGTGTGCTGCCAGCCAGCCATTGCCTTCCGGCCATGTCAATACATCATGATGATCGGCATTGCTGCCTTTTCCTTTCCTGCTGGCGAAATAATGAATGCCCACCCAGGCGCTGATCTCGTCATATGTAGTACCGAAATCATCGCGGGTACAATAGTTCACATACCATTGCAGATAAGGAGATGTCAAACCCTGTTCCTGCAACCACTGTTTCATCGTAAGGCTGTCCAGTTGTACGAAGGCGGGATCTTTACTGGAATTATCCAGCGGAATAGCAAAAGCATCTTTCCCGTCCTGACCTTTGGCCAGGCGGAAAGCCTGCATTTTATCGAGGAATTGTTGTATCTGCGCTTTGTCCTGCGCCGGTACGCCAAACTGTGGGATCAGTCCTTCCTGCCACTGACCGTTGATGTATAGTCTTTCTTCGGGGTCGAAGCAGATATAATAGTCATTATAAGCGGGTAGGGGAGCGGAAGGCTCGCTTGTGATGACACCACATTCGCGCATAAAGTCTGTGTATTCCGTCAGGTCATTGTTGGGAATAGGGACATAATGGGCGCCCCAGGGATAGGCGGAAATATCATTCTTCCCGCAGGCGGCATTACCGCCCATTTCTTTCTCCAGATCCAGTATAACAATATCCCTGATGCCCTGCCTGTGAAGGTGGCGCGCGGCGGATAATCCGCTGATGCCTCCTCCCACGATCACCACGGCATGTGTTGCAATGCTGACAGGCGCCGCAAATTTCTTATCACGCAGCAGATGGCCGGTATGGGAACTGGCGCCAACTACGCTGCCACCAATCACCCGCTGCCGGTGGCAGGAGGCGATAAAACTGCTTACGACTGTAAGTCCGGCTATAGATTGTATAAATGATCTTCTCCGCATATCTTAATGTTCAAGATATTTTCCCCACTCTTCTTCAAAATATTTTACCAGCGCCTGGTTATTGAGCTTATTGATGTCGAGCAGCTGATGCGCTTTCATGTCCTCCGGAAATGTCAGCATCTGCTGCAGGGTAGTTGGATTCAGGAATTTCAATGGCGATGGAAGATGGCTGAACCAATGGTGAGGTTCCTCCGGAGTAGCCATGATATAACCCCATTCGCCAAAAGACGGAACATAATTATGATAGGCAATGGTATGTAAGCCTACTGAACGCAGGGTCGTATCCACACACCAGAAGCTTTTTGGCGCTACATACGGAGAGGTGCTTTGTATCACGGCAATACCATCGGGACGCAGCGCATGTTTCAGCAGCTGATAAAAAGAAGTGCTGTACAGTTTCCCGATAGAAAAATTGGAAGGATCGGGGAAGTCCACCACGATCGCGTCAAATAATGTCTTGTTGCCCCGCAGCCAGGTAAAGGCATCCGCATTATGTACATGCACCTTGCTGTTCAGCAGAGATGAGTCGTTCAGCCTGACCAATATTTCCTGGTGGGAGAAAAGCCTTGTCATAGCCGGGTCCAGGTCTACCAGGGTAACCTGTTTCACAGAAGGATATTTCAGGATCTCCCTTACGGCAAGGCCATCGCCACCACCCAGCACGAGTACCTGTTCGGGATGATTGAGAGAGGAAAATGCAGGATGTACCAGCGCTTCATGATAACGGTATTCGTCGGCAGTACTGAACTGCAGATTCCCGTTCAGGAACAGCCGCAGCTCATGCTTGTTTTTGGTGAGCACGATGCGCTGATAAGGAGTAGATTTCGAGTATACCACATTATCATCGTAAGTCATCGTTTCACTATAGCTCATAATGCTCTCTGAGAATACAAAGCAGACCAGCTGTGCCAGTAGCAGTGTAATGGCCGCCGTCTTTAACAGCACAACCTGCCTGATCTCTTGGGTGAAATGGTGAGCAAGGTACCAGCCTACCCCTACATTGAGAATGCCAAAGAAGAGTGATGTCCTGATCAGCCCGAGGTGAGGAACCAACAGCAAAGGAAATATCAGGGAGGCCAGCAGTGCGCCGATATAGTCAAATGTGAACACACGGCTGACCAGTTCTTTGAATGCCACCTTGTTCTCCAGTATACGCATCAGCAGGGGAATTTCCAATCCTACAAGTACGCCGGTGATAAGCACGATAGCATATAATATAAGACGAAAGGAAGCCGCCAGAGGGAATACAATAAAGAGTAAGGCAGAACTGAAGCCGCCTACCAGGCCCACCAGCAGTTCAATCCTGATGAACCATGCCAGCAGGTTATTGTTGAAATACTTCGAGAGGAAGGAGCCTATTCCCATGGAAAACAGGTACACTCCAATAATAGTGCTGAACTGTGTGATGCTGTCTCCCAGCAGATAAGATGCCAGGGTACCCGCGACCAGTTCATAGATCAATCCACAGGTGGCAATAACAAATACTGCCGTCAATAACAGCCACTGTGCGCCGCTTTCTTTTTTTGACATTGGTTCGTTTGCTTAGTGAATGGCAGATGCGATGATAATAGCCATGGCCAGCATGAAAAATCCTGCCAGTACAGCCACGGCCATGTTCTGCTTTTCCATGATCTCTTTGCGCAGGTTATGCCTGGGCGTTAATACTTCTACCAGTATAAACACGACCACAAGAATAGCAATACCTATAAAGGAATAAAGAATAGAGTTGATAAGTGCGTTTGACATATAGCTTGTTTGAATTATTTATGATATCCGTGTACGCCGTTAGCGCTCCATTGTTGTTGCCCTGCTCCGGAGAACAGTCGCCATCCGTTGCTGTCGGAATAGAACAGCAGTCCGCCAATGATGGTTGCAAAAACAATGAACCACCGGAAGGAGAATAAGGGTGATTCCCGCTGGAATGGATTGAATTTATTCATCTTCGCTTGTTATAAATGCTGAATATGGACTATTTGACCAGCGTTGTCTTTCGCTGAAATAAGTTGAGAAATATTTGAAGATGGGCCACAGCAACAGGAGCCCGATACAGATGAACAGGTTCCTGGTATTAGGCACATCATAGTAAGCTGTGATCGTATAGCTTTTTAAAGGAGAATAGCTGGCTTCCCTGGTCGCTTCCAGTTTCAGCGTATAGTCGCCACGGGGCACCTCGCTGATAAAAAACGTGCCGTTCTGGCTGCCTTCAGACCACCTCTCTCCATCTTCCACGCCACTATAATACTCCACGCCTTCATTGACGCTGTATTCGGTGCCTGTTTTTGTATTGACCAGCGTTGCTTCTACCTCCATCCAGGTATTCTGTACGGGGCTGTAGATGTCTAACATGACATTACTTTTCCGTTTCTCCAGGTGGATATCATTGATCACAGCAATTTGCTCCCTTGTGGAATCGGAGAAATAAATTTCACGTGTGAACAGTTCCCGTTCGCTGTTGCCGGAAGTGATGGCCAGATGTAACAGTATCAGCACACAGATGGCAATCAATGTATTTCTGACCAGTTTCATGAGGTCGATATAACCGTTAGGCTGTACTGCTCCGACGCCGATCTGTGTTGGCCGGATGATAGCATCTCCCAGGGCTTTTTTCAGTTCGTCAGGATCCATGTGCCAGCCCTTGAACCACACAATGCCTTCTCCCGGGCTTTCCTCCCTGTTCCACATGATAGGAGGTGAAATAAATTCCCAGCATTTTGTCTGTATGTCATTGAAGGCATTACCGGCAAACTCTCCCTTGGCGGAGATGATGTTATAGCTGTAGGAATTGAACAGGTCGAAACTATTCCCTCCATAATTGAAGCCACTGGTACTCATATTTTCGGGAACCGGTGTTTTGCCTTGTTCCCGCAGGTAGATCCAGTGGCCATCATACTCGCTCAGAAAAGCATAGCCTTCCTGCTCGTTGAATAAGGTGTATTCCCGCCATTGTGAACGGTATTGGTTCCGTTCCTCTTTCACAAGAAAACCGATCACCTTATAGGAAATTCCTTTTATGATGCCGGTTGCTCCAAGTTTAATGGCTGGTTGAATGTTGTCTTTATTCTTTCCATGCCTGGTAAATTCGGAATTGTTTTCATATACATACCATCTGCCACAGTTACGGCATGCAATACTTTGGGCGTAGGGGAAGGTTGTCACGTGCAGCATACAGCTACAGGTACACTTAAATTGCCAGCCCGGATTCTCGTAGGCACGGGTCTGTTCGAGGGCCAGTGAAGTAAAGTCGGTATAGTGCACCTCAAAGGCGGGTTGTACCTGCGACCAGTATTCTATAATATGTAAAACCTCGCCTTTGGCACTTGAAAAATCATAGGTAATAAAGGTACTGTTGCATTCGGGGATGAACAGTTCTCCTTCCACCTCCCATTTTTTACAATGGTCCTTACGCAGCAGCATATATTGCTCCTTGTTCAACAGCTTATTGGTGCCGGGTGTCATCTGTTTGATCGCATCCCTGGCTAGTTCGGGCGGTGTTGCAACCGGCAGCAGAATTGCATACATGCCATATCCTTCCATGAGGTAGGCTGCGGTTTCATCTTCAAGTATAATAGTCCAGTAGCTGAACACGGTTTCTGCCGTCCAGATCCTGAAGCGGCCGGTTACCCTGAATGCTTTGCCTTTCCATTGTCCCCTGGTGCCTGGCGCAATAACGGAAGCCTTGTTGACAATGACAGGGAAGGGCCTGGGTACGATGGTGCCATCAGTCATCCGGTTCAGCACTGTTCCGCATGTGCATACCGCTACTGAGGTATGTTGGGAACTAAAGGGAACCATATTGCTACAGGAGGGACATTGATAGGTATAACGGATCTCTGTCATTGATCAGCGTTTGAGGAATTGTTCTTGTTCTACAGCCGCATTAAAATGAGCCTTGATCGCGCTGTATATGTTATCTACTGTACCGTCGTTGTTCCGCAGGTAATTGCTGAGGTAAACATCAATATTGATCTTCCCGTGTTCCGGCCATGTATGTATAGACAGGTGGCTTTCACTCAGGCATACTATACCCGTATAGCCGGAGGGGGAGAAATTATGATATACTTCCCCCAGTTTTTGTAACTGATGGGTAAGTATGAGTTCATCCGTCAGGGTTTTAAACGCAGTGAATGTATTAAGTAATTGATAATCAGTAGTATGTAGTGTCGCGATAAGATGGGTCCCTTTATTATAATGCATAAGTATCCAGGATATTCAGGACCAAAATAAGGAATCCTGATGATTTATACCTGAAAACCGCTATTCTCCACCCCTGCAATTTGATCTACTTTAGCGTTGTAATTATCACACAACATAATGAAGCAAAAACCATCACTTGCCTTTATTGCTACCTCCTGGCTTGCATTACTAATAGGAGTGTTAGGTTATATCATTGGACTGTGGAATGCTGAAATGCAGCTCAATGAAAAGGGCTATTATTTTACCATATTAATGTATGGTCTGTTTGCAGGCGTATCTGTACAGAAATGTGTCAGGGACCGCCTGGAAGGGGTATCGGTAACGGATATCTATTATGGTATCAGCTGGGTATCCACTCTTTTATGCATTATTCTGCTGACGGTAGGCTTATGGAATGCGACATTATTGCCAAGTGAGAAAGGCTTCTATGCCTTCGCCTTCCTGCTGAGCATTTTCGGAGCTATCAGCGTACAAAAGAACACTCGTGATACCCAGGCTGCAAAAGCCGGTATCGTAACCGGAGACACGACAATCGAAAGGTAACCCACCTAAATAATTGATGGCAAAAGTGATATGGATTGCGGTAGCAATACCGTAGCTTTATCTGAAAAATTAAACCATATCTTTTATGAAAAACCAAACGTTGGCTATTATTGCCTACATCACATTGATTGGATGGATATATAGCTATGTCCAGTATAAAAATAACCCGGACAGAAGCAGGTTGGTGCGTTATCACCTGAATCAGGCCCTGGGTATTTTTATCTTTACTGTGATTTTATGGACTGCCATTAAGGTCATTTCAGTAATTGTTCCATCAATAGGCTCAATATTAGCGGTAGCCGGCCTTCTTCCATTGGTCTTAATGACCTTTGGCGCTGCTGCAGCGTCCAAAGACATCTTAAGCCCTGTCCCCGGAGTTGGAAAATTGTTTGAGAACAGGTTTGGTTTTCTGAACTGATCTGTTGCGGGCTTCGTATGCCGCAAAAAAATTGAAACTATATCCTAACACCCTATACTGACATGAAAAGTAAACCGGGGAACTCCGTCCTGGAGTTTCCCGGAACTTCCCGAAAGCCTTTCCATTATTTGTAGATCTCAATCGTTATTTTTCCTTCAGCGGTCACCATACCCCTGTACATTCCTTCGGTATTGAAGGGGAGTGCGGCATGACCATTTTTGTCCAAAGCTATCAAACCTCCGTTCCCTCCAAGTGTACCTACTTTATCTATGACGGCCTTACCGGCCTCCTGCACTGTTAACCCTTTATACGCCATCAGCGCAGAAAGATCATAAGCTACCACACTACGGATAAAAAATTCGCCCCAGCCGGTACAGGATACTGCCACGGTATTGTTGTTGGCATAGGTACCGGCGCCAATGACAGGTGCGTCACCGATACGGCCATACTTTTTGTTGGTCATACCGCCGGTAGAAGTGCCTGCCGCCAGGTTACCGGCTTTATCAAGCGCAACAGCGCCTACAGTGCCGAACTTGTTATCAATGTTCTCAACGCCCAGTTTCCCCGCTGGCTGATAACTATGATCCAGCTTGCTTTTCATGGAATCCGCCTTCAATGCCTTTTGCAATCCTTCCCAGCGTTCTTCCGTACGGAAATAGGAGGGATCAACAATTTCCAGCCCTGCTTCCTTTGCAAACTGCTCTGCCCCGCGTCCTGCCATCATTACGTGTTCTGATTTTTCCATGACTGCCCTTGCCGCAGCAATAGGATTACGAATGGTAGATACACCCGCTACAGATCCTGCTTCCAGCGTTTTGCCATTCATAATGGCCGCATCCATTTCATTGCGCCCGTCATGCGTAAATACAGCGCCTTTACCTGCATTGAACAAGGGATTATCTTCCAGCACCCTGATGGCAGCTTCTACTGCATCGAGGCTGCTTTTGCCGGCCTGCAATGCTTTGTATCCAGTCCGCAGTGCTTCTTCCAGCCCTGCTTTATAGGCGGCTTCTTTTTGGGCTGTCATATTCTTTTTCAGGATAGTGCCGGCGCCGCCATGTATGACGAGCACATATTTTTCCTGCCGGGTACTGTCGTCAGCAATGGCATTGCCGGCATGCGCCTGCATACTGCCGCTGATAACCAGCATCCAGGCCAGGGATCGGAGAAGGGAAAGTGTTTTCATGCTGACTAAATTATAAAATCTGGGACACTATGGGACACTTTGTTAGCGCAGATGTTGCAAATTAAATAATCCGTTTTGCGCAAACGTTTCCATACATTTATTGAAATGTGTTCCACCATCATGAAGTACAGGATACAAAACCGGTTATACGCGCTTTTATTTTTTATGTTGCTGCTGCTCGTCAGCTCCATTTCCAGGAGCCAGGAGCTTATCAACCGTATGGCATTGGTACAGCGGCATAACGTTGTCAATAATAAATTCGATTCACTTTCTGCACTGACGCTCGGCAACGGAGGTTTTGCTTTTACTGTAGACATCACCGGGCTGCAATCCTTTCCCGAAGCTTATAGCCAGGGCGTTCCGCTGGGTACACAATCCGAGTGGGGATGGCATAGTTTTACCGATACAGCGGGCTATCGCTTTGAAGAAACGCTTAAGACATATCATCTGCATAACCGGGATATCACCTATGCCGTGCAATGGAATACACCTGAACGCAATAAGCAGGCCTCGGACTGGTTCCGGCAGAACATGCACCGCCTGCAGTTAGGTAACATCGGCTTACAGATACTGCTGAAGAACGGGACTGCCTGCCGCCTGTCAGACATCAAAGAGGTATCGCAGGAGCTGGACCTCTGGGCCGGTGTGATCAAAAGCCGGTTCACTGTAGAGGGCAATCCGGTACAGGTGCTGACTACCGTACATCCTGAAACGGACCTGGTAGCAGTCAGGATCGAATCGCCTTTGCTGAAAGAAGGCCGGATAAAACTGCAGATACGTTTCCCTTATCCTACCGGTACTTTTTCAGATGCCGGCGTGAACAGAGCCTCTCCTGAAAAACATGTTTCCCGTGTGGTGGAAGTTGGACAGCGTTCGTTCACGATGGAGCATAGTCTTGACAGAACACGTTACTTCCTGCAGGTGGGAGGTTCAGATGCTATGACGCTGGCCCAACAGCAGCGGCATGATCATATCATTACACCCGCTACTACGGCTGCACGTTTTGATTTTGATTTCCGCTTTAGCGAAGAGCGGCCAGGCTCTTTACGTACCCTGCCTCCTTTTGAAACGGTACGGACTTTCAGTGAGGAACACTGGCTGCGTTTCTGGCAAACGGGAGCTGCTGTAGATTTCACCGGAAGTACCGATCCACGGGCATTTGAACTTGAACGCAGGGTCATACTCTCTCAATACCTGATGGCGGTACAATGCGCAGGTAATATACCGCCGCAGGAAACGGGGCTCACTTACAACAGCTGGTTCGGTAAACCCCACCTTGAGATGCACTGGTGGCATGTTGTTCACTTTGCCCTGTGGAACCGCCCGGATATACTTGAGAAGGGTCTCCAATGGTATGCTACTGTTGCCGGCAAGGCCAGGGCTATTGCACAACGCCAGGGATATGAAGGTCTCCGCTGGCAGAAAATGACGGATCCGGAAGGAAATGAAAGCCCGTCTTCTGTAGGCGCCTTCCTCTTATGGCAACAGCCTCATTTCATCTATATGACGGAACTGCTGTACCGCCACTACCACGACCACGGTACATTGAATAAATATAAAGACCTGGTATTCGCTACCGCGGATTTCATGGCATCATTTGCGGCTTACGACAGCACCACGCATCGTTATATACTGGGCAGGGGCATGATCCCTGCACAAGAGCGATTCAAGCCGGAAAGCACCTTTAACGCCACCTTCGAGCTGGCTTACTGGCGCTGGGGCCTAAGCACCGCCCAGGAATGGCGTACCCGTCTCGGACTGCCCCGTAACGCCCGCTGGGACGCCGTACTCGATAGCCTGGCACCGCTGCCACAAAAGGATGGCCTTTATCTCGCGGCCGAAAGCGCCCCTGATTCATACACCAATCCGCCGTACATGACAGATCATCCGGCCGTGCTGGGCGCCCTGGGCATGTTGCCTGCACAGTCTTGTGTAGATACTGCTGTTATGCACCGCACTTTCAATAAGATATGGACGTCCTGGAACTGGCAGGAAACCTGGGGCTGGGATTTTCCCCTCACGGCCATGACGGCTACCCGCCTAGGCTTGCCGGAGAAAGCGATCGACGCCTTGTTCATGCCTGTAAAGACCAATACCTGGCTGGCTGACGGGCATAACTACCAGGATGAACGCCTGCGGCTATATCTGCCGGGAAATGGCGCACTGCTTACAGCTGTTGCTATGATGTGCGCAGGTTACGACGGTTGTATGCAGGCATTACCCGGCATTCCCGACAATGGCAAGTGGCGCGTAATGTGGGAAGGGCTGCATACCATGCCCTGACAGACGAATGATGGTGTTTCCACGATTTATGATCTATCCACGTAAAAACTATATATAATGAAGATGCATCTTTTAGTCGCCACTATCCTGCTGAGTGCCGGCAGCTACCTGCCTGCCCGGGCACAATCGCTGCCATCAAAAAAAGAAGTGCTGAAAACCCTGACCCTCACTAACCGTTACTTCATGGAGAAATGGCCCGACGCCGGTAAAGAGATCGTTCTCCATAAGACCTGGCCATCCAATATCTGGACAAGGGCTGTCTATTACGAAGGACTCATGGCATTGTACCAGATCGATCCGCAGAAAAGTTACTACGACTATGCCGTACAGTGGGGCGATAAACACCACTGGGGCCTGCGCGGCGGTATCACCACCCGCAATGCCGATAACCAGGCCTGTGGGCAGACTTATATCGACCTCTATCTTATCGATAAACAACCTGAACGTATTCACAATATCAAGGCCTCTGTCGACAGCATGCTGGCTACAGACGTTGTCGACGACTGGGACTGGATTGACGCCATCCAAATGGCGATGCCGGTAATGGCGCGCCTGGGGAAGCTGTATCATGACACTACCTATTTCCATCGCATGTATGAGATGTATGCATTTACGAAATTTAAACATGGCACGAATGGGCTGTACAATCAGCAGGAGCACCTGTGGTGGCGGGATAAGGATTTTGTTCCTCCCTACAAAGAGCCTAATGGGGCCAACTGCTACTGGAGCCGGGGGAATGGCTGGGTTCTGGCGTCGCTTGTCCGCACAATGGAATGGCTGCCGAAGTCTTCTCCCTATTATAATATCTACCTGCAGGATTTCAGGGATATGGCAGCGGCGTTGGTGAAACTGCAACGTGCGGATGGTTTCTGGAATGCGAGCTTACATGATCCTGCTAATTTTGGTGGTAAAGAGCTGACGGGGACTTCGCTGTTTGTGTATGGGATGGCCTGGGGGATACGGCATGGGTATCTTGATAAAAAGGTGTATCAGCCGGTGGTGGTGAAGGCGTGGAATGCGCTGGTGAAGGATTGTGTGCATGAGAATGGGATGCTGGGGTATGTGCAGAGTACCGGGAAGCAGCCGTCTGATGGGCAGCCGGTGACGTTTGATAAGATTCCGGATTTTGAGGATTATGGGTTGGGGTGTTTCTTATTGGCAGGGGCGGAGATGTGTAAACGTAAATAATAATGCCATCCTCTTAGAATAAGAGCTTGTGGGAACGAGCGTACGATTTTTTCGGAGTCCGTTCCGTACGGAAAAGTAAGTGTGGGCTTGCTGGCTGAGTTCTTTGAAGTATTCCCGCTGTTGGGCAATGGGAGGTCGTATTGGCTGTGGAATATCCATTAAACCCCTTGTGCAACGTATCAGCATACTTCAAACAACTTAGGCCAGCAAGCTCCACCTTACTTTTCCTGATTCCACTGGTCCGCCAATAGCTTGACCTCTTCTCCAGACCACTAATGCCTTTCTTCCGGTTTATTGTCATCCTTTTTATAGATCATTTCTAATCCGCTCTTAGATACTATCTTGATGGCATTCTTACATTTTTCTTATTCCTTTTATTCCTTATTTGAAACCGGCAATAATTGCGCTGTTTGTTTTCTCTTATTGCATTATTACAATGTACACCGATGGGTAAGTGGAAGAACTTAACTATTAGAGGTCCCTTCCTCTTTCATCCTCCATATTCGAAAACGGAGAGGCCACAAGGGGCAAAAGGAATCATGCGTCTATAAGACTATCTATTAACGGAGCAGGGAATGTATAGGCCGGGTTCAGGAGGAGACTGCTGGCCTTAGTTTTTGAAGTAATGCTGAGAATTCCTGTCAGGGGTTAAATGAATATTCAACTGCCCGCATCTACTAAAGCTAAATGGTAAGAAAACTTCAAAAAACTACAGCCGGCAGTCCCTCCTGAAAACCCGGCTGTCGCCCCTGCCTCTAAAGAAAAGCCGCCCTGCAATAATTCAGACCCTCAGAAAAAATTCCGTTTTCGAGCAAACAATCCACATTATTTGCATCATTTTTACAGCTAACCGGCCAACTCAGCCTGGAATGCGACTGCTTATGACTATTAAAAAACTCATTGGTAAACTACACTTGTGGCTCGGCTTCATTTCCGGCCTCGGCGTTTTTATTATAGCTGTCACGGGCTGCATTCTCGCATTTCAGCAGGAAATAGAAAGTGTTACCAAACCATATACGTATACGGCCAGTCGCCCGGGAGTGGCCCCATTACCGCCATCAGCGTTAAAAGCGATCGCTGTTAAAGAAATTACCCATAAACAACCGAATGGTGTTCTTTATCCTGGAAAGGATAAGAGCGCATCCGTGATGTTCTACGGCGCCAATCCGGATTATTATTACCAGGTCTTTATGGATCCCTATACTGGAAAAGTGATCAAGGTCTGGAGCGAAGAAGGTGATTTCTTCCACTTTATATTACACGGACACTATTACCTGTGGTTGCCTCCGGCGATAGGTCAGCCGGTTGTTGCTTCTGTTACATTGATCTTCTTCATTATGCTGATTACCGGTCTGGTGTTATGGTGGCCCAGAAATAAAGCGGCCGCTAAACAGCGCTTCTCGGTAAAGTGGACCGCCAAATGGAAAAGATTGAATTATGACCTGCACAACGTGCTTGGATTTTATGTTATGATAGTCGGATTGCTGTTGGCTACTACCGGTCTCGTATGGGGCTTCCAGTGGTTCAGCAAAGCAGTGTACTTCGCCACTTCAGGAGGAGAGCACCTGCCAGTTGACGCACCGCCTTTGTCAGATACAAGCAAGGCCGCAGCATATAAGGTGCCGGAAGACCAGGTATGGCAACAACTAAGAAAGAAAGCTCCCGCAGACGCCGGCATTATGGTATCATACGCCCCTGACAAATCGGCCGCCATTGCTGCCTCCATCAATTACAGGCCCGGCACTTACTATAAATTGGACAATTACTACTTCGATCAGAATACATTGGCTGTACTACCTGCCAGGGGCCCCTATACCGGCGAATATGCCAAAGCGGGCTTCGCAGATAAGCTACGTGACATGAACTACGATATCCACATCGGCGCCATTATTGGTTTGCCCGGAAAGATCATTGTATTCCTCGCCAGCCTCGTTTGCGCCAGCCTGCCCATTACCGGGGTTTATATATGGTGGGGAAGAAGGCATAAGAAAATAAAAAAGAGCCCCGTAGTACGCTCCTCCTCAAAAATGAGAGCATAACATAGCGCATAAATAAGGCTTGACATACATGCGTAAAATGAACGCATACCTGAGAACAGATAATGTTATGGCTAACCTTTAGGGTAAACTGAACGCACAAATAAGCCTTTGGTATGATAGCGTAAATATAAGTGTAATGAGAACGCAAGTAACTATCCAAGTGCATAATTTACGTTAGGATAACTGAGCGCATGACGAGGTTCTACGATGATAACATAAAAGCAAGCGTAAGAGAACCCAGGCTGATAGCTTGACCTGCGGCCGTAAACTGATTGCATATATAATGAGTTCCTAATGTGGTAGCCTAAAATCAGTGTGTAAGACGGGCACAAATAACAACATGAGATTCGGACAGGTAATGGACGCCCAGCTATTAGTGGGGGAGTGGAATCAGGAAAAGTAAGGAGGAGCTTGCTGGCCTAAGTTGTTTGAAGTATGCTGATACGTTGCACCAGGGGTTTCATATATATCCAACCGCCAGATACGACCTTCCAATGCCCAACAGCGGGAATACTTCAAAGAACTCAGCCAGCAAGCCCTCACTTACTTTTCCGTATGGAACGGTCTCTTAAAAAGCGTAATTTCATTAAAAGAGGCTAGCAACCAAGCCCCATAAACCTCATCTCCGGAAAAAATAAGCGTAAAGATTACGTTTCCCGAAAAAAGATTTTTATTTTTCAGCGGTGAGTAAGAACATGTGCAGTTAATTTAATCCACGGGTATCATAATTATAGGTCCATGAGTCTCAACAATTCCGCCATTGCCGCGGAGGTAGCGGCGCGTTCCCACGTTTTTACTAATTATCACATAAAGCTCCACAAAATCATGAAGAGAATTTTTGGTATTGCTGCCGTATTGCTGTCACAACAGCTATATGCGCAACAACAGGCGCCAGCCTATCCGTTGATCACACACGATCCTTATTTCAGTGTCTGGTCGGCAACAGACAAGCTGACCGCTTCTGCTACACGCCACTGGACAGGCACAGAACAGTCCCTGACGGGATTTGTAAAGGTTGACGGCGTAACCTACCGGGTATTGGGTGCTCCGGGGCATGCATACAGGGCACTAGCCGCTACGGCCGACATGGCGCCCTACCAGGTGCGTTATACGGAAACGGCTCCTGCAAAAGGATGGGAAGATCCTGCATTCAATGACGCCGACTGGAAAACAGGAAAAGCGCCATTTGAAAAAGACGGGAAAACTACCGGTACACCCTGGTTTACAGACAATGTATGGGTGCGCAGAACCTTCACAGTGGATGATCCGAATGTGGATAAACTGCTGCTGAAGATCAATCATGACGACAATGCGGAAGTTTACCTGAATGGAGAACGCATTTACAGTTACGAGGGATGGTTAAACCACATGGAATATTTCCCCATCAGCGAAGAAGCAAAGAAGAAACTGCGTAAAGGAACAAATGTACTGGCCATGCATTGTACCAATACCAGGGGCGGCGCTTATCTCGATGGAGGTATCGTAACAGAAGATAAAGACGAATGGGCAGATAAGATCCAGCTGGCAGAACAGAAAAATGTTACGCTGGAAGCTACACGGACAATCTATGACCTTACCTGCGGAAAGGTAGATGTAACGCTGACTTTCACCTCCCCGCTATTACTGAAAGATCTCGATCTGATGTCCCGTCCTGTGTCTTATGTCTCCTATAAGGTAAAAGCCAATGACGGACGCAGGCATAAGGTAGAAGTGTATTTTGGAGCCTCTTCAGACCTGGCAGTAAATACATCCGCGCAGGAAGTGACTGCGCAGCAGTATGCCAGTGAGGGATTGTCTATACTGAAGACAGGTACAGTAGCACAACCGGTACTGGCGAAGAAAGGCGATGACCTGCGCATAGACTGGGGCTATCTTTATGTAGCCGTACCACAGTCTGCCGGCGCTACGCAATACGTTACAAAAGAAGGCGCGGCTGCAGCAACTTTCGCCGGTAAACGTAAACCTCAGACACTTGACAGGGGCCAGCAACTGGTGCTGAATACATCGGTATCCCTTGGAAAAGTAGATGGAACGGAGAAAGAACAGGTGTTCCTGGTAGGATATGACGATATATATGCTATTCAATATTTTGAAGCGAATCTGAAGCCATGGTGGAAAAAAGATGATAGTTATACGATAGAAAAAGAACTGAAGAAAGCGCAGGATGAATATGCGTCTGTAATGGCGCGTTGTACTGCGTTTGACAAGGAATTGTATGAACTGGCAAAAACTGCCGGTGGTGAGAAATACGCCAAACTCTGTGTACTGGGTTATCGCCAGAGTATTGCTGCACATAAATTGGTGAAGAGCCCGCAGGGAGAGATCCTGTTCCTTTCAAAGGAGAATTTCAGCAATGGCTGTATCAATACGGTGGATGTAACATATCCTTCAGCTCCCTTGTACCTGGTGTACAATCCTGACCTGATGAAAGGTATGCTCAACGGTATTTTTTATTTCAGTGAAAGTGGCAAGTATACGCAGCCATATGCAGCGCATGACCTGGGAACATATCCGCTGGCAAATGGCCAGGCATATGGAGAAGGCATGCCGGTGGAAGAATCAGGTAATATGATCATCCTGACAGCAGCCATCGCGAAAGCAGAAGGCAATGCGAATTATGCAAAACAACATTGGAAAACGTTAACTACCTGGGCAGAGTATCTGCTGAAAGAAGGTTTTGATCCTGCTAACCAGCTGTGTACAGACGATTTCGCCGGTCACCTGGCAAGGAATGCAAACCTGTCTGTAAAAGCAATCGTAGGGCTGGGTTGTTATGCAATGCTGGCGGATATGCTGGGGGATAAGGCTTCCGCTCAGAAGTACCGCACTGCAGCAACAGAGATGGTACCAAAATGGATGCAGCTGGCTGAAGATGGCGACCATTACACACTGGCGTTTGAGAACAAAGGTACCTGGAGCCAGAAATATAACCTGGTATGGGATAAAGTATTGAACCTGGGATTGTTCCCTAAATCAGTGTACGAGAAAGAAATAAAGTATTATCTGACGCAACAGCTCACGTACGGACTGCCGCTCGATAGCCGTAAAAAATACACTAAATCCGATTGGATATTGTGGACTGCAGCACTCACGGATAATCAGGCGGATTTCTCTGCCCTGGTGGATCCTGTGTATAAATACGCGCAGGAAACACCATCGCGTGTACCGCTGAGCGATTGGCATGAAACTGCTGACGGAAAGATGGTAGGTTTTCAGGCAAGAAGTGTAGTAGGTGGATATTTTATGCAGATCCTGGGCACAACGCTGAAAAAATAAATTGATAGCTGATCGGCTGAAAGATAATGGGGTGGCTCTTCTACAGAGAGTCGCCCCAATCTTTTTTAAGTGTAGTAATACTACTACAAAACAAAAGAAAACGGGATCATATATTTGTATCAGCAACGAAAGAGATTTGCTTCTGTCCTATACTATAAAAAAGGTCCCACCCTTTCCCTATAAGCAATTACACAAGAGAAAAATCTTATTTAAAATATTATACTTGATATGTTATCGCATAGAAAGTAAAGAACTTGGTTTTTATTAGGATATGGTTAGAAAGGGTTGTCATTCTTGACGACCTTTACTTTTTTTATCCCTTTCTCTTCCAATTAAGATAAATCAATGACATAAAAAGATGAAGCGGCCAATATCTTTTTCCTTCATCAGGTATGCTGGTGCTCCGGGAATACACAGGATGTATCCGTTATAGACAAGCATCAACGGTTACCAATGGCTTTAACTTATGTTCATTTTACATTCGGACATAGGATGATGTGAGTTAAGGCCATTCGTATCGGTGCTACGTTGTATACAGGTTATGACAGCTAAAGAGCAGCTTATTATAAGCTGTTCTAAACAGGAAAAGGAGTGACAGGAGGCATTCACGCAGCCTTACTTATAAAAGGGGAAGATAGACGGATTTTATATAAAAGCGCCTGCAAATATGGCTTTGCAGGCGCTTACTTTTTTGGGTAATGGATAATGAGGTTAGTCTTATAATGGATGCGTTCCCTCGGGGGCACAATGGATGCATGGGGAAAGCACAATGAATGAAAACCCAGGGGAGAACAATGAATGATGGAGTCGAATGGATGAAACGGGATAATGGATGAAATGGGGAAACAAACGAATAATGGAGTCGAATGGATGAAACGGGCAATGGATGAATGGGGAAACAAATGAATAATGGAGTCTAATGGATGAAACGGGCAATGGATGAATGGGAAAACAAATGAATGATGGAGTCTAATGGATGAAACAAGGACAATGGATGAATGGGGTAACGAATGAATGAGCAATCGGATGCAAGCGGGGCTGAATGGATGAAAAATCAGTTTTGGCTGAATTCACTGAAGAAGCGGCGCGCCACATGTTTGAACCTGCTCACGTCTTCTTCGTCTTCCAGTTGTATATCAGAATGATCTGTTGTCGATTTGTAGTATTGTAAAGCGGCGGAAGCTATGTCCGTATTTCCGTTGGCATCAGCAGTAGCTTTGATATAACGGCTGTTGCTATTCAGATAGTGCAATGCTTTTATGTCGAAATCGAGTGTGATGATACCGTTTATCATGATCTTATCGTTTTATGCAAAAGAGATATAAAAATTTCGTGCCAAAATGATCAGTACCCATAAAAAAGCCAACAAAAGCTACCACATAGGATACTTTATCAGGGGAAGTTATTGCGCATCTATTCCCCATTTTGTACCTTGATCGGCAGAATAAAAACGATCGTTTCATGCAACTGACCACGTTATTAAAACCAATGCTGACAGGTTTGATGTCATGCACACTAATGCTGAATAGCTATGCCGATGTTCGTTTACCCGCTTTGGTCGGTAGCAACATGGTATTACAGCGTAACAAGTCATTGAATATATGGGGATGGGCCGACAAGGGGGAGAAGGTGACCCTTACCTTCCGTAATCAGACCTTTACTGCCCTTCCGGCAGCAGATGGCCGCTGGAAGGTGAAAATGCCTGCCCAAATAGCAGGGGGGCCCTATACAATGACCATATCCGGACACAATACAATAAAACTGGACAACATCCTGATCGGGGACGTCTGGGTGGCGTCGGGCCAGTCCAATATGGAAATGCCCGTTAAAGGATGGGGAAAAGTGTTGAACTATGAGCAGGAAATTGCAGCTGCGAATTATCCCCAGATCCGTTTTTTTCAGCTAAAACACACCACCAGTACTGCTCCTCAGGATGATGTTACTCCCTGGGAAGGAAACTGGCAGGTCTGTTCTCCGCAGAGTGTACCGGAATTTTCTTCCGTTGGGTATTTCTTTGCCAGGGAGATCTATGGACATGAGCATATACCCGTGGGCGTTATTCACAGCTCCTGGGGAGGAACGGTAGCCGAGGCCTGGACCAGCGGGGAATCCCTGAAAACAATGCCCGCTTTTGCAGATACAGTGAAGGCATTCGAACAGCTGACACCACCGCAGTCGCCATCCAATCCCAATAAGCCTACCCTTCTTTATAATGCGATGATCCACCCCTTGCTGCCTTACGCCATTCGCGGGGTTATCTGGTACCAGGGAGAGGCAAACGCTGGCCGGGCATACCAGTACAGGGAATTATTCCCCCTAATGATCAAAGACTGGCGTAAACAATGGAAGAATGGCGACTTCCCCTTCTATTTTGTACAACTGGCGAATTTTACGGAAAAGAAAGAACAACCTGTGGAATCTGACTGGGCAGAACTTCGTGAAGCCCAGTTAATGACCCTGTCGGTTCCGAATACAGGCATGGCTTCCGCTATTGATATCGGAGATGATAAAGATATTCACCCAAAGAATAAACAGGAGGTAGCCCGCCGCCTGTCGCTTATTGCAAGGGCGAAGGTGTATGGAGAGAAGATCCCGTACTCCGGTCCTCTCTACCAGTTGAAAACGATAGCCGGAAACAAGGTATATATCGCTTTTAGCCATAAGGACGATGGATTGGTGGTGAAGGGAGGAGGCAAGCTGAAAGGCTTCGAGATTGCCGGTGCAGATAAGAAATTCCATTGGGCAGAAGCTAGTATTGTGGGCGACCGCGTCATGGTGACAAGTCCCGAAGTGGAGAAGCCGGTAGCGGTGCGCTATAACTGGTCAAACAACCCAAGTGGCAACTTATACAATGGGGCCGGCTTACCCGCCAGTCCTTTCCGTACGGACAACTTCCAGGGTGTGACTTACGGTAAACAATAAGCCGTTCGCGCCCGGAATAGTAAAACAGTTTCCAAGGCGTGACTTATGGTGAACAATAAGCCATTCGCCCCTCGAATAATAAAACAGCTACCTGTAGTTTAGGTGGTAATAACCAAACTACCGGTAGCTGTTTTTCCTGACTGATGCCTTCAATACCAAATCGACCTCCCTGCCTGTTCTCTCCTTCTTCCTTCCTTCTGCTCTCCGTCATCTCTGCTTCTCCGCTCACGCTATTTTGTTAAAATAACATCAGGAATTACCTACTTTTACACCCGTTTACAAACAGACAGGAATAAAATGCGCCAGCTCGTAATAGGTCTTCTCTTTGCTTTACTGTGGGCATCAGCCGCAGTTGCCACAAAATTTGGTATTCATGCAGCCGATCCGCTGATCCTTGCTAACGTCAGGTTTTTCCTGGCAGGAGGGGGGATGTTGCTCTTCGCATACCTTATCAGGAAGGGACAGCATGCAATGCCGGAAGGGAAGGAGTGGATGCACCTGGCAGTTTTTGGTTGCCTGAATACCACCGTGTACCTGGGGTGTTTTGTAATAGCGATGAAAACAGTATCTGCAGGTATCGGGAGCCTGGCTACCGCTACCAATCCGCTGTTTATAATGGTTATCTCTGCCTTATGGGTAAAGCGGCCGTTGAAGTGGTATGAGGTTACCGGCATATTCCTCGGTATGGCAGGTGTTGCCATGGCAACCTATCCTTTACTATTGGACAGTCACGCCACGATCGGCGGTATACTGATCCTGATGCTGGGGATGTTTTCCGTATCTGTTGCTACAGTATATTACGCCCGCATCAACCAGCGGCTTTCCAGCCTGGTGATAAACGGCTGGCAGGTATTCCTGGGAGGGCTGTTGTTCATTCCCGTTACAGCGCTCTTTGCCGATTTTAAAACCTCCCATTTTAATGCGCAGTTCTGGCTTTCCGTGGGTTGGCTGGTATTGCCTGTATCCGTACTGGCTTTGCAGTTATGGTTCTACCTGGTGCGCAGGGATGCTGTACGGGCATCTCTCTGGTTGTTCCTATGCCCGGTATTTGGCTTCCTGTATTCCTGGATACTCCTGGACGAGCCTATCACCTGGTATACCTTTGCAGGCACCATGCTGGTAATTGGCGGCCTTTATCTGGCCCAGCAGGAGAAGTTCAGAAAACAATCCACTATTCCTCAAAATCAATAGACTTGATCTTATTAGCCAGGTTGTCGATGCTTTGCAGCTCGATCTCCCGCATTTTCTTTTTCAGCATCACTGCTTCTTTTTCAGATATTATCCCGTTCTGCAGGGCATTTTCAATTTTCTGCAACAGCAGTTTTTTAGACCTTTCTACTTTCTTGACTTTGAAATATGCATTGGACTTCCGGGAAATGAATTTCCAGAACAGGGACAATACAATAGACACGCTGGGCGCTATGATGACCAGCCATGACTTGAGGGGGTAAGCGTCAGGTAAATTGTTGGCCAGCAGCACCAGTAAGGTACCACCTCCCGCGCCGGCTATGCTGGCTGATGTCGAAGTTGGTTGCTGGGTATTGGAAGATTGCGTGGATGGGTTAGCAACCAGTGAATTTTCTTGTTCCAACGAATGAAAATGGTTTTATAGGATAATCGTTAAGGATAAAAAATATAGTGGATGATGGTATTTTGACCAGGCGATAGTGATAAGGTGAAATTAAAATGATGAGATCTATTTCCCTAATAATACATCGAGGGTACGGAGTATCTGTTGTGTATCATTCTGTTTTTCGAGATCAAGCACTACAACATGTCCTGATTTGTCTTCTACCACCAGCGCTTTTGGTGGATACCGGCGGATCCTCTTGAGTCTCGCCGTCTCCCTGGATGCGCGTAACAGCGTTAAGGCCAGAGACGACAGTGAAGCGAACACCGCAATAATCACCAATATCGTTGTAAATGTAGATGACATCATATCTGATTATGATTTTCTGGTTTTGGTCATAGCTATTAAAATTACGCATTTTTTGTCATAAAAACACTTAAAACTTCTTTTATATATAGTTACGATCCGATTTAAAATTATTCCTAATCCGAGACTTGCCAAATATTTTTTTTACTCCTGTAAGTAGTTTTTCCGGATCGCCTGTCCTAGTATAGATACCGGATCAAAATCCGGACCAGCCGGCAACACAGACTGGGCAAGGCCAAGATAGAACATACTGGGAATCACACGTGTAGAAACTGATAACAAAAATTTATAAGGCCCACTGAGTACTATGCCTGCCGGAAAACCGGATCAATACATCTGATCACATTGTCTGACAACTGATAATATCTTGATCAGATATGCTGTGAAGTTATCATGATAATGGTAATTTAGAACTATACCAATATTTAGGGGGAAAAATTCCGCGATAATCATCCTTATATTTACCTCCGGGGGACTTGAAAATGAAGCTCAGTGCAGTATGAGTAACAATGAGAACATCATAAAATGGCAACGGCAGATTGCATGTGACGGCGATGAAAAGGCTTTTTCAGAGCTGTTCCGTTATTTCTACGACCGTCTGTTATATTTTGCTATCCAATATGTTTACTCCCGCGAAGCTGCTGAAGAGATCGTTTCAGATGTCTTCGTAAAGATCTGGAACCGCCGGCAAGAGCTGGAAAAAATCTCCAATCTTGAAGTGTACCTTTTTGTAGCGGTTAAAAACCATTCGCTGAACTACCTGGAACAATATTCCTCCCTGCGGATCGCCCCCCTGAATGACGAATCAGGACTTTCCCAGCTCACCAATTCCGTCGACCCGGAACGTACTATGGAGTGGAAGGAGATCCTCTTTAAAATGGATCAGGAAGTGGGCCGGCTGCCGGATCAATGTCGCCGTGTGTTCAAGCTGATCAAGGAGGAAGGTTTTAAATATAAAGATGTAGCAGAGATCCTCAATATTTCTCCCCGTACAGTAGAGACCCAATTGTTCCGCGCTATGAAGCGCCTGAATGAAGTAATAGGGCCATACGTAGCCAACAGGTTGAAAGCAAAAAATAAAAAACCGGATTCCCTGTAAGTAGTTTTTCCATTCTCCCTGTCCTTCTGGTACAATCGCGTATGATAAACGAAGAATTATTTACCACGTTAGCCGCCAGGAAACTGGCTGGAGAAGCTACCACGGCAGAACAGCTGGAGCTTGATGTGATGTTGCAGGAATATCCTGAACTCCGCGAACGCTACCAGCTGCTGCAACAGTACTTCACAGTATCGGCATATCACTCTTCTGCCGAAACAGAACAGGCATTACAACGTACCATGTCCAGGATCAGTATCAGCTCAACTCCTGTAAGAAGGATGTTCCCCTGGAAATGGGTTGGCGTGGCCGCTGCCGCCGTATTGATCGCTGCTGTTGCCGTTGTGGTACTCAGGCCCCGACAACAGCAGGCGGAAGTGGCTAAGCTGATGGAAAGACAGAATGGTAAGGCTACCAAGGCAACAATAGAACTGGCGGATGGCAGTAAGATATGGCTGAATGCTGATAGCAAATTGTCCTATCCGGAAGTGTTCAACAATGACACCCGCGAGGTTTACCTTAGCGGCGAGGCCTTCTTTGATATTGCCGCCAATCCGAAGAAACCGTTCATCGTACACCTTTCTTCCGGTACCATACATGTGCTTGGGACTTCTTTCAACATCCGCGCCTATGAAAATGAAGCGGTGCAGACATCTGTCAAAACAGGTAAAGTGGCCTTCATCCCGGTCGTAGCAGCCGGACAGCAACCTGATACCATCTATATCACACCAGATGAAAAAGTGACCTATCGCCCGGCTGTTGCTGACGATAAAGAAGAAGCTATTATAAAGGAAACAACATCTGCAGAGGATGATAAGGCCTGGACAGAGGGAAGACTTGTATTCCGCGATAAAACGCTGGAAGAGATAGCCTCCGAACTGGAAAGGACATTTGGCAAGAAGGTAAGCTTTGGTAGTGATGCGCCACGTTATTACAGGCTTACAGGGGCTTTCCAGGACAACAGCCTGCAGGATATCATGTATTACCTGGCCAGGTCGAAAGCGTTCCACTATACCATCACTGATAGCACATTACTGATTACAGAATAATCGTTCACGTTCCATTTATTAATTCAATCAAATCAATTCACAAACAGCTGCGTTATGAAAGAAAGACCGCTACCCATGCGTTTTTCGGGACTTTTCCGCTCGTTGTTCCTGCCGCTTTTTGTCTGCATGGTACTGTTAAACATGCTGGACCTGAAAGCGCAGAGTGCATTTGCCGCTGAAGCAAATCATGCTGCATATGGCCAGGGCCAACAGGTAAGGGATACAGAAAGCCCACTTGAAAACCGTATTAGTCTCCAGGTAAACAATGAACTGCTCGGGCAGGTGCTGGAGAAAATAGAAAAGCAGACACCTTACGTGTTTGTTTATTCAAATGATGAAATAAAAGCAGCACAGAAGATCTCCCTGTCCGTCAAAGACAAAAAACTGGGAGAAGTACTGGACATGGTGCTGTCTCCACTGGACATTAAGTTCGAAATGATCAGTAACAAGATCATTCTGCGCCAGGCGGCAGCTACTACTATGCAGCAGGCTGAAATTACGATCAATGGCCGGATCGTTGACAATAAGGGAGAAGGTATCCCGAATGTGAATATTCGTTTGCAGGGTTCCAGCGTCGGCACCACTTCAAATGATCAGGGTTTTTTTACGCTAAAGATCCCAGCTGGGCAAGCCAATGGTACCTTGGTTTGCTCTTCCGTTGGTTACATCCCATCGGAAGTAGGGATCAGCGGAAGAACTAATATTACCGTAATGCTCACTGCCGACTCTAAGGACCTGGGAGAGGTAGTGGTCACCGCTTATGGTTCACAAAAGAAGACGCAGGTAACGGCGGCAATCAATACGATCTCCACTAAAGATATTGAGAGCCGGCCCGTTGCCAATATGTTCCAGGCTTTGCAGGGTACAGCGCCTAACCTGATACTCCAGCAGAATAATGCAGAGCCGGGCGCACAAATGACCCTCAATATACGCGGCGTTGGCAGTCTGACAGGTAATGCTCCGCTCATCATCATCGATGGTGTGCAGGCTGGCCGCGATGGTTTGCAGAACCTGAACCCCTACGATGTAGAAAGCATCTCCGTACTGAAAGATGCTGCTTCTTCCGCCATATATGGTTCACAGGCTGCCAACGGCGTTATCTACATTACTACCAAGAGAGGGAAAAAAGACGAGAAGCCAAGTGTTACCTACAACGGTATGTATGGCTGGCAAACGCCTACCACATTGCCTCGTAACGTGGAGGCCTGGGAATACATGACACTGAAAAATGAAGCGCTGGTAAACTCCGGTAAAACGCCACAGTTCTCTCCGGACAATATTAACTACTGGCATAAACGCGGCTCTGAGCCCGCATACCTGAAGGAAATGCTGCGCGACTATACACCTATGCAGAACCACAGCATCAGCATGACCGGTGGCGGTAAATCCAGCAGCTACCTCGTTTCACTGGGATATGTGAATCAGGGCAATATGTTGCAGAACTCTTATGTAACGGAAGACTTTTACTACAAACGTTACAATGCCAGGGCTAACCTCGCGGTAGACGTAAGCAAGTATGTGAAAGTAAATGTGAATCTCGCCTATACTAAAGGCATCAAACGCCGGCAGCAGGCAGATATCGGTATCCTGATCAGGGATGCTATCCGTACGCCGCGCATCTACCCCGTACTCGATTCACTGGGCAATTTCGTAGTGCCGTCATTGAATAGCAACAACGTGCTCGCACAACTGAAATACCAGGGTTTCAACAAGGAAGAGAAAGACAACCTGCTGGGCGGCCTGGATGTTACCATCACACCGGTAAAACATTTCAAGCTTAATTTCAATGCTTCCGGTACCTACTCCATCACCAACCAGACCGATCGTCAGAACAAATATAGCTACGCATCTTACTATACCACGGCCAATCCGCCACTGTATAACAGGATGTATGAGTATGAGTTCAAAGATCTTGCCTCCAACGTATACGCTACCGCAGAGTATGAAAATACTTTCGGTAAACATTATGTAAAGGCGCAGGTAGGTGGCCGTAGTGATGCTATCAACGAAGAGTACGGACTGAAAGCTACCCGTTATGGCACTACCAACCTGGACAATGACTGGTCCATCGGCGGCGGCTATATTCCCAAGCCGGACGGTACTTTCGATTATGCCAACATCGGTACTTACAATGACTTCGTTAATCCGAACCTGTATGCATTAAACTCTCTTTTCGGAAGAGTGAACTATGCATACAACGACAAATACCTGGCGGAATTTACCTGGCGTTATGATGGTTCTTCCAAACTGGCTCCCGGTCACCGCTGGCAGTTCTTTCCCGCTTTCTCACTGGGCTGGAGGATCACTGATGAAGCATTCTTCGAAGATTTCAAGGAAAAATACGGTAACGTAAAGTTCCGTTACTCCTGGGGACAGGTGGGTAACTCCAACATCGGAGGTTTCAACTACCTGGCCAGGGTAACCCTGAACACCGGAAAATATCCGTTCAACAATACGCCTAACACCGGCGCCGATTTCTCCGCTTACAATGAAACATTGCAATGGGAAATCTCTACTATGAGCAACTATGGTGTGGATGTAGATCTCTTCAACAACAAGATCTCCGCATCTTTCGACTACTTCAATAAGAACACAGATGGTATCTACCTGTTCCAGGTAGTGCCTGGTACCGCCGGTATCGGCGCTTCCCTGCAGAACGTTGGTAAGGTACAGAACAAAGGCTGGGAGCTTACAGTGTCCTATCATGCAAAAACAGGAAACGTTAATCACACCATTTCCGGCAACCTGTCTGACAACCTGAATAAAGTGGTGAAATACGGTGAGCAGTCCATTCAGGGCTCAGACTTCACCTTCATCATCAAAGAAGGTTTCCCGATCGCTTCTTACTACGGTTATAAGTCAAACGGTCTGTACCAGAACCTGGACGACATCAAGAGTGCGCCCAAAGTACCATTTGCCTACAATCAACAGGTAATGCCGGGCGATATCCGTTACATTGACCGTAATGGAGATGGTACTATTGACGCGGACGACCGCTACGTATTTGGTAATCCATTCCCACGCTACACCTTCGGATTTACCTATGCGGCTAACTGGAAGAACTGGGATTTCTCCATGTTCTGGCAGGGCGTAGGTAAAAGAAGCCAATTCCTCCGTGGCGATATCGTAGAGGCATTCCACAACAATGAGGACCATGCTTTCGAACAACACCTGGACCGCTGGACGCCTACCAATCCCAATGCCAGCTATCCAAGGCTGACTATCGGTACTGCTGATGCCAACAACTTTGCGTATTCCGACTACTGGTTGTTTGACACCAAATACCTGCGCTTAAAGAATCTGCAATTCGGTTATACACTGCCTCGCAGCGTAAGCCAGACACTGCACATCCAGAGCGCGCGGGTGTATTTCACCAGCCAGAACCTGCTGACCTTCACTCCACGCCGCTTCCGCGACCTGGGTGTAGATCCGGAATTCACACAGTTTGATGATAAACTGTCCTTTACCAACTATAACGCTATCGCAGGACGTAGTTATCCAAATGCAGCCACCTTCTCATTTGGTCTGGATCTGAAATTCTGATAATAGTGTTCAATGTTCATTAGTATGAAGAAATTATTATTACCAATACTTTGCGTCACTCTGCTGTTCTCCTGCCGTAAGCTGGACCAGCCTATCACGCGCGATTACACAGACGCCGCCTACTGGCGGACGGCTGATGATGCACTGGCAGCGCTTGCCAGCTGTTATGAGAACCTGTCTGACGATAGCTATTATTTCGGCGATGAAGCACTGAGCGATAACGCCTTTGTAAACGGTATCGGTTACAAGGCTGTCTCCACCATTGCATCCGGGGCTTACGATCCGTCCAATCAGCGGCTTACCGAAGAATGGAAATACCGGTTCACCTGCATCCGCAAGTGCAATATTGTAACAACAAACATCGACAGGGTACCTGCGCTGGATTCAACACTGAAACACCGCATCCTGGCAGAGGCAAGGTTTATCCGTGCTTACTCTTATTTCCAGCTGGTAAGCTGGTTTGGCGATGTACCGTTTTACACGAACCTGATCACCATCGAAGAAGCCAAAAGCATCTCCCGTACAGACAAAAACGCTGTGCTCGACTTTATCCAGTCCGAACTGACCGCCATCCGTGCAGACCTGCCGGTAAATAGCTATACAGGCGCTAATGGCGGCTACCAGGAGAAAGACAAGGGCCGTATCACCCGTGGCGCTGCTATTGCCCTGAGTGCGCGGGTACATATGTTCAAAGGCGAGTGGCAGGGCGCGATCAATGACTGTGAGCTGCTGATCAACAATACCAACAATGGTACATATGCATTGCTGAGCAACTACAGTAATATCTTTACTACCGCCAATGAGTACAATAGCGAAGTGATCTTCGATATACAATATGGTGGCGGCCGTACCCACAGCTCTCAACGCAACTTCCTGCCACAGACCGTAGCACTGCTGAGAAGTACGCTGGTGCCTACCCAAGACCTCGTGGATGACTACATTATGGTGAACGGAAAGGGCATCAGGGAAGCAGGCTCCGGTTATAATGAAAATGATCCTTACACCAACAGGGATCCCCGTTTTAATGCTACCATCCTGCACGATGGTTCTACCATCACAGACTTCGACGGCAAGGTACAGACTATCCTGACCAGGCCTGGTTCAAATCCGTCTACCAACAGTGTAGATGACCAGGGTGCTTCTCCAACCGGTTACTACTTCTATAAATATTACGACCGTACTGCTACCAACTACAACTCAGGTCTAAACCTCATCGTGATCCGTTATGCAGATGTGCTGCTGATGTATGCCGAAGCGAAGAATGAACTGAGCCAGCTGGATGCCGGTGTATGGAATCAAACGATCCGCGCTTTACGTGTACGTGCAGGTTTTAATGATGCGGGAGCGCTGGAGTTTCCGGGCGTAGCACAGGATGCACTGCGTACCATCGTGCGCCGCGAAAGAAGATCGGAACTGGCGTTTGAAGGTGTACGCGCATTGGACATCCGCCGCTGGAAGATCGCCGACCAGGTAATGAGCAAGCCTGTAAGAGGTATCAAAGTATCCGGAGGCGCCTTCAGAAGAGATGCCAATGGTTATATCATTGTGGAAGACAGAACTTTCATTAATCCGAAGCATTACCTGTGGCCGGTGCCCACGTTTGAACGCGATCAGAACACAAATCTTGGTCAGAACCAGGATTGGTAATATCCCACATTAATATTTTTCAAACTGATACGATATGAAAACATTTTTCGCCAATATACTCCTTGCACTGCCGGTTTCACTGGGACTTATACTGACCGGTTGTGGAAAAGACGATCATGAACTGAATACCAATCTGACGCCTGTGAGCAGGCTGAATGCACCTGTTGATGATAAATACATTAAGCTGCAGCCCGCCACCAGCGCTACAGTAAGCTTTGAATGGGATCAGGCCCGTGCAGAAGACGGATCGCTGGTACTGTATGAAGTAGTGATTGATAAAGATGGAGGCGATTTCTCCAACCCGATTGCCAAGATCACTTCTGACGGTGGTGGTGTGCAGAACAAGCTGACGCTTTCTCACAAAGACCTGAACAGCATTGCCGGAAAAGCGGGTATTGCTGCCCTGGCTACCGGTAAACTGAAATGGACCGTAAATGCGTCCAAAGGATATAACATACAGCCTGCAAAAGAAGCCCGCACCATAGAGGTGGAAAGACCTAATGGCTTTGCTGAAATTCCTGTGGATGTATACCTGACAGGCGATGCTACTGAGGCCGGCGCTGACCTGGCACAGGCAGTTAAGCTGAAGTCAACAGCTCCCGGTGTATTTGAGATCTATACATCCCTGAAGGATGGTAAATACAAATTCGTAGACAGGAATACCGGTACGCCTACTACTTACTTCATTGATGGTGCAGCCCTGAGAGAAGGAGGGGAGAGCACACAGTCCGGTGGTACAAAGGTATACCGTCTGCGTCTGGACTTCAATAATACGGCGGCTACTGTTACAGAGATCACTGCTATTGGTCTTTGGTTTGCGCCTGAGAATAGCATTATGTACGACCTGAGCTATACTTCCAATGGTACCTGGACATTTGAGAATAAGCTGATCAATTTCCACCAGGAATCATGGGGGCGCGATGAGCGTTATAAATTCCGTGTGAGTGTGAAAGCGGCAGATGGTACAGCCGGTACAGAATGGTATGGCAGCTCCAATGCCGATAACAATCGCCCTACAGCTACAACACCGCTTTCCTTCTGGGAATTAAAGCCTGTTGTAAACAGCGATCAGTATAACTACTGTTACAAATTTGCTTCAGAAGTAGATGGTAAAAACTGTGACGTGAAACTGTATTTCTCTCCGGATAAAACTTATACGCACCAGGTAATAGTGCGCTAATCCGGTACCGGTATTCATATCACG
The DNA here is from genome assembly GCF_023100805.1 of Chitinophaga filiformis. Taxonomy (NCBI): domain Bacteria; kingdom Pseudomonadati; phylum Bacteroidota; class Chitinophagia; order Chitinophagales; family Chitinophagaceae; genus Chitinophaga; species Chitinophaga filiformis. The sequence goes on from NZ_CP095855.1 coordinate 1,939,141, forward strand.
TAAATGATCAATTAAAAGCTTATGCGTCGGATATTCCTTCTATTTACAATAACAGCGGCTATGGCCACCACTTTCACGGCTTGTCTGAAAGAGCCTGTGGATGACGGTCCGGGACCGGGCGCCGGCAAATCGACCTATAAATACAACTGGCCGGCTATTGCTGATTCTTCCGCCTCTTCCCTGATCAGTAATTTTTACAATCAGAGCGGCAAGTATTTCAACAAGAACAATGCGGGCGATCTTACTTTCAACTACTGGCCCAATGCGCATGCACTGGATGTGCTGACAGACGTTTATCTGCGTACAAACGACGCTGCTGTCAAATCGCGTATGGATGATTTGCTGGAGGGTATGAAAGCTAAAAATGGCAATACCTATATCAATCATTTCTACGACGATATGGAGTGGATGGCGCTGGCCTGCCTGCGTGCCTACGAGGCTACCAGCGACGATCGCTACAAAACAACCGCAGAGCTGTTGTGGAATGATATCAAAGGCGGCTGGGATGATACCTGGGGTGGTGGCATCTACTGGAATAAAGACCGGCAGAACAAGAATACACCAGCCAATGCCCCGGCGTCTATCATTGCTTCCCGCATGTATCAGCTGAACCGTAATGGAGAAGACCTGGCCTGGGCAAAAAAGATCTATCAATGGCAGAAAGACAACCTGGTGGATCCTGTTACCGGTCTTGTATGGGACGGGCTGGATGGCAGCGGTACCAACAAGAGCTGGAAGTTTACCTACAACCAGGGCGTCTTTATTGGCGCCGCTGTGGAGCTGTATAAGATCACCGGCGAACAGACCTACATCGCCGATGCAATGAAAACTGCCAATAACTCATTGGCAGGAGAGTTCAGCAGCGGCAATATCATGAAAGATGAAGGTGGTGGAGACGGTGGTTTGTTCAAAGGCATCCTGGTACGTTACATGATGCTGCTGATCACAGATGGAAGCCTTAGCAGCACTGATGCCGCCAAGTTTGTCAGCTTTCTGCAGCTGAATGCCCAGACCATGTGGTTGCAGGGCACTACCCGCCCGCAGGTGATATTTAACACCAGCTGGACAAAAACTGCAGCTACTACCGATCTCACTACACAACTCAGCGGCGCTATGCTGATAGAGGCGGTGGCAAGGTTGAAAGAGCTGGAGCTGATCGACTAAAACGATACGTTATATCGTTAAGGTGAGACAAAAAGGACGTGACAACAAACATTTGAAATTGTAAGTTGTTCTCTATCATAATAATATGACGGAAATTTTAGCCCGATATGCCGGGATAAAATAACTATCTTCGTTTTCCTATGAGATGAAGGCAAAAGAAAGGTTACCCCATCGGGGTAACCTTTCCTTGTTTAAGGAATAACATTGTCTATGTATACCGTCTATGTCCTTTTTTCCCGCCAGTTCGAGAAGGTTTATACTGGTCATACCACTGATCTCCTCAAGAGATTTCACTTCCATAACCAATATGGCAGGCAGAAGGGAACATTACCTTACCGGCCCTGGGAGGTCATTTACCTGGAACACTTTGATGATAAGCAGTCTGCATTACGACGGGAATGGGTATTGAAATCGGGGAAAGGAAGGGCATGGATATGGGGGAAGATCCAGGAGGAGTATTATCGGGATGGGTATATAGGGACGGCCTTGCCGGAGTAGGGAATGCTGTTCAGGCATATTTTTGTATCTCTTCAACAAGTCTGAATACTGTCGAAACAGATTGTTGTTCAGCGGGACTTAAATGAGCTACAGCTTTATAATTTCTCTTTGCACGGCTGATAGCGAGTTCTACTCTTTTTACTTTAGTTACATTATCAACAGCCATTAATGCATCAAAGAGCTCTTCTGATATTTGTTTGTCAGCTTTGCCATTATAGCTTATTCCCAGGGGACGGATATAGGTATTTATCATCTGGTGATAATCTTTTCTATTCACTTTGCCTCCCTGATGATCTGCAAAGTGCAGGATCAGCCAGTATTCAAATGCCTGATTTGAATAGCCTACCTTTATATTGTTGGCAGCAGCCATTGCTACAGCGCTATTAAAATCCCTGGCAGGAAAATCGTCTTTGTCGAATACACACCAGACCTGTTCATAGTATCGCTTTGAGGATAATTCAATGGCCTGCTTTACAACAGCAACGGTATTACGTCCATCACCAACAGCTTTTATCGTTGCAGATGAAAGCCTGAACTTCCTGAAATAAGATGGCTCTGTATTCTCACCTTCGCAGACAATTAAGATAGTTGGTTTTTCAGTAAGGAATGGGGCTGCTCTTTTTAAAGAAGGTGGATTTCTACGTTGTTGTTTGTTTGGTAGCAATCCCTCCTCGTATTGTCGGTTTTGAGTTTTTCTATTTTTTGTCATCAGGTATTTTTGAGGATGTAAATGGCGTTGAGAAATCGGTAAGGAATGGAATCGCTCCGTATCTGCCCTGAATGTAATTACTTTCGAAATTCTCGGTTCTTCTTACCTCCGACTTAAAATCACTTAGTGAATACAAGGCGGCTGCGCCATATCTGTCTTTTTCCGTGAACCATATCTGATCTCTTCTGAAAAGGCCCGAACTTAAAAGGTTGGTGTCATGTGTATTAAATATAAGCTGGGCATTCCGGGGATTATATGTTGCGGAATTGAACAACTCTACCAGTTTACAAACGAGGTTCGGATGTAGCTTTGAATCCAGTTCATCTACAAATAAAGGATAGCCCTGTTCCAATGCATCCAGGACGGGGCCTGTCAGTGAGAAGAACTTAAAAGTTCCGGATGATTCGTCATCTTCAAGAGAAAAGTTAGTATCACCAACATACTTATTATCCGCGTCATACCTGCGGTGAGTGGTGAGTATATCGGAAATGAATTCTGTATTGTCTTCACTTACCTTTTTCCGGATAAGCTCCTTGAGCCTGTTAGGCATATTTGCCGGCAGGTTATCAGGATCCACACGTTCGAGTATAATATCCTGAATACCCAGATCTGCAGCTGCCAGTAGTTCCAGTATCATTTTTTTCTGGATGACATCTTCCGTCTTGTCCATGGTGAATCCCTGGTAGCGGTGTTCCTGTAATCCTGATATTACTTTAAGTTTTTTAAACCAGTCCGTTATCTCACCTGATAATTGATCGTTGAACTGGGCTGCTACAGTAAGCAACAATGCATTTTCCCGAACGAGATCTTCTTTAGCAAGCGTGTGCCCTTTTGGAAATCTTTTGACATGGAATTCAAACCGCTGACCTTCTCTGTAGAAGATCTCAATTTCTTTTGTTTTAGGTCTGTGGTAGAGCCATTCTGCCAGTACTGCCTGTTTGGATATTTCAAACCCGTACCGGTACATTTCGTTATTGTGAAGGAACAATATCTCGAATTCGGCAGAACCGTTTTCAGTATCGGTGGCAAGTCTGAACAGGTCAACATTTATCGGGTCTCCTTTTAGCCGCTCTGTCGATGACCTTATAACAAAGTTTTTCATAAATGTTATGGCATCCATAAACCTGCTCTTCCCACTTGCATTCGCGCCGTAGACCACTGCGCTCTTTAAGATCCTTAATCCAAAGTTCGGAATCTGCATAACATTTTCCTCCTCACGAGTTTCTTTATCATAGTTCGAAGCAATCAGGTTAAGAGTCGCCTTAGCCTTGAACGTCTTAAAGTTAGAGACAGAAAAATGGATAAGCATAATAAGTGCGTTTTTTTGCATGTTTATCGCAAAAATCGTCTTTATATTCCAAAATCAGAAGAATTATACGCCTTTTTAAAGGCAGAGGTGCCATTTTTCTTATTTTGACTCCACCCCATAAAAAATAACCGGGACATTATCCCGGTTATCTATCCATAAAAAGGTAAAATATTATCTCCTCGCTCTCCCTATCAGCCACAAAATAATAATCACCACAAAGGCAACCGCCAGCACACCTACCCATACGCCCGCTTTAAAAATTCCTCCTACTACTTCACAGCTGCTCAATAACATAACGGCAAAGGCCAGCAGGCCTAGTTGTAAGTTTCTCATATACTCTTTTTCAGAAAGTATATCATACGCTGTGCCAGAGGAACGCTATCCTTTATTATGCTTAAAATCCAGCAGCAGCGATACCATATGTGCCGATAGCTGGTCTGAGCGTTTGTAGAACGCATACCTCAGCCCGATCTCCTGGAAGGAGTAATGCCGGAACATCGGTTTCAGCAATGCATAACGGGCACTGACACCGGCTTTATAACTGTTGAACCGGCTCAGGTCATAGTCGGAGGTGTAGAACGCTTCATTGATATCGTGCTCTTTATAAGGCCTGAAATACTTCGCGCTCGTCTGTGTATAGAACCGCAGGAGAGGAGATACGGTGAACTGGGGGCTCGTCTTTACCGGAACTTCCAGTTGTATGGTATGCCCCGTGATACCGAAATTATCGTGGTAAAAGCGGTAATAAGAGCGGATAACGGTATTCCTGCCCACAAATACGTTGAACTGAAGGCCAATGGGGAACTTCCACCTTTCCCGGGGCAGGTTTTCCACTCTTAGGGTATTTCCATCATTAAAATAGACCCTGTGAAAGGGGGTGGAAAGCAGGCCTTTCTGGTAGACCAGTTCCGGGAAAACGGCAAACTGCATCCGCTGGTTAACTACCTGGTACAGGGCCAGGTTGAGGTTATACGATTGCCGTGTATAGATATTGAACCAGGCGGTATCCCTTAGCTCTGACGGGTAGACCAGGGTTTCCGGGCTGTAATGGTCCGGATCAAATCTTCCCCAGCGGAGGTCATCGTAGAAATACTGAAGGGTGGCCGACCATTGCCGGCTATGATCTGCATTGTCATGCGATACGGCAACGCCAACAGGGACGGAGAGGTAATCCGACTCCAGGGCCAGACCGCTGCTGATGCCCACACGCAGCCGGGGCTTTTTCAACAGGCGGCTATAACCGGTATTAAGATGAAAACGGTTATCGTGCCGGGAGGCGGAAGACATCACCATATCAATACGGTCCGTAGAGGCGGAGGTAATGACGTCTATTCCGAATCCGAGATCAAAGGTATTCAAAGAGTCCCGTTGATGGGAGATGGAGACATCGGTAGCATAGACCTGTAGGTTTTCAGTACCTGTTCCCCCGGTTACGGCTGAATGATTTCCATCCTGCGTGTAGAAGGAGAACAGCACCTGTATGTCTGTCTGAGAGATCTTTTGTTTCTTATAAGCCGTACTGTCGATTCCTTTTTGCGCAGATGCCGTGAAATAGGCCGCCAGCAATCCTGCCGCAATAAATAGTCTTTTCATTTAAGATCAGTTACAACCACATCCTCCGCTACTCTTCCCACTACCACCTCCACTGCTTCCTTCACGGTAAGTATGTACGTTTTCGTCAAATTTTTCTATTCCTCTTTTGCCCAGTTGCATACTCTCGTCGTTGAGGTACATCCGCTGGTATGGTTTTACTGTCGCGCATGACTGCATGACCAGTAATACCAGCAGGGTACCTGTGGCGCCAAGCAGGATGCTGCTGCTATTAGCCTTTTGCATGTATTTGAATATTATCCGATTGAATAACTTTATTCCTTCCGTCTATAATGATACAGTGCACATCCGGTAGCTGGTTCACCAGATCAAGGCCTACAACGGGGCCCATGACGGTAATGGCGGTAGCCAGTGCGTCGGATAGTTCTGCGCTGGGGCTGACCACTGTTACACTTTTGATATAAGGTACCGGCCATCCTTTGCGGGGATCTATGTTGTGGGAGTAACGGATGCCGCCGCGCTCCACATATTGTTCATAATTCCCGGAGGTGGCTACGGATGCATTGTTCACCGGTAACCACAGCAGTGCCTTGCCGGGATCGTCGGGATGCGCGATGCCTATCTTCCAGGGACCACCGTCCGGTTGGGTGCCCCAGGCAGTCAGGTCGCCGCTGGCATTGATCACACCGCTGGTAGCGCCATCTGCAATCCAGAGCGCTTTTACCCTATCTGCTGCATAGCCCTTGCCAATGCCTCCGAACTCGATGCGCATGCCATTGCGTTTCAGTTGTATGCAATGATTGTTCAGGAGCGCGATATGCTGGAAGCCTATGCATTGCATCGCCTGTTCTATTGCCGTTTTTTCAGGCCAGCTGAAGTGCTCGTATTTGAAGTTGAACAGCTTTTTCAATACGCCGGCCGAAATATCGAAAGCTCCCTGTGTAATAGTGCTTATCTTATTACAACGATGTATCAACTGGTATACTTCAGGGGGGATGGGTATCGGCGCTCCGCCTGCCTGCGCGTTGATCTGTGCGGTGACGGAATTTTCATTGAACACTGTGAGCAGGGCCTCTATCCGTTGTATTTCCGATACGCCTTCCTGTAACCGCCTTGCAGTGATCGCTTCTGTTGCTCCCGTAGCTATCAGCTCAAAATCAGAGCCCATTAACCTGGTATGAAGCTTACTGCTGTGCATGAGTGGCTATTGAAGAAGGTGTTTAAGTGTGGAGATAAAACCGGCGGGGGTTTCTTCCCGGTAAGGTACATAAGCCAGCAGTTTCTTACCGGGACTTAACAATACCACCTGCGGGAAAGCGCCCTGCGGATTAAATGCCGCTGCTAAGGAATCGTATTGTAAGCGGAGTGGCGCCGCTATCTTTTTCCGCTGCGGAAAATCAGCTTCCAGGAGCACGAGATTGTCTCCTGCAAAGCTCAGAAAGCTACTATCCGATAATATTTGTTTGTTAAATCTGATACAGGGTATGCACCAATCTGATCCGGAAAACACCAGCATCACTTTTTTGCCGGAGGCCTGGGCCAGTTCAAATGCTTTATCAGGATATCGGAGGACCTGGGCATGAGCAGATCCCCTCAAGGCTACAATTAGAAGCAGGAACAGAATACTTCGCATATCGCGATCAGTTTATGTTGTGGCACGGTTACCTGTTACAAATGTAGGGGAATTTTACTTCACATCGCCGGTCTCACCAGGGGCCTTCCCTGGCGCTTCAGGCGGTGTTCCGGAAGGAGGTACTACCGGAGAAGGCTTCACCGTTGTTACAGGCGCCGCCGGTTTGACCGGTGTGTTAGCGGCGGATGATTCTTTCCAGGTGCCCGGCTCCATATTGATCTGTACCTGCTGTGGTCTCGGGTAGGCGATGCTGATACCCGCCTCCTGGAGCCTGATGTAGATATCTGTCAATACCTGGCTTTTGATGGTGCCTGCCTGGCCCAGATCGCTGATCCAGAACATAGCCTGAATATCTACACCTAAATCACGGAAATTCTGAAGTAATACAACAGGTTCCGGTGTTTTGAGGATATCGTCCAGGTTTTGAAGATAGTCTTTGACAAGGGTCAGCGCTTTTTTCAGATCAGCGCCATAAGCGATACCCACCAGTACGTCTACACGGCGCGTCCTGTTAGTCAGCGTCCAGTTCACCAGTTGCTGTGCTATAAGATCGCCGTTGGGTACGATCACTTCTGATCCATCGCCTGCAGAGATCTTGCTGGACCGTATGCCTATTTCTTTCACTACACCCGTACGGGCGCCCAGTTCAATGACGTCGCCCACCTCAATAGGTTTTTCAAATGCGAGGATCACACCGGATACAAGGTTGTTCACAATATTCTGCAAACCGAAGCCGATACCTACACCCAGTGCGCCTACCACAATTGCCAGCTTATCCATAGGAATACCGGAAGCAGCAAAGGCCAGCAGGGTACCCGCGCCCAGCACGGCCAGGCGTATGAGTAGCATCGCAGAACCAAGTTTCTTCTGTGGTTGCGAGGTTTGGCCGGTATATCCCAGCAGGTAGGAAATGATCTGCGTAACGATGGTCGACAGCCAGATGATTAGCAGGAATATGATCACGCTACTAAAGGAGAACGTAAAGTTGCCGATCTTCCGCTCTGCCACCAGCATATCTGAAACGAGTTCGTAAAGGCCATCGTACAGGTACAGGTTGCGGGCTATCAGGGCCAGCCAGCCTATAAAAGCTGCTATATAGAAGATAGTTTTCAGCCGGTCTTTGATATTCTGGTAGTCGATCATGGAGATGAAGGTGCTGGAATCCTTTTTGGCTTCCACCTGGAGATAGATGGCCTCCATCAGTATTTCTACCATGAAAATAATACCGGGCGCCATTGTAATACCGACTACACCGGCTGCGCCGATGATCTTGGCGGCAGAGACCCTGGCCAACACCACCAGTAGTACAGAAAGTCCGCTGAGGGCAATGAATACCCAGATGGCAGACCTTGTATATTTAGGCAGGGGCAGGGTCGTATTCCGGAGTGTACGCAGCAGATAGCTGCCCAGCACAATAGATACAATACCACCAATAAAAACGCCCCACTGCTCAGTGAATGTCACCTGGATCAGCAGGTTGTTAATGCAGTAGACAACCAGCAACAATACCAGCAACAGCCATCTTTTATACAGATTGGGTGGAATATTATGACGGATGATGCAGGTAGTTGCGAATGCTGTTACAATCCAGCAGATACCCGTATACATGATGGGAAACTGGATGGAGATCAGGAAGGAAAGGGTGGATACCAGCAGAATGGTGCTCGCCACCGGGTACCGGTAAAGGTGACGCGACTGCTGCAGTATGCTTTCTGCTTCCCGTTCCTCGTGTTTGCGTTTTACTTTCCGTGCATTGAATGCCACCCACCACAGGAACAGTATGGCTGCCAGGAACCATAGCAGGTAGATAGGTCCCCGCACGGCGAAAAAGATCTTGAGTATGTTGATATTCTTGCGGATGGAACGGTTCAGTACCTGGGGAAATTTAGGGCCTTTTTTACCCGGAAGAGGCGGTTCCCAGAGATAGCTGAAATCTTTGTTGAACAAGCGCTGTGTGAACCGGGACAGCTGAAAATCCATGTCTTCCAGCAGGTTTGTAACGTCAATATATCTTTTGGCTACTTTATTCTGCAACAGTCCGAGGTGCAGGAGATTGGTCTTGTTGGCACTGTCTACCTGCCGCCACTTTTGTATGAGGGTAGCCATTTGTCCGACGTAAATATCCCTCAGTTCATCTTCCGCGGGAAAATTACGCATGGTCGTGTCTTTTCTGAGTAGCTGCAAGGTGTCAGTAATGTTCACCAGCCTGTCATGGAATTTGAACAGCTGATCCTGCCAGCTGTCCAGTTTCCTTTCCAGCTGCACCAGCAATACCCTGTTGGTATAAAGATCGTGCATGTTGTTGGTACTGCCGCTGGCGGCCATGTCCCTTCTCACTACTCTCATGGAAGAGTCTATCAGGGGAATACTTTCACTGATCTCTACGGTGTCGAGCCCACGACGCAGGGTGCTCATCACCTGGTTCAGCATCAGGGTATAGGTTTCGAGCCGGCTGATGATAATGGCAACGGAGGTATCGGACAGTTTGATGGTGGACTTCCCGGAAGAAGTATCTTTCACCTGTTGTGAGATGATCTTGCTAAGGGTTGCACTGTCTAATGGTTTCGGAGAGGCGGGTTTATTCTGCGCATGCAGGTGGGTACAAAGCAGCAGCAATAAAAAGGAAGATAATATTTTCAGAAAAATATGGTTCCGCATGCTGTTAAAGTTAGGAATGAAGAAGACGGGAGTTGAGACCAGGAACGGTATTACTCCCCGTTCCTGGTGCTCAATTCCTGATCAGTTTACTTTTCCCATTTCACTTTCTCTTCTTTCGGCTTCAGCCTTTTACCTTCGGGAAGCTGTTCATTGGTGAATCCGAGGTAAAAGAAACCAAGCACTTTATCTTCTTCGCGCAAGGAAAGATATTCTTTCATGGCAGGGTGGAAGGTCATTCCACCGGAGCCCCAGTAGCCGGCAAATCCTCTTTCTGTAGCGCCCAGCCATAAGTTCTGGGTGGCGCAGGCAACAGACGCGATTTCCTCTATCTCAGGGATCGCAGGTTTGTTACCTCTCTTCATGCAGATGGCGATGACATGAGAGGCAAGATCGCCCTGTTGCTGCAGTTTGTCGTAGCTGGCCTGGGCAAATTTATCGGCGGGTGTGTTCGCTTTATAGATGTTTGCATGATCCTGGCAGAAGCGTTTTACCGCATCTCCGCTGAACACTACAAAATACCATGGCTCCGTGTACCCGTGTGTAGGCGCCCAGTCGGCCAGTTCCAGTAACTCCTGCACCTGTTCGTCCGGTATCTTTTTCCCATTCATGCTGGCCGGTTTGATATTACGGCGCTGTTTGATAATACTCGTCAGATTAGCTGTTCCCATTCTTTTCCTGATTGTTTATTTGTTTTTGGAAGGAACTCCCATTATCGGTTTCCGTTTTTGACCCGTCATGTGGGACGGGGATTTTCCTGTATAGTTTATTTCCCGGTGGATATAATATCCTGGTCGTATACTGCCACTTTTTCTTTCCATTCCTCCGGCAGTCTTGCCACCTTACGGGCATTGTAGTCGAAGAAGATCATGCCTGATTTTGCCTCGGTGATCAGGATCGTTTTGCCCTCGCGGGTTGTTGTGATCCTGTAATAGATATCGAAGCCGAAGGGACTGATATCTGCAACACCAATAGCGACATCAAAGATATCGCCTGCGAAACCTTCTCCTTTATAGATCAGGGCAGCGTCTGCCATGATCAGCCCATCATTCGGACCTCTTTCTTCAAATCCCATGGCTCTGAGAAAGTCAACCCTGGCCTGGTGAAGAATGGACAGAATGGAGTCGTTGCCTACGTGCCCGCCGTAGTTGACATCCGTTATACGTACCGGTATCTGCGTAGTGAAACCCAGCTTTTCCGGCATATTTATTTTTACTCTTGCCATATCAGATAGTACAATTAAAAATGTGAAGCTGAAATAGGTACCCTTCGCCGGTTATTCAGGCAAGTGGTTTATTCGCTGCGTCCTTGAGAAAAGTGATCAGCTGCTGGAAGGCTTTAGCCCGGTGACTGAATTGATTTTTTCCGGCCATATCCATTTCGGCAAATGTCTGTTTCGCTCCGTCGGGCATAAAGATTGGGTCATAGCCAAAGCCTTTGCCGCCGCGCCTTTCGTTGAGGATGGTGCCGGGACATACGCCTGTAAACTGGTATTCCTGTCCTTTCAGTATCAGGGAGATCACTGTTCTGAAATGCGCCTGCCGGTTCTCCTTGCCATTCATTTCGTGCAGTACCCGGGTGATATTGTCATCTGCCAGTTTCTGTTCGCCGGCATAGCGGGCAGACAAGACTCCCGGAGCGCCATTCAGGGCGTCAATCTCCAGGCCGGTATCTTCAGAAAAACAGTCTTTACCGGTCATCTCAAATATGACAGATGATTTTTCCCTGGCATTGTCTTCCAGTGTATCATGCGGTTCAGGAATATCGATGTCGATGCCGGCCTCTTTCAGCGTAATGATAGTGAAATGGTCTCCCAGCATGGAGCGGATTTCCTTTACCTTGTTTTCATTGTTGGTAGCAAATACAAGTGTCATTCGAAAAGCGGTATTAGTGTCTATGGCAATTGAATATATTATATGCCCAGTAATTGTTTCAGGCCCATCCACAGTTTCCCTTTCAGTATCTTATCCTGTGCAATGAGCTGCAGTGGATCGGAACAGATCAGCTGACAACCGCTGACCTGTAACAGCTGGTAGTTCGAAATGGCTTCAAGGCCCATAGTGGCAGGATCAATGCCGAAAAGCACAGCCTGTTTCATGGGAACGGCTGTTTGCCAGCTTGTAAATGGCATTGCACTGTATTGGGCTACATTTATAAGCGCAATGTCCTGCATACCGAGTTTACATGCATTTAATATATTGGTAAGCAGGTTAAATAATTCTTCATTTAAATATGCTTCGCTGTCGTTTTGTATGAACAGCGCAATGTTTTTTTGATTTTCGCCTAAAAATTTCACTTTAGGAGGTGCTTCCGTCACCACTGCAACAGGGGCCTTTTTTCCCGGAATGATAGGCTGGGTGTATATCCTGGCCAATAAGTACGGATCCAGTTGCAATTTATCAAAAGACATGTATATGTATATTTAACTTAATGTATAGCTCCCCTTTGGGGAAAAAATCAGTTTATTTGCATCTGACAGTGAGCAAATGTAAGAGTATTCAATTTTAGATTCAGAATTTCCGACTTTAGATTTATACGGAAACGGGACCGGGAATTGAAATTCAGACACCAAAACACAAATAAAAAATTAATGGTCCTTATGATGGCAGTAGACAATCCAACAACAAACGCCGTACTTGAAGAGGCAGTTAAAAGAATTAAAGTGACCCGGACCAGCAAGAGCCGGATCAGCGAAGTTGATTTTAACAACCTTGTGTTCGGGAAAAAGTATGCCGACCACATGCTGGTGGCAGATTTTGATGGAAAAGAATGGAAGAATGCAGAGATCCTGCCGTTCCAGCATCTTTCCGTAAGTCCTTCCAATGCCGCCTGGCATTATGGACAGGCCATTTTTGAAGGTATCAAAGCTTACAAAGACCCTCAGGGAGAGCCGATGATCTTCCGCCCGTATGACAACTATGCCCGTTTTAACACTTCCGCTGAGCGTATGGGAATGCCATATGTACCGGAATGGTTATTTATTGGTGGTATGGACATGCTGATCGATCTGGATCGCGACTGGGTACCTACCAATGAGGGCAGCTCACTGTACCTGCGGCCTTTTATGATCGCTGCAGATGAATTTATCGGGGTAAGGCCTTCTGACACTTATAAGTTTGTGATCATTAATTCACCATCCGGCCCGTATTTTAATAAACCTATTAAATTGCTGGTACAGGATAAATATATACGTGCCTTTCCCGGAGGCGTGGGGTATGCCAAAGCGGCCGGTAACTATGGCGGCGCCATGTATCCCACTATGCAGGCCCGTAAACAGGGATTTGACCAGATCCTCTGGGTAGATGGACTGGAATATAAATATTTACAGGAGTGTGGCACCATGAACGTTTTTGCGATCATCGGCAACAAAGCTATCACGCCTGACCTGACCCAGGGCACTATCCTGGCAGGGGTGACCCGTGCCAGTGTAATGGACATCCTTTCCGATATGGGACTGACTGTTGAGGAAAGGCCTATTTCTATAGAAGAGATCGTTGCCGCCTGGAAAGCGGGTACGCTGAGAGAAGTATTTGGCACAGGTACTGCGTCGAGCGTAGCTTATGTGGAAGACCTGCATTATAAGGAGCACGAGATCCACCTGGATACCACTAAATATGCGGTGGGAGCGGAGCTGCTGGAAAGACTGGATGCTATCCGTACCGGCAGGGCGGATGACACCCGTCACTGGAACTACAAAGTATCAAAACATTAAAAATAAGTCTTAGTTGTGTTAGTAAGGGGCCATTTGCATAAGCGGATGGCCCTCTTCGTTTATATCAGGGGTACTGTTAAACAGAGTAGGTGTTCGCGGCGTATCAAAAGATACGTGTACCTGCTGAGATCCCTTAAGGAACTACCAGGTTCCATCAGGAGCGGGAAAAAGGGGGGCTGATCCGCTTGAGGTTCGCTCGAGGTTCGCTCAAGGTAGCCTCATCTTCCCTTAATCTTCCGTTCCGGAACGGAAGATTAAGGGAAGATGAGGCTACCTTGAGCGAACCTCGAGCGGATCTCTAACGAAAAGCAACTATGCATGGAGGTCCTCCCATGAGGGGAAATTAACCTCCCGGGTACGCCTTTACCCGGTCTTTACCCAGCCTTTGGGTTGGGCCAGTGACAATTCTGTACGATCCTTCCATTGTACCTAAAGGGTGCGACTATAGTACAGATTCGCTTCGGGTGCCTACCTACAGGCGCTATAGTCCTACATTTCACCTACTTTTCTATAGCGTTTGCTATAGAAAAGTGCCTATAATGCTATAGCAGAGAGCCTGTAGGTAGAAGGCTCCACCGAATACGAAACGAATACCAGGCGAATATCTACCCTTGTGGCGCCTGTTTGACCGCTGGTAAGGAAACTGATATTTGGGGGGAAGGGGTGCTCCATATAACGCGGATACGCCTTATACCCTGACGCATATGTTATAGGTATCTGATGAATCCGGAATGTGAACTCCTTAAACGGGCAAGGCCCGAAGTACAAAACTGCCCTGTGCAGGGGGGATCAGGACAGTTTCAGAAGTCCACCCGGAACATTTTGTGGGAGACATACAGGACAGGCTAGGGATTCCCGGGGAAAAAATGCATCTTTGCAGGATGACACTTTCTGCTTTTCTGGACTCCCTCAGCCAGGATACGCCTCCCGCAGGCATCTCATCTTATCTGACCTCCCTTTGGTGGGAAGGTAAAGGAAACTGGCAAAAAGCACATGATGTAATAGAACACCTGGAGGACGATACAGCCGCCTGGGTGCACGCTTATCTTCACAGGAAAGAAGGAGACCGTGGCAATGCCCGTTATTGGTATGCCCGGGCAGGCCGGAAAATGCCGGAAGTATCATTAGATCAGGAATGGAAAGACATCGTGACCGATCTGTCAGGTCACTAGCAGGGCCTCTCTAAAAAAATGTTTAAAACATTTTGTTATTAACATGGAGAAATGTACCTTTGCCCTCCCAAATTCCCATTCTGGGTGATTTGGATGTCATTGTAAACCGACAGAAAAAAAACTTAGGTAGAATGCCTACTATACAACAATTAGTAAGAAAAGGAAGAGAAATTATCCGGGCTAAATCCAAGTCCAGGGCTTTAGATAGCTGTCCTCAGCGTCGTGGTGTTTGTACACGTGTGTACACAACCACTCCTAAAAAGCCTAACTCTGCGCTGCGCAAGGTTGCAAAGGTGCGTTTGACCAATAAAGTAGAGGTGATCGCTTACATCCCTGGTGAAGGACATAACCTGCAGGAACACTCCATCGTGCTGATCCGTGGTGGTAGGGTAAAAGATCTGCCAGGTGTTCGTTACCACATCGTACGTGGTTCCCTGGATACTGCTGGTGTGAAAGATAGAAAGCAGAGCCGTTCCAAGTATGGTACCAAAAAGGAAAAGGCTAAGAAATAATACATTTTACAAATAGTTGAAATTTTTCAGATAAATGAGAAAGCAAGCCGCAAAAAAGATGCCTTTGGCTCCAGATCCGCGCTTTAACGACAAACTGGTTACCAGGTTTGTTAACAACGTGATGGAACAAGGCAAAAAGAGCATTGCCTATAGAATATTTTATGATTCTATTGACAGAGTAAGCCAGATCACCGGTGATAACGGTTACGAGGTTTGGAAAAAAGCTCTGGCAAACGTAACTCCTTCTGTAGAAGTTAGAAGCCGTCGTATTGGTGGTGCTACCTTCCAGATCCCTTCTGAGGTTCGTCCTGACAGAAAGATCTCCCTGTGTATGAAATGGTTAATCCGTTACGCTGGTGAAAGGAATGGTAAGAGCATGGCTGAGAAACTGGCTAACGAAATCGTAGCTGCAAGCAAAGGTGAAGGTGCTGCTTTCAAGAAGAAAGAAGATACTCACCGTATGGCTGAAGCTAACAAGGCATTCTCCCACTTCAGGATCTAAAATCTACTACCGCTTAAGGTAGATGGTTTATAAAGATATAAGGGAAACATCCTCCGGGCTATACCGGGGGATGTTCTCTTTTTTTGTGCCCGGTAGGTACCGCTTGTAAATAAAAACGGCCGGACAACTTATCGTCATCCAGCCGCTTCTGGGATTTAGAATTACAGGTTTATCTGACGTTAACCAATACCTTGATCTTACCGGCGCCTTCCCCATTAAAATTTTCCAGGGCCTTTCCGATTACCTGACCCGGTTTAACCTTATCCAGGTCTGCTTTCATGGCATGTCCGGCTTTGCCGGAGGTTACCAGCAGATCGCCCCGGCGGATAGGGCCGTTCTCACCACATACCTTTGTAGGTATCACACCTATAACGCCCATAGGCACCTTGCCGTCAAGGTCACTGTCGATATCTTCTTCCGTTAATAATACACCCGGCTTGGTGGCATATACGCCTGCCACCAGTGTGGAATATGGTTTGGAAGACAGTTCAACGGTCCTGTCGGCATCCTCCGCTATCACCAGCACGTCGCCGGCACTATAAGCCTGTACATTGCCTGTCACATCGAACGCTTCTGCCACGTCTGCACCACTGTTCTGCGTACCGCCGTTGAAGAAGCCCCTGCCTGCTTTATTGATACGGGCCACATTGACACTGCTGCTCTGGAATACGGCAATGTTGCCTGAAGGTCCCTGGTGGTTGATCAGCTGTGTGGCGCCTGTACCTGTAGTGGTAATATGCACTACGGGCTGGGAGTTGGCATTATTGAAATTGGCAAAGCGACCCGCTTTACCCGTTCCGAAATTGGGTATAAAGCCGGAAATGGCGTTACCAGATCCGTCGCAGCTGGCTTCTACACCGTCTCCGGTACCGCCGGCATTAGCCGTGATGCCATTTCCGGTACCTTCCGTCAGCGCCACGATCGCGGGACCATTACCCGCAGGATTAGATGAATAGAACAACCCTGCATAACCGCCCGTGCCGGAAGACTGGCCATAGATGCCCGCGGTACCGAAGTTGGCAAACATCGAATTCACCTCGCCTTTTATTGCAGGAGATGTTCCCGTGGTTCTGTCCACTTTGAAGCTACCGGCTGTACCGTTACCCACGGTTTTTACCGTGATCACTTCATTGTTGTTATTTTCATTAAAGATCTCGAACCTGCCTGCTCTGCCAGTGGCGAATGTAGGTACCCAGGCGTACAGTGCATTGCCTGCACCATCGATGTTGGTTTCCACACCATTACCATCTTTTCCGGCGTTGGCAGTGATGGCATTGCCATTACCATCAGTCAGCGATATGAGGGCTGCGCCATTACCTGAGGGATTGGAGGCGTAAAAGAGCCCTGCGCGGCCACCAGTGCCCGATGAAACGCCGAAAACACCCGCTGCGCCAAAATTGCCGAAGATGGTATTGACCTCTGCTCTTACGGCTGCCCCGACGCTGTTGGTATTATCCAGGAAGAAAGAACTGGCGTTGCCAAGTGTATTGTCAGGAATATTACCATTGCTGTTGCTTACTACTTCCAGGATGTTTGCGTCTATATTGGTCTGATTGAAGTTTTCAAATCTGCCGGCCCTGCCGGTGCTTCCACCAATGCCTACCTGTCCGTATACGCCTATGCCGGTATTACTTGTGTTGGTGGCAACAAAACCTCTTACGCCATAACCTCCGCCGTCATTACGTCCTACAACTGCACCTGCAATATCGGAGGTGGTACGACCTACAACAGCCTCGCCTCCGCCATTATTGTCGCCAACAACGCCGGCAGAGGTCTGGGCGCTGGTAATGCCGTGTACACCGAAACCACCGCTGGTGCTGCTACGCACACCGGCGCCATTGCCTGTTGTAGTTACATTGACCACAACGCCATTACCTACTGTTGAGACACTTAATGCATTATTGTTATTTGAATTGTTGAAAATCGAAATGCTGGCGGGAATACCATTGTTGGATGTGGCAGTTAAGCCTGTTCCGGTATTGCTATTGGCATAAACGCCGGTGCCATTAGCAGATGCATTGCCATATACACCCAGGCCGTTTGGCGTTACGCCGTATACGCCCCAACCGGAGCCGTTCTGTGAGCCATATACACCAATACCAAGACCTCCTGTACCATTGTTGATCCCTCTTACAGCAGAAGAAAATCCACCGGGAGAGGTGCTGTTTACCAGTCCGCGTACGGCGCTGATATTGCTGGTGGTGGTATTATTGGCGCCTTCAATGGAAGTGCCGTCCCCGTCGTTGGTAATGGAAAACAGGGTAGCCCCATTATTTTCGGTGGTAACGTATGGCAGTGTGAAGCCACCCCCGCCCAATGGAGCGGGCGCCCAGTTCGCACCATCGTATTTCAGTACCTGGCCGGCAGCGGGTGCAGCATTGGAAACAGGAATATTCTGTAAACGGATTACGTTAGGATTAGGATAAGTACCACCAAGATCTCCCCCGGCCGGTCCGTTTGGTGGGAGTGAGGTGGGGATTACACCAGCGGCCAGTTTAGCCAGGGTGATAGCACCATTGGCGACTATCGGGTTAGGATAATTACCACTCAGATCGCCACCGGCGGCAATGCCGTTGATATCGCCAGCAGGCCCAGCCGGGCCAACGGGGCCCGCGGGTCCAACAGGGCCGGCAGGACCAACCGGACCAATGGGGCCAATAGGACCAACAGGTCCAGCTGGACCTGCAGGTCCGGCAGCGCCCGGTGTACCCGCAGGCCCAACAGGTCCTATAGGACCGACAGGACCAGCGGGACCGGCAACTCCGGGATCACCTTGTGCACCAGCAGGACCGACCGGACCGATGGGGCCGATAGGGCCGATGGGACCAACCGGACCGGGAACACCTGCAGGGCCAGCGGGTCCAACCGGACCAATAGCTCCAGCCGGACCAACCGGTCCGACGGGACCGCCAGGACCGGGATTACCCTGTGCGCCTGCAGGTCCCGCAGGACCGATAGGTCCAACAGGCCCAGTGGGACCAGGAACGCCGGCAGGTCCGGCTGCACCGGCAGGGCCGGCCGGTCCCTGAGGGCCAGCAGGACCCTGGGGGCCCGCCGGGCCGGGATTGCCATTGGCGGCGTATAGCGCATAAGGAACGCTCATTAAAGCTGAGGTGCCTAAGGCTACAAAGCCGCTGCCGGTATTCACTTCCACTTTCAGATATTGATTGGCATTCGCCCAGGGCACCCCCGCAAAAGTGCCGGTAGTGGCATTCCCTTTACCAATCTGAAGGTTGAACAAGCCCAGCGCGCTGGTAGTTGCCTCATGGGTTTCTTCATATTGAACAGGCCCGGCTGCAGAACCGCCCAGGATGGAAAAACGCACGGTAATTTCCTTATTGGCAACCAGCGTACCGTTCGGGTTACGGACCACCGCCTGGTAATTTGTACCTGAAAGCCCGTTCTGGGCATAGGTACTATAGCAGGTAGCAGCCAGGAATATCAGTAGGAGATATAATTTCTTCATGACAATGTGTTTTGTATGCTTACAAGGGGGTTATTGTTTTTTTCGTTCGAAAGATCTGTTAACGGGGGCGGCGTTCGGAGCGGCCGTTTTCGCAGGCTTGGTAAGGGCAGGAGCTGCAGTTTTTAAGGGACCGCTGCTTTTCTCTGATTCACTGCCCTGTGTGGGGGGCATTTGAGGCGCCGGTAAGCTGGTCTCCCTGGACTTTATCGTTTTTACGGCCTCTGCAGCGCTGATATCTGAGGCATTTTTGCCAATAGCCGCGCTGTTAGCCTTTAACGTACCTGCACCGCCCTTGCGGACATTTTGCTGGGGGCGGTAGTTTGTGAAGATCTGTTCCCGGGTGGTACGGGGATCTTTTGTTTGCGGAGCCTGTTTACTTTCTTTCTCCTGCAAGGCAGACAGGTCCTTCTGGAAGGAAGGGAACAATATATCCCTGGTACGCTGCTGTGCCTGGGAGATGCCAAGACCAGAGAAGAGCAGCATGAACAATAGCGTGTATGGTTTCATATGTTGGAGTTGATAAATAAGCGTGATGAATATGGGTGTTATTGACGGGCTCCTGCACCGATATGGTAGGCCACTGAAAATTTGAGGGTCCTTCTCTGATAGAGACTATTAGCCGTAGGCATGATATAGGCCATGTCCACGGAAACGCCTTTGATACAGGTGCCGACGCCAGCGGAGAAATGCTGCCTGTAGCCTTTTTGCGGATGTTCATAGAAGTAGCCGGTCCGTATAAATAGCTGGTGCTGGTAAGTATATTCCATTCCCGCAGCTATTGTAAACTCGCGCAGCTCTTCCTGGAAACCGCCGGGAGCATCCCAGAAAGAGGTAAACAGGGAGGCTGTCATACTACGGTTAGGATCTTTTCCATCCAGTATTTCCCCGGTGGGCTCGCCATTTGCGTCCAGCTTATATGTAGGAGGAGTGGGTATGAGCAGCTTATTGACATCCGCCAGAACGGTGAACTGATGCTCGACGGTATTGACAAATGAATAACCGCCACCGACACGCAGGTTAGCAGGAAGAAAAGCCTTACGATCATTGTCATCGGTATAATTCAGTTTAGAACCGATGTTGGTAAAGGCAATTCCCCAACAGTAGCGGTTACCGGCGGGATCGTTCCTGACATAGTTCTGAGAGTAGAAGCCAATATCGCCCGCAACTGCGCCGGCGGGTTTTTGCTGCAGGCCGTTATAACTACCCTGGCCAAGATCACTGCGGATGTAACGGAGGGAGATGGCCAGCGAATAGCGTGCACCCAGTTTGCGGGCGTAGCTTGCATCGATGGCATATTCTCTCGGTTTGTAACGCTGCAGTTCTGTACCGTTCTCATCCCGGAAGATGAGTGTTCCATTGGTAAAGTAGCGCATGGATACGCCTACGCCTTCCGTGTTATTATTGAAATTCTTAAAGGCTGCGAGGTAGCCCATATTGGTGCGTTGATCGCTGTTGTTGAGGTCCCACATCCAGGGGGAATAGGAAGCACTGACACCCCAGTCGCCGGCGAAGACGATCTTGGCAGCATTCCCGAACAGGGAGTTTGCGTCTGCCTCCAGTCCGGTCATGGCATCGCCGGTGCCGCTACTACGGGCATCAGGGTTCACCATCAGGAAGGCGGCTCCTGTATTGATCGTCTTGATCCCTTTTGTCTGTGCTGTTACCTGGTAGCCATAGAGCAGCAGTCCTGAGGCACATAACCATATGACAGATTTTTTGATCATGGTCGTTGTTTTTGAGAGGTTATTGTATCACCAGTTTTTCCTGGAACATATGTCCGCCTGCTTTCAGGATAACGGTATAGACACCCGCAGCAAAGCTGTTGACAGGTAATGTAATAAGTACCCGGCCAGCGCCGTATGTACGGATCTCGTGGTGTACCAGCTGGCCGCCGCTATTTACGATGAGCAGTGCCACGGCATTGTTGGAGAGCAGGTCAAACTGGATCTTCAGGTTGGTAGATGCCGGGTTGGGGTAGATGAGCATGTTGACAACCAGTTCGGTACCAGCGGGAGCAGGGGGCAGTTCTTCCGGTTGCTGGAAGCCCTGGGTTAGCAGCAAGGGCCCTTTCTGAAGGGAGCTGACGGTTATTTCGCCAACGGTGTACTGGAAGATATAGTTACCGGAGGAGCCACCTCCGCCTGTACTGGCGTTTACCTGCCTGTTGAGTATGAGCTGGGCCCGGGCGGCCGGAACGCCGCCGGCAGCAAGACACAACAGCAGGAGTCGTTTGTAGATAGTCCGCATGAAGATATATTTGGGGGTGAATTAATGACAACGGTAACAGCATCCCTGCATGACAATGACACAAAGCGTTTGGGGTATGGGGGCAGGACAATAGGTATGGAACTCAGGACATTAACAGTACACTATCATATACAAATATGTTTTAAAGGTGAAAAAAAGGCAATAGGTAATTATTAGGCGGCGGAATTATTGTTAAAACCGGTAGAGGAAATTGGACAATTGGTTTTCAAGGAGATGTCAACCTGTGGCCAACTCGGTAAATTAGTGTAACTTTGCGCCGTTAACGACGGGGGGAAATCCCCTTCTGTAAAGGAATTCTTAAATATCTATCTGGTAAACTGCCAGGTTTTATTTATTGGTAAAAATCATTTACCTTTGCCCCCCAAATTGCATTAGTAATACAGTCATTTTAATATTATGGCAGACTTAAAATTTCAAAGAAACTTTGGTATTGCGGCGCACATTGATGCGGGTAAAACCACTACCACAGAGCGTATCCTGTACTATACAGGTAAATCCCACAAGATTGGGGAGGTGCACGAAGGTGCTGCCACCATGGACTGGATGGCACAGGAGCAGGAGAGAGGTATTACCATTACATCTGCTGCTACTACCTGTTTCTGGAAATTCCCAACAACCCAGGGCAAGCTTCAGCCAGATACAAAAGAGTACAAATTCAACATCATTGACACTCCGGGTCACGTGGACTTTACTGTAGAGGTAGAGCGTTCCCTGCGTGTACTGGATGGTCTGGTAGCATTGTTCTGCGCTGTATCCGGTGTAGAACCACAGTCTGAGACCGTTTGGCGCCAGGCTAACCGTTACCGTGTACCACGTATCGGTTTCGTGAACAAAATGGACCGTGCGGGTGCTGACTTCCTGAACGTGGTAAAACAGGTGAAGGATATGCTGGGTGCAAACCCTGTTCCCCTGATGCTCCCTATCGGTGCTGAAGATACTTTCAAAGGTGTGGTTGACCTGATCACCATGAAAGGTATTATCTGGGACGAAGAAGGTAAAGGTGCTACTTACCAGGAAGTTGAGATTCCTGCTGACATGAAAGAAGAGGCAGAAGAGTGGAGAGCTAAACTGGTAGAGGCAGTTGCTGAATATGACGACACCCTGATGGAGAAATTCTTCGAAGATCCAAATTCAATCTCTGAAGTTGAGATCCACGAAGCTATCCGTAAGGCCACTATTGATATCGCTATCATTCCGATGCTCTGCGGTTCTTCCTTCAAGAACAAAGGTGTTCAGAAGATGCTGGATGCGGTTTGCCGTTACCTGCCTTCTCCGCTGGATATCGAAGCAGTAAAAGGTACCAATCCTGATACTGGCGCTGAGATCTCCCGTAAACCAGATGCAAAAGAACCATTTGCTGCATTGGCGTTCAAGATCATGACCGATCCTTTCGTAGGTCGTCTGGCGTTCTTCCGGGCTTATTCCGGTCACCTGGATGCAGGTTCTTATGTACTGAACACCCGTACTGGTAAGAACGAGCGTATCAGCCGTATCATGCAGATGCACGCCAACAAGCAGAACCCTATCGATTTCATCGAAGCTGGTGATATCGGAGCGGCTGTAGGTTTTAAAGATATCAAGACAGGCGATACCCTGTGTAATGAAGATGCTCCGATCGTTCTGGAGTCTATGACTTTCCCAGAGCCGGTGATCCACATCGCTATCGAGCCAAAAACTCAGGCGGATATGGACAAGATGGGTATGGCTATCGCGAAACTGGTAGAAGAAGATCCTACCCTGAAAGCAAAAACTGACGAAGAAACCGGCCAGACCGTATTGAGCGGTATGGGTGAGCTTCACCTGGAGATCATCGTTGACCGTATGCGTCGCGAGTTCAAGGTGGAAGTTAACCAGGGTGCGCCTCAGGTTGCGTTCAAAGAAGCATTCACCGCTAAGGTTGAGCACCGTGAAGTGTACAAGAAACAGACTGGTGGTCGTGGTAAATTCGCTGACATCCAGGTTGAGATCGGACCTGCTGATCCGGAATGGCTGAAAGAGAACGACGGTAAGACTTTCCAGTTCATCAACGACATCTTCGGAGGTTCTATTCCGAAAGAGTTCGTTCCTCCTGTTCAGAAAGGTTTCGAAAGTGCAATGAACCAGGGTGTACTGGCTGGCTATCCGCTGGACAACCTGAAGGTTCGTCTGTTCGACGGTTCCTTCCACCAGGTGGACTCTGATGCGGTATCTTTCGAGTTGTGCGCAAGAGCTGCTTTCCGTGAAGCTGGCCGTAAAGCTAAACCAGTTCTGCTGGAGCCGATCATGAAGGTAGAAGTACAGACTCCTGACCAGTACATGGGTGACGTAACAGGTGACCTGAACCGTCGTCGTGGTATGCTGGAAGGTATGGAAATGAGAAACGGTGTACAGGTGATCAAAGCTAAAGTGCCACTGAAAGAAATGTTCGGTTACGTAACTCAGCTGCGTTCAATGTCATCTGGTCGTGCAACTTCCATCATGGAGTTCTCTCACTATTCACCTGCTCCAAACAGCATTGCTGAAGAGGAAATAGCAAAAGTGAAAGGTAAAGTGAACGCTGACTAATTATTAGCAGATTCATATCAGAATTATAGAAAGAAGGGGTGCCTGAAGGCATCCCTTCTTCCGTTTATGGCCGTTACTACGCCGCCGGATCGACAAGCAGGGGCTGATCTCAATTGGGCTCCAGAGGGAAAAAATGTAGCCATTGATGCCCGTTGATGGGGTGTTATTCCTTACCTGTGTGCAATGCCATCATATCTACCGGCAGTTATGTTTTAAAATATTTGTGAGGTCTCTCTCTATACTGTTCATTTCCAATAGTTTTTAGTGCTGAAAATAGCTACGTGGCATCAAATTTGGTAAGCCCTTGATATCCCACTTATTTCAATAAGTAATTAAGCATCATGACTTAATGTATCAAGCTCTTATGGACATCTATAATTTTCGATGGCAGCTATTTATCAAACTAAAAATCAGAACATGAAAAAATTTCGTCTATTAACCCTTGTGCTGACAGCGTCTTTATTTAGCACTGTTGCGATGGCACAGACACAACAAGGTAATCTTATGGTAGGGTCCGATATTACTGACCTGGGCTTTAATTTTCAGAAGGAGAGTACGATCTTTCACTTCAACCTGAATCCCAAGCTGGCTTATTTCATCCAGGATGATCTTGCATTGGGGGGATATGTGAATTTCGGGCTTCAGACCACGGGCGGCAATGGAACCAACGTGAATTATGGTATTGGGGCATTGGCCCGTTATTACATTCACGATGCGAATGTGCGTAAGCTGGAGTTTTCGAAGCGTGTACGTTTCTTTGGGGAGGCTAACGCTGGTTTTGGAGGCAGTAATCCTGCCAATGGGGCTTCTACGAATGGCGTACAGCTGGGCATTGGGCCGGGGCTGTCTTATTTTATTACGCCTAATGTGGCGTTGGAGGGTTTATTAAAATATGAGGTGATCATAGGCGGGGGAAATTCGACGACGTCTCATCAGTTGAATCTGGGGCTGGGTTTCCAGATTTTCCTGCCCACGGCGCGGGCGCGGGCGATCATTCGTGAAGAAAGCGGCAAATAGCGGTGATGGAAGGGGCCAGTCTGCTATTGAACGGTTTGAATGAACTGCTTGATAATGAATGGAAATGAATGAAATGCAAATGATGGTCGCATTCTATCTTTATAGGGTTCGCGGGGACGATGTTACTGCGGACTGGAGTTTGCCGAAAACCATATAGAGTAGGCGTGACACCCTCTTAAATTCAGGTTATGACATCTGCTATTCTCGCTGCAATTCTTGCATTTGTAAAGACAATCTTACGTGCTGTGTAGCTCACACGCATTGTTTAAAATGTTCGGGCCCTGGCGATTTGCCAGGGCTTTTTTTTGCAAGAAATGTGTCTGTGTGACAAAAGGCGGGCAGCTTATTTAGTTACATAGAAGAACTGAATGGAATGATCTAACTGCTTGAAGATGAATGAAAGTGAATGTTTTAGTTTTATGACCAGCCTTTAAATTCGCCGCGGGATCAGATGATCATCTCCTTTGGGATTGCCGAAAACCAAGAAGAGAGTAGGCGTTAACCGACAGAAAAATAGGACAAATGGATCTGTTAAATCAGTTATTGGCGACTATTATAGCGTTCCTGAATTCTTTATTAGGCGGCCTGTAGTACCAGGTTTCCCCGTTCCCTTAGGAATTGGTTTGGCCGCCATGAGGCCCGACGATTCCGAATTTATTGGAGCTCCCCTACGGGGGAGCTCTTTGTATTTGAACAAGGGGCATTTCCTCCATCCTGTTCATTATTATTCAGCTTGTTCATTTTCTGTTCAGTCTACTCTTTACTCGGAACCGACTGATAATGAATGAAATGAATGGATGTTATTTCCCGGTAGGCGCTTAACTTAGACCCATGCCCCAGTAAGTGGTCCGCATTTGGGATTGCCGAAAACCAAGAAGAGAGTAGGCATCACCTTATGGAAAACCTTTCAACGACTATGGATTTATTAAACCAGTTATTGGCTTTAGTTCTTGGCTTGCTGAATTCTTTGTTGGGGAACTTACCCATCTGAGGTTTGACAGGTTGAGAAATATTGCTTATTGCATTCCCAGACAGGACAGGCCACCGGTTCCCCGGAGGCCTGTTTTTTTCATAAAAAGACATGACGAAGAAATATCATTCAACTTATTGATTGAATGTGTTCCGTGGATGTGGAAGCGGTACCTATCGGGAGCGGGAGTGGGCTGGGTGGAACTGTACCCCGGGGTGGGAGGAAGAAATCTTTTGCCAGGGCGGCCTGTGCAATCATTTTTTTGGTATTTAATTGAAAAACAGTATTTTGCTGTTCCTCGCTATATCTTCTTTGTGTAATATGATGGGCTGTCCTGGCCGCGTATTCACAGTCCCTGATTTATTTTTCCACAAATAATTTGTGAAGTAAAAAAAAACGGGTTACCTTTGCCCTCCCAAATTGTAAGGGTAAAAACAAGAAGAAGTTCATTGCATATGTCTCAGAGAATTAGAATCAAGCTGAAGTCCTACGATCATAATCTGGTAGATAAATCTGCTGAGAAGATCGTTAAAACCGTGCGTAACACGGGCGCCGTGGTAACAGGTCCAATTCCTTTACCAACCGAAAAGAAAATTTTTACGGTGCTGCGTTCACCGCACGTTAACAAGAAGGCACGTGAGCAATTCCAGCTGTGCACGCACAAGCGTCTGTTGGATATCTACACTTCTTCTTCAAGGACAGTAGACGCGCTGAGTAAGCTCGATTTACCTTCCGGTGTGGAAGTTGAAATCAAGGCGTAGGACATCGGCAGGTGGGCGAAAGGTCTGCCTGATTTGATTTAATATGACTGGTTGTTGCTGGCAGAGGGGACTGAATCACCTTTTGCCGGTCACATAACAACACTCAACTAAATATAGGCCATGCCTTCTGGGTGGCCGCCCAATAAAGCATTTAAACCGCCCATCCTGGGGATAGCAAGATCCACCCCCAGGCGCTGGGTAAAATATATATAATAATGAAAGGTATTATTGGTAAAAAGATCGGCATGACCAGCATCTTCGAACCGAATGGTAAGCAGACTGCTGTTACCATCATCGAAGCCGGTCCTTGCGTTGTAACTCAGGTAAAGACAGTAGAAACTGATGGGTACAACGCTATTCAAGTTTCATTTGGTGAGAAGAAAGAAAAGAACACTCCCAAAGCTGAACTTAATCACTTCGCGAAAGCAAGCACCTCCCCTAAAAGATTTGTAAAAGAGTTCCGCAACCCGGATGTACAAAAAGCTCTTGGTGAGACCATTACCACCGAAATATTTGCAGAAGGAGAAACCATTGAAGTAGTAGGTACTTCAAAAGGTAAAGGTTTCCAGGGTGTTGTAAAGCGCCATGGATTCTCCGGTGTGGGTGAAGCTACACACGGTCAGCACGACAGAAGCAGGGCTCCTGGTTCTGTGGGTGGTTCCTCTTATCCTTCCCGCGTTTTCAAGGGTATGCGTATGGCTGGTCAGACCGGTAATGAACAGGTGAAAGTGAAAGGTCTGAAGATCCTGAAGATATTCCCTGAAAAGAATTATATCCTGGTAAGTGGTTCCGTTCCCGGCCACAATGGTTCAATCGTTTTAATCCAGAAGTAACATGCAAGTTGATATTTTAAATAAAGAAGGTAAGAAAACCGGCAGGACTATTGAGCTTCCTGAGGAAATTTTCGGTGTGGAGCCTAACAACCACGTTATTTACCTGGCTGTAAAACAGTATCTGGCCGCTCAGCGTCAGGGTACGCACAAGGTGAAGACAAGAGCTGAAGTGAAGGGTGCTTCCCGCAAACTGCACAAACAGAAAGGTACTGGTGGTTCCCGTAAAGGTAACATCCGTAACCCTTTGTATAAAGGTGGTGGTACCATTTTCGGTCCTAAACCCCACAGATATGATATTAAGCTGAACAGAAAGGTGAAAGATCTGGCGAAGATCTCTGCCCTGTCTACCAAAGCTAAAGAGAACAGCATCATCGTACTGGAAGATCTTAACCTGGATGCACCTAAAACCAAACAGTTTGCAGGTATCCTGGCTAATCTGAATGTAAATGTAAACGGCCGTAAGACTTTATTCGTACTGCCTGAGTACAATGATAATGTTTACCTGTCTCTGAGGAACATTCCTACCGTGGATAGCGTAATGCTGAGCGATATCAATACTTATGATATCATGAACAGCAACTATATCGTTCTCACGGAGAGTGCTGCTAAGATCTTCACTGAAGAGCCGGTAGAAGCTTAATTGTCAATATTACAAAAACACAGCTTGCGGGCAACCGCAACTCAAAGCTATAAAAGATGAGACTTTCAGACGTTTTAATCAAACCGGTGGTAAGTGAAAAGGTGAACAAAGCCACTGATAAATTCAACCGCTACTACTTCATCGTGGATAAAAAATCCAACAAACTGGAGATCAAAAAAGCAGTGGAAGAATTTTACGGTGTAACCGTAGCTGAAGTGAATACTGCCGTAATGCCGGGTAAGGCTAAACAGCGCTTTACTAAGGCTGGCTTCATCGCTGGTAAAAAACCTTCTTACAAAAAGGCGGTTGTTACACTGGCTCAGGGAGAAACTATAGATCTGTATGCTAACATATAGTGCTCATTCCTGTTAACGCAGGATGATGGATGTATATGCAGATCACTTTTTATAATAGAAACTAGTTAAACACGACACTAGATCATGGCACTGAAGAAATACAAACCGATGACAGCCGGTACCCGTTGGAAAATAGGCAACGCGTACGCAGAGCTGACCACGGATACTCCTGAAAAAAGCCTGCTGGAGCCTGTTAAGAAATCCGGCGGTAGAAACGTACAGGGTAGAAGATCTATGCGCTATATTGGTGGTGGTCACAAGCAACACTACCGTATCATAGATTTCAAACGTGATAAACACAACATTCCGGCTACAGTTAAGACTATCGAATACGATCCAAACCGTAGCGCATTCATCGCTCTGCTGAACTATGCAGATGGTGAGAAACGTTACATCCTGGCTCCCCAGGGTCTGCAGGTAGGTGCTACCGTACTGAGCGGTCCTGACGCAGCTCCGGAAGTTGGTAATGCGCTGGTGCTGAAAAACATGCCGCTTGGTACTGTTGTTCACAACATCGAGTTACAGCCTGGTAAAGGTGGTGCTATCGCAAGAAGCGCTGGTACCTATGCTCAGCTGTCCAACAAGGAAGAAAAGTATGCCGTTCTGAAAATGCCTTCCGGCGAGCTGCGTAAAGTGTTGATCACTTGTGCTGCAACCGTAGGTACTGTTTCCAACTCAGATCACGCGCTGCAATCTATCGGTAAAGCAGGAGCTAACCGTTGGAGAGGTATCAAGCCTCGCAACCGTGGTGTGGCGATGAACCCAGTGGATCACCCGATGGGTGGTGGTGAAGGTAAATCTTCCGGTGGTCACCCAAGATCCAGAACAGGTAAATATGCGAAAGGTCTGAAGACAAGAAAGCCGCATAAGAGCTCTGACAAACTGATCATCAGCAGGAAAAACGGTAAGAAATTATAAAACTTAACGCCTTAACAGTTCCGCTGACGCAGAGAACGCAAACGGCGGAACTGGTAAAGCGGATCAGGAATAAAAACAACAAGACATGGGTCGTTCCATAAAAAAAGGTCCTTACGTTGACCAGAAATTAGAGCAGAAAGTTGAGAAAATGAATGAAGGCACCAAGCGTACTGTTATCAAGACCTGGAGCCGTCGTTCTACTATCACGCCTGATTTTGTAGGCCACACATTTGCGGTACACAATGGCAACAAGTTCATCCCTGTATACGTGACCGAATTCATGGTTGGTCATAAACTGGGCGAATTTGCACCTACCCGCAACTTTAAAGGACACGCTAACAAGAAAATGTAGTAAATCGTTTGAAGTTTAAAGTTTGAGGTTTTGATTCACCTCTAAACCCAAACTTCGAACCTCAAATCACAAATTATAATAGAAAATGGAAGCAGTAGCTAAGCTTAACAATAATCCTACATCTACCCGCAAAATGCGTTTGCTGGCGGATCTGATCCGTGGTCTGGATGTAGAAAAAGCTCTGAATATTTTGAAATTCCATCCTAAGCATCCCAGCGTTCCGTTGGAAAAACTGCTGTTGTCTGCCGTTGCTAACTGGAAAGTGAAGAACGAAGGTACAAGAGCGGAAGATGCTAACCTGCATGTTAAAACCATCTTCGTTGATGGCGGCCGTATCCTGAAAAGAATGCGTCCTGCACCACAGGGTAGAGGTTATCGTGTTCGCAAGAGAAGCAACCATGTAACAATCGTTGTTGACAGCCGTGCTGCAGTGGAAGCAAAATAAAAGAAACTAAAACTATTTATCTAATAGACAAATAAACCAGAACATGGGTCAGAAAACAAATCCTATTGGTAACAGGTTAGGTATCATCAGAGGATGGGACTCCAATTGGTATGGTGGCAAAAAGGATTTTGCTACCAAACTGATCGAGGATAACAAGATCAGGACTTACCTGAATGCCCGTATCAATAAAGGCGGCATTTCCAGAGTAGTGATTGAAAGAACTTTAGGTAAACTGATCATCACCATTCATACATCTAAACCTGGTATCATCATAGGTAAAGGTGGTGGAGAGGTAGACCGCATCAAGGAAGAGCTGAAGAAACTGACAGGAAAAGAAGACGTACAGATCAACATCCTGGAGATCCGTCGTCCTGAAATAGACGCAAACATCGTAGCTGAAACCATCGCTAAGCAGATCGAAAGCCGTATCAACTATAAACGTGCGATAAAAATGGCGATCGCTACTGCACTGAGAATGGGAGCTGAAGGTATCAAGATTAAAGTAGGTGGCCGTTTAGGTGGTGCTGAAATTGCCCGTTCAGAAGAAATGAAGCAGGGTCGTGTACCTTTGCACACTTTCCGTATGGACATCGATTATGCTTCTCTGTTCGCACTGACTGTATATGGTAAAATCGGTATCAAGGTATGGATCTGTAAAGGTGAAGTACTGGGCGAGCGCGATCTGAACCCGAACGCTATTTCTGCTAAAGACGGTGAAGGCCGTTCAGGTGGTGGCGAAAGAAGAGGTGGCGACAATCGTGGTGGCGATAGAAGAGGCGGTGATAACCGTGGCGGTGGCGATAGAAGAGGTGGTGACAACCGTGGTGGTGGCCGCAGATAAGCTTACTTAACAATTAACATTAACAATTAACTAATACCAAGATGTTACAGCCAAAGAGAACGAAACACAGGAAGATGCATAAAGGCCGCATCAAAGGTAACGCTAAGCGCGGCGCGGCGATTTCCTTTGGTAGTTTCGGTCTGAAAGCATTAGAACCTAAGTGGATCACCGA
Organism: Chitinophaga filiformis; assembly: GCF_023100805.1. Taxonomy (NCBI): domain Bacteria; kingdom Pseudomonadati; phylum Bacteroidota; class Chitinophagia; order Chitinophagales; family Chitinophagaceae; genus Chitinophaga; species Chitinophaga filiformis. The sequence goes on from NZ_CP095855.1 coordinate 1,970,141, forward strand.
CAGGCAGATTGAAGCTGCCAGGGTGGCTCTGACCAGGCATATGAAACGTGAAGGTAACGTGTGGATCCGTATATTCCCGGATAAGTCTATTACCGCCAAACCACTGGAAGTGAGGATGGGTAAAGGTAAGGGTGCTCCTGACCATTGGGCTGCAGTAGTGAAACCAGGCCGTATCTTATTTGAAGCGGATGGTGTTCCTTTACAGGTAGCTAAAGAAGCAATGGAGCTGGCTGCACAGAAACTGCCAATCAAAGTGAAATTTGTAGTGCGTCCCGATTACGTTGCATAATCCGGCAACCTGCAGGAAGCAACGTGCAACGAGAGATAAACTATAAACGATAAACCAGAAATTTTATAAAACAATGGCAAAAGATAAGCTGGATCTGAAAGGTTTAAGCGACCAGGACCTGAGAGAGAAGATCTCTGAGGAACAATTACGCCTGAAGAAAATTACATTCAGTCATGCAATTACGCCGATCGAGAATCCAATGAGCATCCGCTCTCTCAGGCGTCAGATCGCACAGCTGAAAACCGAGCTGCGCAAAAGAGAACTGGGCGCACAAGCCTAAAATAATAAAATTCATTAATCCTGTCGTGAAAACGGGAGGGTTAGGGAGTAAATACTTTCAACAATGATCGAAAGAAAATTAAGAAAAACCAGGATTGGTGTGGTATCCAGCAACAAGATGGAGAAAACTATCACTGTAAGCGTTGAGCGTAAGGTGAAGCACCCTATCTATGGTAAGTTCGTTAAGAAAACTACCAAGTTCATGGCGCACGACGAGAAAAACGAGTGCAGCATTGGCGATACTGTTAGAATCATGGAAGTTCGCCCTCTGAGCAAGAACAAATGCTGGAGACTGGTAGAAGTTATCGAAAAAGTAAAATAATTATGTGTTTCAAGCTCCTTCCGGCATTCCCGGGTTGAGCCGCTGATTAAACAACTTACAAATCTCATAAGATGATACAACAAGAATCAAGGCTGAATGTGGCTGATAACAGCGGTGCCAAAGAGGTACTGTGTATTAGGGTATTAGGCAACTCAGGCCAGGATTACGCTAAAGTGGGTGACAAGATCGTTGTGACTGTAAAGGACGCAATCCCAGGTGGTGGCGTAAAGAAAGGTATGGTAACCAAAGCTGTTATCGTAAGAACTAAAAACAAGCTGCGCCGTAAGGACGGATCTTATATCCGTTTTGACGATAATGCCGTTGTATTGCTGAACAACTCTGACGAGCCACGCGGTACCCGTATTTTCGGTCCGGTTGCCCGTGAGCTGCGCGATAAGGGATACATGAAGATTATCTCTCTGGCTCCCGAGGTGCTGTAAATCAAAGCATTATAGAGAGTTGAAAGCATAAAGCCAAAAGTTACAAATCTTTAGGCTTTGTGCTTTCAGCTTAAAAGCATATCTTTGCAGCCCGTTTCAAAAACGACAATATTAATCAAGCGGAACGGGTGTTTCGCTTGGCGTTTTAAATAAACAAATAATGAAAACGAGATTCAAGCCTAAGTTCAACATTAAGAAAGGCGACACGGTAGTGGTGATTGCCGGTGATGATAAGGACAGGACCAAGCCCCGCAAGGTGCTGGAAGTGATTCCTGACAAGGCACGCATTCTGGTAGAAGGTGTGAACATCATCACCAAACATACCAAACCTACTGCTCAGAACACCAAAGGTGGCATCGTTAAGCAGGAGGCTCCTATCGCTATTTCTAACGTAATGTTATGGGATGCTAAGGCTGGTAAACCTACCAAAGTAAGCAGGCAGCGTGATAACGGTAAATTAGTTCGTATAGCTAAAAAATCAGGGGAGGTAATTAAATAATGGCAAACACTACATATAAACCGAGACTGCAGGCTAAATACCGCAATGAAGTAGTTAGTGCGCTGCAAAAGAAATTTAACTACAAGAGCGTAATGCAGGTACCCCGCCTGGTAAAGATCTGTCTGAACCAGGGTATCAATGGCGCTGTTGGAGATAAGAAGCTGGTAGATATTGCTGTTGACGAGATGACCCGTATCTCCGGTCAGAAAGCGATCGCTACTATGTCTAAAAAAGACATCTCTAACTTTAAACTGAGGAAGAACATGCCGATTGGCGCCCGCGTAACACTGCGTGGTAACAATATGTACGACTTCCTGGATCGTCTGATCGCAGTTTCCCTGCCTCGTGTACGTGACTTTAAAGGTGTGAATGAAAAGGCTTTCGATGGCCGCGGTAACTATACCCTGGGTATTACTGAGCAGATCATTTTCCCTGAGATCGATATCGATAAGGTAACAAAGATCTCCGGTATGGATATCACTTTTGTTACTACGGCTAATACCAACGAAGAAGCTTACGAGCTGCTGAAGGAACTGGGTATGCCGTTCAAGAACGTAAAAAAGGATAATCAATAATATCTGATATCAAATTCCAATCCCTGAAAGGGTTTGGAATTTGGAATTTATAACTGGAATCATAAACTTAACATGGCAAGAGAATCCGTAAAAGCCCGTGAGAGGAAGAGAGCTGCACTGGTTGCTAAGTTTGCAGAAAAGCGTGCTACCCTGAAAGCAGAAGGTAACTACGCTGCCCTGGACTTACTTCCAAAAAATGCATCTCCTGTTCGCCTGCATAACAGGTGTCAGCTTTCCGGCCGTCCAAGAGGTTACATGCGTCAATTCGGTATGTGTCGTAACATGTTCCGCGACCTGGCCCTGGCTGGTAAAATCCCTGGCGTAAGAAAAGCAAGCTGGTAAGCCAACACCAGTTCCTGAATGCCTGCAACGCAGTGCTTCCGGAAAAACCGGCATTAGTTATTTGATTTTCCTATCTATTACTGATTGGATATCGCATTGTAAAATAGTTTTTAAATTTTAAGAACAATGGTTACTGATCCAATAGCAGACTTCCTGACCAGAATCCGGAACGCGCAAATGGCCAACCACAGGATTGTGGAAATTCCTGCCTCCAAACTGAAAAAACGTATCACCGAGATACTGTACGACAAAGGCTACATCCTGAAGTACAAATTTGAAGAAGATACTAAACAGGGCGTTATCAAGATAGCGCTGAAATACGACCCACAGACCAAAGTACCTGCTATCACCGATATGCAGCGTATCAGCCGTCCGGGTTTACGTCAATATTCTAAACCAGCTGATTTCAAACGTATCAAGAATGGTTTAGGTGTTGCTATCATCTCTACTTCCAAAGGCGTAATGACCGACAAAGAAGCCAAAGCTCAAAACGTTGGCGGCGAAGTTGTTTGCTACGTTTATTAATATATAAGCCCTGTTGATGACGCTGACGGATATCTGACAGCTGTCAACAGGGAAAATCCAAATGGACCTTCTGACAATTAAGCTTTCTATACGGCGCTGAACACGGAAGAGATCCTCATCCAAACATAACAGTAAAAACTGCAATTATGTCTCGTATAGGTAAAAGTCCTATCAAATTGGCCAGCGGTGTGACAGTAAGTGTTTCCCCTGCTAATGAGCTGACTGTAAAAGGCCCTAAAGGTGAACTGAAAAGGAACATCGACAGGGATATCAAGATAGAAGTGAAGGATGGCGTTCTGACAGTAGTACGTCCTACTGACCAGATCCGTCACCGCGCACTGCACGGTCTGTACCGCGCGCTGATCGCCAATATGGTGGAAGGTGTTACAGAAGGGTTCAAGAAACAACTTGAACTGGTGGGTGTTGGTTACAAAGCCGCTCACAATGGTCAGTTACTGGACCTGTCTCTGGGTTACTCTCACAACATTATCGTTGAGATCCCTAAAGAACTGAAGGTATCTACCCTGACTGAAAAGGGTGCTAACCCTAAGATCATGCTGGAAGGTATTGACAACCAGCTCTTAGGTCAGGTAGCTGCTAAAATCCGTAGCCTGCGTAAACCAGAGCCTTACAAAGGTAAAGGTGTTCGCTACAGTGATGAGGTGGTTCGTAAGAAAGCAGGTAAGTCTGCAGGTAAATAATTTTAATTAGCTAATTGGCGGTATCGTCAATTAGCTAGTTCAACACCATTCCGGCAGTATCGGAATGAATAAAAATGAAAGAGAAATGAGTACAAAAGTTAATAGGAGACAGAAGATCCGCTACCGCATTCGTAAAAAGGTTGTGGGTGTTGCACAGAAGCCGAGATTATCTGTATTTCGCAGCAATAGCGATATTTACGTGCAATTGATAGATGATACCAATGGTGTTACTCTGGCTGCTGCTTCTTCCCGTGATAAAGATATCAAGGCACAGAAAGGTACCAAAAGCGAGAAATCAAAGCTGGTAGGTGCTGCACTGGCTACCAAGGCAAAATCATTAGGCATTACAACCTGCACTTTTGACCGCGGTGGTTATTTGTATCATGGTCGCGTAAAGAGCGTAGCTGATGGTGCCAGAGAAGCTGGCCTCCAATTCTAATATCGAAATTGATTAAATCGTAATTCGCAAGTAAAAAAATGGCAAAGAATACATTTAATAGAGTAAAGGCCGGTGACCTGGAGCTGAAAGAGAAGGTTGTGGCTATCAACCGTGTAACCAAGACCACCAAAGGCGGACGTACTTTCAGTTTTTCTGCCCTGGTAGTAGTAGGTAACGAGCACGGTGTAGTAGGACACGGTCTGGGTAAGGCTAAGGAAGTGCAGGAAGCTATCACCAAAGGTATCGATGATGCCAAGAAGAACCTGATCAAGGTTCCGGTGATGCACGGTACTATTCCTCACGACCAGTTGGCTAAAGAAGGTGCCGCTAAGGTGCTGATCAAGCCAGCGGCTCATGGTACTGGTGTGATCGCCGGAGGTTCAATGCGTGCCGTACTGGAAAGCGCAGGTATCACCGACGTTCTGGCTAAGTCCCTGGGTTCTGCTAACCCGCACAACGTGGTAAAAGCTACATTCAAGGCATTAGGTCTCCTGCGTGAGCCAATCCAGGTAGCGAAGACCAGAAGCGTATCGCTGAAGAAAGTTTTTAACGGATAATAACACTATCCAGTTAGGCAGGGCAGGTATTCTGTTCCTGACAATTGTAAAGTGGCAATTCAAATAACAATGGCAAAGATCAAGATCACTCAAGTAAAAAGTGGTATAGACCGTCCTGAACGCCAGAAGCTCACCCTGAGGGCGCTGGGACTGAAAAAAATGCACGCCACTGTAGAAGTGGAAGCTACTCCCCAGATCCTGGGTATGGTGCGTAAAGTGAATCATCTGGTAAAAGTTGAAGGAGAACAGGCGTAATAAATTTTATTACCCGGGAAATAATCCTACATTTATATCGGAGATTTACGAATAAACATTTTACATTAAAAGCGAGCGGTTAATTTCCGCGTAAGTAAAAAAAATTAAAAAATGAATCTGCATACGTTACAACCTGCAAAGGGTTCCGTACATAAAGAGAAGCGCCTTGGTCGTGGTGAAGCATCCGGTAAAGGTGGTACCTCTACAAAAGGTAATAAAGGTGGTCAGTCACGTGCTGGTTATCAGAGCAAAAGAGGTCACGAAGGTGGTCAGATGCCAATTCAGCGTCGTATGCCTAAACGTGGTTTCAAGAGCTTGAATCCTACTGAATACCAGGTATTTAACATCGGTCAGATCGATCACCTGGTTGAAAAATATGGTCTGCAGGACTTCTCTCTGGAAAACCTGTACATGAACGGGTTGATCAACAGGACCGCGAAAGTGAAGATCCTGGGTCAGGGAGAACTGAAGGCTAAAGTAACCGCAAAAGTGAATGCGATCAGCGAAAAAGCCAAGCAGCTGATAGAAGCAGCGGGTGGAACGGTAGAGCTGGTATAAGATTTCACGACTGAGGAGACGCCTACGGAGTAGTGCGTCTTTTCACATTTTATCAAGCCAGAGAAAACAACACAAATCCCGGCCAGAGTTACTGAATAGCAGCTAATGCAGGTTCGGAATTTGGTCTCGCCTGAGGGGCGGGATGAAATTTTGAATATTAAACATTCATCTTCCTGTGAAGAAATTTATCGAAACGATTAAGAATATCTGGAGCATCGAGGATTTGCGTAACCGCATTCTCACCACATTGCTTCTTGTCCTCATCTATCGTGTAGGATCCTATATCGCGTTACCCGGTATCGATGCCAACAGTTTGGGTATGGGAGAGTTTGCCAACAAGTCAGAGAAAGGTATCCTGGGACTGTTCAATATGTTTGCCGGAGGTTCATTCTCCAGGGCGTCCATTTTTGCCCTCGGCATAATGCCCTATATCTCTGCATCCATAGCCATACAACTGCTTACAATTGCCGTGCCTTATTTTCAGAAACTCCAGAAAGAAGGAGAGAGCGGCAGGAAAAAGATTAATCAGTATACCCGTATACTGACAGTAATAGTGACCGGTTTCCAGGCGAGCGCATACGTTGCCTTCCTGAAACAGCAATCTGCAGGTGCTATTATACCAGAATATGGTGCAGCCTTCTTCTGGCTGACTACCACCATTGTACTTACAGCAGGTACCCTGTTTGTAATGTGGCTGGGCGAAAAAATCACAGACAAAGGTATCGGTAACGGTACGTCTATTATAATCATGGTCGGCATCCTTGCCCGTCTGCCACAGGCTATCATCCAGGAGTTCTCCTCCAGGAATGCCCAGAGCAACGGCGGCGTGATGCTGTTCCTGATAGAGCTGGCAGTGTTTGTACTGATCACTATCGGTCTGATCCTGCTGGTACAGGGTACCCGTAAGATCCCTGTAAACTACGCAAAACGTATAGTTGGCAATAAACAGTTCGGCGGTGTACGTCAGTTCATCCCGCTGAAGGTGAATGCTGCCGGTGTAATGCCGATCATCTTTGCCCAGGCAATCATGTTCATCCCGGCTACAGCGATCGGTTTTGCTACTGACAGCGGATCCGGATTCATCCGTATCTTCAGTGATCACACCAACGGCTGGTACAACCTGATCTATGCTGTGCTGGTAATAGTGTTCACGTACTTCTATACTGCATTGATATTCAATCCGACCTCCATGGCGGATGAAATGAAACGTAATAATGGTTTCGTTCCCGGCGTTAAGCCTGGTAAAGCTACTGCCGACTATATCGGCGCTGTAATGGATCGTATCACGCTGCCGGGTGCATTCTTCCTGGCGTTGGTAGGTATCCTGCCTGGTGTAGCTGCAGCAATGAATATCAACAGCAACTTCGCTACCTTCTTCGGAGGTACATCCCTGCTGATCATGGTGGGCGTTATCCTGGATACGCTCCAGCAAATAGAAAGCCAGCTGCTGATGCGCCATTACGATGGACTCATGAGCACAGGTCGGATTAAAGGAAGAACAGCTACGGCTAACGTCTGATTAATCCAGGCTACCTGGTATAATAGCCACAGAAGCATAAGACCAACAGCGTTATACCTGCTGGTTTTATGCTTGCGTGGCTTCATCTTTTAAGTACTTTCCTAATCCGCTTTTTGGTATGGTGCATTATAAAACTAAGGAAGAAATTGAGCTGATGCGCAAAAGCGCATTATTGGTGAGTGCTACATTGGAAGAAGTGGCGAAGCATCTGAAGCCGGGAATGTCTACCCTTGATATTGACGCGATAGTGGAAAAGTTCATCCTGGCAAACGGGGCGGTACCGTCTTTTAAGAACTACAGAGGGTTTCCGAAAAGCTGCTGTATTTCTGTAAATGCGGAGGTGGTGCATGGTATTCCCAATTCTTATGTATTGCAGGACGGAGATATTGTGAGTGTGGATGTAGGGGTGTTGTTAAACGGATATCATGGCGACAGCGCTTATACATTTGCCATTGGCGATGTAAAGCCAGAGGTGCTGGCGTTGATGAAGGCAACCAAAGAAGCGCTTTATAAGGGCATAGAAAAGGCTGTGGCGGGCAACCGTATAGGAGACATCGCACATGCCATCCAGGAGCATACGGAGAAGCAACGCGGTTATGGCGTTGTGCGTGAGCTGGTGGGCCATGGTTTGGGCCGTAATCTCCATGAAGATCCTCAGGTACCCAATTATGGGAAGCGTGGCAGTGGTCCGATCATGAAAGAAGGACTGGTGATCGCGATAGAACCTATGATCAACCTGGGAGTAAAGGAGGTGGAATACATGGAAGACGGCTGGACAGTGATCACCCGCGACGAGAAGCCTTCTGTTCATTTTGAGCATAATGTGGCGGTAATGAAAGGGAAACCTGACATACTTTCGTCTTTTGAGGGGATAGAAAAGGCGGAAAAAAATAATCCAGCTTTGAACTCAAGCTATTGATAATTAATGAGTAAGCGTGGTATCGGGATCTTATCCACAATTAATTATTCACGTTTATTTGATTAATTTTTCTTTTTCTTAAGATTTCGCTATCTTTGCAGTCCTAAAAATTTTTATGGCAAAACAGGCACTCATTAAACAGGATGGAATAATACTAGAAGCCTTGTCTAACGCTATGTTCCGAGTTAAGTTAGAGAACGGGCACGAGATTTTAGCTACCATTTCTGGGAAGATGAGAATGCACTATATCCGCATCCTGCCTGGTGACAAAGTCGGGGTCGAGATGAGTCCATACGATTTGAGCAGAGGCAGAATAATATTCAGATATAAATAATAATACAGACTTATAACTTATAACTTATGAGGGTAAGAGCTTCCATAAAAAAAAGAAGTGCAGATTGCAAAATTGTGCGCAGGAAGGGTAAATTGTTGGTGATCAACAAAAAGAATCCCCGTTTTAAACAACGCCAGGGATAATCAATTAATACATAACTAGTAAATTAAAATACAAATATGGCACGTATAGCCGGTATCGATCTTCCTAAAAATAAACGTGGAGAAATTGGCCTGACCTACATCTTTGGTATTGGTCGTTCTACCGCTCAGTATATTCTGGAGAAGTCTGGTATAGACTTCAACAAGAAAGTTAAGGATTGGAACGATGATGAGCAGGCTGCTATCCGTAACATCATTAACAGTGAGTTTAAGGTAGAAGGTCAGCTGCGTTCTGAAGTACAGATGAATATCAAGCGTTTATTGGATATCGCTTGTTATCGCGGTCTTCGTCACAGGAAGGGCTTACCGTTGAGAGGCCAGCGTACCCGTACCAATAGCCGTACCCGTAAAGGTAAACGTAAAACGGTTGCAGGTAAAAAGAAGGCGCCTAAGAAATAAACTTGATAATACAAATAACAAGTTCCGGTTTCCAGTAGTCGTGTATATGGCAAGAGGAATCTGGAACCTGGAACCTGGAATTTTATATAATTATGGCAAAAGCAACAAATACAAAAACTGCTGCTAACAAAAAGAGGGTAGTTAAAGTAGACAACTACGGCGATGTACACATCTCTGCTAGTTTCAACAATATCATCATCAGCATTACCAACAAGCAGGGTCAGGTTATCTCCTGGTCTACTGCAGGTAAGATGGGCTTCAAGGGTTCTAAAAAGAACACTCCTTATGCGGCTCAGCTGGCGGCTTCTGACGCTGCAAAAACAGCAATGGAAGCAGGTCTGAAAAGAGCAGATGTTTTTGTAAAAGGCCCTGGTGCTGGTCGTGAGAGTGCAATCCGTGCTATCGCTAACTCCGGTATCGAGGTGAACATGATCAAAGACGTAACTCCTTTACCTCACAACGGTTGCCGTCCTCCTAAAAAGAGAAGGGTATAGGATCAATATAATTTGCGGTATTTCGAAAGTGGAAAGTTGGAATTATCTTCCGCTTCCTGCTTTCGAATTGCTGTTTGATACTTTTATTATTAATGGGTATATGATCAGGTTTAAGATTTTTTAAAGATCATATACCGGAACTAAAAAATCTAACAAATAACATGGCAAGGTATACAGGACCAAAGACCAAGATCTCCAGAATTTTTGGAGAACCGATTTTAGGAAACGGTAAGTATTTAGGTAAGAACAGCAACCCTCCGGGTCAGCATGGTGTAACCCGTAAGCGTAAACAGCTGGGTGAATACGCGCTGCAGCTGCGTGAAAAACAGAAGGCAAAGTACACTTATGGAGTACTGGAGCGTCAGTTCGCTAATCTGTTCGTTGAGGCTAACCGTCGTAAAGGTGTTACCGGTGAGGTATTGATCAAATTACTGGAAGCACGTCTGGATAACGCGGTATTCCGTCTTGGTATCGCTCCTTCCCGTCCTGCTGCCCGTCAGCTGGTTTCTCACAAACACATCACTGTTAATGGTGAAGTAATGAATATCCCTTCTTATCAGCTGAAACCAGGTGATATCATCGGACTGAAACCATCTGCAGCAACTAACACTGCAATTACCAGCAATATTCGCGGTAAGAATCCTAAATTCAGCTGGTTGGATTGGAATGAAAAAGAACTGAAAGGTACTTTCATTGCATATCCTGAGAGAGAGAGCGTTCCTGAGAACATTAAGGAGCAGCTGATCGTAGAATTGTACTCTAAATAATAATATGTCTTTAGCCGTTAAGCATGGGTCATTAGTTGCCGGCGTAATATTTTTACGTGGGTTACTAAGGACTGCATGTTAATGGCTAAAGGCCGTTTTACATAAACAATTAAACTTAACATATCAATGGCAATTCTGAATTTCCAAAAGCCTGATAAGATCGTTTTGCAGAAGTCTACTGACTTTGAAGCTCAATTCGAATTCCGGCCGTTAGAACCGGGTTATGGGGTGACTGTGGGTAACGCGCTGCGCCGCGTGCTGCTATCGTCTCTGGAGGGTTATGCCATTGTGGGAATAAAGATAGAAGGTGCGGATCACGAGTTTGCAACTTTAAAAGGAATCACTGAAGACGTAACTGAAATCATCCTGAACCTTAAGCAGGTACGTTTCAAACGTATCGTTGAGAACGAAGTTAGCAACGAGAAAATCCAGATTTCTATTAAAGGAAAAACTGAGTTTCGCGCTGACATGATCGAAAAAGCTACCAGTGCTTTCCAGATCATGAATCCTGAATTGCTTATCTGTACGCTGGATCCATCTGCAAAGCTGGACATCGAGTTGACTATCGGCAAAGGCCGTGGTTATGTGCCAGCTGAAGAGAACAAACCTAAAGATGCCGTTTTCGGTTACATCGCTATCGACTCTATCTTTACGCCTATCAAGAACGTAAAATATAGCATCGAGAATACCCGTGTGGAACAAAAGACTGACTATGAGAAGCTGATCATGGAAGTGATCACAGATGGTACCATCCACCCGGAAGAAGCTGTAAAACAGGCTTCCCGCATCCTGATCCAACACCTGATGATCATCACCGATGAGAACATCAGCTTCGATACTAAAGACACTGAGAAAGAAGATGTTGTTGATGAACAGACACTGCAGCTGCGTAAGATACTGAAAACGCCGCTGGAAGATCTGGATCTGAGCGTTCGTGCTTTCAACTGTCTGAAAGCTGCTAAAATCAACTCCCTGAGCGAACTGGTTCAGTACGAACAGGAAGAGCTGATGAAATTCAGGAACTTTGGTCAGAAATCCCTCAGCGAAATTGAGCAGGTGCTGAACGAAAGAGGTTTACATTTCGGTATGGACCTGTCCAAACTGAAATTAGACGAAGAATAGTAGAATTAATATCTAAATAAGTACCCTGTAATTCCTGACACGGTATAGGGGAATCAAAAAACAAAACGTCATGCGTCACGGAGTAAAATTAAACCACCTCGGCAGAACTGCCGCACACCGTAAGAGCCTGTTGGCAAATCTTGCAATTGAGCTGATCAAGCACAAACGTATCACTACCACTCTGGCTAAAGCCAAGTCTCTGCGTGTATACGTTGAGCCTTTGCTGACAAGAGCAAAGAGCGATTCTACCCACAACCGTAGAATTGTGTTCAGCTATCTGCAGGATAAAGAGTCCATCAAGGAACTGTTCGGTGCTATCAGCGAAAAGATCGCTAGCCGTCCTGGTGGTTATACCCGTATCATCAAGTTAGGTAAACGTGTTGGTGACAACGCCGAAACTGCGCTGATCGAACTGGTTGACTTTAACGAGATCTATGGTGGTAAAGCTGAGAAAGAAGCAGCTCCTGCCAAGAAAACACGCCGTGCTGGTGGTAGCAAGAAAAAGGCTACTGAAGAAGGCACTGCAGCAACTGAAGAAAAAGCAGCTGAGTAATATTAGTTCGCTTCAATTCATAAGGATCCCGGAGTTTACTCCGGGATTTTTTTTTACTTGATTCCCAACCTACTGTGAAAGCATAATATAGATTAATTATATTTTTTTGTAATATCGTGCTGTATTTGAAATTATAGCGGGAAGATCCGTCTAAAAAATCGCTCTATATCTTATGATTTACCTGAAATGTAAAAGCTGTGGGCATTACAATGAACTCAAGTCTGAGTTTCTCACCTTTTGCGCGGAATGTGGCAAAAAACTGCCAACTAACTATGCTGAATGGAAGTTAAAAAGACCTGAAGGAAGTTTTGAAGATTTCCAGCGGGAAAAAGGAGTTAAACCCAAAAAAGCGAGAAAGAACCACCTGGGAGAATTGCAACAAAAATATCTGAAATGGGCTGGCAGGCGGGGAGCCATTATTACGGTAATCTTGATAATAGGCCTTGCAGCGGTTGCAGGGGGGTATATTGGCAAGCGTGTTGTGTTTAGCTTTATATATCCCAAGATAAACAAAGCATGGCTGTATTCATCCTGGGAGACGGCTAAAATAGGACGGCAGGCGATCGAGATCAGTACCCCGATGCATCTTGGAGTGAATGATAAGCCACTGGCTCCGGAAGTAGCCCAGTTTGTTGAGTATGCCAAGAGTTACAGGAACAGGGTAGAAGAGGGGATGCAGGTGGAGGTGAACATGTACAGCTTCCGGCCAAATGTGTCCAATGACCTGGAGATCGCAGGGGCTGCTACAGCCAGCGAAATGAAAAAGAACGAGGAGATCTCGGATCTTAAATACACTACGGATACCATCATGCAAAGTGGCATGAATGCCCTGTTACAAGAGGGTAGCTTCAATTATAAGAGCGGTATCAGGTTGTCTTTCTGCAATTTGTTGCTGGTAAACGGTCCGCACCGTTGGGAAGTGGAGATCCGATACCGGGAAGATGATACTACTGCTGCTGCCGCTGCCCATCGTATTATAAAATCGATTCATGTCAAATAATTGAAGGGAAAGATTAACAATTTATCGGGAGAAAACTCGATAGTTAATCTTTTATTCAATAACTTTGCACGATTTTTTAAAACGAAAAAATAAGCATGCCTCAGACTAGATCGATCCAGCCAGCCATACTGTTGTTAGACGACGGTACGGTTTATCAGGGAAAAGCTTTTGGTAAAATTGGCACCGCCGCAGGTGAATTGTGTTTTAACACTGGGATGACAGGATACCAGGAAGTATTTACGGATCCTTCATATAAAGGCCAGGTACTGATCATGAACAACTGTTATGTAGGTAACTATGGCGTGAAGAAGGATGATGTGGAGAGTGACAGTGTGAAGATCAGCGGATTGATATGCAAGAATATTGCTTATAATTATTCCCGCCAGATGGCCGACGGCTCACTGGAGAAGTTCCTGGTCGAAAATAACCTGGTGGCTATTTATGATGTGGATACCCGGGCATTGGTTTCGCATATCCGCAGCAAAGGAGCAATGAACTGTATCATTTCTTCCGAGATCCTGGATGTTGAGCAGCTAAAGGCAGAGCTGAAAAAAGTTCCTTCTATGGAGGGACTGGCACTGTGTGCAGAAGTATCTACCAAAGAGGCATACAATGTGGGAGATCCTGCCGCTGATATCCGTATTGCGGTGTTGGACAATGGAGTGAAGAGAAATATGTTGAAGTGCTTGTCTGAGAAAGGCGCTTACCTGCAGGTGTTCCCAACAGACACCGCCTTCGAGGAATGCGAAAAGTTTAAACCACATGCTTATTTCATTTCGAATGGTCCCGGTGATCCTGCGCCATTAAAATATGCGGTGGATACGGTTAAAAAGATCCTGAATGCCAACAGGCCTATGTTCGGCATTTGCCTTGGACATCAGTTGCTGGCACTGGCTAATGATATTCCTACTTACAAAATGCACCATGGCCACCGCGGTTTGAACCATCCGGTTAAAAACCTGGCAACAGGACGTTGCGAGATCACGACGCAGAACCATGGCTTTGCGGTAGATCCTAAAGCAATAGCTGCCAGCCAAACGGTAGAGGTGACTCACGTTAACCTGAATGATTCATCGATAGAAGGTATTCGTATTAAGAACAAGCCGGCATTTTCTGTACAGTATCATCCGGAATCTACTCCCGGACCATATGATAGTCGTTATTTGTTCGATGACTTCTTTAATATGATCAAAGAAAACATGTAAATCTTCTTCAGATAAAATTAAAAGAGGCGGTCCTGGTTACAGGCCGCCTCTTTTAATTTTATATAAGATCTTAAAGGTTAAAGCAGGAGAATGAGAGATTGTCGTTCCATCGATTATTGATTATCAATATATTGGGAGAGTATAGGGCAAAAAAATACGGCTCTGTGATCAGAGCCGTTTGCCTTTATAAATTCCACGTTATGAAAAACTGATACAAAAATACGGTATTTAGCTAAAACGTTTTAGTATATCTCAAACTTTTTTACAAAAAGTTGATAATTCGTTTCTGAATGTTAATAACTCAAAGTTCAGAATTATAAAACGCTTACTGAAATTATTAAGGTTAAATTTATGCTAAACAAGTTCGCCCTATTCTTTCTTCTCTCATTCCGTCCGACCTGTTTAGGTGCCTTTCGCAGTTCAAATATACAAAGAAAATTAACGTAAAAAACATTTTTCTATATAAAAATCAAAGTTCGCTAGAAAAAAGTGTATATATTATTTTTCTTAATGTAATAATTGGGGCTTTTTTAGGCAAAAATGGAATAAATGGCAATTATCATATTATATGTGCGTATTTATAATATGATAATTGCACCCTGTTAATGTCCTCCTGCCAGTACTTCTTCCTTTAAAGCTACCCGGCCCGGATATGTTTCTAAGGCCCTGGCCAGGCAGATCATTGCCTTTTTGATGTCTTCCTTGTTCAACACGTATGCTAATCGCACTTCGTTTATGCCCAGTCCTTTGCTTGCATAGAATCCTGTAGCCGGAGCAAGCATTACAGTCTGCTGTTCGTAGGAGAAAGATTCAAGTAGCCATTGGCAGAATTTGTCAGCATTGTCGATAGGTAACCTGGCTATTGCATAGAATGCCCCGCCGGGATTAGGGCAGAACACGCCGGGAATGTCATTTAGCATCTTAACCAGTATATCCCGGCGCCCCTGGTATTCAGCCTTTATTTCGTCAAAATAGTCCGGGGGAAGGTCTACGGCAGCTTCACCTGCTATCTGTGCAAAAGAAGGAGGACTAAGCCTTGCCTGGGCAAATTTCATCACAGCGTCGAGTACTGTCTGATTTTTGGTAACAAGGGCGCCAATTCTACCACCGCAGGCACTGTAGCGTTTAGAGATGGTATCCATAAGGATAACATGTTCTTCCAGACCTTCCAGGTTCATTGCGGAGAAATGCTCGCCGGTATAGCAAAATTCCCTGTACGCTTCGTCAGAGAACAAATAAAGATTATGTTTCAGGCATAGCTCCTTTAGCACTGAAAGCTCTTCCTTGCTGTACAGGTAGCCAGTGGGATTATTGGGATTGCAGATCATGATCGCTTTGGTCCGTGGAGTGATCGCCTTTTCAAAGGCATCCATGGCTGGTAAGGCAAATCCGCTTTCTATATTGGCGGTTATGGTACGTACATGGATCCCCGCTTCAACTGCGAAGCCATTATAGTTGGCGTAAAATGGTTCCGGTACCAGTACCTCGTCACCAGCGTCCAGGCAGGCCATAAAGGCAAACAGAATGGCTTCTGAGCCTCCTGTAGTAACAATGATCTGCTGGTGGTTCAGCCTGATGCCAAACCGCTCATAGTAGGTAACCAGTTTACGACGGTAACTTTCATTGCCGGCGCTATGACTGTATTCAAGGACTTTAAACTCAGAGTGGCGGACAGCGTCCAGTACTGGTTTTGGTGTTTCAATATCCGGTTGCCCGATATTGAGGTGGTAGACTTTGGTTCCCTTCTTTTTAGCTGCTTCTGCATAAGGAACCAATTTCCTGATAGGAGAAGGTGGCATTTGCTCCCCCCTCTTACTAATGGTAGGCATAAATTGTCTTGATTTTGAGTATACAAAGGTAGTTGATATTAGGGGATCTGCAGGCTGAGTTCAGCGTGGAATCTGTTATGGCTTCAAATAAAAAAGCCTTACAGCTCCAGCTGTAAGGCCATTTTATCACTTATACGGGTAATATCTGTATTGAGTTGATTAGTTTTCAACAGTACCAGTCAGGTGAAGTTCTTTGTCCTGATCAACACCTTTTAATCTTACCCAAACAGTTTTATTCTGCTGGCCTAAGCTGTTAGCTGAATAGTTTGCAGTTACTTTACCTTTTTTACCTGGCAGGATTGGTTCTTTAGTCCAGCTAGGAGTGGTACAACCGCAGCTTGCGCGCGCTGTTTCGATTAAAACTGGTTCTTTGGTCGTATTGGTAAATTCGAAATCAACTGATACTGGTTTGTTCAGTTTAGTTTTACCAAAATCAATAGTTTCCTGTTTGAATTTCACTTTGGCATCAACAGGGTTGCCGGTCTGTGTTTGCGCCCAGAGAGCAGTGGTTAACAGCATGCTCGCAAATAGGGATAAGATGAATTTTTTCATGTATAATGTGGTTTTAAAACGATTGGTTAAAAAATAGATCATCGTTTAACTTAATAACAAATTTACAGCCAAAATTAATGCAGCACTAAAGAATTTATTAAAATCTTATTAAAAAAAATCAAATTATTTTACGCGTTACATTTTCAAACGTTTTGCAACTGTATAATTAACTATAATTAACCTTACTTTTGTACTTTAACCAAGAGGCATGATAGAAAACAATGAACTGACTATGAATACGGAAAGCCGGTTGTCATTCGATGAATTTCGGAAGGAAGTACTGGATGATTACCGCCTGGCTTGCGAAAGCAGGGAAGTTAGTCTGCTGGCCCGTAAGGAAGTGCTTACAGGAAAGGCCAAGTTCGGTATTTTCGGAGATGGAAAGGAAGTGGCTCAGATCGCCATGGCCAAGTATTTCAAACCCGGAGATTTTCGCTCGGGTTATTACCGGGACCAGACCTTTGCTTTTGCCAGTGGTATTGCCACACCAGAACAATTCTTTTCGCAGATGTATGCCGATCCTGATCTGGCCAATGAGCCATTTTCAGGTGGACGCCAGATGAACTCTCACTTTGCGACGCCAAATCTTGGGAAGGATGGCAACTGGCTGGATCTTACACAGATCAAGAACACGGCCACGGATATGTCTCCTACTGCTGCGCAGATGCCACGTGCGCTGGGCCTGGCTTTTGCATCCAAGCTGTTCCGGGATGTTGAAGTGTTAAAGGAATTCTCAAAGTTGTCAAATAACGGTAATGAGGTTTGTTTTGCTACCATAGGAGATGCTTCTACTTCGGAAGGTCACTTCTGGGAAACAATGAATGCCGCCGGTGTACTGCAGGTGCCATTAGCAGTTTTTGTATGGGATGATGGTTATGGCATTTCAGTTCCACGTAAATATCAGACTACAAAAGATTCGATCAGCGCCGCGCTTGAGGGGTTCCGTAAAACGGAAGACTCAAATGGCTTTGATATATATAACGTGAAGGGATGGGACTATGCTTCCATGTGCGAGGTGTTTGAAACCGGCATCAGGAAGATCAGGGAAACGCATGTTCCTGCATTGTTCCATGTTGAGGAAATGACGCAGCCGCAGGGACATTCTACCAGTGGTTCTCATGAGCGTTATAAGAGCAAAGAGCGCCTGGCATGGGAAAAGGAGTTTGACTGTAATCATCAGATGAGGCAGTGGATTTTAGAGAATGCACTGGCAGATGAAGCCACCCTG
The DNA here is from genome assembly GCF_023100805.1 of Chitinophaga filiformis. Lineage (NCBI taxonomy): Bacteria > Pseudomonadati > Bacteroidota > Chitinophagia > Chitinophagales > Chitinophagaceae > Chitinophaga > Chitinophaga filiformis. The sequence goes on from NZ_CP095855.1 coordinate 1,988,004, forward strand.
CTCTCTATAGAAGCTGAGGCCAAAACTGTTGCCCAGGATGCCCGTAAAAATGCATGGGAGAAATATATCACGCCCATTCGTCAACAGGTACAGCAGGTGGTGGCACATGGTCAGGCAGTGGCTGCTTTACCAGGTGTAGATGCCGGAATGATAAATAACCTGTTGCATGAGCTACAGGCAAACCGCGAGCCGCTGAGAAGAGATGTACTTAAAACAGCATCTACAATACTGATCTATCATAAAAAGGTGAAAGCTCCCGCAATAGATGCCTTAAAGCATTTTTATGATGACCTGCTCAGCCATGAAAAAGAGAATTACAATTCCCTGTTATATGCAGAAGGAGCAAACTCCGCGCTGAATGTACCTGTGGTACCTGCAGTTTATAATGAAGATTCAGCAACGGTAAATGGATATGAAGTATTGAACAAATACTTCGATCAGCTGATAGAAAACAATCCGAAAGTATTTGCGTTCGGTGAGGATGTGGGTAAAATAGGAGATGTAAACCAGGGATTTGCAGGTCTGCAGCAGAAACATGGAACGCAACGGATCTTTGATACAGGAATCCGGGAGCTTACCATCATGGGGCAGGGCATAGGTATGGCCCTCAGGGGACTTCGTCCAATCGCCGAAATACAATATCTTGATTACCTGATATATGGACTGCAACCACTGAGTGACGATGTGGCCAGTTTGCAATACCGGACAAAAGGTATCCAATATTGCCCCATTATCGTGCGTACCAGAGGACACCGGCTGGAGGGCATCTGGCACTCCGGTTCACCAATGAGCATGATCCTGGGATCTCTGAGAGGTATAAACGTTTGTGTGCCACGTAACATGGTACAGGCTGCCGGTATGTATAATACCTTGCTGTCGGCCAATGAGCCAGCGCTGGTGATTGAATCTCTCAACGGATACAGACTTAAAGAAAAGCTACCTCAGAATCTGGGTAGCTTCACTGTACCATTGGGTGTACCTGAAACGATACATGAGGGTAGTGACATTACGATCGTTTCTTACGGCTCCACCCTACGGGTAATTGAAGAAGCTATTCAGACATTGGAAAAATTGGGAGTTTCCTGTGAACTGATTGATATTCAGACCTTATTGCCTTTTGATACAGGCCATAAAATAGTTGAGTCATTGAAGAAAACGAACCGGATACTCTTCGTTGATGAAGATGTACCTGGCGGTGGTACTGCCTATATGTTCCAGCAGGTAATGGAACTGCAAGGCGGTTACAAATGGCTGGACGTAGCGCCCAGAACCCTGAGTGCACAGGCACATCGTCCTGCATATGGTTCGGATGGCGATTACTTCTCCAAACCTAATGTGGAAGATGTGATCAGGATAGTGATGGAAATGGTGGAAGAATAAGTTTTTAGTTATAAAAAATGAAACGCAAGGCTTTCCGGCCTTGCGTTTTTGCATTTTAGATGTAATTGTAGGTTTAAGAAGATGTTAATACAGTATACAAATATTATGAAATACTTTCATGATAAATCCATTAAAATATAATTGAATAATTATTTAATATACTGATCTTGTTAGCCCTGGAATACAACATTAACCAAATGTTATTTCCTATTGTAAATGATAATTAATATATTAGACATGCTTATTTTTCGTTTGGTCAGGAATGAACGAAAATGAACGAAGATAATAGGTGTTGTGCAGCTAAAATTCAAAAGAATAAAACTAAATTGGATAAACATTTAGTCCACGTTAATAGTTAATAATTCGTCATTTTGTTAGGGCTTGTCAGGAATGACTTCTAAATTAACCATCAACCCAAATCCGTTTATGAAAGCAGGAGTTCTGTTAGTAGAAGATGATCATTTTTTTGCCAAAGTTATCAAGAGCCACCTGGAAAAGGCAGGATATCTGGTAGTACATTGTTCAGATGGAGAGGAAGGCTGGAATACCTTCCTGGAAAGACCATTTGATATCTGTTTACTGGACGTTGTAATGCCGGGAATGGATGGGTTTGCACTGGCAAGGGAGATCAGGGACAGGAATGATAATGTTCCTATCATTTTTACTACTTCGCGCTACATGGAGCAGGATAAGCTTAACGGCTTTGAATGCGGGGGGGATGATTACCTGGTAAAGCCATTTAATATGGAAGAACTGCTCTGCCGGATGGACGTGTTTATGAAAAGAAGCCGTTTGCTGCAAAATGATAAACAGATCGTATTTAAGCTGGGATCACTTATTTTCAACTATAGCGAATTCAAGATCTATCATCCCGGTGGAACTATCAATCTGCCGCCGAAAGAAGCAGAACTGCTGAAGTTCCTTTGTGACAATCCCAACAAGCGGCTGAAAAGAGAAGGCATTTTGCTGAGCGTCTGGGGGAATGATGACTTCTTTACCGGGCGTAGCATGGATGTTTATCTCACGCGCATACGCAAGCACTTCAAGCATGACAATACCATTAAGCTTGAGACTATTCACGGCAAAGGCTTACGCCTGGTGATTGAAAGCGAAGTTTGCCGTGTAATTTGATATACCGATCTATCGATAAAAGAAATGGCCTTGTCTCAGACAAGGCCATTTCTTTTATATTATCACTGCATGTTAGCGCAGATTATGGAATACCTGTTGTACATCGTCATCCTGCTCAAGGCGGTCAATCAGTGTCAGTACTTCCTTCGCCTGCTCTTCGTTCAATTCAACAGTTGTAGCAGGAATACGCTGCAATTCCGCGCTGATCGGAATAATATTTCTCTCTTCAAGCGCTTTCGACATGTTACCGAACTCGGTAAATGGTGTATGCAGCACGATATTGCCTTCACTATCTTCTCCTATTTCTTCCAGGCCCGCATCGATCAGTTCAAGTTCCAGCTCTTCCAGGTTCTGGCCTTCATTTTTTATTTTGAAAACCCCCGTACGGTTGAATAAAAAACCTACTGAACCGCTATTCCCCAAGCTGCCACCTTCCTTATTGAAGTGCATGCGTACGTTGGCTACTGTACGGGTAGGATTATCAGTTGCTGTCTCAACCATTACAGCTACCCCATGTGGCGCATACCCTTCATATACAACTTCTTCGTAATCAGTCTTGTCCTTACCCATAGCACGCTTAATGGCCGCTTCTACACGGTCTTTAGGCATGTTAACACCTTTGGCGTTGGCAACACATCTGCGAAGAGCGGGGTTATTATCCGGATCAGGACCGCCCTGCTTTACCGCAATCGCTATTTCCTTTCCTATCCTGGTAAATTGTTTGGCCATTCTGTCCCATCTGGCAAACATGGTGGCCTTTCTTACTTCAAATATTCTTCCCATATTGGGTATAATTAATTATTAAGAAAATCGAGACGCAAAAATAGTCACTTTTATAGTAAAAATGACTTCCTCCGGCCGCTTAACTGAACAAGGCCGGAAATTCAGACTACCAATGCAGCATGAATTCCGGCCTTGAGATCTTATATCGTGAGATAACCTGATTACAATTTTCTGGCCTTACTGTTCTTGACACTATAACCGAAGTAGATAGCGAAGCCGATCAGCAACCATACGATCAGTCGCGCCCAGTTTTCAATACCCAGGCTGACGATCATTGTCAGACAGAATAAAGCCCCCAGAATAGGTACAAATGGCACCCAAGGCGTTTTAAAGGCACGCTGTAATTCCGGATTGGTCTTTCTCATTACGATCACACCCAGGCAAACCAATACAAAGGCGAACAGGGTACCGATACTGGTCATGTCACCTACCACGCTGTCAGGGATGAAAGCAGCAAAAATGGATACAAATACAAAGAACAAGGCCTGTGATCTGTATGGTGTACGGAATTTAGGATGAAGGTTGGAGAATACCTTTGGTACCAGGCCATCGTTTGACATAGAGTAGAATACCCTTGTCTGACCTAACAGCATCACCAGGATCACAGAAGAGAAACCTGCGAGAATAGCAACCGTTACGAAGGTTGACAACCAGCCATATCCGTGCATGTAAGTATCAATGGCATAAGCTACGGAGGCCTCACCACCCTGTCTCAGGAAGTCTTTATAAGGAGCGATACCAGTCAGCACATAAGAGAAGAGGATGTACAGCAGTGTACAGATAGCCAGTGATACCAGGATACCAACAGGCATATTCTTCTTCGGATTTTTAGTTTCCTGTGCAGCAGTTGATACGGCGTCAAAACCGATGAATGCAAAGAATACTACCCCGGCGCCACGCAGCACCCCGGGTATGCCGTGATACCAGAAGTCGCTATAGTTGATCACCTTACCATTGTGCATGGTCACAGAACCGGCATCCGCAGGAATAGTGAAGGGAGTGTGGTTAGCAGGATTAATGAACTGCCAGCCAAGGAGGATCAGCAGGATTACGATAGCTACTTTAGTAATAACGATGACGTTATTAACGATTGCAGAACCTTCGATACCACGGATCAGCAATAAAGTGAGCAATAACAATATGAAAACTGCAGGCAGGTTCATGATACCGTGTACGCCTGCATCAGAAGTTTCAAAGGGGCTGTGAGACCACTGATATGGTATGACATACGCGGCCCCAAAGACCTTTTCAATGAGTTTATTCAGGTACTGAGACCAACCAATGGCCACAGTAGCCGCACCAAGCGCATATTCCAGCACAAGGTCCCATCCGATGATCCAGGCGATGAATTCACCCATTGTCGCATAGGAGTAGGTATAAGCACTACCGGCAATAGGGATCATTGAGGCAAACTCGGCGTAACAAAGACCTGCCAGGGCACAACCAATAGCAGCGATAATGAAAGAGATCGTAACAGCAGGACCGGCGTGTTGCCCGGCAGCAGCAGCTGTTCTAACAAAAAGCCCCGCACCAATGATAGCGCCTATTCCCAAAGCTATAAGCGATCCTGCCCCTAATGTACGTTTAAGGCCTTTTTCAGATTCGGATGCTTCAGCTAATAACAGGGAGAGTGGCTTTTTTACAAAAAGTTTGCCCATACTAATGAGATATTGTGGTTGACGTTTAAGTGGTTTAGTTGTTGTTTCGTTTTATTACAGATCGCCAAATATAAATATCAAAAAGCAAACCCTGAGCTTTTATTTTATAAATGAAGTCACAACTTTACAGTACTAACCTTATTTTTGGGGAATTTTAGCGTTTAGCACAAATATTAATTGTAATTAAAAGGCTTTGCATGAAGAGATCCAACCGGCTTACACTATTTATTTTCATAGCCATGGTATTGGGAATCCTGACCGGGTATATTGTGAACGTTTGCTATACCGATACCTATGGTGGCGGAAATGCCGGACAGATGGTCTCCGCTGATAACAGCTCCCTTGGCAACACCGCCGGACATATTATAGGTCTCTCTACCGGTAAAGGTACTACCGGAGAAGCCAGGATCCAGAAGTTTGCTGATAACATTTCTATTCTGACTGATATATTCCTGCGACTGGTAAAGATGATCATTGCTCCCCTGGTATTTTCTACATTAGTGGTAGGAGTGGCAAAGCTGGGCGATATCAAAGCGGTAGGACGCATTGGCGGTAAAACTATGTTATGGTTTATTTCAGCTACTTTCATTTCCCTTTTCCTGGGCCTTATGCTGGTGAATATCCTGCAGCCAGGTCATTCCCTGAACCTGCCGGTACCGGATTCTCATGCGAGCAGCGGAGTGGCGGCTGCTGCCATGACACTGAAAGGATTCTTCCAGCACGTATTCCCCGATAGTGTGATCAACGCCATGGCGCACAACGAGATCCTGCAGATCGTTGTGTTCTCACTTTTCTTTGGCGTAGCTACGGCAGCTGTAGGTGAGTTTGGAACCGTTGTGGTAAAATTCATGGATAGCGTAGCCCATATCATGTTGAAAGTGACAGGGTACGTGATGAATTTTGCTCCGTTTGCTGTATTTGGTGCAATGGCGGCAATCATTTCGCAGAAGGGACTTACCATTTTGCTGACCTACGGTAAATTCATAGGCCAGTTTTACCTGGGCCTTGCCTGTTTATGGATAGTATTGGCTTTGGTGGGATTCCTGATACTCGGACGGCGGGTATTCACTTTACTCGGGCTGATAAAAGATCCCTTGTTACTGGCTTTCAGTACAGCCAGCAGCGAAGCTGCCTACCCCCGTACAATGGAAGAGCTGGAAAAATTCGGTTGTGATAACCGTATTGTAAGTTTCGTACTGCCCTTAGGTTATTCCTTTAACCTGGATGGCTCTATGATGTACATGACCTTTGCCAGCCTGTTCATTGCACAGGCCTATAATATGCACCTAGGATTTGAAGAACAGATCTCGATGCTCCTTGTATTAATGATTACCAGTAAAGGAATAGCCGGGGTCCCAAGGGCTTCTCTCGTTGTGATCGCTGGCACACTTTCCATGTTCCATATTCCGGAAGCTGGGTTATTACTGCTGCTGGGAGTGGACCATTTACTGGACATGGGACGTTCAGCTACCAATGTGATTGGTAATGCTATGGCTACCGCAGTGGTATCCAAATGGGAAAACTCCCTTGCGGAAGTCCCGGCTTCGCAGTTAAAGGAAGTATAACAAATCAATAACAGTTTTATGCTTATTTTGCCCGGTGTCTGTTGTATATAGCATTGATGATTTTGTCCAATGCTGGCAGGAGGCAGTGTAAGCGCCTATATTAGTATCTGATTTTGAGATTATTAAAGACTATATGGACCAGTTTATAGAGTTATTCAAGCATCTTATTAACCCACAATGGATCATTGATCATGGTGGCCTGTATCTATTATTGCTGATCATTTTTGCTGAAACGGGGCTTTTTGTAGGGTTTTTCCTGCCGGGAGATTCCCTGCTTTTTGTGGCTGGTATATATGGCGGTTTATTGAGTGAAAGCTTTTTTAATGTTCCTTTTTTCCTCATTATGGTGATGATCTCCGTTGCGGGGGTATTGGGAAATTTTGTGGGTTTTTGGTTTGGCCGTAAATCGGGACCATTACTTTTCAATAGAAAAGATACTTTTTTCTTTAAGCAGAAGCACCTTTACCAGGCGAAGGATTTCTACGATAAATATGGTGGCGGCGCGATATTCCTGGCCCGTTTCCTGCCTATCATCCGGACTTTCGCTCCCATTGTAGCAGGTATCGTACAGATGGAGCGGAAGAAATTTATGTTCTTTAATATCATCAGCTCCTTCTGTTGGGTATTTTCTATGATGCTGGCAGGCCATTACCTGGATAAGTTCTTCCCCACGCTGAAAGAACATCTGGAACTTATTGTAATTATATTAATAATTATTACTACATTACCTGTTATTATTAAACTAGTTTTTGGTAAAGCAAAACATCCGCATCCTACTCACACCGATGTGAATGAATAAAAACAGGCCCGTTATGCAATCCGGCAACCGTTCCGCGTCAATCTTAAATGTCGCAGTGATAGTAGCTTCATTGGGATATTTCGTTGATATCTATGATCTGTTATTATTTACGATCCTGAGAGTTCCCAGTCTGAAAGACCTGGGCGTGCCTCAGTCAGAAATTGACTCAGGTGTAGGGCTGTTACTGATAAATGTACAGATGGCAGGCTTGCTTGTCGGAGGGATCTTCTGGGGAATTGTCGGAGACAAGAAAGGCCGGCTCAAGGTCTTGTTTGGTTCCATACTACTTTATTCAATTGCCAATATTGCCAATGGTTTTGTAACGGGTACCACCGGCTACCTGTTCTGGCGTTTTGTTGCGGGACTGGGGCTCGCGGGGGAACTGGGCGCCGGCATTACGCTGGTAGCCGAAATATTGCCCAAAGAAAAGAGGGGATACGGTACCATGATAGTGGCTACCGTGGGTGTATCCGGTGCTGTTGCCGCCAATTTGATTGCGAAGGTAGTACCTGACTGGCGTTATTGTTATTTTATAGGAGGTGGATTAGGCCTGTTACTGCTCATCCTGCGTATCAGCGTAATGGAATCTCATATGTTCAACCAGACAGCTGAAAAAAATACTGTAGGAAGGGGAGAGTTCCTTGCCCTGTTTAATAACAAAGACCGTTTTTTCCGGTATTTGAAATGTGTGCTCCTGGGCGCTCCTACCTGGTTTGTAGTAGGAATATTAGTGGCATTCTCCAATAAATTCGCTGTAGAAATGGGTGTGAAGTCTGTCATTAATCCAGGAGATGCAGTGGCATTTTGTTATGCCGGACTGGTGCTGGGCGATTTTTCCAGCGGCTTACTTAGCCAGCTATTGAAAAGCCGGCGAAAAGTGATGATGATCTTCCTGACATTAACTGCAGTATGTGTCTTTTTCTATCTTAATCTTCACGGTGCAGAAAAGTGGCTTTTCTATACCGTTTGTTTCCTGCTTGGTTTCAGTGTAGGCTTCTGGGCTATCTTTGTTACGATAGCTGCAGAAAGTTTTGGTACTAATCTCAGAGCTACTGTGGCCATTACCGTACCTAACTTTGCACGTGGTATGCTACCGCTGATCACGATGTTATTTGCCTTTGCACAGCACTACTTTAGTTACCTGCAAAGCGGTGCATTGGTAGCCGTGATCTGTATCGCGGCTTCGTTAATAGCGTCTTATACTGTAGAAGAAACTTTCGGGAAAGACCTTAATTACGTGGAAGAAATAAACTCTTCGGAAGAAGAAGAGAATATAAAAAAACTTTCGGCTGATTGAGTATTTATACTCAGTTGGCATGGAAGGATTCCCGGCTTAATAGCGTGTCAGGATCTTATCGAGGAGCATGTTCAGTTGCAATGCTTCCTCTTCTGTCAATGACAATTTCAGGGAATCTTCAAGATCCGGAAGGTCTACATCCATTACCTTAAGCAAGGCCAATCCTTTCTCTGTGATCTGTACATCCACGGCCCTGCGGTCTACCTCACTGCTTTTCCTTTCCACTAATCCGGCCTTGCGCAGGCGCTCGACAAGACGTGAAACATCACTCATTTTGTCCAGCATTCTCTCTTTTAAGGTGTTGATATTAGCAGCTTTAGGGTGTTGGCCGCGTAGTATTCTCAGTATATTATACTGTTGCATGGTAATGTCAAACTTCTTGAAGAATTGTTGATGACGTGACACTATCCAGTTGCCGACGAAAATGAGACCTATTAACCCTTTATTATACTCGCTGGTAAATGTTTTCTGCGAGATGAGCTTTTCTATGTTTGACATAAGTGAGAATATAGTCGGGTTAAAAATACGAATATCAATCATGCATTTGGCAAACAAAACATCACGTTTTGTATAATAACCGTTGAAACGAATGTAACAAATCTTTTCAGAGTCAGAAAGGATTTATTCCTGGGAATAGTAAGAGGAGAGAGGAGAGAGAGGATAGGGCATTCCCGGAATGACATAACAAAGGCTGACTGATAGCCGGATCATTTTTGGCTATTAGTCAGCCTTTTATAGGATGAATATATTATGCAATCACTTTCATGTTGTCTAATACGTCCATAACTTCTTTAACGTGGGTGGCAGAGGTTGCGAGTAATGCCTTTTCGCTGTCATTGAGCTGCAACTCAAGGATCTTTTCGATACCATTTTTTCCCAGCACAACAGGAACGCCGAGATATATGTCTTTTAGTCCATACTCACCGGTCAGCCATGCGCAGCAGGGGAATATTCTCTTTTCATCTTTCAATATGGCTTCTACCATCTGTGCAGCAGCAGCTCCCGGTGCATACCAGGCGGATGTGCCCAGCAGGTTCACGATCTCGCCGCCCCCTACTTTGGTGCGTTGTATAATGGCTTCCAGTTTATCCGGAGCAATGAGTTCTGTAACAGGAATACCTGATACGGTTGTATAACGTGGCAGTGGCACCATAGTGTCTCCATGTCCTCCCATCAGGATGGCCTGGATGTCTTTGGGGGAACAGTTGATCTCCTCTGCAAGGAACGCACGGTAGCGGGCAGTATCGAGGATCCCGGCCATACCGAACACCTTACTGCTGTCTTTCTGGGCAGTCAGGTAGGCGCAGTAAGTCATCACGTCCAGTGGATTACTTACCACGATGATAATAGCATCCGGTGAATGCTTGACAATGTTTTCCGTAACCGATTTTACAATATTGGCATTGGTAGAGATAAGGTCATCCCTGCTCATACCCGGTTTCCGGGGCAATCCGGAAGTGATGACAACTACATCACTATCAGCGGTTTTGAGATAATCGTTCGTGACACCCGTTATCCTGGTGCTATAGTAATCAATCGGGGCCTGCTGCCAGCTATCCAACGCCTTTCCTTCTGCAGTGCCTTCTTTAATATCCAACAACACAATCTCCTGCAAAAAATCTCTGTGGGCCAGCACATTAGCACAGGTTGCGCCTACATTACCAGCTCCTACGACAGTAACTTTCATCGTTTGTATTAAATTTTAAGGTGAAGAATATGAGGATAAACAAATGTAACCAATCGCCACTGAAACAGGCCCGCAATGTTAATTCAGGTATTCCTGCAGCTGTTCCAGTTTCACGGTGCCTTCAAAGCCTTTCACGAACTGCTGCTTTTTGTCATAAATGAACAGTCCGGGAAAGTAATGCAGGTTGTAGAAATACATGATCTGACGGGTCGGCTCGCTGGCCATTATAATATTGGGGTAGTTTTTGATGTTATAATTATTATAATACACCTTCATCTGGTCCGGCTGAAAAGGTGTGACCATCAGGATCTGTGTCTTTTTGAACTTATCGATGTTCTTGAGCACCTCTTCTGTCAGTTGTTTACAGTGGTCGCAATCTACACTAAAAACAAAAACAATTGTCTTAACGTTCTTTCTCAGGTCATTTTTGGTAATAACATGGCCGTCGGGCAAAGTAAGCGGGAAAGAGGGTACTATCGGATACTGAAGATAAGGAGGCTGATCCTTAGGCACAGACACCGTTCTGGTTTGAGCTTGTAACAGGAACGGCAGGCAACAGCAACATAAAAGGAGCAGGTATCGTCTCATAAGTCTGATTTTTGAACGCTTGATTTTTGTACGGGACTAAAGGTATCGAATTTTGTAATAGTCTATAAACCAAAGCAAGGAAGTATCCGAACCTTTATTTGAGCGGTTTTTTTACTTAAAAAAGGACTATTCCGGGGCGCTGGAAGGTAAGTATGGACATACTTACCATTTTTTTATAAAAAAATTACTAGATTACCCTTCCTTACACTATGTTTGCATTCCTAAAAAAAATAATAGGTAAGAATAGGGTCTCTATATAACACTAAAACAAGTTAGGAAGCAATCAGTTCCATGAGGGATTTTGCCAGAATGAATTACTTTTGCAGTCCTAATGTATTTTTAACTTTAAATTTAAGTATCCTTTTATGGCTACCACTGCAGATATCAGAACAGGATTAATCATAAAGCTGGAAAACAGCTTATATTCTGTTGTAGAGTTTGGTCAGAACAAAACAGCCCGTGCAGCAGCTAAAGTATGGGCTAAACTGAAAGGTGTTGACAATAGCAGGTCTATTGAGCATACCTGGAACTCCGGCGACACAATATACCCTGTACGTGTTGAAAAGAAAACTTACCAGTTTTTATACCAGGATGACAGTGGGTTCAATTTCATGGATAACGAGACCTTTGAGCAAATCGCACTGCCGGAGTCAATGATCGATGCTCCCCAGTTCCTGAAAGAAGGCCAGGAAGTAGCCGTATCTATTAATACAGAGACCGAACAACCAATGAGCGTTGAGTTGCCTGACAAGATCGTTGTAAAAGTTACTTACTCCGAGCCTGGTCTGAAAGGTGATACCGCTACCCGTACACTTAAGCCTGCCACAGTTGAAACCGGTGCTACAGTGAACGTTCCCCTGTTCGTAAACGAAGGAGAACTGATCAGGGTAAACACCAAGAACGGTGAATACATCGAGAGAGTAAAAGAATAGTTTTAGTCCATATATTATCTACTTACAAGCATTTCTAAACCAAAAACTGTCTACATGGATTTTAAACAGATTCAGGAGCTGGTAAAGATGGTCAACAAGTCCAACATCAGTGAACTGAGCATAGAGCAGGACAAGTTTAAGATTACAATAAAGCAAAAAGATAACGAACCACCAGTGTATACTGTTCCAGCAGTAGCACCTGTTTATCAACCAGCACCTCAGGCAGCTCCTGCAGCTCCGGCTCCACAAGCTGCTCCTGCAGCAGAAGCTAAGCCGGCAGAAGCTAAAGCGGATAACCTGGTAACCATTAAATCTCCTATGATCGGTACCTTCTACCGTAGCCCTGGCCCTGACAAGCCTTCCTTCGTGAATGTAGGCGATGAGGTAGCTCCCGGTAAAGTGGTTTGTATCATCGAAGCGATGAAACTCTTCAACGAGATTGAAAGTGAAGTAAGTGGTAAGATCGTAAAAGTACTGGTGGACGACGCTTCCCCTGTGGAGTACGATCAGCCTTTGTTTTTGGTAGAACCTTAATTTTTATATAAAAGGTTGGAATATTATGAGAAGGAAAGGAGACTTGCCTGCCTCATAGTTTTCCAACCTTTTAGGTTTATTACTCTTTTCTTTAACCTATTGAAAAAACATGTTCAAGAAAATATTGATTGCCAACCGTGGAGAGATAGCCTTGCGTATTATTCGCACCTGTAAAGAAATGGGCATCAAAACGGTGGCTGTTTATTCTACTGCAGATAAAGACAGCCTGCATGTGAAGTTCGCAGATGAAGCTGTATGTATAGGTAAACCACAGAGCAGCGAATCCTATCTTAATATACCTCACCTGATGGCAGCAGCAGAGATCACCAATGCTGACGCGATTCACCCTGGTTATGGCTTCCTGGCAGAGAATGCACGTTTTGCAGAGATCTGTGGAGAGCATGGCATTAAATTCATCGGGCCCACTCCGGAGATGATCCGTAAAATGGGCGATAAGATGACTGCAAAAGAAACCATGATCGCTGCCGGTGTACCGGTTATTCCAGGTTCAGGTGGCTTATTACAAAACCTTGATGAAGCCAGGAAACTGGCAAAAGAAATGGGCCTCCCTATCATCCTGAAAGCTACTGCCGGTGGTGGTGGTAAAGGGATGCGTGTAGTATGGAAAGAAGAGGAGCTGGAGAATGCCTACAACATGGCAAAAAATGAGGCCCGCGCCGCTTTCAATAATGATGGTATCTACATGGAGAAATTCGTGGAAGAGCCCCGCCACATTGAGATCCAGGTAGCAGGTGATCAATATGGTAAAGTGTGTCACCTGAGTGAGCGTGATTGCTCTATTCAGCGTCGTCACCAGAAACTGGTAGAAGAATCTCCTTCCCCGTTCATGACGCCTGAATTGCGTGAAAAGATGGGTGAAGCCGCTATCAAGGCAGCTGCAGCTATCAATTACGAGAGCGTTGGTACTATTGAATTCCTGGTAGATAAACACCGCAACTTCTACTTCATGGAAATGAACACCCGTATCCAGGTGGAACATGGTGTGACAGAAGAGGTGATCAATTTTGACCTGATCAAGGAACAGATTAAGATCGCTGCCGGTATCCCTATCTCAGGTAAGAACTATACACCGGAAATGCACGTGATCGAATGCCGTATCAATGCGGAAGATCCTTACAATGATTTCCGTCCGTCTCCTGGTAAGATCACTACGCTGCATATTCCAGGCGGTCATGGTGTGCGTGTTGATTCCCACATCTATGCCGGTTATGTTATTCCTCCCTATTATGACTCGATGGTGGCTAAACTGATCACCATTGCACAGACACGTGAGGAAGCGATCAATACCATGGAACGTGCGCTGAGCGAGTTTGTGATCGAGGGGGTGAAAACTACCATTCCTTTCCATCAGCAGCTGATGCGCGATGAGAATTTCCGTAAGGGTAACTTTACGACCAAATTCACAGAAACTTTCAAACTGGTTTAATCCGGTCAATGATATGCAAAGAAAGCCGGCTTGTCTCAGACAGGCCGGCTTTTCTGTTTAGCAGTCCGGTAATTAGCTATTTACATTTATATGTAATGTCCAGGTCAGAAAATACAACATCCAGGAAGTAGGTACGCCCACCGTTTTTGCTGTCTGGCCTGAACTTCAACGGAAGGCCGTATTTATTGTAAGTGAGAGCTGCGATTGGATTATTTTCACTATAGTCCCTGTTAAGGAATTGCCATACCTTATTCGTACGGAGATAGTTTACTTTATTGTCATGGGGACCATAATGAGTGGTATCAGTATATCCTGAATTACCATAGGTAGTGCCTTTTTCTACAAGATTCTGCTTATTGTTATAAACATAGGCCTTTGTGTACCATAGCCGGCCATCATCAAAATAGGATGTTTCTTTAATAACACGGCCTTTATAGTCATATTCGAAATATGTAATGTTAATAAGTCCAACGCCGGTAGGGTGGGGAAGGGGATTGTCTCCTATGATGCCTATGTTATAGACACTATCCATATAGATCCGGTTCTGATTATCATATTTAAATCTGTGCCATTCCCAGAATAGATCCCCATACTCTTCCTTCGTGTTATAATGGGTGATCTGGTCAGTGAGCCGGTTGTGGGAATCATACCGGTAGCTTTCATTTTCGCTGCCCGTTCCTACATTCGAGCGTAGACGCAGCACAGGGTTGCCTGCTGCGTTATATTCAATTGTATTAGTGTGTGTTTGTTGAAGAACAACATCATAACCTTCCAGTTGCTGTATCTGGCATAAAGGGGCTTCGCAATTGGGAGTAATATCGTGTTTTCCGCAGGAGGAAAGCAGGAGAATAACAGCAGCAGTTGTTATTGCATGAATAGAAGTACTGAGACATGTGTGCATGAGGTGACATTTAGGGGTAATTAAATCGTGTCTTTAAGAAAAAGTAGAGTTGGCCGGACTGCCAGGATTTGAGGGGTATCGGGTTAAGAGTACAATGAATTTAAGTAATAGTTCTAAAAACACAAAGCCCCGGGTAAATACCCGGGGCTAATCATACACCAAAACAATCTTACGGTTTTATCGCAAGAAAAGCAGCTCTCTGTACTTAGGCAGTGCCCATTGTTTGTCATCTACAAGGAACTCCAGCTTATCCGCATGGTAACGGATAACATCAAAGTACGGCTTAATTTTATCACAATAATCTATAGCTTTCTGGCGGCTGTCAGTAACTTTGTTAGCTACTTTACGCGCTTCAATCATAGCCTGTACATTCTCACTGATGACGTTAATATGTTCAGCTATTTTTGCAGCGATCTGGGTTTGCGCTTTAACAGCGTTGTCACCTAGACCTATGCCTTTCAGACCGTTAATATTGGTTATCAGGCTGTTCAGATAGTTAATCGCTGATGGCAGGATCGTGTTGGTAGCCAGATCTCCGATTACACGGGCTTCGATCTGTACTTTCTTCACGTAGTCTTCGAGCAGGATCTCATGACGGGCATGTAATTCTTTCTCGTTGTAAATGCCTACCTCAGTGAACAGTTTTGTTGCTTTGTCGGTAACGTAAGCATCCAGTGCCTTAGGAGTGGTTTTTACGTTGGCAAGGCCTCTCTTTTCAGCTTCTTTTTCCCATTCTTCGCTATAACCGTCGCCTTCAAACAAAACTTTTTCCGAATCTACAATATATTTCCGAAGAGTTTGCATAATCGCAATCTCTTTTTTCTCGCCTTTTTCGATCAGGGCGTCAACTTCAATTTTGAAGTTAGCCAGTGTTTTAGCCACGATTGTGTTCAATACAGTCATAGCGGAAGCGCAGTTTGCAGAAGAACCAACGGCGCGGAACTCAAATTTATTACCGGTGAAGGCAAAAGG
Organism: Chitinophaga filiformis; assembly: GCF_023100805.1. NCBI lineage: Bacteria > Pseudomonadati > Bacteroidota > Chitinophagia > Chitinophagales > Chitinophagaceae > Chitinophaga > Chitinophaga filiformis. The sequence continues at coordinate 2,003,678 of NZ_CP095855.1, forward strand.
TGAGGTACGGTTACGGTCGGTATTATCCAGCAGCAGCTCAGGAATATGACGGTGCAGGTCCAGTTTCAGGATGGCTTCGTCCTGCTCATCGAACTTGTTGTTCACGCGGGTCTTAACTTCCTGCAGTACATCATACAGGTATTTACCGGAGAAAACAGAGATGATAGCCGGAGGCGCTTCGTTGGCACCCAGACGGAAGTCATTGCTGGGAGATGCGATAGACGCTCTCAGCAGGTCTGCGTAGTCGTGAACAGCTTTGATCGTGTTAACAAAGAAAGTCAGGAACATCAGGTTGGTCTTCGGAGTCTTGCCCGGAGCCAGCAGGTTCACACCAGTATCTGTAGCCATGCTCCAGTTGTTGTGTTTACCTGAACCGTTGATGCCCGCAAATGGTTTCTCGTGCAGTAACACTCTCAGCTTATGACGTTTTGCCACTTTGGTCATTACGTCCATCAGCAGGGAGTTGTGGTCAACTGCGATATTCACTTCTTCGAAGATAGGAGCACACTCGAACTGGGAAGGAGCTACCTCGTTGTGACGGGTTCTCAAAGGAATACCCAGTTTGTAAGACTCTTCTTCGAAATCGCGCATGAAAGAATATGCACGCTCAGGAATTGAACCAAAGTAATGGTCTTCCAGCTGCTGTCCTTTGGAAGGAGCGTGACCAACTACGGTTCGGCCGCACATTACCAGGTCAGGACGGGCGTTAGCCAGACTTTCGTCTACCAGGAAGTATTCCTGTTCCCATCCCAGGGTAGCTGTAACTTTGGTTACATTTTTATCGAAATAGTTACATACGTCTACTGCAGCTTTATCCAGTGCAGAAAGCGCTTTCAGCAGCGGAGCTTTATAGTCCAGTGATTCACCGGTGTAAGCAACAAATATAGTAGGAATGCAAAGTGTTTTACCGTGACCCTGCTCCAGGATAAAAGGAGGAGAGGATGGGTCCCATGCAGTATAACCGCGAGCTTCGAAAGTAGCACGCAGACCGCCGTTAGGGAAGCTGGAAGCATCAGGCTCCTGCTGTACCAGCGCGTCGCCGTCAAAGGTTTCGAGGGCAGAGCCATCGCCTTTCAGTGTAAAGAAAGAATCATGTTTTTCAGCTGTAGTGCCGGTTAAAGGCTGGAACCAGTGGGTATAGTGGGTAACGCCTTTTTTCATTGCCCATTGTTTCAGACCAGAGGCGATCTGCTCGGACATTTTACGATCGATCTTAGTGCCAGACTTGATGGAGTTCATTAAGCTTTTATAAGCCTCATCACTCAGATTCTCGCGAACTACTTTTCCTGCGAATACATTGCTGCCGAACACTTCGGTGATCTTATTACCGTTCAGTTGTTCGGGCCTGATTTTTAAATCAACACCAGAAAGGTTTTCCAGTGCGGTGAAGCGTAAGGATTGCATGCTGTAAATAATTTTACACAAAAGAACGCTGTTGCGCTAACATAAGCAAGAATTAAGTTGATTTTAACTAAAAAATTACATTTAGTAGAGAAAAAGCTTAAATTTTTTAATTTTTGAATAAAAAATGAATAGTCAGTCCTGTTTAAACTGATATATTTAAAAAAATGTAATTCGTTAAAACTGCACTGATATTGCATTGACCTGATTATACGGAGGATAATACATTATAATATGAGCAGGGAAGCAGCCGTCAATTGTTTTAACCGGCAGGACCTGTAATTGCCAATATCCTTTGTCAATTGCAGGAAAAACCTGTAGGTTTGCATCTTCTTTTTTTATCTATCGTACTTATACATTCAGTTACATGCAAACTAACGTAGAAACTACAGATAAGTTTTCCCAAACTACTGTTGAAACTGCCGAGCAACTTGGTCTTACAGCAGACGAATTTGAGCGTATAAAGGGCATTCTGGGCCGCACGCCTAATTTCACAGAATTAAGTATGTATTCTGTAATGTGGAGTGAACATTGCAGTTACAAGAACTCAATTGTCTGGTTGAAATCACTGCCCCGTGAAGGTGAACGCCTGCTGGTAAAGGCTGGTGAAGAAAATGCCGGTCTGGTGGACATCGGCGATGGTTACGCCTGTGTGTTCAAGATAGAATCCCACAACCACCCTTCAGCTATTGAACCCTTCCAGGGAGCGGCTACCGGTGTAGGCGGGATCCACCGTGATATCTTTACCATGGGTGCGCGTCCTATCGCAGCACTGAACTCTCTGCGTTTTGGGAATATCAACGATAAAAAAACACAACATCTTATTAAAGGTATCGTTCACGGTATCGGTCATTATGGTAACTGTTTCGGTGTGCCTACCGTAGGTGGTGAAGCATACTTCGAAGATTGTTACGGTACTAACCCACTCGTGAATGCAATGAGCGTTGGGGTCGTAAGGGTAGGCCAGACAGTGTCTGCTACTTCCTATGGCGCCGGCAACCCTGTTTTCATTGTAGGTTCCGCTACCGGTAAAGACGGTATCGGTGGCGCCTCTTTCGCAAGCGCCAACATCACTGAAGACAGCGTGGAAGATCTGCCTTCTGTTCAGGTGGGAGACCCTTTCCAGGAAAAGAAACTGCTGGAAGCATGTCTTGAGATCATCCCAACAGGTGCACTGGTAGGTATGCAGGATATGGGCGCTGCCGGTATTACCTGCTCTACTGCAGAAATGAGCGCAAAAGGTGAACACGGTATGATCATTCACCTGGATAAAGTTCCTACCCGCCAGGAAAACATGAAAGCCTGGGAAATGCTGCTCAGCGAAAGCCAGGAAAGAATGCTGATCGTACTGCATAAAGGCAAGGAAGCGGAAGTCCTGAGAATATTTGAGAAATGGGACCTGCACTGCGTACAGATCGGTGAAGTAACAACTGATAAACAACTGAAGTTCTACTTAAACGGCCACCTGGAAGCTGATGTTCCTGCTGAAAGCCTGGTACTGGGCGGTGGCGCTCCTCAATATCACCGCGCTTATACCGAGCCTGCATACTTTGAGAAGATCAAATCTTTCGATATTCATAAAATACCTGATACCCTGCATCCACGCTTTGCAGCGGAAAGACTGGTTAAACTGCCAAACATTGCTTCCAAACGCTGGATCTATACCCAGTACGACAGCATGGTAGGTACTGCTAACGCCAGCACCAATGCGCCAAGTGATGCAGCTATCGTTACTGTAAAAGGCACTAAGAAAGCCCTTGCAGTGACTACCGACTGTAACAGCCGTTACGTATATGCAGATCCGCATGTAGGCGGACAGATAGCAGTAGCGGAAGCTGCACGTAATATAGTATGTAGCGGTGGTGAGCCAGTGGCTATCACCAACTGTCTGAACTTCGGTAATCCTTACGATCCGGAAGTATATTATCAGTTCGTACATGCGATCAAGGGAATGGGTGAAGCCTGCCGTAAATTCAATACGCCCGTTACCGGTGGTAACGTGAGCTTCTATAACCAGTCGCCCGATGGTCCGGTGTACCCTACACCAACTATTGGTATGCTGGGTATACTGGACGATATGTCTCAGCGGATCACCCTCAACTTCAGACAGGAAGGTGACCTGGTTTACCTGCTGGGCCGTAGCCGTAATGATATCAGCAGCTCTGAATACCTGCACAAACTGATCGGTATTGAACATAGTCCTGCTCCTCACTTCCACCTGGAAGAAGAACAGCGCCTCCATCATACTATCGCTAAATTAAATAAAGCAGGTATCATTCAATCAGCGCATGACGTAAGTGAAGGTGGTCTCTTTATTTCCCTGCTGGAAAGTGCAATGTCTTCCGGATTAGGCTTTGATGTGCACACAAATCCGAACTTCCGTAAAGACGCTTACCTGTTCGGTGAAAGCCAGAGCCGTGCAGTAGTAACTATCAAACCAGAAGACAAGGAAAAATTTGACGCTATCTTGCACAGTGTTATTGACGCAACTGAGCATTCCGTGAAAGTTGAAAAGATCGGCGTAGTGAAAGGAGAAAGTGTTGTAATTGATAATGAAGATTGGGGTACAGTGGCCAGCTGGAAACTGCCTTATGACGTTGCTATAGAGTCTCATTTACAATAAGTAAGCGATACTTAAAAGAGTAGAGGTGTAACACATATCCCACATGGGTGTTATGTTACACCTCTTCACATTTTATAGCTGTTCATCATACACTTATAACAATTGGGGAATTGGGTAATGCCCGACAGTAAAGGGTTTGACAAAAGAGGGGTGTTTATTGTACGCTTATTTCCTTTTAACAACTCATTAACAAAATCCCATCTTTGTGTGAATTTATATCCCAACGGTTAAACTACTTTTGATAAAGAGAAATGCGAATACACCGGGTCCGATAAAAAGGACCAAGTCCAATAATATTTATCCCGTGGAATCAAATTGATTCCCGTCCTATGAAAGCCAATGCCAATATTTATCCCCGGAATTAAAAGGATTCCGGTCCTATGAAATCCAGAAATCAGAACAATTATTATCCCTGGAACCGAATGGCTCCAGACCTATGAAACCTAGTTTATTTATCCCAGGAATCTTATGATTCCTAATTCTATGAAGACCAATTGTTCTACCATGTCCTAATGAAAGCTAAGTGAAACTTACACCTAGTGAGAAAGAACGATTTGTTGTGAAGCCCCTCGTATAAACGAGGGGTTTACTTTTTTATCTCAGTCCCAAAATAAACGCAAAAGTTGTGCCAGTTAGTATAGGCATTCCAGTTAAATTTTTTTCTTACGCTATTGATTAAACGTTGCCGTTCAATAGTGTACCTTATTTCATTCACTTTTCCGGTAAAAAAAGAAAGCCCGGATCATTGATCCGGGCCTTTTTATACATATTGGTATTGTTATACCATTGGTATTTCAGCTACTTCATATACTTTCCTGTCCAGCTTCTCTTTGGTTTCGCTGAATGCTTTCAGTGTCAGCTCAATATCTTCGTCGGTATGGGCTGCTGTCGGGATCAGGCGGTAGATGATCTGTCCTTTAGGGATAACAGGATATACCACGATAGAACAGAAGATATTGTAGTTCTCACGCAGGTCCAGGCACATTGCAGTTGCTTCAGGAATATCTCCCTGGAGGTAGATCGGCGTTACAGGTGAATTGGTTCGGCCGATATTGAAACCACGGTCACGCAGACCTTTCTGCAGTTTGTTCACATTATCCCACAGTTTGTTCTTCAGGTCTGCGTTTTTGCGCATCAGTTCAACGCGTTTCAGATGTCCGATCACCAGTGGTAATGGAATAGATTTCGCAAAGATCTGGGAACGCATGTTGTAACGCAGGTAGTTGATGATCGCTTTATCACCGCTCATGAAAGCGCCGATAGAAGCTCCTGATTTTGCGAAGGTATTGAACAGCAGGTCGATCTTATCCTGAACGCCCTGTTCTTCACCCGTACCAGCGCCGGTTTTACCCATGGTACCAAAGCCGTGTGCATCATCTACCATGAAACGGAACTCATATTTTTCTTTCAGGGCAGCAATTTCTTTCAATTTACCCTGATCACCGGCCATACCAAACACGCCTTCAGTGATCACCAGGATACCACCGGTACCGCCATTGGCCTTGATCAGCTCTTCTGCACGTTTTAACTGTTTTTCACAGTCTTCAATGTCATTGTGTTTGAATACATAACGGTGACCCTGGTGCAGACGCAGACCATCAATAATACTTGCATGGCACTCGGCATCGTATACGATCACATCGCGACGGTTACAGATAGCATCGATCGCACTCATGATCCCCTGGTAACCATAGTTAAGAAGGGTAGTATCTTCCTTCCCCATGTAGTCGGATAATTCTTTTTCCAGCTTTTCGTGGAAATTGGTATTTCCACTCATCATACGGGCTCCCATTGGAGTGGCAAGACCGTACTCCGCCGCTGCTTTAGCATCAGTAGCACGCACCTCAGGATGGTTGGCCAGGCCCAGATAGTTATTCAGGCTCCAAACAATTTTCTCGTTACCCCTGAATTTCATACGGGGGCCAATCTCACCTTCCAGCTTAGGGAAAGCAAAGTAACCATGAGCTCTGTCAGAGTGTTCGCCTATAGGGCCCATGTGCTTAAGCAGTTTCTCAAAAATATCCATATGTTAAATAATAATTAAGAGTGATCAACGAAAACCCGCACAAAGGTATTAAAATATTAGTTTTTGTAAACTTGGGTTACCTTTGAAAATGTGAATAATAAATAATGTATTTAAAAATCATGAATTGTAAGTTCTTGTCGTGTGTGTTCATAACGGCCTCCCTCTTATCTACACAATTTGCTGACGCTCAGAAAGCTACCTCTCCCAGACCCGGTTACGTTACTGCATGGAGTAAACCCGCTGCTGCTAAAAAAATTATCCGTCCCAAGCTGGTGGTTGGCATCGTGGTGGATCAGATGCGTTGGGACTATCTCTATCGTTATGCGAACCGCTATACAAATGGTGGTTTTAAGCGGTTACTGAAAGATGGCTTCTCCTGCGAAAATACGTTAATTAATTATACGCCAACCATTACCGCCTGCGGCCATACCTGTGTATATACGGGATCGGTGCCTGCCATACACGGTATAGTAGGTAATGACTGGTATAACAGGGACCTGAACAGGGATACTTATTGCGCTGAAGATAGTACTGTAAACACGGTGGGCAGCGCATCCAATGCCGGAAAAATGAGTCCCCGCAACATGGAAGTAACAACCATCGGCGATGAATTGCGCCTGGCTACCAATTTCAAAAGTAAAGTGGTGGGTGTTGCTATCAAAGACCGGGGCGCGATCCTCCCGGCGGGGCATAGCGCTACAGCTGCTTATTGGTATGACGGCAGTACCGGCAACTGGGTTACCAGCACCTACTATATGGACCAGCTGCCAGGCTGGGCGGCAGATTTCAATAGTATGAAATGGCCGGCCCGTTACCTCAGCCATCCGTGGACCACTTTGTACCCTATCGAAACTTACCAGCTGAGTACCGCCGACAACAAGCCATATGAAGGTACTTTCAAACCGGGTAAAGCACCCGTTTTCCCATATGAACTGGGCGGTGAAACCGGTACACCATTCAAATCTATCTCTTCTACACCCTTCGGTAATACCATGACGCTGGAATTTGCCAAAAAAGCATTGGAAGCTTACCAGCTGGGTAAAGGAGATGTGACTGACATGCTGGCTATCAGCCTTTCGTCTACCGACTATGTAGGTCACCAGTTCGGACCTAACGCTATTGAGATTGAAGATACTTACCTGCGCCTCGACAAAGACCTGGAAGTTTTTTTTAAGTACCTGGATGCCGCTGTTGGCAAGGGACAATACCTGTTCTTCATCACCGCTGACCATGGTGTGGCACATGTTCCTGGTTTTATGGCGGAAAACAAGTTGCCCGGCGGTGTCTGGAGCGAAGGAAAAGTTGTCGGCGATCTGAATAAACTTATGAAAGAGCAGACCGGTGTGGATAAAGCTATCTCCGGCGCCAGCAATTACCAGTTGTATCTGAATCATGAAGCAATTGCGAAAGCAGGAAAATCGTCAAAAGATATGCGTGAGCTCATTATCAATGCATTACTGAAAGATCCGGCTATCAGCAATGCCTTCCCGCTGCAGGAGTTGATGTCGACCACCCTGGCAGAACCAATGCGTACGATGATGACTAACGGTTTTAACAGGAAACGCAGTGGTGATATTCAGATAGTGCTCAGACCAGGATATATTGATGGTGGAAAAACAGGTACTACGCATGGTTTATGGTACGCTTACGATGCACATATTCCGCTGGTATGGATGGGATGGGGCGTCAATCCAGGCAGAAGTAACCGCACGATTGGTATGACAGACATTTCTCCTACCATCGCGGCTTTATTACATATTCAGATGCCAAGTGGCAACGTGGGCCATGTAATAGAAGAAATAACGCGATAAAGACATCATTTCAGAAAGCTGGCGATTTCGGATCACAGAATTTAACAAGTTCTTGTTATATTCATTCTGCGATCTGAAATCGCCAATCCATAAATAATGGCTTTCGAACATATCCTATATGATGTTAAAGACCGTGTAGCCAGTATAACGCTGCACCGGCCGGAAAAACGCAATGCGCTGAATGGCGCTATGGTAGCAGAACTACGCGCTGCTTTCAAGCAGGCGGAAACTGATCCCGATGTGAAGGTGATCATATTGAAAGGCGCCGGTGAGGCATTCTGCGCCGGGGCAGACCTTGAATATCTCCAGCAACTCCAGTTAAATACAAGAGAAGAAAATCTTGCCGATTCAAAAGAACTGATGCAATTAATGCAGCAGATCTACTATCATGATAAAATAGTAATAGCCCAGGTAGAAGGACATGCCGTTGCCGGTGGCTGCGGCCTCGTTACATTGTGTGATCTGAGTTATGCCGTTCCGGCCGCAAAGCTGGGATATACCGAAGTGAAGATCGGTTTCATTCCGGCGCTTGTAGCCGTATTCCTTGTCAGGAAAATAGGAGAGGGGCGCGCCCGGGACCTGTTACTGACGGGACGACTGATCACCGCCGAAAAAGCAGCAGATTACGGCTTGCTGAATGAAGTAATACCGGCTGACAGCATCGCGGAACATGTGGCCAGAGTTGCCAACGATCTCTGTACCGGCGCTTCCGCCAATTCCCTGAAAGTAACCAAAAAACTGATCACGGGTGTTTTCGACCAGCCATTGGATAATGCGTTGGAACAGGCAGCCAGATCAAACGCGGAAACGAGGGAACATACTGATTGTCAGCGGGGTATTAAAGCCTTTCTGAATAAGGAAAAAATGGTTTGGTAATCCGGTATGATTTTTTCAATATAACCTATGAAGTCAGGCATAGTGGATCCCTATACAGCGGAAATATTATGCAGGGTAACATCCGGCCTTAAACTTTAAAACATTGCGGATGAAATACATAACTGTCATGCAAAAAGCTATTTTAACACTTTTATGCTGTTGCCTGATCACCGGTAGCCTGTTTGCACAGCGGCTGGTATCAGACGCCAAGATCGTTTACCGGATCGAAACACCACCACAGGCAGATCCCTCTTTTGAAGGCGGCACACTGACCCAATACATGAAGGGGCACCTGAGCAGAGTAGATATAGATTTTAAATCTGTGCACTACAGCTATCTCATTAACAGCCGTGAAGAAACGGTGGTGACGCTCATCGACAATCATGGAGACAAATACCTGATCCGTGCCGGTAAAGATGAATACACCAAGGAGTTGAATGAGTATACACAGGTGCAGTTCAAAGATGGCACCGAAACGAAGCAGATAGCAGGGTACAACTGTAAAAAGGCAATTGGAAAAATGCCTGATGGACAGACATTTGAGGTATACTATACCACCGATCTATTGCCCGAAAACAAGCAGTATAACCGCCGTTTTGTAAATCTGAAGGGTATACCCTTACAGTTTGAGATCATCAATAAAAACGGCTCAAGAATGCATGTAGTGGCAACTAAGGTTGACCTGTATGCTGTGCCGGGATCTTTCTTTGATACGCCTAAATCGGGGTATAAGGAGATCAGTCGAGAAGAGCTGATGAAAATGGGAAGCTGATAAGCTTACTTATAATTTTTAAAGGGTGCTGTTTTTAACAGCGCCCTTTTTTATTCCCTGAATCAGGTATCGCCTGGATATTTATGCTGCGTTCACTTGAGTTTTTCTTCCCTTGCTTCGGTTTCAGGCAGGATGGCGGTCGGATCTCCATTATCGGATCGCTGTCGGGTATTTTAGTCAGCCGGGGCTATGTTTATAGCTCAGGTGTGCAGACCTGCTATGTGCCTGGCGCCGGGGTATTACCCGGTCGGCCTGGAGTTACGGAGCGGGCAGGCATCTTTGGACGGGAACGGGGTAGGCTGGACAGGTGTTGTTCTCTCGTTAAAAGCGGGCAGGCATAGCATTGCCCCGGGTTAATGATGCTTCGGGATACCCAAACAAAACGCAAAAGAAAAGGTCCCGTCTCAGACGGGACCTTTTCTTTTTATGCAGAGTGCAAATGGTCAGTGTGATCAGTTCTTCCTCAATGGCAGCACTATGTGCAGCTGATGATAATTCATGTTGGAAGGCTGTTGAATTTTCGCGGCATATGGCAGTACATATGTTACGTTCCCTTTCTTAATCGTCATGACTGACTTAAAGTTCCAGGAATTATTTTCTGACAGTTTAAAGCTGGAGCTCATAGCACCATTGAAACGAAACCCGGCATCAAGGCTCAGATTGGTCTTTCCTGACAATCCTGCCAGGGAAATTCCGGTTTCGTTCTTCTTTATCTTGTCTTTATTATCAGAGGTTAAATTATCGCTGGCTTTAGCCGTCAGTCCTGATATTACCAGGATGCCAGCCAATAAAAAAGACAATGAAAAGGTCTGCAATATGTTAGTTATCTGTTTCATTGTATCACAAATGTACAAACTTTTCTATATATTATATAACAAATTCTTAACGAAGATACGAAAAAATCTTAAAGTAATGTTAAATAATTTAAAGAATCCCGGGAGTCCGGGGGTATAGGCGCCCGATTCAAAAAATACTTATATTTACATTAATGAATCAAGACTTTCCATTTTTAAACGACGATTTTGAGGAGTTAAGAGACTTGTTGCAGCAGTTTGAAAACCTGAAAGCTGGCCAGTCTCATTCCTTTCTCGACGAGGATTCTTTCGAACTGATCATAGACTACTATGATGAGCATGATGAACTTCCTAATGCCATGCAGGCTGCTGAAATGGCTATTGAACAGTTCCCTTATTCTTCTACGCTCTTACTAAAAAAGGCCAATTTACTCATAGAATCAAAGAAATACCAGGATGCAATGGATCTGCTCGAAAAGGCAGCCATACTGGATAGCACAGATATTAACCTTTATATCCTGCAGACTGATGTATATCTTGCCATGAACCAGCATGAAAAGGCTGCGGCCGTGCTGGAAGAGCAGATTGCCGTATTTGAAGGAGAGGATAAGACTGAATTATTGCTGGAACTGGCAGATGTATATGACGACTGTGAAGAATTTGAAAAGGTTTTCGACTGTTTGCGCCTTACGCTCGAACACGACCCCAATAATGAAGAGGCTTTACATAAGATCTGCTTCTGGACGGAATTTACCGGCCGGAATGAAGAAAGTATTCGCCTCCACACCAATATCATCAACGAGCACCCCTACAATCAGCTGGCCTGGTTTAATCTCGGTACTGCTTACCAGGGACTAAAATTATATGAAAAAGCCATTGACGCTTATCAGTACGCTATCGTAATCGATGAGAAATTCGACTATGCATACCGTAATATGGGCGATGCCTATATCAGGTTACGTAAATATGCCGAAGCAATTGACGTGCTGAAGAAGCACCTGGAAATTGCCAAACCGGAAGATGTTATTTATGAAGCCATCGGTCACTGCTACGAACGCCAGCGTAAATACACACAGGCCCGCTATTACTACCGTAAAGCATCCCACCTGAGCCCTGGCGATGATAAGCTCTACTATAAGATCGGTATAGCTTACATGACCGAAGCCAACTGGGAAAATGCTATCAAATCTATTATGAGCGCTATTAAGATCAATAAGAACAGCGCCGAATACCTGATAGCACTGGGCCAATGTTATCTGGAACTGGATAAGAACAAAGAGGGATTGATCCATCTGCTGGCAGCGGTACGTATCCGTCCTTCCAGCATAACACCCTGGCAGGAGTTTATCCGTGGTCTCTATGTTTCAGGCTTCTATGAAGAAGCCCTGTCACAGCTGGAGGCAGCAACACAGAAAGTAGGGCATAAGCCTGTCCTGCAATACTACCGGGCAGCTCTTATGTTTGCAACCGGTAAATCCAAAGAGGGTATGTTACAACTGGAAACAGCGCTTCAGGTCAATGCAAAACATGTGAAGAAACTGATAGAACTGGATCCGACATTGTTGCAACATCCCGGTATTGTAGAACTTATCACCAGGTATAAACGTACCAAAAAAGGGAAGTAATAAAGCTATTATCAGGAACCTTTGTTCCTTACATGCGTAATATTATGTGCTGTAATCCTGCACTAAATATTACGCATTTTTTTGTTTAATTTACTGATCTTTAGTGAATTATGAGATAAGAAAATTTCTTTCTGATAAAATCTTTTATTTGAAACTCTTTAGACCGGAATATGTTAATTTTGCGCCGGTTAATAAAGATGGGCAGTTCCCTATTCCAGAAAACCAGTGAAGTATAGTAGTTTGGTTTACAGACCGTCAAGACGAAAAAAAACGTTCAAATGAATTTTAATCTGACACAAATTCCCGATCGGACAAAGAAACCTCGTACCCATGGTCTGACCATGGTGATGGATAAAGGGCTAAGTTTGGAAGAAGCTAAGAATTTTTTATCAGTAGCGTCTCCACATGTTGATATCCTAAAGCTGGGTTTCGGAACTTCGTTTGTAACGCCTAACCTGCGCCAGAAAATAGAATTATACCAGTCTGCCAATATTCCTGTGTATTTCGGCGGAACATTATTTGAAGCATTTCTTATCCGTAATCAGTTTGATGAGTTTGTGAATGTGATCAAAGATTATGGTATTAAACATATCGAAGTATCTGATGGCTCCATTACCATACCGCATGCTGAAAAATGCGGTTACATTGAGAAACTGTCGAAGATAGCTGTTGTGCTGAGTGAAGTCGGTTCCAAAGATGCGGAACATATCATTCCTCCCTATAAATGGATTGAACTGATGAATGCCGAGCTGGGCGCCGGCGCTACCTATGTCATCGCTGAAGCCCGTGAAAGTGGTAATGTGGGTATCTATCGTGGCTCCGGTGAAGTAAGGGAAGGTCTTGTACAGGAGATCCTGACCAAGGTGCCTTCTGAGAAGATCATCTGGGAAGCACCACAAAAAGCGCAGCAATTGTATTTCCTGGAATTGATCGGTTGTAATGTGAACCTGGGCAACCTGGCGCCACACGAAGTGATCTCCCTGGAAGCAATGCGTATCGGCCTCAGAGGAGATACTTTCCACCTCTTCCTGGATAAAGCATAAACCGTTCTTTATGAAGGTGTACGGTCTTATCGGTTATCCGCTTAGTCACTCATTCTCGAAAGGATTTTTTGCCGAAAAATTTGCCCGTGAGGGCATCAGGGACTGCATGTATGAGAGCTTTCCCATACCAGAAATAGGCGAATTACCTGCATTGATAGCGCAATATCCTGATCTGCAGGGATTGAATGTCACCATCCCCTATAAACAGGTGGTGATGCCCTACCTGGATGAAATGAGTCCCGCTGCGGCACAGATAGGAGCCGTTAACTGCATCCGGTTCAAAAACGGCCGTAAGACGGGCTACAATACAGATGCTATCGGCTTCAGAAGATCCCTGGAACCCTTGCTGAAATCTTACCACAACAAGGCACTGGTGCTCGGTACTGGTGGGGCAGCTAAAGCAGTACAATATGTACTGGAAAATCTGAACATCCCTTATAAACTGGTTAGCCGGAAGGCTTCCGCTGATTCGGTCTCTTATGAACAGTTAGATGCTTCTATAATGGCATCTCATACGCTGATCATCAATACTACTCCGCTGGGTATGTATCCTAATGTCGATGCCGCTCCTGCATTGCCCTATGAGCTGTTAACTGACAAACATCTTTTGTACGATCTTATCTACAATCCTGCTGTCACCGCTTTCCTGCAACAGGGAGCTGACAGGGGAGCGACTATTAAGAACGGTCACGAAATGCTCATATTACAGGCAGAAGCAAGCTGGGAGATCTGGAACAATGATTAAAGCTGCTCAGACAAAGAGAGGCTAAGAACACCAGATCCATTATCAACGAAGCACACCACTGTATCGTTAAACATAGCATAACAATAAAGTAAAAGCTCCCACCTTGGCGGGAGCTTTTACTTTATTGTTATAAGTTATCTTAAGATAAAACACATCATAGGATCATTTCTCATTCCTGCGCCTTGATCATATAATAAATCCCGGTTGTAAAAAAGTTTCTCACAAAAGGGATCACAGCTATCCTCATTACTGTGCCTTGATCATATAATAGACACAGGTCGTAAAAAAGTTCCTCACAAAAGGGATCGCAGCTACAAGGCCCGATTGCAGGCGGGGTTTCAATCCAAATTTATATTTATAGATAGGATTGATCAGGTAGAATTGTTTACTGGTGATCTTGTAACCCTGTTCTTTCACGATGCGTTCAAAACGTTCAATAGAGATCCCTGTTTCCTTGATCTCCATTAGTTCTGCGATGATATTAGGCGGCTCTCCAAAAGCACGTAAAACGCCTCTATAGAGCGGATTAGGCAGCAAATGGATATATGGCATCATATTCAGCACTTTGCTTTCACATGTCTGCTGATGACCGCCATGTGGCATGTACCAGGGTGGGAATCCAAAATATACTTGTCCGCGGGGAGTCAGCAGGTTTTTCAGATAACCTATGATCTTCGCCTGATCTGGAATATGTTCAATAGCATCTTTCAGAATGATGAGATCAAAGGAATGTTTAAACTCTCCCAGGAAATCAACATCATAGATATTCTTGTTAATGAGCTGCATGTTACCTGCGTCTACGTATTGTTTCAGGTAATCATGCGCAAGCGCAATTTTATCATCTGAAAGGTCTACCCCCACGCAATGACAACCCTTTTCCAGGAAAGGTATCAATACGCCTCCTTCACCACAGCCTATTTCCATTATCCGCAGATCCGGTGTTACCGGCATGGCTGCATCTATAAAAGGCAGCACATAGTTAATGGAATTATCCACCTGTTGCTGATATCTGACATTCGCGTTGCTGTGTTGTATTAAAGACATATTATCAAAATTGCGTGAAAATAGTGAAAAAGCGCATATTTTATACCAGTATGGTGTATCAGAGGGTGAACGTCGCAATCCGGGTTTCTATTATCTTTGCGGGATGAATCAGACAGCAGAAAAAAACATTTACGAAGAAGGTCAGGTAATACTTATCAATAAACCCTTGAAATGGACCTCTTTCGATATTGTGAGAAAGATCAGGAACACCACAAAAGCGAAGACCGGTCATGCCGGTACCCTGGATCCGCTGGCAACCGGATTACTGATCTGCTGTACAGGTAAAATGACGAAAAAGATCAACGAATACCAGGCACAGGAGAAAGAATACACCGGCACTTTCACTATAGGCGCCGTTACACCTACCTACGATCTGGAATCTGAACCGACTGACTTCAAACCGCTGGATGGCATCACCGAACAGCTGATCCATGACACTACCCGCCAGTTCCTGGGCGAGCAGCAGCAGCTTCCTCCTATACATTCCGCCATCAAACAAAATGGTAAGCCTATTTATGAGCTGGCGCGCAAAGGCGTTGAAGTGAAAGTAGAGCCCCGCACAGTTTTCATTAAAGAATTTGAGATCACTAAAATAGAAATGCCTGTAATATACTTCCGCGTTGTTTGCAGCACAGGCACCTACATCCGTTCCCTGGCCAACGATTTCGGCGCCGCCCTCGGCGTAGGCGGCTACATGAGTAGTCTTTGCCGTACACGAATAGGAGAGTTTAAACTGGAAGATGCCTGGGATATCGAGCAGTTTATCGAGGAAGCGAAGAATGTTATTAAAAAATAAGAGGCGCTGGTAAGCGAATACAGATGTGTAGTACCCTTGGAATTATATCGTTTAAATAATTCGAAGGTTCCGTTATTGTTATTGTCTAATCTGCAACAAGCATTTCCGGTTTAGATTATTGGATTTGAATAACACCCGGTTTCAATCCCAGGGTGCGGGCACCGGTTTGCATCATTCGGTTTGAATAATACCGGTTTCAATTCCCCAAGTTTGCAGGCACCGGTTTGCATCGGATAGTTTCAATCGCCGGTTTAAAACATCGGGTTTGAATAAACACCGGTTTCAATTCCCAGGGTTTGGGGCCCCGGTTGGCGTTGGATGGTTTCAATCGCGGGTTTACATCATTGGGTTTGAACAACACCGGTTTTCAATTCCCCCGGGTTTGCAACCCGGGGCTACAAACACGTGACTCCTGACAGAGTCTATGCGATAGTAATGAATGGCCAATGTTTGTTGGGGTTATGCGTCTATTAGGCGCCTGTGAGTATAACGGTTTTCAGGTGGAGATTGCTGGCCTTAGTTATCTGAAGTAAGCTGATGTTTTGTACCAGGGGTTTAATCAACATCCCATCGTTCCAATACCTGCAAAGGTGATAGTAAGGAACTTCAGAGAACTACAGCCAGCAGTCCCACCTGAAACCGCGGCCGACGCTCGGGCCCTGATTAAAATGGGTGTGGTGAAACACCTGAAACCGCGGCCGACGCTCGGACCCCGATTTAAAATAGCTGTCGTGAAACACCTGAAACGCCGGCCGTTGCCGAGATCCCGATTAAAGTTAATGTCCCTGAAACCGCGGCTGGATGTCCGGATCCTGATTTAAAGTGGCTGGCCACTGGTGCAAGCCCGCTAAAACGGATAGCCTATCGCCACATTCCAGATGATATTATTCCGCCGCCACGCCGCATCTCCCAACTGCCACTGACTAAGATACCACCCACTCTTATTCCCCTTATAATAAGGCACTTTCACCGGCACACCCCAATCCAGCCTGATCAAAAAGAAGGAAAAATCCAGCCTTAATCCAGCCCCCGTACCCACCGCCAGATCACGATAAAGGTTTTTCAGTCTGAACTCACCTCCCGGACGAATAGTATCCTTTTTCAGCATCCAGATGTTACCCATATCAAGGAAGGTCGCACCCTTGAGGTTGATACTACCATTGAACAGGCGCAGGAGGTCAAAGCGATATTCGATATTACCCTCAAGCTTCATATCACCGGTCTGATCCGGGAAGTTGCTGGCAGTAATGGAACTATCCTTGAATGTGCCCGGCCCCAGCGTACGTAGTCGCCAGGCACGGATACTATTTGGACCACCAGCCGTGAACTGGCGGATATATGGCATTACGTCTGATTTGCCGTAAGGAATGCCGACACCGCCATAAATACGGGTGGCAAGTGTAGTATGATTGGTCAGGGTCCAGTAATGCCGGTAATCAGCCTCTAATTTGAGAAAACTGGCAATCGGCATATTGGTCAGGCTTTCAAGATCGGTACCTTTTCCGGAAATACTGCCCCAAAGGCTGTTGATACCATTCAGCCACGCGCCGGACTCTTCGACATTCGCACGGAAGTAAGAATAGTGATTGCGATGCAGGACATCGTTATTGCTGTAGATGTAAGTGACATTCTCGCCACCGATAAACGCCGGCTCAAAGCTTCTCTTCAGATAAGGGTTCTTATTCACGATGCTATCGCGGAACCCTGCATTCAGGTTTACCCCTACATAGTTGAGGGAGATCGGTTTGACGATCCAGCGTTTATAAAGGTTCTGGTTCCACTCATACCCGAAAGACGCATTCACGTTGGAAATGTAGAACTTGGCAGAACGGGTGAGATAATCGACCCCGGCTGTCAGCCTGGTACGTACGGTAGACCGGTTGCGCTGGGCAATATGGAAGGGAGTAATAAAGCGGGGAAAGATCAGGCTGACCTGTCCGCCTATTTCCTGCGATTGCAGCATCCAGTTGCCCTGAGTGCGGATGAGCTCAACGCCGGTATTCAGGCTCACGTTCAGCTGGGTGGCAGAACGGCCGATATTGAGGTGCCGGTAGTTCAGGCTGACGCCGCTACCAACGAGGTAATCAGAGCTCGTGCTGACCTCAAAGTTGGCCCCTATCTCCTGACGGCGTTTCGGCGTCATGAAGATGTAAGTGTTCAGTGTATTTGGTTTGTCTTTGCTTTCCCGGTATTGCAGGTTGACGAACTGCCAGGCGCCCAGGTCATAGAGGCGGCTGATGGCATCGTTGGTACGCTGCTGGGAAAACCGTTCGTCCTTTTTAAGCAATACAGACCTGTAAAGCACAGCCGGCTTCAGGATGTCCTGACGGTAACGGATGACCAGGTCCCGGCGCTGGGTGGTCTTGAACAGGGAATCGGCAGTACTGCCATATACCGGGTAATCGGGATAGGCAATAATACTGTCCAGTGTATACTGCTGATAGCGGAGGGATGAGTCTTCCGGATTCCAGATCTTAATGGTGATATCCATTTTAGGCCTGTCTTCCCCTTTACGTTCGTTGTACACGTTAACGATCCCTTCGAAGGGGTTCATGAGGTTGCGGAACAGGGTTTTATGTAGGGTGTCGATCTCAAATTCGATTGCATCGCGGTCAAATTTATAATAGCCGGCATTGCGTATCACACGCATGAGCCTTTCGCGTTCACTGCCCAGGGCTTCCTGCTTGTAAGACATGCCCGATTTGATCAGGGCCAGTTTTTCATTCTCTCTGACCAGCTTCAGCAGATTGGTGTCAGGTATTTCATAGCGGATCTTGTTGATCACAAAGTTCTTACCAGTATTCACCTTGTAGGTGACATTGACTTTCTGCCTTTTGATGGACTCCTCGTAATCTACGGTCGCATAGAAATAGCCCTGGTTATTCAGGTAGCTGACCATACGTTTGATTGATTCCTTGGTTTTGGTAGAATCGTAGATCACCGGTTCTTCCAGGTTGCGGGGCGCCAGCATCAGGTTCCAGAACCAGTTGGATTTCTTTTCATTGTACTTCTGGTTGTAGAGCCATACCTTGAAACGGGTGCCCATAAACAAGGTATTGGACTGTTGCAGCATGAGTTGCTTGGAAGTAAGGGAGGCGCGGATATCCTGTTTTTCTGCGGAAGATGCTTCTCCTTTTACATCCACATCGCTGTCCACATAAAGCAGCTGATTCTTTTGGAGGTATTTTGTATTGGAACATGCTGCCAGCGCCAGTGTGGTCATCAGGATGATTATATAGTTCAGATAAATGAAAAGGGAACTATGTGGCCGCTGCTGCATCAGAGTCAATACAATTATTAATAGTTAGAAGCTTTGTTTTCTGTTTATTTCCATAGAGGCCAGTCCGCGTGGCTTTGCCGATTAAAAGAATTCATGTAGGTTTGGCTCTATGTTGTCGAAGGCGCAAATTAAGTATATTCAATCATTACAGCATAAAAAATACCGTCAAAAATCCGGCCAGTTCATTGCTGAAGGAGATAAGATCGTTCCGGAGCTGCTACAGGAAGGCATTCCCGTGCAGGAGGTGTATGCAACTGCTGCCTGGATAAGTACTCATAGATCTTTACTGGACCGTACACCCGGTGTAAGGGTCACGGAAGTAGAAGAAAGTGTCCTGAAGCAGCTGTCAGCGCTGACTACACCTAATCAGGCATTAGCCCTGCTGGATATCCCGGGATCTGCTCAGGTAGCGCCGGGATCTTTGAAAGGTACTGTATCCCTGGCACTGGAAACCATCCAGGACCCGGGTAATCTGGGTACGATCATTCGTATAGCCGACTGGTTCGGCATCCGTCAGATCATTTGCTCACCCGATTGTGTGGATGCCTACAATCCTAAAACCATCCAGGCCACGATGGGCAGCATTGCCCGTGTAAGCGTACTGGAAAGTGATATCGTTACGCTGCTGCAGCAGGCGGGTGTGCCTTCTTATGCCGCTACCCTGCACGGTACCAATATCACCGAATTCTCAAAACTGAAAGAAGGTATTATCCTCATCGGTAATGAGTCCCGCGGACTGAGTGAAGCGGTAATAGCCGCCAGCACCTATAAGATCACTATCCCAAAACTGGGTGGAGCGGAATCCCTGAATGCCGGCGTCGCGGCTGGTATCATCTGCGGACGATTGTTAGTGTAGTACACTGATAACCATTTGTGCCCAAGGTCATATGCCGATATCCGGATCAGACGAACCACTGCTCCGGTTGTTAAGACAAGAATGAGATAACAGCCGGCCTCGTGCCCATAGCGAAATATTCTGTGAACAGCCGGTTGGCAGAAGATTGCGGTTACAGCGGCTGTAAGCAGGTTAAAACCATCGTTCCTGATTATTAAGTCAGCACGTTAATAAGGATATAAAACAGGAAGTCCATAGCGATCAGCGCTATGGACTTCCTGTTTTATATCTTATCAATGATTATTTAAACTGTATTGCCTTTACCGGCGTTATCCTCCGGATGATCCGGGACGGCAGTATCAATACCAATACGCAAAGCAGCAGGGTGCCTACATCAATCAGCACCACCTGCAGCCAATTCAGGGAAATAGCTGCGACAGACATATAGTAAGACTCTTCCGGCAATTTAAAGAGGCCGGTAGTTTGCTGCAAAATGGCTAAACCAATACCCAGGATATTTCCGAGGATAATCCCTGTTATGACGATATAGGCCGCCTGTATCATGAAGATTCCCTCTATTCTGTCATTCCGCAGACCCAGCGCTTTCAGGATACCGACCATATTGGTCCGTTCCAGGATGAGGATGAGAATTGCCGTGATCATGTTGATAGCGGCTACAATAGACATGATCACGAGTATAATGAGCTTATTTTTATTCTGTAAACGCAGCCAGGCAAAGATGTTAGGATAGATGTCAGCAATGGAACGGATGAACAGCTGATCGGGAATTACATCAAAAGCAGCGGTACCTATCTCTTTCAGGTTGCGGTAATCATCCGTAAAGATCTCATATCCTCCTATACTACCGGGTTCCCAGTTATTCAGCTTGCGGATCAGTTCAATATCGCCCAGTACATATGTCTTGTCATATTCCTCAATGCCTGTTTTGTAAATGCCGCTGATGGTCAGTTTACGCGCCCTGGGTGGTTGGCCCTGTGCCTGGATGAAGTAAATGATCAGCGGATCATGCAGTTTCAGTTGTAATTCCTTGGCGAGCCTGGCGGAGATCAGCACTTCAGGTGCATAGCTGCTGTCATTGTAGTGAATAACACTGCCTTCCTGCAGGAATTGCTGCAGATGGTCCCAGTTGTAATGGCGGTCCACTCCCTTGAAAATGACGCCTTCCAGATCTTTTTCTGCTTTTATTATAGCAGATTTGGTAGCATAAGCGTTTATTGTATTGATGCCTTTTATCTGCCTGAGCTTAGCCAGGGTCGTACTGTCCATTGTGAAGGGAAATTGTTCTGTCAGCGGACCGGCATTGGGCTGATACTCGGTAATGTGCATATGTCCCCAGAAACTGAATATCTTCTGCTGGATGACCTCCTGGAAGCCATTCACCAGGGCCACTGCCAGTATCATCACTGCTACGCTTATCGCAGTAGCTGCAATAGCAATATTGATAATGAACTTTGAAAAGGAAGATGACCGGTTAAAGGCAATCCGCTTGGCAATGAAGAATGGCAAATTCATAAGACAAATGTATTGAATATAATCATAAACAGCCGGCCGCTTATAACGAAGCTGCGCGGTACAAATTGAAAAAATAGTACCTTAATGGTTACTTGAAATGCTATTATGAAGATAAAATCCTTCTTCTGTATACCGGTAATATGTTTACTGGCGTACGTTCTGCCGGTAGCTGCGCAGGAGAATACCACTAGTCCTGACCACGTTTACTACAGTAATATCCGGTCCGTAAAGCTGAACCAGGCAGGCGATCAGCTCAGCTATCCCATTATTACGCTCAATGGCGATGAAAAGTTGGAATTGAGCTTTGATGACCTGGACAATGACGTGAAGAACTACTTTTATACGTTCGTTTTGTGCAATGCAGACTGGACACGGGCTCAGATCAACCAGGTGGAATACCTGCGCGGTTTCTCCGAAAACAGGATACAGGATTACCGTTTTTCCAGTATTGCCCTGCAGAAATATACCCATTATTCAGTACAGCTGCCCAACCAGAACTGTTACCCTACCAGGTCGGGCAATTACCTGTTGAAGGTGTACCTCGACAGCGATACCGACCAGCTGGTACTGACCCGCCGCATGCTGGTAATAGGCAATAAGGCCAGTGTGAGTGGCTTTATCCAGCAACCTGTTACACCTAAGATATTCCGGTCACACCAGAAGATCAACTTTTCTGTTAATACAGGCGGACTGAATGTTATAAATCCTTTTGACCAGATGAAAGTAGTGATCCTGCAAAACTATCGTTGGGATAATGCTATCAAATTCCCACGTCCTTTATTCATTAAAGGCAATGTGCTGGAATACAACTGGGAGGTGGACTGTGTAATGCCGGCAGGTAAGGAATGGCGATGGATAGACCTCCGAAGTTTCCGGTTGCAGACGGAAAGAGTGAAAACAACGGAGTATGCAAAAGATCATACGGACGTCTATGCCCTTCCGGACTTTGAAAGAGGAGGGAAGATGTACCAGTACATCAAGGATATTAACGGATTGTACTATCTCGCCACGCTCGATGATTATGACCCTTTCTTTGAAGGGGATTATGCTACTGTACATTTCTCTTTCCCTGTACCTGAGCCCTATGCAGGCTATAACATGTATATTCTTGGGGAATTGACGAACTATGAGTGTAATGAAAATAGCAGGATGGTGTTTAATCCGGCTACCAGAGCGTATGAAGGCACATTATTCCTGAAACAGGGTTTTTATAACTACGTGTATGCATTAGTGGATAATACCGTTGTGGACAGTAAGCCCAATACGGAGCTGACAGAAGGAAACTGGTGGGAAGCGGAGAATAACTACACGATATTGGTTTATTATCGCGCATTAGGTGGAAGAGCGGATGAACTGGTTACTACCACTACACTGAACTCCATGTTGAGCCGTAAATAGCACGTAGTAAAAAAAGCAAGGCGTTCATAGCCGGAAACTATGAACGCCTTGCTTTTTTATTACTGCAGATGATATGTTGTGTTAGCAATCCCTACACAAAATATCAGCGAGTCATTATACTGCGGATGATATGTTTTGTTACCAGGCTCCCACAGCATATCAGCTGGTCATTATACTGCGAATGATATGTTGCCTTACTAACCTCTCAGAAGATCGGCTGATAATTCTACTATTGCGGATGATATACCGCGTTGCCAATCGTCCACTGAAGGGCTGCCGGCATTGATGTAGCCACGGATAACGTATTATATTCGCAATCTCCTGCAGAAGATCAGCTGACAACGGTCTGGCGGAGTTTCACAATATTTGCAGCGCCACGTTTAATAATAATACGCGTACCACGGTCAAAAGTGAAGTAACGATAGAACCAGTTACTGAACACCACCAGTTTATTCCTGAATCCGAGAAGGCTCATAAGATGCACCGCCATCCACACCATCCAGGCCATAAATCCGCTCAGTTTCATTCCTGCAAATTCAGCCACGGCATGATTACGGCCTATAGTAGCCATGCTGCCAAGATCCTTGTACTTAAATGCTTTCAGGCCACGGCCGGCAGATTTGATCATCTTTACGATATTCTCTGCCAGGTTTGCGCCCTGTTGAATGGCCACCTGTGCCACCATGGGATAGCCTCTGGGAAACTTAGGATCATTCACCATCTGGGCAATATCGCCGATGGCATAAATATTCAGCGTGCCGCTCACCAGGTTGAATTCATTCACTTGTATACGGCCGTTGGGTAATATTGATTCCTGCGGAATACCTGTTACCGGTACACCTTTTACGCCCGCGGCCCACAATAATGACTGGGTCTTCAGGGTTTCGCCATTGCTGAGCAAAAGTGTTTTACCATCGTACTCTTTCACAACGGCATTGCACAATACCTTCACACCGAGTTTCTCCAGGCTTTCCAGCGATTTGCGGGAAGAGTGTTCACTCATACCGTTCAGGATACGTCCGCTACCTTCAATGAGATAGATGTTCATCAATGATACCGGCAGTTCAGGATAATCTTTCGGCATAATATACTTACGCAGTTCTGCGAAAGCACCTGCCAGCTCTACACCTGTAGGACCTCCACCTACCATCACGAAGTTCAGTTTTGACCTGATCTGTTCTTCATCTTCCAGTAGCAGGCTTTCCTCAAACTGTTTGATCACATAATTACGGATCTGTACTGCTTCAATGAGCGACTTCATACCAATGGCATGTTCCTCAATCACCTTGTTGCCAAAGAAATTGGTGGTGCT
Source organism: Chitinophaga filiformis (assembly GCF_023100805.1). NCBI lineage: Bacteria > Pseudomonadati > Bacteroidota > Chitinophagia > Chitinophagales > Chitinophagaceae > Chitinophaga > Chitinophaga filiformis. The sequence goes on from NZ_CP095855.1 coordinate 2,027,592, forward strand.
GCCGGTAGCGAGTACCAGGTAATCGTAACGCAGCTCTCCGATGCCTGTTTCGAGTATATTTTCTGCAGGCCGTACACCGGTTACCTCGGCCATACGGAAGAAGAAGTTGGATTGGTGTTTAAAGATCCCGCGAAGCGGAAAAGCGATACTATCTGTTTCAAGACCAGCAGTAGATACCTGGTAAAGAAGGGGTTGGAAGAGATGATAATTGTTCCTGTCAAGCATCACAACCTGTACGGGGGCATTTTTGAGTTTTTTGGCCAGGTTGATACCGCCAAAACCGCCACCTACAATTACTACACGGGGCATTCCTGTTTCCGGAATATTCGGTTGAATCATAATACAATCATTTAGCAATCAATGAAATAAATTCGAAATGAACGTGCTTATGTCTTGCGACACTATGTATTCAAACGCCGGAAATTATAAATGCTACTCAAAGTTACAATACTTTCAGAAAAAAATGAAAGTTATATTGAGAAAGTGAGGAAATATTCGTGTCAATCGGTTGGGATATTACTGGAGGCCGTATAAAATACTGTATTGGCATCGCATCTGCCAGGGGCAAAAAAAATCCCCGATGCATGGCGTGCACCGGGGAGTATACCATCTAAAAGCAAGATTACATTTTCTTAGCGTCTTCCAGGAACTTAGCCAGACCGATGTCAGTCAGCGGGTGTTTCAGGAGACCGAGGATTGAATCCAGCGGACATGTGCAAATGTCTGCACCGGCTTCAGCACATTTGATGATGTGTAAAGGAGAGCGGATAGAAGCCGCCAGGATCTCGGTTTTGAAGCCCTGGATGCTGTAGATCTGTGCTATCTGGGCAATCAGCTCAACGCCATCCCAGTTACTGTCATCAATACGGCCAATGAAAGGAGATACAAAAGTAGCACCTGCTTTAGCAGCCAGGATAGCCTGACCTGCAGAGAATACCAGTGTACAGTTGGTTTTGATACCGTTGTCAGTGAACCATTTCAGCGCTTTGATACCGTCTTTGATCATAGGCACTTTCACCACGATGTTTGGGTGAATAGCAGCCAGTTTCTTACCTTCTTCAACAATGGCGTTGAACTCGGTAGACAATACTTCTGCACTGATAGGACCATCTACCAGCTCGCAAATTGTTTCATAATGTTTGAGGATGTTAGCTTCGCCTTTGATGCCTTCTTTAGCCATCAGGGAAGGGTTGGTGGTAACACCGTCAAGAACGCCCAGGTCGTTTGCTTCTTTAATCTGTGCCAGATTTGCAGTATCTATGAAGAATTTCATTGTGAAATGATTTAGTCCTTTTTTAATAATTTATTGCCGTCACAATAGTACGGAACAAATGATATATAATCAACAGTACTCACTGATTCATTTAGAATCAATATAGAAACCGGATAATCGCGAAATAAACAGTTGAAACGCATTGGGTAGAAATCACAGGCCATCCTTATGGAAGGAGGAGAGTTAATAGCATTACAACTGAATCTATCGACTGATGACCTGGAATACAAAAGAAAAAAAAACGGCAAGTTACTTACATCGCACCGCTACAACCGCCTACCCTTGCTACATTCCTGTCCTGGGGGAGTTCAGCAGGAGCTGGTCGTATAAGACTTGCCGGCTGCAAATGTACACTAATTGAAATAAATAACAAATCTTAAAAGAAAAATTATTTGAATTATTTTAAAAAGTAAACAAAAAAAAGTGTTGCTTAGTGATCAATTTCATTCTGTCTGCTGTTATATGTCTTGTATCAGTGACCGGTTGAAACACAGCAGAGGCTCCTTATTCTATGAAATAAATATGTTTTTGACATCACGATCCGACTGTCATTATGCTCATTTTCTGTACATATATCCTTTCACCTAAACATTTAATTATGCAAGACGTATCCTACGAATCTTCAGGCGCTGCTATGACTGGCGCATTCCTTGTTCTTATGGTGTTCTACCTGGCCATTGTCGTGCTGCTCATCGTTAGCGGCTGGAAAGTATTCGAAAAGGCCGGTAAGCCAGGTTGGGCAAGTATTATCCCTATCTACAGTTTAATTGTGATGCTGGAAATTGTAGGGAAACCCTGGTGGTACATTTTCATGTTCCTGATCCCTATCTACGGGTGGTTCATCCTGCCTATCATGTTGACCCACGATCTCAGCAAGAGCTTCGGGAAGGATGTCGGGTTCACGATAGGGCTGCTGTTCTTAGGGATCATTTTTTATCCGATCCTGGCATTCAGCAAAGACATCCAATATATCGGTCCCGCTGGTCGTCCCGCCGGGCCTGCATTGGATAGCCAGATAGGTAGTATCGGAAATCCGGCAGTATAAAACACTTTTGCCATAATTAGTTCTCCCTGCCGGTTGTCATTTATTGGCGACCGGCAGCTATCGAGTCGTATAGTAGTTATAATCGTTCAGGACCGTTTCCAGGAATTCTTCAGGCAGCATATCCGTCTTGATCTCAAGCACATCTTTTACACGATAGGCAACACGCGCTGCCAATTCGGGGTTCTTTGACTTGATAGCCTGATCCATCAGCGACTTGATCTTATTCATATCCCTGTCAGACAATTTCAGGATCTGGGGGAAACGCGGCTGATAATCCACCGCCGACATATCCCTGAATATCGTGTCGTTGAGGCTCGCCTTGGTTTTTGTACTCACTACGATCGTTCCTGCCACAATATCTCCCAGCCGCTGATCATAAGGCGACCTTAATATCGCAATGATGGGGATAATACCGTTCCAGAAGAAATAGGGGGCTTCCAGCAGGCGAAACAGCCACCTGATCAGGTGTTGGCTGATACTGGGCTTCCCGCCCTGCATATTCCGTACTTTGATGTTCAGCATCAGCTTACCCGGCGTCTGTCCGTTCATAACGATCTCAAGTACAAGGAAATAGAATAAGATCGGTAATACACCCAGGAAGAAGTACACCACATAACTCGTTACCTCGCCCAACTGCATATTGTACACCGTATATCCCAATGCTATACAATATACCGCCCTGATGAGCGTATCCAGCAACCAGCCCATAAATCGCTGGAAAAGGTTCGCTGTCTCAAATTCAAGGTCTATATTGAAAGAAGTGGGTATTTTTATTGAAGCCATGTATAAATTTACTAATTAATCTATATGTTTGTGAGTAGTCCACAGATCGTAGATCATAAGCGGTAGATCTTCGTTCTGAACAACTCCGCTGCTGGCTAATCTAGCTACATTTATTTAATTAATATTAGCTGCCGGGGGCTTTTTTTTGTATATTCTGAACAAAATCCTTTCATTGAACAGTTGATGGCTTATTCTTTATAGCCTATCAGTTATGGATGACGGACTAACAGACAGCCCATGCGTGAATCAACCTTCATAAAAAAGAATCTCCAGCGCTGGAAAAGATACCAGGAGCAACCTGCCGAAGATCCGGACGAGATGGCGGAACGTTTTACCAGCCTGCTGGACGATCTGGCTTATGCCAAAACCTTCTACAGCTTCAGCAAGGTGACCGGTTATATCAACAGCCTGGCTGCCGGTATCTATCATAGTATCTATGGCAACCGGAAAGGGCAGGATGGCCGGGTACGCAACTTCTTCATCTATGAGCTGCCACTATTGTTCCGCAAATACCACCGTTTGTTCCTTTTCACTTTTTTGTTCTTTCTCCTGTTCTGCGTCATTAGTGCTTTTTCTGCTGCCCATGATGAGACTTTCGTACGTGGTGTGCTGGGAGACGAATATGTGAGTATGACAGAACAGAATATTAATAACGGCGATCCTTTTGGCGTTTATAAACAAGACAACGAGCTGGTAATGTTCCTGCAAATAGCAAAGAACAACATTACCGTGGCAATGTGGACCTTTGTCGGAGGTGTGACCCTGGGAGTAGGTACCCTGTGGCTGATGATGAAGAATGCCGTTATGCTCGGCGCTTTCCAGTATTATTTCTTCTCCAAAGGACTAGGCATAAAATCGGTCCTTGTGATCTGGATACATGGCACCCTGGAGATCTCAGCTATCGTAATAGCCGGTTGCGCAGGACTGGTAATGATCAGCGGACTGATATTCCCGGGTACCCGTAAAAGACTGGATGCTTTGAAAAATACGGCCCGCGATGGTGTAAAGATAGTAGTGACGCTGATACCGGTATTTATAGTGGCTGCCTTCCTGGAAGGTTTTGTAACCCGGCATACCGCTATGCCGCTATGGGTCAGCATCAGCATATTGTCGCTATCACTGCTATTTATCATTGGTTACTTTATTGTTTACCCGATCTATCTGCATCGTAAAGGATATAAGCTCGGACTGAAAGCAACTATTATAAAGCCTGTGAAATGAAGAAAACGCGCGTTCATTATATCCTGTTATTATTGTGTCTGCCTTTGTTGGTCAGCGCGCAGCAATCTGTACCCACGGAACAATGGGATTCCATGGTTGCTGAAGATATGATCAACACTGCCACAAAAAGAGAGGCTGCAGAAGAAGCGGCAGATACCAGCACGAGGGAAGATATTATCCGGCATGAAGAAGAACATCACCTCTGGGACCAGGCAGCGCCGGCAATGGCTGATACGATGTCCTCTTATGCGGATTATCCGTTGGTGCTACGAGCAGTGCCTGACAGCGTCATGAAGGTACTGCAGGCCGATCGGGAATTGCAATACCGGAAAAAGAAACCGGAGCAGCGCAAAAATATACCCTGGCTCAACAATCTCTTTGCAGGCATCTTAAAGCTGGTAGGGCTTTTTAAGTTTGTGATCGTGGGTATTATTTTAAGTTGTGTTGGCTTTCTGTTGTATCTCTACCTGAAACAGAACGGCTACCTGTTTAAGAAAACAAAGCCGGATGCTGACAAGACCGTAAGACTGACAGAAGAAGAGCTGGATACGGAAACATATCATCAGCAGATAGAACAGGCCATTGCTTCCGGAAAGCTCAGAGTGGCGGTAAGGTTGTTGTATCTGCAAACACTGCGGGTACTTGTAGATAAAGGGATTCTTACCTACAGCAGGGAAAAAACCAATGCAGCTTATCTGCGCAGCCTGGTATCTACACCATGGTATAAAACATTTGCAACGCTGACACTGGATTATGAATACATCTGGTACGGAGAGATGCCTGTGAACAACGAACAGTTCAACGTTATACACAAGCAGTTCCGTCAATTTATGAACGAATTAGGCTATACCCGGTGAAATCAAAATTAATAATAATAGTCAGCGCCATTGTCCTGGTATTTTTGATCCTGCTGGTCTTCTCTGCACGTACAGGCAAGCCGGACAGTCAAAATATTGACGAAAAGGAACTTGCACGGCAGAGCTTTTCCCATAAGGATAAAAGTCCCGGCGGGTGTTATGTGATGTTTAAAACATTATCTCATCTTTTTTATTATGATATCAGGCCGCAGGTAGTGACCAAGCCTTTTTCCCGCACCTACAGCAAAGATGAAACACTTGCATCTACTGATTATAACCTGTATATCCTCGTGACAGACAAGTTGTACACTTCAGCAGAAGACGCTAAGAATATGATCAAATTTGCTGCTGCGGGTAATCAGCTGTTCATTGCAGCCAATCAACCGGACAGCCTGCTGCTGGAATACCTGAATGTAAAGGTGAATGATGAAGGAATTTTCCAGTCGTTTACCAATGCGGATCAGCGATATGTGAACAGTAGCCTGGCGCCGGATACTGCCTTTTCCCGTAAAGGCATCAGGGGGGGCAGTTTCATCACAAAGATGGATACCAGCCGTACTACTATATTGGGTACAGATGCATTCCACCGTCCCGACTTTGTAAGAGTATCAGTTGGTGAAGGCGCAGTGTTCCTGCTGTTGCAGCCATCTACGCTGACCAACTATTTCCTGATGCATGACCGCAATATAGTGTCTTTGGAAAGGCAACTGGCCTATACTAACCTATACATGGATCATGTGTACTGGGATGAGTTTTACAAATATCAACACTATCGTCAGTCGTCCGATTTCAGCGAGTGGCAGGTGCTGATGCGTTATCCGGCTATGCGTTGGGCCTTGTGGCTGGCGGTGGCATTATTACTGATCTATATGTTGTTTGAAAGCAAACGCAGGCAACGCATCATACCTGAAAGGCCTTTGCTGGTGAATAATTCACTGGAGTTTGTAGATGCGCTGGGACAGTTGTACTATCAGCAACATGACAACCGCAACCTGGCGCAGAAGATCATTCTGCAGTGGCAGGAGTTTGTACGCACACGCTATTATCTGAATACAAACAACCTGGATGCTGCATTTGCAGAGGCATTGTCCCGCAAGGCAGTTATGCCGCTGGAACAGGTGAAAGATATCCTGAACAGTATCCAGGAGGTACAGTCCGGTCACACCATTACAGATGAATATTTACAGCGATTTTATAAAAACATACAAGCGTTCTATTTAAATACGAAATAATGGAGGAAACTACATTTCAACCCAGGACTGATTTTACCGCGCTGCATGAAGCGGTAGTGGCCATCCGGGAGCAGATAGGAAAGGTAATTATTGGTCAGCATGAGATGATCGACCTGTTAATAGCAGGGCTGCTTACACAAGGCCATGTGCTTATAGAAGGCGTGCCTGGTGTAGCGAAGACACTGACTGCCAAACTACTGGCGCGCTGTATAGATGCAGACTTCTCCAGGCTGCAGTTTACACCCGACATTATGCCTGCCGACGTGATTGGTACTTCCATATTCAATCCGGAGAAAAGAGAGTTTGAATATAAGCGTGGCCCGGTGTTCAGCAACCTGGTGCTGATAGATGAGATTAACCGTGCCCCGGCGAAAACGCAGGCGGCCCTGTTTGAAGTGATGGAAGAAAGGCAGGTGACGAATGATGGTGTTACACATCCATTACCTGCTCCTTTTATGGTAGTGGCTACACAGAACCCGATAGAGCAGGAGGGAACGTATCGCTTGCCTGAAGCGCAGCTGGACCGTTTTCTTTTTAAAATAGAAGTAAAATATCCTGCACTGGCGGAAGAGATATCCATGCTCCAGGCAATGCATCAATACAATGGTATGTCTGACCTGACGCAGCTGGTCGAGCGTGTAGTAACCGCTATACAGATCATGGAATACCAGGTGCTGGTGCGTAAAGTGCATATAGAAGATAAACTGCTGCACTACATTGCTGCGCTGATCCATGAAACGCGTAACAATGCATCACTGTATCTCGGAGCTTCACCGCGTGCATCGCTGGCAGTCATGAACTGTGCAAAGGCAGTTGCCGCCATGCACAACCGCGACTTCGTTACACCTGATGATATTGTCAGCATGTTGCCGCATGTATTGCGTCATCGTATTATGCTCACACCTGAACGTGAGATGGAAGGTATTACTACAGATGAAGTGATCTCACAGATCGTGAAGTCGGTGGAAGTACCGAGGTAAACATTATTGTATGTTGAAAGCATTTTATCAGTCTTTATTTTTTACAACGCGCTTCTATGCATTACTGGGAAGCACGGCGATGTTATTTGTCGTGTCTTATTTTTTCCCTTCATTGTATATCGTGTCGGAGCTGATCTTTATACTACTCGCATTCCTGCTCGTACTGGATATCATCTTTCTGTATGCGGCCGGAGAGAAGCCACTGGAGGTGACGCGCTCCATGGCCAGCCGTTTCAGTAATGGTGATAATAATGACATCAGGATAAAGCTGGTAAATAATTATCGTTTCCCCGTTACAGTTATAGTACTGGATGAATTACCGGTGCAGTTCCAGGTACGTGATTTCAGGAAAAAGGCAAAGCTGAAAGCCGGCGAGGAACAGGAGATTCACTATACCTTACGTCCTGTAGAGAGGGGAGAATATCATTTCGGTAAAACCAATGCTTTTGTGCGCAGCCTGTTGGGATTGTCGCAGCGGCATATTGCACCGCTGAATGAGGATATTGTCCGGGTATATCCTTCTTTCCTGCAGTTACGCAATTATGAGTTCTTTTCTTTCAATGGCCGGTTACAGGAAATGGGGGTGCATAAACAGCGGGTAACAGGTCATAGCATGGAGTTTGATCATATTAAGGAATATGTGCGTGGCGATGATGTACGTATGCTGAACTGGAAAGCCACTGCGCGCAGAGGTACGCCAATGGTCAATAGTTATGTTGAAGAGAAATCGCAGCAGGTATATTGTGTGATTGACAAAGGCAGGGCCATGAAGATGCCTTTCGAAGGATTGTCTTTACTGGATTATGCTATCAACGCCTCATTGATCTTCAGTAATATTGCCTTGCAGAAGGGAGATAAAACAGGGCTGGTTACGCTTGCAGCGCAGCAGGTGGACGTACTGCCTTCCTCTGCCAAGAAGACGCAAATGAACCTGATACTGGAGAAGTTATATGCGCAGGAAACACAGTGGCAGGAAAGTGATTATGAGCGGCTGAGTGTTACTCTGCGTAGTGTTTTTTCCCAGCGTTCCCTGCTGATACTTTTCACCAATTTTGAATCTATGACGGCGCTGCAAAGGCAGCTACCCTATCTGCGCAGGCTTTCAAAGTATCACTTGTTGCTGGTAGTTTTCTTTGAAAATACAGAGCTTAAGAAAGTAACAAAAGATCACGTGCATACTGTGGAAGAGATCTATCGTCAGGTGATTGCACAGAAATTTGCTTATGAAAAGAAACTGATGGTCAGGGAGCTTACGAAATATGGTATCCTGTCCTTACTTACTCCACCGGAACAACTCACATTAAATGTGATCAACAAATACCTGGAGCTGAAAGCCAGGGCGCTTATTTAGCGGTGGAAATCAGCTCCGGGGCCCTGGATCATTTATCCTGGAGTTGTTTCACGGGTATTGTACCCGATATAGACATTGCCGGATCGTTCTTATTGGTTGCTGTAACAGTGATAGCGCGGGTAGCGTCATCAGGGTTCAGCAGCAGGTCCTGCCCCAGCAATTTTCCTGCACTGGTCGTAAATTTAATAGCAGCTGTATCCAGCGGATAGATCTTTCCGCTACTGAAGGCACCTTCCACATTCAGGTAAAACCGGATGCCTCTTTTCAGGCTGTCGGCATAGTGATTGAAACGGATACTTTCGAGGTGCGGGAGCATTAACGTGGTTGTCAGTGGTTGTGGGTTTTCAGGTACTGTAATAGTAAGCTCTACCTGGTAATGCAGTTTCGCCGCCCGTTGTCTGTCGAGTTGTAAATAGCCGTTCTGGACACTGCCGGCAGAGCTGGTCACTTTGATATTTCTCCAGCGGTAAGCCCCTTGTAAATATCCTTCCGTTTTTCTTACCTGTCCGTTTGCATACCTGAATTCCAACCCTATAGGGATGTGATCATATAATTCGGCTATGGAAGCCGGGTCATAACTGGCAGTAACGCTGGTTATATTGTTTTGCTGTGCCTGGGCATTAAAAAAAAGCAATAACTGCGCGATGATTAAAATGGCTCTCAATGTGTTTTTTACCTGAAAGCTGAAAAAATCATTCCACATTTACAAGTATAGGCGGTTTTTTATGTTTCTTAACAGATGCCGTGGCGCTATGCTATGAGTGTCAATGGCCAGGGAAGAGAAAGGTGCCGGCGCAGATTGGCTGGATGCTATCCTGCAGGTTAGCACTAACCTTTGGTATACTACTAACTATTTAATAGCAATTGTAAATAGTTTTGTCCTGTCAAAAAAATCAAATGAAAACATTAAGGATTGTTTATTGGATCAGCACTGCGATGATAGCATTGATGATGGCATATTCAGGCTATGCCTATTTTACCGATGTAAAAATAGATCAGGCATTTCAGCATCTGGGTTATCCGGCTTACTTCAGAATTGAGCTGGCTATAGCCAAACTGATAGGTGTTGTGTTATTACTCACGCCGGTTGGCAGCAGGATAAAGGAGTGGACATATGCAGGTTTCACCTTTACGTTCATATCCGCAGGTATTGCTCATGTTTTTTCGGGAGACCCAATGCCGGTGCCGGTTGTACCATTTATTTTCCTTGCTGTACTGGCGGTATCCTACTTCACTTATCACAAGTTAAATAAATCAAACTAGCATGAAAAAGATACTAAAAATTATATCCAGTGTTAAGGGGGCTGAATCAAAAAGTACGCAGCTGGCGGATGCAGTTATTGAAAAGCTGATCGTGCAATATCCAGGTAGTACTGTTAATGTAAAAGATCTGGCAAAGGAGCCATACGAGCACTTTCACGAAGGGCATTTAAAAGTGTATGGTGGACTGGGAGAAGTAACACCGGAGGTGATAGCGGGCGTGGAAAAAGCTTCTGAAGAAGCGATCAATGAGTTAATGCATGCGGATATTATTGTGATAGGTGTTCCGATTTACAATTTCAATATTCCCTCAACACTGAAAGCATGGTTGGATCATGTGATGCGCGCAGGAAAAACGTTCTCTTTTGCGAGTGGTCAGAAAGAGGGATTGGTCAATAATAAGAAAGTATATCTGGCTGTGTCATCAGGCGGTATTTATTCCGAAGGACCAATGCAGACATATAATTTTGCTGTTCCGTATCTGGAAGCGTCTCTTGGTTTTATTGGTATAACCGATATCAGCACATTCTGGGCGGAAGGATGTGATATGCCTGGGTACAAGGAGACAGCATTACAGAAGGCGATTGACAAGGTGGCTGTATAGATGATAACTTGCTTTTATCTGATTCAGGATTGCTTACACAACAACGTATAAGTCCCCGGAAATAAACCATTTCCGGGGACTTATACGTTGTTGTGTAAGCAGGTCTTACATATACTTCATGGCTTCGTAGCCCAGTAGCCTCCGCCACAATGCCAGTTGTCCGATACAGTTGGCCTCGCGGTAAGTCTGAAAGGAAACCAGATCAAACACGCTCATTTTCATACCCGGCATTTCAAAGGGCTCATCAAATTTTTCGTCGTCAGCATTGAGCAGCGCTTCTCTCAAAAGCGGGGAAATGATCTTCCAATCTTTTTCAAAATCGCTCAGCGCCGGATAGATGGCGCCATCCTGTATGCCCTTATGGTCTTTAAAAAGGTCATGTGCCTGTTGCTGTTTGTCGATGCCGAACAATCTGGCTAGTTCGAATCGCTCCTGTACCAGGCTACCTGCCAGCCATGCCATATGATTTGCTTTTGTACCCAGGCGTTCATTGGCATCTTTTTCGGAAATGCCGGCAATGACATTTGAGAAAAAAGTGGTATGCATGTCATACAATACCATAAAGCCAAAAGTTTTGCTGCTAAGTGGTTGTACTTCCATTTTAAACAGTATTGGTGAGTACTAAGGTAGCTAATAGCCCCTGGCTGCCAGCTTGCCGGAGATGCCAACCTTAGGGGGTATTTGTGACAAATACAGTAAATTAGTAGTCATATAGACTCAGTTATGCCATCTCAGACGCTTGACAGCCGAACCATAGATACATTGAGAGATATTCCTGACCTGGTTCCTGTATTCCGTGAATATTTTGAAAATTGGACCATCAGGGTGTTTAACAGGGAAATTCATGAATGCCGGAATTACCTGTCTCCCAACCGGAGGGATTTCTATAAGATACTGCTGACTACGAAAGGGGCCGGCATATTTACAATGGGATTAAATACCTATTACCTGGAAGAGCCCAGCATTCTGTTTATCCATCCCAATGATATCATTTCCTGGAAAAACCTGTCGGAGGAGTCAGGCGGATATTACTGCCTTTTCAGAAAATCCTTTGTTAATGAACATCCCATTTTGAAGTCAGGTATGGACAAATTCGCACTTTTCTCCGACAAGTCGAAGAGTGTGATCAGGCTGAAGGAACAGCATGTACAGACATTAGAACAATTATTTGCAAAGATGAAGGAGGAAGAGCTGCTCAACAGCAAGTGGAGTGATGATTCGATGCAGGCTTACCTGCAGCTGATAATGGTGGAAAGCGCCAAGATTGGCGATTTCCCTCCACCAGACACTGTGACGGATGAGTTCCGTCATGTACATGAATTTTTCAGGTTGCTGGAAGCGGAGACTGCTGGTATCAATAAGGAAACGCCTATCAGGATCAGGACCGCCAAGGAGTTTGCTGCAGACCTGGCAGTGCATCCCAACTACCTGAATGCCCTGTTGAAAAAGCACACAGGACAGAATGTAAGTACCCATATCAAGAACCGTTTACTGGACGAGACCAAAGTATTACTGTTGCAAACCGACTGGTCACTACAGGAGATCGGGTACAGTATCGGTTACGCCGAGCAACCCAATTTCAACTCATTCTTTAAGAAAAATACCGGCATTACCCCCGCTGAATTCAGGAAGACCTATCATCTTTGATTTTCATAAAAGGTTCAGTGTTTTTGCTAAAGCCCGGCTGCAGGCTTGTTTTCATCTTTGTATCATAAAATACAAGCAAAATGAAAAACACAGGAACACAGAAAGTATGGTTCATCACCGGAGCATCCCGGGGCTTTGGATTGGAAATATCAAAGGCGGTTCTTGCCGCAGGCGACAAACTGATTGCTACCGTACGTAGCAAGCCGGAAGACCTGGCTGCCCGGTTGGGAAATCATGCGCATCTCGCTGTTGTAACACTTGATGTCACAAATGAGGAACAGGCGAAAGCGGCAGCTAAGCAGGCTGTTGACGCTTTCGGAAGAATTGATATCCTGGTAAATAATGCAGGGTATGGTTTACTAAGCGGGGTAGAAGAGGCCACCGCCCGGGAAGTAAAAGATAATTATGAAGTAAATGTGTTCGGACTGTTGAATGTAACCCGTGCAATATTGCCCTATATGCGGGCGCAGGGATCCGGTCATGTCATCAATATTTCATCCGTAGGTGGTTTATTTGGCTATGTAGGCTGGGGTATTTACGGTTCTACCAAATTTGCGGTAGAAGGCATCACCGAAGCAATGGCGCAGGAACTGGCTCCGTTGGGTATTTATGCTACGGTAGTAGCTCCCGGTTTCTTCAGAACAGAATTCCTTGACCACTCTTCCCTGGTGAAAACCGGCAATGAGATCAGTGACTATGCAGCCACCGTTGGCGAAATGCGCTCTTTTGCAGCAACAGTAAACAAAAAGCAACCCGGCGATCCTGTAAAGCTGGCGCAGGCCTTCCTGAAACTGGGGCATGCGGAGAAACCTCCGGTACACCTGCCACTGGGGAACGATACCCTGGCTAAATTCAGGGAAAAGATTGCCGCTTTTGAGAGGGAAATTGCTGAATGGCATGAAGTGGTCACCGGTACGGATCATGATGATGTTGCCGCCTGAGATTGCAGCAGGATGGTTTCATTTAACCAGCAACTGGCTTGTTTTCTCCAGGGTTTCTTCCAGTTCCTGTACCAGCCTGTTCACAATGTCATGGATGGAGCTGATATCTTCCACCATTTCGACGCTTTGACCGGCTGACCAGAGTTGCTGGTAATTGCCTGGTTTTACGGCAGCTTCCAGTTTTTTCATGCCACGCAGCTGCACCAACATCTTGAAATATTTACGGGTACGGGCATTTTTATTGAGTTGCTTTTCCAGCCAGTTCTGTTTATAGCCGATCTTTTTTGCTGCGGGGGTATTGATAACATTACAGGGAGTTCCGGAGAGGCGTTCCGTCAATACGATATCTTCCATACCATAATCGAGGATGGCGTTCTTGTATTCATTGCTGACGCCGGCTTCCTCACTGGCAATAAAACGTGTGCCTATAGAGGCGCCATGGGCGCCCAGCACGAGAGCACTGGCCAGTTGCTGACCCGTAGCGATCCCACCTGCGGCAACCAGGAGTTTTTCGGGAAATGCTTTCTGCAGGGCAGGAACAAGGATATGCATCGGATATGGACCGGCATGGCCTCCGGCGCCGGCACATACAGCAATAAAACCGTCGCAGCCGGCCTGGGCCGCTTTTTCGGCATGTTGTATATTGGTAACGTCGCAAAGCACCTTAGCCCCGTAACTGTGTGCGGCTGCAATCACCTCTTTGGGACTACCCAGGGAGGTGATATACAAAGGTACTTCTGCCGCCACGCAGTCTTTCAGGTGTTTTGAATACAGTGGATTGGTCTTCTGAACAATGAGGTTAACGCCATAGGTGCCCTGGCCGGGCGGCAGTTGTGCCCGGTGTTGGTTCAAATGCTCCAGCACCTGCTTCAATTCTCCCTCTTTTCTATAGTTGAGGGAAGGGAATGTGCCGGCAATACCGTTGTCCATGGCGGCTTTAACCATTTTTTCGTTACTGACGAGGAACATGGGAGCCATGATGACCGGATAGCGGATGGCAAGGGCTGAGGTTAATTGCATAAGTGGGTGTTTAGCTATGATTTCACAGCAAGCTGCCTGGCCACGAATTTTCCGAGGATGTCGAATTCCAGGTTGATCGTGTGGCCGGGTTGAACGGCTGAGATGTTTGTGTGTTCATATGTATATGGAATCACAGCAATGCTGAATTCCGTATTGGTCACATTATATATGGTCAGGCTGATGCCATTGAGGCAAATGGAGCCTTTTTCCACGATCAGGCCGGCAAATTGTTCGGGGTAACGGAAGCGGTATTCCCAGCTACCACCCTGAGGCGTGCAGGAAATACATTCTCCTGTGCTGTCGACGTGGCCCTGGACGAGGTGCCCGTCAATCCTCCCGTTAAAGACCATGGCTCTTTCCAGGTTTACCTTTTGTCCGGGGCTAAGTTGGCCGATATTGCTTTTCAGCAGCGTTTCGGCAACGGCAACAATATCGTAGGTATCGCCGTCTATGCGGGTAACGGTCAGACAAACGCCGTTGTGGGCTACACTCTGGTCTATTTTCAGTTCCGGTGCGAGGGAAGAGCGGATGGTGATGACCATATTGGTGCCTTCCTGCCTGGTGGCTATTACTTCTCCTAATGATTCTATGATTCCTGTAAACATAGGGCTAAATTAAGTAATAATGGGGAGATGGCCGTGGCCAGAAGGTCCTGACATTTTTTTGATAATTAAAAGGAATGTTATATCTTTGCCTTCCTGAAAAAAAGGAGTATTATATTATGTTGATCATCGATTCCAAAGATTGCGAAAACATTGACAAGGCGCTCAAAAAATACAAAAAGAAATTTGAGAAAGCCCGTATCCTGCTGCAACTCAGGTCACGTCAATCTTTCACAAAACCTTCTGTTAAGCGTCGTACTGAAGTGTTGAAAGCTGTTTACAAACAGCAATTGGCCAGTGGTAAATTAGACGATTGATTCTATCGGGGGTAATTCCCCACACAAAATATGTGATGATTGTAAGGTTTATTATAACTTTACAATCATCAACTTTTTTATTTTGAGTGAAGTCTTACACCCGGTAGCTAATCGTTTTCTGGCTTACATCCGGCTTGAGAAGCGCTATTCTGCACATACTGCTACTGCATATCAGCAGGATCTCACCCAGTTTTTTATTTTTTTAAGATCTCACTATGGCGATGTGTCACTTTCTGGCATATCGCATTCGCATGTCCGTACCTGGCTGGCCTGGCTGATGGAGGAGGGCATGATTGCCAAGAGTGTTAACCGCAAGATCTCCACACTTAAATCCTTTTTCAAATATGCGTTGCGTCATGGGGAAATTACCATTTCTCCTATGACGAAAGTGACTGCCCCCAAGATCGGGAAGCGGTTGCCTGGCTTTATTGACGAAAAGGGCATGCAGGCGGTGGAAGACAACCGGAGTATGCGCAGGGGGCAGGAGGATACGCCGATTTTTGCGGATGACCTGGAGGGCAGGACGCACCGGATGATATTTGAGCTGTTGTATCATACAGGCATCCGTTTGTCGGAGTTGATCAATTTGCAGGAGCGGCATGTAGATACGGGCAATCTAACCATAAAAGTGCTGGGAAAGGGCAATAAGGAGCGGATTATCCCGATCAGTACCTTATTGAGGGATGCAATAGGGGAGTACCGGGCTATGCGCCGGAAGGAGCTGGCTGAATATGATAAGGAGGTATTGCTGGTAAATCCGCGGAGCGGAAAAAAATTATACCCGAGATATGTTTACAATGTGGTAAGGGGGTATCTGACTGATCACCAGATTACGACACTTAGTCGCAGGAGTCCGCATGTGCTGCGTCACACGTTTGCTACGCATCTTACAAACAACGGCGCTGATCTGAACGCAGTGAAGGAGTTGCTGGGGCATTCCAGCCTGGCCTCCACACAGGTTTATACACATAATAGCATCGAGAAGCTGAGAGAGGCATACCGGAAAGCACATCCAAAAGGGGAGTAGGAGGGAGCTGCCGTACTTTAACAAAATATTACTAAATGGTTATGTAAAAGAGTCGAAAAGTGACTAAATTAGTAATGAGTTCTTTGTATACTTTTTACATTAGTCGATATCCATTACCATTAAAACAATGAAAGCCTATGGACGTAATGTTACGAGCATGTACAAGATTGTTTAAAACTAAAAATTAGTGCTATGAACGTTCAAATTCAAACAGTACATTTTGATGCTGACTCAAAGTTGATTGACCATGTGAGTAAAAAAATTCAGAAACTCAATACTTTTTACGATCGGATTATCAGCGTGGAAGTTTTTCTGAAATTAGATGGAATTGCCCATCAGATTAAGGATAAAATAGCTGAAATAAAAGTCCACATCCCCCGCCAAGACTTATTTGTAAAGCACGAATCCAAATCCTTCGAAGAGTCGTTTGATCTCGCCTTTGACTCGGTTGTTAACCAGATTAAGAAAACCAAAGAGAAGAAATTTCAGTAAAATCTTAAAAATATTTTGGAATTAAATATCTGTTTACTACCTTTGCCATCCCGATCGAAAAAAGGGATCGGCAAAGGTAGTAAAGTTCTTTACTGTAGGGTGTTTTAGCCAATTAATACAAGTCTTAAAATTTGTATCCGGGTGCTGAAAAAAAGATTTTGAGATTAATTAAATTCAACTATTTTTGCACCCTCTTATAACGGATACCTTTTATAAGATTCTTGAATAAGATAAGCCAGCATAGCTCAGTTGGCCAGAGCTACTGATTTGTAATCAGTGGGTCGGGGGTTCGAATCCCTCTGCTGGCTCCGGAAAAATTCCGAAGCAAAAAAATGGTCCGGACGGACGTGATTTTGGGAAAGGAGTTTAAGGATTAAAAAGGGCAGGTTCCAGAGTGGCCAAATGGGGCGGACTGTAAATCCGCTGTCTACGACTTCATAGGTTCGAATCCTATCCTGCCCACTCAGTGCAAATGTTCCGCCTTTGCCCCTTAGCAAAGGCGGAACTTGTCTGTTAAATGCAGATTCTCCTGAAGAGAAGATAGAGAGTAGAGAGATGTGGAGTCGCTTTAGTTCTTTAGTTTATTATCAATTTAAATATGCGGGAGTAGCTCAGTTGGTAGAGCGACAGCCTTCCAAGCTGTAGGTCGCGGGTTCGAACCTCGTCTCCCGCTCATCGTAATACCGGTTCGAAATTTTTGTCTTGGTATTACATGGGATGAAAGTTCTTTAAAAAGATTTTCAATGCTGTTGTAGCTCAGGGGTAGAGCACTTCCTTGGTAAGGAAGAGGTCGTGAGTTCAATTCTCATCAACAGCTCAACGGATTTCCAAACATCCGGGATCCGGATTTCGTTGTAGCTCAGTGGCAGAGCGTTCCTGGTGAATACCAGGAAAGGTCGTGGGTTCAATTCTCATCAGCGGCACAAGTTTGTAAAACCGTTTTTTAAAAACAACTATCAATACAATCTTTACAAACCATCTAAAAAAAATACAATGGCAAAAGAAACCTTTAAGCGGGATAAACCCCACGTAAACATTGGTACCATCGGCCACGTTGACCACGGTAAAACTACCTTAACTGCTGCCATTACTACCATTTTGGCAAACAAGGGTCTGGCAGAGAAGAAAGGTTATGATGAGATCGATGCGGCTCCTGAAGAAAAAGAAAGAGGTATTACCATCAATACAGCACACGTTGAGTATCAGACAGCTAACCGCCACTACGCGCACGTTGACTGTCCTGGTCACGCTGACTATGTGAAGAACATGATCACTGGTGCTGCGCAGATGGACGGTGCTATCCTGGTGGTTGCCGCTACAGATGGTCCAATGCCACAAACTAAAGAACACATCCTGCTGGCTCGCCAGGTAGGCGTTCCTCGTATCGTTGTGTTCATGAACAAAGTTGACCTGGTTGATGATCCTGAGTTGCTGGAACTGGTTGAACTGGAAATCCGCGAACTGCTGAGCAAATATAACTACGATGGTGACAACACACCAATCATCAAGGGTTCCGCTACCGGTGCTCTGGCTGGTGAAGACAAATGGGTTGCTGCTGTTGACGAACTGATGGCTGCAGTTGATGAATACATCCCACTGCCTCCTCGTCCGATCGATCTGCCATTCCTGATGTCTGTTGAAGACGTATTCTCTATCACTGGTCGTGGTACTGTTGCTACAGGCCGTATCGAGCGTGGTAAGATTAAAGTAGGTGAGCCAGTAGAAATCGTTGGTCTGATCGAAAAACCACTGTCTTCTACATGTACTGGTGTTGAGATGTTCAAGAAATTGCTGGATGAAGGTGAAGCTGGTGACAACGCTGGTCTGCTCCTCCGTGGTATTGAAAAGTCTCAGATCCGTCGTGGTATGGTTATCACTAAACCTGGTTCCATCACTCCGCACACTGAATTCAAATGCGAAGTATACGTACTGAGCAAAGAAGAAGGTGGCCGTCACACTCCGTTCTTCAACAAATACCGTCCTCAGTTCTACTTCCGTACAACTGACGTAACTGGTGAAGTTGAATTACCAGCAGGTGTTGAAATGGTTATGCCTGGTGATAACGTTTCTCTGACTGTAAAACTGATCGCTCCGATCGCTATGGAAAAAGGTCTGAAATTCGCTATCCGCGAAGGTGGACGTACCGTAGGTGCAGGTCAGGTTACTGAGATCCTGAAGTAATCACTTTTTTTGATATAAAAGGCCATTAGCAATTAGCAAATTGCGGTCAGCGGAATAAATTTAATTTATGTAAATTTGTTTCGCCGGGTAGCCTGGAGCTGGCGGCTAATGGTCTTTTTTTACACACACGGGCATAGTTCAATGGTAGAATAGAGGTCTCCAAAACCTTTGATCAGGGTTCGAATCCTTGTGCCCGTGCTAACAATGGTGAAAAGTGAAGGCTTTTCACCTTTCATGTTTTCAAACGGTTAATCTTTTACACCAATGAATAAGGTTAGAGCATACTTCCGGGAGTCATATCATGAGCTGGTGCATAAAGTATCCTGGCCTACATGGCAGGAGCTGCAGTCTTCCACAATGATCGTATTAATTGCCACTGTAGTTATCACTGCGATTGTTTGGGGTATGGACGCCCTCTCACATCTCATGTTAACACAGTACTATAAAATCATATCATAATGATGGATGCATCCAATAACCCTGCAGAAGAAACAAACATTCCCACCCAGGACACCAAATGGTACGTTCTGCGCGTAGTGAGTGGTAAAGAGAAGAAGGTAAAAGAGTACCTGGACATCGAAGTACGTCGCTCCGATTGGGGTAACGTGATCACCCAGATATTTTTACCTGTAGAGAAAGTGTATAAAGTGCAGGCAGGTAAAAAGGTGATGCGCGAAAAGAACTTCTACCCGGGTTACGTGATGATCGAAGCAATAGATGGTAAAATGACCGATGAGGTGATCCAGTCTATCCGCAACGTATCGGGCGTTATTCACTTCCTGGGTAAAGATAAGCCCATCGCTCTGCGTAAGGCTGAAGTGAACAAGATGTTAGGTAAGGTTGATGAAATGTCTGATAACGGACTGACCATGAGCGAACCTTTCATTGTCGGCGAAACTATCAAGATTATCGATGGCCCTTTCAACGACTTCAACGGTATCATCGAAGAGGTGATAGAAGACAAGAAGAAGCTGAAAGTAACTGTGAAGATCTTCGGTCGTGCCACTCCTGTAGAACTGAACTTCATGCAGGTAGAAAAAATCAGCTAACTATTTCAGTAATCATATTAAACCGTCCCGCTTTAAGCAGGACGGTTTTTTTATGCCTAATTCTTTCTGGTAAACTTGATCTCCATCGTCTTGAATTCCTTCCCGTCATTTACCATGTACATTTCCATCACATGATGGTTATCGTCCACCATCCTGAAGATCTCTTTGATGTCCATATCTTTTCCGGTCATAGGATCGACTGACTTACCTTTAAATGTGATAGATTTAGTACCCTCATCCCAGGTTCCTTCCGTGTTCATAATGCCGGTGCCCATGTTGTCAACCCAGGAGCTCTGGAATATTTTCTTAGCATTGTCATAGGCCAGCAGGCCATGACCTTCGAAAGGCATACCCATAAAAGTACTTTTGTGAATTGATTCCTGGTAGCGGCCGCCCAGGATCATCCTGTTGACGGTAGTACCTGTTGAAGTGGTCGGGGGCGCATCAGGTTTCATCCACATCGTCATATCGAAGCTCCATTCACCCTCCGCTTTGGCGAGCATCTGGTGAATGTCGCCCGGAGTCATATATGCCATCCAGGCTTTTTCTTCGTCGGATTGTGTCTGTGCCCGCGAAGTAGTGCTGAGCGATAAAAATGAGATGAGGACTGAGGCTGAAAATAACAATAGACGTCGCATAATTGGTGGAGTTTTGTTGTTATCATAACGTTTGAAAACAGAGAAGGTTGGATGGGATGAACGCGGAAGTTGTGCGATATTCGTTAGTTTCGCAGATATTTTCGCTATACATATGAGGGTTACTTTTATATTGTTAACTATCATCACATTTTTCTCTGTATCATTAACATATGCCCAGCCTAAGGAAAGAATCAGCACAGAGCGCCCGGTCCCGCCGGCGCTGGTAGTACCTGAAGCAGACCTGGTAACGCCCGCAACGCTGAGCCATTATTTATCGGTACATACTACGTCCCGGAAAGAGTTCGTCCGCCAGTTATACAACTGGCTGGTATGGAACGTTGGGTATGATGTGCCCAATATGTATAGTCCTGATTATTATAAAGACACCCTGGATGCCGCTCAGAAGACTTTAAAAACCAGGATCGGGGTTTGCCAGGGATATGCAAACTTATATTACCTGGTTTGTAAAGAGGCCGGCATTCCGGTACACCTGGTAAGTGGGTATACCAAAACCTACGGCAGGATTGACAATGCAAGTCATGCGTGGATAGCGGTAAAGATAGACAGCGCCTGGTATATGACAGACCCGACCTGGGGAGCGGGCGTAGTGAACAATAACAAATTTGTCCGGAAGCCTGTAGATAGTTATTTCCTGGTGGCGCCGTCAGCCTTTGTAGCCACGCATATGCCCTTTGACCCCTTATGGCAGTTGATGGAGCATCCTTACCGGCATGATGAGTTCCGGGACAACAATCTGAAAGCAGCAGCAGAACGGCCAGTATTCCATTATAAAGATTCACTGGCTGCCTACGAAACAATGAAGGATGACCTGTTGAAATACCAGCTGGTCATCAACAGGATCGAAGGGGGAGGTGTGACCAACCAGTTGATCAGTCATGAGCTGGTGTATTATAAGCACCTGGTGAAGTTCATTGCTGAGAACCGGCAGATAGCGGCGGCGAACAGGGCGATAGACGATTTTAACAGGAGCAGTAATCAGTATAACCGGGCTGTGAACCTGTTCAATGAATATGTACACTTCAAGAACAATCATTTTAAGCCTTTGAAGCCGGACAGTGAGATCAGGGAGATGGTGGCGGCAGTAGGGCGGAAGCTGGCGGAGAGCAGGAAGGGGCTGGCTGGATTGAACCGGAATGAGGGAGTGATCAGGGGAAATATCAGTGAACTGGAGGAATCGCTGCGTGTGTTGGAGAAGCGTGTAAGCGAGGAACAGGCGTTTGTGGATAAGTATATCAGGACGGGGAAGATGTTGAGAAAATCTTTGTTTTAAAAAATGCGACGGGGATGGGAATTCCATTAAATTAAATTAGATTTGTCCTGAACCATTAAGACATTGTTACGCCCGAAAAGTTTTTACTGTTGGGTTAAGATAAAATAGTTTTGTAATAGGATTGTAAAATTTTCGACCCGAACTGATTATAATAGCAAAAAGAATGCCCGAAAGCAAATTCTTTTTGAGATTTAATTCATTATTATATACCTTTGCATCCCCTTTAAAAGGTAAATTTTTCTCCTTTTAGTTTTGGGAGTCTCGTCAGAGATGAGACGTTTTCACCAAATTAAACTTTATAACATGGCAAAAGAGATCGCTACGTACGTGAAATTGCAGGTGAAAGGCGGCCAGGCCAACCCTGCACCTCCGATCGGTCCCGCATTGGGTTCTAAAGGTGTGAACATCATGGAGTTCTGTAAGCAGTTCAATGCCCGTACCCAGGATAAGATGGGTAAGGTATTGCCTGTGTTGCTGACTGTTTACACTGACAAGTCATTTGATTTCGTAATTAAGACGCCTCCTGCTGCTGTACAGCTGCTGGAAGCTGCCAAATTGCAGAGTGGTTCCAAAGAGCCTAACCGTAACAAGGTTGGTAAAGTTACCTGGGCCCAGATTGAGGCAATAGCTCAGGACAAAATGGCTGACCTGAACTGTTTCACCAAGGAAAGCGCCATGAAAATGGTAGCTGGTACTGCCCGTTCTATGGGTATAACAGTAGATGGTAACGCTCCCTGGAATTAATTGTGTCACCCTGTTGAAAGCAGGTTAACTTTTTAAAACATTTTGCAATGGCAACTAAGAAAAGAAAAGCAGCCGATACAAAGGTGGACAAGAATAAGGTTTATAGCCTGAAAGAAGCTTCCACACTTGTAAAAGATATTAACTGCACCAAATTCGACAGCTCTGTCGATTTACATATCCGTCTGGGCGTAGATCCCAAGAAAGCAGACCAGGCTATCCGTGGTTCCGTAACGCTTCCCCACGGTACTGGTAAAACCAAACGTGTATTGGTTCTTTGCACTCCTGATAAAGAAGCTGCAGCGAAAGAAGCCGGTGCTGATCATGTTGGTCTGGACGAGTATATCCAGAAGATTGAAGCTGGTTGGACAGATATCGATGTAATCGTAGCTACTCCTGCTGTAATGCCTAAGATCGGTAAACTGGGTAAGATCCTGGGTCCACGTAACCTGATGCCGAACCCTAAGACTGGTACTGTTACCAACGATGTAGCAGCTGCAGTGAACGAGGTGAAAGGCGGTAAGATCACTTTTAAAGTGGACAAAGCAGGTATCATTCACGCTTCAATTGGCCGTGTATCATTTGCTTCTGACAAGATCGAACAGAATTCTCAGGAGTTGATCAACGCTATCATCAAGCTGAAACCAGCTACAGCGAAAGGTACTTACCTGAAAGGACTGTCTATGGCGAGCACAATGAGCCCTAGCATTACAGTTGACACAAAATCTGTTCAAAACTAATGATTGGCCGGTAGTATCAGGCAGATCAACAAATTGACAAAAGCTATGAACAAAGATCAAAAAAACGAAGCGATTGAGCTGCTGAAAAGCAAGTTCTCTCAATATAACAACTTCTACATCACCAACACCGAGTCTCTGACCGTTGCACAGGTAAACAACCTGAGAAGGGTTTGTTTCGACAAGAATGTAGAAATGAAGGTGGCTAAGAACACCCTGATCCGTAAGGCACTGGAATCTCTGGATGCTGAGAAATATGCAGGTGTATATGACGCGCTGAATGGCGTTACTGCCCTGATGTTCTCTGACAGTCCTAAAGAGCCGGCTCTGATCATCTCTTCTTTCCGTAAGGACAACAAGAAGTCAGAAAAACCAGAACTGAAAGCAGCTTTCGTAGGTGATGAAGTTTACACCGGCGATGCGCAACTGGCTACCCTGGTTAAGATCAAGACCAAGAACGAACTCATCGGAGACGTTATCGGTCTGTTGCAATCTCCTGCAAAACGCGTTCTCGCTGGCTTGCTTGAGAAAGCGAAGAAAGAAGGTGCCGGCGCAGAAGCACCTGCAGCTGAGTAATTGGCTGAATGCCTGACGGGCGCGCAAAACAACACTGGCTTCCAAGTCACAATATAAATTATTACAATCTTTAAAATTCTTAAAAACATTATACAATGGCAGACGTTAAAGCTTTAGCCGAACAATTAGTAGGTTTAACTGTTAAGGAAGTACAAGAACTGGCAGATTTCCTGAAATCTGAATACGGTATCGAACCAGCTGCTGCTGCAGTTGTAGTTTCTAATGATGGTGGTGGCGGTGCTGCTGCTGCTGAAGAAAAAACTGCCTTCAACGTTATCCTGAAAAATGCAGGTGCTAGCAAACTGAACGTAGTTAAGATCGTTAAAGATCTGACCGGCCTTGGTCTGAAAGAAGCTAAGGAACTGGTAGACGGTGCGCCTAAATCACTGAAAGAAGGCGTTTCCAAAGCTGAGGCAGAAGATCTGAAGGCTAAGCTGACAGAAGCTGGTGCTGAAGTTGAAATTCAGTAATCTTTGCTTAAAGGATACCTCTTTATAAAGGTCAAAAGTGCTTCTGGCACTTTTGGCCTTCTTCCCTTTGGGAAAGTGTCTTTTCGGAGCGTCAAAAAGGGGGAATCACCAGGTCGGTGGATTTGACACAGCAGAGAAGACAGAAATTTTTGAGGGTATTTGGCAAAGATGTCTTAATTTCCCCGATTCATGTTGTGATTTACTTCACAATATTATATAAGTTAATATAACTGCTAACTTCGAATATGTCTCTAAAAAAAGCCCAAACAAACGAAAGAGTAAATTTTGGAAAGATCAAACAAGTTACTGAGACACCGGATCTGTTGGCTATCCAAATCCAATCTTTCAAGGATTTCTTCCAGTTAGAAACCACACCAGACAAACGTAACAATGAAGGCCTTTTTAAAGTATTTAAGGAGAACTTCCCGATTACAGATACCCGCAACATCTTTAATCTGGAGTTTCTGGACTACTTTGTAGACCCTCCGCGATATACTATAGAGGAATGTATTGAACGTGGGCTTACCTATTCTGTACCGCTGAAGGCGAAATTACGTCTGAGCTGTAACGATGAGGAGCACGTTGACTTCCAGACGATTGTGCAGGACGTATTCCTCGGGAATATACCCTACATGACCCCTAGAGGTACATTCGTGATCAATGGCGCAGAGCGCGTGGTAGTATCTCAGCTCCACCGTTCTCCTGGTGTATTCTTCGGACAGTCCATACATCCAAACGGTACTAAAATCTACTCGGCAAGGGTGATTCCGTTCAAAGGGGCGTGGATGGAGTTTGCAACTGACATTAACAATGTGATGTACGCTTACATCGACCGTAAGAAGAAGTTCCCTGTAACTACCCTTCTGCGTGCGATCGGCTACGAAACAGACAAGGACATTCTGCAGCTCTTTGGAATGGCTGACGAAGTAAAAGCAGACAAGAAGAGCCTGGAAAAATATGCCGGTAAGAAACTGGGTGCACGCGTACTCAGAAGCTGGGTAGAAGATTTCGTGGATGAAGATACCGGTGAGGTAGTGAGCATCGAGCGTAACGAGATCATGCTGGAACGTGACAGTATCCTGGACGAAGCGAATATTGAGACGATCGTGGATATGGGCGTGAAAAGCGTGTTTGTGCAGAAAGAAGAGGTGAGCGGCGACTTCTCAATCATTTACAATACTTTAAATAAAGATACATCCAACTCCGAGCTGGAGGCAGTTCAGCACATCTACCGCCAGTTGCGTGGTGCCGATGCGCCGGATGATGAAACAGCAAGGGGTATCATCGATAAATTATTCTTCTCTGACAAGCGTTATGACCTCGGAGATGTAGGCCGTTACAAGATCAACAGGAAACTGGGTCTGCCTACACCGCTGAACATGAAAGTGCTGACCAAAGAAGATATCATCGCGATCATTAAATACCTGGTACAGCTGACCAACAGTAAAGCGGAGATCGATGATATCGATCACCTGAGCAACCGTAGGGTGCGTACCGTGGGCGAACAGTTATATGCGCAGTTTGGTGTTGGTCTGGCCCGTATGGCCCGTACCATCCGTGAAAGAATGAACGTTCGTGATAATGAGGTATTCACTCCGGTGGACCTGATCAATGCAAGGACACTGTCTTCCGTAATCAACTCCTTCTTCGGTACCAGCCAGCTGAGCCAGTTCCTGGATCAGACCAACCCGCTGTCTGAGATCACGCACAAGCGTCGTATCTCTGCACTCGGACCCGGTGGTCTTAGCCGTGAAAGAGCAGGTTTCGAGGTGCGTGACGTACACTATAGCCACTACGGCCGTCTGTGTACCATCGAAACACCGGAAGGTCCGAACATCGGTCTGATCTCCACACTGTGCGTACACGCGAAAGTGAATGACATGGGCTTTATCGAAACGCCTTACCGTAAGGTGAATGAAGGTAAAGTAGACATGGAAAAAGTACAGTTCCTGAGCGCTGAAGAAGAAGATTCTGTAAAGATCGCACAGGCAAACGCACCACTGGATGAAAGCGGCAACTTTGTCAATGATAAGGTGAAATCCCGTGAAACCGGTGACTTCCCGATCCTGGATAAAGGTGAGGTTGAATACATGGACGTTGCTCCGAACCAGATCGTTGGTCTGAGCGCCTCCCTGATTCCGTTCCTGGAACACGATGACGCCAACCGTGCTTTGATGGGATCAAACATGCAACGTCAGGCCGTACCGCTGATCAACCCGCAGGTGCCTATCGTAGGTACCGGTCTGGAAGGTAAAGCAGCACGCGACTCCCGTCTGCAGATCACCGCTGAAGGTAAAGGTGTGGTTGAATTCGTGGATGCAAATGAAATTCATGTTCGTTATGAGCGTGATGAAATGCAGAAACTCGTGTCATTTGAAGATGACCTGAAGATATATCAGCTGACCAAGTTCGTTAAAACCAACCAGAGCACCTGTATCAACCTGCGTCCTGCCGTTAAGAAAGGACAGCAGCTGGTGGAAGGGGACTTCCTCACAGAAGGTTATGCTACCCGTGGTGGTGAACTGGCGCTGGGCCGTAACATGAAAGTGGCGTTCATGCCATGGAAAGGTTACAACTTTGAGGATGCGATCGTAATCTCTGAGCGTGTGGGCCGTGAAGACCTCTTCACTTCTATCCACATCGATGAATACGAACTGGAAGTACGTGATACGAAACTGGGTGAGGAAGAACTGACCCCGGATATTCCGAACGTAAGTGAAGAAGCTACCAAAGATCTGGACCAGAACGGTATCATCCGTGTTGGTGCGCACATTAAGGAGGGAGATATTCTGATCGGTAAGATCACCCCACGTGGTGAATCTGATCCTTCTCCTGAAGAAAAACTGCTGCGTGCGATCTTCGGTGACAAGGCTTCTGATGCGAAAGACGCTTCTCTGAAGGCGCCTCCAAGCACAGAAGGTGTGGTAATTGACAAGAAACTGTTCAGCCGCGCCAAGAAAGACAAGAACTCCAAGACCCGCGAAAAAGCGGCTTTGGAGAAACTGGAAAAAGTACACCAGAAGAACGAAGAAGACCTGCTGGAAGTGCTGATGAGTAAGTTGCTGACACTGCTGAAGGATAAAACCTCTCAGGGTATCACCAACACTTACGGTGAAGTATTGATCTCAAAAGGCTCGAAGTTCTCTTCCAAGAACCTGGCTAACATCGACTTCCAGAACGTGAATCCGCTCGGCTGGACCACCGACGAGGTGACCAACGATCAGATCAACACACTGCTGCACAACTATAACATCAAGTACAATGAGGAACTGGGACGTTACAAACGTGAGAAGTTCAACATTTCAATTGGTGATGAGCTGCCAGCAGGCGTACTGAAACTGGCTAAGGTATACCTGGCCAGCAAACGTAAGCTGAAAGTGGGTGATAAGATGGCGGGCCGTCACGGTAACAAGGGTATTGTTGCGAAGATCGTGCGTGATGAAGACATGCCATTCCTGGAAGACGGTACACCGGTAGATATCGTACTGAACCCATTGGGCGTACCTTCCCGTATGAACCTTGGACAGATCTACGAAACAGTACTTGGTTGGGCTGGTCTGAAACTGGGTGTGAAGTTTGCAACGCCAATCTTTGATGGTGCTACTACTGAGGAAATTGCCAACTATATCAACGAAGCAGGTCTGCCAAGCTTCGGCCATACTTACCTGTATGATGGCGAAACCGGTGAGCGTTTCCACCAGAAAGCTACTGTGGGCGTGATCTACATGCTCAAGCTGAGCCACATGGTTGATGACAAGATGCACGCCCGTTCTATCGGACCATACAGTCTCATTACACAACAGCCGTTGGGTGGTAAGGCGCAGTTCGGTGGTCAGCGTTTTGGTGAGATGGAGGTGTGGGCACTGGAAGCATATGGTGCATCCAATATCCTGCAGGAGCTGTTAACCATTAAGTCCGATGACATTGTAGGCCGAGCCAAAGCATATGAGTCTATCGTTAAAGGCGATAACATACCAAAAGCAGGCGTACCGGAATCATTCAATGTATTGATACATGAGCTCCGCGGTCTGGGTCTGGATTTGAAATTTGATTAATAATTAGTCCATAAGCTGATGGTCCATAGTCTTAAGCAAGCGCTTTAGACTATGGGCCTTAGGCTTTAGATAATCAGACACGGTCTACATGGACGTTGTCTATGCCCGCGGACTGAATAACATGTGAATTTTCTTTAAACAACATACAATGGCCATCAAGAAAGAAAATCGTCCTAAATCAAACTTTAGCAGCATTACCATCAGCCTGGCTTCTCCGGATTCAATCCTGGAGCGCTCATATGGGGAAGTGCTGAAGCCGGAAACCATCAACTACCGTACTTACAAGCCGGAGCGTGATGGTTTATTCTGTGAAAGGATCTTCGGCCCCGTAAAGGACTATGAGTGCTATTGCGGAAAATACAAACGTATCCGTTACAAGGGTATAGTGTGTGACCGATGCGGTGTGGAAGTAACAGAGAAAAAGGTACGTCGTGAAAGAATGGGCCACATCCGCCTGGTTGTGCCTGTTGTACACATCTGGTACTTTAAATCATTACCAAATAAGATCGGTTACCTGCTGGGGATGAGTTCCAAGAAACTCGAAACCATCGTTTACTACGAAAGGTACGTGATCATACAGGCTGGCGCTAAACAGGAGAAAGGCCTGAACTACGGCGACCTGCTGACAGAAGAAGAATATCTCGACATACTGGATACCCTGCCGAAAGACAACCAGCTGTTGCCTGACGAGGATCCAAACAAGTTCATCGCCAAGATGGGTGCTGAAGCGGTAGAAATGATGCTGGCCAGAATAGACCTGGATAGCCTTTCTTACCAGCTGCGTAACCAGGCGGCAACTGAAACCAGCCAGCAACGTAAAGCAGAAGCGCTGAAACGTCTGAGCGTGGTGGAAGCTTTCCGTGAGGCAAATGGCCGTGTTGAAAACCGTCCTGAGTGGATGGTGATGCAATATATTCCTGTAGTACCACCAGAACTGCGTCCGTTGGTTCCATTGGATGGTGGCCGTTTTGCGTCTTCCGACCTGAACGACCTGTACCGCAGGGTAATTATCCGTAACAACCGTCTGAAACGTCTGATCGAGATCAAGGCGCCAGAGGTGATCTTACGTAACGAAAAACGTATGCTGCAGGAAGCAGTTGACTCCCTCTTCGATAACTCCCGTAAATCAAATGCGGTGAAAGCGGAAGGTGGACGTGCACTGAAATCCCTGTCTGACGTACTGAAAGGTAAACAAGGTCGTTTCCGTCAGAACCTGTTGGGTAAACGTGTTGACTACTCCGGTCGTTCCGTTATCGTGGTAGGTCCTGAACTGAAACTGCACGAGTGTGGTTTGCCTAAGGATATGGCGGCTGAACTGTTCAAACCGTTCATTATCCGTAAGCTGATAGAAAGAGGTATCGTTAAAACGGTAAAATCAGCGAAGAAGCTGGTTGACAGAAAAGAAGCAGTGGTTTGGGATATCCTGGAAAATGTACTGAAAGGGCATCCTGTAATGTTAAACCGTGCTCCGACCCTGCACCGTTTGTCTATACAGGCGTTCCAGCCTAAACTGGTGGAAGGTAAGGCGATCCAGCTCCACCCACTGGTGTGTTCTGCGTTCAACGCCGACTTTGATGGTGACCAGATGGCCGTGCACGTACCGCTCAGCAATGCTGCGATACTGGAAGCACAGTTACTGATGCTGTCATCACACAACATCCTCAACCCGCAGAACGGTACGCCTATCACCCTGCCTTCACAGGACATGGTATTGGGGCTGTACTACATCACCAAAGGCAAGAAATCTACTCCTACTGAAAAAGTAGAAGGAGAAGGTAAGGCTTTTTACTCTGCAGAAGAGGTGATCATCGCTTATAACGAGCAGCGGGTAAACCTGCATGCGAACATCCGCGTAAGAGCGACTGTACGTAATGACAAGGGTGAACTCGAAACTAAGCTGATCGAAACAACTGTAGGCCGTGTGATCTTCAACCAGCACGTTCCAAAAGAAGCTGGTTATGTGAATGCACTGCTGACCAAAAAATCCCTGCGTGAGATCATTGGCGACATTATCAAGTACACTGATATCCCTAAGACTGCGAAGTTCCTGGATGATATCAAGCAGCTTGGTTTCCGTACCGCGTTCCGTGGTGGATTGTCCTTCAATATCAATGACCTGATCATCCCCGAAGTGAAACAGCACATGATCGATGGTGCTTCCAGCGAAGTGGATGAAGTATGGGATAACTATAACATGGGTCTGATCACGAATAACGAACGTTATAACCAGATCATCGATATCTGGTCCCGTGTGGACACCAAAGTAACTGAAACGCTGATCCGTGAGCTGGCGAATGACAAACAGGGCTTCAACTCTGTGTACATGATGCTTGATTCCGGTGCGCGTGGTTCCAAACAGCAGATCAAACAGCTGGCCGGCCTGAGGGGATTGATGGCAAAACCGCGTAAGAGTGGATCTACCGGTTCTGAGATCATCGAGAACCCGATCCTGTCCAACTTTAAAGATGGTCTGAACGTATTGGAATACTTCATCTCTACGCACGGTGCCCGTAAGGGTCTTGCGGATACGGCACTGAAAACGGCGGATGCGGGTTACCTGACCCGTCGTCTGGTGGACGTAGCACAGGATGTGGTGATTAATGAAGAAGACTGTGGTACACTCCGTGGTATTGCGACTTCTGCACTGAAAGATAACGAAGAGGTGGTTGAACCACTGTACGACCGTATCCTTGGCCGTACATCCCTGCACGACGTATTCGATCCTCATACAGAGGAGCTGATCGTTGAAGCGGGTAGCCTGATCAACGAAGATATCGCTCACCGTATCGAAGACAGTTCTATTGATACTGTAGAGATCCGTTCCGTGCTGACCTGCGAAAGCCGCAGAGGCGTGTGCGTGAAATGTTACGGTAAGAACCTCGCTACCGGTTATGTGACCCAGCGTGGTGATGCTGTAGGTATCATTGCGGCACAGTCCATCGGTGAGCCTGGTACACAGCTGACACTGCGTACCTTCCACGTGGGTGGTGTGGCTGGTTCTACTTCTGTGGATACCGGCTTACAGGCTAAATTCGACGGTACTATCCAGTTCGATGGTCTGCGTACTACTACATACGAAAACAACGAGGGTGAAAAAGTTCAGGTGGTAATTGGCCGTACCGGTGAATTACGTATCATGGACGTGAAGAACGACAGGTTGCTGATCACCAACAACATTCCGTACGGATCTACCCTGCTGGTAAAAGACGGACAGAAAGTTGCGAAAGGTGACATGATCTGTACATGGGATCCATACAACGCCGTTATCGTATCTGAGATCGCAGGTAACATCCGTTTCGACAGCATCATCGAAGGTATCACCTTCCGTGAAGAGGCTGACGAGCAGACTGGTCACCGTGAGAAAGTGGTAATTGAAACCAAAGACAAGAATAAGATCCCGTCTATCTATGTAGACGGTAATAAGGAGGTGAAATCTTATAACCTGCCGGTAGGCTCCCATATCGTAATTGAAGAGGGTGAAGCTGTTAGAGCTGGTCAGGTAATTGTTAAGATTCCTCGTATACTTGGAAAACTGCGAGACATCACGGGTGGTCTGCCACGTGTAACGGAACTGTTTGAAGCACGTAACCCAAGCAATCCTGCCATCGTATCTGAAATTGATGGTGTGGTAGCTTTCGGTAACATCAAACGTGGTAACCGTGAGATCATCATCGAAAGCCGTGAAGGTCATATCAAGAAATACCTGGTGCCATTGACCCGTCACATCCTGGTACAGGACGGTGACTTCGTGAAAGCTGGTACAGCGTTGTCTGATGGTTCTATCACTCCGGCAGACATCCTGTCCATCAAAGGACCGTTTGCTGTTCAGGAATACCTGGTAAATGAGATACAGGAAGTATACCGTTTACAGGGTGTGAAGATCAACGACAAGCACATTGAGGTGATCGTACGTCAGATGATGCGTAAAGTGAACATCGAGGATCCGGGCGATACCCGCTTCCTGGAAGGTGACACTACCGATAAATTTGAATTCTTTGAAGAAAACGACAATATCTTCGATAAGAAGGTGGTTACAGAAGCCGGTGAATCTACCGTGCTGAAAGCTGGTCAGATCGTTACCCTGCGCCAGGTAAGGGAAGAAAACTCCCTGCTGCGCCGTCAGGATAAAAAACTGGTGGAATTCCGTGATGCAAAACCGGCTACCTCCAGCCCGCTGTTACAGGGTATTACCAAGGCGTCCCTGGGTACTCACAGCTGGATCTCTGCAGCATCCTTCCAGGAAACAACCAAGGTACTGTCTTCTGCAGCCATCAACGGTAAAACAGATGACATGCTCGGCCTGAAAGAGAACGTAATCACCGGTCACCTGATACCTGCAGGTACAGGTCTGCGTGAGTTCGAAAACATGATCGTAGGATCCAAAGAAGAATATGATATCCTGGCGTCTTCCAAAGAAGTGTTCCAGTTTGACGAAGAAGAATAGAAGAGATACACTCATGTATAAAAAAAATGTCCCGGCATTACGCACGGGACATTTTTTTTACCTGTAACTTTCCGCCAATTAAACTACCGGATGATAGTTATGAAGCAAGGGCTTTATTTAGTATTGTTAGTAATAGCAGCAGGTGTTATTGCCTGCAGTAAGAAGAGTGACAGCTCTATACCGGAGACCAGTTCCCATATTAATTTCTTTACAGCGGTGCCAGACCAGGAATTTGACGTGACCATAGATACCACCAGTATCGGCACTGAGCTGGGATACGGAGAAAGTACCGGCTATCATGCATTCCTGGCGAAGCGTTATACAATGAACATCTATCGTGCAGGGAATCATACTACTGTAATAGGAGGCGGGGAGGTCAGCTTACGGAATGGGCATTATTATTCTGTATTTCTGTCGCAGAACAACAGCGGAGTACTGCAGCTGAGGCTTATCGAGGATGTGCTGGGAGCCTCCAAGCCCAATTATGGCAAGTTACGGTTTGTTAACCTGAGCGATACCTATGTAAATGCGGCTACGCGGCTGACCCAGGATTTCTATGTGGATGGCGTACGGTATTTCCGGCGTCTGAGCTACCAGGCCGCCTCTGATTTCATAGAAGTGCCGGTAGGGACCCGTAATGTGGACATCCGTTATGCAGACTCTTCCCTGAGCCTGACGGGGACTAACAGTCCTACTTATGAAATCCAGGACCAGAAGCAGTATACCATTATCGCTTACGGGGACGCATTGAAGGCAAATTCTTTCAAACTAACGACATTCGCGCATTAACGGGGCTTCCGGAGCTGGGAAAAAATTTATATGTGAAAGTGTTGTTAAGAAAGCCGGGGACTAAGTATAATCATCTAAAAACCTTATTTTAGCCGTTCAATTTTAAAAATGTATTTAAGGAGATTAAAAAATCCACCTAACAACATGCGCACTACTAAACAACTTGTGAAAAGCGGATTACTAGCGGTACTGACAGCCGGAACATTTATTGCTTGCCAACAGACTAACAAACAGGGAAACAATAGTCCGGCGGCGGCTGCCAAGGACGGCAGTGTTGCATCTAATAACGGCTTTATCATTGCATATGTGGATATCGATACCGTTGAAGCTCACTATGAATATTTTAAAGAGAAAAAGGCAGAGTTAGAGAAAAAGCAGCAGGCTATTGACAATGAACTGCAGGCTAATGTACGCGCATTACAGAACGAAGCGGCTGATTTTCAACGCAGAGCTAATACTATGACGCAGGCAGAGGGAGAAGCAACCCAGCGTGCTTTATATAACAAACAGCAGCAGCTGGAAGGCAAGGCGCAGAATATGCGTTCCCAGTACGCAGAGCAGGAAAACAAGTTCAACGAAGAACTGCAGAAAAGGCTGAACGATTTCCTGGCTAAGTATAACAGCAATAAACGTTATGCCTATATCCTTTCGTACCGTACCGGAGCCAGCAATGTTTTGTACAAAGATGAGAAGTATGATATTACAAATGAAGTAATTAAGGGCCTGAACGAAGCAAATGCATCAACTACCGAGAAAAAATAATAGTTGCTATAGCAAAAACGTTTGAAAAATAATTATAAATTGGAATC
Organism: Chitinophaga filiformis; assembly: GCF_023100805.1. Taxonomy (NCBI): domain Bacteria; kingdom Pseudomonadati; phylum Bacteroidota; class Chitinophagia; order Chitinophagales; family Chitinophagaceae; genus Chitinophaga; species Chitinophaga filiformis. Next base: position 2,062,024 of record NZ_CP095855.1, read on the forward strand.
CCGTCTCGTAAACAGTACTGAGACGGGATTTTTTTAATCATATAGACACACAGAACATATGGAAAACCACAACACAGCCTTTCGCCCCAGTTTAAGTTTACTGGATGCAACCATGATCGTAGCTGGTTCCATGATAGGGTCCGGCGTATTCCTTGTATCTGCAGAAATAGCCCGTAACGTGGGTTCTGCAGGTTGGTTAACATTGATGTGGGTATTGGGCGGTATCGTTACGATTATCGCAGCGGTGAGCTATGGAGAGTTATCTGGCATGTATCCGAAAGCAGGAGGACAATATGTTTACCTGCGCGAAGCCTATAATCCATTGGTCGCTTTCCTGTTCGGCTGGACGCAGTTCAGCGTGATCCAGACGGGAACCATTGCGGCGGTGGCAGTAGCGTTTGCCAAGTTTTCCTCTTATCTCATTCCAGCCTTTAGTGAAGAGCATATACTGCTGAACGCCGGTTTTGTGAAAGTGTCTGCTGCGCAGATAGTGGCAATCATTTCTATTATACTGCTTACCTGGATCAATACACGCGGTATAAAGAGTGGCAAGATCATCCAGACCGTATTTACGCTGGCGAAATTGCTGTCTCTGTTTGGTCTCATCATATTCGGTTTCCTGCTGGGAGCCAAACAGGAGGTATGGAATGCTAACTGGACAAATGCCTGGGACGCTGTGAGCCTGACACAGGTAGATGGACAGGTAGTTACCTCAGTGCTGTCCGGGCTTGCTTTGTGTGGCGCAATTGCGATTTCTATGAAGGGCTCATTATTCAGTAGTGATGCCTGGAACAATATTACTTTTATCGCTGCTGAGATTAAAAATCCGCAAAAGAATATAGGCCGTGCATTATTCCTGGGTACGCTGCTGGTAACCATTGTTTATGTGAGCGCTAACCTGATGTACCTGGCCGTACTGCCAATGCATGATATTGCTTTTGCGGCGAAAGACCGTGTGGCTGTTGTTGCAGCCGAGCAGATCTTTGGTGGTAGTGGTTCCCTGGTGATTGCAGTTATGATCATGGTTTCCACCTTCGGGTGTAACAATGGGCTGATCTTGTCCGGTGCGCGTATTTACTACACTATGGCAGAGGACGGGCTGTTCTTTAAAAAAGCAGCTGAGCTGAATGACAACAACGTACCCGCCAATGGGTTATGGATACAATGCGTGTGGGCATCTTTGTTATGTCTGACTGGTAAATACAATGATTTGCTGGTAATGGTAATTTTTGGTGTACTTATATTTTATGTTATCACAATTGCTGGTATCTTTGTGTTACGCAACAAACGCCCGGATATTCCACGTCCATATAAAGCATTTGGCTATCCTGTGTTACCAATGGCGTATATTGTGGTAGCATCCGTATTGGCGTTATTGTTACTTCGTTTTGAGAGCGGCTATGCTTTATCCGGATTGTTGATAATCGTTATTGGTTTCCCGCTGTATTACCTGGCCATGAAGACACAAAAAACAGCTTAACGCTTGCGGGAAAGCTAATCTGGATAAAAATAATGCGGGTTTGACACAAAAGTTGTATGTAAAACGGTTGAAAATTTATCCCACTGCTGTGGAACTTTCAGTGAATTGATGTAATTTGCATGAAGACTTCCGGAAATAGAGGATTGATTTGTGTGTAACCCTTGACGCAACGACACGTATGAATAGAAAACCCTTTGTCAACAAAGAGCATTGCTTTTCCAAAGGAGCAATGAATAGAAGGGGAGGGAACCTATCATAGTTCACTAAAGTGGAAGCCCGCAAGAATACAGGAGTAGAAAGGAAAGAATAGATGTTCAAACATTCATTAAATGATGTATGTATGAATAAATATTTATCACATTGTTTGACGATAGGTAGCACGTACTGAAACGAAAGTTAACATCAGAAGACTATATGCCGACAACAAACAACATCAAGAACAACATTTAATAAAGATATTTATAAAGGCAATTATTTCTCATTGGGTGGGAGTGAAGATGATTTGAATAAAATCACTGAACCCCATAATGACCATTAAAAGCCTACACGATTTGCATTCTCGAACATTCACATGACAATCTTAACAACAAGCGTATGGTATCTACCATACGCTTTTTTTGTGCCCGGAAGGTAAATGCAATACCTAGGAAAGCCTCACTGCCAGGACAGCTGTATAGGGGTGATACTGCCACCAGGTATTAATGTTAAGGAATTATGAACTCCGTTTTTTAATTGGGACATCTTTCTTTTGTAATCGTACTCTTATTGTATTGGGTCAAAAAACAATATTGACGCCCTGCATTTCAAGAAAATGGAAATAAACGCACAGTTACTGGATAAATATTTTAAAGGTCTTTGTACGGATGAAGAAGCAGCAATAGTAGCTGCTTATCTCGAAAGAGATGTAACGCCCGAGGCTGACGAATATTTTCTGCAGGCCAGTGAAGATGTGTCAGACGTACCGGTGGTGCCGATGACTGCGCCTCAAAAGAAGGGTAAGTCTGTAAGCCATCTTCTGCCTGTATTTGGTGCTGCAGCAGCCTTATTGATACTGTTGAGTGTCCTGTCCTGGCTCTGGACCACTCAACGCCGGGAGAAAGGAGTGAAGATGGCATTGCTGACGGATACAATCGTCAATAACACAAATACCGTACGGCTGGTGCATATGACTGATGGGTCCAACATATGGCTGAATGCAAATTCATCTATTGTGTATAACAGGCAGTATAATGGTGTGAACCGCGATATATGGTTGCAGGGTGAAGCATATTTTGATGTGAGCAAACAGGTAGCTCCTTTCCGCGTACATACTGCCTCACTGGTAACCACCGTATTAGGCACTTCATTCAATATTTCAACAGATAACAGGGCAAATGGCGCGATCCAGATAAGCCTTGTAACGGGTAAAGTAGCGGTGAGCCATATGTTGAAAGGCAATCCGTTCAGGCATATTCTAAAGCCGGGTGAAATGATAGAGTACATAGAAGGAGTACAGCCCGGAGAACCTCATGCATTTAACAGTAATGTGGTACTGGGATGGAAGAACTATAAGCTTGTCTTTGACAAAACAACACTGGAAGATGCTTTCACCATGCTGGAGAACAGGTACAATTGTAAGATTACCATAAAGGAAAAGAAACTGCTTAAAAAAGAGATATCTGGTGTATTCAACAGTACACAATCAATAAAATCTATATTAAAGACACTTAGCTACGTACATCGTTTTTCATACGAATGCGGCGCGGATACTAACCACTATATTATCAAAAGAAAATAAAAGCGGCAACCATATAGCTTAGCACAAAGGCATTATTAAATAAAATCGGACAAAACAAAATGCAAAAATCGATCAACAGATTTTGTAAGGGGATCTTTATGCCTGTATCAATCTTTTTTAACCTATTTATTCTTATATGCGGGCAATCATCAGTACTTGCGGGACAATTGTATAACGAATTGAATGAGAGCGTGAAGTTGAAAGTAGGCACTACATCAGTAGCTGAAATTATCAGATCATTGCAACAACAGACTAATTATACTTTCGTATATGACCCGGAGTATCTTGCCAGGTGCCAGGTAAAAGCTATAGAAACGGAAAATAACAAGCTGTCAGATGTATTGAAGTGGTTAGATGAAAGAGCTCCGCTGGACATCATGTACAGCGAAAACAAAATAGTGATCAGGCAAGGTATGCAGGAAAAACCTGCACAGGTAAAGAATGGGTTCATCAGTGGAAAGGTAGTGGATAATAAGAATGAACCATTACCCGGAGTAACAGTAAAGACCAGCAGTGGAAAAGGTACGCTCACTTCGGTTGACGGTACTTATCAGCTGACGCTGGAGCCGGGAAAATACACGTTGGAATTCAGTTTTATTTCATATACAACAAAGAGGATCACTGATATCACTGTAAGTGAAAAGAAGGCCACTCCTCTGAACGTAGTGATGGCGCCTTCTTCTTCTGCCTTAAAAGAAGTAGTGATCACTGCCAGTTATCAGAAAGCCTCAGTAGAAGGCTTGTATGCTATACAAAAGAATAATGCAGCATTGTCTGACGGTATCAGTGCTGAGCAGATAAAGGTAACTCCCGACAATAACGCAGCGCAGGTGTTGAAACGTGTGAGCGGACTAACCGTACAGGATGACAAATTCGTAACAGTGCGCGGGCTCAGTGAACGTTACAATAACGTAATGCTGAATGGTGCAAATCTTCCAAGTACAGAACCCAACCGCCGTAATTTCTCTTTCGATGTAGTACCAAGCGGTCTGATAGACAATATCATTGTGAATAAGACGTCCACGCCTGATATGTCTGCTGAATTTGCAGGAGGTCTGGTACAGGTAAATACGAGAGATATACCAGTAGAGAATTTTGCCTCTATAACATTGGGTAGCGGATTCAATACGAATAGTACAGGAAAGGATTTTTATGCAACGCAGCGGGGCGATAAAGACTATCTGGGATTTGATGATGGCAACCGTAAGTGGTGGAATAAGAAATGGAATGCTGACGAATATCGTAAGTACGCTGCTGCCGGCAACTATGCCAAGATGAGTGAAATGAATGCCAATATTCCCAACAACTGGGGACTGCATAAGTATAGCTATTCTCCTGTTCAGAACTATCAGCTGTCGCTGGGAAGAAGAATAAAGATCAGGGAATCATCCACGCTGGGCATTACACTGGCGGCCACTTATCGCCATGAGGAGCAGATCATGAATGAAGAACGTTTTCAGCCAACCAATTATCACTACGATAGCAGTTCCCGTGCATATCAGTTCAATACCGCATTAGGAGCAGTTGCTAATATCGGTTTTCAGACAAAAGGCCATAAGATCGTATTCAAGAATCTTTATAACAGAAGATTTCAGAATGAGACTGATGTATATTATGGAAATGAGTTCAATTTCCTGATAGTGGGTGGTACTGACCGTAATGCGGTGCAATACTACAACTCTATTACCATCATTAACGAATTACTGCAGAACAGGCTGGAAGGTGAACATGTGCTGGGAAAACACCTGAAGATCGACTGGTCCGGCGACTATATCACCGTGAACAGGGATCAGCCTGATACCCGTGCATCGAAGGGATATCATGTGGAAGGTCCTAAGGGATTTTATGAGTACGTATTGACCGACAATAACGGCTACATGACGCAGGGACTGAATATCTTTAACTCAAGACTGGAAGAGAGAAGACAGAATGCTGCAGCGAATTTTTCGGTCCCATTCAAAATAAAGGATGCGAATGAGCTCATCAAGTTTGGATATGCCGGTAACTTCCGCCAGGCAGATTTTAAATCGACCTCCCTTCGTTTGTTTAATGACCCCACTGGGAATCCCGATTCGATCAGGAACGCGACATATGGTTTAGCTGATTACCAGATGCAATCATTACTGAAGCCGGGATATCTTACCTATAAGCTGACGAGCACCGGAGCAGGAGAGAATGCAGAAAATTATGAAGGTGATCAGAAATTACATGCTGCTTATGGAATGGTGGACATTAATTTCCTTAAAAAGTTCAGGTTCATCGGTGGTGTGCGTATGGAAAGCAATGCAATGAAGATCACCGGTGTTTCTTTCAGCACTGTAACCGGTCTTCCTGTTGATACGGTTGTTAAATATAAACGTACTGACTGGTTACCGTCCCTCAACCTTGTGTATAGTCTCACGCCTGCCATGAATATCAGGTTTGCTTATTCACAGACACTGGCAAGAGCAGATTTCAGGGAAAGGGCGCCATTCATTTACTATGAGTTCCGGGAGAGAAGTATCTATCGTGGCGCAACATCGCTGAAAGATGCAAAGATCTCCAACCTTGATCTGCGGTATGAATATTATCCGGGACCAGGAGAAATAATATCAGTATCTGCTTTCCATAAGAAGTTTGATAGTCCGGTAGAGTTAGTGTCTGCGCTGGGTTCTCCTGAGTTGATCTACTTCTATTTTAACCTGAAGAGTTCAACAAACAACGGCGTAGAAATTGATCTGCGCAAGTCCTTAGGCTTTATATCCCCGGCATCCGGCTGGCTGAAAAATATTTATGTAAGCGCAAACGGTTCCTGGATGAATGCGAAGGTGAATTATGATGTAGCGTCGCTGATAAAAGCAGCATCTGATGCAGTTGGTGGTGCACCATCAGGTAATACACCAGACACACGTAAACGTGCATTGCAGGGTTTATCTCCTTATGTGATCAATGGTGGGATAGGTTATTTCGGAAAGGTGATCGGCGCTAACATTAGTTATAATAAATATGGCAGGCGCATTGTGAGTGGCGGTGTTTTCCCTTACCAGGACCAGTATGAAAAGCCGAGGGATGTAGTGGATCTGCAGTTGAGTGCGATGCTGTTGAAAAATAAACTACAGGTAAGGTTCAATATCAGTGATCTTTTACAACAGGATTATGTGATATACCAAAATATATCTGCAACGAGCCCTTACTCAAGTGGTGGCGGATCGTTTGTAGACCTGGATGAACCAGCTTTGCTGAAAGAGAATGTAAACAATGATCCTAAAGGTCTCTCGTATAACAAGCAACTGGATTATGTGTATCACAAGTGGTTTAAAGGACGGAATATGAGTTTAAACCTGACCTATAATTTCTAAGCGTTCATATCATCTTTATAAATTCTAAAAAACTCTTAAACCCTAAAGATCAAAACCATGAAAAAGTTCATGACTGTTGCGGCTGCATTGTCCGTAATCGCATTCGGTGCTTGTAAAAAAGAAGCACTGGATTCTCAGACGCCAAACAAAAACGTTCAGGCTGTAGTTAACATCAACCTCACTTCCGGCGCAACACTGCCACTGGTGATCGGTCCTGATACTAACTACGTACTGAATAGCGGTACTTACTTCCTGAATGGTAAAACCTATGTAGCCAATACAGGTAGTATCACTATCGCTGCTGGTGTTCAGATTAAAGGTATCAAGAAAGCAACAGCTGCAGAAGCATCTGCATTGGTTGTAACCCGTGGAGGTAAGATCTTCGCTAATGGTACTGCTAACAGCCCGGTTGTATTCACATCTGCTGAAGCAACTCCTGCTGTAGGCGACTGGGGTGGTATCGTAATTCTGGGTAACGCTAAAACTAACCAGAATACCGCTACTTTCTCTCCAACCATCGAAGGTATTTCTACTCCGACTTTACCTGCTGGTATCGACGCTACTTACGGAAGCGCTGATACAACTCTCAATGGCGAATCTTCCGGTTCGTTAACTTATGTTCGTTGCGAGTACGCTGGTGCTGCTATCGCTGCTAACAACGAATTAAACAGCTTCACTTTTGGTGGAGTTGGTAGAGGTACTGTTCTGCACCACCTGGAAGCTTCTTACGGAGCTGATGATTCTTTCGAATTCTTCGGTGGCGTTGTGAACGCTAAGTACCTGGCCTCTTTAAATACCAACGACGACATTTTCGATTTCGATTTCGGTTACAACGGTACGTTGCAGTTCATTTTGGGTGTTCGTAGAACTGGTTTCACTTATGCTGACGCAAACGGTATTGAATCAGACAACGACGCTTCTGGTTCTTCTCTGACTCCGAGAACACAGGCTAAAGTGTCTAACATGACATTGGTTGGTGGTTCTTCTTCAGCTTTTGCCGGTACACTGAATGGTGCTCGTTTAAGAAGAAATTCAAGCTACAGAATCGTTAACTCTGTTATTCTGGGTTATACTACAGGTGTAGCACTGGAATCAGGTGGAACTATTGCTGATTCAGCTTTCTTCAGAAACAACCTGGTACATGCATTCACTGCTCCTGCTGTAGTTGGCGGTACACTGACCGGCTTTAACTCTATCTGGGTTAACGCAACCAATTCAAACGCGAACATCCTGTTAACATCTCCATTTGTTACTGGTGGTAGCTTCGCTCCATTGCCAGCATCTCCTGCTGCAAGTGGCGCTGACTTCACTGGTTTCAGCGGTAGCTTCTTTGACACAAGTGTAGCTTACAGAGGTGCTTTCCCTCTGGCTAGCGTATCCGGTGGTAACTGGTTAGCTGGTTGGACTGCAGGTTTCTAAAAATTTTCTGATGAATGAACGGCCAGGCAGGGGATAATGGTTATCACCTGCCTGGTTTAAAAAAAATGATAATACAATATGAAGTACAAAAAAAATGCATTTTCGAAGGTAATGACAGCAATTGCAGTTGCTGGTTTTTTGTTTCTGGCCACTTCCTGCAGTAAGGACGGTGAAAGGGTGACCGCTCCTGAGGTAGTAAAAGTGACTGTAACAAATATATCGTTAGAGGGTGCTTCAGCCCGTTATACGGCTAGTATTGATGGTGAAATGATCGGGGACACATTATTAAGTGGTGAACGTCAGACAAAACTTGTTGAGCACAAGAGTGAGCAACGTTTCCTGGTGAGGGATGCCAATACAGGGAAGACTGTTATAGATACCCTGTTATCGCTTCCTGAGAAGAATGTTGTACTGACCATTCTCAAACTCAGTAGTGAGGAAGGTTCAAGTCCTTCGCTTTACATTGGGGGGCAGGAAGATATCAAGGATACGGAGAAACTCTGGTCTTTCTATTATGTAGATCCGCTATTACCGGATTCACTTACACTTACTATGTACAGGACGCGTCCCGATGGCGGCATTGACACGCTTGGGAGATTTGAACATCTTAAGAAAGGGCAGTTGGTTGATTTTAAGAAGATAGATTATACATATGGTCTGAGCACAGCGATGTTTTACTTTGATCTCAGAGATCCTGTTACCGGAGAAATATTGCTGGGGTCTGCTTTTGATCCAACTATGGGAACCGGGGGCTTAATGGCTTACAATGATTTTATGGCTACGCACTTTATTAACGACCTGGTGGTCTATGATCTTGGCGGAGGTAGTTATTTTCATTATTCTACCACTATCCTTGCCTACTGATATAACAATAGCAGGATGTTCATAATAGCATACATAACTGCTAGCTGAAGGTTACACTTCGTATGATGATGGAATCAAACGATACAAATATATCAACGATTATTAGCTGTAGTTAACCCCGGATACCTATACGCTATGAAATGTTTCTATGTTTCTAAAAAGATCGATTTCCCCGGCGTTTGTTAACCCCTTTTTACTTTTCTTATCTACGTGGCAGTATTAAGCGGCTTTCCCTGCTGGCTTTTGCACGGGTATCATAAATGGGAATGGTGGTTCTTTCCGCTGGATAATTTGTGGTTCTTCCATCACCTCTGATAACAGCCAGGGCTTTTGCAATAAACGGATCTGCAGGATCGCCCATCGGAAGTAATGGCTGCGTATTCAGTTCATAGACGGTATAGTCAGGAGCAATACCGGATGTATAATTTCCTTCGCCTTTTGCATTTGATAATAAGTAGGTAATAGGCGCCAGTGCCCACGATAAACGGCGGGGACTACGCATATCAGTTATAACAACTGCTCCCTTGTCTTTTCCATATGTTCTTTCTCCGATTGTAATAACCTGTATGTAGGGCTTAAGATTGTTGATCACAAGCTCTGCTGCGGAGGCCGTCTGAGGAGTAGTGAGGATAAATACGCGACTGATTGCTGATCTGCCGGTTGCCAGTTTGCTGAAGGGGATCACCACTTTGCTTTCGGGTACAGCGAGTGCCTGTCCGAAAGTGATGGATTGTGTGCCCAGTTTCCCGTTGCCGGTATACCTGGCTAAAATACTGTTTTCATTAGTGGCCGGTGCAATCAGCGTAATCAGTGCTGCTGCGGCTGCAACGCTTCCTCCGGGATTGTAGCGGAGGTCGATGATCAATTCCTTTATGCCGTCCTGTTTGAGCTTAGTAAATGCATCGAGCAGGGCATTGTTGTAGAAATCATCAAAATAGTTATAGAAGATATAGCCGGTAGGATGTCCCTGGTTGCTGAATGTCTGGTAGCTGTACAGTGGATTTTCCTGCAAGGTTGCACCCTGCAGGGGTATTTCCCTTGTTTCACTAACTGTATTGTTTATAATGTCAGCTTTGGTAAGCGTGCCTTGATGGTTGTCCAGGAGGTCTTCACTTAAGCCAGCCGTATTTTGTGGCGTCAGCGGTGTATTATTGATCTTTGTGAAATAGTCGCCTCGTCTTAGTCCGTCCTGCCAGGCAGCACTGCCCGGTATTACAAACTTCAGCAATCCCAGGGGGCGCTCTATTCCGTTAACAGATACCACGGTGAAGTCGAAGCCGAAGGTATGCAGGAAATCTTTCTTACTGGTTCCGGGGATATCGTTCAGGTCAATGATCTGGGAAAATGTGTCTGCAGGCTGTTTAAGTGTGTTGAAATAGGGGATGGCGGCTAATTGTGTGTCGGCTTTTTCGGGCAGGGCAGTGTTCCAGAGATAATAATAGCGCATGCTGTCCAGTATCCACTTACTTGTTTCCAGGCGTGTAACAGGGCCGGTGGGAAGCGGATCCGGAATGATCTTATCTTCTTTCCGGCAGGAGAGCATGATCATCGCAATGCCTGACAGGCATACGATTTTACGTGGGAAAATCCTTAAGTCCATAAATGGTGTTTTAATGTTGTACTATTTGGTCTCCATATCGTAACGTACCATTAGCTCCCGCTTCAGGGATTGCAGGGCAAGGGTCAGATGGTTTCTTACTGTGGTTGGTGAAAGTGAAAGCTGGTCGGCTATTTCCTTATTGCTTTGTCCTTTGTCACGGCTCAAAATATACACGTTCCTCCTTTGTTCGGGCATTTGTTCTATCACCTTGTGTACCTGTTGATTGAATTCTTTTCTCAGCAATGCATTTTCTTCTGCGTTCTCATTGCTGATGGGTTGGTGCTGGGAAATATGGGTCAATGTTTTTCTTTCGCGGTACAGTTTACGTGTTTCATCGATAACAATGTGCTTGGTAAATACGAACAATAGTGGGAAGACATCCTGTCCTTCCTGTACTTTATGCATGTTTTCCCAGAGCTTGATGAAGCACTGCTGGGTGATTTCTTCCGCCCGTTGCCGGTCATCGGTAAGTTTGAATGCGAACCGGTACACCTTTTCCCTGTTGGATTCAAATAATTGACCAAAGAGTATTCTGGATGGGTTATCAGACATATAGTTTGATATGTGGTTGCTATAATGGAAAATAAATGTAGGTGTTACATGTTACTTGAATGTTAAGACTGTACAGTCCTGCATTTGGAGGGCGGCTTAGGGGGGATGGGAAGCCCTCTATGGACTATTTCGCCAATTTATATACTTTTGTCCCATGTCTACAGAACTGTACAATCAAATATTTGATCAGAGTATTGCCGATTATCATGTGCATAACAGTGTACATCAGCCTATCCTGAACCCTTACGAAAAATCAGCTTTTGAGCACCTGCTGTATCTGAAGAACTGGATCGATACGGTGCAGTGGCACCTGGAGGATATCATCCGCGATCCCCTGATCGACCCTGTGAAAGCATTGGAAATCAAGCGTTGGATAGATCGTTCCAACCAGGAGCGTACAGATGTGGTGGAGTACATTGACAGCTATTTTCTGGATAAATATAAAGATGTGAAGCCGGGCGCCGGGGCCACCATCAATACGGAAAGCCCGGCCTGGGCGATAGACCGCCTGTCCATACTGGCACTAAAGATCTATCATATGCGGGAGGAAGCTACCCGTCCGGATGCTACCCCTGAACACAGGGAGGCCTGCCAGCGTAAGCTGGACATTCTCCTGGAGCAGCGCAGTGATCTGGGAAGCGCTATCTCCCAGCTGCTGGAAGATATTGCTGCTGGTAAGAAGTACATGAAAGTGTACAAGCAGATGAAAATGTACAATGATCCCGCCTTAAACCCTGTTCTTTACAAGGGAAAATAATATATGCCAGAACAATTGAGAACGATACTGTCTATCCGCTTTTCCGCCATGGGGGATGTGGCAATGACCATTCCGGTGATGCAGCAGGTCCTGGAGCAGCATCCGGACATACAGATCGTTTTTGTGTCTAACAAGAACTGGGAGGCTTTGTGTGAAGGTATTCCCCGGCTGATCTTCTTTCCGGCCGACCTGAAGGGGGAGCATAAAGGCTTTAGCGGATTATACCGGCTTTACAAGGCTATCAGGAAAACCTGGAAAATAGATGCGGTGGCTGACCTGCATCATGTACTGCGCTCCCAGATCGTACGCACCTTTTTCCGGTTGAGTGGCTGCCCGGTAGCTGTGATCGACAAAGGAAGAGCAGAAAAGAAGGCCCTGGCGAGACCAGAGGAGAAAGTGCTGCTACCGCTGACCAGTACTATAGAGCGATATGCCACCGTATTCCGTCAATTGGGGCTGTCCCTGACCATTAACGCTACCCGGCCTGTATATCCCCGTCAGCCGCTTACATCCGAATTGATGGCCATTACAGGGCCTAAAAACGGGGAAAAATGGATAGGACTGGCGCCTTTTGCCACGTATAAGGAAAAAACCTATCCACTGGCAAAGATGGAGGAGGTACTAGCCGCGCTGGTAAAACGGCCTGGTGTGAAGGTGTTGCTAATGGGTGGAGGTGCTGTGGAGATAGCGCAACTGACTTCACTGGCCATAAAATACCCCGAAGCAGTAGTGGTGGCAGGGCGATTCAAACTGCCGGCGGAACTGGCCATTATCAGCAACCTGGATGTGATGATCAGTATGGATTCGGCCAATATGCACCTGGCATCCCTGTTCCGCGTGCCGGTGGTCTCCATTTGGGGGGCTACGCATCCATTTGCCGGTTTTATGGGATTCGGGCAAAGTGAGACCAATACAGTGCAGCTGGAAAGCCTTTCCTGCCGTCCGTGCTCAATATTTGGCAATAAGCCCTGTTTCAGGGGGGACCATGCCTGTATGGAGTGGATCCCGCCTGCTGCTGTAGTGGATAAGGTCCTGAAAGTGGTTGGTTGAGAAGAAATTTTAAAACTTTTTTTTGGGAAATGAGAAAAAATACTAATTTCGCCATCCCAAATAACGGTGTCCCATAGTATAATGGTAGTACAACTGATTTTGGTTCAGTTTGTCTAGGTTCGAATCCTGGTGGGACAACAGAAAAGGAGAAATCCGAACTCATTTTATCAAAGGGCATGAAATGCTCAACGAATTTAAACCCGCTGAAACTTTTGTTTTCAGCGGGTTTTTTAGTGCCTTTTTTTGTTTGTTGAAATCCAGAGTAGTTGAACCCAATCCCTGTCTGCTACTATTTCATTCATACATGTTGATAAAGGATTAAGATATAAAGTCTGGAAGTAAGGCATTTTTAAAGTGTTACGCCGAAGTTGACCTTGTTGGGGATGTGGAGCCTAAGCATAGATTTTGGTTGTACAGGAAATTGATCAATGGGGTAAATTCAGCACTCGTTAGCTGTCTTCTATCGGTGATAGATGACGTGTTGATCGAACTAAGCCACAGGATGTAATGATATGTCTATCAGTAAGAGATGGCGTGTTGTTCATACTAAGCCACAAGATGTAAATGCATGCCATTGGGATTATAGCTCTCTGTAGTTTAATTTTGTGCCATATCCGGGGACGGCAAAAATCAATCGAGAATGAACTTCTATACACGTAAATGGGTGAAACCCGAAGATCTGAATGCACACGGGACTTTATTTGGCGGCAGCCTGCTGCGTTGGATAGACGAAGAGGCCGCAATTTATTCTATTATTCAGCTGGGAACAAACAGGTGTGTGACCAAATACATGTCTGAGATCAATTTCATCAACTCTGCCAAACAAGGTGATATTGTAGAGTTAGGGATCAAAGCGACCCATTTCGGAAGAACATCTTTAACGCTGACCTGCCAGGTAAGGAACAAGATCACACAGAAAACGATACTCACGGTGGATAAAATGGTATTTGTGAGTGTGGATGAAAACGGTGTGCCTGCGCCACACGGCCGCACGAAAATCACCTATACTGACGAACGCCTGAGAGAGGACGATTAACATCGTCCTACGGTGAAGCAACGCATGCTCACTGCGGCAAGAACTTCTTCGTAGGTGTAGTGAATCTCTTCATGTTTATCTGCCAGTGCAATGCTGTACAGCATAGGAATATAATGATCTTCCGTAGGCACGGCTCTGCGCGCCAGTTTCCCCAGATTCCTGTAGTAGAACAGACTGCCGAAGTCGCGTTCATTGATCCTGGCTTTTACCCACTCATCGAATTCAATAGCCCAGGAATACGGTTTCCCATTGCTGAAGGTACCCTTTAGCAGGCTTAGTTGCAGGTTATGCACAATGTTGCCGCTACCAATGATCAACACGCCTTTTTCCCGTAATGGCTTCAGGTGCTGCGCCAGATTCCAGTGATAGTCCAGTCGCTGGCTGACCGGAACGCTTAATTCCATTACCGGAATGTTGGCATCGGGCATGATGTGCCGGAGAATAGCCCAGGCGCCGTGGTCAAGATCGGTGCTTTCATCTATTTTGACTTGCGGAGACAATTCCGGTATTACGGTACTGAAGCTGGTAGCTCCGGCAACATCGTAGTAAGAGCAGTTGAAATGCGCAGGTACTTTCAGCCAGGAGTTTTCGGCTGTCAGGTAGTGGCCGGAGATGACCAATATAGCGGATGGCTTCCTTGTGAGGGAAGTTCCCATTTTCCGCAGGCTTTGGGTGAAAGGGTTGTCTCTGAATGCATTTTCCGGATCACCATGACCTACGAAGAATACCGGCATTTTTTCAGTAGGCTGGAAAATACCTGGTAAGTTAAGTAAGCGTTCGATCTGCGACGAATAGGGGATCAGTGGCAGTAGTGCCGCCATTTTAATGAATCTTTTCCGCTCCATACCACATTGATGGTTTATAAACCTGATAAATATATTCACTTTTAAGTACAAGTAGCGATGATCAAGCCTTCACCAATATGCTTCCTCTCAGGAAATTCATTTTAACAAAAGAGTCTGTTTCTTCGAATCCTGCATCCAGCCATTGTTGTTTGCATTGCGGATTGGCATAGAGGATCTTTATGGGGCGCTGTTTTCTGCGCAGGCTTTCTTGCACTTTAGCGATAAATTCCTCCATGATCACATGATCGAAGGGATTGAAGAGGAAGATCACGCCGACGGTTTCGGGAATGGTATAGGCTCGTGCATCCTGGCAGGCCACATTGATCCTGATGTTCTGATACCGGTTATACAGCATATCCCGCATTTTTACGGCGGCCTGGTAAAGTTTTGGGGAAAGGTCTATGCCGGCAAGTGCGGTAAAGCCGTACGCGGCTCCCATAGCTAATACACGTCCTTTTCCACAGCCAACGTCCAACAGGGTAGTGGACAGGTCCGTAGGCTGCAGATGGTCAAACAGCCAGGTAGCGGTGTAGTAGTTGACCGGCTCATACATGGCAATATGTTTCCTGTCCTCTTTGGAAACATCTGAAGAGAGATTGTCTGTCCCAATAGTCCGGATGCCGTATTTCTTTTCTCCGCGGATTTCGTGCCTGACGATGAAAAAGGCCAGATCTAATCCCCAGTGCCATCCGACATATAAAAAATATAACAGGTATCTCATCATTGATACGCTTGTTGATTATGGGGGTGATATATCTAGTTCTATCTCAGGATTGTAGGGTTCAGGCAGTAATATTGTAATATAAGTAATTTATGTGAGATGAGGATCATGGGGTACTACTTTCGCTTTCCCCATGACAGGTTGTACGGCCTCTTTATCATGACCCTGCAGTTACAGACTTTGTAAGGTTACAGATAAGGATTCGGTCCTTTAGATTATCTCTGTTATGTGTATGTATAGCTTAATATGTTTCATAGGGCGCCAGGAGGAGATGGGATAAAGACAAGTAGTTGTGGCCGGTAGCCACTGGCGGAACAGGTACTACACAGCTCAGACCTTCCCCGAAGGGAAAAAATTCGAATCCATCTCCTCAGAGGATTAAGAAGCCATCTTTCCAACGGGTTTAAAAAAAAGCTGCCCCGTGTGGAAGGCAGCTCTTTATGAGTTGATAAATGTTTTAGGTGTTATTCCTGCTCCTTCAGCCTCGGTTGGTGTAACTGAACTGGTTTACCGGCTTTGGACTTCATTTTCAGGTTCAGCATTTCTATGAAGACTGAGAATGCCATTGCGAAATAGATATATCCTTTCGGGATATGCTGTTCGAAGCTTTCTGCGATCAGGGAGACACCGATGAGCAACAGGAAGGAGAGTGCCAGCATTTTTACCGTAGGGTGTTTATTTACGAAGTTACTAATGCCTTCAGATGCCAGTACCATTACGCCTACCGCGATAATTACGGCAACGATCATGATCTGGATATGGTCGGCCATACCCACTGCGGTGATGACAGAGTCCAGGGAGAAGACGATGTCCAGCAGTAAGATCTGGATGATGGTTTGTGTGAAGCTGACAGGTTTCGGATTTGCTTCCTCATGTCCGCCGCCCTCCAGCTTCTCATGTATTTCGGCAGTGCTTTTATAGATCAGGAAGAGGCCTCCGATCAGCAGGATGAAATCCCTTCCGGAGATGGCAGTGGCCTCCAGCCATTTTTCATTTTCTATGCCTATCCAGTGCCCTACGTTGAACAGCGTGCTGGTCAATGACATGATCCAGCTGATGGAAAGCAGCAACAGTATGCGGACAAACATAGCAAGGGTCAAACCAAGGCGACGGGCCTTCTTTTGCTTGTCTAAAGGCAGTTTTCCCGCCATAATTGAAATAAAAACGATATTATCAATTCCAAGTACTATTTCAAGTACGCTTAAGGTTAAGAGGCTGATCAGGGAGTCTACCGTAAACAAGCCTTCGGCGGAAAAAAGATCCATATTCGATGTGCATTATAGGTTTGATGCCGCAATCTTACAATTTTTTAGGCTCATCAGGAAGTTTGTTTGATAAGTGACTGCTGTTTCCAGCCTCCTGATAAATGACCCTATTCCCACTGATGGGATTGTTGCTCCTGTGCGGCAATTGAGCGTAGCACAAAATCTGCGCCACTGCCGCGGTGAAGTTTAGTGACTAAAAAAAGGAGGAAAAGCGCTGTTAATTGGATACTTTTGTTACAGTATAACCCTTATAGAAGATATGGATATAAAAGTTATTGCCTTTGATGCGGACGATACATTGTGGATAAACGAACCTTATTTCCGTGAAACTGAGACGGAGTTTTGCCAACTGATGGAAAATTATTTACCGCAGCATACTGCAGCGCGTGAATTATTGCAGGTAGAGATCAGGAATCTTGCCCTCTACGGTTATGGTATTAAAGGATTCATGCTGTCTATGATCGAAACGGCATTGACAATATCCAACAAGACCATTGATATCAGTGCTGTAGAAAAGATCATAGACTTGGGGAAAGCCCTGCTGGCCAGGCCGGTAGAAGTGCTGGAAGGTGTACATGAGGTCTTGCAGATCCTGAAAGATGATTACCGCCTGGTGGTAGCTACTAAAGGCGACCTGCTGGACCAGGAACGTAAATTGCGTAATTCCGGTATCCTGCATTTCTTTCACCATGTTGAAGTAATGTCAGACAAACAGGAGGGCGACTACCGTAAATTATTAAAACACCTTGATATCAGGCCCGACCAGTTCCTGATGATCGGCAATTCCCTGAAATCGGATGTACTGCCGGTGCTTGCCATTGGCGGTCATGCCATTCATATTCCCTTTCATATTACCTGGGAGCATGAACATGTAGACGTGCATATTGATAACCCCAACTTCCGGCAGGTAGAACATATTTCCGAGATTCTGCCATTGCTGTATGCAACTTTGCGATGAGCATTAACAGTTGTTTATTTTGATTGTCCATCCTATACTGTCCCAGTACCAGCGGGACTTTTAATGCTTATTTATTAAGCAGGATTTACTATTTTGTAGCCTCACGTTAGAATTCCATATTATTCACTACTCAAGTCAAACTAAATGAAAATTAAATGGATGGTGTGTTGTGCACTTCCAGTGGTTTTCATGTTACCACTGGGGGCACAAGCCGGCATTAAACAGGTCTCACCCGGCGCCTACACTCCTCCCGCTTATGAAGCGCTGCCATTAGGTTCCGTTAAACCCACGGGATGGCTGAAACGTCAGTTACAGATCATGCGTAACGGTGCAACCGGTCACCTTGATGAAACGTATGCCAAAGTAAAGAACGATAATGGCTGGCTGGGAGGCAGAGGCGATGGCTGGGAGGAAACTCCTTATTGGCTGGACGGTGCATTACCGCTGGCCTATTTACTGGACGACAAGATCCTGAAAGAAAAAGTACTCCGCTATGTTAACTGGACCATAGACCATCAGCGTCCGAGCGGTTATTTCGGTCCGCTGACGAGGATGGAACTGGACAGTAATGTCACTATTGATCCGCAGCATGCGGCTTATGGTGATGACTGGTGGCCTAAGATGGTCATGCTGAAAGTATTGCAGCAGTACTATTCCGCCACCGGCGATAAAAAAGTTATCAAGCTTATGTCGAAGTATTTCCGGTATCAAACGGAGGCCCTGAAAATAGCGCCCATTGGTAAATGGACAGAATGGGCAGCATCCCGTGGTGCTGAGAACGTAATGATGGCGCAATGGCTGTACAGCATTACCAAAGAAGACTATCTGCTCGAGTTGGCCGAACTGATAGAACAGCAGGCATATCCCTGGACAAGCTGGTTTGGTAACAGGGATTGGGTGATCAACACCACTACTTATCGCAACAATTATCAGTGGATGAACCGGCATGCAGTGAACGTTGCCATGGGCCTGAAAGCGCCGGCTGTTAACTATCAGCGTACGGGCAATAAGCAATACCTGCAAAATCTGCATACCGGCTGGAAGGATCTGATGACCATACATGGATTACCGATGGGCATCTTTTCAGGAGATGAAGATCTTAATGGCAATGATCCTACACAGGGCGTAGAACTTTGCGCTATAGTGGAAGCGATGTACTCACTTGAGCAGATCAGCGCTATCACCGGAGATGTAGCCTATATGGATGCGTTGGAGAAAATGGCATTTAATGCACTGCCTACACAAACAACAGACGACTATAACGCGAGGCAATACTTCCAGGTAGCGAACCAGCTGCAGATCAGCAAGGGCGTATTTAATTTCTCCCTGCCTTTTGACCGCGAGATGTGTAATGTATTAGGGCCCCGCAGCGGTTATACCTGTTGCCTGGCGAATATGCACCAGGGCTGGACGAAATTCACTACACACCTTTGGTACCAGGCACCAGACAATGGCCTGGCCGCATTAGCATATGGTCCGAATACCATGACGGCGAAAGTAGGAAAGAAGGAGCAGGAGGTGAGCATCCGGGAGATTACCGACTATCCTTTCAACGAAACGATAAAGTTTGAAATTGCGTTAAAGAAGGAAACCGAATTTCCTTTACAACTGCGCATCCCGCAATGGTGTGATACTGCAGTTGTCCTGTTGAACGGTCAGCCTTACAGTAAGGAGAAAGGCGGGCAGATCATCACCATCAAACGAGAATGGAAGAACAAAGACATCCTGACCTTACAGCTGCCTATGAAGATTGCTACCGGCACCTGGGGACGTAACTCCAGTGCAGTAGAAAGAGGCCCGCTGGTATATGCCCTGAAAATACAGGAGCGCTGGGAAAAAGCCACTGACACCATTGAGGGAGATTACTTCAGCGTATATCCTGAAAGTAACTGGAACTATGGTCTGCGCCGTGTAGACGTACAGCATGCTGCAGACAGCATGAAAGTAAGCATGCAGCGGCCTGTGGGTGACAGCTTTGTGTGGAACCTGCAACATGTTCCTATAGAGATCACAGCGCCTGCTAAAAAGATCCCTTCCTGGAAAGTATTGAACGGTGTGGCCTATCAGCCGCCCACCGACCGCGAAGGCATTTATAAAGGGAAGGTAGATACTGTATTGCAACATATCACCCTTGTACCTTATGGATTCACTAAAGTAAGAGTTGTAGCATTTCCTGTTGTACCATAAAAAATATCACACATTGAGAATTATCTTATCTGCCATCTTTATTTTCTTTACTTATATCGCGTATGCCCAGCGTTCTGACTGGCAGGGAAACTGGATCACCAATACCGAAGATACTACCGCTACAAAAGCGCCTTATTTCAGGAAAACATTCCGGCTGCCAAAGCAGGTAGCCAGCGCTACTGCCTATGTTGTTGGGGTGGGGTATCATATTGTATATGTGAACGGGAAGCCCGTCACTGATGCAGTGCTTGAACAGGCATATACACGTTATGATAAACGTCTTTTGTACAAGGTATACAATGTCACTGCGTTGCTCTCTAAGAGTAATGCTACCACACAGAGTATTGCTGCGGAGTTAGGCAATGGCTGGTACAATATCCAGTCGCATGCTGTGTGGGGCTTTCAGAACGCTCCCTGGCGAAAGACGCCACGCCTGTTATTAGACCTCGTTGTTAAATATACTGATGGCAGCAGCGAAACCATTGCTACTGATGATAGCTGGAAATGCTCTACAAGCCCCAGTCAGTTTAATTGCCTGTACACAGGCGAGGTATACGATGCCCGTCAGGAAATACCCGGGTGGAATCAACCATCATTCAACGATGCTAAATGGGCACATGCGTTGAAAACATCTGCTCCGGGAGGCACCTTGTATGAGCAGGTGATGCCCTCTGTCAAAATCATTCGTCATATTAAACCAGTGTCTGTAAAAAAGCTGGGCAATGGCAGGTATCTCTTTGACATGGGGCAGAACTTTGCCGGTGTAGCAACTTTAAGGGTGAAAGGGAAGGCCGGTACCAAAGTGACCATGTACTACGGGGAAGTACTCAAGGATGGTGAACTTGACATGATACACAACACTGAGCATATGCGCAGTATGCCCGGCGAATTACGTTTCCAGACAGATGTATATTATCTGAAGGGAAGTGGTAATGAAGTTTTTACTCCCCGGTTTGTATATCATGGTTTTCAGTATGTGCAGGTGGAGACAGACAATGCGCTTGCCCTGGATATTCATTCGCTGGAAGGCCTGTTTTACAGTACTGCCTTTGAAGAAGCCGGGCATTTCACCAGTTCGGATACTATGGTGAATAAACTGTATGCAGCAGCCCGGCAGTCTTATCGCAGTAACTTCCTGAGTATACCTACTGACTGTCCGCAGCGTGAGAAGAACGGCTGGACGGCAGATGCACATGTCTCTGCAGAAGTAGGGCTCTGGAACTATAAAACTGCAGAAGGTTACCGCAAATGGCTGGATGATGTGCGTGATGCACAAACGTCGACTGGCGCCATGCCTGGTATTGTACCTTCCAATGGATGGGGATATGACATGGCAGGCGATGAAGAACATACTTTCGGACCTGCCTGGGGAAGTGCGCTTAGTTTTATAACATGGTACATGTACCTGTATCATGGCGATACTGCTTTGGTGCAAAAGCATTACCCCGCAATTAAAAGATATACCGACGTTGTAGCGAAAGAGGCGGAGGGCCATTTGTTTAAATACGGGCTGGATGACTGGATGTCGCTGGTGCAGACGCCAAGGATCTTTACGTCTACTGCATACTTTTATACAGACGCTATCCTGGTTGCTAAAATGGCGCGTGTGTTAGGCAATAAGGCTGATGAAGTTGCCTACACCAGACTTGCAGATAGCATTCGTACTGCGTTTAACAGTGCGTTCTTCGATCCTGTCAGTGGTCGCTATAAAGACAGCACCATGACGGCATTGAGTGCGGCGGTGTTCCATAATTTAGCGTCTCCCGATGCTGCAACGGCCACTGCGGCACAGCTGGCGTCTAAAGTAGTGCGCAGTAATTATCATGCGGATTTTGGAGTAATGGGAACGAAGTATGTTTTACCTGTTCTGAGTGAGTATGGTTATGGGGATATTGCTTTCCGGATGTTGACAGATACCGGTTATGCCGGATGGGGACATTGGATTGCACAGGGTGCTACGACCTTGTTTGAGGATTGGCCTGGAGAATTATCGCACAATCATATCTTCTTTGGAGATTACTGTGCCTGGTTTTATAAAACTTTGGCGGGGATCCGGCCGGATGAGGATGCGCCAGGGTTTAAGCATTTCTTTTTACAGCCGACTTTTGTGAAGGGGTTGAATTTTGTAAAAGCAGATTATGATAGCAGGTATGGGATGATTAAATCGGAATGGCGGCGTGCTGCGGGAAAGATCCGGTTTGCGTTTCAGGTGCCGGTAGGGGCTACAGCGACTGTGCGGTTGCCGGTGGGGAGTTTGATCTTGCCGAAGATACCGGTGAAGCGGGGTGCGCAGGGGATGGATGAAATAGTAGTGCAAGGCGGGAGGTATGTGTTTGAGTTAAAGGGAGAATAAGCAGTTTGGTTAAAAAGTTAAGCCTGGCGGATCTTGCCAGGCTTTTTTTGCTATTGAGATACCTGGACTGACAGTGATTAACAAGAAATGACAGTTGGAATGACATGGCATTCTCTATGCATCAAAACTTATGCGGATAGAAATTCACCGCCGGTTTTTTTCCCTCACTGATAGTTATATACCCGGAATTGTCAATACTAAACGTCACTCCCTCGCCCTGCTTCTCCGGCACATAAGGAAGTACCATTGCGGCCCTCGCCATCGCCGCCTCAACACTCTCCCCTGCGTTACGATGCCAGTAAAAGATCTGGTCCTTGTTTTTAATAACAATATGCCTCCCATCCTGCGAAATATCCCCCGCAGTTATCCACGTATAAGGGACTGTCCCTACTTTCTGAAACACAGCCCTGTCACCATCTTTAAAATCCAGGGACGCTTTATAAATCCCCACAGCCTTTTCCCGTTTGCTGACAATATAAAAGTATCTTCCGATAGGATCTACCATAAGCGTTTCCGCATCCCGTGGTCCATCAGCAAAAGCAACATGCAATACATCTGGTTTGACATTTTCTTTCTTCCCGGGTACCTGTACCGGCGCAGGAAAACGTAAAATGCGTGTACGCAGATCTATCTGGACATTGTTGCCAATGTCGCCGACATATACGTATTGTTTGTGTGGCATTGGGCCGGGACCTTCCGCAATATCTTCCCAGTCGCGGTTGAACACGCCTTCGAGGTGTATAGTGCTTACCAGCTGGCCCTTGTTATCCAGCAGGTAAACTTCGGGTTTATTGCCGCTGTCATTATGCGTCCAGAAATGAGCCGGCAGCGCTTTGCTGGCTGCAATGCCTGATGCCTCGGCAATAGCCGGCGACTGTACAATGCCGAGTACCACCGGTTGGACAGCCTCCGTCTGTTGGGCTTTCTTTTTCTTCTTATGTTTCTTCTTCTGTGCCGGCGCCGCGATTGCAATAGAAAGCATGATCAGCAGCAGGCTGCTAAGGCGAAAAGTCCGTTTACTCATTATACGATACTACGAAATAATGAGCATATAATCCGCGCAGCAATCCCGTCTGTAATGTTACCTTCCCGGGCCCGCAATTATGCTTTACTTCGAATTTATAAACGAGCAATTATGGTGATCAGTAGCGTGGGCATTAGTGTATCTTATTCCTGTAACTGATTACCCTGACCGCTAAGTCCCTGCAATACTGCCACTGACATATTAAATACAGGTAGTACTGATACGTGCGGTGCCCCGGAGATACTGAAGCCTGTACGGCTGCCGGTATTGACAGGGATGACGATGAACAGCTAAGGGCCTGGCTGCAGCTGAAAGACTAATCAATTAAAAAGCAGAGAAAAAAGAGACTCCGGTTTTGGAGTGTCTTTTTTCATTTGTACTTTGTCCGTCCTGATCATTCAAAAAGAATCTATGAAAAGTTACAGGCACTTGATAAGTACAGCTTTTTTACTATTGGGAACGGTCACTGGTACCATGGCTCAACAGGGCAGGGTTAGCAATGTATCGTATGTAGATCCCACTATTGGGAGTGTAGGGCTCATATTGGAACCTACCCGTCCGGCTATGTACCTGCCTAACAGTATGGTAAGAGTATTTCCCGGGCGTAAAGACCAGCTGGATGATAAGATCAGCTTTTTCCCTTTAACCATCGCTTCCCACCGCCAGGAAAGCCTGTTCGGATTTCTGCCCATTTCCGGAGAGATCAATGATGATAACTGGCGGCAGTCCCGGGTATCTGACAGGGAGGAGACCTCGCCGTATAAATACAGTGTTTACCTGGATGATGCTGACAATGTGCGGTTCTCACCTACGGCGCGCAGTGGTTATTTTAGTATCCGTTTTGCAGGCAATACCCCTCATCAGCTGCGGTTCAGCATTCTGAATGATGAAGGCGAACTATCTGTCAGCGGAAAGCGTGTGATCACCGGGAAAGAGAATTTCAGTGGCATGAGCGCTTATTTCTATGCGGAGCTGAACACAGATATTACAGGTTCAAGTTACCGCGGCGAGAATAAACATCTGTTTGTAGCAACAGGCAATAAGACCCAGCAGGTGGATGTGCGTTACGGTATTTCCTTCGTAAGTATAGAACAGGCGAAGGCTAATCTGCAGAAAGAAATTCCCGGATGGGACATTACTGCTGTTACTGACAAGGCATTCCAGGCCTGGGATAAGGTGCTGGGGCAGATCAATGTGAAAGGTGGTACACCAGCCCAGAAAAGGGTGTTCTATACCTCTCTGTACCGCTCATATGAGCGGATGGTGAACATCAATGAATATGGCAAATATTACAGCGCTTACGATCACCAGGTGCATACTTCCGACAAACCTTTTTATGTGGACAACTGGCTGTGGGATACTTACATTGCCCTGGAGCCATTACAGACCTTGCTGAATCCGGCTATGGAAGCAGATAAGATCCGTTCGTATGTAACCATGTATGAACAGAGTGGCTGGATGCCTTCCTTCTCTATATTGTGGGGTGACAATCCCTGTATGACGGGCAATCATGCAGCTGCCTGGATGGCGGACGCCTGGTTCAAAGGTATCAGGAACTTTGATATAGCCAAGGCTTATGAAGGACTGAAAAAGAACTCCCTGCAGGCTACCCTGCTGCCCTGGAGGAATGGTCCTGCCACTTCGCTGGATTCTTTTTACAATGAGCATGGATATATGCCAGCATTGAAACCCGGAGAGAAGGAAACCGTAAAGGAGGTGCATGGCTTTGAGCGCCGTCAGGCAGTAGCAGTAACGCTGGAAAACAGTTATGACGACTGGTGTATTGCCCAGCTGGCGAAAGCTGCAGGAAAACCTGAAGATACGGCCCTGTTCCTGAAACGGGCTTCCAACTATAAGCATGTATATCGTGCAGACCGCGGGTTTATGTGGCCGAAAGATGCGGACGGCAACTGGATAGAGCCTTTCGATCCTAAATTTTCCGGTGGCCAGGGAGGACGTGATTATTTCACAGAGAACAATGCCTATACGTATAACTGGGATGTGAAACACGACCTGCATGGCCTGTTTGAACTGATGGGCGGCCGTGCAAAGGCGGAAGAGAAACTGGACCAGTTATTCCGCGAGAACCTGGGGCGCAGCAAATACCAGTTATGGTATACTTTCCCGGATGCAACGGGCCTGGTTGGACAGTTTGTAATGGGAAATGAACCCAGCTTCCACATTCCTTACCTGTACAACTATATGGGAGCTCCATGGAAAACACAGAAACGCATCCGCATGTTGCTGGATACCTGGTATACAGACAACCTGTTCGGTATTCCCGGCGATGAAGATGGTGGCGGTATGACGGCTTTCGTGGTGTTTTCCATGATGGGATTTTGCCCTGTAACGCCGGGTGTGCCGGTATATAACATTGGCAGTCCTGTGTTTGAAGAAGTAACTATCAGACTGTCGAACGGAAAAATATTCACTGTATCTGCACCAGGCAGTTCTGCGAAGAACAAATACATCCAGCAGGCGTCATTGAACGGTCAGTCGTTGAATGTGCCCTGGTTTACACATGAGGCCTTGTTGAAAGGAGGAGTACTGAAATTAGTGATGGGAGAAGCGCCTAATAAACAATGGGGTAGTGGGGAGCAGGCCGCGCCGCCTTCTTCTTTGAAGTACAGGCCGGAGTAGGTTTTTGAGCGGATCAGGAATGAATCAACAGGTTCATTCCTGATCTTCCTTCCGGAAAAGCCTACAGTTCGTCCTGGATATGGAGACCCAGTTTTTTAATGGCCTCCTCGTTCCGTTTATAGAGTGTCCATTGCCCCAGGCGGGTAGCTATCAGCAGGTCGGCCCGCTGTAGCATAGACAAATATTCAGATACTGTGGATTGTGTCAGCCCCGACTTCTGCTGAATATGGCCCACACACACGCCAGTCTTGCTGAAATCACCGCATTCCTGTTTAGGGAAATGCTTTTCCGGTTCCTTCAGCCAGGCTAATATTTCTAACCTTTTTTTGTTGGATAAGGCTTTAAAAACTTCAACTTGATCCATACTGCAAAGGTATCGGAATTATCCGATTTAATAGGATCGGCGTTTCATAATGGTTATATAATGTTTTTATAACAATAATTTCTTTTATCTTACTGTTTTATAGATAATTTATTATGGATCTGTTTCAATATAAGAATGGGGTGCTGTATTGTGAGGATGTGCCGGTGAATAGTTTGCCGGAGAGAGGGCTTCCTACGCCTTTTTACCTGTATTCAGCGAATACCTTAAAGACGCACTATCAGAAGATATACGGGATCTTTGAGCAATTGCAGCCTATGATCTGCTTTTCTGTGAAATCGAGCAATAATGTACACCTGCTGAACGAACTGGCTGCCCTGGGCGCGGGGATGGATATTGTGAGCGGAGGGGAGTTGTTTGTAGTAAAACAAAGTAACGCGGACCTTTCAAAGGTAGTGTTTGCTGGCGTGGGTAAATCAGACGAAGAGATCACGGAGGCGATCCTGAGTGAAGTCGGTTTTATTAATATCGAATCAGAGCAGGAGCTGGCAAGGGTGCAGGAACTGGCCGGTGAATTGAAAAGAGAGGTGAATGTGCTGATCCGCATACTGCCGGATGTGCTGGATGAGAAAACGAATGAAAAGACCCGTACCGGTCATAAAGGCGCTAAATTCGGTATTGACTACGCCAATGTGGAAGCGCTGATAGAAGAGAATGCTGATCATCCTTATGTGAAGATCAGAGGTCTGCATTCCCATATTGGTTCACCTATCTCTTCCTATACCTTCTATGTGACGGCGATTCGTAAAATGGTGGAGCTGGTAGAGGTATTAAAGCGTAAAAATATCCGGCTGGATGTACTGAATATTGGCGGTGGTTTCCCAGCCAATTATATGGATAATGATAATTTTTCCTGGGAGAGCTTTGCCGGTCCGATCACTGAGTTGCTGGAACCCTATGTGAAAAATGAAGGCTTCAAAATCATCCTGGAGCCAGGACGTTCTATTTCTGCGAATGCAGGGATCATGGTCTGTAAGGTGTTGTATGTAAAACAGTCGGGCGATAAAAACATTGTTATCCTGGATGGTGGTATGACGGAGTTGATCCGCCCTGCCATGTATAATGCTTTTCATTTTATATGGCCGGTAAAGCCGCAGGCAGCGCATATGCTGACTAACCGTAATTACCCGGTGCCGCAGGAAGGACTGATCACTTATGATGTGGTGGGACCAATCTGTGAATCGTCCGATTATCTGGCGAAAGAAAGACCTTTGCCGGCTTTGCAGCAGGGCGATTATGTAGCCGTATTTACAGTAGGTGCTTATGGCATGGTAATGGCAAGTAATTATAACCTCCATGTAAGACCAGCAGAGATCATGGTCGACAAAGATAAAATATACGTTATCAGGGAGCGCGAAACACAGCAGGACCTGGTAAGGAAAATGATCAGACACGAACTGTAAACGTTTATTTACCTATGACTAAGGAAGAGTACAAAAAGTTATTCAATGAAGACGATGCAGTAGGATGGCTGGCAATAGACAAACAACTGGAAAGCATCTATGGAACACAGGAGCCTAGGCATTATGCTCCGCCCTTACATTTTGCGATAGGAGGTGAAGACCCCATTGACGGAACCAGCATCTATGAGAGTGAAAAGCAGATCCCGCACCTGCACCTGGTCAGCTATGGTATGTCGCAGCTGTATTATGATGAAGAGCAGGCGGGTGGTGAATTCAGTAAATGGGGATTTGAATTTACTTTCAGGATCAAGCCTTTTGCGGAAGATAATGGCGATCCTACATGGGCTATACAGGTCATGAACAACCTGGCGCGTTATGTATTTGAAAGCAAACGCTGGTTTGAGCCCTATCATTTTGTTCCTGCGAATGGACCTATCAGGCTGGAAACCGCTACCGATATCGTCGGGCTGGCATTCGTTCCTGATCCTGAACTGGGCGCTATTCAGACGCCTCACGGAGAAGTGACCTTTCTGCAGATGGTAGGATTGACCACCAAAGAAGTGGAACGCCTGCTGGCTAAACCACAGACAAGTGAAGTAGAGAAACTGATCAACGAGATGCGTGGCAACAATCCGTTGCTGATCACAGATCTTGACAGGGTAGACTAATTAAATAGCATATAAAGCAAGGGGAGACTGCTCATACTGATGGGTAGTCTCCCTTGCTTTTATAGCATGTTGTTATAATCTATACAACAACATTCTTTTCCTGCCTGGTAAACGGCAGGTGTTTCTTTTCGTAAGGGCTCTTTTTAGGTGTTGCCGTAATACCTTCCAAAGCGCTGTTCTGTGGCAATGTGATGCTCCAGAAATAATTGGCGTTTTCTGCCGTGGTCAGGTACAACACGCTGTAGAGTATACTATCATATGGTAACATCCATTGGTCCCAGTCTACATTGACGAAGTATACTTCGTCGCCATAGTGGATATCTGTTCCATCGGAAGTATCTCTTTTGTACACATACCATGCTGTTTTATCATTGCTGTCATCATCGTAATACAGAGACTTCCTGCTAAATGCGCCCAGCTGGTTTTTATCGCCTACGCTGCTTTCTGTGGTAAGGATGCGCAACATATCGCCATGAGAGAGATTATTGCCCTGAGTGGTCAGGGGATAGAACTGCAGTACCACAGGCGTATCATTACTCATATATGGGTAATCCTTGTACTCCGGCCCGATGAACTGTCCATCCTGCGAAAGGAGGTAGATGCCGGTGTTGTAAGGCACCTGTACTTCTGATGCCGCCGGAAGGCTGTACTGCTCCTGGTACAATTGAGTAGCTTCGGGATTATCAGGTGGATTATCTCCCCAGGAAGGATACTGGTAGTACGTGGTTGTAACAGGGTCGGTAGGGTTCGTTCTACCGCTGAAATCAATGATCGCGTAGGCATGATTGTAATAGGTTACCCCATTCAGATCAGCGTTGGTGGAGAGTTCTATCGGATTGCCAGTTTCCGGGTCAATGAAATTTTTGATATCCGGATAGTTCACTACATAAGGATTGGAGGATGTAAGTTCTTCGAATGCACTGCAGCCCACCAGTCGTCCTTTGGATAGTCCCAGCAGATCATTTTCAAACATCACGAAGTTGTGTTCATGTCCCCATATCCAGGCGGCTATTTTCGGGAAATAGGGGAGGAAGGTCTGGTAGAGATAGGGGTTCTGTGAAGGCAATGCGCTGAAATCGGATAAGGCACCGTTGATCTTGGCATTGTTCGAGAACAGCTGGTGATGGGAAAGCAGGATGGTAGCTCCACCGAAGTTGTTCAGCTTATCCTGGTGCCATTCTATCTCATTCTGTTGCAGCCAGGGGCCTGCATAGAGCGGGTCTGCCTGATCGGCAGGGTTGCTGTCGTTATAGCCGGTATCCATTCCCAGGAATTGCCATCCACCATCTTCTGTACGCAGGCAGAAATAACTGGCAGGCTGAAAGGCAGCTGTTCCTATCTCGCTGTTCAGGTCATAGACCATGCTATAGTATCCCCATCCCAGCGAGTAATAATCGTGGTTGCCGGGAATAGTGAAAACCGGAACGGGATCTTTTTCTGCGATATCAAAAGCGCTTTTAATAACGGCTGAGAAATTGTTGATACATTCTTCAGGAGTACCGGAGTAATAGATATCTCCGAGGTGAATGATACAATGGGGGTCATGCTTTTGGATGATATCTACCAGCAAGGCCTGCGCATCTGCCAGCCCGGTGCCCCAGTCGCCGATGATGGCGACTCTTGCGTCTGAAGGAAGGGAGAAGCCGTTGCCACCATTATTTTCATTGATGACGCTGTAAGTGGAGATATCTTCTCCCAATTCTTTCCAGTCATTGTAGGCGAAGACACCTCCATATTTTGCATAGTATTCCGCGAAAGTAAGAACACAGGAAGCGAAGCCAATGATATCCTTATCACTATACTTACGGTATTCTGTATCCAGGGCGGCGGCTCTTTGTACATCGCCTTCTACCAGGCATAGCGCTTTTTCGTAGGCCAGATGGGAGAGGTATACCGTCTGCTGGTCTGGATCAGTAAGGTCCAAAGTGTCTGGTCCGGGAGGTGTGCCCTTAGCCGTTAAGGTAACATGTTTTGCCGTAGCGGCGATTGCAGGATGTTTGAGCAGGTGATTGTGGCTGACCTTATTGCCGGTCAGTTCCAGTAGTTGGCGTACGCGTTGTGATACAACAGATTGCCAAAAGGACAGATTGGCATTGTGTACACGTACAAAATTTTGCAGAGACATAAAGCGGGTTTTAGGAATGATTAAATGTTTACGATCGAAAAGTGCGTAGTGTACCGTATGAATAAGTCAATTTCTTATTCATAAGATGTTAGTAACAGTGGCTATATGTCTCAGGAAGTGTGGGTATAAAATTGCGTAGTATCTACGTGACCTGAACAAATTTAAATAAAAAATTAACACCGCCTTATGGAATCTTTTTATTTCTTGCATCATTATAGAAATTTGTCGAATTGAAGTACTTCTCATGGACCTCAATGGTCATGTTTGTTAGCGGAGCGTTCCTTCTGTTCTGGCATTATCTTGAAGCCAGGAGCCTGCAACTGAGACCGGCAGTTCGTTATGAAACTGTAGGGCAGATACCATTGCCTGCGGGGTATAAACGGGTATCGCCGGAAGCGGGTTCTTTTGGAGCGTGGTTGCGGGAGCTACGTTTGAAGACCAATAATACTGTATACCTCTATAACGGTGAAATTAAGCCAAATCAGTCAGCACAATTTGCTGTACTGGATGTTTCCGTGGGAAAGAAAGACCTGCAACAATGTGCGGATGCCGTGATCCGGTTATATGCAGAGTATATGTATAGTTCCCGGCGGTATACACAGATAGCGTTTCATGCTACTGATGGCACGCTGATGGATTATAACAGCTGGATGAAGGGATACCGCTTTCCTGTTAAGAACGGCCGTTTGCAGCGACAGTTGACAGGTATTGCTTGTCAGGGGCGGGATTGTTTTTATCAATATTTGCAGACGGTGTTTTCTTATGCGGGAACTTTATCCCTGAGTAAAGAGCTTGTAGCTGTTCCTTCGCCATCGGATATACAGGCGGGAGATGTGTTTATCCGTGGAGGTTCTCCGGGGCATGCGGTGCTTGTCATGGATATGGCGGTGAATACTGCAGGGCAGAAGGTATTTTTATTAGCGCAGAGTTATATGCCGGCGCAGGATATACATGTATTAAAGAATCCGGGTAATTCATTTCAGCCGTGGTATTATGTTGCGGGTGCCGGTAAGCTGCTGACTACGCCGGAATGGATCTTTAAATGGGATGAGTTGATGCGGTTCAGATAAAGACTGTCGTTTCCCTATACCATGCGACGCTGGTGAGCTGCTTCGGCATGCTTGCCAGCTTTTTTTCATCTGGGGTAGCGTCTGCAGGGTTTAGGGTAAGATGCTGGTTAGTGTGGAGTATTGGCGTCTGCACGGTTTGAAGTAGGATGCCGGTCGGCGCCTCTCCGGGCCGTTGGATTACTATTACACTTTATCAATCGTGTGGATGGAGAATCGCTGACAGGCTTTATCAATCGTATATCCGAAGAGCCGAAGGCCCGCCATTCCTACCTCAAACCGCTTTACGCTATTTTCCCCCAATTGATACCTTCTCTTCTCCATCTCTTTACGATTCAGCTGCTTCTGGTTTCCGTTTTTAGATAAGAAATTAAGGGTAGAATTGCTACATTTAGTTTTGTAAAGCAAAAAAACTTACATGAAACTTCCATGGAAGTTCAGTAGCTGAGGAAATAATAATGGTGAATGATAAATAGTGATCGTACAAAAATAATTCATAGAAGAACGCCGGAATCAGCGGCTATGGTGGCCAATGTTAAACGGGCTACAGCGATTACCGCTAAACTTAACTGCTTGACCTTCGATGATGCTGATGAAATCCGATCTTTGTTCAGCCAGCTCATTGAAAAGGAAGTGGATGAAAGCTTTTTATTGATCCCGCCATTTTTTACTGCCGGCGGAAATGAGATCCGTGTCGGACATAATGTGTTCATCAATCAGAACTGCACCTTTTATGATCTCGGCGGCCTTGATATTGGCGACGATGTTATGATCGGACCTAATGTAAGCATCATTGCCACAAGCCATCCTCTTGATCCTGTACAGAGACGCGCTGTTACAATCGGAAAGCCTGTTGTGATTGAAAGAAACGTTTGGATAGCTGCAGGAGCAACTATTATTGGAGGCGTGACCATAGGCGAAAACTCGGTTGTGGCCGCAGGCGCTGTAGTGACCAAAGATGTACCACCTGGTACACTGGTTGGAGGCAATCCGGCGAGGATCATTCGCGTTATTGGCAATGAGTAAATGCATGTGCGACGCGTGTGCGTGCAAGTACGTGTATATGCGCGTAAGATGGGTTGAGTGTGAGTATTGTCTTGTACTTTGAGTATTGCTTTTGTACTTATTGTAAATTTGAATACTTTGCATTAATGTAGCCCGTAACCCGGTCATTCAATCACCTATAAAACATTTCATGAAAACTTTAGTATTAATTTTCAGTGCCGTTTTTTCATCAACATTTTTATACGCTCAAAATAATCAGATGAAGTGGAATAACGAACCTAAGAAATGGTCAGGCGATGAAAAGAAACTGACCTGCACCATTGAACCCAACACAGATTTCTGGCGTGTGACACACTATGGTTTCATCCGCGATAATGGCCCTTTCTACTATAAAGAAATGACCGGCAACTTCGAGGCCAGCGTTAAGATCAGTGGTCATTACAAAGAACTATTCCACCAGGCCGGATTAATGGTGCGCATAGACGAAAAAAACTGGATCAAAACTGGGATAGAATATGTGGATGGTGTACAAAACGTAAGCGCCGTCGTGACCCGTGAGGTTTCCGACTGGTCAGTAGTGCCAAGACATGACAGTCCAGCCTCCATCTGGCTGAAATTGTTAAGGAAGGGCGATTACGTGGAGATAAAATATTCCTTCGATGGAGTGAAATACGATATGCTGCGTTTGGCCTATTTCCCGCCAAATGTAAAGGCAGGAATCGGTATCGTGGCTGCTGCTCCGGGTAAACAGAGTTTTGATGTAACGTATGAGAATTTTGAAGTGAAGGCTGTAGAATAGTTTGCAGATAAGACAAGATAATTGCAGGGGCTGCCTCATGTGTTATGAGGTGGCCTCTATGTTTTTAGCGGTATGCTTTTTTATGAAAATGGAATTATGTTGAAATCTTTCTGAATAGTGTGTGGTGGAACGGAGAGGTAGCCAAGCGTGGTTATAAATGTTTGGAAGCGTATGAAGCGTGTGGGGAAGGAGGGGATTGTGACCGACAGGCAGATTATAAGGCATAATGACGGATATATAGGGAAGTGAATACAGGTAATTTTTGCGTATTAATTTTTGCAGTATTACCTGTATTCACTATAGATTGATAGTTATCCGTTATTGGTTTTTGCTATTGTTGATAGCCTGGCGGAACATGTTCCTTTCCTGTTCAGGAATGTTCTGGCCATATTTCTCCAGGTAGGTGTTAGCCGCGGATGCATAATTTGACCAATCCTGTTTGTTAAATGTATACACTGTTTTCGCTCTCAGGAAGATCTCTTCACCTGGTTCACCGTAAGGTTTGATACTATTGGCGATTGCGTTCCAGTCAGGAGTATCTCCGCTTTTCTGCAGTACCGGGTCGATCACGTCTTTGAACACAATGTTCATCAGTTTAACAGTAACAGGCCTTTTTTCCAGTTTGGAATTGTTGGATTGTAACTGTTCCTGTAATACGCTGAAACCCTTATCCTTTGTACTGGAGGTGAACTGCAGAATGAGAGCCAGCTGTTCAGGTGTATAAGGGGCCTGTAAGGTAGCGATGTATGCGCCGCCCGCAATGTTGGCGCCGTTCTTATCGCCCGCCTGTTGTGCCATCATGGCCATTTTGAACAGGAATTCCGGATCGCGGCGGCCATTGATGTAGTCTTGTAGCATTTTGCTGTATACTTCTGCCGGATCAGTAAGATCAGCATTTTTAGCTGTTACCGCGGGAATGGCGCCCAGGTCAGGATTCAGCGGTGAATGGATCTTGCGCATCTGCTCAAAGGGGATCTTGATCACTTCACGGTCGTAGGTAAGCAGACCGTTCTGCTCTCCTTCCACATCAAATGGCTGTGTGTAGATAGAACCTGAAAGACCTTCTGCTTCCAGCAATTTCAGGTGCTGATTCATGATCGTGTATTTGGTGGCAAGGCCCGCTGCTTTCTCCTGGATATAACCCCATGCGCTACCGGTATTCCACTGATGTTCGGGAATGAATACACCGATACCGCCGAATTCACCAAGTACCCTTGCCTTGCCTGGTTCAGCAGGTGCATTCATCGGGTCTGGGTAGGAATGAACGTCCGTCATATCGGCACTTACCCAGGCGTTGGGAGATGGACTGCGAAGCTGTTCATTGACATATAACATTTCACCGGAGTGACCATTCACAATACGGGACGGATCTGTCGCCTTTACCCATTCGGTGATACGCTGCTGATCGTACGCGCCCCATTTTTCGTTAAAGATCACCCAGGTTGTAATAGAAGGGTTATTGTGCAGCTGCTCAAGTGTTTCTTTGGTCTCTTTCTCGTATTCCGCTTTAGCGCCTTCCGGCAGGCCCTGGTTAGGGTTTACGAAATCCTGCCATACCAGCATGCCCAATTTGTCGGCGTGATAATACCAACGGGCAGGTTCTATCTTGATGTGTTTGCGGATGGTGTTAAAGCCCATTGCTTTGATGGCTTCTATGTCGAATTTTAGCGCATTGTCGGTGGGGGCAGTATACAGCCCGTCGGGCCAGAAGCCCTGATCTAAGGTACCCAGGTTGAAGTAAGCCTGGTTGTTGAGGAAGATGCGGTCCACGCCTTTTTCATCTTTCTGAATAGCAATCTTACGCATACCGAAGTAGCTCTTTACCTGGTCTATGGTCTGGCCGCCTTTGGTAAGTTTTACGGTCAGGTCGTAGAGGAAAGGATTCGAAGGAGACCACAGCTTTGCGTTCTTTACAGGCAGTTTCAAGGCGCTTCCTGCCTTGCCTTTTATTTTGCTGACTTCAGCACCTGCATCGCTGGCAATGAGCTCAACATTTGTGCCCGCAGGGGCATTTACGGTAATATTCAGGACGCCTTTGTCAATGTCGGGTGTCATGACCAATCCGGAGATGTAGACAGCAGGCACTGTTTCCAGCCATACTGTCTGCCAGATTCCGGAGGTGGGGGTGTAGTAGATATTAGCCGGGTTGAGCACCTGTTTACCGTGTGGACCGATGCCTTCACTGGTAGGGTCAAACACCTTTACCACGATCTCGTTTTCGCCATCTTTCAGCGCGGAGGTAATATCCTGTGAGAACGCCTGGTAACCGCCGCTATGGCTGCCTGTTTCTTTGCCGTTCACATATACGGTGGCCTGCCAGTCAACGGCGCCAAAATGCAGCAATACGTGCTCGCCGTCTTTGAGGGCAGGTTTGGTAAAGGTGCGTTTATACCAGAGGTTTTCCGAGGGCTGTAAAGGCTTTTTTACGCCTGACAGGGCAGATTCCAGCGGGTAGGGAACGAGGATCTGTGCCTCATAGCCGGAAGGCATGGCTGCATCTTTAGGCGTGATGGTATAGCTCCACAGGCCATTCAGGTTTTGCCAGTTCTCCCTGACCATCTGCGGACGGGGATACTCAGGTAAAGCGTTGGTAGGGGAAACTTCCTTAGCCCAACGGGTCTTGATAGTTGTGGGCTGGACTTGCCAGTTGGTCTGCGCCATCAGGCCTTGACCAAGCACGACACTCAAAAAACATACACTAGCAGTCTTAGACAGGTTCATTGTTGTAAATGATTGGTTATTAATTGATTTATTGTGTTTTAGATAAGCTATCCTTGTCTGGTAATCGATTACGTCGTGGGTGGTAAAAGATCATCTTTGAGGTGTCACAAATTCAATAAGTATTTATTGGTAAAATGGTAACGTGCTGCCGTCTTTCTTCGGTGGAGATTGTTTTGGTCTTAACTTCCTTCTTTTGAGCTGTCTGGAATAAAGATATGGAAAATCACTGATAATCATTCTACTTTCATCACCGGGCTCCTTTTGCCAACGCCATTCTCATTGATGGGCTCAATGGAAAAATAGTAGGTGGTATTTTTATCGAGTGTCTTCAGGTAGTATTCAGAAGCGTTGTAAACCATGATGCTGGTATACAGCTTGTCGGGGGCAATGCCGTAATAGATGTTACAGGCGTAGGCATCGTTTGAGGGATACCATTTCAGCCAGGCATTCCGCTTGTCGGATTGCTGCCGGAGTACCATGAAGTTCTTTATTTCAGCGGGAGGGGTGCCATTGCCTTTGCCGAATACCCGTAGTCCGCTGATGGCGAATTTCCCATTGGCCATATGGATGTTCTCCAGTTTTATGAAACGGGTCCTGACAGGATGGGGAAGTTCTAAATAGTCGTGCGGGACATCGGTTTTATTCCGGCTTTTATCCACCAGTAATTTCCAGTTCCTGCCGTCAGCAGATTGCCATAGGCGGTATTGATGATAGATATCTGTGCGTTTACCCAATATGTCAGCATCCTGGTCGGCGTAGTTGATCTGGATCGCATTGACGGTAGATACTGCTCCCAGGTCGGTTTGAATCCATTCTCCGGTATTGGCGGTGGCGGCACACCAGTAAGTCTTTATGCTTTCGTCCACGGCGTTATTGGCATAATAAGCACCGTGGGTCGAAGATACAGTAACAGGGTGTTGATAATTCAGGAGCATCCAGCCGGTGAAATGTCCCTGTTCTTTTTCCGTAGGCAGGTAATAGGGATAATCCCCGAAGGCGGTATTGCAATAAAGAATATCGTCTTTATCAAATCCTGCAGGCCAGATGCCGATCCTTCTTTCAAAATTGTTTTTCACATTGATGACCATGGTGGAAACATGCCACCAATGATGGTATTTATCCTGGTAGGTAGCACCATGTCCTGCGCCGCGGATAAAGCCTCCCGCTTTATAACTGAAAGGGTTATGGGACTGGTAGGTAAAAGGCCCTAACGGGCGATCGCTGATATATACGCCATCTGCGTAACCGCTGAACTCTGTGCCGGGAGCGCCATACTGCAGGTAGTACCTGCCATTGTGTTTATTGACCCATGCACCTTCCATAAAGGGAGGCATGAAATTGTTGTCATTATATTCACCGAAACGCTCCCATCCATGTTGTTCATCGTGGAGTTTAATAAGGTCTTGCCGTTTTCCGATGGGTTGTAAAGTACGGCGGTCCACTTCCTGGCCATACAGCGGATAGGTGTTGCTGGAACCATGATAGAGATAGAGCCGGTTATCATCGTCAAGGAAAAAGGAAGGATCCCATGCACCAGCCTGGAAAGAGTCAACAGCTTCTTTCCAGTTGTCTGTCCTGGGATTGGTACTCATCCAAATGGGAAAGTTCTTTTCGTAGGTAGAGCCGATCACCAGTAACGTATCTCCCAAAACAAATACAGCGGGCGCGCAGAGTTCGTCATAAACTTTATGATAAGGTTTGAGAAATTTCCTGGGTACAAAATGCCAGTTGTACATATCGCTACTCCACCAGTAACCCCATTGGTTAGTGGAAAAGAGGTAGTAATCGCCTTTGAAAAGTGTGATAACGGGATCGGCTGTGGCACGGTGCCTGCCAGCTTCGGAGAAGTTGGGAATAGGCGTGAAGCCGTAGTCTATATTGATGGGATTGCAATATGTCTTTTGTTGGGCTTTGCCGGCGGTAGAATGTAGCAGCAGTATCGCAAATATGTATACTAAATTTTTCATCGGCCATTCTTTTCTCTGACCGAAATTAAGAAAAGGATATCGGCCGGGGATATATGGCGGAATAGAATATCTGTGGAGATAACAGCAGGGATGAAACAAATGTGAACCGGAACACGGGCTGTAAACCTGCATTCCGGTGGGTTAACCAATGGGATTGAAATGGCCGAACTGTTCTTTGAATGCATCAGCTGTGTTCTTCTTTTTTGAAGAATCATAGATAGCGAAAACGATGTGTTTAAATGCATGTTTGAAGGTCTCGTTCTTCAGCAGATGATGTGCAAACCAGGCAGCTACGTCTTCTGTACGGTTCCTGAATACGCCACAGCCCCAGGCGCCGAGTATCAGCGAGCTCTGTTGATTGGCTACAGCCACTGACAAGACATTTTCTATCCTGTTGAGCATCACGCTTTCAATTTTTGGCAGGCTGTCAGGTTCGTTGGTCATCAGCGCTCCTCTGTTCACAGCAGGAGATGTGATGATGGAAACCAGGTAGTGGTTGTCCGTCAGCTGATCGTTATCATCTCTGAAAACGGGTACTGAAGGCGAGTATATCATATGCTCGGTGTACAGGAGGCTTCTGTATGCCCTGTTCGTTTCATACATTTCAGCATGTTGCTTCAGCGTGGGATAGAGCCCGCTGGCCCTTGCCAGGCTTTCTTCCTGGGCCTGGGCACCTCCGAGGAAGCCGCCGCCGGGGTTTTTGGCAGAGGCGAAATTGAGGCAGCATACACTTTCTTCTCCTTCACTTACCACCAGTCTGCGCGCAGCAGCAAAAGTGCTTTCATCAGTTACTTCAATGCGGCAGTTGCCGGCAGGAATATCTTTCAACCGGGCGTCCCTTGCGATGAACACTTTTTCAAAGTCTTCGGGTTTGTAGTGAATAGTATTTTCTACAGCGTGTCTGAGGTCCTTACTGATATCCACCAATTCCTGTCGCTTGTTCCGGTACTGTCCTGCGGCCAGGATGTCCAGTGTTTCATAGGCAATAGCCACTCTTGCACTTTTGTTCATAGGGGTATATTTTGTTTGTGTTATTATGACGCAAAGTGAAAGTATTTTTATGAAACAGTCAAATTTTTTTTGTGGAAGTGAGCTTTGGGAAGGGGGAGAACCAATGGGTAATAGACTGTAATGATGGCTAAGTGGCTGATAGATATTTGCTTCTGTGTCCCGGAAAAATTTCGGCAACAATGTCAATCGGTTTGAGCATATCAATGACCTCTTGTGGAGGTCTAAGTAAGATTGCTTGCGTGAAATAATGTTCAGTGTTAAGCGGATAGATAATTATTGTAATTTCACCATTCCCTAAACCTAATACCGCAATATGAGCCGCACATTCGTTGTTGGAGATATCCATGGCTGTTATGATGAGTTAATCCGTTTAACCGCCCGTATCGGGCTAAAAGAGGACGATCTGCTTATTTCTGTTGGTGATATCATTGACCGCGGCGGAAAGTCGAAAGAAGTGTATCATTATTTCAGGAACCGGCCTAATAGCATTGTAATTGCGGGCAATCATGAACGCAAACATCAGTATGGCGTCTTGAGTTATGCGCAGGAGATCGTAAAACTGCAATTTGGCGAAGAGTATGCTGCGTTCCTGGATTGGTGTGCTGGTCTTGCTTATTATCATGAAACAGAGGATGCTGTTATTGTACATGCTGCTTTTGAACATGACTGTGCATTGGAGGCGCAAAGAGAGGATGTATTGTCCGGATCGACTGCGGGCGACAGATACCTGGAAAAGAAATATGGAACATCTGCAGAATGGGTAAATAAATACCAGGGAATAAAGCCGGTTATTTATGGTCATCATGTGGCCGGCGATATGCCGGAAGTGAGGAACAATACATATGGCATTGATACCGGGGCTTGTCATGGCGGATATCTCACGGCGATTGAGCTGCCTGGTTTCATTGTGCACCAGGTGAAGGCTGAAAAAGATCACTGGAAAGAAGAACAGGCCAGTTGGCAGATACCCGTATTGCGGGCGAAGGATTGGGAGAATATGTCTTTTGACTCTATCAGAAAGCAGCTGGATAAACTGGCTTACATTGAAGTGCCGGAGGTAA
This sequence comes from Chitinophaga filiformis, assembly GCF_023100805.1. Lineage (NCBI taxonomy): Bacteria > Pseudomonadati > Bacteroidota > Chitinophagia > Chitinophagales > Chitinophagaceae > Chitinophaga > Chitinophaga filiformis. The sequence continues at coordinate 2,102,099 of NZ_CP095855.1, forward strand.
AGGCTTTCCTGGCGGATATTGAAAGCCGGGCATCCGGGCTTACGGCATTATATCCCGTCATCATGGATGCGCTGGCTGTTTTGGTGGCGCAGCTGGAGTCAGCACATGGGGCAGACTTTTCTAAAGTTGCTACTCAGTACATGTTCAAGGCATACCTGTTTAAGAGTAAGGCAAATAATCTGAAGATAGAAGATATGCAAAAGAGTCTTAATACGCCTGGCAAAGTGATGGAACTTGCAAGGACATTGGGAGTGACAGTTGTTCCTGTAAGAAATGATTAAATCCGGATAAGGCCCCAAACGAAGTTTTTGTTTTTTTATAAAATTGCTCTAATTTCAATGCACAAGATGTGCTCAGATAACCTTTTTGCTTTAATATAACCAGACCTCAAGTTCTAATATCATCAACAATTTTTAACATCATAACATTGCTGTTATCGCATCACGAACATTATTTCCGTTGATGTAGTGCAGCGCACGCGCTTTTACTGAGAATCGCAGACTGTAAAGAAAATACATCTTATTGTTTAAGACCCGGACGGTATGTCCGGCTGTAATACCGTACCCTATTGTATGTAACTCTCAAATGAATAATAAACCATCATTCATGCAAAACACCACCTTTACCGTTGCGGATTATCTTTTAACCCGGTTAAAACAATTGAATGTAACCGAGGTATTCCAGATACCCGGCGACTATGTTAAACACTTTACCCAGGCATTGGAGCATTTTGATGGCGTTAAGGCCATTGGTTGTATCAATGAGCTGGATGCTGCCTATGCTGCCGATGCATATGGCAGGACCAGGGGACTTGGCGCCGTGTCCCTGCAATACGGTGTAAGTACATTTATAGCATTGAACTCCATTGGCGGCGCTTATGTAGAGCGTAGTCCCGTTGTTGTTATCTCGGCAACGCCGGGATCAGATGCACGCCAGATCACAAAGATGTATGATGTATTATACCATCATTCTACGGGCAACCTGGCGGCAGACCAGGAAGTGTATGACCAGGTAACAGTAGCCAGTGAAACGCTTAGTACCTCTGCCGGCGCTGCTGAAAAGATAGACAATCTCCTGATTGCGGCGTTGACCCACAAAAGACCGGTATTCATCGAGTGTTATAAGGAAGTATGGGGTGAACCCTGTCCACCGCCATCAGACACTATATTGCAACCCATTATTCCCCAAAGCGATCCTCTTGCCCTGGAGAATGCCGTTAGCGCTGCCTGGGCGCAGATCGCCCAGGCCAGGAATCCACTGATCTTTGCAGGAGTGGAAGTGTTGCGTCATGGTTTGTCGCCGCTTTTACAGGAACTGATCGATGCAAGCGGTTTCCTGTACACGACCACCAGCCTGGGTAAAACAGTGCTGGATGAAGGCGGGGATAAATTCATCGGCACTTATTCCGACCAGGCGTCTATTCAGCATGTGCTGGATCTCGTATCGGCGGCAGATTGTTTCCTGACGTTGGGTACTATCATGACTGACGATTATCTCTGGTTTATCGAGAACAAATATGCTGATATGGTATTAGCCACAACGGAGTCGATCAGGGTTGGATATTTCACCTATGAGAACGTGACCATGCGCGATTTCATGGAGGCGCTGACAACCCGTTTTAAAGCCCAGGGGAAGCCTTACCCGCTGGAGGTAAAAGCGCCGCCACAACCTCCCTATCCGGAGCCCTGGTTGTCTAATTCCGATCCCCGTTGGAATGATCAGCCCCAGGTGATCACCTACAACCGTTTCTTCCAGCATGCCATGAAGTTCCTGAATGACAGTAATATGCTGAAGGATATCGTCTGGACTTTCGGTATCAGCTCTGCCATGTATGTGGCTACAAATGCCTATGGGCTGCCGCAGAACAGCTTCCTGGCGTCAGCAGCCTGGCAGATCATCGGGTATGAAACAGGGGCAGCATCAGGGGCGCAGCTTGGCAGCGGAAAGCGGGTATGGACGGTAGCAGGGGATGGTGGTTTTATGATGGTTTGCCAGTCCTTGTCGACACTGGCGAGGAACAAACTCAATGCAGTGATCTTTGTCATGAGTAACGGCGTATATGCCATTGAGCAGGTGTATGTGAATATGGACGCCTTTGAACCCGGCCCGGAACACAAATTTGATACATTCGATATCCTGCCTAAGTGGGACTACCTGGCACTGGCACAGGCCTTCGGCGCGAAAGGATATCGTGTCACTACCATTGACGAACTGGTGAAGGCATTGGGCGATATCAACAAACTGACAGATGTACCTGCGCTGGTGGAAGTCGTGATCCCTGAAAAAGATCTTCCGCAGCAGATGCGACGCCTTGGTCTCGAATAACACTCAGATATCAATACACTCTCAACAACATTAAACCATACATCTATGGCTAAAACCTATTCTATTTTCGGCGCCGGCGCTGCCGGACTTTATACCGCATGGCGACTGCTCAATGGTTCTGCAAACAGCGAATCTGGCAAAGCTAAACAACTGCAATCAGGCGATACCCTGGAACTCTTTGACTGGGGCGAGTATGCCTTTAATGACGATAATAAGGGCACACGTGCGGCTGGCGCACGTGTGTGTACATGGCATTATAAAGATGATCCGAATAAATCGTACCTGGAGGTAGGAGGGATGCGTTATTCTTACTGGGATGGTAATAACGATGGTAAGAGTGGGGGGCACCGCCTGGTAACAACTGTTATTGAAAAGCTTGGATTGAAACCATTGTCGGTGCCATTTAATGAATCTACCAATCCGCTGTTCTATTTGCGTACAAAGAATATGTACCTGAATGACATTACATCCAGCAAGCCTGCCCCCTATAATGCAGATCATTATGCCGCATCGGACTCTCCTGATACGGGGTTCAACACGGTAGAGAACCTGGCTGTTACTGCCAGTTCCGGTCCTTCAACAAGGATGGAATGGTGTAATTTCTATCAGAATGGGGTGATCAAGGCAGATCTGCCGGACACTTCTATTTTTAAGAAGGGGGATAAATTGAGCGATATCGGCTACTGGAACCTGATGTTCGATCAGCTGGGTTCCGAGGGATATAGCTATACGAATGATGGCAATGGTTATACTTCCAATGTGATCAACTGGAACTCGGCGGTGGCTTTCCAGGCAAATAATGAATTTACACCGGGCACGGAATACAGGACGTTGAAAACAGGATATTCCACCATGTTCAATGCCTTATTTGATGCTATCTGGCAACTTGCAAAAGATAAAGGTGTGAATTTTAATTATCAGCCTAATACACGTTTGCATTCCGTCCTGGCAACAGACGATGGTAAAGTGCAGTATAGTACGGCTACCCGTTCAAATCCCAATAAAAAGAGCGGTACTTTTACCACCAATGCAGCATGGATGGCAATGCCCAGGGCATCTATCGAATTGGTGGCCCAGGCTACCCGTTATGAAGACCATAAAGGTACTGACGTGTTAAACGATAGCAAGGTACAGCTGTATCTGGAATCGGCTGTATTGCAGCCTTCCTACAAGGTAGGTATGTTCTTTAAAGATCCATGGTGGGCAAATAATTATAGCGGGGATAATGCTGCTTTTTACCCTGCACAGATCAATGCTTACGAAGTGACACAGGAGGTTATCAATAACCTGCAGTCGCAGGGATTTCCGCAGGGCTACCTGAATGCCATGGCCGATCCGGAGAATAATATACTGGAAGAACCTTATGCGTCTGCTGTGGATTTTATCAAGGCAGTGGAGCATGCTATCCAGGCACGACTGACAGTGCCGCAGGAGGAACAGCTGCTGGCCGCCGCAGAGCGTAATACTATCGGACCAAGTGTTACCGATACGCCTATCCGGCAGGTCGTTTATTTTGGTAACAATGCACTGGACCAGAGTGGCGAGAAAGTATACGGATTACTGGCGGCTTACGACGATGAGCAGTTCACTGCCTTCTGGCGGGAATTAGAACTGGGACCTGAACGGGCGCGTACCATACCTACTACCGAGGACCTGCAAACGCTGGACGGGCCGCGTACAGTGCCGGACATCATGGTAAAGATGCTGCGTAAGCAACTGGCAGCGGTGCATTATGGTCCGGCGGCAGATTATACTTTCGTTCCTGAGCCATTGGAAGCACGGTATATGGACTGGTCATTACCACCGTTCAATGCGGGCTATCATGCCTATGCTGCGCACTATGACGTTTGTGATGTGCAGCAGAAGATCAGGAAACCATCGCAACTGATACCGGGTGCGGATGCGAATATCTTCATTGTAGGAGAAGCGTATTCGAATGACCAGGCCTGGGTGGAAGGCGCATATTGTACGGCAGAATCAGTGCTGAATGATTTCTTTGGTATCGAGCCGCTCATAGATAATACACATTATCCGTTTATATGCCCTTGCGGGAAATGATTTTTGCTTGTGAAAAACAGGAGCCCGTTGTGATTCATGCAGCGGGCTTCCTTGTTTTTGAGATGTATTTTCGTTCTTAATGTCATATTATTTTCGTGATGCTGATGTCATTATTCCCTAATAATAAATGAACTGATCGAGTGTGTTTTTTTCTCCCGATTTTTCTTGCAGGGTGCGCTTTTTTTTCGTACATTTGATGCATTGAATTGTTTAACCCATTAGGACTTCTAATGACCAATAACCATTTATTTTACACAAAAAAATCTCAATAGTTAGTTACCCGTAGTGCTTTCGCACGGATACCCTGTTTTTTTAATCCTAAATATATACTATGAAGAAGATCCTTACGAGGAAAGCCATGCTTATGGCCCTATGTGGCATGTTAACCACTTTTGCAGCCTCCGCCCAGGGCTGGGTAGCAGATGCTACCGGACAGCGACTGTACGCTGTAAATGATTCCCTGAAATTTGGTAGCCTGTTTGTTGGCATAGGCACCAATGTTCCTTCTGCCCAACTGCATACAACCGGAACGGTGCGTTTCGCAGGTATTACGCAGAACAATACATTCAGCCGCCTGTTGGTACAAGATACCAGTGGCCGTTTATTCTGGAGAGATGTTGCCTCTGTAGGCGGTGGCGCCGGGTGGTTATTAACCGGTAATGCGGGAACAAATCCGGCATCTAATTTTCTTGGAACATTGGATACTGCCAGATTGGTATTCAGAACCAACAACACAGAAAAAGCCACTATTCTGTCCAACGGTAATGTGGGTATCGGTGTAAGTCAGGCAGCTAAATTGCTGCATGTGCACAACAGCAACCCAAATGTCGAGGATAACAATGTGTTCCTTTCCGGCCGTGCTCCTTCTCTTTATTTTAACCTGAATCCTGTTCAACCGACGGCTCCGCCTTTTAACAGTCCTTATGCCAGGATAGGATTATCGACAAGATTAGGCACTTTTGTTAACACCAGCCAGGTGGGCGATTTTGTTATTCATGCCATTACCGCCGGCGGAAGCCTGGTATTTGGCGTAGGAGTGGATGCTTCAGGTACTAACGGCGTAGAGCGTGCCCGTTTGAACAGCAATGGTAATTTGGGTATCAATACCCTTAATCCCTCAGCAAAATTGCATGTAAACGGTAATGTGCGTTTCCAGAACCTGCCTTCCGGTACTGGCAGAGTACTGGTAGTAGATGACAGCGGGTATGTATACAGAAGTAATACCAGCAGTGCACGTGCTGCGGAAACTGCTGGTTCAGGTGAAGATGTAGCAGCCCTGCAACAGGAAGTGAATGCTTTAAAACAGACACTGGCAGAAGTACAGGCCCAGTTAGCCGCCATTAAAAGCGGCAGTCTGCAGGTAGCTGCAAATACTTCGGGTGAGTCTTATGTTCTTGGTAATGCGCCTAACCCCTTCAATGGCAGCACAACTATTAAGTATGCTTATCCACGCTCAGCTTCAAAAGCATATCTGACGGTGTCCGACCTGAGCGGTAAACAGATCAGACGTTTTGACCTGAAAGGTAATAGCGGTAACAGTGTTACTTTGACATTGGATGGCGTTAATGCCGGTACTTATATTTATAGCCTGGAAGTAGATGGAAGGGTTATAGAAAGCAAGAAAATGGTATATACTAAATAAGCGTGATAATGGCGGATCCCGCTTAGTAAAAGGCCCGTTGCGATTTGCAGCGGGCTTTCTTATTATTTTACTACTGTCGTTTCCCAGCCATCATATATGCCGTTACATTGTTTTGCTTCTTTTCTCAATTCAGTAGTGATGGTGCTGATGGATGGCAGGTCCACTTTATCTGTTCGGGAAATATGGAGTTTGAACAGTTCACTTTTGGTGTCTTTCCCTTTTGTTTCTGCTTTGAAACCCTGTTGCGTGGCATATGAAATAAAGCAATCCATGTCCTTTTCCGTAGTGAAGTTTATCCGGTGCTTAACGCGTCTTGCTTTTTCCAGCTTATCACCCTGCTTTTCCAGTGCCAATAGTATTTTCTCATTCTGCATGTATTCCAGCGTTTCTGCATTGGGATATAAGAACTTCAGGTAGGCGTCCCAGTCTTTATCAGGTTTGATGTTGATATTAGCTTCGTAAGCACTGAAATATTTTTGAAAAAGCGTTGCCAGACGTTCCCTTATGTTTGTTGTATCCACGATATAGTAATATTCCAGCCGTTCGCACTGATAAGTGAATGTCCCAGCCATGATATTCTTTACATGCCTGGTGACATTGGCATAGACGGAGTCGGATACCCTGTCCAGGTTAGCCTGCTCTTTTTCTGTAGGCACGCCTTTATCGCAATCTTTGAATTTCACCCCTGTTATAAGCACAAATGAAAAGCCGCTGACAGGTGCCGTTTGTTTGAGTCCTTTGTTGAAGACGGTGTTGCCGGCTCCCTGGTCGTATTGGGCTTTATAGGCGTCAAAATTTGCCTGCTGGGCGAGGAGGGAGGGAGAGAGCAGGGATAGTAGAATAATGGATAGTATAAGGCGGATATGGCTATTCATTTTTGTCTGGTATTTTGGCAGGTAAATTCCGGAAAATACCTGACAATGGAAATGGCTGATTATGGGTATTCGTGATTCGTTAATATCTCCCTGGTCTTCAAACAAGATCGGCTTACGTCAAACTCCTGCTTACGGACAATACCATTAACTAAAATGGATCCTTTATCCTCGTGGTCGACGAGTGACTTTTCATGATGGACAGGTATTGTTGTGATGAAATCCTTCGCAGGGCTAATTGCTCTGATTCCATCAATGCTCATAACATAGCCCAGATCTTCATTGTGGACGCTATTTTCCCCTTTCTGAAAATTCATCATATCTCCACAGTACCGGATGCTCCCTTGGTAAAGGTTTGCTTTTGCTAATGCCATAGTAATAAGTTTAGTGATAAAAAAATGTGGTTTAATCACAATCATGATCACCAGGTCAAACAGGAGGCATCTCCCTCCTGTTTTAGGCGCAGTTCCGTTGATCCCGATTGCTGACACAATATTAGCGCGATTAATAACTTCATTCCGGGCGATGTGTACAACCTGCAAATCCATGTATACAAACTGCAAATACGTGAGGACGAACTGCAAAAGCGTGAAGATGGGAACCTATTCGGATGCTGGATTTGTTAGGCAATTACTTTTTCCCAATTTTTATACAAAAATGCAACTGTTATGGTGATGTTTTCAATGTTACTTTTTGCCGTCCTGACACCGCTTTGATACCGCTAATCTTACGTTAATCTTACGTTCAGGAACGTAGAATTAACGTAAGATTAGCGGTATCAAAGCGGCATCAAGACGGTATCTGAAAGGGAATTGTCTTAGTACAGAAAAACTTTACAGTTTTTGGGGTGAGCTGTCTTTAGTGCTAAAAAAACTTTACAGTTTTTTATGATGAGGTGCAGGATTAGCTTTACGGATCAACAACGTTCCACCATCATCTGCTCTGCCGATGGATGCCAGGCTATAAAAACTCTTGTTGGCAGGTCAATATTAAATACTTTGAAAGTTGGAGAATTGCGTCTATTTTAGAGTTAGCTGCTATAAAACCGTGATACTTCAGAAACTCATACAGACAAGTTTCCTTTTGACAATCTTGTTCTCTTGCAAGGAACCAAAGGTTGACAACAAGCAAAGCCAACCAACAACAATCGTTCAAAAAGTAAATAAGGATAGCCTGTTAAAAAAACTCAATGAAAACATAAATTTTTATGGTGACAGTTTGTTTGCTAACAAATCTTTTTTAATAAAGGAACTTGTCTACTCTTATCAAGCCGACACATGTGGAATTATTGCCTACGAAGACACAACTCTAAAAGAAGGTTTTGAGGGTTTCAAAACTATTGGAGATATAAATGGCGACAAAATACCTGACACCATTTTTGTAATGCCGCCGTTTAATTATTGTGACGACGGCGATTCATATTATTTCTTTGACCCGGCTTTGCCACGACTATATACTGACTCTTATTGTTGCCATCCCGACAACTTATTTCCGATTGGTGACATTGACGAAGACGGCATAACAGAAATTTGCATTTTCTATTCAAGCTGTGTAAGCAGATTTAAATCATTGATTGCTTTCAGCCTGAAAAATAATACGTGGACACAAATTGGACGCTGCACATTTGATGTTGACTTCATGAAACCCGATAAAGAAAATAGGGTTAGAAAAACTGGTAAAGGAAAGTTTGAAATGCTTGAAATTGTTGACAGAAAAGAAAACAAAGAGTGGAAACAATTTTCGTTCTGACACTTTATGGCAACTAACATGAGATTTCAGGGGGATTAGACTCAAGTTGAATTATTTTAAAAATAATATTCATAAGTTATCTGATTGCCATGTGAGCTCTGGTAAAATAGCTGACTAAAAAAAAAGCCCGCTCATTGAGCGGGCTTTTTAGTTGCCTGAATGCGGTTTTAATCTATGCTGAAAATCAATTAGTTATGAAAAAGGTGTAAAACATATCGTAAAACATATAAAAGGGGCCGTTTTATGCTCTTTTTAAGCTAATTACTACTTTTTGCTGAGTCCGCCATTTAGTTACTGAAAATATCCCGTGCCAATTTTTCTATTCACGATTTCAAAGAGCTATTTTCTGTGGATAACTTTTCGTCTCAAGCGACTCAAAACATGCCTTTCATTAGGCCGACCATTCAGAGAATTAGGTCAAATGCTTTGTCGATGTCCGGATTTTCCTTGAACTCGCTAATCAAAGCAGGGAGCATAATAAGGGTCGCCATTTGGTTATTTATAACTTCCGGTAGTCGGCGCTTTTGCCAGTTGAGGATGTGTCGGCCACAAAAAGACTGAATTTTATCGTATTGTTGTTACTTGATTTATAGAAACGATTCGCAATCGCTCTTGGTGGTATGCTTGATTTTCGAGCGTACATGTTCGATTAAGTGATAAAAAAGGATAATTTGATAAAAAACAATCAGCCCCCCAATCTCTGAACCCTAAAGCCTTTCAAGTGGACCTTCATAATTTTTTAGAAATCTTAAGAGACGAGGATATTGGTAACAGAGAAAAATATGACGCCTTCATTGCATTCAAAATATACTATGATGGCTTGTGTGATTTCATACTGAAAAACCAGAAATTTTCCGATGATCAGTTGACGCCGCATATTTTTAATAGTAAATGGCCTGAAGCGCAGGATGACCTGGTTTTTAAAAAGCATCTTTTCGCCGCAAAAATGACTTTTGAACGATTGAATAAACTCATCAAAGAGGCAAATTTTGAACATTATGAATTTTTGCTGAGTGTGGTTGCCCATGACTTATTCAGTATAATTAAAGTGGGTGAGGAAAACTATCGACACAGTAGATTGTCCTTTGTTATGAAGGCTAGACCAGATCAGGATCCCAGAGAAGTATTTGATGTTGCTGAGGTAATGTTACATTTTGGTACAATCGATCCTAAAAATGCCTATTTGAGAGAAGTGTTTCCAGTTTCTATCTTTTTGCTCAGACAAACCATTGAGTTGTATGGTAAACGGGTTTTGGGATTTAAGTCCATTACAGACAAATACGGTAATAGGACCCGTAGTGTTTCCACCCAGGTTGCCTGGGAATTTGTAAAAAGGGAAGCGAAGAAGAAGGATTCGAGAATAAAGCTTCCAGTCAATGTTGATACTATTGTTAGGATAGAAGAATGGACCAATAGGTATGTTCATACCGGAGATTTGCAACGTTTATACTTAATTGAGAATGCTATTCATTTTGTAGGAAAGTTAATCTACTCAATGAATGAAGAGATAAAAGATTATGAGGGTAAAATTAAGTATTATGGTACAACACAGATTACTGGCTACAACGCAATTAAGGATGAATTTGAACGATATGTCAATCCTGCGAAACCAAAAAGGAATAAGTTGGTTGAGCTTTGGCACCGGTTTTTTATTCTCATCAGAATGAAGAAGAAACCTAAAGAAATTATCGTTAACTGGGTACATGTTGACAAGGTTCATGCTACAATATTGTCTCTCTAATTGTTATAGAAAACGCATTTTTCTTACTGGCACGATTTAATTGGCACTCTTTTATAAATGACATCATGACTGAAGAAGTAACACTACACCAAGTAATGGTAAAGACCTCATACCTAACGCAGATTACAGCGCCGGAAGATAAGGGGGTGGAGCATCCAATTGGATTTGGATCGGGATTTATTGTTAGACACAACAGCAATGAACAGTTTTTTGTGACGGCTGATCATACTATTCATCCGGATGATTCCGATGGCGAAATTGAGCAGAGAACCTGGAAAGATTATACCATTTCGGTGTTCACAAACTATGTAGATCCTGCCAACCCGCTGTCTACGCCAATCATCCCTCTAGGTGGGTTTTACTATGCGGAAGAATTTGATCTACTTAAACCTGAAAAAATGCCTCGACTAGTGGATGTAAGTTTGTGTAAGCTGAAAGACATAAACCTTCAATACCCCTTTTTGACTGATGAAGTTTCTTTCCTAAATGGAGAGCTTATAAAAGCTGGTGAAAATAAGTTTGCAATTATGGAAGAATGTTTTGCAGAACCCAATGTGGATAAGGAATATTTTGTGTTTGGTAAAGTGAGAGCCAAGCTTATTGATGTTATCCCTATGCAATGGGAAAACACGATAAAGGAAGATATTAAATTTATTTCTCAAGCTGGAGATTATCTGTTGTTCAACGCGCCGGCCATCATCACAGACAAAGCTGACTGGAAAGGACTCAGTGGCTCTCCAGTGCTAAGCAAGGAAGGCTATTGTGTTGGTGTATTGTGCGATGTGTTAGAAAATTCTAGCTCAGTTTGGGTAATGCCCTTCATATTGTTAAAAGGTTGCTCACGGTTGCAGTTCAGGAGGAGACAATTAACATGAAGAAGTAACCGTTTAGGTAAGCAACTAAATAAATGTATAAGGAAGACTCAGCTAAACGCGCACTTACCTTGATCGAAACCCGATGGTAAGAAACTGTGGCATAATAAAAAAAGGTGTTTTTCCGGTATTTGTCCTTTTTTCAAATTGCTATAGCAGTGCAAAGACATTTTGTTGCGTCTTAAAAAAAACATATTTTAGATTAGTTTTTCGTTTGTTCCATTTCGCCTATTTCCGCTGATAATGTGATGTTGAAGCTCCCTACCTTCTGAAGATATCGATTCATGTGCTGATCACTGTTCACTAAAAGATACTTTGAGAGATAACTGTAATGTCTACAAACGTGCAACCGCAATAATCTAACAACTAGGCGTCGCCTTTAGTACTACCACAATGGCATTAATCCCCTAACAATAACGCTAACTACAACTAACATGAAACGAACATTAGTGGCATTATCCCTGGCCGTATTTACTGCGATGGCGGCCTGTGACACTAAGCCAAAACCTACTGTACCCCCAGCGCCCCGATCTGAAGAAGATTCCATTACCGCTCTTTTTAAAAAGCCCGGCGATTCTGTGCCTCCGACGGCGCGATGGTGTACTGAAATGTTTCCCAGTCAGGCCGCCGACAGCTTCACTATCGAGAAAATGCAGGCCGGCGTGCTGACAGCTTATAAATGGAAATGGCAGCTAGGTCAGCCCAAACGAATAACGGTACGGTTCAACGATGGGATACCGGCTATCCAGGACCGCATAAAAACCATTGCTGCAAAATGGGAGCCTTTTGTCGGTGCCAAGTTTGTTTACGTGCCATCGTCTCAGGAAGCTGATATTAAAATTTCCTTTCAGCAGCGAGGTGCATCCTGGTCGCGTATTGGCACTGATTCAAAAGGGCATAGTCCTTCAATGAATTTTGGCTGGCTGGAAGAAGAGACTGTAGACTCGCTATTTGAACAGGTGGTTCTCCATGAGTTTGGACACGCAATTGGCCTGGTTCATGAGCACCAGCTACCCAATGGCAACCCAATCAAGTGGAATGTCGATTCAGTATATGCCTACTACCTTAACTATCCAAATTACTGGACCGTGCAGTGTGTCAAAGACAATATATTTTTTCGGTATCAACGCAATCAGCTAAACGCCGGCATGTTCGATCCCACTTCCATCATGATGTATGAAATACCGGCACGATTTACTACCAACGGTTATTCGACACCAATTAACGTACGACTCTCCCCAGAAGATAAACGCCTTGTTTCAGATGTTTACCGGCGCTAATTGGTGGGCCTTGCTTTTTCTGTGCGGCTTGCTGGCATGTCACCAGCAACGCTTTGTAGCACCCGGTACAGATAACAAAGGAAGCATTGATCTATCCTTGACACCGTTTTGCGGCGCTTTGCCCTTCGGTGATTCTGCCATTAAACGCTATGAACTGACCCTGGCCAGTCCAAGGGCACAAGACGTCATGCGGCAGTTGGTGGAGTATTCCGGTATAGATCTGAATATTGCGATCTATCAGGGAAAGGTACCTAATGCCCTCGCCACTACCATTGATGGTCAGAGAGTGATCATTTACAACGAGGATTTCATCGATGAAATAGACAAGGTTTCCCGTACCTTTTTCTGGCAATCGATTTTTATTCTGTCCCATGAAACAGGTCACCTGTTGTATGGCCACGTCCTAAGTGCTGATACGGCGGTTCGTTACAGGCAAGAGTTGGAGGCCGATGAATTTGCTGGCTTTATTTTATACAGGATGGGAGCTGACATAAATGCCTCAACCTGGATAATGAATTCCGTCCATCTACAAAACGATATCGACCTGCGTACGCATCCTTCCAGGGAAAGGCGTGCTGCAGCCATTGATCGAGGCTGGCAGAAAGGGTATACCCAGGCGTTTACAATTCCTGTCCCTCCGCCGCCGCCCTTTGACATGCAGGAAAGAAACAACTTCATGCCTGAAGGATACTGTGATTGCCGAGACTTGCTGAGCAGTGATAGTATTTACCGTTTTCACTCTGACTTTACAGACGGGTGTGGATTAGATTCAATGATTACCGTTGGTGAGGGTATGATCGATTATTTTATGAGTGACAGCCTGGTAGGTCCAATGGTCTACCGGGATACACTGATTGGTGTGATCATTGACCTGCGAAATGACGAATATGAACAGGACTTGGGCGGGATGCTAGAATCCACTGACCTAAAGGTCAGGATCTTTCGATATAACAGGGCTGTTAATCCCCTTTTTACTAATTATAATCTATACATAACAGATCTGCAACACCCTAAACCGGAAGAAGGCGCGTGGAATTATTTTACAAAAATGGTAAAGCCTGGACAGTGGATCAAATTCAAGGTTATTGTTGAAAACGCCACGACCATGTTCAATACCTACCGCTTCTCTTACCTGGAGTTTATCCCTCCGCCAAAGGAGGTGGCCGGAAGCATTATTCTATCACCTTTTTCAAAAAATACCAATAAATGAAGCGAATATTTTTTCTGCTGACCATTAGCCTGTTAGGCCATACCTGTATCTACGCACAAAACACCCTGGTACAGGGCACAAAAATTAAAGATGGCAAAATGTACCTTAAAATAGAAGACGGCGCTCTTCGGGCCTTTGTAGACAAAGACAACGCAGCTGGAAGCCAATCAGTCGGCGACCTTAAGAAATTTGCGATGACATCTGATGAATGTGGCGTGTATGTTCAGTGGATGAACCCACTGCATTATGAGTTAAAGTGGAAAGATTCCACCTTCAAAAATGAAAGTGATCTGGCTGTACAACAATTCTTAGGTAAGCTGGCAGCGCAGTTTGGGTCGCAGGTAACTGACTTGAACAAGGACAATAAAGCAAGTGCAGCGGCGATTGCCAAAGCTGGGCTGCCGGACCCCGGTAATGGCGCAGCGGAGCTGCACTATCCTCCGAGCGGCTTTAATAGTCCGGAACTCACTTTTTTATACCTGATGCTTCGGCAGTTGAGCACACCTCTCTCGTCAGCAGACATCGCCGCTATCAATTCGATAGAAACAGATCTAAATTCACTCGATCAACATATGGCTACTGATATAGCTGAAAAGGCCAACGTTTTATTCAAGCAGCTATTTGATATTAACACTGCTGAAGATCTCGCTAATCAATTACCCGGTATTAGTAGTGATATTGATGGCTTTGAGACACTGGATTTTAAACCTGCCGAAAATAATGCCACCAACATTTCCACTGCATTGTCTAAACTTGTACTGAGTAATAAGCTGGTTGAGGGCTTCTATAAAACGCAGATCAAAAACTTCCTGGATAAATCGCTGGCAACCCTGGTTGCTAACCGAGCCTTAATTGGGAAGCTAAAGGAAATCTTACCGACAATGAAGGCTTCTGTGGCTAAACCCGGCGATGTTCCCAATACGACGCCTGGTGTGAAAACGGAGTACTATAAAAATAGAGATATCGTAATAACCGAAGGTAACGGCTTGCATACGGCGGTATCGCTGGTGGAGAAGGAGTATGACGAAAAAAATCATGAGTATAAAGTAAAATCTGAAACCAAAAAAGGCGGCTTGCAATTTCGGCAATATGATCCAGTGACCATTTTTGTGAGCGTAGGTGCTTTCTGGGGCACTACCACATTGAAAGGTTTTGGGGTAGACAAGGATATGAAGGTGGTTGAAGACGACATCCAAAAGGATAATTTTGTATCAGCTACCTTTTTGAACTTTTCCTTCGCACCTAGCCGCTTTATCTCACCGCTCGCCCAGATCGGCATCGATCCTACCAAAAAACGGCCGTTTATGTTGCTCGGTGGAGGCTTTGCGGTACCGGTGGCTAAAATAGCATTAACGGCTGGCGGTATATGGACATGGCAGCCCACACTTAAGGACCTGCAGGTAGATCAGGTCATTGAGTCGACAACGCAACTGGAAAAGGATGTGACCTATAAATTTTCGGGGCAACCGAAGGGATGGTATTTAGGTGTACAGTATAATTTCTGATGTATGCGGTGATCGCTTGTTGACGTAGGCATGCTTACGCAGTATTCCTTTCATGGCATTTAATTGAGTGCTGTGTTGTTATTTACCACGATTTTCTTAACCGAATAATACATGCTTACCCATTATATAATGGTTCTATAACACAGTTTATTTGTTTCATAATGGCTTATTACAATGATTCGCGATTTGCGACGCTACTACTTGTGCGCCGACGCGATAAAGCTGTTGCTCCTACACACGGGGTAGCCATGTTTAGATTAATTATTTTTGCTTGTGGCCAGCATGAGGCGAAAGTGTGCAGACGGACGGTGAGTGCGAGAAATTATACTGCCCCAGGGCAAACGATGTTTGGATATTTATGGGGAGGGTTGATACACAAAAACAATTATGTCCACCGGTTACAATATTACTACCACGTCACAGAATAATAGCTAAATCTCTTCGTCATGTATTTTAATTTTACAGAGGGCTCTTACAACCTTTCCCTGTTTAGTGTTTACGTTGATACCGATTTCTCATTTGCTGAATTGAAAGATCAGCCGCCTGATGTACTGGCTGCATTTTACCATGAATACTTTCATTTTCTCCAGGATGTGACTTCTCCTTTTACTATTAATGTCATGTGGCAGCTTTATGGCAGTACTGCTGAATTGATCCATTATGCCCAGACGCATGGAAATGTAATTCGGCTTCCACTGGGGGATGTACCTGAACTAAAACACCTGGAACGCCAAAAAAGGTTTATCGATTTGATTTTCGGTAGCCAGTATTGCGGATTTGACAATGAGCCAGCCACTGCTCCTTATGCTGTTGTTAAGGTGAATGTTGCGTCAAGAGCCGACTTTTCAGATATCCCGGAGAGCGAAAAGGTGATGTTTGTGGAACTAGCCATAAAAGACGCCACCGGTCAGCAATCTGAATATAGTTTTGGCGCCCTGGCGGTTATTGAAACAATGACCTATCTTATTCAGAAAAAGTTTTTCGGAGAGAGCCCTGTACCGGAGGTGCCTTATATGATCGCGGTAAGGGTTGCGGCATTTATTTGTCCGGGCATCGGCCGTAATGAAGAGTATGTGTTTGCAGTTTGTGATCTTGCTTTAAAAACACCCTATCCTGGTTGGATGTTTGTTTTTTTGCTGACAGAGCTGAATAGGGTGATGCCGGATCCGACGTCAGCTGCGGCTATCTATGAACGCTGCCTGCCCATTTTAGAAGAAATGTGGCATTATCAGGAAAGTTTCACGCATTATAAGCAAAAGGTACTGTATTGCCTGGGACAGATACAGGGACACGCTGCTTTTAAAGAGAACCTGAACTGGATCACCACCTTAATTGAACGGGGCTATCAGAGAAGGTTAGGCGAGCCGATGATGATGTTGCTGATTTATCAGCAGCAAACTCCTTTTAACGAGTATCTGCTTGGCTTCAGAAATGATCTGGGCATGCCTGAAATTATCAACAATCTCCGGAATCGGTGGTTCCATCTACCTGATTCAATACAAGATGCGGGAGACCTTATAGATCCTACAATTTTAGGTGCTGCTATGCAGCTGCACGCCACACTCCTGGAGGGAGATACCTGTTGCGCGCTGCAGCCCCAGTGTGCAAAATCCCATCGTCCGATGCCGGTAGACGCGGACTGTTCAACCGCCCCCTGGAAAAAGGCCAGTCTTCATCCCTCCTGTGCTTTTGGTGCCCTCTGGGCATCGTTTGATCTCCATAATTTTACCATTGAGCAGGATGAATGGATTTTGGATGAGATGGAAATGATTACAGATACTACAACGGTCAATAAACTCTGGATTAAAGGTTATCCTAATAACCAGTGGGTTAACGCCCCCTTCGGTAAATATATTGTAAGGGTAGATCCTGCGGGGCCGGCAGGGCAGGTGCATATTCATATCGCCCATCCCGAGCACCGGAAATCAAAAAAAGAACAGGTTTCCTGGAACATTGACGGCACCCGCCATGATGCGGGTTCCTTTAATGAGAATTTTGTTGGGATGAAGCAGGCCAAAAAGATCGCAAGAGAGGTATTGCAGATCCCGGATAATGTGGTCTTACAGTACAAGACGCGGCTAGCCTACACGAACATGATGTTGAACGAGCATGAATTTCCACTGGAAATAATTGCCTGCAAGATCATTCCACTTACCAAAGAAGAATGACCAAAAGAGCTAGCGGCTTAATGATGGGGGAGCTGCCCGAATGTATGTTGTGATTTTTAATTTTTGGACCTATCAGTCCAGGTCAGAGACAGAATTTAAGATTGCGTTGGAAAAAAACCATAGCGCCCGTTTGTGTTTGAGCCTGTAAATATAATGTGATTGATACTATCAGCTATATCGGCAGGGGGTTCTTCGTTTTCTAAGATGATAATTTGTGGAAGGGTGCTGGTCGCCAGGTACCTGTAAAAGTTCATAGCCAGGTCCACTGGAATTTCTTCGCCTTCCGTTTCTGGTTTACGGTAGGTAACCAAAGGAGAATCTAAGACCGGGGTACAAATACCGTAAGGCCGCGATATAATATGTAATTGGAGTCCAACAATAAAAGTCGCGTATGTGATGGCGCGATAGCCTTTACCGGTGAGCTCCCGGTCTCTTCCTGAAATAATAAAATCGAGTTTTTCCTCATTAAAAGACACGGTGGTAATACCTGGATACTGGCACTGCTGTAAGACACCCAGCATTTGCCTGTTAAGTGGTTCAATAGTGGACGATAGTGCTTCTTTTGCCACCTTACCTGATCTTGTGGTGATGGAACCTTCGATTTCCTGCTTTGAGGCCTCTAGGTTAGCCATACGGACCAACCGCATTTGTTGTAGTTGAATGGCTTCCCGAGTTGTCTGCAGCGCTTGTAATTGAGTTAAATGCTCGCTGACTATGTTATTAACTCTCGACTCTATTTCGCCGTTTATTCTCCTGATATGTTCATCTGCATCAGTTATAGCAGCTGATTTGGCGCTTATCTCATTTTGCAATGCTAATTGAGAGGCCTTAAGCTCGGTTTGTAACAGTTGTATTTTTACCAGTTCCTGTTGACAGGCGGCCGAAATTGCATCCAGATTGGTTTGGCCGGGTGGGCGTTGAAGCTGAGTATGACAGAGGGGGCAGGCTTGCTCCGGGGCCTTTTCGGCCGCAAAGAGCTCACAAGCCTCAATGGTGCTAGCAAGCCTGCTGGCGTCCGATTCATACTGATATGCTAGGATCTGGCTTCTCTCCAGTACATTTGATAACTCCGCATGCTGGATGACGTCTGCGCGCCGGGCATCCTCGATTGTCGTTCTGGTATGGGCCAGTTCCCTGTTGACCTGATCGGCCTGCCGTAACTGTTGGCTTATTTGCTGTTCTGCGACAGAAATGCGGGTAAGCTGATTTTGATCTACGTCCACTCCTGCTTGGGTAATTTCAGTTCGTAAGTCAGAGATCAGGGAATTTAGCATTTCAAGCTTACCGCGGCGGTTCGCTATTTCCTTGTCGCCTAACTTTTCAACCAATTCACTATCATCTATTCCGGTAAGCAATAGTTTAAAGGCGCTGATTTGGCCGGTTTTGTCATAAGGATTATTTCCTAAAATAGGTGAGCCAGAGGTAAGTATTTCCTCCTCATCCACCAGCGATAGGCGAGCAAGGTCTCTAAAGGTCAAATTCCGTTTCTGTCCTTTTTCGTTTTTCTTTAGTTTCTTATGTTGCAGGTTGCAAAGACTTAAAAAAAATTGGGATACGCTATCCTGACTGTCATCATTATGTACTCTACCCAACACTGAAATGGGGCTACTAATAAGGGTTGTGTTGTAATCTCCGTCAAATAGCTCGACGTTCCCACCGCGTAAATCACTTTTAAGAGTAAAGGCCCTGCCTGCCATGTCAGAGACGGTAAGATGGCAATAGGCATAATGGAGCGATTCGTCGATTTTTTTGGGAGGGTTTTTGGCACCGAACATATAATCCAAGCACTGGAAAATGTAGCTTTTGCCTGTATTTGACGCCCCGGAAATGATGTTTAGCCCGGCTGAAAAGGTGACGAAGGCATCTGGCACAGTGGGGCCGGTAACGCGCAATTCATGCAGTAAAAAGCCGCTTGCCATATTAAGTCCTTGATTGGAATGCATAATTAAATGTCTTTTCTTTGACCATGCCTGCGATGGCGGCATTATCTGTTTGTTGCAGATGTTGTGCTATCATGTTAGCCCTTGCAACCAACGCTACGGAATAGGGGGCCGACACGCGATCCAGGAAACTAGTAGCCAGATCGGTGGCCTTATACTCGATTCCTGACGGCAAATAATTCACGCAGATTAGGTTTTTAGCGTGTAAAAAATTGAGGGCGTCTTCAATAATCGTGCGGCGCACCAACACCTCTCCCGTTCTATTGGGGTTTTCAGGGTGCAGACTCTCAATACCTACAAAGAAATCTGCACTATGCACACAGATATAATCCAAACATACCAACAACTCCAAATCTACCGACCTGGGATAGATGGCATCCAAAACGCTTAGTGTTCGAAAAGCAGTTTCTACTGTATTGTTGAACGGGAAGGCCATGTTATCTATACCCATTTTATTTTGTTTTCATTACACAACTGATGGCATACACCAATCTTATCTTTATTGATACTTACGTCCTTGAGCGGATTGGAGGGGATGTCGACAACGGTTGCCTGCGTTTCTACTGCCTTTACCTTGACAAAACCATTAGTATGGGTATCTTCGCAGATATTAGCGATGCCCTGATAGATATCATCCTGAAAGCGTTCAAACGTACCTACAGGTAAACTATCCCGATATAATGTTCTTAGCTGTTCGGCATAATGAAAATTAATACGCGCCCTTCTAAAATGGCTTTCGTAGGGAGGGCCAAGTGTACTGACATCTGAAAAAGTAGCCCCCGAAGCAGTACCATAGGCAAGTAGCAGTTGAGCTACATAGGTGCTTTCAAGTGCTTGCACGGTAGATGGTATAGCATTTTCATCCATTGCTTCCCTTACAGGCAGCCCTCCTCCAAACCATATATAATAATTATTATGTCTCTTGAATTCTTCTACCATTGTGGCCGGAGTAACTTTGTCAAATATGCTGAAGTCGAAGTTGTCTACATAAGTGCGAAGCGCTCCATCAAGGGTTATATCTGCACCTTTCGTGATTTTTTTCTCACAATAACCTGCCCAGTTGTCAATCAAGCCTTGTTTAAGGTTAGCTGGATTTTGCAATAACCTCGAAAAATCGCCTCCGCAGCCTTTTGGAGCAACAAAGTAATACTTGTCTGGAACCTTTAAATGGCCGGTAGAACAAAAATAAATGAACTTGCCAATCTCGCCCCACATTTGAGACGGGGAAAGAGGATTGTTGTAATGCTTACACTGATAGCAATCCCAGGTGTATCCCATTTCTCTTGGGTCTGATATATACGCGGCAACATCAACGCCTTTGTCGCCTGCACCGGCAAACTTTTCTATGGAATGATAGGTGTGACCCGTTCTAACAGAAAGCCATTCTTGAACAAAAGTCTCCCACTCATCAGGCGAAAATGTTTCTATTCGAACAACGGGCAAAATTGGTCTTCCATTGGTCACAACCGACGCATTAGGAATAACGCTACTCAAATCACCAGGGTTAAAAGTTATAAATGAAGTAAATATACGTTTTTCGCTGGATTTTTAAATCTGGTGCTGGTGAATGGATTGCGCTGCCAGGAGCGCTGCTTTCAAAATATCGGCTGGCTATTGTATTTAGATGTCCAACTTCTCTTTAATCTTGAGCGGTTTTTTTCAGTCGGTGATAAAATATTCCATTCTAAAAGACAGGGATCCGTAGGAAAATTGCTATAGTATTTTCAAAAAAGTTCGATGTCATAACGAAACTTTCACAATGGAATAATAGCCAGGTATTCATTGGAAATGTCCCCGGTAGCTGACGTAAGATGTTGTTCGTCCAAACTATTTTTCAAAAGAGCTATTTTCTTGTGATAACTTTTATGGTTAGCGGCTGCGAATCGTGAAATTCAATTGGCAGAACGCCCGGCTAATAGCCGGTGTTATAATAATCTTTATTTGCTTATAATTGGGAATAACCGTTAATCTTGTATGCATCAATGAGTGTTTTCGCAAATCCTTTTCTGGGTGCAACTTCGAGCTTTTGTTGCAGCCAGTCAGCCTGCCGACTAGTAGCTTCAGCGTCCAGATCAAGTTTCACAGCCGAATGAGCTGCAAACTCACTAATTTCCAACAACATAAGTGTCATATTGTATGCATTCAGATAACGGTGGTGATCCAGGAACGTTTGAAGTGCCTCTTTTGCAAAAGATGTATAGATTGTAATATTTCTTTTGAGTTCTGGTGCCTGGAAATCAAATTTTTTAATGGGGTGTAATAATGCGTTCAGGCGTAACTCCAACCAAATGGCTACTTGAGATTCATAACACTGGGCCAGGCTTATTTCATGCACAAAGTTGCGGGCGATAGGCTTTAAGTGGGCGAATGTGTATTCGATTTCATTGGTCAACTTACCTACCAAACCGTCAACTTCAGCAATTAGCCCATGATCGATCTTCTTTCCGTTTTTGTTCTCAGCGACAAGCCTGCGTCTAATGAACGTATCGAACTTTATCAGTACAGCTCCGAGGTTAGTGACATTTTCAAGGTAAAGTCCAACTCTTGCATCAGTACTCAGATTAGCCGTACTAATCCTGTAGTTAAAAAGCATGCATCGGTTAGGTACATCAAAGATGGCGGTCAGGTCGGTTGGGCCTAGCAAACCAATTTCATTCCTAGTAATGCACAGCTCGTATTTTAAACGTTGCCCTATATCATCTGCAGGCACCTGGGCATGCTGCGTCTTCATTAGCTGGTTGTATTCTTGTAGACTGATTTTCCCCAGATAAAAATCCAGGTATCCCTTTGTCCATGTCGCATGTGCGCGATCTTCACCGGTAATGACTGGGTTACTTAACGATTTACCCAGCCAAAAGGAAGCTTCCACGGCGTTACCCATCGACCAGTTAGTAATACCCGCAAGTAGGGATAAATGAGAGTCTTCTCGAAGCACTTTTATCTGCGTCTGGTCTATTAGGCCACTGAGTGTCGGAATTTCGTTGTTATAGAACATTTCCAGCCCCGTAGTCTTCAAAAGTTCAACCGGATTTGCGGCCAGTTCGGGCATTGATGAAGAGCTAGGTTCCCTATTGGATTCAACCGCTTTCGGATATAGAGCTGGCGATCGGTCTTGAGAGTTTTGATGTCGCGTTAAGATTTCCTGGTGTATCCTGGTTAAGCTGATACGATCCACAACATTACCGACCGGTATATGTATGTTGACATTTTCCTTCGTCTTCCATGCCATATTACCATCATGCCTCTCCAAAAGCCGATTATAAATAGCTTCGGCGTAGTCGTAGTATAAACAATTTTTTTTTGGCCAGTAAAGTATAATCAGCCCAACTGGAGGTATTGATTCCAACATATACCGCAAACGCGATATTTCAAAGCTGTAAGAGATAACCGTCTCCTTTTCGATAAACTTTGGATTCTCAATGCTTTTTAGTTGAACCGGGAATCGCCAATTGGTAGACATACCCTTGTGAATCAGCTCGACAAGAAAGTCGCAACCCTTGTCTTTTTCAGGCTTTGTATGAAGAAAGCCATTTCGTTCCGAAAAGTGTTTTCTAAACTCACTATTGCTTTCGTCTTCATTTTCGGAATAGCGGTCCACTCTGGGAAATTCGTCGAAGCTCATTTACAGGATCCTTTTTTATGTAATATGGGTTTTGTTAAGTTTAACACTTACCCGGCAATCTGGTGAGCAGCCGTTGCAGGTTTAGTGTGTGGCACCTGGTTCCTGCAGGAGGCGCAGTGGTAGAAAAGTACCAAAGTTGCTTAGAGGTGTTTAACTTAAAGACTAATATTTATTTAAGTTAACATTGAATGTAGGAAAATATTGTAATATATCATTACAAACAGATATTTTCATTAAATCGCGGCAGCATGCACCATAACCAAATCATTGATGCTACTTCTTTAAACAAAATGCCTGTTATTGAAATAATAAAGTCACTCCGTCAGAGAAATTTGATTTTTTCATCCTCTCAGTTTGGCAGTATTGTGTTAGGCAATGTTTAACCAGGAAGGCCCTATCACCATCAAAAAGTTGTTCACTAAGTACCGGGACAGCTGCCTGTGTTAGATCTAGTAGGTGACAAGTATTACGTGGATGTTCGCATGCATGAGCTTCGATCAATCAAAAATTTTATGAAGACCATATCTTTCCATGATTTTGAATCCAATGGTGAGAATTGTACCGGATGGTATGATAAGAAAAAGAAAAGCATGATAGACATTGATCCAGGATTAACGCAGACACCAGTAAATGTTTACTTAATCGAAGTTCCGGGTTGGGATCGAATTGATCCAATAGGCAAATCGCGAACAGATACGTGGTTCACCGGAACTGAATCGAATGATGTCAGGTATATCAATGATATTCCAATGGTTGTAAACCCAACAGCGACTTTTAAACATATTTCAGAAACCTCTGTGGCGAAGATTATTAGAGATAATAGAAGGAAACAGGGCCTTCCTGCCGAAAGGGTGGTTGTACCTAAAACGGTTAAAGTCAGGTATAGAGGTTTATAACTTGACAGCTTTTTCCAATGCCAGCCACCTTTACGCCGGACGGCTATTTTATATATACCATTTTCTACGGTTACTTTTGGATATGGGAGAATCTGTCCTGTTTGCCGCGAGTGTGCAGAGGATATCGGCGAGAACGATGCGCAGCAGGTCGGTTAAAGTAAAGAAGCCCGAAAGGGCTTCTTTATCTATTTCTAGGCCGATTGTCTTACAAACCAGTCTGGATTGGTTGTAAGAAACCATGCTTTATGACCGGTAATCGGACAAATTGAGTGGTATACCTCCCATAGAAGTCCCCTTCGCTCCAAATATCGCTTATATCTACACAAGTTCTTCTGAGCAATGCCGAGCACATTGGACGCTTCAGAGCATGTACAAATACGATTTGAAAGAAATTCATAAAACATTTGTAGCTCTGAAAAATGTTCTGCGTTTTTCACCCGCCGGTTAAAATTATGCTTCATCTTTTGAATTTTGAAGCAAGAGACGAAGTGTAAAAAGTGAAAAAAATAATGATTTTAGTGAAAAACGGTCTGTTAAGTGGGTGAGATAAAATATTTATGCAAGTTAGACGTCTTGTAGGTTGAATCCTCTATTTCTTGCGTGGAAAAAACTGAAAATAGATTTCTGCACATCTTTAAATAACTAAGCGGGATGGCATCATTATACGTATTCCTCCAGATCTCCCCCAATGCGTAAGCTATTCTTCTTATTTTTCCCTTACGAACAAATACTTGTTTTACGTCATGGGACTGCCGGATATTTAGAAAGTTTGAGATTGTATAAACGGCTTGATTGAACTGTTCGTCACTTTGAAAAAGCGGTTTAAACTGCGTTAGTTGCTTTCGAACTGTCATTTCATGAAGTAATAAAGGAGCTACTTCTTCATTTTTCTCAGCTGTCAGATCGTTAGAGTCGTCAAGTTGCCACAGCAATTTTTCGGCAGCGAAATTGTCTTGCTTTAGCTGTTGGTCTTTTCGTTCATAGCGGAGATATTCTTGAAAGGTAATGCGGTTTAAGAACGGCTTGTAGGTTGATTCGTCGCCCAGGGTCCACCCTTTAAATTCGGCCAACCAGCAGTTAAAGCGATAATTGCAGCTTTTTTCTTGTATAACATATTGATTTTTGGTTTTGAAAGGACCTACTGCTTCCATAAGCGTCGCTTCACGGAAAAGATCTTCAAATCGTTCGAATTGTTTTTCACGATCATTGCCATCCATTTCCTTTAAGAACTCGTTTACGTCTATACCATTGTTAATGGCACCGGTGAAAGCCAGCCCCAACTTAATAAACTGCTTACGGACATTCATATCGGCTTTACAAAATTCACGCTCAGGTGAATCAGGCTCACCTGTTAAAAATATTTCTTCAATTCCTTTAAGTGTTGGCTCCTGTTCCCTCTCAGCAGAGCGTACCGGGTAGCCACCCGTCCACTTCAGCACAAAGCCAGTTAATATGTGTTTTTGAAGCGGAGATAAGGGGAGAGTTCGGAAATGGTTACTAACCACTTCAGCGTCGTATATGTTTTCTATTACGAACCGGAATTGCTTATATAAGAGGTTCAAAAATTCGAGCGGAGCATACGCCCTTTGCCCTGGACCTGTTTCGAACCATTGGATGGTTTTTTGCACCAACTCCTGGTTAGGAATATTTGATGGATCTGTGAACCAGGTAACTGGATAATTAAAGCTCAGATCCTTAACTATTTTACTTTTATTTCGGGTTGCCATCGATTTAATACGATAATTTCTATAATAAAATTACGCATAAAAGTGGTCGAATTAATAACAACTGGTTTGAGCAGAAAGCCTTACAAGCATGTGGTCTGTTAAAAGAGGCTGGCAATGAGGATGTAATTATCGGACCGATTGGAGTAGAGGTAGGAAATTGAGCACATTTTGCCTTGCGTACAAACTTAATTACTAATTAAAACAATGCTGTTTTGGGTGTTCTTACAACAGGATGTGTCGTATCTTCCCAGTATCCTTGGTTATTAAAATCTAAAAATTTCGTATGGCCAGTTTTTCAGATGCACAACCATATATAGATAGCGTTTGTAACCGCTTTCCAATGCTTTCTGCTATGTTTTCGGTGGAAACGACGCCGGTGTGGGAAAGATATTTGAATCCCTATAATGACGTTTTGGACATCCTTCAGATCCCGCACTTAAATTTTTTGGCTGCTGTTATTGGAGGCGCAGAGGAAGTTCGCCAAGTTGAGGGTCAGGGTCCAATGATCAAAGTATTAACTACGCTTGCCCATTATCTGCAGGAATTTACTGATTTAGTGACAGATAAGAAATTTACCGATAAATTGTTGAATCCAGATGGACTTACGTTTCTTAATACGATGTCGGAATTGTCGCTGGCCTACCGTCTCAAAACTGCTGGGTATATTATCACATTTGAAGTTCCTTTTCGTCAGCAGGGCAAGCAATCGGATAATGACGTAGACCTGAAAGCCGTTTCTTCAGAAAATAAAACCTACTATTTTGAAGTGTACGATCCCGCTGAAATGGCATCAGATGGTTTCGGCGACCCACTGCGGCAGGATCGTATGGCCTTCAAAGTACAGAGAAAGTTAAGTAAGAAGTTCGGCCTCGGAGACCTATCCGGATTGGCGGAAGGAGTTGTCTTACTCGCTGTCAACACAGCCCATGTCGATGAGTTCAGGATTGGATCTATAGTAGCGCCTTGGCATTTGAATCAGGAGTTGGAGACTTTTACTCAATTCCTGCCATCAGCCGTGGATGGCTATGTCTTCTTTGACGATGATTTCACCGGCGAGTTTGTGTTTCAGGGATTGTTTCTTCGAAAATGAGTATCTTATTAACTACTCTGTTGTCAAACGTGGACTGATCGGAGTCGTGCTTTTACCGGTATCAGGTCTTCCCGCTTGGAGACCTTCATTGGAATTTTTACCTCCGGGTAGATAGAGCGGCGGTTCACGGTGGCACGGATATGAATTTTGTACCGGCCACTTTTGTTGACCTGTCCCCGCCAGTTGTGCACGACTTCGTATGTGGGCATATACATAATTCAAACACCTTTTAAACACCATGGAAGATGAGATGAATATTGAAAATTTCCAAGTCACTGGGAAAAGCTGGGATGCGTTTTTGTGGATAACTTTTGGCGAGTAAAGTGTAAAATTGGAGGACGGGGCCTGCACTCATGGCGCTGCGTCGCAAAACGGATTATAAGGGCCAAAAATAGGGTGTATCGCCATTTTTTTGCCCCGAAAACTTCGTGTAGCCGTGGTCAAAACGTGTGTGGTTGCAATTTTAACAGTAATGATCAAACGAAAATAAAAACCGTAAAACAAACTGTAAAACAAACCGTAAAACAAGTGGCGGAAATCGGCGGTTTTTGGCGGTAGTCGGCGGATATTAAAAAACCGCTACAATCTGTGACTGTAGCGGTTTTGAGTGCTGTTGAGCGTTTTCGGTTCATGCTCAAAAGTTGCCTGACCTGGATTCGAACCAAGACAAACAGAGTCAGAGTCTGTCGTACTACCGTTATACTATCAGGCAATAGTACCAGGGATATATTTCCCCGTTCAGGACGGCAAAATTATATATTTCTCTTCAATTTCCAAAAAAATCTCCAAGAAAATTATAAATGCCTGTAAATCAAAAAAGTAGTTCCACATTAGCGGAACTACTTTTCTATTGGAAAAAGGCAATTGATTCTCTTATTTGTAGGTGGCAGCCAGTTCCAGTGCTTTGTAAGCATTTACCACACCACCGGTGCGGCAGAGGTCTGTCATCTGTACTGTTTTAGGCTGACCATCTTCGAAGATGGTTACCGGGTGGTCTACTTTTACCACTGATTTCAGGATGATATCTTTTACCTGTATTGCACTCAGTTTAGGGTAATAAGAACGGATCAGGGCCGCCAGACCGGTTACTACAGGGGCCGCCATACTGGTACCGTCATGATAATCGTAATGAGAACCCGGGGTAGATGAGTAGATGCCTACACCAGGCGCAAATACATCTACAGAGACCTTCCCGTAGTTAGAGAATGGTGCTGCCAGTGTTTCATCATTGTCAGGGCCGGATGCACCCACTTCTATCCAGGCAGTTGCAGTATCACCATTCTGGTAAACACGGCTGGGGTAGTTAGGTGTAATGTCTATATTCTCTGCGTCATTACCTGCGGCATGAACCAGTAACACGTCTTTGGAAATGGCATATTTAACCGCCTCGTCCACCACATTCTTGTTGGGGGAGTAGGCCTTGCCGAAACTCATATTGATTACACGGGCGCCATTGTCTGCCGCATAGCGGATCGCATTGGCTACGTCCTTGTCTCTTTCATCGCCATTAGGAACAGCCCTTACCGACATGATCTGTACATTGCCGGCAACACCATTGATGCCCAGGTTGTTATTCCTGCCGGCGCCAATGATACCTGCCACGTGTGTACCATGGTCAGCATCCGGGCCGGTTGCATCACCGGACCCATAATATCTTTCTGTCGGATTGTTATAATCGTCGCCCACAATAGCGCGGGGATCGTAATCCAGGTTCAGCTGGTATTGTACCTGCTCTTTATAATGAGCTACGGCAGCGTCCAGTTCTTTTTCCCGGAAGGTCTTAAAGTCAGGGAAACGCTCCAGCTGCTGGGAAACCACCTGTTTGATCTGTGCTTCTGCAGGGTTCTGCGGCGTATAGGCCTGTAACTCTGCCGCTGTCGGGTTATTATTACCCAGTTTGATCAGCATGGTATCCAGCATACCCACAAAACGGGTGATACCATAGAGTGTTTGCTGCGCTTCTGACAGTTTCAGCTCATATTTGCTTCTGAGTACTTTGTATTGGTACAGTCCGGCGGTGTCTTTAGGTACACTATTCAGACTGCCGAATTGCTTCTGTTGCTGGCGGATAATACGGGTGAGCTCGAGGTTGTCGTAGTCGACATTACCCTTTGTAGAACCGATGAAGTTCCATCCATTGATATCATCTGCGTAGTGGTTCTTATCATCATCTTTACCATTGCCTCGTTTTTCCTTAGCGTTTACCCACAGCACGCTTTTCAGGTCCTCATGAGTTGTATCAATACCGCTGTCTATTACTGCGACAATTACTGGTTTGGATTTCT
Organism: Chitinophaga filiformis; assembly: GCF_023100805.1. NCBI lineage: Bacteria > Pseudomonadati > Bacteroidota > Chitinophagia > Chitinophagales > Chitinophagaceae > Chitinophaga > Chitinophaga filiformis. The sequence goes on from NZ_CP095855.1 coordinate 2,131,081, forward strand.
TGTCCTTCAGCAGTTCTGTATAGGCTTTCTCAACACTGATACCGAATACGGAATCTTTCTGAAGGTCCATGTTCTGCCAGTTCTGCGTCTGCGCCTGTGCAATATAACCTGACAATAATAATGAGGCAATGACTGCCGACCGCTTAAAGATATTCATGTGATAAATCATTGAATCAGCTGTAGTCCTGTTCTATATATGACTAGCTGGGGTTGGTTTAAGATTGAATTGAATATTGTTAAAAAATGCTACGTCCAATCCTGAGTTGCTCTGACCGTGCTCCTGAAGGAAATACTGTTGCGCAAGGTAGAAATTTAATAGTATTGGAAATGTTAAAAGTTGCCCAGTGGTAAGGGATTTATTCAAGTGGATTAACTGTTTTTTCTTAGAACCGGATGTTATAAGGGTAATATTTCATTGAGAAATAGGTTTTGCGGGCAGATTTAATAAATATCCTGCTGGAAGCTGGAAGGGCGTTTATTCGTGAGCTGATAAAATACTTTACTAAAAGCGGCAATACTGCTATACCCGGTCTGATAAGCGATTTCGCTCAATGTCTGGTTGGTTTGAAGGATCATTTCGATGCCTTTCACAACCCTTAACGTCTTCAGGTATTGCACAAAAGACATGTCGAGAATATTGGTGAAGAGGCGGGAAAGCGTACGTGGGCTTAAGTCGAACTGATGACTGACACTTTCCAGTGTCAGCTGCTGGTCAAAATGCTGCGCAATGTATTGCAGTACCGGCTGCAGCCGCTCATGTTGTGTGGTTGGTAATGCCACAGGCAATGCCGTGGTACTGATATCGGGTAAAATATCCTTCATGGCGCTCAGAAAGCTGAAGCCGGGATCACCTGGTAATACATGCCGTTCCCAGCGGGCTGAATAGCTGATCATTTGCAACAGTAATTCATTGACAGGGTAGATGCCCAGGCGGCTATAAAAAGGGTTCAGATGATCATTATGACTATAGAAATACAGGTTACGCGTAGTGGTCGCTTTTGAATGTTTTATCTGCATGTAATGCTGCTGATGTTTCGGTATCCATATATAATGACGGGCCGGAATTACATAGGACCGGTCAGGCATATTGCAATATGCAATACCTCCTTCTACGTAGGTCAGCTGCCCTTTCTCATGCGTATGCATGGAAAACCTTCTCTCTACTTTTTCGTGCAAAACATAGACTGATTGCGGATGTACATCTATCTCACTTAAATAACCTGCCAGGGGCTGCATGTTCTTAAATGGCTTGAATGGATAAATAATTGGCAATTTAGATAAAAGTGTTCATATCCACGCATAGTACCTTTGCATGCAGAATAAAGAATATGTGTACGACTATCAGAAAGGCATACGTCCTGTTGCCTTTTATGTTTCTGACATTGTGTGTAACGGCACAACAACCTCATAACACCACCCAACCGTTACATCTATCGATTGAGCAGATATGGGAACAGGCGGAATTAAACAATAAGCGGATAGCAATGTCCAGGCTGGGCGTGGAAAGGAGTAAAGAAGCATGGAAGGATGCGAAGGCTGAGCGACTACCGGAGATCAATGCTGCAGGTGCATATGCGCGTGTAACAAATATGCCGATATATGAAGACGGCCTCTTTCATACACCACAACAGTTTCCTGTCTTGCATAACTATTATAAGATAGGAGGAGAAGCATACTTTAACATCTACAACGGGAATAAAACGAGCCTTGAAATAAAAAAAGAAGCGACGGAACATGCAATAGCTGAACAACAGCAAAACCTGACCGTGTCTGAAGTGAAATTCAATGCGGCAGTCTGTTACCTGGATCTGGCGCGTAGTTGCAGGTTTAAAGAATTAATAGCAAAGGATATTGACGAACAGGAAAAGCAACTCGCCCATATCCGGGAATTACAGAAAAATGGCGTTGTGCTGAAAAGTGATGTACTAAGAGCTGAATTGAAATTATCGCGTCAGCAAATGGGGATGGTACAGATCAACAATGATATTGCCATCGCCAGTCAGAAGCTGGCTATTATGATCGGGGCAGATGAGCATGTACTGATAGCGCCTGACACCTCATTGGCAGAACAGGCTGTCGTACCGGGTACATATGAAGATTATCTAACCACTGCTGCAGATCATGCATATGAATATAAGATATCCGAAGGAGAGACGGCACTCAGAGCACTATCGCTTAAACAGGTAAAAGCAAATGTATCTCCGAAGGTTGGTTTGTTTGCAGAATATGCATGGGCTTATCCGCAGATACAGTTCTATCCTTATGCGGGGGCGGCGTATGGGTTGGGGATGTATGGCGTGAAAGCATCTTTTCCTATCTCTTCTTTTTATCAGAATAAGCATAAGGAAAAGATGGCGAAGTTACAATTGGAAAGACAGGAAGTAGAACATATGGAAATAGGCGACGAGATAAGAGAAGAGGTAAACGAGGCATTCCTGCGTTATAAGGAGGCCCTGACACGTATAGACGTGGCAAAAACAAATGTAAAACAAGCTGCAGAAAATCTCAGGATTGTGAACAATACCTATTTCAATCAGCTCTCTCTTATGACAGATCTGCTTGATGCGGATACACAAATGTTACAGACCCGTTTCGACCTGGTGTCGGCCAATATTGCTGCGCGCGTCAGGTATTACCAGTTACAAAAAGTTATAGGCAATTTATAAATTATGACAGGCAAGAGGAATAAATATGCGAAGACGGACAGGCTGATCACGGCTATTACCGGCTGGATAGCCGGTATCATCCTGGTAGCGCTGGCTATCTGGGGAGGCGTTACACTGTTTGAACTGCGCAGGTATGAAGAGACCAATGATGCTCAGGTGGAGGAATATATCAACCCTGTTACCTCACGTGTAACGGGCTATATCAGTAAGATCAACTATGAGGAAAACCAGGATGTAAAAAAAGGAGATACCTTATTGGTGATAGATGACAGCGAATATGTTTTGCAGGAACAGGAGGCGAATGCCGCACTGATGAATGCAAGAGCACAGATACAGGTCCTGGAAAGTAATGTAGTGACCAGCAGTAAAACTGCTGATGGTACGCAGGCGCAGATCGCAGCTGCAAAAGCGAAACTCTGGAAGCAGCAGCAGGAATATGATCGTTATAAGAAATTGTACGATGCAGAATCGGCTACAAAACAACAACTGGAGAATGTGGAAACAGCCTTGAATGTGGCAAAGGCGGACTATGAATCTGTTGTTAACAATTACGATGCTGCCGTATCAAAAGTTAATGATATCAGGTCACAGAAAGCGGTATTAAACGCCGAGATACAACGAAGGGAAGCGCTGCTCGGACGTAACAAGCTGGACGTTTCCTACACAGTGATCAGGGCGCCTTATGATGGTAAAATGGGGCGCCGCACCATACAGGAAGGACAGCTGGTGCAGGCAGGACAGACCCTGGCATTTATTGTGAACCAGGCTACCGGTAAATGGATCATTGCTAACTTTAAAGAAACACAGGTCAGCAAAATGCATATAGGGCAGGCGGCCGACATTGAAATAGATGCTTTTCCAGGCAAAACCTTCAACGGAACGATAGAGTCATTATCACCTGCCACAGGTGCCCGTTTCTCGCTTTTGCCACCGGATAATTCATCGGGCAATTTCGTGAAGATCGTGCAACGCATACCCGTGCGTATTAAACTGACAAATGCTTCCAGCGAGACTACCCTGTTACGTGCAGGTATGAATGCTACCGTTTTAATCAGTAAGAAACATGGCTAAGCGTATTCCCATTTTTAAACCATGGGCGGCTGAATGGCTGATCAGGGTGGTGATCTTTATCAACCTGGTTCCTTCTATGCTGATGTTCGGGCTTTCAACTGCGTACGGGCCTGCCGCGGCGGGTTACTATGGTATTGAGCCCGCAGACGTGCAATATTCGATGGTATTATTCTATGCATCGCTGGCAGGATTTTTTGCACTGGAAAGAAGGTTCTTTGTTTTTATTGCCAGTAAAGAATATTTGATCATAGGAACTGTCATACAGATCATTGCTTCCTACGGCTGTTATATCACCCGCGATCTGCACGTATTATTGGGGCTTCGTTTCATACAGGGTATGGCGAACTGTGTAACCACGAGCGTATGTATTACGCTTGTGTTCAGCAGATTGCGGACAAACCGTGCCAGGGAGATCGGTTATTCCCTTTTTTATGGTACCCTGCTTTGTATCGCAGCCATCACTACATTATTGACCGCACCTGTCATTGATGCCTTTGATTATAATGTGCTGTACAAGTGGATGATCTTTATGTATATACCCGGTGCTGTACTGCTGGTCTTGATCATGAACCGGATACGGCTGAACAGGAAATTCCCTTTGTACCAACTTGACTGGGCCAGCTATGTGATCTATACTACGGCGCTTTGTTTGCTGGGATATATTCTCCTGTATGGGCAGCAGTATTACTGGTGGAACGATGACAGGATCATAATGGCCACCATAGCGGTGATAGTACTGGGAATTATACACGTGCTCCGGCAGCGTTCTTTAAAGCGACCATACCTGAGCCTGGATGTATTCCGTTACCGGAACTATGTGATAGGCGTCGGACTTATAGTGATCCTCTATATCTGCAGGGGAGCATTGAACATTACAACCAATTATTTTACTACTGTATTGGGTATGGACCCAAAACATTTGTCTTATATCCTCGTGGCCAATATTGGCGGTATTGCAGGTGGCGCTTTGTATTCATCAAGATGGATCGTCATGGAAAGGCCGGTGCGGTGGATATGGATAACAGGCTTTGCATTGCTGTTGGTATTTCATCTGTGGATGCATGCTTTATTTGCCACACAGGCAGATGCGTCCACCTTTATTGTACCATTGATCGTACAGGGGCTGGGTGCAGGAATGCTGATGGCGCCCATGATCATTTATACTATCTCTTCAGTACCATCGCACCTGGGAAGTACAGCCTCGGCAACAGGCGTCTTTTTCCGCTTTGCAGGCTTTTGCCTCAGTATAGCGCTCATCAACTACTTTCAACTCTTTTCAAGGAAGGTGCACTACAACCGTTTCCTTGAACTGGTCACTTCGCTGGATCCCTTTGTAACAGCAAGGCTGGAGGGATATAAAAGAGCTGTTACTGCAAAAGGGATTCCGGCAGACCAGGCTGCGAAAATGGCCAACGGATTATTATACCGCTCTGCAGATATACAGGCGCAGATCCGTTTTGCAATGGATTACTATTACCTGATCAGTTGCCTGCTGGTTGTGATCATTCTGTTGATCGCATTCGTACCTTATCTGAACAGAACTGTTATTAACCTGAGGAATAACCAGCCTGCGCCTGCCTCGTATTGAGTAAATATGATGATGGAGATTTGAACCGATTAGTTCCTGGTTTTCTCCTGCAACACCGCACTTAGGGATTTTCGCTTCAACTTTGCTTCTATCCAGGCAGAGAAGTCAAAAAGCTTCAGCTGCTGGCGTTCATATTTATCGGCTTTTATTTTCTCGAAACTGGCATTGATCTTTTTCCAGAGTGCTGCACGATAGGCTGTGACGGTAGGAATTTCGCCATTTCCAAGGAATTTGATAACTGTTCTCTCCAGCAGGTAAGAGCGTTTGGTATCCGGCTGCAGGTGACGCCGGAATGCTCTTGTCTCATAACGGATATATTCGTAATTCCCCAGTTCATATTGTATAAGCAGATGTACGAGGCGACAGGTACGATAAATAGGAAGTGTACTGTAAAGATTGCTTTGCAATACCTGCTCGAGACTATTGTGAGCATTGTTGATATCTTCATTGCCGAGGTAAATGAGTGTCATATGAAGATAGATCTCCGCCTGCTTGCTAATGTCCATCAACAGGATATTCTTCATTATCCCTGGCATATACTGCTGCAGTAATGTAAGTGCAAGTGAGAAATTACCACTGTCTATGTAAGCGCCTGCCTCATAGATAAATAACAGGCGTTGCCGCAGAATGTCGAAATAAACGCTATCTCCATTCAAACGTTTTACCTTGTCTATGAATGAAAATAGCTCCTCATAATGTTTTCCTGCCCGCAGGCTGTCCAGTATGCCTTCTACGATCAGCAAATGATCGGCTGGAGTATCTTCAAAAAGCTCAGGATGTGTATCCAGTAACTGATGTAGTTTATGGAATGCCTGTAATGCCGCAGGGTAGTCGCTGGTGATCAGGTGGTAGTGCGCTTCAAACAGGAGGTGGACTTTTAGACTGGTGGCCGAATGAGGCACAGGTGGAGGCATGCCGGCAGTCAGTGCATCTATCGTGTTCTGTTGGTGAACAGTACGGGTACTGCCTCTGTATAACAGGTGATGCCTGAGCGTTTCATACAGCGAAGTCTGTTGTCTTACCTGTTGCATAGTCTGCATTGTTTGCTGTATAGCAGCTTGTTTTTGTGACAGGTCTTCTTCTGTAATACCTGGAAAATTCATCTGTTGCAGCAGTTGCATCTCCTGTTGTTGTGCCCATAACTGCAACAATTGCTTTTCATTTGCTGATGCTGTTGTTTGGGCTTTATGTAATTGTTTCAATGCATCTTCATGCAGCGAGCGTTCAAAAAGAATATCACATTTCAGAATGCCTGCTGTGAGTGTAGCTGTAGGATGCCTTTGCATACGCAGATGCAGGAGGCAATCCAGTAACACTTTGTACAGGTATTTACTGCAAACTTCATAACTACAACCGGCATATTGTTGCTGAAACGCCTGCTTTAATTCAGCAGTACTTCTGAAAGACAGGCGTTCCATCATATTGAAAAGGTTGACATAGTCTTTATTACCCTGTTGAAGCGCCGTATACAAACGGAAATATCTTTTTTCAGCTTTTGTAAGTGTATTTATAAGTCTGCTAAGCATATCAGCTTTAGCCATAGTCCAGTTGGTTTAAATTTATAAGGCCCCCAAGCTTTCCATTTTTCAGTAACAGATCTGGTTGATACGAACCAAAATAAGTTAAATAACGAATAGTATCTAATGATGTTATAAAGACAATATTATTGCTTTCGGATTATCTTATTTGTATAATGATATTGTTATATTTGTGCTGTAATGTTTGATTATAATTAGTTGATTGTAAATTATATGAATTCTGTTTAGTTGCGGCAATTACCATTTAAAAGTCGTCTTGGGAATGTCCATTCTTTATAAAAAAAGGTTAAAAAGTTATCAGACGGCTCATTATATTTGAATCGTAATAAAGGCACAAATGCGACTAGCATTGTAACCTGTATTTTGTAGATTCCCGTTAACAAGCCCTGATGAAATGAAGAGTGTTAGTTAATCGTAAGAGTTCAACCTAAATCGCAAACCAAAAAAAATATTGTAGCAGGAACTAAGAAATCAAGTAAACAGGATTACAAGTAACCAGTAGCTTCACAAAGTATCAACAGCAAACAATTTATTTCTAAAACTTAAACATATTTCTATTGATGAAAAGTATACGCTAAAACGTTTTATACAAGCAGTTAAGAGATACTAAGTCCAATGCAGCAACACTGCATATTATTTATTTCACGTTATAGTTTCCACGGGTCAGGTTCGGTGTTGTTCTCCCAGTTTACTCAAGTATAAATACCACTTTTAGCGTTTAACTACGCGGGGGGAAGGCCTATCATTGTTGGCCTGTACCTTCTATTAGAATCAATTTCAGATAAAGGATGTAATCGATTACTCAGTGTGCTTTTGTCACTGTAGTGATCTGCTCTGCCTATTTTAAATCATTTACGTTATGCGTGTAATTGTACGGATCTTCATCACGTGCCTGGCTGTGTATTGCCCACGGTATGCCTTTTCACAGGATACAGTCAAACAATATCATCCGGTGGTGAAGTTGACAAAAGCGGATTCCATATCGCCTGAGCGCGAGCATATTTACCCTTATTCATCACTGCAACAGTTATTAAAAGGAAATACCGCGGGGATATACATACAGAAACCTACAGGGGAGTCAGGGTCCTTTAGCAGTATAGCTTTGAGGGGTACTGCGATCCCTTTCATCACGAGCAAGGATATCTATGAATCCCAGCCTACCATTGTGTTGGATGGTATTCCGCTTATCATGGATCATCCCTTTACTTTTGACATACAACTGTTCGGATACAATCACCTGGGGCCTGCTACCAATCTTTTATCTGCCATCGATATGAATAATATCGAGAAGATAGAAGTGGTCAAAGACTTCGGCAGAGCTGCATTGTACGGACCACGGGCTGTCAATGGCGGCGTGATATTGCTGACTACCAAGGCGCCTGTTACCGGCCGCCGGAAGATCAGCTTTAACACCTACTTTGGTGTGGTACAACGACCGCATATTTATACAACGAATGCGAAGTTTGAAAATGATTTCCGTCGGCGGTTCTATGATAAATATGCTACCACTGAGCAATTGCAAACCTACCCGCTCTATCTGCGCGACTCTACGAACAATGCTTATTACGGGCCATCCAACTGGACAGATCTTTATTTTAAGAATACACCGGTATATGGTGTAAATGCCAGTCTTTCCAGTGGCACCGACAGGGCGAACTTCAGGTTTGCCGCCGGCAATCAACGATCTGCCAATACCGCAGACAATAGCAGGATGGACAGGTACAACGCAATGTTTGAGATCAATATGGTGCCATTGCATGGATTTACAGTATCCTCCATGATCAGCGCTTCCAGGCTGGAAAGAACAAGGAGCAGATGGCTGCGCGACCGGTTTGCAGAAATGCAGTATCTGCCGGACCTGAGCAGTCCTCTGCCACCTAACAAGCAGTATTATGGACAGTATCTGAATGAGTTTACCAAATCATTCGACGATAACAAAACCAATGAAATAAACGGGTATTTTAAGATCAATATAAAGCCTTCCAACAGCCTGCAGATCAATTCACAGTTTGGGTTTGATTACAATGAAGGACTGAGGGACCTGTTCTATCCCAGTACCCTGCTGGAAACTGTGAACTACCTGTCTAACTATTTCGGGTATAATCAGCGGGTATTCTTCAATAATACCATTACCTACGATCACACTTTTAAACAGCAGCATCACCTGACCATCGAAGCTGGTGAGGGATTCCAGGCGGACTATCACCGGTATAACTATGCTTATGCCTATAAAGGACCTAATGATCTGATCCGTATCAACCTGTTACATTCTGACAATACGAAAACAGAATACCTGTCGCCAAAGTCATTCGATCATGCATTGATCTTTTCTTTCCTCGACAAGCAACGCGCCCGCTTGTTGTCTTTTTATGGTCGTGCGGCTTATTCCTACAACGAACAACTGGACTTTTCCGTATTGTTGCGCGCAGACGGTTCTTCCAGCGCACAGCCTGACAACTGGTGGTTATTTACCCCAACATTCTCTGCAGGATTGAATGTTAAAAATACCTGGCTAAAAGATAACGATGCTATCAACGCATTAAAGCTGCAAGCCAGCTGGGGAAGAGTAGGCCGGTTGATGCCGGACGACCGTTTCGGTGAAGGATCGCAATATACTTCCGACCTTTCATTCAGTAATAACCCCGTTCGCTTCTCCTATAACGGTTTTCCGGGTATCAGCCGGGGCTACTCTTCGGGTTATATTGGCTACGGTATCACATGGCCTTATGCCGACCAGCTGAACGTAAATATCAGTACAGCATTGCTGAACAATAAACTGCAGGTCTCCCTGGACCTCTATAACAGGACCGATCATAACATGTTGCTGGGTGTGCCTTTTTCGGCAGAATACGGTTATAACCTCCGTTATAAGAATGGGATGACTGTGCGCAACCGTGGGATAGATCTAGCCCTGAAGGCTGCAGTACTGCCTGCAAAGAGCGCTGTCCAGTGGGTGCCTGGTATCACCCTCAATTACAACAAAAATACTTTGCTCGCTTTACCGGACGGTTTGAACGAACTGACTGTTGCCAATGGCAGCAAACTATTGAAGGTTGGTAAGGCAATAGATCAATATTGGGTATTGGAGAATGAAGGTATCTATAACCGCGATGCGGATATTCCCACCAGCCAGGAAGGCAAACGCCTGAACTACAAAGGTATTCCCCTGATGGCCGGCGATCCCCGCTGGAAAGATATCAACGGCGATAACGTGATCGATGATAAGGACAAGGTATTAAAGGGACATGTTTCGCCTGTTATCTCCGGTGGGTTTAACAACGACATTTACTGGAAAGGGTTTACGCTTGGCCTGTCATTTTATTATGCGCTTGGCAGAAAGGTCATGAATGCAGAAGTAGCAGATCGTTTTGATTTCATTAACAGGGAGGGGAAAATTGATATGAGCGCGGTAAAGGAGATCACTTTCTGGAGCAAGGTAGGCAACTATGACAAATACCCCTTATACAACCCATGGAGCACGGTAGATGCATACCGTATAGATCAGGACCTGTTCCTGGAAAATGGTTCCTTCCTGAAACTGCGTAACCTGTCCCTGCAGTACGATGTAACAACGGCGAAGTGGTGGAACAAGAAAGGCAGGATCAACGGACTGGCTATTTATGCTACTGCTACGAATGTTTTTACGATCACACCTTATACCGGGGGCGATCCTGAGCTGGTTGATTTCAATGGTTTTGATACTGGCTATTCACTGCCACTATCCAGGACATATACAATAGGGTTAAAAATGGATCTCTGATGAAACGCTTATTCCTGATAACAATCATTTTCTATTGCACCGCATTTACCGGTTGCAGGAAATTGCTGGATATTGATTCCTCTCATGCTGTATCAGAAGAGAATTTCTGGAACTCGCATGAAGATACTCGTACAGCGTTGGTAGCTGTTTACGGCCTGCTTCGTGCTGCCATGGCAGATAATAATGCCTGGTGGATGTACGGTGAACTACGCAAAGGCGATTTCTATGCACTGCAACGGCAGGATATGAAAGCCATCATACGCAATGATCTGAGGGCTGCTTATCCCTTACTGGAATCACTATCCAACTGGCGCCGCTTTTATGCCGTGATCAATGCTGCTAATATGTTCCTTGAGCATGTGGGAGAGGTAAAAGCGCGTGATCCTAAATACTCCGAGGAAAATATGCGTGTGGACATTGCACAAATGCGTTGTATACGGGCATATGTTTATTTCTTTCTCGTATCGGTGTGGGGTGATGTGCCACTGATCACATCATCGCATGATGGCGAATTTGCCAATAAACCCAGGGAAGATAAACAGACCGTACTCGCATTCGTGGAAAAGGAACTGGTGCAGTCTGCCGCCGATCTTCCATATAAATACAGTGCTGATGATCCGCAACAATCAGGCTCCTACTACAATGAAAGCAGTACCCGCTGGTATGGTGTACTGGCACGTAAACATACTGCCTATGCAATCCTTGCCCATGTGGCCGCATGGCAGGGAAAGTATGTTGACGCCTCTGTATATGGCCAGTTTGTGTTGGACAACTACTCCAAAGGAGGCAGTTACTATGTGGGTACAGATGAACTGGTAAGCGGCAACGGATTTTTCAAATGGAAGAAAGACAACCATATCCTTGCTTTTAATTTTGACTGGGGGCATGTGGATGCTTCTTTCTCCGGCCACCTGGAAGAAATGACCCTGGCAGCCCCGGTTATCAATAAAGCACTACCGGATATCTATGTGCCGAAAGACACTATCCTGTCAGTATTCGACCAGCCGGTGGATGAACGCTTTAGCCTCGATACACTGACAGGCGTACCTACTTCGCAACGTTACTTTACCAATTTCAACAGCCAGATTCCCATCTTCAGTAAAATAAAGGTCATTCAGGATGGCAATACTTCCGACCCTTCTTTCAGGATCTATTCCAGCACTATTGTGATTACCCGCCTGGAGAACATTGCATTGCTGCAGGCAGAAGCACTGGCCGTAATAGGAGAACAGCAGCGGGCTATTGATCTGCTTAACACGATCAGGGACCTGCGCAGGATAAAACGTTACGACAGTGCCAGGGAAGGCGACCTGATAGATGCCATTTTCAAAGAGCGGCGTAAAGAGTTGATGGGAGAAGGCTGGCGCTGGTTTGACCTCATCCGCTACAACAAGATCAAACAGAATGATCCCGCTTTTATGGAGCTGATTGCCAAAGGGGGCATCTATTGGCCGGTGGCTGACGAGGTCATTAAACAAAATCCATTGATCACCCAGAATCCTTATTGGCAATGATAAAAACGATGAGATATATGACCAACATAAAGATGCTCCTGCTGGCAGGACTGGGTATACTGTTGTTATCTCCTGCCTGCAAAAAGGATAGCGGCTATTACAATTATGAGAATCAGCTGAGGGAATTTGATGGCAGCACCCTTGAGTTCCTGCAAAGTGAGCATCAGTACGATTCCTTTTTACTGGCAGTGGAAAGGGTGCATCTGACAGATACATTGAAGTCCGGTCTGTACACGGTATTCGCTCCTACTGACGCCAGCTTCAAACAGGCGATCGAGAATATGAATACGCTCCGCACCATCCAGGGACGGGGACATATGTTCATCAGCACAGTGCCTTATGAACAACTGGATACGCTCGTATGCCGCTATATAGTCCGGGACACTTTTGCTTCCCGCGCTATGGTATTGCAGGACGGTATTGGGCTGACGGCTATCAGGTACAACTATCCTATGCATGGCAAGTTCAATCGTACAGATGCGGAAGGCCACGTAAATGGTGGGCCCGGCGTGATCACCTTCAGTGATACAAAAGGAGTGATATATACTAATCGCTGGAGTAATGCCAGCACGGTAGCTATTGACATTAAAACCAAAACAGGGCTGGTGAATGTGCTGGACAAAGACCACATGTTCGGCTTTGACGAATTCATTCCCCGGATGAACCCAACTGTATCTACTCCCTGGAATGAATTCCCTTTTTATATACCTGGTGTAATCGGGCTGGAACAATTCAACCGCGGTGGCAACAAGGTGGCATACCTGGACTTCTCCCTGAATAACCAGGGAGGACAGTACCGTCCCGCCGATCAGGTGGATATCACCACTGCTTCCAGTGAAAATGGCCTTAAGGTGGGATGGACAGAAACCGGGGAGTGGATGGATTATACGGTGCAGGTAACGGAAACCGGTGAATATGATATGACCTTACGTTACGGTAGCGGTGGAAGTGATGGCCGGGTACACCTGGAAATAGATGGAAAGCCTGTAGTAGGTAGTGCGCTGGTGATGCCGGGAACAGGTGGATACGATAGCTTTCGTGATATTACTACAACAGTGCAGCTGACCGCAGGCCGCCATCTCATGAAGATATTCTATGACTTTGCCAACTTCGATCTGCGTTACCTCAAATTCATGCGTAAAGGCGCCCCGATGACTATCCCTGGTGTGATCACTCTGGAGGACTTTGACAACGGAGGAGAAGGTGTCGCATACCACGATAATAATACGGGAAATAACGGAGGTAAATACCGCCCCTCTGAAGGAGTGGATATTGACTTCTCCAGAAATGAGGGTGGCGGCTACCAGGTAGGCTGGACCGAGACGGGAGAATGGATGAATTATACAGTAGTGGTGAAAGAAACAGGCTACTATAACACATACATACTCGCCGGTTCTGAAAGGAGTGATGGCGTTGTTCATCTTGAATTTGATGGTGTGGATGTTACCGGTCCGCTGAAAATGCCTAACACCGGCGATTATCATAAAAGGCAGAATGTCACCACCAGTATCTATCTCACCAAAGGCACGCATGTGATGCGCTTCTTTGTAGATCATGAAGGATTTGATGTGAAGTCTGTCACATTCCGGCCATTAAACTAAAACATTACTACCCATGCGGCGACTTTCTATATTACTGTCTTTATCACTATTGTTCTTTGCCTGCCGGAAATGGGCGGCAGATGATCTTGACTACCTTAGCAAACGGGCGGTGTACAACCAGCGGGTATTCTCTCCTATACTGGGAAGAACAACTTTATACTCCCAGATCTTCAACACAGACAATTCTACCACACCCATCAACTTCCGTATACTGAACGTCAGGTACAAGAAGGATGGTAAACCTACCAATGATTTTGAGCAGAAAGTGCAGGCACTGGTCTGGAAAGTGGCTTATACCGGCGAGGAAAAATCACTGGCGGAAATAGAAGCCAAACGTGGTATAGAGACTCATTCCGCCTTTGAAGTAAGGCAACAATCGGGCGATTTTGTTTTCTGGGCAGAAGCGAACGGTACTTCCATGCGCCAGCAGCCGGACTCCGGTTATTTGTTCGACGTGGAAGCTTCCAACTCCGGGGGCACCAACATGTACAAAGATCTTTCCCTGATGCCGTTCAGGGAACAGACCTATGCGCCTTATGAATATGATGCGATCACGGGCCTGCATCGTGCTAATTATCCCAATCCCAGTGATTCATCCGTATTTGAGTTGATCTATAATCACCCGGGTGTATACAACATGATAGATGATGGCACCAACCTGCAATTGAAAGGCGATAGTGTCAGGGTGTTCTTTCATCGCAAAGGGGATGGCAATGCTTTATCATTCAAGTTTATGGATAAAGATTCCCTGCCCATCAATCCTGAGAAGTTCAATCTCACACCCTGGGATTCTCTGTTACATGGCTTCAATAAACAGATGACTGCAACGGAAGTGACGTACCAGGTGGCTTATCCGATCCCGGCAATGCGCTTTAAAACACGTTACACTAACGGAGACGGATCACAGGCATATGTGAAGTTCAGCTTCAGCAGGCTTGGATTTGGGAATATCAGGGAGATAGGCATATTGGACCTGAATTTCAATATCTACCAGAAAGGCGACTGGGAAATCATTTTCTATTTCCGGAATAATCCAAGGTTCAGGGATGAATGAGTTAACAACACAAAAAACTGTGACTATGCAATGTCTGCGTTTATATAAAATGATAGGGCTGTTACTGTTGCTGCCGCTACTGGTGGCACAGGCGCAGGATAAAATACAGGTAAAGGGCGTGGTAAGGGATGCTCAGACCAATGAGCCGCTGGTAGGCGTAAGTATCATGGCGGGTACTCCACCCAAAGCAGTAGGCGTTACCAATGCTTCAGGCGCCTTCAGTGTGTCTGTTGCTGCAGACGCTAACTTACTGTTCCGTTATATCGGGTTTTCAGACTATAAGTTTAAGCTGAAAGACAAACGAGACCTGGTGATAAGGCTGGTGGTAACAGAGAACAAACTGAATGAAGCAATTGTGATCGGATACCAGAAGAAAACCAGGGAGGTTACTACAGGTTCCGCCGTGATAGTAAGTGGTAAGGAACTGCAGGATATTCCTGTATCCAATGTGGAACAACTCTTACAGGGGCGTGTAGCCGGTCTGAATATCCAGAATAACACCGGTACGCCGGGCGGCCGTGGTATTATACAGATCAGGGGTTTGTCCAACATCAGCGTTACTGGCAGCGGTAATGACGCCTTTCTTTCTCCTACGTCCCCGCTATACGTGATAGATGGCGTACCGGTAGAAGCAGATGCCAATTTTGAATATGGATATCAGTCGGCGGGACCGGGTGTAAGTCCCCTGTCACTGATCCCTCCTGAAGATATTGAAAGCATGGAGATCCTGAAAGATTCACAGGCTACGGCCCTGTATGGATCCAGAGGTGCGTATGGTGTGATCCTGATCACGACAAGACGCGGTAGTTCTCCTATTCCCCTGGTGAGGTATACGGGCAATTTCTTCATCAACAATCCTCCTAAACTACGCCCCACTATAGGCGGTAAGGAGGAAAGAAGGATCAGACTGGGAATGATCTATGGAGGAAATAACATGGATGATATCTACAAGATCTCTAACCAACCATTCCTGGCGGATAGTCTGAATCCTTACTACAACAATTCCACGGACTGGCAGGATGTATTCTATGCTACTACGTACAACCAGACGCACAACGTGAATATCAGCGGTGGCGATCCGAAGTTTAACTATAAAGTAGACCTGGGATACTATCATGAAAATGGAGTGATCCGCAATACGGGATTTGACCGCTATTCTATCAATACAAATATGCTGTATCAGCCTAATCCTAAATTCAGGGTGTTCACGACTTTATCTACACAGGTGGGTAGAAGGAATAAGGGAGATGGTAATGGTCTTACACAAAGTGGCGTATCGAGTAATGCGTCGGCTTCGTCCCTGTTACCGGGACCTTCTTTCTACCAGAGCACTGCCGGTGTATTGTCGGCATTGAACACCAGGAACGACAATAAAACAGGCAACGTGCGCAGCAGCCTTGATGTGAGCTATCAGCTGGTAAAAGGACTGAACCTGGGATCAAGTGTGAGTTATGAATATGCTTCCAATACGGAAGACAGGTTCACTCCTGCAGAGGCACATAACGATTTCTCACAGATCTACGCTTACAATGACCGGAAGTACACGCTGTACAACCGCAATACGATATCCTATAACTATATCCTGAATACAAACCATAATTTCTTCATTTCTGCTTTTAACGAATTCTATAACCGCGGTTTCCAGGCACAGGTGATTCAGCAGGAAAAAACGCCGAATAACCAATACGAGGGACCGCTCGGTTATGATGGATATGCTTCCCGCGGGGGAGGTCTCCTGGATAACTACAGCAAACAGCATGTGGCCTCCTTTGCAGGAACATTTTCCTACAATTACAAGCAGAAATATGTATTGGATGTCAGTTACCGTATGGATGGTACATCCAGCAGCGGTTTTGAAGATCCTTACTCCAAGAACCCGGCTGTCGGTATCCGTTGGAACTTCAACAAAGAGCCGGGTCTTAGCGACAGCAAATGGCTCACTTATGGATCCCTGCGTGGTAGCTGGGGCCAGAACATCGTACCTACGGGTGACATCTTTTCCATCTATGGAACCTACGATCCCCGCGGTACCTATAATGCCAATCCACGCTTAGGTATCAACTTCGGCCAGCTGCCCAATACGTACCTGCAGCCTACCGCCACAACGCAGTATAATTTTGGTTTCGAGGCAGGATTCTTTGACAGCAGGGTAGAGGTGATCTTCGATGGTTATTATAAAACAGTGAAAAACCTGTTGCGTACCAAGTCATTGTCCAACATCACCGGCTTCAATGAGATCACTACCAATGAGACCTCACTGATCAATTATGGATATGAACTGACTTTCACCTTCCGTCCTTTACCGCGTACCAGCGCCGTACAATGGACCATCTCACTGAATGGCGCCCTGAATAAGGATGTGCTGACCAGTCTTCCGAACGGTGCAAGACAACTGGTGCAATACGACAATTCGACCAGCCAGCATACCTTGTTCCGTGTAGGACGCAACAGTCTTACCAACTACCTGTTGAAAACAGAAGGCGTGTACGCCACCGATGCAGACGTACCGGTAGACCCTGCTACAGGGCAACGTTACCGTACTGCAAACGGTACTTTCTTTAAAGCGGGCGATCCTATCTGGAAGGATGTGGATGGCAACTACATACTGGATGGGAATGATTATGTGCCTGCCGGTAACTCGCAACCATTGATCACGGGAGGTATACAGTCTTATGTGAACTGGAAGAGCTTCTCCCTCAACATCAGCAGTTCTTTCACGCTCATCAGGGATATCCTGAACAACGCATTTGCCGAAAGAATGCAGTTCCTGGGAGATCCTTATAACAAGAAAGCGATGGTTGATTTCAATGATGTGGACTATTGGAAAGGACCTGGTTCCACAGCGAAATATCCCAATCCATTTGACTATAAACGTTACAATGATATAAGGCCTTACCGTTATGATCAGACCCTGATACAGGAAGACGGTTCTTACTTCAAGATCAATACGGTAACACTGGCTTATCTGGTGAACAGGAAATTCACCAGCCGTTACAGTATCAACTCTGTCCGCATGTATCTGTCTGCCAATAACCTGATCACATTCTCGCCATACAGCGGCCCCAACCCGGAGAACGTATCTGCTCTGGGGCGCGATCAGTCGGGAGGTTATCCTATTGCCCGCAGTTACAACTTCGGGATGAATGTTGAATTCTAATGTTTTTAAAAGTATTGCTATGCTCCGGAGGTTTATTTATATCACTGCCTGTTTGCTGCTCTGCAGTCAGTACGGGTGTAAGAAGTTCCTGAATGTGGAGCCGCTGGACCGGCTTTCGGGGAACACATTCTTCAAATCAGCGAAAGATGTGGAAGATAATATATGGGACATCTATGGCCTGTTCAGAGATGCTACAGGTTCCTGTCCATTGTTTGCCCTGGCGGGAGAGGCAAGGGGCGGTATGCTGGCTATGTCGCCCAAGGGAGACGGGGCCGACAGGACTTTCGTGGAGTATGTGGCCAAGAATGACCTGATACCGGTTATTTACAGGCCGCCAGGTAAAGACTTCTGGGACATATTTGATCTCTATATGCTGGCAGACTGGAAGCCTTTCTATCGCGTCATACAGGCTTGTAATATCCTGATCTATGAAGTGGACAGGCGTGACATACCAGACCTGACCGAGGACCGTAAAAAGACCTATAAAGCGGAAGCCATTTTTATGCGCTGTCTTTCCTATTTCATTATGGTAAGGCTCTGGGGAGATGTAGTGTACTATACGGATGCTTATCACCAGGCGCCATTACCCCGCGAGAAGATGGTGACAGTGATGAACAATTGTATTGCAGACCTGACGGCGGTAATGGAAGCGCTGCCATGGAGCTTTACTGAGCCTGCCTACCAGGGCGCCCGTACCAGCCGGGGATCTGCCATAGGACTGCTGATGGAAATGCATATGTGGAATGCGGGTTTTGATAAAGCGAATGCACAGAAATATTACCAGGCTACAGCTGACCTGGGCGATGAGCTGATGAAGAGCGGCGCTTATATGCTGTTGCCGATAGAGGAGTCGTTCACCATCTTTAAGGGCCGTTCAAGGGAAAGCCTGTTCGATATTGTGATCAGCTCCAACTACGGCGAAGGGCTGGCAGAGAAATGGAATGATCTTTCCGAGCTGGTAGTACATTATCCATATAAACGCCCGGCATGGAACCACCAGTACAGTTTCTGTTACTTCCGTGCAGAGTACCTGCGCCGCCTGTATCCTTCCGGCGTTCCCGATGCCAGGATACAGATGTGGTTCGACTCACAGATGTTTGCCAATGACGGCACTTTTATGTTCCTCAAGTATAATAGTCTGTATGAGCAGGGTAACTCGGACGTGAATGTGGATAACAACCTCATAGTACTAAGATATGCCGGCGCTGTACTGCTGAGGGCAGAGGCACTGGCTGAACTGGGACAGACAGATGAGGCTATCCGTTTGATGAATATGATCAGGCAGCGCGCGAAGACCACCTTGTACCAGGGAGGAACAGTCCAGGCCCTGAAGGATGCTATTTTTACGGAGCGGGCGAAAGAGCTGATGATGGAAGGACATTATTATTTTGACGTGGTGCGTACCGGCAGGGTGACTAACCAGCAATGGTGTTACTATCCGCTTACACAGGCGCAATTCGATAATGGTGGCTGGACATGGCCTGTCAACTCTGCTGCGTTGGATAACAATCCCTATATGCAACTGAACAATTATTGGTTAAGATAAAATAATACTTATGCGGACAATACTGTGCTTTATGGCTGCCCTCTTACTGGGTTTGTGCGCCTGTAATAAAGATAAATACTACCAGGACTCGGGTACCCACGATCCTGCTTTTAAAGGAACTACACTGGATTACCTGGATGCCGTGCCTTTCTATTTTGATACGGTAGCGACTATTGTGAGACTAGCTGGCATGGAAGAAGTTTTTAACAGCGATACGCTTACTTTCTTCGCCCCGACCGACAGGAGTGTGCTGCGTTTGATGCAGTCACTTAATTACGAACTGTACCGACTTGGGTATGATACGGTGAAAGTGCTGTCGGACGTACCGAAGGAGATCTGGTTTAAATACCTGCAACGATATATGTTCCATGGCAGCAATGAGCTGAAGGATTATCCACAGATAGATTATAACCTGCTGAACACTTACCCGGGACAAGGTTTCCTTTCATGGAACGGGTCGCCCATGAACATCGGTGTTGTGTATAATGATGACAACGGTGTAAAATATGTGGGATACCGGCAACTCTCCATTGCCTGCATCCCGGATCCTGCGCGGCCAAAGGAAAACTGGATCATTGATTATGTAGCCTCCTGCAATATCACAACGTACAACGGGGTGGTTCATACATTAACGAATGATCATTACTATTTCGGATTCCAGGGAGATCTCTTCATTGCAGACATGATCTCTGTAGTGGAAAACGGAGGTTAATAAAAAGCGTGTATCACATGAGAATAATTTCAATGGCAGTGCTGTTCATGATGCTTTTCGTAACAGCCTGTAAAAAAGATAAGGCCTACGATGATCCTTATGCCGGGGGAAAAGAACCACTGGGAGTAATGTTAAGTACGGAGACACCCAATCCGTCTGAGGCCGCGCCAGGTACTGTGGTGACCTTTAAAGGCAAAGGACTGATGAAATACATGGATTCCCTGCTGTTCAACTTTAATGGAGAGGCAGCAGAGATTGTAAAGGTGGACTCTGCCGGCATACAGGTGAAAGTACCGGTTACAGCCAGTACAGGTGTAACTTCTGTAACTATCGGCGATCAGATCTTCTTTGGCCCTCTTTTCAGGGTAAGGGGTAACCTGGATATTGACAATAACTATAAGGTAGTTGTAGGCGCCAACAGCTGGGTGAGTGATGTATATCGCTTCGCTGATGGAAGAATATTGCTGGTAGGCGATTTCCTGGACTATGAAAGGAAAGGTATAGTAAGACCCATCAGCAGGATAGTACTGACCTCCCGCGACGGCGAAATTGACCGTAGCCTGCAGTCAGGAAGAGGGGCCGATGGTTCACTGAACAGTATAGCGGCATTGCCCAGTGGCAAACTGGTGGTTGGCGGCAGCTTTGCTTCTTACGATATCCACCAGGCCGAGATTCACAATATTACTGTGTTGAACAGTAACGGGTCGCTTGATTCCATGAGTGTAAACACGTTTACCGATAAGGATACAGTACCTTCTTTCAACGGTGGTACCGATGGAAGGATCAATAGGGTATTTGTGTATAACAACCGTATTACCGCTATTGGTGGTTTCAATTATTACCTGCGGTTTGTATATGGTAAATCAGATTATCTGCAGGAGCGGGATTCACTTGTTACGGATAGTATACTGGTTCGCCAGCTGATACGCTTTTACCCCGACGGAACGCTGGATACTTCATTCAACTATGACCTGGCACGCCACAGGAGTTTCGATGGTCCAAACGGCCCTGTCAGCGATGCCTATCAGCAGGCAGACGGGAAGATCATTATTGTAGGCCGTTTTACGCGCTATAATGGGCAGCCGGCTCCCTACATCGCACGTCTGAACCTTGACGGTAGCCTGGACGCTGGTTTTGGCGGGAGTGGTGCTGACAATGATATTATTTCCATCCGTTATAACGAGACTACAAAACGCTTCGTGCTGGCGGGCAACTTTGATAAGTTCGATGGTACTGCACATAGCGGGCTGGTAATGTTACGGGAAGATGGTACGCCCGATGAACAATTTACTGCAGCACAGAGGGCCAGCAACGAAGTCTATTACTGTGCACAACAGCTTAGCAATGGCCTGGTGGTTGTCAACGGGAGCTTCACCCGCTATGATAATGTACACCGCAGTGGCTTTATGGTGTTGGACAAAACAGGCAAACTGGCGCCCGGATATAACAATACTGCTGATTTTTCAGGTGTCCTGCTCAGGGTATTCGAAACCATCAATACTTCCGGACAAACGCAGGCCCTCATCATGGGAAGGTTCAGCCGCTTCAATAATAAAGAGATCAATAACGTAGTCCGCCTGTTATTCAAATGATAAAATTATCCGCATATATGAAGAATTTCAACTGGCTGGCAGTTATCATTGTGACTATACTGCTTTCAGCCTGTAACAAAGGCTATGACAGGTTGCTCGACGAGAGAGAATATGAAGATACGACGGGCGTGACCGGTAAGCAGCCCAAAATACTGTTTCTCGTGGTAGATGGCGCCCGTGGAGAAGCAGTACGGAATGCACAGGCATCACATCTGCTTGAGTTGAGTGATAATGCCATCTATTCCTGGAACAGCATCAGCGATACGCTTAGCCTGGATGCCACGGCATGGTCTGATCTGCTGACAGGCGTCCATAAGGAAAAACATGGTGTGGTGAAAAGTGATTTCAGCGACAACCGGCTTGGGCAATATCCTGTCTTCTTCAAATACATTAAAGCACGTATGCCTGCATTCAGAATTGCGGCTTACAGTGCAAGCGACTCACTGGGAAAAATGCTGATCACTGATGCTGATGTGAACCACACCTTTGGTAATGACGATGATGCAACAGAGCAGGCTATCCTGGATGAACTGAAGATCGATACCGCCGGATTGATATTCGGGCAGTTTAGCCAGGTGGCTACCGCTGGTAAGGCATATGGCTATGATGCCGGCATACCGGAATACAAGGCGGCGATCCTTCGTGTGGATGAATACATCGGAAACATTATGAATGCCCTACGGCAGCGTAAGAACTATCAGCATGAAAACTGGCTGGTAGTGGTAACATCAGGCAGGGGAGGCCCTTTCAGTATTCCTCCTGATGAAGATGATGGCACCATCCTCAGTAATCCGAAGGTGAATACTTTCACTATATTTTATTCACCCCGTTATATGCCGAACTTTATAGACCGGCCATATACCGGCGCCCGTTATACGGGCAAAGCGGTGCGTCTCTATGGTAAAACGGCTACAGACGCCGTATACGCCACCATTGACGAAGGTAAGGAGGATCTGAACCTTGGCAAGACCAATGAAATGACCATTGCGCTGAAGATCAAAAAGAATAAGACTACTTATGGTGACTATTCCTATACCTTTCCCAATATCATTGGTAATAACCTGTCCCTGGACTGGTGGAAGAATACCGGCTGGGCAATATCCCTGGAAACAAACGCCTGGGGCGTGCACTATGGACAGAATGGTGCCGGTTTCAATATGGTGACCGGCGCCAATATCAGTGATGGCAAATGGCATGATCTGACAGCAGTATTCCTGAACAGGGACAATAAACGTTTCCTCCGCCTGTTCACCGATGGCAACTTTAATACCGAGACAGAGATCACTTCCTATGGTAGCTTTGATACAGATGATCCGCTGACACTGGGTTATGTACCGGGAAATGTTACTGATGATAACCGCTGGCTGAATGCCTATGTGACAGAGATCCGTTTCTGGCGTGCTGCATTGCCAGACAATGTGATCAAAGAATATGTCTGTGCGGAAGAATTACCCACATCCCATCCTTATCATGATTACCTGATAGGATACTGGCCCTGCAGGGATGGATTTGGTGGTGTGTTCAAGGACCAGACGGAATACAAACATGATTTCCAGATACATAATAATTACCAGTGGGATGATTTCAGTGACCTGATGTGCCCCAGCTCCGCTTCCAACCTGACGCAACTTGTGCCGCAGCCAGTGGATGTAGCCCGGCAGATCCTGAACTGGCTGCAGATAGCAGTAGATACCAAATGGCAGATGGATGGAAGGGTGTGGGTAACCTCCTACACATCCATCTGATTATATTTTTTAACTGCAAATATGCTGATATGAGTCGCAATAAACTCTCTGTGTTGTTACTGCTCCTGTTGTCCGGTGTGTGGTCCTGCAAAAAGGACGACAAGTTCCGCGATGAGCAGCTGAATCCTGTGAATATATCCATTCAAAGCACAAACGGACGGATAGCTGTGCCTGCGGGCAATAATTACACCAAAACAACTGATTATCTCAATATACCTGTAAAGATCGTACTCTCTGCCACTGCCCCGAAGATCTTTACAGTAGATGTGCATGTAAACAATGATACCATCACCCATCTGATAGAACAGCAACAACTTGGCGATGCTGTGCTGCTGGAACAAACCTATTATCAGTTGCCAAAAACTGCTGAGATCAGGTTTGGTATAGACACGTTCACATTACCGCTGCAGGTTAGTATGCAGGCTGTTGAACGGTATTATGGCAAGACGCTGGCGCTGGCAGTTGGTCTTTCCGATGCAGGGAAGAACAATACCCTGGATGCTGCCGCAAAGACAGCTATCCTGCTGATCAATACGGCAGAAATTATCCGGCCGGAGGATATTCATTATATCTCCTTTACGGCGGCGGGCAGTGTGTTGCAGCAACCTTCCGGAACTGACCAGACACTGGGTACTAATGAAGTAGTGCTGCCAGTCAGTGTAACGTTGGGAGGAGTAGCAGGAGGCGCGTTTACTGTAAACCTCAGCGCAAGCCCTGATACAGCCCAGGCATTGATAGATAATGGTACATTGAGCGGGTCGGTGCTACTGAAAGAAGGAGATGATTACAGCATCCCGTCCACGCTGACGTTCCCGGCCAATACGAATACGGCGAGATTTAACCTGGTGGTGAAAACGGAAGCCCTGAAGCGGAATGTACAGAATAAACCGGTACTGGCATTAAGTCTCAGTAATCCGACCAGGCACCTGTTGGATGGAGAACGCAGTACCATTGTAATGACAATGGACCCGTCCAGGCTGATCGAAACAGATATTACCAATACCAATATCAGTTATAAGACACAATATGAGAACACCAGTAACGCCAATGAAACATCGGGTAAGTTGATAGACAACAATATCAACTCAAAGTTCCTGTTGTTTAATTTTTCAACGGTATGGGCGCAGCTGGAGTTTGCCACTCCGCAAACCACCGGCGCCTATACCATGACGTCCGCCAATGACGCCCCGGAACGTGATCCTAAGAACTGGACACTGGAAGGGTCAGACAACGGGACGGATTGGACAGTGCTGGATACGCGGACAGATCAGTCTTTTGGCTCCAGGTTCCTGACGGTAAAATATACCTTCAATAACCAGGTCGCCTTTAAGTTCTATCGTCTGAACGTATCTGCCGTGAAAAACAGTTCATTATTCCAGCTGGCCGAGTGGCGGCTTTTAAAACGCCCATAATATTTTTCCTGTTCCCTCAGAACCAGGAGGTTTAGATCCAGAGGCCGGTTACAACCGGCCTCTTTTATGTTTAGGGGATCAGCCTTCTTTGAAGTTACAGATACGGTTTTTATCATCAGCTGGTGAAATGCTCAGGATATCGCTTATCTCAAAGTGACAAAAAGCAGAGGCCAGGATTAAGGGGGTATAGGGGGAAAGATATGAGGCATACCGCAGCAGCGAATGATATTAATTTTATTATTTTGGAGTTTATTAAACACCTTGCCTATGAGAAGAATATTATCTTTTCTCCTGCTACTGAACCTGCAAGCCTTCGCCCAGACGGATAACGCCTTACAGCATATCAAAGAAAGATACCAGGAAGTAAATAAAAATATCAGTTCCTACAGAATGGCCCGGGTGGATCTGCCTGATATAAGTACAGAAGGCGCTGATCTGGAAGGGTATTTTACCGGAGATACACTGCAATTGATGGTGCATACGATATATGGAGAGATGGGTAAAATGAGGTTGGAAGTGTACTATGAAAAGGGGGCGCCCGTGTTTTATTATGACAGGGATTACAAGTATGAGGTGCCTATGTATGATTCCACTTTTGAGCAACATAAGATGGCTGTCAAAGAATACAGAGGATATTTTTACAAGGGCAAAATGATCCGGTTGATTGATGAAAAGAACCTGATTTTTACGAAAAGGGATGAGGAGTTTATAAAAACAGAGCAGGAATATCTGAAATCGGCAGCAGATTTGTATAAGATTATCTTTGCACACAGATCTAGCGGGGTATCCCGTGAATAATGAAAGTATGAAAATAACACTGTTACAAGGCGACATCACAAAAATGGAGACAGATGCGATTGTCAATGCCGCTAATTCGTCATTATTAGGCGGTGGAGGCGTAGATGGCGCTATTCATAGAGCGGGAGGACCTGCCATACTCGAAGAGTGCCGTAAGATCCGTGACAGGCAGGGAAGATGTGCTCCCGGTGAAGCGGTCATCACAACAGCTGGCCGATTGCCTGCAAAATATGTTATTCATACGGTAGGGCCCGTATGGAATAAAGGAAGTGAGGAAGAGAAAGCATTGCTGAGAACGGCTTATATGAATAGCCTGCAGCTGGCAGCGAAGCACGACGTGCAGACGATCGCTTTTCCCAATATCAGTACAGGCGTATATCGTTTTCCCAAACAGGTAGCGGCTGAAATAGCGGTAGCTGCTGTGACGGATTTTCTTAAAAACGATAACAAGATAAGTAATGTGATATTCGTTTGTTTCGAAAAGGAGAACTACGACATTTATACCCAACTGCTTAGTCAGCAGGGGCCCTTATAGGTTCCGAAGTAACGAAGTAAGTCAGAAGATACCGGCGTGATTGCATACAGTTGCAGTTACGCTTTTCTTTTTTAAGATTCATTTGTACTTTCTCCCTTAAAGCAAAAGACTATGAAAAAATTCCCGTTATTATTACTCTTGTACTGTTTTACTGTACCCGTGTTTGCCCAGCAGTTCAATGGTCTGGATATGAACCTTGGCAACCTGTACCGTTTGTCGAATGCAAAGACCCGCTCTATCAGCCCCGAAAACTTTAATGGTGAGAAAGGGAAAGGAGGGATGGCCATGCCTGGGAAAGATGCACCGGTCAATACTGCCAATGCTTCGCATGCCGCACGGGAGCTCGGACAAGGCTGGAAGGTCAATCCTTTTGTGATTATCAAACCCGGGCAAACGTTCACGCTTGCAGAAGTAAGCGGACCCGGAGCTATTCAGCATATCTGGATGACACCGACAGGTATATGGCGTTATTCCATCCTGCGTATATACTGGGACGATGAAAAGGAGCCTTCTGTGGAATGTCCTGTGGGCGACTTCTTCGGCATGGCCTGGAATGAATATGCACCGCTGAACTCCATGGCTGTTACTGTTAATCCCGGCAGTGCCTTTAACAGTTATTGGATGATGCCTTTCCGCAAGAAATGCCGCATTACGATGGAGAACATTCATACAGAACAGATGACGCTGTATTACCAGGTGGATTATACGCTGACGGAGGTACCCGATGATGCGGCCTATTTCCATGCACAATTCCGTCGTACCAATCCCGATACTACTTCAGACTATGTACTGGTAGACAACATCCGCGGGAAAGGGCAGTATGTAGGCACCTTTATGGCGCTGGGAGTGAACAATTCCGGCTGGTGGGGAGAAGGAGAGATCAAGTTTTTTATGGACGGGGATACAAAATTTCCCACTATCTGCGGGACAGGTACCGAAGACTACTTCTGTGGTTCCTACAATTTTGACAGGGGCGGCAGGTATACAACGTTCTGTACACCCTATGCCGGCCTGCACCAGGTAATACTTCCCGATGGTACCTACCGGGCACGTCAGCGTTTTGGAATGTACCGATGGCATATTATGGACCCTATCCGTTTTGAAAAGGAATTGCGGGTTACTATCCAGGATCTCGGCTGGAGAGAAGGAGGAAGGTATCTGCAACAGCATTCGGATATTTCATCGGTCGTATACTGGTACCAGACAGAGCCTCATCAGCCATTTCCTAAACTACCTGTGAAGGATAAACTGGAGGTCTATTAAGCAAGGGCTTTGTTCAGTACATTTTCGAGCTGTTTGCACAGCTCGCCGAAGCTGGAAGGCTTGGTCAGGAAGTGTGAGGCGCCCAGTTCGGCAGTCTCAATGCCGTCCTTTTCTCTTAGGGAAGTGGTGAAAATAACAACAGGAATATCGCGATAGGCGCTGTTCTTTTTTTTGATTTCAGCCAGAAACTGTTTGCCGTTCATTTTAGGCATATTCAGGTCCAGGAATATAAGATCGCATTGAAGGTTGCCGCTGGCCAGCATTCGCAAGCCTTCTTCCCCGTCAGAAGCAAAATAACAGGTAGCAGCACTATCCACGATGGACATTGCCTCTCCAAAAAGCTCCTGATCGTCCATATCATCGTCTACCAGTAAAATTACTTTTTTTGCCATACGTGCCGCAAAATTAGGGATAATCCGCCAATCTATGGCGGGTTTAGGGAGAATGTTTATGGTTACAGATATTATAAAAAAGAAACATGAATATGTCGCATAGCGAATGTCGCAGGTGCTGCAGCAAAGATATGTAAGTTGCTGCCTGGCGGCAAGCCGGATACTGCCACGATGCCTGCACCAGGTTTTTCTCCCATTGTACTGACATGCAGCAGGGGAAGATGTTTGCGTAATATGGTAAAATAGAACGGCTTATGATTATTATTAATTGTTGTAACTTTTTTCGCAGGAAATGTTGTATATTCAATTAGTCGCAATTAGTCTATAATGCAATACTGCACTGCAATTGCAGTGTTGCAGGGAACCCAAGTTGATCCCCGGGCAGGGCACATATAAAGTTAACCTGATTGAAATGGAAGACAACCTTTATCTGCGTATACTCAACGCATTGTCTTTGAAATTGTATTTATACTTCACTCATCCAGGTGTTCAGGTAATTCACCGCCAACATTACTGCAACGATTCCGCAGCACAGTCTGCAAGCTGGCTGAATATTCATCCCGGATAGTATCGCGTAAACGCAACAATCCCTATCAAGTCTCTTCCTCACCTAAAATAACTAACATGAAACTAGATGTTAACTTTAATCCACTTCTGGCATTTCAGCAAACTGAAAATGTACCTGCATCTCTTGAACATTATCTGTCTTCAGAGAAACCTCCGTTATTTTATACCGCACCGCAATGCAATGTGTTGATACAGCAGCTGCAGCTCTTTGAAAGAAGCTTCTGGTATACTGTTATCAATTCCACTGAAGATAACCTGCTGCTAAGATTTGACCTTATCCCCGGCCTGAGTAAATTATTGATCTACACCATTCAGAATGATGATGAAATGATGTTCCTGCATCAGGATATAGGCATTGATATAGGCGAGAATGATTATTGTTACCTGGGCGGTGGCTTTCAGCCGAAAGATCTCCGGGTGCTGGTGAGCAAAGGTACATATCAGTCCCTCGCTTTTCCTTTCTCTCCTGAACAGGATGACAGTGAAAGTATGAAGAGTGCGGAAACCTTTTCGTTCGTAAACAAATTTCTTTTCGCACTGGGCCTGTTGAATACAGAGACGAGGAAATAGAAAACAGATACCATTTATTCTATCATAAAAACCTTACCAATATGCCAATTGAGTTCCGGTTGCCTGACCATTTAGTGCAGGACGTTGTGGTAACGCATGCCGTGCCGGCCCGTTACCGTAAATTGAGAGTACCCGTTGAAGACACCACAGCATTGTTCTTATCCGGCAAGTGGGGCGCGCTGCTTAAACAGAAGGTGCAGGTAGCAGATAGTTTTTACTGTGAATTGTATGCAGAACCGGCAGCTGACATGGAATTGCTGCTCTCTGTCTCCGAGCCGGTCATTATCATGCAGACAATGATGACCGGTAGTATACGTATTGCGTACGCCGGTAGCCATATGCAGCTGCAACCCGGAAAAGTGGGCATGCAGTACCTGGCCCCGGGAGTTGTTTACACCATTAGCCTGACAGCTGGCCAGCATTACCGCAGTGTTTATTTCCAGGTACCGGTAGCCATGCTGGAAGAGCTGGATGACACATATCCGCAGATAAGCGATATGTTACATACCCTGAAAAACAACAGCGGTTTTTCAGCACACCTTCCTTATATCCGCTTGAGCGCCGCTATGCGCAGTGAAATAGAAAAAATGAAGAATTGTCCGCTGACGGGGCAGGCGCGTGCCCTTTATTACAGTAACCGTATCAGTGATGCCGTGATCGCTTACCTGGACACTATGCATCGGATCACTTTGCAGGATAGCAGGTTGATACTACTGCATGAAAAGGAGATCGACGAATTTATTGAAAGAGTAGACAAGTGTCCGGAAGAATATGTGAACGTGGAACAGCGCGCACATGCGCTTGGACTGACGGAACGTGCACTGGAAAATGCTTTCAAGTTGAAGTTGGGTAGCACTGTAAAAATATACATACTGCAGCAGCGGGTTGAAAAGGCCAAACAGCTGTTACTGGCCACCATGCATACGATAACAGATATCGCCATGGAAGTTGGTTATTCTGATCCCTCTTATTTTATCCGGGTGTTTAAACAAACAGAAGGCATCACGCCGGGTCGGTACAGAAGTGATCACAGTGCAGCTATATAGCTGTATATAGGACAAAAGAAATAAAAAAGTACCGGTAATTTGCTGCCTTTGTCCTATCCATTTTATAGATGACTAACGATATTTGAATTGTATTTATGAGATTACCCCTATGGAAAGCCATTACGTAAGAATTGTTAATACCAGTAAAGAAATAGTCTTATGAAAGATCTCTAAAGATGCCTTGTTTGTAAAATGATTTTCAGGTCTTAGTTAAACCGTCATAGCATAACATATTTTGCCTTTTCATAATAATGCGGGCAGGCATTCTCACCGGATGCTGTTTTCCTCAACTACTTACGGCGTAAGTATGCCTGCGGGAGATCAATCAGCCGGATGTCCACTCCTTTGCCGTGCAAAGGTTTGGAGTCCGCTGATGGGAGGTCTGGACAGCTCTTTTTAATGGTATATTGAGGATAATCAGCTGTTCTGCTTGTCCAGGCGGGACATTCCTGAAACTAATTACATTATTTGCCATGGAGATGGTTATTTAATGAGATCCCATAAAACGCGATGCATGTTCGTAAACACGTTTAAGCGTTGGTTCCTGGTCTGCCGCCCCTTCTTCATCCATTGAACGGACCCCTTCCCCAAGGCAGGCTGTACTTTCGCAATACAGTTACATATTGACTCGACTTTCCCTCGTTGACAATTGTGAGTCATCAACTGTATTTTAATCGTTCCGGGAGAATTGCCATCAGGCTTTTTTCCCGGAATTTGTATTTTCTCCCCGCTGCTCACAACGGGCCTCCTGAAATGCCCGGTATTTGTTATCT
Source organism: Chitinophaga filiformis (assembly GCF_023100805.1). Lineage (NCBI taxonomy): Bacteria > Pseudomonadati > Bacteroidota > Chitinophagia > Chitinophagales > Chitinophagaceae > Chitinophaga > Chitinophaga filiformis. The sequence goes on from NZ_CP095855.1 coordinate 2,161,981, forward strand.
TATACCCCACAAATCAACTCTCCATGAAGAATCCCGCATTATTATGCTTAGCGTTATGCTGCCTGTTCCCGCAGGTTTTTGCCCAGAAAAGGGTTCACGTTATACCAGAACCGGCGTCCGTACAGGAACAACCGGGAGAATTTATTATCGACAATAATGTGGCTATTACGACTACGTCGGCAGACAAACAGCTGGAAGGTACCCTGCAGTGGTTTTCAGACCGCGTAAACACCGCCACCGGGTTTCGTTTAAAACAAAACAGGCAGCCTGGTGCCAAGACGATCAACGTTGTGTTGAAACAGGGCGAAAAAGAGGAAGGATATACCCTGGCGGTAACACCAAAGGAAATGACCCTGACAGCCGGAAGTCCGGCGGGTGTTTTTTACGGTCTGCAAACCCTGTTGCAGCTACTGCCACCGGATATTGAGAGCAGTCAGCCTGTTGCCCGTAGCTGGGCCGTACCCTGCGCCACCATTACGGATTATCCCCGCTTTGGATGGCGGGGCCTGATGTTGGATGTGAGCCGTCATTTCTATACAAAGGAAGAAGTGAAGCGCTACATTGATGAAATGGCTAAATACAAATACAACATTTTCCACTGGCACCTGAGCGATGATAACGGCTGGCGCATAGAAATAAAAAGTCTGCCGGAGCTGACAAAGACAGGTGCATGGCGGGTGCCGCGTACCGGCAGATGGGGGAATTTTGATTCGCCACAGCCAGGGGAAGCTGCTACAGATGGTGGCTTCTACACCCAGGATGATATAAAGGAGGTGATTGCATATGCCCGCTCCCGTTATATCACCATCCTGCCGGAAATAGATGTGCCGGCACATAGCCTGGCGATGATCGCGTCATATCCTAACCTGTCCTGCACTCAGCTACAGTACAACGTAAATCCGGGCAGCCACTTCTATAAAGCAGAAGATAATGCTTTATGTATCGGCAACGATTCTGTTTTCACAGTACTGGATAAGGTTTTCACAGAAATAGCCGCTTTGTTCCCTTTCAACTACATTCATGTAGGCGGAGATGAAGCTTTTAAAGGCTTCTGGGATAAATGTCCGAAATGCCAGAAAAGAATGTCACAGGAACATCTGAAGAACGTGGATGAATTGCAGAGCTATTTTGTGAAACGCATGGAAAAAATGTTGAAAAGCAAGGGTAAAAAACTGATCGGATGGGATGAGATCCTGGAAGGCGGATTGGCGCCGGAGGCAACCGTTATGAGCTGGAGAGGTATGAAGGGCGGCATTGAGGCTGCAAAACAAAATCATCATGTGGTAATGAGCCCCTGGGACTTTTGTTATCTCGACCTGTATCAGGGCGATCCTGCGGCGGAACCACCTACCTATGGCATGTGCCGTTTGACTGATTCGTACAACTACGACCCGGTGCCGGTAGGGGTGGATGAGCAATACATTCTCGGCGGACAAGGAAACCTGTGGACAGAATCCGTATCTAACTACAGGCACATTCAATATATGACCTGGCCCAGGGCGCTGGCATTGTCTGAAGTGTACTGGAGCCCGAAATCAAAACGTAACTGGGATGATTTTATCAGCAGGATGGAAATTGAATTTGTCCGCATGGATACTGCTCATATCAAATATTCCCGCAGCGCCTGGAATGCTGTTATAAAGCCTCAGCAGAACAGTGACGGAGAAGTGTCAGTACAGTTGTCAACCGAGATCAAAGGACTGGATATTTATTACACATTCGACAATTCTGATCCTGATAACTGGTACCCGCGTTATACCGGACAAGCGCTGACATTCCCACGTGGTGCAACAAATTTGAGTGTCATTACTTACAGGAATGGAAAGCCCGTCGGAGACCAGATTACCGTTAGTAAAGAAGAGTTGTTAAAACGACTGAAAGATAACTGATTAATACCCAGCCGGGTAATTTAAAAAGCGTCGTCTGAGTTATCAGGCGGCGCTTTACTGTATTACATATATAACATTTTTATTCTTTTTTCAGAAAACAATTCCTTACTTTGAATGTAATTTAACTATCCGGAAAACCTGATGACTATACCAACTAGGAGTTTACTTCCCTCGGTAACTCTAACCATTATTTATTGCCTGGTCTCTTCTATTTTTATTCATGCGCGGAATAACAGTATTACAGACAGTGAGCTTTGTTACCAGCCATCCGGCTTACAGGTGAACAGCAGGAACAGTGGAGGGGCTGCAACCCGTGACATGGATACAACGCCTGTTGTTACTACTATTTCTACTACCGCTGCAAATGGTGTTTATGGTGTTGGGAGTACGATCACATTTAACATCACGTTCGACCAGGTTGTAAGGGTAAGTGGCGGCACGCCGGCGCTTATACTGGGTACAAGCCCTGTCAGCAGGACGGCCTTATATATTTCCGGAGATAGTACGAATACCCTCGCTTTTGCCTATACTGTAAATACAGGAGACACCACTGCCAAACTGGATTACACTGGTACGGATGCATTGCTCTTCAACGGCGCTGTCATTCGCGGCAGTGGAGGCTCCATTGCCTCACTGTTATTGCCTGCGCCCGGCAGTGCCGGTTCAATTGCCGGTCAGCGCGCAATTACAATTGACGGGAATGCGCCTGCTGCGCCGGTTATCAGGATACCAGCCAGCAATACCGTATTCAATACAACTGATATGCTGATCAGCGGCACAGCTGAACCGAATACGCTGATCACGGTATACATAGATGGCAATGTGCTGACCACAACTACTACTGACGCAGGTGGCAGCTGGTCGTCGGCTTTTACAGCCGGTTCCCTCGCAGACGGTAATCACAATATCAGGGCTACTGCCACTGATATGGCGAAGAATGTAAGTCTGCCGAGTACATCCGTCCCCGTTGTAACGGATGTTACTATTCCCAGCGTTATGTCTGTGGCAGTACGTTCCAATAATCAGAATGCTGCTTATGCTACTACAGATAATGTGATCACGGTTTATTTTACGGTAGATGATAATATTTATCTACCCGACATTACAATACTGGGTAAGCCGGTCGCTGTTACTATGGTAGGTGCGAAAGAATACGTTGGCCGGTACACCGTAACAGCAAATGATCCTGACGGCGCGGTTCCCTTCTCTATCAATTTTAAAGACCTGCATGGAAATGCAGGCGCTACCATCACTGCCACAACAGATAACAGTAAAGTATATATAGACAGAAAGCGACCGGCTGTTACCCTGAATACAATAGAAATGTCGCCGCTCAGGCATGCATTTCTTGTCTACATCAGTTTCAGTGAAGCGATAGCCGATTTCGACCTGAGTTATCTGACTGCTACAAACGCTGTTATTTCCGATCTTACAAGTGTAAGTAACAATGTCATGACCGTACTGGTCACACCGCAGTACGATGGTATAGTTACCCTGAGGCTGGCCGCCAATGCCGCTCACGACGTAGCCGGCAATCCCAGTCAGGCTGCTGAAGACCTCGCGGTAGAAGCACTCTTCGGGGGATATTTTGAGAAAGTATATCCTAATCCCGCTTCCGGTATCATGCATCTTCACTTTACCGGCACCGTGAATGAAAAGGCAAAAGTGACTATGACAAGTTTCATGGGGGTAGTAGTATACGAAAAGGATCTGCAGATGGATGATAAAACACTGACAGTAGATGTGAGCGGTCTGGAACAGGGAGCGTATATCATGAGGATTAAGTCAAAGAATTATAATTTTTATACCAATGTAATGGTGGTACATTGACGTAATGCCTTGCCTGAGGTATTATTGTTGCAATACTTCTTAATATTTCCCCTGCATTTTATGCGCGGTGTCATTAGCCCATATACAGTTGAAAAATAGCTGTATTCCTTTGTACCAGGAGGTTCAGGTCTTCCCTTCTCCGCTGCTGTGACGGAGCGGATCGCCGCCGGATGCGCATAAGGACGTAAAAATAAAGCGTATGAAGAAGGTCGGATTGAAATAACAGCCGGGTCCGGCGATTACAGATCTGTGTTTAAACAAGGGCATCACTAGCCTATGAAAGGCTTCAGGTAAGCCTGGAGATTCGGTGGAACCTTCTACCTACAGGCGCTCTTCTATAGCATTATAGGCACTGTTCTATAGCGAACGCTATAGAATAGTAGGTGAAATGTAGGACTATAGCGCTTATAGGTAGGAACCGGTAGGATAGTCGCACCGAATCCTTAGCGAAGAGGTACCGGATATGGTCCCGGAATGCCCGGTAACGATTGCGTAAATAAAAAGGCTCGCTTTCTTCGTCAAGCGCAGGGATTTTTATAGTTTGTTCCACATCTGTATGACTAAATTCCTTGTTATGAAGAACAATGTTCACCTTATCGCCATATTGTTTTTACTATTGCCAGTCTGTGTACATGGGCAGGATACACGTAAGCATTTGGTGGTGGCACAGGATGGTTCCGGCGATTACCGCTCGATCCAGGAGGCGGTGAATGCCGTGCGGGATTTTACATATTTCCGTGTGACGATCTTTATCCGGAAAGGTGTGTATCATGAAAAATTGTGCATTCCTTCCTGGAAATGCAGCATCACCCTGGAAGGAGAGGACCGGGACAGTACCATTATCACCAACAGTGACTATTGGGGAAAACCCTATCCCGGCAGGGATGCATCCGGAAGGGATAAATTCGGCACCTTTACTTCGTATACGGTATTGATAGCGGGAGATGATATCGTTGCTGAAAACCTGACCATTGAAAACGGTGCAGGTCCGGTAGGACAGGCAGTAGCGCTGCATGTGGAAGGTGATCGCTGCATGTTCCGTAATTGCCGGTTGCTGGGCAACCAGGATACGCTATATGCGGGAAGAGCAGATAGCCGGCAGTATTACAGGGATTGTTATATAGCCGGTACAACTGATTTCATTTTTGGTGCAGCAACAGTATGGTTTGAAGGTTGTACTATCCACAGTAAAAGAGATTCTTACATTACGGCCGCTTCTACGACAGACCGGCAATCGTACGGGTTTGTGTTCAGCCATTGCATATTAACGGCAGATACAAGTGCGAAGAAAGTGTACCTGGGTCGCCCCTGGCGTCCCTATGCGGCGACTGTGTTCATCTATTGTACACTGGGCGCGCACATCCTGCCACAGGGATGGCATAACTGGGACAATGCAGAGAATGAAAAAACGGCCAGGTATGCGGAATATGAAAACACAGGCGATGGTGCAGATAGCCGTCAGCGGGTGAGGTGGTCAAAACAACTGAGCGCTAAGGAAGCAAGAAATATCACATTCAGGAAAGTATTTGGCAATTGGGACCCTTTAAAGGAATAGCGGCAATATGTATTTTATTTCCCCACATCTGTGTGCGCAGCCGGGAAATGGCAGATGGGAAATCATTACATAAAATATACGCTGGAGAATACACTAAACGGTGTACCGACCGGTTTAACAGCCTTGATCCGGAATATGTGGTCAACTATGTGAGTAATACGTAGGCATTCGACTGGTTGAAAATAAATGTGCCCTTACTGAAGTGTCCTGACAGTATCATTGAACAAACCTATTATTATCATGGGCGCCTGGTGTCGGTGAAATGGGATAAAACAGGAGAGCACTATAAGAAAGGGAAGGGGTTGAAGCTGTTGGATAGATGGGATAGATGTGTATAGTAGGAGGCGGTTGAGGAAGGTGTTGGTAAGGCTGGATGAGGAGTGAGAAGTATGGAACTACAGTGAAATGATTTTTCATATATTGGTAATGTCTTAATAGTTAATTAGTTGGCAATTTGTTGTGGAGGCTTTACTTTTGCCGAAAGCAATACATCCATATGGTATATACTGTTAACCCAATCGAGGTTATTTTTTGTCTAAATCCAACACTAACGCAGGAGATATTATTTCGCCATTAAAGTTGCAGAAGTTCGTTTACTATGCACAGGCATGGCATTTGGCTGTTTTTAACGCCCCTTTTTTATGAGGATATTGAAACCTGAACACATGGACGGGTATTCCAGGCCTTTATCACCGCTTTAGAGATACGTTACGGGATTCTAATAAATTTGATGCAATTGAATGGAGGGGCGTTACATTTGTTTCGGAAACGGAGTAATTACTAAAGGAAGTTTATTCTCTTTATGGAGAACATCCGCTGCTTATTTGGAAAAGCTTACACATAGTTGGTCACCCTGGATGCTAGGAACAGAGTGGCTCTGTATCAACGTTCGGAATGGATAATTATACATGAATCCATGACAAAATATTATAGTAGTTTGAAGATGAAAAACAAGACTGAACAACGACGGGTAAATTTCCAATGTACTGTTGACTTCAAACAAAAATTTAAATATATCACTTCAATGCTGAGAAAGGTGATAAATAGAACGTCTGAACTGAAGAAAGATAACGCCATCTTACTATCTCAATGTGATCTGGAGTTTTTTTTAAGTACAGTTGAGCCTAATAAGGCTCTTACAGAGGCGGCAGCGGAATATAGAGTAAGTTCCTTATCTTAGGAACTCATTTGACAGAGATCTCTCTTTTTGTTTTTTTGATTAGATAATTTATAATTTCACATATTAAACTTACTTTGTAGGTACGCTTTCGAGCTTTTAATAAATGGCTTTTATTGTATGAGAGATTACGAAATTAGGGACGTGCTGAAACAGACACATTTGTTCAAGTATTACCATGACGAAAAATCTTTGGTAGTAGATGAACTAGACATTACTAGCGCTGGGGCACGGATAGATATTGCAGTAGTGAATGGCCAGTTACACGGGTTTGAAATTAAAGGAGCAAGCGATACATTGAACCGTTTGCCGTATCAAATAGAGGCATATAGAAAAATATTTGATTATTTAACTATTGTGACAGAAGAAAAGCACTACGGTAAGGTGTCGGAAATAATACCAGATTGGGTCGGAGTAATACTACTTGATGAAGGCGAACACGGAGAGATAACAATAGAACAAAAAAAAGAAGCTCAATTTAATTCCCAAAAGGACGCCTTCTTTTTAGCAAAACTTTTATGGAAAGAAGAACTACTCTCTCTACTTAAAGATCTAAATATACCGCATAAGAAAAACTTAAGGACTTGGCTTTTGTGTGAACTGATAGCCAAGTCCATTGAAGTAGAAGAATTGTCATCTCTTGTTAGGAGTATAATGAAAAAAAGGTCCAATTGGAAGAATGTCAAAGAAGCGTTAGTAGCTTAGATATATGTCTGCTGTGCCCAATTCTAACCCATGTCTCTGCATTGCCAGGTTTGTCTGTAACTGCTTTAAGTGCATAAGTATTTATCTCGTTATCTGCCCATGAGAATGTTGGCGAGTCATATTCAGGCTTTGTTACAAGGCTTTTACAGTGTAAAATATATTGGCCGTTTCCGTCAGGATGGTCCTTTGGTTTTATCCCTCTAAAAATATAGTAAGAATTCTTAGTGGTGTATTTAATACTTGCGGTTGACGGGAACTGCATAACTTCCGGGTCATATATTGGATGTTTAATCCCATAGTCTCCATAAAAGATAGGATAATCGATTTCCTCATTAATTTGATTCCATATGAGTGCCTCAATACGCTCCAGTTGTATTTCGCTCTTAGCCGGAATCTGACTTAAATCTTTTGGGAAAGAACCCGATGCAGTAACAATTTGATAAAATGATTCGATTGATTTTAAAGCTTTTATATTAGCTATGGCAGAGTTTGATAAATGTTGGTAGTTGTCATCATTTGAGTGCGCTAAATCAAATAATATAATGCATCTATCATATGAAGTTTGAAGGTCCTCAATCATTGAGGCAATCAATGCGTTGAATGTTCTTGGTTTTGCATAATCGTTGGTAATCCTGATACAAAACAGACTTTTATACTCGTTAATGTAGTCTTTAACTAGTGAAATATAGTCTTCGTCACTATTCAATCTTAATACAGGGATCGCATTTACATTTTGTTCCTGAAGCCTGGTATAAAGTTCCTCTAATTCTGTTGTATCGGAGTCTGTCTCTAAGATTATCGCAGGATCTATCAAAATCTGATTGTTGTTGAAAGGCCAGCTGGCAGTTAATCGGGTCAATACAGAATCATAGCTGTCAGGCAATAATTCAATTACAGGCGATAGGGAATTTTTTTCATTTGGTTTAAGCGTCTCAATGGCTTTTAATTCACCTGCTTTTGCCTTTAGGATTGGGAAATACTTTTTGTGCATAATTATAGGAATTAATGTTTAAAAATATAGGTATAATGACTCTATGGAATTTGAGTAGTTAACAAGATTTAGTTCGTAATGGATTGGTGATGAAATTATTTTAATATTAATTGTATTGTCAATGGTTACATTAATGGTATAGCTGATTACTGCTAATTATGTCGTTGTGTTTATAAAAAAGTACTCTTCCCTTATAAACGGAAAATAAACTTCCCTACCTTAGTCCCCTCTTGTAAACATTAAAAACACAGTTATGAAGAACCCGAAGCGCTTGCTGGTAGCATCTCTGCTGCTGGCTGCCCTCAGCGTGAAGGCGCAAACTGCGAAGCAAACCTTCGTCAACAATCTGATCAAACGCATGACCCTGGAAGAGAAGATCGGGCAGCTGAACCTGCTGACCAGTGATATGGATGTAACGGGTCCTTTCATGAAACCGGGATATAAAAAAGACATTGAGGCCGGCCTGTGTGGCTCGATCTTCAATGCATATACTCCAAAGTATACCCGTCAGTTACAGGAAATGGCCATGAAAACCAGGTTGAAAATACCGCTCTTATTCGGATACGATGTCATCCACGGGCATAAGACCATTTTCCCCATTCCACTGGGAGAGGCCTGTACCTGGGACATGACGCTGCTGGAACAGAGCGCGAGGATTGCAGCACAGGAAGCCAGTGCTGATGGTTTACACTGGACCTACTCACCAATGGTAGACATTGCCCGTGATCCCCGCTGGGGCCGCGTGGCAGAAGGCGTGGGCGAAGATACCTGGTATGGTACCCAGGTGGCAAAGGCTAAAGTAAAGGGCTATCAGGGTTCGGACCTGTCTGCCAATAATACCGTCCTGGCCTGTGTGAAACACTTTGCCTTATATGGCGCTATTGAAGCGGGGCGTGATTATAATACGGTTGACATGAGCCGCCGGCAGATGTTCCAGTATTACCTGCCACCTTACAAGGCCGCTATAGACGCCGGTGTTGCTACTGTCATGACATCTTTCAACGAAATTGACGGCACCCCTGCCACTGCCAATAAATGGCTGCTGACAGAACTGCTGCGGAAAGAATGGGGCTTTAAAGGCTTCGTGGTGACAGACTATACTGCTATCAATGAAATGATTTCCCACGGCAATGTAAAAGATGAATATGAGGCCGGCGCAGCTGCGTTGAATGCCGGAGTGGACATGGATATGCAGGGAGGTGTTTTTGCCGGTCAGCTGAAAAAGTTGCTGAAGGACGGGAAAGTGACCCAGAAAGAGATCGACAGTGCGGTATACCGCATACTGGCGGCCAAATATGACCTGGGCCTGTTCCAGGATCCATTTAAGTACTGCGACACTGCCAGGGCGACAAAAGAGATCATGTCTGCAGAGAACCTGGCCACTGCACAGAAAATAGCAGAACGCTCCATCGTACTGCTGAAGAATGAAAACCAGCTCCTGCCCCTGAAGAAGGATGCGAAGATCGCCCTGATAGGGCCCCTGGCTAATAGTCAGCGGGACATGATCGGCAACTGGTCGGCGGCGGGTGATTATACCAGGGCAGTAACCTTACTGGAGGCCCTGAAACAGCGTTCCGCCAATGTGCAATATCTGCCGGGAGCCCATTATACTGCAGACACCACCTTACTGAAAAGGGCTACGCAGAAATACAAACTGGAAGCAACAGATACCGCCGGTAGTCAGCAGATGCTGGCTGCAGCAGTGGAGCTGGCAAGACAGTCGGAGATCGTTGTGATGGCACTGGGCGAATCCCAGGGTATGACGGGAGAGGCGGCCAGCAGATCTAACATCAGCATACCGGAGAACCAGCAGCAGCTTCTGAAGGCGGTATATGCTACCGGTAAACCCATCGTGCTGGTGCTGATGAACGGCCGGCCCATGACCCTGGAATGGGAAGATGCCCACGTTCCCGCCATCCTGGAAACCTGGTTCCTGGGCACCAGGGCAGGGAGCGCCATCAGTTCCGTGTTGTTCGGTGATTATAACCCGGCAGGTAAACTGACTATGAGCTTCCCAAGGAATGTAGGTCAGATCCCCATCTACTATAATCATAAGAACACCGGCCGGCCGCTGAATCCTGATAACAAATACTCCACCAAGTACCTGGATACGGATAATGAGCCCCTGTATCCCTTCGGTTATGGCCTGAGCTATACAAAGTTTACCTATGGCGACCTGAAACTGAGCAAGCAGCAGATCACGGCGACAGATAGGCTGCAGGTGAGCATACCCGTAACTAACAGCGGTAGCTACGATGGGGAAGAAGTGGTACAGCTCTATATCAGGGACCTGGTAGGATCGGTGACCCGCCCCGTAAAGGAGCTGAAAGCCTATAAAAAGATCTCCCTGGCTAAGGGAGAGACCAGGACGGTGACCTTTGATATTTCCGTGGAAGACCTGAAGTTCTACGACAAGGATATGCGCTGGAAGGCAGAACCGGGCGATTTTACCGTATTTGTGGGTACCAATAGCAGGGATGTTAAGTCAGCAGGGTTTACATTAAAATAATGGCAGATAAGGCAAAAATTAGTTTGATTATTCAAAATTGTTATTACCTTCGCATCGTTATTCAAATTATGAACATTAACGTACATACACATCATCACCATCATTTCTTACCACGCAGGTAGGCTGGGATGATTTTATGTATTACATAATAAGATATTAAAACATCATCAGGGGCTTACCAAACGGTAAGCCCCTTTTTGTTTTCACCGAACATTGTCAAAAAACATGAAACTGAGAATTGCCATTCAGAAATCCGGTCGCTTACACGACGACTCTATCAAGCTGTTGAAAGAATGTGGTATCGACATCAACAACGGTGTTAACAAGCTGAAAACGGAAGCCAGCAACTTTCCGCTGGAAGTTTTCTTCCTGCGTGATGATGATATCCCGCAATACGTGGAAGACGGCGTGGCTGATATCGGTATTGTCGGTGAAAATGTGATCCTGGAAAAGAACCGTCCTGTAAAGATCGCGGAGAAGCTGGGATTCGGTAAATGCCGCCTTTCCCTGGCAGTACCGAAAACAGTAGAGTATAACGGTGTGAAAGATATGGACAAGCTGCGTATCGCTACCAGTTATCCGGTAATATTACAGAACTTCCTGAATGAGCATAATATCAGCGCTGAGATCCATGAGATCAGCGGTTCGGTGGAAATTGCACCGGGCATCGGATTGGCAGACGCTATCTGCGACCTGGTAAGCAGTGGTTCTACACTATTCATGAATGGTCTCAAGGAAGTAGAAGTGATCCTGAAATCTGAAGCGGCACTGATCAGCAATGGTAACCTGACGCCTGAGCAGGATGCTCTGTTGCAGAAGCTCCTGTTCCGCATCCAGGCAGTAAAGAAAGCAAAGAATAATAAATACGTGCTGTTGAACGCACCGAATGATAAACTGAAGGAGATCATCGCGCTCCTGCCCGGTATGAAAAGTCCTACCGTACTGCCGCTGGCGGAAGAGGGTTGGAGCTCCGTGCATTCTGTGTTGAATGAAAATGCTTTCTGGGATATCATTGAAAGCCTGAAAGCAGCCGGTGCACAGGGGATCCTGGTAGTACCAATTGAAAAGATGATCATTTAATCAAAAAGATCATTGCATCATCACTGATCTTTCGCCATCATATAGCTCAACCGTAATTGACATACCATGCGTGTATTCGAATATCCAGAACGTGCACAATGGCCGGCATTACTCCAACGTCCGGTTTTAGATACAACAGCGCTGGAAACCAGCGTAGGAAATATTCTTGCAGCAGTAAAGCAGGAGGGAGACACAGCGGTGCGCAGATATGCGCAGCAATTTGACAAAGTACAACTGGATGCGCTGGCAGTGAGCCCGGCGGAATTTGCACATGCCAATAATGTGCTGGATGCAGAGCTGAAAAAAGCCATCCTCCAGGCGAAACATAATATAGAAGTTTTTCACAAGGCACAACAGGAACAAAGCAGGATCATAGAAACCATGCCGGGGGTACAATGCTGGCGTAAGCCGGTGGCTATTGAAAAAGTAGGCCTGTATATTCCGGGAGGTTCCGCTCCTTTATTCTCCACGATCCTTATGCTGGGTATACCAGCTATGATAGCAGGTTGTAAGGAGATCATCCTTTGTACGCCATCTAATGCTGCGGGTGAAGTGCATCCTGCGGTATTATTTGCCGCACAGGAAGTTGGTGTGGAACGCGTGTTCAAAATAGGCGGTGTGCAGGCGATCGGTGCTATGGCCTATGGTACGGAAAGTGTACCACGTGTGCATAAGATCTTTGGTCCGGGTAACCAGTATGTAACCTGCGCGAAACAGCTTGTTAATAAAAGCGGTGTGGCGATCGACATGCCTGCCGGTCCATCTGAAGTAGCCGTACTCGCAGATGAAACCTGTGTACCAGCCTTCGTAGCGGCCGATCTGCTTTCACAGGCGGAACATGGTCCTGATAGCCAGGTATTGCTGGTTACAACAGCGCCGGATATCATTAAAGCAGTACAAAAGGAAGTGGCCGATCAGCTGGCGCAACTGCCCCGTAAAGATATTGCAGCGCAGGCATTAGAGAACAGCCGGATCATTCTTGTAAAAGATACACCGGAGGCTATGGACCTGCTGAATGCATATGCTCCTGAACACCTGATCGTAGCCTGTAAGGATGATATCTCCATCGCAGACGCAGTAGTGAATGCAGGTTCTGTATTCCTGGGGAACTATTCTCCGGAGAGTGCGGGCGATTATGCTTCCGGCACCAATCACACATTGCCAACGAATGGATATGCGACTGCATACAGCGGCGTGTCTCTCGATAGTTTTGTAAAGAAGATCACCTTCCAGCGCCTCACACAAGAGGGACTTCAGCAGATAGGCGCGACTATTGAAACAATGGCTGCTGCAGAAGGACTGGACGCTCATAAGAATGCAGTGACTGTCCGCCTGAAACAAAAGACTCAACTATAAAATCTTTTATCAATGTTCGATCTCAATAGCTTACTACGCGACAATATAAAACGCCTGGTGCCTTACTCTACCGCCAGGGATGAATTTAAAGGAGAGGCTTCCATTTTCCTGGATGCCAATGAAAACAGTTTTGGTTCTCCGCTGCCGGTAGCTTACAATCGCTATCCTGACCCAATGCAGTGGAAAGTGAAATATAAGCTGGCGGATATCAAAGGTGTACCGCCACAGAATATCTTTCTCGGTAATGGTAGTGATGAGGTGATAGATGTGTTGTACCGCTCTTTTTGTCGCCCGGGTGTTGACAACGTGGTATTATTCCCGCCAACCTACGGTATGTATGAAGTGAGTGCCAATATCAACGATGTCATTGTACGTAAAGTATCGCTGACACCCGACTACCAGATCGATATGGCGGCATTGCAGGAAGCGGTGGATGAGCGTACAAAACTGATCTTCATCTGCTCCCCCAACAATCCCACCGGCAACTCCATTAATCGTTCCGATATAGAAATGATCCTGAACAATTTTGATGGTATTGTAGTGATCGACGAAGCATACATCAATTTCGCCCGCCAGAAAACATTTATACCTGAACTCACGGAATATCCTAACCTCGTGGTGATGCAGACCCTTTCCAAAGCATGGGGACTGGCAGCCTTACGTGTAGGTATGGCTTTCGCCGGAGAGGAGATCATCAACGTACTGAATAAGGTAAAGCCGCCGTACAACATCAACCAGGCAGCGCAGGACCTTGTGCTGGAAGCGCTCGATAATATTATCCAGGTAAATGAATGGATCAAGGATACTGTAGTGGAAAGAGATAAACTTGCCGCCTCCCTGATCAACCTGCCGCAGGTACTGGAAGTATACCCCAGTGATGCCAACTTCCTGCTGGCCAAAACAGTGGATGCAAAAGGCATCTACAACTACCTGGTGGAAAGAGGTATCATCGTACGCGACCGTTCCAAAGTGGAATTGTGTAACGGCTGTCTGCGCATCACTGTAGGCACGCCGGAAGAAAATATCACTTTACTGGAAACAATCGCCCAGGTTACCGTATAATATAATCACACAGTTCGCCACTGTACAACATAACAACACACAGCTACAATGAAACGAGTGCTCTTCATAGACAGGGATGGTACCATTATCAGGGAAGTACCACCTACATATCAGATCGATAGCCTTGAAAAAGTAGAATTCTATCCGAAGGTGTTTACTTACCTTTCCCGCATTGCTGCGGAACTGGACTATGAGCTGGTAATGGTGACCAACCAGGATGGCCTGGGTACTGCCAGCTTTCCCGAGGCAGATTTCTGGCCGCCGCAGAATTTTATTTTGCGCTCATTCGAGAATGAAGGGGTTAGATTCAATGCCGTGCATGTTGACCGTACCTTTCCACATGAGAATGCACCTACCCGCAAGCCAGGTACAGGAATGCTGACCCAATATTTTTCCGCTGACTACGACCTCGCAAATTCATTTGTGATCGGCGACCGGATCACCGACGTGCAGCTGGCAAAGAACCTGGGCGCCAAAGCTATCTGGATGAATGAAGGCACCGGCCTGGGCAATGCAGAGGTTGATTCCAATACACAGGCTCTGAAAGAGGTGATTGCACTGGAATCTACTGACTGGGAGAAGATCTACGAGTTCCTGAAACTCGGCTTGCGTACAGTATCTCATACGCGCACCACTAAGGAAACGGATATCTTCATTGCTTTGAACCTGGATGGTACCGGTAAGGCTGATATCAGCACCGGGCTGGGGTTCTTCGATCATATGCTGGATCAGATTGCCCGTCATGGCAGTATTGACCTGACTGTCAAGGCAAAGGGTGATCTGCATATTGATGAGCATCATACCATTGAAGATGTGGGTATTGCCCTTGGAGAGGCCATGGCGCAGGGACTTGCTGATAAGCGGGGTATTGAGCGTTATGGTTTTTGTCTTCCGATGGATGACTGCTTAGCGCAGGCTGCGATTGACTTTGGTGGCAGGAACTGGATTGTGTGGGATGCGAAGTTCAATCGCGAGAAGATAGGGGAGATGCCGACGGAGATGTTCTTCCATTTCTTTAAGTCCTTTTCTGATGCGGCGAAGTGTAATTTGAATATTAAGGCGGAGGGAGAGAATGAGCATCATAAGATCGAGGCAATCTTTAAAACATTTGCGAAGGCGATAAAAATGGCGGTGAAGAGGAATCCCGCGAATATGGCGTTGCCGAGCACCAAGGGCGTGTTGTGATTCCCACCCGCTACTTGGCTGCCTCTCATGAATAGTTTGACGGCATCAGGATATTGTGTAAGTATTTTTTACCGCAAGTAGCGTGCGGTTAAAGTATGGGCCTGCGGTCGGCGCCTCTTTGGGCAGTTGGTCGCTGATATAGTTTATCAAGCATATGGGCTTTGGAATATATATATGGCATCATCAATCGTATGCCCAAAGAGCCGAAGGCCCGCAGTCTCCATCTTTAACCGTCTGCTACTTGGCTGCCTCCCATGAATAGTTTGACGGCATCAGGATATTGTGTAAGTATTTTTTACCGCAAGTAGCGTGCGGTTAAAGTATGGGCCTGCGGTCGGCGCCTCTCTGGGCATTTGAACGCTGGTATAGTTTATCAAGCGTATGGGCTTTGGAATATCTATTTGGCGTTATCAATCGTATGCCCAAAGAGCCGAAGGCCCGCAGTCTCCATCTTTAACCGTCTGCTACTTGGCTGCCTCCCACGAGTAGTTTGGCGGCATCAGGATATTTACTATATCTTCTTCCGAATACATATTCTGATTCTAATAGTAAGTGATATAGAAAAGAGAACTGAGAAAATGAATGGGATCGAAAGAATTGAGGAAATAAATAGGGAAGCGAAATTTGAAGGCGAACGATTCTGAGAAGATGGAATAGAACGGACTTGAATAAAAACAAGAATAGAAGAATAGAAGAGTAGAAGAATAGAAGAATAAAAGAATAAAAATGGAAGAGGAACGACTTTATCCATACCAACGCTGTGAATGCGGCGACAGTATTGCTAAGCGTAAGGATATTGTTGGCACGATATCGCGGCATTGTCTCTGAATATTACAGGCAGACCATGACGAAGACGGGGTTCAGTGGAGACTGCGGGCCTTCGGCTCTTCGGGTGAACGATTGACGAAGTATTATAGCTATCCCCAAGCTAACACGATTGATAAAGCTAAATAGCAAGCCAATGCCCGGAGAGGCGCCGACCGCAGTCCCATCTGACCCCGGCGCGGAATGTCTGCCCCTGGCGATGAAGCGTCGGTCCCGATTAGTAAGAAACTGGTTAGAAGCTCTGCCCCTGGCAATGAAGCGAAAGACGCCGATCTGGAGCAGACAAAAGGAGAAAGCAGGCCAAGGCACTAAAAGATATATGAATTCGCAACAGAAAGCCAGGAACTTATCACTTCACAAATAATTTCAAAAAAAATTTGCATGTTTTCAAAAAACACCGGATATTTGTTCCGCAAGATATTAAAACATGATAACAAATATTACAAACAAGCATTGGTGGTGGCACAATATCAGTTCCTGATACGGTGTTACAGTGCCATGTTTCGTAATGAAATATAATTGGAAGGCTCGCTGTTACACAGCGGGCCTTCTTCGTTTTAGATAGTCACCCAATTTAACTCAATCACAAACCAATGGGTAGTATTCAAGTAAAATCAAAATCAAAGAAAATGCTGGCAGACGTATTCACGCCTGTTGGTATCTATTTGCGGCTCCGCGACAAGTTTCCTGGTACCGTACTGCTGGAAAGTACAGACTATCGCGCCAGTGAAAACAGTTTCTCCTTCATCTGCATCCAGCCTATAGCAGGAATAGAAGTGACCAGCACCACGGATTTTGAATTTAAATATCCTAATCTCCCGCCAGAAAGAAAACAGCTGAAAAATAAACAAAGCGTGCTGAATGAACTGCAGAAGTTCCTCGGTAACTTCACTTTCACCGATAAGCCCGTACTGCCCGTGGTGCAGAGCCTATTCGGATACAGCACATTTGATTCAGTACAGTTCTTCGAAACTATAGAATTCAACAAGGATAAGCAGAACGGTAATACCATTCCATTGATGCGCTACCGTTTTTATCAATATATCATCGCCATCAATCACTTTAAAGATGAGCTTTATCTCTGTGAAAATGTGGTGGAAGGCCTTGACAGCGAGTTCGATCTCATAGAGTCACTGATAAGACAAAAAGACGTACCGACATATAGTTTCAAGGCAGAAGGGGAGGAAAAGAGTAACCTGACGAATGAACAATATATGGAGATCGTCGAAAAAGGCAAACAACACTGCTTCCGCGGAGACGTTTTCCAGGTAGTACTCTCCAGAGCCTTCCAGCAAAAGTTCAAAGGTGACGAATTCAATGTGTACCGCGCGCTCCGCTCTATTAACCCTTCCCCTTATCTCTTCTTCTTCGATTACGGCGATTACAAATTAATGGGCTCCTCACCGGAGGCACAGCTCATCATTAAAGATAATAAAGCCACCATTCATCCTATTGCCGGTACTTTCAAGCGTACAGGCGACGATGAACAGGACAGGCAGCTGGCGGCAAAACTGCTGGAAGATCCAAAGGAGAATGCAGAACATGTTATGCTGGTAGACCTTGCCAGGAACGACCTGAGCAGACTGGCAACAGATGTGGAGGTAGAGTCTTACAGGAAGATACAGTACTACTCGCATGTTATTCACCTGGTGAGTGAAGTGACCGGAAAGATACAACCAGGCCTGAACCCATTCTCATTGCTGGCGGCTACTTTCCCGGCAGGAACATTGTCGGGTGCACCGAAGTACAGGGCAATGGAGATTATCGATGAGAATGAACCTACTGCCCGTGGTTTTTACGGAGGTTGTATCGGATCAGTTGGATTCAACGGCGATTTTAATCACGCCATCATGATACGTTCTGTGTTGAGCAAAGCCAATACATTGTACTATCAGGCAGGAGCCGGTGTAGTAGCGAAATCTGTCGCATCGTCCGAACTGGAAGAAGTGAACAATAAACTGAATGCATTAAAACAGGCCATTATCATGGCTCAAACTATCTGACATGAATATTCTGGTGTTCGATAATTACGATTCATTTACCTATAACCTGGTGCACCTGGTGGAGAAGATCATCAATGGTAAAGTGACGGTGGTGCGCAATGATGAAATACCATTGGAGAAAGTAAAGGATTATGATAAGATCATCCTGTCTCCCGGACCAGGTATTCCCGAAGAAGCAGGACTGCTGCTGCCGCTGATCAAAGAATATGCACCGAGTAAATCCATCTTCGGCGTATGCCTGGGTCAACAGGCTATCGGAGAGGCTTTTGGTGCGAAACTGATCAACCTGAAGGATGTATATCACGGAGTAGCAACGAACGTGAACATCACCGCGAGGGAAGGAAGACTGTTCAACGGCTTGCCTGATCAGCTGGAAGTAGGCCGGTATCACTCATGGGTAGTGGATGAAGCAACATTGTCTCCCGACCTGACCATCACTGCCAGGGACGATAACAATTATATCATGGCGCTGCAGCACAACAAATACGATGTAAGTGGCGTACAGTTCCATCCTGAAAGTGTATTGACACCACAGGGAGAACAGATCCTTCGTAACTGGTTGAATGCTTAAATTCCAAGTAATGAAAAAGATACTCAATTACCTTTTTGAACATAAAACATTTAGCCGGGAAGCGGCCAAAGAGATACTCATCAGTATTTCAAAAGGCATGTACAACGAAAGTGAACTTGCCGCTTTTATGACCGTCTTCCTGATGCGAAGCATTACAGTAGATGAGCTGCTGGGCTTCCGGGATGCATTGCTGGAACTTTGTGTGCCGGTAAACCTGAACGGATATGAAGTACTTGATATTGTAGGTACCGGTGGAGATGGTAAGAATACATTTAATGTGTCCACCCTGTCTTGTTTCATTGTAGCGGGCGCGGGCGGAAAAGTGGCCAAACATGGCAACTATGGCGTATCTTCCATTAGCGGAGCTTCCAACCTGATGGAATCAGCCGGATACAAGTTCAAGAATGATGATGCAAAACTCAGGGAGGAACTGGAAGAAGCTGGTGTTTGTTTCCTGCATGCACCCTTGTTCCATCCTGCATTGAAGAACGTAGCCGGTGTGCGCCGTCAGCTGGGTATCCGTACTTTCTTCAATATGCTGGGGCCGCTGGTGAATCCGGCTTTCGCACAACATCAGCTGATAGGTGTGTACAGCCTGGAACTGGCAAGAGTGTATAATTATCTGTTCCAGCAGACTGACAAGCGCTATGCGATCGTTTATAGCCTGGACGGTTATGATGAGATCTCCCTGACTGCTGACACCCGTGTGATCACGAATGAGGGAGAGAAAGACTGGACACCGGAACAACTGGGTAAACGCAAGGTGTATCCGGAAGATATCTATGGTGGCAGCACCGTGGAAGCGGCAGCGAAGATCTTCATGAAGATATTGAAAGGCGAAGGAACCTGGGCGCAGAACTCGGTAGTACTGGCTAACGCTGCTATGGGTCTGTATTGTATGAAGAAATTTGATAATTATAACGACTGTTTCCTGGCGGCTGTAGAGTCGCTGGAATCAGGCGCAGCGCATAATGCGTTTAAGAAGTTGATAAGCTTGCAATCATGAAAAATATCCTGACGGAAATAGTAGCCCACAAGCACACAGAAGTGGCCGCCCGTAAACAACAGCGGAGCGTGGAAGAACTGGAACAGGTATCCTGGTTCAAACGTACACCACTGTCTCTGGCCCAGTTTCTCCGGGACCCGGAGAAGACGGGGATCATTGCAGAGTTCAAGAGACGTTCCCCTTCCAAAGGCGTTATCAATGGTAACGTGACTGTACAGGATGTAACCACCGCATATACCCGCTATGGCGCATCTGGTTTGTCGGTACTGACCGATGAGAAATATTTTGGTGGTTCTTCGGACGATCTGCAACAGGCAAGAGCGCTGAATAATATCCCCATCCTCCGGAAGGATTTTGTTATCGATGAATACCAGATCGTGGAAGCAAAAGCGATCGGTGCTGATGTGATCCTGCTGATAGCAGAATGTTTGTCAAAGCAGGAAGTAGCACAACTGGCGGCTTTTGCCAACAACCTGGGACTGGAAGTGTTGCTGGAAGTGCATAGCGGCGATCAGCTGGATAAAGTGACGGATCATATACAAATGGTTGGTGTCAACAACCGTGACCTTACCACATTTAAGGTTGATTTCAACCGCTCCTGCGAACTGGCGCCACAGATCCCCGCCGGCAAATGCAAGGTGGCAGAAAGTGGTATCAGCAATACAGATGCTATCGTCACACTGAAACAGGCGGGCTTCCAGGGATTTCTGATAGGAGAGCATTTTATGAAACAGGAAAATCCGGCAAGGGCATTTGAGCACTTTGTAACGGAACTGGCCAATAAATCAGTACAATGAAAATAAAGGTCTGCGGTATTACACGGAGAGAAGACCTGCAGCAACTGGTGAATTACCAGGTTAACTATGCCGGCTTTATATTCTATGAAAAGTCGCCGCGCTTTGCGGCACACAAAATAGATGCCCGTACCGTCCGCGAAACAGCAGGCATCAAAAAAGTAGGCGTATTTGTAAATGCGCCGCTGGAACAGTTACAACGTACCATCGCTGATTATGGCCTGGATATGGTGCAGCTGCACGGTGATGAAACACCGGAGTACTGCGCGGTGATACAGAGAATTGTACCAGTGATAAAGGCTTTCCGCGTGGGAGATAACGTAGACTGGTCGGCGCTGTTGTCGGCTTATCTGCCGGTAACAAGCTATTTCCTGTTCGATACGGAAGCCGGCAAGGAATATGGCGGCACCGGCAAACGTTTTAACTGGGAGCTGTTAAAGACCTATCCTTATACACATCCTTTCTACCTGAGTGGTGGTATAGGTTTGGAAGAAGCGCCTGAGTTGCTGCAGCTACAGCTGCCGGCTTTATTTGCAGTAGATGTGAACAGCAGGTTTGAGATACAGCCTGGTGTGAAGAACATGGAAAAGGTGCGCTTATTTACAGATCAGATTCATTCAACTTATTTAAAATAATCATAGCATGAAGATCGCGGAAAATACGTTCGGCTCTAAATATCATGTAGATGAAAAAGGCTTTTACGGCAGATTTGGCGGCGCTTACATCCCGGAGATGTTATATCCGAATGTGGAAGAGCTGCAGCGCAATTACCTGGCAATACTCCGCGACCCGGGATTCCAGGAGGAATTTGACCAGCTGCTGAGGGATTATGTAGGCCGCCCTTCACCCTTATACTTTGCCAAACGATTGTCTGAGAAGTATAAAGCAAAGATCTATCTCAAGCGTGAAGACCTGAATCATACAGGCGCTCATAAGGTAAACAATACGATCGGGCAGATCCTGCTGGCAAAGCGCCTTGGTAAGACGCGTATCATTGCTGAAACCGGGGCAGGACAACATGGTGTGGCCACTGCAACGGTGTGTGCTTTAATGGGACTGGAATGTGTGGTGTACATGGGCAGCATTGACATCAAGCGCCAGGCGCCGAATGTGGCGCGGATGAAAATGCTGGGTGCCACAGTAGTACCAGCTACCAGCGGCAGTCAGACGCTGAAGGATGCCTGTAATGAGGCGATCCGCGACTGGATCAATAACCCGGTGAATACACATTATATTCTGGGTACAGCAGCAGGCCCGCATCCTTATCCTGATATGGTGACACGCTTTCAGTCGGTGATCAGTGAAGAGATAAAAAAACAGTTGCTTGAAAAGACAGGACGTGAAAATCCTGACTATGTGATGGCATGTATCGGCGGAGGCAGTAATGCAGCAGGTGCATATTATCATTTCCTGGATGAACCGGATGTGAAACTGATAGCCATAGAAGCAGGTGGTAAGGGCGTACATTCCGGTCATTCTGCTGCTACCACGCAACTGGGTAAACTGGGTATTATCCATGCAAGTAAGACACTGCTGATGCAGACAGAAGACGGACAGATCACTGAACCGTATTCTATTTCCGCAGGACTGGACTATCCGGGTATTGGTCCCCTGCATGCACATCTCTATGAGACAGGACGCGCTACGTTCCTGAACGCGACAGATGATGAAGCCCTGCAGGCTGCCTATGAACTGACACGCCTGGAAGGTATCATTCCTGCACTGGAGTCGTCTCACGCACTGGCGAAACTGGGACAGGTAGCATTTAAACCGGATGATGTAGTAGTAGTATGTTTGAGCGGACGTGGTGATAAAGACATGGAAACTTACATTCGTAATTTGCCTGGTAATACTGGCGGTAACGTATAAACATATTTTATGAGCAATCGTATAGATCAATTATTTGCCGGCAAAAGAAAGGGTGTGCTGAATATTTATTGTACAGCAGGATTCCCGGAGCTGAACGATACCCTGCCTGTAATGAAGGCATTACAGCAGTATGGAGCGGATATTATCGAACTTGGTATGCCTTTCTCCGATCCGCTGGCGGATGGCCCCGTGATCCAGGACAGCAGTACCCGCGCTATTGGTAACGGTATGAGCCTGAGAGTGTTGTTTGAACAGCTGAAAGATTTCAGACAGCAGATACATGTACCCGTACTGCTGATGGGATACCTGAATCCGGTGTTGCTGTATGGTATTGAGAACTTCTGTAAGAAATGTGCAGAAGTGGGCGTGGATGGTGTGATATTGCCTGACCTGCCGATGGATGAATATGAATCTGAATACAGGCCTGTTTTTGAAAAGTATGGTCTTCACCTGGTATTTCTCGTAACGCCTGAAACAAGTGAAGAACGCATCCGCAAGATCGATAGTGTGAGCAAAGGATTTATATATGCGGTGTCTTCTTCCTCCACAACAGGTACGGATAAGAACATGGGACATCAGCAGGCTTATTTCGAAAAACTGGAAGCGCTGCAGTTGAAGAATCCCGTACTGATCGGGTTTGGTATCAAAGATAAAGCTACCTTTGATGCTGCTACTGTTCACAGCAATGGCGGGGTGATAGGAACAGCCTTTATCCGCGCTATCGAGAAAGCAACTAACCTGGATTCAGCAATACAGCAGTTTATTGCTGGCGTAAAATAGACAAGAAGAGTATATGAAGACTGTCATCATAAAATATAATGCCGGTAACATCCGTTCAGTGCTGTTCGCGCTGGACAGGCTGGGCGTGGAAGGCGTGGTAACAGACGATCCGGAAGCGATCAAAGCGGCAGATAAAGTGATCTTCCCCGGTGTGGGAGAGGCCAGTTCTGCGATGCGTTATCTGCAGGAGAGAAAACTGGATCAGCTGATCACCGGTTTAAAACAACCGGTGCTGGGCATCTGCCTGGGTATGCAGCTGATGTGCAAACACTCGGAAGAAAACGATACTAAGTGCCTTGGCATTTTTGACGTAGAGGTAAAACGTTTCCAGTCGCCGGTAGATAACCTGCTGAAGATACCGCAGATAGGATGGAACAACGTGACAGGATTGTACAGCACCATGTTCGAGCATGTGCCGGAGAATTCCTACATGTATTTTGTGCATAGCTACTATGCTGCATTGAGCCCGTATACAGTGGCTACTACCAACTATGTGATCAACTACAGCGCTGCATTGCAGAAAGATAATTTCTATGCGGTGCAGTTCCACCCGGAAAAATCGGCCGGAGAAGGACAGAAGATCCTGGAGAATTTCCTGAAGTTATAAAATACTATGCAGCCAGTACAGATAAGAAGGATCAAGCCGGAAGATACATTGCAGCTGCGCCGGGATGTGTTATATCCTGATGCAACATTGGAAGCAGTGCGGGTAGATCATGATGAAGACGGTTTACATTTTGGCCTGTTTGAAGATACCAGGCTGAGAGGGATCGTATCGTTGTTTCCGCAGCGACAGTCCGCACAGTTCCGCAAACTGGCGGTGCATCCCGACAGCCAGGGGAGAGGATATGGGAGTATACTGATGCAGTATGTGGAAGACTTTTGCAGAAAGGAGCATATTTCAACTATATGGTGTAATGCCCGTAAAACTGCGGAAGGATTTTATATAAAGCGAGGGTATGAATACTGGGGAGATCATTTCACAAAAGATAATATTGTTTTCCGCAAGATGAAATTGCAACTTGATAAGACAAGTGGGAGTGGATTTACCATTATCCCTGCTATTGACATTATAGATGGTAAGTGTGTGCGTCTCACACAAGGCGATTACGGACAGAAGAAGGTATACAACGAACATCCGCTGGAAGTAGCTAAGGCTTTTGAAAGCATTGGTGTGCGGCGTTTACACCTGGTAGATCTTGATGGTGCCAAAAAGGGCGCTGTGGTGAACTGGAAAGTGCTGGAGGCGATTGCCGGTAAAACCAGCCTGGTGATAGATTTCGGTGGAGGTATCAAAACAGAGGATGACCTGCGCATTGTATATGAAAACGGCGCTGCGCTGGCCACAATAGGCAGTATCGCTGTAAAAGATCCTGCATTATTTTCTGGCTGGGTGAAGAAGTATGGTGCAGAAAAGATCTTCCTGGGAGCAGATGTGAAAGAGGAAAAGATTGCTGTGGGCGGATGGCTGGAAACGACGGAGTTATCCGTATTTGACTTCCTTGAAGAAAATGTAAAACAGGGCGTAAAACATATCTTCTGTACAGATATTGCAAAGGATGGACTGTTACAGGGGCCTTCCGTTGCATTGTATGAAAAGATCCTGCAACGCTTTCCGCAGATCGATTTTGTTGCCAGTGGCGGTGTAAGCACAATGGCAGATGTACATGCACTGGCAGAAGCAGGTTGCAGTGGTGTGATAGTGGGAAAAGCAATTTATGAGGAAAGGATCAGTATGCAGGAACTGGCTGAGTTCCTGAAATTGAATGCCTGATCCTAATCTTAATTCCAAATCTTTTTAATCATGTTGACGAAACGTATCATTCCCTGTCTGGATATCAAGGATGGCCGCACTGTAAAGGGTGTGAACTTTGAAAATATACGCGATGCAGGCGATCCTATAGAACTGGGTGCTTTATATGCAGAGCAGGGAGCGGATGAACTGGTGTTCCTGGATATCACCGCCACCAACGAGCGGCGAAAGACCTTGTCTGAACTGGTAACACGCATTGCGAAACATGTGAATATCCCGTTCACCGTAGGCGGTGGCATTTCTTCTGTAGAAGACGTGAATGTATTACTGCAATCAGGTGCAGACAAAATATCCGTTAATACTTCTGCTTTTAAGCGTCCTGAGCTGGTGGATGAGCTGGCCCGTGAATTCGGCAGTCAGTGCGTGGTACTGGCCATTGATACTCGTTTTGAAGATGGCGACTGGTATGTATACCTGAATGGCGGCCGGGTAAAAACGGAGATCAAGGCTTATGACTGGGCAAAGGAAGCCGTAGCGCGTGGCGCGGGAGAGATCCTGCTGACCTCCATGAACAATGACGGAACCAAACAGGGATTTGCGCTGGACATTACCGGAAAGTTGTCCCAAAACCTGAATGTGCCCGTAATTGCCTCCGGCGGGGCAGGTACCATGGATCATTTTATGGATGTGTTTGAAAATGCCCAGGCAGATGCCGCATTGGCCGCCAGCATTTTTCACTATAAGGAAATCGAGATCCCTGCATTGAAAACATACCTGTACCAGAGAGGCCTGAACATCAGGTTCTGAGAAAACAACTAATTTTGCCTACCGGACGGTATATATTACTTTAAAATGTGACTACTGCATGTATAACAACAAACAGATAAATTTTGACAAATGTGCGGATGGTCTGGTGCCGGCCATTGTGCAGGATTCAGCAACCCTGAAGGTTCTGATGCTGGGCTATATGAACCAACAGGCACTGGATAAGACCCTGGAGGAGGGCAGAGTAACCTTTTTCAGCCGGTCCAAACAGCGTCTGTGGACAAAGGGAGAGGAAAGCGGCAATTTTCTGACCCTCCAGGAGATCAGGGTGGATTGCGACAGCGATACTTTGCTGATCAAGGCCATTCCTGCCGGTGTGGTATGCCATACCGGGGCAGATACCTGCTGGGAGGAAGAGAATATCAGCAATGATTTCCTGTCTAAACTGGAAAGCATTATCACAGATAGAAAAAACAATCCTTCAGAGAATTCCTATACATCGAAGCTGTTTGCAAAAGGAATTAACAAGATTGCACAGAAAGTAGGGGAAGAGGCGGTGGAAGTCGTTATAGAAGCTAAAGATGATAATGAGGAGTTGTTCCTGAATGAATCAGCGGACCTGCTTTTCCATTATCTCGTGCTGCTCAATGCGAAAGGATACCAGTTGTCCGACGTATTGGCCGTTCTGAAGAAAAGGCACGACAAATAGCAGTTATTTTTTATATTAGTAGGAATGAAACAACTTGTTATTGGTGCCCTCGCGGTGCTTTTCTCGTGTGCAGCCTTTGCCCAACAGGAGGTCTCCGGTTCTTTGACGGGAGCGGAGGGCAAAAAGCTCTATCTGTACTCAGATGATGATAATAATCCAAAGGATTCAATATCCCTGAAAGGAGATAAATTCTCATTTAAGGTACCTGCAGCCAAAGGGCTGTCTATTTACGCGCTGGTCCTGGAAGGGGTACAGAACCCTCTGCTGTTTGTAACAGGCAAGGAACCAGTGCATTATACGCTGGATGCCCAGCATTTTCCTATAGCTGCAGCCATAAAGGGAAACGAAGAGAGCAAAGCGATGCAGGCATACCAGAAAACCTTCCTGGCCCTGATAGAACGCGCACAGACCCTGAATGCGGAAGCATCAAAAATAGCCCCGGAAGATGAGGCTGCGAAGAACGCTTTTCGTGCAAAGGCATCCCTCTTCAATGAAGATGTAGTGAATGCCGGACGGGATTTTATAAAAGGCCATCCAACGCAGCTGGCTAGTCTATGGGTGTTATTCAATGAGTTACGCAACCGTCTGGAGCCGGATGAATTCGAAAACATCTTCAACTCACTGGGCCAGCCACTGAAAGAATCCAAATATGGATTAGCAGCGGCCAAATACCTGCGTACCGTAAAAGGTGAAACTGAAGGCGGTGGTGTTGCCTCCGACTTTACCCAGGAAGATATCAACGGCAAACCGGTTAAATTGTCCTCTTTCCGGGGAAAATACGTGCTGGTTGATTTCTGGGCCAGCTGGTGTGGTCCATGCCGGGCAGAAAATCCGAACGTGGTAAAGGCTTTTGAGCGTTTTAAGGACAAGAATTTCACCATCCTGGGGGTTTCCCTTGATCAGGATAAAGATCGCTGGATCGGGGCTGTAAAGAAAGATAACCTGCAATGGACCCAGGTGTCTGACCTGAAGGGCTGGAGCAATGAAGTGGCACAGCTATATGGTGTAAATGCCATTCCGGCAAACTTCCTGATAGACCCGAATGGGAACATCATTGCCCGCAACCTGCGTGGCAGGGCATTGGAAGCCAAACTGGAACAGATATTAAAATAATTTACTTACCGGCCTCGTACTTACACGAGGCCGCTTCTTTTATATTCCTTTCCGTCGCCGTTTATCACAAACAGGTTGATTTTCCTGCCGGGATATGTGAATTTCGTTAGTCTTAAATAATCTAAATCAATGAAGTCCGTAATGATGGCCGTGGCGTTTTTTGCGCCTATGGTCCTGTTGGCGCAGGAAAAATGGAAGGGTGAACAATCATTTACGATACAGGGAACTGTCACAGCTTTACAGAAACCGGCAAAGGTGTATCTGAATATCAGGCGTTGTGGTGATAACAAACTGGATAGCACAGAGGTGAAAGATGGCAAATTTTCTTTCTCCGGTGTCCTGGCGGAGGCAACTATTGCCAATTTGTTACTCAAGGTGCAGGAACCGCCTGTCCAGAAAGATAGCCAGGAGGCTCCCGCAGTAGATAAGAACGATGTGCTTACCCTGTTCCTGGATAAGGGAGATATTACCATCACTACAGAAGATTCTATTTGTAAAGCCACCGTAAAGGGATCTGTAGCAAACGATGACTACCACCGCCTGAACGGACAGTTGAAAGATGTGAATACGCGCCTGGATGACCTGGAGCGGCAGTACCGTCAGCTGTATATGGCGGAGGATGAAGAGGGAATGAAAAAGCTGGAGCCCCAGTTCGACGAACTGGCCGCACAGCAGAAGCAGGTGATGCGGGATTTTCTGAAAAATAATAGTAACTCGCCCATAGCGATCTACGTGTTAAATAAATATGCTGATTATGATATTAACCTGGCTGAAATTGAACCCATGTTCAATAAGCTGGGAAAAAATATCCGTAATACACCCGGGGGAAAGGACTTTGCCTCAGGATTGGAAGCCGCTAAGAAAACTGCGGTGGGCCAGCCGGCACTGGACTTTGCCCAGCCGGACGCCGATGGCAGGAATGTAAGCCTGGCTGCTTACAAAGGAAAGTATGTGCTGATTGGCTTCTGGGCCAGCTGGTGTGGTCCCTGCCGTGCGGAAAACCCGAATGTGCTGAAAGCTTACAGCCGCTTCCGGGATAAGGGCTTTGATGTACTATCCGTCTCCCTGGACGATAAACGGGAAAAATGGCTGGCGGCAATACAGGCCGACAATCTTCAGTGGACACAGGTATCGGACCTGAAGGGATGGAAAAATGATGTAGCAGAGAAATACGGTATCAGGGCTATTCCTCAGAACCTGCTGATCGATCCCCGGGGAAATATCATTGCCAAGAATCTGCGGGGCGACGCACTTGAAAAGAAGCTGGAAGAGGTTTTTAAAGTGGAAGTTGCCGGAAAGTAAGGCCTGGCAAAGATGCAGTAGCCCTGCATGACAGTTTTTAAAGTAAGTACATACTAGTATAGATAAGAAAAATAGCTGTGAAAACAGGTGTTTTTCTTTTTTTATTTGGTGTTTTACGAAAAGTTCGTAGATTTACGAAACAATCGTAGATGATCGTTTATTTAAATCAAATGAATATGGAAAAGCTGACGCAGCAGGAAGAAGTAGCAATGTTAGCCATCTGGAAAACAGGGCCGGGCTTTGTAAAGGACTTCCTGGAAGCACATCCCTCTCCTCAGCCGCCGTATACGACGCTGGCATCTACTATCAAGAACCTGGAAAAAAAGGGGTATCTCCAAAGTGAGAAAATGGGAAATGTATACAGGTATACACCCATTATAGCGGAAAGCGAATACAAGCAGAAATTTATGAATGGTTTTGTAAGGGATTATTTTGAAGATTCCTACAAGGCCCTGGTTACCTTCTTTGCCAAGGAGAAGAAGATCACTCCGGAGGAGTTAAAGGAAATCGTTAAGATGATTGAGAAAAACTGATCATTATGCTTATTTACCTGCTCAAGGCCAACGTAGCGCTGATACTGTTTTACCTGGCCTATCATTTTGGATTAAGGCGGCTCACCTTTTATACGCTTAACCGGTTTTTTCTGCTGAGTGGTATTGTCTGCGCGGCTATTTGTCCCCTGATAGACCCTTCATTGTTCATACAGCAGCACCAGCCACTCAATGCTGTGGCGGAGACATATATACCCGACCTGGCGGCTTTACAGACCCACCAGTCAGTTCCCTTTATCAATGTGTTCCTGGAATACATATTCTGGGCAGGAGTAGCAGTGATGAGCGTACGGCTGATGATCCAGCTACTGTCTTTGTGGAAGTTGCACCGGCACACAACGGCCACCTTATTACCTGATGAACAAAGGCTGAGAATAATGGAAAAGCCGGTGAATCCTTTTTCATTCATGCGTAATATTTATATCAATCCTTCCCTGCATAGTCCGGAAGAATTTAATTCCATCATCCGGCATGAACAGGTGCATGTACGGCAGTGGCATACGCTGGATGTATTGCTGGGAGAGCTGAACAAGATCTTTTACTGGTTCAATCCCGGCGCCTGGTTAATGAGCATCGCTATCCGTGAGAATCTCGAATTCATCACCGACAGGAGCATACTGCGGCAGGGAATGGATGCCAAAGTGTATCAATACAGTCTGATAAAAGTAAGTGGGATCCCATATGCGACGGCCATCGCAAACAATTTCAATTTCTCACATTTAAAACAAAGGATTATGATGATGAATAAAAAGAGATCATCCCGCTATCATCTGCTACGTTATGTGGTACTGGGCGCCATTATGGGGATCGCGGTACTGTCGCTGAACTTCACGAGGGCTATTGCCAGGGCCGAAAAGCCGGCAAAAAAACTCGTTGTTGTAACGCTCCCTGAAGATACGGCAAAGCCTGCAGTAGCGCCTGTGCCTTCTGCACCGGTACCACCGCCGCCGCCACCTCCGCCAGCGCCTGTAAAAGGGCAGGCAGCGCCAGGTGTTCCTCCTGTGCCGGCAGCTCCTCCGGCTCCAAGAATTCCGGGTGAAGCTGTTCCTGCAGTTCCTCCGGTACCTCCCGTACCAGCGGCTCCTGCCGCACCGGCAGCACCTGGCAAGGATGTCATTACGATGAGCTCCGAATCCGGCATTCATTTAAGAGGAAGCCAGGCAGCCCCACCGCTGTATTTTGTGGACGGTGCAAATATGGGGCATCAGGCCCCCGAGTGGCTGAGACCTGAAGAGATAGAATCTATTTCTGTCTTTAAAGGCGAACATGCCGTAGAATATGGAGAAGATGGTAAAAATGGAGTGATATTTATTTATACCAAAGGATATAATGGTAGTACAAAGGCAAAAACTGTCACCAGCAGCTTTGTGTATAATACAAGTAGTTCGCCATCTGTTGTCCACACAAGTACATCCACGCTTACGGGGCAGCCGGTGAAGGTAACAACCAACGTTAATACCGATACCAAAACTTCAGTCAACACAAACGTAAATGCAGCTACAACGGTAAATACTAACGCCAAAGTAAATGCAGATACGAAAGTAAATACCACGGGTAAAGTGAGCGTTGATGTTGCAGACAAGCAATCTGAAAATCAATAAAGATTTTATAAACACGGAAGACTGAAAAGTGAAACTGGCGCTGGAATCGCTTATACGCTTAAGCATCTCCGTCCGGTATCCGAACAAAAAGAGGCTGTGTCAAAAAGCTGAAGTGCCCCCAAAAGTGTCTGACTTTTGGGGGCACTTCAACTTTGACACAGCCTCTTTTCATTGCTTATTTATCTTTTACGCACCTGAAGCCAAGATTTTCCAGTCCTGATTCCGGTGACGTTTTCATTCTCGCCGTAACCCTGTAGCCCGAGCAATATTCATCTGTACACATAAAGGAACCTCCCCTGATGGTATGTTTAGGTGTGGAGGGATCTTCCGGGTCGTAACCACTGGCTGGACCTTTAGGATTGTGACTATTGCCCGCCTGCTGATAATAACGGCTGTCGTACCAGTCGGCACACCATTCCCATACATTGCCCGACATGTCGTATAATCCATAGCCGTTAGGTGCAAAGCTTTTTACAGGAGCAAGTCCGGTAAAACCGTCTGTCTTCGTGTTCTGATAGGGAAAATGCCCGTTCCAGGTATTGGCTTTAGTCTTTCCTACGGTGAGCGCTTCTGCCCCCCATGGATAAGGTTGGTCTTTCAGTCCGCCGCGGGCTGCATATTCCCATTCCGCTTCTGTCGGCAGGCGTTTGCCCGCCCACTTTGCAAAAGCCTGTGCATCATCCCAGGAAATATGTACTACCGGCAGATTTGCTTTGCCATCGAGGTTGGTGTCTGGTCCGCCGGGATGTTGCCAACTGGCGCCCAATACGAACGACCACCATTGGGATACATCATTCAGTGGTACAGCATGAGATGGGGGAGCAAACACCAGTGATCCCGGTTGTAACATACTGCTATCCGGTTCAGGAGAGCCCGGCGGGAGTTGCTGCATCAGTTCTTCTTTACTGATAGGTTTCTCGGCTGTAGTAACATATCCTGTAGCCTTTACAAAAGCGGCAAATTCGGCGTTGGTCACTTCATGTTCATCCATCCAGAAACTATCCACCTTTACGGCATGACGTGGCTGTTCATCTTTGCGTGCTTCTGCATCGTCGGCGCCCATGGTGAAGGTTCCACCTGGAATGAGCACCATATGGTTCAGCGAGTCATTTATAACGGTATGATCAGCCTTATTGGCGGCAGCGGCCTGCTGCGGATGATTGCCCTGGCAGGCGTACAGCAGGACGCTTGTACTCAGTGCCCATCCGGTGATGTATTTACTAAACATTTACCTAAGATCGCTATTTTGTATGTTAAATTTCAGGCTCCTTAACAATTAAATAATCAGTTATACAAACAAACTGTTGTAAACTGCATCCTTGTTTTATCTATGGAACAATTTACCGCGCCTTTCAGCCGTCAGGATTTTGGAGAGCACTTCCTATGGGGAGTGGCCATTTCGGCTTTTCAGAATGAAGGGGCCTGTGATGCTGATGGTAAGGGCAGGTCTATCTGGGATGAGTTCTCTTCAAGGAAAGGAAAGATTAAGGATGGCAGTAATGCCCTGACAGCAAATGATTTCTATAACCGTTACCGGGAAGATATCCGTTTGGTGAAGCAACTCGGCTTTGATGTATTCCGCTTTTCCATTGCCTGGCCACGTATACTGCCACAGGGCACAGGCGCAGTTAATCCGGCAGGGATCGCCTTTTATCATCGTGTAATAGACGCCTGCCTGGAAGAAGGGTTGACTCCTTATATCACGCTTTATCACTGGGACCTGCCACATGCCCTTGAACTGAAAGGGGGCTGGTGCCACCGTGGGGTGATCTTTGCATTTGAGGAGTATGTGCGTATATGCATGAAGGAATATGGCGACAAAGTGAAGAACTGGGTGGTGATGAATGAGCCGTTTGGTTTTACCTCCCTGGGATATATGCTGGGGGTACATGCACCGGGGAAATTCGGGGTGTCCTATTTCCTGCCTGCCGTGCATCATGTATTGCTGGCACAGGCGGCCGGGGCAAAGGTGATCAGGGAAACGGTAAAAGGAGCCAATATAGGGACTACCCTGTCCTGTTCTTACATTTACCCGTATTCACAACAGGAGGCCGATATACAGGCTGCCAGAAAGGCTGACGCACTGTTTAACCGGCTGTTCCTCGAGCCGGTGCTCGGAATGGGTTACCCGGTGGATGATTTTCCCCTGCTACGCCGTATTGAAAGGCGCTATGCCCTCTGGCGGGACTGGGATCAGTTATCGTTCGATTTTGATTTTATAGGTGTGCAGAACTATTTCCCCCTGGTGGTGCGTAGAAATGCATTCATGCCGGTGGTAGGTATTTCAGAGGTCAAGCCCAAGGCCCGCAGGGTACCGACAACGGCTTTGGGTTGGGAGATCAGCGGCGAGGGTTTATATGCTATCCTGAAGCAGTATGCAGCTTATGAAGGCATTAAGAAACTAATCGTGACAGAAAGCGGTGCTGCCTTTGCCGATGTGATGAGCGAGGGTAAAGTGGACGACAGGGACCGTGTCAGCTATTTTGAAGAATACCTGTCAGGCGTATTGAAAGCAAAACGGGAAGGCGTACCGGTAGAGGGCTATTTTGCATGGACCCTTACCGATAATTTCGAGTGGGCAGAGGGATACAGGGCCCGTTTCGGCCTGGTACATGTGGACCTTGAAACACAACGCAGAACAATAAAAAGATCAGGATACTGGTTCCGGGAGCTCCTGCATAAGGATCCGGCATCAGCAAAGCGATAATAAAAAGGATGTACGCATAGCAGAGGTGCATCCTGAGAATTGTTTGTAAGACTGCCGGTTTCCCGCAGGTACATAAAAATAAAAAGAGCCTGCATTCCACAGGCTCTTTAATAATTTCACTATCTGCCAGCTCAGATCAATCGTAAGTTCTGCGCAGGAACCAGATATCTCTCAATGAGAAGTGGAACACACCGTTCACGTAAGTCTCTCTGATAAGTCCGCCGCTGGTAGTACCGCGCCGACCTACTTCAACACCGATGTAATACCGGAGCATATTGGATTTGGCCGGGATGGAGATACCTGCAGTACCGGCTACGTCCTTGATCTGGTTATTATTGACGATCAGGTATGATTTGTAATAGGAGAAGCCGGCCTGGACCACAAGGCCTTCCGCCTGTTGATTTCCATATTTACGTTTGAAAGAATATTCGAGACCGGTAGAGTAGCGTTCGGAATTGGTCAGCCTGTATTTAGCGCTTACGATGCGGCTGTCGCTCCACATCTGTTTGCGCATATCGGCCACCCATGTCAGGCTACCGTTGGTTAATGAAATGCCACCACCAAACTGCTCAGGCAATGTATATCTTTCCTTGGCCAGATCGTCTTCGAAGAGCGTTGTTTCCGTCGCGTTCTGTACGATCAGCTTTTTCTCGTAGCTTAATTTTGTTTTGAAACGGTAGGTAGCACCGAGGCCCAGCATCCAGTTCTTGCCCAGCATACCGGAATAGAGGATACCGGTATTGAAGTTGGTGTTAAATGCATAGCGCTGGATCTTGGTAGATACGGTATCTCCGCCAATATTCTCTGTTACGTTGTTAGGACCGAACAGGAAGTTGGTGGATACACCGACAGAGAAATTCTTCGTTAATCTAAACCCATTGGAGATATACGCTTTATAGACGCCACCAGTACCTTCGGTAGTGGTGGTCTGGGGAGACGTATCGATAAATGTGGTTGAGACCAGTTTATAGTCAACGTTGCTGAACTGGCCGAAACCGGCGCTCATGCCCCACCTGTTATTCACTTTGAAACCCATTGCCAGTCGTTTGATGTTAACATCGCCCGCCTGTCTGTTCAGGGAACTGGCATCTTTATAGTTGACGGATTGTGCGCGCAGTGATACGTCGAACATAAAATTCTGACGTGGTATTGCCGAATAGGATGCAGGGTTCAGTTCATTGAGATAAAAATCTGAACGACGTCCGATACCGGTGCTACCTAGTCCAAAGTTGCGGGTATAATCATGTTCCTCCTGGTCGCCGATGGCGTAGGCAGAATAAAGTGAATTGATACCGTGTTGTGCCATAGCTTTTGCGCCCATTAAAAGCATCAGGCCGCATAAGCCGGTCGTATATTGTAATCGCTTCATGTAGTCAATTCTTGATTGCATTATTTATACCGCAGGTAATAAATCTGAACTGTTATCCTGTTTTTCGTGTTCCTGTTGTCGCCCAGAATAGCACGGTCAAAGCTGGTCAGACCGAATGATCTTGGGGGCAGCAACGCCAGCCCTCTTCTTGAATTATCAGTACTATGTAATTGTGCAATGCAATAATTGGTGATATCGTAAGTATAGGCGGTTGTCTCATTATAAATAGGATCGATGACCAGGCTGCCATATTGTACGCCGCCGGTAGTAGGGGAAACGAGCGTGTCTTCTATGACATTGCCGTCTTTTATAACGCCCAGCACCAGGTTCTTTGGAAGAACGTATGGATATTTATAGGTTGCTTTTTCTGGTCTTACGGTCAGTGTTGCCCGCATGATCTTGGAAAACTTGCTCAGCTGGTTAAACGTATGAAGATAAGGGAAGTCAATACGGCCAACGATGTTGGTCAGTGGCTGTACAAATATCCTGTTGTCTGCAGCAGAGGAAGGCAGTAATTTCTTGGTCGGGCTTAATGTTGCCAGCGGAGACCCTGAGGGGCGCTGCACATCAACATGATTGAACTGTAAAGCTGAATTATAAACAGGGAAATCAATGTATGCCTGTACGATCTCACCTGGAGTAGTATGGTAGAAGAGGCGCAGGTTCAGTGAGTCATCCGCTCTGAAAGCGGTGATGACCTGGCTGTTGGCGCCTGGTTTCAGTGCAAGGCCCCTGAAGTACCTGGAGAAATTGAGCTGATTGGTAATGGTTTGTGAGTTTTTATCACAGAGCGTGAAGAATTCTTTTCCCAGTACGTCGTCCAGTCTTATTTTAAATATGGAGTCGCGGTGCGGGCGTATCTTCATTTGCCGGCTACCCAGCGGGGTAGGGTCTGTCGCGAATGAGTTACGGCTATATAAGAAAGTGCTGTTTCCGGCTCTTTTGATCTCTTCCTGCACGCGGTATACTTCCAGGT
Source organism: Chitinophaga filiformis (assembly GCF_023100805.1). Lineage (NCBI taxonomy): Bacteria > Pseudomonadati > Bacteroidota > Chitinophagia > Chitinophagales > Chitinophagaceae > Chitinophaga > Chitinophaga filiformis. The sequence goes on from NZ_CP095855.1 coordinate 2,198,014, forward strand.
GCTGGGTCAGGGTCGTATCGCCGTAATATTCTGTTTTAGGATGTACCACTAATATAAGAGAGTCATAAATGGCCCTGTCAGGAATAGCAGTACCGCTAAAGGCTTTCAGCTGCCAGTATGAAGTGGCGGAAATTTTTCCGAAGAAAGGATCATCGGCGGTACCACAAAGGGCTACGCCGAGATTTGAAGTAGGAACAGAATCCAGGTACGCCGTGCTCATGTTCATGGTAATGGTATCTGTTACCAGAAATTCCGTACCACTCTCATCTGTGATATTATCGTATAAAAAACCTTCCTTATCACAGGCGGCGGCGCCAGTGATCAATAATGCACAAACCAGGTATTTAAAGGCCACTTTGGCGCGGATACTTTTATTCATGGAGCGCAATTTTAGACAGGAACCCAACTTCCCGCTGATTTAATATGCGAACAGGCCCTTTTTATCGACGAATACCCTTCGGCACTCTTTGTGCTACTGCTGGGGTAGCAAGGCGCAATACATGGCAAAAAACCAATTGGAAGATAAAAACCCCTGATTTGTCTGTCAAAAAACCCCAAACGTCTATTTCGTGATTGAGCTTAAATAAGTGCGGATAATTTTGGCAGCTATTAAAAAAGTAAAAATAACTTATGCGCTATTTAAAAGTATGTTTTCTGGGATTGGCAGTACTTACATTGGCCTCCTGTTCATCAAGCAATGACACGACCAAGCTGGGTAACTGGGTAAGAAGGGCAGATTACCAGGGAGACGCCAGAAGGGAAGCAGTGAGCTTTGTGATCGGAGATACAGCGTATGTAGGAACTGGTACCAGCGGTGTTGATGGTGGTACCTGGTTAAGTTCTTTTTATAAATATGACCCGGTAAAGGACAACTGGACCCTGGTAGCATCCCTGGCGGATAAGAATGATCCTACAAGGGATCTGTCACGTACAGGCGCAACAGCATTCACCGCTGCCGGCAAAGGATATGTAACAACCGGTAGTAATTCTGACCTGAAAACACTGAAAGATACCTGGGCCTACGATCCTGCTACCAACAGCTGGGAGAACAAGGCTGATTTCCCGGGCGCCAGCCGTTATTACGCGGTAGGTTTTGCTATAAAGAACATTGGTTATGTAGGTACCGGCTATGATGGCGGTAACAACATGAGCGATTTCTATAAATATGATCCGGCTTCCAACTCCTGGTCAACAGCCAACTCTCTGAAAGACAAGAGAAGACAGGCAGTTGCATTCGTAATCGGCGACAGTGCATACGTTGTAACAGGTTCCGGTGCAGGTACAAGCCCAACCCGTATGTATGTATACGATGCAGGTAAAGACCAGTGGAATGAAAAAGCTAAGATCGAAAATGCAACAGACCAGTCTTTCGATGATGACTATACCTCTATCGCCCGTTACGGTGGTGTGGCATTTGTGATCAACAATAAAGGTTATGTTACCACCGGTTCAAGCGCTACTACCTGGGAGTATGATCCGATCAATGACCGTTGGACAGAAAAGACCGCTTTCGACGGAGCAAGCCGTACCTCAGCTGTAGGGTTTACCGTTAAGGGCAGAGGTTTCCTCGGTACCGGTTACTCTTCCGCCACTTACCTGGATGATCTGTTTGAATTCTTACCAGATCAGGAAAATGACACTAATGACTAATAACAAGTCTGTTCTTCGGATATGTATGCCGGCCCTGGCAACAACGCTGTTCTTTGCAGCCTGTCAGCAACCGCCCAAACAAACTGAAGAAAGAACTGAACATACAAAAGAAGCGCCAGCTACCGCAATGCAAGACAGCATTGCGGTAGTTACATTTCAACCCGAAGGGGGAGGATGGGGCTTCAAGATCAACAGAGGCACCCATACTTACATTGAACAACCTTTCATCCCGGTGATCATGGGCAGAACGCCTTTCAAAACGGAGGCAGACGCCCTGAAAGTGGGAGAATTACTTGCGGCTAAGCTCAGGAAAAACCCGGCCGGACTGCCGGACTTAACCAGGCAAGAGCTGCTTGATATGAAAATAGCCGGTGTAGAGTAGCACTAAAAGCTCTCCGGTAGATATATTGCAACTTATATTAATATTGGCCATAGTACTGTATTTGGCCATGGAGATCCTTTATTCCCCATAAATTTTAACATTCCTTTTACTACGCTTAACAAATTTTAACAGCCTCTTTACGGGAATTGAGTGTAAGTTTATCGCGCTTTTGGGCTACATGATAAATTTAAAACAACTCTATAGGAACCGGCTATTCAGCGTAGGACTGCATATTGTAGTTTGGACCTGTTTCCTGTTCTTTCCTTTTTTTATCTACCGGATCAAAATCCAGCATCCCTGGTTCTTTGCCCGGGAAATAGTTGATAACCTCTTCCTCATAGGTTTGTTTTATCTCAATTTTTATGTGCTGATCCCCCGTTTTTTCACATTAAAGAAAATAGTCTATTATCTGTCTTTTGTGGTGTTAACACTGGTGTTCATCATTATGCAACAGGCAGTTACGGAGTATGTTTTCTGGAAAACGTTCGCTTCACAGGAAACCGTCATGACGCCAAACAGGGACAGGGAAGCGGGATTTGCCCCGCCACCTCCTGCATTTGTGCGATACCATTTGCTGGAGGGACGCCTGCGGTCAAAAGAAACATACGGGGAACGGAGTGCTCCGCTTTATGCCGGTGCTACACTGAATGACTCACAGGGGATCAGGAAAATGGAATTTATCAACGCCCGGCGGGAACTGTCTTTCCTCGACTATATCCTTTTCCCGGAAATATTGCGGAAATCGGTTTTTGCAGCACTGCTCATGCTTTTTATGAGTGGTTTTATCAAGATCGCGCAGGAATGGTTTAAGAGTGAACAGCAAAGGGAAGCCCTGAAAGTGGAGAATCTGAACGCAGAATTAAAATTTTTAAAGTCTCAGATTAATCCTCACTTCCTTTTCAACTGTCTAAACACCATCTACTCTCTGGCCCATAAACATTCCGCACAGACAGAACACGCTATTGTCAAGCTGTCTACCATCATGCGGTACATGATCTATGACTCCAATGAGGACAAGGTGCAGTTACAACAGGAGCTGCAATACCTGGAGGACTATATTGATATTCAACGCCTGAGAATGCCGGACGATATTGTGGTGGACTATGCTGTGCAGGGAAATCCGGCAGGATTGAAAATAGAGCCCATGTTGCTGGTGCCGTTTGTTGAAAATGCTTTTAAACATGGGATCAGTTACGCCGAGCCATCATTCATTGCCATTGCACTGGCAATAGAAAGGAACCAGGTGAGGCTGGTAGTCGAAAACAGCCGCTTCAGAAAGCGGGTGGCCGAAAAAGGGGGAATAGGCCTGCAGAATGTGCGTAAACGGTTGGAATTGTTGTATACCGACGACCATGATCTCGAGATCACAGAATCTGAAAACCAATTTATTGTTGATTTAAAAATCGTGTTGAAAAATGATCAGGTGCATAGCGGTGGATGATGAACCACTGGCATTGGAAATAATCACAGACTTCGCCAGGAAGGTTCCTTTCCTGCAGCTGGTGGGTACATTTGAGAATGCGACGGAGGCTTTACGTTTTTTACAGGAAGAGCGGGTAGACCTGCTGTTCCTGGATATTAAGATGCCGGATATCACCGGTATTCAGTTGATGAAATCCCTGAAGTATCCGCCTATGGTGATCTTTACCACCGCATATGGAGAATATGCGCTGGAAGGATTTGATCTTGAAGTGGTGGATTACCTGTTGAAACCAGTGCCTTTTGAACGTTTTCTCCGGGCAGCCACCAAGGCGCTGGAACTGAGAACAATGTCCCAGCAGAAGAACGGGGACAGCAACAACGGGCATGTCAATGATTACATCTTTATCAAGACGGAATACAAGATCATTAAGATCAACCTGGAAGATATTTTATTCATCGAAGCACTGAAAGATTATACGAAAATTTATACACCATTTCAGCCAGTACTTACACTGCGCAGCCTTAAATCTTTTGAAACGCGTTTACCTGCAGATAAATTCATCAGGGTACACCGCTCTTATGTGGTATCGCTGAATAAGATCAATTCTGTAGAGAAAAATACCGTGATGATCGCCAACCAGTCTATTCCTATCAGTGACGGTTATAGGGAGAAGTTCTATGACGTGATCAACCGGAACAGTTAATCAGTCTGCAATATCAATAGCATAAAAAAGAAACGGTAAAAAGCGATCTGCTGTTTACCGTTTTCTTTTTATAACTATTGAAGTAGGGTCGTTTAGACAATCTCTTTCAGTCTTGTGATGACCTCATCTATCTCTTCTTTCGTATTGTCTTTAGCGAAAGAGAAGCGTACGGCGATCCTGTTAGGATCACTGTTGATGGCGCGGATAACATGAGAGCCTGCATCGGCGCCGGATGTACAGGCGCTGCCGCCGGATGCACAGATACCATTGATATCCAGGTTGAACAGCAGCATTTCACTCTTCTCCGTTTTGGGGAAAGACACGTTCAGCACCGTATACAGGCTGCGGCCATAGAGATCGCCGTTATGGCTTACGCCGGGTATATGCTGTTTTAACTGATCCATCATATACATACGGAGATCGTTGATATACTTACTGTGTTCTTCCATATGTTCCGTAGCCAGTTCCAGCGCTTTGGCGAAACCAACAATACCATATACATTCTCTGTGCCGGCGCGCATGTTACGCTCCTGGGCGCCTCCGTGAATGAACGGCGTGATCTTCACATTTTCATTGATGTAAAGAATACCTACTCCTTTCGGGCCATGGAATTTGTGACCGGAGCCATTTATAAAATGCACCGGCGTATTACGAAGGTCAAAAGCATAGTGCCCTACGGTCTGCACCGTATCGGAATGGAAGATGGCGTCAAATTCCTTACAGAGGTTACCTACTGCATGAAGATCCAGCAGGTTACCAATTTCGTTGTTGGCATGCATCAGGCTCACCAGGCAGCGTTCGGGAGAATTGGCCAGCAGTTCGCGCAAATGTGCCATATCCACATGACCATCGGGCAGTAATCTTACATTACTCAGCCTGATCTTGTCTTTCGAATGGGCATGTTCCACGGAATGAAGGGTGGCATGGTGCTCAATTTCAGAAGAAATGATATGCCTGCAGCCCAGGTTGTGAATAGCCGCGTTCACCGCAGTATTGGTACTTTCCGTACCACCCGAGGTAAAAAAGATCTCTCCCGGATGTGCGTTCAGGATCTTTGCTACGGATTTACGTGCATTTTCAATGGCCAGTCTGGTTTCACGGCCATACGAATAGATGGAAGATGGATTTCCAAACTTTTCTGTCAGGTAAGGCAGCATCACATCCAGCACGTCTTTATCCAGCGCCGTGGTGGCTGCATTATCAAAATAAATTCTTTTCAAGGTAGTGGTGGTTTTTGATAAAAAATGCCGTTGGCGGACACAAATGTCTGATTTTTTTGGAAAATAATGCGCAATCTCCAAAAAGACGACCGGCGGATACAAATACATGCATCCGCCGGTTAAAATATTCTAAGTTGCTGGGAATTAGTGCATAAACTCACGGATGTCCTGCATGATGCGCTTGGCGATATTATCTGCCGTGGTCTCATTCTGGCTTTCCGCATAGATACGGATAATAGGTTCCGTATTGGAAGTACGCAAGTGTACCCAATCCCTGTCAAACTCTATTTTCAGACCGTCTTCTACGTTAATGGGCTGATTCCTGTATTTACCCTTGATCTTATCAAAAATGGTAACTACATCCACGCCTTTGTCGAGCTCGATCTTATTTTTGGAAATAAAGTAGTCAGGGTAGCTGTTGCGCAGGGCTTTCAGGTTCTTTTTGCTCTGTGCCACATGGCTGAGGAAGAGGCCTATACCGATCAGTGCATCGCGGCCATAGTGCAGGTCCGGTACAATGATACCACCATTACCTTCGCCACCTATCACTGCATTCACTTCCTTCATTTTTCGTACCACATTCACTTCTCCTACTGCAGAAGGATGGTATTCCCCGCCGTTCTTCAGGGTCACATCTTTCAGTGCCTGTGTGGAAGAAAGATTGGAAACAGTGTTTCCTTTGCGGCTTTTCAAAATATAATCAGCTACTGCCACCAGGGTATATTCTTCACCGAACATGCTGCCGTCTTCACATACGAAGCAGAGGCGGTCAACATCAGGATCTACAGCAATACCCAGGTCTGCGCTGGATTTATTCACTTCATTGCTAAGTGCAGTCAGGTTTTCCGGCAGGGGCTCGGGGTTGTGGCTGAAACGGCCATTTACTTCGTCGAACAGTACTGTCACCTCTTCCACTCCCAAAGCCTTCAGCAGGGCAGGAATAAAAATAGCGCCGGTAGAGTTGACAGCATCCACCACTACTTTGAAGTTGCGCGCCTTGATAGCAGGAACATCTACCAGGGGATAGTTCACCACCATGTCAATGTGTTTCTGCAGGTAGCTGTCATCTTTCCGGTAGGTACCAAGTTTGTTGACATCTGCGAAAGTAAAATCCTCGCGTGCAGCAAGATCGAGTACGATCGCTCCGTCATCGCCTGATATGAATTCGCCATCACTGTTCAGTAGTTTCAGGGCGTTCCATTCTTTGGGATTATGGCTGGCAGTAAGGATGATACCACCTGCGGCCTGTTCTGCCGTTACTGCTACTTCGACAGTAGGAGTAGTAGAAAGGTCCAGGTCAACTACATCCAGGCCCAATCCGTTCAGGGTAGCAACTACGAGTTGTTTCACCATTTCACCTGAAATGCGCCCGTCCCGCCCTATTACTACTTTTCTATTATCGGATTGTTTGATGAGCCATGTGCCGAATGCAGCTGTGAACTTTACAACATCGAGAGGAGAGAGCCCTTCTCCTGGTTTGCCCCCGATAGTTCCGCGAATGCCAGAAATCGATTTGATCAGTGCCACGAATTTCAATTTTTAAAGGAAGGGCAAATATAAAATTACAATCAGCAATAGACAAATGAATTAAATATATAGCACTCCTTTCTATTTAAATATTAATTTAAATAGATGTGTTATACTTTTAATGTGGGCTGTTTATATAGGGCTTAGGAAACTTTGCCCCGTTTTTCATTAATGCCACAGTTTAGCATACTTTTGCATGTCAAATTAATCAACAGCTGCGTTTACATGAAATATTTATGGAAGAGTATACCCCGGTATATTCGATATGTGATTATCCAGGCCTTATTCCTATATCTCTTCATGGTCGTTTTTCGTCTGGTTTTCTTTTTCTTCTTCTTTAAAACCACCATTACGGATAGCGAAGCCATCCTGAAGGCATGGACGCTGGGGTTAAGATTCGATATGCGTCTTGCCCTGATCCTGACTGTTCCCATATTACTGATCGCTTTCATTTTCAGAAATAGCTTTTTTACAAAACCGGCCATTAGAAAGCCGGTTTTTGTCTATCTCTTCCTGGTGTACCTGGTGCTGACCTTTGCCTATGTGCTTGACCTGGGGCATTATGCCTACCTCGGTTTACGCATGGATCCCACTATTACCCGTTTCCTGGCGGCAGGAGAGCGGGCTGACAATGCCAGGATGTTATGGCAGAGCTACCCGGTGGTACGCACCGTACTAGGGATTGGCCTTTTCCTGTTCCTGATCTCTTACCAGTTCATCCGTTCCTACCGCCAGCTGGCAAAAGAACCGGCTGTACTGCTCAATAGCCGGAGGTATAGTGGTTGGCTGTTCTCGATGGTAGCGCTCTTTGCCGCCGGTATTTACGCCAGCATCGCTTACTTTCCGCTTCGCTGGAGCCAGGCGATGTTCACCAGGGATAACGGAGTGACCAGCCTGGCGCTGAACCCGGTATTGTACTATGTTTCCAATATGTCCGGCAAAACGGATACCTACGATGTCAAAAAGACAAAAGAGCTTTATCCTGTAATAGCCCGGTACCTGGGCGTACAGCAGCCCGATGCGGAGAAGCTGAACTTCGTGCGTGATATTCCCGGCGCAGACAGAAAGAAAATGAACGTGGTGCTGGTCATGCTGGAATCGACCGGGGCGGCAATCACCAGCATGTACAATAACCCGATGCAACCCACGCCTAATATGAAAAGGCTGGCCGACAGCGGGATCCTTTTCCGTAATTTCTATGTACCGGCTGTCAGCACTGCCAGAACGGTGTATGGTGTGACTACAGGGCTGCCCGATATCAGTTTAACCAAAACCGCTTCCCGTCATCCGAAGATGATCGACCAGCGGGTGGTGCTGGACCAGTTCAAAGGATATGAGAAATACTACCTGCTGGGAGGAAATACCAACTGGGCCAATATCAGGGCGGTATTTACGAATAATGTGGATGGTGTGAAGATCTTTGAAGAAGGGTATTATAAAGCGCCTAAAGCAGACGTTTGGGGCGTCTCTGATTATGACCTGATCACGGAGGCCGACGAAATATTCAGGGACGCAGGAAAAAGAAAACAGCCCTTTGTGGCTTTCCTGCAGCTGGCGGACAATCACCCTCCCTACACGACTACAACGGGAGCGGGCGATTTTAAGAAAGTAACAGAGAAAGAGATCGATAAAGAGCAATTTAAAAAATCAGGATTTGTTTCCATAGATCAGTTCAACGCTATCCGTTATGAGGATTATAATGTGGCACACCTCATAGACCTGGCGAAAAAGGGTGGATACCTGGACAATACCATCTTTATTATGTTTGGTGACCATAACTGTACCCTGAATCCTTATCATTTTATGCCCACCCCCGAGTACGAACTGGTCAGCGGCTCAGTACATTCCACCTGCTTTATTTATGCCCCTGCGTTAATTAAGCCGGGCGTGATCAACTATGCGGTCAGCCTTGTGGATATCTATCCCACAATGGCGAAACTGGTAGGCATGCCGGTGAAGAACTATACGCTGGGACGGGATATGCTGGATTCTACGCTGGCATACAGGTATGCTTTTGCTTCCTATGCCAAGAACCTCCAGGGTTATATATCCATGATAGGGGAACGCTATATGTATGAGATCAATACGAAGACCCAGGATGCTTATCTGTACGACATGCAGGGAGATCCTTTGAAAAATGTAAGGGCGCAATATCCCGATACGGCAAAGGCACTCGATAATTTAACGCGGGCATTTTACGAAAGCACCCGATATTTGATGTTTAACAATAAAAAATAGAGCTTTGGGGCGTTCATCTGATCATGGAAGTTTTTAATGATTTAGCAGTGGAAATACAAAAACAATGGTTTAAAGATTGGTTCAATTCTCCTTACTATCACCTGTTGTACAATAACAGGGATAATGCAGAAGCGGCAACTTTTATAGACAAGCTGTTGAACTACCTGCGTCCGGCTGCTAATGCCACCATGCTGGATGTAGCATGTGGTACCGGCCGTCATTCCAGCTACCTGGCCTCAAAAGGATATACTGTTACAGGTATTGACCTTTCCATCCGCAGCATTAACATTGCCAAAAAGCTGGAAAATGACCATCTCAGCTTTTATCAGCATGACATGCGACTGCCTTTCAGGGTGAACTATTTTGATCTTGTATTTAACTTTTTTACCAGCTTTGGATATTTTGATACGGAAAGGGAAAATGAGAATGCCCTGCGTACCATGCGGAATGCCCTGAAGCCGGGAGGATGCCTGGTACTCGACTATCTGAACAGTCCTTATGTTAAGGCCAACCTGGTGCCATTTGAGGTGAAAGAAAAAGGAGAGGTGGTGTTCGATATTGTCAGGGAGGTAAATGACGGAAAGTTTCAGAAACAGATCAATATCCTGGACCGTTCCCGTTTATACCGGACAACATTTACCGAGAATGTCAGTGCCTTTACCCTTCAGGATTTTGAGGAAATGTTCGCTCACCAGGGTTTGCAAATAACAGATATCTTTGGAGACTATCATTTCAATACTTACGATGAACAGCATTCGCCAAGACTGATCATTATTGCTACAAAACATTAGCCATGCTGGAAAGACTGCTTAGACTGGACTACAAACTCTTTTTCTATATCAATAACGTGTGGCGGAATGCTGTGCTGGATGCTATTGTGCCCTGGTTAAGGGAGCCATATGTATGGGCGCCGCTGTACCTTTTCCTGGTATTGTTTGTGACGATCAATTACGGTTGGAAAGGTTTCTGGTGGATCGTTTTTTTCCTGGTTTCTTTTGGTCTGGCTGACCAGGCCAGCTTACACATCAAGGAGGCGGTAGGGAGGATAAGGCCATGCCGGGACCCGCTGATGCAGCATTTTGTAAGGGTATTGGTGGTATATTGCCCCGGTAGCGGTAGTTTTACCTCTTCCCATGCAGCCAATCATTTTGCGCTAAGCACTTTTTGTTTCCTCACTTTCAGGCATATTTCAAAACTGTATGCCTCTCTGTTTTTTGTCTGGGCGCTGCTGATCTGTTATGCACAGGTATATGTAGGCGTTCATTACCCGCTGGATGTGATCGGAGGTGCTGTACTGGGTATCATGATAGGTACCCTGAGTGGCGGATTCTTTCAACGGCGTATCAGACTGGAACCTGAATTAACAACATGAACTGGATCTTTCTTTTAATTATTTTACTGGCCACATTAGGCGGTGGTTTAATTCCCATGACGGTAAGAAGGGTAACCCCCAACTTCCCGATCTACATGCTGGCATTTACCGGCGCCTGCCTGTTTGGAGTCACTATCATGCACCTGTTGCCTGAAGTGTATCATGAACTGGGACATCAGGCAGGTATCTATATCGTATTGGGTTTTTTCCTGCAGGTGGCCCTGCAGGCATTGTCGCACGGAACGGAACACGGGCATACCCATGTGCCGAAAGATGGTCATCACCACGTACAGATCTTTCCACTGCTGCTGGGATTGTCCATTCATGCTTTTATGGAGGGTATTCCCCTGGGTTTTCATTTTGAGGACCGCGCGGCCCTGGCCTCACTGGTTATAGGGGTAGCTGCGCATAAGCTGCCCGAGGCATTTACACTGATCACCGTCATGATGCACGCCCATCAACAGGGAGGGCGGTTATGGCGTATCCTGATCATTTTTTCACTGGTTACGCCTGTTGCAGCGCTGCTGGCATCTGTTCTGGGGCAACAATCTGCGTATATATCCAATATTACTGCTTACATCGTAGCATTGGTGATAGGTGCATTCCTGCATATTTCTACCACCATTTTCTATGAAAGCGGTACCAAACACCATGAATTGAGCTATCGTAAAGTAATTGCCATAGCGGCAGGGTTGCTTTTAGCATTTCTTACCTTAATATTTGAATAATTCTTTATTTTTAGCCTTTTAAACATGGAAGTCGTCGTCATTATCCTCATCCTTATTTTGCTAAATGGCTTATTCTCAATGTCAGAGGTCGCCATGGAATATGCACGTAAAGCAAGGCTGGAATATCTGGCCAATAAAGGGGATGAAAAGGCAAAAGCTGCGCTTAAACTGGCCAGCAATCCGGACAGGTTTCTCTCCACTGTCCAGGTGGGAATCACACTTATCAGCATTTTAATAGGTATATTATCAGGTATCAGCCTCAAACCACGCCTGGTTGAATATATTTCGGGTTATCCACAGTTAAGTTCTTATGCCGATGGTATTGCCATTACCGTTATTGTGGTGGTGGTAACCTATTTTACACTGGTACTGGGCGAACTGGTGCCCAAGCGCCTGGGCATTTTACGCCCGGAAGCTATTGCCAGGCAAACGGCAGCCCCGATGAAATGGGTGTCTATGGTCACCTATCCATTCATATGGCTGCTGACCATATTCACCAACATGCTGGTGAATATCTTCAATCTGAAGCCAAGCACCGACAACAATGTGACGGAAGAAGAGATCAAAGCGCTGATCAATGAGGGCACCACCGCAGGCGCCATCGAGGAGACCGAGCAGGAGATCATAGAAAGGGTGTTTCACCTGGGAGACCGTAATATTACCTCCCTCATGACGCACCGTACCGATATCGTATACCTGGATATCAATGATCCTAAAGCAGTTATCCGCAGTAAGATCCTGGACAGTCCGCACTCCGTGTACCCTGTATGTGACGACGTAATTGACAATATCCAGGGTATTATCACCATCAAGGACCTTTATACAGCAGCAGCAGATACGGGCCATGAGCTGGCGCGTATCATGAAAAAGCCCCTGTTTGTACCGGAGAACAACTCTGCTTACCAGGTACTGGAAAAATTCAAGGAAACACAGAGCCATGCTGCGTTTATTGTAGACGAATATGGAACTTTCCTGGGTATGATCACCCTGAATGATATACTGGAAGCCATTGTAGGAGACATGCCGGAAACCGGGCAGGACGACGATTACGAAATAGTACGCCGCGAAGATGGTTCCTACCTGGTAGATGGACAGATCCCATTCTATGACTTTCTTGCCCGGTTTGACAAGGAAGACTGGATGGCAGAGTTTGAGCAGGAATTTGATACGATGGCTGGTTTTATCCTGCACCACCAGGAACATATCCCCAAGATTGGAGAAAAATTTGAGTGGAGGGGCTTCACTTTTGAAATTGTTGATATGGACGCCCACCGTATAGATAAGGTACTGGTGGAAGCGCCTGCGGATGCCGTGGAAGAAGGATAATCTGATTAAGGGGAGGGACTGGTCTGATTACGAATTGTAAATGGCAGATACGTATGATTATCATACAGATAAATTACGTAGTTCTCCATTTGTGATTCGTAATTGTTTTTTGCTAATTTTGAGCACTTTTTTACATAATCAAATAATTTAATTTAAAATAATGGTTGTTTTAGGGAGTAAGGTGCTTTCACTGGAAGAAGTGTACCGCGTGTTATTTAACGGGGAGGAGTTGAGCCTGGAGGAAGCCGCTTTACAGGAAGTAACGCACAACTTTGAGTTTTTAAAGAAATTTGCCGCCAAGAAGCTCATTTATGGTATCAATACCGGCTTCGGCCCCATGGCGCAATATCGCATCAGCGAAAGCGATACTCATCAGTTACAGTACAATCTTATCCGCAGCCATAGCTCAGGAGCTGGCAAATATATGCCGCCCCTGTTAACTAAAGGTCTCATGATAGCGCGCCTCAGCAGCTTCATGCAGGCTCATTCCGGTGTACATCCGGAAGTGGTGACCCTGCTCAGGGACCTGATCAATAAGAACGTTTATCCATGTATATATGAGCACGGTGGCGTAGGCGCCAGCGGCGACCTCGTACAGCTGGCCCATCTGGCCCTGGTACTGATCGGTGAGGGAGAGGTAGTGTATGAGGGAGAACTACGTTCTACGGCAGAGGTATTTAACCAGTTAGGTATCAAGCCTATCGGCATACACATCCGTGAGGGACTGGCAGTGATCAATGGTACTTCTGCCATGACAGGTATCGGCCTGGTAAATATCATAGAGGCTAAGAAACTGCTGGGTTGGAGCTGTATCCTGTCGGCCATGATCAATGAAGTAGTGGAAGCCTTTGACGACCATCTTTCCAAAGAACTGAATGCCGTAAAGCGTCATGAAGGCCAGAACAAGGTAGCGGCCGCTATGCGCAACATCCTGAAAGATAGTAAGATGATCAGGCACCGTCCTGACCATTTCTATAAAGAACTGGAAGAGGAAATCTTTAAAGACAAGGTGCAGGAATATTATTCCCTGCGTTGTGTACCACAGGTATTAGGTCCTATCTACGATACCCTGGTAGCAGCTGAAAAGATCGTAGTACAGGAGCTGAACTCCGTGAGTGACAACCCGGTAGTGGACCATCACCAGGAGAACGTGTTCCATGGTGGTAACTTCCACGGGGATTATATCTCCCTCGAAATGGACAAGGTGAAGATCGCGATCACCAAACTGTCTATGCTGTCTGAAAGGCAACTGAACTACCTGATGAATGAAAAGCTGAACCACAAGTTCCCGCCGTTCATGAACCTGGGCAAACTGGGACTGAACTTCGGTATGCAGGGTATTCAGTTTACTGCTACATCAACAGTGGCGGAAAACCAGACATTGTCTTTCCCCATGTATGTGCACAGCATTCCCAACAATAACGACAACCAGGATATTGTGAGCATGGGATGTAACGCGGCGCTGATGACCAACCGTGTTATTGAGAATGCATACGAGGTACTGGCCATCCAGGTAATGACGATGTTACAGGCGGTTGATTACCTGAACTGTCACGAGAAACTGTCATCCTTCTCACACCGCATTTACAGTGAAGTAAGGGCAATTTTTCCTAAATTTATTGAGGACAGTCCTAAGTATAAAGACGCTAAAAAGATCAAGGAATACCTGTTACAGCATGATCCTGAAATAGCATGGTAACCTCTAAAACAATTAACGGATGAAATGTGCTTTAATAACAGGTGGCTCCAGGGGTATAGGCAGGGCGATATGCGTGAAGATGGCCGAGTTGGGGTACTATGTAATTATCAATTATAAGGGCAATGAAGCTGCAGCCATGGAAACGCTGGACGCGGTGAGAGCGAAGGGAAGCGATGGCGAACTGCTGCAGTTCAATGTTGGCAATAATGAGGAAGTACAGGCGGTATTAGGTGGCTGGGTAGACAATAACAAAGAGAAACAGATCCAGGTACTGGTGAATAATGCCGGTATCCGGGAAGATAACCTGCTGTTCTGGATGAACAGTGACCAGTGGAGAAATGTGCTGAACATCAGCCTGGATGGCTTCTTTAATGTCACTAAACAGGTGCTGAACAATATGCTGATGAAACGTTACGGACGTATCATCAATATCGTCTCCCTGTCTGGTATTAAAGGCCTTCCCGGTCAGACGAATTACTCTGCGGCCAAAGCAGGCGTAATCGGCGCAACGAAAGCGCTGGCCCAGGAAGTGGCTAAGCGTGGGGTAACAGTGAACGCAGTCGCTCCGGGTTTTATTAAAACGGATATGACGGCCGAACTGAACGAGAAAGAGCTGGCGGCACAGGTGCCTATGAACCGCTTTGGTACGCCGGAAGAAGTAGCGGAAGCGGTTGCCTTTTTTGCATCTTCATCCTCCTCTTACATTACAGGCGAAGTTTTGTCAATTAACGGAGGACTATACACATGATTATAATCAGGAGCAGAGGACAGTATCGGTAAGTGGTAGCTGGTCTCAGGTTCCTGGTCCAAATTGATTTATATGAACAGAGTGGTGATCACAGGATTGGGAGTTTATTCCTGTATAGGCAAGAACCTGGAGGAGGTACGTGATTCTTTATATAAAGGAAAATCCGGTATTATTCTGGACCCGGCCAGGAAGGCCTTTGGATACCGTTCGGGTTTGACAGGCTATGTAGACCGTCCGGACCTGAAAGGAGTGCTTGACCGCCGCGCCCGCATGATGATGCCGGAGCAGGCGGAATTTGCTTTTATGAGCACCAGGGAAGCGCTGGAGCAGGCTAAGATAGATCAGGATTATATAGAGAAAACGGAAGTGGGCCTGCTGTTTGGTAATGACAGTTCTTCCAAGCCTGTGATAGAAGCTACCGACATTATGCGGGAGAAGAAAGATACCATGCTGGTGGGTTCCGGTTCTGTGTTTCAGACCATGAACTCTACCGTGAACATGAACCTGGCCACCATCTTCAAGCTGAGAGGAATTAACTTCAGCGTGAGCGCGGCCTGTGCGAGTGGTTCCCATGCCATCGGGCTCGGTTATATGTTCATCCGCAATGGTATGCAGGACTGTGTGGTGTGTGGGGGGGCGCAGGAGATCAACATTTACTCTATGGGTAACTTCGATGCCATTGCCGCGTTTTCTGTCAGGGAGAATGAGCCTGAAAAAGCCAGCCGTCCGTTCGATCGTGACCGTGATGGCCTGGTGCCCAGTGGTGGCGCGGCAACAGTGATCCTGGAAAGCCTGGAATCAGCCCGGCGCAGGGGAGCAAATATCCTGGCGGAGGTGATTGGTTATGGGTTTTCTTCCAATGGCGCGCATATTTCCAACCCGACAATAGACGGACCTGTGCGTTCTCTGCAGATTGCCTTACAGGATGCAGGCCTGCAGGCGAAGGATATCGAATACATCAATGCACACGCTACCAGCACGCCGGCAGGAGATGCCAGTGAAGCGGCAGCGATCGACCAGGTATTTGGCGGCTCAAGACCATATGTCAGCTCTACCAAGTCGATGACAGGGCATGAATGCTGGATGGCGGGAGCGAGTGAAATTGTTTATTCCATGCTGATGATGCAGAATGGTTTTATTGCACCGAACATTAACCTGGAGAATCCTGATGGAGCAGCTACCAGATTAAATATCAACAATACTACCATTAATAAAGATTTTAATATATTTTTGTCTAATTCATTTGGCTTTGGGGGCACCAATTCATCCCTGATAGTCAAAAAATGGACAAAATAAATAGTTAACTGTCAACACTTTAATACCACAAAAGCGGCAATATTTAATATCTGCCCGGATATTTATACCTTTGAGGGACTAAAACAGAAGCAAGGAAGGTTGATCAGCTAAAACTATCATTAAAGAAAAATTATAAGGTACATAAGGACCGGATTAACAGCCAATCTAAGCGAACTTTTTTCTGATAATCACGTATATAGATCAACCTATATCCTAGAGTTACACTGATATGGACAAACAAGAAATCATACAAATCACGAATGCATTCCTGGTAGAGGAATTTGAAGCGGATGGAAGCAAGATAACGCCTGATGCCAACCTGAAAGCTACCCTTGACCTGGATAGCCTGGACTACATTGACCTGGTGGTTGTAATTGAAAATAACTTCGGATTTAAGGTAAATCCGGAAGATTTTCAGGGAATTGCCACTTTCCAGGATTTTTACGACTACGTGGCTAATCGTATCAAACAAAAAGAACTGGTATAATGCCTTCCTGGGAGGGGAAATCCAAGGGAAATAAGCTGGGGTACAGTATTTTTATCGGGACATTGCGTTATGGGGGCGTACTGCCTGCTTATGTATTATTAAGGTTTGTTGCCGCATATTATTTTCTGTTTTCCTACAGCTCTTCACGCCCCATTTTTCAATATTTTCATACCAGGGTAGGACATGGCTGGTGGCGATCATTGCTCAGCGTATACCGGAACTACTATGTATTCGGTCAGGTGCTGATCGATAAGGTTGTCGTGATGTCCGGTATCAGGAACCGGTTTACCTTCGAATTTGAGGGAGAACAGTACCTGCGCGAAATCACTGCTGCAGGCAAGGGCGGTATCATGCTCAGTGCCCATTTGGGAAACTGGGAAGTGGCCGGGCACCTGTTCCGGCGCCTGGAAACGCGTATCAATATTGTCATGTTTGACGGCGAGCATGAGCGCATCAAGAAGTACCTGTCATCCGTGACAGGTGAACGTAATGTGAATATTATTGTTATTAAGGATGATTTATCGCACATTTACGCCATTAATGAAGCGCTGAGCAACCAGGAGCTGGTATGTATGCATGCAGACAGGTTCCTGGAAGGCAATAAAACGGTAACCGCATCCTTTCTGGGGGCGGATGCCCGCTTTCCGGCAGGTCCATTCCTGCTGGCGGCCACGTTCAGGGTGCCGGTATCGCTTGTATTTGCTTTTAAGGAAACCAGCAGTCATTATCATTTATATGCAACTCAGCCAAGAGAATATCATGGACGCCGCAGGCAGGGCGTAGAAACTGCCGTTCAGGATTTTGTTCATGAGCTGGAAGCGATGGTTAAGAAATATCCTGAACAATGGTTTAACTATTACGATTTTTGGGAAATACCGGAAGATAAATAAGCAGATTTTATGTTCATCCACACCGACAACGTTACAGCATATATACCGCAACGCACACCGATAGTCATGATCAGCGGCATATTGGAAGTAAAGGACAACATCACCCGTACCGGCCTGCAGATTGCAGCCGATAATCTTTTTGTGGAAGATGGCGTGCTGAAATCGCCCGGACTGCTGGAGAACATGGCGCAGACTGCGGCTGCCCGTGTAGGATATATAGCCCAGCAGGAAAATACCCCGGTTCCTATCGGCTTTATCGGCGCCGTAAAAGACTTCGAAGTGTTTGAATTCCCTCCCGCCGGATCCTTCATTGAGACCACCACGGAAATACAAAGTCAGGTGTTCAACGCTACCATGGTAGCTGCTAAAGTGACCCTGAATGGAAAGGTAATGGCGCAATGTGAACTGAAAATTTTCATAAACCCATAAAAATCCATTTGTAATGACCACCTTAAAGAAATGCCTGCTGGCAAGTTTTGCTTTAGTATTTGTATGCCTGTCTGCGGGACGCAGCCATGCACAGACCCTGAAAGAATTTTTCAGCAATGAATCTACCCCATTGACCTACCTCGGTGTTGATTTCTCTGCCGCCAAAATAGAAGGAGAGACTGCAACTGCCGCAGAAATTGTCAATAAGTTCGAGCCGATCAATAACGTGATCGTTACAGAATCCAAAAAATATGACATTGCCGGCACCTTCAAAAGGACCAGCGTGAGCAATTTCCTGGAAGCTGTACAGAAACTCAATGAAGGTGTGAATCCTGCTACCATCAAGGCCAATGGTGTGGCTGACCTGGAAAAAGGATTGACAGCTGCAGACATTGACAAGCATGTAAAGAAGTACGATCTCCATGGTCAGAAGGGCATCGGCCTGGTATTCATCATGGACGGTATGAGTAAAACAAACAAGGAAGCTTACGTATATGCTACACTGATAGATCTATCCAGTAAAAAGGTACTGCTGACGGAACGTTTTACCGGGAAGGCACAGGGCTTTGGTTTTCGTAACTACTGGGCTTATACCATCTATAAAGTGCTGAATTCCATCGATCATGGAAAATATAAAGAGTGGAAGTCTAAAGCTGAAGCTACTGCCGAAACAAGGGTAGCTGCTGTAGAAAGCCAGGCGAGCCTGATGTAATTAATCCGGAAAAATAAAATGATGAGCCCTGTATTGACTGAGCGTGCGAATATACTTGTGAAGTTCAATGAAGCCGATCCACTGGGAATAGTATGGCATGGACATTATATTCGCTATTTTGAAGATGGGAGAGAGGCTTTCGGTGAGAAATACGGGCTGCGCTACCTCGATATTTATAAAGAAGGATATACCGTACCTGTTGTGAATGTACAATGCAATTATAAACGTTCACTGAGATACGGAGACCGTGTAGTTGTGGAAACCAATTATGTGAATACCGCCGCTGCAAAGATCAGGTTTGAATATAAGCTATACAATTTTGCAACCGGTGAGCTGGTAGCTGATGGTAGTTCTCTCCAGGTATTCCTGGACGTGGCTACATCTACACTGCAGCTGACCATCCCTCCATTTTTTGAAAAATGGAAAGCACAGCATGGGCAGATCATTGCTCCTAATAATGTGAAAAGATGAAAAGTGTGTATGTAGTGGCAGATAATATATTGTCGCCACTGGGCAGAACAACAGAAGAGAACTTTGTAAACGTGAGGGATGGCCTGAGCGGTATCCGGCTGCATGACAATCCTGTCATGTCGGCAGCGCCGTTCTATGCGGCTATGATGGCACCCGACCAGCTGGAAAACAGCTGGAACGAGGAAAGCCTCGAACAGTATACAAAGTTCGAACAGCTGGTGATACTATCCGTGCAGAATGCACTGGACAGAACGTCCATTGACATTACGGATGGTCGTACTGCTTTCATCGTATCCACTACAAAGGGAAACATTGAACTGCTGGAGCAGGAGGAAGATCCTGCCAATGCGCCATTGCAGGAAATGGAGTTGTTCCATACTGCAAAGAAGATAGCACAGTATTTTAATTATACAGAAGATCCTATAGTAGTCAGCAACGCCTGTATCTCAGGCTTGCTGGCTATTTTAACAGCCAGAAGGCTGATCCTTTCCGGCCGTTATGACCACGCAGTGGTAACCGGCGCAGATGTGGTGACCAGGTTCGTATTATCTGGCTTCCAGTCTTTCCAGGCTGTCAGCAGCGAGCCATGCCGGCCTTTCGATGCCAACCGTAAAGGAGTGACATTAGGAGAAGGAGCAGCCACTGTGATACTGACCAATAACGAAGCATACGTTACTCCTTCTTCCATCCGGGTAGGAGCAGGAGCTGTGAGTAATGATGCCAATCACATTTCCGGACCTTCCCGTACCGGGGCAGAGCTGAGCATCGCCATGCAAAAGGCAATGAAAGGTTCGGGGCTGCGGCCTGCAGATATCGGTTTCGTTTCCGCCCATGGTACAGCAACGCCGTACAACGATGAAATGGAATCCAAGGCGCTGCACCTGGCAGGATTGCTGGAAGTGCCTGTGAACAGCCTCAAAGGGTATTATGGGCATACACTGGGTGCGGCAGGGCTCATAGAGGCCGTGATAGGTATGCATGCACTGCAGCAGCAGCTGGTCATTCCCACAGCGGGATTCCAGTCTCTCGGCGTACCTCACCCGGTAATGGTGAGCAATCAGCTGAGCAGCAGGCCTATGCAGCATTTCCTGAAGACAGTATCCGGTTTTGGCGGTTGTAATGCAGCCATGATATTTTCGAAATAATCTAATCTTAATTCAGAATGGAGTTTTTTACTAAAGAAACGAAAACAGCACTACAGGCGCAGGAAGCAGCATTGAGACTGGCTTTTGCGCCGATAGCATTTCAGGCTACCCGTGCCCTTCGTGATATGGGCATCCTGCAGGCTATCAGTGACGCCGGACAAAAGGGACTGACCATTGAAGAAGTACTGGAAAAAGTATCGCTCTCCCGTTATGCCGTACGCGTACTGCTGGAAGCGGGACTCGGTATCGAACTGCTTATTGTGAACGATAAAAGATACATTCTGACCAAGACAGGTTATTTTATCCTGCACGATAAGCTGACCCGCATTAATATGAACTTCTCCCAGGACATCTGCTACCGCGGTATGGATCACCTGCAGGACAGTTTAAAGGAAGGCCGGCCGGTAGGATTAAAAGAGCTGGGCCCCTGGGACACCATCTATCCCGGATTGCCATTGCTGCCACCGGAAATAGGCAAGAGCTGGTTTGACTTCGACCATTACTACTCTGATCTGGCATTCCCACAGGCATTGCCGATCGTATTTGAAAATAAACCCCGTACACTGCTGGACATTGGTGGTAATACCGGTAAATGGACACTGGCCTGCACTGCCTATGATGCAGATGTAAAAGTGACCATGTTCGACCTGCCGGGAGAAATTGCCATTGCACAGCAGCGTACCAAAGAAGCTGGCGTGGCTGACCGTGTGTCTTTCCATGAAGCCAACATCCTGGATGAAAGCCTGCCTTTCCCTTCCGGATTTGACGCTATATGGATGAGCCAGTTCCTTGATTGCTTTTCGGAAGAACAGATCGTATCTATACTGAAACGTTGCCGTGAGGCGCTGACAGAGAACGGTACTATCTTCATCCTGGAACCGTTCTGGAACAGGCAGCCATTCAAATCGGCCGCTTTCTGCCTCCAGCAGACATCCTTGTATTTTACCGCTATGGCGAATGGCAACAGCCAGATGTACCATACGGACGATTTCTTTAAATGTATCGAAGACGCGGGACTACAGATAGTTGAAGAGAATAACCAGATGGGACTTAGCTACACACTGTTAAAATGTAAAAGAAAATAGTCTCCATAATACACTCCATAAAACATATCCATGACAACAGAAAAGGTAGACGTATTAGTGATTGGTGCGGGCCCTTCAGGAACAGTGGCGGCATCCATTATCCACCAGGCAGGCTATTCTGTGAAAATAGTGGAAAAGCTTAAATTCCCCCGCTTTGTGATAGGTGAAAGCCTGCTGCCACGTAGTATGGAAGCGTTGGAAGAAGCCCGTTTTATTGATGCCATTAAGGCCAAAGGTTTCCAGGAAAAGTATGGCGCCAAGTTCGTAAAAGGTAACAAGGTATGCGACTTTACCTTTAAAGAACAGCATACGCCCGGCTGGAACTGGACCTGGCAGGTAACCAGGGCCGATTTTGACAAGACCCTGGCAGATACGGTAGAAGCAATGGGTGTACCTGTGTGCTATGAAACAACAGTGACCGCCATTCGCTTTAACGGATCGGATTCTGTGACTACAGTAGAAGATATACACGGCAATAAAAGTGAAATAGCTGCCCGTTTCATTGTAGACGGCAGTGGATATGGCAGGGTGATCCCCCGCTTGTTCAACCTGGAAAAGAACTCAAACCTGCAGCCGCGTAAGGCCCTGTTTGCACATACAGTGGATGCCCGCCGTTCCATGGCAGACGAGCCTAACCGTATTACAGCAGTGGTACATCAACCAGGTACCTGGATCTGGATCATTCCATTCTCTACCGGAGTGACCTCTGTTGGTTTCGTAAGCGATCCTTCATTTTTTAACAGCTATTCCGGCACACCGGAACAGCAATACCGGGCTTTGCTGGAAGCAGAGCCTTATACCAGGGAGCGTTTCCGTGATGTGGAACTGGTGTTCGAACCACGTATCCTGGAGTCATGGTCTGCCACTACAGACAAGTTCTATGGAGACGGCTTTGTGCTGACAGGCAACGTAACAGAATTTCTGGACCCTATTTTCTCATCTGGCGTAACTTTGGCCTGCGTTTCGGCGCAGACTGCCGCTAAACTGGTGATCCGCAAGCTGAAAGGAGAAGCGGTTGACTGGGAGAAGGAATACATGGAGCCTACCATGCAGGGCGTGAATACTTTCCGCTCTTATGTAATGGCCTGGTATGACGGCACCCTGGACAAGATCTTCTTCTCTGATGATCAGCGCCCGGAAGTGAAAAATCAGATCTGTTCAGTGCTGGCAGGGTATGTTTGGGATATGAGCAATCCTTTTGTACAGCACCATGACACAGCACTGAAACGCCTGGCACGTACCATAGAATTAACACAAATTATAAAACAGGACCAATAGCTTGGACAACGGCGAGGCATATATAACGGGAAGTTGTGTGATCCGGAATAACCGGGTATACAAGGATGGCGTACTGTTGTGGGAAGCACCGCAGGCACCGGAATTAACGGATTTCCTGCGGGCAGGATATGATCAGTTTTCCGGTCAGTATCCCAAGTTCCATAAGATGGACCCGCTGAGTAAGCTGGGCTGGCTGGCTGCAGAAGTACTGCTGAAAGATGCCCCGTTGAGCAGCTATCCGCCCGAAAGTGTAGGGCTGATCCTGGCCAATAAAAGCGCCAGCCTCGACACCGATCTGCGGTACTTTGATACGGTGAAAGACATTGCCAGTCCGGCGTTATTTGTCTACACCCTGGCCAATATCGTAATGGGTGAGATCAGTATCCGTCACGGCTTCAAGGGAGAGAATGCCTTTTTTACCACCGATGCATTTGACCCGGCATTCATGGCCCGTTATATCGGCCAGCTGTTCCTGGAAAACGCAGTTTCTGCCTGTCTGTGTGGTTGGGTGGAAGTAATGGGGCCCAGGTACGAGGTGATGCTGTACAAGGTAGAAGCTACCGGCGGAGGATTGTCATTCAATGCAGACAATCTGCAGAAAGCAGTAAGTATTTAAATTAATATACAGTAATAATAACCATGGAAAAATTGATGGCGGCGCTGAAAGCCCAGATCGTAGAGCAGTTGAACCTGCAGGAAGTAAAACCTGAAGATATCGGGGATGATCAGCCTTTGTTCAAGGATGGATTGGGTCTGGACTCTATCGATGCGCTGGAAATAATTGTACTGCTGCAGCAGCATTACGGTATCCGTATTGCGAATCCTGAGCAGGGACCGGAAATATTCCATTCCGTGCGTACCATCGCTGAATTTATTACCGCGCATCAAACCGCTAAATAATGCATAGTGATGTATGGATTGCCGGAGGTGGCGTCATTTGCGGCATAGGGAACAACCTGCCTGAATGCCTGGAGGCATTCAAACGTATGGAGCCCGGTATGGCCCATATGGAGTATCTGCATTCTGTGCACCGCCATACATTCCCGGTAGTGGAAGTAAAAGCGTCCAACGCCACCCTGGCCGCCTGGACAGGGATGCCCGAAAAGATCAGCCGCACCGCTTTGCTGAGTCGTGTGGCTGCGCAGGAAGCCTGGAAAAGTACCGGTCTTGGAGATATCAGCCAGTACCGCGTAGGTTTTGTTTCTGCCAATACGGTGGGGGGGATGGACAAGACGGAAGACTTCTTTGCAGATTACCTGCAGGATCCGTCCAAAGGTCATCTGAGCCAGGTAGTGCACCATGAATGTGGCGCCATTACTGAACTGGTGGCCGATGCAATGGGCATTCGTCACCATATATCGACTATCAGCACCGCCTGTTCTTCCAGCGCGAATGCATTGATGTATGGAGCAAGGCTTATCAAAAATAACCTGGTGGATGTGGTGATAGCCGGTGGTACCGATGCCCTGACCCGTTTTACACTGAATGGTTTTAATACGCTGATGATCCTCGATCCTGCAGCCTGCCGTCCCTTTGACGACACCCGCGCAGGACTGAACCTGGGCGAAGGCGCGGGATATGTTGTGCTGATCAGTGAAGCGCTGGCCGCAGAACTGCCTGCCAGCCGGCAGCCCTGGTGCCGCCTGAGTGGTTATGCCAACGCCAACGATGCTTATCATCAGACCGCTTCTTCTCCTGATGGCACAGGCAATTTCCTGGCCATGCAGACCGCGCTGGAGATGAGCGGTATCAAACCTGAAGATATCGATTATATTAACCTGCATGGTACCGGTACGCAGAATAATGATGCTGCAGAAGGTTCGGCTATAACCCGTCTTTTTGCACCACATTATCCGCCGGTAAGCAGTACCAAGTCCTTCACAGGGCACACATTGGGCGCCAGTGGAGGCATAGAAGCCGTTTTTTCTGCCTGGGCAGTGAAAGAAGGTGTGATCTATCCTAATGCGAATTTCAGTAAACAGATGAAGGACCTGCCTTTTTCACCTGTTACCAGCTTCGCTGAAGGGCAGCAGCTGCAGCATGTAATGTCAAACTCATTTGGCTTTGGCGGTAACTGCTCCAGCCTGGTATTTTCAAAAAATGCGCAATCGTAAAATATGAACATCTATATACAGGGAACAGGTTGTGTGTCACCGCAGGAAACTGCGGCAGGCAATACATTCCCTGCTGCCGTGCTGCCCTGGGAAGGGCCACGCCTGAAAGCATGGGAGCCTGATTACAAACAATGGATAGATGTGAAGCTGATACGCCGCATGAGCCGTGTTATCAAGATGGGCGTGGCCGCTGCAAAACTGAGCCTGCAGGAAGCCGGCGTGGAGATCCCCGATGCGATCATTACAGGCACTGCCTATGGCTGCCTGGACGATACCGGCGTATTCCTCTCGAAAATGATCAATCAGCAGGAAGAGATGTTAACGCCTACAGCGTTCATCCAATCCACTCACAATACCGTAGCAGGACAGATCGCGCTCATGCTGGGCTGTCATGCTTACAACAACACATTTGTACACAAAGGCTTCTCTTTCGAAAGCGCTTTGCTGGACAGCATCATGATACTGAGAGAAGGTCGTTCTTCCAGCATCCTCGCCGGTGCAATGGATGAACTGACCAATCATAGTTTCAATATCCTCTCCCGTTTTGATCTGTACAAGAAAGAACCGGTTACCCACCAGCAATTGCTGACAAGTAATACGCATGGTACAGTAGCAGGAGAGGGAGCCGCCTGTTTTGTGCTGGGAACCGAAAAAGGGCCCAATACAAAGGCTAAACTGACGGGACTGACCACTTTATACAAACCGGCAGGAAAGGCTGAAATTTCGCCGGATATCACCTCTTTCCTGGCCGCACATAATTGCAGTCAGGATGAAGTGAGCCTGGTCATCACCGGCCGTAACGGAGATGCCAGCGGAGATGAATGGTATGAGTATGTGGAAAACACATTGTTTGCCGGTAAACCGGTAGCTGGTTTTAAACATCTCTGCGGAGAATATCCTACCGCAGCCTCTTTTGGTATGTGGATGGGCAACAGGATACTGGCGGAACAAAAGGTGCCTGCCGAAGCCCTGTTGAAGGGAAAGGTACCGGAACAATTTAAGAAAGTGTTGATCTATAATCATTATAAGCAAACGCATCATTCACTGATCCTGCTCACGGCATGCTGACACACCGCATTGCAAATATCGGCCTGATCCTGTTGCTGGCAGCGGCGCTGCTGGTGCATAACCTCTGGCTGACATTGCCATGGTGGGTGTTCCTGCTACTGTTGCAGCCTTATATAGCAGCGCTGGTATGGGGAGCATGCAATATCAGATCAGGCTTTTACATACCCGTGGTATGTGCCGCTGATACGAAAGAGAAAGTGATTGCCATAACATTTGATGATGGCCCTCTGCAGCAGCATACACCAGAGATCCTGGATATTCTGCAAAAGGAACAGGCGCCTGCAGCTTTTTTTTGCATCGGTAGCCGGATAGGGGGAAACGAACCACTGTTGCGTCGTATTGATGCAGAGGGGCATGTGATCGGGAACCATAGTTTTTCCCATCACTTCTGGTTCGATATGTTCGGCACTGCAAAGATGCTGACCGAACTAAAACAAATGGATGATACGGTGGAAAGTGTAACAGGTAAAAGACCGCGGCTTTTCCGTCCTCCATATGGGGTTACAAATCCGAATCTCGCCAGGGCCATCAGGAAAGGCGCTTATACGCCCATCGGCTGGAATATCCGCTCGCTCGATACGGTAGCGAAAGATAAAGACCAGCTGCTGGACAGGATCAGACGGGGTATCAAACCGGGAGCAGTATTACTGCTGCACGACTCGATGGAAGTAACAGTACAGGCATTGCCCTTGCTGCTGCAAGATCTGAAGAAAGAGGGGTACCGCATTGAAAGAATCGATAAATTATTAAACATACCTGCTTATGCATAGATGGCTTTTGATATTGGGTTGTATACTGTGCGCGATGCCAATGATGGCGCAGCAGCCGGGCTTTAAACCGGTGGCAGATGCAGCTGCCTTCAAACAACAGTTTGCAAAGGCTTCACAGGCTACACAATCCATTCAGTGCGATTTTGTACAGGAGAAGAACCTGAGCATGTTGTCTGACAAGATCGTATCCAAGGGTAAGTTCTGGTTCAGGAAAGAGAACAAGGTACGCATGGAATATATGCAACCTTCCTATTACCTCTTGGTGATGAACGGTAAGGATATTAAAACAAAAGACGGACAGAAAGAGAACCGCGTATCCACTAAAGGCAATAAACTGTTTGAACAGATCAATAAGATCACGGTTGATTGTGTACAGGGAAATGTAGTGAACAGCGCTGACTTTAATACCCGCATCCTGGAGAATGGCCAGTCTTACCTGCTGGAGCTGACACCGGTGAATAAATCGCTGGCGCAGTATTTTAAATCCATTCACCTGCTGGTAGATAAGAAAGACTACTCTGTATCAAAGATCCAGATGTATGAAGCGGGTGGTGATGATACCAGTATCAGCTTTTTGCACAAACAACTGAACGTAAATATTCCAGATGCGGTCTTTGCTGTTAAATAGTGTACTGCTGATGGGACTTTTGTCCGGTTGTAGCAGCGCATATAAAAACCTGCAGCAGACCAGTGGTGATGTAAGTTGTATTACGAAATTCCGTCCGCAGTTTGCCAACACCCTGTACAGCACACAGGTGGATATACTGAAGCATCATCTCAGCGGATTACTGTTCTTCAAGCAGATGCCGGATAGTAGCTTACGCGTGGTGTTTGCCAATGAGATGGGCTTTAAGTTCTTTGATTTTGAATTTACCAGGGATGGTGGTTTTGTAAAACATTACATGCTGCCAAAGATGGATAAGAAGGCAGTGGTGAAAACACTGCGTGGTGATTTTGAACTGGTGCTGTTACGCCCCGATCTTAGTCAGGCGCATATCATGCAGGACAGTACTTATCACTACACCGTAGTGCCTACGGCCAAAGGCAATAACTATTACATCACTGATGCTGCCTGCGAGCGGCTGGAACGGATTGAGAAATCTTCCAAACGCAAGCCGGTCGTAAAAGTATGGCTGGGACATTATGAAGCTGGCGTGCCGGATACAATCGCTATCCGCCACCAGGGCTTTAAATTTAATATATCATTACAACGCGTACAGAAATAATGTTAGCAGGAAAACTATACACGCTTGAGCAGGAGCAGTCAGCCGGTGAAACCGGGACTTACCAGGTTTTGTGGAACGCAGCACATCCTGTATTTGAAGGGCATTTCCCGGGCCGTCCTGTTGTGCCGGGCGTTTGCATGATGCAGACCATCCAGGAACTGCTGGAAAGATTGTTACAGAAGAAGGTGTTGCTGAAAAAAGCGTCCCAGATGAAGTTCCTGAATATGATCGATCCTGCGGCCAATCCGAGGGTAGAGATAGGCGTTCAGTATAAACTGCAGGATGGAGAAATGAAGGTGACTGCATCCCTGAAACATGAGGCGCTCACCTTTATGAAATTCCAGGGAATATTTGTTGAAGCATAATGACCTATACTAGCACATATCATGATCAGTTCACTGCGCAGAAAGCGGCAGTGCTGGTGCCAACCTACAACAATGCCAGAACGCTGGAGGCGGTATTAAGAGATGTGCTCTCTTATACGAGCCATGTCATTGTGGTAAACGATGGCAGCACCGACAATACAGCTGCCATACTGGATGCTTTTCCTGAGATTCAACGGGTGGAATATACCAACAACAAAGGGAAGGGAATTGCGCTGCGTCGTGGTTTCCGCTTTGCCGTTGAGCAGGGATATGAATATGTCATCACGATGGATGCAGACGGACAGCATTTTGCTTCCGACCTGCCTGTGCTGCTGGATAAACTGGAAACAGAGCGGAAGGCTATCATTATCGGTGCACGTAACCTGCAACAGGAGAACATGCCCGGCAAAAATACTTTCGCCAACAAGTTCTCCAATTTCTGGTTCTACGTGGAAACAGGACTGAAAGGTCCGGACACACAATCCGGTTACCGCCTGTATCCTGTTCACGCCATGCGCAAAATGCGCTTCTGGTGTACCAAGTATGAGTTCGAAATAGAAGTGCTGGTACGCAGTGCCTGGAAAGGCGTTAAAATTGACTGGGCGCCTATTAAGGTATACTATCCTCCGGCAGAGGAAAGAGTGTCCCACTTCCGTCCTTTCAGGGATTTTTCGCGTATCAGCGTGCTGAATACCGTATTGGTGCTGATCACCTTCCTGTACATCAAACCGCGCGATTTCATCCGCTTCCTGTTCAAGGCAGAGAGCTGGCGGATGATGTGGTATGAGCATGTACTGAACAAGGAAGAGACCAATGCACGTAAGGCGCTCTCCGTTGGTTTCGGCGTGTTTATGGGCATTGTACCCATCTGGGGATTCCAGATGGTAACTGCGCTGGCATTAGCTGTATTGTTCAGGCTGAATAAAGCGTTGGTGTTCATGTTCTGTCATGTAAGCCTGCCGCCAATGATCCCCTTCGTGATCTTTGCGAGTTTTGCAACTGGAAAGATCTGGATAAAGGATGGCAGCATACTGCCTCCGCTTACCAGCAATCTTACACTCGACATGATCAAACAGAATTTATTTCAATATTTGACCGGCGCTGTCACACTTGCAGTAATAGCAGGTGCAGTGGCATTTCTGGTCGTTTATATACTGCTGGCCATCTTCCGAAGGAACCCTGTGAAACAGGTCAGCTAGTCAACAGTATGAATTGATATGGGTAAGTTATTTGTAAGCATATATAATTTCTTCCACCGGCATAAGGCCTGGCTATGGATCTGTACCATCGCCTGTTTCGCCCTGGCCGGTTATTTCGCCTCCCGTATTAAACTGGAAGAAGACATTACCCGTATCCTGCCGCAGGATAAGAAGCTCGATAAATTACAGCAGGTGTTCAACGATTCCCGGTTTGCCGACAAACTGGTGATCACCATCTCTCAGAAAGATACAACACAGGCGCCCCAGCCAGACAGCCTGACGGCTTTTGCACAGGCCCTGACTGCACGGGTGAATGAACGTTATGCACCCTACATCAAACAGTTCCAGGCACAGGTAGAAGACGCCGCCGTACTGGATCTCATGCAGGTGATACAACAACACCTGCCGGTATTCCTGGAGGAAAGAGATTATCAGAAGATCGATTCGCTGATCATGCCTGACAGGCTGCAGCAGACCCTGGAAAATAATTATCGTACACTGATTTCTCCCGCCGGACTGGTAGTGAAGAAAGTGATCGCCGGTGACCCGGTGGGAATGTCCTGGCTGGGTATTAAGAAACTGCAGCACCTGCAGTACGATGACCAATTCGAACTGTATGATGGCTTTGTCATGAGCAAAGACCAGCGGCATTTGTTGTTGTTCATTACACCGGCAAATCCTGCGAGTGCCACCGGAAAGAATGCAGCATTGTTAAAGGGATTACAGGCAGAAATAGATACACTACAGAAAAGTTCAACTGCTGCAGGTGCGTCTTTTTTCGGCGCTGCTGCCGTATCTGCAGGAAATGCTATGCAACTCAGGCAGGATACCCTGCTGACACAGGGCATTGTGGTACTATTGCTGGTAGTGCTGATCGCCCTGTTCTTCAGAAAGAAACGTGCACCGCTATTGGTAATGTTGCCGGTAGTATTTGGCGCCTTGTTCTCTCTTGCCGTGATCGCCATTGTACAGCAAAGTATATCTGTGATCGCATTAGGTGCGGGAGCCGTAGTACTGGGTATTGCGGTGAATTATTCATTACATGTCTTTAACCACTATCGTCACCTGCCTGATATCCGTGAAGTGATCCGTGACCTGGCTACTCCTATGACCGTCGGTAGCTTTACAACCGTGGGTGGTTTTGCCTGTCTGCAGTTTGTAGAATCGCCCATCTTACAGGATGTTGGCCTGTTTGCCGCATTAAGTCTCATAGGCGCTGCATTGTTTTCCCTGATCTTCCTGCCACACTGGATCATATTGGGCAAACAGCCGGCGCATCCGCCGGTACAGCAGCACAACTGGCTGGACAAACTAGCTGCTTATAAACCGGAAAAGAACAAATACCTGGTAGGCGTTATTGTACTACTGACGGTTATCTTCTTCTTTACTGCAGGTAAGGTGGGTTTTGAAAGTGATATGATGCGCATGAACTTCATGCGTCCTGAACTAAAAGCGGCAGAAGCAAAGTTCAACGAGGTGAATGCCTATACTGCACAATCCGTCTACCTCGTTACGGATGGTGCCGATCTGGAAGCAGCCTTGCAGCATAGTGAACGCCTGCTGCCACTGATACATGGATTACAGGAAAAAGGAATCATAAAGAAATATGCTGGTGTAAATACCTTGCTGATGTCCGACAAGGAACAGCAACAAAGGATACAGCGCTGGAATACATACTGGACACCTGAAAAGAAACAACAACTGGTTGCCTATCTTCAGCAGCACGGACCGGCAGTTGGTTATAAAGCCGCTGCATTTGAACCCTTTGTGCAGTGGCTGCAAAAGGACTTCACGCCTGTTCCGGAAAGCGATCTGAAGGCATTGCGCTCCGGCAACCTGGGCGACTTCATTACAGAAAAGAAAGACCGTGTATCTCTGGTTACACTGCTGAAAGTAGACCCAGCGCAAAAAGCGGCAGTATATAAAGCTTTGGGTGAACAGGAACATACTACGGTGCTGGATAAGCAGTATGTGGCTAATCGCCTGGCAGAAGTGATCCGTAATGAGTTTAACAGCATTGCCTGGATGACGTCTTTACTGGTATTCTTTGCCCTGCTGATCTCATATGGTCGGATAGAACTGGCGCTGATCACTTTTATTCCAATGCTCATCAGCTGGATCTGGATACTGGGTATCATGGGGCTGTTTGGAATTAAATTCAATATCGTTAACATCATTCTGAGCTCGTTCATCTTTGGTCTTGGAGATGATTACAGCATCTTTACCATGGATGGCCTGCTGCAGCAGTATAAATCCGGCAGAGAAGATAATTTGTCTTCTTTCCGTACTTCCATCTTCCTTTCAGCTATTACCACCATCCTGGGATTGGGTGTGATGATCTTTGCCAGGCATCCATCGCTGCGCTCTATTGCATTGATCTCTATCATCGGCATCAGCTGCGTAGTGCTGATCTCGCAGGTAATGATACCATTCCTCTTTAACTGGCTGATCACCAATCGTACCCGTAAAGGCAGAGCGCCGTGGACGTTGCACGGATGGGTGAAATCAGTTTTCGCCTTTGCTTATTTCACCTCGGGATGCCTGGTGCTGACAGTAATAGGATGGGTACTGGTGAAGTTTAATCCCTTTAAGAAAAAGACGAAAGCAAAATATTTATACCACCGCATCTTATCGGCGTATACGAAGTCTGTGATCTATATCATGGGCAACGTAAAAAAGAAGATCATCAATCCGGATGGTGAGAAGATGGAGACACCTGCAGTGATCATCAGTAACCACCAGTCCTTCCTGGATATCCTGGTGTCTACGATGTTGAATCCAAAGGTGATCCTGCTGACGAGTGAGTGGGTATGGAACTCTCCGGTGTTTGGCGCAGTAGTGAGGATGGGCGATTATTATCCCGTAGCAGAAGGCGCTGAGGGGAGCATTGAAAAGCTGAGAAAGAAGGTGGAAGAGGGGTATTCTATCGTGGTCTATCCGGAAGGAACCCGTTCTCCCGACGCATCAATAAAGCGTTTCCATAAAGGAGCATTCTACATCGCAGAGCAAATGGGGCTGGATATACTGCCGATCGTGTTGCATGGTACGGCGTACACCATGAGCAAGAATGATTTCCTGCTGAAAGATGGTACCATCACCGTGAAATACCTGCCAAGGATCAAAGCCGGCGATACCTCCTGGGGAGACAACTACACAGCGCGTACTAAACAGATCAGCCGCTACTTCAAGGCAGAATACGAAAAGCTGCGTGAGGAAACAGAGGTGCCGGCTTATTTCAGGGAACAACTCATCTACAACTATATTTATAAAGGGCCTGTACTGGAATGGTACATGCGTATCAAAACAAAACTGGAAGGTAACTATGCATTGTTCGACCAGTTGTTGCCGAAACGGG
The DNA here is from genome assembly GCF_023100805.1 of Chitinophaga filiformis. Taxonomy (NCBI): domain Bacteria; kingdom Pseudomonadati; phylum Bacteroidota; class Chitinophagia; order Chitinophagales; family Chitinophagaceae; genus Chitinophaga; species Chitinophaga filiformis. The sequence goes on from NZ_CP095855.1 coordinate 2,230,920, forward strand.
GTCGCATCCTGGACATCGGATGCGGATATGGCTTTATGAGCTATATGCTGCACTGGCTGTCTGAAGAGCGCGAAATGAAGGGAATAGACTATGATGAGGAGAAGATCATTACCGCACAGCATTGTTATCTGCGGAATGAGCAGGTGAGTTTTGAACATGCGGATGTGACTAACTATGCCTTCGGACAGTACGATGCCTATGTGATCAGTGATGTGCTGCATTACCTGCAACCCGGAGAACAGGAGAAGGTGCTGTCGGCCTGTATCAGTCAGCTGGGCCCTGATGGTGTGATCATTGTACGTGATGGAGACAGCGATCTGAAGGAAAGGCATGAAGGCACCAAACTCACGGAATTCTTTTCTACTAAACTGATCGGATTCAATAAGACGAAAGATAAACCGCTGTCATTCTTCTCTTCTTCCCGCATCCGGGAAATTGTTACAGCTAACGGAGCGGTAATGGAACAGATAGACAATACAAAATATACCTCCAACGTAATTTTCATTATCAAAAAGTTATCCCCTGTACATGCAATATGATGTGATCATAATAGGTAGCGGGCTCGGAAGCCTGGTTTGTGGCGCTATTCTCAGCAAGAATGGCTACAAAGTCTGCCTCTATGAAAAAAACCGGCAGATAGGCGGCTGTCTGCAGACATTTTCCCGCGACAAAGCGATTATCGATTCAGGTGTACACTATATCGGCGGGCTGGGAGATGGACAAACCTTAAACCAGGTATTCCGTTACCTGGGTATCATGGATAAAATGAAGCTGCGCCAGCTGGACATGGATGGATTTGATCATATTCATTTCGGTAATGAACAGAAAGTATATAAGCTGGCCCAGGGCTACGATAATTTTATAAAGCAGCTGTTGAAAGATTTTCCTGAAGAAAAAGACGCCCTGTACGCGTATTGTGACATGATGCGGGACGTGTGCAGCAAATTCCCTTTGTTCAACCTGCGGATGGGCGACTATCGCGAAAAGGAGGGGGTAATGGGAATTGATACGTACGATTTCATCAGCAGTATCACGAAGAATGAGCGGCTGCAGCATGTGCTGGCAGGCAATAACCTGCTGTATGCAGGCGAACAGGGCAAAACACCGCTTTATGTACATGCGCTCGTGCAACACAGCTATATAGAAAGCTCCTGGAAATGTGTGGATGGCGGCTCCCAGATATCCCGTGCACTGAACAAGGTGATCAGGGAGCATGGAGGAGACATCATCAGGAACACAGAAGTGGTGCGCATCGTTGAGTTTGACGGAAAGGTCGATCATATTGTACTGGCAAGCGGAGAGCAGGTGTCTGCCAGGCATTTTATATCTGGTCTGCATCCTGCCAAGACGATGGAAATGACAGAAAGTATCAGTTTGCGACAAGCCTACAAAGCAAGGATCTGCACACTGGAGAATACGCCCGGTACCTTTATGCTGAATGTGGTACTGAAGCCAGGTACTTTCCCTTACCAGAACTATAACTACTATCATCACGATAGCAACAATGCCTGGGATGGTGTGCATTACACGTCAGAGAACTGGCCGAATACCTACGCTCTCTTTGTCTCTGCCGGTACAGGAAAGGAGCAGTTTGCCGATAACCTGTCTATCATGACCTATATGCGTTATGCCGATGTACAACGCTGGCAGGATACTTTCAATACCGATTCGCACCCCGATATGCGGTGCGCTGACTACCAGGAGTTCAAGAAAGAAAGATCAGAAAGACTGCTGGATGCTGTGGAGAAACAGTACCCGGGTATCCGCGATTGTATACTTGCATATTATTCTTCTACACCGTTGACATACAGGGACTATCTGGCTATGCCGGAAGGCAGTATGTACGGCATTGCAAAAGATGCCGCTGATCCTTTGAAAACAATGATCTCGGCAGCCACGAGGTTACCCAATTTGTATCTTACCGGGCAAAACCTGAACTTGCATGGGATTTTGGGGGTAACGATGACAGCAGTGGTCACCAGTTCGGTGCTACTGGGCATGGAAAAACTTATAAACGATATTAACGCAGCATAAACGAATAGAGAGATGTCATTGAAAAAGGGAAAAAAACGGAGCGGATGGCGTAGACTGGGCAAGGCGCTGTTGTATGTGACAGGGACGATCGTATTACTACTGATCATACTGGTTATATATGTGGTCAGCGTATCGCATATCGATCCGCCGGCAATAACAGATAAACAATCCCTTCAATGGCAGCGCAAGCCGCTGGACAGCACCAGCTACACCCTGGGCAACAGCTGGTTCCGCAAAAGTGAGAGTGGCCTGTATGAAATGTATGTGGAAGGAAAGCCTTTTGAAAGAGGGGTGGTGGAAGGTAAGCTATCAGCCGAGCTGATACAGCGACAGGAAGATCATTTTACCGATCAGATCAAAAAGATGATCCCTTCACAATCCTACCTGAAATTCCTCCGCTACTTCGTGGGCTTCTTTAACCGGAACCTTGCACACAATATTGCTGAAGAGAATAAAGAGGAGATCTATGGGATCTCTTTTTCTGCATCTGATAAGTACGATTTCATCGGCACCAATTATGAACGTATCCTGAACTACCACGCTGCACACGATATTGGACATGCCTTACAGAATATGGCGCTGGTAGCCTGTACCTCCTTTGGTACCTGGAATGGCGCTTCTGCCGACAGTAGCCTGATCATAGGCCGAAACTTTGATTTTTATGTAGGAGATAAATTCGCAGAAGATAAGATAGTAGCCTTCTATCATCCTGAAAAGGGTTACCGTTTTATGATGATAACCTGGGGTGGCTTTACAGGCGTAGCATCCGGCATGAATGAGAAGGGATTGACGGTTACTATCAATGCAGATAAAAGCGATATCCCTACCGGCTCTGCCACACCGGTATCGCTGGTAGCCAGGGAAGTGCTCCAGTATGCGAAGAACATCAATGAAGCCTGGGCTATTGCCAGCAAGCATAAGATGTTTGTATCGGAATCATTCCTGGTAGGCTCCGCAGAAGACAATCGTGCGGCTATCATAGAGAAGACGCCGGAGAAGATGGATATGTACGATCCGAAAGATCAGTTCATCACCTGCACCAATCACTTCCAGGGCAGCACCCTGGGTACGGAAGAGAAAAATATCAAACAAAGGGATGAAACTGCGTCCGGCTACCGTTTTAATCGTTTGTCGGAGTTATTGCAGCAGCATGGTCCTAATACAGTACAGAAGACTGTCGACATCCTGCGCGACCGCTATGGCCTGCACGGAGAGAATATCGGAATGGGAAATGAAAGAGCGATCAACCAGTTAATTGCACACCATGCCGTAGTATTTGAACCTAAGAAGAAAATGGTATGGGTTTCTACAGCGCCCTGGCAGCTGGGCAAATTCGTGGCTTACAACCTCGATTCCGTGTTTAATATGAAAGGACTGCAATATGACCATGAGATCTACGACAGCTCACAGACCATTGCAGCAGATCCTTTCCTGCAAACGCAGGATTATAAATCTTTCGTAGCTTTCAGGGCTATGAAGGCTGATATTATGGACGGCAAAGAAGTAGACGTAAAGCAGCTCATCCGTCTCAATCCTGAATACTATCATGCCTATGTACTGGCAGGAGATTATGAGTTTAAGCATAAGCAGTATAAGGCTGCAGCCGGTTATTATAAAACAGCATTGACTAAAGTAATAGCGACGAAAGCAGAAGAAGATCATATCCGCAAACAATTGGAAAAATGCGCTAAAAGTAATTAACATGATATACGGGATCGGTACTGACATCATCGAAGTAGACCGCATTGCGGCCAAGATGGAAAAAGGAAAAGGATTCCGGGATATGGTATTTACACCGCATGAAATAGCCTATTGTGAAGAACAGGTCAATCCTGCCCAGCATTATGCTGCCCGCTTTGCCGCAAAGGAAGCCTTCCTGAAGGCGATGGGCACTGGCTGGGGGTATGGAAAGATCAACTTCAACGAGATAGAGATCAGTAATGAAGAAACAGGAAAGCCCTTATTACAGCTGACCGGTAATGCAGTGTCCTGCTACAGTGAATTACAGATTAAACAGATACTGGTTTCCTTATCCCATGTAAAAGCAACAGCTATTGCCATGGTGGTAATAGAGATCTGAAAACTGAGTACCATGTATATACCCAACATTGAACTGCAGTCAAAAGCAACTATCAGGCAATTCCAGGAAAAAGAAGTACTTCACCTGCTGGGATACCTGCGTGAGTTTTCTCCCTTTTACCGGGAATGGTTTGCGAATCATGGTATACAACCTTCTACCGTCAAATCATTGAACGATCTGTGGCTGATCCCGCCCGTGACCAAAGAACATCTGCAGGAACAGAACTGGGATTTTTTATGCGTGGATAAAAGCAAGATCGCAGAATATACAACAACCTCAGGCACCCTGGGCCGCCCTGTTATAATTGCGCTGACGCAGAAAGACCAGGAGCGACTCAGCTACAACGAATATATTTCCTTCTGCTGTGCAGAGGGTACTGAAAATGATATTTACCAGCTGATGCTGACGCTGGACCGCCAGTTTATGGCAGGTATGGCTTATTATAACGGTATCCGCAAGCTGGGGGCAGGCGTGCTGCGCGTAGGGCCGGGAGTACCTTCCCTGCAGTGGGAGAATATCCGCCGCATACAGCCAACCACTATTGTAGCGGTACCTTCCTTTATTGTGAAGCTGATCGCTTTTGCGAAAGAACATAACATCGATATTAACGACTGCTCTGTGAAGAGTGCTGTATGTATAGGGGAAAATATCCGTAACGTGGATTTCTCCCTCAATGTACTGGGCAAGAAGATCACGGAACAATGGAATATCAAACTGTATTCTACGTATGCATCTACGGAAATGCAGACAGCTTTTACAGAGTGTAAGGCAGGACAGGGGGGGCATCATCACCCCGAACTGTTGTATATAGAGCTGCTGGACGATAACAACCAGCCCGTAGGTCCCGGCGAAGATGGTGAAGTGACCATTACCACCCTGGGCGTAGAAGGCATGCCCTTGTTACGTTATAAAACAGGGGATATCTGCCGTTACTATGATGAACCTTGTTCCTGTGGAAGGCATACCATGCGTTTATCGCCCGTAATAGGCAGGCGGAAACAGATGATCAAATATAAGGGCACTACCCTGTACCCACCTGCGCTTTTTGACCTGCTGAATGATATGGAGGAGGTGCGGGAGTTTGTGGTGGAGGTATTCTCCAATGAAATAGGGACTGACGATATACTGCTGCATCTCTGGCCGGTTGCGGAAACCGAGGATATTGACCGTAAGATCCGGTCCTACCTGCAGGCGAAGTTGCGGGTAATTCCCCAGGTGCGCTATGTTTCCCAGGCAGACATCATGAAGATGCAGTTCCCGGAAGGCAGCAGGAAACCTATTAAATTCATTGACAGGCGATAGCCGGATCAGAAGGAAAAATCTGCATCCGCCGTTGGATTGTCCAGTTTAGTGCTTTTGCGCACCTCGTTCCGGATCACATGGATCATATTGATCTGGTTAGGATGTTCGTCGTACAGGATATTGTTCCTGACATGGACCCGTTTGAAGGCGGGTATCTTTTCTGCCGCCAGGAAGCACCAGGCAGCCTCTTCTTCGATCTTATAGCCGAGATATTGCAGGCGTACAGGTTTCCCGTCAGTGGTCACAAGCAGGTGCCTGGCCAGGTAAGCAGCTATCAGGCTGTCGGTAAGCGCCTGGTTGGCCGGATGCACAATATCGAGGGGTGCTTTATATTGCTTTTTAATAGCATTTTCCAGGTCATCGGCAAAGATGCGGCAACTTACCTGCAACTCGTTTTTGGACTTGTTGTGCGTTATTTCAGTGACGCTCACATAGAAAGGATGTAATACCGTCAATGCCGTAAGCAACCATTTAAATAATAATACCCCCACTTGCCTAAAAAATTTTAAATTTTAAGATGACCTTTGTATAATTACTGAAACTGGCAACAAATATAGGGTAATGAACGAGTTTGTGATGTATTTTCAGATGGGATGGCAGCATATTGTAGATTGGGCCGGCATAGATCATATATTATTTATTGCTGCACTATGTGCTGTTTACCTGCTGGAAGACTGGAGAAAAGTATTGGTGCTGGTGACTGCTTTTACAATAGGACATTCCATTACTCTTGCATTGAGCGTAACGAACGTGGTATATATAAAAAGCAGTGTGATAGAATTCCTTATACCGGTGACAATAGCTATCACAGCATTTTCAAATGTAATAAGGAAGCAAACTGTTCCGGGCAAATTACAGATCAACTACTTTTTCGCAGGGTTTTTCGGATTGATCCATGGAATGGGTTTTTCCGGCTACCTGAAAAGTTTACTGGGTACACAGACAAACATTGTTCGCCCCCTGCTGGCCTTTAATCTGGGATTGGAATTTGGCCAGATCCTGATTGTTACAGGCGTGCTTTTACTGGCAGCTATTGTCGTAAATATCCGGCACGTGAAGCGGAGAGACTGGAATATGTTCCTGTCGTCCGCGATTTTCGGGGTTGCTTTTATGATGGCCGCTGAGCGGTATCAGGAATTGATGGTTAAGTAAGCAGTATCAACCAAGCTGCTGACCTTTGTAATATAGACTTGTTTATGAGAAAGAAATCCTTCAAACTAGCCCTGGCCCTATGCTTTATGACGGCTTTGGCACAGGCGCAGAATCCAGGCTCTAATCATGGTAACCGCTTTGAGCAGCTGGGCACTATGCTGACAGATCCTAATGAATACCGCTCTGCTTCCGGAGCGCCCGGACCAAAATACTGGCAGCAACGGGCAGACTATGACATTACCGCTACGCTGGACGATGAGCAGCAGAAGCTCACAGGTGCGGAAACTGTTACGTATTACAACAACTCGCCTGACCCGCTCACCTATATCTGGTTGCAACTGGACGAAAATGAGCATGACCTGAAAAGCGACAACAACAGCTTTGACGGCAGTACCATGTCTGAGAAGATGAGTATGCGTACCGTAAACGGCGTACTGGGTAATCCGGGTAGTAAGAAATTTGGTGTGAACATCGTGAAGCTGACCGACGAAAGCGGCAGGGCCTTACCTTACACCATCAACCAGACCATGTTGCGTATAGACCTGCCACAGACATTGCAGCCGGGCCAGAAGCTCCGCTTCAAGGTAGAGTGGTGGTACAACATCTCTGACCGTATGGTACAGGGTGGCCGTGGCGGTTATGAATATTTTCCTGAAGACAAGAACTACCTCTATACTATTACCCAGTGGTATCCACGCCTGGCAGTATATTCTGACTTCCAGGGATGGCAGAACAAGCAGTTCACCGGTCGTGGTGAGTTTGCGCTGACCTTCGGTAATTTCAAGGTAAGCATGAACGTACCTGCCGATCACATAGTAGGTGCTACCGGCGAATGTCAGAACTACAAGGATGTGCTGACAGCAGCACAGTTCCAGCGCTGGCAGCAGGCACAATCTGCAAAACAGCCGGTGGAAGTAGTAACGCTGGATGAGGCAAAGAAAGCGCTGGAAGGACATGCAAGCGGTCGTAAAACATGGGTATATGAAGCGCAGAACGTACGCGACTTCGCCCTGGTATCTTCCCGCCGCCTGGTATGGGATGCAATGGCTACCAATGTAGAAGGCAAGAAAGTAATGGCGATGTCTTACTACGGTCCTGAAGCTTACCCGTTGTACAACCGCTACTCAACCAAGGTAGTTGCGCATACCGTTAAAACATATTCCAAATATACTATTCCTTACCCTTATCCTGTAGCTATCTCGGTAGAAGCAGCCAATGGTATGGAATACCCGATGATCTGCTTTAACTACGGCCGTGCAGAGAAAGATGGTACTTACTCTGAGACCACCAAGAACGGTATGATCGGTGTGATCATTCACGAAGTAGGGCACAACTTTTTCCCTATGATCGTGAACTCAGACGAGCGCCAGTGGACATGGATGGATGAAGGCCTGAACACTTTCTGCCAGTTCCTGACAGAACAGGAGTGGGACAATAACTTCCCTTCCGGCCGCGGGCCAGCCTATAAGATCACCGACTACATGAAGATGCCGAAAGATCAGCTGGAGCCTATTATGGTGAATTCTGAGAACATCGTGCAGTTTGGCCCTAATGCATATGCAAAGCCGGCTACTGCGCTGAACATCCTGCGTGAGACGGTAATGGGCAGAGAGCTGTTCGATTTCGCTTTCCGTGAGTATGCACGCAGATGGGCATTCAAACATCCGACGCCTGCAGACTTCTTCCGCACTATGGAAGACGCTTCTGCTGTGGACCTGGATTGGTTCTGGCGTGGCTGGTTCTATGGTATCGAACCGGTTGACATTTCCCTGGATAGCGTGAAATGGTTCCGCCTGGATACAAAAGAACCACAGATCAGTAAAGCTGAGGCAAAAGCGAAATATGACCGCGCTGCAGATCACATTTCCCGTGCACGCAACAAGGCTGCCGGTATGCAGTTCGCAGTAGATCAGGATACAAGTCTGCAGGATTTCTATGTGAAATGGGACCGCTTTGAGGTAACCCCTGAAGATAAGGCAGCATACGAAACCTTCACCGCTGGCCTGTCTCCTGAAGAGAAACGCCTGTATGAAAGCAAAAAGAACTTCTACGAAGTATCTTTCTCTAACGTAGGAGGCCTGGTAATGCCACTGATCATCGAATGGACATATGCAGATGGTACTAAGGAAACTGACCGTATCTCTGCGTATATCTGGCGTAAGAACGAAAACCATGTATCCAAGGTTTTCGCGAAGGACAAAGAAGTGGTGGCTATTAAACTGGATCCTCAGCGCGAAACTGCTGATATCGATGAGTCTAACAACAGCTGGCCTCATGTAGTTGCTCCTTCCCGTTTTGAACTGTTCCGTCAGTCGCAAAGCGTACGTGGTGCATCTACCGGTGGCAACCCGATGCAGAAAGCGAAAAAATAACAAAGCGTATATAAACAGAAAAGCCGCGAAGATCTTCGCGGCTTTTTTTATTGTTTCTTTCCGGGCTTCTCTTTATCAGGATTTCCCTTTTTGGGCGTTCTTCCAGCCTCTTTCAGGGCGCGGTGTATGATCCACTCCAGTTGGCCATTGATGCTCCTGAACTCATCTGCAGCCCATTTTTCAAGTGCCTCATACGTCTCGCTGTCGACCCTTAATACGAATGATTTCTTATCCGCCATAGCCCTTATTTACTGATTATTGATGTAGCGTGCCGGTATTGACAACAGGCGATACTTTTGATTCTCCGCAAAGTACTACCAGCAAATTCGATACCATGGCAGCTTTACGTTCTTCATCAAGTACCACTATTTCTTTCTTTGACAACCTGTCCAGCGCCAGTTCTACCATACCTACAGCGCCTTCTACGATCTTGGTACGGGCAGCAACGATGGCAGTTGCCTGCTGGCGTTGTAACATAGCGCCTGCAATTTCAGGAGCGTAAGCCAGGTGACTGATGCGGGCTTCCAGTACAGTGATACCGGCGGGGCCTAGGCGTTCGTTCAATTCCTTTTCCAGCATTTCATTTACCTTATCTCCGCCATCGCGCAGCGTGATGTCCTGTTCAGCACCTTCATCTTCCATTCTATCATAAGGATAGCTTACCGCCAGGTGGCGCACAGCAGCTTCGCTCTGTACATTCACATACTGAAGATAGTTGTCTACTTCAAAAGATGCTTTGTAAGTATCACTTACCCTCCATACAATAACGGCGGCAATTTCGATAGGGTTACCCATTTTGTCGTTCACCTTTAGCTGTTGCCCGTTGTGGTTATGTGCCCTTAAAGACAGGTGTACTGTTTTGTACAGCGGGTTCACCCACATCAGTCCATTTTCTTTCACGGTACCGATGTATTTACCGAAAAAGGTGAGTACACGGGAGTGGTTGGGGTTTACGATCAATATGCCTTTTACAAGAAAAATAAAGGCAATGAAAAAGAGGAAGGCCAGGAAAAAGAAGCCGACATTGCCGGTCTGTCCAAGCATGACGAAAAAGAAGATGGATAAGGGGAGGCTGATCAGGGCCATAACAATAGCGAGGTAGCCCGATACGGGCTTGATGATCTTTTCCATAAGTAATGTTGTTTTGATATCATTATGATATCAAAAGTAATCAAAATAAATCATATTCCAAGTAATATTTGCAGGCATAACTGAAACGGATTATTTTAAAGCAAATTTCTGGTTATGAAGTATCTAATAGGAACGCTGTTAGTATTGAGCGGATTTATGACTACAAAGGCCGCCAGCGTGGACACAATTGCCATTTTCAGCAATGCTATGCACAGGAGTATCAAGTGTGTGGTAATAACCCCCGACAGCTATAAGGAAAAGGATAAGCATTATCCTGTAGTGTATATACTTCATGGGTATAGCGGGAACTATGCAGATTATGTGCGGAAGATCCCTGCCGTTGTTGCGATGGCTGATACCTACCAGGAAATACTGGTATTTCCCGACGGAGGTTTCAGCAGCTGGTATCTCGATAGCCCCATAGACAGCGCCTTCCGTTTTGAAACATATGTAGGTAAGGAAATCCCTGCCTGGATAGATCAGCATTACCGTACAAAGGCTTCCCGCCAATATCGTGCTATCACGGGCTTAAGTATGGGCGGACATGGCGCCTTATACCTGGCCATCCGTCATCAGGAAACTTTTGGAGCAGCAGGCAGTATGAGTGGAGGCGTGGATTTCCGGCCTTTTCCCAATAACTGGGACATCGCGCTCAGATTGGGTACTTATAAAGATCATGCTGAGAACTGGGATAAAAATGTGGTAGTGAACCAGTTGTCCGGTTTAAAGAATGATTCCCTTGCATTGATCATCGACTGCGGTGTAAAAGATTTCTTTATAGACGTTAACCGCCAGTTGCACCAGCGTTTACTGGAACAGGGGATTAACCATGATTATATTGAGCGTCCCGGAGAACATAACTGGGATTACTGGAGTAATTCGATCATGTACCAGTTGTTTTATTTTAACAGGTTTTTCGGGAAGCAGTGAGTATGCCTTTTGTAATCACCTGGTAAAGTTTGTCCGTACTGGGACACTTTATGCTTTATGTTCGATTCGATATGTCTTATCCTGGTATAGGTTTACACTTTTGGTGAGATAATCCGTTTGAATTTTACAATATTAAAAGATAATCCTAAAAAGGTTGTTTTCTTTAGATTTTAGTCCTGGATCAGGTTGACAGTATCTGCTGTTAATCCTGATTTTGGACCATCTTTTTTCTTGGTTCGCCATCTCCTTACTAATTCCCCTTGTTTTGTATGTGCCTGATTCGGAGTCAGATAGTCGCAGCTTGTATGAGGCCTTTGTTCATTGTAGATGCGGATAGTCTCTGCTACTATAGCAGCCGCGGCTTCATAGTTTTTAAATAACCGGTCCAGGCCAAATTCTAACTTTAATATTCCATTTACTCGCTCAGCAATGGCATTTTCATACGGGTTGCCCTTCTCGGCCATACTAATGCCGACGTGACTATCATTAAGTAATTCTATGTAGTTTTTACTACAATATTGTGACCCTCTGTCAGAGTGGTGAATCAGGCTATATTTGATGGGATTCTTTATATCCGATAAAGCCATTTTTAAGGCCTCAATAGGCCCTTCGGCCTCCAGTGATGGATGTAAGCAATAACCGACGATTTTTCTTGAATAAGCATCAGTTATCAGGCTCAAATAACAGAACCGGGAGCCTACCAAAGGAAGGTAAGTAATATCACTAACCCACACCTGGTTAGCCTGACTAAGCTTCAGCTCTTTAATCAGATTAGGATATTTTTTGAAGGGATGATTAGAATCGGTAGTCCGTATTTTCTTACGTTTTCTTTTACGGACAAGCATTCCATTTTCAGCCAACAGATTGAAAAATCGATCCCTGCCTAATTTAATTTTATGATGTTGAAGAGTTTGTGAAAGCATTCTATGAAGTTTTCTGGCGCCCAGTCGCTTTTGTGAAGCTCTGATTTGCTCCGCTTTGTCAAGAACGATGGCCATTTCCAGGCCAAATTGATGATCGCTGTTTTTCCGCTTATAAAAAGCTTGTCTGCTTTTACCAAACAGTCCGCAAACATTACCCAAATCCTTGTCCGGATAATGTTCTTTTACTCTGCAGACGGCTTGGTACCAGGCTTTTTTTGGATCTCAATATTAAATTGTTCTTCAGCAACTTCGATCATTGTCTGAAAAGCAAATGCCTTTAAATTGGCATGTTCCAGCTTTTTACGGAGTTCTTCATTTTGCTTTCTTAAAGCATCAAACTCCTTTTTTTCCTGTTCTGTCATGGCCGTAGATATTATGGGTTTTTCCAAAGTCGTTTGCCTAAGTTCGGAAGAAAAAAGAGAGTACCAATAAGCTATTTGTGGTTTAGTGATCTTATAACGAGCTGCGACCTGGCTCATGCTTTGGTCTCCGGCCATGTAATCGGCTACGACTTTGTTCATGAACGACTGCTCATATTGGAACTGTGGTCCCAGGCGTCCCTTGCGTCCACCTTTGTTCTGATTGTTTGAATTTTGCATGTTTTACACTTTTTAAGGTGTAAACCTATTTCAGGACCTGACAATAGGCTTTCGATAAGCTTTAGCTTACGTTCATCTCACGTCTTGAACGTAAGATGAACGTAAGCTAAAGCTTATCGAAAGCTTATCGAAACGAATCTGTATCCTGTTAGTGCCTACACTTCGGGTGCTTTGTAATCAAAAAAAAACTGACTGCTTACATTCGCTGTTTTAGTCTATACTCGTTATTAAAGTGTTGTTAATCTGTATGTTGTGGGTCTTAAAATGAGGCGAAAATCAGTATTTCCCGCATCACTTTTCTACTTATTTTTGTGATGTAATCATAACCTTTCCAGCCACCCTTTCGAAGTTATTTTAGCATCGTTTAGAAAATTCCGCGTTAAAAAACGCGTCCGGATAAATGTATATTTCGTTACTGTATGGAGGTGATTTATAACACTTGCATCACTGAATGGAATTACTGATTTACAGGCTATAACGGTCGGAGAACTATATAGCTATTAGTGAATAAAATTTAATGGCAGTCACAGCCGTCTTAAATACAAAAGCCGGACCTGGACAGGTCCGGCTTGTTATTGCTGCTTTTTTTATAGCGGTATAGATGGCTATACGAGAATTGTTACTGCTTGTCCCACCATACAGGGGTGGTCAAAGCATTAGTGCCTTGTCTTGTAATGGCTTCCTGGTAGTGAGTCGGGTTAGAGGCAATCTCTGAGGAAGGATACAGCATTCTGCGCGGTATCTTTCCACCGGTGGCATTTCCAACATAGTTCACAGGTGTCAGCTGCGGATAACCGCTTCTGCGCCAGTTGGCCCATGCTTCATACCAGTCCAGCACACAGGCTGCCCAATATTGTGTATTGATCTGGTTGTAACCGTCAGCATCAACATATGGATGAGCTGTCAGATAGGTTTGCACATCAGCGCCACTGATCGAAGCAGTAGCGCTGTATTGTGCGAGTTGTTCCATTGCAGCTTTCACGCCATTGTTATAGTGAGTGGCGGCATCAGCGCCAACGCTCCATCCTCTTTTGGCTGCTTCTGCCAGCAGGAGTTCCACCTGTGCATAAGTTACCAGGAAGGTAGGTCCGTTGAGCTTCAGTAATACATTTTTATTCAGAACAGAGTATTTTTTCTTATCGCCGGGATAACCAGGCGCTTTGCTGATATCGGTAGCGCCTCCGTTGGTATCATAGCCGTTGGGCATGCCCAGCTGATCTGCCGGTACTTCACTATTGCTGGCAGGTACCACTGCAATGTATTTCAGGCGAGGATCGTTGTTGTTCTTCAGGAAGTCCATAAAGGTCTTGCTGATACAGGCCTCACCTTCGTTGTTGATGGCGTTCCATTCACCGGAAAGGATGTTGCTCACCCTGTTCACAGTAGTCCTGCCGCCAGATGCATCGTGTACAATAAAGGCATTTTCTTCATTGGAAGATATCAGGCCACCGGCATAAGCTTTTTCTACCCAGGTTTTTGCAACGGCATCATCTCTTTTTGACAGACGCATACCTAAGCGCAGCATCAGGGAGTAGGCCAGTTTCTTCCAGTTGGCTACTACCTGTGCAGCAGGAGCAGAACCTCCTTTGTTATAGATCAGGTCTCCCTGTCCGGGAATGGCTTTCGTGGCATCCAGTGCTTTCGCTGCTTCATCCAGTTCCTTCAGCATATCCATGTAGATCTCCTGCTGTGCATCATACTTGGGAGCGAAGTTGCGGTCACTGTATCCTTTACCTGCTTCAGAATAAGGAACGTCCCCGTAAATGTCTGTCAGGCGATGGAAGATCATGACTTTGGCGATCCGGCTGATGTTATACAGGTTAGACAGGTATGCATTGTCTTTGGTTACCCTTATTACGTCCGTGATGTACTTGATCTGATCAGGATAGGCGCGCTCAAAATAAGCAGCAGCCCAGCCGTCATTCTGTATGTATTTATCACCTGCATACCAGGTTGCGTTGGATAACTGTTGCATCATCATAGAGCAGTAGATGATGTTCACACGCCATGTGTCATAGCTATAATCACTGTTACCGGTAAATTCAAGGATGGCGCGTGTGAAATTGTATTCAGGAACGCCGCTGTTTTCGCCGGATTTATTCTTGTCTGTATTGAGATCTTCGAAGTCCTTTGTACATGCCGGCATCAGTAGCATTGCTGGCAGGCATAGTACGAGTAATAATTTATGAAGAGATTTCATGATACCGTTTTTTAGAATTTAACATTCAGGTTAACACCATAGGAGCGGGTGGTAGGCAGACCTGCATACTCGAGTCCCTGTGCATTGCTGTTACTGTAGTTGGATTCAGGATCAATATTGGGCGTAGATTTCTTGATGTAGAAAAGGTTACGACCTACCAGTGATACGCTGACACCATTCAACCTGTTACCTAATGCCTTTTTGCTGAAATCGTAAGTCAGGCTCAGAGAGCGGAACTTGATGAAATCTGATTTGTAAACATACAGCACAGAAATATCGGACAGCGCCTTGTAATAATCATCTACGGCGACAGTAGTGGTTTTTGCTTCACCTGTTTCTGATACGCCTTTTACAACCACACCGCCTTCACGTCCGGCCAGTGTTTCCTTGTGCAGACCATATGCGTAGGCATTGGCATTGGTACCTGAATAGATCTTTCCTCCTGCTTTGAAATCGATCAGGAAGTTCAGGTGAAATCTTCCGTAAGAGATGTCGTTGCTCCATCCGCCGGTGTATGGCGCTACGCCTGTACCCTGCGCGATCAGGGCGTCTGTGCGTTGCGGAGCGCCCGAGGCATTCACGATCAGCTCCCCTTTTGCATTGCGTTTGAAATCATATACCATGATCTGCGAGTAGGGCAATCCTACCACGTGATTGATAAACCCGTCTTCCGTACGTGATTCGCCACCTTCCACCAGCATGGAATTCTGTCCTTCTGCCAGTGCTATCACTTTATTCTTGTTATGCGCAAAGTTGAAAGTAGTGGTCCATCCGAAGTTAGCAGTCTTTACCGGCGTACCGCCAATCATCAGTTCTATACCTTTATTCTCCAGTTTACCCACATTCACCAGGGCACTGTTGTAACCGGATCCTGCGGATACTGTAGCGGTTACGATGTCGTTGGATGCCTGTTTATTGTACCAGCTGAAGTCACCGAATACACGGTTGTTGAACAGTTTCAATTCAGTACCGATCTCCAGTTCTGTTACCTTCAGTGGTTTCAGCGCCTTGTTAGGGATCTTATTATCTATATCACCTATTGGCACACCGTTGACGCTGCTGCTCATGGTGCTGTAGTAAAGCGCTGTTTTATATTCTTCAGCATCGCCGCCCACTTGTGCATAGCCTGCCCTGATCTTACCGAAGCTCAGCCAGTTGGTTTTGAATGTTTCTGAGAATACATAAGATCCGCTTACAGAGGGGTAATTATAGGAATTGTTCTGCTTTGGCAAAGTGCTGCTCCAGTCATTACGGTCAGTCACAGTCAGGTATAATATACTGTTCCATGATAATTCCAATGAACCATATACCGACTGCACTTCTTTATTATATTCTGTGATCTTACTGTCTTTGGTAGCCGCTGTGGTGGGATTGTAAACGAATGGGAATGCGAAGTTGGAAGCAGTCACGTCGTTTACCTTATCTTTTTTCTTCAGCAGGTTGGCGCCGGCAGTGAAATTCAGATTCAGCTTGCTCACAATTTCCCTGTTGATACCCAGTAACGCGTCAATGTTTGTTTCATTGAACTGGCGGTTACGTTCCATGTCCAGGCTACCCTTTTCACGGTAAGCAGTACCTGTAGGTGTGATAGATGTGGCGTTGAAGCCAAAGTAGTCATTCGCTACACGAGCCTGGATGAACAACCATGGCAAGGGCGTATACCGCAGGCTTGTTACGCCCAGGACACGATCTTTCTTTGTGTTGTTTATAAAGCGGTTGGCAGCAAAGAAAGGGTTCGTACTGAATTTATCCGTACTGTACCTTATTTCGTTCATCTGTGCATCATAACCGGGAGCCAGGGTGGCTGCAGCCACGTTGGCCGGCAGGAAGGCAATGGCATAGTTGCCGTTACCGGGAGCATCACTCAGGTTAGAACGGTTGTTGGTGACTTCCTTCGCATAGATAACGTTTGTCTGCCCGCTGAATTTATCTGATAATTTATAGTTGAGATCAATGTTTACGTTGTCGCGGATGTATTCTGTATTAGGATATATACCATTGCTGCGCAGATCTCCCAGTGCAATGCGGTAAGTTGTTTTATCGCTTCCACCCGCTATTGCGAGCGTATTGCTGAACGTAGATCCTGTTTTATAGAAGTCTTTGATGTGGTTACCCTGTTTGGAATAAGGGCGGGATACACCATCGAACATGGTGGCAGGAGAGCCATCCAATTTGCTGCCCCAGCTGGACAGGCCAGCGTTCATTGCAGCATCTACTGAAGTTGGTTTTGCACCTTTAATACCCTGTCCGTATACCTCCTGGAAGTCCAGGAAATCATTTGCCTTATCAATAGTGGCGTTGCTGTTTAACTCCACCTGCATTTTTCCGGCTTTACCTGACTTGGTGGTGATGAGGATCACACCGTTCACGCCGCGTTGTCCGTACAGCGCGGAAGCCGCCGCACCTTTAAGGATGGTCATATCTTCGATATCGTCCGGGTTAATGCTGGAGATACCATCACCAAGATCGGTACCACCCCATTTGCCGGCGGAACCAAGGTTAGCGTTGTTCATCGGAATACCATTTACCACATACAATGGCTGATTGGCGCCGCTCAGGGATGAGTTACCTCTGATGGTGACACGGGAAGAACCACCAGGGCCAGTAGCTGGAGGCGTGCTGTTCACACCGGCCACACGGCCTTCCAGGGCATTGGCCACACTGATCTCCCTGGCCTTGGTCATGTCTGCGCCCTGTACTTTTGATACAGCGTAACCATTACTACGCGCTTCTTTACGTATGCCCAATGCCGTTACCACTACCTCATTGATATTGGCTACATCGTCCTGAAGGGTTACATCGATGGATGACTGGTCTCCTGCTGGTACTTCCTGTGTGAGGAAACCAATGAATCTGAATACAAGAATGTCTGATGGGGATTTAACATTAATAACAAACTTGCCATCTGTGCCTGTGGTGGTACCTACATTGCTGTTTTTGATCAATACGTTAACACCAGGTATGGGGTTACCGTTCTTGTCCCTAACGACTCCCCTGATCTGCTTCTGCTGCCTCATGCTCGATAGAGGCATAGGAGCAGCGAAGGCCATCTGCGTGCTGTCTGCAAGCATAAGGCCGAGCATTACTCCGGCAGTAATGCAAGCTTTGTTAAAGCGTAATTTACTTGTCATAGATACTCCTTTTGGATGATTAGAATAGTTTAAACCCATGGTGACATAGCAAGGGCAGCTGGGTGCTGATGCATCCATTGCAATCTTTCTCAGAAGCCATCTATACTATGTCTGCGTGATACTTATTCCCTTTGGTTGATAAACGGCATAACAATGCATACCGGTGCGTTTTCACGCACGTGAAATGTTGCGATTTGGTTTAGTTGATATTTATACTTACATGTTCAATACGTGTTACGCTGCCGTGTCCCTTTGTGTCTCTACAAATACCATGGGCGCATAAAAAGGTGTCGTGCGGAAAATAGAATGGTACCATGCACCACAAAAAAAAATTTTATGGTTTGTCCCACCATAATCTTGTGCCGCCATTATCTTCTCCTTTCAGGGTTGCAACGGCTCTTTGTACGCCAGCCAGATTGGTGGCATATTCAAATTGAATGAAGGGAATGCGGCGGATGAATGTGTAGGTGGGAATTTTTCCGCCACTGTTGTTGACTACTACGGGGAAGAGTTTTGGATACCCCGTACGCCGGAACTCAGACCAGGCTTCCTGTCCATCGGGAAACATCGCAATCCATTTCTGGGTGATGATCCGCTCCAGCTTTTCATGTACCGGTGCATTATGCACCCATTTAACAGTACAGTTGCTGAGATACGGACTGCCTGAAGGAACATTGTTCACAGGATTTTTGGGGTCACTATATGGTTTAGGGGTAGAGGTATCATTACTAATATACTTGCTGTAAGCAGCGCTCAGGTCATATTGTTTAAAGGAAGTGTAGATCCCTTTCTCATAATTATCTTGTGCATCGCCGGCGCCTTTCCAGGAGTAGAGTGCCGCTTCAGCTTTCAGGAACCAGGCTTCTGCTGCGGTACAAAGTTGAATACGCGACGGTTGCAAGGCCAGTTTTGAAAAACCCGAATACGCATCTTTACTGGTGATAGTAATACCATTTCTGATGCCACGATAGATCCCGTTGCGCGCATCTGCCGGAATAAAGTAGCTGCTTATACGCGGATCATGATAACCACAAAGGAAGGATTCCATAGAAGCGCCCATCCTGATATCATTCCATGAATTGCAGATTACATTCAGCGGATGCGTGAGTGGCGCAATATTGATCGTAAAGTTCTCGTCAATGCTGTTCAGGATGCCGTATTCCTGGTTTAGTGCAGCTTCTCCTTCCTTGCGCGCCCTGGCAGGTGAGACCTCGGATATACGAAGTGCCAGCCGCAGGCGTAATGTATTGGCCAGCTTTATCCATTTTACATAGTCACCATCATAAGAGAGATCAAAGTTCTTAAACCTGTTTGACGTAGCTGTTGGTACATAATTGCTTAGTGTGGTAATAGCAGAATCGAGGTCATTGAAAAATGCATTGTAAGCAGCTTCCTGCGAGTCGTAATCTATGCTGCGGTCAGCATTGATCATCGCGTAGCGGGTATAAATAACAGGGCCATAAATATCACTTATCCTGTGCATTGCCAATACCCTGATGATCTGTGCCCAGGCATAGAAGTCGGGGTATTTCCCCCTGCATTTATCCATAACGAACCTGCAGTTGGGCATAACATTGCCATAGGCGGTCAGCCAGGCGTCGTCATTCCAGTTGTCCAGGAGGTCGTAGGTAATGTTATTGCGATTGTCCTGAAAGGGACTGGGCGTCATCATGTAACCGGAAAACACATCGCCCATCAGGTTCTGCTGCAGCTGGGTAACCGATACGTCATTGCTGACATAGATATTCAGCATGGCTTGTACCAGCGGGTCGCCAATCAGTTTGAAATTGCCCTGCAGGTCATCATCATACAGATCGTAGGGATTGGTATTGATGCTTTCAAAGTTGCGGGTGCAGGCAACCGGAAGCGTCAACCCTGAGAGTAAAACAATGATTACGTTAATTACGGTTCTTCCTTTATTCATTATTCATAAGCTCTTTTTACAAGACGAGTTTAATATTAGCGCCAATGCTTCTTAAAGCCGATACGCCGAATACGTCTATTCCCTGTAGTCCGTTACCGCTGCTCATGGATACTTCAGGATCAAAAGGAGCATCCAGTTTGAAAAAGCAGAGGTTCCTGCCTATCAGTCCGACCTGCATCATGTTGATCCATTTGCTCTTTAACGGTAATTTCCAGGTAAGTGATATCTCCCTGAGCCGGATATTGGTGGCATCGTACATATACGTTTCGCCGATGCCTGCCCTGCTGCCGATGGTGGCAAAATACCTGCGTTCATCGTAGGTACCTGTAAGTGGGGTGCCATCTTCATATACGGCATTGATTTTCACGCCTCCTGCATCCCTGGCTCTGGCGCTGGCCTCGCTAACGCCATAGCTGTCCAGCACAGAGTTGGTCACACTCATGACCTTACCACCAAAACGACCGTCTACCAGGAAACTGAGCGCATAGTTTTTGTACGTGATGGAGTTGTTCCAGCCTAACATAAAACGTGGATTGGGATTACCTACTTTCTTCAATACGTTCCGGGTCATCAGGTTGCCCTGGTTATCAATAACAAGCTGTCCTTTGTCATTCCTGTACAGTTCCTTATTGGTATAAATATCTCCCCAGGAACCGCCTTCCTTAATAAAAGACCCATACATATTGGTCAGGAAGTCGGTGAGAACGTAATAATTATCCGGCCCTGCACCAGGTATGCTGTTGTTGCTGAGTTTTACTACTTTATTACTATTGATCGTCAGATTGAAATTGGTATTCCATTTCCACTGTGTTTTCTGTACGGGCACAATGTTCAGTGTTGCTTCCCACCCTTTATTCTGGATATTGCCCAGGTTCAGGTAATAGAACAGGAAGCCTGAGCCGGAGGGAGCGCGTACCTCCATATACTGCTGATAATTGTTATTCTTGTACCAGGTCACGTCAATGCCAACACGGTCTTTCAGGAAGCGGAACTCGGCACCTGTTTCCAGCGAGCGGTTATCTTCCGGTTTCAGGTAGATGCCCGGGTAAGGAGCGCGGGTATTGAAATTGATACGGGTAACGCCAGCCGTGGTCATAATCAGGAAACGGGCCGGCCTGGATGCATAAGGTGCAATGTCATTACCTGCTTTGGCATACGACACGCGGACCTTTGCAAAGCTGATGGCTGCCGGCAGGTTGAACCATTCACTCAGTACAGAACTGATACCTGCTGAGTAATAGAAATATCCCTTGTCTTTGATCGGTGTAAAGGCGAAAGTGCTGGACCAGTCATTCCGGCCCGTCAGGTCCAGGAACACGCGCTGCTTCCAGTTCAGCTGTGCACTGCCGAAAAGCGCCTGTAATTGTTTCTTGTCGATGCTCTTTTGTCCGTCCAGTGCTTTGGCGGAGATATTATCTACCGAAAATACATTCGGCACGATCAATCCTTCTGCGGCGGTAGGATTGGTACTGATCAATGTTCTGTCGTGCGCTTTTACATCGGTGATGCTGACACCCAGCATAGCCTGCAGCTTCCACTGCGAAGACAACTGTTTGCTGCCGGTCAGCATCATGTCTGCATACAATTGTGTGTTGGTTTCCACTTCGCGGGTAAACCGGCCGTTTGGCGGACTTAGCACCTGTTGTGTACCTGCGTGTGCAGACATCTCATAGCGGTCGTTGCTTTTATCAATGTTAGCCCTTGCCTGTAACCATAACCAGTTTGTGAGCCGGTATTTCAGTGAAAGGGAGGCCATGCCCCTGTATCTTGCTTCCCTGCGCTGGTCGCGCTTTTGCACCCAATAAGGGTTCTGCTGGTCGTCCAGACCCGTCCAGTCGCGGTCCCTGCGGATGTTCCACCAGTTCTGCAATGGCAGGTTACTGAGCGCATCATAATATTCGTATTGCTTGTAGGTATTGAAGTCCAGTCCCCGGGGCATATTGTATAGTCCTGTCAGTGCATTATAATACAGGCCGGAGGATGGGCGGTTCAGTACATCCTGTATCACGTAAGAAATATTGGCATCCAGGGCCAGTTTCTTCTTCAGCATATTGGCGGTGATACGGGTATTGAAAGTATGCCGCTGGAAATGATTGGCAGGCAGAATACCCCTGCTCATGGTATTGGCATATGACAGATAGTATTGTGTCTTCTCTGCTCCGCCGCTATAGGAAATGCCATTGGTGGACGTCAGACCGGTGCGGAAGAAATCCCTGATATGGTTGGGCGCCTGTATCTTATCTCCCCAGCTGTCGGCAGAACCTGGCTGCAGCTTGTCTTTGTCGTCCTTGTAAGGGCGTGTGGTTTGTCCATAGCGGAACTGGAGTTTGGGCAACAGGAGGGGCGCGTCTACCATCAGGTCGCTTGCTACATTGATACGCCCTTTGCCCGCGTTGCCTTTTTTAGTCGTGATCATGATCACGCCATTGGCCGCCTGGCTGCCATATAAAGCCGCTGAGGAGGCGCTTTTCAAGACACTGATGCTTTCAATGTCATCGGGGTTGATGTTGGAGATACCATCGCCACCATCCCTGCCGGCGGTACCTACAATGCCGGACGATTGCCCCCAGATATCAGTGGGTTGTGAAGGCGTGAAGTTGGCCATAGGAACACCGTCAATGATATAGAGCGGCTGATTTTCCCGGGTGGATTTATTCCCGCGGAGTATGACCCTGGCCGATCCGCCTATACCTGAAGCGCTCCTGTTGATCATGACCCCGGCTACTTTGCCGGAAAGGCTGTTGATCACATTGGCGTCTTTTACGGTGGAGATATCGTCGTTGAGCAGCTGGCCGGTGGAGTAGGGGAGCTCTTTGTTGCTTTTGGGAATACCTAATGCGGTGACTACCTGTTCATTCAGCCCGAATACGCTTTCGGTCAATGTCACGTCCAGTGTGCGTTGTTCGCCCGGAATGATCTCTTTAATAAGGAACCCTACAGAGCGGAAGACGAGTATATCTGCCGGCGTTATTTGAATACTGTAATAGCCTTCATCATCAGTATGCACGCCTTTGTGCGTGCCTTTGACAAGGATGGTGGAGCCGGGTAATGGCCGGCCGCGGATGTCCTGTACCCGGCCTGTTATCTGTACCGGGTTATCACAGTCGCCCGCGCCTGTACTGCTGGTAGCTGCTGTTGCCGAAGCCCAGACAATGATCTTATCTTCTTTTATGAGGAAAGAAAGTCCTGTACGGATAGAAAGCTTATCAAGTACGTCCCTGACGGGAAGATCTTTACAGTGAAGGGAGATCCTTTTATTAAGATCAATGGCTGTTTTATCGTAATGAAAATTAAGGTGGCTCTGTTTGGCTATTTCAGCCATGATCTCAGCAATGCTTCTGTTACCAGCGGCAATCGTGATGCATCCGTTGCAGGCGGAGGGTGGCTGTTGGGCATAAAGAAGCCCGTTACCCGTCAATGAAGGCATTAACAGGAAGCCGGCAATAATACATACTTTACAGAAGTATGATTTTCCCCTCATATAGCCTCATTTACATTTAAGTTCAAAAGCAGCTTCAATGAAAAAGTGTCTGTCTGTTGACAGCCAATAGATCTTCCAGCATTATTGTTTGTTCTTTAGTATTACTGTGTCCTTTCCAATGGTGTAGGAAAGTGATTCTGTCAGGCATATGGTCTCAATAACGTTTGCCAGGGTTTCCTCTCTGAAATTTCCGGTATAGGTCCAGTCTTTCTTATCGCTTTGGTTGATGATGGTCACGCCATACCTGTTCTCAATGCCGGTGCGCACCTGTTCGAAGGAGGCATCTTTGAATATCAGGTAGCCTTTCTGCCAGCCTGTAACTACTTCTGTGTCGAAGGCAGTTTTTACAAGCTGCAGGGAGCGAAGGTCATAACTGGCCTGTTCGCTTGGCTGTAATATAAGGGATGGCTGTGACGCGGTGGTCACTCTTACCTTGCCGGTAAGCAGGGCAACGGTGATCTGTTGTTCGTGTGCGTAAGCGCGGATATTAAAAGTAGTGCCTAATGCGGTTGCTGTGATATTACCGGCATGAACGGTGAATGAGTTCTCTGCGCCGGGCGCGGCGTCAAACCAGGCCTCGCCTTCTTCGAGGTAGATATCGCGGTGATGACCGCTGAAATGTTCCGGGTAGCGGATCCTGCTGGCGGCATTCAGCACTATTTTGCTGCCGTCTTCCAGCGTGATATGCTCCTGGTTGCCTTTAGGCGTGTTGACAGTAACAAAGCCATTATCGACGGTGTGGACAGGCTTTGCCAGGTTGCCGGCCACCGGTTGTTGTCCCGGCAGGGCAGGCGTAGCGGAATGCTGCCTTTGCTGGAAGAACCATGCGCCGGCTGCTACCAGCACGGTTATAGCGGCGGCCGCGTAGTACCAGGAACGCATAAAGCGCCTGGGGGCCGGTTGTATCTGTTTCATGAGCGCACGCTGTACTGCGCCGAGGTCTGCCTGAACCTGCTGCTCACTTTTAGGCGATGTATATTGATCGCCAATGCTGTCAAACCACTCTTCGATGATCGCTGCTTCTTCCGGGGTGCATTGGCCTTCGTTATAACGCTCCAGTAATTTCCTTATCTTTTCTTGCTCCACTGATTGCAAATTTGAAATGTCCCAATGATAAAGCTATGTCGTACCAATAGGGTACAGGTACCATTAGTTGGCGAAAAATGAGTACATGGCCTGTGTGGTGAGCAGGAACAGCACAAGATCTGTCCTGGCATGGTTCGCACGTAATATCTTAAGGGCTTTGGTAATCTGGTTTTTAACTGTTTGCTGTGATAATCCGAGCCGTAGCGCAATTTGCTCAACCGTCTGATGCTCAACACGGCTGAGCATGAAGATCTCCTTCATTCTTTCCGGCAGGTGATTAATGGTCTCAAAAACATCCTGAGTCCTGGTTTTGCTGTCTACCAGCTCGGCAATGCCGCCGGGTTGTACGTCAAAGTGCTCTATCAGCTGTTGCAGGTATTTCCGGTACGTGGAATTCTTGCGGTAAATGTCTATGATCTTATGCCTGGCAGATTGATACAGGTAAGATTTAAGGGATTCATTTACGTTGATAGATTGTCGTCTTTCCCACAATGAGGCGAAAAGGTCCTGGAGAACATCTTTACCGGCATCAGCACCATCTATCTTGCTGAGAATGAAAAGGTATAAAGGTTGACTGTAACGCTCATAAATAACGTTAAAAGCATTTACACTGTCTTCTTGCAGCAGCGATAGTAATTCTTGATCAGTATAATTACTATACATGGATTACAGAAATAGAGTTTGGTTGATAAATGGTTTAATATCAGCAGATAATTCCATTTATGCTGGCATATTTGCTCATCAGCCGAAAGGAAATTAATACATTTTGACCAATTACCAAACTATTTACAATGCGGGAGCGCAGCCCTTGTGCGTTACATGGCTGAAGATCAGTTTATAGCCCGGCCGGTATTGCCGCCAGGCTATGTATTGCTTAAATAAGCGTAGTTATCACGCTTCTTTCAGTCTTAATTCGTTCTTATATTCTTTTGGAGTTTTACCTACGATCTCTTTGAAAAAGCGATTGAAGTTAGAAAGGTTCTTAAAACCACAGGAATAGGCAATTTCCGCGATAGACCAGTCTTCTTCCGTCAGCCGTTTGCAGGCATGCCCGATCCGCACTTCATTGAGGAACTGCACAAATGATTTCTTGGTGCGGTTTTTAAAGAAGCGACAGAAAGATTGCGGAGAGAGGTTGGTAATACTGGCCACATCCTGGAGGGAGATCTCTTTGGAGAAGTTGCCCATTACGTATTTGAACACCTCGTCGATCTTGTGGTTATCCTTTGCGTTGAAGGCATGGGAATAGCCTGTACTGGCGAGGTACTGTACATCTTTTGTCTCTGCCAGCACCTTCAGGATGCTGAGCAGGGAAATGATCCTTTCCAGTCCTTCTTTTTTAGGCAGGGACAATATCTGGTCTTTCAGGATATCGTAGGTTGGCCCGAGTATCTTCATACCCCGCTGGGCCCTGTGGAAAAGGTCTGTAAGCGATTTTGTTTCCGGCAGTCCGTAGAACTTATCCCCGAAAATATCTTTCGGAAAATAGATCACGACGGAGCGTGCTTTCAACTGGTCGTTATTTTTATGGTAGCTTTCATCATTGTACCATACGTGTGGAATATGCGGCCCCAGAAATACCATGTCGCCAACATCAAAACTTTCAATGCTGTCCCCCACAATTCTTTTACCATTGCTTTCCATTACAAATACAAGCTCACATTCCGGGTGGAAGTGAAATGGTGTATTAAAATAAGGATCACATCGCTCAATTATAGTGATCTGATTGTCGGCAAATGCCCCCACTTTAATAAGAATGGGTTTCATGTAATTATAATTTAAATCTTCCCTTTAACCCTGTGTGACTCTCGAAACAGTGTGTATGCAAACTATCCTGGTATACGGTCCTGCTGCATAATATTGATGCAGCAACTATTGCAGTTATTGCAAATCCCCCTGACAGAACTTTTTCTTATAAAGTGCCAAATTAGAAAATTTTGGTTAAAAAAACATCATTTATTCGTAATAATCAAGGCCTGAAAACAGAAAGAGAATATTATTATATTTGGCTATGTGCGGTTAAGGTTCTAATTTTCTGATGAATATCAAACCAAATCTGAATTTCGTGAAAGGAATATCCATTAAAGATATTGCCCAAGAGGCAGGGGTTTCTCCTACAACAGTTTCTTTTGTATTGAATGGTAAAGGAAAGGAAAAAAGGATCAGCGAACAGGTCAGCAAGCGGATACTCAAGATAGCAGGGAAGTTGAAATATAAGCCCAATCAGCTGGCGAGAGGCTTACGCACTGGCAAAACAAAGACGATCGGGTTAATAGTAGAAGACATTGCGAACAGTTTTTTTGCCAACGTTGCAAAGGTTGTAGAGGATGAGGCGGATAAATTTGGTTATAAGGTGCTTTTTGGCAGTACAGAGGACAACGAGGAGAAAGCAAAAGGATTGCTGGAAGTATTGCGTTACCGCCAGGTAGACGGATATATCATTACACCAACAGCAAATCTTGACAAGGAGATCGTATCCCTACAGAAGCCGGTGGTGCTCATGGACCGCTATTTTCCCAATATCGCAGACTCTCATTATGTGGTGGTAGACAACTTCCAGGGCGCCTATGTGGCCGTCAGCCACCTGGTGGAACAGGGATATAAAAAGATCGGTATTATCACCACCACTTCTTCACAGATACAAATGCAGCAACGCCTGGATGGTTTTGTAGACGCACTTAAGAAACATGGCCTGCCAGCAGGCAAGAACGTCATCAAACGGCTGCCATTCGATCTTGACAGGGCAGGTTTCATCCAGGAGATCACACAATATCTGCAAACAAATAAAGACCTCGATGCCCTCTTCTTTGCTACGAACTACCTCGGCATCTGTGGTATAGAAAGTATTCGTGCCATTGGTCTGCATATCGGTACGGATATAGGTATGGTCAGCTTCGATGATCATGATATTTTCCGCCTGCACAGTCCTTCCATTACGTGTGTGGCGCAGCCGGTGGAAGAGATTGGACGCAGGCTTATTCACCTGCTGATAGCAGAACTTGAAAATAGTTCCACCACTCCTCAACAAGTAGTACTTTCCCTTGAGTTACGCAAAAGAGAATCATCTATGCAATCGGTTCCTCATGAGAATGCATAAAGTATAAAAAGAGTAGTAGATAACTATAGCTGCGATTCCGCGTAAACCCTTTACAGTCAACAATACAACGAAGATGTTATAATTCGGCGAAGAGCGTTTGATAAACGTTGAGATTGTTAAATTATTGCGAAAATTATTTGCACGGGATTAAAACTTTATCTAAGTTTGAGACAATTACAATCATAGTCATAGGGGGAACAATAGAAATAATCAGGACAATTTTTTCTTTTTTGAATGACAGGCTAAAACGTTTAATATCTATAGCCTACGGTGTAAATGAGCATTAAGCAGCAAACAAAATTTCAGGCATTGTGAAGAACGTAACAGATTGAACGCGTGATGAGAGACTAAGCAGGAATAATGAATTCAACCAATTTTTAGATCGGATAACAGGTAATAGTAGCAGTTTTCACAGATATTATTTTAAAAAACAGTTGAAGGATGAAATAGCTTCTTCAGTGTATTTTATTGTCTGAACAGTAGCTGAATTCTGACATTGTAGAGAGCGTAACGGGTTGAACGCGTGATGAGAAACAACAGGATAATGAATTCAACCAAATTTTAGATCGAAGTAATAACTAAGAGAAAGTAACAAGTTTCGCGGATATTAAACGTAAAAGAAGAATGAAGCAGCTTCTTCACGTGATTTCGTTATCAAATGATTTCACTGTGAACGGACTTGTCAGTAAACGCAGCTTTTTCCACTATTAATCTCAATCAATGATCGGATTTATACATGACGTATTTCGAAACAGGATACCTATGTCTGTGATGACATAATCTAGACGCTTTTCGGCATGATCAAAAGTTAATGATGCCATTTACAAATGGCGAACAGGGAAACTATGCCTGTTAACCAGGCTTACGACGGCAATAGCTAAACTTTATACCTAAACCACCACTAGTATCAATCAAAAAGAATAAACAATGAAGAGATCGCTTTTTTTATTTGCGGTTCTTTCTGTTTTGTGCTTCCAGTTTGCCTGGGCACAAACGAAGGTAACAGTAACCGGCGTTGTTAAAGATCCGAAGGGCTACCCGATTCCCGGCGTTAGTGTTTCAGAGAAAGGAACTACCAACGGCGGTGTGACAGACATGAATGGAACCTATAAGCTTAACGTCAACCCTTCGGGTACGCTTGTGTTTTCATTCATCGGATATTTGAAAAAGGAAGCTGCTGTAGGTAACAGCGGTAGCCTGAACATCTCTCTGGAAGAAGACCAGAAAGGATTACAGGAAGTTGTGGTAACAGCGTTGAACGTAAAGAGATCAACCAAAGCGCTGGGTTATTCCATGACGGAAGTTAAAGGTGAGGACGTTGCATTGTCAGGACAGGTAAACCCCGTTACATCTTTACAGGGTAAAGTCGCAGGTGTGAACATCTCTTTAGGTGGTGGCGGACCACAGTCCAGCGCACGTGTCCTGATCAGGGGTAACAACTCACTCGGCCTGAATAACCAGCCGCTCTTCGTAGTGGACGGTGTGTACCTTGAGAATGGTATCACTGGTGGAGACCAGTGGGGTAACTCTCAGGACTTCGGTAACATCATGAAGAACCTGAACCCTGACGATTTCGAAAGCGTTTCTGTACTGAAAGGTGGTGCTGCTACTGCGCTGTATGGTTCCCGTGGCCAGAATGGCGTGATCATCATCACTACCAAGAAAGGTATTGCACGTAAGGGTTTAGGTGTGACCGTTACTCATGCAGAGATGTATGATAAAGCATACAAATCAATCGACTTTCAGAATATCTATGGTGTTGGTGATACTCCGGCTGATTTCCCGAAAGATAACAACGGCGATCCTTATGCTGACGAAAACAACTGGGCTGGTCTCAGTTTTGGTCCGAAAATGCTGGGCCAGCGCGTAAAAGACTGGCAGGGTAACTGGACTACTTTCTCTCCTCACCCGCACAACCTGCTGGATCTTTACCGCACAGGTAAATACTACAATACAAACGTGGCAGTAGATGGTGGTAACGAGAAAACGACTTTCCGTTTATCTTACTCCAACAACTATACAAATGGTATTGCGCCAAACAACAATTTCAAGCGTAATAACTTTAACCTGCGTGCAACACATAAACTGTCTTCCAGAGTTTCTGCAGACGTAAGTGCTAACTATGGCAAGACAAACGTAGAAAACCCTGCTATCAACGGTGGTAATGAAAACCTTGTGTTCAGCAGTGTTTACAAAATGTCCCGCAACTTCGATACCAAGTACTGGAGAGACAAGTATATTGATCCTAACGGAGGTGCGCTGCAGAATGATCCTTATGGTATGTCTACAACTTTCTTCGCCCTGAATAAATACAATACCACACAGGACGAAGATAACTTCCAGGGCCGTTTGGGGCTGAAAGTAGACATCCTCAGCTGGTTAAACCTGTCATTGAACGGTGATGTGCAGACCAACCTTCAGCAGTATGAGCGTAAAGAGCTCGGTAGGGATCCGGGGTTCAATGGCGGCTATTATAACCTGACTTCTACTACTGCGATGCAGCGTAAACTGCAGGCAATATTGTCCGGACACCGCAAGCTGACCAGCGACCTGGAAATGGACCTGTCAGTAGGTGCTGAGACTTACAGATGGGGTTATGGCAAATACAACAAAGCTGAAACACGTGGTGGTCTGAAAGCTCCGGGACTGTTCTATATCAGTAACTCAGTACAGGATCCCCTGGCTACTGCAAGGATCATCAAAGGTGTTAGAACAGACGCTATTTATGCCTTCGCAAACTTTGCTTTCAGAGACCAGTTATACCTTGACCTGACAGGAAGAAATGACTGGAACTCTACGCTGATGTATGCCGATGGTCATGGTGTGAATAACTACTTTTATCCATCTGCGAGCCTTTCCTGGCTGTTCTCTGAAACATTTCACCTGCCTGAGTTCTTCACTTTCGGTAAGTTGAGAGCTTCTTATGCAGGTACTGGTGCTGGTACTGATGCATACACAACCGGTATTGGTACTTACTCCTTCATCAGTAACTATACTGGTGTTGGTGGCGGAACTATTCCACGCTTCGGATTTGATGGTAATACCCTGGGCAATCCTAACCTGAAGAACGAGTACACACGTAACTTTGAAGCTGGTGCAGACGTTCGTTTCCTGAATAACCGCTTAGGCATCGATGTGGCAGTTTACAGAAAGAACACCTTCAACCAGATTATACCTCTCTCTTTGCCACAGGAAAGTGGTGTAACCAGCCGTCTGATCAACGCGGGGAACGTACAGAACACAGGGATTGAAATATTGCTGAACACTGTTCCTGTTAAGACAAAGGACTTTGACTGGAACTCTACCCTCTCATTCACCCGCAATAAGAACATCGTAAAGGAAATTGCTGAAGGTGTAAATGCACTGGAACTGCCTAACGGTTATTCTCAGGGTAGCGATGTGCTGGTAATTGCGCGTAAAGGCGCCGAATATGGTATAATGCAAACCAAATATGCATATACATACTATAACGATCCTTCAAAACCTTCTGCTAACGGTAAGAAAGTATTGAGATCAAATGGCCGTTATCTGCGTTCAAGCGATGCAGGTCTTGGCTATGTTGACATCGGTACTATCCAGCCTAAATTCCAGTCTTCCTGGACCAACAGTTTCAGATACAAAAACTTTAACCTGAATGTGCTGGTAGATGCTAAAGTAGGAGGCAAATATTCTTCTGCTACTTACAACTATGCTTATTCCGGCGGTGCGCTGAAGAATACACTGGCAGGACGTGATAAGGAAAGTGGTGGTCTTGCATGGACTGATGCTAACGGAAATGCGTACAATGACGGTATCATTCCTGATGGTGTGTTTGCAAAAGGTGTTACGCTGACCCCGCTCAATGGTGGTGCGGCAGTTGATGCAAGTGGTATGACCTACCAGCAGGCATACGAGCAGGGCCTGATGAGACCAAAACATGCATGGGATTATTACTACCGCCTCGGTTCATGGGGACAGGGCATCCGTGAAAATGCCATCTTCACAAATTCATGGGTAGCTGTGCGTGAAGTAACTGTTGGTTACAATGTTCCGGCTTCTGTTTATTCTAAACTGAAACTGAACAACCTGCGTGTGAACCTGGTGGGAAGAAACCTCTTTTATATTTACAGCAGCCTGCCTGGCGGCCTGAACCCGGAAGGTCTGTACAACAACTCATCTGCTTCAGCAGCTGATTATGGTGGTGTGCCTTTCGTAAGAAGCATGGGCTTCAACCTGCAGGCTTCTTTCTAAGTTAAAAGAGACATATAATTCAAGAAGAAAAAAGAAAACAGATGACAACTATATATAGCAAGTTTAAAAAGTATGGCATTTATGCGATGATACTTGGTACATTCGCAGCCTGTCAGAAAAGCAAGTTTGCAGAAATCAATACAAATCCTGAAAAGCTACCTATCATACAGCCTGAAGGCCAGTTCCTTGATGCCGTAGTTCAGATCCATAGCGGCGACTTTGAATACTTTTATGATTTTTACCGTACCATCATGCCATTCACTGAATCGATTGTGGCTAATGGAGGTAATAGTGCGAATTTCATCAGTGATAATACTGGTAACGCAAATAACCGCTACGGATATTACTATACAAGAATCGGTAATGACCTGACTAACGTGGTAAAGCTGATCGAAGCGATGCCCGCTGACGAACAGGCTAAGAGAAAACATCAGGTAGCCATTGCCCAGATCCTGAATATTTATTACGCATGGTACGTATCTGATATCAACGGTAGCATACCATATTCCGAGGCTTTCCAGGCGCGCTATACTGGTAACTTTACACCTAAGTACGATACGCAGGAGCAGCTGTATACTTTGTGGGATAGCGAATTGAAGGCTATCAGTGCAGTGCTGTCTGACAATTCAGTACCGCAGGTATCTTATGGAGCCAATGATCTTTACTACGGTGGTAATTCCGCAAAGTGGCTGAAATGTGCGAACACGCTGCGTCTGAAGATTGCATCCCGCTTATCTAAAGTAGCGCCTGACAAGTTCAAAAGTATTGCAACGGAAGTACTGGCAGCAGGCAACCTGTTCGAGAGTAATAGCGATGACCTGAAATTGCTGGCAGGAGATAAATTCACACAGGGCGGCAACTGGAACCCCGCCGGCTTCCACGCCTCAAAGTCACTGCTGGATTTCATGCTTGCTACAGGAGATCCTCGCCTGAGGGTATTCTATCAGAAAAATGATTATTCAAAAGAAAACTTTGATTCTGCCGTAGCTCAGGGTGCATTGCCTGCTAATGCAGTATTCAATCCTAACCAGTATGTTGGTTCTTTCTCCAGCCCGGATGCGGTAAGCGCTAATCCTGGCTACTTCCGGACAAGGAAGATTAAAAATGGTCAGGGCAAGGACCAGACGTTGGATACAGTGTCTCTTATCCAGTATCGCCTGTTCCAACCGGAGTATGTCTATAAAGATGCGGTAGGACAGGGGCATGCTACTTTTCCTTTGCTGACATTTGCGGATCTTTGTTTCCTGCGTGCTGAAATGGCCGCAAAAGGTATTGCAGGCAGCGATGCACAAGGATGGTACTATCAGGGTATCGAGGCTTCTATCCGGAACTATGATCAAATGGCTTCTGATGCAAGACTGGGCGACTATACTCCGCTTACAGATGCTGAAATCGCTGCTTATAAAACCAAACCGGGAGTAGCGTATGATCCGGCTAATGCCGAAGGATTGATCGCATCACAGGCTTTCCTGAATTATTTCAAAACGCCAAATGAAGCATGGGCTATTCTGAAAAGATTAGGTATGCCTAATGCTACTACTCCATTGGCGCTTGAAGTAATGAAAGCAAACGGTGTAGTACAGGTTATTCCAAGAAGAGCTTCCCTGAACGTTGCTAACGAAACTAATGTGAACGCTGCCAACAACAAGGCTGCTTTAGATGAAATGGCCCAGAATCCGGATTTCGGTGAAGGCCCTTCTGATATCTTTGGCCGCGTATGGTGGGATAAGAAATAGAAGAGTGAAAATAAGAAGTGCCCCGTCATCTGACGGGGCACTTTCATGTAAATCATATATATTAGATTGATCGATATGTTGTTGAGGACTGAGTAGAGTAGAGTGTGTAAAAAAGTACATTTCTTTATACGATATTTTTATTTATTTGTATATCTTACAGTCGTAAGTATAGAGAAAAGAATCAACAGGCGGTTTACCATTTAATGTAGAGGTAAACAGGGAAGAAGAAGATAGCAGATTTTATCAACCGGATTGTTTTAGAAGTTATGAAGAACAAGGCAGACACACCACTGCCTTTATATCAACCAGGATCGGATTAAGTGTTATGATAAACTAATTTCGTTATGTCGAGACTATTTATTTGTGCCCTGCTGTCGGGGATATTGTCGGTACATACACTCAGCGCGCAATTGATTGCCAGCGCCAATGTGATGTCTGCCGGCCGTTTAAAAGATTATAATGGAAAAACATTTACTGTAAAGCCAGCAGGCAAACCAGTGGTATATATATTTCTTTCTCCTGAATGTCCTTTATGCAAGAACTACGCGCCCGTGTTGCAGAACCTGCAGAATAAGTATAAGGATGTACAGTTCTATGGCATCATCAGTGGCCAGACCTTCACAAAGAGTGAAGTAGCAGAATACGCGAAGGATTACAATATCACTTTCCCTATATTGATGGATACCGATAAGAGAGTGGCTAATTATCTCAATGCTACTGTTACGCCGGAAGCCCTGCTCATCGGCAATAATGGAAAGGAATATTACAGAGGCCTGATCGATGACTGGGTAACGGGACTGGGCACTAAAAGAGTAAGGGCTACGAGAAAGTACCTGGAGCAGGCGATCAGCAACTTGTTAGTAGGAAATGAACTGGTATCGCAAACAACGCCAATTGGTTGTCTGATCAGTAATTATTGAGTTTTATATTAAGCGGCGCATATGCGATACAGCATTGCAGTATCAATTGTAATCTTTTTTGTCTTCAATATATCACGTGTAACAGCACAGCGTATTACATGGAGTGAACATATTGCTCCGCTGATACACCGTAACTGTACACCCTGCCACCAGAATGGAGATGCTGCGCCTTTCCCGTTAGTGACATACGATGATGTTGCAAAAAGAGCTGCCTTTGTAAAGAAGGTAACACAGAGTAAGTACATGCCGCCATGGAAACCCGATCCGCACTATTCTACTTTTGCAAATGAGAGAAAGCTGACTGATGAGGAGATAGCCATGATTGCAGAATGGGCTGATAATAATATGCCAAAAGGGAAGAAGACTGCGGTAAAAGATGAAGAGATCGTTGTGGCTGGTACACATGGCAGCCGTAAGCCAGACCTGGTGCTGAAAATGAATAAACCCTTTCATGTGAAGGGAGATAACCTGGAAAGATTTATTGTATACAAAATACCATTTGAACTGCCTGACTCTGCCAATGTGGAAGCAGTCCGGTTCACGACAACAAATCATAAGATCATCCACCACGCGAATTATGAAGTTGATGCAGTACCCGATCTGGATATTTACAATACGGACGACTACATCAATCTGACTGAAGACAATCGCTTCAAGTATGATCAGTATGTTCCTTTCAGAAAACACATGATCTACTACGGCGGATGGATACCAGGTTCTTTTGGAGAATCTTATCCTGAAAATATTGGTTGGATAATGCCGAAGAGAGGAGTGATATTGCTGACCATGCACTATGCACCGGTAGCAAAGGAAGAGGATAATGTGAGCGGCGTGGAATTTTATTTTACGAAAACACCTGTAAAACGTCATATAAGGGCGATAAGCCTGGGCTCTGGCGGCGTCGGTGAAAAAGAGATTGACCCTTTCTTTTACATCCCGGCCAACGCTGTTAAGACCTTCAAAGTAAAAGTGACCACCCCGGAAGATCAATCCCTGTTGTATGTGTGGCCACACATGCACTATGTGGGCAAGATCTTTAAGGCCTACGGTGTAACTCCGGAGAAAGACACAATCAAACTGGTACACATCCCTGACTGGAACTTCAACTGGCAGGAGATATACTGGTTCCCAACATTGAAAAAAATCCCTAAAGGTACTATCCTCACCATAGAGGGTACTTATGACAACACCGCTAATAACCCGAATAACCCATCTAACCCACCGCAATTAGTTTACTCTAATGGAGACATGAAGTCCACTGATGAAATGTTAACATTGGTTATGGTTTATTTACCTTATGAGAAAGACGATGAAAGCGTCATTCTGAAGAAAAATGAAAGGTTTTGAAAGAGGATACATGATATTATTTTGTTAATTAAACATGTAATCTTCTCATTTTTAATGCATTGTTAACAAAAAGGCAAAAAACTGTTAAATGTTTTTTGTTCTTCATTTTATTTTTTATAGTTTGGCATCCATTAACAAAAAGTAAGATTTTGTTTAATGTGTGAATTTGAGATTGTGTAATTTATTGGGACATGCATTGAGTAAACAAGAGTAACTATTAATAAAAACTTGTGCGGACTGGATGACGCCTATGCCTTAAGTGTTTTTTATGAGGAAAAACGGAAATCGAGAAAGACGATTCGAACGGGCTATGCTTAGCGGTATACTATAACCTGCTTTTACATCTATGTTAAAATCTTTAGGTTCCCCTTTTGTTGCCGGTCAGGCGACCCGGGATATCTATGTTCAACTTTGAGACTAAACAACAAATAATAATTAAATCCAAAAGAAAGCTATGCGAAGATCTCTCCTTGTGTGTACATTGCTTTTCTTATGCTGCTGCTTTACTGCTTTAGCACAGAATAAGATAGCAGTTACGGGAACTATCAAAGACGTAAAGGGGACACCACTTCCAGGTGTTACCATCAAAGAAAAGGGTGCTTCCAACGGCGCCATGTCAAACCCGGACGGAAGTTTCAAGCTGTCGGTGCCAGCAGAAGCTACATTGGTGATTTCATATGTTGGATTTGTTACTCAGGAAGTACCTGTAGCAGGTAAAACTTCTTTCGATTTGACTCTTCAGGAAGACAACAAAAACCTGAACGAAGTAGTGGTAACTGCGATGGGTATCAAGAGAGAAACCCGTGCATTAGGTTATGCAGTGAGCACTGTTAGCGCGAAAGAGTTAACACAGACTGCGAGCCCTACCATTGGTTCTGCACTGTATGGTAAAGCTGCCGGTGTGAAGATCATCACTGCTCCAGGCGGCGCTTCCAGCGCTGTTACCATTCAGGTAAGGGGTGTGTCTTCTATCGGTCAGAACACACAGCCGCTGTACGTAATCGACGGTGTGCCTGTTAGAAACTTTAGTAACCCTACTACTAACTCCTTCGGTACTACCGGTGGAAGAATTGATGGTAACGGTGCTGCTGATATCAACCCACAGGACATCGAAACCCTGACCATCCTGAAAGGTGCAAGTGCAACTGCGCTGTATGGTTCTGAAGCAACCAACGGTGTTGTTGTGATCACTACCAAGAAAGGTGCTAAAGGCAGAGGCATGGGTGTAGAATTCAACTATTCTTACAACCAGGAAAAAATAGCTAATTCTCCGGATTATCAGAATGTGTATGGTCCAGGTTACAATCCTGCACTAAACTTGTCTGCTACTGCAAACTTTGGTAAAAGCTACGAAGGCTGGTTCACCGAAGCTGATGGTTCTGTTCACCCTTACTACAGGGCATATGGCCAGTTTGGTGCTAAATTTGACGGCCGTGAGGTAACTTACTGGGATGGCTCCAAAAGAAAATATGTGGCTAATCCTGATAACTACAAAGATTTCTATCAGACTGGTTACAATTCTGTTGCAAACGTAGCGATCTCTAATGCTAACGATAAAGGTAGCTACCGTTTCTCCTATACACGTACAGACTACAAGAGCATCATGCCAGGAAGTAATCTGTATAAAAACAACTTTAGCTTCAACGGTACCCTGAAGTTGAATGAGAAAGTAAGTGTAGATCTGATCTCTACTTACAACAACTACATGAACCATAATCGTCCGAATGCTACCAGCAATATCTTCAACTCTTATGGTGGTTTCTTCAGCCGTTTTGATGATATGAGCGTTTATAAAAACAAGTATCAGACAAGAAATGGTTACAAATATGTACTGTATAACAACACCAGCTATGATCAGCAGGATAAAATCCGGTACAATATCAGAGCTTCTCAGTTGATGGACTACCTGTGGGATAACCTGCGTAACAGCTACGATGAAACTCAGAACCGTTTCATCAACAGCGCTACCCTGAATATTTCAGTGCTGGATAACCTGAAAGTAAGAGGTAGAGTAGGTGGTGACTTCACCAACCTGGCTGCATCTGACATGAGGTACAATGAAAAGCCAGCTACATTGGGTTATACAGGCCTTTATGCAACTGAAGCGAGGAACAACAATGTGTTCTATGGAGATGCGATGGCAATTTATAATCCAAAGCTGACCAAAGACCTTGATATGACTGTTACTGGTGGTTTCACTGCACGTAAAACTACCTATAAATATAACAGAGTGGCTACTGATGGTGGTCTGGTAACTGAAAACTGGTTCAATATCGGTAACTCGGCACAGCAGATCAAAGGTCAGTCTGAGCGTGCAACACAATACGATGTTGCAGGTTTCGGTATCCTGAACTTTGCTTATAAGGGCTTCCTATATGTAGAAGGTACCGGCCGTTATGAGTCTACCTCTACACTGCCTGTTGCTGTAAACAGCTACTTCTATCCATCTTTCAACGCCGGTTTCGTACTGTCTGACGTAGTGAAAATGCCAAAAGCTATTAACTATGCTAAAGTGAGAGGTTCTTACGGTTTCGTAGGTAACCACCCTAATCTGTATCAGTCCAACGTACTGTATAATCAGGTGGGTGTTACGTACAACCAGGGCAATCTCCTGTACCAACAGCCTAACGGTACCCAGTTTGGTAACGGTAAGCTGAAATCAGAGAAGAAGAGAGAAGCTGAAATCGGTTTGGATTTACGATTAATAGACAACAAGGTTAGCGTAGACTTCAGCTACTATAACAATAAAGTGAGCGATCAGATCCTCTACAGATCTATAGCAGGTTCAAATGGTGCTACCTCTATGCTGGTGAACGCTGGTGACATGTCTAACTACGGTTATGAAGCTGCTATCAGCGCTACTCCGATCGATCACAAAGACTTCCGCTGGAACACTCGTTTCAACTTCGCAGTTAACAGGAACAGACTGGATAAACTGGCTGATGGTCAGACTAGCCTTATCAGCAGAAGCCTGGATGGTGGTTATGTAGTCATCCGTTCCGAAGTAGGTGATGCACTGGGTAACATCTATGTACACCCTAATACTACAGATGGTAAAGGTAACAAGGTAGTAGGTGAAGACGGTCTGTATACAGTTGATAAAGGTTCATACATAAAAGTTGGTAACCTGATGCCTAAAATTGTAGGTGGTTTCTCCAACACTGTTACTTACAAGAACTTTGCATTGGACTTCACACTGGATTACCGTTTCGGTGGCAAATTGATCTCTACTCCTACATATTACCAGATCGGCGCAGGTATGTTTAATTCTACCCTGCAGTACAGAGATGCCGCTCATGGCGGTATCGCTTACCATGTAGTGGGTGATGAAGCATCTCAGGATGTTACGAAATATACCTATGTAGCAGATCCTAATGGCACACGTCATGATGGTCTGATCCTGCCTGGCGTAAAAGCTGACGGTAGTAAAAATGACAGGGTTATCTCTGCTGCTGACTACTACATGAACAACTATAACTGGGAAACTGAAGGAGACTACTCCGCTGCTGTGTTAAAAAACAGTTATATCAAAGTACGTGAAATTGCATTGACTTATTCACTGCCATCAGCATTTGCTAACAAGCTGCATTTCCAGGGCCTGCAATTTTCTCTCATAGGACGTAACCTGTTCTATGTTTACAAATCTCTGCCTTATGGTGTAGATCCTGAAGTTGCTGTTGGTTCTTCCTGGCTGGATCAGGGTATCGATGGTGGTACCGCAGGTCCTACAAGAAGCTTGGGTGCGAGCCTGCGTGCACGTTTCTAATATGATGTAATTGTAAAAAACGGATAAATAGAAATTAAATGAAAAGAATCTTCTTAAATATAACCCTTCTCTGTACGCTGGCAGGCATGTTCAGTTCCTGTTCCAAAAAGATAGAGGAGTCTTACCAGAACCCTGAGAAAATCTCTGATGGTTCCTTAAGTAAACTCTTAACAGGTATGTATCTGAACAAGAGGATACATCCTTCCTACTGGGATTACTACACCTTCATTATGCCAACGCTGTCTCTGTATACGCAGACTGTAGCAACTGGCCCTGGTAACCAGATGTACGTTGCAAATCCTGATTACGGTGAAAACCGTTGGGTGGATTTCTATGCAGGTTTTAAAGGTGATGATAACGATCTTAACTATAACGGTCCCGGTATACTCAGCAACTACCGCGAAATGCAGCTGACACTCGGTAAGATGTCAGCAGACCAGCAGCAGAAAAACCTGGTTTATCTGAAATGTGCTGAAGTATTGGTATATGACCAGGCTGCACAGATGATCGATCTCTGGGGAGATATTCCTTTCTCTCAGGCTGGTGGATTGAATACTCCTGACCGTTTCATCAAGGACCCTGCGTACGATGATGCTAAAACACTGTATTCTACTATCATCGCTAATCTGAAAGCGCTGAACACTTACTTCGATACAGTGACTGTAGCAAGTGAGGTTAAATCTGAACTTACCGGTTCTGATATCCTGTTAAAAGGAGACCTGGTTGCATGGCAGCGTTATGCAAACTCTCTGCGCCTGCGCTTGTTAATGCGTACGTCCAATGTAGATGAGACAACTGCAAAAACAGAAGTAACTGCAATGCTGAGCGATGCGAATGCTTATCCGTTAGTTGCAAATAATGCACAGAACGTGTTGTTCAGAGAAAGTCCTACTGCTGTAAGAAGTGACCTGGCCGATGTATTCCGTGACTATTCTTTCGCACCTGAATATCTGCTGAACACTGTAATGGTGGATAACGCAGACCCACGTGTAGAAGTATTATGGGATGCTGATGATGAAAATGGTTTCAAAGGCTTCCCTTACAACGGTAGCGTTGGTGATATTGAAGATGCCAGACGTTTATATGCAGTATACGATACAGCTACTTTCATGTACAATGACAACATCCCTGGTGTGATCATTACAGCTTCAGAAGTTAGCTTCCTGAAAGCAGAAGCAAATGAAAGATGGGGCTTGGGTGATGCTGCTGCTGAATATACCAACGGTATCAAACAATCTATCGAATTCTACTACGGTATCAACCAGTCAGCTATCAAGAAACAGGGTGTTACATTCACCCGTGCGGCCCTCACATCTCCAACCGCCACTGCTATAGATGCTTACCTGGCTAAACCAGCTATCGCTTATGCCGGTACGCAGACTGAAAAACTGCAGAAGATATGGCTTCAGAAATGGGAACACTTCTTCGTATTGCAGACTAACCAGTCATGGGCTGAAATCAGAAGGACAGATTACCCGGCGCTGCAGTTTGCAACCGTAAGCAACGCTACCGCTCCAAAACCTCCTGTACGTCTGTTGTACCCTAGCACTGAAAAACTGTACAACGCTGAAAACTACAGCAAAGTGGCTGCTAAGGATACCCGCGACACTAAGATTTTCTGGGATGTTAAATAATCCTGGTTAAAATATCCTCAGATAAGGGCTGGCCATGTGCCGGCCCTTATTTTTTTAACTATTCCATTTCCCAATGATCACAATCAGGGTGAATTTTTATATTATATGGAATCAGTTTTTTATTTTGTGAAAAAAATGAACTATTTATCAGCCACAGTCTATAGATGATCGTCTTTACAGATGACCTCGTACAGTCAGGTCCTATAATTTAATTGCTATACCAGTTGTTTAAGGTGAGAATATTGTTCCTTGCCAGGTTTACATCAAAGCGTTACCTACTCTGGTTATAGCCCACATTTCTTTACTGATCTTTTTACCATCAGAGAATGTTCTCAAAAGGTTTTATATCGCTTTGCTGCTATCTGGTGCTTCCTTTATTTATATGCAACGTTTCTGCTCAGCAGATCACCTGGTCGCAACATATTGCCCCCATCATTCACCGCAATTGCACTCCCTGTCACCGGCAGGGTGAAGCGGCGCCGTTTTCTCTCCTCACTTACGAGGAGGTTGCCAAAAGAGCGTCCTTTATAAAACGGGTGACAGAAAACCATTATATGCCGCCCTGGAAGCCAGATCCTCATTATGTAGGTTTTGCCAATGAAAGAAAACTGTCAGACGAAGAGATCAGGCTGATCGGAGAATGGGCGGAGCACGGTATGCCCAGGGGAGAAAGCACGGAAAAAGCAGCGCCGGCTTTTGTAAGTGGCACCCTATTCAACCGCGAGCCCGACCTTGTGCTCAGAATGAAATCGTCCTATGTACTGAAAGGAGATAACGTTGAACGTTTCATCGTTTATAAAT
Organism: Chitinophaga filiformis; assembly: GCF_023100805.1. Lineage (NCBI taxonomy): Bacteria > Pseudomonadati > Bacteroidota > Chitinophagia > Chitinophagales > Chitinophagaceae > Chitinophaga > Chitinophaga filiformis. Next base: position 2,272,796 of record NZ_CP095855.1, read on the forward strand.
TACCTTTTGAACTGCCGGATTCCGTTGCTGTAGAAGCCATAGAATTTACTTCGAACAACAAGAAGGTGATCCATCACGCCAACTATGAAATAGATGATGTGCCGGATGCTGACTTGTACAATACGGCAGACTATGTCGATAATACGGAGTCGCATCTTGATTACTACCAGCAATATGTCAGCTACCGAAAAATGATGAAGTATTTCGGTGGATGGATACCTGGCAGCAGCTATGAGTCTTATCCTGAGGATATGGGTTGGGTCATGCCTAAACGGGGCGTGGTGTTGCTGACAGTACACTATGCACCTGTGGGGAAAGATGAAGAGGTGATCAGCGGCGTACAGTTCTTCTTCAAAAAGAAGCCGGTAAAGCGTTTCATAAAAGCGACAACATATGGCTCGGGTGGAGTAGGGGAGAAGGATATCGAGCCTTTCTTTTATATTCCTGCCAATGTGGAGAAGAGCTTTAAACTGAATGTGAAGATCCCCGAAACACAGTCGCTTATGTATGTATGGCCGCATATGCACCTGCTGGGTAAGACATTCAAAGCATATGCCGTAACGCCGGAAAAAGATACGATACGATTAGTCTCTATTCCACAGTGGGATTTCAACTGGCAAGAGGTGTACTGGTTCCCGAAACTGATAAAGATCCCGAAAGGTACTGTGCTTACTATCGAAGGTACATATGATAATACTGTGAATAACGCATCCAATCCGTCTTTCCCGCCTCAGCTGGTATATGGTGCAATGCGAACGAAAGATGAAATGATGACGATGATCATGATGACAATCCCTTATGAGAAAGGGGATGAGGAAACGGAAATAAAACGTAAATAATAAAAGAGGGCTCGTGTTAAACGAGCCCTCTTTTATTATATCAGATTCTTAATCTCATTCAGCTTCAGCAAGGCCTCCACGGGTGTCAGTCTGTTAATATCCACATCTCCCAGCATGTCCCTGATCTGTTTAAAGGTATCGCTATGCGCGTCGAAGATGCTGAGTTGTACCTTGGGCGGTGGTGTGGCAATATCCTTCATATGTTTCTCCAGCGGCGCATCGATGTGCTTCTCTTCCAGGTGCGCCAGCACTTCATTGGCGCGCTGTATCAGTTGTGGCGGCATACCAGCCATACGGGCCACATGAATACCGAAACTATGACGGCTGCCGCCTGGCGCCAGTTTACGGAGGAAGATCACTTTGTTGCCGGATTCCTTATTGGTAATATGGAAGTTCTTGATACGGCTATGCTTGTTCTCCAGCTCATTCAGTTCATGATAGTGCGTGGCGAAAAGCGTTTTAGGCTTGTGCGATGTCATATCATGGAGGTATTCCACAATACTCCAGGCAATAGAGATACCATCATAAGTGCTGGTACCACGGCCTATTTCATCGAGTATCACAAGACTGCGTGATGTGATATTGTTGATAATACTGGCAGTTTCATTCATTTCAACCATGAAGGTGGATTCGCCGCCACTCAGGTTATCAGAAGCACCGACGCGGGTAAATATCTTATCTGTCAATCCTATTTCAGCTGCTGCCGCAGGCACAAAGCTGCCCATGTGGGCCATCAGTGTGATCAGCGCTGTCTGACGCAGGAGGGCTGATTTACCGCTCATGTTAGGACCTGTCAGGATAATGATCTGTTGCTGATCTTTATCCAGCAATATATCGTTCGCCACATAACTTTCACCCGGCGGTAAACCGCGTTCGATAACTGGATGTCTGCCTTCGCGGATGTCGAGGTGATAACCGTCCGTAACATTAGGGCGACGGTATTTATAGTGGATGGCGTTGTGCGCAAAACTCAGCAGGCAGTCTATACGTGCCAGCAGCTGCGCATTCTGCTGGATGGCCTGGATATAAGGTTGCAGGGCCAGCAGCAGATCGTCGAACAGTTGTGCTTCCAGGGCCAGGATCTTTTCTTCAGCACCTACTATCTTTTCTTCATATTCTTTCAGCTCCGGAGTGATATAGCGTTCTGCATTGGCCAGCGTCTGTTTGCGGATCCAGGTGTCCGGCACTTTGTTCTTATGGGCGTTTGTTACTTCCAGGTAGTAACCGAATACGTTATTGAAAGCTACTTTCAGGCTTGGAATGCCGGTAGCGTCAGATTCTGTTTGCTGGATGCGCAGCAGGTATTCCTTTCCGGAATGGGCAATGGTACGGAGGTTATCCAGTTCCGGATGTACGCCGTTCTGTATCACGCTGCCTTTGCTGACAAGTACGGGTGGCGTTTCCATTATCTGTTCCAGTATGCGGCAGAGGATGCCCGGGCAGTGGTCCAGTTTTTCACTGAGCTGTGTTAAGTAAGGATGCCCTGATTGCGCCAATAGCTGCTTAACACCTTCTACTTGTTGCAGTGCTTTGGCCAGGGACATGACCTCCCGTGGGTTGATCTTCCGCAGCGGTATTTTGGATACAAGACGTTCCAGATCGCCGGTCTGCCTGAGATGCGCCAGCAGATCGCGGGAGAGGTCTGCCTGTTTAATAAAGAACTCGGTAACATCGAGTCGCTCGTTGATCTGGTTGATGTCCCGCAGGGGGAGTATCAGCCAGCGTTTCAGCAGCCTGGCGCCCATAGGGGTCACGGTGCTGTCGAGGGTAGCCAGCAGCGTATTCCCGTTTTCAACACTACTGCCTAACAATTCCAGGTTACGGATCGTGAAACGGTCCATCCAGAGGAAGTCGTCCTGTTCTATCCGTTGAATACCGGTGATGTGCTGCAGGTGCGGATGTTCGGTGTCGCGCAGGTAATGCAGGGCGGCGCCGGCCGCAATGATGGCTTCGGAAAGGCTTTCCACACCAAAACCTTTGAGGCTGTGTGTTTCAAACTGTTTAAGCAGGATCTCATGGGCATAGTTAGCCGTGAAGATCCACTCTTCCATTGTATATGTATAGAATTTAGAGCCGAATTGCTCCTTGAAATGTTTCTGCTGCTGACGGGCAAAGATGACTTCTGCGGGTTTGAAGCTCTGGAGGAGTTTATCCACATATTCCAGGCTGCCCTGGGCAACGAAGAACTCTCCGGTGGAAATATCCAGGAAGGATACTCCCGTCTGGTCTTTACCGAAATGCACTGCCGCCAGGAAGTTATTGCTGGCATTTTCGAGGATCTTGTCGTTGACGGCCACACCGGGAGTCACCATTTCGGTCACCCCGCGTTTAACAATACCTTTTGCCGCTTTGGGATCTTCCAGCTGATCGCATACCGCTACACGGTAGCCTGCTTTTACCAGCTTGTGGAGATAGGTATCCAGGGAATGATGTGGAAAACCTGCCAGGTCCTGCTGAGATGCCGAACCATTTGCCCTTTTGGTGAGCACGATACCTAGTACTTTGGACGCAATGATCGCATCCTCATTAAAAGTTTCATAAAAATCTCCCACGCGGAACAACAGCACGGCGTCCGGGTATCGGGCTTTAATAGCCTTATGCTGTTGCATGAGAGGGGTTTCTACTGATTTGCTTTTTGCCATTCGGCAAATATATAATAATGTCGGGACGTGCTGAAGGGCAGATGTGCACATACCGGTACACTACTCATTTTATCGTATTTTTGCAAAATGCGAAAATTAAGCATGGATGAACTTGGCCGCAAAACGGTGGACCAGTTCAAGGCGGCAGATAAAACACCTTTGGTGCTGGTACTGGACAATGTGCGCAGTATGCATAATGTAGGATCGGTATTCCGTACGGCAGATGGATTCCTGTTACAGGGCATCGTTTTATGCGGATATACCCCCGTTCCTCCTCACCGCGATATTCAGAAAACAGCTTTAGGCGCTACCGAAACTGTTGAATGGCAGTACTTTCCCACAACGGTGGAAGCGGTAACGGCACTCCGGGAGGCGGGATATATTATTATGGCGATAGAACAGGCGGAGAACAGCGTTATGCTGGATACCTTTGAGCCGGCAGCCGGTCGGCCGCTGGCGTTGGTGTTCGGCAACGAGGTAACGGGCGTAGATGGAGAAGTCATGAAACTGGTGGATGCTTGCATCGAAATACCGCAGTCCGGCATGAAACATTCCTTAAACATCTCTGTGAGCACTGGTATTGTGGTTTGGGATATATTTGTAAAAATGAAAAAACAGGCACAATGATCGTAACGGTTAATAAATACCTCTCGCTGGTAAAATTCAGTCACACTATATTCGCGATGCCTTTCGCGCTTACAGGCTTTTTTATCGCTACCACCAAAACAGGCAACTCTTTCAGCTGGCAGTCATTTCTGCTGGTAGTATTGTGTATGGTATTTGCCCGCAGTGCAGCGATGGCGTTTAACCGTTACCTGGATGCGGATATTGACCGGAAAAATCCACGTACCGTGAACAGGGAGATTCCCCGGGGAGTGATCACAGAAAAGAATGCGCTGACCTTTGTCATCGTGAACTGCCTGTTGTTCATCGGCTGCACCTGGTTCATCAACTTATTGTGTTTTATCCTGTCGCCGGTAGCTTTGCTGGTAGTGCTGGGATATAGCTATACCAAACGTTTCACAGCCCTGTGTCATATGGTGCTGGGGCTGGGTTTATCCCTGGCGCCGGTGGGCGCTTACCTGGCGGTGACAGGTCATTTTGCGGTATTGCCGGTATTATTGTCCTGTCTTGTACTTTGCTGGGTAGCAGGTTTCGATATTATTTATTCTTTACAGGATGAAGATTTCGACCGTTCCCTCTCCCTCAACTCTATTCCCACCTGGCTGGGAAAAGCAGGGGCACTGCATTTTTCTGAGGCCTTGCACCTGGTAGCAGGTGTACTGGCCATTATTATCGGGCTCTATGGTGGTTTTCACTGGTTATATGCAATCGGCGCACTGGTGTTTGTTGTGATGCTGATCTCCCAGCATCTGCTGGTAAAACCCAATGATCTCAGCCGTGTCAACATCGCTTTTATGACTACAAATGGTATTGCCAGCGTGGTATTTGCCGTATTCGCCATTGCCGACATGTTTATCATCGGTTAACTTATTCTTATGGCGCGCATCCTTGCAATAGATTACGGGAAAAAAAGAACAGGTCTTGCAGTAACAGACCCGCTGCAGATGATTGCCTCCGGCCTTACCACGGTGGCTACGCACGACCTGATCCCTTATCTCAAGAAATACCTGGCCCTGGAGGCAGTAGAACTGATCCTGATAGGGGAACCAAAGAACCTGGACGGCGAGGCTACAGATGCTACTGCCCTTGTAACAGAATGTGTGCGCATCCTCCAGAAGAATTTTTCGCAGATACCGGTAAAGAAAGTGGACGAACGCTTCACTTCTAAACTGGCCTTCCGGTCTATGATAGACAGCGGGCTGAAAAAGAAGGACCGGCAAAACAAGGGTCTCGTCGATGAGATCAGCGCCACGATCATCCTGCAGGAGTATTTGCAGTATAAGTAATTGAAAGTTCGGGGCTTATGTAGTGCAGTGACATTTACTCACTGCATTTCAATTCCTGATCCCTATTTCCCGATTGATACTTACCTTTGCATTTTTGAAAATTTTTTACAATGATTCTACCTATAGTTGCTTACGGTCATCCGGTATTACGGAAAATGTGTGAAGATATAACTCCTGATTACCCTCAGTTAGAGCAACTTATTGCCAATATGTGGGAAACCATGTACGCTTCTAATGGGGTGGGACTGGCAGCGCCGCAGATCAACAGGCCGATCCGTCTTTTTGTAATAGATAGTGAGCAGATCATCAACAATCTGGAAGAGGATGAGAAGAATGAATATCCTGGCGATAATGGCGCGAAAGAGGTATTTATCAATGCGCATATTGTAAGCACCGGCGGTAAAGAATGGCCTTATAATGAAGGATGCCTGAGCATTCCTAAGATCCGTGAAGACGTTTACCGCCCGGAAACCGTAACAATCCGTTATGTAGATGAGAAATTCCAGCCACAGGAAAAGACTTTCACAGGCGTAACTGCCCGTGTTATATTTCATGAATACGACCATATTGATGGTAAACTGTTCATCGATCACCTGAAGCCATTAAAGAGAAGGATGCTGAAAGGCAAACTGGAAGACATCACAAAAGGCAAGATCAGCGTAGATTACAAAATGATATTTCACAAATAAAATAAGTGAAAATTTTGTAATGTTAAAAATCCCTATTACTTTAGTGCCTGCAAACTAATACAATACATTGGGAGCAGCAGTCACATATACAGAATCCGAATTGGTACTTGGCCTGAAGGCGAGGAACGAAAAACATTTCGGGTACTTATATGATCATTATTCCCCGGCTTTATACGGCATAGCCCTTAAAGTGGTTAATGACGAAACTATTGCCGGCGATGTGCTGCAGGAAATCTTTCTCAAGATCTGGCGCGGCATTGAGCGCTATGACTCCGACAAAGGCCGCCTTTTCACCTGGATGGTGAACATTGCGCGGAATACTGCTATTGATACGCTTCGCTCAAAGGCCCATAAAATGGGACAAAAGGCCAGTGAATTAGGGGGCAATGGACTTGCATCAGATCAGCTGGCCATCCACCCTTCGGTGGATCATCTTGGTTTGGTAAAGGTGGTAGAACAGCTGAGCAGGGAACAACGTGTTATTATAGACCTGGCTTATTATAAAGGGTGTACGCAGGAAGAAATTGCGAAGATATTGGATATCCCTTTGGGAACGGTGAAGACCAGGATGCGTAATGCGATCATACAATTGCGGAATATTTTAAAACAGATGTAAGCAAGTGGATGTTCAACGTTACATATCGTCCGGTTTAATTGAGAACCATGTCACGGGGTTACTTTCAGAATCAGAATCGCGTGAGGTGCTCGGCGCCATCCAGCAATATCCTGAAGTTAAAGCGCTTGCAGACGCTGTACAGGTGGATATGGAGCGCTATATACAGCTCTGGGCTGCCAAGCCTCCCGCCGGTATTAAGCGCCAGATAATGGAACGCTTACACAAAAATGAAGCTGAAGATCCTGTTAGCGCCGAACCCGAAACCATCACAGCCGCTTCCGACGAAGATACATTTTCAGAAAATACAGGATCTGGCCTGGGCCTGAACCTGTCTCAGCTCCAGATCTGGCAATACAGTGCTGCCGCGGCCATCGTGCTGCTGCTGGGCAGCGTGGTCATGAATATCGTTTCCTACGGCAATTCCAATAGTTATCAACAGCAGCTTTCTTCACTTCAGGCAGAGCAGGCCTCCCTGCTGGCTGAGAAGGATGCCCTGAAGGAACAGCTGGACTTTACCCAGAAAGAAAATGGTGTCATGAAAGATCCATCCTTCAAATGGATACGCATGCCGGGCGTTGGTAAACATACCGGCATAGTGGCCACCATCTGCTGGAACCCGCAATCCAAAGAAACCTTCATTCTCGCGCAGGCATTACCCGAACCCCCTGCAGATAAACAATACCAGCTTTGGGCCATCGTAAATGGTAAACCTATTGATGCCGGCGTATTTGAGCTGGGCAGTAAAGCCCATACCGTACAGAAAGTAAAGGCGGTAGACAATGCCCAGGTTTTTGCCGTAACCCTTGAGAAAAAGGGTGGGAGCCCCTCACCGACGTTGGAACAGATGTTTGTAGCCGGAAAAGTAGCTGGCTGATATCCCTTTACTTACTCATTCTCACACTAGATCGCTCATTATCAATTATTCCGTAATAATTGCTATCTTTCCTTTAATATTGCATTCCCATTAACCATATATCAGGACTTATTAGGATTGTAACAACAAGTTGTACCGGTAACAGTTCCAATCATACTGTAGCACCTGCAGCTAAATTGTGGAGCACACTGAAAAGTATTTTTAACAAAATTTTTAACTGTTTTGGAATCCGCGTTTACATATACGGAATCTGAGCTGGTGCAGGGCCTCAAAGCCAAAGACCAGAAGGTATTCGGCTACCTTTACGACCGTTATTCCCCCGCTTTGTACGGTGTAGCGCTAAAGGTGCTCAACGACGAAAGTAATGCGAATGATGTGCTGCAGGAAGTGTTCCTAAAAATATGGCGTAACATAGACAGGTATGACGAAAGCAAGGGACGTCTGTTTACCTGGATGCTCAATATTACACGCAATTCCGCAATTGATACACTCCGTTCCAAGGCACATAAAATGGATCAGAAAATCCAAGACATTGGAGATGACGTACATTTATATACAGGTAATTTAACTGTACTCCCATCCGTTGACCATCTTGGACTTTCAAAGGTGCTTGAAAAATTAACCAAGGAACAACGAATCATCATTGACTTAGCGTACTATAAAGGATGTACCCAGGAAGAAATATCCAAGGTGCTGGAAATCCCGTTGGGTACCGTGAAAACAAGGATGAGGAACGCTATCATTCAATTAAGGAACTTGTTAAAATTAGTATAAGAGTGGACGCATCACGTTTCATATCGTCCGGACTGATAGAAGCTTATGTAAGTGGACTAGCTACCTCCAACGAAATACAGGAGCTGGAACGTGGCATGACGCAATATCCGGAAGTAGCAGCTGCAGTGAACGACTGCCAGCTGGATATGGAACAGTATGTTACCCTGCAATCCAAAACACCCCCGGCCGAGCTCAAACAGCGTATTTTCCATATTATCATCAACGAAGAGACTGCGCGTGAAAATGGCGCCTTCGAAGAACCGGTAACTGACGAATTTCCCGAAACAAGAACATATGTAAGCAGCGCCTGGCGTTGGGTAGCAGCTGCCGCTATCGTCCTCCTGCTCGGCAGCCTGTGGTATAACTATGTATTCTACGGACAGGCCAATGATTACAAAGGCCGCTACGAAGCATTACTCTCAACACATAATACACTGGCAACACAGTCTGACGGTTACAGGACCCGCATCGAGCAGATGGAACAATCCATCGACCTCATGAAGAATCCCGCGATGAAGGCGGTAAAGATGCCGGGCACCAAGCCTTTTCCTACTGCATTGGCCACTGTTTACTGGAACCAGCAGTCAAAGGAGGTGTTCATCATGGTGAACAATCTTCCGGAACCCGCTGCCGACAAGCAATATCAGCTCTGGGCCATCGTTGATGGCAAGCCCGTTGATATGGGCGTATTTGAAATGAGCAATCCACATGAGCTTCTGCAAAAAATGAAGTCCATCGATAATGCCGAAATGTTTGCTATCACCCTTGAGAAAAAAGGCGGAAGCCCTGTTCCTACTTTAGACCAGATGTATGTAGCAGGAAAAGCCAGCTGAAATGCGTAAAATATATAATTTCGCAGGATGCGAAAACTCTGGTTCTATACTATCACACTGTTCTTCTTCTTTCAGCAAACCTATGCACAGGATACTGCCAGATACAAGGGAATGACCATTAACCTCGATGAAGTGATCGTTGAAGCTAAACGTATTGGTTTCGATGTCAACAGCTTCATTAAAAGAGTGGAAGATGATACCACCTTTTATCGTGCCTTTAAAAACCTGCGGCTGCTGGGATATACTGCCGACAATGACATCCGTATTTACGACAAGCATAACCAGGTGCAGGCCTCTCTCAAAAGCCAGACACTGCAAACCATGCAGGGCAGATGCCGCAGCATGAAAGTGCTCAGCCAGGATGTCACCGGCGATTTCTTTGACAAGAAAGGGCAATACAACTATTACACAGCCGAATTATATGGTAACCTCTTTTTTACCCAGGGGACGGTATGTGTTGATGCCAGTGGTGAGGAGCCGGAAAGATCCAAAGGTAGTATGGCCAGGCATAAGAACCAGCTGAAGCAACTGATCTTTAATCCGGGCAAGCCTGTAAGAGGAGTTCCTATTGTAGGAGGTAAGGTAGCTATTTTTGACCCGGAGGTAATGAGATTGTACGACTTCTCTATTACCTCAGAAAGTTATGCAAACGTACCTTGCTATGTGTTTACCGCCAAAGCGAAACCTCATCTTAACAGCCTGGACAGGGGAGACGTAGTGATCAATGAGCTGATCACTTATTTTAACAAGGATAACTTTGAGATCGTAGGCCGCATCTATTCTCTCTCTTATAAAACACTGGTCTTCGATTTCAACGTAAAAATGAATGTACAGATGACCAAACAACAGGGACTGCTTATTCCCGCACTGGTCACTTACGATGGTACCTGGGACGTTCCGTTCAAGAAGCGGGAAACAGCGCAATTTATCGCCAGGTTCCACAGCTTCACGGAATAAGCTAAACATAAACGATCAGTAGTAACAATAAAAAAAGAGAGGCTGCATATCGTCAGCCTCTCTTTTTTATGCAAGTTATTTAGTAGATCACCGTTACCGAACCTGTCTTCTTCACTTTCTCTCCCGTTGCCACTATCTTATAGTCCATTACCCACACATATGTTCCAACCGGTACTCTCCCTTTGTCCCAGGTGCCTTTCCATCCAACGCCAGGGTCTGTTGTATAATAGATCCGCTGTCCCCATCGGTTAAAGAGCACCAGCTCAAAGTCGGAAATAGCGCATCGGAATTTCGGTCGGAAGTAGTCGTTCAAACCATCTGCATTGGGCGTAAAGGCCGTTGGCAGGTATACCTGGCAACCACATTCCTGGAAGGTGATGTCTACCTCGTCTATTGATTGTCCGCAACTGTTCGTTGCCACGATGGCATAATGCCCTGCCTGGGTGACCGGAAAGAGCGGTAGCGAAGAGCTGTCCTGCCATTTATATTGCATACCGGCGCCGTCAGGGTGAAGGTTGTATACCTCACCTATACATAACAGGGTATCGGGTCCTAAATTCGTACGTAATGTATCTTCAAACTGTACGTGGATGGTGTCACTGTCTATACAACGTCCTACCTTCGCCTGCACCCAGTAGTACCCCGTTTCCCGCACATAGTAGGTGGCCTGTTTGGAAGTATCCTGCCAGCGGTAGGAGGCAGTTCCAAAGTCGGCCTTCAGCACCAGCGTCTCTCCCTTACACACCACGGTATCATTACCCAGATCCAGGTTCTCGTCCGGTTTATAACGGATCAGGATCGTATCGAGCACTTCGCAGGTATTGTTGATATTCACAAAGACCCAAAGATCCCACCGACTTCGTATGGTCGTTGTGGGTGTAGTGGCCCTGTTGCTCCAGCGGTAGGCAGTAGCTCCCGGCGTGGTTGCATCGAGTGTGATGGATTCCCCGGGACACAAGATCGTATCTCTTCCCAATGAGAACGGATGTTGCTGACCGGCAAATGCGATGTAGATCGTATCGCGGTACAGGCCACAACCTTTTGCATCGGCAGTCACGATGTATTGCGTAGACGGCATTGCCACATCGCTGTGTACAATGATGTTAGGCGTGGTATCGCCTGTGCTCCAGAGATAGGTACAGTTCTGGGCGGTAGCATCCAGTTCCAGCGTTTCGCCAATACAGAGTATCAGGCTGCTGTCGCCCAGATCGAGCTGCGGGACCGGTGTATAGAACACGTTGACGGAATCGGGCACCAGGCAACCATTGATCTTCACCTTATAGGTCCCCATGGTATCTACCAGTATACTTTGATTAGTAGATCCATCCTGCCACTCATAGGCAGCCCCGGCTACGGTAGGCGCCGTAAGGGTGATGGTTGTACTGTCGCAGATAGTCTGGTCCGTAGGGCCAAAGTCGTAAATAACAGGAGCTACGATGCTGATATTTTTAGTGGATATCTCCTGAACGCCGTTTCTGAAGACGATCAGTTGCACAGTATAGGTACTGACAGTATTGTAGAGGTGTGCGCCTTTTATCTTCCGCGAAGTATCCGCAGAGCCCGAGGCCGGATCACCAAAGTACCAATGAACAGAATCAATCCCTGCAAGGTCCGCCGGCGCAATTTCGAATCTAACACTATCATTCTGGCAGGTTGTTGAATACGTAAATTGTGTCTGTGCCTGGGCATTAAATGCACCAAGCATGGTTATTAAAACCGCGATTAATAGATATAGGCTTCTCATGGAGGGACATGGGTAAGTTGCTAAATTAAATGAAAAAGTGATATATTTTTAATTTTTAATGAGATTTAATCTTCAAGTGGTCTGGCACTTACATATCTCCTCCATTTCTCCAGAACGGCTTTAAAATCGTCCGGTAAGGGACTCTCAAAATGCATAGGTTTCCTTGTACGCGGGTGTATGAACCCCAGTGTTTTTGCGTGCAGGGCGTGGCGTGGCATAATTTCGAAGCAGTTTTCCACAAACTGCTTGTATTTGGCAAAGATGGTCCCTTTCAGGATGCGGTTGCCTCCATAGGTATCGTCATTGAACAGGGAATGCCCTATGTGCTGCATATGCACCCTGATCTGGTGGGTACGCCCGGTTTCCAGGCGGCACTCGATGAGGGTCACATAGTTATAACGTTCCAGCACCTTATAATGGGTGATAGCTTCCTTGCCATATTCTCCATCAGGGTAGGCGTCCATGATCTTACGGAAACGTTGATGACGTCCCACATGTGCTTCAATAGTGCCTTCATCTTCCTCAAAATCACCCCATACGAGGGCCATATAACGGCGTTGAACGGTATGGTCGAAGAACTGCTTGGCCAGGTCGTTCATAGCCTTGTCCGACTTTGCAACCACCAATAATCCGCTGGTATTCTTGTCAATACGGTGTACAAGGCCGAAGCGTGGAATCGCCGGTTCGGGTACCGGTGTTGTGGTACGGTCTCCCAGGTACCAGGCCAGGCCATTGACCAGGGTGCCGGTATAATTTCCGCAACCTGGGTGGACTACCATTCCCGGTAACTTATTGATTACCATCAGATCTTCGTCCTCATAAACGATGTCCAGCGGGATCTCTTCGGGAATCACTTCTGTATTTTCCGGGTTCTTATTGGAGAACACCACAATACGGTCGTGTGCCTTCACCTTATAGTTGGATTTCACTGGTTTATCGTTGACGATGACCATGCCATTGTCACAGGCCTGCTGGATTTTATTGCGGGTAGCCCCTTCCACCCGGTTCATAAGGAACTTGTCCACCCGAAGTGGTTCCTGTCCTTTGTCCGCTACAATGTTAACCCGTTCGTACAGCTCCTCGCTGCCTTCGCCGTTCTCCAGTTCATCGTCAAGTTCAATCAGTTCTTCCGCCATGAGGATTCAAAATTTTTGCAAAGGTAAGGATTGCCGGGCGCATGTCCACAGATTGTGGGAAGTGAGAGTGTGCAAACAAAATGCACAATGCACATAATGGCTGAAATTCCTTTACTGACATGGGTTTAAGGCCTGTGCAACTAATATATTAGTTGCAAACAAAACGTACTCCAAAACGGAGCTATATTTCCTTGCGAATACGTTACAGGAGCGGCGTACCGACTTTCCTCCATGACGGTGCATTTCATTTGTTCATTCCCATATGCCCGATGTATATGTTCACGATGCCCGAAGTAATGCAATGGATTTCCTGGCCTCTCAGGCGCCTAGCCCATCATTTGGAGGGAGGAGTAGAGTGATATCAACCTAAGGGACAAGAACTAATTCCGTACTTTTGTGCCTGCAATATGAACAAGAAGATCCACACGAACGACCTGGGAATCATTGATTATCAGAAGGCCTGGGATTACCAGGAGCAGCTTTTACAAGAGAATGTATGTATCAAGCAGGCATTGGCGAAAGGGGAGGTACCGGCCGGTCAGGCGAAGGAAACGACCCATTACCTGTTATTCTGCGCGCATCCGCATATTTACACCCTTGGAAAGAGCGGCCATATGGAGAACCTCCTGCTGGACGACCATCAATTGCAGGATAAGGGTATCAGCTTTGCAAATACCAACCGGGGAGGCGACATTACTTATCATGGTCCCGGGCAGGTGGTAGGATACCCTATCCTTGACCTGGAGCATTTCTTTACAGATATTGGTAAATACCTCCGTTTCCTGGAGGAAGTGATCATCCGTACACTGGCAGACTATGGTATTAAAGGCGACCGCTCTGCGGGTGAGACCGGCGTATGGCTGGACCCGCAAGACCCTGCCCGCGCCCGAAAGATCTGTGCTATGGGAGTACGCTGCAGCCGCTGGGTGACCATGCATGGCTTTGCACTGAATGTAAATACCGATCTGAACTATTTTGGCAATATAGTTCCCTGTGGCATCTCCGACAAGAAGGTTGCTTCTATGCATGAAGAACTGGGGCACGAAGTATCAGAAGCGGAAGTAAAGTCTAAAATAAGTAAGTACTTTGCAGAAGTGTTTGAAGCCGAGATGATTATGGATTAAAGGGTGCCTGGTTTGCCACCTTGACTAAAGGGAGCCTGAATTTCGGTTCATCTTCAGTCGAGATTCGGTCGAGGTAGCCTCATCCTCCCTTAATCTTCCGTTCCGGAACGGAAGATTAAGGGAGGATGAGGCTACCTCGACCGAATCTCGACCGGAACTCTACTATATATCTCAAGTACAATCAAAGCATATTCAGGGAAGAATATACCGGATTCCATATCGTTATGTATTGACAGACAGTGAATATTGCTTGCAGCCCTGCCAGCGGTATAAGCCCTTCTGTCACAGTCAGTAATACAATGGGTTCTTTTGCTTAACTGAGAAGATCAATTCCTGTAGTTCAGCGGAATGAAGAGGTTCCACTTCTCATAAGGTTTACCGTCCTGGTAAATTTCAAAATTGAACCAGCCGGCGTGCATAAAGATGGCTTTTTCAAGTATGAGGAAAGGCTCTTTTACTTCCCCTATCTCAAAGAGGAAGGACCCGTCGGGCTCGAAGAATTTTACACTGTATCTTTTTGCCGGAGCATCCGGCAGTTTGATGTTAACATTTCCATCTGCCGTGGTATAAACATAGTTGGATGGGTGCCATACTATTTTTTCCTCTTTGGGAGGCGCATTTTTCTCTTTTCCCGTTCCGTTGGGTGTCGTACTTACACCAGCCTCTTTAGCGGCTGCAATCGCCTCTTTTACGTCAGCCAGCTGCAGTTTTTTACTACCGTCAATGGTGCTGTCGGGAATGGCCAGTATGATCTTGGAATAAAGGTAGCGTCCGTTATTGAACTGGACGAAGAGGCGGTAATAATTGGACCCCGGGAGCGGTTTAATGTCCTGGTAGCTCAGCCTGAGTTCGTTTGGATCGTTTATAAGACCAATTGTGCTGAAGTTCAGCACACTATCGAGTGAGCGCTGAACCCCTATAAATTTGACATCTCTGAAACCTGACAGGAGATCAAGCTGGATCTTGCCTGTTTTGATCAGTGCAGAGAAGTTTGGAAATACCGGCGGTGTTGTGGTCGTCTGTGCCTTAACTGAAAATCCTGACGTTATAAATACTGCAAAAAATGCTGCGAATAGAATAGTACGCGACAACTGCTTCATAGATGCTAATTCCTGTAACCATACTTCCCAATGCTTTGAGTTCTCACAAAAAAACACTGGTTTTCCTCTTAAGTTGGCAAAAATAATGAATAGACGATTGAAAATAGTGAACGGCGTAAATATAAACAAATCTGCTATATGGAGTTAGTGTAACAAGATGCTATTAACAAAGCTTTTAACATTTGAAGAAGAGCCCGGAAGGCACCATCTGCATTCTCCGGCTGCTGAACGTTTAAGGTATTATGTGCACGACCGCAGTCCGGGTCACAACCCGTATCTTAATGTGTTCTGATCCGGAACACTAAAAAATACGCCATTCAACATTGCCTCAAGTGCAAAAATGGGCAGGTGATTCCCCGATACAAATGATTCCATTGGGAATGGGAATAAGACCATAGCCGATGGCCTGACAACATCAGTGACAATGTATGCAGCATGCCGTGTCAGGTAGCTGCATCTGCCGGGGGATTGCCCTGCAAACCTCCCGTATGAATAAGTAGTATATTACTCCCTTTGGAATACATACCATCCAGCACATCCTGTCTGAAGCCCATCAATAACTTCCCGGTATAAACTATGTCCAGCGGGATCTGTGTTTCCTCATAGAACTGCGTGATAAATGCTGTTAACGCGGGCGACACTTTTGCATATCCTCCGCCATGATGTTGATGCAATAATTGCCAGTGGGGCAGGGTAGCACCAGAGGTGGCAGGATGCAATAGTGATTGTATCTCGTGTTCAAGGTAAGCAGCGCCTTTCAGCACGACATAACCCTGTATCTCCTGTTGAGGGGAAGCGCTGTTGATCAGTCCCGCCAGTGTAGTACCGGTACCTACTGCACATGCAATATGCGTAAAGGATGTATCATGCACCAATGAGCATATTTCCTCGCAGCCCTTTGCTCCCAGGGCATTATTCCCGCCTTCAGGTACTACATAGGCATCGGGATAGAGGGCATTCCAATCGGTCTCGTTCTTAAGGCGGTATGCCTCCCTGCTAATAAAGTGTAAATCCATTCCTTTTGCAGAGGCCTCTTGCAGCGTATGACTTAAAACCGCGGGACGTTCTCCCCTTATAACACCGGTACAGGCAATACCAGCCAAGCGGCAAGCAGCGGCAGTAGCAGCAATATGATTAGAAAAAGCTCCACCGAAAGTGAGTATCCGTGTTTTCCCCTGAGCAATAGCCTCCTCAAGATTATAACGTAGTTTAAACCATTTATTCCCCGATACCTCCGGATGCAAAAGATCGAGACGTAACACAGATGCCCGGATATTATCAGGCAACCATGAAGGGGAGATGGTTTGGAGAATAATATTGTTATAATCCAGTTGTATGTTCATTTTAGAGCAGCATTCAGGAAAAATAAAAGCAAAGGAAACGCCCAACAAAGTAAGGCCATACAAAAGTAAGGTTCAATAAAGGCAAAAGCGAAATGAAAAGAAATAAAAAAGCAAAAACGAAAGGAGAACAACTACAGTTTTGTTGCCAGGTTAAAATGGAAGCTTTAAATAATATCATTTGGCTCGCTGATATATCTGTTAACCTGATATATGCAACTATAGTGAGATCTATCGAACCTGGTTATATAACGACAGTAAGAAAGAGGAACTCAGGTATGTAAACAGCAATATAAACCGGGCTACCTTATCCCTAATTAAAACTCTGGAAGAACAAGGGTTTCAGGAGGAGATGGCGGGCCTTCGGCTCTTTGACCTACGCTTGATGAAGCTAAATAAAGATCAAATAGCTCCTACGCTTGACAGCGTTCAATAGCATTCCTGACAAAGAGGCGCCGACCGCCGTCCCTTCTGAAACCGTTGGTGTCTTCCACAAAACCACCAACACAACAGTTAAACAACAAAACATTATCAGCATAACATCGTAAACATAACGCTGGCCAGCACAACGTGGTCAACACAGCGTTGGCAGTACAGCATCGTCAACATAACGCCGGTAGCACAACATCATCAAAGCAAAGCTGGCAGCAGAATATCATCACAGGCTGAGAACACAGCATCATCACTGCCCCGTATACAACACCTCCGCCGGATTCAGTTTCTCCCTATCCCTATATATCCCCGCATCCAGCCAAGCACCAGTACCCACATTAAAATACTGCACTTTGATCTTATGCAATCCTTTCCGTAAAGGTAAGAACCCACTTCTGTCCTGCAGGTCATGTTGTCCGTCATTATCTACGACAACCTGATCATCCACATAAAAGACCGCTCCGTCATCACTGTTCAGATGAAACTCATACAGATCGTCCGCAGGTATATTCACATACCCGCTAAAAGTAACCCCACCATTTTTTAAGGCCAGGGGACGAATATCTATAGCCGGTAATATACCGGAACTATCACCTGGAACCGGTAACTGGCGGGCATTGGCAAAGGTGTTATTAACAAGCGAGAACCGTACACCTTTCTTCCCCGGCTTAACAGTCAGTGCAGGAAGGTATGGCTTACGTACATAGGTAGCGCTATATAAGGGACTGATACGCCCTGAAGGTAATACTACGATACACTGAACAAGCGCAGTACCATTCTCGGGAACAGAGAGCTCGAATGGCTGTGTATAAGGCCTGCTCCGTGTTCCCGGCTGAGAGCCGTCAGTAGTATAGTAAATAAAACTACCCTTCACCGGAGGCTTCAAAGTGACCGTTACAGCAGGAGTTGTCACTACTTTACTTTCCAGCCCTACCGGTTCCGGAATGCGGAAATTCACCCCCGCATTGTTGAGCCGCGCCAGTTCCAGCGGTAGTTTGCGCATGAAACGAAGGTAGTTCTTCTTCCCTGGCTGCGACCAGGCAATTTCCGACAAAGCCAGGGCGCGTGGCCATACCATGTAGTCGAGCATCTGCTGATCAGGTATGAACTCCGTCCAGATATTGCCCTGCACGCCCTTTATATACTGCCGTTCGGCAGGTGTTAGGGATGGAGGCAAGGGCTCGTAGTTATAGACTGTTTTCAGCGGAAGATATGCCGCTGCATTGAGCGGCTCAGTAGCAGGCTGGCCCTGTGTATAATCGAAATAGAGATAAGTATTCGGCGTCATGATGACGTCGTGTTTTTCCTTAGCCGCAGCAATACCACCTTCTTCGCCACGCCAGCTCATGACGGTGGCATTGGGAGCAAGACCGCCTTCCAGTATCTCATCCCAGCCAATGATGCTCCTGCCTTTACTGTTTACAAATTTCTCTATGCGATTGATGAAATAACTCTGCAAGTCATGTTCATCTTTCAGCCCCAGTTTTTTGATCAGCTGCTGCACTTCACGCGATTCTTTCCAGCGGTCTTTCAGGCATTCATCACCACCGATGTGAATGTATGGTGACGGGAAAAGATCCATTACTTCTGTCAGTACATCCTGGAGGAAAGTGAACACAGAATCATTCGCAGGATTTAACACATCTTTCGAAATTCCCCAGGTGGTACGTACCTCATAAGGGCCACCCGTATTGCCAAATTGCGGATAGGCCGCCAGTACCGCCTGTGAATGTCCCGGCATTTCTATTTCGGGGATGATAGTGATATTTCTCTCAGCCGCATATTTCACAATATCGCGCACTTCATCCTGGGTATAATAACCATCGTAGGGTTTACCATCGTAAGTAGTACTGCGGCGGTGATGCCCCACGATCGTTTCTTTTCTGACAGAAGCAATCTGTTGCAGACGCGGATATTTTTTTATTTCGATACGCCAGCCCTGGTCTTCTGTCAGATGCCAGTGGAAGCGGTTGAATTTATACAGCACCAGCATATCGATGAATTGCTTGACAGCCGCGGGAGGGAAGAAATGGCGACCAACATCCAGCATCATACCACGATAGGCAAAACGTGGATAGTCCTGGATCCTGACGCCGGGCAAATGGATTGCAGCATGCTGACCAGCTGCATATAACTGCTGCAGTTTTACAGAGTCCTGTGTCTTATTCCCGGAGGGGTCCGGCGCGATCATTTTATTCAGCGGGAATAGCTGTAATAAGGTTTGCAGGCCATACAATAATCCGTTTGCATCACCCTGCAAATAAACGCGGCCGGTATTCACTTCCAGTATATAGCCATCCGGCTTGGCGCTGGCGGCTTCCACAAGTATGATCATCGGATGTGCGGCAGCGACGCGTTTAGTCGGGTACCCGCTTACCGGTAGTTTAAAGTTATAACTGCGTTGCAGGAAGTCATTCAGGAAACCAGCTATTTTACCGGCAGCCTGTCCGCTGTAATGTATCGCTGCTTTTTCATTCAACACAAAACTGCCCGGCATGGAAGTGAGGAGCACCGGCTCAGGGATGATGGTGATATCGCCTGTTTTCAGCTGCGCCATTCCGTTCAGGACGGAGAGTGCCGCGAGAATTGACAAGAATAATCTCTTCATATGCATGGTCTTAGTATGATTGTTCCTATTCATTCGTCAGAAATCCACCTTTGCCACGATACAATTTCACAGGGCCTTCCAGTTCGAGGGCCAGTACGGTCATGTATTTATCCTGCACGGCAGCAGGCACGTCGATGTACACCAGGCCTGGTACTGAGCTCCAGGATATTTTACCTACAATCTTGTGCGAAAGTGCCTGTCCATTGCCTACTACGCTTATCTTTTTAATATTGTTGACCAGCCCTTTCACCATTACCTGTCCGCTTATATTGCCAGGCAGGAACAGGTATAAGGTACTGGAATCTTTTGATAAAGTGGTAGGCCCGTAGAAATGTCCGGCCGGAATACCCGCCACTGTATTGAAGATGGCGTTTGCATGTTTTTTATTCCAGGCCCCCAGCTCTTTCAATACAGTCACTTCTGCTGCAGGAATTGTTCCATCTTCTGCCGGGCCAATATCCAGCAGCATATTACCACCATTGCTGATAGCATCTGCAAAGATGGTAATGACTTCATAAGGCGTCTTGAAATTGGTATCGTCTGGGTGGTAACCCCAGTTGTTGTTGATGGTCATACAGAGCTCCCACCATTTGAAATTAGGCCTGGACACAGGGAAGTTCTGTTCAGGAGTGTCATAGTCGCCATATCCCCGCAGGCGGCCATTGATGATAGTGCTGGGATTATGGTCTGTAAGCATCTTCCTTATTTTTACGGCTTCCCATTCTTCCGCACTATGCTCCCAGTCGCCGTCAAACCACCACAGATCAGGGTTATATTGCTGCATGACCTCTTTTAATTGCCCCTGGTAGTAGTGGAGGAAGCGTTGCCAGCGGGCAGGATCTTTTTTGGCATCATAGCGGCTGCTGTCTTTGAGGAACTGCGGATAGTCGGGATAACTCCAGTCGATCAGGGAAAAATATGCGCCGGCTTTAATCCCTTGTTGCCGCAATGCCGTATATAGGGGAGTGAGTACATCACGTTTGGCAGGAGTGCTGCCCGGCATGTCGAGCTTACTCAATTGAGTATCCCATAAAGCAACGCCATCGTGGTGTTTGGTAGTGACAACAGCGTAGCGGGCGCCGGATTCTTTGATCAGAGCAGCCCATTCTTCGGGATGGTAATGCCGGGCTGTAAAGCCTTTCAGCTGTTTCATATAGTCAGGATAAGCAATCTTTTTGTTGTAAAAGGACCATGATTCATCCACACCCAGTACGGAATAGATACCCCAGTGAATGAAAATGCCCAGTTTTGCGTCGGCAAACCACTGCATTTTGTCCTGAATAGCTGCTGGCTGGATGTTTTGCTGGGCTTTGGCAGATTGGAATACGGAGAGTGTCAGTACGGCTGACAATAGGAATCGTTTCATTTATATTTGCATGAATTAATTATATAATAAGCTGGCTTCCCCGGTTGGTACGGGATTTGTTATCTTGATGCCCCATCAGGCGTAACAGTATGGTAACAAAAAGAAGACGTGAAAATAGTTTTAATGATTAAATTTATCGCCGGGAAATTCATCAAGAAATGAAAACACAAAAAACAAGTCTATAAATGCAACCAACTTTATTGATCCTAGCTGCAGGAATGGCTAGCCGCTATGGTAGCTTAAAACAGATACAGCAGTTCGGCCCCAGTGGTGAAACAATTGTTGATTACTCCATCTACGATGCTATCCGTGCCGGTTTCGGCAAGATAGTGTTCATTATCCGGAAGGATTTTGAAAAAGAATTCAAAGAGATCTTTGAACCAAAACTGAAGGGACGCGTAGCTACGGATTATGTATACCAGGAGATGGGTGCATATCTGAATGGTTATCCGATGCCGGCTGACCGCTCCAAACCATGGGGAACGGCACACGCGGTATTATGCGCGAAAGATGCTATCAAGGAGCCTTTCGCGGTGATCAATGCGGATGATTTCTATGGTCGTGATTCTTTTGAAAAAGCAGCCGCTTTCCTGAAGAATGACGCAAAACCTGACGTGTACAGCGTGATCGGGTACCAGCTGAGCAAAACTATCAGCGAGCATGGTTCTGTTTCCCGCGGCGTATGTGCAGCTGACAGCCATAGCAACCTGGCAGCCATCAATGAAAGGACCAAGGTTTACAAAGACGGCGATCAGATCGTGTATGAAGATGCTGACGGCAGCAAACATGCAATGTCTCCTGATACACCGGTTTCTATGAACTTCTGGGGTTTCCATCCGTCAGTATTTGATCTGAGCCAGAATCTTTTCAAAGATTTCTTACAGAAAGATGGTGATAAGCCGAAATCAGAGTTCTTCATTCCTATCGTGGTGGATCACTTCATCAAAAACAAGCTGGGCGTGGTAAATGTCATCCCTACGGCTGCCCAGTGGTTCGGTGTAACGTATAAAGAAGATGCACCGGGCGTACAGGAAAGCCTCTCCGCACTGGTAAAAAGTGGGGAATATCCGGACAACCTCTGGAAATAGAGCCTGAAGAATTGTAATATTTTTGCTATTTGTGTGGATTTTTACTAAACAAACTGGGTTTTATTTAAATATCTTCAAAAAGTAAGGGTTTGTTTGCGAAATGACTAAATCTTTTGGATTGTATTGTTTTTTAGTTTAACGACCAATACATTTGTAGAAGCAAAATAAAAAAGGTACCTCCATGTGGGTAAATAAAGACAACAATAAGATCAATCACATCGTAGCTCAGCTGAACTGGGCTATCACGCTAGTCGTGGTTGTCGTTGTCATTATTAGCCACCAATATGGAGGATAGGTAATCGTGCACAATCACTAAAAATAACAACGCCTTCCTCCACACGAGGAAGGCGTTTTTTTACGCCCATAAGAGAAGTATCCAAAATCGATTTCTAATATCTGAATTATGTATAGCTATTACAACGAGAACACCATTCTTTACGTTAACGGGGAGTATAAGAAAGCCACCGCGGCCACTATCGACCTGTATGGTCAGTCATTGCATTACGGATATGCAGTATTTGAAGGTATCCGTGCTTACAAAACTGCTGAAGGAAAAGTGAAGATATTCAAAGCGAAAGAACACTTTGACAGATTCAAACGTTCCTGCGAACTGATTCACATGCCTTATCCGTTTAACAATGATGAGCTGATTGCCGCATGTTATAAGGTGCTGGAACTGAACAATATGGAAGAGGCGTACATCCGTCCGCTTGCTTTCTGTCCTCCCAACATGACCCTGAAAGCAGCCAGCGAAACGCATGTACTGATCTGTGCATGGGAGTGGGGTGCTTATTTGGGCGAGAAACTGCTGCGTGTAATGACCTCCTCTTACCAGCGTCCAAATCCAAAAGCTTTCAAGATCGAATCAAAGACCGCTGGTCTGTACGTAAACTCGATCCTGGCTTCGCAGGAAGCAAAGGAAAACGGTTACGACGAAGCGCTGCTGCTGGACATGAACGGAAATGTAGCTGAAGGTCCGGGCGCCAACCTGTTCTTCGAGAAAGACGGTAAGATCTTCACACCTCCTCCAGGCAACATCCTGCCAGGTATTACCCGTGCTACAGTTATTGAACTATGCCATGAGCTGGGTATTCCGCTGGAAGAAAAGCTTTTCACAGTAGATGAACTGAAAACTGCCGACTGCGTATTCTATTGCGGTACTGCTGCTGAAGTAGTAGGATGGGATTCTCTTGATGGTCAGGGCTTTGCAAAACCATGGGCTTCTTCCCTGGGTAAACTGTTGCAACAGGCTTACAAAGCCAGAGTACTGGAAAAAGAATTCGATCGCGCCGCTGTACCAGTCGCCTAAGCGCCTGCATGCAGTGTACAGATATTCATGAAAACTCGTACTGATTCAGGTATTTCTCCATATTACCATACCTGGAAATGATACATTATTATTTGAAACTGATAGTATTGTATCTAACTCAATCAGATAGCTACGCAAAGCATCCCGCTTTGTACCATATAAACAAAGCGGGATGCTCTTTATAAACACTTCGTACAGGCCTCCCGTTTTCTCCCGCAAGGCATTTTTAATAAGTTGGAATTTGGATTTTTAGAGGTACGTTATCCAGTGCCATAGCGGGTTTGGACATAAAACGAAGAGATTTGAATACCGGCTAACCGGTCAGTAATAGGTTTGGAACTTGGCTTTTATCACTGCTATTTTGTACCACTTTAAATAGCAACCGGAAATATTAAGAAACAGATGGAATTAAATAAATATAGCAAGACGCTCACCCAGGACCCTACACAGCCGGCCGCACAGGCGCAGCTGTATGGAATAGGTTTAACAGAAGAAGACCTGAAAAAAGCGCAGGTAGGCGTGGCCAGTATGGGCTACGACGGTAATACCTGTAACATGCACCTCAATGATCTCGCTCAGCAGGTCAAAAAAGGCGTCTGGGCTAATGATCTCGTCGGACTCACTTTCCATACCATCGGCGTCAGCGACGGTATGAGTAATGGTACCCCAGGTATGCGTTACTCCCTGGTCAGCCGCGATCTGATAGCTGATTCCATCGAAACTGTTTGTGGCGCACAATATTATGATGCGCTGATCACTGTACCAGGCTGCGATAAGAACATGCCTGGCTCCCTAATGGCGATGGGCCGCCTGAACCGCCCTTCCATCATGGTTTACGGTGGTACTATTGCTCCCGGTAAGTATAAAGGCCAGGACCTCAACATCATATCCGCTTTTGAAGCGCTGGGCCAGAAGATGGCAGGCCAGCTGAATGAAGAGGATTTTAAAGGAATTGTACAGCATTCCTGCCCTGGCGCCGGCGCCTGTGGCGGTATGTATACGGCCAATACCATGTCATCAGCTATTGAGGCACTGGGTATGAGCCTTCCCTACAGTTCTTCCAGCCCTGCACTGAGCAAGGAAAAACAGGAAGAATGCCTGGCTGCAGGTAAATATATCCGCCTGCTGCTGGAAAAAGATATTAAACCTACCGATATCATGACCTTCGAGGCATTTGAAAATGCCGCTACGGTTGTGATGGCGCTGGGGGGTAGTACCAATGCGGTATTACACTTCATCGCCATAGCAAAATCAGTAGGTGTGAAATTCACTTTGCAGGATTTCCAGCGTATCAGTGACAAAACACCGCTGATCGCAGACCTGAAACCAAGTGGTAAATACCTGATGGAAGACCTGCACAATATTGGCGGTGTTCCCCTGGTAATGAAATATTTGCTGAAGAAAGGATATCTGCACGGACACTGTCTGACAGTAACCGGCAAGACCCTGGCAGAGAACCTGGAAAGTGTTCCTGATCTGGATTTCGAATCACAGCACATTATCGTTCCTGCAGAACAACCACTGAAAGCTACCGGTCACATACAGATGCTGTATGGTAACCTGGCAGAACAGGGTTCTGTAGCAAAAATAACCGGTAAGGAAGGCCTTAGCTTCCGCGGACCTGCACGTGTGTTTGACGGCGAGTTTGAACTGATAGCGGGTATCCAGAGCGGCCGTGTGCAGAAAGGAGATGTGGTGGTGATCAGGCAGGTAGGCCCTAAAGGCGCCCCTGGTATGCCAGAAATGCTGAAGCCAACATCCGCTATCATGGGTGTGGGGCTTGGTAAGAGCGTAGCGCTGATCACAGACGGACGTTTTTCCGGTGGTACACATGGTTTTGTGGTAGGTCATATCACACCGGAAGCCTATGAAGGCGGTACCATCGCGCTGGTAAAAGACAATGATATTATTGAAATAGATGCCGAAAAGAACACGATCAATGTGGAACTGAGTGCGGAAGAGCTGGCAGCCCGCAGGGCACAGTGGGTGAAACCTGCATTGAAGGTTAACAACGGTATATTATTAAAATACGCAAAACTCGTTTCAAATGCAACAGAAGGATGTGTTACCGATGAAGCCTGAGCCGGCTGAAAAGCGGGCAGCGACAACTGCTCCGCTCAATATCACTGGCTCTGAGGCTGTGATCCGCTCGCTGATTGCAGAAGGTGTAGAAACCATTTTCGGCTATCCGGGAGGCGCTATTATGCCCATTTATGATGCCCTGTACGATTTTCAGGATAAAGTCCATCATATATTGGTCCGTCACGAACAAGGTGCTACGCATGCCGCACAGGGCTATGCGCGCACTTCCGGTAAAACCGGTGTGGTCTTCGCTACCTCCGGTCCCGGTGCTACCAACCTGGTAACAGGACTGGCAGATGCTTTCATGGATTCTACGCCGATGGTATGTATCACTGGTCAGGTGGCAGCACACCTGCTGGGTACCGATGCTTTCCAGGAAACGGATGTAATTGGTATTACCATGCCGATCACAAAATGGAACATCCAGGTAACGCGTCCGGAAGACATTCCGGGAGCTATCGCCAAAGCATTCTATATAGCAGGTAGCGGTCGCCCGGGTCCTGTACTGGTAGATATCACCAGGAATGCGCAGGTAGCGAAATTCGATTTTGAATATAAGAAATGTGATTATATCCGCAGCTACCGTCCTGTACCAGAACTGGATGCAAACGCGGTAAAAGCGGCGGCAGAACTGATCAACAATGCAAAAAGACCGTATATCTTCTGTGGTCATGGTGTATTGCTTGCAGGCGCTGAAAAAGAGCTGATCGCACTTGCGGAAAAAGCAGGTATACCGATAGCTTCCACTTTGCTTGGTCTTTCAGCAGTACCTGTAGATCATCCTAAGTATGTAGGTTATCTCGGTATGCACGGTAACTATGCACCAAACATCATGACAAATGAATGTGATGTGCTGATTGCTGTGGGCATGCGTTTCGATGACCGTATCACCGGCGATGTGTCCCAATTCGTGAAGCAGGCGAAGGTGATCCACATCGAAATAGATGCAGCTGAGATCAACAAGATCATCAAAGCAGATGTAGCGGTACACGCAGATGCTAAAACGGCGCTGGCAGCTTTAATAAAGCTGGTAGAACCTAATCAGCATGACGAGTGGATAAAAGGCTTCCGTGAGGCAGATAAGAAAGAGGAAGAGAAGGTAAGCAAAAAAGAACTGTATCCTGCTGAAGGCGGTTTGAAAATGGCTGAAGTGGTACGCCTGATCTCTGAAAGAACAGAAGGTAAAGCAGTACTTGTAACAGACGTAGGGCAGCACCAGATGATCGCATCCCGTTACTATCGCTTTAAAGACCCTAATACGAATATCACTTCCGGTGGTATGGGCACCATGGGCTTTGCGCTGCCGGCAGCAATGGGTGCGAAAGTAGGTACGCCTGAAAAAGAGGTAGTGGCAGTGATCGGCGATGGTTGTTTCCAGATGACATTGCAGGAACTGGGTACTATCTATCAGTCTGAAATAGGTGTTAAGATTGTGATCCTGAATAACAACTTCCTCGGCATGGTACGCCAATGGCAGCAGTTGTTCTTTGACAAACGTTATTCTTCCACAGAGATGATCAACCCTGACTTTGTGCAGATCGCAAAAGGGTTCTATGTTCCTGGCAGAAAAGTAACTGACCGTGCGGATATCGTAGCTGCTGTAGATGAGATGATCTCACACAAAGGCGCTTATCTGCTGGAAGTTGTAGTGGAGAAAGAAGACAATGTATTCCCAATGGTGCCTTCCGGCCAGCCAATAGCAAACATCAGGCTTGAGTAGCAGCAGGAAGAAGGAATTCAGCAATCATTAACACGAACACTATGCAAAAAGAATATACAATAACGGTATATACGGAAGACAGGATCGGTATCACGAACCGTATCACCGTTATCTTCACACGCAGGGGTATCAACATCACCAGCCTTACAACCGCTGAAACGGAGATACCTGGCGTATATAAATTCATCATCACTGTAGTATCCGAAAAGGAAAAGCTGGTGAAGATCGTTGGCCAGATAGAAAGACTGATAGAGATCCACCGTGCATTTGTACATGAGGAAGATGAAGTGGTGTACCAGGAACTGGCACTTTACAAAATATCTACCAAAGCGTTGCAGAACGGTAATATCGAACTGCTGATCCGTGAAAACAATGCACGTATCCTCACGCTCACCGATGAGTATTTTGTATTGGAGAAAACCGGTCATCAGCAGGAGCTGATCGACTTACAGGCTAAGTTGGCGCCATATGGTCTGATCGAATATTCCAAGAGTGGAAGGGTAGCCATTGTGAAATGGAGCCGTCGTTTCCACGATCATCTGAAAGAGCTGGAAACCCGTCGTCCTGACAACCTGAAACAGGCACAGTATACAGAGCATTCGGAGGTTTCGGCAGAAGAGGAAAGTATCTAGTTAAATAATTCATAAAATAAACAAACACTATCAAAACATGGCAACCATCAATTTTGGAGGGGTACTGGAAGACGTAGTAACCAGAGAAGAATTCCCCATGGAAAAAGCTAGAGAAGTGCTGAAGAACGAAGTGATAGCTATCATTGGTTACGGCGTACAGGGCCCCGGCCAGGCACTGAACCTGAAAGATAACGGCTTTAACGTGATTGTAGGACAGCGTAAAGGATCTAAAACATGGGATAAAGCTATCGCTGATGGCTGGGTACCAGGTAAGACACTGTTCGAGATCGAAGAAGCTGCACAAAAAGGTACTATCATCCAGTTCCTGTTGAGCGATGCCGGTCAGATCGCACTGTGGCCTACACTGAAGCCACACCTGACCAAAGGCAAGGCTTTATATTTCTCCCATGGTTTTGGTATTACTTATAAAGACCAGACTGGTATTATTCCTCCTGCTGATGTGGATGTGATCCTGGTAGCCCCTAAAGGTTCCGGTACTTCCCTGCGCAGACTGTTCCTGGCTGGCCAGGGGCTGAACTCCAGCTTTGCTATATTCCAGGATGCAACCGGTAAAGCCCGTGACCGCGTTATTGCGCTGGGTATCGGTGTTGGTTCCGGTTACCTGTTTGAAACAGATTTCAAGAAAGAAGTTACTTCTGACTTAACAGGTGAGCGTGGTACCCTGATGGGTGCTATCCAGGGTATCTTCGCTGCTCAGTACGAAGTACTGCGCAAGAACGGTCACTCTCCATCTGAAGCATTCAACGAAACTGTTGAAGAACTGACCCAGTCCCTGATGCCACTCGTTGCTGAAAATGGTATGGACTGGATGTATGCTAACTGCTCTACCACCGCTCAGCGTGGTGCATTAGACTGGTGGAAGAAATTTAAAGAAGCCAGCCAGCCTGTATTTGAAGAGCTGTATGCAAGTGTTGCCGCAGGTAAAGAAGCTGCACGTTCTATCGCATCCAACAGTACTCCTGACTACCGTGAAAAACTGGAAGAGGAACTGAAAGAACTGCGTGAAAGCGAAATGTGGCAGGCAGGTGCGGCAGTAAGAAAGCTGCGTCCTAACGCTTAATTCGATTCGATTATTCGATGATATGATCAGGAATTGGGAATTAGGAATTGAGCTTTATGTATCGATTCCTGATTCTTTAATTCCTGATTCCTAATTTAAAAGAACAATGTCCCAGGTACTAACAAGTGTGAACCCGCTCAACATCCTTGATGCTGCGGTGAAGTTGAAACCTGTGGTGAACCGTACTCCGCTTACATACAGCGCTACGCTTTCACGCAGGTATAATGCAGATGTCTATCTCAAAAGAGAAGATATGCAGATTGTAAGGTCTTATAAATTGCGTGGTGCATACAACCTGATTAGCAGCCTGGATAAAGAAACGCTGTCGAAAGGCGTTACCTGCGCCAGCGCCGGTAACCATGCACAGGGCTTTGCTTATGCATGTCGCCAGCTCGATATCAAAGGCGTTTGCTTTATGCCCATCATCACTCCCAAACAAAAGGTGAACCAGGTTAGAATGTTCGGCGGCGATAACATCGAAATAAAACTGGTGGGCGATACATTTGATGATTGTGCTGCAGAAGCGCAGGTTTTTACACAGGCGCACAATATGACTTTCATTCCTCCTTTTGATGATCCGAAGATCATAGAAGGACAAGGTACTGTAGCCGTGGAGATCCTGGAAGACCAGGCAAAGATCGATTATGTGTTCGTGCCTATTGGTGGCGGCGGACTGGCAGCTGGTCTCGGTACTTATTTCAAGACTTACAGTCCCCAGACGCAGATCATTGGTGTGGAGCCGGAAGGCGCTCCATCTATGACGCGCGCGCTGGAAGCAGGCGGTCCCGTTACACTCGACGAAATAGAACGTTTCGTGGATGGCGCTGCCGTAAAAAGAGTAGGTGCACTTACATTCAGCATCTGCAAAGATATTTTGAACAAAATGCAGCTGGTACCCGAAGGGAAGGTTTGCTCTACTATATTACGACTGTACAATGAAGACGCCATCGTAGTGGAACCTGCAGGTGCATTGTCTATCGCGGCGCTCGATTACTACGCGAAAGAAATAGAAGGAAAGAAGGTAGTGTGTGTAGTGAGTGGCAGCAATAATGATATAGACCGTATGCAGGAGATCAAGGAGCGCTCCCTGTTATACGAAGGATTGAAGCATTACTTCATCATCCGCTTTGTACAGCGCCCGGGCGCCCTGAAAGAGTTTGTAAACCATGTACTGGGTCCTGACGATGATATCACCCGGTTCGAGTTTATCCAGAAACACAACAAGGAAACAGGTCCGGCACTGATCGGTGTGGAGCTGAAGCGGAGAGAGGACTATGATATCCTGCTGGCGAATTTCAGGAAGTATAACATTCATTTCACGGAACTGAATAAAGACGATAACCTCTTTGGTTATCTCGTGTAAAGTATTGATCTGTCTCGTTTTTAGAAAGGGCATTATGTTTTGGTTATAAAACATGATGCCCTTTCTGCATATATGCGCAATTCCCTTTTTTATCATAATTTAAAGCCAAAATATGGCGTATGAGTAATTTTATGCAGGCGGCCATTTTGCCTGAGTTTGGGCCGGCCACTGCTTTCAGGATTGAAAAAGTAGCAATACCTCTGCCGGCGGCAGGACAGGTGCTTGTGAAAGTGAAAGCAATCGGATTAAACCCTGTTGATTTTAAAACCCGGTCTGGTAAAGGATATGCGTCCTATCAGACATTACCTGCCATCCTTGGTTGGGATATAGCAGGAGAAGTGGTAAGTGTAGGAGAAGGTGTGAGTAAGTTCGTTACCGGCGACCGTATATTCGGTATGAGTAATTTCCCCAATCCCGGTAATGCATACGCAGAGTATGCCGTAGTGCAGGAAGAAGAGTTTGCCATTATTCCCAAAGAGATCTCATATGAAGTAGCCGCAGGTACCCCGTTAGCTGGCCTTACCGCCTGGGAGGCCCTGTTTGATCAGGCCGGAGTAACCTGGGGACAGAGAGTGCTTGTACAGGGCGGCGCAGGCGGTGTAGGGCATATTGTTGTGCAACTGGCCAAGTGGAAACAATGTTTTGTGGCGGCTACCGCATCAGCGTCAAATCATCCATTTCTGAAGGAATTAGGAGTAGATCAGCTGGTTGACTATAAAACCCAACGTTTTGAAGATGCAGTAGAGAAGGTGGATGTAGTAATAGACGGCATGGGAGGAGAAATAGCCCTTCGCTCCCTGGAAGTGTTAAGCCCGGGAGGGGTGCTGGTATCCCTGCCAAGCATGTATAAAGATGATCCGGCTGTTATTGCCAGGGCAAAAGAAAAGGGAATAGAGGTAAAGTGGATGTCTGTAAGGCCTTCCGGCGAACGGATGGAGCAACTGGCGTTCCTGCTTAGCAACAACCGTCTGAAAGTGCAGGTGGATGAGACTTTCCCGCTGACGGAGATCGTCCATGCGCATCAGCGGCTGGAAGAAGGGCATGGCAAGGGAAAAATAGTGCTTACAGTGTAGTAAGGAGGAGAAGGCGATTGAAATATAATAAATGTCAGCTTGACATCAATAAAAAGAGTACATTTACAATACATTAATCAATTCCGGCGTTTGAAAAACGGCTGATAGCCAAATCAGAAAGGTATGCTTAGCTACTGGGAAAAACAGAGCCTTTTACAATATGACTATATCATTGCCGGCAGTGGTATAGTAGGGCTTTCCACAGCTATCAGCCTGAAAGACAGGCTACCTGCAGCGCGGGTGCTGGTGCTTGAAAGGGACATTCTACCTACGGGCGCCAGTACAAAGAATGCGGGCTTTGCCTGTATAGGCAGTCTGACAGAGCTGTTGTCTGATTTTAACAGCATGCCCCGGGAAGAAGTGCTGGATATTTTACAGATGCGGCGCAATGGTCTGCAGTTATTGCGCCGCCGCATCGGAGATGAGGCCATGCAGTACCGGGAAGAGGGCAGTTATGAACTGATAGGCATACAGGAAGAACATGCCCTGGCGCAACTGGACAGTGTGAACAATGTTTTAAGACCGTTGCTGGGCGGAGATGCCTTTACGCTTACCAGCAATAAGATAGCGGAATTCGGTTTTAACGGGGCCTACGTAAAGGCGCTGGTCCGCAATAATTATGAAGGAGAACTGCATACCGGCAGGATGATGCGTAGTCTCATAGACATCGCCATCTCACGAGGGGTCGAAATAAAGACCGGTTGCAGGATAAGCCACCTGGAAGATCTGCAGACGGGCGTGAGGGTCTCTGTTCCGACGGCAGAAGGGGAGGAGGTCGGTTTTATGGCCAGAAGGGTGGCTGTCTGCACGAATGCCTTTGCCCGGCAGTTGTTGCCGGAGCTGGATCTGCAGCCAGGCAGAGGACAGGTGTTACTGACGAATGTCATTCCCGGTCTGTCCTTTAAAGGCGTTTTTCACATGGAGGAAGGGTATTATTACTTCCGGGAGCTGGAAGGAAGAGTGCTGTTTGGCGGCGGGCGTAACCTAGACTTTGAAAAAGAAACCACAACAAGCTTTGATCTTAATCCGGAGATACAAGCGCAATTGGAAAACCGGTTGCACAATATTATCTTACCAGGACAATCCTTTATGATCACAGACCGTTGGACCGGTATCATGGCTTTTGGCCGGACCCGCCAGCCACTGATCCGTTACCATACACACAACATCGTGCTCGGCGTCCGTATGGGCGGCATGGGCGTAGCAATAGGATCCGCTGTAGGAGAACAACTCTCCGCATTCCTTACTGAATAAACAATGAAAAACAGAAAATATGTCCAACACGTAGTGAAAATTTTTAAACGTAAATTTTACGTTTAATTAAAATGTTGCTATATTGATTCCTAATTTATTTATTACCACGTTTTTTTTATGCAAAAGAGCTTACAATTCCTCGATTATGTTGTTTTCTTAGTGTATTTCGTGATTGTTGCCGGCTACGGTCTCTATATCTACAAAAAGAAAAAACGGCAAACTACTGATTCCAAAGATTTCTTCCTGGCGGAAGGTTCCCTTACCTGGTGGGCTATCGGCGCCTCTCTGATCGCATCCAATATATCTGCGGAGCAGTTTATCGGGATGGCAGGCTCGGGGTTCAATATTGGTCTGGCAATCTCTACTTACGAGTGGATGGCAGCCGCGACCCTCATCATTGTGGCGGTTTTCTTCCTGCCTATCTATCTGAAGAATAAGATATATACCATGCCGCAGTTCCTGCTGACGAGGTATAATAAAACGGTAAGCACCATTATGGCTGTTTTCTGGCTCCTGCTATACGTGGTAGTGAACCTGACTTCCATCCTGTACCTGGGTGCACTGGCGGTGAATACCATATCAGGCATCAACTTCTATGTATGTATGAGCCTTATTGCGTTGTTCGCCATCTTTATTACCCTGGGTGGTATGAAGGTGATCGGTTATACAGACGTAATCCAGGTGTTCTTCCTGATACTGGGTGGTCTGGTAACTACTTATCTGGCCTTAAGCCTGGTATCTGAGCATTTTGGCGAAACAGGTGTGCTGAAAGGTTTCTCCCTGATGACGCAACATGCAGGCGACCATTTCCATATGATTCTCAAGAAAGACAACCCGCATTATCTTGATCTGCCCGGCCTGACGGTACTGGTAGGTGGTATGTGGATCGTGAACCTGAACTACTGGGGTTGTAACCAATATATTACGCAACGTGCGCTGGGAGCTGATCTTAAAACTGCGCGCAGCGGTCTGCTCTTTGCCGGTTTCCTGAAACTGCTGATGCCCGTGATCGTGGTATTGCCTGGTATCGCAGCTTATGTACTGCACTCACAGGGCCTGTTCCAGCAGGAGATGATAAAAGCAGGTGAACTGAATCCTGACAATGCTTATCCTGTGCTGATGAACCTCCTGCCTGCAGGTATGAAAGGGCTGGCATTTGCCGCGCTGACTGCAGCGGTGGTAGCTTCCCTGGCAGGTAAGGCAAACAGTATCTCTACTATTTTCTCCCTGGATATCTATAAAGAGATCTTCGACAGAAACGCAACTGAAAAGAAGATTGTAAATGTAGGCCGCGTAGTGGTGATTGTTGCCATGATCCTGGCTATCATTATTTCTCCATTCCTGGGTATCGATAAAAAAGGTGGTTTCCAGTTCATTCAGGAGTACACCGGTTTCGTATCGCCTGGTATTTTCGCGATGTTTATACTGGGCTTCTTCTGGAAGAGGACCACAGCAAACGCCGCATTGTTTGCAATGATCGGTGGTTTTGCAATGTCTATCTTCCTGAAGTTCCTGCCACTATGGATGGATCTGTCATCCCTGTATGACCTGGGTATGGCTGTACCAAATGCGGAGGGTGTGTATGAAATTCCGTTCCTCGACCGTATGGGTATCGTATTCGTGGTATGTGTGATTGGTATGATCATTATTTCCCTGCTGTCACCAGCTCCGGGTAAACTGACAACCGCCGGTACTTCAGGGTCTCATGCACTGGAAGTGGATTCTTCCATGTTCAAACCATCTTTGGCATTCACTGTTATTGCATTGATTATTTGCGGTATCCTGACCGCGCTTTACACAATATTCTGGTAGTCGCATACGGCTTCCTTATGCGCGTCGTATTTGTAGTCTCCGGTGACAGCTGTATGGCCACACAACGGGATTATTCGCTGCAATCAGCTCCGTAGGAGCGTCGTGTTTGTAGCGCGGGGTGTAGCCCCGGGAAACGACGAAACAACAAAACAAATTAACCACACGAAACGACGAATCGTTTTATGAAATATACCATAGGATATGATATCGGTTCCTCCTCGGTGAAAGCGGCATTGCTGGATGTTGAAACGGGGAAATGCCTGGCTACAGCAGTCAGTCCTGCACAGGAGATGCCAATGCATGCACCTGTAGCAGGTTGGGCAGAACAGGACCCCGAAATGTGGTGGCAGGAGGTACAGAACGCTACAAAAAAATTACAGCAACAGCATCCTTTTGATGGGAAGGCGGTTGCCGGTATTGGTATTGCATACCAGATGCATGGACTGGTATGTGTGGATAAAGACCAGCAGGTACTTCGCCCTGCCATTATCTGGTGTGACAGCCGGGCCGTGGAGATAGGTAATGAAGCTTTTAATGCACTGGGCCAGAACTGGTCGCTGCAATACCTGCTCAATTCTCCCGGTAACTTTACGGCTTCCAAATTACGTTGGGTACAGCAGTATGAACCGGAGATCTATGGACGCATCCACAAAGTCATGCTGCCGGGTGATTTTATTGCCATGCGCCTGACAGGAGAGGCTGCAACCACCATCTCCGGTCTCTCGGAAGGCATCTTCTGGGATTTTAGCGGCCGGCAGGTATCGCCTGTATTATTGAAGCATTACAATATTGATGAAAGCCTTTTGTCGGATGTAGTACCTACTTTCGGCTTACAGGGTAAGGTAACGGAAAAGGCAGCTGCGCTCTTAGGCATCGCCGCGGGTACGCCCGTGACCTATCGTGCAGGTGATCAGCCTAACAATGCATTTTCACTCAACGTACTGAAACCCGGCGAAGCCGCTACAACAGCAGGTACTTCCGGTGTTGTTTATGCGGTGCACGATCACATCGCTTTCGACCAGGAAAGCCGTGTGAATACTTTTGTACACGTCAATGACAAGGCGGATGCTCATCGTAATGGCGTACTGATGTGCCTCAACGGTACAGGCATCCTCAACAGCTGGTTAAGGCAGGTAACAGGTAAGCTGGAATACAGCGAAATGAATACACTCGCTGCACAGGCGCCTGCCGGCTCGCGTGGTCTGCAGATCTATCCTTTTGGTAACGGAGCAGAACGTATCCTGGCCAATAAGGAAACAGGAGCAGTAATCAACGGGCTGAACTTCAATATCCATGGCCGTGAGCACCTGTTGCGCGCGGCACAGGAAGGGATTGTATTCGCCCTGAAATACGGAATGGACATCATGACCGATATGGGCCTGAATATTCACCGTGTGAGGGCAGGACAGGCTAATATGTTCCTCAGTCCTCTTTTCCGCGAAGTATTTGCCAATACCGCCAATGTAGTGATCGAACTTTATAACACAGACGGCGCCCAGGGAGCTGCCAGGGCCGCCGGTATAGGAGCAGGCCTGTACAATGAACAGGAAGCTTTCCGCGGTATGGAATGTCTGGCTACTATAGAGCCGGATGCCACATTACAGCAACAATATGCCAGCATCTACAGCCAGTGGCTGGAAGGATTACAGCGCGTTATTAAGTAACTGGCCATTGGCAGTTACACGGAATATACACACGTTTTGGATTCAAAAAAAGAAAGAAAATGAGTATCACTTTAGGGAATCAGGAGTACTTCAAAGGCATAGGGAAAATTGCCTACGAAGGTCCTCAGTCAACTAACCCATTTGCTTACAAATGGTATGACGAGAACAGAAAGATCGGTGGCAAGACCATGAAGGAACTGTTCCGTTTTGCAGTATCCTACTGGCACACCTTCTGCGGTACCGGCGGAGATCCGTTCGGTCCGGGTACCAAGGCTTTTCCCTGGTTAACTGCTACTGATGCAGTACAGAGCGCAAAAGACAAAATGGATGCAGCTTTCGAATTCTTCACAAAGCTGGGCGTACCTTATTACTGCTTCCACGATGTGGACCTGGTAGATGAAGGCGCTACCATCAGTGAGTATGAAAGCCGCATGCAGAAGATCGTTGATTACGCAAAGGAAAAACAGAAAGCCAGCGGTGTGAAACTATTGTGGGGAACTGCCAATGTATTCAGCAATCCGCGTTACATGAACGGCGCTTCCACCAATCCTGACTTCGCTGTACTGGCTTATGCAGGTACACAGGTTAAGAATTCCCTGGATGCAACTATTGCATTGGGTGGCGAAAACTATGTATTCTGGGGCGGTCGCGAGGGATATATGACCCTGCTGAATACAAACATGAAGCGCGAGCAGGAGCACCTGGCCCGCTTCCTGACAGTGGCTAAAGATTATGCACGTAAACAGGGCTTTAAAGGTACGTTCTTCATTGAGCCTAAACCTTGCGAGCCTACTAAACACCAGTACGATTATGATGCGGCAACTGTAATAGGTTTTCTGCGTCACTACGGACTGGATAAAGATTTTAAACTGAACCTGGAAGTGAACCATGCTACACTGGCGGGCCATACCTTCCAGCACGAACTGCAGGTAGCTGCTGATGCAGGTATGCTGGGCAGCATTGACGCAAACCGTGGCGACGCGCAGAACGGATGGGATACTGACCAGTTCCCGATGAACCTGAACGACATGGTCGAGTTCATGCTGGTGATCCTGGAAGCCGGTGGTTTCAGCGGTGGTGGTGTGAACTTCGACGCGAAGACACGCCGTAACTCAACCGACCTGGAAGACATTTTCCATGCGCATATCGGTGGTATCGATTCTTTCGCCCGCGCTGCTGTCATTGCGGAGAAAGTACTGGAACAATCTCCGTATAAGCAATTCCGTAAAGACCGTTACGCTTCTTTCGACAGCGGTAAGGGTAAGGAATTCGAAGAGGGTAAGCTGACGCTGGAAGACCTGCGTAATTTCGCTGTGAGCAATGGTGAGCCTAAGCTTATCAGTGGCAAACAGGAGTGGCTGGAAAATATTATCAACCAGTATATCTGATCGTAACTTATTTGTTGAATGGAATATTAGGAAGCTGTCTGCCGCAAGGCGTGACAGCTTCTTTTTTATGTACCTTGTGGAACCATTAAACTGATTGCCATGTTCTCCACACACACCATTCACCAGGATGGTTTCGATATCGTTGCGCTGAAGGACGATGATAACGGTGCGCAGGTAGAGATCATTCCTGCGCATAGCGCTATGCTGCATGCTTTCCGCATACCTTATAAGGACACGCAGCTGAATATCATCGACAACTACGCCAGCCTGGAAGACTACAGGGCTAATATGGCCACGTATTTCAAGAGCGCTAAACTGAGCCCCTTTGCCTGCCGTATACCCGGTGGCGTGTATGAGTGGGAGGGAAAGCAGTACAAGATACAGAAAGGTATTGCGCCGGGTAGCTATATACATGGATTACTCTACGATGTTGCGTTTACAGTGGAAGAGAAGTATGCCGATGAAAAATCGGCAAGGGTAACATTGCGATATCAGTATAATGGAGCCGATGAGGGGTATCCTTTCCCATATGACTGTGTAGTGCAGTATAGCCTGCAGCCTTCCTCACACCTGGAGGTAACCACTACCATCAGCAACCGTTCTTCCGGTGCCATACCTGTGATGGACGGATGGCATCCTTACTTTACTACAGGCACGCCCATAGACGATATGGAGCTACAATTTGCGTCGGAACAAATAGTGGAATTTAATGCGCAGCTGGTGCCCACGGGTAAGGTACTACCGTACAACAGGTTTTTGGAATCTTCTCCCCTGGAGGGCATTCCGCTTGATAATTCTTTCCTGCTGAACTTTGATCAGCATGCATCAACATGTACCTTAAGAGATCCGAAAAAGCATGTTGCCATTACATTCTATCCAGACAGCAGTTATCCCGTTTTGCAGATATATATACCGCCACACCGCAACAGTATTGCGATTGAGAACCTGACCGGCGCGCCTAACGCTTTCAATAACGGAATGGGACTGGTATCCCTTTCTGCTGGTGAAAGTAAGGCCTTCAGGACCGCCATTTCCGCACTTAGCTGGTAGCATATTGGCATCCCTTGGCATAGTCTTTGGAACTTCACCTGTATTGTTTCACCCAAAAAAGATATGTTATGGATACTTTAGAAATCAAGGGTAAATGGAATGAGGTGAAGGGGAAGATCAAACAACAATATGCAGAACTTACAGATGATGATCTTTTGTATGAGGAAGGGCAGGAAGACCGTTTGATAGGCAATCTTCAGCAGAAATTAGGTAAGACACGTGATGAAGTCATTAAACTCTTAAAATCTGCGTAACATGGGAAGTCTACTGTATATTATCGCTGTCATACTCATTATCGGCTGGTTGCTGGGTTTTTTTGTGTATTCCGCAGGTGGATTGATCCATATTCTCCTTGTATTAGCAATTATAGCCATCCTCCTTCAGATTATAAGGGGATCCAGGTGAGCCTATAAATTAAAATATCATGTAAATCCTCCCAATACAGGGAGGATTTTTTCGTTATTTTTTTAGGATATTGCCTGCAGATTAATCCATCAGATAATGAAAAGAATCATCACAGGGTTACTGGTGCTTTGTTGTTGCAGCCTGCTGGGGGTAGTGAAAGCCCAGGCACAGGTAACGCTGACGGGAACCATCATGGACAAGGAGAACAAGCTGGTTTTGCCCTATGCGAGTGTCCTCAACAAAAGCACAGGTCGCAGAACCTACTCCGATAAAGGAGGCTTTTATAAAATAACAGCCAGCCCTAAAGATGTGGTCGTATTTTCATTTCTGGGGTACAGGTCAGACAGTGTGGTGGTAAGTCAGGCAAGCGGTACCGAGACCAGGAATATTTCCCTGACGGTAGAAGCCAAGCAGCTGCGTAGTGTGGAAATTGGTACGCAATATACACCTTACCAGATCGATTCCCTGGCGCGAAGGCAGCAGTTCGGTTACATCCTGGACAAAAGGGATATGCCGCTGGCAGGAGGAAGCACCCCCGTAGGTGCAGGTATTGTGTTTAGCCCTTTTACGAGGTATTCCCGGTCTGAGAAGCAAAAGAGAGAGTTTAAAAAGATCTTTGCCAAAGCTGAAGAAGAGAGATATATAGATTCCCGGTACACGCCGCAGTTCGTTAGCCGGGTGACAAGTCTGAAAGGGGATTCACTGATGTTGTTCATGAGGGAAAATTATCCTGATTATAATACCATGAGGGTAATGCAGCAGGAAGACCTGATTTACTGGATAACGGATAAATACCGTGCATGGAAGAAGAGATAGGACAAGAAATAGCTATAATTGCAACGGCCACCCCGGAAAGAGGGTGGCCGCGTTGCATGCAGAGGCCAATAGAAAATATCTTTTAGTTATAAACTTTCACCATATAAACGAAGTCTTCCAGCTTCTTCACCTGATCCACACGGCTTAACCCTCCCAGTCTGTTCTTATGATTCCATTCTTTTTTAGGCAGTTTATCTTTCGGCATTTCTTCCAGCAGTCGTTTCAGGTGCGCTGATTTAACTGCAAAAGCAATACCATCGGAAGTCGTTTGTTTGCCGGTTACGATACCTACCACATCACCTTTGCTATCCATCAGGGGAGCTCCGCTGTTCCCGGGATTAACCGGGATGGACACCTGGTAGGCAGCGCTGTCGCCATTAAAGCCGGTCTGCGCGCTGATGTAGCCCTCACCGTAAACAATCTCATCCCGTGGATAACCCAGGGTGAAAACTGCTTCACCACGTAGCGCATGCTGCGGCTTCAGGGTGTAGGGGAGTGGCTGGCCTTTAAAAGTGCTGTCGGTGATCTTGAGGATAGCCAGATCGCTGGAGATGTCCTCAAATACACTAGCTGCTTTAAATGCTTCACCTTTCGTATTCTGGATATAAATTGAATCTGCACCCGCTATTACATGGTAATTTGTCACCACATAGCCGTTGTTGGAGATAGCAAATCCGGTACCACCATAAGTGCCGGGGTTGGCGGGTGCTTTCTTTTTATTGTTCATGTCGTTGATGAGGGCGTTCTGGGAGCGCTGGATATTGTTCAGCACACGTCTTACATCCTCATATTGGGCGGTGGTTTTCTGTCTGTTAGCATTCTGCATGAGTGCTATGGTAGACAGGGAAGTGACCAGGGCTATGCAGGCCGCTGCCGCCATATTGGTTACCAGCCTTTTGCTGATGGTAAATACTTTCGTTTGTGTTGGGGCCGGCGATGGGGAGAAGACGTGATCAGTAGCCATGGCAGCATGGATCTTATCCATCTTTTCCTGGAATGCTACCCTCTGTCCGTATTGTTCCAGCTGTTGAATGAGCAGCTGATGTGCCAGCACCTGCTCATTGACCGCTGGGTTGGACTGGCGCAGCGCTTCGAAAGCAGTTTTTTCCTGCTCACTCATTTCGCCCTCCAGGTAGCGTTCAATATCACGTATTAATGTAAAGTCGTTCATCGCCTGTAACCGCTTTTACAGATCTGTCAGGTCTTACACCTGTCAGGTCCTAAGATTTATATTGTTCAAAAAATAGTTTCTTCAATCGCATCAGGCACTTGTACTTCTGGTTTTTGGCATTTTCTGAGTTGGTGTATCCAAATTTCTCAGCAATGTCCTGCATAGACAGTTTCCTGATATAATAGTCTTCCAGGATCGTTTTACAAGGCTCTCCCATATTCCCCATTGTCTTTTCCATCACCCTGAACTGCTGGTCTTTTTCCTCATGCTCCGCCACTGTACTGGTTTCTGCCGCCGGCAATACTTCTTCCAGTTCATCAGGAAGAGCCAGTTGCCAGCTACCTGTCTGCAATTTCTTTAGCCACAGATGACGGCATACCGCGTAGAGAAAAGTTTTCAACTTGCTGTACAGATCGAATTCCCCTTTCTGCGCTTTCTCGTACAATATGATCATGGCTTCCTGGAAAAGATCTTTTGCATCATCTTCAGACCCATTATACTGTAAGACCATTCTTAATATAGAAGGATAATTCTCCGTATAGATGGTCGCCAGCGCCCTGTCGTCATTCCTGGTTAATCCCAGCAGTAATTCCCGATCCCGTTCTATGTTCTGATTATGCTTCACTTATTAATACTATTAAATGGCTTTGGTAACCCAAAGTAGCAGAAAAAAAATCCAAATCCCAAATCCCCCCGGGTAGCTATCTCCCTATAGATGCAGGAATGAGCTGATTTCATATATAGTTACGTCTCTATATATGGAAATGTCCTGCCTGAAATGGAAAAAAGGGCCAAAACGGACAGAAAAAAAATTTTTTAAAAATCTGGGTTACCTTTTTTCAAACCGGGTATAAAGGATAGATAATATTTCAAAACCTAAAAACATAGTCAAAATGAAAAACGCTCTGAAAATTGGTTTCTTAGCTTTAGCTCTTGGTGTATTTGCAGCTTCTTGCGGTGGTGGTTCTTCAACTCCAGCAGAAGATACTACAGCTACTCAGACCATCGATTCAGCTGCTGCTACCGTTGATTCAGCTGCCGCTACAGTTGATTCTGCTGCTGCTGTTGTTGATTCAGCTAAAGCTGTTGTTGACTCTACCAAAAAATAATTACGTTGGTAAGCAAATAAAGGCTTTTATATGACCGCTCCGTTGCAAAACGGGGCGGTTTTTTTTTGTTAAGCCTGCTTCTATTAGCTGGAAACTGAGAAAAATATCAGAAATAGACTATTTTATTAGATAGATTGTAATTATTGACAATAGTGCTTGGAAAATTCAAATCCTGGTGTATTTTTGTCAGGCAATTAAGCAAATATGATACAGCAAACAACCTTTGGTTACTTTTATGGTTTCTACTTTTTCTGGTACCAGGAATAGGGAGGTCGTTTGTAGTACTTAAATATAAAGAAACTAGCAAAAGGCCTCCCGGACGGGAGGCCTTCTTTTTTCCGATAATATCAAGCTTTATGTCACAGCGTTTCAGCCTTTATTTCTTTTACTTTTTCTTTTACTTCTTTTACGTCGTAAAGGCCGGGACTCTTTTGTAATAACTGCACTCCAACATAATTGCAAATAAAAAGGGTCCCGGCTCAACCGGGGCCCTTTTTCATTTTATATGGTAGTTGCTACAGCAACTACAAATCAAAAATCAAACATAAAAAAGATGCGTGTCGCAATTCAGGGTTTTGAAGGATGTTTTCATCAGATAGCAGCAGAAGGATACTATGGCAAAGGTATAGAGATCGAATGTTGCGCATCCTTCCCGGAACTTGTTAAAAAGGTGGTTAAACAGAAAGAGGCAGATGCCGGTGTAATGGCCATTGAGAATTCCATTGCAGGAAGCATTCTTCCGAACTATACCTTGTTAAAGAATTCCGGACTCCATGTGATCGGTGAAGTATACCTTCATATCAGGCAACACCTGATGGTACTGCCCGGACAAACACTGGAAGATATACGTGAAGTACACTCCCATCATATGGCATTACTCCAGTGTACGGAGTTCCTGGAGAAATATCCTCATATGAAACTGGTGGAAACAGAAGATACAGCCCTTAGTGCAAAGCATGTACAGCAGAAGAAACTGAAAAGTACTGCCGCTATTGCCGGTAAACTGGCGGCAGAGATATACGGCCTGGAAATAATTGCACCGAATATCCACACTATCAAAAATAACTATACCCGCTTCCTGGTGATCTCTCCCAACGGAGTAACGCCAACGCCGGATGCCAATAAAGCATCAGTGTACTTCCAGACCTCACACGAGCGCGGAAGCCTGGCCAAGGTCCTGACACAGGTAGCACAGGCTGGCATCAACCTGAGTAAGATCCAGTCATTTCCGATGCCTGCCAAGGAGTGGAACTATTACTTCCATGCGGACTTCGAATTTGAGAACCTGAGCCATTTTGAAAAGAGCATCAGCAAAATAGAACCGCTCACCGAGGATATCAAGGTATTGGGTATTTACAAGAAAGGAAACACACATTAATCATAACATACATCAGGACGCGGAAAACAACGTATTATGAACTTACAGGTAGCAAAAAGGCTGCAGCAAACGGAAGAATACTACTTCTCCAAAAAGCTCAGGGAAATAGATGAGATGAACAAGGCAGGCGCTAAGGTGATCAATCTTGGCATCGGTAGTCCGGATCTGCCTCCACACCCTTCCGTAATTGCCACACTGCATGAATATGCACAGCGGCCTGATACCCATGCCTACCAGGGTTATAAAGGTATTCCGGCGCTCCGCAAAGCAATGGCAGACTGGTACCAGCGCTTCTATGGCGTGTCACTGGACCCTGAAAAGGAAGTGCTGCCTCTGATAGGTTCCAAAGAAGGTATTATGCACATTTGCATGACCTACCTGCAGGAAGGAGATGAGGCCCTCGTACCTAATCCTGGTTATCCTACTTACCGTTCTGCAGTGAACCTGAGTGGTGCTACCGTGGTAGACTATGACCTGGAGGAAAAGAACGGATGGCTGCCCGACCTGGATGCACTCGCCAAACGCGACCTGAGTAAAGTGAAACTGATGTGGGTGAACTATCCGCATATGCCTACCGGGGCCCGCTTCAATGAAGATTTTGCCCGTAAACTGGTGGCCTTTGCACAACAGCATAATATCTTAATTTGTCACGATAACCCATATAGCTTCATCCTGAACAAGCAGCCGCAAAGCATCTTACAGACGCCCGGCGCCAGGGAAGTGGTACTGGAGCTGAACTCTCTCAGCAAATCATCCAACATGGCCGGCTGGCGTGTTGGAATGCTGGTAGGCAAGCAGGAATGGATCAACGAAGTGCTGCGCTTCAAGAGCAATATGGACTCCGGTATGTTCCAGCCGCTCCAGATGGCCGCAGTAAAAGCACTGGAACTGGGTCCCGAGTGGTATGCCGAACTGAATGGCATTTATGAAGGCCGCCGTAAGAAAGTATTTGAATTACTGGAACTGCTGGACTGCACGTTCGATAAGAACCAGGTAGGATTGTTCGTATGGGCGAAGATACCAGCTACTGCAAAAGACGGCTTCTCGCTCACAGACGAGATCCTGCAGAAGGCGCAGGTCTTCATCACTCCCGGCGGCATCTTCGGCAGCAATGGCAACGGTTATATAAGGGTGAGCCTCTGTAAGGATGAAAAGGTATTTGAAGAAGTGCTGGATAGGAT
Source organism: Chitinophaga filiformis (assembly GCF_023100805.1). NCBI lineage: Bacteria > Pseudomonadati > Bacteroidota > Chitinophagia > Chitinophagales > Chitinophagaceae > Chitinophaga > Chitinophaga filiformis. The sequence goes on from NZ_CP095855.1 coordinate 2,317,356, forward strand.
AAAAACAAAATTTAAGCAATAACAGTCATGATCGCAACTATAGTAGGAACAGGATTAATAGGTGGATCGCTGGCCATCAGCCTTAAGGAAAAGGGCGTGGCCAACTGGATAATAGGTGTGGACCAGAACCCGGACAACCTGCAGAAAGCGCAGGAACTGAAGATCATTGACGAAGGCGCTACCCTGCAGGATGCCATGCAACGTTCACAGCTCATCATACTGGCCATCCCCGTAGATGCACTGCTGCAGATCATGCCCGCCGTATTGGATAAAGCAGGACCTGAACATGTGATCATGGACGTAGGTTCTACAAAACAAAAGATACTACAACTCGTTGCCGGTCATCCCAACAGAGGACGCTTTGTAGCGGCTCACCCGATGGCCGGCACGGAGTACTCCGGGCCCGAAGCAGCTATAAAGAACCTCTTCACACAAAAGACCATGGTGTTGTGCGATGTGAAGAACAGTGATGAAGATGCCCTGGAGATCATTGAAAATATGGTAGACAAACTGCAGATGCGTCTCGTATATATGAATGCGGAAGAACATGACCTGCACACAGCCTACGTATCCCATATCTCGCATATCACCTCTTTCGCCCTGGCGCTGACAGTACTGGAGAAAGAAAAAGAGCAGGGACGCATATTTGAACTGGCCAGCGGTGGTTTTGAATCTACCGTGAGGCTGGCGAAAAGCTCTCCTGATATGTGGGTGCCTATCTTTAAGCATAACCGCCATAATGTGCTGGACGTACTGGAGGAACATATTCACCAGTTGCAGCAGATGAAGCAGCTGCTGGAGAAAGAAGACTACGAAACATTCTATAAACTGATCCAGAAATCAAATAAGATCAGGAAAATATTAAAGTAACCGGTTTCGTATAGTGACTCATTTGCCGCAGGGCCTTGTCAGCAACTGAAAATGGATCACTAGCCGATAGTCGGACAATAACAAGAAAACAAACAATCACTGGATTATGGACGACTATCGTCTATGGTCTGAAAAGCATCAAACGATGGAACAGATTCTCGCTAAAACAAAATTCTCCGATCCGGCTTCTGACAAGAAACCGTTGATCATTTCCGGTCCCTGCAGTGCAGAAACCGAAGAACAGGTATTGGACACAGCCCTGAGACTGGCTAAAACCGGTAAAGTAGATGTACTCCGCGCTGGTATCTGGAAGCCACGTACCCGTCCGGGGTCTTTTGAAGGTATTGGCGTAACCGGTTTACCATGGTTACAGAAAGCTAAGGAACTGACCGGTCTTCCGCTGGCAGTGGAAGTTGCTACCGCCAAGCAGGTGGAAGAAGCGCTGCAGCATGGTGTGGACATCCTCTGGATCGGAGCCCGTACTACAGTGAATCCATTCTCCGTACAGGAAGTAGCTGATGCGCTGAAAGGTGTGGATACAACTGTATTGATCAAGAACCCGATCAACCCTGACCTGGAACTGTGGATCGGCGCTGTAGAGCGTGTGCGTAACTCCGGCATCACCAAGGTAGGTCTGATCCATCGTGGATTCTCCAGCTATGGCAATACTGAATACCGTAATGCGCCAATGTGGCACCTGCCTATCGAAATGAAGCGCCGTATGCCTGAACTGCCTATGATCTGCGATCCAAGCCATATCAGCGGCCGCCGCGATATCCTGCAGGAAGTTGCACAGGAAGCAGTTGACCTGGATTACGATGGTCTGATGCTGGAATCTCATATCGATCCTGATAAAGCATGGAGCGATGCGAAACAACAGATTACTCCGGAAAGACTGGCCGAAATTTTGGATGGTATCACCTGGCGTCATGAGCGCACAGACAAGAAAGAATTCAACTCTGCGCTGGATAAACTCCGTGGACAGATCAACCAGATCGATGATGAGATCATGCTGCTGCTGGGCAACCGTATGAAGATCGCCGAGAAGATCGGTATCTACAAGAAAGAGAACAACGTGACCATCCTGCAGACCAATCGCTGGAACGAGATCCTGCAACGCGGTATCTCCAAAGGTGAGAAACTGGGCCTGACAAAAGATTTCATCCTGAAATACTTTGATGCAGTACACCTGGAATCCATCAACAGGCAGAACAGAGTGATGAACGAAGACAAATAGATTTAATACAAAATATGAGAACGTTATCTTACCAGTTCCAGCATAGTAATACAAAATATTATCTGGGAGAAAGCCTCTTACAGCTGGGCAATTATGCTGATCCCTCCAGGGCCGTACTGGTGGTGGATGAGAATGTGGATAAACACCACGGGCATAAATTGCCGGGCTGGAGAAAGCTGGTGATTCCCGATGGAGAAGAGAACAAAAGCGGTGAAGTCCTTGAGCAGATCATCAATGGCCTGATCGAACTGGAGGCAGACCGTAAGACCATGCTGATAGGCATTGGCGGCGGTATGACCACCGACCTGACCGGTTATGCTGCCAGCATTTACATGCGGGGCATGCCTGTGGGATTTGTTCCAACTACTTTGCTGGCACAGGTGGATGCGTCGATCGGTGGCAAGAACGGTATCAACCATGGTAAACATAAGAACATGCTGGGTACCATCCGTCAGCCGGAGTTCATCCTGTTCGATTATTCGTTGCCGCTGACAATGCCGGCAGAGGAATGGCACAACGGCTTTGCGGAAATCATCAAATATGCATGCATTCTGGATGCCAGCCTGTTCACCTACCTGGAAGATAACCGTGATAAAGCTATGCAGCGCGATGTGGCCATATTGGAATACCTGGTGGAACGTTCTGTGGAACTGAAGACCCAGGTAGTGCTGGAAGATGAATTTGAAACCGGTTCCCGGCGTTGGCTGAACTTCGGTCATACGCTTGGGCATGCGGTGGAAAAAATAGAGAACATCGCGCATGGTAAAGCTGTTGCTATAGGTATGGTAGCAGCGGCCAAGATCTCGGAAAAGCTGAAAGGATTGCCTGTGGAACAGACCAACAGGCTGATCCGCCTCATTAACGATTACCAGTTGCCGGTTACGCTGACCTCCAACAAGGAAGAAGTGTTCAACATCTTCAAGCTGGACAAGAAGCGGGAGAAAGATGCGATTCACTTTGTGCTGCTTGAAGAAATAGGCAAGGCTACCACGCAGCCTGTTCCTATTACAACATTGAAGCAGATGCTGGATGAACTATAAACCTAACTAATTTATGCAAGTAACAATATCACCCGGCGCTATCAGTGGTACAGTGACCGCCAATCCATCTAAAAGTGCTATGCAACGCGCTGTTGCAGCCGCACTGCTGAGCAATGGTACCAGCATTATCCGTAATCCCGGTCTGAGCAATGACTGCCTGGCAGCGCTCGATGTGGCAGGGAAACTGGGTGCTGTTATCAAGCGTAATGAGGACAATATCGAAATTACAAGCAAGGGAGTATTTCCTGTTGCCGAAAATAAAGAGATCAACTGCGGGGAATCCGGCCTCGGTATCCGCATGTTCACGCCGATAGCTGCCCTGTCAGATCAGGCTATTACCATCAACGGACATGGCAGCCTTACCACCCGCCCGATGGATTTCTTCGAGGAAGTATTGCCTCAGCTGGATGTAAAATGCAAGACCCGTGAAGGTAAACTGCCATTGAATATACAAGGCCCGCTGAAAGCAAAGGATATCACTATAGATGGTTCACTCAGTTCCCAGTTCCTCACTGGCCTGCTGATGGCATACGGTGCAGTAGCAGAAGATGTGACCATCACCGTAAAAGATCTGAAAAGCAAACCTTATATCGCACTGACACTGCAGCTGATGGAACAGTTCGGCGTGCAGGTGAAAGAGGAGCGTTTTGAAAAATTCCATTTTGGTAAACGCCAGGCATATAAGGCTGGCGAATATACGGTGGAAGGCGACTGGAGTGGCGCTGCTTTCCTGCTGGTTGCTGCAGCAGTAGCCGGTAAGGCAGAAGTACACCACCTGAACACACAATCTGCACAGTCAGATAAAGCGATCCTGGAAGCCCTCGAAAAAGCAGGCGCCGGACTGCTGCCCGGGGTGTTCACAGTGATCGTACAGAAGAACAAATTGCAGGCATTTGACTTTGATGCAACAGACTGTCCTGACCTGTTTCCTCCGCTGGTGGCCCTGGCTGCTAATTGTGAAGGCACCACGAAGATCATTGGTGTGAACAGGCTGGCGCACAAAGAAAGTGACCGCGGTAAAACCCTGCAGGAAGAATTTGGCAAGATGGGTATTGCCATTGACCTGCATGGCGATGAAATGCTGGTACACGGTGGTACAGGTATTAAAGGCGCTGTTGTCAGCTCCCACAATGACCATCGTATTGCCATGGCCTGCGCTGTAGCAGCACTTACGGCCGATGGCCCGGTAACTATCGAAGACGCAGAAGCCATCAACAAATCATACCCTGAGTTCTATGAACATCTGGAGAAGATCGGAGGTATAGTAAAAAAGCAGGGATCAGCAAGCCTGACGCATTAACAGAAGCAAGGCTTACTAACGCGACCGGATCGGTATCCGTTGGTAAGCCCTGAAAAAATATACAATCAGCATGAATAGCTTTGGTAGATTATTCCGGGTGAACGTTTTTGGAGAATCGCACGGCGCCAGCGTAGGCGTGAATATTGATGGCATTCCTGCCGGTATTCCGCTTACCCAGGAAGACTTCCTGCCCGACCTGGAAAGGCGTAAGGCTGGTGCGAAAGGTACCACACCCCGTAAGGAAGAAGATCTGCCTTACATCAAGTCCGGTGTGTTTAACGACCGTACCACCGGCGCTCCCATCACAATATTATTTGAGAACAACAATACCCGCAGTACCGACTACGAGAAGCTCCGTGAGTTTCCCCGTCCCGGTCATGCAGACTTCGTAGCTACCCACAAGTTTGGCGGCTTTGAAGATTACCGCGGTGGTGGTCACTTCAGTGGCCGTCTTACCCTGAACCTGGTTGCCGCCGGTGTGATCGCTAAGAAAATACTGGGCCCCGGCATTTCCGTAAAAGCGACACTGGTTGAAGTAGGTGGTTTGCCTGATGCCGAAAAGGGACTGGAAGCAGCGATCGCTGCTAAAGATTCCGTTGGTGGCATCGTGGAATGTGTGGTAGAAGGTTTGCCCATTGGGCTTGGAGAGCCTTTCTTTGATTCTGTGGAATCTACTATTGCACATGCAGTATTCTCTATTCCTGCCATCAAGGGTATTGAATTCGGCGCCGGTTTTGCCGCCGCCCGCATGAAAGGAATAGAGCACAATGATGCCATCCTGGATGCAAGTGGTAAAACAGCTACCAATCATGCAGGTGGGGTCGTGGGAGGTATTACAAATGGCAATCCCCTGGTATTCCGGGTAGCAGTTAAGCCTACCTCCAGCACACCAAAAGAACAACACACATTGAATATAAAAAGCGGGGAAGTGGAAAGCTTTAGTGTAAAAGGACGTCATGACCTGTGCATCGCACTGAGAGTGCCTGTAGTGCTCGAAGCTGTAGCCGCCATGGCCCTGGCAGATTTCATGCTGCTCGAGCAGCGAAGCGGCAGGGTGTTTAAATAATATAGTGTCCCTGCTTAGACAGACTCCGTCAGGAGTTCTGTGTTTGTAGCCGGGGAGATGCAACCCAGAATCAATGTCATCAACAAAACATAATAGACTCCGTCAGGAGGCTTTTTGTTTGTAGCCCGGGGTTTTTCTAATCCCGGGGACGGAATGCGGTGATACCGGGAGGATGACAGGGTTTGATACCCCGTTAACGAAACGGTATGGCAACCAGTATCAAAAAATCCCAATAACATCAAATAAAAAAAGGCGAATGATATTCTCATTCGCCTTTTTTCTATCTGCAATTGAAAAACTATTTCTCGATCGCGATCAGTTCCACTTCAAATATCAGCGCGCTGTTAGGACCGATTTTCGGACCTGCCTGACGGTCGCCGTAAGCCAGATCGGAAGGAATAAACAGCTTCCATTTTGAGCCCACAGGCATCAGCTGTAATGCCTCAGTCCAACCCTTGATAACGCCGCTAACAGGGAATGAGATAGGCTGACCTCTCTCTACAGAGCTATCGAATACAGTACCATCGATTAAAGTACCATGGTAGTGCGTTTTTACCTTGTCATTGATGGTTGGTTTGGGGCCGGTACCTTCAGTGATGATCTGGTATTGCAAACCGCTTGGCAGTGTTACCACGCCTGGTTTGGTTTTATTTTCCGCCAGGAACTGTTCGCCGGCAGCCTTGTTCTTTTGCATTTTCTCAGCTTTTATCTGTTGTAAATATTCGCTAACACTCATATTACCTTGTTCTTTTGTTATCAATGGTGTGCCACCGCTAATGGCTTCTTTAAGCGCTTTAGCCAGTACGTCAGTTCTTACACTGTCCAGTCCCTGGGTCTTCAGCATATTGCCAAATTCCAGGCCAATAGCATAACTAATGGTATCCAGTTTGGTTTGCAACAACGGGGCCGGCGCTACAGCCACCGGGACTTCCTCCTCTTTTTTATGTTTTTTCTTCTTTTGTGCGTAACCAGGAAGGGTAGCCACGCCCAAAACTCCAAGTAATAGGGCTTTTCTGATCATATAATGGTTTATTGAACTGTTCTAAAATACCCTTGCAGAACACCGCCGGGGATGGCCTGCAAGTTAGTAACTATTTGATTACCGGCAACTCTATATGAGAAGCGTGCTGAGCGTCATGGTAAATGCGGATGTCTGCCTTCCTGAAATCCTTATCGTCACAGGTATAGATATTGGTAAATACCTGCGGATTCCTGTCCACCAGCGGGAACCAGCTGCTCTGGATCTGTACCATGATCTTATGCCCTTTTTTGAAAGTATGCGCTATATCAGGCAGGCTGAAATTTACATCAGTCGGTGTGTTTGGCTTGAATGCTTCCGGCTTTTCAAAGCTGTTGCGGTATTTACCCCTCATGATCTCGCCCCGTACCAGCATCTGGTAGCCTCCCATCGGATAGGTGGCGCTAGGCACCCTGCGGTGTTCGCTGGGAGCGTCGTTTTCATATTTGAAGTCGTTCGGAAATACATCGATCAGTTTCACAACAAAATCGGCGTCTGTACCACTGGTACTAACTACCAGCTTTGCCAGCAATGGGCCTGCTACGGTAAGGTCCTCCGTCAGTACCGGTGTTTCAAATACAGCTACATCAGGGCGCCTGGCGGCAAAGCGCTGATCGTCGGTCATATAGTTGATGGTACGTTCGAAGTGAACATCTTCCGTATATGGCACTGGTTTGGCGGGATCGCTTACGTATGCTGTAAAGCTGCCGGCAGAAAGTGGTTTGCTGAAGTCCAGTTTGCCATTGGCCTGCAGGTACAATGATTGCTGCCGGGTATTTGCCAGCGGCCACTGTGGTAACTTACGCCATTGGTTTTCTCCCGTAAAGAAGATGGTGGCCTCCGCAATGCTGTCGGCAGTACCTTTTCCTTTCAGGTAGTAGTTGAAGAAAGGCACTTCTATATTCTCCTGGTACCATTTGGAGGTAGGACTGCCAAAGCGGACATTGCCCAGGGATGAACCGTTATTTACCTTGGAAGACCATTGTCCGTGGTACCAGGGGCCCATTACAATACGGTTATTGGTTTTGCCGCTTTGTTTTTCGATCGCTTTATAGGTGTTCCATGCGCCGAAGCAATCCTCAGCATCGAATAAGCCGCCTACTTCCAGCATGGCTGGTTGTACGCTTGTAAGGTATTGCCTTACGTTACGGGCTTTCCACCAGTTGTCCAGGTCGGGATGCGCCATGATGTCTTTCCAGAAAGCGATGCTGTCGCCCATTAAACGGGTAAAGTTCTTTACAGCCCCGGTACGCAGGTAGAAGTCGTAGTTGTCTGTATTGTGGTAGTCAAAACCAGTAGGCCCTACGGTTGTAGGTTTGGGTCTTGGTTTACCGAAACTGGTATAAAAAGCAAAGGCGTCTGTGATAAAGAAGGCGCCATTGTGGTGAAAGTCGTCTCCGATGAACCAGTCGGTCACCGGCGCCTGGGGGCTCACCGCCTTTAATGCCGGGTGGCCGCTCAATGCAGCCATAGTGGAATAGAAGCCGGGATAGGAGATGCCCATCACGCCCACATTGCCGTTGTTGTTCTCCAGGTTCTTCACCAGCCAGTCGATCGTATCGTAGGTATCGCTGGCCTCATCAATGTCCTGCTTTGCCTTTTTATTGGGATTATAAGGCCGTACATCCACGAAGGTACCCTCGCTCATCCAGCGTCCTCTCACGTCTTGCATAACAAAGATATACCCTTCATGCAGGTAGGTATCAAAGTGACTGTTCCATAAGGGCAGGAACTTGTCTTCTCCGTATGGGGCACAGGAATAGGGCGTGCGGGACATCAGGATAGGATGTTTCTCCGATTTGTCTTTCGGCATGTAGATGGTAGTGAACAATTTTACACCATCACGCATGGGAATGTACACCTCTTTCTTGAGGTAGTTTTCACGCATCCATAAAGAATCCTGATTGAGGCCTTTCACACAGGATGTGTGGAAGATCAGGGCTGTTACTACCAGCAATAGCAATTTTCTCATAAGCGATTAATGATTTGTTTAGAGCTGAACAGTTTGTCTTGATAACTAAGATGACAGGCCTTCCCTGTCTTTTTTGGGTAATGATTTCACCACCAGGTCGTAGGAATCTTTGATCCACTCGTAGAGTAAACGGTTAGGAATATTGGAATGTACATCTACTGTATTCCAATGTTTCTTGTTCATGTGATAGCCCGGTGTTACCCCTTCGTACCGCTCCCGTAGTTCAATAGCTATTTCGGGATCGCACTTCAGGTTAATGGTATCAAAACTATCAACATGCGTAAGTGTGAACATCTTACCTTTTACCTTGTATACAAGCGTCTGTTCTCCGAAAGGAAACTCCTCTGTAACGCCTGGTAGTGACAAACAATATTCTCTGAATTGTTCAATATTCATAACAGTATTATGTGAGCAGAACTGAATAGGGTAAAGGTAAAAAAAAGAAGGCCAACCTCATAGAAGATTGGCCCTGTTATAAATAGAGGTTGATAGTAGCTACATAAGCAGATATGGTTGGTTAATGATGAATTTAAAGCTTGGTAATGGCGAGTATCACCCGGGAATAGCGCCCGTATACGATCTCTACCTGCTGACCAGCTTTGAAGTCATCCAGTCTGCCGCGCATCCAGTAGAACAGGCGTTTTCTTTTCTTCACGCCTTCCTGTTGCACAATGAAGCTTGTCTGCATGTCATTGTTTCCCTGGTAGATCATTTCCAATGGCACCTGTATCTGTCCTTTCTGTAATTTGGTAAGATCTTTTTTGATCGTGTAGTAACGTACATCTGTTACCTTGATCAGCGCAAAGACCAGCACTAATACGAAAGACATCAGCCAAACCCAGAACCAGGCGTTCTTATAGGAAAATAAAGACTGATTGATTTCCTCGTCGCTAAGGCGTTTACTGAGAAAAAATTGAGGTACAAAGGCTGCGATTATCACCAGCAAAATGCCAATTCCAACGAATTTGTAAATCTGCTTTGTGTTCTTTTTTAACGCATCCTGAAGAAGAAAGATCTCTTCGGTGGACATAAAAGAGTAGTCCTGCATAATAATAATGGTTTTTCTTATATGTAATTTATATAAAATATTATTAAAATACTTATAATATTAACGGAATTGCTGTCAACTTAGTATTAGTTGGGCTTAAATAATTGGTAATCAGGAAAAGTTTTTTTATAGGGATTACCTGATATTACATAGGAAAGACAATCAGGCAGGCACAGAATTGTGTGGCAACGCACAAAATCAGGCCCCGGGAGCTGAAAGTAATTGCAGGTTTGCGTTGAATTTTACACTGTAGTTCTCATTGTTTATTGGATGGCTGAGATTATAAATGTATGTAAATACAGCAGGAGGGTACCCCAAATGAATGTAAAAGAAAAAGGGTGTCTCATTTTTATGAGACACCCTGATAAACTTAATAACCCTCATCTATCTCCACATAATCATCATCCTCATCCGATCCTTCAGGGGCCCGCAGAAAACTTTCATAAGCTTCGGCTGCTTCTTTGGCAAGTTGCTTTTTATCTTTCCACTTGCTTTCATCCCTTATGTAATGAATAAGTCGCGGGTTTATATTAAATTCTTTACTGCTTAATGGTTGAGGGCCGTTCAATATATATTTCCAGTTCCTGCTTTCTCCAATTTTAACGCGATATAATATAAGCCATTGTGCGGGCAGCTTTTCATGCTGCACTCTTACACGGGTAACTTCTTCAATGTTAATAGCCTCCCTTGCGTAGCCTTCAGCCAGGTAGTTGCTCAGATAACAATGTCCTATCAGCTCCTGACTAAGCAGATGGCGGATGGAAGATAACTGCCTGTTTTCATCCAATGCTGTAATAAAAGCATATCCCTCTTCTTTATCAGCGAGAATGCTCTGGAGTATTTTATCGTCGACAGATAGACCATGACCGATCAATCCACGTGCTCCCAGGGCGCGTAAAGACATAATAGTATCAGTCAGTAATTGCTTAAATATAGTTTCTGCTGCAGCTGGCATATTGGGTAGCGCAAGTATCCGGCCGGTAGTAAGCAGCCTGTATTCCCATACCGGAAGCCTGTCTTCTTTCGTATCAGATCGTTTTTTAAACTGGTATTCAAATAACTGGCTTAGCCGGGGAATAAGCCGGTTCAGGCCATATTGTGTGATGTGTGGTGAAAGCCATATGGAGTCGCGGTACGTATAGCCTGCAAAGAATTGAAGGAAACTACGGGACTTCTCAGCAGTAGCGATCATCGCAGGCATGTATTGTAAATACAAGCTATTATGCAGGAGATAAGATGAAAAAATCATGATATCATCGGTATTGTCTTCCGGTATTTCAGGGGCAAGGCGCAGAACTGTACGAATAGCGGAATCCATCGGAAGCCCGCTCAGGAAGTATATTATACCAATGCGTTGTGAGGCGTCTGTGGTCTCTGAAAAGAGTCGTTCAGCAGCATGTACTACGGCATTGTCTGCGATGGGCCCGAGTGATAACAGCAGTTGGGATTTTACATTTTCTCCGGCTGTATCCGCAGGGAAAGACATATTCAGTGCATTTATGATCAGCTCTTTATCAGTACTGTCAGGCGCTATATTTTGAAAATAATCACTTGCATTCCTGAAAACCGACGCATCCTTGCTTTGCAGATCTTTAAGCAGCACCGGTAACTTCTTTTGCGTTAACCTCAGCGTGTCAGCTTTACTGCCGTTGCCAGGCTCGAATGCAGTGAGAAATTGTGCCCCATATCCTTTTGATATTATCTCTTCGGGGAGTATGGCCGACAACCGGTAAATGGTGTGACCTGCCACCAATGCTTTCCGGTAACAACGCAAGCCCGTATGACGTAGTTTCAGTTCCGTAGTATAAACAGGTTGCCCTTCCCACATCGTTTTTTGCTGACTGACTATACTAAATATGGAGTCTGCCGGATGTATAAAATCGTTCACCAGGCTATCCGGTTCATTGCAGTAGTATCGGTTGTACTTATATACTTCTGCAGTATAGGTTGCATAAGACATCGTATCAACAGCTGCATAGGAATAAGTTTGAACCTCGGATGATGCATCCTGACCACGGCGGATAATTGCATCAAAAGTTGTTGGTCCTGCTATAGTAAAACTGCTGTCGGCCGGCGTAAAACGAACGACTGGCGCCTGCGCCTGCAGCGGATGTATTTGAAATCCATTCAGGAAACGTTGCCAATAAAGACTATCCGCACGTGTACTGTCATAAACAGTCAGCAGGGCATATGCAAGATTTCCCCTCGGTATGAAATGTAACCTGGATATAAAACCGTTGGTATGACGGAAGCGCAACTGGTATAATGGTAAGCCATTACGTTCGCTGACTGTAGAATCGATCAGTTGTAAGGTACTGTCTTCTTTAAGTAATGTCAGACGTACACCGGCCAATAGTGTCTCATCGCTGTTGTTAAAATAACCGCCCTTCATTTTGTCAATACGCAACATGTAAGAGATGCCATTGACGTCGTCTATACCGGAATATGCTTCTACGGGACGTATTGTTAAGCTGTTATTAACATGATTGATATCTGATGGTAAAATTGCAGAGAATCCCAATTGTGGGCGAGAGAGCGTATCATAGGTAAGCACCGGGCGCACAATGTCGTAAAAACGTACGGATTTGAAGAACTCCTTTCTGCCAACGCTGTCCTCATCCGTAGCGCCGTACATAAACACAAAGGTCCTGTGATTACGAATAAAAACGCGTATATAAAAGGGTATGTCGTTCTGCAGCATAGTGGCCTCCATACCGTCCACACCACGGTGCGTAACAGGATATGACTTTTGCAGCGTAGCATTACCCCGGCCAGCCATATTGTTGATAATAGCATTCGCCATTTGCTGGTTGTCCGTTCCCATCTGCGGAACGTCCAGGCAAAAGGCAAACCCGGTTTGTGCTTCGCTGTTGCCTACATACATTTTACGGTTAGAGTTGGGAATGGGGTAGGTGATGGGCATTCCCGGAAGTGCAACGCTGTAGCCCTCCGCTATTTTATTCAACAGATATCCCTGTATGCTGTCCAGTTGTTGCCGGTCCTTTTTCGCCTGACCGGTAAAAGTAGCCTGTACAGGGGTCACTGTAAATCCTTTAGCCCTGAGTAATGAGATAATCCCCTTTTCTCCGGGTAGATGCGCTGCACCTACCGCTGCGAAAACACTACTTTTATTTGCCAGGACAGCAAGGTTGCCTGCCATTTCAACGTTACGTACACTAAGCCCCGGCCCATCGTCAATACTGTCATAGTCTTTGATCAGCGTGGCAATGCTCTGCAGGTTCGCTTCGTAATAGAGATTTACCAATGAGTCGAGAACAGATATCCGTTCTTTAAAAATAGTACCAGGCTGGGTCTTTTCATCATTCTCCAACTCATAATAACCCAGGTTCTCCAGGAAAGCTTCTTTCTGCATCTTCGATGTTTCAGTACCCAAAAGGTGTAACTGGTTCTGCATTTTTTCCAGGCTATGTATGGGTTTTCCGAGCAGTATTGCTTTTTGATGTAACCATCCGTCAAGGAATATATTCTCTGCTTTTAAATTGCGGCCTGCCCTCTTGCTAAGTGCCTCTTCTTCATCAAGCAGGAGTGCTTCCAGGATCCATAAACGTTTCATCTGTAAATGGTCTATTGGCCCTCCCGTCTTCCTGATCACCATGCTGTCCACGTAACGGTATTCTTTTGCGGTCAGTATCCGGCGCATATAGTTAACCGTATCTGACATGATCCCATCGGGAGAGAATATATAAGACATGATAGAGTCCATATCGACCTCGGTGGCAAAAGAGCTGGTATTGCGTAAGGCAACGAGTACAGAATCACTGAAGTCGAATACCCTTTTATCTGCCAGGTGCATTGTGCCGAATAAATAGGAGGGAGAAGGCATACCCGGGCCATCAATGCGCCAGAGAAGTTCGTAATTTGATCTGTTAATACGCTGGGCGTGTAATGCCGTTGTTGGTATCAGCAGGATTAACAGCATGGCAAATAATATAGGGGGAAAACGCCGGGTTTTGCTTTTCCGGCGATCGTCATAGGCATAGAACATATTAGTAAAAATACTAAAATTACCGTTCCCCGGGTATAAAAAAGCGGCGATATCTCAGGATACCGCCGCTTGTATTGTACGCCCTGTTTATACAGGGCTTTATCTTTCAGTGCTCAAATTCTGTTATTATGCTTCAGCTTCTGCATAAGCGCTTACCGGCTCACAGGTGCAGATAAGGTTACGGTCTCCGTGGGTGTTGTTCACACGGCTGATGGAAGGCCAGAACTTATTCAGTTTCACATATTCCAGCGGATACGCTGCCTGCTGACGGCTGTAAGGACGTGTCCATTCATCGGCAGTTACTGTGAACTGTGTATGCGGCGCGTGTTTCAGCACGTTTTGCTGCTTGTCGGCAGTACCGTTTTCGATCGCTGCGATCTCTTCACGGATAGCCAGCAGTGCATCGCAGAAGCGATCCAGCTCACCTTTATCTTCACTTTCAGTAGGTTCGATCATGATGGTGCCAGGTACCGGGAAGCTCATGGTTGGTGCATGGAAACCATAGTCCATCAGGCGTTTTGCTACGTCTTCCGCTTCTACACCGGCAGAAGCTTTGAATGGACGCAGGTCAACGATGAATTCATGTGCACAGGTACCATTAATGCCATTGTACAGGATATCGTATGCTTTTTCCAGGCGCGCCTTCATGTAGTTGGCATTCAGGATCGCGAACTGAGACGCCTTTTTCAGACCCTCAGCGCCCAGCAGGCGGATATATGCATAAGAGATCAGCAGGATGCTGGCAGAACCATATGGTGCTGCAGATACTGCATGAGCATGTGTTTTGGTGTCAAGACTTACGTGACCTGGCAGGAATGGAGCCAGGTGTTTTGCCACGCAGATAGGGCCCATGCCAGGACCACCACCACCGTGAGGGATAGCGAAGGTCTTGTGGAGGTTCAGGTGACAAACGTCAGCACCGATAAGGCCGGGAGCGGTCAGGCCCACCTGGGCATTCATATTGGCGCCATCCATATATACCTGTCCGCCGTGTTCGTGAACAGTATTACAGATTTCTTTTACGCTTTCTTCATATACACCGTAGGTAGAAGGATATGTGATCATGATACCTGCCAGGTTCTCTGCATATTGTGCAGCTTTAGCTTTCAGGTCGGCTACGTCGATGTAACCGTTTTCCAGTGCTTTCACCACTACCACCTTGAAGCCCGCCATTACAGCAGAAGCAGGATTGGTGCCGTGTGCAGAGATCGGGATCAGCATCACATTACGATGACCTTCACCTCTGCTTTCATGCCAGGCGCGTATTACCAGCAAACCAGCGTATTCACCCTGGGCGCCGCTGTTAGGCTGAAGGCTGCAGGCATCAAAAGCAGTTATTTTACACAGGTAGTCGCTCAGTTCATCTACGATCTGCTGATATCCGCCGGTCTGGGACTTAGGTGCAAATGGGTGCATCTTGCTCCAGTGGTTCCAGCTCAATGGGATCATTTCAGTGGCTGCGTTCAGCTTCATAGTGCAGCTACCCAGTGATATCATGGACGTGTTCAGGGACAGATCTTTATTTTCCAGCAGCTTCAGGTAACGCATCATCTCAGACTCGCTGTGATGTGTGTTAAATACCGGGTGTTGCAGATAAGGAGAGGTTCTTTCCAGTCCTGCAGGAATGCTGGTGGCTTTCAGTTCTGCGCTGTTGCTGGTCAGCTTACCGGCTTCGAAAATGCCGAGTATATCGTTCACATCCTGGATGGTTACGGTTTCATCGAGGGAGATGATCACACGGCCAGCTTCAGGATAGAAGAAGTTGATGCCGATTGCTTCCGCTTTATGTTTGATAGCGGCGCTGTTGCTTATCTGTACTTCGATGGTATCGAAGAAGAAGTTAGCAGCCAGTTCCAGGCCTTTAGCCCTCAGTTTTTCAGCGAGTGCATTAGCCAGGATTGCCACACGGGTAGCGATGTTCTTCAGGCCTTTAGGTCCATGATAAACAGCGTACATAGCGGCCATGTTAGCCAGCAGCGCCTGTGCTGTACAGATATTGGAAGTAGCTTTTTCACGTTTGATGTGCTGCTCGCGGGTTTGCAATGCCATGCGCAATGCACGGTTGCCCTGTGCATCGATGCTTACGCCGATGATGCGGCCGGGGATCGCACGTTTAAATTCGTCCTTTACTGCAAAGAATGCTGCGTGTGGACCACCGAACCCTAACGGTACGCCGAAACGTTGTGCAGAACCTAAAGCTGCATCAGCGCCCAGTTCGCCGGGGGAAGTCAGCAGTGTAAGCGCCAGCAGATCAGTAGCCATTGCTACGTATGCGCCTGCTGCGTGTACTTTATCAACAAAGCTGCGGTAATCTTCCACACTGCCGATGCTGTTAGGATACTGTATCAATGCGCCGAAGTATGTTTCGTCGATAGTGGCAGTATTGTAATTGCCAACTACCACTTCGATGTTCAGCGGTGTAGCACGGGTGTATATAACGTCGATGGTTTGCGGGAATGTGCTGGCGTCCACAAAGAACTTCGGACGGCTCAGGTGATCATGATCTTTATTCAGCGCACTGAAGAACATGGCCATAGCTTCAGCAGCAGCACTGGCTTCATCCAGCAGGGAAGCATTGGCAATAGGAAGACCTGTCAGATCGCTGACCATGGTCTGGAAGTTCAGCAGGCTTTCCAGGCGGCCCTGTGCAATCTCGGCCTGGTAGGGAGTGTACTGGGTGTACCATCCCGGATTTTCAAACACATTACGCAAAATCACGCTTGGAGTGATGGTGTCGTAATATCCCTGCCCGATATAATTGCGGAATACATGATTTTTTAATGATACATCTTTCAGATGGCGCAGGTAATCACTCTCACTCATTGCTGCCGGAACCGCCAGCGGCTGCTGCATGCGGATAGTGCCGGGTACTGTTTTGCTTATCAGCTCTTCCAGTGAAGATACACCGATAGTATCCAGCATCTGATTGGTCTCAGCTTCGTTTGGCCCGATATGACGGCCAACAAATTCAGTTTGTTGTATATCAAAAAGATTCATGATGTAAAGCAGGTCTGTTAGAAAAGAATGTGCAAAGCTATAACGTTTTTTAGCAATGGCCAAACCAGTGCAGTCGTTGGAGAAATTGCGGTGATAAATGCCTGAAGTAAATCCGGGTAATTGTCATGAACTTGTAATGTGATGACAGGGGGAATTGCCTGTGTTCCATCGCTTTCCGGCAGATGACCTTCTCTTCCTCCGCCAGCTATTGCTTAATCACTATCTTTGCAGTCCAATGGACGAATTACTTACAAACTGGGAACAGAAGGCCCAGGAGCAGCAGAAAGCCAACAAACAGTTCCTGCAGAAGCTGCAGACGAAGAGAGGGAGAGGTGTGGAAAAGCTGTTGCCAGACCTGCATGATGAAGCTTTCAGTCATATTGATTGTCTGAAATGTGCCGGTTGCTGCAAAACGATCAGCCCCCGCTTTAAAATGCCCGATATAAAACGCATCGCCAAATATAAGGGCATGAAGGAATCTGCCTTTATAGACCAATACCTGCGCATGGATGAAGATGGTGATTATGTGGTGAAATTCAGTCCCTGTCCCTTCCTGGATGCTGACAACTACTGCAGCATTTATGATGCGCGCCCGGGTGACTGCCAGAATTATCCCTACACGGACAGCTTCGATTTTATCAAGCGGCCCAACATTACTTACCTGAACAGTACCATCTGTCCTGCAGTATTTTATGTGCTGGAAAGATTGAAAAAGATCACGAAGCTATAGCCGCTCAGGGTTTCAGGTCCAGCTTGCGCATAGCCGGAGAGATGATATAGGTGGTTATGACCACGCCCAATGTAACACAACCGCCAAATACGACAGAAGGTACCAATCCCATCAGACGGGCGGCAAGGCCGCTTTCGAAAGCGCCCAGTTCATTGGAAGATCCGACGAACATGGAACTGACAGCAGCTACCCGTCCCCGCATGTCGTCCGGCGTTTTGAGCTGCAGGATCGTCTGGCGGATGATCACACTGATACCATCCAGCACGCCGCTGACCAGTAAGGCGAAGAAAGAGAGGATAAAGCTTTTCGAAAACCCGAATACGATAATACACAGACCAAACCCGAAAACGGCGGCCAGCAGTTTAAGCCCCGGTTGATTCACCAATGGCCTGTAAGCCAGAATGAACATAGTGGTGAGGGAACCAACGGCTACCGCCGCCCGCAGGAAACCAAATTCCAGTGAACCCACATGCAGTACATCCGTTGCAAAGACCGGCAGCATGGAAACGGCGCCGCCAAACAATACAGCAAACATGTCCAGTGCCATCGCATTCAGTACTACTTTGGTCTTCCACACGAAACGCATACCCTTGGTCAATCCATCAAAAAAACTTTCTCCCTGTGCTTTATAATGAATAGGTTTAGGCCTGATCTTGATCAGGCTATATAACGGCGCCAGGAAAACACCCACCACAATAAGCATAGACCAATGAATACCAAACAGATAGATGAAGAGGCCTCCCAGTGCCGGACCTGCCATACCGCCTATCTGCCAGGCGCTGCTACTCCAGGTAGAGCCATTGGCATACAGGTTCCGGGGCACGATCAACGCCAGCAACGAGAAATTGGCGGGACTGAGAAAGGCTCTTGCCACACCGCCCAGGAATACCAGGAAGTAGATCATATTGAGCACCCATCGTGTGGAAATACCGGCTACCGCCTGGTCCCAGGTAAGCAGGAACAGGCCAAATCCCATGAAGATGTAAGCAATTACACATAAGATCAATAATCCCCGTTTCTCCCGCTTATCCACAATATGTCCGGCAAAAGGCGCTACCAGCACGGCCGGAATTACCTCTGCCAGCCCGATCAGGCCTAATGCGAAAGGATCATGTGTCAGTGCATTTACTTTCCACTCAATAATGGTGAACTGCATAGCTAATGCAAACACCATGGCAAAACGAATGACGAGATAGTAGTTGAATTCCGGTATACGTAGCGATGCGTAAGGGTCGTTCTTGATAGTAGTCTCCTGGTTCTCCACTGTGCAGTTTTTATGGCCGTCGCAAAAATAGAGAATTTGCCCCATTACCCGGTCTTCCAATCTGATAAACGGTAGTATAAAATCCCCCCAAGATGTTTATTTTTATGTAGCAGGTCCCCCTCCGGAAATTGGTCTGGTTTTAGCATTTGTAAAGTTGTAAAATGTGGCAACCCGTTAAATGCGAGTTAATTGCATTCTATGCTGCATCGCACTGTTTCTCAATCTTTTGTTAAAAGCAAATGGCCCTTCTGGTTGGATGGGCTATTTTATGCTATATTTGATGACGTTCAATTTTGGATTCTATGAGAAGAATGAAAGTGATTATACCAGTTGCACTGCTTACGATCTCAATGGGGGTGTTGGCTTTCAGCAAACTGCATAAAGAAGATCCTCCAGGCAGATACGAAGTGATCATGGGCCTGGTAGGACAAATACTAACCCAGGGACACTATCAACCTAAGGAGATTAACGACGCTTACTCTAAAGAAGTTTTTGATAAATACCTGAAGAGCCTGGACAGTGAAAAGAAATTTTTCCTGAAGAGTGATATCAAGGGGTTGGAAAACGTATCTACCCACATCGACGATGAGCTGCAGGGCGCTCCGCTGGACTGCTTTAATGCCATCAATGCCATCATCAAACAACGTGTTGCCGAAGCAGCTTCCATTTACCCGGAAATACTTTCCAAGCCATTTGACTTTACGAAAGACGAAAAGGTGGTCCTGGATCCCGATAAGATTGATTACCCCGAAAGCCTCGAAGAGCGTAAGGAAGCCTGGAGAAAAGTACTGAAATACCGTACGCTGGAAAAATTAACAGAACTGCAGGAAGCCCGCGACAAACAGAAAGACAAAGCCGGCGAAAAGATTAAAACGGATGTCGAACTGGAAGCTGAAGCAAGGGCCAAGGTAAAGACCGTATACGACCGTTATTTTGACCGTCTGAAGAACAGACAGGATGATAACGAGCGTTTCAGCATGTTTATAAACGCCATTACCACCACTATGGACCCACATACTGATTTCTTCCCGCCAGCGGAAAAGAGGGCTTTCGAAGAGCAGATGGCCGGTAAGTTCTTTGGTATTGGCGCCCAGTTGAAAGAAGAAGATGGTAAGATCAAGATTGCCAGCATCGTAACAGGTAGCGCCAGCTGGAAAGATGGCCGCCTGAAAGCAAACGACGCTATCCTGAAAGTAGCGCAGGGCGATAAGGAACCGGTGGACGTTACAGGTTATGCCGTGGAAGATGCTGTGAAACTGATCCGCGGTAACAAAGGATCTGTTGTAAAACTGACAGTGAAGAGCGTGGACGGTACCGTAAAAGTGATTGACATTACCCGCGATGAAGTTGTACTGGATGACACCTTTGCAAAATCTGCCATTATCAATGGCCAGCATAAACTCGGTTACATCTACCTGCCTGAATTCTATGCAGATTTCAATGACAGGAACGGCGCCCGCTGCGCAGAAGACGTTGCTAAAGAGATCACCAAACTGAAAGCGGAAAATGTAGAAGGTATCATTCTCGATCTGCGCTTCAATGGTGGTGGTTCCCTGCAGGATGTTGTTCAGATGGCCGGCCTGTTCATTCCGGAAGGTCCTATCGTACAGGTGAAATCCCGTAGCGGCGATCCAATGGTACTCCGCGATCGCGACAAGAGCGTACAATACGGTGGCCCGCTGGCTATTATGGTCAATGAATACAGTGCTTCTGCTTCTGAGATCATGGCAGCCGCTATGCAGGACTATAAACGTGCAGTGATCATCGGTAGCAATACTTTCGGTAAGGGTACCGTGCAACGTATGCTGAACCTGGATGATTTTTACTCCAATAAAGAAATAGGCGCCCTGGGTGCTATTAAACTGACCCAACAGAAGTTTTATCGTGCAAATGGTGGTTCTACCCAGCTGAAAGGTGTAGCTTCCGATATTCAGCTGCCGGATCCATACTATGAAGTGGCAGAACGTAAAGATGCCGATGCCCTGGCTTGGGACGAAATTCCGAAAGCGTCTTTCACTCCCTGGTACGATCCTGTTCCGGTGGATGTATTGAAAAAGAACAGCGAAAAACGTATCGCATCCAGCGAGGCGTTTAAGATGATGAATGACAACATCGCTACGCTGAAAAAGATGGAAAGCCAGGAAGCTTACTCTCTGAACCAGCAGACATACAAAGCAGAGCAGAAGTCCAACACCAATGCCCTGAAACGTTATGATTCCGTAAATGAGAAGGTGAAGGAGCTGAACATCAGTAGTCTGAAAACTGACCTGGACAGGCTGGCCAGCGATTCTGCAAAACTGGCCCGTAACAAGGACTGGCTGAAATTCAGGCAGAAAGATATCTACCTGGATGAGGCGGTAAATGTAATGAATGACCTGATCGCATTGTCTTATCCTAAATTACAGGGTAAACCTGCTAACAAATAATCATACGCTTTAAGCATAAAAAGAAAGGCGTCCGCTATGCGGACGCCTTTCTTTTTAGTGATCTTATTGACGTTTATTCCATCTTATCGCCCAGAAGCTTTATCAGGGTCCTCAGCTCATCCCTTTTATACTCTTCTTTCTCGTCCTGGAAGCATTTCAGTAATTCTTCCAGCAGGAACTGTATAATCCTCCTGGTAGACTGTGGCTGATAGTAGGAGGGTGTCATTGGAATGGACATCCGTTTCAGGTATCCTTCTACATCCTGGTGTGAATAGATCTGTCCCTGGATGGGATCTATGAAGAAAAGGATGCGGTTGTCGTCAGGTCTGGGTGTTTCGGTAAAGTCATAGAATGTATCGAAATAACCCAGTATGAACTGCCGGGGAATATTTACAGCATATACCGGGAGGTCCAGCATGGCGCAGAGGCTCTGGTATACAATGCCGTTAGTCAGCGGATTGCCCTTGCGGGATTCTATCACCTGGTTAATGAAGAACTGGTTCTTACGTACGTAGGCCACTTCTTCCCCTTTCAGTCCGAAGTAGTTGTAGATCATGCTGTTCAGGACATTGATCTGTTCCAGCGGAGTGAGGTAGTTATTCAGTTCCAGCCAGATATTCCGTTTGATCCTCTCAATTTCTGCTACAACATTATTGGGCTGCATATCCGGAAACTGGTATTGCGCTACCAGTATGGAACCCTGCAAGAGGTCGGGCGATTCTGTCTTGCTCCATCCCTGCAGCGCTACCTGCAGATCTTTATAATGCACGCGGTGAATAAGCTGCTCGATTCTTTCCTGGATGGATTCATCGACCGTATTTTCCCATAAGTGCTCGAGGTTGGGAATGATCTCTTTTCCAAACAGCAATATCTTGTTGGCAACAGTATCATACACCTCCTGGTCAGGATCATCCAACAGGTGGAACAAAGCATTTATTTCCTTGGTCTCGTGCATAAAATGAATGTACAGGTGTCCATTTATTCCGCCTTCTTCTTCCTCGGTGGCGCTTTCTTCTTTGGAGGATTGGCCTTGACATCTTCGATGATGGCTTTAGCTTCTTCCAGTGTTATGTCAGCGGCGGTGTCAATCTTTTCTTTTGGTATCTTGTAATTCCTTAATCCCTGTTTTATATACGGTCCGTAGGGGCCTTTCAGTATCTGGATCTTTTCTTTTTCGAAAATTTTTATGGTGCGTTCATCCTTGGCTGCTCTCTTTTCTACGATCAGCGGGGCTATTTCATCCAGCTCCACTGTGTATGGGTCCATTTCCTTTTTCAGGGAATAGAACTTCTTATCATGCGCTGCATAAGGTCCGAACCTGCCAATGTTCACCAGTACATCTTCGTCTTCAAATTTACCCAGGTTGCGGGGTAGTTTGAACAGTTCCATCGCTTCCTCTAAAGTAATAGTTTCTATACTTTGAGTGGACTTCATTTTTGCGAATTTCGGCTTCTCTTCGTCTTCCGCTTTACCGATCTGGATCATAGGGCCATAACGTCCCATGCGCGCTACGATCGGTTTACCTGTTTCGGCATCAGTGCCAAGCAGGCGTTCGCCTTTTACTCTTTCCGCCTTTTCCAGCGTGTTCTCTACATCTTTATGGAAAGGTGTATAGAAGTCGTTCAGCATCTTGTTCCAGACCTTCTTACCGTGGGCCACCTCGTCAAATTCTCCTTCGATCTTCGCAGTGAAACCGTAGTCCATCACAGAACCAAAATACTGGTTCAGGAAGTCGGTCACGATCATACCCAGGTCTGTCGGGAACAGTTTGGATTTTTCTGCGCCGGTATTCTCCGTATCTGTGATCTTGGTGATCTTGTCGGCTTTCAGGTTGAGGATACGGAAGTCCCTTTTTACGCCTTCCTTATCACGTTTCTCCACATAACCACGTTTCTGAACGGTAGTAATGGTGGGAGCGTAGGTGGATGGACGTCCGATACCCAGTTCTTCCAGTTTCTTTACCAGGCTGGCCTCTGTATAGCGGGGTGCAGGACGGGTAAAACGTTCAGTGGCCTTCATTTCTTTCAGGTCAAGCACCTGTTTTACCGCCAATGGTGGCAAAGAGCCGTCATTTTCGTCCTCATCGCTCACATCTTCATCGTCTTTACCTTCCATGTATACTTTCAGGAACCCGTCAAACTTCAATACTTCACCACTGGCTGTCAGCTCTTCGTGATTGGTGGAGATGTCAATTTTAGCAATCGTCTTCTCCAGTTCCGCGTCGCTCATCTGGCTTGCGATGGTACGTTTCCAGATCAGTTCATAGAGCTTTTTGGTATCGCTGTCATCAACAGACGCATTTTCCATATAGGTTGGGCGGATTGCCTCATGCGCCTCCTGGGCAGATTCATTTTTATTCTTGAATTTACGGTGCTGATGATATTTCTGCCCGTAGTTGGTAGTAATGGCGTTCTGGATATCTGCGAGCGCTGTGTCTGACAGGTTCACAGAGTCAGTACGCATATACGTGATCTTACCACTTTCATACAACTTCTGCGCCAGCAACATTGTTTTGGAAACGCTATAGCCCAGTTTACGGCTGGCTTCCTGTTGCAGGGTAGAAGTAGTGAATGGGGCTGCAGGCGATTTCTTACCAGGTTTTACCTGAATGTCCTTCACCGAATAGGCTGCGCCGATGCACTGCTCAAGGAACTTTTCAGCATCTTCGGCAGTCTTGAAGCGGGTGGGGCCTTCAGCTTTAAAAGTAATATTTTTGCCTTGAAGATCTTTAGCAGTAAAGAAGGCTTCTACCCTAAAACTGCTAACGGCATTGAATGTATTGATCTCACGTTCCCGCTCTACGATCAGCCTTACCGCTACAGATTGTACACGGCCGGCAGACAATGAATTACGCATGCTCATCTTACGCCAGAGCACGGGCGATAGTTCAAAACCTACTATTCTGTCAAGAATACGCCTGGCCTGCTGGGCGTTGACCAGGTTCATATCTAATAGGCGGGGCTGTTGTACGGCTTTTTCGATGGCTGGCTTAGTAATTTCATGGAAAACGATACGTTTGGTAACGTCCGGGTCAAGACCCAGTACCTCACATAAATGCCATGAGATGGCTTCCCCCTCACGGTCCTCATCCGTTGCTAACCAAACTTCCTCAGTTTCTTTCGCAAGTTTCTTTAATTCCTTAACTATCTTCTCTTTATCCTCAGGTATAGTATACTTAGGTTTAAAGTTATTGGGGATATCAATACCCATATCATCCTTCTCCAGATCGCGGATGTGACCAAAGCAGGATTTTACCTCGAAGTCTTTGCCCAGTATCTTTTCAATCGTCTTGGCTTTCGCCGGAGACTCAACAATTACTAGATTTTTTGCCATGAATGCCGTCTTTATGAGCTACTAGATACGTAAAATTCCGTATAAAAAATACCAATACGAATTTTGCAAGTATATAAAAGTAGGTTGAGAATAAAAAATAAGACTGTTTTAACGCATTGAAGGTAAATGTAATATTTTTGATAAAATCATTAAAAATGAGCCGTTAACAGTTTAATACTTAAATTGCTGGATAAGAACGTTGCTAAACGCGAAGTAACCTGACCATATAAAGATATGAGTGCAATATCTCCGCATGCTTTGTCTGAAAACCGGTACACCATAATATATATTAACCTTAGACTGAATGGATATAGTAATTATTGGCGCAGGGAATGTAGCGCATTGTTTTGGTCATTTGTTGAAACTGCATGGTCATCAGATCCTGCAGGTGATCAGCCGTAAGAAGGAAAATGCTGTTGAGCTGGCAGAATCATTGCATTCTACCGGTACCAACGATCTGCTGGATATTAATATGGAGGCAGACCTTTACCTGATGGCCGTAAGTGACGCCGCTATCCCTGAGCTGAACGACGAGCTGAGACTGGGAAAACGTTTTGTAGTGCATACTGCCGGAGCAGTACCCCTCGATGCCATTAAAAAGATCTCCCTGAATACGGGCGTGATCTACCCTTTGCAATCCCTCCGGAAGGAAGTCCGGAACTATCCCGCCATCCCGCTGCTGCTTGAGGCTGCCAGCGATGAGGTCATGCGCAGGATAAAACCGGTAGCACAGAGTATAAGTCCTGATATACAGGAAGTTAGTTCGCATCAGCGCCTCCAGTTACACCTGGCGGCTGTACTATGCAACAACTTTACTAACCACCTGATTGCCAGGGCCAAGCGCTACTGTGAAAAGGAAGGACTGGACTTTAGCTTGCTACAGCCTATTATAAAGGAGACTTTTGACCGGCTGGAGAAATTTCCTCCTGAATCCGTTCAGACAGGCCCTGCCGTTCGAAAGGATGAGGCTACCATGTCCCGCCACCGTGCCCTGCTGGAAAATGAAGAGTACCTCAAACTGATCTACCAGGTCATGTCAGATAGTATTTATGATTTCCACCGCAGCTGACATTTGAAAATCTGTGGTACTTTTGCCGAATTCAATCAGGAACCAGGGACTCGGAAACCAGTATTTATAGCATTTGCTTCCCCGCTCCCTGGTTCATGGGTTCCTAATTAATGCTCAATGAACATTTTATCTCTTTTTAAACCTATTTCCACCTTTGTATTTGACGTTGATGGCGTGTTGACCGATGGAACTGTGCAGTTGTTGCCCAACGGGGAACAGTCACGGAAAATGAACATCCGGGACGGTTACGCCTTACAGCTGGCAGTGAAGAAAGGGTACCGGGTCGTGATCATTTCGGGCGGAAGGTCAGAAAGCGTGGTTAGCCGTTTACAGGGCCTGGGTATAAAAGATATTTATACCGGCGTTTTAGACAAGCAGGAGAAATTACAGGATTATGTGTTTGAAAACGACCTGCGCTGGGAAGAGATCATATTTATGGGCGATGATATACCGGATTACCGGGCTATGCAACTGGTCGGCCTGCCGGTATGCCCTGCAGATGCCGCTCCCGAAATCAGGGGCATCTGCCGGTATGTATCACCTATCAATGGCGGAAATGGTTGCGTGCGGGAGATCATTGAAAAGGTGCTGAAACTGAATGGTCACTGGATGATGGATGAGGAGATCGCCAGCCGTTAAAGGCTGAGGCTACATGATATGTAACTGGAATTATTTTTACCGCAATTATTGAACTATGAAATTGCTGATTGCCTTTTTAAGGTTGATCCGATATCCAAACCTGATCTATATAGCATTAACCCAGTTCCTGCTACAGTATTGTGTAGTGGCGCCGGTGCTGGAATATAACGGAGAAGGGCCTTCTCTTTCCTGGCTTTCCTTTTTCCTGCTGTCGCTCTCTACTGTATTAATAGCAGCTGCGGGGAATATCATTAATGACTACTTCGACATTAATATAGATATTATCAACAAACCTGAAAAGATGGTGCTCGATAAGATCATCAATCGACGCTGGGCCATGGCCTGGCATACCATATTTAATATGGCAGGTGTATCCATTGGTTTTATTGTGGCCTGGCAGATCGGCCAGATCTATCTGGGCCTCACCCAGGTGATCTGTTCCCTGATCCTCTGGTTCTATTCTACTTCCTTTAAGCGTCAGATCCTGATCGGGAATGTGCTGATCTCGTTACTGACGGCCCTGGCAGTAGTTGTCGTAGGCTTTTATGAAAAGCAGATATATGAAAGTTTTGAAGCCATCATGTCGCCGGCGGGCAGAAAACTGATCCAGATCATCGGAGTATATGCTCTGTTCGCTTTTGTCATTTCTCTTGTACGTGAAATAGTAAAAGACCTGGAAGATATGTTAGGCGATGCGAAAGATGGTTGTCGCACTATACCCATTGTATGGGGCGTAGAAGCGGCCAAACGCATCTGTTATATGTTGCTGTTAGCCCTGCAGGTCCTGATCGTGGCGGTGGAAATAAGAATAGGACTTATCGGTTGGTGGCCGGCTATTATCTACCTGGTAGTGTTTGTGCAGGCGCCTGCTTATTATATTTATACCCTGTTGAAGAAGGCCCATTTGCCGGAACATTATCACAGGGTTAGCTCACTCGTGAAATGGCTGATGCTGACCGGCATCCTGTCTATGATCTTTTTTAAAATATTCCTCTGATGTATACCGGAAAACGTGTGATCCTTGCTTCTCAGTCACCGCGCAGAAAGCAACTGCTGGAGCAGGCAGGAATTCCTTTTGAAGTGAAAGTAGTGGATACCGCTGAAACCTTTCCCGCTGATATGGCTATTCCGGAAGTGCCCGTGCATATTGCCAGGCAGAAATCTGCAGCAGTAGCGGCTTTATGTACAGCAGAAGATATCATAATCACTGCAGATACCGTTGTTGTTTTAGATGATACCATCATCGGTAAACCTAAAGACAGGGAAGATGCCATCCGCATCCTGTCGGCATTGAGTGGCCGGATACACCGGGTTATCACAGGTGTCGTGATCAAACGGGAGCAGCAGGAACTGGCTTTCTCCAAAGAAACCGCTGTGCATTTCAAACCACTCACCACTGAGCAGATCACCTACTATGTGGATACCTACAAGCCTTACGATAAGGCCGGCGCCTATGCAATACAGGAATGGATAGGAGCCGTTGGAATAGATCGTATTGACGGTTGTTTCTACAATGTGATGGGATTGCCTGTAAGCAATGTCGTGGAAGCACTGGAATCTATTGCCGCTGAGAATAATTGATCAGGGGAGGGGATCAAAGAAACGAAGGCTTTGAGACTCACTTAAACGTTCACCTGTTTCCATATTGCTGCTTAACCCTATACTCCACGATCCTGGTGATCAACGCCAATGGCATAGGTTGATCCAGGGGAAACTGTACAGATCCTTTTCCCTGTTTATACACTGATAATTCCTTTTCAAATGCTTTGATACCTGTTGGTGCAGGGTAGAAGCCTATGTGATTTTTAAATGCCGCAAAATGCACCAGGTTGCCTTTCAGTACAAAGGTCGGTATGGCATATTTGATGGCTTCTGTTGCCTCAGGGGCTGCTTTACGGATGGTGGCACGGACTTCCTGTAGCCGGGCCTGTATATCTTCCGGAAATGTTGCAATATAGGCGTCAATGTCTGAAGCGGCGTTTTTCATGACGTGGGGTGTTTGATGCAAATATACAAAGCATCGTCCTTTAGTGTAGGCTATGGATCTGTAAAAACAAGAGGGTATCAGCACTAACTGATACCCTCTGCGTATATGGCTGATTAATGAAGACTAACGTGCATTTTCCTCTTCCAGCACCAGCAGGTTCACATCCTTGTTCTTCAACCATGTAGCAGTTTTCAGCTTCTCAAGGTTGATGACACCTACTACATAGCTATATGTGGCAGACTCATATTTTTCGGAGATGTTGTAGAAATCTGCAAGATGTACCTGGTCTGCAGTGCGGTAACGCAGGTATACTTTCAGTTGTACATCATTGGTGAATGCCGGCTGATTGGATTGCTTGATCTTCTTATACTCGTAGCGATAATTATACAATAATGCAGAGATATCCGACAGCACTGCACTACCGGTAGCAGTACCACCTGCACCCTTACCCACAAAGAACTGTTTGTCGGTGAATGCGCTCTCCAGCAGGATGCCGTTGTATTCGTTGTATACATCGTACAACAGGTTATGTTCCCTGATCAGGTGTGGCAATACATATGCATTCACATGCCCGTTCTGCCTGCGGCAGTTGCCGATCAGCTTAATGGTACAGTTGCGTTGCTTTGCAAATTGGATATCGAAATCGTTCAGATGATGGATACCATAGTTGAATACTTCTTCTGGTTTTACGAAAGTACCGAAGGCATGTAATAACAGGATCACGATCTTGAACTTAGGATCGTACCCTTCAATGTCCAGGGTAGGGTCTGTTTCTGCGAAACCTTTGTCCTGTGCCTGTTGCAGCGCTGTTTCAAAGCTCAGGTTCTCTTCAAATATTTTGGTAAGAATGTAATTCGTAGAACCGTTACAGATACCTTCCACCGCATTCAGCAGGTCGTT
This sequence comes from Chitinophaga filiformis, assembly GCF_023100805.1. Taxonomy (NCBI): domain Bacteria; kingdom Pseudomonadati; phylum Bacteroidota; class Chitinophagia; order Chitinophagales; family Chitinophagaceae; genus Chitinophaga; species Chitinophaga filiformis. The sequence continues at coordinate 2,346,258 of NZ_CP095855.1, forward strand.
GTCATAGTATTCTTCCAGGTTACGGATGATAGGAATACTTGCGCAGCTGGAGGCTTCGTAGAGGAAAGGTACTTTGTTTTCCACCTGCAGCTGGTATAATGCGGGCAGGTTTTCTGCGATCATGCGTTTGCTGGCGCTTACTACTGCCTTGCCATTACGCAGTGCAGTACTTACTATTTCAAATGCAGCTTCAGTGTCATTGATCAATTCTACCACTACATCGATGGTAGGATCATTCAGAATTTCATTTTTGTCAGTAGTAAAGTAACTGGCGTCAATAGGACGCGATTTGTTAGGATCTTTAATACATATCTTTTTGATACGGGCATTGATACCTTTTGTTCTGTTGAGTACCTCGTATAACCCTTGTCCCACACAACCAAATCCGAAAATACCTAAATTGATGATCTTGTTTTCCATGTTCTATACTTAGTGCTTATATACTTCCTTCATGCAGCAGGTTGATAGAAAGCAAACTGCATTACTTTTAATGAAAAATATGATTGTTATTACTGTAATACCGTGATCTGTTTTCCCGCGGGCAGGTTCAGTTTATCCAGTGCCTGTTTCAGGTCATTGATAAGATCTTCAGCATCCTCGATACCTACTGACAGCCGTATACAGGAATCCTGCAACCCGGTCTTCTTCCTGAATTCTTCCGGGATGTTGCGATGCGTCATTGTAGCCGGATGATCCAGCATACTTTTTACTCCTCCGAAACTTTCCGCCAGTTTGAATAGCTTGGTGCTGTTCACTACGCGGATCGCATTTTTTATGTTGTCGCTCTTAAGAGAAAAGCTGACAAGTGCGCCGTATTGTTTCTGTTGTTTACGTGCAATATGATGGTTTTTATGTGTGCTTAGTCCAGGGTAAAATACTTTATCCACCGCCGGATGTGTAGACAGCCAGGTAGCGATGGCCATTGCATTGCTGCATTGTTTATCCAGGCGGAGGCAGAGTGTTTCAATACCCCTGATCGTCAGCCAGGCCTCAAAGGGGCTGAGTATACTGCCTGAGATGTTCTGGTTAAAACGCAGCTGGTCTGCAAGTATTTTTGAATTCACCACTACCAGTCCTGCGATAACATCGGTATGACCTGCCAGGTATTTGGTTGCGCTGTGTATCACAATGTCCGCGCCCAGTGGCATGGGTTGCTGTAGCAATGGTGTACAAAGTGTATTGTCCACCACCAGTAGTACATTATGCTGTTTGGCTATTTTGCTGATGGATTTAATATCAGATACACGTAAAGTTGGATTGGTGGGAGATTCCAGCCAGATCATCTTTGTATTGGGAGTGATTGCTGCCAGTACTTTGTCCGTATTGCTGGTATCTACGAAGTTTGCTTTGATCCCAAAGCGTTCAAACATATGCTGGAACATCTGGAAAATACCGCCATAGGTGTCTTCCACGGCCATGATCTCATCACCACTTTTTAACAGTTTCATCACAGCATCAATAGCCGCCATGCCACTGGCGAAAGCAAAACCTGCATGCCCTTCTTCCAGGTTGCAGATGATATTTTCCAGCACTTTCCGCGTAGGGTTATTGGCACGGGAAAATTCAAATCCCTTGTTGATCCCCGGAGATTCCTGCACAAAAGTGGAGGTCTGGTAGATGGGTACGGAAATGGCGCCCGTCAATTCATCCACCGGGATGCTATGCAATAATTGAGTAGCTATTTTCAATCTTCAAAGCAATTATACTGTTATTATACCCTGGTTGGCACATGCACAATCAGACGGTTCATCCAGTCATAACTACCAGCATAAGGGGCATAAAAAAAGCCCTTCCGTAGTTGGAAGAGCCTTCAGGTATTTTATTACGATGAATATCAATCTCTGCCAACTTATCTTCCCTCGGTTATCGTATAACCGGGGCCGGAATTAGCACCTTTCCCTGCATCACTGCAGGTTGGTTGCTAAGGCATCGCAGGGCCAAGTCCCTCCGCCTTTCTGGATAAGTCATGTGTAAGAACTGGGTGCAAAGTTAAAGGTACTTTGATGAAATTTCCAAAAAGGAATATTTTTAATTTTTTGCACGTACTTATTTTTTCACTAATTTGTTTCCCTTTGATTGATTTTTGATCACTCTGTTAACCAACCATTTATGACCATTGTGAATGTTGATCCGCTGCTCGCAGAAGAGCTATTTCAACACATCTGGCAATTCCGCTTATTTAGCCAAACCGGTCTTACTACACAGGAGGGCGAATCTTTACACATCGATCATCCCGGTCAGCATAACCGGCATGCAGGACCCGATTTCACCGCAGCGCGTATCCGCATAGGTGATACATTGTGGGTGGGCAATGTAGAACTGCACCTGAAAACGTCTGACTGGTTCCGGCACGGGCACCAGTACAACCTGCAGTATCGTAATGTTATCCTGCATGTGGTGTTTGCGCATGACATGCCGGGAGGGACAACCAATGGCATACCTGTGCTGGAATTGCAGCCTGCTATTCCGAAGTTGCTGTTGCAACGGTACGAGGCCCTGCGGCAATCGGCGGCGCTGATTCCCTGTGCAGGTTCTCTGCCAGATGTGCCGGAACTTGTCTGGATGGGTTGGAAGGACCGCCTGCTGATAGAGCGGCTGGAACAAAAGGCCGACCAGTTAAAGGCCTGGCTCTTGCAAACGCGGTACGATTGGGAAGAAGTTTGTTTCCGTGCTATGGCAAGAGCAGCCGGCATGCCTGTGAACGGGGAAGTATTCCTGCATGTAGCGCAATCCATGCCATATAAGGTCTTGCTTCGCCACCAGCATGACCTGTTCCTGCTGGAAGCGCTGCTATTCGGACAGGCAGGTATGCTGGATGATACTGCCACAGACCCTTATATGCAGGGGCTACAGCGGGAGTACGCTTACATGCGGCATAAATACCGCCTTACACCGCTCGATGCCCGGCACTGGAAATGGCTGCGGATGCGTCCCGCCTCTTTTCCAAGTATGAAGATCGCTTTCCTGGCCGCATTGCTTCACCAGGTCCCACACCTGTTTTCCCGGATACTGGAAGCCCCTGATGCGGCCAGCCTGGAAAAGATGCTGCAGGTCCGGCCTTCCGATTACTGGCAGACCCATTACAAATTTGGCAAACCTGTGAGCAGGACGCAGATGCCAGGTACCCGTGCCGTCCATAATATCCTGATCAATACCGTCTTGCCATTGCTATACCTGTACGGCCGGGAGAAAGGAGATAGCCGCTGCCAGGAGAAGGCCATTCATCTTATGGAACAACTCCCCCCGGAGGAAAACCACGTTATAGGTGAATGGAATGCATTGAATATCAACGCCGGTTCTGCGGGAGAAAGCCAGGCATTGTTACAGTTGAAACAACATTACTGTGATGAAAAACATTGCCTGAGATGTGCCGTCGGAGCAAGGTTGCTCCGGTCTGATATTGCCTGAAGCGGTAAACGATCTTTTTAGTTCTATAAATATGCTATTGCGCAGTAATATTCCTTCAGGTCCACCTTTAAGGCATGTCGAAGCCGATATCTTCCCGGTATCAACAGTGTACCTCTCCGGTATCAATGACCTTAACCGATGTTCATCTTATGCCGTGAACCTGAGTTAAGGTCATTGGTTCCGGAGAGGTACTATAGTGATGGCTCGCAATAATCGTCCTCTCCAATCATTCTGTAACCATTTCGGGGTTACGGCGTTATATATACATGGGCGTGGGTTTACAGACAAAACAAATTTACACATGACGGAAAAAACGTGTAGGTTTGTACAGCAGGCATACCAATATAATGCCCCTTGCGTTTATATAGCATAGCCCCGCGGCTATACTCCCTTAACTAAACAAATCTATACAGGTGAAAAGACTATACTCATCCTTGCTTTTACTGGTCATGGCGGGTAGTTTGTATGCCCAGGATTCAAAAACGGACGGACTTTCAAAGAAAGAACAACGCGAGCAGCGCAAACTAAAGCGTATTTCCTTGTTCAAGCAACTGGAAGAAGGAGAGAACCTGTATCAGAGGGAATTCTCAGCAGGTGCCAGAATAAATACCGATGGCTGGACCGGCTTGTTTGAACTGGGGTACCGGAAGAGCAGGACCAAGGTGAATTATTTTCAGCTTGAATTTGGCGAGAAAAAACATCCCAAGGAAGATAAAAAGGCCGGACAACCAAAAGGTGTTGACCCTTATGGATTTATCTATTCAGAGAAACCCTACATATACGGTAAGCAAAATAACTTCTACCAGGTAAAACTGGGGGTTGGACAGCAAAGACTCATCGGTGGTAAAGCCAACAAGAACGGCGTGCTCGTAAACGCCATCTACTACGGAGGCCTGTCTGTCGGAATGTTGAAACCTTATTACCTCAATATCGTAGATCCCAATACCGAACAGGGCATACAGGTTAAATATGGTCAGAACCCTTTATATGACCAGGCATTCCTGGACAGGGCATCTATCATAGGAGGCGCCGGTTTTGGTAAAGGCTGGGGAGAACTGAGCATCGTTCCGGGGGTACATGCAAAAACAGGCCTGCGGTTCGACTGGGCGCGTTTCAATGAGGTGGTAAGCGCCCTGGAAGTAGGCGTGAATGCGGAATATTATACCAAGGATATCAACATTATGATAGACCAGCCTGCCAAGAAATTCTTCTTCAATGCATATATCGCGCTTCAGTTTGGAAAGCGTTGGGATAAGAAATAGTTGAGAAGTATTAAATTTGTGTCCTAAAGAAAGGATCAGAGATGGAAGAAACACCGATCACGACCGCAACGCCATGCAGCACAGCGCCTGCTGCCGCTGCTCCGAGAACTAAAAAACCGGACTGGCTGAGGGTTAAGTTGCCAATAGGAGAGAGTTATAAGCAGGTACGTAACCTGGTTGACACACATAAGTTACACACGATCTGTGAGAGCGGAAATTGCCCGAATATGGGTGAATGCTGGGGAGCCGGCACCGCCACCTTTATGATCCTGGGGAATATCTGTACCCGCAGTTGTGGGTTCTGCGCTGTAGCTACCGGCAGGCCGGAAGCTGTGGATTGGGATGAACCTCAACGGGTTGCAGAAGCGATATACCTCATGAAAGTGAAACATGCCGTGATCACCTCTGTGGACAGAGATGAGCTGAAAGATGGTGGTTCCATCATCTGGGCTAATACAATTAAAGCAGTAAGATCATTGAATCCGGATACAACAATGGAAACATTGATCCCGGACTTCAGAGGACAGTGGGAAAACCTCCAGCGCATCATTGATGTGGCCCCGGAAGTGGTATCCCACAACCTCGAAACAGTGGAACGCCTCACCAAACAGGTGCGTATCCAGGCAAAATATCACCGCAGCCTGGAAGTGATCCGTCGCCTGAAAGATGGCGGCATGCGTACCAAGAGCGGTATCATGCTCGGCCTTGGTGAAACTAAAGAGGAAGTGGTACAGGCTATGCAAGACCTGTACGACAACGGATGTGACGTGGTGACACTCGGACAATATCTTCAACCTACCCCAAAACATCTGCCTGTTGTCCGTTTTGTTCATCCCGACGAGTTCGCAGAATTGCGTGAAATAGGATATAACATGGGTCTGGATTATGTCGAATCAGGACCACTAGTGAGATCCTCCTACCATGCAGAAAAACATATTAATAGTGGACGCACGGTGAAATAGGAAGTTAAACTGTTGTTTAAATTTACATCAGTGGTAACATGTTTCTGATTGCGAGTCATTATCTTTGCCGTGCAATTACGGGAAGGGCCTGGCTGTAATTCCCTGTAAATGGAAGTATAGCCAGCCCGTCTGTCGGCTTTTATCCCAAAAATTGTAATCTACCGTTAACAACCTGAACCTACCTGTTTGCAGTCTGTGCATATGCTAAGCTGTGCCCGTCATTTGCCGAGATTCACATTAGCATCAAATCCAAAATAGATCATTATATATACCGGACAATATCGTCGTTGTCCTCCGATTGGTGTAAAGAAGAATCTGATTGTCAAAACCTTTTATGAAAAGAGTATTTTATCTGACCGCCGTACTAAGTGCCGTGCTGTACAATGCACCCTCTTATGCGCAAAAGGTCTCCGATTCATTGCTTCCTCAGGCAACCTTGCAGGCTTGCATTCAGTATGCACTTAACCATCAGCCCGTTGTAAAGCAGGCCAGACTGGATGAAGACATCACTGAATATACCATTAAAGGTAAGCTTGCCGACTGGTATCCTCAGGTTGGGCTGGACTACAACCTGTATCATTATCTGAAGATACCCACTTCCTATTTCAATGGTAACTATGCACAGATCGGCGTAGCCAACAGTTCTGCCGCACTGTTCCAGTGGAACCAGAATTTGTTTAACCGCGACCTCCTGCTGGCTGGCAGAACCGCCCGCGACGTCCGTAAACAGGCCAAACAAAATACAGAAAGCTACCGGATTGATGTGGTGGCTAACGTAACCAAGGCTTATTACGATCTCCTGCTTACCCAGAAGCAGATCGATGTACTGAATGAAGACATCGTACGCCTGGAGCGTAGCCTGAAAGATGCTTATAACCAATACCAGGGCGGACTGGTGGATAAGACCGATTACAAACGGGCTACCATCTCCCTCAACAATACCCGCGCGCAGAAAAAGACCGGGGAAGAGCAGCTGAAAGCCCGCGAGGCCTACCTGCGTCAGCTGATGGGCTACCCCGCCTCCGGGTCATTACCGTTGGTGTACGATACCGTCCAGATGGCACAGAATGTACAGCTGGATACCACTGTTACCGTGGCTTATGACAACAGGATCGAGATGCAGTTATTGCAAACACAGAAGGTGCTGCAGGAAGCGGAACTGAAGTACAATAAATGGAGCTTCCTGCCTACAGTGTCAGCTTTTGCAAACTATAGTTTCACCTATCTGCACCCGGAATTTCAGAAGTTATACAGCAACAACCTGCCTAGTTCCCAGGTAGGGCTGAAGGTGTCTCTTCCTATCTTCCAGGGCTCTAAACGTATCTACAACATCCGCCAGTCGGAACTGCAGATAAAACGTATAGATCTGGATGTGGAAAACCTGCGGAACCAGATCAACACAGAGTATACACAGGCAATGGCGACCTACAAGGCCAACTTCAACCAGTTTATGGTGATGAAAGAGAATGTGGACCTTGCCCAGGAAGTGTATAACCTCATCGAACTGCAGTACCGGGAAGGAGTGAAGACCTATCTTGAGGTGATCACCGCGCAAACCGATCTCCGCTCAGCGCAGCTCAATTATTATAATGCGATGTACACTGTACTGTCGAGCAAGATAGATCTGCAGCGTGCACTGGGAACAATAACAACTAACAACTACTAAAAAGGAAACTGGCCGGGCCCACCAGCCTGGTCATTGAAAGGACAAATATTTTCAGATGAAAACAAAGCAACACATTCTCCTCATTGGCGCTACAGGCTTATTTTACCTGGCTTCCTGTAAAGGCCCGGCTCAGAAAACAGCCATGGTATTGCCTCCTACACCGGTAAGCGTTGTCCCTGCCGCTATGGGCACCGCTGTTTATTACGATAAATATCCCGCTACTGTAGTGGCACTGAACCAGGTAGAACTGCGTGCACAGGTATCAGGATATATTACCGGCATTTTCTTTAAAGAAGGTGAAGTGGTACAGAAAGGAAAACCGCTCTATGAAATAGACCGTCGTAAGTATGAAGCTGCTTACCGCCAGGCAGAAGCAAGCATTAGCCAGGCAAAAGCTAATCTTACCAAGGCACAGAAAGATGCAGACCGTTACCATAAACTGGCTGAGCAGGACGCGATTGCCCGCCAGACACTGGATAATGCCGATGCAGCACTGGATGTAAGTCGCAGCCAGCTGGCAGCAGCAGAAGCAGCCTTACTCGCAGCACGTACAGATCTCGATTATTCCATTATAAAAGCGCCATTCACCGGCCGTATCGGTATTTCACAGGTGAAACTGGGGGCGCAGGTAAGTGCCGGAACCACATTGCTGAACACGATGTCTTCCGAAAACCCTATCGCTGTCGATTTCGTGGTGAACGAAAATGACATCCCACGTTTCTCTGCCCTGCAGGGTAAGGCCGTATCTGCCGGCGATTCTACTTTCCGCCTGCAGCTGCCGAATGGCAAACAGTATGATGAACCAGGTCGTATCGCTGTTATTGACCGCGGTGTGGACAACCTGACCGCTACCATCAAAGTACGTATCGAATTCAATAACCCTAAGGGTGAACTGAAAGAAGGTATGAGCGGTGTGATGAACGTCCTCAACGATCAGTCCGGCGAGCGCGTGATCATTCCTTACAAATCAGTAATAGAGCAGATGGGGGAATTCTTCGTATTCATTGCAAAAGATACCGTTGCCGAACAGCGCAAAATACACCTCGGTCCCCGTTTGAGAGACCGGATCGTGGTAATGGACGGTGTACAACAAGGAGAATTGATCGTAACCGAAGGTCTGAACCGCTTACGTGACGGCGGTAAGATCGATACGACTACCGTGAAGAAAGCTCCGGATGCAGCCGCAGCCAAGAAATAGATAACAGTTTGAGTTTGAATCAATAGAAGAAGAAACATGATTGCAAATACTTTTATACGCAGACCGGTTACCGCAATAGTAATATCTGTTGTGCTGGTACTGGTAGGGTTGCTGGCCATGAATAGCCTGCCGATCGGTCAGTACCCGGAAATTTCTCCTCCCACTGTGCAGGTGACTGGTACCTATATTGGCGCCGATGCGCAGACCGTTGAGCAGACTACTGCCACTCCCGTGGAAGTACAGGTGAACGGTACGCCCGGTATGACCTATATGACCAGTAACAGTACCAACAGTGGGGCCATGAGCTTGACTGTTAACTTTGAGGTAGGTACCGATATCAATATCGCGGCGCTGGATGTACAGAACCGTGTGGGTATCGCACAGCCAACCCTGCCGCAGGAGGTACAGCGCCTTGGTCTGACAGTAAGAAAGCGTAACCCCAGTATCCTTATGCTGGTGGCTTTATATTCTCCCAAGGGAACACACGATGTAACATTCCTCGACAACTATACCAACGTATATATCAAAGACGCCTTGCTGCGTGCGAAAGGTGTGGGCGACATCTTCACCCGTGCCGACGACTTTAGTATGCGTGTATGGCTGAAGCCCGACAAGCTGGCCCAGATGGGTGTAACAGCTGAGGAAGTAAGGGCGGCCATCACTGAACAGAATGCGCAGATCTCTGCTGGTACAGTGGGTGCTCCTCCGCAGAAAACCGGACAAACATATGAGTATACTATTTTCGTAAAAGGCCGTCTCGTTACAGCCGAAGAATTTGGTAACATCATCATCAAAACCCGTCCTGACGATGGCGCTGTAGTATACCTGAAAGATGTAGCCCGCGTGCAGCTGGGTAAATTCAGTTATAGCAACAACTCATACGTGGATGGTAAGAGAGCTTCCTACCTGCTGGTATACCAGGCTCCGGGTAGTAATGCGATCGCGACTGCGGAAGCTGTGTATGAAACCATGGCCCAGCTGAAAAAAACCTTCCCTAACGATGTGGATTATGTGGTGCCATTCGAATCAGTTTCCGTGATCGAGGTATCAATCCACGAGGTGGTGGAAACACTGCTGGAGGCGCTGGCACTGGTGGTTGTCGTGGTATTCCTCTTCCTGCAAAGCTGGAGGGCTACCATTATCCCCGTACTGGCCATTCCGGTATCTATTATCGCAACATTTATCTTCTTCATACCACTCGGGTTTACCATCAATACCCTGACCCTGTTCGGTTTCGTACTGGCTATCGGTATCGTGGTGGATGACGCCATCGTGGTGGTGGAGGCGGTCCAGCATAATATGGACCATGAGCAGATGACGCCTAAGGAGGCTACCTATGCAGCGATGCAGGAGATCTCCGGACCGGTGATCGCTATTGCGCTGATCCTGGCTGCGGTATTCGTGCCGGTAGGATTTGTGCCGGGCATCGTGGGACGTCTCTACCAACAGTTTGCGATCACGATCGCGATCTCCGTACTGATATCCGCTTTCGTGGCATTGTCCCTCACACCGGCATTATGTACATTGATCCTGCGGCCCATGCACCTGGATAAGAATTCCAAGGGGCTGAATAAATTCTTCTTTAAGTTCAATACATGGTTTGGTCATGTAACCAGCCGTTATTCACTGGGTGTAAAGAAAAGTATCCGTGGAGCACGTTATGTGGTAATAATCCTGATCTGTATCATGGTTGGTACCGTGATGCTGTTCAGAGGCAAGCCTACAGGCTTTATTCCTACAGAAGACGAAGGCCGTGTGTACATCACTTTTGACTTGCCGGAGTCTTCTTCTACCGAGCGTACCATTGCTGTAATGACAGAGATGATGCATACGCTGGATAGTGTAAAAGCAATCGGTCACTACGCGGCCCTCGGAGGTCTGAACGTAGTTAGCTTTGCAACAAAATCCAACAGTGCTACCATCTTCTGTCAGTTGAAACCATGGGATGAACGTAAAGATAAATCGCAGCAGATATTTGCACTGGTAGCACAACTTCAGGCAAAACTGTCGAGATTCAAAGAAGCCAATGTCGTGGTAATCCCTCCTCCGGCTATTCCGGGTCTGGGTTCCACAGCAGGTTTCTCCTTCATCCTTCAGCAGAAGGCCGGAGGTGGCGATATTAAAGAGTTTGAAGGCGTATTGCAGAAGTTCACTATGGCCATCAACCAGCGTCCTGAAATAGCAAGGGCATTCTCCTTCTTCACAGCGCGTACTCCTGGCTATCAGCTGGAAATAGATCGTGAAAAGGCGAAGAAGATGGGTGTGCAGATATCTTCTATTGCTACAGCCTTACAGACATACCTGGGTAGTGCATATGTGAATGACTTCACTGTATACGGACGTAACTTCCGCGTGGTAACACAGGCTGACTCTACTTACCGTGGCGATATCAAGGATCTGTCCCAGTACTTTGTACGTAACTCTTCCGGTACGATGGTGCCATTGAGCGCACTGACCTCATATAAGGTGATAGAAAGCGCACCGGTAATTTCTCACTATAACCTGTTCCGCTCCGCGGAAATAAACGGTAGCCCCGCTCCGGGTTATAGCAGTGGTGATGCTATCAAAGCCCTGGAAGAAGTGGCCGCACAGGTATTACCTGAAGGGTATGGATATGAGTTCTCAGGTTTGAGCCGTGAGGAGATCCTGTCAGGTTCGAAGACGGTTTACATCTTCGTGTTGTCTATTGTATTCGTATTCCTGTTCCTGGCAGCGCTTTATGAAAGCTGGTCCGTACCATTCTCCGTACTGCTGGCAGTACCTATCGGGGCCTTCGGTGCGATCGTGACACTGACTTTCCTGCCTAGCCTGACGAACAATGTGTACGCACAGATCGGTCTGATCACGCTGATCGGTTTGTCGGCAAAGAATGCGATCCTGATCGTGGAATTTGCGAAGGAACGTGTGGACAGAGGTATGGAACTGGTAACGGCGACGGTGGAAGCTGCCAAGCTGCGTCTGCGTCCTATCATTATGACCTCCCTGGCCTTCCTCTTGGGTATCATGCCGCTGGTAATAGCCAGTGGAGCCGGTGCGGAATCTCGTAAAACAATGGGATGGACAGTGTTGGGCGGTATGTTCACCGCTACCTTCCTGGCTATCTTTATTGTACCGGTGTTGTTCGTAACAATTACCCGCCTGGCTTATGGTAAAGAAAAACTGAAGGCTATGCAGGAACATTATAAATCAATGCAGCATACCGAATTATAAACGGAAATACTATTGCATAGAAAAGGAAAGGCGTCCGCATTTGCGGACGCCTTTATTTATTTAGAACTGTTTTGGGCTTTATCTGATGGTCATGGCAAAGAAGATCACCGATGCCAGGATGGATGTAGCGATCATTGCCAGCAAGGCAATAAGCAATATCTTCCAGCCTATGTGTACCCTCATCTGGTGAGGAGGAGGGGCAACATTTTCAACATGAATATTCTTTCTTTTTGCATACCAGGTACCAGTAACAATCGGTGTTCCCGCTTCCTGGGCAACCTGTTGCATGATAGCGGTTTTCAGGTGAGCAGGTGGCTGCGCCGCTTCCTTGAAAGCCAGGCGTTCAAGCTTGCGTTCCACTTCATCTTTTTCGGTCTGTATTTCCGGAAAAATATCAAGATAGAGCTCGTATTCAGATTCTTCTTCCGGTGTAGCGAATCCGAGGAGTACTTTTTCAAGATTTCCATCTGATATGTAACGCTCGTAGTCCATAGTCGTTATGAGGGTATTTTCTCAAGTTAACACATCCTTATAGTAGGGTCGAGAAATGCTTATTTATCCGTTCTGCGAATTTGGTGAAAAACTCAGAGAAAAAGTTGTCCAAACTAGCGAAATGGTTAACAGTATTAAAAAATATAAAAACCGGTCTGAAAGGAGGTTTTCAGACCGGTTTTTCATTAAGTGATATTGTTTAGTTGGTTTTCTTCTTGTTGAACAGATTACCGATTGTATTCTTTACAGCCTGTCCTGCCTGTTTGCCGGCATCCTGTAAAGGCGCTGATTTAGTATCCGTACTATCTTTCTTACCGGTCAGCTGCTTGGTAATTTCATTCTTAACACCTGCGATAGCATTGTTCTTTACAGATGTCAGGGTGTCTTTCAGCGCTGTTTTCACTGTATCTACCTTATTTTTTACAAGTGTAGAGGCCTGATCTTTCAGGTTGTTCAGCGTACCTGAAGCAGTTTCCTGCAGGTCTGTCTTGTATGTCGGCTTCATGATATTTCCACCCAGCAATACATTCAGGTGAACGCTGTCGCTGATATTAACAGGAATACCTTTGCTGCTTGCTTTTGATGCCAGACCGGTGATCAGGGCGTCTCCCTGTTTGCCGATCACACTGCGGGGAAGGGTCATCTGCAGGGTATAGTCCAGTGACTGATCGAAGCCATGGGAACCGCCTACAAGCATGCTGATATTGCTGACATTCACCTTGAACGGATTTACCTTTACGCGGCCATTCTCGAATGCGAAATAAGTCTTGATATCTTTCAGTGAAAGGTTTTTCAGCTGACTCACATTCAGCGTATTGGCCAGTTGTTCTACCGGTGCAAATTTCTGCAGCGCACCTTCCAGTACCAGCAGGTTACCATCACCGGTCAGGCTGCTTAACAGTGGCATCATATTCTGTCCCAGTTTACCGGAAAGTTCCAGCTGGGAATTGATCTTACCACTCAGGAATTTAGCTACCGGCATGAGCGCCTGTACTGTATTGAAGGCGTTGAACGCCTGCTGTACGTCTACGTTCTGCACATTATAGGACATATTGATGTCCGGGTTGGTTTTGCTGTTTTTAGTACTGTAGCTACCGTTTACTTCCATGTTACCCTGCAGGGCGTTCGCTTTGATCTGCTGCATGGAAACGGTTTCGTCTTTCAATAAGAGATTACCGGAAAGGTTGGACATATCCAGTTTATCGTAGTGTACTTTATCCACCTGCGCCTGTAAAGCGAAGTTCAGGTTAGCCGGAACAGCAAAAGGCGCACTTGCGGTATCAGCAGGTGTAGCTGCAGCAGTGGTTTCGGTGGTACCCATCCATTTGTCCAGGTTCACTTCATCAGCTTTAACAGCGAGCTTACCGTCCAGTGGCTGATTTTTCAGCACATAGGCCAGCATATTGTTCACTTCACCATTTGCCTGGAAATTTGTACCGAGGTATTGTCCATCAAACTTAGACACTGTTACGTTCTTCGGATTGAACTGCATGGAAAGGGTGTTCACCTTTACGCCGTCAGGATAATCCTTGCTACGATACAACAGGTTGCTCACCAGGATGCTTCCTGCTGCATAGAATTTATCATAAGCCTGTTTCTCGATAGCGCTCATATTTCCTCTTGCACTGATGTCTGCATCCACAAGACCACTCAGGGCTGTACCATCTTCCAGTTTCACAAACTGTGATACTTTTGAGAGGTCTAGTTTACCTTTCGCTGCACCATCCACATACATATCGGAGATAGGCGTCTTTACCAGCAGGCGCATATCCACCGGGGTATTGTCCATTTCCACGTGTGCGGAAGGCATATCTACCACAGTATGATCAGGTACGCCATCGGGGTTTTTCACACTCAATTTTACCTGGATATTCTTTACTGGTTTAGGCAGATCAGGATATTGGAAGAAGCCATCCTTCACAGCCAGGTTCAGGCCAAAAGCAGGCATCTGGGTGCTGCTGTAGGTGCCTTTTACATAACCGTCGAAAGCAGCAGTACCCTGGGTTTTGATCTTGTCAAAATCCTGCATGAAAATAGCCGGCACCAGAGAGAGGATGTCTTTAAATTGGGTAGAAGGCGCCTTCATGGAGAGGTCCATGCCGTAGGTACTGTCATTCACCAGTTTAAAGAAACCCTGGAAAGCCAGTTCCAGGTTATTCAGCGTAGCCTTTCCTTTCTGGAAGGTGTAGGTGCTGGTTTTGTTATCTACCTGTATATCAGCGTCCATTGTTGTTTTGGTACGCAGCAGATAGGGGATGAGCCCATAGCGGAAGGTAATGCCTTCAGCCTGGGTATTGGTCTGCAGGGTGAAAAGATCCTGTGTGAAGTCTCCTTTTCCCTGGTGATCAAGTCCTTCTATGAGTAATGCCATATCACCTTCCTGGTCGTCATAACGGATGGTGGCATCTTCAATACTATATTTCTGGAGGTTCAGGGCGAATTTGGAGGAGGCAGTATCGGCCGGAGTTGCCTGTGCGGTATCCGGCTTCATGATGTCCCAATTCACAAGTCCCTGTTTATTGATAATTGCGTGTACTCTTGGTTCCTGAACGCTTACGTTGTAAATATCCATTTTGTCGCCCTTGATAACGCTCATGAGGTTCAGCGCAAGATCGATTTTCTTTACTGCAAACAGTGTATCGCCGGCGAAAGGAGCGCGGTTCACAACGCTCAGGTCTTCCAATGCTACGGCTAGTCTGGGGAAATGTCTTATCAGGCTGATATCCACGTCTTTAAAGTCAACGTCTGCAACAAGCTGCTTGTTCAGCTCCGTTTTAACGAGAGACATGATCTTACCTTTGAAGAAGTAAGGGATGGCAATTGCTGCTATAACCAATACCAGCAAGAAGATTCCTACGATTTTGAGGATTTTTTTGAACATGTTTTAGATAAATGTTTTTTACTATGTATGAAGGTAGCAAGGAAAACCCGTATTTGGAAGTTGATTTAGGTTAAATTTGCCCCCTGAAAATAATATAATCTTATTATGACGCCGGAACGTAGGGAAAGGTTACTATCCGTATTAAATAAAAGACAGGCCGGGTTGACCGTTGTGCTGGAAAATGTACAGGATCCGCACAATATTTCAGCTGTAATGCGTACCTGTGACGCCGTAGGTATCCAGGAGATCTATGTGCTGAACAACAAAATTCCCCGGCATAAGAAATGGGGAGCCAAAAGCTCTTCCAGCGCTGCCAAATGGCTCACTATTCACCAGTTTTCCGACACGGCGGAATGCGTGGCTGCACTCCGGCAAAAATATGATAAGGTCTTTACCACCCATCTTGCTGCAGATGCCGTTAGCCTGTACGAGATTGACTTTACCGGTTCTGTAGCCCTGGTATTCGGGAATGAACATGAGGGGGTGAGCGATGAGATCCGTGCACAGGCAGATGGGAATTTTATTATTCCGCAGGTAGGGATCATTAAGTCGCTGAATATATCCGTAGCGTGTGCAGTGAGTATTTATGAGGCATTAAGGCAAAGAACGATTGCAGGTTGTTACGACAAACGGAATCTGCCTGATGGACAGTTTGAGGAGTTGCTGGAGAAATGGGGATTTGAAGAAGAAGAGTAGATACCGGTATTCACATATACAAAAAGTAAGAGCCTGTTCACCTTTGGCAGACAGGCTCTTTTTATGCGGATAGTCGCTGTAAACAATGTGTAGCAGGCGCATTATGCTGAATGCATTATCTCACTACCGCCTTGGCGCTGTAACAACCAGCTTTGCCTGTTTTATTTCTTCGAGATAAGGTTTCCTGTAAGTTTCCATAAACTGCTTTTTGGCATCACGGAAAGAGCTTATACCACCTATAAATTTCAATGTCCTGATATAATACCACGCAAGGTCAATTTGTCCGGTTAAGAAGCCTGATCTGGCACTTGCAGGATAAAGATGATGATTGTTATGCCATTCTCCTGCAACGATGCCCGGCCACCATTGATTAATGGACCTGTCTTTCGTATTATAGTCAACACCGGGTACCTGTTTGTCCTCTCCCTTGGCATGTCCTTCATAATTAAAAGTCCTTACACCAACAGCCCATATAAAGGTGCCTGCCAACAGGGCAACGGTCAGATAAAGCCCGCCGATAGCATAGAAAACAGCGATCCAGAATGCCCAGTTGGCAAATGTGCTGAGAACAGTAGTTAAAGGATGTGCAATAGAACCCCATTTAAGGTAGCTTGCATAACTGTTTGTTCTAACTCCGGTATGGCGCATCAATGCTGCTGCTTTATTATAATCTTCCTCACTCAGGTCTTTAGCTATGGGTTGATGATTCACATCTGCCAGAAAGCAATAGAAGAAACCAGCTTCCGCGTTATAAGGATCGCCCGGTTCATCTGATAACGCATGGTGTACGTGGTGCGATACAATGTAAATTTCTTCCGGTATCATCTTAAATACCAGGTTGCTGGTGATAAATCGCCAGAACTTATTACTGAACTGGTAGGCCTGGTGTGTACCATAACGGTGATACCAGATAGTGCCATGTGTCCCCATGAAGATCATCCCATAGACAAACGCTGCCACCAGATACCAGATATTAAAATCCTGTACCAACATCACTATGAAAATGAAAAGGAACGGAGCCAGGCTCAATGTGCACAACCAGGAGAAAAACGGTAGCCAGTTCTTACGTGAAGCTGTAATGTTAGTTCTGTGGAAAAACTCAGCGAGTAGTTGTTTAACAGTTGGCTTTACAAGTAGACCTTTGCTGTCTTTCCAGCCGTAACTGGGAACAGCCAATACATTCTCGATAAATGACATAGACTTAAAATAAACAGTTGTAAATAAGTTTCATAGGACCCATCAAAGGAAAAAAAGGAGACAAAATGTGAGAGCTATAAAGGAAAGAAGAATCGTTATACCTACAGGATTTATACTACAGTGTAAAAAAATAATTCAAATGCAAGATGCTCTAATCATCGAATCTTGTCCCAATATAACCTTTATATTGACAATCGATGTGTTAAAGTTATCAAAAATGAGTAATGGAACAGACAAGGCCGGTAGACGCGGGACCATTTTTCTTCCATATAAGGGGAGCCTTGTGGCAGCACTGTCTACCCCCTGGAACTATATTACTTGATGCCGTGAATACATTACAGGCCACACCGTCGACCTCGGCAGGGAAAAGACAATGGGTGATGCCATTATGTTATTAAGCTACAGTAAGCTCTGGAAGTCAATTAAAGGTACTGTCGAGCTCTTTTATCCAGCCCCGCAGTAAGAAAATGCTCAAGCCGCTGTCAGGAAACGGAACTTCAAATTAGGACGATTAACATTACATGAAGAATTCAGGGGCGATGGTACCTGGAATGGAGCCCCGATGGCTGCTGATAATTATATAGACTATAATGATCGTAGTATGATTGTGGTGTTTAAATCCCAACGCCACTTTTTTCCTGCATTTCCTCAAAGATGTGCTGAATGCAAATCTTTACAATTGCATCCATCTCATCTTTGGTTATAACCTCTGAATATTTCTTGGTAGCAAGCATCAGGGCTTTGTAGCCAATGATGTATTCATATTTTTCAAATTGCACATTGATTAAAGACTCTATCGAAAATGAACTACCAACATTGTGCTTGAAATCAATAAGGGAATATTGAAGGGAAAGACTGTGGATCACATCTTTATCGTGATTAGCCTCAAACTCAAGTATAAAAGCAGGAAAACCGGATATAGTGTTATATGCTGTTTCATTGAATAAGGTCCTGTTGATGATAGGTGTTTCCTGTGTTTTCCAAAAGAGATCATTAAACTGTTCATGCTGATATTTAAATAGCAGAAATAGTTGTCCTATTGAATTTGCGTATAACTGATTGATGTCAACATTATCACGATTGGCAGTTTCAGCCTTCTTATTTTTCAAATGTTTTCTCCAGATGTCAATTTGCTTTTGCAGGTCATCATTTTCTGATATTGATTGTCCTTTCGCCGCATTTATACTCAAATTGAGACTCCAGATTAACTGCTGCGCAACATATTCTATAAGAGGCGCCAGATTCCCGCTATCTGCTTCACTAAGCACGCGTAAATACTCTTTTTTGTTCGCAGACTTAATCACCACTGGCGGCAGATGATGCCTGAACAAAACATAATTCATCAACAATCTCGACAACCTTCCATTACCATCATCAAAAGGATGAATGTGCACGAAGTTATAATGCAACATCGCCGCTAATACAACAGGATGTAGCTCGTTCTTTTCCTCTTCTTCCCGTAACCATGTCATTAATTCTCCCATCTTTATGGGTGTCTCTTCGGGCGATGCATAATGGAAGATCTCTCCATTTGGTAAGCGCACAGAATTAGGATATTCCTTGTAGTTCCCTACTTTGATCTCCCGCCTGGTATACTGGCCATCGGGTGTAACAGCCTCTTTCCAGAATGGGCGCACTAATAATAGTGAGTGCAGATTTTTAATGGCAGTCTCATTAAGTGATCTTTCATGATCAGCGGCTAATTCTTTTATTAGCTCATAAGCTACATCATGACCTTTCATTTCCTCATATTCTCTTAATTCATGATTGCCTGTTGTTCTGTCGAAGATCAGTAATAATTCAGTTTCACCGTATGTAAGCGTGTTCCCTTCCATATGATTGGAGTTGTAGTTGAATTCCAGTCTGAACTTTTTGTCCAGCCTTTGCTGGTATTCATTTTTCATGGGAAGGAGTTGGTGTAGCTGTTCTGTGAGCAACATTACTTTTTCAACGCTGGATGTCATCTGCTGTATTTTGTTTAAAATTACTCAATTGAGATAACGCAGAAAAATCCACCTACTCATTCCTGTTGAGTAAGCATTCATGCTGTTCACTGCTCCTAAATTCCATCCCGCGCAAAGCAACCACCCTTCACATCTTCGAAATGAACGCTGACGCATCCGTCCACGCAATATCCGGATAACGATGATTATCCAGCGGGGCAAGTTGCACGCTGAACATACTCTGTATATATTGACTTTGTTGCCAGTGAGGATAGAGCTCATTTTCACCTTCAGGATGTGCTGCCCGTTCCTGTTGATTGTATGCTGCCAGTTCAGCTAAACTACCCATTTTAACCAGCTTAAATTCCCTCTCCTTCACAGTACCGGCAGTAGCGGCTAACTCTTTCGGACTCACCTGAAAGCCGGCAATCCGTAGTATTCTCGGCGCAGCGGTATCCAATGCTACAGCCGCTGTATAAGCGGCAGCATTATCCATAGTAGTAAAGTCAAGACGCCAGTCAGGATCTTCCCAGTAGCCAACAGTATTATTTTGCAGATCGAGTAGGGGAGTATGGTTGCACAATAATTCGGCAAAAGCGCCATTGAGAATAGATGTTGCAGCAATGGGCGCTCTGTTCAGGCGTTCGTGGAATTCACGCCTCAGATCGAAATTCCGGTTCTCACCAGGAGGTAGTTTCGTGAAATCTGCGGCAAAATCGGATGGAATGAAACGCGGCACGCCGGCATTGACGGCAGCAGCAAGCAGAATGGTCTGAACATCCACGATAACATCATGCAGCCCCTGTAAAGCAGAAATAACACAATCCACTCCTTTACAGGCCAGGGTCATTTCATGGATATTCGTCATATCCGTCTGAATAATGCCGATATCATGATGCTTAAGTGCAGCAATTTTTTTCAATGCTGTATTGGGTCTGATAAGAACGCGTATATCGGTGCCTCTTTTGAGCAGCTCACGGATGATCCTGCTACCTAGATTACCGGTTGCGCCTGCTACCAAGATCTTCATATGATCGCCTTTTTATGAGGTATACAGCATTATTGATGCCTGTTTTATGGCAACAAAAAAAGCCGTTCGCTACAGGCGAACGGCTTTGCTTATAATGACATTTATTATTTCATCATGCACTGCAGGTTACACAACCTTCTTCCATTGTACATACTGCTCCTTCCACAAATTCCACCTCATCCAGTTTGGAATCAACGGCTGCTTTCGCACCTTTTGTTTCTGCTTTCTTTTCAACCATTGGTTCCATCTGCTGACCGCCTTGTTTTTCAACGGTGAACTGTACCGCCTGTGCAGCTGCCTGTGTACGCAGGTAGTACATACCTGTTTTCAGACCTTTCTTCCATGCGTAGAAGTGCATAGAGGTCAGCTTGGCTGCAGATGGCGTGTCAACGAACAGGTTCAGTGACTGGGACTGGCAGATGAATGCACCACGGTCTGCCGCCATGTCGATGATAGTACGCTGTTTGATCTCCCATACTGTTTTGTACAGTTCTTTGATCTGCGTTGGAATTTCAGGAATATGCTGAATAGATCCGTTGGAAGTAATGATCTTGTTCTTCATATCATTATCCCACAGTCCCAGTTCTACCAGGTCTTTCAGCAGGTGTTTATTTACCACTACGAACTCACCGCTCAATACGCGACGGGTGTAGATGTTGGAAGTGTAAGGCTCGAAACATTCGTTGTTACCCAGGATCTGTGATGTAGACGCTGTAGGCATTGGCGCCAGCAACAGGGAGTTGCGGATACCGTGTTTCTTGATCTCAGCTTTCAGCGCTGTCCAGTCCCAACGTGGAGATGGTGTTACACCCCACATATCAAACTGCAGTATACCTTTGGATGCAGGTGAACCCTCGTAGCTGGAATAAGGACCGTCTTGTATAGCCAGGTCTTTGGATGCATTTAATGCAGCAAAGTAGATGGTTTCAAAGATCTCACTGTTCAGTTTCTTCGCTTCTTCGCTTTCGAACGGATAACGCATCAGGATGAAGGCATCAGCCAGACCCTGTACGCCCAGACCGATAGGACGGTGACGCAGGTTACTGTTACGTGCCTCGTCAACAGGGTAGAAGTTGTTATCGATGATGCGGTTCAGGTTGAGCGCAGCCTGATAAGTTACTTCATACAATTTCTCATGATCGAATTTACCATCTATCACGAAACGTGGCAGTGCCAGTGAAGCGAGGTTACATACTGCAACTTCATTTGCATCGGTATATTCAATGATCTCTGTACACAGGTTGGAGCTCTTGATAGTACCCAGGTTCTGCTGATTGGATTTGCGGTTGGCAGAATCTTTATACAACAGGTAAGGAGTACCGGTTTCGATCTGAGCATCGAGTATAGCAAACCACAGGTCCTGTGCCTTTACGGTTCTGCGTGCACGTTTTTCCTGCTCATATTTTGAGTAGAGTTTTTCGAACTCCTCACCCCAGCACTCATGCAGTCCGGGTGCTTCATGAGGACAGAACAGGCTCCAGTCGCCATTTTCTTCTACACGTTTCATGAACAGATCTGGCATCCACAGCGCGTAGAAGAGGTCTCTTGCACGCATTTCTTCCTTACCGTGGTTTTTACGCAGGTCGAGGAATTCAAAGATGTCAGCATGCCATGGCTCGAGGTAGATCGCGAAAGCGCCTTTACGTTTACCACCGCCCTGGTCTACATAGCGTGCGGTATCGTTGAATACGCGCAGCATGGGAATGATACCATTGGAGGTACCGTTGGTGCCACTGATGTAAGACCCTGTAGCACGGATATTATGAATGCTCAGACCAATACCACCAGCGCTCTGGGAGATCTTCGCAGTTTGTTTCAATGTATCGTAGATACCCTCAATGCTGTCGTCCTGCATGGTGAGCAGGAAGCAGCTGGACATCTGTGGTTTAGGTGTACCAGCGTTGAAGAGGGTCGGAGTAGCATGTGTGAACCAACGCTCACTCATCAGGTTGTATGTCTTGATAGCAGAGTCGATATCTGTTTTGTGGATACCAACAGCCACACGCATGAACATGTGCTGCGGACGTTCTGCTACTTTACCATCTACTTTCAGCAGATAAGAGCGTTCCAGTGTTTTGAAACCGAAATAATCGAAAGCAAAATCGCGGTCATAGATGATGCTGGAATCCAGGATCTCAGCATTCTTTTTAATGATCTCATATACATCGTCGGCGATCAATGGCGCTGGTTTACCTACTTTAGGATCGATGTATTCATACAGTGTCTTCATTGTTTTGGAGAATGATTTCACTGTATTTTTATGGAGATTGCTCACCGCAATACGCGATGCAAGCAAGGCATAGTCAGGATGTTTGGTAGTAAGCGATGCCGCGGTTTCTGCTGCCAGATTATCGAGCTCGCTGGTAGTTACTCCATCATATAAACCCTGTATCACTTTCTTAGCTACATCTATGGCGTCTACGTATTCCGCATTCAGTCCATAACAGAGCTTTTCAACACGAGCAGTAATCTTATCAAACTTAACAGCTTCTTTGTGGCCGTCGCGCTTAATTACAAACATGGGCAGGTGAATTTAAGAGGTTGAGTAAATTATAATTTATGGTTAGTTGGCAAATTGTGCAGTAACTGCAATTATTATGCCTTTATTAGAAATCTTCGTCCAGGCTGAATGTCTGTGTATCCTTGCCGGACATTACACCTGCTTTCTGGTAATCGCCCACTCTCTTTTCAAAGAAGTTGGTTTTACCCTGCAGGGAGATCATTTCCATAAAGTCAAACGGATTTGCCGTGTTATATATTTTAGCATATCCCAGTTCACTTAACCAGCGGTCAGCAACAAACTCGATGTATTCAGACATCAGTTTGCTGTTCATGCCGATCAGCGCTACCGGTAATGCTTCTGTAATGAATTCTTTTTCGATGGAAACTGCATCACGGATGATGGTATGTACCTGCTCCTGTGGCAGTTTATTTTCGAGCATGCTATACAGCAGGCAGGCAAACTCACAGTGCAATCCTTCATCACGGCTGATCAGCTCATTGGAGAAAGTAAGTCCCGGCATTAATCCCCTTTTCTTCAGCCAGAAGATGGAGCAGAAACTGCCACTGAAGAAGATACCTTCCACAGCTGCAAATGCTACCAGGCGTTCAGCAAAGTTGCCATTCTCGATCCAGCGCAATGCCCACTCTGCTTTTCTCTTTACAGCAGGTACCGTTTCAATGGCATGGAACAGGCGGTCCTTTTCTACCGGATCCTTTACATAAGTATCTATTAATAATGCATATGTTTCTGAGTGGATATTTTCCATCATGATCTGGAAACCATAGAAGCAACGAGCTTCAGGCAACTGTACCTCACTCATGAAGTTAACAGCAAGGTTCTCATTCACAATACCATCACTTGCTGCGAAAAAAGCTAATACGTGTGTAATAAAATGACGTTCACCATCGTTGAGGTTATTCCAGTCCTTCATATCTGCACTCAGGTCGATCTCCTCTGCTGTCCAGAAACTTGCCTCATGTTGCTTGTACTTCTCCCATACCTTCGGATAGTTGATAGGCAGCAGTACAAATCTGTCTTTGTTTTCCTTTAAAAGCAGTTCATTCTCTAAATTCATCACTCAGTAAATTTTATATGGTTAACGTATACAGATAGAAAGGACGTGACGGAGCTATTATTCGCACGCGACTTAACATTGAACCCTTTCTTATTACCCTTTGATACGTGAATGTTCCGACCGGAGTTCATGTGCCTGCCGGATGCAAAATTCCTGCCTGGCTACCGGGGTGTTCGCTATAAATCCCTGGAGACTTAACAATCGCCGTCGTGAACTGATACAAATGTACACATGAATGAAAACCCACCCTTTTTTAGTTTTTAACAGCCTGTGGAAAAACAGCTGACGATTATTGAAGACATACTATGATAGCGCCCTCAGGCGAAACGGAAATATTAATAAACACTTAATCCCCAACTTCCATGCACAAACTCATGTGAGTAGCTGTTCCCGGCTGAAAGTTTTGTTAAATCACTTATGTAAATTGACTTTCAGCTATTTATTGCACATATTTACAAATAAATTATATTTCGCTGATGGCATCTCATGTATTAAGTCTCCGCCATATTATAAAGTCTTATCATGATACAGTGGTGTTGGATATCCCCGGCCTTGAGTTAGATTACGGGGTATACTGGCTGTTGGGAGGCAACGGGGCCGGTAAAACAACCTCGATGAAGGTCATGGCCGGTTTGATCCCCTTCAGGGGCGACATCCTGCTGGACGATGTCAGTTGCAATAAACAACCTGTGCAATACCGCCGCCTGGTCAACTACGCAGAGGCTGAACCCCTGTACCCGGGTTTTGTGACCGGCAGCGACCTGGTGTCACTGTATGTGAAAACCAAGGGGAAAGGATATAAGGATATACAGGAAGTGATTGACCTGCTGGGTGTTGCCTCATTTATCCACCAACCTGTGAGCAGCTACTCCAGCGGTATGCTGAAAAAGGTGTCCCTGCTGCTGGCTTTTACCGGCCGGCCCAAGGTGATCTTACTGGATGAACCCCTGATTACACTTGATACACAGTCACTTCCACTGTTATATACATTGGTGGATGAATTCCACCGGCAATATGGCGTTACTTTTTGCATCACCTCTCATCAGCCGGTAACTGCCGGATCGATCCAGCTGAAAGTGGAAGGAAAAAATATTGTGAAGGTCTAATTACTTATCCCCAATGGCTTTATCCAAGATATTCACAATCCGCTATTATGCACAGAACACGGGTTTTTTCCTGGTGATATTCTATTTCTTTTTTGGTATCGTTCCCGGCGGACAATTGCTGTCTTATCACCAGACACTCATAAAAGGCTTTACCGGCAATATGGATTTCCTGGCCCTGGTATGCCTGGCCTGGTTGTTATATAACCTGAAATGCATGGCGTTTGTCGTTAATGTATTATCCGCGAAAGACCATACTTTCCTTTACGGCACCCTTGGCGTATTGGAGGGCGCCGCGAAATGGCGTACCTGGTTATGGCTGCATGTAACTCTCTATGCGCCCATATTAATATATAGCTGTATAGCCACGGCTATTGCCATGCAATTACATTTTTATTCCTCAGCGCTTGTCATCGGACTATTTAATGTTATCATGATCTTTGCGCCACTATGGGTATATGACCGTAAAATGAAACATCCGGGTACGGCATCTTTCCTGGCCAGGTGGCAGCAATGGCTGAACAGGAATATCAGGAAGCCCGTATGGGCCATGTATGGCTATGAGCTGCTGAACAACGATACGAAGTCGCTGGCAATAGCCAAAGTCGTATCAGGATTTGTGGTCATTGCTACCTGTTCGCTGATGGGAAATACATATGACGAACGTTTCATCCTGGTGGGTTTCCTGGTGTGTATCTTATTCCAGGTCATACTGATATACAATCACAGGCGCTTTGATGATCTTTATCTCTCCCTGCTGCCACAGTTGCCGCTGCCGGTGTGGAAAAGATACCTGCAGACAGGCTTATTGTATTTGGTACTGTTATTGCCCGAAAGCATTCTGCTAACCTATAAGGTATGGCAACAGGCGGCGCCTGCGCATCTTATTATGTTGCTGGCCACAGGGGTATCTGTTTTAATGCTGTTACGCAGCTTGTTGTACTTTCCACGTATGGACCAGGACAAATATCTCCGCTGGGTGCTGATCATCTTTGTGAGCCTCCTTTTCCTGGGACTGGCACGTTTATACTGGTATGGAATAGCCCTGCTCCAGGTACCTGCTTTTACTATTTTTTACAATAGGTATTACCGTTATGAGGCTCCCCTGGAAAAGGTCGACTAAGCCCTCACTATCAAAGTGAAAATATGGGTATATTCGTCCGGAGATCGTAAACAAGGGCCACAGAATAAAAACATATTTTAACCATTGACTATGGGTTTTTTATCAAAAATCTTTGGTAGACGGAACAATGCCGGCACTGAAGATCAATTACCGGTTGTGCACATAGCTGATGATGATGAACGTATGAATTGGGCTATTGAAAAAGCCAACGCCACCTTACATTATTTCCAGACCTGTTTGCAGGAGCCGGAGCCCGAACAGCAATATTTTTCCGTAAAAGTGCTGATCGACGATGGTGTGAACCGCGAACATCTCTGGCTGATCTCCCCCAGTTTCGACGAAGAAGGGAACCTGTATGGAATAGTAGGGAATAAGCCGGTTTATGTTAACTCCGTTTCGGTCGATCAGAAGATCGGTATCGATCCGCGTTTTATTTCCGACTGGATGATCATTGAAGACGGAAGGCTGATAGGAGGTTATACCATCCGCGCTATCCGCGATGGCCGGCCGGTACACGAACGGCCTGAATTTGACAGGCAGGTAGGCTTATACATCGATGAAGGAGTTGATTATTTCGTACACGATTTTTCCACACCGGAAGGCGCTATTCTATGCCTGGAAGACGCCTACGATGAGCAGGATATAGAAAAGGCCCTTGCCTGTAAAAACTTTGAAGAGGAAGCCAGATTGCTGTTGCTGAAAATGAATGACAGATTCAGTGGAAAGGAAGTATTGGAAACTACTGCCGAC
Organism: Chitinophaga filiformis; assembly: GCF_023100805.1. Classification (NCBI taxonomy): domain Bacteria; kingdom Pseudomonadati; phylum Bacteroidota; class Chitinophagia; order Chitinophagales; family Chitinophagaceae; genus Chitinophaga; species Chitinophaga filiformis. The sequence continues at coordinate 2,372,757 of NZ_CP095855.1, forward strand.
ATTTTACGCACATCATTCGTCAAAAGCCTGAAAAAAGATGGATTCCCGGTTTTCAAAGACCTGCGCCGCGCATATCCTTATCGTAAAAAGATCACGGACAATCTTTACCTGATCACGGAAATATGCATTTTCCCTGATGGCAGGAAAAGCAGGCAGGAGATCTACACCTTTAAAGGCGAAGACGGTTGGAGAGTACTAAACATAGTAGAATAATAATACACAGGTCCAAATATATCCATGTCATGATGAAGAAGATCTTAAGTCAAAGCTTTTTGCTTTTGTTCGCCGCTTTTACTGCAACTGCACAAAAACCACTTAATGTGGGAGTAGCGGGTTTATCGCACGACCATGTACACCTGCTGATGCATCAGTGGAAAAAAGGTCAGGTAACCATCGCCGGTATTGCCGAAGCAGATGCGCAACTGGTAGCCCGTTACAAGAAAAGCTACCAGCTGCCCGATTCCCTTTTCTATCCCGATCTGAATACCCTGCTGGCGCACAAACACCCGGATGCGGTATTGGGTTATAACCCGGTGGCAGAGCATATCAACATCGTAGAGGCCTGCGCTCCGAAGGGCATCCCCGTGATGGTAGAAAAACCATTAGCCACCACCGTAGCCCAGGCGGAAATAATGGCGGCGCTGGCAAGGAAACATCATATTCCCCTGCTGACCAACTTCGAAACTACCTGGTACAATACCAACCAATACGTGTACGATATGGTAAAAAAGCAGGATGCTATCGGCCCGGTGCGTAAAATGGTGGTACACGACGGTCATGAAGGTCCACGGGAGATAGGTTGCAGTGAAGACTTCCTGCGCTGGCTGACTGACCCTGTGAAGAATGGGGGAGGAGCGCTGATGGATTTCGGCTGTTATGGCGCCAACCTGATGACCTGGCTGATGGATGGCAAAGCGCCTGTCGCTGTTACAGCGGTAGCCCGCCATATCAAACCGTCCGTTTATCCTAAGGTGGAAGACGACGCAACCATCCTGCTGGAATATCCTGAGGCTACCGGTATCATAGAAGCGTCCTGGAACTGGCCCTTCAGTATCAAAGACTGGGAGGTTTTCGGTAAATCAGGTTACCTGCATGCACTGAACCCTAAAGAGCTGCAACAACGTAATAAAGCTGAATATCAGTCCGTTAAAGTGCCGGAAGCAGCCTATACCGATAATATTACATATCTTGCGGCGGTGCTGAATGGTACCCTGAAGCCAGGTAATGACCTGTCTTCCCTGGAAAACAACCTGATCGTGGTACGCATCCTGGAAGCCGCCCGTACATCTGTGAAGGAAGGAAAACGTGTTGTTCTTAAGTAAAAGGGGCGCCGGAACCGGCTTCTCTGTTACGATGTGGCATTACCCGGAGTTTAATGGATTGCCCGCTGCATTCGGGGCCTATCGTGGAGCCATGTGTTCAGGCGCTGGTCTGTGAGAGTTATCCGGAAGAAGAAGCAGAGAAGACGGAGAGAACAGGCACGCATTAGATTAACAACGAAGAAGGGACGAAGAAGCATCGAACAAGCGACGAACTAGCGTCGAATAAATGTTTCTTTCAAAATAAATAATAAACAGCCACACCGTTGTCACAAGCAACCGTGTGGCTGTTTGATAATATTACTATCCATCGTAACACTATTAATAAACACCTATGTCCAACACATCACAGCAAACCCGGTCTGCCAAAGACCGCGCCTGGATCATTACTCTAACCATCCTTTTCGGCGTAATGGCCGTTCTCCTGTTCTACACCATTATCTGCATCTGGCCATCCGGTTACGTGAGCAGTAAAGACCCCTTCAAATTGTTCGGAAGTATCTATACCATTACCGCAGAACATCGTTTCCTGCTGTTGATGGTACTGGGTGGGGCCCTTGGCGCCAATGTCCACCTCATTATCTCGTTCACCGCCTTTGTGGGTAACCGCACTTTTGTGACCACCTGGATTCCCTGGTACCTGTTAAGACCTTTGATCGGAGCCGGTATGGCGATGTTCTTTTATATGCTGCTGAGAGGCGGTATCCTCACCTACAGTCCGCCAGTAGCGCCCGAACTACCGGAAAACAATCAGGTTACAACAGCTCCTGCTACTCCGGCAGTTACGGAAGGCGAAGTGAGCGCCGGCGCTGTACCGGAAGAATCTACCGTTCATGGCGCTGCACACGATACTGCAGCCGTAGATTCTGCCGCTACGGCCTCCGATTCCACTGCCGCTATACCTGCTGCAGAAAAGAGCGAGGCTACAGCGCAGCGCGACAGCGTACCTCTGAACCCTTATGGTATGATGGCGATAGCCTGCCTGGTAGGCTTGTTTTCTAAAGAGGCGTCTGAGAAACTGGAGGAAGTGTTTAAAACGCTGTTCAACGTGAAAGAGAAAGTGCAGTATAAAGACCCGCTGCCGGCAGACAAGAATGATAACAGCAATGACAATGCCGGCGATCAGGCTGATGCTGCCGATGCAGGGCTGGCCGATTCGAAGACGGAACCGACTGAAGGGGTATAACTACCTGTATCGCTGATTATACCGTCAGGTCCTGAAAGAGGTTTACGCTTTTTGAGGAATGAACCTATTTCAGAACCTGACATAATCAAATCCTCTTCTCTTTGCGTACAAATTTCCGGTGGATGATCTCCTGCACCGGTATCCCCTCAATTTTACTTTCCAACCAGGAAATAATATCCAGGTACAGGAAAGACCGCCTTTCATAAGGGTTCTGGGACAATTGCACCAGCCGCTCTTTCAGGTCGGCAAAAGCGCTGCGCAAGGCCTTGGGATGTGCATAGATGTTCCGCCTTAGGAATTTCAGGATCTCCTCCATCATCTGGCCAAGGTCTTTGTTCTTGGCAATGAAGTGGTAAACCGATTTGATCAGGTATTCCACCAGGCTGTAGTTTTCCAGCTCATAGTGGGCTATCAGGTGAAGGATGCGCGCAAAACATTGAATATCAGCGCGCAAATTGCCTATTCGCAGGTGGATGATCTTATTCAGGTAATCGATCGCCTTATTATTATCCCCACTGCCGAAGTACAGGCAGGCTATCTTGTAATAGAACAAAAGTACCCTGTGCTGGTCGATCTTCAGCTGGTGCTCGGCTATTTCCGTTTCCAGCTGTGGCACGAGGGATAGTCCCTCGCTGAAAGTACCTTCCAGGAAGTAATGGTTGATACGCGCCGTATATACATACACAAAGGCTGAGGTCTTGGTATTCTCATTGAAGCTTTCCTGGTTCTCTGCAATGAAGGTTTCCAGTTCCTCCAGATCCCTCATGAACTTTTCGTGGTTCATGGTATAAAAATGGGCGGTCAGCAGGTTGTGCATAGCCTTGATATACAGTTCCACATCGGTCCGCTGCAGAGAGGGGTAGTCCTTGAACAGATCCACCCATTTCTGGGTATAGCGGTAGAACATGACAAAGTCCTGGAGGATGTAATAGTACCAGCTATAGGCCTGGTACAGGTGGATCTTCTCATAAAAACTCATGTCCGTACCACAGTTGGGCGGTAGTTCCTGTTCGAAGAACATCTTTACCATGTCGGCATCCTTCTTATCCCGGGCATGGCCCAGTTTCAGGTACAGTCCGTACATGCGGAGGGCCAGGGTGGAAAGGCGGCTGATATTGCTCAGCCGGTGCTCTATCTGGCGGGATTCAGCGCTCAGTTCGTCTGCCCGGTTCTCCAGGCTGCGGGTGATGTGCCGGCTCTCGATCTGTTTTTCAAATTCTATAATTTCATAGCTTAGCATGACCTCTTCCTGCTCAATGGCCATTGCTTTGGCGCGGGAAAGGATCTTAAGGCTCTGATTATAAAGCCCTTTACTGTACAATACACGCGCATAATCCAACTGTTCCCGCAGGTCTATCAGTGGGTCTTTCTGCTTGTACAACAGGCGGAGGCTGGTAAGCAACTGCTTATAAAGGTGAGCTTTGACATTACTGAGCTGTTGCTTTTTGATAGCGGGTATCTTCCTGAGGATCAATTCCTCATCGTACTCCTTTAATTTGTCCAGCGTATTGAAAAGTTGAATGAATAGGACGTCCTCCTTAGTGTTATTTTTGTTAAAAGCAAGTTGAAAATTGCGCTTTTCAGCTTTTGTGAGTGTTTTAATTAATATAAAGAGGGCGTCGTGCTGGTTGTTGGACATCGTTAATAATGTGTTATAATTGCCTGACAATCAAAAGTATAATCGATGTCAGGGCTAGTTATATATCGTAATTAAGTCAAATTTAGCTATGTGGTAATTAACATTGACTATTAGCTTTGAAGGTACAAACAAACAAGGAAGCACAAAATTATCAATTTCGCCGGTGTCAGTGTCTGATGATCTTAACACAAGGCGTTTCAAAATGTAAAATTACGGATGGGAAAAACATTATTTGACAAGATCTGGGACAGCCACGTGGTGGTTAGCAAGCCCGGCTTTCCGGATGCAGTATACATCAACACGCATTTTATTCACGAAGTGACCAGTCCGCAGGCTTTTGACGGACTGCGCAAAAGGGGGATACCGGTTTTCCGTACTGCTAAAACCAGGGCTACGGCAGACCATAATGTACCTACCATCGATCAGCACCTGCCTATTAAAGAGGCCCTGAGCCGCAAACAGGTAGAAATGCTGACCACCAACACTAAAGAGTTCGGCGTGGAACTGTACGGTCTGGGACACCCTTACCAGGGTATTGTACACGTGATCGGGCCCGAACTGGGTATTACCCTGCCGGGAATGACCATTGTGTGCGGCGACAGCCATACCAGCACGCACGGCGCCTTCGGTGCAATTGCCTTCGGTATCGGTACTTCCGAGGTGGAGCAGGTACTGGCTACCCAGTGTATCCTCCAATACCGTCCAAAACGCATGAAGATCGAGGTGAACGGTAAACTGAAAAAGGGCGTGGTGTCCAAGGATATTATCCTGTATATCATCTCTAAAATATCCGCTTCCGGTGCTACCGGCTATTTTGTGGAATATGCCGGAGAGGCTATCCGCAGCCTGAGCATGGAAGCCCGCATGACCATCTGTAACATGAGCATCGAAATGGGTGCCCGCGGTGGTCTGATCGCTCCTGACGAAACTACTTTCGAATATATTAAAGGCCGTGAGTTTGCTCCTAAGGGGGCCGACTGGGATAAGGCGCTGGCTTACTGGAAGACGCTGTATACCGATGCAGATGCTGCCTTCGACGAAGTACTGACCTTTGACGCGGCTGATATCGAACCAATGATCACCTACGGTACCAATCCGGGTATGGGTATCGGTGTAACCCAGCACATTCCTACACTGGAAAGTTTGGAAGACAAGGAAAAGCCATCTTTCAGGAAATCCCTGGATTACATGGGCCTGGAACCAGGCGCCGGACTGCTGGGTAAAAAGGTGGATTATGTGTTCATCGGTAGCTGTACCAACTCCCGCATTGAAGACCTCCGCATGGTGGCCGACTTTGTAAAAGGGAAGAAAAAGGCTGAAGATGTAGTGGTATGGATCGTGCCCGGTTCTAAACAGGTGGAAGCGCAAGCCAAGAAAGAAGGTATCGACAAAATATTTGAAGAAGCCGGATTCAATTTACGTCAGCCGGGTTGCTCTGCCTGTCTGGGTATGAACGAAGATAAGGTGCCTGCAGGGATGTATTGCATCTCTACTTCCAACCGTAACTTCGAAGGCCGTCAGGGACCCAATGCCCGCACCTTCCTGGCCAGCCCGCTGTCAGCAGCGGCAGCAGCCATTACCGGTAAAGTAACAGACGTAAGAGAACTGGTATAATCAACTGAAAAAATGTCCTGGAACGCAGAATTATATAAGGAAAAGCACGCTTTTGTATTCGAATACGGCAATAGCCTGATCGAATGGCTGCAGCCAAAGGAAGGGGAGAACATCCTGGACCTGGGCTGCGGTACCGGCGAGCTGACATCCCAGATAGCGGCCACCGGTGCAAAGGTAACGGGGCTGGATAGCTCCCCGAGCATGATCGCCAGTGCGCAGCAGCACTTCCCGGATATCACCTTCAGGGTGGGAGACGCCACCTCCTTTTCCCTGCCGGAAAAGTTTGATGCAGTGTTCACAAACGCGACCCTGCACTGGATACGTCAGCAGGAGAAAGCGCTGGACCGCATCTGGCAGCACCTGAAACCCGGAGGACGGCTGGTGCTGGAAATGGGTGGTAAAGGGAATGTGGACGACATCCTGGGAGCGCTGGAAAAAGCCCTGCACAACAGGGGCTATGCCTACAAAGCATTCTGGTATTTCCCTTCCGTAGGAGAATATACAACCCTGCTGGAAGAATATGATTTCCGCGTGAACCAGGTACTTTACTTTGACCGTGAAACCGAACTGGCAGACCCTGAGAATGGTATTGTGGAATGGCTGCAGATGTTCGGATCACATTTCCTGGAACAGGTACCGGAAGAGGACAGATTGCCTGTCCTGCAGGAGGCACAGGAAGCCTTAAGGGCTACCAACTTCCGCGACGGTAAATGGTACTCGAAGTATGTGCGCTTACGTGTAAAAGCAGAAAAAATTAATTCGGATCTTTAACTTGTAAAATGAAAGACCTTCCCGGAAGGAAGGCTGTTAATAATGAGTAAGAATTTTCAACATCTGGTTTCCACCGCAGTTCCTATTGCGATAGAAAATATTGATACTGATCAGATCATCCCTGCCCGTTTCCTGAAAGCAACAACAAGGGACGGCTTTGGAGAAAATCTCTTCCGTGACTGGCGTTATGAAAGCAACAACGAGCCTAAAAAGGACTTTGTGCTGAACAATCCCATCTACAAAGGTGAGATCCTGGTAGCAGGTAAGAACTTCGGTTGTGGCTCCTCCCGCGAGCACGCAGCCTGGGCTATTGCCGACTATGGTTTCAAGGTAGTGATCAGCAGCTTCTTCGCTGATATCTTCAAGAACAATGCACTGAACAACTTTATCCTGCCTATCCAGGTGACTGACGAGTTCCTGGACAAGATCTTCACCGCTATCGAAAAAGATCCTGCTGCCAAACTGGAAGTAGACCTGGAAAAGCAGACACTGAAGATTGCTGCTACAGGTGAGGAAACACGTTTCGATATCAATCCTTACAAGAAGACATGCCTGATGAATGGCTATGATGATATTGACTACCTGTTGAGCCTTCGTAAGGAAATAGAAGCCTACGAAGCCAGCCGTGAGTTTAATTTTTAACATTTTACTTCAGCGGTTTCGCCGTACTTTTCGAAGGGACGGCAGACCGCTGTGGTATGCAATGAAGTAAACATCAATTCTAATCAACTTTAAACTAAATGGGCGTAGACAAAAAGATACTGGTAATTCCCGGTGATGGTATCGGACAGGAAGTAACTGCCTGGGGCCAGAAAGTACTGGAAACAATTGCTGTAAATTACAAGCACAACTTTGTTTTTGAAGAAGGCATAATGGGGCATGTTGCAATCGAAGCTACCGGTAATCCGCTGCCTGATGAAACACTGGACAAAGCCCGCAAAAGTGATGCGATCCTCTTTGGTGCTATTGGTCATGCCAAATACGATAATGACCCTACACTGAAGGTCCGCCCTGAACAGGGATTGCTGAAGATCCGCAAAGAGCTTGGTTTATATGCCAATCTGCGGCCTATAAAGTTGTTTGATGAACTGCTGGAAGCATCCAGCATTAAGCCGGAAATACTCCGCGGAGCAGACATCCTGTTCTTCCGTGAGCTGACCGGTGATGTGTACTTTGGTGAAAAGAAACGTTCGGAAGATCGTAACACTGCTTCTGACCTGATGATCTATCATCGTTATGAAGTAGAACGCATCGCCCGCAAAGCATATGAAGCTGCCCGCAACCGCCGTAAAAAGCTGTGCTCTGTGGATAAAGCGAATGTACTGGAATCCAGCCGCCTGTGGCGCGAGGTAGTACAGGAGATCGCTAAAGAATATCCTGATGTGGAAACAGAACATATGTTCATTGATAATGCCGCTATGCAGCTGGTGAAAGATCCTAAACGTTTTGATGTGGTGCTGACAGCTAACCTGTTTGGCGACATCCTGACCGACGAGGCTTCACAGATCGCCGGTTCCATGGGTATGCTGGCGTCTGCTTCTGTAGGCGACAGTACAGGTTTCTATGAGCCGATCCATGGTTCTGCGCATGACATTGCAGGTAAAGGTATTGCCAACCCGCTGGCCTCTATCCTGTCTGCCGCACTGATGCTCGATATTTCTTTCGGACTCAAAACAGAATCACTGCGTGTGATCAAGGCAGTAGAAGCAACATTGAAACAAGGCTTCCGTACCATGGATATTGCCAACAAGCATACGGAAAATCACTTCGTGATGGGTACAGATGCAATGGGCGCAAAAGTGTTGGAAAACCTGAGTTAATCTGCCAGCACAATTTGCCAACTAATTAAATTATCCAATAACACAAATAATTTAAGATGAGCGATAAAAATCGTGTATACGTCTTCGATACTACTCTCCGTGACGGTGAACAGGTGCCTGGCTGCCAGCTTACAACTGTTGAAAAGATCGAGGTAGCGAAAGAACTGGAAGCGCTGGGAGTAGATGTTATTGAAGCCGGGTTCCCGATCTCCAGTCCCGGCGATTTTCAAAGCGTCGTTGAAATATCCAAAGCGGTAAGCGAACCTGTTATCTGTGCGCTGACACGCGCCAATACTATGGATATCGATGCAGCTGCAGAAGCGCTCCGTTTTGCCAAACGTAAGCGTATCCATACAGGTATCGGTGCTTCCGATATGCACATCAAATACAAATTCAACAGTACCCGCGAAGACATCCTGAAACGCGCCGTAGATGCCGTTAAGTATGCCCGCAAGTATGTGGATGATATTGAATTCTATGCAGAAGACGCAGGCCGTGCCGACAATGAATACCTGGCAAGAATGATCGAAGCCGTGATTGCTGCAGGTGCTACAGTAGTGAACATTCCTGATACGAATGGTTACTGCCTGCCCGACCAGTATGGCGCGAAGATCAAATACCTGGTAGACAATGTGTCTAACATCGATAAAGCTATCATCTCCGTGCATTGCCATAATGACCTCGGTCTGGCTACTGCCAATACCATTGCAGGTGTGATGAATGGCGCCCGTCAGGTGGAATGTACCATCAACGGTATCGGTGAGCGTGCCGGTAATACTTCCCTCGAAGAAGTGGCTATGATCCTGAAAACCCATCATGCAATGGGTTATCACACCGGTATCAACTCAAAACGTATCTATGGTATCAGCAACATGGTAGAAACCATGATGCGTATGCCGGTACAGCCTAATAAGGCTATCGTGGGGCGTAATGCTTTCGCACACAGCTCCGGTATTCACCAGGATGGCGTGCTGAAACACCGTGAGAACTATGAGATCCTGAATCCTGAGGACGTAGGTATCGAATCCAATGCGATCATCCTGACAGCACGTAGCGGCCGTCACGCATTGAAACATCACCTGGAGCGCCTGGGTTATAAACTGGATAAGATCAACCTGGATGAAGTATACCAGCGCTTCCTCATCATGGCCGATCAGAAGAAGGACATCAACGATGCCGATCTGCAGGAACTGATGGGCGATGGAGATGATACGAACTATGACGATAAAGCGATCAAGGTAACACTGCTGCAGGTGGTATGCGGAGACCCGCTGCGCCCGATGGCAACAGTAAAACTGAAGATCAACGGTGAAGAGAAAGAAGCTAGTTCCGCAGGTAATGGTCCTGTAGATGCCGCTATCAATGCTATTCACGAGATCATCAAAGATCAGATTGATATTGATGAATTCAATATTCAGTCTATGCGCGGTGGTAGTAAAGATGTGAGCAAAGTGAACATGCGTGTGAAACACAATGGCCAGTCTTACTATGGCTATGGTTACTCTACCGACATCGTGAACGCTTCCATGCACGCATATGTGGATGCACTGAACAAGATCTATTAAGCAACATTGATATGAATGGAAAGGCCCTGTCGACAGACAGGGCCTTTTTTATTTGATGTCTTTAAACGCAATATCCATCAGCGGATACAGCTTGTGATCTTTCAAGTAATAATGCCACCATTCTGTAGGCAGTGGTACAAAGCCATATCGTTCCATCGTGCTGCGCAGCAATGCCCTGTTGGCCGCTATTACGGAATCAGGTTCGGCATAGTCGTGATGTGCTTTTACAGTAAAGTCATCATAACCGGTAGGCATGGGCACCGGTTTACCGGTACGCAGGTCTGCGATGGTCAGGTCTACCGCTACACCGCGGTTATGCCCTGAGCCCACATGCGGGTCTGCCGCATAACGGTCGTCCGGCACGATCTCCCACATCATCTCCGTTACACTATAAGGCCGGTAGCCGTCAAACACCAGCAGTCCCAATCCTTTTTTATTCAGCTCCAGCTGTACGGCCTTCAATGCTTTGGCAGCCGGCAAACGCAGGTATACAGCGGGATAGGGATACAATACCTTATGTGTGAAATTGTTGGCAGTCGCATAGCGGATATCCTTGCGTATACCGGGGATGTAGGTCATAATATTGACAAAGGCCTGGTTGCTGTCTGACGATACCAGTTCTTTGTACAGTGCCACAGTATTGACCACCGGCAGCCCGTATTTGTTCAGGGGAATCTTTTGTGCATATGCTGCGTAAATATTGTTTGTCAGTATGACATATAAAAACAAAGCAGCTTTCTTTTGGAAAGTCCGGTAATTGATTTTCAACCTTTTTTTATTTAAATAATCATAAATATGGTAATAAAGTACAAATTACTGGTAAAAAAGGATAGCTTTTGCCTTCTTAAAAGGGTTATTTTAGAACCCTTAAATCAGACAAATTATGAACCTGTTTAGATTAGACAACAAAGTGGCTGTGATCACCGGTGGTGGCAGCGGCATAGGACAGGCAATTGCGAAGGTATTTGCAGCGCAGGGTGCTGATGTGCACATCCTGGAGCTGAACGAGGACGGAGGTAAGCAGACAGCCGCAGATATTGCTGCGGCAGGAGGAAAGGCGCAGGTACATGGCTGTAACGTAGCACAGCAGGCATCCGTAACGGCTACCATGGATAAGATCATTGCTGCGGCAGGTCGCATCGATATCCTGGTGAACTGTGCCGGCATAGCACATGTCGGTAAACTGGAAACCACTACGGAAGAAGATCTTGACAGGATATATAATGTGAATGTGAAAGGCACATACAACTGTATGTATGCGGTGATAAAGCAAATGAAGGAACAGAAAGGCGGCGTGATCCTGAATGTGGCATCTATCGCGTCCAGCGTAGGTATTCCCGACAGGTTCGCCTATTCCATGAGTAAGGGCGCGGTACTGACCATGACCCTTTCAGTTGCGAAAGACTATATACAGGATGGCATCCGTTGTAACTGTGTGTCTCCTGCACGTGTGCATACACCATTTGTTGACGGATTTATTGCGAAGAACTACCCCGGTAAAGAAAAGGAAATGTTTGATAAACTGTCCAAAACACAACCGATCGGACGTATGGCAAGACCGGATGAGGTGGGCACGCTGGCTTTGTTCCTGTGTGCTGAGGAAGCCGGTTTCATTACAGGTTGCGACTATCCGCTGGATGGAGGATTTATCAGGCTGAATAATTAAGAATCCGCAAAAAGCAATTTACGAATGAGGGATTAGTTATATTCGTAATTCACATTTTAAATTCTTCATTCGAAAATTAATGCACAATTCCATGAAAGCTTGGCCATTATTACTTTCAGCAACCTTATTCTTTGCCTGTGGTCCACGTCAGGAGCCGGCATCCAACGAGGTCGAAGATACATCATCAGCAGGAGAGGCCTTTACACCGGTAACACCCACAGGAAAGGTCAGCGTATCTTTTCCGGTGACTGATACCACTGAGATCAAGATCCTCTTTGAACTAAATGGCCAGACGAAAGAAAAAAGCTTCGAACTGCCATTGGCAAAAGATGTGGAAGAGAAAGACCTGTACCGCCTGGTATGGGATAAGCCGAACAGCTGTTACATTGGTGTGTTGAAGCAAAACCGTACTACCCGTTACTATCACGCCAGTGTAGATGACAAGGGATACCTGCAGATCAATCATGTGGGAACGCCTCCCGCAGGTGTATGGCAATATGCGGAGAACAAAATGGGATTAGGAAAAGTAAGTGTGTCCGAAAAAGCAAAACTGGAAGATAGCTATAAGAAGAATATACAGTCAGGGAGGATCATCGCAGACTTTATTGTCAGGGTGGTGCCGCTGGCCTCGAAAGATTCCGTGCATATTTATGCTGAATTCGGCGGTGCCAACAGGACCATTTCCCAGGCAGTACCTGCTGGTTACAAGGCAGGGGTGCTTGCTTCAAAAGATAAACCGGCTGAATGTTTTATAGCATTGGAAAAAGAAGGTCAGCTGTTGAATACCGTAGAGATAAAGGTAGACGGCGGGCACTTACAGATCAATAATTTAAGATAATAGTATGTGCTGTACTGCAGCCATCACATAAAGCAAAAAGCATAAACAGTAATTTTTTATATGAAACTGATCAGATTTGGTTTACCGGGTGCAGAAAAGCCGGGTATTGTAACAGAAGCAGGTACATTCGATGTAAGTGCATTTGGAGAAGACTTCGGCGAAAGGTTCTTTGAGACAGATGGTTTACAGCGCCTGGCTGCATGGTGGGAAAAGAACAGCGGCAGCTGTGCACAGGTACCTGCCGGCACACGCCTGGGATCCTGCGTACAAAGGCCTTCCAAGATCATCTGCATAGGTCTGAACTATGCTGACCACGCGAGGGAGACCAATGCACAGATACCTGCGGAGCCTATTGTATTCTTTAAAAGTACTTCTTCCCTGGTAGGACCTAACGATAATCTGATCATCCCACGTAACAGCGAAAAGACTGACTGGGAAGTGGAACTGGCTGTTGTGATCGGTAAAAAAGCCAGCTATGTAGATGAGAAAGACGCACTGGATTATGTAGCTGGTTATGCATTGCACAACGACTACAGTGAACGCGCTTTCCAGCTGGAACGTGGCGGACAGTGGGTAAAAGGGAAGAGCAACGACACCTTTGCTCCCCTGGGGCCCTGGCTGGTAACCAAAGATGAAGTAAAAGATGTGAATAACCTGCGCCTCTGGCTGACCGTAAATGGTAAGACCATGCAGGACGGTACTACCGCCAACCTGATCTTCAAAATACCTTTCCTGGTATCTTACCTGAGCCAGTTTATGACACTGCTTCCGGGAGATGTGATCTCTACCGGTACACCGGCAGGTGTGGGACTCGGTATGAACCCACAGGTATATCTGAAGCCAGGCGATGTGATCGAACTGGGTATTGATGGATTGGGCAGCTCCAAACAAACGGCTGTCGCGTATAAATAAGCACTATGAAACGTTACTGCCTGGCATTGGACCTGGTGAATGATCCGGCTCTGATAGCAGAATATGAAGCCTACCATCGTGCGGTATGGCCGGAAATAAAAAAGAGCATCACTGATAGCGGTATCACCAATATGGAGATCTACCGCATCATGGACCGCCTTTTTATGATCATGGAGGTGAACGACAGTTTCTCCTTTGAAGCGAAAGGCGCGGCAGATGCTGCGAATCCTAAGGTGCAGGAATGGGAGCAGCTGATGTGGAAGTATCAGCAGGCCCTGCCTGTGGCGAAACCCGGTGAGAAATGGTTGCTGATGGACAGGATCTTTGCACTCCACTGATGAAGCGAAATAGCAGTATGGGAGTATAGCTTTATAGCCACTGAAAAGGAAGCTAAACGTTATGAAAAAATGATTATAGACGCGCACCAGCATTTCTGGCAATATCACCCTGTAAAGGATGCCTGGATCACTGACGATATGAAAGTGATCCAGGAAGATTTTCTGCCACACCACCTGCAGCCTGTGTTGGAGGAAAATGGTGTGGATGCCTGTGTGGCCGTACAGGCAGACCAGTCGGAAACAGAGACCGGCTTTCTGCTTGATCTGGCCGCTCAGCACGATTTCATTAAAGGTGTAGTAGGGTGGGTTGATCTTCGTGCAGACAACCTGTCTGAAAGACTGGAACATTTCAGCCGTTTTGAAAAGCTGAAAGGTTTCAGGCATATTGTACAGGGAGAGCCTGATCCTGCCTTTCTTCTCAGGAGTGATTTCTGCGAAGGTATACGGGCATTGTCAAAACATAATTTCACCTACGATATACTGGTATATCCTGTACAATTGCCCGCTGTTGAGGCCTTTGTACAGCTATTTCCCGGGCAACGGCTGGTCATAGATCATATGGCCAAACCCTATTTTAAAACAGGCGATATCAGTGCCTGGGAAACGCATATGCGTGCGATCGCACAACACCCGCATGTATACTGTAAGCTGAGTGGGCTGGTAACAGAGGCTGACTGGGAAAAGTGGGATGCTGCACATTTTGCGCCTTTCCTGGATGTAGTGCTGGAAGCCTTCGGGCCGGAACGCCTGATGTTCGGTTCCGACTGGCCGGTGTGTAAACTGGCAGCCAGTTATGCGGAAGTGATAGGGATTGTTACTGACTATATCAGCCGTCTTTCAGCAGATGAAAAGGCGGGTATCATGGGCGGAAACGCTGTAAGGTTCTACGGTTTGTAGTGCCTCGATCAATTAAAACAATTTAAACGATTCAAATGGATCTGGGATTAAAAGATAAAGTATTTATAGTTACAGGTGGCGCTAAAGGCATTGGTGAGGCAATTTCAAAACTGATCGCTGCAGAAGGCGGTATTACCGTAATTGCAGGCAGAAGTGAAGAAGATAACAATAAAACAGTAGCTGCTATCACCGCTGCCGGTGGTAAAGCGGTGCAGGTAACTGCAGAACTGGGAGAAGCGGCGGCCTGTAAAAAGGTGATCGATTTTACAGTAGAAAAGTATGGCCGCATCGACGGCCTGGTGAATAATGCCGGCGTGAATGATGGCGTAGGCCTGGAAAGTGGTAGCCCTGAGAAGTTCATGGCATCATTGCAAAAGAACATCTCACACTATTACAACCTGGCGCATTATGCATTGCCTCACCTGAAAGCTACAAAAGGTAATATCGTGAATATCGGTTCCAAAGTAGCAGATACAGGACAGGGCAACACATCCGGTTATGCAGCCTCCAAAGGTGGTATCAATGCGCTGACCCGTGAATGGGCAGTAGAGCTGATACCTTATGGCATCCGCGTAAATACGGTGATCCCTGCTGAGGTATGGACGCCACTGTATGAAACCTGGATCAATTCCTTACCGAATCCACAGGAGAAACTGGCTGCTATTGTAGCCAAAATACCGTTTGAAAAACGTATGACCACTTCAGAGGAGATCGCTAACATGACAGTGTTCCTGTTGTCGAATGCGTCCTCTCATACCACCGGACAGATCGTGTATGTAGATGGTGGTTATACACATCTGGACAGGTCTATTAGCTAGCTGCCAACAGCAATTTTCATCATATAAACATTACATATGGCCGGAGCCGCAATGCCCACTTCCACAGTTAAGGCAAACACTGATACAAAAAAGAGTTACCTGTTCCCTTTCATACTGGTAACCAGTTTATTTTTTCTCTGGGCGCTGATCCACAACATGAGCCCTATCCTTATTCCACACCTGAAAAAGGCCTGCCAGTTGTCAGACATGCAATCTGCATTTATTGACTCTGCAGTGTTTGCCGCCTACTTCCTGATGGCATTGCCGGCAGGAGCGGTGATGAAGAAGTTTGGTTATAAGGCGGGCATCATCTTCGGATTGGCCCTGTATGCAATAGGGGCTTTTTTGTTTATTCCGGCCGCCAGTACACGTGAATACAGCTTCTTCCTCGGAGCGCTGTTCATTATTGCTACTGGATTAACATTCCTGGAAACAGCTGCCAATCCTTATGTATCTGTATTGGGTAGTCCTGAAACGGCTACCACCCGTCTGAACCTGGCGCAGTCGTTCAACGGCGTAGGTGCGATGATCGCGCCGATATTAGGTGCAAAATTCATCCTCTCCGGTACAGAGTTGAGCAAGGAGCAGATCGGCGCTATGTCGCCCGATGCATTGCAGCAATACCTGATTGGTGAGGCCAGCACTGTAAAGGTGCCCTACCTCGTCATCGGCATCATCGTGTTGCTGATTGCAGTACTGTTTGTAGTTACGAAAATGCCTGAGGTAACAGAACAGGAAGATACCAGCATAGATGCAACAGCTGGCACAAAGGGGAGCATCTTCCGGCATCGCCATCTGATCGCAGCTGTAGTGGCCATGTTCTTTTATATCGGCGGGCAGGTAGGAGTGAATGCCTTCTTTATCCGTTTTGCGAAGTATACAGCGCAGATAGGAGAGAAGGAAGCAGCGGTATTGTTAGGGTCCGTAGCGGGTTTAGGTTTCATGGTTGGCCGTTTCTTCGGTACTTTCCTGATGCGTACCATCAAGCCACAACTCTTACTTACACTCTATGGTGTAATCAATGTGCTCCTGATCCTGATCGCAATGACGACCAAAGGACAGATAGCAGTATGGACTGTACTTGCAGTACCGTTCTTCATGTCTATCATGTTCCCGACTATCTTCTCACTGGGCATTAAAGGCCTGGGAGGAGATACAAAATTCGGATCCTCACTGATCATCATGTCTATCGTAGGCGGGGCTATTTTCCCCCCATTGATGGGATTGATCTCTGACAATTCTAATATCCAGATGGCCTACATTCTGCCATTGATCTGCTTTGCGGTGGTGGTATGGTTCGGTGCGAAGGGGTATAAGCTCGATAAAGCACACTAAGAAACAATCAAATATTCAGCAAAGGGCGTCAGTAATGGCGCCCTTTTTATTTTATATTGTTGCATAAAAATCGCAAGGGAAGTATTAAATCAGCAAATGATAATGTATGGAAGATTTACAAATTAAAGATCCGGGTATCAGATACATCTATCATCTGATTGTGGAAATGCTGGGAGAAGATGCCATTGAGTTGGTAGACTTCTGGGAGGCTGATTTATATGCTGTCGGATTTAAGAAAAAGAGCAAGCTGGTTTATATTTCAACCTGGGAATGTAGAGATTGTACGCAGGGAAACATGAAATATTATGCAGAGTTTGAGGTGATTGATGAAGTTACATCGGAGACGCAAAGTATTGCGAAAGTGCTTAAGGATGTTAGTGAGGAAGTGCTGTTGAAGGAGGTGGGGGACTATTTGAACGGGTGAATTTTTGTCCACCATTGGTGTATTGAAATATTCGGATGACGCATATTCAGCCACTGATCTGTTCAGAAAATGTCCTATTTTAGCTAACGATGTCAAATTCTCTCGATCATATAGCCATCAATAATTTTAAATCCATCAGGAATTTGGAGCTCGACGGCTTCAAACGGATCAACCTTTTCATAGGTCGTCCTAATGTGGGGAAGTCCAATATCATCGAGGCTTTATCATTATTTTCATTGCCCTATCTGAGAGAAAATACATCCAGGAAATTAAATAGCCTGGTCCGTTTGGAACATGAAACGGAATTGTTCTATAATGGTAACACTGCGAATAATGCGGTGATCAGGACGAATGGAGGTGACGTTCAATTAAAATATCACCCTAAGGAAGGATTGAATGTTGCTTTATCGTATCCCGGTGAATCATTCGATTTTCATATCGATGAGAAACTATTGGTAAAGGGAGGGAGAAGAAGCGATTCTTTTGAACCTCCAGTCAAACGATATACTTATAAATCTGACGTTGTTTACAAAAAAGGGCATAGTAAATATCTTATACCGCCTTTTGGCTTCAATCTGTTATCCGTTATAGAACAGTACGGAGAACTTAAGATCGAGGTTACTGCGCTGTTTAAGGAATACGGGTTAGACATCGCTTTTGACAAGAGTAGTCAGACTGTTAAAGTGATCCAATCCAATGACAAGGATGGAATGTTCCTGATACCTTACAATTCCATTGCAGATACCCTTCAACGTGTTATATTCTTTAAAGCAGCCATTGCTTCAAATAGTGATAGCGTATTACTGTTTGAAGAACCAGAGGCGCATTCATTTCCTCCCTATATGGCCCTTCTTACACAGGAAATGATCCATGGCCCGAATAATCAGTATTTTATTGCGACTCACAGCCCTTTTATACTAAATGATCTGTTAGAAAACAGCCGGAATGAACTATCAGTTTTTTTAGTTCACTATGAAAATAGTGCAACAAGCGTCAAGCGACTTTCTGAACAGGAGTTGCATGATGTCTTTCAAAACGGAGTAGATTTATTCACCAATAGTGAAAGCTTTATTTGATGGATTTAGCAATTATCCCGGAATGTTTTGTTGACACCAATCTTCTTGAAACTTTAGTACCGCCGGTAACACGGTATAATCACCAAAAAGGCTGTGGTACGGTTGCTAAGGTAATGAAACAACATTTTGCCGATCGTTTTGCACTTGGTATTATAGACAAGGATAAAAATGAGGTGGATTACCTTAAAGAATTTACCGTTGCCTGCCAGGTAGGGCCACTAATACTGCACAGACATCGCAACCTTGCCAGGCATCATTATATAATTCAGATAAGCCCTGCCATGGAACGCTTTATACTGGATAGTGCTGCATCTGTAAATATCTCCTTGTCTGATTTTGATTTGCCGGAAGATCTGGATCAACTCAGGAAAGTTTCAAAATCTGTGAACTCAAAGTATGATGAGCGATTCAAGCGTTTGTTCATTGCTATGCGTCAAGCGGGCGCTAATGATTTGATACGATTAGCTGGTTGGGTCAGTTATCTTAAAGAGGCTACTTATCAGACGGATATGGAAGTGCTTGAGAAAATTTAAAGCAACCTGTGTACTATACAATTTATATCGCAAAATGAATATCATATGTCGCGAAAACAGGTTTTATGTCGCGCAAGTGCATTTTGCGTCAAAAAACAGGCTTTTATGTCACATAAAAAAGCTTCCAGGTTACTCACCCGAAAGCTTTTTACATCACGATTAACCCCTCTTCCCTCACTTCGCCAGCACTACCAGCGGTTTCCCTTTCTCCACCACATATGTCGCCAGCTCTTTAGCCTCACCCTTCCCGACATTCCTGGCCTCATGTTTCACCCCGTACGGTACAAACAGCACTTGACCAGCCTTGAGCGTTACCGGCGCTTTGCCTTCCAGCTTATATTCTATTATACCTTCCAGCACGTATATGATCTCCTCTCCCGGATGACTATGCTTAGGTGCTGTTACACCCTGCTTAAAGTCTACAATTACCTGCACTGCTTCCCAGCCTGGAATACTGAGATCATGTTGCTGAAGATCAGTGCGGCCGAGACCTTTTACCTGCGCACTGGCGGAACCAGGTATAAGCGATGCTGCTATCATAACTACTGCGACTATTGCACCTGCAAGAATATTATTACGTTTCATTGTTTAGATATTTAAAGGTTATACAGCAAAGGTATAACCGCCATACAGCAACGAACAGCGCTTTCTCGTGTAGTGGACAAGATTTGCCGCGAAGTAGTCATTACCGTCCTTAAAACAGCAAAAGCCCCCGGACAATCGATCCGGAGGCCTTTTACAGGAAAGTATAGATTATTTCTTCACGGCAATAATGATTCCCGTTGCCCACACCATTTTCGTGAGTAACAGGTCTTCTCTTGCTTCGAGGTCTTTTATCAGCTGTGCCACTTTCTCAGCATGTCCTTCCGGCCAGTTGGGCTGCGGCAGCATATCATCAATAATGTAAAGTCCTCCTTTGTTGAGCATGGTCAATGTCTCTTCCAGCATCAGGTATTTGCCATGCCAGGTATCTGCAAAAATGAAATCGAATTTCCTGCGCCTGTTTTCCTTCAGCCATTCGCCACCGTCGGCCTGCACGAGTTTTAAGCGCTTGTCATCGCCTAAGAACTGTTTTGCTATATCCAGGAACTCTTCTGCATTGTCTACAGAAATGAGGGTACTTTCCTTATCCATTCCATCCAATATCCAGGAGGTGGACAGGCCGGTGCCTGTACCCAGTTCAAGAAAGCTGCCATAGGGTTTGGATACTGCCAGTGTGCGAAGCAGGGAACAGGTCAGCGGGTCGGAGGCCATGGTAAATCCGGATGCGTTCGTAGCGTCGGCGATGTACTGGTAGTGTTCAGGGAATTGCTGTAATATGTCTTCTGTCATGGGTTATAGTGTTAAATCGTCTTTCGACAAGGTAATAAAAAAAATCGCTTACTTTCGGTATTATGAATCGCCTGTTATTACTGATATTCCTGTTGTTGCCTACGGGCACAGCTGCACAACAGGTGCAGCTGGAAATCAGTCATATAGTAGCCGGTCTGCCCATGCAGCTGCGGACGGCTAGCTATACCAATGCCGCCGGTGATACTTTCAATATCACATTGTTCAGATACTATCTTAGCAACTTTTCGCTGATAGCGGCCGATGGCAGGAAGATTGCTCTGCCGCCAGCCTATTTCCTGGTCAGCGAAGACAGTGCCGCGTCCAAAAAGATGCTGCTGCCACCCTGCCCGGAAGGGGAATACACACAGTTGTCTTTCATGATCGGTGTGGATAGTGTGCTCAATTTCAGCGGCCCGCAGAACGGGGCATTAGATCCGCTGTACGGGATGTTCTGGACCTGGAACAGCGGTTATATCATGGCGAAACTGGAAGGCACATCACCGTCCTCCCACCTGCCCAATCACATGTTGCAATTCCATATTGGCGGATACCGGGCGCCTCATGTGACCCAGCGGATGATAACGCTGACCCTGCCTTCGCCGCTGCTGACCGGTCCACGATATAAGCCGCGAATCACTTTACAGGCAGACGCCATGGCCTGGTTCAACGGACCTAACCAGGTCAATTTCCGGCAGTTGCCGGGCTTTATGACGCCCGGTACAGCGGCCGACCGCATCGCAGATAATTATCAGCATATGTTTTCCGTTAAAAAGATCGTAAACCAATAATTGCAAATGTTCCGGAAAGCGGCATATATCCTTATCGCCTTCTGCCTGTGGTTATGGATCATGGGCAGGGACGGGCATGTACTCACCGCCCATTCCCCGGTAGTTGAATACTACCAGCTGAAATTGCCGGACAGCCTGCCGCCACCCGTATACGATTTTAAGAATAACCCGCTCACCAAACAGGGGATTGCACTGGGAAGACGCCTGTTCTACGACCCTAAACTATCCCTGGACAGTTCCATTTCCTGTGGTTTCTGCCATCAGCAGTTTGCCGCTTTCGGCCATTTTGACCACGCTATCAGTCATGGAGTATTGGGGCGTACCGGTAACCGCTCCGTGCCAACATTGTTCAACCTGATCTGGCAGAAAGACTTCATGTGGGATGGGGGAGTGAATCACCTCGATATTCAGCCTTTAACGCCCATTACAGACGAAAACGAGATGGGAATGGACCTGACTGTGCTTATTAAGCGTCTGCAGGGAAATGCCACCTACAGGAAGCTTTTTAAGGCCGCTTACGGTACAGAGGAGGTGACCAGCCAGCGCTTGTTTAAAGCCCTGTCCCAATTCATTGCTACCATGATCTCGTTCGAATCAAAATACGACAGTGTGATGCGCCGGGAACCGGGTGTGACATTTACAGCGGAAGAACAGGGAGGGTACAGGACCTTTACCCAGAAATGCGCCAGCTGTCATAAACCACCTTTCTTCACGGATTATAGTATACGTAATAACGGATTGCCTTACCTGCCTTCCATGAATGATGTAGGAAGGATGCGTATCACCAACAATACAGCCGACTACCTGAAGTTCAAGGTACCATCCCTGCGGAACGTACTGGTCAGCGCTCCATATATGCACGACGGCCGGTTCTTTGATATTTTCCAGGTATTTGCCATGTACGATCATGGGCAGCAAAAAGGGAATACCATTGATCCACTTGTGAAGGACGGTATTCCCCTGACAGCAAAAGAACAGCGGCAACTGTATATGTTCCTGAATACTTTGACAGATAAAAAATTCCTTAGCAATAAAGAGTTGAGCGAGATATTGATCACTGATTAAGCAACATTACTGCTCTACTACCTGCGCACTGCTTAAGCCCCACTCTTCAATCAGCCCGCTTACTTTCTTCTTGTACATCTTCAGATCTGCAAGCGTCTGTTGTATAAAGCTGTTGTCTTCCAGTTTGCCTATTACAGCTTCCATTTCAGCTTCATTCTCATATGTCATCTGGCGGAAAGGATTCTGGTAGTCTTTTGCCCTGGAATGATAAATACCTTCAGTAAGGAAGCTTTGTATATGCACGGATTGTAACAAGCATTCTTTAAGGAAGGCCGGTGTAAAGTCCCTGGCTGTTTTTTCTTCTATGTACAACAGTGAAGCAATGGCATGCTGCAGTTTGTCTGTTGCATAATGCTCACCGATGATCTTATAGTTTTCGTGTAATGCCGCCCAGCTGTTGATGGCCCCTGAACGGATCCTGTCTTTCAGGTCCGTCAGTGTCTCATCTTTCATCAACTGTCCGCCTACATTATGCCATGGGCCGCGTTCTGCAGTTTCCACGATAGCGCGCAGTGAACCGAAATACTGTCCGGGATGCTCTTCAAGATAGCTGAGAATATTACGTACCGCATACAGGTTGATCAGTTCGCGGAACAGTGGGTAAGACCTGTGTACCTTCAACAGCTGTACTTTACGTGAACTGTTCTCCACATCTGTAGCAAATATCTGCAGGCCGGCCACCATTTCAGGATCGTGCATCAGCAGCTCTTTTCCCTTCTCCTGCAGGTCGTGTTCAGATGGCTGATCTGCCAGTGGATCATGCTGAATGTACCACGCTTTACCGGTAGCAATTTCCATCAGCGTCATAGCATTGATCATCTCTTCAATGCTATCCGGCGCCAGGTAATCGTATTCTATCAGCTGTGTTTTGTCAGTACGTTTGTCGCGGTCAATGTATTTCCAGGAGTTACGCGCCAGCGCATACATGTTATGGAGGAACCAATAGCCTGTCATGATCTTCAGACTATTGCTCTGTTCATCATTCAATACAAGACTGAACGGATAAGGGACGTCCATTTCATACATGTAAGTGCCTTTGGCGATCAGCGTAAAGCTGGCAAAACGTGAATTATGTTTCAGGCTTACGCATAGCCCGGGCCAGAAGCCACGGCCTGCTATTACCTCACCATCAGCTCCGCGGGAATTGTGATTGGAACCGATCGTAGCGCCGGCTGCCATGTTGCTCTGCCCCATGATCAGTGCAGCGCAGAGGAAAGAGTTGTTATGGTGCTGTTCGTGTGCAGGAAATATCAATGAGTTCAATACTTCACAACAGGAGATCGTTGCGTTGTTGCCCAGGTAAGAGTTGATCAGACGGGCGCCGTATTTCAACTGTGAATGGGAGGCCATTACAAAACGCACCGCCTTCACACCATAGAATACACGGCAGCCATAACCAACAATACCATTCACCAGTTCACAACCTTCACCTATCTGACTGGTGGCCTCGGATGAACTGTTGATAGTGACATTCTTGATCTTGTTGGCGCCTTTGAGATACGCATCCGTACCAATAGTCACATCCTTGATGATCTTACAGTTCTTGACCACGGTACGGTCGCCCACCATACCATAGTAACCGCGTTTTTTATCAAACTGGTTTTCAGTGAATCGTTTGAATTGTTCCTGTAATGCTTTATCGTCCCTGTTGCGCGTCCACAGCCAGGCGTCGCCAGGCAGCATGCCATCAAAAGGCATCACGCTCCGGCCGCCATTCTCATTGCACAGTTCCAGCCAGATGCGCAGATGCTCAGGCTCGCCTTCTTTTACAATGCCATTGCCGAATTTAGCATGATCGGTAGTGGCCATCTCGTTGACGTTGGAGATGATCACTTCATTACCGATAATATAATGGGAAAGAAAATTAACGTTGTGAATAGCGGTATTATCGCCAAAATCGCAGGAGGTGATGGTGCTGTTATACAGTCCTACCGGCAGCCTGAGATTGTGAAACTCGAGGTAATAAGGCTCCAGTTTACCGATGCGCACTACGCCGAAGAAGTGACAGTGTTTTACCAGCTGAGGGCTGAATTCATTGGCCACAAAGATGTTGTTCCAGTCGTCCGAGGTATTGTCATTGCGTACCAGTATCTCGATCTCAAGTGCACTAAGCTTACGGTAGTTGCGTTGTTGTTTACCCAGTTGTTTATTCCGCAGGTAATATTCATCCTGACCTTCGGGTAAATAAGATGCCGCTACAAAATTGTAGCCTAACTCTGTGAGTGGCTTCTTCTGTATCACATTCATCGGAAAAGAATTGAGGTTATTGATTATTCTACTGTCACTGATTTTGCAAGGTTCCTCGGCTTATCTACATCAAATCCTTTCAGTACGCCAATATGGTAAGCGAGCAGTTGCAGCGGAATAACCGAGATGATAGGCGCCACCAGTTCGTCTGCCGCCGGTACTTCAATGACATCATCTGCCATACCGGGAATGGTCTGGTCGCCTTCTGTGACTACTGCGATCACTTTACCTTTACGGGCTTTTATTTCCTGGATATTCGATACTACTTTCTCGTAATAGCTGTCACGGGTAGCTACAAAAACAACCGGCAGGTTTTCATCCACCAGCGCAATAGGACCATGCTTCATTTCTGCTGCCGGATAACCTTCTGCATGTATGTAGGAGATCTCTTTCAGTTTCAGCGCCCCTTCCAGTGCCACAGGGAAGTTGTAACCACGGCCCAGGTAAAGGAAGTCGCGGGCGTCTTTATATTTCTCAGCTATCTGCCTGATCTGGTCGTTCAGTTTCAGGGTGGTTGCTACTTTCTCCGAAATAGTATCCAGTTCATCCAGCAAGTGCTGGAAGCGTTGCTCTGTAATGGTGCCTTTTTCCTGTGCTACTCTCAGGCCTATCATACAAAGTACCGCCAATTGAGCGGTGAATGCTTTGGTACTGGCTACACCGATCTCCGGACCGGCATGCGTGTAAGCACCGGCATGGGAGAGACGTGCGATAGAAGATCCTACCACGTTACACACGCCGAGTATGATGGCGCCTTTTTGTTTGGCGCTTTCAATAGCCACCAGCGTATCTGCTGTCTCGCCCGACTGGGATACTGCTATGATCACATCGCCTTCGCCTACTACGGGGTTGCGATACCTGAATTCGGAAGCGTACTCGACCTCTACAGGAATGCGGCATAATTCTTCAATCATGTATTCGGCTACCAGCCCCGCGTGCCAGGAGGTACCGCAGGCTACTATAATAATACGCTTGGCTTTACTGAGCATCGCTGCATGCTCCCGGATGCCACCCAGGGTAAGCGTACCGTTCTTCGCATCCAAACGGCCACGCAAACTGTCAAAGATGGTCTGTGGCTGTTCGAAGATCTCTTTCAGCATGAAGTGATCATACCCACCTTTCTCAATAGCAGCCAGTTCTATATCCAGTTTTTGGATGTAAGGGGTCTGACGTTCATTGGAGATATTTTTCAGGATCAGTTCGTCTGCCTTTATAATAGCAATTTCATAATCGTTCACGAACACCACTTCCTTGGTGTATTCCACGATCGGAGAGGCGTCGGAGGCCAGGAAGTGTTCTCCCTTGCCTACACCGATCACCAGGGGACTGCCTTTACGGGCGGCGATAAGTGTATCGGGATTGTCTTCGTCTACCAGTACGATCACATAAGCGCCTACCACCCTTTTCAAAGCGATGCGCAGGGCCTCTTCCAGTCCGCACTGATTGCTTTTTTGTATTTCTTCTATGAAGTGGATAAGTACCTCTGTATCGGTGTCACTTTTAAAAACATGGCCTTTTTTCAGCAGCTCCTGTTTGAGCTGGGAATAATTCTCTATGATACCATTGTGTATCATGGCCAGCCTGCCGCTGCCGGAGGTATGTGGATGTGAGTTCCGGTCGCTCGGCTCTCCATGGGTGGCCCATCTGGTATGGCCGATGGCTACATGGCTGCGCACGTCCTTGCCACTGAGGTGGTCTTCCAGTTCGGCTACTTTGCCCTTTTTCTTGTAGACCTTTAGTCCGCTGCCGTTGAGCAAGGCCACGCCGGCACTGTCATAACCGCGGTATTCTAATCTTTTCAATCCTTTTAATACGATGGGGTAGGCTTCTCGCTGGCCTATGTAAGCAACTATTCCGCACATAAAGTTTTTCAGTTTACATGGATAAGACGTGCAATATGGATAAAAAATGTGAAAAACGTACAAAAGATTGCGAAGAATGGCTCAGAATAACAGCGTGAGACTCATTCTTTTAGCCGTATAAGTAACAATACTTATGTGTTTTAGGCCAATCACACTTATCAAATTGCATGCCTGCTGAGAAAATTCGTAATTTGTACCCCTTAATCGAACACGAGGTCCTATGAGATACATTGTAATAATATTACTATGCTGCCTGGCATGTGATCCACCTCCACCTGAAAGGCAACCTATTCCGGTTGCTGAAGACAGTACCTTCCTTACCGGCACCTTCTACCTGGTGCGCCATGCTGAACAAGGCGCTGGTGAAGATTCCGCATTGACGGAGGCGGGGCATCGCAGGGCAGGAGCACTCTACAGGTTATTACAGGACTCAGGGATACAAAAAGTCTATTTTACACATTACCAGCGCAGCATTCAGACAGCAGATTCTATTTGCCAGTACCTGGCGATTGATACGGCGTCTTACCTGCCCGATTCCACAGGGGAAGATCTGTTGTACGAGATCACCCGTAACCACGACTGGGGAAAGAAGTTGCTTGTGATAGGGCATAGTAACACACTGCTGCCTATCATGCATTCGCTGAAAGCAAAACCGAAGGTCGATTCTATAGAAGGGACAGATTATAGTAGTTTGTTCGTTGTGAAGAAGTACAGGGATAGTGTGAGGTGCAGGAGAATGAGTTATGAGTAATAAATCTATTGGGGGCCGTTGCCGGGGCATCCCGTTGTTTTCCTTGTTTGCTGCATTGTCCGGATCATTGTGATTGATGGTTGTTCGTGTTGTTGGTTGTTCCCCGGGGGCGCGTTCCGGCATCCCACGTTCCCACGTTCCCACGTTCCCACGTTCCCACGTTCCCACGTTCCCACGTCCCACGTTCCCGCATCCCACGTTCCGGCGTCCCACGTTCCGGCGTCCCACGTCCCGCGTCCCACGTCCCACGTCCCGCGTCCCCACGTCCCCACGTTCCCACGTTCCCGCGTCCCGCGTCCCACGTCCCAGGGGTTATCACCCCTGGCTACAAACACGCCGCTCCTAACGGAGCTATTGGTCCCTCATTGATCCATGAATCCCCGGGTTATCACCCTGGCTACAAACATGCCGCTCCTGGCGGAGGTATTGGTGTTTTGTATTATTGTTGATTCGCGGGGTTATCATTCCGGTCCGCAACCACGTTCCCGCATCCCACGTCCCCGCGTCCCACGTCCCACATCCCACATTCCCGCGTCCCATTCCCGCATCCCAGGGGTTATCACCCCTGGCTACAAACACGCCGCTCCTAACGGAGCTATTGGTCCCTCATTGATCCATGAATCCCCGGATTATCACCCCTGGCTACAAACACGCCGCTCCTAACGGAGCTATTGGTCCCTCATTGATCCATGAATCCCCGGGTTATCACCCTGGCTACAAACACGCCGCTCCTGACGGAGCTATTGGTTCCTCATTGATCCATGAATCTCCGGGTTATCACCCCTGGCTACAAACACGCCGCTCCTGACGGAGCTATTGGTTCCTCATTGATCCATGAATCTCCGGGTTATCACCCCTGGCTACAAACACGCCGCTCCTGACGGAGCTATTGGTCCCTCATTGATCCATGAATCCTCGGGTTATCACCCCTGGCTACAAACATGCCGCTCCTGGCGGAGGTATTGGTGTTTCGTGTTATTGTTGATTCGCGGGCTTATCACTCGGGGCCGCAAATATCCCGCTCCGGAGCGTGATTGTAATACAAAATATCTTACAACAGAATTCCCTTCATGAGCGCAAACGCGACTGAAAAGTAGATCAATAGTCCCGTTACGTCTACAAGTGTGGCCACAAAAGGAGCAGAAGATGTGGCGGGATCTGCCCCGAGCCTTTTTAAGATCAATGGTAACATAGAGCCTGAGAGTGTTCCCCATAGCACAACGCCTATCAAAGACAGTCCTACCGTTATACCAATGAGGATCGTATGGTCGCCATAGGTGTGGAAAAAGGAGTTCCACAGCAATATGCGGGTGAAACCAATGATACCCAGTACGCTGCCAAGCAATAATCCTGAAATGATTTCCCTCCTCATTACATTCCACCAGTCGGCAATAGTGATCTCTCCAAGCGCCATTGCCTGTATAATAAGGGTTGATGCCTGTGAACCGCTGTTACCACCGCTGGAGATGATCAGGGGAACGAATAAGGCCAGTACAACGGCTTTGGCTATTTCATCCTCAAAGAACCCCATGGCAGTAGCCGTCAGCATTTCTCCAATGAACAATATCACCAGCCATCCTATCCGCTTCTTCACCAGCTTCATTAAGGGAATATCGAGGTAAGGCTCATCCAGGGCCTCGGTACCACCAATACGCTGGATGTCTTCAGTATGTTCTTCATTGGCAATCCAGAGGATATCGTCAATCGTGATGATACCCAGCAGGATGCCGGCATCGTCGACTACCGGCAGCGCTACACGGTTCTCCATACGGAATACCTGTATCGCCTCTTCCTGGTCATCATTCACATGCAGGGCCACAAAACGGTCGTCCATCAGGGTATGCACTACCGTATCGGGCGATACCAGCAGGAATTCCCTGATACGGAAGTCATCTATCAGCTTACCTTTTTCGTCTACTACATAGATCACGTCAATGGTCTCACTGTCTTTACCATATTCCCGGATGTAGCGCAATACCTGCTTCACTGTCCATTCTTCCCTTACGGCTATGTAATCGGGCGTCATGATACGTCCTACGCTCGTTTCAGGGTAACCCAGCAGGCTGAGGGTGATCTTACGCTCTTCGGGGTCCAGTAGTTTGATCAGCTCTTTCACTACATCACTATGCAGCTCACCGAGGAAGGCTGTACGGTCATCCGCCGGCAGTTCATTGAGCAGCTCCGCTACTTTGGTGGCCGGCAGTTCACGGATCACGTCTTCCTGTACATGGAACTCCAGGATCCTGAAGGCGGCCGCAGCACGGCCTATGGACAAGTGGTTTATTATCACGTCAGCATGGTCCGGCGCCTCGTGAATGAGCTCGGCTATGTCTGTGATGAGCTGGTCATCCAGGTACACTTTCAGTTCCGGGTAGTTCTGCTCAGCGACCAGCGTCTCAAATTTTTCCTGTAAAGCTTCATTTTCCATATTCCAAAATGCTGTCAGTGAGGCGAAATTAAACAAAGTTGAGGTGCTACATCACAATATCTCTGCCACATGTTTACGGATATTGGCAGAAATCGTGTCCGTGGGCAGGTCATTCGCGTCCAATCCGAAGGGGTCTTCTATTTCCTCAGCAATCAGCTCAAGGCTGGCCAGTACGTAAAAAATGAATACTACTACAGGTATGATAAGGTAATGAAGCGTAAAGACATAGCCCAGTGGCAGGGTCATTACAAAGAAGAAGATGAACTTCTTGATAAAGACACTGTAAGAGAAGGGGATAGGTGTATTCCTGATCCGCTCACAGGCGCCGGAGATATCAGTAAAGGATTGCAGCTCCGCATTAATGGTGATCAGCTGTTCTCCGGAGAGCTGTCCCTGGCGGTATAGCTCATGAACATGCGCCATTATCAAACCGGCTACCTGGTTAGGTATATGCTTATCGGCCTGTAGCTGTATGCCCGCGGGCAGCTGTAGTTCTTCAACAACAAACTTGTTACGCAGGTGGTTCTTCAGGCTAAAGGCGAAATTGGGTATCATAAGCCGGAAGTACTCACGGGAAGCCGTATTGGAAGCCGGCAGCATTGCCGCTAGTTTGAGGGAAAGATTGCGGCTGTTATTCACAAGGCCACCCCATAACTTACGCCCTTCCCACCACCGGTCATAGGCCGTATTAGTACGGAATACCAGCAACAGCGATATCACAAAGCCCAGTAATGAATGGATTAACGTGATCTGCTTGAGGTCACTATTGGGCGATATCCTCAGGAGCTCCAGCTCAAGGAAGGCGATCAATGCGGAATAGGCAGACAGGGCTATAAACATTGGGAACAGCTTCCTGACAGTGTCTGCTTTATGGAAGCGGAATATAAAGGTAAACCAGGCTTTCGGGTTGTAATCGATCATATTTTTCTTAAGAGATTTACGCAAACCTAAAAATTTTACACATGATTTTGATAACTTCCTGCTTTACCTTTATTTTACGCTTCGTTTACATTACATTATGATCAAGCCATATTTATACGTCGACAAGACAAAAGGCAAGGGCCGCGGTGTGTTTACAAAAGATAGAATACCAGCCGGTACCCGCATAGAAACTTCCCCTGTACTTGTTCTGTCTTACGACGATACAGCGATTGTCGATAAAACTAAACTGCACAATTACATCTTCCTGTGGGGTGCACGCGAAACCAGATCCTGTATAGCGCTCGGTTTCTGTTCCATCTACAACCATTCCTACGAGCCTAACTGCGAATACGAAATGGACTTTGATGCTGAAACAATGAGCATTATCACCCGCCGGGAGATCAAGAAAGGAGAGGAGTTGTGCATCAACTACAATGGGGATGTGACTGATACATCGCCTGTATGGTTCGATGTAAAGAAGAAATAGTATCGCAAAGGGCCATTTAGTACCGCTTCACAGGTCTCAGCCGGAAAAGCCTTCACCAGCCGGAAAGCAAACTCCCTGAAGAAATAAATAAGGAATTGAGAAATTCCTTATTATTGTACTAAAATATATAAGCGCTTATATAATTTCTGCCTTATGAGTTTTTATGCTTCTTTAGGATACCTGGTCTTTGGTAGCCGTTTAAGACGGCTGAGCGAATATTTCCTGATGGAGGTCAATAAGGTATATGAGCAGTCTGGTATTGCCTTTGACGCCAGCTGGTTTCCCGTTTTCTACATATTGTCCCGCCAGCAGAACATTCCCCTCATTGACATTGCTGAACAACTGGAGGTCTCTCATTCCGCCGTCAGTCAGCTGATCACCGGCCTGAAAAAGAAAGGCCTGGTGAAGACAGCACCCTGTCCGGATGATGGTCGCCGGCAACTGGTCATGCTCAGTAAGAAAGGGGAAGAGCTGCTGCAACAGGTACAACCTGTATGGGCCGCTATCACGGAAGCCATGAAAGAACTGACAGAAGAACATAAGCAAAGCAGGTTACTGCTCGAGGCGGTATCGCAGGTGGAAAGTGCTGTGCAGGAAACACCTTTATCCATACGGATCCTGGCGTCAATGAAAAACTAATCCGATTCAATCAATCAACAATGATACACCAATTCAAGTACGGAATTGATCAGCTTACCGTAGGTAAAGCGCTGGATGTGGCGGCTGGCCGCCTTCCCGGCGTACTGGTACCGGAGGTGACTGAACGCATAAAAACCAGTGCCGCGCATGTACAGGCCATTGTAGCGGCACACAGTACCGTATATGGTATCAATACAGGTTTTGGGCCCCTCTGCGATACCAAGATATCCGAAGAAGATACCCGCGCCCTGCAATACAACATTCTTCAGAGCCATAGCGTAGGCGTAGGTAATCCTATCCCGGAAATGGTGGCCCGCGTTATGCTGGTCACCAAAGTACATGCGCTGGCACAAGGCTATTCCGGTGTAGCGCTGGCTACGCTTGAACGCATCATCTGGCACATCGAACATCATGTTACTCCCGTAGTGCCTGAAAAAGGCTCTGTAGGCGCCTCCGGCGACCTGGCGCCCCTGTCTCATCTCTTCCTGCCATTGATAGGCCTGGGCGAAGTTTATTATAAAGGACAACGCCGGCCGGCAGCTGCGGTCTTACGGGCCGAAGGACTGGAGCCTGTGGTGCTGGGGCCCAAAGAGGGACTGGCGCTCATCAATGGTACACAGTTCATCCTGGCCTTTGCCGTGACTGCTTTACAGCGGATGCATAATGCCCTGGAAGCGGCAGACATTATCGGGGCTTTGTCGCTCGAAGGATTGATGGGCACCTCCCGCCCCTTTGATCCTCGTTTGCATGCTATCAGGCCCTACGCCGGCAATCAGCTGGTAGCGCACCGGCTGAAGACCATGCTGGAAAACTCCGGTATTATGGCTGCGCATGTTGACTGTGGCCGTGTGCAGGACCCTTACTCCCTGCGTTGTATGCCGCAGGTGCATGGCGCCTCCCGCACGGCATGGCTGCACCTTTGCGACCTGACTACTATTGAGTTGAATGCTGTGACAGACAACCCTATCATCTTCAGTGCAGAAGATACCATCAGTGGCGGCAACTTTCATGGACAGCCACTTGCCTTACCGCTGGATTATGCTACCGTAGCTGCTGCAGAATTAGGCAATATCTCCGATCGCCGTTGCTATATGATGATTGAAGGTCGTTACGGACTGCCCAAATTGCTGATAGAAGACGCCGGCCTGAACTCCGGTTTTATGATACCACAGTACACTACTGCTGCATTGGTGACGGAGAATAAAACCCTTTGTTTCCCTGCCAGCGCCGATAGCGTACCCACATCCCTTGGCCAGGAAGACCATGTTTCCATGGGCTCTATCAGTGGCCGCAAACTCCACCAGGTAATCGACAATCTCGAATATATACTGGCAATAGAACTATTGTATGCTGCACAGGCGGTCGATTTCAGGCGTCCCCTGAAATCTGGTCCCATCCTCGAAGCTGTTCACGCCTTTGTACGTGAAACAGTTTCCTTCGCAGCAAAAGACAGGATCTTTGCGAATGATATACGACAGCTGCACACGATTGTAGCTGATCAGTCTTTGGTAAAAGTGGCCAACGAAGCGGCCCTGGACAATCAATTATCACTAAACGGTATTTATCATGACCAGTTCGGAATTTATTAAAACCTATGCGGCACACCCGCACTATAAAGCTCCCCGTGGTAACCAGCTGCATGCCCGCTCCTGGCAAACGGAAGCGCCTCTACGCATGTTGCTGAACAACCTCGATCATGAAGTAGCAGAGAACCCTGATGAACTGGTGGTATATGGTGGGATTGGCCAGGCAGCACGCAACAGGGAAGCATTACAGAAGATCATTGAGATACTGCTTGAACTGGATGAAGATCACTCTTTGCTGGTGCAGTCGGGCAAACCCGTAGGTGTGGTGCGCACACATCCGCAGGCGCCACGTGTAATGCTGGCTAACAGCAACCTCGTACCCAAGTGGGCTACCTGGGAACACTTCAATGAACTAAGAGCGAAAGGGCTGATGATGTACGGTCAGATGACCGCCGGCAGCTGGATCTACATCGGTACACAGGGCATCCTGCAGGGAACATATGAGACCTTTGTAGCCTGCGGTAAACAACATTTCAATGCTGACCTGAAGGGTAAACTGGTAGTTACAGCCGGTTTAGGCGGTATGGGCGGCGCTCAGCCACTGGCGGCTACAATGGCAGGCGCTGTGTTCCTCGGTGCAGATGTAGATGAATCACGTATTCAGAAACGAATAGCTACCCGTTATATTGATCGTATCACGCATTCTTATGAGGAAGCCATTGCCTGGGCGATGGATGCCAAAGCCAAAGGTGAAGCCCTTTCCATCGGATTGGTAAGCGATGCAGGCGATCTGCTGGAAACTTTGTTAAAAGACAATATCATCCCTGATGTATTAACAGACCAGACATCCGCACACGATCCGGTGAATGGTTATATACCCAATGGAATGTCTTTACAGGAAGCCGCTGATCTGCGTAAGAAAGACCCTGCTGCATATAAACAACGCGCATTGAAAAGTATGGCCCGCCATGTAGGTTATATGCTGGCCCTGCAGAAGAAAGGAGCGGTTACCTTCGACTACGGTAACAACCTGCGTGAATTTGCACGTGAAGGGGGAGAACCCGATGCATTTAATTTCCCCGGCTTTACACCCGCCTATATCCGTCCATTATTCTGTGAAGGGAAAGGCCCTTTCAGATGGGTCGCATTATCAGGTGATCCGCAGGATATTTATACCACTGACCAGGCATTAATGGAAGCATTCCCCGAGAATAAAGCATTGATCAACTGGCTGAAGAAAGCACAGGAACAGGTAGCCTTCCAGGGACTACCCGCCCGCATCTGCTGGCTGGGATTGGGAGAGCGGGAAAAGGCAGGACTGATCTTCAATGAGCTGGTCAGAACAGGCAAAGTAAAAGCACCCATTGTAATTGGGCGCGACCACCTGGACTGTGGCTCAGTAGCATCTCCCAACAGGGAAACAGAAGCGATGAAAGACGGCTCTGATGCAGTGTCTGACTGGACATTGCTGAACCTCATGGCCAATACCGGTGGTGGCGCTACCTGGGTATCTTTCCATCATGGTGGCGGTGTAGGCATGGGTTACTCACAACATGCTGGTATGGTAATACTGGCAGATGGTACAGACCGTGCCGCCACCTGTTTGCAAAGAGTATTGTTCAATGATCCGGCGCTTGGCATCTTCCGTCATGCAGATGCAGGTTACGAAGAAGCAAAGGAAACAGCCAGAAAATTCAATATCTGAAGTATGGAACTGATTGGCCCCTTTTCACAGATATTACCGCTCACAAACCTCCCCCTGAAAGGAGCTTTGCACGATGAACAATTGCTGGCCATCGAACATGGCGGTGTTGTAACAGACGGTGGCAGAATACTGGAGGTGGGCGATTTTAAAGCCCTGCAACGTCAGTACCCTGATTGTGATGTCACACATATCACCGTGCCATCTGTGTTGTTGCCAGGCTTCATAGACTGCCATACACACATCTGTTTCGATGGTTCCCGCAACAGGGATTATGCGATGCGCATTGCGGGTAAGTCTTATCTTGAAATAGCCCGTGCAGGCGGCGGTATATGGGATTCAGTGATGAAGACAAGAGCGGCCGACCAGGAAACTCTGATGAACAATACAGTAGCCCGCGCAAACCGGCATTTACACGAAGGCGTTACAACCATCGAAGTAAAAAGTGGCTATGGCTTGAACCTGGAAGGAGAACTGAATATGCTGCGTGCCATCCAGGATGCAGCCAGTCATACAAAAGCTACACTGATCCCCACCTGCCTGGCAGCGCATATGCGGCCAAAAGACTTCGAAGGAAGCGAAGAAGCGTATCTTAACTGGATCATTACCTCCTTATTGCCCCTTATTCAATCAGAACAACTGGCACATCGTGTTGATGTCTTCATAGAAGAAACTGCATTCACCTCCGGCCCTGCCAAACACTTCCTGCAACAGGCTGCTGACATGGGTTTTGCAGCCACTGTACATGCCGATCAGTTCTCAACCGGCGGTACCGCCGTTGCAGTAGCAGCGGGCGCGCTTTCTGCGGATCATCTGGAAGCCAGTGATGATGCTGCTATTGCATTACTGGCAGCTGCAGATATCGTTGCAGTTGTATTGCCCGGCGCTTCGTTAGGGCTGGGTATGCATTATGCACCGGCAAGAAAACTATTGAATGCAGGAGCAACGGTAGCCATTGCCAGCGACTGGAACCCCGGTTCCGCGCCCATGGGAGACCTGTTACTGCAGGCCGCAGTGCTAAGTGCGGCAGAGAAATTATCTACAGCAGAAGTGTTTGCAGCCCTCACTACCCGCGCTGCAAAAGCCTTACAACTTCACCACATCGGACAACTCGCCCCCGGCTTCCTGGCAGATATGCAGGCATATCCCTGCGCCGACTACCGCGACATCCTGTACTACCAGGGTAAAATGAAACCAACAAGGGTCTGGAAAGAAGGGGAGCGGATAAAATGAATTCGTTAGAGATTCGTTTCGATAGGCTTTGAGATAGCTTTATCTTACGTTCATTTCACGTCTTTCACGTAAGATGAACGTAAGATAAAGCCATCTCAAAGCTTATTCAAACGAATCCCTAACGAACCATATTACCCCTTCCATGTTGTAAACAACTTCGCAATATGGCGCATCTGTTTGTGATTGCCACCGCAGCTACTGGCGGAGCAGCTTATCTGACAACTACTCACGCTCATTATATCACACGCTATCCTGTATTTATGCTTTGTGATGCAAAGTAGAAGGGCTCTTATGAGGCGATTTTGTCACCTCGTGAGCCATTTTTGCCGTCTCGTATAGTTTTTTTTGAACAGTTTTCATATCCTCTTTAACATTGCATTGTCGTTCGGAAATAGTGCGGATCGTGTAGCCAGGAGACAGGAACCTGCAGTTAAGTGACGTTTTTAAATACCGCTTATGCCC
Source organism: Chitinophaga filiformis (assembly GCF_023100805.1). Classification (NCBI taxonomy): domain Bacteria; kingdom Pseudomonadati; phylum Bacteroidota; class Chitinophagia; order Chitinophagales; family Chitinophagaceae; genus Chitinophaga; species Chitinophaga filiformis. The sequence goes on from NZ_CP095855.1 coordinate 2,408,951, forward strand.
TGTATGACACTGCATTATGGCGTATGTGAAAGTCCGCAATGCATCACGTTATAGAAAACGTTCTTTGACATATAGCATTTTCAGATTAACCGGAAAAAGTCTCAATAAAAAACCGCCTCATTTTCATGAGACGGTTCTATAGGTGGTTGGCAAAGCTGATGACTTGTTATTGTTTTACAACCTTACGTGTAATGGCTTTTTCACCATAAGTCAGTTTCACTGTATACACGCCTTTAGGCAGATGATTGCCTGCGAAGCTGCTGTTGTACTGCCCTGCGTCCAGACGGCCGCGTTTTAGCACAGCCACCTGCTTGCCATTGATGTCGTATACAGCCAATACTACGTCAGCTGGTTTATCGAGGAAGAAGCTGACAGTGCTGTTATCGCCAAATGGGTTAGGATAGCTGGTCAGGGAAGTAGTAAGTTTCACTGGCTCATGCAAGGGAGCCGTAGCTGCCAGTTTTGCTGCGGATGTATTGGTAGTGATCACCAGTTGAGGCGCCGTCAGGCCAGCCTCTTTTGATCGCCACATAATGCGCGGATCAGCAACGGTATTGCTCAGCAGGGCAAGGGAAATGCCATTACGGCCAGCCGCTTTTTCGGCTTGTACATAACTGGTGATATCCCATGAATAGTATCTGCCGGTGGAATCGGTCACTGTTGTTGTCTGCAATGCCGATGTGCCAGCCGCAGGCTTATTGTTCCATGTCAGTGCCGATTCAGTCCAGGTGGTATTGCCTACGGCATAAACGCCTACCGGAATATTGGATACACGGTTATCTTCAATCTTCCCGAATACTTTCAGTACTGCGGACGAGATGTTGCTTACGCTGCTTACGTCGAAACGCAGGAAAGCCTGGCGGTCGTAACCCGTTGTGGTGGCAACATTCAGTTTTGACATCAGTACAGCAGGATCAGTAGTGCCGTAGGTAGTAGATGCATAATCACCATTCCTGACATAAGCATCCTGTAGAGGAGCAAGGGCGGTCTGCGTTGAAGAAGATGATGTAAGGATCTTTACTTCGGTCAGGCTGTTCCATGCATTAACGGTATTACCGTGTCCCAGTATCCTTACGTGTTTTGCACTGCGTGCTGAGAAGGTGAATGTTTCCAGGGCATTGGAGGTACCGCTGCTGCGAAGGCCTGTGGCAGCGGCTGTCCAGCTGATGCCATCTGTGCTGGTTAAGATATCGAAGATGGTTTGCCGTTGTGTACCGTTGTAGAACGCGATGTCAACGCGGGAAACAGTAGTGATACTTTCGAGACAGAACTGTATCCACTGGCCATCGCCTTCGGCAGACCAGCGGGTGTTGTAGTCATTGTCCTGGACGTTGGCTGGTACGTTGCCATCATTAGCGCTGGCCGATACCGGCACACACACGTTACCGCCCGGGAAATCATCTGCAGGGTTCAGCATACGCTCGCGCACCCAGGCGCCTGCAGGTTTTAACCTGGCAGTGGTCCATGGACCGTTGGAGCAGGTACCGGTTACCCATACGGCGCCTGAGCGAAAGTCGTCCGAGTAGTTCCAGTTGGTCCAGCTGATCTTCTTGTTGCGCATCAGATCGATGTACTGCTGCGCCATGGCAAAGTCGTTCGGCCCATCGCCGCTTGCTTCCTGTGTACCAAACTCGGTTACGAACACAGGAAGTCTGTCGGACGCTGTATTCAGCTGGTTCAGGTATTCCGTGCGGTGATCCTTTGCATAGAAGTGAAAGGTATACATCACGTTAGGATACTGCAGCGGATTGTTGAGGATATCCTGCAGGGAGCCATCGCCGGAAAGGCCCATGGTGGACCATCCGTGGGTACCTACAAGGATAACGGCATCGTTATCAATAGCACGGATAAACGGGATCATCTGGTCTGCATAGGTTTTGATCTTAGCCCAGGTAGCGCCTGAGTTAGGTTCATTGCAGATGTCGTAGATGATGTTGTTCTTGTTCTTGTGTGTGTTGGCGATAGCCGAGAAAAAGGTTTTCGCTCTGGAGAGGTTGTAGTTTGGATCGCCTGGCGTCAGCTGATGCCAGTCAACAAGCGCATACATGCCACGTGCAGTAGCTTCTTCGATGAGGCGGTTCACCTGGGCGGTAAAACCTGCAGGATCGGTTTCATAACCACCTTCCTGTACATACAGGGAGATACGCAGTACGTCTGCACCCCAGTCGTAGGCAAGGGCATCGAGAGAGGCTGCTGTCAGGCAGCTTCCCCAGCCATACCACTGGATACCATGTGTGCTCATGCCTCTGAGCTGGATGGGATTGCCGTACTGGTTGCATAGTTTTGTGCCGATCACCTGGAGCTGGCCATTCCTGGCTACCGGTGTCTGTGCGTGGCCCTGAGACCAGATGCCTGTCAGGCATAACAGTAAGGCCGCAAGTTTGAAAGAAAGGCGTCTTCCATTCTTTTTCATGTGGATAGTTGTTTTGAGGGTGAGAAAATAAAAGCTTGATATGTTGATTTTGTAATGGTTACATAGGCAGATATTGATATGGTTATGCCATAGGTCAATGCTACAGGTTACAAGATGCTATACAGTCGCTATAGGTTGTTTAATTCGCTTATCGCAATATAGGTACAAATTTTTAATACGAGATATTTTTAAGTAACAGTACTACCTTTACAGTATATGAAGAAGCCTGACTTTTACCGGCAACCCGTTGCATGGACGGGAAGGATAGATGGTACGGATGAAGAATTATTGCGCTGGCATCAGCGTATTACACTTGTGAATTTACTGACGGGTACATTACCGGCATTGAAGCCGCACCAACAGGGCATCGCCGTTCTGGGGTTTGCGTGCGATGAAGGCGTACGCCGCAATAAAGGGCGTGTAGGCGCTGTAGAAGGACCTGCAGCATTGAGACGGGCATGCAGCAATTTTCCGGTACATTTTGACAGCGAGCTGCTTATTGCAGATGTGGGCGATGTGATATGCATAGACAATCAGCTGGAAGAAGCACAGGCCGCATTGGCCGATACTGTGCTGACTATACGTAAAGCAGGTTATCTTCCTGTGTTACTGGGTGGCGGGCATGAGATCACTTACGGACATGCACAGGGTATTTATAAGCATCTGCAGCAACGTAAGCGGCATGAGAAACTGGGGCTGGTGAATATAGATGCACATTTTGATCTGCGTATACCGGGACAGGAGGGAAGTACTTCCGGTACCGGGTTCTGGCAACTGGCGCAGGACTGTAAACTGGAGGGTGTTCCCTTTCATTACCTGGCACTCGGCATCCAGGCCAACAGTAATACGCAGCAGTTATTCCGTATAGCCGGCGACCTCGACGTACAGTATGTGGATGCAGATGCTTTTCACCTGCAGGACAGAGTGCTTTTACAGGCTGCTATAAGCCAGTTCCTGAGAGATGTGGATGCTGTATACCTCACAGTGGATTTAGACGTTTTTTCGGCCGCTTTTGCCCCCGGGGTGAGTGCCGTTGCCTACAATGGCATCCGTCCGGATGGTTTGTTCCTGGAATGCTATCGTAGCATCCTGCAAAGCGGTAAACTGGCGGGCATCGATATTGCTGAACTGAACCCTTCTCTGGATATCGATAATCATACTGCAAGACTGGGCGCCTCCCTCTTGTTTGAGATGGCCAGTAACCTGCATTATCACTAAGATTGTTATTATTAGATTTTCCTTGCAAAATAGTATCAGTATCCCCCCGTAAGATGTGCGTAGTTCCCGCAAATATTGCCGGGGGATGCTGTTTTTTGGAGACCTTTTCTATATTTGCGTCATAAACATATTATATATGAAATTAATCCCTAAAACAGCTATTATCGCCTCAATAGCTTTATGTTCAACCTATATGGCTGAAGCACAGAAAATTAAAATTACGGAGGGCAATTTCTCTGCATTAAAGGGACAAACAGAGATCAACACGGAGTATTCCTACGAGAACGTAAAGGTGGGTAACTTCGACAATGAAGATGATTACATCCAGAAGAAAAAAGACGAGTACAACAAGAAAGAAGCCGGAAAAGGCGATACCTGGGCTGCTGCCTGGAAGAACGATCGCGCCAGCCGCTTCGAACCTAAATTCGAAGAACTGTTTTCTGAGAATGCCAACATCAAAGCTGGTAAATCCCCTAAGGCAAAGTACACGCTGATCTTCAAAACAACCTTCGTTGAGCCTGGCTTTAACGTAGGTGTAATGCGTAAAAATGCATACATCGATGGAGAGATCTGGATCGTAGAATCAGCAGATCACAGCAAGGTAATTGCGAAAGCAACTGTTGACAATGCTCCTGGCAGAATGTTCGGTGGTTTCGATTTTGACACCGGTGCACGTATTGCTGAAGCATATGCTGCTGCAGGTAAAGCTTTCGGAAAGAAAGTGAGAAAAGAAGCTGAATAATTGTAGCGCCTGTGCGCTGACGATGACAATAAAATGTGGTGGATACCGGGCTTCCTGGTATCCACCACTTGTTTATAGTGAATGTGTCAATTGTGTTTAATACGCTGCCAACACTACCCGCCTGGCAATTATTCAGACAGCTGCGCAGGCAGCAGATCATCTGCAGAAGATAAGTAATGCCCGCTTTCTATACGCTGTCAATGGTTGCCTGGCTGCAATAATTTTGATAGCTATACAGGCAGCAGATCATCCGCAGAAAGATAAATAGTAATATCCACTTCCAATACGCTGTCAATGGTTACCTGATTACAATAATTTTGACAGCTATACAGGCAGCAGATCATCTGCAGAAGATAAGTAATACACACTTCCAATACGCTGTCAATGGTTGCCTGGTTACAATAATTTTGACAGCTAAGCAGGTAACAGATCATCTACAGAAAGATCAATAACATTACAGTTAATAGCCGGTTAGAATACGATCGTCTTATTGCCATGGATGATGATCCTGTCTTCAACATGCGCCACAACGGCTCTTGTCAGCACCTGTCTCTCTATATCGCGCCCCAGTGCCACGAGATCGCTGACATCGTGCCTGTGACTGACACGGGCCACGTCCTGGTCAATGATGGGACCCTCGTCCAGGTCGTTGGTGACATAATGCGCTGTAGCCCCTATCAGCTTTACACCGCGTGTATAGGCATTCTTATAGGGATTGGCGCCCGCAAATGCCGGCAGAAAGGAGTGATGTATATTGATGATCTTCCCCGGGAATACGCTCACGAAATTGGGGGACAAGATCTGCATATAACGCGCCAGTACTGTAAAATCGGCCTTTGCTTCCTGTATCAGCCGGATGGCTTCCTGCTCTTTTTCTGTTTTGGTGGCCGGTGTAACCGGCAGATAGTGGAACGGGATACCAAAATCTTCCGTCAGCTCTCTCAGGTCTTCATGGTTGGAGATCACCAGCGGAATATCTACCGGCAATTCCCCGCTGCGCCAGCGCCAGAGTAACTCCATGAGGCAATGGTCGTAACGGGACACCATGATGGCCATCTTTTTACGATGGGCGGTATAGTCGATATGCCAGTCCATCTTTAATGGCCCGGCTACTTTTTCCTGAAATTGTTTTTCCAGTTGTTCACTTGTAATGCCGGTATTTTCCAGTTGGAATTCCATACGCATGAAAAATACCCCTTCTTTAGGGTCGGTACTGTGCTGACTCGCATCCAGGATGTTCGCGCCACAGGTATAAAGGAACTGTGATACGCCGGCAACGATGCCGGGCCGGTCCGGACAGCAGATCAGTAGCCTGCCGGTAATATCGCTCTGCATAAATCGAAAAATATATTCTCAGTAAAATACTAAATGTTATTTTACTTTTGGCCCAATTTTGAAGCATGAAGAAGATAGGATTGATGTCAGATACGCATAGTTACCTCCATCCGGATGTATTCAAATACTTTGATAAAGTGGATGAAATATGGCATGCGGGAGATATTGGTAACACCGGACTGGCAGAAAAACTGGAGGCTTTTAAGCCCTTCCGTGCTGTATATGGGAATATAGATGGGGCTGAATTAAGGGTGCGGTATCCGCTCCACCTGCATTTTGAATTGGAGCAGGTAAAAGTTTACATGACACATATAGGCGGTTATCCGGGGAAATATGCCCCCGGCGTAAAGGATGAACTGCTGAAAAACGCGCCCAGGCTGTTTATCTGCGGTCATTCGCATATATTGAAAGTAATGCCTGATCCGGCTTTTAAGCTGCTGCATATAAATCCCGGAGCCTGTGGTATACAGGGATGGCATAAGGTTAAAACATTGGTTCGTTTTGAATTGTCAGAAGGAAATATCAGCCAACTCGAGGTAATTGAGTTGCCAAAATAGAGAGGAAGTATACGTGAATATCATTACAACAGATAGGGTAATGCAAAAGTGGCTTGTGCTGCTGTCGGGATGCCTTTTTTTATGTCTGGCTGTTTCAGCACAGAAGACCTCGCTGTTTAAAAAAGTAGGCAGCTGGCTGGATGCGGGGAATGATCCGAATTATATTGAGGAACATACCAAAGACCTCACCCTCCGCGTGTTTGGTTCACGCAAGTATAACTACTATGATATCGTCGACAATAAGATCGTCGATAATGGGATTGTGGACAATGGTATTGTTTCAAGTACAAGAAGCTCCAGGGAAGTACTGTACAGGCCCAATACGCCTTTTAACGTCGGTGTTGGCTTCAACTACCGCTTTATAGGTATGAACATCGCTTTTAACCTGCCGTTTATCAATAAGGAAACAGGGGACTATGGCCAGACAAAAGTACTGGACCTGCAAACGCATATTTACTCCCGTAAACTGGTCATAGACTTTTACGGACAGATCTACAAGGGATATTATATTGCCAATACAAGAGGGCTGTTCAGCAGCCTGGGATCGGGCAGCGTGGAAATGATCCGGCCGGATGCCCGGAATGTGAACCTGGGGCTGGACGTGCAGTATGTATTCAACGCAAAACGTTTCTCTTACCGGGCGGCCTACCTGCAGAATGATTACCAGAAGAAGAGCGCAGGATCTTTCCTGATAGGAGGGGGCATCTTCGGGATGAGAATGAAAGGAGATTCAGGGCTGGTGCCTTCGTATCTGCAGAAAGCAGGATTCTTTGACAAAGAGAATTTTTACAGGACAAGGGTGCTCAGTGCGGCAGCCAACGTGGGGTATGCCCATACTTTTGTTTATAAGAAACATTGGTTTGCCACGCTCTCCCTCACGGGAAGTTTAGGGGCAAATTATACGACCCTGAACAGGGTAAAAGAAGGCAACGTGAGTAAAGTAGGGCTGCAGCTGAACAACAATATCCGTATCTCCATCGGGTACAACTCTGCCCGCTATTTTGCCGGCATACACTATGTGGACCTGACCACCAGAAGCCAGTCGCCCGTACCGGATACTTACCAGACGATGGGAGCCGGCAATTTCCGGATCAGTTTTGCGAGAAGGTTCAAACTGAAGAAGCAGTTGTTTTAATGCAGTATCGTGTCATCCCGCCATCAACTAAACATTCTCAATTCAGTATCCAGATTTTCCCGGGCCATTGCTTCCCGTTCTTCTCTGAATATAGCTGTTTTATAAATGGCTGGTAATGCCAGAAAATGGGCCAGTACTTTCTTTCTGCCGGTTTTAAACTGCGTGTCGGAATACATCCGATATTCATCCCTGATCTGCTGAGCATAGGTAAAATATTGTCTGGGTTCTGTGCCAAGGATAGCCAGATCGAAATCAAGTAGATAATCGAGGTCCGTATCATTACTGGTATTCAGATGTGTTTTAGTAGCACGGATGAATGCCATGACCTGTGCTATCCGTTCTGCCGGAAAGCTGGTCCGCTGCAGGAAAGCGCGTGCTGCCAGTGCGCTCAGCTCCTCATTGTCCTGCTGCTTTACATCGTAGACGATATCATGGAAAAAGATGGCAAAGGCCACCGCATCAACATCCGTAATGTGATGGGCGTACTTCTGCAGCAGGAATATCATGGTATCTATATGTTCCAGGTTGTGATACCGCCGGTGTGGTTCCGTATAGCTGGCGTTGATCATCTGATAGCCTTCTTCTATCAGTGCTTCATTATCTGTATATCGTAACAGCAGTTGATCCCAGTAGTTTTGCAATAGGTAAATCATTGGCATATGGTCTAAAGTTAAAATAAAAATCCCGCCTACTTAATGCAGGCGGGATCTCTTTATCATTCATAGCTGTTGGCTATTATGCTTTTGCTTTTGCAAACTGTGCACGGATCACGTTCAGTGCACCACCTGCCTTGAACCACTCGATCTGTTGTTCATTGTAGGTGTGGTTAACCAGGATCTGGTCTTTGCTGCCGTCCTTGTGGTTAGCCACAACGGTCAGTTGCTTACCAGGTACGAAAGTGGTCAGACCAACGATATCGAAGGTATCATCTTCCTGGATCTTTTCGTAATCTTCCTTATCAGCGAAGGTCAGCGCGAGCATACCTTGCTTTTTCAGGTTGGTTTCGTGGATACGTGCGAAAGATTTAACCAGGATAGCGCGAACACCCAGGTGACGTGGTTCCATCGCAGCGTGTTCGCGGCTGGAGCCTTCACCATAGTTTTCATCACCCACAACGATAGAGCCGATGTTAGCCGCTTTATAAGCACGCTGTACAACAGGCACGCCTGCATATTCACCGGACAACTGGTTCTTTACAGAATCAGATTTGTCGTTGAATGCGTTGATAGCACCGATCAGCATGTTGTTGGAGATGTTGTCGAGGTGACCACGGTATTTTAACCACGGACCAGCCATAGAGATGTGGTCAGTAGTACATTTGCCTTTTGCTTTGATCAGCAGTTTCAGACCTTTCAGGTCAGTGCCTTCCCACGCAGCAAATGGCGCCAGCAGTTGCAGACGGTCGCTGGTTGGAGATACGATTACCTGAACACCGCTACCGTCAGCTGCAGGGGCCTGGTAACCAGGATCGTCTACAGAGAAACCTTTAGCAGGCAGTTCGAAACCGGTAGGCTCGTCGAGCATTACTTCCTTACCATCTTTGGTTTTCAGTTTGTCTGTCAGCGGATTGAAGGTCAGATCACCTGCAATAGCGAAGGCAGTAACGATTTCCGGAGATGCCACGAAAGCGTGTGTAGCAGCCAGACCATCATTCCTCTTGGCGAAGTTACGGTTGAAGGAAGTGATGATGGAGTTTTTACGGTTAGGATCGTCGATGTGACGTGCCCACTGACCGATACAAGGACCGCAGGCATTAGCCAGTACAACACCGCCAATCTGGTCGAAGGTATTTAACAGACCGTCTCTTTCGATGGTATAACGTACCAGTTCAGAGCCCGGAGTGATAGTATATTCAGCTTTAACGTCGAGGTTCTTGTCAACCGCCTGTTTCGCCAGGGAAGCAGCACGGGAGATATCTTCGTAAGAAGAGTTGGTGCAGGAACCGATCAGGGCAACTTCCAGTTTTTCAGGCCAGTTGTTTTCTTTTACAGCCTGTGCGAATTTAGAGATAGGCCATGCCAGGTCCGGAGTGAAAGGACCGTTCACATGAGGCTCCAGTTCGTTCAGGTTGATCTCGATCACCTGATCATAGTATTTGGAAGGATCAGCGTACACTTCGGTATCAGGACGCAGATGATCTTTCACACCATCAGCCAGGGCGGCGATATCTGCACGCTCAGTGGCTTTCAGGTAAGCAGACATTTTGGTATCGTAAGCAAATACGGAGCAGGTAGCACCTATTTCCGCACCCATGTTACAGATAGTACCTTTACCGGTAGCGCTCAGGTTATCAGCACCTTCGCCGAAATATTCAACGATGCAACCAGTACCGCCTTTAACGGTCAGTACACCGGCTACTTTCAGGATTACGTCTTTAGGGGAGGACCAGCCGCTCAGTTTACCTGTCAGTTTAACACCGATCAGTTTTGGCATTTTCAGTTCCCATGGCAGACCAGCCATCACGTCCACTGCATCAGCACCACCTACACCGATAGCCAGCATACCCAGACCACCTGCGTTAGGCGTGTGAGAGTCGGTACCGATCATCAGACCGCCGGGGAAAGCATAGTTTTCCAGTACAACCTGGTGAATGATACCAGCACCTGGTTTCCAGAAACCGATGCCATATTTGTTGGAGATAGAAGACAGGAATTCGTATACTTCCTTATTGGTGTCCACAGCTGTCGCCAGGTCTTCCGTGGCGCCGGTTTTGGCTTGAATGAGGTGATCACAGTGTACGGTAGAAGGAACAGCTACTTTATCGCGTCCGCAGGTCATGAACTGTAACAGGGCCATCTGTGCGGTAGCATCCTGCATGGCAACGCGATCGGGCGCGAACTCTACATAAGACTTTCCACGCTCATAAGCTGCCGTGGTAGGTGCATATAGGTGAGCATATAGTATCTTTTCTGAGAGTGTGAGCGGGCGTCCCAGCAGTTTACGGGTAGCTTCCACTTTACCCGGCAGTGCCGCATACACTTTTTTAATCATTTCAATATCAAACACCATGGAAAAAAATTATTTAAGACCGGTTAGAAAATGCACCGCGAAATTAATTAAATTCAACAAGTTTTTAAAAGATATGTAGACTATTGTCTATAAATGATAAGCCTGGAAAACAACCGGGCGCCCTGCACGCTCACTGTATAAAATGCCGCTAAATCACTGCCAGCTTAATATCAGCTATTTATTGGTATAGAAATTGGACTTGTTTTTAACCCGGGATTGTAATAAATTTGATATATGAATAGATTTAAAGATTTCGTGGAATGGCAGGCCTTCGGGGTTTGTACAGCTATCGGCAATAAGCTGGGCATAGCTACCTCCCGTATCCGTCTGTTTTTTATCTATACCTCTTTTATCACCATGGGCTCCCCGCTCATCGTCTACATGATCATGGCCTTTTGGGTGAACATGAAGAATTATATCCTGAACGCCCGCAGGAACCCTCTCAGATACCTTTAGCAGATTTCAGCATCATTTTTGTTATATAGCCATTTACAGGAATGGTTCAGGTAACTAATCCCTGATAACAGGGATATTTTGCATTAGGATAAGTTTATATATTCGTGCCACAATAAGGGATAAGGAAGCGAAAATTTTAACCAAATACACATACAAAATGAGAATGCCTTCATGGAAACACCTGGCAAATGGTGTGCTGGTTTTATCTACCGCGTTATTTATGGCTGCATGTTCGAAAAACGATAACGATGGCAAATCAAGAATTCAGGTCGCACTTACCGATGATCCAGGAGATTTTAAAGCTGTTTACATCGATGTTCAGGAAATTAATGTCAACTACAACGAGAGCGATGACAATGGCTGGCAGACATTGCCCGGCATGAAAAAAGGACGCTACAACCTACTTACACTCGTTAATGACAAAGACACTGTATTGGCAGATGCTGACATCGCATCGGGTACAATCAAGGAAATCAGGCTGGTACTGGGAGATGACAACTGGGTGGTAACCAACGCAGGCGATTCTATCAAACTGCAAACACCAAGTGGACAGTCTTCCGGCGTAAAGCTGAAGATCAACATGCCTGTATCTGAAGGGGTACTTTACAAACTGCTGCTCGATTTCGACGTGGCAAAATCCATTCATGAAGCAGGAAGCGCCGGCAAGTATATCCTGAAACCGGTGATCAGAACTGTTCTTCAGGCACAGGGTGGTAGCATCAAAGGTGTTGTATTGCCTGCAGTAGTGCCTTCTGCAGTACTGGTACTGAATGGTACTGATACTGTTGCCAGCACTTATTCCGGTGTTGGTGGCGCTTATCTGCTGAAAGGTATTGCAGCCGGTAGCTATACCCTCCACTACATTTCTACAGATTCTACCCTGCAACCTGCTACAAAACAGGGCGTAGTAGTAGAAACCGGTAAAGTGACAGCTGTAGATACCCTCACGTTGGTAAAATAAGCTTGTCAGTTTACAGTCTGCAAACGACATTAAAAAAAACATCCGCCGCAGGCGGATGTTTTTTTTGTTCTATGTTTAATCCAGGTGGAAATTTGTCATTGCGTGATAGTGGTTCTGCAACTGGTTTACAGTAATGGAACCTTTGATCTCCCGGTGTTCATCCCGGTAGTCGAGACGTGTGGCCGGCATCCCGTCTGCCAGTGTGTGCAGCTTTACCGAGAAGGGCCCGCGTACATAGATCTGACCACCGCCGTTGACGGAGAGGGAATCGTCTTTTTTAAATTTAAGTCTGAGTAACTGCTCTTCATTCAGTGGAATGGGGTAGAGGTCTTTCAGGTCGTACCAGAACTCCTGTTCTCCTGTTTGTACGCAAACCTGTTTGTCCTCGCGGTTAACTTCCAATACCTGACCTTCCACCGTGTTTCCTTCGTACTGCACCAATACTATATCTCCTGCTTTTACATCTTGTAAATTGATCATGGTGAATAAAATTTTGGGTGTTTGTATTATAGTTATAGTCTTGTAAAGAGCGGTCGTAGTCCGTATCCTAAGATAAGCATAAGATAAGAAATAGTCCATAGACGCCGGATATTTTCCCATCCCCTGTTTCAATACAAAAGGCAGGCCATCCGGCTTCCATGGACTATCAAATATTATCGTTTATAAATATCTGGCTATAAACGCGTTACTGTTACCACAAGCTATAATACGTGGTTCCGCATTATTTCACTACTTCACGAATTCTTACCAATTGTTCCAGCAGGTCTTCCAGCAGGTCGAGATGCAGCATATTGGCACCGTCTGACTTGGCCTTGGAAGGGTTAGGATGGGTCTCAATGAACAAACCATCTGCACCTGTAGCAATAGCGGCTTTAGCGATAGTGCCGATCAGCTTGGGATTACCGCCGGTAACACCGCTGGTCTGGTTGGGCTGTTGCAGGGAGTGGGTACAATCCATGATCACAGGCACGCCATGTTCCTTCATAATAGGAATATTGCGGTAGTCTACCACCAGGTCCTGGTAACCGAAGGTGGTACCACGTTCGGTCAGCCATACTTTATCATTACCGCCCTGTTTTACCTTTTCTACGGCAAATTTCATGGCCTCGCCGCTCACAAACTGTCCTTTCTTCACATTGACGAATTTACCGGTTTCCGCTGCTGCCAGCAGGATGTCGGTCTGGCGGCACAGGAAGGCCGGGATCTGCAATATATCCACATAAGCGGCTGCCATGGCAGCTTCTGCAGCAGAGTGGATATCGGTAGTAACAGGCAGATTGAATGTCTGCCCCGTTTTCTGCAGGAGGTCCAGCCCTTCCACATCACCCACTCCACTAAAGGAGTTGATGCTGGTACGGTTCGCTTTTCGGTAGGATGCTTTGAAAATATATGGAATGTTCAGGCGTTTACAAATGCCCGATACCTTTTCAGCTACATGCATCAGCAGCGCTTCATCTTCTACCACGCAGGGCCCGGCTATCAGAAAGAAATTATCTGGGTTATATTGATCCTTAAAAAGTGACTTCAGGTGTGTTGTTGCTGACATGATTTTTGTATTTGAGAGTGCAAAGTTATGCTATTCTCAGAGATTACTTTTCAGCAGCAGGAATTGCTGTGACTCATTGAATTGTCATAATATTGTAACCCGATGAGAAGGGATGTTCACTGGGCTTGCATCTGTTCCAATAGGATTCCGGCGATTGTTACCGCATTGTCATGCCGGGAGCTTGTCTGTTCTTAATTATTGCGGAAGCTGTTAATATTACGTCCAAATTAAAAGTCATTCATTCGAGATAGCATGAAGAAAGATAAAATACTGGTAATCGGCGCCTGCGGGCAGATTGGTGTTGAACTTACACTGGCATTAAGGAAGATGTACGGGGACACTAATGTGGTTGCTTCTGACCTGCGCGAGGAACATGACCTGCTCAAGGGAACAGGCCCATATGTATCCCTGGATGTCATGAACAAGGAGATGCTGCATGTGTTGGTTATCCGTCATAATATCACCCAGATCTACCTGCTGGCGGCCATCCTTTCAGCTACCGGTGAAAAGAACCCCCTGCTGGCATGGCATATCAACATGCAAAGCCTGCTGAATGTACTGGACATTGCGAAAGAAGAAAATATCGACAAAGTATACTGGCCAAGTTCCATCGCGGTATTCGGCCCTAATTCTCCTAAGGATACCACTCCGCAGCATACCATTATCGAGCCTACCACCATTTACGGTATCAGCAAGTTTGCCGGTGAACGCTGGTGCGAATATTACAGCCACCGTTACGGCGTAGACGTGCGCAGCCTGCGTTATCCTGGCCTGATCAGTTATAAATCAGCCCCGGGTGGTGGTACAACAGATTATGCTATTGAGATCTTCCACGAAGCATTGGAAGAGAAGAAATATACCTGCTTCCTCTCTGAAAGCACTTACCTGCCCATGATGTATATGCCGGATGCTATCCGCGCCACCATTGAACTGATGGAAGCTGATAAGGACAAGATCAAGGTACGCTCTTCCTACAACCTGGGCGCCATGAGCTTCTCTCCGAAAGAGATAGCAGCAGAGATCAAAAAGCACATCCCCGAATTCACGATCAGCTATGAACCGGACTACCGCCAGCAGATAGCCGACGGATGGCCCAAGAGCATGGACGATTCTCTGGCCCGCCAGGACTGGGGCTGGAAGCCGGAGTACAACCTGGAAAAGATGACGGCAGATATGCTGAAGAACCTGAAAAAGTAAGCAGTTATTTCTACATTTGGCTTCAGGCAAACTTCCTTTTGCATATGAAGCTGGAGAACGGGAAATATCTGGGGAATAACAGTCGTACTTTCCATATGGATGGGCTGATCGTCAATAAGACCACCTACAATGAGAAAGTATTTGAGGGATGGCATTTCCATGAGAATAACCACCTTTCATTCATACTCGAAGGCGGCAACCGCGAGGAGCGCAAAAACGGCGACAAGAGCGTAATTCCGGGAAGTATTATGTTATACCATAGCGGTGAATGGCATCGCAACAGCCATACACAGCATCCATCTCAGAATATCAATATCGAAATAGAAGATAGTTTTTTAACTCATTATGAGGCCGGTTTTATAAACGGGCCTCATAATGAGTTAAATACTTTTCAGACCCACGCCAGCCTCACGGCTATCAGGATCTATCACGACTGCCTTGTGGCAGATCAGCATAGCCTTCTCTCCGTTCATCAACAGATACTGACCCTGTTACAAACAGCTGGCCAATCGCTTCATCCCGACAGGCAATTATTGGCCGGTCGTGCCGGTAAGGTAGCTGAACTCCTGCATGATCGCTGGAATGAGAACATTTCCCTGCATGACCTGTCCCTTATCACCCAACTCCATCCTGTTACTGTTTCCAGGCACTTTTCCGCTTATTTTAAATGTTCGCTGGGAGAATATATGCGGAAGATCAGGGTACAAAAAGCGCTGGCAATGATAAGGCAGACAGAGATGTCTTTGACAGGTATTGCCTATCAGTGTGGCTTTTTTGACCAGAGCCATTTTATCAGGGCCTTCAGGGAACAGACCGGCTTCCTGCCCAAAGAGTTTCGCAAACTCTGATATCCTTCAGTTAAATCCGTACAATTTTGCCAGTGAGATATGTCTGACCTTTGGCGAAAAACAGGTCATGAACTATCTTAAGATATGGTTATCAGTTGTTTGTAGTATTTTTTTACTGTCCGCCAGCGCTCAGGTCCTACCTAAAACAGCTGTCTCTGCTGCTGTTGACAGGATGGCGGTATTGCTGGAAGACCATTACGTTTACCCGGAGAAAGGCGCCGCTATTGCAGCTCATCTGCGTGCTATATACAGTAGCGGGAAATTAGCATCAGCCGGTAGCTGGAAGGCATTAGCGGATGCACTTAGCAAACACCTGCAGGATTTTAGTCATGACGGGCATTTGTATGTGCGTTATGATACAGGAACAAGCCGTCTCTTATTGCGCCAACAGCATATTGAGGCGAAGGACAATGAGGGTAATACCGCATCTGCAGAAGGACCAGACCCTTTCTTCTACGGAGCTGCTGCAGCAGCATATAATTATGGTTTTGAAAGTGTGAGGATCAGTAAGGAGAATATCGGTTATCTAAGTTTGTCAGAGATCAACATTTCCAGGAAATGCCTGCCCGTTTTATATGCTGCGATGACTTTTGTTGCCAATACCCGGGCATTGGTCATTGACCTTCGTAACAACGGTGGCGGTGGTAGTGACACGGGGGCGGTCTTTGAAAGTTTCTTTCTGCCGGAAAATACGCCATTGATCACCTTCTCCAGCAGAACAGGCAAGCAGACCACCGACAGTACCGTATCCTGGCTGAAAGAAAAGCGTTATGACCGTCCTGTATTCATTCTCATCAGCAATAAGACAGCATCTGCAGCAGAAGCTTTTACATTCGCCATGCAAAGAACGGGAAGAGCTGTTGTGATAGGTCAGCCCTCGGCTGGCGCCGCGAATATGAATGCCTGGTTTCCTGTCAATGAGCATATTTACATCTCTATATCAGAGATGGCGCCGGTATGGCATGGTACAACCGATACCTGGGAGCGAAAAGGGATACAACCGGATTATCCTGCAGTAACAGAACAGGAAATAACAGCTATCATCCAAAAGAAAACAGGTAAGCAATAAGTGGAAGCAGCTTATTGCCTGTTATCATCGTCAGCCGGCTGCTTGCGTTAAAAAGTGAAGATGTCCGAAAGTAAATGAGAATAGCTTGAAGCCTGTGGCCTCCATCAGGTATCAGGATAAAAAAAGCCTGTATCGCATTCGTTGATACAGGCTTTTTATTGAAACGCTTATATAGTATTAATCCACAAACCCAACTGCTACAGTCGAGTTGCTGAATTCATCGATCAGGATGAACGCTCCGTTGGCAGGGTTAGCATCATAGCTATCTGCAAACACCGGCTGTGCGAGCTTCACGGTAATTTTACCGATATCATTCAGGCCCAGCTCTTTCTTATCTTCCAGGATCTTATTAGAAGTTACATCTATCACATGTTGTATCAGCTGCACCTTTGCCTTCACGCGATTAATACCATGCTGCAACAGGTACGCTTTACCGGGTACAAGTTTCTGCTGATCCATCCAGCACACCTGCGCAGAGAGCTCTTTCAACAGGGCAGGGGCATTCTCAGGTTTTGAGAACATGCTGCCACGGCTGGTATCAATTTCATCTTCCAGCGTGATCACTACGCTCTGGCGTGCCTCCGCGGTAGTGAGTTGTGTTTCGAACTGCTCGATGGTCTTGATCTTGCTTTTCTGCTGGGAGGGGAGAGAAATGACCTCGTCGCCTACATTAAAATGACCGCTCACCACTTTACCGGCAAAACCGCGGAAGTCGTGATAAGCCTCTGTTTTCGGGCGGATCACTGACTGCACTTTGAAGCGGGCAGGGTGGCTGTTGTCTGCATGATCGAAGGTGATCTGTTCCAGGTATTCGAGCAGTGATTCGCCATTGTACCAGCTGATCTTTTCAGAGCGGGCAGCCACATTCTCACCATAGAGCGAAGAGATGGGGATGAATTTGATAGAAGGCGCCTTGAAAGCTGCGCTGGCAATCAGTGCCTGGAAATCTTCCACGATCTGGTTGAAGCGTGCTTCGCTGTATTCCACCAGGTCCATCTTGTTGACGCATACCACTAAGTAAGGAATACGCAGCAGGCTGGCGATGAAGAAGTGACGGTAAGTCTGTTCTACGATACCTTTACGTGCATCGATCAGTATGAGGGAAACCTGTGCATTGGATGCGCCGGTCACCATGTTACGGGTATACTCAATATGACCGGGCGTATCGGCAATAATGTATTTACGGGTAGGAGTAGAGAAGTAGATATGTGCTACGTCGATAGTGATACCTTGTTCACGTTCGGCTACCAGGCCGTCTGTCAGCAGTGACAGGTCAGTGAAGTCAAGTCCCTTACGTTTGCTGGCAGCATGCAATGCTTCCATTTTATCCTGTGGAATAGAATGAGTATCATAGAGCAACCTGCCTATCAGGGTGCTTTTCCCATCATCTACACTGCCGGAAGTGGTTATACGTAAAACCTCCATGTTATATTTTTTGAGTGGCGGAAAGTTTGGCTGTCCGCGACGATTTTATACTAATTGATTGAATCCTGTAAGCGGAAAAAAACGATAGTAACTGGCGATTTGTTAAAAGTAGCCAGCCTGTTTTCTTTTCTCCATTGCTGCTTCTGAGCGTTTATCATCAATACGGGCGCCTCTTTCTGATATTTTGGCTTCCAGTATTTCACCAATGATATCTTCCAGCTTATCAGCTTCGGAGATCACAGCTGCGGTACAGGTCATATCGCCAACAGTACGGAAGCGTACCTTTTGACGGAAGGGCACTTCTTCCTCGGTAGTATTGAGGAAAGGAGAGTAGGGCCAATACATACCATCGCGTTCAATGATCTCTCTTTCGTGAGAGAAGTAGATAGATGGGATCTGCAGGTTTTCCCGGCGGATGTAATTCCATACATCCAGTTCTGTCCAGTTGGAAATAGGGAATACCCTCACGTTCTCGCCCAGGTGTATTTTACCGTTGAGCATATCGAACAGCTCGGGGCGTTGCATCTTGGCATTCCACTGACCAAATTCATCTCTTACAGAGAAGATCCTTTCTTTCGCACGTGCTTTTTCTTCATCGCGGCGGGCGCCACCGATGCAGGCATCAAACTTCAGTTCTTCGATAGCATCCAGGAGGGTTACGGTCTGCAGGGCATTTCTGCTGGCGTATTTACCGGTTTCTTCCTGTACTTTACCTTGATCGATGCTGTCCTGTACATTTCTTACAATAAGATCAAGACCCAGTGATTCCACCAGCCAGTCGCGGAACTGGATGGTTTCGGGGAAATTATGTCCGGTGTCTATATGTAATAAGGGGAAAGGAACTTTACCTGGATAGAACGCTTTCTGTGCCAGTCGCACGATAGTGATAGAATCCT
Source organism: Chitinophaga filiformis (assembly GCF_023100805.1). Taxonomy (NCBI): domain Bacteria; kingdom Pseudomonadati; phylum Bacteroidota; class Chitinophagia; order Chitinophagales; family Chitinophagaceae; genus Chitinophaga; species Chitinophaga filiformis. The sequence continues at coordinate 2,427,758 of NZ_CP095855.1, forward strand.
TACCACCTGAGAACAGGATGGCGGGGCGTTCAAACTGTGCAGCTGTTTCACGTAAAATATAGATGGCCTCATCTTCCAACGCCTGCGGAAACTCCCACTGTATTTTATTGGTCATAAGTCTTTATTTAGATGTCCCTGCGGACCAGTTTATCAAGTTAATCATTTTTATGTTGTCTTATCATCATCCGTGCAATCCGCACTCTTTTTTAGATAGTTCCCACCACCATCTGCCGGCGCGGGGATGTTCTCCCGGTTCAATCGCGCGTGTACAGGGAGCGCACCCGATGGAGATAAAACCTTTATCGTGCAATTTATTGTATGGCACGTTCTTCTCCTGCAGGTAACTGATCATTTCATCATATGTCCAGTTAATGAGCGGATTGTATTTATACAATTGCCTGGCTTCATCCCATTCAATGGCATGTAATGACTGCCGGTTTTCGGATTGTTCAGCACGAAGACCGGTGATCCATACTTTAACGCCTTTGAGTGCGCGGTTCAGCGGGACAACTTTGCGGATGTTACAACATTCTTTGCGGTTCTCTACGGATTCGTAGAAGCTATTAGGTCCTTTTTCGGCCAGTAACTTTTCAACTGAGGCTGTTTCGGGGAAATAGACTTCAAAGTTCTTCTTGTAGCGGGCGCGGGTGAGGTCCATCAGGTCATAGGTTTCCTGGAACAGACGTCCTGTGTCGAGGGTGAATACCCTGATCGGCAAGTTGGCACGCCAGATCATGTCGGCAATCACCTGATCTTCCTGTCCAAATGAGGTGGAGAAGGCCACCGCTCCGGGGAATTGTGCTGCCAGATACTGCATGGCAGCGATTGGATCTAGTCCTTCCAGTGCTGTACTGATATTATCCATATCTATCTAATCTCAATAGCCTGGCATTCATCTATAGTTGCCTATAAATGCCAGTAATACTTCCTTTAGTGAATTGGCAACTTCTGCTGTCTACAAAAATACATAAACTCTATAAAAAGGATAGACTTTTTTTAATCACCTGGTGTGTGCGCGGTTAATTGTTGTTTATCAGTATGTTGTGTGAGTGGTGTGATCGGTTCTTCCGCTTGCTGGCTGATGCGCTGCTGTATATAGTGTTTCGGTTGTTGTTTGATTGGGGTTTGGGGCGGCCGTCGACCGGTTTCAGGTAGGGCTCCCGGGCTGTACCCCTTTGCGAGCACTATCTATCCGGCCCGGTCAATCGTGTGGGCTTTTGAATGTCGATCGAACCCCTATCAATCGTAGATGGGCTCTCCAAGGGCTAAGGCCCGTCAGTCTTCCGTATGGTCGGTTCTTCCGCTTGCTGGCTATGCTCTGCTGTATATAGTGTTTCGGTGTTGGTTTGATTGGGTTTTGGAAGGGCCGTCGACCGGTTTCAGGTAGGGCTCCCGGGCTGTACCCCTTTGCGAGCACTATATATCAGGCCTGGTCAATCGTGTGGGCTTTGGGATGTCGATTTAACGCCTATCAATCGTAGATGGGCTCTCCAAGGGCTAAGGCCCGGTAGCTCCTCCTGAAACCGTGTGATCGGTCCTTCCGCTTGCTGGCTGATGCACTGCTGTATATAGTGTTTCGGTTGTTGTTTGATTGGGGTTTGGGGCGGCCGTCGACCGGTTTCAGGTAGGGCTCCCGGGCTGTACCCCTTTGCGAGCACTATCTATCAGGCCTGGTCAATCGTGTGGGCTTTTGAATGTCGATCGAACCCCTATCAATCGTAGATGGGCTCTCCAAGGGTTAAGGCCCGGTAGCTCCTCCTGAAACCGTATGATCGGTCCTTCCGCTTGAGGGATGGGGTGGAAGGAAGAACAATGTTGGAGGCTAGAGATGATAAAAGCCTCATCCACCCATCACCACTCCAAACCTCGTTGGGAGCCGGGAGGTAGCGGACGGTTCCAGATGGAGATCGCGGGCCTTCGGCTCTTTGACCCACGCTTGATGAAGCTAAATATAGATCCAATGTTTACACGCTTGATAAAGCCTTATAGTCATTCTGCCAAAGAGGCGCCGACCGCGGTCCCATCTGGAACCGCAACGCGTTCCAGGCATCCGACAGTAATCCCACCAATCATCCCAGTACTATCAATCTACGTTGTCGATGGGAAAGGCAAGTGTGAATCCATTGGTATACAAGGCCATCGAGCGGGACAATACGTCCAGGGGCAATCCAAATCCCAACTAATGGAGGGAAACAAAAAAGCCGGGGATCAACCCCGGCTTTAAAAAGATTATAATATTGAGACATTCCTCGTTAATATATCCTTCAGTGTCTTATTCTCAAGGATTTTCAACGTCGCGTCCCGTACTTTACTCATAACATCGTTCAAGCCACACACCGCTTCATCCCGGCAATTCTCGCATCTTTCATAGTAATTGAGACTCACACAGGGAAGCAGCGCAATCGCACCATCCAACAGGCGGATAATCCTCGCCAAAGGAATTTCCTTCGGAGCTTTCAGCAGGTAGTAGCCACCACCTTTGCCTTTCTTACTCCCCAGGATGCCCGCATTCTTCAATTCCAACAGGATGTTCTCCAGGAATTTGATGGAGATGTTCTTCTCCTGGGCAATTTCAGAGATGAGAATGGGACCTTTGTCAGCATTTTCTGCCAGGTGTATGAGCGCGTGAAAAGCGTATTGCGTTTTTTTAGACAACATATCGATTGATTTGCATCCCTCCCAGATGTTTGTTACTACAAAGATAACAGCTTTTTACGTCTTACAGGCTTAATACGTCTTTCATACTGAAGATCCCTGTTTTACCTTTCAGCCATTCCGCGGCAATCACAGCGCCGGACGCAAATCCTTCGCGGGAATGAGCAGTATGGGTGATGGTAATATCGTCAATAGCGGAAGTGTAGGTAATGCTGTGGGTACCCGGAGCCGGGTCTATACGTTTGGAAATGATGGAGAGCTGTTCTGGTTTGGAAGCCTCATCATTTACCCATTCCTGCTTGCGGCGTACCTTTTCCATCAGCTGCTCGGCCAGGGTAATGGCGGTTCCACTCGGCGCGTCCCGTTTCTGGGTATGGTGGATCTCCTCCATTTTTACCTCATACTGTGGCTGATTCGCCATTAATTCTGCCAGGCGTTTATTGATCTCGAAGAAGATATTCACACCCACGCTGAAATTACTGGCGTAGAGGAATGCCCGGTGTTGTTCCAGGCATATAGATTTTACGGCAGGGAGCTGCTCCAACCAGCCGGTGCTGCCACAAACCACAGGAACATTGGCGGCGAAACACTTCAATATATTATTATAGGCGGTTTCCGGACCGGTAAACTCGATTGCAACATCAGCTTTGCTGAGTTCTTCCTTCTCCAGCAGATGCTGACTGTTCAGGTCAACACGATGAACAATCTCATGTCCTTTGGCTACGGCGATGGCCTCAATTGCCTTTCCCATTTTTCCGTAACCGATAAGCGCTATTTTCATAATATATTGAGTTAGATGCTATTAGTAGAAATTAGTAGAAGAGGAGTAATTACCACTTGTTGCCAAGGGCGATCTGATTGCTGTACTTCTTCTTACCACCTATGGAGAAACGCAGGCTAAGCCCAAGTGCCTGATTATTAATAACGGTTGGTACGATCTTCATACTCAGGTCATCCGACATGTTGAAGTCCTTCAGGTGGGCAAACACTGTAGCATCCACGATGTTCAATCCATAGGCAAGCACAAATACCAGCACGGAGTAGTCTACGTATTCCCGGTAGGCATCCCGCAGGTATTTAAGACCATTGTCACTGTACAGTCCAACATAGTCGTCAACCGTATCGGCATTGCCGTCCATACGGATACGATAGGCATTCCGGAAGGTACGGTAGTGGTCCATGTTGACGATAAAGGTACCGGTAGTGATGCCGAGGGCGGCATATACCAGGGGGATCTTCCAGTACTGCCTATTGTAGGCCTGTCCGAGGCCGGGTAGTACGGCTGAATAAAAAGCTGCCTTCCGCGGACTATGAAGGGTTGGAGCGACAGGTTTTACTGAATCTCTTTTGATGTAAAGCTCAGTGGTGTCTTTCCGGTTGTCCGGCTGCTGTTTACGCAGATAAGCAGCCTTGGTGCTGTCCTGGGCCAGCAGGGTGGCAGGCAGACAAACAAATACCGGTAATACCAGTAAGCAAAGACGTAATAATAAATGAGAAAATGTATTCCCGGACTGTTTAGCCACCGTATAAGTCTATTTTTTCTAATATGCTATCGAGCTCCTCGTCGGAGTAGAACTCGATGGTAACGCTACCTTTCCCATTCTTGCTTCTGTCCAGTTTCACTTTTGTGGCAAAATGACTTGCCAGGTTATCTTCTATCTTCTGATAGGCCGGCGGTAATGAGCTTTTAGCTGCCTTTTTCACATTGCCCTTGTCAATGTGGGTAGTTTTACGCACCAGGTCCTCTGTTTGACGTACGGAGAGCCCGTTCTGCATGATCTCATTGAAAACGAAGAGCTGTTTCTCTATATTTTCCACGGCGATCAATGCCCTGGCATGTCCCATGCTTAATTGTCCGTTGCGGACAGCTACCTGGATGTCTGGTGGCAGTTTAAGCAGGCGTATATAGTTGGTAACGGTACTTCTTTCTTTACCCATACGGTCGGCTACCTGTTCCTGGGTGAGTACGCACTCTTCCATCAGGCGTTTATAGCTCAGGCCGATTTCTATTGCATTGAGATTTTCCCGCTGTAGGTTTTCCAGCAGGGCCAGTTCCAGCAGTTCCTGGTCGTTCGCCTGGCGGATATAGGCCGGAATATCTTTCAGACCTGCCATCCGGCTGGCGCGTAAACGCCTTTCACCCGCTATCAGCTGGTATTTGTTAGGGCCCACCTTGGACACGGTAATAGGTTGTATTACATCGTGCAGTGAGATGGACATACTTAATTCCTGTAAAGCTTTCTCGTCAAAGTCCCGGCGTGGCTGTTTAGGATTCACATCCACCTGATCGAGCGGTATACGCTCAATACCGGTAGCCCTTGCCACAACTTGCTCGCCCAGTGCGCTGGTGGTCTGTTTGAGGTCGGTATCAATATTTTGCAGCAGCGAGCGGATACCTTTACCCAACGCCTCTTTCTTATTCGGATTCCCCTTACTCTGATTGCTCATTGTTAATTGCTAATATTTTATCTTCCAGGTTAATACGTGTGAAGTTATTCTTTTGCAGAATTTCTTTGGCCAGGTTGAGATAGTTGATCGCACCGGTGCTGGCGGCATCATACATGATCACTGACTTACCGAAGCTGGGCGCCTCACCCAATTTGGTATTACGGTGAATGATCGTGTTGAATACGCTTTCCTCAAAGTGTTGTTTCACTTCATCCACCACCTGGTTGCTCAGGCGCAGACGGCCGTCGTACATGGTCATCAGGATGCCCTCTATGGCCAGGTTGGTATTTAAACGGCTCTGAACGATCTTAATTGTATTTAACAACTTACCAAGACCTTCCAGTGCAAAAAACTCACACTGTACAGGAATGATCACAGAGTCAGACGCCACCAGGGCATTTACCGTGATCAGGCCCAGGGAAGGGGAGCAGTCTACTATAACAAAATCATAATCATCCTTTACAGCATCTATCACCTGCTTCATCACCTGCTCCCTGTTGGGATGGTTGATAAGCTCCAGCTCTGCACCTACCAGATCAATATGGGATGGCAGCACTTTCAGATTGGGTGTATCTGATTCCAGGATCACATCTTTGGCCTGCCCGTCATTAACCATACAGTCATATAAGCTCTGCTGTATATTACGCAGGTCAAAACCTAAACCGGTGGTACTGTTAGCCTGCGGATCCGCATCTACCAGCAATGTTTTATACTCCAGTACAGCCAGGCTGCTTGCCAGGTTAATAGCACTGGTAGTTTTTCCTACCCCACCTTTCTGATTAGCGATTGCAATTACTCTTGCCATTGTTGATTAGGTATTTCTTAGGTTTTACTATAGGATAATAAATAGGGCATGGCTTAGGAAGACTCCCGTCTCTTGCACCATGTAAAGAATATGCGTTTTACTATAGATTGATACTGCTTCCTATTGCCGGCAGCAATAATTCCAGCCCTGCGGCTGAAAACTGTTGCTGCGTTTTCTCCTTATCTATCTTGATATACCCAAAGGTGTCGTAGTGTACGCCGATAATGCGTTTACAATCAACGAATCCTGCCGCTACAATCGCATCGTCAGCTCCCATGGTGAAATTATCTCCTATTGGTAAAATTGCAAAATCCAGTTTAGCATACCTGGGTATCAGCTGCATGTCCAGGGTCAGCGCTGTATCCCCTGCAAAATAAAAATTCCCCTCATCTGTCGTGAACACAAAGCCCAGGGGATTGCCTCCGTAGGAACCGTCCGGCAAACCACTCGAATGATGTGCTACCACACATTTCACTGTGCCAAAGTCAAATTGCCATTTGCCGCCCGTATTCATTGGGTGTACTTTCTCCAGGCCCTGCCTGCCTGCCCATTCGGTCAGTTCAAAAGCACCCACAACAGTTGCATTTGTACGTTTCGCCAGTGCCACCAGGTCGGCAACATGGTCCGCATGACCGTGTGAACAGAATATATAATCAGCCTCTATCTTGTTGATATCTACCGCCTTAGCCAGTTCATTGTGTGTAATGAAAGGGTCAAAAACAATCTTCTTCCCCTTGATTTCAACCGCAAAACTGGAATGTCCGTAATAGGTGAAATTCATCTTGCAGGTGTCTATGTAAACAAAGTATATACTTATCCAAAGTGTACAAAAGTACAACGATTAGAGAATAATAAGGTCTACCCCGCTATTTATTTATTCACAGCTGGTACACATTTGAATTGTTAATTAATTCAAAATGAGACGCTTAATATTATTTGTTAAAGTAAATGCAAAATCTCACTTCCGGTACAATATGTGGATGGGTAGTTCGTCATAACATGATACCCCCGCTGGTACCAAAAAAAAGGATAAGGTCTGCCGAAGGGGTTATTTTTGCAAGGACAAATACTCTACATGCGCTCAGGATTAAACACGATAGTACTGTTAGTCATACTATTACTACTCGATCTTTATGTTTTTATGGCCATTAAGGCCATTTTTAATGGTTCATCGGCAAGAGTGCGTAGTATCGTATTCGGTGGCTACTGGGTGATATCGGCCCTGGTAATATTGACTATCGCCCTCTTACCCTACCTCAACTGGCAGGAATGGCCTGTCAATGCCCGCTCGTATGTACTGACTATCATATTCGGACTGGTATTCGCGAAAGTATTGGCGGCGGTATTCCTTTTACTCGACGATGCGCGTCGTGGTATTCAGTGGATTATCAGCCGTTTTTCTTCCGGCGGAGGGGATGAAGTGGCTGTAAATGCCATCACCCGGTCAAAATTTCTTTCCCAGATGGCCTTAATACTGGGCGGCGGTATGTTTGCCACCCTGGTATACGGCCTGTCCAATAAATACAATTACCGGGTCCATAAAATGAAACTGGCCTTTAAGAACCTGCCCCCGGCCTTTAAAGGACTCCGTATTGTACAGATATCTGATATTCACTCCGGTAGCCTGACCAACAAAGAGGCAGTAGAAAAAGGAGTGGCGCTCATTAATGCGCAAAACGCTGACATTGTGTTGTTTACAGGCGACCTGGTGAACGACCGTGCCACGGAAATGGATAACCTGATGGACGTTTTCAGCCGGGTAAAAGCCCCCATGGGCGTTTATTCGACCCTGGGCAACCATGATTACGGCGACTATTACGCCTGGCCCGACAGGGATGCCAACGGTTTCAGCGCCATGCGGCACGAAAACCTGGAGCGGCTCAAGGCGGTGCATGGCGAGCTGGGTTGGAAACTGCTGATGAATGAACATGTTACCCTGGAGCGTGGCGGACAACAGATCGGTTTACTGGGTATTGAGAACTGGAGTGCTATGAGCCGTTTTCCGAAATACGGCGACATGAAAAAGGCATACGCCGGCGCCGCACACCTGCCATTCAAGATCCTGATGTCTCATGACCCTACCCACTGGGATGCCCAGGTCAGGACAGAGTACCCCGATATAGACCTGATGCTGGCCGGCCATACCCATGGTATGCAGTTCGGAGTGGAGATCCCCGGTTTCAAATGGAGTCCCGCACGGTTTATCTATAAAGAATGGGCAGGGCTTTATAAAGAGGGAGATCAGCGTCTGTATGTGAACAGAGGCTTCGGCTTCCTGGGCTACCCGGGCCGCGTAGGTATCCTGCCGGAAATTACCGTGATAGAGCTGGTATAGTCTGGTCGGCTCTAGTCCCGCAGTCAACGACTTTCCGTCCTCATCCACCGACAAACGGCTACGGTCTATCGACTAATTAGCCTATCTTGCAGCTGTAAAATGCTCCGTGCATGCGCTGCTGCTTTCTATTCTTATTTCTGTTATGTAGTAAGGCTGTCATGGGCCAGACCCTTGCCGACTTGGAAAAACAACTGGATTCTCTGCTAAAAAAGAGGGAGAAAAGTGAATTCGTCCTGGGGCTCGGTTATGGCAATAGCCCTGCTTACGGCAAGAAAACGCAGACGTATGAGACGCCGATAGTCATGAAACCTTTCCTTTCCCCAACGGTTTCCTATTTTCATAAAACGGGATTGTACGCCAATGTCAGCAGTTATTACCTGTTTCAATCCATCGGTAAGCCCTGGTTTGAATGGGATCTTTCTGTTGGATACGACTATTCAAAGAACAGGAAATTCCTGACAGGCATTTCCTATACCAAATACATCTTCACCGATTCTGTAGATATTCCGGTTACGCCAATCAATAATGAATTATTTGCCTACTTCTACTACCGGGACTGGTGGTTGCAACCCGGCGTCAGCCTGGATCTCGGGTGGGGCAGCACGCAGGAGAAGATTGCCGGAGGGCGGTTAAGCCGCAACATATCCGGGAAGGATTTTAATATCGTTACGGTGGTGCGTCATCCATTTATTTTTATCGATGTACTAAAGCACGACGATGCCATTTTATTGACCCCTTCCGTCGGGCTCACGATGGGTACCGCCAACTATTACAGCAACCTGAAGTCATTCCAGTATATTTCCCGCTCGCCCAAACTACATTGGGAATGGAGCGATACCAGGCCTCCGGAAGATATCCAGAGAGCCTTTCTAAGTAAAAAAACTGCCACCGGCTTTGAGATGCGGGCGCTTGATCTCACCCTCAATGCGTCTTATATGCTGGGCAACGTTACGATCTCCCCATCCTACACCATTTTCAAACCTTTCCAGGGAGAGGAAAAACAACTCACCGGCTATTTCACTGCCAGGTTAGGATACACTTTCAAATGATCTCCTTTTAGCATTTTACCCTCACGTTACTGTTTTTTTTATTTTATTATCCACACAGTGCTAAGTGTTAATAATTATAGCACGCATTTTGCTATCAGTCGGATAGGGGTGTGCCTTGTGAGGAACGTTTATATTTAATCAGACCAGAAAAACCTTTAAATCAATCAATAAATCATCCTCTTCTGTTTAAAAACAACTATTATGAAAAAACTGTTTCTCGCGATCGCAGTACTCAGCGTAACTGCCGTTTCTACCGCAAATGCCCAGACCAAATTTTTACGATTCGGTCTCAAAGGAGGTGCTAATCTGGGTAAACTGGACGGTCAGGGTTACAAAGATGGCTTCAATCTGGGGTATCACCTGGGTGGTTTTACACAGGTTAACCTGACAAAAGGTTTCGGTGTACAAGGTGAATTGATCTTTTCTTCCAGCACAGTAAAAACTACAAGCAATTTTGGCGAAGTCGTTGATCCTGAAAATCTGAATGACCCTGCCAACAACAACAAAAAGATAAAACTCAACTACCTGAGCATTCCGCTGCTGGCGAATATCTCTTTGGGTAGCCCGCGTGTTAAACTGCAGGTAGGTCCTCAGTTCAGCGCCCTGGTGAGCGACAAGAACGTATTCAAAGGTGCCAACGATGCCTTTAAAGGCGGTGATGTATCTGGCGTGGCCGGTTTATGGCTGCAGCTGCCCATCATCAACATCAGTGCACGTTACATCATTGGTTTCACCGACGTGAAAGGTATCAATACCGTTACCGACAGAGGCAACTGGAAAAACCAGAGCATCCAGCTGGGTGTAGGTGTAACTTTGTAAAAAGAGCCCAGATGAAATATTGAAAGTCGCCTCGTTATAAAACGGGGCGACTTTTTTAATATCATTATCTTTTCGTGGCATTATACTTGACAATATACCTATGCTTATAAAAATGAATGGAAAGGAGGCCGCAGGCTGACAATTTGGCCACTTTCCCGATTAAACTACGCAGATGAATAGATTCTATTTTGCAAACTCGGAAGAAGAGATGGAGTTCATGCCGATTATCCCTTTGAATGAAGAGAATGATGGCCTGGAGGACGAGAAAATACCTGATGAACTGGCATTATTGCCACTAAGAAATACTGTACTTTTCCCTGGGGTGGTACTGCCAATTACTGTTGGCAGAGACAAATCCATTAAGGCAGTGAATGATGCCTATAAGGCAGATAAGCTGATAGGGGTGGTAGCACAAAAAGACAGTACAATAGAAGATCCCAACCTGGTGGATCTTGCCGACGTGGGGACTGTAGCCCGCATCGTTAAACTGATAAAAATGCCGGATGGTGGCACCACCATCATTATACAGGGTCGCAAACGTTTTAAGATCAGTGAAATAGTGGCGGAAGATCCATATTTCAAAGCGCGCATTGAATTACTGCAGGATGAAATAGTGACAGACGATCCGGAATTTGACGCCTACATTTCTTCCATTAAGGATCTGGCAGGACAGATCATCCAGTTATCGCCCAACCTGCCATCCGAAGCCAGCATCATCCTGAAGAATATTGAAAATGAATCTTTCCTGGTACACTTCGTTTCTTCCAATCTGAACTGTGACCTGAAAGATAAACAGCAACTGCTCGAGATCAATAACCTGCGCACCCGCGCGGAATTGCTCCTGAAATTATTGCAGGTGGAACTGCAGCTGGCAGAACTGAAAAATAAGATCACCAATAAAACCAAGGCGGATCTTGACAAGCAACAAAGGGAATACTTCCTCCAGCAACAGCTTAAGTCCATCAAGGAAGAGCTGGGAGGAGACGCCAATGACCGCGAAGTCAAGGAATTGCAGCGCAAGGCAGAAAAGAAACAGTGGACAGAAGCTGCTGCAGAACTGTTCCGCAAGGGCATAGAAAAGCTGGAGCGTATGCATCCCAGCACGCCGGATTATTCTGTGGTGTACAATCACCTGGACCTGATGCTGGACCTGCCCTGGAAAGAATATACAGAAGACAGCTATGACCTGAAAAAGGCGAAAAAGATCCTGGACAATGACCACTATGGTATGGACAAGATCAAGGAACGTATTCTCGAATACCTGGCCGTTCTCAAACTGAAAGGGGACATGAAGTCTCCGATCCTTTGCTTCGTAGGTCCTCCCGGTATTGGTAAAACGTCCCTGGGCCGTTCCATTGCCAGCGCTATAGGCCGTAAATACGTAAGACTGAGCCTTGGTGGCCTGCATGATGAAAGCGAGATCAGGGGCCATCGTAAAACATATATCGGCGCAATGCCCGGTCGTGTATTACAGTCCATCCGCAAAGTGAAAACTTCCAATCCTGTAATGATCCTCGACGAGATCGACAAGATCGGTAATGATCACCGCGGTGATCCAAGTTCTGCTATGCTGGAGGTACTGGACCCTGAACAGAACGGTACTTTTTACGATAACTACCTGGAGCTGGAGTACGACCTGAGCAAAGTACTGTTTATCGCTACCGCGAATAATATTAACGCGATCAGCCCCGCCCTGCGCGACAGGCTGGAGATCATCGATCTGAGTGGTTATTCCATAGAAGAGAAAGTGGAGATCGCCAAGCGTCACCTGATCCCTAAACAGAAGGATGCACATGGTCTGAAAACGCTGAAAATGCGTATCAGCAACAACATCATCGAAAGAGTGATCCAGGATTATACCCGTGAAAGCGGTGTCCGCGAGCTGGACAGGCAATTTGCCTCAATCATGCGTTCCATAGCCAAAGATGTGGCGCTGGAAGAGGAAATACCGGAAAGCCTGACAGAAGAGCATATCGAAAAGATACTGGGTAAGTCCCGCTATTCGAATGAGATCTATAAAGTGGGCAACCCGGCAGGTGTTGCTGTAGGATTGGCCTGGACCTATGTAGGGGGAGACATCCTTTTCATCGAGACCAGCCTGAGTGAAGGTAAAGGCGAGCTGAGACTGACCGGTAACCTGGGTAACGTCATGAAGGAATCTGTAAGCACTGCCCTGAGCTATCTGCATGCACATGCGAAGGAATTCAAGATAGATCCCAAACTGTTCACCCAACGCAATGTCCATGTACACGTTCCGGAAGGAGCTGTGCCCAAGGATGGTCCAAGCGCCGGTATCACGATGCTGACAGCATTGACCTCCGCGTTCACAGGCAGAAAGGTGAAATCCTACCTGGCTATGACAGGCGAGATCACCCTCCGCGGACAGGTACTACCGGTAGGAGGTATCAAGGAAAAGATACTGGCTGCCAAAAGAGCAGGTATTAAGGAAATTATCCTTTGCTGGCAGAACGAAAAGGATATCAAAGAAATAAACCCGGACTATATTAAAGGATTAAAGTTCCATTTTGTAAAAGAAATGAACCAAGTGATCGATATAGCGTTATTAAAGAAGTAACATTTCCCTGCCAGCCTTTTTAACAGTTGTGGCTGGCAATGGATACTAATGTTGATTGTTTTAAGGGTTTGGGAATGCCATATGTGTAGCATATGGCATTCCTGTTTTAGATCACAATCAATAGCCGACAGCCATTCCGCCAATAACCTCAAAGGCTTCGTGTTTTATAACCTATTATTATTTAGTTTTATGCCTCTTTATGAGGAAAAACATCATTGCACTACTGATAGTGCTCCCATACCTCTGTCTTTCTATGACAACCGCCAGTGCCCAGGTATTGGGAGGTAAGAGCGTATTTTCCTTCCTCGATCTGCCTGTTTCTCCGCAAATAGCGGCCCTGGGCGGTTCCAATGTCAGTTTACAGAACAATGATATTGCACTGTCTGCATTGAATCCCTCATTACTGCGGGAAAGCATGCACCAGCATTTAGAGGTAAATTATACCAACTATTTCGCCGGCGTACAATATGCTCATGCGTTGTTTGGCTACCACCTGGATAGGTATGCCACTACACTTGCCGGCAGTGTGCAATACATTGACTATGGCAGTGTGACGCAGACAGATGCGGCAGGAAACATACTGGGAAATTTCAAGCCCCGGGATATGGCCTTTCAGCTGACGGCCTCCCGGAGATACCTTGAGCGTTGGTACTATGGTATCAGCATTCAGTATGTTCAATCGTCCTATCTGCAATATAAAGCCTCCGGACTGGCAGTGCATGTAGGATTGAACTACCAGGATACTGCCCGTCACTGGCAGGCCGGCCTGGTAGTACGTAACATGGGCGCACAACTAAAGACCTATACAAAAGACAACCAGGAGCCTTTACCTTTCGACCTGCAGATAGGCATTTCAAAAAAGCTGGAGAACCTACCCCTGCAATTCTCTGCTACGATACACCATGTACACCAGTTCGATGTGCGTTATGCCGATCCGGACTTCCAGGAAGGCACTATCACCTACGACGGAGACACTACTACGCATAACAATACGGCAGATAAGATCTTCCGTCACTTTATACTTGCCGCACAGTGGGAGATAGGCCGTTATATAGAGCTGACAGCTTCCTACAATCACCTCCGCAGACAAGAGTTAGGGTTACCACAACAAAAAGGCATGAGTGGTTGCTCAGGAGGGATCGGCATTATCACGCGCAAGATCCATTTAAGATATACACGCTCCTGGTACCAACGCAGCGAAGCTCTGAATCAGTTGGGTATCAATGTACCACTGAAGGAATGGAGGTATTAGCTAAAATAAAAACGGGACTACAGACGCATCTGTAATCCCGCAAGAAATATAACAACAACTTTACTCTTCCAACTGCCGCTTATACAACTGTATCGTATTCTCCAATCCGAAATAAAGCGCATCACACACCAGCGCATGGCCGATAGACACTTCTTTCAACTGGGGAATATGCAGCTTAAAGAACCGTAAGTTATCAAGATTGAGATCGTGACCTGCATTAAGATCCAGTCCTATTGCGGTAGCAGCGCGGGCAGTATTCTTATAGTCATTGAACAACTGAAGATTCTGTGGCTGTGTACGTGCACGTTCATACTCTTCAGCGTAAGGACCGGTATAGAGTTCAATACGATCTGCACCAGCCGTTTTCGCAGCTTCCACTTTATCTACTTCCGCGTTCAGGAATATCGACACACGGATACCGGCAGATTTTAATGTACCGATCACTTCACGAAGGAAAGACTGGTTCTTAATGGTATCCCAGCCGGTATTGGAAGTGATGGCATCAGGCGGATCGGGCACCAGCGTAGCCTGATGTGGCTTTACAGACAGCACAAGATCCATAAAGTCTTTTGAAGGATATCCTTCAATGTTGAATTCCGTTTTCACCAGCGGCTTCAGGTCTCTTACGTCCTGGTAGCGGATATGCCGTTCATCCGGTCTCGGATGTACGGTAATACCATCTGCGCCGAAACGCTCGCAGTCCTGCGCAACTTTTAGTATATCCGGCATATTACCACCACGTGCATTGCGAAGAGTGGCAAATTTGTTGATGTTTACGCTTAGCTTGGTCATAATACAAAATTAGTGGAATTACGTGGATAGTCCATCGGGATAGATGAGGGAGTAAATAAACTTAAAAGCAATAGCCCATAACTATCACAGTTATGGGCTATTGCTAATATAGTGATTAATCAGATTAGTATCTGTAGTAATCTGGTTTGAACGGACCTTCAACAGGGATGTTCAGGTAGGTTGATTGTGCAGGTGTCAGCACATCCAGTTCCACACCGATCTTCTTCAGGTGCAGACGGGCAACTTTCTCATCCAGGTGCTTAGGCAGTACGTAAACTTTGTTTTCGTATTTGTCTGTATGCTGCCACAGTTCCAGCTGAGCCAGTACCTGGTTGGTGAAGGAGTTACTCATCACGAACGATGGGTGACCGGTAGCGCAACCCAGGTTCACCAGGCGGCCTTCAGCCAGCAGGATAATGTCTTTACCGTCGATGGTATATTTATCTACCTGAGGTTTGATCTCAACTTTGGTATTACCGTAGTTCTTGTTCAACCAGGCAACATCAATTTCGATATCGAAGTGACCGATGTTGGAAACGATACATTTATCCTTCATCAGTTTGAAATGTTCAGCAGTGATGATATCGCGGCAACCGGTAGTGGTTACAATGATATCAGCTTCTTTCACAGCATCGCTCATTTTCTTCACTTCATAACCTTCCATAGCGGCCTGCAGTGCGCAGATAGGATCGATCTCTGTAACAATTACACGGGCGCCTGCACCTCTCAGCGATTCTGCAGAACCTTTACCTACGTCACCGAAACCGGCAACAACAGCAACCTTACCGGCAATCATTACATCTGTAGCACGACGGATAGCGTCTACACAGGATTCGCGGCAACCGTATTTGTTATCAAATTTGGATTTGGTAACAGAGTCATTGATGTTGATAGCAGGAATAGGCAAAGTACCGTGCTGCATACGCTCATACAGACGGTGAACACCGGTAGTGGTTTCTTCACTCAAACCTTTCACATGCTGGATCAGCTCAGGATATTTATCAAATACCATGTTGGTCAGGTCGCCACCATCGTCCAGGATCATGTTCAATGGACGGTCCTGGCTACCGAAGAACAGGGTTTGTTCTATACACCAGTCAAATTCCTTTTCATTCAGACCTTTCCAGGCAAACACAGGCACACCGGCAGCAGCAATGGCAGCAGCAGCGTGATCCTGGGTAGAGAAGATGTTGCAGGAGCTCCAGCGAACTTCAGCACCCAGGTGAACCAGGGTTTCTATCAGTACGGCGGTCTGGATGGTCATGTGCAGACATCCGGCAATACGCGCGCCCTGTAAAGGCTTGGAATTGCCATATTCTTCCCTGAGGGACATCAGACCCGGCATCTCGGCTTCTGCAAGTTCGATTTCCTTACGTCCCCACTCGGCCAGAGACATATCTTTTACCTTGTAAGCAAGGGTAAAGTCAATGTTAGAATTAGCTATTGTAGACATTATTTCTTGTTTTGTGCAAATCTACCGTTATTTTATGGGTTTAAACTATGCATTTGTTCTTTTTTTGTTTAGGCAAACAGAACAACAGCACTTTTATAAGGCGGTTAACCTCACAATGCTGCTAAAAATGTGTTATGACACCGTTTTAGCATAAGTATAATGAATTTTTCCACTATAAATGTGAATTGCTAATTTATTGAGCACTAGTACCTCATGGTAGTTATCCACATTTGATACTGCCACATATGCACAGAATATATAAATTTGTTTGTATAAGTATGAAAATATAAATATGTTTGTATCTTATATATATGTATTGTCTTTTATTTTATCAGATAATACCAGGTGGTTCCCAGCAATGGGGGTGGTGAAAATTGTTTGATGCGAACTACCAAAAATCCGGCACATCACAGTGTGCAGGCTAACCATCTTTATTGAAGCAGTGACCTTTTTAAGTATTTGATGGATTATACAACTTTACACAGTTTATTATGTTCAAGCTTCCCAATCCTATGAAACGCAGTACCATTACAGCGTTGCGTAAATTGCCGAATGCCATTTGCCGGATCGTGCTGCCATTGCTATTACTGTTGATATGCAGTGAAGTTAATGCGCAGACTGTTAAAGCTGTGATCAATCCTAGCGGTGGTACTCCTGCGTCTAATGACCTGAAGATCGAGATACTCAGTGACGGTGGAATTAAGGTCACGCGGAAAGGATTATTAGAAAGTTATATCAGAACAGACAGCTCTCAGGGTATGAGGGCTTTTTTGGATTTTAAGAACAGCTCCTATCTGGTTCCGCCAAACCTGAAAAGTCCCGCTGTTTGTTATATTTCCCCGATATCAGGTACCGGTGAATATTGGGATCCTTACAAAGTACATATCGTAGGTACCATCCTCGATAAATATAAGAACTATCCTACCGGGCAAACCGGTACGGTAACCATCATCGTGTCTTACGTGAAGAACACCAACTATTTCTTCATGGACTATGTATTACACCTGCCACAGATCAGCGGCTTTACAAAGGCATTGCTGTACCAGTCAGAGCAGGTAGTAATGGGCGCCGCCGCCGGCGACGATCCGGATGCTGCCAGTACCTGCGCCTACGGTTTCATGAGCCCGGATGGTACCACCGTCGGTGTATACCGCGACGCCAGCTGCGCCCTGACTCCCGAAGCGCCCAGAAGCCATGTATACCGTTCACTGAGAAAGTTCGACTCCTGGGAGGTCTCCCTTCCGGGCCATCGCTTCTATATAAATGATGCCGGTTATTTCCCTTATAACACCGTTGCCGGTGGTATTGACGGGAATGCCCGTTCCATGGGTATCATGAAACAGTTAGGCTCAGTGTTCCGTGATGGTTCCCTGGACCCTGATCCCATGAACTTTAAAACATATCGCCTGCTTTCGGGGTATGGAACCAGCATGACAGAGTTCGATACGATCGCGGCGATGAAAGATACCATCCCTGTTCCCGGATTTGCGGCGGTGAATATCAAATTCTCCAACGGTACCCTCTCCGGTAACGAAGGAAATACTTCGGATGGGGAACAGCCTGCACAGGGCCTTACCCTGACAGTATCGGGAGGTAAACTGAATGCACCTGCCTACGTACTGGTGAAATACGACGCGGCATACGCTTCCAACTATTCACATCCTGCTGTTCCGGGAACTGATTTTACCCTGGGCCAGGAGGCTTTCCTTGTACCTGCGGGCGACTATACCACGCCTAAGAACGTGACCATTCCCAACCTGCATGTGATTGGAAATGACCAGTTGCAATACAGCCGTACCCTCCGCCTAAAACTGGTGAGTACCTGTACGTCCCTGTTAAGCATCTCCGGCACTTCCGAAGTGGATTATACCATCGTGGATGATGAGCCGAGAACGCTGACAATGAACATTGACAGCACTTCCCTCTTTGAAGGTAACTCCTCCAAAGCCAGGATCACCATGCCAATTGGTATTACCTGTCCGGAAGACATCGTCATCACTTTCTCCCGCGTTGGAACATCAACCGCAGGAGATACTGACTACGTTGTTCCTGCCAACGTTGTAATACCTGCTAACCAGACAGGTACATCAATATTCACTTTCAGCGCCAAATCAGATAAAGTGCTGGAAAACACAGAGAACCTGTCCCTGAAATTCCAGGGTACTATCTTAGGTATCGGTGTTGCCAGCCAGAAAGATATACAGATCAAAGACAGTACCTTCCTGAATCCTGCCTACTCACAGATCCAGGCTGACTGTATCTCTCCGGATGCCGCAAGGCCTATACCCGAGGGATATAGCGGTTACCTGGGCCTGCACCTGCCGCCGGGGGTAACTACAGAGGTGAACATAACCATGCAGGAGATCTACGTGGATTGGGACAACGCTACTGCGGAAGACCAGGTGGACTTTGACCTGAACTATTACTCCAATCTGGAATTCAAGATCACTCCGGGTACTACAGTTACGAAAGTACCTTTCACCGTGTTTGCTGATAAACTGATTGAAGGCCCTACACCTGAATATTTCGACCTCGACATCGTTGCGATGGATGATGTTGGAGCCGGTCGTGTATATAATTATACCGGTCCGCAGATTACTATCAGAGACGTAGATGCCGACAGCTCCAATAAAGTGATCCTGACAGTTACGCCATCAACGATTAAAGAAGGAGATGCCGGTGCGACTGTGACAGTATCATTACCTCCGGGTGTTACATCACTGTACGATATCCCGGTAGTTATTTCAAAAGGCCTGAGCTCAAAAGCAAGTGATGCTGACCTGGTAAGTGCATTGCCAACCAGCGTAGTGATCAAAAAAGGACTGAATTCAGTATCCTTCCCTGCTAAAGTGATCGCGAAGGCTGATAATGTACTGGAAAACGATGAAAGCCTGTGGATCGTAACACAACCAAACGGGTTCACCACAGACTCTTCACTGATCACTATCCAGGATGCTACCGGCGATGTTGCAGGTAACAAGGATATGAAGATCGAGCTGGTGACGCCTACATTAAAAGAGGGCAGTAACAGCGGTATTAAGATCAGTTTTGTAAATACAACCATTACCGCAGAAGATCCGATCTCTATTACGTTGTCACACGATGCTTCTTCTGCAGCAGCTACTACCGATTATACTGCGCCGGCTACTATTACACTGCCTGCCGGCCTGAATACATATACCATCGCCGGTGGCTTCACCGCTGTGAGCGATAAGATCTTTGAAGCAGATGAAGCAGTGACCCTGACGGGGGTAGCTACCACGCTGCCAGGTCTGACAGTAAGCGGTTTCAGTGGATTGATCCAGGATGCAACCGGAGATGATCCTGCAAATAAACAGATCACTGTTACATCCAGTCATCCGGAAATGGATGAAGGAGGAACCGGTTACAGCTTCACTTTCAGCCTGCCTGCCGGTTTCACTACAGAAGTGCCTATCGATATTACGCCGGCACTTGTACCGCCATCCACTGCCGCTGCGGATGATTATACCTTAGCTACCACACCGCTTACACTGACCAGTGGTAATAGTGTGACGACAGCGGTAACGATTGCAACAGATGTTGTAGTAGAAGGAGATGAGAATATGGTGCTCGGTGGTACGGCTACGTCCCCTGCTATCAGCGGTCTGACAGTAGTACCGGCTACCGTGATCATTAAGGATAAAACAAAGATATCCGGACCAAAAGTTACTACCGACAGAACAGATATTGTTGAAGGTGGCGCAGGTGCATTTATCACCATTACTTTACCATCAGGTACAGTACCTGCCACACCATTGACCATCAACCTGACAAGGGGGCTCAGCTCCCAGGCTGTTGCCGGCTTTACCGGTCTGCCGCAAACGGTTACACTGAGCGGTAACTCAGTTACCATACCGGTACCTGTAGCAGCCAGCACAGATAACATACTGAACGATGATGAGAAACTGGTAGTGATAGTAGATACAGAAGGTTATCCGAAAGATTCAGTGACACTCAACATGATCGATGTTACCGCAGATGATCCGGCAAACCTGAAGGTTACTTTCACGCCGCAGCCGGCAAGCCAGACTGACCATGTAAAAGAAGGTGTTCAGTATACTGTGCGTGCCAGCCTGCCACCCGGAGTGACGCCATACAAACCGGTATTGTTGTCGGTATTTGCAACATCCGCTTCCCAGACTGTTCCTGCAGATTACACCGGCTTGCCAACCAGCTTCACGCTGAATCCGGCAGTAGGCTATGCAGACTTCGTCATCACACCAACGGCAGACAAGGTGATTGAAAGTGCGGAACTCTTACAATTCACCGGTAGTGCCACCCTGATGCCGGAATTGGTGATTGATACTTTTAATCTTTATATAGACGATGCTACCATCAGTGATCCGACTAAAGCGGCACTGCAAATATCATTCGATTCTACTGCTATCACGAAGGGCGGTGGTGCAACAAAAGTGACGATCGGTTTTGCTGATCCTGCGGTAGTAACAACGCTGCCTATCACTATTGACATTACACCAGATCCTTCTTCCACTGCCGATATCACTAATTATGTTGGTCTGCCAACAACAGTGACCATCGCAAAAGACAGCAGCAAGGTTACTTACTTCCTGAGCGTACCTAATAACTACAGACTGGAAGGAACAACTATACTGCAGTTTGCAGCCAGCGCAACAGGCTTTAACTTCTTAGCCGTACCGCCGCTGAACATCCTGGAAATAGCAGGAGCGGCGCTGACAATAGAGAAAGTAAGCGACGCTGCTGAACCAGCAACAGATGGCGCATTTATTATCAAAATGCCGGTTATTTCCACTTCAGATGTCACCGTAAGCTACAGGGCAATATATGGCAGCACGAATATCGAGCCGCTTCCTACATCGGTGATCATTCCTGCCGGTTCTCAGGAAGTGACCGTGCCTGTACGTATCAAGGATGACCAGATCCTGCAGGGCGATCAGACCTTGAGGGTGACACTGACCAATGCTGTTGCAGATAATAATGGCCATCCGATCAATATGACAGTGGATATCACGCCTGTGTTAATCACTGTAGTAGATGATGAAAATGCAACTACCGGTCCGAAGGCGACAGCCCGCCAGATAATGATAGAAAGGATCAGCGATGCCACCCAGCCATCTACTCCGGGTTCATTCAGGATCCGCTTCAATGATTCAACACTGGTGGCATCAGACAATGTGAAGGTGATCTACAACCTTGGAGGTACCGCTACTCCTGGTACTGACTATAACATCCTGCCCGGATATGCGATCATCCCGAAAGGAGAGAGTATGGTGTATGTGCCGGTATCGCCTGCCGGTATCCATTATGCAGGACCAGATGTAACATTACAGTCTACATTGACAAGCGCTAGTTCAACACTGCCAAATGTAAACTGGACATTTGTCAGCAATCCGGCAGCCACACTGATCATCTATAACCATAACATCGATACACCTACTGTAAACCTGTTTGCGGCTACGAGCCAGATCACAGAAGGAGAGGAAGTTGAGTTTGTGGTAAGGCTGAGCAGGGCCATTACAGTAGATCTGCCTGTCACACTCGACGTTACCAATGATGTTTACAGAACACTTACACTTTCAGGAGGTACAGTAAATGGAAAGAGCATTGAAATAACGGTACCTAAAGGGCTGCAGGAAGCACGCTTTAAAGTAAAAGTTAACAATAATGAAGTAAGCGATGATGACGGATGGATCAAGGCAGCGGTAAGGGATTATGATCCACTCAGCGCTAAACCGCCTTACTACACAGGCCTGGCAAGTGAAGTGATCAATTCTGTAGGAGACGACGATTCATTGACACTGACCTTTACTGACAGTCGTTATGCTGTAAAGGTGGCCTTCGATACTATTGGTCAGCCACTGCCATTCAAGCTTCATCTGAACCGCACCAGCTCACGTATCGTCACTGTATACTATGAGTTCTACACACCTGCGGCAACTGAGATCCCTGCCAATACGCTGGCAGCAACACCGGTGAAAGACTATGACAATACAGTATCGCCGGTGCTGATCTTACCGGGCGAAACAGATGTTGAGATCCCGGTATTGGTGAACAGTGTGGAGAAAGATAAGATCTTCGGTATGCGTTTGTTGAGAGCAACGGTATCATCCAACCAGCATCCGCCAACCCTGGATTCTATTATTGCAGCAACTGGCCTGATCCAGATCTGTATGGAATGTGATGTGGATGGCGATGGTGTACCTGACTACGTAGAGCGTTTTATCACAGATGGCAGATGGAAGGATGATAACAAGGGTAACCTGCGTGTGCATCCTGCCATGTCTCCTAACAATGACGGATTGGGCAATGATGTAATGCAGATCGAAAACATTGAAAAATATCCGGAGAATGAAGTAACAGTATTTAACCGTTGGGGTGGTACTGTATTCACAACGAAGAATTATAACAACCAGACGAATAACTTTAATGGTAAGGGTAACACCGGTGGAGCTAAAGGCCAGGATGTTCCGGATGGTTCTTATTTCTTCATCATCCATACTACGGATACCAACGGTAATAAGAAACGTTACACCGGATTCATTGTAATAAAAAGATAGTGATGATCGATAAAAAGAAAATCCTTTTAAATCTACTTGTAGCTGCTGCATGTTATGTACCGGCGAAGGCTCAGCAGAGTCCTATCTATTCCCAGTACATGCTGAATGGTATAGTGATCAATCCTGCTTATGCCAGCACCGATGAATCAGCCAGTTTAACAGTGGTAGGTCGTAATCAGTGGGTAGGAGTGGATGGAGCGCCTAAAACAGCTACAATGTCTTTTTATACGCCGATGAATCAGAAAGGGACCAGTATCGGGTTCACGGCTATGCGGGAATCGATCACCGTACAAACACGTACCGACTATAACCTGCTGGCAGCACAGAAGGTTTCCCTGAACGAAACTTTGCAGCTGGCCATGGGATTGCAGGCTGGTATGTCGCAGTATAATGAAAAGAATAGTGAGCTGACCACTACCGACCCGACATTCGCTTCCAATCTGAGTTATTGGAAGACGCAGGTAGGATTTGGTTTTGCACTCTTTTCTGAGAACTTTTACCTCGGTTTATCAGCGCCCGCCTTTAAAAGTTTTGATCTCGGCAACAGCGTAAATAAAGTGAAGACCATTTCACATTATTATATGCAGGCAGCATATGCAGCGAGGGTAAATGACGATGTGCTGGTAAAACCATCCATATTGCTGAGGCAGGCAAAAGGCACTGGTTTGCAATATGACATCAACACAAGCGTGCTCCTGAAGGAAATAGTCTGGCTGGGTGCTTCCTGGCGTTCAGAGAAGACAGTGACCGGCTTGGTGCAGGTGAGAGTAGGGCCTTATTTCCAGTTTGGTTATTCCTATGATACGCCGATGTCATCTAACCTGAAAGGAGCGCAGACAGTATCGCATGAGCTCATGCTGAATCTGCGTTTTGGCTGGAGTAGCGATCATGAAATTCTTCCGCGGGTTTTCTAATTCATGAGCTTATATTACCGAAAACACATACTGATTTATCAAATTCCCGCATTACAAATGCGGGAATTTTTTTTGCCCTCATATTCAGTTGATAATGAAGGGATAGCGGAGGTTTCCTTCTTTTTAGGAAAAAGGCCTGCGTTAAAATCCATGTTTAAACATTTACCGTAAGTATGTATAGATAGGTGAAGAGGGATAAGTAATATTTTCCGGATACACCTGAAGAATTTTAATTAGAAAAGTTGTGTCTTTTAATGGTTAACTTGGGAAACAGCCTGGTATTTTTACCAGGCTGGATTTTTTTATAGGGGTTTCCTCATCACGTAGTCTCTCATCCAGTAATCGTTACCGATATACGTGTCTTTCTCTTTCAGGATGGTAAAACCCTGTTTTTCATAAAAGAATCTCGCTTTATTATCTCTTTTTACATCCAGCTCCAGAACGGTCGCATTTGCCGCTTTAACCCGTTCTATAACGCCCTCAAGCAGGAACTTCCCCACACCTTTTCCCTGGTAGTCGCCATGCACGTATATTTTCTGCAGCTTGTAAATGCCTGGTTCATCAGTAGTGCTGTAAGAAGTAAAGCCGATCGGCCGCTGGGCATCATACAACAGCAGGAACTGGTGTTCTTTTTCTGTCATCTGGCTCGTCAGTGAAGCTGTGCTGTAGATCAATGCTATCATATATTCCAGCTGTTCAGGTGTCATGAGGTCCTTATAGGTTGGCCTCCAGATCTCGTCTGTTAACTGCTGTATAAGTGGAATATCGCTAACGGTAGCTGTTCGTATCTGGTACATAATTACCTATGATTATTTATGCCTTTCCTGTTATTTTATCTATCACTTCCAGCAGCCGGTCTATAGGCGTATAGCCTTTGGCGATCAGGAAGTATTCTTTGCCATCATCCAGGATAGCTGCAGGGAAGCCTGTTATGCCCCATTGCTCTACCTGTTTGAACTCCTGGACCGTATCATACCTGTTGTTATCTTCTTTCATTTTGTCGAGGAACTCTTCTACAGGCAGCTGATATTTTGGCAATAGATGGCGATAGGTATCATCGTCATTCAGGCTCTTGCCATCATAGTTTAAGGCCACCTGCATATCGTGTGCAAAGGACAGCGCTTTAGCCGGCAGGTATTGTTTGAACACGGTGAGCGCAATGCTGGGTTTTTCAGAATCCATGATATCATCTGTATGCAGATATGTTTCAAGGAATGCTGGTCCAAATTTAACGCCAGTTACTGCTTCCACCTGTTTATGTGCCTGGCTGATATAGTTGTACATGGCAGACGCAGGTCTGTGATTCGCACTGAGGAACATGCCTCCGGAAAGGACCTCTACTTCCATGTCATTCCCGAACCGCTGCAGTAATTCCTCTACAACAGGAGTAAAACCATAACACCACCCGCAAAGGGCGTCATATATATAGATCAGTTTCATGTATGCTGTTTACGTTGGCAACTCTAAAGTCTTTATTTTTTCTTCCTGCTGATGAAGGCTTCCAGTTCTGCTGCACTGAAACTGCTCAGGTTATGAGCTGCTGTCAGTCTGCCTTTGCGTGCAGCCAGGGTACCGTAATAGATATCATGGAATCCATCTGTACTGTGTGCATCCGGGTCAATGGACAATAATACATTTTTCTCCATGGCATAAGGTATCCATTCCCAGTCGATGTCCAGTCTGCGTGGATGCGCATTGATCTCGATCACTACATTGTTGGCCGCACAGGCATCAATGATCTGCCGGTGATTTACCGGATAGCCGTTACGGCTCAGGAGCAGCCGGCCGGTCATATGTCCGAGAATGGTAGTATATGGATTTTCGATTGCTTTTAATAAGCGCGTCATTGCTTTTTCCTCGCTCATCTTCAGATTGGAGTGAACGGATGCGATCACCAGGTCAAACGTTGCCAGTATCTCATCCGGGTAATCCAGGCTGCCATCATTGAGGATATCCGCTTCAACACTCTTGAATATGCGGAAAGGCGCCAGTTGTTTATTCAGTTCATCTATCTCCGCATGCTGTGCCTGTATCCTTTCTATACTGAGACCATTGGCATAGAATGCAGAGCGGGAGTGATCGCTGATAACGAGGTATTCAAAGCCCTGTTCTTTTGCTTTCAGGGCCATTTGTTGCAGGGTATGTTCTCCATCGCTCCAGGTACTGTGACTATGAATAATGCCTTTAATATCCTTGTGTGAGATCAGGTCAGGTAGTTGCTTTTTAAGCGCCAGGTCAATGGATTCCCCGCTATATCGCAGGCAGGGCTCAACGTAATTCATACCGGCCAGGCTGAAGATCTCTGCTTCCGTGGTATTGGCCGGGGCATTATTCACATCGTATACGGTATTGAAACGTTCCAGGAAGGATGGAGTAGCCGTGGTTGTGAACAATGTTTTGCCAAAGTTTTCCGCTGTCGCGGGATAGATCCGGATCTTAATATGCTGTTCATGCTGCCCCAACAGCGCGTCTTCCAAAGCAGTCAGCTGACCCAGGGCCGGCAACTGTCCCAGTTTTTCCAGTAGTGCAGGAGTGGGGAGGGCGGCCACGAGTTCTATTTCGTCAATGATATTTTCAGTACGGCGGAACTGACCTGTGAGGGAGACTGCGGCTGGCGCCAATAGCTGCTGCAGTTCTTTTTCGAGCGACAATGCAAGCGCTTCTGCCTGGGCGTAGAGATAGCGGCCCTGGTTACTGAAGTAGAATTCTATGCTCTGTTTCACGGCGTCCTGTGTCTTCTGACCGAACCCTTTGAGAAGCGTCAGGCGATTTTCGTTACAGGCATAGAGCAGTTCTCCCAGTGTTTCCACCTCGAGCTCTTTCCAGATAGTAGCGATCTTTTTGGGTCCCAGGCCCTTTATTTTCAGCATTTCGAGAATGCCGGGAGGTGTTTTAAGCAGGTATGCTTCGAGGGCGGAGAATTTTCCGGTAGCCAGCATTTCCTGGATAGCTTTACCGATGGAATCGCCGATGCCTTTTATTTTAGAGATCTCTTCCGGCGGGGTAACCTGTAGTTGCACAGGCAGTTTTTCTACGGTGAAGGCAGCGCTGGAAAATGATTTAGCTTTAAAGCTATTATCTCCCTGGATGTCCATTAGTTTGGAAATCAGAGAGAAGTTATCGGCAATGGCGTAGTTATCGAGCATAAATTGGATTGAATTGCGAATTTAATAGATCGAGTTGAAAATCGGGGCGAAAGGTTACCGTATTCCGGCTTTGGGGTGTTTGTACAAAACGGTATCATTCGCTGTGATCGGCTCCGTAAGGAGCTGCGTGTTTTTATCCCCGGGTGCAACCCGGGGATAAAATGTGGGGACAAAAACGCTGACAAAACCAGGGACAAAAAACGGGAACAAAAAGCGGGGACAATGGCGGTGAAAAATGAATAAAAAGCCATTGGCAAACGTAATCAACAAACGGTATCAATCGCTACGATCGGCTCCGTCAGGAGCCGCGTGTTTGTAGCCCCGGGTGGAACCCGGGGGATAAAAATGCGGGGGACAAAACCGGGGACAAAAAACGGGAACAAAAAGCGGGGACAATGCCGGTGAAAAACGAATAAAACGCCATTGGCAAACGTATCAACAAAACGGTATCAATCGCTACGATCGGCTCCGTCAGGAGCCGCGTGTTTATAGCCCCGGGTGCAACCCGGGGAATAAAAATGCGGGGACAAAACCGGGGACAAAAACCGGAAACAAAAAACGGGAACAATGCCGGTGAAAAACGAATAAAACGCCGATGGCAAACGCAATCAACAAAACGGTATCAATCGCTACGATCGGCTCCGTCAGGAGCCGCGTGTTTGTAGCCCCGGGTGCAACCCGGGGGATAAAATGCGGGAACAAAACCGGGGACAAAAACCGGAAACAAAAAACGGGAACAATGCCGGTGAAAAACGAATAAAACGCCGATGGCAAACGCAATCAACAAAACGGTATCAATCGCTGCGATCGGCTCCGTCAGGAGCCGCGTGTTTGTAGCCCCGGGTGGAACCCGGGGGATAAAAATGCGGGGGATAAAAATGCGGGAACAATAAACCCGGGGGACCCAATACCGGGAATACGATGCCGGAGAAATTCACATGCCCCGGATACAAATAAAAAAAGATCCTGGTGTAACCAGGACCTTTTATTTTCACAGTTTGTAAAGTCGATCTTACAACTCTGGAGCGATTGGAGCTGCCGGAGCTGGAGGAGTGGAAGATGCTGGTTTAGAAGATTTCTTCTTAGCAGCAGCTTTCTTTTTAGGAGCGGCTTTCTTAGCAGCAGCCTTTTTAGGAGCAGCTTTCTTAGCAGCAGCTTTTTTAGGAGCGGCTTTCTTAGCAGCAGCTTTCTTTTTAGGAGCAGCTTTCTTAGCAGCAGCCTTTTTAGGAGCAGCTTTCTTAGCAGCAGCCTTTTTAGGAGCGGCTTTCTTAGCAGCAGCTTTTTTAGGAGCAGCTTTCTTAGCAGCAGCTTTCTTTTTAGGAGCAGCTTTCTTAGCAGCGGCTTTTTTAGGAGCAGCTTTCTTAGCAGCAGCTTTTTTCTTAGGAGCAGCCTTTTTAGGAGCAGCTTTTTTAGCCGCTTTCTTAATTGTTGCCATTGTTTTTTGAATTTTGGGTTAGTAATTAAAATTGGGTATTAAAAAAAAACTTTATGGCAAACACTGTTCCAGACTTACGCCTGGGCAGTGGTGTCAAGTGATCTTACGGAAACGATGGTTTTGTTTTCACGTCCTTTTCTGAATTCCACAACACCATCAGCTACTGCGAAAATGGTAAAATCTCTACCAATTCCTACGTTCTGTCCAGGATGATAAACGGTACCGCGCTGGCGAACAATAATGTTACCAGATACGGCTGCCTGACCACCAAATATTTTTACACCCAGTCTTTTGCTCTGGGAATCACGGCCGTTCTTAACGCTACCTTCACCTTTTTTATGTGCCATTTCTTATGTAAGGTTTAAAACTTTATCTAATAATAATTAAGCAATTTCGTTGATCCGGATCTTCGTGAAGTGTGTACGGTGACCAACTTTCTTTCTGAAACCTTTTCTGCGTTTCATTTTGAAAGCAATTACCTTATCACCCTGAACGTGGCTCAGGATCTCTGCTTTAACCACTGATTTTACATCAGTACCAACGGTCAGCTGGCCGCCATTATCTATTAACAACACGTCAGAGAACTGCACTTTATCTCCAATATTTCCCTGCAACTGTTGTACAAAGATTTCCTGGTCTTTTTGTACTTTGAATTGCTGACCTGCGATTTTTACAACTGCAAACATAGTTATCCAAAAATAATTTCCTGCAAAAGTAGGATTTGTTTTCTAATTGACAAACTTTTCTCAGCTTTTTGCTATCAGACTGTTTACAGCCCGATTCCACTGAGAATTACAATTTATATTTTCAAAGATACATACTTTATTTTAATATAGTTGATTGTGATCGCCATATATACTGCTGTTTTCGCTGATAATCGCCTCCATCTTGAGGTTCCGGTATACTCACAAATACCTTGGAACCCTTGCAATATGGGCTTTTATAACAATTTTTATTTTATACATTTGTCCTTTCACTTATCCTAAAATAAAAGGCATGAAGCTTAAATCACTGCTTGCCAAACCATTTGCTTCCATCATAGCTAACAAGATCAGGAAGGAAATGCAACGGGCGGTAGAAGACCAGGAGGCTATTCTGGAGGAGTTGATAAAAACAGGCAGGAAGACCGAGTTTGGAAAAGATCATCATTTTGAGAATATCAATAATTATAATGAATTCAAACAGGCAGTACCTGTCAGGGATTATGAGCAGTTCAAGCCCTATATCAATAAAATAAAAGACGGTAAACAGAACGTATTGTGGAAAGGACAGCCTATTTACCTGGCTAAAACCTCCGGCACGACGAGCGGTGTGAAATACATCCCTATTACAAAAGACTCCGTTTCCAATCATATAGATACCGCCCGTAATGCCCTGCTGATGTACATGGCAGAAACCGGTAAAACCGAGTTTGCCAGCGGAAAGCTCATTTTCCTGTCCGGCTCTCCTGTGCTGGAAAGGGTAGGAGGCATTCCTTACGGTCGCCTGAGCGGTATTGTGAATCACCATGTGCCACGCTATCTGCGCACCAACCAGTTGCCTTCATACGAGACCAATTGCATTGAAGACTGGGAAACCAAGCTGGATAAGATCGTTGATGAAACCATCGATCAGGATATGACCCTGATCAGCGGCATTCCACCATGGATGCAGATGTACTTCGACAGGCTGATTGAAAGAAGCGGAAAGCCGGTAGGAGAGCTGTTTAAGAACCTGGACGTATTAGTATATGGAGGGGTGAACTTCGAACCTTATCGTGCAAAACTCATGGCTTCCGTTGGTCGCCCGATCAATACAGTAGAGACTTTCCCGGCATCTGAAGGCTTCTTTGCCTTCCAGGATACACAGGAACATAAAGGTCTGTTGCTGAACACCAACTCAGGCATCTTCTATGAGTTTATTCCCGCCAACGAGATATTCGATCCCAATCCTACCCGTTTGTCTCTGAAAGACGTACAGGTAGGTGTGAACTATGCGCTGGTAGTAAGTACCAACGCAGGTTTGTGGGCATATAATATTGGTGATACCGTGAAATTTGTATCTACCAATCCCTACCGTTTGCTGGTTACAGGTCGTATCAAGCACTTTATCTCCGCTTTCGGAGAGCACGTGATCGGAGAGGAAGTGGAATACAGCCTGATGAGAGCTGCAAAGGAAGAAAATCTGCATATTACTGAGTTCACGGTAGCTCCTATGGTAGCGCCACAGGGTGAATTGCCGTATCACGAGTGGTTCGTAGAATTTGAAACGCCTCCTGCCGACCTGGCTGCTTTTGCGAAAAAAGTGGACGGATATATGCAGGAAAAGAACATTTATTACAATGATCTGTTGACAGGAAATATCCTGCAGCCCCTGAAGATCAGGGCGGTACGCAAGCAGGGTTTTATCGATTATATGAAGTCAGTAGGTAAACTTGGCGGACAAAATAAGGTACCCCGTTTAAGCAATGACAGATCATTGGCTGATGAACTGAGCAAGTTCCTCCAATGAGGACTTTTTTATTAGGAATTGGTAGTCAGGGATAAGGAGATAGTACTCCTTCGCCTTAAATCCTACATCCTAATTCTCTTATTTCCCTTATTATTGCATCAATGAGTAAGAAGAACATAGCCATATTTGGCTCCACAGGATCTATTGGCATCCAGGCATTGGAGGTGATTGAAGCACATCCTGACAAGTTCAGTGTGGAAGTATTGACCGGTGGCCATAACGCCGGACTTTTAATTGAACAGGCTTTGAAATTCCGTCCGAATGCTGTTGTGATAGCCGATGAAACACAATATGAGAAGGTTAAGGAAGTATTATTCGATAAAGGAATAAAGGTATTCGCAGGCGCCAAAGCGATGGTGGAAGTGGCTGCCTGGAGTAATATAGATATGATGCTGGCCGCTATAATGGGGTTTGCAGGTCTGGCGCCTACCCTGGCAGCTATCGAACAGGGTACACCTATCGCCCTGGCTAACAAGGAGACCCTGGTGGTAGCGGGAGATATCGTCATGGCGGCTGCCAACAGAAGAAATGTACCTGTCATCCCGGTAGATTCTGAGCATTCGGCCATTTTCCAGTGTCTGCTCGGCGAGTCGCTCACCAAAGTGGACAAGGTGATCCTCACCGCTTCCGGTGGCCCTTTCCTGGGTAAAAAGCCGAACTTCCTCATCAACGTGAAGAAGGATCATGCGCTCCAGCATCCGAACTGGAGAATGGGCGCCAAGATCACGATCGACTGTGCCACCCTTATGAACAAAGGCCTGGAGATGATCGAGGCCCGCTGGTTGTTCAATCTGCCGCCAGACAAGATCGAAGTGGTGATACATCCGCAGTCCATTATCCACTCCATGGTAGAGTTTGTGGACGGATCGCTGAAAGCGCAGCTGGGCGTGCCTGACATGAAGTTGCCGATACAATTTGCATTAGGATTTCCGGAAAGACTCGCCAACGATTTCCCGAAATTCTCTTTCAAGAATAATCCTACGCTGACATTCGAACAACCGGATACCAAGACTTTCCGTAACCTGGCCATCGCCATTGAGGCGATGCATAAAGGTGGGAATGCTGCCTGTGTAATGAATGCCGCTAATGAAGAAGTAGTACATGCCTTCCTGAAGAACAGGATCGGCTTCCTGCAGATGACGGAGGTGATCGAAGAGATCATGGCGAAGGTGCCGTTCGTTGAAAAACCTACCTTGCATGACTATTATGAAAGCGATCAGGCTGCCAGGGAATACGCCAATTCTATGATCAATGCGATTGTAATTTAATATTACATTAACGCTGTACTGCAGTTGAACCGCCTATATTTGCCGGACTATCTATAGATTATTAACATTATATATTTACGTCAGATTCATCTACATGACCACACAAGAAATATTGATAAAGGCCGGGCAGTTGATACTGTCGCTCTCAATACTGGTAGTATTACATGAGCTTGGGCACTTTATCCCTGCCAAGCTTTTTAAAGCAAGGGTTGAAAAATTCTATCTGTTCTTTGATCCCTGGTTTTCCCTGTTTAAAAAGAAGAAAGGAGATACAGAATATGGGATAGGTTGGTTGCCCCTCGGCGGATATGTAAAGATATCCGGTATGGTGGATGAGAGCATGGACCGTGAGCAGATGGCCAAACCGCCTCAGCCCTGGGAATTCCGTTCTAAACCAGCCTGGCAGCGTCTGATCATTATGATAGGAGGTGTGACTGTGAACCTGATCCTGGGTTTCCTGATATACGCCATGATGCTGTGGCATTGGGGAGAGAGCTATCTGCCTACCAAGAACCTGACCTATGGTATCGCTGTAGATTCACTCGCACAAAGTATCGGTTTACGTGACGGGGATATGGTCCTGTCTGTTAATCACCAGCCCGTAGAGAACTTCAAAGCTATTCCTGCCGAGATCATCCTCCGTGAGGCTACCAGCATCCAGGTAGAACGTGCCGGCAAACCGCTGGATATCAAGATCCCTGCCGGTTTTGTCCGTGAAATGATCAAAAAGAAGGGAACTCTGATGGAAGTACGCATTCCTTTCACTGTGGATAGCGTATTACCGAAATCACCCGCTGAAAAAGCCGGTATCCGGAAAGGCGATAAGACCCTGACGGTGAATGGCCAGCCTGCTTCTTATTTTCATGAGTTCAAAAAAGCCTTACAGCCTTACAAAAATAAAACGATACCAATACAGGTATTACGTGACGGAGATACACTTAAGTTATTCCCCCAGGTATCTGAGAATGGTACTTTAGGTATGTTCCCGGCTAATCCTGTGAAGGATTTCAAATTTGCTACCCGTGAGTATACCTTCTTTGAGGCAATACCAGCAGGTTTTTCCAAATGTATCAGTACATTGGTGAAATATGTTCAGCAGCTCCGCCTGATCTTCGTATCCAAAGAGGTAAAGGCCAATGAGTCATTGGGAGGCTTTATGAGCATTGGCAACCTGTTCCCCGGCTATTGGGACTGGAGTTCCTTCTGGGAAATGACTGCCTTACTATCTATCATCCTGGCGTTCATGAATATCCTGCCGATCCCGGCCCTCGATGGTGGTCACGTACTGTTCCTGCTGTACGAGATCGTTACCGGTCGTAAGCCAAGTGAGAAGTTCCTGGAATATGCGCAAATCATTGGTATGGTCATTCTCTTCAGCCTGCTGATATACGCGAATGGATTGGATGTCTGGAGGAACTGGTTTAAATAATTGACGATCAATTTAAAATAAGAAAAAGAGGCCTTTACGGGCCTCTTTTTTTATGTGGTGAATTTGCTTCACGGCATTATTGAAAAGTTATCAGTTCAATTTTGCTTTCCTGGATCCAACCAGGTATGGATGCCCTGGATATAAGGCATGTTTGCGGCAGGTATAAAGCGTACTTTAGCGCTTCCCGATCCATCTGGGAAAAGTTTATTCTCCCGGCTATTGAATACAAATATCGGTCATTTATCCTGCATTACTCCTTACTGTGATGGAAATTCGTTAGAATGTCTTACCTTTGTAAGCTGCGAAAGCAAACTGGGGTCGCCTGGTTTTGACAGCATAGATCTTTGAGAGTGTAAGCATGTCGTGCGTTGTATAATTAGCACGTAAATCTGAATATACAACCTTTAAATGGCGAATCTAACTACGCCATGGCTGCCTAATCAGCGATTAGCGCACCCATTTTGGCCGCCGCAAGTTCCCGTCTGCTAGAACTGCCGCCGCCTAAATCAAAACCTTAGCGGAATAGGTACTCATGGTTTCTGTGAGTGGGTACCGAAACAACAACGGATAAGGACCAGGCTGGTTAGTTGCGCCCCTGGCATGGTTCCGACACAATAATGCGCAAATAAACATGTAGAAAGCTTTCGGCGAATATGTTTGGACGCGGGTTCGATTCCCGCCGACTCCACATCAGAAATCCCAGATGGGAGAAAAAGGGAAAATATTTAACAGCTACTATAACAATGGTAGCTGTTTTATTTTATAGATGATCTCCTGATAAAATACTAGTTATACTCCTTGTAAATTCATCGCATGTTGATATGACACCGTTTCCTTCAGGCCATCACAATCCTCTGGGTATATAATCGGCTGATCTGAAAGAGTTGCGCGTTCCTTTTCCGTGGAGTAATTGTATGGAAATCTTCCTTTAAATGCCGATTCCTTGTGATACAGAATTTTAATAGCTGTGGTTACCTTCGTGCTACGAAAGCTGATACCATTGCAAACAAGATATTCAGGAAAGATGATGGAAATTAGCTTTCTCTTAATTTGAATATTCCCTTCTTCATAGATATGATGAAGATTGGAGAATAGCGATAAACAGCTCTTTGCAACGTCTGAAAACCTGCTCTTTTTTTTGGCAAGTATTGATCAGATCACATAGAATAGTTATTTGATTTTGGGATCAGTTTTGATTGCTTTAAAGTCTGCGCTATCGATATCTCGATGCAAAAGTAGTTCCGGGCTTTTTCTATTTTGTTGTTTAGTTCATAAACTTTCTTTGTCAAATTGGTTCATTCTTGACGTCATTAAGAACAGTGATACGGGCAAGTATGAAGAGTAGATTTGAAACTTACTATATCATTATTTAAAAAGCACAAATATGGGAACAGAATTTTTCTCAGAAGAGCAGCTGACAATTGTTGAGGAACTATCGGCGGTGCTGCAAAACTGTAAGGAAGCGGCTGATGGACAGTCTGCCTAAAGATATACTAATTTGATTCTTGAAATAGTTTTAGGTTCCTAATTGCCCTTCTCATGGTTTCAATAATATTTTTCCTGCCGGACGCTCGTTTAGCAAGTACTGATGGGCTTCTTCAGCTTCATTAAGCATAAATATTTTAGCGATTGGGGGCGCTATTTTTTCGTTGGCCAAAAGAATGATAATCTCTTGTAGGACTTCACGTAGTGCCTTGGTTCTAGAAGTAGTGACGTAGAGTTTTACGTGTTTTTTTTGGAAGCTTAATTTAAGCAGCAATAACGGAAGCATCGCCTTGATTAGCTTCCAAAATGGCGAACCATTTCCATTGATAGCAGAACCGATACCAAAGGAAACAAGGGTACCACCGGAACGAACTACTTTAAATGATCTGAAGAGTTGAGACCCACCTATAGGATCTAAAACTGCGTCGATATTCGCCTTTCTTTTTCTGATGAATTCAACAAAGTCGTTACTTTGGTAATCAATGGCGGTTGCTCCTTCCTGCTTTACGGCATTAATTTTTTTAGCTGAAACGGTTCCATAGGCTTCTATACCTAGGTATTTGCAGAGCTGGAGTACCGCTAACCCTATTCCCCCTCCGGCCCCATGTATCAATACACTATCGCCTTTTTTGAGTTTTGCTACATTTACCAGTAATTGGTAGGCCGTGGTATAGTTCAACACCGATGCAGCAGCAGCTTCCGGTTTTATCGAACTGGGGAGCAATATCAGCTCTGTAACCGGGAGCGTAATGTAAGTCGTATACCCCCCGGTCAATGTCAAGCCTGCAACCCTATCCCCCTTTTTGAAATTCACGACACCTTCGCCGGTAGAGATAATGATTCCAACAATGTCGTAACCTGGCACCATGGGAAATTTACCGGGACTGATACCCTTTCTGAATAGGATATCACCCATGGCCACACCGCAATATTCAACACGGACGAGTACCTCTCCGATTTTAGGAGATAGAATCTGTTCTTTTATAATACTTAATTCAGCGTATTTGCCAGGATTTTTTATGGCCACTCGATGATTAACCTGATTACTGATAATATTTGTTGACTCTGACATTAGGTGTGTTCTTTATTTCACCCTATTAAAGGATACTGTTTTACCTAAAAGAGATATTCCGATATATCCACGGACAAGCATCACGTCCTGGTTCTTCAGTTTAATGGTACAACTGTACGTTTTACCACTTTTAATGTCATAGATCTTGCCGTCAGACCATTCATCTTTATCAAACCTGAAATGCTCAAGTATTGTCAGGTCTTTGAGAAAGCGCTCACGCAGATTGACATTTGTATTATTGACGTCTTTTTTTGAAGTCTTACCATCAGCTTCATACATATCTTTTGACCAAATCATCTTGCCAAAAAATTCTCCGTGCTGTTTGTAAAGTCTGATCTTCGATTCCCCGTTTTCCATAGCCCAGGTACCAATTATTTCATCACCGGTCTTAGTTTGTCCTAAAGCCGTGTTCCATAATAAAACAGCCAACAGCAGTGCTCCTAAAAAGATTTTTGTTTTCATATTTTATTGTTCTTTCAAAAGTAAATACATTTGGTAATCATTGGTTACTAGTAATCTAAAGGTTACCTGTAACATTTAGATCACTAGTATAATGGAAATGGAAAAGTGTTTAAAAAAGATTGATGAAAGAACAGTCGAAAAGCTGATCCAAAGAGTCGGTGATGCACTCTTTGTTCTTGGTGGAAAGTGGACGCTTAGGATCATCATAGCTTTGTATAATGGCAGTAAGCGATTTAGTGAGCTCCGGCGTGCGGTCAATGGAATTTCGGCAAGAGTGTTATCTAATGAATTGAAGGATTTGGAAATGAATGGATTTCTTAAGCGTGTCGTCGACAACGAAGGCTTTTCGGGTACAGTGTCCTATGAATTGACCGATTACAGTTTTACCTTGGAGGAGGTCGTTTTGGCCCTAAGCAGTTGGGGAGAAAAGCATCTGGAGACGATAAAAAAATCACTGTAAAGGCAATCACCTATTAGCAACGCCCAGGAACGGGAACAATACAGTGAAATGTGTAGTTTCCGTTTTTTTATTTTGCCAAACCTGCACCTGACTAACCAGACACCGGAACACTGCATTTTTTCCGGCATTTGAAGGCATTACTACTTACGTCTGGTTACTAAGCAATATTATCGCAAAGACCAGGTACAATTGATAGATGCCAGCCGACGTTATCGTAAACTGCACGAAAACCCGGGCAATAAAAACTGCGAATTTGCACCTGAGCATATAAGGGAGATAATGGACGTATATGAGCGAATGTTGGCTGTTTATCCCGATCAATGGCAATTCCTTACAACCATACAAAAGGCCAGGGTAGCAACCTTGGATGATCAATTAAAGGCTACTGCATTTTCCTGTATGTAGCCTCAGACTTGCCAGGATCACTGAGACCTCTGCTCATGATAAATAGCCGGTAAAGGAAGACGCCTGCCAGGCGCAGCTGGTAGCCCGCCATCAATTTATCACTTACTTAAAATTTTCCTTGTTACAAATTCATTAAAGAAATGATCCCTGTAAATATTGCCGATCGGTATTTCGTTTTTCCCTATGTATACCGTATTGTTATCGACAGAATCTATGTTGTTTACATTGATGATGTAAGATTTACTGACCCTGACAAAAAAGCTTTTTGGAAGCAGGTCATGAATAGTTTTAATATTCATTAGGGTGATCACTTTTTGATTTGCTAAATAAATGATCACATAATCTTTTAAGCCTTCAATGTAAAGTATATCGCTGAAATGAACTTTGAATATCCTTCGTTCTGATTTTACAAAAAAATAATCATTGGTTATGTTTTCTATGTTGCTGTTGGTATGATCAGTATGGAATAATTTACAATACGTCTGTGCCTTTTCAACCGCTTTTTGAAAGCGCTCCGGTTTTACAGGTTTGATCAAATAATCAATAGCGTCTACGTCATAACTTTCGGAAGCAAATTCATGAAAAGCTGTAGTAAACACCACTAAGGTGGTTTTGGGAATGGTTTTGGCAAATTCGATACCATTCACTCCCGGCATTTGAATATCAAGGAATATCAGATCTACAGCATTTTTTCCCAGGAAAGCTTTAGTGGCTTCTGCTCCGTTAAACGAGCCTATCACCTCCAGATTTTCTGTCTGTTGAACCAGTTTTTCGATAGCTTTTCTTGCCAATGGCTCATCATCTACGATTATACAGTTCATTTTTTTAGATTTAAAAGTAAGGTAACGCAGTACGTCTCCTGATTGTCTTCTATTTTCAAAGTATGTGAGGACGGGAACAGCAATTCTAATCTTCTTTTGACATTTGCCAGACCTAGTCCTCCTGACTTATTAACAGCTTTCACCGCGGGTTTCGAGTTTACGCATTTAAAAAAAAGCCCATTGTGGCCCACATCAAAATATAAATTCAGATAGGATAACTTCGCTGAGTCGTTATTATGCTTTACGGCATTTTCGACAAATGATATAAATAATAAGGGAGGCACCTGAACTCCGCTCAATTCACCTTCTTTGGATATTAAAAAACTGAAATTATCCCGTCTTATTTTCTCCAGGTTCAGGAAATCTTCTAAAAAATGGATCTCCGAAGTTAACAGGACTTTATCTCTTGAGCTGTCATAAAGCTGATAGCGAAGCAGATCACTTAGTTTCACCAATACCTGCGAAGCTTTTTGCGGATCATCCTCAATCAATACGTTGGCATTGTTGAGCGTATTAAAAAGGAAATGCGGATTGATCTGATTCTTGAGCTGTTCCAGTTCACTATTGGTGTTAGCTAATGCCAGGTCATGGATCAGCTGCGCATCAGATATCCACCGCTGAAATAACTTAATTGCTGCCGATGCTATGATAAGCACCATAGTCATAAAGGAAAAAGTAAAAAAGTTAATGTTGTCGTCCTCGTTAGGCAATAGATTACGTTTAAAGGAAACAGCAAAAACTTCGTGAATATAATACGAAATGACCATGCCTGAAAGCACAAAAAGACCATAGCTCAGGTATTTGTTTCTGAACAAAAATCTGGGAACAAAGAAATACATGTTACTGTAGGCTATCAGGATTATCTGAAAAAAAACGACCAGTCTGTTATATGTCTCAAAAGGTTCTACATAGTCCGCCGGACTGTAATATAGAACAACAAGACAAAAGATGATCAGTAAGATATGTCGCAGAAAACGGTATTTTTCTGAAATAATTAACTGAAGCATCCAATTAGCATCCATAGTTTCTTCATGTAAAGGTTTACCCATAAATCTAAATCTTAGGCAAATCAAGCGATCCTCCGGAATTAAACAAAGTTTACTATACAAAAGCCCTGTAATTATATACCAAAATGAGATTTAAAGACGATATCCATTCCCCTGAGTGCAATTACATGCCCGCCGGTCAGCCGCTTATAGGGATGGAGTTGACTGAAAGAGATTTCTGCCATTAAGCGGAAAGGTTTGCCGCGTGCCTAAGCGCAAGGTCTCTTGCGATGTATACATGGCCGGGCAGTTTTACCGGATTGCAAAAGCTGGCAGGACGACTGGCGATGTCTGATTATAAAAAGTATTCTTACTGTAACGCTTCTGTTACTGAAATCTCCCGCCGCATTTATTTTTCTATATGTAAGAGCTGCGTTGATATATTAAGCTGCATGTTTTGTATATATAAAAATCGCGGGTTCTGTAAAAATATAGTTTAGCCGAAAATATGGCATTTAACTCAAACTTTTATAAATGAAAAACAGAATCCTATCTGTGCTGATACTTTTTTTTGCGCCGGTATTCTATGCTTATTCGCAGGAAAAAGTTACCCTTAGCGGCACGATCTCGAACAAGTCCAATACTGAAACACTCATTGGCGTAAGCATATATATTCCGGAAGCGAAAGTAGGTTTGACGACCAATTCATACGGATTTTATTCCACAACATTGCCTAAAGGAACCTATACCGTTATCCTGACCTACGTGGGTTATGATCGCCTGGAAGAAAGTATCACACTCACCGAAAATACAAAAAGGAACTTTGGGATGACGGAAAGCAGCAAAACCCTGGATGAAGTTGTGATTAAGAATAATACTCCGCTGGCTAACATCCGCAAGCCTGAAATGAGTACCAATAAGCTATCTATCGCCACGATCAAAAAGATGCCTGCAGTTTTGGGTGAGGTAGATATTCTTAAGTCGATCTTGCAGCTTCCCGGAGTTACTAATGCCCAGGAAGGTGCGACGGGATTTAACGTAAGAGGCGGATCTGTAGATGGTAACCTGGTATTGCTTGATGAAGCCGTTGTATATAACACCTCGCATTTATTCGGGTTCTTTTCTGTCTTCAATGCTGATGTGATCAAAGACCTGAAACTTTATAAGGGAGGTATCCCCGCTAATTTCGGCGGACGTATATCATCTGTACTGGATATTTATCAAAAAGAGGGGAACAACAAGGCGTATCATGTAAACGCGGGTATCGGATTAGTCTCAAGCCGATTGCTAGTTGAAGGTCCTATCGTTAAGGATAAAAGTTCTTTTGTGGTTGCGGGGAGAGGATCTTATGCACATCTCTTTTTGAAAATGGCCAATGAACCCAATTCAGCCTATTTCTACGATCTGAACACCAAGTTCAATTACAAATTCAATGATAAGAACAATGTGTTTGTTTCAGGATACTTTGGCAACGACAACCTGAACTTTAATAACAGTTTCATCAACACCTATGGCAACAAACTTTTCAATCTAAGATGGAACCATATATTCTCCAACAAGATATTTTCTAATGCATCTGCCATTTATAGCGATTATGACTACCAGATCAAGATCAAGACTATCGGTATGGACTGGAAAGCAGAGGTGAAAAATTATAATTTTAAATATGATTTCAAACATTATGTTTCTAACAGCCTCACTTTAAATTACGGCATTAATGCAATTTATTACGATTTCAATCCCGGAACGATCAAGCCTTATGGAGCGGCTTCAGCCATCAATCCGGACCAGTTGGCTAAAAAATACGCTTATGAAAATGCAGCTTATATCAGTGCCGACCAACGTCTCTCTGATAAATTATCCGTCAATTTTGGACTCCGCTACAGCAACTTTCAAAGAGTAGGCGCGCAGGAAGTCTATACTTATGCCAATGACCAACCGGTTATTTATAATAAAGAGTTTCACATTTATGAAGAGGCTGATCCGACAGGAGTGGTCAACTATAAGAAAAATCAACAGATAGCCAGCTTTGGCAACCTGGAACCAAGGGTCGCTCTTGCTTATTCGCTGAACAACGATAATGCTATCAAGGCCAGCTACAATAGAATGAGCCAATATGTTCATTTAATTTCCAATACTGCATCTGCAACTCCGCTTGATATATGGGCTCCTTCTGACAAATACCTTAAACCGGAGATCTTAGACCAGGTAGCGCTGGGATACTTCCACAACTTCAAAGACGGCAAGTATTCCCTGGAAGCTGAAACATTCTATAAGAAAATAAAAAACAAGGCGGATTATATAGACGGTGCAGACCTGTTGGGTATTGATGCTATAGAAAGGGTGCTTTTGAATGGCGAAGCAAGGGCGTATGGCCTGGAACTGATGTTGAAGAAAAATACAGGTAAACTGACCGGCTGGGTTTCCTATACACTTTCTAAAGCGCAACAAAGAACACCGGGCAGAAATGCAGATGAACCGGGTATAAACAATGGAGAATGGTACAGGGCTAATTACGACAAATTGCATAATCTATCTGTTATCGGCGCTTATTCGGTAAGCCCAAAATGGTCTTTTGGCGCTATTCTTACTTTTCAAACCGGAAAAGCAGCGACATTTCCTAATGGAAAATATCTATACCAGGGTGTTGCTGTCGCGAGTTACGGAGCAAGAAATGAGAATTCTTTATCTGCGTACCACCGCTTAGACATATCTGCAACCTACACACCTAAGCCCAACAAGAAAAAAGGATGGCAGGGAGAGTGGAATTTCAGCATCTACAATCTTTATAACAGGAATAATGCAGCATCGTATTCTTTCAGACAGAAAGAGGAAACCGGAAGAAGCGAGACAAGAAGAATATCCATTTTCGGCATTGTTCCAGGCATAACGTACAACGTGAAATTTTAAAAACAACTTTCCTACTTTAAAAAAGATACAAAATGAAACTACTTAAAATAATGCTCATACCATTTGTTGCACTGCTTGTAACAGGATGCGAGAAGGTTATTACTGCGGATC
Source organism: Chitinophaga filiformis (assembly GCF_023100805.1). Taxonomy (NCBI): domain Bacteria; kingdom Pseudomonadati; phylum Bacteroidota; class Chitinophagia; order Chitinophagales; family Chitinophagaceae; genus Chitinophaga; species Chitinophaga filiformis. The sequence continues at coordinate 2,469,892 of NZ_CP095855.1, forward strand.
TTAAAACAGCGGCGCCAAGACTGGTTGTAGATGCATCTATTGACTGGGTGAAGAATACAGCCGGCAATGAGCAAAAGATCGTGTTGTCCACAACAACGGGTTATTACAGTTCCGAATTCCCGGGCGTTTCCGGAGCTGTGATTACGGTAACCAACGCGGAAAATTCGGTTTTTAACTTTGTAGAAACGCCCGGAACAGGGCAATACATTTGCAACAATTTCCTTCCTGTTATTGGCCAGACCTATAATTTAAAGATCATTTTGAATGGAGAGACCTACACCGCCACAGAAACCTTGACCCCTGTTCCTAAAATTGAGGATAACATTGATCAGAACAACAAGGGAGGCGAGGCCGGTGATGAAATGGAGATAACATTTTACTATCGGGATGATGCCAGCCGGATGAATGCCTACCTGAACAGCATTACTCAGCCCTATTCAGTGTTTCCTGAACTTGAGGTTGAAGACGATGAACATACCAACGGTAATTTAATGCAGGAATCCTATTCACATGAAAAATTAAAAGCCGGTGACAGGGTAGACATCAAATTGTACGGCATCTCAAAAAATTATTACAATTATATGTTCAAATTGATAGTGGCCTCCGGTAATGACGGCAATCCTTTCCCTACCATCCCAAGTGCCGTTCGCGGAAATATTGTCAATCAAACCAATAGCCAGAATTACGCTTTTGGGTATTTCAGGCTGGCAGAAGTAGCTACCAAAAGCTATACCATCAAATAACCAGGTTTGGTGAGCGGAGTAAAGATTAAAGGTGATCCGCCTGATCGAAACCTTCGCTCACTCAATATTCAGAGCAGGTTCAGCTATGTCAGAATGTTTATCGACACAGTATGCTATGTGTGTAATTGAATAACTAAATGAGCAAAATAATAATTGTCCTTTTCCTAAGCTTGTCCTTCTTAAAAGTTAACGGCCAGAACACCTTAGTTGATTCTGCAGATCAAAAGAAGAACGTCCGATTCAAATACAGATCGCTCATATTTCCAACTGTTTTGATCGGTTATGGAGTTGTTGGCCTTACAAGCCCTGCTTTAAAAAAAATTAATAACAGTATAAGAGATGAGTTGAGCGCACAACATTTTAGAAAAGTTAAGCTCGACAATTTCACTCAATACACGCCGTCTTTATCTGTATATGCTTTGAATGCGTTCGGCATCCATGGAAAGAATAATTTAAAGGACAGAACCATCGTGATGGCAACGGCCTATATCATTATGGGATCCTCCATCAGTATCATTAAGAAAACTTCAAATATAGAGAGACCGGACAGCTCAAACACCAGGTCGTTCCCGTCCGGGCATACCGCTAATGCTTTTTTGGGCGCCGAGTTTCTATATCAGGAATATAAGGACATATCCGTTTGGTACGGTATCATGGGCTATCTGGTCGCTACCGGCACAGGTTTTTTAAGAATGACCAATGATAAGCATTGGCTGACCGATGTTGCCACAGGAGCGGGGATCGGGATCTTAAGTACAAAAATCGCTTATTGGGTACATCCATTTTTAAAGAAAACTATTTTTAAAGACAAAGATGACCTGAATGGTATGATTATGCCATTTTATAACGGAAGGGAGTATGGGTTGGGATTATCAATGATATTCTGATATCAAAACAATGACTAACAGTGAAACATTAGAAAAAGCGGATCAGGCTTTTAGCAAAGGAAACTACGGGGAGCTATTAATTGCCGTTGCTGCAATAAAATGATTAGTAATCTCTTTATCTAAGAATTAGAAACCCTTTAAAGGGAAAGTATCCTGGCTATAGCGAGTGGGGAAAAATTGATGCCGTTTAAACTAACGATAGAATGAAGCCTCATCAGAAAACAGTAAATTGTCTTCTGTTCATAACTCAAAAAGATGTAAAATGTACAGCATATGGACCAAAACAAAGCAATACAACCTGACAACACAGCAACAAGGACTGCACTATGGCGGGCATTGCATGTTCAGGCAGACGAGCTGCCTCATATAATTGAAGATGAAATAGGACTTAAATTAATTAGCCCGGAAAAAAATTGGCAGGAGCGTCCTGACATGAAATATACAAAGCGGCTTCGTGCTTCTATTGTTGCCCGTGCCCGTTTTATTGAAGATATAGCCAGGGAACAAATTGAAAAAGGTGTAAAGCAATATGTTTTGCTTGGTGCAGGACTGGATAGCTTTGCCCAGCGAAATGTAGACATTAGTTCAGAGGTGGACATTTATGAAATCGATCAGCCTGAGACTCTGGCATGGAAAAAAGAAAAGCTCATAGAGAACGGGTATAAAATTTCCGGTAATCTTCATTTCGTCCCTGTTGATTTTGAAACTTCGTCCTGGTGGAACGAGCTATTAAACAGCGGTTTTGACGTGCAGCAAACAACTTTTGTTTCTTGTACAGGTGTTACTCTTTACCTTACTAAAGACGCCATTATAGATACTCTTAAAAGAATGGCCCTGCTTGCTTCAGGCTCGGCTATTGCAATAACTTTTTATTTGCCTTTACAATTGCTTGAAGAAGAAGACAAGCCTTTAATGGAGATGTCCATAAAAGGCGCTGCTGCTTCGGGAACACCTTTTGTGAGTTTTTATTCCATTGATGAAGTCGTGAAACTTGCTGAAGAGATTGGTCTGAAAGAAGTAAAGACCGTTTCTACAAACGATTTGAGGGAGCGATACTTTAAAAACGGAACCGACAATCTGCTGCCTGCAAGCGGAGAATTTTTTCTGGTTGCCAAAACCTGAAATAACTTCCGGTACCGCATTGTGTTGGCCTGTTGAGGTTCGGCCATTTGCCGGCATCTCTATGTCTCTCGGTTTGTAATACGGCCATGCTCTCTGTCATTTCGGGACAAAAAGTTATCATCTGCTTCACAGGAACGGGACATCCAACAACTTCAGGCGTCCCGTGTCATTTTTGTTAAAAGCCGAGGTCATGACATAGAGAAAGCGGACTTCACTACAGCGTTTGGAACTACTCAAGTTCTGAACCCTGCATACAACATCCTTACCTTTTCTCTATACCGGATCCCGATCACCATTTCCTTATTGAGCGTAGTTTCAATAACATTGCCGCTAATGGCTATGATCGAATTTTTGGAAATAATACATGACCGGTTTATGCGGATAAAGTGCTTCCTGCCGAGATAGGTCTCTACCAGCGACATGGACAAGTGAGTAACATATTTTTTACCCTTGTGGTGTATGACAATATAATCCTTTAGCCCCTCTACCAAATGAATGTCCTGCTTCCACATCCTATATATTTTCTTGTCGCATTTTATCCATACGTGCTCTTCTTCCTCGTATATGTTCATCGAAAGGTCAGAGGTGGCTGTACCGGCGCCGTTTGCAGCGGCAATCAGCTCCATGTCGTCAGGTTCCGTTAGCTGGCTGTTGGACATCAATTTATTGAAGGACCTGCTGAAACTTTCATAAGACAAAGGTTTCATCAGGTAGTCATACACATTGTAGCGGTAACCTTCAATGGCGTATTTCGTTTCGTGCGACACAATGATGAGATGTTTACACAAGTTTGAAATACGGGCGAGGTTGTCGTATTCTCTTAAACCTGACATATGAATATCAACATAGATGATCTCGGGTTTAAGGAACGATGAATGATTGAGGGCATTGTCAATATCATGATAGCTACCGGCCAGCTCTACATGATTTGTCTTGTGGATATATTCTTTGAGCAAGCTGGCTGACTCCAGATCATTATCTACAATGACTGCATTTAAGGACGTATTTACCATAACGAAGGCATTTAGCTAGGTAGAAAGATTGAGACATAATAAGTGGTGGACCGAGGAATTTTATATGGGTTTCATTAAGCTCGACATGAATGATTAACAACGAGAATCAAACATGCCTGTCAGGATCTGTCGCAATAAATACTTGTGGGTATAACAAAATACATTATTTACGAACCTGATAACCTAAAATAGTAATTATTTCTTTTAAGTCCAAAATTTTTTGATGGAGTAAAATGCAGCAAATGGTGAGTACGAAACAATGATGTCTTTTTGCAGTGGATATGGATTTACTATCCGGCAGCACCCACTGCCGGGGCTGCCGGAATTATCTAAAGGTAACTTGGTATCTTACTTTTCAACTTCCAAGTGAAAAGTAAATATTGTTGGCGAATCTGTTACTGACCAGGTAAGAATGTTTGAGAAAGCTGTCGAAAAAAGTAGTCGCGCGCAAACGATCAAGGTCTGCCAGACAATGCTCTTCCAGTTCCCCGAAAACAGCTGTACAATCAGACAGCTCAATGTCTCCCCGTATGTCCATTACGGTGTTTCCGGTATAAGAATCATAAAGATGATACTCTTTTACGGTAGCATCCGGCTTGAATGATTTGATGACGCTCCAGACCATTTCTCCTGGTAAAGTGACATCCCATTTGATCTGATTTCTATGCAGGAAAAGTATGCTTCCGTCCGGTGCGTACTGAACGATAGTGTTGCCGGCAAAATTACCACGTGAGTCGAATTGCCCGCAAGCCCCCGGCTCTTTCTCTATCATGTGAAATGGAGCTTTTAATGCAAACCATGCAAATCTGAACGTATCCTTGTCGCCATGTAACATTTTGTAATAGTCCTTACTATTGCTGTTAAAAAAGCAGCAAAGATTCAGCGCCTGCCAGCAGCGTTCCTTGTCGATCAGTAGCTGCCCGCTTTCCTGTTCCTGTGACTGATATTGATCGCTTTCTGTAATGCGCCAGATAGGATTATCCGCGGATGTTTTCCAATAGTCCGGCCAGAAAAGCGCCCCATTATCCAGGTATTCCGGACAAGAGAACAGAAATGTGGGGTCCTTTACACAGATGTTATCTGCATCAACGAAAAGCACTTCTTTGAAAGCGCTTTTTATAATGGCCAACGATTTTAGATTGTATTTATACAGTGGTAATGTATCGTAATCATAGTCGTAGAAATCTTTACATTCCACAGATAGCTCTTCCAGTTTCTGAACAGCCTCCCTGGATAATTCATTTCCAAGATACCATACCTCGATCGGCAGCGTACATCCTAATCTTCTGAGCTGGCAGATCGCAATATAACAGCATGTGAAATATTTCAGCCCACCGGCACAAAAGACAATCCCTTTTCCACTGAAAGTGTTTGGATAGTCTTCCATATCGCTGACAAATTTTTTCCATGCACTATTCAGACTGCTGATGGATGCTTCGCAAAATTCAGCGCGTGTGAGTCTGATGCCGTCAAAGCCAAACATTCTTTTCATAATAGCGTTAACTAAAGATTGAAAAATTAAATGGAAATATTTTCTAGCAGGCATGGGTTCCACGCCCTGATATAGTCAAGTAATAATGTGCTGTTAATCTCGCTGACGGGTAAACTCAGATTATTGTAAAGGCCATTGTCCCTCGGACAATCCTTCAGGGACAATAATAGTTTTCTTCCCTCTTTCCTGGCAATCACCACACATTCAACAGCCGCATATTTCCACCATGGTATAGGGTTATAACTGTCAGATAACTTGCCGGTGTAAACAAGTATGCCGGGTCTGTCCTCTTCATAATGACCTACATTATCGAAGTAATGTATAATACCACTGGCAAGGTGTAACATGCCTGTGCAGGGACCTATGACGGCCTTCAGCCGCTTGCTGGACATTAGTCCCATATCTTTCCGGAGCCCACGTTTTGAAGAGATTAATATTCTTGCTTGCTGGCTGGGGGAAAGATGTTGTAGTAACTCGTAAATGATGCTGTCTTCCGAGCTTTGAAACAGCAATACTTTATAAGGTGTATTGTTAAGAAACTCATGGATCACCGCGGCACACACGCCAACAGGTAATACCTTCTGATGATTGGAGGATTCTATAACAAATATGATGAAGGCTTCATCGGGCAGCAATCCGGCTGTTGTAAGCCAATCTTCGGATGCCTGTACTTCATCCGGGCGGATAATGATTTCCCGGTGCGCATCATTCCGATACTGGTTCAAATGAACAGGAGAGAGGTTTCTTGAGCAGATCTTCGAATAGTCCAGTCTATACTGGTCAAGCTGGACTATCGGGTTCATGGCATCAAAGGTGAAAACAGCATTGTTCAAGAACCGGTAAGGCGCCTGCGCATAAGCGCCGAAAAATTTTACCTGTGAGTCAGCCTCGCACAGTATCAGCTGATAGTCGTCAAAGGGAATGTCCGCATAGGAGGTGGTGGAAAAATGGACTCCCTCGGGAAGAGAGTCACTAAACAATGTTTGCAACTTCGCAAAGTGTTCGTTGGCCGTACTGTTGATGGTAACGCGCCTGTATCCCGCGAAGCTTAGTATAAGTTTTTTCAGGAACACCAGCCATAGGTAAGAGTCTCCAATGAAGAAAGGGCGTGTCTGGTTGTCCAGGATAAGGATATTGTGTATTGGACGGTTACCGGCTTTTAAATTATTGAGCCTGATCTGTGCAATCTCGCTGAGAAAAAAATCTTCCTGTGCGGTCTTGCTAAATCCTTTGAAGCCGGTGAAACTTTTGGCAAACGAAGATGTACTATGTTGTAAAGTAGCCGGACCTTTATCTGTTCCGGCTGCGGGCAATAGCTGGGTTAACCGGGATACGTCTTTAAATACTTCATCGAAGAAAAGCATTTTCCCGCCATTGTTTATTACATGTGCGCCCACTTCATAACTGCAATGGCGATGGCATATAACTACCTGTGATGGTTCGGAATAAATATTTTCGGATCTGACGATCTTTGCATGAGCATGATGTTGATAGAAAGATCCATCCTGCTGCCATAATTCGTCATAAGGTACACCACTATCGTCAATGATCGCTATATCCGTATATCCAATCTGATCCATCACAAAGAGGGAGTGGTAAAAATGAAGGATGTACTCCTGATGTATATCTCCCTTTGAGATAAGATTGTATAGATTGTTGTACAGAATTATTCCCGCCATTAGTCAATGTTTACTAAAAGACAAAAAAAATCTGGCCAACATGCATTGGCCAGATTTGAGAATAAATTAGCTTCTCAGCCAACCTCCGGAAATGTGTGCCTGGCCAAAAGCAGAGAGGTCTGCACCGCCGGATATTGCATCGGCGTTGGTGATTTCTTCACCCAGCTGTTTCAGAAAAGATTCTTCAATGCTGCCAAGTTTTGCTTTCAGCTGATCTTTTGACAGAGAGCCCAAATCGATTGTAAATTTGGAACCGGGAGTGTTCTTTGAATTTGACATAACGATGTATTTTAGTTAAGTTAACAATATTATAAATGTATGTTACGGCGATCAGGAAAAGTAGTTTATTAGATGAATGTGTTGCTTTCGTAGATAAGTGTGATAAAAGCGTGGGGTATGTTTTTTTAGTGTGCGGTATTTTTGAAATGATACGTGTTTATAGCTTCATGCTACAACACTTTTCGGAACAAAATAACCTCGCGACGTCATCTGGATATCCACTTCATCACTGTCAAAATTAGAGCCGTCATGTATGATGTTTTCAGTTGGAGCAATGTATCCTTCAAAAGGATCCAGTTTAATAAATGTAACGGGGTATGATGGATATTTTTCGAGGAACAAACGTACAATTTCAGGTGATGGCATGTCTGTCAGATCCTCGTCAGCAAGATATTGTTCTATTAGCTGCCGCATAGTTAAGTTGATAAAAACAAAGTATCTGTGACCTTTACCAAGGTTAATGCAGATCCTGTTTCTTGCATTATCCAGTTGGTCAAGCGACAGGTTATCCCATATGTCTACATGAAGCCCAACCCTGACCGGCGGCCGCTTTTGATAGTTGATGGAAGATGTAAGCTGCCTCCGGTATCCGAAGTAAACTTTATGAGGCGTTATTTTTTCGTCGTCGTTGGAATACGCCTTCAGAAATTCGGTGACAGCTGTATCAAATGCCTCAAATGTGTCCGCATTTTTTGCTCTGTATACCTCAAAGTCCGACGCACTTTCGACATTGTGTATTTCCAGTCTTTCTGCAAGATCTATCAGCTGCCCGGGGAATTTCACGAGGCATATTGAATGGCCGGTGTCAAAATTATTTATTTGATCACTGACCAGCTGCTCATTACTGCTGATATCGGTCAGGTCATATGCAGGAATAAATGCATTGCGCGCATAGTGCTGTAGCGGAAGATCGCCCGATTTCAACGTGCCCGAACTATGCAGCACCTTACCCGTAATATCTATCGCCGGGTCGTACATTACTTTAATGAAGTTGCTGGTATCATTCATCGGATATATGTTATTGGTGACTAATTAACTTTCAAAGCAGCAGCGCTCCGCAGAAATACATAAAGGAGTATAGAAGATATGCCCGGATCAGCAATTTGGCGAGCATAGGAGAGATGCCTTACCAGGCTTCAGGTAGTAAACCCCGGATGATATTTGCTGACGAGCTGCATTAACCGATGATCCGTAGGAGCGGCTTTCATCTCCTGTCTGAATAATTCCCTCAGGTCAGTATCGTCTTCATGTACATATTTATGACGTTCACTGAAGGGAATAATATTGATTTTTTTTAGCTCCGACAATGTAAAAATGTAGGTTGCTATATCATCGATCATAATCTCTTTCACGGGTACCACAGGATGATCCGAGATCATTTCACCTTTCCAGATGTCTTCGCGGCTTTTAAAATCCTGCTTATTGAGAACGTATATGGATCCCTTTTTCTTTTGATAACGGAGTTGTATGCCATTTTCAATCCGCTCAATAAGATATGGCGAACGGCTGCCTGCATCCATCAGAATTGAGCAGAAATAGTCCCCGCCGGTTTTATCAAGGAAAAGAGAGGCTATGTAAAGATCCGCTGATGCATATATCACATGCTCTTTCAGTAGCAGGGAGTACTGGGGTTCTATTGTCTGCAGGTGTTGTACACCGCTACCATGAAATACGTAATCCATATTATTGTAGTTTCGTTGTTGGATGGCAGCATCTGGTATTACACTTTTCCGCCAAAGACGCTGCCAAAAATGCGTTCGAATAAAGTTTTTTCATCGAGGTGTATCTGAGCAGTACCCTGCATTACAGGCTGCGGCGGAATGTTCTTTTTCTCTGTTGTAATAAGGCTGTTTCCTGGTAGCGCCACAACGGCCTCGTATTCATCCTTCCGCACATTGGGTATGATGCTGGTAACACGCCCTTCCAGCACTCCGAATTCTTCCATGGGATATTTATCGAGATTGATCCTGACTACCTGGCCCACTTTCACCTTATTGAAATTCATGTTCGAACTTTTTAACTGGATTACATATCCCTGTTGCTGACGTATTACCCAAATAGACCATTGCAGTACATTCCCGGGGTGAAGCCGGCTGGTGATATATACCTGCCCGCCTGCAGGCGACTGTATACTGGTCGTTTTCCCTGTTTTTTCATCCTGCCGTACCAGTAACGTGTCGCCCTGTTTTACCCGGTCTCCGTTTGCGGTCCTGAATTGGAAATGCTCATCAGGATATTCCTTTCTGATCACGATCTCGTCCGGTTGCTCCCTGGCAATGATCAACGCCTCCGCATTTACTGTTCTGGGCGAAGGAATAAGCGCACTTACAGCAAGTGATATAAGGGCAATAATGAGCATGCCTGTGAGCCCGAACCTGATCAGCCAATGGGGAATATGACCAATCAGTTCTTCTATTTCCTGGCTGTGTTGTTCTGTATAATTATTTGCTGGCATATGCTGGATTTACTGTTGTGATTAAGCTGCACCCAATTCAATCTGGTTCTTTACTAATTCGAAATAGTATCCCTTCATCGCTGCAAGACTCCAATGATCTCCCTGCTCGACTATCTGGCCGTCTTTCATCACAATGATCTGGTCTGCATTTTTAACGGTACTTAATCTGTGTGCAATAACGATGACTGTTCTCCCTTCATAAAAGCGCGTAAGGTTTTCCATAATTATTTTTTCGTTGTTGGAGTCCAGTGCGCTCGTCGCCTCGTCAAACAGCAGGTATTTGGGATCTTTATATATCGCCCGTGCAATAAAAAGCCGTTGTTTCTGACCGCCGCTTAAACAGGAACCGGTATTACTGACCCTCGTCGTAAAACGAAATGGTAGCTTGTGAATGTATTCATGAAGATTGGCAAGTTTTGCAGCTTCATTTAATTTGTCCATGGATATGGTCCTGTCGTCCATCGCTATATTTCGGGCAATAGTATCATTGAATACGAAACTGTCCTGCATCACAGTGCCGCAATTTGACCGCCAGCCATTGGCCGAAATATCAATCAGGTTGGTACCATCCACCAGGATCTTACCTTCATCTGGTGTATAGAATTTTAACAGCAATTTCATCAGCGTCGTTTTGCCGCTGCCACTGGAACCAACAATAGCCGTAATCTTCCCCTTTGGTATAAATAAGTTGATGTTATCAAGTACGTAGGGTGTGCCGGGTGCTCCGTACCTGAAGCACAGATCTGATATGACAATACCTTCTCTTTTTAACTCCCTTAAGTTGCCATTTGTGGCCTTTTTCGGGATAAGGCCATTTGTTTCGTTCTCTTCTGTTTGCGTTGCTTTCTCTGCATGCCGTTGCTGTAACAAACTATCTTCGTTGATCTCTTCATTGCTCTTATTATGGATCTCTCCAAGACGATCAAGGCTGATCTTTGCGTCCTGTATGCTTCTCACGAAACTGATCAATTGTACCAGCGGACCATTCATCTGCCCTATGATGTATGAAATGCTCAACATTACACCCAGGCTTATTTTCTGATCAATTACCAGCATGGCTGCGGAATAGGAGATCAATATATTTTTTAATTGGGTAAAGAAGGAAGATCCTATTTCCTGGTATTGTTCCAGCGCAAGACTTTTCATGTTGATCGTGAACAGCCTTGCCTGAATGCGTTCCCAATTCCACCTCCGGGCCCGCTGACTATTATAAAGTTTGATCTCCTGCATGCCGGTGATGATCTCAAACAGGCTGTTCTGCGTTTCTCTTGCCCGCTGGAAACGGTTATAGTCGATGCTTTTCCGGCGGTTAAGAAATATGCATATCCATAAAACAGACAATGCGCTGCCAGCAAGAAAGATGAGTAAGAGGTATACGCTGTAGATGGATAACACAAACGAATAAACCAGGAGTGTTACAATCGAAAATAGAGTATTGAGTGTTGAACCGGTCAGAAAGGTTTCAACGCGTTTATGATCGGTAATTCGTTGCGTCAGGTCGCCTACGTTCTTCGATTCAAAGAAACTGATTGGCAGCTTCATGATCTTCAACAGGAAGTTGGAAATGATAGATACACTGATGCGTGTGCTTACATGCAGCAACAGCCAGTTCCTGATAAGATCCACTGCAATAGTGCCCAGGAATAGTATCAGCTGGGATAACAGTATCAGGTGGATAAAGCTTACGTTCCTGGTGTTAACACCGTTGTCAACAAGGCTCTGGGTTAAGAAAGGAAAACATAGTCCGATGAGGTTACCGAGGATAATGCCTGCAAGGATCTGCAAAAAGTACTTTTTGTATGGTTTCGCATATTCAAAGAGAAACCTGAAGCCGTACTTATTGGACTTTGTTGTGTCATCTTTCAGATAGAAATCAGGCGTCGGATCCAGGAACAATGCAACACCTTTGTCGTCTGAACTGATCCAGCATTTGAGGAAGGTACTTTCATCTACCTTGACCAGCCCATGTGCCGGATCTCCAATGAGATATTCCCGCTCTTTACGGATGCCCTTTTTCTTTACAGCATATAACACAACGAAATGTTCCTGCCGCCAGTGCAGCACGCAGGGGAGAGGGGCATCTCGTATAAATTGCTGGAAACTTATTTTTGAGATCATGGTCCGGAACCCGATCTTTTCTGCTGCTTCACAAAGCCCGAGCAGACTTACACCATTTTGCGTAATGTAAGAGTGCGTACGCAGGAAATCCAGCGTGTAGTCTTTCCCATGGAAGGCTGCAATCATTCTAAGGCACGCCGGACCGCAATCCATGAAGTCGTGCTGCTGAAAGTATTTATACTTCTTTTTCACACTATTACTAGTTTAAAACATCATAGTAGTTTTTACAATGGGTTGCTGCGCTGGTAAAATGCGGATGTAAGCCGGTGGTAAGTTTATCCTCATTAAATGGCACTGAAGGGTTATCGATATAATATATCGGAACGTTCCCATAGTAGGATGCCCAACCGCTGAAAGTGCTGGGTGGGGCAAGGATATAATCGCAGTTGGACAATGTATACAGATCAATGATCTCGCTTTTACGGACATAAACGACGGGCAATGAATAGAACTGCTTTACATCTATCACTTCGTCCGAGCAGATAATAAAGACGACGGAGCTATAGCCATAGCCTTCTGTCAATAGCTGCTGCATATCGCGCATGAAACTGCTGTATATGGCATCATCATAGTACCATTTTCCATTCTGATAATGTTTGTAATCTCCACGCCTGATATGCACGCCGATTAATACTTCTCCGAAATTGCGGGCCTTTTGGGTAATGGTATGTATAACATGCGCATATTTTTCCCTCGGTGCAAAGATCTCCCTGATCAGCGGCAGGTGTTTGGACATGTTGCCGGGATCAGTAAATCTCCATCCCTCAACAAACAGCAGCTTCTTCCTGGCTTTTTCAATATATCGTGTGTCGTTAAGATCGTAGTATACACCCTGGTTCACCTGAGCCGGCCGGACAATTGTAATATAATCCAGGTAAGGCAGCTGCTGTGCGCGTCTGCGCAGTTTAAGTAAGGCCCGGGCTCCTGCTATCAGGATAGTGTTAATAACAGGCAATCTTGAAAACCGGAACCGTGCCTTCGTTTGCTTTAATGCATGATTATCATGAATATTGAAGTATTCCTGATACGCAGATGGAAACGATAAGTAGTAAAATTTATAGTCGTATTCAGCCGAATTGACAATGAACGAGCTGATATGGAGCAGTCGGTTGCCCAACTGGCCATTTACGTACAGGTTTATAACCATTGCTATACTATTTTACGTAGTTCTGGTAACTAGTTCTTTACCCTCGATTCTTCCTCACTACGGGGTATATTTAAACTCTTGATAGTTTGGGTTATTTTACGGAGATCAAATTCCAGTCTTACGTCCAGGCTGCGGGAGCCTCTGAACTGGCGAATTGTACTGTAAAATCCATCGGTGCTTTGGGTCAGTCTATCCTTCATAGTCAGGAACATGTCTCTGAACTCTGCCACCAACACAACTTTCTTATTGAAAAATTCCTTTCTGAAACCGGTAGTAACATAGCCTTGCGGCTTGAACTTATAGATATTGTAAACCGCGCTGGAACTGTACATGCCACTCAGTGTCCATATAAAACCAGGCATCAATGTAAATGCGTTGGAAGAACTGATGGTAAAGTTATTTCCCTGGCGGTGATAATTTTTCCCATTCACCACGGTATTGAATTCATCGTTCAACAAATTAGCCGACAACTGTAAGGTATACCATTTGGTCAGCGCCTTTGTATAGCTCAGGTTGTATGACCAGCTCGCCCTGTCGTTGATGTTTTCCATTTTAAGGACCAGTATCTGGGTATCGAAGTCATACACCGGTATCTGGCTGATCAGGTCATTCTTCTTCCTGTAAGACACATTCAGGTTTATATTCTTATAGTTCAGGTTCAGCTCATAGTTGTCAAAAAGCGCCGGTGTCAGGTATGGATTACCTTCAGATCGCGTATACGGACTGGTAATGATCGAAAATGGGTTCAGATCGTTGTAACTGGGACGTTGGAGCTTTCTTGAATAAGACAAATTCATCTGCAAAGCGTTCTTAAATATACCTTTCGATAGATTGACATACGGCAGCCAGTTACTGTACTCGCGGTTAAATTTTTCTTTAGAGAAAATTAATTCACCGGTTCCCTTCGTATACTCATATCTCACACCGGCGTTAACGTTGACAAACTTAAACTCCCTGCCAATATTCACGTACCCCGCAAGTATGTGTTCATCGTACAGGAAGTGGTTGATCCTGGAACTGTCCGGAACATATTTGGTACCAGCCAGCGTATCATAATTGGTATTATTATCAGTCGATGTTGTACTTGCTTTTATACCCGTAGCCAGCGAAAATGTATTCCACAATCTGGTCTTATAGTCCGCGTTCAATGTCAGCAGCTTTATATCAGTGCTCACCTTGTTCCGGATACTTTCAAAGCCATCAGTGGTAGTATTCATAATGTCAATCTGTTGTTCCTGTTCCTGGTCAAACAGGCCGTAGTTCACCTGGGTATTAAACTCGCTACGCTCGTTAATTTTCAACTGGTAGAACAGGTTACCTGCAACGGAAGCATTTCTGGAGGTCATGTCATTATTTCCCGCTATTTGCTGTGGCGTTTCCGCCGGTACCAGCGAAGTTAATACGCTGGCGGAATTTGTATTTTCATGATATTTTCCGTAAAAGGTCCGGAGATCGGCTCCGAGCTTAGACTTGTCATTTAATGTCTTTTCATAGTTCAGTCTTAGCGAATGATTTGTTGGCCGTTGTTTGGAAAAAGACGTTTCTGAATAGCTGTTCTTCGAGTTTCCTGCATCTGTCTGTCGTTGGTTCTCAAAATCCAGGAATCCGTTATATTTTGAAAAGTCATAGTTAGCCTGGAAATAATGTCCGTTACTTTTCTGATGTACATACCCGATTCCCGAATATACCTGGTTATAACGGTTTCTGCCGTATCCGGCGTAGCCGGTAACGTTGCTGCTGTCAACAGGAGTGCCTCTGTTCAACGATATATTAATGATGGCGTTATAATTGCCCTCATATTCGGCGCCCGGATTGGTGATCAGTTCAATCTTCTTTATCTGGCTCGCAGGGATGTTTTTTAGCTCCTGCGTGGACAGCGGGCTTCTTTTTCCATCTATCAGAATAACCGGCTCTACGGTTCCGTTCAGGGTAATTTTATCCTGGGCAACGCTTGTAGAGGGTAGTTTTGAAATCAGGTCCAGTGCGTTAGCCGATGTTTTATATATCTTGTTGGTTGCATCGATGATTAATTTTCCGTTTTCACTCTTCACCGGAATTTGTCCGGTTGATATATTTACTTCTTTCAGGTTGGTAGTACTGTCCTGCAATACAATATCCGGCAGTACCACATTCCGGTCCGAAATGACAACATTGTCTTTTATGAATACTTTATAGCCTACTGAGATGACCTTTAACCTATATATGTGTGCTTGAACTCCTCCAATGATGAATTTTCCTGTGGTATCCAGGCTGGTCCGGTAATTAAGATCTTTGCTGTCGGCTGACTCGAGGAACACTGAACCATACGGAATGGGCAAATGTGCTGTCGAAACTACTGAACCTGTTAACTGTAATCTGGGTTGCTGGATTTCCTGGGCGATACCTTGAGAAAGTTTAAAAATGAAAAGGATAACAAAAACAAAATAGGTTTTCTGTAACATATCGTGGATCGTATTGATTGCCGGATTTAAAGTGCAAACTTGCCTAATAAAGTATATGTGATGTCCGGAGCTGTACTACCAATACTTGAACCATCATGTAAAATGTTTTCGGTCGGTGCAATATATGCCTGGAAAGGTTGAAGCGGTATTCTGACAATTGGATATGTTCCGTAGGTTCTGCAGAAAAGCTGGCTTAGATGCCATTGTGTATTCTTTTGGTTAAAGCTACCTTTCTTGCGTACTATCCAGTCCTTCATTTCGCTTAAGGATTGATTAACAAAAAGGAAGTATCTCTTCTGTGTGCCTAAATTGATGCATAACCTGTTATTTGCATAGCGGGCATTTTCAATCGTGAGATTATCAATGTTGTCAATGTGCAAGCCAGCATATTGCTTTCCTTTAAAGTATTTCGTCGTCGTAGACAGGTTTCCGTCATTTACGGAGAAGAAAGTTTTGGCAATAGAACCTCCTTCTTCCAGAAAATGTGCACAGTACTTGTTGACTAAATTAGCATAATTTTTAAAAAAATCAGCGTTATCTGACTGAATTTTCAAAAAGTGCCGTTTCGAATTGACGGGACCTGTGTTTAGTTCTTCAAACTTTTTCCTGAAAAATTCAGGGAAATCGAATATGTAAATAGTGGATGAGGGAGCAGACTGTGCCTGACCAGCCTTCAGTAAGCTGATCTCTTCATCAGTAACTGTCCGCCATTCATCCGTTGGCCTGAAAGCATTCGTCATATAAGGAATGCCGACAGCAGAGTAGCCTTTGGCAAGTTTACTTCCTGTGGAGATTTCCAACGCGGAATAGATCTCGTCAGATGCAATTATTTTAACGCCTTCTTTTAACATATAAATGATATTTAAATCAGCGAAGATCAGCTTTCGAGTAGCTCATACTTATTGAGCATCTCAAAGACAGTGTCTCTTACATGGGTATATAATTTCTCCAGGTCCCGGCAATAAATGGACGGATTATTGAATCCATTGGAATGCCGGTAGCGATGGGCGATATTTCCACCTCCACAAACCTCTTTTACATAACAGTTATTGCACTGATCGCATAAGTTCGTATGACTGTCATGATAAAGCCTTGCCAGGGGGGAATCCAGTGCATCGTCGAGCGAGTTGGTCCTGATGTTTAAATTGGCTTTCGTAAATCCCTCTCCGCAGATCTTTAAAGAGTCCAGGGTTTCAATACCTCCGTCGGTTTCGATGACCAATACACTGTTATTCTCCTGTCCCATTTCATCCGAGGATGTTGGTTTTCCCAGTATCAGGCTGATAGCATTGCTGAACTTCCTTATCTGTAAGGGCGATACACCCTTTGCATCCCCGATCCACCTGTCAAAGATGCTGATCAGCCAATCTGCATGGGCTGTTAGCTGCGATTGGTGGTGTTTTTTGGATACATGTTCATAATTCAGGTCGGGAAACAGGAAGTCGACCGTCCTGATGCCGGTCGATTTAAAGAAGTCATACATGGCTATTGGATCAGCGTTCACATTTATAACGCACAACAGCTTTGATACCTGGTCCAGACCATTTGTTTTAAGTACGTTGAGCCCTTTTAAGACCCTGTCAAACGTACCTTTGCCGCTATGATCCAACCGGTGTTTATCATGAATTTCCTGGGGGCCATCGAGACTGATGCCAACCCTGATATTATACTTTATAAATAACTGGCACCATTCATCATCCAGGAGTATGCCGTTCGTCTGGAGGGAGAAGTACATCTTTACGACGCCGTTTAAGATCTTTCCCGCTGTTTCTATAAAGTCAATAAAGAATTCCTTTTTAGCCAGCAGTGGTTCTCCGCCATGAAAAATAAAAAAGAACCGTTCCAGAGAATGCTGCTGGCAATGCTCTTTTACTCTCAGCAGTAACATATTGACGGTCTCCGGGCTCATAAACCTGGGCTGTTGCAAATATGTTTTATCATCGAAATTGTACATATAGCAATACGTACAATTGATATTGCATCTGCTCGCAATTTTCATAACCAGCGCAGAACAGTAGGGGGTACCAGGCATCACGTGTGATTTTTGGGTTTAGAAACATTCTTCCAGTTCTTCGAACGACAGCTGTTCATAGGGAATAGGGCCATTCATATATGAGGCTATTTTGTCAATCACCCTGTTACGGATATGATTGATGATTTTCATCAGATCCCTGCAATAGATAGACGGGTTATCAAATCCATTATCTGCGCTGTACCGGTGAGGGAGATATCCTCCGCCACAGATGTCCTTAACGGGGCATCGCTGACATTTCTGGTGCAATGTAAGATGGCTTTGATTGTACAGCTTAATAAGGTCCTTTTCAAAGGCTTCCTCAATATCGTGCGTCCGGATATTTACGCCCTGTTTAGTAAAACCATCTCCGCAGATCTTCAGCACATCTACCGGCTCAATATTGCCGTCTGTTTCTACAACCAGCACCTGGTTCTCATGGTTACCCAGAAAATCGCTCGATTGGTAATTGCCAACAATACCATGCGAAATGTTCTCAAACAAGCGAACATTCGGCTTGTATTCATTCTCATCGAAATACCACGCATCGTAGAACCTGATCAGCCAGTCTGCGTAATCGGTCTTCGTTGTCCATTCATATTGTTGATATGGACTAACATAGTTGGAGTCAGGCAGTAACAGATCGAGATATAATATGTCCAGTTGCTTGTAATGTTGATAGAGCGCCACAGGGTCAGCTTCCAGGTTAACAACCGTCAAAATGCCTCCGTTTAAATGATGCCCGGAGTTCTGCAGGGTCCTGATACCGCGCACTACATCCTGATAGCTGCCTTTGCCATTATGATACACCCTGTTCCTGTCATTGGTAGCTTCGTCTCCATCCAGGCTGATACCAACCGTGATCTTTTGTTCGTCCAGGAAGTCGCACCATTCCTGTGTTAACAAAATACCGTTTGTTTGCATGGTAAAACGTACCTCGATCCCATAAGAGGAAAAGGTGTCTCTTGCGAATGTGGTGAATGCTCTGAAGAAGTCGATACCGGCCAGTAAAGGTTCTCCTCCATGAAAACTCATATAGAATTTCTTGAGGCCCTTTGAGTGTGCATGCATGGCTGCTTTTTGGACAGTCGCGTGGACAACCTCGTCGGACATGACTTTGGGCTGGCCTTTATAACTCATGTCTCCGAGATTATACATATAGCAGTAGGTACAGTTCAAATTACACCTGCTTGCTACCTTAACTACTATATAAGAGCAAGTAGCCATATATCAATAGATTTAGAATGATGGGTAACAATTAATAGAATCAATATACTGGCTATTTCATGTCCCTGCCAGTTTTTTAGATTAGTTTCATCATTTAATAGACGAATGATTAAAATGTGCGGCAATAATTTAAAATGACGAAGTAAGGGTGCGGAAAAGACGCCTGTGCTCATTCAAACCATAAACCGCAGGACCTTGCATACTGTTCACTTCGCCGCCGCCGCCGGATAACGAACGATTGTGCAGAACAATTTCCCGCCTGATAAAAAAGCGGCTATATTAATGTTGAAGAGTACCCGGAAAATTAGACACTTCCGGGTGCTTTTCAACATTAATATAGCCGCTTTTTTATTCGGATTCTTGATGGGGTCAGGTCGTCATTTGATTACTTCCACGAACATTCGTTTATTTTTGATACATGCGGTTTTTATTGTTACTGATCTATTCTCAATAATTAATCAGGTACGACACTCGACCCTCATGGTTAAGGGACATTCAGTTAGCCAAGGCGAACTATTCACAATAACCTGCTCTGGGGTTTGTATTGTTACTGCACTGGAACTGATACTTGCTCTGCGGATATTTGGGCGCAGGATTATCTGTTACTTCCAGCGGCGGCATGGTTTGCCCATTGTAGGAAGGCATGGTGATTTGAGCAGCAGAACCATTTCCCAAAGCAACGTTTTTAGCATTCGCATTACCATTGAAACTATAATCTATCATGGCATCCAGCAGGCGGTACACACCGTAATAATCTAGGGCATCGTACGCTTGGCGGGAGCTGGGAAGGACGTGGTCAGTTACATAATTATATTTATTGATAGTGGAAGACTTAAAATAAATAAAATCCTTCTCACTGTTTGCGATATTGATATGTTTGTAGATGTCAATGGCCAGGCGGTGGTCATTCACATCATCTTCATCATACACTTGTGTGATCATTTTGGTATTGGAGGGGAAGTTTTGCAATTGCTGTTCAGTGGTCAGGTTACTGTTCCAGTTAAACGCGTACCAGGGAGCCATCGTAAAGAGAAAGCGCCCGTTTTTCCCCCACTGCCTTTCGGTAAAGGCTTTATAAGCGAGGTCAATGCTGGCTCCCCCGCCAAAAGAATGCCCCATAAAACCCACTTTAAGTGTATCGATGATGTTTGGATAGTTTTTCGCTGCTTTCACAAATCCTTCCCAAAGTGTCTGGTAACGATGATCTACACTGATGTCAAGGGTGCGGTATGGAACGAAGACAACTACATAACCCTTCTTTGCAATAAAGTTATACAATCCCATGTTGTAGTCTTTGCTCTCTCCTCCATATGGATGCGAGAAAAATATGGTGGGTTTGGGCGAGGAAATACCTTTCGGATAGAAGATGGACACCTCTGTCCCTGCATACTGTGGGTTGGCAAAATCAATCTCGGCAACATCATAGTTTCCGTCAGATCCGTAACCGGATACAGGTTTTTGAATCGGCCCCTGGAGGCTGCTATCTGCCTGTGAATCCAGTGTTATGGATTCCTGATCGTTTTTGGAGCAGGCTGACATTGCAATTAGCATTATTGCAGGCAGAAACAATCGCTTTTTCATTGTTCTTTATTTTAAGGCTTTCAAAATTTGTTATTTGAGTTTCCGATTTATACAACAAATGTATAATATCTGAGTTGTCATTTTGGTAAAAAGCTGGTGAGCCTGCCGAATTAGGGGGTGAAATACATTACCTGTCCGGTCGTTAATGGACAAATAGTATCGTATATAGCTGAGAAAGAAGGAGTTTAGTTGTAGCGCTCATTGCTTAAAGTATTATCAGCAACCTTGCAAAGGGGAATAGGGAAGCGGTTAAGCATCAATGTCAGCAAATATCGCTTATACCCTGACTGGCAATTGTGAGATAAGCTGAAAAGCGAACCGGATGAATTCCTGTAACCTGCAGGTGTAGCTATGCTAATCCCTCGCGCTTTTGTAATTCCGTCGGAGCGTAGCCAAAGTGTTTTTTAAAAGCGAAAGAAAAGTGCGAAATATTTTCGAAGCCTGCCTCGATATAGACATCTACAGGTTTCCTCTTTTTCACAGATAGCTGATAATGGGCCAATTCCAGCCGCTTTTGCGTTAACCATTTCTGTGGTGATATATGAAAGGCTTTTCTGAAGTCGCGGTTGAACGTTGCAATGCTGCGACCTGTCAGATAGCTGAACTTTGTCAATGGCATATTGAACATGTAGTTCTTTTCCATAAATTCTGCAAGATTGATCTTGCCAGGTTCCGAAAAATCCGCCAGTATGCTATCTGCATCTTTGTCCAGTGTGCGGAGAATACTAATGCCTTCTTCAATTTTCAGCGAGACAATTTCCTCCGGCAGGCTGCTTGTCAGCTCGAAATAAGGAGCCATTGAAGCAAAATAACTGTCCAATAACGGATGGCTTTCAAACGTCTTTATCTTTTGGACAGATGCAGGCGAAACCTCCGGACTTTTATGGGAATAATATGTTTTAAGGCGGTCCGGTTTAAAAGTAACTACAATTGATTTGTAAGGTCGTCCGTCTTTAGGCCGTTTGATGACCGCACACAATTGATTGCGTGGTACTAACAATATATCCCCTTCGCCGAGCGTATAGGATTGTCCGGCCTGCACGATTTTCATTTCACCGGAGAATATCCGCATGAGTGTATGGTATTCCGAAACGACTTCCGCTTTGAAGAACTTTTCGTCCACGCAGGACACCAATATCTCAGCATACTTATTTTCTATTGCTTCGGACATAACTCAAATTTACAAAAACGGACGACCACTTTTATTAGCCTTTCAGGAAATCAGGCAGTATCATTCTGTTTTGGAAGTCGGTATAAGTAGTCACATCTTTCCAATTTTCTGCGTCCTGCCAGGTCTTTTGGCTTCCTTGTTTGATCAGGTTGTAGGCATCGCTTCCTATCAGGATATGAGGTGGGAGCTGGTCGGTTTCGGCTACTCTCAGCACAACCTGGGCTACCTTTTCCGGATCACTGTTTTCATTCCCCCAATAATTTTCAAGGAACTTAATAGTGGCGCCTACTGTTGGTTCATATTCGGGCAATAGTTTAACCGTATTGCCAAAAGCACGCTTTCCCCAATTCGTCCTTATTCCTCCCGGCTCCAGGGCGGTCACTTTTACGTTGAATGCCGCAGTTTCCTGAGCCAGGCTTTCAGTGAAGCCTCCAACTGCCCATTTGGCCGCATGATAGGCCGCATTGCCAGGCGTTGCTGTTCTTCCGCCGGCAGAAGAGATCTGGATGATATGTCCGCTCTTTTGCTTGCGCATAAAAGGCAGTACTTCACGGGTGAGTGTAACCACGCCAAAGAAGCAGGTCTCTACCAGCTGTCTGAATTCTTGCGCAGGTACCTGTTCAAAAGGCCTGTTATCACCATACCCGGCGTTGTTCACCAAAACATCAATATACCCGAACTGTTGTACTGCCATATCTACCACATTTTTCGCCTGACCTTCATCGGTAACATCCAGTACCGCAGTAAGTACCTGGCTACCATACCGGGATGCCAGATCTGCTAATTGTTCCTGTTTGCGTGCAGTTGCCACGACGATGTGCCCTGCTTTTAAAGCTGTTTCCGCGATGTTTTTTCCAAGTCCATTACCACTGCCGGTAACCAGCCATACTTTTTTTCTTGTTTCCATATGCTTAAACTTTTGATAAACAAAGGTATTCGGCTTATGGCGATGGTCTTTTGTTCAGCGTATCAATTTCGCTTTGTTCAGTATATCAGGCATGTGTTGGCTGGCGTTAAACTGTTGTGATATTGACATGTCATTTTTTCAGTGTGTTTAGTTTCATGCTGTTCCGGATCAGCCCTGCAACGATGAGCGCTGTTGACTTAATTGGAATATTGACGTTGCGTGGTGTCGCTATTGCGCTACTATCAGTGTCAGGGAATACACTGACACTCTCAACCTTGCAACCTGAACAGATAGGTCAGGGTATAGCAATAAATAATGTTATTAAACAGCTCGGGCTGGCCTTGGGTGTTGCATTGTCTTCCTTTTATACTAACTAACACGCTTTTTCAGGTAATTCAGCTTAAAAGAATTTCTGATTTGTGGAGAAGGCAGTGACCTTATCTGAAAAGGGAGCTTCTGCAAAGGAGAGTCATTCCCGTACCAGACATACAGGAAGGGTAGTAAGGCATACTAAAAGCCCGGCAGTACCACCAGGCCTTTTAGCATGCATACCTTTTATTGTCGTACGAATTCCTTCACCAGTACCATCATACAATTCGTCGTCGATCGCAACCTGATCTGCTTCACAGGCTGATATTCCGGATCTGCATAACAAGCCAGTGCCGCTTCCTCAGAAGGAAACCGGATGATCGCGTTCATCGTCTTCGCCACGCCTTCCACTGCGATAGCATGGAGGTCGGACGCAAGTACCTCTGCTCCATATTTCTGCAGTAACAGATACACAGGCGCCGCATAATTAGCATACTCCTCCATATCAGTGATATCGTAACTATTGATATAATAAACAACCATAATTAAAAGATATATTCTGGTGGAGTAATGCCTTTGCAACGTAAATAAGTTGTTGCCTGCCCCCTGTGATGTGTGATATGATCTAATGTACCAAAGTATCCGACGATAGCCGCTTCATCTTCCGCTATCTTATCCACTGTGTTTTCCAGCGCAGCGAAGGCCGTTTCAAGCCAGGCGATGGTTGCATCTTTATCTGCAGTTACAGCGGGCGGTTCCCAGGCTGGTTCTTCCTTTTCGATCAGTGTTGCTTTAAACCAATAGATGCCGTAACCAATATGGTGCATCAGTTCACGGAAACTCCAGACTTCTTTCGCTGGCTTAAAATCATAGTGTGCGGATGGCATCCCCTTAGCCACTGCCAGGGTGTAAGTTTTTGAATTTTCCAGTTTGGCCAGTAATTGCTTTTTCATACAATGTTTATTTTGATAAGCAAAGCTAAAAAGCGTTCCTGGCGCTGACTTAAGACATCTTGCTGTTTTTCATAACCGCAATTGGGAGGGTGCTTTCCCGTATATGTTCCTATACGAAGCAGAGAAATGCTCCAGGCTGTTGAAACCACAGGAGAAGGCTATATCAGTGATGGGCAGATGGGTGTTCCTGATCAGCAAAGTGGCTTGCGCCAACCTCACCTTTAACAAATAGGTATAAGGTGTAACGCCGGTTAACTGTTTAAACAGGCGACTGAAATGAAAGGGGCTCAGATGACTAACACCTGCCAGATCAGTTAGTGAAATATCATCTGTAAAACGATCATTAATATAATACTTTACCGACTCAATGACCGGC
Source organism: Chitinophaga filiformis (assembly GCF_023100805.1). Lineage (NCBI taxonomy): Bacteria > Pseudomonadati > Bacteroidota > Chitinophagia > Chitinophagales > Chitinophagaceae > Chitinophaga > Chitinophaga filiformis. Next base: position 2,493,803 of record NZ_CP095855.1, read on the forward strand.
AGATAAAACTTCTTTTGTTTATAGTTCAATACAGGAAGCATCTGTTGCGGATCGCCCGTCGATACTACCATTAACAATAGATTAGTAACCAACTGCTCTATGAACAAGGTATCATGACGTGGTTTCGCCAGTTCGCGAAAAATGATATGATGCAGATGCTCCGTTTGCGGAGTGGCCTTTATTAAAACCGACTGTATATCCGGGTTATTGAAAAACCAGGAGAACTCACTTGTCTGAGATCTGAACGAATCCAGGTTCTCTGCAGGCAAGGAAAAGATAGTACACTCATCAGGAAGATCATGCGCATGTCCCACCCGGTGTTCGTATCCCGGTTTACAAACCAGGAATAAGCCATGATGCGCATCCAGGTCATTTCTGAATACTTTAAATTCGAAATTCCCTCTGCGTACATAAGCAATGGAAAACGTCTCCTGTGATTCTTTTTTGGATACCGTACACTCCGTGCAGCGACATAGAAAATTATGCACCGTACACAATTGTGACTCGTAAAGTGTGGAAATATCTGCCTGCATAGCTATTGTAATATACGACAAAGTAAAGTGGCAGGAGTGACAACCCTATGTCAACAGAACATCCGCCGCAGCAAAAATATTACAAAATCAAAGGGAAATATGAGGTGAATAGTTACCATTTAAGTATGACCGGAATCAAACCTGCGTTCCAACTACTCATTAAATATATCTATTAAAAAATAAGGCAGACGGCCTAATAAAAAAAATTTTACTTACAATCGCTTTTCTCTACATTTGGATACCTGTCGATGTAAACGGATTATTACAATTTCCAAAATTTAAGACTAGTTAAAACTTTAGAGTGCTTATTGTGTGAGCAATTACAGGCACGGTCTGTTTTATTGCTGCACCATTAGTATCCTGTTCGTTGTTCCATCAAAACCATTATTGTTAAGCAATGAAATCCCTTAATGATGGCCCTTCAAAGTACCCCAATGTTGAATTGGCATTTGCTCTACACGCGTCCGCGATTTGAAGCAAAGCTGAAAAGAGAAATTACCGATCTGCAATACGAATGTTATTTGCCGATGCGGACCGTTACCCGTAAATGGAGTGACAGGATTAAAAAATTAAATGAGCCCTTATTTCCCGGCTATGTGTTCGTAAAAATTCCAAGGAAAGACCGATATCGCATATTGCTGCTGAGCGGTAGTGTCGGATTTGTATCGTTTGAAGGCGAACCTGCTATATTACAGGAAAAACTAATTGAAGATGTGCGCAGACTTGAAATGCATGATACGGAGTCTATTCCGTACTATTCTACGGGTGAGAAAGTGATAATCACGCAAGGTGCATTTGCAGGATTCGAGGGAGAATTGATACGCATACAATCAAAACTGAAAGTAGTAATAAAGATATCTCCCATCAAACAGGCGCTGGCCGTGGAGGTTGACAGTTCATGTATCAGCAGGCTGGTCTACTAGTAAAGATTTTTTTTGAAACTATAAAAAATTATCTATTTTAGGAGCCGCAAGAATAGTTAACCGAGACGTTAGAATAAGCATCCACCAACATTTTCAGCCTATCATAGAACTAATTGTGACTCATGTTCCTGTGACTTGATTGGGCGAAGCCGTGTTAGCCAAAGAAACCAGGAGTTAAGTACACATAACTAATACGTAGAAACACAGTGAACATACTGTATAAATACGCATAATTCAGGTATATATATCACCGCGCGTTGTCCCGCCACCAGTCACACGTTTTTTGATATTGTATCTACCGTTTATAACCAATTCGAAGGTAAATGCTCAGAAATTATTTCATTATCGCCTGGCGGAATCTGCTCAGACATAAGGTATTCTCTTTCATTAACATATCTGGCTTATCAGTGGCAATTGCAGCCTGTCTGCTGATTCTTCAGTATATCCTGTTCGAGTTTAGCTATGATAAATTCCACACACGGGCGAATGCTATATACCGCGTAAAACAGGAGCGCTATCAGGATGGCGCACTGGCAGAACGCTCTGCCAGGAGCTTTTCAGCGCTTGCCGATGCCATGAAAAGCGATTTCCCGGAGGTGCATAACGCTACTACCTGCTTCCCGCTCGAATGCATTGTATCTGCTGCGGAATCGGAAAATATCACCCGCTCCTACAAGATGCCCCGCGTATTGTTTGCGAGTGCATCATTTCTCAAGATCTTCAATTTCCCTATCATCAAAGGCCGCGATGCCCTGGATGAACCAAATTCACTCATCCTCACAGCATCTACAGCAAAACGTTTTTTTGGTGATGCAGATCCGATCGGTAAGAAACTAAGGGTCGTGAATTTTAACCAGGGAACGGATATAGACGGCTTCGTAAAAGGCGTATGCAGCGATATTCCAGCTAACTCGCATCTGCAGTTTGAAATGCTGGTGTCCACCAATCCTAAAGATGTTTCCTGGACCTATGCAGACAATTACACCTATGTTGAATTGAACGACAACGCGAATGCAGAACGGCTGGAAAGCAAGCTGCCGGCCTTCCTCGCAAAATATACCTCCAACCTTACAGGTAGCAACAAAGTAAAGCTGGGCTTACAACCGCTTACACAGATACATCTGTATTCAGATCTCACGGGTGAACCTACCGTTAGCGGTACGGGTAAACTGGTATGGTTCATGGTATTGATCGCCGTACTGATCCTGATGATTGCATACATCAACTACATCAATCTCTCCACTGTGAAAGCCATGGAACGTGCACGGGAAGTGGGATTGAGAAAGGTGTTCGGCTCAGAGCGTATCACTTTAATGAAGCAATTCTTCTTTGAATCTTTACTGCTGAACTTCGTCGGTATCGTTATCGCTATACTTATCGCATTGTTCTGCCATGAACTGTTTAACCAGCTGGCAGGCGTGGATATACCTATGGGCTTCTGGACCAGCTACTGGTTCTGGCTGGCCTTCCTGGTATTACTGCTCGGCGGTGCATTGGTATCAGGGATCTATCCGGCTTATCTCTTGTCCGGTTATCAGCCCGTACAGGTACTGAAAGGAAAATTGCCGCTCACAGGCGCCGGTATCAGCATCAGGAAGATACTGGTCGTATTCCAGTTCGCGGTATCTATTGCACTGATCATTGGTACCTATGCCATATCACGGCAGGTAAATTACATGCGGGAAACGAATCTTGGCATGAATATCGACCAGACCCTGATCGTTGACGCACCTGCCAATAAACTGGAATCGCAGGGTGGACAGAACTTTTACCAGCGTATCAATACTTTCCGTACGGCCCTGTTACAATCGCCCAATATCAAAAGCGTGACAGCTGCTTCCAGCATGCCCGGACTGGATATCTTGTGGAACAGGCCTTATCAGCGCAGAGACGACGTATCTGCCAATAAGGGGAACATGTATGCCACCTTCTCTATCGGACCAGAGTTCATCAATCAGTTCGACATAAAGGTCATTGCGGGACAACAGTTCTCTATCACACCCGATCAGATAACTGACAGCGCAAAGGCCACCATCCCTATTATGATCAATGAATCGGCGGTGAAGGCTTTTGGTTTTCAAAGTGCGAAAGATGCAGTAGGGAAGATCCTGATCGACAAAAATGGCTTTGGCGTTACGTTCGAATATGAGATCGTAGGCGTGCTGCAGAACTTTCATCAGAAATCACTGAAAGAATCTTTTACACCCATCGTATTCCGCCTGGAAGATGGTTCGAGCATAGAATATTACGCAGCCAAAGTAAGTGCTGCCAACATAGAGAAAACCATCGCATACATCGAAAAGAGCTATAAGGAACTATTTCCCTCCAGCCCTTTTCAATATGCATTCCTGGACGAGTTCTTTGACAGGCAGTATCGTACTGATGTGCGTTTCGGAAAGATATTCGGTCTCTTCTCCGGTTTCGCCATCTTTGTTGCCTGTCTCGGCCTCCTGGGGCTATCACTGTTTACCAGTATGCAAAGAACAAAAGAGATCGGTGTGAGGATCACCCTTGGCGCGTCAGCCGTCAGCATCTTTGTGTTACTGGTGAGGGACTTTATGAAACTGATACTAATTGCATGTTGTATTGCATGGCCATTGGCATGGTGGGGGCTATACCAGTGGTTGCAGCATTATCCCTTCAGGATTGGCATCAGCCCTTTATTATTTTTTATTCCAACTTTTATAGTGCTTTTCATTGCGCTGTTAACAGTCGCCTTTCACACATGGAAAGCCGGAAGATTGAATCCGATTAAAGCCTTAAAGTATGAGTAAGAAAAGATTGTTTATGTCCTAGAGCAAATCGATGACCCCAAATAGCTTCCTGGCTGATCATTCCTTGCCGGGGAGTGAGTGTTATTTCCTGTTTTGATGTAGAACACAGCGGGCCGCAAGGTCTGCAGCATTGCTGTTTGGCTGCCCTTCCAGGGCGGTCTGGCGGAGCTATTTCGTTTTCAAAAAATATACTGCTTTTGTATGATAAAAGAGTTGATCCATACTGTTTTTGAAGATATTGCTGAACGATACCCCGCAAAAACTGCTGTGGAAGAAGATCACTATAGTATTACCTATCAGCAGCTGAATAAGCAGGGCAACAGGATTGCACACCTGGTACTGTCGCTCAATATCAGCAGCGGCGCCAATGTTGCAGTGATATTGCCTTCCGGCGTTCACCTGGTCAGCGCATTGTTAGGTTGCCTGAAAGCAGGCGTGGTGTATTTGCCCTTATCCCGCAATACCGGCACACCTGCCCATCATATTTTTAACCAGACTAATCCTGCATTCATCATAACAGAAAGCGACCATCAGCCTGCACTGGAGGCTATGCTCGCTTCATTGGGCGGAGCTATGCCGCCATTACTGGTATTTCCTTCTTCCATGCATGGACTGCTGAAAGAACTGGACCTGCAGGAGATGGGCGTGATCAGCGCGGAAGAAGAACCTGCCATGTTGTGGCAATGGGATGGTTACAGGTATGTACGTACAGATATATCATTGGACGACCAGCAGTTTACAGACCCGGGACTGGCCATTGACAAACAATCCGACGCTTACATATTCTTTACATCCGGCTCCACCGGCATAAGTAAAGGCATCATTGGTTCTTACAAAAGCCTGGCGCATTATATACACTGGCATAGGGGCGCCTTTAATGTGAATGACAACACCCGCGTCAGTCAGCTGGCGCCTGTTACATTTGATGCATCTCTGAAGGATATATTGGTGGCTATCACCGCAGGCGCCACACTGCATGTACCGGGCGCAGGTGTAAAGGAACAAAGCGATCTGCTGACGGCCTGGTTACATGAGAAAGAGATCTCGCTACTGCAAACAGTACCTTCCATATTCAGGTTGATCACTAAATCGCTGAAAGAGCGAGGCCGCGATCTGCCATTGCTGGAACAGGTGGTACTGGCAGGGGAAAAACTGTATGGGAAAGATGTGCTGAACTGGCGACAGGTAAACGGTGAAAAGACCCGCCTGACCAATATGTACGGCCTCACCGAGACTACCATACTGAAAAGCTGTTATCATATTCAGTCCTGGAACTGGGACCCGGGAGAAACCATCCCGGTAGGTGTGCCTATCAGCAATAGCATGATAGCCGTGGTAAACCAGGACCAGATTTGCGCTCCCGGTGAAATCGGGGATATTTATATCAAGAGCCCTTTCATGACCAAAGGCTACCTGGATACATCACTGAACAGCAGGCTGTTTGTGCAGAATCCGCTGGTGAGCGACAGGCAGGATATAGTGTGTTACACCGGCGACATTGGCCGGTACAGGGAAGATGGTAACCTCGAACTGCTGGGAAGAAGAGACGAACAGATAAAGCTGCATGGCGTACGTGTTGAACTGGATGCCGTAAAAGCAGTGGCATTAAAGCAGGATGGCATCGAACAGGTAGAGTTATTATTACATACAAACGATGAATTCCAGCAGGAACTGATCTGCTATTATATCGGTAAAGAATATGAACCTGCCACACTGAGAGCATTGCTGGAAACAACACTCCCGAAGGAATATCTGCCTGCTTACTATGTTTGGCTTCCTGCTTTCCCATTGAATATAAACGGTAAGGTCGACAGGAAAAAACTACCGCGTCCGTGGGAACTGCTGGAAGATGATAAGTATGAGGCCCCCCTACCAGGAGTGGAAACACAATTGCTGAAGATCTGGCAGCGGATACTGGGTAATGAGAAGATCAGCAGAAATGCATCCTTCTTTGTTTCCGGAGGCTCTTCACTCAAGGCAATACAGCTGGTTTCCCGCATCTACCGCGAAATGGAAGTGCAGCTATCTATCGCCGATGTTTTCAATGCTCCATCCATCGCCGCACAGGCAGCATTGATCTATGCCAGTGGAAAGCATCTCCTGCCCAATATTACGCCTGTAGTACAACAATCACATTATGGCTTGTCGCACGGACAAAGAAGATTATGGGTATTGGAACAACTGCATGATAAACTGGCCGCATACTCCCGGCCAGATGCCTATCGCTTGCAGGGTAAGGTGGATGTACAGGCACTGGAACGGGCGTTCAGGGCAGTAATAAAAAGACATGAGAGCCTTCGTACCGCTTTCATTGCTGTAGATGGAGAACCAAGGCAGGTCATCATTTCTGCGGAATCATTGGAATGGAATATCGCCTACACCGATCTCCGTGCTGTGGCAGAACAGGAGAAGGCACTGGATGAAATACTGAGCAGGGAAACCCAGGTGCATTTCAACCTGGAGAGAGCGCCACTGATCAGGGTAAGCCTCTTGCAGCTTGCAGCAGAAGAATATGTGCTGGTGCATGCGCTGCATCATATCATCTCAGATGAATGGTCTATGCAGGTCCTGATCCGCGAAGTGCTGGGCTTTTATAAGGATCCTGCATTGGTATTGCCAGAGCTGAGCTTCCAGTATAAGGACTATGCTGCCTGGCAGGCTACTCAACTGAGCGGGACGAATCTGAAACAACACGCAGACTACTGGTTGTCGCAGCTGCAGGGCGAATTGCCTGTGCTGGAATTACCTGCAGACTATGAACGCCCTGTTGTGAAAAGCTATAAAGGTGCACAGGTAGCAGTAACGTTACCCCCAACGTTGGCAGGCCGTTTAAAGGCGCTCGCAGAAGCAGAGGGCGCTACCATGTTCATGGCGCTGGTATCGCTGGTGAAGACTTTATTATACCGTTATTCCGGCCAGGAAGATATTATCACCGGTATACCGGTGACCGGCAGAAGCGGGGCAGGACTGGAGCAACAGATAGGCTTCTACCTGAACACATTGCCATTGAGAAGCCGCATTGACGGAGAGCAGGGTTTTGTGACTTTGCTGCAGCAGGTCAAAGCGCATGCACTGGCACTGTATGCACATGAGGTGTATCCTTTTGATCTGCTGGTAGACCAATTGCAGCTGCAAAGAGATATGAGCCGGTCGCCGGTATTTGATGTAGCCATTATTTACAGGGAAGAACAGGCTGCACAACAGGAACCTGAAATGCAGGGCGTGCAGGTATCGCAGATCGGTATGCCGGTACACACCAGCCTCTATGATCTCACTTTCTGGTTTTCACATACCGGAGATACGGTAAAGCTCACACTGGAATATAATACGGACGTATTTGCCGCACAGCGGATCATGAATGCATGCGATCACCTGCTGCAAATGCTGGAAAGCATACTGGCAGATTGCCGGCAACCGCTAAACAAGATCAGCTATCTTTCCGGCCGTGAAGTGGCGTGGATACGGCAACAGCTGACAGGAGCACAACTGGCATACCCGGCTACAAGTACATTGATCGCTTTGTTTGAAGAACAGGTACGACGTACGCCGGAGCAGAAAGCGCTGGTTGTGGGGAATGAGACGTGGTCATACAATGACCTGAATGTAAGCGCCAACCAGTTGGCAAATTACCTGCTGCAGCAGTTTAAGATCGTACCGGGCCAGGTGATTGCACTGAAGACAGACAGGAACGAATATTTACTACCAGGAATATTGGGTATCCTGAAAACAGGCGCAGCTTACCTGCCTGTAGATCCATCCTTGCCGGAAGCAAGGATCACCTACATGCTGAAGGATAGCGATACCCGCATTATACTGAGCGACCGGCAGGAAGAAACGGAGGATTGTACAGCAGTATACATGCCGGAAGTATTTAAGGCGCCTTATACATTGCTGGTGGACAACCCAGCTATAGTAGCCAGCGGCGATAGCCTGGCGTATATGATGTATACTTCCGGATCAACAGGAACACCTAAAGGAGTGATGGTGCCCAACAGTGCAGTGATCAATCTCCTGTATAGCATGACCGCCATGCTGGACGTCAGGAGCAGCGATAGCCTGCTGGCAGTCACTACCTATTCATTTGATATTTCGGTACTGGAATTATTCCTGCCGCTATTGAACGGCGCAACAGTGATCCTGGCAGGGAATGAGACCGTGAACAGTCCATTCCTGTTGCAGGAAATGATCCGCGGGCAGCGGCCCACCATCATGCAGGCAACACCTTCACTATGGAGCTTGCTGTTTGAGCATGGCTGGACAGGCCATAGCGGTATGAAATTATTATCCGGAGGTGAAGCGCTTAGCCGTACACTGGCTGCACAGCTGCTTAACACAGGTGCGCAGGTCTGGAATGTATACGGTCCTACCGAAACAACCATATGGTCTGCAGCGCACCGGCTAAGGACTGCTGATACAGCTATTCCCCTGGGAAGACCTGTAGCGAATACTGATATTTATTTACTGGACGATCATTTTATACCGGTGCCCACCGGCGTGCCGGGCAATCTTTTCATAGGAGGCGCTGGGCTATCGGCTGGTTACTGGCAACGGCCCGCATTAACAGCAGAGAAGTTCCTCCATGTGCCATCAGTGGAAAATGGTCTGTTATATCGCACGGGCGACAAATGCTCAATCGGCTTCGATGGCTTGTTGTATTTCTCTGGCAGGGAGGACGAGCAGGTGAAGATCAGGGGATATCGTGTGGAGATGGGCGAGATAGCAGAACAGATCAACCAATATGAAGGTATTGTGCAATCTGTAGCAGCAGTGAAAACTGTTGACGCTGAACAAAAGCTGATGGCTTATTTCGTTGCGCCAGAAAAAATAGATACCGCCGCCTTACGCAATTACCTGGCAGCATTCCTGCCGGCATATATGGTACCGTCTGCATTTGTGCAGCTGGAGCAACTGCCGGTGAATGCCAATGGTAAGATCGACCGGAAGGCATTGCCGGTACCGGAAATACAGGATGCAAGCGTCTATGTGGCGCCATCAACAAGAGAAGAACGTATCATCGCGGCCATATGGCAGGAAATACTGGGAGTGGATACCCTTAGCATCACAGACAATTTCTTTCATCTCGGTGGGCATTCCCTGAAGGCTATACAGGTGATGGCAAGAATATACAGGGATCTTCAGATCAGGGCCGACCTGAAAGACCTGTTCCGCTATCCCGTATTAAGCGCATTTGCAGCAGCCATCAGAAAAGCAGATCATAGCACTTATTTCCATATCCCCGAAGTGCCATTGCAGGAACATTATCCTTTGTCACATGCACAAAGGAGATTATGGCTCCTGCATCAGCTGGAAGGAAATGCAGTATTATATAATCTGCCCATGAGCTACTACTTCCAGGGCGCATTGAATGAGACCGCTTTGGATAGTGCTTTCAGCGCATTGCTGGCAAGACATGAGAGCCTGCGTACCCGCTTTGTAATGAAAGACGATCACCCGGTGCAGGAAATTATTCCCGTGGAACAGCTCTCGTTCAGCATCGTGAGGGAAGATCTGCGCAGAGAACCGGATGCCCGTAAAGTAGCCGAGGCAAAGGCACTGGAACTGGCATTACAACCATTTGATCTGTCGCAGGCGCCTTTGCTGCGGGTGCATTTAATGCAGACTGCAAATGAGGAGTGCTTGTTCTTTTTGTGCATACATCACATCATAGCAGATGAATGGTCCATTCGCCTGCTGATACGCGAGCTGTTGTTTTACTATAACAGTTTTCAGCGTGAAAGTATTACACCGTTACCCTCTTTAAGGATACACTATAAAGACTATGCGTCATGGCAGCTGGATGCATTGAACGATGCACAGCTGATGCTGCACAGGGAATACTGGAAAGAACAATTAGGCGGTACGCTGCCTAAGCTGGAACTGCCGGCAGACAGGTTAAGGCCGGTGGTACAGCATTACAGCGGCGGACAGGTAAGTTACAGGTTCAGCCAGGAAGCGATCAGCGGATTAGAACTGTTGTGCAGACAGGAATATGCAACACGTTTTATACTGCTGACCGCCCTGGTGAAAACCCTTTTATTCCGCTACAGCGGCCAGGAAGATATTATTGTAGGTACACCTGTAGCAGGCAGGGAGCATACCGACCTGGAAAACCAGATCGGGTATTACCTGAATATTTTACCACTACGCTCTTACCCGGGTGGCAGGACCAGCTTCCGCCAGTATCTGCGGGAGTTAAGGGAAACGGCTTTCAATGCTTATACGCACCAGGCCTACCCTTTTGATATGCTCGTAGATGAACTGGGACTGGAGCGGGATATCAGCCGTGCGCCATTGTTTGACATCGTGATCACTTTGGAGAATACTGCTGAAGACCTGTATCCTGAGATGAATGATATTGAGATCTCAGAAGTAGTGCTCAAACCGGGATTGAGTAAGGTGGACCTGCATTTTACATTCCGGGAAACCAGCGAAGGGCTTTATCTGAAACTGGAATACAGCCGGGAACTGTATGATGAAGACCGTGTGTTGCGCATGATGCAGCACCTCGAAAGCCTCATGCTGTCTGTTGCCCGCGATCCTGAAATGGAGCTGGCAAAATTGAATATCCTGCCCGAAGCAGAGCGTACACAGATATTGTCAGTATTCAACAATACGGCCTTTGCATATCCACAGGGTATAACATTGACAGACCTCTTTGAAGCAAAAGTGAGGCAGTCGCCGGATGCCCTGGCGCTGGTATGCGGCGACAGGTCAATGACATACAGCGCACTGAATGAGAAGGCCAATCGCCTGGCAAAAGTGTTACGGCAGCAGCATGGTGTTGAGCCGGGCACACCTGTTGGTGTGATGGCTGGTCAGCAGGAATGGCTGGTGATCGCTATTCTTGGTGTTTTGAAGGCAGGAGGGGCCTATGTTCCCATCGATGCGTCTTATCCACCGGAAAGGATCAGGTACATCATCGAAGACACCGGCCTGGCATCGCTGATCACTATATCAGACTACCTGCTGGATGTAACATATTTCAACGGACAGCTGCTGGTAGCCGATATTGAGATACCTGAATTGCCGGTAAGTGAAGATAATCTGTCTTCACGCACAGGTCCATCAGACCTGGCCTATATTATCTATACTTCCGGTTCTACCGGCAAGCCCAAAGGTGTAATGGTCAATCACGCCGGTGTGGTGAACATGGTACATAACGAATTGTCTGAGTTTGGTACTACAGCGGCAGACAAGGTGTTACAGTTTGCATCTCCTTCCTTCGATGCATCCGTGGCAGAGATATTTATGGCCTTTGCAGCCGGGGCTGCATTAGTGCTGATACCCGCTGCACTGGGCAGGGATGCTGCCAGGGTGACGGAATATATGGAAACCGCCGGTGTTACGGTGGTAATATTACCGGTCTCCTACCTGACAGCATTGGATATAGCGAAGCTGCATTTCCTTCGGAAGATCATCACCGCCGGCGATGTTGCACATGTGCCGACAGCTCTTGCCTGTGCAGCCTTTGCAGATTACTATAACTGTTATGGTCCCACAGAGGCCACCGTATGGGCCAGCTCTTACCGGGTAACAGTTGCAGACGCAGGGCAGGGCAGATTGCCAATTGGGAAACCTGTGCATAATGTAAGGATGTATATACTGGACGAACTGCAACAGTTATTGCCGGTAGGCATCAGTGGAGAGATATGCATTGCAGGAGCCGGCGTAGCAATGGGCTATTACAATAACGAAATACTGTCGGCAGCAAAATTTGTGAAAGACCCTTATGGAGAGGGATTCATGTATAGAACAGGTGATACAGGCCGCTGGTTAAACGATGGTAATATTGATTTTACCGGAAGGCTGGACGACCAGGTGAAGATCAGGGGCTACCGTATTGAGACAGGAGAAGTAGAACAGGCGCTGTTGACTTATCCCGGTGTTAGTGCCGCGGTTGTAAAAGCCTTTGGCAGCGATGCTGATAAATACCTTGCAGCATATTATACAGCCGCAGGCAATATAACAAGTGCCGGCCTGCGTGCCCATCTTCAGCAGTTCTTACCTGAATACATGCTGCCATCCTACTTTGTAGAGGTCGAGCAATTTAAAATAAATAACAGTGGCAAGATAGATCGTAAAGCACTGAAAGCGCCACAGGCAGATACAGCAGTTGTAGCAGAACAGCCTGTAACGACAACCGAAGCCGTACTGCTGGCAATATGGAAGGACGTACTGGGGAATGAGCAGCTGGGTACAAAACATCACTTCTTCGATGCCGGCGGGCATTCCCTGAAAGGGATACAGGTGGTGACCCGGCTGTATAAACAACTGGGTATAAGAATAGAACTGAAAGACCTGTTCCTGCATCCGGTATTGTCAGATCTGGCAGCGGAGATCGACCGCACACAGGCTGGTAATTATACGCCTATCAGCCATGTGGGGGAACAGGCGCATTATAGGCTATCGCATGCGCAGCGCAGGCTATGGGTATTGGATCAGTTTGAACCAGAAGGCTCAATTGCTTATAACCTGCCGGTATGCTACCGGCTGGAAGGTAAGCTGGACCGCAGTGCATTGATTACTGCATTCAATACATTGATTGAACGCCATGAGAGCCTGCGGACTGTCTTTGAAGTAGTGGAAGGCGTGCCTATGCAACGTATCAGGCCGGCAACAGAAAGCGGCTTTGTATTGCAGGAAGAAGACCTGCGTGGCCATGTACAGGCAGAAGAGCAGGCCAGGAAAAAAGCGATGCAGCTGGCGCTCGAACCATTTGATCTGAAGAACGGCCCATTGCTGAAAGCAAAATTAATGCAGACGGCAGACGAGGTATTCCTGTTTGTATTGTCCATGCATCATATCATTTCAGACGAACGCTCCCTGCGTGTTATATTGGAAGAGCTGATCGCAGTATATAATGCGGCGCTTAACAATACGCCGTATGACTTACCGGCACTCAGGGGACAGTATAAGGATTATGCTGCATGGCAGGAAACAGAGCTGACGGGCGACAGGGTACAGCTGCACCGTGCTTACTGGCTGAATAAATTTGAAGGCGACATACCCGTGCTGGACCTGCCGGCTGATCATCCACGGCCGCCTGTACAGACGTATAACGGCGGACAGGTATACATCAAATTGCCGGAAATAATAAGCAATGGCCTGAAAGAGCTGGCGTCTTCAGAAGGTGCTTCCCTCTTCATGGGATTGGTAGCACTGGTAAAAACATTATTGTACCGTTATACCGGGCAGGAAGACATCATCATCGGATCGCCGGCAGCAGGACGTGAACACCCTGACCTGGAACACCAGATAGGGTTCTTCATCAACACATTGGTACTGCGGTCTCAGTTTAGCGGAAAGGAAAGTTTCCGCAGTTTATTACAACAGGTTAAACAGACCGCGCTCGAAGCATATTCACACCAGGTATACCCATTCGATACACTGGTAGATGAACTGGACCTGGAGCGTGACATGAGCAGGGCGCCGCTGTTTGATGTGGTAGTGGTGCTTGACAATACCAGTGAACAGCCATTGCCTGCCATGCCCGGTTTAAGTGTAGAAGATGCCCTCATACAGTTGCCGGTCAGCAAGATCGATCTGCGCTTCTTCTTTACATACACCGCTTCCGGCATCGGGTTGACACTGGAATATAATTCCGACCTGTATAACCGCGACCGTATAGAACGGATGACGGCGCACCTGGAACAGCTCCTGGGATCTGTGCTGATGTCTCCCGAAAAGAGCCTGCAGACATTTGAGATCTTATCTGATGCTGAACAGGAACTGCTGACAGCATTCAATAATACAACGGTTGTTTTTCCTGTCAGGGAAACACTGATAGATCTTTTTGAGGAACAGGCTAGACTTCATCCGGATGCCATTGCACTGGAAGGACCTGGATGGACCTGCAGCTACGCCACATTGAATGAACGTGCCAACCAGTTAGCAAGATTGCTGTTGGATACACACCAGGCGCAAAGGGGAGATATTGCTGCTATTATGCCCGGCCGGAATGAGTGGCAGATCATTGGGCTCCTGGGCGCGTTGAAAGCAGGGCTGGCTTATCTCCCCCTGGATAGTAAGCTGCCGAAGGACCGTATCCGGTTTATGCTGGAAGATGCCGGCGCAAAAATATTACTGACGGAATCTGCTTTCATGTTTGATATTGATTACTTCGGCGGACCGCTGGTAGTAATGGATATCGAGCTGTATAATGCAGACCTGCCAACAGTAAACCCGCCGATAACAACCGGCGCCGATGACCTGGCCTATATTATTTATACTTCAGGATCTACCGGTCAGCCGAAAGGCGTAAAGATCAGGCATAGCAGTGCTGTAAATATGGTCCTTAACCAACGGCATGTGTTGTCTGTCAACAGGGAAGACAAGGTGCTCCTGTTCTCTTCCTTCTCTTTTGATGGCGCTGTTTTCGAAACCTTCATGGCAATAGGTAACGGTGGCGTATTGGTAATACCGGAAGAAGACGTGGTAAAGCATGTGGAAAAGCTGTTGGACTGCATAGTTGCAACAGGCGTTACCGCTGCTGTATTCCCATCTGCTTTTGCGGCCATGCTGCCTCCGGAAAAACTGTCTGTATTACGCTTCATGATCACCGCCGGAGATGTGGCGCCGGTAGAAGCTTTACTGAAAGCCGGTGAATATACCACCTGCTATAATGGGTATGGGCCTACGGAAAATACAGTATGTACCACCCTCTATAAAGTGAGCAGATCAGACAGGGGCAAACGTGCGTTGCCTATCGGAAGGCCGGTAGGAAATGTGCAGGTATATGTATTGAATACCGCTTCAGCGGTCCAGCCTGTGGGAATAGATGGAGAACTGTGCATCGCGGGCGCTGGCCTGTCGGCCGGATACCTTGGCCGTCCGGGCCTGACGGCAGATAAATTTATTGCCAATCCCTTTGGCAGCGGCTTGCTGTACAGAACAGGCGATAAAGGCCGCTGGCTGCCGGATGGCAACCTGCAGTTCAGCGGACGTATAGATAACCAGGTGAAGATCCGTGGGTTCAGGATAGAGAAAGATGAGATTGCGCAGGCATTATCGCTTTTCCCGGGCATTAACGGCGTTGCTGTCGTTGTGAGGACTACTGCGGACGACAAACACCTGGTGGCCTATTATGCGGCTCAAAATGCGATTGACGGGCTTTTATTGAGGCAGTTCCTGGGAAGGAGCCTGCCGGAATATATGATACCCTCCCGCTTCATTCACCTGGAAGCCCTGCCTCTTAACAGGAGCGGGAAGATCAGCTACCGGCATTTACCGGTTCCTGCAGACCAGGAAGCAGCTGCGGACGAAACAGGAGGAACCCCGACAGAACAGCGCCTGCTGGCTGTCTGGAAAGAGATACTACAACGAGGCGATATCGGGTTCTCCAGCGATTTCTTTTTATCCGGTGGTCACTCCCTGAAAGCCATCCAGCTGATCACAAGAATATACCGTGATTTTGGCGTGCAGTTATCCATCGGGGATATTTTCGGGAATACTGTGCTGGTAAGCCTGGCAGCATTGATTGATCAGGCGCAGCAACAGCAGTTCAGGGAAATACCTGTGGCGCCGGAAGTTGCATACTACCCGCTGTCGCACGCCCAGCAACGCTTATGGCTGCAAACCCTGCGCCTGAAGGATGTGCAGGCCTTCAATGGCATTGAAGCCTATCGCATCGTCGGGCCGCTGAAACAGGATGTGCTGGAAGCTGCATTTGCAGCGGTGGTGGCAAGACATGAAAGTCTGCGGACAATCTTTGTCAGTCGCGAGGGAATCCCAATGCAGCAAATAGTGGAAGCCGGCTTCCGGATAATGTATGAAGATCTGCAAGATGTACAGCTGCAGGACGAAACGATCATCACCCGTATCCGCCAGGCAGGAGAGTGGAAATTTGTACTGGACCGAGGACCGCTGATGCGCGTAACCTTGTTACAGACCGGAGCGGAAGAGCATGTACTGCTCCTGGCGTTGCATCATATTATTTCCGATGAGTGGTCTATGCAGGTGTTAATAAAAGATCTGCTGATCAGTTATAATGCCGGTGTAAAAGGTGAGGAGAATCCGCTGAGGCCTTTGCGTATTCAATACAAGGACTATACACTATGGCAGGCACAGGAACTGAGCGGGGAACGCTTAGCTGAACATGAACAGTACTGGTTGCAACAACTGGGAGGAACCTTGCCACAACTCAGCTTACCGTCCGACAGGCCAAGGCCGGCTGTGCCATCATTCAACGGAGAGCAGCTGACATTCCGTTTGTCTGAAGAAAGTAGTGCAAGGCTGAAGCAATATGTACAGGAGCATCAGGCTACATTGTTCATGGGATTATTATCGCTTGTAAAAGTGCTCTTATACCGCTACAGCGGCGAACAGGATATTATTGTAGGCACCCCGGTAGCCGGAAGAGATCATGCAGACCTGGAAGACCAGATCGGCTATTATCTTAATACACTGGCCTTACGTACCCAGGTGAACGGCGATGCAGGATTCAACGTGTTACTGCAGCACGTGAAACAAACCGCCACAGATGCGTTTGAACACCAGGTCTATCCTTTTGACAGACTGGTAGAGCTGTTGGGCGCAGGAGAAGACCTCAGCCGGAACCCCGTTTTTGACGTGGTGATGATACTGCAGAACATCCGCCTGGAACGCCTGGATGCATTGGAAATGGAAGGCGTGGACATCGTTCCCCTGCCGGGAGAGCTGAAAACCAGCAAAGGCGATCTGCGATTCCTCTTCGCGGAAGAAGACGGTTATATCAGCGGAAATATTGAATATAGTACAGATCTCTTCAACAGGGAACGTGTAATGCAGATCATTAAAGACCTGCAGGCATTGCTGGTGTTGGTACTTCAGTCGCCGGAAGCACCTGTGTCATCGCTGGCCTACAGGGACGATGCAACACAACATGTCGCATCATTCAATGCCGTTATACCAGCGCCTGTATATCCATTGCTCACAGCTGTGATAGACGCGCAGGCATTACAACAGCCTCATAAAACAGCTATCATCGATGGGGAGGGTGATATCAGTTACGAAGCGCTGGCAGCACGTTATCATATGCTGGCCGCTCACCTGGAACAGTGCACCGGCGTACAATCAACCGTGGCTGTTGCATTAAAAGCAGGGATCACGCAGGTAAGCAGTTTGCTGGCATGTTTCAAAGCCGGCATGATCTACCTGCCCATGGATGTCACCATGCCCGTACAGCAGCTGATCTATATACTGAAAGAGGCAGCACCGGCTATAGTGATCACGGAGAGTGAGCAGGTGTCAACCTGGGAAGCAATACTGCAGCAAAGCGGTCATACCGCCAGGATATTGGTGCCGGCAGCGCTGGAAGCTACAATCGCAGGGGCATCAGCACAGCTTACCAGCGATATGCCGGCCTATATTTACTATACTTCGGGTTCTACCGGAATGCCCAAAGGTATTGTGGGAAGCCAGGGTAGTATCAGTCATTACGCACACTGGCATGCGGCTGCTTTCAATATTGGAGCAGATGATCATATCAGCCAGCTGGCGCCTGTAACATTCGATGCCTCACTGAAAGATATTTTCCCTGCACTGATGACAGGAGCTACCTTACATATTCCATCGCCGGCCATTCGTTTGCAGATGGACCAGCTCACTGCCTGGTTAGCCGATAGCCGGATCACGATACTGCAAACGGTTCCTTCATTGTTCCGTTTGATCACCGCCAGCCTGCAAGGGGCTTTAACCGCCCTGCGACAGGTGGTGCTGGCAGGGGAGCGCCTGTATGGCAGGGATGTGATCAACTGGAGAGCCGTACAGGGTGCAGCGGCCAAAGTGTCAAACCTCTATGGTTTGACAGAAACAACCGTATTAAAGACCTACTATCATATACCAGAAGCTGAACTGGCGCCTGGCGCAGTCATCCCCGTGGGGCAACCTATTACGCACACTGCCATAGGAGTGTTAAATAACAATCACTATTGCCAGGAAGGTGAGATCGGGGAAGTGTATATCAGCAGTCCTTTCATTACAAAAGGCTATCTGTCACCCGTTCACAAAGACATATTTATAGCGCACCCCTTTTTGGAAGGAGTACAGGTGGTACGTACCGGCGATCTGGGACGTTATCTTCCCGGAGGAATACTTGAACTGCTGGGTAGGAAAGATGAGCAGGTGAAGTTGCATGGTGTCAGGGTGGAAACGGCAGGCGTGCGCGCGGCTATCCTGGAGCAGGAAGGCATTACACAGACAGAACTGGTACTGCATGAAGAGCAGGAACTGATCTGTTACTATACCGGCCGGCCTTACGAAGCAGCACAATTGAGAAATGCACTGGCAGTGGTATTGCCACAAAGCCATCTGCCGGCAGCATACATCTGGCTGGAAGTATTCCCGATGAATATCAATGGTAAGGTGGATCGCAAACGCCTGCCACGTCCGGAAACAGTATTAGCTGGCCATGAACGGGAATTGCCGCATGCCGGTATAGAACGGCTGGTAGCCGATATATGGGAACAGATACTCGGCACTCAGGATATTGGCCGGAATGGATCTTTCTTCACAATGGGAGGTTCTTCCCTCAAGGCGATACAATTACTATCCCGCATTTACAAAATGTGTGAGGTACAGCTGAGCATTGCCGATGTCTTTGAACATCCTACTGTGGCGGGACAGGCAAAACTGATATTGGGTGCATTGAAGACCGCTTACCTGGCTATCCCGCATGTGCCGGAAGCCGCAGACTATGCGCTTTCCTATGCGCAACAGCGCTTGTGGGTGTTGGAAGAACAAATGGAGGGGCAGGCTACGTTCAATATTTTCATGAGCTATCAGCTGGAAGGTACCTTATACCCTGCGTTGCTGCAGCGCGCATTTACCACATTGGTACTGCGCCATGAGAGCCTGAGAACAGTGTTTGTACTGAACAGTGGTGTGCCGAGACAGCAGATACTCATACAGCCCAATGTCAGCATACAATATGAAGACCTGAGAGCGGCAGCCGATAAGGATGAGATGGTAGAAGCATACAAAAAACACGTAGCCTTATCGCCATTCGATCTTGGCACGGGACCATTGATGCGTGTCACCTTACTTCATTGTGAGGATACAGCATATGTGCTCTTATTCGCCATCCATCATATCGTAGCAGATGAGTGGTCATTGCAGATACTGGTAAGGGAAGTATTGCATCTGTACAATGCTTATGTAGCAGATGCGGAAATTACATTGCCTCCATTGCCCCTGCAATACAAGGATTATGCACACTGGCAGGCAACAGCTATGGACAGCGTTCGCCTGAAGGCGCAACGTAGTTATTGGCTGTCAAAGCTGGGAGGAACATTACCGGTACTGGAATTACCGGCAGACAGGCCAAGACCAGCTGTGCAGACTTATAACGGACAGCAATACCTCTTTGAATGGAGCCCTGAGCTCAGTAGCCGGTGGCGTTCATTCCTGGAGGAACGTCAGGTAACGATGTTTATGGGCTTACTGTCGCTCGTGAAGTTGTTATTGTTCCGCTACAGTGGCCAGCAGGATATCATTGTAGGAACACCGGTAGCAGGTCGTGATCATCCGGATCTCGAGGGGCAGATCGGCTACTATCTGAACACACTCGCCTTGAGAAGCAATATCAACGGAGAGGGCGGATTTGATACCTTACTGTCTGCAGTAAAACAAACAGCGCTGGAAGCATTCGATAACCAGCTGTACCCCTTCGACAGGCTGGTAGAAGAATTAGGAGTGAACAGGGATCTTAGTCGCTCGCCATTGTTTGATGTCGTATTGATATTACAGAACGTACAGGTAGAAGCCACTGCACTGCCTGAAATGGCCCATGTACAGATCACGCCCGCAGCGATCGATCCTGGCATCAGTAAGGGAGATCTCCGCTTCCAGTTTGAAGACCAGGGAACACATATCAGCGGCAGCATAGAATACAACACCGATATCTATGACAGGGCGCGCATTGAACGTATGCTACTCCACCTGCAACAGCTGATGGAAGCTGTGACGGTGCAGCCCGGCCTGGCATTAACCGCACTCAATTACCTCACAGCAGCAGAGCGTGAAGAAGAACGTTTCCAGTCTGACATGTTCAGCGCTACTATAGACAAAGGTTTTTAACCATTATAAAAATCATCATCCATGAGTTTAAATATAGTTGGCATCTCTGCCTTTTACCATGATTCAGCCTGTTGTATACTCCAGGACGGCGTATTGAAAGCTGCGGTGCAGGAAGAAAGGTTCAGCAGGAAAAAGAATGATCCCGATCTGCCAAAGGCAGCCTTTAACTATTGCCTGAAAGAAGCAGGCATCACCATTTCGGATATTGATTGCATCGCCTATTATGAAGATCCGGTAAAGAAATTATCCAGGCAACTCTGGAGTGGCAGCAGGTTGATCACTGCCGATAGTATACGGAATACAGATCATGCAGCCGTAGAACGTCAGATCAGGGAACAGTTTGGATATGATGGCCCTGTCAGGTTCTATGAACATCACCTGTCGCATGCTGCCAGCAGTTATTATTATTCCGGTTATGACCATGCCGCTATTCTCACGGTAGATGGTGTGGGAGAGTGGGCTACCACTACCTATGGCATAGGTAAAGGTGCGAAACTGGAACTGTTTGAAGAAGTTTCTTTCCCCGATTCACTGGGATTATTATACAGTACCATTACCAGTTACCTGGGCTTCAGCGTCAACAGTGGTGAGTATAAAGTAATGGGACTGGCGCCTTACGGCAAACCTTTATATGTCGATAAAATAAGGCAGCTGATCAGGAATGGTGAGGCTGGTCAGTATGAGTTGAACATGGAATACTTTGACTTCCTGAAGGGAGAGAAAATGTATAGTGAAGCTTTGCCTGCATTATTCGGTCTGGCGCCGAGGAAAAAGGAAACAGCCATACTTCCCGTGCATGAAGACATTGCTGTTAGTCTGCAGGTAGTGCTGGAAGAGATCCTGATAGAGAAAGCGCGTTACCTGTATGAAAAGACAGGAGCGGAAAATCTGTGTATGGCAGGAGGTGTAGCCCTGAACTGTGTGGCGAACGGGAAGATCCTGAAGAATAGCCCTTTTAAGCAACTCTTCGTGCAACCCGCTGCCGGAGATGCAGGGTGTGCACTGGGAGCAGCCGCATTGGCACATACTGATCTATCCGGAGAAGGAATGACCAGCCAGCTGGAACATGTTTACCTCGGACCTTCCTATGGCGCTGCAGAGATCAGAAAACTGTTGAGCGCCACTTCGCTGCGTTACACCCAGCACCCGGATGAGAACGAGTTGGTGAAACAGGTAGCACAGCGCCTGGCAGAAGGAAAGGTGATAGGCTGGTTCCATGGCAGGATGGAGTTTGGGCCGCGTTCACTGGGCGCCCGCTCAATACTGGCAGACCCCAGGGGCGCAGATATGCGCGACCGCATCAATGCTATGGTAAAAAAGCGTGAAGCATTCCGGCCTTTTGCGCCGGCGGTACTGGAATCGGCAACACCGGCACATTTCGATATAGATCATCCTTCTCCTTTTATGCTGGAAACCTGCCAGGTGATTTCTTCCTTCGATCTGCCGGCTATCACCCATGTAGACGGATCTGCGAGGGTCCAGACTGTAAGTGAAAAGACAAATCCACGGTTTGCGGCATTACTGAAAGCTTTTGCTGATCTGACAGGCTGTCCTATCCTGCTGAACACATCTTTCAATGTGAGAGATGAACCGATAGTATGTAATCCTGAAGAAGCATTGATATGTTTCGTAACCACCGATATCGACTGCCTGATACTGGAGGACTTTATCATTGACAATGAAAACAATGATACCAGCGTATTGGAGATGATCAACCAGAATCTCCTGGAACGTCCTTCATTTGAACTGAATCCTAATGTCTACACTTTTATCTGATCTTAATTAAAAAAGAGGATTATGTCTGTACGACCATCATCAGCACTGAGAGAAAAAGCAGACGCCCTGGCAGTATTACTGAGCAGCGGGCAGTCGTCCACTATAGCAGTCAATACCCTGTTCGAAGAATTGGGTATTAGCAATGAACAGATTGCAGATACATCATTACCAGCATTCACCGCAACAGGGCATATCGGCATTTACAAACCGGAAGAGGTAGATGGCGAAATTGTGTATAGCCGGGATGTAGCCAGGAAAGCCCGCTGGACATATTTTGCAGACATCCCCACGATCCCGGCTAAAGGACAACGCAAAAGGGTGCTGCTGCTGGGCGAATCTGTTGCCCGTGGCTTTCTGCTGGACCCTGGTTTTACACCTGCACAGGTGCTGGGTACTTTATTGAATGGCAATGCCGATAAAGATGAATTCGAAGTAATAGACCTGGCGGAAACCAACCTGGGTATGGCGGGGCTGAAAGAACGTTATCGCGAAGCGCTCGACCTGGAGCCCGATATGGTATTGTTCCTGGCCGGTAATAACTGGCGGGATGACCTGGTGAATATGATACTGACTGATAAAACATATTTGTCCCGCGTAAGAGAAGCGTTAGTGGTAAACCAGGATATCGGCAGTGCGAGAATGATACTGGAAGAATTGTTTGCTAAACTGGTACAGGACTTCCTGGCGTACGTACGAACAGTAGGAGGGCCTGCATTGCCGGTAATATTTGCGATACCGGAATTCAATCTGCTGGATTGCAGAAGTACACCGGGAGAGCGCTTTATATCGAGGCTGCCGGATAATGGCATTGCCGGCTGGATAGCCGCGAGAGACCAGGCGGAGCTGGCCTTAAAAGCTAAAGATGCACAGGACGCTATTGCGCAGGCCGGCACGATGATAGCGTTAGACCCCAGTCATCCTTACGGATATGAATTGCTGGCCGACGCGCACCTGTTATTGCAGGAATACGACAAAGCCCGCGTTTACCTTGAAACGGCGAGAGACACCGCCCTGTTCTGCCGCACAAATAGTAAGCCGCGTATGTTCAACATTACAAGGCAGACCATCTTGCGGGAAGCGGCAGGGCACAATATAGATGTAGTAGACATTCCGGAAGTATTCAGCCGTCACCTGGACGGAAGAATACCCGGCAGGGACCTGTTCCTGGACTATTGCCACTTTACTGCCGAAGGTATACAGGTAGCCATGCAGGCCGTAGCCGACAGGATCCTCGCGCTTTCAGGTAATAAGGCGAATGGTAAAGTGCCAGCAGCCAGCATCAGGCCCGACCAGGAAGTACATGCCATGGCGCACCTGTTTGCCGCCATTCATAATGCACATTGGGGCCAGCAGTATGGGATATTGTATCATCACTGCGTAAAGGCGCTGCAATATTCAAAAGAGATTGCCCGCACCATGATCTACTACTGTGATATGATGAGCCGCAGCGCTTCCAATAATCTCTGCAAAACACTGGAAATACTGGTAACAGGAAACACCCGCCTGGACAGGTATGTACACGCGCTGCTGCATCCCCGTGGGGGCAAGACCATGGAAATAGACCTGGTGAATGCAATGGTGGCCGCCTTACAGACTGCAGGTGTTAATCTCAGTAAGTATGTGGATGACCTGAGAAATAAGGAACATGGCGTGGCTATGCAGGCAGTGAACCTGCTGGAGGCATTCTACCACGCTACTTCATACGATGAATACCAGGGAACGAAAGCAGCCTTCTATCAGTCCCGGGATGCACAATCTGTCTTCTTCCTGGTAGCTGCCAAAGACGAGCCGGTATTCTTTGATATCTCGCTCCGTGTGCCCGGATTAACGGAGGAGGGTAAGATCACCGTGCTATTAAATGGCATACAGGTAAGTGAAGTACAGGTATCAGGGAAATGGACCCGTCATTCACTGACGGTACCTGCAGATATCTGTACAAACGGTATCAATACCGTCACCATCTGCTGGCCGGTGCCGGAGCAGCTGGCGGCTGCGGAACAACGGGCCACAGCAGACGAGGCTATCCTGGACGCAGCTTTCTATGTATTTGGTGAGATCGTAACGTTTACGGCTACAAGCAATACAGCTACTCATTTCGAGCTCAATTAAACTATTCTTATGTGCGGTATAACCGGGATCATTTACAATAACAGGCAGCAGACCGTTGATGAGCATATATTAAGACGGATGGCAGGAAAGATGGAACATCGCGGACCAGACGATGCCACCAGTTATACAGACGGGCATGTCGGCTTTGGCTTCCGCCGTCTCAGTATTATAGACCTCGCACACGGGCAACAGCCTTTCTTCAGTGCAGACGAAAGCATCGTGATGATCTGCAATGGGGAGATCTATAACTACAAAGCCTTAAGGGCTGACCTGCAGGCCAGGGGGCATATATTCCGTTCTGCATGCGATGTAGAGGTGATCCTTCACCTGTACCGCGAATATGGAACCGGATTCCTGAATATGCTGAACGGGCAGTTTGCATTTGCCCTGTATGATAAGAATAAACAGACACTATTCTTTGCGAGGGACCATTTCGGTATTTGTCCCTTGTTCTATAGTCAGCAGGAACACGTGTTCCTGTTCGGATCCGAAATGAAAGCGCTGCTGGAATTCCCCGGTATGCCCAGGGATGTGGACCTCGGCGGGCTTGACCAGGTATTTTCTTTCCCGGCCAATATAGCGCCTGTCACCATGTTCAAACACATACGAAGCCTGCAGCCGGGATACTATGGTTTGTACAGCAATGGTAAGCTGGAGCTACATGAGTACTGGGACCTGGAATACCCCGAAGAAGCGCATATCTCTGAAGAGAGAACGGAATCTTATTACATAGAACAGCTGGATGAGTTGTTACAGCAATCTGTCAGGTACCGTATGCATGCCGATGTGCCGGTTGGTTTTTACCTGAGCGGAGGTCTTGATTCGTCTATTATCGGCGCTACCATGCGCAGCCTGAAGAACGGCAGGGACTTCAGTTCTTTTTCCATTTGTTTTTCCGGCTCGCCCGACAATAAGGAGATCAATGAACAGCGCTATCAGCGGCTCATGAGTGAGCACATCGGCTCCATGCATCACGAGGTGGAGTTCAACTGGAAAGACCTGGACAATAAGTTGAAACAGGTGGTATACTTTTCCGAAGCGCCACTGAAAGAAACCTATAATGTTTGTTCGCTGGCATTGTCCGGAAAAGCAAAGGACCAGCAGATCAAAGTGATCCTGTCAGGAGAAGGGGCTGATGAACTGTTTGGCGGATATGCAGGTTATAAGTTTGACTACCAGCGTGCGAAGAACGGCGTTGTAAAAGACCTGGACTACCTGATGGAAGACCAGGTAAGAAAAACCTTGTGGGGGAATGAAGACTTCATCTACGAGAAGAATGAATATGAATTTAAAAGCACCAAAGAAGCGCTTTATTCCGCAGGCGTTAATGATGTGTACAGCCAGTTTGATTGCCTCCGCCGGCCTGCGGTAGCACATAAGCGTTTACAGAACAGGCATATTTTCCACCAGCGTTCTTATGTAGACTTTAAACTCAGACTGGCGGGGCACCTCATCGCTGATCATGGCGACAGGATGACGCTGGCCAATAACGTAGAAGGGCGTTATCCCTTCCTGGACGTACCACTGGTAGAATTTGTGCGGCAGATACCTCCGGGGCTGATGCTGAAGAATATGAAGGAGAAGTATATTCTCAAACGACTGGCAGATAAATATGTGCCAAGGGAAATTATCGACCGTGAGAAGTTTGGGTTTGTGGCGCCTGGTAGTCCGCAGTTACTGAAGAATAACAATGAATGGGTGAACGACCTGTTGTCTTACGACTACATCAAAAGAAGAGGATATTTCAACCCCGATACGGTAGAAAGGTTGAAGGCCATGTATACGCATAAGGACTTTATCCTTACCCCGCCTTATGATATGGACCTGCTCATCATCATACTAACGTTCAACATATTCTCGGAGGTCTTTGAAGTGCCTTCTTTATAGAATCTCTATTAAAACTATTCTTATGGGTTTTCTCGATACACTGATAAAGAAATCGAAACAAGCGATCGGGTATGTGGTGGTGTTGGGCGTGTTTAATAGTTTGCTGAACGGAGGTTTGCTGATCTTTATCAACAGCACTATTGCAGGTAAGCCATTTCCTGTATTCCCTCAATACAACTGGCTGATCTTTATTGTAATTGTAACAGCCTCACTGGTCTGTTCAAGGTATTTTCAGGCTTACATGATCCGGCTGACCAACAACATATTGTTTGACTTCGAGCTCACGATACTCACCAAACTGCGTCATGCCTCCTATGAAGATTTTGAATCGCTGGGCAATGAGAAGGTATATACAGCCATCAACGATACAAAGGTACTGGCACATGCACCGGAAGTATTTATGAATGCGTTCAATGCCTTCGTAGTGATCCTTTGCTGCTTCGGGTACCTGTTCTGGATAGCCCCCTTGGGAGCTGCATTTGTGTTGCTGGTGATGGCGGCATTGCTGGTGTTCTATATTGTGCGCAACAAGGCGATTGAAGCCGACCTGAACAGGCAGCGCGATTTACAGAATGTGTACTATAAACACCTGGAAGACCTGCTGCATGGCTTTAAGGAGCTGAAGATGAGCATTGTCAGGAATCTTTCCATATTCGACAATTTCCTGATAAAGAACAGGGAAGCAGGGAGGAACATATCCATAGGTACTTCCGTCAAGTACATGGATAATGAGCTGATAGGTAGCTATAGCTGGTATATTGTAATGGGTATTACCATGTTTGTACTGCCTGTTATGTTCCACCTGGACATTGCAAAAACATCTGCATTTCTGATCACTATTTTGTATCTTATAGGACCGATTGCCATTATATTAACCCTGGTGCCTACATATACCGCAGTTAAGATATCTGTGCAGCGACTGAACGTATTTGACAGTATGCTGGATGCCCTTGACAGCCATACTGCTGCTACTGTTAACCTGGCGGAGGAGCCGTTCGACAGCATACGTTTTGAAGGTGTAAGCTACCGTTACGATAAGGGAAAGGAACAGGGATTTCACCTGGAGCCTTTTGATCTTGCCATTCAGCGGGGAGAGATCGTGTTTGTAACAGGTGGGAACGGCAGTGGCAAGAGCACATTTGGTTATTTACTGTCAGGGCTTTACAGGCCTTATTCAGGCAAGATCTATCTGAACGATCGTGAGATCAGCGATAAGAATTATGTAAATTACAGTGACAGCATGAGCGCTGTGTTTACCACCAATTATTTATTCAATGACAACTATGATGGCTTTGAGTTAACCGCCGCCAATGAACAGTTGTCGGAGTATATAGAGCTGATGGATATGGGAAAGATCCTGAAGCTGGACGGAGAGCAGAAGACCCTGGGTAAGAAATATTCCAAAGGGCAACAGAAACGGCTTGCACTTATTTACGCCCTGTTGGAAAATAAGGAAGTGATCGTATTGGATGAATGGGCGGCGGAACAGGACCCCCGTTTCAGGAGATACTTTTACCAGCAGGTATTACCGCTGCTGAAAGAAAAGGGAAAGACCATCATTGCCATTACCCACGATGATGATTATTATGATTGTGCCACGCGCATCATCAAGTTTAACTACGGAAAAATTGTAAGTGATAGCCCGGTATATGCCGGTAAGGTAGTCGAAAATTAAGCCTTCAAGATGGTAAATGTTAATCTGTTTTGTATCCCTTTTGCAGGTGGCAACCGCTATTCATTCCTGCCGCTGGAGAAGGCAATAGGGAGTTCCCTGACTACCATTCCGCTGGATTACCCGGGAAGGGGCACCCGCTATGGTGAGCCTTTGTTGAAGCGACTGGATCTCTTGTGTGAGGACCTTTTCAGGCAGGTAAGGGCGAAGCTGCAGGAACCATATGCCATATATGGCCATAGTATGGGCGGCTTGCTGACCTATCTTTTAACGAAGAAGATAAGGGATGCGCAACTGCCATTGC
The DNA here is from genome assembly GCF_023100805.1 of Chitinophaga filiformis. NCBI lineage: Bacteria > Pseudomonadati > Bacteroidota > Chitinophagia > Chitinophagales > Chitinophagaceae > Chitinophaga > Chitinophaga filiformis. The sequence goes on from NZ_CP095855.1 coordinate 2,521,834, forward strand.
CGGTACACCTGTTTATCAGCGGTAGCCGGGCACCTTCCATGAGAAGGGATATGCCGGATTATCACAAGTTACCCAGGCCGCAGTTCATAGAGCAGTTACGTTCGCTGGGTGGTACAACCGATGAAATATTGAACAGCAGTGAAATACTGGAATTGTACGAACCTATACTCCGTGCAGATTTTGAAGCGGTGGAGACTTATGAGTATACCCCTTGTGAGCCATTCCATATACCCCTTACTGTTTTCAACGGCTTGTCAGACAGGATCAGCCGTGAACAGGCGGAGGCCTGGCAAAGGGAGACAATGCTTCCTATTGTGCTCCGCGAATATCCGGGTGATCATTTCTTCATTCTCGAACACACCACTGCAATAGCCAGCCTGATCGTGCGGAACGTTTATGCTGGATTTTCCTTAAAAAACACCATATAATTATGCGTTATCTAAGTATTCTTCTTTTGCTCCTCATGGGCTTTTTCTCAGCCGAAGCCCAGGTAAACGCCAATGGCCAGATCAACATTAAAAAAGGCGATGTGCTGAAATATGCCGCCAAAGGGCCGGACGGCAGTATCATAGATTTCCTGATCACTGTGTTGTACAAGGATAAGACTGGCGTCGGTTTCCAGTATAAGGTCATCAATGGAAAGAAGACCATTCAGGGGAAATGCCTGGTAACACCGGAAGGTACAAAAGACGGAAGCAGCCTTAACTGGGACAACCTGAATCCCGGTGAGGAAAGGCATGTGAAGAAAGACCAGACATTGTTCTTCTATTCCCAGAAGTTCTATAAAGAGCTGGTGAAAAATAAGAAGGCGGTATATGGCGGCACCACCTATGTACTGAAACCTGCACCGGCGGCTTCGCAGATCAAGGTCAACAACAAAAAGGTGAAATCCCTTTATGTAACCAGCCAGGATGGTAAGGAAGCCTTCTGGATACTGGATAACCCCGATTTTCCATTGTTACTTAATTCAGCCGGAAACCAGCAGGGCCCCGATATGCTGCTGGTGAACGTAGGCAAATAAAAAAGGAAACTCCATTTGTGTTCATGATACAGGAGCGTTGTAATTCTCTGGTTGATATACTTCAGCAGGCTGCGGAGGGTACCAGCGGTATCACCTTTATTCTGGCTTCAGATAAGGAACGGTGCCTGTGCTACGATGAGCTGCGGAAGAACGCATTGCATGTGCTGCATAACCTTACACTGCAGGGACTACAGCCCGGCGATGAACTGGTGATGCAGATAGAGGACAATGCGCTTTTCCTGACGGTTTTCTGGGCCTGCCTGTACGGGAAGATCATTCCTGTTCCCATTGCTATGGGGAGCCAGGAAGGGCATAAGGATAAGCTGTTCAACGTATGGAGCACACTACATCATCCTTTCCTGCTCAGCGAGGATAACTGGGCCGCGCCTGCCCGCAGCTATGCGGAGGAAAAGGATTGTTTGCCTGCCTGGGAAGAGATGCGTACACGGCATATACCTGTTGCCTCACTGACAGCCGAAGCAGGCAGTGGTACATACCTGTCATCGGCGCCGGAAGATATCGCATACATACAGTTCTCTTCCGGTTCAACTTCTCATCCAAAGGGCGTGACGCTGACGCATGGCAATCTGCTGGCCAATATCAGCGACATCCGGGAACGATCAGCCACCACCGCCGCTGACAAGGCACTGAGCTGGTTACCGCTGACGCATGACATGGGATTGATATGCTTTCACCTGTCCTGTGTAATTGCCGGTATAGATCAATACCTGATCGCAACGCCGCTTTTTATCAGGCGACCACTGTTATGGATGGAGAAGGCGCATCAGCACAGGATCACGCAATTGTATTCGCCGAATTTCGGCTATCAGTATATCCTTGCTGCATTGTCCGGTATTGACAGGCCAGCCTGGAACCTGGAAGCAGTGAGGATTATCTATAACGGCGCAGAGCCTATCAATAAATCGCTTTGTGAAGACTTCATGCGGGTAATGAGCAGCTTCGGACTGAGGGAACATACGATGTTCCCCGGCTATGGACTGGCGGAGGCCTGTGTGGCGGTAACGCTGCCTACACCGGGAGAACCCCTGCAGTTTGTATCGCTGGACAGGAATTACCTCCAAACAGGCGATCGTGTTCGGTACGTACCAGACAGGCTGCATTTTGCCTGTGTGGGCTACCCGATGGCCTCGACCAGCATTGCTATTACAAACGATCAGGGCGAATGGCTGGAAGACGATCATATTGGTAATATATGGATCAGTGGTCACAATGTAACAAGCGGTTATTATAACAATCCGGAAGCAAGCAGCCGGGCCATCGAAAATGGCTGGCTGAAAACAGGCGATCTTGGCTTTATCAGTGAAGGGAGATTATACATCACAGGGAGGGCCAAGAATATTATTATCATTAACGGGCAAAACTATTATCCCCAGGATATAGAGCACCATGCACAAATACCTGGCATTAAGCCGGGCGATATCGTTGCCTGCCAGGCATTGCCTGCCGGCAGTGATAAACATGAGCTGGTGTTGTTTGTGCATTTCCGCAGATCAGTACAGGAGTTCCATCCCCTGGTGATACAGCTGAGGGCACAGTTACTTGCTAAACTGGGTATCGTGCCTGACAGGATCGTCATGGTGAAAAGCGTACCCCGTACTACCAGTGGCAAAGTGCAACATTACCTGCTGGTACAGCAGTTTGAGCGTGGCGATTATGACAGTCAGCTGGAGGCGCTGGCCATGCTTGATAGAGCATACTACCAGGTGGATGAAGACACGGTGAAAGCGCTCGTGCAGGAAGTATTCAGTGTTTCAGGCGATCCTGACGAAGACTTTTTCCGGAATGGATTGAACAGCCTGGAAGCGGTGAGGCTGGTTTCCCGCCTGAGGGCCGCCGGGTTTGAGCTGACGGTAAGAGAAGTGTTTGAGCATCACACCATACGTTCCCTGCAGCGGTACCTGTTGGAAAAAGAACATAGCGGAGCAAATACAATTCCGGTAGCGGCAGCAAATGCATTATATGAACTATCTGTCGGGCAAAGGCGCTTCTGGCATTTCTGCCAGCTGGAAGGAGCGAGTGTGGCGGCGAATATTGCCAGTGGCGCCTATATACAGGGGCAACTTTCAGCGGAAGCTTTTATAGCTGCGTTTGCCCGTATTGTATCCCGGCATGAATCATTGCGTACGGTGTTTGTGGTACAGGACGGGGAAGTATACCAGCGGGTACTGACAGCTGAGGAAATCGGCTTCAGGGTTGAAGTGATGGATCCGGGTAATGAAGCAGATCCATTATCGTATGCAAGAGCCGCTGCATTGGAACAGGCTGCGACAGCATTTGATCTTTATCAGGGTCCTTTATTGCGGGTAACACTTTTTAAGTTATCTGCCACTGAATATTATTTCGCATTCGTGATCCACCACCTGGTGAGCGATGGCTGGTCGATAGATGTGATCAGTCGCGAACTGGAACAGTTGTATACAGGCGGAGGAACAGATGTATTACCGGCACTGCGTATCCAGTACAAAGATTATCTAAGCTGGTCGCGTGAGCGGATATTGCAGGCAGATTATTGGTCATCCTTGCTAAGCGGTGTACTTCCTGGCGTTGATCTGAGTATATGGGGAGGGCATCGTAACAATGCACGCAAGGGCCATATCGTATATTATCATTTAGATGCAGCTATTGTAGCTGGCTTATCCGGCATCAGCCATGAGGTGACGTTGTTCACCACCCTGTTATCAGCGTTCAGCATATTGCTGCACCGGTATACAGGTCAATCGGAGTTGATGTTAAGCACCGATAGTGCAGGCAGAACACATCCGGAGCTGGAAGAACAGGTAGGTTATTATTTACAATTGTTGCCCCTGCGTTTTAAGATAGAGGGAGGTACTCGTTTCCGCGACTATCAACGCAGTGTACATGAACAACTGTTGGATGCATATGCATACCAGGAGAGCAGTGAACAGGTATTGTCCGGTTTGTATGAACCGGGCATTTACGATATTCTATTTCTTTATCAGCACTTCAATGGCTTCTCGCGTTTGGGCGAGGGGCTGAAGGTTACAACAGAAGACCTGGACAATGGCAGCAGTCTGAATGCGATGCAACTGGAATGCTGGCCATCAGCGGAAGGTATTACCCTGAAGCTGCGTTATGATATTTCTTTATTCGGCGAATGGCAGATGAGCCGTTTACTGGAGCATTATAGTTACCTGTGTACTGCTATCGCAGCATCTCCCGATGCAACATTGGACAGTTATGATATCGTATCTGCCGGGGAACGTGAACGTTTATTGTCGTTCAACCCACCATCGGAGGCAGTAACAGGGGCAACAATTACAAAGTTGATCAGCAGGAACCAGGGTGCAGCAGTAGCTATCAGGGATGGGGATACAACATTGAGCTATGCAGCATTGGAGTCAGCCTCCAACCGGCTGGCACATTACCTGCGTTCCACCTGTGGTGTAGGCGCTGGTAGTATAGTAGGTGTACTGGCAGGTCGTTCAGCATCCACTGCCATTGCCTTGCTGGGTATATTGAAATCAGGCGCCGCTTATTTGCCGATAGATACTGATTACCCTGTTGAGCGCATACGTTATATGCTGGAAGACAGTGGCGCTGTGTTATTGCTAAGTGATAGCGCGATGCCAGCATTGAATTGCCGGCAGGAATTACTCTCAGTGGATTTGTCTTCGTATGCTGACAGTTATCCTGACTGGGAGATCAGCGGTAGTGATACTGCATATGTGATCTATACTTCCGGTTCTACCGGTCAGCCGAAGGGTGTACAGATCAGTCATACATCCCTGACAGATTATGCAGAGACCTTCAGTACATATTTTGGTGTGAGTAGTACAGATGTGGTGTTACACCAATCCTCCCTATCGTTTGATACGGCTGTAGAGGAACTATATCCTGTGCTAATAGCAGGAGGTGAGTTAGTGATAGCACCGGAGGGAGGCAAGGCAGTATCCGCTTTGTGTGAGCTGATGTGCCGTTATAAAGTGACGCTATTGAGTACTACACCGCTTGTGATCGGCGAGATCAATCAAGGAGCTTATGATACATCCAGCCTGAGAGTGCTGATCAGCGGTGGAGATGAATTAAGGCCTGGTCAGATAGACAGGTTACCGTCATCCTTAAGTATTTACAATACGTATGGCCCATCAGAGAGCACAGTATGTGCCACCTATCATAAAATAAGCGATCGTTCAAAAGCAGGTTTGCTGGGTCGTCCGATCCGTAATCGTGCTGTGTACATCATGGATGCGCAGGGACGTTTGCAGCCAGCAGGTGTCAGAGGAGAGATTGTGCTGGGTGGAACAGGTATCAGCAAAGGTTACCTGCACCGGGAGGCATTGACGCAGGAACGGTTTATACCTAATCAATATGGCGCTGGTATGTTGTATCGTACCGGCGACCAGGGCTGGTGGACGGCAGAAGGTGAACTGGTGTTTGGCGGGCGTGTTGATACACAGTTGAAGCTACGTGGCTACCGGATCGAACCGGGAGAAATAGCACATGTATTGCAGGGATATGCAGGCATAGAAAGCAGCGTAGTGGTACCTGTGGAGATAGGGGGCGTATTACAATTGGTGGGCTACTACAGCGGTGAGACAGTCAAGCAGGAAGCGTTAAGATCTTATTTATTATCGCTGTTACCCTGGTACATGGTGCCTGCTCACTTAGTGTGCCTGGATCAGTTACCGCGTACCGTGAATGGCAAGATAGATCGTGAAAGATTGCCGATGCCAGTATTGTCAGAAACTGCATTGCCTGAAGGAGCACATGAAGTATTACTGGCAACAATATGGAGTGAGGAGCTGGGTGTATCGCCTATCCATCGTGGAGATAGTTTCTTTGCCCTGGGCGGGCATTCACTGTCGGCGGTAAGGGTTTTATCACGTGTGTATGAGCAGACAGGCATCCGGCTGGAATTGCGTGACCTGTTCCTTCATCCTGCTTTGCAAGCCCAGGCATTATTGCTGAAACAGCGGGAACAAAGCGGCTATCAACCAATACCGGTAGTGGCAGCCGGGCCTCAGTATGCATTATCGCCAGGGCAACGGAGAATATGGCTATCAGAAGCAACAGCCAATGTTAAGACTGCTTTTAATATAGCAAAGTTCTGCAGCTTGTCGTATGAGCAGGATTTTGATGAACAGGCATTCATAAACGCATTTTCGGCTATCGTATCCCGTCATGAATCCTTGCGTACGGTGTTTGTGGTACAGGACGGAGAAGTATACCAGCGGGTACTGACAGCTGAGGAAATCGGCTTCAATGTCGCTGTGGTGGATCTGAGTAATGAAGCAGACCCATTATCGGTCGCAAGAGCCGCTGCATTGGAACATGCTTCGACTGCATTCGATCTTTATCAGGGGCCTTTATTGCGGGTAACACTTTTTAAGTTATCTGCCACTGAATATTATTTCGCATTCGTGATCCACCACCTGGTGAGCGATGGCTGGTCGATAGACGTTATTAGCCGTGAACTGGAACAGTTGTATACAGGCGGAGGAAGAGATACATTGCCAGCGCTGCGTATCCAGTACAAAGATTATCTGAGCTGGTCACCTGAGCGGGTATTACACGCAAACCACTGGTCATCCTTACTCAGTGGTGTACTTCCCGTTACAGATCTGAGTGTATGGGGCGGGCATCGTAATAATGCACGTAAGGGCCATATCGTATATCACCATTTACATGCCGATATAGTCGCTGGTTTATCCGGCATCAGCCGTGAGGTGACATTGTTCACCACTTTATTGTCAGCATTCAGCATATTGCTGCACCGGTATACAGGTCAATCGGAGTTGCTGTTAAGCACAGATAGTGCAGGCAGAACACATCCGGAGCTGGAAGAACAGGTAGGTTATTATTTACAATTGTTGCCCCTGCGTTTTAAGATAGACGGAGATACTCATTTCCGCGACTATCAACGCAGTGTACATGAACAACTACTGGATGCATATGCATATCAGGAGAGCAGTGAACAGGTATTGTCCGGTTTGCATGAACCCGGCATCTACGATATTTTATTCCTCTACCAGGATTTTAGCAGAAAGAATAACCAGGGGCTGAAAGTTACAACAGAAGACCTGGACAATGGCAGCAGTCTGAATGCGATGCAACTGGAATGCTGGCCATCAGCGGAAGGTATTACCCTGAAGCTGCGTTATGATATTTCTTTATTCGGCGAATGGCAGATGAGCCGTTTACTGGAGCATTATAGTTACCTGTGTACTGCTATCGCAGCATCTCCCGATGCAACATTGGACAGTTATGATATCGTATCTGCCGGGGAACGTGAACGTTTATTGTCGTTCAACCCACCATCGGAGGCAGTAACAGGGGCAACAATTACAAAGTTGATCAGCAGGAACCAGGGTGCAGCAGTAGCTATCAGGGATGGGGATACAACATTGAGCTATGCAGCATTGGAGTCAGCCTCCAACCGGCTGGCACATTACCTGCGTTCCACCTGTGGTGTAGGCGCTGGTAGTATAGTAGGTGTACTGGCAGGTCGTTCAGCATCCACTGCCATTGCCTTGCTGGGTATATTGAAATCAGGCGCCGCTTATTTGCCGATAGATACTGATTACCCTGTTGAGCGCATACGTTATATGCTGGAAGACAGTGGCGCTGTGTTATTGCTAAGTGATAGCGCGATGCCAGCATTGAATTGCCGGCAGGAATTACTCTCAGCAGATTTATCAGCGTATGCTGACAGTTATCCTGACTGGGAGATCAGCGGTAGTGATACTGCATATGTGATCTATACTTCCGGTTCTACCGGTCAGCCGAAGGGTGTACAGATCAGTCATGCATCGCTGACAGATTATGCAGAGACCTTCAGTACATATTTTGGTGTGAGTAGTACAGATGTAGTATTACACCAATCCTCCCTATCGTTTGATACGGCTGTAGAGGAGCTATATCCTGTGCTGGTTGCAGGAGGTGAGTTAGTGATAGCTCCCGAGGGCGGTAAGGCAGTATCCGCTTTGTGTGAGCTGATGTGCCGTTATAAAGTAACGGTATTAAGTACTACACCGCTTGTGATCGGCGAGATCAATCAAGGAGCTTATGATACATCCAGCCTGAGAGTGCTGATCAGCGGAGGAGATGAATTGAGGCCTGGTCAGATAGACAGATTACCGTCATCCTTAAGTATTTACAATACGTATGGCCCATCAGAGAGCACGGTATGTGCCACTTATCATAAAATAAACGATCGTTCAAGGGCAGGTTTGCTGGGTCGTCCGATCCGTAACCGTGCTGTGTACATCATGGATGCGCAGGGACGTTTGCAGCCAGCAGGTGTCAGGGGAGAGATTGTGCTGGGTGGAACAGGTATCAGCAAAGGTTACCTGCACCGGGAGGCATTGACGCAGGAACGGTTTATACCTAATCAATATGGCGCTGGTATGTTGTATCGTACCGGCGACCAGGGCTGGTGGACGGCAGAAGGTGAACTGGTGTTTGGCGGGCGTGTTGATACACAGTTGAAGCTACGTGGCTACCGGATCGAACCGGGAGAAATAGCACATGTATTGCAGGGATATGCAGGCATAGAAAGCAGCGTAGTGGTACCTGTGGAGATAGGGGGCGTATTACAATTGGTGGGCTACTACAGCGGTGAGACAGTCAAGCAGGAAGCGTTAAGATCTTATTTATTATCGCTGTTACCCTGGTACATGGTGCCTGCTCACTTAGTGTGCCTGGATCAGTTACCGCGTACCGTGAATGGCAAGATAGATCGTGAAAGATTGCCGATGCCAGTATTGTCAGAAACTGCATTGCCTGAAGGAGCACATGAAGTATTACTGGCAACAATATGGAGTGAGGAGCTGGGTGTATCGCCTATCCATCGTGGGGATAATTTCTTTGCCCTGGGCGGGCATTCACTGTCGGCGGTAAGGGTCTTATCGCGTGTGTATGAACAGACAGGCATCCGGCTGGAATTGCGTGACCTGTTCCTTCATCCTGCTTTACAAGCCCAGGCCTTGCTGCTGCAACAGCGGGAGCAAAGCGGCTATCAACCGATACCGGTAGTTGCGCAAAAGGAATATTATACCTTGTCGCATGCACAGCAGCGCTTATGGGTATTGGATCAGTTTAAGGAAGTAGCGGTTGCTTATAATATCCATCTGTGTTACAGGCTGAAAGGCTTTATTGATGTGCCTTTGCTGGAGGCGGCATTCAGGTATGTGATCGGGCGTCATGAAAGTTTGCGGACTAGGTTCGTTAACCAGCATGGCATTCCTTATCAGCAGCTGGTGGATATACCATTTGAACTGGCATATGCTGATCTGTCAGCGCTTGCTGACAAAGAGCGGCTGGTGTTAAAGGCCGCAGAAGAAGCAGTGATCACCCCTTTTGACCTGGAAGAAGGACCGCTGTTGCGCGCCTGTATCTGGCAACTGGAAGCAGAAGCGTATGTATTTGTATTGGTGCTGCACCACATTATTGCCGATGAATGGTCTATGGGCATATTGATGGAAGAGCTGCTGACGGTGTATAATGCGTACCGCGAAGGAGATCAGCCGGCCTTAAGCGATCTTACTATACAGTATAAGGATTACAGTGCCTGGCAAGAGGCTGTATTGCAGGGGGAAAGAGCTGCCGCAGCCCGGGAGTACTGGACGCAGCTGCTGCACGAGCCGCTGCCACTATTGTCTATGCCGACTGACAGGCAACGGGAACCTGTTATGACACATCAGGGTGAGCGCATTGATATGATGATCCCTGTTCCTGTATTTAAAACCTTACAGCATTTACTGAGAGAAGAGAACAGCAGCCTGTTCATGGGATTGTTGTCGCTGGTATACGTGCTGTTATACCGTTATTCAGGACAAACAGATATTATAGTTGGAACACCGGTAGCCGGAAGGGATCATCCTGCTTTAAAAGACCAGATCGGCTTTTACGTCAACCTGCTGGCGCTGCGCATGCAGGTGGATATGGGGCTTGGTTTTACAGGCCTGCTACGTAAAGTGAAAGCATTATTGCTGGATGCATATACTCACCAGGAATACCCTTTTGACGGCTTACTGAAGGACCTGTCATTAAAGAGGGACCTGAGTCATTCTCCGCTATTCGATGTAATGATGGTGTTACACGACGGCCGGAAATCAGTAGGGCTGAAAGACATCAGTGCAACAGAAATAAAACTGGCAACTGGTTTCAGCAAGTTTGACCTGACCTTTTCATTTGCCGAAACAGACGAAGCCCTAAGTCTTACATTGGAATATAATACCGCCTTGTTTGACAAGGAAAGGATCCAACAGCTGGGGAATCATTTCATACAACTGGCAGCAGCATTCACAACCGATCCGGATTGCCGGCTGATGGACGCAGAGATGCTGTCGCAGGAAGAGCAGTATGAACTACTGGAAACCTTCAGCGGACCAGCAGCCATACGGTCTGAAGAGACGCTGGTAAGCCGCTTTGAAGCGCAGGTACGGCGTACGCCGCAGCAAATAGCTTACCGGGACGATACTACACAACTCACCTATAAGGCATTGTCCTATCGTTCAGCACAGCTGGCGCGATACCTGGTTAGTGCTGTTGAAGTAAGACCAAAGGAACGGGTAGCACTCATCATGAACAGGAGCGAATGGTTAATTACCGGTATGTTGGGCGTGTTGAAAGCAGGCGCTACCTACCTGCCGGTAGACGCTACTATGCCTGTGGAAAGGATCCGGTATATGCTGGCAGATGCAGGCGTTAAAGTCGCGTTATCTGCCGTGCCTTTCAGTTGCGAAGGGGTAACTGTATTGCCCGCTGATATTTACTGGGAAGAGCTGAAGCAGGATTGGGATATCATTATACCTGAAGCAGCAGATCCTGCATATGTCATTTATACCTCCGGCTCTTCCGGCAGGCCTAAAGGCGTAATGGTGTCCCACGCCAGCATCGTACAGTTATGCGACTGGCATCAAACGGCTTTCCAGGTACATACAGGCAGCAGGGCTACTTTATTTGCCGGTGTCAGTTTCGATGCCTCCGGCTGGGAAATATGGCCTTATTTATTAAATGGCGCCACCTTATACAGGATACCTGACACTGCGAGAGGGGATATGGAGCTGCTGGCTGGTTTCCTCACAACGAATGATATTTCTCACTGTTTCCTGCCAACAGCCGTTTGCAGAACATTGCTGAACAGCGGAGTGGCATTGCATACTGAATTGACACTGCTGACAGGAGGTGAAGCGCTGGGACATGTGCCTGTACCTGTATGTAAATTGTACAATAACTATGGTCCTACAGAATCGACAGTGGTCACCACCTCTTTTCCCGTAAGGGCAGCTACAAAAGGCGCTGTGCCTATCGGGAAGCCGATCGCAGGAAGGAGGGTGTATATACTGGATGAGCACATGCATTTGCAACCTGTAGGTGTGAATGGCAGATTATACATAGCAGGCGAGGGGCTTGCGCTCGCTTACCTGGGGCAGCCGGCGCTCACCGCAGCGCGTTTCATCAGCAATCCTTTTCATGGAGGCCTGATGTACGACAGCGGAGATACCGGAAGGTGGCTGCCTGACGGCAATATTGTCTTCACCGGTCGTGCCGATGAACAGGTGAAGATCAGGGGCAATCGTGTAGAGCCGGCAGAAACTGCGCATTTACTCATGCAGTATGAGCAGATAGAAGAGGCAGTTGTATGTGCATTCGGCAATACTGATGATGTTTTTCTCGCTGCATATTATGTAGGCCCGGAGGATATCAGCCCGCAGGTACTGAGAACATATTTGCAGTATCATCTGCCGGAATACATGATACCTGCTTATTTTACCAGGGTTGCTTTCATACCGTTGACGGTGAACGGAAAAACAGACAGGGATGCATTACCTGCGCCTGTTCCCCTGACTACAGACTTTACGGCGCCGAGGAATGAAACAGAGGAAAGACTGGCTACTATATGGCAGGATGTTTTGGGGCTTGCAAGGGTGGGCATAGACGATAATTTCTTCCTGCTGGGAGGGCATTCACTGAAAGCCATACAGGTATTGTCGAGAATACATAAAGAGTTTTCAATAAAACTGGAATTAAGCAGTTTGTTTCAGCACCCCAGGCTATCAGATTTTCATGATGAATTAGCCGTGTTGATATGGGCTAAGCGCACCCAAACCAATGTAACCACTATTACGAATCCCACAAAAATTGACGAGATAGTATTATGAGCATAAGCTTATTGTTAGCCAGGTTGAAGCAATTGCAGGTGAGCCTTCAGTTGAAAGATGGTCAGCTGAGCATTAGTGCTCCTGAGGGCGTACTTACGCCCGAACTTATCCAGGAGCTGAAGAAAGAGAAACCTGCCATCACTTCCTTCTTACGCAACCTGCAGGGAGGGAACTACCGGAAAATAAAACCGGTGCCGCTACAGGAGCATTACCAGGTATCGCATGCACAACGCAGGTTGTGGCTGATGGATCAGTTTGGAGATACCACGGCGGTATATAACATTCCCATGATCTGCAATATCCGCGGTAACCTCGACATCGCGGCGATGGAAAAGGCATTTCAGACAGTGGTACAACGCCACGAGAGTTTAAGGACCGTATTTCTTTTGTCAGATGGTGAGCCCCGTCAGAAAATATTGCCTGCTTCAGCGGCGGATTGTCAGCTGCTATACGAGGACCTTCAGGCATTGCCTGATCCCTCAAAGGCTGCCTGGGAAAAGATACAGCATGTTATATCCACGCCTTTCAATCTGCAGGAGGGTCCCTTGCTGAGAGTATGCCTGTTGAGGGTAGCTCCGCAGGTATCCCTGTTCGCCTTCTGCATCCATCATATCGTAGCTGATGAATGGTCTATGCAGCTGCTGGTAAAGGAGATATTGGCCTTATACGATGCCTGTTCCCAGGGCATCCATGTAGATACTGCCCCGCTGGAGATCCAGTATAAAGACTATGCCGCCTGGCAATTGGAATCATTAAACGAGAGTGGCGGACAGGAACAGCGGAACTACTGGCTGGAACATCTGAAAGGGCCCTTACCGGTACTCGAACTACCGGCAGATCAACCACGGCCGCCGGTACAGACCTATAATGGCGAGCGTGTTGTGACCATCATTCCTGCGGAAAAACAGCTACTGTTTGCCACACTCGTCCAGCAACGTACCGCCTCTGTTTTCATGGGATTGGTGGCTATCGTAAAAACCTTACTATATCGCTATACAGGCCAGGAAGATCTAATAGTGGGAACGCCTGTGGCAGGAAGGGAGCATCCTGACCTGGAAGATCAGATCGGCTTTTATGTGAACACATTGGTATTGCGTACGCAGCTGGACGGAAAGAAAGGCTTCAATGCACTGCTGGACAGCGTGAAGGACATGGCCTTGAAAGCCTATGCCAATCAGCATTATCCTTTTAACCTGCTGGTAGAGGAACTGGGAATGAAAAGAGATATCAGCCGCTCTCCCATATTTGATGTTATGGTGGTATTGCAGGACGCCAATGAGAGTATTCCCCTGAAACTGCCTGGTGTAGAGGTGCAGGAACTGGATATTCCGCTGTCCGGAAGCAAGTTTGACCTGACATTTTATTTCAAGCAGAAACCTGAAGGCTTACAGGTAGAACTGGAATACAACAAAGATATTTTCAGTCGCACGAGGATAGAACGCATGGCTGCGCACCTGGAAGGCTTGCTGGAAAGTGCAGCGCAATCGCCGGATATGCCGATTGCTGAACTGAGGTATATCCAGCCGGCTGAAGCGCAACTGATACTGGAACATTTCAATGATACTGCCGTCGAATTCCCGGCATTTACTCCCGTACCGGCACTGATCGCAAGGCAGGCGGCTTTACATCCTGAGAGGACGGCCCTTATTGCCGGAGGAAGCCACCTGAGTTATGGTGAACTGGAAAGAAAGGCAACGCTGCTGGCTGCTTACCTGCAGCAACAAAGGAAGCCGGGCGATCAGGCCCCTGTGGGCATCCTGCTGGAACGTAGTGTGTGGTTGCCACTTGCTATACTGGGCGTGCTGCAATCGGGCGTTGCTTATCTGCCGTTAGACTATAATGCGCCGGCAGAACGCATCGGCCAGATACTCCATGCCAGTGGGGCCAGTGTCGTATTAACAAGTGAAGCATTGCTGGAGCGCTTATCTGGCTATGAAGGGCAGACGGTCATTGTCAGCGGGGCGTCCATATACGATCATACAACAATACCGCAGCTGCCTGCCATAAGCCCGGATGCGGCGGCATATGTCATATATACATCAGGATCTACAGGACAGCCGAAAGGAGTGGTGATCGGTCATGCAGCATTGTACAACCTGATGCAGGCAATGAGCCGGGAAACAGGCATCAGTGCGGAGGATAAATGGCTGGCCGTTACAACGGCATCATTTGATATGTCTGTTGTTGAACTGTTGCTGCCATTGGTGAACGGCAGCCAGTTAGTAGTAGCCACCGGCGAGGAAGTGTATTCAACCGATGCATTACAGGCATTGTTGGATGATGGTATTACGATGATGCAGGCAACACCGGGTATGTGGCATTTACTGACAGAGAGCGGCTGGAAAGGTGATCCTGCGCTGAAGATCATTACCGGGGGAGAAGCGCTTGGCATCTCACTGGCACAACGTTTACTGGATCGTTGCCATACGCTGTGGAATATGTATGGACCGACAGAAACAACTGTTTATGCTACCTGGCATAAAGTACGGCAGGCGGCAGACGCTATATTGATCGGCCGCGGTATTTCCAATATGAAAGCCTATGTACTGGATGCCAGCAGGCAATTGCTGCCGACTGGTGTGCCCGGAAGATTGTTTGTCAGCGGAGCCGGTTTGTCGGACGGCTACCTGGGGCAGGCAGAACTGACTGCCGGCAGGTTTATACCTAATCCCTTCCTGGAAGGGCAACTGATGTACGATACAGGTGACATCTGCAGCTGGACGGAAGAAGGATATCTCAGGTATTACGGCCGTGGCGATCATCAGCTGAAGATACGGGGATACAGGATAGAGCCGGGAGAGATAGAACATATACTGCTGCAATATGCAGGGGTTAACCATGCCATAGTGTGTGCCTTTGAACGGGAGAATGAGAAATATCTTGCCGCTTATTATACCAGCGGGGACAATGTACCAGAAGAGACCATACAACAACACCTGCGACGGTTTCTGCCAGACTATATGGTGCCGGCCTATGTACTCCGCCTGGAGGAATTCCCGCTCACGCCGAACGGGAAAGTAGATCGTAGCCTCTTGCCCGAACCGGAGCGTAAACAGTCGCAATACGTGGCCCCCAGGAATAAAACAGAGCAATTGCTGGCAACCATATGGGAAGAAGTGCTGGGCGTAGAACGTGTAGGTATTACAGACAACTTCTTTGCATTGGGGGGGCATTCCCTGAAAGCCATACTGGTATTGTCCAGGATCCAGAAAGAACTGTCCCTGAAACTCGAATTGAGGGACCTGTTTATGTTACCCACCCTGGCAGATCTCTATGCAGAAATAGAGATCATGGAATGGGCCAGGGATAGTCAATATGAAAAATTGAGCACTAATAAAACCGATGAGATCATTTTATGAGCATCCAGCGTTTACTTTCCCGGTTAAAGGAACTATCCGTTCAACTCAGGCTAAAAGATGATAAGCTCAGTATTACGGCGCCAGATGGCGTACTGACTGCAGACCTGGTAGCAGAGATCAGGTCGAATAAGGAGTTGATCACCCGGTTTCTGAAAAATATTGAACATGCTGCTTTCCGTAAGATACCACAGGTAGCGGAAAGCCCCTATTATGAATTGTCGCCTGCGCAGAAGAGAATGTGGCTGCTGGAACAGAAAAGACAGGGACAGCTGACCTACAACATGTTTAACGTGTATACCCTGGAAGGCCGTTTAAACAAAGCGGCCTTGTCCAGGGCTTTTGAAGCATTGGTGGAGCGCCATGAGAGCCTGCGCACGGTGTTTGTAATAGTAGATGGGCTGCCAAAATTACGCATCATCCCTTTCAGTGATTGTGGTTTCGAAGTAGCCTGGTCGCAGCCGCAGGATGCGGAAGCTTACCTGCAGGCCATTGCTGCTACCCCTTTTGACCTGCTGACAGGGCCGCTCTTTAAAGTAAATGTATTGGAAACAGGTGAAGAGCAATACATGTTGTTATTATCCATGCATCATATCATCTCTGATGAATGGTCCATGCAGGTGATGCTGCAGGAATTGCTGCTGTTGTACAATGCTTTTGATACGGATACACAAGCAGCGCTACCAGCCCTGCCTATCCAGTTTAAAGATTATGCCGCCTGGCAGTTGCAGCATTTGCAGGGTGAAAAGGCGGATGTACACCGCGATTACTGGCTGGCGCATCTCGGCGGTAAACTGCCGGTATTGCAATTGCCGCTGGATAAACCACGGGCAGATGTGCAGACCTACCAGGGCGCTCAGTATAACTTTACGTTCAGCGAAAATGCCGGACCGCAATTACAACAGTATGTGCAGTCGAAAGGCGCAACGCTTTTCATGGGACTACTGGCATTGGTAAAAGTATTGCTGTATCGTTATACAGCAGAAGAAGATATTATCATTGGCACTTCCGTAGCGGGGCGTGAGCATCCGGACCTGGAAGGCGTGATCGGGAACTTTCTGAATGCGCTGGCATTGAGAACGATCGTGGATGGTACCGCAGGATTTGATCAGTTGCTGGAAAAAGTAAAGGAGACGGCATTGAATGGATTTAGTCACGAGGCCTATCCCTTTGATCAGCTGGTGGAGGATCTTGGCATTGCGCCGGAACCTAACAGGCATCCCTTGTTTGATGTGGTAGTGATCATGCAGAGCGAGCAGCAACTTCAGCGTGCTTTCCCTGTCATGAATGGCATTACGATAGATGTAAGGCCGGTAGACCTGAACATCAGTAAAGGTGATCTGCGTTTTCAGTTTGCCTATGAAAATGGTATACTGGAAGGCGGTATTGAATACAATACGGATCTGTTCAATGTTTCGAAGATAGCCGTAATAGCGGCAGACCTGGATCGTTTGCTGTCAGCTGTCCTTGCGGACCCACTATTACCCTTACAGCAACATGTATATCACGACAAGACTATACCACAGGGAGCAGTAGATTTTGACAAGGTAATTGCTGCTCCGGTATTTCCGGCGCTACATACTGTGTTGAGTGAAACGGCGCAGCGGTTTCCCGGCAATATTGCCGTCTCCTCCGGGAAAGAACAACTGACCTACAAAGCATTGGACGAGCGGAGCCGGCGACTGGCGCAGTTGCTGACGCTCCTGGGCGTTAGTCCTGCCACTCCTGTAGGTGTATTCCTGCCTTCCGGCACGAGGCAGGTCCTTTCCCTGCTTGCCTGTTTGCACAGCGGTGGTATATATATGCCGCTGGACCTGCAGCAGCCCTTAAGCAGGAACCTGCATATCCTGAAAGAGCAATCGCCACATGTCCTCATTACCGGAATGGAAGACCTGGAGCAGGTGAAGGCCATCAGTGAGCAACTGGACAATAAGGTACCTTACCTGCTGGGCATACCCGGTTTAACAGCCTCGCTGCTGGAAGGCCTGGAACTGGATGATATTTCCCTGACAGATAACGCCACAGAACAACTGCAACTGTATGCTTATAGCGGTAGTGGCTATGCATTGAATGGAATCGCATTGCCCCTGTTAAGTGCGAACATTCTTCCTCCATATACAGGCACTTATATCTTCTTTACATCCGGGTCAACAGGCGTACCGAAGGGAATTAAAGGCGATTTGCAAAGCCTTGCGCACTATATACACTGGCACCGGGAAACCTACCAGGTGGGTAGTGGAGTTAACATCAGCCAACTGGCGCCTGCTACATTTGATGCTTCACTGAAGGATATACTGGTAGCCTTGACCAGCGGCGCCACGCTTTGTATTCCTGTGCCGGAACAGCGTTTCCAGATGGCTTTACTGGTGAAGTGGCTGGCTGCAGCTCATATCACCATCCTGCAGACGGTGCCCTCCCTGTTCAGACTGATCACCAAAGAACTGGCATCGGCCGGCAGCCGTTTGCAGTCGCTGCGCCTGGTGGTGCTGGCAGGAGAAAGATTGTATGGCCGCGACGTGCAGGAATGGCGCGCTATCAATGGTAATGACGCATTAATGGTGAATATGTATGGCCTTACAGAAACAACGATATTAAAAAGCTATTACCCGCTGACGCAATGGGAAGGGGCCGCAGGCGATATCATACCTGTAGGTCAGCCTATCGCTAATACTAGTATAGCGGTTATGAGAAATAATGTATTATGTGTAGCGGGAGAGATAGGGGATGTGTATATCAAAAGTCCTTATGTAAGTCATGGCTATACCGATCCTGCGCTTACAGAACGTTTATTTGTAAAAAATCCGCTGGTGAATGACCGTGTGGAGTATGTCTGTCGCACAGGTGATATTGGCCGTTACCGGGAGGATGGAATGCTGGAATTGCTGGGCCGCAACGATGACCAGGTAAAGCTGCATGGTGTACGGGTAGAACTGGGTGCGGTAAGCAGCAGCATATTGGAACTTGAAGGTATTACACAAACGGAACTGATCGTACAACAGACAGAAGAGGGCGGGCAGGTGCTGGTTTGTTACTATACGGGGCGGCAGTGGAAGAGTGAAGCCTTGCGACAGGCGCTGGCGCAGGTACTGCCAGCCAGCCATCTGCCGGCATATTACCTGTGGCTGGAAGCATTCCCGCTGAATATTAACGGTAAGGTAGATCGTAAGAAATTGCCGCAGCCGGAAGCATTATTATCGGGCGATAAATACAAGGCGCCTTTGCCAGGAATAGAGCAGGATATTAGTCTGCTTTGGAAACGCCTGCTTGGTATAGAACGTATTGGCCGCGAGGAATCATTTTTTGTAGCAGGAGGTTCTTCGCTGAAAGCGATACAGCTCATTTCCCTGATCTTTAAAGAGAAGGAAGTCCATCTCAGTATCAAGGAGATCTTTGATCATCCTACCATTGCCGCACAGGCTCTCCTGGTGAGCAAAGCGCAGAAAGCGTTGTACCAGACTATCACGCCTGTGCCGGCACAGGAATATTATGATCTGTCGCATGCGCAAAAGCGGATATGGATAGCCGCACAACAGGAAAATGTTTCATTGTCGTTCAACGGACTGGAAATATACCGCCTGCAGGGCGTACTCGATAAAGCGGCTTTAACAGCCGCCTTCAAAGCCCTGCTGCAAAGGCATGAGAGCCTGCGTACTACTTTCGTGCTCGTAGACGGATCGCCTAAGCAGCGTATACACACAGTAGCAGAAAGCGGTTTTGAGGTGCAATATGCGGAGCTGGATGCTGTGCCGGATGAAATGATCAGCGAAATAGCCAGAACGCCTTATAACCTGGAAAAGGGGCCACTCCTGAGAGTTCAGCTGGTGAAGACAGGTGAGCAATCCCACACACTGCTGTTCGGTATTCACCATATCGTTTCTGATGAATGGTCTATGCAGCTGATGTTGCGGGAACTGCTGGTGCATTATAATGCCGGTATCAATCAACAAGACATTTCACTGTCACCTTTAAAAATACAGTACCGCGATTATGCTGCCTGGCATAGCAGGCAGCTTTCCGGTACTGCTGTTCAGGCGCTGCAGCAATACTGGTTACGGACGCTGGAAGGTCCTTTGCCACGATTGATATTACCACTGGATCGTCCCCGGCCGGCAAGCCGGACCTACGATGGCGCCCAGTATAATTTTAGTATGGACCCTGTCAATGCCCGCGCCTTTATTGCTTACCTGGAGAGAGAGGGCGTCACGCCGTTTATGGGATTGCTGGCATTGGTCAAGGCTTTATTATTCAGGTATACGGCGGAAGAAGATATTATTATCGGTACGCCGGTAGCGGGGCGTGATCATCCGGACCTGGAAGACCAGATAGGTTATTATCTCAACACCCTGGCTTTACGTACGCAGCTGTCCGGTGGTATTGACTTCCGGGAACTGTTACAGCGTGTGAAGAAGACCGCACTGTCTGCCTTTGATCATCAGCTGTATCCTTTTGATGCCCTGGTGGAAGACCTGGGTGCAGGATCGGATCAAAGCAGGAATCCCCTGTTCGATGTAGTGGTCGTATTGCAGAATATCAGGGTACACGAAGGGGCCGAAGCAGCGCTGCAGGGGCTGAGTGTGGAAAGGGAACGGGTAGATGTCAGGACCAGCAAAGGAGATCTGCGTTTTCAGTTTGCCCTTGACAACGGCTTACTGGAAGGCAGCATTGAATATAATACAGCATTGTTCGATGAAAAACGGGTGGCCGATATGGCCGGGGATCTGGATCGTTTGCTGGCTTCAATCATGACAAGCCCCGCTTTGCCATTGAAGCAACATATATATCATAACCACCTGCTACCGGCTGCTGCGGCAGATTTTGATAAAGTAATAGCAGTACAGGAACTGCCGGCCATACACACTGTGTTCACTGCCATTGCAGCACAATATCCGGCGAAACATGCTGTAACAACACCCGGAGAGCAGATCACCTATGCTGCCCTGGAAGCAGATAGTAATCGTCTGGCACAGGCACTGCATGCAGTAGGTATAAAACCTGGAGATACCGTGGGCGTATTGTTGCCCGGCGGTATTCGGCTGGTCACTGCACTATTAAGTTGTCTGAAAGCAGGCGTGGTGTATATGCCGCTGGACATCGGTCAGCCGGAGGGAAGACTGAAAAGCATCCTGGAAGCACAGCGCCCGGGTATCCTGATCGCCGGATCGGAGCATATGGAGCAATTGTCTCACATGGGTATCGCGGTACCTTACCTGCTGGGCCTTCCTTCTTCCATGGGTGCGCTTGTGAAAGCATTGGATCTGGATGATGTTTCCGCTATTGCCGTTGCTTCACAGGAACTGCAGTTGATGATATTTGAGGGAGAGAATTACCGGGAAGCGGATATTCCTGTAATGCATGATGAACTGGTACCGGTTAAGGGTAATACTGCCGCCTATATTTTCTATACATCAGGATCAACAGGCGCTCCCAAAGGCATTATTGGTAAAAGCCAGAGTCTTGCGCATTATATACATTGGCACAGGGCGCACTACGGAGTTAATGCAGCGGATCGTATCAGTCAGCTGGCGCCTGTTACATTCGACGCCTCACTGAAAGATATACTGGTTGCATTAACAGCGGGCGCTACGCTCTGTATGCCGGCGCCGGAAGATCGCTACAGGCCGCATCAGTTAGGACGCTGGTTGTCAGACGCAGGTATTACTGTTTTACAAACAGTACCTTCTTTATTCAGGCTTATTACAAAGGGGCTTTTGCAGGAACAGCACAATATCCCTTCCCTGCGGCAGATCGTACTGGCAGGAGAAAAACTGTATGGACGCGATATCAATCAGTGGAGAAGAATTAATGTCACTGCCCGTATCGCGAACATGTACGGGCTGACGGAAACGACTGTCCTGAAATGTTACTATGAGGTTCCGGAGGGCGAACAGGAGGCCGGTGCGGTGATCCCTGCCGGTACGCCGGTCAGCCATACCAGTGTGGCCGTGATCAGTAACGATGTTTTGTGTGTGGAAGGCGAGATCGGAGAAGTATATATCAAGAGCCCATACATGACGCAGGGCTATACGGATGCTTCCCTGAACGCACAACTCTTTGTACAGAATCCTTTGGTCAGGGACCGGGAGGAGCTGGTGTGCCGCACGGGCGACCTGGGACGTTTCCGGAAGGACGGCACGCTCGAATTGCTGGGGCGCCGTGACGAACAGATCAAACTGCACGGCGTACGCATAGAGCTAGCTGGCATCCGCAGCAGCCTGCTTGGATTGAATGGTATTACGCAGGTAGAGCTGATACTGCATGAACAGGAGGATGAACAGACACTGTTATGTTATTACAGCGGCCAGCATTGGGATAGCGAAGCGCTGCGCCGGGAACTGGCCAATGAATTGCCCGCCAGTCATCTGCCCGGGCACTACATATGGATGGAAAGTTTTCCGCTCAACCTTAATGGGAAAGTAGACCGTAAGAAATTACCCCGTCCTGAAGATGTCATAGACGGGGAGCAGTACGAAGCGCCGCAACAAGGTACGGAACAAGTGCTGCTGGGTATATGGCAGCGCCTGTTGGGCATATCCCGTATCGGCAGGAACACTTCCTTCTTTGTGGCGGGAGGCTCTTCCCTGAAAGCAATACAGCTTATTTCACGTATCTATAAGGAACTGGATGTACAGCTGACGATCGGGGATGCGTTCAATCACCCGACCATCGCCGCCCAGGCAGCATTGCTTGACAATGCCCGGAAAGCAGTGTACCAGGAGATCAGGAAAACGCAGGAAAGCGCCTTTTATCCTCTTTCTCATGCCCAGCGAAGGCTATGGGTGGTTTGCCAGCGTTTGGGCGAAATACAGCCTTTTAATGGCCTTGAAGTGTATTACCTGGAAGGCGACCTGCAGCCGGAAATATTATCAAAGGCCTTCGGGCTTCTGCTGGAAAGACATGAAAGCCTGAGGACCGTGTTTGTACTGGTCGATGGCGAACCACAGCAAAGTGTTTGCGCGCCTGATAGTACGGGCTTCAATATGATATACGAAGACCTGTCTGCAGACCCTGCACAGCAGGAAAAGACCGCACAGCGCAAACTGGCCATAGCCGCTACACCCTATGAGCTGGATAAGGGACCATTGTTAAGGATAACATTGTTAAAGACAGCGGCAACATCCTACACCCTGCTCTTTGGCATTCATCATATCATCTCTGATGAATGGTCTATGCAGATCATGCTGAAGGAACTGCAGTTGTTGTACAACGCTGCACTGAAAGGCACCACGGCAGCGCTGACGCCTCTGCGGATTCAATACAGGGATTACGCAAGCTGGCAACTGGAATCGTCAAACGGTGGCCTGTTCAAAGAACACAGGGAATACTGGTTGTCGCAGCTGGGAGGGGAGTTGCCCCGGTTATCGCTGAACTCCGGTCGCCCGCGGCCGGCCGTTCAGACCTATCATGGACAACATTTTCATTTCAAACTGGAAGCATCTCCCGCAGATAGATTCCGACAGTTACTGAGCAGCAGCAATTGTACTTTGTTCATGGGGCTGGTGGCGCTGGTGAAGACATTGCTATACCGTTATACCGGGCAGGAAGATATCATTATTGGTACGCCGGTAGCAGGCAGGGAACACCCGGACCTGGAGAACCAGGTTGGATACTATCTCAACACGATTGCACTGCGCACAAAGTTGACAGGAGAAGAGACCTTCAGCACTTACCTGGAGCAGGTGAAGAAGGTGGCCCTGGAAGGATATGCACACCAGGAGTATCCTTTTGATCACCTGGTGGAAGAACTGGGTGCGGGCACGGATATCTCCCGTAACCCGGTTTTTGATGTGACCGTGATCCTGCAGAATATACAACTGAACAAAGATCAGGATAGCGGTATGGAAGGCGTGACGGTACAGGCGGAATTGCCCGAACTGCATATCAGCAAGGGAGATCTCCGCTTCCAGTTTATAGAGAGTGAAGGCAGCATAGCTGGTAATATTGAGTACAATACCGATCTGTTTGATGCCCCGCGAATAGAACAGATGTTTGCAGACCTGAAAGCATTGCTGACAAGCGTGGTGGCCGACCCTGGCATATTACTCCGCAGGATCAGTTACAGAGAAGACACCCAGGCTGCCCGCCTTGAAAAGCAGCAAATTCATTTCATGTCTGATATTGATGAATCTTATTAAGCACCCAAAAAGTAACCCTGATGATCGAAGCTTTGATCCCCGAGAAATATATGGTTGAATGGAGCGGATGGCCCCTTACCGACAACCGTTTTGGTGAAGAATTTGATCGTGACGCCCGGATAAGGATGGTAATGGGTGGCAGGAGACTGATCCCTTATTTGCTGAAGAACAGGAAACACCTGAAAGGCGACCTGCTGGAGATAGGCCCCTTTTTTACGCCGCTCTTGTACTCACCTGAGTTGCGGGAAGTACTGCCCCTGTCGGCCGCTGTCACTTTCCTGGAAAATGATCCGGATGCCCTGCAATGGCTGCAGGAGCAGGGTAGCTGCCGCTTGCTCAACCTCGATATGAATGCAGCATCTTTTGCGGGGGAACTGCAGCAACGGTTAGCGGGTGAAGTATTCGACAACATCATCATTTCCCAGGTATTGAATTATGTTGATTATAAAAGCCTGCTTGCAGAGTTATTGGTGTTGGTGCGGCCGGGTGGGCATCTCTTTATCAATAATGTTTGTGACTATGGCCTGCCCGTACTTTTTTCAGGAAAGCGACCTTCAGATAATGAAGCTGTCATAACAGCGTCGCTGGCTGCAGGATTCAGCGTAAAAGAAAAACATGTTATCCCGAAATATTTCAGAAAAGAGCCGGCCGACAGGCTGATACTTGTTTTACAACGCCCCTGAAATATTGCAAAGATCCAAAACCTCATTCCAGATGTCGAAATCATTTATCCATAGCGTTATAGAAAACAAGGCTGCTTTACTGAAAGAAAAAGTGGCTATTGAAGAGCCTCATGATGTGATCAGCTATGAAGCGCTTTCCGAAGAAAGCAACAGATTGTCTCATGTGTTATTGTCGCTCGGTATTCCTCCCGGCAGCAATGCAGGTGTCGTTATGCATTCCAGCATCCGCCTGGCTGTTGCGATGCTGGCCTGTTTCAAGACCAACCAGGTATATGTACCCCTGGATATTGACCAGGCGCCTGCACGGGTGTTACAGATGCTGGAGCTGACCACACCGGCGGTGCTGATCACTTTCTCGGAAGATCTCGACAAGCTGCAACAGTTCCTCCTGCAGCGGAAAGTACAGATCCCATTACTGATCGGCCTTCCTGCAGCAGCGCATACCTTACTGGCAGACCTGCAGCTGGACGCCAGCATGATTGAAACACAGGAAACCGGTTATACCCTGGCCAGGCTGACCGGTGATAGTTACATCTGCGAAACACTTACCTTGTCTGCATTCAGTACAACCTTGCCAGACGTAGCACAGCAGGCAGACGACAGCAATTATATATTCTTTACATCCGGTAGCACCGGTACGCCGAAGGGGATACTGGGATGTCATGAAAGCCTGAGCCATTATATACATTGGCATGCAGCGGAACTGCGCATCGATGAATCGGCCAGGATCAGCCAGCTGGCCCCGGTCACTTTCGATGCATCCCTGAAAGACATTCTGACCGCGTTGAGCAGTGGGGCTACCTTGTGCATACCAGATCCCGCTGTGCGCTACCAGTTACCAGCCCTGGCAAAGTGGTTGTATAATTCCGGCATTACGCTCCTGCAAACAGTACCTTCTTTATTCCGCCTGATCACGCGGGCAATGAAGGAACAACAGCTCATCCTGCCACAACTGAAATATGTGGTGCTGGCAGGTGAGAAGCTATACGGCAAGGATGTGCTTAACTGGCGTGCTGTTGCGGGCGAGCAGGCGGTGATCTACAATATGTATGGGCTGACGGAAACGATCATACTCAAGTCTGCTTATCGCATTCCTCATTGGGAATGGCAGCCGGGAGAAGTGATCCCCGTGGGAAAGGCTATCAGTAATACCCAACTGGCTGTGATCAATGAAAGTGGTTTGTGTACAGGCGGAGAAATAGGAGACGTGTATATTAAGAGCCCCTACGTGAGCAAGGGGTATATTAACCAGGAACACGTTCAGACCCTGTTTGTTCAGAACCCGCTGGTAAAAGACCGGGAAGACATTGTATGCAGAACGGGCGACCTGGGACGATACAGGGCGGATGGTATGCTGGAATTGCTGGGGCGGCGTGACGAACAGGTGAAGATACATGGCGTACGTGTGGAACTGGATGCCGTTAAATCGTCTATGCTGAAACAGGAAGGAGTGGACCAGGTGGAGCTGGTGGTATACCAGGACGATGACTTTCAGCAGGAACTGATCTGTTATTATACCGGCAATCCCCGTAAAGATGGCGACCTGCGCGAATTGCTGGCAGAAGAACTGCCTGTCAGCCATCTGCCGGCCCATTATGTATGGCTGTCCAGCTTTCCCTTGAACATTAACGGCAAGGTAGACAGGAAGCGCTTGCCAAGACCCGAGCAGTTGCTGGCGGGACAGCAGTTTGATGCACCGCATGCAGGACTGGAACAACAGTTGTTAACCACCTGGCAGGCCATCCTGGGCATTACGAATATCAGCAGGGATGCTTCATTCTTTGTGAACGGAGGGTCCTCTTTGAAAGCTATCCAGCTCATCTCCCGCATTTATAAAGAGCATGATGTACAACTGAGCATTGCAGATATTTTCAAGCATACATCCATCGCCGGACAGGCAGCATTGATCAGGGAAGCAAGGAAAGCCGTTTTCCAGTCGATCAGACCTGTGGCTGTACAAGACCACTATGCACTGTCCTATTCGCAGCGGCGTTTATGGCTGCAATCCCAGCGATTGCAGGATGCGCAGCCATTTAACGGACTGGAAACATACCGCCTGAAAGGAGAACTGAACAGGGAAGCCTTAACTGCTGCATTTTATACAGTGCTTGAACGGCATGAATCGCTCAGGACCGTCTTTATATTACACAATGGTGAACCTAAGCAGAAGGTGATCAGTCTTGCGGAATCCGGTTTCACGATCAGCTTCCAGGATATCAGTACGAGTGAAGACATTGACGGGCTTATAGCACAGCGTCAGCAGGAAGTGGTAGAAAAACCTTATGATCTTGAGAAAGGGCCCCTGCTTCGTATCGTGTTACTGCAAACTGCCCCGGCAGCATTTACATTGCTGTTTGGCATTCATCACATCATTTCTGATGAATGGTCCATGCAGCTAATGATAAAGGAATTGCTGCTGTTGTACAATGCGTACCATGATGGACAGGGCAATCCACTAGCGCCATTGCAGCTCCAGTATAAAGACTATGCTGCCTGGCAGATAGCGCAGGTGGAGAACAGTGAACATAGCTTACACCGTAAATACTGGCTGGAGCATCTGGGGGGAGAGATACAGGCATTGTTGCTGCCGGTAGACAGGCAACGCCCGCAGGTCCCTACCTATAGAGGGGCTCAATACCATTTCAGTATTGACAGGGAAAGGAGCGTGGCTTTCCAGGCGTATCTCAATAAAAAAGAGGTAACGCTTTTTATGGGCCTGGTAGCCCTGGTGAAAACATTATTGTTCCGCTATACCGGGCAGTCTGATATCATCATCGGCACGCCGGTTGCCGGTCGTGAACATACTGAACTGGAAGACCAGGTAGGGTATTATCTCAATACCCTTGCACTCAGAACGCAGATAGACGGCAACGCAGGGTTTTCCGCACTGCTGGAAGCTGTAAAGCACAGTGCTGTGAATGGATTTCAGCATCAGTCATATCCGTTTGACCTGCTGGTTGATGAACTGGGTGCTGATGCAGACCCCGCCCGTAACCCCTTATTTGATGTAGCGGTGGTGCTACAGAATGTACAGCTGGATACTTCGGCTGTACAGGAAATGAAGGGAATAGAGATAGAAACGGCGCCTTCGCTGTTGTCTATCAGTAAAGGTGATCTGCGTTTCCAGTTCAGCGTGCGCAATGATGTACTGGAAGTTGGAATAGAGTATAACACTGATCTGTTCAATGCAGGCCGTATCACGACTATATCTGAAGACCTTGACCGCCTGCTCACCGCAATATTGGCCACACCTGAGAACAGCCTGCGGACATTGGCATACCACAACAGAGCTGTGCCTGAAGGGGCAGTGTCTTTTGACAAGCGGCAACTTGTAAAGCCGCATGCACCCGTATACCAGCTGTTTGCCGAAACGGCAGCCAGGTATTCGCAGCTGACAGCCATTGAAGAAGAAGCGGGCAGGATCAGCTACGAAGAGCTGGAGAAAGACAGTAACCGGCTGGCAAGGTTACTGAAAGCAAAAGGAGTGAACCCGGGAGATGCTGTCGGTGTGGTGCTTCCATCCGGCATTAAGCTGGTTACCGCTATGCTGGCAGTGATGAAAAGTGGCGGGGTATACCTGCCGCTGGACCTGCGGCAGCCGGAACGTATATTGTCTGGCATATTGCAGCAATTGTCGCCCGTGATGCTGATCACTGACAGCAGTTCCCTGCAGGATGTTAAGGGAATGGCGGGAGGTACGCCCCAGCTGCTGGAAATGCCCGCATCAGGAGAGGAGATCCTGGGTGAACTTGATATGGAATTTTCTTCCCTGATAGGTATTGAAAAGCGCCCGTATCGCTGCTTTACCACAGAAAGTATGCTGCCGGAGTATGAAGTGCTGCCGGAAGAATTATCATCAGCAGCACTGGATATTATTATCCCGGATGATGCACCTGCTTATGTATTTTATACCTCGGGTTCAACGGGCGTACCCAAGGGTATTAAAGGTAGTCACCGCAGCCTCAGCCACTATATACAGTGGCATAGCAGGGAATTTGCAGCAGGTACCCACAGCAGGATCAGCCAGGTTGCGCCGGTGACATTTGATGCCTCCCTGAAAGATATACTGGTAGCGCTTACTGCCGGCGCTACTCTGTGCGTACCGGCGCCTGACACCCGTCAGCGCATTCCATCGCTGGTACAATGGCTGGCGGACAGGCGTATTTCCCTGCTACAGACGGTTCCCTCCCTGTTTCGCCTCATTATCCGTGAGATGGAGGAATCGGCTATTGATCTGGCAGCGTTACAGCGGGTTGTCCTGGCAGGTGAACGACTATACGGACGTGATGTGCTGAATTGGAAAAAGGTAAATGGCGGAAAGGCGCGTTTATCAAATATGTACGGACTGACGGAAACCACCATTTTGAAGAGCTGCTATCATATAGCGGATGCTGACTGGGAGCCGGGAGACGTGTTGCCTGTGGGCAAACCTATTGATGATACCAGTATTGCTGTCATCGACAACGGCTTACTTTGTATGGAAGGAGAGATCGGGGAGATCTATATCAGTAGTCCCTATGTTACCCTGGGATATACAGATCCTACGCTGACAGCCGCATTATTTGTACCCAATCCATTACTGGAAGATGACAGGTTCCTTGTATGCCGCACGGGCGATATAGGGCGTTACAGTAATGACGGTGTGCTCGAACTACTCGGCAGAAGAGACGAACAGGTAAAGCTGCATGGTGTACGTGTAGAGCTGGAAAGCATACGCGGGGCCCTGATGGGATTGGAGGATATACGGCAGGCAGAGCTTATCATGCAACAGGATGAAGAACTGGTGCAGGAGCTGATATGCTACTATACCGGGAGAGAATATGAGGCAACCACACTGCGGGCTTTGCTGGGGAAAGAACTGCCACTTACGCATCTGCCGGCGCACTATATTTTTATGGAAGTCTTTCCCTTGAACATCAACGGCAAGGTGGACCGGAAAAAGCTGCCCAGGCCTGCAGACAGGAAAGAGCAGGTGGGAGATGACGAACCGCGGGAGGGTATAGAACAACAGCTTGCTGAGATATGGAAAGCTATTCTGCGCGTGGATAAGATCGGGCGCAGTACTTCCTTCTTTACCATCGGGGGCTCTTCACTGAAGGCTATACAACTGATATCGCGCATTTATAAAGAGCTTGAAGTACAACTGACCATTGCCGACATATTCAATCATACCACTATTTCCGCGCAGGCTATAGTGATTGGTGCAACGAATGCGCAAAAGTATCAGCAGATCAGTGTCGCTCCCGTGCAGGAAGATTACCCGCTATCGCACGGACAGCGCCGCTTATGGGTGATCGATCAGCTGGAAGAAAACCTGGTAGCTTATAGTCGCCCGCTGGCTTATACATTACACGGTGTTTTAGATCAAACTGCTTTGCAGCAGGCTTTCCTCAAAGTAATAGAAAAGCATGAAAGCCTGCGTACGGTTTTCCCGCTTATCAATGGAACCCCAAGACAGAAGGTCGTGCCTGCAGCAGAGCTGGACTTTGATATTGTTACATATGACCTCAGCGATGGTGGCACAGTGGAAGAATATAAACAGTCGTTGGCTGCGAGGCCATTCTCTCTCAGCCAGGGACCATTGTTACGTGTCTGTTTACTGAAATTATCGACAGATCAGCATACACTTTTGCTGGCAGTGCACCATATCATTTCCGACGAATGGTCTATGCAGGTATTCGTGAAAGAGGTGATCACCGCATATAATGCATTGCATCGTGGAGAGGCGTATCAGTATAAAGCACTGCCACTTCAGTATAAAGACTATGCCGTATGGCAGCTGGAACAGCTGAGTGGCGACCGGCTGCAGGAACACAGGAACTTCTGGCACCATACGCTTTCCGGGGAACTACCGGTATTGGATCTGCCGCTGGATCATCCCAGGGGCAGCAACCGCACATACAACGGTGAACAGCTACGTTTTCACCTCCCGCTTACCCTTAGAACTTCCCTCGAAGAAGCTACCGGAAAAACAGGCGCTACTATATTCATGGGCTTAGTAGCCACTGTGAATGCCCTGCTTTACCGCTACACCGGGCAGACCGATATTATTGTTGGTACTACGGTGGCGGGAAGAGAACATTTGCAACTGGAAGAACAGATCGGTTTCTATGTGAATACACTGGCCCTGAGAATGGCTGTTGACGGAAATGCGGCTTTCCCGGCCCTGCTGGATAAGGTGAAGCAGGTGATGCTGTCGGCAGTTGAACACCAGGTATATCCGTTTGATAAACTGGTGGATGAACTGGATATCCCGCGGGATGTCAGCCGCTTCCCGGTTTTTGATGTTGCAGTAGTGATGCAACAGGGTATGCAGTCAGCAGATAACGTTCCACAGATGGATGGTCTGCAGGTAGAAGAAGACAGGGTAGGTGTTACTACCAGTTTATATGATCTTACTTTCTGGTTCCTCGATCGTGGCGATGGTATTACACTGACATTGGAATATAACACGGATCTTTTCGAAAGAGAAAGGATGGCGTTGATGGGCCGGCATTTTGAAAATATGCTCGAGCAATTGTGTGGTGGCGCTACCCTGATTGATGCAGATTTCATGGATGCAACCGAGAAGGACAGGTTATTGCATGTATACAACAAGCCGATATCAGCAGTGAGCCATGATACATTGCCGGGGCTCTTCAGCACACGCAGTGCAGCATGGGCAGATCTGCCTGCAATAGTGTGTGAAGGCAGGCACTTGTCTTTTGCCATCCTGGACGATTATACACATCGCCTGGCTGCACATCTTATCAGTCATTACAGGTTGAAACCAGGTGATATAGTAGCCCTTCTTTTACCACGAAATGAGTGGGCGATTGTATCTATGCTGGCGGTATTAAAAGCAGGTGCGGCTTATGTACCTATGGATATCACTTATCCTGCGCAGCGGATCAGTTATATACTGCAGGATACGGCTGCCGTGTTAATGATCACTGATGAAGATAAGCCGGTGACAGATGTACCCGTGTTGGATATAGCGACTATCCGTAGTGAAATTACACAATGGGAGCGTGGTGTATTGCCGTTCGTTTCCCCGGAAGATGTGGCCTATGTGATGTACACCTCCGGTTCTACCGGCTATCCTAAAGGTGTTATCATACAACACAAGGCGCTACTGAATTATCTGCTATGGGCGAATAGCTGCTACTTTAACGATCTGCGGGGCAATGTTTTCAGTGTATTCACATCATTGTCATTCGATCTGACCATTACGGGGCTTTTTTCAGGATTGCTGAGAGGAGACAGTGTACATCTTTTCCCGGGAGAGAATATTGAACAGGTGCTGTCTGATACTTTCAACAGTACTGTTGTGAATGCGGTAAAACTTACGCCTTCTCATATCAGTGCATTGGAACTGCTGGATATTACAGCTACCGGTGTGAAGACGATCATTGCCGGAGGGGAGGAACTGCATAGTGGACATATCAGGATATTGCGCCAACTCAATCCGGACATCAGGATCTTCAATGAATACGGTCCTACAGAAACAACGGTAGGATGCACGGTTTATGAAGTGAAGGATGATAATCGCATCTACATAGGAACACCTGTAGCCAATGCGCAGATCTTCATACTGGACGAGCAGCTACGCTTGTCGCCCGCAGGCATTGAAGGAGAGATCTTCATCGGGGGCAGGGGAGTGGCTGCCGGTTACCTTGGTCGGCCGCAACTGTCTGCTGAGAAATTCATACAACATACATTGACAGAGAACCTGTTATATCGCAGCGGCGACCTTGGACGCTGGTACTTCAATGGCCAGCTGGGATATGCGGGCAGAAGGGACGAACAACATAAGATCCGTGGTTATCGTATAGAAACAGCCGAGATCGCGCAGATATTATCAGCTTATCCCGCTGTGAAGGAAGTGTATGTAACAGTGCTGACACAGAAAGGGGATAAACGCCTGGTGGCATATTTCACAGCAGAGCATCATATAGCAACAACGGACCTTAGGGCATACCTGTCCGGTGCATTACCTGAGTACATGGTTCCTGCCTGGTATGTACAGCTGGATGTCATGCCGCTGAACAACAACGGAAAGGTGGATAAGGTAAAATTACCCGCTCCGCTGACAGCCAGTGGTGAACAATATATAGCGCCCCGTAGTAAACCGGAGAAGCAACTGGCAGCAATATGGAAGGATATTCTCGATGTGTCGCAGGTAAGTGTTTCGGACAACTTCTTTGCCTGCGGAGGACATTCATTAAAAGCCATGCAGCTGGTAGCGAGGGTATATAAGGAGCTTTCCGTGAAGATCACCCTGAAGGATGTATTTAAATATCCTGTGCTGGAAGCGCAGGCCACTTTCATACAGGGCGCCAAACGTGAACAATATATAGCCATACCATCTGCAGCACCTGCAGATCACTATCCTGTATCTTATGCACAGCAGCGTCTGTGGGTATTACACCAGTTTGATGGTATTGACCTGGCCTACTCTATTACCGAAGTATTCGAATACGAAGGTGAGTTGAACATAGAACGCCTTGCTACAGCGTTTGATATGCTCATCGACCGCCATGAAATATTACGTACCGTATTTGATACAATAGACGGTAAGCCGGTACAGATGGTCAGGCCGACGACCGGTTTCAAATTGCATAGTGAACGTGTTGATAAAGATCTGCAGGCGAAGATAGCAGCATTTACGCGTGATCCATTCGATCTTGGTAAAGGCCCGCTGTTAAGGGCAGCTGTATTCAGTGACAGCGATACGCATCACTACCTGGTGCTCGTTATTCATCACATCATTGCAGATGAATGGTCGCTGCAGGTATTGAAACGTGAGCTTACAATCATCTATACTGCGTTAGAGAACAAGGAAGAGATCCGTTTGCCGGTATTGCCCGTTCAATACAAAGACTATACAAGCTGGCAGCGGAGTAATCGCAATAGCCCGTCGTTGTTAGCGCAGCAGGTATATTGGAAGCAAAAGTTGCAGGAAGACCTGCCGGTACTTGAACTGCCGGCCGATTTCCCCCGTCCGCCTGTACAGCGCTTCGAAGGAGGGAATTACTACCATACCATCCCGGCGGAGCTGCTTGCAGCATTGCAATCACTCGTAGCTGAGGGGCAGGCTACTTTGTTCATGGGATTAGTTGCAGCGGTGAAATCCCTGCTGTACCGTTATACAGGGCAGACGGACATTGTGGTAGGTACGCCGGTAGCAGGCAGGGAACATCCTGACCTGGAAGACCAGATAGGCCTGTATGTGAATACCCTGGTACTCAGAACGACCCTGGCAGCAGATGAAGGCTTTGCAGGTAATCTTTCGGCTATAAGGGACACTGCACTGGAAGCTTATGCAAACCAGGAGTATCCTTTCAACCTGCTGGTAGAAGATATAGACATTAACCGGGATGTAAGCCGTTCAGCCATATTCGACGTAATGATAGTACTCCGGGATGCAGATGAGGAAATACCTGTGGGTGGAACGGAACGTCGTGATGAGGAGCTGGATATGCACCTGGGAGGCAGCAAGTTTGATATTACCTTCTATTTCAAACAGCAGGCTGATGGCCTGCAATTGCAGATAGAATATAACCGTGAGTTGTTTACGCATGCCCGCATGGTACGGATGGGGCAGCACCTGCATCAGCTGATAAAATCCGCGGTAGCTGCACCGTCTACACCAATATCCCGTTTGTCTTACCTGAGCGCGGAAGAAGAACAGCACTTGCTGTATGACTACAATGACGTCGTAGAGGAGTTCCCACCATTTACACCACTGGGTACATTGATCGGCAGGCATGCGGTAGCTACCCCGGATGCGGTAGCACTTATCACCGGCCAGCGACAGATAACATATGCGGAGCTCAATAAGCGCGCTGACAGGCTGGCGGCTTATCTGCAACACAACGGTTACGCGGGTGCTGATAAACTGGTGGCTGTGATGGCAGACAGGAACGAATGGCTCATGGTGGCGATACTGGGTATACTTAAATCAGGCGCAGGTTATCTGCCGCTGGATATCACAGCTCCGGCAGAAAGAATACAATATCTGCTTGACACCAGCGGAGCAACGGCTGTTGTAGCAGGTATGGAAGAAGTCCCCTTATTATTCTTCTATAAAGGAAAGATCATCACGGAAGATATCCTGCCTGATGCAATGACTACCGGTCATGAGATCCGGCCGGCAGATCTGGCCTATGTGATCTACACTTCTGGTTCTACCGGTAAGCCGAAGGGTGTTATGATCCCTCATGGAGCGGTCTATAACCTGTTCCAGGGACTTAGCAAAAAGACAGGTATCAACAGTACTGATAAGTTACTGGCTATTACAACGGCTTCGTTTGACATGTCTGTACTGGAATTGTTATTGCCCCTGGTAAATGGCGCTACAGTAGTACTGGCCAGCAGGGAAGAGGTGCATTCCCCTGAAGCGCTGCAATTGATGATGCAGCAGGGAATCACCTTTATGCAGGCAACGCCGGGCATGTGGCACCTGTTGACGGAAAGCGGCTGGAATGGTACAGAAGGATTGACCATCATTACCGGCGGCGACGCGCTGAGTGCATCGCTGGCACAACGCCTGCTGGACAGGTGCAAGGTACTGTGGAATATGTATGGTCCTACGGAAACTACCATATACTGCACCTGGCACAGGCTTAGCAAAGCGAATGAGTCATTGATCTTAGGCCGTGGCTTATCCAATATGTCGGCATATATCCTGGATGCTAACCTGCAGTTGTTGCCGGTTGGTGTGCCCGGCGTAATATATTTCAGCGGGCCCGGTATAGCCACCGGTTACCTGGGGCAGCCGGAACTGACAGCCAGCCGTTTTATTGATAATCCTTACAAGCCCGGTACGGTGATGTATAATACAGGCGATGTCTGTGCATGGACAGAAGAAGGATTGATCCGGTTTAATGGCAGGGCAGATTTCCAGGTGAAGATCCGCGGTTACCGCATAGAGCCCGGTGAAATTCAGGCATTGATGATAAAGCTGGAGGGCATTACGCATGCTACCGTACTGGCTTATGGCAATGGTGCTGATAAATACCTGGCAGGGTATTATTCGACCGACAGGCAGATACAGCCAGACACTGTTCGGGAGTATCTGCAGCGTTTCCTGCCGGACTATATGGTACCTGCTCATCTCATACTGCTGGATACAATTCCCCTGAACAGGAACGGGAAAGTAGATCGTGCCCGTCTCCCTGTGCCCGGGCTGAGCAAGGAGACCTATGTGGCGCCGGAAACAATGACAGAGAAGGTGCTGGTTAAGATATGGGAGGATGTACTGGGTACAAAACATATCGGCAGGAGTGACAACTTCTTCACTTTGGGTGGACATTCGCTCAAGGCAATACAGACGGCTTCCCTGATCTATAAACGCCTGGAAGTAAAAGTGCCGCTGAAAGAAATTTTCCTGCGCCCGGTATTGTCTGACCTGGCGGCGCTGATAGATCAGAGTGGTAAACAGGTGTTCAATGCTATATCACCGGCGCCGGTGCAGGAATACTATCCGCTGTCCAATAGCCAGGAGCGCCTGTGGATCCAGCAGCAAATGCTCAATAACGTAGAAACCTTCAATATGCCGTATACCTACTGGCTGAGAGGACCGTTTGACAGGAATGCATTTGAAGCAGCTGTGCGCCTGCTGGTAGATCGTTATGAAATATTACGATCCGTGTTGTTCGTCGCAAATGATAAACCGGTACAGCAGGTAAAACAATATGAGGATTTCGATCAATGGATCAGCTTTGAAGACCTGAGATCGCTTCCTGATGCAGAACAGGAGGGACTGACAGCAGCTGAAGAATGGGCTGCTATTCCTATCAATCTCAGGAAGGGACCATTATTACGATTGAAGTTATGGCAGGTAAAGGATGATCAATATCTTTTCCTGGTATGCATACATCATATTATTGCAGATGAATGGTCCATGCAGGTAATGATGCGGGAGCTGGTAATACTGTACGCCGCATGCCTGGAAGGCCGGCCAAGTCCATTGGAACCACTCCCATTGCAGTTTAAGGATTATGTGATGTGGACCAGGAATGAAGAGAACATTGCACGCATGGCAGAACACCGGGAATATTGGGTGAACCGCTTCTCCGGTGATATACCGGTGCTGGAACTGCCGGCCGACAGACCAAGACCTGCTGTTCCTGATAATACCGGTACCCGGTATTACAGCAGGATGCAGGGAGTGCTGAAGACCAAACTGTTCTCCCTGGTGAGAGAACAGGAGGCAACGCTTATGATGGGCCTCGCTGCTATCGTTAAACTGCTGATCTATCGTTATACAGGCGATAAGGATATTGTGCTCGGATTGCCTGTTACCGGCAGGGAACATCCGGACCTGCAAAACCAGATAGGATTCTTCCTGAATACCATCGCACTCCGTTCGCAGATCGATGAGGAAGGTGGATTTGATGCCTTGCTCAGAGAGGTGAAGGCAAATGCAATTGCGGCTTATGACCGGATCTCCTTCCCATATGAATTGCTGGTAGATGCCGTGAATGAATACAAGCCACTCAATAAGCGGACACTGTTCAATGTCATGCTGGTATTACAGGATGAGGACAGGAAAGAGGAAGACCTGCTGAACCTGCAGGACATGCTGGTAGAGGAAGCTTCAGTGGCCACCGAGATCAGTAAGTTCGATCTGACCTTCTTTTTCAGGAAACAGGGAGATGACCTGTTACTGACACTGGAATATAGTACTGTGTTGTTTGATGAAGACAGGATGGTTCGTCTCTGCGAACACATACATCAGCTGATCATGAATGCGGGAGAAGAGCCTGCCTTAGCGCTGAACCGCATTAAATACCTGCCTGCACAGGAAGAGGCCCTGCTACTGACCACGCTGAACGATACCCATGCAGAGACACCTCCGGTTACTATTGTGGATGCCTTCAGAAAGGTGGCCCTTATTAATCCTGATAGCAATGCACTTATTGCGGGCAAGACAACTTATACATTTGCGGCATTGGATACGCTGTCTGACAAACTGGCTACCTATCTCATACAGCATTACCAGGTGAAAGCGGGAGATATTGTGGCGATGATGGTGAACCGGAATGAATGGTCGCTCATCAGTATACTGGCCATCCTCAAAACAGGAGCAGCGTATCTCCCTATAGACAGCAGCCTGCCGGAAGACAGGATCAGGTATGTGCTCGACGATGCGGCAGCTACGGTGTTAATGACGGATCAGGAAGAATTTTCCTGGAATGGAAGTGTATTGCCATTAAAAGCGCTTGCAGACGATATTCATCAGGTAGTACCAGGGACACTGCCACTCGTCAACCAGGAAGCGCCAGCTTACATCATCTATACTTCCGGCTCTACAGGTATGCCGAAAGGAGTGCTGATCGCTCATGCATCCCTGATGAACTACCTGACATTCGTTAACCGTCATTATTTCAATAGTACTAAGGGGCATGTATTTGGTGTATTCTCTTCATTGTCTTTCGACCTGACAGTAACCAGTCTCCTGAGTGGTTTACTACGTGGTGATGAAGTATACCTGACAGGGGAAGAGGATGTATTGACAGCACTGAAAGAAGTCTTTACAAATGAGCGGCTGACGGCTGTGAAGATCACGCCGGCGCATATACGCGTACTGGCAACATTACAATTGGAGAGAACGGCTATTAATACGGCTATTGTGGGTGGAGAAGCATTACTGCCGGATCATGTGCTCATATTGAAGGGCCTGAACCCGCATATGAGGATCTTCAATGAATACGGTCCAACTGAAACAACGGTAGGCTGTACCGCCAGTGAAATAACATCCGCAGCGCATATCACCATTGGCAAACCTATAGACAATACACAGATCTATATTCTCGATGAGCTGCAACAACTGCAGCCTGTCGGTATAGAAGGTGAGATCTATATCGGTGGCGCCGGCGTGGCGATAGGTTATCTCAACAGGGAAGAGCTGACTGCTGAGCGTTTCATTCCCGATCCTTTTGGTCCTGGCAAATTATATCGCAGTGGCGACAAGGGCAGATGGAATCATAAGGGAGAGATTGAATATACAGGAAGAGCGGATGAACAGATCAAGCTGAACGGGTTCCGTATAGAGCCAGGTGAGATTGAATCAGCCATACTGAAATACCCGGGCATAAAAGAGGCCGTCGTGGTTAAAACATCACTTCAGCAGGAAGCGTACCTGGTAGCGTACTACACCGCCCAGGCGGCAGTAGACCGGAAAGAGCTGCAGCAGCATATTGGTAAATTCCTGCCGGCATTTATGATACCTGCCTGGTTCATACTGATACCTGCAGTACCATTGACGACCAACGGTAAGGTAGATAAGACCCTGCTGCCGGCGCCGGAAATAGACAGGCTTACTGCATTTGTAGCGCCACGCAATGAGCAGGAAAGCCTGGTGGCTCAGATATGGGCAGAGGTGCTGAACCTGGATACTGTCGGTGTTACCAGCAACTTCTTCGAACTGGGAGGCCATTCTATGCGGGCGGTGCAACTGGTATCGAGAATGAACAAGGAGCTCAACCTGAGATTGTCATTGCGGGATTTCCTGGCGCATCCTACTATTGAATTGCTGCTGGCATTGGCAGATACGCGCGGGGTGCAGCAGGGCATCCTGTTAAGCATGAACAGGAAGGAGGCAGGGCTGCCGCGGATGTATTGCTTTGCGCCGCTGATAGGTACCTCGCTGTTATACATGGAACTGGGTAAAGCGCTGCAGGGAATCTATAACTGTTATGGTTTACAGGATGCCGGCTTTGACGATGGTAAAGATTTCGACACTACGATCGAAGAAAAGGTACAACGCTTTGTAAAGGCTATAATGGAAAATGAGCCCGGTGAAGAAGTGGTGTTAACAGGTTTCTCTTTTGGTGGTACCATTGCTTTCGAGGTAGCAAAAATACTGGAGGGAAAAGGCATACGTACAACCCTGTTGCTATTGGATAGGGATACCAGGGATAAGAAGAAACGTAAGCAATCCATTGAGCTGTCGAGAGAAGCTATACAGCAGGAAGTGAACTGGCTGCGCGACTGGCTGGCAGATGTGGGGCTGGAAGATACGCATAGAGATCACCTGGAGAAGCTTTTCTATCATAATCTCCACCTCAGCGAGGCTTATGAGCAGAAAGGAAAAATAAAAGGAGATATTATCGCCTTTAAGGCCAAACAAAATATTCATAAGGATTTCCTGCACATGAAAGACTGGGAACGGTACACCAGCGGCCGTTTTACGCACCTTTTCACACAAGGAGATCACTATGACGCTATCACATTGCCGAGGAACCTGCAACTGGTGGTAACAAGTATTACAGAGAAGGATAAGTAACCCGTTTTGTTAACGTTAATATTGTTTTTATGGAAAATGAAGTGGTATACCTCAGACCCAATGTAGTATTGGAACCCTTAATAGACAAGTGGTATGCCTGGACGCATCTGATCTATCCCCCCACAGCAGCGATGAACATACAGTCGAGGCACCTCCGGATCATGAGTTCTTATGTACAGGCGCCGCAGGTACATGCTGCTGCCATCCGTAATCCAAAAATGCTGGGAGGCCCTTTCATGAACTATGAAACGAACAGGGCGGAAGATATTAAACAACTGATAGCGGAAACAAAGGAAAACAGGAAACATATGCTGGAGCTGGCGGAGGCTATCAGGGACCTGGATAACCTGTTGCAGCAGGAAGCCCATGGTTTTGCACTGGACCCGTTGTATGAGAAAGTACCTGATATACTGAAGGGGCTCGTAGAGATCAACTATGACCTGCATAACAACCCGGGTTTCCGTTTCTTCGAGCAGCTGATGTATAAGAGCGAATATTATAATGAGGACGCCCAGAGCCTGGCCATGTGGCTTACTACCAATGATGAACGCCCCTTTGTACTGAGCACTGCAAGGTTGAAAGATACTACCAGTATAGAACTGAACATTCCCTTTTCCAGCAGCCTGGTAGACCACCTGCACCAGATGAGGACTGTTCCCGGCAGTTTCAGCGAAATAAAAGAGGCACTGGGCATCGCTGATGAAGATCTTGCCTTGTTCC
Organism: Chitinophaga filiformis; assembly: GCF_023100805.1. Taxonomy (NCBI): domain Bacteria; kingdom Pseudomonadati; phylum Bacteroidota; class Chitinophagia; order Chitinophagales; family Chitinophagaceae; genus Chitinophaga; species Chitinophaga filiformis. Next base: position 2,562,167 of record NZ_CP095855.1, read on the forward strand.
AGTCGTTTTTTACAACGGAGGCGCCGCCAAAATATGAGCGCTATACCGGCGATAAGATACGGATGCGTTATTTCGGACATGCCTGCATATTGGTAGAAACGAAGGAGATCTCTATCCTGGTGGACCCCGTTATCAGCTATTATGGTTACCAGGCGGAAGTGGAAAGATTCTCATATAGCGATCTGCCGGAAGAAATAGATTACATCCTGATCACACATAATCACCAGGACCATATCCTGTTTGAAACCATGCTTTACCTGCGTCACAAGACGAAAAAGATCATTGTGCCAAGAGGCAGTATGGGCAACCTGCAGGACCCGAATCTCAAGCTGATGTTCAATATGATCGGCTTCCGGAATGTAGTGGAGCTGGAGGAAATGGAATCTATCACATACAGCAACTGTACGATCACCGGATTGCCTTTCCTGGGTGAGCACGGTGATCTGAATATCCGTTCCAAACTCTGTTATCATGTAAGGATCGGTTCACAGTCCATGTTATTCCTGGCTGATTCCTGCAATATAGAGCCCCGTTTGTATGAGCATGTTGTAAAACAGACGGGGCCTGTGGATATCATCTTCCTGGGCATGGAATGCGACGGCGCTCCTTTTACATGGGTATACGGGCCATTGATGACGGAAGAGATACAAAGGGAAAAGGATCTTTCCCGCAGGCTGGCAGGTTCTAATTTCCCGCGCGGACAGGCACTGGTCAATACGTTCAAACCCCGTGAACTGTATGTGTATGCCATGGGCCTGGAACCCTGGATAGAATTTATCAGCAGTGTAAGGTACCATGAGGATGCCAACCCCATTGTAGCCTCCAATAAGCTGATTACCGATTGCGGCGAAAACAATATTGCCGCAGAAAGACTGTTCGGTGAAAAGGAATTATTGTATGAAATCTGATTTATAACATCGCTAAACCTTCGTGTATGAACCTGACTAAATCTATTGCTCACATAGGTGAGGATAAACTGCCCGTGTTCCTGAAATTTGAAGAACAGGTAAGCACTGATTTCTTTGCTGACTGGTATCATGAAAACCGTGAACTGATGGATGCGACCTTGCTGAGGAACGGCGCTATCCACATAAGAGGCATTAATATAGATTCCATTGACGCTTTCAGCGGGTTAATGAAACGGCTGCATCCGGCAACCTCCAGTTTCCTGGATGGCAATTCCAGCAGAAGCAAACATACCTCCAATGTATACAATGCCTCCGAATATGACGCGGGTTCTATCATCCGCCTGCATACAGAATTTTCGTATTCTAACCTGTGGCCGGCACATATCTTCTTCTGTTGCATTAACAAAGCAGATACAGGAGGCGAAACCACTGTGGGCGATTGCAAGAAGGTGCTGGAATTACTTTCTCCTGCTATAGTAGAAGAGTTTGAGGCGAAAGGGATCACCTATATCCGCAACCTGCATGGCGGTTCAGGATTGGGACCTTCCTGGCAGGAGGCGTTTGAAACGACAGACAAACAATTCATGGAGTCTTACTGCAATGAGAACGGCATCACCGTTAAATGGCAGCCGGACGGCGCTGTACGCCTGGAACAGACAAGACCGGCTATCAGGAAACACCCTGTTACCGGCGATCGCCTGTGGTTCAACCAGGTAGACCAGTTTTATCCTGTCATTTATGGCGAAGAAGTGTTTGAAACCCTGATGTTCCTGGCCAACAATGACCCTAATGGCCTGCCCATGTATGCCCGCTATGGTGACGGTTCGGAAATACAGAAAGAATACATTGATGAGATTATCCGGGTAATGGATGATGTAACAATTCCTGTTCCCTGGGAAAATGGTGACCTGTTGATGGTAGACAATATGTTGTCACTGCATGGCCGCCTTCCTTTTACCGGAGATAGAAAGATACTGGTTTCGATGGCCTGAGCCCCGAGATGCTTTCCTTTTCGTAAACTCCCTTTCAATTTTTTGTAATGTCTAAGTTTAAATCATACAATATCAATCAGCTTGATAAGATTCCCCAGTTGATGTTACTGGATCACAGGCAGATGGAGGACATCAGGATAGTCAGCGAGATCTATCCTTTTAAAACGAACAACTATGTACTGGAGAATCTTATTAACTGGACAAATGTTCCCGACGACCCGATCTTTCGCCTGAACTTTCCACACAAGGAAATGCTGACGGAATTACATTATGATCAATTGAAATGGGGAATGCGGAACATGGATGAAGTATCCTACCGTAACCTGATCCATGATATACGTTTGTCACTGAACCCACATCCTGCCGGCCAGGTGGATCATAACACACCTTATTTCCTGGGGGAAAAACTGGAGGGAATGCAACATAAGTACCGCAATACGATATTGTTCTTCCCCAGTCATAGTCAGACCTGTCATGCCTATTGCACCTTCTGTTTCAGGTGGCCTCAGTTCGTTAATGAGCCGGGCTTTAAGATGCAGGCAAAGGAAATAGACCCCCTGGTAGCTTACCTGCGGGCCAATCCGTACATCTCTGATGTGTTGCTGACGGGAGGGGATCCCATGGTCATGAGCCCCCGTATCCTCGCCAATTACCTCTTGCCCCTGCTGGAAGTAAAGAGCCTGAAGGTGATCAGGATAGGCACTAAATCGCTCAGCTACTGGCCTCATAAGTTCGTTACGGACCCCGAAAAGGATGAACTGCTGCAGTTGCTGGGCAAAGTATCAGCTGCGGGCAAACACCTGGCTATAATGGCGCATTTTAATCATTATGTGGAGTTTGAAACAGCGGTAGCACAGGAGGCGATATTCAACCTGCGGAAGATAGGGGCCGAGATACGCACACAGGCGCCCTTGCTCAGAAATATCAACAATAAGGTCAGGATCTGGTCCACCATGTGGGAGCGGCAGGTACAGCTGGGTTGTGTGCCCTATTACATGTTCCTTCCCAGGGATACGGGCGCCCAGCATTACTTTGCAGAATCATTGGAGACAGCATTGCATATTTACCGGGGGGCCGTACAACTGACAGGTGGCTTATGCCGTACCGCCAGGGGACCGGTAATGTCTATGACCACCGGCAAGGTTGAATTGCTGGACATTGAAGATGATGTATACCAGTTACGTTTCCTGCAACACAGGAACAGCGCCCTGGCATTTAAGACATTCAGGGCCCGGGGAAGGAATGAACAGCCGAAATGGTTTGATGATCTTGCCTGTCACGATGAGCGTTACAGGGAATTTTTCGCAGACCAGGATGATTATGACAGAAATGAAGTACAGTACGGTAATATTTCTTTACAGCTGTAAAAAGCAAAGCTGACACGGATAAGAAAAGAATGGCTGACAAATAAAAGCCGCAGGCATGTGCCTGCGGCTAATTGCATTTAAGCCGGCCTGACCATTTGTATTACACCCGCTGCCGGGAAAAAATACTGCCTTCTGATGTTCGTAACTTATCTTGCAGTATGATTTTTCACTTCAGGGATAAATTCCCTCAGCTGAATGTATTCTGGGATAAATACCTCCCGTTCCAGACCCGTTTGGAAGTTCCTGCAAAGACCATTTTGCTGGAAGAAGGAAAGATTTCCCAGAACTATATTTTCATAGAAAAAGGTTGTGTGCGCACCTTCTTCAATAATAATGGCGAAGAGAAAACGGTACATTTTTTCTTCGAAAATGAAGGCTTAACCTCGTTCAACAGCTTTGTTAATAGCATTCCAAGCCAGTTTGCTGTCGAAACGATTGAGCCCTCTGTTATTTATCTGCTGCCGAAGCAATATGCCACGCAGATGATAGAGGAATTAATGGAGGAGCGGAACTTTATGCAGATGATGTTACAGATATTTGCGCAGCGGCAGACGTATTATACAAATGAGCTCATTTCCTTTATCCGCGATACGCCCGAGCAACGTTATCTGAACCTGCTGAAGGACAGGCCGCATATTGTACAGCGGGTGCCGCAGCATTATATTGCGTCTTACCTGGGAGTAACAAAAGTACACCTGAGCCGTATCAAGAGTAAAATAGCGAGGGGAAAATCGCATTTCTGAACTTGATAACATATGTTATCGTCCCGCAACGCTGGCACTGCTAATTTTGCCTCAACAAAACAGAAGAAATGAAAGCAGCAGTAATGTATCAGCAGGGGGCACTTCCCCAATATGTAGATTTTCCCGAGCCAGCTATTCAGCATGATGATGAACTATTGGTTACTGTAAAAGCAGTAGCTATTAAACACTTTGATAAAGCCAGTGCTTCCGGCAGGCATTATTCCAGTGAGGCGCCGCAACAGCAGGGCCGCGTAATTGGTGGAGATGGTATTTGCCTCCTGGAAGATGGAACAAGAGTATACGGCGTAGGTGTGAGTGGCATGCTGGCGGAAAAAGCGACCATCCATAAAGATCATATAGCAAAAGTCCCCGATGCCCTGGACGATGTCCTGGCAGCTGCACTACCGAATGCAATTTTCGGCGCTGCCATGGGGCTTAAATTCAAAGCAGCTATTCAGCCGGGTGATGTTGTGCTGATCAATGGTGCCACCGGTTTTACAGGCCGTATTGCCGTTCAGATAGCGAAGCATTATGGCGCAAAACGGGTGATCGCAACCGGCAGGAATCAGCAGTCGCTGAAAGATGTACTTGCACTGGGAGCAGACGACACAATTTCCATCCTGCAGGATGATGAAAGCTTTAAGAACAGCATTAAAAAAATACATTCGGAGACGCCCATCGATGTTGTGATCGACTATTTATGGGGACATACCGCAGAAATGATCCTGGCTTGCCTGAAGGGTAACGGCGCATTCACGAACAGGATAAGATATGTGTCTGTCGGTAGCATGGCGGGAGATATCATCCAATTATCAGCAGCCAACCTGCGCAGTGTAGATCTGCAGCTAACGGGTTCAGGACTGGGCGCCTGGTCTAAGTCCGATATCCGCACACTCTTTAAAGAAATATTACCGGAGATGTTCGAGCTTGCTGCCAATGGTAAACTTACAGCAGCAGTTACTAAAGTGCAATTGAAGGATATTGCTGAACTATGGAACCTGGATGTTCCTGACGGGCAGCGCCTGGTAGTGACAATATAAGTAAGCCGCTTCTTACGACAGTGTCCCTGATCGATAGATGAGGGGCACTATAATTCTTTTACCGGATCCCAGAAGAACTTTTTAAAGTTCACCACCTTATCGCCTTTGACTTCCACTCCTTCTTTTTCAAGCAATTTCTTCCTGGCTGCAATACCTGCAGGTTCTCCCGTCAGTTGTCCCTGGCTGTTTACTACCCGCTGTGCCGGTACCGGTGGCTTCTCACGACCGCAGGCGCCCATTGCATGTCCTACCATACGGGAGTAATTACCTTTCCCCAATGCTTTTGCAATTGCTCCATAAGAGGTTACGCGGCCTTTTGGAACTAGTCTGGCAATCTCATAAACAAGTTTGTTGAAGTCCGGGTCGTTCATCATACAGGAATAATTATCGGGTATGAAGATAAAAAAATCCGGGATAATCAGGGGCGGCTGTAATAGTCAGGTACGGTGATATAAAATTAAAAAGCTGGAACGGCCTTCATGACGAGTATGAGTTCAGTAACTACGAGGCTACTGAGGCCTTTGGAAGGGCTTTTTCGGCTTATATCAGTTCAATAAGAGGATGAAATATTATCGGGTCGCCATCCATTTTTTAACAAGCGCATATAATTCCTCATCAGTTGTTGCAGACAGGTCCAGCTTTTGGTCCGGAAGAACAGGACCATCGTAATCGTGACCGAGACGGTCATAGGTCGTGCTGCTCGTCAGAGAAATGAAGGCGCTATCAGCCAGGAAGATGTTACTCTTCCCTGTGGGAACGCCATACGTTGGTTCGCCGAACAACTTTACGTTGGGCAGGCCCAGGAAAGATATCAGGATCATTTCTCCTGCACTGGCGGTATAGCGCCCGGTGATGATCGCAATAGGCAGCTGTGATAGCGCCGGCGTTGTATAGTTGGTGAGATAGGCAAGCCTGAAGATCTTTCTGCCGTCTTTGTAATAGACGCCATTCTTATACCTGGTGATTTGGGCTTTATGTCCCCGGTTATCCTTATATCCAAGCAGCATATCCTTATTGATCAATGGAGCGAATGCGCAGAGAAAAGGAGGGGCACTACCGCCTTCCATCACTCTGAAGTCGATGATCAGGCCATTGAGTTGTTGTGTACTCATATATGCAATAGCCCTGTACAGACTATCTGCTATAGCATGTTGGTCTGCCTCATCAATAGAGTTGTACGAGTTGAGCACTATCTTACCTATTTGTCCTTCTACAATACTGGTGGTAAAAGGGAAACTCCCCGGTTTGGTACTCAGTGCTGTGATGATTGACTTCCCTTCTCCCAATGGAGCCTGGAAGAAGCTGTGATTGTCCTGCAGGCCGGCCAGTACGTGTCGTATTGCGTCGTAAGTATCAGCCGCCGTCCTGGCATTTTTCATATGATCAAGCCCCGAGCTGTATAACTGTTCGAAATTGATCTTTCCTGCCTTAATGGATTGTGATCGTATCTGTTCGAAAGCTGTATTGTAGTAGCTGATGGCAGCGGGGGAGATGTTTATCCTGTTCGCATCGCTGGCAGTGAGCGTATAGGTGTGTCTGCAACTTATCAGGGTCAGTACCAGGCAGATACAGAGAATTGAACTGATCAAGGGCGTTTTTGTCATTTCATTACGTTTAGGGTGAACGGTGTGCTGGCTATTTCCTATCGCTCCCTGTTTTCGTTGTGCAGGGAGTCACTAAAGATAATAATCAGCGCGCCTCATCCAAAATTAATGTTTTTCTACACTGACCGGTCGCATTACCGCTCAGGCATCTGCCGGGTACTGTTCCTGGTAATTTCAACATAAATAGCTTACACGACGACTACGATCTTCCCGTCAGCCGAATTACTATCCATCAGCCTGTGCGCAGCTGCAATATCATCCAGCTTAAATGTACAACTGATGTTCAGCTTTATATCGCCAGCTTCCACATCCCGGATAAACGCCTGGAAATGGGATTGGTCTACTCTTATCTGACCTGTGCTGTACATGGTGAGGCGAACCGTTGCAGGAATATATTCCATTGGGGCGAAATCATTTATTGTCCACTGTTCTGCAAGCATGCCCGTCATACATACTGTGCCTCCCTGTGCTGCGCATCTGAGAGAATCCTTTAACGTTGCGGTGCCTACGAGTTCAAGTATTTTGTCTATACCGCCGGGGAACGAGGCCCGGACCTTTGGTGCAAGATGGCCATCATCGATCAATACTTCGTCAACACCATTATCCAGCAGCAGTTGTTCCTTTTCCGGCTTCCTGGTGGTGGCCACTACATACAATCCTTGTTTTTTCGCCATCTGTGTAGCCAGCATACCAATGGAAGAAGTACCTCCCCTGATCAGTAAGGTTTCGTTCTGTTGAATGCCCAGGGCCAGGTGCAGTGATCCGTAAACCGTCTGGAACATCTCAGGAATGGCGCCCAGTTGTTCCCAGCTTAAATGACTGTTGAAAGGCGTGAGGATAGAGCTGGGGAGTACTGCGTATTCTGCATAACTACCATCATATGCCCGTCCCATTTCCCCCATGAATGCAGCTACTTTCTGTCCCCGTTTGTATGCTCCTGCCGGATCATTTTCGACTTCACCCACACATTCAATACCCAGTACCCTGGGAAAACTAACGCTGGGGGATAGACCCTTGCGTGTCATTAATTCTGATCTGTTCAATCCAAATGCTTTTACCTTCACCAACACCTGGCCTTCGCCCGGAACGGGCACTGGTCTTTGCTCCAGGGAAAAGTTTTCCGGTCCACCGGGCTGGTATAATACTGCTGCTTTCATGTATCCTTGTTTAGATAGGTTATTAAATTCTCTACAGGGAAAGGGCATTGTCCTAATGATGTTCAGCATCATTGAACATGTAACGATAGATCTTCCATGCTTTCCCCTCTTTGCGAAGCACAAAATGATCCCTGCTTCGTTTTATAGATGGCTGGCCTGTTTCCGGATCCTGGGTGGTAACAATGGCTGTCGCCTGCACAAAGGCATACCGGGTATCCAGTACAATATCCTCTACCGTAAAATCGATATGAAACTTTGTTCTTTTGAGATAGCTGCCGCTATTCCGGCTTAACAGGTCCTGGTAGCTGAGTGTTTTGATACCAGGCGCCATAAAGATGCCGTCTGCGGTATAAAAGATATGAATCAGTGCTGTCTTTGCCGTGTTTAAGGTGTTTGCATAAGCAGTCAGCAATTGTTGCACCGCCCGTTTTTCTTCCTGAAGGCCCATGTTGATCCTTTTTGTGATGCAAAGGTGGCATCTAAAGAGAGGATCTGCCAATGATGTATTTTAAGAAATACCCTTAATCTGGTTTAAGGGTTCGGCTTTTGTGCCAGGTCTTTACGGATCTTACTGAGAAATTCCGGCGTAATTCCCAGGTAGGACGCTATCTGTGTATTAGGCAAACGGTTGGAGATATGTGGATATTGCTCCAGGAAGGATTGATATCGTTCTTCTGCCGTTGAGCTAATATTCTGCAACACCCTGTTTTGCAGGGCGATGAATTTTTGTTCGATGATGATCCTGAAATTGCGGTCAAATTTGTGGTGGTTGATGTAGAGCGAAAGCAGGTCGGGATGTTTGATCTGTAAGATGAGGGAGGGTTCTGTTGCCTCTATATAAAGCTGACTTGGCTTCTCAGCATAAAAACTGGCCAGGTCCGTGATCCAGTCATTCTCAGCGGCAAACTGGATATTGTGTTCTTTCCCGTTTTTATCCACCGCATACATTTTAAAGCAGCCACTTACGACAAATGTAAAATGACGGCACACATCCCCCTGCTGGAGAATAAAACCACGGCGCTTTATCCTGCGCTCTGCGAAATGAACAAATAACTCTGCACGTTCCTTGCTGTTAAGAGGGAAGTAATTTTTGAAATAGTTAATTAACTGTTCTACCGATGTATTTTCACTACTCAACATCCTAAGTTTATAACGAGTGAAATATTCCTCCAGGGAATCCACGTAAAGATAAATAAATATGGAAGAACAGTATAATCAGGCTACTGGTGGAAATATCACATCTATGGTAGTGCCTGCATCTAGTTCTGAGATCACTTTTAGCCTGATGCCATGATAGTCGGCAATGCTTTTTACTATGGACAGGCCAAGTCCATAACCTTCTCCGTCTATTGTATTCTTTTTCCTGAAACGATTGAATATCGTGTCGATATCTGCCGGCTCAAATCCTATTCCTGTGTCCCGGATGGCAATAGTATAAGAACCATCCGCAGCCAGTGTATCACCGATGTGGATGCTGCCATCCGGCTTGTTATACCGGATGGCATTGTTAATAAGATTATAGAATAACTGGAACAGCAGGTCGTGGTTCATATTGTACAATGTAATATGCGGCTGCAGGGAAGCAGTGATCCGGATATTCCTGTCTTCCAGCCGGTGGCTTAATTCCTGTATGATCTCGCCGATCATCTTTTCCGGCTGGATGTTATCCTGCCGGGTATATTGATCATTTTCAATCCTGGATATCAGCAGCAGTGAATGCACTATCTTCTTCAGGCGATTGAGCGTCTTCATCATTTCCATGATCTTTTCCATCGCTGTTTCGTCGAGATCATTTGCCAGCAACAGATTTTCCATCTTGGTCTGCAGGATGCCTATGGGCGTCATCAGCTCATGAGAGGCGTTGGAGGTAAATTCTCTTTCCCTGTCGAAGTCTTCCTTTATCCGGTTCATCAACGCGATGAGGGAATTGTCGAGATACCTGAAGTCAACCGTTGTAGTGCGGATAGGAGGGGGGATTTCCTTGAAGGGAAAGACAGGGTTGATCAGTTTCGTCTGAATGATCGTTTGCAGGGGCTTGAGGAGGATGCGCGTAAACGAAATATCCGTCAGCAGTGTGAGTATTGTCAGTATGCCCAGTACATACAGCGCAATTCTCTGCAGCGGACCATTATACTGACTGATAGATGCGATCGTTTTGCCAATCTCCAGTTCGTACAGCTGGTCATTGTATTCAAAGGCCTGGTTAAGTATGCGATACATGACGGTATCACCCTCTATAATCCGCTGCGCCGTCTGAATAGTGTCCGGTGAGAAGATATGCCGGGCCCGTTCAAGGGATATATATTCTTCCCTGAGCAGGGTGTAACTGCCATATGTTGAATCGCCCTGCAGGTAATAATCTATACCATTGGTCTGGATATTGGTCATTACCTTTTTTGCCTGTTGTTTCAACAGGCGATTGGTGCTTTGAAAAGCAACCCTGTCTATGAGAGCAGGCAACAGTATAATAAAGAGTATCACCGTTGCTATCTTGGACAGGGTGGAGGTAAGCGTAAGTTTGGTAAGCAGCTTCACAATATGGTTATAGTTTAATTTTGTACCCTACCCCTCTGATGGTTTGCAGCCATTCCACCGGTCCATATTCAGTTAGTTTTTTACGGATATTCTTTATATGGACATCAATATAATTGGAGTCATAATCATCGTCTGAAAAGCCTCCCCAGATATGCTCACTAAGCTGCATGCGGGTAAGGGGGCGATTCTTGTTCAGCAGCATATAACTTAACAGGTCAAACTCTTTTTTCGACAGGCCGATATCTGCATCGCCATGCAATACCATCCGGGTGTTCAGGTTGACAACGAAATCGCCCAGCGCCACGAGGTTATCTTTCAGGCCGGATTTCCGGCGACTGATAGCCTGCATGCGTGACTGTAGTTCCAGTAGTGAGAAAGGCTTAGGAAGATAGTCGTCCGCCCCAAGGTCCAGTCCCTTTATCCGGTCTTCCAGTTTACCACGGGCGGTAAGAATGATGTAAGAGGCCTCAGGACAGATCTTCTTGGCATCCTCCAATACCAGCAATCCATCCTTATCGGGTAAGCCGAGATCCAGCAGTATAAAGTCATAAGGACCTTCCTCCATGAGCTGTCTCGCCTGTTTGGCGGTAAAAGCAAGGTCGCAGTAGTAACCTGCCTTTACCAGGAAATCTTCCATTTCCAGTGCCATTCCTCTTTCATCTTCAATGATCAATACTTTCATGTCGTTTAAAACTGATAGTAAAAGTTTGCAGTGAAAAATGAATTCACTTTTCCGGGATCAGACTGGGATTTTTGTCCCAGCAGGGAAAGCTGGTATTCAAATTCTATCATATAACTGGCCCTGTTGTAGGCCAAAGGCAGTTTCAGGTTGTACGATAAAATATCATAGCTGGTGGTTGTCCTGGTGCTGGTAGTGTTGCCTGCTCCCCTTCCCGGATTATTGCCCAATATGGGGGGAAGAATGCCGAGCAAACTATCCCTGATGCCTTTTTCCTTTATATAGTAGGTATAAAACCGCTGAGTACCTGCTGTTAGATCTATCAAAGGAGTAAGCGTCACAATATCTTTTGATGTCAGGCTAAAAAGATTGATCTGTTTACTGATGCCCAGTGTGGAGAAAAAGTCGTTGGTCTTTCCAAATGCATAATCTACTCCCAGCGTGGTGGTAAGCCAGCTGTTATGCGTCAGGCCGACAGCAGCGGAATGAGGATTGGCGGCCTGGAGGAAAGGAGACAGTTTAGGGTAAAAGGTATAGTTATAATTAAGGTCTGCTGATAAACGTTTGCTCAGCTTGAAAGAAAAGCCAGCTCCTGCGCTGTAAGCGGAAACGACATGATCATGATCGTTCAGCAAACGGTAGGCCATACCTGTCAGTGAGAAACCGGAACGATGCTGGTATTTCGCTACAGCTGCCACATATGCCATCCTTTCTGCAGCTTTCTGTCCGTAGTAGTTCGCATTATTGGCATAACTGGCTCCAACAGTAAGTGTGGATTTCTCAGCAGATGCACTGTCTTTTTGTAATGTACTGTCCGTCTGTGCCTGGCAAAAAACGCTGGTCAATAATATTGGCAGTAAAAAGAATATCTGTTTCATGGTTTTTCATTAAAGGCTTGTGTCAGGGAACACGGATACCTATTTTTTTAATGACAATCTTTGGCTTAATGATCTGCGGTGGTTTTACAGGTGTCATAACTGGAGGAACGGCTATAGGTTTCACCTGCTTTTTAGCCTTGGGAACCTCCTTGATGACCGGTTCCACAGGCAGGTCCTGTGTTGGTGTTACTGTTTCCGTCTCTACTGGTTTTTTGACAGGAATAGTGTCCAGCGGCAGGGCCTCAGAGGGCTTTACCTTGTAAGTAGGTTGGGGTAGTGTGGCACTACCCCAACTATAGAGGGAAATGATTGATAGTATGACGGTTATTCCTACATGGCGGTATAAAGCCCCTTGGTTCATATTCACAACAGTATTTTAATAATGTGTTATCTCAGCCTCACCTTCATATTTGTTCCAATATGAGTGGTAGTTTTGATAGATGGCGCCTTCAGACTATTGTGTACAGCTCCTGCAGCTTTAACAGATGAAGAAGTTGCAAGTTTCGCATGACCTTTTACACCAGCGTCAACGGATTTTGCAGCTATTTTTGTATCTGTTGCGGTCTGTTTAATTTCAGTGCCGGTAGTCGAAGTAATATTCTGCGTGCTTTTAACAGTTGCACTGTTTGTATTATTTAGCGTGCTCTTTACAGCGTTTGCATGTTCAGTTGCAACAGCTGCGGTAGTGTTTGTTTTGCCTTCAGCGGCAACAGCTGTATTATTTAGCGTGCTCTTTACAGCGGTAGCATGCTCAGTGGCAACAGCTGCGGTAGTGTTTGTTTTGCCTTCGGCAGCAACAGCTGTATTGTTTAGCGTGCTCTTTACAGCGGTAGCATGCTCAGTGGCAACAGCTGCGGTAGTGTTTGTTTTGCCTTCGGCAGCAACAGCTGTATTGTTTAGCGTGCTCTTTACAGCGGTAGCATGCTCAGTGGCAACAGCTGCGGTAGTGTTTGTTTTGCCTTCGGCAGCAACAGCTGTATTGTTTAGCGTGCTCTTTACAGCGGTAGCATGCTCAGTTGCAACAGCTGCGGTAGTATTTGTTTTGCTTTCAGCAAGGGCTGTACTGTTTTTGGCCTTTGTTCCGGTTGATGCATTTGCACTTCCTTTGGTCCCTGTTTTTACATTGCCTGTTTTAATATCAGCCTGAGATGCAGTCTGTGAAGACGCTGTTCCATTTACTGAACCTGCCTCGATAGTTGCCGATTGTTTTGTTTTTACGATTGCGTTCTGGGCAGATACGGCGCCTGATAATAAAAATGCAGCAATGACAAAAAGTGTTGTTTTCATACATTTCCAATTTTAAGTTAGTATTTATTGCTTGTTGATGCAAACTTAGATGGCCAACATGAAGAAAAAATGAAAAACGGGTGGTGGGACGAAAAGGGAATGCCATAAAAATACAGGAGGCAGGATAAAATAATATCACACAACAGGAAAACTTCCCGGTGTCATGGCCTGGTATTTGAGCAATAGGCATGAACAGGTACGCGCTGCCATCCTGAATACAGGAATAAATAATAATTATATATAGTAACCGCTATAGCCATGAATATTCTTACACAAATATCCACACATCTGTTAGATACGCTGGAAGGAGAGAACTGGACCGACGTAAATATAATGGACAGTCTAAAGGACGTGACGGTACAGGAGGCCACCTTGCGAACAAAGGCCTCTCCCAATACGATCGCATCCCTGGTGAACCATCTTATCTACTGGAACGGGGTAATGATGCAACGGATAAATGGTATCAGGGTAAACATACCTGACAGTAATGGGTATGATGTTCCTGATCTGGCGGGTGAAGATGACTGGGCAGATTTGAAGCGTAAATTAGTGGCATCCACGCATGAACTGGCAGACGCTATTAAAAAGGTGGATGAAAAAAGACTGCAGGAACCAATCGTGGCGGGGCATTCATCTACCTACAAAAACCTGCAGGGTACCGTGGAGCATTTACATTATCACCTGGGGCAGATAGTGATCCTGAAAAAGCTGATTAAGGCCGGTATTTAATTATACGGCCTTAATCATTCTTTTCCTCTTCTTCTTCTGCCTGATCTTTCTCGTCATTCTCTTCAGCCTTTTCCCCGATCTTCCTGATAATAGAAGAGACCGGCCCTTTCATATGCTCCTCCGGATCCGGCCCCAGTGTTTCTGGGTCAGGTTGTATACTGGAATCTTCTTTTTCCTTTTTGATGTCTTTATCTTTTGGATCGTCTTGTAGCATAACAACGTGTTTCTTATTACCGGTAACAAAATCATGCCAATGCATGGAGCAGTAGCCCGGCCTTTGGCCATCAGTTAATAAGCCTTGTTTGAATTTTGCAAATGATGGTTTGATGTTCGTAATTCGTATGACCTTGCCCCTCTTTAATTTTGCTCATTCTTCAATGAAAACAACATGACTTATGAAACTAACAGGAAATAAAATTTTAATTACGGGTGGCGCCAGCGGTATCGGGCTGGGACTTGCAGAAAGATTTCTACAGGAGGGTAATACAGTGTTGATCTGCGGAAGACGGGAAGCTGCCCTGAAGGAAGTGACTGATAAATATCCATCCATCATTGCCAGGGTATGCGATCTGTCCACAGAAGCTGGACGGGAAGACCTGTATAACTGGGTAGCCGCGAATCACAACGACCTGAATGTACTGGTAAACAATGCAGGCGTCCAGAACTGGATGAACATCACAGATGCGGATTTTTATCAGCGTGCCAAAAATGAGATAGTGACCAATATTGAAGCCCCGGTACATTTGACAGCGCTCTTTATTAACCTGGCATCGCTGAACACGATCATCAACGTCACTTCAGGTCTGTCTTTTGTACCATTTGCCAAAGTACCTGTTTACAGTGGCACCAAGGCCTTCTTCCATTCATTCACGCGCTCTTCACAATACCTGCTCAAGGCAAGGGGCATAGAAGTGATTGAGATGATACCGCCTGCACTGAATACCGATCTGGGAGGTAAGGGCCTGCACGATGCGGCTCCCCCGGTAGGTGATTTTGTAGACGCAGTTTTCAAACAGTTACAGGAAGGCAAAACTGAACTGACTTTCGGCTTTAGTGAAGCGATGTCAAAAGCGGGTCCGGAGGAAGTTAATAATACCTTTAACAGGATGAACCCGAGCTGAGGAATGTAATGCATTCTATTAAAAGGGAATGGCGGTATTGTTAAATGGCAATACCGCTATTCCTTTTACAGGACGATTCAGGTATTGATCAGCTTTGTGTTGAATTGCTTTAAGGTGAAATAAACGATACCAAACATGGTTCCGAACAGGAAGGTAAAAGCCCACATCATCATATGTTCCTGTGGCCGGAAAATGTGCAGGGACAATGTATATAAAAGCTTCTGCGGTGCAGTGACCGCATCCCAGCTATTGAAGCGCAGATACCGGCCTATATAGACACCGTAGCCACATAATAGAAAGCTAAAGATGACAGAGATCTTTAGCCATCTGTCCCTCAGATACCCTGATAAAAATTGTTCTATCTGCGTCAGCGACACGATGCCCAGTAAAAGGCCGTTCCACGCTGCTGATGTTACCAGCAGCAGGTCAAACCATTTGGGAACAGGCGGCTTTTCACTGTAGTGAAAAAGATCCGTTATTATATAAGGCGCATTAGGAAAGAATGCCAGCCAGCACGCTAATAGCAATAGCGCCCTGAGATTGAACCTGTTCTGCCTGATGAGGGAACGGCTGAATAATAAAGGCAACACCGCCAGGAAGGTGTTCCAGATATAGAATCCATAAACCAGCTCCTTCGTATAGATGATCCTCGTTAGCAACAATAGCATGGTAAAAGACACAGATACCAGCAGCATTCTTTCAAGAGAAGAGACGTTTTTTAACATATTGTAAAACATAATTTAAACCTGGTGTGCAATAGCGCTGCTTTCAAATGCGACTTTCGCAGTCGTTATATGCCTGATAATTCTGTTGTACTTGTATCTCATCTTGATCATATATTTCGTGAAAGTATTACCACCTGCGCGGAATAGCTTTTTATGTGCCATCCATACAACGAGTGCCGTAGAAAAATAGAAAATATGATAGGCCTTCAATGCGATTGCTTTTCCGATGGCGCTCTTGCTATTGAAAATGATGGAAAGCCGCTCAGTTTGAAACGTAATATGGGGTGCTTCATCAATGAGTATATCCGTACAGATCTGCTTCAGCAATTTGCATCGGGTAGCATCTTTCATGGATTGATAGAATATCTGTGCGGTGCTTTCTACAACGATAACTGTCAGTGTCCATATTTCCATATTGGCATTGAAATATCGCACCTTTCTGAAAAGGGTATCGCCGAGATCTGCCTTGATCCTTGGTTTGCCAATCCTGTCGAGATAAGTTCCCAGGTTGTTACCATGTTTCTGTTCTTCCTTTATAAACAGGGCGGTGGCCTCAATATAAGGCAGGTCGTTTATCTGTCTTGCATACCTGGTTACCGCCTTTAGCAAATGTCTTCCATCAGAAGTTTCACCCAGTTGCCAGGCCTGCAGGGAAGCTAGTATTGTTGAAATTTCCTGCTCAGAAATGTCAGGGCGCAAAGACCAGTCTATACGATGCTGTTTTGCATTTTCCTGAAAGTGCAAAATCCATTGATTACTTGTCTTCATGTGTTATGTTTTATCATGGTTAATACAGGTCAATAATTGTTCTTATATACTTTGTGTTGCAAAGTGTGTGCGCAAAAAAAAGGCAATACAATGCCTGATTAAGACTAATAGCTTTATGCCTGTCTTGATCCAATGAGCTGGTTTACTGAAGTAAATACATATGCAGATAACATCAGGCCGGGGTACTGTTTAGTACCCCTGAATGAGCAACTACCGGCAATAGGTAAACAAGGGGGGATCCCGGCTAACTGCATCACCGTTAATAGCTTACAAGTGAGTGCAGGCTGGTGTTCCCTGGCTGTATATATGTTTATAAAGCACTTTGAATAACAAAGTAAATGAATAATTTTGACTTCCGGTAAAATATTTTTCACGCCTATTTACCGCTCATAAAAGCTTGTCCTTAATACTTATGATCTTTTTTTAAATTTAGATTAAACTCTCTGCAACATATGCGTAAACTGTCTATTGTCGCCTGTGCCTTCATATGTACAAGTACTATGTGTTATGGCCAGGAAAGACCTGCGATTGATTTTGAGAAATACGACCCGCCTTCCTCTCTTGTAGTGCCGGAACATAAACTGACAAGGGCAAAGTACCCGTTTATAGATGTGCATAATCATCAGAATGGCTTGTCGTCGGGAAACCTGCGCGACCTGCTGCAGGACATGGATGACCTGAACATGAAAGTAATGGTGAATCTCAGCGGTGGAAACGGCAGTCGCCTGAAAGCGCAGACAGACAATGTGAAGAGTAAGGCGCCCAACAGGTTTATTATTTTTGCAAACATTGATTTCGGCGGCATAGGAGAGGAGGGATGGACAGAGAAAGCAGTGCGTCAGCTCACGGAAGATGTGAAGAATGGTGCAAACGGGTTGAAAGTGTTCAAGAACCTGGGGCTTAGTGTGCGTGACAATAAAGGTAAACGGGTTGCTATTGACGATCCCCGTTTGGATGCTATATGGGACCAGTGTGGTAAGCTGAAGATCCCTGTGCTGATACACGCTGCTGATCCTAAACAATTCTGGCAGCCGGCTGATTATAGTAACGAACGCTGGCTGGAGCTGATCACCCACCCGGGACGCAAACGCAGCGATACTGATCCTGCACCCTGGGAACAGATCATTGAAGAGCAGCACCGTATGTTCCGCAAACATCCGGGTACTACTTTCATCAATGCGCACTTCGGCTGGTATGCGGGCGACCTGGCCCATTTATCGCAGCTGATGGATGAGATACCGAATATGTATGTTGAATTTGGGGCAGTGATCGCTGAACTGGGACGTCAGCCGAGAATGGCGAGACAGTTCTTTGAGAAGTATCAGAACAGGATACTCTTCGGTAAGGACTCCTGGCAGCCGGAGGAATATACCACCTATTTCCGTGTGTTGGAAACGGCGGATGAATACTTCCCCTACCACAAAAAATATCATGCCTTCTGGCGGATGTATGGCATGGCGCTGCCGGATGATATCCTGAAGAAGGTGTATTACCAGAATGCGCTGAGGATCATTCCGGGAATAGATAAGAGCTTGTTTGAGTGATATAAAAAATGGGGCTGAACTTTCAGTCCCATTTTAGTTTTGATCAGTCATTGTTTATGACCGGACTGACATAAATGGCCTCCGGAAGATCTGCAAACACATGTTCCGTAACTGCGCAAAGCCACATCGGATGATTAAGGGGTTCGCCCTTATATGTTTCCATAATATAGTTACCCCCGCCTATAGCATCACGTAAATCGCTGACCAGTTTTACCGTATCCGACCCCTCAAAAGGTTCATCACTCATATCAATGAAGCATTCATTGGCATCGCCACTGATCTTGTCCAGCATTGTGTCTGCACCTTCAACCATTTCCAGCTCGCTGATACTGCCTTCCCAGTCAGGCAGATCGATGTACCACCTGTTTGAGGGTGATTTGTAAAATCTGAATGTGTGTCTCATATTTTTGGAGTTTAAAAAGATGCAAAGGTAATGCATCATGTTGTGCCACATCACAAAAGCCTGGTAACACGTTATTATTTCAAAGAGCTACGGCTGTTTAATGACAGTCCCGCGCCAGACCAGGCATTAAAACAGCAGGAGACGGTGAGCGATTCCGGTAGAGGACAGCGCGGCAACTGTGCTGTGCCCCCCGGATATGCTTGTCCCGGATTTATACCACAATGTTAAGGAAGAGACCAAAGCAGTTCAAAAAAAAGTATACAAGACGGCGAAAATCGGTTATGAGGCACCAAAATCGCCTCATAAGAGCGGTGTTTCTTTGTAGTGCAAAGTGAAATTACAGGGTATTGGATGTTATGATGCGCCTGAAAAAAGATATCGGATTCGATCCGATAGGCTTTCGATAGGCTTTGAGATGGCTTTAGCCTGCGTTCATCCTACGTTCGAGACGTAAGATGAACGCAGGCTAAAGCCATCTCAAAGCCTATCGAAAGCCTACCGAAAGCTATCTGAAAGCCGCCTGCATGAACAATGTGTTACAGGGAAACTTTACACCTGATGCAGGTACCTCATCATTTTGCGAATAACTCCAGCAGATCCGCTGTTTTCTTTGGTTCTGTGATCATGGCATCATGCCCGGTGGCCAGTGCATAATACTGCCAGTCTTTGCTGTTCTTTGTCTTTTCAGCAAAGGGAACTATCGCCGGTAGCATTTTTACCGTACAGGCGATATAGATCAGGGGAAGGTGATTGCCATAAGGATGTTGTAATACTAATGGCTGCGTGAAGGTCCTGAAAGGATGACCTGACAGCCGCGCATTTACCCAGCTGGCATCTGCAGGCTTGCTTACGCCAAATGTCTCTGCAGGCCAGGCCGGGATGGTAAGTCCGCTGTCTTTTTCTGCGGCTGTTGACATCGCATCCTGCACTGCTTTGGGTTGAATGGAGAATGCACTTTGCCCGTTCTCCGGCAGTATAGCATCCAGGAACACCAGTTTGCTCAGCCGTTCAGGGATCCTGTCGGCAACGCCGGCAATTACGGTGCCGGCATAGCTATGGCCTACCAATATCACATTATGGAGATCCTCCATTTCGATAAGATTGACAATATCCGAGATATGCGTTTCCAGGTTCACCGCCGGGCTCAATATGTTTTTATGCTCTCCCAGGCCGCTGAGCGTTGGTGTATAGACAATACCGCCATGCTCCCGCAGCTGAGTACTTACACGCTGCCAGCACCAGCCGCCATGCCAGGCGCCATGTACCAGTACATATACAGGATGTTTGGAAGATGATTGTGCGTGGACATCCGTCAGTACAAACACGGATACCAGGAGGAGAAATGCCAGTCTGATCATTCTTATTTTCATAATGATTAATTTTAAGGCAAATTTATCCTGGCCTGTTATGGCTGGCAATAACTCACCCGAAAGTGAGCCTTTAAACGAATTTATATGGCGAGCAAGATCAAGGAGAATTCGACCAATGCATATAATCTGAAAATACTGGCAGCGTCCTGTGAAGTGAATGATATTCTGAAGATGATCAGCCCCAGGTGGAAAATGCAGATCCTCTACTGCATCTCACACGGCGTACGGCAATTCAGCCGTTTGAAAGAAGCCTTTCCTTCCCTGTCCGACCAGGTGTTGGGAAAAAGATTAAAAGAGCTGGTAGATGAAGGATTAGCGGAAAAGACCATGTTACCCGATACCGTGCCCCCGCAAACCATCTATACACAGACGGAGAAAGGAGCCGCATTGTTGGCCATCATCCTGGACCTGCATCTGTGGGGAAAGAAAGACTGGGGATCTGGCCCGATGGAATTCTGTAAATATTCCAGATAGAAAAGGCAGCATTTGATTGCTGCCTTATTTTGTTGGGATTTCAACAAAAGATGTCCCCTTTAATGTACTGAATATGTTATTGTCGCACCATATCAGAAGCTGTATGTAGCTGATGCACTTAAGATCTGTCCCGTGGAAGAACCTTCTTTTTTCAATTCACCATCCACATAGATCTGTACCTTTAATGATGAAGATGCGTTTGCACCTGTAGCGGAAACAGCTGCCGTAGCAACTACTGTACCTGCCGGCACCGTGATCTCCGGGCTGGTCCAGGTAGTGCCGGTAAGGCTGGTGGCCGTGGTCTGGTTGGCATCATAAGCATAAACAGCTACGGAGATATTAGAGCCTGTACTGGCTATCGCCTTAAACACTACTTTGTGCGAAGTCGATGCAGGTTTGTTATCATCATCTTTAGAGCAACCAGTAAAAGCGGAGGCTAACATCAATGCCAGGAATGCGTTTCTTAAAAATTTCATACATGCGAAGTTTTGTAAAATGCCTACTCTTTCAGTTAATCAGTTTTCGGCGTCCCTGTTATTGCAAACAAAGGTATACCCGACTATCAGGCATGACAATACCGGGAACCGGTGATTTATTTATACCTGTTTCCAGGTATTTTTTTAATTTTACCGGCCATGACCCGTTTACTTAACCTTATAGCATTATTCGTAATCATCTCTTTATGCTGTAAAGCCCAGCTACCTCTTGATCAACAGAGATATTATGATAGCTTAACGACCATATTAAGTCAAACCTCCTCAGATAGTGTAAAGGCGAAGGCCAATTACGGACTGATATACTATTGGGTACCCAGGGACACCGCAAAGGCAAGACAATGCCTGGATGAGGCGCGCAGGCGCAGTAAACGTTATCCTTTCCTGCATGCCATATCCTACGCACATGAAGGATATCTCTATTATAGTTCGGATATAGACAGAAGCGATGCTGCCTTTGCTACCGCAGACAGTCTTTTAAACAGCTTTACATCCAGGGAGGCATACCAGGCAAGGGCCAACGTATGGATAAATCGTGCAGCCATCAGGCAGCGAAAGGATGACGACAGGGGCTATATCAACATCATACTGAACAAGGCCATTCCGTATGCACTCAAAGCGGGGGATAGTGCTATTGTAGCTTCGCAATATGTTGGTATAGGCACTGCCTTTATGAACCTGGAACAATATGACAAGGCTGAACCGTACTTCGACCGGGCCATTCAGATCTTTCGGTCCACCCATGCACAAGCTTCCCGGCTGGTAGCTGCCCTGAACAGAGCTGGCGAGAACTACACTTACCTGAAGAAATATGACGAAGCGAAAAAAACAGTGGCCGCTGTAAAAACATTGCTTGCTCCTTACCCGGAATCAGAACTGTATGCCGTGCATTATATGGTAGAAGGATTATGCTATCAGCACGATCAGCAGTATACACTGGCAGAAACTAGTTTTAATAAGGGAATAGCAGCTGCCAAAGGCCCCAATAAAGATTATGTGATACAGGAACTATTGTTCTATAAAGTCAAAGCATTGCTGGCGAACAGGAAATATGAACCCGCAAGGCAGATCCTGCTGGAGCTTTCAAATGATGAAGAAGTGATGGAACTGGGTAGCAGCAGGCTGGAAGTATATGAAGGACTGGCAGAGAGTTATGCTGGACTGGACCAGATGAAGCCCGCTTACAAATGGATGAAGCAGGCCCGCCACCTGAGCGATAGCCTTCATGAAAGCGATGTGACCAATGATATCAATGAGCTTGAAATGAAATACCAGCGGGCGGAAAGTCAGAAAGAAATTATCACGCTGAAAGCAAAGAATGAACAGGCTGCGCTCTCGGCAAAGAACAGTCGTTTATATATTTTATTGCTGGCGTCCACTGCTTTATTGCTATTGATAGTGGCCGCTTTTGCCTTATTATACTATCGTAGCAACAGGAAATTGCTGGTGCAGAAAGAACGGAGCCATCAGCAGGAATTGAAGGAAATAGAACAGCAGCAACGCCTGCAGTTTGGGCAGGCCGTTTTGCAGGGCGAGGAACAGGAGCGCCGCAGATTGGCCAGGGACCTGCACGATGGCCTGGGTGGCATGCTGGCGGCTGTGAAATTAAATTTATCCGGCCAGGTGGCGACGATAGCTGCTGAACAAGGGGGAGAGCTCCGGAAGACGATCGGACAGCTGGATGATGCCGTGACGGAGCTGCGCCGTATTGCCCACAATATGATGCCGGCAAACCTGTTGAAGTTTGGTTTGCAGACTGCGCTCAAAGACCTAAGTGAATCACTGATAACAGATACGTTGAAAATAGATTTTCAGTCCTACGGTGTTGAACCCTCAATGCCGGAGCAGACGCAGATCCACATCTACCGTATTGTACAGGAACTGTTGGCAAATGCTGTTCGCCATGCAGGCGCAAGTAACATTATCCTGCAATGCAGCCAGGATGGAGATACATTCCTGATCACGCAGGAAGACAATGGAAAGGGCTTCGATATTGTTGTCAACGGGAAAGGTATAGGGCTCAGTAATATCAGGAACAGGGTAGGCTTTTTAAGGGGAACAATGGATATTACATCGGTTATGAACGAAGGGACCACGATAAATATAGCATTGCATGTCGGACAATAAAACCAGACTCGCCATTGTGGATGATCATCCAATTGTACAGGAGGGATTGCAGAAACTGCTGTTGAATGCAGCAGATATTGCTGTTATAGGCTGCTTTACCACAGGATCGGATTTTATCCATTTCCTGAAGGAACATTCAGTGCATATTGTGCTGTTGGATATCAGCCTGCCTGATGGCAGCGGTATCGATCTTTGCAGGGAGATAAAGAAATTGTCGCCCGATACCAGTGTGCTGGCCCTGAGTAATCACAGCGAACGTAGTATGGTGCTGCAGATGCTGCAGAATGGCGCAACAGGTTACCTGCTGAAAAATATCTCCGGAGAGGAATTGTTATCGTGTATTCATGAAGCCTTGAATGGACAGGTCACCTTCAGCCATGCGGTGAAAGAGATCATGTCCAGGCCTTCTGTAAATGAACTAAAGGATATTCCCCGGCTCACCAAAAGGGAAAAGGAGATCCTGCAGCTAATTGCTGATGGGATGACTACGACTGATATTGCCGGGACATTGCATTTAAGTCCGCTGACGGTAGAGACGCATCGTAAAAGCCTGTTGCAGAAATTTGAAGTGAAGAATGTGGCGGCAATGATCAGGGCTGCTATCGAATATAAACTGATATAGGCATTACAAGTTCCAGCCTTTTTTCTGCAGGTAGGCAGCGCATTGTTTACAGAATCCTTTTTCTTCTCCGGTAGGATCACCGCCTTTGGCATCCCGCATATAGCAGGTGGGAACAGGGCAATGTTGCAATCCCATATTATGACCCAGTTCATGGATCACCAGTTTGTAGAAATGTTGTTTGTTCTTCAGGCGGTAGCTGGATACGATGCATGCTTTCCCCGGACAATAGCCCAGTCCCATCACGCCATAATCTGCATATTCCCCTTTGGTCGTGCTGATATCCTGTGTAGTGATCCCGATGTATATTTCATTGGCTTTCGCCTGTTTGCTCATCCAGCGTATCAGTGAATCTGCCCTGTAACGGTTACGTGGAGCATAAAAAGCCATAGCGGGTATTTCCGTTGCCGGAAGCAGTACGGCATGGCCAGCTATTTTCTGTATATTATCGTAGGCCTCCCTGGTATAATTTTCCTTTACCCTGCCCAGTGGTAGTATCCTGATATGTATATCAGGTACTTTGCGGCTGCCAACATTACTGTGACAGCTGCTGAGGATAAGCATTATAAGCAGTAGTCTAATGATCATGTTCCGCTCTTTGTTTAACGATCTGCAGGATATTGTTCTGGATGTCTTCCATGATCCATCCTGCCCACCAGCTGGCGTAAAAGTTAAAGGAAGTGGTCAGTTTGCGGGCAGCAATCAGATCTCTTTTATCCGGATGTCTCATATGTAAGGGAATGTCCTTAAAGATAGTCAAAGCCGCCAGAATATTCTCCGCAGGAAAATTTATTTGACCGGGCAACCCTTTCTCTGTAAACTGCATTTATAGAAGTACAAACCTGTTATTCCCTTGACGATACCGGAACTCATAAAAGAAGCTAAAAAAGGCAGTACGGCTGCCCAGCGTTACCTGTTTGATTTGTTGTCGGGCAGGATGCTGATAGTATGCCGCCGCTACGTCAGGAACCAGGAGGATGCGGAGGAGCTGTTGCTGGACGGTTTTTATAAGTTCTTCAAGTCTCTGCCGGACCTGCACTACCAGGGAGACGCTGCCCTGCATAGCTGGTTGAAGCGGATCATGATCAATGAATGCCTGATGTTCCTCCGGAAGAAGAACGCATTTGTCGTAGTATCTGAACATGTGGCGGAAACGATGGCCCTGGAAGAGGATGCCCTGAACAGGCTGTCGGCTGCAGAGATATTCAATCTTGTCGTACAACTACCGGCAGGTTACAGAACGGTATTCAACCTGCACGTTATAGAGGGAATGAATCATGGAGAAATAGCAGTCTTGCTGGGAATATCAGAAGGTACTTCCAAATCGCAGTTAAGCAAGGCCAAATCCTTATTGCAAAAAATGCTTACGCAGCAAAATATTGAATATGTCAAACGAAAAACGCAGTGATAGCTGGATAAGTGAACTGAACGCACTGGAAGCTTTGCCGGGCGAGGCGCCGTTTGATAAAGCGGTGGCATGGGACCGTTTGCATCAGCGGATGAATGGAAAAAGAGCAAAGAAGAGAGTGATTTGGTACTGGGCAGCGGCATGCCTGTTGCTGGCCTGTATGACGCTTTTTTTCCTGCACCCCGGACATAAAACGCAGTTCCCGTCGTCAGCATCATATGTTGAGCGTCCTTATAAAGAGCAAACAGGTGAGGACAGAACGAATAGTAAGGATGCTCCGGCAATTGTAAAAGCGCCTGATATTCCGCCGCCAGCAGACATCCCTGGCAGCAAAAAGCCGGTACCTGTCAGGGAAAGGAAAGCCACCATTATTCCAGACGTAACTGTGATCATACCACCTGTTATAAGGTCAGATGTTCATCCTGATACAATGCTGGCAGAGACGACAGCAGTGGCCGTAGTACCCAGGAAAATGCGGGTAGTGCATATCAACGAAGTGGGTGGTGATGTGATCGGTAATGCCTATGTATATCCGGAGCATAAACAGTTCAAAATTGGCCTTAGCGGCCCTGCTGGTTTTGCCAGCCAGGTAGTGGCCGACAAATCTTCTAAAACAACTTCTTCTCCCACAAATTAAATAGTAACATGAAGACGAACATTTACTTGCTGATGCTCTTGCTGAGCATCGCCGGGGTAGCGCATGCCCAAAAAAATAAGCCTGCTGCCAACGAAGACCGGATCTTTGATGTGCCGGCAGATGAGATCAACAAACGCTTTTTCATCGCACTCGATAAAGGCGATAAGATGCAGGTAGAGCTGGTAGATATGAAAGATCTCGCCCGTGTGGGGAATATCGATTCATTGCTGAAAATATTTCTGAAAGATCTGGCCCCGCTGAAAGATTCCCTGGCAGACGAGCTGTCTGTAAAACGTATCGACTATGTAATGGAACCGCCTGCGGCAAAAAAGATCCGTATCAGGCAGGAAAAGCCCGCCGGCAAGAGTTTCCTTGTACAACAGAACGATGTAGCTGCGCTCAAGCTGGAACAGGATACCGTTCATTTCATCGGTGTGGTGCCCGTTCCGGGAACCAAAACCATTCACCGCTACAGGATCAGTTTCTTTGTGAACCACCTGGAAGATCTTGCCGGTTACGCAGATGGCCGTTTACAGGCACGCCTGCTCAGCCTCAGGAAAAATGTGAACACCAACTGGGTGAAAGGCGATAAAGGCATGATGCATATCCAGAAAGACTATACCATATCATCAAATGTGCCGGGAGGATCCATCTATAGTCGTGGCGACTACCTGGCTTTTACACCGTCAGCCAATATCCAGAACTATAAAAACTACTTTGTGCCATCTTTCAACCTTGGCGCGACGGTGATCGCAGGTTCCATGGGAAGCAGGGGGGTAACACGTGAATTCGGGGTCTACTGGGAACCTAATTTCTTCTTTGGGAAGAATAGTGAAGGTAAGGTGAAAACCTACCGGAATGACTTCCTGACACTCGTATATGGCGCCGGACCGGGACGGAAGGCTGTGGAAAAAAAGGAGCCTTACCTGCAGTATGTTTTCTCAGTAAGCTATCTTATTCACCGTAGCGGAGATTATTTCGAAAAACATACTTTCAGGGCTGGTCTGGGACGGATGTCCCTGTTTGAAGGAAAAACCAGGATTGAACCTGTCCTGTATTTTCATGAATTCTTTAAGGGCGTTACGCCAGGGATAAGACTGACCCAGAACTTTTAGTGGTTAATGCAATAAGCCGCTTAACACGGCAACAGAGAATTACGGGAATTCCCGTAATTTTCGCCTATGTATACCAGGAACCTTACACAGCAGCTGGAAATTGACTATGTGATCACCGACAAATGGCCCTTGCCGCTGCATAAGCATACCCACTATGAACTGCTTTATATCATGCGGGGAAAAGGGCAGCATATGATCAACGGGCATGGCTATAACTATGAAAAGGGCGACCTGTTCATCCTCGCTCCGCAGGACAGCCACTTCTTTATTTTTCAGGAGAAGACCGCCGTTTGCCTGGTAAAATTCCATGAGGATTTCTTCCAGGATTTCCTGCAGGATGATAGGTTTAAAGCGATTTTTGACCGCCTCTCATCACCTTACCGTAAACTTTCTGCTACAAACAATAACAAACAACAGATCGTACCCCTGATGGAACTGATCATTGCAGAACACCGGAAGGAGACGGCTTACCAGCATATCATCATCAAAAATGCATTGTCCCTGATCATGGCGCTCACCGTCAAAGATACGGGCGGGTATACCGCTACCGCTAAGGATGACAAGCTCCAGTCCATCCTCAATTATATTCATCAGCATATCGCGGATAAACACCTGCTTTCAGTACAAAAGATGGCAGAGACCTTCCTCATCAGCAAAAGTTACTTTAACCAGTATTTCAAAAACGCGACCGGTATCGCCTATAAAAAGTATGTGCAGGAATATGCATTGAAACTGATCGCCCAGCAACTGGTAGGGAGAAATAAAACAGTATCGCAGCTGGCGGAAGAATTCGGGTATAGTGATGAGAGCCACCTGAACAGGTCATTCAAGGCATATTTCAATCAAACGCCGTCTGCATTTAAGAAAAAACAGCAGGGGCTTTGAGGTGTCTTTGGTTTATACAGGATAATCATTGTTTCGTTCAATTTTCCTGCAGCTGTATCATCCCAACTTTGTACAGGATTAAAACCTTATGGTTATGCACATTGATCATACCACCCTGCGAACAGATCATCTGGAGGATACAAGGGATTTTTTTATCCGGGTTTTTGACCTGAAGGAAGGGCCAAGACCGGCCGCTATTGCTAAGGCCATACCAGGCTACTGGTTGTACTGGAAAGA
Source organism: Chitinophaga filiformis (assembly GCF_023100805.1). Classification (NCBI taxonomy): domain Bacteria; kingdom Pseudomonadati; phylum Bacteroidota; class Chitinophagia; order Chitinophagales; family Chitinophagaceae; genus Chitinophaga; species Chitinophaga filiformis. The sequence goes on from NZ_CP095855.1 coordinate 2,590,013, forward strand.
TGCGCCGCTGGTACATCTTATACCCAGTTCATTTTATCATGATAGAAATGGGAATGCTTCTGCCGAAGCGATTGATCATACCGCGTTTTTTATGGAGGATTATGAGGGATTTAAACAAAGACTGATCGATCTGAAAATAAAGTTCTCACCTATGGACCTGCCTGATATAGGCGAGCGGCGGATCTTTCTGCGTACGCCGACGGGAATATTGCTGGAGACGGTGTTTAGAGGGGAGAAATGATCTATGTTCCCTAAATTTGTATCAAAAGCTCCAAAGAGATCTACGCCATGAAGAAAAACATACTGGACCTTTCCGGCAGCAAAGGCCTCCCTTTACCGCTGGACGCGGCCATTTCCTTTAATCCCTTCATCGACTACCTCCGCAGGCGGGTAGCTGGAGAGAAAACGGCCAAGGCTGGTATATACAAGAACGCACTGGCATTGTTCGAAAAGTATAATGTACAGGACGTTGAGCTTACGCTTGAGAATATTCAGGAATACGAGGAAGTACTGGAACAGGTGTATGTCTGCCTTTCTCCTCCCCTGGCAGACGAATATGAGTTAGCCTGGGGACTGGGTTTCCCTTTCCAACCCATTATTTTTTATGGCACCACTAAATTGCATGAGCTGATGCAGGGCACAGTGGCGGATCAGGATAAGTATGTGGTGACCAAAACACCGGAACAATACCATCAGAGCCGCCTGCAATTGGTATATTCCTTCATCCTGCAGCGGCTGTACAATTTTCGTATTCCCGTACCTGCAGGACAGTATCATGCAGGCGTCAATACAGAAACCGGGCTGCTGCAATACTTTGCGGTGAACATCAATACCGATTTCCTCGAAGTAGTTCCTGTGGGGCCGCTGCCGGCGCCGGATTTCACTGAGCTGTCCGTTCGTATGGCTGAAGAGCAGGGATATGAGATGTTTGAGAAAATACTTCCCTTGTCTATGTTCCGGTTCAGGGGAATAACAATGGTGACAATATCAGATGTTACTGCCGAGAAGGCCGTCGAGAATATAGAAAGCGTCAGACTGGCCAGAACACCGGATAATGATGAGACCAGTTATCATCACGTTATCCAGTCGCTGAAAACGATAGTAGCAAATAAAAAGATAGAATTTGACCTGTTCCCGCTGGTAACGGTCAATAACGAGCCCGTATATGGATACCGGAAAGGAGGGACAGGTATCCTGTTCGAAGTATGGGGAGAACGCTTGTCGCCGGAAGTTTTCCGCAAACAGGCGAAAGGTTATTTCTCCAATCCGAACTCATTTTTCTCTCAGGATCTTTTTGCGCCGAAAGAGATGGAGATCAGTTTCCTGGACCATTTCCGGAAGCTCAGGGTCAGGTCCCTTGCCCTGATTCCGTTATTTTACAACCGTCATTGCATAGGCGTACTGGCAATGCATACCTGGGATGATGATACTTTTGATGAAACAGCTGTATCGCTGTTAGAACCTGCATTGCCGGCAATAGGACGCCTGATGCAGGTGTATATTGACGAGTTTAACCTGGAGATAGAAAATATCATTAAAGAGAAATTTACCTCCATACAGCCATCCGTACAATGGAAATTTAACGAGGTGGCCTGGCACTACCTGTATAACAGGAAGCGAGGCCTGCCGGAAAAGGCAGAGACCATCCATTTCAATGAGGTGTTCCCGTTATATGGCGCCGTGGATATCAGGAACTCCACCCTGGAAAGGAATAAGGCGATCATTTCTGACCTGGATAGCCATCTGAGCCTGTTGATGAACACCTTAACGGCTTTACAGGTGGAACACCATTCCGTGCTGCAGGAAGAGATGATCTATAAATGCAGTAAATGGAAAGATGTACTTAAGCAGGAACAGTTGAATGGCAGCGATGAAAATAGGCTGGTAACCTTCTTCAGGGAAGAAACAACACCTTACCTGACGCACCTGTCAAAGCACAATGGCAGCAATGCCCTGTTGGAAGACTATATGACGGCACTAGAGAAGTTCAATAGTAATATGTATGGCAACAAACATGCACTGGAGCAGTCCATGCAAATGATCAATAATGTGGTCAATAATTATTTTGAATCAGAAAAGGATCAGCTGCAAAGGTCCTATCCCTGTTATTTTGAAAAGTTCAGAACGGATGGCGTGGAATATGATATTTATATCGGGCAGGCTTTTGCCCCGAATCAGCCATTCAATCATTTTCACCTGAAGAACCTGCGCTTATGGCAATTGTCTTCAATGGCAGCAGTAGCAAAACTGACAGCTTCCCTGCTGCCGGAAATGCCTATTCCGCTGCGTACCACCCAGCTGATCTTTGTGCATAACCATACTATCGATATCAGTTTCAGGGCCGATGAAAGGAAGTTCGATGTGGAAGGTGCCTATAACATCCGCTACCAGATGATCAAAAAGAGGATCGATAAGGTGCATATTCACAATTCCGAAGAACGGCTGACCCAGCCGGATAAGATCGTGCTGATCTACTTCGACCGTAAGGATATTGAAGACTACCTCCCCTTTATTAACTATCTGCAGGAAAAAGGAACGTTGAACAATGATCTGGAAGAACTCGAACTGGAAGACCTCCAGGGACTGACAGGATTGAGAGCACTCAGGGTAGGGGTTACGTCCGGCATTTTTGACGAGATTTCGGAAGAAAAGCTCAATAATTAGCGAAATATCGCCAGATTTTGTTTGTCTGAAACTTTTGTAAGTGGTTGATTGTTATTTGATTGTGTGTATGGCATCCCGATTGCCTAGTATAGTCAAATCAAATCGCCACTCATGAGCCACAACGAAGCAAAATTATCACGCCCCCGAATTGAGATCTATACCCTCGGATCAGCCGCTGCTAATGCGCTGCGTGGCCAGCAGGCTTTTAAACTGGAAAATGTTGAGATCCTGTGGTGTAAACATGGCGCCGGTACAATAGAGGCAGATGGAAAGATCAACCCGGTAAGCGGACAGCAGATCTATTGCTTTCTTCCCGGGCAACTGAGAAAGTTCGAACTGGATAATTCCGCCTGCGGCTATTATCTCTCCTTTTCTCCTGACTCTCTTTATCTTGCTCCCAACCTGAAAGAGATGATGTCTTCTTTTGAGGAATCCATCCTCAACATGCAGCTACTGAGCTTCCGGGCAGATGAATCAATGCAGGAAGAACTGGAAGAAATAGTCAGGAAAATGAAACGGGAGTGTGAGAATAACCTGTGGATGCGTTCTGAAGTATTAGCCGGCCTGCTCAATGTATTTATGATCTATGTTTCCCGTGAACTGGGAATCGGAGGACATACACTGGTGGTATCAAGAGAAGGGGAGATTGCCCGGAAGTTTATGACCATGCTGAAACAACAATTTATCACCAGGAAGAAAGTAGCTGATTACGCAGATGCTTTAAGCGTTACACCTAACTATCTTAACTCCGCCGTAAAGAAAGTAACAGGCTTCACTGCCAGCTATCAGATCCATAAACTGATCATCCTGGAAGCGAAACGCCGTATGCTGTATTCTGACTGTAGCCTGAAAGAGATTGCATTCGACCTGGGCTTTGATAACCAGGCGCATTTCAGTAAATTCTTCAAATCTAAAACAGGCATGAATTTCACCCGTTTCAAACACAGTCTGGCAGAAGCTATATAAGATCCGTTCCGGGGCTGAAAAAAGGCCGTATCAGTAAATACCTGATACGGCCTTTTTTCAGCCCCGGAATAAGATCGCTTATTGTGCGTAAGCAGCCAATGCGGCTTTGACCGCTGCTGATGATGGTGCATAAAAAGCAGGGCCTGATAATAAGGTGAACTTCACAAGCGGTTTGAACGCTGACATTTTTTTACCTTTCAGGTGTAACTGCGTATCGTATGCATCCAATGCACCTTTCACCACATTTTCCGCTACCGCTGCTGTCGGAGAGTCAATGCCTGCGTCTTTGATATCGCTGGCATGTGAGTAAGATGTTACGCCCAGTCTTAATGCCTCTCTCATACCGATACTTCCTACGGTATACATCATATCTGCATTGAAGGTGTTCCTGTTGCCAAGCCCTACGAGCAATAGCTGTTTTGCAGGAATAGTGCCCGGAGGGGGAGTGATGAGCAATGTTTCAAATGCATGTCCGGTAAACTTGCCACTCTTGCGTAATTCGGTAATGATACCGTGTAATGCCTCGTCAAGGTGCAACATGCCATTCAGCTGTGCGGGCAATGCGGGGGGATTGGTAATATCGCCTTCTGTGTACTCGAATACGCAGGCAACCTGTAAAGGAGTGACCTGTGCCGAGGGACTCTGTATCTTCACTTCTACAGCAATACCGGACGCTTTGCCTACAATACCGGAAGTGCCGACAGTGGGCAGATCCTGCGCCTGCAGGGTGGCAGTAAATAGTAAAAAGAAGAACAGGCCGGCCAGTTTTGTTTTTAATGTTTTCATATGTCAGAACTTAAATGATAACTGTGTATTGATAAAAAAGGAATTAGCGGAAGGTGTGATCTGCTGATCGATAAAAGCGCCCGTGTCAAAGTACTGGGCGCCGCAACTCAGTTTGATGAACTTACTGAATGTATATTCTGCACTGAGCAGATAGGCGGTACCTATATATCGCTCGTCCGATCCTGCACCAGGCATATTAAAGGAACCACTGGGCCGGTAAATGCCATCGCCGGTGGCATAGCGCCAGTTGAGCACGACATCTGCCTGCGCAGAAAAGCGCTCGCTGAAAGTAAGTGTGCCATAAGGATGGAGATCTATCAGGTTAGCCGGCCCGATACGTGGATTGAACCCGAAATATCCGCCTTTGGGATATAAGGGATTGAAAGTGCCCAGCCGGCCATCACCAGGTTTTTTATCGCCCGAGATATAGTCATTTCGCAGGTTAATGGATGGCTTGTAAAGTGCATTTTCAAACGAATAACCAATGTCAATGGCGGTAGTCCATGCGCTGATATGACCATCTCCGAAGAAGCCGAACTGGTATGCAGATTCGAGGTTGTAAATAAAGCCGCCACCATATTTCCAGTAACGAACTGCCAGCGTATGTCGCGTTTCGTTGGCGGTACCTTCTTCAAAGGTTGCATTGTCTCTGTGATAGCCCAGGTAATAGAGATCCAGGTTGCCCTGCCGGGGAATGATCACATAAGAATATGCTCCCCATAGATTGACCTCATGCGATGGTTTATTATCGAAGATGCCCGGGTTTACTTCATCATCCATCATGGCAAAAGCGTCTACACCAAAGGATGGCGCATTATACATGATCTTCCCGCCGGTAAAATATTTACGTACGTTAGTGCCTTCACGCACAGATACCAGTCTGCCGGTACCATAGTCCAGCTCTTGCCTGCCGGCCCTGACGGTAATAGCCCGTTTCTCCTTTTCCCATGTTTTGAGCCTTACATCGACAAAAAGGTTCTGTACGTTTAATTCGTCCTTGTTCACAGGTATAGGCGGCAGTTTGCTGAGCGTTTCCAGCGCACTGTTTAACTGCGCAAAGACCCTGACAGAGGCCCCCAGGTGAAGGTCTGCATGCAGACTATAACGTTGTAAAAAAAGATGATTATTCCCTTCACCATTTTTCTGCCAGTCTTCATGGCTGGTAGCAGCATATTCATAGCGGGCCTCGCCACCGAATGACAAATAGAAATGATCTTTATGAAAGAGCGGCAGGTATTTGATCTTATGATACCAGTTGCCGGAACTGTCTTTGCTGAGATAGGAATAATCTTCATTGTAACGCAACAGCTTGAATTGTTGCGCTGTCAATGGTTGCAGCCGGAGGCAGAGAGAAAGGATAAAGAGGAATATGATCTTATAATTCATGTCAGTTCGTATTCTACCCGGACACGTGCTTTCAGTACCATGCTCAGAGGACTGTTGGCTTCCGCATCTTTGATACAGGATTCGAATAATGCTTTACTTATTTTAGGGACATCCGCTTTTACAATGAGATGGGACTCTGTAATAGCGCCGTTGATGAGACTTACATAGGAAGTTGTTCTGATGATGTTGGGCACGTACCCGGCCTCTCCCAATACAAAGCTGAGTTTCATGGTATAACAGCTTGCATGTGCCGCAGCCAGCAGCTCTTCCGGATTGGTGCCGGCAGCATCTCCAAAGCGGCTGTCGAAAGAGTACGACTGCTCGTTCAGCGTCTTGCTTTCAGTGGTCAGTATGCCATTCCCTTCCTTGCCGGGCCCAGACCATACAGCAGTAGCGTGATGTTTCATAAAGCATGATGGATTTAATTGATGTATCGATGTCGGGTCGACCAATCTTTTAATGTTCCCTTATCAAAGGTATCTGAAAGAAGCAGATTGCCAGATCCACAAATCATGACAAGTGTTGTACATTTCCAATAAAGCAGAAATAAGTAATTTTGATCCGGAGTACTCCTAATTTCAGGCAATGGCGAAATCAACTCATAAAACCACTACTCATACTTCAGATGACCAGGATGCGCTGGAAAAGAAAATACGGCAGCAGGAGATCTTACTCTCCCTGAGCGCGGAGATCATCCGTATCAAAAATAAGCCCGGCCTGATGGCGATGATCAGGGAAACCCTTGGTCAGTTGTTTAGCTTCTCTCATGCCATTGTTACGCTTATCTGTGAGGATAGAAAGCACTGGAAGACGTTCCTGGTTGACAGCGATTCGACTACCCGCCAGCACAAACAATACAATGACCTGATCACACACACCTATCCTATACAGGACGGCATCTACAACAAGGTGCTGGAAGCGGAAGGCTGTGTGGTATTTGACCTCGATGAACTGGTGGCCAGGGGGAACGCGCCGTCACATATTATCATCCAGCATGAAGCCGGCATTAAGGAAATAGCGGCCATCACGCTTGTATGCGATAATATACAACTGGGCGTGCTTTCATTTTACGCTAAGACACATGGGGCTTTCACAAAAGACGCCCGGGATATTATAGAGCAGATAGTAGGGCAGGTGTCGCTGGCGGTAGCCAATGTTCAGCAGATGGAAGAGATCAACCGGTATAAACAGCAACTGGAGGAAGAGAACCATTATTTCAGGGAGGCGAGTGCTACAGGATATACTTACAGTGATATTATCGGAACGGGTGAAGCCATGCAGAAAATGTTCCACCTCTTAGGGCAGGTGGCTTATGCCAACAGTACGGTATTGATACTGGGGGAAACAGGCACCGGTAAGGAACTGGTAGCCCGGGCCATCCACAACTCGTCTCCGCGGAAAGATAAGTTAATGGTAAAAGTGAATTGCGCTGCTATGCCGGCCAGCCTGATAGAGAGTGAGTTGTTCGGGCATGAGAAAGGCAGTTTCACCGGGGCAACGGAACGCAGGATCGGGAAATTTGAACTGGCCAATAAAGGCACTTTGTTCCTCGATGAAATAGGAGAGATGCCGGTAGACCTGCAGGTGAAGCTGTTACGGGCCATCCAGGAAAAAGAGATCGAACGCATAGGTGGCAGAGGGCCTATTAAGGTGGATGTCCGCATCATAGCAGCTACTAACCGCAATCTGAAGAAAGAGGTAGCAGAGGGCCGTTTCAGGGAAGACCTGTTCTACCGCCTGAATGTATTTCCCATTACACTGCCTCCGCTACGGGAACGCAGGGAAGATATTCCCGCACTGGCCAATCACTTCATAGGAAAATACTCACGGAATGCAGGCCGTAAGGAGATGAGCATTTCCAGTAAGGCCATGAAAGAGCTGATGAGTTATGACTGGCCGGGGAATGTCAGGGAACTGGAGCATCTCCTGGAAAGAAGTGTGTTGCTCACAAGTGGCAACGTTATCAAAGAAATAGATCTGCCTGTTATCTACAAGAATACGGTGAAGGAAGAAAAAGACTATACCAAAACACTGGCGGAAATGGAACGGGAATATATTGTGGAAGTATTGAAAAGATGTAATGGTAAGGTGTTTGGCCCCGGCGGTGCCGCTGAAGTATTGGGCCTGCGGGTATCGACCTTAAATTCAAGGATCAAGAAACTGGGTATTAAGAAAGAAACGCTGATATCCTGACTGGCGTTCATAAATATCTAAACCAGGTATCAGGAAAGAAATATTGGCTATCCTGATCGGTATTCATAATATCTAAGCCGGGTACAGGAAGAAACGCTGGTATCCTGATTGGTATTCATAATATCTAAACCGGGTATCAGGAAGAAACGTTGATATTGCTGATCAGCATTCATACTATTTCGATCTCCTTAGAGGAGAAAAATACACATTGAAGCCTTGCCCATATTATAAATGGGAATCCCGCAGCAATAAGCCACGGGATTCTTTTTATAGAGAGTAGGTTGGTAATTATTTGCGGTAGTGCGCGCGTAACATCCAGGCCATCTTCTCATGCGTTTCCAGCAGTCCTGTAATATAATCACTGGTGCCTGCATCCTTGTAAGTGTTTGCAAATGCATCAATGTTACCTCTCAGGAACTCGATAATGCTTTCATGGTCTCCCAGTAATTCTTTAATGAAGCCGAGGCTATCGTTGGTCCTTTCGCTGTATTCTGTCAGGTGCGTCAGTTCCAGGAAGCTTTTCAGTGTAGCCGGCGGGTAATGACCGATAGAACGGATCCTTTCTGCTACGCTGTCCATGATCTCATCCAGCTCTTCGTATTGTGATTCAAAGAAGAGGTGCATGGAGTGAAAATCGGGCCCTTCTACATTCCAGTGTGCGTTACGGGTCTTAGTATAAAGTAAGAACTCGTCAGCCAGTAATTTGGCCAGCTGGTTAGCTACCTGCTGTCTGTTTGCTTCTGTAATACCAATATTCGTATTCATATGTCGCTTGTTTAATACTGCTAAGGTAGAACATTCTTATTGCTTTAAATTCTCCCGGCTATAATTAACACATCATTTACAGTAATGTTTACAACAGTAAGAAGCATTCCTATGCCCATCGCGAGCATACCAGAAGCATCAAAGCTCAATCGACATCCGGAGAGGCGCCGACCGGCATCCCATACTGAAACCGGAGCTACTCCGCGTTGAGTAATAAATGACAATCATCAAGCTACTCCGCATTGAGTAATAAAATAGCGGCGCTAATATCAACAGCCTCGTACATACGAATCACCCAAGCTGCTTCTTAATGATCTCAAGCCCTTGTATGACCCTGTTCATATCCCGTTCAGCTCCCATCGCTATCCTGATATATTCCCCGGCACCCACACCCGGCGCCGCAAAGATAGTCCCTGGCATTACCTCCACACCTTCCTTCAGCAAAGATGCATACAATACCGCCGCTGTAACACCTCCCGGAAGTTTCAGCCAGCAGTGAAAACCATTCTCATGTCCGTATACCTCATATCCCGAAAGCACCTCTCTTGTTTTTAACTGCCTGCTCTTACCTTCAATACGCTTCCGGGTGATGAGCTTTTCCAGTTCACCACTGCTAATGGCGGCCGACACGAAGCTGGTAAAGAAAGTAGATGGATTGCTGGAAGTCAGTTTCAGCATCATGATAATTTGTTCCCTGTATTGCTCAGGCGCCGCAATGAACGCCACTTTGACATCAGGCGCTAAGGGTTTGGACAGGCTGTAAATGTACCAGCCCAGATCTGGCGCCAGTTGTGCGAAGTTGGCAGGGGGATTGTCGTCGAGGAAGCCATAGGCGTCATCATCGATAATGATCTGTCCGTGTTTACGGGCAATATCAATCAGTTCCAGGCGCCGTTCCAATGGCATAACGACACCGGTGGGATTGTTGATGGTAGGCATGATATAGATGCCCCGGATATTGTGTTGTGTGCTGGCAGCGGCCAGCGCTGAAGGTAACATTCCTTTTTCATCGGTTTTGCAGCCGATCAGTTGAATGTTCAGGAGCCTGGCAATGGTCAGAAAATTAGAATAGGTAAACTCATCTACCGCTATCGCCGTGCCTTGTAAAGAAGCCGCAAGGAGTGCTACAATAATAGCCTGATGACCGGAGATGGCCATGTATATACGATCTTCACCGATGGCAGGTCCGCTGCGTGATATCCATCCGGCTGCAACCCGTCGGTCTTCCGGGTTACCTGCCGCCGGTTTTATGGTAAACCATTCATTGTACGTTGCGCAATGCCTGTCTGTAATAGGTTTGAACACGGTCTGCTGGTCGGCGAGCACCGGGTAATTTGAGCTTAGCGATATCATGGAGCTGAAGATTTGGATCGCCAAAAGTACAACTATTTCTCTTCAGAGATCTTACCTGCCTGCGAGGCCAGTAAGGAAATGCCGAAACCCAGCACTGCGATCATGGTAAAAGACCAGCGCAGATCGGTGGCTTCGGAAATGAACCCGATCATGGGAGGACCCAGCAGGAAGCCCAGGAATCCGACGGTAGACACCGCGGCAATTGCGACACCGGGAGCCAGTGTTTTAGATTTGCCGGCCAGCGCCAGTACCAGGGGTACTACGGAAGAGACGCCGATACCCACCAGCAGGAAACCAATGGTAGCGGTGACGAGGTAAGGAAGGCAGATAGCCAGTAGTAAACCGGAAGTGGTCAACATACCACTGATCTGTAATACTGTTTTGGCGCCCAGCCTTGTTACAAAGCGGTCGGCAATAAATCTGCCACCTGCCATGGTGCTCATGAAGGCAATATAACCTGCAGTGGTGAGGTGTTCGGGTACTGCTACTATCTTCTGAAAATAGATGCCGCTCCAGTCGAACATCGTACCCTCTGTTACCAGGCTGCAGAATGCGATCAGCCCCAGTTTGAGGATACTGCTGTCTGGTTTGGCAAAGATGGGTTGTGAACTGTCTGATGCCTCATCCGCCGGCAAAAGGTATCGATAGAAGATCAGTACCAATGCCCAGCAGATGATGCAGATGAAGATGTAGTGCTGTAACACCGGCAACTCCATGTTGATAGCGATAGTGCCGATCCCTACCCCCGCAAAACCTGCTAAACTCCACAGACCGTGGAAAGAAGCCATAATGGACCTGCCATATAAAGCCTCTATTCCAACAGCCTGTGTGTTCATGGATATTTCAAAAACATTGTTCATAAAGCCGAAACAGAACAATAGTATCACCAACTGCCATATCTCTGAAGCCAGCCCAATCGCGGATAGCATAAGCGGGAATAACAATCCGGCACTGATCAGTACTTTCCGGCTACCCATGCGGGTAACCAGCCAGCCCGATACCGGCAGGCTTACCATCAGGCCGATAGGCAGGGCAAACAATACGCCGCCCAGTGCGGCATTGTTCAGCCGGAAGATGGCCTTGATATCATGGATGCGGCAGGCCCAGCTGGTATAGGTCAGTCCGGCGATGAAAAAGAATACGCTTGCTGCAATACGGTGAGACCGCTTCAGGTTAAGATGGACAGTCAGATCTTTCATAAATCGTTACGAGGTTAAGGTCATAAGGCCAATATGCTGCTCCAGTTCGTCATAATCCGAGATCTTGATGATGTCGTTGATATGTGCCAGCTTCTTGTTGTCAATACCGATAAACTTTATGCCAAGTTGCAATGTGGCCTGGTAGTCCCAGTTGCCATCGCCTACATAAATGATATCGGAAAGCTCGGGCGATTCATTATGCCGCTTGTTCATCTTATGGATGGTGTGACCGATAATATCCCGTCTTGCAAAGGCATCCTGTGCAAAGGAAGCGGCACTGCATTCTTCGATATTAATACCCGCAACCTGCAATTTAAACAACGCAGATTGTTTCCAGCCACCGGTGGCCAGGCCTATTCTCAGGTCTTCATTACGGGCCAGTGTGCTGATGATCTTCCCTGCTTTGGGGATTTCCCTGAAGTGGCTGGCCTGTTTTTCATAAGCCTCTTCCAGTAATGTGCAGAAGCAATCAATGAAGTTCTCTATTTCGGTGACCGTGCATGGACGGTTCCTGCGTTCGAGCGATAGCTGGTTCAGGATGCCTGAGTCGGTGGTGTTCTCGTAGTGACCGTAATTGGTATTAAAGTCGGAGAAGTTGAAAGTAGCGGCAATGGCCTTTGTAAAACAGAGATCATCTATTTCTGTCGTATTGGTCAATGTGCCATCTATATCGAAAATAATGTACTTCATAAAAGCAGTTTTAAAACTTGATAACAGATTTCAGGCTGGAGATCTCATTGTTACGCTGACGTTTGGCAACGTTACATCCAAGGTCTGACAGGGCATCCCTGAATTCGTCGATGCCGTATGCTTTCGTGATGATCTTCTCCAGTCCCAGCACCTGGCCGTTGATGAGGTCAACAGCATGTTTGAAGGTGTCCTGCGAATCGATGGAGCCGATGATGGAAATACTGCGGTCGGTGATCTCACGCGGATTGATGGTCTGCTGATTGTTCCGCAGTCCTATCAGTGCAATCTTTCCGCCATCGGCTATTGCATCGATCGATTTTTCCAGCATGCTGCCTGTAGTGTCCACGATCAGGTCATACTGGTGTTTACGAGGTGCAAAATGGCCAGACAGGTACCAGCCCGGACTAAGGATGTCATTGCTGGTAATAAGCTCGGTTCTGTTGGCAGAAGTCTCATAGATGGTACCTGCCCGGATACCGTATTGTTTCAAGGCCAGGTAGAACAGCAGTCCGATAGGACCGCCGCCCAGGATGGCTACGTTGTAGAAAGGAGTGACCGCCAGTTTCTTTACTGCTGTGAGCACACAGCTGAGCGGTTCAGACATGGCGCCCTGTTCGAAAGGCACAGCATCTGCCAGGGGATAGATAAAGCGTTTGGTGGTCTTGAAATATTTCGTGAAGGTGCCGTCAATGGAAACGCCTGCTTCGGTGGTCGATTTCAGGAAACAGTGATTCCTTAGTCCTTTCCTGCAGTTCTCGCAGTAACCACAGTAATAGGTAGGGTCGATAATGACACGGTCGCCCACATTGAAATTTTCAACGCCCCTGCCTTTTTCGACAATTATACCGGCCGATTCGTGGCCGATGATTACTTTCTCCTTTGCATTATATTCACCGGAGATGATGCTGAGGTCTGTGCCGCAGATGCCGGTGGCGCGGATCTCTACGATCACTTCGTCTGGCAATGTGATGGCCGGTTCTTCCCGTTCTTCAAGTTGAATGTTCCAGGGACCGTGATAAACGATAGCTTGCATGGGTAACAATTTTTAAAGCTGACTGAATAATTTGTCCAGCCTGTCGCAGATCTCCTGTACATCATCGACAGTGGCAGTGAGAGCGGGTCTTACTTTTACAACATTGCCAAAGCCATACCTGGAGCCCCTGAGAATAAGTTTCTGTTCTTCCAGTGCTTTGTCAATGATCCTGTTGGTGAGTGGTACATCCGGGGCGCCGTCTTTATCAACGATCTCCATTCCCCACATATATCCCATTCCTCTTACATCGCCGATGAAGTGACCATATTTCTCTTTCAGCCGGTTGAGCAGCGTGCCGAGTATCACACCATTATCGCGTACATTTCCGAGGAATCCTTCCCGGGATACGATCTCCATTGTTTTCTGCGCAGCCGACAGTGAGAGCAGGTTGCCACCGGAAGTGTAGGAATGCTCAAATTTTTCCAGTACGGCAAATTCAGGCCTGTACAGGATAGCAGCAGTAGGAATGCCTATACCGCCCAATCCTTTCGCCAGTGTAATGATATCGGGTTGCATATCAAAATGCTCGCTGGCAAACATATACCCTGTTCTGCCTATGCCGGTCTGCACCTCGTCGGAGATGAGAACGATGTCCAGTTCATCACAGATCTTTTTGATCCTTTCAAAATATCCGGGAGGCGGTACAATGTTACCGCCGTTGCCCAGGATGGGTTCCATGATGATGCAGGATACGTTGCCGGAGCCGCCGTATTCTACATAGTCATAGATAGCCTCTGTGCACAGGTAGCCGCAATTGGGGTACTTGGCCGAATAAGGGCACCTGTAGCAATAAGGCGCAGGTACAATAGCGTGTTTGTTGGAGATGGTGTTGGCGAATGACTTTCTTCTGAAAGCATTCCCTGAAATACTGGTCGTGAAAAGGGTTTGTCCGTGATGCGAGAGGGACAGGCTAAGTACTTCATTTTTACCATTGAACTTGTTGGCAATTTTAACAGCGCCTTCATTGGCAGTGGAACCAATGATGTCACGCATCCAGCCATCAGTAATACCTTCAGGAGCATGTTCCAGTATGCTGTTCAGCACATTGGACGCAAGTTCGCCGGTAAAAGAGGAGGAAACATGTATCAGATCTTTCACCTGCTGCTGCAGGACGTCTACTACCTCTGGATGACTGTATCCGAGGGCGAGATTGAAGGTACCCGAAACGGCATCGATGTACTCTTCATCATGTGAAGTATAAAGGCGTATGCCACTGCCTTTAGTAAACTGAATGTTAACAGACATGGGGGTGGGTTTTACATAAGAAAATCAAAATGGTGGAATGGCGTAAGATAACGGTCACATAGACTGAGTTACATAACGAACAATTGTTTCTTGAACTTCCTGCAGGGAATCCGGGTTATACAATTTTTTTTTGACGTGGTGGATATGAAAATGTGGCTAGCTTCATTATCAAAATTCACGATGCCAAAGTAGAATGTATTTATGAGAATTTATTTTTTTTGTTTTAACTGAATCCTTTATTTTTTATTAAATAGGATTGTAAATTGTTGTTGGAAGTGAGAATTGATAGGACGCTGTAATGCGCTACTGTACGTTGTTGTACGGTGTTGCTGCATATATATTGCATGCGATGGACCTGTTACATTACTGCATTTATTTTATGGTATAACAGTGTTATAGAACAGCAACTGAAATGGTGTTGCGTTCATATGTTAATAACGCTGTAAAACAGGAATGGCTGCCCCGGTTTTATGCGGAACAGCCACTCCTGTATTATTTTTCACTTTTCGTTTATCAGAACAACGCGCAGCGTCGTTATTCTATTACGGTAACCTTCCCTTTGTAAACACCCCTGATACGACGCTCGCCAAATTCAAGTACATAGGTAAAGGTTTGGTATTGCGGCCCCTGTACGAAGGTGAGACTTCCTCCTGTAGGTTTGCTGAGTATCTCTCCTGTTCCTGTTACTTCCTGTCCGTCTTTATAGGAGACGTTCTGGTAGAGCAGGGCCACATCAAAATTCTTTTTGCTGTCAAATGCCGCTGAGTCGGCCGGCATATAGGTATAGGTAACCTTATCCGATAATGTTTCCAGCAGGAACTGAACCGTATGCACCTTGCCGGAGAAAGAGGCAGATTGCTTCATGTCAGTAAAGGCAACTTCAATGCCGCCTGTCCAGTTTTTCCTGATAGCATAATCTGTATGGAAAAGGGAGTCATTCAGTGTAAAACCATTACGGGGATCTACTCCATCATTGCCACCGTATACACATCCTGAAAAGTATAAAAATAGTATAGCAGCCGCAAGGCTGAGCGTTGACATCTTCATTAGTTGTAGGTTTCTTGTAGTCTATACCGATAATGACGCAAATATATAAATTGTTTCTGATGAGCGGAATAAAAAAAAGGCTGCCCGTATGAACAGGCAGCCCTCCTTAAGCAGGGGAATTTTATTGGTTATTTTAAAACTTTTACCTCGCCGTTATACTCGCCCTTAACGGTAAGGGTCTTATATTTCAGCTCATATACCACGCTATAAACTTCCTGGGTCTTTTTCACAGTAACTGTGCCTCCAACAAGGGAATCGAGGTAAGTGGCGTTATCGCTGAATTCTCCATTGGCATAGGGTTGTTTGAAGTATACAACTGCTTCTTCGAAGTTTTTGGTCCTGTCATAGCCGGTAGAATCGCCGTTTTTATAGGTATATGTCTGACCGGAAATAACGGTATCCAGGTCAATACCAACTGCGCTGGCGGTTCCTGAAAAGCCTTCGAGGGTTAGATCTTTATCAGAAAATGCAATTTGTCTTCCGTCAGTAGCCCAGTCGAACAGGTAACCATAAGGTGTGTTGACAGTTTCTCCGTTATAGGTGAAGCCATTAACAGGGGATTGGTCCGGATTTTCCTCGTCTTTACTACATGCAGCAAGGAACAGTGTGGCAGCGAACAGGCTAAAAACTAATTTTTTCATGATCTGTGAATTGGTTCTGGTATAGGTTAAACATCGTCACCATGACGAATATGCTTAGGTTTTCCTTTCAATCAGATTGGCAGATACAGTAAAACAGTGATTCGGCGTAAAAAAACAGTTGTACGGTAAAAAACAATCATGACCGCTATGAGCGGCATTGCGGCGCAAATATAGTAATATTATTTATAATATGGGTCTGTGTTCAATGAAGGGAGAAGACATGCCCTGGCAGCAATATGACTGCCAGAACATGGATCCCTGGTTTTATCAGGACTGGCTGTTCAGGGCAGCCTGTAATTCAGCTTCATTTGTGAGATCGAGGCGTAAGGGGGTAATAGAAACAAAATCATTTTCCACCGCCCACCTGTCGGTACCTTCTTCTGCAGGTTCCAGCGGAGTAACGGTAAACCAGTAATGTTTACGGTTCATGGGGTCGGTACCGGGCACGATCTTTCCGTCATAGAGACGAACTGATTGCCGCGTCCAGCGGATCCCCTTCGGTAATGGTGGAAAATTGACGTTAAATAAGCTTAGCCCCGGCTTTTCGAGCAAGATCTGAAGCACCATTTCCACATAATTTTCAAAAGCAGGAAAATTGGGCTCCGATTTACCCACAGGGGTGCTCAGGGCAATGCCTTTAATTCCCAGTAGCACAGCCTGCTTGGCGGCGGCCAGTGTACCGGAATGCCACATTCCGTTACCGAGATTCGGCCCCATATTGATGCCCGACAGCACAACATCCGTCTTTGCGTACAGGTGAGTGCCCAAAGCAACACAATCGGCCGGCGTGCCGTTCACCCGGTAGGCCTCTATACCTTCAAAGTTGATGGGAGAGGCCTTAAAGGAAAGCGGCCGCGAATGGGTTACCGCATGCCCCATAGAAGACTGTTCCACATCCGGCGCTACTATCCTGACTTCTCCGAAACGCCTTGCTACTTTTGCGAGGGCAGCTATACCTGGGCTATAAATGCCATCGTCATTGGTAATTAGTATTCTCATACCTATGCGGCCTCCAAATTCATGCCATCGGGGCGTGGTATCGTTTTTGCAAATAATATGTTATGAAAGCGCATTTACTGCACAACCCCAAAGCGGGTGATAAGGACCATAGCGAAAATGAGCTGATAAAACAGATCAGCGCTCATGGTATCCGCTGCCTGTACGCCAGCACAAAAAAGGAATGGGTGAAAGATCTCACGCCTGATGCAGATTTTGTGATCATTGCAGGAGGAGATGGTACTGTCCGAAAGGTCATTCTCGAATTTCTGAAAGGTAAAGCAGGCGATAAAAGATATCCTATCGCACTACTGCCCATGGGCACTGCCAACAACATCAGCCGATCGCTGCATCTCATGGGAGATCGTGATGCTGTTATCAGCTCCTGGAGCCAGCACCATATTCAGAAATTTGATGTAGGTAAGATAGCAGGTTTTCATGAACAGATGTTCTTCCTGGAAGGTTTCGGATTCGGTATATTTCCCGTACTGATGGAAGCGATGAAACAATTGGAAGAACCTGATGAGCCGGAGGAAAAGATAAAAATGGCCCTGGAAATGTTACATGATATCATCGATAGTTATGAAGCACAGGAATGCCGCCTGGAAGTAGATGGTGTAGATCATTCCGGTAAATACCTGATGGTGGAAGTGATGAACATCCGTTCCATTGGCCCGGGCCTGAACCTGAATGGCAATGCAGATGTGGGCGATGGAGAACTGGAAGTAGTATTGCTGGGAGAAGATAAAAGAAAAGCCTTTTCAGCATATATCAAAGACCGGATCTCATCAGCTGCACATAAGGACTACGATCTTCCTGTTATCAAAGGGAAGAGCATCAGGATGGGCTGGGAGGATGAACATGCACATATTGACGATGAACTGGTAAAAGTAGGGAAGGCCAAAAGCTACATTGTCAGCATTTTGAAGCGGGAACTCGAATTTTTAGTTCCTGCCTGAGTATGGATCGCTTGCTTCCTGCCTGTATATGTGGTAATTTGCAGCTTTTTATGTGATATAAGCTTTATATGAATTTGTTAGAAGTATCGGGCGTGCGCAAGCAGGAAGGCAATGAAGAAGTGCTGAAAGGTGTCAGCTTCACACAAAAGGAATTTCAGAAAGTAGCCATAGTGGGAGAGTCCGGCTCAGGTAAAAGTACTTTACTGAAAATAATAGGCGGACTGACGCAGGCAGACGGTGGTGAAGTGCTGTTTGAAAATGTGCGTGTGAAAGGCCCGCTGGAAAGATTGCTGCCGGGACAACCCGGTATTGCGTACCTTTCCCAGCACTATGAATTGCGCAACCATTACAGGATGGAAGAGATCCTGTCTTACGCCAATACTTTATCTGACGAAGAGGCGGAAACACTTTATGAAGTATGCCACATCAGTCACCTCATGAAGCGGAAGAATGATCAGCTGTCGGGAGGTGAAAAACAGCGTGTGGCGCTGGCGCGACTGCTCACCACTGCTCCGCGTCTGCTCATTCTTGATGAACCTTTCTCTAATCTTGATCCCATCCATAAACATACATTAAAAAAGGTGATCCGGGAAATAGGTGAACGCTTCAACATCACCTGTCTGATGGTGTCGCACGATCCGGTGGATACCTTGTCCTGGGCCGATGAGATCATCATCATGAAAGAGGGGCAGATCATACAGCAAGGTCCACCTCAGCAGGTGTACAGCCAGCCTGTAAATGAATATGCTGCCGCCCTGTTTGGTAGCTACAACCTGATACCCGCGGCTGCCGCAAATGATTTCAAGGCGCTGCCAGGCATCAATGTCAATGGTAAAGGCCTGTACATCCGGCCTGAACGTTTTGAGATCACAGAGAAGAAGGAACATACACTGAAAGGAAAAGTAAAGGAAGTGCATTTCATGGGAAGCATTTATGAGATAGTGGTAGAATTGGCTTCCAGCGTTGTAACCGTTAAAACAGGCAATAGTCATCACCACGAGGGAGAGGAGATCTACCTGTCTTTATCGCCGGATGATGTCTGGTATGCATGATAATAATCCCGGATGATGTAAATTCACGCCATGAATTTGACCCAGGAGCAGGCCGCCATCATCAAAAGTAAGGGAGATATCAGGATCATCGCCGTAGCCGGCGCCGGTAAAACCACTACACTTGCCGAATATGCAAAGGCAAGGCCCGACAGGCGCATTCTTTACCTCGCCTTCAACAAGACCGTTAAGCTGGAAGCAGAGAAGAAATTTGCAGCGATGAAGCTCTCTCATGTGAGAGTGGAAACCGCACACTCACTGGCTTTCCATTACATTGTAAAAGGCTCTAAGTATACGCTCAAAAGTGAAGGATACAAGATCAATGAGATCGTAGATATACTGAACCTGCGCGGCCTGAAAGGAAAACATACGGAATCTATACTCGCTACACATATCAACGCCTATCTTGCCTATTTCTGTAACAGTGCGCCGGCCAAAGTGCAGGACCTCGACTATGAAGATATCCTGACAGATAAGGAAGCCATCGAATTTGCCACTAAGTACAAAAAGGATATCCAGTATCAGACCCGCTTATTCCTGGATAAAATGAACAAGGGTGAGATTCCCATCACGCACGACTTCTACCTGAAGAAATTCCAATTGGCCCGTCCTGTACTGGACTACGACATCATCCTCTTCGATGAAGGCCAGGATGCTTCCGGCGCTATGCTGGACGTGTTCCGTTCACAACAGGGCGCCAAGGTGCTGGTAGGAGACAGCCATCAGCAGATCTATGGCTGGCGCCATGCGGTGAACTCCCTCGATAAGCTGAACTACCCTTTATTTACACTCAGCACCAGTTTCCGCTTTGACCAGGATATTGCCGATCTCGCATCTTATGTCATACAGTGGAAGAAGCTGTACAGCGCACCTATGACGGTAAAGATCATTGGCTTCGGCAGGTCCCCCAAAAACAATACACGCGCAGTAGTAGCAAGGACCAATGCAGGTTTGCTGGTGAAAGCGATTGAATTGCTGATCGAAAAGAAAGAGATCAGGACCATTTACTTTGAGGGCAGGCTGGAGAACTATACCTACGCCAACGAAGGAGCTTCTGTATATGATATCCTGAATCTCTACACAGGCGATATAGGACGTATCAGGGATAAGACCATTGCCAGTATGGATAGTATGGACGACCTGGAAGAATATATAAAGACTACGGGGGAGGCGCAAATGGGAATGCTGGTAGACATGGTGAAGAAATATGGAACAAAGATACCCGGTTATATAAAAAAGCTGAAAGACTGTCACCTTGAGCATGATGACAAGGAGCAGGCAGACATGATCTTTTCCACCGTACACCGCTGCAAAGGAATGGAGTACGATGAAGTAACGCTGACGAACGATTTCATCACGCACGACAAGGTGGTGAAACAGGCAGAGAATATCGACAAGGTCAATATGTCAAAACTATCGGAAGAGATTAACCTGCTTTATGTAGCTATCACCAGGGCTAAAAGCCATCTGTATATTCCGCAGGAGATCCTGACGGGACAGCAGAAAGCGGCGCCGGCTATGAAGAAAAAAAGAACCTCCGCAGCAGCAACGAAAGGGGAGGATTATGTGTACGCCGGAGAAAGAAAGTAGTATACTGATTTGCTGTTAATTCTTTTTGAAGTTAAGCAGGTCAATCATCAGGTTAAAGGCATCCATCGCGGTAGGGCTGTTCAGTTTTAAAGGCTTGATGATATACCCTGATACACCTAGCTTTTCTGCGGTAATTTTGTCTGTACGGTCGCCGGAGGTGGTGAGTATAAAACGCTTGATCTGCCGGAATTCTTCCCGTCCGCGCATATATTCCAGCAGTTCAAATCCGTTTACTTTTGGCATGTTGATGTCGATCAGCATGACATCGGGCAGTGGATTGCTGCCTGAACTGATCTGCTCATCCAATAGCATCATTGCTTCCTCACCATTTTTTGCATTGGTCAGTTTATAAAAAACATTCAATTTATCAAGTGAGCGTTTAATATCTATCACATCCAGCGTATCGTCTTCTACCAATAAAATGTTGATCGGTTGCATGGTTACTCTTTTGGCCAGGTGAAAGAAAAGACAGAACCTTTACCTGGTGATGAATTTACATTGATCTGTTGCTTCTTCATGTCGATGATTTTCTTGACTATTGCCAGTCCTACGCCGGTACTTTCGAAGCTATCCCTGTCTTTTAAAGTCTGAAAAATAATAAAAATCCTTTTCTGGTAATGCTTTGCGATACCATTTCCATTGTCTTCAATAAAGAACTCGTAATAATCGGGCCGTTCTTTATACGATACTTTAACGCTGGGAGCGGGCTTGTCATTGTGTTTAATGGCATTGCTGATCAGGTTTGAGAAGATCTGGAAGAGCCATAATCTTTCAGCATGAACAACGGGCAGATCGCTGATCTCCACCTGTACATTGCCGGTATCAGGCAGGTTGTCCACCACTTCCTTCACCAGCGCGCTCAGCGGCACCTCCTCTTTTTCAATTTCCTCTTTGTCTGCTTTGGCATAGGAAAGCAGCCCTTCGATGAGGTTTTCAGCCCTGTGAATCCGTCCCTTGATGAGGCCCATATACTCATTCATCTTAGGCGTCAGTTCCTGCTGATGGTCCTCTTCAATCCAGGACACCACATTACTGATGCCTCTGAGAGGGCCTTTCAGATCGTGGGACACGATCTGGGCAAACTGGTCCAGTTCTTCATTGGAGCGTTTTAACAGTGTGATGTTCCTGGATAGTTCGTCGGCCATATGATTGAGCGCATTGCCCAGGGAACTCAGCTCATCCTTGCCCAGGTCCTTAATTGTCACATCGTAGCGACCACCGGCAATATTGTTGGCCATATCTGTCATCACCCTGATACGCCGGGATATCTTTAAGGTAACGAAGATGATAATGAATAATCCCAGTACGATGGATGTGGACGTCAGCAGCAAGGATAACCTGTTCGTTTGTACTACAGAGGCGGCCAGTTCCTGTTTCCGGACGTCGCGCATCGCATATTCGGAGGCAGAGAATGCTTTAAACTGTTCCTGCAGGGCTTTCTGGATATTTCTTTCATGACCGGAGGCAAACTTCTCCTTGTACACTCTGTTAAATGTATCCAGGTGTTGAGAGCTGATGGCGGCAGACATTTTGGCCTGTCTCAGCGGGTCGGTATATTCTTCCGTCCACTGGTCATTCAGTTCCCTGATGTGGCTGAGCATCCTGCTTTGTGCCGTGTCTGTGATCAGTCCTTCCATTTCTTTTAGGATCTGCTCGTTCTCAGTAATAGCGGTATCGTAGGCTTCCACGAACGACTTCTCGCCCGTCAGCAGATATCCTCTCAGCCCATTCACCATGGTCAGCAGATTCCGTTGGAACCTGCTGCTGTTACGCACCAGGTTGGTGGACCGGGTAAAGTAATCGTTGTTTTCCATCACCGTATTCGACAGGCTGAAGTTGACGAAAGTAGTGATGGAAAACAGTATCAGGATGGATACGAATCCAAGGAATATATAATGAGATATCTTCATTGTACCGGCAAGTCTAATAAAAAATGAGTATATTTTATAAACCCGCAGATATGATCGTGCAGGTCATTGACTAAATCATTCAGTTCTACTATCCTGAAAAATAGTGCGGCCGCCGCTGCTGTGGTATAGTTTTGGCGGCACCTTCAGCGAATCTGCGCCGTGTGCATATATCCATTTCGTTGTGTGAAGGCGGACATAACGCTGTTGTGTAGTAGTACATGCTGGTAAAGGCTTAGGAGGAGGCAGGCTGGTTTTATTGATCGCTTCCGGGGCAATGAGCTTCCATTCGTCATTTCCCGGTTCACGTTATTGGATAAATTCATTATGTTGAAGTAATGCGATTTAAGGCACGGGGAAGCGATGACATAAAAACAGAAAACCTGAAATTGCCGGAGGCTTTATACAACAAACAACAAACCGCACAATACTGTCAAACTGAAACTGAAGCAAACTATGGATGACCAACTCAAAAACGGGGAGCATACCGGTACATCCCGGCGCTCATTCCTGAAGAAATCCTCCCTGATCACAGCGC
The DNA here is from genome assembly GCF_023100805.1 of Chitinophaga filiformis. Classification (NCBI taxonomy): domain Bacteria; kingdom Pseudomonadati; phylum Bacteroidota; class Chitinophagia; order Chitinophagales; family Chitinophagaceae; genus Chitinophaga; species Chitinophaga filiformis. The sequence goes on from NZ_CP095855.1 coordinate 2,613,020, forward strand.
TGGCGCTAACGCCCGACACCGTGATCAAAGCCGCTGAGAAGGGTATTGATGAGCAGATCGCATCGGCTATTGAAACAATGCCGCTAAATGTTACCATCAATGGTGTGAAACAAAGTGTCAGGATAGAACCGCGTGTTACCTTGCTGGACCTGCTGCGGGAACGCCTGCACCTGACCGGTACCAAAAAAGGATGCGATCATGGGCAATGCGGCGCCTGTACTGTACATGTGGACGGTCAGCGGGTGAACTCCTGCCTGACCCTGGCCCTGACAACGGAAGGCCGGCAGGTGACCACCATTGAGGGATTGGCCGATGGAGATAATCTGCACCCCATGCAGGAAGCTTTCCTGGAACACGATGGTTTCCAGTGTGGATACTGTACCCCGGGACAGATCATGTCTGCCGTATGCTGCATCCGGGAAGGCCATGCCAGCACGCCTGAAGAGGTACGTGAATACATGAGTGGCAACATCTGCCGTTGCGGCGCCTATTCCAATATCGTAGACGCTATCATGGACGTAAAACAGGGAGGGAAGAAAGTATGAACCAGTTCAGTTATGTGAGGGTCACCTCCAAAGAATCTGCCATTGCAGCCATCGCAAAAGATAAAACAGCCATGTTCCTCGCTGGCGGTACCAACCTGGTAGACCTGATGAAGAGCCGTGTGACAAGTCCTGAGCGGCTGGTAGACATCAACCAGGTGCCGCTGGCAACAATAGAAGAAACGAAGACCGGCCTCCGTATTGGCGCGCTGGCAAAAAATACTGCTGTTGCTGAAAATGCGCTTGTCATCAAACATTTCCCACTCCTGTCACAGGCCCTGAATGCGGGCGCTTCTCCGCAACTAAGGAACATGGCCACTGTGGGCGGCAATATGATGCAGCGCACCCGCTGTCATTATTTCTACGACAGTGCTTTACCCTGTAATAAGCGTAATCCGGGTTCCGGCTGTGGTGCGATAGGAGGCTTCAACAGGATGCATGCCATCTTTGGCGCGAGCGACAAATGCATTGCCGTACATCCCAGCGATATGTGCGTAGCGCTGTCCGCCCTGGATGCTGTGATAACAGTGGCAGGGCCTAAAGGTGAAAGGAAGATCCCTTTCGGAGATTTTCACCGTTTGCCGGGCGATACGCCTGAACAGGACAATAACCTGCAGCGGGGAGAGCTGATCATTGCGGTAGACATTCCTTTCAACCAGCTCTCAGCACATACGCACTACCTGAAAGTACGCGACCGTGCATCTTACGCATTTGCACTGGTATCAGTAGCTGTGGCCCTGCAGATCAAAGGCGGCAACATTGCCGACCTGAGACTGGCCATGGGTGGTGTAGCACATAAGCCCTGGCGTTTGAAAGAAGCTGAGTCATGGCTGAAAGGAAAGCCTGCCACGGAAGAGAATTTCCGCAAGGCTGCCGGTATGGCCATGACGGGTGCGAAGTCGCAGGGAGGGAATGAATTCAAACTCGCCTTAGCACCCAATACTATTGTGGAAGCGCTTAAAACAGCCGCCGCACAGGCATAACATCTTCTAAACGTTTAAAACCCACTGTATGGGAATCGATAAAAAAAGTGAGCCGATCAACCGGGTAGATGGCAGGGCGAAAGTAACCGGTAAGGCAAAATACTTTGCAGAATTTGAAGTGCCGGGATTAACATTCGCTGTGATGGTGACCAGCCCCATTACCCGCGGCACCATTGCCACTATTAATACAAAAGCGGCCGAACGTGCGCCTGGTGTACTGGCAGTATTCACGCACCTGAACATGCCTGCCATCCCGGGTTGGGCAGAGCAGGGGAATAACAGTAAACTGCCTTCAGGCGGAGAACGGTACCGCATGTTGGGCAGCAATAAAATACTCTTCAACGGCCAGCCTGTTGCGCTTGTCATTGCCGACACCCTGGAACGCGCACAGTATGCCGCTTCCCTGGTAACAGCTACTTACAACAAAGCCGAACATCATACCGATCTGCTGAAGAACACAGATAAGGCGGCAATGCCTCCCCGCCTGGGCGACTATACCCGCGGAAGTGACACTAACGCGCACAATACTGCACCAGTAGTGTTGAAGGCCGATTATACCGTTCCGATAGAGGTGCACAATCCCATGGAGCTGGCGGGCATCCTCGCGTTCTGGGAAGGCGATGACAAGCTTACCGTATATGCCAAAACACAGGGTGTTAAATCCACGCAGCGCACACTGGCAGGTGCATTTAAGATCGACGAAAAGAATATACAGGTGCACTCTGAGTTTGTCGGCGGAGGTTTTGGTATGGGCCTGCGCACCTGGCCGCAGGAAGTAGTGGTGGCTGCTGCTGCGCGTGCATTGAAAAAGCCGGTGAAACTGGTGCTGACCCGCGATCAGATGTTCACATTGGTAGGGTATCGCCCTTACACCATCCAGCATATCAGTATGGGTGCTACGCAGGATGGTCAGCTGACGGGCATCTATCACGAAGCCACTGCTGAAACAGCCAGCTACGACGACTTTACTGAGGGTACTGTCGCCATGACACGTTTCATGTATGCCTGTCCTAACGTCACCACCAAATACCGCATTGTACCGCTTGACAGGGGCGTACCTATCTGGATGCGTGGTCCCGGAGAAGCCACTGGCGCTTTTGCACTGGAATCGGCTATTGACGAAATGGCGTATAAAGTGAATATGGATCCTTTGCAGTTCAGGCTGAAGAACTTTGCGGAAACTGATCCGGAAAGGAATAAGCCTTTTTCCAGCAACAACCTGAAAGAAGCATACCAGCTTGGCAGCGAGAAGATCGGCTGGGCGAAGCGTAATCCGGCGCCGGCCTCCATGAAAGATGGTGAATGGCTGGTAGGTTATGGCATGAGCACCGGCGTATTCGGCGCACATCGAGGTGAGTCTACCTGTCGCGCGCAATTGAATGCTGATGGTACCTTGTTATTACAGAGCGCTACCAGCGACATCGGCCCTGGTACCAGTACCGCCATGGTGCAGATCGCGCATGAAGTAACTGGCTTGCCAATAGAGAAGATCCGTTTTGAACTGGGCAATGCTGCCTTTCCGCCTTCCGGTAGTCAGGGCGGTTCTGCTACCGTATCTTCCGTAGGCTCCGCCGTATTTGATGTTTGTACTGCCCTGAAAGGCATACTGACAGAGGCCGGGCTAACATTCGACAATGGCACTGTGAAACCGGCTGCCGGCAAATCAGACGGTTTGCAGGAAGTGCTTTCCAAACAGAATAAGACTTTCCTTGAGGTAACGAAGTCGTCCAAGGGGGGGGCAGAGCAGGAGAAATATTCGATGTATTCTTTCTCGATTCATTTTACCGAAGTACGGGTGCATCCCGGTACCGGTGTAGTGCGGGTGAAGCGGGTGGTGACGGTTGCGGATGCCGGCAGGATTGTCAGTCCTAAAACAGCGGCCAGTCAAATGATTGGTGGGGTCACTGGCGGTATTGGTATGGCGCTGACTGAAGAAGGCATTATCGATCATCGTTTTGGTCGTTTTGTCAACAACAACCTGGCGGATTATCATGTTCCTGTGAGTGCTGACGTGCCGCATATTGAGACGATCTTTATCGACAAGCCTGATCCTGTTACTAATCCGATGGGGTCTAAAGGTATGGGAGAGATTGCCTTGATCGGCTTCTCTGCTGCGGTTGCGAATGCGGTCTATCATGCAACAGGTAAGCGGATCAGGGAGCTTCCTATCACACCGGATAAGATATTGTCTGCCTGATTTTTTAAAAGCCTCCAATGCTGGGGGCTTTTTGTTTTTCGTTGGTGGTTGTTTGTTATAAAGCTCCCATGGTTTATGATGTTTGTTGTCTGCTGCGGCTTCAGAGCTGTAGTTCTTTGAAGCTGCCTTGCTATTTTGTATGGGCGTCGGAATGCTGCTATACTCCTGCAGGATCTGTCAGCGCATTAGTATCAAATCTTTAGTTTGAGTTTCTGTCATAATTGAGTTTCTGGGATGTTTGGTGTTTGTCGTCTGCTGCGGCTTCAGAGTGGGACCACTGGCTGTAGTTCTTTGAAGCTGCCTTGCTATTGAACATATTCAAGCGGACGGGCTTTGGGAATGCTATTAAACTCCTGGTAGTTCGTGTCAGCGCTGCTTCAAACAACTAAGGCCAGGGTCTCCACCTGAAGCCTTCCGCTGCCTATGGGGTTATGTGAGGGAATAGCGTTACGGCTTTAATGAGGATACTTTTTACTTTTTTGTGTTTTATCAGTGTGAGGATCAAATGCTGATTTGTTGGATGATTCACATTTGAAGGAATGCATATTGATGCATATGTCAGACAGTGAGAATATCAAAACAGTCTTAACCGCTCAGAATTGTTGGTTATTGACATACTTACCTATGCTTTTACTTTAATCGCGTATAAATTGCTTGACATCTGGAAGTTACTTGCATGAATGTAAAAGTAGAAGGCTTTTCCCATAAGATGGGCAGCAGACGTATATATGTACGTTCGCTGTGCATATGTCTCTCTTTTGAGCAGAGAAGGCCTGTAATGGCTCCGGTGAACAGAGGAGGTTCGTAACGGCGCCGGTGGCAATACAATAATTTGAGTAAAACATATAGTATATGATATATCATTTCGGTCAATGCATACATCTCTCTATAAACTAATCGGACGCTTTTGAGCAGCGAGGACTTCAGGTGGAGACCCTGGCCTTAGTTGTTTGAAGCACAGCTGATACGTCCTACCAGGGGTTAAATATATATTCTAAAGCTTATCCGCTTGAATCTGCCTGATAGCAAGGCAGCTTCAAAGAACTACAGCCAGCGGTCCCACCTGAAGCCGCAGCGTATCTCAACGCCTGTAAATGTGCGTATAATACCCCTCAAATGGGGATAACTTTTCTGTTTGAACCTTTTCAAGTCAGATGGGTAAAGCCACACCAAAGGGATGGCAAAGACATGAATAAAGTACGTCATCGCAGCCATACCAGCCAAGCCCTTCTGTCAATTCCCTGAAACCACAACGCCGTGGTAAAGAAAACCGGAAAATCCCCCTATGGAACAACAACGATAAAAATCGTAATTTCACAGATTGCCCAAGCCGCGAGGCGACAGGCAGCGAAACGAGATATGCATACAATCAACGACGTCCACCAGCAATTTGCAGAATACTTCCAGATACCGGCACTTAAGCCGTACGCCTACCTGCTTTCAAGAAAGCTGAGCGAAGGCCATATCTGCCTGCACCTGGATAAACGTATTGAAAATACCGGCGAGCTCCCCGCATTCTGTGATAACCTGCCGGTGGGCAGCAAGCAGTTACAACACATACCACTGGTGGCAAAGAACGGCAGTGATACACAGCCCTTCGTGTTGTACCAGGAACGGCTGTACCTGCAAAGGTATTTCAGGTATGAAAGTACATTCCTGCGCCGCATCCACCAATTCCTCGCTACAGAAAAGACCGTACTGCAGGAACGCCTGGATATGCTGGAAACAAACCGCGCATTCCTCAGTAAGCTGTTTGAGACTGGCCCCGCATTCAAAGGCGACGGTGGCGATCCGGCCGACTGGCAGCTCAGTGCGGCGGTGACGGGCGTGCTGAATAATTTTACGATCATTACCGGGGGTCCCGGTACCGGTAAGACCACTACGGTGGCTAAGATATTGGCAATACTGTACAACCTCGACCCATCCCTGAAAGTAGCGCTGGCAGCGCCGACAGGAAAAGCGGCCGCACGTATGGCCGAGAGCCTGCGGAATACACAACTGCCGGTTGACGAGACAATTACCGCACAGTTCCAGAGCCTGACACCGAGCACTATTCACCGGCTGCTGCGCTCAAAAAAAGATAGTCCTTACTTCGTATATAATGCGGATAATCCGCTGAACTTCGATGTCGTGATCGTAGATGAATGCTCGATGATCGACGTAGCCCTGTTTGCCAAACTGCTGGACGCGATTGGCGCAGGAACAAGACTGATACTGCTGGGCGATAAAGACCAGCTGGCATCCGTAGAGGCAGGCAGCTTGTTTGGCGACCTTTGCCAGGCACAGGGCACGCTGAACCTCTTTACAGCCGACAGGCTGGCGCTGATCAATTCCTTTATTACGGACGAACGAAGGAAATTGCCGTTGACACAGGTAAAAGAGCATGACCCGCATCCGCTGTTTCAGCACCTGGTAGAGTTGCGCCGTAGTCACAGGTTCAGCGGAGAGAAAGGGATCGGTAAATTCAGTAAGGCAATTATTGCGAACGACCAGGCTGCTATCCAGAGTTTCCTGGCGCCGGGAGCAGATGAACAGGTGCAGATCGATCAGGAATATTCGAAAGAACTGTTCAGGGATTTTGTATCAGGTTATAGCGCCTTTATTGTAGAGAATGATATCCGCACCGCGCTGCAACTCCTGAATGATCTGCGTGTATTATGTGCGATCAGGGAAGGAGAGGAAGGGCTCTATGCCATTAACAAGGCTATTGAGAAGATCCTGCACGATAAAAGGCTGATCCGTGTGAATACCGACTTTTATGAGAACAGACCGATCATCCTGACGCGTAACTATTACGAACATGGCCTTTTTAACGGCGATACAGGCATTATCCGCCCGGATGAACAGGGCGTGCTCATGGCATGGTTTGAAGACAGTACCGGGGAGCTGAAGGCGATCCTGCCAGGGTATCTTACGGAGGCAGAAACGGTATTTGCGATGACGATCCACAAAAGCCAGGGATCAGAGTTTAAAGAAGTGATGGTGATCCTGCCGAAAGCGAAGGAGGTGCCCATCCTTACACGGGAATTATTGTATACCGGCGTAACCAGGGCAAAACAGAAAGTGTATGTGCAGGCATCAGCGGAGGTGCTGATGCAGACGGCAGAACGTTTTGTGGAAAGAGCCTCGGGTATAGGTCAGCGCTTTATGGACGACCACCCCTGACAATTGAATAACACTTATGGCACTATATCTCAAAGTGTCCAATTCCCTGGAGGTACTCTCCATGGGATTGGCACAGGAACTTAAAGCTTCACACAGCCGGGTGTTTGAACAGCATCTCATCGTTACACAAACGGAAGGGATGAACAACTGGCTGAAACTGCAACTGGCAGAATACCTCGGTATAGCTGCCAATTGTCGTTTCCTTAAACCGAATGATCTCATCCATCAGATCTATTTCCTGATGGATGGCCAATATACTGAAATGCTTTCCGGCAGGAACCTGACCTGGCTGCTGTACAAGCTGCTGGGAGAAGACGCTTTCCGCGAAACCTATCCTGCCGTCGCTACCTATTACCACAATACAGAACCGGATAGTGACCTGAAGCGAATGGCACTGGCTGAAAGAACGGCCGACCTTTTTGACCAGTACCAGATCTACCGCCCGGAGATGATCCGCGAGTGGAATGAACAGGCCGAAGATCCGCTGGCAAAGATGGACTGGCAGCAATACCTCTGGGGTAAAGCCAAGAAAGTATCGGGTAATACGCTGCCCGACAAAACGATCGTTGGACAGCATATCCTGGATATGCTGAAGAATCCGGATCAGCAGGCCCTGCTGGCAGACCGTATGAATACCGTACATCTCTTCGGTCTCTCCATCATCACGGCATACCACGTGCAGATACTGCACGAACTGTCGTCTTTCATCGACGTGTATTTTCATATCATTAACCCTTCGCCGGAACTTTACTGGTTCGAGGATAAAAGTGAGAAACAACAAGCCCGCTGGCGCCTGAAAGGCCGTCCGCTGCTGGAGTCGGACGTAGCCGGTAATCCGCTTCTGATGGGATGGGGGCGTGTTGTGCAGGATACTTTCGGACTATTCTTCCAGTATGACGCCTTTATCAATGCCTACGACAGCGAAGGGATCGTGGTGCCGGAACCGGATACCTTGCTGAATAAGATCCAGCATGATATTTTCAACAATGCGAACGAGCACAGGAACCGCATCTACCCGGAAGACATTGAAGACGGATCCATTACTATCAATAACTGTTATACCGTTGCCCGTGAGGTGGAGGTGTTGTACAATTACCTGGTGCATCTCGTAGACAGAAAGAAAGAAACCCTGTCGCCGCGCGATATCGTAGTGATGGTGAGGGACATTGATGCATATGCCCCCTACATTAAAGCGATCTTCAACAACGCACCTTATAAGTTCCGCTATACAATAGCCGATGAAAGTTATGCAGACAGCGATAACCTCTTCAATGCACTGCATGCCATCCTACGGCTGAATGAAGAGAATTTTAAGGCGGAAGAGGTCTTGCAGCTGCTGGATTCATCCTATATCAGGAAACGCTTTGGTATCAACAATGTACCATTGGTGCGGTCTGTAGTAGATCAGGCCAATATCCGTTTCGGCATACACGGCGCCAGAGAAGATGAAACCTTCCTGGTGAGCTGGAAATACGGTATCAGGCGTATTATGTTCGGTATCTGTATGAGCGGTGGCGAGGAATATGGCAAAGGCGATGACAGCTTCTACCCGCTGGATATACTGGAAGGCAGCGACAGCCTGGAAGTAATACGCTTCTGCCATTTTGCAGAGGTACTGATCAACGCTGTGGAAGAACGTAAGAAGGAACGTAGTATCAGCGGATGGGTAGAGTATATAGAAAGCCTGCTGCACAATATGGTGTACGAGCCGGATGAAGAAGTGGATGAAGATTACAATACGCTGATGCAACAGCTGGCAGACTATAACCTGCTGAATGATTATATGAGCGATACGGTGACATTTGATGTATTCAGCCATAGCTTCCTGCAAACATTGACAGGTACCACCAGGACAGGCCTGTTCGTGAACGGGGGCATCACCTTCTGTTCACTGATCCCTATGCGTAGTATCCCTTTCAGGGTGGTGGCCATGCTGGGGCTCGATTATGACAAGTTTCCCCGCCGGGAACAGCCCATTGGCTTTAACCTGATGGAGAAGAATAAACAGAGAGGCGACCGTAATGTAAAGGATAATGACAAACACCTTTTCCTGGAAACGGTATTGTCTGCCCGTCAGTATCTGTACATCAGCTACGTCGGCCAGAGCGCCAAGGACAATAGTCGTATGCCGCCTTCCGCATTGGTGGATGAGCTGCTGGACTATATAGAATCCGGTACAGGCGAACCAGACAAGGTGAGAGAAAAACTGGTGACCAGGCAGCCTTTGCAGGGCTTTAGCAGAAAGTATCTGAGCGGAAATGAACGCCTGTACAGCTATCTGAATACTACTGTGCCCGAACGTCCTGTTACGAGGGCCGGTAAAGTGATGGAGCCCCTGGTGCTGGAAGAAGTGGACCTGGATGAACTGGTGCGTTTCTTCAAGAATCCTTTCAAAGCGTATTACAACAAAGTACTGGGCATCTACTACAACGATGAACAGGTATTGCTGAATGAAACCGAGATCTTTCAGCTGGACAGCCTGCAGAAGTGGAATTTGAAGAATGAGCTGTTGCAGATGGACGCGACTGCTATCGCCAATATGAAGATCCGCCTGGTAAAAACGGGCCGCCTGCCTTTGAAAAATATGGCCTATGTAGCCCTGCAGCAGATAGAATCTGAAGTACGGCCCGTGCGCGATAAATACAGGACCTGTATCAATGGTGCAGAGGAAGAATCCGTACAGGTGAATCTCGACATAGAAGGTACCTTGCTGAAAGGAACTATTCATAGTGTGTTTAACGGCAAACTGGTCCAGGTGTCCTGGTCTAAACGGGAAGATAAATACCTGATAGAGGCATACATCCGCTATCTGGCAGGCAGGGCTGCGGGTGTGCTGACCGGCATGTGTTTCATTTCCGGCGCCAGTAAACAGGAGGCTTTCGAGGCCATGCCATTGGCGCAGGAAGAGGCATTAAGAAGACTTACCGCATTAATGGAGATATTCAGGGAAGGGTTTGAACGCATCACACCATTCTATCCCGACTTTGATATTAAACCCGCTGATGTGGCAGAACTGGATTTCAGCAAATTTGTGAAGAAAGTGGATAAGGCCCTGGATAAGGGAGACGATAGCACGGTAGATCCTTACATTTCCCGTGAATATGAAAACGGCTTCTTCAATGATGAAGCCACACTGGACACTTATAAGACCATCTGCACGCATGTACTGCTGCCGTTGGCTGAAATGATACCGGGTTATTACAATTAACAGGCGAGAACACAATGACGGAACATATCAACTACCAGGATTTTGACGCAGGCACCGTGCCCTTACAGGATAGCAACCTGATAGAGGCCAGCGCCGGTACAGGAAAAACATATTCCATCGCCATTCTCGTATTGAGACTGGTGCTTGAAAATGCATTGTCTGTAAAAGAGATCCTGATGGTGACCTTTACAAAAGCTGCCGTGGCAGAGCTGGAAGAACGTATCCGCCTGTTTGTGCGGCATGCCCACAAGGCAAGCCAGGGGCTGGAGATAAAGGATGATAACATCCGGCGGCTGGTAGAAGAAGCGATGGAGCGTAATGGCCTGGAACAGGTACAGCAACAGCTGAAAGATGCAGTATTGTTCCTCGATGAAACAGCCGTGCTGACCATACACAGCTTCTGTCAGAAAACATTGAATGAATTTGCCTTCGAAACCGATCAGCTGTTTGGGGCTGAAATGATACAGGATACCCGGACACTGATAGAGGAGGAAGTACAGAAATTCTGGCGTAAATATGTGACCACCCTGCATATCCGCCTGCTGGAAAAGATCTGGGAACCGGGTATGATGTCTGGCATTACCACCGCTCTCAATGAGCATATGGGAGGTAAGCGTTACTTCGCTTACGAACCGGGTAAACGCTATGAAATTAAAGTAAAAGAGCAGGAAGCATGGCTGCAGCAACTGGATGCTGCTGACGATAGGAAAGATGCCGCTGAGAAAGAACTGGAGAGCTTTGTGAAGGATAATATGGATAGGCTGAGAACATTGTGTGAAGGAAACCAGTATGCGAAGAAGGCATTGTTGCCCTGTATAGACGATCCTCTGCAGTTCATTGGGGTTATAAAAGAGAAACGCAGTTCCGCAGGTTACATTGCCAAATTATTTCCGGATCTGCTGGAACGCCTCGATAAAGTGGCAGCCCTGGACGAAGAACGCAAAGGTATTGTGCAACAGGTGATCAGCCGTTTGTACTGCTTTGCTATAGAAGAAATTGCAGCAGGGGTGAAGGGCTATAAGAAGCGCAATAACCTGCTGAGTTATGATGATATGATCACTAACCTGCACAGGTCACTGGTGGAAAAGAATAATCCCCGACTGGTAGAAGTGCTGCAGGAAAAATACAAAGCTGTATTTGTGGATGAGTTCCAGGATACTGACAGGATGCAGTACGAAATATTCGAGAAAGCATTCGGCAGCGGAACGATCCTGTTTTATATAGGCGATCCCAAGCAGAGTATCTATGCATGGCGTAAAGCAGACATCTTCACTTATTTCAAGGCCAGGGCCAGCGTACAGCATGTGTACGGTATGAACCATAACTTCCGTTCGTCTGAGCCTTTTATAGCGGCCATGAATACCTTCTTCCTGCCCTCGCCCGATTTCGATACCTTCTATTTCAGCGGAGAAGGAAATGCGATCAACTACATAGAGGTAGAAAGCCCCGAAAAGAATACAAAGGGGCTATTATTCAGAGGCGAAGCGGCAGATGTACCCATTACTGTTTTTAATGCATCCAATAGCAATGAGCTGACGGAGAGCGTAGCTGCGCAGGTGGCTTTGTTGTTGAGAAGCGGGGAATATACCATCGGGAATGAAGAAAGCAGGCGCCCTGTTAAACCATCCGATATTGGCATCCTGGTGCGTACCGGCCGGCAGGGAAGGGAAGTGAAAGCCCAGCTGGCAAAACTGGGAGTGCCGGCTGTAACTGTAGATGACGCCAGGGTGTTGCAATCAGAAGAGGCTACCTACCTCTTGTACCTGCTGGAGGCTATGCTGGAACCTAACAGGTCTTCCATTAACCGTGCATTATTGTCCCCTTTTACAAATCTGAAACTGGAAGATGTACTCCTGCTGGATGATGAAATCACGCTTGCCTATTTCGGCAACTATAAGAACCGCTGGCAACAGGATGGTATCTATACTGCCATGATGGATTTTATTACAGACTTCAATGTTCGGAATATATTACTGCATGCGCATACGGAAAGTGGCGAACGCGTTATTTCCAACCTGTTTCAGCTAACGGAACTGGTACACCAGATCCAGAGCCGTAAGAATTTGTCCATGACTGAACTGGTATCGTGGTTGAAGCGCGGGATTGACGGTATGGCCACAGAAGGAGATGAATATGAGCAGCGGGTGGAAAGTGATGAGGAAGCGGTGAACATTGTGACCATCCATAAGAGCAAGGGACTGGAATATAAGATCGTCATGGCGCCCTTCCTTGATTTTGTGGAGAACAAGCACGCGGAGTTCTTTAGCTTCCGCGATCCTGTTACGGGCGATTATGTGGGTGTGGAAAAGAAACGCATGACGGAAGAACAGCGCAGCTCGTATGCCCGCCAGGCAGAACAGGAGAACAGGCGTTTGTTATATGTTGCCATTACCCGAGGCGTATATAAATGTTTTGTTTTCCGTAACAACAGCAAGTATTACAGCAATTCCACCTTATTGACCTTCCTGCAGGCACTGATAGCAGCAGCGCCATCTCCGGACATTATTAAGTTTGAACAGGACCTCCCGCTGGCGCCGGAACAGGATGCCGGCAGGAATACGGGGAGCCTGGTGAATACCGGTACAGATGCTCCTGTCAGGTTTGTGCTGAAAGAACAGAACTGGCGGAAGATGAGCTATACCATGCTGGCCGCAAAGGCCGATAAGAGCCTGAAAGTACGCGCCTCGCAACAGGAAGATCCTTACGAGACATTCATCTTTCACACACTGAAGAGAGGTGCAAAGACAGGTAACCTGCTGCACTTCCTGTTTGAGAACATCAACTTTTCAGAAGATAGCCGCTGGGAGAAATGGCTGACAGAAACCATCCGCCGTTTTGTACCGGGGCAACAGGAAGTATACATGCCGATGCTGCGCCAGCTATTGGAACATGTATTACATACTGACATTACAGTAGGGGGGCAGACCTTCCCTTTATCTGCCGTTGTATGGCATAAACGTATCCCGGAATTCGAATTTGACTTCCCCGTGTCTGCTTTCTTTCCTGATATGCTGAATGGCCTTTCTGACGACAGGACCAGCGTTGTGGTACGCCGCTTCCACGAGCATGGCAGTCATGAACTGGAAGGGATCATGAACGGCAAAATGGACCTCTTCTTTGAGCATGAAGGGAAATATTATATACTTGACTGGAAGTCCAACTACCTGGGCGATTCGCCGGAAGATTACACACCGGCGGCATTGTCCATCGCCATGAACGAGAACAACTATCATCTGCAATACCTCATCTACACATTGGCTGCCAAGAAGTACCTGGAAAGCCGCCTGCATGCATTTAACTATGAAAAGCAGTTTGGTGGCGTGATCTATTGTTTCGTGAGAGGGATCAGGAAAGGGCAGTCTACCGGCATTTTTACCAGTAAACCGCCCCTGGCGAAAATATTACAGCTGGAAAACAGCCTGTCGCCCAATATCAACAAAAAACAGCCACCACAGCAAAAGCTGTTTGATATCTATTAAACCATCTGCGCTCACGCAGGCCGCTTCGTCAGGAGGTCTGCCACATACCCTGCACTAAGCGGAACAGGGTCGTATTGGCTGAGCTCTTCCTTCAGCCTGGAGATATTCGTTTTATACAGCGGTGTCGCTAATATAGTGTCAAATGCTTTGCTGATCTGATCTGCACCGGGATTTTCCGTATGCAGGTTAATGCCGTACTTCATATACCCGATCCTGGCGCAGGTCTCGTTTTTACATTCGTCCGTACCGGCAGCAATGATGGGCAATCTGTGCTGAAGGCTTAACAGCACACCATCATAACCTCCGTCAGTAATAAAGACATCTGCATAAGGCATTACGTCGGCAAAAGGAATATAATCTTCAATGATAACATTGCTATAGGGATATTTTGCCCGTAAGGCTTCCGTCCCCGATCCTCCTGTGGCGACAATAGTAAGCACATTGGTATTGCGGAATGCTTCCAGTGTGGGGATAATGATGTTGTTGACATCTTTACCCGTTCTGCCCTGTGTAACCAGCGCGATCTTCCTGTATTGATGCAACCTGTCGTCAAACCACGGCAATTTTTTTTCATCAGCTGAATACGGCTGCAGAGCGCCTATGTAACGGATATTATTACCCATATCCCTGCGTTGGTATTCAAGTCCGGGCGTACCTATCTGCAGGACCAGGTCGGCGTTTTTAATAATGCTGTCCAGCATGTTCGCACCTTTATTCCTGATACCGTATGTTTTGAAAACCTGTTCATATACTTTGTAAGATTCTTTGAACAGTATCTTATCTGTTAGAAAACGTAAAGCGGCCTGCTTCAATCGCCCTAACAAATGGTGGGAAGGCGTTATGCCAAGGCCGTAGGGAGGCAGGTCACGCGAAGCTTCCGCCAGGGGTACCACACCGATGGCAATGACCGGTATGCCTAGAATCTTGCGGATGATAGGAGCGGCAGTGAACATATTGTCTACTATCACGATATCGAAGGGAAATACTTCAAAGATGCTGCGGATGTTCTCAAAATGCCTGGCAGCAGGCCTCGCAAACGTATGGGTTAAGTGATGGTTCAGTTTTGCTACCCGGTCCCTGACCCTGGTGCCGCCGGGGGGTGGCTCATCTGCATTTTCTTCATTTACCTGCCTGTGCTTTCGCGGTGTGTAATGATAAATGTATAACCGGTGGAATTTAGTGGTATAGTATTCAGACGCATACCATCTTACATCGCAGCCACAATCCTGTAAATACTTCGCTAAGCCTGTCAAAGGATCAATATGGGCATCAGTTGAGATAGTAGCAAATAATACTTTCTTACCGGCAAGTTGTTCAATACTACTTGTCATCATAAATATTAAAAGCGTATGTGATAATGCTTGAAATGAATAATGCTGCTAATGGTTTAAAGCATTAACGTAAATGGTTATATTATACGTTGACAGGAACGTTGTGGCGCAATGCAGGTTCAGCGAGATAGGTGGAATTTGTTTGTTCAATTGAGCAATACAAATCTAAGGGAAATCTGGCGATAAAAACGCATAAATACCGAAAAATACAATGTTATATTGCCCGTTTGCCGGAACTGCGGCAGGATACGCTGCACCTGAAAAGGTATTACAGATGCAGAAGAGAGTGCGCCTATTCCGGTAAACCTGACCCGGATAATGCCTGCAACACCTGGGAATATGATCCACATGTGGAAGAAAGATCTACCTCCTGCCGGCCTGACCGGCAGACTCGAATGCGGTATTTAAACTGCATGCTCCCTGCAATACCGTTATTGAAGGAAGGGTAAGCAATGGTACAACGGAGCTGTTGAAAGTAACGCCAGCCTCCCGGGAAAAGGACATGACCATCATGTAAATGATGGTGGCATGTGGTTTGTACCGCCATTCACATCTTTCCCCATTTAATAATAACGGATGAAAAACGGTACAATGATGCAGTACTTCCACTGGTACACACCTGAAGATGGAAGTTGGTGGAATACGGTAAAAAACGAAGCGCCTAAACTGGCTGCTATGGGTATTAACGCCGTTTGGCTGCCTCCGGCCTATAAGGGAGCAGGAGGCAGCAACAGCCGAGGTTACGATGTATATGACCTGTACGATCTCGGTGAATTTGATCAGAAAGGGACAGTGCGCACCCGTTACGGTACCCGGCAGGAATACATAGCTGCTATAAAAGCTATCCATGACGCCGGTATGCAGGCGTATGTAGATATAGTGGTCAACCACCTGATGGGAGGCGATGAGACAGAAAAGATAACTGTCAGGAAAGTAGATCCGGAAGACAGGAATAAGTTCATCTCAGATCCTATGCTGGCAGAAGCTTATACCCGCTTTACCTTTCCCGGACGTAAGGGTAAGTATTCCACATTTAAATGGGATCATCAGTGTTTTACAGGAGTAGACCACATTACCGGTTCCGACGAGAATGCGATTTTCAGTATACAGAATGAATATGGTGAACTATGGGAAGATGTGGTAGATGAAGAGAAAGGCAACTTTGATTTCCTGATGGGCGCCGATATTGAATTCCGTAATCCCGCGGTGCGTGAAGAAGTAAAGCGATGGGGAGAATGGTACTACGATACCCTAAAGCCTGATGGTTACCGCCTGGATGCGGTGAAACACATCACGCCCGGTTTCATGAATGAATGGCTGGACCACATGAGGAAATATGCTCACCGGGATCTTTTTGCTGTGGGGGAATATTGGGCGGCCGACGATGTAGAACTGTCACTGAAATATATAGATGCTGTAGAGGGCCGGATGTCTCTCTTTGACGCATCATTGCATCACAACTTCTTTGATGCATCCAAAGCGGGCAGGGATTATGATCTTACTACCATTTTTGAAGGCTCATTGGTATTGCAGCAACCTACCCTTGCAGTGACCCTGATCGACAATCATGATACACAACCGCTACAGGCACTGGAAGCGCCTGTGGAAGGCTGGTTCAGGCCAATAGCCTACTCCCTGATATTATTGCGGGAACATGGTTATCCCTGTGTATTTTATCCCGATCTGTATGGTGCAACCTATACCGGCAGGAAGGAGGACGGTGAAGAAATAAGGGTAGAACTGGCGCCTGTGGAAGGGCTGGACAAACTGCTTGCGGCCAGGGATCAATATGCGTATGGCCTGCAAAGAGATTATTTCGATCATCCCAATTGTATTGGCTGGACCCGGGAAGGAGATAAGGAACATACCGGTTGCGCTATTGTGATCTCCAATTCCGAAGAAGGAACGAAACATATGGAGATGGGAAAGCGTTACGCAGGCAAACGGTTTAAAGATATATTGGGCAGACGGGGGGAAGAAATTGTGATAGACCAGGAAGGATGGGGCGACTTCCTGTGTGCTGCCGGCGCCGTGTCGGTGTGGGTACAGGGAGAATAATAATAGTCAGTATATGGTCAACAGCAAGAGGGATTTTCCTTTTATCCCAAAATTCGCTGTATAGCCGATTGCTTCTATTATATTTACCCTGAAACCATTTATCAATCAACTTATGATCAACAAAATCTTATTGCCCCTGGCATTTACAGGTGTGGTCATCGCACAGGTGGCTGTATTGCCGGTCAGGGCGCAGACGAAACCCTCGCCTTCCAGAGTATTGGCTGTTGACTCTTCCGTAGTAACGAAACATGAAGTGACCATCAAGGGGCAGCGCGTGCCTTATACCGCTACCGCCGGCAGCATTCCCGTATGGGATGATGAGGGCAAACCCGTTGCGGGCGTATTTTACACGTATTATGAGCGGGATGATGTAAAAGACAAATCCGGCCGTCCGCTGGTCATTTCCTTTAACGGGGGGCCTGGTACTCCTTCCGTATGGATGGAGATCGGGTATACCGGTCCGCGGATGCTGAACATAGACGATGAAGGCTACCCGGTACAACCCTATGGCATGCGGGATAATCCGCATTCCATCCTGGATGTTGCAGATATTGTGTATGTAGACCCGGTGAATACGGGCTATTCCCGCCCCGTAAGCAAAGATATTCCCGGCAGCAAATTCTATGGCGTAAATGCCGATATCAAATACCTCGCGGAATGGATCAATACTTTCGTAACCCGCAACGGGCGCTGGGCCTCTCCTAAATTCCTGATAGGGGAAAGCTATGGCACCACCCGTGTATCCGGCCTGGCACTGGAGCTACAGGACGCTCAGTGGATGTACCTGAACGGTGTTGTACTGGTATCGCCTACAGAATTGGGCATACTGCGCAACGGACCGCTGGATGCCGCCCTGAAGCTGCCTTATTTTGCGGCTACCGCCTGGTATCATAAAAAGCTGCCTGCCGATCTGCAACAGAAAGATCTGAACGATGTACTGCCTGAAGTGGAGAACTTCACGATCAATGAGCTGATCCCTGCTTTGTCGAGAGGCGGAGCGCTGGATGATGCACAACGTAAAAGCATCGGCGCCCGCGTTGCACGTTACAGTGGACTGAAGGAACAGGTAGTGCAGGAAAATAACCTGGATGTGTCTACCAACCTTTTCTGGAAAGAACTGCTGCGCGATCAGGGCTATACTGTGGGCAGGCTGGATTCCCGTTACAGGGGCATTGACCGGCAGACAGGAGGTACCAGTCCTGACTATAATGCGGAGCTGACCGCCTGGTTACAGGCCTTTACGCCGGCTATCCACATCTATCTGCGGGATGAACTGAAGTATAAAACAGACCTGAAATATAACATGTTCGGTGATGTATATCCCTGGGACAGGAAGGACGATAAGACCGGCGAAAACCTGCGTCAGGCCATTGCCCAGAATCCCTTCCTGCACCTCCTGGTACAATCCGGATATTACGACGGGGCCTGCGATTACTTCAATGCCAAATACAGCATGTGGCAGATGGACCCAGGTGGTAAACTGAAAGACCGTCTCAAATGGGAAGGTTATCGCAGCGGGCATATGATGTACCTGAGAAAGGACGATCTGGCCGCGGCGAACGAGAACCTGCGGAAGTTTATTCTGGAATCCATTCCCGCCAAAGGTCAGGCGGCAAAATATTAAAACAGGAGGCTCCGGCAGGAGCCTCCTTTCTTTAGCGTAATATTGTGTATGCAAAGGCTCATAGCACATATCAGTAAATTCGTAACACTCACGGAGGAAGACAAAGAGACCATACTATCCCTTATACAATACCAGGAGATAAAAAAGAAGGAATACCTGCTCCGGCAGGATGCAGTCTGTAATGCCAATTACTTTATTTTAAAAGGCGTTTTCCGCAAGTATTACATTGATGAAAAAGGGTCTGAGCAGATCATCCATTTTGGTATTGATAACTGGTGGATAACAGACTATGACAGCCTGGACAGAAGGCAGCCCTCCCAATACTTTATACAGGCCGTAGAGCACTCGGAAGTGGCTGTATTGGACTGGCGGGTCCAGGAGGCGCTTTTTGCCAAAATACCTGCCCTGGAACGCTATTTCAGGCTGATCCTGCAAAGGGCATATGCCGCCTCTATGCAGCGCATCCGGTATATCTACGATTTTAGCGGGGAGGAACGCTATTATCATTTCAGTAACCTGTATCCCGAATTCCTGCAACGTATCCCGCAATATATGGTAGCATCCTACCTGGGTTTTACCCCTGAGTTCCTCAGTAAGATCAGGGCTAAGAAAATCTGAACTCTCTTTTCTTGAACTTGATTAAGTTTTGGCAGCAGCCGGCGTTGCAACTTTGTGTCAACAAAAACGCAAATCATGGAAACACGTCTTAATATGGCACAGGTAGAACCAGAAGCTTACAAAGCAATGCTGGCAATGGAAAAATACCTTCATACAACAGCTATCAATCCCCTGCATAAGGAGCTTATCAAGATCAGGGCTTCGCAGATCAACGGCTGTGCTTACTGTATCGATATGCATACAAAAGATGCCCGTAAACTGGGAGAAACAGAACAACGCATTTACGCGCTGAATGCCTGGAGAGAAACACCTTTCTTTTCCCAGGAGGAAAGAGCCATCCTGGCTCTGACCGAAGAGGTGACCCGTATCAGCAATCATGTGAGCGATGCCACCTATAATACCGCCGTACAGGTACTGGGAGAAAAACTGACCGCCCAGGTAATGATGGCAGCCGTAGCTATCAATTCCTGGAACAGGATCGGGATCGCTACCAGGATGATGCCGGCATGAATATAGTACAACAGGTATACCAATATAGTGGATTGTACTACCTACGGGCTCTCTGGTATAGCATTTCAGGCACTATTCTATAGCGATCGCTATACAATAGTGCCTGAAATGCTATACCAGAGAGCCCGTAGGTAGAAGGCCGATACGAAGAGGTACTATAGTCGCACACTTATCATATATCCTGTTTGCCCATTCCGTGATGGACAGGATGTTTGGTTACGGTTTAAAATATGAAACCGGTTTTAAGGACACACACCTGGGACAGATCGGGAAACAATAATCTTATTCTTTCAGATGGCTGATCAGGAATGCTGCGGTGGCTTCGTCTACCCTGAGGGCATTACTGTATTTCATCCAGTGATGGGTATCGTCGGGAATGGCCAGGTACTCAAATGGCACGCCTTTGTCCTCCAGCCGGCGCAACAGGTCTATGGTCTGGCCGAAATCCACATTGCGGTCGTCATCGGCATGAATGAGCAGCACGGGAGAGGTCCAGGTATTCACATAGGCCACGGGAGAGGACATCCACGACACTTTTAGTGCGGTATCAACATCGGGGGCGGTAGTAGCAGATGGGGGAGGCATAAATTGCGAGCGGTTGTGTACACCGTGTATATCTACGCCTGCGGCGAATAGTTTTGAGTCCCTGCCCAGGGCATGTGCGGTGAGGAAGCCACCGTAGGAGCCGCCATACACGCCGATCTTCCTGGCATCCACCTGCGGCTGCGCTGCCAGCCATTCGCCTGCAGCTTTGATATCCTGGTATTCTGATGCCCCGATGATGCCCGCATGCGGCGGCTTGTGGAATTCATATCCATAGCCGATACCGAGACGGTAGTTCACCGACAGCACTATAAATCCCTGGCTGGCCAGGTACTGGTTAACAGCGTATCCATTGGCATAATAATCCATGTAGTGCCATCCCAGCAGCATCTGTCGCTGGGGACCGCCATGGATGTATACGATGGCCGGATGTTTTGCAGCCTTGTCTTTAGGCTCAAACAATTGTGCATGTACGGTGGTGCCATCGGGCGCTTTGAATGTAACTGGTTTTGGGGTGACCATTTGCGCTTCGGGGAAGCTGGAAGGCAAGAACGTTTTGCCTATCACTTTGGGAACGCCTTTCCGGAAAGGCATTACCGCCGGCAGTAAGGGTTGCTGTGCGGTAGCGGTGAGTGCGGCAATAGTATGACCATCGCCTGTTACAACGGGATAAGTTTCTATACCATCTCCGGAACTGAGTAGTTCCATAGCCGCTTTATCGACCGGTACGCGGGCCAGATGTCTGCGGTCTATATCCGCAGCTGCAGGGCCTGTATTGGCGCTGAATACGATCCATTTGCCATCAGGACTGGGCTCTATATGTTCCACCATGAACGCACCGGGGGTGAGTAACAACGGTGTGCCTCCCTTTGGCGTAATAGAATAGAGATGCGGCCATCCGTCGTGGTAGGAGAGGAATGTGATATTGTCATCTGTGGGCCAGTTCAGATTCGTACCACCGTCGGTGGTAGGGATAGAGCCGGGTAAAGTAGGCGGAGCTTTCCATAGCAGCCGGCCCTCGCCGCTGGCAATAGCTGCCGTCCAGATGGCCCAGGGCTGGTGCTTGCGTGCCAGCAGAGAATCGGGAGCACCACCGGTACCGGGCGTACGGATAAATGCGATCTGCTTCCCGTCGGGCGACCAATGGGGAGAAAGGTCCCTGGAAAAGCCGGGGGCTATCCATTGCAGGGGGCTGGCCGCATTGCGGTATACGCCGATGTAGGAATGGTCGTTGCGGTTATTCACAAAAGCAAGTCCGGCGCCATCGGGGCCCCAGGCAATACTGTGGCAGGAACCCTTCACGGTGAACAGGTTCCGGGCAGGAGATGCGCCATCTGCCGGCGCTATCCAGATCTGTCCACCTTTAATGAAAGCAACACTGTCGCCATGTGGAGAGATAGCGGGGAAATCGCCTTCAGACAATAGTTTGGCGGTACCACCTGCAAAAGGAATGGACCATACTTCTGTTTTGGGAGGTATGGGCATATGGGTTGCATTCACAGGATTACTGCTTTCTTTTCCACCATGATCACCTCCACGGGTATATACCACCCATTTACCATCGGGCGAGATAGACAGGCTGCTGATCTCCTGCCCGTCGTCCTGCGTATAGTCAGTGAGTTTCCGGGGCGTGAAATCGGGACCGGCGGCAACATATACATTTCTTTTCCCCTGTTCATTCAGCGCCCAGGCAATACCGTTACCGGTGGAAGCGCTGGTAAGAACGGAGGGAAAGGGATAGCTGGTAACCGCTTCCATTGTAAACTGTTGGGCGCTTACACTGTATATGTGCAGGAGAAGGGTGGTGGAGAGAAGGATGGATCTGATCATGGGCGCAGGAGAATTAAAATCAGGAATTAAGAATCAGGAATGAGAAAATACGAATACAAATCGACATTCTGATACTTTAGTCAATCCATTATAGCCGGCATCGGTGAAGAAGCGCTGCTGCAATGAGTTTCCTGGTTCCTGACCCTTAATTCCGATTCCAGTTGGCTACTGTTTCTGCTGCTGTATAATGTTCCTGATCACAAATTCGGTCAGCGCATTGCGACCGGCAATACCCAGTTTGCCGGCTATCCTGTACCTGTGATTTTCGATAGTACGGATGCTCACATTCAGTTCATCAGCCATCTGCTTGGTGCTTTTGCCTTCCGCAATCATTTTAATGATGCGGTTTTCCGCTTTACCAAGCCGGTGATACAGTGCCTGTTGTGCGGTTGATGAGTTAGCAAGAGATACACTTCTGGTCTCGTCAGGTGTATGCACATGATTGAACTTAGCAAAACGGCCTAGTCGTGAACGGATGCTGAGCAGCAGGTCGCGTTTTCTGAAAGGTCTTGCCAGGTAATCGTCTGCGCCAAGGTTCATGGCCATGCGCATTTCCTGTTTGTTATCTTTTACACTGATAAAGATCAGCGGAATATGATCAAAACCAGGGTCGTTCCTTAGTGCCATAATGAAATGATGTCCGCCTGTTCCACGCAGGTGTGCACCACAAATGATAAGATCGGGTTGCTGTTGCTGGCAGATGATGATTCCTTCTTCTTCTGAGGAGGCTGTATGGATGTCATAAGATTGGGTAATCAGTAACTGCCGGGTCTGTCTTACAAATACCTGATCCTCATCTACAAGTAAAATTTTATAGACTGCAGTATTCATCAGAAAAGTGTTTGCAGGTTGATATACAGGTATGAATGTAACCGGTTACAATACCCATACATATAGCGGATACTGGTCAGGCATGCTTAATGGCTCAGGTCTCCGCAGGCCAGAATTACTTGTGTAATAACAGAATGGAATGGTCGTGTGCATTTTAAATTGGTTAATATTAATGAGTTAGCATAGATGCAGACACACGTATGGCATAGTTTATTTCCGTTGCGCGTGTAGCCTCCATCAGCTGTTTTTTAAAACATGGTCTTTCAGGTAGAAGATATGGGAATGGTCTTTCCAGTGGCGTAAATATGAATAGAATAACGGGTGCGATTTCAACTAATGATCTTCGTCATATATAAAATAAGCGCTAGTACTCAAAAAAAGGTGAGCATATACTTACTGCTTATTCCCGCCGGGTCTGGTCATGCGATCTAAGTGACTGCAATTATATGAGTAAATATAGCGATTTGTTCACATATGGAAATTTTATGCTGTAAATAAGGATCGTGGGATAATCTCATAGAAATAGGGTAAAATAATATTATTGAAAAAAGGCATTTTGAAAATATGCGTACAAGGGTGACAAGAAAAGTTATCCACATTTCGGGTCGTTTTCAGGTTGAAAAATGTGGATAACCCAAGTCTTCGTTGAGCCGACAAAGGTAGTTATAACGCTCAGTTCCCGTATGTTTATTGTATGATATAAAAAATATATTTGAATGCTTCGAAGCCTTCATCAGTAAGGTGATCAGGGGTATCATATGTATATAAAAACACATGTGAATGATCCCGGAAAATGGCCATTTTTAGATGCCAATTTACATAGTATGTGCCCTGATTTCATTTGTAATGTTCTGATTTATAACTGAGAAGTAGGAGGGGGTAACGCTCATTAATTTTTAAAAAGATATTGTTTTATCAATAAATATAGATATTTTTATATTCGAATTTACTATATCCTTGACTATCGGATATTTATAAATCATAATCCTAAACCAATGAAGAAAGCTGCCTTATACGAATTGTGGTCCGCTCTGAGAGCGATATTCCATATGCCTGACCATCGTCCCCGGCTTGCCCGGATCTATATATATAATAATGAGAGGACAATGGGTATCCGGCGTTTCTAATGAGAGCAATACATTGGTACAACAGCATTCAAAATACTATTTGCAGTAATCCTAAGCCTATGCGCATAAATTATAATTCTCGCGTGAATCTGCAAAAAATCGTGCAGCAGCGAGTTGGCCGGGTCTTCACCGATATTAAAAAGATGTCTGATCGCTGCCTGTTCATGCTACTTTTTATAGTAGGTATGACCTGGTTGCCAGCGAAGGCAAACAATCTGACAGCCGGAAAAGCAGCTACCGGTGTTACCGTCAACGGTAAACCCTATACCAAATCCGTTTCCATATGGGTAACATATGCCTACAACGGTTCAGGTGCAGACGGTGCTGTGAAAGTGGGAGATCAGATCGATTATAAGATCTTTATTAAAAATACCGGCGACGAAGCCCTGACAGTGCGTGTAGTAGACACACTCCCTGTACATACCATTTTCTATGGCGCTTCTCCCGGTGGTACGCTGAACAGTGATGTACTGTCATGGAACAACCTGTCGCTCGCTCCGGGTGCACAGACCTCGGTTTCCTTTTCAGTGAATGTGGATGGTTCCCTGGCCGGTGTAGACTATATTAATAATACCGGATATGTGGATATCGGAGATGGAAACGGACTACAGCACACTTTTGCTCCTGCCGTAGACAACAATATCAATGCAGCTATTGGTACCGACAAAGGATGGCCTTCTACAAGAACGCCGGTTGATAACGGTATGAACTCCATATCCTGGAAGAGCGTTACCTACACCGGTACTGGTCCGAACGGTACCATCCAGTCGGGCGACCTCGTTACATATGTGATCCATGTGCAGAATACCGGTACCGAACAACTGACAAACGTGATCGTTACCGACTACGTTCCGGTATATACCAACTTCTATGATGCACCAGATGCAGCTCCTGATGCTAATAACCTGTTGACATGGACCATTCCTGCCATTGACCCCGGACAAGCGGTAGTCCGCTCCTTCCGTGTAAGGGTGGCAACGGACCTGACAGGGGCCAAAGCGATAGAAAATACAGCTTATGTAAATAACGGGAACGGTAAAGGCTTCGTTGCTACGCTGCCATCCCTGGCTACAGATCCAAACCAGCCAGATCCAAGTGGCGCCGGTAAACCGTCTACTTCCATTAAGATCGTAAGCGTGACCTCTTTTGAAGGATGGAAAATAGTACTGAACTCCAGCGGTGAGGCCAGTGTAACTTCAGGCGAAGAACTGTCATATATAATATATGTACGCAACACAGGTAACGTTACCATCCCTACCCTCCAGGTAAGTGATCCGGTTCCTGCCCTGACAACCTTTGCATCTGCTACTGATGGTGGTATCCACCTCGTAGGTTCAAACACAGTAATGTGGGCGGTAAATAACCTGGCAGCAGGCGCAATTGCCACACTGCACTTTAAAGTAAAAGTTGATCCGCTGCCCGATGGTATAAAGAGCATCGATAACACAGCCAGGATCCAGATCGGTGGTAACTCTGACTCCACTTCCAAAGCAACCTACCATTGCGACCCTAAAGAAGCGGGTTGCGACAAGGGTACCGTAACGAGTATCAAGACTGCCGGTAAGGCTGCAGGTATGGTGATCTCCAACGTGGTAACGCCAAACTCAGATGGTAAGAACGACTACTTTATAGTAAGAGGAATTGATAAATACCCTAACAGTGCATTATACATATTCAACCGTTGGGGAGGTGTTGTATACCAGAACCCTAACTATGAGAATAACTGGGATGCGACGGGATTAAGCGAAGGTACCTATTACTACCGCCTTGAGTTGAACAGCCCTACTGAAGGGATAAAAGTATTCAAAGGCTGGGTAATGATTATTAGATAATGAACTGTGATCCTAAAAGTGCAATTATGTACATGACAAAAAAATGGTTTACTGTAGTATTATTACTTTGCCTGGCAGCAGGTTCCCGTGCACAGCAAAGTGTCCAGTTCAGCCAGTATATCTTCAACGGATTAAGCATCAATCCGGCATATGCAGGTTATAAGGATGTACTGCATCTCAACGCCGCATTCCGTCAGCAGTGGACGGGTATAGAAGGTGCTCCACGTACGGCCAGTGTATCGCTGGACGGTCCACTGAACAGAGGTGCCAAAGACGCAAACGTTGGTCTCGGCGTACAGGCCATGATGGATAACCTGGGCCCGCAGAGCGCTATTTCACTTTATGCTTCCTATTCATACCGCATCCGCCTGGATGAGGAGGACACCCGTCGCCTCTGTCTCGGTCTCGGTGTGGGTGCAACACAATATGGCCTGAGCGGTAAAGACCTGGTGTACCTGGATAACGGCGACCGTATCATTCCTGATGGTTCTGCCAAGTCTACTGCTCCCGATGCACGTGTAGGTATCTATTTCTATACTCCTTCGCTCTATATCGGTGTATCTGCGCTGGATCTCTTTTCCAAGTACAGCAGCTCCGGTTATAAATGGAGAGGATATACATATGAAAGTATCCGCAGAAAACAACATGTTTATTTAACTGCAGGTTACATGTTCCCGGTGAATGATAAGATTTACCTCAAACCATCAGTACTGTTCAAAACTGACTTTGCAGGTCCTGCAGGTCTGGATGCAACATTGATGATGCACATTGATGAACTGTTATGGATAGGCGGTTCCTACAGAACGAATCTCTCCGTATTCAACAAGAAATCTGTCGTAAGCAATACGTCGCTTGACAAGGCCAACGCGGCAAGTGCTATTCTCGAATATTACATCTCTCCTAAGTTCCGTGTAGGTTATTCCTATGACTACAGTATGAACAAACTGGCTGGTGTACAAAGCGGCTCTCATGAACTTTCGATCGGTCTGTTATTTAATTCAAAGCTTTTCAGTACATCCAATCCCCGCTATTTTTAATATTTAAAAGATCATCAAATCTCGATATGCTACGTTGTTACGCGATATTATTATGCACCACTCTGATGGTTCCGGTGATGCTGTTTGGCCAGGAGCAGAAAAGCGTGCGGGTAAGGGCTGATGAGGCTTTTGAAAGACAGGAATATGCTGTTGCAGGATCTCTGTATAGCAGGATCATCTCAAAGAAGAAGACCAAGACTTCTATTGATCTCCTGGAACGTATAGCTGCCTGCAATCGTGAAATTGGCCAGTATGATGATGCTGCTTTCTGGTATGAGAAAATGGACGAACGTCCTGATTGTCCGCCAGTGGCACATTTGCAATATGGGGAAATATTAAAGTGCGCGGGTAAATATGTTGAAGCAAAACAACAGATAGCCAAATTTAAAAGTTCAAAGCCTGATAGTGTCCGCCTGGCGAATGCTATGATGGCTGGCTGTGACAGCGCTATCGCCTGGAAGAATAACCGTCTTGACATGGCGATGGAGAATATCAAGGAGCTGAGCTCATCCGGTTCTGATTATGTAAGCGGTGTAACAAGACAGGGTCTCCTGCTGGTATCCAACGGGTACCGTAAAATGACCATGAACCTGCTGCCTGAGAAGAATCCGAAAATTGACACACGTACCAATCAGCCGTACTACAAGGCATATATCTTTAAACAATATTCACAGGGCGTGGCCAATACTTTCGTTGAAGAAGTAGTGCCGCAATTGTTAGCCCTGGTACCTTATCATATCGGTCCTGTATGTTTCAACGCCAGGGAAGATACCATCTATGTAACACTGAACTCCTGGCAGCAGGATATCGCTAACCGCAAGAAACGCGGTCCTGTAAATGGTGAACGTACAATGATGGTGTTCTGGTCCGTGAAATCGGGTGACGAGTGGAGACCGCTCGAGCCGCTGAAAGAGATCAACGCTACTGGTTATTCCACCGGTCACGTTGCCCTCAGCCGCGACGGCAAGACCATGTATTTTGCCTCCAACAGGAAAGGCGGTCAGGGTAAAATGGACATCTGGTACAGTGAAAAACAGAAGAACGGCAGATGGGGTAAACCCAAGAACTGCGGTCCGGTTATCAATACGCCTTTCGACGAAGCATTCCCTACCTACAATGAAGAAGACATGTTGTACTTCTCCAGTAAAGGTCATCCGGGCATGGGAGGCTTTGACATCTTCCGTGTAGCTGGTAAGGGCACCGAATGGCATCGCCTGCAGAACCTGCGCTATCCGTTCAACTCCGGCGGCGATGATCTGGGTTTCATCATGAAGGCGAATATGTATGAAGGGTACTTCTCTTCCAACCGTCCTGGCGGCGGTGGCAGCGACGATATCTACCGCTTCATGGATACTCACTTCACAGAAAGATTCAACAATGACGAAGGTATCCAGCCTTATAAAGATCCGGAGCCGGGATCAAATCCAAATCCGGTTATATTAGCACAGAACAAGCCTGAGAAACCAGTGGCTGAATCAACAGGAGTAGCTACACCAAAACCGGACGAACCGGTGGTGGTATCTCCAAGACAGACCGTAACTGCGCCGATCAGCTTACCTGGAACAGTTGCTACATCAACGCCTTCCAAACCTGCTGAGGAACCGGTAGTTCACTCTCCTAAGCAGACTGTAAGCGCTCCGATAGATATTCCAACTACAGTTACTACTACACAGCACCCCGTTTCAGAACCGCTGGTAGCGAAAAATGAACCTGCAAGCGAGCCGGTGAAAGAACCGGTAAGCGAACCGGTGAAGACAACGCCTGGTAAGCGTACGCCTGTGAAGCAAGCGCCTGGTAAGAAGCCTGTGAAGACGCCTGTGGTAGTTGCAGCTCCTGTGGTAACGGCGCCGGAGCCGGTAGTAAAGTCTGAATATGAACCAGAACCGGTGGCAGAAAAACCGGTTGAGAAGATCGAAACAGTAGCGGTAGCACAGCCACAACAAACCAAACAGGACATCGAAATGTCAGAAATGGACCATGCTATCCAGAACAAAATGGAAAACATGGAGTTCTACTACGACTATAACAGCGCTATTCTGACCACTAAGTCAAGAAACCTGCTGGATAGGGTAGCGGTAGTACTGAACCAGTATCCTGACTGGAAACTGCAGATCCGTTCCTATACCGATAGCCGTGGTTCTGACGCCTATAATAAGGACCTCTCCGCTTTACGTTGTTATGCGGTAATTGAATACCTGGTGAGGAAAGGTGTAACTTCAAGCAGACTTTACTACGAGAATATCGGTAAAGATCCCAATGATCCATGCGGTAAAGGTGTACCTTGTACGGATGAACAATACATGCGCGCAAGACGTACCATGTTGAAAATCATTCACAAATAAGATTATACTGCTAAAAATAGTGAAACGCTCTCCCGGTATTGTACCGGGAGGGCGTTTTGCATATAACAAAAAAAATTATTTTTGGGATGGTACCATACCACGTTAGGTACGACACCTTTATAGAGAGTCTGGAAAAGAGCGAATTAAAAGACATTTTATATTAACCATACGCCTTAAAATACCATTTGCCTGTGAAGACCGGTCTTATATCTGCACATGTTTACTAAAAGAGCAACCTGACGTAATAACAACCTGTGGCTTGGATTATTGTAAGCAGAAATAAACCAGTAGTTCCATATCGTCTCAAAAAAACCATCATAAATGAAAGTAAATTTTACCTTTCGTAGCGCATTGTCATACCATCGCGTAAGACATGCATTGCTGGTGTTACTGCTCATGCTGGGTATATCCCCCCTCATGGCGCAGGTGAACCCGCAGGTGCCCGCAACGACAAAGAACCACAACAAACAGGTGATAGGATATATCACCCAATGGGATGCCTGGAAAGACGTGGCCGGCATCGTGCCCAAAGGAGGCTATAACCAGCTGAACGTGGATTATTCGCAGTACACCATCCTTAACTTCTCTTTTTTCGGTGTAGCGAAAGACGGTTCCCTGCACAGCGGGGATTTCCGCAATAAAAATATTTACCAGGTAGGCGCCGTACAGGAACCTGCCGCCCTGATAAATGAGGATATTTACAGCAGCTGGGACCTGTTCCTGCTGAAAGGTGAACTGGATGCTCCTTTATACTATATCTCTGAAGGTAGCTATGCCTACACCCTGGGATACCGTAACGAAGGCAGCGGCTGGAAAAATGTAAATACTGGCCAAACCGGCGCTTTCCCTTTATCTGTTCCCAAACAGGGCGGTGCACAGGGGCTGATTGACCTGGCACATGCCAAAGGCGTGAAAGTAATGGCGTCCATCGGTGGCTGGAGTATGTGTAAACACTACCCTGAAATGGCGGCTGATGCTACCAAACGCGCGAGGTTCGTAGCCAATTGCGTAGACCTGATCAACATGGGCTTCGATGGTATCGACTTCGACTGGGAATACCCCAACGATGCAGGTATGAACATCGAAAAGTACAGCACTGCCGACTTTAATAACTTCGCAGCACTGGTAGAAGCTGTGAGAGCAGCTATCGGTCCTAATAAACTGATCACTGCCGCTTTCGCCGCTGCCCCTGCTAAACTGCAGGGTTTTAACTGGTCACGTTTGAATAATTCAATGAATTATTACAACATGATGACCTACGACTACAATGGCGGATGGTCTAATAAAGCCGGTCATAATGCGCCACTGTATGATTATCCCGGCGCTGAATACAGCAACTTCTCTGTAGACGCTACCGTGAAAGCGCTGAAGGCCCTGGGCGTAAATATGTCCAAAGTGAACATCGGTGCTCCTTTCTATGGCCGTGGTGTTGTAACCAGCGGTACCGCTGCATTGAATGCCGCTACTACCAAACGTGCAGAAACAGTACAGCCCGATGGTCCTATCCAGACCTGCGCCGACTATACCAACTGGCAGAAAGACCTCTGGGATGGTACGCCTAACTACAGTTATATTCTGCAGCAGACAGGTTCCGGATGGACTGAAGGCTGGGACGATGTAGCAAAAGTACCATACAAAACAAAAGGCAATTATTTCCTGAGCTACGACAACGAGCGCTCTGTAGGAGAGAAAGCTAAATATATCAAGGACAATGGACTGGCAGGTGTAATTATCTGGCAGGTATTCGGTGACATGCTGAACATGACCAGCAACACCGTTGCTAAGGGCAAGCTTATCTATTGTCCTAATACTACTTCTCCGCTTGTAAACAAGATCAATGCTGTTTTTGCTGATGGCAGCACGCCAACCAACCAGCCGCCTTCAGTGAACCTGACAGCGCCAACTGCCAATGCAACATTTACAGCGCCAGCCAGCATCACTGTCAGCGCTAATGCTACAGACAGCGATGGCAGCATTGCAAAAGTACAGTTCTTCAATGGCGCTACCAGCCTGGGTACTGTTACAGCTGCTCCATTCAGCATTTCCTGGAGCAATGTAGCTGCAGGCACTTACAGCATCACTGCTGTAGCTACCGACAATGCAGGCGCTTCCACTACTTCATCTGTAGTATCTGTTACCGTGAAATCAGGTACGGTTGATCCTCCTCCTACCAATAAGGTAGTTGTAGGTTACTGGCATAACTGGAACCTGGCATCTGCTCCATATATCCGCTTACGCGATGTAGACAGCCGTTATAATGTGATAGAAGTAGCTTTCGGTACTACCGGCAGCGACTATTCAACTGTAAGCTTTACTCCGGAAGGAACTACCGTAGCAGATTTCAAAGCTGATATCGCTGCACTGCAGTCACAGGGTAGGAAAGTATTACTGTCACTGGGTGGAGAGAACGGCACATTGATGCTGGCTACAACTGCCAACAAACAGTCTTTCGTGACCAGCATGAAGAACCTGCTGGATACTTACAACTTCGACGGTTTTGATATCGATATTGAAGGTGGTACTTCTTTACAGCTGAACAATGGGGATAACAACTTCATGGCGCCAACTACGCCTAAAGTGGTGAACCTGATCGCAGCAGTGAAAGAGATCGTCTCTTATCGTCAGGCACAGGGTAAAAACTGCCTGCTGACAATGGCGCCTGAAACATATTACGTACAGACAGCCTACGGCGCTACCTATTCTCCGTTGGTAGGCGCTTATCTGCCTATCATCTACGGTTTGCGCAACGAACTGTCCTGGATACAGCCACAGCTGTACAATACCGGTTCTGTAATGGGCCTGGACAACAAAGTATACAGCTCATCAACAGCTGATTTCATCGTAGCCATGACCGAGATGCTGTTGCAGGGCTTCCCTGTATCAGGCACCAGCCAGACTTTCCCTGCACTGCGTGAAGACCAGGTAGCATTCGGTCTGCCTGCGGCTCCCGGTGCTGCCGGTAGCGGTTATACTGCACCTGCTGAAGTGAAAAAAGCGCTGAACTACCTGATGAAAGGACAATCTTACGGCGGCGGTTATACACTGCGTAAAGCAGGTGGATATGCCGGCCTGCGTGGTATCATGACATGGTCTGTAAACTGGGATAAAGTGAACAACAGCGAGTTCGCTGCCAACTACTATCCTTATTTCTTCGGTTCTACTCCGGGCAATCAGTCGCCGGTAGTGAACATCACTTCTCCGGCTGCAGGCGCTTCCTTCACTGCACCGGCCTCCATCACTATCACTGCAAGTGCATCTGATGCTGATGGTACTGTTTCTAAAGTTGAGTTCTATAATGGTGCGACCAAATTAGGTCAGGCCACCAGTGCTCCCTATACCTATACATGGACTAACGTAGCAGCAGGCACTTACAGCCTGACAGCCGTTGCTACTGATAACGGTGGTGCTGTTGCCACATCATCAGCAGTTTCCGTTACAGTGAACGGCACAGGTAGCAATACCTGCGATGGTATTGCTGCCTGGACCGCTACCGGTGTTTACACCGGCGAGCAGCAGGTAGTTTACAATGGAAAGATCTACAAGGCAAGATGGTGGACACAGGGCGAACAGCCTGATACGCACAGTGGTGCTGACCAGGTTTGGGCTTATGTACGTGATTGCGGCGGCACTAATCCCGGCAACCAGGCGCCGTCCGTAAGCATCACTTCACCTGCCAGCGGCGCCAGCTTCACAGCTCCTGCTACAGTAACCATCCAGGCTACTGCATCTGATGCTGACGGCACGGTTTCCAAAGTTGAATTCTTCAACGGCAGCACCAAACTGGGTGAAGCAACTGCAAGTCCTTACTCCTACACCTGGAGCAATGTTGCAGCTGGTTCTTACAGCATCACTGCTAAAGCTACCGACAATGGCAATGCTTCAACAACCAGCGGCGCAGTAACTATTACAGTAGGCGGCGGTGGCAACACCGGCAACTGTGCAGGCGTGCCAACTTACCAGACATACCCTGCGGTGTACAACATGGGCGATAAAGTGGTATACAACGGCAACCTGTATGAAAGCCTGTCCAACGGATTGTACAACGTAACGCCTGGTACCGCCGACTGGTGGTGGAAACCACTGGGTGCATGCGGAGCAAGCGCTGCTACGGTAGCGGCAGTATCTCCGGTACCTGATAACGTTGTGAATGAGAAAGTACTGGTATTCCCTAACCCGCTGACAGGTACTACACTGAAAGTACAGTTCAACGCTGCAGCAGGTGAAAAAGTACTGATCGAATTGTGGAGCACCGGTGGTAACGCCATCATCCGCAAACAATATATCGCAGGCGCTAAAGGCCAGCAAACAGTTGATCTGGATGTCTCCCAGGTACCGGCAGGTTCCTGGATACTGAAAACAAGTCATCTGAAGAGTGGTCGTAAGGGTACTGCGAAAGTAGTACGCCTGTAATACCTAACTTAGGAATCGGAAATCAGGAACTACAGGCCACGGCCGGTAGTTCCTGATTCCTGGTTTCTAATCGCTGTTTTCCTGATTATCTGTCAACCAACGAGCTGTCAACCATATCAAACGAGTGTCCTATATGCTGCTTTATACACCTTTCTCCAATACTGTATTTTAAGTGCTCTTTCTGTGAAGCCGGCCATGAGCG
The DNA here is from genome assembly GCF_023100805.1 of Chitinophaga filiformis. NCBI lineage: Bacteria > Pseudomonadati > Bacteroidota > Chitinophagia > Chitinophagales > Chitinophagaceae > Chitinophaga > Chitinophaga filiformis. The sequence continues at coordinate 2,646,889 of NZ_CP095855.1, forward strand.
GCCCTTTACATCCCTCGAAATAATTTATTGCTGACGCTAAAATTCCATAGGTATGATTAAAAAATTTACACGTTTATGTATTAAGAGCTTTATTATTCCTGTCCTGATTGCAGCCGGCCACCTAACGGTGCTGGCGCAATCAGGTATTTACGGAGGCGGCCCCATTTACAAGAACCGCAGTTATGCCATCAATGAACTGAGAAATTCAGGCTATACCTACGTTGTGGTATGGACCATTCACATTGATGCCAGCGGCAATTTCAACTTCAATGCAGAGTTTCCCCTGGTGCAGAATGGCGCCTATATAGGAGGCAATTCCTACCCCAATTTTGTAGACGACATGGCGAGACTGAAGTCTGCGCCTACTACCATCAACCGGCTGGAGTTCTGTCTCAGCGGCTGGGGATCTTCTACTTTTGCCAACATAAAAAATCTCATTGCTTCACAGGGTACGGGCAGCAGCAGTATCCTGTACCGTAACTTCCAGGCATTGCGGAATACCTTCCCGATGGTGGACGCTATTGGCTTTGATGATGAGAGTACCTACGACGTAAATTCATCCACCGCACTGGCAGTCATGCTGGGCAACCTTGGTTTTAAGGTCAGCCTGGTGCCCTATACCAACTCCGGTTTCTGGACAAGCGTCGCTGCCAATACCAACAACCAGCGTCCCGGAACGATCGACAGAATAGACCTGCAATGTTATTCCGGTGGCCGCAATAATTCTCCCTGCAACTGGAACTTCGGTACCATACCGGTATATGCCGGCTTATGGGATGCAGAGAAAACAAGTGCGCAGGTACAAAGCCAGTTAAGCAGCTGGAAGAACAGCTGCAGTACACGCATCAGGGGAGGTTTTATCTGGCTGTATGATGATATTGATAACAGTACGCAAACAGCAGCTTATGCTACAGCCATCAGGAATGTATTTGGCGGCGGGAACCTCAATACAGCTGCCGTCACTTTTTACCGGGATTGTAATTACGGTGGCCTGGGCGTTAGTTTGCCGGCAGGCGATTATACCCTTGCCAGGCTGCTTTCCTATGGCATCAGGAATGACGACATTTCGTCGGTAAATGTAAACAGCGGCTATAGTACACGCATGTACGTAAACGATAACTTTGGCGGCAATTCCCTTGCGCTTACAACCAGTAACGACTGTCTCGTAGATGAGGGCTGGAACGACCTGGCAAGCTCCCTGATCGTACGCGCCGGCTCCGGTGCGCGAACTGCTGATAATACAGCACAGCGGACCAGCATTCCTTCGGCGCCGTTAGTAAAAGGATTTATCCTTTATCCCAACCCGGCAAACAGTGAACTGATACTGGCAGCAGATGAAGATCTAACAGGCGTATTCATGCAGGTATTTGACATGACCGGAAGGCCGGTGATGTCGGTCAGGAACACGACCAACAGGCTGGATCTTTCCAGGCTGCGGCCGGGCGTATACACACTGGTATTTAACAGGAACGGCAGTAAGATAACCCGGCAATTTATAAAGCAATAACCATTTCAAATATATCCTGGTTACAAGTTCTGCTTTACACTTCTTGTACATGAGCGTATAAAGGGAAACACATCTCTGTCCGGAGGCCATGGTGGAACTTGTAATATGGCATGCACGGTTCATGACCGGCTTATTTTTTATCCCTCAAAACACAATAGCGCATGAAAACAACAAAATGGATCAAAGCGTGTCTGTTGCTGGCAGCGGCTGCGTTTACGTCCGTACAGACATTTGCCCAGTTCAAGGTAGTAGGCTATATGCCTTCCTGGTCGGGCAGTGTGAGTGCCATTCAGTACAGCAAACTGACGCACATTAACTACGCCTTCGCATTACCAACTTCTACAGGTGGGTTACAGCCCATCGAAAATCCATCTAAATTATCCAGCCTGGTTAGCAGCGGTCATGCCAATGGCGTGAAGGTGCTGATAGCAGTAGGTGGCTGGAACAACGGCGATGATGGAGCATTTGAATCACTTGCTGCAAATGCTACCTATCGTACCAATTTTGTAAATACCATGATCAGTTTCGTAAACCAGTACGGACTGGATGGTGTGGACATCGACTGGGAATATCCTGATAATGGCGCATCCGCAAACAACTACCTGGCATTGATGCAGCAGTTATCCACTGCACTGCATAACCAGGGAAAACTGCTCACCGCAGCTGTTGTGGGTACCGGCGGCGCCAGCATCCTCAACGGAGTATTCAATGTAGTTGATTACCTGAACCTCATGGCATATGACTATAATAATTACGAACATTCTACTTACAATTATGCATCCCAGTCGCTGTCTTACTGGGTTGGCAGGGGCTTACCGAAGGCAAAGGCCATATTAGGCGTTCCTTTCTATGCCCGTCCTTCCTGGAACAGCTATGCAACATTGCTGTCGCAGGGCGCCAGTCCGAATTCCGATTATTTCGGCAGCGACTATTACAACGGTATTCCTACCATCAAATCAAAAACTAACCTGGCGTTCGATCAGGGAGGTGGTATCATGATGTGGGAACTGTCGCAGGATGTTAACAACGGCAATTCCCTGCTGAGTGCTATCTACCAGGTGAAGCAGGACCGTAGCGGTACTAATCCTCCGCCTACCGGTGGTACGCTGATCCAGGCAGAAAGCTATACTTCCATGTCGGGTGTACAGACAGAAACCTGTACCGATGAAGGTGGCGGGTCTAACGTAGGTTATATCGAAACCGGCGACTGGATGGCATATGCCAACATCAATTTCCCTACTTCCGGTACTTACAAGGTAGAGTACAGGGTAGCCAGCCAGAGCACCGGCGGTCAGTTGTCGCTCGATCTTAATTCCGGTTCTATTGTACTGGGTTACCTGAACGTGCCTGTTACAGGTGGATGGCAGACCTGGACCACTATTTCACACAACGTGAATGTTGCTACCGCGGGTACTTATTCTGTAGGTATCTATGCACAGGCAGGTGGCTGGAACATTAACTGGATCCGTATTACAAAGGTAAGTACAGCTGCCGCCGCTGTAGCTGCAACAAGCCAGAAAGAGAGCTTGTTTGAGAACAAAGCGGCTGAAAATGCGCCTGTACTGTTCCCGAACCCTGTTGCTACTTCACTGAACCTGAAAGGTGATTTCAATCAGCCGGGTGGTATCATTACTATCTATGACCTGAACGGTAAGCAGGTGCTGAATGCCAAAGGAGGCGTCAGCAACATCAGGGTAGATGGTCTTCCTGCCGGCACTTACCTGCTGGTATATACGAAAGGAGATAAGAAAGTTACCCGGAAATTCGTGAAGAGATAGTATAAACTGTAGCCGCCGGCAGAGAGTGTTTCCCTTTTTACACAGTCCCTTTTATTAACCATTTAAACAAAACCCTTTTATGATGAGATCACTAAAATTGTCCCTCATGTTAACCGCTGGTCTGGCGCTGGCAGGAAGCGCCGCATCAGCCCAGAACTGGCAGCTGGTCTGGCAGGACGAATTTACGAACAGTATAGGCCCCGATTGGGTATTCGAAACCGGTACCGGTTCCGGCGGATGGGGCAACAATGAATTAGAGTACTATCGCCCGGAAAACGCCACTATCGAGAATGGCCAGCTGGTGATCACCGCCAAGCAGGAGAGCTTTGGCGGTATGAACTATACTTCTGCCCGTATGAAAACCCAGGGCAGAAAATCGTGGACATACGGCAAGATCGAAGCCCGTATAGCCATACCTTCTTTCCAGGGCTCCTGGCCCGCTTTCTGGATGCTGGGCAGCAACATCAACCAGGTTGGATGGCCCTCCTGCGGCGAAATAGATATCCTGGAACACGTGAACACAAATGCAGAAATAAACGGAACTGTACACTGGACAGGTACCGACGGGCTCCATGCTTCTTATGGAAGCACTACGCCGGTAGCTGTAACAGGTTACCACGTTTACAGCATCGAGTGGGATGCCAATACCATCAAATGGTTTGTAGACGGTGCGCAGTATAATGTGATCAACATTGCCAACAATGTAGGCAGCACCGAAGAGTTCCACCGCGATTTCTTTATCCTGCTCAACTTCGCTATTGGCGGTAACTGGCCTGGCTTCACGGTGAACAACGGTGCGCTGCCGGCTAAGATGTATGTGGATTATGTAAAAGTATACCAGAATGGCGGTGGTACCAATCCCGGTTTCTCCACTACCATCCAGGCAGAATCTTACAGCGCTATGTCAGGCGTACAGGTAGAACCTACTACTGATGCGGGTGGCGGCTCCAATGTGGGATATATTGAAACAGGCGACTGGATGGCATATCCTGCCGTTAATATTCCTACCAGCGGTACTTACAAGGTAGAATACCGTGTGGCCAGCCAGAATGGCGGCGGCCGTTTATCGCTGGATGTAAATGCAGGCGCAAATGTGCTGGGTTACCTGGACATTCCTTCTACAGGAGGATGGCAGAACTGGACCACTATTTCGCACAATGTTACTATCAACGCCGGTACTTACAACTTCGGCATCTTCGCACAATCAGGTGGATGGAACATCAACTGGTTCCGTATTACCAAATTGTAAACCAGATCCTTTATTAAAAACGTAAAACAGTTTACCCTATGAGCAAAATGTTAAAATATATAGCAGGAACGTCATTGGCATTACTGGTGGCTTCCGTTACTAATGCACAAGAGAAAGCACCTTATCGCCTGGGCACACCTGCCGGCATCCTGCAGGATATCCGCTCTCAGGCCAACAGGCCACATGCAAGGCTGGTAAGTGCTACAGAACTGAAGATAGGCGCAGGCGCTGTGCTGACAGGTAAGGTAAATACCCGTCGTACAGATGGCAGGAATATGGAAGCGGTGATCGGTGAGATCGAGAACACGCCTGGTTCTTCTTTTTACCTGCAGGTAAAGGACGGAGAGGTAACAGGAAATATCATCCTGCGCAGCAGCAAAAAAGGTTACAAATACTATACAGATAAAACAGGTACCGCCTATGTGAAAGAAGTACCCCTCGATTCACTCTTATGTATTGACTACAACAAAGCACCGGATGGAGAAACAGCCGGAAGAACAGCGCCTGCCAATACCAGCGCGCTGGGCGCACTGGCCCTGCCGGAGCTGCAAAGCCTGCCGGGAGCGAATGGCGTAGTGTTGCTGGATTTTGACGGTCAGTATGTATCAGGTACATTATGGAACAACGGTAATCCTATCAATGCAGCGCCGGCAACACTTACAGATGCACAGCAGCAGGAAGTGTGGGAGCTGGTGAGTGAAGATTTCCGTCCTTTCAAACTGAATGTTACCAACAGTGAAGCAGTATACAATACATATCCTGCCAACAGGAGAATGCGTTGCATCTTCACGCCGACCAATACTGCTGCTCCCGGAGCTGGTGGCGTTGCATACGTTGGTTCTTTCAACTGGGGTAATGAAACACCTTGCTGGGTATTCAACGGTGGCGTAAAAGGCGCCGGCGATGCGGCTTCCCATGAAGTAGGCCATACCTTTGGTCTCTCTCATGATGGCCGTACCACACCTGCTGAAGGTTACTACGCAGGTCAGGGCAACTGGGCGCCTATCATGGGTGTAGGTTACTACGTGCCTGTAGTACAATGGAGCAAAGGTGAGTACGCCAATGCTAACCAGCTGGAAGATGACCTGGCAAAAATTGCCAGCAGCACCTACGGTATTGGTTACAGAACAGATGATGCAGGTGGCTCTACCGGTGCAGCTGCTGCATTGAATGTGGGCAGTGGTGGATCTGTAAATACTAACGGTGTGATAGAACGCACCGGCGATGTGGATTTTTACAGCTTCACTACTGGTGGCGGCGCTGTGTCACTCAACTTCGCAACACCTACCCGTCAGCCGAACCTGGACATCCTGGCTACACTGTATAACAGCAGTGGCGGTGTGGTGGCCAGCAGCAATCCTACAGGACTGTCTGCTTCTATCAGCACAACACTGGGTGCAGGTACCTACTACGTATCTGTAACCGGTACGGGTTACCTGGATCCTGTTACTACAGGTTATTCCAACTATGGTTCACTGGGTAGTTATGCAATTACAGGCAGCATTGGATCTTCTGCAGCTACTGCCGCTACTGTGTACAAAGATTGTAACTATGGCGGATATGCCGTTGCATTACCGGTGGGTAGTTATACATTGTCTCAGCTGCAGGCCAGGGGCGTAGTGAATGATGATATCTCTTCCCTGAAAGTAGCGAGCGGTTATGAGGCGATCCTCTATAAGGACGATAACTTCGGTGGTGAAGCATACCTGTTCAGGGGCGACTTCTCCTGCCTGGTAGACCTCTCGCTCAATGGTGCACCGCTGAACCTGAACGACTGGACCTCTTCTATCGTGATCCAGCCATCTACAGCTAAAGCAGCAGCAGCACGTACTACCGGTACATTGCAGTACATAGAGAAAGTAAGTGCAGGAGTAGCTGAAAGCAAACTGGGTACTACCCTGAACGTATCGCCAAATCCGTTTGTAAATGATGTGGTTGTAAGAACCACTGCAACTACGAAGGAAGGATTCCTGTATGTAACTGTGTTTGCGCTGGATGGTAAAACAGTGTTACCTGCCAAACGCATTGTGAATGGTGAGAAGATAGACCTGTCAGGCGTAAGCAAGGGCGTATACCTGATTAAGATCTTCAATGGTAAGGATACTGAAATAAGGAAGATCATTAAACAATAATGATCACCCTGCTTGCAGGGATTGTGTAAAAAAGCAAAAAACAGGATTACCACCTACTAAAAGTGGTAACTCCTGTTTTTTGCTTTTTATCTTTTTCCTTTTTCTACAGTAGTAAATACATTCCAAATACTTTTAATTTAATTTTTTGTTATAAAATAGTGCATAATAAAAAGAATTGTTACTATTTTATATGTCGAAAAGATGGAGATTTAACATTGTAATGAAAACCCGGAGCCATTAAAACTGCCGTATAATTTGTATTGGGAAGTACGAATTATATAAACGACGTGATATGAATACACAAGATGCCGAGTTAGTAGTAAGATTAATAGAAGATGATGTAAGCGCCTTTGATGCCCTGTACTGGAAATATCACCAGGCAGTCTATCGAAATATTTTCAAGTTTGTTAAGGAACCCATTGCAACAGAAGATATTTTGCAGGAGGTCTATGCCCGCCTGTGGGAAAAGAGAAAGGACATTAATGCCGGTCAATCCGTTGCCGGATGGTTGTTTGTGATCAGCTTTAATCTCTCGGTTGACTATGTCCGGAAGAAACTACGCGAACATACTTTTCACAAGGAATTATATAATCTGAATATTGAGGGTAGCAGCTGGGAGGACAATCCGGCTGCCTACGAGGAACAATATCGTTTACTGGAAGATGCCATTTCCCAGCTTTCTCCCAAGAAACAGAAGATTGTCACTTTATGTAAATTAGAAGGCAAAACATACGATGAAGTAGCAGAAGAACTGAAAATTTCAAGGAATACTGTTAAAGAACATTTATCTATCGCGATGACGCGGATCAATGAATATGTACAGAAGAATAAAGAACACAAATATGTACTGTTGCTCCTGCTGTTCATGAGAAATTAGTTCGTAAACCATAATGGACTGTCATTGAAGGAGAATGTAAATGCCATCATACCAATGGCAGGGCCGTTATATAATTAATATATATGGAGAGACCAACCAGGCTGCAGAAAGACACATTATAAATAAGAATATGTAACATTTCTCGTAAACGCACCCACCCACATCCTGTGGGTCGCCGTATTTAGGTTAAATAATCATCAAAATAGTGCAGAACAGGAAGGAATACCTCAAGCAACTGTTGCATCAAAAGGAGTGGAAACAGGAAGACCGGGATTGGCTGCTGCAATATTTGAATGAAAACGATCTTACAGACCTGCAGGAAGTTGCAGCTGAGGCATATAATGCCGACCTGCTCAACACAGATCCTGTACTGGAAAGAGAACACTCAGCGCGTATACTGGAAAAGATCCATCAACGCATCGGCACCGGCGGGCAACCTGCGGCAGTTGTAAGAAGGATCGGCTTCAGTCGCTGGAAAGTGGCCGTTGCTGCCATCATTATCCTGGTAGCAGGGGCAGGCGTCCTGAGCCTGCTCAGAAAACCCGTAAAGCAGCTGCTGGTTACATCGGGGATGCAACGCAGGACGGTAACACTGCCTGATGGTTCGATAGCCTACCTGGAGCCGGGAACTACCTTAAAGTATACCGGCAACTATGGCCGGAAAGAACGTAATGTAACGCTTACAGGAGAAGCGCTGTTCAAAGTACAAAAAGATGATAAACACCCTTTTATTGTTGCTTCATCGCTGATCAGCACTAAGGTACTGGGTACTTCCTTTAACATGGAAGCAAGGAACGTAACAGAGGCAAGAGTGGTAGTACTGACAGGAATGGTTCAGGTTGAAGCAAAAGGAGAAGAAAATCAGGAGGATAAAGAGGTGATCCTCACAGCCAACAAAGGAGCGGTATATAACAGTAACACGCATTTGCTGGAAATGTCTGACGCCACCGACGATGCAAGGTTTTATTCGCAGAAGCAGCAGGGACGGTTTATTTACGATGGAGAAGAAGTAATAAAAGTAGTAAACGACCTGCAAAGGTATTACAATACGGAGATCAAAGTAGACGGAAGGATACAACACTGTGCATTTTACGGAGATGTAAACATTGTGGATGACCTGGAGAAGGCACTCGATCTGATCGCAGTGTCGCTGAACGCCAAAATCAATAAGGATAGAAATGGGAACGGCTATGTAATTGCCGGAGGTAACTGTCATTAGACGAAAAGACACAACTAACAGTTAACCTGCCTTGAAACCTTAGTAAATGTACTGAGCATACCCGAAGTATGCTAGCCAGCTTGTTTTTTGACCAGTTTATAAATATTGCACACAACCAAACTAAATCGCTTTATGACGACTCAGGAACGAACGCCATCAGGTTAACTATACCCTATAAAGTTAACTCAGTAAACTAAACATGCACTGCAACGCAGCAGGTGCCCTATTGCCCTGGTCTCGCAAGGACCGGTAATGGGATCTCTATTTCCCGAACTGAACCAAAATCAAATCATAACGATGCTCAAAAAGGCGACCCTATCCCTCCACCTGATAACGCTTTCACTGCTCGTGTTGCTACAAGCTATCACAGTGCCGGCAGCCGCTTCAGGAATACAGGATGCCCTCGACAAAAAGATATCACTGGAATTGAAGAATGTGTTATTAAAAGAAGCACTGGACAAGATCGGAAATCTCGCAGAGGTATCTTTCATCTATGCAGGCAACAAGATAATAGTAGCCAATAAAGTAGATGTCAGCGCTCACAATGAGAAAGTGGGCGATCTCCTTAAAAAATTGCTGAAACCTTTATCACTCTCCTATACGGTCCTCTACGACCGTATCGTGATACGGCCCGTTGAAAAAAAAATGGACAACCTAACCGTTCCGGAAAACGACCGGCAGGTAGCCCAGCGCACACAGGACGTAAAAGGTACAGTGATGTCTCCTAAGAATGAGGCCCTGCCCGGTGTGGCTATTATTATTAAAGGCACTACCAGGGGTACCACTACGAACGACAAAGGTGCGTTCGAACTGAAGAACGTTTCTGACGATGCTATACTGGTATTCAATTTTACCGGTTACCAGCAGCTGGAAGTAAGTGTGGCCGCTTATAAAAGCGGTATCATTAACGTACGCCTGCAGGAAAAAACAACCAAGCTGCAGGAAGTAGTGGTAACCGGTTTCCAGGATATCGACAAGAGTAAATTCACCGGCTCGGCAGCCCGCATAAAGATGGATGAGGCCAAAATAGATGGTATGCCGGATGTAAGCCGTATGCTGGAAGGACGTGTAGCCGGTGTGGCCATCCAGAACGTATCCAGCACATTTGGTACGGCTCCGAAGATCCGTGTACGTGGCGCCACTTCCATCAATGGCGATAACAAACCACTGTGGGTAGTAGATAACGTCGTGCTGGAAGATGTGGTGAACATCTCTAACGACCAGCTGTCCAGCGGCGACCCGACCACCTTGCTGGGATCTGCCGTGGCAGGCCTGAACCCTAACGATATTGAAAGCTTCGACATCCTCAAGGATGCGGCAGCTACCGCGCTGTATGGTGCGCGTGCCATGAACGGGGTAGTGGTGATCACTACCAAAAAGGGACGTGCCGGCGCTAAGCCCGTTGTTACCTACAGCGGCAACTACAGTACTCAGCTGAAGCCTAACTATAGCAATTATAATATCATGAACTCCGCCCAGCAGATGTCAGTACTGGCAGAGCTGGAGCGGAAGGGCATGCTCACTTCGGATATCCTTTCCCGTGGCGACATCGGCGTATATGGCAAGATGTATGAAATGCTGAATGCCGACGATAATGGAAATTTCCCGCTGGAAAATACGCCCGCTGCAAAACGTAATTTCCTGCTGCGTTACGCTTCTGCCAATACAGACTGGTTTGATATTCTCTTCAAGACCAGCTTTATCCAGGAGCATTCCCTCAGTGTATCGTCCGGTACCGACAAAGGACAGTCCTACTTCTCTACCAGCTTTTACCATGACAACGGCTGGACCATTGCTGATAAGGTAAGCCGTTATACGCTCAACTTCCGTAACAACTATAAACTCTCTGACAGGGTGAGCACAGGGTTCTCTGTACTCGGCTCTGCACGTCAGCAAAGAGCGCCCGGTGCGCTGACACGTACCAGCAACCCTGTAGAAGGCCAGTACGACCGCGATTTTGACATTAATCCATTCAGCTATGCCCTGAATACCAGCCGTACTTTAACAGCGTACGATCAGCATGGCAACCTGGAATATTTCAGGAGGAATTATGCGCCTTTCAATATCATTAATGAATCGGCCAACAATTACCTCAACCTGAGTATGATGGACCTTCGCCTCCAGGGCGACTTCTCCTGGAAAGTGGCCAAGAACCTGCGTTATGAATTTGTAGGCGCCCTGCGCTATGTAAAGTCCTCCCGTGAGCACCAGATCACCGAGAACAGTAACATGGCCAACGCTTACCGTGCTGCCGACAATGCGACCATCGCAGAGAATAATAAGTTCCTCTACCGCGATCCTGCCAATCCGGACGCATTACCGGTGATCGTGCTGCCTTATGGTGGTTTCTATAACCGCACAGAAGACCAGCTGGTCAACTTTGATTTCCGCAACAGCTTAAACTATAATGCTACTATCGGCGATCGTCACAGTGTGACAGCCATGATAGGACAGCAGGTAAAATATGCAGACCGCCAGAATTCATCCGGCACCGGTTACGGTTACCAGTACAACAATGGCGGTGTACCCTTCACAGACTACCGGATCCTGAAGCAAACTATCGAGAGCAGTTTCCCGTACTACGGCATGAGCAAGGACTATGACCGCTTTGCCGCCTTCTACGCAACTGCTACTTATGCTTACAACAATAAATATAACCTGACAGGTACCACCCGTTACGATGGTTCCAACAGGCTGGGAAGATCCAGTACTGCCCGCTGGCTGCCTACATGGAGCGTATCTGCTTCCTGGAACGTTGACAGGGAAGACTTCATTCAGAACCTGGGTTGGGTAGATTACCTGGCGCTCAGGGCCAGCTACGGACTAACCGCCAGTATGGGCCCTGCCACCAATTCAAACATCGTATTCCAGACAATCAATAGTAAAAGGACCCATCTCGATGAAGTGGAGTCCGTGATCAAGATCGCTCACCTGCAGAATGATGACCTGACCTGGGAAAAACTCTACACCACCAATATCGGCCTGGATGGTACCCTGTTCAACAGGAGGCTCAACTTCACCATCGATGCATACAGCCGCAAGAGCTTTGACCTGATCAGCATTATCAAAACCTCCGGTATCGGCGGTGAAACTTTCAAAGCGGCCAACTATGCCGACATGACTTCAAAAGGTGTGGAAGTACTGGTAGGCGGCGATGTGATCAAAAAGAAGGACTGGGGCTGGAAAACGAATGTGACATTCGGCTACAACACCAACAGGATCACCAATGCCAAGAACATCCCCAGGATCTTTGACCTGGTAGTGGCAGAAGGTGGTAACAAGGAAGGTTATCCCGTAAGAGGTCTTTTCTCTCTCGAATATAAAGGGCTTGACCCGCACACAGGTACGCCGCAGTTTGTGAACCAGCATGGCGATGTCAGCAAAGACGTATTCCTGCAGGACCTGAACACTTCTCACCTGGTATACCAGGGCCCCGTTGATCCGCCGGCAACAGGTGGATTTTCCAACACCTTCCGCTACAAAGGGCTGTCCATGAACGTATTCGTGACTTACCAGTGGGGTAACAAGATCCGCCTGTATCCTGCTTTCAAGACGGCATACTCCGACCTGGATGCGATGCCGAAAGAGTTCTACGACCGCTGGATCATGCCGGGAGATGAGAAGGAAACACAGACACCATCCATCCTTGATGGCCTGGAGCAGGTAATGCTGGGAGGCGCTTATCCTTACAACAACTATAACTATTCCACCGCGAGAGTTGCAAAGGGAGATATGATACGCCTGAAGACTGTATCGCTCACCTGGCAGCTACCTGCTACACTGTTGAAAAGAACTGCCTTCAACAACGTAACACTGACCGGTGCGGCTATTAACCCATGGCTGATCTATTCGGACAAGAAGCTGAGAGGACAGGATCCTGAGTTCTTCAACACAGGTGGTGTGGCACAGCCAATACAAAAGCAATTCACTCTTTCACTAAAAGTAGGTCTCTAAATAAAGATGGTTATGACGAAATTTTTCACAAGGGTAGCAATCGCAGGAGGATGTTTGATAACCATAGCCGGGTGTAATAAATATCTCGACAAATCTCCGGATAGCAGCTGGACAGAACTGGATACTCCTGCCAAGGTATCACAGCTGCTGGGTACTGCCTATCCTCAGGCCAACTATATCGTCTTTGCAGAAGCAATGACTGACAACGTAGAAGACAAAGGCGCCGGGGTGACCGACAGGACCAATCTGGATCCTTATTTCTTCAATGATGTATCGGCCACAGAGCAGGATTCTCCCGAGTACTATTGGCAGGCATGTTATACGGCTATCGCCGCTGCCAATAATGCGCTGAAAGCATGCGAGGCCGCTGCCGATAGCAGCCGTTATTCTGCACAGAAAGGGGAGGCGCTGGTAGCCAGGGCATATGCTCATTTTATGCTGGTGACCTTCTTCTCCAAATTCTATGATGCCACCACGGCTTCCAGCGATCCCGGTATCCCTTATGTAACGGAGCCGGAGAAAGTTGTGATGAAACACTATGAGCGCAAGACAGTGGCTTACACGTATGACATGATAGAGAAAGACCTCCTGGAAGGTATGCAGCTGATCAGAGATGATAACTATAATGTACCGCGCTATCATTTTAATAAGGCTGCCACTTATGCTTTTGCTACGCGGTTCTATCTCTTTAAGAAAGATTATCAGAAAGTGCTGGAGTATGCCAACAAGACATTCCCCAACAATGACCTGGCCAGCAATATGCGCCCATGGAACACTACCTATAAAACAATGACCCCTGCAGTGATCTGGGATACTTATGCCAGGGCTTCCGAAAAAGCCAATCTCCTGCTGGTGGAAACACAGTCAACATATGGCCGCTATGTGGCGCAATACAGGTATGGACTGACTTACAACATCCAGCAGCAGATACTGGGCAGTAATGTAACCGGTGGTGACTTTGCTTATCCCTTGTACTACTATGGCACCAGGGATTACTTCGTGCCCAAGCTGACGGAATATTTCGTGAAAGCATCCGTAAATGCTACGATTGGCGACCCTTATGTAATGGTGCCCCTGTTCACTACAGAAGAGGTACTATTCAACAGGGCAGAGGCCAATGCCTACCTGGGCAACAATAATGATGTACTGGCAGACCTGAACCTGTTTGCCAGCAAACGGATCACCAATTACAATGTTTCCAGTCATCGCATCACCACCGCGAAGATCAGGAACTACTATGGCATCTCTGATGTAAAGAACGGTTTGTTACAGACCATACTCGACTTCAAACGTGCCGAGTTCGTACAGGAAGGACACCGCTGGTTTGATATTCAGCGCTATAAAGCGCCGGTGACGCATTATACAGACAAAGGTGTGCAAATGGTGCTGCAGGCAGACGATAAACGCCGCGTATTGCAGATCCCTTTATCGGCCACCACCTCCGGTATAGCCCTGAATCCCAGATAATCTCAACTGTAAAAAAAAGAACGCATATATATGAAACACGTAAAAATATTCTTCTTCCTGTTTGCAATGGCGGTATTGGCTGCCTGCTCGAAAGAAGATGATGATCTCAGTGGTGTGCAAGACATCCCGGGCCTGGGTGGCGATACCTGGGTTCCGGGATCTTTAGATGCCTGGTTGCACGATACAATGACTGTTCCCTACAACATTGAAGTAAAATACAAATGGGACCAGTTTGAGTTTGATGTGACCAAAACCCTGGTGCCACCCCGGGAAGAAGTGGTGATCCCTGCTATCAGGGCCATCAAGAAAGTATGGATCGATAATTACATCAATGCCGCGGGCGAAATTTTCTTCAAGAAATACAGCCCTAAATTCTTCATCCTGTCGGGCAGCGCCAGCTGGAACGACAATGGCACCATTACACTTGGTACTGCAGAAGGAGGTCGTAAAGTAGTGATGTACCTGCTGAACGATTTCCGTACAAAAGAGATGCCCGGCTATACCAAAAGAGACACCGGTAATGTAAAACAGATCTTCCATGTGATAGAACATGAATTTGGTCACATTCTTCACCAGACGAAGATGTACCCTCCTGAATTCAAGAAGATCTGCGCCGGCTATTATACCGGTAACTGGAATAATATCGCTGATACATCTGCCCGTAAAGATGGCTTTGTAACAGCTTATGCCATGTCCAATGAAAGTGAAGACTTCGTTGAAATGATCGCCATGATGCTGATAGAAGGAAAGGCGGGTTTTGACAGGATCGTGAACAGCATCCCGGCAGGATACAGTGTAAATGGCTCTTCACAGGCGCAGGCCAAAGACAGGTTAAGACAGAAAGAAGCGATGGTGGTAAACTATTTCAAAGCGTCTTACAACATTGATTTCTACAGCCTGCAGGACAACACCAGAAAATCTATTGTACAACTGCTGTACTAAGGCTATATCAACCAGATCAATTTCGAACTCCTTATGAGAAAAAATCTATCATTATATTTTTTACTGATTGTCGTTACAATTGCTTCCTGCCGGAAGTACGACGATGTTTTTGATAAATCTCCGGACACCAGGATCAATGAAACGCTGGCAGCATATAATGATGCGTTGACAGGTGCTCCCTACGGCTGGAAGGCGCTTGTATATCCTTCCGGTTTACCCAACACTGCATTCGGCTTCTACTTTAAGTTCGACACTGCCAACAGGGTGGATATGTTCTCAGACTTCGACTCTTTGTCGTCCGTTACGGTAAGACAAAGCAGTTTCCGTCTGAAGTCATTACAGCAGCCATGTCTGTTGTTTGACACTTACTCTTATATCCATGTGCTCTGCGATCCCGATGCCAGCAAGAATGGGGGCTACTATGGAAAAGGATTATTCTCTGACTTTGAATTCGCAATAGATGGTATCTATGGCGACACCATAAAACTTACAGGACGTCTGAATGGCAGCAAGGCCATTCTCGTTAAAGCTACCTCGCAGGAGGCACAGGATTATTACGATAAAAAACGGAACTGGGAGTTCAATAATATTTCCCGGTTCCTTACTTATTTCAAACTGTTGGCAGTAGGCAACTACAAGTATGATGTCTATGTGGACAAGCTGTACCGCCAGATCAGTTTTGTACGTCCTGACGCCAATGAAGTAAAGACCATTACGGTCAATTACTATTTCGATGGGAAAGGCGTTTCATTCGAAACCCCTTTCCGTGACGGCGCTGTTACCTTTTCTTCTCTGGCAGATATAACGTGGGATGCTTCCGGGCAAAAAATGACCATGAAAGCCGGGGAGAATAATGCGGTCATCACCGGTGTGATCAAACCACTGGTACTCGATCTGACTGCCGGTCGACGCTGGTACAACCAGGCTGCATCAACAGGCTCTTTCTGGCGCTCTGCAACAGGATTCCACGTCAATGGTGTGGATGATGCCTACAATGTGGCCGGTATCCCAGGTTTCAATTTTATGTTCTATTACCCCAATTTTGGTGAAGGATATGACTTCGCCGGTATCGTACCGGATGGTTATGCCTATGGTCCTGCGTTTACGCCCACCTTCAAATCCAATGGCACTACCACCTTTGCTTATCCCGGCGGAGGCTGGGGCGAGATCCCTGATGCAGCCGCTGCTACTATGAGCCTTATCGTTACCAAATACCAGGAAAGTGAAGGATTCTATTTCGTGCAGACAGGCAATGCTTCCTTTGATATGGTGAATGTAAAGGATGCCCGTAGCTGGATCAGCTGGCAGCAATAATATCATCACCCTATCATTCATCCAAGAAAGAAATTTAAAACAAACAGCCATGAAAAATCAGCCTGTTTCTGTATTATACAAGGCTTCTTTATACCTGGTTATACTGTTGTTATCTGCCTTGCCGCTTTGTGCGCAGGTAGATATCACGATCGGGTCGAATAGCGGCGCCAATGGCAATTCAACATATCCCTGTCCAATACAGGATTATTATGAAGGCTCCAGGGCGCAATACCTATACCGGGCCAGTGAACTGATAGCTGCAGGTATGCAGCCAGGGTTCATTAATGCAGTGAAATTCACTGTGAATAGTTTGAACAGCGCCAATATTATAGATGGGTACACCATTAAGATCGCTGCTACCGCGAAGACCACCCTGGACGTGAACGTGTGGGAGCCTTCCGGCAATGCTGTCTTTGGCCCGGTGAATTACCAGGTGGTGACAGGTGTAAATAGTTTCCCGGTATTGCCCACCTTCTTCTGGAACGGTACAGATAACCTGCTGGTAGAAGTATGTAACGGTGGCACCGGATTTACAGGAAACCCCAGTGTAAGATGGACAACAGGACTGAGTTTCAACGGCTCTCATACATTCAGGTCTGACGGGCTGGGCAACCTTTGTGGTACCGGTAATACCAGCAATTCCGGTACGATGACCACCCGCCCTGATATTATACTCAACTATACTCCCGCTGCTGCATGTACCGGCGTACCGGAAGCAGGTACGACTGCTACTACGGCCACCAATGTGTGCGGCGGCAATAGTTTCACGTTAAGTCTCACAGGCAATACTGCCGCTACGGGATTGACCTACCAGTGGCAGTCTTCTGCTGACAATACCAACTGGACAAACATTCCCGGCGCCAATACTGCTTTCCTGAACAGGACACAGGCGGCAAGCACCTATTACCGTTGCGTGGTAACCTGTACCGCCAGCGGCAGCAGCGATAATTCTACTGCTGTACAGGTAGTAAGCCCGGCGCTCATACATGGCTGGTTCACCATTGACAAAACTTCCCCTGCCGGTGGCGGTAACTTTACTTCATTCAACGCTGCTTACGACTATATAAAATGCGGTATAGACGGCCCGGTTGTATTTAACGTAGCGCCAGGCAGTGGCGTATACGATGAACAACTGATTATCATGCCGGTAAGTGGCGCTTCTGCTACCAACACCATCACTTTTAACGGTGCCGGTCAGACCATTACCTACCTGCCTACCAACCAGACACAGTCTGCCGTGATCAAGCTGAATGGTGCAGATTACTTTACTTTCAACAACCTGAAAATAGTACCGAAAGGAACAACTTCTTCACAATGGGGCTTCGGTGTGCAGCTGATCAATGATGCAGACTTCAATACTATCGACAGTTGTGTTATTCCCGTACAGCAGACGCTTACTTCCTCCTCTTATGCAGGCATCGTAGTGAGTGCTTCTGATACGGACCCTGTGGGCAGGGGAAATGCCAGCTGCGACGACAATACTTTCAGTTACAATACCATCACAGGCGGCTATTACGGCATCACCCTGGTGGGTAGCTCCAACGTGGCTAACCAGCGGAACAAGGTGCTCAACAATACGATCAGCGAGTTTTATAACAGGGGTGTGTATGTACATGGTGCGTTCAACGCCATTATAAAGAACAATACCTTTAGCAGGCCAACCCGTTCCAATGTAACCACCTTCACCGCTGTGGGGCTCAGTGACCTGAGTACAAAAGTGATCATAGACGGTAACCGCATCAGCAATCCATTTGGTGGCGCCCTTACCAGTACATCTGCTTTCTATGGCATCCTGCTGGAGAATGTAGACGCAATTACCGGCCTGGAAAATGAGGTGATCAACAACCTGGTTTACGGCCTGAATGGTAATGGTGTTCGTTATGGTATTTATAATAACGGATCCAGCAACATCCGGATCTATCATAATACCATCTCCATGGATGGTACCTCTACTACGAACAATTCCTCTTCAAGAATAGCCGGTTATAACCAGAGCTCTACTGCTGCGGGAGTAGAGTTTATCAATAACATTATTACACTTACCGGAACATCGAATATTTCGCAGTATGGTATTTACTTCGGTACTGCTTATCCTACAAGCGATGTGATCTCCGATAAGAACGACATCTATATCAATCCGCTGGCAGCCAACAAGTATACAGGTTTCTATGAAAAGAACCTGCCTACCCTGAGTGAATGGCAGACGGCTGCGCAGCAGGACGCCAACTCCTTTGCTGTAAATCCTTTCTACCAGGATATTGCTACCGGTAACTATTCCGCTACCAGCGCCATGCTGAATAACAGGGGTGCGGTGGTGAATGTGGCTATAGACATCAATAATGCCGCACGTAATGTGAGTGCGCCCGACCTGGGAGCGTACGAGTTCACACCGCCACCCTGCGTAACGCCTCCTACAGGTGGTACTGCACAGGTGAGTAAAGCAGTGGTGTGCGCAGGCAACCAGGTGGTATTAAGCCTGACCGGCAATACCATGGGATTGTCGCAGACCTACCAGTGGCAATATGCCACTACTGCTGCCGGCCCTTATACCAACATGGGGGCTCCGTCTGAATATGCCGACAGCACGATCACCGCAACAAGCACCCTGTATTACAGGGCAGCGCTGACCTGCGGTGTTACGACGGGCTATTCTGCACCTGTATTGCTGACAGTGAATAATGCATTGCCAGGCGGTATATATACGATCGACAAAAATACTCCTGCCAGCGTGAGCAACTTTGTGAGCTTTAATGCTGCCAAAGATGCCATGCAGTGCGGTATTGCCGGTCCGGTGATCTTCAATGTAGTGGCCGGTCGTACAACGTATGAGGAACAGCTGGTACTGGATTCTATTCCGGGTACTTCTGCCATTAATACCATCACCTTCAATGGTAATGGTAACACGATCCATTTCAGTGGCGACAATACAGCTGAAAGGGCGGTGATCAAACTGCGTAAGGCAGATCATATTACCTTCGATAGCCTGAGAATTGATGCAACGGGTACAGGGGCTTATGGTTACGGCGTACAGCTGTTCAATCATGCCGACAGTAATACCATTACCCGCTGTGAGATCATGACAAAAATTGATGCAACAGGCTCCGAATATAATGGTATCGTTGTTAGCTCTTCTGATCAGGATGCGGATAATTCAAGCGGTAACAACTGGTGTAATGCCAACGTCTTCACTAAGAATAAGGTTTCCGGCGGTTACTATGGCATTACCCTGACAGGTATCAGCAACAACGCTACAAAGAGCAATGTGGTGCTTGGCAACAAGGTACTGGATTATTACAGCGCAGGTATCCAGGTAAGATACAGCGTTAATACCCAGATAGCAGAGAATACCATTGACCGTCCGACACGCCAGGATAACAACTGGAGCGTATATGGCATCTCCCTTGGCGGACGTGCAGACGGTGCTAAGATTGCCCGTAATAAAATAGCCAATGCAACGCCACAGGCGGATGATTATACCTACTATGGTATTTCACTCGACAACATAGATGTTGATGAAACCAAACCGGATACAGTTGTTAACAACATCATCTATAGCCTGAACAGTACTGGTAGCCGTTATGGTGTCTATGTAAACTGGACCGGCAACATCGTTGTTACACACAATACGGTGTCTGTTGACCGTGAAGGAAGTAGCCTGTCATGGGAAGCTTCTACCGGCGCCTATATCAACTTCAGCGACAACATCAAATTCACTAACAACAATATCACTGTAACCAGTACCGGCACTGGTCCGAAACATGCCATAGAAATAAGCGGCGGCACTGTTTCCCACCAGAATAATAACTACTTCGTAAAAGCCGGCGGTACAGAGAACTATATCGGCGACTTCAACGGAGACCGCCGTACACTGGCCGAATGGAAAACTGCCACAGGGCAGGATACATCTGCAACAGACTATGACCCTATCTATACAGATCTGGCAGGTGGCAACTTATCTCCTTTATTCTATAAGATGGATAACACGGGTACGCCGGAAGGTATTGCTATCGACATTCTTGGCAAGCCGAGAAGCGCTACCACACCAGATGTGGGTGCGTATGAGATAAGCATGCCGCTTTGCCAGACGCCTATCAACGCAGGTAAAGCAGTGGTAAACCCCAGCTCAGGTATCTGTATGGGTACTATGATCTCGCTCGACCTGATAGATAATACAACAGCCGGCAGGCTTACCTATCAGTGGCAGGCTTCTTACGCTGCTACGGGTCCATGGATCAATATCAGCGATACGGCGTTTATCCCTGCATTTAAAACAGAGCTGGGCGCCAACAACTATTTCCGTTGCCAGCTGGTATGTAGCAATACAGATACTGCATGGTCTGTGGTGACTTCGGTAAATATGAACCAGCCACTCATCAAGGGTGTCTATACCATCAACCCGACTGGTACAGGTAACCGGAACTTTACTTCTTTCAGAACAGCCGTAGCTGCTATGGAATGTGGTATTGCCGGTGAAGTGATCTTCGACGTTGTACCGGGTACTTATACAGAACAGGTATACATGCACAGGATCCCTGGTGCGTCCGATACCAGCCGCGTAACCTTCCGTAGCCAGAATGGTAATCCGGCATCTGTTACGTTGACTTTTGCAGGTACTACTGCTAATAACTATGTACTGAAGCTCGACAGCGCCAGCTATATTACTTACAAGAACATCACTATCACTGCCAGCAACGCTACCAACGGACGTGCTGTGGTATTTGACGGCAACGCTATCAAAGACAGCCTGCTGAACAACACCATCAATGTTCCTGCTGTTACGGTTGATAATACCGATGCAGTAGGTGTGTTTGCAGAGGACTTCAAAGGTGGTAATATCGCCATCATTGGCAACACTATTAAGAATGGCGCCAGTGGTATCCATTTCTCCGGTCCTTCCGACGTAGAGGAAGTGCGTGGCCTGGTAATAGACAGCAACAAGGTAAGCGGTGTCTTCACAAACGGTATCAGTATTACTAATGTGACCCGCCCGGTAGTGACAAAGAATGAAATTGATATTAAAGATCCGCTGGCTGCTGCTGCTTACGGTATTGTACTGAACCACGGTGATACCGCCTACAGGGTAAGCAATAATACTGTTACCATTAGCAACACCACCGGTAACGTAACAGGTATAGCGCTCCAGGATTGCCAGGCCTCAGCAGCTGCTACCGGATTGGTGGAAGCCAACAGGATAGTAGCGTTGACGGGTAATGCCGGTATGATCTGGGGAATATCCAACAATGGGTCTAACTACAACACTACTGTGAACAACGTGATCAGTGTGAAGACCACAGGTGCGGTAGCTTATGGCCTGTACAGTAACCAGGGTAATAATATCAACTACTATAACAACTCTGTATACAATGCATCTGCCGCAGTGGGGGCCAATGTAGCGGGATACTTCTCGCACACGAACGCCACCGAGGGTAACGTGAAACTACGTAACAATATCTTCAGCAATGAAGGTGGCGGTGTAGCGGCAGAATATGTATTCAGTGAATTCATCAACAGCGATTACAATACTTATTATACAACAGGTCCTGTACTGATCTCAAGAAGTGGTACCAGTGACGATTATGATAATCTGACAGGCTGGATCGCTGCTTCTGACCTGGATATCAGTTCCATTGTATATAAACCTGCCTTTGCCAGCACAACTACACTGGAACCTGAACTGAGTAACCCGGATGTATGGGCTATCCATGGCCGTGGTGTACAGATACCAGGCAATGATCATGATATCAATAAGCAAAGCAGGCCGGTTACTTTGACAGCAGGTGTACCTGATATGGGCGCCTATGAGTTCCTGCCAACGGCACAGCCGACAGTACTGCAGGCTATTCCTGCCACACCGGCTCCTGGTATTACCCAGCAGTTCCTCTATGGTTCTGATACGGTAGCGAAGATCACCTGGGATCCTAATACCGCGGTGCCGACAGCTATTACCCTGAAACGCTACTCCGGTGTAGTGCCGCCAAACCTGGCGCCGGGCACACAGTTCATGTACTTCTATACTGATGTGGATGTAACTGGCAGCGCTGCCTATAAATTCAAGCTGGAACAGTTCTATGTAGATTCCTGGCTGGGTTACCTGGACAGGGAAAAGAACATCCGCCTGGGCAGGACAGATGCTGCGAATACCTGGATCATCAACGACAGCAGTACGGTAGATGTGGCAAGTAACATCATTGCTGATACCGCCTTACAATATCTCGACAAATTCACCGGCTTAAGGGGCAAACTGATATTTGAACCTTCAGGTCCTGCCGGTGCAGATACTTCCAATGCCGGTACCCGTTTCTGGGTGGCGTATGGTCACGACAGGTCTTTCATGACCAACAATAACCAGAACCTCGCCCTTTACCTGGTAGCCGGACAAACAGATGCACATGTAGTAGTGAAGGTAAATGGTACAGCATGGGGTAAAGATTACCTGGTGCCTGCCAATACTTCACTGACTACCGATATGATACCTAAATCAGGACTGAGCGATGCCCGTCTCACAGGCGAAGGTCTGTATCCATTTGGTATCAGTATCGAAAGCGATGCGCCGATCACCGCATATGCGCACCAGTACAGCCAGCAAACTGCAGGCGCCACCCTGCTGATGCCTGTAGGCACTTACGGGTATGAATACCGCCCGATGTCTGCCCGCCAGGTGGGAGACGCGAATTCCTTCTCCTGGTTCTATATCATTGCTGATAACGACAGCTCTGTGGTAGAGATCACACCATCGCAGGCAACCGTTGGCGGACACGCCGCAGGCCAGCCATTCACCGTGACGCTGAACAGAGGTGAAGTGTACCAGGTATTAGGCGCCATGAAAGACCAGAATGAGGGCAATGACCTTTCCGGAAGCATTGTACGTGCCGTGCAGAATGCAAATGGTAAGTGTTACCCGGTAGCCGTGTTCTCCGGCAACAGCTACAGCGCTTTCAGTTGTGGCGGTACAGGCGGGTTCGGTAACGATGGCGATAACGTCGTACAGCAGAACCAGCCGGTACAATCATGGGGCAAGACCTTCATGACAGCGCCAACTTCTGGTATGGCCGATCCGGTGCGCCTGATGACAAACATCTACCGCGTACTGGTGAAAGACCCTGCTACAGTGGTAACAAGGAACAATACACCGCTGACTGGCCTGATCAACAACAGCTATTATGAATTTGAAAGCAAAACGGCAGACTATATCGTAGCTGATAAGCCAGTAACGGTAGCGCAGTACTTCACTATCGACGGCTCCTGCAACAACCCGACAGGTGGCGATGTGGATATGGTGTACCTGACACCGGCAGAACAGGCTATTAAAAAAGCGACCTTCTACCGTAACAATGAAGCAGGAGTTCAGTACAACTTCATTACACTTGTTATTCATAAACAGGGCCTGAACTCCCTGCTGATAGATGGTAGCAATACTTTCAGCTACTCATTCAATCATGCAAACAGGCCAAACTATGTGGTGATCACAAAACGCTGGAACGGGGGCAATGCGCTGAGCACGATCAAGAGTGATTCTGCCTTCACCGCTATCACCTATGGTTTTGGTAACGACGTCAGCTATGCCTATAACGTAGGTATGCAGATCAGGAACCTGAACGTGCAGCCTGCTATCAGTAATGTACACAACGGAACAGGCAATAAGAGCACTTACACCTGTGCGAAGACACCGTTCCGCCTCACCGCTATGCTGCCAATGGTACCGGCTACACTGGCATGGCAACTGAGCCAGGTAGCTAACCTGCAGCCTGCAACAGATGTAGTGACAAACAACCCGGTACCTGTGGATACCCTGGTGATAGACGGTCAGACCTACTACAAATATGAGATCGCTGCCGACTATACATTCACCACGCCTGGTACCTACCAGATCCCTGTGAAAGTGACGAACCCTGATATTGCCAGCTGTGATAACAGTATCACTTCTTACCTCAGCGTAAAAGTGCTGGCTGCGCCACATGTCGATTTCTCTATCAGTTATAACGGATGTATCAGCGATATCGCCGTATTCAACGGAACAGCAGTAACGGAGAATAATGCAGCGATCACTAAATGGGAATGGAAGTTTGGCGATGGTACGACTGCCAATACCCGCAGCGTAACGAAACAGTATGCCGCTGCCGGCAGCTATACGGAAGAACTGCAGGTCATTACAAAAGATGGTTGTGTGGGCGATACCGTGAAGACAATAGAAGTGAATGAACCGGTGGCCGCTACGCTCAATACCGATACACTGCGGATCTGTGCGCATACCGATGCTACATTCTCCGTACAGAACCCTGACCCGAATGCTTCCTACAACTGGTATAATGCCGCTACAGGTGGTGCATTGATCAAAGCGGGAGCTACGCTTGAAATAAAAGATGCAACAAGTGCTGCAGTATACTATGTAGAAACAACCAAAGGCGGTTGTGCCGGCCTGGCGCGTACACCTGCAGTATTGCTGGTATTGCCACAGCTGGGCACCCCTGTACTGAAAGTAGATTCAATCGGTGTAGACCAGATCCGCTTCACCTGGAACGAGATCAGCGGAGCAGCAGGTTACCTGGTATCTACTGACAACGGCGCTACCTGGATCACGCCTTCTTCCGGCGCACAGGGCCTGGAACATGTAATAAGAGGGCTTAAACCGCAGCAGTCGGTAACACTGCTGGTGAAGGCTACCGGTTGCGAGGATAAATTGTCGCAGGCAGTTACCGGTAAAACATTGCCAGACGGTGTTTATATCCCTTCAGGCTTCTCACCAAACGGAGACGGATTGAACGATGTATGGAAGGTATATGGCGCAGTGGTAAGAGAGATCCATTTCATGGTGTTCAACCAGTGGGGTGAGAAGATATTCGAATCCAACAATCCACAACTCGGATGGGATGGTAGTTACAAAGGCAAGGCACAGCCTTCCGGTGTATACATCTACATCTGCAAACTGAAATTGGCTGATGGTACCCAGGTAGACAGAAAAGGTACGCTCAACCTCTTGAGGTAATATAAAAAATGGTTTTATGGAGAAATGGACATTGCTTTTAACCAGACAATTCTTTGCTTGCTATTGCTCTCCGCCTCAGGGCGGGGGCACTGGCGGCAGGAAATTGCTCCGCAGCAGCCTGACAGCCACCTTGCTCGTCCTGCTGACTTGTTTGCAAACCTATGGCCAGAACTTATCCAACAAAGGCAAAAGCTTTTGGGTGGGATATGGCCACCACCAGTTTATGGAGCCTAACAGGGGCAACTCGCAGGAAATGGTCTTGTACCTGAGTGCAGAAGAACCCGCAAATGTAACGGTGACAATAGACGGTACTACCTGGACAAGATCTTACAGCATCCCTGCCAACACCGTTATAGCCACCGACCAGATTCCCAAAACCGGGACTTTCGACGCGAGGTTATATTCCGTGCCGCCTACATTCGGTGGTACAGGAGGAGAGGGGCTCTTTATCAAAAAAGGGATCCACATCGTAAGTGATGTACCCATTGTAGCCTATGCACACATATACGGATCAGCATCATCAGGTGCTACCATGCTGATGCCGGAAGAAACCTGGGGTTATTATTATGTATCGCTGAACAGCCAGCAGGACTATGATTTTGACTGTTTCTCCTGGATGTTCGTAGTAGCAAAAGATAATAATACCAAAGTAGAGATCACCCCTTCTGTACCTACACGTAACGGTAAGCTTCCCGGCGTGCCTTTCACGGTTACATTGAACAGGGGAGAGATCTACCAGGTGATAGGTGCATCTTTAGGAGGCAGTACCGGCTATGAAATGACCGGTACTACGGTAAAGTCCGTCGCTAACTCAAATGACACCTGTTTCCCGATAGCGGTATTTTCCGGTAGTAGCCGTACCGCCATTGCCTGTGCCGGTAATTTCGGTTCCAGTGGCGATAACAATATCCAGCAGATCTTTCCTTCCCAGGCATGGGGAAAACGTTACCTCACCGCACCTACTTCTACTGATAATGTAGCGGGTAGTTTCATGACCAATCCATACAAGGTGGTAGTGAAAGATCCCACGACGATCGTGAAGCGCAATGGTGTACAGCTAACAGGTCTCCAGGGTAATTCATATTACGAATTTGAAAGTAATACGCCCGATTATCTCGAATCAGATAAACCCATTCTCGTTGCCCAATATATGGCCTCTACCGGCGCCTGTCCCAACACAGGTGGCGATGGTGACCCTGAAATGATCTACCTCAGCCCCGTTGAGCAATCCATTAAAAGAATAGGTTTTTACAGGAACAACAGGGAAAGCATCCGGGTAAACTACCTGACCATGATCATTCCCACGAAGGGTACTGAATCCCTGACAATTGATGGTCAGCGGAATGCATGGACGGTGGCCGTACCACACCCCAACAGACCCGGTTATTCTGTTGTCATAAAACGTTGGAATTCCAGCCAGGCGCAGGCCATCGTACAAAGCGATTCCGCATTCACCGCCGTAACCTATGGCCTGGGTTCTGTGGAGAGTTATGGCTATAACGCAGGCACCCTCATTAATAACCTGAACGTAATCGGTGTTATTCATAATGAAAAAGATACCTCCTCCTACAAGAACGAATTTACCTGTACGCAAACGCCTGTAGAACTGTCGGTGCTTTTGGCATACAAGCCGACCGAGATGCAATGGAACATCAGCAAGCTGGGAAACATGATCACGCCCAATGCCGATGTATCGCTCACCAATCCGCAGCCCACAGGCGAAGAGTTGGTGAATGGCGTACCCTACTATAAATATACTTTACCGGGTACTTATGTATTCAGCACCATCGGTACCTACGAAATACCTATCACGAATACACACCCCAGTATTGAAAAATGTGATCATAAAGAAGAAGTGAAAATCACTGTAGATGTGAAGCGGAAGCCAACAGCTTCTTTTAAAATTGACTTCACTGGCTGTACCATGGATACGGTGTATTTCAAAGGCGACAGCAGTGGCAACGGGTACAATATTGACCGCTGGAAATGGGTATTCCCTGGCGCAGTGCAGGACAGTGGTGCACTGGTGAAACGCAGGTTCCCCGTGGGACAACAGAATATCCAGCTGAGCGTGATCTCCAAAGAAGGATGCCTGGCAGATACGATGATCCCGATTACAGTGGTGGCAAAACCGGTTGCTGACTTTAACACTGTACCCGCGGCACTTTGCGAGGGCGGTGGTGTCAGCCTGACAGACCAGTCCACCTATGGCGGCACAACGCCTGTGAAGAACTGGTACTGGAACTTTGGCAATGATACCACGGCATCACTGGATAAAGCTACTGCGCAAACAGCACATTATCCTAAATACGGTACCTATACTGTTTCCCATGTGGTGAAGGTGAGCGAGCTCTGTGTGAGTGATACTGTAAAGAAACAGGTGCAGGTAAATGCAAAACCGGTATTAGGTTTTACTTATCCGCAGAACTGCCTGGAGGTAGATGGCCTTGTACAGTTCAACAGTACCACTACGGTGCCTGATGGACAGGCTATCAGTACCTATGCCTGGAACTTCGGCGATGCCAATGCTACACCGGCTAATCCGAATACTTCAGCTGTGGCCGATCCACAGCACAACTATACCAGTTTCGGCACTTATAACATTAAATATACGGTTACCACTGCCCAGGGATGTACGAAAGACACTACGGTGTCTGCAACGTTCAACCTGAAGCCCCGGCTGGCCTTCACAGCCTTGCCTGCAGTATGTGTGAACGATAAACGCGTGATATCGGTGGCAAAAGGCAGTGTGACAAATGGTGTGACAGGTACGGGCACTTACAAGGGCCCGGGAGTATCTTCTACCGGTGTGTTCAATCCGCTGACCGCAGGTGCTGGTACACACACGGTGTGGTATGTGTTCTCCACACAGAGTGGTTGTACCGATTCTATATCTGCCACCATTACCGTACATCCGAAGCCGCAACCTGCTTTCACTGCCAACGAGAGTATCTGTTTGGGAGAAGCGGTGAATTTTGCGGACCAGTCGACAGTTGCCACCGGCAATATCACCACCTGGAAATGGATCTTCGGAGATGGTAACAATGAAACACGGACAGATAACACGCCGTTTAGCAGGACCTATACGGCCTGGGATACCTACAATGTGAAACTGGTAACAGTAAGCAACAATGGTTGTATCAGCGATACTGCTGCAAAGACGATCGCAGTGCATGCAATGCCGGTTCCGGACTTTGGCTTACCCACCAGCATCTGTATGCCCGATGGTACGGCCAGGTTCACAAACACATCTGCTGTTCCGGATAATGCCGCTCTGACCTATCAATGGGCTTTCGGTGACGGAGGCGTGTCAACTGCAGCAGCGCCGGTTTATAATTACAAAAAGGGAGGTACTTACACGGTATCACTGACGGCTACTTCGGTGTATGGCTGTACTGTTACCAAAGAAAAAATACTGGATGCGTTCTTTAATCAGCCACAGGCCGACTTCAGCGTTGCGCCGGACACATTGTGCCAGGGTGCTGATAATGTCTTTACAGACAAGAGCAGGGATGATAATAATAATATCGTTTCATGGGCATGGACCTTTGGCGATGGCAGCGGATCGACAGACAGGAATCCCGTGAAGCGCTACAGTCAGCCGGGCAATTACCCTGTGCAGCTGGTCGTTGCCAATGGCGCAGGCTGCGTATCCCAACCGTTCACCAGCAATGTAGTGGTATACCTGCAGCCGGTCATAGATGCAGGACAATCCTTCATCGTACCACAGGGTACGGTCCTGACCTTTAACGCCACTGCCAATGATTCTACCGTACTTAAATTCCGCTGGTCGCCGCCACTCGGACTGTCTGACCCTACTGCCCTGAGGCCTACGCTCGCTGCCATGGAAGACCAGGTATATACATTGACGGCTATCGGAGAAGGAAGTTGCAGTGCTATGGATGAGCTGTCGGTGAAAGTATTCAAAGCAGTAAAAGTACCTAATGCATTCTCACCCAACGGCGACCAGGTAAATGACAGATGGGAGCTAACTAACCTGTCTGAATATGCAGATTGCACGGTGGAAGTGTTCAACCGTTACGGACAACGTGTATACTATTCAGAAGGCTACAAGACGCCATGGGATGGCTCTTATAAAGGCCACCTGTTACCAGCGGCTACTTACTACTATATCATAAAACTGAAGAATGGATTTGCACCACTGACGGGGTACGTAGTCATTTTATTTTAACAATCGCTAAATATCGACCAAAATGAGAAATATACTATCTATCATCCTGGTATTGCCCTTTCTGATCTTTACAGGGAATACAGCAACAGCGCAGACCGATCCGCATTTTTCCCAGTATTATGTGTATCCGTCATGGCTTAACCCGGCCTTAACGGGTGCATTTGATGGCCAATATCGTATTTCAGCCATCTATCGTAATCAGTGGGGAAACATCAGCGATCCGTTCTCGACTTACGGTGTAGCGGCAGATTTCACCACGAACAAGCAATTCAACTTTGGCGCCAGTGTATTGAACCAGAAAGCGGGCGACGGTGGTTATAACTATACCACTGCTTACGGAAGCGCCTCTTATACCGGCGTACGTCTCGGTGCTGCTGGTACACACAGGATTGTGTTTGGCTTACAGTTCGGCATGATCCAGCGCAAGTTCGATGCGTCCAAGCTGACCTTCGGCGACCAGTGGAACCCTATTACCGGTTACAATCCCGGTACGCCCAGTGGTGATGCTTTCAGCAGAACATCGGCTACATCATTCGATGCCGGCGCCGGTGTATTGTATTACGATGCGGAGCCAGGAAAGAAGTATAACCTCTTTGGCGGTTTCTCGGTATCACACCTTACAAGGCCTACCGACCAGTTCAGCAAGAATGGCGATGCCCGGTTCCCTATGCGCTTTACAGGCCATGCAGGTGTGAAGCTGGCCATCACGGATGCGATCAGTGTAACGCCTAACCTGCTTTACCTGCGCCAGGGCAATGCGGAAGAAAAGATGGCAGGCGCTTACGGACAGCTGTTTGTAAACCCGATAACCGATGTGTTGCTGGGTGTGAACTATAGGTTCAAAGATGCAGTATCCACACATGCCGGCTTTACCTACAAAAGCTTTACGCTGGGGGTAAGCTATGATATCAATACATCTGAACTGAGCAAGATAGCCAGGGGCTCCAACAGTTTTGAACTGTCGCTCACCTTCATCGGCAGAAAGCTTTTCAGATCGCAGGAAGTGGAGTTTGTTTGTCCGCGTCTCTAACATGAACCTTCATCCATCAAACGTATCAAAAGAAACACATGAAACATATCTTTCTTACAGCAGTACTGTTTTCGGCGGTAACAATAAGCAAAGGACAGGTTGCTTATAACTACCTGAGGTCTGCTGACTATTACTACAAGAATGCAGAGTATAGTTCTGCCGCGCCGTATTATGAAAAATACCTGGCAGGCGCCAGGAAGATCGTAAGCGATGCTGCATACCGGCCTTACAACACGCAGCCATCTGCCAAGAAATCGCTGGCTACGGTAAGCTCAGAGCAACAGGCTATCTATAAACTGGCAGAGAGCTACCGTTTACTGCACGATTACAGCAAGGCAGTACCCTGGTATGCGGAGGCCATGGAGTTTGATAAAACGGCGTTCCCGCTGGCTCCTTATCATTACGCAGTAGCCTTAAGGGCGCTGGGAAGGCATGAGCTGGCAGAGAAAGCATTCACCTATTTCCTGGAATCATATACACAACAGGATACCTACCGTGAAACAGCACAAAGGGAATTGCAAAACCTCCGCTTCATCATTGCAGAGATGAGCAAGCCCGATCTTAACATGTATAAAGTAGAGAAGGCGCCTGAAGTGATCAACCCGATAGGTGCTAACTATGCCCCTGTATGGTTGAAAGACAGCGTGCTGGTATTTACCTCTACCAGGCCGGAGAAAGGCGCGAAAGGACATGCCTTTGTAAACCGCCTGTATACTGCTAATTACGCCTCCGGACAACCGGATACTGTAAGCCTCCTGGTCATTGCACAGCCGAAGGATGTAGACCAGGGAGTGATCGCATTGAGCCCTGATGGCAATACGCTCTTTATGACACGCTGGACGGTGAAACAGGGGAAGAAGAGTGCAGCGATCTACAGCAGCAAAAAGAGTGGTGATACCTGGAGTGAGCCGGTATTACTGGATACTGTGCTGAATGTACCCGGCTACAGTTCACAACAACCCTTTGTAACACCCGATGGCAAACGCCTGATCTATGCCAGCGACAGGCCGGGTGGTGTGGGCGGTTTCGATCTCTGGGAAGCAGAACTGAACGGAGAAGGAACGCCTTTCTATACAAAGAACCTTGGCCCGGTGATCAATACTGCCTGGAACGAGGAAGCACCTTATGTACATGCTGCTTCCAACCTGCTGATCTTTTCTACGGATGGCAGGGTAGGCATGGGCGGCTTTGACTTCTTTTATGCGAAAGATTCTGCAGGCGCCTGGAGCACACCGGTGAACTTCGGATACCCTGTGAATTCTGTAAAGGACGATATGTATTTCATCAGTAAGGGCAGTAAGGAGAACATCCTGGAAAATGTGTGGCTGTCGTCCGACCGGGCAGCCGCTTGCTGCCTGGAGCTCTTCTCCCTGCAGAAAGTAGTGCCACCGCCACCACCTCCACCGCCGGCGCCAAAACCGGAACCACAGGTTGTTGCGCTGGAACCACCAACGACAGATGGTCCTATTGTACTGGAGAATATTTACTACGATTTCAATATGTCTTACCTGCAACCGGCATCTTTCCCATCACTGGACAGGCTGGTAGCGATGCTGAAAAAATACCCGGCTATTGTGATAGAGCTGAGCGCGCATACAGACAGCAAAGGTTCCAATGCGCTGAATGAAAAATTGTCTGAAGACAGGGCGAAGAGCTGTGTGGATTACCTGGTAAGCCAGGGCATTGATGCCAGCCGCCTGCAGGCAAAAGGCTATGCAGCTACCCGTCCGATAGCGCCTAATACCCATCCTGACGGATCTGACAACCCGGAAGGCCGTGCGCGTAACCGCAGAACGGAGTTCAGGATCATCAGCGGCAGATAATAAGCTATCCGCACACCACTTAAAAAACAAAAGCTTATGAAAAGAAAACCATTGTTGTTGCTGCTGCTGGCGTTATTGTCGCAGGAGATCTATGCACAGCAACAGCCGCATTATACGCAGTACATCCTGAATCCGTTCATCATCAATCCTGCAGTGGCGGGCATTGAAAACTACTGGGATGTAAAGGCGAGTCACCGGCACCAGTGGACCGGTCTGAATGGTGCACCGGTTACAACCTACTTAACCGTTCATGGTCCTCTTCGCAAGAGTGATTACCCACAGGCCAGTGTAACCGGTCTGACGCCTCCCGGGGAGAATCCCAGGGGCAGGGCTTACTGGCAGGAGTATACCACGCCGCCTGCGCATGCAGGTATGGGGGTGACCATTCTGAACGACAGGACCGGTCCCCTGAACAGGTTCTCCTTCAGTGCTACATATGCGCATCACATTCCGCTGTCATCGCGACTGAATGTAAGTGGTGGTATTTCCATAGGCATGCAATCCGTATCAGTAGATGCCGCCAAGCTGCAATTCCAGCAGCCAGGCGATCCTGTGGTTGCTTCCAGTACCCTGCTGAACAAGTGGCGTCCGGAAGTGAATGCAGGGCTCTTACTGTATGGTGCTGACTTCTATATAGGTGCGGCCGTCCAGAACATTGTTCCCCAGGAAATAGCCTATGATAATGGTAAAGTAGTGGGTGATTCTCTATACAGGGGAAAGCTGGTGCCGCACCTGTTCTTTTCGGGAGGTTACAGGCTCTGGATGACGGAGGATGTGAGTGTATTGCCATCCGTGATGGTAAGGCTGATCACTGCAGCGCCCATCAGCTATGATGTGAATGCCAAGTTCCTGTACAGGGACCGTTTATGGTGGGGCGCTTCGTACCGTATCAAAGACGGCTTTGCCGCCATGCTGGGCGTGAATATCAGCTCTACGGTGAACATCGGTTATTCGTACGACTACACGACATCATCGCTGAATACGGTCAGCAAAGGCACGCATGAAGTGCTCATCGGTTTCCTGCTGGGCAACCGCTATGGGGACCTCTGTCCGAGAAATAACTTTTAACAGCAGGATGGAATAACTCAACCTATAAATTTTAAACAAAACATCATCATTAAACAACAAACAAACAATTTACTTATGAAACGAATTTCCAGCTACTTCTTTGTTGCATGTATGTTCTCCCTCATGATCGGTATGGCTTCCTGTGGAAAGGATGGCGCAACAGGTCCTGCAGGTCCGGCGGGTGCAAACGGTCCGAAAGGCGACAAAGGAGATAAGGGGGACAAAGGAGATGCAGGATCTGTAAACATCACTTATTCAGAATGGCTGGATACACAGTTTGCACTGGATACAGCTACAGGCGAATATGTATGGGGCGTGGACGTGGACGCTATTGATGCAGATCTGCTGAGCACAGGTTTTGTAAAAGTATATTTCAACCTGTATACGGCTGATCAGCCAAACATTTCATCTGTTCCTTATGTAGAGGGAGACCTGTATATCAGGGAAGTGTTGACAGAAGGCGGCTTACTGTTGTTCAGCAACTTTAATGTAAGCACGCAGACAGACAACAACGGTAACAAGAGATTCCAGGTAAGATATGTAATTGTTCCGGGTAATGTAGCTGCACGTGGCAGAAGCATCGACTGGAGCAAGTATGCTGAAGTGCAGGCACTTCTTGGCATTAAGAACTAGTTTACTAATGACCATCTCCATCAAAACCACATGTAAGATGGCTGCTTTATCCAGGGCGGCCGATTTTTTCAACTTCTTTATTGCCCGGTATTTTAAAAAAATAATGACATGAAAAGATATTGTGACCTGACAGATGAAGATCTTATAAAATCGTACAGATCCGGCGATGACCGTGCGTTTACGGTACTTGTGCATCGCCATAAGAACAGGATCTTTACAACTATCATGCTGTTGGTAAAAGACAGATGCCTGGCGGAAGATATATTCCAGGATGTGTTCATCAAGATCATCAATGCCTTCAACGAAGGCCATTACCTTGACAACAGCCGCTTTATAGCCTGGGCTGTCAGGATAGCCCATAATTGCTGCATCAGCCATTTTCGTAAAAAGACAGCTGCTTTTGCCCTTATCTACAGGGATGAATTAATCAACAACACTTACAAACATGTGGATAGCCAGGAGCACCGCATCATTACGCGGGAAACCCATGCATCCGTACACGTATTGATCGACCGCCTGCCGGAAGCACAGCGTGAAGCGCTGATCTTACGGTATTATGCCGACCTCTCTTTTAAAGAGATCGCACAGATCGTCAATGTAGGTATTAATACCGCATTGGGAAGAGTGCGTTACGCTGTCATGAACATGCGTAAAATGATGGAAAGAGAACAAACACCTGAAGCTGTGTAAAAGCTCCACCCGGAGCTTTTTACCGGTTTTATCCCCATACCGCAGACAGGATGCAGTCCGGCCATTTTTTTACTGGCTATCTCCTCAAAAAAGCCTAAATTGAACAGGCAAGTAACTTATTGCTTTGGGATACTTTTGTATTTACAGGAAGCCCCGGAATCATGATTAATTTATAGCCTTTAGCCAATTAGCCAAGTTAGCCAGTTAACCCGTAATCCAACAGTATCCCCCTTTATTACAGGTCTGAAATGAAGCCCAGTTTTTTATATGAAAAGGATCTTCCTGTTCATTAGTTTCCTTTGCTGTCTGCATACCCTGTCGGCACAGACTGTCTATGACGTATCAGGCACTGTCAGGGATACAACCGGTCAGGAAATGATCGGGGCCAATGTATGGCTGATAGCAGGCCGGGACACAATGCATACCATCGCCAATGATGCCGGTAAATTCATTTTCAGGAATGTACCGCAGCCGGTATTTACTATCCGCGTCACCGTAATCGGGTACGAGACCTGGTACCGTGAATTCTCGTTTAAAGAAGCAGGCACCCAGATAGATCTGCCGCTTATCAAACTGTCCCTGAAGACAAGCACCCTGAAAGAAGTAGTAGTAAAAGGTTCGGTCCCGCCGGTGGTGATCAAGGAAGATACGATCGAGTATCGCGCGGACCAGTATCACCTGCGGGAAAACGCCGTGGCGGAAGACCTGTTGAAGCGATTGCCCGGTATGCAGGTGGATATGGAAGGGAATGTGCAGACCATGGGGAAAAGGATCACTAAGGTCAGGATCAACGGGAAAGACTTCATGATCACCGATATTAAAACACTTACACGCCTCCTGCCGGCAGATCTCATTGATAAAATACAACTCATAGACGATTATGGTGACCTGGCCCGTGCTACCGGCAGGAAGGTGGGCGAGCCGGAAAAGATCATCAATATCCAGACGAAGGCAGACCTGGAAAAGGTCTACCAGGGGCAGGCCCTGGGTGGCGTGGGCAATGATGGCCGGTATAATGCCGCCGTACTGGCAAACTACTTCAGTGAAAAACAGCAGCTCTCTATTAATGGCAATACCAACAACATCTCCGCACAGGTAGGCAATACCATTACCTCTACCGGCAACATCAACTACCGGGGTAATTACTCCAAGGAGTTTTCCATGAACGTGGGCATCATTGGCGGCCGTACCACCAGTGATGTGGAGTCTTTAAGCACGGTAAAAACAGTGACGGATGAAGGAACGCTTTCCAGTGTGAACACCAGCAATAACAGCAGCCGTAATGATAATTACAATATCAATATCGGTACGGAATACAAGCCGAAGGAAGGGGATATGCTCAACTTCAACCTCAACTACAGCGGCAACAAATCGTACAACAGTAGTATGACCAGCGCTATACAAAGCGGCCTGCAAAGGAAGGACCAGATCTCTACCGGTCTGAACACCAACAGTACACCTGTTTTCCTGGCTGGCCTGTTTGGTTCCCATCGTTTCAACGGACTGGGAAGGATCATCTCCCTGGGTCTTTACGCCAATACTACAAAAAACAACAACCTGCAGGATGGTATTGACAGCCTCCGTTATTATAACCCCGACAGCACTGTTGCAAAAGATTCCGTGTTACACCAGCTGCTGGATAAAAAGAACAATACTTTTACCGGCAATGGCCAGTTGTCTTATGTAGAGCCATTGGATTCAGCCAATAGCCTTGAATTAAGATATTCTCTCAATTACAACCGTACCGACAACATCCAGGAAACCCGCTGGGTAAATCCTGACGGCAAGATCAATGTGATCGATTCGCTCAGCAATCAGTATATCTATACGATGATACAGCATCAGGTAGAGCTGAACTTCCGCAGGGTAAAGAATAAATGGGATTTTACCTTCGGGATGCGATTGCAACCGGCCAGTATGACCAGCAGTATGGCAGGCGGCGCTAACAAGGCCGTGGTGAGCAGTAATAAGCTGGTACCTGTTTTCCGTATTCAGTACAAACTGCCTAAGCAGGCGATGATGAGCCTCTCTTATGCCGGCAACGTGCTCTTCCCGACTTACCAGCAACTGCAACCGGTACCTGACCTGACAAATGCACAGTTCCCCATCATCGGTAATCCTGATCTTCGTCCGGCGTTTGCGCATTCCGTGTTTTTCAATTATCGTAATGCGGGCATGAATACTTTGTTCATCCACCTGTCCGGTAACTATACGCAGGATAAGGTGGTAACGAATGTCTCGCTGGTGAAAGACAGTTTTAATACGGTGAAGCAGGAAACCCGTTTCCTGAATACGGGCGGTGATTATAATTTCCGTTTCATCTACGGATGGTCCTACCGCCTCGCTGATGGTAAGTATAACCTCTTCCTGGATGGCAACAGCTCTTACAACAATAACATCCTGTATATGGATAATGTCCGTAAAACGGGCCAGAACCTGGTAGTAACACAGTCCCTCAGGGGTAATATGCTGCGGGAATTTGCCGAACTGACGGCCGGTGTAGCTTATACCTACAACAGGAATGTGTACGTGCTGCAGGAGAATAATATTACCAATATCCACACCTGGAATTTCAACCTGAACGGCAAGGTGTATTTCCTGAAAACATTCAGCCTGGGCGCTGATGTGAATAAACAATTGAACAGCGGTTTCAGTGGTGCGCTAACGGCCAATCCGCTGTTGGTGAATGCCACACTGGAAAAGATGCTTTTCAAAAGGAAATTGACCCTTCGCGTGCAGGGCTTCAACCTGCTGGATGAAACTTCCAGGCTCTCGCAGAGTATATCAGGCAATACGGTGACAGAGAATCAGAACCGGTTGCTGGGAAGGTATTTCATGGCCACGCTGCAGGTGGATCTGCGCTTGCTGAAAGGGAAGTAACACTCGTCACCTCCTCCATAGCCTTCTTCTCACTATCAATTCCGCGTTTAATGGTCCTGTAGGTATATCCTTAGTCTTGCTCACCCGGGTAAGCGGCACTATTGCGCGTAGCCCAAACTGCCATTTGCCAGCCATATAGTCCAACTCAACCGTGCCATTGATACGTACCTTAGATAA
This sequence comes from Chitinophaga filiformis, assembly GCF_023100805.1. Lineage (NCBI taxonomy): Bacteria > Pseudomonadati > Bacteroidota > Chitinophagia > Chitinophagales > Chitinophagaceae > Chitinophaga > Chitinophaga filiformis. The sequence goes on from NZ_CP095855.1 coordinate 2,684,804, forward strand.
CTCCTGCTTGTCTGCTGCGGAGGCTTTAAAGACGCTTGTCTTTGCCACCCGCATGCTATCCATGATGGTCTGCCGCACTACGGCCTGTTGCAGGAATAAGGCCTGTACGCCTGCACCGAGCTGCCATTTCGGGCGAATAGGCAACTGGTATTGCAGGGCTATTCCTGAGCCGAATTGTTTCAGTAAAGACTGGAGCGTATCATAGGGCAATGACTGGTGGCCAACCTTGTATTTATTGAACTTTGGTGTAGCGGCTACGGTGGGCTGTACATCCAATGATAATGCACCTCTCCATAGCTTCCTTTCAATCCTTACTGATGGAATTAAATAGCGATAAAATTGATCTTTACCATTAGGCCCCATAAAATAGGAACTGCTATTGTACAATGGCAATGTTATATTTAACTGCGCATATACGGCCCAGCGTTCGGCCCTTTCCCTGGTGTGGTGTGGATGTAATGTCAGCTGGCTGGCTTCATGTTGTAAACTGGTGTTATATCCTGTAACAGGAGCATGTATCGTCGATAATTGCAGGGTAGAGCGGTTTAGCGTTTGCTCTGCAACCTGATTGTTCGCATGAGTGCTTGTTGGAACCTGGTTTGTTGAGGGTATAGCAGCTGTTTTCGTAGCATGACTATCCGTGTAAGCGCTTATTGGCGATGGCGCCTGTACTGTTGTTGAGGTACTGGGGATAAGTGCAGCATCTGTTTTTGCAGTGTAATTGCTATCGGAAGCAGATAGCTTTGACTGTCTTTTGTTTTTAGCCAGTTGCTTTGTTATAGAGTTCTCCTCAAGAGGATGTTCAGCTATCGCCAATGGTTTTACATTTTTTTTGCCTGTTGTAATCTCACCGGAGTTAAGCCGGGTACTTGTTCTTTCAGCTGTATATTTCCTGTTAGATGCTAATGACGGCGATAATGATGCCGATGATCCTGAGCCTTGAGATGTTTGTTGTGATGGTGATGATGGTAATGCTCCCGGAACTTGTGATGATCGTGGAGCCTCTGCCGCTTGAGAATGCGCAGATGGATGAGTGTTGCTGGCAGCACCTGGTGCCTTGTCCGTTGCTGAAGATGTTGTATACCCGGAAGCAGTATCCGTTTGTTCTGATATTGGCTGTGTGTGATTGTCAGGCCCGGAAGATACGGTCTGTACATGAGCTAAACTGGTATCAGCAACATTATTGCCGGAAGATGGCAACTGCCTGTTATTGTTATGGCTGTATTGCCACAAGGCAAGACCGATAATAGCTACAACTGCGACCACAGATAGGCCTTTTACCCAGATGTAACGTGCAGGCGCAGGGGCAGGTAATTTCCCTTCAGCAGGCAATTCCGCGTCCAGCTTTTTTAGCATGGACTGCCATGCCTGATCGGCAGGCGGTATAGGAATTGGTAATTCCTCTTTGTTGAAATCTTTATTGCCCGAATGTTGCTCAGCCATGTTTAGAATAATACTTTAGTAATACCGGCTTTAATTTGTTCCTTGTCTCACTCAGATGCCATTTCACCGTGCCCTGGCTCAATTGTAATCTTGTACATATGTCATTGATCGAAAATCCTTCAAGGTAGAATAAAATACAGATAGCCCTGGTTGCCGGCGGTAAAACATCCAGCAGTTTATAGATATCTCCTGATTCCATAGCAGCAAGCGGATTATCGCTGTGGGAAATCTCAATGCCCTTCACATCCACATGCGCTGCCCATTTGGCCGTTTTAAGCCTGTCCAGCGCTGTATTACGCACTATAGTGTATACCCAGTTGAAGAATTGCCCCTTATCGTCTTTAAATAGTCCTATATTTTTAAAAACCTTCAGCATACCATCGTTCAATACTTCCAGTGCGTCTGCCTGCTCGGGGAAGAATTTCCGGCACAATAGGAATAGCGCAGGATAAAACTTTCTGTAAAGTTTCTCCTGACCTAAGCGGTCGTTAGCTACGCACTGTTTGATCAATTCCTGAATATCTTCCAAATGAAATTGTTCCGATAGGTATACAATAATTTAATTGATGGTGGCTATTCTAAACGACTTTTACCGGATAGCTCCCCTTATGAGCGTCTCCGGTAAAAGTGCAAATATAGCCTGCTCTGCTACAGTAGCACTTGTGGCCTGTCACTACTGTAACGATGTTGAGCCTGATTAGTTACAGCCATCACCGGGGCCTTTTGCGTAATCCGGTTGTGTCATGATGCGGGAACGTATCATACGGTGGCTGGGGTGGATTCGGTGGATATGACGGGAAGGTGTCATGAGGTGGATAGGGAGGATAGGACGGAAAAGTATCCTGCGGCGGATAGGGAGGATACGGCGGGAACGTATCGTGCGGAGGGTATGGCGTATGCGGGAAGGTGTCATGAGGCGGATAAGGGAACGTATCATGAGGCAGGTGTGGAATGCTATCGTGAGGAATAGTATCATGCGGGATGGTGTCATGAGGAATGGTGTCATGCGGGATCGTATCGTGCGGAATACTATCCGTAGGAATAGAATCCTTGTCATACGCCAGGCCTTTCCCCTTCAGTTTATCCTGCATGGACTCCTTGGTACAGGAACTTTGTATGAAAATAATAAACCCGGTAACGGCCAGGACTCCGATCAATTTTTTCATAGAGTATGTGTTTATATAATGATGAACGGTGGGTGGATGGCAAAAGGTTGGGTGTGCTGCAAAAAATTTTTTTCCGTTATGTAAATTTTATGTTCAGGCTGTTATGGGGTATGTTTTAAAACCATCTTAAAGAGGATTGATTCGTAACGTATTATGGTAAGGCAGGTATAGCGAAGCCAAAATAGTATGAGGGATGAAAACCAGGCAAAAAATATACATTGATCCTAAGGCAACTTTTCCGGTGAAACACACGTATTAATTAAATAACAGTGCTTTAGACGTCTCCTGTCCTGTCTTCTCCGCTTTCAATATTCATTCACCGTTAAATAACAAAGAAATGATAGTGTTTTCTGAAAAATGTCCGGTGATAAATGCTGTAAACACAGGGTCACATATAGACATACCTCCACGGACATCAATGCGAAATCCTTTTTTCCTGACCCTTGGCAGTGCAGTAATACTCTTAATGTTAAATGTTGGGTGTAGTAAGAATAATGGCTATAATAACAATCCTCCTCCTCCTGCTTCCAACAACTATAGCCAGGTAAACCTTGTTACAGATGTTGGTGGTGGGCCCTATAGTTCTACGCTGGTAGATGCCAGTCTTATCAATCCCTGGGGGATTGCCGTTAATCCGGCCGGAGTCATATGGATAGCCGCTAATCATACCGGGCTTAGTACGGTGTATGATAAAAATGGTAACACTGTATTGTCGCCCGTTACCATTGCATCTCCCGGGCATGCTACAGGAGGCGCACCTACCGGCATTGTATATAACGGGACTAATGATTTCCAGGTAGCGGGTACCCCGGCTAAGTTCATTTTCGATACGGAAGACGGGACTATTACAGCCTGGACTTCCGGCGCTGTGGCGCCTATTGTAGCCGACAGGTCTGCACAGGAAGCCGTTTATAAAGGGCTTGCTTTAGCGAAGGATGGTGCAGAGAACTTCCTGTATGCGGCTAATTTTCATGCAGGCACCATAGATGTCTTTGATAAGGATTTTCATATGGTCACCACTAAACCATTTGTGGATCCGAATATGCCGGCCGGTTTTGCGCCGTTTAATATCAGGAGTATCGGCGATAACCTGTACGTCACCTATGCCAAACAGGACGCGGATAAAGAAGATGATGTGGAAGGTGATGGTAATGGCTATGTGGATATTTTCAAACCCGATGGCTCCCTGGTAAAAAGGTTTGCATCACAGGGGGCACTGAATTCCCCCTGGGGGATTGTTGCCGCTGCTCCCGGTTTCTGGGAAGTTGATAATACCATCCTTATCGGCAATTTCGGCGATGGAAAGATCAGTGTGTATGACCAGGATGGGAAGTTTTTAGGTCAGCTGAAGAAAGGAGATAATCCTATTGTTATAGGCGGATTATGGGCGCTGGAGAATAATATACCTTCTACGGGTAACCAATTATATTTTACAGCGGGACCGAGTGATGAGACGCATGGGGTGTTTGGGTATGTGATGAAGGCGAATTAGTTAAATGATCTATAAGTGGGGTTGCCTGCCGGCTTAAGACCGGCAGGCGGATGAAACAGTTTTAGAGGCGGCTGACACTAAAAGGAGTTGGATTGGCTTTTGATGTTGCCTGCGGGAAAATTAGTTGAAGCGTATATGGATTGTGCTGTCTGCTGATGTAGAATAGTCAATTGCGCCGGTGGCCTTTAACCCTTTTAATTGGAGGTCCAGCGGCTGATAGCGGTCAAGTACTCCGGAGAAGCGTTTGTCGGAGGCTTGCTTATTATCCAGCACTATCTGTACGCCGAACAAACGGGGGATCACCTTACATACATCCTCAAATTTTGCATTGCGGAATATGAACTGGCCGGTACGCCAGCTTAAGGTTTCATATTCGTCAAATTTATTGACGTTTATGCCCTTCTCTGAAACGGCGCCCATAAAACCGGGGGCCAGGATAATACTATCGTTGGATGACTTTACTTTTACTTTACCGTTCACCAGGGCAATTTTTGCCAGAGAGTCGTAAGCGTTCACGTTAAACTCTGTGCCCAACACCTGTACTACAGATCCCGGTACATGTATGGTTAGTGGTTTGGATGCATCTGTCGCTGCCTTGATATAACATTCGCCAGTCACGTATACATCCCTGGATGGACCGCTAAACTTCAATGGAAACTTAACGGTACTTGCCGCATTCACCTGGATACGGGAACCGTCAGGTAGTACCAGTGAATAGTCTTTCCCAGCGGGCACAGTCAGTGTCGCATACTGTTCAATATTTGATTCCGCTGCATTTAATGTAAGTGTCTTGCCACTCACTTTCCAGTTGGCGCCACCGGCATTTACAGATGTATCTTTATTTATATTATACACCGTTCCGGAAGACAGTGTCAACTGCACCGTCTTAGCTGAGCTTTTTTCTGAAAAGGCTTTGGCGGTTTCTGTATAATTGCTCTTATTGTTTGTAAAGACACCTATATTAGTAATGAATAATACAATAGCGGCAGCTGCAGCAGCAGCCAGACCTGTTACCAGGTAAACAACCTTTTTACGTGGTTGCTTTGCCGGCTCAATTTTGCTGAGCAAGGTGACTGTTTGTGCCTCAGTAGTATGATCAAGCAGGTATTGGTTCACTTCCTCAGAGCCAACTTTTTCCCACAAATGATTCCGGATTTCAGCAATTTCAGGGTTTTCATTTACTTGTTGTAGCAAAAAGACGCTCTCCTGCTCGGTCAGTTGACCGTCAATCTCCTGCATTATCAGCGAACGTATATAGCCAAGGTTATTTTCCATCATATTATATCTTATAAAATCCACCAAAAAGTAACGTCCTGCTACAGACTTTTTTTTGATCCGAGCACACTTCTCAGAATTCTTAGCGCCAGGCTCACATTATTCTTTACGACCTGCAGGCTTATGTTCTGTTGTGCGGCAACGCCTTTTTGGTTATGTCCCTCCATATATTGTAGCATAAATGACTTACGGGCAGCTGGAGGAACCATTTGTAATGCCTTATCCAGGAGCTTAGCAAGTTCTTCCTGTTCAAATGGATGTTCCGTGGTGATTTTTTCAGATATATAATCATACATCTTCTGTTTCTCTGCCTTATCCAGCTTACTGCGTATATGTAAGACGCTTGCATTCCAGGTAGCCCGCAGCAGGTAAGGTAAAAAGGGGCCTGTGCCAATCTTGTCCCGCCTGCTCCATACATCGATGAAAATCTCCTGCACAATATCTTCCGCATCGGCCAGGTCGTTAACAATATAGAAGGCCTCTCTCAGCATCCTGGTCCTGTATTTGGCATGCAACTCTGCCAGGGCCGATGTACTATCCGCCTTAATTTGTTCTAATAGTTCGATATCGCTGAGCTTAGTTTCTGTTCCCTTCATATGGCAAGTCCCCTGATGCCTTTTATTAATAGTTTTTAAACATAAAAATGATGCCGGGCTGTAAATAACCGGTCAAGATTATGCCACATGGCTATTGGAGGGGAAAATGTGTGGATTGATGGCATATTGAGATCATAAGGCATTATGCTGACAATCGGTTTTGGTCGAAAATAATTCAATTCATTCGGAAGTTAAGTAAAATACAATTGATTCTCATCACATTTTAGTTGATTTATCTATCAAAAACAATGAAGATCAGTTCGCTAGCATTAAAAAGTTTTTGGTCAGTACTTCAACTTTTGAGTAGTCAAAAAAAAGTTTAATCCGGAACATTACCTTTTTGTTATTTTCTTAAGATAGATACAGGGACTGTATGATACCGATGCGACGGGGGTATAAAAATGTCGCCGATACTAACCAGCCCGTATACCTTATGATAATATTTATGTGAGTGTATTTATATTATTAAGATAGTACGACTAGCTAATGCTTTATCATTTTCCCGATAACCTTTAAAGAACACATTGACTGTCACAATAGCGCTTATTGGATCTTCATCCGATATGAATCGTTTTTGACGGCAATCTGTTCAGTCTGAACTGTAGTGTACAATATGGTTCCGATAAAGGTTAAAGGGAATGGTATACCAACCATTTTCTTGACCAAAATACTGTGTTTTATGCCTAGAACTGTTCATGTGAAACGCAATTTCCTATACGCTTTCTGTGCAGGATTTTTATGCCTATGCGTCATTTTTCGGCCGGTTGCTAAGGCAAGCACAGAGCCGCTGCAAGGAAAAGAAATCAGCATTTCTGTACGAAAGAGTAGCCTTTCTAATATTCTTAATCAGGTTAGTAAAAAAAGTGGTATTACGATCTACTTTGTGGATACTGACCTTGCACCCTATACGAATATCGATTATGATGCGAAGGATAAAGATGTGACGAGTATTCTGACTGAACTTTTTAAGGGGAAGGATTTGCTTTATGAGGTGATTAGCGAGAAGCAGATTGGGGTGAGGAAGGCAAAAGAAAAGACGCTTGTTACTGATGAATACAGGGATACTCTGGTAACAGTGACTGGACAAGTCACTGATGAAAGGGGAATGCCAATTATAGGTGCAACTGTGCTTGTTAAGGGTACCCGAAATGGTGTCACGACTAGTCAAAATGGTTCATTTAAAATAGAGGCGAAAACTAATAACTCCTTGTCAATTAGTTCTGTTGGTTACCTCTCTGTTGAGCTACCAGTTAGTAAAAGGGGGTTATTCGGAGTTGTGAAACTTAAAGAATTTGTCAGTACATTGGATGAGACTATCATTGTAGCATACGGCGAGACAACTAGACGAAAAACAACTTCTAACATTGGGACAGTAAAGGCCAAAGACATCGAAACACAACCTGTAAATAACCCACTGCTCGTTTTACAGGGCAGGGTGCCAGGGCTTTTTGTTAATCAGAATTCTGGAATCCCGGGAGGGGGTGTAACTGTTCGAATTCAAGGACTAAATAGCATGGTGAGGGGTAATGATCCTTTATATGTTATTGATGGCGTTCCATATTTTTCCCAACTATTGGATAATGGGGGAAATAATGCAGTATTAGGAGCTTCGGGAGGCACCGTCAACGGTAATCCATTATCGTATATAAATCCATCAGATATTGAAAGCATTGATGTACTAAAGGACGCTGATGCAACAGCTATATACGGATCAAGAGCGGCGAATGGCGCAATTTTAATTACCACAAAAAAAGGAAAGAGTGGTGAAACAAAGTTTGATCTTAACCTACAAAGCGGAATTGGGAAGATGACAAAACGGTTAAATCTTTTGAATACTGCTCAATACATTAAAATGCGAAAAGAAGCTAAAGCTAATGATAACGCACCAATTCGACCGACGGACTATGATATTAACGGACTTTGGGATACTACTCGAAATACAGATTGGCAGGACAAATTATTGGGGGGAACGGCTCAATATACGAACTTACAGTTTTCAGTATCAGGTGGTGGTGAGTTGACTAACTTTTTAATCGGAATGGGTTATCAAAGGGAGACGTCTGTTTTTCCAACAGATTTATCAAATCAAAAAGGCAGCGTTCATTTCAATATCGGCAACAGATCTAAAAACAATCGATTCAAAACTCAGTTAACTGGGACCTATGTTGTATTCGATAATAAGTTAACGTCCAATGATTTAACATATAGTGCAATTACACTGCCACCGAATGCGCCGTTGCCATATAAAGACGATGGTACAATTAATTGGACCCCAAACAGTTCAGGAAACAGTACATTTAGTACTCTGAATCCTGCTGTAGCATATCTTAGAACGTATCGGAATAATACAAGAAATTTAATAGCAAATTCAAATATTGGTTACCGAATTACTGAAAATTTGGAACTGCAATCAAACTTTGGCTTTACAAGCTTATCGAGTGATGAAATAAATAAATCTCCCCTGAGTTCGGTGCCGCCTGAGAGGGTAGCGAATACACAGTCATCAAGCCGATATACAACTAACGAAATCAGTACCTGGATTATTGAACCACAATTGTTGTACCGCACTGAATTTAAAAGGAACCATATTGATGCTTTATTAGGAGCAACTGTTCAACAACAAAATAGCAATGGATTAAGGCTTTCTGGAAGGGGGTATAGTACAGATGAGGTACTTGACGACATTAGGTCAGCAAATACTGTGCAGGTTGACGGTACCACCAAGATTATGTATCGTTATAGCGCAATTTTTTTTAGAGTAAACTATACTTACGAAGATAAATATGTCGTAAATGTAGCAGGAAGGCGAGATGGTAGTTCAAGATTTGGAAAGGAAAATCTCTATCATAATTTTGGTAGTATCGGAGTAGGCTGGATATTCAGTGAAGAGTCTTCAGTAAAAGATATAATGAATTGGCTGAGTTTCGGCAAAATCAGAGCTAGTTACGGAACAACTGGCAGCGATCAGATAGGAGATTACACTTTTTTAAATCTATACTCGCCAAATACATCCTATTCAATGCCCTATCAAGGGGGAAACGCCCTACAAATAAATGGCCAGTATAATCCGTATCTACAATGGGAAGAGACGAAGAAACTGCAAGTAGGTGTCGATCTTGGATTTTTTAATGACAGGGTTACAGTGAGTGCAAATTATGTGTCAAATAGATCTTCAAATCAGTTATTATATTATTCACTTCCATGGACTACAGGTTATCCAACTGTTCCAACAAATTTGCCTGCAACGGTCAAAAACCGTGGTATTGAAGCTTCAATTACCAGCAACAACCTAAAAGGGAAATTGAAATGGAGTACAAATTTTAATATAAGTCTTCAGAGAAATAGGCTGGCTTCATTTCCTAATATATCTGAAACGCCATATTCAGATATGTTCGTTATTGGAGAGTCTATTGCTATAGAAAAGGCTTATAAATTGAATGGTGTTAATCGAGAGAATGGAGTGTTTGAGTTCCTAGATCGTGAAGGGAAAAAAACCAGTGACCCAACTGACGAAGACAGATTTGTAATTATTAATCCACTTCCAAAGATATTTGGAGGGCTGTCGAATACCTTCGAATATAAAGGAATAGAGGTGTCTTTTTTGTTTCAATTTGTCAAACAGAAAGGGATTGGGAATAAATTCGGGATTTACCCAGGTAGCCGAAATACAAATCAACCGACGTCGGTACTAGATAGATGGCAGCAAGAAGGAGATGTCGCAGTTATTCAAAAGTTTAATTCAAATTCAGATCTGTCCAGCCAGCAAGACAAGGCACTTACATCTGATGTTGCTTGGGAGGACGCTTCTTATGTGAGATTGAAGAATTTGTCGGTGAGTTATAATATTCCAATTAAGAGGATTGGTAATATGGAAATAAATAATTTAAGAATTTTTGTTCATGGCCAAAACTTGTTAACATTTACCAAATATAGTGGTTTAGATCCAGAGACACGCAGTTCAAGTATTCTTCCCCCGCTGACGGTTTTAACTTTCGGCCTGAATATGAAGTTCTAATTAAAGGGAGAGATATATCTGTAACGAAAATTCAAACGTAATTCACATGGTAAACAAAATATCAACAAGTAGGGTACATTATAGAGGACTTTTCCTATTAATTATCGGCGCTTCAATATTTGCAGGATGCCGTAAGTTTCTGGAAGTGAAGCCGCCTTCTACAAGCTTAAATGCAGATAATGTATATCGATCAAATGCAACGGCTATTTCTGTGCTAACTAACGTTTACTCAAAATTAAGTCAGTCGGATGTGTTTTATGGTGAGGAATTGACAAGTGTTCAGTCGATAACTGGAATACTCGGGGACGAGTTAAATCTATATAGCGAGATTTCGATCGATGACTATGTAAACACTTTTAGAAATAATCTATCGAGTTCAAATATTATCGCTAGTCGATTTTGGAATAATTGTTACAATAATATATTTATTATTAATTCGGCATTGGAAGGCCTGACGCAGAGTGAATCGCTGACAAAAGAGGTAAGACAGCAATTGATTGGGGAAGCAAAATTTATGCGTGCGTTCTTTTATTTTTATCTATTAAATTTATACGGAGAGGTTCCGCTTATTTTGACAACGGATTATAAAGTTAATTCGAATATACCAAGAGCCGATACTGGATTAGTATGGAATCAAATAAAATCAGATTTGATTGATGCGAAAGAGTTGCTGAGCAGCGATTTTCGTGATATAAGCCTTTTGTCGAAAACGTCAGAACGGGTGAGGCCAACAAGATGGAGCGCAAGCGCACTTCTATCCAGAGTATATTTATACACAGGCGAATATAATGCAGCTATCTCAGAAGCGACAAATGTAATTAACGAGAAAAATTTGTTTGATACTGTTGAGATTGAACACGTTTTTTTGAAGAACAATCGAGAAGCGATTTGGCAGTTACAGCCGGTGGATGTTGGGTTTAATACTAGAGAAGCACGGACGTTTGTAATCCCTCCTTCCGGATTTACAGGCGAGTCGTACCCCGTTTACATGAGTGCTAACTTGATAGAATCATTCGATTTGCGGGACAAGAGGTTACAGACATGGGTAGGTTCGATATCTTTCAACGGTGACATATATAGGTTTCCATACAAATATAAGCTATATGAACAGACTGGGGATTTAGAAGAGTATTCAACTGTGTTGAGATTAGCTGAGCAATTCTTAATTCGAGCTGAAGCACGACTGCGGGTGAATGATTTAGTTGGCGCTGTTGATGACATCAATATAATAAGAAAGAGGGCTGGTCTTGACGATTTGGGTTTGAGTACACCTGAGAATATATTAAAATCCCTTATTAAGGAAAGGCAACTAGAGCTATTTAGTGAATGGGGGCATCGGTGGTTTGATATGAAGCGATTGAAAATAGTGGATGATGTTATGACCAAAGTAGATGCGGAGAAGGGCGCTGAATGGAGTGCTTATAAGCAGCAGCTTCCAATTCCCTACTTTGAAATGCGTTCAAATCCATCTCTTGTACAAAATAACGGTTATTAATATCTGCATCTTTAGTCACTCATAATATTTTTCCAAACTAGACGAGTAAGAATTCTTAAGATGTTATATCACTAGTTGATGGTATAATTGTAGTCTATCTTAAAGATATTTAATGTATCACATAGTAATGTGTCTTTTGGGGCGCTACTATGGCCTTAACTCTTACATTCCTGATGTTCTCTACTGCAATTTTCAATTTTCAAATGCCCTGTTAGTTTTAAACAATAGGAGCAATATGTGTATTTATTCACGCGTTGTGACGCATTTGAGATTTATTCCGCTTTGCGAGTGTAAGACGCCGTAATGCGGCATAATGTTCATTTTTTAGGGGGACACATTATGGTGCGGTAGAAACGGAGTAGACTGAGGGACGTGATGTTATGAGAAACAATATGAGTAATCTCAACCAAACTATAAATTGTTAGTAATGTTAAAGAAATTATACTTAAGTACTGTTCTATTTTTCATGCTAAGTGCGTTTTTTGCATTTGGCCAAGATAAGATGTCTTGGAGAATGCAGCCAGTAACGATTCATACCCGTTGGGCTAAAGATGTAAATCCAAATAATCCTTTTTCAGAATATCCACGTCCACAAATGGTCCGGAGTAATTGGTGTAATTTGAACGGCTTGTGGGAATATACTATTACTGATTTGCAGAACGCTGTGCCATCCAGGTACGAAGGCAGAATATTGGTTCCATATCCGTTGGAATCAGCGTTATCAGGTGTGGAAAGGTCTTTACAGCCATATCAGAATCTTTGGTATATGAGGACTTTTGATAAACCTGTTCTTAAAGATGGAGATCGCGTATTGCTTCATTTCGGTGCGGTGGACTGGCAGGCAACAATATATATAAATGATAAGGAAGTTGGTAGCCATACAGGGGGATATCAAGCCTTTACTCTGGATATTACAGAGCAGTTAAGACGTGGTAAGAATAGATTGGTTGTCAAAGTATTTGATCCGACTGACAAGGGGATTGGACCTCATGGTAAGCAAGTACTTAAACCAGGTAACATATATTATACTTCTTCGTCTGGCATTTGGCAGACCGTATGGATGGAAACTGTGCCTGCAGATTATATTACGGGGTTTATGATGACGCCAGATATTGACAAAGGCACTCTAAATGTTAAGGTCAATGCACCAGCTGACGCTTCTATTGAATTGGTTGCTAGCGAAACAGGTAGGGAGGTCGGTAAAATAGGTGGCAAGGCTGGGGCTTTGTTAGAACTACCAGTTAAAAATATGAAGGTATGGTCTCCCGAAACACCCTTTTTGTATGACTTGACTATAAAGCTCATAAAGGGTGATAAGATAATAGACACTGTAAGAACCTACTTTGGAATGCGAAAGATTGCTATACAGAAAGATGAAAGAGGGGTGGATCGCATCTTCTTGAACAATAAGCCTTACTTTAATTTTGGTACACTGGACCAGGGATTCTGGCCGGATGGCTTGTATACAGCGCCTACGGATAGTGCACTGAAGTTCGATATAGAAATCATTAAGGCGATGGGATTTAATACAATCCGTAAACACATCAAAATAGAACCAGCGCGCTGGTATTATTACACCGATAAGCTAGGCATGCTTGTTTGGCAAGACTTAGTTAACCCTAATCAGAGATTACGCGACGGTGCTAAAGAGCAGTACGAAAAAGAAAGTAAGGAAACTCTTGAACAACTGCATAACAATCCATCTATTACAACGTGGGTTATATTTAATGAGAAATGGGGTGCTTATGATCAACAACGGATTACTGAATGGGTTAAAACCATTGATTCTTCCCGTATCGTGAATGGCCACTCTGGCGAAATGTTATATGTAAATAATGAACTTCGTAGTCCAAGTCAGAATCCATGGGTAAGCTCTGATATGACGGATGTTCATTCATATCCGTTCCCTCGTAATGCCCCTAAGCTGCTTGGAAAAGCACGTGTTCTTGGCGAATTTGGAGGCATTGGTGTTCCTGTTATTGGACATCTTTGGGATGATCTGGTGACAGGATGGGGGTATGACGGTATTGTTTCCCCCACTACCATGCAAAGGCAGTATAAGAAAATGATTGATTCGATAAAAGTATTGGAAGGGTTAGGGTTAAGCGGTTCTATATATACTCAACCTTTTGATGTTGAGGGCGAGCAAAATGGTTTAATAACATATGATCGGAATGTGTCTAAAGTTCCTTTATCTGTAATCAGAAGTATAAATTCAATAGTGACTAATAATGTTCTGTCGGAAGCGAAATTGGAACAGTTATTCTCGATCCGGAACGCCGCTGAACAGGATTCGATATATGAGGAAGAAATGAGGAAATTCAAGGTGGGATCTAAGGATTCTCTTCTTTTGCGAAGAATTTCAATATTCGCGCGTGCCAAGAATGACGCTAAAACCGCAGATGTCGCTTCAAATCAGTATATAGAATCGTTGGTTGATCCATTTCAATGGCATAACTTAAAGTTTATTGTGAGTTTTACAGATGAATCAAAAGATGTAGGATTTAATTTCCTCTTGCGGAATTATCAATTAATAGACTCAATATTGGGAGAAAATATAGGTGAGAATGCATTGCTAACAATCTGTTATAACGAAGAATTAAAGCCGCTGGAAATGAGTGAAAAACCCAATTGGGATTCTAGTGAGAAAAGGATTTTATCGAAGTATGGTATCGTTGGACACATATTTTACTTGAATCGAAAGGCAATGTTAGCGGTGGATAGAGATATTCGAACTTTTGTGTCTGCTAAGAACACTTTGCATGAAAGGTACCCAGGCTCAATATCGCCAGTGGATATGAATAATGACGCCTGGACGGTATTTGAAAAATCGGACGATAAGGGATTATTGTCAACAGCATTAGGCTGGGTGAAAAAGGCGATATCAATGGAGGAGGAAAATGCAGCGTATATTGATACATATGCTAACTTATTGTATAAATTGGGTAGTAAGAAAGAGGCCATATCGAATCAAGAGAAAGCCGTTAGATTAGCGCCCAAAGAGAAAAGTTATCTTACTACATTGTCAAAAATGAAAGAAGGTGGACAAACGTGGTAAACTGTTAATCAATCTCTATCTCCTAAATTTTAATCGTATGTATTTAATAAATTCGGAAAAGAAAATTTATGCTCGATGAATAAGGTTCTTAAAACGCTTGTTTTTTTTCTTCTATTTCACAACTGTATTATATTTCAAATATTTTCTCAAGATAAAGCAATAGACATTGATTTCTTAAAACATCAGGACTCTCATGAAACGGATTTCCAAATTAGTAACAGTAAGGAATTCTACGCGGTTGTTCATAGGGGAGAAAATATAGCGGATTCTATTGAAGTTCGGACGATAGATGGAAAGAGAATATTGAAGCTCCTTCCTGAGGATTTAGTAACATCTGGTAGATTTAGCCAAAACGGCGAATGGTACATTTATACATCTTCCAATGGGAATAATGGATATTATAATTTAAAAGAGAAAAAAATAAATGTCATTTCTGGTGAAACCTGCCGATTCATTGATGGCGACAAGAAAACTTACGCTCTATACAGGTTGGACACGAATTGGTATTTGAAATGTCTGGAGGACCGGAGGACAATTCAGGTTGCAATCAAACGAGCTGAGGATCTAATTATCGCTGGGCATATGATACTTTGTCTAAATGCTGATTCAATTGTAACTGTGAATCTTGAAAAGTATGAAAGAAAAGTTATCAAAAAAATAGGAATAGATATATCTGCTGTGATAATTGACAATAATGCCCAGAGGGTCGCTTTTGCCGGGAGACAGTCTTTAAATAAACAGATAATCGACGGGTTGTACTACTTTACAATTGGAGATACGGAATTGATCGCTGGACCTTTTGTAAAAAGGGACCAACAGCAAGAAAAAGAAGAAAGTAAAGCGGTTGTACCGGTGTCATTTGCAAAAAAGGGAGAGGTTTTGATTTACAAAGTTCGCTCGAAGATGGATATGCGGTATTCTGATAGCAGCTACTCAGTGAAGGTTGATATTTGGAATTATAAAGACCCGGTTTCGCTTTCATCTAAATCTTCAATGGAAGATAATTCTTATGAAGAGCACTTTGAGGGAATTAAACTAACTACTGGTGATACATTTCAGGTCTCAAGGCCTGGCGAAATGGTTATTGGAAAGACCGATAATAATAATTATTGTATATTGGAAAATTCCTATAGAAAGTACGATCATTTCTGGAGGAAAGATTCATGGCAAACAGTAACAATTGCAAATATTGGAGATTCGAGCAGAAAGGTTATTATTAATAAAACGAACGATAATATTACTGATATTAAGCTTTCTCCAAACGAAAAATTTGTTATTTGGTTTAATAATACCGATAAGCAATACTATTGTTACAATATAGCCCGTGAGCAGACAAGCTGTATTACAGATAAGTTGCCGGTCGCCATATATGAGAAGGCTGATTTTATAGCAAGTATGAAGCCTTACGGAGTCGCAGGTTGGTCGGATGGTGATTCATCAATTTTAATAAATGATGAGAATGATATTTGGATCATCGATGTTTTGGGCAGTAAATCTCGCCGTATTACTAGTGGTATGGGTAGAAAAAAGGGATTAATGTTTAGGTTGATGCCGAGTCATGCCTTCGAAACCGATTTACTAGTTCAACGGAATGATGTTATAAGACTTGTTGTGTATGACAAGACTACAAAAAGAAACGGATTTGCGTATATAAACAGTTTGAATGATTCTGTTCCACACCTTTTAGCTATGGAGGACGCATTGTTCTATTTCCCCAAGTTATATTATGGAAATGGTTCAATAGACATGGGAGGTATACCTCCAACCCGTTTGGCTGATGGTGATTTTCTAGTGCGGCGTCAAACAGTGGAAAGTGGTATAAGCTATTGTCTAACTAAAGATTTTAGGCACTTTACGGAGGTTTGGCGAGACAGTCCGCCAGTTGGATATGTCTGGATGAAGACAGAACTACATACATGGAAAAATAGCAAGGGAGATTTGCTGCAGGGAATTCTATATAAACCCTCGAACTTTGACGCCCGAAAAAAGTATCCTGTAATCTTCGATTATTACGAAAAAAGGAGTGATGAATTACATCACTTTATGAAACCTCGTTTTTCTACCTGTAGAATTGATATACCATATTATGTAAGCAACGGGTACTTGATTTTTGTTCCGGATATTATATATAAAGCGGGAGAAACGTGCCAGTCAGCAACAGACTGTGTGGTCTCTGCGGCGAGGTATTTATCGACTTTTGATTGGATAGATACGATGAAACTGGGGCTTCAGGGGCACAGTTTTGGGGGGTATCAAACAAATTGTATTATTACTCACTCAAATCTCTTTGCGGCTGCGTGTGAGGCGTCGGGTGCGTCGAATTTAACAAGTGCAAATGGAGAATTATTTGGTGTTAATTATCAAGGTGGAGCGAGACACTTTGTATATGAGGAGTATCAAGGAAATTTACGGTCTCCTATGTTCGAAAATCCTGATTTGTATATTAAAAATTCCCCCGTTTTTTTCGTTAAAAATGTATCCACTCCATTGTTGATAATGCATAATAAGGATGATGGAGCAGTGTTGTTTTCTCAAGCTGTCGAGATGTATTTGGGTCTTTATAGGGCTATGAAACCTGTTTGGCTGCTTCAATATGATGGTCATGGACACGGAACGTGGGGGGAGGCGTCTGTTGATTTTACCATTAGAATGAAACAGTTTTTTGATCATTATCTGAAGGGCGAGAAGGCCCCAGTTTGGATGTCAAAAGGTGTGCCTTATTATTTGAGATCAAAATACTCGGGTCTGGATTTGGAAGATATTCCTATCGAAGAGTAGTTGTGTTTTAACTTGAAGAAGTTGTGATTTAATCTGACAGTTGGGTTAATTTTAAGTTACCACACTTTATCATTAACCCTTTAAACTGCCAGAAATGAATACAGCAGTAAAGTTAATCAAAAACAAGGTTGGCCTATTAAAATTGGCCGAAGAATTAGGCAATGTCTCTCACGCCTGCAAGTTGTTTGGTTATAGCAGAGATAGCTTTTGTAGGTTCAAAGAACTGTATGATGAAGGAGGAGAGCTGGCATTGCAGGAAGTCAGCAGGCGTAAGCCCATATTAAAGAATCGTGTGGAGCCCTAGGTGGAAAAGCCTGTGGTTGAAATGGCGATTGAGCAACCGGCTTTCGGACAACTTAGAGCCAGCAATGAATTAAAGAAGCAAGGCATTATTATCTCACCTGCAGGCGTGCGGGGAGTATGGCTAAGACATAATCTGGAAACATTTAAGAAACGTCTAAAAGCTCTGGAAGAGAAATCTGGAAGTGAAGGCCTGGTTTTAACTGAAGCTCAGGTCATCGCATTGGAAAGAGCAAAAGAGGAAAAGGTTGCTCATGGCGAAATCGAAACACTTCATCCTGGTTATCTCGGCGCACAGGATAACTATTATGTAGGCACTATAAAAGGTGTCGGAAAAATCTATCAGCAGACATTTATTGATACCTACACTAAGGTCGCGTTTGCCAAAATATATGACCGTAAACACGCTTTGGTTGCAGCAGACATGTTAAACGACAGGGTATTACCATTCTATGAGGAATATGGAGTACGCTTGCTGCGTGTATTAACTGATAGAGGCACTGAATACTGTGGAGCAAGAGATCATCATGAATTTGAGCTCTATTTAGCATTAGAGGACATAGATCATGCTAAGACTAAAGCGAGAAGCCCTCAAACCAACGGAATCTGTGAACGATTTAACCGTACGGTTCAAGACGAGTTTTACTCGATAGCCTTCCGGAAGAAGATCTACACTTCTCTTGAGCAGATCCAGACCGATTTAGATGAGTGGATTGATCACTACAATCGTAATCGGACACATACTGGTAAATACTGCTTCGGACGAACTCCTTTACAAACTTTCGAAGAAACAGTACCTTTAGCAAAAGAAAAGCAGCTGGACGAGCTACCGCCAACTGCCTAAAATATTACCCGACTGTCGGATCAAATCGGAGCTATTACATTTAAATGTAGGCAGCCCAACACTGGGCTGCCTCATTCAATTTAATCACTCAGGAAGCAGGTAAACTGTGTTAGCAGGGCAACCAGCTTGTGGATTCCTAATAGTTGTAATAGAAGTAATGAATGTGGTAGTCGCATCAACAGGATCGGTTGTGTACGTAGAAGTGAAAGAAGACGTACATAAGCCGTTAACTCCTGTCTTGTACCACGTTTTAACTGGGGCGAAAGCGGCTTCTTTAGCTTTGAATGCAAAAATACCACCAGCTACTGCCATTAGGGCAACTGCGCCCAAAACGATTCTTGCTTTGTTCATGGTTTATTCGCCTTTCTAAATCAAAAGGCTAAACTTTAGTTAACAAATTATTGGCGCCTACTCTTTTCTACAGGTTTTCGGCTTCCCCATTTATTATTCCGACGTCGAAAAAAATTAATCAATTAGTTTGAGCTTTTGTTTCAGCAGACATTTTCCACCACCGAAGCAAATGGGCCTAGAGTGTTATTAATACAGCATCTATTAGTCTAGTGAAGGCTGAAGTGAACTCATTGCCCTTCTCGGTTCCATGGCCTAAATGTCTGAAGCCTTTAAAGAAAGTCATAGGAACGCTTCGCTGAATTTGACCGACAACAGAAGTCGATAAGTTAACGTTGGCAATTTCACCCTGTGTGAATATGACATATTTATGAAAGGAATTATAAAAGATCCTTTAGCATAGAATTTGGTTTTTTAATTGTCGTTTCCTAAAGCTAATAGTTTAGGTCAACAGAATATTTTATGTAAAGTCTACCGAGAAAGTAAGACCGTTACGAACTTTAACGTATGGTATACAATTCACCACTTTAGATATGGTGTGATTAAATATCAATGTTCATTTTCAATAAAAGTTTAGGTTAACGTGATCATCAGGTTTGTTCCCTTTGTCATTTCAAAGATGATACTATTTTTTTGATTATAGAACTGTATATCTGTGATATTCCCTATGTCCAAAGAGTTTCTCTCTATGTACCAAATGCAACACTAAAGCAGTGAGTGCCACTGAACCTAGGGCGGGAGCGGAGTGTTTGGAATAATCGTGTAGTACGTTGGTGAAAAGTTAGAGGTTCTTCAGCTCGTTTTTACTGATGTCGTTCTTTTGTTTAGTCAGATCTCATGGGCAAAAATAGATGAAAAGGAAGATTCCCGTCGCGAATTAATATCAATATCCTTACATAAAAATTCACGTAAAACCCGCAATCCTTATTTCCCTAGTTTTACCAAAAAAAACTATGGCAAGAACTAAAAATCCATTATTCACCGGCGCAAAAATGGCCCGCGGTAAAATAGCTCCCGGTTTTATCTTAAAAACCCGTGGCGAAAAAGCATTTATCAGTAAATGCCCCGACATGAGCAACGTCGTTCCTTCCGAATTACAGCTCGAATATAAAGATCGATTTAGATCCGCTGTAGAATATGCAAAGAGCATCGTCAGTGATCCATACAAGAAGGCCGCCTATAAGGTAAGGAAGGGTAGTACAGTATACCACTCTGCTATTAAAGACTATCTTGAGAATAATTGACGAAGCAGATCATCGTCAACCTGTGCCAACTATTGTTGTATCTCCATCCTCATATCATACTTCACAAAACAGAGTATATCCTATCGCTCTTAATTGGATGATTCCCCGGTAGCAATCCGGTATCAACGGTGTACCAATGGCCTTAACTTACGTTCATCTTATGTTCAAGACGTAAGTTGAACGTAAGTTAAAGCCATTGGTACTATAGTGGTACTACATACACTAAGGATTGTAACATATAAATTTTCAAAAATTCACGTCTTATAATGATCTTTAAATAATTATTTTTCAGTAAATTAGATAGATATTGTTAATCTCCTGTCTGACATAGTTTACACAACACACTAATTATTTTTTTATTATTAAAAGGATTTAATATGAAAAACACTTCAGTTAATCTCGCCTCAGGCAATTCCATTCTCTGTGCCCCCATTGCTGTTCAGTCTACCCCTATGCTATTACTATACCTACTACGACTACGACTATCCCTACGACTATGTTTCCTACCTGGTTCCCACAATTATTTCTCTCTCTTGCTTAAACCCTATTCGTTAATCTCCATACTCAAATTATATGAAGAATCGTATGCTTATGCTTGCCAAAGGCGGCATTCACGAAATGCTTAATAGTGATACCATCGTCTATATCCGTGTTAATCTTACCTATAGCATCATTAAGTTTTCAGACGGCCGGTCCCAGGCAATTGCTCTTAGTCTGAAACAGTTTGAGAAGTACCTCCCGCCAGATTTATTTTGTCGCACTCACAGAAAGTATATTGTTGCCCTTGATCATGTTAAGAGCGTCTCCCGAGGTGATATAACGGTCACGGGCGGAGAGGAAATACCACTTAGTAAGGACTTCAAGCAAAAGTTTTTCAGCCATTTTGTGGTAATTACCGAAAAAACGGAATTGCAGGAAGAACCTTTATGAGACGGTTTGGGCCTCTTATTTGTTAATTTGGGCCCTTAGTATAGATACTTCAAAACCGCTTTAAAATCCTTCCTAACATTGTATCATCAATCACGGCCAAAGGGGCCGCACCTGTAATAGGAGAGAGGTGCCTCCTGTTACACCCGGCGGTAGTGATGGTGGAGATCTTTCTTTTTATAATCCGTAAAAAAAAATAACATGGCAAAAATAATAAATCAGGAAAATCCTATGATGAACGGCGTGACCGGCACAATAGGTAACTTAACCTTCGCTACGAGAAAAGGGCAAACAATTTCCTTTCCTAAGCGGGGGCCTAATAAAAAGCCACCGACAGAAGAACAGGTGGCGGTTCAGCTGAATTTTGAACGCTTTGCAGCATACGCTCAGGAGGCAGTCGCTGATCCGGTAACGAAGCTGATGTATGCAAAGGCTGCAAAGAAAGGGCAGACCGCCTTTAATGTGGCTTTTCGCGATGCCGCCAGGCCGCCACGGATACCGCAGATCGATACCAGGAAGTATCGTGGACTTGTAAACGATGTGATCAAATTCCTGGTCAAGGACGTCGTTCCTGTAGAATCTGTAACCGTCAGGATCCTGTCTGCGGCCGGTGCGGAGCTCGAACAGGGAGACGCAGCCCGGAGTACGGGCAACTACTGGTCGTATAAGGCAACGGTTGCTAATCCTGCAGTATTTGGTACCCGTGTGCTGGTTACTGCAACTGACCTGCCGGGTAATGTTACTGAAGCGGAATTCGTGATCTAGTGATCATTTAAACGAGAGGTGCTCTGGCCTTATAGCCAGAGCGCTTCTTTATTAATTGGCAGCCGCACTACCAATTAACAGAGATTCGTTTATCCTCCCTTAATCTTCAATTTTAAAGTGAAGAGTAAGAGAGGATAAGTATCTCAAATGGAATTCAAATGAATTGAAACATCTCTCCACCCCCTCACTCATTAAAAAAACAGTAGCTAATTTCTCCCAGCTATTTTGATAAACCATTTTTTAAACTAATTTTGTCTACATAATTAGTAGACTAAAGCCCGTTTGTATCCCACCAGCACATAACGGCTATTACCTATCAATACTTTAGCAACCTTCAGCTCCCGGCAACTGCTGCCGGCGGGTATTCCATTATCTAAATTGTTCGATGTGAAAAAACATTTACACGTCAGTATCATGCTATGCTTACTGGTGGGGCCTTTATTGAGTAATGCACAGACTGTAGCTCCTCCCGACACCACCATTGCTGCTTCCATGAATCGCGCACTCAGCGAAGTGATCGTTGTCGGTTACGGTGCGCAGAGTAAAAAGGCTGTAGTGGGCGCGGTAACGAGCATTAAGGCGGCAGGTACAAAAGACAGACCTGTGGCTAGTTTTGATCAGCAGCTGCAGGGCCGTGCTCCAGGTGTGCAGGTAAGTGCAAACACCGGTGTTCCGGGGGATGGTATTTTCTTTCGTATCCGCGGTACGACTTCTATCAATGCGGGAAACGACCCTTTGTACGTAGTAGATGGCGTATTCATCAATAACCAGTCATTACAGAAGGTGACTACCCAGGGACAGGCAAATAATCCGCTGGCGGATATTAACCCTGCGGATATTGAGTCGATCTCCATTCTGAAAGATGCTACGGCTACTGCCATCTACGGCGCCCGGGCGGCGAATGGGGTCGTATTGATCACGACGAAGCGCGGCGCCTATAATAGTCGCCCGAAAGTAGCTTTCAATACTTACGCCGGCGTGGCATGGGCGCCCGAATTGTGGGAACTGGTAACAGGTCCGGAGCATGCAACTATTATCAACGACGCCTGGGTCAATGATGGGAAGCCTTTTGCTACAAGGCCTTTCAGACCCAAATCAGAAGGTGGTCGCGGCCTGCCGGAAGAGCAGCCTACATACGATCGCCTGCATGATATTTTCCGCACCGGCGCTATACAAAATTATGATCTCTCGCTGTCGGGTGGTAATGAGAAAACGAGGTATTATCTGAGTGGTGGTTATAACAAGCAGTTAGCCAATATCCGAACGAACGACTATCAACGCGCCAGCCTGAAAGTAAATCTCGACCAGCAGGTCAATGACAGGATACGGGTAGGGACCAGTAACTCCCTGTCACGGTCCCGCCGTACCAATGCACGCGTGGGGGATGGACCGCAGGGAGGGATATTGCAGGCGGCCCTGCATACCCCGACATATCTGCCTAAGTTCAATGATGACGGCACCTATGCTAAATGGGCGGGTTTTGACAACCTGGATGTGCTGATCAAATACACGGATATGCATTCTACCAGCACCCGTTATATTGGTAACTTATATGCGGAAGCCGATATTTTGCGTAAGCTGAAGTTCCGTACCAGCTGGAGCCTGGACTATAACGACTACGATGAATATGAATACTGGAACAGCTATACCAACCGGGGAAGCGCCAGTAAAGGCCTGGCTACATCCAGCGTCAGTAAGAACATTGTGTGGGTGAATGAACAGACATTGTCTTACAGGACCAGCCCGGGGCAACGTCACACACTGGGGATACTGGTAGGTAATTCCGTTCAGGGCAATATCGCGCAGCAAACATTTGCACAGGGTACCAATTTCCCCAGCGATGCTTTTAAACAAATTGCTTCCGCTGCAACTACTACAGCTTCCTCCAACCGCGCAGAGAACAGGCAGGTATCTTTCTTCTCCCGTGTGGAATATAACTATGAAGGAAAATACCTCGCGGAAGCGAATTTCCGTGCAGACGCTTCCTCTAAATTCGGCACAGACAATCAATGGGGTTATTTCCCGTCTCTTGGCATAGCATGGCGGGCAAAGGAAGAACGCTTCCTGCAGGCGGTAGACGCTATCAGCGATCTGAAAATAAGAGCGAACTATGGGCTGACGGGTAACCAGAACGGTATCGGCAATTTCGCGTCCCGTGGCCTCTGGGCAGCTGGTTCGAACTACCTGGACAATCCCGGTACGGTGCCGCTGCAACTGGCTAACCCCGAACTGGGATGGGAAACCACCCGGCAATGGAACCTGGGCCTTGACCTCGGACTGATAGATGATCGTATCAGCATCGAATTTAACTGGTATGATAAATATACCTCCGATCTCTTACTGAACCTGCCATTGCCTGTCAGCAGCGGATTCCGCACCATTGCCAGCAATTCAGGCGAGATCAGTAACAAAGGTTTTGAGCTGGGTATCAACACCACGAACATCCGCAGCAAGAATTTTATATGGCAAACAGGATTTAATATCTCCCGCAACATCAACAGGATTGAAAAGCTGAATATCCCGATAGATGCCTCCTATAACGTGGAAAGAATGGCGCAGGGTTATCCCATGCATGCTTTCTTTGTATATCGCCAGTTATACGTCGATACAAAGACAGGAGATGCGGTGTATGAAGATGTCAATAAAGATGGTAAGATCACTGCGGCTGACAGGCAGATGACCGGGCAGGCCACACCTAAATTCTTTGGAGGCCTCAATAATAATGTGAGCTATAAAGGATTTGATCTCGCTGTGTTCTTCAATTTCCAATGGGGTAACAAAGTGTACAACAGCAACCGCTTCTTCCACGAATCAGGCGGTACACGGGATGACCGCAGGGCCATCAACAAAAACCAGCTGAACCGCTGGCAGAAGCCAGGTGATGTGACCGATGTACCAAGGATCACTACCATCGGTACTAATTACACACTCAGTCCTATCAGCCGTTTCCTGGAAGATGGCTCTTTCCTGCGGTTAAGTTCCCTGACACTCGGATACACAGTGCCCACACCATTGGCCAATCGTATTCACGCCAGCAACATCCGTTTTTACCTGAGTGGTACCAATCTCTGGCTGCTGAAAAAATATAAGGGACCAGATCCTGAGGTGAATGTTACTTCCGATCCCAATGTACAGGGATACGATCTTGGAACACCGCCACAACCACGCACGGTACAATTTGGTCTGAACCTTACACTTTAAAATGATGAACATGAGACTAAGCATATATCTTTTAGCAGGCATCTCCCTCTTGGGCGCGTCCTGCAAGAAGTTCCTCGATGTACAACCCGAGCAACAGGTGGACGATTCGCAAGCTATTACCAATCTGGGAAGTGCAGAAACGGCGGTAAATGGTCTTTATAACCTCTTGGGAAATGACAGTTATTATGGCTCCAATTTTCAGGCATTGTCTTACCTGTCTGGCGGCGATATCCAGTGGACAGGCTCGCAGTCGGCGCCGGCGCAGATAGCTAATCGTCAGATAACGGCGGACAATGCTAACGTCGCTTCTTCCTGGGCGGCCATTTACCGGACCATCCTTTCTGCCAATTACATTATCGATGTCATTCCAAAACTTGCTGATCCGCTGTTCACCCAGGTGAAGAAAGATCAGCTGACAGGAGAAGCCTATTTCGTCAGGGCGTTATCGTACTTTGATCTGGCCCGGGGCTGGGGAGGTGTGCAATTGATACTGACGCCTACACGCCTGCCGGGCGATCATGCAGGTATTAAAAGAAGCAGCCTGGACGAGACCTATCAACAGGTGCTCAGCGATCTGAATAAAGCAGCGGAATTGTTGCCACTGAGCACCAACAGGAACAGGGCTACCCGCAAAACTGCTTGGGCCCTGAAAGCCCGTTATTTCCTTTACCGACAGCAATGGGACTCCGCAGACCTGTATGCCACCAGGATCATCGATGATGTAGCCAATTACCGGCTGCTAAAGCCCTACAATGCTTTCTTTGCTAATAATGCAACGGCAACTGCAGAATCGGTTTTTGAGATCAGTTACAGTGTATCCTTTAAGAACGGGCATTTTAACTGGTGGCTGCCGCCCGCCCTGGGAGGCAGAAGGGAATGGGCGCCTAATGCACAGCTGGTGGCGCTCCTGAACGATCCTGCTATTGGCGGTAACAGGAACGCCCTGATCGGTCAGACCGCTCCCCCCGGGAACCTCTGGTATGGAAAGCTATACTATCGTACGCCCACCGGTACCGATCCGGCTTACCTGATAAGGATAGCAGAGCTGTACCTGATACGCGCGGAAGCCAGGGCGAAAAACGGGCTGCTGACGGAAGCCCTGCAGGACCTGAATGCTATCCGCGACCGTGCCGGCATTGCTCCCAGTACGGCAGACACCAAAGAAGCGATCCTGCTGGCTATTGAAAACGAAAGAAGGCTGGAATTTGCGTTCGAAGGCGACCGCTGGTTCGACCTGGTACGTACCGGCAGGGTGGCGAATGTATTAGGGCTAACAGACAAGAACCGATATGTATTCCCGATACCGGCAGATGAACTGCTGGCAGATGGAAACCTGGACCCTAATCCCGGTTATTAGAAGCTGTATATTCAAGGAAAACCTGGTATGACGATGAATAATACCATCCGTAATAAAAAAATGCGATTATAAACCCTTTAAATACGATCTGATGAAACAGTCGATCATGTCATTTTTTTTCGCCGGCTTCCTGTTCCTGGCTGCCGGTGCTATTGCACAGCAAAACACAGGCGCTGATACACAATCATCAAACACAGCCAGGGCCGGTGTTACACAGTCATCAAATATGGCTGCAGCTTCCGTGGAGGCTGACGCTGTTGTAGGTCCTCAGAAAGGCGCCCTGATCATTGTCGGCGGTGGCAAAGTAGGGCCGGAAATATGGGCACGCTTTATAGAGCTGGCTGGCGGTCCTAACGCCAATATCGTAGTGATCCCTACGGCCGGTGAAGATTCAGCCCTTGCTACCGGCAAATCATTCGAAAAAGAACTGCTGCAGGATCTCGGGGTGGCCCAGGTAACAGTACTACACACACGTGATCCTAAAGTCGCCAACACAGCAAGCTTTGTAGCGCCGCTGAAAAAGGCAACCGGTATCTGGTTTCCCGGTGGCCGCCAGTGGAAAATTGCTGATGCCTACCTGCACACATTGGCAGAAAAGGAGATCAAAGCGGTGCTTACCCGCGGTGGTGTAATAGGGGGTACTTCTGCAGGTGCCACCATCCAGGGCTCATTCCTGCTGAGGGGAGACACCAAAGGCAATAGCATCCTGGAAGGAGACCACATACATGGGCTGGACCTGATCCATCATACCGCTATCGACCAGCACATCCTGCGCCGTAACCGGCAGTTTGACCTGGTAGGTGTGATAAAGGCGCATCCTGACCTGCTGGGCATCGGTATTGACGAGAGTACGGCCATCGTGGTGCAGAAAGATACGTTTGAAGTGATCGGAAACTCCTATGTAGCTATTTATGACATTGCCCATATCAACGAAAAACAGAAAAGTCCTACGGGGGAATATAACACCGATGGGCCCTTCTATTTCCTCGGCAGGGGACAACGATTCGATCTGCAGCAGCGTAAAGTGATCACAAATACCAGCCGTTCCGCAGTGGTAAATACACCCAGGCTGAGTAACAACTAGGTGATCAGTTAG
Organism: Chitinophaga filiformis; assembly: GCF_023100805.1. Taxonomy (NCBI): domain Bacteria; kingdom Pseudomonadati; phylum Bacteroidota; class Chitinophagia; order Chitinophagales; family Chitinophagaceae; genus Chitinophaga; species Chitinophaga filiformis. The sequence goes on from NZ_CP095855.1 coordinate 2,712,204, forward strand.
TTGTGCCACAGCAAAAAAGCCGTCCTGAAATATATCGGGGACGGCTTTTTTTTCTTAAAATATAGCAATAATATTACGCTATCCTAACCGGCAGGCATCCATAAAAACCAGACTATGAAACTTTGCGTAGCACAGGCAAAAGCAGTAAAAGGAGACATCCGGAGTAATATCGAAAACCATAAAAAGATCATTGATCTGGCTATTTCTCACGGTGCTGACACCATTATCTTCCCGGAATTGTCCATAACAGGTTATGAGCCCACATTGGCGAAAGACCTGGCTATTTGTATGGACGATGCTTGCCTGGACGATTTTCAGGAGATCAGCGACAGCAGGCAGGTGACAATCGGGGTAGGGGTACCGCTGAAAGCAGATACGGGTATCACGATCAGTATGGTCTTATTCCAGCCAGGTAAGCAACGGGAAGTCTATGCGAAGAAGTACCTGCATGCAGATGAGGATCCTTATTTCGTTAGCGGACAAAGCACTATCAGCATGCTGGGAGAAGAAAGCGATGTAGCACTGGCTATTTGTTATGAGCTGTCTGTGCCGGCACATGTGGAAGATGCCTATAAATGCGGTGCAGTGGTATATGTTGCCAGCGCGGTGAAATCGACAGGAGGGATCGATAAAGCGATTGCCAGGCTGTCTGAAATAGGAGAGCAGTATGAAATGACGGTATTGCTGGCAAATGCGGTAGGGGAGTCTGATGGATTTGAATGCGCGGGAAAGTCCGGCATATGGGATAATACCGGCGCGTTGATAAGCCAGCTGGATGCCAGCAGCGAAGGCATCCTGGTATTTGATACAAAGACACGGAATGTGGTTACTGCTACCCTGTAATGAATGACTGGCAAGTTTTAGTAAAAGCATAAAAGCGATCCGGCCATCCGGACATCTCCAAAAGTGTCTGACTTTTTGGGGACGTCCGGATGGCCGGATCGCTTTTATACCTGAAAATTATTGTACAAGCAATTTACCCGTATGCCTGTTCTTCCCATCAGACACTTCAACAATATACACACCGCTATGCAGGCTGGATATATCCAGCGTAACCCTTCTCTGGCTGCCTTCACCATATCTTACTGTGCGTTGCACATTTCCTGAGGCATCAATAATACGGATACTGCTGATAGCAGCTGCAGTACTTTTTTTGGTATCGCCGGGAATCGTGATCACCACCTGGTTCCTGGCCGGATTAGGGCTGAGCAGCATGTTGTAATTTCCCATATAGGTAATGGTCATCTCCGATGAATCGGCAGCGGTCGTATCTTTCCGCATGCGGAAACTGCAGCTGTTGGTGAAATAATAAGGCAATGTTTTCACCTCACCGATACAACCGTTGGTAGCGCCTACCTGGAAATAATGCTGTGTACCGCACTGACCGGCAACCACTACATCACTTTGTTTGGAGCTGGTAGTTTTCTTCAGTACACCGTCTATATACCAATAATAAGGAGGTGGAGCAGATGTCACTACTTCACCGTAAATGCCATAATAAGGCGCGGGCACCAGTTGGATATTCGTGATACCCACATCCGTTACAGGGCCCAGGTGAATGCTTTTGTTGGCTACATTGTTGATGAAACAGGTGCCGCCAACGGTAGCGGTTAAGGTGATATCGCCCGTTCCTAGCCTGTTTACGGTCACCTGGTTGCCGGAAGCTGTTAATGTGGCCATAGCGCTGTTGGAAACCGTCCAGACTACAGGCACGCCGGCAGGAACACCTGAAAGGGTATATGTTTTACTGCCGGTGCAGATCAGGTTATCGCCCGACAGGGAGAGTGACAAAGTCGCATTCGTCAATGCAGAGACGTTAGTGGTATTAGTGGTCAGCGCATTACTGCCGGACGGGTCCAGCCAGTTGCTCAGGCGACTGGCATTGGTACCGCCGCCGGTCCAGGATACATCCAACCTTCCATATTCACCACGCCGTTGTGCGCAATAATTACCCTGGTTCAGCTGATCGCCATGCAGCTGACCTACCACCCTGTGGTTCATGTCGTACAGGGGAGAACCGGATGATCCGGGTTGCACGGTGCCCTGTTCGAAGACAGACACCCAGTGATTGTTAGTACCTCCCCAGGAGCTGACACCGGCAAGGTCAAAATCACGGCTGAATTTCATCAGGTCTCCCGCAGGATGATGCAGGCCCACAGTACCTGCCGGTGCTGCGGTATTTCTGTTCCAGCCGGAATACCTGATCCCTGAGTTAGCGGGAGGTACCTGGTTCAGCTCCAGCAGGGCAAAATCGGATGCTACACTGTTGGCCCGCAGCGTTGCGCCGTTGAATTGTACGTCTTCCAGCCAGCCGCTGTTGCCGGTGCAGGTATTGCTCCAGGTCTGGAACTGGAATACCCAGTTGGCAACACTGCCGGCAGCCAGGCAATGGTTGGCGGTCAGGAAGAATGGCCTGTTGGTATTACAGGTATTCATCACCAAGGCCCCGGTGCAGGACTCATTGCCATTCACCACGATCATGGCAACAGAATTTCGTTCATTATCCCAGCCTGTGGCTTCCGGGCAAACAACGTTGATGTTGCAGGAGGCGGATTGCCCGGGATTGCCATAGAAGTTGGCGCCAAATTGCTTAAATCCGAAATTGACCTGGCCAATCTTCAGCGCGGCCTGACCTTTCTCTTCCGCGGGCAGCTTCAGGGAGAGGCTTAAGGTATCGTCCTGGTAGACCCGGGAGGCCCAGACCTTGTACTGGTTGTTTTCCCTGGCAGTGATGCTGTCGGTCAGCTCATAGCGGGTGTAAATACTTAGCACCGCATTGTCCGGTAAAATGAATGATTTAAAGTCAACAGAGATGTTCTTTGCACCTTTTGCAGCCAGCGCCAGGTCGTAGGTTATAAACCCATTGTCTTCGCTTACGGCAGCGGTGGATAGTACGTCGATGTCTACCTGTTTTGATACAGCGAAACGGTTAACATATTCCAGCGGTACGCTGCCTGCCTGTGCCTTTAAAAGTTTGTTGAGGTCGGGAGGGGCTTCCAGGGTGGTAACAGGGATCTTCTTCACCGCTTTTCTCGCAGCGGGCAGTCCTTGTGGGAAAATGCGGGTTTTGACCTGGGCATGGCTGTACGATGTGAACAGGCATGCCGCCACGATCAACATGAGTCGAGGTAATTTTGGGATCATATGTTACTGGTTTTTAGTCCAGGGCGTAATTGAGAGACACTCCGATGCCTGCTCCCCGTAACACTTTATTTCTTGTCCCGGAGGAGGTCTCTTCTGGAAACACTGCGTCGGTTTTCCAGATGTCGAAAATTGGCAATAGCAGGGTTGGGCCTATTCCAAACTTGTTATAATGTTTAATAATGCTGAAGTTAAGCAAGGCAGATGCGCCGAAGTACCTGCTTTCAGTTCGCTTTTTGTCCTTGCTTCCTTCCGGGTTATTGGTAAGATGATATCGCTGTGAAATTGTGTAATAGTTTTGAAGATCCAGTCCTATAAGGGCCTCGCAACTGTTTGTCATGGGAAGGCTTTTTTCCAGTCCTATACTGGCGCTAAGGGTATTATACCAGTATTTGTCGGTCTGAAAAGGGATGAGCAGGGGACTGATGTAATTGATGTTCCTTGCTTCACTTTTCCCGGTTAAGGTATTCGTTCTCTCAATATGATTAAAGGTATATTTATAATAGCCGATGCCTGGTTTGATGGCCAGCGTCTTTGATACCGGCAGCTTGTAAGCCAGTCCTATTCCAAAACTGCTGCCCCGCATTTTTACTTCATCTGTACTGGACCTGTCGTCGATCACATAAGAAAATTTAGGGTACCAGTCCAACCGGTAGTACGGACGTAATTCCAGGGCGCCTTTCTGACCGAATGAAAAACAGCTGATGAACATCAATGCAGCTACGAAACAGGTTACTTTCACGTTCTCTGGTTTATGTGGTTGATAATGAATGGTGATTGGGTGACTGGGTAAATGGTGTTTTGTTATGCCATGGTATTTATTGAGTCAACTTATAAAAGAGTTCAGGGACGTATATTGGTACCATGAATATACAAAAAAGCGGTAAATATTCAAATAGCGGTGGTATGTCACTTTAAAAAGAAATGCGATCTGTCGAAGCAATAGTGACCATCAGTGTCCATCTATCTTGCTATCACGGTGAGGGCAACAGGGATAGATAAAGCTATCAGAAAATCGTTATTTGTTAACATGCTATTAACTGAAGAATGCAGCAAATTTTGTAGTATGCATGTTAGTGAACGACAGAATGCTCAAAATAACTTTCGGGGTGCTTAACTAATCTACAGGATCAACATCTGAAATAACCAGAACGTAAACGATTGGCATTTATAATGTAATTAAATATGCCGGCCTATAGGTCGGGGGACTTTACACTGCTGCATGCTGCCGCCAGGCATGGGACATTTACGCTAATGCATCATCACATCACTCACCTTCAAAAATCAATACGCTATGAAAAAGATTAAGCTATTATTCTCTGCATTGGCGCTGCTCGCCGGCACCACCAGCGCTATAGCTGTAAATATGCAGTCGGCCGGTTCCGGTATACTGTACGACTGGATAGACTGGAACGGCGACACAATACTCTGGGGCGTAACCAAAGAGCAGGCGCAAACGTTCTGTGCTCCCTCTATTAATGTTTGCCTGCGTGCGAAGAACAACGTGTTAATTTATACCACCGGCGATTTACCCTGGTAGTATACCAGCCTAACCAACCCGCTGCTGCCATGGAACTAGTAATAACCGGGATTTTGAACCAGGGATGGATTTAAACTGATCTGCGTCGCAGGAATGGGCCAGAGCGCAGCACTGTTTTTCCAGCCTTGCTTCAGGGATTGCAGTACACTGTCCGTTTGGCCTGTTCGTTTCAGGTCCATCCACCGGTGTCCCAGCTCCGCGAAATACTCGGTTCTTCGCTCATGTAGTATTGTTGCCAGAAGATCGTCTGCATTTATTCCTGCATGGGTATTGGATATAAGCGGAAGGCCCGCCCTTTGGCGTATGGCATCGACATCACTTATGGCGGCGGATAATTCGCCCAGTCTGGTACGGCATTCTGCACGGATCAGGTATAATTCTGCCAGGCGAAGTAATACGGTATATTCTGATAGTTTGACATCAGTAGCCGATTCAGGTCTTTTTTTATACTTGAATGGATAGGAATAGCTGATGCCGTTCACTATTTTACTGGCTACCCAGCTGGTTTTCCGTTTGTCGCCTGTCTCAAAGGCATTTAGCAATGCAGGTGTTAGCGCAAAGTTAGGCCGTATATTGCCCGATGGTATAAACAGCTGACCATCCAGGGTCTGATACCGTTTAATTACAGGCTGTATCTGTAACAGGGCCTCCCGGCTGCTGATCAGGAATACACTGTCTGCCGGGACCAGTTGGTAAAGGCCGCTGTTGATAACGGCAGTTGCCTCTGCTGCAGCCTGTGCCCAGTTTTTCTCGTAAAGGTAAAAGCGGGCGAGTAGGGCTTTGGCGCACCATTTATTCACCCTTGCCCGCTCATGCGTTGGGTATACCGGGGACAGTAGTTCCACGGCATCGTCAAGATCTGTGAGGATGGCTGCTTTTATTACGACAAGGGGTGTGCGCGGCATATGCTCATTAAAGGATTGATCGGTAATAGTTACTAATGGCACATCACCAAAATATTGTATCAGGTGAAAGTACAGCATAGCTCTTAAAAACTTAGCCTCTCCCACCAACTGGTCCCGTAGGGCTTTACCTATTGCCTGGCTGGCTATCAGGCCCTCTATACAGGCATTGGTGCGGTAAATAAAGTAGTAGCTGTTCTTCCAGAAAATGCTCTCTAAGGTTGTATTGCCCGAAGTAAGGGTACTATTGGAAAACTCAACTACCGGTACAGATAGCCCGGTATAGATCAGTTCATCTGCATATATACCGGCATATACGGATGCACCTCCACAGAAAATATTGGTGTTAGATGCAATCCCCTCATAAATACCTGTTACTGCGGCAATAGCCGAATCGGCATTCTCAAACACCTGCCTGCCCGCTACTTCATCCAGGGGCACATCTGCTGTTATAAGAGAGCAGGCTTCTAAAACGATTGCGATAAGTACAATATAGCCGGTTATTTTACTGCGTATCATCATAATTGTCGAAATGATTGCTTGTTACAGAGATACTTTTATGCCGAATGAGACTGTCCTGAGTGTTGAAAGTGACAGTACGTTTGCGATTTCCGGATCGCCTGCCGGGTAGTTTGAAATGGTAAAAAGGTTACGCCCAATGAAGAAAACGCTGGCATCCCTGCAGTGCAGGAGGGACTTCAGCTTTTTTGGCAGGGTATAGCGCAGGGACAATTCCCGTAGCTTGGCATAACTGGTATTGGCATAAGACCGATCTGAATTAATGATCAGGTTTTTGTTGCCATTTACTGCTCCTCCCGGCAAACTGGAAAGCTTTTGGTATTTTTTCCCCTCATCGCCAGGCTGCCGCCAGCGGTCGCGCAGGTCGGTGATCTGGTTCGACATACCACCAGGGTATTGATCGGCCAGCATCATAGGGTACAGATAGGAGAGTCCCATCTGTTTCCGGATGTCCCACACCATATCCAGTGTCATATTTTTCCACGAAAAGCTTAATTCAAAACCGGCCAATAGCCTTGGGTCGAGAGAACCTATCTTAGTATAATCATCTTTGTTATAGCCCGGAACACCGTCGAGATCTTTCATCTTGTATAAGCCATCCGTCTTATCCACTCCTTCCGATTGGAGCTTATTTAAGACCGTTACCGGCGCATTCAAAAGCAGGGTGCCGTGGTAGGGGGATGTCTCCAGCTTTTCAAAGGCTACCACTTTATTACTGGGAAGGGTAATATTAGCCGCGAGGGAAAGCCGTACAGTGGAAGATTTCACCACATTGGCGCTTAACACCATTTCAACACCGGTATTTAAAATCACAGCGGGACTGTTACGCAGCATGTTGCTGAAGCCTGACTGGGCAGGCAACTCTGTTTGTAAGATCTGGTTATAGCTTTTGTTACGGAAATAAGAAAAGCTGGTTTGTATTAGGTCTTCCCCAAAAGTAAGATCAAGGGCCATTTCTTTTTTAAGACAACGTTCCCATGAGAAATACGGGTTGTAGGGCGCCTGGGGACTAAGCCCCTGTACTCCCTGATAAGGGTTGTTTGTCGGATTGGAGGCCCATACGGCCTGGTATTGGTTATCTTCCACCAGGTCGCTGCCTGTGAGGCCAATACTGCCACGCAGTTTGCCGAAACGCAACCAGGGCAGGCCGGATTTAATGAGAGCGGCTTCCGAAAAGATCCAGGCGCTTCCCAGCGACCAGAAATAACCGGAGTTCTTTTCCGGACTGAATCTGCTGCTTGCATCTCTCCGCAGGCTGGCATTGACGATGTATCTGTCCAGCCAATGGTATTTTAGCTGCGCAAAAAGAGCACCGTATTTGTAAGCTGAGGTCTTTTTAAAATTGACTGATAAGTAGGTGGCTTTATCAAGTTTTGACAGATCTGCATCATTGGTATAGCCTTCTGCTGTGATGATGCGGTTGGTAGTAGTGGTGTACTGGAAAGATGCACCTGCTAACAGGGTAAGTCCCCGTAAATAAAGCGGCTGGTATTCTATTATTGGTTCAGCAATATATCCCAATACATCTTTGCCTGCAATGGTGGCACTGCCGGTGAGACCGGCAGATAAGAAAGGGTTCTGGCTGGCAATGGGCAGTTTATCATTTTCGTTGGTATTTAAACCACTGATCCCCAGGTTGGTTCTGACTATAAGACCTTCAAAGGGTTTCCATTGCATGGAGGCGCTGATAAGATAGTTCCTTTTCGCCAGAGAATACCGTTTCAGGAAATCAGCATAGGGATTGTTCAACCCCGGCTCCCAGTACAGGTTATTATGGTCGTCCCGGCTTGCCTTTGCATTGGGCGGTGTAAATACTGCTTTAACAGAACTGTTAAACGAATAGACACCATCTGCAGCATAAAAACCATAGGTGCTTACCTTAAAGCTGGTATCTTTACTGATGTGATCTAACGTAAAGTTCACACCTGCTCTGTCATAACGCAGATCCCGTCTGAAAACGGATGTTTCTTTGTAGTAATTGCCCCCAATGCGTACCCAGGTCCGTTCATCTCCAAAACTCAGGGCCAGGTTTCCGTCCGTGATGATAGCCGACCTGCCCATTAGTTCCTTTTGCCAGTCTGTGTATTTAAAACGGTCCCATACCGTGAGGTCCGGGGCATAATTGATACCAGGGTCTTTTCCCGGTATAAGCCCGTCGTTACGGAAGGCCTCCTCCCGCATATCCAGGTACTCTCCGGTGTCGAACAGATGGTACTTGTGGGCCACTTTACCCCAGCCTCTGAGCAGGGTAGCGTCCAGCATCAGTTTACCGGGTTTCCCTCTTACTGTTTGAATAACTATTACGCCATTCGCGCCCTTTGAACCATAAATAGCGGTAGCTTCGGCATCCTTCAGTACGGTAATGGATTCAATTTCGCCAAACATCTGGAGGCTGAACGAACTGATGCCGCCATTCACATTTTGGGAGGAGAGGGAAGACCCCAGGTTGGCGACAGGCAAACTGCCCGCGTAGGGGATCCCGTTGATCACCAGCAGTGGCATAGCAATGCTCATCAGCGAATTTCGCCCCCGTAACTGTATTGTAACAGCACTACCGGGCATGCCGCTGGTTTGATCTATTTGTAAACCCGGCACCTTGCCTTGCAAGGCGGTAAGCGCATTACTGCTGCCTGCCTGTTCTGTGGGTATAAGCGTTACCCGCGTTACAGCACCCACAACAAATCTTTTGGCTCCCTCGGAGTATCCCGTAATGACTACCTCATCCAGGGACTTGTCAGCCGGCTTCATTTGAATGCGGATGGTTTCCTGGCCGTTAAGAGCTACCCGCCGGGTTTCATAACTCATCAACTGCACCTCCAGCGTGGCATCTGCGCGGGGAACCTGCAATTGAAACCTGCCTGCCGTATCAGTATTTGTTCCCCAGTTTCCTCCTTGTACCCGTATATGCACGCCGGGAAGCGGTAGCAAGGCTTCATCCGTAATGATGCCTGTTACCACTTTATTGGCGGGTGCCGGCTGCGATGGCTGGCTTTCTGCCGGCATTACCCACTCGGCAGATGGCGGATAGAGGATGATATTCCCATCTGCTGTCCATCGGCAGGTGTACCCTAAGGGTACAAGATATTGCTGTAAAAAGGCGTCAATGGTCGTCTCCCGCAGTGGTATGGTAATACGGGTGGCCCTGTTGTAGGTACCCAAAAAATGGGGGCCCCCCTGTTCTTCTATACGCTTAAAAACGGTTTTTAACAGCGCACGGGTGAATGCCAGTCTTACTGACTTAGCTCCCGGTGTGGAATTGTGTTTTTGCCCAAGCGAGGGACCAATGAATAAAAGTAAAGCCAGCACCATCAGGTATAGGCCCCTGCGGCATACAGCGTTTTTCATAATTAATTAAATGTATTGTACCGTAAAGAGTCCTTTATAAATATGTTCCCATATATAAAGTCTCAGCAAACGGTACAAAAAGACAAATGGTAAAAAAAATATTTATGGATGTTCCAATGCGGCTCCAGGTTGGTTTTTTTAGGGGAAATGGCTAAAGGGTGGCAGCTAGTATTCCACCGGTAAAAGTTTTTTTTAATTTTTTTTTTCGTCTTGTGTTCAAAATGCCATTTTGCCAAGACTTATTATTAGAATCTCCTTCAAAATAACATCTGGAAGATCAATCCGATAAGTATCAGTGACATTTAAACGTGCTTTTATTTATTCACCTTTAAAATATTTAAAACATTACTTAATAATGACACCAGAACAAGAACAAGAACTGATGAAGTGTTTAAAAGAGGGGGATAAAAATGCATTTAAAACCATATATGAAGAATATAAGCCGGTTGTCGAACAGTCTCTGAGAGCACAGGGTTTAGGGGAAAACGATATAAATGACATTCTGCAGGAAGTATTCTGCAGCCTTTGGGAAAGACGTGCCAAACTTGACGTAACGACCGGTTTAAAAGTGTATTTGATAGGAGCCGCACGCAAAAGACGTTACACACTTTTTCGAAACACGCAAACCAGTGCTAAAAGGCATGTGCTATATGAACATAGCAAAGGAGTTCTGGCAACAGACCTGCAAGCCAAACAGGAGTTGTATGAATTATTACAGCGGCAACTGGACCAGGTGGATAAAATAGAAAAGGAGATTTTTAACGCAGCGTATGAAAATGGCAAGAAACCAAAGGAGATAGGAGCGCAATTTGGTATTGAACCGCATAAAGTCAGGCGTATACTAAAAAAAATTCGCGGGGTTTTCAAGACATATATCAATAAGTAACAATGATCCTGCAAAAACAACATTGATTCCTGCCCAAAAAAAACCAAATATGAAAAAGACTACTGATTATATAACCGCCCTTATTATAGCTCGCATCACCGGATCCATCACTCCACAGGAAGAGGTCCTGTTAAATAACTTATTGGAAAAATTTCCCGAAGTAAGGGCACTTTCTGATTTTTTGAATGAAACCCCACCTCCGGTAAATATTCCTGATCGCGACATCCTCGAACAGGAAGCGATGAATATTATCAGGATGGCAGAATCCCGTAATCAGATGACGTCTGCGTCTCATGTCAGGCTGAAAAGAAGGAGGTACGTCCGCCCAACAACCATAGCCGCCTGCATGGTGGCCATAATAGCGGTAGGCGTTATAGCGAGGTACCTTATTCAACAACGCCCACAGAACGTACATACCGGAAGAAAGGATGCCGTCAGCGTTAGCCTGCTGATAGGCGGAGATACGGTGCCGTTATCAGGTGAAAAACTAACCATCGATCCCGATAAGGGTTTACTGATAGACGATGCTTATCTGCTACGCACTTTAAAGAATATTAACAAAGATCTTACAGCCACCCTGGCGGTACCGGCAGGCAAGCGGTACGCACTGGAGTTGAGCGACGGCTCCAAAGCTTCAGTCAACTCTGCTACTGAGTTAAAGTTTCCATTGCGTTTTAAAGAACGGGAGCGTGCAGTGAACGTAAACGGTGAAGCCTATTTTACAGTGAAAGCCAATGCCAGCAGGCCCTTCATAGTGCAGTTGCCAAACAGTAAGGCAATTGCTATGGGAACCGAGTTTAATGTGAATAGCTATAATGAACAGCAACCGAGGATCGCCCTGGTATCTGGCAATGTACAGGTGACCAATGGCCATAGTACAGCCCTGCTGAAACCAGGGGAGGTAGCTACCGGCTTTGACAGGCAGCTGAAGGTAGGTCCGATGGATAAAGATGAGACAAGTTGGTTAAACGACGAAATATACATACACGACGCCAGCGAAAAAGAGATCGTGAAACTTACCTGGATATATTGGCAAAAAAAGCTAACGATAGATAAGCCATTGGAGAATAACATGATCAGCCTTATTATCGACAGAAGGAAGCCGATCGATTCGTTCCTGGTACAACTGGCTCCCTTAGACAAAATCCACCCGGACGGTGACGGCTATCGTATTGAAAGGTAATGGTAATAGTATTAAAATAATGGTTAGTTAAACAACATCCTGTAAAATCCTAAAAGTGGCGGTGTTTATAAGCCATGTACAGTTCCCAAGGTAGATTAAGCACGCCATATGTTTGTTAACAGCATTAGCTTTAAGAATGGGCCGGTAAATCTTTACTGGCTTTATTCTTTTGGGGCTGACTGGACCGGGCTGCCTGGGCAACTACCAAACTCCCTGTAATGATCGTGGGCGCCGGCTTCGGAATGTCATGAGTGATTTCTCCCGGCTGTTGATGGTGCCAAAAATTAGACACTTTTTTGGCACTTCACTTTTTGATAAACCCTTTTTTTATTCGATATCAGGATAACAAAAAGAGCGCCCCCGAAACGGAGACGCCCTTCCTTGCTATAATGAAATGGATGATGATCTTACTTCTTTTCCAGCAGTTTGAAGAACTGGTCAAGCTGTGGCAGTATCACGATACGTGTACGGCGGTTAGCGGCCCTGCCTTCAGGTGTATCGTTGGAAGCAACAGGCAGATATTCACCTCTACCTGCGGCAGTGATATGGGCAGGAGGAATGCCATAGTCATTCTGCAATACCCTTGTTACGGCAGTAGCCCTCTTCACACTCAGGTCCCAGTTATCCAGCAACACGCCTCTCTTGAAAGGATTGGTGTCTGTATGGCCTTCCACCATAAACTCGATATCAGGCTGGTTAAGCAATACTTTCGCTACCTTTCCGAGTACTTCCTTCGCCCTGGCAGTGATATCGTAGCTACCGCTTTCAAACAGCAGTTTATCTGATATGTCGATATACACTACGCCTTTTTCTACTTTGATGTTAATGTCTTTGTCATCCAGGTTGCCAATAGCGCCCTTCAGGTTCATCACAAGTGCCATGTTCAGAGAGTCTTTACGCGCAATGGCGGATTGCAGGTCCTGTATATAGGCATCTTTGGCGCCTATATTATCCAGCGATTTCTTAATGCTTTCTGCCTGTGAATTGCTGATAACAGACAGGTCTTTCAGCTGGTTCAGTAACGTATTATTATTCTGCTTTAACCCTTCCAGTCTTTCTTCGTTCATATTTCTGCTACGCTCAAACGCAGAAGCAGTATCGCGCAGGCTACGCTGGCAATCATCCAGTTTGCTCTGCAGGCTTGCGTATTTGCCAGCTAAATCGGCATACCTGGCTTCAGAAGCCTTGAATTTTTTGGTGCTGACGCAGGAGAATAATAGTACGGGACATGATAATGCTAATAAGAATATGACTCTTCGTTTCATACAAATTGTGTTTGTTTTTAATGACTCTTACTGTTGTTCCTTGTAACCCCCATAAATCCAACACCATGCCACATTTCACAACATACTCATCCATATTCCTGTTAAATTGTTAAAATGTATCAACTAATGGGAAATTCGCTTTTCGTTATATTGTATTACCATACGGGAAATGCATAGTATGATTGTTATATTTTAGAGCAGTGTAGAAATACATTATCCACGACACAAGGGTCTCTAAATCCAAAATCGCATCAAAGTCACTATGAAGAAGACAATTTGTTTACGTCTCTTACTGGGCATCCAACTATTAATGCCTGCCATGTTAAAAGCGCAGGTAAAACCAGCCGCCACGCCGCTCGCTACACTGCAACAGCAATTCGTTGATCTGCGTTTCGGCATGTTTATCCATTTTAACATTCCTACTTTCGCCAACCAGGACTGGCCCGATCCCGAAACACCGGTATCAGTGTTCAATCCGGCAAAACTTGACTGTAACCAGTGGGCAGCTACTGCCAAAGCAGCCAACATGAGCTACGGCTGCCTCACCACCAAACATCACAGCGGTTTCTGTATCTGGGATACAAAGACTACGGACTATAACGTGATGAACAGTCCCTATAAAAAAGATGTGGTAAGGGAATATGTCAATGCTTTCCGCGCCAAAGGACTGAAAGTAATGCTGTACTATTCCATACTGGATACCCATCACAAACTGCGTCCGCACGAAATTACGCGCAAGCATGTTGAAATGGTGAAGGCACAGTTGACAGAGCTGCTGACCAACTACGGGGAGATCACTGCGCTGATCATCGATGGTTGGGATGCACCCTGGTCCAGGATCTCTTATGATGAAATCCCTTTTGAAGAGGTTTACCGCCTCATTAAGAGCCTGCAGCCTAATTGCCTGGTGATGGACCTCAACGCGGCAAAATATCCTACAGAGGCTTTATTTTATACAGATATCAAATCGTACGAGCAGGGTGCAGGACAGCACATCTCCAAAGAGGCCAACAGGTTGCCTGCATTATCCTGTCTGCCTATCAACAGCGCATGGTTCTGGAAAACGAATTTCCCAACCACGCCTGTGAAAGATCCGGTAAAACTGGTAGACGAGATCCTGATACCGCTGAACAAAGCCTGGTGTAACTTCATCCTCAACGTAGCGCCTAACACGGATGGGTTGATCGATCCTAACGCTGTGAAAGCCCTGGAAGAAGTAGGTAAACGCTGGAAGAATACCGGGGCTATGCCTGCATTGCCTCCGGCTATTGCGCCGATCATCTCTTCCAATATCGCCAAGTTCCAGCGCAGCAATTCCAGCTGGAGCGATGATATGAACATCATGGACTTCGCAAATGATGATCGTTTTACCACCAGCTGGCAGTCTAATTCCACTGTAAAGCAACCATGGTATGAAATAGACTTCGACAAAGCGCAGCGCTTTAATATGATCAGCATTGTGGAAGATGGCAGCAATATCAAAAAGTATCATCTTGAGTACGAAGATAACGGCGCCTGGAAACCTTTGGCTAAAGGTGAAGGAGAGGGCCGTGTGAAGATACACCGCTTTGACAGTGTATGGGGTGGACGCGTACGTATCGTGATCGACGAGTTCAGTGCGCCTCCTGCTATCGCAGAATTTGGTGTGTATAATGAAAGAAGATAGTCGTTCCCGTTAGAAGATAATATCCGGCAACGGTATACGCCGTGAAGGAACACAAGAAAGGCCGTCCCGCCATTTGGGGGACGGCCTTTAGGTTTATACATAGTCTATATCCGGTCATCATTCAGTAAAATACTGCCCAGGCAGATCATGGCTACATCCTCTACAAGCCCTGCAATAGGATCGGGCGTGCCCGTGATCTTCCCGAATTTCTTCCTGGCATAATAGGTGACATAAGCGCCTGCACAGGCTGCAGCGGCGCCTATCAAAGCGCCCAGCCACATACTCTTATGTCTTCTTCTGCTAACGATGGCCCCGGTAAGGGCGCCGGAAATGCTTCTGCTAATTAGTCCTGCCGGTTCGATCCTGTCGCCTATGCCGGGTAGTTTGTCAAGGTAGGTCTCTCCGGCAGCCATTAAAGTAAGTACTTTGCTTTCAGGGAAAACAAGCGCAGGTGCCAGTGTAGTACGCGAGCCTGCAATGGCGCTCACGCCGGCAATAACAGCGATATCCCTGGTCTTATGACCGTTCACCGGCTGCTTTACTATCCCTGCTCCTGTCCTTTGTCTGGCAATACCTGCGGTGGTGGTTGTACCGTTTCTCATGCCGTGCGTTTTAAGTGAAACAATGTTGGGGACACTCGGATTAATATTATACCACTTTCGTACCAGTAAATACCGGGTACAGCAGCACGCCCTACACATAAGTACCAGCTATAGATGAAATGAGGATGTGTCCAAAATAGCTACAGCAAACGATTGCAGCGGATAGATGATCAATTTTTACTGCCGTGGAATAACAAGAAAAATACAGTGATATCAATAGCTTTACACCGTGCTCAGGCAGTACTGCAGCGGGTTTGTGTGTAAAATGTACTACATTCTGGCACCTTATTTGAAACCAGTATAGTATATACGTCTCAGCTTTTATTAAATGCGATAGGCCTTTCATCCATGCGCCATTAACTGACCCGATCCCAAGGAACAGCAACTTTTCCCTCATTTTTTTCTTTTTGTGGGGCGGTCCTGCTATACTCAACCTGCTAAGGCCCTTAGCCTCATTGATATATAAAAAATTTCCATACTTTGAAATTATATTGATATATTTGTCATGATTGAGTGTTTGTTACGGACTACCATACCCTACCTATGAATAAAATAACCTATGGATTGGGGTTATGCCTATTATTGACATCCTGTTTTAAAGAAGTAGGAATACCGGTTACTACTGATTTTATTTACACTGCAAAAGATAGCATATACACCGCTCCCGCAAATATCAGTTTTACGAACCGTACTATCGGTGCAACCCACTTTAAATGGACATTTGAAGGAGGAGACCCGGCATCGTCTGACTATGAAAATCCGGGCACTGTCGTGTTCAAACGGGCAGGCGATTACAAGATCACCCTCGAGGCCTGGAACGAGGACGAAAGACAGGTAAAAACACAGCAGATCCATATTGACAGCACCGTTAATATTGCCTTTGATGCAAAGGTGCTGGTAAACGATTTTTCACCGGTAACAGTTCATCTTATCAATAATACCATCGGCGCCTCCGCATATAAATGGACATTTGAGAATGGTGAGCCTGCCAGCGCTACTGCTCAGTCGCCGCCGGATGTAACGTTCACAACACCCGGTACGCATAAGATCATACTACAGGTAACGAACGGCGGACAGGAATTCACAACAGAGAAGATCATAACAGTAAAGCCCGCATTGACGAATGATTTTACAATGGAGCCCTCATTTGAGGATGATGATTATGAAGCCCCGCTGACAGCCATACTGGAGAGCAAAGCAGCAAATTTACTGACAAGGAAATGGACGGCTACCGGAGGCGCAATTGCCAATGACACCGCAGCTAACACGACCATCTACTTCAAAGACCCCGGCACTTACCAGGTAACACTTACCGCTGAGAATGGAAAAGAATCAAAGACTGTCACAAAGATCATAGACGTAAAAGCAAACACCGGCCTGCGCACCCTCAGGGATGTTAAGCTCGGTATCAATGCCGCCCAATCGGCGATCGGGGCCTATTATGCCACCCGCCTGCGTAAAGTGTTCAGGAAAGGGGACGACCTGACAACTGCAGGGAAGGACATTGATATCGTATTCTTCGGCCTGAACCAGGGTTTTAGTTACAACAAATTCATCTCGCCCGATTCAACATCGACCTATGCATTCGGCAGTATACCCGGCGCTACCTACACCCGTTATATTAACAGCCAGGAAGCCTGCGGATGCGGCTTGTCCTTCACAGCGGCAGACTTTGACGCTATGACAGATGATGCGCCCCTGAAGAGCCTGAGTATCAGCAACAGCGCTGAAGGTGGAGTGCCTTTTACGAACGCCCTCAGCCCGCGTATTGTACTGTTCCGTACGGCAGATGGAAGAATGGGAGCCATTAAAGTTAAATCGTTTGTACCTGATGGTACATCCTCATATATAATCGTTGACATTAAAGTGCAGAAGTAGAGCAAACTGATTACTGTAACACAGTAGATCCCTTACGTGTATGAAATATTTATTGTATTGTTTGGGCCTCCTGCTGTTGCCGCCGGCATTGCGCGCGCAACAGGTGGATCTTGCCAATCTGAAAGGAATGTTCGGTAAGGGCGCTCCTTTAAAAGTGAATGGTGGATTGAATGCCAGTACCATTTTCCATAACGGAAGTGAAATGTCGGGCAGGCAACCCTTTACCTGGTACCTGAATGGAAATATGAACCTGAATATCTATAGCCAGGTGAATCTGCCGTTCTCTTTCAACCTTACTAATGCAGGTATTAATTATACCTATCCTACCACGCCCAACAGGTTGAGTTTACACCCCACCTACAAGGGCATTACCGGTCATATAGGAGATGTCGCCATGACCTTCTCCCCCTATACGCTCAACGGTATACAGTTCCGGGGCATAGGTGTGGATGTGGCCACTACCAATGAATGGAGCGTCAGCGCCATGTACGGCCGCCTGTCGCGGGCTGTTGCCTACGACAGTACCAACAGGAATGTATTGCCCACATTTCAACGCATAGGTTATGGTACCAAACTGACATTGAACGAAGAAAATTACGGACTGGGGTTTTCTATCTTCGCTGCCAAGGATGATCCTTCTTCTATTCCCGCGCTGCCCGATAGCCTCTATATCTCTCCTAAAAAGAATGTGACCTTCAGTATCAACGGTATGCTGCGGCCCTCCAAAGGACTGGAGCTGAGCCTTGAATACGCCAACAGTGCCGTGCAGATGGACAAGAGAGACTTTAATATCGTGAAGGAACAAGGTGGTAACCTGCTGGGCAGCGTATTCATGTACGATCACAAATCCACCCTGTTCTATAAAGCCATTAAAGCAGGGATGAACTATACCTTCTTTAAAAGCACGATCGGACTGGGCTATGAAAGGATCGATCCCGGTTACCAGACACTGGGCGCATATTATTTCAATAATGACCTCGAAAATATTACGGTGAATTTCTCACAGCCTTTCCTGAAAAACAAGGCCAACGTGAGCGTTAACGTGGGGTACCAGCGGGATGACCTGGCGCATACAAAATCCGGGCAGACCTCCCGTATGGTAAGCTCCATTAACATGAACTACAACCCGGGAGACAGGCTGAACATGAGCCTTACCTACTCTAACTTCCAGACCTATATGAATATGCGTTCCCAGTTTGACCTCATCAACCAGACAACGCCGATTCAGAACCTGGATACACTGAACTTTAAGCAGATCTCACAGAATACCACACTGAATGTGAACTATATCCTGAAAACAGATAAGCGCAAAAGCCAGAACCTGAATATGAACTTCAGCTTACAGGATGCGGCAGACCTGCGGGAAGGTGTGCTGCACAAAGGTGATGGTTCCCGTTTTTATAACGGCAATCTCGCCTACTCGCTCATGTTCATACCCGCACAGCTCAATGTGACCGCCGCTTTTAACCTGAGCTACAATACCATTGGCAGGGACGATTATCTCACCTGGGGGCCGACAGCCGCCGTGAACAGCCGCCTGTTCAACAAAAAGATGACGGCCGGCGGCAGCGTGTCTTACAATGCCAGTACCGCCAGCGGCGTACAGCAGGGAAAGGTACTGAACCTCCGGGCCAATGCCGGGTACAGGGTGCAGAAGAAACATAACCTGAACCTGAGCGCTATCCAGCAATTACGCTGGGTACCTTTGAAGGGAACAGTGAACGACCAGACAGTGACGCTGGGATATAATTACAATTTTTAACGTTACGTATTACCGCTACCTATGAATAAGTATTACCCGCTCTCTTTACTGTTGATGCTGCTTTGGTGCAGCACGAAGGCGTGGGCCGGCGACCCGGATTCTTCCCGCTTACATGGCCCCGGTAAAGAATTTCCGGTGAACAATATCATGATGACCGAACAACGCAGCTTTCCGCAGATGGACCAGCTGCTGGCAGGCAGCGCATTGCCCGCCGCTACGGAATCATTGTTCACTACAGCGTACCTCAGCAGCCTGTTCCCGGCAGATAGTTCCGTGAATGCCTACCAGCTGAAAGCGCAGGAAGAGTTTGAAAAACTGGACAAATCAAATCACTATACCAGCGAACTGGGGCCCGACGATCTGAACGAGCTGCCCATCGGTTTGCAACAGCAGGTTGGGAATACCAATGTGAAGATCGCTGTGAGCAGCGTGATATTTCACCCCGGTTATGCTGAGCTGACAGTATATGCAAAGCTGGAGATCCCGCAGAACCCGAAAAAGATCTTCTTTGGTATCAAAGGATTGAAGCTTTCCTATACCGGTGGCATCATCGGCGATTCCAAACTGGTGCTGCTGGGGAATATTCCTATCAACATCAATGGCGGCAGTGCTGCCATCATACTGAAAGGAGGCATGAACATGCAGACAGGAGAGGGCCTGGATCAGACCTATGTTACCATGGACTGCTCCGGTTTTAAAGAGCTGAGCATTTCAGCCGATATCATGTTCCCCCGTTCCCTGCTCACCCCACTGGATGCGAAAGATGAAAGGGAAAAAGATACGGCGAAGGTGGTGAAGGCTGCTTTCCAGACCACAGTAAGGGACTGGAACGATATCCTTGTTAGTGTATCACTACCTGCTTTTGAGATCACTTCTCTGAAAGACTTCGGCTTTCATGTGGGAAAAGCGGTGTACGATGGCAGTGATATCAGGAATAGTACAGACATCGTTTACCCGAAAGGATATGCAGAACGCTATATGCCGGCAGGTACGCCGGAATTGTGGAGAGGGGTATATATCCAGGACCTGGAGGTGATTCTGCCCAGGCAGTTCAGCAAAGGCAAAAATATCAAGGAACGGGTCTCCTTTGGAGCGAAGAACCTGGTGATCGATAATAACGGCATTTCAGGCACTATTTTCGGCCAGAATATACTACCGGCAGGTTCGGCCTCCGGATGGAAATTTTCGGTAGATAAATTCAATTTAGACCTGGAAGCCAACCATCTCACAGGAGCCGGTTTTGATGGCACCATCCAGCTGCCTGTTTCTTCCACGCCATTTTTCTATTCTGCGGTCATTACGGCCGACAATGAATACCTGTTGAAAATGGGTACGCTGAAGAAACTATCATTCGATGTATGGGGCGCCAAAGCCGATCTCGATTCCAATTCCTGGGTGCAGCTGAAACTGGCGGACGGTCAGTTCGAGCCGGAGGCTAATCTGAATGGAAAGATAGGCATCACTACTTCAGGCACTGCCGGCGATGCAGACGATACGAAGAAAAAGATCGTCAGCTTCCAGGGCATCAAATTCACTAACCTGCACCTGCAAACAAAAGCGCCTTATCTCACCGCTACTTACTTCGGTTATAATGATGAAGCGAAGTTCAGCAACTTCCCTGTTACTATTACAGAGATCGGCCTGTCTGCAAATGAGAAGAACGCCTCCCTGTTCTTTGGTGTCAAAGTGAACCTCATGTCGGGCAAGTTCGGCGGAGAGACCCGCGTGTCTGTAGTGGGCGCTTTTGAAGAGAAGGGCGATTATCAATCCTGGAAATTCCAGAAACTACAACTGGACCTGATCTCCATACACGCGGAACTGGGCAGCGCCATGACCATAGATGGCACCCTGCAGATCATGCGGGATGATCCTGTATATGGCGACGCTATCGGCGGTTCCATCAAGATGAAAGTACTGAATGGAAAAGTGAAGGTGGATGCCAGGGCATTGTTCGGCAGTAAGGATTTCCGTTACTGGTACGTAGAGGCGAAAGCCGACCTGGGGCTGGGCATCATGGTGATACCGCCTATTGCCATCAATGGTTTTGGCGGCGGTGCCTACTACCATATGAAGAAAGACGGTGTGAATATGCAGGCTTCCCTGACGGGCGTGAACTATGTGCCGGACGAGAACACAGGACTGGGGCTCAAGGCCACCGTACTGTTTACCGTCGGCGCTAAAGTGGCGAACGGGGAGGTCACCTTTGAAGTAGCTTTCAATAACAGCGGTGGTATCAATTTCATGGGCTTCTATGGTTATGCTACCATTCTCAAAATAATACCTGGTGTAGGTAACATCACCGAGCGGCTGGGCAAGAAATTCCAGCAGCTGGCCGATGCGGAAGCCAAAGCCATCAAAGACCTGGGTGGTGTAGGAGACAAGCTGGCGGCGCTTAAAGTATCCAATCCATCCGCAGCGGGACAGGCCCTGGCTAAAGATGATTATCGCGTGGGAGAGACCGGCCTGTCTGCCTATGTAGGTATTCAATACGATTTTACCTCTTCTACCTTCCATGCCAATTTCGATGTGTATGTCAATGCCGCAGGTGGTATGCTGACGGGCACCGCTACGGGCAACCGGGCAGGATGGGCCGTGATCCATATTGCACCGGGAGAATGGTATTTCTATATGGGTACGCCTGAAAACAGGCTGGGCCTCAAATTCAGTATAGGCAGTATCAAGATACAGACAGGGGCCTACCTGATGGCAGGTGATAACATCCCGGGATCTCCGCCTCCTCCGCAGGAAGTGGCCGACATCCTGGGTGTACAAATGAGTGAACTGGATTATATGCGCGACCTCAACGCTACCGGCGGTGGTAAAGGCTTTGCCTTCGGCGCCAATATCACCGTGGAAACCGGCGATATCACCTTCCTCATTCTCTATGCAAACTTTAAATGTGGCGTCGGTTTCGATATCATGCTGAAAGATTACGGCGAGTCGCATTGTGTGGGTAAAACAGAACCAATTGGTATGGATGGCTGGTACGCCAATGGCCAGGCCTACGTATACCTGCAGGGTGAAGTGGGTGTGAAGGTGAATCTCCGCTTCATTAAAGGGCGCTTCCCGATCATCTCCGGAGCTGCGGCTGTACTGATGCAGGCCAAACTGCCTAATCCTACCTGGATGCGCGGGTATATGGCGGTGAAGTTCAGCGTGCTCGGTGGATTGGTAAAAGGAAATCTGCGCATGAAAGTGACCATTGGTGAAGAATGCCAGATCGTGAACGGTTCCGGTAGCCCTATAGATGTGCAGATGATATCTGACGTAACACCGGCAGATAAGAGCGACGGGGTGGATGTGTTCACCGCTCCGCAGGCTGCTTTCAATATGAGTGTGGGGAAAGTGTTCGAAGTGGAAGACGATAACGGTAAGCGTTCCTATCGCTCCCGCTTGTCTGCCTTCACCATCACCGACAATGGTGTGGCCGTACCGGGTACATTGAAATGGAATGATAACGGCGATATCGTTTCTTTCTATTCGAAAGAGATACTGCCTTCCAACAGGCCGCTGAAAGCATATGTGAAGATCACCTTTGAAGAAGTGGTGAATGGCAACTGGCAGACTTACTATGCAGATGGTAAGGAATGCATGGAAGAAAAAACAGTCAGCTTCACAACAGGTACAGCACCCGATTATATACCTGTCAGCAACCTGGCATACACCTACCCGGTGATAAACCAGCAAAACTTCTACAGGGATGAATATCCACAGGGCTTCGTCACCCTGAGAAGAGGACAGGCTTACCTCTTCGATCCGCGCTGGAAGTATGAAGTGAGAGTAGCTGGTGCAGGCGGTAATACGCTGAAGGCTGAAATGTCTTACGACTCCATCAACCAGGTGATCCGCTATAACCAGGCGCCGCTGGCACTGGGTACGGCTTACCGCTTTGATATCATCGCCATACCACCAAATGCATCGGCCACTGATACCGTGGCGGTATACGACCAACCTAAGAAAGAAGAAAGTGAGGATGGCAGCTACGAGGTAGCGAACAACAAAGCACAGGTAGTGACAAGAGGGGATATTACGAAGTCCTTGCTGAATTACAGTTTCCGCTCCAGCGTGTATAAGACATTTGCAGAGAAGATGGGTAAACTGAAACTGAAGGATGGATTGTATGAGCGTGTTACTTCAGACGTGATCAGGCTCCTGGCGGATGTAGGTGACTATGAAGGCTTCGAGGTGGCAGAAATGACAGGTAACAATGGTACTGGTTTCAGTCCGCTGGTCACCGCTACTGCTACTATGGAAGACGCCTATTTCGGTAGTGATATCAACCCGCTTTTATATCAGCATTACCAGGAGAATGGTGAGATCACCATCGTGAACAGGGACGTACACATTTTAGGTGTGGTGCCCGATAAAGCCCTGCTCATTATGCCAAGCTACCTGGCAGAAGCAGCGACTGGTGGTGTTACTTCCTGGTATAAAACAAGGATCCCGTACCTCTACGACCTGCCATTTATTTATAAGGCTGACTATATAGACCTGCAGACAAGGGCTGTGCTGAAATACATGCGGACGGGCGATGCCGGTGATGCGAATGTATTGCTCAATAGTACCTTCCCGTTCATGCGCTATGGCAACTATAAAGTGAAATACCAGTATGTACTGCCAGATGGTACGAAGACCAGCAACGCGATGTTTGATTACTATAATTCTCTGAAAATCCGGTAATGAAGAAAGTGAAAATAATATTGTCGCTGTTAATGATGGCCGGAGTGTTCTGCTCCGCTCCTGCAAGTGCACAACGCAAAGCAACCAATAACCTGTACATGAAAGCCACCGTGCGTAAGTCGGGCGTATTGCTGCGCTGGGCGGTGGATAATCCTGCTGCCTGGAAAACCACCAATCAATATGGTTTCGAACTGGTGCGGTACACGGTGGCAAGAGACGGGCAGGTGCTGAAAGCGCCGGAAAAGAAAGTGCTGAACACCACGCCCCTGAAGCCTATGCCGCTGGATGCCTGGGAAGGTATTGCGCAGAAAGACCAGTATGCGGCTATCATCGCACAGGCGATATATGGTAAGACCTTCGAGGTATCGGGTAACACGGGCAATAAAAGTGTGGCCAGCATCATTGCACAATCAGCCGAGCAGGAACAACGTTTTGCCTTCTCCCTGTATGCGGCCGACAACAGTTTTGCTGCCGCTAAAATGGCCGGCTGGGGTTGGGAAGACAATACGGCAAGGCCTACGGAAAGATACCTCTATCGCATCTATACACTGGCGCCTGCCAGTAAGCTGAAAATAGATACCGGCAATGTGTATATCGGTATGAGCAATTATGAAGAGCTTCCGAAGCCCGGTGATGTAGGCGCTATATTCGGAGATAAAAGCGTGATGCTGAGCTGGGAGTATAATGCCTATAAGGCTTACTATACATCCTGGATCGTGGAGAAATCAATGGATAATGGTGTGACGTACGAACGTGCTACCAATCTGCCGGTGGCTAATATTAACGAGAAAGACGATAAGCCTTCTCCGCGCATGTACTACATGGATTCCCTGCCTGACAATGAAAGGACCTGTTATTACCGTGTGAGAGGTATCTCGCCTTTCGGTGAACTGGGGCCTCCATCAGCACCTGCTTCCGGTAAAGGAAAGCACCTCCTGCGGTATGTGCCTAACATCCGCAGTAATAATGTAGACGAAAAAGGCATTGCAACGATCAGCTGGGAATTTGAAGAAGCAGGTAATAAACTGATCAAAGGTTTCCGCCTGAACCAGGCGCCGACTGTGAGCGGACCGTATAAGGTAGTGATGGACAATATTGCGCCTGAGCAGCGTTCCCTGGAATATGCGCATTTGAATCCTACCAACTACTTCACCATGACGGCCGTAGCAAAGGATGGTGGTACCACCACTTCATTCCCTGTGCTGGTCCAGCCGGTGGATTCTACGCCGCCGGTAGCCCCCGTAGGGCTTTCCGCAACGATAGACAGCAATGGGATTGTAAGCCTGAAATGGGAGAAGAATAAGGAGAGCGATCTTTTGGGGTATGCCATCTTCAGGGGGAATAATCCCGGCGAGGAAATGTCGCCCGTGATCGATAGCGTATGGCGTAACAACGAATTCAGAGACAGTGTTGCAGTAAAGTCATTGAACAGTAAAGTGTATTACGCAGTAAAGGCGCTGGACCAGCGGTATAACGAATCTCCCTTCTCTGCAGTGCTGGAAGCAAAGAAACCGGACGTAGTGCCGCCTGCTTCTCCCATCTTCTCCGGTTATAGTGTGAAGAACGATACGGTGTACCTGTCATGGGCACGCAGCAGTGATGAAGATGTGGCGGAACATCTGCTGTACAGGAAAGTAGGATTGGACAAAACCACTAAATGGGATCTTATCAGTCGCATGACGGCGAAGGGCGTGTATGGCTATTCTGATGCGGCCGTTGTTGGCGGTAACACCTACTCTTACATCATCACCGCAAAAGACAGCAGCGGACTGGAATCTGTGCCGGTGCAACCTGTAACGGTGAAGGTGCCGGTGAGCCCTGAATCGATCCGCGTAAAAGGCTTCAACGCTGCGGCCAACAGGCAGGAACGGTACATTGAAGTGTCCTGGAATGCGATAGCAGATAAGACGGCTGAGTACCAGTTGTACAAAGGAGAGAAAGATCAGCCGGTGACGCTGTGGAAAGTAGTGGAGGGAGGTACAAGAAGCATTACAGATCAGCAGTTAAAGATCAATACAACTTACAAATATGGTATCCGTGTGGTAAAGGCGAATGGTGCAATGGGGCAATACCAGGAAATAGAAGTTAAATATTAAGATATAAACACGATGGCTATGAAAAGATTTTTACTCTTTTGGCTGTTCTTATTAGTTACAAGCCGTTGTTTGGCCCAGGAAGCAGTGAAATATGATTTCTTCTGGTCTATCTATATGTATGGGCAGGACGGTACCGCCGGTTGTGAGAGCTATACAAGTGTTGTAGCGGAAATGGAGAATGGGGAAAAGCTTGTAACAAGGACCAAACTGGATGGGGTAGCAACCGGAGGTTTCGGGAACAAAACTTATTTTGGAACTTTTGTCTTTTCGTCTGATAACAAGGTGAAAAGATTCCGCATCTACACCATTAAGAAGAATGGGAACTGTAGCGTAGCTGCGCAGGGAACAACCTATACACCTGATATAGACTATAGTGAAAGATGCCATACGCTCAGTTATAAAGGACTGTTTCCCGGATTCGGTTCCAATTCTGAACTGCAGATTATTATGCGGCCACTCTCGAGCAAGTTCGAGATAAAGTTTGATGTCAACCATAAGCTGAGCCGCTATGCCTACGATTTCGAATCGTACGCTACATTGAATTACACTGATGGTACCAATGAGACCTTTAGCCTGAAAGACAGGTCTTACACACCTGCTTATGAAAATGAACAGATCTGGCGTTCTGTCTCGGAATGGGAGGCGAAAAGGATCAAGGACATCGATATTAATTACCGGTGGAGGAATGAATCCAACCAGGGGTACCAGACGGGTACGAAAAAGATAGCCGTCAACAATAACGGCAATTTCTTTGACATGACGGTGGGTACGCCGTATAATGGCATGTCTGCATCGGATGCGACTATTAATATCAGCCTTTCGCAATATTTCAGTCATATCACCTCGGGGCCGGAGCCTAACAACACAACACTGCCTGTAGATCAGCAGGTATATATAAAGACGCTGAACCCAGACATCAGGGCCGACGTCATGCGATGGTATTATAGCCTCGATAACTGGGTTACTGTCCGGGCTTTTCCTGAGAACCTGCTGTGGAAAAACCCGAGTTATTTCAGCGCCAATGAGCTGCTGTCCGGAGCAGGCCTTGCCAATCTGGGAAAGACAGTGATGATCAAAGGCTACGATGTTTGTGGAAATGAAACATATACGGCTCCCTATAACCTGGTGATCAGTCTTTCGTCCCCGACAATCGTTGATGCAAAAGGTGTTGATGTTTCCTGCTATGGCAAAGCGGACGGAGGAATAAAGCTGAAGTTCAGCAGGCAGCTGTATCCGGGTGAAACACTGGGTCTGCAGGCTGTGGACCCTAATGCAGGGCCGGGAGGAACGGTAAAGAACTTTGATGTGGTAATAGCGGCTGACGGTACTTACACCACACCGGCTGACAGACCCTTGAGTGGCGGAACATATAAACTGACGCTGATCGGTGGTTACCAGGGTAACAGCATTTATAGCGGTTCAAATGCTCATACGGCTACTGTGACGATCTTTGACCCGCAGCCACTGGTATTTTCAACTCCGGTGCCGGGCGCAGTAAAATGTTATGATGGCAGCGATGGTTCCATCACTTTATCGGGCAGCGGTGGTACGCAGCCATACAAGTTATTATACAAGGCAGCGGGAGATGCTGCTTTCAATACAACAGATTTCACTGCCAATCCATATACCTTCAGCAATCTCAGGAAGGGAGATTATGTTGTGTCTATTACGGATAAAAACAGTTGTCCTGCTAAAAATGGCGCTGGCGACACAGAAGCAGCGGTAAGCATCACACAGCCGGATGCGCCCTTACAGAAAGACAACGTGACCGCTGTGGATCCTTTGGCCAATGGCAGTACAGATGGCAGCATCACCGTGCGGCTGAAAGGAGGTTCACCTTTCGCGGATGGCTCGTATAATGTTACCTGGACGAGATCTGACGGGCAAACTTTCACACCGGTAAATACAGTAGGAAATAATATCTATACCACGAAGCTCAGTAACCTGGGCGCTGGCTTGTATACACTGACAGTGAAAGACAAGAACTATGATGCCGCTGCTCCGGCCGGCAATGGTGGCTGTCTCTATACGGAACAGGTACAACTGACAGACCCTCCGGTACTGGAAGCCGGTATTAGTGTTGCCGATAGTATCTCCTGTTATGGCATGAGTGATGGTAGCCTGCTGGCAGTACCTGCGGGCGGTGTGCGGATGGCCGCGGCGCCTTATTATACTTTCCAATGGTATAAACAGGACGTGAACGGTAACTGGCAGGACCTGAACATTACCAGTATCAAGGCTACGGGACTTAATACCGGCCGTTACAGGGTGCTTGTGACAGACGCCAACAATATTCAGAAATATTCAGACCCTAAAGATTTTATAGAACCCGGCGATCTGAAGATACAGTTCAGCGAAACACCGGTATCCTGCTTTGGCGGCAGCAATGGTACTTCCACCGCAACAGTGACGGGTGGTACACCACCATTCAGCTATGCCTGGACAGGAGGAGCTACAACCGTTACAGCTACCAATCTTGCTACAGGTACTTATACACTGAATGTCCAGGACTACCATGCTTGTAAGGTATCTGACCTGTCGTTCATTGCGCAGCCGGCGGAAGCATTACAGATCGTTACTGCGCCTGTTACCTTCCCGCGTGGTTATGGCTATACAGATGGCAATATCAAAGTATTGCTGAAAGGTGGTACAGCAAAAGCGGATGGTTCTTATAACATTACCTGGAAGAAGGCAGATGGAACCGTATTAAGTAATTATACATCATCCGTGCAGCCGGGCGGTTATGAAACGCTGCTCAGCAATATTGGCGCGGGCGATTATGTGTTGACCGTAACAGATGCCAATTATACCGGTACAGGCCTGGCTTCCGATGAACAGGCATGTTATCTTGAACAGCCTTTCCATGTCACCCAGCCAGACCCCATCGTTACAACGGTGACGGAACAGCATTATGTATCCTGTAAAGGAGATGCAGATGGCGCGCTGATCGTGGCCACGACAGGTGGTATGAAATATCCTGCGGGGCAACCACCCTATCTCTATCAATGGTATCGTATAGATGCCGGTACACCTGTGTTATTGCCACAGACGACAGCAATTGCTTCGGGCCTGCCAACAGGCACTTATAAAGTGATCGTGACAGATATGAATACTGTGAGCAGGGAATCTGATTCTTTTGTACTGGTGGAACCAAAACTGCTGGAAGTGAAACTGGCAGCACGTGCGGTGAGCTGTAACAGTGGTACGGATGGTTTTGTGAAATCGACCGTAACAGGTGGTACACTGCCTTACAGCTGGTCCTGGACAAACAGCGCCAATACACAGGATATTATAAATGTGGCAGCAGGTAATTATGGGCTGCTGCTGACAGACGGACATGCCTGTATCGTGCAGAAAGATACTACTGTTATTGAACCGGCTATGCCGCTGGCTGTAGCAGATGTTACGCCGGTTGATCCAAAGGCTTTTGGGTATACAGATGGTAGTATACAGGTAACGCTGACAGGTGGAACATCCGCTGCAAATGGTCTTTATAACATTGAATGGACAGATGCTACAGGTAAGCAGCTCACGACATTCACACAGACAAAAACAGCGAACGGCGTTGTTACTTTATTACAGAATGTAGGTGATGGGAACTATACACTGAAAGTAAAAGATGCGCAGTATGCTATCTCTGCAGATGGCAGTACGACAGGTTGTTACGTCGAAGCTACCTATACCCTGCATGAGCCGCCACTGTTGGAGGCTGTGCTGAGAGAGTACCGCTATATTTCCTGTATCAATATTGCAGACGGGCAACTGGCTGCACATGCGCAGGGTGGTATTCCTTTTACAAGCGGCCTGCCTTATAAATACCAGTGGTATAGCATTGTAAATGGTGCAGAAACACTGATACCGCAAACAGACAGTATCATCACCGGTATGCCGGCAGGTAAATACCTGGTGAAGGTGACGGACTTTAATAATATCACCCGCAGTTCACCGGTATTTACATTACAACAACCAGCCAGACTTGATATCAGCTTCACTACCGCTGCCGTCACCTGTGCATCTGGTATGGATGGTAGTATCGCCGCCAATGTAACGGGTGGTACAACACCTTACCATTACGAATGGACAAACGGTGAAACAACAGCAAATATTAAAGACCTGACAGAAGGCACTTATATGCTGTATGTAACAGATGCGCATGGTTGCGTGGCATTAAAACAGGCGGATATCTTTATTCCGGAAGGTATCAAAACTGCTCCGGTAATAAAAGCGCCGACCTGTAATGGTTTCTGCGACGGCACCATCACAGTTGGTGTAAGCGGAGGCATTGCCCCTTATACCTACGCATGGGATAATGGCAGTAAGAGCAAAGACCTGAGCGGGCTTTGTGCAGGTAAGTATACCCTGACCATTACAGATGCCAATAATTGTAAGCGTATCCAGTCGTTCACACTGACTGATCCGGCGCCGCTTGTTATTAACATCGGTGCAGATAAAACACTCTGCAATGGCCAGGCATGGAACGTCAGCGCGGCTATTCCTGATGCACAGGCGAAATATAAATGGAGCGGTGATAATGGTTTCACTTCGGACAAAGCAGCCGTTACCCTTAACCAGACCGGTAGCTATCATGTGCTGGTGACGGACAGCAAGGGTTGTAAAGGAGCAGATACCATCGCCATCAAACAATACCAGGCAGATATCGCAGCAGAGTTTGTAGCGCCGACACAGGCATTTAATAATGAAACGGTCTCTTTCGTGAATATCAGCTATCCGAGACCTGAATGGGTGGAATGGGTACTGCCGCAGGATAAGGGTGTGACCGTAGTGAGCAAGACAGATATGCTGGCAGAGCTGCAGTTTGCTGATACGGGTTTCTATACGATCAGTCTCCGTGCACATATCGGCGATTGTGAGCAGGTATTTACCAAGCGCATTTCGATCCTGAAAGGGCAGGAATTCCCTGTACCCGGAGGGGCGCAGACGCCGTTCATTCTTGACTTTAACGTGATGCCTAATCCGACGGACGGTCAGTTTACCGTACAGGTGAAACTGGACAAGCAGTCGGAGATCAGGTTACGCATGATCAATATCATTTCCAATCAGCTGGTCAGCGACAGGAAAGAAAGTGCGGCCACGCAGTTCAACATCAACTACCAGCTGAATGTGACGGCGGGTACTTACCTGTTGCTGCTGGAAACACCTATGGGCAATGCAGTCAGGAAAATTGTCATAAACAAGTAGCATCAGAAAAATGAAAATCAGCATACATCACACATTCCGTATAGCACTGCTGGCAGGCATGCTGCTGTGCGCCGGTTATTTCAGATCGGCGGCACAACAGTATCCTGTAAAGGTGCAGGTGCAGTTACTGCAACCGGTATCGCCGCAGCTGGCTAACCTCTACAGTGGTACACAGGCCAGGTTGATCGTCACCCTGCTGAATACTGACCTGCAAAAGCCCTCTTTATCTGTGCGCCTGCGCCTGACCATCAAAGGTGGGAATGCCCTGCTGCGCAATAAGGATTATGGCTATTACCCCAGCCTACAGCTGGACGCCGGTATTCCACTGCGATTGAGCATGGACGACCTGGCCCCTTATTTCCAGCTCAATAACCTGGATGCTTCGGGTATTTCGCCCTCGCAACTGTTGCAGAACAGCCGTTTGCCCGATGGGTACTATACCTTTTGTGTAGAGGTGATAGAGATGAACAGCGGTCAGCTGGTGAGCAACAGTAACCTGGGCTGTTCCCCGCCGGCGTGGATCAGCACCAGTCAGCCTCCCTTACTGAACCTGCCGCTCAAAGGCGGCGGCGTGGCATTCAGGGAACCGCTGAATATTACCTTCAACTGGACGCCCCGGCATATGAGCAGCGCCAATGCTGCTTTCCAGACCGAGTATGAGTTCACGCTGTCTGAGTTGTGGGATACCACCATTGCGCCGGAAGCGGCATTCCTGAACACACCGCCTTTATACCAGACAACAACGGCAGCAACAACCCTGTTGTACGGACCTGCACAGCCACCGCTCATCCCCGGTAAGCGCTATGCCTGGCGCGTAAAAGCGAAAGCCAAGGTGGGCATTGATGAATATGATGTATTCCTGAATAACGGGTACAGTGAGATCTACTGGTTCGTATTGCAGGAGAACTGCCAGCCGCCGCAACAGGTACTGGCTACGATAGAGAAGAACATCGTTACTGTGAGCTGGTTGCCACAGCCTAAAATGTCTGAATACATCGTAGAATATCGCGAAGCCAATAAGGACGATGCTGCCTGGTTCAATGTGAAAACAACTGACGACCATGTAGCTATCTATGACGCCGTACCCGGCAGAAGTTATGAATACCGCGTAGGTGGTTATTGTGTAGCTGAAACAAAAACAATGGGCGACCTGCATGGCTTTAAGATGCCGGCAAAAGATACAGCCCTGAACAAGAACTGCGGATTGCTGCCTGATATCAAACTGGCTAACCAGGAGCCTATCAAAGAGCTGAAGAACGGCGATCAGATCATGGCGGGCGATTTCCCCGTACGTCTCATGACCGTATCGGGCGCTGGTACATTCCAGGGAACGGGTTATGTGATGATCCCATTCCTGAGCGATGCAAAGGTGAAAGTGAAGTTTAACAATATTACTGTCAATACGAGCCGCCAGTTACTGAGCGGGGTGATACAGACCACCTTCGACAGCCTGGAAACACAGGTGGCGAAAGTGGATGATGTGGTGCAGGCGGTAAAAGATCTGGGCAGCGTGGTAATAGACCTGGCGCACCTGACAATAGATAGTGATTACCTGCTGGTAAAAGAACTGGCAGACGAGATCAGGAAACTGGCAGAAGATGAATTGCCGCAGGAGCTGAAAGACCGAATAGTCAAGGCGGCAGATAACCTGGAGAAGGCCAAGAAGGATTACGACGAAGCGAAAGCAGCGTACGATAATGCGAAGACACCGGAGGAGAAAGCAGCGGCGAAAGAGAAGAAAGACAAGGCGGCGCAGGCCTTTGAAGATGCGAAGAAAGAAGTGGATGCCGTGAACAAAGAGAAGGATGCCTTCGTGAAATCGGTTACTGATCTGCTGGTAAAAGCAGTGAAGAAATTGAAAGCTGATTATAATGACAGCAGGCGTAATAAGATCAATGAAGATTACAATGCCAGCCAGAAAGCATTGAATGACCTGATCAGCGAAACGAAGAGCGCATTGCTGAACGGCAGACCAATGCCTGTGGATGAAAATAAAGGCAAGTACTCTATTGTCATTGCAGTAGACAGCGTAGTGGTGTCAAAACCTGGAAATGATGACTTTACGAAGCTGAGTATTGCATTCAAGAATGCAGAACTGCAGAAGAATAAGGTGGTGGTCATAGATATGTTTGACCAGCATATCACCAGTAAGGAATACTACGCCATGGTAACCCAGATACTCAGGATCAACGGTAAGAATCTCGTTGACTACATCATTGCAGAAAGAAAAGATGATGTGGACGATGATGAAATTGTCAGCAATCTGAAAGTACAACTGGAAGAATTAATAACCGATCTGTTGAATAAATAAACAGGTAATATGAAAATGTTACGGAAATATATACTCTTGTTCATCCTGTTATTGCCGGCTGCTGCGGGGTTCGCAACACCGGACAGGGATAGTCTTGTGATGAAGGTGATTGAACGGGGCAGAGTCGCTATCCGGGAGATGGCCAGGCAGAATAAACTGAATGATGAAAAAGGGCTCTCCTCTCAGAATCGATACGTGCTGCATATCAATACTGCAGACCTGATAGATAAGAAGATAGATGCGCTTGACAAGGATTATATCAAACAAAGGAAAATCACTTATAGTACAGATGATGTAGGCGGAAATGCAGCCGGCGAGTACCTGGTGCCTGCCGGTGAAGATCTTGATGATCTGGACGATGACCTGAAGGAATATAACCTGAAGCCGGGCACTCAGGTGCGGGCCTACCTGATCACGATCGATTTCATACCGATGATCTTTAATAATCCGCCGCCCGACATGGGAACGCTGATGAACTATTACCATAATGAAGCGATAGGTACGGAAAACGGGACCATTACGGAAACAGCGAGGGACGATGCCGCTGCCATTGTGAAGGGAATAGCAGCGGGATTGCTGAATGAGCAGGCGGAAGGCAGTGCGGCTCCGGCATTCAATACGGTTTGTTGTGGTATGGTGAACTATAAGATCTACAACAAAAGAGACGTATTGAAAACACTGCGGATATTTTCTCCGTATTGTGACCTGAAGGGGGCCGAACTGGAATCGTACAACCTGTTGCTGGGAAAACACCTGATGTCGGTAAGGGGCAATACAGGTCCCAAAATGATTGAGGCATTTATACGTGCTATTATCCGTAATAATACTGACTATAAAGTATTGCCCTATGTAAAGGAGCGGATCATGTCTGTTACGGATAGTGATACAATGGGATTACTGTTATCCGGCCTGAGTGAGCATGCGTATGACCAGTTTACATACGAGGAGCGTATGCATGCCATCAAGGTGCTCTCATCGAAAGGATGGATAAATGCGCCCGGCCAGGAAAAGATCGTGTCTTTATTATCAACAACAGATCTTGAAACTGATGCCGCCAGGCTGAAGGAAGACCTCGCCAAACCGAATGAGTATGTCCCGAAAACGAAAGAGATCTCTGACGGAGCGACAGATATGATAACGGTTCATGACGATAACAGTGATCTGAGCCTGCTGCATTTACTGGTAAATGGTATATCAGACCAGCTGCTGGGCGCACAGAGTTATACTGCTTTGACCCAGTTCTTCATCAACTTTGCGAGATCGTCGCCTACTGTGTTTGACGATGCCCTGGCTTTTTACAGGGATCCTAATAAGATGGCCCGCACAATAGTATGGGATAAGAGCTATGCCCTTGAACTGCTGGCCAGTCCCCCGGTGGGTACGAACAGCTATGATGTGACGTTCGACAATAAGACGGATGAGATCACCATTACCAAGTCGCAGCTGAAATTCTATGAGAATAAGGATGGCTATGATAAGCTGCATGACGCAATGCGGGAGTATGTGAAGGACAACGACAGCTTTCTGAAGAAGTTCCTGAAAGAGACAATGATCCCTGCCACCGAAGTAGTAGATGTAATAAGGGTGATAGGCTATTATAATGGGTTGTTTCCCCCCCAACCTGATTGGGAGAAAGAGACGCCTGTGAAGTTAAAGCCCTGGGACCTGGTATCATTTACCAATAAGTCCGACCTGTCACTGCTGGCAGCGGCTGTGGGAGAATCGCCGGAACAGAAGGATCACCAGTCTCAGTTCGTCCCGGCCATTGTACTGAAGTATGCGGCCGACAAGAAGCTAAACCAAAATGTAGGTAAAGGCGTGATGATGGCTTTTGATGTGATCACGCTGATAACACCTGTTGGAGAACTGGCTTACCTGGGAAAAGTTGCCAACTATATTTACAAGGGTGTTGAATACGGCTCTAAAGTGACCGCACTGGGCAACCTGGCGGTAGAAACGGGCGCTATACCTCCGGACAGTAAGCTGGCAGTGCTCATCAAAGACTGCTATGAAGTAAGCAACCTGTTGCAGTTAGGTAACCTGGGGCTTACTGCCACAAATGGCGTTATTGCCAAGCTGTCCAGGGCAGAAGCGACAAAATTCCTTCAGTCTTTTTATGGGGCAGAAAAAGAAGGGATGATGTATTTGCTGAAGGACCCTGAAACGGTAAAGCGGATCATCCGGTTTAAGAGGGAAATAGAAGAAGCAGGCGTTGTGGCAGGATACGGCAAGAACTGGTTCCAGAGTATCAAAGACCAGGTATACAACGGCATTTCTGCTACCGTTGCTAAAATGAAGGATTTAAAGTTCCTGCGGACGGAGGGAAGTGGTAACCTGCTCAAATTTATGGATGATGCCAATCAGCAGGTGATGCATACCATGGCAGATGGTACTGTGGTACTGGATAAAACAGCAGTGACCTTTGCAGAAGATGCCCACCTGGTAGGTACCCTGGACGATGTCCCTGTCCGCACGGCAGAAAATGTGAGCGAGGCTACGGAAGACCTGATGTTCATACAGCGGGCCAATAAAAGTGTAGAGTGTATAAAAGGCGCTTGTTTCATAGCAGGAACACTGGTACATACAAAAGCAGGTCTTACACCTATTGAACAGGTTAAAGAGGGAGAAACCGTACTGGGCGTGAAGGTGGCTAACGGCGATACTACCTGGCAGCAGGTGACACACGCTTTCACGAAACATGCGTCGAAACTGGTGCGTATCATTACCGGCCGCGATACCATCTTCTCCACACCAGAGCATCCCTACCTTACAGAGAACGGCTGGAAAAGTGCGGTGGACCTGAAAGCCGGATGGCGCCTCAGGCTGGCGGGACATGCTTTTGCTACGCTGATCTCAGTAGTGCCGATCGATACCAGCGTAAGCGTGTATAATTTTGAGACCAGCATCACACACAACTATTGTATAGGTACTGAAGGCATCGTTGTACATAATTCCTGCGAGATCTTTAAAAGACTGAAAAGCCGCATCCCGGAAGAGCATTTCGATGATTTTGTAAATGATTTTAAAGATGCGCCAAAAGGTTCAGAAAAGGCGTCGCTGCTGAAAAAGTTCGATGAAGGGAAACTGTCTATCGATGTATGGGAGATTCTGTACAAATACCCTTCGCTGCGTGCATCTGAAGAACTATACCAGTTCCAGGGAATACTGAAAAGAAGTACTGATCCCAACTGCGCAGCTTCCATGCGGGAAGTGATGGCGGGCAACAAGGGATTTGACGTATTGAATGAGGCAGACCAGAAAGAATTCAGGTCGCGTTTTGAGGCGATCATGCTCCGTGCCGAGAACAAAGGGGATAAAGCCCTGGCAGCTGAAATGGAAAAATGCCTGGCCCGGCTCCGCGAAGTATGGGCGGGAGAAGGTATTGCGGCACGGGTGGCCAGAATAAGTAAATTGGCCGATCAGTACAATGCACTGACGCCTGAACAGAAATTGCTGTTCGACAAAGACTTTGCTGAAGCTAGTCCTGCTGCATTGGAACGGATATCCAACGAGACGGAATTCTTAGCACACTGGAAGACAGACAGGGAATATTACCATGTATCTTATGCAGATATGCACCATAAAGACTGGTCTACAGTATACAAGGAAACGACCGCAAGTGGCGAGTTGAATGCCAGCCTTGCAGAGCCGCTTAATGCAGTGACAGAAGACCTTGTAGGAGCAGCCAATTATGATAACTATATCGGGGCATCCGCTACCTACAAAGGCAGACCTGGTGGTGTTGTTGTCAGGTTCAATTACCAGGCGGCCACTGAGCCCCCCTTGATAGAGATGTTCAAACGGCGCCTGAAGTATATGGAAATTATCCGCGAAGATGCGGAGCAAGGTGGCCAGTTGTATAAAACCTTATACAAGGATGTACCTTTAGGAAAAGTGATCGCTGCCGATGTGCCGGGTACACACGCGGAAGTGCTGGCGGTGAATGTAATTGCAAGGGAAATGGAGGCAGCCACGGGCATAAAACTTACAGCGCAGTCAGAGCTTTCGCACATCTCCTGTATGGTAAGGGGAAACAAGTATGGGTCTATGTGCCGTTGCCCGCATTGTTTCTATATCTTGCAGGAAGTAAATATGGTTGGAAACAGGTAATTATGGAACAAGCACTGACTATTGGAAATGAGACTTTCTTATTCAGTTATGACGAACATTCCCGGGAATGGCTACTGAAGGATGC
Source organism: Chitinophaga filiformis (assembly GCF_023100805.1). Taxonomy (NCBI): domain Bacteria; kingdom Pseudomonadati; phylum Bacteroidota; class Chitinophagia; order Chitinophagales; family Chitinophagaceae; genus Chitinophaga; species Chitinophaga filiformis. Next base: position 2,749,374 of record NZ_CP095855.1, read on the forward strand.
AGATTATTTCGGTGGTTACGACACAGACCTCCGCATTGATAAACGTGTGTTTCCTGATGGAAATGTTAACTGGGAAGAGGTGCAGGCATTTATGCTTTACCTGCGGAATGATCCTGCCCGGGTGATGGACAACATGGTTAGTGCAGGAGTGGTATTAAAATCGCTTTTCCAGGAAGCATACCTACGCAGTGAGGAGCGGGAAGTGAGGCAGGAAGCCTATTTTGAAATGAGTGGCATCTCGTTCAGGGGGTATAGCCAGACTTCTCCCGGCAATTTTATTTACGACTACCTGATGATGCCTTATTACTCCGGAGATAGGCTGATGGATGTAGGTACGTACATGTGGAGGGCCAGTTTTATCGGGTACAGTATTTATGGCGTCAGCAGGGAATATTGATCCGGCTTAAATAACAATTCTGGAAGGCTGTGCGTCATATGGCGGACAGCCTTTCTCTTCTTTATACACTGATTTTCACAAATATCCGTTAATGTTATAAAAAATATTATTAATATTATCCCCTATATCAGATTAAACAGATGGCAAAATATCTGGACTTTTTACAACCATATGCAAAACACCTGGGTGATCCTCAGGGAGTTAGTGAAGCAGAGGTAAAAGCGATCGAACAACAGTATAATGTTAAGCTACCTTTAGCCTACGTAGAGTTTATCTCCATTTTCGGTAAGAAAAAGGGCCGTATCCTCAGGAATTATTCCAGCGAAGTATCTTACCTGGCACAGAACAGGAAAGACGCCCTTAAAGCGTTGGGAGATATGGGGAACGGCAGTTTCAGCATCAAAGACAGCCATTTCTTCTTTGGCCAGTGGCAGGGACTTTCTTCTTATTTCTTTGATTGTGAGCAACTGGAAGACGATCCCCCGGTATATGTCCTGGATGCAGGTAAGGCGGATGTTTTTAAGCCTTCATTTTCGCAGCTGATCAGGGAAGAACTAAATAAAGTATTAAAATTTGATGGGGTTATCAAAAAATAGCGTCCCAGCTATTGTACCTTACTCACATCCGACAATCGTACTATTTCAGGCATCACGCAGATGGCCAGGCAAATCACTGCCGGAGGCGTGTCTGTAGCATGCATGTTAAATGCAATGGTGTCGCCCAGGCTGATCTCAACCGGTAGTACGGTTGTAATGGTACTGTCCGTCCCCAGGATGTTAACCTTGTAAAGTCTGCCGCCTTCTGCAGATGAGCAGCAATTGTCCGCCGTTGTTACTACCCCTTTAAAAGACCTGCTGTTTTCTTTCGAGCAGGATAGCATAGAGATAAGGCATAGAAAAATAAAAATCTGTTTCATTGCAATTAGTCTGGTTGATAACTAGGGTATTAATGACCGTATAACGGGTGCAGGGTGGAAAAGTTACAACCTGTTGCCCGCTCTCCCGGCTAATGGACATGCTATTTTCCATATATTTATCTTCCGGCCAGAATGTATAACATGATAAATCCGAATCTGACAGAACAGGAGGCGATCGATATCCAGCAGCAGTTAAGGGGCCAGGTCATTGCCACCGACCACCTGCCTGCCGAAATAAAACTGATCGCAGGCGTAGATGTAGAATACGATAAGGACAGCAATGCCATTGCCGGTGCTTTTGTATTGCTGGACTATCATACCCTGGAAGTGGTGGAAGTGGCCACGCATTGTATGGAGGTAACTTTCCCCTATATACCCGGCCTGTTTTCCTTCCGTGAAATGCCGGTGCTGCTGGAAGCATGGCAGAAACTGCAACAGCATCCGGATATCATCATCTGCGATGGGCAGGGGAGGGCGCATCCCCGCCGTTTCGGCCTGGCATGCCATATGGGAGTATTGTTGGACAAGCCGACCCTGGGATGCGGTAAAACAAGATTATTCGGGAAATACGACCCACCGGCTGCTGAGCGGGGAGCCGTCAGTCCATTGCTGGCAGAAGACGACGGAGAGCATATCGGGAATGCGCTGCGCACGCAAAAGGACATCAACCCCGTATTTGTTTCTGTGGGGCATAAGATCTCGCTGGATACTGCCACCAGTCTGGTGTTGAAGATGTGTACGGAATACCGCCTGCCGGAAACGACCCGCAAAGCAGATCATTACGGGCGGGAGGCATTCCTGGCATATAAGAACGGCACTATTCCGCCGCTTCAATAACAATCTTTTCCGGTGCGAGGATGTCAATGTTATAATAGCGATCGTAAGTGGAATACGCGCGGATCTTACCATTCACAAATGCAGCCTTTATGAAGGGATTGGTAGCGGTACTGAATAAGGCCCAGATCAGCTGATCATCGTTTTCTGTCAGTGCCACGAAACCCTCGTTCCCCATTGCTCCCTCGCCGAAATGAACTTTCTTCCCGTCAGGAAGCGTCAGGGCGCCGGGATGGCGTTCTATCTGCGACCATACATCGTCATTATATTTCTCAACACTTTTCAGGTTGGTTTCACAGACAGGATTCACATAATGTAACTTCCTGCCTTCCGTTGATATGGTATAAAAGTCAAGCATGATCATCGTGCCATCTGCAAAAAGAATAGCATCTATACCCGGTAATTCGTTATTGCTCCAATGCTCCTGGATAATGTTCGTCATGTGTTTATTATTTATTCGGATATACGATCTTCGGTTGCTTCGGTGAACCATGCGGCCGCAGATCAGCTTTCTGAAGATCGGGTCTTTTCTTTGGTTTGGAATTCAGTTTCTTTTCAAGGTTGCTGCGATAGGTACCGCCATCAGGACGAGGATCGTCCAGGTTGACGATACGTATTGGCACCTGCGGCACTTCTGCCATTTGTGCTGCCATCAGCCGCCTGTTGTCGAGGCTCACGCGGTGACCGTCTATCTCTGCTACTTCCAGCGGACTTCTTGACCAGTCCCATTTACCGTCTTTCATCAGCTGTGCATATTCCTCTACCTGGTGCCCAACGTATCCCTGGGAGAAGTTCAGCGATTTCGGATCTACCCACTCAACAGGATCCAGTCCGAAGATGTCTACATAGGCATCGGGCTTCTTCACATATGCATAAAGATGGATGCCGCCGAATAATCCCGCAGGATCATGGCTGATATAACTGCCTTCCTCCGGACTATAATACCTGAACCTGTTGTAATAAAGACCTGTCTCGGCATCCTCATACTGTCCCTGGTAGCGGAAAGGTACGAAGTGGCGGTCGCCTGCTAACTTACGGACGTTTCCATAAATATCCAATTCGCAGGACCATACATTGTTGCCTTCATCGTCGTATGCTTCGCAGGGCGTGCCGAGGTAATCGGTAAGGATAGAATATTTCTTACCGGCACTGATCCGCGCAGCGGGAACCGCATGATCGGCCTCAAAGGTCCAGGTGATCAATGTTTCAGCCGGCACCGGTTCGGGTGGTGTCGATATATTACCGTCTTCATCGATGGTGGTAACAGGACGTTGTTTTACAGGATAATGCCATTCATGGAGTGGTACATGTCCATCCCAGAGCCAGCGGGTGATCTGTTGTTTGTAGATCTTTGCTGTTCGCCGGCCTAAGGCATCGTATTCAAATGAAACGACCTGCCTGTCTGGCCTGATCACCTGTTTAAGCATACCGTTACCATACCATGCATACTCCCATACCTTCAGGTCTTTAGTGATCTTCCGGGTGAGATTGCCTTCTTCATCGTATTCGAAACGGGCGGCTGCGCTTTCTTTTAATTGTCCGCCGGCACTGTATTTCCTGTCTTTACGTTCGGGTGTTTTATACAGGTTGCCCATTTTATCGGGCAGGCGGAAGTCGTACAGTCCGTCTTCATACTGCGCCCTGGCCAGATGTCCGAAACTATCATGACTAAAAGTGCTGACACCCTTATCGAGCGCATTGACGATCTGCCTTAACTGCTGGTTGGCATCCCAGCGGTAATACCGGCTTCTTACAGTGCGGGTGCGATGGCTGACGGAGTGATGTACCGGCAAGCCGGCATCGTCGTAAACACGCCTGTTCACTATACCTCCCGGCAGGAGCCTTTCTGTTTCAAGTCCCCGCAGGTTCCTGCTGATCTGTGCGGTCCATGCATCGGCAATACTACCGTCGCTGGCAGTAATGCCGGTTACGAGGCCATTGTGATTACGTTCATACAGTATGTCTGCCCCCAGGCTGCTGCTTACATGAAGCCTTTTGCCGTACCTGTTAAATGCAGTGCTGATCTCATGCCCGTTCTGCCATTCCTTTACGATATTGCCCAATGCATCCCGCTCGAACTTCACGGTGCTGTTTTCATTGATGGCTTCGATCAGCTGGCCATTGCGATTATAGCTGAATGTTTCCCAGCTGCCGTCGCTGTGTTCGGCCCTTGTGACCCGGTAGCCGTAATCGTATTCATAAACAGTAGATCTTTTACCAGGGCGATCTATCCTGATGACATTGCCCCTGGCGTCCCTTTTCAGGTAGCGGGCACTATTATCAAACCCGGTTTCTTCGATGACCTGCCCGCATTGATTCCGTTTAAAGCGATAACTGGCGCCGTGTTCATTGACAACCGCTACAAGTCGTTCTTCTGTATCGAGCAGGAAATGTATTTTAGCGCCGTTCTCTTCTCTTGATTGCAGGCTGCCCAGCTGTGTATAGGTGAAGCGGATATCATGGTGTTTGTCTTTGGCATGAATGACCTCATCATAGGCATTATATCCCAGGCGAATGTGATTGCCGTCGGGCGTCCTGATATCGGTCACCCGGCCCAGTACATCGTATTGAAAATATTGCGCTTCCTGCTGCGGATTATTGGATCGGATACATTGCCCCCATACATCGTATTGCCAGCTGTAGGTGGCTTTGTCCGGCAGCGTAACGGATGTGAGGTTCAGGTCTTCGTCATAATCCAGCAATGTTCTGCCGGCGCGTAATCTCTCCACTTTACGCAGCAGTTGCTGCCCGTCGTATTCAAACATCACGAGGCTGCCATCAGCTTCCGTAATGGTCTGTATCTGGCCATTCTGTTCATTGTATACATAGCTGCGGGTATTGCCCTGTGCATCTCTTATAAGCAGCAGGTTGCCGGCTTCGTCATAGGCGAATGACTGCGTGCTGCCATCTGCTTTTGTGAGCGCAATACAATTGCCCCACTCGTCATAAGAAAAGCCTGTTGCATTGCCTTCTTCGTCTATATACCTGTATATCTCAAAGTGTTCCGTGTATTCCGTAAATGTGGAATGGCCCATGGGGTCTTTGACCTGGTGCACCACGAAGTCGGGTGTGTAGTAATAGGTGGTTTCGTTGCCGAGAGAATCAGTGAGCACATTATAGCCTTTCTCCGGATGATAGGCGATGTATCCATCCAGTACGCCTTTTTCACCCCAGGCGTGGATACAACGGCGCTGCCGGTCATATTCCCAGTAGAAGGACTGCCCGTTCCTGTCAGTTCTCTGTATCATCAGGTGATCTTCATAGATCATCCTGATGGCTTTGTTGTTGGCATCAATGATGGCGGAAAGGTCGCCCGCTTCATTGTACTCATAGCTTACCATGAGGCGTTCCTGTCCCCGGTGGTGCGCCACGACCCGGGTGATCCTGCCATTTTTATCGTTGTCTATATGCAAATGCCTGCCGGCAGTATCAATGATCCGTTGAAGATGTCCTTTGGCATTATAATGGAAGGTGATGATAAATCCGGCCTTGTCATGGATAGAGACAAGGCGGTATTGCCGGTCGGCAGGATGTAGTTTGTGGAAGGTATAAAATAGTTTTTCCTGCTGATCGTATAGCAGATAGCTGTTCACATCCGTACGCGTGAGCGTAAGCTGTTCATGCCGGTTGTACTCGCCCGGCATGCCGGAGGGCGTGTAGCCGAAGACGGCGCTACGCCCGTTTTTCAGTAGTACAAGTGTAACGCCTTCCTGTGCAAATTCCTGTACACGCATATCATAAGAGAAATGCATGGCATGTCCCAGTACGCCTTTGTGGGGGCTGTCGCTGTTCCATGAGCGTGCCCATGTAAGCGGAATGGGGCCAGGCAGTTCGAAGTCTACGCCATCGTATATAACGATACCCTGTACGAGGTCAACAGGTTCCAGGCCCAGTTTACAGAGGAAGTTACTCAGTTTATTACTGCCAACGGTTTTCTGCAGTGCATGATTGAGTTTCGTCGCTACTTTTTTCAGTCCCTTCATCAGTGCACCGAATCCGAAAGACGCGATCAGGTTGATGAGCACACCAGCCCAGTCGGGCACATAGGGGCCGCCTACCATGACAGGTTTACCGAAGGAGAGGGGAATGGAAAAGGAAGTAGGAAGGTACATGCTCGGCATGGGCTTCAGTTTCTTGCCGGGCCGCAGCGACAGCGGAATACCAATATCGTTGCAGGTCATCAGCATATGCCCGGTAGGGCTCATGAGCCGGCCTTCTGTTTTCACTTTCTTGCTGCCATAGAAGTTGACAGAATCGTGTCCGATCAGTGGCGCCAGCAGCCAGGGGCCACCCATAGGAAAATGTATGAATATGATGATGATACCACTGGTATCGCTTACGCCGCGGGGTACGTGATTTACTTTGGTGGTGGCGCCGATGAAGGGAATATAGTCCATGGGGTCCACTACAAATCCTATATATGGATGCGGCAGGGGAATGGGAAATCCAAAGAGCAGTACGATGTGGATGTCAAGGCCGATGACGGGTACAAAATGCTTATTGCTTACTAACATGTTCAGGTTTTTCTATGGGCTACAACCAGGGTTACGAATTGGAAATATTTTCCAGATACAGTTATCGGTGCAATATAAAAATTATTCTATTATCTTAACCGCAAAGGCAACACTCAACCAGAACCAAATCGCATGTAAATGAAACAAAGGCTCCTGTCGCTCGACTTTTTCAGGGGGTTGACCGTGGCAGCTATGATCCTGGTCAATAACCCGGGAAGCTGGTCTTACGTTTATCCCCCGCTGGAACATTCAAAATGGAATGGCTGTACACCTACCGACCTGGTATTTCCCTTCTTCCTGTTTATGGTAGGGGTATCAGTAACCTTTGCGCTGAGCAGCCGTAAGGCAGACGCCGGCGGGCATGGGAAGCTGATCCTGCATATTTTCCGCCGGGCGGCGATCCTTTTTGCTATCGGGCTGGCCTTCCGCCTGATCCCTTCCTTCGACTTCTATAACCTGAGGATCTTAGGCGTTTTACAGCGCATTGCGATCGTTTTTCTTATCATCTCCCTGTTGTACCTCAAGACGGGCACTAAAGCCCGTATATGGCTTTGTTTTTCGTTCCTGGTGATATACTGGCTGCTCATGACCCTTGTACCTGTGCCTGGTACCGGCCCGGCAAACCTGGAGCCGGGTACTAACCTGGCCGCCTGGCTGGACCGTACGGTGATGGGAGAGCGGCATTTGTGGAAGCAGGCCCGCACCTGGGACCCTGAGGGTATTTTAAGCACTTTGCCGGCCATTTCAACGGGGCTGCTGGGTATTATGACGGGCGACTGGCTGCGCCGGAAGGATAAAGCGGATGCGGAGAAGGTGGCCTGGCTGTTTTCAGCGGGCTTCCTGGCAGTGCTGGCGGGGTTGGTATGGGATGGCTTTTTCCCCATCAACAAGTCGCTCTGGACAAGTTCATTTGTGCTCTATACCGGCGGACTGGCGGCCATGGGCCTGGCATTGTCTTACTGGTTCATTGATGTGCAACAGTACCGGCGTTTTACACCGCCTTTTGTTGCATTTGGGAGGAATGCCATTACGGCCTATGTCTTGTCTGGCGTCATTCCCATGATCTTTAAAGGGATGTCGGGCGGAATGTTCACGCGTTATTCCGGGATATTTTCTCCTTTCAATGCCTCGCTTGCAGCCGCCATTACACTTGTGTTGCTGTTATTCATACCGGTATGGATCATGTATAAAAGAAATATCATCGTAAAAATCTGATGTGGAACGAAAATGTTACCACGGGCCGGTAATTTTTTTGTATTATTAGGCAATCGTCTTCCTAAACTTAGTGCCAATGCAATCGGAGAGCCACGTGTTATGGTGGAATGCGTTTAAACAGGGGGATTGGGATGCCTTTACTGCGCTCTACGGCGAATTTTATGAACTGTTGAACAATTATGGCCGCAAGTTTACGCAGGATGCGGACCTGATCCAGGATGTAGTACATGATCTTTTTGTAAGGTTATGGACCACCCGTACACGGCTGGGCGATCCTGCCTCCGTGAAGAACTACCTGTACAAAGCATTACGCTCTGCACTGTTCCGTAAAATACAGTCCCTGTCCAAATTTGTAGAACTGGATAATGCTACCGGACAGGGAGGCTTTGCCGTGAATTTTATACCCGACGCTTCTTTCCGCCAGGAAGAACAGGAACTCAGGAACCAGGTGATAGCCCTGGTCAATACATTGCCTGCCCGTCAGCAGGAAATTATCTTCCTCCGTTTTTATGAAGGAATGTCCTATGAGGAGATCGCCGTCATTATGGACATCAATATGAGCTCCACCTACAAATTATTATATAAGGCCCTCGATAACCTGCAAAAGGTGTCAGATAAGCGTTTCCTGACAATTTTAAGTGTCCTCTTTATCCTCTCTAAAAGTTTTTCAAAAAAAATCATGATTCCGGAGGGATAATTTTCACCATGTCATGTCTAATAGTAGTAAATCGGGAATATCGTGATGAACAATGAGAAATATGCAACATATAGATTGGAAGACTTCCTGGACGATGATGCTTTTATAAAGTGGGTGTCAGGCAAAGAGCAGGATGCTCTTGCAGCAAAGTTCTGGAGCGAGTTCCCTTTGGAGTATCCATCAGCTGCCGCTAATTATGAATTTGCCGTCAGTGTGATCCGTACTTACCGTTCGCAGGAGGTATGGGAGAACAGGGATAATAAAGCACATGTACTTGAAAGGATCACTGCTACCATAGAAGCCAATGATAAGCGCCGTCCTGCATTGATCCGCCGCATGAGCACCTGGGTAAGGGCTGCCGTTATAGTACTGGTTGCCACTGTGGGTGGTTACCTGCTCTATACAAGAATGGCCAAACCTGCACGTGAGCTTATTGCCACCGGCTACGGTGAAAAGAGGACCATCACACTGCCTGATCATTCTGTTGTAACGCTGAACGCCTCCTCTTCCATTGCTTTCAATGAAGAATGGGATACGACAGCAGCCAGGGAAGTGTGGGTGGAAGGAGAAGCCTTCTTCGATGTGAAACACCTGAACAGGGATACTACGAACATAAGACCAGGACAACGCTTCCTGGTACATAGCAATGGCCTTACAATAGAAGTACTGGGAACATCCTTTAATGTAAGAAGCCGCCACGGAAAAACGAAAGTAGGACTTGTAACAGGAAAGATACAGGTTGGATTTGCCGGTACTGCTGCACCAAAAGCAGTGGTCATGTTGCCGGGCGATTATATTGAATACGCAGACAATCATTTATTACTAACTAAAAAGATAAACAAACCAGAATCAATTAAACGTTGGACACAGGTACCGCTAACGTTTACAGATGCGACATTAAGTGAGATCATAGAAACATTACAGGACAATTATGGTTACACTGTAAAAGTCAGTGAACAATCAATCAAAAAGCTAAAGATCGAAGGAGATATTAACGTAGCCAACGTAGAAGAACTATTGACTGTAATTACCACGACGCTGAACGTCAAAATAGAACAGCCTTCGCAGAAGGAGCTAGTCATTACTTCAGGAAAATAACAGCGGGAAAAACACGCGCGTGACGCCGCGGGAAAACTAGGACACGTAAAAAAAAATTATGAACATTTTGAACCAAAATCTCGTTTTGGGGCTGCTCTCTTGTGCCCTGCTGCCAGGTATTGCCATATCTGCCAGTGCACAGACGCCCACGATGTATGCCATGAGGCAGTCTGATAAGATCCCTGTAAAACATGTATCAGCTACTGTGTCCCTGAAAGAAGCTTTAGTAAAGCTCAAGAAGTTCCAGAATATCCGTATTGCCTACAAAGAAGGGCTACTGGATGGAAAAACCGTCTCTGCCGACATTATTGAAAAAGCGGAGCACCTGGAGGCAGAAGCTGCCCTGAAGCTGCTGCTGTCCGATTTTCCATTAGCCTATATGCGTGTCAACAAAACACAGTATTCCATATATGTGCCAACAGCTGCTACCATACTGAATGTAAACAGCCTGATGGCCGATAAACTGAAAGGTAAGGTAACAGGTCCTGATGGCGCGCCTATTCCCGGCGCCAGCATTGTGCTCAAGGGAAACTCAGCGGTAGCCACCATGGCGGCTGCTGATGGCAGCTTTGAACTTAACCTGAAGGGGGCAACTCCTCCCTTCGTGCTGATAGTAAGCTCAATGGGCTTCAGCAAACAGGAAGTGAATGTAACGGATGCAAGCGCCCCTTTAAGCGTCAGCCTGGCAGAAGCCAATGAATCATTGTCTGAAGTGGTGGTAACGGCCCTCGGTATCAAAAAAGAGAAGAAGGCGCTGGTATATTCCGTAACAGAAGTAAAAGGCAGTGAATTTACACAGGCACGAGAGGTAAATATTGCCAATGCACTGAGCGGAAAGATCGCCGGTGTGAACGCTACCAGCCTGGCAAGCGGTCCTGGTGGTTCCAGCCGTGTCATCATCCGTGGTAATACTTCACTGGGTAGTGAGAACCAGCCATTGTATGTAGTGAATGGTATGCCGATAGACAATACCACGCCAGGTGGCGCCCCTACCACCGGTGGCGGTGGCCAGAACGTGGACAGAGGTGATGGTATTGGTGGTATCAACCCGGACGATATTGAGACCATCAGCGTATTGAAAGGTGGTTCTGCTGCTGCCTTGTACGGTTCCCGTGCTGCAAACGGCGTTATCCTCATCACTACCAAGAAAGGCCGTGCACGCAAAGGTATTGGCGTAGATTACAATACTACCATGACCCTGGAAACACCATCTGTAATGCCCGACTGGCAGTATGAGTATGGCCAGGGCGATAAGGGGCTGAAGCCTACCTCACAGGCAGAAGCCATTACCTACGGCCGCCGTTCATGGGGTACTAAGATGGATGGTACGCAATACATTGCTTTTGATGGTAAAATGCATACCTATTCTCCTCAGAAAGATAATATCAAAAACTTCTACCGTACCGGATCTACTTATACCAATACCGTAGCTTTCAACGGTGGCAGTGAAAACATTAATTTCCGCTTCTCGCTCTCTAATACCAACAGCAAAAGCATCGTTCCCAACTCCAAGTTCGACAAGAAGATCGCGAACCTGAACCTGAATGCTTTCCTGGGTAAAAATCTGAGCATTGAAGCTGTAGCGCAATATAATGTAGAGAATGCAACCAACCGCTCCAGTTCCGGGGATGCCACCGGTAACCCCAACTGGGGCGTTTATATGATCGCCAACACAGTGGACGTTCGCTGGCTGAACCCCGGTTACGATGAAACCGGTCGTGAGATCCAGTGGAATGAAACGGCCTATGCTTCCAACCCTTACTTCGTTATCAACAGGTTTAAGAACAACGATACCAAGAACCGTTTTATTGGCCAGGCCAGTGTGAAGTATGACCTGATGAAGAACCTGTATGTAAAAGGAACGGTGAGCCGCGACTTCTTTAACTACAACTATGTAGGCATTATTCCTACCGGTACCGTTTATACAACCGGCGCAGCAGGCGAATATAGTGAGCTGAGAAATGCCGTAGCGGAAACCAACTCCATGGTAACTGCCAACTACAATACCAAGATTGCCGGTACGATCGGTGTGAATGCACTGGCAGGTGTAAATGCCCGCCGCTTCAACTCCAACCAGACCGCCATCACCGGTACACAGTTTATCATTCCATTCTTCTACAGCTCTACCAACCTGACCACTTCCACTACTACGCCTACAAGGAATAAAGTAGCGACCAACTCCGTGTTTGGTTCCGTAGACCTGGATTATAAATCTATCATCTTCCTGAACTTCACTGGCCGCCAGGACTGGTTCTCTACCCTGAGCCCGAAGAGCAACAACATTTTCTATCCTTCTGTAGGTGGTAGTATCATCCTGTCAGATGCGATCAAAATGCCGAAGGTGATCAGCTTTGCAAAACTGCGCAGTTCATGGGCACAGGTAGGCGGCGCTACACCGGATCCTTACATCCTGAACCAGACCTACTCTATGGTACAGGGTGGTCACCTGGGCCGCCCGGTACAGCAGATCACACAGTCGAACGGTGTGAACCTGGTGACAAACTCCAACCTGAAACCGCTGACCTCTACTACCTATGAAATAGGTGGTGAAGTACAGTTCTTCAGTAACAGGCTGGGCATTGACCTGACTTACTACAAGAAACAAACTACTGACGATATCGTGAGCACCGCTGTATCTACCGCTTCCGGCTATAACAACGCTTTGCTGAACGTAGGTAAGCTGTCTAACAAAGGGATCGAATTACTGTTAACCGGTACACCTGTTAAATCGAAGAATTTCTCCTGGAATGTGAGCTACAACATGGCATACAACACCAGCAAGGTAGAGCAGCTGGCTGCAGGTCTTACCACGCTGCAGATGGCATCAAGCGTGGGTAGCTGGGCATTCATCCACAATACGGTAGGACAGCCTTATGGTATTATCAAAGGGTATACTACTGTGAAGAATGCAAAAGGACAGACTGTGTACAACAGCACAACAGGATATGAGCAGAAGAGCGACCTGGTAGCGCTGGGTAAGGGCGTACCGCCTTTAACAATGGGCCTGAGCAATACTTTCAGTTACAAACGCCTGTCGCTCGATATATTGGTGGACGGTAAGTTTGGTAACAAGGTATTCTCCGGTACAGATGTATACGCCACCCGTTTTGGCCTGCACAAGAAAACACTGGCAGGAAGGGAAACCGGCCTGGAACTGAATGGCGTTGACCAGAATGGCAATGAATACCACAACACGATCCCGGTAGCGAACCTGCGCCTCTACTACGACAATACCAAGAACTACACAGATCATTTCCTGTTTGACGGCAGCTTTGTAAAACTGCGCCAGGTGATCTTCAGTTACCAGATCCCTGTACAGAAAATGAAATTCGTACAGAGTGCTTCCGTGTCTTTCGTAGCACGTAACCTGGCCATCCTGTACAAGAAGACTGACAACTTCGATCCGGAATCCAGCTACACAAATGGTAATGCACAGGGTTTTGAAGCATTCGGTATTCCACGTACAAGAAGCTTCGGTGCGAACCTGATGGTGAAATTCTAATCTTTTAAAACTACTACGGATGAAAATGCGCTTTAACTGCTTAATATATACCGCCATTGCAGCAATGCTGGCTTTCCAGTCCTGTGATAAAGGCTTCGAAGAAATGAATGTCAACCCGGATGCATCACCTGTCGTACAGCCTGAATATATGTTCAGTAAGGCTTTGCTGGATGCTTTCGGAAACAGCTATTTCGCTACTGATGTACTGGCCTGTGGCGGTTCTATGCAACATTTCGCTACTTACAAGGACGTACCCGGTATTGGTGATAAATATTATTTCCAGCAGGGTACTTATCCCTACGATTATTTCACCACAGGGTATACCACTGCTGTAAATGAAATAGCGACTACCATCAATGCATTGAATGCAAATAATGTTGTCGATGGTAACAAGCTGGCCATTGCCCGCATCTTCAGGGTGTACATCATGCACCGCCTGACGGACCTGTATGGCGATATTCCTTATTCCGCTTCAGTGAAGGGATATACCGACAATAACTTCACACCTAAATACGACGCACAGGAAGAGATCTATGCCGACATGCTGAAAGAGCTGGATGAAGCAGCTGCGAAGCTGGATCCTGCAGTAGCCACTTTTGGCGCCGGCGACTTTATCTACTCCGGTGACGTGAACAAGTGGAAGAAATTTGCCTATTCCCTGATGCTGCGCCTGGGTATGCGCCTGTCAAGAAAGGCGCCAGATGTAGCGCAGACATGGGTGAAGAAAGCCATTGCCGGTGGTGTGATCACTACTGACGGCGATATTGCTACTATGAAGTATGTGGACGGATCGCAGGCCATCAACCGTAATCCGGCAGCCGCCAGCATGCTGTCTAACGACTATGCCGTGGCAAATGGCAACAACAACACAGAGGGCGGCAAACTGGCGAAGACATTTATTGACGCGTTAAAGGCAAACAATGACCCCCGTTTGAATGTTATTGCTATAGTATGGAATAATGGTAAAGCAGATACCAGCACCGCACTCCAGAAAGGTATGCAAAATGGACTGCTGAATAAGCCGGCTGATTTTACCAGTTATTCCGAGCCTAATCCGGCTACGATTCTTCAATACAATGCGCCTTTCATCCTGATGAGCGCTGCCGAAGTGAACCTCTTGCTGGCAGAAGCGGGCGTGAATGGCTGGTGGGAAGGAAGTGCCGCCGGGGCATTTGCTGATGCCATCGGGGCTTCTATGCGCAACTGGGCATTGTTTGGCAGCGGAGGCGTGATCGCTCCGGAAAAGATAGCCGCTTACCAGGCCGCGCATCCGCTGACAGGTGGAGCAGAAGCAATGAGAGCGATGATCGGGCAGGAGAAATGGGTGTCTTTATTCCTTGATGAGCAGGAGATACATGCTAACTGGCGCCGTACAGGGTACCCGGTATTGACACCGGTAAATGTGCCCGGAAACACCACCGGAGGTACTATTCCCCGCCGCCTGTTATATCCGCCTTCTGAAGAAAGCGTGAACAGCGGCAGCCTGGCGGAAGCAATCACCCGTCAGGGACCAAACCTGATGACAACCCGCGTATGGTGGGATAAACAATAAAACATACCCGTATCTCAAACTAACTGAAATCATGCAAAACCAGAGAAGATCCGTATTAAAGAAGATAGCAGCCACATTGGCCGGCATCACAGGTGTCAACGCAATTGCCAAAGCCGCAGCGCCGGCCCTGCCGGGAACTACACAGCAGGGAGAAGTGATCTACGACCAGGAAGTGCCCTTGTTCTCAAGTTTTAAGATCCATGGCAACACGGTCTATATAGCCGGCATAGGCGCCCACTTTGAAGGAGATATCAAAGCGCATACGGACCACGTATTAAAGGAAATGGAAAAGGTATTGACCAAGGCAGGATCATCAATGGAAAAAGTGCTGAAAGTAAGTGTGTTCCTGCACGATCTGAATGATTATAAGGCAATGAACGAGGTGTTCAGGGGACGGTTCGGCAGCAATCCGCCTGTCCGCACCACAGTAGCAGTATATGGAGGTGTGCCCGGCGATTCTCTCGTAGAGATGGATTGCATCGCTACCCTCTAAGGAAACGCTTTTCTTTACTCTTTCTTTTTTACATATGAAACCTGGCATGACGGGCCTTATCATATGAGGCCTGTCAATGCGAGGTTCCATCCGACCCGTAAAAAATAAAACATTAACGGATGAAACGCAGAGACTTATTGAAAAATATGTCTGCAATCCCGGTATTCGGGGCTCTTGCAGGCAGTACCAAACTATTGCCCTTACCCGGTGAAACCGCCGATGCCGCAACAGCAGGAAAGGATTATTTCAAGGAGCTGGGCATCCGCACTTTTATCAATGCTGCCGGCACCTATACATTCATGACAGGCTCCCTGATGCGCGAAGAAGTGATGAACGCCATCAACTA
Source organism: Chitinophaga filiformis (assembly GCF_023100805.1). Taxonomy (NCBI): domain Bacteria; kingdom Pseudomonadati; phylum Bacteroidota; class Chitinophagia; order Chitinophagales; family Chitinophagaceae; genus Chitinophaga; species Chitinophaga filiformis. The sequence continues at coordinate 2,764,938 of NZ_CP095855.1, forward strand.
CGCTTCCAAAGAGTATGTGTTGCTGGATGAGCTGCAGGATAAGGTAGGGCAGCGTATTGCTAAACTGCTGCGTTGTGAATATGCCACTGTTACATCGGGGGCAGCTGCTGCCATGACATTGGGTGCAGCTGGCGTACTGACCGGCATGGACGAAAAAAAGGTAGCGCAGCTGCCTTTCCTGGAAGGAACCGGTATGAAAACAGAAGTGATCCTGCAGAAAGAGCATGATATCCCATATGTGCATGCCTTGAAAAATACAGGGCTGAAGATCGTGTATGTGGAAGGTGGCCGTGAAGGACTGGAAAAGGCCATCAGCGATAAGACCGCGCTCATGTATTTCCTCAATGCCAACAATTTCGATGGCAAGGTACAGGTGGAAGAGTTCCTGAAAATAGCGCAGGCGCACGGTATTCCTACTATGATAGACTGTGCGGCCGATGTGCCCCCGGTAGAGAACCTGTTCAGGTATACGGCCATGGGCTATGACCTTGTCTGCTTCTCAGGCGGAAAAGGCATCCGCGGGCCGCAGAGTGCGGGCCTGTTGCTGGGCAGGAAGAAATATATTGAAGCGGCAAGACTAAGCACAGCTCCCCGTGGCAATACCATCGGCAGGGGACTGAAGGTAAATAAGGAAGAGATATTAGGGATGCTCGTGGCGCTGGAAACATACCTGGCCATTGATCATGCGAAAGAGTGGAAAATGTGGGAGGCGCAGATCAAACTGATCAGCGACGCGGTAAAAACGGTATCCGGTGTAACAACCGAAGTAGTGGTACCACCGGTAGCCAATCATATTCCTACGCTGCACATTTCCTGGGATCCTGCAAAGATCCCCGCTACAGCAGCAGAGATCAGGGAGAAACTCCGTAGCGGCAATCCTTCCATAGAGGTAGCCGACGGCGCCAATCAGCATACCTTCAACGTTACGACCTGGATGCTGGTGCCCGGACAGGAGAAGATAGTCGCAACACAGCTGAAAAAGGTATTGACAGAAAAAGCACTGTCAGAAGCGCATGGTTGATAGTTGATAAACAGTGGTGTGTTTTCACCTACAGGGAGCTACAGGGTTGGTAAAGTGCACGAAAATTACCAGCTCTGCCCTGTTTTTTCTTTAAAACGATTTCGGATTTACATAAGGCCGGTAAAAGGGAGCTCCTGCCAGTACATGAGATGACACGCGTTGATACTGTTCGCGTGGTACTTTCGTATGCTGCTGCAGGAGGCTGCCTGGCCGGTTCCGTCATTCATGTACAGGTCTCAGTATAAAAAAGGTAAGGTCATGAGGAGCATTATTCAATACCTGGTATTGCTGGTATCGGTGAATATAATTGTCACCGGTGTCTACGCCCAGCAATATAGCCTGCTGATCAGGGGCGGGCACGTTATAGACCCGAAAAATAACATCAATGCAGTCATGGACATCGCATTGACAAACGATACTATTGCAAAAGTAGCCGCACATATAGACCCTGCTACCGCGCAGAAAACAATTGATGCCAGCGGTCTTTATGTAACACCGGGGCTGATCGACATTCATACGCATGATTTCATTGGTACCGTTCCAAACCGTTACCTGAACAACAGTTATGAAGCGGTAGCGCCGGATGGTTTTACCTTCCGCTGTGGCGTGACCACTGTTGTAGATGCCGGCAGCTCGGGCTGGAAGAATTTTGAAACCTTTCTTGATCAGACCATCCGGCACTCAAAAACGAGGGTGCTGGCTTTCCTGAATATAGTAGGCGGCGGTATGCGTGGCGGGCCTTATGAACAGGACCTCACGGATATGGACGCGAAGATGACAGCGCTGACTATCCGCCGTTACAGGCAGTGGATAGTAGGTATAAAGGTGGCGCATTATGAAGGGGCGGAATGGGCGCCGGTAGACCGTGGAGTGGAAGCCGGGCGGCTTACAGAAACGCCTGTCATGATCGATTTTGGGGGCAGCAATCCGCCTTTATCGCTGGAGGAGCTGTTCATGCAGCACCTGCGTCCGGGCGACATCTTTACGCATGCCTATGCGAAAGTAAAGGGCCGTATGACCATTGTTGACGACAGTGGCAAGCTGCGCCCCTTTGTGCAGGAGGCCCGTAAGAAAGGGATTCTCTTCGATGTGGGGCATGGTGGTACCAGCTTTAGCTATTCCCAGGCTATTCCTGCATTAAAGGCAGGGTTTTATCCGAATACCATCAGTACAGATATTCATACCGGCAGCATGAACGGAGACATGAAGGATATGCTGAACGTCATGTCCAAATTCCTGAATATGGGCATGTCCCTGCCGGAGCTGATAAAGGCCAGCACGTCTGCGGCAGCGGCGGCGATACATCATGAAGAACTGGGCAACCTGTCGGAGAGAAGCGTGGCAGATATTGCCATCCTGCGCGTGGAAAAAGGGAAGTTCGGTTTTACAGATGCGCATACGCGTGTGGAAGGAGACAGCAGGCTGGTATGTGAAGCCACCCTGCGCGCCGGTAAGGTGGTTTATGACCTTAACGGCATTTCAGTAAGTAAATAGCCCGCAGCATTTGGTATTTTAGTAAAACGGATCTATTCTTCATTCAAAAACTGATACATGAAATTCCTTTATTTCCTCCCTTTATTGTTCTTGTCATGCTGGCTGCGTGCGCAGACCATTCCCCGGGAGGAACTGATCTTCCTTACTGCCGAGTGGAAAGGAGAGCGCTTTGCTGACGGAAGGCCGAAGATCCCTGACGCAGTGATAGAACAGGCGCGTACGGTAAGCCTCGACGATGTATGGACCATTCTGGAAGGAGAGGGCTACCATTGCCAGTTTGATGGCGGCTGGAAAATGATCTACGATAACAAACCCATTGTTGGGCGTGCTGTTACCGCCATGTTCCTGCCTTCCCGGCCGGATGTGGAAGTACATATGAAGGAGAGAGGACAGCAGAAAGGGTTTAAAGGGAACAGTAATTCCTGGCCTATCCAGCAATTATCGAAAGGTGACGTGTATGTTGCAGATGGCTTTGGTAAAATTGCCGATGGCACATTGATAGGTTCTACATTAGGGAATGCTATTTATGCCCGTTCCGGTAATGGGGTAGTGTTCAATGCAGCCGCCCGCGACCTGGAAGGCCTGAAAGAGATAGAGGGGTTTAATGCGCTGGTGCGGGATTGGGATCCTTCCTTCCTGAAAAATGTGATGTTGGCAGGACTGAATGTGCCGATACGTATTGGCCGTGCGGTAGTACTGCCGGGCGACCTCGTACTGACTTCCAGTGAAGGAGTGGTATTTGTGCCGGCACACCTGGCAGAAAAAGTGATCGGTATTGCTGCATTTATACAGGTGAAAGACCAGTTCGGATTTGAAATGGTGAAAGCAGGGAAGTACACACCCGGTGAGATCGACAATAACTGGACCGACGCCATCCGGGAAGCCTTCCTGGAATGGCAGCATAAACAAGCCGGCAAAAAGCCTATGACCCGCCAGGAACTGGATAAAATGCTGGAGAAAAGAACCTGGTGATCCTTTTTAATTATTAAATCATTTCCACTTTATGACAGCATTACTTCCCGCCGCCGGGCCTTTTATTATTGCCTTCTGGGTCATACTGGCCATTGTGTTTTCAAGGTATCCGCAAACGCGGGGCTTTGTTTATACGCTGATGATCTTTGCCGCTGTTACAACAGCCATGTACTATCCCCAATACTTTCTGACAGTAGGAGGCTTTGATCTTTCGAAGCTCATTACACCGCTTATCCAGATCATTATGTTCGGAATGGGAACAGCCATGAGCCTACGTGATTTCCATGGTGTGATCAAAATGCCGATGGGTGTTTTAACCGGTGTGGTATGTCATTTCACTATTATGCCCTTTGTTGGCTGGGGCCTTGCTCACCTGTTCCATTTCCCGCCTGAAATAGCGGCAGGGGTGATACTGATCGGTACTGTACCCTGCGGCATGGCATCCAACGTTATATCTTACCTCGCGAAAGCCAACCTGGCATTATCAGTTACACTCACCGCTGTATCTACCATGATGGCGCCCTTTGTGACGCCTTTCCTGATGCAGTGGCTGGCAGGCAGTTATGTGGATATCAGCGTCAGCGCAATGATGTGGGATATCTGTAAGATCGTGATCCTGCCGGTGGCAGCAGGTTTGCTGTTCAATCATTTTTTGAGCGGGAAGCTGAAATGGCTGGACAATATCATGCCTAAAATATCGATGTCGGCCATTGCTTTTATTATAGTCATCATTACGGCTAAAGGTCGTGAGAGCCTGCTGGACGTCGGGGTATTGCTGATATTGTCGTCGCTCATTCATAACCTCTCAGGGTACACGCTGGGCTATTGGTTGTGCCGCCTGATCAGGATGAATGAACAGGATTGCCGTACCATCGCCATTGAAGTAGGCATGCAGAATGGCGGGCTCGCAACCGCTATTGCGAAGAATATGGGCAAGATCGCCACTATCGGCCTGGCGCCTGCGGTATTCGGACCATTGATGAACGTAACAGGGTCCTTGCTGGCGTCCTGGTGGCACCGGCATCCGCCAAAGGAAGCGCCAAAAGAAAAAGCCGTTCAGCTGGAAACGGAACGGCTTTAGTTTATCATTTATAATGTAACAACAGTGACGTTGTACATCAACGAGGTGGAATATATAAATAAAGACAAACGGGGAATTACTGTTAAGTGGTTATCAAGATAATGACAAAATGCGAAAAAACTATTCTTTTAAGGTAATTTTTTACAGTTTTTTTCAGCAGGCATTTACTTTGATCCATAAAAGTGTATTTTGTTATATAAAACCACGTATATGAATAATCCTAAACAACGTAGGGAATTCCTCAGGCAGATGGCATTGTATACCATGGGGGCGGGCCTTTTACCCTCCGTCCTGGCAGCCTGTAATACCGGCGCTTCCACAAAGGAAAGCAAAGACAGTACCAGCGCAGGAGAAACAGCAACTGAGAAAACAGCGAAAGAACTGTTCTTCAAAATATCCCTGGCTGAATGGTCTTTCCATGAGGCGATATTCGGCGGGAAAATGTCGCACCTCGACTTTCCGCTGAAAGCCAGGAACGACTTCGGGATCGAGGCGGTGGAATATGTAAACCAGTTCTTCAAGGATAAAGCGACAGACAAGGCCTACCTGGCAGATCTGAAGAAACGTTGCAGCGATAATGGCGTACGCAGCGTATTGATCATGATCGATGGTGAAGGAGAAATGGGAGACATGGCTGAGAAGAAAAGGAACCTTGCCGTAGAGAATCACTATAAGTGGGTGGAAGCTGCAGAATACCTGGGGTGCCATGCTATCCGCGTAAATGCGGCAGGAGAAGGCAAGCCGGAAGATGTGGCAAAAGCGGTAGCAGAGTCGCTGACTAAATTATCAACATTCGCCAAAGCGCATAACATCAATGTGATCGTGGAAAATCACGGTGGCAGTTCTTCCAACGGTAAATGGCTGGCAGGGGTGATGAAGCAGGTGAACATGCCTAACTGCGGTACCTTGCCTGACTTTGGCAACTTTTGCCTGAACCGTACCAAACCTGTAGACAATACACCACAGGGCTGGGCAGCTACAAAATGCCTGGAGGAGTACGACCGCTATGAAGGCGTGACAGAACTGATGCCTTTTGCAAAGGGTGTAAGTGCTAAAACACATGATTTCGACGCCGAAGGCAATTGCGTGGAAACAGACTACCGCAAAATGCTCAAAATTGTAAAGGACGCCGGTTATACAGGTCATATCGGTATTGAATATGAAGGCGCGAAACTTTCTGAAGAAGAAGGTGTGCGTAAGACGCTGGAGCTGCTGAAAAGGGTTGGGGCAGAACTGAGTTGAGGGTAGCTGGCAAACAAAATATCAGGAACCAGGAACTTATTGTTCCTGGTTTTTTAACTAAAACATCGTCCATTGGATCTTCACGCTGGTTATCCTTATTCTTTGCTGAAGTATGGCCTGCCGTTTAATTATCCCCGCCTGGATCATGATGTGCAGACCGACGTATTGATCGCCGGAGGAGGCATTTCCGGCGCATTGGCTGCCTATTATCTTACGGCGGCCGGAATACCTGCTGTTGTAGCAGACAGTCGTACTATAGGACTGGGCAGTACCTGCGCCAGTACTTCCCTGTTGCAATATGAGATAGATGTTCCCCTCTCACGCTTGTCGGAACGGATAGGAGAGAAGAATGCCACTATAGCTTACCGCTTATGTTATGAAGCTATAGCGGTGCTGGAAAAGATCTGTAAGAAGGTCGGGGCGCCTTTTTTTGATCGGAGGGATAGTCTCTTCCTTGCTTCTTATAAAAAAGACCGGGAATGGCTGAAGAAAGAATATGCAGCACGCAGGGCACTGGGCTTCGATGTAACTTATTGGGACGATGCCAGGGTAAAAGATAAGATGGGTTTTGAGGCGCCGGGCGCTATTTATTCCCGCATGGCAGCGCAGACAGATGCATATATGCTGACCCATTCACTGCACCAGTATAATATAAAAAAGGGGCTGAAAGTATATGACAGGACTGCTGTTGCCGATATTTCCCATCAGCGGAACGGGATCATTGTACATACCACAGACGGATACCGGATCAAAGCAAAATATCTTATTATAGCTACGGGCTACGAGGCTGCGCGATATATCAGGGAGCCCCTGCTTACGCTACGTTCCACATATGCTACAGTAAGTGAAAGTATCCAGGCTGACGATTGCTGCTGGTATAACAACTGCCTGATATGGGAAAGCAAAGACCCTTATTTGTATATGCGTCCGACAAAAGATAAGCGTATACTGGTAGGCGGCAGGGATGAGTATTATTACAATCCGTCCAGGCGCGATAAACTGATCAGAGCAAAGGGCCGCAGTCTTCAGAAAGATTTCAATAAGAAATTTCCGGATATCCGCTTTGTACCTGAATTTCAGTGGACAGGTACATTTATTTCGACCGGTGATGGATTGCCCTTCATCGGTAATTATCCTGCTATGCCCCGTACTTACTTTGCGCTTGGCTTTGGCGGCAATGGTATAACCTTTGCCCAGATAGCGGCAGAGATGATAACGGCAATCATCCTGGGAAAGAAGCATGCTGTGCAGGCAATGTTTGCTTTTGGCAGAGCTAAATGAGCGTATACCGGCAGTGGTCAGAAATCAATCGCTACTTTATTTTTCCTGATCTTGTAACTAAAACCGGCAGTTTGCCGGATCTCTTCCAATACCCTTGTTAAAGGTGCCTGGCTGAATTCTCCGTTAATGCCGCCTGCGGCAGAAACATCTCCTTCCACATAGATCTCTGTGCTGTACCATTCCTCCAGTTTGCGGACGGCATTCATAAATGGCTCGTCATGGAAAACAAGTTTATCCTGTAACCAGGCCTCCATGTCAGCGGTATGATATGTTTCTTTTTCCATCAGGTCGATTTCCTTATTGGCAAGTACCATATTTCCAGGCCCGAGCATTTCCGGCTGATCATCGGTCTTGGAATGATAGGACTTGCTCACTTTCACCTCCCCACTGAGGACATAGGCCGTTGCACCCTGCTGTGCTTCAAAACACCTCATTTTGAAAGCTGCAGGCCTGGTGCTGGTCATGGTAAGGATATTCGTTTTTACGGTAAGCGGATGAGCGGCGGAATCGAAATAAGCTTCCCCATCCAGCAGGAGCGTGCGGCTTTTAGCAAAATCAGCCGGTACAAGCAATTTGGTATTGCTATTCAGGATAACAGGTGTTCCGTCCGGTAAGGTGATCTTTTTACGTTCTCCTAGTACACCTTCGTAAGTGGTATAGGTCTGTCCCTTCTCATGAAAGGAGGCCAGCACCTCTTTTGGCTTCCTTAACAGGAACACGGAAAGTAAAGTAATAACACATAGTACTACTATGATAATGAAAGGCGATTTGCGACGTGACCTCGTATTTGCTTGCTTAGTAGGCACTGGGAATGTTGATTTTTATGAAGATATAAAATTAAAGAAAAAAATATAGGACCGGAGCTTTATTGAGTTTAAATAAAAAGAAACTTATAGTTGTTCTGTTTAATAAAAGAAGGATTTTGTTTGAGTTTTTCAAAACGGATGTCAATGGGTTGCTTTAGTTGCCAGATCATTTTGTTGAAAATCTGTCAGCATACTAACTTTGCGGCCCATGGAAAAGCAGCTATCATTATCATTCGAGAATACCGCCATAGCTTTTGAATCAAAGACAGATAAGGCATTAAAAAAGGCTGACTTCCTGTTTAGCAGCATCGGCAAGCCCTGGCTGGTAAAGCTGGGCGCTACTGTAACACCGGTGGCCCTGAATATGGGATTGCCCATTAAAGGATTGATCCGTAACACCATTTTCAGCCAGTTCTGCGGGGGAGAAAGTTTGCAGGAAGCAGCCCAGACTGCCACCCAGTTGGGGAAATTCCACGTGGGAGTGGTACTGGACTATGGTGTGGAAGCCATGGAAGGGGAGGAGAACTATGATCATGCTGTACCTGAGTTCATCCGCGCTATAGAGTACGCGGCAGGTAATCACAATATTCCATTCATTGCCATTAAAGTAACGGGTTTTGCCCGTTTCAGCCTGCTGGAAAAGATCCATAGCGGCGCTGCGCTGACACCGGAGGAGGTGGCAGAGTATGGCCGTGTCAGGAACCGTATCCTGTCTATTGCAACTGCAGCCGCCAAACATCAGATCGGATTACTGATAGATGCGGAAGAATCCTGGATCCAGCAGCCGGTAGACGACCTGGCAGATGAGCTGATGGCACAGTTTAACAGGCAACAGGTAATCGTATATAATACTTTCCAGATGTACCGCCATGACAGGCTGGCCTTCCTGCAGAAGTCGTTCGAAAAGGCACAACAGCAGGGATACCTGCTGGGCGCCAAGCTGGTAAGGGGCGCTTACATGGAAAAGGAACGTAAACGGGCGGAAGAAATGGGTTATCCTTCTCCAATCCAACCCAACAAGGAAGCTACCGACAGGGATTATGATGCTGCCGTGCGATTCTGTATGGAACGCCTGGACAAGCTGGCTGTATTTGTCGGTACCCACAATGAACAGAGCAGCATGCTGGCTGCCAGTCTTTTACATCAGCAGGAACTGCCGCATGACCATTCACATGTAAGCTTTTCCCAGTTACTGGGCATGAGCGATAATATCACCTTTAACCTGGCGCATGCCGGCTATCATGTTTCCAAATACCTGCCTTACGGCCCTGTGAAAGATGTGATGCCATACCTGCTGCGCAGGGCACAGGAGAATACTTCTATTTCCGGGCAAATGGGACGCGAGCTTGGACTGATCCGCCGGGAAAGAAAGCGGAGGGGGATATAGGACAAATTTCGTTACTTTGCTCCCATGGAACAATACCTTCAACTACTCCAACACATTATAGATCAGGGAGCTGTGAAAACTGACCGGACTGGTACCGGTACTACAAGCTGCTTTGGTGCACAGCTAAGGTTTGACCTGCAAAAAGGATTTCCGCTTGTCACTACCAAGAAACTGCACCTGAAATCCATTATTTATGAACTGTTGTGGTTTCTGAACGGGGATACTAATATTAAGTACCTGAAAGACCATGGAGTAAGTATCTGGGACGAGTGGGCAGATGAAAACGGCGACCTGGGCCCTGTTTACGGTAAGCAATGGCGTAGCTGGGAAACCAAAGATGGCCGTGTTATTGACCAGATCAGCGAAGCTGTGAAGACCATCAAGAACAACCCGGATTCCCGGAGGATCATTGTGAACGCGTGGAATGTGGGCGACCTGCCGGATATGGCATTGAGCCCCTGTCATTGCCTGTTCCAGTTCTACGTGGCCAACGGCCGCCTGAGCTGCCAGCTTTACCAGCGTAGCGCAGACGTATTCCTGGGAGTACCTTTTAACATTGCTTCGTATGCTATTCTCACCATGATGATGGCACAGGTATGCGACCTGGAACCGGGAGAGTTTATCCATACATTCGGAGACGTGCATCTCTACAGCAATCATATGGAACAGTCTAAACTGCAGTTGAGCCGTCAGCCCTTTGAACTGCCTACGCTGAAGATCAATCCGGCGGTGAAAGATATCTTCGGCTTCAAATTTGAAGACTTTGAACTGCTGAATTATCAGCATCACCCTCATATCAAGGCTCCGGTAGCTGTATAAGGGACGATACTTTTTCTGAATTTAAATGTTTAAGCTTGACACTTTCTATTATAGTAGCTGCGTCTGAAAATAATGTGATCGGTATTAATAATCATCTGCCCTGGCATTTACCGATCGATATGAAATATTTCAAGGACACGACCATGGGTAAGCCTATTGTTATGGGCCGTAAATCGTTCGAAGAACTGGGACGCGTGCTGCCGGGAAGGCCCAATATCATGATCACCAGGCAGGCTGACTATAAAGCTGAGGGACTGTACGTGGTACCTTCCCTGGAAGCGGGTATTGAGAAAGCAAAGACATTTGGAACGGAAGAGATCTTCATTACCGGTGGCGGTGAGATCTTCAAAATGGCTTTACCGATCATTGACAGGTTATATCTTACACGTGTACACGCTGAAGTAAGCGGCGATACTTATTTCCCGGAATTTGATCCCAGGGGATGGAAACTCGTGAAAAATGAGCGTCATGAGAAGGATGAAAAACATGCGCATGCGTTGACCTTCCAGGTGTGGGAAAGAGAAAAATAACATACAAAATATTATAGCAGGAGATCCCACCGGTTACCGGTGGGATCTCTTATTAATATAACCTTTAGCGACCGTCTGATGCGCACAGCTTACTACACAATAATTGCAGCCGTCGGAATTGTCCGGTATGCCGAAGGGGACCAGGTGGCAATGAACGGTGATGGAGAGAAGAAAATATACCACTGCAATAAGGAAAGAAATACCGATTAAAGGGGCCACTGTCTGACAGCCGGTCCCTATAGTAGGTATATAATCGTATATCCGGGGCCGAAACAGCAGACTGGATGTTTTAACATATATTTGCAAATACTATATTTTGTAATACTCCCTGATACTTATGAAGAGATCTTTACTATTGTTTGTATTATTAACCCTGTGCCGTTTCGCTTTCGGGCAAAATGAACCAGGGGCAATGTTCGTACAATCGCATCATCAATCCTGTTCTGTACCATTTACAGTTACATTTAAAGATTCCAGTTGGTCGCCGACCCATACACCGTTTGTGTTCTGGAAATGGGAATTTGGAGATGGCACGGTCGATTCTTCCGGTGCTATTGTGACGCACACTTTCGTCCAAAAAGGCTTTTTCCGTGTAAGGCTGACAGTACGCGACCAGCTTGGCAGAGTAGGGACCTACATCGCAGATGATTATCAGCTGATCAGGATAGGCGCTGCTTTGCAGATGCCATCGACAGCTTATGTCTGCAACCCGCCGCAACCGGTCACATTGAGGAATCTTGCTACGTCCGAGTGGTATGATAGCCTGGGTACTTATCAGTGGCTGCTGGACGGGAATGTGGTATCTACAGCGCGTAGCTGGCAGACAAGTCAGGTAGGACTGTATCAGCTGAAGTATACGGCCTGTGACACAACACTTTCCGGCAATATGTCTATTATAGATGGCACGATCACACCTGCTGTGTTGACGCCTGCTGTATGGTTAAACGATACAGCCAAACTTGATTTTGCCATTATGGGCGCTCCTTATATGCCGGGTCAGGTTAAACAGGTGACCTGGGATTGGGGAGACGGTAAAATATCCGTAACACAGGGACTGTACAATAGTGTTACTCATGGTTATACAGTGCCGGGTACTTATAATGTGCGTGCTATTGTGCGACTGAATAATCATGCAGACCTGGTTTGTGATTCTGTGGGAAGGTATACCGTTAACGTCCGTGCGCCATATGTTACACATAATGTATGGAACAGAATGGATACTTTGTACACAGGAGGGGAAAAAACTTACGTCATATCCGCCACAAATCCCGGGGCTACTTTCAAATGGAGAAGCATGGATCGGAACTTTGCCTCCACTGCGCAGAGCCTGTCAACCTCTGAACCTGGCAAATACTGGGTGGAGATCAGCAAATCGGGGGATGTGATAACAGACACGATTAACTTAATGCCTAAGCCCAATTTTACTTTCATGATGCCACAATGTAGTCAGAAGGGCAGCATGAAAATTTACAATGGCTTACTTGTGCCGGTTGCTGATTCTCTTTTGTTTATCACCTGGCATTATGGAGACGGTAAGTCAGACGTATATCCCAAAGCCGAGTATTACTACGAACATACCTATGCTGCACCGGGCATATATAAAGTTGTTATGGAAGCCTGCTATAAATCAGGTTATAATGCTTTTGCCACGAAGGATATAGTCATTTATCCTTTTATTGACTGGGATGTCAAGATACAGGACGATACTGTATCTGTGCCGGGGATGCATATACTGAGCGCCAAAACTATCAATTCGGTAAATCCGCAAAGAGTCATATGGTATCCTGTCGGGCGTAACCCTGTCAATAAACTGCTCAATGATACTATTCAGACGAAGGTACCGGTTGGGTGTATGGCATATCTGGTGGACTCCTGTTCCATCCGAAGGGCTGCTGACACCTTTAAGATCAGCAATCCGTCTCCGGTTGACTGGACGGCTAATGTGGTTGTGAATTATAACAATTGCATGGCTACATTAAAGGTAAATACCAACGCTCGCAAAGGATCTTATTGGGTATTGTGGAACACCGGTGAAACATCCGACTCGATCGTAGTTACAAAACAGGGCTGGTATGGATTCACGCTCACAGACAGTAGTGCTAACAGACGTAGGGATTCAGCTAATGTTAGCATCTTCGCGGTGGATGGCGCAACGTTAAGTATCCGTTCAAATTATGGACTTGATACGCTGGTGGCTGGCCCTTACGACCGAAACAACCCTAACAACAAGTATTTCTTCTATCGCAATGATACCTTGTTATCAACCGGAGAATACAATTATTATGTTAAGCCCATTCCGGGAGTATACAAGGTGATGGTAGAAAATACACAAGGATGCCACGCTACTTCAATGCCACTGTATTATCGTGTTCCTGAAGACAGTGTTGCGGTCAGTTTCAGTTATAATGCCGACAAATGTAACAGCCGGCAGATTAACTTCATCGGTACCAGCGTTTCTTCTAACAATCAGGATACGGTAAAAAGTATTAAATGGAACTTTGGTGATGGAATGACCGCCACATATCCGGTTGCCGGCAGAACTATTGCGCATAATTACGATACAGCCGGTATATATACTGTATCTCTGACTGCAACAACAGCTTCAGGCCATACATATACTACGTCAAGGCAGGTGGTAGTTCAACAGATCGCTTACAGTGTGAATATCGTCAGTGATACAACGAGTTTGCCACGCACAAATGTATTGAGAGCGATTAAAAATCCTGTTGATGCATCTATCACATGGAGTACCGGCAGCACAAATGATACTATTCATGTACATATCAGTGGTTATTATTCAGTATGGATGAAGGACAGCTGCGGAGATGTCCGTGCTGCAGATACACTACTTAGTGTGGTAGCTGATACATGGAGTGTAGATGCCGCTGTATTAAAACGGACTCGCTGTGGTGATACCGCTGTATTGTCTGCTGATATAAGCACGGTGGGGAATGGTTATGTTTCCTGGAGTAATGGTACGATTGGATATATAAACTATGTTACTACACCTGGTGTATACGTCGCAACATTGAGAGATAGTAATGGAAATGCAATGGCAGAAGATTCCGTTGATGTAGAATTGAAACCCTTCAGGCCAAGGCTCGAAGCGCATCCTTCGGCTATGCCTGATGATGATACGCTGATCGTTTATCCGAATGATTCCGCATATGTCTATGAATGGTACAGGAATGATACCTCATTGGCGTCAGGAGCATCGCCGATATTAACTCATCCGGTTGCCGGCCTTTACCAGGTATTTGTCACCAATACGGCAGGTTGTACTGCGGCAACTGATACGGTACGTTATAAGAAACGGGTCGTAACGGCATTGCCTGTAGATATCGGCTATCTGATATACGAATGCGATCCGCAATTGGTAGGATTCGGCGGGCCTGGCGATTTGCAGGATACTGCAACATACAGATGGAATTTTGGAGATGGAAGTGATGAAGGGGCAGGCCAATGGATAATCCATCATTTTGCAACAGCGGGTGTATATATTGTAAAGCTAACGGTAACGACTAATTCGGGTATGACTGGTTCAGCAACCACCCAGGTTGTTATCCAGGCAGCGGATACAACTATCTGGCCAACACATATTGTCCAACAGCGCAGTCAATGCGGCGATAGTGTGTTGCTGACAGCTTCCAATAATGCTGAACGCGCTGTGTATTCCTGGAACACCGGAGCGCAGACGAAGGACATCATGGTTACGGCCGCTGGTTATTATGCTGTCAGTGTTTACGACACCTGTGGTTTCAAACGGTCTTCGGACAGCGTTTATGTAACTCTAAATGCACCATGTGTACCCAACACACCCAATGATACTATCTCCATTGGTGACGGGCCTATCGAAGGTGGCAGGGCGCTTCCCGTAACTGCCGGCTTCGGGCACGATTTCAATGCAGATAATATCTTTACAGTTCAGCTGACACTGAAGAACCCGGGGGGCCGCGAAACCGGTTTACAACCTGACGAAGTGATCAATCTTGGCTCCAAACAGGGAACAGGTAAAGACGTAATCATGGAGGTTGAGCTTCCTGATAGCCTGGCTTGCGCTACCAGCTATGCGGTGAGAGTAGTGGCCAGTTCTCCCGCGGATACTACCGCCTGGTCGCAGCTGTTCACTATTATCAATCAGCCTCCTCAACCGGTGATCACCCAACGTGGCGACAGTCTCTTCACTTCCGGTAAATATAACTGGCAGTGGTACCTGGATAATAACGCCATTGAAGGAGCTGTTGCCGCCAACTACCGTGCAAGAAGAAGTGGTGTTTATATAGTGGAAGCACTGAATGGAAACGGCTGTGCCAGTAAATCGGCTCCGGTATCAGTGATCATCACTGCTGTAGGAGAAGTAACATTGGATGGCAATAAGGTGAAAGCCTTCCCAAACCCATCAGAAGGTCGGGTCTCACTGCAGTTCGAAAAGCCGTTACTGAAAACAGTGACAGTGAAAGTATTCAATCTCCAGGGCCGTGTTATATACACACGTACTACCACACAGCAATTGCAGCCGCTGGAATTGTCCGGTATGCCGAAAGGTTATTACCTGATTGAACTGACGGGTTATGGAGAGAAGAAAGTATTGCCGCTGATCCTGCAATAAGAAAGGAAATAAAGAAAAGGGGGCTGACTGTCTGACAGTCGGCCCCCTTTCATATATAACTGTAAGCGTTTTGAGTAAAAGTTCTGGACGTCGCTTCTTCGTCGCTAACAGGTCGCTTCTTCGTCCCTTATAGGAACAGAAGGCCTCAGCTGTCATCCTGACAAAAGCTACCTGAAAATAACTGTCCCGATTCCCTGGGTCAGCTCTGCCTCCAGCTGCTTCAGGTGCTTATGCATCTCAATACACTTGATCTGCTCTTCAAATACGGTAGAGCGTTCCATTTCCTGCTGGTTTTCCACGATCATTTTACGGATCTTCCTCAGGATGAGATAGTTGGTCGTTGAGATCGTATCCCGGAGGTATGCATTATCGCCATATACCGTATCTATTTCAAATTTTTCTTTCCAGGCAGCGCTTAGTTCGGCTTCTTTATCTTCCATGATACCCACTACCATGCCGGCAATATCCTGGTCATTATGATACAGGAACCATTTTTTATCGGGTAGGTTGTCCTGGTCATACATCTCTTTGTACTCCCGCAATATCCGTTTCACCAGTTCATTGTCTGCCAGCGATTCGAAGTCGTAGGGCAGGTGGAAGATATAGTCAGCCACAGAGCTTTTATCTTCCTCACTGAAAGGTTTATCGCCAAAGCGCAGGAGTATTTTCACCAGTTCCCTTTCCTGTTTTTCATCCGGGTTGAAGAAGTTAACAGCCGGTTCTCCGCCGTTTTCCATCGCCTCCATGGCAGCAATGGCCTCAGGAGAGAGCTCGTCGTCCATCGGTGGCGCCGAGGGGCCATTGTCCCTGGCGTGCTGCTGCTCTTTTTTCTGGAAACGCTCACGGATGAACTTATTGACCAGGTTGATGAGGCCCTGTTCGTCGATCTTCAACACCTGGCTACACTGGCGGATGTAGTCCTGCTGACGGGTGAAGTCTTCCGTTTTGTCGATCTTGGAGATGGTCTCCGCAATCTCGTTTACCAGCTGTGATTTGCGGTTGCTGTCATTGCCTGCATCCTGCATAGAGATCTGCAGCTTGAATAGCACGAAATCCTGCTTGTTGCTGGCTATAAACTCACGGAAAGCATCTGCACCTATTTTCTGCACATAGCTGTCCGGGTCTTCCTTATCGGGTATTAAAACCAGCTTTACGTTCAATCCTTCCTCGATGGCCATATCCAGGCCTCGCAGGGCCGCCTTGATACCGGCGTTGTCCCCGTCGAAGAGGATGGTGAGGTTGTTCGTATATTTTTTGATGAGCCGCAGCTGGTGTTGCGTAAGGGAGGTACCACTGGATGCCACCACGTTCTCAATGCCCGCCTGGTGGAGGGAGATCACGTCGGTATATCCTTCCACGAGCAGGCATTCGTTCAGTTTATCGATCGCATGCCGGGCAAAGTAGGTACCATAAAGCACCCTGTTCTTTACATAGATCTCGTTTTCCGGTGAGTTAATGTATTTGGGGGCGCGGTCGTTCTTGACAAGGATACGCGCACCAAAGCCCAATACCTTCCCGCTCTGGTTATGAATGGGGAAGATCACACGGCCCCGGTAGTTATCGCCCGGCTGCTCGTTCCTGACGGTGACCAGTCCCGTTTTCTGCAGGTATTCCAGGTTATAGCCTTTTGACAGGGCTGTTTTGGTAAAAGCATCCCAGGAGTTGAGGCTATAGCCCAGCTGGAACTTACGGATGGTTTCCTGGGTAAAACCACGTTCTTCAAAATAACTGAGACCTACATTCTGTCCTTCTTCAGTGTTGAAGAGTGTATTGGAAAAGTATTCGCGGGCGAAGCTATTGATGATGTAAAGGCTGTCTGCCATCAGCTGCTGCTGCCTGGCTTCCGGGCTTACCTCGGTTTCCTCAATAGGCACGTCATATTTCTGCGCCAGCCAGCGTAAGGCTTCCACATAGGAATACTTCTCGTGTTCCATCAGGAACTTGATGGCATTGCCACTCTGGCCGCAACCGAAGCATTTGAATATTTCCTTACTTGGCGTAACCGTGAAGGAGGGCGACTTCTCGTTGTGGAAAGGACATAGCCCTAAATAGTTGGCACCCCGTTTTTTAAGTTTCACGAAATTGCCCACTATCTCCACAATGTCAATCCGGCTAAGTATCTGTTGTATGGTATTCTGTGAAATCAATGGCGCTAAATTCAGACTGCAAACTTAACTAAATTTCAGCGCTTGAGCGGGCCGGGTGTCTATGTCGTTAATTTGGAGGCCTATTGTGTATAGTTGATATTTTGAATGTGTGGTTGAGCCGGCCATTTCGCTTTAAATGTATCTTGATGGACAACCCAAGTTAGAAACCCCGTACAGCCAAAAGGAGCCATCTCTGTGCATGACCGGCAGGGGCCTGTAGTGTACACAATATCAGCATAACATTGTTGAATATCAGCTGTTGTTACCTGTTATATCACAGTGGATGATACACGTAAAATACAGCCATTGATGTTGTGATAGCTATCTTATTTGATAGTAGCCGCGGGCGGGATCTTTTTGTTTAAGATAGCTAATGTTAAAAAAATATCTTACTTGGATAATTTACCATTTATTTGAAATAGTAGTAAGGTCTAATTTTAGAGAACACGTTTAAAACTCAAACAGCATTCACAGAGAGGGGGGATCTGAACAGTGTCCATGCATATTGTCAATAATGATCAACAGCTGGCTGCACGCCTGCGCAACGGTGACCACAACGCTTTTGAAGAATTATATGCTGCCTATCATCAACATCTGTATAGCACGGCTAGTAAATATCTGAAGAGCAGCACTGCGGCGGAGGATGCTGTACACGAAGTATTCGTGAAGGTATGGTTGCACCGGGAAGAACTGGACCCCTCGCAGGGAGTACGCAATTTCCTCTTTAAATGCCTCAAGTTCCATGTACTGAACCTCATCCGCGATCATAAACGCAGCCTGTCCAAACAATATGAACTGATCTGCAACGCCGGCAACGAACATAGTGACGCCGAATCTACCGTTATATTTAATGATTACCGCAAGGTGGTAGACCGCGCCGTCAACAATCTCTCCGCCCAAAAGAAAAAGATCTTCCGCCTGCGCTCCTACGAAGGACTTAGCAATGAAGAAGTAGCCCGGCAACTGGGATTGTCCATCAATACTGTCAAATTTCAGTATGCCCAGGCCAGTAAAGCATTGAAGCACGCATTAAAAATTATGATGAGCGCATTGCTGGGGGCCGCACTTTTCATTGTTATCTTTTTTTAAATTTTTTTTCGGGGCATATAATACTTTTCATTTTCCCGGGTGTAGTATTACACAGAACGGAACATTTCATTTGTCAATATTTTCACTGTAAGTCCACATTATGGAGCAATTCGACCAAAGTCTGCTGCATAAATACCAGCTTAACCAATGTACTCCGGAAGAATATGAAAGGGTACTTGAATGGTTTGCCACTCCTGCGGGAAGGGAATACCTGGATACTGTCATGACGCGGGACCTTGATATGGCCAAGCCGGATATCATGATGTCGCCTTCTCAGTCAGCGGAGCTCTACCAGCGTATCCTCGATACCACTGGTCAGGTGCAGCCACGTTTTCGCCGGCCCCGTTGGTTTACAGGTCTCAAAGCAGCCGCTGTGTTGTCGGGCACCTTATTGCTTGCTTATGGCGGCTGGAAAGTTTACGATCATCACCGCAATGCCGTTATCAGGACAGCTTATGGAGAAATACGCAGGGTGGTACTGCCGGATCAGTCGGAGGTGACCCTCAATGGTAACAGTACACTACGTTATGTCAACAACTGGGGGCGTTCCTCAAACCGTGAGGTATGGGTGGAAGGAGAAGCCTTCTTTGCTGTTAAGCCCTCCACAGTGCCTCGTTCATTCATTGTACACACAGCCAGTAAAATGAATGTGGAAGTGCTGGGTACCAGCTTTAACCTGGTGGACCGCCACGGGCGTATGCAGGTAGTGCTGAACAGCGGAAAGGTACGCCTGCACAGCAATAACACGCCAGAGGAAACCATCATCATGCAACCGGGCGACCTGGTGGAGTACAAAGAACAGGTACGTACGAAGGTCAAGAATCACACAGATGCACAGCGTTATTCTTCCTGGAAAAGAAACAGCCTGCAGTTTGAAAATGCCAGCTTCGCCGAGCTGGCGCAGCAACTGGAAGATACTTACGGCGTGACCGTAGAGATCAGGGACACTTCATTATTACACCAGGAATTTACGGGTACAGTGCCCAGCCAGCAAATGGATATGCTGCTGGATGGACTCTCACAGCTCTTTCACCTGAAGGTAAGCCATGTTAACAATATCGTTATAATCGAGAGAAAGCGTAATTAAAAACAATGCAGTAAATACTGCAGGCCGGTGTACAACGGCATGTAGTGACCGCAGCACAGGTAATCATTCAAATTTAAATGTATGAACAAGTTCATTAGTGCCTTTATGGCTGCTATGGGCATGGCATGTTATTGCAATATGCCGGCAGATGCGCAGGACCTGGCAGCGCTGGGTAAACCTGTCAGCCCCTTCGAAAGATCACAGACTAAGTCATTGAAAAATGTGCTGGATGGGCTTGAAGTAAAATACAATGTACACTTCATGTACAAGAGCAATCTCGCAAAATTGCAATTGTCGCGTGTTGAAAACAACAGAACTTCCTCCCTGGAAGAAGAACTGAAGGGTATCACTACGCCTAATAAACTCCGCTATAAAAAGATGGGAGAGGGATTCTACATTATCTTCCAGCAGGATGATGAACCTGCTGATACACCTGCCCCTGCGGGTTCCCGGGAAAACACCTCTTCCCAGGTACAGCCGGTGATGAGCACTACTCTGCTTGCTGCTCCTGCGGCCATTCCTGTAAAAGGCGTGGTGACCGACGATAATGGTCAGCCGCTGCCAGGCGTAACTGTGCTGGTGAAAGGTACTGCCAACGGCACTTCTACCGGTGTTGACGGCTCCTGGTCGTTGCAGGTGCCCAATGAAAATGCGGTGCTGGAATTTTCCTTTATTGGTTATACCAAACAGGAAGTAGCACTGGCTGGTCGTACTACCGTTACCGTGAAACTGACGCAGGATGTTACCGCTATATCCGAAGTGGTGGTAGTAGCCTATGGTACGCAGAAGAAAGTAAACGTTACCGGTGCTATCAGCGCCATAGATGGTAAAGATGTAAGCTGGAAACCAGTAGGCCAGGTATCTGCCGCCCTGCAGGGGATGGCCCCCGGTGTAACAGTGACCACCGGTAGCGGACAGCCGGGCGCTGACCAGGGTACTATCCGCATCCGCGGTGTTGGTACATTGAACAGTACAGATCCGCTGGTGTTGGTAGATGGTGTGCAGATGAATATGAACGATGTGGACATGAACGATATCGCCTCCTACTCTGTACTGAAAGATGCGGCATCTTCAGCTATATATGGTGTAAGGGCTGCCAATGGCGTGATCCTGATCACTACCAAAAGAGGCGCCTCAGGTAAAGCCAAAGTGAGCTACTCGAACTATTTTGCATGGCAGCGTCCTGCACGCCTGGCAAAATATGTAGGCGCAAAAGACTTCATGAAACTGGTGAACCAGACCGCGACGAATTCCGGTGCGAACCCTACCTATACCGATGCGCAAATTGCTGCCTATGATGACCCTAACCGTAATAAAGATCTGTATCCGGACAACTACTGGCTGGATGATGTATTGACCGGCAGCGGATTTCAACAGGAACATAGCCTGGGCATATCGGGTGGGACAGAAGATATTAAATACCGATTCTCCACTAACTACTTCGATCAGAAAGGCCTGATCTCCAACATGGATTTCAACCGTCTCACTGTTCGTCTGAATACTGATATCAACGTTACAAAGAAACTGACCTTCAGCGCTGATATTGCCGCCCGGCTGGGCGACAGGCAGGAGCCACAGGGCGCTTCCGGATCGGCATGGTACCAGTTCGGACAGGCAGCCGTAGTGAACCCGCTTTCTGTAAATAAATATTCAGATGGCACCTGGGCACTGGTGAGAGGTGGTCAGAACCCTATCCGCCTCCAGGAAGAAGGAGGTCTTTACCAGTACAAAAGCAATCTCTTTACAGGCAACTTCAAGGCCACCTACAACCTGGTGAAAGGCCTGAAACTGACGGGCCTCACTTCTGTTAACTACAGGTCCGACTACAACAGCATGCATGAAAAGGCGCTGACATACTTTACTGATTTCCCCACCAATGAAAAGACGTTGACACTGGGGCAGAACACGATCAGGAAGGCTTACCAGGGTTACTGGTTCAGGAACTACCAGGGACTGGCAGAATATACACATAGCTTCGGTAAGCACAATTTCACGCTGCTGGCGGGTGCTTCCCGTTTGTCTGAAACCACCGATGACCTGAGCGGTTACAGGGTGAACCTGCCGAATGGTACGATTGAACAGATCGACGCCGGTGCTGCCACCGGGCAGATCGCTACCGGTAATGGCGTTGCCTATTCACTGGTATCTTTCTTCGGAAGACTGAACTATTCCTACAACGATAAATATCTCTTTGAAGCGAATCTCCGCCGCGACGGTTCCTCCCGTTTCTCCGATGGCCAGAAATGGGGCATGTTCCCCTCTTTCTCTGCCGGCTGGCGTATCTCTTCAGAGGAATTCATGCATGACCTGACCTTCATCAACAACCTGAAATTACGTGGCTCATGGGGTGAGCTGGGGAATGACGTTATCCTCGACAGGGATAAACAATCTACTAACTATCCTTACCAGTCAGTATACTATTACAACAGTTATCCTTTTGGTGGCGTGCTGAATCCTACTGCAGGTATCCAGATCTATCCCAACTCAGGCCTGACATGGGAAACAACCGTCATGACCGACATAGGTGTGGATGCGACATTGTTCAGGAACCTGGATTTCACTTTTGATTACTATAAGAAGAACACAAAGGATATCCTGCTGTTCCTGCCTATCAATCCTTCCGTAGGCCTGGACCCCTCTGCACAGAACGCAGGTAAGGTACAGAACACAGGATGGGAAGTATCACTGAACTATCGTGGTA
Source organism: Chitinophaga filiformis (assembly GCF_023100805.1). Lineage (NCBI taxonomy): Bacteria > Pseudomonadati > Bacteroidota > Chitinophagia > Chitinophagales > Chitinophagaceae > Chitinophaga > Chitinophaga filiformis. Next base: position 2,787,204 of record NZ_CP095855.1, read on the forward strand.
AGATCGGCGAGGTGGATTATCATGTAGGTGGTAACCTTTCTGATGTGCGCAACAAGATCGTTGACATTAAGAATACGGATGCGATCTCAAGGGATAATAACTTCATTTATACCGGCCTTATTACAGGACAGCCTATCGGGGGTTTCTATGGCTACCAGGTAGAAGGCATCTTCCAGAATGCCGCACAGGTAGCGGCACATGCTACACAGCCATTCCCCACTACCGGCCCTGGTGACCTGATCTATAAAGATCAGAACAATGACAAGCAGGTAAAAGAAGGCGCAGTGAGTAAAGGCGGCGATATGGTATACCTGGGCAGTAACATCCCACGCTATACGTATGGCTTCAACCTCGGTGCTGATTACAAACACTTCGACCTGTCTGCCTTTTTCCAGGGAGTAGGTAAAGTATCTATTCATACACTGCCGATAGAAAGGGCGCCGACGTCCAACGACGGTAACTTCAGGGAAGAACACCTGAACAGCTGGACAACGACCAATACAGGTGCTGCTTTCCCAAGACTGGTGAACACTACGCAGAACTATCAGTCTTCTTCTTACTGGGTGAAGAGCGGCGCTTACCTGCGACTGAAAAGTGTGCAGCTGGGTTATACATTGCCGGATCATATCATGAAACGGGCCGGCTTTGACAGATGCCGTATTTATGTAAGCGGACAAAACCTCCTGACCTTCTCTTCCCTGCCGAAAGACATTGATCCGGAAGCGCCAAACGATAGCAGGTATTACCCACAGGTGAGAACGATCAACTTTGGATTAAACGTGCAATTTTAAACTAAGCAGTCATGAAGAAACTAGCAATTATATTCACCCTGGCCGGATTTGTATCAATGACGGCCTGTAAAAAATACCTGGATGAACAGCCGCAGAATGCTGTGAGCCGGGAAAATTACTGGACTACCGAAGCGGACGCCATCAATGCCGTAAACAACTGTTACCGCCGCCTGGGCGATGTGGACAACCGCATATTCCTGAGCTGCGCAACGGACGACAGTTACTCCTGGAGCGACTGGCCAAGCGATGTAAGGCTTGTTGGTAACGGAAGTGCGTCTATCGGCACCGGCATGTTTGCCAACTTCTGGAGCAATTTTTATAAGATGATCGCTTCCTGTAATGACGTGCTGGATAACATTGACCGTGACAAGGCATTGTCAGATTCCCTCAATAAACGCCTGAAAGGGGAAGCCCGTTTTATCAGGGCATTTGCCTATCAGCAGCTGATAGGATTGTATGGCGATGTGCCGCTGAGAACAACTATTCCGCCGGTAAGCGACTTTGCTGCAAAGCGTACGCCCCGTGCAGAAGTAGCACAGTTCCTGGTAGCAGAGCTGGATACTATCGCGAAATATCTTCCTGTTACCTACGATGCCAACAATGTTGGCCGTGCTACAAAGGGAGCTGCGCTGGCCTTAAAGGCGCGTGTACTGCTGTATGAGGGCCGCTATACAGAGGCAGCAGCTGCGGCTAAGGAAGTGATGGACCTGAATACATACCTGATCGACAACAACTATGTAAGCCTGTTCAACGGTACGAACAAGAACAGCCAGGAGATCATATTCTCTGCCCGTTATGTAAAGAATACATTGCCAAACGCGATGGCTACCTGGGTAGGCGGACCTTCTCTCGGCGGCTGGTCGCAGGTGGTGCCATTACAATCACTTGTGGATGCCTATGAGTGTACAGATGGGAAGACGATAGATAAGTCAGCGCTTTATGATGCAGCACATCCTTATGATAACCGCGATCCCCGTCTGAAAATGACGGTAGTGGTGCCTGGAGTGGAGGTGAACGGCATTACCATTGATGTGAGCAATACAAAGAGCCTGGACGCATTAAGCAAGAACAATGCATCGCTGACGGGTTTCTATTATAAAAAATATGTACCTGCCGATATCCAGGGGAACTGGGACGGCAACTCTTACAATGACGTGGTGCTGTTAAGATATGCAGAAGTACTGCTGACCTATGCCGAAGCTAAAATTGAAGCTAACCAGATCGATGCTTCCGTATACGATGCCATTAACCGGGTAAGGCAAAGGCCGGGCGTAATGATGCCCGTGCTGACAGCCGCCGATTATCCAGGTCAGGCAGCATTGCGCGATGCGGTACGCCGTGAAAGACATGTGGAGTTCCCGATGGAAGATAACCGCCTGTTTGATATTCGTCGCTGGAAGATTGCTGAAACCGTGATGTCGGGTGCTGTATACGGCATCCTGAACAACTTTGATCAGACAAGACAGGACTATGGTAAACATGTACTGGTAGAGCAGCGTAGTTTCAATGCAGGTCGTGATTATCTCTGGCCGGTGCCGCAAAGTGAAACAGCACTCAACCCGAATGCCCTGCCAAATAATAGTGGCTGGTAAAACAGATTCCGGTTATCGCAAGGACCGGTTATGCTTGAAGAAAGGGCCGTCTCAATTTTTTGAGACGGTTTCTTTTTATCTACCATTGTTTTTCCGGAGCGTATGCCTTTAACGTTTCCTTAACGCCGTTCATGTAACATCCCGCCGGCATTGCACGCTTCATTGGAAATACCTAGCCTATATATGATCCGCCTTTTACAAACCTATGTATTGTTTACTTGCTGTTGCCTTCTTGCTGCCTGCCATGATGATAATCCCTGGCAGCGTGGAATGGTGGACGGTTATGCGCCGATTTACAGTACCGATGCTTCTTTGAAACAGATTAGTTTCCAGCCGCCCCGCAAGACGGTGAATGGTGGAAAACTGTTTACAGCGGGTACGAATGTACTGCAGGAAGAAATTGATTCAGGCTTACACGTTATTTCTTACCAGGATCCCGCTCACCCTGTAAAAACAGGCTTTCTCCGCATTCCGGGCTTTGAGGTGGCTGCCATTGATGGCGATTACCTGTACGTGAATAATTATGATGACCTGATCGCCATACCGCTAAAAGCACTTTCTGCGGATATGACTATAGGCAGGGTGGCCGGCATCTGGCGGCAACTGAATTATCCTGCCGGCCCGGACGTTGATTATTTCGAATGCGTTGATCCGTCAAAGGGAGTTGTGATTGGCTGGCGCAAGGCAAAAATCAATAATCCCCAATGTCGCAGGCAATCTCGTGGTGGGCATCCGGGTGGAATGGAGCACAACAATGCAGGCCTGGTCGTTCTGCGTAAAAAGCTTTACCTGGTGAGCGCTGAGTCGCTGGACATGTACTCGTTATCATCTCCGGAGCTACCGAAGCTGGCGAAGAGTTATGGACTGCAGGGTTCAAGGGTAGACAGTATGATCTTACTGAATGATGAACTGGGACTTGTGTATAGATCCAGCATTTACCGGCATGATACGGCCAGCCTGGAGAGCCTTTCCTTCTATGATAACCTGTCTTTTTGTTTAAAACTGACAGCAACAGGTAACACCGCTTATGCCATTTCCAGCCGGAAAAATGTCTGTAAGTTCTCTTCCAGCCTGTTTAAATTCAAATTGAGAAAAGATACCACCGGTGTTATTGAATTAAATCGTTTGGAGGTAGGCATGGCAAATGCGTTTTTGATAGTGGGCAAATATATGTATATAGCCGGGGAGGGGATGACAATAGTAGATATCGCCGGGGCTGCGCCTGCCATAGCGGGACAGTTGTTTATCGGTAATTATTCAGATATAGTGAACAATGGCAACTTCTTACTGCTTCATGATGACAAGCAAATATCCTGTTACAGCATAGCAGCATCTCCTGTATCTCCAACGTTAATCTCTCAACTGCCTTACTAAATGAAACAACTATACGCTATCCTTATACTTTGCCTACTCATTACTGTTTCAGCCAAAGCCCAGAGAAATACACCCGATTCCCTGCTTACAGGACTACGTATCAGCACCAATCTTGTAACGCTCAGAGAGCCTGATGGCGGCGTTTCCCTGGCGCTGGAATACCGCTATGAAAAAAACTGGGGTGTACTGATAGAAGGCACCTGGATCTTCATTGATGAGAAGGCGGATTACAATCTCAGGGGCAGGTATTCACCGATGGCCAAAGGCTTCCGCATCCGTCCCGAAATACGTTACTATCTGCCGGGCAGAGCGCATACATATAAACTATTCTTCGCCCAGGAAATTTCATATAAACGCGTTAATTACCTGGAAGAGTGGATAGAGCCGGTGAGGTCGGATCCTACCAGCTGGAAGCCCGATTATGAGAAGATCTCAGCTTATGAGAAGGTTAAGAATATCTATGGTACATCCGGTAAGGTGGGCTGCCAGTTATTCTTTGATAAACCGCATAAATTCATGATAGAGTTCTATATCGGGCTGGGGCTTAAATACAGGGATGTGGATTTTAAAAACAAAGTTCCTTCTGCAGACAGTTACCTCGAGGATAATAGTAGTTATTCCGCACACGAGCCAAGAACAGGGTGGGACATAAATGTACCTATGGGAATTAAGGTAGGATACCGTTTTTAGTCGCATGAAGCCGGAAGCACCGGATCTGTTCCAGCAAAAAGATCCGGGTATAGCTAACAACGCTTTTCATATTGACGAGCAGGGATATCACGCTACTGCAGCATTTGGACTTAAGCTGGGCTATCGTTTCTGAAATTCCGTTATATTTGGTGGAAACCAAACAATCTTAACAGTTACGCCGCAGGGTGTGACGAAAATTTCTACGGATGAAAGAAGTATTTATAGTTTCAGCAGTGCGTACCCCCATTGGTTCCTTTAACGGTGCATTGTCGGCAATCACTGCTACACAGCTGGGCGCCCTGGTAATGAAAGCAGCTTTGGAAAAAGCGGGCGTACCCTCCACGGCAGTGAATGAAGTATATATGGGTAATGTGATCAGTGCCAACCTGGGCCAGGCGCCTGCCAACCAGGCAAGTATCTATGCCGGTATTCCTACTAATGTGCCTTGTACAACAGTTAATAAGGTATGTGCTTCCGGCATGAAAGCCATCATGTTAGGCGCGCAAAGCATCCTCTCCGGCGATAATGACGTGGTAGTGGCCGGTGGCATGGAGAGTATGAGCAATGTGCCTTACTATCTGGATAAAGCCCGTAATGGTTACAGGCTGGGGCATGGAGCGGTTACAGATGGGATCATCAGGGACGGCCTCTGGGACCCTTATAAGGATTTCCACATGGGAAATGCAGCAGAGATCTGTGCTACGGAATACAAGATCTCCCGTGAAGAACAGGATGCATACGCTATCGAAAGCTATAAGAGAGCGGCGGCGGCTACTGAAAAGGGATATTATAAAAATGAGATCATCCCTGTGGAAGTGCCTGGTAAACAGGTGATCACTGTGACAGAGGATGAAGACTATAAGAAGGTAAACTTCGACAAGATCCCTACGCTGAAACCTACCTTCCAGAAAGACGGTACCATTACGGCAGCCAATGCCTCTAATCTGAACGATGGCGCAGCAGCGGTATTACTGGTGAGCGGGGAGAAGCTGAAAGAACTGGGATTGAAGCCTTTGGCAAAGATCATTAGCTTTGCAGATGCTTCCCAGGCGCCTGAATGGTTCACGACCACTCCTGTAAAAGCGATCAATAAAGCACTGGAAAAGGCGAAGCTGACTGTGGCAGACATGGATTTCGTGGAGATCAATGAAGCCTTCTCCTGTGTGCCTATCGCCAATGAGCGCGACCTGGGACTGTCGCCGGACAAGGTGAATGTATGGGGAGGCGCCGTTTCCATGGGGCACCCCATCGGCTGCAGCGGTGCGCGTATCGTCGTGACGCTCAGTTCCATTCTGCGTCAGAACAATGCCCGTTATGGTGTAGCCGGCATCTGTAATGGCGGCGGTGGCGCCAGTGCGATCATCATTGAAAGAGCAGATTAGTATAAAAAACAGATCAGTATCAAACTTCCTGCGTAAAGTACACCTCCAACATTGTACAAAATACACAGGCTCAGGGATTAGCATAGCACTTTCTGGGTAAGGTACATTTCCAACATTGTACAAAATACACAGGGCTCAGAGATCCGTATGGAATTTCCTGCGCAAAGTACATTACCAATATGGTATAAAAATAAACAGGGCTCAGGGCTCAGGGGAAACTTACTCCAAAATCCCTGAGCCCTGATTTTATTGTATCAGGCTGATGGTCGTGTCAAAGCGTGAGGCCCTGCCTGGTTCATTCACCAGGTTCATATAAAGGTGGAGGCTGTCCTGACCGGTTGTTTTCTCCATTTTTAAGGCCTGCAATTGCCCGGCAGGTTTTACCACATCTCCCGAGATCTTTTCAAAGAACCAGTATTTATCCTGCACCAGGCTATAGGTAGGATAGCGGTAAATAATATCTACAGAGGTAGATTGCAGGGAAAAGTCGTCATCGATCGGGTAACGTTTCATTTCCCCGTCAGATAATAGCCCCAGTCCGGCGATAACGGTCAGCGTACGCAGCGGGGGCAGCAGCAGTCCAAACAGCAGCACAAAAGGGAACCCGTAAAAAGCGCAGAGGTATACCCATTTGCCGGATACTTCCTGCTGGGTCAGTCCATATAATACAATACCGGAACCCGCATACAGGGTATAGAACACCCGCTCGGTATAGGTGCCTTTAAATCCATAGCCGCTGAAGAGCAGTACCAGGCACAGTACAGAGAATACACACATCACAAGATGGAAATACCAGATCAAACCCGTTATCAGCGGGGCCTTGACTTTTTTGATCTTACAGGATATGGCCGCCAGAAAGCATAAGAAAAGGACGGTAATGGTAAACATAGGATAGGATATTAACTTATAACAGGCAGTAAGTCCGCTAATATATGTAATATTTTATATATAGCATTTAAAATCTCAGGCTGCTTGCTCATAAGTTTTCCTTTGCTTTTTCGCCAACAAACAATAATTTTGCCCCTGCCTTAAGATAAATGAGGCATTAACTTTCAAACTTTAAGAGTAACAGCATGCGTCAGATAGCTTTCAGACAAGCCTTACGAGAAGCCATGCAGGAAGAAATGCGCCGTGACGACCGCGTTTTCCTGATGGGAGAGGAAGTAGCAGAATATAACGGAGCCTATAAAGTTAGCCAGGGAATGCTGGATGAGTTTGGCCCTAAGAGGGTAATAGATACACCGATCGCTGAGCTTGGCTTTACCGCAATTGGTGTGGGTGCTGCACAGAATGGTCTTCGTCCTGTTCTGGAATTCATGACATGGAACTTTGCTGTACTGGCGCTGGACCAGATCCTGAACACAGCTTCTAAAATGCTGGCAATGAGCGGCGGACAGGTAGGTTGTCCTATCGTTTTCCGCGGACCAAACGGTTCTGCAGGTCAGCTGGGTGCTCAGCACTCTACCGCTTTCGAAAGCTATTATGCAAATATCCCAGGTTTAAAAGTAATATCAGTTTCCAATCCTTATGATGCAAAAGGTCTGCTGAAAGCGGCTATCCGCGATAATGACCCGGTTGTTTTCATGGAAAGTGAGGTGATGTACGGCGACATGGGTGAAGTGCCTGAAGAAGAATACATTATCCCAATTGGTAAAGCTGATATCAAACGTGCCGGTAAAGACGTGACCATCGTTTCTTTCAACAAAATGATGAAAGTTGCCCTGGGTGCCGCTGAAGAACTGGCCAAAGAAGGTATCGAAGCTGAAGTGATCGACCTGCGTACTATCCGTCCGCTGGACTGGTTCACCATCCTGGAATCTGTGAAGAAAACCAACCGCCTGGTAATCGTAGAAGAACAATGGCCATTCTCCAGCGTTTCTTCCGAGATCTCTTACCGCATCCAGAAAGAAGGTTTTGATTACCTCGATGCTCCGATCCGTCGTATCACCGCTGCCGATGCGCCAATGCACTATGCACCTAACCTGGTGAAACTGTACCTGCCTGATATCGAGCGTACCGTGAAACTGGTGAAGGAAGTAATGTACATGAAGAAGTAACAGTATAACTGTAAATAAAGGAAGCCGGTCTGTTGAAGACCGGCTTTCTTGTTTTATTTCGGGTGGTAAATGTTTTGATGCAAACGTCATGGTCGGGGATATAAACGTCACGGTCCGGGGGATATAAACATCACGGTCCCCGGGGTTGTCACCCCGGGCTACAAACACGTCGCTCCTGACGGAGCGGAATGCAGCGGTTGATAATTTTATGGGTTATACCCGTTTTTGTGAAATGTTTTGATGCAAACGTCATGGTTCCCGGGGAACACAAACGTCACGGTCCGGGGGATATAAACATCACGGTCCCCGGGGTTGTCACCCCGGGCTACAAACACGTCGCTCCTGACGGAGCGGAATGCGGCGGTTGATAATTTTATGGGTTATACCCGTTTTGTGAAATGTTTTGATGCAAACGTCATGGTTCCCGTGGAAATGCAAACGTCATGGTCGGGGATATAAACGTTATGGTTCCCGGGGAACACAAACGTCACGGTCCGGGGGATATAAACATCACGGTCCCCGGGGTTGTCACCCCGGGCTACAAACACGTCGCTCCTGACGGAGCGGAATGCGGCGGTTGATAATTTTATGGGTTATACCCGTTTTGTGAAATGTTTTGATGCAAACGTCATGGTTCCCGTGGAAATGCAAACGTCATGGTCGGGGATATAAACGTTATGGTTCCCGGGGAACACAAACGTCACGGTCCGGGGGATATAAACATCACGGTCCCCGGGGTTGTCACCCCGGGCTACAAACACGTCGCTCCTGACGGAGCGGAATGCGGCGGTTGATAATTTTATGGGTTATACCCGTTTTGTGAAATGTTTTGATGCAAACGTCATGGTTCCCGTGGAAATGCAAACGTCATGGTCGGGGATATAAACGTTATGGTTCCCGGGGGACACAATCGTTGCGGTCCGGGGATATAAACATCACTGTCCCCGGGGTTGTCACCCCGGGCTACAAACACGCCGCTCCTGACGGAGCGGAATGCGGCGAATAGAGAAAATCAGCTTCCAAACAGATCTGAGGACAAATACCTGTCCCCGCGGTCGCAGATAATACAAACCAGCACTCCGTGCTCCAGCTCCCGGGAGATCCTTTCCGCGGCAGACACGGCTCCTCCGCTGCTCATACCGCAGAAAATGCCTTCTTCTTTCGCCAGGCGGCGGGTCATCGTTTTCGCTTCTTCCTCAGAAATATCCATGATGCGGTCTACTCTCGATCTGTCAAAGATCTTCGGCAGGTATTCCTCCGGCCATTTACGGATACCGGGGATCCTGGAGCCCTCTGTAGGCTGACATCCCACGATCTGTACCTGCCCGTTTTGTTCTTTCAGGAACTTCGACACACCCATAATGGTACCAGTGGTGCCCATGGCGCTTACAAAGTGCGTGATACCCTGGTTGGTATCCCGCCATATTTCCGGTCCGGTGGTTTTGTAGTGCATGCCGTAGTTATCCGGATTGCCGAACTGGTTCAGCATATGATAACCACCTTTGGCTACCTGCTCATTGGCATAGTCGATGGAGCCCTCCATGGACGCTTCTTTAGGCGTCAGGGTAACTTTAGCGCCGAAGGCTTCCATGGTCAGCACCCTTTCACGGGTGGCGTCTTCCGGCATCACCAGCTCGATTTCCACGCCGAACAGGCTGGCGATCATGGCCAGTGCGATGCCTGTGTTACCGCTGGTGGCCTCGATCAGTTTAATGCCAGGTTTGATCTCGCCTCTGTCCAGGGCTCCCTTGATCATACCGTAAGCCGCTCTGTCTTTTACACTGCCTCCCGGATTATTTCCTTCCAGTTTTGCATAAATCGTTACCCCCGGATTGGCGCTGATATTTTTAAGCGCCACCATTGGAGTGTTACCAACAAGATCTAATATCGAATGCATCTAATAACTGTTTTCTACTACGTTAATACTGCCGTCTGCCCGGTAATAGATCCGGCTGAAGGGGGCAGTGCTTTTTATGAGCCATACATTTCCGCCTATAATACTATGGTGACCTACCACAGTATCGCCGCCGAGGATGGTGGCGCCGGCATATATGATGACATTGTCTTCAATGGTAGGATGGCGTTTGCTGCGCGCCATATCCTTATCCACGCTTAATGCACCCAGTGTAACGCCCTGGTAGAGCTTAACATTGGCGCCGATAACGGTGGTTTCCCCGATAACGATACCGGTACCATGGTCAATGCAGAAATAGGGCGCTATTACTGCTGCCGGATGTATGTCGATACCGGTGCAGCTATGCGCACGTTCGGTGATCATACGGGGCAGCAGCGGTATTTTCAGCTGCTGTAATGCATGTGCAATGCGGTAAAAGGCGATCGCATAAAAACCAGGATATGCACGTATCACTTCGTACATACAGGTAGCCGCCGGGTCTCCTTTGTAAATGGCTTCCGCGTCTTTTTTTAATGCATCATAAATGACTTCCGCCTGTTCCATAAACTGGCGGCTCAGCGCCTCTGCTGCCGCTGGCAACTGTTGTTGCATCGGCTGTAACAGATGCTGCAATTCGGATTGCAGGCCATGTGCATATTCTTCCAGGAGCACAATATCAGCCATCACCTTCCCGGTATATTCTGGGAAAAGCCAGTTGATAAAATTGTTGGCAAAGTCGTTCACCGCACTGGTCGGAGGGTAGGCCGTAGCTGCAGCCAGCTGGTGCCTCCGCCTTAATTCTTCTAAAAGTTGTTGCATATCCAAGTGAATTACAGGATTGAGGGAAACGATCAATGAAATTACGTATTAATGTCGAGAGTCCATAAAGTTAGTAGACAAATGGCCCGTATCGAAGATGGGCGTATGGTTGTTGCCCCATTTTGTTATCTTGGGCGGGTATCAAGTAATTTCCCTTAATTTTGTACGTTGTTCACTAAAATAATGATATGGCCAACATTCTGATAATTGACGACGAGAAAAGCATACGTAAAACGTTGTCCGAGATCCTGAGCTATGAAGGTTACAAGGTAGATGAGGCGGCAGATGGGGCGGAAGGCTTTAAAATGTTCAAAGAAAAGCAGTACGACGCCATTCTGTGCGACATAAAGATGCCCAAGATGGACGGGCTGGAATTCCTGGAAAAAGCCAAGGAAACCAATCCCGATGTGCCTATTGTGATGGTATCAGGACATGGAAATATTGACACGGCCGTAGAAGCAGTAAAAAAAGGCGCTTACGATTATATCTCCAAACCACCGGACCTCAACAGGTTGCTGATCACCCTGCGTAATGCTATGGATAAAAGCACGCTGGTGACAGAAACAAAGACCCTGCGCCGGAAAGTGAACAAAACACAGGAAATGATCGGCACTTCTGCCCCTATCCTGAAAATAAAGGAAACAATAGAAAAAGTGGCGCCCACAGATGCCCGTGTGCTGGTGACCGGTGAGAACGGGGTAGGTAAGGAGCTGGTAGCCCGCTGGATACATGAACGCAGCAACCGGGCAACCGGTCCCATCGTGGAAGTGAACTGTGCTGCTATTCCCAGCGAACTGATTGAAAGTGAGTTGTTTGGACATGAGAAAGGTTCCTTTACATCCGCAGTAAAACAACGGATCGGTAAGTTCGAACAGGCTAATGGCGGTACGCTGTTCCTGGACGAGATCGGGGACATGAGCCTCAGCGCACAGGCCAAAGTGCTGAGAGCCCTGCAGGAGGGAAAGATCACCCGTGTGGGAGGCGATAAAGAGATCAGTGTGGATGTAAGAGTGGTGGCGGCTACCAATAAAGACCTCCTGAAGGAAGTCGAGGAAAAGAATTTCCGTCTTGACCTTTACCACCGTCTCAGCGTGATCCTTATACATGTACCTTCCCTGAATGACCGCCGCGATGATATTCCCCTGCTGGTGGAACATTTCCTGGAAAGCGCCTGCCAGGAATACGGTATGGCGAAGAAGGCCATTGATAAGGAAGCCATGAAGGCTTTACAGCAGCATAACTGGTCCGGTAATATCCGCGAGCTGGGCAACGTAGTGGCCCGCCTGGTAATACTCTCCGGCAAAACGATCATGGCAGACGATGTATATGATTATGTGCTGCCGGCCAGGGATAAAAAGAAAATAAACGCTTAGTAATACCAGGGCTATCCGCCGAAAGCGGGTAGCCCTTTTTCGTATTGTTGCACTATGAACAAGCATGTGTACCTGATCAGCGGTATGGGAGCAGATGAACGGATATTCAGGCACCTTAGTTTTCCGGAGGAATATACCGTGCATTACCTGGATTGGCTCACCCCCGGCCCTCAGGAGACTTTCCCCGCCTATGCCGCCCGGATGGCTGCCCGGATCGAACATGAAGACGTTACCCTGCTTGGCGTCTCCTTCGGTGGTATGTTATCCGTCGAAATAGCAAGGCAAAGACCCGTACAGAAAGTTATCCTCATCAGCAGTATTAAAAGTACCGGCGAAAAGCCGCCCTACCTGGCCTGGGTACGGAAAACAGGTCTCCTGCATTTACTGCGCTTACCGGATTCCCTCATCTTCACACGCAGAAAGGGCCTGGTAAAGCTGTTCCTGAACGCAGAAACTGCTGAAGAACAGGAATTACTGGCCGATTATATGAACAAAACCGCCTACGGCTATCTCCGTTGGGGGATCCGCACCGTGGTGAACTGGCAGAACGATTTTATCCCGTCCTCACTGGTACACATCCACGGAGGCAGGGACAGGACCTTTCCTTCAAGGCTGATCAAGGCGGACTATATAATTCCCACCGGTGGCCACTTTATGGTGTATAACCGCGCTAAAGAGATCAATGAGATCCTGAGAAAGGAGCTGGTGTGATTTCAAAACTCCTATGAACCAATTGCATTACATGTAAAAAAGTTTATTAAATCAACCTAATCCCCTTATTTTAGCAAAACATTTGATTAGTATTAATTAGCTTGCAGCATACAGAATATTATATTTGATCTTTTAAATATCTTAAACGAATCTTAATGAACCTGGCTTTTTGGAGAAGAAATAAAGAGGGTCAGCCAAAGAAGAAGAAATCTGCCGTTAGAGAGTGGTTTGATGCTGCTATTTTCGCCATCATCGCTGCTACCTTGATACGCACTTTTATTTTTGAGGCGTACACTATCCCAACCCCATCTATGGAAAAAACATTACTGGTAAACGACTTTTTGTTTGTCAGTAAGATCAGCTACGGGCCTCGTATTCCCATGACGCCACTCGCTGTACCTTTTACTCACCATACGCTGCCGTTCACTAAGTATAGTAAGGCTTATTCTGAAGCTGTACATTGGAAATACAGACGTCTGCCAGGTTTTTCAGATGTTGAACGTTATGATGTAGTGGTATTCAACTTCCCTGAAGGAGATACCGTAGCCCTGGAGCAACAGGAACAAAGCTATTACCAGCTGGTAAGATTTTATGGACGTGACGCCGTATGGGAACAGAACCATGTTACTTCCCGTCCTGTAGATAAACGTGAGAACTATATCAAGCGCTGTATGGCCGTTGCCGGCGATACCCTTAGCATCAAAGAAGGTATCGTTTTCGTGAATGGTACACAGGCGCCCATCCCACCGGAAAGCGAACGTACCTACTGGGTAAAGACCACCGGAGATCCGCTGAACCCAAGCCGTCTCGACGAACTGAACATCGATCCGTCCCCACGCAGTGTTGACGACTCCGCCACTTTCAGATATGACCTGACCCCTGGTATGGCCAACCTCCTGAAAACATGGCCGGCCGTACAGGATATCAGGCCTTATGTAAAGTCGCCAAGACAGGATGTACAGGTGTTCCCGCACGATACTGCACATTACAGATGGACAGAACATAACTTTGGCCCCCTGTATATTCCAAAGAAAGGTGTGACCGTCAACCTTGACAGCACCAACATTGCTTTCTACGACCGTATCATCAGCGTATACGAAGGCAATAAGCTGGAAGCCAGGAACGGACAATTCTATATCAATAACAAACCGGCCAATACCTACACCTTCAAAATGAACTATTACTGGATGATGGGTGATAACCGTGATAACTCACTGGATTCCCGTTTCTGGGGTTTTGTTCCTGAAGATCACATCGTAGGTAAGGCATGGCTGATCTGGATGAGCTATGGCCACGGCAGCATCCGCTGGAACAGGCTGTTCAGAACAATTAAATAAACACTCCGGATTGCTGTAACACAGGTTACAAGATCTTTCCGTTGGCTCACAATATCCGATTACGAATTACGCATGACATCCGGTTACAAACACAAACTTGTAATTCGTCATCCGTAATTCGTAATTTAGTATATGGACATCCGTAAACACTCTTTTGAATACCATTCTTTCCAGGATAGTGCAGCCTTACCCATTGCAGATCTCCGCTTACTGGAAGAAGCCCGCGAAGTAACCGCCCAGGCTTATGCCCCTTATTCCAACTTTTATGTAGGCGCCGCCATTTTACTGGCTAACGGTATCGTGGTAAGAGGAACAAACCAGGAGAACGCCTCTTTCCCTGCCGGCATCTGTGCAGAAAGAGTGGCCTTATCGACCGCAGCGTCCCTCTATCCGGGAGTACCTATCCTTACTATCGCCATCAGCTATCACAATCCATCAGGAAGTAATGACACGCCTATTTCACCCTGCGGCATCTGCCGGCAGACCTTATCAGAATATGAAGGGCGTCAGCAACAATCTATCCGTGTTGTCATGAGCGGGCAAACGGGAAAAGTGTTCATTATCCAGACTATCAGACACTTGCTGCCATTGGGATTCTCTGCAGAAGATATGCAATAAATTTGTTATCTTTGCCCTAGTCTATGAAACGCTATGTTGAAGGTCCATGTCTTATGTCCGCTGCTATGGACGGTTTTATTCGTGCAAGTTGCTATGGCTTTCCCAGGAAATAAATTAAAGGGTCTATATAAAGAAGGAGTGAACTGCCGCAGTGAGGGCAGATTTCAGGCTGCAAAGAAATGTTTCAATGAAATATTACATTATGACAGCAGCTATACAGTAGCCTACCTGCAAATGGCCGAAATCCTGGCATTGGAGGAGGAATACCATGAAAGCATACGCTATTACCAGCATTTCCTCCGCCTGGATGAAGAACAGCCGGCCTCCTGGTATGCCATGGGGGTACTATACTTCAATACCAAAGACTTTCATAATGCAGTCGGTGCTTTTGAAAAGGCACAAAAGAAAGGGCATCCTGCCGATGCAGATTATAACCTGCACCTGGGCACTGCCTACCTGCACATCCGCCAGGTAGAAAAAGGTGTGAAACATCTTAAATCCTGTCTTGCTTTACGTGAGAACGATCCCAGGCCCATGCAGGCATTGGCGCATCACTATTACCTGGCAGGCAATTACGATGCTGCCATTATGTACTGGGGTAAATTACTCGGTATTCAGCCAGAGAATGCTTTTGCCATGTTTATGCTGGGCAAGTCATACATTGGCAATGGTGAAGTGGCAAAAGGAGAAGCCTTGTGTGACAGGGCGCTGGCAGTGACGCAATAATATTATGCAGACAGCAGATAAAAGAAAAAGCTCCCGGAGACGGGAGCTTTTCGCTTTATAAGACAGTCTATTATTACATTCTTTCAGGTACATCAATACCCAGCAGTTTCATACTCTTCGCAATGGTCCTGGCTGTGAGCATAACGATCTGCGTACGGAGCTTTTGCTTTTCCGGCGTTTCCGCATCCTGCACAGAGTAGGTGTATTTACCATCTACTTTCTCGGCATAGAAAGAGTTGAACTGTTGTGCAAGCTGGAACACGTAGTTAGCGATCACAGAAGGGCTCATTTCTTTCAGGGCTTCTTCCAGCACGCTTTCATATTGTTCGTTCAGCAGGATCAGTTCTTTCTCCAGGGGCAGTAGGCTGCCCTTATGACAGTAACCTTCCAGCTTATCTGCATCCGGTGCTACCTCGCGCAGAATAGATTTAATACGGGCATGCGCATACTGGACAAACACGCTCGTGAATCCGTGCAGGTCAATAGACTCTCTCGGGTCGAACACCATTCTCTTTTTAGGGTCTACACGCAGCAGGAAGAATTTCATGGCGCCAATACCGAGCATCTTATAAAGTGCCTGCAGATCTTCCTCGGCCATATCTTTCAGTTTACCGGAATTGGCTGTCTGTTCTGCTGCTGCTTCGATCGTTTCGTCGATCAGGTCATCTGCATCTACAACGGTACCTTCACGGCTCTTCATACGGCCGCTGGGCAATTCCACCATGCCGTAGGAAAGATGGAAAATACCATCCGCACAAGGTTCCTGCAGTTTCTTCAGGATCAGCTGCAGCACTTTGAAGTGATAGTTTTGTTCGTCTGCCACCACATAGATGCTCTGATCCATCTGGTAGTCGGCGTATTTAAGACGGGCGGTGCCCAGGTCCTGCGTCATATATACAGAGGTACCATCTCCGCGCAATAACAATTTCTCATCAAGCCCGTCGGCAGTCAGGTCTATCCAGATGGAGTTGTCAGGCTTTTTAAACAGTACGCCTTTTGCCAGTCCTTCTTCTACCAGGTCTTTACCCAGCAGGTAGGTCTCGCTTTCATAGTACATCTTGTCGAAGTCGATGCCCAGGCGTTTGTAGGTTTCATCGAAACCTTTGTACACCCAGCTGTTCATGGTAGCCCAGAGGTGACGTACCTCAGGGTTGCCTGCTTCCCATTGCTGCAGCATGATCTGGGCCTGCTGCATGATCTCTGTCTGTTTACGGGACAGTTCCTTGATCTCATCATTGAGTTTGCTGAGTTTCTCTTCATCCGCCTTTATTTCAGGCTTATGGAAGAGGGTAACCAGCTTCTCTATACGTTCCAGGTCTGCGCCCTGGAAATCTTTGAAGTCGTTTTCAAGCGCGCGTGCTATGATAGGCTCTGTCTGTTCCTTAAGGATGGTCTCAAATTTCACGTAGTAGTCGCCCACCAGGTGGTCGCCCTTGATGCCGGTTGATTCGGGGGTATCTCCATGGGCAAACAGCTGCCAGGCCAGCATGGATTTACAGATATGGATACCGCGGTCGTTCACGAGGTTGGCCTTGATCACGTCGTAACCGTTGGCTTTGAGGATCTCTGCGATCGAATAGCCGAGGAAGTTATTACGGAGGTGACCCAGGTGCAAAGGTTTATTGGTATTGGGGGAGGAGTATTCCACCATTACTTTTTTCCCGTTGGAGGCTTTCTTACCGATGTTACGGTTATTGAAGTGTTGCTGCAGGTACTGTGCCCAGTATTGTTCACAGATCTGCAGGTTGAGGAAGCCCTTGATCACGTTATAACCGGACACGAGGTCCGGATTATGTTCAACAAGGTATGTACCCAGTCGATCAGCAGTTTCTTCGGGTTTTAAGCGGCTGAATTTAGTGAAGGGGAATACCAGGATGGTATATTCACCTTCAAATTCAGGTTTGGTAGTATTGATCGCAATGTCCTTTGCAGGAATTGTCTGTTCGAAAAGCGCCTTAATTGCTGCTGCAGCAGCAGATCTGATGGATTGTACAACACTCATGCTGATAAACGGTTAATGCCAAAAGTAACGTCAAAGGTATAAAAAATCCGCCGGGCAGCCCGGGGGACCAGATAATATAATACGAAAAAAGGGCCGGCAATAAGCTGCCAGGCCCTTTCCAGGGTTTATCGGATGCTGAGTATTAATAGATGGTGAACTCCACCCTTCTGTTTTTCTGCCTTCCGGCCTTTGTTTTATTGCTGGCTATCGGCTGGGTGGATCCGTAACCTACTGCTTCAATCTTAGATGGATTTGCGCCCTGGTTGACCAGGTACTGTTTTACTGATTCTGCCCTGTCTTTGGAGAGGGCCATATTTTTGGTAGCATTGCCCACATTGTCGGTATGGCCGCCAAGTTTCAGGCTGAAGCCCCTGGTCTTGAGCATTTCTGCCAGCTGGTCGAGCGAGGCGTAAGAGCCGGGTTTGATGCTGGATTTGCCGGTTTCAAATTCCAGGTTCTGGATAGCGTTCCTGACGATGCGGCGGTCTTCATCTGTAATAATTACCTGGGTAGGCGCTTTCGGCTCGGTGATCTTAGGCAGTTCGCAGCCGCTGCCGTCTACCTTGGCGCCTGACGCTGTACCCGGGCATTTATCAAAATAGTCAGATACGCCGTCTCCGTCCGCATCAGCGGTGAGTTTACTCATCTCTCCGGACAGGCGGTTATTTTCGGCCCTGCTGGTTTCCAGCTCGCGTTGCAGGTTGGCTTTCTGTGCTGCCAGTTCATCGTACATCACTTTAGCAGGGTTCTGCCAGTTCAGTTGCGATTTATTCCTCGGTCCCAGGGGGAATTCCAGTCCGGCGTAGCCGTAGGAGTATTTGTCTTTATCAGGGCCGAAGTGGAAGCCATCCAGGTTATCCCCGTCTACATAGTGCATGGTATATCCCAGGTCGAGGTTGACGGCCTCCGAGAGTTTAAATTTCAATCCTGCGCCGATGGGTACATAGAACTCGGTGATGCTGCCATTGGTTTTATATTCCATCAGGGCGCCGCCCGATGTCGTGGCGATCTTCGGCGAATAATTGGCCAGTCCTGCGCCGCCGGATACATACAACTGGATCGCATTCTTTCTGTACATCCAGTTGATGGTGGCCAGGTTGATAACGGCATTCAGGCTGCCGGACCATTTGAGTTTGGTTTCGAAGTGATCCAGGCGCCGGTTGGGATCTTTTTCGTTCCCCAGTTTGCGGTCATTATTGCCTGCCAGCTTGCCACCCACATAGTCGGCCCGGATGCCGAGGGAGTGGAGGATCTGCCATTTTACATAAGCCCCGTAGCCGACCTGGGCTTTCCATTTTGTGAAATCGTTACTGCCGCCGGTAGGGGCAACCGGGGCCAGCAATCCTCCGTTGACACCCACTGACCATCGCCGGTAGCCGGGGCCATCAGTAAAAATAGGGCCGGTCACAGTGGTCTGGGCAATACTGCATAGTGGAGTGGAAAGGGCCAGCACACACGCTGCCCGGATAAGTGAGGTGTTTTTCATAATCATTCAGGGTTACTCGGTTATTTAAATTACTTAAGCAGGTGATTAATTACATTAGAAGTATTTCGCACGTTGGTTCAATAAAGAACCCCTGTTGCATATAAATTGTTCATTATTAAATCTTATTCAGCTTGCCGGAAGCAGGCGTGGCGGTAAACTGACACAAAGAACTGACATATTTGCATACCTCGCCGCTTGGCATAATCATTGACATTTGCTTCTCGGAGACAAAAAATCTATCTACAACTACAAGCGAGAATATTAACAATTATGGGAAAGATAATAGGTATTGACTTAGGAACTACCAACTCATGCGTTGCCGTAATGGAAGGTAACGAACCGGTAGTAATTGCCAATGATGAAGGACGCAGAACTACGCCCTCCGTTGTGGGTTTCTTAAAAAATGGCGAGAGAAAGGTGGGTGACCCGGCCAAGCGCCAGGCTATCACTAACCCTGTGAACACGATTATGTCAGTAAAGCGTTTCATGGGACGCCATTTTGACGAGGTATCAAACGAAATACCTCACTGGAGTTATAAAGTTGCGCGTGGTGAAAACAACACTACCCGTATCGATATTGACGGCAGACTGTATACTCCGCAGGAGATCTCTGCCATGATCCTGCAGAAAATGAAGAAAACTGCTGAAGACTACCTGGGTCAGGAAGTAACTGAAGCGGTGATCACTGTTCCTGCTTACTTTAACGACGCTCAGCGTCAGGCTACAAAAGAAGCGGGCGAGATCGCAGGTCTGGCGGTACGTCGTATCATTAACGAGCCTACTGCCGCTGCACTGGCTTACGGACTGGATAAAAAACATGCTGATAGCAAGATCGCTGTATTTGACCTTGGTGGTGGTACCTTCGATATCTCCATCCTGGAACTGGGCGATGGCGTATTCGAAGTAAAATCTACCAACGGTGATACGCACCTGGGTGGTGACGACTTTGACAAGGTGATCATGGACTGGCTGGCCGAAGAATTCAAGAAAGATGAAGCGGTTGACCTGCACAAGGATCCAATGGCATGGCAGCGTCTGAAAGAAGCAGCAGAAAAGGCTAAAATTGAACTGTCTTCCTCTCAGGAAACAGAGATCAACCTGCCTTACATCACTGCAGTAGATGGTGTACCTAAACACCTGGTAAAAAAACTGAGCCGCGCTAAATTCGAGCAACTGGCAGATTCCCTGGTGGAAAGAACACTGGAACCTTGCCGTAAAGCCCTGAAAGATGCAGGCATGAACACTTCTGAGATCGACGAAGTGATACTGGTAGGTGGTTCTACCCGTATCCCGAAGATCCAGGAAGTGGTAGAAAAATTCTTCGGTAAGAAACCAAACAGAGGTGTGAACCCGGATGAAGTAGTAGCGATTGGTGCCGCTATCCAGGGTGGTGTATTGACCGGTGAAGTGAAAGATGTATTGCTGCTGGACGTTACCCCGCTTTCTCTGGGTATCGAAACTATGGGCGGTGTATTCACCAAACTGATCGAAGCTAACACGACCATCCCGAGCAAGAAATCTGAAACCTTCTCCACTGCTGCTGATAACCAGCCAAGTGTTGAAATTCACGTACTGCAGGGTGAACGTCCTTTAGCCAGCCAGAACCGCACACTGGGCCGCTTTATCCTGGACGGTATTCCACCGGCTCCGCGTGGTGTTCCTCAGGTAGAAGTGATCTTCGATATCGATGCCAACGGTATCCTGCACGTAACCGCAAAAGATAAAGGCACCGGTAAAACACAGAATATCCGCATCGAAGCAGGTAGCGGTCTGAGCAAGGAAGAGATCGAAAAAATGAAGGCGGAAGCGAAAGCCAACGAATCATCAGATAAGGAACAGCGTGAAAAGATCGAAAAGCTCAACCAGGCTGACAGCCTGATCTTCCAGACTGAAAAACAGCTGAAAGAATATGGCGATAAGATCCCTGCCGATAAGAAAGGCACAATCGAAACTGCTCTGAACAAACTGAAAGAAGCACATAAGAGCGGCGATGTTGCCCAGGTAGATGCAGCTGTTGCAGAAATGAACAATGCATGGACCGCAGCTTCCGAAGAACTGTACAAAGCAACACAGGAAGCACAGGCTAACGGTGGTGCTGCAGGTCAGGGTCAGCCGCAGGGAAGCGCCGCAGGGAACGAAGGCGTAACCGATGCTGAATTTGAAGAAGTAAAGTAACATAAGCATTTTAGGGATATTTGGTAAGAGGGCTGTCTGCTATAAGCGAGACGGCCCTCTTTTTTTGTGTCTATTTTTATATTTTGTGTTATGCAATTGACACTACACCCGTTCGAATTAAAGTTCAGGCATACGTTCACCATCTCACGTAAGTCAAAAGACGTTCAGCCATTGTTGGTAGTGGAACTGAAGCAGGATGGCATCAGTGGCCTGGGAGAAACAGCCGATAACTCCTATTACAATATGACCGTGCCCCGCCTGATGGAAGATATCAATGCTCACAGAGCAGTGATAGAAGGGCACACCCTGACAACACCCGAAGCCTTCTGGGAATTGTTATTTCCTTTGTTCAAAGACAACCTCTTTGCACTCTGCGCCATCGATCTGGCCGCGCACGATCTTTACGCGAAGCAACTGAATAAGAAACTGTACGAGGTATGGGGGCTTGACATTGCCCGCAACCCGATGACCGACTATACGATCGGCATTGATACAGTAGAAAATATGGTCAATAAACTGAAAGAGTTCCCCTGGCCGATCTATAAGATCAAACTGGGCACACAGGATGATATTGCCATTATAAAGGAACTGCGCCGGCATACGGATGCCATTTTCCGAGTGGACGCCAACTGCGCCTGGGGAGTGGAAGAAACCCTGCGCAATGCTACCGCTTTTAAATCGCTGGGCGTGGAATTCATCGAACAGCCTATGCCGGCTGAAGATGTGGAAGGCATGAAACGGGTGTATGCCTCATCAGCCCTGCCCCTCATTGCCGACGAGAGCTGTATTACAGAAGCCGATGTAGCGCGCTGCCAGGGACTTTTTCATGGTATCAATATCAAACTGACCAAATGCGGAGGCATTACGCCCGCCCGCAGGATGATCGATCATGCAAAACGCCTGGGCATGCAGGTAATGACCGGCAGTATGAATGAAAGCACCGTCGGCACTTCGGCCGTAGCCCACCTGCTGCCTTACCTGGACTATGTGGATATGGATGGTCCACTGTTACTGGCGGAAGATACTGCTGATGGCGTAAAGATCGTTGACGGGCGTATCATCTATGCCGACAGGCCGGGTACCGGCGCTGTATTAAAATAAAATAATTACCCTCAAATGTTACCCGTTATGAAAAACAGACAATTATTCTCCAGACCTGTGCTGTGCATAGCTGCCCTGCTGTTGTTGTTAACAAGGGCCTTTCCGGTCAGCGCCCAGCTGCTGGCCCATATCAGTGTCAAAGCCGGCGCCCGCCAATGTGTGAATGTACCCGTTTCCGCCGTTATGAAAGATGCAGTGATGCTGGTACAGGATTCATTGCAGTTCTTCGAAATACAGCAGGGACGCCGCCAAGCGGTTCCTTTTCAACTCTCCGGCAGCGGCCATCTGTATTGGATAATGGATGGCAAAACAGCTCCGGGAAAGGCCCGTACATACGAGCTGGTAAAAGGCAAGCCTGTTCCTGCGAAGACCACGATGCAGGCAAAAGACAGCGCCGGCGCCCTGGTGCTGGAAGAGGGCAATCAGCATCTTCTTCAATACAATTACAGGATTGCAGAGCCACCTGCCGGCGTGGATACCGTCTATCGCCGCAGCGGTTTCATACATCCCTTATGGGCGCCCGACGGCCAGGTCATCACCAATATACATCCGGAGGGGCACTGGCACCATGTAGGGATCTGGAACCCCTGGACGCACACCTCTTTTAAAGGGAAAGAAACTGATTTCTGGAACCTCCAGAAGAAAGAGGGCACTGTCCGTTTCAAAGGCTTCATCAGCCGTACGCAGGGACCTGTATTATGCGGTTTCCAGGCGCTGCACGATCATATTGCCTTTTCGGGCAAACAGGAAACGGTAGCGATCAACGAAGAATGGGACGTTAAAGCGTTCAACAGCAGCGGCAGTACCAGTCGCATCTGGGATATCGACAATACCATGAGCTGTGCTGATACAGCCGGCATCACCCTCTTACAATACCGTTACGGCGGTGGTTTTGGCCTCCGTACCACGGCAGAATGGAAAGCCGCTAATAGCAAGGTGCTGACCTCAGAAGGTAAAACACGCAAGGATGCGGACAGTACCCGTGCCCGCTGGATCAAGATCACCGGCCGCACAGATAAAGGAGAAGCAGGCATCCTCGTTATGTGCCATCCTTCCAACTACGATTATCCCCAGCCCGTACGCGTATGGCCGGAGAATAACGAAAGAGGAGAGATCATGATGAACTTCAGCCCTACCAAAATGAGACCCTGGCAATTAAGATACGGGCAAACCTACCGCTTGTGCTACAGGGTCATTGTATTCACGGACGATCTTTCGAAAGAAGAAGTGGAAGCCGCCTGGGAAGCATATGCAAAACCACCGCAGGTTAGTGTTTCCTGGAGCGCAGGTCTCTGACGTTGACAATGGCGTTATAAAGCCCGAAAATGCCCATAACAATGAAGACGGCTATAACACCCCAGGGACCGGTGCCGCGGTAAATATAGAGCTCTATACGCGTCAGGCGAACATTATGCAGCTGAGCACCTGCCTCTGAGAACTGGAGGAAGCGATAAACGGCAAAACTAAAGCCGATCAGGGCCACGACAGACATCCAGAGCACTGTTGTCCAGGAGGCGGGTTCTGTTCCGTTGGGAGTGGGTTCAGGGGGAATACGCATGTTAACAAGATACAAAATAAAACGCAAAACCCTGTCCGCCATTGACGAACAGGGTGTTGCGCTTTCTGATATGTATTCTATATGGCTATTCCATGTGATCCCTGGTGACTTGCTTCATACACTGCAGATAGCAGATCCCTTCTTTCCAGTGATTTTTCCAGCCACAGGTCTACTGAGCTGTAAACGATCTTCAGTGAAGGTGTCAGTACATAAATGGCCGGTACAGGCACATCTTCATTCACACCTGATATCCTGTCCCATATCGGATCGGTAGCAGAATAAAGGCCTGCTTTCGCAGCAATCTGGTTGTGCTGATCCCATATGCTGGCAAAAGGCAGCTGTAATGCTGATGTAGCTTCTTCGAAACGTTGCTGCTCATCAGTGGTTACCAGCAGCAGCTGGCCACCCATTACGCGGATATCTGCATAAATATCATTCAGCTCTTCCAGCAGCCTGGTACCATAACTATTCCAGTGAATGGAGTGGAAAGCCAGTACCAGCGGACGATCTATCAGTTGTGTAATGGACTGTAAGCCCTGCACAGACTTTAAGATATCTGAAGTGGCAATAATATTTTTCTTATTTATATGGAACGCAGGGAATGTAGCTCCTGCATGTAAAGGGCTGATCGGGGTCCTGGTCTTATAGGCTTTTTTCACGTTTTCAATCTCAAATTCAGGAGAAAGATCTGCATATCTGGCGAAGTTGTTAGACATAAAATAAATTTAAGGGATGGTTGGTAAACAGTGATTAAATAAATGGTTGTAATGATTTTTATGAAACGGTTGCCGGCAGATGATCCGCGGCAATGAGATATCAGCTACAACAACAGACGGCAGTGGTCTTCCTGTTTCTATATTGTGTTAATACTTTGAACTGAGGCATGTGAACTTGTATTTTGCGTGATTGCCTGTATTGACAAAGCAAATATAGGAAGAATTTTCTAATACCCTACAAGTTTTGTAGGGTATTTATTAAGTGGTTGATAATCATATACTATATTTTAAAGAATTTGAAAAGTTTTATATTTGACGCTTCTATGTTCATCAAAACAATAGCTACATGAAAGGAATCCAGTTAAATATCATCCCGGCCGTCTGTTTACTGGCAATCGGCCTGGCAGGATGTAACGGTAATAACAACAAGCCCGGCAAACAGGAAAAACAGGTACAGGTGGCTGCTACCAACGATGCGGCCATTATCAGGAATGATGAATTATATCCGTTCATGCTGGCAGGTGTATATTTTGTACACGGCTACGGCGGCCCGGAATCTACATTCGACAGGCTGATCAAACCCGCAGTACAGGGGGAGCCGGGCACCGAGGCTTTCTCAAAATCCCTGCAGGATGCCTATACCAGGTATTTTGTCTTCCCCTTTAAACCACAGGATGATAAAGGCGGTAAGGAAGCAAAAGCAACCCTGGCAGAATACTGGAATATCCACAATACCGCAGAGCTGGAAGAATCATTGACCTGGTTACTGGAAGAAGGACACCAGCTACAGTACGCAGCATACCGCAAAGTATTGGAGGAAAACGGTGGCGCCGGTGCGGATATCGCGGCTATTGACCTGGCTAAATATAAATTGTCAAAGACTGATATTCCCGGCATGGAATTTATCAAAACCCATTACACTGCATTCAGCAACGGGGGTATCAAGGCATGGGATATCGCGCGCTATGTTAACAACATCTGTGTTGCTTACCAGGCCGGCTATCTTAACAGGGGAGAAGCAATGGTATGGTTGAAGAAAGCGCCGCAGGTTGTACAATCACATTATAGCGACTGGAAAGCTTATTTTAATGATTTCCTGCTGGGCCGTCAGTTCTGGGGCGGTGCAGAGAGCGACAACGATCGTTTCAAAAGTGAAGTGGCAGGTATGCTGGAAGGAAAGTACAGCATCTATAATTATATGCCGGTGAAATAATTGACTGATGTAATAAATGAAGCGCCCGTCTCAATTACTGGGACGGGCGTTTTCGTGTACTATTTTGCTTGCCATAACTATTTACGTTACTGCGGATGATTGATCGCGCAGCATCTCTTCCGCTGTTATATAATGATCAGTTTTCACATGCTTCTCTTAACTATATATATTTTTGCGCATGTCAGATCGCGCAGTACCTCTTCCTTCCTGGTCAGATAGAATAATTATATATTGGCAGCAGGGTAGGCTGATTATCAGGTGTAATACCCTCAGGCAATAATCCTGCATGTAACATGGCATGTGTATGTATCTTCGATGCATATAATCTTTCCAGGCAATAACGCTGTACTTCGTTCAGTTCAGATACATCAAGTATCGCGCCCCTGTTCAGGAAATTCCTGAACAGGATGCTCGTAAGGTCTTCCGCCATGTATGGATACAGGGGGAAATCCATTTCCTGCTCTTCCTCCCCGAATTTTGCCTTCTGTTCTTCCAGTATCGGAAATATGCCATCCAATGCAGCTTTTAAGCGCCCGGCGTCCGACAGGTTGCCTATCAGTAAAGCATCTGTTGCTACGACAATAATAAATGCCTGCGCCCATTGTATTTCTATGTCTTCCTCCATATCCAGCAATTCCTGCAACTGCTGCTGTTCCACCGGGAAGCCGCTGATCCCGTTGTATACAGCGATATATGGCTCCAACGATTCATCTGCTGTTAATAACTGTGTAATTTCTTCAGGAAGACTTGTCCGTTCCCCTGTCACATAGTTAATCAGGGCAGCGCTGATCAGTGAATTTTTGATCAGGGCTGTATTATCACCGTTGCTTTTGATAATGTCGAAGATCCTGCTGACCTCTTCCTTTGCAGGGAACAACACGGCAGTATAATATATATCGGTGGACAGCAGTTCCTCATTGTCCGTCTTGTAAAAATGGTCCCTGATAAATGTCTTAAAGGATGTAAATCCTGCATCAGGTTGCTCTTCTTTCCTGCCAAAGCTATATCGTACAGGCATCGTCAGTATGGGTACTTCCGCTCTGATATCCATTGTATACACATAAGCCAGGAAGTCTGCCAATGTTGCACGATATGCAAAGTCTTCCTTACATAAACTATCAAATACCTGTATGACCGGCTCAATGATCTCAAACACATTATATCCCTGTTTTACATGGCTGAGCATTTCGCCAAATAACAACGAGAGTACCTCGTCTTCCTCTTCTGTATCACAAAGCGCTTCCAGTATGGGTGGTACTTCTTCTATCGAAGTGCTATACCCTCCGGGAAAGTTGCTCCATTCTATTTGCTGTATAAGTTCTTTTGTGTCTGGATACATAATTTTTTTAATTAAGGACAAGGATGAGGTGCACTGATATTTTGATGTTCCAATCCCGCCAGCGGGTATTTTACAGTAACGATATTCTTGGTCTTGACCTTGTTCTTGGTCGTAATTTTGGTATATGTATATGTGATCGTCATTTTATTGTCTACTGCAAAGTTATGCATCGCAGGATTACAAAAATCACATGGCGCTATTCCCGGTACCTGGAAGCCTTTTCCGTTGGGTAGTCTTATAAATGATGGCTTTGATTCAATTTCCAGGGTAGCACCGTGCAGTTTGTCCATCTGGTCCTCGAATCGTTCGCTCAGCTGGCGTAACAACTTCTGTTCTGCGTCATCTAAACGGCCTGCTACATTTTTTGCACCACTGGTTGCCCGTACGGTCTTCAATTGCTCCGGCGCCTGGCCTTTCAGGGTCAATACTGAATCGATGATGGTCAGACCAAGGAAGTCTATCTGGATATTGGTATCCCTAACATAACTGTAAAAGGTGGCATTAGTGCTGGCAAGCCGTATGGGATCCTGACTGATATAGACGCCTTCTTCCGGCAAATAATACCTGAACCGGTTGTAATATAACTCCGTTTCCATATCATGGTACTGTCCCTGATACCGGAAGGGTATGAAAGATAAGTCGCCCACCCGTTTGCGGGGCTTGCCATAGATGTCCAGCTCACAGGCCCATACCAGCGTACCTTCCGCATCATATGCCTGACAGGGTGTACCCAGATGATCTGTGATGACAGAATAAGCTTTATTTCCAACGATCTTCGCTGAAGGAACGCCCGCTCCTTCGAAGACCCAGGTGATCAGTGAAGCGTCCGGAACTGGTTCCGGAGGCTGTATCACATTACCTGTTTCATCCACTTCTGCCACTGGTCTCTGGCTGGCTTCATATGTCCATTCATGCAGGGGCGCATGTTCATCCCATATCCAGCGGGTGATCTGTTGCTTATGTATTTTGGCCGTTCTCCGGCCTAAGGCATCATATTCGAAACCGACAACGGTATTGTCAGGACGGATCACCTTTTTCAGCATACCGTTGCCATACCATTCATATTGCCATGTCTTGAAGTCAGCAGTGATCTTCCTGATGAGATTACCTTCTTCATCATATTCGAACCTTGCCTGTGCAGATGCCTTTAGTTGTCCGCCGGCATTGTATTTCCGATCGTTCCGCAGTTCTGTGCGGAACAGGTTGCCCAGTTTATCCGGCAACCTGAAATCATATTGCCCGTTCTCATACTGGGCCCAGGAGAGGTTGCCAAATTCATCGTGTCCGAACTTCGTCACTCCTTTGTCCAGTGCATTGACGATCTGGCGCAATCTGTCGTTCGGGTCCCATCGGTAGTATAAACTGCGGGTGATCTCATCGCCATGGTGTACGGTATGTGCTGATGGCATTCCCCCGGTATCGTAAGTCCATTTACTTTGGATATTGCCGGGAAGATAACGCGCTACTTCCAATCCCAGGTGATTGCACATGATCTCCGTTACCCAGGATGCTTTTGTTTCCTCATGGCGGGCGTTAATGCCTGTCACGGAGCCCATCCTGTCGTGCGTGAACGCTATCAGTGCTCCCAATGAACTTTTAATACTATCCCTGCGGCCATGTTTGTTATAGCTGCTCGTTACGGTATGTCCGTTTTGCTGCTCTTCTATCACACGTCCCAGGGAATCCCTTTTGAAAGTAACCGTATTGAATTCATTGACCGCTTCAATCAGCAATCCGTTACGATCGTAGGTATAAGTTTCCCAGCTGCCATCACTATATTCGGCGCGTGTGATCTGATGCCTGCTGTTATATTCAAAGGTGCTTTGTTTGCCGCCGGGACGGTGCATCGTGATCAGGTTACCGGTGGCATCCATGCTGTAACGGCGTATAATGCCATCAAAACTCCTGTCTTCGATGATCTCTCCGCGTGCGTTACGGACGAAACGGAAGCTGCTGCCATGTTGGTCAACAACAGTATTCAGCTGCTCTTCGGTATCGTACACAAAATGCATCTTCACACCATTTTCTTCCCGCAGTTTCACCTTACCCAATGGCGTATACTGGAACTTCACATCATTGTATTTATCTTTTGCCCGTATGACGTTGAGATAGGCGTTATATTGGAGTTGTACAACATTGCCGTCGGGCACATGGACTTCCGTTGCCCTCCCTAATTGATCATAACGAAAGGTTTGCCGCTGCTGTTGTGGATTGGTGGCGCTGAGGCATTGGCCCCAGTTATCATATTCCCAGCTGGCCACACCGCCATCCGGAAGTCGCAATGCTACCAGGTTATAATCTTCATCATAAGTGAAGTCAGTATCACCACTCAGGTGTTCCGCTATCCTGCTCAGCAGGTTTTGTTTGTTATAGGAAAATAGCTGCAGTGTACCATTGGCGTCACTGCGGCTATGCAGTAATCCGTTATCGTAATATACATAGGAAGTGCTGTTGCCCTGTGCATCAGTGGCCACGAGTAAATTTCCTTCTTCATCATAACTGTAATTCAATTGGCTCCCATCCGGATATACCACTGAAGTGCAGTTTCCCATCTCATCATAGATATAGCCTGTCATGTTCCCATCTTCATCGATCTGCCGGTAGATCTCAAAATCCGGCGTGTATTCTGTAAATGTGGAATACCCCAGCGGGTCTTTCACCTGGTAGACTACAAAATCGGGCGTATAGTAATAGGTAGTGGTTTGCCCCAGGGAATTGGTGACAAGGTTATATCCTTCCTTTGGATGATAGTCAATATATCCCTCCAGTAATCCGCCATCGCCCCAGGTATGTACGCAGCGGCCCTGTTTGTCGTACTCCCAGTAGAAAGACTGTCCGTTACGGTCAGTCTTTTTTACCATCAGGTGATTGCGGTATACCATGGAAGTGGTCTGTCCCAGCGCATCAGTGATGGCAATGAGGTCGCCCTCTTCATTGTAAGCATAGCTGATGAGCGGTCTTTCCCCGCCGCGGTGATGCGCTACAATGCCGGTAATACGTCCTGCCTTGTCGCTGCTCACATGCAGATGCCTGCCCACACTATCTATAATGCGCACGATCGCTCCACGGTTGTTATAGTGGAAGCTGATCATGAACTGTGCTTTATCGTGAATAGTGGAAAGATGATACTGTGTAGCCCCTGTATATGTTTTACGGAAGGTATAATAGAGGTTGTTGCCGTGGTTGTACAACTGGTATTCGTCAATATCAGTCCGCTTCAGCGTGAGTTTCTCATGCCGGTTATAATCGCTGTCGCCGCTGGCAGGCAATGCATCAAACACCGCACTGCGTCCATCTCCCAGTAATACTACCACCGCGCCATCGCTGAGAAACTCCTGGATGCGCATATCATAGCAAAGATGTGTACCATGTCCCAGTGCACCTTCAAAAGAGCTGTCACTGTTCCACGATCTTTCCCATTTCAGCGGAATAGGGCCTGGTAGTTCAAAGTCCAGACCATCATAGATCATGATGCCCTGTACCAGGTCTACCGGTTCAAAGCCTTTTTTACAGAGTTTATTACTCAGTTTATTGCTGCCGATCTTTCCTTTCAGTGCATGATTGAATTTGGTGAGTCCTTTCCGGCCGATCTTACCCAGTCCTTTCATCAATGCACCGAATCCGAAAGACATGACGAGGTTCAGCAATACCCCGGCCCAGTCAGGTACGTAGGGGCCGCCTACCATCACCGGTTTTCCGAACGACAGCGGGATGGTGAATGAAGTGGGCAGGTACATGCTGGGAATTGGCTTCAGCTTCTTTCCCGGTTGCAGGGAGAGGGGAATGCCAATATCGTTACAGGTCATCAGCATATGGCCCGTAGGGCTCAGCAACCTGCCTTCCGCCTTTACGGTCTTGCTGCCGAAGAAGTTGACAGAGTCATGGCCTATCATTGGCGCCAGCAACCATGGGCCACCCATGGGGAAGTGGAATAATATCACGATGATACCGCTTGTATCACTTACTCCTCTGGGTACGTGATTGACCTTGGTGCTGGCGCCCATATATGGAATATAATCCATCGGGTCCAGTACAAAACCAATGTAAGGATGGGGCAGGGGAATGGGAAATCCCAGCAGGATAACAATATGTATGTCGAGCCCTATAACGGGAATGAAATGTTTATTGCTGACCAGCATAAGCTTTATTTAAGAGGCTGAAGCGTTTTCGGATTGTTCCATTTCAAGCGGAAGGATCATCGGTTCACGGTTTTTCCGGACAGTGTCTACATCAGATTTCCAGTCCCTGCCAAACACTCTGCCCATTTTCTCGTCTATGGCCTGCACAATATCATGGTTGCGCTGTGCATGTGCATAGTCGTAGTAATCGCGCAGCAGGTAGATATAGATGGAGGCGCTGATCTCTTCATCTGTTAAGTGCAGGCCTGCTTTGTACCCTTTCTCCAGTATGTCGTAATACCTGCCGCTGTCCTTCCTTCTGCATAGCTCTGCTGCCTGGTACCAGGCATTCAGCGCCTGTTGTGAAAATTTATGTTGTTCGGCCAGTTCTGCCTGTTGGATGAACCAGTTGATAGCTTCTGTAAAACGGCGGCGTATCTGTGCATAGGCGCCATGATAGCCGTAGAATTGTACCAGCAACGGCAGGCATGCGCCGTCTCCCATTTGCACGCCCTGCTTGGCAATGCGTTGTCCGCGTTCCAGCAGCTCAGGTATTTTCGGGTCTTTTTTGAAATGGAATAACATACCCGCATACATAATATGGGCAGTGGCAAATAAGCCTTTATTGCCGCTCCGCTGTGTAGCGTCCAGCGCCTGCTGGCCCCAGCGGTGCATGCGTTTCACGTCCTTATCTTTCAGGGCGGCGCCCATTTCAAACACACATTTGCGCAACATGATCTCGGGATCATTAGGATTGCCACTGGTAGCCAGTTTCTGGATAGCCGCGTTCAGGTCCATTGGTACATGGATACTACAGATCATATCCGGGAACTGGCGGTCGTGAAAAGCAAAATGCTCTTCATTCACGTGGTCGATGACCAGCAACTTCACACCGGCAGGAATGCCTTTTTTCAGCAGGGTGGAGATCCAGTTCTTCATGTCTTTGGTACTACTCACCTGCCGGGGTATCAGTGCCAGAACAAGTTGTTTTTGCTGCTGAGGCAATGATTGCCGGAAGCTGCCCAGTAATGATAAGAGGGCGTCGTCCATCGGAGCGCCATTATTGCGCTCCAGCAATTGCTGGAAGGGCCGTGGGTCCCAGAGGAAGAACGACCGTTCATTCACCTGTTGCAGCAGGGCTGTACTTTTCTCATATGTGTCCAGCCAGTCTTTGATCAGGGCTGCACTGAAGGTATCTTCATCTTCAAAATTGGTGAGCTGGGTAACAAACACTTCCGGCAAACTTCCGTGTTCTGAGGATTCCAGTTTACAGAAACCTTCATAGACACGGGCTTCTTCCGGCCGGATGATGAACCGTACGAATCTGAGTGATGGTTTATTAGCAGTTTTCTCCATCCATTGTTTCTGGATGAGATTGACCAATTGTGCTATAGGATTATGCTCGTTCATAGGATGCGTTTAACAATTCAGATTGAGCATACCGCCTACTATGTCAGTAGTTGTATTCCCGTCAATTTTTACATTCCCTTTGGTGCTATCGATCTTCACTACCTGTTCACCGGTTGCGTAAAAGTTCTTGGAATCAACGTAGAGATTGGATTTGCTGGAAACCGTATTGGCGTCTTCTGCGGCAGATAGAATGGTCTTGGCGCCGCTTTCGATATTGTTGGCAGCATTATCCACCAATATGCTGGCATTCTGTTCACCAATAAATACTTTCTCCGACCCGATAAGATGGATCTCTTTGGACTTAAGTTCTATCTTGTTCGGTGCTTCCACTACAATATGATCTTCCGTCTTCACCGTGATCAATGTCTGGGAGCTGACGGTGATATTGCCTGCTCCATCCATCGCCATGCTGCTGCCGTTCTTGTCGGTCACGGTAATACTACCGGCGGCATCGTTGAGCAGGATCGTGTTACCGCTCCTTGTTTTCAGGGCCTTCATATCATTACCGGCGTTGCCATAACTGCTTTTAGCGCCGCCATTGTAGGTAGCGCCTATTACGAATGGTTGTTCAGGGTTGCCGCCTTCAAATTCTGTGATCACTTCTTCACCAACTTCCGGCATAATGAACATGCCTTTATCGCCACCGCCTGAAGCAGATACCACACGGATCCACGGGGTCTGCCCCTGTTGCATCCAGCGGAAACGTACACGGATCCGGCCCAGTCCCTTCGGGTCGTTGTTGTCTGTCACCACTGCCGACTGTGGCTCTGTATAAGGAATGTTGGTCAGGTCCACATGAGGAGCTGCCGCATCAGCAGGAATGCCTTCAAACATATTGTGATAGCTGCCATTGGCCCCACAGTAATGGCGGATATTGGTGATCATAAATTCGCCATGATGCTGTTCCTGTCCGAATGCGGATTCTTTAATGCTCACGGTATCGCCGATACGGAATGATGGATTGGTACTGCTTCCTTTAATTGTTACCATCTTTGCCAGCCTGCCTTTTTTCTGCAGGGTGGCCAGTTTGTCCATCTGCGATTTGGCGCTGCTGTTAAAAGGATAGTTCATTTTATACAATCCCTCGCGGTTATACAGCTTGCTGCTGATGTCGCTGGCATGTTGTGAATATGCATTGAGCTTGCCTGTTTCTTTGGATTGCGTGGTGTCTTCCACAACTTTATCCTGGCGGTAATCGTAGCCATTCAACTTGGCGTTGTTCGGCAATACAGACAATGCGATGTTAAAATCAAGCAGGTCTATCTGGTGCGTCAGTGTCACTTTCTGCGGAGAGAACTTGCCGAATACCTGCTGTTGTCCATCATAGAAGAACCATTCCCCATGACGTTCGGCCAGGCGGGTAATAAAGGCCTGTGAACTTTCCTTATACTGTACCACATATTTCTGCGTTTCTTTCGTTTCCGGGTTGATAGCTGTTTTCAGTACATTGGGAGGATAACTCTTGACAGTAGCGGAAACAATATCTGACAGCGACTTATTCTCATAAGCGGCAATATGCGGATCATCGTCCAGCAGAATGCTGGGACTATGCCCCCGGATGATGCAGTGTCCGTGTGTACCATCGCCCACCTTACCAGTTGTGATGTTTGTTACCAGTCCTTTGAAGATAAGATCTTTTACACCGGGCAGTTGTTCTGCAGGCGCTACGGTGATCTCCACTTCTTCGCCCAGGAATTTATTGGCAGCACCAGATATGCCGCCACCCAGTTTTTCAAACCAGTCGTAGCTCACGTATATTTCAAACTCGTGATGGTCGTTAATGTATTGTCTCAATTCGATCGTGTTAAAGGTCTCGAATTGTTGTCCGGCTATGGAAAATGAGGTCTTTGTATTCAGTGCCATTGGAAAAAAGTTAGGAATTACTAATGGGGCATATTGCCCGCTGCTGTGTTAAAAATTTCCTGATTCCTGAAGCTTAATATTTATTGGTCTTTTCTTTCAGTACAAGAGGTCTATTCAATGTGCCGGTTGCCTGTTCAGGTTGCAGGGAAATATTCTCTCCCTTGAAAGCGACATTGAAGCTGGAGATACCCGGATCTCCCTGTTGATCGGATGTGATCTGGAAGACATTGTTCGACGTAATGCTCCAGGCTTTATACCCCGGCAATCCCCGGATGGCGCCGCTGGAATCTGTCTTTACATTGTCGTACAACAAGGCGCCTTTATCATCGTAGATGTCAAACTGCTTTCCGCGGAAGTAATAGGCCAGGTAGTTGTTGGCGTGCATCCAGAGTGGTGCATTCCCGTCTTTTTCAGGTACGGGCGCCAGCTGTATAGAATCCTTTTTGCCATCTTCATATATCAGCCCCACCCAGAGATCCGTCCGGTCGTTGTTATGGCTGATCAGGCTGAAGTGTACGCTGTCGTATATGGCAGACTGGCCGCCGGTGAAAATGGGTTTATCCAGCAGCCATTCTTTGCGGGCGCCTGCGTGTTTT
Organism: Chitinophaga filiformis; assembly: GCF_023100805.1. Taxonomy (NCBI): domain Bacteria; kingdom Pseudomonadati; phylum Bacteroidota; class Chitinophagia; order Chitinophagales; family Chitinophagaceae; genus Chitinophaga; species Chitinophaga filiformis. The sequence continues at coordinate 2,822,145 of NZ_CP095855.1, forward strand.
GTTCCTGTTACATTGATGGGAAAGTTCTCTGCACCATAAGTATACACACTGACCTGTTGCTGCTGGTTTGAATTGGCAATGCGCAGGGCGCTTACAGGACTGAGGTATTTTGTAAAGTCTACCGTCTTCCAGAATGTATCCTGCGGAGGATGTACTTTCCTGGCATCCAGGTAGGCTTTGGGCATCCACACTGCATCCTGCACAGCCACTTTATTGGCCTGGCGCTGAGCGCAGGCACTGGTGGCAGCGCATAACAGTGAGATACAAACGATGTGTAATATCTTCATACAGCTTTTTAATTTACTTCCCAGAACCATATCTGTTTTACGCGGCTATCGTTGGTATAATCGCCGGTGGCCGTTCTGATCTGTGTATTGACATGATACAGGAGATCAATGTGATCGCCTGTATTGTTGGTGCCATAAAAATCTTTAAAGAAAATGATGCCATTCTTTGACCAGTACTGGTTGGTGATGAAGGCATTCTTTTGAGCAGCATTGGTGCAATCTACCTGTAAGGGTACACCAAAATTACGCCAGATCCAGGTAGCGAGGCTTTCTGCTCCGCGTGCATAACCATGTTTGCATTTGGGATCTGTATAATTAGCGAGAGAAATACCGGCTTTGATGAGACAGTGCGACATGCGGATGGCACACTGGTTTTCGTAATGATAAAAACCATTCTTATCCTTTTCATCACAAGGCATAGCATGCGCGCTGCCGGGAGGCGCCTCTGAATCGTGTGGATAACTGGACCACAAAGTGCTGAAAGCAGGGAATTTTTTCAGGGCCATGGATACATGTGTTTAATAAAAATTACATGTTACATCGATGCATACAGCGCAGGAACGCTGTTGTGCGGAGCGTGACCAATATATCACGACTGCGGCCAGGGATTCTGGTAAGTAGAACTTCCCAGTTGTACTTCCCTGGCAGACAGCACAAGTCTGATCTGCATGGGAATATCGCCGGCTGCCCTGAAATGTTCCGCATATTCAACACAATAGGCGTCTGTAAATTTCAGTTCTTTCATTTTGGACATTGCGTCCCGGCGGTAGAAGACAATACTACCGCTCTTTGTCTGTGTATTGGAGATCATCCAGTCGAATAAGTTCGTATTTCCATCTGATTCCAGTAATACCGTCAGTGCTCCTCCCGTAGGACGGGCAGCTGGTTTTCCGTTGTGGTCTGTATGCTGAGCGAAAGAAAACTGGCAATCCAGCACATTGATTTCTTCACCATCTAAACGCAATACTGCTTTGAATGACATACCCTTGAGGTTTAGCTTGATAAATATGGTATTGTTAACAAATTTATTTACGACAGCAAATGAAGTATGTATATGGAAATTGGGGACAACGTGTATTCATTTCCAGTAGGTCCCGCTCGGATTAACTGCTTTTGTCAGCGGCAGGTTTTTCCATAGTTACTAAATTTCAAATGCCGGATTAACGAATATAACTACTCAATTAAAGATACATGGTCAGCACGAAAATAATTATTCTGAGACATATTGTAAATTATTTTATCAAAATCAGGAATAAAAAAGATGTTATTGTCCTGTTCGCTGATGTAACGAAGCAATGGCGTATTGCCGCTTCAATTCTCCGGCACGGGACCTGTGTTTGCCGGCTGTCGTTCGGGATGGCTCTGGTGTATAGTAGAAATATAGTGGAGACTATAACCTACAGGCAGTATAGTCCTACATTACACCTACATTTCTATAGCGTTTGCTATAGAAATGTGCCTATAATGCTATAGTAGAGAGCCTATAGGTTATAGCTCCCACCGAATCGCTATACTATCTCGAAGATATTGGCGCTTAATAAGGTGATATCTGTGTTATTTTTATCATTTGTTCACTGATCTTCTTATGTAATTATTCCCTGTTATAGCTGTATAAACTATGTATACACGATACTTACAAATAGTATAATATATTAATCCCTCTTTCCTGTGCGTAATAAATATTTCATATACATTTTCGCTGTATCTTTACTTCAATTAATTAAAACCCGATATTACATTTGAGTAACAGATCTATGTAATATTATGTAACCCTTAAACAGTTAACTGAAAAACCTGGAACGACCCAAATGACCCTGACTACGTATACCATATATGCTCCCGAGGTGCAGGCGGCAATACGCATTGCGCAGGCGCTGGCAAAAGAACATCACCATGTGAACTATACGCCCGCTCATCTGCTACTGGCATGTCTGCATAAAGAGACTGGTCTTGTGCCACAGCTGCAGGCTATGGATGTAGATACCTATTACCTGGAAGAATGGGCAGAGGTGAGGCTGGACAGCATACCCAAGGCTGGTCGTTCACCGGAGGAACCTGAAGCAGATGATTATGCTGCAAATGTATTGCAGGAAGCGGATGCAGTAAGGCTTGAATATGATCTTGATGCTGCGGATGCCTGGTGCCTGCTGATAGCTCTTAGTACGCCAGGTGTGGGCTTTTCATTTGAACAGTTGAAAACATTTCCCCTGCAGAGAGCACAATTGCTCACTCATTTTAATAAAAAAGATAATAATAGCACGGCGCCTAAAACAACGCTTGTTACAGGTAAAACTACCGCGCAGAAATATATATATCGTCTTACGGATCCGCAACGTTTGCAAACAAAACACGCACTTGCCGGACGTGATGCGGAGGTACGTTCCATGTTCGAGATACTGACCCGTAAAGGTCGTTCCAGCATCCTCGTAACAGGAGAAGGAGGTGTGGGTAAAACAGCCCTTGCTGATGCACTGGCCCTCGCTATTGTCAGTAAACAGGCGCCGCAGCAGTTACAGCAAACCGATATTTATGCATTGGATTATGGCGCCTTTATCGCAGGCGCTGCTTATAAAAACGAACTGGAAGACCGCCTGCAACAGATCATTTCACAATTGCAGGGTGCCGGTAGGCACGTGTTATTCATCGACAACCTGCACACCCTGCTGGATAAGCAACCCGGTTCCGCCGGTGGCATCGGTAATGTATTGAAGGCTGCCATGAATAAGGGGGATATCACCTTGATCGCTACCAGTACGCCGGAAGGTTATCGTAAACTGATAGAACCGGATGGCCTGCTGCGTCATTGCTTTGAGATCATACAATTATCCGAACCCGATGAACCGACGGCTGCACGTATGATACAGGCGGTGATGCCGGATTATGAAAGTTATTATAACCTGAAGGTGGCGCCCGATGTGATCACGGAATCCATTAAACTGTCACGCCGCTATCTCAAGGAGCGCAGTTTACCGGACAGTGCTGTTAATCTGCTGGACCGCACGCTGGCGGCCATACGTACCACCCAGGATACCGGTGCGCAAACGCTGGCAGACCTGCAGGTAAAGCTGCAGGCAGCGGGCGATAATAAAGAAGAATTACTGTGGTGGTACCAGCAATGTATGCGGCGTTTCAGCGCATTACTGACCACCCATTTACAAATAGAACAGGATGTGTATAAGATCGATGATGTGCCTGCATTGAAGGCCGTTTTGAACAATATTGCCGGGCAACTGGAACCCCTGGTGCAGACGCAGCATACAGCGGTTACAAAGACGGACCTGGCCACTATGATCGCTGAGAGCACAGGTATACCTCTGGGTAAGATCCAGTCGGGAGAACGGGAACGGCTGGTGAACATGGACCTCGAGTTGCGGAAGCGGGTAGTAGGGCAGGACCATGCGTTGAAGACGGTGGCCGACGCTATACTGGAATCGCGCTCCGGTCTCAGCAGGCCTGGTCAGCCGATAGGTTCATTCTTTTTCCTGGGGCCTACCGGTACCGGGAAAACGGAGCTGGCAAAATCTTTGGCAGACTTCTTGTTCCAGGATGAGCGGTGCATGATCAGGTTTGACATGTCCGAATTTAAAGAAGAACATTCGGCGGCATTACTATATGGCGCACCGCCGGGATATGTTGGATATGAAGAAGGGGGATTGCTGGTAAATAAGATCCGTCAGCAACCCTATGCCGTAGTCCTGTTTGATGAAATAGAAAAAGCACATCCATCAGTATTTGATATTTTCCTGCAGATAATGGATGAAGGTAAATTGCATGACCGCCTGGGTAAGACCGGCGATTTTTCAAATGCCCTGGTCCTGTTCACCTCCAATATCGGAAGTGATGTGATTGCCCAGTCGTTCAGACAGGGAGTAATACCATCCTCCCAGCAACTGATGGAGATCATGTCGCGGAATTTCAGACCCGAATTCCTTGGCAGGTTGACGGAGATCGTGCCATTCGGCCCTATTCAGCAGGAGAACGTTGTGAAGATATTTGATATTCATCTTAAACATCTGCTGCAGTTACTTGCGCAGCAACAGATCACGCTGGAAGTGTCTGCTGCTGCAAGAGAGCAACTGGCGGCAGAAGGATATTCGCCGCAATATGGCGCACGTCCATTGAAAGAAGTGATCCGTAGCAGGTTACGAAAGCCCTTATCCCGTATGATAATAGAAGGTAGCCTGCAACCCCACATGACTGTTAAGCTGGATGTAGACGCTGATGGTACGCTCCAATGGCATACCGGCGCTCAGGAAGTGTAAGCCGGGATAGGAAGAAGGACCATAGAACATTTATTGTTGTAAAAACCAATTGATATGAATGACAATTACGGTATTGGCGGTAACGAGGTGAAACTCGACGCCAATGAGGCCATTGTTGAGATCTCTCATAACCGGACCCTGTTTGCTGAAAAGTTAACCCAGCAAACACCTGTCAAACCGGAAATCGTGCAGGGACTAACTACTGTAGAAGCGGTGTTCGAACATTACAAGCCTGCTGTGAACATGCTGTTCCACGACGCGGAGGGACGTACTATTCCTGAGAACCTGGAGTTCCACAACCTGGGAGACTTCGGCGTAAAGGGTATTACCGCCCAGAGTGCTTTCCTGAATAACCTCGCTACTGAAAAGGAACAGTACCTCAAGATCATGAAACATCTGAAAACAAACAAAGTGCTGAAGACGGCCCTGGCTGATCCCGCTGCAAGACAGGCATTACTGGAATCGATCCGGGCACTGGTGGCAGACCTGAACACAAAGTAAATTGACAATTGACAACTTGTTCTTATGGCAGAATTACAAAAACAGCAGGAGCAGCCGGAAGAGCTGCAAACCGCGGCCGCGAAGCAGCAGCCCGTGTCCCTGCAGGAAAATATGGATATACTGGCCAAGTACGGCGGTTTCGACCTGCTGGAAGGCGCCATTGAAGGTGTACAGAACCTTAACCCCGAACGTAAAGCGCGTCGTAATATCTTCCTGACAGAAAGCACCAAAAAAGGTGAAAGGGAGAAACTGAAGAAAACCCTCGAACTCTGGGAGAAAGTGCTTACCGAAGCGCAGGACCTGCCGGATATGGTCAGCTTCTGTACAGAACATTCAGAACAGGCAGAAAGAGTGCTGAACAACAACCTGTCTGAAGCAGTGGAAGCTACACGCGAACTCGAGCAATCCTACCGTAACGTTGCACTGTTCTTCAAGAATACAGAATCAGATAAGGTAAAGAACGTTGCCTTCATCAACGTAGAGCTGGACCAGTTAAAAGACCTGGACAATACCCGCTTTATCGATGCCATTCACCAGGAGCTGGTCAGCAATTATGACCGTCTCGATCTGCGCGATAACTATAGCCTGCTGGTTGTTCCCGGTTATCTCGGCTCCAATAAGGTGTTGGAGAAATGGGCAAAGATCGCTTATGAAAATAAGGTCATGCTGCTAACAGATTTCTCTCATCTTGATGCACCTGACGATGTGATGGAAATGTTTGAACTGGCGAATCTCACCGGTGGAGAAGTACACCGTTCAAACGTGATCATGACCTGTAACTGGCTGGTAGGACGCGGCAAGTTCGACGAGATCAATGAACAGGATAACCTCTATGTTCCCCCATCCGGAGCATTGGCTGGTAAGATCTACAGAACGCTGATGTCGCAGGTAACCGCAGGTAAGAAATTCGGTGGTATGAATGAAGTGGATGGTGTAAAATTTGAACTGAAGAAGAGTGAAATAGCCAGCCTGGAAAAAATGGGGCTGATCCCTATGGTGAAGGAATATGGCAAGGTGATGGCATTCAGCGCCAAAACTTTATTCAATGGCGATAATATCGGTCTGCAGACCTACTCCGTAGTGCGTGTATTCGATTATGTTACCAAAGTGCTGATGGACTTCCTGAACCGCCGTGCTTTCGAGAACTTCAATGCGAATACCCGTAAAGACCTGATGAAACAGATCATTCGTTTCCTGGACAGCATTACGGGACCTGATAAACTGATCGAAGACTTTAATGTCCGTAAGTTTGAGCAGGACCCTATTCAGAAAGATCGTATTCACCTCAATATACATCTGAAACCATACTTCCCTGCCAAGAACTTCATGATCAAAATGGAGGGTCATAAAGGGGAAGATGCAACAGAATGGGATACCGAATATGAGCAGGATAAATCCTGATATGAAAAATAGTGAAGCTGAATGGCGTCGTCGTCTTCAGCTTCACTGTTTCTCATCATTTTAAAATTAAAGAAAGGAAAAGAATATCAGATGAAGTATGTCTTAACAGGCGTCTTCTGTTTTTTGTTGTCATGGTGCAATGCGCTCGGACAATCACAGACAGATAGCATTATTACAACTAAAGGCGCTGTCACCCTTATTACCTGTGGATCAGCAATCACTACATTCCAGATTGGAGATGGTAAAAATTCAGATTATGATTATCGCATAGTAGATGGTAACGTAGTATTTATACGGCCAACAGTGGCCAATCCTAAGCCTACTAACCTCGTGATCAGGGAAGGGAACAATATCCATTACCTGATACTGGCATTCCGTGATAAAGCAGAATTATCGCGCCTGAAATACAATCTTTCTGCAAGTAACAACAAGACAGTCGCCGGCAATTCCGGCGCGGGAAGTAATACAACTTCCCAACAAACTGAAGACAATTCCGCAGAGGATAACGACGCCGCTTTAGCCGCATCTGGTATTGACACGGTAACAGTTGGCAATATTGCAGAAGATTTCCGGAAGCAGCGAAAGGGTGGTCACCAGTATGAAACAACTGCCGACGGTATTACGCTCAGCTTTTCCCAGGCCATGAGCCTCAACAACCTGGCATATTTCAGCTTTCATATCAGGAACCGTTCCGGAAAAGCATACGAGATCAGGAAAGTAACACTGATGCACAAGACAAAGGCCGATACCGCCGCTTTATTCACAATGCCTGTGCTTTACAGGAAAGGAGTTGCCTCTGTTGCCGGTAAGGCAGATGAAAATATTGTATTTGTTGCTGCTGCGCGGGATTTTAAAAAGGATGATGAGATCATCCTGGTGATGTACAACAAGGCCACCGAGAACCAGGTAGTGCTGTATACACCCGCAGGCGCCTTGCCCAAATATATGATCAGCAAATAGTCATTCATTCACGTGCGTACGATTATTCACATATTGTTTGTTGGCTGTCTTTGCATGTTTGCGCTGACAGGCGCCGCGCAGGTTACTTTCTGCGGTGAGATAGTGCCTATGGAGCGCGACTTTGTTTCCTATAAGCTAATGGATGTTATCAAGGGACACCTGAAATACCGCAACTTTTTACCGGTGCTGAAAGCAAAGACTGATATTTACTTCCCGGTCATTATCCCCATTTTACATCAGTACAATATACCTGAAGATTTTAAATACCTGCCGGTTGTTGAAAGCGGTTTTACCAACGCCACCTCCGCAGTAGGGGCACAGGGCGTCTGGCAGTTTATGCCGGCTACAGCAGCGGCTATGGGACTGGAGGTACGATATGATAATGACGAACGCAATCACCTGCTGAAATCTACACATGCCGCCTGCCGTTATCTTCAGCAGCTATATGCACAGCTGCATTCATGGACGCTCGCTGCTGCCGCTTATAATGCTGGTGCAGGCAACATCTCCCGTAATATGAAAAGGCAGGGGAGCAGTGATTACTATCAGCTGGTGCTGAACAATGAAACCGCGCAATACATTTACAAGATCATCGCTATTAAGCAACTGTTCGAGAGTCCGGAGCTGTATATTCCCGGGTTCGGATATAATGTGTTCAACAAAGAGAATACGAATGTCTCTGTATTTGCAGGGCCTTCCTCTGGTATAGTACAGCCTGGACAGGCGAATAAAGATTTTAAATCGATCCGCATTACGGTGGATGTTAAATCAAGGACTAAGGCTCCTGTTGCTGCGGCGGTCTTTGCGGCGAGGTTACAGCGGAGTAATACCTTCGAAGATGGTCAGCTGGTGAGTGTTCTGCTGCTGGATGACCTGCAGGCAAATGGGGTGTATATCAGGAAGAACACGAAATTGTCGGGGCGGGGATGGATTGTGAGTGATCGGGTGTATGTGGATCTTGGTTTCGGGAATACGATTACACTGTGTGATGCGGGGGGAAGGAAGGGAGTGCCGGCGGCGTCATTGAAAGCAGGGGAGGATGTGCGGTTGTTGAAGATTTAGTCTTAATCTGCTTACCTGTTCTTTGAAGCTGCACTATTTTGACGTGGAATGTTGATTAGCTTTTGTTCCGCGTTCAGGTTTCGCTAGGTTTCAGGAGGGACCACTGGCTGTAGTTCTTTGAAGCTGCGTGCTATTGGACCTTTGGAATCGTGTCGGCGGTGGATGTCGATTTAACTCCCGTCAAGCGTGGCAGCTGGCTTCAAATAACTAAGGCCAGTAGTCTCCTCCTGAAACCGCCGCTACACGGGGCGTCCAATGAGGATAGCGTGGTGTGATTTTTATTGTCTTGTCTGTCTTTTTTGTCTTTTCTTTCTTTTCTTTCTTTTCTGTCTTTGCTTGTCTTGAACGCTTAAGAATTGGTCTTTGCTGTATGATACCCGCCCGCGTTTCTCTTCTAACGTGTACCGGCGCTAATCTATCCTCACATCAACACTTCATTCATAAATATCCTGTAAGGATAATTATTCGCTGAATGCTCCTTCAGTTGTGACAGTAATTCATCTTTGAGATAAACAAGATTTCCCAGGGCGTATGCACCGGAAGGCTTCGAAAGTGTCAGCCTGATATCTAAGGTACGGCTGTAACCTTCAGTAGCTCCGGGTAGTACCGACACGCCTTTGGATACTGTTACTTCCCGCAGTTCATTGCCGATCACGTAACGGCACAGTGCTTTGATATCTTCAGGTGTAACAATGCGATTGCGACTGAGCAGGTGATAGCGGTAAAGATTGATCTTCTCATCAATGCTGAGACGGTCCTTGCCACCCTGGGTGTTGGATAATAAAGTGATGGAGCCGGGCTGTAGCTGCACACTGCCATACTCTTGTAAGCGGCTGCCCATGCGTATATTGTTGGCAATACTACCGTTGGTAGTATAGAATTCTATGAAGAGGAAATCTGCGTCTTCCCTGGGCTTGATCATCAGGTAGGGAATGTTGCCCCGGTTGATGCCTGGCTGTAACTGCTCTTCGAGAGAGGCGATCAGCTGATGCAGTTCACGTATACGGCTGGCAACATAATCATTCCGCACTTCTTCAAAGAGGGAGCTTTCATCCCTGATCACTTCGATGAGGTAAGCAATGATCTCCTTGGCCTCACGTGAGTCAAATCTGCCGATACCACTGCTGCGTACTACCAATTCTCCTTCCTGCATCTCGCCGGTAGTAGTGAAGTTGCGAACATGATAGTCTGTTCCCGCTACATCATATACCCGTTTTATATCGAAGTAAATATCTGATGTATGCAGCGGCATGATGTTGAGATAACGGTTCAGTCGCTGGGACTGCTCATTGATACGTTTATTGACAACAGGGAAGCAGTTGATATTGCAGAACAGGTCTTCCAGCAAAGTGTGCCGGATGGCTTCCGGGAACTCTACCCTGATCCATTGTATATCTGGCTGGAGCTTTGTTAGTCCCTGTCCGAATACCTGTTGCAGGGCAGCAGGTAGGGTGGGCTGGGAGAGGAGTGATGCCGGCTTACTGATGGTGAGGAAGTGATGCCGGAAACGTTGTAATATCTGCTGGCTGTATCGTGTATTCGTATCAAAGGCCGGTTGCATGATATTGTCGAGCTCTTCGGAGGCAATATCGCGGCTGTGACTATAACCGTTCTTTACAGTAAGTTCCGTATTACCCAGGAAGAAACGGGCCAGGGGCAGGTAGTAATAGAACATTTCCTGCTGGTGGGCATTCCTGAGATCAAAGAAGAAGGACATTTCATCGAGGGAGGGGTTGCCTTCAAGGGAAAGGCCCAGCCACAGATGATTGGGAGGGGTGTCCGGCTGCAGGACGCCCTGTAGCACCTGTTCCTTGAACCAGTGCTCACGGGTCTCGAACAGTTTGTTGCCGAGGGCCATGTATTTTACCTGTCCGCGGAACAGGCGGTGCCTGGTCAGGGGCATGAAGAAGAGGTCTTTCGAATTGAAGCCGTTCCGCAATGTGTGGAAAAGTTGATGCTCTGCCGTAATAACGGTAGCCGGTTCATTGCTGGATGCATGCAGTATGCCGTAGGCCGGCTGACTGCTCGTAATAGGTTCCGGCATCATGATCTGGGCCAGTCTTTCCACCAGCCGGGCATGCGATACGTCTACCTCGCCCGATATCTTTTCGAGTTCACTGGCGCAGGCTTCCAGTAACAACTGCACAATGGGGTCAAAAGAAGATTCTACTTCTGCGTCGGGATAACCCCAAAGCCTGGCGGCTGTTTTCAGCATGCGGTCTTTTATCCGTTCTTTTTGTTCTCTGGGCATGGTATGGCTTTAATCGTACGACAGCGGGCTCACATAGAAGAAGCTGCTGTAGTGGAATGGTGTTTTATTGCGGGACAGGGTGCCGGTGATGGTCACTTTGATCTTCTTTTTGACCTTGCGTGAACTGAGGCCGGTGAGCTCTTCCTGGCTGACCACTGCCATTACCCTGATCTGTGTTAACCGCTGTTCATAGCGCGAGATGGAGGCTTTTACCGCCATCTCCACCTGCTCTTTCACTTCATTGTTGGAAGCCCGGATGTCGAAATCCGAGTCCCACAGTTTGCAGCCATACTGCGGATCGTCTTTATTCTCTCCCAGTACGGTAGTGATGAGCAGGTGTATATGCTGGGCCACGGACTCTTCCAGGCTGCAGTCCGGAAGGTCTTTCTTTTGCAGGATGCGGGAAAAGTCCAGTGGCAGTTTATAATACTGATTTTTCATACAGGCAGTGTAAATGATCAGAATATACCGAGGAATTTCTTGTCATATCTCACACGGATCTCTTTCACGCAACCGTTCTGATCTTTGATCAGGTTCACCAGTTCTATTTTGAATCGTTTTTTACCACGGATCCTGGAGCAGAAATGTGAAAAAGTATCAGTCTCTTTATCATTCAGCAGCACCCGTGCCCCGAGATTGTCGCACAGGTATTGTGAGAAATCGGAGGCATTTTTCTGCTTGTCGATCACCTGTGTCAGGAAGAACTTAAACTCATCGTCCGAAATAGCGGGTGTTTTAGGCTTTTCCGGCACCGCAGCAGCTCCGGCTGATGGATCAGCCGGTTTGGGCTCTTCAGGGAAAGGAATGGGCTCAAAATGGTCATTTGCAGGGCGCTGGGCAGGAGCAGGGAATACGGTGATGCGTTTGGTCACCATCTTACTGCTGTCTCCGTTCACGATCAGTGACAGGATACGTTCTCCCGGCGAACCGAAAGTATATTTCACTGAATTGCCGGAATGGGTATCTGCATTGGGCTGTAACAGTTGCCATGACCAGCTGGTGGCATTGGGCAGATGATTGGAGTAGGTAACAGATCGTCCGACAAACACTTCATCCGGGCCTTCTATGACCGGGTAAATGTCTCCCCTGGTGTCGGGTTCTTTTTCGGGTGGTGCATTCAATACAATTACTTCCTGGCGCCAGTCGCATTTACCGCGGCGTAAAGTAACGGTATAACTGCCTGCCTTGCTGAAGGCATGATATACCTGGAGGCCTGGTGCGGCGGCGGTGGAATCACCGAAGTCCCAGCTCAGTCCATCGTTGCTGCCACCTTTCAGATCTGCCCTGAACGTGATCACTTCACCGGCTGTAAATGAACTGGTTTTGCCGGCGTGCTGCTGGCTGGCCAGTACGATTGCGGCCTCACTGCAGGTTTCCCGGTTAGACGCCTGGAATGCCAGCAAAACTATGCTGATAGCCAATAATGACAGGAATGTATACAATACCATCGGGTCAATATGGCTTGTAATTTTGCTGAAGGGTCTGTACGAATTCACCTTTCGCTCATTTTGGGTCTTGCGCGGGGTCATGGGTTTTTCAATTTCTGCAATTTTAAATATTTTTTTAGATAAATGACTAAACAACCTACATTCGTAGTTGAAATTTTAATAACTGTTATATTGGCTGAAAGCCTGAAAATAAGACCCTGATTAATCGAAAAACCTAAATTAACCCGTTGATGGTAAATAATGCCCAAAAAGCCGCAGTGCTTGAAGAAGTCATTGATCATATCCAACGTCTGCATTATGACGTGCGCGCCGAAGTAGTGGTAGGTGAGCTGCTGGACAATGATGTGCAGGAAGCAGAAGTGGCAGTGCAAATGAAGAACGTTTTTACAAGAGCTTTTAATAAAGATATTTTAGATGCACAATTGGATGACTCACAACCCTATCATCCATTTATCACCCTGACGCTGTCGCGCGATGGCCTGTACGACCGCTTGCCTGAAGGGTTGTTTCATACCTTCTCGCCGCAGAAACAGCAGGAGGTAAGTGAAATGGTGGCGAACTATAAGAAACATCAGCAGGAAGAGCAGGAAGCCCGTAAATTCTTTCGTCCACTGGAACATGAATTTTTCCTGCAACGTGTATTCCTTGAACAAAGGGAGAAGCACCTTTTGTTTGATGCATTCGGGAAAGATGCGGATGCCTTGTTCCTTTCTTTCTGGGGTATTCCGCAGGGACTTCCCAGGGGGCCGCTTAATAAACTTATCAGGTTATTACCGTATATTCATCGTATAGCGGGCAATCTGCCATTGGTGCAATTATATTTACAGGCCATATTGGATGAACCGGTAGTGATCACCCTTGAAAATGGACCAGTGGCTGTATCCACCGGCAATCAGACCGGCCTGGGAGAATGCAGGCTGGGTGTAGATACGATGACTGGCAACCTGTTTTACACCGATATGCCGCGGGTACTTGTAAAAGTAGGTCCGCTGCAACATCGCCGGGTATACGATTTCCTTTCCTGGCAACCTTATGGTAAATTACTGGATACCTGCCTGGGCTTCCTGATGCCGGCAGATGTGGAAGCGGAAACCTTGCTGGAACCACATCCCGATGAAAAACAGGTAGTTGTGGCCGATAGCAGGTATAAAGAGGGAATTATGGGCTATAATTTTTTCCTGTAGCCTTAAATGGAACTATTTTTGCATGTAATGTTGGCGCCGTAAACTGTTTTAACCCTTTTCCCAATTGGAAAACTATGATACTTAAAGCGAAAATTTATCTTGTATTAGCCGCCATACTGGCCGTCGGATCTCTGATAGTCGGATTGCTGAGCCGTTATATTAAAAACTTTACCCTATATAAGAAAAAGGCATTGTGGTACCTGTTTTTGCTCACACTTGCATTTGCAGTTATCAGCTCCATTCCTTTCCTCTTCACACATCAGAACCTGGTCAGCCAGTATCTCTTCTACCAGGTATGGTTCCTCGGTCTTGGCATTGCCCATTGCCATATTATGTATACACGGTTCTGGGCCAATGAACGTACACTTGGTTCTGAACTGTCTTTCATAGTGGCCATCTGGTTGTTTGGCGGTATAGGCTTTATGCTTGTACAATTCCTTTTCACGAAAGGAGATTTCCTGTATTACCCGATGCTGACCTGTTTCCTTGCATTCGCATTGCCCACCTTTGTGTATAAGACCTTTGAAAAGATGATGGCTATACCGGCGAAAGTGCATAAGTGGTGGCAATACCCTGCCTATCATGAACAGCCGGAAGTGAATGAAGAAGATATGAGAGACCTGATCGTGATTGGATTCGAGCTGGAGAAGAACAGCAAAGACAGCGACCGTACCTATTTCAGGGCACGCACACCCATTAAGATGGACCTGGGCGACCTGTTCTATCATTTTGTGAATGACTACAACGACCGCTATCCAAATACACCGATAGATGTGATGGATCAGAACGGACAGCCTTACGGATGGGTGTTCCACCTCAAGTCAAGATGGCTGGGAATAGCCCGCACGCTGGATCCTGAGAAGCCGGTGTTCATGAATGGTATGCAGGAAAATAGTGTGATCATTTGTAACAGGATCGTGTTGAACAACAATTGAATCATTGACCGTAGTAGTTGACCTGCACAGTTGATCCCTTATATGTAAACAATCATTTCTTACGTAAACAATCATCCCATGGCAGAGCCGCTCAAACATTTTCCCGTTAACTGGGTGGATGGAATGAAAATAAAGAAGCAGCATTTCGTAGAAACAGAAAATGCGATGCTTGATCAGATCCGGGATGCTATTTCCAGCGGTTTGCATGCGCAGAACTTTGGACTATTGCCGGCTAAAGCAGAGAACAAGGAATCTCTTCGTTGCTGGTTTGTAACAGACAATCAGCATCAGTGGCGTATTAAGCTGACGGAATGCCGTGCTGTTACGCCAGGTGGCGCCCGGATAGAGATCCCTGAGCATACCGTGCATTCATTGAAATATGCAACGACATTCCCGGAAGCCACTTTCAGCTGGGACCCAAAACATACAGAGGGGGCTTACTATATCATGATCCAGGTGAATCCCTTCGACCGTCAGCCCAGCGGAGAACCGCTGCTGCATGAAGATCCGCCACGCCTTCCATATGCGACGCCTGAATACCAGTTGTTCGTGCAGCCGGCATCGCAGTTGCCGCAGGGGCAGCTGGGCAGCTACCAGATGGTGCTCGGCCGTATCACTGTTGCAGATGGCAGGCCTCAGCTGGATGATGATTATATACCGCCTACCAGTATTGTATCTGCTCACCCTTCATTGGCAGACCTGCACCAGGAGCTGGACCAGTTCCTTGGTCAGCTGGAGTTGCACGGTGTACAGATCGTACAGAAGATCTATGGCAGGAATCAGAACAATGATCTTGCACAGGTGGTATTGTACATCACAGAAAGGCTGGTGCAATATTTAGGCACCCGTATTTCACAGTTCCGCTGGTTAGGCATGTACCAGTCGCCCGCAGCCATGCTGGAAGTAGTGGCAGGCCTGGCGCGCACTATTAAAAATGCAGTTGACCTGCGTGCAGGCACAGGTAAAGAAGAGTTATTGAACTATTTCTCTGAGTGGTGCGAACTGCGGCAGGGAGAACTGGAATCGCTCATGGTCAATTGCGCCAATATCCGTTATAAACATATCGACGTGAGGGAATGCCTGCAACCTATGATCCCGTTTGTACGCGCAGTCAGCAAGCTGTTTGAAAGCCTGAGCAGGCTGGATTACATCGGACGTAAAACAGACAGCGGCATTTTTGTGAAAGAGGAATCTGCCGAAGATGCGGAATACCTGCGTAAACACAAGACCAAAAGATGGTTCTTCACAGATTGATTCATTCAAACAATATAATACATGCGTGTACTAAACAAACAGGAGAGAACATCCGCCTTCCTATGGTTCCTGCTTTTCTTCGTTATTACTGTAGGGCTTTTTGTGCTGGCCGTATTTTTTAACTTCCAGGTACCTTCACGGGAAAACGCAGCACTGCGCAAGCAATTGAGCGCTTTCCGCCAGGAGCAGGCTTTTCAGGGCGAGTTCCTGCAGAAGATGGAGAAGGTAAAGAATAATCTTGATTCTATTAATCTGCCTAATCAGAATGCCAATTATATGGACCAGGTAATTGCACAGGACCTGGTGAACATGCGTAATACTATCCCGAAAGAATCAGTAACGCACTACGGGCTGTACAATAATATTATTCAGAATTTATTGTCCATTCAACAGAGCAAACAACAAATGAGAGGTTTACAGAATGCACAACAGACTATTGCAGAACTGAAAGAGAAGATCGCAGATCTCAACAGGGAATTGGAAACGACGAGGAATGAACTTGATTATAACAGACAGATAATGAGATCAAGATGAGTTAAATTTTTGGTCGTATTAAAGGATTAATTTAAATTTGGAACATAGATAAATACATAAATAGTTAGCTTCATTTGTTAATTCTTTATTGCAAACCTTAAACATTTAACCCATCATGTCCTTCAAATCAGTCTTTGAAGTAGCTGGCAAAAAAATGGTAGTAAAACATTGCAGCTACGATCTCACACAGGAAGTAGACGCTACCGGCCGCCCCTCATCAATAACCCGTGGTGGTCGCATCCGTCTTGTTGTTGAATCAACAGGTGAAACAGACCTCTTTGAATGGATGGTGAACAACTTTGAAAGAAAAGATGGCACCGTTACATTCTTCAAGAGAGATTCTGATGCCGAGTTGAAAAAGCTCAATTTTAAAGAAGGTTATCTGGTGAAGTTTGAAGAGTCTTTTGACGCTGATGACAAGAGCCCGATGACCGTTGCATTCACCATTTCTGCCCGGGAATTGAGCATGGGCAGTGGCACCCATATCAACGAATGGGTATGAGTGGTATGATTTGTTAGCTTAACGAAATTATGCCAAAGCCCCCGCGGATAACGCGGGGGCTTTTTACAATCGGGCACAGACCATATGCTATATGAAACCGGAGTGGATGCGGGCAATAGTATGTCAATTATGCTATAAACACAGATATATAACCGCCAATCAATCGCGCGAATTGCTGAAGAAAGGTTTGAACGCAAACCAGGCCAGCACAGGAAACAACTGCATCGGCACAACAAGCCCCGGAAACAATTCCGGGTGGTCCACATCTAAAGGAAGACTGATCATAAAAGGAATAATAATGCTGACAAGTGTACCGCCGGCAAGCAGCAGGCTTGTTAAAGCCTCCATCTCTTTTTTAAAGAGCCGGTCTATGCAAAAAGAAAACAACGCGATCAACATACCGGCAAACAGGGAGGCGCTGAATATGCTGGCCGGCGACACAATACTGCCATAGGAAACTTCCAGCGCAGCAAGGTAGATGCGGGAATAAAAAAAGGCAGCAAGCCCTGAAAGAATGCCCGCTGCCAATCCGGTGAAGAAATATCTTTTAAACATGTAATTGTTTATTGGGTAACAGGAACGCTTACATTTAATTTGAACACGTCGTCAACCCTGCCTCCGGCTTCTCCGATACCAAAATCGACACGGTTTACATCGAAGTTGCCATTGAAAGTACCGCCGCTGCCGTTCCTGGTGAAAGTGAAAGGAACATTGAACGGTTTCTTTACACCATGCATTTCCAGTTCTCCCTGCGCTTCATAACCCGCTGCGGTCTTAGTCACTTTTGATGCAACAAAATGAATGGTGGGATATTTCGAAGCATCAAACCACTTACTGCCTTTTGCATGTGTATTCTTCAGGCCATTGCCGGTATTGATGGAAGTTACATCGATAGTCACATCAAATTTGGATGCGGCCAGGTTCTTTTCATCAAATATTACCTGCCCCTTCAGATCTTTAAAGATACCATTGGCGCCGGAGCCTGAAAATTTAATGGAATGCCCTTCTGCGATCTTCCAGTTCTGGGAAGATACAAAAGTGAAAGCGGATGCCAGCAGAATGATGGCAGCTGCAAATGGATAAAATGCCTTTTTCATTGTAGTGTTCATTAGTGATTGTGTGGTTCAAATGTAATCGGATAATTATTCTGCTGCAAAAACGATACCTATAAATAAATGTTAATAAGTGATGTCCTTCAGGCACAAAAGCTAACAAATGTTAGTCCGCCGGGAGCGGTTTTACAGCAACTTTGTATCAAAAATAAGATTATGGCATTCCTTTCGGGACTTTTATCAATAGGACTATTATTACTGCTGGCAGGCCATTTATTCCATATCCCCTGGTTGCAGCAGTGGCAGCATGATGCGCAGGTGGCCGCTGCGGTGATGTTTGTGTTGATAGGCTTCATGCACCTTGCCACGCCGCGCAAGCTGACATACATGATCGAGGGTTGGCTGCCATATGCATTAGAACTGGTACTGATCAGCGGTGTTCTCGAAATAATACTGGGAATTGGATTATTGATCCCCGGCCTTAGGGGCTATGCAGCCTGGGGACTGATCGTATTGCTGATCCTTATGTTCCCGGCGAATATCTATGTGGCGGTAAAACAATTACCTGCTCCCGGCGGACTACCGGCAAAACCCTGGTATACCTGGAGCCGGCTGGCCTTTCAGCCTGTTTATATGGCCTGGGTGTGGTGGTGTGCGTTTAAGTAAGCTCCCGCCTGATCCGGCTCAGGCTTTCAGGGGCTATACCCAGGTAAGAGGCAATATACTTTACGGGGATATGCTGTACTACCTGCGGATGCTCTGCCAGCAATTGCAGGTATCGCTCTCTGGCGCTGTACTGTAAAAAGGCCAGTTCCCGCTGATACTTACGGACGTACTGGTATTCTGCCAGTAAACGGCCGGTATGTTCTGCAGCATGACTCCTTTTGTACAATTCCTGGAGATCATCATGATAGAAGGCAAAGCCATTTACAGGCGTTATAGCCTGTAAAGAGACGACAGAAGGCTGCTGGGTAATGAATGAGGCATAGGCGGTCGAAAACTGCCCTGAAAATGCGAAATCGAGGGATACTTCCTTGTCCTGGTGTACCGTGAATACCCTTACAATACCCGAGGAGATAAAATAGATGGCGGACGAGACCCTGCCCATATGCGCAAGAAAAGAACCGGTACTGAACTCCACCGGCTGCAGTAAGGGCTCAAATAGGTGCCAGTTATCCGCCGAATGTTTGTCAAGCTGTAATAAGGCCTGTCTTACCTCGTTGATATCTGGCATTTGTCTGTATTTTAGAATCAGATCCTTCTTAGTTTCAGCGATTGTACAAAGTGGTGATTGCCCTTTTCCAGTATCAGGCTGGCGCGGAAGCGGGTAGGCATGATGTTCAGCTCCAGGTTGGGCTTATTGATCTCATTCCAGATATTGGTGGCAAATTCTTCTGATTCTGCATCAGATAAATGTGCATACCGGTGGAAATAGGAGTCCGGGTTCTGGAAGGCTGTTTGTCGCAGGGACTTGAACCTGGCAATGTACCATTGTTGCAGGTCATCCAGTTCAGCATCCACATAAATGGAAAAGTCAAAGAAGTCAGATACGAAGATAGTCGGCTCGCGTTGCTGCTGTCTCGGCCTTACCTGCAATACGTTCACGCCTTCAACGATCACGATATCGGGCGATTCGATCCATTGCAGCTGGTTGGGCAGGATATCGTATTCCAGGTGACTGTACACCGGCGCGGAAACCCGCTCCCTGGCAGATTTAACATTGGCGAGGAACTGTATCAGCCGGCGGATATCGTAGCTTTCAGGGAAGCCCTTGCGGTTCATGATCCCACGTTGTTCCAATACCCTGTTAGGATAAAGGAAGCCGTCTGTAGTGACCAGGTCAACCTTGGGATGGTTGGGCCACGCTGACAACAAACGTTGCAGTACGCGGGCTGTTGTGCTCTTGCCCACAGCCACACTACCGGCTATGCCGATAATAAAAGGCACTTTCAGGAACTGACTGCCCAGAAAGCTGTTTGTGGCAGCATGGAGCCGCTGAGCACTGCTCACATACAGGTTCAGCAGGCGGGAAAGCGGTACATATATCTGGGTGATCTCGTCCATTGTCAGCGGCTCGTTCAGCCCCTGCAGCGTGTCGATGTCGTTCAGTAGGTGTAACATAGGATCGTCACTCCTTTTTGCCCATTCTTCCCTGCTGATCGTAATATAGGGAGCATAATTATTCCTCGTCATGAAGATTTTGTTGCCAGTTTACGTGTTGTTACCTGTCTTTTCAGGCTGCTAAGCTATATAAACCGTTTTAACATTCAAAAATTCATGTGTGCCTTCGAGCGCCAGTTCCCTGCCATAACCGGACTGTTTCACGCCTCCGAAGGGCAGGCGCGCGTCTGAACGTACCATGGCATTGATGAACACGTTCCCGCTGTCTATCTGCCGGGCCAGTCGCCGGGCCTTATCAAGATCGGTGGTCCAGAGGGAGGAGCCCAGCCCGAAGGGTGTCTGGTTGGCCAGCTGGATGGCATGGTCTTCGTTGGCCGCTTTGATGATCACCGCCAGGGGGCCGAAGGTCTCCTCTTCGAAGGCCGTCATGCCGGGTTGTACGCCGGTAAGCAGGGTAGGAACGAAGTTGGCCTCCTGGTGCTGTCCGCCCAATGCCAGGCTGGCGCCCTGGGAGACAGTCTGCTTCAGTTGCTGGGCCAGTTCTGCGGCGAGGTCAGGCCGCGCCATAGGTCCCATATCGGTTTCCTCGCTGAAAGGGTCTCCCTGGCGCATATTGCCGAGAATGTTACTCACCTTGTCAGTAAAATCGCCCAGGACGGCTTCCTCCACAATCCAGCGTTTTGCCGCAATACAGGACTGTCCTGCGTTTTGCATACGCGCCTTTACTGCTGTTTTAGCGGCTTCATCCAGGTTGGCGTCTTTCAGCACAATGAACGGGTCGCTGCCGCCCAGCTCCAGGACGGATTTTTTGATGTATTTCCCTGCCAGGGCCCCGACGCTCATACCTGCAGCGGTACTACCTGTAAGGGTGACCCCCTGTACACGTGGATCTGCTATTACGGGTTCAATATTCTTCGAATTGATCAGCAATGCCTGGAAGGCCCCTTCAGGGAATCCTGCCTGCAGGAACAGGTCTTCCATAGCCAGTGCGCAACCGCTTACATTGCTGGCATGTTTCAGGAGGGCCGTATTGCCCGCCAGCAGGTTGGGAATGGCGAAACGGAACACCTGCCAGTAGGGGAAATTCCAGGGCATAATAGCCAGTATAATGCCTTTGGGATCATATGATATATAGCTTTGCTGCGCATCCGAGTGAATGAGTTTGGGTTGCAGCATTTCTGCGATATGTCCGACATAGTATTCTGCAGATGTGGCGCACTTCAATACCTCTGCCTTTGCTTCCCTGAGCGTTTTTCCCATTTCCCGGGTAATGAGGGCAGCATGTTTTTCTACATTCGTCTTCAACAAACCGGCCAGGGTCAGCATCCAGTTGCAACGTTCCTGCAGGCTGGTATGCGATAGATGACGGTAAGCCTGGTGGCCCCATGCAAGCCGTTGTTCAATATCAGCCTCCGTATGAGGGGCATATTCAGCTATTGTTTCCTGATTGTATGGATTGATACTTCTGAAGGTGCTCATATAAAACAATTTACACTATTGCAGACAACATATATGCCTGTCTGCAACAGTGTAAATGTAAGGTTTATACAGCATCTCCCGTGAAAGGGATGATGCGTGGAAATTATCAGGTATAACGGAACAGCAAAGGGCTGCAATTGAAATACTTTTTGAAGACAACAGCAAAAGATTTGAAGTCGCTGTAACCGGTCAACAAGGGAATGCTGTTCAATGGCATCTCCTGATCGGCCAGCAGCCCGGCGGCGCTTTCCATACGGTAAAGGTGGGCGAAATGATTGACCGAAACGCCATTCAGCTGATGGAAACCTTTTTCCAGGAAGTTAGCGCCGATATTGAATTGCTGACTCAGATGCTTAACAGTAAGCGACCTGTGTACATTCCATTTGATGTATTCTTTCACATAGTCCAGCATAATGATATCATGTGTTGTCAGTTCGATCTTCTTCTCCCTGGGCGGTAACAGCCGCCGTATGAAATGCTCCAGCATCAGCATCGCCTTTTTCTCCCGGTAACAGATGGCCGCTGCCTCGTTAAAACGGCAATGCCGGATGTCCTGTACCAGCATCATAAAATAGGCGTCCAGCATTACCTGGCGCGGCTCATTGATCATCCCGCCCTTGCTCTTTTCTGCCGCCCGTATCTTCTCCCTGATAGTATACAACAGCCGTTTAAACATGGGTTGCTTTAGCATCCGGAACAAGGTGTCATTTTTGAAACTGATATGGAAAAAACAATGCTTGCCTTTCGGAATAATTGCAACGTTGATCGCTTCCAGGTAAAAGAGGTTCACTTCTTCTTTCTTCAGCTCTACGCTTTCAGTACCGTTTACAAATGCATCTACATTATTATTGTCCAGTGATATATGCAGGTGAAGAGAGGGCTTCAATGGAGTAGGCAATACCTCTATTTCCTGTGCTTCACATATGACCTGGTGCTCAAATACTTCGAACAGACCCGCTGCCATCTTCTGCTGGAAAACCGTTTTCCGGGCATCGCCATGCAGCACCATAGTGGAATGTTTGATAACAGCGCCGGCAAATCTCCCGGGAACATCCGCAACGGAAAATATGTCTTTAAAGAATTCAAAGGATGGTGAAAGCAATAACATTTTTTGGTTGGTTTTGTGGATGATAAAATAGCGCAACATTCACCCGGCATTGCCGGTATGAACATTATCGGGATAGACATAACGTGTTATCAGTTGCAGCGTTAACAGCTATCTTGCAATGAAAAGGCGGTGGCAACCTCAGGATAACAAGACAGGTAAATCGTTATTTTGAACAGCGAACATTCACCATGACAAACAATAGCATTACATTATAATTTTAATGGCTATCTGATCATAAAATTATCCTTTTGTTCATTGCTAAAGGTTAATAACTCGTTAACGGATGAGGTATTGCGATTGGGGGGCACGATCCCAAAGCTGACCCTGGCAGGGTAGTACTAAACAAGTGCCGGAAAAATGTGTTAGTATTCAAGGCAAATCCATGATAATAGATGAGATATAAATGTTATAACATTCAGTAGTTAATACTTGAGTACAATAACGCTATTTTATCTATATGCCTGAAATAGGTTATATTTAACAATAACCCAAACTAAACACAAATGAAGTCAACCAGTAGTCTAATTCGTATTGTACTCTTATTATTATGCCTGTATGTACCATTAACGGCGGTGTATGCCCAGAAGCAAAGAATAACCGGTAAAGTCACGGATGCCACCACAGGAGTACCACTCGAAGGAATCACTGTGAGGGTGAAACAGGGCGCTTCCGGTACATTGACGGGCAAGGATGGGACCTTTTCCATTGAAGCAAAGTCAGATGATGTGCTGGAACTCAGTGCAATTGGTTTCAGGGCCTTATCTGTACCCATAAACGGCCGCACCACGGTGGATATTCAACTTGTGTCCACCGTATCGGAGCTGAGCCAGGTGGTGCTGGTAGGTACCCGTTCCGGAGGACGGGCAAAGATCGAGACCCCTGTTCCGGTGGATGTCATTTCCCTCAGTCAGGCGGCTTATCCTACTGCCAAGATGGACCTGACAGCACTGCTGAACGTGTCTGCACCTTCTTTTAACTATAACAAGCAAAGTGGTAGTGACGGCGCTGACCAGATAGACCTCGCCACACTCCGTGGCCTGGGGCCGGATCAGACCCTCGTGCTTGTGAACGGCAAACGCCGTCACCAGACAGCCTTTGTGGCCGTATACGGTACACGTGGGCGTGGTAATTCCGGGACTGACCTGAATGCCATTCCCGAGGCAGCGATTGACCGTGTAGAGATACTCCGCGACGGTGCTTCCGCTCAATATGGGTCAGACGCTATCGCCGGTGTGATCAACATCATTCTGAAGAAAGAGGTGAACCACCTGTATGTAAATGCCGGTTATGCCGGTTATTATGACCATAAATACAATACTTACTTTGGTAAGGAATTAAATCAATACAAGAACAACGGTGCGATAGACGGTAACGCAGTTTCTGTCGGACTAAGTTATGGTGTGCCTCTGGGCAAGAACGGCGGCTTCCTGAACTTCTCCGGTAACTTCCAGAAGCAGGGCAAAACCTTCCGCCAGGTGCTGGATACCAACCTGGCCCACGCCGATGCCTTGCCTGTTAACGTGGTAAGAAGGTCTTATGGCGATGCGTCCAAAACTACCGGTGGCGGCATGCTGAACCTGGAGTTGCCCTTCTCGGATGGCCGTACCACCTTTTATGCCTTCGGCGGATATAATCATAAGTTTTCCGATGCCTATGCTTATACCAGGCATTTCAACGGAAATAACCCCAGCTCCAGCGGGCATCCCGACCGTTTCCCGACAGACGCGAACGGGAAATTGATCTTCTACCAGGATATTATGTACCCGGTTACATCTCCCGGTGGTTTGCCTAACGACACAGTGTTTGATCCGCATATTCAGAACAAGATCGACGACTGGTCAGCAGCTGCTGGTATTAAAGGCGAATTTGGCAACGGCTGGACCTGGGATCTGAGCAATGTGCTGGGCCGCAATAATTTTCACTTCTTTGGCGATAAGACCTTTAATGCCTCCATGGGCGCTAACACGCCTACCCATTTTGACGATGGCGGATTTTCTTTCCTGCAGAATACAGCTAACCTGACCCTGGGTAAGGAGCTCCCTGGCGTAGCAGCAGGCTTGCACCTGGCCCTTGGCGCAGAGTACAGGTATGAGAATTATAAGATCTATGCAGGTGAGGAAGCTTCTTACAGAAACTATGATCCTACTTTCTTCAAGGCTACCGGCGCACAGGGTTTCCCTGGCTACCGCCCTTCCGATGAAGTGGATGCTAACCGTTCCAATATTGCCGGTTTTGTGGATGCGGAACTGGACGTAACAAAGAAATGGCTGATAGGGGCTGCTATACGTGCGGAGAACTATAGCGATTTTGGTTTTACCAGCAATTATAAGTTTGCCACCCGTTATAAAGTAACGTCCAATTTTAATCTCCGTGGTTCTGTCAGCACTGGTTTCCGTGCTCCTTCGCTACAGCAGATCAATTTTAGTTCCCAGTACACTAACGTACAAGGGGGAACTATTACTGAAGTAAAGATCGCTCCCAATACCAACAGTATTACCAGGGCGGCAGGTATTCCTGACCTGAAACAGGAAAAATCAGTGAACGCAAGCCTGGGCTTTACCTGGAAACCATTGAGCGCATTGTCAGTAACAGTGGATGGTTACCTTGTAAAGGTAAAAGACAGGATCGTGTTGTCTGGTCAGTTCAGCGCCGGCGATACTACCTTGTCCCAGGAACTGTACAATACGCTGAACCAGCTGCATATAGATAATGCACAGTTCTTTGCCAATGCGGTAAATACGACCAACACCGGTATAGACGTGGTGATCGACTATAACAAACGTTGGGCGAACCAGCGCTTCCGGGCATTGGTAGCGGCTAACTTCCAGCACATGAAGATCGATAAGATCAATGTACCGGAAAGACTGAATGACTCTTATCTGCATAGAAAATCTTTCTTCAGCGACCGTGAGGAGCGTTTTGTACTGGCATCTGCGCCTCCGGTAAAAATTGGCCTGAACCTCGACTATGGCATCGACAAGTTTGGTGTAAGCGCTCACGTGACCTATTTCGGTAAAGTAGAACTGTATGGTTATGGCTGGAGCGGAGACCTGGCTGGTACGGGTATTAATCCGGTTGTAGGCCTGGACAGCGATCCTGACAAACTCGTACCTGAGTTATTCAAATACAAAGGCAAGGCTGTAACAGACCTGGCTGTAAATTATAAATTCACCAAACAACTGAACTGGTTCATTGGTGCTGATAATATCTTCAATGTACACCCTTCACTGGGCGTTGTAAATGGAGCCAGGTTATCAGCTTACGACAGCGAGAGCGGTGGCGCATGGGATGCAGTGCAGATGGGCTTCAATGGTATCCGTCTCTTTACGCGTTTTGTGCTGACATTATAATGGATGATGTAAGTATAAATAAAAAGGTCTCGTGTAATACGAGACCTTTTTATTTATACTATAATGTTGTTCCACCCATGCTTATTCAGCAACAGTAGAGATCTTGATCGTGTTGGTAGGCAGGTGCTCTGCTACTGGCGTGCTGCCTGTGTTCACTACAATGTCAGCAGGTTTTACAAAGCCTCTTTCTTTCAGGATATTGATCTGGTCGGAGATGATGCCGTCCAGGCTTTCTTCGCCATCATAGAAGAAGGCGCGTACGCCCCAGCTCAGGCTCAGCTGATTTACCAGTGTTTTTTCCTTGGTGAAGATAAACAGCGGAGAACGCGGACGGTAGCTGCTCAGCATGAAACCGGTGTAACCGCTCTGGGTCATACCGATCAGCGCATCAGCATCCAGGTCTTCTGCCATCTTACAGGCGTTGTAACACAGTGCATCGCTCAGGAAGGTAGGAGAGTGACGGTGAGGGATCAGGTTACGGTTGTAGATGATGTCTTCTTTCTCAACTTCACCGATGATCTTTCTCATGGTCTGGATCACCAGCTCAGGGAACTGACCTGTTGCGGTTTCACCACTCAGCATTACGGCGTCAGCCCCTTCCAGTACCGCGTTAGCCACGTCAGTGATCTCACTACGGTTAGGACGGGTACGGTCTATCATGCTTTCCATCATCTGCGTAGCCACGATTACAGGCTTGGCACGGTGGATACATTTACGGATGATATCTTTCTGGATCATTGGGATCTGCTCTACAGGCAGTTCCACACCCAGGTCGCCACGGGCGATCATTACGCCGTCGCTTTCCCAGATAATTTCCTTCAGGTTAGCAATAGCTTCAGGTTTCTCGATCTTGGAGATCACCTTCATTTTGGAATTGCGTTCTTTCAGGCGTTTGCGGATCAGCTGGAGGTCATCTACGTGTCTAACGAAGGACAGGGCAACCCAGTCACATTCGTGATCGATGATGAATTCCAGGTCCACGATATCTTTTTCGGTCAGTGCCGGCAGGGAAACTTTGGTGTCTGGCAGGTTGAAGCCTTTCTTGGAAGACAATACACCTGGCAGGGTTACTTCAGCTTTGATCTCGCCTTCGGCAGTGATCTCTCTTACTACTGTTTCAATTTTACCGTCATCCAGGAGGATCTTCTGTCCTGGTTTAACGTCTTTATGCAGGTCTGCGTAGGATACATAGATCTTTACAGCGTTACCCACTACTTTCTCGTTCACGAAGGTCAGGATCTGACCAGCTACCAATGGTAATGCATTGTTCTCGATCTCACCAACACGCAGTTTAGGGCCTTGCAGGTCAGCCAGGATGGCTACGTTGTAAGGCTCAGTTTTGTTGATCTGACGGATATACTGGATAATACGCAGTTTATCCTCGTGAGAGCCATGTGAAAAGTTCAGACGGAACACGTTAACGCCGGCTCTTACTAATGCAAGTAAGCCTTCATAGGTATCGCAGGCAGGGCCGACAGTTGCTACGATTTTG
The DNA here is from genome assembly GCF_023100805.1 of Chitinophaga filiformis. Classification (NCBI taxonomy): domain Bacteria; kingdom Pseudomonadati; phylum Bacteroidota; class Chitinophagia; order Chitinophagales; family Chitinophagaceae; genus Chitinophaga; species Chitinophaga filiformis. The sequence goes on from NZ_CP095855.1 coordinate 2,849,328, forward strand.
GTTTTGTGCTGGGAATGCGCACGGGAAGCTTCATGATCCATCTGTTTGTGTACGTATTTTGATAAATCTTTTGTACTCATAGCTCTATTTTTTAACTCGCAAGTATTTTAACCATCTTTAACCATTCCGGATCAAGGTGCTCTTTGGCTTTGATAGCCTGTTCCAGAGGGGTATATTGGATTTTGTTGTTTACAATGCCTACCATAACATTAGAAGTACCGTTCAACAGTGCTTCTACTGCTGCATAACCCATACGGCTGGCCAGGATACGGTCCTGGCAGGAGGGAGAGCCACCACGCTGTATGTGCCCGAGGATACATACGCGGGTATCCAGCTGCGGGCAGCTGGCTTTTACCTGACGCGCTACTTCTTCAGCACCGCCGGCAATGGAACCTTCAGCAACGACAATGATATTCACCAGCTTCCTGCGGCGCTCGTTGGTCTGCAGGTCTTCAATGATGTCCTGTACGTCGATCAGGTGTTCCGGGGTCATGATGTGCTCGGCGCCAGTGGAAATGCCACTGTGCAGGGCAATATATCCTGCATCACGTCCCATTACTTCTATAACAAATAAGCGGTCGTGCGCATCAGCTGTATCGCGGATCTTGTCTATTGCATCCACAGCTGTGTTCACTGCCGTATCGAAACCAATGGTAAAATCAGTACCTGCAATGTCCTTATCAATAGTGCCAGGTAAACCGATGCATGGAATGTCGAATTCCTGGCTCATCTTATAAGCTCCGTTGAATGAACCGTCTCCCCCGATAACTACGATACCATCAATATTGTGTTTCTTGAGATTTTCGTAGGCTTTCTGTCTGCCTTCCGCTTCATAAAACTCTTTACAACGTGCGGTCTTTAAAATAGTACCCCCGCGCTGAATGATATTGGCAACAGATTTGGACTCCAAGGGAAATATTTCATTCTTCAGCATTCCCCTGTAGCCATACATAACACCATACACATTTAACTGATGGTAAATTCCGGTCCTTACAACTGCACGAACGGCGGCGTTCATGCCTGGCGCGTCTCCACCTGATGTAAGAACTGCGATGTTAGAAACTTTTTTCATAGTTATGTTTATTTCCCTCTCTACGTTTTTATGTTGGATTCAGGGAATCCGGTGTCTTTTTAGCTTCCTATACCTCAAAATACCCCTAACGTGTGATATTGCATCCCCTGTTTTCCAACCCCCTGCTTTTTACCTTTTTTCCTGAAAATCACGCTGCTTATGCATAAATTGCCAGGAAAATATCTAAGTGGCGCACAAAAATAACATTTTGCGTATTCTTTCTAATAGTATTCTGATGAATTACACGAAATTTTCATTTTTAATTAATCAACCAGACAATTTTTTTAAAAAATATACATAGATAAAATTTAAATGTAAACCCAAACACTTTACATGAAAACACGTAATCAGAGACGCCCTATCTTTACTTTTTTCTATTTATTTATGATAACTGGACCCGCAATGGCGCAACAGACCGGAATTATTTATCCGCAAACTAATAAAACAGACGTTACCGACAATTATCACGGTACTATCGTTGCAGATCCTTATCGCTGGCTGGAAGACGATAACAGCCCGGAAACAAAGGCATGGGTGAAGGCACAGAATGAGGTGACCAATGCTTACCTCGCTAAGATCCCTTTTCATGGAGCGGTAAAAAAGCGGCTCGAAGAACTGTGGAACTATCCTAAAATAGGTACACCGTTCAAAAAAGGAGACTATTACTACTTCTTTAAAAATGATGGTTTGCAAAACCAGGCTGTACTGTACCGTCAGCAATCGCTGACGGCTGCACCCGAGGTGTTCATCGATCCCAACAAATTCTCAGACGCCGGTACCGTAGCGCTGGGAAGCCTTTCCTTTTCGAAAGATGCCAAACATGTGGCCTACCAGATCGCCAAGGCGGGATCTGACTGGCAGCAGGCCTTCGTGATGGACGTGGAGAGCAAACAGCTGCTGAAAGATTCTATCGACTGGATCAAGTTCAGCAACATCTCCTGGAGAAAGGATGGCTTCTACTACAGCCGCTACGATAAGCCTACGGAAGAGAACAAGCTGTCTAAAAAGAACGAATTCCATAAGGTATATTACCACCGCCTGGGCACCTCCCAGGACCAGGATGAGCTGATCTACCAGGATAAGGAACATCCCCTGCGCAACCTGGGTGTGGATGTTACAGAAGATGAACGCTTCCTGATCCTGCATGAGACGGAAGGCACCTCGGGCAACCAGTTATCTTACTGGGACCTTCAGGACCCCGCTCAGAAGGAGTTTAAGCTGCTGGTGAAAGGTTTCGAGTCCGAGCCTAACGTGATCGACAATGACGGCGACAAGCTGCTGCTGCTCACCAACGAAGGCGCGCCCAACTATAAGGTAGAGCTCGTAGATCCGAAAAACCCTTCCAGCCGTAAGCTGATCATTCCTGAACAGCAGGAAGTATTGAAGGAAGTGAATACCGGTGGCAAAAGATTGTTTGCCATGTACCTGAAAGACGCCTCCTCCCGGGTGGCGCAATATACTTATGACGGTAAGCTGGAACGGCAGATTGCCCTTCCCGGCATCGGTACTGCCGCCGGTTTTGGCGCTGCTGCCAGGGATAAGGAGTTATTCTATTCCTTTACATCCTTTGTGGCCCCGGCAACTATCTACAGATATGACATTGCTACCGGTAAGTCAAGCCTCTTTGCCAAAACAGAAGTGAAGTTCCGCCAGGAGGACTATGAGACCAAACAAGTGTTCTTCACCAGTAAGGATGGTACTAAAGTACCGGTGTTCCTGTCTTACAGGAAAGGTATTCAGCTGAATGGGCAGAACCCGGTGCTGCTCTACGGCTATGGTGGTTTCAATATTCCCATGACGCCAGGGTTCAGCGTTTCCAACCTCTTTTTCATGGAACAGGGAGGCATTTATGCAGTAGTCTCCCTGAGAGGCGGTAATGAATACGGCGAGGCATGGCATAAAGCTGGTATGCTGGAAAAAAAGCAGAACGTATTTGACGACTTCATTTCGGCTGCAGAATTCCTGGTAAAATCAAAATATACCAGTCCTTCCAAACTGGCTATCCGTGGTGGTTCCAACGGCGGATTGCTGGTGGGCGCCTGTATGACACAACGCCCTGACCTGTTCAAGGTGGCATTGCCCGCAGTAGGAGTGATGGACATGCTGCGTTTCCAGAACTTCACCATCGGCTGGGCATGGGTAACGGAGTATGGTACAAGCGCTAAGGCAGAGCAATTCCCGTACCTTTACAAATACTCACCCTTACATAACCTGAAAGCAGGTACGCAGTATCCGGCTACCCTGATCACAACAGCCGATCACGACGACCGTGTAGTACCAGCGCACTCTTTCAAGTTTGCAGCTGCCCTGCAGGCAGCCAATACAGGCACTAACCCAACGCTTATACGTATAGAAACACAGGCAGGCCACGGAGCCGGTAAGCCGACTTCCAAACTGATCGAGGAAGCAGCCGATATCTGGTCGTTCACCATGTACAACCTGGGTATGAGCTTTAAATAAATATATATACCAATTAACGTCAAAGGCCGTATCACACCGATGCGGCCTTTTTTCATATAGCAGTGTTTAGGCCCTGGCCCATTGTTTACACTGCATTCGCAGGCCAGGTACCTGATGCCTGCTGCTTCAGCGCCCCGCTATTACAGATAAGAATGGATATAATCCCATTGTTCCGTAGTAATTGGTAATTCGGAATTGAATCTGAATTCGTAATTTTAGTAAAAGGCATAGAAATGAAGGTATTAATCACAGGAAGCAACGGATTATTGGGCCAGCACCTAATTCCAGTTTTTTTGGAGGATGGCCGGTATCAGGTAATAGCCAGCGGGAGAGGCCCTAACCGTCTGCCGATACAGGCGGGATATACCTACGAAGCTACCAATCTGCGGGATGCCACCAGTGTGCGGCACCTGCTGGAAAAGCATCAGCCGGATATAGTCATCCATGCTGCGGCTATGACCCAGGTCGATGACTGTGAACGTAATAAAGACCTTTGCTGGGATACCAACGTAGCAGCAACGCGTTATTTACTGCAGGCTGCCGAAAAGTACAACACCTTCTTCATCTTCCTGTCTACCGACTTTGTATTTGACGGTTTACAGGGGCCCTATGCAGAAGATGCTGCCGTCAACCCCATCAGCTATTATGGCTCCAGCAAGGTTGCCGCAGAGAGTATGGTCCGCAACAGTAAGCTGCCATGGGCTATCGTACGTACGGTACTGGTATATGGCGTGGCGGCAGATCCTAAGCGCAGTAACATTATTACCTGGGTAAAAAGCAACCTGGAGCAGGGTAAGAAACTGAAGGTCGTGGATGACCAGTGGCGTACCCCGACGCTCGTACAGGACCTCGCCGCAGGATGTAAACTGGTAGCGGATAAAAAAGCCACCGGCATATTCCACATCTCCGGCAAGGAAACACTGACCCCTTATCAGATGGCCGTACAAACTGCCGGTTATTTTAAACTGAACACACAGCTTCTTGAGAAAGTAGATGCCAAAAGCTTCACACAACCTGCCAAACGCCCCGCTAAAACAGGTTTTGTTATAGACAAGGCCGTGAAAGAGCTGGGTTTTGCCCCCCATAGTTTTGAAGAAGGACTGGAGATCGTTGCAAAAGAAATTTAGTGTATCTATAACTCCGGGTACACGTTTCCCCAATGTAATTCAGGATCAGTGCTGTAGTTTCCATCAAGAGACGTTTCGTCTTATGGATGGCTATTGCCTGGGAGATACTTCCGGGCTGAAGGTCCGTGTGTTTGGCAGATGTTAGTCCGTATTCAGCGCTTACTTTTCTATGGTCGTGGAGGATACCTTCCGGGCCAGGGCCCCGGGGCGCTACCTGCAGCGAAGTGGCTCCGGCGGCCGCTATTTGCATGGAAAGTTTGTAGGCTCCAGGCTATATATGAAAAGAAGGCGGGGTAGCGCTTCCGTCACTCCGGAAATGCTACCCCGCCTGTATGTTTACCCGACCGGATCATTTATGATCACTTTCAGGGCTTGCTCAGAAAGACTTTAGTTACGCCATACTTTTTGCCTACCGAATCCTTCATAGCTGTGGTATCGGATGAAGGAGTCCTGAAGTGTTCGCCCAGCATAAATTTGGAAGAATCTGCACTGGCTCTCAGCACTACCGGTTGCTTCCACGCATCTTTCCGCGTGTGGTACATCTTGTCGGCAGCCTTTTTATCTTTATATGTCTGGAAAATAACATCGTATTCCATCATAGCCGTTTCCGCAGGCGTTGCGGCAGCTGCATTGGAAGTACTATCCACTGCCGGAGTGGCTGGGGCAGGTACTGCCTCCACATGGGAAGGCGTTACGGCGCTCTCAGCTCTTGTGATCTCCGGTCTGTTCTTGTTGACAGAATACCATACAATAATAGCCGTCGCTACGGATGCCACAGGGATGGCAATCCACAGCCAGCGTAATTTGGAGGGTATTTCCCTGGCATATCCTTCATATTCGTAATCCTCCGTTGTAGCAGCAGTCGTTGCAGGTGGTTTAAGGCCCTGGTCGGAAGATGCTGAAGGGGAAGTTGATGAGGCGGACGAAGCGGATGATGGCGATGGCGAAGAAGATGACGATGGCGCAGAAGAAGAAGATGATGATGATGACGGTGATGCCGTCAGGTGATCTACCACCTGCTTATTCACTACTTCCTTCGTACCTACAGTTACCTTGTGACTGGCATCCTGCCTGATCACCGGGCTGACATGCAGCACATCCCTGGTAATGGCGGGTGGTTCCTGTTCAAAGGAGATCCTGCCTACTGTGTTGGCCAGCAGCTTCCCTACACCGGGTATTACAACGGGCTCGCCCTTCTTAAGGAGCTGCCTGAAATCATCTATATATTTCTCCATCTTCAGCTGCGCGATGGCTGGCACCAGCAGCTCTTTCTGCGAGATCCATTCCACCAGGCCTCCGTCGTTAGTCAATGTTTCCTCAAATGTGATGATCTCTCCCGGGGGGGATATTGTTTTATTGGTGACATCGTAACGTGCGGGGGTATGCGTCAGTTTGAACACGCCTAGTTGGGGCAGACAGCAGGTATGCTGCCTGAACAAAATTTCCTGTATGTATTGCTGTAGTACCAATTACGTAGATATTCCTATTTAATATAAAATGACTCTCTCGAACGAAATCCCGGTGCCAGGGATCAGGAATGGGGTAATATATTAGCTTAATTCCTGATCCTCAGACCTTGATTGTGACTGCAATTTTACGATTTTAAAATTTAATCATCACGCCTCCCAGTACATTCAGCCCATAAGTAGGGTATCCGTACCAGCGCTGGTATTTCGAATTAAACAGGTTATTGGCGTTCACCCAGATGTTGAAATTCCTGCCGATATCATAGTTGGCACCGGCACTCAGATCCCATTTACCCTTGGTTTTATTGAAGTCCTGCGTAGCAAATACCTGGTAATATGTACCGCCCAGGTAGTACAGGTTCGCATTCAGGTGTAGCTTTTTAGCAAGCGTGTACTGTGCAAAAGCATCTGCCTGGAAAGGGATCAGGCCCCAGGGCTTGATCTCCGTCTTCTGTTTGTTATAGTTGAACCAGTCGAACGATAATCTCATCTGGAATTTCTCTTCCTGTATATAGCCCACTTCTGCATGCAGATTGAAGGCTTTCAACTCTTCCTCGTTTTTGGTGTAGAAGGTCTTGCCATCAATGCTGTCATTCACAAACAGCGGCAGGTTATGCCAGGTAACAGCGGCAAACTTGGTATTGTAGTTGAAGTGGCTGCCTATCGTTCCTTTGATACCGGTATATTTCTCTTCTACTCTTGTATTCAGTACACCCGGACCATAGCTGCCGATGAATGGATTCTGGTTAGCCAGGTTACGGTAACTGTTCTTATTAACGTAAGAGATCCATCCACTGCTCAGGATCACTTTCTTGTAAATAATATGCGATTCGTTCACGATGTCTGGCAGCAGGTAGAACTTACTGTTGGTCCAGGTAGGGTTTACACCTGCATGTAATACGAAACGTGGCTTGATGATCTCCAGTGCAGGGTGAATGGCCACCACGTTGTTGTTGATCTGCTCATGATCATCTTCTTTGAAGGAAGACAGGTCAAAGATACCTTCTGCCCTGAGGTAAATATCCTCAAACAGCTGCTTGGATACGGGGATCTTCAGGATAGCGGTAGGCTCTTTCCGTTTATAGGAATCGCTGAAGTAGATGAACTTAGCGGAAGGCTCGAATTTAAATGCCCAGTCGTTCAGTGTCCTGTTCTTCACGCCTACCTGTGCCGTGAACTGGTTGAATGTCTGCCTGACATCATTTTTGGAGAATTCCAGTGTGGCATGATCATATCCATAATAATGCACCTGGTTGCGGTCGTACCCGATACTGCCGTTCACTTCCCAGAGCGGAGTGAAGTAGGTGCCTGAACCCAGCACATTGAGCGCGCTGTAGTCCTGGTTCTTGATATCTCCTTTGGACGATGTGTAGTTCACATACAATCCGAAGTTATATTTTTCCTGCCTGCCGGTACCAAAACCCGCCTGTATCAAAGGCGTGCTGAGGTTACCATAACCGGCTTTGATGAAGTTGTTCTGCAACTGGCTCAGAGAATCCTTACCCAGCGCCAGCGGTTTAAGCGGAACGGGCTGGTACATAAAGTAAAGGTTCAGGGCCGGTACCTGGTACTGCAAACGCGGACGGGTCGTATCAAAACCCGGCAGGGAAGCCGTCAGGTTCAGTTTAGCCGCATCCCGCAGTTTCGGGCGGTAATTGGAAATGATATCGATCGTTTCTTCTTTCAGGTTCTCCTGTGCGTAAGCCTGCTGGTGCAGCAGCATACCTGCTGCGCTGCAACCTGCTACTGCCAGGAACCGGTGAATATGTTTGATATAAGCGTTCATGCTAACGTAATTCGGAATTATTTATTGGATTTGATTTTAGAGGCAGCCTTTTCTTCTGCTTCTGCTTTCGCCAGTTTGTCCTTCGCTTCCTGTTTCAGCTCAGGTATCGGACAGTTCTCTGCAATGCTCTGGAAAGTAGCCTTTGCATTGAAATAGTCTTTCTGACGGGCGTATACATCACCCAGGAGGATGTAGGCTTTAGCCACCCACACTTCATATCCCGGTGTATTCTTTATTACATCAAAACCAGCTTTCTCTGCGCCTGCGAGGTCGTTTTTCTGCAGGAGGCAGTAGGCCAGGTTATAGCGGGCTTCAGCGCCTATCTCAGACTTGGTAAGCCCCGCGGCTATCTTATATTCCTTGATCGCTTCGTCATAGTTGCCCTGTTCCTGCTCTGCACGGCCCAGGTATGCATGACCGATGATCTGGTCGTCGGTACTGATATTACTGCTGGACAGCAGGATCTCAGCGTAGCTGTTCACTTCATCCCAGTGTTTCAGCAGATAATTGCTGCGCAATAATCCGCGGGTAGCAGTGAAGGTATTCTCTTTGGTGGTGGAAAGGTCCTGCAGCTGCAGATAGTAGGTGCGGGCTTTCTCATAATTCTTCACCTGGTAGAAGTTGATATTGGCAGCCTGTAAAGCGGCACGCTCTGCATACAGGCTGTTGTTCTTGGTCAGCACAAACTCGTAACCGGGCAATGCACCTGTATAATCTTTGGCGTTGTAAGCACATTCTGATTTATAAAAATTAGCCGGCAGCACAAATGCCCCGTTCGGGAAGCGCTGCAGGTAGCTGTTGAAGGCGATGGTAGCGCCGGCACAGTCGCCATTGCTGAACTTCGTTTCTGCTGCTGCATAGCTCAGGGAATCTTCTGCAGATGCACTTACCGACTGGCCTGTAGATCTCAGCAAAGCGATATACGCATCTGTTTTTCCCTGGCTCACATAAATATCTTTTACAGCGGCCAGTGCCTCATTGGCTTCAGGAGAGTTGGGATATTTCTCTACTACCTGGCGGTAGTAGGAGATAGCCTTGTCATCATTATCCTTGTTGAAATAACAGAGGCCCAGTTTCAGCAGTGCACGGGGTGCATTTGGTCCGTTAGGCTGTTTCTGCAATACATTTTCCAGGTAAGGGATGGCCTCATTATATTTCTCTTCCGCCAGGTAAGTATTGGCTATTTCCAGGTCGGCGTCATTACCGAAACCGGAAGAAGGATATTTGCTGCCCAGCTGTTTGAGGAGGGCTACTTTTTCATTTGTCTTACCCTGGATACCGAGAATGATACTTTTCTGGTAGGTAGCATAGTCAGATCCCGCCTGATTGCTGGCAATGATCTTGTCGTACAAGGCCATTGCCTTGCCGTAATCTTTCAGCATGTAGTAACAGTCCGCACTACGGAGGGCCGCATCAGCAGTGATACGGGCTGCATTCGGGCCGGTGGTGCGTTGTGCTGCTTCAAAATGCTGCAGGGCGCGGGTATAGTCTTCCTTCTTCAGCAGGCTGTAACCCATGTTATAGCTGGCTGTTTGTGCATTCGCTTCGCCGGAGGCAGGTACGCCGCCGGTGAGGTAAGCGTTCAGGTGGCCGATGGCCGCATCTGTTTTATTCTGTCGCATGGCAATTTCGGCTTTCCAGAAATGCGCCAGTTGCACCAGGTTCTTATCGTAAGGATTCTTCAGTGAGATGTCCAGCAGGCGGTCAGCTTCTGCCAGTTGCTGGTCGTTGATCAGTTCTGTGGCGCGGCCGTAGGCTACTTTCTGATAGGCCTTCAGGACAGTCGGCGACTTGTCGGGCATCGCTTCAATGATGGTCAGCGCGTCGTTATAGTTGTTGGTGTTCAGGAAGAGGTTCACCAGTATCTCGCGGGCCTCTTTATTGTAAGCGGACTGTGGATAGGAGCTTACAAAGCTGGTCAGCTCAGAGATAGCGGCATCCTGGTAGCCCAGTTCATAAGACAGTTTACCGTAGTTGAACCGGGAGATCTCCTGTTGCTGCGCATTGGTGCTGTTACGGGCGCAGAAGGCAAAGGCGTTGCGGGCATTCGCTTTCTGGTTGGTACGCAGGTAGCAATCGCCCAGCAGGTACATGGAGTTCTGCCCCAGGGAATCCTGTTCGCTGCTCAACTGTTTGAAGCCGTTGATGGCTTTACTGTAGTTACCGGTCTGGTAGTAACTGTAAGACAGTTGGTAAATGTCTTCTTTTCTTACTTCTTCAGCATTGTCCTGGAATTCCTGCAGATAAGGCAATGCTTTCTGGTAGTCTTTCCTTTCGAAATACGCCTGACCGAGTAATTGTTTCAGTTCTGCCTCGTAATAAAGTCCGCCTTTTTTAACAAGCGGTTCTGCGTAGCTGATCAACTGGTCCTTTTTATTCTGAAAGTAATAGATCTCCGCAATGTAATAAGGAACGATAGTGCTGTATTTAGGATCGTTCACCACGCGCTGGAAGCTGGTGAGTGCTTCATTGTACTGCCGGTTGTAATAGGCGATGAAGCCATAGTAGTAGTTGGCCGGCAGATAGTATTTGCCCGGTACCTCCCTGATGGAACCAAACAGTGGCTGTGCCTTCTGGAAGTCTTTTACATTAAAATAGCAGTAAGCCAGTTCGAACTTGGCCTCTGCGATCTCGCTGTTGGAAAGGTTCTCGATATTCGCTTTTTCATACAGGGGGATGGCTTCTTTCAGCTTATTCTGATGGAAGTAGTACTTGGCCAGCTGGTAACTGACAAGCTGCTCCCTCGCGCTGTTGTTGTAGAAGGCCAGGAAGTCCAGCGCCAGTTTTTCCGCGTTGGCCTGTCCCAGTTTCAATGCACAAACGGTATAATAATACTGGGCATCTGTCTTCACCAGGCTACGGCTGGTCTCCTGGAAATAGCTGATATTATCGATCGTTTGCCGGAACAATTGCATGGCCACCGCATATTTTTCCTGCTGGAAAAGTTGCTGGGCATCCTTGAAAACTTTATCCGGCTCGGTATAGACGCGCGTTTGCTGTGCTTTTGACACAGGCGCAGCCAGTATACAGAAAGACGCCAGGAATAAGTACCAATGTCCGGGAACAAGAAACTTTCTTATGAATTGCATGCTTTTAACCTGTTATATCTTAAATATGCGTTTAAAACGGATCCCCAACAGAAATTATTTTCTATTCAGAATCAATAATATATTGCTTTGAGGGAGACAAAAACAGCAACAAATATAGCTATTGCATTTAATTAAGCTATACGCCGTTCCGGGGGGAACATGGCGGGAACCGGATGACCGGCACCTGGTACGCGGAACCTGCTTTCGGATTTGCCTTTGCTGATCTGAAATTAAGGTGTTGACTTGCAAGAATTAAACCAACTTATCAGGGAAGCCGGCAATCATGGCGCTTGCCTTATCACCTTGGCTGGTTTTCAGGACTGTTCATACGAAAAATAATTGCCGGGGTCAATTACCGGAATGTATGTTAAATGCCGGAGAATGTCTGTATATAACAGGGTTTTAATTGTTTATTATTAATCATATTTTTGGCGCAATCTGTAAACAGTTCATTTAAATTTAAAAATGCGCCTGCATTATTCCTGTCGGCAAAACAGGAGGTAAACAGATCTGCAGGACTAAACCATTTTCTCTATGAGCAAACTATTTACATCACGTGTGAACACCGGGGCTGTCAACTTTGCTATGCTGGTATTGCGTGTGGTTTTTGGTGCATTGATGTTCACACATGGCTTGGCAAAACTAAAGGGCTTTTCCCAGATGGTGGGCAAATTCCCTGATCCGCTGCATGTAGGACAAACAATATCCCTGTCCCTGACCATTTTTGCAGAAACCCTCTGTGCGGCACTGGTAGCTGTCGGTTTACTGACCCGCCTTGCAGCTGTTCCGCTGGTCTTCTGTATGATCATCGTGGTTTTCATTGTCATGAAAAATGCACCTTTGTCGCAGAATGAAATGGGCATCCTGTTCCTGGCTGCCTTCACTGCAATATTATTCGCCGGGCCTGGCAAATACAGCCTGGACCACCTGATAGGAAAATAATTTACACCACTGGTGCCTGTGCGTTGCCGGGAAACGCGGAATGCGTTTTGCGGTAAATGCAGGCACCAGGCCTTATAAGACTGATATTATGTTTACACAGACGACACAGATACGCGTACGCTATGGAGAAACGGACCAGATGGGATATCTTTACTATGGCAACTATGCATTATATTATGAAGTAGGGCGTGCAGAAGCCATCCGGACGCTGGGTTTTACCTATGCCGAACTGGAAAAACAGGGTATCATTATGCCGGTGGCGGAGTTAAACTCGAAATACCTGCGCCCGGCCTACTACGATGATCTTATAACAGTGAAGACTATGTTGAAGGAATTGCCGGTCGATCATAAGATCCGGTTCCATTCCGAACTATATAATGAAAAGGGCGAGTTACTGAACGTAGGTGTCACTACCCTGGTATTCCTGCATGCAGATACCAAACAGCGGTACGGGATGCCCCCGATCATGATGGAACGCCTGGCTCCTTTTTTTGAGAAAAGCCTGTAAATCATGACAATACAAGCGGACAAGGTATTAGCAAGTATCATCACGATCGGAGATGAACTACTGATAGGACAAACGATAGACACCAATTCAGCCTGGATGGCCCAGCAACTGAATGCGATGGGAATATGGGTACACCGCCGTGTAGCCATTGGAGATGTGAGAGAAGCTATCCTGGAGGCTTTGGAAAAGGAAGGGACGGTATCGGACATTGTGCTGATCACGGGAGGACTGGGGCCTACGGCCGATGATATTACCAAACCCGTATTGTGCGAATATTTTGGAGGAAAGCTGGTAAGGGATGAAGCTACCTATGTACAGGTAATGGAATTCTTTGAAAGCAGGGGCCTGCCAACCCTGCAGCGTAATGTAGACCAGGCGCTGGTACCGGATGTGGCCACAGTGCTGCACAATACCAGGGGCACAGCGCCGGGTATGTGGTTTGAAAAGGAGGGAAAGATCTATGTTTCCATGCCGGGTGTGCCACACGAAATGAAAGGATTGATGTCCGATCATGTGTTGCCACGCTTACAGGAATATTTTCAGACGCCGGCCATTGTACACCAGACATTGCTGACTTCAGGCATGGGAGAGTCGTTCATAGCAGAGCGACTGACGCATTTTGAGACTTCGCTGCCCCCGCATATAAAGCTGGCCTACCTGCCGTCTTACGGCTTGCTGAAGCTGCGGCTCACGGCTTTCGGCACAGATAAGTTATCCACAGCCGCCGCATTGTCCATCTATTTTCACCAGATGAAAGAACTGCTGGCAGATATTGCTGTGGCAGACCAGGACTTTCCTATCGGAGAAGTGCTGGGCAGGCTGCTGAAGGAAAAAGGCAAAACAGTAGGCACAGCCGAGAGCTGTACAGGAGGGTTTATTGCCCACAACATCACCCTGGTGCCGGGAAGTTCCGCCTGGTACAAAGGCAGCATCGTTAGTTATTCCAATGAAATTAAAAGTGGTCTGCTGGGGGTAAAACAGGAAACACTACAGGCCAATGGTGCGGTGAGTGAGGCAGTGGTACGGGAAATGGCCAGAGGCGCCCTGCAGCAGTTAAAAACCGACTATATCATAGCGGTATCCGGCATTATGGGGCCAGACGGCGGTACTCCGGAAAAGCCGGTCGGCACCGTATGGATAGCTGCCGGCAGCGCCAAAGAGCTGGTGACAATGAAGCACCAGTTGCGCTACGACCGCCTGAATAACATACAGATGACAGCAACTTATGCAATGAATGAATTGAGGAAGTTGATAGTATAAACCTTACTTTTGTTTCCGTACCAAAACGCTAAACACAATTTTATGGCCATTGTAGAACTGGTAATGCCCAAAATGGGGGAAAGTATTATGGAAGCCACCATATTACGCTGGCATAAGAAGCCGGGAGATCATGTAAAAACTGATGAAACCGTGCTTGAAATTGCGACGGATAAGGTGGATAGCGAAGTACCTTCTATTGCCGATGGGGAAATTACCGAGATACTCTACGCGGAAAATGATGTAGTACCGGTGGGTACCGTCATCGCACGTATCAATACCGCTGTTGATGCCGGTTATGCGACAGCTGCTCCTGTAGCTCCGGTGGCTGTGCAGGAAGCGCCTGCTGCCACTGTAAGGGAAGAAGCGCCTGTTCCGCAACATGAAACGGTGAGTGCTCCTTACGAGGCACAGTTCGTGACAAGTGGGGCCCGTTTTTATTCCCCGCTGGTGCTGACCATTGCACAGCAGGAAGGTATCAGCTTTGCTGAACTGGAAAAAATTCCTGGTACCGGCAATGAAGGCCGTGTGACCAAAAAAGATATACTGAACTTTGTAGAGGCGAAAAGCAAGGGGCTTACGCCTGCAGCGGCGCCTGCGCCACAGCCACAGAGAACAGAAGCACCTGCACCTGCAGAACAAGCGGTAAGCCGCCCGGCCGCCGCTGTAACTCCGGCTGCTCCGGTCAGCAATGGAGTAGGTTCGGCATCTGCACCTGCTTCAGTTAGCAGTGGCAACTATGGCAATAATGTGGAGATCATTGAAATGGACCGTATGCGTAAGCTCATTGCCGAGCATATGACCCGTAGCAAACATACCAGCGCGCATGTTACCAGTTTCGCAGAGGCCGATGTGACCAATATGGTGAAATGGCGCGACCAGGTGAAAGCGGCCTTCGAGAAAAGGGAAGGAGAGAAGATCACCTTCACGCCGCTCTTCATTGAAGCAATGATAAAATGCATCAAACGTTACCCGCTGTTGAACAGCTCACTGGATGGCGATAAGATCATCGTCAAGAAGGATATCAATATCGGTATGGCAACTGCTTTGCCTTCAGGTAACCTGATCGTTCCGGTGATCCGCAATGCTGACATGCTGAACCTGGTTGGCCTGACCCGTCAGGTGAATCAGCTGGCCAATGCAGCCCGTCAGAACAGGCTGAAACCTGATGATACACAGAATGGCACTATCACCCTGACCAATGTAGGTACCTTTGGCAGCCTGGCTGGTACGCCCATCATCAATCAGCCACAGGTGGCTATCCTGGCAGTAGGCGCTATCAAAAAGCGTCCTGTTGTGATAGAATCGCCTTATGGTGATACCATCGCTATCCGTCACATGATGTACCTGTCACTGTCTTACGATCACCGTATCATAGATGGCGCCCTGGGGTCTACTTTCCTGAGTGCAGTAGCGCAGGAACTGGAGAATTTTGATGTGAACAGGGGATTTTAAAAAAAGCAGGGGTGCCGCGGCAATCCTGCATACCGGCGCTATTTCCCGTCAGCTGATAAGCACATTTAAATTAATATTCTTTCCGAATGATGAATACAGTAAGATCTGTCTTGGCTGTATTCATCATTCGTGTTTTGGGATAAGACATTATTTTGTGGCATTTTTCGGAAGGGATGTTGCCGGTGTACATTATCCGGCCGCTTGAAAAAAACGGGTGAAACATACTGAGATGATCGGAATACTGCCTGGAATAGATCTGTTGATCGCTCAGGGCTCATACTGACGGCTACCGGGTATCGACCCCGGCTTACGGTAACTATCGCGCTAAGCAGGGCCCATGCCTGTACAGGGAAAGAAGAACAACAAAAATATACGCGCATAAAAAAAGCTCCTTTGCAGGAGCTTTTTTCAATTTCTTGACCGTGATAAGCTTAGGCCAACAGAATTAATAACGACCACGACCGCCGCCGCCGCCGTATCCGCCGCCGCCACCGCGATTAAATCCACCACCTCTTGAGTTATTATTCGGTTGTTTAGGTCTTGCTTCGTTTACCATCAGTTGTTTGCCTTCGATTTCAGTACCGTTCAAACTATCCATAGCCTTGCTACCTTCTTCCTGGTTGGGCATTTCCACGAATCCGAAACCGCGTGAACGGCCAGTCTCGTGGTCCTTGATAATTTTAGCGGAAGTAACCTCTCCAAATTCGCTAAATATCTGGTGAAGGTCTTCATCGTTCAACCTGTAGTGCAGGTTGGCTACGTAAATGTTCATGACTAAAAAATTAAAAAAATGAAAAATAATATTGAAGATAAAGAAATAAGTTCAATAAATACACCGCGTCCTGAAATAATTTCATAAAGTAAATATACCGGTAACACTGGCCGGAATTACCACTTCCGTTTTATGGATAGTTGGCTGATTTTTTGTAAATTAATACATATAATCCATTAAAATATTTTGGTATGAGTGGCCTAAGCGAAACATGGTTTGCGGATGGTTATATCGATTTTGAGCAGAAAAAGTATACTTTATTGGCTTATCTGCAGCAAATAACCCGCTATTTCAATCAAAACAAGCTGTACCCGCAGCTGGGGGATGTTATCTTTCATTACAACAACCTGGTAGCTTTCAGGGAAAACAAACAGTTCCTGCAGCAGCAGTTTCCCAAGCGACTGACTGCCGTTAATATGGAACGCCTGCAACTGCTGTATGAACAGATGATCGCAGACGATGAACTGATGCAGGAGCTGGAAACCATTATCCAGTATGCTATCCAGAAGATGAACGGTGCTATCCGTGAAGGCACGGAGATCTATGAATTCGTGGAAGAAAGCCTGAATATCTCTCCCGTAGGACTGATACCGCTGGATTCGCAGGAGGGCTATTTGTTCCTGTGCGACGGTCGTTATGAGGATATCATGGTATACGAATACAGGTTGAGTATTTTCGAGCGTCATGACGAAAAATACCGTGGTATTCATACACAGTACCTCGATACCTATACCAAGGACCTGGTACATACCTGCGAGCACATCAAGATCAGCCTGATCCGGCAACGGAAAAAATTACCTACTCCGGCTGTATACCGTATCGATACAGACCTGGTATTTCCGGTGGCAGAGACCTTATTGCCCATTGCCAAGCGCTCTCTGGTAAAGTACATCGCCAATAATGCCGCTTAAATAAGGCCTGCATCCCAAAGGCAGGTGCGCTGATCAGCAACAGCTGATACGGGAAACTTATGGCCGCTCAGGCTCAGCCCGCATCGCCATTTGCGTTGACAGGGAAGAAATAACAACTAATTCAGCAATACCGGTGCACTGTTGCCAAAGGTGATCTCCAGTTCATGATCATGCAGGAAAGGCTCGTAGTATTGCCTGATGATCTTGGTGAGTTTCTCTTTAGACTGATTAATATACAGGTTATTGTTCTCCAGTTGTTCGCGGGAGGTCTGGTAGAGCTTTTTCTGTACGTCAGTATAGGTTTCATCGTCCTGGAACAGCAACCAGCCTTTCCGGTTGGATGTTTCCATTTTATCTACTTTCAGCTCATAACTGAGCAGTTTCGGTTGTGGCAGGTTGATAGCGATCTTCTTATCCGAAACGGTGATCCGGAAACTCTTCTCATCTGCATTGATACCATATTTGGCCAGGTAAGGGATGGATACCCAGATGGTATTCTCCAGGAATGCCTTTTTCAGATTGGTGGTCCATTCTCCATCGTCAGTGACATTACTGCGCTTGATAGTGGCATTGCCCTGCACCTCAAGGCTGGCCAGTTCTGCGATCTCGCGCACGATCTGACTATTGGAAAGAATACTCTGATTTACACTTTTACTGCCGAATTGTTTGCCTAACCAAAACAGTAGAACAGCCAGGGCCAGAAAAAAAACGAAACGAAAAAATCTTTTCATAACGGAAGAGATAGTTGCTGCGGACCACAGTCCATAGCTGAACAAAGGTCCATAGTGATCTTGTTTTTGTTGTTAGTAATGTATGCAAAAGTCTACAAACGCTGGGCCATAGCCCCGATATACAGTTGGTAGCTTGTTGTGCGTTTTAAATATAAGTTACAACTCCCAAATAGGGACCCCGACGACGTCAGCGAATATAATATTTATGGCTGATAGTCCATAATGATCCTGGTGGTATCATCAACCGTGCACCAGGGAGGCGATCAGTTCACTGTGCTGTGGGTATACCGCCTGCAGGCTTTCTTTCCCCGCCAGTTCAAAATCGGCGAAATCGAAGCCGGGTGCAACTGTGCAACCTACAAGGGCAAAACCGCCGGGCACCTCTGTACGGGAGGCAAACCAGTGTCCTGCTTTGATCACCAGCTGGGGTTGTTCGCCTTCTTCGATGTTGAGCCCCAGTTTGTGGACGGTTAGCTGCCCTTCAGGAGCAATATCGTAGATAGCCAGGGAATGGCCATCGTAGAAATGCCATACTTCATCCGATGCAATACGGTGAAAAGCGGAAAACTGTCCTTCTTCCAGCAGGAAATAGATAGCGGTAGAAGCGCTACGGCTGCCGTTCATGGCCGGTGGCAGTTCCGACTGCTTAAATTCCCAGGAGGAACGATAGGTTTCCCGGAATGAGCCTCCTTCTACATGGGACTGTAAGTTGAGATGTTCCCGCCAGTAGGCGGCATTGTGTCTTGGTTTTTGCATGATAATACAAAAGAAAGGAAAATAGATTGAAATGAAAAAGCCGTCCCGTGAACGAGGCGGCTCTCTTATTTTTCATTTTTCTAGTCTGAATCTTGTTACGCTACGGCTACAGGGCGTGCTACCGGCATCTGCGCAATAGCTGTTTCCTGGTTCAGTACCGGTGGCTCTCCTTTGAAGAAGAGGAAATCCTGTATGAATAAAGCCTGGTTGTAATAATCGTTGTTAGTGATAAACGCCTGCCACTCTTCTACATTCATCTGCTGCATGTTGCGCATAGCATCCCGGAAACGGAGCATACGTGCAAACAACTGTGGCGTCAGCCCGATCACCTCCATAAACTTCCTTTCCAGCGTGTGACGGGACATCTTAAATTTCTTCGTCAGCCACTCAACATTCGTATAGCCCTGGTGGTCAATGATGTAATCAGCAATTTCATCTACCTGTTTCAGGTTGTGTACCTGCGAGCACATCATGTTGGTAAATGCATCGTCCAGTACAGTGTCCAGTTTGGTGACATCCGTAGTGGCAGCAATTTTATTAGCCAGTTCCTTCCAGCACTCACGGTCCTGCTTCAGCAGATCACGGAAATAATTATTGAAGGCAGACATGTCCAGGCCCGCCAGCCTGTAACAACCATAAGCATTCAGCTGGATCACGGTCATTTTTACAGGACCTTTTACCCTGATCTGATGATGACAGGTAAAATGGCCTACAACGGAAGCCTCCGGTAAAGTAAAGGAAGCATGTTGGGTGGGCTGGAAGATCACTTCTCCTTCCTGCAGAAATACCATGTACAGGTCTCCCAGGGAGAACAGGTTCTGCGGCAGGTTGATCAATCCGCTATTAGAGGTTTGTAAATGATAATACTGCTTAACATACGGTGCCAGCGAAGTTGCCGGTTGGTAGATACGGAAATTCATAGGAATATGTATAAGGTTATCAGATATTCAAAACATCCACAGATCTGAATCAGGTCTTCAATTTCTTATACAAACTTATATGTTTGTAAGTATATAAAAAAATATAATTTGAGTAGCTTGAAAGACAAACTGTTGCAGCGGCTAAAACAGATAAATGCCTGTTGAGTATTGGTTTCCGGCGGAATTTGCTGGAATTTGTCTGTTTGAAGTGCCCTGCTTAAATCAGTACAGGCCCGCCGGACGGCATAGCGGAATGGAAAGCTGATCTTCTCTGCCTGTTCGCTTTGTTATTCTTTTTAAAAAGGACGAGAATTGCAAAATAAAATAGCATCCGGATATGTTCATCAATGCTCCGAATAAAAAGCGCCTGTATCACAATTTGTGATACAGGCGCTTTTTATTCGGTTAATGTTATTGCGCATTGCCAGCGGTTTCCCAACCCCAGTTCTTTCCTTTTTCTGTGGCGGGTACTCCCTTTTCCATCCACTCCGGAGCGGGGGCATTTTTCAGGAAATGATCGAAGAACTGCTGCTCACGGCGCTGGATATCCTTACGGTTCTGGCGGAGTACCAGGTTATGAGCTTCATTGTTGTAATTCAGCAGCCATACCTTTTTACCCAGACGGCGCAGGCCGGTGAACAACTCTATGCCCTGGTACCAGGGCACGGCGCCATCTGCATCATTGCTCATGATGGCCAGCGGCGTTGTAACCTTTGGCAGGTGGAAAAGCGGGGAGTTTTCCATATAAAGCTCCGGTTTTTCCCATAAGGTGGCCCCGATCCGGCTCTGGGAGCGCTCGTACTGGAATTGGCGGTTCATACCGGTTTCCCAGCGGATGCCACCATAGGCGCTGGTCATATTGGCTACAGGAGCGCCCGCCCAGGCGGCTTTGAAGAGGTGGGTACGGGTGATCAGGTAAGCCACCTGGTATCCGCCCCAGCTTTGTCCCTGTATACCCATATTCAGGCTGTCTGCCCAGGGATGTGCTGCCAGTGCACGGGCGCCGCTGACAACATAATCGTACGCTCCCTGTCCCGGATGACCGTTCTCATAGGTAATATCCGGCGCCAGTACCAGGTAGCCACGGCTCACAAAGAAGGGAATATTTAACCGGGAAGGAGTAGGGCTTGGCGGCTGATAATTATACAGGCCATCCGTCAGCTTCTCGTAGAAATACAGTATTACCGGGTACTTTTTAGTACTGTCAAAGTCTTCCGGTTTGTACAGGATTCCCTCCGCTGGTTTGCCATTGTAAGCCGTCCATTTGAACAGCTCTGCCGTACCCCAGTTGTATTGTTGCTGCTGTGGATTAATATGGCTGATCTGTGTGGCATTGGCCAGGGAAGTACCGGTATACACATCGGGCGACTGCACATAACTCGCTTTGGTAAAAATGTAATTTCCGGCGTTTTCAGCCTTTACAGGGTCGCCGAAGGTATATGGTCCCATGACCAGCAATCCGGGCTTTAAAGGGGCCTTTTTGAACGTACAGGGGGCTGTGTAGAAACCGTTCTCCTTGGTAGTTTCACTGAAGGTCTCCAGCAAAAGCAACTGCCCCGGTTTAAAGAACTTTTCTTCCTTCAGCACCTTTGCATAGCGGAAGCGCAGTTTCTGCTGACGTCCGTAGCCTGCGGTGATCATTTGCGGGGCGTTTTTTCCGGCAGGATCCACCTGCCAGATGTCATACCTGTCGTAAATGTATACAGCTTTATCATCTTCCAGCCATCCTGCCATGCCATAAGGGCCCGGCAGGTCGGGATGATCATCGTCTTCCTCAGAAAGTGAGACGGGGATCTTCTCGGTTATATTCCTGGTAATGCCGGTAGCTGTTTCATATGCAAACCATTGTTTCTGCTGCAGGTTGTACCAGGTGATATAGCGGCCGGCAGGGGAGATGCGGGCAACGCTGTCCATGTTTTGTTGTAAGAGTTTACGGTTGCCGTTTTCCAGGTTCACCAGGTAAGCAGTTTTCAGGGAATTCCCTGTCCATTGTACGACCACACGTTGTCCTCTGTCAGTATATCCCACGGCATACGGACTG
Source organism: Chitinophaga filiformis (assembly GCF_023100805.1). Classification (NCBI taxonomy): domain Bacteria; kingdom Pseudomonadati; phylum Bacteroidota; class Chitinophagia; order Chitinophagales; family Chitinophagaceae; genus Chitinophaga; species Chitinophaga filiformis. The sequence goes on from NZ_CP095855.1 coordinate 2,870,621, forward strand.
TTACCTTCCCTGGCAAAGGAGATATTTTCCATATCCTTATCTGCCAGCTGGATGATCTGTTTGTTGCCGGGATAATACACAGCCTGGTAACTTCTTTTCAGTTCCTTATCTGCATTTTTCAGCTGCATGGGTTGCAGGTAATCATCCTGGTAATTCCAGATATCTACCTTCGCTACTTCAAAGTCTACGATGTTGGTATCTTTCGGCGGCCTTATGGGGGCGGTGCCGAAGAATAACCGCTGCCCGTTCTGACTGAACCATACTTTGCCATCAGGGCTTACTGACCAGTTGGCCGGGAATGCACGGGTATTCCTGTCGGCCGTAATTACACCACTATCCTGGCCGGGACGGTAATAATACAGGGCATAGAACTGCTGCAGGGCTTTGGCGCTGTCGCGGGAGCTGCACCAGGCGGCCTGTTCGCCTGCTTCGTCGAAGGCAAACTGGCTGCGCAGGGCGGTACCACGGCTCAGGGTGTCCGCCTTGCGGGCAGCTACATTCCAGAGCAATACTGCCGCCTGCGACAGGGAATCTTTTTTATCTGCCACTACTTCTGCCAGCAAACGGTTGCCGGGTTTGCTGAAAATATAGTCCTGTACGTTCCGGATAGTATCTGCGGATTTTTTATCGGGGTAGTAGATGACCAGATGGCCACTGGCGGTGTCCGTCTGGGGCTTTTCCTTCAGATAAGCCACTACGCCACTGCCTTTTTCAGGTGTTTTGAAAGATCTTACCGCAGGAACTTTGTAGACATCGTTGCTGCCCAGCATGACGATACCGAGGGAATCTTTGGGCATATCTGCCGGCTTTTTCTTTTTGATCTTCGCCTGCCGTACAACGGCAAAGGGTGCTTTGATAGAGAAGATAGCATAACGGCTGTCTTCCGTGATCACCGCATTGCTGCCACGGGGCACTTCCAGTCTTTGCCCGTTCTGGTTGTTGTAGATAAAAAGGGATGCGTCGCCTTCCTGTGGCGTAACGGTGTAGACGGTCCACTGACCGTTATTGCTGATGGCTTTACTGCCGATATTCTGCCAGCTGTCATACACTGAATGATCAAGTGGCTTTTTCGCGGGCTGTTGCGCGTAAGATAGTAAGGAGAGGCCGGTAAATGCGGCGGCACACATGATTTGCTTCATGTGGTCTAAAATATAAAAATCAGCCTTACCTGCATGCGAATTGCGGATAGACGGTCGAAATCAGGCATGAGTTTGCCTTGTATGCCGCGTTACCCTGGTCATTTGTAATGCTACAGACAATATGATGCAGGCAAGACCAAAGTAAAAAGCGTAGGTCAGTTCCCGGTTCTCGTGAAAGAGAATGAAGGCCATCACAATGCTGTACACCGGCTCCAGATTGAAGGAGAGGTTTACTGTAAAGGGAGAGATCTTTGTCAGGGCGCTCATCATCAGCATATATAAACACACTGTGCAGGCCCAGGCCAGGATCAGCAGGTAACTGAGATCTGTAAACGAAGGCAGGCTCAGAGGTTGCGGAAAGAAGTGCAGGTAAGCGGGCAGGAGCAGGGTAAGTGCCATCCAGCCTACAGACAGTTCATAAAAAGTGATGGTAGGCGTATCGTATTTAGCGATCAGGCGCTTGTTGAAGATAGTGAACAGTGCAGCAAACAGGGATGAGATAACACCCAGGATGATACCTGTACGGTATTGTACGTCGAAGTGAAAGATGAGGAAAATACCGCAAAGTGTGATACCGCTCAGTAAGAGCTCTGTTTTATCCACCCTGTACCGGTTTATCAGCGGATCGAGTGCCGCGGTGAACAGGCTGGTGAGCGCAAAACAAACCACACCGATGGAAACGTTCGAGTATTTGATGCTGGCATAGAAGAATAACCAGTGCAGCACGACAACCATGCCGGTAAGGCCAATAGGTACGATCTGTTTAAAGGAGAGTTTTGTAAGTAACTTTTTCCACCGGAAAATGACGTACAGGGTGATGACTGTGAACAGGAGCCTGTACCATACAAGCATTCCTTCATTGAGGGTGATCAGTTTTCCCAATATACCCGTAAAACCCGCCAGGAATACCGACAGGTGTAATTGTATCAGTGCTTTTTTCATTTCCGCTTATTCGCTGTTTCTTACGCGTCTTTCATACTTGCGGAACAGGCTTTCCCATTGAATTTTGAGTACTCCCAATATCCCTTCCTTAATAATTCCCTTACTCATTTTGGAATATCCTTCTTTACGGTCCTTAAAGGTGATAGGTACTTCTTTTATTTTGAAGCCCAGTTTCCAGGCCGTGAATTTCATTTCTATCTGGAAGGCGTATCCTACGAAACGGATCGCGTCCAGGTTAATAGCTTCCAGTACCTGCCTTTTGTAACAAACAAAGCCGGCAGTGGCATCTTTTACCCTGATCCAGGTAACCAGGCGCACATAGATGGAAGCGCCATAGGAGAGGATGGCCCTGTCCCAGGGCCAGTTTTCCGTTTTGCCACCCTTTACGTAGCGGGAACCTACGGAAACATCGCCACCTTCCTTTGCACATGCGTCATACAACCTCACGAGGTCGGCCGGGTTGTGGGAAAAGTCAGCATCCATTTCGAAGATATACTGATATCCTTTCTCCAGTGCCCATTTGAAACCAAAGATATAGGCGGTGCCTAATCCCTGTTTACCGCTTCTTTCAACCAGGAACAACTCGCCGGAGTGGGACTGCTGCATATTCCTTACAATATTACCGGTACCGTCGGGCGAACCGTCGTCCACGATCAGTACATGAAAGTTTTGTTGCAGGGCAAACACCGCGTCAATGATGTTACGGATATTATCCTTCTCATTGTACGTGGGAATGATGACGAGCTTTTCCAATCTAGCAAATGTTGTTTTAGGAGTGCGAAATTAGTCTAATCGCTAAATAAAGGAAGGATTTTATAAATATTAAATCTTTTTTAACATCATACTATGATATATTTCTGTGAGTTTCTGCTTGGTATTCAGCGGAAAATCAGCTTTCATCATCCAATCATAGTACTGAGGTTCTATTTTAAGCACTTCTCGTACAGGCCTTCCTTTATATTTACCAAAATTGAATACTTCAAGGCCATTCTGCATCACCATACGCCTTGCGAAGTCTACATAGTCGTCTTCTTTCGTGAATTCTGCCAGCGGGCCCACTTCAGCCTGCAGCTGCTCGTAGCGCGACAGCTGTGCTTCCAGTATTTCGTAGGTAGCCAGGGCGTCTGCTTCAGCGCTGTGCGCATTCTCCAGGTTCTTATCGCAATAGAACTTATAAGCAGCGCTGAGCGTGCGTTTTTCCATCAGGTGGAAGATCTTCTGCACATCAATGAATTTACGGTCTTTCACGTCAAATTCTAGGCCTGCGCGCAGGAATTCTTCTACCAGCAATGGTATGTCGAAACGGTTGGAATTATAACCGGCCAGGTCGCAGTTGTCCAGGTACTGGCGCAGTTCATTCGCACATTGTTTGAAATTGGGACAATCCTTCACATCGTCATCGCTGATACCGTGAATAGCGGTAGAGGATGCAGGAATAGGCATGCCGGGGTGAATTCTTTTCACCTTGGATTGGGTACTCTTGTCAGGGAATACCTTGATGATAGCAATTTCAATAATACGGTCCGTAGCCACATTGGTGCCGGTCGTCTCCAGATCAATTACGGCCAGGGGCCTTTTCAGTTGCAAAGAGGGCATGACTAATTTTTATAGATACTTTTTCAGCGAATTTACGTCCAATCCTTCATAATCACCCGAACTCATCATGAGCAGGTTGGCATTGTGGTAATCCTGCTTGTCGAGGAAGGCCTGCAGATGCTCCCTTTGGGTGAATATTTCAAGGTCATTGCGGCCAAAGCCCTGCGCCACCAGGTCGGGAGCGAGGTCAGGCATGCGTTTGATCTCCAGTGCGTGTTTACTGTAGAATACTACAGGCACGTCTGCTTTGTCCATTACACCCTGGTATTGTACCATAAAATCAGCGTTCAGGCTGCTATAGGTATGCAATTCCAGTACAGCTATCAGCCTGCGCTGCGGATATTGGGACTGCAGGGCATTGATAGTGGCCATTACTTTAGACGGTGCATGGGCAAAGTCGCGGTAAATAGCGCAATGATCATTTTTGCCCACCAGTTCCAGCCTTTTGGCTGCTCCTTTGAAGGTGGAGATAGCTTTCAGGAAGGTTTCGTCGCTGATGCCCAGTTGATTGCAAACAAGGCGTGCAGCGTGCATATTCAGCAGATTGTGGTCGCCGAACACTTCGAGAACGCTTTGTCCGCTGCCAAAGGTCACAGTGGTAGTACCATTGACGATCTGGTGTGGTGGTATATCGTACGGGACCAGTTTCAGGTGCAGACCTTCAGTCTTTACCAGCTTAACCAGTTCCGGATCGGTGCTGTTATAGATGAGGATATTGCCGGCCTTCATTGTGCGGAGGAAGATGGCAAACTGCTCCAGGTAGTTGTCGAAGGTGGGGAACACGTTGATATGATCCCAGGCAATACCGGTCAGTACAGCAATGTGCGGGTGCAGGAAATGGAATTTCGGCCGCTTTTCAATGACAGAAGCAGGGTATTCGTCTCCTTCACAAACGATGACAGGGGCATCGGTAATGTTGACAGACTGTGCAAAGCCGGCGAGGCGTGCGCCTACCAGGTAGTCGAATGCCTGTCCTGACTGCTGCAGTACATGCATGATCATGGCGGTGGTGGTGGTTTTACCATGGCTGCCGCCTACAACGACCCTTTTCTTTTGCTGGCTTTCCTGGTAGATATATTCCGGGAAAGAATAGATCTTCAACCCCAGTTCTTTGGCTTTGATCAGCTCGGGATTGTCTCCGCGGGCATGCATTCCCAGAATAACAGCGTCGAGGTCGGCCGTAATACGGCTGTCATCCCAGCCCATTGTGGCAGGCGCAATACCGGCCTGGCGCAGATTGCCGAGTGCTGGTTCGTAGATCTCGTCGTCACTGCCGGTTACCTGGTAACCCTTGTTTTTCAATGCGATAGCCAGCTGATGCATCACACTGCCACCCACAGCAATAAAATGTACTTTTGCCATATAATTTAAACCAGATACCTGCGTTTTATCGTTATATTTATATTCAGGGAAAAAGGAACGATATTATATCTAAAATCTTTAATATAAATTTTATATTTGCAAAGTAACGTCAAAAATTGGCGATTAAAAAAGTGATATCACCATTCCCTATGAAATTTCATTATTCAACAAAATATCCCTTTATGCAATCATCTTATCTGAAAGTTTTGGGCGGCGCCTGTCTAATCCTTATCTTTGCGGCTTTCTTAACTTCCTGTGCGTCACAGAACAAATTAGGTTGTCCGATGAAAATTGGTAAAGCAACGCACGGAGTAAATGCGAAGGATTGTTAATGAACTGGATACCACTTACTACAGAGCAACAGTTAACAGAGATCAGGGAGGCATCGGCAACGAAGCCGGTAGTAATTTTCAAACACAGCACACGCTGTTCCATTAGCGCCGTAGCCAAATCGAGGCTGGAAAGAGGAGCTGCTCCGCAGGAGATCTCATTTTATTATCTGGACCTGATCAGATTCAGGGACATTTCGAACAGGATTGCAGCGGATTTTGATGTACCGCATGAATCGCCACAGGTATTGCTGATCCGTAACGGGGAATGCATTTATGATGAAAGTCACAGCGGGATCACGATGGATGACCTGGTGAGTAAGTCAAACTGAGGAAGTAATTATTCTATTTATCCAAAGAATTTAGTACCGGCCTATGGCCGGTATTTTTTTTGACCTAGCTTTGTACTCTATTAATTGAGCGAATGAAACATCGTATAGTTGTAGCGGTTACGGGTGCCAGCGGTTCCATTTATGCCAGGCAGTTACTGAACAAATTGCAGGCGGCCTCCGCGCAGACAGACCAGATAGCCCTGGTCATGACCACCAATGCACGTACCGTATGGGAAACAGAGCTGGGCACTGACGACTACAAACAATTACCTTTCAAAACATATACACAACAGGACTTCCATGCACCTTTTGCTTCCGGCTCCGGCAGGTTCGATACGATGATCATCTGTCCCTGTTCCATGGGTACACTGGGACGTATAGCCACCGGTATTTCCAACGACCTGATCACCCGTGCAGCAGATGTTGTGCTGAAGGAGAGAAGAAAGCTGATATGTGTGGTAAGGGAGACGCCTTATAACCTGATGCATATCAAAAATATGCTGGCGGTAACAGAGGCCGGGGGTATTATCTGTCCGGCTACACCGTCCTTTTACAGCATCCCGAAAACACTGGAAGATGTAGCAGCTACTGTTGTAGACAGGGTGCTCGATCTTGCAGGAATAGAACAGGACACCTTCCGCTGGGGAAGTGAGGAAAAATAGGAACTGAAGCATTCACAGCTATGTTTATTGCCACAATAATATCAGGAATCATATGCAGATAGCGATCATCAACGGCCCTAACTTAAATCTCCTGGGAAAGCGGGAGCCAGGTATCTATGGAAATGAGTCTTTCGAGTCTTATTTCGAAAAGCTGAAAGCACAGTATCCCGATGTGCAGCTAACCTATTTTCAGAGCAATATTGAAGGGGAAATGATCAATCATCTGCATGAAATTGGTTTCTCCTATGATGGCATCCTGCTGAACGCCGGCGGTTACACCCATACATCCGTGGCGCTGCGCGATGCTATTTCCGCTATCAAGACCCCGGTTCTGGAAATACATATCAGCAATATCCACGCAAGGGAAGAGTTCCGTCACAAGAGCATGATAGCGCCCGCCTGTGTAGGTAGCATCTGCGGCCTGGGCATGAAGGGATATGCACTGGGAGTGGCGTATTTCCTTTAACAGACGCTCGTTGTTGTTAAAGGTCCATATGTCAAAGAACTGAAGCGCAATGCAATATTAGGAAACATGGAAATGCAATTTTGGAGAATGTCCACAGGGCGCAAAAACATGTGCACAGGACGCCAAATCATGGGCATCCGAAATGCAGCATCCTGAGATGTGAAATATTAACTACCTGCTAAGGTTGGCCTGTAATGCCAGCTTTGAACGGCTGCAATAACCTGTAAAGTTTTTTCCGTACTAAAGTTTTATGTTGATGTTCGATTGAGATTCGTTCCGATAGGCTTTGAGATAGCTTTATCTTACGTTCATTTCACGTCTTAAACGTAAGATGAACGTAAGATAAAGCTATCTCAAAGCCTATCGGAAGCCTATCGGATCGAACTCCAGGGAACCAACGGTACGATTCCGGTATCAAAGTGGTACTTATCCGGTAAATCGAAGCTAAAAAAAGAGGGTGCCAAAAATGAACAAAGCCTCCCGGGAATTGCTTATAAGCCCGCTGTTCTCCCTCAGATATTCGAAAAAAAAGAGCCCGTATCTTACTATTGATACGGGCTCTTTTTATTATTTCAGATGAATATTAGTTCAATGTTTCTGTTTCAACCGGCTGGTCTTTGAAAGCCTCTCTTGGTTTCAGACCTAACAGTTCAAACATCATATGATCTTCTTCGAAGGAAGGATTGCTGGTGGTCAGCAGTTTCTCACCGGTGAAGATAGAGTTGGCGCCTGCCATGAAGCAGAGGGCCTGTTCGGAAATGCTCATTTCAGCACGGCCGGCGCTGAGGCGTACCATTGCTTTAGGTATAACGATACGGGTGGTAGCGATCATACGTACCATGTCCCAGAAGGCAACCTTAGGCATGTGTTCCAGCGGAGTTCCTTTTACACGGGTCAGGGCGTTGATAGGAACGGAATCAGGATGGGTCGGCATATTGCTCAGCGTGTGCAGCATACCGATACGGTCTTCGTGGGACTCTCCCAGGCCGATGATACCACCGCAGCAAACGCTTACACCTGCTTTGCGGACGTTGTCCAGGGTACGCAGACGGTCATCGTAGGTACGGGTGGTAATGATGGATTCATAGTACTCACTGGAAGTGTCCAGGTTGTGGTTGTAGGCGTATAAACCTGCATCCGCCAGTTTCTGGGCCTGTTCTTCGGTCAGCATACCAAGGGTGGTGCAAACCTCCATGCCCAGCTCGTTTACGCCTTTTACCATATCCAATACACGGTCGAAGTCGCGGTTATCCCTGACTTCCCTCCAGGCAGCGCCCATACAGAAGCGGGTGGAACCAGCATCTTTCGCTTTCTGGGCGTATGCCAGTACCTCTTCTTTTTTCATGAGGCCATGTACTTTGATATCGGTGTTATAACGGGCAGCCTGAGGGCAATAAGCACAATCTTCCGAGCAACCGCCTGTTTTAATGGACAGCAGCGTACAAACCTGTACTTCTGCAGTGTCCTGCGTTTGTCTGTGTACGGAAGCAGCGCGGAAAACCAGTTCCAGCAAGGGCGTATTATAGATCTCTTTTATTTCTTCAATAGACCAGTCGTGACGGATCTGCACATCTTGCATAATAATCTAATTTGAGAGCAAACCTACAAATTAAAATTGAATTAGAAATCAGGAATTAAGAATGAGAAATTGCGCTCAATTGTGGCTTATTTTTAATTCTTATGGTCTGATTTTCAATCGGTTTACAGGTATTTGAAATTGGTTTTCGGTGTAATGTTCAGGAGTGTCTGGTAAATCAGCTGAATGGTGTTTTCCACATCATCTTTCTTGATCATTTCCACGGTTGTATGCATATAGCGCAGTGGAATGCTGATCAGTGCAGAAGGGGTACCATCATTGGAATAGGCAAAAGCATCCGTATCTGTACCGGTGCTGCGGCTTACCGCATGCAGCTGGTGAGGGATATCGTTCTTTTTGGCTGTTTTGATGATCAGATCACGGAGAATGTTGTGCACGGCAGGGCCATAGGTGATGCTCGGACCATTGCCGCAGCGGATCTCCCCTTCAATATTCTTGTTGATCATCGGGGTAGTGGTATCGTGCGTTACGTCCGTAATGATCGCCACATCCGGCTTGATCCTTTTGGCAATCATTTCCGCTCCGCGGAGCCCTACTTCTTCCTGTACGGCATTTACGATGTACAGGCCGAAGGGCAGTTGCTGTTTTTTCTCTTTCAGCATACGGGCTACTTCAGCGATCATAAAGCCGCCAATACGGTTATCAAAGGCGCGGCAGATGTAATAATCGTAGTTCAGTTCTTCAAAACCATCCTCAAATGTCACTACACAACCAACATGGATACCGAGGTCTTCCACTTCCTTACGGCTGCGGGCGCCACAATCCAGGAAAATGTTTTCCACCTTGGGCTGCGGATCTTTACCTTCTGTGCTGCGCAGACGGGTATGGATGGCTGGCCATCCGAACACGGCTTTAACAATACCGTTTTCAGTATGAATATTCACACGTTTGGAAGGCGCGATCTGCTGATCGGAGCCACCATTGCGGATCACATATATTAAACCTTCAGGAGAGACGTAATTGACAAACCACGATATTTCATCAGCATGTGCTTCGATCACCACTTTAAACGGGGCCTTCGGGTTGATAATGCCGACTGCCGAACCGTACGCGTCCACATAATACTCATCTATAAACGGCTGCAGGTACTCCAGCCACAATTTCTGTCCTTCTTTCTCAAACCCGGTAGGGGAGGGATTATTGAGATATTTACGCAGGAACGTAAGCGCCTCTTTACTGAGTATGGATTTTTGCTTTTTAGACATTGCTGTTAAGTTAGCTGTTAAGTTAATTGCTGCAAAAGTAAGTGTTTGCCGGTTTACAGCAAGCCAGGTGTTGGTTATGATAATGCTGCTATGATAAAATGGAGCAGCGCAGAAAGCATCACCATGCCATCCAGCACAAAATAGAAGAAATGGTCTGAGCGGTTACGGATGGCATATCGTGTAAGCAGCCCTGTTATCACCACCGGGGCCAGCAGGATGGTGGTCAGTATCCAGCCATCTACCGGGAAAAGCGCCAGTGCAAAGACCGTAGCGAGTACCAGGGAACTGATATATAGTTTTTTAAGGCCTGGAGCGCTCAGGTAGGTAATGAGAGAGCGGATACCTTCTTTTTTATCAGATTCAAGGTCGCGGTAATCGAACAGGATACAAATGGCATAGACCAGGAAAAAGCGGTGTAAGGTCAGTAACAATATAGTAGGTGAATAAGGCTGTTTTTCTATAAATACCGGCAGCAGGGTGGTGACGTAGATCCAGACCGCTGTCAGGAACAGGGTTTTGCCGATCGCAACTTTCCGCAGCCACACGAAGGCCTTATGTGGCACTTTCGGGGCGGAATACAGGAAAGTGAGCACGGCAGCGCCTGCCAGTGGCAGCCAGTGTTCCCTCAGTAACCAGAAGCCATAGGCCGCACCCAATGCCCCCAGCGCACAAAGCACCAGTTGCAGCGTTTTATGACGGGCGCCCCATAGAATGCGTTCGGAAGTGGAATAGTCTGCCGGGGTCAGGTACCAGTGAAAATTATAACTGCAGATGGTAGAGCAGAAGACAAAGAAGTAATAGGCCTTGTTAATGTCCCGGATATGCAGCAGTGTGTTTGTCTGCCATATCATAAGTATGGCGCAGCAGGCTACATAGAGAGAAGAAAATATGATGAAATTAAAAAGACCGCGTAGCATTAACAATCGGCATTAGGAAATTAAGAATCAGAAATTGGAATGCGAAATTAGGAATTATAGTTCCGAAGATTGCATTAATTCCTGATTCTTATGCTCAATTAAAGCGGGATATTACCATGTTTTTTCCGGGGCATCGTCACCACCTTATTCTCCAGCATGGCGTATCCTTTGATCAGTTTTATGCGGGCCTGGTCAGGAACAATGACTTCATCGATATATCCTTTTTCTGCTGCCAGGTATGGATTGGCGAAGCGTTCAGTATACTCTGCCACCAGCTCGTTGGTACGGGCTTCCGGATCGGAAGCGGCGTCTATTTCCTTTTTATAGATGATCTCTACAGCGCCTTTAGGTCCCATTACGGCTATTTCAGCCTGTGGGAAGGCAAAGTTGAGGTCTGCACCGATATGTTTTGAGTTCATCACGCAGTAAGCGCCGCCATAGGCCTTACGGGTGGTAACGGTGATCTTCGGAACTGTGGCCTCACTCAATGCGAAGAGCAGTTTAGCACCGTTGGTGATGATACCGTTCCATTCCTGGTCAGTACCCGGGAGGAAGCCTGGTACATCTACCAGTACCAGCAGCGGGATGTTAAATGCATCACAGAAGCGGGTAAAACGGGCGCCCTTTACAGAAGCATGGATATCCAGCACTCCTGCCAGGTGGGCAGGCTGATTGGCAACAATGCCGATACTTCTTCCGGCGATGCGGGCAAAGCCTACAATGATATTTTCAGCAAAGTCTTTATGCACTTCAAAGAAGCTTTCTGCGTCGGTCAGCTCACTGATCACCTCTTTCATATCGTATGGCTGATTGGAGCTGGGAGGTATGATCGTGTTCAGCGCAGGGCGGATCTCGTCAGCAGGTTCATATGGATAGACGGGAGCATCTTCTTCACAGTTCTGCGGCACATAACTTAGCAGTTGCCTTATATTATTGATACATTCCACCTCGTTGGTGCAGGAAAAGTGCGTCACACCGCTTTTCACAGCATGCGTGTGTGCGCCTCCCAGTTCTTCGGCCGTTACTTCTTCATGTGTAACAGTCTTAACAACGTTAGGACCGGTAACGAACATATAGGAAGTCTCTTCTACCATCAGTATGAAATCGGTGATGGCGGGGGAGTATACGGCGCCGCCGGCACAGGGGCCCATAATAGCGGAGATCTGCGGAATGACACCGGAGGCACGGGTATTACGGTAAAAGATATCCGCATAACCACCCAGGCTTACCACGCCTTCCTGTATGCGGGCGCCGCCACTATCGTTGAGGCCTATAACAGGAGCGCCGTTCTGCATGGCGAGGTCCATGATCTTACAGATCTTACGGGCATGGGGCTCTGAAAGGCTGCCACCGTAAACGGTAAAGTCCTGCGAAAAGACGTAGGTCAGGCGGCCGTTGATAGTACCATAGCCTGTTACGACGCCATCGCCGGGAAATTGTTCCTGGTCGGTGGTCATACCACGGTTACGGTTATGTACGAACATGTCCAGCTCTTCGAAAGAGCCTTCGTCCATCAGGAGTTGTAACCGTTCCCTGGCTGTAAGTTTTCCTTTTTTATGTTGGGAGGAGATGCGTGCTTCGCCGCCACCAAGGATGGCTGTAGCGATCTTGTTCCGGAGTTCGTGGAATTTGTCCATGGAACAAATATAATCAGGAATCAGGAATTGAACGCGTCTGTTGTGCATTCCTGATCCCTGACAAGTATTTTATTGGTAGAGTATCTCTACTTTGGGTGTTGCGATGGTATCGCTGATGTTACCGGCATCGTCAGTGATAAATACAAGATAATGCACGCTGTCCTTTGGAATACCGGTGGTATTTCCCGGGAAGTCTATCGGCTCGAGGCGCAGAATTACTTCTGCCGTCAGGTTTGTTCCCTTATGTGCATCCAGTTTGGGCATTTGCCTGGAAGCAAAAGCTGTATCGGGTTCGGGCTGTAAATCGTAAATGGCGGCGAAATTGAAGGTGTTTTCAATATCTCCGTCACCATCCTTCACCTGGAAGTGAACATCCAGTCCGTTGGAAGGTACCACGGGGTCGGAAGAGTAGGAGAGAAAACTGATCATTGGCTTAGTGCCTATGGAATCTTTCCCGCAGCCAGACCCGGATATAACTGCCAATGCGAACAGGGATAAAACGAGTATTTTCTTCATATAACAAACCTACATTATTTTTTTTACTATAGCTAATGTGCACAGGGTACGCCGGTCCACTGCCGTTATAACGTAAAATCTGGTTTGATTGTTACGTATCCCCTAAATTTGTGCGTTTAAAGCAAGCGACATGAGTGGCATTAATACGGCAGCCTTATTTACATTGCAGGAGCAGGATATGGAAGCGGCAGCCCTGGAGCTGTTCCATTACCAGTACAGGGAGAATACCCTTTACCGGGCTTATACGGATGCCCTGCGCAGACGGCCGTCGGATGTGCGCTCACTGGACCAGATCCCTTTCCTGCCCATCCAGTTCTTTAAAACGCATACCGTTACCTGTGGCAACTTTACGCCGGAACTGATCTTTGAGAGCAGCGGTACTACCCAGACCATTAACAGCCGCCACCTGGTAAAAGAAGCTGCCCTTTATGAACGCAGTTTCCTGGCCGGCTTTGAGCGCCTGTACGGTCCTGTTTCCGACTTCGTGATATTGGGACTGCTCCCTTCCTACCTGGAACGTCAGCATTCTTCCCTGGTATATATGGTGCAGGATATGGTAAAAAGAAGCGGGCATGCTGCCAGCGGGTTTTACCTGTATGAGCACGATAAATTGGCCGGCCGGCTCCGGGAGCTGGAAGCCAGCGGACAAAAAACGCTGCTGATCGGCGTTACCTTCGGTTTGCTGGATTTTGCGGAGCACTATTCCCTGCAACTGAAAAATACCGTTGTGATGGAAACAGGGGGAATGAAGGGGCGCCGGGAGGAATGGACCCGGCAACAGGTGCATGCCTATCTCAGGGAAAAATTAGGATGTGAACATATCCACGCGGAATACGGCATGACGGAATTATTGTCCCAGGCATATTCCCGGGGAGATGGATTATTTACGACGCCACCATGGATGAAAGTGTTGGTAAGGGATGAAAATGATCCTTTTCAGTTGTCAGCCGCTCATGCTTCGGGTGTGATCAACGTGGTAGATCTCGCCAATGTCTATTCCTGCGCGTTCATTGCAACAGAGGATATCGGGCGCCTGCATGAGGAAGGACGGTTTGAGGTGCTGGGGAGGCTGGATAATTCGGCGCTGAGAGGCTGTAGCCTGATGGTGAGTTAGGAGGAAATGAATCCTAACGAGCAATCCACATTCAGCAGATCTTCAAGTAAATAGCCGTTCTGCTCGATATTGCCTAGTCTGATCTCGTTCAGGATAAAGTATTCCTCGATACTTTTGCGGTCGGTAGTCGGTTTAGAGAGAAAGTCGATCAGTTCGTTGAGCATAAAGGTCAGATAATATTTGATTGCCCAATCTCAGATATCGAATAGCGGACTTAATTTTTTCTTTTGTTTCATTGATAATAAGAGGATCATTTAGAATTGCCGGAAGCTTTTTGGTGAATTCCCAGTAACGATCTTTTGTTACGCGATATTTGCCATCCAGGATGTTCATGTGATGTTGAAAATCCCCGCTTTGTGGCGATCGGGAATTTATCACCAGTACACGGTTGTGTATCTCCAGAAATTCATCTGACAGTCCAAGGTTGATTACATCCAGATATTCCGACAGCACACTTCTTGCCCTTTTTAAGGCAGCTAAATAATCGGTGGCTGTTACTTTACAATGGATGAATTTCCGGGCCTTGCCCGGGGTATTAAAAGAGGACAGTTCTTCCGCTTGGCGCATGCCGTCCAATTGGATATTATTGATGTTGTCAGATAATGAAAGTTTGGCGTCTGAAATTGAGATAGTGGATATGGCGTCGTAAACTTTATAAGTTGTATCAACTCTGAAGATGACGGTATAATCAATATCATTATCCAATATTCTTGTTTTAAAGCTTTGAAAGTGGTCATTAAAGATACTATCCGGGCCTAATGATTTAACGAATGTGCCGTATACTAACTTAAATAGGAATCCCTTTGAAAATCCGTTGTTGATCAATTCACTGAACAAAATATTCAATGTGTCATCCAGTTTTTCCAGTGCAGCAATGGTTGCATTATCAGCTGCTACAAGTAATTCCAGTTCGCTAATAACAGTTCTTAGATACAGCTCGTTTTCACTAAGAAGCATTTCAATACTGGAAATCACTTTCCTGTAATTGAACTCGTCAATTGTTCTAAGCAATAGTTCAAGATATCTCTGGGATATAGATTTAAAAGACAGGTAATGAGGTTTATCACCGCTTATTAGACTGATGGCCTCATCGACGGCAGCCTTCTTATCTTTTTCTTTGGCTTTAAGCGTATGGAAATGTTTAATGCGGCCTTTTTCATACTCCTGAAGGCAGTATTTTAACTCTTTTAAAATGGTTTTGGGATTATTGAGTTTCACTCTGTACGAGTCCATAGTTCCAAGAGATAATAACTCCAGTGATTTCTCAATAAGAAAGCGCTGACATATTGATAATGTGGAATTTTTATGAATTATTTTTTGCATACTCTCCTAAATGACCTTACCTTTACGGTAGAAAAAAGATATTCAAGAATAAAAAGGGAAGACTAGGTAGATGTGGATCTGGAGGCAATTCCGCGCATCTTCGCTGCTTCCTTGAATAAAAAGAGGGCACTTCATATGAAGTGCCCTTATTATTTGCAATTTTAAGAGAGTTCCTTTTAAAACCAATTGTTCATTTTGTTCATTTAGTACATCCTCGCTTTTTTCAGCAACTCCTCCATTCTCTCCGGATGCCCGCTCATTGCCATCAGATCTGGCATATACGGAAAACTAAAATGGTCCATGCCAAATTTCTTCATGAGGTAAGAATCCAGTGCTTCAACATGCTGTGGTTGTTCTAAAAAGCTACGCAGGAAATAGAGAAAAAGCTGTTGTTCTTTTTCTATCAGCAACGTCAACGCGATCTTTTCCTTTAATGGATTTTCCCCTTGTTGTTTAAACAGCTGCAAAGCCTTTGTAAACTGGTTTTCCGTCAGTTCATGATGATAGGCGGGCAGGAAGTCGAGGCAGAAATATTCTACGGCAAAATCATCCATAATACCTGCACTGAGCTGATCTTCCTCGATAGTATACCAGGTAGCCCAGTCGAGCAGTTCCTGCACGGTGATCTCTTCTTTCAGCAGTGCTTCGAGATGATGGATAAGACCTTTACGGGTAGGAACTGTACCGGAAGTATGTTGAATACTGTCTACGATGTCAGCATAAAAAGCGTCATTCATTTGGTGTGCAGCAGCAGTCAGTAACTGGCTGACCTCGTTATGAGCAGAAGGAGGAAGCAGGTCTGCCGTTTCCGCAAGTATTTCGGGCTTTGTTTTATGACCCTGAAGGTATGCTTTTATCAGGGCGGCGAAATAGGTTGAAGTGATATAAGGCAACTTGTCCTTCATACTTACAGGTTTTTTCTTTTGTTGACCAATAGCAGCATTTATATCGCTGGTATTAGCAGAGTCAGGCATAGGTATGTAAACGATCTGTTAATACAATTTACCACTAAAATCCGGGAAAAATAGTTAAACGCACAGAAATGATCAATCTGGTTATAAATTTTAAGAGATTTTTCACATATGAAAAGCATTGAGTATTATAGTAGTGCCTGCTCCTGCTGGCATGGTTTTGGGGCGCGAAGTAGTGTAAGTACATCTATTTTTTCATCATCAAAAATGTAGCACTATGGCAGTCAGGGATAGATCGATCGGCAGCACCGGTCTGGAACAGGGAGGTCCTAATCTGGGGAATGACTATAGTCGTGATATTACCCGTGAAAAGACCGCAGATGACACTATAAAAGTGATCTTACCAAAGGATAAAAAACATCCGTCTAAAAAAGATAAAAACAAGCGCGAACCACAAAGGCGCAACGGTGAAAACAGATGATAATGGGTTAAACTGTCATTGCTTGTTCCATAAAAAGGATAGTTTAAACATGTACTGGCAAGTCATCTGTACTAAATAAAGGCATAGAAGGATCTATGCCTTTATTCGTGCGGTAGAGGGCGCTACTTTATTGAGTATTAATTTACTAGATGTAATAAAAAATTATAGAGAGCGTTATATTAATGAAAAACATATTGTATCTTTAGCGAGTTATATCTTTGTTGGAACCGGAATTACATACAATAGCAAGCCAAATTTAAGTAACGGGGGATCCCCGATGTCCTCCTCACCGTACCTGTGAATTAAATCAGACACCATGCTGGGCTGGCTACATGAGTCCATTGGATTGCTAATCACAAAAAAAGACAGAATGATTTATTGACCGAACGACCTAACTATTGATCCTATGTTGCTAACTATCCAGGCCGACCACACACGGCTAAGGGGAATGCCATGTTGTTATCTCACATATCCTGCTGTAAGGATATGTGTATTTCTGACAATCCTGTTGCTTTGCTTTTTTGTGTTCAATGTGGCATCTGCACAGAATCTTGCTTTACAGAATTCTTCACTGGAGGGTAAACCCGGAGTGAGAGTTGCGCCGCCGGGCTGGCGTGTTGCTATCAATACACCTGACATATTACCGGGTGTGTATGGTTGTAATAAAGCCGCCAAAGCGGGTAAGACCTTTATTGGTCTTCAGGCAGGGCCTAGCTATAGAGAAGGGATTGAGCAGGAATTGTCTTCTCCGCTGCAGAGAGAGCGCTTGTATAATTTGTCTTTTGATCTTGCTTTCAGCAGGATCTATGGCCATGAACACTGTTATGGCAACCTTGCTATATTTGGCGGCGATACACCTGGTGATACATCGGAGTTGCTATGGACCTCCGGAAGTTTTACAGATACCATGTGGCATAGATGGACAGCGGAATTCAAGCCCCGTAAATCACATAAATACATTTCCTTTTATGCTTATCCCGAAGAAAAATGTACGCTGAACAGCTATGGTGTAGTGGTGTTCATGGATAACCTGTCGGTGATCCGGCAGATATTGAAAACAGAGCTGACAGCTACCGCGTCCTGTAACAATACAGCTACCGGTAGTGTAAGCGTACACGTGACAGGGGGCGCGGCGCCTTATACCTATCTGTGGACGCCCGGCAATTATCGAACACCACAGGTAACCAATCTGCCGGCCGGACTATATGAAGTGCAGGTCACTTCCGCGGATGGCGTTACCGCAAAAGGCGCTGTGACAGTGGGAGCGTCGGACCTGGCTGCGAACACCGATGTTACAATATCTGATTGTGCAGGTGATAATAAAAGCGCCATATCGCTGAATATTACAGGCGGTGTGCCACCATATGATCTGATCGTGAACGGGATTGAAAAGGAGGGGAACCGGTTTGAGAACCTGGTACCGGGTAAATATGTATTCATTGTAAAAGATAAACAGGTTTGCTCAGATACTTTAGATGTGCTTATAAAAGAACCGGATCCCCTGGTGATCAGGGAGACGAATGTAACATCCTGCAGCTGCAGCGAAGTGAGTGACGGCAGCATCAGGTGGGTAGTGGAAGGAGGAACACGTCCTTATAAATATCGCGTGGACGGAGATATGTGGCAGCCGGATAGCCTGCATCCAAATCTGAAAGCAGGTAATTACCGTTATGAAATAGAGGATGCCAATGGATGTGGTGAAGCAGGAACAGCGACTGTTACCTCTCCCTGGCAGAATTGCCTTGTTGTAATGCCCTCTGCATTTAGTCCCAATGGAGATGGCAATAATGATCTTTTCCGTCCAAGAGTATATGATGCAGTAACGAACTATCAGCTGAAGGTGTATAATCGCTGGGGAAGCCTTGTTTTTCAGACAAATGATCCGCGAAGCGGATGGGATGGTTATTGCAGTGGCATGCCACAGAGCTCACAGGCATTTTTATATGTATGCTCTTTTAAAACCAGCAGGAATGAGCTGAAGGAATACAAGGGGACGGTGATGCTGGTGAAATAAATCATGTAGCAGGCGGCCACCGGGAGCGTATACTGTCAGTGACGGCATTTTAATGCTGTGTGAATTATTCAGTTATGGCTGTTGATGCCTTTTCAATGCCTTTTTTATTTGTTCATGCAGGTGTGCAAAAACAAAAGGTTTGATGAGATATCCTGCCGCGCCTTTTTGCAGGGCGGTAGTTATTTCATCATCTTCTTTTTTGCCGCTGGTAATGAGTACGGGAATTTTGTGGAGGAGTGGATGTTCCCGAAATTGATCCAGCAATTCATAACCATTAATGAGGGGCATATAAATGTCACTGATCACAAGATCAGGCAAATACCGTATGGCCTTTGCAAAGCCTTCTTCTCCGTTGCTGGCAGTAATAACGGTATAGTCATGCAGTTCCAGCAGACTTTTAAGTGTATCCAGCAGACCGGCTTTGTCTTCAATCAAAAGAATCCTCGTGTTCATGTCTATATTTTACCGGCAGGTACAGGGTACCTGAAAACCAGTGTAAAAACCGTGCCTTTATCAGGCTCGCTGCTGACGGAAATTTCTCCGTCATTGGCAGTAACAAATGTTTTTACAATAGTAAGACCTAATCCGGTGCCGGCAATGCCATTTGTATTACTTCCTCTGTAATAGGGCTGAAATAAATGCGGAAGATCTTCTGCAGGGATGCCTATTCCATCGTCTGTAACGGTGATGACGAGCCTCTTTTCCTGGTAGGACAGGTGAACGGACGGCAGGTTTTCACGGGAAAATTTGAAGGCGTTACTGATAAGATTTGTAAATATTCTGGTGAGTTGAGCAGAATTGGCCGGTATTTTGCAGGGCGTACCCGACTTAGTGAGCTTAAACGTTTTACTATTGTCTGTGAATGAACGGAATTTCTCCTGTAAAGGCACAATCTGTTCTTCTACAAAAAGCAGTTCTTTCCTGGCTTCGAAGCTGCCGGACAGTATGTTGTTGATAGTCAGCATTTCATCGAGCATACTATTCAGGGAAAAGATCTCTGAAGTGATCCTGGACAGCTGTTGCTCATAGAATGGATTCATATAGCTGTCTGCCCGGAGCTTGGTGGAAAGTAGGTCGACGATAGATGCGATGGTGGTCAGTGGTGTTTTAAATTCATGAGCAGTAAAGGCTATTACATTACTGGCATTGTTCAGTAATGTGCTGCCCTCTGAAGTATGTGTGGATTCCATTGTTCTAACTTTTAATGATTGGCGGCTCATTCATCCCCAATTGTTTGAAGTACAACATGTGGAGAAGTTCCACATGTGTGATTACACGTTTCGCTGCCAATTGAAAGGCAAAATACTTAATAAAGGAGTAATAATCTACTGAGTATTTAAATTAAAAATGTATTTTTACATTAGTAGTGAACATGTGGTGATTATTCGGGAAAAGTTAACCAAAAGATCATATATAAATTAGCATTATAAGAGAGGAGGGACTAAGAGAGAACACGGCTTTATCTTTATTGTTTTAATATTCAATTACTTATGAATTTGCCTTATAAATTCTCGTTTTTGGAACTATTTTTGCAACCATAAGTATTTTTTATATGCCATATTTTTTTATTGAATCGATTATGAACCTTGCTAACTTTTTACCCCTATGATCAATATTGGAATTATAGAAGACAATTATTTCCAGTTGAACAATTACAAGGAGTTTTTAGAAGATTTTCAAGAATGTAAGGTCGTATTTGCTTGTAAGTCAATGGAGGAGTTCAGAGCCCTGCCATTTAAGGAGACTGAGGTAAACGTAATATTGCTGGACATTTCATTACCAGGGGAATCAGGCATACAAGGTATGCAGGAATTAAAAAGGGTTTACCCTGAAGCGAAACTTATTGTATTGTCGGGACACGATGGTAAACATTATGTAATTGAATCGATCCGCCAGGGAGCGAATGGTTATATTATTAAGACCAGCCGCCTGATGGAGATCTATCATTCAATAATGGATGCAGTCAGCGAAGGAGGCACTCTTTCCCCCAAAGCTGCTCATTTACTCATTAATTATATCGCCAAGGACCCCCTTGAGGATATAAAGCATAAACTGACCAAAAGAGAATATGAACTGCTTTCCCTGTTAAAAGAAGGCTACTCATATAAGGAAATGGCGGAGAAGCTTTTTGTGACGGTATTCACTGTGAACCAACATTTGAAGAAAATTTATCAAAAACTTAATGTTGCCACAAAATCAGAACTAATTTCGAAGATCTGGTCAAATAGTTTGTATTCTTTCTTTTTAATTACGAATTCTTGGATTTTTTTTCAAATGCTTTCGTTTAAAGATATGATACTATTTTCGTGACACTGTATACTTTAATCAGTAGGCACGTTTGTGTTATAGGGGTGTTTTTTACTGTATTAAGTAGTGGTTGTGGCGGCCCCGATAAACTAATATTGTACTACGGAAAGCGCGGAAGAAAAACCTTTAAATATTAAAACGGTAAGATGATTCTAAAGAAGGATTATTTGCGTCGTATCTTTGTTGTTCCGGTCCTTATCTGCTGTTTCTTTACATCTTGTGTCAGTACACAGAAATCAGTGTATTTTAAAAATCTTCCTGATACTGTTATTGCCCCCGTGAAAGGAAATTTTGAGCCGGTAATTCAGAAGAATGACGTGTTACAGATTATTGTGAGTAGCATGAACCCCGAGGATGTTATTGTATTTAACGCCCCAAGTATGGCATCACCCGGAACTGCGGGAGGTGGTCCTCAGGTAACAGGTTATCTCGTTAATGAACAGGGATTTATTGAGTACCCGGTACTGGGCCAGGTAAAGGCCGCCGGACTTACCAAAGAACAACTTACTACATACCTGCGGGATGAGTTGAACAACAGAAAGCTCATGAAAGATCCGGTGGTTAGTGTAAGATTCCTCAATTACCGCGTAACAGTGCTTGGCGAAGTAAGCCGTCCCGGTGTTTTCGCCATCAACAATGAAAGAATGTCGATAATGGAGGCTTTGGGTATTGCGGGCGATATTACTATCTACGGCAAAAAAGACAATGTACTGTTAATAAGAGAGGTAGACGGGCAAAGAACGATCAAACGTCTCAACCTGAACAGTGATGACATTTTATCATCTCCTTACTATTACCTGCAGTCTAATGATGTAGTGTATGTTGAACCAACTAAAGCAAGGGTAGCTAACGCAAGTGGCAACCGCCAGACGATCTCAATTATTCTGAGCAGTATTTCACTGTTTGTAATCATTCTGGATCGGTTGATATTGAACTAAGCTGGTGTTATTCTTTTAATTCATCCTACAAACTTGTGTTGAGAGCCATGCAACAGAAAGTAATAAATACGCGCACAAAACGAGAGGAACATACGGGCCTCCTGGAAATGATCAGGCATAAATATCAGCCTTACTGGCCTCTATTTGTGATTGCGTCTATAATTTCTTTCTCTATAGCATATGTTTATCTGAAATATGCAACTCCGCTCTATAAGATATCTTCTTCATTATTGATAAAAGAAGATGCCAGGGCTGTGGAAAGTTCTATCATAGAAATGATGGACCCCCTGGGATCAGGAAAGAAAATAGAAAACGAAATTGAAATACTGAAGTCCCGTACAATCGCGAAAGCTGTTGTAAGGAACCTTAACCTGTATGGAGAGATCTTCGAAAGAGGTACTATCAGGGATGTGTCTATGTATAAAAGAGCCCCTGTGCAGATCACCTTTCTCGACCCCGATCAGATCGATCCGATGGAAGGCTCTCTCCTGGATCTCAGGTATGACTATAATGGCCGTAAGCTCACGATGGGAGACAAAACATATCCCCTGAACGATACGGTAACTACCACCCGCTGGGGACGTATATTAATTAAGCCTACTCCGGGATTCAATCCTGCCAGTTTGCGCGATAAACAATTGTATATACGCATTGCCGGCGAGAAAGCATTGGCCGGTGTATTTCTTGGCAACCTGAAAATTGCAGCTGCCAATAAACAGTCAAACGTACTGCGGCTGGAGTATGTCGATGCGGTTCCTCAGAAAGGCATGGATATGCTGAATGAACTGATGAGGACCTACGACGCAGAATCTATCGAAGACAAGAACAAGACGGCGTCAAAGACAATGTCGTTTGTAGAAGACAGGCTGCGCATCATCACTGCAGAACTGAGCCAGGTAGAAGGTCAGATAGAACGCTATAAAACGGACGAAGGAATTGTTGATATCGGCGAGCAGGGCAAGATGTTCCTGGCATCTGTACAGGATAATGATGTTAAACTGAGTGAAGCTGATATGCAATTGTCAACACTGGAAGCTGTTGAACAATACGTAAAAAATAAGCATTCAGAAGACAACGTGGTACCTGCCACCATCGGTATTGCAGACCAGACATTGCTGACATTGCTGGGTAAACTGCAGGACATTGAATTACAGCAGGAAAAGATGCGTAAGACCACTGGCGAGAACAGTCCGGCGCTGGAAAGCCTGAATGCACAGGAAGAAAGAATAAGGCCTGCCATCATGGATAACATCCGCAGCTTACGCGCCAACCTGGAAGCAGGAAGAGCAAAGCTGGCAGCTCAGAATACACGCTTTATGGCACTGCTGAAAGGTGTGCCTAATAAGGAAAGGACCTTACTGGAAGTAAGCAGGCAGCAGGCGATCAAAAACAATATCTATACTTTCCTGCTCGAGAAGCGTGAAGAAACAGCATTGCAGTATGCAGCTGCTATCTCCGACAGCCGTATCGTAGATCTGGCTGAAGCAGATACTTTCCCTTTCAGCCCGAAGAAATCTATGGTGATGGCCCTGGCTATCCTGGCTGGTCTGGCCGCTGTAGCAGGTTTCATTGCAGTGAAAGACATGATGAACAATAAAGTGATGTTCCGGTCGGATATCGAAAAAGGTACTTCTGCACCGATCATTGCCGAGATCATGTTCGACAAGAGTGGTGGCATTGCTATCACGGAAGGAAGACGTACCCCTGTTGCAGAACAGTTCAGGGCACTCCGTACTACCTTGTCTTATATCGGTATCAATGGAGACAATAAAACCATCCTGGTAACATCTTCCATCTCCGGTGAAGGAAAGAGCTTTGTTGCAGTGAACCTGGGATTAAGCCTTTCACTGACCAAGAAGAAAGTAGTATTGCTGGAATTTGACCTCCGTAAACCGAAGGTAAGTAAGATCCTGAATGTGCCACATCACCCGGGTATCAGTAATTACCTGGCCGGCCATTCTTCACTGAGTGATATTTTAAAACAGCCAATAGAGAATAACGAGTATATGTACCTGCTTTCTGCAGGTGTAATACCACCGAATCCAACCGAGTTGATTTTGAATGGCAGACTTGAACATCTGCTGGCCACTTTAAGAGCATCTTTTGATTATATCATTATTGACACTGCTCCGATAGGACCTGTTACGGACGCACGTTTGCTGGCGCCTTATGCTGACGCTACGTTGTATGTGGTACGTCATGACCGGACACCGAAGTTCAATCTGAAAATGATAGAAGATCTGTACGAGCAGGGAGATCTTGGCAAGCTGAATATTGTATTCAATGGTCTGAAAATGCGTGGACTGCCCGGTTACGCATATGGCTATGGCGGAGGCTATGGTTATGGCAGCGGGCAGGGATACGGATACGGGTACACCGATGACCATAAGAACGGGGCTGTAAAAAAGGGACGTTTTACTAAAATTTTCAAATAACAAAATGTATTCTGCCGGTTCACCAAGCCGACAGAACTCATTGAAAACTATTACTATTGAAAACTACTCATGTGACTGAGGAGGCGAAGCTATGCCAATTTTCCTCCTCCTCGCTTCCCGCCTTTATACTTTCCACCTTATCTGAAAATCAGTCATGCTTTATTAACTTTTAAACCCACTGAAATGGAACAGAAGACACACACCTGGTATGCAGTCTACACTAAACCAAGATGGGAGAAAAAAGTGGCCGATGCACTTGTTCGTAAACAGATCGAAACGTACTGTCCACTGAACAGGGTAACGCATCAGTGGAGCGACAGAAAGAAGATCGTAGAGGAGCCCCTTTTTAAATCGTATGTGTTTGTGCGTATCCCGGAGGACAAAAAGACACTCGTTCGCGAAACAAGTGGTATTGTGAACTTCGTTTACTGGCTTGGTAAACCTGCCAGTATTCCTGATCATGAGATTGACCTGATCAAACGCTTCCTGCGTGAGTACCAGGATGTGGAAGTAGAACGTTTCCCGATCCACGAGGATGATCTGATCCGCATCACCGCAGGTCCTTTGATGCACCAGCATGGAAGGGTGGTGGAAACAGGCAAGAATACCGTTAAAGCTGTATTGTACAGCATGGGATTCTCGCTGATCGCTACCGTGAAAACAAGTGATCTCATGGTGCTTGGTAACAACAGTAAAGAGTATGCCGGCGCCGGGAAATTAGGCGTTGGAAATCCTATTTAAAATATTAACGCTGAACACTATGCTACACGTATTATTATGTGGAGGGTCAGGAACCCGTCTCTGGCCGCTATCCAATAAACAGACGCCAAAGCAGCTGCTGCCCCTGTTTGACGGACAGAGTTTATTACAGCTTACATGGGTGCGTAACAGTACTTTCTGTGATGGTGTGATGGCTGTCGTAAATGAACAGCAGTCTGAAATGGTGTCTAAGCAACTGGGAGAAGCAGGTGCTCAGCATGTACAGATGATGGAAGAACCGGTGGGACGTAATACTGCTGCTGCTATTGCACTGGCGGCATTCTCCGCAACACCTGAAACGATCCTCCTCATTACACCGGCAGACCATCTCATAGGTACGCCTGACCTCTATGAAGAGACGATAAAGAAAGCTGCTGAACTGGCGGCCGAGGGCCACCTTGTAACCATAGGGCTGCAACCTGCATATGCTGAAACAGGATACGGTTACATCCAGTATGCTGGTTACGATGTAGTACGCTTCACAGAAAAGCCGAATAAAGTTACTGCGGAAGCAATGCTGAAGAGTGGCGATTACCTGTGGAACAGTGGCATCTTCTGCGGTAAGGCCGGCGTATTGTTACAGCAATTGCTGGAACATGCACCTGAGATCTATGCAGCTGCATCGGAAGCCGCGCTTATCTGGAAAGAGACCGGTTCTATTCCAATGGCAGCCATGGAAGCCATTCCCTCAGACAGTATCGATTATGCTGTACTGGAGAAAAGTGATATTGTAAAGGTGGTGCCAAGCGCTATGCAATGGAGTGATGTGGGTGGTTATGAAGCCCTGGCGGAAGCCCTGGCAAGCCATTACCGCTATAGTAATCACCAGGCCGTATTTATAGAAAGCGATCCTGTGAACAGCATGGTAATAGGTAAGGACAAACTGGTAGCATTAGTAGGTGTGGAAAACGTGGTAGTGGTAAATACCCCGGAAGTGCTGCTGATATTACAGAAAGGAAAGGGACAGGAAGTAAAACAATTGCATCAGTGGGTAAAGGAAAACAGGCCTGAACTGCTATAAACAATATTCAACCTTATGCAACTTAACGATAAGATATATATAGCCGGTCACCGTGGTATGGTGGGCGGTGCGATCAGCAGAAGACTGAAAACGCTGGGATATGAGAACCTGGTAACGAGAAGCTCCGCTGAACTGGACCTTCGCTCGCAGGCAGCTGTAAATGAATTTTTCAGCAAGGAGAAACCTGACTACGTGTTCCTGGCTGCTGCCAAAGTAGGCGGCATCCATGCCAACAATACTTATCGTGCAGAATTCCTGTACGATAACCTCATGATGGAAACCAACATCATCCACGCTGCCTGGAAGCATGGCGTTAAAAAGCTGATGTTTCTCGGCAGCTCTTGTATCTATCCTAAAATGGCCCCGCAGCCATTACAGGAAGGTAGCTTGCTGACAGGCCCGCTGGAACCAACCAACGAACCTTATGCTATTGCCAAAATAGCGGGCATTAAATTATGTGAAGCATACCGCGACCAGTATGGTTGTAACTATATCAGTGTAATGCCAACCAACCTGTATGGTATCGGAGACAATTACCATCCTGAAAATTCACATGTGCTGCCGGCACTCATCCGCCGCTTTCATGAAGCGAAGGAAGCCCGGTCGCCCAGTGTGACCGTATGGGGAAGTGGTACGCCGAAGCGTGAATTCCTCTTTGCAGACGACCTGGCGGCTGCCTGCGTATTCCTGATGCTGCATTATGATGAGAAAGAACTGGTGAACATTGGTACCGGGGAAGACCTGAGTATACGTGAACTGGCAGAGACGGTGAAAGAGGTAGTATGTTATGAAGGGGATATTGTTTTTGATACTTCCAAACCCGATGGTACGCCGAGGAAGCTGATGGATGTATCAAAACTGCATAAACTCGGATGGAAGCACAGCGTAGAGCTGAAAGAGGGACTGGTACAGGCTTATGCCGATTTCCTTCATAAAAAGCACATGGTTGCATTGTAACAGTATTTTAAAAACAGCATCTCAATCTTATATACATGAAAGCGATCGTAATTGGAACAGGATATGTAGGGCTGGTTACCGGCGCCTGTCTTGCCGAAGTAGGTACACAGGTAGTATGTGTGGATGTTAATGCCGAAAAGATAAAAAACCTCCAGAAAGGTATTTTACCCATTTATGAACCGGGTCTCGAAGAGATCGTTACCCGCAACTACAACAATGGCCGTCTCTCTTTCAGCACCAGTCTTGCTGAAGTGATCCCCGGTGCAGATATCGCCTTCATAGCCGTAGGCACACCTCCGGGTGAAGATGGCAGCGCTGATCTGCAATATGTATTGCAGGTGGCGAAAGAGATCGGTACATATATGACCGATTACCTGGTAGTGGTAACAAAGAGCACCGTTCCCGTTGGTACTGCTGTAAAGGTGAACAGGGAGATCAAACAGGCTATGCTGAACAGGAATGCATTGATCGATTATGATGTGGCGTCCAACCCTGAGTTCCTGAAGGAAGGCGCTGCTGTACAGGACTTCCTGAAACCTGACCGTATTGTGGTAGGTGTGAATACAGACAGGGCAAAAGAAATGCTGGAGCGCCTGTATCACCCATTCCTGCTGAATGGCCGTCCTATCATTTTCATGGACATCGCTTCTGCAGAAATGACCAAGTATGCGGCAAACGCTATGCTGGCAACAAAAATTTCCTTCATCAATGATATAGCCAACCTGTGCGAACTGGTAGGCGCTGATGTGAATAAAGTACGTAAAGGCATCGGCAGCGACGCCAGGATCGGTAATGCCTTTATCTATCCGGGTATTGGCTATGGTGGTTCCTGCTTCCCTAAAGATGTAAAAGCATTGGTGCAGACAGGTAAGGAATACGGACATGGATTACGTATCCTGGAAGCGGTAGAAGCTGTGAACAACGATCAGAAGAAAGTATTGTTCTCGAAGATCAACCGGCACTTCGACGGTATGCTGAAAGGCAGGACCTTCGCGGTATGGGGTTTATCCTTCAAACCTGCTACAGACGATATGCGCGAGGCATCCAGTCTTGTATTGATAGAAGCGCTGCTGGAAGCGGGTGCACAGGTACAGGTGTTCGACCCTGTTGCAATGCATGAGGCGAAGAAAACGCTGGGAGATACAGTGAAATGGTGCAATGATATGTACGCCGCTGCAGAAGGTGCAGACGCTGTATTGCTGGTAACGGAATGGAATGAATTCCGTCTGCCTGACTGGACTCGTATTAAACAATTGTTGAAAGCTCCTGTTGTATTTGACGGCAGGAATATATATGATAACGCATATCTTGAGAAGAGCGGTTTCACCTGCTACAGCATAGGTGTATCTCAGCCTGCAATAAGCGTGCTCTCCGGAAGTTAATCATATTCCCCACTTATCTTAACTAAATTATTTTGTATGAAAGTTGCTTTAATCACCGGTGTAAATGGACAGGACGGAGCATACCTGTCAGAATTGCTGCTCGAAAAGGGGTATATGGTACATGGCATAAAACGTCGTGCCTCACTGTTGAATACTGACAGGATCGATCACCTCTATCAGGATCCTCATAGCGAAAATGTACGTTTCAAACTGCATTACGGCGATATGACCGACAGTACTAACCTGATCCGCATTATACAGGAAACGCAGCCTGACGAGATTTACAATCTGGCAGCGATGAGCCATGTAAAAGTGAGTTTCGATACACCGGAATATACTGCTAATGCAGACGGTATAGGCACCCTGCGTATACTGGAAGCATTACGTATCTTAAAGCTGGAAAAGAAGACAAGGGTATACCAGGCAAGTACTTCAGAACTGTATGGCCTTGTACAGGAAGTGCCACAAAGGGAAAGCACTCCTTTCTATCCGCGTAGTCCCTATGCTGTAGCAAAACTATATGCATACTGGATCACGGTGAACTACAGGGAAGCATATGGCATGTATGCCTGCAATGGTATCCTGTTCAACCATGAAAGCCCGCTGCGCGGCGAGACTTTCGTAACCCGTAAGATCACCCGGGCTGTTGCAGCCATCGCATTAGGTTTACAGGATAAACTGTACCTGGGTAACCTGGATGCACGTCGTGACTGGGGACATGCAAAAGATTATGTAGAGGCAATGTGGAGGATATTGCAACAGGATACACCGGAAGATTATGTAATTGCTACAGGTATTACTACGCCGGTGCGTGAGTTTGTGCGTATGGCGTTTAATGAACTGGGCATTGAACTGAAATTTGAAGGCACGGGTGTAGATGAAGTCGCATATGTGAGCGCCTGCCGCAATAAAGAATATATTCTGCCAATAGGCAAACAGGTATTAGCTGTAGATCCTGCTTACTTCCGTCCTACCGAGGTAGAACTGCTGATAGGCGATCCTACGAAATCAAAGACAAAATTAGGCTGGGAACCGAAGTATGATCTGCAGGAGCTGGTAAGTGAGATGGTAACCTGCGATGTGGAGTTATTCAGAAAGGACAGTAAAACACAGTGGGAACAACTGGCAGGATAAGGGCTTGCTTTGCCGAAATGCGTTATGCGAGTGAAAGTTTTTAATCAGTTATCTAGCAATCCGAAGTACACCAAGACGTTAGAATGGGTCAAACTGGTTACCATGACCGGTTTTGCCCAGGTTTTTGTACAGGGTATCAGTCTTATAAGTGGTATCCTGGTGATACGTATGCTGGAACCCGAAGAGTATGCATTGTATACCCTTGGCAATACGATGCTGGGCACAATGACCGTACTGGCTGACGGGGGTATTTCTACCGGAGTAATGTCGCAGGGAGGAAAGGTCTGGCTGGACCGTGTGAAATTGGGCACGGTCATGGCCACAGGGATGGACCTGAGACGGAAATTTGCCGTTGGCAGCTTACTGGTATCCGTACCGGTACTGCTGTACCTGATGCGACACCACAATGCCAGCTGGCTGATGTCGGTGCTGATCATCCTCTCGCTCATTCCGTCCTTCTTTATGGCATTGTCGGGCACCCTGCTGCAGGTGGCGCCCAAGCTGAGACAGGACATTGGCCCCCTTCAAAGGAACGCGGTCATACTGAACGTTGGCAGGCTCTTACTACTTGCATTGACCATTTTTATTTTCCCATGGGCGTTTGTAGCTATCCTGGCTGCCGGTCTTCCGCAGATATGGGGTAACTTCAATCTCCGGAAGATCTCCGCTGGCTATGCAGACTGGCATCAGAAGCCGGATCCGCAGGTTCGCAATGAGATCCTGAAAATGGTAAGACGGTTACTGCCGATGGGTATTTATACCTGTCTTTCGGGACAGATCACCATCTGGCTGATCTCCATTTTCGGAACGACAAGGGGAGTGGCCCAATTGGGTGCGCTGGACAGGTTGTCTATGGCGCTTAGCTTTATCACGATATTATTTGGTACCCTTATCTTACCGAGGTTTTCCCGGTTGCCGAATAACTCAGGTCTGTTATTACGGCGTTTCTTACAGATCCAGGCGGGGCTGCTGGTCATGAGTGCCTGCATCGTCCTGACGGTCTGGTTATTCTCCACACAGATCCTGATGATCCTTGGGCCCAATTATGCGGGGCTGACAAAAGAGGTAGTACTGAAGATCATTATCAGTTGCCTGGGGATTATCTCCGCTTCCACTTTTTCTCTGTTTACCAGCAGAAGCTGGGCTATCAATCCGTTCATTTCAATTCCTGTTAGTATCGCGTCAATAGCGCTGGGTGTTATGTTCATCGATGTGTCTTCCCTGAGAGGGGTATTGGGGCTTAACATCATGATACAACTGATCCAGGTAACGATGAACGTTACTTATACGCTGATCAAGATCCGCAGGACTAATCACTCAACATTACCTACAGAAATTTAACAAGGATATTATATGAATTATTACTATCAGGTAGAAGGATTACTTCGGAACAATATCGGAGACGTACTTCAGGGAATGGTCGCCAAAGACCTGTTGCCTGAGGGCGCGAAGGTAGCCGACAGGGAAGCGCTGGCTGACCTGGCAAGTAACGAAAAAGGAATGCTGATAGCCAATGGCTGGTACATGCACTCCTTTAAGAAGTTTCCTGCACCGGATAATATCACACCTGTATACGCAGCTGTACATATTGCTAATTCTGCCCTGCTGGCAGATGCCGGCGTAAGGGAACATTTCAGGAAACACGCGCCTATCGGCTGCCGTGATACCAAAACTTTACGCCTGCTCCTGGGCTGGGGCATCCCTGCTTATTATTCCAGCTGCCTGACCATTACCGCAAAAGCGCGTGGCCCGGTTACACACAATCCTGACGGAGATGTGCTGCTGGTAGATAACGTAGACCATCCGGTACCTGATGCAGTATTCAATAAGCTGGAAACATTACTGGGTAAGAAACTGGTTAGGATCTCCCACGATCCGCCAGATACAAGCGGCGATATCGAATCATACGCAAAGGTGTCTGAAAAGCATATGAACGATCTGCTGGCTACTTACTGTAAAGCATCGCTGGTACTGACCACCAAGATCCACTGTGCATTACCATGCCTGGGTATGGGGGCAAACGTGAAGCTGATCCACCCGAATCCATCTGATCCGCGTCTGGCAACAGTAGCGGAGTTCATCGATATTATTTCTTATAAGGAAATACTGGAAAGGACCAACATGGACAGCTCGCCTGTCAACAAAGAAGCGCTGGAAAAGAGACGTCAATTCCTGTTGGAGCTGGTGGCTGATTCAATACAGGAAGGCGCTAATGCTGTGCAGGCATCAGGTAAATTAAAATACCGCCTGATAAGGGCTAAAGCTGCGCTGATGGCAAAACTGTACCGCATGAGCGTAGTATTGTCTTACCGTGTGGGATTTGCAAAGGATAAGATTGAAAGAGTATATGGCGCAGGCTTCTGATAAAAAAAAGATACTGGTCTATACCACCCAGTTGATGGAAACAGGGGGCATAGAAAGTCATCTGCAGGAGTTTTGCAGGCAGATGGCAGCAGCAGGTAACGAAATAGACCTGGTGGTGCTGAATGCAGCTATGACGCCTGAAACAGAAGCGTTTTACAAACGTACATGCCGTTGGGTATACTTCGGAAAACATGGCCGTTCCTACAAGCGTTTGTTGTGGATGCTGCAGCTGGGCATTAAATTGCGCGGCACGCGCAAGTACGATGCTGTATATACCAACGGACAGGGGGAAAGCATCTGGTTATTTTCCCGTATGCTGCCTGCCTACAACAAGTGGGTACATCATCACCATACTTCCGGCGATGCGAAAGACCAGGCTACCTGGGGCGCTAAATACAGGAAGACATTGCAGCAGGCCAATACTATTATCGCCTGTTCCTACAGGAATGCTGGCGATATGAAGGAAGTATTGCAACGCCAGATAGATGTTATACCGGTATTTTCCCGGAATGTGGAAGTGCCTTTTACCGAAAGCCCGGCAGGCAAACTGCGTTTTGGATATTATGGCCGGCTGATCCCGGAAAAGGGCATAGACCTGATCTGCCGCATGAGTGAAGACGCTGACCTGAAAGAGATAGAGTTTCATCTCTGGGGAGAAGGAAAACAATATCCTGCCGGATATTTTGACCGTTATCCCAATATCCGTTTTCATGGTCCTTTTGCGGGTGAGGCAGGATTAAAAAAGGCTATTGCGCAACTGGATGCATATCTCCTGTTGTCCACCCATCCTGAAGGACTGCCTGTAAGCCTGCTGGAGGCAATGAGTGCAGGGCTTCCCTGGCTGGCTACCGACAGGGGCGGCATTCCGGACATCGCCTGCGATCCGCAGGCAACACGCGTGATACCGGCCGCTTCATCCTATGAGGAGGCAAAAGCGGCTGTGATGGCGTTTGCAAAGGATATCAGGAGCGGCCTGGTAACAAAAACGGCCCAGAAAGAACTGTATGCGAACAGGTTCTCTGCAGCAGCATTACGTTCAGCATGGGGCGATATACTTGGATTACATAAGCAAAACTAAGATGGTCATCATATCTCATCCTACAGGCAATGCGAACGTCAGAGCTGCAGTGGCAGGGCTGGCAGATGCAGATATCCTGTCGGAGTTTCATACGGCGATTGCTTCATTTCCCGGAAGTACCCTGGACCGCCTTGGCGGAATTGGGCCGCTGTCGGAGATCAGGCGTCGTGGTTTCGAAGCGCGCCTGCAGCCTTTTACCAGAACATGGCCCTGGTTTGAACTGGGGAGGCTGGTAGCGGCAAAAGCTGGGCTGAAAAGCCTGGTAAGGCATGAGAAAGGCATGTTCTCAGTAGATGCTGTATATCATAACATGGACAGAAGGCTGACGAGCCGCCTGAATAAAGTGGCCCGTAAAGTGAATGCAGTGTATGCCTATGAAGATGGCGCTATGTTCACTTTCCGCGAAGCGACCCGCCTGGGGCTGAAATGCCTGTACGACCTGCCTATTGGTTATTGGCGTACTTCCCGGCATCTGCTGGGCATTGAACGGGAACGCTGGCCCGAATGGAAGAACACCCTGATAGGGTTCAGCGCTTCACAGGCAAAACTGGACAGAAAGGACGAAGAGCTGAAACTGGCCAACAGGATCTTTGTGGCGAGCAGTTTCACAGCAAAGACATTGAACGATTATCCCGGCAAACTGGCGCCGGTAGATGTAATACCTTATGGTTTCCCCGCTGTGACGAGCAGCAGGGATTATGAAAAGATTGCAGGACGCCCGCTCAGGTTACTGTTCGTCGGAGGACTGTCGCAGCGTAAAGGCATTGCAGACCTGTTTGCTGCGGTAGAGCGCCTGGGAGATGCGGTAACACTGACCGTTGTGGGCAAAAAGGTAACGGAAGATTGCCCGCCGCTGGATGCGGCCCTTGCCAAACATACCTGGATACCCAGTATGCCGCACGCAGAGATCCTCAAAACAATGAGAGCACATGATGTATTGTTGTTCCCATCCCTGTTTGAAGGATTCGGCCTGGTGATCACAGAGGCAATGTCGCAGGGTACACCGGTGATCACGACAGACCGTACTGCAGGACCGGACCTGATCACGCACGGAAAGAACGGTTGGCTGGCAGAAGCCGGATCTACTGATGCTTTATACAATGCTATAGCAGCCCTGCTGGATCAGCCGGATATCATACCGGCAGCAGGACTGGCGGCAATGGAGAAAGCCCGCAGCAGACCATGGCAGGTTTATGGACAGGAACTGGCGACGGCAATCATACATGCATAAATGAGTTAACTAACTATGACAAAAAGGCCAAGACTTGAATTTCTCGACGGTATAAGGGGGCTTTGTGCGCTCTATGTAGCGTTGTATCATGCGGTGTTCTTTACCGGCAACGGTATTGAGAAAACACAGTTCACCGGCGTGCTTAAGCCGCTTACCGGCCTGCTGGAATTCGGTCACTATTCCGTTGCAGTGTTTATCGTATTGTCAGGGTTTTGCCTGACCATCCCGGTAGCGTTATCGGAGAACAGGGACCTGCGCGGAGGCTTCAAAACTTATATCAGAAGGCGTGCGCACAGAATATTGCCACCCTATTATTTCGCGTTATTACTTTCATTGCTGCTGATATGGGCATTGCCCCTGATGCAGACCCCGCACGATACTGCCTGGGACTCCAAACTGCCGGTGAACCTGGAAAGTATCGCGACACATCTTTTGCTGGTGCATAATATCCATACGCACTGGATCTTTAAAATAAACGGCCCGCTGTGGAGTGTGGCAACGGAATGGCAGATATATTTCACCTTCCCGGTATTGTTGCTGTTATGGCGCCGTTATGGCCTGGGCGCAGCCACTGCAGCAGCGGTGATCGTGGGTATCTTACCTGAACTGGTATTGCCTCACCGCGTCAGCTTCTGGTGGTTACACCCCTGGTACCTTGGCTTGTTTGGTATAGGTATGGCGGCCGCGATTATTGCTTTTGATACAAAAGGTACTACAGAAAAGGTGAAGCGTCTTTTGTCAAACGGTTGGGCAGTGAGTGGCCTGGTAGCGCTGGTAGTGGCTATACTGGCTGTAAGCAAGCCGTTGAAACTATCGCTGACCTTTACGGAGGTAATGGTAGGACTGGCAGTAAGCGCTGTGATTGTATATTACACGCTGAAGGAACATGCTATGCAGGGCCGTCCTTTGTTGTTACGCTTCCTGAACGGGAAGGTGGCTGTGGGGCTTGGTGCCTTTTCCTATAGCATTTACCTGATCCACAGCCCGATATTGGCTGCGATCAACCTGTATACACTGAATTTACAGATGACAGACAATGTACGTTTGCTATTCATGCTTTTAGTAGCCGTACCCGTATCTGTATTGTTGGCATATGTGTTTTATTTACTGGTGGAGCGCCGTTTCCTGAATATGCCGCCAAAGGCAGCAGCAACGCCCGCAACACCTGTTATAAATGTTTCCGGTAATTATGAATCAGTATCCCAATAAAGGTCAGATGGCGGCAGACCGCCTGGCAGAAATAGCAACCCTGCGCTATCAGCAGCTCACGGCTCTCAACTCACAGAAGTTGATGCTGCGGCTGAAGCAGGGGATATGGGCATACTTTCTACTGTTGTTGTTTGAAGGTGCTTTACGCCGCTGGATATTACCGTTCCTGGCTACGCCATTGCTGGTAGTACGCGACCCTGTGGCATTGTGGCTGATCGTAGTTTGTTTGCAGCGGAAGATACTCATCCCTGCCTATTCACTGACGCTCATGACGATCATCGGGGTGCTGGGGCTCATTGCCGCACTCACGGTAGGACATGGAAATCCCTTCGTTGCCGCTTATGGTGCGCGTATTCTCCTGATACACTTCCCGATGATGTTTGTTATAAGGAGCGTCTTTACCCGCAAGGATGTGGTACAACTGGGAAAGGCCATGGTGATGATAGCTATACCGATGGCGGTATTGATAGCCATACAATTTTATAGTCCGCAGACGGCCTGGGTGAACAAGGGGGTGGGCGATGCTGAAGGAGGCGCCGGGTTTAGCGGGGCTTTAGGCTTTTTCCGTCCACCGGCAACATTCTCTTTTACCAATGGCACTACTTTGTTCTTCAGCTTCCTGGCGCCTTTTGTCTTCTATTTCTGGCTGAGTAATGAAAAGGTCAATCGCTGGATATTGATCGGGGCCACCGGCGCCCTGTTGATGTCCATACCACTTTCCATCAGCCGTGCATTGCTTTTCCAGATCATTATTACGCTGATGTTCTGCCTGTATGCAGGCTCCAGCAATCCTAAATATGCCGGCAGAATGTTTGGCGCAGTACTGGGCCTGATCGTGCTGGTAGCACTGCTTAGCCAGACAAGCATTGTGGGGGGAGCCATTGAGGCATTTACGGCGCGTTTTGAGAATGCGAATGAGAGTGAAGGCGGGATGGAGGGCGTATTTCTTGACCGTTACCTGGGAGGGATGCTGGGCGCTTTCACTGCTACCTCCGATATGCCACTGTGGGGATATGGTATTGGAATGGGAACGAACGTAGGCGCTATGCTGCTGACAGGAGGGTTTACCTTCCTGATCGCAGAAGGCGAGTGGGGCAGGTCAGTGGGAGAACTGGGCCCTATTTTGGGATTAGGGCTGGTATTT
Source organism: Chitinophaga filiformis (assembly GCF_023100805.1). Taxonomy (NCBI): domain Bacteria; kingdom Pseudomonadati; phylum Bacteroidota; class Chitinophagia; order Chitinophagales; family Chitinophagaceae; genus Chitinophaga; species Chitinophaga filiformis. Next base: position 2,907,123 of record NZ_CP095855.1, read on the forward strand.
ATCCGTGTAGGATTAGCCATCAGCCTGGCATTTGAATCATTCAGAAAATTGCGCGCAGGAGACATCCTTCCCTGGATGATACTGAGCGACGGATTCCTGCTGGTAGCGCAGGGGGGATGGGGCCAACCTACCTCACTGGGATTTGCAACCCTGGTGGGAGGGCTTTTGATGGCATCATTGCGTGATGATGAAGAGGAAGAAGAACCGGAAACAGAAGAAGAAGTGGGAGAAATGGCAGTTTAGCATATTCCACATACACACACATAACCACAACAAAAACCGGATTCCTGATGAAACACGATGCCAACCCCGGAAGTGGCAGGATAATCGTGCTGGACAGCCTGCGAGGACTGGCCGCCATGATCGTTTGCCTGCATCACTTCCTATTTATTAACAGTGACCATGTTCAGGTATACAGGGGGCAAGCCTGGTATGATATTCTTTTCAGTATCTCTGAGTTTAATAAAGAAGCGGTGCTGTTCTTCTTTGTTTTATCCGGCTTCTCTATCGGGTTAAGCCTTAAAAACAAAACGCCTGACAGCCCTGAAACGATCAACGAATACATCTACCGCCGGTTTAAAAGAATATTGCCGGTCTATATCATCGCATTGCTTTTTACGCTGGTTTCCGGCTTTGTGATGCATCAGGCTCACCTGCCGAACTACAGCGCCTGGAATATGCTGGGAAACGTGCTTTTTCTGCAAACGGCAGATATAATAGAAGGTTCCTGGTTTATTCCTTATGGCTTTAACGGCCCCCTGTGGTCATTGTCGTTCGAGTTTTTCTTTTACTGCTTCTTTCCACTGGTATACCTTATCAACAGGAAATATTTAAGCAGGATCAATATACTGGTGAAATATGCTGTGCTGTTGTTCTTATCTGTTGCTGCATTTGCTGTCAACAAAATCTTCTTCGTACCATATTTTGCATTTTTCAGTTCATTCATCATCTGGTTGTCGGGTTACCTGGTATCCAGAACGTACCTGAAAGGAGAAACCTATCACCTGTTGTTTGCAGGCGCCTTTGCGTTTGGTATACTGTATCTCGCAGCGGGCAGGCATTTTCTCTCTTCCAATACACTGGTATTCATTTGTAAGGGCTTGCTGATGGCTGCGGTATTTTACCTGGTAGCCTTCCTTAGTAAATCGGAAAAGGCGCAGACTATTTTTAAATGGCCGGTATGGGTGCTGAATAAACTGTTCAACTATGTAGGTAAAGGCAGTTATGCTACCTATGCGCTACACTACCCGCTGATGCTGATGATGCGGTATTTTCATGTGAACCTGATGGTGCAGGTAGCAGTGGTGCTTCTTTTTGCAATCTTATGTACAACAATAGAAGAGAAAACGATCAGGTGGAAGCTCAATATGCTGCGGTTGAATTATACGTCATTTTTCTTCAGAAGGTTTAACATGGCCAGCTAAGCGGCCGCTATGCTACTTTACACCATGAGTAATACTATGAATACCTCCTCCCGGATCGGATGGATAGATACCTTAAAAGGCATTGGTATTTTGACCGTAGTGGCGGGGCATATATTCCCTAACAGCGTTGCCAGGTATCTGTTCCTTTTTCATATGCCATTGTTCTTTTTTATAGGCGGCTTTTTGTTTAAGCCTTCTGCCGACTGGAAAGAATACCTTACAAAAAAATCATTTCACTTATTGGTGCCTTATGTGGCATTCCTTTGCCTGATCTACGTGCCGTATGAAATCAGAGAGATACTGACCGGCAAGGAAACGATCGTCAAAGGTCTTGTAAGGCCTTTACTGGGAGGCCGCTTCCTGATAGGGTGGACAGCAGTGTTCTGGTATGTAACCTGTTTCTTCCTGGTGCAGCAGGTGATGAATTTCCTGGTAAACAAAGTGAGTAAAAGGGTCGTTGGTTTGTTGATGTTTGCCAGCCTTGTGATCAGCTATGCGCTCAATCGGTTCATGCCTCATTTCCCCGGACTTCCCTGGAATGCAGATGTTGTATTTGCCGCGCTGCCCATTTTTCACATGGGCTATCAGTATAAAGCGATGCAGGGCGAGCCCGGAAGATACAAGTGGGTATTCTTCACACTGCTGCCTGTAGTGATCGTGTTCACTTATTACAATACAGCCAATACTTACGATATGAAGACCGGTAGTTATGGTATTCCATTTGTAACCTTGTTTTCCAGCCTGGTGGTGGTATTGTGCCTGATAGAATTGGTGAAGCTTATAGCCAGGAGCCCTGCGGCCAGCAAGCCATTCAATGAGTTAGGAACAGCGTCTATGGTGATTATGTACCTGCATCAGCCGGTACAGTTCATTGCACTGGAACAATTTTCTATCGTGAATCCTCTGGCACGATTCTTTATAGCATTGGCCGTATCAATGGGAGGATACTATCTCCTGAACAGTTTCACCATAGGACGTGCGCTTTTTATGGGTTCTCTGCCTGACTTCAAAAAAGTTTTCAGACGAGAAAAATTAGCGACGGTATAGCAGATAAATATTCAGACGATATATATGCGAATTGTTTTAATAGGAAATTACCCGAAGGACAGGCAGGAGAGTATGGAACGTTTTGCCCGGATGCTGGAAAGTGGTTTACAGCAGGCAGGGCATACAACAGAGATCTGGCGGCCAACCGTTTTCTTCGGATCTTTTTTTAAAGCTACTTCCGGTGGAATGGGTAAGTGGTTCGGGTATGTGGACAAATGGATATTATTTCCTTTAGTACTTCGTTTAAAAAATGCCTTCAGGCCAAAGGATACGCAGTATCATATCTGCGATCATTCCAATGCTTTTTATCTCAAACATCTGCCAAAGCAGCGTACTATCATCACCTGTCATGATGTATTGGCCATCCGCGGAGCAAAGGGCCATGCAGACGCTTATTGCCCCGCGTCTTCTTTTGGTAAGGTAATGCAGGAATGGATACTGTCTAACCTGATCAGCGCAAAGAAGATTGCCTGTGTATCTCAGCTTACACTGAAGCAGCTGAAAGAACTGGCTGCAGGAAAAGGAAAGGATGAATCCAACTGGGAGGTTATCCATAATGGTTTTAATGGTGATTTCGCTCCCGTAGCCAAAGCAGAAAGTGAGGCTTTACTGAAAGACTTCGGACTAAGTGCAGATGAACCATACATATTACATATCGGTTCCAGGCTGCAGCGTAAGAACAGGAAAATGTTGCTGGACATGGTGCATGTACTGGGCGATAAGTACAAAGGCAAGATCTGTTATGCCGGTAACGAAATAGAAGAATCCTTATATGCACACGCAGTAAAACTGGGACTGCAGGACAGACTGGTGTCAGTAAAGAAGCCACCGCATGCCACATTAAAGGCACTGTACAGTTCCTGTTACGCATTTATTTTTCCTTCCTTCTCCGAGGGCTTTGGATGGCCGGTGATAGAGGCGCAGGCCTGCGGAGCAGCTGTTGTTGCCAGTAACATCGAACCTATGCCGGAAATAAGCGGGGGAGTGGCCTTACATGCCGATCCTCATCAGCCACAGGCATTTGCAGCTGAATTTCTCAAATTATCTGATAAAGCAATCAAAGACGCTATAATTAACCAGGGTTTTGTCAATGTAAAACGTTTCTCTCCTGATATCATGATTAAGGCGTATTTATCCATGTATTCAAAGAACTAATATATCAGCAGATGATCCTAAAACTGATTACAGTGTGTTTACCCTGGCGCCTGAAACGCCTGGCATTACAAAGCTGGTTTAAATATAAAATTCATCCCACCGCACGCATCGGACTGGCGTGGGTATTCCCCGGGAAGCTGGTCATGGAAAAGAACAGCCGTATTGATCATCTTACTGTGGCTGTGAACCTCGACCTGATGCAGATGGGCGAACATGCGAAAATAGGCAGGGGAAACTGGGTGACAGGATTTGCAACCAATACCAATTCCAAGCATTTCCGTCATCAGCCTGAGCGCAAAGCGGAACTGATCATGGGAGAGTGGGCAGCCATCACGAAGAACCATCATATAGACTGTACGAACTCCATTACGATAGGGAAGTACACTACTATTGCCGGATACCAGTCACAATTACTTACGCACTCCATTAACGTATATGAGAATCACCAGGATAGCGCACCTATCGTGATCGGCGAATACACTTTCGTGGGCACGAATGTGGTGATCCTTGGCGGAGCGGCCTTACCTGCTTATTCTGTGCTAGGGGCGAAGTCTTTACTGAATAAGCCATTCTACGAAGAGTGGAAATTATATGCCGGTGTTCCTGCAAAAGCAGTGAGTGATATTGACAAGGATGCGAAATACTTTAACAGAACAGACGGATTCGTCTATTGAGAAGTATTGTAACATTAACCGACAAATTGAAAAAAGCGCGTAAAAGATGAACATCCTTCATGTGATCCCTTCTTATAAACCTGCCTATGTATACGGCGGTCCTATCTATTCGAGTTCAGCGCTGTGCGAGCAGCTGGTGGCTGAAGGACATAAGGTGACCGTAGTGACTACCACTGCCAACGGAAAAGAGGAACTGAATGTGCAGGATGGCGTAGTGCAACAGGTGGACGGAGTGGATACGATCTACTTTAAACGTTTAACAAAAGACCATACACATTTCTCTCCGGGACTGATCCGTTACCTGTACAGGAACATCCGTAAATACGATGCCGTACATATCCACTCCTGGTGGAACCTGGTGAGCATCTTCACCCTGCTGGTGTGTTATGTGAGGAAGGTGCGGCCTGTTTTGTCTCCCAGGGGGATGCTGAGTGATTACATCCTGGAGACCAATCATAATTTCCAGAAGAAGATCATACAAAAGGTGGTGGGCGATCCGCTTTTATCTAAAGTGAAATTTCACGCTACTTCCCTTGCGGAAGTGCATGAGATAAAGAAGATGTATCCGGCATCGCAGGTAGCAGAGATCTTCAACTTTGTTACTGTACCTGATGGTCCGGTAGCGCCGAAGACCGTTCAGCAGAAGATCAGGTTTTTATTCCTGAGCAGGATCGATCCGAAGAAAGGACTGGAGCTGTTGTTTAAAGCGCTCAGCATGGTCTCATTCCCTTATGAACTGACCATAGCAGGCCCTTATAAGGAAGATTACCTGGAGCAGTTGAAAGCCCTGACACATGAATATGGCATTGCGCAGCATATCAGCTGGGTTGGCCCGGTATATGGAGATGCCAAATTCCGGCTGTTGCGTGAGCATGATGTAATGGTACTGACCTCTTACAATGAAAATTTCGCCAACATCGTCATAGAATCCCTTGCAATGGGCACACCTGTGCTGATCAGTAATATGGTGGGCTTAAGCACTTACATCAGTGATAATCAGCTGGGCTGGATCTCCGGTATCGATCCTGAAAACATAAAAGAAGTGCTGGAGCGGGTATATGCAGAAAGGGACAGGCTGCCTGCCATGTCTGCAGCTGCACCGGCACTGATGCAGCGTGACTTCGACCGGAGCCGGCTGGTGAACAAGTATATTGAATTGTATAAGTCAAAATAAATCAGGGTGTCTAATTCTTTAACAGTCATCATCCTCACTTATAACGAGGAAAAACATATTACCCGTTGTATTCAGAACCTGAAGCGCGTGTCAGATAATATCATCATCATCGATAGTATGTCTACCGACCGCACTGTTGAAATAGCAACTGCACTGGGCGCTACGGTTATTCAAAGACCCTGGCCGGGCAATCACTCTGACCAGTTCAACTGGGCGCTGGACAATTGCAACATCACCACGACCTGGACAATGCGCATGGATTGTGATGAATACCTGCTGGATGAACTGATAGATGAGATCAATACCAAACTGCCACAGACAAAGCCTGAGACAGGAGGATATATCATCAAACGCCGTGTGATATTCATGGATAAATGGATGAAACGTGGCGGCTTCTATCCGCACCGCCTGCTGCGCATCTGGCGCACGGGTACAGGGCGTCTTGAAGAGCGGGCGATGGATGAACATGTTGTACTGGAGAAAGGAGAAACAGCGGCTTTCCAGCACGATATGGTAGACCACAACCTGAATGACCTTACCTGGTGGACACATAAGCAGAACAACTATGCTTCGCGTGAAGTGAAGGACCTGCTGGATATAGAACGGGGAACAACATCTGAGAACAATGTGGACGTATCGTTGAGCGGGGAGCAGTCTTCCCGGAAGAGATGGATCAAAGAGAAGATATATAGCAGGATACCTTTGTTTGTACGTCCTTTCATTTATTTTATTTACCGCTACTTTATACGCCTGGGTTTTCTGGATGGAGGTGCAGGACTTGTATGGCATTTCCTGCAGGGCTTCTGGTACCGCTTCCTCGTAGATGCCAAGATGTATGAATTAAAACGCAATAACAGGTTAAAACAGGGATGATATTGAGAGTGAGAGTAAAGAGGCGTATGGTCGTAGTGACAATGATCATTTATATAGCAGCATTGCTGTATGTCGTTTTCCTGGAGCCAACAAGGAGTGCCGGCGAACACTATGCACCGCCGAGATGGATGCCGCTGAAGAGTACTTATGACTTCATTGTAGAAGCCGGTCATTCTGTGAGACACTGGCTTTTCTTCCTGCTGAATCTATTGGGCAATATTATATTGTTCATGCCATTCGGCTTCCTTGCAGATGCTTTGTCAGGAGCGCCTGCCAATAAATTTAGAGTAATAATCACTGCATTCTTTTTCAGTCTGTGTATTGAGTCTTTGCAGCTGGCTTTTATGATCGGTGTTTTCGATGCTGACGATATCCTGCTGAACACATTGGGTGCTTACCTGGGGCTTTACACATACCGTTTTCTGGCAAAAAGAGATGTAGTACTTGTTTATAATAATTCCTGATAGCAATGGATAATTTTTATCTGTCACAGGTCCGCTTAAAAGAGTTTAACGCGTCTGAAGGCCTGGACCGCGGCGCTGGTAAATTAAAGGAAACCTGCTGGTACCTTGTTAAAATGCTGTTCTTCCTGACAGCTTTTCCTGTGCCCTCCGGCGTTAAGGTCAGATTACTGCGCCTGTTCGGAGCGAAGGTAGGAAGTGGTGTGGTGATCAAACCAAGAGTGAACATTCATTTTCCCTGGAAGCTGGAGATCGGTAATGATGTATGGCTGGGAGAAGAAGCTTACCTGCTCAACTTTGAGCCTTTGGTGATAGGCAACAACGTGTGTATATCACAGCGTGCATTTCTCTGCGGAGGTAATCACAACTTCAGGCATCCTGCCATGCCATACCGCAATGCCCCTATTACACTGATGGATGGGTGCTGGGTAGGCGCCTGTGTATTCATCGGGCCTGGTGTTACTGTGGGTACTGATACAGTGATCACTGCAGGTTCTGTAGTAACTGCCTCAGTAGCGCAGAATGGTATATTCAAAGGCAATCCCCTGGCATTTGTGTCAGAGCGATGGAGATAATAAAAAAACAGAAATCTATATAGCGGTATGTCCAAGCGATTACTATTGATTGGAGGTAATTTCTCGCCCGAACCCACAGGGATTGGTAAGTATAATGGTGAAATGATCAAATGGCTGGCAGCCCAGGGATATGATTGTACCGTCATCACCAGTTATCCTTATTATCCGGAGTGGAAGGTGCAGCCTCCATATGACAAGCACAAGAACTGGTATAAGAAAGAAGTGATAGAAGAAAGTAACGGACAAGGAGGAAAGATCACTGTGTATCGTTGTCCGCAGTACGTGCCGGCAAAGCCATCCGGTAAGACGCGCATTATGCTGGACTTTTCTTTTGCAGTATCTGCCTTTTTCAAAATACTGCAATTACTGCCGCGTAAAAAGTTTGATGTGGTGATCACAGTGGTGCCACCCTTTCACCTGGGCTTACTGGCTGTACTGTACAAGAAGTTCAAAGGCGCCAAGTTCCTCTATCACATACAGGATATGCAGATAGAAGCAGCGCGCGACCTGAACATGATCAAATCCCCTAAGCTCATCAAAGCATTGTTCGGATTGGAGCGCTATATCTTCAAACATGCTGATATGGTGAGCAGCATATCTGATGGTATGATGCGTAAGATCCAGGAGAAAGCCGGCAAGGACATTTTCTTCTTCCCGAACTGGGTGGATGTGACCTTGTTCCATCCTATTGAAAACCGTGCAGCGCTGAAGACAGAATATGGATTTAATGTCAATGACAGGATCGTACTGTATTCAGGCGCCATAGGAGAGAAGCAGGGGCTGGAAGCTATTCTGAACACTGCTGAGACATTGAAAGAGGATAAACAACTGAAATTCCTCATCTGCGGCTCGGGCCCTTATAAGGAAAAGCTAAAGGCAGAGGCGGAGTCAAGAGGACTTAACAACGTTATCTTCTTCCCGCTGCAGCCGTTCGAGAAGTTCAATCATTTCCTCAATATGGCCGATGTACACCTGGTGATACAAAAGGGCAATGCAAGCGACCTGGTAATGCCGTCCAAACTGACCACTATCCTGTCAGTAGGAGGCCTGGCACTGATCACTGCAAATAGCGGCACCAGCCTGCACGAACTGGTAAGCAAACATAATATGGGCATACTGGTAAAGGCGGAAGATCAGCAGGCGCTCACTGATGGTATTGTCAGGGCTATGCAGGACAATGCCTCAGAAATAGCAAGGAATGGACGTGTGTATGCCGAAACACATTTGTCTGTAGGAAAAATAATGTCACGTTTTGAAGAAGCCGTAGTAGTTAGTTAACATCATTGAACCTTACTTTATATGTTGGACCGATATCTTAAAATATGCAGCATCCAGATCCTTGTGCTGGATTTCATCTGCCTCAATGCCTTCTTCTTTTTTACGCTTTACTGGCTGCAGCAGTATGGTGTGCCGGTAAGCGTGAACAGAGACACTTTCCTGCTGGCCTCAAATATCGCATGGATCGTTGCCCTGTATACAACAGGTATTTATTTTATGAGCCAGCAGATGTCTGTGGAAAGGATCATCAAAAAGCTGTTGCAGAGTATTATGCTGTACCTGCTGCTGATGCTGGCATTTGTATTCCTGAACAAAGAAGCCTTCAACAGGATCTTTATTATAACCTACATGACATTGTTCATGCTGGTGGTGCTGCTGGACAGGCTGTTCTTTTACATGCTCACCAACTATATCATTCATCGTAAGGAGATCGAGCGTAAAGTGGTGATCGTGGGCTATAATGAGCTGTCAAAACAGCTGGTGGACAATTTCATTGGCCGTAAGAGTAACCTGCGTTTTGAGGGGTATTTTGAAGAATACAGCAATGTGCATGAACTGTCTTTATACCCGGTGATAGGTACGCTGAAGGATTGTATTCCATATGCACAGTCGAACAATATCAGGGAGATCTATTCTACATTATCGCCTGAGCAGTTCCCGTACCTGTATACGCTGGCGCACGAAGCAGAGCGTCATTTTATCCGTTTTCGCTTTGTACCTGACTTCAAGATGTTCGTGAACCGGCAGATATATGTAGATTACCTGGATAATATTCCTATCATCTCATTGAGGGCGGAGCCACTGGATGACATTGCGAACAGATTAAGGAAACGTATTTTTGATATTGTGTTCAGCGGCGCTGTGATGCTTTTTATCCTTAGCTGGCTGATACCTTTGCTGGCATTGCTGGTGAAGCTGGAATCGAGAGGGCCGGTGTTCTTTATACAGCACCGTACGGGACGTAATAATGAGACCTTCCGTTGTCTGAAGTTCAGGAGTATGTATGTGAACAAAGATGCCAACTCCAAACAGGCCACGAGGAACGACCGTCGTTTTACGAAGATCGGGCGTATATTGCGTAAGACAAACCTGGATGAAATGCCGCAGTTCTTTAATGTGTTCATGGGCGATATGTCTATCGTAGGTCCACGTCCGCATATGCTGAAACATACGGAAGAATATTCTGCTATCATTCAGAAATATATGATCCGTCACTTCCTGAAACCTGGTATCACAGGCTGGGCGCAGGTGAACGGGTATCGCGGAGAGATCACTGATGAACTGCATTTGCGTAAGCGTATAGAACATGATATCTGGTACATGGAGAACTGGTCAGTGTATCTCGATCTGCGCATCATATTTTTAACTGTATTCAATACTATAAGAGGCGATAAGAACGCATTTTAACATTTCCTATAGCATATTTTACTCGTATTAGTAGGAATGTTAATGGAAAACAAATCGCCTTAAGTGTTATTTTTACACTCCGGTAGTCAGGGTACGCCGGGGTCAACTTCAGGGATGCCTGTAAACAGCGTTACATGAAAAGTTCTGTGTCAGCACAAAATTTCCTTGACGACAGCCGGCTAATAGAAGACATCTTTCACGAATTGAAATCTATTGTAGCAAGCATTCTTTCAAGTGTTGAACTCATAGTACTGTACGACGGGAAAGCGATGGGAAACAAGATCACCCGTCAGGCAGAATCGATTAAATCGCAGGTGATAGAGCTTGATTTCCAGCTGCAGAATATAAGGATCATACAGCATATGCTGGGCAAAACATTCCAGCTGAAGCGAAAGATGACCAACTTACTTTTCTTTTTGGGACAACTGGTACGTGAAGAGCCATACAACAATCTGCTGTCTCCCGCCGTTGAATTACAGCATAGTAAAATACCTGTGGAGGCCAACATTGACGAGTCCGTGATGCGGCAGTTGATCCTGAACCTTTTTTTCTGGATGAAGCGGCACTCAACCACCCATCAGATACCGAAGATGGTATTCAGTTTTGAGCCCGGATACTTTGAAATAAAGGGAACTTTTTATGCGAATTATATCTTTTCGTCTCCTTTCAAGTCATCTGAAAAAGGGGATAATGAAATATTTCACCAGCCGATATGTCATATGATGTCGTATTTCGCCGCCTTACAAGACGGCACTTTTGAAATAGTGGCTGAGCCGGAGAAGAATGTGGTGGTGCTGGTGAGAATACCCTGTAAGGCATAAGTCTTACAGCCTGAAACACGTCTCTTAGAAACAATAAGATAAGGTTAAAACAAAAGGGGATATTTCCATATCCCCTATTCTTTTTTTAGTCTGTATGTAATTTTTGCTTATTTCTTCAATTGCAGTACTGCGTTCGACCACGTTCTTACCTGCTCCAGCAGCGTAGCATCTTCAGCCAGTTTTTGCCCATAAGATGGGATCATTTGTTTCAGCTTGGACTGCCATTCAGGTGTGGCCAGTTTTTTAGGGAAGCAGCGTTGCAGTAATTCCAGCATAATGGATACCGCAGTGGAAGCTCCCGGAGAAGCGCCCAGCAGTGCCGCGATAGAACCGTCTGCCGCACTTACCACCTCAGTACCGAATTCCAGGATACCGCCATGCTCAGGATCTTTTTTAATCACCTGTACACGTTGTCCCGCTACTTCCAGTTCCCAGTCTTCCATCTTCGCTTCCGGCAGGAATGCCTGCAGGGCTTCCAGTCTTTCTTCGGGCGACTGACGCACCTGGTCTATCAGGTATTTGGTCAGCGGAAGATTATCCAGGCCTGCAGCCAGCATCGGACGGATGTTATTGAATTTGATGGACCTTGGCAGATCGAGCCAGGAACCATTTTTCAGGAACTTGGTAGAGAAGCCGGCATAAGGTCCGAACAGCAGGGCCTTTTTACCATCTATCATACGTGTATCCAGGTGAGGCACGGACATAGGAGGCGCTCCTACTGAAGCCTTACCATATACTTTCGCAGCATGTCTTTCAACTACTGCCGGGTTTTTGCAGACCAGCCACTGACCGCTTACAGGGAAGCCGCCAAAGCCTTTACCTTCAGGAATGTCTGACTTAACCAGCAGGGGCAGGGAACCACCACCGGCGCCTATGAATACAAATCTTGTATGCAGTTTTCTTTTCTTACCTGTTTCCAGGTTCTTCACTTTCAGATACCACCTGCCATCTTCTTCTCTGTCCAGATCGCGTACTTCGTGCTTCAGGTTTAGCGTTACACCCGGCTGCTCCTGCAGGTAGCTGATAAGTGCACGCGTAAGCGCTCCGAAGTTGATATCGGTACCGGCTTCCATACGGGTAGCGGCCACTTTTTCAGAAGGGTCTCTTCCTTCCATCACCAATGGGATCCATTGTTTCAGGACGGCAGGATCTTCTGAGTATTCCATACCCTTGAATAAATTATTGGCTTCCAGCAGTTGCTGGCGTTTTTTCAGATATTGGACATTGTTCTCACCCCATACAAAGCTCATGTGAGGCACACTCTGTATAAATGTCTCCGGTGATTTAACGCATCCTTCCTGAACGAGGAAAGACCAGAATTCCTTGGATACCTCAAAGGATTCGGCGATCTTGATCGCTTTACCGATCTCGATGCTGCCATTCTTTTCGGGGGTATAGTTGAGTTCGCAGAAAGCAGAATGTCCTGTACCTGCGTTATTCCATGCATCCGAACTTTCTCCTGCAATGATATCCAGTCTTTCGAATATCTCAATGGTCAGTTCTGGTTGTAATTCTTTCAACAGTACGCCTAGCGTTGCACTCATTATGCCCGCACCGATTAAAACGATGTCAGGCGCCGATTTAGGAGACATATTAGTTTATTTACGCGATTTGCGCTGCAAAAATAATACGAAAAAAGATAGTTCTATAACGTTTTAGTGTATGTATTATGGCTTTTTATGATAAAAAAACAGCAATTTTCACTGTAAGTACCTGCTGTCGTGCATATGCGAAAAATGTAAATGTATTGTTAATCCTGCGCGCCGGCCAGCCATCCCAGTGAGGTTGCTGTAACAGCGGTGAAGTCGGAGAGAGGCGCGTCGCAAAGTGAGCAGCAATATTGTTCCGGCAGGTCCTGAAAGAGGGTACCTGGCGCAATACCCTGGCCGGGATCGCCAATGGCTTCGTCATAAACAGTCAGGCAGCGGGTACACTGATGCACCTCTTTTTCCGGTTGTGTACTGCTGATAACCGTTTGCTGGCCAGCTACATAATTCACCAGGGGATCGGTAAGCGCACTGTTCTCATAGAACTCGCGGCAAAGAGATGTAATATAAGGTCCCAGGTGTTCTTTGGCCACTCCTGTCCGATAGGGTAATAAAGTGCCCGAATTGGGGTTAAAATCCTGCGTATACAGAATATCAAAACGCTGATGCCCTTTCAGGCGGCTTTTGGTCTTACTTTCCTGCTTGCTGATCACGATGGAACCAAAGCAGTTATTCCCGGGATTGATGCGGATGCTGAAACACAATCCATAGGTTCTGACATCGGCATTATCGAAATGACGGATGATGTGCCTTTTGATGATCAGGGCGTCTTCACTGTTGTCTTCTACATGCCAGTTCAGTTCGTTGGCTGCATGTCTTACATTGATCCCGTATTTGCCAAGGATATAGTCCCACAACCTTCTGTGCTCAGGTGCTATATTCCTGACGATGAGCGATTTCCATGAGGTAGCATACAGCTGTCCTGTCCGCGTTTCCAGGCATATATTACAGAGGTTCTGCAGGAATGCAAGGGGAAACTCTTCATCACGGCGATAAATGCCCAGCCAGTAATGATTCTCATGCCGGTTGAAACCTTCGTAATAAGGCAGGTGAAAAGGAGGCAGTTCCAGCTCGGCAGTTACCGGACGGCATGCATATTCCAGCTTGCTGTTAACAAGCGCATACAGCTCGTCATTGCTGATGAAGGGACGCTCATATACGACAGACTCTATACATTGACTTAGCTGCCCGATACTGTTCGTATAGACCAGGTCCGGCCACGCAAAAAGGCGGCTGCTTTTAGGAAAGCGGATAAACAGGTGCCAGTAATGTGCGGCTCCTGCCGCGATCCAGTTAATGTGTCCTGAGAAAAAAGGTGTGAAGGTCTGTTTGCTGTCGCAGATATTCACTTTCAGGGCAGGCGTATAATCAAATAATGCAAATACATCTTTATAGATACCCTCACTTAACCAGCTATCACTAATAAAAATGCCAGCTGCCGGATAGGAGCTGGTGATATTGGGTGCAGTGCCGTAAGCATGGAACACGATCTGCTGGCGGGCGCAATCTTCTTCAAATTGATCCCGGTATTTGCCGGGTACCTCTATCAGCAGTTGTTGCCGTAAGCCGAATTTTACCTGGGTTACCCTGGCGGCTGCCGCTATATCCAGGATAGTCAGCAGTTGCCCGGGAGATACGATCCCTCCTGTAAAATTGATGCTTACTGTCTGCGAATGTCTGATCATGATTAAACTGCTTGCATGATAAATACTGCCTCTTCCTTTTTACCGGAGGGCAGTTCCTTCTCCAATATGGCTTTTATCTCCGGACGGCAACTGCCGCATCCCATTCCGGCGCCCGAGGCCTGGCATACACTTTCCAGCGTGGTAGCGCCTTCTTTTATTTTCTCACAGATATTGCCTTCTCCCACACTTCCACAACTACATACAAGTTTGCCGATCACCGGCGTGGCTTTCTTACCTGAGCGCAATAGTTCCAGTCTTTTTTCAGATAACTCTATTTTGTTGGAGATCAGGTCCCTGAACTCCAGGAACTCCGATTTATCGCCGATCAGGATAGCGCCTACCAGGCGGTCGTTATGGATAACGCATTTCTTGTAGTACCGTTTTGATTTATCAATGAACACTACTTCTTCGTATGCAGGATCATCGGGTGTTTCTATCATACCCAGTGAGCACAGATCGGTACCATGCATCTTGAGGATATTCATAAACAAAGATCCTTCATAATAGCCTGTCAGATCGCCGGCCAGGTAGCGGGCTACTACAGCTGCCTGTTGCTCTGCCGCTGCAGTAATGCCGTAGAGGGTACCGTTGAACTCTGCAATTTCCCCGATAGCGAAGATGTTGGGATCACTCGTCTGCAGGTATTCATTTACCACCACGCCTCTTTTGCAAAGCAGGTGGGTGGCGCGTGCCAGTTCGATATTCGGCACAGTTCCTATGGACATAACGACGGCCTGGCAAGTTACATGCCTGCCGCTTTTCAGCTGTATGCCATCGAGTTTATTCAGGCCGGTGAAGCGCGCTATTTCATCGTTGTACAGGATCTCGATTCCACGGTCGGTCAGCTCTTCAAATAACAGCTGGCTGCCCAGGGCATCCAGCTGTCGGTCCATCAGTTTAGACGTGCGTTGTACAACGGCCACGTCTATATCCATTTCTCTTAGTGAAGCAGCTAATTCAATACCCAGCAATCCGCCACCAACGATCATCACTTTCCCCGCAGCCGGGTCAATATGCCTGACGAATGCATCTGCATCACGCCGGTTACGCATGGTAAATATGCCCTCCAGTGGAGGTGTATCTCTCAGGGTGGCCGCACGGCTGCCCATTGCCATGATCAATATGTCATATGTATGTATGTTGCCATTGCTGTCTGTTACTGTTTTCTGCTCCCGGTCTATCTCATTAACGCTCACACCTCTGTGCAGGGTAATATCCAGCATGTTTTCTTCTTCGTCTGTCATCTTCACCAGTTGCGCCCATTGCTGGGTGCCACTGATATAATCGGGTAACATCACCCGGTTGTAGAAAGGCTGATCTTCTTTACTGAATACCGTGATGGTATCAGTACTGTTTATTTCACGATAGGCCTTTACAAATCCACAGGCGCCCGCGCCTGCACCAATAATAACGATCTTCTGTACTGCCTTCTGGTACAGTTTTACCTGCACCGCGGTATACTTCAGGTCCGGTTGTTTGGATATCTTATCTACCAGCCGGTTGGTAAGATTGTTGGCCCTGTTCAGGTCATTGTCAAGTATTTTACCCCAGTGCATGGGAAGGAATACCACCCCTTTTTTGATGGATTTGCTTAATTGTGCTTTTACGCGCACAAGGCCATTCTCACTGAAGATCTCCACAATATCCCCTTCCCGGATATCTCTGTCTATAGCGTCTTCCGGATGGATCTCCAGCAGCGGCGCCGGGATATGTTGTTTCAGTTTGCTGACCTTACCGGTCTTGCTCATAGTATGCCACTGGTCGCGGATGCGGCCTGTAGTAAGGATGAGGGGCCACTGCGGATCAGTTGGCGCAGACCGGTTATCGTCCGGTACAGCATGAATGATCGCTTTCGCGGAGGCCGTATAAAATTTATGATCAGTAAATAGTCTTGGTGTACCCTGATCTGTGCCACCGGCTGGATATGGCCATTGCAAAGATCTTTTTTCCTTCAGCAGCTCATAGCTAACGCCGCTGACGTCGATATTGGTCCCGGCGGTGAGCCGGCAATGTTCTGCATATATTGCAGCAGGGTTATCGTAGTCAAATCCCTGATATCCCATTTTTCTTGCGAAGCGGCAGATGATCTCTGCATCAGGTAATGCTTCTCCCGGAGCATCGTTTATCTTTTGCAGATAAGTGATACGCCTTTCCGCATTGGTCATGGTGCCTTCCTTTTCTGTCCAGGCAGCTGCAGGAAGCACTACGTCTGCATAACGCAATGTTTCCGGTTTGGAAGATATTTCCTGTACCACAACAAACTTCGCTTTCTGTAAAGCTGCTTCCGCCATACGTGCGTCCGGAAGACTTACCAGCGGATTGGTACACATGATCCAGATAGCCTTCAGGCGCCCATCATTCAGGGCCTCAAACATTTCGACAGCGGTCAGTCCCGGCTTATCGGAGATAGTGGTGCCACCCCAGAATTCCTGTACTTCTTTGCGGTGTGCCGGATTGTCGAGCACACGATGCGCCGGCAGCATATTGGATAGTCCACCTACTTCCCGTCCGCCCATAGCATTGGGCTGGCCGGTCAGGGAGAATGGTCCGCAGCCGGGTTTCCCTATCTTGCCGGTGATGAGGTTGAGATTGATCAGGCTCAGGTTTTTGTTTACGCCTACGGCGCTCTGGTTCAATCCCATGGTCCACATGGTCATAAAGCCTTTTGACTGCCCGATCAGGGCGGCGGCTTCATAGATGAGGTCTTCCGAAATACCGCATACTGCAGCCGCGCTGCTAATGCTGCGCAGCATGACAGTATCACGGTATTTCGCAAAACCTTCTGTGTGTTGCTGAATAAAATTGTGATCGGTATGACCGGCTTCTATCAGCAGTCTGCCAATAGCATGATGCAGTACGATATCCGTACCCGGCATCAGTTGCAGGTGGACATCGGCTATGGCGCAGCTCTGCGTCACACGCGGATCGCTCACAATGATTTTCAGCGCCGGGTTCTTCGCCTTTGCGGCCTCTATCCGGCGCCACAGTATCGGGTGGCACCAGGCAGGATTAGCGCCGGCTACAAATATGCAATCTGTCTGTTCTATATCATCGTAATTTCCAGGCACGCTGTCTTCTCCCAGTGACAGTTTATAGGCAGCTACCGCGCTGCTCATACACAGGCGCGAGTTCGTGTCTATATTATTACTGCCAATGAATCCTTTGATCAGCTTATTCACCACATAGTATTCTTCTGTCAGGCATTGGCCGGAAGCGTAGAATGCTACAGATTCAGGTCCATACTGAGCTATCATCTGGCTGAACACTGCGGCAGTACGCTCCAGCGCCTGATCCCAGGAAACGCGCTGCCGTGGCATATGCCGGTGGTAGCGCATTTCCGGGTAATAAAGCCTGTCTGATGTGTCCATCACGGTGTAATGCAGGTTCATGCCTTTCGAGCAAAGCATGCCCTTGTTCACCGGATGGTCTTTATCTCCTTCCACGCTGAGTTTTCCCTGCCTGTCCCTGTGTACAATGATACCGCAACCTACGCCGCAATAGCAGCAGGTGCTACGGTAACTGCCCGCAGGGAGTTTACTATGTTGATGATTGCCTGTCATTGTTATTCTGCAAATGCTACGTTGCCGGCAGCTGAGGAGGCCGTTTCTGCAGCAGGTTTCTTAATGAATCTTGTGATCATTACGATGAATGATACAGCTATCACGATATAACCGATATAAGTAAACGCTTCCACATAAGTGATGCTTTCTGACTTGAACAGGAAACCGAACAGCATACCGCCCAGGTTACCGCCGGCACCCACGATACCGCTTACCAGGCCCACATTTTTTTCATTGATAAAAGGTACGATACCATAGGTAGCACCATTGGCCATTTTCAGGAACAATGCGAAGCTGAGCATGGATATAATGGCGAGCGCCAGGGAACCTGCCTGTGCAAACAACAGCAGCCCGATACCTTCCAGCAGCAAGACAATTGCCAGCAGGATACCCTTTCCTTTCATGCCTGCTTTGGCGCCTACTTTATCTGATACGATACCGCCCATAGCCCTTGCAAAAATGTTCATGAAGCCAAAGATGCCTGCCCAGAAGCCAGCGCTGCTTTGCGAGAGATGAAAGGTGTCTACGAAATGCAGGGATGCTACGTTATCGAATGTGATCTCCATACCGAAGCACATGCCATAAGCCATCGTCAGTGCCCATATACGCCAGTCGCCCAGTATTGTCCAGTCAGTTTTTGCTTTAACACTGTTACTGCGGTCAATCTCATCGAAATTACCGGCAGGGGTGTCTTTGGTAAAACGATGGTACATCCATGCCACTATCAGCATCATGATACCGGGTACGATCATCGCAAAACGCCATGCTTCCTGTTTGGTATATCCGAATCCGACAATGGCGGCAAAGATGAGCGGCATTACCATATTGGTCACACCACCACCGAGGTTTCCCCATCCGCCGGTAACGGCATTGGCAGTACCTTTTATGTTCGCTGCAAACATCATGGATGTATGAAACTGTGTTATGACGAAAGAAGCGCCTATTACGCCGATAGCAAGGCGAAATAAGAGGAACGTTGTATAGTCGTGGGCCAGTCCTACAAGAAATACCGGCAGGGAACCTGCTATCAATAGTCGTATAGCCGTCTTGCGAGGGCCCCAGGTATCGCACAGCTTACCGATGATCAGTCGTGCAATGATAGTGCTGGATACAGAGGCGATAATAATATTACCCACCTGCGATTTCGTCAGCCCAAGGTCTTCTCTGATAGTAGGCATCAGCGGCGCGAGGCCAAACCATCCGAAGAAACAGACGAAGAACATCAGCCAGGTGGTATGAAATGTACGCATCTGTACCGAGTTCAGAGAAAAGAGCGGAAGTTTATTGAGCGGTTGTTGAGTATTCATGTTGAAAAAGTTCCTGGTTGAACAATGTTGTTTACTTATTAAAGATCATCTCCGGTCTGATGTTGATGGACACATATGCCCAGTTACTGTTGCTTTGGGCATTGGAGATATTCTTAACTGCGGCTGAGGTCAGCGAAGCCGTATTCCAGAAGTGACTGTATCCTGCTTCAAAAGATATCACTTTTGTGAGGGCGTACATTGCCACCAGGTCCGCTTCAGTACCGAATTTCCGGCTGAGTGAAACCCCGTTCTGTATTACTTCACTTGCGCTGTAGAACTCATGCAGGTCTCCGGTCAGCAGAAACTTTGAACCCGCTTTATATTTTGTTTTCAGGTAATAATCCTGCAATCCACGGTTACCGAAGCCGCTGGCTACATAGAAGTAGTCCATGTATCCCCAGAACTTATGTGGAGTACCGTACAGCGGATCGAATGCGTGGCTCTTGCCTGCTGCATTCACGCCGCCTGTAGTATAATCTGTTCCCAGGCCTGCGCTGAAGGATTTACACAGCTGGTATTGAAAAGCGGCAGATAGTAATCCGGCGCTGAGCTTCTGTGCATTCGCATTCTTCCCAAACTGGTAGTATCCTGCAGCGGTAAGCGTCAGCTTATTGAAAGTGTTATTGAAATACATGCCCGTTGTCATACGTGTATGTGCGCCCTTGTCCCAGATCTTAACGCCGGTGCTGTCGGGATGGAACTTAGAAAACTGATCGGAGAGGAATAAGAAAGAGATGGTTCCTGCAGATAGTTTTCTTGAAGCGTACAGGTATTCCAGGCTTTTATACATAGTGCCGCCATTTGTGGTAGCGGTGTAGTTGCCAGGGGGAGTGGGGTTATAAACTGTACCGGCTGCATTTTCCTTATTCTGGTTGAAGGCGGCTCCCAGGTGTAAGGTATATGGTCCGGTTTCATACTTCAGCACCGCTGCATCATGCCGGCGGCCTTGTTGCGCCCAGTCGAGATTTCCCAGCAGGCGGCTGTCGTCATACATAATTTCCTGCCTGCCGATCTTGAGGCTGAGGTTCCTGTTCTTTACTACTGTGTCCAGCAGCATAATTTCAGCCCAGGCCTCGTGTACCAGCAGTCCATTGTTCTCCTGTGTAGTGACCTTGTTAATGGTAGATGCGTCCTGTCCCCATATCCGGACGTCCTGTACTGTCAATCCCAGTTTAAAGCGGTAGCCACTGAAGCCTGCATACAGGCGGCTGCGCTGGGAGGTAAAAAAGGCAGGGGAAGAACCTTGCGGTAGCGGCGCCCCCTGACCGTCCTTCAATTCGGTGCGCGTTCGGAGTTGTGCGCCCATCGTAAATTGTGCATGCGCTGACGGACGGAAAAAAAACATACAGAGCAGGTAAAAGAAACCCGCTGAGAATAAATGTTTCATGCAGTCTTTGGTTGATAATGTGAGCAATAAGAGATATTCCCGCTCTCTGCTGATATTATGCTTCCTGCATGATCCCTATGTACACCTTGTCGTTTTCAACCCTGACAGGGTAGGTGGTGAGGGAGCATTCTGTCTCGTCAGACAGGCAACGGCCGTCTTCGAGAGAGAATGTTTTTTTATGGAACGGACAGGCCACTTTCGGCTCGCCGTTGTGTGTGCCGGTCATGCCGCGGCTGAGCGCCATCTGCTGACGGTGAGGACACAGGTTCTGCGTAGCGTACCAGGCGTCGCGTCTGGCAAAGCGGAACAATGCAATCTGTACATCATCATACTTTACGCATACTCCTCCGTTTGGTGGAACGTCTATCACGTTACAGGCAAAGAACCATTCTACGGTTGTGTTTGTGCTAATGGCGGTGGACATAAGTTATCTGTTTATTGATGAATGTCTTTTAATGAGTTGGACGGTTATTTCCATTCTGCGGCCTTTTTCTGTTCCCGCAGTGTATCGAATTTTACAGTCGGATCTTTCGCACCCGGCGCATTCACAAAGTGATTGAAGCGCTTGCGCAGTTCAGGATTTTCAACTACTTCCTTCCACTCGCATTTATATTTATCTACAAGTGCCTGCATTTCTCTTTCCAGTTCTTCTGCTATTCCCAGGCTGTCATTTACTATTACGTTACGGAGATAGGTGATGCCACCATCCAGCTTGTTCAGCCATGTAGCGGTACGGGTCAGCGGATCAGCTGTCTTGATGTAGAACATCAGGAAGCGGTCTATATAGCGGATGCAGGTTTCACTATCCAGGTCTGCAGCCAGCAGGATGGCATGTTGTGGTTTGGAGCCTCCGTTACCACCTACATACAGGTTCCAGCCTTTTTCTGTAGCAATGATGCCAAAGTCTTTGGACTGCGCCTCTGCACATTCACGGATACAACCGGATACTGCGGATTTGATCTTGTGCGGAGCACGCAGACCACGGTAACGTTCTTCTATCTCTATGGCGAAGCTCACGCTGTCATGCAGCCCGAAACGGCACCAGGTGGAACCTACACAGCTTTTAACAGTACGAAGGGCCTTTCCGTATGCGTGCCCGCTTTCAAAACCAGCTGCGATCAGCTCTTCCCAGATATCCGGCAGGTCGCTGAGGTGAGCGCCGAAAAGATCGATGCGTTGTCCGCCGGTGATCTTGGTGTACAGGTTATATTTCAGGGCCACCTGTGCGATGACCAGTAGTTTTGCGGGAGTGATCTCTCCACCGGGGATGCGGGGAACAACAGAATAGGTACCACCCTTCTGGATATTGGCCAGGAAACGGTCATTGGAATCCTGCACAACATCATTCCCTTTATCCAGGATCATATCATTCCAGAGACTGGCCATGATAGAGGCTATCACCGGTTTACATATTTCGCAGCCATCGCCATGACCGTAGTGATCCAGCGCCTCATCGAAAGAGCGTACCTCTTTGATACGGATCAGGTCATAGAGTTCCTGGCGGGAATACGAGAAGTGCTCGCAGATCACATTACGGATATATTTACCCTGGGCCTTCATGGTGCCGGTAATGAGATCTTTCACCATAGGCGTACAGCCGCCGCAGCAGGTGCCGGCTTTGGTGCATTTCTTAACAGCGTCCAGCGTTTCATTGCCGGCTTCCACCGCTGCACAGATGTTGCCTTTGCTCACGCTTTCACAACTGCAGATGATGGCATCGTCCGGTAAACCCAGTACGCCCGGACCGGCCTCCTGGCTGCCACCACGGGCGCCCAGCAGTACATCTTCGGGGTTGGGAGGAAGGATCACTTTGTTTTTGGCCGTCTGTAACAACATATTGTAGGCGTCGGCATCTCCGATCAGGATACCCCCCAAGAGGTATTTTCCGTCATTGCTGATACTGATGCGTTTGTACACTCCTTTCATGGTATCTTCAAACACGATGCTCCTGCTGCTTTCTGCAGATACAAAAGGATCGCCGAAGCTGGCCACATCCACGCCGATCAGTTTCAGTTTGGTGCTCATATCAAAACCGGTGAAGGTTTTCTGCTGTGCCTCGCCGGCAATATGAGTGGCTACTACTTCCGCCATTTCATATCCTGGCGCTACCAGTCCGTAGATCATGCCATGATAGAGGGCACATTCGCCGATAGCATATATTTCAGGATCAGTGGTTTGTAAGTGTTCATTCACTACAATACCTCCCCGGTGACCAGTTTCCAGGCCGCTCAGTTTTGCCAGCTCGTCGCGTGGTTTAATACCGGCGGAGATCACCAGCATGTCAGCCTGTAGTATGCTCTCATCGGCAAACTGCAGTCCGGTAATGGTCTCGTCGCCCAGTACCTCGCTGGTATTTTTATTAGTATGTATCTGTAATCCGAGCTGCCTCAACTGCTGCTCCAGGATGCGGGAACCGTTCTCATCGATCTGCCGGGGCATTAGCCTTGGCGCGAATTCTATTACATGGGTATCGGAAATGCCCAGGTCCAGTAATGCCTTAGCGGCTTCCAGGCCCAACAGGCCGCCGCCGATCACTACCCCTCTTTTTGCTTTGGGGGCATAGTCGCGCATTAACTCCAGGTCTTCTATGGTACGATAAATAAATACCCCTTTTTTGTCCACGCCGGGGATAGGAGGTACAAAAGCGGAAGAGCCGGTAGCAATAACGAGATAGTCGTAAGCTTCGGTAATACCTTTAAATGAGTGAACTGTTTTAGTATTACGGTCAATCTGCTGAACAGGATCGCCGAGGTGAAGCGTAATATTATTGGAAGCATACCAGTCAGCGGGGGCCATAAGAAGGTCATCTGCAGTTTTGCCGGCAAAAAATTCACTTAAATGCACACGGTCGTAGGCAGGGCGGGGTTCTTCTCCGAAAACTACGATTTCAGTGGTCCCGGCCGGCAATTTGGAGATTATTTTCTCGCAAAACTTGTAGCTAACCATGCCATTGCCTATAATTACAATTTTCATTGGCAAAGATTTGAGTTGATAATTTTGAAACGGCACATATATGTTTAAATAATTAATATGATAACAATTTTCCTGATCGAGTCCTAAAATGTGCCGTTTTTTATGATCTGCATCATGAAATTAGCAATAAGAGTTCTAATTTTATAGTGGTTCGTATGATTTTACTCATATAAATATTTTTGTAATATATCTCGTATGGCATATTTATCTTTGGTGGGAGCAGGTCCAGGCGATCCGGAGCTGATCACTTTGAAAGCAGTGAACGTCATCCGGCAGGCGGATGTCATATTATATGATGCCCTGGTGAACGAGGCTTTATTGACCTATGCAAAACCCGGAGCCGTCGTTAAGTTTGTAGGCAAGCGCTACGGATGTCATTCGTTGTCTCAGCAGGAGATCAACCACCTGATCGTATCATATGCCCGGAGCCACGGGCACGTGGTAAGGCTAAAGGGTGGTGATCCATTTGTTTTTGGCAGGGCTACGGAAGAGATAGCTGCCGCAAAGGGGGCTGGCATCCCGGTGCAGGTCATTCCGGGGATCTCCAGTGCATTGGCTGCCCCTGCGGGTCAGATGATACCGCTTACTTCGAGGGGGATGACAGAGAGCTTCTGGGTTACCACGGGTACTACCCTGACAGGAGAGATCTCCGCAGACATTGACCTCGCGGCGCGCTCCACTGCCACTGTTATTATATTAATGGCAATGAGCAAGCTTGAGGCTATTATGGATATATTTGCAGGGTACGGTAAAAGTAATCTGCCTGTGGCTATCATTCAGAACAGTTCTACTGATCGGGAAAAGGTGGTTACAGGTACAGTAAAAGACATAGTATTTAAGGCGCAACATGCCGGCATGTCCAATCCGGCAGTAATAGTGGTAGGGAAAGTGGTCGAACTGAAGGACATGGCTGGCACGGTGCAGCAATTAATCGACAGGCATGAAGAAAGATAAACATGGTTGCGATCTGCAATCCTGTATGTTATGTAAGCTGTGTATTCCTGCGTGGAAACCCGCAATTGCGGCACACAGACAAAGTTTCACGTTAAAAAAAGGTCAGATGCTCTTCCGGGAAGGAGAGCCGGTGAATGGGATCTATTTCGTGAATGCAGGTAAAGTAAAGGTACACAAGCATTGGGGCGAAGAAAAGGAACTGATCGTCCGCTTTGCAGAAGAAGGCGACATTGTCGGTCATAGGGGAGTGGGCAGTGAAATGGTCTACCCCGTATCGGCAACCGCACTCGAAACAGTGGATCTCTGCTTTATAGACCTCGCTTTTTTCCAGGCCACACTCAAGGTCAATCATGAATTCCTGCATGCCCTGATGATGTTCTATGCAAGTGAGCTGCAGGAATCGGAAAAGAACATGCGTAATCTTGTGCATATGCCTGTAAAAGGCCGTATTGCGCATGCCCTGCTCTTCCTCCGGCAAAAGTTCGGTACGAACGGAGATGGTTATATCAATATGACACTCAGCCGGCAGGACCTCGCGTCTTATACCGGCACTACCTATGAAACTGCCTTTCGTATCATGAGTGAGCTGATACAGGAAGACATCATCGCCATTTCCGGCAAAAGTATCGCCGTAAAAGATCCTGCCAGACTTGCGCTCCTGGAAGTGGACGCCGGTTAAAGCAGTTTGTATTCCGAGGCCAGCTTCACAACGGAAGTGGTATTATTTACCCCGAATTTTTCCATCAGGTTCTTACGGTGACTTTCCACCGTATGGGTGCTGATGAATAACTGATCAGCTATCTGCATCGTGGTCAATCCCTTACCGATCAGCTGCAGGATCTCTTTTTCCCTGCGGGTAATGCGGGGGATGGCTTTCAGCAACTCCATATCGGCATTCTTCAGCGCTTCCTTGGTGCTGCTGCACAGGTATTCCTCTCCATCCATGATAGCATATATGGCCCGGATGATCTCATTGCCCAGTGCATTCTTCAGTACATAACCGCTTGCCCCGTTCTGCAGCATGCTGTGGATGACCGGTTGCTCATCATGTATGCTCAACGCAATGATCTTTACATCTTCATATTTCTTTTTCACTTCTCCGCAAAGGGTTACTCCACTGATGTCCGGAAGGTTTACGTCCATCAGTATTACATCGGGCTGCCCTTTTTCCAGCGCCTGTAACACACTCTTACCGTCTCCATAATCGCCGTTCAGCTCTATTCCTGCATCGCTCCGCAAGATGTTCTTCAGCCCTTCTACCATGATCGGGTGATCTTCCACCACTACTACTTTGATCATAACTGCTTTCAATTAAGTTTAACTAATGGATGTTGCGCATTCAATGGTAATAGCTGTACCGGTGCCGGGTTCTGACTGAATATCTATTTTACCACCCAGGAATTCCACGCGGGCTTCGATATTTGCCAGTCCGGCTCCTTTGAGCTTGTTACCTACTGTCGTATCAAATCCTTTCCCGTCATCTTCTACAGTGAGGAACAGGGTATTATCCGTTTGTTGTAACAGTACGAGTATCTGAGATGCCTCCGCATGTTTGATGGCATTGTTCACCAGCTCCTGCATGATCCGGTACAACACCACCTGCCGTGTATGTTCCATCGCCTCTGCCTGGAAATTGAATACCTGGCAAATGATATTGTCAGTGCCGGTCTTCTTCAATCCCCTGCAATATTCTACGGTTGCTTCACCCAGGCCATATTTAATGAGTATTTCCGGCATCATGCTGCGGGCTATACGGCGCAACTCGTCCATTGCTCCATCCAGCCGCTGTAAAGTGTTCTGTATCAGCGATTGCCTGTGTACAGTGGTCTGCGAAGGGGTTACGGTAGACAGTTCCAGTTTAATACCAGACAACAATCCACCCAGGCCGTCATGCAGGTCGCGCGCCAACCTAGTACGCTCTTTCTCCTGTCCTTCCAGCATCGCAGAGAGGAGGGAGATCTTATGTTCCTGGCGGATGCGCTCCACCTCAAATTGATGCAGCTGCCGCTGTTGCTCCAGCAGCTTGCGGCCATTGCGGTAAAACAGGTAACTGAGCGCCGCTACCACCAGCAACGATAATATGATCACCACCATCAGTGATATCAACAGGCGGTTCTTCTGCAATGCAAATTCCTGGCGTTCGTTCTCATGCTGTAACAGCTTGATGCGGTTCTCTTTTTCGGAAGACTGGTAATGGGCTTCCAGTTCATGAATCTTTTCCGTCACTTCCCGCTCCTGCAGGCTATCTGCAAGTATGATGTACTTCCGCAGATATTTATAGGCTTCATCAGGATAATGTTGTTTAAACGACAACTCGGCCATCAGGTCCAGGGCATGTAAACGGAAAGGGAAATCTTTCAGCGTATAGGACAGTCGCCCGTATTCATCCATCAGCTTCATTGCCTTGTCGTACTGACCCTGTTTTTCGAAGAGTTTCGCCAGCGAGTACAGGTTATTACAGATGGCCACATTGTAATTCAGCCTGCGGGCAATGGTCAGACCGCTGTAGAACATGGTGGCTGCATGATGGTACAACTGGTGCTTTATATCCAGCAGGCCTTCATGATAATAATAATCTGCCCATATATTAATGGAATCTACACCCGTTTTGTCCAGCTTTTCTTTGGCTTCCTGCAGATGCTGTTCCATCTTCTGGAGGCTGTCCAGGTGATACATACAGCTGGCCAGGCTGAGATGCCGGCTGGCTATCAGGTCGTAATAACGGGAAGGATCTTCGTAGCTGGTCAGACTTTTATAATAATAGGTGATGGCGGTCTTATACTGTGATTTACTAAAGAAAATATCTCCCAGGTCCTGGTAAGTGGCGTTCAGTTCCGGGATGGCATTCATTTTCTCCAGCAGGGGAATGGTTTGCAGGTATTCTTCTGTTTGTAACTGGGTTTGCCCCTTATTGCCCAGCACCTCTGCCAGGTTGGTCTTTATGTTGGCCAGCAGCATGCGGGCCTCCCGGCTGGTATCTTTCATGACGTCTTCCCGTGCAATGAGCAGGTGTTTTTCCGCCTCCTGGAAATTATTAATGGAATTGAACCAGGCGCCAATTGCCAGGTAGGTACGTGCAATACCGAGCTTATTCTCATTCTTTTGTTCCAGCTGCAATGCCTGCTGGAAATATTTCAGTGCCTGTACGGTGTCTCTCAGCGGCAGTTTCCTGGCCAGCCTGATATACAGGTCGGCAGATACTGCGTCGGATGCCCCACGCTGGCTGGTGGTTTTCTGCGCGTATAACCGGGTAGTTATACAAATTAGGACGATAAGTATAGGTATTCTCATGGCATAAATCAGGGCGGAAATATATAATTATTTGAGATACATATTCTTATTATTTTTCCATTGTAAAAATATCAATAGGACCTCCCTGGGAAAACCCCTGTTTTCCGGGATTTTTTTCCCTGACTTCGTGACTAATTTTGCATTGTGATTTTGAAAGCCCTTGAAGA
Source organism: Chitinophaga filiformis (assembly GCF_023100805.1). Lineage (NCBI taxonomy): Bacteria > Pseudomonadati > Bacteroidota > Chitinophagia > Chitinophagales > Chitinophagaceae > Chitinophaga > Chitinophaga filiformis. The sequence goes on from NZ_CP095855.1 coordinate 2,934,883, forward strand.
AGAATGTTACAGGTATATATGGCTGCTTTAATTATCCATGAAGATTGTTTACAGACAATGTTTTATGTGGACCGGCAATGTATACTCCGACGATATCACGAAGCAAATTACAGGAATATTTTAACCGTCTTTATAGTATCAACATAGTATCAACACGAAGGAAATCGTGACCATTTTTGCAAGGCCCCAGATTGTATTTTTGTTGAAGAACCACGATGAAGGGCAGCGGGTGTGTGGACCCGCTGCCATCCACCATCGCCCTCCTTTTTAGCAACTCTTCCATTTTTCAGACTAAATTCGTGTCCGGCATCAACAGTGAACGGTTTATGAATAAATATATTTTTATTGCCTGCTTTATTGGGATCCTTTTGCTTACAACATGCATAGGATGTGAAGGGCGGCGTGATCATGGCAGGGATGCACTTCCCGATACCGTCATGATCGGGGAATTAATGCGGCATGCTGAACGCTGTCTGGAAAAGCCCGGATCTTTTAAGGAGGATATGGACAGTGCCATGAATATTGCCGGTGAAATAGAACGGATAAGCAAGCAGCAACAATATCAACGGGGTATCGGATTAAGCTGGCTATTGCGCGCAAAAACGCTGCGGGAAATGGGGCAGAGTGCAAAGGCGGGCGAACCGGCTGCGAAGGCCCTGGAAATACTCGGCCAGGCTGGTACCGCCAGGGAAAAAGCCCAGGCATTGATAGAGCTGGGAGGCACCTATGATAATGACGGGGATGACATGTCCCGTAAAATAGCACTTTATGAGCAGGGCATGCAAATCTATGCCGGCCTGGGAGAGAAACTGACAGAAGCACAGCTCAGGGAATTCATAGGTGATCTGTACCAGGTGAAACAGGACTATACCAATGCACTTAACAACCTGAATAAAGCGGTAAGCCTCTACCAGGAACTTGGTTATAAACGCCTGCAGGGCGTCTACGGACTTATAGGCGCTGTTTATGTAAAAATGGATAAATTCCAGGAATCGCTCCGCTACAATACGCTTGCCGTGAAGATCGGGGAAGAGCTGAAGGACAGCGGCTCGCTGATGGCCACCATTTACAACCGGTTGGGCGATTGTTACTGGTCTATCGAGAATCACCGGCAGGCGATGGCCTGTTACAACAAGGCCTTACCGATCGCCTACGCCAATAAAGACTCATTCGCGGTAATGAACATAGAGATCAACATTGCCCGCGTATTGGCAAAGAGGAAATCCTACAGACAGGCACTGGATTCATTAGATATAGGAATGGCGATAGCACCGGAGCTGGATGTATATGATGAAGGCCTTTTCAACATTTTGCGTATGCATATCTATATGGCGACAGACGATATGCAGCATGCGGAAATATATTTTCGTAAGCTGAAGGCGGTATATGATCAGGCAGATCTGCATGAAAACATGCGGCAGGCCTTGCGGTTTTCAATGGCTTCCTACCTGGTGAAAGCCGGCCGTTTTACAGAAGGGCGGCAATACCTGGACGCCATGTCCGGCATGCTGGACCGCTATCCGGTGATAAAATCCAAACGGGCTACAGCAGAATATCTCCATTACCAGATAGACTCAGCTGCCGGTAACCCTGGAATGGCATTAGCGCATTTCAGGAACTTTAAATCAATATCTGATTCCCTCCGGAATATGATACAGTCCAGGCAACTGGGAGAACTGCAGTTCCAGTTCGAAACGGAAAAGAAAGATAACGATATTAAATTGCTGGTGCAGAAAAGCAGGGCCCAGGCGATCTCCCTGCAGAAGGAAAAGATCATCAGGAATGTAACCATTGCGGGGGGCTTCCTGCTCATTGTTTTTCTGGGACTGATTTATAGCCGTTACCGGAACAAACAAATCATGAACGTCAGGCTTAAAACACAGCGGGATGAGATCAACAGGCAGAACGAGGACCTCCGGAGACTGGTAGACGACAAGGAATGGCTGCTGAAAGAGATCCATCACCGTGTGAAGAACAACCTGCAGGTTATTATCAGCCTGCTGAATACACAGTCCAGGTATCTTAACAATAAAGATGCAATTGATGCCATCAGGAACAGCCAGCAGCGCATGTATTCTATGTCGCTTATACATCAGCGGCTTTACCAGACAGACAATCTCAGTAAGATTGATATGCGCTGGTATATACCAGAGCTGATCGGTTATATGAAAGATGGACATGAAGCAGGAGATAACAAGGAATTTATTGTTGACTGTGAACATATAGAACTTGAAGTGGTACAGGCAGTACCACTGGGGCTCATTCTTAATGAGGCTATCAGTAACTCGCTGAAGTATGCATTCCCGAACGGAAAAAAAGGAACCATCACTGTATCTCTGAAAATGGGAGACGATAAAAATTGCCAGCTCTCCATCAGTGACAATGGTATCGGCATAGGCGATCTCAATGAAGCGCTGCAAAGCGATTCGCTGGGCATGCGTCTTATGCAGGGACTGAGCGAACAACTTGATGGCGTATTTTCGCTGGTGGATAATTGTCCGGGAGTACGTATCGGCGTGACCTTTCCGTACCATGAATTTGCACCGGAGAAGAGAAAATATATATTGAACTGATGACGACTAAAGGAAAAATACTGATCGTTGAAGACGAATTCATTGTTGCAAATGATCTGCAGCAAATGTTGCAGCGGGCAGGATATGTGGTTTGCGGCATTGCATCGTCTGTTCATAAAGCACGCATCCTGCTGCAACAGCATCAGCCGGATTGGGTGCTGATTGATATTATACTGAAGGGCGATTATTCAGGAATTGACCTTGGGAATGAACTGATGCAACAGCATATACCCTTCCTGTATATTTCAGCAAATACCAACCAGCGTACGCTGGAGGCAGCTAAACTTACCCGTCCGCACGGCTTCCTGGTAAAGCCTTTCCGGGAAAAGGACCTCTTCATTATGCTTGATATTGCCAGGTATAAACTACAAACAGAAGCCGGGCACGATGAACGCCCGGGGCCTGCGAAAGCCGGCAATATCCGCCTGCCGGTGGAGGATGCGGGGTCTCATACTGCAGAAACGCTGGAAAAGATCAGGATCGTTGCTCCTGCTGACACATCGGTATTGATCACCGGGGAAAGCGGTACAGGGAAAGAACTCGTGGCAAGAGCTATTCATAGATTATCGCGCCGCAGCGAGCTGCCGATGGTAGTGGTAGATTGTGCAGCGTTGCCAGTTGCACTCATCGAAACAGAACTATTTGGCCATGAAAAAGGTGCGTTCACAGGTGCAGACCAAAAGAGGATAGGGAAGTTCGAACAGGCGCATTACGGAACGATCTTCCTGGACGAGGTAGGAGAGCTGACACCCGATGCACAGGTTAAACTATTGCGGGTACTGCAGGAAAAGGAGGTTGTTCGTGTGGGCGGTGATGTACCGGTTAAAATAGATGTGCGCGTAATTGCCGCTACCAACAGGCAACTGGAGAAGGAGGTAGCTGAAGGGCGTTTCAGGCTGGACCTGTATTACCGGCTCAGTGTTTTTCCCATCGAGCTGGTGCCCTTACGTAAACGAAAGGGGGACATACCTTTGCTGGCAGACTATTTTATGAAGAAATATTCGGAGAAAAATAAGTCCGGCGTTGAAAAGATAACAGAAAGCGCCATGCGGCAGCTGGCATCATATGACTGGCCAGGTAATATCAGGGAATTAGAGCACCTGATAGAACGCCATGTACTCCTCGCAACGGGGAAAGAGATCGCTGTTTTTGACCTGCCCTCAGCGGTTACAGGGCCTGGTGGTGAAGAGGGGGGCAAACTTAAAACAATGGATGAAATGGAGCGTGATCATATTCTGACTGCATTAAAGGCCAGCAATGGCAAAGTATCGGGCCCCGGCGGTGCTGCCGAATTGTTGGGACTTCCTGCACAGACATTATATTCTAAAATAAAAAGACTGGGCATAAAGCAGGCGTTTAAATAGCAGTCATTTTCCTCAGGGACTGACGGATATTAAAATGCTCTTTTTTGATACCCAGTTTCTGCATACGGGAATTGAGGGTGGTAGACGGTAAGCGGAGCTTCGCGGCGGCGCCGTTAGGGCCGGCGATCCTTCCGTTGCAAAGCCTGACCACTTTAAGGATATATTCCCTTTCCATTGTTTCCAATGGTACGATACTGAATGCAGCTTCCTTGTCGGGAAGGGGCGCTTTATGAAGTGTGCCGGGGAGGTCTACCTGCAACACATTTCCTTTGCTAAGCAGCACCGAACGCTCGAGCAGGTGTTCCAGCTCCCTGACATTGCCCGGCCAGTCATGATGCATCAGGCTTTCCATTATTTTGTCTGGCACAACAGGCGCTTTTTTCCTGTTGGCAGCTGCATAACGCTGGAGGAAATGCGTTACGAGAACCGGAATATCCTCTTTCCGGTTACGTAGCGGAGGTACAGAGACTGGTACGACGTTCAGCCGGTAATACAGGTCAAGCCTGAAATTGCCAGCCTTCACTTCCTCTTCAAGATTACGGTTGGTAGCTGCGATAATGCGAACATTCACTTTGATAACGCCTTTTCCCCCTATCCGCTCTATCTCTTTTTCCTGGAGTACCCTTAATAGTTTCGCCTGGAACTCCAAAGGTATTTCTCCTATTTCGTCCAGGAACAGGGTACTGTTCTCCGCCAGTTCAAACTTGCCGATCCTGCGTTGCAAAGCGCCTGTGAAGGCGCCTTTCTCATGTCCGAAAAGCTCGCTTTCAAAAAGACTGTGAGGCAATGCCGCACAATTTATTTTTATCATCCTGTTATTCCTGCGCGGCGATGCGTCATGTATGGCGCCCGCAATTACTTCCTTACCGGTGCCCGTTTCACCCAGCAATAACACTGTCGAATCGGAGGGCGCTATACGTTCTATTACGGATACAATGTTTTGTATTCCGGAAGAAGTGCCGATAATACTTTTAAGCCCACTACACTGTCCGGCCTTTTCCTGTGATCCGGGTTCACTTTCTTCCGCTTGTCCTTTGTACTTCCTTATTTCCCGGAGTTGTTGCGCTATCTTCTCACCGAAAATGACATTACCGAATCCGGCTCCCAGTATATCAGCGATGCCTTTGAACAGTTTGAACTTTTCTGGTTGAAAAGAACCTTTTTTCTCTCCATACAGATACAGGACGCCTATAGGTATACCACCTCCTGTGATTTTCACCAGCAGCATTTCCCTGATACCTGCATTGAACCAGCGATAAACATACCGGGGAACAGTTTTTTCCTTCATGGCTGTTTGCAGCTCTATGAGTACCGGCTCTTCACTTGCAAGGGCCTTTTCAAAAATGCCGTCATTAATTGGATGACTGGATATGATGATGGGTGTTTCACCCCTGCCGGCTGGAATGCTGTTTTGCTCCGTATGCAGGAAAGGAGAGTGTGTTACGCCATCTTCGTTGATCAGGCAGAGTGTATAATATCTTCCTCCGAAAAGCTCGGGGAGCTGGTCGTTGATAACCATCCGGAGATCCTGCCTGTTCTTTGCCCCGGCAATGATGCTGCTTAATTCCAGCAGGGCTGCCTGTTCTCTTTTCTGTTGTTCAAGGCTTTCAATAAGAAAATGGCCATGCGGAGTATGAAGCCCGCCGGTCTGTTTGGGTGTACTTTCTATTTGCATATGCTCACTATGTTCCTGGACAAACATAATCACAACACAGAAGATCCTGCCGAAATCTTACGTTTCTCCGCAATTTTAGGTTCCTGCATAAATTCGCGAAATATCGTAAATAAAAGTTCGTGACTTTCCTGTGTTTTTGCTGATAATCAATTAGATAATATGGGTATGGCATTTGAACCGATCATTACCTCATTTAATAAAAACGATAAGAATGAAACAGTTGTCAGTTAAAAATGTGGTCATCGTTCATGGTGCATTTGCCGATGCTTCCGGATGGGAGCCTGCTTACCAGTTACTCCGTGCGCATGGCTTTAATGTGACGCTTGTCCAGAACCCCACCAGCACGCTACAGGCAGATGTAGATGCTACGGTTGCTGCGCTGGACCGGCAGGATGGTCCCGTAGTACTGGTAGGACATTCATGGGGTGGTACTGTTATCACACAGGCGGGAGTGCATGCTAAGGTAGACAGCCTGGTATATGTGGCAGCCTTTGTGCCCGATGCAGGCGAATCCACTCTCGATCTTGTACAATCAGCACCCATACTGGAAGTGAACGGTATACTTCCTCCCGATGAAAAGGGCCTGGTTTACCTGGACAAAGACAAGTTCAATGCAACGTTTGCAACGGGACAGACAAAAGCGAAATCAGACTTTATGTATGACTCGCAGATCCCGCTTACGGTGACTGCTTTTACCGATAAGGTAACAGTTGCTGCATGGCGTACTAAACCCTCTTACGCGATAATGCCTACAGATGATGGTACAGTAAATCCTGTGCTGGAACGTAAAATGTATGATCGGGCAAAATGTAATGTTACTGAGGTGACCGGTGGACATACCTTCTTTATGAATGATCCTGAAAGTGCAGTACGTGTTATTCTTACGGCTGCCGGAGCTATGTGATCTTTCTGATTAAAAACAAGAAGCCGTCTCAATAATACTTTTGAGACGGCTTCCTGTTTGTTTGAGATGATTGATGCGCAGTCTCTGCTTGAAATGATTTTGACTGTAACAGGTCCGGGGTCGTTGATTTTCTTAATCCATTTCATACAAGGATAGGCAACTGTATGATGCGTTGCATTGTCCGGTGCCGGACAAGAATTGGCCATTTACGGACAATTACAAGCTTATTTTTAAGCATAAACAGGCCGTTTCCGGATAGAAACGGCCTGTTTATGAGTTGGCACCGCCTTTGTACGATAAAATAGAAACTAATAACCTGAACCTACACGCAGGGCCGGGCCACTTTCAGCATAAAATCCATGATGATTCAGAATTATCTAAAAATCGCATTTCGGAATTTAAAACGTCAAAAAGTATCAACCAGTATTAATATAATTGGTTTAGCCATCGGACTGGCTACCTGCATACTGATCATGCTTTATGTACAGGATGAATTATCGTATGACCGCTATAATGAGAAGGCAGACCGAATTTTCCGGGTAGGACTCAATATGCGGTTAAACGGTGAGGACGTTAGTGGCCCCATATTAGGTCCGAATGCTGCCCGGGACTTACAACAGGAAATTCCGGAAATATTAAAAGCAACGCGCCTGCTAAGGGGAGGTGAGTTTGTTAGTAATGGCACCAGTTCATTTAAAGAGGACAATCTGCTGTATACCGACTCAAATTTTTGTGAGGTGTTCACCATCCCATTTCTGAAAGGGGATCCGAAGCAGGCACTGACCGAGCCAAACACGGTGGTATTGACAGAAGAAACTGCGCGGAAATACTTCGGCAATCAGAACCCGGTCGGGAAAGTCTTATTATTCAGCCGTGAAAAGACACCTCATCGAATTACAGGCGTGGTCAAAAATATACCCGCAAATTCTCATTTTCGGTTTGATATGCTGGTTTCTTCACCTGGTTATGATGAGCAGCATATAGGATGGATATATAGCATAAATTATTACACCTACGTGGTTCTGGCTGAGAAATACAATTATAAACAGTTAGCGGCTAAAATTAGCCGGCTCGCTGAAAAACAGATTGGCGGTGAACTGGAGGGATTTCTACACCTCACGCCGAAACAATTTCGTGAGAAGGGGGATGATTTCGGGGTTTTTCTTCAGCCACTCACCAGTATTCATTTATATTCCCCTTTCGGCGGAAATGAGTTAACCCCAGGGGGAAACATTCTATACGTATACGTGCTTATAGGTATTGCGGCCTTTATGTTGCTGATAGCTTGCGTGAACTTCATGAACCTGTCGACGGCAACTGCGGTACGGCGTTCACGCGAGATAGGGGTACGTAAAGTATTGGGTTCGGCAAAAGGGCAATTGCAACAACAGTTTTTGATCGAATCGGTTCTACTGGCCATTGCAGCACTGATGGTCGGATTGGTGATCGTAGGCTTGTCTTTGCCCTTCTTTAATCAGTTAACAGGCAAGATGCTTACGTTGAGTTTACTAACCAACGAATTCGCAGCCGCTGGTTTAATAGCAGGGACGGTGTTGGTAGGCCTCCTGGCAGGTAGCTATCCGGCTTTTTACCTGTCTTCGTTTAAGCCTGTCGTGGTGTTGAAAGGGAAGATGACAGCCGGACGCACAAACTTTAATCTGCGAAGTGGTTTGGTCGCGTTTCAATTTTTTATCACCATTTCGATGATCATTGCCACCATTACCGCAGATCGGCAACTACGTTACATGCAAAGGCAGAAAATTGGTTTCAATCGTGAACAGGTGCTGATCATCCATAATACACAAATGCTTAGCAATAAGGAAACCCTGTTTCGGGATAAGATTATCCAATCTCCGCTGGTAGTCACGGGAAGTATTTCGGGACAGGTTCCCATCGGAAATTCGGCCCATGATAACAGTCCCATAATGTCCAGAGAAAATCCTGATAAACTTGTAATGAGCCGATTCTATAAAGTAGATAATGATTATATTCCTACATTGGGGATGCACCTGGTACAGGGACGTAATTTTTCTAAAAATCTCTCTACCGATTCCTCAGCTGTTATTCTGAATGAAACGGCTGTACGGGCGTTAGGCTGGCAGCAGAACCCGATTGGAAGAGAGCTGATTGGTCACATTGATGATAACGGTGTAAAAACATATTATAGGGTCATTGGAGTCGTAAGCGACTTCCATTTCGAATCCCTACGGCAGAAAATAGGGCCTTTAGCCATGTTCCTGGGTGGGAATTCAGGCAATATTCTAGTGAAAACGCGTCCTGGTAACCTTCCACAGTTTCTCGCATCACTGAAACAGCAGTGGGAGTCATTTTCTCCGGCAGCCCCTTTCTCCTATTCGTTTTTAGATGACCGGTTTAAGCAGGTTTATGTCGGCGAGCAAAAAATAGAACAGGTATTGACGCTCTTTTCTGGCCTGACGATCTTTATTGCCTGCCTGGGGTTATTCGGATTGGCGACCTTCACTGCCGAACAGCGGACAAAAGAGATTGGCGTTCGGAAAGTATTGGGTGCATCTGGCGGTAGTGTTGTCGCTCTGCTTTCCCTGGATTTTCTAAAACCTATTGTGATAGCGCTGATGCTGGCTTCTCCAGCGGCCTGGTGGGGTATGAATCAATGGCTGAAGGAATTTGCCTATAAGGTTACGATTGACTGGTGGTTCTTTGCACTGGCAGGGTTACTGGCCATCGGGATTGCTTTGCTGACGGTGAGTTTTCAGAGTATCAAAGCCGCACTGACAAACCCCATAAAAAGCTTACGTAGTGAATAATACATTCATCTGGTAATCTCGTTTATACTGCATGAAAAGCAGAAGCCGTCCCAATTGCTTTTGAGACGGCTTCCTTGTTTACCAGTCGCTGTTATACATTAAATACGCTTAAATGCCCACAACTGATGATCCCCTCCATTGTTTGTATATTGTACTACGCGCGCGCCCGGCGTTGTTGATTGTGCTGTTATTTCCAGCACTTTACCACTTTGTACACCTGTAATGGTATAATAACCATTTTTCTGCGCTGTAATGATCCATTTTTGATTATCACCGCCATTATAGTCGTACAACTGCAGGCCGGCTCCATTTAAAACAGATTGCCCTGTAATATCCAGTGCCCGACCGCTTTGCACACCGCTTATCTGGTATTGGTTGTTGCCCAGATGTCTGACCTGCCAGCGCTGGTTGTCTCCATTGTTGGCTGTCCATTGCTGTACCGGTGTTTCGTTGGCGGTTGATTGTCCTGCGGCGTCAAGTGCTAAATTGCTGTTCTTATTGACGATGTTGTAAATTCCGTCGGGTATCGCCTGAATACCTCCTGCATATGGGGCCAGCACTTCTTTCAGCAGGGCGGCCGCTTTCATATGACCGGCTTCGCTGGGATGCAGATTATCCGGCAGGTAATCTGTTGTGGATGGTGTCAGCCATCCTTCCGTATTGATGTAATGCACTTTTTTATCGCCCGCAGTGATGCGGTTCTCTACCGCCGCTACAGTAGGTTGTGAACGTATGCCAAGAAAGGTACGCATGACAAACACCTCCGCCTGCGGAAATCTGGAACGGATACCCGCCAGCAGTCCTGTATACACCTTGCTGAATGTGCTGTCGGCATCTTCATAATCACTGTCGTTCGTTCCAAGGTTGAGCACAACTATTTGCGGTGTATACCTGGTGAAGTCCCATACAGGCGAGGATGGATAATTCGGTGGCTGCAAACGGAAATATTGTGCATCCATAGCAGTTCCATGTCGCTGACTGCTCACCAGTGCGATACCTGGATACGCGATCTGTGTATGTTCAGCTCCCAGGTCTTCCGAACAGATCCATGCATAGTCAGACACATTGGCCTGGTCGTTCAGGTATCCGGCCGTAATGGAATCCCCAATATATTCTATGAGATAAGAGCCGGTGGCAGGCTTGCTGGTAGCAGCTCCTGCGTCGAGTATCAGTCCCATGAAACTGAACACATAGTCATAGTCCCTGCCTTGCGCTACCGCCAGTGTATGTGTACCTCCTGAAAGCGGCATCGGCGTAAGGTCTATAACACCGCCTGCATTCTTATAAGAGACCCATGGGCCGTTGTCGATCCTGGCATAGAAATTACTGGTGTTGCCGGTCTTTAGTTTGACAGTGGTACCTGTAAAGTTGACTTTAAAATAAGCACCGCCCCAATAGCTTGTATAGCGACTATTATCAGTAAAATCCCAACGTCCGAAATACCTGATATTGGTATCGTCGGGAGTACCGCTGCCTGCCGCTGCCAGGGCATAGGCAATTTTATCAGGTGCAGTGATCATGGCATCCCTGCCGGCATCCTTCTTTGTGCAGGCATGCAGCATGAAGGAAAGTACCAGTATAAAATTTACACTTAATCTGCGTAACATGTTTTCCTGTTTTTATAATTACGATCTTCACAAACGATCATCTTCATAACGATCATTCTCACAAACGATCATCTTCACGGGGCGCTGATGATCCATTGCTGATTGGCGCCATTGTTAGAAGAATATTGTTCAATAAGCGTTCCCGCTGTTGTAGATAATGCAGGTACTTCTATCACTTTTCCGCTTTGCACACCCTGTATTGTATAATACCCACCTGCTACCGGCGTTATTACCCATTGCTGGTTAGCACCGTTGTTATAGTCGTAGAGCTGCACTTTAGCGCCATCATCAAGACTTTGTCCTGCAATATCGAGCGACTTACCACTCTGTAAACCAATGATCTTATAATGATCGCCACCAAGGCTGGTGATGGTCCATTGCTGGTTAGCGCCGCCGCCGTAAGCCCATTGTTGTACAGGCGTCTGATTCACCGTACCCTGTCCCTTTGCATCAAGTGCCAGGTTACTATTGCGGTTGATGATCCTGTAGGTGCCATCGGCCAGCGGGCCTTTTCCACCGATGATGTGTGGCGTAGGGTGAGTTGCCTGGTAAGGAATGATTCCCTTGATCATTTTACCTGCATCGTTGACGAGGCGCAGGTAGAAATCGGCCGATACAGCAACGCCGTCCTGGTCAAGATTAACGAATGTGGATCCCGCAGGGCTCTGTGACGCATTTTCTGCCACCTTAAAAATAGCAGTGCCTTCATTTACCTCATCAAACATGGCGATATAAAGGCTTTTCACTCCCACCTTTTTCATCACAGCCACCTGTGCCCACATAAAGTCTCCGTGGTTTCTTGGTATTTCATTGAAAGGGCTACCTGCATTGGTGTTATGAAAGGAGAATCCGGGATAGGCAATCGGCTGGTAATCTATACCATGAGACTCACAGTAATCGTAATCCCCCTGTATCCACGGCTGATAAGATGCCACCACCTGTGCCGCCACTGCCCACGGCGTCAGCATGTCAAAGGATTCATAGACCTTCATGAAGTTGGTGCGGGAAAATACATTAGGTGTACGCCAGTCCATTGGCACACTGCCAATTACATAACATCCCTGGCTCCTGAACCAGTTGATAACATCGATACATGCTGCAGAGTCGCCGCCACCAGGTTCTTTGGCGCCCTTATACCCCATGCCGAATATACAAACCACAGGTTTTCCGTTCTGCCGCGCATAAGCGGGTGAGGACAGCAGGTCCAGGCTTCCGGTAATGGTATTGACCCAGTCGGTTTTCAGGCGGCTCTGCATGTCGGCATCCCCTGATATATCGTACATGATATAGAATTTTCTGCCGCTGGCTTCAGCAGCTGCTCTTACTTTCCGGGCCATGCCATCCCTCTGCGACTTAAATGGCGGATCAGACAATTCGCCTGTGAACCGTTGCAGGGCGGCGCAGTCAATACCGTTTTCCTGCATCCATCTGAAATGAACATCAACGGTAGACTGATCATAAGAAGAGAACATCTTAGCAGGTTGCCCGTTTCCGAGCGCAGGGAAAGGCGTTTGATAAGTAACTGAATACTCTCTTGTATCCGGCCACATTTCCAGGTTCTGGTGCGTCCAGCGGTCAACGGCAGAGCCATCGCCCGGAGCAGTGAACCATCCCTGGTAACCGACAGTCACTTTTCCCACCACATCACCGATGGGCGAGCCTTTTAATGCTGCATCAGCAGCTAATGCCGCAGAAGCTGGTGTAGTGGCTGTGTCATTTTCTTTTTTTGTACAGGCAGATAGCATGGCTATCAATAAGCCTAAGGCAAGACAGGTTTTCTTCATAAGATAAACTGGTTACATGTAATGGTTATTGGTTTCCGGTATTCCGGGTTTTCGTTCCCCTCATGGCAAACCGCAGACCATGACACTAATGGCTTATTTATGAGAATATTCGCAGCGGAAGTGAAGAATTTATTTTACGGTATATCGTAGAAGCACGAATGTGATTATGAAGTGAAATAAAACAGGGGGCTACGCCCACCCACTTTTAAACATAGGGCAAAAACAATTTATACTGGCAGGCAAATTGGAGCATATGTAGTTGTGCAGGCAACATTCCTCAACCGGAAAGAGGCCATTTGTAAAGGTTTTTGGGGATCAGGTACCCAAACAAAAAGAGGGCGTATCATACTTTTGATACCCCCTCACACACAATCCAAGGCCAACTCAGGCCAGCGTCCGCGTCGCTGGCTTATACCTCACAAAGAACGCCAGCCATATTGTTCTCGACACCCGCATGATAGGCGGTTGTAATAATACCAGCAACACCGCATTTATTCCCAGCCACCAGAACATCCGGTTATCATATAAAGAAAATCCGATGATCACCCACCAGGCCACAAACGTTGCCACGCTGAATGCCACTGTCAGCGCATAGCTAACATACCCGGTCCCGTAATAAAATCCTATCTCACGTTCAAAATCCTCGCCACACACCGGACAGTGATCATTCATCTCGGTAAAGTGCTTCAGGTTATAAGCATTATCAGTTTTGTATATTTTCCCCTTGCGACAGGCAGGACACCTGTTCTGTAGTATGCTGCCCAGCAGGTTAGGCTTTTTGTCAAATTTTGCTGCACACATATGATATATGTTTTAACATATCAAAGGTACCTCAAGCCCTCCCTGCCGTTATGGTGGTATTCCGCTTAATTATGGTATTTTTTACTGATTCGTCGCAGGAAAAGGCTGGTACATATAAAATATTTTTATTTTATAGGGGTGCTTTCTATTTTTGTCGTTATAATCAATTAAGACAAGTCTCAACACCATGACGGGCAAGATGCGAAAGAGGATTCTCCGGATCGTTTTAATACCTATTGCTATCCTGATAATACTGGCCGGTATCGCGATAGGCGTACTATATTCCCAACAGCAACGCCTCATCAATCTGGCAATCAAAGAGTTAAATAAACAGCTGCCAGGCGAGCTGGTCATTGAAGGCAGTACCATCTCCCCATTTCAGAATTTTCCCTACATCTCCATAGGACTAAAGAACGTCCGGTTTTTCGCCACCAAGCAAAAGACCGGCAGACCCATGTACCAGCTCGAAAAGCTGTACGTGGGATTCAGCCTGCCAGATATACTCAGGCAGAAATACAACGTCAAAGTAATACTACTTAAAAAGGGACACCTCGACCTGGTACGGGACGTGAATGGTAACCTGAACATCGTAGAGGCAAACAGGATACAACAGGATACAATAGCAACGGCAGCAGCCGAATCAGCATCCCTCGACCTGGATATCAAAAAGATCGTGTTAAGAGACCTGGATGTTGATTTCTCTGATAAACAAAGCGGTCAGCATGTCAACACCCATATAGAGAAAGTGAAAACCGCCTTCCGCCTGGACAATGTTAACATCTTCGCTCACCTGGAAGGCGCAATGATAGCGGACTATACTACTCCGGCAGATACTTCCCTGTTCCGGCATAAACATGTGAAACTCGATCTCCGGCTGACATACGACCAGCGCCACGAGTTTGTCAGCCTGTCGGAAGGTGATCTGAAACTGGAAGATGCCAGTTTCAATGTAACCGGAACCGCAGACCTGAAACATGGGAATAATGTCAACTTCAAAGTGAAGGGAGACCGGCCCGATATCGGCCAGTTATTGTCCTTTGCACCCCAATCGGTCTCTGAGCAACTTAAGCAGTTCCGGTATGATGGTCGTCTTTATTTCGATGGTATCATTAAAGGAAAGCTTTCCGGCGATCAGTTGCCGCTTATAAAGATCAATTTCGGATGTGAGAACGGATGGTTACTGAATGCCACCGCCAATAAAAAGATCGATTCCCTGGGCTTCAAAGGCTTTTATACCAATGGTGCAGCACATTCGCTGAAAACTTCAGAGCTGCATCTGCTCAGTGTAAGCGCCCGTCCCGAGAAAGGTATTTTCAAGGCCAATTTCGTCATGAAAGACTTTACAGATCCGAAAATGATCATGCAGATCAATTCGGACCTGGAACTGGAATTTATAGGCGCATTTCTTGGTATTGCCGACCTGCAGCGTTTAACAGGGCACATCAACCTGAAGATGGATTTTAATGAGCTGGTGGATATGACCGTGCCTGAAATATCTATGGGAAAGCTGAAAGAAGGTATCCAGAGTGAGCTGAGCGTCAGCAACCTGACCTTCCGTATTCCTAATTATCCTCACATCATTCATAACCTGAACCTGCATGCAGATATGAAGGGCGGTTTCGTAAAGCTGGATACGCTGTCCTTCTACTTCGGTAACTCGGACTTTGCCATGAATGGTTCCCTGAGCGATCTGCCTGCGCTCTTTCACCAGCAGGAAAAGCCGGTACTGGTAAAATTCAATGCCCGTAGTAAGAAAATGATCTTGAAAGAGCTATTGTCATACGATTCTACGGTGGCTAAGAAAGCGAAAGAAGAGATCTACGGGTTCAATATCGGGCTATCGCTGGAGACCTCTGTAAAAGAACTGCAGCATCCGGCTCCATTGCCTAAGGGCAAATTTAAAATGGAGCAGTTATATGCCAGCTTCAAAGAGTATCCGCATGCTTTTCATGATTTCGGAGCAGAGCTTACTATCAACGATACGGCCTTATTGCTCCGCAATTTCGGCGGTATGATAGACAGCAGCGACATTCGTTTCAGCGGTCGTGTGATCAACTACCAGCTTTGGTTTGATAAGGTCATGCGTGGGAAGACACAGGTAGCGTTTGATCTGAAATCGCAGCACCTGGCAATGAAAGATGTGCTGGGGCCCATCAGCCGGAATTATGTTCCGAAAGACTATCAGCAGGAAGTGGCTTCCGGTATATGGCTGCGTGCAAAGGCAGACCTGCGTTATGATTCCATATTCAAATTCGCTAAAGTGAAGCTGGCGAATGTATCGGGCGAGTTGCAGGAACATAAGATCAGGGTGGATAGCATTAAGGGAACTGTGAAGGTAGGCGCTGATAATTTCCTGAAGCTTGATACGCTCACAGGCCGTATAGGTAAAACTGATTTTGATATCAGTATGCGCCTGTATATGGGAAAAGATACGGTGAGGCGCAAGAAGGAAAACTTCCTGCAGTTCACTTCCCGCAATCTTGATCTTGACCAGCTCACCAACTATAAACTGACGGCGAACGAAGACGAAGAGACCGTTGTTGCAGCACCTGCGGCAGGCCGCACTGTGATACAGGATACCACTCATTCCGCTGGCTTTAATATCTTCAAATTTCCATTCATTGATTTCCGTGCTACTGTCAATATCGGCAGGGTAAAATACCACCGGTTGTGGCTGAAGAATGTTACCAGCAATATCCGCATGCAAGCCAATCAGCACCTGTACCTGGATACGCTGGGAATGGGCATTGCGGAAGGGCAGATAGGCATGAGAGGTCATTTCAATGGTACTGATCCGAAAAAGATCTACTTCCGTAGCAGGATAAGGATATTTGATGTAAACATCGAAAAACTGATGTTAAAGCTCGATCATTTCGGACAGGATTATGTGATCAATAAGAATGTGAAAGGCCGCCTCAACGGACAGGTGAGGAGCCGCATACAGATGCATCCGGATCTCACACCGATCATCGATAACTGCGAAGCCCAGCTGGATGTTGACATCCGTAACGGCAGCCTGGTGAACTTTGCTCCCATGCAGGCAATGGCAGGTTATTTCAAAGACAAGAACCTGAACATGATCCGCTTTGATACATTGAAAAATAAACTGACGCTGAAGAATGGTGTGCTGGAAATTCCGAAGATGAATATCAACTCTTCCCTTGGCTTCATGGAAATATCAGGTAGGCAGTCGCTCGATATGAAGATGGAGTATTACATGCGGATACCATTCAAAATGGTGACACAGGTAGGTTTTCAGTCCCTTTTTGGCCGGAAAAAGGAAGAGGTGGACCCTGACCAGGTAGACGCCATTGAATACCGGGATAAGGAAAAAAAGGTCCGTTTTATGAATATCAAGGTAACAGGTACACCGGATAATTTTAAGGTTGGGTTAGGAAAGGCGAAAAAGGCGTAAATTAAATACAATACTATAGAAGGCCGCCCTGTTATACAACGCGGCTTTTTTTATTCAGAACCTCCAACATTCATAAATAACACACTGTATACATCGCTCCGTCAGGAGCGCCGTGTTTGTAGCCCCGGGTGATAACCCGGGGTCATGTGTATCACGGATACCTGGCGAACATGAGTATCGCGTGTGTCCGGTGAACATGCGAATCGATGTACCCGGGGCGTTACCGCATCGAACCTCTCCGGATATACGCATAAAAATCATAAACTCCGTCATACATTTGTTATTCCCGTTTGCGTAAATGAAATTCCCGCTTTGATCAACCACCCTTAGCTTTTTGAAATAGCTTCGCCAGTATCTAATAAAATAAAAGACACCTATTTAACCCGTTTTAAAACCATTTTAGCAGGCCGCAGTGCTTCATTCCTGCAGCCGTCTATAGCGGAAAAACCGATAGATACTATTTTGATTATGCAACAGAAGCGTAATAAATGTGGTGACCACATACCGGCCTTTCTATGCCCGGAAAGCGGCACCTGCTTTGATCGATTGATTCCTTCCTGCGGTCATTTTCATCTCCGGCCATTACAGCTGGATACAGATGTTCCGTTTATACATGAATGGGTGAATAAACCTTACGCAGTTTACTGGCAATTGCAGAACAGCACAGTAGAGAAAGTGAGGAATATGTATAGTGATCTTATCGGTACGGAACACATACAGCCCTTCATGGGATTTTACAATGATAAGCCAGCCTTCCTGGTGGAATTTTACTGGGCGTTTAAAGACAGGATAGGTGAATATTATGATGTGCAGACAGGCGATTACGGCTTTCATATCCTGATGGCGCCTGCTGATACGCCGGTCAGGAACTTTAGCTGGAACGTCTTTACAGTGCTGATGGACTTCATGTTCAGTGAAGAAAAAGTGGAGCGGCTTATTGTAGAACCAGACGCCAGAAATGAAAAGATCCACCTGCTCAATAAACGCGCAGGCTTCCGATATCATCACCTTATCAATCTTCCTGAGAAAACCGCGCACCTGGCCTTTTGTACCAGGGAACAATATATCACTGCATTGGAAAGAGAACGGCAATTACAAGCAGCCGGTACCATTTAACCGCAATTTTTAGGATATAATAAAAACTTTATAATGCATCCCTCATCAGCACTGTCTCCCGGGAGCGCAATCGCACACCTGCGCCCTGAAGTCTGGAGCAAAGCCAATGCTTTGCACTTACGTAAGATCATCAGCGAATTTGCCCACGAACTTTTAATACAGCCAAAGGAGCTGTTTTTAAAAGATGGCTGGGGCCATTATGTGCTCACGGCAGATATACCAGGTATTGAATACCGCTTCCGTGCAAAGATCCTGGGCCTCGACCACTGGTACATAGAAAACGGGTCAATAGAGAAACTGGAAGACGGTAAGAAAATGCCGCTTGATTCCGCCAGTTTCATTGCAGAATTCAGTGAGACGATCGGCATCCGTCCTGATATCCTTCCCAAATACCTGGAAGAGATCTGCAGCACCTTGTATGGCAGCGCCTATATGCGTGCCCAGGAAGGGCCGGGAGTGGAAGCACTGGCACAGGCAGACTACCAGGAAATAGAGCATGCCATGATGGAAGGGCATCCTTCTTTTGTGGCCAACAACGGACGTATCGGGTTTGATGCAGCAGACTACAGGGCTTATGCGCCGGAAGCGGCAGCGCCTGTTTCCCTGTTGTGGATCGCTGGTCATCATAGCAGAGCTACCTACACTGCTACGGCTGAATTGCCATATGAGACGCTGCTGGCGCAGGAACTGGACAGGGCCACTCTGGAGCGATTCAATAAGGTATTGCTCGACCAGGGATTAGCACCTGCCGACTACGTGTATTTTCCCGTACACCCCTGGCAGTGGTACAATAAAATGAACCACATCTTTGCGGGGGATATTGCCACCCGCAATATGGTCTTTCTCGGCACAAGCGATGACACTTACCTGGCGCAGCAATCTATCCGCACCTTCTTCAACATCAGCAGGCCGGAACGCTTCTATGTGAAAGTGGCCTTATCTATCCTGAATATGGGGTTCATGCGCGGACTGTCTCCTTATTACATGCGTACCACCCCTGGTATTACCCAGTGGGTGAGAGACGAACTGGGAGATGACAGCTACCTGCAGGAGAAAGGCTTCATCCTGCTGGGAGAAGTGGCTACCGTGGGCTACCGCAATTTGCTGTATGAAAAAGCGGAAAAGAATGATAGTCCCTACAAGAAAATGCTTGCAGCGCTCTGGAGAGAAAGCCCCGTTCCAATGCTGAAGAAAGGGCAAAGCCTGATGACGATGGCAGCGTTGCTGCACATCGATCGTGAAGGCAGGGCCCTGCTGCCTGAGCTGATCCGTACCTCCGGGCTCGATACAGCGTCCTGGCTGCAACGTTACCTGGATGCTTACCTGAGCCCCATTTTGCATTGTTTCTATTATCATGATATGGTGTTCATGCCGCATGGCGAAAACCTGATCCTTATCATGGAAAACAATGTGCCGGTGAGAGCGGTAATGAAAGACATCACAGAAGAAGTATGTGTGATCAACAAGGACAAAGTATTGCCCGATGAAGTGAAACGCTTATCCGTCGATATGCCGGAAGAAGTGAAGATCCTGTCCATTTTCACAGATGTCTTTGACTATATATTCCGCTACATTGCACATATACTGGTAGAACATAGCGCTTACCCTGAAGAACAGTTCTGGGAGCTGGTAGCGGATTGTATACTGGCTTACCAGGCATCCTTCCCTGCATTAAAAGACAAGTTCAGGCAACATGATCTTTTTGCGCCGGAGTTCATCCGTTCCTGTCTGAACCGTTTGCAGATCTGTAACAATGAACGTATGGTGGATCTGGCCGACCCTGTAGGCAGCCTGCAGTTCGTAGGAACACTCAAAAACCCGGTAGCAGCATTTGCGAAAAATTCCAAATTACCAATTTATCAACGATGACTATGAACCCATACAGTGACCTCTTTTATGAAGGCACTGCCAACGAATACAGCAAAGCCATACAACTGGCCAGCGGCTCAGTAGTAAGGTTTCTTGAAAAGAACAGGAAACCATTCAGCGGCATTACGCCTGCACAATTGAAAACTGCATTTGCAGAGGTAGATCTGAATGCGCCGCTGCCTGATTATGAAAGCCTGCTTTCGGAGGTGGAGCGCCTCTATTCCGATCACGCTATCACCTTCCACCTGCCACAATATATCGCCCACCTGAACTGCCCGGTGGTGATACCCGCCATTGCAGCAGAGGTGCTGATCTCTGCCATTAACTCCTCACTTGACACCTGGGATCAGAGTGCAGGTGGCACGCTGATAGAACAACGCCTCATAGAATGGACATGCAGTGAGATTGGTTTTGACAGCCACAGTGACGGTGTATTTACCAGTGGTGGTACACAGAGCAACCTGATGGGATTATTGCTTGCCAGGGATCATTATGCAAAGGAACGCCTGCGCTATAATATCAAACAGAAAGGACTACCGGCAGAATCTTCCCGCTTCAGGATATTTGTAGCAGCCACCGGGCATTTCAGTATCCAGAAGAATGCCGCTTTACTGGGACTGGGTGAACAATCGGTAGTCAGTATACCGGTGGAAGGTTATCGCATGAACGTGGCTCTACTGGAAGAAGCCATTCAGCAGGAGCTGGAGGAAGGTAATATTCCCATCGCTGTGGTAGGTACTGCAGGTACAACAGATTTTGGCAATGTGGATCCGCTTGAAGAAATAGGGCAACTGGCTGCCCGGTACAAATTATGGTTCCATGTAGATGCCGCTTATGGCTGCGGATTGCTGCTTACTTCCAAATACCGTCATCTGCTGAAGGGCATAGAACTGGCCAACTCTGTAACGGCGGATTATCATAAATCATTCTTCCAACCGGTCAGCAGCAGCGCCTTCCTGGTAAAGAACAAACGCTCACTGGACCTGCTGACCCATCATGCGGATTATCTCAATCCGAAGGAGCATGATGAAGACGGATTACCCAACCAGGTCAACAAATCTATCCAGACCACCCGGCGCTTTGATGCATTGAAGCTCTGGTTTACACTTCGCCTGATGGGCAAACAGAAACTGGGTAGTTACATGGAAACGATCATAGACACTACGGCTAAAGTAGCGGATATGATCAGCCAGGACGATGAACTGGAGCTGGTAAGTTACTCCGATATCAGTGCGCTGGTGTTCCGTTATTTCCCTGCAGGTCTTGATGAAGCAGATGTCACCGAAGTGAACCTGTATATCAAAAAAGAAATGCTGAAAGATGGTGCAGCATTGCTGGCAGGTACCCGTATCAATGGTGCTTTTTATCTCAAGTTCACTTTATTGAACCCGCTTACTACTACTGATGATGTGAATAAGCTGTTATCCATCATCAAACAGCATGGCGCCACTTACATGAGACAACACAGGAAAACCCTTTATGACAGAAGAGAAATTGCATAATATGAACACTCCGCATACATATGATATTATCGGCATCGGCATAGGCCCTTTCAATCTTGGTCTGGCAGCCCTGTTGCAGCCTGTTGGCAGGATCAGTGCCGTATTTTTTGATCAGGCGCCGGGCTTCGACTGGCATCCTGGACTGATGTTAAGTAATGCCACCCTGCAGGTGCCTTTCATGGCCGATCTTGTGACCATGGCAGATCCTACCAGTGAATACAGTTTCCTGAATTATCTGAAACAGTCAGGCCGTTTGTATAAATTCTATATCAGGGAAGACTTTTTTATCCTGAGAAAGGAATACAATGCCTACTGTAAATGGGTGGCGGAAAGGTTGCCGTCATGCCGTTTCTCGCATAAGGTCGTTGCGGTGCAATATGAAGCCGACAGGCAATTGTATGCAGTGAGCACAGAGCATACCCTTACAGGTAAAACAGCGCTGCACTATACCCGCAAACTGGTATTGGGCACAGGTACACAACCTTATATGCCCGCATTTGCAAAGAAGGGAATATTGCCCGATGTGATCCATACCTCAGCGTATCTTAACTATAAAGATAAAATAGGAGGAAAGCGTTCCGTAACGGTAATTGGTTCAGGCCAGAGCGCTGCGGAAGTGTTTGCCGACCTGTTGCCACTGGCAGCAGAAGGTATGCAGCTTAATTGGTTCACACGCCCGGACAGGTTTTTCCCGATGGAGTATTCAAAGCTGACATTGGAGCTGACCTCGCCGGAGTATGTGGATTACTTCTACAGCATACCTGCGGCAGGCAGGCAGGAACTGCTATCCAGGCAGAATCCGCTCTTCAAGGGTATTAACTATGATCTCATCAACCAGATCTTTGATACCCTCTATGAGATGAGTGTTGATAAAGATATCTCACATATAGAATTGCGCCCTAATGTACAGCTGAACGATATCAGGGCTAATGCCGGCAACAGTTACACACTCGATCTGACGCAGGTACAGCAGCAACGATCCTTTACCCGGGATACGGATTTCGTGATCCTGGCCACAGGTTACAAGTACCGGGAACCAGCTTTCCTCGAGGGTATCAGCGATCGTATTGTCAGGAGAGAAGACCAGTTGTTCGATGTACAGCGTAACTACGCCATCGACCTTCATGGTGATGAGATCTTCGTACAGAACGCGGAGCTGCACACTCATGGTTTTGTAACGCCGGACCTGGGGATGGGCGCTTACCGCAATTCCTGCATCATCAATACAATAGCAGGAGAGGAGATATACCATACGGAGCTACGTATTGCCTTCCAGCAATTTGGTGTAGAAACATCCATACCGGCTATCCCCGCTTTATAAATAACCAATGAGACACATTGTTCGGTGAAATGCAGGAGGCAGGGCGTCTGTTGGCGCTGTGTCTCCTGTTCACTTCAACAGGCTTTTCACACAAACGCTACAGCATCTGGTATGCAAAAAATAATCTCAGCGGCGCAATCCCGTTCCGCGCTCATTTTCATTTTTATTACACTGCTCATTGACGTAACGGGGCTGGGGATCATTATTCCTGTATTACCAAAACTGGTAGCGCAACTGATCCGTGGCAATATGGGAGAAGCAGCTGCTATTGGCGGCTGGCTGACGTTTGCCTATGCCCTGGTGCAGTTCATCTGTGCACCGGTACTGGGTAACCTGAGCGATCGTTATGGCAGGCGTCCTGTATTGTTGTTGTCGCTGCTGGGCTTTGGATTGGATTATTTCTTCATGGCATTTGCCCCTACCATCATATGGCTGTTTGCCGGCCGTATCATATCCGGTGTGATGGGGGCGAGTTTTACAACAGCAGCTGCTTATATTGCAGACGTCAGCACGCCAGAGAAGCGTACCCAGAACTTCGGTATTATCGGCGCGGCTTTTGGGCTGGGCTTTATACTGGGCCCGCTGATGGGAGGCCTTTTGGGACAATTTGGCGCCAGGGCGCCTTTTATAGCAGCAGGTATATTGAGCCTCCTGAATGTATTGTACGGCTACCTCGTACTGCCCGAGTCCCTGCCGGCAGCAAACAGACGGGCTTTTGAATGGAAACATGCCAATCCGGTAGGCTCGCTGGTGCAGATGAAGCAATATCCGGCTGTATACGGACTGATTGCTACCCTGGTGCTGATCTATATCGCCAACAACGGCGTTCAGACCACCTGGGCATTCTATGGTATGCAGAAGTTTAGCTGGGACGAGGCCTGGGTAGGTTATTCCCTCGGCTTTAGCGGCCTGTTGGTAGCTGTTGTACAACTGGGGCTGATCAGGCTGATCATCCCACGTATCGGTACAAGAAAAAGCCTGTATATCGGGCTGGCATTTTACAGCCTGGGTTTGTTGCTGTTTGCTTTTGCCAGCAGCGGATGGATGATGTTCGTGATACTGGTGCCTTATTCGTTGGGAAATATTGCCAGTCCTGCCCTGCAAAGCATTATTACCGGTCAGATATCCGCTTCGGAACAGGGCGCATTACAAGGGGGACTGACCAGTCTTATGAGTGTTACTACGATCATAGCGCCGCCCCTGATGGGGAGCCTTTTCGCCTGGTTTACGGGGAATAATGCGCCTTTCCTTTTTCCGGGGGCGCCCTTTTTTGTCAGTGGGCTGTTGGTGCTGATAAGTATTTTCCTGGCTGGCAGGGGGATGCAGAAACCCAAAGGTGGCTAATAGTTGGATCAGATTTCCATATCTCCATATTGCTTCGCTGTCATATGCTATATGAAATTCGACAGAGAAATGCCTGTAAAACGATATGGCAATGACGGCGAAGCAATATGGAAAGAATGGGAGAACATGCCATTGGTAAGCATGTTCTATCGAACTACTGCTTATTACATGCTTCTTGTGCGGCTGGCTCTTCCGGAATTTCCATTGGTCCTGCCACCTGATGAGTTATTGTTCCCGGAGTTGCCACGTGGACTTCCCTCGTTTCTGCCACCATTCTGTGAGTTGCCGCCCCAGGTACTGCCACGGGAGCCACCTTCATTTCTACCACCATTCTGTGAGTTACCGCCCCAGGTATTGCCACGTGAGCCACCTTCGTTTCTGCCACCATTCTGTGAGTTACCGCCCCAGGTATTGCCACGGGAGCTACCTTCGTTTCTGCCACCGTTCTGTGAGTTACCGCCCCAGGTATTGCCCTGATAATTTCCTGGCCTGCCGCCACCCTGGGGACGTCCATCCCTGCGATTGTCATCTGTCCGGCCGGGATATCGGTTGTCGTTGTAATATCCCTGACGTCCACCTGGTCTGTTGTTCCAGCCATAGTTATCCCTGCCGGGGCGATTGTCGCGGTAGCCGTTGTAGTAATTCCGGCCGCCGTTGTAATTGTAACCGTTCCCGTAATATCCATTGTATCTGCCACCATCATACCTGCCGGGAAAGTGGCCGCGGTCTGCTCTTGCGGAGCGGTAATTGGTCACTATTACACGGTTACGGTTGTAAACCATGCCTGAATAGGTCCGGATTGGATAATACATGCCACGGGCGGGCGCGATCCTTCTTACCGGAGCATATGTGTAACCATACCTGTAGTGGTGGCACACGGGGCGATAGGCATATACCGGCATCGGGCGCCATGGTCTCCACCATACCGGAGGGTTGATCCATGACCAGGGAGAGGTCCAAACCACATAAGCGGGGGCATATACCCGGCGTACGCAGGGCCAGAACCACACGTTCACAATCACACCTGCAGGAGCCATCCCGGGGATGCCGGCATCCGTCGCTGGGCCATGTGTACGGGGAGAGGTGTTATAGTCAAAGGAATTGTCTTCAGCAGAGTACAGGCTGTCGGACGTTTCCAGGGGTTCAGCCAGGGTTGTTTCGCCATAGAGGTCTTCGTCGCCGGCTATCTGGATAACGGCGGTATTCTCGCCGGTCTTTTCCAGTTCGATAACGGCCACATCCTGGCTTTCCTGGTTGGATACGAGCGCCTGTATGATAAAGAGCTGTACCTGGTTCTGCTTTTTATTGAT
This sequence comes from Chitinophaga filiformis, assembly GCF_023100805.1. Classification (NCBI taxonomy): domain Bacteria; kingdom Pseudomonadati; phylum Bacteroidota; class Chitinophagia; order Chitinophagales; family Chitinophagaceae; genus Chitinophaga; species Chitinophaga filiformis. The sequence continues at coordinate 2,960,254 of NZ_CP095855.1, forward strand.
CACCCGCAGATAATCGATATTGCCATCCCCGTTCAGGTCAAGGTTGTTGACCCTGTTATTTTCTGTATTCAGCAGCTTTTCGAATTCTTCCGGGCTGTTAGCCTGTTTAAAAAGAGTGAGTGCTCCCTGCAGGCTGAAATTATCGCCGGGTAACCCGGTTGAGTCCTGATCGGGAGGAGACCAGCTGGCATTATCCCATTCGTCGGGTTGCTCCTGTAATTGCTGCCGCGGATAGTAATCCTGAGCTTTGGCATGTAACACCGGTAACAGGGATATGAACAGTACAGGTAGGGATTGGCTGATCTTCATGACAAAAAAGTTTAGTATATAACTAATAAATGAAGTTGAATGTACGAATAGTTTAATAATGCAATATGTGTGCCGTAATTTAAGAGGGGGCGGGCATTGGCAAATGAATAAGGGCCTCCTGATATATTGTTGTGAAACAACATATTAGAAGGCCCCTTACTATGATGAGCAGTATCTTTACTGTTGGCACGGAAAGTTAATTTCCGCGGTCAGCCCGTTTGCGTTTACCGGCTGCCCTGCGTCCGGCCCTTTCTCCGGAGCGGTCGTTATTCCTTGTAGTTCTGTCCACTCTTGTACTTCTGTCCATTCTGGCGCCCCGGTCTGTTGCGTTGCCCCTGTCGGCTCTGGCGGGAGCGTATGACTGGTATTGTCTGCCGCCGCTGTAAGTCCTGTTGGGCGTATACCGGTCTGTTCTCCGGGTAGTACGATAGTTGTTCACTACCACCCGGTTACGGTTGATAACGGTCACGGAAGTGGTCCTTACAGGACGGTAGATAACCCGGGCAGGAGGGATCCTGTACACAGGCACGACAACATACCTGCGTGCATAGGCATAGCGTACCGGCCGGTATACATGCCAGGGAAGAGGGCGCCACGGACGATACCATACCGGGTGGCTGACCCAGGTCCAGGGAGAGACCCAGACAGTATATGCCGGGGCATATACAAAGCGTACACAGGGCCATAACCATACATTCACCACTATTCCTTCAGGCGAATATGCTGAAGGTCCGTGGGTGGCAGGTGTGTAATTAAATGCATTACCTTCTTCTGCTGCGGGTTCTGCAATAACGGACTCACCGTATATATCAGCATCACCAACGATCTGGATGATGGCGTTGTTATCGCCGTTCTTCTGTAATTCGATCACGGCTACATCCTGGCTTTCTGTTGAAGAAACCAGGGCCTGCAGGATGAACACCTGCACATCGTTGTCCTTTTTGTTGATGACGCGGATATAATCGGTGTTGCCATCTTCGTTGAGATCCAGGTTGTTGACCTTGCTGTCGGGAGAATTCAACAGCTTTTCAAATGCTTCGGGGGATGCAGATTGTTTAAACAGGTCGAGTGCGCCCTGCAGGCTGAAATTGTCGCCCGGCAGACCGGTTGAATCCTGTTCTGGCGTTTCCTGGGCGGATGCCGTCAGGGTCATGCCCAGGCACAGTAAAAATGCGGTAAAGTAGTGTCGCATATTCATTTATTTTGGTTTTTTGGGATACTCGCGGGTTCTCCTGATAATGGGGGAATACTGGTCCCCTTATCTTTGCAGTTACATCTGTGAGTATACTTAGGTAGACTGCCTGAAACGGGGATGGTTTAAAAGAGGGGACAAGCGGCCGCAGAAATAATAAATTGATCTTTATTTTTATGTCGAATTGTTTGGTTATAAATAGATTATATGGAGTAAGCGACCGCTGCTAATACAGATGATAAAATTATCACTTTGTTGTATATATGTAATATTTTGACGGTAACCCCTAATGTTTTTCGCTTTTAATTGAAATTTTTTCCTAATTTGGTGCCGTCATTCTGGTTTGACAATCAAAGAACCGGTGGATGATATACCTTAGACCACAACTGAATATACTGTTAAACCACCTTTATTCTTATCACCTATTGTTTAGTTACAACCCGTAGCTACATGTTTAAACCGCAACTTGCATACTGTTAGCGTTACGAATCCGTCGTATGCCGGTGTTCGTAATTGATTGAAATATTATTAAACACTGCTTGTTTGCGGGGGACTTTATCGCTTACCGTCACGATTCACTGCAAATTTTTAGTGTTCAATATATAAATTTGGGTCTGAAAACATTTTCAGAACACATAATCTTATACTTTCGCATAAAGTAGAAAGATTATACAACAGCTTAAGATATATCAGAATGAGCAAATTGTTACGTGCAAAGGAAGCCTCATTGGCCAGAGTTTACACTACCAAGGAAAAAGGGATCTACCCTTATTTTAGACCGATCTCTTCTTCTCAGGACACTGAAGTTGATATTGACGGTAAGAAAGTGTTAATGTTCGGATCAAACTCCTACCTGGGATTGACAAACCATCCCAAGGTGAAAGAGGCCGCCAAACGTGCCATTGACAAGTATGGTACGGGTTGTGCCGGATCCAGGTTCCTCAACGGTACCCTTGACCTTCACCTGGAGTTGGAGCGTCGTCTGGCGGAGTATGTGGGGAAAGAAGCCGCTCTGTGTTTCAGTACGGGGTTCCTGGCTAACCAGGGTGCGTTATCGAGCCTGACCGGCCGTAATGACTACATCATTCTGGATGAACTGGACCACGCTTCCATCATTGATGGCAGCCGACTGTCCTTTTCGAAAGTTATCAAGTACCGCCACAACAACATGGAGGACCTGGAGGCTAAACTGGCAGCCCTGCCACAGTCTTCGGTGCGCCTGATCGTTGTGGATGGCGTATTCAGTATGGAAGGCGACATTGCCCGCCTGCCGGAAATAGTGGCCCTGGCTGATACCTATGGCGCCAATATCATGGTGGACGATGCACATGGACTGGGTGTAGTGGGACTGAATGGCGCAGGTACAGCGTCTCATTTTAACCTGACTGACAAAGTAGACGTCATCATGGGTACTTTCAGCAAGTCTTTTGCGTCTCTGGGTGGCTTCATTGCCGGCGACAAGGACGTGATCGAATACCTGAAGCATGCTGCCCGTTCCCTGATCTTCAGCGCGAGCATGACGCCTGCAGCCGCAGCCAGCGTAATTGCCACCCTGGACATCATCCAGTCTGAGCCTGATCACATTCAGCGCCTGTGGGACAATACCAACTACGCACGCAACTTATTAAAGGAAGCAGGTTTCGATACCGGAAACGTATCAGAAACACCTGTTATACCGATCTATATCAGGAACGAAGAAAGCGTATTCCGCATCACCCGTATGCTGCAGGATGAAGGCGTATTCGTGAACCCGGTAGTGCCTCCGGCAGTTCAGCCAGACGCAACACTGATCAGGTTCTCCCTGATGTCGACGCACACCTTCGCCCAGATCGAAACGGCGATTGATAAACTGACGGAGACATTTACACGTGCGGGTATACCTTTAAAGCAAAAAATATAAATGGAAACATTGCAAACATCTCAGCAAACGGTACATGCTCCGCAACAAACCAACGGTTTGCCAAAGGTGACCATTCAGGCGGTTACCAGCAAGAAACAGTTGGCGCAGTTCATCGATTTCCCGCATGATCTGTACAAGGACGATGAAAACTATGTACCTGAGTTGTTTATTGCTCAACGTGACCTTCTGACTCCGGGAAAACATCCCTTCCATGAACATTCACAGCTGCAGGCATTCCTCGCATTCCGTGGATCCAAACTAGTGGGAAGGATAGCCGCTATCGATAATAAGAACCACAATATTTTCAATAAAACGAACGATGGCTTCTTTGGTTTCTTCGATTGTATCAATGACAGCGAAGTGAGCCAGGCCCTGTTCAGCGCAGCCACTAAATGGCTGAAAGACCGTAAGCTAAGCACCCTGATCGGTCCCGTTAACTTCTCTACCAACGAAACCTGCGGGTTGCTGATAGATGGGTTTGATGGTCCGCCGGTAGTGATGATGACTTACAATTATCCCTACTATATCAAGTTAATTGAGGAAGCAGGGCTGGGAACGAAGATCACCATGTTTGCCTGGAAGATCATTCCTGAGTACATGGAAGACCGGCCTTACCGTGTGATGGAAGTATTGAAAGAGCGACTCACCAGGCGTAATATCACCTTCCGCAAGGTGAACCTTAAAAAGTTTGATGAGGAAGTAAAAAACATCCATGCGATCTATAACAGTGCCTGGGACAAGAACCTTGGCTTTGTGCCGATGACTGAAAAGGAGTTCGAGTACCTGGCGAAAGACCTGAAAATGATCCTGGATCCTGATTTTGGTATTGTAGCAGAAGAGGATGGGAAAATGATCGGGTTTGCCCTGGCCATTCCGGATCTTAACCAGATCCTCAGAAAGATAAAAAGAGGTCGCTTGTTTCCGACTGGAATACTGAAACTGTTATTGGGTAAAAAGAAGATAAATGGTGTGAGAGTATTGGCATTGGGCGTATTGGAATCTCACCGTAAACTGGGAATTGATGCCTGTTTTTACGGTGAGTTAATGAAAGTGGGCAGGGCAAAAGGCGTTGCTTATGGTGAAGGGTCCTGGATCCTGGAAACAAATGAAATGATGAACGCCGCTATGCGGGGTATAAACGCAGATCCGTACAGGACCTACAGGATATACGAAAAAGAGATATGAAACCCCGGATACTGATAACAGGCGCCAGCGGTTTTGTAGGATATCATCTGGTAGAGACAGCGCTGGATGCAGGAATGGAGGTTTACGCCGCTGTACGTGCATCCAGTAATGTTTCCCACCTGAAACATTTGCCGGTAAATTTTGTTTATCCTGATTTCAGTAGTAAGGATGATCTGAAAGATCTGATCGTGAAGCATGGATTCGACTACATCATTCATGGAGCAGGTATAACGAAGGCAAAGTCCCTGGACGAATATAACAGGGTTAATGCAGGGTACACCCTCAACCTGGCAGTAGCAGCCGGAGAATCGAGGGTCCCCATTAAGAAGTTTGTATTTATTAGCAGTCTGGCGGCCGTAGGCCCCATCGCATATAATGCCAGCTGGCCTGTTCCGGACGTGGCGAAGCCCCAACCGGTGACCAGTTACGGAAAAAGTAAATTACTGGCTGAAGAATACCTGGGAGTTATTTCAGATGTCCCCTGGGTAGTATTAAGGCCCACAGCAGTGTATGGGCCAAGAGAACGGGATCTTTTCGTATTGTTCAAAACGTACAGACGGGGTTTGGAACCTTATATGGGCAAAGGCGCCCAATGGCTGAGTTTTGTCTACGTCAAGGATCTCGCACAAGCGGCATTGCTGGCACTGACGGCTCCTGTATCAGGAACTGTATATAACATTTCAGACGGTAACAGGTACGACCGTTACGCACTGGCCAATGTTATAAAGCAACATCTGAAGCTGCACACTTTTCGCGTTCACCTACCTCTGCCTGTTATTAAATCTGTTGCCACTATTATGGAAATGGTGAGCCGTGGGGCTCCCTTGCTGAATAGGGACAAACTGAATGAGCTGACGGCGGAGAACTGGGATTGTAACATAGAAAAGATACGGCAGGACCTGGGCTATCGCCCCGCATATGATCTTGAAAAAGGTATACGGGAAACGCTGGACTGGTACACCGCCAACAAATGGTTTTGATTAAAACAGTTAAATAAAAGTCTCACATTTTTATGAAACATCAAATTAAAGAAGCAAAAGGGAAACTGGGTGTCCTGATGCCGGGCCTTGGCGCGGTAGCCACGACATTCATTGCCGGAGTAGAATCAATTAAGAAAGGGCTGTCCAAGCCCATTGGCTCTGTTGCACAAATGGGCCATATCAGATTGGGAAAAAGAACGGAAAACAGGAATCCGCTGATCAAGGACTTCGTTCCTTTAGCCAGCCTGAATGACCTGGTATTCGGTGGTTGGGATGTGTATGAAGATAATGTGTATACCGCTGCAGTCAAAGCCGAAGTACTTGACAGGTTTATGCTGGAAGCCATCAGGCCCGAACTGGAATCTATCGTTCCAATGAAGGCGGCTTTCGATAAAAACTTTGTTAAAAATCTGGATGGTACACACGTAAAGGAGTACAAGACCCGTTATGACCTCGCACAGGCCGTAATAGAGGACATTAAGAATTTCCAGAAAGAAAAAGGTTGTGACCGCGTTGTAATGGTATGGTGCGGTTCTACCGAAATATATCACGAAGCTGCAGATGTTCACCAGTCATTAGCTGCATTTGAACAGGGGCTGAAAGATAATGATGCGCGTATTGCTCCAAGCATGATCTATGCATATGCGGCGCTGACGCTGGGCGTTCCTTTTGCGAACGGTGCACCTAACCTGACCTGCGACATACCTGCTCTTGTTGAATTGTCCAAAAAGACGAAGACCCCCATCGCCGGTAAAGACTTCAAAACGGGTCAGACCCTGATGAAGACCATCCTGGCCCCCGGTTTGCAGGCACGTGCGCTGGGTATGGAAGGCTGGTTCTCAACCAATATCCTGGGGAACCGTGATGGATGGGTACTGGACGATCCTGATAACTTTAAAACAAAAGAAGTATCCAAACTGGGAGTACTTGAAGATATCCTGATGCCGGACGAGAACCCTGAACTGTATGGTGATATGTACCATAAGATCAGGATCAACTATTATCCTCCGCGCAAGGACAACAAGGAAAGTTGGGATAACATTGACATATTTGGTTGGATGGGCTATAAAATGCAGATCAAGGTGAATTTCCTTTGCCGCGACTCTATCCTGGCTGCGCCGATCGTACTCGACCTCGCCTTGTTCATCGACTTTGCGAAGCGTGCCGGTATGAGCGGTATCCAGGAATGGCTGTCCTTCTATCTGAAATCGCCACAAACAGCACCAGGCCTGCGTCCTGAGCATGACATCTTCAAACAGCTGATCAAGTTGCAGAATACCCTGCGCTACCTGATGGGTGAAGATCTGATCACGCACCTGGGGCTGGATTATTACGAAGGAATTTTAAACGAAGGATGATCCGAATTCACAAAATAATCGCTACCAGCCTGGGCATAGGCTACATCGGTAAGGGAGGAGGCACGGTTGCTGCCGCCGTGACAGCTCTTTGCTGGTACCTTGCGCAGGCTGGTAGTAGCATATCTGCGATGTGGCCACTGGCATTTACCATTGCAGTTACGTTGCTGGGCATTTGGTCCGGTACGGAAGTTGAACCTTACTGGGGTAAGGATGATAAGAAAGTGGTGATAGATGAAGTGTCCGGTATGTGCTTCAGCCTGTTGTTCCTGCCGGTAACACCGGCTTACGTACTGGCGGGACTTGTATTGTTCAGATTCTTTGATATCCGCAAACCATTATTAATCCGCCGTACCGAGCAGTTGCCGGGAGGGCTTGGCGTAATGATGGATGACGTGGTAGCAGGAGTATACACCAACTTGTTACTGCAGATTGTTTATCACAGTAACGTTTTTGGAAGATGATGAAATTTTTGAAGGCTCAGGCTTCATCACTGATAGCGACAGGGCTGGATTTCCTGGTGGTCATCCTGCTGTCAACCGAGGCGGGAGCCTGGTATGTCGGTGCAAACATGGCCGGTACCTTTGCAGGTGGAGCCGCCAATTTTATGATTAACCGGCAGTGGGTCTTTAATAAGGAGAAAAGTGCGATAGGAGGACAGGCACTGCGCTATGGTATCACCTGGATGGGAAACATGCTGCTGAATGCGGCAGGAGTGTGGCTTATACTACATTTTACAGGATGGTACAGTCTTATAGACAGAGTAGCCATGGTTAAAATGGCAGTATCGCTGATAATTGGGTTTACTTATAGTTATATAATGCAGAAGCGGTTCGTTTTTAAAGATGTTAGATAGAATGAATGGTAGTAAAAATATTAGTTTAGGTCTTTTGTTATTGCTTACGCTCGGCTTTAGTTCAGTATTTGCACAAACGACGAAAGTAAAGGGTGTGGTTACAGACAAATCAGGTGCTCCGCTTCCCTTTGTAAGCGTTTTTGTGCCTGGTACTTCCTTTGGCATCGCTACTGATGCTGCAGGCCGGTACGAATTACAGTTTGATAGCCCAAAAGATAGTATACGCTTTTCCCTGATGGGGTACAAAGCTATTACAGTACGCATACAGAGAGGTAGCGAACAGGTCAGGAATGTGAGCCTTGAAAGTGGCGCAAAAACCCTGGGAGAAGTGGTGATCAGGCGTAAGAAAGAAAGATACCGTAACAAGGATAACCCGGCTGTAGAGTTGATCCGACTGGTCATTGATAATAAATCAAAGAACAGGATGGAGCATTATGACTATGCCAACTATAATCAGTACGAAAAACTGGAGTTTGCACTGAGTAATGTGTCTGAAAAGATCAGCAACAACCGTTTTACCCGGAAGTATAAATTCGTGTTCGATAACCAGGATACGACCAAGATGGCGGGGCGTTCGCTCCTCCCGATGTACCTGGAAGAAAGACTGGCAGATGTATACTACCGCAGGGATCCCGAAAAGAAGAAAACAATTGTCACTGCTGACAAGAAGGTCAGCTTTGAGAACTATATCGATAACCGCGGTCTGAGCGCTTATCTGAACCACATCTACCAGGACGTGGATATCTACGACAACAATATGATGTTGTTCACCAACCAGTTCCTGAGTCCCATTGCAGATGCGGGTCCAACTTTCTACAAGTATTACATTGCTGACACCATCAAAACGGCAGACAGTACAAAACTGATTGTCCTGGAATTCTACCCCAGGAACAAGGCAGACCGTTTACTGGAAGGTAAACTGTATATCACGCTGGATGGGAAATACGCTATTCAGAAGGCGGATATGACCGCCAATAAGGAGATCAACCTGAACTTTATCCGTGATTTCCATCTCTATATGGATTTCGAAAAAACAGCGGATGGCCGGTATTTCATGAACAAGAACACCCTGATGGCAGATTTTGGCCTCTTCAAAGGTAAGAGCGGTCTTTACGGGGAACGTACGGTGTCACTGAAGAATATGGTGATCAACAAGCCTATGCCGGACAAATTCTATGAAGGCAGCTCCTTCGTGGAAAATGAGGAAGAGGTGGTGAAGCCGGAGAGCTTCTGGGACCAGAACAGGCATGATACGCTGACTACAGCAGAATCGAAGGTGTACGCCAATATCGACAGCCTGCAGCATATGAAATCGTTCAGAAGGACGATGGACATTGCTACCCTGCTGCTGGCCGGCTGGAAAAGCGTAGGGCCCAAATTTGAGATTGGACCGGTGAACACCTTCTATAACTTCAACCCGGTAGAGGGCTTCCGCCTGAGGTTGGGTGGAAGGACCACTCCTAAGTTCAACAAGAGCATTTACCTGGAAGGCTACGGCGCTTACGGTTTCAAGGATGAGAAATGGAAATATTACTTCGGAGGCTCTTATGCCTTTAACCATAAGTCCATTTACGACTGGCCGGTGCGTGCCGTTAAGGCCAGCTACCAGCACGATACAAAGATCCCGGGCCAGGAATTGCAGTTCGTACAGGAAGATAACTTCCTGCTGTCATTCAAACGTGGTAACAACGATAAATGGCTGTACAACGACATCTACAGGGTGTATTACCTCCATGAGCTGTACAATCACTCTTCTTTCCAGGTAGGCTTCAAACACTGGCAGCAGACGCCCGCCGGTACCCTGTCTTACTATAAGGGCAACACTGCCGACAGTGTGAAGAAGATCACTACTTCCGAGCTGTCGCTGGAACTGCGTTGGGCGCCTCATGAGCAGTTCTACCAGGGAAAGAACTTCAGGATCCCCATCCCCAACAAATATCCTATCTTCACACTCAGAGCAATCGCGGGAGTGAAGGGGCTGTTCGGTAGCGGATATAACTACCAGAACATCACCCTGAATATTTATAAGATGGTATACCTTTCACAGCTTGGCTATAGTGAGGTTGTATTAGAGGGTGGTTACATCTTCGGACACATACCTTATCCGTTGTTGACCATCCACAGAGCGAACCAGACCTATGCTTACCAGTTACAGTCTTATAACCTGATGAACTTCCTGGAATTTGTGAGTGACCGCTATGCTGGTATAAATATTGACCATAGCTTTAACGGATTTATCTTCAATAAGATACCTTTGCTGAAAAAACTGAAACTCCGTGAGGTAGCAACCGTGAAGGTATTATACGGAGGATTGAGCAAAGGCAATGATCCAAGACAGGATCCAACGAAGATACAGTTCTCAAATTATGCAGATGGAGTACCGATCACCTATACACTTGGCAATACGCCATATGTGGAAGGCAGTGTTGGTATCGCCAATATATTCAAACTGCTCAGGTTAGACCTCGTAAAGAGGTTTACCTACCTGGATAACCCGTTGATTGCCAATTGGGGTATCAGGGGCAGGGTTAGATTTGATTTTTAATGTTTTTAATCGTAAACCATGAAAAAACGATTCAGAGATAAGCTGCAGCAAGCAATTTACGTGGTGATCAACCCTTTGGTAAAGGGGCTGATCAAGCTGGGGCTGACGCCTAACGCTGTCACCCTGATCGGATTCCTGCTGAATATAGGTGTAGTCGTGATATTTGTGACGGGAGTCGAGGAAGGCAACAGGGGAGACCTGTCCTATGTGGGATGGGCCGGCGCCCTGATCCTTTTTGCAGGACTATTTGATATGCTGGACGGGCAGGTAGCCCGCCTGGGAAATATGGGCTCGCGCTTCGGCGCCCTTTTCGATTCCGTACTGGACCGTTACAGTGAAATGGTCCTGTTCCTGGGGATCTGTTATTACCTGATCGGACATCACTATTTCCTGAGCTCCATATTTGCCTTCATTGCGCTGATCGGCTCTATGATGGTAAGCTATACCAGGGCGCGTGCTGAAGGCCTCGGTATTGAAAGTAAGGGAGGATTGATGCAACGCCCGGAAAGGATCGTGATCATTTCGGTATCTGCTATTGCCTGCGGTATCACCTCACACTTCATCGGGGGAGATTACAAACTGTTTATACCAGGCATTCCTTTCCATGTATTTGAGACCATTTCGATCTTTACCTTCCCGCTGTTCATCATGGCCATCATGACCAATATAACAGCAATAGGCCGCCTGAAAGATGCAAAGAAAGCAATAGACCAGCAGGACCAGGTAACCCGTGTTATCAGAAGCGCTACCACTACCCCGGTGATCGCCCTGCTTATCATGGTAATGCCTGTTATGGCTATGGCGAATGTACAGAAGGCGGGTACAGAACCGGTGTTCCCGGTGCCGCAGAATATTCCGCATATGCTGTTCTACATGCAGCGTACGCCGAATGCCAACACTATTATTTATGACCTGAACCTGCAGAAAGATGGCACCCTGGACGAAGATGATCCGGTGAATATTTACTGGATCAGGTACACGGAAAAAGGTGAAAAGAAAGGATTAAACTATATACAACGTAAATTTGCATACGGACTGAAGATAAAGCAGGTGGCGAAAGACAAATATGAATTGCGTTCCGTAGCCTATGATAAAAAAAAGATGTACCTGATGAAGTCCGCCGAGGGCGACTACCATATCTACACCCAGATTGGTAGCGTAATGGCGCAGCTGAACAGGATCTACCTGCAGATAGAAGGAGGCACCTTCTGGTTCCCGAACGTGGTATACATAGAAATGAAAGGAGTGGACCCTGCTACCGGCAAAGAAATAAAGGAGCAGTTCAAGCCATAAAAGGTTGATCGTTAAATTCAGAAAGAATGAGTAATAGACAGTACGTTTCCAACTCGCAAGAGTCTGTGCCTATGTTCAAGAACGGACTACTGGAAAGTTTATCTAAAGTGCATTTCAGCGTTCCGCTGTTCTTATACGTTCCTGTTATCGCCTATTGCTGCTGGACAGCACTGGTAACAGTGCATACAGGTGTACTGATATGGCTGCTCAGCGTACTGGCCGGTATCTTTATCTGGTCGCTGGTAGAATATATCATGCATCGTTTTGTATTCCATTTTGTACCGAAGTCTTCCTGGGGACTAAAGCTGCACTTCATTTTCCATGGTGTGCATCATGATTACCCTAACGACAGGTTGCGACTGGTATTGCCACCATCTGTGAGCATACCGCTGGCACTCGGCTTCTGGTTCCTGTACAAGAGTTTTATACCCGAAGTATATTTTTACGGATTTTATGCAGGCTTTATCGGCGGATATCTTTTCTACGATATCTCCCACTATGCCCTGCACCATTTCAATTTTAAGGCAAAGTTCTGGAAGAAGCTGAAGAAACACCACATGATGCACCACTATGCCGATGCTACCAAAGGATATGGTGTAAGTTCTTCATTCTGGGACAAGATCTTCGGATCAGATTTTCAAAAGTGAGATAAGATGGATGCACCGGTTCCTGCCAGGCCTACAACTGCTTTTTTTGATAGGCGATATATGCTGATCGTTACTGCGATCAGCATAGCTTATCTGTTGCTTTCCGCCTGGCTGGTTGGCTTTAAGACAGATCAGCTGTGGCTGACGGCTATTTTTAATGTTTGCTATTACGTATCAAGACCAACCCGGCGTTTTATACTGGGTTTTTCGATCTTCATTTTTTACTGGATCGTGTTCGACTATATGAAGGCATTCCCGAATTACCTGACGGGGCCTGTGCATATCAAGGACATTTACGAGACAGAAAAAGCATGGTTTGGCGTGATGATGGATGGAGTGAAGGTCACTCCGAACGAGTATTGGCTGCATCATACCCGGGTATGGCTGGATGTGCTGACAGGATCGTTCTATTTATGTTGGGTGCCGGTACCGCTGGCATTTGCCACTTACCTGTTCTATAAGGACAGGCTGACTTTCCTGCATTTTGCCTTTACCTTTATACTGGTTAACTGGCTGGGATATATTATTTACTATACCTATCCTGCCGCGCCACCATGGTATGTACAATTACACGGTTTTGATTTTATTGCCAGCACGCCCGGTAATACCGCCGGACTGGCCAGGTTCGATACCGCGCTGAACGTTAATATCTTCGGATCATTATATGCAAAAGGATCAAACGTATTTGCGGCAATGCCATCATTGCATTCCGCTTATCCGCTGATCGTATTCTTCTACGCAAGGAAGACCACTAATCTGTTCTTCACGACCATTTTCGGGATCATTGCTATCGGTATCTGGTTTGCAGCTGTCTATACCAGCCATCACTACGTGCTGGATGTATTGGCAGGCATTGCCTGTGCCAGTGTGGGTATTGCATTATACAGACTTGTGCTGATGAGAAGCGTGGCCTATAATGAGCGGATCAACAAGTACTATGCAGCCGTTACGAAGTAACTTTTTGTTTGTCCAGGCGGCGTAACAGTTCTTCCACTTCATTGCCATAATTACGTTTAAAGTGAAATCGTTGCGCCTTCAGGAGCATTTCCCTGGCAGTGTCTTCGTCCTGTTCTTTCAGGGCAAGCAATGCCAGGTTCCTATATGCATAGGCGTTACCTTTATTGAACTGCAGTGATTTAAGTATCAGTTCCCTGGCTGCCGCCGGAAATCCCAGGTGCATCAGCACATAGCCCTTATTGTTATACGCATAGGCGCATTCTTCATCATACGCGATGGCCTGATCAAAATAAGAGATCGCTTCCACGTACAATTCCAGCTTGATACATTCAAAGCCCAGACTGTTCAGCAGTTCGGAAGACCCCGGGTTCAGGGACAAGGCATGTGCATACAGGCGTTGCGCCCATGAATGATTGCCCAGTTCACTGTAACAATGCGCTACTTCTGCCAGCACCCCTGTATGTTGCGGGTGTTTCTTGTGTACCTTTTCATAAAAGGGAAGGGCCTTTTCAAAATTCCTTTCCACTCTCCAGGTCACCCCAGACAACCACAAGGCATTCACATGATCGGGTTGCATTTGCAGCACCAGGTGACAGAGCGTTCTGCACCTGTGGATATCGTTATACTGGAGGAGTGCCTGCGCCTCCCTGAAATATCTTTCTATAGCCATCTTCTTTTGCTGAGGGCCATAAAACAGCCGGATCAGCGGGTGAAAGAAGCTGATATGCGAAGTTTTGATGCGGGGGCTGCGGAAAGGAACATCGGTCTGTATATTCCTGAGCGCCAGGATCTGTTCCAGGTAGCCGTCGAAGATGATGCCAAGGGACTGGAATTTATACTGACAACGGTTTTCTATGCTGAGCAGTGAGAGAATGATGTGCTGCGGATGGAGTTGTTCGTCTCCCAGCTTTTTCTGGTAATAAGCTGCATTTTCCAGCATTCTTTCCGCCTCCGTCATAATGGGCACCTTGGGCCTGTTTCCCGTGGGAATGGGCGTGCCGGGACGTTGTTCCCAGTTGAGGGCATGCAGCCACTGGATGAGCTTTTCCCTGTCGGCAGTATCAATGGCGATATCGCTGGCATAAGAGTCCAGAATACCCAGCAGGATCATCTGGCTGTCTATGTAAAAAAGTTTCCTTTCCAGGCTAAAAGTCCTGGCATAGGCAAATGCTGTCTTCAGTTCATAGGAGGAAGTCAAAAGCATCAGCAATGGTTAAGTACAGTATCAAATTTATATTATTTATGGGTATCTGCCAGCGTTCAAATTACCAGAATTCAATGCGCCGATACCTCATTCCGGGGGCGTTTCCGGTGAATTATCACAAATGCAGCTCCTCCGTTAAAACAAGTATACCATTTTTCACTGCAATTGGATTGTGACTGAGGAGGTTATGCCAGGGAAAATGAAAAGAATGGTACAGGCCGTACAGGCGTTGACCATTTTAATGTTTGATATTCATATTTATGAATTTTTCAATAATCCCTACCTTCATCTTATGGAAGAATCAGAAAAGTTAAAAAGGGTGGTAGAAGCCCGTATGAAACTAAAGGCCCGTTTTGAGGACAAGATCAGGCAGACGCCTTCCGTTGCTGACAATAAGCCTATGGGTTCAGGTAAGCCTAACCGTCATGGGATGCCGCTGGTGCCGGTTGGCCAGATCATTACCCATAAGTGGCCTGTGCTGGATCTGGGAATTGAGCCTGACATTCCTCTTGATGAATGGAGACTTGTCATAGACGGAGCCGTAGAACACCCGGTAGAACTGACCTGGGACGATTTTATGGCCCTGCCGCAAACGGAAGATACTTCCGACTTCCATTGCGTCACCACCTGGTCCAAGCTGGATATGAACTGGAAGGGCGTACGCCTGCTGGATCTGGCAGCACTGGTACAACCTGTTGAAAATGCAACACATATCCTGTGTTACGGGTATGACGACTATACCACCAATGTATCGCTGGAAGAAGCCCTGAAACCGGATGTCCTGCTGGTGCATACCTATGAGGGAATGCCTTTGCCAAAAGAACACGGCGGACCGGTAAGGATGATCACACCTCAGTTATATGCCTGGAAAGGCTCCAAATGGATCCGCAGGATAGAATTCCTGACAAAGAATAAATTGGGTTTCTGGGAAGAACGGGGTTACTCCAACACCGCGTACCCCTGGAGGAACGACCGCTATAGCTGATCATCCGGTTTCCCCCGGCTGTAGCCGGGGGCCATAAATATAAAACCCCTTATAACCCTGTCCGGTTCCCCCCTAATTGTTTGATTTTTATCATTTTTACTTTGTTATGTGTAATTCTGTTGATATAACAGATCGTAGCTTTGTGATCTCAAAAAGTGAGTACTCCCCGTAAATAACATGGTCAGATCACTGAAATAGGGGAGTAATATAACCAGGTTTGGTAATTTTCAGCGAGCACAAATATCCTGAGCTTTGCATACTCATTCAGAATTACCGGCGCCGGAAATAACGGCGGCGTGTAAGGCCCCGCTGTCATGACAGTGACAGGAACTTATGTTACATGAACAGTGTAAACAGTTGTAGGTTTAGCAATGGCTGGAGTATTCCTACTTTAGCCTTTTTTTTATTCTTCCGGCGTCAGCCACACCAGCCTGGATTTCCTGTCCTTGCTGGTCATTTCCAGCTTCAGCGTTACATATGTGTTGGTAGCTTTGTTATAGTCTGAAAGATTGAAAACTGCCAGCGCATGTTTTTCTTCTTTCCTCAGCGGGCCAAAGAAAGGACGTCTTTCCGGTGCAGGGCTTCCTGCTACATAGGAAAATGCCTGTGCACTGGCCAGTGAACGCATTTGTACAATATTGCCTTTCTCCGGATGGGTGTTCTGTTCCGCGTCATTCAACAGCACATATAATTTGTTCTTCGTATGCAGGTAGGAAAAGGAGCGGTATTGTTCCGCCTGTATCAGCTGTTGGGCGGACAGTTTTCTTTGCGCGATATAGAATGCAGGATAGTCGGTATTTTTGAGATACTGTTTTTTAGGAATGAAGCTGGCGGACTGCATTTTGCCATTCGCATCAAAGGAGGCAACTGCTACGTTGTCCAGCATATAGTAAGTATAGGGTGTAGCATCCCGCGGTGTATGTTTTTCGCTGATCAGTTCTTCATAGATAACAGAAAAGCTGCCGTCGTCGTTAATGACAAGATCCTGCGGCATTCCTGTAAACGTTTCCCCGGCCCCATACAGCTTCTTTTTCTGTACATCGGCCTCGGTAGGATATATATTGATCTCCTGCTCAACTTTGGCCTTATAAGGGTCTATAACGAGCAAAAATCCTCCATATGGCTGTGGGTTGGCATCTTCTATATGAGCAGTGCCGAGCAGCATCAGCTTCCTTGTAACAGGGTTGAACCGCACAATGGCGCTATCAGCAATGCGGTTTTCAGAGAGGTCCAGCAGCTCGGAGCTCATACGCCTTCCGTTTTTAGGCAGCGTGATCATCACCAGTTGACCTTCCAGGTCGCCGGAGGCGATCTCGTTGTAGGCAAAACCCAGGATGCAAACCCTGTCGTCTTCCAATACAGCCATGTCCAGGTAATTGAGGGACGCATATTTAAAAGCCGGCTGGTAAAAAGCCCGGCTTATCTCCTGGTGATTCCCGTTATAGGCGATCACCTCCATCTGGTTTTTATCTGCCAGGTCGCTTTTATCGCGGCGGATGAATATTGCATAATTATCGCTGGCCGGGTCTTTACTGACAGAAAAAGAATTTACAGGGTCAAATTCAGGTATCCAGCGTACATCTTTGAACAGGTATTTGTTTGCTTCCGCGATCTTTTCTTCCCTCTCCAGGTTGCCGGTGGCGCCGTCAAACAGTAATCTATACAACACAGGTGTTCTTTCATGGACCTCGCTGATCAGGACAGCGATAGTATTGTTGGTTTCGAAAATGGCGTTGACGCGCGCTCCTTTCAGTTTCCCGAAAGCGGGATCATGATGTTTATACCCCGCCAGCTTATGTTCGGGGTTGTAAATGGTCACGTCTATTCCGTTTCTGGCGCTCAGGTGCACCACAACGGTGTTACCGTTTTTAAGCTGGAGCAGTTTTGCATGACCGGTTTCAGGTTCCTCAAATAAGGGAGTTTCAGCTACAGTTTTGAATTGCCCATAGGCAAATGCCTGCAATAGTGTCACCAGGCATAAGAGGGTGATGCTCTTCATAGGTTCAGGTTGTTAGAATGGATATAATGACAATTGGCAATAAAGGTATCAAAATTTCCGGCCTAGTTATCCATAAATTCCCAGGCGCTCTGGTAGGCGTTTTGCTGCTCTGCATAGGTGATAAACCCTGCGTAGAAGGGCAATTGGGACAGTGTAGCGCTGTCGCCGATGATTACCAGCTTCTTACGCGCCCTTGTCATGGCCACGTTCATACGGCGGATGTCCGAGAGGAAGCCGATCTTGTTATCATTATTGCTCCTGGTCATACTGATGTACACAATATCCCTTTCCTGCCCCTGGAAACTATCGATCGTATTCACGGAGATCTTATCCCCGTAGGATTGCAGCGCCGGGGAGTCCTGCAGCTGTTCCTTCAGGAGATGGATCTGCTGTTTATACGGCGAAATGATGGCGATAGAGGGGAAATCCTCCTGTTGATAGTGTGTGTGGAGCCCTGTTACAAACTGCGTGAGGTGTTTGAACAGGAAGGCCGCTTCCTCGGGGTTAGTGGTGCTGGTGCCTTCAGATTTTTCGTCAAACCCGCAGCCGGCAGTATCCACAAAGGAAAGAGGGACATCCTGTGGGAAAAGGGTATGCCCGGCTACTGAAGCATGGGCCTTCAGTTTATCTTCATAGAAGATCGCTGAGGAGTAGCCCATGATCATCTGGTGCATGCGGTACTGTTCTTCCAGCAGCACAACAGACTCCGGATGCCTGGCAATGCATTTTTCCAGCAGGGTGGTACTCAGCCCGTTCCTGGCGGCTTCGTCCGACTTCACCGTAGGGGACAGCTGGCAATGATCGCCGGCCAGCACTACTTTCTCTGCCTTCAGGATAGGGATCCAGCAGGCGGGTTCCAATGCCTGTCCGGCTTCGTCAATGACAACAGTATGGTATTTCAGCTGGCGTACGGTGTAGTGATTGGCGCCCACCAGGGTGGCCGTGATCACCTGGGCCTTTGTCAGCAGGTCGTCCATGATGTACTGTTCGGTATTTTCGACGGATTTCATGATACTGCGGGCCTCGTCAAACAGCGCCTTGCGTTGCTCTCTTTCAGCCTTTCCGAAGTTCCGCTTGTACTTGTGGGCCATGTCCCTGAACTCATTGGCCTGTTTCTTCAGGCGTTTGATCTCCTTCATGCTGTTGTGCTCAGCCATGCGGCTGTCCAGCGTCAGGGCCGACAGCCTTTCGGACACACGGGCGGGGTTACCCACACGCAGTACGTTCAGCCCTTCGTCAGCCAGTTTTTCGCTGAGCAGGTCCACAGCGGTATTGCTGGGCGCTACGACCAGTATCTGTTTATTATCCTGTTTTATCAGCGCTTTAATAGCCTGTACCAGGGTGGTGGTTTTCCCCGTGCCGGGAGGGCCGTGTACAATAGCCAGGTCATTGGCCGCCAGTATGCGGTTCACAGCTGCCTGCTGGGACTCGTTCAGGCGGGGAAGATGAAGTGGGGGAAGATCATCCCGGAAAGCAGGCGACTTCTCACCCGTCAGTATCCGGATAAGGCGATCATTCTCTTCCTTGCTGAGGCGTGTATCGGCCTGTTTAAGGGCATTCTGCATCTCATCGTAGCTGTTGTCGTCGAACAGCAGGTCAATGCCCAGCTTGCCGTTATTGGCCCATTCGGGCAGCTCATCCGTACGGAGTGTGATTTTCAGGCGGTTACCGCCCTGGTAGGAGATGGTGCCTTCTACCCGGTCGTTCTTAGGATCATGGTTGGAAAAAAGGACTGCTGATACGCCAAAACGGAGCTGGTGAACGATATCCTGGTGGGTGGTACGCTCCACCTCCACGGTAAGATAGTCTCCACGGCTCATTTCGGAACCCCTGATGGCAATAGGGTACCAGGTAAGTCCATTAGCCCTGCGTTCGGCCACAGACGTTGATGCTGTCATCTCCAGGTATGCGTTCCTGTCTACTTCCCGCTCAGTTTTCAGTAATTCAAGCAGCTTTTTGAAATAATCCATCCTGCAAAGGTAAGACGAATGGAAGATATTAGGGGAAACAGCCGGATAATGCCGCTTATCCGGCTGTTGGGGCTTATTTCTTCAGCCTTTGGATGATATTCGTTGTATAACTGATGTCTTTTGTGATATTTCCGCTCTGGTCCTTATTGTGATAGCTGCATCCAAAGATGAATTCCATCATGCCACTGCCTGGGGCGGAGATCTTCAATGTATCTGCTATTTTCAGTTCCTCGCCGGCTAAGGTGGCCTGGCCGGCATTGATGGCGCAGCCTGCGCCTACGCCGATCAATACGTTCTGACGATTGCCAATGCCATCTCCATAGGATTTTATCCATTTCATTACGTCTGTGGCTTTGTTCCAGTAGGACATGGTCATGACATAGTCAATGTATTGTCTGGATCTTTTGATCTGTTCCAGGTTGTAATTGTTATAGTCCACTACAGACAATATTCTGCCGGTCTTTGATACAGGGCCAACATATTTGCTGAGGGCTATAATGCCCGTGTCGATATTCGCTGTTCTGACATTACCATATTCCAGGTCAAGATCTATACCGTCAAATTTCCATTTGTCCAGGGAGTCTTTTACAACTTTCGCCATGGAGTCGGCTGCTGCTGCGGATAGTTTTACCAGTCCGCCGGCAAAGGAAGTGGCCACTATTCTGATGCCTCTCTTTTGCAGGGCATGCGCCTTTGTCAGCACATCGCTCCATTCATTCTGACCAGATACGCCCCGGTGTTCGAACTCCCAGCCACCAGCGGCTGTTCTGCCAATGCCCAGGGTGAAGATGTTGACCACGTCCACGCCATCCGGCATAGCATCCAGAGGGCCTACTGTTGACCTGTCGTAGCAACAGCCTCCCCAGTAGTCTACCATAATGGGCCTTTTAGTGAGCGGTTTGCCATAAAAGGGAGAAGTATCTTCGTGATGGGTGGTATCGGGGCCCGGCGGATTGTTACCATTGTCTTTCTTACAGGAATGGGATAAAGTCAGCATGGTACTCAAACATAACAGCAGGGCGGAAGTTTTTACGATAAAGTAGAATTTGGGCTTCATGTGTAACCGGATAAATTTTTAACGTTAAAAAGACTTTAGAATACAGACATCAGCAAGGCCAACACAGGCAATGGCACCCGTTAAGCAGGTATAATTTGAAACAATAAAACGGGTGATGAGAATGTTGTGAAAGCTTTGCGGATAGCAATAATAAACGCATGAATTGAGATATTCGTATAATCTGGAAAGTTTCTCCATAGTCAGACTATTCATACGATAATAAGGTCATGGGAATAATGTACCCTTATCGGTAGAGAAATCAAATGCTTTCATCTATAGGATGGAGGGTAATGGAGGTACCTTAAAACAAGGTGGGGAACAACAGAATTTTTACAGAATTGACCCCGATATTTGATAGAATAGATTCCGGTAATCAGATTTGAAGAACTATGGAACTAACACAAACGGAGTATCTCGCTGAAAAATACGTTGTAGATCTGTTTACCCGCCTGGCTTCCACTTATCTGGTATACCACAACCTTTCCCATACAGAACGTGTTGTAGTCCGCGCCATGGAGATCGCAGATCATTACGGGCTGGATGAAAAAGACAGGTTTGTTTTAACAATAGCGGCCTGGTTTCACGATACAGGTCATCTCATTGCCGATATAGCATTTCATGAGCAGGCAGGTGTGAGATTGATGAGGTCTTTTTTCATCGATAAGGAAATTGAAGAAACAATGATAGATAAGATCTCCGCATGTATAATGGCTACCAAATGGCCTGCGGTTCCTGCAACACTGCTGGAAGAAATTATCTGTGATGCTGATACCTATCACTTCGGGACAAAGGAATTTGAATTAACTGACGAGTTGGTGAAGAAGGAATTCCAACTGCGGACAAATAAGAATTATACTAACTGGTATTATGATACTTTGCAGCTATTGAAAACGCATCATTTCTTTACATCCTATTGCCGCAATAAACTGGATAAAGGGAAGGAAGCCAATATTGAGTACCTGCAAGCCAAAATAAGAGCCAATTAAACGCTGTTCGCCAGTTTCTCTACAGATTTCACACTTAAGTTTGTTTGTCAAACATTAAATTATATGAAAAATATATTTAAATTGTAGACACGTTTATTCCTACAACTGTTATACACCATGTGTAAGAAGATCTTATGCCTTTTGCTGCCATTAGTGGCGCTGCTCCCTCGTATCTTATTGGCACAACAACCGGACACTGTTGTGGCAGGGCCAACATTTCAATCAGATTCCGTTTTTCATCATCAGCCGGCAAATGTTAAAAGGCATTACAGGGGGCTGTTGTTAGTGCCGGCGACGTTTATCGTATACGGTGCGGCTTCTCTCGGCCTGCACGATTTGAAAACTGTAAATAATCACTTTAAAGAAGAGGTATACCTGGAAGGCGATGGCAAAATGCATCACATAGACAACTACCTGCAGTATGCGCCGGGATTGCTTGTGTATGGACTGAATCTCGCGGGCATCAAAGGAAAGAATAACTTCGTGGACCGTACCGCTATTTATGCGATGGCTAACATCATTATGGGAAGTACGGTAACAGTTACCAAACATCTTACCCATGAAACGCGGCCGGACGGATCAAATGATCTGTCCTTTCCCTCAGGGCATACGGCTACCGCATTTGCTGCTGCTGAATTCATGAGGAAGGAGTACCAGGATGTATCTGTCTGGTATGGCGTGGCTGGTTATGCAATGGCAGCAACTACAGGATATCTTCGTATGTCAAACAACAGGCACTGGTTTGGAGATATCGTAGCAGGAGCTGGTGTGGGAATTCTCTCAACAAACCTGGCTTACTATTTATATCCTTCGGTGAAAAGAATGTTCAGGAATAAGCAATCAGATATGGCAAATATGATATTGCCAACTTATCAGCAGGGCGCTTTTGGACTGAGTATGGTACATGCTTTTAAATAGTTAGGCTCATTGACAGGAGCGCACTTTATATCCACTTATTAGGGGATGCCATATCCCCGCATTTGGGGATATGGCTATCGCCTGTTATTTATTCACAACCGGCATTAGTCCGTTGAATTCTCCGGACACTTTGGCATCGCCATAGTCCAGTATATATGATATGCGGTATACTTCACCCGGATCTTTCTGGATGGTGATCCTGCCACTCTGCAGGTCAGTCAGCTGTTTGCCCGTACCCGGGGCAATGGCATTGTTAGCAAAATTGGCGCCCAATACCACATCAGCAGCGCTGAAATTCACACGTTTATCAAATCCTGCAGCACCAGCTGCTTTAAACGTATAGGTTTGCCCGTTCACAAATGTATCTACCTGGAACGATACACCGTCGATCTTGCCATTAAAGGCGACTGCATTGATATTCGCATTGGACATCAGCATTCTTCCACCTTCTTCTACACTCCATTGTACACGGAAACCGAAAGGTGTTGCTGTAGTTTGTTTGTCTTGTCCCTCAATGGTAAAAGCGCTTGCAGGAGTCGGGTTGTTGTTGTCATCTTTATTGCAGGCAGTAAGCAATGCTACAGCGGCAGCGACGCTGAAAAGTAGTCTTCTCATGGTTTGTGTTGTTTAATTGAATTCAGGTTCTTAATAAATGGTTGTATGTTTCATCGGAGAGGAAATGTTGTGTCTTAGTATTGCTCACTAGTGAATATACAAGAGCATATTTTTTGCGCATGATTCCTATTGACAAGAATAATGCCAGTTCATTTATGGGATAGCAGGAGAAGATCGTTTACTACGCGGGAAAATGTTTATTCAAGATTGACGGAAATGCCAGATATGGCATTGGGAACATTAAGCAGGATAGATATGCTGTATGCCATCGTCTCCTGATATAACCGCCTGATGTGCCATCCGGTAGAACAATGAATGCCCGACAATACCGGGGATCATTTTTACCTGTACATCCAGTTGCTCAAGGTCAGGAAATACATCAAAATATACATCGGCCAGCATATTGCCATTGTCAGATATCAGCGCGCCGTTCTTTTCAGTGCTCATGCGCTGGGCGAATTTCGTTCCGGGAAATAACAGGGATATCTTACTGCGCACTATTCCCAATGCCTGTGGTAAAAATTCAATTGCCAGCGGATATTTTGGATTCAATGTTGCCTCGAACTTACCGGTATCTCCCAGTAATATAAACCGGTCTGCCGCTGCTGCCAGCAGCTTTTCCATCACGTGGATGCCACCACCGCTCTTTAGTGCATTCAGTTGCCTGTCAAACACATCACAACCATCGAAGTATATATCCAGCCTGCTGATCAATGAAGGTGCCACCAGTTTAAATCCTTTGGCGTACAACAGTGCCGTGGTATCGAAAGAGGAAGAGGTGACCCTGAGCGACTGCATCAGCTGAGGATCGGCGGAGAGATGTTCGGCGAGAAAGGCAATTGTTTTCCCTGCTCCCAATCCAATTGTTTGTCCGGCACTGATCATTGTCGCTGCAGCTTTTGCTGCTGCTTGTTTATGGTCTGTCATCTGTCTTTGTTAAAGCATGTTATTTTATCTGTTGGATCCATTCCTTCATTACCTGTAAGATGGTCAGCAGTTCTTTCTCACTGATGATGTACGGCGGCATCAGGTATAGTACATTGCCGATAGGACGCAACCATACACCGTGTTGCTGCGAGAACTCCTTAAAACCGGAAAGACAGGGTGCGTCTTTCATTTCAAGGGCGCCAATTGCACCTATTGATCGCTTTGCCACAATAGCAGGAGATGTGAGCGTATCGAACTGCTCACGGATGATAGACTGGATCTTTTCTATTTTCTGCAGATAGTGTTCTTCTTCAATAATAGAGATACTCTGCAATGCCACAGCGCAGGCAAGGGGATTGGCCATAAAGGTAGGACCGTGCATCAGGGCCTTTTCATAGTTATCGCCCAGGAAGCTGTCGAATACCGCTGATGTAGCAAGTGTGGCCGCGTGCCCCATATAACCTGCCGTCAGTGCTTTACCGAGTATCATGATATCGGGTGTGATACCGGCATGTTCTGCAGCGAACATTTTACCTGTGCGGCCAAAACCTGTGGCTACTTCATCAAAAACCAGCAGCACATTATATTTTGTACAAAGCTCGCGGGCCAATTGCAGGTAGAGGGGGGAATAAATATTAAATCCACCGGCGCATTGAACAATAGGCTCAACAATAAAAGCCGCAATGTGCTGATGTTCCTGCTGCAACAGCGCTTCCAGTTCATCAGCCGCCTGTTTCACCACTGTGGCACCGGCATCAAATCCGCCTTCAGGAATATCGAGTATAAATCCTCTTTTCAGCACATCTGAAAAAGCACGTGTAAAATCGGAGTCATCGCTGACTTCCATTGCCTTGAAAGTATCGCCATGATAACCATTCCTCAGTGATATGATCTTGCTTTTACCCTGATAACCGATGTTCTTCCAGTATTGTATGCTCATTTTCAGGGCTACTTCCACGCCAATGGAACCACTGTCGGAAAAGAAGACGTGGTTAAGTCCTTCGGGTGTAATACTAACCAGCTTAGCGGCCAGGTCAAGGGCCGGATTGTGCGTCATGCCGCCCAGCATAACATGGGCAAACTTGTTTGCCTGCGTAAGTAAGGCGGCATTGAGCGCCGGATGATTATATCCGTGTATGACTGCCCACCAGGAAGAGATCCCGTCAATCAGTGAGCGGCCATCCTCCAGGTGCATGATCACACCCTCTCCGGATACCATTTTGGGCAACTCACTTATCTGTCTCATTTGTGTATACGGATACCACAGCATAGTCTGAAAAAATTCCCGGCAAAGATATTAAATCCGCTCAGAAGCGATAAATGTAATAATGTGCCAGGGCATATGCTGCCTGTTAGGGTATGCCGGCGGAAATATCATCCGTTGATAAACCCTCCGGGTAATGCAGGCGGGAATGGAAACCGGGGGCTTCACCTGTAAAGCGATATCTTAATGTTGTTCTGCCTGTAACACGGACAGGATATTTCCTGCGGGATCTTCGAACCAGGCTATCGATGGTCCGCCGCTTCGCCGGCAGATACCTTTCTCATCAGTTTTGATCGGCTCATTATATTGCAGAAAACGCACTCCCCTTGCTGTAAGACCATCTACAGCCTCTTCTATATTCTCTACGGGGAAATTGAGGATAGTAAAAGTAGCAGGCGTATGATTGCCTTTCTGATAGATCAGGATGCTTCCGCCGCCGTGAATATTGAGCTGTAACACATTCCCACCCATTATTTCCTCCACATCAAGCCCAAGTGTTTTGCTATAAAATTCCTTCGCTTTATTGATATCATTTACTGAAAATCCGCTGAATGCTTTAGTGTTTGTAAACATAACGTAAGGTTTGGTGAGTGATATTAAATTAGCATCAATAAGTGGACCGGAAGAGGAATACACTGACCGTTTTTTTGGCATGTAAGAAAAAGTACATATATTTGCGCCCCTTATCTATACACCTGGCCTCTATAGATGAAATAAACAACATTTGTAACCCAACGAAAAATCGCATTCAGCATTACAGCAATGGAAAGAAAATTGGTGTCCCCGGTTGTTATTGACGACATACAACCTATTGCCGGGGCAGACCTCATAGAAGTAGCCACCGTTAAGGGGTGGAAGCTGGTGGTCAAGAAAAATGAATTCAAAGTCGGCGATCATGCCGTGTATTGTGAAATAGATTCATTCCTGCCAGTCAGGGAAGAATTCGAATTCCTGCGGAAAAGTTCTTACCGGAAAATGGGAGAACAGGAAGGTTTCAGGCTGAAAACAATGAAGCTGCGGGGGCAGATCTCCCAGGGCTTATTGCTGCCTGTCAGCCTGCTGCAGGGATACACTTACCAGATCGGGGAAGATGTTTCTGCACGTTTAGGCATTATCAAATATGAACCGCCGATGCCGGCCGCATTGGGTGGTATTGCAAAGGGTTTATTCCCGTCTTTTATGCTTAAAACAGACGAAGAAAGGATACAGAACCTGAGTGGCCAGTATGAAGCGTTCAGGCAACATACTTTTTATGTAACGGAAAAGCTGGATGGTTCCTCCGTTACCTTTTACCTGAACGAAGGTGTGTTTGGCGTATGCTCGCGCAACCTCGATCTGGAGGAAACGGCAGATAACAGCTTCTGGAAAGTGGCAAGAGCGGAACGTATCGAAGAGAAGCTGGCGTCCCTAGGAAAGAATATCGCTATCCAGGGAGAACTGATCGGAGAAGGAGTACAGGGTAATGCCTACGGCCTCAGAGGACAGACAGTGCGATTTTTTAATGCCTTTGATATAGATCGCTATGAATACCTGGCCCTGGACGAATTTAAGGCGTTCATTGCATCGCTTGCATTGCAGACAGTACCTATACTGGACCTGCAGTATACCTTACCGGCATCACTGGATGAGCTGCTGACGATGGCCGATGGTGTGTCGGTGTTAAGTCCGCAGGGTAAAGCAGTGGAAAGGGAAGGATTAGTGATCCGTTCAACAGACAGAAAGATCTCATTTAAAGTGATATCAAATAAGTTCCTGCTGAACGAAAGGTGAGGAGATATCAAATATAAAGATAGCTCCGGGGAACGGCTTGGATCCCTGCCGGTATCTGAATAAACGGAGCATGTATCGCACAACTTTGATACATGCTCTTTTTATTAGCTGAATTTTTTGAAGAAGTAACCTACCGTGATACCTAAATAGCCGTTATAACTTTTGATGCTGTAGTTGCCTGTATTATTTGCTCCCAGGCTATAAATAACGTTGAAGAACAGGCCATTCTTCATTTCATAACCTCCGAGTAAGTTGATCCCTATATCATAAGGTTTTACATAAGTTACATTGGATGTAGTATAATTCGGATCGTATCCCGGATACTTACTTTTATATTTTATTACATTGTAATCACGAATATGCACCGGTACGTCCTGATCAACGTAGTGAACATCTACTCTTTCCCTGCCACTTATGCCACGGCCGATATAAGGACCTCCTCCCAGGATCAATTTACCATTACCGACCTTTGGTTTAAACAGGAAATGGGCTTGTAGTTCAAGATAGAGCAGGTGCCTTTTATATTCGTTTTGAGTATTAGGCGGTATATCGGAAGTATAGTCATAGTTATAACTCTTTTGATTAAATATCAATTGCGGTTGCAGATAAAAGTTCTTCCATAAACGCTGATCTGCTACCAGGCCGGCGCGCCATCCGGAACCCATGGATACCTTATAATCCAGAGCTTCCCAATTGATTTCAGGATAGACGAAGGATAAGTTATATCCGCCTGCAACACCTAAGGATGTCTGGGCATAGGCAGGCGCCAGGCCAATGGTCAGTAAAACAAGTAGTATGATCTTTTTCATGAATCCGGGTTATGTGAAATTGAGGTGGATGAGCCAGCAAACGCGAAATATTACATTCCTGTGAAATTGTAAGATCAATATTACGCTGTTAGCTAAATTTTCTTAGAAAGTAACCTGCAGTCAGACCGAAATAGGTATTTTTATTTTTGTAGTGCTTGTTAAAGCCGTTGTTATTTAATTCCAGGCTGTACACAACATTAAAAAAGAGACCGTTTTTCAATTCATAGCCTGCAAGCATATTGAATCCCATATCATAGGGTTTTATATGTACAATGTTGCCATAGACATAATCAGGGGCTTTACTCCTGTAGTTTACGACAGCGTAGTTAACGGATCGCGCCATGCTACCCATATTTGAATTGTAATAATCACTGTCCAGGATCTGTATGCCACTTATGCCACGGGCAATATAAGGACCTGCTCCGACAAGTATCTTACTATTGCCGATCTGTTGTTTAAACAGGAGATTGGCCTGTAATTCGAGATAGAGCAACCGTGTTTTGAGGTGAGTATTGCTATAACTAGGTGGTACATCCCATAGGTAGGTCGAATTGTAACCTTTTTCATTCAATAACAATTGTGGCTGAAGATAGAATTTCTTCCATAAACGTTTGTCTGCTACCAGTCCTGCGCGCCATCCTGATCTTGAGGATACATCATATCCCAATGCTTTCCATGTGGAATTGGGACGAATGGAATTCAAGTTATATCCTCCGATAATACCGACCGAGGTCTGGGCATAAGTTGGCGCCGTGCCAATTGCCAGTAGGGTGAATAATATGATCTTTTTCATAAAATGCCGGATGAGTTAAAACAAGGGAAGACCGGATGGAATGTGACTTTGTTGCAGCCCCGGCCATCCTATTTTAAGTTTTTGTTTTCGTTTGCCCCTGAA
This sequence comes from Chitinophaga filiformis, assembly GCF_023100805.1. Classification (NCBI taxonomy): domain Bacteria; kingdom Pseudomonadati; phylum Bacteroidota; class Chitinophagia; order Chitinophagales; family Chitinophagaceae; genus Chitinophaga; species Chitinophaga filiformis. The sequence continues at coordinate 2,988,872 of NZ_CP095855.1, forward strand.
GCATACCTTTTCCATATCACCACAGCTGTAACAGCCCCGCCATTGGTGGTATTGGTTACCACGTACGTAAGCTGATCATTCTTAATGTTGAATGAACGTACCTGGGTAGTACCTTCCCAGTTGGGATAGAATGCATGTTCAATATTGAAGGTGATGGTATGCGCTTTATCATCGACAGTGTATTTGCCAAAGTGGGAATTACTTCCCTGTACCAACGCAGCATTTTCTTCTGTGGTTCCTTTATTTTTATCAGCGGCCGCAAATTTTGGGCGGGAAGGAATTGATCTCAGCATCTGCAGTGCATAATTGCCATTGTCGTCAAATATCAGCAGTCCTTTAGGATCAACACCATAGGGCTGTGTCTTACTGCCGTCAGGTAACTGGTTCTCTACGGCGACGAGCTCCCATGTACCCTTAATGGACTGTGCATGTATTATCGTAACGAAGAACATGAATAGAAATAGTGCGCATACTTTTTTCATATGAATGGTGATTTATGAATGTGTGAATGGAAAGTACAATATACTGATTCTATAATAGAGGAAGATATAAAAACAATCAGGAGAAGGATATGCTCCTCCTCCTGATATGCAACAATGCAGAACAGGATTACAAGGTGATCGTGACAGGTTTCACAATTACAAACGTTTCCCCTGTTACATAATGGAATGTCATGGTCACATTGAAGGTACCTGCCTGGGTATAAATGTGATTGGAAAGACCAGCGGTATTTAATGCCGGAGGGGTTCCATCGCCAAAGTCCCAGTCGACAGCACCGATAAGATCGTGCTCACCGGGGCCGGGTACAGATACAATGAATGAAACAAGTCTTGCGCCCGGATAAGGATTGCCTGCAGGACGGATGTAATAGATGAAATCAGGAGTAGGCAGGACATCTGCCGTGGATGCACTCAGCTTTGAAGCAGCATTACCGCCGGCTGGCTGAATGGAAGTGTTTGCGTACATGCTGATGCCTGCAAATACGAAAAGAGTGGCTAACAATGATCTTTTCATAGTAGAAGGGATTTGGGTAAACAAGAATAAAATATATCACAATGAAAGTAGAGCGTAAGGCATGATCCAAAATGTTAAAATACCACAGTTGAGTATATGTACTCAACAATATAAGCGCCGTTTGCCCGGGGCGAACGGCCTTGCTCAAAGATCGCTTATCAGATTTATCTCCTGCTTTCCACCGTATAAATAAAACTGTCGGACTTGTAATACCCTAAGTTCAGTTCTATGGGTTTTTCTGTCTGATCGTACACAAAACGTTTACGGAACAATATGGGACTGCCGGCATCAATTTCGAGTTTACCGGCAATGAAATTGTCTGCCGCTTTTGCACTGATCTCTTCTTTAGAAAGTGTGGCAATGACATTATAGTCCTGTTCCAGTATTTCGTATAAGGGGCGCTTGAAATCCTCCTCACCACTAAGGCCCATAGCCGGATGAAAATAAGATACGAAATATACGAACGGCCCTTCGGGACGTCCTCGCAGTCGCTCGAGTTTCAGCACCTTTTCCTCCGGTTTGATGCCAAAGAAATGTACGATCTCCTCGTTGGCCTTTACCCAGCTGATATGCAATTCGAAGTTCCTGATAGGAATACCCCTGGCCGCCATTTCCTGTGAGAAACTTTTCCAGTTCATGGATTTGGAACTGACGGTTTTTTCCGACACCCTGGTGCCGACCCCCTTCTTACGGATCAGTAATCCTTCGTATACGAGTTTATTCAGGGCCTGCCTGAGCGTAGTACGGGAGATCTCCAGTTGTTGGGACAACTCCACCTCATTGGGCAGGAACTTGCCATTCCTGAACTGCGGATCCTCAATCATTTTCCGCAATAGTTCCTCCGCCTGAATATGCAGGGGAACAGCACTGTTATGGTCGATAGAAAACTTCATATACTGAAAGAAAATGTCAAAAGTAATAGACTATACCCATAAAGACAGGAAAAAATATTTGCTTTCTATGATCAATGTCTATATGTTTGTACATATAAAAACGGTCGAAGTAGTTGAATTTACAAATAATTCAGGGAGGAAGCAACCAAATGAGCGGAAATGTATTAACATAATGTACATACATATAGTCGGACGATAAAACTATTCAACAGGAATATGACAAAATATTATCTGCTTTTGCTGGTATGGTGTTGCGTCCATACAACTGCAAAAGCGCAGGACAAAGAGCAGGCATTCACTTCAATAGAACTGAAACCTACTGTCGCTTATCTGAAGTACCAGGGCAGGGCCGCCAGGATGGTGCGCCTGCTGTTCCATGGCGGAAAGAATTACGCTGCCGCCACGGCGTTTATCAGCTTTAACGGGCTGCAGGACAGCATCAGGCTCGATGCCGGCGGAAATGGCATGGAGGTATATGAGCTTCCACTGCCAGGCGGCCCTGTACAGCAGGAAACACAGTTATATGTGAAGCTTGCCGCCGCGGGACGGGAATATACCGCCCGCTGCATGGTAGCGCCCGCGCCTGAGTGGAAGGTATACCTGCTGCCACACTCTCATGTGGATATCGGTTATACCAATGTGCAGGAGAAAGTGATGCGCCTGCATATGAATAATATCGATGAAGCTATTAAGATTGCCGAACGTACGCAGCATTACCCCGCAGATGCCCGTTATAAGTGGAATACAGAGGCTTTCTGGGTGGTGGATCACTATCTTGCTGCGGCAGACGAAGCAAAGAAAAACGCCTTCTGGAACGCTGTTAAAAAGGGCTGGATCAATATTGATGGCGCATATGCCAATATCAATACAAGTGTGACAGACTCCCGTCAGCTGATGCAGATGTTCCATACAGCGGTTAAAACAGCGAAAGCACAGGGACTAAGCATTAACACCATGTTCCAGGGCGATATACCCGGCGCTTCCTGGGGCCTCTCCAGTCAGTCGGCCATTACAGGCATCCGGTATTTCTGGGGCGCCCCCAATGCGGGCGACCGTATCGGCAACTCTCCCAAATGGCGCGACAGGCCCTTCTACTGGCAGTCGCCCGGTGGAGAGAAAATGCTCTACTGGCAAAGTGAACCTTACTCCATTGGTTATGCACTCAAAGGCAGTAAGATCCCTAACTTTTTTACCGTGGAAGACCCCGTGCCTTACTATACCGGCAAACCATCAGAGAACTTCCTCAACCCTTACCTGTTTGATTACCTCGCAGGACTGGAAAGGAAGAAGTTCCCTTACAACATGACCATCATGACATGGGCCATGAGCGATAATGCACCGATAGATCCGGAATTGCCCGATGCCGTGAAGGAATGGAATGAAAGGTTTGCTTCCCCCCGCCTGATCATTACCTCCGTAAAACAGTTCTTCGGAGATTTCGAAGCTGCTTACAGGGATAAGATCCCTGTTGTATCAGGCGACTATACCGAATTCTGGACAGATGGCATTGCTTCTGCTGCACGGGAGACAGGATATAACAGGAACGCTTCAGAAAGGCTGCAACAGGCTGATGCCATCTGGGCGCTGCGTAATAAGCAGGGCTATCCGGCAAAGGATTTTGATACTGCCTGGAATAATATCCTGCTGTTCAATGAACATACCTGGGGCGCTTACAACAGCATCTCCAATCCTGACGATCCTAAAGCCATTTCACAATGGGGATACAAGCGCTCCTTTGCATTGAAGGGCAAGGAACAATCTGCCGGTCTGCTTACCAAAGCGGCGGAGGGAGAGACGATTGCCAACGCGGTAGATGTATACAATACGATCGGAGCTACACGTTCCGAATTAGTGATCCTGTCTGCTGCACAAAGTGCAGCCGGCGACCTGGTGAAGGATGCGAATGGCAGGAATGTACCTTCCCAGCGATTGAGCACGGGTGAATTAGCTGTGCTGGTGCAACAGATCGCGCCTTTCTCCAAGCAACGTTTCACCATTCATGCAGGTAAGGCATTTACCAACATGAAGGCAAGCGTTACCACCACTACATTGCAGAATGGCTTATATAGAATAGTACTGGACGGGAAAACCGGCAATATCATCCGCCTGGAAAGAACGGGCATAGATCATAACCTGGCCGATTCAGGCGGCTTAAACCAATATTCTTACCTGCCTGGCGACTCTCTTGAAAAGATCCAATATGCAGGGCCGGCAAAGATCAGCATTAAAGAGAATGGTCCTCTCGTAGTAAGCCTGATCATCGAATCACCTGCTCCCGGTACAAACGCTTTAAGCAGTGAAATAAGACTGGTGGCGGGCGTAGACCGCGTGGAGATCATCAATACCATCGATAAGAAAGCCATCAGCGAAAAAGAAGGCGTACACTTCGCATTCCCTTTCAATGTAGCAGATGCACAGGTGAGATACAGCATCCCCTGGGGAAGCATTAACGTTGAAGCCGATCAGCTTCAATATGCCAACAGGAACTGGTATACTGTACAACGCTGGGTGGATGTATCCAACAAAGATTTCGGTGTTACCTGGTCAACACCTGATGCTCCCTTATTTGAAGTAGGTAGCGAGACAACAGCCGACCTGCTGGGTGGATTGTACGATTCTCCAAAGTGGATCAACTTCACAGAACAGCATCCTGCACTGTATTCATGGGTAATGAACAACCTGTGGCATACAAATTTCCGTCATGCACAGGAAGGCATTACTACATTCCGCTACTATCTGAAGGTACATAACGCTTATGATGCCTTTGCAGTGAATCAGACAGGACTGGCTAATCACCGCCCACTGATAGCTGCGCCTGCAGCAGGGAGCACCAGTGAATCCCTTTTCTTTAACATCGGATCTGATGCAGTATATATAGAAAGTATCAAACCGGCTGATGATGGAAAAGGAATAATACTGTGGCTGGTGAATGCATCGGCAACGGCGGCCCCTGTTACATTCACCGCAAAAGATAAAACAACCGGCCTGAATATATGGGAAAGTAACATGCTGGAAGAATATAAGCAGCAATTGAACAATAAAGTAACACTACCTGCAAAAGGCATTATGATGTTGCGTGTAGAAAAGAAATAACTGTAATAAGATTGGACATGTTGAATAAAACAAAGCCTGCTATCAGCGGTGTAAAAGAGAGCAATTATAATTGGCGTAGCAGCGGGCAGCAGCTGTTGCCGCTACAGCAGACAGCTGCTCCGGAAGCTTATAATATTTACCCGGCGCATGCTTTGGGAAGTGGTAAGATCAATGTCGGCTATGAAACGCTGGCTGCCTGGATCATTGCACAGCAACAGGTGCTGATAGATGGTTATACAGGCGTGCTGTGGAATGAGATACAGCATGCACTGGCCGAGATCTTCAGCAGGCAGTCATTAAAAGTGAAGTGGCATTTCACGGCAGATGCGCTGAAAGGAGAGGACATCATTGCGCAAATGGTCAGCCCTTTTGTTGGCGCAGCGGGAACGGTATGGGGCACACGCAGCTCCTTGCAGCTGAGCGACTTCTTCTACGAAGAAAAACTCGCAGCTATGCAGGCGGCAGGCGGATATGATCTGCATATCGTGATGGGTACAGGCGCAGGCCTGGTACAGGCAGATATTCCGCTTATCTATCTCGATATGCCCAAGAACGAGCTGCAATACCGTATGCGTGCAGGCGCCGTCACTAACCTGGGTAGCAGCAGAAAAGATACTGCAACAGAGATGTACAAACGCGCCTATTTCGTAGATTGGGTTGTGCTCAATAACTATAAACAGTCGCTGGTAAACAGGATCAACATATTTGCAGATACGCAGTGGGGGCGTACACTGACATGGATAAAAGCAAAAGACCTGCAGCTGGGCATTGAACAGATATGCCGGGATACTTTCCGTGTACGGCCCTGGTTTGAGCCCGGTGCATGGGGCGGTCAATGGATGAAAGAACATATTCCGCAGCTGCCACAGGAAGAGGTGAACCTTGCCTGGTCCTTTGAGATGATCGTACCGGAGAATGGCGTGCTCTTTGAAAGTGATACTTACCTTTTTGAAATTCCCTTTGAATGGCTGATGTTCCTGCAACATAATGCTGTGCTGGGAAAACATGCGGCTATCTTCCAATACGAATTCCCCATCCGTTTCGATTTCCTGGATACCTTTGACGGTGGCAACCTGTCTATCCAGTGTCATCCTGCATTGCCCTATATCAGGGAGCAGTTTGGCGAGACCATTACACAGGATGAAACGTATTACATCCTGGATTGTAAGGAAGATGCCAGTGTATACCTGGGCTTCACTGAAAATATTGATCCCCTGCAGTTCAGGGCTGCGCTGGAAAGCAGTCAGTCGGAGAACAGGCCGGTGCAGATCACTGACTATGTGCAGCAGCATAAGGCAAATAAACATGACCTGTTCCTGATCCCCAACTGCACGGTGCACAGCGCAGGTGCGAACAACCTGGTGCTGGAGATCAGCGCCACGCCCTACATCTTTACATTCAAGATGTACGACTGGCTGCGCCCCGGACTGGATGGAAAGCCAAGGCCGATCAATATTGATCATGCATTTAAGAACCTGGATTTCAGCAGGCAGGGCGCTGTGGTGAAGAAAGAGCTGATCTCGGCGCCTGTGCTGAAAGAAGAAGGCGCCGGCTGGCAGTTATGGCATCTGCCCACACATGAACAACATTTTTATGATGTACACCGCCTGGAAATAGATGACGCAGTTACCTTTGATACCGATGGCCTTTGCCTGGTGATGATGCTGGTGGAAGGATCGGTTATCGCGGTAAGAACGGCCAAGGGAAAGGAAACAATGTATCATTATGCAGAGACATTCGTGATCCCTGCAGCAGCAGAAAGTTACACCCTTATTAATAAAGGACCGGGAAAGGCAAAAGTGATAAAAGCCTTTATCAAACCAACACACCCGGTCTTCAGTACCATCAGTTATGAAAACAAGATCTGATTTTCTTCTCGTTATGACCACAGTGGTGGCCTCATTGGGAGGTTTCCTCTTTGGCTTTGATATGGCGGTGATCTCTGGTATACTGCCTTTTGTAAGACAACAATTTGCATTGTCTGCCTTACAGGAAGGATGGTTCGTATCATCTGCACTGGCAGGTTGCATTGTGGGCGTTATTATAGCTGGTAACCTGAGCGACCGCCTGGGCAGAAAGAAGCTGCTCTATATGGCTGCCTTGTTATTCTTACTGGCAGCATTGGGATGTGCTTTCTTCCACGATCTTTCCTGGATCATTTCAGCCCGTATTGGCGGTGGAGTGGCAGTTGGTATTGCTTCGAGCATCGTGCCCCTGTATCTGTCTGAAATTGCCCCGGACGATAAAAGAGGACGCCTGGTCACCTATTACCAGCTGGCTGTCACCATCGGCATCCTGGTAGCTTATTGCAGCAACGCGCAGTTGTTGTCGCATGCAGAGGCGCATCAGCATGATGCAGGCGGAGGACTGGCCCACTTCCTGTTTGTGCAGGAAGTATGGCGCGGCATGTTTGGTATTGGTATGCTGCCGGCTGCGCTATTCCTTTTCGGCCTGCTCTGGGTGCCTGAAAGCCCGCGCTGGCTGATGCAGCAGGGAAAGGCAACAGCTAAGGAAGGATACGGGCCCCTGTTCGGGCCTGCCATGCGCAGGGCTTTGCTGATAGGGATACTATTGCCGCTGTTCTCACAATTCAGTGGTATTAATGCCATCATCTATTACGGGCCTACTATCCTGAACAGTGCGGGTATTACATTGAGCAACTCATTCCTCAGCCAGATCATTTTCGGCGCTGCCAACGTGTTCTTTACCATCTTCGCTATCTGGAAAGTAGATAGCCTCGGCAGACGCCCGCTATACCTGTGGGGCACCGCAGGCGCTACTGTGAGCCTGATCATGACGGGTATCTGTTTTTATACCGGCGCCACAACAGGCATTGCTTTGCTCGTTTGTGTACTGGCTTTTCTCGCTTTCTTTGCATTTTCGATCGGACCACTGAAATTTGTGATCGCAGCAGAGATCTTTCCCGACAATATCCGGGCAAGGGCATTATCTTTAAGCATCATGGTAATGTGGGTGTCAGACACCATCGTCGGGCAGCTTACACCGGTATTGCTACGCAGCCTGGGTACTGCGCAGACCTTCTGGTTCTTTGCTGCATTCTGCCTTGGCGCATTCATCGCAGTATACCGGCTGTTGCCGGAAACGAAAGGACAATCTTTTGAACAGATAGAGCAATATTGGAAAAATACAACGAAACAAACAGCATGAAGGATACGCAGGTCTTAAGTGTGGATATAGGCGGCTCACATATTACAACCGCATTGGTAGATATGAATCGCAGAACTTTTCTGCCTCATTCCATCTATCGTGAACACATCGATTCACATGCCAGCGCGGAAGAGATCATCAGCAGATGGAGCTATGTGATGAAGAAAAGCATGCTGGCTGGCAGTGATGTGCATCGTATCGGGATTGCCATGCCCGGCCCTTTTGATTATGAAGAAGGGATCAGCCTTATCAAAGGACTGCATAAATATGAAGCCCTTTACGGCCTCAATGTGAAAGACCTGCTGCAGGAGCAGCTGGGCATAGACAAAAAGCATATCAGGATCATGAACGACGCATCCTGCTTCCTGCAGGGAGAACTGTTCAACGGTGCAGTGAAAGGGGAGAAGGACGTACTGGGATTAACGCTTGGTACAGGTTTCGGATCATCAGTGGCAGACAATGGCATCGCACAGGAAGGCAGCTTCTGGAAAACCCCCTTCCTCGATGCTACGGCAGAAGAATACTTTTCCACCCGCTGGTTCCTTCGCCGTTATGAAGAACTAAGCGGCGGGAGTATAAAAAGCGTAAAAGAGCTGGCGGCAATGGCGCAGCAATCATCCTATGCCTTTACGGTGTTCCAGGAGTTTGGTTATAACCTTGCCATGTTCCTGCTGGAGCAGCAGCCCATTCCTTCACTGGTAGTATTGGGCGGAAATATTGCCCAGGCATTTGACCTGTTCCGTTCCAACCTCGAGCATCATATGCAGGACACCCGTTTCGTTGTTTCGGAACTGGGAGAGGAGGCGATCCTCCTTGGGGCTGCCGGCTTCTGGGAAATACGAGAATAGCTGTTTTCTTATTGCTGCTGCAGTTTATAATACAGGATCACCACCCCCGATCTGAAGGTGCGGGCTTTCATGAATTGCAGGCGGATGTTTTCTTCCATATCCCGGAACAGCGGTACGCCATGCTGTATAAAAACGGGATGTACCCATATCTGGAATTCATCTATCAGGCCTTCCTGTACAAAAGATCTTACAATGCTGCCGCTACCGTAGATGATCATATCTTTCCCGGGCGACTGCTTCATTTTCAATACCTCTTCGCCGATATTTTCCCTTACCAGCCTGGTATTCCGCCAGGTGGTGTTTTCCAGTGTCTGGGAAAATACCACCTTGTTATGATTGTTCATCATATCCGCATATTCCAGCTCTATTCCTGTGAACGTCTTATTGTGCCAGTAGCGCGCCATTCTTTCATAGCTCACGCGGCCCAGCAGGATGGTATCTGTCCTGCCCAACTGATCGCAGAAATAGATGGACATTTCGTCATTCCACAAGGGGAAATGCCAGTCCAGCTCTCCATCAGTCCCTGCCATGAAACCATCAAGCGTGACATTCATGGATACGATTATCTTTCTCATTCAGTTAGAGTTTCTCAATTTCAAAGATACTGCGACAAGACAGGTTGGAGGGGGCGTGATCCGGACTTGTAACGGGGTTGTTTCTGACATCTAATTTTCCTTATTTTTGCCATGCAACCTGTTTATTAAACTGCTGATCCCAGATGAAACACATTTCAATCCTCGTGCCGGATGAGGCTGTATTAGGTACCATCTCTGATACACGTTACATGTTCACCACCCTGAACGAGTTCCTTGAATCAGATGGCAAGCCGGCAATGTTTAAAGTACAATTGGTGGGGCTGACCCGCGAAGTGCCTTTGAATCAGGGGCTTTTCTCCGTACATCCTGATGTGCTGATCCAGGATATTAAGGATACAGACCTGATTGTTATTCCTGCATTAAGCGGTAACCTGAAGGCCACCCTGGAAAGGAATAAGGCCTTCATTCCCTGGATCATTGATCACTATCATAAGGGGGCTGAAGTGGCCAGCCTGTGTATCGGTTCATTTATGCTGGCCGCTACCGGTTTGCTGGATGGAAAAGAGTGTTCCAGCCACTGGGCTTCCGCTGCTGAATTCAGGGCGATGTTTCCCGATGTGGACCTGATCGATGGCAGGATTATTACGGAGGAACAGGGTTTATATTCAAGCGGTGGCGCCTCTTCCTACTGGAACCTGCTGTTGCACATCGTTGAAAAATACACTGACCGTGCTTTGGCTATCAGGATAGCCAAGTTGTTTGCGCTGGAAATAGACAGGAAAACCCAGTCGCCTTTTGTCATGTTCAACGGTCAAAAGAAACATGAAGATGAACCCATTAAAAAAGCACAGGAGTTTATAGAGACCAACCTGACAGAAAGGATCTCGGTGGACGATCTGGCTTCTAAATTTGCGATAGGCAGAAGGCATTTTGACCGCCGTTTCAAGAAGGCGACCAACAATACACCCGCTGAATATATTCAACGGGTGAAGATTGAGGCCGCAAAGAAATGGCTGGAAAACAGCCATAAGAATGTGAATGAGGTCATGTATGAGGTAGGCTACAACGACACAAAATCTTTCAGGACTGTGTTCAAAAAGATCACCGGTCTATCGCCTATCGATTACAGGAACAAATACAATAAAGAAGCTGTGGTGGCTTAACCCAGGAAATTGGAGCTCAGGGTTTCCCATACTTCTTTTCCGTTACCGTTAAATACCTGTTTCAACGCATACAGTCCGAATCCTTTTGCCTGGGAGAATTCGATCTTCGGCGGCATGACCAGTACAGAGGGATTCACAACAGCATCGATCAGCACCGGCCCATCATGTGCAAATGCTTTTTCCAGGGCAGCGCTCACATTGGCCGGGTCTTCGAGGCGGATGCCTTTAATGCCTATTGCCTCTGCCATACGGGCGAAGTCAGGGTTTTTCAGATCAGTACCGTAAGGCGGCAGTCCTGCTACCTTCATTTCCATCGCCACAAAACCTAAAGAACTGTTGTTAAACACGATAATCTTCACCGGCAGGTTATATTGTGCAATGGTAAGAATATCACCCATCATCATGGCAAAACCTCCATCTCCGGAAAGCGATATTACCTGCCTGCCGGGATAGGTGAGCTGCGCGCCGATAGCCTGTGGCATAGCGCTGGCCATGGAACCATGATTGAAAGACCCCAGCAGGCGTTGTCCTTTCTTCATTCTCAGGTAACGGGCAGCCCATACCGTAGGTTCCCCCACATCCGTGGTAAAAACGGCATCATCTGCCGCCAGTTTGTCTATCATATGCGCCAGGTATTCCGGATGTATAGGTGCTTTGTCTGCTTTACCTGTGGCATGGCTTTCAAGCGATTCGCGGCTATTCCTGTAATGCTCCACACACCTGTCCAGGTAAGAACGGTCGGTCTTTCGTTTTACCAGGGGCAGCAGGCAATGCAGGGTTTCCTTCACATCTCCCACCAGGCCAAGGGTAATATTACAACGCCTGCCAAGGCGCTCGGCACGAATATCTACCTGTGCGATCTTTGCACGGGAAGGGAACCAGTCCTTGTAAGGAAAGTCAGTCCCCAGCATGATCACCAGGTCGCTGTTCTCCATGGCATGATAACCTGAAGAAAATCCTATCAGGCCCGTCATTCCGACGTCGAAGGGGTTGTCATATTCGACATGCTCTTTTCCCCTCAGGGCATGCACCATCGGAGAAAGGAGCTTTTCTCCCGCAGCGATCAGTTCATCATGTGCACCGGCGCAACCGCTACCGCAGAGCAGGGTGATCTTTTCGGACTGGTTGATGAGCTCTGCCAGTTTATGTAACTCGGTATCAGAAGGGCGGATGGTAGGACGGCTGATCATCAGGCTGTGTTCCAGGCCATTGCTTTCTATTGTCTGCATGGCAACATCTCCTGAGAGGGTAATTACAGCAACGCCACCGAGTCCGACAGCATGCTGCATGGCGATCTGCAGCACTCTTGGCATCTGACGGGCGGAAGCAATGGTTTCACAATAATGGCTGCATTCCCGGAAAAGGGCTTCCGGCCGTGTTTCCTGGAAATAGGAAGTGCCTATCTCCGTGCTGGGGATCTGGGCCGCAATTGCCAGTACCGGGGCCATGCTCCGGTGAGCATCGTACAGCCCGTTAATGAGATGCATATTACCGGGACCACAGCTCCCGGCGCAGACGGCCAGTTTCCCCGTTAGCTGTGCTTCTGCGCCCGCGGCGAAGGCTGCCGCTTCCTCATGGCGGTAATGTATCCATTCTATCTCCTTATGCTGGCGGATCTCGTCTGTAATACTGTTCAGGGAATCTCCCACCACGCCATGTACTCTTTTGACGCCGGCGGCTACCAGTTGTTCCACTATTTTTGCAGCGATCGTATTGGGCATAAAACAAGGTGTTATTTGTTTAAATTTACATTTAAAATCAATGTATTATGTTTTAGTAATGATTCTGCCAACAAGAACCATGATCTGTACAAAAAAACTGAAGCAGTCACCATTTTTTTGCCGGCAGATGTCTTATACTTGTTCTTTAAAACGTAGACGTCATGATCACTGTGTTATCAACTCCGGCCGGAAATAATGCCATTCTGAAGAGTATCTCAAAAGAAGAGGCAGCACAGCTCAAAATCCCCAAAAAATACATTAGCCGTAAGGAAGAGATCTACCGGGATTTTCTCCGGCTGCTGGATGAGCATCTGGCAGATATCGTAGCAGAGCGGACAGACAGTATGAAAGAGCTCAGGGACTTTGCCGAGGCACTGTTCATTCATCCCACACATCTCAGCAATGTCATCAAAGAACATACCGGCTATCACCCCTGTTACTTTTATGAAGAAAAACTGCTGAAGCTCGCTAAGGACCTGCTGCTGGATAACAAACGCTCAGTGGCTGACGTTGCTTACCTGCTTACTTACGATCCCTCCAACTTTACCAAATGGTTCAAATCATTTGAAGGAGTAACGCCCTCACAGTTCAGGCGTCTACATCAGCAGGCTTAAAAAATACTGAAGAGGGTACCATTTATACTGAAGAGGGTACCATTATTCTGAAGCCCCGGTGCGCCAACTTTGTATTGTAATCAAACACAGTACAAAATGAAAACAACGAAGAAAATAGCGCTTGTAACCGGCGGCAGCCGTGGATTAGGTAAGAACATGGTGATGGAACTGGCAAAGGACGGACATCATATTGTGTTCACCTATAACAGTAAAAAAGACGAGGCACTGCGTGTTGTTGCAGAAGTGGAAAAACTTAATGTGGAGGCGATAGCACTGCAATTAAATGTGGGCGACACAAAATCATTCCCCGCTTTTAAAGCCAGCCTGCTGCAGGCACTGAAGGAGAAATGGGATACTGCAAATATTGATTTCCTGGTGAATAATGCCGGTATTAACCGTCCCTCACTGTTCCCCGAAACAACCGAAGAAGACTTTGACGCTTTGATGAATACCCACTTCAAAGGAGCGTATTTCCTGACGCAGACATTGCTGAACGTGATTGCTGACGGTGGAAGGATCGTGAATATTTCCACTGGTCTGGCAAGGTTTGTAACGCCTGGCTATGCTGCATATTCTTCTATGAAAGCGGCTATATACAACTTCACAAAATACCTGGCAAAAGAATTAGGGCCCAGAAAGATCAATGCCAACGTGGTTGCTCCCGGTATTATCGAAACTGATTTTACCCGTGAGGCATTTGAAAATCAGCCCGGTGCGAAAGAGTATTTGTCAACACAGGTAATAGCCCTGGGACGTGTTGGCGTACCGGAGGATATTGGAGGTGTTGTTGCGTTCCTTTGTAGTGAAAGAGCAAGGTGGATCACTGCGCAGTGCATAGAAGCATCTGGCGGGATGTTTCTGTAAATGCCCGGAAGGGGCGCATACATGAAGGTTGTAAACGGTGGTTTGCAGCCTTCTTTTATTTTAGTCAATACCGGACAGGAAATGTCTCGAAAGTGGACATATGTGATTATGTGTAATGTATAGTCGTTTTTATAATAGTTGTCTGTAAATTGGCATCGGCTTGGCATATCCAATCTGCTAATAGCCTAACACACCCTGCCGATGCTTAAAAACTACATGAAGATAGCCTGGCGTAATCTCATGAAAGACCGCCAGTTTACCTTGCTTAACCTGGTTGGTTTGACTACCGGATTAACCTGCGCAATACTGATCTACCTCTGGATCAATGATGAGATACACGTCGATAAATTTCACGCAAAGGACAGTCAGCTGTACCAGGTAATGACCAATGTGGAGAACTCGGATGGCATACAGACAATGACTGCTACACCGGGTATCCTGGCAAGAACCCTGAAGGAAGATATGCCCGAGGTGGAATATGCCAGTGCGGTTATCTATCCTTACTGGGCGGGTGAGACAACATTGTCCGTGAAGGATGATAACCTGAATGCTGTCGGGTATTATGCAGAAAAGGATTATTTCAACATTTTTTCCTACCCGCTTTTACAGGGAAATAAAGACCAGGTTTTATCGGACAAGAACAATATTGTCATATCAAAGCAGCTGGCGCTGAAGCTGTTTCATACCACTGAGAATGTAGTAGGCCGCACTGTTGAATGGCAGCATGAAAAGCAATACCAGGTATCAGGTGTGTTTGATGATGTACCTGCCGGTTCCTCTGTAAAACATGATTATATCCTGCCTTTCGATGTATACCTGGAGCAATATTCTTTTCTGAAATCGTGGGGAAGCATTGATCCCTCTACTTACCTGGTGCTGAAGAAAGGCGCTGATATCAGCCAGTTCAATAAGAAAATCCTTGATTACACAAGAACGAAAGATAAGAATGCCGGCTACAAACTCTTTGCCCGCCGCTATTCATCAGGATACCTGTACAACCGGTATGAGAATGGTGTGCAGGCCGGGGGAAGAATAGAATACGTGCGCATGTTCTCCATTATTGCGCTTTTCATCCTGATCATTGCCAGTATCAATTTTATGAACCTGTCCACAGCAAAGGCCTCGAAGAGATTAAAAGAAGTGGGCATCCGGAAGGTGGTGGGTGCAGGCAGGAAGGTGCTTGTGTTACAGTACCTGGGTGAATCGGTGCTGATCACTTTTTTAGCTTTGGTTGCTACACTGGTACTGTTACCTTTCCTGTTGCCGGCGTTTAACCATATTACAGGCAAGCAGATCTTCCTACATGCCGATCCTGTACTATGGATGTCTGTATTGGGTATTACTCTTTTTACAGGTATCCTGGCCGGATTTTACCCCGCATTTTATCTTTCAGGCTTTAATCCCATTGCCATCCTGAAAGGCAAATTAAGGGCTTCTTTAGGGGAAATATGGGTGAGGAAAGGCCTGGTGATGTTCCAGTTCATTATTTCGGCGGTATTTATTATTGCGGTGCTGGTGGTGTACAAGCAGATCAGGTATATACAAACAAAAGATCCGGGTTATAATGTAGACAATATTATCAGTTTTCAACTTGGCTCAGAACTGGCAACCAGGACACCTGTTTTCGTGAATGCTATCAGGAACCTCCCCGGAGTAGCGGCGGCATCGAGCATTGACCATACCAGTATAGTGAACGACTATGGCAGTACTTCAGATATTCAATGGGAAGGGAAGCAGCGTGAGGATAAGACCAGCTTTGCCAACATTGGCGTGTATTATGGTGCTATTGAGACCCTGGGTATGACCATGAAAGAGGGCAGGAGTTTTAACAATAATGTGAGTGCCGATAGCACAGAGGTCATCTTCAATGAAGCAGCTATCAAAAGCATGGGGCTTGCTGATCCCGTTGGTAAGGTCGTAAAGATGTGGGGCGTGAACAGGAAAATAGCCGGGGTAGTAAAGGACTTTAATTTTGAATCGGTACATGAGCCTGTGAAGCCCTTTGCTATACGACTGGAACCGGCAGCCACTTACCGGATAATGGTCAGGATCAAAGCCGGTAAGAACCGGGAAACGATAGACCTGCTTCGCAAGGCTTATGAGAAGTTCGATCCGGGATTTCCCTTCGTTTATAAATTCGTTGATGGCGAGTACCAGGCGCAATATACTGCGGAAAGCCGTTTGGGCGCTTTATCTGCTTATGCTGCAGGACTGGCAATAGTGATATCCTGTCTTGGTTTATTCGGTCTGGCCGCTTTCACCGCACAAAGAAGAAGGAAGGAGATCGGCATCCGCAAAGTGTTGGGGGCATCAGAAAGAAGCGTGGTCGTGATGCTGTCGGCCGACTTCCTGAAGCTGGTGCTGATCGCTGTTTTTATCGCGTTCCCTTTGGCCTGGTGGATCATGGATAAATGGCTGGCAGGATTTGCCTATCGTACTGCTATCAGCGCGGATATATTTTTGATCGCCGGTGTTTCAACTGTTCTTATCACATTGACGATCGTAAGCTATCAGGGTATCAGGGCCTCGCTGACAGATCCTGTGAAGAGCCTGAAAGCAGAGTAGGTGTGGACAATCCGATGTCGGATCACGTTCACCAGCGGACATAAAAATACCGAAAGCGGACATTTTTATGTCCTTGTCTGCGCTGCAAATAATTAAAGCTGAATGCGTTACTTTTTTTGTATTGTTTTTGTAACAGGAACCCAATAATTCCTTCCAGTATGCTGAAAAACTATCTTAAAACTGCTTTCCGGAGCCTGTGGCGCAACAAGCGCTATGCCTTACTCAACGTCACCGGTCTTACCCTTGGCATCGCTGTTTGCCTCGTGATCTATGTGATCATTCAATACGAGCAAAGTTTTGATACCTTCCATACCAGGAAAGACCGCATCTACAGGGTGCTGACGGTAATGCCGGAAGAAAGTGGAAAGATCAATTATACACAAGCTGTACCTTTTCCTGTACCTACTGCGCTGCCAAACGATTTTTCGGGATTCGAGAAGGTAGCCGGCATTGTGCAAATGGGTAAAAGGCTGGTAACACTGGAGGACAGTAAGGGCAATATCCAGAAGAAATTCAAACCACTGGTGTATTTCCTGCAACCCTCATTCTTTGACATATTTGATTACAGGTGGCTGGCGGGCAATAGCGCGACTGCGCTAAACGACCCTAAATCCGCGGTGCTGGCCCGCTCTACTGCAGAGAAGTACTTTGGGGACTGGCACAGGGCCATGGGGCAGGTCATCAAACTTGATCAGCAGTTTGAACTGACAGTAACAGGCATACTGGATGATCCACCTAAGAATACCGAGTTCCAGTTTGATATGGTGGCAACTTACGCCTTACTTAAAATAAATGAGATTAAGGATTGGACAACGATAGACGATATTCATAACTGCTATGTGCTGTTGCGTCCCGGACAGGATGTGGCGCAGATCAACCGGCAATTGATCGCTTTCTCGAAAAAATACAAAGACCCAAAGAACAAGACAACGCATATGCTGCAGCCCCTGGCTGATGTACATTCAGATAAACGTACGGAGAACTTTATTGGCCGTGTGGCGTCTCCCGAACGGATAAGGATGTTGTGGATGATCGCCGCTTTTATTTTACTCATCGCCTGTGTTAATTTCATCAATCTGGCTACCGCACAGGCAGTGAACCGGGCGCGTGAGATCGGCGTGCGCAAGGTATTGGGCAGTAACCACTGGCAGCTGAAAATACAATTCCTTTCTGAAACTGCTATGTTGGTGCTGACGTCCCTGCTACTGGCCGTAGTATTGGCTTTATGTGTGCTTCCGTTTATCAGCCGGGTAATGGATCTTCCACTGGATGCAGGCATGTTGGCAGCCTATAATGTATATATCCTGTTGTTTGCCATCTTCCTGGGTGTTACCTTGCTGGCAGGTTTCTATCCTTCTATTGTGGTGTCGGCTTTCAATCCTATCAATGCATTAAAGAGCAGGATTGCAGCCAGCAGGAAAAGCAGTGGTATTTCCCTGCGCCGTGGCCTGGTGGTTTTCCAGTTCATTATCGCGCAGGCACTGATCATTGGTACACTGATCATCCTGCAGCAGATGAATTACTTTCACAAACAATCGATGGGCTTCACCCGGGACGCAATCGTGAATATACCTTTTCGTAACGATAGCGCAGGTAATGCAAAGATTGCCTACCTCCGTGACCAGCTGCAACGTATCAAAGGCATACAGGAGGTCAGCTTCTCCAGCGCGGCGCCTTCCAATAATGGTAACTGGTGGACTGGCTTTAGATTTGATCATCAGGCAGAGGAAACCAAATTTCCGTCCGTCACGCGCTGGGTAGATTATAACTTCCTCAATACCTACGATATTAAACTCATAAAGGGCCGTAACCTTACGCGTTCAGATTCTATAAGCGAATTCCTGGTCAATGAAACGCTGGTACAAAAACTAGGGTTGAAACCAGCAGATGTGCTCAATAAAAATATAGATGTTTGGAACGGGCAGATCAAAGGTATGATTGTAGGAGTGGTGAAGGATTTTGCCGCCGGGACGCTGAAAGAGGCGGTGGCGCCTGTATTCATGGGCAATATCAAACAGCGTTTCAGCAGTGTGGGCGTAAGATTGGCGGCCGGTGCAGATGTACAGGCTTCGCTGAAAGCTATTGAAGAGCTTTGGAACGCGAATTTTCCTGAACAACTTTTTGAATACCAGTTCCTGGACCAGCGGATAGCAGCATATTATAAGGAAGAACGTCAGCTGGCGGAGTTATACGAGATCTTTGCAGGTATCGCTATATTCCTCAGCTGCCTGGGCTTATACGGTCTGGCATCGTTTATGGCCATACAGCGTATCAAGGAAGTGGGGGTGCGCAAAGTGCTTGGGGCGACACCGGCTCATATTGTATACCTTTTCTCAAGAGAGTTTGTCCTGCTGATAGGTATTGCGTTTGTAGTAGCGACACCGCTGGTATGGTATTTCATGTATAACTGGCTCAATAACTTTGTGAACCGTATAGATATTAACTGGACTGTATTTCTGGCCGGAGGGATGGCAGCATTGGTCATAGCGCTGATAACCGTTAGCTCACAAGCTGTCAGGGCAGCCATGATGAATCCTATAGACAGTTTGAAAGTAGACTGATATAATAGTGAGTATATGTTGACATTGTTGAAGAAACAGCTGGATAAGAATATCCAGCTTTCATATCTCACGTTATGAAGAGACACGCTTATCGCATGTCTATCAGGTACGCAAGATAGTTACGCACTGTCGAATGACTTCTTAACGAGATGTTAAATACTCATTTTCAACAAGATTTCTTGCACTAACTGATCAAGTGAGAAGGACTGTATCACAAACCAGAGTAGTAATCATATCCCTGTTCCGCCCAATAATCCGGCGGGCGCTGATTGCCAAAAGTGATGGTACCGATACGTTTTAGGTTCTTGATACCATACTTTACAGGTATGATCAGTCTTAATGGCGCGCCATGTTCAGGTGTAATGGGTTGGCCGTTCATCTCATATGCCAGTAAGGTTTGCGGATGCAGCGCACTATCCATGTCCAGGCCCACGTAGTATGCTCCGTCGGGTGTTTGCATGCCTACGTATTGCATCTTCGCTTCTTCCTGCAGTTTATAATGTGCAATGAAGTCTGTGAATCGTACACCGGCCCAATGCTGGATCTGGTCCCATCCTTCCACGCATTTGAAATCGAAGACAATAGCTGTTTTTGGAAGCTGCCGGATGTCAACCATGTTTACTTTCAGTATTTCTTTTTTGCCGTTCAGAATAGAAAGGCGCCAGTTCTCCTGGTCAAAATCTTCATCCTCAATGCCAATATCGCCATTTACCCTTACATCGGCAGCAGCGCGTTCCGGTGCGTATGTTCTGGCAAGATGGTTATGACTGAACAGGTTTCGGAAGAATAATTCTGTTTTATTCAATGCACGGCGCAAAGGCTTACTGGCACCTGCTGTAACTCCTGGTGTCTCTTCAGGCGCCTGCAGTAACCACTTCCAGGCTCCGAAAGCAGCTCCTCCCAGTATAAAGAAGGTGAGGAAGGAAATGAAATTCCGGCGTTTGATCTTTTGTTCCGGCGTTAGTATTTTCCTGATCTTTTTTTTATGTGTTCTCATTGTAATGTTTTTATTTTTCCACTACTTCAAATCCGGCTACCATTGCCCTGAAATTGTTCCATCCGGCAATGATCACCTGTACAACATGAATGATGAAAAAGAGCACGTAGCCGATTGTCAGCGTAAAATGCAGTATCCTGGCAAAATGGTATCCTCCGCAAAGCCAGCATAGCCAGTAGAGCTGCACCGGTTTGTAAATAGCCAGGCCGGTGATGATGGAACCTGCACCCATGAGAATAATAGCTGTGTATGCTATTCGCTGGGCTGCATTATACTTTCCCTGGAAGGGCAGTGTTTTACGGATATGGAGATCATGCAGCAATACCTGCCAGGCGTCCCGGAAAGAATGCCGCTCCGGCAATAGTGACCGCCATTGCCCTGAGAACAGGGTATATCCTATATACAAGAGGCCATTGAGAAAGAAGAACCACATAAAGAAAAAGTGGAACGCCATACCCTCAGCCAGTCTTTGAGGGATATTCAACAGCGTATTGAACCAGTCGGGGAAGAAATGGATGATGCTATGTCCGGCAATTGTGATGGTATATACATCATTGGCCCAGTATATCAGCAGGCCGCTCCAGATCATGACGGCGAGCAATGGGAAGTTAACCCAATGGGTCCACCTTGTCAGCAGAGGATGCTTTTCTTTTATGATCTTCATATGGGTGATATTTAATGTACCTGATAAGTCAACAAATTAACCCCTCAGTCGGTTAAAATTTTATATCCTTATAAAAAATGAATATCTTTTGTAAAGATTTGATTGAAAGACCGACTAACCCCTTAAAATAAAGGCCCGGTGAAGGGATTGTTTTTTATGATCCCTGATAGTAGTAATACGGATCGATGCTAAAGGATGCGAAAGCCCTTGATCCGGTTCGATGGGCAGCGAAATATGCAGATTACCTGTTTACCTATGACATAACAAGGATGAATGACTACAAGTATGCCGTCAGATTAATTAATCCATAAAACACAATTACCATGAACTTCAAATCAGTATTTGCTAAAGGGTTTACTCTTGCAGTAATCACAGGTTTCCTGGCTGTAAATGTACAGGCGCAGGAGCCGGCTAAGAAAGACACTTCCAAAATGCACAAGATGGACAAGATGCATAAAATGGAGAAGATGGATAAGAAGATGGACAAAAAAATGGATAAGAAAATGGACAAAATGAAAAAAGATACGGTAAAAAAAATGTAGGGAAACCGGCCCTTTCAGGCAGCAGGGAGAGGAACTTTCCCTGCTGTCTTTTCTAAAACAGCATCGTGTTGCCTGAGATAAAACTTTATATATTGGGATAATTTGTATATTTATAGCCATAAAATCCTGTGAATAAATAAAGTAGAAGTTTAAAAGATAAATGCTAGCAACACGAATTACAAGAATTGAGGAACGGCTATCACTACATGGCATCAACAATTATCAGATCACTTATCCGGAATACCTGAATTTTGATCAGGAGCTTTTTGCCACACCAAGAGAGGTGGGATGCAGAGTGATGATCCTCACTGCCATTGCCTACACAATACAGGATGAGAGTAAAAAATACGGTATCATTAACTGGTTGAAGAACGAGAATATCTGGTCGCATGTCAGCGAAAAGGAAGCTGCCTACCTGAATAGCCGCACAACAAAGGAAGACGAGATATTAGACTTGTCCTGGAAGATAGAAGCAGCTTATATACTGGCCTGGGCGCTCGGGCTGGTGGACGATAAGCCAATGCCGGGAGAGGAAGCTACAGAGGCACAGATCAATAACATGATCCAGCAACTGCCGGCGCTGGGCGATCAGCTGGAATCTTTTCTGAGCAACCTGTCTTTCAGGGATGCGGTAGAGATCTACGACGAGAATATCTTTTATGAACTGACCACCACTCATTTCAGGGATACTTTGTTCAGTGGCGGAAAAAGCAGGGCAGACGTGCACGTACCGGCTTCATTTGAGCGGCACCTGGCGCTGAACTGGCTGAGACGCTTCATGAACATTCAAGACTGGGACGATACAGATACTTCCACCTGATATTATCCTTTCTTTATTTTTCGCCTGGTATCAGGCACGCGATACTCCTTTTCAGGGGTAAGTGACCATTCTGTCCCTAATTCCGGCCGTACTTTAGCTATATCGGTCCCTGCCAGTTCCAGCAGTATTGTTCTGGGGGAGAGACTGTCGTCTACAATACGCAGCTCACATCTATGTATGAGCGCATGCACCTGTTGTGCATCAGGTGTCCCATCCCCGATATATTGCAGAATATAGTTGCCCATATCAATCTTTTACTCGCTCAGGAGCATACCTTTCCCTTCAAAGATAGGCTTAAATCCCAGGGATCTGATCCTGGCCGACAAATATTTCAGCATCTCATCGGCCCTTGCCTGGGTACGTGGCATGGCCAGTATTTCCGGGGCGGCAGACAATAAACGGGCTGCCATTCCGGTGGCTGCCGGGCAGGCCATACTGGTACCATCCATGATGGCGTAGCGGTCTTCCGGGAAAGTGGAAATAATGCCAACTCCCGGCGCCGTCAGGTCTGTTTCCGGCCCGATGTTGGAGAAGTCAGCGATGAAATTGGCTTTGTCCTTTCCGTAAGGCGCTTTTATGATCGCAGTTTGCACCGTACGGGAAGGGAAGGTCTTCTTCCTGCCCATGGCCGATACGGCCACAGAAAGGCTGTAAGAGGCGGGAAAGCTTACCTTGTCGCGGTCGTCATTGCCATTGGCGCAAAAACAAAGCACGCCGGCATTATAGGCCTGTTTGATATAACTGATAATGCCCTCATCCTGTTCCGCTTCTCCCAGGCTCATGTTGATAAGATCACATTTATCGAGTATAGCCTGGTTGATCGCCTTCATGATGTAAAAGTTGGAGGCAGACTTTCCTACCGGAAATACCCGGTAACTAAAGATCTCTACACCTGCGGCCACTCCACGTATGCCGCCAGACGCCCCGATGATGCCTGCCACATGTGTACCATGGCCTTCGCCATTGTCTTTGTAATCTTTCGGATCTTCATCTTTTATACAATTCATTCCGCCGGATACTACCAGGTCTTTATGCGGCCCTACGCCTGTATCGATCACGGCCACCCGGATGCTGGCGGGAATTGAGGGCCAGCCGGCACTGGGATAAAAATGTCGCAGTACGTCTTTGTAATTGATGTCAATGGATGTCAGCGCGATATTGAGCGTAGCGGTAGCGGTAAAGCTGCTGCGATAATATCCCCAGTAACTATGGTCGGGATAAACATACATGCGCTGTATGCGTTTGCCCTTCAGGTTGAGTGTTACCCTCCCTTTGGTGCTGGTAGTTCCCGAATCGCCCAGCCTGTTTACAAAATCAGTGAAGGCAACGATGTAAATTCCCTTGAGGGGATTACCCGTTTTGTCTGTCACGGTGATCTGGAGCTTGTTATTGACCTGGCTTTTTTTTGCCTTTTTCTCTATTGCTTCGCGATAGATAATGGCTTTTTGGTAAAACTTCTCTTTGATGATCCTGAACCCCGGATAGGAAAAGCGGAAATCTGCCAGCTCATCGTCGCTTAGTGCTACCAGTTTGGCCCCGTCTTCCTGAATGGAGTCCAGCACCTTTACGGGAATCTTTTTCTCCTGCCTGGCAGGCATCCTGGCGTTTAGTTTCAGGGCCTCGCTTTTAACGGCAGGTTCGAGCACTGTGGTGAGAAAGTCTTTTACCTTCGGGTTGGTATCTTCGTTGGTCTGGGTTTGGGTGGCAGGCAGCAAGATGAAGTTTGCCATGGGATGTTAACTTTTATGGTGAAAAAAGTGCGTGGACAGTTGCACTTACTAATTTACTAATTTATACGGCTGGTAAACTATATCTTGTAAGTAAAACTACTTAGTCTATGCAACGCAGGTATGTTCTCCAGGCATTATTTCTCCTATTGCCATTTTCCACGATTATAGCCCAGGATACCGCTAAAACTTTTTATTTATGGCCCAACGGTGCCCCTGGTTACGAAAACCGTAAAAACGAGCCGGAAGAGGCCAAAGATTACTATGTAAAGAATATCCATAATCCCTCCGTCACGATCTATCTTCCTCCAAAGGAAAAAGCAACCGGCGCAGCTGTGGTGATCTGTCCCGGTGGTGGCTTCCGTCTGCTCGTCTACAATTCCGAGGGGCGTGATCCTGCCCGTTTCCTGAACAGCATAGGCGTGGCAGCCATCATCCTGAAATACCGCCTTTTCCGGGAAGAGAACTCCCCTTATACCCTGGAAAAGGAGATCAGGCAGGATGCCTACCGGGCCATGCGTTTCGTACGCAGCCATGCGGCAGAATGGAATATTGACACGAATCGTGTAGGCATCTGGGGCTTCTCTGCCGGTGGAGAAGTGGTGGCACAGGTGGCGTATGGTCCGGGATATGGCGATCCGAAGGCCAAGGACCCTATTGACCGCCTGAATGGCAAACCGGACTTCCAGATATTGGTTTATCCAGGTCCGCTGGGTATTCCTGAAAAAGTGCCTGCAGATGCGCCCAAAGCCTTCCTGATCGCCTCTAACGACGATGAATGTTGTTCTGCACCCATCGTTAGCCTCCTGGAACGTTACAGGCAGGCAAAAGTGCCTGTAGAAGCACATATTTTCGCCAATGGCAATCATGCCTTCAATATGGGGTATCGCTCCAATTTGCAATCTGTCCGGGCGTGGCCCCAGCTGCTCACCAACTGGATGACAGATTGTAAGCTTCTCTCGCCGGCGACTTCAGCCGCAAAATAAGCAAGTTTTAAAGTTTCAATACCCGCTTGGGAGTACGGCTCTGTCGTACTCCTATACCTGTTTTATTCCTATGCGTTCCCTGGTCTAACTCATCTATAAACTATTCTCTAACCATATATAACCCATATATAACCCATATCTCTTGAATATGGGTTATATATGGGTCATATATGGCTTATATATGGGTTATATATGGGTTATCTCTGGTAATGCACTACAGCAGCAGCTTTACAAGGATTATTTAAATACCTTATTATGTACTGGATTATAAGAGAATGTATTTCGTAGTATATAAAGACTTTATATCTGACTGGTTGCAGAAAAATATATCGATATTTGACATTTTAATGACAATATGAAAGCAGGCCTATACGTCCTTCAAGATGCATAATCGATAAATTTGCATCGATGAATAAGAAATTAGACATTAAAAGAATTGAAAAGATCTCCAAAGCACTTGGTGACCCGTATCGCATAAAAATTGTCGAAGCCATCAGGAAAGAACAGGACTGGGCCCCCTGTACTTTAATACTCGACATGCTCGACCTGGCGCAGTCCACTGTTTCCCATCACATTAAACAGCTGGTAGATGCTGATCTGCTGCTGGCTGAAAAAGAAGGCCGTAATACGAAATATAAGATCAATAAAGAAGTCTTTGAGGAATATGTAACATTCCTGTCGCTCTTCACTGCATAAGGCTTATTTCCAAAACAAGCATCAATTTGTACCATGCATAACTATGCTCCATTAGATAACCCGGTATGGCATGCCCTGCAAACAACACATAAAGCATTTGCACAGGGAACAGACCGCGTTCAGCGGTATCCTGCAGATACCCTGCAATTTGTAGGATGCGCAGACCCGCTACATGCCGACCTGAATGAAATATTGCCCTGGACAGCTGTGGGGGAGAAGATGCTTATGATAGGCGAGCTACCTGCCCTGCCTTCTAATTGGGCATTGGTAAGACAGTTGGATTGCATACAAATGGTATGCGATGAAAAGACACCCCTGGCCAGTCCCGATGTAGTTCCCCTGGAGAATGTAGAAGAAATGCTGACGCTTATAAATCTCGTACAGCCCGGATTCTTTTATAAGCATACGCCCTTACTTGGTGCTTACTATGGGATATACCAGGAAGGACAGCTGGTAGCTATCGCCGGTGAGCGTACGAAGATAAGCGGATTGATAGAAGTAAGCGCTGTATGTACACATCCGGCATTTACAGGAAGAGGGTATGCTCAACAGCTGGTCGCACATATTGTGAATAAGCAGGTGACTGCGGGAAATGCATTGTATTTACATTTTCTGACAAATAATGACCGGGCAAGGAAGGTGTATGAGCGGCTGGGGTTCAGAGATAGGAGAGCGATCGTGTTTTGGGAGATTGTGAGGAATATGTAGGACAAGATGTTTTGAAATTAGCTTAACGCCATCTGATCATCTTCCTATTATAGTCGAAACCTTGTACGGAAGCGGGCTTTGCAGCCATTTGCATCTTACCGGAAAAAAAAGCCCAAACGGCAGAAACCGAATGGGCTTTAAAATAAATAAAGTATGATGCTGAAATAAACAATTTCCGGCTCGCAGAGGGTCGGGTGTTACCATGAAAAGGTGTAAGCTACAACCCGGCGATATCATCCCGTTGATAAGAGCTGTTCTCAGATTTACATCGGGATCGAAGCCGGATATTATGGAAGATATGCTTGCGAAATAGCCACCAGACTGTAGAGAACGAAAGCAATCATTGTTTATCCGAATTTGATCAAATCAAGTTAATTCGCCTCAATTAATTGAAATGATACAGGAAGATCACATTTCCTGTATACACCGGTTTTGGATTGTCCCTGAGCATTAAAGTTGCTTCGATAACCGCTTTCACAGTTCCTCTGAGGTTTGTTATTGAAATTACTTTAGCCTGTAATTGGATCTCGCTATCCACCAACACCGGCTGACCGAACTTGAACTCTTCGATTCCATAATTGATCTCCAGCTTGACGTTCTGTACATCAGCAATCTGTTTCCAGAGATAAGGAATAAGAGACAGCGTCAGGTATCCGTGTGCAATGGTGGACTTAAAGGGGCCTTCATTTTCTGCCCGCTCTTTATCAACGTGTATCCATTGGTGGTCCAATGTGGCGTCAGCAAATTTATTGATCTGCTCCTGGCTGATTCTGTGCCAGTTCGAAACTCCTATAACTTTTCCCTCAAAAGATTTGTACTCTTCAAAACTGCTAATAATTACCATAATAGAATTTTATTAGGCAACACATGTCGTGTTGCAATATGCAAGTTTATAGATTGATGTGGTAATAGAATACTAATGATCGTTGTAATATTATGTAATAATATTAACAATTGTACGTTGTATCAAAGATTTCTGATTTCTCATCCCCTTTTTTAATGAATGGAGCAATCGGCCATAAAGCCGGTTCGCCCCCACTGCTGCAAAGTCCGAATAATGTTATCAATGGTTCCCTGAGTGGAAATATAGTAATTTATTATATAATATCCCGCATCAGGTTGCGCCTTCAATTCTGTGAAGGCCGTTTTTTATTTTTTCAATAAACCATGTACAAAGCATGTACCGGATAGGTTATTTGTCACCGAGATAAAAGTCCCCTAAATTAAAATAGAAGGGATCATCCTTTTTTTTCTGTGCTACCAACCTTTCATATTCCTGCGCAGCCGAAATAGCGTCCTGGAATACTTTCTCTATAATAGCACCATGTGTGCCTTTTTGTCCATAACGTGTTCTGATTACCCTATCTTCCAAAGTGATCTCACAAAAACAGGATACATGCTCGTCGCTGAATTCGAAATATTGCCTCATTTTCCAACTGATTTTATCTTCTTATTTTATATTTATGGGCTCTTATGTACCCTCAATAATGGCGATAAGGGATGGTGAAAATGAAAATCAGGTATCTACAAATGCTATACACTGACGCAGATGTTCTAACTACAAATACACTACAAGGGTTTATATGTTACACATAATCAATAAGATAGCCGTATCTGTTATATTCATCCTTCTGCAGTTTTTTGTTAGCAGCGCCCAAACACCAGCCGACTCACTCGGTGCTGTGCTGACAAGAAAAAATATTACGCGAGAGCAAAAGGTCAGCACGCTCAGCCTGCTGGCCGAAGCCAAATCCATTACAGAAACTGTTAATGCGATTCAAATAGGGCATAAGGCCGTTGAGCTAAGCCGTATGCTTCCGGATGCTCAGTATACAGCCATGGCATATGCCATATTGGCGCAGATATACCTGCAACACGACGATATTGGTAAATCCGCAGCGGCCGTTGACAGTGCCCTTCTTTATGCAGGCCGAACAGAAAGTCCGCTTGCAAAAGGAATAGCATGGTATAGGAAAAGTTGGATGGAAAACCTCAAAGGCAAACCACAGGAGGCGCTTATCAGCGCTCAGCGATCGTTAAGATACCTGGAGGGAACAGGCGCTGCTAAGTATCAATCTGCGGTATATTATATTATCGCCAGCATATATGCGAATCTTTATGATAGTCCTCTACATAAAAAATATGCACTACTATGTTTGCAAACGGCACTCAAAAGCATGGACTATGATAACATCCTGCTTGCGTACCAGACTTTGGGTACCTACTGGCAATACTATCATATGCAGCATGAAGAGGACCGGTCATCTCTGGACTCTGCATTTTATTATAACAAGATCGCGCTCAATACATTTCTCGCTAAGAAAGACCGCATGATCTTTCACAGTACAATGGCCATCATAGCACTTAACTTAGCAGATCTCTATGCACAAAACTTTCCCGCATCATATCGCGACACGGTTCTTCATTACCTTGACATGGCACAAAAGATAGGTTACGAAACCCATCACCTGGAAGTCATCGCGAACTGCTATGGTATGAAAAGCGATTACGAAGTAGCCGCCGGCAATTACGAAAAAGCAGAAGCCCTGTTGCTCAAAGGGCTGGAAGTGGTCAATACAGATAGTACTAAAAACCTCGCAACCAGGATTCAATTCATGACCGCTCTTTCCAATCTTTCGGAAAAGCGGGGGAATTACAGAGAAGCCCTTAAATATCAGAAGCAATATTCACTCTTATATACAGACCTCTACAACGAGGACAAAATGAATATTACTAAAGAACTGGAAGCTAAGTACCAGACAGAGAAAAATGCTACTGCACTTAAAACACTGCAACAAACAGCTATCCTACATAAAAGGCTGGGTTATCTCTATATCGGTCTTGCTCTGGCATCGATAGCTGCAGCCATCTTTTTGTTCCGCTCCTTGCGTTTCCGGCTCAAACTCGCTGAAAAGGAAAGGGAGGATGCCGCCCTGCTTACCCAACTCAAACAACAGGAAAATAAGCAGCTGGCCATGGAAAAACAGGAGGCAGTGCTACAGGCGCGCATCAGGGAAGAAGAAGCTAAGCGCCTCATTGCAGAACAACAACTGCTGCAGGAAAGACAGGAACGACTGCAAAAAGACCTGCTGGCAGGTACCTTGCTGGTTGAGCAAAAAACGGCCCTGCTGCAAACCCTGCGACGGAAAATAACAGAGAACAGGAACAACAAATTCGTATTGACACAACTTAACAGGATCATCGATCATGATAAGAAACTAGACGAATCATTTGCCGGCAATAAAGCTGATTTTGATAATATCAACCCTGAATTCCTGGAAAAACTGCAGGAAAGAGCTGCTCATTCATTGTCAAGACTGGATTTGAAACATTGCTCCTATATCTACCTTGGACTCACTAATAAAGAAATATCGCAAAGGCTGGGAATAGCGCCAAAAAGTATCCTGATGGCACGTTACCGCATTAAACTGAAACTCAGATTAGGGAAAGAAGAAGAGCTGGATGTATATATAAGATCGCTGTAGTGGTTGCTTGTCGGGCGGCCGCAGGATGAATGATTTGCGCATATAAGCGAAAGGCTTCCAGGCATACGCCCGAAAGCCTTTTCTCAGATTGTAAAGAGAGAGTACTCGCCAACCATATCCTGTCAATGGTACCCGTTATTTTGTTTCAGCGTACGCGTGCTTCCATTGGTTGAAAGATCGATCTGTCGCTGAGGAATAGCAAAATATTCATTCGTTCCTTTCACAAAACTGGCTCCCTGTATATCGAGGGTCAGTGCACCTTCAAAAGCAAAGAAGGCATTCAGTGCCTGGTCAGCTATGCCCCATCGCACCAGGTCGAAGAAGCGGTGACCTTCCATTGCCAGTTCCAGCTTACGTTCAAAATAAATGGCCTTTAGGGCGTAATTCTGTCCTTTGGCGGCAAAGCTGCCTGCAGGGTACACCCCGACCTTATAATTCGCCGCAGGCACGTTAGAAAAGCCATCCATAGGGGCATTGTTGTTCTTATACCTGTAAACAGCGCTGGCAGGTTGAGCTGCACGTTCCCGTACGATGTTCACATATGCTTCTGCTGCATCGAAGTTTTGCAGTTGTGCTTCACATTCCGCTGCCAGGAGTAATACGTCTGCATAGCGGATCAGGTTATAATTGATGGCATTGCCCGGCGCCCAACCGCGGGGATCGTAGTATTTGTCCTGTGTAGCCTGCCAGTAAATATTCTTTTTGGGAGAATAATGTCCTGCTGTCGATGCCTCCCTGATCCAGGTATCGCCGGGGTGTACCCCCCAGTCAAGATAGGGAATACCCTGGCGGCCTACCGTCCAGTCAAGACGGGGATCAACGGTCTCGGTATTTACATTGTGTGTGTTATAGCTGTCCAGGAAGGGCAGGCCCTGGGGGTCGGTAACATATGAGTTCACCAGGTCCTGCGTGGGCTGAAAAAAGCCACAGCAGCTGAATGGGCCGTTGTACGGATAGTTCAGCATCTGGCCCTGGTTAGCATTGGCGGAAGTGCCGGAATTGTCGTTCGCGTCAAACTGTATGGCGAAAACAGATTCAGAAGTGTTCTCAGTGGCGGCGTCGAAGTTATCTTCAAACCTGTCCCTCAGGGCATAGCGATCGCCACGGGATGTGACACCCTGTGTGGTGATCTGGTCGAACAGCGGTTTGGCGTCTGCGTATTTGTGTTCGAACATGTATGTCTTTGCCAGGTAACTGGCTGCTGCCCACTTATTAGGTCTTCCCACCGCTGTCTGGGTGAGCGCCAGGTTGTCCATGGCAAATTTAAAATCGGCTTCTATCTGGGGCCAGATGTCCTTATCGTTGGGCGTCTTCATGTCTGTGGTTGTTTCATCTATCCACGGCACCATATTGAACATCTTTTTCAGATCGGAGTAATAATGCCCCCGCAGGAAACGAGCTTCTGCGGCGACTTCTGTTTTTTCAGCTTCTGTCATATCAGTGACTTTCGGCAAGAGCTTCAATACGGAGTTACAGCGGGTCACACCTTCATAGTCCACCCGCCATTTATCGTTCAGAAAGCTGTTAGTAGCGCCGGCGCTGAAGCGTGCGAGATCGAGTGTAGGAGGGGAGTCGAAATGATCGCTGCCTTTGTGCGCATCGCCGCCACATACACTGCCATAGATCCAGTTGTCCGGCGATACCGCATAACCTGCGCCGCCGGAGAGGTTGGTCATGTCACCGTCGGTAAAGTCCTGCCCGTCGAGCGCTCCGTAAGCACCTACCAGTAAAGCATTGACACCTTTTTTATTTGCTACCAGTTCTTCTTTTAAAGAAGACGGTGGTACCCTGTCCAGGAATTTACTGCAGGAAGGCGTACATATGCCGATGCCGGTTATGAAAAGTATTGCTATGTGTTTATTCAGTTTCATGGTTTTCAAGTTTAACATCAGAATGTAAGATTAAGACCTGCCAGGAACTGGCGCTGACTGGGGTAGGTGCCTTCATCAATACCAAAGCTCCTTACATCATTGCCACCTATTTCCGGATCAATACCTGAATACTTTGTAATGGTGAACAGGTTAGCCGCCTGTATGTAAATGCGCAGTCTTTCTATATGCAGCCTGTTGCCTAACTGTTGCGGGAAGGTATATCCCAGCTGCATGTTCTTACAGCGCAGATAAGCGCCGTTTTCCACGTAATAGGAATTGGGAACGGCATTGGTACTGAAAGAGCCTTCGCCTTCCTGTATGGGCGCTTTGGCATTCATACGGTCAGGCAGCCAGGACTCATACAATGCTGTTTTGCTTTTGGCGCCATCAAATGAAGAGGAGAAGTCTGTCCACCATTTCACCTGGTTCCAGATCTCATTGCCATGTACACCGAAGAAGAATACACTGAAGTCAAATTGTTTGTAGGTCAGTCCCAGGTTAATACCATAAGACACCTTCGGATTCGGATTACCGAGGAATGTGCGGTCGTCAGCATTGATCACACCGTCCTTGTTAAGGTCTGCATACCTGAAACGGCCGGGGGCTGCATCTTCCTGGAAACTGGCTGAAGGATCGCCGGTAGCGGTCTGTGCCGACTGGTCAGCTTTATCTATTTCACTCTGACTATTCCAGAAGCCATTGATCTTATACCCATAGAAGCTGGAGATGGGCTGCCCTACTGCATTACGGATGATGTTCTCCGCAAAGTTGCGGGGCTGGCTGTCGAAGTAATCCACACCCTGTGCTATTTTCACGATCCTGTTCTTAAAGGTCGTGAAGGTAACAGTGGCATCAAACTTCAGGTCTTTGGCAATATCCGTATGGCTTGAAATGGTAAGATCCACACCTTTATTCTTCATGTTAGCCACATTGGAATACGGTGCTGGTGCGGTGCCATAAGTACCTGGCAGCTCACTGTTATAAAGCAGGTCTTTGATATTTTTCTGGTAATAATCTGCAGAGATCTCCAGCTTTCCGCCGAAGAGCGTGGCGTCTATACCAATGTTGGTATTGATATCGCTTTCCCATTTTGCATCCGGGTTGCCGATCTGTACCTGCTGGAAGCCCAGTACAATACTGTTGTTTGTTCCATAGAGATCATAGAAGGAGGTATTCTTGTTACCGCCATAAAGTGTAAAGGCATTTCCCGGAGTAAGGCTTAACTGGTTGCCCATGATGCCCCATCCCCCGCGGATCTTCAGGTCCGTGAGCCAGTGGATGCCTTTCATGAAAGGCTCCTGGGAAATACGCCATCCTGCGCTGGCCGCAGGGAAGAGACCATAACGATTGTTGATGCCGAATTTGGAAGAACCATCCCGGCGTAAAGTACCACTCAGGATATATTTATCCTTAAAACTATAGTCCACCCTGCCAATGAGCGACAGCAGGCCTGCAGAGTAACGTGTGGCCGTAATGACCTGGCCGCCGGAGCCTGTACCATTATCTACATAATCAGGGTCGAAAACAAAGAAGTCCTGGGTGGTACCAGCCTGCTGACGTGAACGTTCGTCATATGCTTCTGCGCCTACCAGCACATTGAGGGTATGTACAGTGTTAAAGCTATTGTGATAGTTCAATGTGTTGGTCCATGTCCAGTTATGTTCGAAGTTGCTGGATTCTGTATAAGAGTTCACACCTGCATTTTCTTTATTCTCATATTGGGGATACGTGAAGTTGTGCCGCCATCCGGAGTTCACTTCACCGCCAAAGCTGGTGTGGAATGTGAAGTGACGAAAGAAGTCGATATCTGCATAGATATTGCCGAACACCCTGTTCACCTGTCCGTGGTCATTCCTGGTGCGGTATTGCATAGCAACAGGATTCATGGCGTCTCCCAGTTCCAGTCCGTTGGAGCCTCCGAAATTCCCTTTGATATCGTATACAGGAATGATCGGCTGTTCGCGTAAGGCCATGCCTACGGCGCCGCTGGCAGTAAGCAGGTCTACTGTTGGATTGTCAGTAACCGAGAATGAAAGGTTTTCTCCGACGCGGATATTCTTACTGATGCTGAACTGGCTGTTTGAACGGATAATATATCGCTTCAGGTATGTGTTCATCAGTGTACCCTGCTGATTGAAATAGTTGAGCGAGAACAGGTAACTGCCTTTGTCAGTGCCACCGCTTACAGACAGGTTGTGACTGGTCATGGACGCGGGGTTGAAGATCTCATGGAACCAGTCCGTGCCTGCTTTATTTGCCTTGGTGATATAATAGAAACTATTATAGTCGTCCTGGTCAGTGTAGTTGGGATTTACATAATAGAGGTCCGGGTTCACCCGTGGATCTCCTTCTTTCAATCCGACAGGTTGTATATAATCCGGTAACACGGGCGTAGCGCCGTTGCCATACAGGGTATCACTGAGCGGCATACCGGTGTTCTTATAACGTAACCAGCGCAGGTTGGCCATCTCCTGTGAATTGAGCGTATGCCATACATTACCGCCTTTAGGATACTGACGGCCATAATATGCGTCATACCTGATCTTCACTTTGCCGCTGCCCTTTTTAGTGGTGATGATGATAACACCATTGGAAGCGCGTGAACCGTAGATGGAGGCAGCGCCTGCGTCCTTTAGTACCTGCATGGAAGCGACATCGTTGGGGTTGAGGTCATTGATACTTTGTGTGGGTACACCATCTACTACATAAAGTGGTGTGTTGTTATCAAAGGTGTTCACACCACGGATGCGCACCACAGGTTCCTGGCCTGGTTGTCCGGAGCCGATAACGGTTACGCCGGAGGCCTGTCCCTGCAGCTGGCTGGTAACCTGGCCGGAAGGCTGTTTTACCATCTCGCCTATGTCTATAACGGTGACAGCGCCGGTGAGGTCTTTTTTACGTTGTGCGGTATAACCGGTTACGATCACTTCGTTCAGGGTGCTGGTATTTTCTGATAGTGTGATGTTGATCTCGGATTGTACGCCGACAGGGATCTGCTGCGATTGGTAGCCGACGAATGTTACTTCGAGGATGTCATTGCCGGTACCGGGAATATTGACTGTATACGTACCATCAGCTGCTGTTACGGCGCCGGTGCTGGTACCTTTCACGCGAATGGTCACGCCGGGCAATGCTGCGCCTTTTGCATCAGTGACCTTTCCGCGCACCGGGCGTTGGGCGGCCATGGTGATGGTGACCGGCGCTGTCTCCTTTGCTTTTATGAGATAGAATTTGTCGCGTACTTTTTCAAAGGAGAGATTGAACGGGGCCAGCGTTTTTTCGAGCGCCTCTTCGGGCGATTTGCAGGAGGCAATGTCTACACTGTTTTTCTGATCTGTGATCAGTTCACTTTTATAGGCAATGGAAACACCGAATTTTATTTCCGTTTGCCGGAATAACTGCCTGATGGATATATTATCCTGCTGTTTCATCAAATGCAGGGCCGTTGCGGCATCTGGACTATAAGCCAGTGCATGCGAGCATAGGGCGCCTGACACAAGAGCATGCATCAGCAGCACACGTAAATGTGTTTTCATGTGCGATTTAATTTTGGTTAATAAAAAATCCGGGTATCAGTTTTCCCTTACGTGGTTTGTATCATCGCGTTTGCTAAAACGTACATTAAAGGCCTTTTCGAACTGCATCAGCATTGTGTCTGCATTGTAAATGATCGGCATAGATCCGGAAACACTATACCGCAACACTTTGGGATCTTTTACAGTAACATGCCTGTCGAACACCTGCTGCATAAATTGTATAGCATCGGCAACCGTATATTCATCCATTATTAATTGTCCGCGTGTCCAGGCAGTCACTTTTTCCGCATCAATTCTGCTCTTGGAATATTCGCCATCTGTTTTGTCATAGCGGAGCATTTCTCCCGGCCTGAGGTAAAGCTGTGTAATATGTTGTCCCTGTTGCTCCGCAATATTCAGTTTGATACTTCCTTCCTGTAATACGACTGCTATCTTATTTCCAAAGTTGTTCACATTGAATTGTGTACCCAGTACTTCAACTGATAAATGATCGTAAGTGTGCACAACAAAACTCCTGTTGTCTTTTTGGTGTTTTACATGAAACCAGGCTTCACCATCCAGCCACACCTCTCTTACAAGTGGCTCCTTCTGTGTATAGAGCAGGCGGGAACTTGCATTCAGCAGCACTTCGGAACTATCCGGCAATAGCAGCCTTTTCGTTTGTCCGGCCTGTGTGGCTACGCTGGCTGTGAGGGGATGAAAGGGTGGTGTTCTCATGAACAGCCAGAGCAGGCCGAGTACAATAAAGAGTAAAATGGCGGCTGCATACTTCCAGGAAAAGATCCTGAAACGGCTGGCTGCAGTAACGGGAACAGGGGAAGGCGCAGTTATATCATCCGCAGCAATACTGTCCCATATATTGTCCCATAGCGCTTCTTTCTGTGTGGCGGTCATCTGGTAGTCGCGAAAATGAATAGATCTCACCAGCTGGATAGCCGTATCAACAGCTTCTTTTTTTTCGGGATGCAGCTTCAGCCAGGTGTCCCAGTAATAGGTACTCTTTACATCCGGCTGTAACACCCATTCCTGGAAGTATTCATCCAGGGCAAAGTCACGGGCGGTATATAAATGATATTGCTGCAAATGGTCGCTTTTATATAAAGAGACAGGGACGTGGGGAATCTCATCACTTTCGGGAAACTTTTTTTAAAATATTTTCAGACGGAATTCCGGTCCGGTCAGCTGAGATGATATAAGACGAATGATATATGCATCACGGGCGCTTTGTTCTCATCCTTTCCACCCGGGGGGCGGGTCTTCAAATTTCTTCGGGGAGATATAAGGCAGCAGGGAACGATATCGGGGTGCAATGCTTATTTACCGGGTTGGATCAAAAGCAGTAATACGGCCGGCGGGAGCGTTTTCTTGAGCACACTGATGGCTTTGGAGATAATATTGTAGACGGAGTCGACCTTCATGGACATCATATCGGCCACTTCTTGATAAGATAGTTCATGGAAAAAGCGCAGGTAAATGGCTTCCCGCTGTCTGCGGGGCAGGGCATTGAGCGCAGCATGCAATTGCCTGGCCTGTTCCTGCTGCTTTTCATCCTGTATGATGGCGTGTTCCCGGCTGGGTATCAGTTCAAAATCGAAAGGGATCCCGGTTGTTTCGGCCCTGGAGCGCCGATCTCTTTCCAGGGTGCGCAGGAGGCGGCGGCGTAAGCTGCTGAGCAGGTAATAGCGGATATTGAGCAGTTGGTCTGCCAGGTGTTCCCGGCTTTGCCAGAGGTCATGGAAGAGCTCCTGGAGGCAATCTCTTACCAGTTCACTATCACCGCAAAGGTGAACACCGTAATGATAGAGATTGTCCACCTGATCCTGGTAGATGCGGGCAAAGGCATCACGGCTGCCTTGCCGGAAGCTGTTCCAAAGTTCTTCCTGGGGAGATACTGTATGGGAAGCAGTGACAGTTGTTTTTACTGCTTTCATGCTGGTCTTTTTGGTTGATCTATTCCTCTAGCCGGAATAAATGTAATCATTTTAAAATGATTTAGGAACCGCTTTCCTGCGGAAGTCACTCATACAGCTATTCAACTCTTATAACAAGCTTTTCTGCAGCCTTGATTTAATGATGTATACAATGATACCCGCGATTGTCACTGTGGCGCCAGCCAGCATCATGTGCAGGCCTGTGGAAATAAAGATGCCGATCCAGATCATAATAGCGAGGATCACAGGCATAGGGTATAATGGCATATGCCATTTGAAGAAGTTCCTTCCCTTTCTTTTACTGAGCAATATCAGGCCTACCGCCTGTGCAATGAATTGTATCATGATACGCATAGCCAGGATGGCATCGATCACTTCTTTGATCCTGAATAAAAGGCTGAATACAAAGGCGATAGCCCCTAAAAAGAGCAGGGAGACGTATGGGAAGTTCTTAGTAGGGTGGAGACGGGCAAATACTTTAAAGAAAGCGCCGTCCTGCGCAGCGGCGTAAGGGATACGGCTGTAACCAAGTGTGGCGGAGAACACAGAGGCGAAGGCTACCCAGAGTATCAGTACAGTAGCAACTTTGGCCGCGGTAGGACCGCCGAGTACTTCAATGAACTCACTCACGACGAAGGGACTATGCGCCACCCTGTCAAACGGCAGCACAGAGGCCACACTGATATTCATGCACAGGTACAGGACGGTAATACCTGTAATGGAGATCAGCATACTGCGGGGAATATTTTTTTCCGGCTGCCTTATTTCTCCGCCCAGGTGACAGACATTATAATAACCAAGATAGCTGTAAACGGTCTTTACGCTGGCAAAACCAAGTGCGGTGGCAAATGTATAATTGAGCTGCAGCCCGTCATTGATGTGTTTCACGGGTTCAAAGAAGTGGCCATGTGCAATCCCGCCGCCTATGATCCATGCCATGGTAACCAGTACGCCCATCCATAACAATACGCTGATCTTACCGATGGTCTCAATATTACGGTAAAGCAGGAAAACGATCAGGAGCACCATGCCTCCGCTCACCGCCTTTGTGCCCCAGAAACCCAGGGGAAAGATATATCCTGCATATGTAGAAAACCCAATGGCAGCAGAGGCGATCACTAAAGGGGCCTGGATCATGGTCTGCCATACGAAAAGAAAACTCATGAGCTTTCCTGTTTTAGGGCCGAAACCTTCTTTCAGGAAGTTATAGCTACCGCCGGCTTTCGGAAAGGTAGCACCCAGTTCACTCCATACCATAGCATCGATGAACGACAGCACCGCCCCCGCTACCCAGGCATACAGGAAGCCTGGACCATGCATCGTTTCAGCCACTACGCTCAATACTATAAATGGGCCTATGCCCACCATATCTGTCATATTAATAGCAGTAGCCTGTAACAGGCTAATGCGCCGGGATAGTTCTGGTTGCTTCATTGAGGCGTAAAAATAAATATTTTGCGTCGCAGAGAAGAATATTTATTGAAATTCGTCAATGTTTAGCAGAAGCTGGTCAAATTATTAAACGGAAGCGGCTCTATAGTAAAAAGCCGCTCCAGATTTGAAACGGCTTTTTACTATCAGTTGATCAAGTTTTACTTTAATACTTTGTATTTCATCCACACCACATCATCTGTCATCTGTTGGAGATGGACCAGTTTAAGATGTTTATATGGAATGCTTTCTATAGTAGCAAGTCCGGTATCATTGAACGTAGCTGTGTTCGTACCGTCCGCAACAGGGTAATACAGGATACTGAATTCGTCTATCAGGCCCGCTGCATGGAAAGAACCATTTACACCACCACCTCCTTCCAGCATGATCCTGTTGATATTGAAATGCTGTTGAAGTTTGGTGAGAATGAGGGACAGATCAACTATAGTTGCACCGCCAAACAGGTAAGAAATACCTTTCGACTGCAGATATCCCAGGTATGCGGGGGCTACCTGCTCTGTCAGTACAACAATCAGCCGGTCGCCATCCAGATCATTGGAGTCCCATCCGAGTTTACCGGCCGCATCGAGAGCTATTGCATATGACCCTGCTGCAGCATCGGCGATGAAATCTTTTTTATCCTGTATCTTTTCAAAGCCTGATAAGTCGGGCAGTTCTGCTGCAAAATGTTGCTCCATTGTCACTCTTCCGCAGAACCAGGCATTTGCCTGCTCATGTTTTCCTCCTGTCTGTTCATACAATTCAACTCCTTTGAACGGCTTCCAGTTTTCTGTAATGATCCTGCCGTCAATTGAACAAAGCATGTGACAAATAACGTATGGTTTCATATTACTCAGTGTTGCTTGTCGCAAAGATGGGACAAATTGACGAACAGGATCTAATGAAAAACAAAGTATAACTTACTAATTTCAAAGATAGCAACCTATTCAGCACTCTTCACCATGTGTTTCGTTGTCCTGGTTCCGTTAATATCTATCTGAATAAGATACACGCCCGGACGCAA
The DNA here is from genome assembly GCF_023100805.1 of Chitinophaga filiformis. Lineage (NCBI taxonomy): Bacteria > Pseudomonadati > Bacteroidota > Chitinophagia > Chitinophagales > Chitinophagaceae > Chitinophaga > Chitinophaga filiformis. The sequence continues at coordinate 3,028,330 of NZ_CP095855.1, forward strand.
TTGCGCAGTGCTGATCTCCTGCCCCGGATAAACCAGCCTGGCTGGTGTAACTTGTCGCCCCAATGCATCATAGATAATAATCATCGCCTGTTTTGCATTAAACTTCAGCCTGACATGCGTGGCAGCAGGATTGGGATAAAGCACAACCTCTTTTCCTGCAATTGTTTGTTCACGGGTAGTAGCCAGGCTCCTATTCACAAGCGTCAACGGCGTTGCATATAACTGGTTTTTCGGGATAATCTCCTTACCCTGTGAAGCACTGGACCACGATAGTTTACAGTTGGCCCCGCCATTGTTTTCGAAATATTCCAGTTTGATATCGTACTGCTGGCCCGCTGTTAATGTGATGTTGCCTGAGTATTCAATATCCCAGTCATCCAGCCATTTGTCGATGATCAGCTGATTGTTCACCCATAAGCGCCTGCCATTGTCGCTCGTGATGTAAAAGGTATACTGGCCTGAATATCTCGGTTCTACTTTGCCTGTCCAGCGCACCGTATAAGCGTTGGTGTTAACACCCGTGCCCGGTGAGCCTTCGCCCCAGTCAAAATTGATGGTTGGGTCAAGGCGTGAGAAGATAAACGTTTCGAAGTTCATACCGTTATAGTAATTGCCCGTAAGACCATTACCATTGCCAACAGGGGGAACTGACAGTAACTGCCATCTGGCTGAAAGCTGGCCCGTACCGGTATGCTGTACTACTTTCGCTTCGGGCGCTGTACTTTCATTCAGGGTGGCAAGCACTTTTCCGCTTAGTACTGAAATGAATTTATAGTAACCGCTGTCTGCCTGTACGGCGATAAACTGCTGATTGGCTGCTTCCTGGCTGGTCCATTGCCAGAGGCTCACATCTTCATTCAGGCTTGACTGCGGAATGTCCAGGCATTTCGCGCTATGATAAGCGGTAATAGTATAGCGGCCATCGCCAAGATGCCTGAGTGTGAATGTCTGGTTGGCCGCACCTGTGCCATGCCATAGCTGTATCGGTGTTCCATCGCCTGTACCACCCAGGCCACCCCGGACGTCCAGGAACAGGCCACTGTTCACATTTTTAATAGTATAGGAACCTGCCAGGTTTAGAATGCCGTTGGCCAGTACTTTAATGGAACTGGCTTTGTCGTTCCAGGCAGTTCCCAGGTTTGCGCTGGAGGATGTCAGTACAATGGAATCGCCGGCAAAATTCTCGTGCTCAAACAATATGACCTTGTAACCTTCTGCGATCTTCACGGACGAGATATCATCGTTAAGTATGCCTTTCAGTTCCAGTCCTGCCAGCTTGTAAGCGCCGATAGGGAGGCCGGCATGGAAACCGTTGTATTGGGCATGTTCATAGACGGTAACAGGGCCGCTACTGGTATCAGGCCTGCTATAGAGCTGTGCTCTTGGTATTATCTGCCGTGACTGGGATGCGCTTTCCCATTGCAGATGACAAAAGGCGTCGCCATTGCCTTCTGCATATCGTAGTTCGATGTCGTATTTCTGACCGGCTGTTAATGTAATGGTGCCACTGCGGGTGTATGCGCCCTGTGTCTCAAAGTCGTTGATGATGGGCTGGCCATTTACCGTTAGTTTTACGCCGTCGTCGGAGTATACATAGAAGGTATATTGCTCGGAGTATAAGGGTTGTACCTGTCCTGACCATTTTACGGAGAACTGGTTGTTGCCCAGTTGGGCATGATCAGGAGAACCGGTTCCCCAGTCAAAATCTACATTGCCATCGGTCTGCTGGTATTTCAGATTGTCAAGATGATAACCACTGTAATATTCAGCTTTCAGACCATTACCTGTTCCGACAGGCAGTCCTTTCAGGTTTTTACGGATCAGCCACACAAATTCATCAGGCGCCACTACGCGTACATTAGGTCCCAGGCGGTTGATACAATCCTGTACATCGTCTACATCTCTTGACCAGATATGTACGGAAACAAGACTGTAGCCATCTGCCGAATAAATATTGGTAGATGCCTGGTTTAATTGATTGGCCAGTGATTGCGGAGAGGAAAGTGTTCCCCACAGCGTATACCTGCCGCCGATAGATGGCTTGTCTTTATACCAGTCGATCTGTCCATGCCTGCCGGTATAGTTAGCGCCATAGCTGTAATAGAAAAGGGCGTCAATATTATCCTGTTTCAGGTAAGCGCCTGGATCATTATCACTGTCGTCTGCATCAATGATGTTCACAATACGCAGGTCGGCCTGTTTCATGTACTTATTCAGCAGCGCAGTCTCAGTTTCAAGATCAGCATCAGGATAACGCCCAGGGAAATAGTAGCTTCTCCCTGAAGGACCGGCTATTAATACATTTCTGCCATCGGGTGTGGTCAGGCAGTTCTCTACATATTTCTCATATACGACTGGCGCCAGTTCAGAGAGGGAAGGAGAGATGGTCCAGCCCAGGTTCACATGAGCGCGGGCGGGATTGTTCCAGTTATTGATATTATCGTGAGAGCCTAAGAGCCATTGCACGTTATCACCGTCTGTAATAACAAAGCAAACCGTGTGTACGCCGGTTTTTACTTCAAAAGGTTTGATAGGATCTTTCTGTTTGAAGGTCTTCGACTTTGCAGGAATATTGCTGAGTGCAGACATATTGGGCGCCCAGTCGGAGGGCAGGATGCTCATGGACCTCAGCGACAATTGTTCCACTGTTTCATATTCCGCCGGTCCCCAGCCGAAAAAAGTAGCGCCTTTGTTCATGCGGTTATATACACTGGTGGCCAGTGTGCCGGAGGGAGAATTGTCCCAGAACTGGAATGCCTTTGTGTAGGTGCTGTAGTCTCCCAGGGAGAACACGCGGTCGTCGGAGCTCTGTTGATAAGATGCTATTTTCTGGCTGAAAAGATTACCATAGTTAGCCAAAGCCCAGGCTTCATCCCGGGTGCGTACATCGAGCAGGCGTGTCAGGCCGGCATTGATGGCAGTCTGTTCGATATCGGCCGGAATGGCTACGGCATTCATCACACCGGCCAGTGAGATAGCGACATTGGTTGATCTGTCTTTCTGGTTGCATAGAATGTAACCGGAAAGCCTGTTGGCAAAACGGTTAAGCAGACCGGGAAAGTTCGTGTAATACATGTCGTTGATCTTTACGCCTGCATTTTCCACCAATGTACGGTGACCGGAAAGGTCTCTGAGAATAGCGGGTTTGGTCTGGGCAATAACGCCCATCAGCGTTTGCAGCGCTATCTTTTCGGAAGCTGCATAATTCTCAGATGTGAGGAATAAAGTATCGGGTACGGCGGAAAGCGGAAACGGGCTTCCCGGCACCCTCGGCGCCTGTGTCTGTGCCTGGGCAGACAGTGCGGGCAGCCATACAACAAGAAGTGTGTAAAAGATTCTCTTTTTCATGATGGAATTGATTTGGTTACATGAGTACTACGTGAAATGGAATGTATTGTAAGTGGAGGGTTGGGATAGTTTTCAGCTATTGCGAGCTACAGGGCGGGTTACACGGATTAAATATAGTAACAGGAATGGTTATTTCATAATGTTAAATGATCTTTACGGGCTTTATCTTCGTTATGATCTTTTTCTTGCGTAGGGTGACGGGAAAGACGGGATTCGATATGTTGTGCAATTGGAACCAGGTAGAGGATTTTCCGGTGTCTATGCGGCTTTAACTTTTGCAGTGGGATGATATACAGAGGAGTGATAACATTCAGTTCGGTCTTACAGCTGAAATGAGCAAGCGAGGAAATTGATGGGGATAACTTGAATAGGTAAATTATTATATATTTGCGCCCGTAATGACGTTGTAGTTTAATTGGAAGAATGCTCGCCCGTCAGGCGAGAGGTGTAAGTTCGAGTCTTATCGCCGTCATTATATCTGGGGGATAATTTAATTGGAAAAATATCAGTCTGCTAGACTGAAGATGTAGGTTCGAATCCTTGCTCCTCCACAGCAACGGGAACAAAGCATAAAGTGCGTTGTTCCCGTCTTGTTTTGGGAAAGCCTGTCCCTGGCTTCTATACAACAATCGCTCTAAGTTGCTCCAACTTTTTCTCTAATCGACTTATTTTCAGTTCATTATTTCTTTTCTGATATTGTTCAAGCAAGGGTGGATTAAATTCGGTTTTGTATCTGACCATTTTATAGTAAATGGTAGCCAGTTTATTGGCGGTGGCGACAATAGCATATTTATTTCCACCCTTTGCTTTCATACGGCGAAAATAGTCTCCTAGCCAATGCTCACTTTTCTGAACAGAATTTGCGGCAAAGCGGAAAGCCTGCCCGGCTATAGAGGATGGTTTTTTCATTAAACGTGAACTTATTAGTTTGCCACCAGATATTTTATTGTTAGGACAAAGATTTAACCAGGAGACAAAATGTTTTTCTGTGGGCCATTTTGAAAGATCTGTCCCCGTCTCAGCTAGTAATTGAAGGCCTCCATTATCGCTTAAACCATATATGGCTAATACATCAACGCCTAAAATATGTTGCAAGTAGCTGCGGACATTAAAACGAGGATTATTTTTAGATTTGGTCTTAATATTTTGTCGTTGCGTCTGGTCCTGTTGCACGCTACAGGTTGTTACTATACCATCATTACATAGTGCCTCATACATAGATAGTTGTTCCTCAATCTTTTTATCGCAATTATTTATTCTGGACAGATATTCTTTATAGAGCTCATAACATTGACCGAGGGTAAACAGATGTTCATCCCTCCAATTGCCATGTAATGATTTTTCGATAGTATCTTTACTAGCCTTGATCCGAGAACCTACTAACGATAATAGATTGGAGGGGGTACGTTCTCCTTTAAGAATGGCTTCCACAATAGCGGATCCGGTCTGGCCAACTATATCGCTAATTACTGTATGCAGCTTTACATTCATCAGTTCCAGTGATTTTTGCATACGCAAAACACATTTACTCGCCTCGGACTGTAAAGTTCTACGGAAACGAACCAGTGTTCTTAAAGCTTCCTGCTCGTTTGAAGGCAGATAAGAACTGCTTAATAAGCCATAGCTGTGAAGCCTTTGTAACCAGGCGGCATCGCTCTCATCTGTCTTACGGCCGCTCACGTTTTTAACATTACGAGCATTTACCAGATATACTTCAAAGCCTTCCTTTATTAGCAATCCGAACAAAGGTTTCCAATATACTCCTGTACTCTCCATTGCTACTGTATTTATATTACATTCTTTAAGCCAACTGGCTATAGCTTCCAGGTCGCAAGTCATAGTAGAGAAGGTGCGAACTGGATCAGGGCATCTATCCGCAGAGACAGCTACAGCATGAATCTTATCTCCGATGTCAATTCCGGCAGCATAAGGATTAACAATAGAAAGAGAATTGACTTTCTTCTTGGGAAAAGAGCTTTTCTTTACATTTGCCATAATCTTAGTTTTAAAAGGCAAAAGTTCCTCAGCCTGCTGGATTACATTAGGTTTATTCTTCTATACGGTCTCCAACGACCAATTTGAAACTTAATTATCCTGCAGAACCAGACTATTTGATGGAGTAAGCATCCATTGCAAGGGACGGTTTTAGCTGCAAAGGACTTTTGCCTCTACAATTTAACCAACATTGCTCTTCTGTTGTTTTTAGCGAAACAGTGGTCAGACGCTCTGGGGACTATTTGATAACTTACCTGTAAACGCTTTTTATAGTCTTGCTGTCGGGATGTATATGATATACCTGTCTCCCCGGATGGCCATCCATGGTGATCGTATTTACGCCCCTTCTCTCCATTTCCTTTTTCAGCAATAGTTTATTCGCTTCAGGAAGATTTGTTCTGGTAAGGTCCAGGTTTTTCAACTGTACCTGTTCCATAAAATATTCAGTCAGCAGTTGTGCAGATGCGGCAGACAATTCATTGGCCTTTGCGCCTAACGCCCTGGTAGAAGGGGCATAACCGAGATCAAGGCTGCTGATACTTTTATTTGTTTTCAGTGTTGTAAAAAGATATTGCATACCTCTATCTGTAATGCCGCAACTGGCCAGGCTCAGGTCCTGCAGCGTAGTGTTCGTACCTAAGGCAGGCAACAGTGCTGCTACGCCTTCGTCTCCGATATTGTTCACACTCAGGTAGAGCGATTTCAAACATGTGTTCCGAAGCAGCATGTCATTTACCTGTTGCATAGCGGCGGCTGTCAGGTAGTTTCCGCTCAGATAAAACCTTTCTATGGTATTATTTTCTGCGAGATATTGGAGCAGTGTATGTAATTCCTCGCCTACGCAGGTATTGACAAGATCAAGTGTTCGGATATGTTTATTCTTTGACAACAACTTCACAAAAGAGGCCATGCTTTCCCCGCCGATTGGATTTCTTTTGAACCAGATGCTTTTTACGCTTGTATTCTCTTCCAATGCTTCGCAGATGGCTTTACAGCCGCTATGTTCGATGTAATTGCAACCCAGGTAAACGGTTTCAACCGTGTTGTTGGTCTTCAGTAGTTCTGCTACTGCAATGGCGCCGGGATTGCCGAAGGCATTTGTGCCCAGCAGGATATGTTTGATAACTGTGTTGTGCTTCAATGCAGCCGTTACCAGTTTAATGCCTGTTACACCCAGTTTTTGTTTACACATATCGAGGCGTCCGTCTGAGGTAACTGTTCCAACAGGAAAAGCCTGATCTGTAACTGGTAGTGGGGCATTGCTTGACAGAAAGTCAATAACCGGTTGCAGCTCCTGCATGGAAAAGGGAAAGTCAGTAACTACATTATCAACCGGGCATATTACCTGAGCTGTTTGCATATGAAAAGGGTTTATTGTTTTTATACGATAGTTGTTAGTGCTGTTTACCACTCATGTGGCAGATAGTCTTTGAGAAAATGGCCGAACAAAGGTAGTTCAGGTAAGGTGATGCCTCTTGCTATGGGATCATATATCCTTGCCATGCCGTCTGTTTCATCGAGAGGCGGAACGAAACCTTCTTCTTCAAACAAGCGTTCCTTTTTTGGATGAGGATTTTCCTGTGTGATCCAGCCTGTATCCACACTATTCATGAATATCTGCTCCTGTGCATATTCCTGCGCAGAAGTCCTCGTCATCATATTCAGGGCTGCTTTGGCCATATTGGTATGCGGATGAAAGGGTGTTTTGGATGTACGGTTGAATTGCCCTTCCATAGCGGAAACATTGACAATGAATCGTCTCTCGAAGGGTGAGCGTTTCATCATCTCTTTCAGCTGGCTGTTTAACATGAAGGGCGCGGTAACATTTACCAGTTGCGTTTCAAGCATCTCCCCGGGAGGAACGTCTTCCAGCCGCATGGTCCAGCTATTGCTTGTTCTGAGATCCACCTGCTGATTGTCTTTGTCGTACAGGTTCTCAGGAAACGCGGTAGCTGTTTCATAAGGCAGCAGCTGTTGTTCATGATTGCTGATCAGGAACTGAAAAGGTGTTGAGAAAGCAAGGCATTGCCTTACTGCCTCCGGCAGGCTGGCGGTGTCGCTTTCTTCAAAGTCGAACAAGTGCCGGTAAAAGGCTACTGGCCGTTTGATAGTTTGAGCAGCGTTATTAATGAGGATGTCCAGGTGTTTTTCCTGCGTTTGCAGGTATTGTATAAAATTATTCAGCTGTGACAGCTTGCGCAGGTCCAGCGCGACTATTTTCAGCCGGTGGCTCCATGCAGAAAAATCTGCCTCCTGGCTGAAACGCATGGCACAGTCTTTCGCGAAGCGGGTGGTGACCCATACTTTGGCCCCATCGCGCAACATACGAAGGGCCGTGAGGTAACCTATCTTTATTCTTCCCCCGGTGATCAGCGCTATTCTGCCTTCCAGGTTGGCACGCTGATGTCTGCGGGTATAGTTAATATCAGCACAGGAAGGGCACAGCATATGATAAAAGAAATGGACCTGCTTGTAGGAAGTTTTGCAGATATAGCATCGCTGGTACCTGGCAAGTTCCAGCGGCTCCTTTGTGTGCAATATTTCTTCCGTGTAGGGCAGTTCGTATTTACGATGCAGGGCGGTCTGTGCCAGCACCACTTTTTTATCATACTGTTTCAGTAAGCTTTGCCGCCGTGACAGCTTTTGCACTTTCTGCAAAGACAGCAGATGAGTGGATACGACAGGTTTGTTAATTTGTGCTTCAGCAGCCAGCTGTTTGTTATCTTTTTTGGCCCGTCTATAGAGTTTCGTTACGAGCCCTTTCAGGCTCATGGTGTCCAGTGATTTACCAGGATCCCGGGATAGCACCTGCAATACCTTGATACACGTTTCCCACTCTTCTTTTGTGAAATCATTCTTCATAGGAAGGGATCTTTAGATAGATAAAAATATGGCAAATTTCTGGTAAGTACCTACATGTTTTTGACGTAGAGGAACACCTGTTGCACAGTTCCCTGAAATCCGGGATGGTAATTTTTCCTGCATGGATAAGCCTGTTGGCCCTGATCCTGATCCTACGGTTTGTGTTTAAATTATAAGGCTTCCCGGCAAATATAATGGGTTGAGACCACCAACGTGATCTCAATGTAACATCAGGAAAGTCCGTATGCCCTGCAGCGTAAGACTGGGGAATATTCCCAGCCAGCATATCAGTCCTGCCATGATCACGAGGGTGATATAAGTGGATATATGGAAGAAGGGATGGACCGGCTTGGGGACCGCTTCTGCAGAAACAGTAGTAGAGAACAGCGTATTAATGACACGCAGATAGTAATACAGGCCGATCACACTACTGAGCACCAGTACGATCAATGGTAACCAGACAGACTGATGTACGCCGGCTGATAGTATGAAGAACTTCGCCAGGAAACCGGCGGTTAGGGGAATACCTGCGAGCGACAATAAGGAGATGGCCAGTATGGTACCCATAACAGGTCTTTTCCAGATCAACCCGTCATAGGTATGCAGCTCATCTGCCTCATGCTCCCTGGAAGATAAGAGGATGATGACCCCAAAGGCTGATAATAAGGTAATGGAATAAGCCGTCAGGTAAAAGATAGCAGCTTCCGTACCGGCATTGTTGCCTGGCAGAAATGCTACGAGCAGATAGCCAAAATGTGCAATAGACGAGTAGGCCAGCAGGCGTTTCAGGTTACGCTGTTGCAAAGCCAGTATATTCCCTGTTATCATAGAAGCAATGGCAATGACGGAGAAGATGGTGACTGCCAGCTGATATTGCTGCAGATGGATGCTCTGTGCGAAGCGCAGTAACACGGCAAATGTCCCTATCTTGGAAATAGTGGCAATGAACGCAGTAACGGGAGAGGGCGAACCCTGATAAACATCGGCCGCCCACAGATGGAATGGCACCAGGGCCAGTTTAAAGCCGATGGCAACGATAATAGTACCAAGCCCCATCAGGAATAATGGAGAAGATCCTACCGATGCCATTTTCTCTGCAATACCGGAAAATATCATACTGCCTGTTTCCATATAAATGAGCGCCATGCCAAACAGCAGGAAGGCTGAAGACAGCGCTGCCAGTACAAGATATTTCATGCCGGCTTCCACCGCATTGTTCCTGTTGCGCAGATAGGCAATCAATGCATATAAGCTGACACTTAGCAATTCCAGCCCGATGAACAGCGAAATAAAATGCTGGCTGATGGTCAGTATGGCGGCGCCCAGCGTGGCAAGGAACAGCAGTATATAATATTCTTTGGGGTTCTCTTCCCGCTCTTCAAAATAGATGAACGAGAACAAGCCGATCACCAACACAGAGAAGATGATCAGTCCTGTAAATACTGCCGCCTGTCCATCTACAATGAAGAGCGGCGGTATTTCCTGCGGCAGTGTGTCCCTGACATACCAGGTAGCGAATACGACCAGGCACATCATGAGGAAACCTACCACCTGGATGACAGTATGGCTTAAGCGAAAAGCGATCAGCAATATAACAACGACAGAGGCCATTGCCAGCACAATGAAAGGCAGCAGGGCTGATAGTTGTAGCTCATTCATGGAGTGACGGATGAATAGTAGATAAATGTTGTACCGTATCGATAACTGGTTGTGGGAATAATCCCAGCACGACGATGCTGATGCTCAGCGCAGCCATAATCACCAGTTCCCTGGCACTGATATCTTTTACAGGCCCGGTAAAATGCTGCTGTCCCATGAATACTTTCTGCAGCATGCGCAGGGAATATATCGCTGAAAGGATCAGTCCGAGGGTGGCGATAATGCTGAGTGTCGGGTGACTGCCAAATGCTCCCAGCAGGATAAAGAATTCAGCGATGAAATTGCCTAGTGCAGGAAGCCCGGCAGAGGCCATGGTAAACAGGATGGCGATGCCGCCCATAGCCGGCATGGAGGTCCAGAGGCCGCCCATCAGGTCTATATCCCTTGTATGTAGCCTTTCCTTCAGCATTCCTGCCATTACGAAGAGGGCGCCGGTGCTGAGGCCGTGTGTCAGGATCTGCATCACAACGCCCTGCATGGCGATGTTACTGAAGGAAAAGATACCTACCAGCACAAAGCCCATATGGCTCACAGAAGTATATGCGATCAGGCGTTTGAGGTCGGTTTGTGAAAAAGCGAGCAAGGCGCCATAGATAATGCCCGCCACGCCGAAGAGTATCATCACCGGGGCAATGGCCAGCGAACTTTCCGGGAAAAGCGGCAGCACAAAACGAATGATACCGTAGGCCCCTGTCTTGAGCAACAAACCGGCCAGCACAAGGCTACCCGCTGTGGGCGCTTCTCCATGCGCATCCGGTAGCCAGTTATGGAAAGGTACTACCGGTAGTTTAATAGCAAAAGCAATGAGGAAGCCCAGCATGATCCATTTTGCCGCTGCAGGATCAGTGGCTGTTTGCAGCAGGCTGAAATAGTCAAAGGTATATCTGCCTGTCTGGTCGCCGTGAATGAAATATAAAGCCAGTATAGACAATAGCATGAAAAGACTGCCTACCTGTGTAAAAATGAAGAACTTGTAACCGGCGTAACGGCGGCGGGCATCGCCCCATAAGATAATCAGGAAATACATCGGTATCAGCATCACCTCCCAGCAGAAGTAGAACAGTATCATGTCCATGGCAATGAATACGCCACTGATGCCTGCCAGTGTCCACAACAGGTTAAAGAAATAGAAGCCTGTTCTTTCTTTGATCTCCTTCCAGGAACAGAGTACTGCCAGGATGCCCAGGAAGAATGTAAGGAGCAGCATTACATGGCTGAATCCGTCCATCGCTACATGGAAGCCGATACCTAATGATGGTATCCAGTTTGCCTGGTAATTGATATACCAGGACGTATTATCGGGGAATGCCTTATAGACGCTGAAGAGCCAGCAGGCGACCAGCAGATCGATAGTGACGGTAAGCAGGGCGATCCATTTAGCCGCCAGGGGCGAGCTCCGCGCCACCAGCCAGCATAATATACCTCCTGCCAGCAATATGCATATCATCCATATCAGTATCATAACAGTAATTGTAAGGTGATGATAAACAGGATACCTATCAGCACACCGGTTACATACCATCTTAAGGAGCCATTCTGAGAAACGGAGAACAGCTTATTGAGATGCAGGTTGGCATCGGCGATGGCAGTATATAGTTTATCGGATACATCAGATTTATTAATGCGGGTAATGAAGAGGAAAGGTTTTACCAGCAGAATATCATAGAGCTGGTCAAATTTCCATCCTTTGAACAGGAAATGCCGTACGTTCATCAGTCCCTCAGATTGTTTCCACCGCAGCAGCAGTTCGCTTTGTCCGTAGTACAATACATAACCGGTGTAGATGCCAAGCGCAGAGACGCCTACGGCGATCAGCTGGAAGACGATCTCCGGCGGCAGATTGCTTTTCAGCGTTGTGGCAGGCAATGCCTGTTGTACTATTTCTGAGAAGAGAGCCACGTGCATGATATTGTGCGGCCATTCTATCCAGCCCACTGCTATGGAGAAGAAGGCCAGTACCACCAGGGGAAGCGTCATGGCGCGGCCCGGAAGATGCCCCGGTGTTGTTTTCATATCTCCCCAGAATACGACCAGTATCAGCCTGGTGGAATAGAATGCGGTAATGAATGCACCCAGCAGGGCTAAAGCCCAGAGTACAGGATGGCCGCCGTTGGCACTCCAGGCATACCAGAGGATCTGGTCCTTACTAAAGAAGCCTGCGGTTACCAATGGCAACGCTGCCAGTGCGGCTGCGCCAATTGTGAACGTATAAAAGATCACAGGCATTTTCTTTCTCAGCCCTCCCATTTTAAAGATGTCGTGCTCATGATGCAGTGTTTCAATCACCGCACCTGCTGCAAGGAACAAAAGAGCTTTGAAGAAAGCGTGTGTGAAGAAATGAAAGATCGCAGCGCTCCAGGCGCCTACACCCAGGGCCAGGAACATATAGCCGATCTGGCTGATGGTCGAGTAGGCAAGTACTCTCTTAATATCCGTCTGCACCATGGCGCTGCAGCCCGCAATAAACAGCGTTACAGCGCCGATGATGGCGGTGACCTGCATAGCGATGGGAGAGAGCTCAAATAAGGTATGCATTCTTGCGATGAGATAAACACCGGCTGTGACCATGGTGGCCGCATGGATCAATGCACTCACAGGAGATGGGCCGGCCATCGCATCGGGCAACCATGTCTGCAACGGCAGCTGGGCGGATTTGCCAATGCCACCTGACAACAATAACAAGGCGATCAGTGTAACGGTGCCGGAACCACTGCTGAATTGCTGTGAAGCTTTTGCCAGGATATCAGGGATATATAAGGTGCCCAGTTCTTTAAAAAGCAGAAAGAGCCCGATGATCATGGCCGTGTCGCCAATACGGGTGATCACGAAGGCTTTATTGGCGGCCCGGTAATTGGCCGGTGTTTCGTACCAGAAACCAATGAGCAGGTAACTGCACAAGCCAACGCCTTCCCATCCCAGGTACATCAATACCAGGTTATCGGCCATTACCAATGTCAGCATGGCGCAGACGAAGAGGTTCATACTTGCGAAGAAGCGGGCGTAATCCCTGTCCTCACGCATGAACGCAACCGAGTAAATATGGATAAGGGCTCCTATGAATGTGATGACGCAAATGAAGACGAGCGACAATGCGTCCATGCGCAGGCTGATATCGGCCGACAAGTGGCCGGCAATGAACCAATGCCATAATAGCTGTGTGTAAGCGCCTGTGGGGGGATGCGCCTGCAGGAAGCTGGCACTGGTGATGATTGCTATGAGTGCGGAAATGCAGATACTGCCGGCCCCGATACCTGCAATGAAGTTGCGGGACAGGTATTTCCCCGCCATTGACAACACCAGGAAACCCAGAAGGGGCAGGGTAGGTATCAGATACAGGTACTGTTGCATATAAACTTAATCTTTTAGTTCTTTGAGTTCTTCAACATCGAGTGTTTTATGCTGGTGCTGGATCTGTAATACCAGTGCCAGCGCAACAGACACTTCTGCTGCTGCCATGGCCAGTATGAACAGGTACATGACCTGCCCGTCCGGCTGCTGCCACCTGGAGCCGGCAGCTACAAAGGCCAGTCCGGCGGCATTGAGCATGATCTCAATAGAGAGCAGCATGAAGATGATATTCTTCCTTGTGAGTACACCTGCCAGTCCCAGTACGAACAGGATAGCGGCGACTATTAAGACCGTATGTGCTTGGACAGTTGACATCAGTTCAGGTTTGGATATGTTTGAAGGAACCTGTGCAGGCTTTTTTTCTTGTGTTTACCAATATGCGCTGCTCCCACAATTCCCGTCATCAGCAGGAAGCCTACCAGTTCTACGGCAATGATATATTCCCCATACAGCGACAACGACACCTGCTTCGGCGTAACAACAGCGGCAGGCATAGCGGTGGGCGCGTCCTGTAACAGCAATACCGCCATTTCGGCCAGCAATACCAGTGAGAGTATTGATGGCCCAAGCCATGCGCGCAATTGCAGCCATTCCTTCTCCTGCTGGGCCGTCTGCTTACCAAGGTTCAGCATCATCACCACGAAGATGAAAAGCACTACAATAGCGCCTGCATAAACGATCACCTGCAATGCGGCTGCAAAAGGAGCTCCCAGTGAAAGGAAGGTGACCGCCAGTGCCAGGAAAGATACTACCAGGTACAACAGCGCATGAATGGGCTGATAACGTGTGATCACCATAACAGTGGACAGGATCGCAATGAATGATGATATATAGAAGACCAGAGACATATCCTTATATTTTCAGGGTAATAAGCTTTTGATATCTACCGGGGTTTCTTCATCTTTCCCCTTACCTTTTTCTTTCACGCCTGCATCAAGGCCAGCTACGTTATAGAAGTTGTAACCGGGATATTTTCCCTGGCTGTTGATGAGCAGATCTTCCTTTTCGTATACCAGGTCCTGACGCTTGTATTCCGCCATCTCAAAATCGGGGATCAGTTGTATGGCGTAGGTTGGGCATGCTTCTTCACAGTATCCGCAGAAGATGCAGCGGGAGAAATTGATGCGGAAGAATTCCGGGTATCTGCGGCCTTCCTCATTTTCTGTAGCCTGCAGCGCGATACAATCCACTGGGCATGCCGCAGCACACAGATAACAACCTACACAGCGTTCACCACCATCCGGATCTTTTGTGAGCACGATACGTCCTCTCCATCGCGGATACATGGGTACCTTTTGTTCCGGATATTGTACGGTAACCTTCTTCCGGAAGATATGCCGGAAGACCAACCACATTGTACGCAGGTGACTAATCATTGTTATAAGTTTTAAGTTATCTCATTTAAGACCTGAGCCAGAGTGCTATTGCACCGGTAACTAAAAGATTGAGCAATACCAGCGGTAACAGCAGTTTCCATCCATAGCCCATCAGCTGATCGTAGCGGGGACGCGGCAGCGATGCACGCAGCAGTATAAAAAGCCCGATGAAGAAAAATGTTTTCAGGAAAAACCATACCACAGGAGGCAGAAAGCCTGGCCCCAGCCATCCGCCAAAGAACAGCGTGACAGTCATTGCAGAGATCAGTGATATACCCAGGTATTCACCAATAAAGAACATCCCGAATTTCATTCCGGAATATTCAGAGTGGAAACCGGCTATCAGCTCGCTTTCTGCTTCAGGAATATCAAAAGGCAGGCGGTGGGTTTCTGCAAGGCCCGCAATAAAGAAAACAACGAAACCAACGGGCTGTGTAACCACAAACCAAAGGTCCTTCTGTGCAGCTACAATAGCTGTCAGGTTGAAAGACTTGCTCAGCATCACTACTCCCATCAGGGAAAGCCCCATAAACACTTCATAGGCTATCATCTGGGAGGCGCCCCGCAAAGCGCCCAGCAGCGAGTACTTGTTGTTGGAAGCCCATCCTCCCAATACGATGCTATAAACACCCAGGGATGACATTGCCAGGAAGAACATGAGGCCAACATTCAGATCGGCTACCACAATGCCGGGTGCAAAAGGAATGATAGCAATACCCATCAGTACACTGGCTACAACAATAGCGGGGGCAAGAATGAATACCCACTTATCGGCAAACGGCGGGATCCAGTCTTCTTTAAAGAAGAGCTTCAGGGTGTCTGCAAGCACAATAAACAGGCCCAGTGGTCCTGCACGGTTGGGGCCCAGTCTGTCCTGCCACAGCGCCAGCAGCCTGCGTTCCACCCAGATGAGCCCTGCAGCGATGTTCAGGAATACGAAGAGTACCCCTAAGACGATCCATATGTGTTGCATTACAGTCATACGATTACAGTTGAGAGGTTTACCCATGCGCCCCAGCTGAGCGCTTCCATACCTGTCAGCCCCGCCGGCGCCAACATGATGCCATCGGGCAATGAATCATTTATGGAGAGTGGGAGTGTGTATGTTTTGCCATCGGTCTTCACGCTGACAGCATCCCCGTTCTTCAGCTGGGCCTGTTCTGCATCGTGCCTGGACAATGAGACATAAGGTTCAGGTGAAAGAGAAGCGATCCCTTTTGTGTAAACACTTAGTTCGCCGGAGCCAAAGATGTGGTACTGCGGCAGCAGCATCCATTTACCTGCACGGGGCGTAAATGCATCGGGAATGTCTTTTGAGAACACGGGTGGCGTGGTGGTTTGCTCAAACAAACGTATGCCGGGATCTCCACCTTTCAGCGCACCGCCCGCTTCTTCCTGGTATTTGGTTACCGACTGATTGGAGTTCCATCCCGGCGCCCAGAAGAAAGGAATAAGGGGAGATGGCGGCAAGCCCCTGTATCCTTCCATGGTATATGACAGCGATGAGTCGTCGTCCTGCAATGGTTTAGGCTCGCTCACGGTCAGGTTGGCCAGCATGGCTGTACGACCGCTGTAACGATGTGATTCGCGCGGTATACGGGCGCCATGGATACGGAAATCGTGTGGTGGTGCAACCCTGGATACTCCTGCGAATTGCGGGAACCTGTTTTCCAGTGCATGCAGCAGATCTTCCATATGCTTTCCGTGACCGTTGGAGGCCGTAGTTACCAGCGACTTTATATCGGCAAGCCATTTGAAGCTTTCCCTGATCTCGCTGTTGGCAGGCATAAATACCTGGCTGCTGCGCTGTGCACGGGCTTCGTTATTTACGAAAGTGCCATCGGCCTCCGCGAATGTAGCCGCCGGTATCAGCACATGTGCTTTTTCTGTAGTGCGATTGTGTAATGTATCGAGAACGATGACATGTTTACACTTACTGAAAAATGCATCTGCTTTGGCCGTCGGAACAGCACGGTAAAGATCATTTTCCAGGATGATAGCGGTAACGTTGGTGGTACGTTGCACGTGGGCAAGGGCTCTGTCGAAAGAGGAGGCACGCGTCATGGCAAGGCCCATGCTGTTGCAGTCCTGCATGACAAATGCCAGTCCGGCTTTCTTTTCATTCATATCCAGTGCAGCTGCAATATCAAATGCGGCCCTGATCAGCGCATTGTTCCAGCAGGAGGTGCCTGTAATGATCACAGGATGTTTTGCCTGCTGCAGTGCTTTACTGATCGCAGCGGCAGTGGCAAGCAGTTCTTCCGCTGCATTGGGCACTTCGGGCAGCGCCGGATTCAATATATGTGCTATCGCAAAACCCAGCCTGGCCATATCATCAGGCGTGGCCTTCATGGATGAGGAAGATATCTCGTCTAGCGGAGAAGGTAGCATGGTCACATTGGCGAGGAAGCCTTTATCTTCCTGCACCAGTTCCCTGATGGCCGCGTCGTGCCATGTGGGAATAGGCAGTTGTTCAGTAGTATGTGTGGCCGCTGTTTTCATGACCGACTGACGAACGGCCAAGGCCATGACAGGGGCAGTGTTCCAGATATCCTCGCCTAATACCAGCACGGCATCTGCCTGTTCGATCTCTTTCAGGGAAGGCGTGTGGATACAACCTGATTGCAGGATATCTATTATTTTCTGTTCAACATATACGAGGTCGTCCGGTACGCCCTGGTAGAAGTTTTCTTTGCCTACCAGTTCCAGCAGGGCGTAATTGCTTTCAAGGGAAGCCCTTGGAGAACCAATGCCGATCAGGTTATGCCCCGCTACCAATGCCCGCATATATTGCAGTACGGTATTGTGATCTGTAGCCTCTACCGGCTGGTTACGGATAAGCGGTTGTGTGATGCGGTTTTCACTGTTCACAAATTCATATCCGAAACGTCCTTTGTCGCACAGGAAATAGCCGTTCACCTCATGGTTGTACCGGTTTACGACATTGCGCAGCTGGCCGTAACGCTCGCCGGCAATCGTATTACACCCAAGGCTGCAATGCTGGCAAACGGAGGGCGCATTGGTGAGGTCCCATTTACGGGTATAATGTTCTTTTAAGGTTTTGTCGGTGAAAACGCCTGTAGGACATACTTCCACCAGGTTGCCGCTGAAGGGGCTTTCCAGTACACCGTCCTTTTCCCTACCGAAATAAACGTGGTTATGCGCTGCAAATACATTGAGATCTTTTCCTCCTGCATAATCATGGTAAAAACGTACACAGCGGTAACACTGGATACAGCGGTTCATCTCATGATTGATGAGAGGGCCCAGGTATTGATTAGGATAGGTGCGTTTCTTGAAATGGTAGTGCCGGTAGTTGTGTCCTGTCATGACAGTCATATCCTGCAGATGGCAGCAGCCGCCTTCATCGCATACGGGGCAGTCGTGCGGGTGATTGGTCATGAGCCATGCCACTACCTGCGAGCGGAAAGCTTTGGCTGTTTCATCATTTACAGAAATACGCATTCCGTCTTTTACACCTTCCATACAGCTCATGACCAGGCGGCCGCGGGAGTCTTCTTCATCTTTAAAGACCTTAATTGCACATTGACGGCATGCGCCGACACTGCCCATGGCAGGGTGCCAGCAGAAGTAGGGCAGATCAATTCCCAGGCTCAGACAGGCTTCCAGCAGGTTCTTACCTGCCTTTACATCAAAGGGTTTGTTATCAATATATATTGTAGGCATGTTGACGATGTATTTATACTATTCTGCATTAGTCATACGGACATTTCTTATGTTCAATATGTTTTTCGAAATCATCCCGGAAGTATTTCAATGCACTCTGCAATGGTTCCATGGCGCCGGGCGCCAGTGCGCAGAACGTGTTACCAGGACCAAGGAATTGTGCGTGCATATTCAGCAGTTCGAGATCTTCCGGTGTGCCATCTCCTTTTTCGAGGGAGAGCAGGATCTTTTCTACCCAGGGCAGGCCTTCGCGGCAGGGAGTGCACCAGCCGCAGCTTTCCTGTGCAAAGAAATGCTGGAGGTTGTGTACGAATCCCACGGGGCAGGTCTCACTGTCCATTACGATCATGGTACCTGTACCTAAGCGACTACCTGCTGCTGCAACGGATTTATAATCCATTTTGATGTCCAGGTGCTGTGTGGTGAGAAAGTCTGTAGAAGCGCCACCGGGCAATACACCTTTCAGCTGCACACCATTTTTCATACCGCCGGCATGCTCTTCGATCAGCTCGCGCATAGTAACGCCCATAGGCAGTTCCCAGGCGCCGGGCCGCTTCACTTTACCGCTTACACCGTATAGTTTAGTGCCGCCATCGTCGCTATAGCTAAGGCCTTTGAACCATTCAGCGCCGTTGTTGACGATATGAGGAACACAGCAAAGTGTTTCTACATTGTTTACAATAGTGGGTTTACCAAACAAACCGCTGATCTGGGGGAAGGGCGGTTTAGCCCTTGGTGTGGCGCGTTTCCCTTCCAGGGCGTTCAGTAATGCGGTTTCTTCGCCGCACATATAGCGGCCCACACCTGTATGTAGGTGCATGTCGAGGTGGAAATCACTTCCCAGGATATCTTTACCAAGGTAGCCGGCATCATAGGCCTCCTGGATGCTTTTACGAATGAGGTCTGCTGCCTTGTGGTAGGCCCATCGGAGGAACACATAAGCAACGTCTGCCTGGATAGCATACGCGGCCAGTATCATGCCTTCTATGAGCTGATGCGGATTGCCCTCCAGCAACAGCCTGTCTTTGAAGGTACCGGGCTCCATCTCGTCTGCATTGGCGATAAGGTATTTGGGATGAGGGGCCTGGTCGCCCATGGGGATGAGGCTCCATTTGATGCCGGTATTAAAGCCGGCGCCACCGCGTCCTTTCAGATTGCTGTCCTGTACCAGCTTTTGCAGTGCAGCTGGCGTCATTCCACCACCACATACCTTGCGCACAGCAGCATATCCGCCCGTCATTTCATATTCTTTCAGGTTAAGCGGCGGGCGGTCCGGATGAATGTTCCTGGTAAGTGGGCGTTCCATTGTATTATGTGTATTTTTTTAAGATATCGTCCAGCATTGCGGGTTCCAGATCACTATACAGGTCTTTGTCGATCATCAGCGCGGGAGCGTGGTCACAGCAACCAAGGCAGACATTGGGCAGCAATGTGAACCTTTGATCGGTACTTGTTTCTCCCATGCGGATATGCAGTTTTTCTTCGAGTGCTTTATGTAAGGAACGGTATCCCATTACATAACAGGAGATGCTGTCGCACAGCAAGATCACATGTCTGCCTACAGGCTTCCGGAAGATGAGATTATAGAAAGTAGCGACGCTGTCTACTTCTGCAGGGCTTATTTCCAGATAGGCTGCAATCGCTTCAACACTTTCGTCACTGATCCATCCACGATGCTGCTGTACGATTTTCAATGCCTCGATGACGGATGCCTTTTTGTGGGGCACCAGGCTTATTTCGTGATCTATAGCTTGTTTTTCTGTTGCAGTAAGCATAAAAAATGATTTCACTATCTGTCTATATCTGCCAGTACATAATCCACACTTCCCAGGATGGAGAGCAGGTCTGCCACTGTATAACCTTTACTGATGTATGGTATCATCTGCATATGTGCAAATGAGGGAGTGCGTATGCGCGTACGGTAGGATGAGGTGTTGCCATCGCTCACCAGGTAATAGCTGTTAGCTCCTTTTGTAGCTTCCACGCAGCTCATCGCTTCCCCGGGGGGAATAACAGGTCCCCAGCTCACATTCAGGAAGTGATTGATGAGGGTTTCAATGTCCTGCATGGTATGTTTTTTAATGGGAGGAGTGGTGAGCGGGTGGTCTGCCTTATAGTTTCCGGCGGGCATATTGTTAAGGCATTGTTCGACGATGCGAAGGCTTTGTCTCATTTCTTCCACTCTTACAAGAGAGCGGTCATAACAGTCGCCATTCTGGGCAATGGGGATATCGAAATCAAACATTTCGTAACCGGAGTAGGGCCTTTTTTTGCGGAAGTCCCATTCGAATCCGCAGGCCCTCAATCCCGGCCCGGTCACCCCCCATTCGATAGCCTCTTCCAATGTATAGACACCGATGCCTTTGGTACGGGCTTTTATGATGCTATTCCGCAGCACCATGTCATTGTATTCCTTTAGCTGTTTCGGGAAGTTGTCTACGAACTCACGCACGAGCTTATCCCATCCGGTGGGCAGGTCCTGCGCCACACCACCGATGCGGAACCAGTTAGGATGCATGCGGTCGCCGCAAACGGCTTCAATGATGTCGAAGATCTTTTCTCTTTGGGTGAACATATAGAACACGGGAGACAATTGTCCCAGGTCCTGCGCGAATGTTCCGAACCATACCAGGTGACTGTTGATGCGGAATAGTTCGCAGAGCATTACCCTGATCACTTTCACTCTTTCGGGCACTTTAATACCGGCCATTTCCTCTACTGCAAGCAGGTAGGCGAGATTGTTCATGACGCCACCGAGGTAATCCACACGGTCTGTATACGGTATGTATGTATGCCAGCTTTGGCGTTCGCCCATTTTCTCAGCGCCGCGGTGATGGAAGCCGATCTCGGGAACAGCGTCTACAATCTCTTCACCATCCAGTTGCAGGATGATGCGTAACACGCCGTGGGTGCCGGGGTGTTGCGGACCTATGTTCAGGAACATGAAATCGGAGTCTTCGCTATGCGCCTGCATACCCCATTCTTCCGGCTTGAAACGCAGGGCTTCCTGTTCCCTGTCCTGCTTTTCATCCCACAGGCGGAAGGGGCCCATTTCTGTTGCTCTTGCGGGGTATTCTTTACGGAGAGGATGGCCTTCCCAGGTGAGTGGCATCAGCAGGCGTTTCAGGTGAGGATGGCCTTCGAAGCGGATGCCAAACATGTCATATATTTCGCGTTCATACCAGTTGGCATTCTGAAAGATGGCAGTGATGGATGGGAGGGTAGGGTATTCGCCTGCCAGTGCTACCTTGATGCGGATGAACTCATTTTGTTTGAACGAGAACAGGTGATAAACAACCGTAAAATCAGCCACCGGTAATTTCTCTTTGCCGGCCCTGTCCCTTTCGTCTATCCCACATAGATCGTACAGGAACAGAAAGTGATTTGATTTCAGGTATTCAATAACGGATAGAATACTTCTCTTACTGGTCCATAGTGTAAGTATTCCGTCGGCAGTTATTTGTTCTTGAAATGTATCGGGGCCGAATCGTTGTATCAGTTGTCCGTGTATTAAATGTTCCGTCTCCAGCATATTTATCCGGTTTTATATTTCGTCTATTCCTCTGAAAGAGGTCATGTTAGTACGTATATCACGTCTGCTTTCTTTCATGGAAAGCATCTGTGGTTTGATCACACCCTGCTCACCGATGGTCCAGCTGAGAGGGCGGGCTTCTTTGCCAACTGCATCTGCAAGCAGCGTAAGCCCCTGCATAAAGGCATCGGGTCTCGGAGGGCAGCCGGGTACATATACATCGACGGGCAGGAATTTATCTACGCCCTGGACGACGCTGTATATATCATACATACCGCCGCTGTTGGCACAGCTGCCCATAGAAATTACCCACCGGGGTTCCATCATTTGTTCGTGGAGGCGTTTAATGATAGGGACCATTTTGATGAAGACGGTGCCTGCAATGACCATGACGTCTGCTTCGCGGGGAGTACCGCGGATCACTTCCGCACCGAATCTTGCCACGTCGTATTTGCTGGTGATGCTGGTTGCCATTTCAACGAAACAGCAACTCAGCCCGAAGTGAAATGGCCACATGGAATTTTTGCGTCCCCATGCCAGGAGATCCTGGACGGTGGTCAGCATAATACTTCTGCTGACAGCTTCTTCCATGCTGCCGTTTCCCGAGATATGGCCAGACTGATCGCCTGCTTTACTTAGCCACCATTTCATTTTGTTTCTGTTTTTGTTTGTAGACCCTTAATATTTTCTTAGCGTCAGCTCCGATATTAAGCGCGCCGATACCCCATTCGTATATTAATACGACTACGAGCTGCGCGATAAAAAGCGCCGCGCCGATATAACCGGGCCATCCGAGGTCATAGAAGCCAAGGGCCCAGAGCATGATGAAAACGGCCTCCACGTCGAAGATGACAAAGAGCATGGCGACCAGATAGAATTGTACAGAGAAACGAATGCGTGCAGAGCCGGTCTGCTCTATACCACCTTCATAAGGCTTGTTGGTGGCGCGGTCGTTGTGACGTTGTCCAAGTATGTAGGACAATGTAAGGATAGCGGCAAGTAATATTACTACCAGGCTGGAATAGAGCAATAGAGGCCATAAGGGAAGACCGTGAGTTTCGTTTCCCATAACGTAAAATTTTCCCTGAAGAGGAATACGGGGGTACTCTCTTCTTTTAATAAAAAAGAAAGATGGTCCTTGATCCGATTTGACATACCATATACCTGACTAACGAAAGCGCAGAAGTGGTACAGACAGTCTTACGTGCTTAGTACTTAGCTAATGATGTAATGTTCAAGATTCTGAATGATGAAGTCTTTGTTGCTGATGACATATTTCAGAATGTCACCGATGGAGATAAGGCCGGTCAGTTGATTGTTTTCGATAACGGGGAGATGGCGGATGAACTTATTCGTCATCAATTGCATGCAGTGTTCTACTTCTGTATCAGGTGTAACAAATACCGGACTATCGGTCATAATGTCCCTGACTAGTGTTTCTTTGGAGGAGCGTCCTTTCAGGATGACTTTGCGTGCGTAATCCCGTTCTGTGAATATTCCTATCAGTTGTCCACTTTCGTCCACTACTACCAGTGCGCCTAAATTTTTTTCTTCCAGTACTTCCAGTGCCTCGTACACGCTGCAGGTAGTGCAGATCGTGTAGACCATGTTTCCTTTTATTTGCAGGATATTTCTAACAGTATCCATAACAAAGAATTTAAGGAAGTGACTTTACTATTAAGTTAGGCTTTTTTTGAATAAAAACAACTTTAAATGTGGATTTTAAATTCATAAGGCGGATAAACGGCGTATGGACGGGAGCTGGAGCCGCTTTACAGTGGCGGGTTATAGGGGTATTAAGTTTAATATATCGTCAGGCATATGATAATAGTGTATTTATGGCGACTAATATGGATAAGTCTGTTGTTATGCTTTTTCTTAAAAATCTTTTTGCTGCTAATCTTGTCCAGATATGAAGGATGCATGAAAATAGCGTACCTTGCAGTCACATTCTCCTTAATAAACAACTCCAACACAGCAACAGGCTTATACCTGACAGACGGGATAGTACGCAATTATTGTTGAACGAGCACCAGCATTAAATAACCAATTTGTTACTATTGAGCAGATCCCTGTATTAGTAATACAATCCGCAGCAAAACAAAGCGGACAGTGAACTATTATGCTTCCGGCCGTAGCAGGGCTTATACGCCTTGTCTGCGTACCGGTGGTACTCTCCATCTTTTATCACCAAAAATCTTACACCATGAAAAAGGTTTTTCTCCTTTTCTTCCTCATTCCTTTGTTGGGAACAGCGCAAACGAAAACAGTACTTACAGCTAACCGCATATTTGCAAAAAATGACAAGGCGGTTCAATTTGAAAAAGCACTAGCCAGTCATGCCCAGAAATACCATACAGGTGATCTGAGCTGGCGCGTGTGGAGCATTGAATCAGGTCCTGACTTCGGCGGTTATCTTGTTACTGAAGGTCCCAATAACTGGGCGGCCCTGGATAGTCGCGGCGATATCAGCACTGCGCATACAGCAGACTGGAATATGAATGTAATGCCGCTTACCGACGGTCGTGGTGCGGGAGGATATTTTGTTTTCCAGGAAGATCTGAGCACTGTACAACTTACCGATTATGCCAACAAGATCGTTATCAACCATATGACGGCAAAGCCAGGTAAGATCGCAAATGTGCAGGAACTGATTAAGAAACTAAAGAAGGTATGGGAAGCAGACAAAGAATCAGTCGCGGTTTATTCTGTTGCCTTTTCCGGAGAACCAGGTTATATTACTGTATCACGGTTAAAAGAAGGATTGAAAGAATTAGCGGTTGACTACCGCAAACCATTGCCAGACAGGTTTGACGAGGTATATGGAAAAGGATCATTTGATACATGGTTGAAAGATTATGCAGATGCGGTACAATGCCGTTGGAGCGAACTACTCATCTTTAAGCCTGATCTGAGTTCGAAATAAATATTGATTGATATGGCGGGCCTGGGAATAGGCTCCGCCATATCAGTTGTACCCGCCACAATCTGAGCGGAACCTTTACCAGCAGTTGTCCTGCGGGGTAGTGCTATTATGCCTGCAATATCACTGGTGAAAGCGTCAACCTGATCTGGGATTGTCCTCCTGATAGTTGCTTTTCTCTATCTCCTATATATTTACCCGATGTACCAGGTATGCCTCCTGGTACGGGATTATTTTTGACCACAGCGATAGTTTTGCAATGTTTTGGATGAGCTTAGTATTTACCTGACATTAAAAGCCACTTTTATGAAAAAAGCCAAGATTGTTTTATCTACTATTTTGCTGCTGGCAGTGATGGGAATGGCATTAAGTGCTTTTGTAAGCAGACGTTTTACCGGTAATCCTTTCTATACCCTGACCTATTACTATTCAACGTATTCCACAATTTACTATCATCCGGTACCATTTATTGCCCCGCATCCATTTTTCTATGTAACGAATGTAGGTATTCCGGCCACCTATGCCGTTTATACAACAGGTGTTGAACCCGGTGCAGTAAGAACATTGACCCGGCTGGGTGGTTCAGAAGTTATCACGATCCCGGTGTGGCTGGGACCATCTTATCCTACTGCCACAACTTTCGCTTTTTAGTATCAGCTCCTGATCTCGCTTGTGGACCGGGAGTTTGCGCCTGCATACTGTGGAACAATGATCAGGATGTTGAGGTCATCGTATAACAATAAACCCCGGGACAACTCCCGGGGTTTATTGTTATACGATAACACAGGATGGTAGCTCCTGCTCAATAGCTTTACAATAATTGCTTGCTCTTACTGAACTTATGCTCTTTATATTCTGCCAGCCGTTTGTCGATGATCGCTTTTACTATTTGATAATTGCTGTCATTATAGGCGATTTCATTTAATTGTTTCGTTGCAGCTGCTCCGAAGTAGTTTTCCCTTAGTTCTGTGCTTTCCAGGAAGGCATATGCAACATCACGGGTATAAAGTATATCATGCCTTAGGTTCCTGAGATAAGCATGAATGAACGCTTGTTCAGCGGAAAAATCATCTTCCAGGATATATCCTCTTTTAAGGGCACATACCCACTCGGTAACAGGCTGTTTCCCTTCTTTAATATCTTTTGCCAGGGCTAACGTTTGTTCACCGGTTTTTACCAGATCATGCTCGATGGCCCATTGAAGGAACATCAGATGAGCGGTATTATAGAATTCCTTCGATGACAGGAACTTTTCAAAACGCTCATACAACCATTCATAGTAGAAATGGTAAAGAGGCCTGACGTAATTCAGTCCGAGGGAAAAATGCCCGATGGTTTGATCATCGGTAAACTCCAGGCCCCAGACAATATCTCCCCCGGCGTCTAAAGGTTTTTTCCATCTGTAGAAGCTTTCACTTCCATCGTCATTCAACCAGACAGGGGAAATCTCACTACTCTTTAATGTCGGCTCGCCCAGTTTCGATTTAATCGTTTCAAAATCGGCTTTGAAATCCAGTCCCAGGGGGAATTCCGTATTCGATTTATTACCATACCATCTTGCGCTGCTCAGAACAGGTACAAAAATTCCCTTTTTATCTCCCTGGATGAGGGGATAGTTGTCAAGGTAGGTCTTCGCTTCAAATAGCAGATCGATCTCCAGTTTTTTATTCTGCACCCAATAGGAGGTGTCAGTGCTGCGATTGGAAATAAAGGGTTTCTTCGGGTATTTAAATCCATTGTTCTCAATAAATGCTATGATCTTTTCGTCGTCGATCCGTAGTCCTGCCAGATCTTTAAGGGTATTGAACATTCTTTGCTTTTTTAAATTTCAGGTTGGGATACCAGATAGCAAAATAGAAAATAATTCCGATTTGCAAACGGGGAGAGAAACATTAGCTTTTGTATATTTATCAGCAAACAGGTAAGTCCTATGAAATGCTGCAGAATATTATCAACAGTCCTTTTGCTAACCCTGGTCTTCTGCTATTCCTGCTCATCTCATGTAGAGAACCAGCAACAAGCTGACAGTCAGGCAAATGTTGATATTGCTGGGAAGAATATAGTGCTTGACGGATTTTATACCGGACTTGAAGAGATGTGCTCCATGGATAGCACCGGAAGGAAAGAGTGTTACACTGATCCTGCAAGGCCGGAAAGAAAATGGTATCATGTGGGAATGCTGTTGATAAGGGGCGACAGTGTATTCCTGGACCAACGCCCCATTAGTATCGGGAATGAGAACGATACAGCCTGGTCGGCTTCAGATGGGGGATTTTATTTTTATAGTGGAACATTTGTCCGAACTGATACGGGTGTTGTGTTTAACCTGAAGGAAATATCCTGCGACTATTGTGCTACGGCTGTGAAAATGAGACGGGATGGTACAACCGAACCTGTAGAGAACACAAGACAATTGGCTGGTCGTATAATTGAAAAGGGATTTATCATCAAGGGTTATCATTATGTAAGAACAAAACAGGAAGATGCGCAGGATAAATTCATATTGATCCGGTAAGCCGGTATTCAGCTGTTTAACTATACCTCTTTGCAGATCGTGAGCGGAGCAACAGGAACTTCTTTGCAAATTTTTTCACCAGTAACAGTCCGAATATAAACCCGCCGATGTGTGCTGCGTATGCAACGTTTCCTGCTTCCTGTCCACCTAAAGCACCCAGTCCATTTACCAGCTGGAATATGAACCATAGCCCGACAACTATTAACGCAGGCACCGAAACAACGAAGAATAACAACAGAACAAAGACCTTTTTATGGGGAAATAATACCATATACCCTGCCAGTACGGCGGAGATGGCGCCCGAAGCGCCCATGACAGGGATCAGCAGATTTTGCCCGAGTATGAATGTGCTGCATACATGGGTGAACCCTGCCAGCATACCGCAAAGCAGGTAAAAAATGAGATAATTCCTGTGGCCCATGGCGTTTTCCACGTTGTCGCCAAAAATGGCCAGGAATAGCATATTACCTCCCAGGTGCGCCCATCCTCCATGCAGGAACATGGAAGTAAGTAGTGTGAAAAAGACAGGAATACCCGTTACCTGGAGGCCTGGCATGGGAAAGGCCTTCCCGGTATATGGATCGATCATTACTTGGTCTGGAGTTACAATATCCTGCCCTGTCAGTATTTCTGCCGGTACTGCAGCATATGAGAAAGTAAAATATGGATTGGCTCCTCCCTGCTGAAAGAAAATGAAGACCAGGATATTGAGCGCAATCAGCATGTAGTTCACTATCGGAATGATCGTCCTGTCCCTGTTGTCATCGCCTATCGGAAGTAACATGTTTTTTCTTTGAAAGTGTACAAATGTTGTTCCTGAAATATGAAGCTATTTAACCGGTTGCAGGCTATGGCAGAAATTTGGGTGAGCCCATGTCGAGCGGTCCTTTACCAGGCCAGGGGCCATCGGGAACAGTAAGTTCGGCATGTGGCCAGGCGATCCAGTTATTGCGTGGCATGCCCGCGGCCGTAGCCAGGTTTCGAAGGACGATAGAAAGATCGGCCATTCTCCACACATCTTCATTCAGATCATCCTGCTGCCCGGCAGAGGCAGCCATCGCTTCCTGCCCTGTTCGCGATAATACGATCACAGAACAGGGTGGGCTCCAGCAACCCAGGCCACCAAACACTGCCTGTAGTCTTGCCGCTACCTCTATACCGCCAACAGAATCCATCGTTACCGCACAGGCGAGCGGCTTACCGAAAAAAGCAGGCGTATTTTCAAAAGCAGTGCTTACTTCAATAAACTGCTGGAGAGGCGAGCTCCAGTTGTTCCAATAGACACCAGTTATCACCAGGAAGCCGTCGCAGATTGTCAGCAGGTCGTAAACCTCCCGGATGGTCGGCAGGGGATCGGTAAGGGTCAAATGGGCCACTTCCAGCTGAAGGTCATTTATCAGCACCTGTGCCGCCTGCTTTGCTACCGCTCCGGAATTACCGGCTGTTCCCCGGAGGGAGCCATTAATGATCAATATCTTTTTTGCTGTATGAGCTGTTGTATTCCGTACCAAGGTTCCCTTGTTTTGTGTTAAAACGATACTGCCCCAATATCACAAATGGATATTTTATCAGGGCTGCTGTCTGCTGCGCCAGCTAAACAAAGTGAAGATATATTAAATGATAATGAACCGACATATATTTTGATAATACTTAATGTCTTATCGGTAGGAAACTGCGGGACATAGTTTGAGGAGGCAGTTATGGTGAAGATGATCGGAGGATTATGCAGGGCATAATCACCCCATACATTAATTGGGGCTGCGATATCGATGAGGAAGGACGATACCATTTCCAGCATGAGCATTGCTACGTCGCTTGCTTATATATGTTGATAATCAATATATTGGCTGTTTGTTCACTTTCCTATCACTACAATTTTCTCATTTTTCGCTACAAAAGTTACAGCTCCGGCGAAGTAATGGTCGGTACTTTATACCGACAATACAAAATTCCACCATGAAGAAAGTATCACGTTATGTAAGCACGTAACAGGGCTTATGCGGCTGTTGCATTTCTTGTCCGGCCAACACCACCTGCGGCCATTTTAATTCAATTCCAGGAACTGAGCGACAATCCACCATCAATCCTCAGACTTCCAGTCTTGCATCCCGGTTTGCCATTACCCCCTTAAAACCAAATATCATGATGAACAAAATGCCAAAAATTACCGCATGTTTGCTGCTTATCCAGCTGCTCTTATTTTCCACATTTCTGGCCAATGCCCAGAGCCGCACTGTCAGGGGAAGGGTGGCGTCGGCCGACAAAAGTGCGCCGCTGGCCAATGTAACCGTATTATTAAAAGGGGCCAATACCAGGACTACTACTGATGCAAATGGTAACTTTTCTATCCCTGTACCAGGCAACAATGCCGTACTGCTGTTTTATTTAGTGGATTATACCACCCGGGAGATCCCCGTAGGAGACAAAAGCGCTTTGGATGTAGCCCTGGAACTTAAAAATGAAAACCTGGGCGAAGTTGTAGTGGTGGGATATGGAACGGTGAAAAAGTCGGACATTACCGGATCGGTCGTGTCGCTGAAATCGAAAGACCTCACTCCCGGGGCAAATATTAATGTTGAACAGACATTGATGGGGCGGGCCTCCGGTGTGCAGGTATACCAGAAAAGCGGTGAGCCCGGCAGTGCCATGAGTGTAAAGATCCGTGGGGCCAGCTCCATCACTGCGGGTAATGATCCTTTATATGTGATAGATGGAATGCCGGTCAACAACCTTGCTCCTGTAACCGGCAGTGGTTCCGGCTTCGTTGCTACCCCCAATCCAAGAAATCCGTTGAATAGTCTGAACCCGGCCGATATTGAATCCGTCGAGATATTGAAAGATGCTTCTGCCACGGCTATCTATGGTTCCCGCGGTTCCAATGGTGTGGTGATGATCACTACCAAAAAAGGCAAAAGCGGAAAGTTAAGTGTGAACTATAGCGCCTACTATGGTACACAGAAAGCATCCAACTCGCTCAGCATGTTGACCGGCCAGCAATATAAGTCCGTATTGAATGCAATTATTGATGCCGGAGGCGGTGTAGCCTCTGAAAGAGTCACCAACGACCCGGTAAATATAGACTGGCAGCAGGAACTCTACCGCTCCGCCAGTGTACAAAGCCATGACCTTTCTTTTTCCGGCGGAAAGGATAATACTCGTTTTTATGCATCCCTGGGCTATTTTAACCAGGAAGGCGTGCTGCAGAATTCTTCAGTGAAAAGGTACACCGCAAGGTTCAACCTGGAAAATAGTATTGCACAGAAATATGCGTTTGGTATCAATCTCAATACATCTTACATAAGGGACAATTTCAACTCCGTCGGTATTGGCGTGAATGAAAATGGCAGTGCATTGTACGCCGCTATTAATTACGATCCTTCCTACCCGGTATATAATGAAAATGGTGGCTATAACCGCTCGCCCTATATGACCACTATTGATCATCCGTTGATCCTGATAAACGGACAGTATGCAAACAGTGATGGTTTCAGGACTTTCGGTACGGTGTACGGTGAGTACTTCTTCGCACCAGGCCTTTCTCTTAAACTGAAAGGTGCAGGAGATGTCAACATCACCCAGCGGAATACCTGGCTGGATCCGTCTACAATACAAGGATCTCCTACAGGAGGCGTTGCTTCCATCAACACAGGCAACGTAAACTATTATATGGGTGAAGCTACGTTGAACTACAAGAAGGATTTTGGAAAAGACCATGTTATAAATGCAGTGGCAGGTAGCACATATGAACACTTTGGTTCTAATTCCTTTGGCGGCAATGGCCGTGGGTATGCATTGCCCGATCTTATCTATAATGCAATAGGTACCGGCAACAGCACCTTGAACCAGATCGGCAGCGGAAGGGCGTCTACGAAGATCGTTTCCTTCCTCGGGCGTGTAAACTATACCTTTAAGGATCGCTACCTGCTTACCGCCAGCTTCAGGGCTGATGGCTCTTCCAGGTTCGGTTCCAATCACAGGTTTGGCTATTTCCCATCCGCTGCTCTCGCATGGAAAATGCATGAAGAATCTTTCCTGAAGGGAGCGGGTTTTATTGATGAATTAAAGTTCAGGGTGAGTTATGGCGTGATCGGAAACCAGTCTATCGCCAACTATCTTTATATCACGACTTTCTCCGGTGGAGGAGATGCTATATTCGGCGGCAACCGTTATACGTCCCTGGCGCCATCCCGTGTAGCTAATCCTGACCTGAAATGGGAAGCAGCAAAACAGGCAGATATCGGTATCGACTTTGCATTGTTCAACAGTCGGCTTACTGGTTCCATTGAATATTACGACAGGCGTACCTCCGATCTGCTGCTGGATCTGCCACAACCGTTAAGCACTGGTTTTGGCGTAAAGACCCGGAATATCGGCCGTATGAAAAATACCGGTATCGATCTGCACCTTGCCGGTGATGTGCTGCGCAGCAGCCGCGGACTTAACTGGAATGTAGGTGCTGTGCTCTCCACGGTGAAGAACAAGGTGTTAAGCCTGGGGCCTTTATCGCAGATCCTTACCGGTGGTGCAGGTTTCATTGCCAATGCCAGTATCATCAGGCCAGGTGCATCCCTTGGGTCTTATTATGGATATGAAGTGCTGGGCGTGTGGCAGACGCATGACGACTTCTCCAATGCGCCTGCAGGAGTGAAGCCAGGTGATATGAAGTTCAGGGATGTGGACAATAACAAACAGATCAATGCGGACGACCGGGTGATCCTGGGCAAGTCATTGCCTGACTTCACCTATGGCATCACGAATACATTCGGATTCAGAAGATTTTCATTATCGGTATTCCTGGAAGGCTCTCAGGGCGCCAGTATATTGAATAATGCCGCTATCGACAGCTATTTCCCTGTCAGCTTCCGCAGAAATAAACTGGCTGAGCCCTATCTGAATCGCTGGACACCGGAGAACCCCACCAACAAATACCCGTCATTTATAAATCCCACTTCTCAGGGACAGCAAACGGTGAACTCAAGGACCGTGGAGGATGCGTCTTATCTGCGCCTGCAATCTGTGCGATTCAGTTACGACTTCAGGTTGCGCAATAAGGTGGTGAAAGGACTGCAGGCTTATGTGACGGGACAGAACCTGTTCACCATCACGAACTATTCAGGTATTGATCCGGCTGTGAACTCCATTGGAGATGATATCCTGAAAATAGATTACAGCTCTTATCCGATGACCCGCAGCTTTTTATTCGGGGTAAATGTTCAATTCTAAAAACGGTCTTTATGCAAAAATTTATCATACTGTCTTTTATTATTGTTTCACTGCTGGTGCAGACCGCATGTGAGAAAACACTGGATGTAACACCCCCGGGAGAGTTTGCACCGGGTAATGTGTTAACGACAGAAAAAGGAATCCGTTCTGTATTATTTTCTTCGTATGCAGGCATACAGAATCCAACGCCATCCCGTTATCTGATCAACAATGCTGAAGTAACTACAGATATAGGTTACAACACCGGTGGTGCAGAAAACCTGACCCTGGTACAACTGATCAATTTTACCTGGGATGCATCACTGGGCACTTTGCAGGCAGATGTATGGGCGCCCACCTACCGTGCCATACGTGACGCGAATATTGTGCTGGAGAATATCTCCAACGTCAATACGACGGATGTCAACAGGAAAATATATGCCGCTGAGGCCCGGTTCCTGAGAGCATATGCCTATGATCTGTTATATAAATGGTTTGGCCCCGTTCCGCTGCGTACCTCCACCAGCTCGGACGCCAGCCTGGCAAGAGCCACGGACGAGCAAATGAAGACCTTTATCGAAACAGAGCTGACAACAGCTATAGCCGATCTGCCGGAACCTGGCAAGGAAGAAGCTTTTGCAAGGGCTAACAAAGGTATGGCCTGGAGTGCACTGGCAAAGTTCTATCTCAATACCCGGCAATGGCAGAAGGCTGCCGATGCCTGTCAACAGGTGATAGGGTTCAGCTATTACCAGCTGTTCCCTGCCTATGAGAAGATGTTCAGGGTAGAAAATGAAGGAAACAAGGAAATGATCATGGTGCATCCATGCCGGAACCAGGACGGTTTTGGTAACTGGTATACAGCAGGCGCCCTGCCGCCAGGCTTTAAGACCTCAGACCAGGTTCCCGAGTATGTATGGACAACTTCGATGGCCAATTTTGCCACGCAGTACAGGATGCGTTCTGCATTCACCAATACACTCGATACTGTCAACGATCACCGGGCCATATTGCTGCTGCGCCACTACGTAAACACAAACAACCAATGGGTTAACCTGCTATCCACACCCGATAACGTGAGAAGCCTGAAATACTGGGATAATGCCACCGTAGGTAATCATAGCGGAAATGACGTTCCTGTTATCCGGTATGCAGATATTTTGCTGAGCCGTGCCGAGGCTTTGAATGAATTGACAGGTCCTGCACAGGAAGCGCTGGACCTGATCAACCAGGTTAGAAGGAGAGCAGGCATCAGCGATCTGACTTCGACAGAAGCTACCAGTAAGGAGGTGTTCAGAGACCTGATACTCCGTGAGAGGGCCTGGGAGTTTTACAGTGAAGGATTGAGAAGGGAAGACTTGCTGCGTCATGATAAATTCATTTCACTGGCAAAGGCAAGGGGTGTTAGCATTGCTGCCGACAAGCACAAATTGTTCCCGATACCACAGACGGAAATTGATGCGAACCCGGCATGTAAACAAAACCCGGAGTATTAACCGAATAGTAAGCTAAAGGAAGTATTATAAATGATAAAGTTAAGCATTGCAATTGCAGGACTCGCATGCCTGATTGCGCAAATATCCTATGGACAGTCTGGTAAGTACAGTCATCCGGCAGCGCCTGTCGGCAACCCTGCTTTAACGGTGCCACCATCTGTTGCACCTCTGATGGATCAGTGGATGCGCGATACCTACGTAATGACGGGCCCGGATGGATATTATTACATGACAGGTACTACAGCAACACCCGGCCGCGTATTTCCTGCCGGCCGGGTACATTGCTGGGATTATAATGACGGCCTGTACCTGTGGCGATCAAGAAACCTGCAGCAATGGGAGCCTATGGGCCTGATCTGGAGTTTTGGCAGGGACGCGGCAGCATGGCAGAAAGGGGGGAAGCCGCTGGAGCCGGCCGCAATGTCGCCCAACAGGGATGTATTGGATTCCTTTTATCGCGCTGTATGGGCGCCGGAATTACACTATATCCGCAGTAAAAGGAAATGGCTGCTGGTGGCCTGTATGAATGGGGGCGCCGGCTCTTTTGTACTGGAAAGTGTTTCAGGCAAGCCGGAAGGACCATACCGAAATATTAAAGGAAATGAACGTAAGGCTATATTTCCGGATATTGATCTCAGCCTCTTTGAGGATGATAAAGGACAGGTGTACCTGGTAGGGCATAATCATTTTATTGCCAGGATGAAAGATGATCTTAGCGATGTAGCGGAGCCATTCAGAAAACTGATAGAAATGCCTTACAACCCCGAGCCGTATATTGAAGGCGTATTTATTACCAAACATCATGGCAGGTACCAGTTGCTGCAAACCATTTGGTCTGTGAAGAAAGCAGATGGCACTTTTTCGTATCTGCGGAATGATAAGAACAGGCAGGATTCTTTGTACAGCTATGATGTGGTGGTGGCAGAAGCCGATAATATTTATGGCCCCTATGGTGCCCGTTATGCTGCCATATTACAGGGTGGTCATAACAATGTCTTCAAAGACAGACAAGGCAAATGGTGGTCAACGACCTTCTTTAACCCAAGAGGCATTATGGGCACCAGGTTTTCAGTAACATGCCGGCCCGGTTTGGTACCGGTAAAATGGGTGAATGGTAAATTAAGGCCGGACACAGCACGTGCCGCCGGTTTTTATGCCGCTTTAAAATCAAATTAAACCATGATCAGGAAAATATTTACTGCTATCATTGCGCTATTGCCTACTGTGATGTATGCTCAGGAAATAGGTGCTAATTTTAATCATGATCCTGAGATCATTGACTTTGTGTACCTGCGTAAAACGCCTGTGGAATGGATCCGCACTACTCCCTATATCTTTGAGTATATAAGAGGAGAAAAGGACCCTGCTACAGCACCTGGTTTACAAAAGGTGATCGATGCTAAAAAGGCCGGCTATAAAGTAGCATTCGGTTTTCGCTGGGACTTTAAAAAGTATAAACAGCGCATACCCGTGCCTGGTTCTGCAGAAGAGAAAAAGTATTTTGCAACAGCTACGGCAATATTGGATCGTGTGGGTGCTTACATAGATATATTTAAGTTAGGCAATGAGCCTAATCTTGAAACCATGGAGGCGGATTTACAGGTGAATGCGGAAGGAGTAGTGCCATTGGTACGATTCATGGAAAGACTATTAAATGAAGTGGTGGAGCCCTATTACAGGCAGCATAACGAACTTACACGGCCAGATGTCTACGTGGGCTCATTGCCCGCGCTATTCGAGGAAGAACAGCAGCAAAAACCGGGTGTGACGGGCTTGATACGGCTGGCGCAGGAGAACATTCGCATAAAAGGGCTGGCTATTCACCTGCATATCAGCGACTCACTCGACATGGAAAACGCTTTCAGATTTGTTCGCACTATTATGCCGGACAAGCCTGTCATTGTTCCTGAGTTCTCTCTCTTCCGGCTGTACAACCACTATTTATCAGACGAACTGGGGAGCACTGCAGCGGGTATCAGCTTTGCCCATAAATATCACTATCCGCCCGGCATGAAATTGTATGAATGGTACAGCAAGGCCAATACGGAAAAGGTCAGCAGCGAT
Source organism: Chitinophaga filiformis (assembly GCF_023100805.1). Classification (NCBI taxonomy): domain Bacteria; kingdom Pseudomonadati; phylum Bacteroidota; class Chitinophagia; order Chitinophagales; family Chitinophagaceae; genus Chitinophaga; species Chitinophaga filiformis. The sequence continues at coordinate 3,064,337 of NZ_CP095855.1, forward strand.
GAATGGGCCGATCTCTTCGCGTCGCGTTCCTGGTTCCCGCCGCATTTTATGCAGACCTATTACAGGTATTTCCGTAAGTATGGCGTAGTACTGGCAACCTACGGATACCTCAGCCAGTCTGCGCCTGCGAAGGTGGGCCCGGGAACCGCTATATGGTTTGTCAATCCGATATTTCCCATGAAAAGCCTGCAACCGCAGGCTGACGGGTCCTATACTCCCAATCCTTTATGGTTTAATGACTTTATAGACATTGTTAATCATGGAAAGAAAAAGTAAAGGTTTTATCCTGCTACTGCTTGCATGCTTCGTGACAGGATGGACAGCTGTGAAAGCCCAGTCAAGGCCCAACATCATTGTGCTATATGCCGATGATCTGGGTTATGGTGATGTGGGATGTTATGGCGCGTCGGCAGTTAAAACGCCTCATATTGACCGCCTGGCGGCTAAAGGCGTGCGGTTTACAGACGCACATTGTTCAGCAGCAACTTGTACACCCTCGAGGGTTTCGCTCCTCACAGGTATTTATGCCTTCAGAAAGAAGGCGGCGGTTCTGCCTGGAGATGCGCCACTCCTGATCCGGCCGGGGACTGTTACCTTACCCGGCATGTTGCAGCAGGCGGGGTATTCAACCGCTGTCATTGGTAAATGGCATCTTGGATTGGGAAATGGTGTGATCGGCTGGAACGGACATATAGCACCGGGGCCTAATGAGCTTGGGTTCGACTACTCATTTATTATCCCCGCCACTACAGACCGCGTACCCACAGTATTCGTGGAGAATGGGGGTGTTCCTGACCTCGATCCCAATGATCCCATTGCGGTGAGTTATACAGGAAGGATTGGTGATGAGCCTACAGGCTTGTCAGATCCGCAATTGCTGAAACAACGTGCAGATACACAGCATAGCAATACCATTGTCAACGGCATCAGCAGGATCGGTTTCATGTCGGGTGGAAAGCGTGCCAGGTGGGTGGACGAAGAGATTCCCATGGTGCTAAATGCAAAGGTAAAGGACTTTATTGCCAGCCACATGAATCAACCGTTCTTCCTTTATTATCCTTTCCCGAATATACATGTGCCCCGGGCGCCTAACAAACGCTTTGCGGGAAAAACAAAGCTGGGAGCGCGTGGAGATGTGATTGAAGAGATGGACTGGATGGTTGGTGAAGTAACCCGGTTGCTGGATTCATTGGGTATTGCGGAAAATACATTGATTATATTCAGCAGTGATAATGGTCCGGTATTGGACGACGGCTATGAAGATTTTGCCGTGAAGCTGAATAACGGTCATCAACCCGCAGGAATATTCAGAGGTGGAAAATACAGCGCTTTTGAGGCGGGAACCAGGGTGTCCACTATTACCTGCTGGCCAGGCACAATACAGCCCGGCGTTTCAGCGGCATTGTGTTCTCAGGTGGATCTGCTGGCTTCCCTGGCAGCGTTAACGGGACAACAATTGCCTGCCGGCGCTGCGCAGGACAGCCGGAATGAACTGGACGCCTGGCTGGGCAGGTCAAAGCAGGGACGGGAATATCTGCTGGAAGAGTCTTATACGCTTTCGCTTCGCAGGAATACGTGGAAGTACATCGCTCCGCAGCAGGTGCCGGTACCTGACTGGCTGAAGAATAAAAAAATAGAACCGGGGCTGGAACAGGTGCCGCAGCTGTATGATCTGAAAAAAGATCCCGGTGAAAAGCACAATTTGGCGGACCAGTATCCGGACATCGTAAAAGCATTGAAAGCAGAACTGGAAAAAATAATACTATGAAACCACTGGCTGTATTTTTATCATCGATCGTTTTATTATCCTGTGCAGGGAGTCGTAAAAACAACAAGACCCCGGGCAAGGACGAACGGCCCAATATTGTGCTGATACTGGCGGATGATCTTGGGTATTCTGACATTGGCTGTTATGGCGGTGAGATAGAAACGCCCAACCTTGATTACCTGGCTGCAAATGGTCTGCGATTCAGACGTTTCTATAATACTTCGCGATGTTGCCCTACCAGGGCCTCATTGCTTACCGGTTTATACAATCAGCAGGCAGGCATCGGCGAAATGACGACTGCAAGGAATGAGCAGGGTTATCGCGGTTACCTGACGGAGAATACCGTTACGCTGGCAGAAGTGCTGAAAGACGCAGGCTATCACACTGCTATGTCAGGCAAGTGGCATGTATCCAATACCGTTGAGCAAGCAACGCCGGAGGCACAGCTGAAGTGGTTGAACCATCAGGCATCTCATCCTTATTTCTCGCCGGTGGAGCAGTACCCGGTGAGCAGGGGATTTGAAAAGTATTATGGCAACATCTTCGGAGTAGTGGATTATTTTGATCCTTTCAGTCTCGTGAATGGTACGACGCCTGTTGACAAGGTACCTGAAGGCTATTATCATACGGACGCTATCAATGATACTGCCGTCAGCTATATCAAAACGCTCAGCAAAGAGGATAAACCTTTCTTCCTATATGTTGCGCAAACAGCGCCGCATTGGCCATTGCAGGCATTGCCGGAGGATATAAAAAAATATGAGCAGACCTATAAGGCAGGCTGGGATGCTATCCGGGAAGCGCGCTATAAAAAAATGGTGGCGCAGGGTCTGATCGATCCGGCCACGACGCCTTTATCGCCCCGCATGAACAAGGAACTGAGCTGGGAAAATAACCCGGACAAGGAATGGGATGCAAGGGCAATGGCGGTGCATGCAGCAATGATAGACAGGATGGATCAGGGCATAGGGCGTATTATTCAGGCCCTGAAGGAAAGCGGTAAGCTCGGCAACACGATCATCGTATTCCTGAGCGACAATGGTGCCAGTCCTGAAAACTGTATGCGGTATGGGCCCGGCTTTGACCGTCCGGGCCAGACCAGGGACGGAAAAGAGATACACTATCCGGTGAAAAAGGATGTACTTCCCGGTCCGCAGACCACTTTTGCGTCCATTGGTGAAAGATGGGCGAATGTAGCTAATACCCCTTATCAGTATGCCAAAGCGCAGTCTTATGAAGGTGGTGTACGCACACCTATGATCGTCTACTGGCCAAAGGGAGTAAATGCAAAAGGAGGATTTACTGATCATATGGGGCATGTAATGGATTTTATGCCCACTTTCCTGCAAGTGGCGAAAGCGCACTATCCCGATACATACAGAGGCCACAATATTACGCCTTATACAGGTGTGAGCCTGTTGCCTGCATTCGAAGGAAAGGAACGCCAGGGACACGATGCATTGTACAATGAGCATTTTAACGCCCGTTATGTACGCGAGGGTGAGTGGAAACTGGTATCGTTGGCCGGCGATACTACCTGGCGTTTGTATAGGATCAACCAGGACGAAACAGAGCTGAATGACCTGGCAGGACAGCATCCTGATATCGTATCCAAAATGGCCGCTCAATGGAGACAATGGGCCAATACGCATAATGTTTTTCCTAAACCCGGTAAAAAGTAAAATCTATGTTCACAAGAAGCGTAATGATGCTGATGGCCTGTGGTCTGTTAATGATCAACATGGCTTCAGCGCAAAAGAGATGGTCAGCCGAAAAGGCAAATGAATGGTATGCCAGGCAGGGATGGCTGAGAGGAAGTAATTTCCAACCCTCTACAGCTATCAACCAGCTCGAGATGTTCCAGGCGGAAACGTTTGATACCGCTACTATCGACCGTGAGCTTGGCTGGGCGGAAAACCTGGGGCTCAATGTGATGAGGGTTTACCTGCATCACCTGGTCTGGGCTGCTGATAAGGCAGGATTTAAGCAACGCCTGGATACCTACCTGGCAATCTCTTCCAGGCACCACATTAAAACCCTGTTCGTATTCTTTGACGATTGCTGGAATGATACGGCATGGCTGGGTAAACAGCCTGAGCCCAAAACAGGCGTGCACAACTCAGGCTGGGTAAGAGATCCCGGTACCATGATATACACGCATCCTGATACCATGAAAGTGCTTGAGGCCTATGTTAAAGATGTGCTGACAACTTTCAGGAATGACGACCGTATCCTGTTGTGGGATCTTTACAATGAACCGGGTAATAACAAGCAATTTGGCAAAAGCATGCCTTTATTGCAAAAAGTATTTCAATGGGCATGGGAAGTAAGGCCCTCACAGCCGGTAAGCTCAGGCGTATGGAACGACGGCCCCGCATTTAAAGAGCTGAATAAGTTCCAGCTGGAGAATTCCGATGTGACTACCTATCACAATTATGCGTACATTGATGATCACCGGCATACTGTAGATACATTGAGAAAGTATGGCAGACCCATGATCTGCACTGAGTATATGGCGAGGAGGAATGGCAGTTTATTCCAGCTGATCATGCCAATGCTGAAGGCAGAAAATGTAGGCGCTATCAACTGGGGATTTGTAAGCGGGAAAACCAATACGATTTACGCATGGGACACGCCGATGCCAGACGGAAAAGAACCACAGCTATGGTTCCATGATATTTACAGGAAAGATGGAACACCCTTCAGCAAAGAGGAAGAGGCCTTTATTAAAAAGCTGTGTAAATAAGACATTCATGTGAGGTTCCTTAAAGGGAATGCAAAGGATAAATATTAGTGGATGAAGAGCGTGATTTTTTACTGTTTGATTTTCCTATACCTGAAGGGCAGTGGGCAGCAGATACGCTTCCGGAATTATTCGGTGGCGGAAGGGCTGCCCTCCAGCACTGTGCGGGCAATTGCGCAGGATGACCAGGGCTACCTCTGGTTTGGTACCAAGAACGGGATCAGCCGTTTTGACGGGTATCAGTTCAGGAATTTCCAATATAAAAAGAATGACTCAACTTCCCTGGGCAATAACTTTATACATTGTATAGCCCGGGTAGACAGTATCCACCTGTGGATAGGGACGGAGAACGGCGTTTATATACTCGACCTGGAAAAAGAACAGTTCTCTCATTTTGGTTCAACAAATGAGAAAAGTGTCTTTGATATTATGCGCGATAAGGATGGTATCGTATGGTATACATCGCGGCTGAATGGGTTATACCGCTATGATCCGGTGAAAAGATCCTTGCGCAATTTCAAGGCAGGCAATTCAGGCTTGTCCAGCGACCAGGTTACCAGGATGGCGCAGGATGACGATGGCAATATCTGGATCGGCACTTATGGTAACGGTATTGACATTTATAATCCTGCCACGGGATCGTTTACCAACCTCCATTCTGGAACAAGTGGACTGAGCAACGACTTCATCAATACGATATATAAAGGGACGGATGGTGTCATGTGGGTAGGCACCATGAATGGCGGCCTGTGTAAATGGCAACCCCGGCAAAGAACATTCCGCGTTTACCGCAACGACAAAAGCGGTTCTTCTATTAACGACGATATTGTACGGGCTCTCTGCCAGGTATCGCCCGGCAGGATATATGTGGGTACTGAGAAAGGACTGAATGTGCTGGATATTGCAACGGATAAATTTACAGTATATACCAACCAGGGGAATGACCCTTTCAGCATCAGCGATAATGCCATTTATTCCCTGTTTCCTGACAAGGCAGGCACAATGTGGGTGGGGACTTTCTTTGGAGGGGCCAGTTACTTTAATGAGAAGGGCGCTGCTTTTGAGCTGTATTATCCGACAGGAGAACACGATGCTTTATCCGGCCGTGCTGTGAGTTGTTTTCTCGAAGATGGTCCCGGGAAATTATGGATTGGCACAGAAGATGGTGGCCTGCAATATTTCAATACCCTTACGCGCACTTTTCAGCAATATCCTTTTCTGCCTGGCCAGCAGAAACTTTCGTATCATAACATTCATACATTGGTAAGGGATAAAGATGGCAACATCTGGATCGGACTGTTTGCCGGCGGTGTGAATGTGCTTGATCCCCGGACGGGTAAGGTATCATATTACCAGCATCAGCCGGGAAATATCCACTCACTGAACAGTGACAACGTTTTCTGCATTTACCAGGACAGGGACAACAGGATATGGATAGGAACCGACAAGGGACTGGACCTGTATGATAGCGGTCGCCGTGATTTTACAAGAGTGTTGCAGGAGGGTGTGAGCAATACCATTATTTATGATATTTACGAAGACGCAAATAAGACACTCTGGTTTGCCACATACAATGATGGACTGATATGCTACAACAAGAAAACGGAACAGTGGGGTAAGGTAACAGCGGATGGCATGAATAAGCTGACCTGTCTGTATGATGATCACCAGGGCCACTTATGGATAGGCTCAGATGGCGGCGGCTTGCATATATATAATTTTAAGACGAAGCAGGCAGCACCCTACAATGACAAAGCGGGCATTAATGCCAATGTGGTGTATGGTATTCGTCAGGACGACGCCGGACAAATATGGATCACCACCAATGATGGCATTTATAGTATAGACCCGTCAAAAAGGAAGGCGAGACATTTTACGCCACAGGATAATCTGCAAAGCCGGCAGTTCAATTACAGGGCATTCTATAAAATGTCCGATGGTAAGCTATTTGCTGGTGGCATCAAGGGCTTTAATGCTTTTTATCCTGAGAAAGTATCTGCTGCTACAGATAAGATCCGTGTATCTTTTACCAATTTCCAGCTGTTCAACAGGCAGGTACCACTGGCAGCAGGCGGACCATTACAGAAACAGATCAATTATACGAACAAGCTGGTATTGCAGCACGATCAGTCAGTCATCAGTTTTGAATTTGCTGCACTCAATTTCAGCGCACCGGAGAAGCTGAGCTATGCCTATAAGATGGAGGGCTTTGACCCGGACTGGAACTATGTAGGTGACCAGCGAAAGGCAACCTATACGAATTTGTCGCCCGGCTCTTATACTTTCAGGGTAAAGGCTACGGCTGAAAGTAGCAACTGGGATGTGCCCGAATCTACGATGAGGTTGATCATACGACCACCATTCTACAGGACCACGGTAGCATATATTATTTTCACGCTGTTGGTATTGGTGGCGGCTTACTGCATATATCGGTATTTGTCCAATCGTATCCGAAGACAGAACCAGATCAGGATAGAACGTCTGAAGAACAAGGAAGAGCAGGAATTTTATGCCAGGAAGATCGAATTTTTTACGGTGATGGCACATGAAATAAGGACGCCCTTATCGTTGATCATTGCGCCATTGGAGAAACTGTTGTCTATGAGCAAGTGGCAGCATGAAGAAAAAGCGCAACTGGCTATTATGGATGAGAATGCAGAGCGGCTGATGGACCTGGTGAACCAGCTGCTTGATTTCCGGAGAATTGAAAGTGATGCTTATGAGATCAGGAAAGAGGAGGTAGAGATCATATCATTGGTGCAGTCTATCTATTCCCGTTTTTCTTCACTGCCTTATCAGAAAGATATTGAATTCACAATGAGCACCCGGGTGAGCCGTTTATTATTGCAGGCAGATCCTGAAGTGTTGAATAAGATATTGAGCAACCTCCTCATCAACGCGTTCAAGTTTGCGAAGAAGAAAGTGAATATCACCGTTTTTGATATGACAGGCGCTGATGGAGAAGACCCACGCCTGTGCATTAGCGTGGAGGATGATGGAATCGGCATTCCGGCGGCCGATATGAAGAACATCTTCAAACAATTCTTTACTACTGCCAGGGAACATCAGGAATACCGTAATATGGGCGGTACAGGCATTGGCCTGGCCCTGGCCAGTTCACTGTCTGAAAGGCATGGAGCAAAATTGCTGGTGGAAAGCAGGGAAGGAGAGAGGACGATCTTCACCCTGGAACTGCCGCTTGCCAAGCAACGGACGGCCAGGCAGGAATTCAACTATCAGGAAGGGATCATTGACGAAGAAAAACCATTGATCCTGGTGGTAGAGGACGAGGCATCAATTCAATCATTCCTGGCCGGAAGTTTTCATGAGAACGGATATAATGTTGTGACAGCCGCCAATGGGAAGGCTGCCATGCAGCTGATAGAGGTCCACTCCATAGACCTGGTGATATCGGATATTATGATGGCGGAGATGGACGGCCTGGAATTATGCCACCAGGTGAAAACGAATGTAGCGTACAGTCATATCCCATTCATATTGCTCACTGCAAAAGGCAATAGTGAATCGGAACTGAAGGGAATAGAAGCGGGAGCTGACGCATATATCATGAAGCCGTTCAAGTGGAAGCACATTGCAGCGATCGTAAAGAACCTGATCGCTTCCAGGGAGAAGCTGCGCCTGAAATATTCAGAGCAGCCTAACAGTGACGTGAGTGTGCTGGCCACCAACAGCAGGGATAAGGTGTTCATGGAAAAGGTAGTGAGTATTATCGAAGAGCGGATCATTGACCCGCAACTTTCCGTAGAGGAACTAAGCAGGAACATGGCCATGAGCCGCTCGAACCTGCATAAGAAACTGAAATCCCTTTCGGGATATGTACCCAATGAGCTGATAAAGCTGGTAAGGCTGAAGCATGCGGCAAGGCTGCTGCAGGCAGGGGCACATACGGTAACAGAAATAGCCTATATGACAGGGTTTAGTTCACCATCCTATTTTTCGAAGTGTTTTTTGCAACAGTTTAAGGTAACGCCAAAAGAATACGCAGACAATAAGACAAGGCCGGGAGCGCAGGATGTAGAAGACCTGATGAAGAAGGGCTAGGAAGTCGTGTTAGTTTTTTTTCTTCTCAATGGTACCATCCGGCTACCAGCACGACATCTTATAGACAATCCTATTAATAACCATTAGCTATCCTTGAAATTGCTTAAGCTACCCTTGTGTAGATCCTTAAGTATCAATCTTAAAACCCGAATCAATGAGAACAAAACAATGGATCAGGGCAGGCATGCTGGCCTGTGCTCTTCTAATTACGTCTTTATTGTCCTTTGCACAGTTTAGAGTGATCGGATACATGCCCTCCTGGTCGGGGGATGTAAATGCTGTGCAATACAGCAAGCTTACTCACATTAACTATGCGTTTGTATTACCTACGGCAACAGGAGGATTACAGGGCGTTGATAACCCTTCCAAACTGCAAAGCCTCGTTTCGCTGGCACATGCCAACGGCGTTAAAGTGCTGATCTCTATCGGCGGCTGGAACAATGGTGATGACAGCGGTTTTGAATCATTGGCAGGGAACAGTAGTTACCGTACCAATTTTACCAACAGCGTGATGAATTTTGTGAGCCAGTATAACCTGGATGGTGCTGATATTGACTGGGAGTATCCGGATCCGGGTGCTTCAGCCAACAACTACCTCGCGTTAATGACACAGCTGGCTACGGCTTTGCATGCACAGGGTAAACTGCTGACAGCCGCTGTAGTAGGTACCGGCGGTGAAGGTGTACTCAGTTCTGTGTTTTCACAGGTAGACTTCCTGAACCTGATGGCATATGACTATAACAACTATGATCACTCCACTTATGCATATGCATCACAATCTATATCTTACTGGAAGGGTAGGGGCTTACCTGCCAGCAAAACAGTACTGGGCGTACCTTTTTATGGCCGTCCGAGCTGGGAGAGTTATGCTGCGTTGATCGCAAGAGGAGCCAGTCCCTATTCAGACACCTACAACGGTGTCGGTTATAATGGCATCACTACTATTAAAAGTAAAACTGACCTGGCCTGGGATCAGGGAAGCGGCATTATGATGTGGGAACTTTCCCAGGATGCTGTGGGTGCTTATTCATTGCTTTCCGCTATTCATGATGAAGTGCTGGTGAAAGGCGGCGGCAACGGCGGTAATAAAGTGCCTGTAGTGAATATCACTTCTCCTGTAGGCGGTGCCACATTTAATGCGCCTGCTACTGTTACTATTACGGCATCTGCTTCTGATCCGGATGGTTCAGTTACCAAGGTAGAATTTTATAACGGCAGCGTTAAGCTGGGACAAGCTACATCCAGCCCTTATAGCTACACATGGACAAATGTAGCGACTGGCAATTATACGCTGAGCGCTAAGGCTACTGATAATGCCGGTGCAGTAACTACGGCAACTGTTTCAATTGTAGTAAATGGTACCGGTGGTAATTCCTGTGATGGCATTGCTGCATGGTCAGCCAGTGCTGTTTATACCGGCAATATGCAGGTTGTTTACAATAGCAAAATATACACCGCCAAATGGTGGACGCAGAATGAGCAGCCTGACACACACAGCGGAGATGGCCAGGTGTGGAAATATGAAAGAGATTGTGGTGGTGGTACTAATCCAGGCAACAACTCCCCGGTAGTAAGCATTACTTCTCCTGCAGGCGGCGCTTCATTTACTGCTCCGGCTTCTGTAACCATTACCGCTGCTGCAAGCGATGCAGACGGCAGCATTGCAAAAGTGGCCTTCTACAATGGCAGCGCGAAACTGGGTGAAGTGAGCAGCGCTCCTTATACCTATACCTGGAACAACGTAGCGGCAGGAACTTATACGCTTACTGCGGTTGCTACAGATAATGGCGGCGCGACCACTACCAGTGGCGGCGTGAATATCGCTGTCAATGGATCTACCGGAGGTGGTAACTGTGCAGGCGTACCTGCTTATGCACCATATCCTGCCGTGTATAATATGGGAGACAAGGTGGTGTATAATGGTAATCTGTATGAGTCGCTCGCTAACGGATTGTATAACGTTACCCCTGGAACAGCAGACTATTGGTGGAAGCCATTGGGCGCTTGCTCCGGTAGTGCAAAGCTGGCGGTAGCGGATGTGAAGGCTGTTAGTCCTACGGCTGCCGTTAAATCACTGGTTGTGTATCCGAATCCTGTGACTGGTTCAACTGTGCAGATCCAGGTGAACGCAGCGGCAGCTGAGAAGATATATGTAGAGGTATGGGGAATTAAAGGTGGAAAACCTGTGTTACGTAAGGAGTATGTGGGTAGCGGCAAAGGTCAGCAGTTGATCAGTGTTGATATTAGCAGCGTACCACAAGGTACGTGGATTATAAAGACTGTAAATGCGGCTGGTACGCGTAAAGAAAGTGCGAAGTTCATTCGCATGTAGTTTTAAATAGGTGAAATGAGAAGGGCCGTCTCGCGAGAGGCGGCCTTTTTTGGGGGTATAAGGTTTTTCGGGGCATTCCTGTGAGGTACAAATAGTCAGATCATGATACGGTAAAAGTCGCAGCGAGTTGGTTGTTTCAATTCCTGTGTGGTACAATTCAGACTGGGCTCACTTGCTAATTCTGTTGTCGGGCCATCTCGTTTCAATTCCTATACGGCACAATTCAAACGATCGGAGGCGCAGCCGTGGAAGGTTTTACACCAGAGTTTCAATTCCTATGCGGTACAATTCAAGCACTAACAAGATTACAACATATACCTACAATAACAAGTTTCAATTCCGATATGGTGCAATTCAAACTGAGGATGAATATCTATACACCGTTACCGCATCTACTGTTTCAATTCTTATACGGTACAATTCAAACACGGTAAGGCTGTACGTTGGTATATCCCTGGAAGAAATGTTTCAATTCCTATACGGTATAATTCAAGCTCAGCAAAATAAAATCCATCAGCATCTGGTGCTGTGTTTCAATTCCTATACGGTACAATTCAAACTTCGTGCAATCTTTTTACAATGGCGGCTTTAAATTCGTTTCAATTCCTATACGGTACAATTCAAACTGCACGGAGTTAGCCAGCAGCATTACCTGGCCCTCAAGTTTCAATTCCTGTACGGTACAATTCAAACCTCCCCTACAGCATTTGATAAAACTATAGCAGAACGGTTTCAATTCCCATACGGTACAATTCAAACCGCGCTGTTTGCGCTTATTTCGTTTATAACTCTCATGTTTCAATTCCTATACGGTACAATTCAACCTACCTCAACGGCAATTTTATCAGCTGTCTTTATCTCGTTTCAATTCCTATACGGTACAATTCAAACATAGTCACAATTTTGACAAAGCGAACTGGCTAGAAGAGTTTCAATTCCTATACGGTACAATTCAAACTCTCCTCGTGAATAAAACCATCTTCGACTGGAAGATGTTTCAATTCCTATACGGTACAATTCAAACATATAAGACATCTGATCAGTCAATATGGTATTATAAGTTTCAATTCCTATACGGTACAATTCAAACTATTAACAGGCGCTTTTGCGTGTAAAATTTTGATAGTTTCAATTCCTATACGGTACAATTCAAACCGTTCTATGATGCGAAAGAGGTGGTCCGGGAAAGTGGTTTCAATTCCTATACGGTACAATTCAAACAAGATCTTTCATGCGCAACATGACACCACATGATAAGTTTCAATTCCTATACGGTACAATTCAAACGGTGTGGGGATATTTGCCGAAAGGATATTTTTACTAGTTTCAATTCCTATACGGTACAATTCAAACATGCTGATCGAGTGAGCGCAGATATACAGAATATACCGTTTCAATTCCTATACGGTACAATTCAAACCTGATGGGAAAACTGACCCTTGCCAACATCCTGCGTTTGTTTCAATTCCTATACGGTACAATTCAAACGCAGGTCACGAGGATAAAGAGCTAACTAGCGTATAGTTTCAATTCCTATACGGTACAATTCAAACTTGATCAACAGACGTCTGAGTAGACAGAATGATATAGTTTCAATTCCTATACGGTACAATTCAAACATTTTCTGTTCAGGCATTGTCGTCTGTTTTAGTGTCGTTTCAATTCCTATACGGTACAATTCAAACAACATTCTGCCGCAGGGATACCAACATGTTATAATCGTTTCAATTCCTATACGGTACAATTCAAACCCTCCTCATCAGAGAATATAACCTCGAGCTTAAAGGGTTTCAATTCCTATACGGTACAATTCAAACAGACCACATTATTCGCATAAAATATCACATTCAAAAGTTTCAATTCCTATACGGTACAATTCAAACGCCGGCGAGAAAGAGACCTGCGAGACGCTATATAAGTTTCAATTCCTATACGGTACAATTCAAACTGTCCAACCTGATTTGTGCTGCCGTCATTTGGTTGAGTTTCAATTCCTATACGGTACAATTCAAACGAGTTTTTTCGTTAGTTCTATCGACCGGAAGAGCAGTTTCAATTCCTATACGGTACAATTCAAACTCTAGTAAAGATCTTTTCGAGCAGGAACGCGAAGCTAGTTTCAATTCCTATACGGTACAATTCAAACTAGCTCGATTTGATCAACAGTCAGCGTCTCTATTCGTTTCTATTCCTATACGGTACAATTCAAACCAACTACACTGTAGGTGATCCCGGAGCGCCTGCGGAGTTTCAATTCCTATACGGTACAATTCAAACCAAAGGCGGCTTTTGCATCGTCCTGGCATAGTCGTTTGTTTCAATTCCTATACGGTACAATTCAAACAGATATACACCGAGCCGGCAGATAGACAATAACATAGTTTCAATTCCTATACGGTACAATTCAAACTCGAAGGACCGGTATTACTTAGACCAGTCAGATGAGTTTCAATTCCTATACGGTACAATTCAAACCTTTGCTTTCTTTGAACTGCTGTTCTGTCCAGGTGGGTTTCAATTCCTATACGGTACAATTCAAACGAATACGTCATATGAAAATGGCGCCCGGGTAAAGAAGTTTCAATTCCTATACGGTACAATTCAAACAGTTCCTGCTTTTGTATTTTGCTAACTTTTGAATACGTTTCAATTCCTATACGGTACAATTCAAACCCGCCGAAAAGTATATATCAATCCTTTGGGTTCCAATAACTTAATTTAATTAAAATCACGTGATTTGTTCCTCCCAGGTCGTCTACCTATAAAAGTATAATTTCCCCTGGACATAGACGATGGGATTAATCTATTGGCAGTTAACGCATTACATGTTGTGGGCATAACTCTGGAAAGGCAAGATTTCCTAAAATCATTAACCTCGACGCCTACAAAACATTATCAATCTCATTCTTCTCTTTGCCAATGACCTGTTTCTCCAACCATTTTTCCTGACGGGTTTTAAAGATAATAAGGCTGTCTTTCCGGGCATCCATGATTAACTCAGCCTCAAAAATGAGTTCTTTTAATTGTACAGGACTTAATTCTCCTTCGAATACGCTGTTTTGAATCCAGTGTAGGTATCTTCTGCAAAGTTTAAGCATCTTGGATACCCGCTTTTCTTCAATATCATATACAAGTATAATATACATAGATTACCACCAGGCTTTAAATGGTTTATACTCTTCAATGTTCAGAATGTGCTTGGTTAATTTATAGCATTCCAGTTTGACAAGATGTTTGTAACTGACATTTCTGCCAAGAGACCGGTGTTTGATCGTTTCGTTGATTTTCTCGTCCCAGGATTTGACAATAATTTTTCTACCGCTTTCCTTTAACAAACAGCTATTTAATTTATGGTCGAAATCACTGGCCTGTATTTGCTTTTTGTTTAATAAGGAAAATATCAGGCGATCTACCAGTATTGGCTTAAAGATCTCTGACAGATCTAAGGCTAATGAATATCGTCGTTCACCTGGCTGATGTAGAAAGCTGATTGTAGGGTTAAGCTGTGTGTGGTAGATCATATCAAGGCAAAGTGTATAACAGAGGCTGTTAATAAATGAGATCATGGCGTTAATCTCATTTGAAGGAGGCCGCTTGCTGCGTTGTCCCATTTCAAAATCATTGATAATGATAGAGAATGCCTCATAGTAGCTTGACCTGATGTTTCCTTCTATTCCCATGAGCATATCAATATCGGTTGTTGATAATATGCTCTCCGTTAAAAACTCAATACGGCTAATCTGTTCAGAGGTGTCTTTTTGCCGGTTATTGTAATATCTGAGGTTCTTCAGCATATTGAAAGCGGCTCCTTCAGTTAGTTTCTGAGCGAGTGATAATCTTTCACGGAAGTTTGAATGGACATTTGTTTGAGCGATGATCATTTTTCCTGCCAATAGATAATCTTTGGGCATATAGGAACCCGTGTAATGTTCATAGTAATCGAAGAAGTGAACACTTATATGTTCTTTCCCAAGGAAGTTATACAGGGTGCTATTGGTGTCAAGGCTGCCAAAAACATATAGGTTGTCAACGGTTTCAACAGGGATGTACTTTGTAGAGGATTCATTCCCATTATCGTCTGTTACAGCGAATTTAAGCGTATTATCTTCCCGGCTCATCCGACCGGGGTTGAACAAATAGTATGATTTTTTCATCTGACGAGGTATTATTCAGAAGCGTAACAAAATTCATAGTAAGCGCATTTCTTACAGATTGAATTGTTCAAAAGTGGTGGACACATGAGATTTTGGACAATGTTAGTGATCTGTTCCATGCAAAGTTCCAGATACACACGATCGCTATCCGAGAAAGATACAGATTGCGTTTGCCGCAATTTAGGGTACTCGATAATGCCGGTGACGCCATTCACACCGTTCTGTTCCAGCAGCCAGATATAATATTTAACCTGCCATTCATGTGCCTCTTCCATACTGCCCGATTGCTTTATTTCGTGAATGATCTTATTCTTTGCGTCGTAGAAGTCAATTTTGCTTCCCCCTATTTCTATTTCCGTATATTTTGCGGCTCTCTGAGGATAACTGTTTTCTCCTGTTAATTTCCCTTCAGCGACCAGATCGGATGTGTGCTCAAGCGTAATGCCATTTGAGAATAACCATAGTTTCCGATGGCAGATGTGATAGTAGTTGATATGAGTTGCTGTTAAATTCATTCCTGCCGGTACAATTAACATCGGATAGAAATTAGTTCACCTGATGCTCAAAGTCAAACTGGCTGATCATTGCTGCCAATCTGTGCTCTGCCTTTTCCAGCGCATCGGCGCTGCCAACAGAACCAGCTATATGACTCGATGCAATCGGCGTGATAAACAATTCCGCTTGGGTTGATTCATCAATTTTAGGTACTGCCTGCGGACGTTCGGTGTCGTCTCTCAGATCCCCACGAATAGCATAGGCAATCTGGTTGGCATTATCACTTATAGCCAGGGCTACCGTTTCCATCAGGCTGAAAGTACGGGACTGGTTGGATGTTATTCTCCAGTTAATTAAAGCTTTTGCCAATGCAGGGATGATCTCATCTCTTTTTTCTTTCGGGCAGATCAGGCATTTGCCGAATATATTGGCCCCTTCCACCCATCCTTCAGACCGGAGCTTCTTTTCAACTTCCGGAAATAACTCCGGTTCAAGTTTATTGGTAGAAACGCAGAACAATGTGCGTAGGTCAATAGCTACATCATAGGCAAATAGCCCGCTCACGCGGGTCTGATCCTGTATAAATGCCCGGCTGGGTAAGGTTCTTTTGTTGCTTGTCAACCACTCATCCAGTTCCTCTTTTGAGAGTTGCGCCCCACGTTTTTTGTTGTCTAACCAGAACACCTTCACTTCGTGATGCTCCGGGTGAGAAGTCCTGTCGAAAGTGAGATTTTCCGTTGGGTATTCAATCCCTCCCAGCAGCGGATGCAAAGGACGCATGGCAGAAAAGGAGAGGGGACTTCTTCTTTTAACCCCGAAACTGCCGCTTTCCGCTTTCATATAACCTCCCAGCAGTTGGTCAGTGAAAGATGGATCGCAGGGAGAGTGAGGCTCCTTCTGGCTGGCCTTGTTGTCTTTTTTGTCGATCTCCCAGTTGAATGTCATGGCGGAGAAAGGCATGTTTAATGCTTCCAGAACGGAACGCTTCACCTGTTGCCCACTGGAATAGGCCATTTTTTTTCCAAATTGCGGGTCAACATAAAACTTTTGGCCATCGTTGACAGCAAATACTGTATGCTGTGCATGACGCAGGCCCCTCAGGTAAATGAATGGTGTATTTTTCATGTGTATTAATTATTATTTACTTTTTGATAAGCATATTCAAAACGGATCAGTGTTACAAAGAGCGGGAAGTTATCCGAAGGCATCCTGATAACCTGGTCGACTACATTACGGAAAACTTCCCTGTTGTCTGCTTCCAGTATTTGAGTAAGCCGGTCAATAAATGTCCGGATATTGGAAGCACTCCTGGTTTCTTCTGAAAGTGTATCCAGGTCTTTTTTCCCTCTGTTTGGTTTGCGTTCAAAGTCAAGCAATGATTTTGCGACCTCTGAAGCCAATTGATGCAGGTCTGTTTTGTTAAGCATAGCAATTATCCATAGTTTTAAAAGGTGATAATGAATGAATGATGTCTCGTCCGAAAATTTGAAGTCTTTTCCCTGGGCATAAGGAACAGATCCCTTAGGCATGAATTCCCTGAGTTTAGCCGGTTCCATCGCCTTCAGGCCGATACTTCCATTCTTACAGGCAGATTTAAAATTGTAGAATGTTTCAAGTGATTCTATTTGTTTATCATTTAATACAACACCCTCTTTATTAATAAAGATCTTATCCCTGAACTCGTACAAATGCCGGATGTCTGGGAGATATACCTTAATAAATCCGAGGGTCGTATTGGTTTGGGAGAGATTATAAGCATATATGACAATCTCCCTGGATGGATATCTTTTAGACAGCCGGAAAAATACTTTAGACCATTTCTGGGTGGGAATAGCCAGACCGCCAATCCCTTCAACAGCTTCAATGTTACTATAGTTAAAGTCTTCTTCGTTAAAGTCTTCCAATAAGGCCAGGTATAGCCACTGTCCATTCCACGTCTCGATTTGTTTGTCTTTTACATTCGGGGTTTGCTGGAGATATTTCCTGTAATGTTTCCAGCCACTGAACAGACTGAATAAGATCTCTTCTTCATCGATCAGCATCGCAAATCCGCCATTAACTCCTATGGCTAAGGCTTCTCCTATCCATGAGGCGTAGATCTCTTCTTCATCGATGTTGAAATCCATATTTGTTAACTGGCCGGAAGAGGTAGCCTGTATTTCCTCCGCTGCAAATCCTACATAGGTTGCTCCACTAGGAACGCCGTTGCGGATCTTGTTTTTAAGGTTCTGGAATTGCGCAAGAGACCTGCCGCCATATCTGGCAACATCTTCCTCCCTGGGCCTTTGAAAGAAAGGCGAGTTACCTACGTGCATCAGGTGTGATTCGTCCCGGAAAAACAGCGGAAAGAATTCTTCTTCGAAGAACTGTGCGGCTGAATAGGTCTCACTTTTGTTATGCCGTTTTCTGTAAAGGTGCAGGAATTTCTTTCCTATATAGCTTGTATACATTTTATAGAAAATTATCGTGTTCAGTTAATTGTAACCCATACATATTATACGCTTCGACTTGTTGGGGTATTACGAAAGGATATGAACCCACCTCTAACTGCTCATATTGTTTTTTATATCTCATGATAGTCTGGTATCTGATGGGGATCTCAAACTGCTGCCTGGTTTCCCAATCAGCATTTATATAAGTATCCCTGTCGCTTTCAAGGATGCAGGTAGCCCCTTCAATTTTCAGTGCATCTATCAGGATAGACTTTTTGTTATCGGTAAGTTCTTTAATAATATACCTGTCGTTTCTATAGATAAGGTGTATGTCGATCTCTTTGGTGTCAATATCCGGATAAACTGTGTCCAGTTTTTCCTGAAGGGAATTTTCTTTTAATAATCCAAAGTGCTCCGGTAGTTGATCAAAGCTGGCTTTGAGGATTTCCTGTTTGTATGGTAAAGGATTGTTTCCGGGGCTGATAACATGGATCGGTTTATATTTTCCTAATGTCTGCTCATTCCTTATCCTGTTTATCCGTCCAAAACGCTGTATCAGGCTGTCCAGGGGAGCGCATTCTGTGATCATCCTGTCAAAGCTTATATCAAGACTTACTTCTACTACCTGTGTGGAAACAACAAGACAAGGCCTTATTCCGGGGCTGCCATTGCCGGATGCATCGCCATTAAATTCCTTTTTTAGTTTTCTTTCCAGCTCCACCCTGTCCGCTCTTTTAAATCTACTGTGAATAAGCATTTTAGGGATGTCGGGAAAATCGTCCAGCAGTTGCTTAAATGTAGACTGCGCCTTCCTGATGGTATTAAATACCAGCAGGACTTTTTCTCCTTTAGCGAATGCTTCTGCGAGTATACCGTTGATCTGATCTTCATGCGCTATTTTATCAATGATATGCCTGTCGAATGTATCAAGCACAGGAGCGGGCAGCTTTACCTCATATATATTGTCTGTACCGCCTAAGATTTCGGACAGTTTTTTATAAAGCGTTGTGGGCATAGTTGCCGTGCCTATATGAACATTACAGTTTAATCTCACCAATGTTTTAACAAGATCTAATACCATTGCCATGGAAAAATCAGAGTAGGTATGGATCTCATCCAGGATAATATCAGTTTCCTGTAAATCCAGTAATATACTTTCGTGGCCCTTTATCCCAAATAAAACAGCAGCCAGTTGGTGAGGAGTGAGCACTTTTACCGCAGCACCAACCAATGGCTGCAGAATTTGCTCATCATTGTTGTCTTTCACGACGATCCTGGATGTTGCATGCAGCAGGCGGACGTCTTTATTGGGCACATTTTCCTTTATTCTTTCCCACATGGCATTGATAGAGGCCTGGAATGGCAATAAATAAAAGACCCTCCTGCTGCATCTTCTCAGGAGAAAGTCTGTTTTTCCTGCTCCTGTAGGTGCTACTACGAAGGTGTGTTTCCTGGTATTGTCAGATGGAAGTAATGATAGGGGATAGATACTGCTCTTTCTTTTTTCACTATGGTAGTATGTTAAATCTGGGATTTCGAACAGTGATCCTAGTTGCTGCTGTGTGTTATGCGTAAACGCTGATGCAAAATGATCTGCCGATTTTAACAAGCCCCGCAGAAGGGATACCCCGTTTTTCTTTTTATCGCAATGGCTGACTACATATTCCAGCGCTGCTTTGGCCTCTTCTCTGGGTATATCTTTAACGGAATACCCAAAATGCCGGATAATTTCCAGTCCGTGGATGTACCATTCCTCCCAGTCTTTCAGATGATTGTCGAGCGTATCGCGGAACCTTGTAAGGTCAAGAATACCTTTTTCTCCAGGGTCATTAATAATTGATTTGTGATGTGCAATGACGAGATCTGTCAGAATATCCCATTCAGATGCAGGAAAACAGGGGAGGAAGGCTAAGGATGAAATTTCATGCCTGTGAATAAAATCCCATTCAAGATTGTCCCGTAAAGATGTGCTTTTCTGGTGGTATATCTTTCGCTGGAAATGTGGATGCGCTTTGCCGAGATCATGTAAAACAGCCCCTTTCCTGGCTATTTCCGGATCTATATTCAAACCGGATCTTTTTGCAAATAGCGCCATTGCCAGCACTACATGCCGGGTGTGCTCCAAGAGGGATAAGTTTCCTTCAAGCGCACTTTTAGCCAGAATAGGACATGTCGTCTTCATACCGGGACCTGATGGGGTTTCCATATATTTTTAGCTCACCAAACATCTCAGCCGCGTTGTTAAAACGGTTGTACCCGACTTTGAAACCGGTTTCAGCCCTTGCTGGCAACAGTTCAAAGCCATCAATCTTCTCCAGCCTGTCTTCATTTGTTATAAATAGCTGTTCAGGGAAAAGCAGATCTTCATTCCTACATAAACAAATTGTCTGTTTCATTGCAGTATCAGCATCAGATTGCTCACCGAAAGCGAGATACAGGTTTGGATTAATTAATATTCCCCGGTTGATGATGCCAATATTGGTCTTATATTGATTCTTGTCTTTGTAGACGTTAATCCCACCTTTAGACCAGGTTCTTTCCTGTTGAATATCTATACCCTGGTAGTTGAGACGGTGCCGCTTAATTTTCAATATTCTTCCCAGGGTATCTTCATTTAATAACTCAGGGAATAACTTCTTCTCAATACCCTCAACTATCGAAGGTGTCAGGAATTGCTGACTGAAAGTTTCGCTGTCTCTGACAGCAGTCCAGGGTTTGATAAACCCAAAAGGGCCGGAATACTTTACTATATAATAATTCATGCTGTACTATTTTAATGCGCCAAAGCCAATGCCCGTACTATTGCCCACGCCTACATGCCAGGCAAATTCGATTTGTTCGGGACTGCCTTCTATAATGACGGGACAGATGTTGACCCTGTTCCCGATTTCTTTATACTTAACAATCTTTGTTCTCGGGCTGGGATAAGTCATATCAAAACCAATGCTGAGCCCTTCACCAGATAAACCGGCGATCGTCAGTTTTTTCTGCAATACTTCTGTCAGGTATTTGCCAGCGTGGGGATCATTATACTCAATGTGCTTTTCATTATTGTCTTGTCTCTTTTTTATAAGTATCGGACTGGCAGTACGAAAGATCTCCTTGTTGCTGAAGGCTGGTGGAGCTGTTATTTGTACGCCTGAAACTTTAATTCCGAACCCGATTACAGGGTCCTGCCTTATGCCATAGAGTATCTTTTTTATTAATTTGTCGTCATAGGCACTAATAAAAAAAGAAGATCTATCTGTCGTTCTGATGCCATCGGCATTGGTATTTACTTGTTGCAACCAGGAAAAGGAATAGAGACTGGTTTTGTCATGTATGTCATTTTCAGCGCCGATCCATTTATGGAGTGCCCCCGTCAGATAGTGTTGGTAATTGAAAGGCACCGTTTCAGTGCTCCTGGTGATCTGTAGGTATAATCTCATAGTTGAGCAATATTTATTGAACGTAAAAATGTCAACAGGTATGGGAATATCGCAGGGGCACGATATTACTAAATGAAGTGCTTGATTAAGTTAATTCCATGTTAATAGGGAAAAATCCCCCTGGCGTAATATTTGAACTATCCTCCAGTAACAATGCCTACAGATCAATATGAACCCGAAAAGTAAATGCTACGCAGGTACAAGCGGACTGGTGCTGCCCGTTGCCAATAAGCTGGCTTTCCCACCGGCTTATCAGGATAAAAGCAGGCTTTCATATTATGCCTCCTTGTTTAACAGTCTTGAGGTGAACAGCTCCTTTTATAAAGTCCCCATGGCGACGACTACAAAGCGCTGGGCAACAGAAGTGCCGGAAGGATTTAAGTTTACGTTTAAATTGTTCAGAGGAATTACGCACAACAAAGGACTTATTTTCGAGGATGAGCTGGTGCAAAAGTTTATGCATGTCATTGACCAGGTAGGGGACAAGAAAGGCGCCCTGTTGGTCCAGTTTCCGGCCAGTATTGTTTTTGACAGTGTGGCACAACTGGAACGCCTGCTGGCTGGTATCCAGCAGTACGATCCAAAGAAAACATGGCATTTAAGTATTGAGTTCAGGCATACGTCATGGTACCGGAAGGAGACATATAAGCTGTTAACCAAATATCATGCGGCCATGGTAATACACGATATGCCTAAATCCATTCCTCCTCCCTTAAGTTTCCGGCTTGATTTCGAATATGTGCGATTTCACGGGCCGGCGGGCGATTATAAAGGCGGGTATTCAGATGAAGTGTTACAGGGATATGCCGATAGGATCAATGCCTGGTTAAAAGAAGGGAAGACTGTTTATGTTTATTTCAATAATACCATTGGCGATGCGCTTAAAAACTTGATAAAACTCAATGAATCTATTTTAAAATAAGCGCACATTTGTAGTATGATCATCAGAAAAAGAGAAAACTGGTTCAGAATGTTATTTGTGTGGCACGGGTCGGTATTGCCCAAGCTACTGCCAAGACTGACACTCCTTTTTACTGTAGCCGTCGGAGTGGTCTATTTTCACGGAACATTCCTGACTTATAAAATCCCCCTCAACCCGGCGCCGTTCACCTTATTTGGGATAGCGCTGGCCCTCTTCCTGGGGTTCCGCAACAATGCCAGCTATGACCGCTTCTGGGAAGGGCGCAAGCTGTGGGGCTCCCTGTTGAACGACACCCGCTCTCTTGCCCGGCAGGCATTGTCTTTTACGAACTTTGCAGATGGCGACAAGTCGGCCCTTAGCTTTGTACAGCTGTTAATTGCCTGTGCTTATGCCCTGAAGCACCAGTTGAGAGGAACGGATGCAGCGGAGGACCTGAAGAAAAGACTGCCGGGATCACAATTCGAGCTCATTATGAACGCACGGTTCAAACCTGTCATTATCATGCGCCTGATGGCGGAATGGGTGCAGCGCTTGAAACTGGATGGAAAGATAGATACTATTCAGCAGGCCGCCATGGATCAGAACCTGGACAAAATTTCTGATATAGTGGGTGGTTGCGAGCGGATTGCCTCCACGCCTCTCCCTTACAGTTATCGTGTACTGCTGCACCGGACGGTGTATATCTATTGCTTTCTCCTGCCGTTTGGCTTAGTAGACAGCTTAAGCTGGTTCACACCATTTATCGTGACCTTTATCGCCTATACGTTTGTTGCGCTGGAGGCAATAGCAGATGAAATTGAAGATCCATTTGGAATAGAAGCCAATGACCTTGCCCTGAACGAAATGTGCCGGGTAATTGAAGGGACTTTGAAGGAGATGGCGGGAGAAACCTGGAATGGTAGTGAAGAGACGAGAGGGACGGTGATTGATTGATGCCTTGGAGCAAGCCAGGACAAGGTCAGATAATAGCGTTGAGACCAGCGAAATGATCCATATACCCGCTCACTGTATTTCGTTAATCCCATCGCCATGACGCGATATTTAGAGCGCTCAGTTATCCGATATTCCATTCAATGTATTGATTGTCAATTATTAATCCCGGTGGCATAGCTGTTGCTCGAAATAATGGAAACAAATGCCATGAATGTAGTAAACGTGGGATCAATACTGGATGACCTGCTTACGACAGTAAAAAAGGAAGCCATTCCGGAATATGTTTACCTGAACCGCTCGGCTACAGCTCCCCACAGGAATGCGTTAGGTATCAAGGAAGATACATTGCCTGAGCTGTTGCAGCTATTAGGTATTCGCAGTCTTATGATAAACAGCAGTTATGACCATACACCATTAAATGCATTACGCATTGACATTCCACAGGCAACCAGTGAAGAATATTTATGGCCTTACCTGAGAAAGGACAACGTGATCCGGGAATTACAGTCCTTATTCAGCAATTGCCTGATGGTAGGTTTTGATAACTGGTCTGCCATCTCAAGTGCTTCAAGTATATGGGATGGTTTGCTGAGCGATGTGATCAAACCCCTTGAAAGAAATGACATCGAGTTCCTGTTCTACCTTGGAGACCCCGTTGCAAAGTTATCTTTCCAGGTCGGCGAAGCACTGGATATTGTAAGCGACTTTTCACTACATGGTCAGGTGACTTTTGCCCTCGACGAAAGTGAGGCCATCAGCCTGTGGAAGATGCTGAATGGCGTCGGCAGGGACGTTTCGTTAGGGGAGCAGACCTACGTGGATCTGCAAAGGAAATACTATTCCATCTTCAGAACAATGGATATTGCCCGGGTGCTGATCTACTCCGCCTCTAATGCGCTGGTATTTACGGCGAAAGAACAGTTTGTGCTCACCCGCAAAATAGTAGACCATGAAATAGAAGCGGCCCCGGACGCACGCCTGAATTATATCGTTGGCTTTAGCACCGGCCTGGCTTTACATCTTAGTATGGCACACTGTATAGCACTGGGCCTGATCGTATTTGGCGCCCA
The DNA here is from genome assembly GCF_023100805.1 of Chitinophaga filiformis. NCBI lineage: Bacteria > Pseudomonadati > Bacteroidota > Chitinophagia > Chitinophagales > Chitinophagaceae > Chitinophaga > Chitinophaga filiformis. Next base: position 3,088,676 of record NZ_CP095855.1, read on the forward strand.
GGGGGAAGTGAAGGCAAGCCCCGAAAAGAAAGACCTGGTGAGATATACGGAGGAATGGATCGCCGATCTGCAGAAAACCGCTACTATTCATCTGTATGGGGAATAACCCTGGTCATAGCCGGTAAAATAAAAATTTTGCAGCCCTGACAACCCTACTGACATAGGGTTGTCACTTCCCTGTTCCAACTTTGTCCTAAATACTAAAACGGACATATATGACTACACAGGAAGTTGCAAACAAGTATTATGAGCTGGCTTGCCAAAACGAATACATCCGGATACAGGATGAATATTATGCTGACAATGTCATCTCTGTGGAACCGGAACATGCAGCCGCAAGGGGTATGCAGGTTGTTACAAAAGGGAAACCAGCTGTTGTAGCCAAAGGCGTGGCTTTTCGTGAATCACGTGAAGAATTGCATAGTCAATCCTGTAGCGAGCCATTGGTTACGGTAGATTTCTTCAGTGTTATACTGAAAAGAGATATCACGTTTAAGAACAGAGGCCGCGTGCAACTGGAAGAGATTGGCATTTTCCAGGTAAAAGACGGGAAGATCATATTGGAACAGTTCTTTTATTAGACAGATTCCGGACAGGGGTAAAACAAAGAAGGCCGGAGAAATTACTCCGACCTTCTACCAGTGTACCTGGTAACGTGGGTTGAAACCTGCCAGATATGAAATCTGTAAAAAATATTCAGTGCCCGATGCATTGCTAAGATTGTCTCATGACAATCAATAGCCCGGATTCTGTTTCAATATTCTTGCGGCGTTCAGCACATTCTGACCTATAGGAAATATTGTTGTATGATCGTCTGCATCCGGTTGTTTGTCCCACCATGTACCTGTATGGAAAACACCCCAACGCACGAGATCAGTTCTCCTTCTGCCTTCTACCAGGAACTCACGGCCCCATTCATCCAGCATTTCCTGGTCTGTCAGCTGACTACCATTCGCGTTGTACAGGCTGGGTGAACCGGCAGGATAATTACGCGTACGCACTGCGTTTAACAAGGCTGCTGCGCCTGGCCTGTCTTCAGCTCTGTATTTGCATTCCGCAAGGGAATAATAGATCTCCGCCAGCCTTATTTCTGCATAGGCAGAACTTATTTTATTGTCATCATCGTTTGGATAATAGGGATATTTTATAGGGAATACGCCTGAGTTATGATCGCCATGATTCATATTTGACTCTTTGTCACTGATCTTAACGCCCGGTGGTGTATTCAGGAACATGCCTACCTGATCGCGCAGGAACAGCGCATAAGGCCCTTTGTTACCTCTTACGGTATCCGTCTTTCCATCTGCATTTACATATGGCAGGTAACCATAGAGGAACATGCCTTCGCGTTTGCTGTTGCCCAGGTTCTTGTATTTCTTAAGACGGTAGTCATCAGGATAACGCTGGAACTTCACAAAAGGCTTACCCATCGTGAAAGTATATTCTACGCTATCCACATCACGGCCTGGTTGTAAGGCATATTTCGGGTTGGCTTCGCCAAAATCAGTAAAGCCAAGATAGCGGGTGGCCTGATAAGGCATCATCCAGAAATACATATTGCTTGAATACTGCCAGTGGGTAAGTCCGAAACTTCCAGGGAAACCGAAAATGGTCTCGGCCGACTGACTGTTGTTATAGTCAAACGGTGCATCCCACCTGTTTTCCAAAGCATAAGTACCATATTTGCCATCAATGATGTCCTGACATACCGTAGCACAATCAGTAAACCTTTCCTTACCGGTATATACCTTGGCATTCAGATAAAGACGTACCAGCAGTGCTGCTGCACCGCCTTTTGTCCACCGGCCGATAGCATTGGCGCCCAGGTCCTGCCTGGTAGGTAGGGCAGGGATAGCCTCTTTCAATTCTTTTTCAATGAAGTCAAAAGCTTCCTGTGGCGTTACCTGCGGCCCGGATTGCGTTTCTCCCTTTACCTTGGTAACAATCACCATGTTCCTGTAAAGATCAAGTACGCGGATATTGAGCCAGGCCCGTAACGTTTTCAGTTCGGCGATGTAGTCGTCCAGCTCTGCCTGAGTGAGGTTGAATTTGCCCGGGTTCTGAATGCCCTGCAGGTCTTCCAGTGAGTTGGTGGCCAGGTTGATACCCTGATAGAGGGCATTCCAGGCGTCACTGGTGTAATTGTCGTTAGGCGTCCAGGTATGGTAATGCACCCGCTGGTATTGTGCGCCATCGTACCAGTCGCCCTGCCTGTTGAGGGTCATCAGTTCATCTGTACTGTTTTCCTGCAGCATGAAGGTAGCCCCTCCCTGTATGCTCCAGTAGGAGTGCTCGAAGGGCCGAAGGAAGTCGCGTATCACATCTGCCTTCGTTTGCAGAAAGTTATCGGAGGTGATCCTATCGTATAGTTTTTCATCGATATTAGTACAGCTGCCGCTTAACAGTAGGCCTGTCAGCAGGATAAAACAGCTTTTTATATTGCGTTTCATTTTCAGACGGAATTAGACTTTAGAAATTAAGTTGAGCACCAAAAAGCAGCTGGGTGGTGGCGGGATAGTAATTCAGACTGCTGTTAACGCCTGGATACAGACCATTCACCGGAACGAGATCAGGATCGCCCCCGGTAAATTTCGTGAAGGTGTACAGGTTCCTGGCGGTAACATAAACGCGCAGGGAACTGAGGTACCTGAACCGTACAGGCTGTGTGTATCCGAGCGACACATTATCTATCTTGACAAAACTGCCCGATTCCAGGAAATAGTCAGACAGGGCTGAACTGGTGGACGCACTGGTCAGCTTTGAATATTTACTGCCATCATAAGCGGTGGTCAGCACATTGGCGTCCGACTGTGTGGCTGGCGTACCAAGATAGAATGCTACAGTGTTGAAAACTTTATATCCAAAGGAGCCGCGCAGGAATATATTCAGGTCCCAGTGTTTGTAGGTAAATGAGTTGCCCATGCTGGCAGTAAACTGCGGAAGACCGTTGCCGATAAACTGCTTATCGTCATTATTGGCTTTGTCTGCCGTAACGATCTCGCCTTTTCTGTTGTATACCAGCAGTGCGCCATTCTCATTCACACCGGCCGATTTCAGTGCATAGAAACTACCGATACGTTTATCTTCCTGTAAACGCTGCAGGTTGCCTGGACTGCCCGGCGCCGGCATACCCACTACATCCAGGTATTTCTGTCCTTTGAAAAGATCATTGGAAAAGGAAACGAATTTGTTGCTGTTGCTGGCGCCCGCGAAGGAAATATTGTAATTAAAGTTCTTTTTCTTTATCACGTTGGCGTTCAGCTGTAACTCCAGGCCAGAGTTTTTCATGGTACCTACGTTTGCATAAGTCTGCCCCTGGATGTTGGGCGGATTTGATACAGCGTAATATCCCAGCAGGTCTTTGTTGGTGCGGATATAGTAGTTGATACTACCTGAAATGCGGCTGTCCAGTACTTCAAAATCGACGCCCAGGTTAAAGTTGAGCGCTTTTTCCCAGTGCAGGTTGTAGTTCGTATTCTGGCTGGGGCCCCATACCTGGTAGGTCACCCCGTTGAATACATAATAGCCATAACCGCTATAGGTATCGAGCGACAGGTAATTATCGAAGTCCTGGTTGCCGGTTTCTCCGTAGTCAGCCCTGATCTTCAGTTCATTCAACCAGGAAATGCCCTGCATGAATTTCTCCTGGCTGATCCTCCAGGCAGCTGATACCGCCGGGAAGTATCCCCATTTGTTATTGCGTCCGAATTTGGAAGACCCCTCTCTCCTGATGCTTGCTGCCAGGAAATATTTCTGGTCCAGGTCATAGTTCACACGACCGAAGAAAGCCACCAGCCGGGAGCTGTTCTTATACGAGCCTACGTTGTTCTGCCCTTCTTCCAGGTTCCAGAGGCCGGAGCCGAGGTTGTTCCAGGTCAGCACATCGGAAGGGAAGTTCTCGTTGGAGCCGGAGAGGCCGGAATAGGTGAACTGCTGGAAGGAATAACCGCCCAACAGCCGGATGGCATGCTTGCCAAAATCCAGGGAGTAGTTGCCGATCCATTCGAAACTCTTCTGGTCACTCTCATCATATTTCTGTGAGGCTGTGTTCCTGCCGGTTCCTCCGTTGATAGGAGCTACGTTGGTATTGGTGCTGGGCGTAAAATGCATTTCGCGGAAAACAGAATTCACCTGGCCTACCGTAAGGATTGTATTCAGGTTCTTCAACAGGTTGATCTTGAAGGAGCCGTTCATATCCAGGTATTTGATATCTTGTTGCGCTAATACGTTTTTGGCTGCTTCTACCGGGTTGTTGGAAAAGAAACCGGTCCTGATATAGGCATATTTGCCCGTACTGTCGTAGGGAGACAGCGTTGGGTTGAGCGTCAGAGCATAGTTGAAGCCGGAATAGTCAGCCATGTTGGTCTTTGCCATCCTGGGCGCTACGTTCAGATTCACGCTGTACAGGCCATTAGCAGAATTGTGGTTCAGGTTGACGCGTGCGCCGTATTCTTCTTTGGATGACCGGTAGTCAATACCATTGGCCTTGCGGTAGTCGGCAGACGCCATGAAATTGGTACGATCGGAGCCTCCGGAAAACTGCAGGGTATGTTTCTGCGACAGCGCAGGATTCCTGCTTACCGCCTTCAGCCAGTCGGTATTGCCGCCGTGGTCTACGCCGCGTTTGTGTGCGAGGAACTCGTCCCTGGAAAGTACGGACAATTTATTGGTGATGAAATCCATGCCCATGTAGCCGTCATAGAACAGGCGGGAATCGCCGGTGCCCTTCTTGGTAGTGATAACGATTACGCCATTGCTGCCGCGTGTACCATAGATAGCGGAAGCCGCGCCGCCTTTAAGCACATCTATAGACTCAATATCGTTCTGGTTCAGGTTATCTATATTCCCGCCCGGAACGCCATTGATCACGTACAAAGGCCCAAGTCCCGCATTACGGGAGGAAACACCACGCAGCTGTATGCTGGGCGTAGAATTCGGATCTGCCGCGGCGCTGTTGGCGATGGTAAGACCAGCCACTTTTCCCTGCATGGACATCAGTGCGCCGTTGCCACCTACTGACAACAGTTCTTTGGAGGAAAGATGGGTAATGGCACTGGACACTTCCTTCTTATTCAGGGTACCATAACCAACACTTATCACATTTACGCCGCCCAGCGTGGTTCCCGAGGCGGAAAGCGCTACTGTGATCTGGTTCCTGTTGCCCACTGCAATGGACCTTTCGGTATAACCGATGTATGAAACAATAACTGTGATATTGGCTGCTGCATGTTGCAGGGTGAATTCTCCCTTCTCATTGGTGATAGCACCATTGGTCGTGCCTTTGATGGCAACTGTAGCCCCTGCCAGCGGAACGCCGTTTTCGTCAGTTACCTTTCCACGCAGGAGAAAACTGGCGGGAGTGCTTGTGTCCCGCTGTTGCCGTTGATTAGCTTCGATCAGTACCACCTTTTCCCGGATAGTATAGGTAACCGGCAGGCCCTTCAGCGTTTCATTCAGGGCGGTGGCAAGGGAAGCATCTTTAATATCTATGCTGATAACAGTGGATTTGTCCAGCACTGTTTCATTCCAAAGGAATGAATAGTCAGTACGGGCCTCAAAGTACCTGAATACTTTCTCAAGCGTGATCTTTTTCGATGAGATGGTCAGGCTTTGAGAAAAGCCGGCAGCACATACATGCAATGATCCGAAAAGAAGCAGTGTAGCAGTGATCCTCATAATTAATAGCAATTTGGCAGGCAAACGCCTTCCCCTGGCGGGTACTTTGCCGCAAGCGAGTAGTTCCATACTTTTGTGAAAGTGGATTTAAAAGTTAAACAGTCAATTCGTACAATCTTGGTTGGATAACGAAGAATCCATTACCTGCGGGTCCTGACTGCAATCAGGATCCGCTTTCTGTTATTCTCCGTATGCTGGATAAAAAGTCGGCTAATAGTCCATACGTGGTTCAGTTTAATTGTGGAAAAAACATAATTCGTGGAAAAGTGGCCCTGTGGCCGCTATGGCAGTATTGTTATTGTTCTGTCGCTGATGCTGTAGTGTACACCGTTCGCTCCTAAAAATTCCATTACTATCGATAAGTTCACGTTCCTGTGCAGGGAGCCGCCGATGTGGATGTCGGGGACTTTTCCCTTATAAACTACGTCTACGTCATACCATCTGGATATCTGGCGCATCAGGTCTGCAAAATCAGTTTTATCAAAAGATAGCCTGTTCCTTGTCCATGCGGTGATCTGGTCAGTATCTACAGCCTTTGCTGACAGATGGCCGCTGTTCCTTTCCATACGTGCCTGCTGACCAGGTCTGAGCACCATTTCCTGTGCATCGGTGCGGAGTTTTACCGCGCCTTCCAGTAAGGTTGTTCTGGAATTATCTTCATCGCTGTAGTCAGTTACATTAAATTGTGTACCCAGTACCACCACTTCGGATTTGTTCAGTTGTATCACAAAGGGTGCATCTGCCGTCTGGGCCACCTCCAGGTATGCCTCGCCGGAAATCTCTACTCTTCTTTCGCTTCCTGCAAATACAGTTGGAAACCGGATACTGCTGCCGGCATTCAATAAGACCTGTGTACCGTCAGACAGCATCAGTTTGAACTGCCGTCCCCGCGGGGTGCTTACCATATTATATACAGGCGCGCCGCGTCCTACAACGCCATCTTTGTGATAATTGAGCCGTCCTTCTTCTTTCAGCAGCCGGGCGCTGCCCTGCTGTGCCAGCACCCCGTTAGATGAGCTGTCCAGCAATATCTGGCTGCCATTGGCGAGTGTCAATACAGCGCCATTCTTACCAGGCGGTGCATCAAAATTCCCCGCGGCTGTTACATTAATGGGAACGGGCTTACTACGCGGTTGCCGTGAAATGGTCACAAACAGGGTGATGACTGCTGCCGCGGCTGCCGTTACTGCTACTGCTTTCCACCAGCCGAATACAGGCTTTCTGTTGTCCAGCCTCGTTTCCAGCAAAGCAAAAACCTCCGCAGGATCGTAGTCCTTCGAATGAACGGCATATGCCGGATCCTGGAATGTTTCATCCAGCCACTGATCTATGACTTCCGGATAGTTACCTGCATGGATATAGGCATACAGCTTTTCCAGGTCTCCCTCCTGTAGCGTATTGTCCCGGTATTGTTTCAATAACTGTTCGAATTCCTCCTTGTTCATAGTAGTATATCAACAGGGTATGCCCCATCCGTAGTATAGACGGATGAGCAACAAAAAGGAAAACATGGTTTTCAGAAAAAATAAAAAAAAATATGTCCCAGGTGTAGAAGTCCTATGATAATTAAACTGTCCGCTTCCTTTACGAGTATTTTTCTCAATAACAGCAGGGCGCGCACCATATAGGTTTTGGAGGAAAGGGGAGAAATGTCCAGGCGCCCGGCAATCTCCTTGTGGCTCAGCCCTTCCAGCTGGCTAAGTGTGAATACCTGCTGCAGTTTGAGTGGCAGGCTGCTGATGGCAGCTTTGACCTTTTCGCTCAATTGTTTCTCCTCCAGTATTTCCTGTGGGGAAACCCCTTTGGCGGAAAAATAATGTAGCAGGAATTCCCGGTTAGATTCCCGGAATATGGCAGTTCTCAACTGGTCACGTACGAGGTTGCGTGCGATTGTATATATATAACTGTCAAAATTTCTGACAGCCGGCAGTTTTTGCCGGTGATCCCAGATCTTCAGAAAAATGTCCTGGGTCAGATCTTTGGCCTGCTCAGGAGACTTTGTCAGGTGGAGGCAGGCGCCGAACACCTGGCCCCAATATGTTTCAAATAAGTACTGATAGGCCTGCCTGTCGCCATCCGCCACAAGCTGCAACAACTCCTGATCTATATAATGCTTATTGTCCAATAGTACCCAAAAATAAGGCACTATATAGGGCTTTTTTTTACATTAGACAAGCAGGCCGGCAATTTAATGACCGCTGATGACTACCTTTTTATTCAGATAGACAGGCCTGACCGCTGCTGACAGCAGGAAATGCGCCAGGTCAGGTCCGTGAGATCTGAAGCAGATAATTGCCAAAACAAAAGGCCGGTCTACACAGACCAGCCCTGGTTCTTTTTATATAACTCTTATCCTGACGGCTTGTTTTCAAACCATCGTTTTTCTATTTACATTTTTAAATGATCAGATCAAACTGGCTGTAGCAATGGCTGTCTTGCCACTGATACAGGTAGTGTTACACCGAGGTAGTTCGCATAGTTGCTGAGTGCATGCTGGTCGCCCGCCTGGCCAAACCAATCCTGAACAGTGTTTTGATCATTGTCACCATACAGGTCGGTTTTAAAGATCGTGTAGTTATGTTGTGGTTGTTGGTATCCATAGAGGAGGAACACGCCTGCAAGCAGGAGGAAGGCTTCTCCGAGACTAACGGTTTGTCCCTGATAGGTAACTGTAATTTGAGCAGCTTCAGGCGGAGCGGCGTACAGCGTGGCAGTGTAAACGAGGCCGGCAAAAACAGGGAAATTAGGGACAATATCATTTGAATTCTGATAATGCCATGCGTTGGTTAATGGCAGCTTGGCATCGAGATCATTTGCAAAATCGCCGTTACCTGCAGCTGGTGCGGCAAAGGTGAAAAGAGAAATATTGTCGGCAGACAGTCCCTGTTGCTTCAGTGTGTCTACGTAAAAGGATGTATAAACATTGGCTATATTTCCGCCCAGGCTATGCCCGGCAATAATAAGCTGTTTGCCATTCCCGGTGGTATTCGCTAATAAATATTCGTTTATGGACAGGCCGGAACCGAGGGAATCCTGCATGAGCAACATGTTTGTGAAAGCAATATAAGCCCCCGTGCTGATCATGGGTTTTGGAGTACTGGCGTAAGGCCAGTGTGCCATTGTTACTACACCCAGATCTTCCAGAACCCAGTTTGCAAAGAGGTCCCAGTCACTAAAAATGCTGTGGGGTGGAACCGAGCCGCGTATGATCAACGCATAGTTGTTCCCCGTGGAGTCTACTGCAATAAATGCGTAATTCGCATCGATCGTCTGGATACCATTCCAGACTATTTTCCAGCCCAGCTTTTCCATGTCTCCATTGGGGTCTGTAGAGAAAGGGATGGCGCAAAGTTGTACGGCAATCTGGGCATTTGCTGTTTGATTACTGCCACTTGTGTTGCGGGTAATTGTTCCCATAGTTATGGTATTTTGAAGATGAAAAATGACGGGATTAAACTGGTTACTTTTATTGTGGTCTGTGGTTACTTTGAGTATCTAATTTAACGAGTTTAAATGAATTCCAAATAAAATATCGTCCCGTTAACAATTTTCTGTCAGTAGACCAGACACAGCAGCATGGCGCGTTTCCGAATAGAATATCATTGTTCAGGAAGCTTATTTTATCTTGATATATGGAAAAATATATCCGCAATTTTTTTCCTTTACTCACAGTATCCGTCGAGTATGCGGCTTGTTAGACGGATCGTTATATAGAGTATATTTGCTGCAACTTTAACCCTAAAAAAACGCACTTATGTACAGACTTATTTTCTTTCTTGGTCTTAGCTGCTTAAGCTTTCAACAACTCATTGCCCAGGTGAAGGAAAGCAAGACGCCAGCTACCCTGAAATCAGTGCTTCTGGCGCAATTTAAAACCACCTGGGACAAGCAGGAATGGTTTGTACCTGTTGCTAAAGGAATAGAAGGTATTACTGCTGAACAGGCCTCCTGGAAACCTTCAGATTCCAGCCACTCCGTTGGCGAACTGGCATACCACCTCCTGTTCTGGAATAAACGGCTGCTCAACGAATTCAATGGAAAGGCAAAAGATGCATTCAGTGGCAACAATAATGAGACCTTCGATGCTTTTACTGAAGCTACCTGGAATGCCACCGTGCAGCAATTGAAACAGGTAATGGAAGACTGGGAAAAGGCAATTGCAGCAGCCGATGATGCAAAGATTCAAAGCTGGTATGAGAGTATCGCGAATATGAATACGCATAATGCTTATCATACAGGGCAGATACTGTATATCCGCAAGCAGGCGGGGAACTGGAATTCGGAGAAAGGTGTTAAGTAAAATGACCCATATCATTCCTCCGTTTGACCAGGATCATGAACGGTCAGTCGCCGCGGTAGTACCTTAGCGGCGCTCATGAAACAGATAATACGCATTACGAAGATATTCAGATTTGAAATGGCCCATGCGCTTCCGGGATATAATGGACTTTGCAGGCATATTCACGGACATTCCTATCAATTGGAGGTAACCGCCAGCGGAGAGCCGGACAACAGGCCGGGGCATGGCGGCGAAGGGATGGTACTGGATTTTGCGGAATTGAAAGCCATTGTACAGCAGGAAGTCATTCAGCCACTGGACCATGCTTTGATGCTGAAAGAGGGCAGTATGGTATCCTTTATCGGAAATGACAGTGAATTGTTGGGGAAGATTGTATGGGTGCCCTGGCAACCTACCTGTGAGAATATGGTGCTGGATTTTTCAAGACGTATTAATGGCAAGCTGCCGGAACACGTGCAACTCTGTAGCTTGAAGTTGTATGAGACAGATACTTCCTATGCCGAATGGTATGCTAGTGATAATTTGTAAAGCATGATTCCTGCTCTTCCCTGAACTAAGCGAAGCGGGTAGCTATTTCAGGTAGGGTTATAACAAAGGGGCTGACCGAAAGGTCGGCCTTTTTCATTGCCGGGAAGCGCGCCACTGTAATTAATTGATGCGCTTATCTTGTTACCCGATCAGGCCGATATAATACTTTCCTGTTAAAAAAGAACCAGCTTTGGCGAAAATTGAATATTTAATATCATGGATTAATCCCTAATTTGAGTTTTAAATAAATCCACGTTTTTTTTGAAAAGTTATGCTAACGTTTGCATAAATAAATATTAACTCTCAAAACCCGGAATTTTTTCAGCGCATCAGGATCGAAAGAAGAGAAAGAAAAGCAGCAATAACCAGCGGCGATGCGCATCATCTGTATATGATTGTATTCAACTTGTTCAGCGCTGTTATCCTGGTGTGATCATCAGGAATAGCAGGCTGGTACAGGGAAAGGTTTGTACCTGCAACCGGTATTGATGCCTATTGTCATCAATACCGGGATAGATAGCCACTGTGTGAAATGACCTTGACTGATCACGATTCCGCTTGTGCGCAAGTTATGGATGCTTTCTGCGGGGAAAGTATAATTGTTAAGGTGTCGCAGCGGTATCGGTAATGTAACAGTTCAGAGATTTTTAACAACCTATAATAATTGATCGTAGAAATGAAAAAACTTGCTATCCTTTTATTTGCGTTAGCGCTGACACCCATGTTGCTTTCTGCCCAGCAGGATGCTGCTCATGACAAAAAAATGCAATGGTGGCGTGAAGCGCGTTTCGGTATGTTTATCCACTGGGGTGTGTATGCTGTACCCGCCGGTACCTATAAGGGACAGCGCATTAACCGTATTGGCGAATGGATTATGAATCGTGGTAAAATACCGGTGGCCGATTACCAGGAATTTGCTAAACAGTTTAATCCTGTGAAATATGACCCCGATGCATGGGTAAGGATGGCGAAAGATGCGGGAATGAAATATATTGTTATTACCGCCAAACATCACGACGGATTTGCTTTGTTCGATTCGAAAGCCAGTACCTGGGATATTGCGGATGCTACACCCTATCACAAAGACCTGCTGAAGCCACTGGCTGAAGCCTGCCGTAAATATGGTATCAAACTCGGTTTCTATTATTCGCAGGCGCAGGACTGGAACAATCCCGGTGGCGCCGCTTCGCGGAAGCTGACATCAGAAGGCTGGGCCAATCCGGATTCTGCCCGTATCGATGCTTACACCGCTGCTAATAATGGCCACTGGGATCCGGCTCAGACTACTAAATCCATGTCGCAATACATCAACGAGGTGGCAGTACCGCAGGTGAAGGAGCTGCTGACCAATTACGGCGATGTAGCCGTTCTCTGGTGGGACACGCCAACGAATATGACCGATGAATATGCAGAAAAGTTCAATGAGCTGTTAAAGCTGCAGCCCAATATCATTACCAACGACCGTCTCAAACGACCTAATTATCCTGGGGACTATAAAACACCTGAGCAGAGGATACCGGGCCTGGGTGAACTAGATGGCAAAGACTGGGAAACCTGTATGACGATGAATGAAACCTGGGGATATAAGAGCTACGCAAACAACTGGAAGAGCAGCGAAACCCTGGTGCGTAACCTGGTGGATATTGCCTCTAAGGGCGGTAACTATCTGTTGAACGTAGGTCCCAAAGCAGATGGTACCTTTCCACAGGAGAGTATTGACCTGCTCAAACAGGTAGGCGATTGGATGAAAGTGAATGGTGACGCCATCTATGATACAGAAGCAAGCCCCTTTGGTTTGTTTGCCTGGGGACGTTGTACCAAAAAGGAGAACGCTGGTAATACCACGCTTTATTTTTCGGTATTTGAGTGGCCGAAAGATGGTAAACTGGTGGTGCCTGGGTTAAAGAATAAAGTGACATCGGCTAAATTACTGGCTAATAATAAGGAGCTAAAAACAAATGCAGGTGATGAAGGACTGGTGATCGAAGTACCTGGCAATGGCTTAGATAAGATTGCCACGGTGATAAAAGTGCAGGTAAAGGGGAAGGTGGACAATACAGTGCCCCGGCAAAAGGAAAAAATGAAGGCGGGAGCGATTGACTAGGATAACCTTAATCCCGGGCTTTCATATTAGAGGCTGACCCGGTACTGAAGTGCTCCCAAAAGTTAAACACTTTTGACGGCACTTCAGTACCGGGTCAGCCTCTTTTTATCCTGGTACCAGGCGGAATCAGGGAGTCATTAAGGTTTTTGTAACCAACGGTTCTACTGTACAACAACAACCTGCTTAGCTGTCCATTGCTTTCCGTTAAAAATATGTACAATGTAACTGCCAGGTAAGATACCGGTCAGATCGAGCGTCGCTTTGTATGTACCAACTCCAAATCTCTCCGCCTTTATAATATTGCCTGTCTGTCCGATAATTCTTACTTCACGTATTTCTTCCGCAGATGCTTCCGGTTTAGCTGTTTTGGTAGCCTTTGGCTGAACTGCTGATATAGACAGTGCTCCTGTTGCAGGATTAGGAGAGATCATAAAATTGCTGGCTGCCTCCCGATCCCTGCAGCCGCCTGTTCTGGTAACACTGTTGCTTTGGGTGGAAGTGCCGCATTGATTAGTGACAGTGCAATAGACAGTTGCACTTGTCCTGCAGGGGAAATACCAACGGAAGGTATTACTGGTAGAGGTCTCTCTTAATGTTCCGGCTACATACCAGTTATAAGTGGCATTGCTTACTGCAGTGGCGGTGAACTGGTATTCGGTTGGCTCGTCTGGGCCGGAAACCAGGGTAGATGTAACTGTAGGTGCTGCCGGAGCTGCGTTGACTACATTTAAGGCCCTGGTTGCAACAGGTGTACTACAGCCACTAGCATATGTAGCACTTACATAAAGAGTAGCTGAGACACCATTCAGTGTACTGCTAAATGCTGATACAGTTACAGATGGCGTAGTGGTAGACAGCGGAGCACTGGCACTACTGTATGAACCGCTGTTTAGTTTCAGCACATTGGCCGGTACGGTATACCATTGGTAGGCAACCGGCGCTGGCGATAACGGATTTACTGCTACCGTTACGGGAGTAGTGGTGCAGAGACTCGCAGGACTTTCAGCAGTAAAGGTGAGTGCAGTCAGTGGATTTGACCTGGATACGGCAAAACGATCCGTATTCTGTGGATAATTAGCACAGCCATTATTGTATGTCAAAGCAGTTACCGTACCTGCATTGGCATTATTGATATTGTAATCAATAATATAGCCACCGGTACCACGGGGACCTCCGGCAACCGGCCAGCCTGCGTCATTGCTCCAGGTAACATTTTGGTCGGATTGGGGCACCTGCGGTAACTGGAAGGTGCGTACACCCTGAAAGTTACAGGGGATGTCTACCACTCCTCTGTTAATAGGGTCGTGCTGACCAATCACCACTACATCCAGCGTGGTTTCACCCAGGCCTGTGTTACATGTATAATTAGCAAATATCTTAAATGACCTTTCAGTGGTGGCCTTAGGAAAGGTTATATCTGCAAAAGTGCCTCCCCAGGTTCCGAGAGTTGCACCAATGACCTCCCATTTCGAGGCACTGCAATTGGTACCGCTGAACGTGTAACGGTATTTTACGCCTCCACATACCGTAGTTGGACCGCTGATACTTTGGGCTCGTAAAGAAGATTGAAATAATGTCGCAAACAGGAATAAAAATGAGTAACGAACAATAGTCTTCATGGTGGGTTTACATTTAAAGGTACTTAAGGGTTATAATTATCGCTTAAAGTAAATGAAAATAAATTCAAAATAACATTTATTGTAGCGGAAGTTTTTCGTATAAAAATTGCTGATATGATCATATATATGGTAACGCCTTCATTTACAACTACGCTTTTTATAATGATTGGATGGTAATGAAGAATATTTGTGTTAAAGTACCCTCGTTACCCGGGTATCACTTTGTCCAAAGTAGCTCCTGGAACACCCCGTTTCCTGTCTGATAAACTTTTCTCCGTAAATCTCCTTGAAATGTTGTTAATGTTTGATTATCAGTGATTATTGACTTGATTTCGCCCCCTCAAAACATAAGCTTGATCGAAGTACTACCCCTGCTCGTCGAAAAACCATATATGCTCATCGAAGTCGTTTTCTATTCATGAGAATGTTTTAGAAATTCAGTTCAGAAAATGGACAACTGCTTAGGAAGCCACAAATTTTATTTTATGAAAAGTATAGTCTTTTATCTGGTGAGTATGTTTTTTGTTATAGGGGCGAGTGCCCAGGCAGTTTCTGTTGCAGGGAAAGTTGCAGATGAAACCGGGCAGCCGGTTCCTTTTGCCTCTGTTGCTGTATTAAAGGGTACTTCTGTTGTTGGTGAAAAAATAGCCGCTGAAGACGGCAGCTTTAAAATAATGATAGACAGTAGCGGTAAATATGAATTGAAGATCCGTCATACATCTTACATAGATTTTTCAAAGGAAATAGAGCTACAAGCCCCACTTGATCTGGAAGCAATTGTGCTGAAGAAAAGTGAAAAACAATTACGCGAAGTAACAATAACAGCCAATAAACCCTTTGTGACCAGGAAGATAGACCGTGTTGTAATGAATGTGCAGGATAATGCCATTGCAACGGGAAAGTCTTCTATGGATCTGTTCCGCCTGGCTCCGGGAGTGTTCGTTAATAATGGCAATATTTCTATTAACGGCGTGTGGGGAACCCGCGTAATGGTTAATGGAAGAATGCTCAATCTGAAGGGGGATGATCTGAAAAACTACCTGGCTAACTTAAGATCAAGCGATATTAAATCCATAGAAATTATCGCGCATCCTCCCGCAGAATATGATGCAGAAGGGAGTGGTGGTATCATCAATATCGTGCTGAAGAAAAATCTGAATAGTGGCCTGAATGGCTATGTAGGTGCAGATTATTCTATCGGTATAGGAAAGTATCCTGCTTATCAGCCTTATCTGAGCCTCAACTACAGGAAGAAGAAAGTAGGGCTAAGCGGAAGTTATTCCTACGGAAGAGAGAAGAATTTCCAGGACATTACCCAGGACAGGACATTTACCGATAATGGACAGTATCATGCCACTACTTCTTCAACCGGGTGGAGAAACTCGAATAATGTAAAGCTGGGCGTTAGCTACGATATCAGCAACAGGGAATACATTGCCGTCGATTATACCGGTCAGTTTGGGTGGTATAAAGATACCAGCCATTCAGTAACAACCATCAACTATCCGAACCAGCAGAACAATACGCTTTCTGACGGAATATTCCCTTCCTATACCAAAACAAAGTTTTCGAATATAGGCCTGAACTATGGGATCACTACAGATTCTTTAGGCTCTAAATTTACCCTCGTGTCGGACTATACCTATAACGACAGAACCGGGATAAGTGGAACATACAGTAAAACGCTCGATTTTAAAAATGCCGTAATAGCAGACACTGTTTTTAACTTTTTATATCCCAGCATTGCGAAGATTTTTACAGCAGACGCCAAATACAACCAGGTGTTTAAGCATGGAAGATCCCTGTCTTTCGGAGGAAAGGCTACCGTCACTGATATTGATAATGACAATGCCTATGAGAACTACAATAACGGCGAATGGGGGCATATTCCCGGTCTTGGATTTAACTATAAATACAGTGAGAAGATCTATGCGGGCTTCGTTAATTTCAGCGGAAGCCTGGCAGGTGTAGAGTATAAATTGGGATTACGGGGTGAAAACAGTGATATTACCGGCACCTTAAAAGGGGGAGGGCAGGACACTGTTGTGAAAAGAAGTTATTTCAACCTCTTCCCCTCAGTCTTTTTGAAGAAGAACCTGAATCAGGACGAAAGCAGTGCCCTTACACTTTCCTATAACAGGAGAATTAAGCGTCCGTCTTACTTTGAGTTGAATCCATATAAATATTTTATTGATAACTACACTATACAAACGGGTAATCCCTTTTTAAATCCGCAATTCACCGATGCTGTAGAACTGGGTTATATTTTTGGCAGCCAGTATTATATCGGCATCAGCTATTCTCATACAAAGGATGTCATTAACCAGGTGATAGAGAATGATCCTGCGCTGAAGCAAATGACCATCTTGCGGAAGAATACAGGTAGTAATACGGTATACACCGGCACATTCAGCATTCCTGTTAAAATAACTGATTGGTGGAATACCAGTAACAACCTGCTGTTGACCTACACCGCATCTAAAGCGCCTGAATTTTCCATCAAAAAAGGATCGCTGGTGTTGCAGACAGAACAGGATATTAGTCTTACAAACGGATTTGGCTTAAACCTGAACGGCTTTTATACACCGAGGGTTGTTACCGGTAATATTGTTACGGGACACATTGCAAGTATCGACTTTGGTATACAGAAGAAACTCCTGAACAACAAGCTTACAGTAAAAGCATCTATCAGTGATATTTTTTACACCAACAACTTCAGGGCAACCAGCTATTATAATGAATCGGTGATCAGGATAAGACAGAAAGAGCAAAGCCGTATGCTTTCACTGTCAACGGTGTACAATTTTAATATGGGTAAAGCCTTTAAATCAAAAGAGATAAAAAGTAGCAATGCTGATGAGAAAAGCAGGCTAAAATAAAATATTGGTTGCAACAATATGGGGATGCCGAAAACCATTACAAAGAGTAGGCGCAACTTTTCAAATTTAAATCTATGTCTACAGAAAAAAAATCAGCTGCCGAGAAAGCTGCTAAAGCGCTTGAATTTGAAAAATTGAGCGAAAATGAGGCCGGTCAATTGGCCGGTGGCTTTTCAGAAGCTATCTCTGAAAGTGACGCCGATGATGGTGGTTTTGAAATCAATATTTCTAAATGCCACTGTACTTCTACCCCCGTTACAGACTGATCATATCAGTTAACGCTGTAGAAGCTATTAATTCAAAAGCGACAAGAGTCAGCAATGCTAAAGGAAAAGCAGGCTAAACTTACATGCTTGTTGCAACAATGTGGGGATGCCGAAAACCATTGTATAGAGTAGGCCCAAATTCTAAATTTTTAAAGCTATGTCCACACAAAAAAAATCATCTATTGAGAAAGCAGCCAAATCTCTGGAAGTTGAAAAACTGACTGAAAATGAAGCAGGTCAGTTAGCCGGTGGGTTTTCTGATGCTTTGGAAGCAGAAAACCTCGCTGAAGCAGGTGACATTAATATTTCTAAATGTCATTGTACTACCACTCCGACCAAGCCTGCTGAGCCTAAATAAGTATATAGTAGTAGGGATGCCTGGACAGGTTCCGGAAGGCATTTCCTACACTGGATAAATGAATAGCCTGTCGGATTAAGAACAGATAGGCTATTCATTTTAAGCTAAGATCTACTAATTGTCCGGCTACTGATCATCTTGTTTTATTTTTTTACTATACTTAAATGATTGTATTATGAAGAAGAGCCAGTTTAATACCAGTCTGGTCTATGAGAACAAAAATTATATTTATAATGCATTCAGCAATAAATTCATTGCACTAGACCCCACTATTGCTGAAATTTTAGCGACTATCAGAACGCCGGAGAATATAGAAGAACTTTCAGCATATCACCCAACGTTATATAGTTCGCTTTACAGGAACGGATTTTTTGTAGATGATGAAGTGGATGAGGTGGAAAAAGTGAAAGAACTGAGTGCTAAGGTCGATAAGAACGATACGCATTTTGAATTGATCGTGAATCCAACCATGAACTGCAATTTCAAATGCTGGTATTGTTACGAATCGCATGTTAAAGGATCGAAAATGAATAAAGAAACGGTTAATAAAACCTGTTCTTTGATCGCCAATATCATTGAGTCTAACCCCAATCTTAAATCTTTTCATATTTCCTGGTTTGGCGGAGAGCCACTCATGTATTATCGTGATGTGATCGAACCTATCATGGATTTTGCGGAAGATTTCTGTGCCATTCACAATATTTATCTTGACTGTCACTTTACTACCAATGGGTTCCTGCTGACAGACGAGATTATCCAATCATTGAAAAAATATACGATCACCGGTCTCCAGATCACGCTGGACGGCAATAAGGAAACACATAATACCGTAAGGTATGTCAGTGCTACAAGAGGTTCCTACGATACCATTGTCAGCAATATCGTGAAATTGTGTGAGAACGATTTTCACGTGGGTATAAGGGTGAATTATACCAGTACCAATATGGATGGTTTTGAAGAGGTTTTTGATGACCTGTGTGCTATTTCTAATGAGAAAAGGCACCTGGCCACCATCGCATTTCACAAAGTATGGCAGGTGAGTGAAGACCAGGTAATGGCCGACAGGGTAAGAAGCCTGATCCGCCTGGTGAGAGACATTGGCTTTGTGGCCGAAGAGGGCGCAGTTCCCGATAGTGTCAGGCATTCCTGCTATGCAGATAAAGTTAATAACGCTACAATAAACTATAACGGCGATATCTATAAATGTACTGCACGAAACTTTGCACCAGATGCCAGGGAAGGCGTGCTGAAAGATGATGGTAGCATAGAATGGAATTCAAAATTCCATAAGCGGATGGATATCAAATTCAAGAATAAACCCTGCCTGGAGTGCCCTATTATGCCACTGTGTAACGGCGGTTGCTCACAACACGCTTTGGAAAATGAAGGAAAAGATTATTGTGTATACGATTTTGATGAGGAGAAGAAGAAGGAAATAGTAATGAAAAAGTTAATGAATCTCATCGATAAAAGGAACAGCAATGAATACAGCCACTCATAGCATAGCCAACGACGACTTTTTTTCCGCCATATATTCCAGGGAGATCCTGGCAAAGGTTGCATGCGGGGAGGAACTATCGAAATACGATTATTATGAGTCGGTTTTTCAGAACGCTTTAAACCTGGCAAAGCGCAAACAACTGGAGGAGAGTATCAGGGTTTTTGAAGAGGGCGAGAGGATGCTAGAAAAGGAGGAGAAACGATCAGACCTGGGCGCTGTTCTATCAGATACTTTGTATCCCAAGAAAGCCTACCTGTATTATAAGTTAAAGCGCATGCCGCTTGCGCGGCTGCTTACCTATAAATCGATCATTACGAATGAGGGGCTGAAGCGATCCCGCGGATTTAATTTCCTGGTATTTATTCAGACACAACAATATCACAACATCGCCCGGATCTTTTTTGCTGAATCCAAATTAAAAGAGGGCATTCAGCTGAGTTACCGCTTGATATGGTTCCTGCTGACGAAAGAGTCGGCCGGAGTAAGATACCTGGATACAATTGAGCATCCGGTAGTGGAGGAAGAATCGCAGGTGAGGTGTGCTATGACCTACCAGGTGCTGTTTGAATTGTTAGGGATACTGGCCAGAATGAAGAATAATGTGGCGTTTTATGTGAAATCCCTGATCGTTTTCCTGAAAGAGATCATTCAGTATTTCGATGTGTGTAACGACAGGGAAGAAACACTTAAGAACTTTCTGATTGTATTATCAGGTATAGATCTTCATGACCGGAGCCATTATATCAACGCTGCCAATCATTTTTTACAGACTTCAAAGGATATGTTTCCTAATACTGAAAAGGTTATTAAGTTATTCTATTGATCAGGGTAATATTAACACAATAAATCAGTTGAAAAATGAAGAAGCTAAAAGATCTGTTTACTAAGAATACCACCCCGGCATTGGAGCAATGCACCGCTTTTGCGATAAAGAATGAAGAGTCGGATACGGTGTACGGAGGATTTAAGGAATATAAGCCTCCTATCTATGAGCAGGATGATACTACTAACTGTTCATACAAAACGAACGACTTGTTAATCGATATTAATCAAACTAAATAAGTGTGTCATGTCACAGAAGAAAAAAAACAAAAAAGACAAATCCAAAGACAAGAAGAGCCGCATCGTGGATATTGATAAGCTAAAGTCATTTGGCATTATTAAAGGTGAGGGTGAAGGCGAAGGTGATGAAAATATAGAGGAAATTGACGGGGATAATGTTACCGGTGGCAAAACCGATGATGATACCACAGTCGATACGCATTGGCCTACCGGCAGGGAGTAAGGAATGGCTGAATGCGGCAACTGATTTTAAAACTCCAATGCAATGGCTCTATTTAGTAAAAAATATAAGTTTTATAAACAGTTGGACTATATGGATTGTGGTCCGACCTGTTTACGTATGATTGCTGCCTATTACGGTGAAGAGTATTCACTGGATTACCTGCGTGCAAATTCATACATCACTAAGAACGGTGTCAGTTTACTGGGATTAAGTGAGGCTGCAGAGAAGATCGGGTTCAAAACGATGTCTGCAAAGTTAACTTATGATCAGCTAACCGGAAATGTGCCGCTGCCATGTGTGCTGCACTGGAACCAGGAGCATTACGTGGTATTGTATGCGGTGGAAAAGAAGAGTATTTTTCGCCCGGTAGAGCGGATCGTCATTGCAGATCCCGGCCATAACCTGGTAAGGGTAGACAGGGATGTGTTTGAAAAGTGCTGGATCAGTTCTGCCGACAAGAAAGGTATTGCCTTATTAATGGAGCCTACCCCGGAATTTTACCGGAACGCAGAGGAGGTACAAACTGTGAAGACCGGATTTGGTTTCCTGGTGGGCTATCTAAGGCCCTATAAGCGTTATTTTGTTCAGCTGATACTGGGAATGCTGCTGGCGAGCCTTATCAGTATGTGTTTTCCTTTCCTTACCCAAAGCCTGGTCGACTTTGGAGTGAGCCGTAAGAAGATGAACTTTATATACCTGATCCTGCTCTCCCAGTTGCTGCTTTTCCTCGGGGGAATAGCGGTAGACCTTATCAGGAACTGGATCCTCTTGCATATCAGCACCCGGATCAGTATCAGTATTATCTCGAATTTCCTGATCAAGCTGATGAAACTACCCATTAATTTTTTTGAGTCAAAAAATGTGGGAGACATTACGCAACGTATCAATGATCATAGAAGGATTGAATCTTTCCTGACAGGGTCCACGCTTAGCACGCTGTTCTCCATTATCAACCTGTTTGTGTTCTCTTTTGTCCTGTCCCTTTATAATACAAAATTGCTGTTGGTATTCGCGTTGGGAAGCGCCTTATCCATTTTTTGGATCTCCATTTTTCTTAAGAGAAGGAAGAATATCGATTATAATCGTTTTCAAAGAGCCAGGGAGAATCAGAACAGCTTGTTTGAAATTATAACAGGCATGCAGGAAATTAAGCTGTATAACAGCCAGAAAGCAAGGCGCTGGGAATGGGAGCGCATTCAGGCGAAACTGTTCAAAGTAAATATCAAGAGCCTCGCACTGGAACAATACCAGGGGATAGGCGCTTCTTTTTTCACGCAGCTTAAGAATATTGTCATCAGCTATTTGGCCGCCAGGCTGGTAATAGAGCAACAGATCACGCTGGGCGTGATGTTGAGTATTTCCTATATCGTAGGGCAGATGAATAGTCCGCTGGACCAGATCATTTCATTTATAAAGAATGTTCAGGATGCAAAAATAAGCCTGGACAGGCTGAATGAGATCCACAGCAAGCCCGAAGAAGAGACCAATGAGGACCTTATCGGGTACAATGAAAATAAGTGGCCGAGGGAACCTGTGAATAGCTCGGATGCGTTGTATTTAAGCCATGAGCTTTTTACCAGGAGCATCAGGAGGAACACCGGTGATGGCATTACTATTTCCAATGTTTCTTTCAGATATGGATCGCCTAAAAGTCCGCTTGTGCTGAAGAACGTCAGCATGCATATTCCAAAAGGAAAAGTTACGGCTATAGTGGGCGCAAGTGGCAGCGGGAAAACCACTTTACTGAAATTGCTGCTGAAATTTTATCCGCCTTCCGAAGGGCAGATCCTGGTCGATGAAGTTAATCTTCAGGATATATCCGCCCAGTTATGGCGTAATAACGTGGGAACGGTTATGCAGGATGGCTTTGTTTTTTCCGATTCCATTGCGCGGAATATCGCAGTGGATGGAGAGCGCATCCAGGAGGAGAAGCTGTACGAAGCGGTGAGGATAGCCAATATGCATGAGTTTATTGCGAAGCTGCCTTTAGGGTTCACAACAAGGATAGGTAACTCCGGATCTGGTTTGAGCGGCGGACAGAAGCAGCGTTTATTTATAGCCAGGGCTGTATATAAAGATGCGAAGTATTTATTTTTCGATGAAGCCACCAGTGCGCTTGATGCGAATAATGAAAAGGTCATTATGGAAAACCTGAACCAGTTTTATAAGGGCAGGACCGTGGTGGTAATAGCGCATAGGCTGAGCACTGTTAAAAATGCGGATCAGATCATAGTGATGAAAGATGGCGAGGTGGTGGAAGAAGGACATCATACAGAGTTGACCAGGACCAAAGGCTATTATTTTGAATTGGTTAAAAATCAATTGGAATTAGATGTAGCATAAATAGTAATAATATGCCAGAGAATAATCAATCTTTTGAGATCAGGAGTAATGAAATGGATGAAGTGGTGGGGAATATTCCCGGATGGATCATCCGTTGGGGGATCAGTGTTTTATTTGCTGTGGCTATACTGGGTTTACTGATAGCCAACCTGATACGTTACCCTGATATATTGCAGGCTACGGTGCTGATGCAGAGTGAAAACCAGCCAGGGAAGGTAACCATAAGAAGGACGGACGAAAATTCTAATTTTAAGTTTAACTACCTCGTGAAAAGTGGCGACGAGGTGACTCCTGGCGATACCCTGTTGACACGATATGATCCGAAGGAAGCTAAGAACTATTACACGATCACTCCTATGGCAGGTAAGATCTATATCACAAAGGGTATAGATGAAAAGAATACATTGGACCAGATCATATGGGTGGTACCTAAATCGTCCAAGGCTGAGATAAAGGTGAAGTATAACAGTAAGCGTGCGGGTAACGTCAAGGTAGGGCAGGCTGTTAAAATAGAGCTGTCTGACTTTCCAAGTAATGAGTATGGATTTTTGGAAGGAACTATTTCTTCCATTCTCCCTGTACAGATGGATGGCGAGCATCTGGCCTATGTAGAGCTGAACCAGCAAAAGATCGTTACTTCCGAGAAAAAAGAGATACCTATTTTACCGGTGATGGAAGGAAGTGCTGAAATAGTGCTGAGCGACAGGAGTATTTTTCAGAGAATTTTTGGAAGTATGTTTAATTGATCCCTGGTGTATCCTGTTTTTGAGAATTTATATTTATTGCATATATTGGTTACTGGTAACCCATTTCAACCATATATATTATCTGCAATCCAGTACTTAAGAATAATATGCAGGAAGGATCCTTTAAAGATTATGGTAAAGTTGTTGTAAGAACGCCACTATACTCCTACCGGCGTTTATTTGACGAGCAGCACAACACACTTGATCTTGACGGGCTTGTACTTACCATGTTGGGCGATCCTGTATTTGTTGAAGGCCTCTACTGGAGTTCCCCGCAACTGCATGAAACAGTGCTGGCGTTTAAAAATGGACATCTTGATACTTCCCGGCAACAGAAACTGATGCATACTTTAAAAAAGTATGCTATTCGTGCAAGTACACGGTCTACTCCTTATGGTATTTATGCAGGATGCGCCCTGGCCGGTTTGGACGGTCAAGAGGCTCCTGTCGATAATGCCAGTGTGCGAAAGGTGCGCATTGATATGGGCTTGCTTCAGCAGATAGTAAGGAAAATAGAAAAGCATCCCGACTTGTGGGTGCACCTTCGGTATAAGGTAAACGACTCTTTATACCGTATTGCCGGCCAGTACCGTTTTATAGAGGCCATTGAGGAAGAAGGCAAATTTCAGTATCAGATCAGTTCTGTTGACCAGACAGCGGTGCTGGAAGAGCTCATTGCTTTTGTACGCCAGCATGCGGCTGTTACTATTGGCGATATGTATGCTTTGTTTGGTGAAGACAATACCTATGAAGAGTTTGAATCGTTTGTGGGAGAGCTGATCGAAACGCAGCTATTGGTAAGTGAATTACAGTTAGGATTGACTGTTGAAAATGAGATAGGGCGTATCCGGGGCGTGCTGGAAAGAGTAGCGGAACAAGCTGTTACAACAGCCAGGGGCTTTATTGACTTGTTCGAAGAGATTCAAAAAATACTAAGCAGATTTGAGGACCTTCCCCTTGGTGTTTTACCGATCGATGATATCCATCATCTGGAAATGGTATTAAAGGGGTTAAATATAGAAGTGGCACAACGCCATATTTTCCATGCCGATCTTAAACAACCAGCCTCCGCTCCATTTACCCTCCCCGGCACCGGGTTAAGGGAAATCGAAAAAGCCATTTCCATATTAAGCAAGCTTTCGCATGCTGCATCTCCGGTGGAAGTGCAGCTGGAGCGTTTTAAAAAGAGGTTTGTCGAAAAGTATGAAACGCAGGAAGTGCCATTGGCTGAGGTATTAGATCCTGAATTCGGTATTGGATTTCCTGCTACTGACAACATTGGTAACGTGGCGCATAACTCCCTGGCGGAAAGGATGAATTTACCTGCTAAAAAAAAAGCGGGCAAAAGAGCCGGTGAGTGTAATGCCTGGCTGCAGGATAGGGTGGAATGTTGGGACAGAGAGACCTTGAGGAAAGGCATCCGGCTGCATGATAAGGATTTTGAAAAGCTGGAAGACAAATCATACCAGCTTGCCAATTACTTCACCGTAATGGGTACCTGCATTCCTTCCGGCGATGTGTTGTTGCAGCATATCGGAGGTGCACATTCGAATATACTATTGGGAAGATTTGCACACCTTGGCGAGGATATGAGCGCTTTTTGCAGCGCACTTGCCCGGGATGAAATGAAGGCCAATGAACACGTTATTTTTGCGGAGATCATACATATTCCTGAGGGTAGGGTAGGTAATGTAGCCAGAAGAGAACCTTTTTTCCATTATGAAATTCCGTTCCTGGGCGCCAGTGCTATGGAGAGCGACAGGCAGCTGACCATTGAGGACATGATGCTTTCTATTCAACGGGACGAGATTATTCTCCGCTCGCGCAAATGGAACAAGCGTATAGTGCCGCGACTGTCTAATGCCCATAATTATGCAAACAGTGCTGTTGCAGTATATAAATTTCTGGCAACGCTGCAGTACCAGGGAAAGTCCGGCTTCGAGATCAACTGGGGATCCTTGTCGCAGTATAAACGTTTTCTACCCCGTATCAGTTATAAGCAGTTCATTTTGCATCGTGCTACCTGGACCTTGCGGGAATCTGATATACGGGATATCCTGGATGCTGATGATCAACTGGCAGCACTCAGGCTGTTTTTATCCAGGTGGGAGGTAGCGAGATTTGTATGTTTCTGTGAGGGCGATAATGAGCTATTCATGGACATTGAGAATGATACTTATTTACAGGTACTGCTGAAAGAGATGCG
Source organism: Chitinophaga filiformis (assembly GCF_023100805.1). Taxonomy (NCBI): domain Bacteria; kingdom Pseudomonadati; phylum Bacteroidota; class Chitinophagia; order Chitinophagales; family Chitinophagaceae; genus Chitinophaga; species Chitinophaga filiformis. The sequence goes on from NZ_CP095855.1 coordinate 3,114,487, forward strand.
GGGATGTAATACAGTAAAACTGGCGGAATGGTTATTTGATAATGAGGCATCTGAACAAAGCAGCAGTGGCGAGCCCTTTGCACAGCAGTTCATACTTCCCCTGGCAAAGCGGAAGCCGGTGAAAATACATTCATGCAGAAAGGATGGGGACGACAAAATACAACGTGCTTTCGAGCCGGGCAGCGAGTGGGTGTATTTTAAAATATTCTGTGGAGCGAAGGCATCGGATAGGATCTTATCGGAGGCGATAAAACCTGTTATCGATTTCCTATTGCAGGAGCAGGTGATCGACCAGGCTTTTTTCATTCGTTATACGGATCCGCATTATCACATCAGGTTCCGCCTGCACTTGAGGCATAATGAAGGGGGAGGGCAGTATGCTGCTGCCACAAAGTATATTTATAATATATTGCATCCGTATCTGGAAGACAAGCTGGTATGGAAGGTACAGCAGGACACTTATCAGCGGGAAATAGAAAGATACGGAGAGGGCGATATGTTGCTGACAGAAACGGTTTTTTTCCACGATAGCCTTTCGTTTCTTTCCTGTATAGGAGAGGAGGATTTTGAAGATGATCAGCAGATAAGGTTTCTGACATCCATTAAAAATATGGATAACTGGTTGTCTTTATATGGGATGTCAATACCCGAAAGGGTCGCTTTCTGTACTGAGATGTCTGAGGCTTTTGCCCATGAATTTGGACGGGATGTAAAACGGCAATTGAATGTGCAATATCAGGAATGGAGAAAGCCGATAGCGGAGTTTTTGAACGGGGAACGTTTTAACGGGGTATTTGCCGAAAGAGCTGCAAAGTTGAGGCATGTGAAATTGCCTTTAGACAATATTTCAAGTTACATACATATGAGTATGAACAGGTGGTTTGCTACCGAGCAACGCTTAATGGAATATATGGCATATTATTTTTGCGGAAAGTATTATAATCAAATCGTGCATCAGAAAAATGGAGCGCAGTAACGAGTTTTCAATATATCCGAATCAGTCAGCGAAGCAGCTATTGCATATTTTATACTGGGTGGTCATGTTATTTTTCATCATGGCTATTACGTCCTACTCTTTCAAAGCCAGTATGTTTAATACCGAAAGTATGCTCTTTTCCTGCAGTGTACTATGCAATACCATGTTGATCCATTATTTTGTTTGTTATTTCGGTTTCAGGCATGTCAGGAAAAAGCGATGGGCTTTAATTATAGTGGACATTCTGGCTATATATTTATTGTCTTTATTTATAACCACCTGTTCTTTGACCCTATTGAAGTATGTGCGCCCTGATAATACGGTTATTGCCCGGTTGTACAAGAACTTTGCGGTGAATAGTTTCGACAAGGTTTTTAATGGTGAATTGCTGCTGTGGATACTTTCATTAATAATATGGTTTAACACTGTTGGGATAATTATAAAAATAGTGAAGGATTTCCACGAGAGTTCCCTGGAAAAGCTGGCCATTGCCCAGGAGAAGAATTCTATGGAAATAAGCTTTCTGCGGGCGCAGATACAGCCGCATTTTTTATTTAATACCTTAAACAGCATATACGGGTTGATCATTCATAACGAGGAGGCGAGCAAGGTGGTCATCCAATTGTCCAATTTACTGCGTTTTTCCCTGTATGATAGTGCAAAGGAGCATATTACACTTAGAGAAGAAATTGAATTCCTGAGTAATTACCTCTTGCTTGAAAAAATGCGCTATAAGGAAAGCAGGGTGCAGATCGAGTACGATTTTGAGCGGATAGAGAACAAAGAAAAAATCATTAAACCCTTAATTTTAATTAACTTTATTGAAAATGCGTTTAAACATGGAATAAATGCTACCATAAAAAACGCATGGATAAAATTATCTATGACGGAGCAGGAAGGCATTTTGACCTTTCATTCTGCAAACAATAAACCCATTGCAGCCTCCGGCAAAAGGAATAATGAATCTGCCGGTGGTCTTGGACTTAAGAATGTGCGACGCAGACTGGAGTTGGAATATCAAACGCGCTACAGCCTGGATATAAAGGAAACGGAAGATGTTTATGAAGTGTCCCTGATCTTAAAGTTGTAACCTATACCCTTTTTTAGCCTTTTACAATGAAAGTCCTGATAGTTGATGATGAACCCATAGCCCAGCAAATACTGGAGAATCTGTCCAGGAAAGTAAGCTATTTAAACATTGTAGGTATTTGCGACAATGCGATCGTTGCATTGGAATCGATACAGGAGTTGCAACCGGACCTGATCTTTCTGGATATACAAATGCCGGAAATGACGGGACTGGAGATGTTGCGTATTCTCCGCCAGAAAAATATACTGGTTATATTTACAACCGCTTTTCATGAACATGCCCTTGAAAGTTATGAATTGGATGCGGTAGATTATCTGCTTAAACCTGTTGCATTTGAGCGCTTCCTCAAAGCAGTCACGAAGGCAAGTGAACTCTTTAAACTAAAGCAAATACAGCAGCAGCAGGTCATCAATGTTGCCAGAAATGGCGAGAGCAAAAACTATGTATGGGCAAAGGAAGGCCGTAAGCGAGTGCAGATATGTATAGAGGATATTATCCTGGTGCAGGCCTTAAAAGACTATATGGAGTTACAGTTGCCGACCGGGAAAGTTATTTTGAACATCACTATGAATAAAATAGAGGAATTGTTGCCTCCCCCTTTTTTTCTACGCGTTAACCGCTCCTGCATTGTTCGTAAAAGCGCTATTAAGTATATCCAGGACATGCATATAGAAATTAACCATCCCACGGTTAAAAGAATCCCCATTGGTCCTACTTATTGGGAGGATGTGAAAAAACATATCGTGGAGTTATTTTAAGTTGTGATCAGCAATTTAACATAATGAATTGTTACTCCTGCCTTTGTCGAAAAACAGTTGTGCTTGGTCGATTGGATTATGTATCTTTTTCATAAAAGCGAAACTTCGGATTAAATAATCATTAATCCTAAAACTAGCGCTATGTCAACCAAGAAACTCCAAATCAAAAAACGTGTCGTTTGTAAGTGCAAAGCAGAAGAACGGCCTGTACTTCCTAAAAACAACCGTGACGCTAAAACAGCTCCTGACACCACTGTTACTATTCCTCCTACTGGTTTTACTACTTTTTGATTGCTGAGTAGGCTGATATCTGCCTGACACTTATACGACTAGTTTGATGGCTATGATGCCGCATTTTTCCTCCAATTTTATCGCCTTACTTAGAAAGCAATTGAACAAAGCGCCGGGGACCATCTCCGGCCTTTGTTTTTATATAGAGAACTCCGGCCATCAAGGCTTTCGATTTGTAATGAATAAGTTGTTTGGATGGATCAGGATGCATCCTGACAGCGGTATGTGAGGCGAACCTGTTTATCCGGAACGCATTGATCTGTTGTGGTGAAAACGGATTTATACGGACGATTCGCCTGAGCTATATATTGGTCATTGCGCGGGTTCTGTGAAACCAGTATTTAAATGGTTTCCGTCCGCTGTAGAAAATCCTGGATGAAGCGCCTGATCATGTATACGATCTTCTTATGTAACCAGTCAATGGTCGGCAGATCCCTGTTCATTGAAATGTATTCCAGCGCTTTTCCTTCCAGTCTTTGCTTTAGCTTATCGGCATATCTTTGTATCCACAACTGGAAAATGTTCTCATTGCTCCGTCTGTCTACGTTTTTGACAGAAAAAGAGAATTCTACATATGTTGAGTTGACAAAAGCTAATGCCGTCTCGTCAAAATCAGTAAGGAGTGTTTCGCTTTGGCTATACATATACATATATTTTAATTTAATGATGAAGGACCGATATTTTGTGGTGGGCTGGAGGAATATTATTAACCGATTGGTAGTAGTATGTATTAGAAGAGGACGGGTACAATGGTGGAACCTGATACTGGTGAATGAATGGTCTATTGAAGGATCCACAACGGGGTGTCCTTGTTTTCACCATATAGCATGATCTCATCTTCATTCATTTCCAGGCGAAACAGGCTGTCGTTCACAATTTGCTTTAATGCCTGAAGATAGAAAACCCCATCTAACATATGAATGACAAAAGGAACATTTGCGCGGCGGTCTAAAAAAACATTGCTTTCGCAGAATCTGAATTTATGTTGCCCTGTTTTTTCATAATAGGACTTGCTGTATAGCTTTGTGTATATGTCGCTTACTGTCATCATTGAATATTTAGGTTATTGGAAAGGGGGGAGATATTCCCCCTTTCATTATTATAATTTACCAACGGTTGTTGTAAGAAGACCTGTTGTTTTTCTCCTCTCTGGGCCTGGCTTTACTAGCTGATATTGCTTTCCCGTCAAAGGACGTTCCATCCATTTCCTGAATAGCTTTTTCTGCTTCTGCATCGTTAGGCATGCTAACAAAAGCAAATCCTCTGCTGCGGTTCGTGAATTTATCCATGATCACATTTGCGGAACTAACGACGCCGAATTTGGAGAATTGATTCTTTAAATCCTCACTTACTACATAAGGACTCAGATTAGACACATAAATATCCATGTCTTTTAAGTTTTTTATTTGAAAAGAGTTCGATTGAGGTAACGCAGGTGGTAAAAAAGAAGGCTACGGAAGGAAACTTGCTTACTAAGTGCAGATAAACTCAAACATTGTATCCTATTAAAGGTATGGAATATTAGTATGGCATCCTAATTAATTATTTCTTTACCGTTGATTCGGAGGAATACAGGAACGGCTCTGCCGGCTCGTTGCCTGTACCTTACCATGACGCCGTTTTGCAGGGTTAACCCGGCTATTGTGACTTTGTATTCGTACCTTACGGATATGAAATGTAACGAAGAGGAAATGGCGGTCTTTAAAAAATGTATCGCTTTTCTTAATGATATAGGTGTCCAAACATCATTCAGGAGCATTGGTGACGATAGTTTCCTGCCAGGATTCCTGATCGAGAATGGTATGGTTGTTATTGATATGGATCTGCTGCAGTACCCGGGGGATATTCTGCATGAAGCCGGCCATATCGCAGTAGTGCCATTCGCGGACCGTTCACGTCTGAATGAGAAGGCCATCATTAAAAGGAGGGACAGGGAGGCGGAGGAGGTGATGGCAATAGCGTGGTCATATGCGGCATGTATACACCTGATGATAGATCCTTCATTTGTTTTTCATGAGGATGGTTACCGGGGCGGTAGCAATAGCATAATGGATAGTTGCAGCAGGAACGAATATATGGGAATGTTTATGTTACAAAGCCTGGGTATGGCCACAGATAACAAAGAGGCCGCTCGTGGCGCGTCGACTCCACGCATGATAAAATGGTTACGGGAATAACCGATCTGCGCCGGGCATAATGGTTTCCCGGGCGTTTGGAAATACATCCTGTAAAATTTCCGGCACATTTTCACGGTTTTAACTACTTTTACGGGCAAAGCGGACGCTGGTTCAGGAACATCAGTAAGGCGGATGTGCGCTGATGTCCCGAATGTTCGAAATTATATGCAAACCATTGATAATGAGAGCCAAAAAAGAGAATGTACGAGAGGTATTTCCTGCAACTATTGACAGACTGATAGAGCGGGCACAAGACGCCGGTAAAACCCTGACCGATACGGATATTGCGGCGGAACTAGGCCTTCCTATAGAAACATTTAAGATCTACTATCAGAAGGACAAGGCGCCAGCCGAAATTTTTGACCTGATGCGAAAGAAATTCAAACAGTTTATTGGCACACTATACATTGAACGTGTAGTGCTTACTGATGAATTTGTTGAAGATGATGTAGATGATGAGGATTAATAAAGTGAAAAGGGCGTAAGCCCGTCTATACAGATTTATTCCACTTGGGAGACACCCCGAAGATGTCCTGATGTTGCCCTAATATGTTCCGCTGTAAAACCTCAGGGCTGTCTGCATATCCGGTATCGATGGTGACGTACCAGTATATATCCAGGACTTCAATATTTTCCCTGATCATTTGTTTTTTCCAGGCAATATGTGCCGGTTTTTTACCAAACCTTTGGCCATTGATGATTTCATTTTTCAGGCCACTTAGCCCTTTCTCTCTGGGGGAGAAAGTACCATCTTTTTGAATTTTTCCCGAATGTCCAATGTAGATCAGCTCAATTCTCCCTCTTTTTAAGGCATAAACGACAAACACGCCCTCTTTATCCGCAGGTGCATTGCATTCTTTTTGCAGGTCCTGTTCCGGCTTAAGGAAGAAATGGTCCTGTACTTTGTATTTATCTAAAATGTCAAACATAGCATGAAAATATAGTATTTATCCGGACTATTTATACAGCAAGGTCCGTCTGGGGAGCAAATGTTGGCAGATAAACGATAGATCAACCCTTTTTTTTGAGTGCCGGAGAGGAGACATTACCTGAAATTGTGCTATCATTACCTGATTCTGTTTATTGATGATCCGGCTTTACTTTCATCTCTTTGCATTGATTAAAGACATTGAAATGAGAATAGTAACGTTAGAGGAACATGTATCATTCCCAGAAATGACAGCACTTTTGCCGGAAGGCATCCTGGAAAACAGGAAGCAATCGGCCGCCGCTTTGCATATGCAGCAACAACTGGCTGACGTCTCAGGTGAACGGCTCAAGTCGATGAAGGCGGCCGGTATATCCATGCAGGTGCTTTCGGTAGAGAACGTAGATGTTTACCTGTTGTGCGGCAATCAGGCGCGGGACTTCGCCGCAAAATATAATGATCTGCTGGCAGATCGGATCAAAGACTATCCCGAAGCATTTACGGCATTTGCACTGCTGCCAATGACGGCACCTGAAGCCGCGGCTGATGAATTGGAGCGTACTGTGAGAACATATGGCTTCCGCGGCGCGATGATCAGAGGACTCATAAATGGAGAATTCCTGGATGCACCCAAATTTGCTCCTGTTTTTGAACGGGCGGAAAAATTGGGTGTTCCCATTTATATTCATCCCGGTATCCCGCCGAATGACGTTATCAATGCTTATTACAGCAATATAGGCGATAGCATAGGACCTAATGAAGCTATTGCCTGCTATGGCTGGGGATGGCATTCGGAAACCGCGATACATATACTGCGTCTTTTACTTGCAGGCACTTTCGATACCTATCCGCAATTAAAAATGATCATCGGTCATATGGGTGAGATGTTGCCGGCGATGTGGGCGAGATCGGACCGTGCCTTTCGACCTGGCAATGGTGGAAAAAACAAAAGAACACTTATTGATACTTTCCGGGAGCAGCTTTATATCACTACCAGCGGTATGTTTACACAACCGCCCTTACAACTTGCCCTGGACACCCTCGGGATAGATAATATATTGTTTTCGGTAGATTATCCTTTCAGTAGTAACCAGATGGGGATAGACTTCTTGCATAACATTTCCCTTTCTGCCGACCAGGTAGCCCAAATAGCCCACGGAAATGCAGATAGATTACTGGGACTGTAATGTATAATGGAAGGGCTAATTTTGTAGTATGAAGCATGTTCCAGTACATAAATTGCGGGATAGAAGCAGCCTTGGGTTTCAACTGGCATTTTTCGACGAACAGTTTGATTACAGGCAATCCAGGGATTTAGGAGCGCATCGGGATGATCATTACATATTTTTCATTATGATGGATGGATCCGGATCTACTATTGTGGACTTCCAGGAAAAAATTGTTGGTGCCAGTCAACTTTTTTATATCCTGCCGGAACAAATACACTACAGGATCCGGTCGCATAAAGCTAAAGGATGGTTCATAGCGGCAGACCCGGCTTTAATAGATCCCGCATGCAGGAACGTTATTGAAAGCTGGTCAGGGTTCCAGGAGCCGATTACCCTGGCGCCTGATGAATTGAAGGATTATGATCTGCTGTTAAGTGTTTTGCATCGACAGACAAGCATGCAGCAACAGCAAGCCGGCAGGTTGTCAGTGCTTCATGCACTATTACGCTCATTCTTTGAAATGGCAGCCGGCACCATTCGCGAGCATTCTACAGTTGCAGCTCATAATTCAAGGCCTGCTATGTTATCCATGCAGTTTAAGAAACTGCTTAATGAAAATATAAGAAGGTATAAAAGTCCTGCCGATTATGCAGATATGCTCCATATTTCCGAGACCTATCTGAACGAATCATTAAAGAAAATTACAGGTTCCACTGTGTCGTTTTGGATAAAATTTGCTATTCTGACGGAGGCCAAAAGGTTATTGTATTTCACGCACCTAAACGTAAAACAGATAGCCGGTGAGCTGGGCTATGACAATCATTCTTACTTCTCCAGGTTGTTTTACAAGGAGACGGGGATGACACCGCTGACTTTTCGTAAAAAGATCAAAGGCGACGATAAACTGCTTTTCCCGCTGTAAAAACCCAAACCGGAATACTGCCTGGATCATTCTGGCTGTTAAAGCTTATCTATCAGCATTTGATAATGTTTCATGCGCCTGTCCCGGCCAACCTGTGACCGCAAAGGTAGAGTCGCCCGAACTTTATAGACCGTACCTGATGGTCTGCAAAGACGGTTACGCGGTCAATGCCAGTGCCCCGCTCAATACACCGTTCAGAGAGGAGTAATTATACTGCTTATGCTTCGCATGTTGTTGTTTGTCATGAAGCCTATGGACGGCAATTGATATCGTATTCATTACCTGGCCCATAAGAGATCATACAGTAGGATTGAGCTCGGCGGATGTTGGCAAGCCCCGCTCCGATAAACGCCCTGGCATTTTTGCCGGTGAGTGCTGCCGTAAGCGCTTGCGTAAATGGTATTTGGTTGATTGGTTATCAATGCATATGATATTATATTTTGTATTAATGATGCCGGGTTTGAGCTGCTATGATGACATACGATAAAATGGGGGAAGGGACTGCAGGCAGGGTATTGCCAGTCTCTTATTTTCCGGTGCAGGCGCTTTGCCAATGATACAAGGCCTTAGAGAACCGGGGATTGCGATCATTGGCAATAGTTTTATACCTTTGCATCCCAATTGAAGATTATGCTTGAAAATTTGAAAATAGGAATATTAGGAGGCGGTCAGCTGGGAGGTATGCTTATACGGCATGCCATTGATCTCGGTCTCAGCATTTCAGTAATGGATAAAGACGCCAATGCGCCTTGTGCACGTTATACTTCTTCTTTTTTCCAGGGCAGTCCCACATCTTATGAGGATGTATTGGCTTTCGGTAAGGACCTTGATGTTATTACGATAGAAATGGAGGCGGTAAATATTGACGCCTTACGCGAACTGGAAAAGCAGGGGAAAAAAGTTTTTCCTGCTCCTGATACTATTAAAGTGATCCAGGATAAGTATACTCAAAAACAATTTCTACTGTCGCACAATATACCCGTAGTTCCGGGCGAAGCTATTGAAGACAGAAATGACCTGTATAAACACGAGAATAAACTACCGGGTTGTCTTAAAAAACGGAGAAACGGGTATGATGGTTACGGCGTAATGGTGTTGAAGACAAGCGCAGATATTGCAGCTGCTTTTGATGAGCCATCTGTTCTCGAAGAGTTAGTGGATATAAAAAATGAAATTTCTGTAATCGTAGCAAGGAACGAGCAGGGTGATGTAAAATGCTATGATGCTGTAATGATGGTGTTTTCCGGAGAGAAGTTCGTACTTGATTTCCAGGAGGCCCCGGCTCAATTGGAGGAAGGAATACTAAAAGAGGCTACCATCCTCGCTGAAAAGATAGCGGATGCGCTTAAGCTTGTCGGTATTCTTGCCGTAGAGATGTTTGTTACAAAAGACAATAAGGTTTTAGTAAATGAACTGGCTCCAAGGCCACATAACAGCGGGCATCACACAATAGAAGCCAGCAATACATCTCAATACGAGCAATTGCTCCGGGCCATACTAGGCTTGCCACTGGGAGATACGAGCCTCCATTGTCCATCTTTGATGATCAATATACTGGAAACCGCTGCATTGATCTCGAACAGACAGGAGAAACTGCAGTCCTTGTTGGCTGTAGAAGGCGCACATCTTCACTGGTATGGTAAGAAAGGCAATAGAATAGGCAGGAAGATTGGTCATATCACCATCACTGGCAGCACAATGGAAGGCGTCATCTCCAAGGCTGCGACCATTCGGAAAATTTTAAATTAGAAAATATGAAACAGGTAGAAGTAGGCATTATTATGGGCAGTAGTTCCGATGCGCCTATCATGCGTCAGGCAATAGAGGTATTAAAGAGATTCGACATAGGCTACGAGTTTAGTGTTGTATCTGCACACCGCAGCCCTCAAAGAATGTTTGAATACGCAGCTGCTGCCGAGGGGCGTGGCCTGAAGATCATCATTGCGGGTGCTGGCGGTGCTGCCCATCTTCCAGGTATGGTTGCTGCTATTACCACTTTGCCTGTAATTGGCGTTCCAATCAAATCATCCAACTCCCTTGATGGTTGGGATTCCCTTCTCTCAATAGTGCAAATGCCCGGCGACATACCCGTAGCAACAGTAGGTGTGAATGGCGCCCGTAATGCCGGTTTACTGGCAGTACAGATCCTGGGTACCAGTAACAGTGAGCTCAGGCAAAAGCTGGCAGCATTAAAGAAGGAAAATAATGAAAAGGTCGCTAAACAGAATGAGACTTTAGATCAATTCGAATAGGAGGGGCCTGTTCTGTCTTATGCTAAGAATTATAAATATTTGGAGAGGCCTGCAGACACAGTGTATGCGGGCCTCTCTTTTTTATATGTTCAGTGCGCATTCAGGAAAGATTTCAGTCCCACCTGTCGGACTGAAACCTTTATAACTAATAGATCTTTACTAAGCGCTCCTTCGTGCAGTCATCTCCGGCCTTAGCCAGGTGTCGGGTAATGAGGCTGTCAAACCAACCGGTAAGATTATTAGTAAGCTGAAGATCGATGCATGGGCCAGCTGCTGAATAATTTGTCGATCATTTCTGATTTAACTCATTCCCGGCATTTATCACTGCTTCATTCACGGCTTTCACCCTTTTTATATCCATTTTTTCTACGGCCCTGTCATAAGTCAGTACACCATTCACCTCATGTTCAACATCCGTTGTCTGCGTATACACCGCAATGCTTAAACCCTGATATCGCATCAGCTGCTCCACCTGGTCCATCAGCAGTACGTACCTGTCGGTTAGTCTGTCGCTGGTAGCCTCATAGTCATAAGCATTATTCTCTACCGGCCACATATGACCCCGTACAAACAAGCCCACGCCGCCAAATTCACCAAGTGATGCAGCGCGTTTGCCATCGGGTTTTGATGCACCATAGGGTCCGACATATATATGCGTATCTACAAAATCCCCATTTCCGGGATCTCCGGCCGCCTTCTGATAGCCAGGATTATTGTTAAATCCTGAATTGCCGTTTACCAGTCTTGAGGGATCGAGCTGTTTCACCCAGTCAGTGATCTCTTTTACATCAAACGCGCCCCAGTTCTCATTGAACGGCACCCAGGTAATGATAGAAGGGGAATTATAAAGGTCATCGATCATGGTTTGTAATTCCTTCCGGAAAGCGCTTCTTACCTTTGCGGTGTCTTCATGTTGATACCAGATAGCCGGCATATCCTGCCATACCAGCAGACCAAGTTTATCCGCCCAATAATAGAAGCGTTTGGGCTCAGTCTTCATATGCTTTCTGATTAAATTGAACCCCGCTTTTTTGGTAAATGCGATGTCGTATTTTAAGGCCTCCTCCGTAGGTGGCGTGAGAATACCATCAGGCCAGTATCCCTGATCGAGTAATCCAAGCTGCATCACAAACTTATTATTTAACAAGGGTCTTATCACCCCGTTCACATTACCCAGTTTAATATCACGCATACCAAAGTAACTCCTGACCTCATCAGCGACATTGCCCCTGTTATCTTTCAGTGTGATGTTAAGATCATACAGAAATGGATTCTCCGGCGACCATAACTTCGGATCCTTTATCGGAATATATAATTTAGTTCCGGAGCGTCCTGAGGTCTCAGACACCATCTTTTTTCCATCAAATGCAGTAGCCTGTACTTGCGCGGCATCAGCATCTACAACTACTTCAAGTCTGTTGTTTACCAGATCAGGCAATAGCCGGATGTTTTTAATGTAATGCTCACTCACCGGCTCCAGCCATACACTTTGCCAGATGCCTGAAGTAAAGGTATAATCTCCCCGTGGACCATTCTTACCGGAGGGTGTCCTGCCGTCATTAGCATCATGTGCCGCAACGACGATGGTATTGGTGCCTGCTTTCAAAAACTTTGTGATGTTTATATGAAACGAAGTATAGCCACCGGAATGTGATCCGGCTTTTTCGCCATTGACGAATAAGGTCGCATCATGATCAACTGCTTCAAAATTAATAATGATCTGTTTACCCTTCCAGGCAGCAGGTATTTCGAATGTCCGGCGGTACCACATATTTATCTCCTGCTTACGCTCAATGCCTGAAAGGACTGACTCCGGACAATAAGGAACAAGTATCTTTTCTGTTTTATCACTAAAACTCACCGGTTTGATGGGATTCAAAGCGCTGGCAATATGTTCGCCGCCCATGTAATCCCATTTCCCATTTAGATTCATCCATTCTTTACGTTCCAACTGTGGACGGGGATATTCCGGAAAAGGAGTTGTGGATTCCATTGCAGCCTTCGTCCATTGTGTAGGTAGTTTTGGCTGTTGTGCTAAAGAAGTTTTGACTACGATACCGTGGAATAGCATGAGTCCCCAAAAAAGCAGGCATTTTTTTGCTGTCATTATAGAATATATTAGGTCAATGTTACGCTTGAAACAAAATACATTTTTTTCTTCAATACCCGGATACTTCTGCAAACTGCCAGGGGAACTGGAATATCTTCAGGCTGCCTGTGTTCGCGAAGGCGTCATCTTCCTACCTTCACCACCGTTAGTCGACAGGCAGCGTAAATGCCGGCGGATGACCTGCTGATTAGCGGCTCTTTATACTAGTACCCGGCCCTGAGATAAGGCGGCCATACACGCTCATGCCGGTGTATTTGGCTCTCCATATATCGGGCATCTTGTCTGGTTGCGTTCCCTCACGACACTGACGTGTACAATTTTGCGGTTCGTTTATTATTTTAGACACAAATTGACTGGCAGCATGCAGATCAGGAAAAGAATAAAATCTGATTATAGTTCTATCCTGAAGGCAAAAATTTATACGCTTTTAGCCAGGAGTATATGGATATACCTGATCTGTATGTTTGTAATCGCATCTGTCTTGCCTTTACCATCTGTTGGCATCCTGTTTTCAGGAATGATTTATTTCCTGGCATTGTTGATCCTGGTCATCCTTCCGGGGTATCATTTCAGTGCAGTCCGCCTCGCTAATACCCTGAACTTTGACGCGGATGCAGTGTTTAGCGAAACAGACATTGTGCTGCGACACCGGAATAAAGATATGGTGGAGACGAAGGATTGGGCCTGGATTTCAAAAATCGCCTTCACCCGGGCGGCGGTAGTACTGGAAACCAGACAATATCCTGGTTTTCTGATTTTTCTTCATAGAAGCGGCCTTACGGGGGAAGAAATGGCCTTTTTAAACCAAATGAATGTTCGGATTCGCCAAAAGTAAGGCATAATCATAACCGTTACCAATGGGCTGGTCTGGTTCATTCATTGCTATTGATATGTAATCAAGGAGCTCCTTCAATTATCAATTTATAGCATAGTTCATCTGACTGGCTAGGCTTTTAACGACTACGCCAGGTGGGAATCAGGCTACTATCGCGGATCAGGGTGAGGGGGAATGGGAAGTAGCTAGTTATTAATAATATTTACTATACTTTTGATCCTTATGAATACAATACCACGTACCCATATAGAAAAGAGAATAGCTACATATGCGATTGTTTTGGCAAGTATTCTTTTTGTCGGATTGGGAAGTGACCTTTAGTTTGGTGTTTTGTTAGTATTTTAGATAAATCCATTGAAGAGCGATATGAAGAGTGGGTAGGATTCTTTTTCTACATATGCCAGGACCTTTTTAATAAAATAATGCCCTTAGATATAATCGAAAGGCGACCGTCTTCATAAGTCAATTTTGGGCCGGTTATACGATCTGTTCGCGCTTCGTCGCAGATTTAATAGGAACACAATAACCAAAAATAAAATTCATGAGAGCAATTAATCCCTGGATCAACTTCAATGGCAATGCCGAAGAAGCATTCACTTTCTACAAATCAGTTTTCGGCGGCGAGTTTACAAAAATCACCCGCTTTAAAGACTTAGCAGGACCCGAGTTTCAGGTAGCCGAAGAAGAGGCGGATAAAATAATGTACATCGGCTTGCCGCTTGGCAAAAATAATGTGTTAATAGCCAATGATGTTCCGGCATTTTTAGGGCAGGTAAGCGAAAATGAAAACCGGTCTAAAATACACGTGAATGCCGAAAGCCGTGAAGAAGCAGATAAAATATTTAACGGGTTATCAGCAGGCGGAGAAGTGGAAGGGCCCATTGGAGATAGCCCATGGGGTACCTACGCCGGAATGTTCAGAGATAAATATGGTATTGAATGGATTGTAGAATTTGACCCTGGTTTTAACGGTTAGGTAAATACGAAAAATAAAACTGGTATGTAAATAAATATAGCTCTAATGAAAATATCCCAAACGATTGTTCTCTAAAGGCACCGACCTTAGCGTACAATCGTTTAAAACAGTGGTTATGTTTGATATTTTGTTGCCGCATCGCATTAAGGGCCATAAAACCCAACAGGTGGAGTGGCCGTTCGTCCCTTTCTACCCTCGTGCCCGGTATAGTAGGCTTTCGAACCAAATACTGTGGATGATTAGGAAGGTATCAATTGACGGTAATTATTACAGTACTGTTTGTAGATATTAACATCGGATTATAATGTAGCTTACTTAGGAATTTTAATGTATGCTATTTTTACAACGTCTGAATATACATTCCCAGCATCAACAAATGAAATGGCACTAATACTACCTTGCCCATTTTGGACGGCGTTGAAGTCATAAGCGCGCGAACTTCCGGGTGCTTCGCTAAATGTGCCTCCCGTTGCCATGGCTATATCAGGATTTATATACTGATACCAGAAGGGGTTAAAAATATTCATGGGAGCATATACCTGGTTTCTAATAGAAAGCCAGAAAAGGAATGATTTATCTAACGTACTTATATCCGCAACTGGTCCTTTATTGAAATGAACTGCTCTTTTAGTAGAAGTCACGTAAGTTACGGGGGGAGAGTTATTGATATGTGTATGATTGTAGCTTACATAGCTAACTGAGTCCAGACCAGTACTTCTGAAAAGCACAGTTTTTGTTAGTGTATCGCCGGTATACAGCCCTGTAAAAGTACCCCCATTTGAGACATAGCTGTAGGAACTTTTTATATGATTATTAGCATCATAGCTATACACGTTGTTGACGCGAAAGCCATCGCTATAGCCTACATCATTCATTAAAATGCTATCCAGTCGCCACGAGGTATTGTAATAAAAATAATAATCCTGTTTTGTATCCCAATACAGCCGACTACCTTTTACAGTTGCAATTGTTCCATTAACATTGTAGGTAAATATCCAGCTGGCCGTATCCGTAGTGGAACGATAGACCTGGCTTATTTTTTTAATTCTATGGTCTGCATTATAGTCGATAGAAATTATATCTGGTGCAGCAGATGTATCTCCCATTGTATAGTATAATGCTTTGGAGATGATTGCAATGGAGTCTTTAGTATCGTTTTCAGGGGATCTAAGAGAATCTTTTTTACAAGCTGTAAAAAGTATTGACAGAACAAAAAGCCAAAAAAAAAATTTCATATGTATATATTATTTATGCGTATGCAAATGTAATGCAATTTATATGAATAAAAGGCGTCCAAGCTTCACAATCTGAAGTCTTTATTTTTTGATAGGGGATATGCATGTTGATTTGGCAAATATTGTAATGAATTTTTAGCTGCAGCAATTGGCCACATCATTCAAAAGTGAGAGGGTAGGATCGTTTTTGAGGTGATAAACTATTTTTCTACTAATTTTATAACATTATTGGTTCTTGTTACATAATGAAGCATAGACAGCTTCCAAATTAAAATTACTATGGCTATTAAAATTACAGATGAATGTATTTTCTGCGGAGCTTGTGAATCAGAATGTCCAAATAACGCGATCTATGAGGGGGGCGTACAATGGGCAATTGCAGATGGCACAACGGTTAAAGGTGATTTTGTGTTGAAGGATGGATCTATTATTGATGCCAGCCAGCGCAATGCTCCCCTGGCTACCGATCTGTATTATATTGTTTCAGATAAGTGTACAGAGTGTCAGGGATTTCATGAGGAACCACAATGTGCAGTTGCTTGTCCGGTTGACTGTTGTGTACCTGACGAAATGTACCAGGAGTCTGAAGAAGAACTGTTGGCGAAGAAAGATAAGTTACATCGTTAATCAGAAACTATAAGGAATTATTAGTACTGTCGTCTGACTGAATCACTGACTGGCATGCAGAATCCATTTCAATGATAACTTCCTCCGACACAGAAAAAGACAAGCTGCTTAAAGTAGCTAAAACAAATTAATCTGACCAAGAATGTTTCTCCGGACAGTAAGTACTAGAGGCAAGGGTCGGAGAAACATCTCCGACCTTTCCGCTTTTATACCCGGTAAAGAATCATTTCCGAACCGGCTTCAGTTGACCTATGAAACTTTAGGTCCCCACTATCTCCTAATACCCATTATTCTGCGACAAACCAGGATTAATGTCGCGGTCTAATTGTGGTATCGGCAACAGCTCATCTTTATTTTTTGTGAAATGTGCAAATCCGGCGTCTCTGGCTGACAATTGAGCACTCAGGTCATTCCATCTCTGGAGATCTTCCCAGCGATGCCCTTCCCCGGCCAGCTCGGTGATCCGCTCATGTTTCAGTTGCCCGAGCAGCGCATCCTGGTTTAAGTCGGGCCTTATCAGAGATAATGGCGCCAATCCTGCACGCGCTCTTACCATATCTATCCACGGATAGGCCTGTGCGGTTTGTCCGGCGCCATTAAGTGCTTCTGCATATAGAAGGAGTATGTCCGCATAACGCAGGTATCTGTAATTATTGCCTGAATGGAAGACTTCACCAGGCATCGTAGCATCATTCAGTAATTTCCTGAAATAGACATCGTTTTGGTTGGGAACAGTGCCGGGATCACTGGGATAACCCAAAGATACAAATGTCCTGCCATAGACCATTGTAAATGTCGGTCCTCTTTCATCCGTTGAATCGTACAGGAAAGAAGCTGCCAGGCGTGGATCGCGTTGATTACCCATTGTTCGCTCTTGTTCAAATTCAAGCACCAGCCAGCGTCGCGCCTGACCATCTGTAAAGCCAAAGGGGCGGGGAGCGAAGAATGGTGGAATAGACGTACCGTAATTAAGGTTATCAGATCCAGGCTGGGTATCGTCATCGTGATTGTCCGTGGGATTTACGGCGTATTGTATCTCGAAAACTGACTCACTATTGTTTTCTGTAGCTTCAAGGAAATTGTTACGATAGTCACGCTGTAGACTATAGTTACTTTTCCCTTCTCCGGTAACCAGCCACTGAAGAGCAGTCACCGCCTGGGGATATTTATGCTGCTGCAGGAATGTCTTGCCGAGCATTCCGTATGCTGCGCCCTTTGTAGCGCGGCCGATGTTGGCAGCGTCATAGGATACAGGTAAGCCTGCAGCTGCTGTTGTAAAGTCCTTTTCGACCTGTGCAAATACAGCCTCCTGTGTGGATGTTGCCGGTTTATCTACAGAGGTGGAGGTATGCAGCTGTAAGGGCACATTGCCCCATAATGTAGCCAACGTATAGTAAAAGAATCCTCTCATGAAATAGGCTTCTGCCAGGAGTTGCTGTTTTTTGGTGTCGTCCATGGCAATGTTGGGTACGTTGTCCAGCACCTGGTTGGCCCTGTTGATCCCGATATATAAGTCCTGCCAGAGGTTAACAGTACTTGAATAATTATAGTCGGTTATATTAAAAGCGTCGTAGTTATTGACGATGTCAGAATTGGGGCTGCTACTGAAACCTTCATCTGACCTGATGACGGTGATGAAGAAGTACCAGCGGCAAAGCCCTGGGCGATGAAATGTGCTATATACCGCATTGATGCCGAGTTGTGCATCGCTGGCTGTTTTCCAGAAATTAGCCGTCGTAGGCGTGTTAGGATTGGAAATATCCAGCTCATTTTTACAGGCTGTTATTAGTAACGCCGATATCAGGACAATAAGTATTGTATTTTTCATAGCTGAAGAGTTAAAATTCACATGTGATGCCCGCTGTATAGAATCTGCTCGCAGGCCAGTTACCGTTATCAAAACCACGTTGTAAAATGCCATTACCCTGTACATCCGGGTCCAGTCCTTTGTAGGATGTGATGGTAAACAGATTCTGGCCACTTATGTAGATGCGGGCATTTGACAAACCGGCCCTGGATAAAAAGCCTTTTGAGACGTTATAAGCAAGCTCGATATTACGTAAGCGCAGATAAGTACCTTTTTCCAGCCACCTGTCGGTCTGCGCCATATTGTTAGCGGCAATAGCAGGATCGGAACCGGTGCTGACTGCAAGTCTCGGGTCAGTGCCTCCGGAGTTATTTTCTGACCATGGGTCAATGTCTTTTCTGAAGTTAGTCAGCTGGTAACTATCCAATACTCTTCTTACATCATTGTATAACTTGTTACCAAATACACCTACCCACTGCAGATTAAGTGTGAAGTTTTTGTAGAACGCATTGAACTGGAGGCCTGCCTGAACAGAAGGCCAGGGAGACCCCAGGAATTGCCTGTCGTCATTGTTGATAACGCCATCCCCGTTGGCGTCGATATACTTCACATCGCCAGGTTTGGCGTCAGGCTGTATCAGTCTTCCATTCTTATCAGTGTAAGCATTTACTTCTGCCGCTGAGTGGAAAATGCCGGCAGTCTTTATTACATACCATTCTCCGATGGCATGTCCCACCTGCGAGCGTAGAAAATTGGCCGGTTCGAGATAGTCAGCGCCACTGTTCTGATTGCCGACTGACAGTATCCGGTTTTTGATGGTAGTGATATTGCCGGATATATCCCAATGGAAAGGCGCGCTTTTACTTCTGTAGGTTGCTGTGAATTCAATACCCCTGTTACGTATAGAGGCAGCATTGATGGAGGGAGACCCGACGCCGCCAAGGTAATTGGCAATTGGAAGTTGCACCAGCACATCTTTGGATTTTGAATTGTAGGCGTCCAGGGAAAGCGACAGGCGGTTATCCCAGAAACCTGCATCTATTCCGATGTTTTGCTGGATACGTGTTTCCCAGTGCAGATCCTCGTTTACAAGGGCTGCCTGGTATTGTCCTACCGCAGGAGTTTGCCCTGTTCCGTAGATGGCGCGCGGGTTATTATTCAACACACCCAGGTAGTCCCAGGAGCCCAGTACATCACTAAACCCCAGCTTACCATAAGAGGCGCGTAATTTAAGGTCGCTGACAACAGGTACGTTGAAAAAGCTTTCCCTGTTTATCCGCCATGCCGCTGCGACCGATGGGAAGTAGCCCGTTCTGTAATCGGGACCAAACCGGGAATCCTGGTCTATACGCCCGGTTAAGGTCAACAGGTATCTATCGTCATAGGCGTAGTTGATGCGGCCCAGGTAACCATGTGCGCGCCACAGTAAAGAGGTTCCGCCGCCGGCAGCGGGAGCGCCAAGGGCAGAGCCGATAGTAGTGAAGAGTGTACCATTGACAGTCTGCAGGCCCGTGCGTCCGCCACTTGTGAACTCTGTCCGCTGTTGCGTTCTTGAAAAACCAAAGACGCCGTTAAGAGAATGCCGGCCGAAGGTTTTGTTGAAGTTCAGCGTATGCTCCATCAGGAAATTGGTGAACTGACTTCTGTTTTCATTAATACTGGTGGCAGCAGGCTGATTCGTATATCTCCAGATACCAGTATCCCTGACTTCACGATTATGGTCGAAGCTGGCTTCCACGCCTGTACTGAAACGGTAAATAAGCCAGTCAGTCAACTTAAATTCGACATATACATTGCCCAGTACTTTTACAAAGCTGTTTCTGATCTTATCAAGTGCATTGACAGCTGCATAATTGTTTGCGTAAGTAGGGATGTCTGTTGTCCCCATACCCCATCCACCTGGATTGTACTGTATCGACTTGTAATTTTCTGCCTGCACTGCTATTACCGGTAGCATCTGCGGCACTTCATAAAAGGCATTGATCCCGCCACCCGGATTAGCCCCATAGGATGTGCTTAGCATGAGATTTTCACCCAATGTAAGCCGCCCTTTTTTCGCTTCTGTATTGATACGCAAGCTGGCTCTTTCGAAGGAATTTCCGATCAGTACGCCGGTGTTTTTATAGTATCCGCCGGATATAAAGTAGTTTCCCGCTGCAGCACCTCCTGATGCACTTAAATAATAATCCTGGCTGTTACCAGTGCGAAAAATGGCATCCTGCCAATCGGTGTTGATCGTGTTGTTGTTAAGTCCACCGGGAAGTCCCAGCCCTGAGTTTTGATATTGTTGTTTCACTGTCTGGAGGTATTGTGCCGCATCCATCATGTTCCAGCGCTTGGGGATCTGCTGCACGCCATAGCGTGCTGATAGATTAAGCCGCGTTGGGCCTTCCCGGCCTCTTTTGGTAGTAATAATAATTACCCCGTTACCCGCCCTGGACCCATAAATAGCTGCCGCCGATGCATCTTTTAATACCTGAATGGATGCAATATCATCAGGATTAACAGTCACATTCGCATCTGCGAACATGCCGTCAATGACATACAGCGGATTGGAATTGCCGAAGTTGCTGACCCCTCTGATCTCCACGGCAGCATTGGTGCCAGGAGCTCCGGTATTTCTCACCGTTACCCCTGGTACCAGGCCCTGTATGGATTCCCCTACAGAAGCCGATGTAACACGGTTCACAGCTGTCATATCTACTACGCCCGTTGCCCCGGTCAGATCCTTTCTACGTACAGACTGATAACCGATGATCACAACTGAGTTAAGATCATTCGCTTTTGACTGTAACTGGATATTCAGAAATGGAGCACTACCGGCGCTTACTTCCTGACTGGCATATCCCAGGAAGCTAAGTTCGATCAAGACACTGGTATCTTTTACAGACAGGGTAAAAGAACCATCTTCTTTTGTAAGCGTACCGTTTGTCGTACCTTTCTCATGTACACTGACGTTGGCTAATGGCTCGTTCTGTGTCCCGCTGACCCGCCCTCGTATGGTATTGGTTTGGGCAACAGAGGATTGGGAAATAGCACATAGAAGCAAAATAATCGCGCAGGCATTATATGCCTGAAGCATTTTTCTTTTCATATGTTTGTATTTACTTATTAGTTTACATCAAGGTGATTTTCGAGGTGAGTCAGCGTTTGTTAAATGGCGGTCCCATGTTTGATGTAATAGGGGACAATTGGATATGTCCTTCGAAGAGTCAGTCTTTACATAACGTTTTGTGCAAAGGTTTATCCAGGGGTGTCAGATAATGTCACGCAAAAGATCATATTAGATTACGGCATACCGGATAAGGCCGGAAAAATCATGCCAGCGGACTGGCAGAGTGATTTTTATCGAGGTGGAGAGATAAGTGAGTACAAGTGGAATTATATTGCAGAATTTTTGATACACAGATTAGCCGCTGTCTACCTACAGATTCCTCGTAGTATGTAATGGGGGGCGTTAAAGGCATTCTTTACAGATCCGCCGTCCTACTTCGTCAATTAGTCCTTCTTCAATGATATTATCTTTGTAAATCGCCTGCAGGCAATCGTCTTCAGTAGAAAGGAATAGCAGCTCATGACCAGCGACGTTTGCTATGATCCTACAGTCATTGTTCTCGTGGGACAGTGTAACGGTCACTTCATAGTCCACTCCTTTATACGGTATTTGTAGTTTGTGAATGTCCATGGTAGGTTTGTTTTAATGGGCTGCTGGTAGTTTTTTATATGCCTGGCATCCGACTAATATAAGCCAATAAGTATGCCGTTGAATATGGCTGAATCTGCTGGTATTTATTGTTTTTTTACTACTCATTCATTATTCCGCCTTGTCAATTGCATCAACCGGATCGTGTTGTTATGATTACGGAAAAATTATCCTTTCACAGGCCATTTACTGCATAATTTCAGATGATTTCATGAAGCGTTGGACTCTTGATAAGCATTACTAATGAGATAGAATAAATCGGCAACATAATTATGTAACTAAACCGCTATAGATGGAAGGTAATTACAGCACTGAAAGCCATACGAGGCCACAGCTGGATATGATTAAAGGGGATCAGTCAAATCTGTTTTAAACGAACGCAGGAAATAAATGGGTATTTCATTCCCGTTTGGAAGAAAGCAACTTTGCATTCACCAGTTCAAAAAAATCCTTTTTATAGGCTTCTCCTATAACAATTGGCTTTGTTTCGTTCAGGATCCTCACCATATTACCTTCTATGGCAGTCAGATGACTGAGTGATATAATAAACGACTTATGTATGCGCACGAATCCCATCGTTGACAGGTGTTCAGCAAGTTCTTTCAGTTTCAGATACGCGGTGATCTTCCGCTGGTCGTCCATCTGAATGACAACATAATTGCCCAGACCCTCGATGTATGTGATCCTGCCGGAATCGATCTTCAGTAACTTACCTTTTTGTTCTGTTTTTACAAATACATAACTATCCTGGTCATTTTTCAATTGTGTGGCATTGTGAAAAGTCCACAGGCGATTAACAGCTTTCAGAAACCTGACAAATGCTATCGGTTTTAACAGATAGTCTACCACGGCGTGTTCAAAGCCTTCCAGTGCATATTCTTTATAGGCCGTTGTCATGATGATATAACTGTCCTTACCGACGAGATTTAGTATTTCTATACCGGTAAGATTTGGCATCTGCACATCCAGAAAGATGAGCCGTGGTCGTAGGTCTGTTATCATTGTAAGTCCTCTTACCGGATCTGTGGTAGTGCTCACTAAACGTAGAAAATGTACCTGATCTATATGTTCTTTGAGGAGATCGATAGCATGCTGCTCATCATCTATAATGATACAATCTATCATATGTTCCAGTTTATTTTTAATGATACACTAAAGAATTGTTCCTCATTCTGCAATATGAAACTGCAACGGTGTCCATAGGTCAGACTGAGTCGCTGGCTGATATTCTGAAGACCAACCCCATTAGACAACTCCTTAATACCTTTTCCTTTCTTATTTCTGATGTCAAAAGAAAACTCGTTTACATTGGTACATACTTTTATAAGCAGGGGATGAGCTGCGTTATGCAGATCGCCATGTTTAAAGGCATTTTCTACCAAAGTTATCAGTACTAATGGAATAATCCTGATCGACTGGTCATCGATCTGTTCTTCGTACTGAATATGTAACTGCCGGTTATGGCGGCGCTGATTAATTTCAACGACATTTTTCATATGCTCTAACTCATCCATTATACTCACCTGTCCGTCTGTTGCATCGCTTTTTCCCAGTGCATACCGCATAATGTTCGCCAGTATCAGTATCGAATCCGCAGTTTCCTTATTTAGTTTAATAACTTTTCCATAAATGAAACTTAACGAGTTAAACAGGAAATGAGGATTGATCTGGTGCTTTAACGCACTGAGTTCTGCTTCTGTTCTTTGTTTTTCCAACATGATACGTTCTTTCCCTTTTCGTACCCATTCCACTAACAGCGCTATTGAAAAACTTGTAATAAGATTAAATACGTACACTATCAGCAATAGCCAGCTCATACTGTTCAGAGATAACGAAGTTTTGGTGGAAACAACATTATGCTCCCGCTGGATCAAAAAGTAGCCATAGTTCAATATGAATTTGATGAGGAAAAGCAATATTGTGATCATCAGCAGTTTGCTGTACTTACGCTCCTTATGCATCGCAGGAATGATCACTTTAAATATCAGTATATAATGGGTAATAACTGATTCGACTACAAAAAGTAGCAGATTCCATGGATTGGTAAATTCTTTAGTGGTTCGACCGGGATCCACTACGTAGGACAGGAAGAAGAAAGCGCCATATATAAACAAGGAGAATAATGTCAGTAAAAGCAATCGCCTGTAATTTACTTTCAACATCTGGTGATGGTTTTTATAAAGAGGAATTGCGTAAGGGTACTTACGCAATTCCTTTATGGGTTTACTGATTGTACTTAATAAAGGTCGCAATTATCTTTGTTTCCTTAATATCCCTTGTTTGAGAGGATGAATTGGCTATTACCTTATCCTTCTTCGTTTTACTTGCAATGGCTGTGCCATTTTGCTGGGTAACGACCACCTCTTCCGTGAGCGTCATAATTACGCCATCTGCTCCTTTGGCTTTTCCCATTTCTATCACCTTTTGCTGAGTGGCTTCTATTGAACCAAATCCTTTCTCAATGGTGGTAGAACCCATGGTGGTATATTGCTTTCTGATGTCAGCCTTGTCGAGATATACGTCAACATTTGAAGTGGGTGGATATGTGGTTCCAAAATAAGATGGCTTGGCACATGCAGTCATCAACGTAATAAGCAGTATTCCAAATAACTGAATTAATGTTTCTTTTTTCATTTTAGATGTTTTAAATGTGTCAATTGCTGATTGCGCTATTTAGTGCGAAATCATGAGCAAATTTATCCTGACACACTTACCTCTAAAACTTTGTTATTTGAAATGGCGTTTACTGCATGTAAATGGGATTTATTTTCGCCATTCGGCTACATCGTCGGCCACAGCAATCGCTTCGATCTCTACCATGGCAGCAGGTGGATACTACTCATAACAATACTGCTTTATTGCCGGGCGTTAAATGAAATCTTAGGGAGTTAGCGAATCTTAAATAAGTTCCCTCATTAGGTTAGGCGATGGTTAATATCGCGTTAACTCTAATATCGATGTCCTGGTGATAGGGGAGTTGTCGGAAGTACAAAGGAATATTAAGCGAACAGGCAAAATCGGCCAATTATGGATATGGTGGTAAATAATGGGCTTTACTTTAATTTAGTTCGTCAGATATTTTGATACGGGCGGTAGCCCTCGTTTCCCTTCGACAATTGTTGTTGTATTGTAGACCTTGAAGGGAAATTTTAAAAGAATAGTCAAACCATGATCATTTTCGATGGAAAAAGTTCCTTCCAGTTGTGTAATCAGTCCTTCCAAAAGTCTGATCCCAAGTGTATTTGAAGTTGTGGGATTGAAATCTTTGGGCAATCCTACCCCGTTATCGCTGATTTTTATCTCTATGAAGGCTCCTGCGCGTTTAACAAGGATATTGATATGGCCCGTTTGATGATCAGGAAATGCATATTTCAGTGCGTTGGTCACAGTTTCATTTAAGATGATACCTACAGGTATCGCCTGGGAAACATCAAGGGTGATATCATCAATCTCACACGTTATCGCGACCTTGTTCATGCTGTAATTTAAAGAACTGTTTAATGAATGGACTAATTCTTTAATGTATAATGAAAGGTTGATCTCCGTCGTGTTATCCGTCTTGTATAATTGATCATGTATCAACGCGATTGCCTGCACGCGGTTCTGGCTTTCAAGTATCGCTTCCTGTGCTTTTTCGTTCTGTACATAGCCCGATTGCGTATCCAACAGGCTCATCACGATCTGCAGATTATTTTTGACACGGTGGTTCACTTCCTTGAGTAGCAGGTCTTTTTCCCCGATGAGCTGATTCTTGTCCGATACCAGATGCTGTAACGAAATATTTTGTTGGTCGATCTCAGATTTCTGAAGCAACAAAAGCGCATTGCTGCGTTGTTTTAACCTGTAACGGCTATAAATAAGTGCAGTAATGATCAGTAATAACACAATTCCGCCAATGGTCACCTTATGGAGAAGTTGGTTACGTTTCAATTTAATATCACTTATCAGCGCTTCCCTGGTAAGCGAGTCTATGTGCCTGTTTTTTTCCAGTGCCTCATTTTCAATATGAAGTAGGGAGATTTGATAGTTTCTTGCGATATTATCAATTGAATCTTTAATCTCCTTTTCTTTAAGAAAGTGCTTCATGGCAGACTTCGTATCTCCTTGTAAGGACACCAGCTTATAGTAACGGTATTCGGCCGTTCTGATACCCGCTGCATAATTTAGTTTGTGCGCCATGGTGGCATACAGCTCCGTATAGCGATACGCTTTTTTCACCTGTCCTATCTCTGAATAATACGAAGCAAGCGAGTTATAGGCGTTCATGAGTTCTTTGACGTTTTGACTGGAGATTGCCGGTAACAGACTTTTTACTTCCAGCACATATTTTTCGGCGTCTCCGAAGCGTTTTGCATAGATCAGATTATTTAAAAACTCCACTGTTATCGATAATTTTTCCAGGTTAGTAACAGCCCGGCTTTTCATTTCTTCGAGTACGGCTAAAGCTTTAGGGAGTTCGCCCGTGTGGGTGTAGGCTAATGCCAGTGTTGAAGATCCGGCATCCATAAAGCCCCGGTCATTGTAACGTTTTGCCAGTCTTAATTCCTCGATGGCATATGGAATCGTCTGCTTATAGTCTTGAAGTTTAACATAAGTAGAAGCGATAAGGTGGTTGATTAAACTGACCTGTAGCGTTGTATCTCGGACCTCTTTGGCAGTCTGAAGCGCCAGTAAATTATATTTTAAGGCGTTGCTATAATCACCTAAGTCATACGATATCCTCCCGATATTCCAGTAAATCCCCTCAACCGTCCGGCGACTTACTCCTTTCCCTAAATTTAAGGCTTCGAACAGTAATCTAAGTCCTTCGGTAATTCGATCTGCATTAAATAACAGATCAGCATTTGCCGTTAGCAAAAAGGAGAGCCAAAGGACATTTCCGTTTTTTCTGAATATGCTGATAGCCTTGTTAATATATAGTATCCTGTTTTGAAGCGAGACCGGATCAGAAGTGGAGTAGTACTGAGCGATAAGGTGATATGATCTTGCCTCCCCATCGCTGTTATTATGCATTTGAGAAAATGCAAGCGCATTTTTAGCAGTCTTTAGACCCGTTTCGCCGTCGCCTCGATTATAATAAGTTTCTGCACTAAGCAGCATGGCATTAATAATTCCAAAATGATAGTCGAGCCGGCGACTTAGTGCTGCAGCCTGTGTTGCTAATGAAACAGCTGAATCAATGTCTTTCCCGTCTTTGGTAGGTTTTAGAAGCATTAAATGTCCCAGGGCCAGTTGCACCTGGACCTTAGTTGTATCGTCGGCACTTGTTGCCAGTCTTTGCCGTAATTCCGTCAAAGGTAATTCATCCAAATTGCTGGTTTGTGCCAGTGATGGCATTGCAAAAAGAATCAGGAAAATGCCTAATAATGCGTTCTTCATAATTTGTGCGCTTCGAAATGTCAAAAGCTTCTATACCAGATATAACGCCGGTTGAGCCCCAAACTCCAATTTATACAAAACTACAATACCTGACTCAAAATAACCCTAAAGGCATTGCATACCTTCCCCAAAAACATTCTTAATGGCCAACCGATTAAACATATATATCATTAAATATTCATAGCATTTTGTTTTAAAGAGTTAACAGCCAACTTTGTAAGGTCTTGCAGATTCAAATGGCCGTTGATTAGCCATAAGAAAGCCAATTAAGTATAGCCTGCATTGAACTGGTTAACCGGCTTTCTGCTTCATTGCCTTCTGCCCGTCGTCTATGTATCACTGGCGTGTCTTTTAAATTCTGTCAGTTAACCAAATTTGCCATGTTATCCCCGATGAGAAATTTATAATCCGGACAGCGATTCTAATGATGTTAAACCGTATTAACATGCCAGACATGTTTCATTAATGGAGCTGGAATGTAATCCATACTATCATTGGATATAAATCTTTTTTAGTTTTTTAAGTTTCGTCGTTTCCCTACAGGAGGCAACTCTCTCCTGTTGCAGGTGCTGCGCCTTTGTTTGCGATTCATGACACAATATTAGGAAGGAATTTAAAGGACCTCAAAAAAAACTATACGAGAGCCCGAAAATGGCTCATAAGAGCCGAAAAACGCCTCATAAGAGCTGTCATTAAAACGCTATTAAATGACGCTCAAATCCTTTTTTGTAGCTTTTACGAGCGGAATGCTGCCTTTCTCACCTGTAAGGGTAATGTGATGATCCTTCATGCTTAACTGGTATGGCTATTAGATTCGTTCCGATAGGCTTTGAGAAAGCTTTATGCTACGTTCATTCCACGTCTTAAACGCAAGATGAACGTAGCATAAAGCTATCTCAAAGCCTATCGGAACGAATATGTATCGAACAGATCTCGTCATTCACCGATACACATACAAAGTGGTGATAATATTTTAAAAACAGTATTGTCCGACTAGAATAAAAGATAGCATACAAAAAGAAGGAATTCAACTCGATCCCTGATAAGCAGACCCAGAGCGGGCTCAGACGACTATAAAAAGCAAAAGGTCGGGATCTGTAAAATAAACTGTGTCAATAATATTTAAGTACTAGCCTCGTTATTGAATGATATTTTTTCTGTTGCAGTTGGTCTGTGATCCAAAGATGCAAAAAATATCATTCAGTAACGAGGTTTTTTATAGCTTCAATTTTGGCCTATCTGGAAATATAATAGAGAGCTGAGATACGGTGATACTCCAATTCTGCAGTGGTTGCGCCCATTTCTTTTGTATATTCTGAGTCGCCAGGTAGATGAGTTTTAGCAACGCCATGTCTGAGGTAAATGCCCCTTTTGTTTTCGTTACTTTACGAATCTGTCGATGAAAGCCTTCTATGGTATTGGTTGTATAGATTAGTTTTCGGATCGCGGACGGATATTTAAAAAATGTACTGAGCTTATCCCAATTACGATTCCAGGATTCAATGACTATAGGATACTTTTTACCCCATTTGCCCTCCAGTTCAACCAACTGTTGCTCTGCTTCATCTTTACTTATTGCTTGGTAAACAGGCTTCAGATCTGCCATAAATGCTTTTTGATCCTTGCTAGCTACATATTTAAGTGAATTTCGGATCTGATGCACGATACAGGTCTGGACTTCTGTATGGGGAAAGACCGTGGCTATTGCTTCTGCGAACCCCTTTAAGTTATCTATGCAGGCAATCAGTATATCACATATACCCCGCTGTTGCAGGTTTGTAAGCACACTCAGCCAGAAATTAGCACCTTCGCTTTCTGAAACATACATACCCAACAAATCTTTACGGCCTTCAGCATTTATTCCCAGAATATTGTAAACGCAGCGATTTATAACACGTCCATCTTCTTTAACCTTGTAGTACATAGCATCAAGCCAAACAATGCAGTAAATGGCTTCTAAAGGCCGGTTCTGCCACTCTTTTACCAGGGGAATAACCTTATCGGTTATAGCAGAAAGCGTAGCAGCAGAAATATCGGTATCATACATGTCTTTTATATGGGCTGAAATATCGCGGAAGCTCATCCCATGCCCATACATGCCAATAATTTTATGCTCAAGACTCTCCGCAAGGATGGTCTCTCGCTTTTTAACAATTTGCGGATCAAACGTCGAGGAACGATCACGGGGTGTTTCAATATTAATGGTACCGTCTGCTGTCTTAAGTCGTTTGGGAGTACGACCATTTTTACGGTTGCCAGCGTCACGTTGCGCATCATCCA
The DNA here is from genome assembly GCF_023100805.1 of Chitinophaga filiformis. Taxonomy (NCBI): domain Bacteria; kingdom Pseudomonadati; phylum Bacteroidota; class Chitinophagia; order Chitinophagales; family Chitinophagaceae; genus Chitinophaga; species Chitinophaga filiformis. Next base: position 3,144,002 of record NZ_CP095855.1, read on the forward strand.
GATGCTCATCCAGTTCAGCTTCCATTGCTGCTTCCAGAAACTCTTTCAGTAAGGGCGCAAAGGCGCCATCCTTGCCAAAAAGAGATTTTCCTGAGCGAAATTGCTCTAGGGCCTTTTTCTTGAGGCCGTCATAATCAAATTGATCATTGTTGCTCATAAAAAAAACTGTCTTAAAGGTCTGAAATAATTTTTAACCTTTGACACAGTCTATTTTACACTCTCCACTTTTCAAGAGAAATGCAATAAATCTGCGTTCTTTTTTGAAGTTTTATAACAATCCTGAGGTCATTAATTTTCGTTCGTTTACCGTAGGTCACATTACGATCAATCCTTTTGATAATTTAGTATTATGGCAACTGATATTGATTAAGCAGGTTATCGGTGATACGAAGTCATTTCAACAGGCGATCGCGAAACTTAGGTATGCCGATATTGTTATTGGCGATTTAGATCCCGAAAAGTTGCTCAGGAAGATAATTTTTACTGCAACAATTGCAGAGCACAGATACAGAACAGAAGCTAATTTACTCGATAGGTGATGAGGCGCATTTTTCTTTTACTGTAGACCATTCAAAAGCGGAGTACGGGGACGTGGATAATCTTAGTTATTTTATAAAAAAAAATAATGTAGTATTGCTTCATAAGCCGATTAATGAAACTAATGCAGTCGAACGTTATCTGATCCCGATGCTTAATCAGTTAGTATCAGAGCTGATTGAATTGAACCTACTATAGCCTTTTGCGATATGATAATAATGAATTGCACCTTATTCCAAGTTCAGCATTAATTCAAGTTCCGTCTCGTAATTAAAACATTAAATGTATGCGTATTTCACGTTGGGTTATTATCTGAGTCATCTTCTTTTGCATTCTAATACTTTCGCTCGGGCTTCCCCTCTATCATAGTGAATTTCCGATGGCATTCTCTAACGATCAAGCTCATTGGGGGGGCTTTTGGCGATAATACTAACATGTTACTTGGTGTAGTTAATATCACAATACTTACTTTAATAGGAGTCAGCGAAACATACCCTCCAGACACTGAAAGCGCGATTTCCCAACTGATGTTGGTTCCGGAAATATCTTTTCTAGGTCATGTTCCTCCATCGCTGCCAGCTGTTCCAATTCCAAGCCCTTCTGCTCTGCTAAGCGAATGTACTTTTTGACAGTGTTGCGAGAGACGTTCATTACGAGGGCAATGGCTTCCAGGGCCATGCCATTCCTGCGATGCAAAAAGATCTGTTTTAGTTTAGTCATGCTGATAGTTTCTCCGGCCATCTTCCGTGGAGTTTTGTATCCCAAAGCAAATAATCCCGGAAGAACTAGAGGTGGTCAATATGCCGTTCCGGCATGTTGACCACCTACCTTAATTAAATTTATGTCTTTCCGGCATATTGACCAGCGGTACTGGCTGATTATCAATTATTAATATGAGTAAAGGCCGGAAAGGTGGTCAAGATGAGCGTTAGGGGTGGTCAACATCAAGCGTAATACACATCTTGATGCAGTAATCAAGAATCATTTTTTTAGCGAGTCTGCTGGTAATTAATGAAGCGGCATGTAACTTTCTATATAGGTATGCTATATTTAACTTTGGTATTGGAACAAATCAAACAAATTCAATAAAATCACTTTGGTTCTGGGACATGTCGGATAAAACTTTTTTCAATTTATTTATTAAATCCTGTCCAACTTGCAGGAAGAAATCGGCAGCTTGGTTCCTATTAATGTTCGCGGCAAAATGGTCCAGGGAGCCGTACATCGTCGAAAAATTAAGATCACTTGATAATAGGTCTATCACTCCAACAATAAAACCATTAATATGGTCATGCATAGAAGAATAACTCATAGACTGTACATGGCTGTTTAATGTCAGATAGGTACTTTCAAATAGCGGTACGAGAAAATATTTATACATACAAAGGGTATCCATTTCCAACAAAAGCACCAGGAAATGATCAAATCTAGCTAGAGATTCCTGATTATTTCTTACAACCTCCAATAATTTTTCGTAGAATCTTTCTTTATTCTCTGGCATGAATTCAGTTACATGTTTTGATGCAAAGTATTCCTGAAGCGATCGGTGTGGAAAAGTGTATTCAATACCGTCAAGGGTGATCATTCCTATCCCTATTAATAGGTCGATAACCAGTTTTTCATTATCAAATGATAATAGCGCATTCTTCTTCTTAATCAGACTGAGCATTCCATCCAAGTAATCTTCGCCAAAGAGATACTTCGCTTCAAAGAAACTGATATAACACAAATGTTTTAAGACACTTTTGATCTGTTCTTTTGTTAGTCCCGAAACCTTTTCTCTAATAAATGCGTGTTTGGATGTAGTGTCATGGACCGAATACAACGCTTCAAATACTTGCCGATAATACTCACTTCGTCTTTCAGGTATCTCCGCCTGGAATCTGTAAGTCAATATAAACATCGATAATAGTAGTGGATTACTTAAGAAAGTCGAATACATTCCATCAGATTGTGCATTCACAACCTCAATTAACTTGTTAGTTATCTCATTATTTATATCAAAATTTTGCTTTTTGATAAATGAGACAATATTCCGATTTCCAAAAGGACAGACCTCGAAGTTGACATAGCGAGGTAGCAGCTCAATGCCGGTATAAAACCTGGATGTAATCAAAAAGATATTCTGGTTGTATCGTCCTGTAAATATTTCAATTTCATGTAGGGTCTTGGACTTTTTACTTTGTTTAACCTCGTCAAATCCATCAAACATAAACACAAAGTGGTTCTTTGACAACATTCTGTCTATTATGTCATGTGAAGTACCTAGTTTGTTATTGTGAAAAACCTCCTTGAACATGTAATCTGTCAATGAGTTCTCGTATTCATTTAGATAACGTAACTCAATCTTTATTGGTATTTTGTATTCCTCCAGAATACATTTAGTAAATAAATGCTTTACTATAAACGATTTACCGCTACCGGCATAGCCAAAGATCGTAGATGAACTGTAGGTTTCAAAGTATTGTTTTGCAGAATAAAGAGTTATCGCAATACTGTGGCAACTGTCCCGAGAACTCATCTTTTTTATTGTGAGCGGCTCATATATTTTGCTGAGCATTACTGGTTCTCCATTGTGTAGTAATGTTTTAACAAGAAAATTTCTTTCAAACTGTTCAATTTGATATTCAAATATTCGGTTGGCAAAAGCCTGCCTAAATTCTTCCCCAATTAAGTTCAGTAATCTTTCAAATGGAGATTTTAAAATGGAGATAATATCCTTTCTTTCCATTGTTATTGAATAAGTTAAAAAATCGAGAAATCTCGTAAGACAATATTGCACTGCTTTAGAAACAAGTTTCTTTAAGACCAAACAATGCCATTTAGATGTGCATATTGGTTAACCTGCTGTTAACATTCTCCCGTTAGAGGGCCCCAATATAATACGTGCCATTAAAAAGCATTTCTATTTAACGGAAACCACGGAGAACAGATTAATTTAACAGTATTTAACGATCGTCTTCTAAATGGGTTGCAAGCAAAAAACGACCACTATATCCCAGTGATGTCTATTGACAACGAGGGGCTCACGCATGCATTAACCAGCAAGCCTATAACAGTAATGATCACGGCTTGAGAAAAAGCATCTAACTATGCATTAATTATAATGGTTAGCATTAATATTATGTATTTTCAGTCAATATATATACACCATTTTTTACTAAATAGCTGGACGCATACCATGTTAAGGTAAAAGATAGATAACTTACTTGTATCGCTGGCCTTTGGTCGTATTAACCTCTACCAAATGTGGATACTGGTAATGCGTAGTTTATTTTCCGGTGGTTACAAGGGGGGCGGCGACTTGCTGGTGAAGATTCATAAAGTTGGATACACCCCATTTAGGATGCCACACGTGTTCCCATTCCATGACAAAACGATGTTGGTGGCTGTTCAGACAGCACAAGTGTGATAGATTTTGACCACAGAAAACTCTGGATATGTTGATACCAGAATCGAACTTCATAGCGCTGTTCGTTTCCATAAGGCAATCTAATTATTCCATCCGATATTGCCGTTGTAATATTATGCGAAACCTAATAACATCGCTAATCCAATGAGTTCCGAACGCGAGGAGGTCAGTATACATTTTCTTAAAAGACCCTTAATGTATGTTTATCAATCAGAGAAAGAGAAAATAGTTTCATTTATCACTGGTTTTGAAGTCGGATCAGGCGGGACTGTGGCTATCAGCGAGCAAGTGTCCAATTGGTTAAAAAATAAACATCGGATGACCCAAGAATAGTCCGGGATGGCCTGGGTAAATACAGGTGTATGCTGATCGCAAAGGCATCAGCTGGTTTGGTGCCTTTAGTGAAGTTGTTTCAACTATTCCGGACTGCAAAGCGCAATGAATGGCCTAATATTGTTTCCGCCTGCATGTAATAACATAGAATTGGTAATCGAACCCGTTTTGCTTTTAAAATCAACGAGTTATGGGAGATGGGAAATATCATTAAAATAGTAACCCCACTCGCAGAGCGGGGTTACTATTTTAAGTGCCCAGTAGCGAGTCATTTTCGATTGCGCTGTGCAAAGTCCATGAGGTGAGGATTTTTTTTAGATGAAACACCTCGAAATTATCCGACAGGTAGCCAATCCTGTCCGACAAGGTTTAGTCAATCATCGGAAGCGAGCCTTGCATAGTCGTCAGAGATGATGGCACGAAGCGTAGACAGCGACTGCTGAAGGTATGCAATTGAGCCTCGAAACGCTTCTGTATGTTGAAGCTTTAGCTGTCCGAAAAGCTAAGGCAACATCAAACCTACGTTATAGATAAGTGGGGGCGATTCGACCTGGCGATAAGAACATATCAAAGGCAGACTGGGGTGATACGGGAACACAGGAGAGCCTAATGTCTCCAAACGGCAGTCTCATTGGATTGACCGAACAAGAACAATCCGGCTTACAGGGTTTGTATTGTCACCTTGTTAAGCGCTAAGAAAAGGCGATATCTGGAGGTATCCTAAACGAGAGAAATTGAAGGTAAGGAGAAGGACGAAGACAGTCTTAGCATCCTCATAGTACCGTTAGAAGAGTGGGAAATCAGCTCTATGAAAGTCACTTAGTAGGGAAGGGGATGTCTGTTTACGGAACTAGCATCTTAGCAACACTAAATGTACCAGAGACATGAACGAAGTGTTAACAGTAGTGATGCAGATAGCGGCCCGGGCAAGGAAGCAACCGGGAGAAGCGCTGACTGACCTGCACGTGTTTATTGACATCGGACTATTGTATGACTGCTTTGACTCACTGAATAAGAAGGGTGCAAGTGCAGTAGATGCGGAGAAATGGATTGTCTGCAATTACCTCAAACGTATATGTAAGCGTATACCTGATGTTAAAAAGGGGGCACCGTATTTTTTACGTTTTTTGCCACTTCCATTAAAGGTACCATCGAATTGACTTCTTAATAAAGAGAAATCTCAGCTAAAGCAATATAAACATGGATGCAACAGAGGACATTCTGAACATTCAGCTTCCTTTCCCAATCATTTATTGCAGCTGATTGAAGATTTCAGAAGGGAAAAAATACAAACTAGTTGGTATTTTTTGCAATAGGACTTATGCTTAGATTACATTAAGGTGAATGCCATCGTAGCTTTAGGCAATGAGGTTTAATAATGCCTCTTGCAATATGCGACCGGGAATCATTTGCCCATTGTTTAGGGGCAGAAAAGATGATAACGCGGGTTTAGTATAGGCTAGCAACAGAGGTAGGAAAAACATAGCATAATCTAGAAATACGTATAACAAATAAGTTTTTATAGCAGCCCCATGGGAAAAAATAGCAATCGAAATGTCTATTGTAAATTTCACGCCTTCCCCAAATGGTTAAGACAGAATAATAATATCAGAGAGCCGAACAATTCCTCAGATATTTCACTCCGTAATATCAAGGACGAGTTTTTCTTATTGTCTTTTGTGATCGTATGCAGTGGGTTAATATTTATAGATGCCTACTTTCAAAGATTCGGTTTCAGATATCAACAACAAAATATATCTACTATGCATATAATCTATAAAGGCCTAACTATGGTAATTAATTCAAGGTTTATTATAACTCCCTATATTTTAACTATTCTTTTATCAATTTTTGAAGTATATGCAATTCAAAAAAAGATTAAATATTATCTACGTATCCGTACGCCATTTATTTATTTTTTCCTGTTTATTAATTTGATAATCATTTATCCTCTTTCCCAAAGGGCAGGTGCAAATCAGGCTATCTCGGATATTTATAAAGAAACAAGTAATCTCCCTAAAATAAAGACAATAATTTCTCCTGACATAATTATTAGATCCGACATAGATAATAAGACTTATCTCTTATTTTTAGTCGATAATGACTTTGTAACATTCTTTACACCTCTCAACAAGGATGAGAAAAACGCGTATCCGATTATAAAAAGGATTGCCAAACGTGATATAACGTTAATTGAAACATATTTTTAAATCTCAAGCCATGAAAAAAATACAATTTATACTGCTTTGCATATTCTCCTGTTTTATAGCGCGAGCCGATTATATTGACACAGGAGACAAGCAATTCTATGGGAAAATAATTTTTGTGAGTAAAGAAAAAATCATATTGAGGGATGATTGTAACGGTAATAGTAGGGAATTTAGATGGCTGCACATAAGAAGTATCAAATTTTCCGCCGATTGTCATCACCCTGGATGGGAGATGTCAACGTCTCCAGTTACAGCTGATATACAATGTTCCAAAGCCATGCTTTTTCAAATTTTTTTACCAACTCTTCAACGATTTACGTATGCGACAGAGTTCGTGATGAAAGAGGGGAAAGTTAGTATCATATATGCTAATGGAAAGGGTAGAAAGGATTTTTCGGCAGAAAATATAGATTCAATTTTAGGGCTCGCTATGTATTCAGAAGTTTGCCTATCTGATGTGCCGGCTGACTTTCCTACGCTGTAAGAGCTTCTTGTTCTCGCCAAGTTGAAACTTTCAGCCCTTGGTATCTCGGTTAGTACTATAGACTGTCTTTTTACAATATAAACCAATAGCAATGAATCAAGTGTTGTGAAATGAGATTGAATGAAATTAATCAATCTGTATTTTCCAACGATCTTGGAGGAACTAATGGGTTGCTAGTAGAGAACCGCGACAAAGTCTGTGTGTCATTCCGTGCATCAATTATGTGTCAATAATAGTTGTAGGATATATTATAATCGGTGAATTGTTGACGTTATGGTCAAAAGATCGTAAATCAATAACTTCATGGAGAACATTGCTAATCGCTATATTTCCGCTTCCCCAATAGGCAAAAAACAAATCATTGGTTCGATCTTCGCAGAAAAGCTGATTTTTTCAGAAAACAAATTTCGAACCACAGCACCAAACATCATCCTCGAGTTGATAAGCAGGCCCAGAGCGGGCTCAGACGACTATAAAAAGCAAAAGGTCGGAGAATACTCCGACCTTTCCGCTTTTGTGCCCAGAACTGGATTCGAACCAGCACACCCTTGCGAGCGCTGCGACCTGAACACAGTGCGTCTACCAATTTCGCCATCTGGGCATCTGTTTTCCGTGTCAGGGAGTGCAAATGTAGAAACTTTTTTAAAACCAACAAATTTTTTTTCAAATTTCATTTGTTAGCAGTCCCATTGGGAATGTTTTGAACACATCTGCGACTGATATTTCCCCTTTACTATCTAACATTTCACCCGTAAAAATGTTCCGCCATGGCCCCGAAGCGCCGGTGGGCAGAAGAACAGCGGCGGTCGTATCTGTCTCCCCCGGAAGCGGGGCAATAACGATCACCCATTGTTGCCGGTATACCCTGGCATATGCCACGATGTTGGTGGAACTGCATTGCAGGGGGATGTAATCACCCTCTGTGAAAAGGTCATTATGTGTACGACGGAAGTTCAATGCCTTCCATGTTACAAATAATTTCTCCAGGCCTTGCTGCCGGTGTTCCGAAAGATAGGAAAAGAAGTCAGGTGTCTTTTCCTTTGCAATGATTGTTTCCAGACATTGCCTGCGGAAGGTATAATCTATAGGCCGGCGGTTATCCGGATCTACGTAACTGTAGTCCCACAGTTCACAGCCCTGGTAAATATCCGGAATGCCGGGGGCGGTTATTTTGATCAATACCTGGGCCAGGGAGCTGATAAACGCATAATGATTGACCCTGTCAAGGAGGCTGCGCACACTTTCAAGAAATCCCGTTTCATCTGTAAGGATCTGCTTTATAAAATTGAGGCCATCGTTTTCATACGCTTCCACAGGCGCTGCCCATGTTGAATTGACCTTAGCCTCGCGGACAGCTTTGATGAAATATTGCTGTAAGCGCTCGATATAATCCGGCGTCACAATGCCGTCGGGAGGGAAGCCGGCTACGATGGACTGATAAATGAAATATTCATCAGCCGGCGTCAGTGTATTGACATAAGAACGGTTCAGTTCCCTCCACTGCGCCACCTGTTGCTGCCAGTCGTCGGGTATTAGCGAGAGTATATTGAGGCGTATACGGCCATCTTCTCCGCGCTTGGTGTCGTGTGTAGAGGTAGCATTCAGGGAACAGGCCGTATGCTGTTGCCTGGCTGTCATCCGCTGGTGGAATGTATTGATGGAAAAATCGGCTATCGTCGGACTATCACCTACTTCATTATGCGAAAGGAGGGCATTGTATACATAGAAGGTGGTATCTTCCACGCCTTTGGCCGTTACCGGACCGGTGAACTGCATTAACCTTTGCAGGAAGAGCAGTCTGTTGCGCGCTTTCTCTGCATCATGGATCTCCTCCCAGAGCGATTCCAGCAACGCTATCTCCGCTTCTGCAAGGCGGTTGACAGACCGCATTTTTGCAAAGGTATCCCCGATGATCTCCTGCGCATATTGATCCAGCGGCCATTGGGAAGGGTAGAGGCGGTATACCGGCAGGCAGGCAATAAACAGGGCCAGTGCTTCTTTCAGGTGTTCGCGGTTAGTGCGCGCATCTGCCAGTTTGAGGGCATAACAGTAACGGACAAGGTTCTCCCATTCCCCACCCATATATCGCTCCAGGATCAGCCTCTTTTTCTCATATACGATATCACTGTAATCGGCTGTATCAGGCAGCAGTTCATTGTAAAATGCACGTAGTTGTTGTTCGCCTGCAGCACTGGTCAGCAAATGATTGGTGAGCGACAGGAACTCGTATCCGCTGGTACCCTGTAAGGCCCAGTCAGATGGCAGTGTCTCCTCGTATTCCAGGATCTTTTCAGCAATAATGTAACAGTTACTGCCAAACAGCATCCGTAAACGTTCAATATAGGTAGCGGGGTCGCGCAAGCCGTCTATATGATCGATGCGGAGCCCCTGTATCAGTTCCTCCCGGTAAAGGCTATGCAGGAAAGTATGATATTCGTCAAATACCGCCGGCGATTCCATTCTCAGCGTGATCAGTTCATTCACAGTAAAGAAGCGCCGGTAATTGATCTGCCTGTCAGCTTCCTGCCAGTTGCACAGATGATAGTACTGCTGCCGCAGGAGTGTGGTCAACAGTTCCCTGTCCTTATTCACGCGGGCAACAATACCTTCCAGCAAAGCCTGGTTGACCGGTGTATACAACTGATGCTTTGCCTGTTGCCAGTCCTTCAGCGAGGCGCCGGAAGTGGCTTGCTGGTAGAGTGCATCTAATAATGCATGTACCGGCAAGGCATCACTGTCAGTTAACACGGATTGTAGCGCATCATAGGCCGAAATGGAAAAGGGGAATACCTGTTCAAAATAGCTGACCGCATATCCTTTATCTGTCAACACCAGTTTTATTTCACCATCAGCGATACATGTTTCCAGGTCTTTTCCCAGGAATGGCGCTATTACTTTGCCTGAGAGCTCAGGCGCAGAATGCTGCCAGTCTATATCGAAATATTCATAGTAAGGCGATAAAGGACCTCGTTCCATTACATCATACAAACGTGCATTGGAAGGATGAAAGGCCATGTGATTAGGTACGATATCCTGCAGCCAGTTCATATCCTTCTGCTGCAGTATTTTCCTTATTTCCCGCAATTGCTCAATACTGCCAATAGCAGGATTGATCTGATGAGGCTCTGTCACGTCATAGCCATGCATACTTCCCGGCGTCGCTGTAAATACAGGCGAGGCATACACCGTAGAAATACCAAGCAGATGGAGATAATCCAGGATCTCTTTTAATGCCTTAAAAGTAAAACCTGCATGTAGCTGCAAACGATAAGTTGCAGACGGCGGACTATATGATTTCATATACAATAGCTGAGTATGGTTGTAGCGAAATAGCTGCTGCTGATGTTACCTCGTCTGGCGCCTCACTGCCGGGACCATTCCAGACAGCTGCGGCGGAATCGAATTTCTTCTCCAGTGATCCTTCTCCGTCGTGCATATATTGAACGGGATGTTCGCTGAAATTGAAAAGCAATAATACCTTGTCATCCTTTCCTGCACGCTCCACTGCCAATAGATGCGTGGACGGTGTATATACTTTTACGCTGTTACGGGAGGTATGTTGCATGGCCTGTCTTGTTTTCCTGAAGGCGATGAGGAACCGGTATAGTTCCGTTAATGCGGTACCTGTAACGGACTTCGTTTCCCAGCTGAGTACACAATTATTAAATGTTTCCTCTGATTGCGGGTCTGGCACTTCGCCTTCCCATGCAAACGACGCAAACTCCTTTTTACGACCTTCCGTCACACCAGCTATCAGGTCTTTATCACTATGGCTGGTGAAGAACTGGAAAGGACGTGTTTCCCCGTATTCCTCTCCCATAAACAGCATGGGGATATGGGGAGATAACAATAACACAGCTGCTGCCAGTTTTTGTGCTTCAAAAGGCAGCAAACTGTTTAGGCGGTCGCCCAGCATGCGGTTACCGATCTGATCATGATTTTGTGCAAAAACAACAAACTGGTGATAGTCTCTTCCGGTAGGATACACCCCGAAATTCCTTTTACGTACCGATGAATATTGCCCTGTATACACATAAGAATCACGAAACGACTTCGCCAGCGGCGCAAGTCCGCCGAAGTCTGCGTAATAGCCGTTCAAATCTCCCGTCAGAAGACTGCGCAAGGCATGATGGAACTCATCTATCCACTGTGCATGCAGGCCATAGCCGCCTTCCTGTCTGGGAGCGATATATCGCGGACTGTTCAGATCCAGTTCAGCGATCAGCAGTTTCTTCTTATTCAGCGCCGCCTGTAATTCGTACACTTTTTCAGACAACTCAGCTGTAAAATGTTTCGCACTGCAATCCCAGATGGCATGTACCGCATCCATTCTCAGGCCATCGATATGGAACTCATCCAGCCACATGAGTGCATTCTGAATATAATATCCTCTCACGGCATCGCACCAGGCGTCATCAAAGTTGAGCGCCGGTCCCCAGGGTGTTTTATATTTATCCGTAAACCATGGACCATATTGTGAAAAGTAGTTGCCTTCCGGCCCCAGGTGATTATACACAACATCAAGTATTACAGCAATGCCATGCTGATGTGCTGCGTTGACAAGCTGTTTCAGTCCCTTTACGCCGCCATAGGAATCTTGTACAGCGAAAGGATACACACCATCATATCCCCAGTTGCGACTACCTGGGAATTGTGCAACAGGCATGATCTCTATTGCCGTAATGCCCAGGGAACGCAGATATTCCAGGCGCTCAATGACGCCCTGAAAATCATGTGAGGATGAGAAGGTGCCTGTATGCAGTTCATAAATGACCAGCTCCTGCAGGTCCAGTCCCTGCCATGTATCATCTGTCCAGTTAAAATGAGTATCTACTACTTCGGATGGTCCATGTACGCCTTCCGGTTGTGAACGGGAGGCCGGATCGGGCAGGGGAGGCCCGTCTTCGGGTATGTATTTATAACGCGTACCTGCCTGTATATTATCAACCTCAACATGCCAGTAGCCATGATCATCGCGTACCATGGGATATGAGGCCTGCTGAGGCTGTAAAACAGATAATACCATTTGCTTCCTGAAGGGCGCCCAAACACTGAATTTGCATATGCCGCCGGGCAGCAAAGCAGCCCCGGCAAAAGTATAGTTACTTGTCAATGTATCTTTTTTGCAGGTAAAGGGAAAATAATATGCCAGTGTAATCATGGCCAGATGCTTTCTAATACCTAACGCTGATAATGTGGAAATGATGCGGCGCTATTTCTACAGTCTGGTGTGTAAAAATGATTTCTTTTAATACCGGGGTGGCTGATTTGCGCTGTGCAGGGTTTTTGCAGCGTGTAATGTCATTAACCCGAAATGTGATCTATGTCGAACAAAGTAGTAAGGGACAAAAACTGGTGGAAGGAATCCATTATATATCAGATCTATCCATGGAGTTTTAAAGATAGCAATGGTGATGGTATAGGAGATCTGCAAGGCATCATATCTAAACTGGACTATATAAAAAGTCTTGGTATCGATATGGTCTGGTTAAACCCCATTTACAAGTCCCCCAATGACGACAATGGATATGATATCAGTGACTTTTACGATGTCATGGACGAGATGGGGACAATGGCGGATCTTGATGCATTGATTAAGGGATTGCACGACAGGAACATCCGCCTGATGCTGGATCTTATTGTCAATCATACCAGTGATGAGCATCCCTGGTTTGCGGATGCAAGACAATCACGGGAGAGCCCTTACTATAACTATTATCATTGGTGGCCGGCCGAGAAAGGAAAACCTCCTCACAGGTACAGCCACTTCGATCCTAAAGGAAATGCATGGACCTACAATAAGGCTACCGATTCCTATTATCTGCATTATTTCTCCGAGAAAATGCCGGATCTCAACTGGGAGAATCCGGCAGTACGCAAAGCTATTTATGATGTAATGCGCTTCTGGTTTGAGAAGGGGGTAGATGGATTCAGAATGGATGCTATCTGCTACATCTCAAAAGATACATCCTGGCCGGAAGTGGACAACATCGTGAAAGAGAAATTCAACTCTGACTGGGCAGGCTATTACTCGCACGGTCCCCATCTGCACGAGTACCTTCGGGAAATGCACCGTGAAACACTTGAAAGGCCCGATGTAGTAACACTTGCTGAAGCCTCCGGTATCACGAAAGATGAAGCCCTCGATTTTGTAAAGGAAGATCGTAAGGAACTGCATATGTTATATCACTTCGAAGGCGTGCAGCTCGGCTTTGCAAAGGAAGGATATAAACGCCTGGAACCCGGAGGGCTGAACCTGAAGAAATTAAAGCAACTATATACAGATTGGGATGCAGTATTTGCAACAGAAGGCTGGGGAACGATCTACCTCAGTAACCACGATCAGCCACGTATGGTAAGCCGTTGGGGAAATGATGAAGAGCCATTCCGGGAGGTTTCTGCCAAACTGCTGATCACCTTCCTGCTTACGATGCGTGCTACGCCTATCTTCTACCATGGAGATGAACTGGGTATGACGAACATCCGCTTTGAGAGAATAGAAGACTACAAGGATATTGAAACGATCAGCATGTACAAGTATGTGGAAAGTCAGGGCGGAGATACCGCGCGTTTCCTGGAAGATGCAAAGATAACAGGCAGGGATAATGGCCGTACGCCCTTTCAGTGGGATGGCTCTCCCAACGCCGGTTTCACCACCGGAAAGCCCTGGCTGAAGATCAACGATAACTATAAAATTATCAATGCCGCTAACCAGGACAAGGATGAAAGATCTATCCTGCAATATTTCCGCCAGCTGGTATTGCTGAGAAAACATAAACCAGTGCTGGTATATGGTGCATATGAACTATTGGATCCTGATCATCCACAGGTATATACTTATACACGTACACTGGATGAAGAAAAGCTATTGATCGTACTCAACTTTTCAAAAGAGGAGGTGTTGTATAAATTACCATTCGTGCTGGACGTCGGAACAGAACCTTTGGTAAACAACATGCTCTCATTCCGGCTTGAGAACAATGAAGTGACACTATCGCCTTATCAGGCATTGATCTTTGGCCCGCTGCCAACAGATCTGCCACCCCTGCAGGACGAAGCACAGGCTTTTACGGAAGAATTGCCTGCGGGGAAAATAAAAGAGCAAGACTCGAGCATGGAATCCAATGAGCTCACCATCTGACAATTGATTAAATCATAAATACTCCTGGCTTCCCTTCCTCAAAGCGGGAAGGGAACGCGGGAGGCCAATCATCCATTATGAACCAGACTGTTGTTTATCCTGGAAGTCCTTATCCGCTAGGGGCTACCTGGGACGGGAAAGGAGTAAATTTTGCGCTGTATGCAGACAATGCTACAGGGGTAGAATTATGTTTGTTTAACACTACTGCAGACGAGGTGGAAGCAGTGAAAATAAAGATCAGGGAGCGTTCCTACCAGGTATGGCATTGTTATCTCCCGGACGTAAAACCGGGGCAGCTGTACGGTTACCGGGTGCACGGCCCGTATGAACCACAGAACGGGCACCGTTTCAATCCGAAGAAGTTACTGATAGATCCTTACGCTAAGGCAATTGCCGGTACGATCAACTGGAGTGATGCCTTATTTGGCTATAAGATGAACGATCCCGAAGAAGACCTCAGCTTCAGTGATGTGGATAGTGTTCCGTTCATACCTAAATGTGTTGTTATAGATGACTATTTCGATTGGGAAGGAGATAAGCCTCCCAGGATAGCCTATAACGAGTCCATCATCTACGAAGCGCATGTGAAAGGATTTACCAAACAGCATCCTGACATACCCGAAGAGATCAGGGGTACCTACGCCGGAATGGCGCATCCCGTTACGATTAACTATTTGAAGGAATTAGGTATTACAGCTGTTGAACTGATGCCTGTACACCATTTTGTGGCAGACAGGCACCTGGTAGATAAAGGGCTGACCAATTACTGGGGATATAACACCATCGGTTTCTTTGCACCTGATGCCCGGTATGCTGCAAGTGGTGTACTGGGGCAACAGGTAACTGAATTCAAACAACTGGTGAAAGTCCTGCACCAGGCAGGTATAGAGGTGATCCTGGATGTAGTATATAATCATACAGGTGAAGGCAATCACCTGGGGCCTACGCTGTCCTTCCGGGGAATTGACAATGCATCTTACTACCGGCTTACGGACGACAAGCGCTTCTACATGGACTATACCGGTACTGGTAATACATTGAATGCCTATCTGCCCAATGTATTAAGGTTAATGATGGATAGCCTGCGCTACTGGATACTGGAAATGCATGTGGATGGTTTCCGCTTCGACCTGGCATCTGCGCTGGCACGCGAGCTGCATGAAGTGAACCGCCTGAGTGCTTTCTTTGATATCATTTACCAGGACCCCGTTATCTCGCAGGTAAAACTGATAGCGGAACCCTGGGATATTGGCGAAGGCGGTTACCAGGTCGGTAAGTTCCCGCCGGGATGGGCAGAATGGAATGGTAAATACAGGGACTGCATCCGCGATTACTGGCGAGGCGCTGACAGTATGCTGGGAGAGTTTGCGGAAAGGTTTACCGGCAGCTCAGACCTGTACAAGAATGACTATCGCAGCCCGACGGCCAGCATCAACTTTGTAACAGCCCATGATGGATTTACATTGCATGACCTGGTTTCCTACAATGAAAAGCATAATGAGGCAAACCAGGACAATAATACGGATGGTGAAGACCATAACCGCTCCTGGAATTGCGGGGCAGAAGGCCCTACTGATGATGAAGCAGTACTGGCACTGAGACGCCGCCAGCAACGTAATTTCTTTGCTACCCTGCTGCTGTCGCAGGGTGTTCCTATGATCCTCGCCGGAGATGAACTGGGTCGTACCCAGCGGGGCAACAATAATGGTTATTGCCAGGATAATGAGCTGTCCTGGGTTAACTGGCAGGAGGTCGACCATGACCTGCTCCAGTTCACCCGTCAGCTGATAGCCCTGCGGAAAGCACATCCTGCATTCTGCCGGAGACGCTGGTTCCAGGGGCAGCCTATTAAGGGGATCGGCCTGGAAGATATTGCCTGGTTCCTGCCGGACGGTTCTGAAATGTCAGACGAGCACTGGAGCCATGATTTTGCAAAGTCCATGGCCGTATTCTTCAATGGCAAGGGGCTGCATGCCTCCGGTGCGAAAGGGGAACAGATAGTGGACGACAGCTTCTATATTATTTTCAATGCCCATTACGAACCACTCGACTTCAGGCTGCCGCATGAGAAATATGGTCGCGACTGGACGAAGATGCTGGATACAAAGGATATGCATGTGACGGCCGGTGAAGAAACCTATTGCGGTGATGGCGTGATAAAAGTAGATGCACGGTCAGTCGTTGTGCTACGGCATAAGTTAATGCACTGACAGATCAGTTAATGAAATACATAAATTCCGTGCTGCTCCCCGGCAACTGTACCATCTTTTCATGATGCAGGCCTATCTTCTTAAGAAGGGTGATAGCATGTTCATTTTTCTCTGTTGTAATAGCTGCTACGCGGGGCAGTTGCAGGGTTGTTAAAGCGTAATGCTTTACGGCGCTGGCTGCCTCGAAAGCGTAGCCCTTGCCTGTATATTCAGGCAGGAAGGCAAAACCTATATCTACTTCTTCCAGCCCGTTCCTTTTGATCAGCCCCGTCATACCTACAGGCGTATGCTCGTCTTTCAGCGCTACGAGATACAAGCCAAATCCATAACGGTCATAACTTGCCAGCGGGCCATTCACCAGGTAGTTGCGCGCGTCATCTAATCCCCTGACATTCCTGTCGCCGATATACGACAGCCAGATGTCAGTGTTTAGCAAGCGGACAATAAAAGGCGCGTCGTCAATGGTAAAGCGGCGAACAATTAACCTGGATGTTTCACAGACAAGCATAATGCAATTCTATAATTGTTAAAATTCAGACCTATTAAGTAAGTTAGCAAAAAAAAGCAAGATGGTTAAGTATACTGCCACCATGTTGAAATTCGAGAAGCAGGGCGAAAAGACCGGATGGACATACATTGTTATTCCGGAAGATATTGCGCAGCAACTGAAGCCAGGGAACAGGAAGTCATTCCGGGTAAAGGGAAAGCTGGATAAGCATGCCATTGAGGCCGTTGCCGTGATGCCGATGGGCGACGGTTCCTTTATTCTGCCAGTGAATGCAGACATGCGCAGAGCTATCGCCAAAAGGGCCGGAGCACAGCTGGTAGTACAGATCGAAGAAGATGATAACCCCGAGCCTGTTTCTTCGCCCGAGCTGATGGAATGTTTGGAAGATGAGCCGGAGGCGCTGGCCTTCTTTAACAGCCTTGCAAAAGGGCACAGGAACTATTTCATGAAGTGGATCGAAAGTGCCAAAACCGAGCCTACGAAGGCCAAACGCATTGCACAGGCGGTCACTGCGCTGGCAAGGAAACAGGATTACCCCACCATGATGAGAGCGAACAAGGGAAAGTAATTGTACATTTGCGGGTAAATAAGAGATTACATGTATAAAGTCGGCGAATACAACCTGTTACGGGTTAAGAAAGAGAGTGAGTTTGGTCTGTTCCTGGACGGGGGTGAACAGGAGATCCTGATGCCTAAACGCTTCGTGCCGAAAGATGCAAAAAAAGGAGATGAACTGAGAGTATTCATCTATCATGATTCAGAGAACAGGCTGACAGCCACCAGCCAGGAGCCATATGGTATAGTGGGAGATATCGTGAACCTGAAGGCAACAGGCGTGACAGAACAGGGCGCCTTCCTGGACTGGGGACTGATGAAAGACCTGTTTGTACCAGCCTCCAAGCAGATCAGCAAAATGCACCCGGGACAGGATTACCTGGTAAAGATCTACCTGGATGAATTGACCGGCAGGGTAGCGGCAACAGAGAAAATAGATCCTTATCTGAGCAATGAAAACCTGACAGTAAAAGAGCTGGATGTTGTGGATATGATCGTATACCGCCGCTCCGAGATAGGCTTTGTAGTGATCATTAATAATAAACATACAGGTATCCTGCACTATAGTGAAGTATTTGGCCCCGTGGATATTGGCGATAAACTCAAAGGCTTCATCAAATCCATCAAAGGCGATAAAATAGACGTGGTGACCGGCAAGCCCGGTTATGACAGGGTCGAGAGTGAAGCAGATAAGATACTGCGCCTGCTGAAGGAAAACGATGGCTACCTGCCTTACCACGATAAGTCAGCTCCGGAGGAGATCTACGATTTCTTCAGTATGAGTAAGAAGACCTTTAAAATGACCACCGGCGCGCTATATAAACAACGTAAGATCATCTTTACGCAGACAGGCATCAAACTGATTGATGAAGATTAACTGCTGAGAATATATTTCACAGGTAATACAGCTCCTCCCCGCCTGACCATCATCAGTGCCGGAGGAGCTGTCCTTTTATCTTATTCCTTCCCGCCCTAACTACCCGTTATAACACCCATGTATCAGCTGAATGATTGTTTGTTGAACATCAGTTACTTATCCTCATTTGCAAAAAAAAGCAATCGTTTACGTGGTACCCAATCCTTTCTTGTGCGACATCTATGCGTAGCGTAGCTTACCTGGCCGGTAAGCAAGCCATTTTCGATATGAAAACCTTAAATACCCTCTATGAAGATCCATTACACAAACCGGTTGTGCGTCATTCCACGAAATATGCGTCAACTTAGACTATTTTGTTCACTGCTTTTGCTGGCCCTGTGCCTTGGGGCCGGGCAGGCATACTCCCAGCTGACCCGCCTGCGGGCCGACGGGAAACGTATTGTCAATGCCGATAACCAGGAAGTGATCCTGAAAGGGATCAACGTCGGTGGTTGGTTATTACAGGAAGGATATATGATGAAACCAGGTGGTGGCGGTACCCAATGGTCTGTTAAAAAAAGCTTGTACGATCAGGGACAGAGCGATGCTGCCGTCGAAGCCTTTTATCAGAGCTGGCGCGACAACTTCATCACAAAAGCTGATGTTGATTACATGGCTTCCCTTGGTTTCAACAGCATCCGCCTGCCATTGCATTATGATCTGTTCCTTACACCTGCGCAGCGTGCAGTCAGAAATGGCGTTGCACGCAACTCATCAACCTACAACAATTATGTTAATTCACTGACCTCCTGGTACAACAGCAACACCCTGTTCACTGATGCTAACCTGGAGGGTTTCCGCCTGACAGACAGTTTGCTGAAATGGGCTGCTGCCAACAAAATGTATGTTGTATTAGACCTGCATGCCGCTCCCGGTGCTGCCGGTACTGATGCAAACATTGCTGATGCATTTGTGGGCAACGACCTGTGGAACAGATCTATTTATCAGGACATCACCGTACGTTTATGGCAGCGTATCTCTGCCCGTTATATCAACGATGACAGGATCGCTTTCTATGACCTGATCAATGAGCCAAACAACGTACCTGCGAATCAGCAGATCCATGCACTCTTCGAAAGACTGATCAATGCCATCCGTGCACAGGGCGACACGCACCTGCTCATGATCGAGGGCAATGGCTGGGGTAACCAGTATAATTACCTGGAACCATTTACGTTCACCAACAGGAGTAACCTGGTGTATAATGCACATCGTTATGGTACCTCTACTTCTACAACCACTACCAATGGTGATGCAAACCAGATCAATGAACTGGGTAACATCAACAATTTCCGTAACACGCACAATGTGCCTGTAGTGGTTGGGGAAACCGGTGAGAACAGCGCCGACTGGCTTCGGGCTAACATCGCTGCTATGAATGCTGCCGGAGTAGGTTGGTTCCACTGGACTTACAAACGTTTTGATGCGGGCGAGAATGCTGCACTCCTGCGCATTCCTCCTCCCTACCTGGTAGACGGCGCCGGCAACATGAGTGCTGTATTGAACAATATCAAATTTGCCAACAATGTAAAGAACGTGAATACCATCGCCGCGGTTGCTCCCGGTAAAAGTTCTGCCAATGCACCCATCGGCAAAACGGTTTGGCTGCAGGGCTTCAATGGTAAGTACGTTACATCGAAGAATGGCGTAGGCGCTATGTGGTGCGATGCCAATACTCCTCAGGCATGGGAATTCTTCCAGGTAGTAGATGCCGGTAATGGTAAGATCGCGCTGAAAGGTAATACCGGTAACTATGTTTCTTCTGAGAACGGAGAACAGGCCATTACCTGTAACAGGCCAACTGTTCAGGGCTGGGAGATGTTCGACTGGATAGAAACTGCTGATGGTAAAGTAGCGCTCAGAGGCAACAATGGCTTATATGTTTCTTCTGAGAACGGTCAGCAGGCCATGACCTGTACAAGACAAACCGTACAGGGATGGGAAGCATTTACTTTCGGTATCGTTAGTGCTGCAGCAGCTAAAACAATAGCAGCAGTACAGCCGGCAGACAAGACCGACCTGAGTGTTGAAGCGAATGGCAGCCTCCTGGTATATCCTAACCCGGTTGCAAAAGGAAGCACCCTGGTCGTAAATGTGAAAAAATACAATGCATCTGCCCCGGTAAATGTGGCGGTTGTTGATGTGAACAGGAAAGTGGTGGTTTATAAGAAAGCCAATGCCCCTGTTGTGAACATCTCAACTGGCAACATAGCCAGCGGATTTTATATACTGTCAGTAACCAATGGTAAAGACACTTATACCAGCAAAGTACTGATCCAATAAATTATTTATAGAGAAGGGCTACCGTAGTGGCAGTCCTTCTTTTTGTAAGTTTTTTCTTTTCCCTCATGATAACCATTAACAGAATGCGAAACCTCTGCATCCTCGCACTCTTGGCCGGTAGCCTGACGCTCCACCCTCATGGGGCGCAGGCGCTACCGCCGGTCAACTGGCATACCCTTGCTACACAGGAAAACACCCTTCCGGTGAAGCTGGCCGCATACGGCATAAACGCTCCTGTGAATATTTTCCGGTTGGATGTAAACAGCATCGCAGTGGTTTATAAGAAAGTTAATGCATCCTGCGTTTCTTTCAGCACCGGTAGTAAGGCCGGCGGTATTTACATACCGACAGTAACAAACGGTAAGAAGTATTACAGCAGGAAAATAGTTATACAATAAGTCCTTTTTATTCATATAACGCTACCGGGCGATGGTCCGGTAGTTTTTTTCTCACATTCAACCCGTTTTTATGCAAAAGTTCTACGCATTGGTACTCCTGGCCAGCCTGGCATTTCCCGTTATCCAGGTAAAGGCACAAACGACTCCTGCTACCTGGCAGGAGCACTGGTTTGAACACAACCAGATTGTTTCCCGCGTGTTCCTCGACAATGATCTGGCCCTTTATTTCGACAGTGACGTCAGCAGCGCTGTCACCTGGCCCCGCCAGTATCTGGGTGATGTATGGCGTTATACCAAGAAAACCTATGGCTCTTTTGGTACGGAACCACAGCTGTATGCTATCCTGCATACAGGAAAGTATAGTGGTGGGCACCCTTCCACTTATTTTGACGCCAGCCATGACAACAGGAATGTGATCGATGCCGGCGCCGGTCCCTGGACGGGCGCTACGCAGGGCGATTACAACCTGCTTACGCATGAAGTGGCCCATATTGTTGAATTAGGAGGCAAGAACATGCATAATTCTCCCGCCTTCGGCATATGGGGAGACAGTAAATGGGCAGAGATCTTCATTTACGACGTCTACAAAGGCTTGGGGCTGGAAAGCAGGGCTACTTCCGCCTATAATGAGTTCACTGCCGCCCGCGACGGTTTCCCAAGGGCCAACACGGCCTGGTTCAGGGACTGGTTCTATCCCATTTACAGCCAGTATGGCGGCTCACAGGTATTGAACCGCTATTTTACACAGTTATCCCTGTATTTTTCAAGATCCGGTACTAACTACAACAGCATGAACATGGGCGAGTTTGTGCATTTCTGGAGCGCCGCTGCAGGTGTGAACCTGAAACAACTGGCTACAAACGCTTTTGGCTGGACAAGCCAGTATGAATCCCAGTTTGTACAGGCACAGCAAACCTATCCTTTCACTTATTCCACACCAGCGCCAATAGCTGTGAGCCTTTTCCAGGACTATAACTATGGTGGTTATGGCATATACCTGCCCGTGGGTACCTACAACCTGGCCAAGTTAAAGGCCTATGGTGCGCGTAATGATGATATTACTTCCCTGAAGGTAGCACCGGGGTATAAGATCGTATTGTATGCGGATGATAACTTCTCCGGCGCCAGCACTACTATTACATCAGACGTTCCTTTACTGGATGTTGCAACCTGGAATGACAAGGTGTCTTCTGTGATCATTTCAGCGCTGTCTCCCGCAGAAACTGTTGCAGCGCATGAAGAAAGCACCGGTATCAATGTATTTCCCAACCCGTCTGTGAGCGGAGGTACGCTGACTGTACAGGTAGAGAAATATGATCCGTCAAAACCGGTACAGGTACAGTTACTGGATGTGAATAAGAAGGTGGCGGCATATAAGAAAACAAATACACAACGTGTATCGCTTGCCACCGGCAATATCGCCAGCGGTTTTTATGTCCTGGTGGTAACAAATGGTGCGAAGGTCTATACAAAGAAAGTATTGATCCAATAATCATTCGGCTCCCTATATATATGTAAAAAGGCTGTTCCGCCGTGGGCGGACAGCCTTTTTCGCTGAATTACATCCTTTCTTACTTGCCTATTTTAACGTGCTTAAGGTCTGCGCCGTCTCTTAACTCTTCCGTGGCGGCAGTTACGATGGTGTCGCCCTCGTTGAGATCAGTTCCATATATTTCAATTTTTCCGTCTGCTTCGCGTCCGGTCTGTACCTGTACCCTTTCCGCCTTACCATTTACAACCTTCACCACAAATACATTCACAGTAGAATTAACAACCGCCGTCTTTGGTACGAGGAACGCGCTGTCTGCACTGTTCATGGGAATGTTCACTTCTGCGATCATGCCGGGAAGCAGCTTTTTATCATTGTTAATCACATCCATTTCGATACGCTGTGAACGCAGTCTGCTGTCCAGGGCCCCGGAAAGACGGTTTACCTTCGCGGTGAATGATTTACCGGTAAAAGCCTTCACATTGAAATTGACCTCACTGTTGTTGGCCAGGTAACTGGTATATGCTTCCGGAACGGAGATCACAAGACGCAGTTTCTTTTGTTCCTGGAGGGTAAATAAGGGGAATTCAGAGCCTTTCCCGGTCGGACCGACATAGGCGCCCGCACTCACATTTCTTGCGCTTATAACGCCTGAAAATGGCGCTCTGATCTCCAGGTAGTTCCTGGTATCGCTGATCTCCCTGTAAGATGCCCTGGCGGCATCCAGTTGTGCTTTATCTGCGTTCTGGCGGGCCAGCGCTATGTCAAGATCATTCTTAGACACGGTGCCCGGCGTCAGGCTGGTATTGTACAAACGGTCGTAGTTCGCTTTGCTGGCCAGGTATATAGCTTCCTGTGCCTTTAACCTGGATTCTGCACCAGCCAGCTGGGAACTGATCTCAGGTGCTTCCATAGTGGCCAGCAGCTGGCCGGTGCTCACTTCAGCCCCTACATCCACATGCAGCTTTCTTACAAAGCTGCTCACCTTCGCATAGATGTCCACCTGCTGGTAGGCAATGAGCTCACCGGGTATCTGTAATGAGGAAGACAATTTACCTTTCTGCAGGGACAGGGCAGATACGGCAGCCTCCTCTGGCGCAGCGGCTTCCTTTGTTTCTGATTTACCTTCCGTATGGCTGCAGCTGCTGAGCAGCATCGTAGCAGGTAAACTGCATATTATCGTGATAGCAAGTGCTTTTAGACTGTTCATATTATTCGTGTAAGGATGGTACATAGTTTTTACTTTCTTTATCTTCCGGATCGAGTGACACTGATTGTGTAGTTGTCTTACCCTGCGCCCATGCAAATACCAGCGGTAAAATGAAGAGGGTGCTGAAGGTAGAGGCGATCAGCCCTCCGATCACCGCACGTCCCAGCGGAGATGTCTGGTCGCCGGATTCTCCCAGGCCGCTTGCCATCGGGATCATACCTGCCACCATCGCAAGGCTGGTCATGAGGATAGGACGGAAACGTAATGCTACGGCTTCTTTTGCAGAAAGCAAAGCATTGGCATTTCCCAGGCGCAGCTGCTCTGCATTGGTGATCAGCAGTACGGCGTTTGATATAGATACGCCCACCGACATGATGATACCCATATAAGACTGCAGGTTCAATGTAGACCCGGTAATAAGCAGCAATGTCAGTGAACCGATCAGTACCGCCGGTACCGATGCCAGTACCACCAGCGATACCTTGAAGGACTGGAAGTTAGCTGCCAGCATCAGGAATATCACCACTACCGCTACAATCAACCCGGATTGCAGGCTGTCCAGCGTTTCCGTAAGCGTTGAGCTCAGACCGATCAGTTCCACGTTCAGGCCACGTGGCAGCTCACCGATGGATGCAATGGCTTTGTTTACATCTTCCGTAGCGGTACCCAAATCTATATTATTCGTGTTTGCTGTAACGGAGAGCGAAGGAATGGCGCCCAGGTTGTCTGCTTCGCCATACGTTGTATCCCTGGTAATGGTGGCCACATCTCCCAGTACCGGCCTGCTGGCATTTCTCAGCAGCGGAATTTCTGCGATGTCCTCAACAGCCGTCATTTTATTTTCAGGCACCTGTACCTGCACGCTGTAACTGAGATTTGATTTCTCATCTATCCAGATGTTCTTCTCTGTATAACGGGAAGAAGATGTGGACGCGATCAGCGAGCGGGAAATATCACTTACATCTACGCCCAGCTGAGCGGCGCGTACACGGTCTATCGTGATCTTCAATGAGGGATATTTTGTAGACTGTCCAAGCTGTACATCGCGCAGATAAGGGATCTTTTTCAGTTGTGCGATCACCTTTTCCGCATACTGCTCATTGAGTTGCTTATTCCTGCCGGAAAGCCTTATTTCTATCGGTGTAGGAGAGCCCTGGCTCAGGATCTTATCTGTCAGTTCTATCGGTTCAAAAGATGGCAGGACACCCGGCAGTTCTGCCTTCATCTTTTCCCTGATCTTATCTTTCAGTTCGTCCATATTCACCTTATAATCTTCTTTCAGTGCAACCTGTATCACCGCTTCCTGTGGGCCGGGCATGAACAGGTAAATGGGACTGATAGAGAATTGTCCGGGATGTTGGCCTACATAAGAAGATGAAATAGCTACATTTTCCGGGCCTACAATGCTTTTGATAGCCTGTACCGTTTTGATGGTGATCTCTTCCGTTCTTTCAGCACGCGTTCCCTGCGGCGCACGCAATCTCAGCTGGAACTGGCTGCCGTTGCCGCGTGGCAATACGTCCCTGCCTATCGTGTTCAGCAACAGTACCACCAATCCGATTCCCGCTATGATGTATACCGATACGATCACTTTACGGGCAGGCATGATCCGCTCTATGAAACGCATAAAACGATTGCGTACCTTTTCGAAGAAGGAAAGCTTACCGTTGTTGTTCATATCTGCCTTTTCTGCCAGTTCCTTCTTGCTCATGATATGATCCGGCCCATGTGGATGCGCCTTCATCAGCCAATTGGCCATGATAGGTACGAAGGTCTGTGCCAGGAAGTAAGAAATGATCATGGCAAAACCAATGGCCAATGCCAGCGGCAGGAACAATGATCCCGGAATGCCACCCATGGTGAATGCCGGTGCAAATACTGCCAGTATACAGAACAGGATGAGCAGTTTTGGGAAGGCAATTTCCTTACATGCATCCCAGATAGCCAGTCCTTTCGGCTTACCCATATCCAGGTGCTGGTGTATGTTTTCTATCGTCACCGTACTCTCGTCCACCAGGATGCCAATGGCCAGCGCCAGCCCGCTCAGTGTCATAATGTTGATGGTCTGTCCTGCTATTTTCAGACAGAGCACGGCGGCAATGATAGATGTCGGGATGGTCAGTATCACGATCAGCGCACCTCTTGGGTCGCCGAGGAAGATCAGTACCATCAGACCCGTAAGGATCGCACCAATGGTACCCTCACTGATCAGGCTTTTTACAGCGTTGATCACATATACGGACTGGTCAAATTCATATGTCAGTTTTACATCTTCGGGCAACAGCGCCTGGAATTTCGGCAATGCCTTTTTCAGTTTCTGCACTACTTCCCAGGTAGATGCATCACCGGCTTTGGCCACACTCAGGTATACGGAACGGCGTCCGTTCACCAGTGCATAACCGGCGGTAATATCGGCGCCATCTTCCACCGTTGCTACATCGCGGAGATAAAGGTTTTGTACACCGCCCTTGAAAAGCGGAATGTTCTCAAAGTCTTTTACTGTACGGATGGCGGTGTTGGCCGGCGTGATAAAGTTGATATCGCCGATACGTACGTTACCTGAAGGAGAGGTCTGATTGTTGATACGCAGGGCCTCTACCAGCTGGTCGGGCGTCATATTGTGAGAACGCAGCAGTTCAGGATCCGCCTTGATCACTATCGTACGCAGGTTACCACCAAAGGGCGGTGCAGACACCAGGCCGGGAATGGAGGTGAAGGAAGAACGTACATAAGTGTTGGCCAGGTCCAGCAGCTCATTATTGTTACGTTTTTCGCTGCTTAATACCAGCTCGCCAACAGGCAGGGTAGAAGCGTCGAAACGGATAATGAAGGGCGGTTGAGAGCCTGGCGGGAAAATGGCCTGTATACGGTTACAGAAGGCGCTTAGCTCTGCCTGCGCCTGTGCCATATTCGTACCGGGATAAAAACTCACCTTGAGAAGGCTGAGGCCTTGTATATTTTTTGTTTCAATGGTTTTGATACCGTTCACGTAAAGCAGGACGTTGATATACTGCTTACCGAAATATGCCTCCATCTGGGTAGGCGTATATCCACCAAATGGGTGGGCAATGTACATCACCGGCAGGTCCAGCTTGGGGAAGATGTCTACCTTGATCGTTCTTACAGCGCCTACGCCGAAGAAGAAGAGGGCAGCCACTATTACCAGTATGGATATTGGTTTGCGTAATGCTGATCTTATCAGGTTCATTTAATTAGAATTCATTGATGAATAGAGAGAAATTGCCGGTGGCAGCTGCTTTCAGAAGCAAGGCCTGCCATACGTTGGTATAGGCAATATCACGATCTGTTTCTGCACGGTTCAGTGTGTAAAAAACCTGTGTTACGTCCACTATTGTATTCAGCCCGTTCTTATATAGCACCGTTCTTTGCTGATAAGCTTCAGTTGCTGCATTGACCTGTATAGGCGCTTCTGCATAGTTGACCAGCGCGTTTTTGATCCTGGTATCAGACAGTGATAACTGTGCTGTCAGCTGCTGGCGTACCAGTTCATATTCATCCTGCAGGCCTTTTGATATGAATTTCTGAGAGGCTGCCTGGTGTTTTACTCTCAGCGGAGAAGTAATGTTCCAGGTCACGCCTACGCCCAGCAGGTAGTTGCTGCGGTCGGGTTTTACACCATCCCAGTAACCTTTGTTGTATGCTGTCTGATCTGCAGCATAGCCGGCGTCGAAACCGGAACCTCTTGTCTGCATGACCCCGAAAACAGAAAATGCAGGGAAGTTCAGGGTATGTATATAACGGGCCTGTTCATCGCTTAACCTGATCCGGTTCTCATAATATTTCAGTAAAGGATGGCCCTGTACTGCTGTATTAATACTATCTGTCAGCGCTGCGGGAATACGGTTAATGAACACCGTATCGAGTATGAACTCGGCCGGAGGTACGCCCATGAGTACCGCCAGCTGATTGGCTTGTGTCTGTTCTGCATCCTTTGCTTTTGTATAGGCGATCTTTGCATTGGAAACTTCTGCATTGGCCAGTGTAGAATCCACACCGGGAATCAGCCCGTTCTTCGCTCTCGTCACTACCACCGCGCGGAAAGTATCTGCACGTTCCAGGTTATTCCACCATGACCTGGTGAGGCGTTGCGCCGCCAGCAGGTTCAGATATGCGCCGGCTACCCTTACAGATTGCTGGAACTGTTCCTGTTCCCAGTCTGCCTGATCCCTGGCTACTGCTGCCTGTGCTGTCTTAATCTTCTCCTTGGCGCGGCCAAAGGCAAAGAAGTCCCAGTTGACGTTGGCGAGGTATAGTCCGCCGAAAGCAGCATTCCAGTTCTGTGAAGGCAGGGTAGGACCCGCTGATGATACCCCAAGGCCATTCAGGCCATAAGAAGGCCCGAATTGCCCGTTAACAGTACCGTAATCCTGCTGGGCAGACAGGTTAAGGTTGGGAAGATAATCCCGCTTTGCCTGGGTAACGGTTGACCTGGAGGCGTTCAGGTAATTAGCCTTGGCCTTGATCGACCCATAGTTAGCAAGTGCAGTCTGTACCGCGTCTTTCAGCGTCAGTACCTGTTGTGCGTGTAATACTTCCATCGATCCGTGCCATAAAAGCAGGAACAGGATCACGACGATTCTTTTTGTTTGCATGATTATACTTGAACATTAGACCATAAGCACTAATGTTGTCTTTCAGGAAATAATGCGTTGGCGTCTTCCTTCTGTAACATTGTGCTCCCTGTTGATTCCTCGAAAATTATCTGGCATGCCTTCCGCTGGCATAGTCCTGTTACATCGTAAATATTGAAACGAACCCTGTTTATTATGTGCCTCATTGCCGGCACAACTCATTTCGCAGCGGTGGCCTTTCTTTAGGAACATTACGGATGTTGCCGGCCAGCTCCATAACATCTTCATATCAATTGCATGATTCGTTTTAAAAGTTTGAAGAGAACCCCGAAGCAGTAATTTTATCATGTCTTATAAAAAAAGAACCACTCGGCATACGTGGTTCTTTTTACTGTCTTTTCGTCCGTTGAGTACCTTCAAAATTCGAATGTAAAGGTGGAAAGAATCCTGTTCGTTTTATTGTTTCATTCAAATGAATAGTTGTAAAAATCAAAGTTTTTTATGGCCGGGGCTGCCTGACAGGTACAAACATGAAAAAGGGCTGATTAAAGCACAATTGGCTATTAATCAACCCTATACAAAATATGGCAGTCTTGAGTGATGTGATGGTCGTTCTCTTACTTTATGCCGTAGTGGTCGTTCATCAGTTTGGTGAACAGCCTGCCGGGAAGGATGGCTTTCAGCGTCGGTACAATGGTCTGTCCCAGGGCGCCCACCAGGTAATTGTGTGCAGGACTGGATTTGGAAATGATCCTGGAAATCTTCCTGGCTACAACATCCGGATCACTGCCGTTTTGCTCGTCTCTTCCCATATTACTAACAGCGGTATCGAAGTCTTTATTCAGCTTCTCGTCTACAATAGGGAAAGGTAACTTTTCACGGTTGTCTGTGAAAGCTGTCTTGAAATCACCCGGATTGACAACCGCCACTTTCACGCCGGTGTACAGTAATTCCATACGGAGGCTCTGTGAATAGCCTTCCACCGCAAATTTGGATGCACAGTACATACCCTGGTAAGGCAGCCCGAACAAGCCTCCCAATGAGCTCACCTGTACGATCAGGCCTTTCTTACGCCCGATCATTCCGGGAAGGACAGCGCTGTTCACACGTACCATTCCAAAGAAATTCACTTCGAATTGTCTTTTGGCCTGTTCTACAGGCATGGCATACAGTGGGCCGACGATGCCATTCCCTGCATTGTTGACAACAACGTCAATATAGCCCTCATTTTTAATGATCGTGGCTATGGCGCTATTTACTGACGCATCATCAGTAATATCCATTTGCAGCGGCTTAAAGGGAACGTCTTTAATGCGTTTGATGTCCCGGCTGGTGCCATAAACAGTATGACCTTCTGCGGTAAGTGCCTTGGCAGTAGCTAGTCCCAGCCCCGTGGAGGCGCCGGTTACGAGAATTACTTTTTTCATTGTCAGATCCGAAACTTTTGATTGTTTATAGAAGACATCTGTAAAGGGATGGCTCTTTAATGTACCTTTTAATGTTGTGTTTATGCTTTATTGCCCGCCACTGTGGCCCTTATCAGGGCTTCCCGAACAAACCCGGCGCCGCAAAGATGGACAGAAAACAGGTATATCACTGTTAAATATTTCGTGCGGAAGTTACTATCTTTTTTGGTAGTAAAGGAGGAAGCATAAAAGAAGGGGACGTACCGAAAGTTGAATGAGCCCTCCTCAGAATAGGCTGAAAGCCTGCCCGGCTTCATCAGGTATGCAAATAAAAAAACTGTAGCGTCATGAGGTGCTTCAAAAGTGTTTAACTTTTTGGGCACCTCATGACGCTACAGGGCTGAATAAAACGGGTCTTCGCAGGTTTATCTCAGGAGATTGATCGATCCCTTTCTTGTCAGCTCGGTCTTGTTATTCAATGTGATCCTTACAGTGTAAGTATACACTCCTGTGGGCTGCAGTTTACCATTATAAGTGCCATTCCAGCCTGTCAGCTGATTGGTCCGGTAGATCAGTTCTCCCCACTGGTTGAACACCTTCATGTCAATAGCCGAAATAGTAGTGCCTTCCGGTTTGAAATAGTCATTCTTACCGTCGCCATTTGGTGTAAATGCATTCGGGATAAAGATCTCTCCCGGTTTCGGCTTGGCCGAAGCCAGGCCCGGTAAGCTGTTCTGACAACTAATTGGGCCAAGTGCAATTACTTTGATCGAGATGGACTCCTGGTTGGTGATGCCTGTTACTACATGCGAAGTACCGGTATTGCCGGAGCTCGGCGTAATATAGGCGCCTCCATCCACAGAAACAATATACCCCGTTGCGCCAGGGACAGGATCCCAGGTGAAGGTTACACCACTTGTCGTGATGTCTCCGGCCTTTACTACAGGCGTAATGGCCCGGTCATAAGGCGTAACGGTCACCGCTGTTCTGTCGCTGCTGCAAGGACCGTTCACCGCCTCTACATACCAGGTGGTTTCGGTACTTACGGCAGGTGTGGTATAAGTAGCTCCCTGACCTTCTACATCGCCACCGGAAGGATAAGTATACCAGTTGTAAGTGAAGGGTGTGGTAGCGTTATCTATTTTCAGGACCGCTGTACTGTCCGGACAGATGCTTTGCGCCGATACAAGTGGTGCGGCTGGCTTTTTGGTAACGGTCACTTTGATACTGTCTATTACATGACAGCCATTCTGATCTTCACCGGTCAGTTTGAATGTTGTGGTGGTGTCAGGTGCAACGGTAAAACTGGAGTCGGTGATATTGCCGGGTTCCCAGGTATAACTCCGCATACTGCCACCTGTAGGGATGGCGTACAGTTTGGTGTTGGTGCCTGAACAGATGTCGCCTGGTTTGGCCAGCGCCTTCAGGAGGATCATGGATTCCTCGCTGATGTCTGCCGAAAAATCCGAGGGACAACCATTGGCATCTGTCACCGTACAGGTATAGCTGCCTGCCGGCAGATCAGTAGCTGTCTCTGTGGTCTGTACCGGGGTGGTATTCCAGGAATAGGTGAGCGGAAATGCACCACCCGTAGCTGTGATGCTGATACTACCGTCGCTGTTGCCGCAGGTAGCTTTCGTTACATCAGAAGTTACGGTAACAGGAACATAAGCCTGCCCTGACACTGCGAGGAAAACCGCTCTGGATACGCCACTGGGTGCACCGCTTGCCAGGTATTCTATCGTGATGGATGCTATCTCCTTTGACTGGTTCTCACAGGCAGGAGCAATGTCAATGCTATAGATACGCGGATCATTGCTGCTGAGTCCTTCCACATTGTATGGACCGGCCGGCAGCCTTTGAATACGGCCGTAACTGTCGAATACAGGATCGATGCCGCCAAACCAGTCAAGTATGCTGGCAACGATCTGCGCCGATGTTGTACCATCTGTATAGTTGAAAGTGATGCCTAATGTGCTGCCCTGTTCAGTAGAGAAGCACAACAGGCTGATCTTACTGTATGCACCTGGTGTGGTAAATGTCAGCGTGCCGGTGCCCACTGTGTTGGTCACGCTTCCCAGTTTAGACATATAGAGCACATTGTTGGCTGTATAATCATTCATCTGATAGGTACGTAGCCCTGTGGTAAAAAGACCATCGTTCGGTACACCGGCCTGCAGGCCGTTCGCGGCTGCAAAGTCAAATGTGTAGAGTATTTTCTGCTGGATGTCTAGTCCGGTAGTGGTCACAGCCTCGGCATTGATGCCTGTTTCAGCAACTCCATCATTGTTGAAACCTGTTACGGCAATGGGCGTATAGGTTTGAGCGTATAACCTGCAGGCGCATATTACCAGCATGGAGGCAACAATAAGAACACGTTTCATTCAATTGTATTTTTGGTTGATACTAAATTTTATTATCGTAGCAGCGCCACCCATCCTGTGTAGGGTTTTTCATCTGCTGATGTTTTGATGACATAATAGTAGGTGCCTGTGGGCAATGATCTTCCGCCACGGGTGCCGTCCCAGGGAGCATAACCGATACCGGTGAACACGATTTGTCCCCAGCGGTTATAGATCTCTGTCTTTGCAGCGGGCCTTGCTTTTAGTCCGTCTATGCTCCAGCGGTCATTGATCCCATCTCCGTTCGGACTAAATACATTCGGTATTTCCAACACCAGGTCGGGCACTACGATATACCATGCATGACTGATGCTATCAACACAGCCAATATCATTCTTTGCATACAGGATGACCCTGTAGCTGCCGGGCAGTTCATACTTGTGCTGCGGATCTTCCAGGCTGGAGAGGGTACCGTCTCCAAAGTCCCAGTTATATTCCATAGCAAACTGTGAAGTGTTGTTGAAAGTGAAAGTGCCGTTCTTGAACTCTACCGGGTTATTTGCTCCCGGTGCAGCACTGAATGCAGCAAGGGGAGGAGCAACTATATTGATCAGCGCAGTTTTGGTAATGGTCGTAGCACACTGTCCTTGCGATATAGCCTTTAATGTAACCGTGTAGGCACCAGGAGTGCTGTAGCTGTATACCGGTTCGGCCTGGGTGGTCTGGTAGCCGTTTCCCAGCGACCATTCATACGTATCCGCAAGCTGTGAAAGGTTATCAAAGCTGATAACAGCAGGGGCGCAGCCTGTGGTCAGGTCTGTTGTGAAATCGGCTACCGGCATGGGAATAGCGGTTACCGTAACAGGAACAGCTGTATCGGCGCATATATTATCCTGTATGATCAGGCCGATCGAGCCGCTTTGCTGATACTTAACCGTATAGGGGCCAAAGCCGCTGCCACTCTGCACAACGCCACCACCCCAGTTCCATACGGGAGTAGCATTGCCTGCATAGGCGCCTGTGAAAGTGATGGTAGTGCTTTCTCCTGCACATACAGGTGTTTTGCTGACAGTGAAACTGGCTGTTGGCGGCTGTGACACGGTAATGTTGTGTGTGGCAGTATTAGATACACAGCCATCTTCGGTAACCTGCAGCTGTACAGTATATGTGTTTGCTGTGTTAAAGCGTATGTCGTAAGGGCCCGCGCCGGAACCACTTTGTATAACAGCACCTGAAAAATTGTGCCAGTCGTAGGTGGCAGCAGTTCCCGCCGTACCTGTAAAAGTCAATGTATGGTTCGCGCCCAGGCATACCACATCGGGCAGTGCAGAGAAATCTGCAACAGGTGTAGGTTTAACGGCAACGTCCACCGTATCTTTCAGCAGGCAGCCGAAGGCGTCTTGCGCAGTAACGATATAGGATGTAGTATCTGTGGGGCTAACGGAAATGCTATTACCGGTAGCAGTTCCCGGCGTCCAGGAATAATTGGTTGCAGTGCCACCGCTTGCTGTGACCGAAAGCGTAGCGGTTTGCCCGGCGCAGATACTGGCAGGGCTGGCGCTTGCAGTGAGTGTTACGAGCGATAATTTCTTGATAGTATCAGTAACAGTGGTGATGCAATTGTTGCCATCTTTAATGGACAGGGTGTAAAAACCTGCTGCCAGTCCTGTAGCAGTAGGCGTAGTCTGAACAGGCGTCGTATTCCAGGAATAGCTTAAAGGCGCAGTACCGCCGCTTGCAGTTACTGCTATGCTGCCGTTCGCGCCTCCGCAGATGGCGTCTGTAACAGTATGTGTATACGTAAGCGGTGTGTATTGTACACCGGAAAGCGCCATGATGAGTGCCCTGGAGCTGATATTTGGACCTTGTACATATAGAAAGGAAACAGACCTGATCAGCTTTGACTGATCAGCGCAGGGGATATTAAAGTCGAATGCATACATCCTGGGATTGCTGGGAAGTCCATCTACAGTGGGGAAGGACGTGGTACGGGTCAGCCTGCCCATACCACTGAATATGAACGGTGTTCCGAAGAACCAGTCTTTGATCTGAAGGGTGCCCGCATTGGCAGACGTACCATCGGTATAGTTCAGCGTCACGATCACGGTACTGTTATTTTCTGTACCGAATGCCAGTATGCTCAATTTGCTGAAACTGGCGGGTGTGGCGAGGTTAAGGGTGCCTGCAGGCAATGAGTTAGCAACGTTTCCGCCGGCGGAAAGATATAATGCATTAGGGCCTGTATAAGGATTCATCTGGTAAGTACGGGTACCGCTTACAAAGGTGCCCGAGTTAATGATACCTCCGCCGATGCCATTGGCAGCTGCAAAAGCCTGGGTATGCAGGATGTGGTTACTACCGTCTATTACGGTGGATGTGACAGCAACGGCGTTGGTGCCCGCCTCAGCTACAATGTCGGCATTGAACCCGGTAACAGGTACCGGTGTATAGGTTTGCGCAGACAATAACTGTATGCCGGTATGGATGAACAATAGGGTAATTGTAAAGATACGCTTCATGAACGGTCATTATAGATTTCGGTCTTTTTATGATTTTACTAAGCTCTATGAATTGGCAGGGTATAGGCTTACGCCATG
This sequence comes from Chitinophaga filiformis, assembly GCF_023100805.1. Classification (NCBI taxonomy): domain Bacteria; kingdom Pseudomonadati; phylum Bacteroidota; class Chitinophagia; order Chitinophagales; family Chitinophagaceae; genus Chitinophaga; species Chitinophaga filiformis. Next base: position 3,178,625 of record NZ_CP095855.1, read on the forward strand.
CACAATGCCGGAGGCCCCTGAAGGAAGCTTCCGCCAGCAACAGTTAACTTTCACCAGTAAATACTTGTGGAGAAGAAAAAAGGGTGGGTAGCTGGATATATATTTTTTATTTCAATAATTAAAACACGTAAAGGATAGACTGTTTTTACAGCTATCGGGTGCTGAAGAGGTACATTTTTAAGGCAAATTGAATTTCGAAAATGGTCAGGTAACAGTTATTTCTAACCTTCTTGCATTAATAGCCTGACCTTCTTTTTCCCAGATACGTCTTTGCTCGAAGGTGACGCTGGCATGTCCCGGTGACTTTCCGTTGATGATAAATGCCTCTTCATTACTCGTGCCCACATCCTGCCGGAAGGTATCAACAGCATGATCGTAAGGTCTTACATCAACACATGCGGCATTGCTGACCTGGTAGAACCATTGGAATCCTGCGGTTCCAAGACCAGGGAGGACTACAGTTAGGGATGTCCCTGCTTTTATTTCTTTAACCTCGCTTTCCATAGTTTTGGGTTTTATTAAAATGCGAATTACAGTTACTATACTAAACCTCCGGCAATCATCAGGCCAGAAGAGGAGATAGTGAACCGTAATTCGCAACTATGACTGCTATTTATACGTACCACTTATGGTACATAGCTGAATCGGTGCCTTGCACAAAGCAGTCGAGTCGTCCGGCTGCCCATGAAGATACGCCTACATCGGAAGAGAGAATACCTCCCAGGTTTTCGTCTCCGCTCCATTTGGCGCCATCCCACCATTTGTGCATCATGTTGTAGGTCTGGCCGGGGAAGAATACATCGATCCTGTTTGCACCCCATGATACGGCAGCAGGATTACCAAACATATTGGACTGCAGGTCTTCCCATCCGCTCCATTTGGTGTCAAACCATTTATGCCACAGGTGGTTGTTCAGGCCGCGTGCGAAACAATCCAGTCTGCCCGGCGCCCATGAAGATACTGCCGGTGCTGAATTGATAACGCCTCCGAGGTCTTCCCATCCATGCCATGCGCCATTCCACCAGAGATGCCACATAGAAGAGTTCATGCCCCTGGCAAAGATATCTATGCGGTTTGGTCCCCAGCTTACGCAGGCAGGTTCTGATGATAATAATCCGCCCAGATCTTCCCATCCGCTCCAGCCGCCCTGGTACCATTTGTGATACAGGTGATGGTTGAGCCCCAGGGCGAAGATGTCCAGTCGTCCGGATGCCCATGAGCAGATAGCAGGAGCACCCTGGATCTGTCCACCGAGCGATTCCCAGCCGTTCCAGGAAGAACCGTTCCACCATTTGTGATAAACAGCAGAGTCCATACCGCGTACAACAACGTCTATGCGGTTAGGTCCCCATGAAACTGCATTTGGCCTGGATGATAGTAAACCGCCCAGATTTTCCCATCCATGCCATCCGGTTTGCTGTGGAAGTTTGACGCCGCTGGCAGTCCAGAACGGGAATTCTGTATCTATACCAGCCTGTCCGTATGCGATCTTAAAGAAGCCTCCTTTGCCCCATCCGGTGCCCCAGGAGTTCTTACAGATCCAGCAGTGTTCTGTTTCTGAATAACCGATCACTGTTACGCAGTGCAGACCATAATCAGAGCCGCTGACATGTTTGTACACGCCATCAGCATAAGAGAAGAAGTCTTCATACACATGCATAACAGCAGAGCAGGGGCCGTTGTTGGAAAGGTAGTTCTTCCTTTCAGTGATGTTTGCAATGGTAGTAGAGTTGGTGATCTTTACTGCCCTTGCATCACGGTTAGGCCCTACTTTACAGGTAGGAGGTTGTTTCCAGATATTGTTTTCCGGAAAAGCTGTTTCATAAGGGAAGCATGCTTCATCAGGAATGCCTCTTGATTTGATCTGGCTGAAAGCATCAGTAGGCCACCATCCTCCGCAGTTTGCACCATGCGAAGAGCAGAAATGGAGGTCTGCTTCCGAGAGATTGAGCAATTGTCCTTTTTCAATAGAAGCCATTGCTTCGGTAACTGAGGTAGTGCAGAACGAAACGCAGGAACCGCATCCACCCTGATCTTTCACGGGTGTGATATGGTTGCCATTACGGTTGCGCCAGTCCACCTCCTGAGCAAAATTGGCTACCGGAGCAGTAGCTGCCCGCTTGTTCATCACAGCGGCAAGTTCCTCAGTGTTTACAATGACACCCAATAAAGCTTTTTGCTGTGGATCAGGCAACTGGGAAACAGGTGTTTCTCTTGCCTGCCACTGGGTATCGGCCTTCTGAAGGTCGGCTACCAGTTCTGAGATCTTGATCTTAGACATTTGAATGGTATTGTTTTGGAGTGAACAGAATAACGATCCGAAATTCAATGCTGAATCAGAAGTAAGTAACGGTGCTAAAGAAATGCACGTGCAGGATTTACTGTCGATGTTGTTACATCATCATTGTCACAAAAGATACTTTAAGTGTGATGCCTGTCTGGTGGTCCCGATAGTGAAAGGAAATAAGGTTCGTGAGGTGCTTTTTACGTAATAAAGTGGAATACTTCCATGCTTGTGAAAGCAAATCTATATGAATGTCAGAAGTTTAAAAAATAAATTTTAATGTGCTAACGATTGCAAACGAATAAAAAAATATTTCCTGTATAAACATGTGGGAGGATTAAAAGAACATACAGAAAACGCATGATATAGATCAAATCCATGTATATAAAAAAAATAGCTACTTATTAACTTCCAATTAACCAAATCCTATAGATTGTTTCCTAAACTTGTGTACCGTTGCATTGTACTGATACACATTAATACCATTGTTTGTAAGATGAAAAACTGCCATTGTACCCGGATTTCTTCTTACATCTTATCATATTCCTGAACAGTTTGTTGACCACAGGTACAGCTGTTCAATGTTCATGCATGTTGAAATAAAAACTATACATATGAAGAATGCATTAGTAAAAAAGAAAGCAGGCGCACGTAAACGCAAACGCAAACAGGTCTATCTTTTTTCACCCAAGGTGATAGAAGGAAAAGACAGGCAGTATGTATTTAATTTTCCATTGCTTTCCATTATGGGAAAAGAAAATGGTCACTACGTGATAGAGAACAGCATGCTTTCTATATTCGGTGTTGGCAGAACCCGGTCAGAAGCCATGCGGGACTTTGCCGAGGTATTTGACGAAGCTTACAAATGGTATAATGAGCTTCCCGAAGACACACTCACTCCCAAAATGCAGCGGCTGAAAACAATGCTGAACAGTACCGTGAAAGGTATCGTCGTTACGGCCTGACACGGTCAGCTTCTCCGGCGCATGTCCTGCCCTTCGTCCAGCTCCGCGGTACAGATGAATTAAAGGACGGCGTACCATTGACAGCCAGCTCAATCCCCCTGTTACTCACTTCACCGGCATGGGAAACGGTGTGTTTCCGTCTCCTATGACGGACCGCGGTGAATGAGGCCGGGGTATAAGTGTGGCATTGATTGAACAGTTTATAGCTGAAAACAGCCATTTTGTTATTTATAGCTTGTTGATGTGAACTTATTGTTATACTTTTTCGCATCATTTCGAATGTTATGGATATTGATTTGTTTGAACAACTTCAAAAAGAGGGGACTATTTCCGCTGCATCAGCAGAAAAAGTACGCACCATCACAGCAAAAAGGCTTTTCTCTGTCCACTGGGAGCTCAAGACCATCCTGTACCTGGGCGTTTTATTACTAAGCGGAGGCCTGGGGATACTGGTATATAAGAATATCGATACAATAGGCCACCAGGTCATTCTGCTGGCGATCGCATTAGCTTGTGGCGGTTGCTTTTATTATAGTTTCCGTCACAAGTTACCTTTCTCAGCAGAGAAAGTACCTGCGCCGAACAGCTTTTTCGATTATATCCTGCTGCTGGGATGTTTGCTGCTGATCACCTTCATCACTTACCTCCAGGTGCAATACAATGTATTCGGTACCAGGTATGGCGCCGCCACTTTCATCCCGATGCTGGTATTGTTTTTTTCCGCTTATTACTTTGATCACCTGGGTGTATTGAGTATGGCAGTGACCAATCTGGCCGCCTGGATGGGAGTAACGGTAACGCCGCTTCAGTTGTTAAGCGCCAACGATTTCTCCAGCTATACACTTATATACACAGGACTGGTGCTGGGTGCTTTACTGATAGTAGCCGCTCTGCTGAGTAGCCGTTTACGGTTCAAAGCGCATTTTGCATTTACCTACAGTAACTTTGGTACACATATTTTTCTCATCGCTAACCTTGCTGGCATGTTTGCCGCATACGACGGGCAATATGGATTATGGTTCCTCTTGCTCATTGCTGCAACTGTGTTCTTTTACAGCCAGGCTATGAAGCAGAGATCTTTCTATTTCATATTGATCATTACACTATATGCATACATAGGACTGAGCTTTATGGTGGTCAGATTGTTGATGGATACACGATCAGAAGGTGGAATATACGCCGGACTATTGTATTTTATCATGTCTGGCATCGGCGCTATTGTACTGTTGATTAACCTTAACAAAAAACTGAAAAAAGCATGATCGCATATAATAGTCAGTCATTGGACAACCTGTATATCCAGGAGCAGGCGGAAATGGCACAGGAGGCAGATTGTATTACCGCTGAGGAGTATAATGCTATTACTGCGGCCCACCCGGTGAATCTTTATACGCCTAATCCCTATATGCGTATCGGCATTTTTATCCTGACAGTCATTATCCTGTTGTTTTCTTTCGGTTTTTTCTGCCTCTTATCTATGTCAGGAGGAGAGAGTGCATTTACCGTCCTGTGTTTACTTTTTGGCGGCGGGTCTTATGCGCTGGCTGAATATATGATACGTGAAAAGAGACACTACAAATCGGGAGCTGATGCAGCTTTGATATGGGGAGCGGGTATTTTTTTACTTACGGCACTAGGCATTGCAACCGACGCAGACGCGCCTCTCTGGGTATGGTGCTTCGCCGCGCTCATATTGTCGCTCTTTTTTGTATTGCGCTTCGCGGATGTCAGTATGAGTATTGTAGCGCATTTATCGCTACTGGGTCTTCTTTTTTCCGGCGCTGTGCAAATGGGTAACATAGCAAAGCTGATCATTCCTTTTATCATCATGCTGGCTTCGGCAGGTGTGTATTTTCTTTCAGTAAAACTTATTGCGGTACGTACTTACCGGCATTATAAAAAATGCCTGCAGATGCTGCAGGTCTGTGCCCTGATCACACTGTACCTGGGAGGGAATTATTTCGTAGTGAGAGAAGTAAGTAATGAAATGTTCGGGCTGGACCTGCAGGCAGGCCAGGATATTCCGGGAGGATGGTTCTTCTGGATACTGACCGTCACATTACCATTGCTATACATCTATGCAGGTATCCGGAAGAAAGACAGGATATTGATCTGTGTAGGACTTTTGCTGATTGCCGGTATCGTGTATACCATTCGTTATTATCACAGTGTGGCGCCGCTTGAAGTAGCGATGACACTGGGAGGCCTTGTGATGATAGGCATTGCTTACGCATTGATCCGTTATCTTAAAACACCGCGTCATGGTTTCACAGCGGCATCATCTGATGAAAGACATGCTATGGAAGCTATACAGATAGAATCACTGATCATTGCGCAAACCATGAGCCATGCTGCTGCTCCCCGGCCGGATCAGCTGGAGTTTGGCGGTGGCTCAGGTGGTGGCGGTGGCGCTTCGGGCGATTTTTAAAAAGATATCGAATGAAATAAGGGTGTATCAAAGTGCAATACACCCTCATTTTTCTGGGTACCTGATTGAATCAGGTAGTCATTTAAACGATGTTCAGCGCTTATTTTTACTTTGGAGTTTTCCCGATGCTTATGTGTTTTGTGGTGTATCGTCAGACGGTGAACCGGAAATAAGACCATTCAGACCAGGAGCAATAGCGGTCGCCTACTTTGGCCCTCACCCGCCAACGCCCTGGTTGTGCACCTACGGAATTGTGATTGAAGGAGGTGCCTGTAATGTTGTGGTATACGCTTAAGCTGCGGAATGATTCAGCTGCCCATTGGCCGCCAGTAATAGCGCCAAAGGCGTCTACTTCCAGTGAGTAGGTTACTCCCGGTATATTTACCGGCGCCCAGCGGAAGGTCATGGTGCGTGGATAGTGATTGAACACTGCTCCATCAGCAGGGTCCTGTAATCCAGGTACTGCGCCTTTCCACCAGGCGAGGGTAGGATCTCCCAGAATACTTATACCATAGAACCACTGTCTTTCACCCAGGTCGTGATCCGCACCCCGGGCCTGCCACCACTGTGTGAGCGCTGCACCTATGCAGCTACCTTTGCCGATAGGCTCATAGAAGTCTGCAAAGAACAGCATAGAGCCTGTTTTAGTGCTGCCAATTACCGTTAGCCCCATGTTCGTTTCTCCGCCCTTCTTGTCAAAGATGTACCATCCGCCGAGGTAATCATTTTCTGTGAAGCGCGCAGTGCTGCAGCAGAACAGGTTAAAGAAATTGGCGTTCGGACAATGTTCATCCCTGAAATAGGACCTGTCGATCCATTCTGTAGTACCTGCCGCGGGAACACGGAAGGAATGTACATAGGGAGAGGAATGGGAGCATAACTGTACAAAGGAACGGGTCTTGTTGATCTCTGTTTTGTACAGGTCAGCATCTGTAATGTCGGGATTGGTGTATTTGGTGATATAGGCAGAAGGAGTCATCAGGTCCATCTCACAATCATCAAACCCTGTCCAGTCGTCTTCCACATATGCCAGCGCGGAGCGGGAATGCCCCAGGGCGCCCATACGAAACAGGTGATTGCGGTCAAAGTAGTTGTTGATCAGCGCCACATCATTACCGCCGGCGGTAGGCGTCCAGATACGTCCTACCCAGATCTCGGGTGTAACATTGCCGCTTACTGCATTATACCTGCCATTTCCGTCAGGATCTGTCCAGGTACCATTGGTGTCCATGTAGAACAAATCGCAGGGGAATTCAGCATGTGCGCCATAGAAATCGTCATCCATTTCAAACCATGCCACCGGAATAGCGCCTACCATTACGACGCCTGTAGGGGCTTTATCGCGGATGTAGTTCCTGATATAGGCGGGTTTACCTCCCTGTACCACGTGAATAGTGGCCCAGAAGCCGTCCCTGCCCAGGTCCAGCACATAGCGGTGAATGCGGTCCTGTACCTTTTCGAAGATATCAGCATGTACCATCACCAGTACCTTGCCGTGGGTATAACGAACTTTATTATAGCTATTCAGGTAGCTTTCTCCCGCCGGGTAGGAAGGCCGGGGCTTTTCCTCAATAAGGGGTTTCAGCTCCAGGAAATGCTTGTAGCGCGACAGGTAGTCGTTGTAGGTTTGTAGTTGTATGTTGTCTTTGTCAGTCAGTCGCAGGTTCCGGACACTTTTATACGCCTGCCCGAGTTTATACTTACGGCCTACTGCTTCAAGGTTGAAAATGGTCCTGTCCTGTACGACCTGCGTACGGATATGTTGCAGCTCCGCAAGTGCCCGCCTTTCATCTGCTGATGCCTGGTTTTTCTTTTCTTTTGACATTTTGGGGTGCTTTGGGGTGTTAACGATGAAGACAAAGGTAAGATGCTGAAATGTAAGCTGTTGGGTAGAAAATACCTGATTTCAGCGTATTTATACGCGAATTGAAATTGAACTGCAGACGTTGAGGGAAGCCAAATAGCCAATATCCTCCCGGCACCAGTCCGGTATCACTATAGTACCAATGGCCTAAACTTACGTACATCTTACGTCCTGAACGTAAGATGTACGTAAGTTTAGGCCATTGTCAGGCCATTGGTACCGAATACATACACTATTGAAACCCTATCGCGGATAGCTGTTTCATAAAAAATGTCATCAGACAGCCATTGCGCGCACAGGCGCAGGTCGCATTTTTAACTGCCTGATGGTGATCATTTTATTGACCTCAGGGCTCCAGATCTTCAGTTTCAGGCATGCTGCAATAGCCCTGGGCGACAGTGAAGTGGTTTTGGCCTGTTGTAGTTCGGGAATAGCCGCCATTGCCTCCGGCAGGCGGTAAAAAGGTATACGGGAATTCAGGTGGTGAATATGATGATAGCCAATATTGCCGGTTACCCAATTCCAGAAAGGGCTCATCAGCATATAGCTGGAAGACGCCATAGCAGCAGTGTCATGACACCATCCTTCCTTGTCCCGGAAGGTTACGCCGGGAAAATTATGCTGTGCGTAAAATAGGTAAGCGCCAATAGCACAGGCGATGAAAAATGGTATGATAAGCAGCAGGAGCAGGCTGAGCCAGCCCATAAAAATAAACAGCAGCGTACCGGCAGCGAAATGCAATACCAGGGCCAGCAGGGAATCCATATGCCGGGAAGGGCTGCTGGTAAAGGAACGCAGGCTCATACCCACCATGAACATGCTGATATATCCGAACAGGATGGTGACCGGGTGGCGGGCAGCCAGGTAAGAACGTCTTTCTGCAGGAGTCGATTCCAGGAATTTCTGCTGTGTCATGATCGGAAAGGAACCAATGCTGGCCGTGAACAGCTTGGAATTGTGCGCATGATGATAGTCGTGCGAGCGCTTCCAGATGCTGGCAGGAGCCAGTATAAACACGCCAAAGGCGCTGAACAGCAATTTGGCTGCCCTTGATTGATAAAGAATAGTGTGATGCTGGTAGTCATGATAGATCACGAACATCCGGACGATCACCAACCCGGACAGTATACTGCAAAGAATGCGTAAAAACAGCCAGGGAAGGAAGGCAGTGCCTGCAAAAAGTCCGGCCAGTATCACCGCGGTGGAAAGGGTATAATACCAGCTTTTCCAGCGGGTCTCTTTCGCATATGGTTTTGTGGCAAGGATCAGTTGTTTTCCTGTTAGCATTGGTTCTGTAAGTAATATGTGTAGGTGTAATAAGGTATAGGATAGGTTTTGTCTGTCAGGCGGTGGCTATCTGCTGCTCAGCAGGTTGTTTTGCCGCCTCTGGCCGTCTATGTTTCCATCTTCTGTGACTCCAGAGCCAGAACTCGGGATGAGCGCAGATATCATGTTCCAATGCCTGGGTATGAGCTGTGGTGATCTCTCCGTCTTTGGTAGCCGCCGGCTGGTCAAAGAGCGTACGTGCGGAGATCTCGTAATAACCGCGTTTTACGCGCTGTACCCGCACATACACTACCGGATAGTTCATTTTACGGGCAATCTTCTCGGTGCCCTGGAAAACAGGTGTATCCTGGTGCAGGAAATTGGTCCAGTAAGCGCTGTTTGGTGCAGGTGTCTGGTCGGCTATAAAAGCAGTAGCATCCAGTTCGCTTTTGTGCGCTACCATATCGCGGAAAGTATCTTTCATACTAATGAGGCCTGTACCGAAACGGGTACGCATGCGGTACATCAGTCCGTTGAAATATTTATTGCTGAGGGGGTGGTATACCACATAGAGGTGGTGTTTCCCCTGGAGGCTGAAAGTATTACCTGCCCACTCCCAGTTGCCATAATGCCCCATCACGATCATAATGCTTTTGTTTTCGGCTGCATAGCGGTCAAACAGGGCCTGTGCTTCCGGTGTGAGTTTGCAGCGCCTGATGGCGGCGGCACGGGAAATGGTCAGTGTCTTGAACGTTTCCAGCAGCAGATCGCAGAAATAACGGTAAAACCGGCGGCGGATCTTTTCAATCTCCTGCGGAGACTTATCCGGGAAAGCGTTTTGCAGGTTTTGAAGTACTACCTTCTTACGGTAACCAATTACATAATACAGCAAAAGGAACATCACATCACAAACACCGTAAAATAACGGGAATGGTAACAGGGATATAAGATAGATAAACGGTAGTACGATATAATAAGTCAGCATTGGTTCAAAATTACAAATTAAAAATTAATATAAAACAATGCATTTTAGTTGTATATGCAGTAAAAATGAGTGTCAATTATACCGAAACTGAGTTTCAATTGTATCGGAACCAGGTTTCAATTGTATCATTGACGAATATTCCCGTCCCGACCCCTATCCGCATACCCGATTTTGCTTGTATTTGCTGGCATTTCTCTGTATTATTATCGCTCACGCAAATGCGACCAAAATATGTTGAGACGAATTTTACTGGCAGTGTTCGGCCTGGCCATGTGTATCAGTGCCAGCGCACAAAAAACGGCCAATGATCCTGCGAAAGAGAAATGGTTTATGGACCTCGGACTGGGAATGTTCATTCACTGGAGCGTGGACGTACAGGTAGGCGCTGTGATCAGCCATTCCATGGCGGGTGCTTCCGACGATTACCTGGAGCGTTTTACCACGGAACTGCCCAAAACATTCAATCCGCATAAGTTCAACCCGGACGACTGGGCAGTACTGGCTAAGCTGGCAGGCATGAAGTATATTGTTTTCACAGCTAAACATCATGCCGGCTTCTGTATGTGGGATACCAAAACGACGCCTTTCAACATCATGAACACCCCTTTCAAAAAAGATGCGACCCGCGCCATCTTTGATGCCTTCCGCAAACAGGGGATCGCTATTGGCGTCTATTTCTCGCCCGAAGACTTCTATTACCTCTACAAGCATAAGATACCTATCGGCAGAATGCAGTTACCACAGCATTTCCCGGAAAAGAACCCCGGTCTGATGGCCTACGACAAGTCGCAACTGAAAGAGTTGCTGACCAATTACGGGAAGATCGATTTTATCTTCTTTGACGGTCCGGCAGAAGGACTGAAAGAATACGCCTGGGAACTGCAGCCGGATATTGTGGTGACCCGCGGACAAATGAACACGCCGGAGCAGGAGCTGCCGGATGCCATTATGCCCGGCCCCTGGGAGGCCTGTTTTACAATGGGGACCGACTGGCAGTACAAACCGACCAATGATCCGCAGAAATCAGGAACAGAAATGATCAATATGCTGATAGAGACCCGCGCCAAGGGAGGGAACCTATTGCTGAATGTGGGGCCCAAACCCGATGGAGAGATCCAGATAGAACAGGAGGCCCTGCTGCGCGAACTGGCACTCTGGAACCTGGCTAACGGAGAGGCGGTACAGGGGGTAAGACCCTGGCATATTGCAAGGGAAGGCAATATATGGTTCACCCGCGGAAAGGATACCAGTACCGTGTACGCGTTTGTACCGGGAGGCAAAGACTGGAAATACGGGGAAAGAAAGGACCTGGTGATCCGTACACTGGAGGGTACACCCCAGACCAAAGTGTCCATCCTTGGGTATGCCAGTGAGCTGGTGGAGTATAAGGAAGGCTTTGATGCAGGCATTTATTCCCAGTCAACACCAGTGGGGCTGCTGATCAGCGCTGTGAACGGACAACGTTTCTATACTGACAGGAAGTGGCCAAACCCCGTGGTGATAAAGATCGAAAATGTAAAATACCGGCCGGTGACGGCGAGCTATAAACAGAGCACAATTGATGGTGCTAAATAGCAAAAGGCATATTCCCGCAGGACTACATTTACAAGTCTGTAGTCCTGCGGGGAATTCCTGCAACTATCTGTATAGCGTATACGCGGTGTACCGGGGGCATTGATCAGTCTCTTCAGTTTGGCCATGACATATAGTTGTTGAGGTAATCTCTCAAAGGATACAGCTGGCGGACTTGATCCGGCTTGCCAAAATATTTTTAGTTTACTCAAAGTTCCCTACTTTTGTCTTAACTGATAATCACATCTATCCTGACACTTCACATGTAACCAACCGTATTTCAGAAAAGCAATGTAGCCTGTACCCCAAGCAGCTATGTTATCGTTTTGCCACAACAGGAGTTATCTAAATGCTGATGATATGGAAAACACAGACAAAGCGCTGTTCACGAACCGTCGTGACTTTCTGGGTAAAATGATGCTGGGTGCAACTGCATTAAGTTTACCATCATTAGGGGCCTTACCGCTGTATGCGGCAACGCCGGCAAGCCCTGTTACATTGGGTGGCGAGGATCCGGAAGCCTGGATCAACAAGATCAAGGGAAAACATCGCCTCGTACTGGATGTGCCGGAGCCACATGAAATATTCCCGTTCGCATGGGCGAAGGTATTCCTGTTAACGAATGAGGCAACAGGTGTACCTGAAAAAGACTGTGGCGTGGTGGTCGTATTACGGCACAATGCTATTCCTTACGCCATGAAAGATGAACTGTGGGCGAAGTATAAGTTCGGCGAAGTATTCAAGGCGCAGGATCCGCTCACGAAAGCTCCTGCAACAAGGAATCCCTTCTGGCAGCCGAAAGCAGGCGATTTTAGCGTTCCCGGCATCGGGAATGTGGCTATCGGGATTAACGAATTGCAGGATAGTGGTGTAATGTTTGGCGTCTGCAATATGGCGCTGACAGTCTACAGCGCTATTGTAGCACAACAAACGGGCGGGCAGGCGGAAGAAATTAAAAAAGAATGGATCGGAGGTCTCTTACCTGGTATACAGATAGTACCATCCGGCATATGGGCCATCAGCCGCGCACAGGAAAAGAACTGCGCATATTGTTTCGCCGGTTGATCCGTTAATCATCACCTATGCGACTTGTTGTGATGATGCTGTTCATCTTCTGGACAGTAACGGTGGTTCTTATGCCCATAGCCTGCAGGAATGATAAGGCATATTGGACACCTCCCGATACTGCAGACATTTCTCATACCGCTGCGGGTGAGCTGGTATTATATGGCCGGGAACTCATAGCCCGTACTGCTGTTTACCTGGGGCCGGAAGGCAAGATCGCCAATATCAGTAATGGCATGAATTGCCAGAATTGTCACCTTGAAGCAGGTACTAAATTTCTCGGGAATAACTATGCAGCGGCAGCAGCAAATTATCCCCGTTTCAGGGAACGTAGCGGAATGGTAGAGTCGCTGGAAAAAAAGATCAATGATTGCCTGATCAGAAGCCTGAATGGCACTGCATTGGATAGCAACAGCCGCGAAATGAGGGCGATGATAGCCTATATAAAATGGGTCGGAAAGGATATCGCCAAAGGGCATAGGCCTCCCGGCAGTGGCATTAAGGAATTACCATACCTGCCAAGGGCGGCTGATACAATAAAGGGCAAAATGATCTTTGAACGCGAATGTGTGCAATGTCATGGCCGCGACGGAAGTGGAAAATATGATTCATCCGGTATAAATTATTTGTATCCGCCTTTGTGGGGAATACATAGCTATAATACGGGCGCGGGCATTTTCAGGCTGACAAAATTAGCAGGATTTGTCAAGGCAAATATGCCTTTCGGAAATGCATATCTTAGTGAAGAGGAAGCCTGGGATGTAGCGGCGTATGTAAATTCGCAGTTGAGGCCGGTGAAGGCATTTGAAGGTGACTGGCCACTGTTATCAACTAAACCTGTGGATGTGGCGACAGGGCCTTTCCCTGATACGTTTTCTGTTATACAGCATAAGTATGGGCCATTTGGGCCGATTGTACAGAGCAGGAAGAAAAAGAAATAACCGCTTAAGTACGGTTATTTCTTTCCTGTTCCTCCATTTGCTCGAGTATAATGTCATAAAAAGGCTTGGGTTGGAACTTATCTTCTACAATCCCCCATGGATACATTTTAGCTCGTATGCAATCTACTGGTATCATGTCTCTTGGATGTACTCCTCCTGGAAAGCCATATTTCAGATGATCGACCAGGACATCATCGATTTCCTTGTATTTTGGTTTTCTCTTCCACCACATATATGATTGGTTTTAGTAAAACTACTTAAATTATTAATTGCTTCTTTTTTAAGAATGGTCTTTTTTTCAGAATTTATTTCCATCCAAATGCAGTGCAGGTAAGGGATGCAAGCCATGATTGCAAACCGGAACGCCCAATTGTAGAATGATGTTTTGCGATTCAGTTTTAACCTGCTTGCAACAACGGCTTTTTCAAGTTCCATGATGTAATAGGTTTTTATGATGGTGTCAGTTTGAATAGAGGGAATGCCCTTTTTTTCAAATATTTGCTTAATCCTTGTATAATATACACTAGGGGCAATTAGAACATACAACGCTTCCGGTGATAAAAGCAGAACTGAATTAACAACGGAAACACCGGAAAGAACACAGAACAAATAAAATGAGCAATAGTATGACCAGTGATATTGCTCCGTGCTAAAAAATAAAGTCTGAATGATCGGTACCAGGAAAATGCAAAATGCAGAATAGATCACAAGTAGTGTCGTAAAGCGATCGACACTCTTCTGGTGAAGATTTGCATACTGCTCCAGCCGTTGTTCATTGATCTCAATAATATAGTCGAGATCATAAAAAGATTTATTCCCCATTACAAGAAAATTAACAATCAATAAATGTTCGACAGGGGAATTGAAGAGAAAGTGTGCTATAAAAAAATAGCGGACTCAAAAATAAGGATATTTTATATGCCAAAATAAGCCCACAGAAAATTATCTTAGAATTCTCTTAACATTAAGATAATTTCGGTTTTCTTCTTTTAAATACCAACTTGCCTTGCATAACAGGATTATAATGAAACGTACTTTTCTTTTACAGATAGCAATGATAATAGTTGCTGCACATGCTTGCGCCCAGCAGAAAACAGATGTACAGGCACATCGGGGTGGAAGAGGTTTAATGCCGGAGAATACTATTCCCGCCATGCTGCACGCCGTTGATCTTGGTGTAAGAACATTGGAACTGGACTGTGTGATCTCTTCAGATAACAAGGTGGTCGTGTCTCACGATGTGTACATGTCTGCTGCATTTATCCGGAAACCTGACGGTACTGATATTACGAAGGAGGAGGAGAAGCAGTATGCATTGTACACGATGACCTATGATAGCATCCGTAAATTTGACGTCGGTACAAAACCATACCCGCAATTTCCGGAGCAGGCAAAGATGAAAGTATACAAGCCGCTGCTGGCAGATCTGATCGATAGCGTGGAAGCCTATGTGAAAAAGCATCACCTGAAGCCGGTATATTACAATATTGAAACAAAATGTTCCCCTGATGGCGATGACAAATACCATCCTAAGCCAGACGTGTTTGCCCGAATGGTCATGGATGTGATCAAGAAAAAGAAGATCGCTGACAGGGTAACCATACAATCTTTCGACGTACGTACGTTGCAGGTGATCCACAAGACAGACCCGAAACAAACGCTGGCGCTACTGATCATGAATAAGGAAACTTTTGCCGCTAACCTGGAGAAACTCGGATTTACACCTGCTGTTTATAGTCCTTATTATCTGTTGGTTACACCCGAGCTGGTAAAGGAGGCTCATGATAAAAAAGTGCAGGTTTTACCGTGGACGGTGAATGAAGTAAGCGATATGGAAAAGATGATGTCCCTCCAGGTAGATGGGATTATTTCCGATTATCCCGACAGACTGGTAAAGGTGGCGGGAAGTTATCAGCAGAAATAAATCTTAAAGAGAATACATTAACATAACACTTTCTGAAAGCCCCTGGCGTCGGCAAGGTATCCGGATAAAAGCGCCTGTATCCAAGGTGAATGGCCATAAAAGCGTCTGACTTGGGGCCATTTCACTTTGATACAGGCGCTTTTTACATGAAAGACCAGGGTAAATAATTGATTTTCATGCTTTATATATTGTTTCCACAAAAAAGGTGAGTTGGCGGCCGACAATCGGGATAAATTCTGCATAACTAAAGGATGGATGGGGTACATATATATCTTTAAGTTTATATATTTGTATTAAATAATTCTTTAATGGCATTCCGCGGGTTTCTTCCTTATATCGGCATTGTTGTGTGTTTTGGCGTAATCTACTGGTTAACAATGATGATTCCCAACAATATCTTATACTTAGGTTTCAAGAGCAGTCTGCTGGAGGCAGACAGGAAAACTATTTACCAGGAACACATTTTCACCTATGGTCTCAGCCTGGTATTGTTGGTGCTGAACCTTGCGGAGCTGCTGTCCTCCAAAGAAGACCATTACTGGCTGCGGTTCATCAAATCGGTGCTTACAGTGATCTTTGCCTATGCAGCAGGCGCAGTGGTATTTCTGCTGATGAATACGCAGGAATGGAATATGTATCTCTATGCCAGGGAAATACCTGCCTGGCTATTCTGTGGCATTACCCTGGCTATGACAATTGGCCTCCTCCTGGTTTTGCAGATATTAAGCCCTATGCTCCGCGCCAAAGCGGGGACGGCCTTCCTGGAAGATTACCTCCCTTCCTGGCTCCGTTTTGACAGATAATGCCCGCCCAATAATGAATGTGCAGGATTAGCAGTACCTTTGCCGTTCATTTTTATCTGAATTATGACTTTTGACGAATTAAACCTGAGCAGACCTTTATTGAACGCGTTGAGTGATCTGGGGTATACAACGCCTACCGTCATCCAACAGAAGGTGTTTTCAGTGGTGATGTCTGGGAAGGATGTATGTGGAATAGCCCAGACCGGTACAGGGAAAACTTTTGCGTACCTGCTGCCCTGCCTGCGACAGTTTAAATTTTCCAAAGAACGTTTTCCGCAACTCCTGATCGTGGTGCCTACCCGTGAGCTGGTAGTGCAGGTGGTAGACGCTGTAAAACAGCTGACGCCCTATATGAGTGTGGAAGTTGCGGGCTTTTACGGAGGCGTGAATATGAATCCGCAGATGGAAATTGCGGCTGGTAAACTGGATGTGGTCGTAGCTACGCCAGGGCGCCTGGTGGATATTGTATTGAGTGGTACGCTAAAACTAAAGGCCATCAAGCGGGTTGTGATAGATGAAATGGATGAGATGCTGAACCTGGGCTTCCGTCCGCAGATCCAGCATATACTTGACCTGCTGCCGGTAAAGCGGCAGAATTTACTATTCTCAGCCACTATTACCGAGGAAGTGGAGCAGTTGATCGAGACCAATTTTAATTTCCCGGTGACCGTAGAAGCGGCCCCTGTAGGTACTCCGCTGAAAAACATCAGCCAGACAGGCTACCACGTTCCCAATTTCTATACAAAAGTGAACCTGCTGGAGCTATTGCTGGAAAGGGACAGTTCTATGACGAAAGTGCTGATATTCGTAGCTACAAAGGAAATGGCCAATGAGCTCTATGAACAGCTGGAAGCCAAATATCCTGAAAAGGCGGGTGTGATCCACTCCAATAAAGAACAGAACCATCGTTTTAACACGGTGAAAAAGTTCAAAGACGGCACCTACAGGTTTATCATTGCTACAGATATTATCGCCAGGGGGCTTGACATTGCGGAAGTATCGCACGTTATCAATTTTGATACGCCGGAAATACCCGAAAGCTATTTGCATCGTATCGGTAGAACGGGCCGCGCTGATAAAGACGGTAACGCTATCATCTTCATTGCAGACAGGGAAAGAGAACGCCAGGAAAAGATAGAGGCGTTGATGAATTACCAGATCCCTATATTACCCCTGCCGGAAGACCTCGTGATCTCTGATGTACTGACAGATGATGAAAAGCCGGAAGTGAAGATGAAGAACTTCCTGATAAAACTGCCTTCCAGGGAAGAAGCCGGACCGGCCTTCCACGAGAAGTTGGCGAAGAACAAAAAGGTAAACGTGAAGATCTCTCACGCAGATAAAATGAAGCTGAAGTATGGCAAGCCCAAAACGAGAGGAGCGAAGCCTAAACGGAAAAGATAAAAACAGGATGTGAACGTCCTTATAAGCGCATAAAGGATTCCTAATACATCAGGAACCCGGGAAAAAAGGGCCTGTCTATACAACGGACAGGCCCTTTCTTATAGTGAATTGGTGTATGTTATGGCCACGTATTTTCGCCTTTCTGCATTTTATCCATTACCACCTGGTAGTCGGGTTGTTCACTTTCAGGCGCCAGTACAACTGCCTTATCCATCCATTTCAATGCCTCTTCCCGCTTACCCAGTTTGTATAATAGGTTTGCATAAGTACTCATCGTAAAGGAATTTCTTTCCATGTCCACCGCTTTTTCCATCCATTTTAACGCCTGCTGCAGCAGGCTCGTATCATTCGTTCCTTCAAAAACCTTCTTTGCTATGCTGCTGATCTTTGCCGGTGAGAAGCTGGTGCCGCCTTTACTGAGGTAATCGCTCAGGGTATCGGTCAGTGCCTGATAGTTCCCTGTCTTCTTTACATCGGCATCCATTTCCAGTAACGCCAGGAATTGCCGGCGATGTGGATCTGGGATGGACGTCGTATCTGCATTTTTTAATGCAAGGGCAGGCAGCAGCATTTTACTGCGTTCCTGGGCCGTAAAAGGGGCATGGATCCGGCGTAAGGTTTCGAGGGGCACCTTTATGACTTCCCTGTCGTAGGTGATCAGGCCGTTTTCTTCTATCTCCACATCAAATGGTTCGGTGTAAATGGAGCCAGACTGTCCGGCAGTTTCGTAGGTCTTGAGACGTTTCACCATGGAAGTGTACTTGTCGATCATCTCGGAAGGGGTGATTTTGACATAGCCCCATCCTGCGGCTGCATTCCATTGATGTCCTTTTACAGGAACCCCTACACCGCCCCATTCTCCAAGCACCCTGGCTTTGCCCGGCAGGGCCGGGGCGATTCCCGGACCGGGATAATCGTGTATATCGGCAAGGTCGCTGTTGGCCCATTTGCCGGCAAGGTCCTGCGGACCGTCCTTGCCATAGTTCTCACCGGTATGGCCGTTGATAAGCCGTGTATGGTCCCTTTCCTGTAACCATTGTGTAAGACGGGACTGATCATAAGTATACCATCCTTCATTGAACAATACCCAGCAAATGATAGAAGGATGGTTGTACAGCTGGTCCACATTGGCCTGGTTTTCAGTTTCAAAAGCTGCCCTGGCATCGGGTTCCAGGCTGGCGCAGGTGACCATGTCCTGCCATACCAGCATCCCCAGCTTGTCTGCATGGTAGTACCAGCGGGCCGGTTCTATTTTGATATGCTTGCGGATAGTATTAAACCCCATTCCTTTGATGGCCGCAATGTCAAAGCGGAGGGCTTCATCGGTAGGGGCAGTATAGATCCCGTCCGGCCAGAATCCCTGGTCCAGCACACCGAGATTGTAGGTGTATTTGTTGTTAAGGAAAATGCGTTCCTGTCCTGTGTCGTCCTTCTTTACTTCAATTTTGCGCATACCGAAATAGGATGACACTTTATCTTTTACTGCTCCGTTTTTCACCAGTTTAACAGAGAGATCATAGAGAAAGGGATCTTCCGGGCTCCAGAGGTGCGCATTACGCAGCGGAAGTTTCAATGGCTGATTAGCAGGGCCTTTTACAGAACCTGCCATTTTACCAGCGGTACCGGCTATAGTTTCGATTGTATAATCTGTATCGCCTGAGGTGTTAACAGTAAGCGACAGGTATCCTTCATCCACTTCCGGAGTGATCACCAGGCCGGTGATGGCAACAGCCGGAACGGTTTCCAGCCATACCGTCTGCCAGATGCCGGTAGTGGCTGTATAGCGGATGCCTTTGGGAGCAAGTACCTGTTTCCCGTGGGGATTAGGCCCCTGATCAGTAGGATCGTAGACGGCTGCGACCAGTTCATTCCGGCCACTGACGAGCAGGGGAGTGATGTCGAAGGAGAAGTGCTGGTATCCGCCGGTATGCCGGCCTGCTTCTTTGCCGTTCACATATACCTTCGTTTGCCAGTCCACTGCGCCGAAATGTAGCAATACCCTTTCTCCTTCTTTGGTGGCAGGGCGCTCGAAGCTGCGTTTGTACCAGAGCCGCTGATTGGGTAAAACGGGCTTTTTGACGCCTGATAAGGCCGATTCTACGGGAAAGGGAACAAGGATCTCACCATCAAAGGAGGAAGGTTGTTGTGCCGCCTGGTCAGTAATGGCATATTGCCATAAACCATTCAGGTTAACCCATTGTTCACGCACCATCTGTGGACGGGGATATTCAGGTAATACTTTCGCAGGATTGACCTGACTGGCCCAGCGGGTCTGTATGGCTACGGGCTGCATTTTCCAGGAGGACTGGCCATGACTGCCGGCATAAAGTAAGCAGGAGAGGCCTGATAGCAAAAGGGTTTTTCCGAAACGTTTCATTATAAAGTGCAGGTGGTTTAAGTCAGGCAATATAACTGACCATGCGGCAATGCTGCCGCAGTGCAGGTGTTATATTGGCCGGTCAGAATATCCCGTGGTTGCACTGGCCATTAAATGGTAACACTATTCCCTCCCGAATATGATCTCTCCTTAATCTGTTCATTGAGAACGCAGGTCCTTCAGATGCCATATGCATACTTGCCAGGCAAGGCGTTTGCGATAAACGGTAACATACCTGAAATGCGCTGGTGCTGATAGTACGGATATCATCCCTGAGGGCGCCGGTATAGATGAATCAGCCTGCTTGTTTCTGCGGAATTATACTAATTTGCAATATAAAAGTATAAGTTACTCATGAAGACCATTATCCTGACCGTATTTTTTCTAACCGTGCTTTTACGTCTTATCAGCAGTGTCATTTCCGGTATTAACGAGCGCAAGCTCAAAAAAATGGGCGCTGTGGAGTATGGCAAGCGGAATTCCCTGCTGCTGATAGTTGCGCACGTGCTGTTTTACCTGGCCTGTATTACCGAAGGCACTATGAAAGGCGCATTCTTTTACGACGGTATCAGTTATCTGGGATTGGCAGTCTTTGCAGCGGCTGTTGTTGTTCTGTATTATGTGATCTATTCTTTACGGCATATCTGGACACTGAAACTGATCATTGCACCGGCGGATTATCATACCATCAACAAGTCGGCCTTATTCAGGCTGGTGAGGCATCCTAACTATTATCTCAGTGTGTTGCCCGAGCTGGTGGGCTTTGCATTGCTCTTTCATGCGTGGATAACATTGGTAATTGGAATGGCCATTTACCTGGTCCCCCTGCTTACCAGGATACGGGAAGAAGAGAAGGTAATGAAGTTGCAGTTTAACGATTATTAATATAAAGGCGCTGATGCAAACAGCGCCTTTTTTATGTCTGTTTATGACGAAATGATATTTGTCATAGTCGCCTGTTCTGTATTTAGTAGTTTTGAGGCGTAAATTGAATGTACTGATGGATGATTTTATAGCTGCCAGGTCGCAGATGGCGTTATCATTAGGGTTTCATATCGTATTCTCCTGTATAGGGATGGTGATGCCCTTTTTCATGGCCGTTGCGCATTTTTACTGGCTCAGGACCAACGATGTTGTATACAGGAATATCACGAAGGCATGGAGTAAGGGAGTGGCTATCTTTTTTGCCACGGGAGCGGTATCGGGTACGGTGCTTTCTTTTGAACTGGGCCTGTTATGGCCGGAGTTCATGAAGCATGCAGGGCCGATATTTGGTATGCCGTTTTCGCTGGAGGGAACGGCTTTTTTCATTGAGGCGATCGCGTTAGGTTTTTTCCTGTATGGGTGGGGACGGTTCAATAAATGGTTCCACTGGTTCACCGGTGTGGTAGTAGGTGTGAGCGGGCTGGTATCCGGCATACTGGTCGTTGCAGCCAATGCATGGATGAACAGTCCGGCTGGCTTCGATTATGTAAACGGGCAATACCTGAACATAGATCCGATCAGGGCCATGTTTAATGATGCCTGGTTCTCGCAGGCGCTGCATATGTGTATTGCTGCCTTTGCGGCCACGGGGTTTGCTGTAGCAGGTATTCATGCGCTGATGATCCTCAGGAAAAAGAATGTGCGTTTTCATATGCAATCGTTCAGGATAGCGGCTGTTTTCGCCTGCGTGGCTGCCTTGTTGCAACCTCTTAGCGGAGATATTTCTGCAAAGGATGTGGCTAAGAGGCAACCAGCCAAGCTGGCCGCCATGGAGGCGCATTTTCATACAGAGGCAGCTGCACCGCTCATTGTAGGTGGTATACCTGACAGTAAGGCGAAGGAAGTTAAATACGCACTTAAACTACCTGGTATGCTCAGTTTCATGGTGCATAGCGACTTCCGGACACCTGTTACTGGACTGGACAAAATTCCCGAACAGGATCAGCCGCCGGTAGCCATTACGCACTATGCTTTCCAGGTGATGGTAGGTTTAGGTATGCTGATGCTGGCCATATCCCTGTGTTATTTTGTGGCGATCTGGAAAAAGCGCAGCTGGCTGCGGCATAACTGGTTGTTACGCCTGTTTGTGCTGGCAACACCGATGGGATTTATTGCCGTGGAAGCAGGATGGACAGTAACGGAGGTGGGACGTCAACCCTGGATCATTAATGGTATCATGCGAACCGCAGATGCGGTAACGCCAATGCCAGGCATTGTGTACTCCTTCTATATATTCACAGCAGTGTATATTTCGCTGTCGCTGATCGTAACATTCCTGCTGTACCGGCAGATAAAAATGGTGGATAAGTTGTATGATGTTTCACCCTCAGTTTAAAATTCAGTGTCATGATTTACGTAGTGATCGCATTTTTATGGGCAGCCATTTTATTATACATATTACTGGGTGGTGCAGACTTTGGAGCAGGTATTATTGAATTATTTACATCCAGCAAGAACAAGCAATATACGCGTACCACCATGTACCAGGCCATAGGCCCGGTATGGGAGGCCAACCACATGTGGCTGATCATCGCTATCGTGGTGTTGTTTGTAGGTTTTCCGGAAATATATACCACGGTGTCCACGCATCTGCATATTCCGCTGGTCATCATGTTATTTGGTATCATCGCCAGGGGAACGGCTTTTACTTTCAGGCACTATGATGCTGTGGTAGACAATATGCAAAAGGTATATAACAGGATCTTTGTGTATTCCAGCTTTGTGACGCCATTCTTCCTGGGAGTGATTGCAGCGAGTGCCGTATCTGGCAGGATAGATACAGGAGCGGCGGATTTTCTTTCGGCTTATATCTTCAGCTGGTTAAACTGGTTTTCGGTAATGGTGGGCTTTTTTACAGTAGCTATTTGCGGTTACCTGGCAGCTATCTTCATCATAGGTGAAACAAGAGATGATGCCAGCCGTATCCGTTTTATACGCAAGGCCAAACAGATGAATGTAGCAGCTGTAGTATTCGGTGCATTGGTGTTCTGGGCTGCGCATGCAGAAGACATCCCGCTGGACGAATGGCTCTTTGACAATGCCGTAGGCGTGGCGGCGCTGACCGCGGCAATACTCTCACTGATATTGTTGTGGTACCTGCTGTTAAAGAAGGGGAAGGTCTATATTATCCGCGTATTGGCAGGGTTCCAGGTTACCATGATCCTGTTGGCTATCACCCTGCGTCATTACCCTAATATCGTGATCCTGAAAGGAGGGCAGTATCTTTCCCTGATGGAACATGCAGGGCAGGAGAAAACGATATGGTCTTTGGGTATGGCTTTGTTGCTGGGCAGTGTGTTTATCCTGCCGGCCCTGTTTTACCTGATCTATAGTTTCCAGAAGAATAAAGGAGAATGGCATTAGTTTCGGTCCCGGATAGGTGACTTGTCACCATCAAAATAAAGAGAGCCTGTATCAATAGATGCAGGCTCTCTTGCTATTACCGTCTTTTACAACCAGCTTACTGGTTTTCGATCTCAAACTTTACAGTACCAATAAAACTGAAGGGCAACTGCTTGCGTGGCATGTTGACCAGGGAGAATATATGCTCGTTGATAGTGCCGTATATATCCTGTTTGCCATACAGGAATATAATTGTATTGTGCGCCGATAATGAATCATGATTGATCAATGGTGTGAGATCGTGTTTAAAGTATTCACTGAACGAAACACCACTGATGATCTCTTCAGGTTTCATTGTATGGGTAAAAGAGGCATGCTCCAGGAAGTCGCTGTCGAAATCCAGGCCTACAGCGTTGCCGAATCCCGATTGACTGTTGCCGTCTTCATCATACGTCACTTCCAGGTAATTATGCAGTTCTTTCTCATGGTTAAAATTAGCCAGCCAAACTGCAACAACATATTGTGCTTTCGTAGTCATAATAAATATGTTTTGCCTTGTTAAAAAGATATTAAAAAACAGCTTCATTGCCGGTTATATTGTAGTGCTTGCAAAAACGGTTCCAGATGTGTTAGCTGTTCTTTACCAGTGCTTTATGTGTTGCAGGGAACCGGTACATTAAACGTGTTTTTACAGTGGGATGGGGCAATGAACATGCAAGAATGTAAATATTGCTGCCGCTTACTGCAGATAAATGAGCAGTTGGATATGAGATAAACAGTAAACCAATGTGGGCATTCTCCGCATAGCAGGTTTCCTGAGGCTCCGTTAGGAGCCACCGCGTTTGTAGCGCGGGTTGACAACCCCGGGACGCGTTTGTAGCGCGGGAGAATGTCGCTGCGGGGCGTGTTTGCAGCCGGAGGCAACAACCCCGGGAAAATGAATATTCGGGGAATACAAGTACCCCGTAGTGACTTATATATGGATCTTAGTTATGCATTAAATATTTCTATTGTATATTCTTTACCGTTAGAAGAAAGCGTGATTAATGAGGCACTTTGCCGTTAGAAAAAGGCTGATTTTAAATATATTCTTGCCCGTTATAAACTGACCGGTCTATTTTTTATCAGCCAGATTTATTTTATAATAAATTAACACATTAAGAAAATTTACGTATATTTATTTTGTATATTAGATATTGATAGTCTGGCTTTTGAGGCGAAAAAAAAGTTTTATTACACGTATAATATTTTAACTTCGCCCTCGTTTTGGAGAAAGTACTTTTGCTTGTTTTTTGAAAACTTTTAAAAAAAAAGGGGGTATTGTTATAAGTTAAATGCATTGCAGAGAAGAATTGCCAATTTTTAGAGAAAATCCAGAGTAAAACAACATTAAGGGAAATTTTAATATTTAAACCATATCGCTAGGCCGCTTGCAGGGGGAATATGCAAGAACGCGGCTTGCATGACCATAACATTATAGAAAAACCATGAAAATCAGACATGACTACCGCCGGCATACGCTTATTGCCGCAGCAGCACTCCTTTCGTTTATTGTAGGATGTAAGAAAGAAGCAGATGAAAGCATTGATAAGACGATCGGGAATTCAGCAACAAGTGTCACCACCACAACAGGAAGGACATTTACATTAGTACCGGATGCATACGGAAGATTGGTTATAAACAATTCGACAGGAACTTATAAACCAGGTGACGTTATCATTTTGAAGGGGACCTTTAAAGCGGTTTTCATTTCTAACATGAGCGGAACAGCATCTGCTCCTATTACTTTCCAGAACCCATCAGGCTCCGTTTCCTATTTTGGGGATCCTGCCTGGGCAGGAGGAGGTTATCCATGTGCATTTGATTTTTCTAATTGCCATTACATTAAACTGGGTAGTCCGAATGGTAAAGCTTATTTTGTGATCAATGGTTCTACCACGACTGCAAGAGAGGCCTATTTCAACATTCACCTGGGCAATCATACTGACAACTTCGAGATCTACAACCTGAGCATCAACAATGGTGGTACCGGTATCGTAGCGAAGACAGAGCCTGTTAGTACTGATGCATTATCTGTATATCCTAATTCTACCATGTATAACCTGAGCATTCATGGTATTTCCATCAACAATACCAGGAATGAAGCGATGTACCTGGGGCATACTGCCACCTATTGGGACCTTACAGCCGGTGTGCCTTACTATGGTACTACATCAGGTATGGTTGCTGGTCACAAGTATGTACAGCCAATCAAATGGAATGGTGTAAAGATTTACAGCAACATTGTATCCAACAGTGGTCTGGATGGTATTCAGACAGCTGCGATGGACAACGTGGAGATCTATTCCAACACGGTGACCAACTGGGCTACACAGCACAATTCTGCACACAATGGCGGTATCCTGATCGGAGGACGTACAATGGGCACTTACACACACGACAACATTGTTCGCAATGGCTGGGGTGAATTGTGCCAGTTCTACGGTTCCGGCACCAATCACATTATCAAAAACAACCTGTTTGCTGATAACATAGGTGATGGTGTGAGTATGAGAGGAGCTGCAGGTGCTGCTGTACAATTCCTGAACAACACAGTGGCCAACACAGGTGGTAACAACCTGCGTATCAATGGCTATACTGGTCAGACAGGCAAGAACATTGTAAACGGTAACGTGTTCATTGCTCCGCTGAAAGGCGTTGGCACAATCTATCCTAAGTATTATATCTATCTGGAGAATGGTGCGGTAGTGTCTGAAGGCACGGGCACACTGGCAAACTTTAAGTTCGCTACTGTAGCGGCTTCCGGTACCACTGCTACTAACTATTACCAGATCACCAACAAGACGCTCACAAGTGGTTACACATCCGGGTATGTGAAATTATACTAGAGTGCACAATTACGGATTAGCATCATGATTGAAGTGCTGCGGGAAATAGTCCCTGCCATGTTCTCCATGATGCTAATCCGTATTTTTTTCCTGTTATTATTGGTTGTCTACCTGTGCTTCCACTACCTGCTGGATGCTGGCGGGCACGTTAGACAAGAGATCATAGCCGGTTGCGGCTTCTATCGCATCTACACTGGTACGGTAGTTTTTCCAGTCTGTTCCTATGCTGTTGATGTTGGGCGTATTTACCGCGATCACCCGTGTAGAAGAGCTGATACGGCTAAGGTCATTATTGCCGTTCGCGATAACGACAATTACTTTCCAGACATTGGATGGTACTGTTACATGACCATTGTCTATAGTGGTTGTTGTACCACCGTTACTCCCGGTACCACCGGTGCCATAGCTCCCCATTATTACATATACTTCATTGCCTGCTGTTACGAGCGAGCGGGTATAGATTTCCAGGTTATTCCATGTCTGCTGATTATTCTGTGGCGCCTGTGGGATCATGTTGGTCATCAGGAAGGTGGAAGAATTGGCTGTAACGGTCGATGTTCTGTCGCCCGACGGACAATTATGCCCCCTGTCAAAACCACTGCCCGAATAACTGGTGGCGCCTACCTGGTACCATCCCGAAGGCAGGCTGGTATTAGCTCTGAAATCGTCCTGGCGTGGCGCACTTCCCAGATCGGAACTGCTGATATGCCAGCTTACCCAATTAGGGGTTCCTCTGACACTATTGTATGACTCTATGTAATATGTCTGATCCATCAGGTAGTTGGTAGAGTAGGAGGTACTGCTCACAGCTCCACTCGGATTGCCGAGCAACAGGTGACTGTCGTCGCCTGGCGTGCCACCACCACCGGAAGTGCCCGTACTGATGCTAATGTTGTCAATGTTGATACGGTTGCTGCCACCGGATACTTTACGGATGGATAAGCGGATGTTGCCTGTTACACTGAGGGTGAAGGTTGCCGTTTGCAGGCTTGTCGAAGATGTTGTAACGGTGCTGCCTGTCTGTGTGTAAGTGCTGCCACCATCAGTGGAGATCCACAGCTGCCAGGTACTGCTTCCGTCAGTGCCAAATACCGCGTGCGAAATGGTGATGGTGTTGGCGCCGGAGGCATTGAAGTTCATGGTGAGAGATCCGGTATTTCGGATACGGGCAGCAGCTGCGCCGGTTTTTACATCTGTTGACAGATTGCCGATAAGCGCATCATTGAAATACCAGCTACCGCTACCAAGGATTACGTTGGCGGCAGCGTACGCAGTTTTAGTGCCCGATTCAAAATCTTCAGAGAGAGACACAGTCGCCGCAGTTACCTCATTTACCACACCTTTTACGGGTGGCGCCGGACGTGGCGTGATCTCTTCTTTTGTACAGGATGCAATAGTGAAGGAAATGACTGCTATCAATAGCAGCCGCGGGGAAAGGGTTTTCATGGTGATTTGAGTTTTGTGACTGTTCTAAAGGTAGATATACTGCCGGCAATAGGGATCAGTTTTGTATTAGTTTTCAATAAAATAATATTAGACGGAAGTTGCTCAAACGTTTACTAACCGTGCTCATTAAAACAACCCGGGCTTATAACAAAATTTTAGCATTTGGCCTGGCGAGGTGAGCGGGAAACTTATATAATTCAGCTATATATGTAAGGAACGATTGACGTGTGTGGAGCAGGCACATTTTCCGTTAGTGTGCGCTTCCTGTTGAATAAGCAGGAGACCGGACCCGGCCCGACCTTCCTGGCATATACGATTTTAATAGTGCCAATGTAGACATTTCCGCAGTTATTGTGAACAAACTTGCCTGGTAAAAAAATAAGAGAGGCTGTTCGCCGGAGCAGAACAGCCTCTTGCCATCAATCACGCCAGATAGATTATTGCGTTATTGTTATCTCAGTTCCCTGATTCCAGTGCTTGTATTCTGGCATATAATACAGGTAGGTGGTGCTCGCTTTTCCCCTGTATTTACCAGCAATTTCAGCCTTGAGATCAAGATTGATCTCTTTGGTTTCTTCCGCTGCAAATCCCATCCAGTACAACACCAGGTAATTGTCAAAGATCTCATAATAGGCCACCCGGTTTTTTTCCATGATCTCTTTTAACTGCCAGGGCTGTACGGTTAATCCGCCCGGTATCCCGATCTTGGCTATGCTCATGGGTTGCAGATAGTCTTTGATGTTCTTTACCTCCACTTGTAGTCTTACGGTTTCACCTACTCTGGTACTGGCAGTAGACAGGCGCGTAGATAGTTTCAGCTCTGCTTCAGGATTATCCGGTGGCAGCAAAGTATAATAAGCCAGTTCCAGCTGATACGGGATCGCCTCTTTTTCATCCGTGTATCTTACAGAGAAAGTATTGTCCCCTTCTTTAATGTTGGTGATGATATTCCTGCCTGCAGGGGTTGCCTCATTATTAACTTTTATTTCCATTTTTGATGCAGCTGATATCTCACCCATCAGTCGTCTGTATTCAACAATGGCCTGCAGCGCAAGTATCGTGGCCTGTGTAGAGCCATATCCATAGTAGCTCTTTTCAGCCAGTATGCGGGATATTATATTGGCAATAGCGCCGAGGTCGGGAGATTTTTCTCTCGCAAGCGCAAGGGCATACAGCGACATTGTCTCTACCCGCAGCGATGCCGCTCTTGAATTCGTTACACTGGTTTCTGACTGGAGCTTCGTTTCCTGTAATGCTCTCATCAATTGAGAAAAATCTTTTTCATGCTTCATATTGCTGGCAGCAAGCGCCATCATGGCCAGCTGATAGGCATCTTTACTGTTCAAAGCCTGTTTAACAGCCGTTTCATATTCCAGTTGTATCTCGCTTCCGATACCGGCCTGCGTAAGTGCATATACAATATAGATGTTGGCGATCTTATCGGGTACTGCGGCAAAGGCGTCGTACCCGTTTTTAGCAATGGTGAATGTACCTTTGCCATCCCTGCGGTTTAACAGGAAGCTCTTTGTACGGTCCAGCATTTTTTTATCGACCTTAATGAACTCCTGCATGTCGGTGAATTCCAGCAGTCCGTAAGCAGTGAGCGCCTCGTGTGCGGGTGTTTTACCAAACCATTCAAATCCATTTTCAGCTGTTTCAAATCCAATCAGGCGCTGGTACCCATTTTTGATATAGGTCAGTGCCTTGTTCTCCACTTCAGGGTTGCTTTTATTAAAAGAACGAAGATATTTCAGGATGTAAATATTCGGATAGGTGCTGGAAGAAGTCTGCTCAAAGCAACCGCGGGGCTCTCTTAGCATAGATTCTATATCATTCAGCAGCTGTCCTTCGAAATTGTTGAACACTTTTAATTCTGTTGCCAGGCTACCGGCCATCATGTTGCTGATCGTGAAGTTGGTGCTGGTAACTTTATTCCCCGAAATGGTAGTAATGACGGGGAAGCCATTACTGTTCACTGTTACCGGCAGAGACAACTTTTCTGTGGTCGTTGCTGTAGTAACAATAAACGTGATGTCTCCTTTTACGACATCTGTGGCTTTGACAGGAATGAGCACCTGCATGGCGCTGTCAGCAGGAACCTTGACGGTACTGTCATACTTACCTGCCACCATATTGCCCGGCAGCACCATACTGATACTGGCAGCCATGTCCTTGCTACTGCTGTTCCTGATAACGAGCGGAATAAGTGCATTGTCTCCAACGGTCATATAAGGAGGTATTTTGGCATCTACACTCATCGGTGGTTGCACGGCATATGTCATTTCTGTTCTGCCAGGCTTACCGTTATAACCAATGCCTTCGGCGATAGCGCGGAAAGTGGTAGTAGCGTCCGAATTATAGAACTCTATTTTTGCATCTCCGTTCCTGTCTGTCTGCACCACAGGATTCCAGTAAATTGTTTCCCTGAAATCATCCCTTTGCGTTGTTTCAGGAGAATAGTATTTGGGTGCATAGAAGCGTCTTGCTATAGTATAGGCATCATTCTTCACCTGTACAGATTGTGAGGCATAATAGTAGGTGCGATCCAGGTTGATAATGGTTCTTGGATTTTTGGCGTTCCTGGTAGTGACGAGAACCACGCCATTAGATCCTCTGCTGCCAAATATGGCAGTGGCATCAGCCCCTTTGAGTACGTCTATGCTTTCAACATCAACAGCGGTGACAGCATCATCCAGGTTAGCGACAGGAATACCATTTACGACGTACAAGGGCTGATCTGATCCGGAAATGGAGTTGAGGCCCCTGATCTTTACCTGGGGCGCATTACCAGCGGCTCCGGTGGCGCCGGTGATGAGTAAGCCGGCTACCCTGCCCTGCAATTGGGTGAGTGGATTGGCCGCGCTTATCTCCTCTGCTTTTATTGTTACAACAGATCCTGTGTTCAGGCGTTTCGTTTCGTTGAAGTAACCGACAACCACGACTTCCTGCAGCGCTTTATCACCGTCAAGCGCGAGGGGATTATCAAATTTGTTGACCGCTTTGTTACGTGGCGCATCTTTCCGTTCAGGCATGCCATTTATTGCCAGTAAGGGTGGAGGCAGGCGGTCGTCATCGTCAAAAGGATCTTTTGTCTTCCTGGCGGGCAAGGGTGCATAACCGGTGCCCTGTTCCAGTATCTTGATGGTAATGGGCTCTTTCTTACGGGCAGAACGGGCTATGAGGTGGTAGTTCAGGGCCGGCGTAATATCCGTAAAGAAAAACAAACCATCATCACCTGTAGTTTGTTGTACCGCATTGCCATTGGCATAAAGGTTTTTATCTATACCACTGACAAGATATACCGTTGCCTTTGCCGGATGGCCATTTTTATCCACGATCACGCCGCTGAGTACATTGTTCAGGTCAGGATTATATTTTGGCTTACCTGTTTTCTCGATATAATCAATATAGTCGAAGTAGCGGTAGCCATGTGTCAGCATGACGAGGTCCAGTGAAGGTATGGCCGCCTTTTCTTCTTCTTTGAAATAGAACTGCGGTTCCTCTATCTTACCATGCAGCTCGGAGCTCATCAGCAACCAGGAGAGGATATGGTCCTGTTTATCGTCGGCGAGCGACCATAACTTATCGTCTATTACCGAGAGTGAGAAATTGGATGCTACAGGTTTCCCGTTTTCATCCAGCGTTTTAAGACGAAGGGTCACCTTTTCACGGGGGAGATATTTACTCTTGTCGGCAGTCATTTTTACCTGCAGTATCCTGTTGGGATGCAGGAATACTATTCTCTCTGCAAGTGGGATACGTTGTTCATTCGTAATGGTGAACCTTGCAATACCAGTGGGGAAATCCACCGGGTCTACATCGATCAGCTGTTCTCCCTTTTTAAGTGAGATCTCCTTACGATAATATACATCGTCCCTGCTCTGGCCGATCAGCCTTATTTTCATGTCCTGCGTGGCATTTATTTTGAACTGTAACAGTTTTTCCTTTCTGTCGATGTTCATCACGAGGCCTTTTTTTGCAGCGGCCGGAAGGTCAAAAGGCTGTTTTATTCCCGAAGGGGAAATAACCTTTGCACTGTAGGTCTTACCTGCCTGCGGGGTGAAAGCGAATTGCCCCATGCCATCGTGATAGCTGTCAAATGTAGCGGCTACATTTCCCTGGTTGTCGAGCACTTCACCTTTTACGTCGGCCGGTTTACCAAACTCATTGACTGCTCTGAAGGCAATATTGGTGGGGATGTTTTCAATGAAAGTACCTCCCTCCGGCATAAACTGCAGGTCGATCTTATTCAGCGTAATAGGAATGCTTCTTGAAATGGCTTCTGTATAGGCGCCATAGTTGACGGTAATGTTCAGCATACCATCACTTGTATTCAGATCGGCCGGTAGTTTGAAGATGATGTTTGCCCTTCCTGCTGCATCAGTTTTAGCCTTTGCATTTTCAATGCTTTTTCCCCCGACAGATACGGTGTATTTTATTTCATAGTTCGGAATGACTTTGCCGTATAGATCGCGGATGGAATAAGCAGCAGTCACTTCATCACCGGGGCCATAGCCTTTTTTTGGGAAGTCCAGTTTCATCAGTACCCGGGGAGAGATCACTTTTTGCAGGGTGAGCTCTTTAGTGAACCAGGTCGATTCCTTTTCGTTCCGCATCCAGTTGGTATAAGCTCTAATCTTATACACGCCACCGGTGGCCGACGGGCCAAATGCATAATGTCCTTCTGCATATCCTTCCTCTACCCTGATGTTCAGCTTCTCCAATATACTGCCTGAAGGTCCCACTATCTCCACGTACACAACACTACTGATCACAGACACCAGCTGGTTCTTCGCATTTACCAGGTAGACCTTAAAGAACAGGTCATCACCGGGTTTAAAAAACACATGGTTGGTCTGTATGTAGATCTTCTCTTTATTGTCATTATATGCGGCCAGTTGCGCATTCCCTTTGCTCATGAAGGCAAGCAGGAACAGCATCAATAAGGTATAAGTCTTTTTATAGTGCTTCATGGGTCTTAGAATTGGAGGGTGACATTAAATCCATACGTTTTTACAGCAGGCAGGTTAAAGAAATCCAGGCCTGTTGTATTGGGTTGGTCAAGCAGCAGCTGATCCGGATCTGCTCCTTTATAGGCTGACCACAGCAGGATATTGTTCACATAAGTGGATAAGGTGAACAACTGTTTATTGCGATGAAGACTGAATCTGTAAGTCAGAATAACGTTATTAAGTCGCAGGTAATCCGTTTTTTGCACATATGCTGCTGCTACACCTGACAATCCATACCTGGTCCAGCGGTTCTTTTCCACTGGCTGGGAAGCATCATAGAAGTTGACGGGTATATCATTTACATGACCGTTTTGCTGTACGCCCTGGAATACATAGTTAGTAATACCTCTCTCCGCGCCGCTAAGAGCAGATCTTCCATAGTAATCAAGGGCTGCCTGTGTGCCATTCCAGGTCTCACCACCTTTCTTCCATTCCCAGTTGGCCTGCAGTGTGAATTTCTTCCAGCTCAGGCTATTATTAAATTTGACTACAAAATCCGGTATAGGATTACCAATGACCTGTGGTGTAGGATCTACAAGAGGAAAGCCGTCATCCCCGATCACTGTCTTGCCGGAAGCGTCTTTTAAGTAAGTGCTGCCAACGATTACCCCTAGTGGTTGTCCCTGTACAAGTGCTTTATGAACATTACTGAATCCGGCAATTGGCGTGAAATTGCCTCCCTCATTCACACGTGTTACAATGGTATTGTATGCAAAGAAAGACAGTCCGCCGGAGAGACCAATGGTTCTTCTGAAACTGTTGTTATTGGCGCGTATCGAGACTTCGATTCCTTTATTTCTCAGGTCTGCCATGTTCTTCAGTTGGAGCATTCCATTGCTGTAAACAGGGAAAACATCGTTACGGGTATTTTTAATATAAACGTTGGCGTACATCTGTAGCACATATTCGTAATCCAGGCTAATGCCTCCGGTCCATTCCCTCCGGTTGACAGGCGTAAGCCCTTTATAGCCGGCGGCCTCTGTAACAGGTCGATAGCTAAATACCTTTTCCGTAGAATATTGCAGCAGATTGGTATACGCCAGCGATCTGTCGATAGCCAGTTCACTACTGACTTCATGATAGGAGGATGAAATATTCAGATTGACGCTGGGTAGTACAGAGAATATTGTTATGGCCGCGTCTAAGGCAGGCAGGACAAAGTCAGGCTTTGATGCCGTATTGGAAAGATAGAATTTATTTCCGGCGTTTACTTTTAATTCAATGCCATCCGCCGAGTGAAAGGTGTTGTTAAGCGTAAAAAAGACATCGTGCGATGAACGTTGATAATTATATCGTATATCGTCTGGCGTATACCTGATATGGGTATTCGCATTGCCATAAGTGTAATATAGCCCCAGCAGGGAGTTAAATTCATCATTATTATATTGGATATTGTAGACCCCCTGTGACTGCAGCAGGTAGTTCAGGTCTCTTTTGTTCCTGTCTGTATACATACCACTGGCCCAGTCCGTAGTACCTGGCTTATAGCTTTCCGCTGTGTTTTCCAGTACATGCTGAAGGGATTGGGTAAGTTTAACATCAAACCGGGGCGTCCGCAGGCCTAAAATAAGGCCCCCGTTCTGCTCTGTGAAACGGTAACGATTGTTGTTATCTTCCATCAGATACCATGGATTATCAGCCTTGTTACTATAACTACGTTGTGCATCTCCAAGCGCAGTACCTTGTATGTTACTGAAAGATGCAGGTGTAAGCAACGCGTTCTGATAAGCCCTGTTCAGGAAGCCTGTTCTGTTACCGTTCGAAAGATGGTCATGGTTGTACAGATAGGTCGCTTTGATGTTCAACCATTTAATGCTGGTTCCGACATCTGCTGCCAGTGCCTGTGAGATC
The DNA here is from genome assembly GCF_023100805.1 of Chitinophaga filiformis. Classification (NCBI taxonomy): domain Bacteria; kingdom Pseudomonadati; phylum Bacteroidota; class Chitinophagia; order Chitinophagales; family Chitinophagaceae; genus Chitinophaga; species Chitinophaga filiformis. Next base: position 3,213,027 of record NZ_CP095855.1, read on the forward strand.
TTGTTATGTTCTTTAATGATCGTGTTCTCATTCGCCTGTCCCAGTTTCAGACCGAAGTTCCAGGTACGTTTACCATACCTGAACAATTCTCCCGATAGCTTCAGCTGATGGGAATGGGCAACGGCTGTTCTGAAGATGCTGTTATTATATGCAGTAGCAGGCTTCCCGTTCCCTGTGCTCTGCGCAACAAGTTTACCACCCTGGTCATAGGGGTAATTGCTGCCGTCAAATTCAAGTGTATGGATACCGGGGCCATAACTGAACATTTCTCCCGTTTCTGGTCCTCTCCAGGTGGCAGATCCATTAAGGGAACGCCCCTGGACATAATCTGTTTGCAGTTCCGGTAGCCGGTTATGGGCTTTGACCTCTACAGTTCCGCTATATTTGGTTGAAATGGAAAGATAGCGTGTATACTGTGGTAATATCTGCAGATGGTTATCAGACAGTTTTATACGCCTGACGGGAAAGTTAGGGGAGAAGGGGCCTTTCAGCTTCAGAAGGGTATTTCTACTATTACTGATTGAGTCCACAGGGTCAATGCTACCTCTGAGTTTTCTTACCTGCTCCATATAGTCCCGGGATATAATGGGTTCCACACTGCTTTTTACCTGCGCGGCTGCAAGGGAGGGAAATAAAAGAAGGAGTAAAGTAAATTTCAAGGTATCAGTTTTTAGGTGATATAAATATAGTGATTCCGGTGGTCCATGTTCCGGCTGTATGATGCGGAGGAAAACCGGATTCCATAAAACGGGGGAAAAAATATAAAAGAATGGTTATTAGGGCATAGGAGGATGCCCTGCCGAAAAGCCAATAACTTTAAGGCAGGGCATTCAATATTTATATCCGACGGCAGGTAAATTACACCTGTTTACTTGACTGGATAAATGCTTACTTTGCCGGTATCCGTGTTCATGCAGTCGCAGTATGCTTTCATTGCCTGCACCCGTTGTGCTTCCTGTATCAATGCCTGTCTTTTTGCGGGGGCGTCTGTCTTGTTAACTTTGGAAAAGAAGTCGGGCAATTGCAGCCCTGCAATCTGTCCTTGAATATCATTTTCAGATAGCGTATCCAATGTGAGGCTTATGGCCTGGCTCTCCGATGTAATGAAGCTGGTACGGGCAAAATACAATTGCGGGCTGCTTTTATTCTCTCCGATAGCAACAATATATGCCCTGACATTTGACAGTTAGTTTGCTGGGCCTCACGCCTTCGGCCATTCCTAACAGCATATCTATATTATGCCATCCGAAGGTATTGATGTCTATTGTATACAGGACACTTTCCTCATTGAAAGCAACCTTAATTTTTTACAAGCATTTTCCTGTAACCAAACCAGCCTGCAATGATCACAATGATGAATGGCCAGCAGGTAAGCAGGAATACGAAAAGATTGCTGAGCGTTTCTGCACCTGTAGCCAGGGCTGTCAGTATCCTTGTGCCAAAGCCGGCACGGGTAGCTTTCTCCGGATTAACGATAACCTGTATATCTGCCTGTTGTGGCTGAAACAGCTGCACAGAGAAGGTGGCATAATGTACATCATCAAGGATTGCCAGGTTGGCAATTCTACGGTCTGTGGCAGCGTCCTGGCGCTGGTCCTGGTAAGTGGCCACATCCAGGGTAGTACCTTTTGCTGCAGGCTTTAATGCAGCAGCTTGGGGTGCATCGTTCTTTAATGAATTGGAAAGATACAGCAGTGTTTTGTCCTCATCTTTCAGCGTCCGATAATCGATGAAGGTAGCCATGGCCGTCAATGTATGCACGACAGAATCGAGGCTGGCCGCGGGTACACGTAAAGTGAGATTGGCCGTAGGCGTGTACAGTTGTATACGCTTTAAAGAATCTGCAGAATAAGGTACGTCCTGCGTCATAGCTACATCATTGTGCATGGTGCTTTCAGCAATCATACCGTTTACGCCTGTGACGGTATGCTCCAGCACTGACAAAGAGTTGAAAACATTGCTGACACGGCATCGTACATCGGCTGTCCGCACCCTTTTCCGGGAGGGTGAATCGAGTGCGGTAATGTCATTGGATAGACCAGTGGAATCGGCCGTCGCTACAAAAGATTCTTCCTCTTTTGAAAGACCTGAGGGCGCGCTTGAACATGCAGCGGCCAGCATGACTGGCGCCACTAAATATAGGGGAATACGCATAAATGGTGTTTACATTTTATACGCTAAAAGGGCAAAGGTAACCCGTGAAAGAAATGTTAAAGTGAAAGAAACAGTACGTATGAATTGGAACCCTTTTTGTGATGATAGACCAATAAACCTTTTAAGATGACAGATAATAAATCAAAACAGGAAGAGCAGAAACCTGTACAGCCGGATACCGGAACGCAACAGCCTATCGATGAACAGGCGGAAAGATATATAAAAGAACCAGTCCGTATAGAAGATGTGCCTACTGCCGAAGAGCAAAAAGAGGCGGAAGATAAAATAAAAAAGAGCTGATATGGTGAGAGTGTTCTTTAATCCTGATTATACCCTGGATTCTCCATTGATCGGTGATGAAGTGAAGATTGAGAACCTGCAGCATATTGCAGATGTGGATGTCAACAGCCTGCAGGAAGCATTTGAGATCTGTCAGAATGCTGACCAATTCTGGACCGGCAGGGCTGAGGTGAAGCCGGATCCAATTGTAGCAGATGGTACCCGGTCTGTAGCGCCGGGAGATGTGCTGGAATTTGAAGGAGAATGGTACCTGGTAGGACCGGCCGATTTCCAGCGGATCTGACTACATTGTTTCCAGTTCTATTAATTCTCCGATCTCTTTTGCCCGTGGGGTGAGTTGCTCTCCTTCATACCAGTTTTCATTGCCATTCTCATCGGTCTTAATACTGATATTCAGGTGACCGTCCTCCCCGGCTACATATACCAGGAATGCCCGCTGTTTCCCGGTATCCTCTACATCTACCCGGGTTTCCTCCCCCTTATAGGTGATATAAAATGTTTTGCCGTTCATCGTTTTATCCTTTACTTAGTTGCCGGAAAAACTATGCCAGAACGGTAAGCAATCTTAGCCATTACACATGAGGAAATTTATAAGAAACATCATCGTCAGGTTGTCAAACTCGGTGTCATCAAAGCCCGATAAGCAACTGGTATTCGATTCTTTGTCGCAGTTGTATAAGCACATATGCGATGGAAAGAAGGACAAGGGACTTATATTGACATGTGATTATGAGAAGATGTCCATGATCATTTTTTCAGATCAGCATAAGGGCGGTAAAGACGGATCGGATGATTTTATGCTGGCGGAAGCATCCTACCTTACTGCCTTACGTTATTATTACGAGAAGGGATTTACATTGGTGAACCTGGGAGATTGTGAAGAGCTGTGGGAGAATAAGCCATCCGTAGTACTGGAAAAGAACAGGGTGTCCCTGCTGGAAGAAGCGCGTTTTCTGCAGCAGGGGCGTTACTACAGGATAGTAGGTAACCATGACCTGGAATGGAACTACCAGGTGCCCAAAGATATGTTCCTGAAACCCTTGTTCGGGAAGGACCTTAAAGTGTATGAAGGCCTGGTGCTGAAGATGAAATATAAGGACGCTGATGAGACAATATTCCTGGCCCACGGGCATCAGGGCGATCTCAGAAGTGACGGGAACGCCTTCAGTAAATGGTTTGTAGCGGCTATATGGACGCCTATACAGCGCTGGTTTGATGTCAGGCTGGATACCCTTTCAGACAATTTTGACCTGGTGGATGAGCATAACGTTGTCATGTACGAATGGAGCCAGCAGTATAAAAAGACATTGTTGATATCAGGACATACACATAAACCGGTATTTGCTTCCATGGACCATATAGACCGGCTCACGAAGCAGCTGATGAAGGCAACGGCGCAACATGATGAGGAACGTATAAAGGCCTTGCAGGATGCATTGGAAAAGAGAAAAGCCGAATATGCGGGAAAGCATTTTGTGAAGACGATGGTGAGCCCCAGTTATTTTAATACGGGTTGCTGCTGTTTCAGTGATGGCGATATTACCGGCATTGAGATCGCCGAAGGTTTTATCCGTCTTATCAAATGGGAACAGGAGGGAAAGAACATCAACAGGATCGTACTGGAAGAGGCGCCGCTGGATTACCTGTTTGACCAGTTATAAACAACGGCGCTTTGTCAGTCCTAGTTACCATCGTCATTTTTGATGCCCCTTTTATTCTTTTTAATATCCTGCCTGAGTTTACCGAAGTTATAATTGATGCTCATATTCACGGTGCGAAAGTATTCCTGCGTGTGATTATCTTGTGTGAACAGATCACCTTTCGTTGTTGTATGGTTATTACGGTACTGCGTGCACGGATTATTGATAGTGCCCGAACAGGATAGCTTGTCTTTAATCAGCTCTTTGTTAAACCCGAAAGAGGTGCTGATCATGGCATTGGCATAGGCCTGTAGCGACACCTGGTTACGTCCGATATAATTCATAGAAGCATTCAGTCGCCAGCCTTTGTTCAGCCGCACAGCAGCAGCCGTGTTCAGGGCATATATCCATGTGTGCAGCCTGACAGTTGTTTCATCTGACCCGCCCTTAACAGAGATGTAGACGGCATTGCCGTTGATGTTCAGGTTCAGCCAGCGCAGGATGGGATAGTTGATACTGTAGTTCAGCGCCAGACCGCCTCCTCTTACATTATTCTGAATGGCAGTACGGGTGATGTAACGGGTAGTATCAAAAGACGTTATTTCCATGAACATATGCTTGTTGTAGGAATAGCTGATTCCGGCATTGACAGACATCTTTTTTGACCAGTTATAACTGAGCTGGAGATCTGTGATGGAGCTGGGCCGCAACGCGGGATTCCCGGTTGATTCACTGGAAGGATTGGACCGGTCCGTAAATGGATTGAGCCGGTAGATATTAGGCCGTTTCAGGCGCCGGCTGATGCCCAGGTTTAGTGAACTGTTACTATTCAGTTTCCGGTTGATGATGAGGGAAGGGAGAACATTGAGGAACTGTTGATCCACGTGCATAGAATCGCTCTGAAATGCAGCGCTCATAAATGTCTGCTCAACGCGTACACCTCCTTTCAGATCCCATTTTTTTGTGGAGAAGGTATAGGAATTATATACACTGAAAATGTCCTGGTTACCATTGAAGCGGTTGGAGGAAGGATCCGGCTCAAACTTGCCGGAAGATGGCTGATAGTATTCATACCTGAAATCGCTGTTGTTGTTACGCCATATTCCTTTCACACCTGCTTCCATACTGAATTGCTTAAAGGTACGGACATAATCTGCCTGAAGGGCATGCTCGCGGAAGGTTTCATTGTCGTGCTGCCGGTAGCCGGGAATGGAATAATTGATGGTATCTGTAAAGATTTGTTCATAGCCCTGTTTCCTGCCATTGGTCATATAGCGGTAGGAAAAGGTGAGCAGGTTATTTTTATTCTTCCTGGATGTGATCTGGTAATTGATACCGGCGTCCATACTGTTGCCGTTGCCATCATCTGCGCTGTTGAGGTAGTAACGTTGAAGGGTTGCAAGGGGATTGCTAAGGTTGGACTGCAGGAACCCCTTACCATCGGAATGGTTGCCGCTGATGTTGAACTGGGCGGTAAGGAGGTGTACACTATCGGCCTCGAAGCTGATCTCTGTGCCCAGGTAAGCTGATCTGCGGCCTGTACGTTTATCGCCTTGCTGTTCGAGGTATGCCGGCCATTCCCCTGCTGAATGGCGCTGCATATCGTTTCGTGCGTGTGGCTGGTCAGACCTGTTGGCGCCACCGAACGCGGAGATTCCCAGTTGCCCGCTTTTCAGGGCGAAGGAAGCGCCTGCTCCCGGGCCATTGGCAGGGAACTTTTCACTGGCATTAACAGTGCCGTTATAGCCGTCTGCTTTTCTTTTAATGGTGATGATGTTAATGATGCCGGTCAGTCCTTCGCCATCATATTTGGCAGGCGGGGTGGTAATGACCTCTATCTGCTGAATAGTGGAGGCGGGAATGGTACGGAGCAGCTGGGACGGATCTCTTTCCAGCAGGGCGGAAGGCTTACCGTTGATCAGTATACGGTAACTGTTGTTGCCTTTCAGGAGAATGTTGCCGGCCGCGTCGAGCGAGAGATAAGGTACTTTGCGCATGATCTCCAGGACATTACTGCCTTTACTATCCGGATCGGCCTGGAAGTCATAGATAAGCCGGTCTGCCTCCTGGCGGATCAACGGCTTTTGCCCTGTTACGGTGACCGCTTTCAGTGCTTTTATGCGGGATGAATCGGGCGCCTGCGCCATTGCTGTCAGGCTGCCGGTTAGCAGGAGGACGATGCATATGGGAAGTAATTGCTTTTTCATGATGATTGATTTTTATGGCATGGCAATTCCCCTTAAAGCACGGAGGCTTTAAAAAAGGGATTGCAATATGTGAATATCAATAGCCGGCCTTGTGTAGGTACAGGCAACAGGTAGTGCCGGTGGGAGGAGGGAGCGGATTAATCCTGGTGCTGTTTGTTCCTGACGATATAGAAGTATACAAGGAAGCCGATGGCGATGAATACGGTTTCAATACCATAGGGAAGTGTAGAGTGTTCTACATTGTAAGGAATATACTCCAGCACGATCAGGCCCAGGCCGGCAAAAAGGAGGATAATGCCCCATTTCAGCATTTCAGTGTTCAGCCGGGGAAAGGCCGGTACCAGTTTCAGGGCGTTTTCGTCTACCGGACCAGCGTCGAGAATGCGCTTTTTCAGCCGGTAATTGAGAAATGCATTAATGACAGCAGCAATGATCGCAAAGACGGAAATGATCATAATAAAACTCCCAAGTGTTTCGACAATAGCAAACATAATTAGCGGTTTTTCTCAGTAGACAAGGCGAAATTCGAAAATGTTGCAAATGTCTCATAATTTTTGCAACATTTATTACCAAACCGTTGTCTACTTTGACATGATTGATGAAAAGGAATTACTTCCCCGTATCCTACACGGAGATCTTAAAGCCTTTGAGGTATTGGTAAAGCAATACCAGGGATTGGTGTTCCATGTAGTCAACAGGATCATCAATACAAAGGAGGACAAGGAAGACATCTGCCAGGAGGTTTTTATGAAGGTACACCAGCACCTGCACCGTTTTGAGTATAAGTCGCGCTTATCTACCTGGATTGCGCGGATTGCTTATGTCACCGCGATCAATTATGGAAAGAAGCACAACAGCAGTAATACGGTAGCCCATCCGGCCGATATTGAGAATTACAGTTTTGCGGAAGATCATCCGGGGCAGCAGCTGGATAAAAAGGATGTAACGGCGTATATTAACAGGCTGATCGCACAGATGCCCGAGCAATACAGAACGGTATTGACATTATTTCATCTGAATGAGTTCTCCTACCGGGAGATTGAAGAAATAACCGGGATGCCGGAAGGAACAGTGAAGAGTTACCTGTTCCGTGGAAGAAAACTATTGAAGGAGAAATTAAGTGTTTATCTTAAAAATGAGCTGTCATGAAGGAGATGGATGATAAAAGACTACAGGAATTACTGGAAAAGGGCCTGGCGGGTCAAAAGGCTGGTTTGTCGCCGGAGGAAGGAGAGGAACTGGAAGTATACAGCATGTTGTTCGAGGCATTGGGCAATGCGCCTGCATCAGATCTGCCTCCCGATTTTGCCCTGAAGGTGGCCACTAAACTGAGATCGCGGAAGCAGCGTATGGCGGAGACAAGGGTTAACCTGATCATTATCTTCTGTTGCCTGTTTGCGGGGGCAAGTGCCCTGGCGGCGCTGGTACATTTCGGGGGAGGGGAGGTGATCATGCATTTTATTTCCCGTTATGGAACCATATTTATATTAGGTACTGTCATTTTATTACTGATACAATACCTTGACCAGAAGTTGGTGAAACAGCCCTTGCTGAAGGGGCGATAGTGTTGCTGCTATGTTACTATCTGCATACTGGTTCCCGGAGCAGTTATTCCTATGGGGAGCATTGCGCTGCCGGCATTGCCGGTATCCTGTATACAGGTACACAAAACAGCCATTCTTAAAGGAAAGATAATGCTGCCGATAGACTGCTAGTCTGCATATTGTTATTGGGATTAAGCCCCTGTGGCTATCTGGCAACACCGTCGGAAAGCGCGCAGTAGCCTTAATCCTTTTTATGTCTTTACTTGTGTGAACTGTTGGGATACATCTTTGTTAGCATTAAAAGCGAAAAATGGGTGACAAGGCTCCCCTGATTTGGGGATAGGGCGCCCGCATATTTCATTTTATTTTCGCGGTCTCTCAATACACAACGCTAAATCTAAAAAGTACCCAATGAGAAATTTTATTGTCCTGTTCTTAATAGTCTTTACAGCATGTAATCAGCAGCATGGTGTTGACTATCAACAGTATTTTATGCCACAAGATTCCGGTGTTCAGACGGGTGGTGTGAAAATGGTGGAGATAGCAACGCCGAAGGGTAAATTTCATGTGTGGACCAAACGAATCGGTAACAACCCGCGGATGAAGATCTTACTCCTGCATGGAGGCCCAGGCGCAACACATGAATTCTTTGAATGTTTCGAAAGCTTTTTACCTAAAGAAGGTATTGAACTGATAGAATATGACCAGCTGGAATCTTACTACAGCGAGCAGCCCAACGATAGCAGCTTTTGGACAATGGAACATTATGTAGAGGAAGTAGAACAGGTACGCCAGGCATTACAACTTGACAGTACCAACTTCTACCTGCTGGGACATAGCTGGGGTGGTATGCTGGCCATAGATTATGCATTGAAGTATCAGCAACATATCAAAGGACTTATTATTTCGGATATGATGGCAAGCATGACCAGTTATGCGGCATACAATAAAACGCTGAGAGCACAAATGAGAAAGTCACTGGTCGATTCGCTGGAAGCATACGAGAACAATGGCCAATATGGCGACAGTACCTACCAGGCGCTCGTCATGAATGAATACTATAAAAAACATATCTGTGTATTGCCGGAATGGCCCGAAGCAGTCAACAGGTGTTTCAAACATCTTAACCCGGCTGTTTATGTTACCATGCAGGGGCCCAGTGAATTCAAGCCAGGTGGCCGGCTCATTAACTGGGACCGTACGGGCGACCTTCCCAGGATCAAGGTGCCAACATTGACCATAGGCGCAAAGTTTGATACAATGGACCCTGAGCATATGAAGTGGATGAGTACACAGGTACAGAACGGAAGTAATGTATACTGTCCGGAAGGCAGTCATTTCAGTTGCTGGGATGATCAAAAGCATTATTTCCCCGGGCTAATTGCGTTTATGAAACGTGTGGATGAGGAGAGATCCGGAAAGAATTAAACGCTCTGAAACAATGATGCTGCATCCGGCGCCTTAGGATAAATCTGCTTGTTGCCAGTGGTATAGCGGCTGCTTAGCTGCCTTAGCCATGGATTTGAAGTGGACTTGCGCCGGACTTAATGAGAATATGAGCAGTCAATATTATATCAAAGGGCTGAGCGAAAAGCGTAAGGAATCTTTTCGGTCAGCCCTTTTTTGTTGTATTGCTCGTCGCCAACGGCGACAATTGTTATTTTGATTGTTGCTGTGCCTGCGGACTTCCGAACACTGTTTTCAGCAGATCGGTTACACGGGCGGCAGGGTCCTGCCTGATCTTCTGCTCTTCGAGCGCAACTTCCTGGAAGATACCGGCAATCGCTTTTTCGGTTACATAAGCGGTAAGGTCAGTATTCACCGGCGTAGAAGAGAACTTGTTATATACGGAGAACAGGTCTGACCAGTATTTGGTAGCGTCCACTTTCTTCAGGGCATCGCCGATAACCGGTTTGAAGGCACTGGTAAGTGCAGCGGTGGTCTTGTCCTTGAAGTAGTTGGTGGCGGCATTGTTACCTCCTTTCAGGATGCCCAGGGCATCAGTGATTGTCATTTGTTTGATCGCGTTTACGAAGATAGGAGTGGCGGATTTTGCAGCTTCTTCCGCACCTCTGTTCATGGAAAGGATCGCCTTATCCACTACACTACCCAGGCCCACACTACGCAGGGTGCTTTCTACTTTCTGGGCCTCAGGAGGCATCAGGATCTTCAATGCAGCGTTGGCAAAAAAGCCGTTGGCGGCAGAAAGCTTGTTTGCACTGTTCTGGGTTCCGATAGTAAGTGCTTCTTTCAGCGCGGCAGCAATCTGTGCGGAGCTCAGACCCCCGGCAGTGGGCAGGTTATTCAGGATCTGTTGTGAGGTTTCACAACCAGTGCTGGTTAAAAGCAGTGCGGCTAAAATACATGCAAAAAATCCTTGTTTCATAATAGATTGTATTACATTGATAAATGTTAGAGAAGGCAAAGATAGATTTTTCTTTTTAATAGAATATTCCCTTTAAAATACGATATTGCATGAGGAGAAAAACAATAATCCCTTACAGTCAGGAACACTACTAAACTATACAGCGAAGCAGGATATTTCCGAGCCAAAGAGAGAGAAAAAAACAGCTTTAAAACTGAGTCAGTAACCGAGCGCGCAGCCTGGATTTCATTTTTCAGTATGCGGTATTTAAAGATTCCACATGAAAACGATCATTATCATTGTAGGCGTAACTGCCCTTTACATTCTATTTGTTGTTATCAAACTGATCAAACTGAATCGCAGGGCGAAAGAGATCGCTCTCAGAGCGAAACAGGACCGCGCCATGCAACCTGAAGAAGAGGAGGCTCCCGATCTGAACGATGATGACACACTTTCCCTGCATGACAGGCAATATATAGCCTGCGGAGCTAACCTGGCCTACCTGCATGGAGACCGCATGGATACACTGGAAACAGACAGCGACCAGGAAGAGATCCGGGCCATGCTGAAAAGAGAATGGCATATCAATACCAGGGACAAACTGCTGAACAATATTGACTGGCTGGTAAACCATGGCCACCGCGTCTATTTCAAACCTATCTGGAATATACTGACCACTTTACCCGTAAGAGAAAGAGCGGTAGAGCTGGAAAAACTGCAGTCCGAATTTACTGCGAAAGGCGACGAAATATCCGTAGATCTGTATGCTTCCAATATATCCGAAGGTTATAAACACCTCCGTGAGGAAGCGGGCTGTTTTGAAGGCAAAAAATGTAAACTGGATGCCCTCACCTGGGACCTCGGCCGTGCTATCAATCTTTGCCGCTGGGGCTATGATGCCGGTTTCCTGTCGAGAGATGAAGCACTTGGCTATATCCGCAAGTTCGGAAAGGACCTGTTGCACAACTATACCACCTGGACCAACCTGGGCGAAAATTACCTGATGGGATTTGCCATGTGGAGCGGCGATCTGCAGGAGCTGGATGAGGCCTACGGCGCTCATTGCGACCTGCTCTCTGAAGACAGCAGTCCCTGGGTACAGCTGGAAAGCCGCTAGTACAGGGAGCGCTTATCTTCCGTGGTTTTATTTTTAAACGAAATGCTTGTTTCGATACAAGTGGGGCTTTAATTTTTCCCACTTTGATCTTTATACACCAGTAACCTCAATGCATTAAATACTACCAGCAAGGTAGATCCCTCATGCGCTATAATGGCCGGACCGATAGAAGCGATGCCCAGCATGGTAAGCGGGATCAGCACAGCTACCATTCCGAGACTGAATACAAGGTTCTGGCGGATGATGCTCTTTGCCTGCCTGCTTAAACGGATCGCAAAAGGCAGGAGGGACAGTTTATCGCCCATCAGGGCTATATCTGCCGTTTCAAGCGCTACATCACTACCCGCAGCACCCATTGCAATACCTACCGTACTGTTTGCCATGGCCGGGGCATCATTTACACCGTCGCCTATCATGGCTACTTTATTTTCATCCTGTTTTAATTTTTTGATAGCTGCTACTTTCTCTTCCGGAAGGAGGTCGCCCCAGGCTTCTGTAAGTCCCGTCTGAGCGGCTACAGCATCAGCTACCTGCTGATTATCGCCTGTCAGCATGATCATTCTCCTGATGCCCGCAGCGCGCAGTTCCTGTAACACTTGCCTGGCTTCCTCTCTGGGGGTATCCATCACAGCTATAAGACCGATATAGTCCTCATTCCTGCGAACGATCATGCTCGTGTTCCCGCTTTCCTGTAATCTGGCCACTTTCTCAGCCAGTTCCTGCGGCAGCTGCTCTTTTTCAAACAAGGCAGGGTTGCCGATCACAATCGTATCATTGCCGGCTTTTGCGCTGATCCCTTTCCCCGCTATTGAGCGGAGGTCGCTGACAGCAGGAAGCACAGCGTTATGCAATCTGGTTTTACTATCTTTTACAATGGCTTTGCCCAGGGGATGATCGCTCAGGGATTCAACCGCCACCGTTAGTTGCAGCAGCTCTTCTTCACTGGCGCCATTAAGGGAAATAATATTGGTGAGTTTTGGTCTTCCTTCCGTGAGCGTACCTGTTTTATCGAACGCTAAGGCAGTCAGTGTACCCAGGTCTTCCAAAGGTCTTCCGCCTTTGATGAGCACACCCGATCTGGCTGCCCTTGCTACGCCGCTTAACACAGCGCTGGGAGTAGCTATTGCCAGTGCACAGGGACTTGCAGCCACCAGTACAGACATGGCGCGGTAGAAACTTTTGCTGAATGGTTCGTCTATTACCAGGAAGGCAAAGCATAAAGCAGTTACGAGGATCAGCACGGCTGGCACATAATATTGCTGTACCTTGTCTGTGAACCGCTGCGAAGGCGATTTCCCCGACTGGGCTTCATTCACCAGCTTTATGAGGCGGGCGATGGTAGAACCCGAAGACAGGCGTGAAACCATTACTTCCAGCGATCCGTTGCCATTGATAGTGCCTGCGAAGACCCTGTATCTGGCCTCCAGTTTATCGGCTTTTTCTGGTGTTATTTGCGGATCAGCAAGCGCCTGCTTTTCTACCGGTATACTTTCTCCTGTGATAGGCGCCTGGTTTACACTGCTGTTGCCTGCTATAATGATACCATCCGCAGGGATCTTTGTATCTGGTTTTATAAGGATGATATCGCCTGTCTTCAGTGTTTCCACATCTACCTCCTGTCCTGATTTCAGGAGGGCTGTTTTAGGCGTCAGTTCGGCCAGTGCAGCAATAGATCTCTTTGCCTTACCCATGGCATAATGTTCCAGTGCATGACCAAGGCTGAACAGGGACAATAGCAATGCACCTTCTGCCCAGTCGCCCAGGATGCCTGCTCCAGCAGCTGCTACGAGCATCAGGAAATCAATTTCAAATTCACCTTTGCCGATAGCTGTAACAGCTTCTTTGGCGGTAAAAAATCCACCGAAAAAATAAGCCGCGATATAACATATCAGTGGAACAACAGCAGGCAATGTTTCTATGAAATGAAGCCCAAAACCGATGCCCAGGCAAATGCCGCAGATAATGCTAAAGATCAGCTCCGTATTGTGACCGAAAATACCTCCATGAGCGTGTGAATGTCCTTGCTTGCTATGTTGTTCCATGGGGATAAATTAAGAAAATGATTTGAAACAATGCTACTTTAGTGAAAAGGAATATACCCCTACAGAATTACCTCATCTGCAAAAACATAGCAAATATGGAACATCCTACCTACGGTAACGGCAAGATCTGTTATATCGAAATTCCTGCGAAAGATGTAAAGCGATCAGCCGCTTTTTATGAAAGCGTATTTGGATGGAAGATCAGAACGCGGGGTGACGGTTCAATTGCTTTTGATGATACTGTTGAAGAAGTGAGCGGCACTTTTGTAAAAGGACGTGAAGCACATGGGGATAAAGGTCTGTGTATTCACCTGATGGTATTTGATATGCGCGCTACACTGAAACTGATCACTGACAAGGGCGGAACAATTGTAGAAGATATGAATGATGCAGCCACGGAGGTCACTGCAAAGTTCAGTGATCCTGCAGGGAATGTATTCGGCTTATACCAGCAGTCCTGATGCAGGCAGGCGCATGTGTGCAGGCGTGGCATGTTTTTTTCACCAGCTTAGGTAAAAACATATCACATGAAAATCTATCCGCATAAAAAGAATTCAGCTATGGCTGACTTAGGTACTGCCATAGGAGTGGGGTTGCTGGCCGGCCTGGCAGGAACGGCAGCTATTACTGTTTCTCAGATGATAGAAATGAAGATCACAAAGCGTAAACCCAGCAATGCGCCTGTGGATGTAGTGTCGAAAGTGCTCGATGTGACTGCTGTCAGCGAAGAAAAGAAGCCGAAAGTATCGCAGGAAGTTCACTGGGCATATGGTACGACATGGGGAGTAGCGAGGGGCATACTCTCTCTTGCCGGACTCAAAGGATGGACCGCTGATCTTGCACATTTTGCAAGCGTATGGGGAGCTGCTCTTGTGATGTTGCCCCGCCTCAAGGTGGCTCCTCCCATTCAGAAAGAAGACCCCAAAACGATCGGAACGGATATATTACACCATGCTGTATATGCTGTTGCTACAGGGCTTGTGTATGATATGATCACCAGGAAAAAATGAAAGCCGGTATCAATACCGCTTCTTTTGCTGACCTGGTGCATATGGCCTGGCCGACTTGGAGCCTGTTAACTTTTTAGCTTGTCCCGGTGGTAAGCCATGAGGATTGCCGGGCGGAGGTGCAACGCGGTAAGTACATGCGCTGATAGTGCAGCAAATGAAAAAGGAAAACAGCAGCGACAGTATGAGTATCGGTCTTACGAACATGAAATAAATACTTTATGGTAAATGAAAGACAAATATAATACCAGAATTTAATACCTGAGTATTCAGTAAGTAGCTGAATGCTTCAGAGCCGGGTTAATCTTGTAAACCGGGCGAGGTATTAGTGATATTTTAAATTTTCATATGTATATTTGTACTGCTTAAGCGGGGGATTCTACCGCCGGAAGATGCCTATGACCGATATTGGTGCCGACGTATGAAGCAGGCGGGTTGCAGCAGCTGCAACGATATTTGTGTATCCCTTACAAATTGTCATATGAAACAGCATTCAGGAAGGTTATTGTTGACGTTATGTTTTTTGTCATTCTCCATGACAGTTCTCTCCTGCGGGAAGGCCAGACATAAAATGCATGTGGTAACCAACGGATCTGAGGACGCCACGAAAGCGCAGACAGACAGGGTCTACCCCACCTATAATGCCGACTCTGCTGATACAAAGGATAATCAAAACCGTTTTAAGGAACATCTGCAGATCGAGTTGACGAATGATGTGAAAGATCTTTATACCTACGGCGATTTTATGGCTATTGACTATTCTGTGCTGATGTCTTTTAGCTGCGATCAGTCAACGATCGACAGGATCATTGAGCAGAACGGGCTTCAGTTGTCCACAGAAAACAATATGCGCGCCATTTCCTTCCCGGGGAAATTCCGCTGGTGGAAACAGGAAGAAATAGATCAGCTGATCCCCTACAGAGCGGGAGAAGAAGACGAATTCTGGCAGTACCTGTGGTACAATCCTGCTACCAGGCAGGCATTTTACGAGGAGTTCAGTATGTAGTCTTTTTCGGGGCTTTATTCTTTTTCCGGAGATCCATGGGGTAAATACCGTATATATTCCTGAACGTACGGGAGAAATTATAATCGTTACTATATCCTAATTCTTCTGCTATATCTGCTACAGTCTTCTGGGTATTTTCCAGCAGGTACCGGGCCCGCTGCATCACCTGTTCCAGTATAAAATCGCTGATCTTTATCCCGAATGTTTTGGTAAATGCCCTGCTCAGTGTTTTTTCATTAATGAAGTGTTTTTTAGCAAGTACCCGCAGGCTGTGTTCGTGAATATTGGGGTTGAGCATCACCTCGTTCCGGATGAGCATCATGGTCGTTGACAGGGCCGTTTCTGTATGCACCTGGGGCGCCTGCTTTTCCTGGTATTCCGTGAGCAGTTCTACCGTAATATTGCCCAGTTCATAACCGTTTGTGCCGTTTTCCTGCATGGTGCCTGACAGATGATCGAGATAGCGCGTCATACTGGAGCTGACCACTATCTGCGGCAGGGGCGGGGGAGAAGAGCTGCCTGCATGGATCTGTAAGGACTGCAAGCCGGCGCCCTGCTGTGATCTGATCATGTCGAGCAATATTTGCAAAGGGGGACTGCCACTGGCGGTCTCCCCTGCAGACCGGGCATTTAGCTCAAAATGAAGTGCTGCGAATACTACCAGTTCCATATAGCTAAGAGATTAACTCTTATCAAGTTACGCTATTTAAACGCAATCCGGAGCACATTCGTTTTATTTTATCTGAACATGGTGATGGTGCCCTGCTGCTTCATCGGTTGTTTGTTGCTGGCGGTATAGGTAGCTACCCAGATATAGGTGCCGGGAGGGAGGTCCAGTCCTTTTTGCTTTCCATCCCATCCTGTTTCAGGATCAGTAGTCTCGAAAATAAGCTGTCCCCAGCGGCCATAAACGGCCAATCTGTACTCAGTTATATCATCCTGCAGCTTCGCCTTAAAAACGTCGTTTTTACCGTCTCCATTAGGGCTGAATGCAGTGGGCATGTATATGGCACAATCCCTCCACTCTTTCTCTATGGTGGCATTCCCTTCCAGGGCGCAATTATGATCGTCAATCACCGTGTAGTGATAGCTGCCTGCATCGAGGTGGCGGAACCTGTTCTCCAGCTGGAAAGTATCTGCAAGTTTGTAATGATAAGGTGGAGTACCTCCGGAAGGTGTGAAGATGAGCTGACCGTCCTGTACACTGCTGCAGGATACCGGTCTCGCTATCAGGTCTTTCATCTGTAAAAGACCGGGATTGTCGACCGCGATCCCCACCATTTTATAGCAGCCCATACTATCGGTCACCTTCAGTGTATAATAGTCGGCCGCCAGGTTATAGAAGCCGGGTACATCCTGATCCGTGCGCTCGTTTATCAGCGTGTATCTATAAGGGCTCAAACTGCCGCTTGCATTTACATAAATGCTTGCATCCGATTCGCCAAAACAGCTGATGCCTGATACTGTTGCATCGATCCTGATATCCCATTGTTTTACCAGGATGCTTTCAGATCTTGAATTGCCTTTATTATTGCTTGTTACAGTGACGGTGTATTTGCCTGCGGGAAGATGAGATACTTCAGGTGTAGTATACCCGCCTGGTTCCCAGCGGAAGCTGTAAGTATCTTTATCAAGGCTATGCATGGTAACAGCTACTTTACCATTGCTCTCACCATAACAGGTATTTTCTGCACTTACATCGAAGTTGAGTGTTTCTTCGATCATCGAAATATTGTCGAGGAAAGTGACTACATAACAGGTGTCGTCGTAGTCAGTAACGTAGGGCTCAAAACGAAGGTGTGTATAGTTCTTTTTAGGTTTCAGCACAGCTGTGAACCTGTTCCATTTTCTTTCGTAGTAGATGTCCGAATACCAGATCCTTTCTCCTATATCCGCTTCTGAAGTACTGCCAAGGATGGCTAATGCAGTAGATGTTGCGGCTGTATTGTCACTGTGATCTTCTTCAGGCATCAATGCCATATCAAAGGAGATGAGGTATGCTTTACCTGCTTCGATCGGTTTTGACAGTTGCTGTCCGATAGATGTCCATACAGCATGTCCGGCGGAAGTATTGTTTTCAGATGCAGCCAGTAATGCGGCATATGTTTTTCCATCTGACGGGGCTATCTCATTTGTACTGCCAAGTGGTAAAGTGTATGCTATCAGATTGACCGATCGCTGGTACCATGGAGCAGGAATTCCATTCATTGTCGGTGTTCCTTCAAAAGATGGATTTTCAAGGTAGATAGGTATCGTTTGTGACCTGGCTGTAAAAGGAAGCATGATCAATAAGGATACGGTGATGGTTTTCAGTATGTTGAATAGTACACTGAAGGTCTTCATAGATTATATTACGGGTATAGGTAATACAAAGCTACGTAAATACCATGAGAATACAGCCTGATCAGGGTATAAATCGGGGTTTTTCAGCAATAAAAAATCCTGTTTTTTTTATGGGTTCTTTTCCCACACTGTGACAAAACTTCCAGTCAGTTGATAAGGAAGGACTTCCGCAATTGCGCCATCCCACTTCTGCAGAATTTTGATCTTTTTGGTGAAGAAAGAAAATGGAAAAACATCGTCAATAAAGTTGGTTTTTCCGAAACTGATGATCTTAAACCGTGTTTTTCTGGCTAAGTTCTCGAGAGAATGTTTGCTGAAGAACTGTACATGCGTCAGATCATCCGCATCTGATTGAACAGTAGTGCCTTTATAGCCAAGCATGGACTTTACTTTCAGTATACAGCGCCATACCCAGTTATCTTTCTTTTGTAAGGCAATAACAGGCTTGGTGATCAGTACTTCCCTGGGGCCCATGCCATTAGGTACGGTAACGATCAACACACCATCATCAGCAAGCGACTGATACAATACATTCAGCAGTTTTTCCGGTTGATTCAGATGCTCCAGCACCTCACTGCAGATGATAGCATGATATTTTCTGCCATCAGCTACCAGTTCTTCTGCACTGATCACATCAAAGCTGACATTAGGAAAATCAGTGAGCGCCCTTGCCTTTTCAATTGCTTTCGAACTGACATCAATGCCATACACGTTAAATCCTTCACTGCCAAGATGCCGGGCAATAATACCGTTGCCACAACCCACGTCAAGTACAACGGAGCCGGTAGGGAGATGTTGCTTCAGACTGTCGATGATAAATTGTAAACGCTTGATATCAGCGATCCTGTTGTATTCCATCTGCATAGTACTTAATGATTATATTATTTGTTCGCATTTGGGGGGAAGTGTGTTGAGGCATAATTTGTTACTATCGAATTTCGTATGAGGATTGTAAACTACCACCTCATTTACGGAAATACTGACCCTCATTTGCGGACAAAATAAGCTATGCATTATGCAACGGATGAGCTACATCGATAACAGGATCGCTACGAAATGACAGATAGCGGCAGCAAGTACAAAGGAATGCCATACAGCATGTGTGAACGTGCGCCTGTCCCTGATGTAAAAGAACACGCCGGCAGTATATAAGGCGCCTCCTATGCAAAGCAGTATCAGTACAGATAAAGGAAGTTCTGTAAAGAACCTGCGGCCGCCGGCTACAAGTATCCAGCCCATCAGTAAATAAATGATGGTGGAAATGATATCATATTTTCCCGTGAACCATGTCTTGAAGAAAATGCCTGCCAGTGTAAGTCCCCACAACACCGACAGCAAGGTGATGCCAAAGGCATTGTTCATATATACGAGCAGAAAAGGCGTGTATGTTCCTGCTATCAGGAAGTAGATACTGATATGATCGAGAATAAGGAATAGTCGTTTGATGGCCGGTTCGAGTGAGAGATGATATACCGTTGAGCAGGTAAATAGTAACAGGAAACAGAAACTGTAAATAGCTGCGCCCACAATGCCCGCTGTGTTGTTGTGCGTTGCCGCGATACCTGTCAGCATAGGCAATGCGCTAATGCCGAACAGTATGCCCGCGCCATGAATAATTCCGTTTACGATCTCCTGTCTGCGGTTGTATTTTGTCTGTAATACTTCTTGTGCCATCTGTATACGTTTGGCATAAAAGTAACCACAATCTGCCGGCCGCGTAAATAGAAAGTATCTATAATAGGATTTGTCTATAAGTGATAGCATCACTTACATAGGAAGTGATGTAAATGCCGGACCAGTCTGCATAAACGGCCCGGCATACCTTGCATTATTTTATCTGCGCTACTTCAAAGTGCATTCCGTCTTTACGGGAGAAATGTCCGCCCCAGTAGAAACCATTTAAATTGGCTATCTGCACCAGCTCTCTCACCGATCCTTTCTGACCTACCAATGCCGGTATGGCGCCCAGCGGATTCCATGCTACGTTGATGTCGAATGCTGAACCAAAAGAATGATTGCTTAATGTTGTGCGGCTGCCCCTGATGAACCTTGGTACATAAGAGCCGCCCCAGGTGAGCACCAATGGCAGCAGGCCTGCTTTTTCCCAGTCGGCCCACATTTTCACAAGCTGATTGGCGGCTATCCTATGGAACTGTACCCTGTCAGATCCCTTGATGTTGACCAGCTGCGGTACAGACACCGTTACAATATTCTGGCTTGCCCAGTTGTCGGTCACTTTGATGTTTTCCGGATTGCCCGGAATTGGTTGGGATACATAAGAGAATTTACCAAAGACCTTCGCCCGCTCTTCATTGGACACCAATGGCTGAAAGGAGGGTGGTTTAGGGTAATCTGCTCCCGATTTGTCGGTCCGGTCGTCAATGATGCCGTCAAAGCCCAGCTGCATGGCAATGCCATACGTTTTATTGCCTACCACACCGTCGGGCTGGAGGTGGTTTCTACGCTGGAATTCGATCGTTGCATTCAGTACTTCCCTTGAAAAAATGCCATCAGCGACGCCTTCGTACAGGTGCTGACCGATTAAAAAGAATTGCCAGCTTGTAACCAGTGCGCCCTGGCTGTTGATCCGGATAAGTTTAAGTTCCATAAATGTTGGGGGATGATTTGGTTAAACAATTGGGGGATATTGAGATTCATGCGTATTTAGGGGTAATGATTTGAGGTAAAAACAATGGTACCGAAGATACATGCTTTTTCTGTAAAGCCTGTATAAAATGCCAGGTATTTCCGCAACTTTTCATGTGAATGACTGCAGGCACATTGCTACCGGTCATGTTTATATTACTCCTTCCTAAAAAACTCAATATTATGACCATTTACTCCGTACGTTCGTGGTGCATCTATCTCTCTATGATCCTTGTTATTGCTGCGTGTAGCAAGGAAGACCAGGCACCCCCAAAAACCACTATTGCTGCTGCCGAATTCACGCCCCAAAGTAATGCAGCTGCTGCTGTACCAGTTTCCTGGTACCAGCTTGAATTCAAGTTGATCAGAGAAACGCCGGGATTCAGTCCGCCGGTAGCTGCCAGAGCGCTTGCCTATACAGGCGTTGCGCTGCATGAGGCAGTGGTATGGAGTGACAGGTATGGTCATTCCCTTAGTGGCCAGCTGAATGGCCTGAGCAATGTGCCCCGCCCTGAATGGGGAAAAAGATATAACTGGGAGCTCGCTGCCAACAGTGCGATGGCAGACATCATCAGGAACCTGTATCCCAATGCCAGCGCAGCCAACCAGGCCCTCATTACTGCGCTTGACAGTACCAACAAAGCCGCAGCTTCCGGTAGCTGCGGCGCCGATGAGATCAACCGCTCCGTTAATTTCGGTAAACAGGTGGCTGCGGCTATTTACACCTGGTCGACTACCGATGGTGGGAAGGACGGTTATCTGAATAACTTCCCTACCGACTACGTACCGCCTGTTGGCCCTGCGTTCTGGGTGCCTACGCCGCCAGCCTTTCAGCGGGCCATGTTGCCTTATTGGGGCAATAATCGCCTGATGGTAAGACCTGCCAGTCTGGAGACCGCCGGTATTGCCCATCCTGCCTTCTCCACCGATACGGCTTCTGCGTTCTATAAGGCCGCTTATTTCGTTTATAACAAGGTGAATACACTCACGCCTGAAGAAACGACTATTGCCCGTTATTGGGCCGATGGTGGTGGTACTTTCACTCCGCCGGGACATATGCTGGCCATCACCGCCCAGCTGATCACCGACAATGGGCTTAGCCTGACCGAAGCGGCGAAGCTCTTCGCACAGGCGGGTATTGGTGAAAATGATGCGGCGATCGTGTGCTGGAAGTACAAGTACAAATACAACCTGCTCCGGCCTGTTACCTACATACAGACGTACATAGCCGCTGGGTGGAATTCACTGATCGGTACACCACCGTTTCCTTCTTATACATCAGGGCATGCGACCTTTACCAGTGCTGCGGGAAACATCCTGGCGGATTATTTTGGTAGCGGGTTTTCGTTCACTGATAATCAAAAAGTGGCGGAGGGTTTTACACCGCGGGCTTTTAATGGGTTTCAGCAGATGATAGATGAGGCGTCTATATCGAGGGTTTATGGCGGGATTCATTATCAGTTCGATAGCCAGGTAGGGGCGCAGACGGGACGGGATATTGCTTTGCGGGTGTTGGCGCTGAGGTATTGATTATGTTGCTTCCTGTCAGGCGAATAGCTTTTTCACGCTAAGTAGTTTTCACGAGCCTTTAGCTGAGAGCCTGCCCTCCTTTTTGACGGGCAGGCTCTTTTTCCTGAAAAACGCTATATTTATCTGGTTAATCAGTCTTTTATGCCACGTGAGAACAATACATCCATTAATAGAAGGAAATTCATTGCACAGGTAGCGACAGCTGCGGGATCAGCTGTGGTACTGGCTTCTCCCTTTGCCGGTTTTGCTGCGGGTTTCAGTGCAGGGACCATGCCGGTACAGGAACGGATCACTGTGGGGCAGATAATGGACCTCTTTATAAAACAGGCGCCCGGCGCTCCTTTCTCCAATACTGTTGATACTTTAAAATCAGGAAGCAGGGATGTGGTGGTAACAGGCATCGTAACTACAATGTTCGCTACCGTCGAGGTGATCAGAAAGGCAATTGCACTGAACGCGAATTTTATCATTGCACACGAACCCACGTTCTATAATCATACTGATGAAACAGCATGGCTCGAAAAGGATGATGTGTACCGGTATAAAGCTGCCCTCTTAAAGAAGCACAACATTGTTGTATGGCGCAATCATGACTACATACACGGCGTAAAGCCTGATGGCGTGCGTAAAGGACTGGTAGACCAGCTGGGCTGGCAGCGTTTTGAAGATAGTAATCATGTTATCTATAACCTGTCGCCTGCTATGACACTGAAGGCATTGATAGGGAATCTGAAACAGAAACTGAATATTGAAGCCGTTCGGTATATTGGCGATCCTGAACAACAATGCAAAAAGGTATTGTTGCTACCCGGCGCCTATGGTGGCAAGAACCAGATACAAAGTATTGGCAATACGCAGCCGGATGTACTGGTATGTGGTGAAGTATCCGAGTGGGAGACCGCCGAATATGTACGTGATGCCCGGGCTGCCGGTAAACAATTGTCATTGATCGTACTTGGCCATATCGTGAGTGAGGAACCAGGATCCGAATTCATGGCCAAATGGCTGCAGGAAAAATTCCCTGCCATCAAAACGACGCATATCCCAACGGGTAGTTCCCTCTCATTTTTGTAATGGATACGTCTATATTTTTTTTAATAGCGGCCTGTTTTAACGGGTTGGTTATCATATTGTTTATAATTTTGAAGCTTGCTATTTCTTCTATATTCGAAGTATATAATTAGGCGGGTTAATGTCCGGTGATTATTTTCGATGCGGAAAAGCCATATCACGTATTCTCAAAAGAACCATTATTTATTCATCAAATCGTTTATTCATTACATCGTTTCACTTATTCATTCATTAAACCGCGTATTCACTTTATTACTTAGACTGTTTATTCATTAATCATTTATCATTAAATCTCCCTCAAAATGAGAACTCTATTATGGGCCTGTTGCGCCCTGTTCCTGTTTGCGTGTAACAAATCGTCGCTCGAACCACAGGAACACTTATCTGCCCATCTGAACACCAAAGCTGCGGTGGCAGTCAGCAAATCCACGAGCAAAAAGATCTTTATCCATTGGATGCCCTGGTTTGAAACACCGGCATCCAGGGGGGCCTGGGGGTATCACTGGAAAATGAATACCCAGAACCCGGATATCATCGTTAATGGCAAAAGACAGATCGCCGCTTACTTTTATCCTAAAACAGGGCCATACGCTTCCGGCGATCCGGATATTGTCGAATATCAGTTGCTGTTGATGAAGTACGCCGGTGCAGATGGCGTATTCATAGACTGGCCGGGCACCCGCCAACGGTACGACTATCCCGATAACCTGAGCAATTCCAATGCCCTGATCAGTAAACTGAATGCCGTAGGGCTGCAATTCTCCATTGTACATGAGGACCGTAACTGGGACCCTGGTATGGCTTCCGGTGCCAACGGCGATTTTGTTTACATGCAGAACAACTATTTTAACCAGGGGAATTACCTGAGAAATGCTTCCAATGAACCTGTGGTATTGAATTTCGGCCCCATCACTTTTCATCAGCCTTCAGAATGGAATACGATCCTGAATGGTAATAACCCACGTCCGAAGATCATTCCGCTCTACGGATTCACAAACGAAGTAGGTGCTAACAACGCAGGTGGCGAATTCCCATGGATATACCAGGAACATCCCGGTGTGGTAGACCGTTACTATACGCAGGCAGCCGGTTTTCCGCTGTCTATAGGTGTGGTATATCCCGGTTTCCGGTCTTTCTACGCTGCCGGCGGCGCAGATGGCCCTACCTGGCAGATCGCGTATAACGGCACTGCTACCTTCTCTGCCATGCTGGACAAAGCGCTGAGCTCCAGTGTAAACATCATCCAGTTTGCGACCTGGAACGATTATGGCGAAGGCACTATGATTGAACCGACAGATGAATTTGGTTACTCCTTTCTGACCACCATGCAGCAGAAATTAGGCGTTCCCTATGGGCAGCACGAACTTGAGCTGATTGCCCGTTTATATGGCTTCAGAAAGCAGTATGCAGGCAATGGTACGGTACAGCAGCAACTGAACCAGGTATTCACTTACCTCGCCAATTTGCAGGTAAGCAATGCCGAGAACCTGTTGAACAGTATCGGGGGCCCTGTTAATCCGGGAACCGGCGTCCTTATCAAAAACAAATGGTTAAATACATACCTGTATGAAGAGAACGGACAGGTGAAGTACAACGGCAACAGCAGCGGTAACCAATACAGATGGGTACAGGAAACGGTGAACGGACATACCCGGTTTAAGAACCTGGCCACCGGTCATTACCTGAATATCGAACACCTGTACAACTATGTGGAGAGCACGGATGTTCCCAATACCTTCTACAGTAGCTATTGGTTACTGGAAAGCTATAACGGTTACACCCGTTTGAAGAACGAGTGGCAGAATACTTACCTGAACCTCGAAAATCAGAGCGGACTGGCACAATGTACCAACGTACCGGCTTACTTTGAAAGCAGCCAGTGGACATTACAGAACTAGGTCTTGCATAAACAGGAAAGCGCCTGTCTTGCCATTGGGCAAACAGGCGCTTTCTGTTCCTTTATCCGGCAACTTTTGAAGAAGGCTTTCAGCTAAGGATCAGGTGCTCATTTATTTCGCGTTGTCCCTCCCCCGGATCTTTTTATCATTCAGATCTTAAACTCCTTACAGGATTGACCAGGGCTGCTCTGATGGCTTTGAAGCTGATGGTTAGCATAGTGATGACC
Organism: Chitinophaga filiformis; assembly: GCF_023100805.1. Taxonomy (NCBI): domain Bacteria; kingdom Pseudomonadati; phylum Bacteroidota; class Chitinophagia; order Chitinophagales; family Chitinophagaceae; genus Chitinophaga; species Chitinophaga filiformis. The sequence goes on from NZ_CP095855.1 coordinate 3,238,124, forward strand.
GCCATCAGGAAGATAGAAACCGCAAATACTGCCCAACTGATATTGACGCGGTATGCAAAATTCTGCAGCCATTTGTTCATGAGCAGCCAGGCCAGTGGCGTAGCAATGACGGCTGCGAGTGCGATCAGCTTCAGGAAATCTGCCGACAGCATCGCCACAATACCAGATACCGATGCGCCCAATACTTTGCGGATACCGATCTCTTTGGTACGTTGCTCTGCCGCATAGGTAATAAGTCCGAATACGCCCAGGGACGCGATCAGGATGGCCAGTACTGCAAAGGAGATAAAGAGCTTGCCTGTGCGTTCTTCTGCCTGGTATAACCTGTTAAAGCTATCGTCCAGGAAGGTATATCTGAAAGGCTGTCCCTGCATAGCCGGCCGGGCATGATACAACTCACCGATCCTGCTGATGATCTGCTGGATATTTTTCGTGTTGATGCGGAATGCCATGGTGCCTGTATAGTTACCTAATGTGAATACCGCCGGTGCAATCTTGCTGCGTAGAGAACCCGAATTAAAATCTTTTACTATCCCGATGATCTTCATTTTCTGGTCGCCACGATAGAGATATTTGTCAGTGATATCCGTAAATCCAAACAGGCGTGCTGCTGTTTCATTGATAATAAGCGCTGACCCGGTATCGGTAGGCATATCCGGCGAAAAGTTCCTGCCTTGCGCCATCTGCATGCCTAGTGTGGGAATATAATCGGCATCTACATACCATTCGGCAATACCGGTTACCTGCCCCGGGCTCCGGGCGGCATCTTTGGAGAAGATATTCGTGCTCATGTTAATGTCGGTAGGCAATGTGTTTGTCATGGTGCCTGCCCTTACTCCGGGTAGCTTCAATACGTCATCTCTGAACCCTTTGGCGTGTACCCAGAGTGCCTGGGTGTTTTCTATGACCAGCACCTGTTGCCGGTTATAGCCCAGCTGTTTATTGTGTATATAACTCAACTGATTGTAGATAACCAGTGTGCCAACAATAAGCAGGATAGCCGCGGCAAACTGGAAGATGACCAGGCTGTTCCTGAGCCAGCTGCTTTTAAAGCCGTTAGAGAGTTTCCCTTTCAATACTTTCACCGGTTCAAAGGAGGAAAGGAAGAAGGCGGGATAACTGCCGGCTATTAGTCCTACGACGATCACTATCAGCAACAATACAGGAATGATCCATGTCAGGGATGTCACATTGATGCTGAGCGATTTTCCTGATAATTCATTCAGATAGGGTATCAGTAAGGCTGTCAGGACTATTGCAATGAGCATAGCGCAGCAGCTGGTGAGGATGGATTCTGCCAGGAACTGTATTATCAGGCTGCTTTTCTGTGAGCCCATTACCTTGCGTAACCCTACTTCCTTGGCCCTCCCTGCAGAGCGAGCGGTAGAGAGGTTCATAAAGTTTACACAGGCGATCAGCAGGATGATAACGGCAGTGATGATGAAAATGTAAACGTATTGTATGTTCCCTGAAGGTTCTGCTTCATTGGTCAGGTCGGAGTAGAGATGGATCTTCTTGAGTGGAATGGATTTGTACCTGAAATGTCCTCCTTTCTTTTCCAGGTCTGCAAGGTCGCTCCCGGTCAGTTTTTTAAGATCATTCTCCATATACTTTTTGGTCGCCTGCTGCAGGTACTTGTCCAGTTGTGCCTGGGTGGTGCCCGGGCGTAGCTGGACATATGTTACGAAATTGTCCGCCATCCATTCCGGTTGCCTGCTGAATTCCTCCTGTGCCATCGCCCTGATGAAATCAAAATGCAGATGGGATTGTGGCGGAACATCTTTGATCACACCTGTGATCGTATACTGGTTGATATTGTCCGTATGCAATATTTTGCCAACAACATCCGTACTGTTGAAATATTTCTTCGCCATGCTCTCCGAAATGACCATTGAGAAGGGCGTGCGCAATGCTGTAATTGGGTTGCCGGCAATCATATGCAGGCTGAAGATGTCAAATACGGAGGAATCGGCAAAGCAGGCATTGTTCTCCATCAAGGTCTCTTCTCCCTTTTTAACGAGTATATGTTGCTGCTGAAGAAAGCGTACGTAATTTTCAATCTGCGGATAATCCTGTTGCAGCATAGGGCCCAGCAGGGATGGTGTGTTCCTCTCCTTAAATGCGCTGCCATTCACGAGGAAGTCGGCATCTATGCGGTAAATGCGGTCAGCCTTTTTATTGAAATACTCATACCTCAACTCATCCGTTACAAATAAAGTGATTAATAAGCAGGTAGCCAGTCCTATGGCTAACCCGAATATGGTAATGGCAGAAAAGCCTTTATTCCGCCAGAGGTTGCGGATGGCGATCTTATAATAGTACCTGAACATTGAATGACATTTAGGTCTTGGCAATACGAAATATACGATAGTGGCGGCTCCAAGAGGGTGCCAATTTGTAATTGTACTGATAATGAGTTGTTTAGCTGCTTGTTCCTTCCCTCAAGTGTCCGGTTTTGATATAGAGGTGTTCGCTTTTAGCGGTTGGATAAGGTACGAAAATTGCGGAGTCACATTTACATGAACGGGTTGCAGGAGCCCGTTTTTATGAATATCTTACCTGTATGCTCAAATTGTTATAAAACCCTTGTTATGAAGAATACTAGAAGACACTTCCTACAAAATTTTGCTGTTTCTGCTATTGGATTGACTGTTCTTCCCCGCCTGGGACTGGCCGGGAAACCTGATCTATATGAGCAGCCGTATGATGGTCCCGTACTGCGGGTGGCTATTATGGGACTTGGCAGTTATGGCTCCCGGGTGGCGGAAGCGATGCAGTCCTGTAAGAAAGCCAAACTGGTAGGTGTGATCAGTGGTACACCTTCCAAGATCAAAGACTGGCAGGGGAAATATAATATTCCGGAGAAGAACTGTTACAATTACGGGAACTTTGATAAGATCAAGGACAACCCGGATATTGATGCTGTATATGTCATCACACCCAATGCCCTGCATCATGACCAGGTGATCCGTGTGGCAAAGGCGGGCAAACACGTGATCTGTGAAAAGCCGATGGCATTGAATGCAAAAGAAGGACAGGAAATGGTGGATGCCTGTCGCAAGGCAAACGTAAAACTGCTGGTAGGTTACCGTATGCACTTCGAGCCACACACGCTGGAAGTGATCCGTATGCGGAATGCCGGAGAGTTTGGGAAAGTGCTCTTCTTCCAGGGATTGTGCGGGTTTAAGATAGGTGATCCTACCCAATGGCGTTTGAATAAACAACTGGCCGGTGGTGGTTCATTAATGGACATCGGTATTTATGCCGTGAACGGTGCGCGTTACATGGTAGGAGAAGAACCTGTATGGGTAACCGCACAGGAGACTAAAACCGACCATGAGAAGTTCAAACCCGGTGTCGATGAAACCATCCAGTTCCAGCTGGGCTTCCCCAGCGGCGTGACTGCTTCCTGCCTGTCTACCTACAGTATGAACAACCTGGACAAATTCTTCCTGAACGGTGAAAAGGGATTTGCAGAGATGCAGCCGTCTACCGGTTACGGGCCTATCAAGGGCCGTACGCATAAAGGGGAATTGAATCAGCCTGTCGTGGTGCATCAGACAGTACAGATGGAAGAAATGTCTGATATTATCCTCAATGGTAAACAGCCTGTGGTGCCTGTAAACGGGGAGGAAGGGGTGAAAGACCTGAAGATCATGGATGCGATCTACCAGGCTGCGAAGACGGGTGAGAAAGTAAGTTTGAAATTATAAAAATAAAGGGGATGTATTAACATTTGAAGTGACTCCGGAAGCATCTGGCTTTTTGGGGTACTTCAGATGTTAATACGTTCCCTTTTTATTTCCGCCCCGACAGGCGTCCGCTAGGTATGCCTGGAACTTTCATGATGTTTGAGTGCCGCTATATTTATTATGGATATATTTGTACCATGAAAATTGGAAGACAGTTTAATACCCTAAACCTGAAGGAATACCTTTTCTTCATCGATAATTATAAGAAATACACTGATTTCAATACCTTGGGCCTTTACCGATCAATTGTAGAAAACAATAAATTAACGATCGAAGATAAGATCGTGGTAAGGGAATACGCCCATCGGGTATTCAAGAAATCATTTGATTTCCTGCAGATCAAGGATCCGCAAACTTACATTGATGTACTCACGCTTGGACAGGAACCGGGCAAGGTAGAGACAAGAACGATCTGGGACAATATCGAAAGATACCAGAAGTTGACGATCCGGAAAAAGCGTTTCGGGCACAGAAACTTTGGGGTTCATTCCAAACATTCCTGTGGTTATGATACCTGTCATTTAAATGGTGTCATGACAAAACAGGGATCTTCAATATCCTATGGGGAAATCGGCTTCGCATCGGATAGAAACAGGTACGCCGTGCAGGACAAATCTAATGTACGCAGAAAGGAGCGGAAGAGCGCACAACAGATCATCCGCCGGATACTGGAAGATGAATGATCATTCCTGTTTCGGCGCTTCCTCCTCCTCTCTTTCCACCGTGATAGTACATTCTCCCACCAGCGCTGCCAATGCGCCTACAGCTGCCAGTACGGGTGCTAACAATACGCCTACTACGCCAATTGTCAGGGGAAATGACATCAGTTCCTTACCTGATTTATCCGTAATAGTGATCTTTCTTACATTACCTTCTGCAATGAGTTCTTTTACCTTTTTTAGCAGGTGCTCGCCGTGCAGTGAGAAGGATTCTTTAGTTGCCATGGGTGTAGGATTATAGGTGAATAATCTGGGTATGGGAAGTTACGATATTTTGGATAATAAAAGTATCCCTTATTGCTTATAATAGTTACCTTGAGTATTATTTCGAACCTATGAAATCAGATATCACCGCTTCAAAAAACAAGGCATTAGTTTTTACACCCGCCACTATTCTGGCCATGATATATTTGATGATGCTCATTTGTATGCTTCTCCTGATGGTGCTTGGTGAAGAAATGGGAGATACGTTTTATGCATTGCTGCTGTTCATGCCTTGTGTCATTTGTTCTTTATTGTTGGATGTCTTTTTACGGATATTATTCCGGAAGGACGTGAAATATAAAGCACTATATGTCTGGCTGATAGAAATAGCGGCGATGGTGATTGGTATTCGCCTTTTCCTGCTGGCATAATGATCCCGATTAGTTTGGTTTAAATCAATACCTGTGAATGTGTAACACTTCTCCTAAAAATAACCGGGCATATATTTTTTCACCCTGCGTCATTCTGGCTATTATATCTCTGGTGATTGTCTGCTTTTATATGCTGGTCCCAACGGAACGTAGTGAAGAAGGAGCTTATATGATCCTGGCGACCCTGTTCCTGTTGCCCTGTTTAATTATTTCGTTATTAATAGATCTCATAGTCAGGTTTTGCCTGAAGGAGGTGAAAAAGAAAGCGCAGTACATCTGGGGGATAGAAGCGATAGTGATCGTCTTTGTATTTGGGCTTTTTATTTTTTGGGTGACTTTGTAAAAGCATCAATTTATAAAGAAAGCCGGCTCGTGTTAATTGAGCCGGCTTTTTTCGTTTTTGTTGACGATTAGTTTTTGATGACCTTCTTCGTCGTTACGATTCCGTTATGGATCAGTTTAACAATATACACGCCTGCAGGCAGATGACTTGCAGAGAATGACCTGGTATAGCTGCCCGTGGAAAGATTTTCCCTGAATATCGCTGCTACCTGTTTACCATTGATGTCATAAACCGTCAGCGCTGTTACGCCTGCATCTTTTAGTGTAAATGCAACACTGGCATTGGTAGAGAATGGTGCAGGGTAGATGCTGAACTGTGTATTGGATGGCTTTTCAGGCGCAAGCGCTGCTAGTTTCGCTGCAGACTGACTGGTCCTTACCTTTATTTCGGTAATACTGTTCCATGCATTCACGGTGTTGCCATGTCCTACGATCCTCACATATTTGGCAGAACTGGCAGTGAATGTAAAGGTTTCCAGCGCAGTTGTAGTACCACTGCTACGCAGGCCGGTTGCAGCTGATGTCCATGCGCTGCCGTCGGTGCTGGTGAGAATGTCAAACAGTGCACTTCTGGTGTTACCATTGTAGAAGGCAATATCTACCCCGCTGACGGTCGTGGCAGTACCAAGACACAGTTGTATGTACTGACCATCGCCGTTGGCTGACCAACGGGTGGCAAAGTTATTGTCCAGTACATTGGCTGCTACGTTACCATCGTCGCTGCTGGCAACTGCGGGTTCACAGGTGGGTGGTGGGGGAGTAGTACCTGCTTCCGGTTTCCACCAGTTGCCAGAGATGAACAACTGGCATAGCAGGCTGTAAGTATCGCTGTAATAGCCTGATTTTGCTGTCTTGAGGAAATTCCATCCGCTGTTCACGAAAGCCTGGTTGTTGCTGTTCACCACTGCTGCTGCAACAAACGGCGCTACGAATACAGCCTCCGGATCACTGCCGGACACTGTGCCATTCAGCTGATAACCGTCTTTCACATTTGCGGGATTACCACCCGTTTTACCAATGATCCAGGTAGCGATCTTGTTGGAAATGCTCTGCGCAGTTGTATTGCCATACAGGGCATAGTCCATTACCACACGTAAAGGCACGCGGCAGGCATTATAGTTATATTCGTTTGTTTGCGGACCTTCATCAATAAAGTTTTTAGGCGCCGGCTCCGGAGGGTTCTTCACCACAAAATCGGAAATAAGACCGGTAGAAGGAGAGTAGGTAGTACTGAACTGGTTGTACACCGCATACAGGTTGTTGATGAGGTTCAGCCAGGTGGCATCGCCTGTTTCCTGGTAGAATGCACGCAGGTGGCTCAGCATCCAGTCGGAAGGACGGGTGTTCAATGCACTCTTGCTATCCCAGTCGCCCAGGTTCAGGCGGTTGGTAGTAGTAACATTGGCCGCTTTTAAGCCATTGGTGATCATCTTCTTTGCTTCATTGAGATAGTTGATAGTACCGTTGGATCCCCACTGATAGTGGGCCAGGATCAGTGAATAGGCAATGTCAATATCGCCATCGGTAGCGGAATCAAAATGTCCCTGGGCGCCGCTGGCATCTGCCACTACCCATCCCATCAGGTTGGTGTTGATACTGCTGTGGAAGGCTCGGGCAGTTTTGTACAATCCGTCATAAATAGTTTTTGCGTTAGGGTCATAGCCGGCCATCAGGGCGGTGATCACCATGCCATAGCCGTGTCCTTCAGAGGTGCCTAATGGTACAAACCCTTCAGCATCCCCGCTGATCTCCCCTCTTACGTAATAACCGCCGGGAAGAGAGGCAAGATTGTTTTTCAGGTACTTTGATTTCCAGTAATCATAGTAACTGGCCACACTGGCATTCATCGCCGCCTGCGTAACATTGTTGGGTTTGATACAGTTGGGATAGGTGACTGCCTGTGGAAAAGGCTTGTTCTGCGCCTGCACAAGAAGGCTGGTAACACACAAGGTGCTGGTTACCAGTAATGAATAGAATTTAGTCATATACGGTCAATTTTAAGGGTGCGGTTTTTCCTGGTTTACAGGTTATTTTGAGTTTTTGTAATGGCTATGCAAACGATTGCTAAAGTAAGGATAAGTACGATATAAATGAGCAAAATTATTTAAGTCAGTAGCCTGCTGCCTGCGGTGTCCCTGCTCTCTTTTTCCTTAGTGAGCATGACCTTGTTTGCTAACCTGTTGATAAAGACTAAATTTATTGTCAGAAAGCTATCTTATTATCCATCCAATTATTATGACCATGAGATCCGGTATACTATTACTATGCTTTGCCGCCCTTGCAGGCAGCCTGAAGGCCCAGATCAGTGCGCCCGATACTTTAAAGACAGCAAAAGGGAACCTGGTGATACAGCCGGTAGAACATGCCAGCCTGGTACTCTCGATAGGCGGTACTGTTATTTACGCAGATCCTGCCGGTAAAACAAGCCATTTTAAGGGCCTTCCTGCGCCTGATATCATCCTCATTACAGATATACATGGCGACCACTTCGATTCCGCTGCTATTGGTTCCCTGAAGACCAGCAATACCCGCCTGATCGTGCCGCAGGCAGTGGCCGACAAATTGCCGGCATCTTATAAGCCGCAGGTGACCGTATTAAAGAATTTCGGAGTAACTACCCAGAATGGTATTACAATCAATGCTATCCCCATGTATAACCTGCCGGAAACACCCGATTCCAAACATCCCAAAGGCCGGGGAAACGGGTATATCGTGACTGCCGGCGGCACCCGTATCTACATATCGGGCGATACGCAGGGTATCCCTGAAATGCGCTCCCTAAGAAATATCAATGTGGCCTTCGTATGTATGAACCTGCCTTATACCATGGACGTGGCAGAAGCAGCAGACGCTGTACTGGCCTTTAAACCACGGATCGTTTATCCCTATCACTACCGTGGTGCAAAGGGCTTAAGCGATGTGAATGCCTTTAAAGGAAAAGTGAATGCCGGGAACAAGAACATAGAAGTACGCCTGCGTAACTGGTATCCGCAGCCCTAGGGGTATTTGAAATGATTATTTAAGGAGCATGTAATAAAAAGCAAATGCAGCTCCCGCGGCTTACTTAAAAAGCTGCTGCAATGATCTGATAGAAGCGTGCGTACCAGGTGTGAATTGCACTCAAAGTGTCTGACTTTGAGGTAGTTCACACCCGGTACGCTCGCTTTTTTTATGCCCTCAGGGAAAATTGTCCATCAGGTTGGGAAATACCGTCATTCTCCACGGTGCTATTTTGAACCATCTTTGTATCACAAAACGAAACAAACACAAAAACAACTCAAAAATATACACACAATGAAAACAAGATCGACTTCAAAATGGCAATTAAAGAGCGCTTTGTTTACAGTATTGGCACTGATCCTGAGCCTCGTTTCCGTATCATCTTTTGCGCAGAACAAGACTGCCAAGAACATTGTACTTGTTCATGGTGCATTCGTAGATGGCTCCGGCTGGAAAAAAGTGCATGACATCTTAGTGAAGAAAGGATATAAAGTGACCATCGTGCAGTATCCGCTCACTTCCCTGGCAGATGACGTTGCAGCTACCAAACGTATACTGGACAGGCAGGATGGTCCTACCGTGCTGGTTGGTCATTCCTGGGGTGGCACCATCATCACCGAAGCCGGTACCCATCCGAATGTAGCATCTCTGGTATATGTGGCGGCTTTCCAGCCTGACAAAGGTGAAAATACGCTCCAGTGGGCAACTTCATTACCTGGTGCTCCTGAAGCAGGTATTCTGCCTCCGGATGAAAAAGGATTTCTGTACTATGATATCGCGAAGTTCCATGCTGGTTTCGCAGCAGATCTGAGCAAATCAGAAGCAGACTTTATGGCTGCATCACAGGCGCCCATCTTCGGTGCAAGTTTTACAACGCCGGTAGCTGATGCCGCATGGAAAACAAAACCAGCCTATGCAGTGGTTGCTACAGAAGATAAAGCCATTGTTCCCGGCATTCAACGTAACATGTACAAACGTGCAGGCGATAAAGTAACGGAAGTAAAGGGTAGTCACGCAGTATTCATTTCACAGCCCGAAGCAGTTGCAAAAGTGATCATAGCCGCGGCTGAAGGAAAATAGTTTTGGAAGACCAGACCGATGATAACCAGTGTGGACAACAAAAAACAGGGCCTTCATTGGCCCTGTTCTTTTATTGTTAATAAGTCAGCGGAAATTAGTGGATGTCATCAATCAGTTCCATGCTTTTTTCAGGGAATTCCTGTAAGCCTGCGGTGAAGTATTGATGGCATTCTTAAAATACCTGCTAAAATGATATTCATCTTTAAACCCAAGATCATACGCGATCTCTTTAATGGGCTTGGAGGTCAGGTACAGGTCCCGCTTTGCTTCCACGATGATCCTTTCTGTGATCATGTCGGTCGGGGTCCTGCCATAATATTCCTTCACGATTTTTCCCAGGTTTTTAACGGTCATATTCAGCAGGTCAGCATATTCGCCGGCACTGTGTTTCTCCCGGAAGTGTTTATCAACATAGGCTTTGAACTGCAGCAGTGCGTCCGGCTCGCCCGCTTGTTCAGTAACAGGCGGCTTCACGTCGTGCTGCGATACCTTTATCCGCGTTACATTGATCAGCAATATCTTCAGATAAGAGATCAGCAGGTCATGCTGGGCAAGCCCTGCTACCTGCAGCTCATTCTCCACCTGTGTGATCAGCAGCCTGATCATCGGCGCTTCCTCCGCAGGAATATTTACCAGCGGTGTCTGGTTAATATTATTAAACAGGATGCCATCGCACGCTACTTCCTTATGATGTTTGATAACACAAAAAAAGTCGTGGTGGAAATTCAGCATCACGCCTTTCATGTGTGCTCCACTGATCATAAATGGTTGGCCGGGGGCAAAGAAAAGCATCGATCCTTTGGAGATATTGTACTCCGCGAAATCGGCTTTCAGCTGCCCTTCTCCTTCAGAAAACCATATAATGGAGAAATATCCAACCCGTTGCAGTTCCTTAAAATATGCGTTGTCTTCAAAATGTATCATTCTGAAACCCATGCTGCCGTCAACAGGGTTTTTGATCTCAAGCGCTGGTGTTGTTGTAGTTGCCATATGCAGTAAAGCTTACCTGTTCTCGAGCCAGGACAGGAACATCTGTACTTTTTCTTTGTTGATTAATAATTTTTCGGGAGTTGGAATGACCAGGTTAACGAGCAGTTTCCTGGCGAAATAATGTTCCACGTCCTTTATTGCCTTGAAATTGACCAGGTACTGCCGGTTAAGACGGAAGAACTGATCGGGCGATAACATACTATACACCTGGTCAAGCGACTGATTGATGCTATATTCCTCCTGGTTGAAGGTCTTGATGATCGTTGCCTCATGCTTGATGTAGAAGAAAGCAATGGCTTCTGTAGAGATATTGACGTACTTGTTATTTTTGAAGACCAGGAAGTTCTTCTTGCCTGCCGGCGCCGATACCTTTGCCAGCAGATCGTTCAGCTGGGGAACCGTATGCTGTTGGAAAAAGTTCTTCAACTCATCTACTTTTTTGAAAGCCCCGATGATGTCATCTTTGGAAAACGGCTTTAGTACATAGTCAACGCCATTCGCTTTGAATGCATCCAGTGTATAGTCTTCGAACGCTGTGCAAAATACCACAGGGCATGCAATCTTAACTGCCTTAAAGATATTAAAACAGAGCCCGTCAGACAGCTGGATATCCATAAAGATCAGGTCCGGCTGTTCATTTTCAGAAAGGTATTTCACGCTGGATGAGACGCTTTGCAGCTGTGACACTATTTTTGCTTCCGGTCTGATCTTCACGATCAATGCCGCCAGCGAAGCTGCCGCCTTGATCTCGTCTTCAATAATGAGTATATTCATGGATCACTGGTAGTTTTACCTTAAATATTTTTTCGTCAGCTTCAATGATGATCTCTTTTTCCAGAAGATGATTATATCTTTCGCTGATGTTGTTCAATCCTACTTTCATGGAAGTTTCCGGGTCCATTTTAAGCTGTACATCGTTCTCCACGATAATCATATCCTTTTCAGAATAGATCCTGATCTCCAGCGGCTGCTCCAGCGATACGATATTATGCTTGATGCAATTCTCCACCAGGAGCTGCAAGGTGAAGGGCGGGATCAGCGACTGCAGATGAGCAGGATCAACGGTATTGCTAAGATGAATACCATCCTCAAACCGCGCTTTCAGCAGGAACATATATGCAGACAAGATATTCAATTCTTCCGACAGATGAATCAGGTCCAGTTTACGGCTTTCCAGTGTGAAGCGGTAAAACTCAGACAGCTTTAACACGAAATCGACCGACTGTTTATCGTTGGTCTCGATCATCGTTTTCAGTGTATTGAGACTGTTGAACAGGAAATGAGGATTGATCTGTTGCTTGAGCAGTTCATACTGGGCGCCGAGATTGTCTGACTTTGTACGCTCCAGTTCTATGCTGACCTGCTGGTTCTGATAGTTCTGGTACAGCAGGTGCAGGATCATATAAAACCCAAGATTGATCATGATACCCCTTACCTCCACCATCAGCATCACCGGACCGAAATTAATATGGGAAAGCAACCACTGTTGACAATAAGCCAGCAGTAACATAATACCGATCCCAAATACAAGACTGGTGAGCAGCCGGCGTACTGACAGCCCCTTGTTGATATCCCGCCTGGAATAGGTGGGCAGGGTATAGATATTGTAATACCATACGAGTACGGAGAAGATAAAAGTGATCCCGGAATTGACCAGGGCTTCCGCTAAGTTAAATGGCCGCTCCGCAATTTTAGGTACGGAGGCAATGATGCCCAGGAACAGTGAACTGCACCAGATGATCCAGGGTGATACTTTGAATGTTTTCTTGTTCATTACAGTTAATGCTTTATAGAATGCAGGCCATTGGGCCAAAGATAGAGTTAATTCTCGCTGATTGCTATACAAATTATATATCCGTTGATGTATCGAATCACGTTTCTGTTGACTTTTTTATCGTTGGTGGCAGGGAGTACCGGCTGATAAAATTATAACGATGTTAACTGCGGGAACAGGAGGAACAGGGGGAAGCAGGCAGATTAAGGTGGGAAGTGGACAATCAGGTCCTTTAAAAAAGGCTTATGCTTTCCGGCATTTCAGTTTCAGCACCCCGGCGGCATTTGTATAACCACCGCCGGCGCCGTCTACAAAGTGGATATGCCCGTCTTTCATATCGCGGACATAACAGGACATCACCGATTCTTTACTGACATAACAGGCATAGAAGATCTCTCCGGCCTGTTCCAGCCTGTTCAGTTTTTCTTCCAGGGACTGGCGTTGTTGCGCTGTGCCGGCAATGACGGTATTGATCTTACCATCTATCACCAGTGTATCAGACATTTCCACCAGTCGTGTGAGATAAGATCTGCCTGTTTTGGTCTGGAAGTAGATGTAACCAAACACGGTGGTGAACCAGCTCTGAATGAGTGAAAAGACCTTCATGCCACCAAACCTGGCGCGTATTTCAGAGCCCAGTTTTGTAAAGGAAGCTTTGAGCCTGAGTTTAGCTATCGAGATAGGTTGCCTTTTCTCGGGAGCGCCATAGATTTCGTCGATATAGGAAATGACTTTCTGAAAGGCGCTTGACTGCTGAAGGTTGTCGGTGGCAAGGACAATCAGGCTGACTACTTCATAGTTGTTTGCCGGTGGTTTGATCCTGTCCCAGCGGCATTGCATGCCGCTAAGGTCCAGTTCATGCCCCTGAGGCGCCTGAGGGAGGAACAGGTAATCGTTTCCTTTAATGATTTTTTCAGCATAACTCAGGCCACTTCCCAGCAATATTGGAATGGTGAAATTGCCGGAGCTGGTGAATTTGGTGATCCTGAGTGCATGTCCGCGGGCGTAGATCTCACTGACGTCTATAGTGCCCGCCCGCAGTTCGATGTTGAAGTTCTCCAGAGTATTATGCCTGTACAACAAAAGCGCTGCCATAGCGGCGTCTTTCACCGATGGCGGAACAATAAAAGAAGCACCGTCCCCTCCAAAGAAGAAAGGGACGGTGATATTTGCTTTAAAACAGATGTTCAATACTGCAACAATGCTTCCGGTAGCAATCAGGTTGACGGTTTCGTGCAATCCTTTTTGTACGACGGCCGTAGAGCCTTTAATATCTGTTACAATAACGTGCCAGGTATCGGGGACCTGGTAAAATAAGTGCGCTTCCGTCAACAGTTCACTGAGAGGAATACGATTGACCGGTAATCTGGAATAGAACAGATCGTTGTTTGCTGACATAGTCCATTTACACCCTTTGGCGGGAATTAGAAATGTAGCCTGAACTCAATATTCAGCGCCGGACCAGACTTGTTGTCTTTTACTTTGGAGCCGGGGATGCCATCGCCGTTGTTACCATGCACCGTTGTTGTCTGCTGCAGGGATGATACGAGGATCTGTGCACCGAAGCTTGCTTTTTCCGGTATTACTTCAAAGAAGGGGCCGATACCTGCCAGTTCGCAGAAAGCATGCCCTTTTATTTTGACATATTCTTCCGGGGCACCTGGCTGGGATACCATCGATTTTACGCTGATAGGGCCCCAGGTAGCGCCTACTATTGGCGCCAGGAAAACTGTTTTGGAGACAGGGATCATGTACTGCACAATAGGGCCCACCAGCATACTGATACCGCGGGTATAGATACCTTTGCTCTTCTTGTCAGAAATGCTGATCCCTGCAGTTAAGCTAACCCCTACAGAGAACTTGTCAAAAAAGTGATATCCCCCTTTAGCAGACAGCTGTGCCGCTGTGCCGATGTATTGACCCATGGGCGCCACAGAACCGGTGAGGCCGAGACCGCCGCCGATCCAATAGTCACCTTTGTTGATCTTTAGCGTATAGGCCTTCTTTTTAGCCGGCGTCAGGGACGCGTCGAGCGTTTGCGCAGAGCAGGTAATTAAAGGCATCAGGGCGATCATCAGAGGTACCAGGAAAAAAAGCAATACGGCTTTTGCAGGTATTAGTCGTTGTTTGTTTTTCATGCAGGAAGTTTGTTTGGTTGTAAAAATGCGAGACATATACTGTTCTTTGTCATTAGAGAAAATACCGTTGGTGAAGCAGTTGTAGTTTTACATCATAGCATATCATTCACGTATATCTTGATATTTATTAATGTGAATAAAGTGGTGTTAAGGGACGTGATAGCATGAACTTCACATGATTTTAGTATTTGGTTGATAACTGACGGCCTGGGGCTTGATTTTTATTAACTCCTTGTTTGCTACCCTACTGTAAGCAAATGTACAGTACTTCCAGGGAAAAGTAAAGTCTTTTCAGTACAAGATAATGGAAAATCTGCTGCGGCCCCGGCAGATCGGAAAAGTATGAAATATTCCGGAATTATCTGCTGCGGAATAATGAAATTACAATGACCTGTAAAGTTAATACTGCACCGTCGCAACAAATTGTAAAGCTTTTTCTGTACGGCGCCCAGGTATTGCTTTTTTTACCGCTTTGATACCGCTTTAATACCGCTAATCTTACGTTAATCTTACGTCCCCGAACGTAGAATTAACGTAAGATTAGCGGTATTAAAGCGGTATCTGCAAGGTACCTGAAATAGATTTACACCTAAAAAAAGTGTAAACCTATTTCAGGATCTGACACGGCATCAAAGCGATATCGAAGTGGGGAAAAAGCAGAGAAATTTCCGGTTCATATCCGGTAGAGGTTCGGTGGAGGTACACTCAAAGTGTGAATATGCCAGGATTTGATAAAGTGTAACTATGCGCTTTTGCGGCGCCCCGATACGCGTGGCTGCAGTTCGTCCCCTCATTTTTGCGGTTTGTATACATGATTTTGCGTCTTGTATACACGCTGCCAAACTGCTTTGGAATCTTTTCTAATATTGCACTATAAAACAGGAAGGATGGAGGAAATATCCATCACAAAGCGTCAAAATGCCATTTTGCAGCTTCCTGTTATATTATACTTTTGTAGCATTCAATAAGACTCATAATATGAGCAACGTTGTACTGTTATAGTTAGTAGTAAGACGATCAATCATTGTTCAAACTTTAATCATTAAACGTATGAAAGTATTGCTGTTATTTATGTCGCTGCTGGTAAGTGCTGCTGTATTTGCACAGACACCGGAACAAAAGCTGGCAGAGCTAAAGATCGCGCTGCCGGAAGTGCCGCCCGCCATTGGCAGTTATGTGGATGTCAGGAGAGTAGGCAACCTGCTTTACTTATCCGGTAAAGGGCCCCGTAATGCCAACGGTGAATACATTATTGGCAAGCTGGGACAAGAGCTCAGTGTACAACAGGGTTATGAAGCTGCAAAGCTAACGGCCATGAACCAACTGGCAGTGCTGAAAAAGGAACTGGGTAGCCTGGGGAAGGTGAAACAGATTGTAAAGGTAAATGGTTATGTGAATTGTACCGCAGCCTTTTCTGATCAGCCTAAAGTAATGAATGGCTTTTCGGATCTGTTGATACAGGTGTTCGGAGAAAAAGGCCGGCATGCACGCACAGCGCTGGGAACGAATGCCCTGCCAATGAATATGGCAGTGGAGGTGGAGATGATCGTAGAAGTGGAGTAGGGCAGTAGAAAACAATGCCTGAGTAGATTGAGAAAGGTTTTGCATTGTTTGTGAAGCAATAAGGCGGGCTTTATGAGTAGAGTGTTGTGCAGAGGGCAACTTACCGGATAATTAAGTTAAATTTGTATAACACCGTTAATATAAAACCCATAACTATGAAAACCAGATCTTTCTTTTCCCTCGTCGGGATGTTGTGTCTACGCACCACCCTCCTGCTGACATTAACATTTGCAACTGCGGACGCAGTGCAGGCTCAGGCCACAGTACCCTTCACATTACAAAACAACTCATCGTACGCCGATGGTAATATTTATGTCGCCGTTGTGGGAATTGTCAACGGCAATTTTGTATGGATCAATCCGAAAACCAGTGCCGTCAACCTGATGAGCGTGTCCAACAACACAGTGCCCGGACCGGTCATCAACGGTAATATGGGACCGGGAAACAACGGGTTGTATGCTAATTGCTTTGCAAAGCTGAGCGAGATCCCTAACAAGATCATCAACATTCCAGGCATCGCAGGATGTCGTATTCTCATCTCCTTCAATTCACAGCTGTATCTCTATTTCTTCGGTGCTTCCGGTGCACCGAGTGGTTATGCAGCACCGAACCTGTCCAATCCGACAGATCCTAACCAGGGCATCCGGTTTGAGACAATTGAACTGACCAATGCCTCCAATGGCCTCTGGGTGAACACGACCCGTGTTGATGGGTATCAATACCCAATGGGCCTTGAAGCCTGGGGCAATGGCGGCTTCTATCAGAAAGTGGGAGAAGTGATGACGCATTCCCAGATCCTCGCACAGTGGCAGTCTACAGCGCCTGCTGATTTTGCTGCCTGCTATGACGCTACGAACGGCATCATCAAATTCCCTTCAAAAACGCCGGCCTTCCAGCCCGGAGGCGCTCAGGCAAATTATTTCGGTTCCTATGTAGATGCTATCTGGTCGAAGTACAGCACTGGCAACCTGGTATTCAACGCAGGCGATGCGGGTACCTGGAGCGGCCGTGTGTCGGGAGATGTATTCACCTTTACAAGGACTTCCGATGGCAAAGTAGGCACTATTGCCCGTAAACCTACCAATACGGAAGTGATGGAAGGCAGCGGCGTAATGGCTTCCGGCGGAGAATTTGATAAAGTGGTGCAGGCACAGATCTGCGCTGCCATCAATCGCCACGCTATTAACCTGAACCTGGCTACCGGCGCTACGCAGGATTTTGCCAGTGCCTCAGGGTATTACCAGACTACTCCCTACAACTGGTACAGCAAATTCTGGCACCGCAGCGATATCAGCCTGAACAGCCTGACCTATGCGTTCTGTTATGATGATGTGTTCAATCATTCATCCACCATCAACGCGCCTTCGCCACAGCGGGTAACTGTTGCTATCGGCGGTTATGCAGGACAGACGCCAAGTGGTGCAGCTATTGTGTACAAAGATTGTAACTACGGAGGCTATGCCGTGGGCCTCACTCCAGGCAACTATACTACCGCTCAGCTGAGCGCACTGGGTATCCTGAACAACGATATCTCTTCTCTGAAGGTAACATCAGGATATAAAGTGACCCTTTACCAGGATGATAATTTCAGCGGTGCAACACTGGTGCTGACAGGCGATGACGAATGCCTGGTAGACAATGGCTGGAATGATGTGGTATCTTCCCTGAAAGTGGAATCTAATACCACTTCCACTTCCACCGTTATCCAGGCGGAGAGCTATAACTACATGTCCGGTATCGATGTAGAAGCTACTACTGACGCAGGCGGTGGTCAGAATGTAGGATGGATAGATGCGGGCGACTGGATGTCTTATGCCGTGAATATTCCTGTAACAGGTACTTACCGGATCAGTTATCGCGTAGCCAGTCCTAATGCCAATAGTTCCCTGCGCCTTGAAAAGGACGCCGGCGCTACGCAACTGGGCTCCGTTGTGATACCTAATACCGGTGGCTGGCAGAACTGGACCGATGTATCGCATACCGTATCATTGCCTGCCGGAAGCTATAATATCGGCATTGCTACATCAACCGGTGGATTTAACCTGAACTACCTGACCATCACCAATCTTTCTTCCGCCAGGGTAGCAATGCAGCAACAACAGCCTGCAGCAGCGCAGACTACGCTTGTACTGTCGCCCAACCCGGTAAGAGACCAGCTCTCCATCCGTGGTAATGACAAAGTAAGCACACTGCGTATCTATGATATCAGCGGACGTGAAGTGATGAGGGTGAAAAATCCCGGCAGCACAATCAGTGTATCATCTTTGAATGGAGGTGTGCATATTGTTGTGATAGAGCGTAAGGACGGTACGCAGCAACAGGTGAAGATATTGAAGCAATAAACATTTAAACAAGGCACATTCCCTGCTGCCTTATATAGAAAATACCCTGCATTTCCTGTCAAAGGGAGATGCAGGGTATTTGTTTTGTTGATCCGCCTTCCCCTGATATCTGGTAGGGAGAGCGTAACTAGCACCAATGAAGAAACCTCGTAGCATTCCAGAGAGGCGCCGGCTTATTTCATCTTAACCGTTATAACCGTAAACGAATAGGCCGGCAATTCAGTATTGAACTTCTCCGAAACGGGGTAGTCGGACACAAGCGGTCTTGCGTCTTTGCTATCCGGCCGGCCCTGTAGTACCGTCTTTATTGCAGTACCTTCGGCAATGCCAAGGCCACTAAGATCAATGCCAGATTGAACCGCTGCAGGCAGCAGGTTGACAAGCTTTATGATCACCGTATTGGATTTGGTATCCTTTACAATAGAAAAAGCGACTCTTTCTTTCACACCGTCGATGCTAATTTCCTTGCCTTCTTCATTGGAGAGGCTGATGGTACCCGGCAGGTACGTGTCGCCGCTGTTGGTGCCATAAAGTTGCTGTACGTAATAGTTGACAGTAGGCTTTACACTGGTATTGTTAAAGTAGATCAGGTCTGGTGTCCACTGCGTATGTTTTTCCTTCGCCAGCAGCGGCGCGTAGGATGCCATGCTAACAACATCGCCATTGCGCTCAAGGGCGGTGAGATAGAGCGCCTCCGCTAAGGCAGTTTCAATGTTGCTGGGGCGGCCAGGCAGGTGCGCTGCGTATTCACCAAGATATACCTTCGATTTTGAACGATCGTATTTATCGTAGAAGTCCTGGTTGTTGATGAACCAGCCCGGCGATACGTAGTAGTGCTCATCGATCATAGGCACCTTTAGTTTGTTGGCGATGTCCCAGCCTTCTTCGTAGTCAGTGCCTTCAAAGAACGGACCGGCAGTGCCGATGACGGTGATCTCAGGATGTTGTTTTTTTACAGCGTTGAAGATCATGGTGAACCTTTCTTCAAAGATGTCGGTGATCAGGTCTTCATTGCCGATACCAATATATTTCAGGTGGAAAGGTTCGGGATGCCCCGCTGCTGCACGTTTTTGTCCCCAGGTAGTGTGGATGTCCCCATTGGCATATTCTATCAGATCGAGTATGTCCTGTACATATTCATCCATTTCATTCATAGGAATGCCACCTTGCTGGCCACCGCCTTTGGGGGAAGGACCGGAGTTCTGACAGGGAACGCCTGCCGCTACTACCGGTACAGGTTCGGCACCGATATCTTCACAGAAACGGAAGTATTCAAAGTAGCCAAGACCGGCCGATTGGTGATAGCCCCAGAGATTACGTTGCGGTGTACGCGTTTCCAGCGGACCGATGGTGTTTTTCCAGCGGTAGATATTATTAAGTCCGTCGCCATGAGCAACACAGCCGCCGGGGAAACGTACGAAGCGGGGATGGATGTCGGCAATCACCTGCGCGAGGTCTGCTCTCAAACCATTCTTCCTGCCTTTGAATGTTGCCTGCGGAAAGAGGGAGATCATGTCCAGCGCCAGACGACCTGCAGTGAGTGGTTGTAGTTCCAGTTGCGCACTGTCTGCATCTGCTGTAGCAGTAAGTACTGCCTGGGCTTTCTTCCAGGAATTGCCGGAGAAGGTGATGGTAGTTTGTGCAATTACATTGTTTGACTGAGCAGGGCTCACCAAACGGACCAATACCTTTCCGCTTTTTCCACTCAGTTGATTGGCAAAAAGTGAGAGCTCGTATTTGTCGCCCTTCTTTACCGGGATCCCGTCGTAACCGCTGTTTACCAGCGCAGCACCAGGTGCTTTGGTATCCAGCACGGCGTAATGCCGGTTGTTTGGATGGATGGGTGCTGTTGTATCGATGGCGAAGGTGCTTTGCGCTCCACGTAACGTCCAGGAGTGATAGCTGTTCCAATTAGGATCATGTCCATCTTTGTCGCTTAATGCATATTCAAAGTCGCGGTTCTGCACCAGTTCAGCGTAGAGACCACCATCTGCCGCGTAGTTAATGTCCTCGAAGAAGATACCCAGCAGCAGCTTGCTGATAGGTTTGGCTTTCTCCGGTTGCAGGGTGATGCTGGCCCGTAACGGCGATTGCAAGGTCCTGAAACGCTCAGCGTCCTGCAGGGACGATGCTGACTCCTGCCGCCATTTGTATTGGGCCACTTGCTGGGTTTTGATCAGCCGGTCTACGACTTCCCAGGATACCCGGTGTACCTGGCCGGTAGCTGTGCCTGCCGGCAGTGCAACAGTAACACCGGCGTCTGCATAATGAGGTGCGTTGACTGCTGTGGCGGGGCGGTATGTTTTGAAGTCGGCAGTAGTGGTCCGGAATTGTTTCCCGTCTGCGTCGGTGTAAGTGATGGCATAAGCACCTTGCCCGGCATCATATTGCACTGCAGGGCGCAGAAAATTCCGGCCGGCACTGATGTCGGGGTAACTCTGGCGCTTCCAGTTCACCAGGTCGGCCGATGCTGCATGCGCAAAAAGATGATCCCGTTCATTCAGGCTCCATATACAGTGCCATATGCCATCAGGTCCCTGTATCAGCCAGGGGCTGATCATCCGCTTTTCTGATCCCCAGCGGCCATAGTCACTTCTTAGAAAAACAAAACCGTTTCCGATAACATGCCATTGCTGTTTGTCCTGGCTCCAGGCAAACTGAAGCCCGCCCCGGTCGTTGTTCTTGTCTGTACTGTAAGAAAAGAGATAGACGGAATCGGGAGCATGGCCAGCGGCAATTACCGGTTGCGCTGCCAGGTACATTACTATAAATAACGATGACCAGTGTTTTATTAATAAAAATGACCAGTGTTTCATCATATGGAATTAATTACTTGTTGTGTTAACGCGGAAATTCTTCCCAAAATAACAATAAAAGTGTTATTCTGACATTTAAAATGCCAGGAATTGTGTGCCTGCATCCGGGAATCCTTCACCACCGCCTTTGCCGGCCGCCTTATTGCTGTAACCAGATTCTGTAGGAGATGAGCTGCGTGTAAATGTGAAGGCGCCTTTGCAGGGTGCGTAGATCACTGGATTGTCCAGGTGGTACAATAATGGGTGTGCAACAGGTAAAAAGTGCTTCACAGACAGGGGCTGTATGTATTGTTTTTCTGACCCCGTCAGGGTTTAGTATTCCTGATGAGGTATGACTGATTCTCGTCAGTAAGTGTAGCCGCGACTGAAATAAACGATACATTCGCGTCATGCTTCATTGATGAATGCGGCAGAGGCGTCTTTCTGTTGATTGCTGACCATTATGTGCAGGCAACAGGTGGAGGAATGGCGAAGCATGCTTTAGTACACAATTATATTTTGCTTGTCCGATATCAGTCTTTCATAGGGATGGTCAAGGAAGTGTATCAGGAAAGGTTGTAATTGCCCTCCTCCTATGCCATGAGACCGCTGTGTAAAGAGTAGACGCTGACTGTTCGGCATATAGTGATGGATCATATCAATGTACAAGGGACGGCAGGCATTATCCATTTCACCGTCGGCCAGTAAAGCTGGTTTGGGAGAGTAAAAGGGTTGTTTGGTAGCAGGGATGACAGGTGTATATGTCCAGCAATCGCACATAGCATTGTAAACATCGTTGATATGATAACCTTCCATGTAGGGATAGGCATTGTATAGCTGCCGGAGAACATTTTCATGGTGATATGCGGCCTGGTCGGCACAGTATACGGAGATCCGCATACCGGAGGGGCCGCGGTAGCCGCTGAAAATATCGTCCAGCAATGCAGTTACATAGGCGCGATGGTTGCCTTTGATCAGTTCTTTGATAACATGAGGTATTGCGGATGGATTGGAAAAGTAGTTCTGGATAATATCGAAGAGATCATTCCTGGTATATTGTACGCGGATGGAATCTGTCGTACCCTTTTCCAGGTAAGAGATATAAAAAGGTGTCTGGCCTATGGCGGTGAAGTATTGGACGAACTGCGCTTTAAGGTTGCCATATGTTGCCTTGTCAGTAGAATCTTTTTCAACGTGCTCAAACAATATGTTCAGTGCTTCATTAAAGTTGGCAGGTTCGTCTTCGTCGATAGGAACGAAGGTTGGTAATGGGGAGTCTAGTATCAGTGTCCTGATACGGGAAGGATCGCGCTGTAAAACCGCCTGCATGAGACCTCCGCTGTAGGAGATGCCCATCAGGTTAACAGAATCGATCTGCAGGGCATACAGCAGATCATGGATGTCGGATACTGTCTCGTCTGTATTATAGGCTGAAAGGTCAATGCCACGGGCTTCCAATCCCTTGCGGAGTTGTTTTACACCTTCGATCACCATGCTGTCCTTATTGAGGTTCTTTTGATAGGACGCTTTGATGGCGGCGCCCAGTTCCGGGCCGGACAGACCGGGTAAGGAATAGCCTGCGCCCCGCTGTTCGAAGGCGATACAGTCCCTGTCATTAATGACCTGGCTGGCCGCAGCGCCTCTTGCCCATCCCAGGGAGCCGGCGCCTGGCCCTCCGCCTGTGAAAAGAAGCGGATCTTGCTGCTTATTGGGGTTCTTGCTTTCAACAATGATGAATGGCAGCTTAACGGTTTTGCCGTTGTTCTTTTTCCTGTTCTCCGGCACTACAAGATAGGCGCAGCGGGTTTTGAAGCTGCTGTCTATTTTGACAGGGCATGCACATGGTTCTATAATAGGCTGATAGTTGCGTTTCTCCTGCGGGTAAGCAACAGCAGGCAGGAAAACGATGGTGACCAGGGTTAATAAGAACGCTTTCTTCATGAATGGCTTTTTATCAAAAATAGTACGGCTTGCATCAGCAGTCCAGGTAAAAAACGGACATTTTTACTGTTGCACTGCCAGGCGCCGGCCCGTGAAGCTGATCACTTCCTTATAGAAATGGCTCATATCGTGATAGCCGTGGTGGCAGGGAGAGAAAGTTTCCCTGGCAGCTACATAGGCAGTCAGGGCCGCTCTTGCCCGCAGGATGGAGAAATACTTTTTGGGACTGAGGCCAACAACGTTATGGAAGTAACGGTTGATGGTTTTAGAGCTGACAAATAATCTTTCTGCTATCTCGCTGGTGTTGTACTGCATACGGTTGGATGCATACAGGTCAATGCTGTTCTTTACAAGATGGATATAGTGGTCTTTCTTTTGTTGCCTGGAAAGCTGCAATAAAAAGAAGTGCTGCAACAGTGTCATTCTTTCTTCAAAGGATGCTGCGGTTTTAACGTGGTGAAGAAGCATAGCTGGTAGTATATCCTTTAATGCGACCACTGTGTTGATGAACTGTGCCTGGTTGATGCCCAGTATGGCTTCCAGTCCGCCGGGGAAAAACTTTACGGTGAAGATATAATCTGCCGGCAGGTTCTGACGTTCCGTGACCGAATCCCTTAAAACAAGCACATCATCGGCAGCGCCGATATGATAATTGTTTTTAGCCGTTATAAGGCGATAGGAAGCGCCCAGGTTGATCCACATAGTAGGCGTCCAGCTGGGGAACATTTTTACGGTAAAAGAGCTGTTATTCGCATGTAATGCAGTTTCTTCGAAAGAGGATTCGGAAATGAATTCGATATACGCTTCCAGTTCAGGACAGGGAGCGCTGAAGTTGTAGAGTTGCCTGATATTATCGAAGATTTCTACCATACGGGAACTAAGTTAAGGATTAATCCGGCATGTTACAGGGAGTTGCTCCGCTTGTGCTGCCGCTTCGTCTAATTCCCTATTTTTATATGCCGTTAAGATTCGTTGTATAAAACCCATATCATGTCTCAATCCACACTCGCACATCCTGGTCAGCCCGTTATGGCCACATCGCTGGAAAACTTCTTTCCCGGTTATTTTGCGCTGGTAATGGCCACGGGTATTGTGTCCATTGGTTTGTTCCTGTGGAAGTATACCCTCTTAGCCGGTATCTTCCTTGGCCTGAATGTGGTTTTCTATGCCGGGCTCTGGGTCATCCTTATTCTCCGCATCGTGAAATACCCGGTTATTGTGTGGAATGATCTTCATCATCCGGCCAGGGGCGTAACATTTCTGACGCTGGTAGCGGGCAACAATGTGCTGGGAAGCCAGGTGGCTATCATTGCAGGGCGTATGGATATAGCGCTGATCATATGGATTGTGGGGTTTGCGCTTTGGGCACTTATACTATACACGTTTTTCCTGGTGAACATTCTCAAGGAACCGAAGCCGGAGCTGCAGCAGAGCATTAGTGGCGCGTGGCTGCTGATAGTGGTCTCTACAGAATCGGTGGCAGTGCTGGGAGCTGTTATTGCCAACAGTAGTCCTTTTCACTGGCTGATCGCGTTTATCTCACTCTGTTCCTATATGACAGGCGGCATGTTCTATTTTGTGCTGATCGGGCTGATCCTTTATCGCTGGCTTTTTTTCAGTATGAAAGCAGAGACGCTTACACCTCCGTACTGGATCAATATGGGTGCTGTAGCTATTATATCGCTGGCGGGTTCCCGCCTCGTGATGTATGCCAGGACGCATGAGGAGCTGAGCCAGTGGGCAAATTTCATACAGGCCTTTACCATGTTCTTCTGGGCTTTTGCAAGCTGGTGGATCCCTTTGTTGTTCCTGATGTTTGCATATCGTCATTTCATTGCCCGGGTGCCGTTGAAGTACGATCCGCAATACTGGTCCATGGTGTTCCCGCTGGGGATGTATGGCGTATGTACTTTTAACTATGCATTGATTACAGGTTTTACCTTCATTAAACCCATTTCGGCATTATTTGTTATATTAGCTTTAATGACCTGGGTGATCGTGCTGATAGGCCTGTTCATCGATCTGTTCCCAACTGCAAAGAAACCGTAACCTCATTGTTTTGTTCCTGATAACCATAAAAGGATGTTTATGCGTTTCTCTCTCAATAAAAAAGCCGCCGTCATCTCGATCATTGTGACACTTGCCTGTGTGCTAGTATCATTCTATGGCTCGAGGAAACTACAGAATTTTGATCCGGCGCTTATTGCCTATTTATTTGGGACCCTCTTTGCCCTGTTTGGCGTTGTGTACCGTTACTGTGTATGGCTGCAAAGACCGCCTACCCGGATGTATTTCAAACGTACGTGGCAACTGGTGTTCACCCGCAGCTTTTTCATACATGTATATACGCTGCTGAAAGATTCCGTTAAAAACCTGTTGTTCCAGCAATTCATTTACCCCAGAGGGAGGAAGCGGTGGATCGCGCATTTTATGCTGGCTGCGGGTTGCCTTGCCGCCTTCGCGATCACCGTTCCGCTTACGCTGGGATGGATCAACTTTACACTGGACCCTGCCACTGCGCTGGACCCGGGTATGACTAAACTATATAATGCCAATTTCTTCGGCTTTAAAGTGATGAGCTTTAAACTGGGATCTGTGCTGGCATTTCTGATCTTCCATGCCCTGACATGGTGCTCCTGGCTGGTAATTGCCGGCGCTGTTATCTTTCTTGTCAGAAGACTGACCAATGCAGGTCTGATCGCTTCACAAACTTTTGAAGGCGATCTGCTGCCGCTGATCCTGCTCATTATTATATCCCTGACAGGATTGGGGCTCAATTTCAGCTATGCGTTTATGAAGGGAATTGCCTACGATTTTATGTCGGTAACGCATGCCATTGCAGTGATCCTCTTCCTGGTATGGATTCCCTTTGGTAAATTCTTTCATATCATTCAGCGGCCTGCACAAATAGGTGCGCATATCTATAAACAGGAGGGTAAAAAAAGAGGGATGGCCGTGTGCCCGCATACGGGTAAAGAATTTACCACGCAATTACATGTAGACGATCTGAAAATAGTGACGAAGGAAGTGGGATTTGATTTTACACTGGAAGATGGCACCTCGCATCTTGACTATAGTCCCGAAGGTAAACGTTCACTCCTGGCTAAAGCGCATCTGAAAGCAAGGCAGGAGGGAGGAACTTTTTTTGGATAAGCAATGGCACTGAGGCCGGCACTAAATACATTCAGCATGGCAAAACTACCTGTATCTCCCGAAAAGATCATTACTCATTTTGGCCCTCATCTCAACTTTGCGCCACAGGAAGGGTATGTGGGAAGAGACGAACCGGATGCTACCGTGAAAACGCATTGCTGCTTTTGCGGTATGCAATGCGGCATACAACTGCTGGTCAGGAATAATAAAGTAGTAGGGTTCGAACCCTGGATGGAATTTCCTTTCAATGAAGGACGGCTATGC
The DNA here is from genome assembly GCF_023100805.1 of Chitinophaga filiformis. Lineage (NCBI taxonomy): Bacteria > Pseudomonadati > Bacteroidota > Chitinophagia > Chitinophagales > Chitinophagaceae > Chitinophaga > Chitinophaga filiformis. Next base: position 3,264,612 of record NZ_CP095855.1, read on the forward strand.
CCGAAGGGCGTACAACGTTATCTGCAGAATAATCACCCGGACCGTTTGCTGGAACCTTTGGAGAGAGTGGAGGGAGAGGGATTTAAACCCCTTCCCTGGGATAGTGCCCTGGACAGGGTCAGCGCAGAGATCAAACGGATACAGGCTGCTTACGGGAAGGATGCATTCGCACTTTTATCGGGTGTATCGCTCACCAATGAAAAGAGTTACCTGATAGGCAAGTTTGCCCGGGTGGCGGTGAAAACTGCCAATCTCGACTACAATGGCAGGTTGTGCATGGTGAGCGCCGGCGCGGGCAATAAGAAGGCCTTTGGACTGGACCGTTCTTCCAACAACTATGCTGACCTTGAGCATGCAGAAGTGATCATTGTGACGGGCGCCAATGTGAGCGAGACTTTTCCCACCCTTACGCATTGGCTCTGGCGGGCCAGGGATAACGGCGCAAAGCTTATCGTCATAGATCCGCGGATCATTCCCCTGGCCAGAACCGCAGATATACACCTGCCTGTAAAACCAGGAACGGATTCCGCTTTGTATGGCGCCATGCTTAAATACCTGGCAGACCATGATATGCTGGACCATGAGTTCATCAACAATCATACAACCGGCTTCGAAGACGCCCTTGCGGCGGTAAAGGATTATACGCTTGAATGGGCGGAAGCCGTTACGGGCATAGATAAGGAAAAGATACGTCTGGCAGCAGAACTATGGGGCAGGGCCAAGACGAGCTTTTTGTTGCATGCCCGTGGCATAGAGCATCACTCCAAAGGTGTGGACAATGTGCTGGGGTGCATTAACCTGGTACTTGCCACGGGGCGCATCGGCCGGCCGTATTGCGGTTATGGCACCATTACAGGGCAGGGGAATGGTCAGGGAGGCCGGGAGCATGGTCATAAATGCGATCAGTTACCGGGCAACCGTGATATTACCAACCCGGAGCACCGGAAATATATTGCAGATGTATGGGGCATCCCGGAAGCAGAAATGCCAGGGAAAGGGCTTACCGCCTGGGAGCTGATAGAAGCCATACACCGGGGAGAAGTAAAAGGCCTGTTGTCCATCTGCTTTAACCCGCTTGTATCATTACCTAACAATAACTATGTAAGGGAGGCGCTGGAAAAACTTGAGTTCTTCGTCTGCATCGATTTCTTTTTAAGTGAAACGGCCCGGCATGCTGATCTTGTACTGGCCGGATCGCTGCATGAAGAGGAGGAAGGAACGGTAACGACAGCAGAAGGCAGGGTAGTGCGCATCCGCAGGGCTGTTACGCCTCCCGGGAATGCCCGTACTGATACAGCTATCATCCTGGATATTGCTGCAAGGCTTGGAGCGGCAGATAAATTTGACTATGCCGATGCAGAAGCTATTTTCAATGAACTGCGTGTTGCTTCGAAAGGAGGAACGGCAGATTACTATGGCATCACCTACAAAAAGATCGAAGATAATATGGGTGTTTTCTGGCCCTGTCCTTCAGAAGATCATCCTGGTACACCCAGGTTGTGGGAAGACAGAAAATTTGCCACAGCAGATGGTAAAGCCCATTTTAACCCGGTGAAATTCCGGGAGCCGGCTGAAGTAACGGACACCGAATATCCGGTGGTGCTCACTACCGGCCGCGTAGTATCTCAATACCTCAGTGGTACACAAACAAGGCGTATCGGGAAACTGGTAGGAATTATGCCGGAACCATTACTGGAAATACATCCTGAACTGGCGCAGCGTTATGGTATACGGCAACGTGAAACTGTACGGGTGACTACCCGACGCGGCACTGCAGATTTTGCTGCCAATATCGTAGAAACGATCAGGAAAGATACCGTGTTCATTCCTTATCACTGGCCAGGCCGAAAATCGGCCAACCAGCTTACGATAGGCACGCTTGACCCTGTGTCCAAAATACCGGAATTCAAGGTGTGCGCCTGCAGGCTGGAGCCCCTGGGCGTATTTACCAAAGCCGGCGAAACAAATGCATATGATAGTATCTGATTCACATTAAATACACCGACAATGGAAGTTACTGCCTACAAAACGAATATGGAGTTCTTCGTAGATATGCAACGTTGCATTGGATGCAGGGCCTGTGAAATGGCTTGCGCCGAATGTGAGACCAATGGCCAGGAAAGTATGATCCATGTCAATTATGTGGAGCGCGCCGTTACTATTCAAACCACTGTGCAGGTATGTATGCACTGCGATGATCCGGTTTGTGCGGAGGTATGCCCGGCAGATGCTATTACGAAAGATGAATTTGCTGTAGTGCACAGCGCGAATACCGCCCGTTGCATCGGCTGTTCCAACTGCGTGATGGCATGCCCTTTTGGCGTACCGATAAAAGAAGAGAAGTATGACATGATGATGAAGTGCAACATGTGCTACGACCGTACCAGCGCAGGCAAGAAGCCGATGTGTGCTACTGTATGTCCCAGTCAGGCCCTGTTTTATGGAACACGCGAAGAGATCAGCCGGATGCGTCCAAACAGTACACCTGTCAATACATTCATCTTTGGAAAGCAGGAGGTTACTACCAAAGTAAATATCATGATGCCGAAAGGAAGCACTCACCTGAAGATCCATTAAACTAAAAGATATGTCTGATCAAAATGAAAAGGAGCCTAACTGGAAGCGGGATTTTCCAATAGAAAGAACAGCGGCAACGAAGGTGAGCCGGCGGGACTTTGCCCGCTTTCTATGCCTGGTGTCCGGCGGACTGGCAACCGGGAGCGCCTACGTAGCCGTGAAAGCGAATTTCTTTCCGCAGGAAGCGGTAAAGGGTGAACATTTTGTTTGCAAGGCAACTGGGGTTCCCCGCGGAGGTACGCGTTCTTTCGTTATAGAAGGCAGCAGTATCCCTTATATTCTCATACACCTGGAAGATGGTAGCTGGAGGGCTTATGAACAAAAGTGTACGCACCTGTCGTGTGCAGTGTATTATAAACCTGGCAGCGGACAGATCGTATGCCCATGCCATGAGGGCTTCTTCGATGCCCTGACGGGCGAAGTACTGGCTGGCCCTCCGCCAAGGCCATTGCCTGCACTGGAAGTAGTACTGAATGGAGAGGATGTATTTGTAAGGGCTGGTAACAGCGAACCCGATCAAAAAGCCAGCCGTACCTGAATATTCAAATTAAGACAATGAGCAGCTTCAAAGACGCGCAGAATAAAGCGCACCCGAATAAGACAAATACACTGATGTCTGCATTGATCGTGATCCTCATACTGAACATCAGCATACAGATATGGCTCTTGTATACCGGCCTCAATAATGCACTCGGAAAGAATAAGGATGTTGCCTTACCCGCATTCATTGCCTCGCTGGTCTTATTCCTGATCGGATTTTTCTGGTTATACTTTTTGCCAATGGGCTACCGGCGAAAAAATAATAAATAAGCCATTGCGGATTTTAATAGCTTTGATAACTTCATCTGTGCCGACATGGATGAATGAACATCTTTTTTATTAACCGCGAACTGAATTCGTATCTTAAGCCTGCATAGTATGGATGGTATAAAAACAAGAAGAGCCACAACAGATGACCTGCCTGTACTCGATAATTTCCTCCAGCTGCTGGTGGACGCAGAAAGACCTTTTGATGAAACCATCAAAGAGGGGAAGGCTATCTATTATGATCTTAGGATGCTGATAGAAAGTGACGATGCGGAGCTGCTGGTATTAGACAAAGATGGTACGCTGGTAGGATGCGGGTATGCGCTTATCCAAAAGGCGAAATCATATTTAAAGTACCGGGAATATGCGCATTTGGGATTTATGTATGTAGTGCCCGAATACAGGGGCATGGGCCTGAACCAACGGTTAATCGATGGCCTCAAACAATGGGTCCTGTCAAAAGGTGTCAGAGAGGTACGGCTGGAAGTGTATGAAGACAACACAGCTGCAGTAAAGGCCTATGAAAAAGCAGGTTTCAAAAAACTGCTTTCAACGATGCGTTATGAGATAAGGTAAAGGAACGACCAGCTACGCCAGTCCCTCCTTTATTGCCTTGATATACTTTTTATTGTTCGATTTTGTAATGACGATATCTCTGCATTGGTTGAAGTCCGCAAATGTTTTGATAGCTGCTGTGAGTTTGCTGATCATCTCTTCGTTTAATGTTACTGCTTCGAAATGAAGATTGTGGATGATCAGTGTTCTCTTTTTCCTGTCGGCCTTCGAATCCATCCTGGCTACAAAGGTATCTCCGATCAATACAGGCAATGAAAAATAGCCGTATTTGCGTTTGGGCTCCGGAACAAAACATTCTATCTGGTAATCGAAGTTAAAGAAGTCCCTCAGGCGATGTCTGAACACGTTCAGTACGTCGAAAGGGGAAAGAATGAAGGCATCATCCGACAAAACGATCTTCTTATTTTTATATGAAGGCAGCATATAGAGGGGCGCGCTTTTAAGTCCCTCAATACTTACCTGGCAGACTTCACCCTCCGCTACAAGTTGCTGCAGCACCTGTTTCACCAGGTGATCCTTTACACGACGGGCACGCCAGGCTATTTCTTTTACATAGGCAATGCCCAGTGCCTGTAATGTGCGCAGGATAACATGCCGGGCAAACTCCTCCGGCGACGGGGTGGTAGTATCTACGTCTGCCGGGAGGATATTGATGGGCAGATCATATAGTTTATGAAAGTCTTTATTCCGTGTGCACATCAATCTCCCGTCCATATACAGGCGCTCAAGTGCGATCTTCGATGGCCGCCAGTCCCACCAGCCGGAACTGGCCTCCTGCCGGTCGTTATCAAAATCTTTTACCGTCAGGGGCCCTTCCCGTTCAATCCTGTCCAGTACTTTTTTCATGAGATTCATCTCTGGCTGTGTAAGCGGCTTCCCATTGGCCGCATAGCTTTCCTTTACCGGTAGGGAAAAACGAAAGTCATGCATTGGCATGTAGCTTGAGTCGGAGATGAAGTATTCAAAGATCCTCCCATCCTCCTGCAGGTGGTCCAGCCATTCCGGTTTGTAGTCGGGCACACGCGATACAATAGTATGATGATGCGCGCGCTCGACAACATAGTTGGTATCGATCTGGACAAAACCAAGGTGGTCGATTAGCTTATAGACGGCCTCCGGGCCTTTTCCAAACTGCGCCCGTCTGGAAAGTCCTGCCGCATGGAGAATGATCTTCCTGGCTTGTGAAGGAGAGAGGATCTGTTGATTCATAGATGTGAAGTAAGTTAAAAAACGGCCGCTTTTACTTTGTTCCCAGTATTTCTTTATGTTTCGGGTCTGCCAGATTCTGCACAAACCAATGAGGGTATGAAATGCCTGGCTGTGTGAGTTGATCCAGGGTTTTCATCTCTGCCTCACTTAGTTCCACCTCTACGGCTTTCAGGTTGTTTTCCAGCTGCTGCAGCTTGCTGGCGCCAACAAGGATGCTGGATACTACCGGTTTGTTAAGCAACCATGACAATGCTACCTGTGCGGGAGATGCATTGTGTGCGGCGGCGATCTCCTTCAGCACATCCACGACGTCGTAGCCTTTTTCCTTGTCGAAAGGTAAGATGTCGAATCCGGATAGGCGGTTATCCTGGTCTTTCGCGCCTTCCCGTGTATACTTACCGCTGAGGAAACCACCGGCCAGGGGGCTCCAGACAGTCATGCCAATGCCTGCGTGCTGCATGAAGGGAACGATATCATGTTCTACATCCCGTCCCAGGAGGGAGTAATACATCTGTCCATTAGAGAAGGTGGCCCAGCCGCGTTCCTTTTGCATCTGGTAGGCGATGGCCGCTTTCCATACCGTCCAGTTGGAAAAGCCGATATACCGCACCTTGCCCGCACGCACCAGCATATCCAGCGTTTCGAGTGTCTCTTCCAATGGCGTATAAGGGTCTTCCTTATGCACGATATACAGGTCTATATAATCTGTGTTCAGCCTTTTTAGGCTTTGCTCGCAGGAGAAAAGGATATGACGTCTTGAAAGACCAGCCTGTGTAACGGGCTCGCCTGTCCTGAAACCTACTTTTGTAGCAATGACTACATCCTGGCGGCGTTTGGACAGGGTCTTGCCTAACATTACTTCTGACTGACCGCCGGAGTAACCATCCGCAGTATCAAAGAAATTAATGCCTGCATCCAGTGCCTTGTCGACCATTAATTGTGCGTCTTCCTGTGTCACTTTGTACACTGCCGTAATGGAAGGATCGTTACCAAAGGTCATAGAGCCGAAAGAGAGCCTGGATACCACCAGGCCGGTATTGCCGAGTTGACTGTACTTCATACACGCGTTTTTATAATAGCTAAAAGATGTGACAGGTTATTACAATGCCGGGTAAAATTAGTATAACCGGACATGGATCACAAAAGAAAGTTATGCACCCTCTATGGCCTATATCTTTTTGATATCCAGCAGGGGCCCTTTGCCGCCATTCTTCTTTTCAAGATGCTCGATCAGCACTGTATCGCCGGGACGAAATGTAGTTAGCTGATGTTGTTCCACTGTGCCATTCCCAAGCCTGTACCAGGTATGTTTTGACATGCTTTTGCCAGACCTGGCCATGGCCTCGAGTTTCTCGGTGACGGTAGTAGTAATACAGATCTTGTTGCTACCTCTCATAATGCCGATGATACGGGGCAGGGTTACACAGGCAATGATGACAAGGATGAGCAGGAACAGCAGTCCGATAAAGAGCCATACCTCTTTTTTGAATCCGGCGATCATGGCCGCTATCACTCCCATAACGGCCAGTATGGCAAAAATGATCTTCAGTTCTGTTACGAAGTTATCCAGTTGCCGTTGTTTGTCATCTTCCTGCAATGGACGCACTGTTGCCTGGTAGCGCGATGGCTTGTAGTGAGACTGTAAGAGCAGTTCAACGCCTGGCTCGATGGGTACCAGGTGAAGGGATGTATTTGTATTGAGCAAGGCCGCCGCTGAAACGAAAGGTCTTTTATATTCTGTTTTTGCCAGGTATACCGGTAGGGGAACATATACAAGGAAAGAAGAACCGCCTATCGTATAGCGCAGGTACTTTTTGTCTATCGTCTCGAGTTGCTGCAGGATGCCACTAATAATTCTTTTGTTTTGTATAGGGCCAAATTGTCTTTTTGTTTTACGGTAGATCCTGATGGACCTGTATAACAGCAACAACCCCACGCAGAACAGTACCAGGAAAAATGTAAGTAACATCCCGACGGCGGGGGGATCGTTTTCGGACATCATAATGCCGGCAATACCGCATGACAGCAGGATGAGAACAATGCCAACACCGGCAACGAGGTAGATCTCGAGGTTGGCAGCCCGGCGGAGGGATGACAGCAATTGCCGGTCATCCGCAGATAAGGGAACTTGCGAATACATACAGGTAAAAATAATGCAGATAAAGCATTCTCTCTGAAATTTGTCCAATGCAGCTGCCGACCATGTGTTGTTGTCTGTTAGGGTGAGGCCGGTCATCATTGCGATAGCGCCCTTTTTCTTTTTTTACTTACGAGGTTTTTTTATACCGGAAAAATGCCTAAATTCATTCCGTAAATAGTAACCCAAAATCAAAATAACCAGATAGTCGAGCCTATATTCGTAAACCCTAAGTACAAACCGTTTAATCATATGAGTATTCTTTATAAGCGCTCCCATATTTTTGCGGGAACGTGATCTCATTATTGTTTACTGTAAGTTCCTTGTTAAGTTTTTTAGTCCCACTTTCATCGTTAACCATTTAAATTTTAATCTCGAATGAAAAAAACTGTTGTTTTCTTCCGCTACCTCCTTGTGCTATCGGTAGTATCATCTCTGTTATTTTCCTGTAAGAAAACTGACGTCGCGCCGCAGCAACCCGGAACAGATGCTGCAAACCCTGTTTTGAGTTACATTAAGAAATTAGGGTACCGCGACAGTGAAATTAAAGACATTGGCGACGAATATCTTGTTGACGGCGACATTTTATTTGCCAAGAACAGCAAGCCTGATGTATCGCTTTTGAATGGCCCCAAAACAGAGCAATACGGTACTGCCAATTATGTAGGTTATAGTGTGCAGCCCAACATCCTGGTCTATGTTGATCCGTCCATGAACAACTACATCAACGAAATTAACGGCGCTGTTGCTATGTGGAATAATGTGATCAACTGCAGGGTTAAATTTGCCATCACTACTGTCTCCGGCACTGCGCATATCCGCATTATCAACGCTAACCTGGGATCAGGTGTATGCGGGGCGGCTTATTTCCCGCTGAACGGTCAGCCGGGCGGATTGATAAGAATTAACATCAACCAGATAGCAGGCAATTCCTTTGACCAGCGTCAACGTACCATTGCGCACGAAATCGGGCACTGTATCGGTTTCAGACATACCAACTGGCAATCCGGCGAGCCCCAGTCCGGTACCTCAGGCGACAATGGCGCTTACTTTGATGCAATGCACATATTGGGCACTCCTACAGGTGGTGATCCTAACTCTATCATGAACGGAGGGCAATGTGGCAGCGGTGCAACCACGCTTTCCAGTTTTGACATACTGACCGTACAGTTCCTGTACCCTGCAAACCCGCCGGTAGCCGGAACGGTGCCTGTATTCCGTTATTATTCCAGGTCTACATGGCAGGACCATTTCTATACAACCAGTCTCAATGAACTGGGAAATGGTACTAACAGTGATTATATTTTTGAAGGCATTGGCTTCTTTGCATTTCCAAACCAGGTAGCTAACTCGGTGCCGGTATATCGCTGGTACCAGAGACAAAACGGAGATCACTTCTATACCACTAATCCGAATGAAACTTCGGGGACGCTGGAAGGGATCGCTTTTTATGTATATCCATCGGCTATTAATGGCGCCGTACCGGTACACAGGTATTACAGTGGCTCGTTTGGTGATCATATGTATACCAAGAACCAGAATGAACTTTCACTTATACCCGGCTATACATATGAAGGTGTTGGCTGGTATGCGTATTAAGATATTGGGGTTGTAAGGGGAGAAGCAGCAACAGATCTCCCGATCAAAGGGAAAAAGGGCTGTATCAGCATTGATGCAGCCCTTTTTATGTGGGGAGACAAGAGCACTTATGCGTTTAGGATAATGCGTATTGATGGTTATGTAAGGTTAAATTTACCTACATTTGATGCTGTACAATTATTCATTCCCATGAAAAGAACTGAATGGTTTAAAAGGACATTCCCGATCATTGAAGACAACGGACTGCTGCCTTCCATCATAGAACGCCTCAGCGGCACTCCGGCCCGTGTAGAGGAGATCATCGGTCAGCTCGATCCTGACCTGCTGACGATGAAGCCAGGCGGCAAATGGAGCATTAAAGAAGAAATAGGGCATCTGGGCGACATCGAGCCATTGTGGTCCGGGCGCATAGATGATTTTATAAATGGATTGCAGGAATTGCGGCCTGCCGACCTGACGAACCAGGCAACACATGATGCTGACCATAACGCTACGAAAATAGTTACCCTGCTGCAACGGTTCAGGGAACAGCGACAGGCGCTGGTAAATAAGCTGCTTGCATTGAAAGATGAACAGCTGGAAGGAAAAGCATTGCATCCACGGCTGAAAACGCCTATGCGGATCATTGACCTGGCTTATTTTGCGGCGGAGCATGATGATCATCACCTGTCGTGTGTACGGGCAATCACAGGGTTTTAGGCTGATATTGTATTCCGATCGTTACTATTCCCGGACAGATTAATAACATTCCATATTTATCCTTATAATGCTCGCAGTTCACTGGACACCCGTAAACAACACTAAATCAATTCTGAAGAACGGTATTCGGAAATCCAAAACAGGTCTTTATTGCTTTCCCCTTACCGGAATAAAGCAATTGGACAAGTGGTGGGTCAATTTTTTTAACCAAAGCCGCGTAAGAGCACGGAAGAAGTACAATGGAATTGTTTTCAGAATTACCCAGGAAGATCTGCCTGCTTCTTTTGGACATTGGGTCGGTGACCGGAATTTGAACATTACTGACCTGAAGATATTGGAGCATGAGTACCGGGAGACGGTTTTATGGCGTATCGGTGAGCAAATTGCGGCAGACAGGTCCTTAGAGGATTGGAGAGATGGAGATAAATTTATGCCATTTGCGAAAGCTGCATTAAAAAATAATCCGGGGCTGCTGCATGAACATATGCGTTCAGCTGGTTTTATGGCCTTTACCTTTGAAGATTATGAGATTATTTTATCCAACTCAATTGCTGCCGATAGGATCATTAAAGTGATACCCCAGGGCAATGAATTTGGGAGAGTGATCAAACAGCGAAAAAAAATCGGTCCTGTAAAACATCGTAAAGCATTTTATCAATCTGAAGACTAAGTAAATTGTAAATAAAACAAAAATGGCTGCATCAGATATCGATGCAGCCATTTCTATTTTATAGCCAATACGGTTAATTGTCTGTTTTTTGTTCTGCCAAAAAGCTTACCACATCCCTGATCTCTTTCTTGGACAGGATCAGTTTCATATCCGGCATACTGGATTGAGCGTAGTCCTTGTGTACGATCTGGTCGGCTGCAATAGTGCGTTCTGTATTACCTTCCTTGATCGTCAACCCGGTTTTGGTCTCGCCCTGCAGAATGCCGTTCACCTTTTTGCCATCTTTCAGTTCCAGCGTCACCATACCATATCCTGGCGCCAGGCGGGCGCTGGGAGTGATAAGTGCCTGCAGGATCTGTTCCCTGGTAATGCGGCCGGCAACACCGTTTAGCCGTGGCCCTGCGGTACCGCCACGGTCATCATAAGAGTGACAGCGCATACACTGGGAGTTTTCGTTATGGAAAAATATCTGCCTGCCTCTTCTTGGATCGCCACCCAGCAGGCAGCTGCGGTAGGAGGCCATCATATCGTTGGATGCCATTTTACTGTTCACCGCTTTGTAACGGGTGGCCAGCTGTGTAGAGCGGCTGCTGTCGATTGCCTCACCCAGTTCGAGGTAGATGTCCGGATCCAGCTGACCGGCAGCCATCTTATCGAGCAGGTCGTTCAGCGGCTTCTCTGTATACTGTGACGGCAGTTTGCCCAGGGTGAGCAGGGCGGCCTGTTTTTCTTCCATGGTCTTGTTGGCAATGACCCCTGTGAGCAGGTTCACCATTACATTTTCAGACAAATGCATTTTGCTCAGCAGGTCCAGACCGGTTACGCGCACTGATTTTTCTTTGTCGGCCAGTGCAGCGGTGATACCCTGTTCTACACCTGCATCCTGCAGGGCGACCAATGTTTCCAGTGAAGCAGCCCGCATCGCTGCGTCCTTGTCCGTTTTTACAGCTGCCAGCACCTGGGGACCGGCTTGTTTGATCTGTAGTTTAGCGATGGCTTTGGCTGCACTGATGCGCACCGGCAGCTCTTTATCCTTTAAGAGGGCGGTGAGTGGTGCAGTGGAAATATTCACTACCGGCGCCGGGTTCCTTTTTACTTCTCCGCGCAGTCTTCCGTCAACACGGTCCAGCACAGAGGGTTTAGCCCATACGCTTAAAGCGTCTATCGCTTCTGCGCGCATTGGCGCCGGGCTGCCCGCTTTCTGCGCATAGTCCACCAGGTTATGCATGGCGGCATCTGTGCCTACCCGCAGGTTGGCGTTGATAGCGCGGCGGATCAGCGCCTCGTTTTTAAAGGTGGTAGTACCAAGCAGGTTAGCCAGTGCAGGCAATGCCTCTTTAATGGAGAGGTCGTCATTGATAGCGCGGGCAGTCTCCGTTACTACAAATTCATCTTTATCATTCAGGAATGCAGCAATACCAGGATGGCTCATTCTTCTCAACGCTACTACTGCTGCAATACGCAGTGCGCGGGAAGGGCTGTTTGACAGCGCGATCAGCGGTGCTGCCTGACCGATGCGGGACAGTGCCAGTGCGCCGGCATGCCGTTGATAGGCATCCACGTCGTTGTTAGCCTCCAGGAAGGATATCAGCGGTTGTACAGCAGGGGCATACTGTATTCTGCCCAAAGCTTCCGCAGCGAAGAAACGTGCACGGCTGGCAGTATCTTTCAATACTGGTACCAGGGCCGCTCCGGCTTCTTTATAGCGGATATCGCCCAGCCATTTGGCTGCCTGTGCCCGTATTTCCGGGTCGCTGTCTTTCAACAGCGGCAGTAATGCTTTTGCATATTGTTTATCCTGGCGGGCCAGCTGGCTCAGTCCCCATATGGCGTGTACCCTTGCCAGCTGATTGTCTGTCTGTTTTAATGCCTGCTCAAACAAAGGAGCGCCTTTTTCTTTGCGCTTCACCAGTTCGAACTGTGCCTTCATGCGTACGCGCATGTCGGGGTTCTTCAGGAAGCCGGCCAGCTCTGTTTCCTTACGCTTGCTGAAATCTTCCGCCAGTAAGGATTTAGTGGTTTTCCTTTCTGCGGTAGCAGCCTGGCTTTTATCGTCCAGCTTCCAGATACGGCCGTAGTTATGTGTTTCCCAGCCATCGATCCAGTCAGCTACATATAATGCGCCATCTGGTCCGAAGTCGATACCGGTGGGCAGTACGCCGCCCAGCACTTTTTTATGCTCGCCCAGCTCGAAAGTGGCGCCTTTTGGGTTCAGTTTAAAGGCATGTATACCGGAATTGGAAGGGTTGCCCACAAACTCTGCTACGAAGAAGGTATTCTTATAAGCGGGCCCTAATGCAGTACCGGGATTGTATACAAAACCTGCAGGACCATTGACGAAGTTGCTGATACAAGGCGTGATATAAGCCGCCTGTCCTTCAAAACGGGGCACGTACATCTTTTCGTCCATCCAGACCTTGTAGTTGTTGTTGTCGGCGTCACGGTATTTACCGTATTGCCAGTTGCTGCGCCAGCCCTGATCGCCGCCATTCACCAGGTATACCAGGCGTTCGCTTTCACCGGGATGGTCGCCGTCATTGTCTTCGCTGATGATATTGCCATATTCATCAAAGGCAAATTCGTGCGTATTACGGATGCCATAGGAATATATTTCAAAATCGCTGCCATCGGGATTGGAGCGGGCCAGTACACCACAGTTAGGGAAGGACCATTGCTGCCCGTCAGGGCCTTTGCCGTTAAACCCGATATCACCTATCTGCCAGTAAATGCGGCCATCAGGTCCCATTTCCACGCCCGACATACCATGGCCGCTAAAGCCTACATGGATGCCATATCCGTGGGAAATAGATGTTTTTTCATCTGCAATACCGTCATGGTTCTTGTCTCTGATGCGCCAGAGATCCGGCGCTACGGCCAGGTAGAGATCATCGCCCTCAGCCAGTACGCCGCCGGCAACGTCTGTCACTTCATCGTGGAAGTCGTCTACTACCAATTGTGCCTGGTCTGCCACACCATCGCCGGAAACATCATCCAGGCGGTACACATGTTCCTTTTCAATGGTCAGGTCGCGCCAGTCGTGAGAGCTGTCGCCGTTCAGGTCTGCCAGCCATCCGTTCTTTTTGCTGTTCTCTGGCGATAGCTCCTTGTGCAGGAACGCACGTCGCTCTTCCACCGTTTGCAGGCTGATAGATGGTATTTCCCAGTCCCGGTGCCCGCGTATATCAAATTCGGAGTGTTTCTGCCGGTCTGTCGTTGTGTAATACACCCTTCCCTGGTCGTCTATGTCAATAGCGATAGGAGATATGACCAGAGAGTCAATACCCCAGAGGGTAAGGGAAAGATTGTCTGCCAGTTCAGGCTTTACAATAGCGCCGATGGAGTCTGCCAGCCGGGCCGTAAGAGTGGTATCCATTCGTTTGATCCGCTTATCCGCCGGTCCGCTGTCCTGCTTACAGGCAGGAAGGCAGGTGGCAGAAAAGAGCAGTGTCGCCAGAATAGGATCCTTAAAAGCATGTAGTTTTTTCATATGAGGACGCTGTAATTGTCATTTTTACACACATTCTTGCATGCAGAACGCGACTGATTAAGATAGGGCAAAAAAAATGCAGAAGAGAAATTTTTTTTTGAATGGTGGCCAGGGGTGGGATAATTCATCTCCGATACTGGGTTTTAGTTTGTATTTTTAAAGCAGGATAGCTGTGCGCCGACTTTGCATAAACGAAACCATTGCCCGGATACCATTAATCATCAAACTATACATCCCAATGAAAATTAAACTTATCCTTTTCGCTATACTTATAGCTGTCATCTGTTGTAAGAGTAAGATAGTAAAGGCGCAGGATACTGTCTGGAGAGCGGTCGACACAGGAAAACTTGACTCTTTATATTCAGACAAATTAAAAGAGAAGCGGCTCTTACAGGTATTTGTTCCCCAGCAATATAAACCGGGAAGCGCCGACAAATATGACGTGCTGTATGTGCTGGATGGTGGTAACTGGAACACAGGTTTGATCAATAAAGTACAGCCATTCGTAGAAGGAGAGGGTTATATGCCGCCCACCATAGTGGTGAGCGTCCTGGGCATTGATCGTAACAAAGATCTTACACCTACTCATCTGGTTGATTGGAAAACCTCCGGGGGAGCGGCTAATTTCCTTGGTTTTATCAAAGATGAACTGATACCTTACATCAATAAAAAATACCCGTCTAACGGCGATAACACGCTATGGGGACATTCATTGGGCGGCCTCTTCGTAATCAATGCCATGCTGAATGAGCCGAAGACCTTCAAGTCATACATCGCTGTTGATCCCAGCCTGTGGTGGGATGATTGTTACATAAAAAAGATCGCCCCGGAGAAGTTACCGGCATTAGCGGGTTCCAATATTACATTGTTTATCAGTGGCAGGGAGGGCATGGATGGTGAGGGTATGAAGATCGCCACGCTGGATACCGTGTTGAATAAGATGGCTCCCGCAGGATTGACCTGGAAGCATATTAATTACCCTGATGAAACACATAGTTCAGTAAGGCTGAAAAGCATCTACGACGGATTGAAGTTCTCCTATGGTTGGCGCAACGGGCGGATTGAATTTCACCCCATGAATGGTATGGTTACGAAAGACAAGCCCCTTAAAGTGTGGTATTTCGGCGATACGGCAAAAACTTATTATACGCTCGATGGAAGCCAGCCTACCAGCTTATCTGCAAAGGTACAGCCGGAGATCAGTATCACGGATGCTACAAGATTAACGGTGAAGCAATTCACCAACAGGGCACGTTATGATAAAATGAAAGCCGGTGAGTTTATTGTTGAAAAAAGATTAAGCCCCATCACAAAGCAAAAGAATATACTGCCGGGAGGTTTTCATTATGCTTACTATGAAGGGAAATGGGATAGTACTACCAATTTTAAGCTACTGAAGCCACAGCAGGAAGGGATCACCACGGCCGATTTCGATATAGATAAACTGCCTGCAAAGAACAATTATGCCCTGGTCATTGACGGGCTGCTGCAGGCAAAGGAGGAGGGCTATTATATTTTTGTGCTGGACGCCGACAAGGGTTCAAAACTTTACCTCGGCAACCAGTTGCTGATACAGTGGGAGGGTTCTTACAGCAGCCGGACCTGTTCCTACATATTACCGCTGCAAAAAGGATTTTATCCATTCCGCCTGGAATACCTGCACAGGAATGAAGACTTTAAACTTAGGCTGTCTTACCTTACGCCAGGCACGCTGGAGAGCAAAAATCCTGTACCGATCCCCAACGATCTGCAATACCGGGTACGATAGCAAACAGAAAATTTTTTCAATTTCATTTGGAGGAAATATTCAATTTATTATAAATTAGAGCGCCTTTTTTAAAGGCGCTTTATTTTATTAATGAATTTAAGTATTTGTTAGTTTTATGTTAGCGCTAGTTCGTCAATCCCGGCGAAATGAGGGCCGCGGATTCCGCCTCTACATCCCTTTATGTCTCGTTATTGTATTTTCTTTTGTCCCGCTTACATTCAAGGGTAGTCCCCCGGCACGTGCGCGGACTTCCACCTTCACAGCCCGCCTGATCAACCTGGAGGCTACGTCAAAGGAAACATTCAGGTACAACGCCTCCCTGTACAATGGCAGGAACCACGCCGCCATTTTTGAGTTCAATGCAGGTATACCAGCCGGCTGGAATGCCACATTCCGGGTAGAGGGTATGCAGGTGACTTCTTTCAGAATGGATTCAAGCAGGACCCAGGATGTGACGATCGAGATCACTCCTTCACCTTCCGTACAACCGGGCAAATACAATATCCCGGTTACAGCCACCGCCGAGGGAGATACGGTGCAACTGGCGCTGGAGGCCGTGGTCAAGGGGACATATACAGTGGAATTGACAACACCGGATGGCCGCCTGAGTGATGAAATTACAGAAGGTAGCCGTAAACCTGTTCACCTGACAATAAAAAATACCGGCTCTCTTCCCCTGGATGGCCTGGAGTTAACTGCACAGGCACCCCCTAAATGGGATGCTACTTTTGAACCCGCGAAAGTTGAGCGGCTGGAGCCGGGCAAATCTGTAGATGTGATAGCCCGCCTGCATGTACCCGACAAAACGATTGCGGGCGATTATGTGACGAATTTCTCTGTTAAAAATGCCAATGCAAGCGGCAATGCCACTTTCAGGATGACAGTCACCACTTCGTGGCTGGCAGGCTGGCTGGGCGTGCTGATCATCCTGCTGGCTGTTGGCATCATTTATTACCTGATACGAAAATACGGCAGAAGATAAGCGTGTTTACATATGGAAAACGCCATTATTGAACTGGAAGGATTGACAAAATTCTATGGTTCGCTGAAAGCCGTGGACAACCTCCATCTCAGGATCAGCGCCGGCGAGATCTTCGGACTGCTGGGGCCTAATGGTGCCGGTAAGACCACCACCATATTGATGATGCTGGGACTGACAGAACCTTCCGGTGGTACTGCCAGGGTATGTGGTTTTAATGCCACCAGCGATCCTATCAGCGTAAAGCGCAAGGTGGGTTATATGCCCGATAGCGTGGGGTTCTACGACAATATGACCGCTTTGGAGAACCTGTTGTATGTGGCCAGGCTAAACGGAATAGCCGAGCAGGAGGTACACCAGCGTGCACAGGAAATGATGGAACTGGTGGGCCTGGGCGCCGCCATGCATAAAAAGACGAGCGCCTATTCCCGGGGTATGAAACAGCGACTGGGCCTCGCGGACGTATTGATCCGGCAACCCGAGGTCATCATCCTCGACGAGCCGACACTCGGCATTGATCCCACCGGTGTAAAAGAGTTCCTGCAGCTTATCCGGCAACTGAGCCGGCAGCAGGGTATTACCGTATTGCTTTCTTCCCATCACCTGCACCAGGTACAACAGGTCTGCGATCGTGTGGGGATCTTTGTAGGCGGAAAACTGCTGGCAGACGGGAATATCCATCAGCTATCACAGTACCTGTTTTCCGAAGAATCCTACCTGGTAACGATCACGCTCCGGGAGCCCCTGCCTGCTACTGCCGACTGGGAACCGATGTTGCTGCAAATGGAGGCAGTCAAAAAAGTGACTGTGTCGGGCGCCAGCGTTGAGGTATCGTGTGCTGAAAATATTACTCCTGAGTTGGTGAGGTTCTTTGTGGCGAAAGGTGCAGACATTATGGGAGTATATCAGAAGGAATATGGGCTGGAAGAAATCTATCAACGGTATTTTGATAATAATCTAACTGAAAACGTGTCTCATGGTAAGTCCAGTGGTTTATTTCAAAGATCTTTTTTCAGGAAGGCTGCGAATTAAGAACGAAGCAGGGAGGGAGTTGCCGGATGCTGCAATTCACCGGCGGCCCTTCGCCGTAATGCTGCGCAAAGAAGTGGCCGATCACATCCGCAGCTGGCGGTTCATTGTATTGCTGATACTTATTGTGCTGACCTTTGCGGGAGCGATGTATGTTTCCCTGAGCAATTTAAAGGCTGCCGTTTCTAATGAAAACGATCCGGATCATTTATTTCTTTACCTGAAGTTACTGACGGCAACAGATGGATCACTACCGCCGTTCCATATTTTCATGAGTTTCCTGGGAGCCATACTGGGTATCAGCCTGGGGTTTGATGCGATCAACGCAGAGCGGAACAATGGTACCCTCATCAGGTTACTGGCACAGCCGGTATACAGGGATAACCTGTTGCTCGCTAAGTTCGTGAGCGCATTGGTCATCGTAGCTGCTTTGTTTTTGTCGCTTAGCCTGTTGATGATAGGAGGCGGACTGATTATTACCGGTGTGCGCATCGAGGCTGCTGAATTCTTCCGGATATTGTTTTTCGTTGTGCTCACTGTGCTGTATGTGGGCTTCTGGCTGAGCCTTGCAATACTGCTTTCTGTAAAGTTCAAACAAGCCACCACCTCTGCGCTCACTGCTATTGGCATATGGTTGTTCTTTACTATTTTTTACAGGATCATCGTGAACATGATCGTAAGATCGTTCTTTCCGGATCCTAATTTCATGGGCCAGGACGACATTCTCTTTTATAACAATTTAATACTTGACCTGCTTCGCCTGGCGCCGAGCCAGCTCTATACCGATGCCACAACAACACTGTTGATGCCTTCAGTGAGAAGTCTCGGCCCCCTGACCATGGAACAGATGGCAGGTGCGATCCCTTCCCCGCTGTCTGTAAGAGAAAGCATCCTGATCGTATGGCCGCAGGTCAGCGGTTTACTTGCCGCAACCGCAGTATGCTTTGCACTGACCTATTTCTGGTTTATGAGACGGGAGGTAAGGACCTGATCCCAAAGGCGTTGAACTGTGCTGCAGGCTTATTGAAAATGGATATCCGGTAGAGCGTAGGTATACTATTGATAACTCCTGAACAATACAGCCCTGCAACTATTGCAAGGCTGTGTTGTTCAGGAGTACCATAGATAGACGGAACTAGTTCTTAAATATCAACCCTGCAAACTGCCGCAGCGACCGCCTCCAGGTCTGCCACTCATGCGCAGTACCCGGCGATTCATAATACACATGTTTGATGCCTGCTGTTTCCAGTGCCTCATGAAAGCCTTTCACACCCTGGTACATTCTTTCCGGTTCTGTGGTACCGATACTCAGGTATACCAGCTTTACCTTCTGGTTGAATGCCGCGGGATCTGCCCAGGCGCCATCGTACATCTTGCTGATGTCTGTGCCTTGTTGCAGAAATGCAGCGCCGCTGAAGCCGCCTATATAGGAAAATTTGTCAAGGTTGGTCATAGTTGTCTGGAAGGTTTGAAATCCTCCCATGGAAAGACCGGCCATGGCCCGGTGCTCCCTGTCAGACAGTGTCCGGAATGTTGAATCGACCATGGGAATAATTTCTTTGACCAGCACTTCCGGGAAAACATTGTTGGACATTCCCCTGGGGCCGGGGCCTGATGCATTATTGACTGCAGGTCTTTGTGGGTCTATGGCATATCCCCTGTCCATCACCACTATCATCGGGGTTGCTTTTTTCTCGGCGATCAGGTTGTCCATGATCAGGTTCATTTTGCCCTGTCCCGGCCAGCCTGTTTCATCTTCACCTGCTCCATGCTGCAGATAGAGCACCGGGTATTTTACGCCTGTATCTTTATCATAACCGGGTGGTGTATAAACATGAGCCCTTCTCCAGGACCGGGTAATAGCCGAATAATAATTCACTGAGCGTACCTGTCCATGCGGCACATTCCTGGTGGTATAATAATCGCCGTCCGGGTCGGGAATATCTATGCCGCTTGCCATACGGCCCATGCCATAGAAAGCCTGGCTATTGGGATCTACGACAGGTATGCCATCGACCACCAGGGAGTAATAATGAAAGCCAACTGGTATTGTGTCGGTAGTCAGCGACCAGTAGCCGCCGGTGTCCTTACGCATGTCATATTTCCTGCCCAGGTCGATCTGTACCTTGTGTGCTTCCGGCGCCTTCAGGCGGAATATTACCTTGTTATCAGGCATTATCTGCGGGTATTTTATGCCGGGAATATTGGTGCTTGCCGGTGTTCCTTCTCCTGTATAAATATATTGGGAGAAGCTGGAAACATCAACAGGTTTGAAGATCAATTGAGAGAACATGTACAGGCCGTTCTTCCAGACTTTAAAATCATGCACCCCCGGTTCGATATAGTAGATATGAGGAACGCCTTTTTCGACGAGATAATCGTGCGTACGTTTGCTGAAAGAGATCAACCTGTCGCTTGCCCCACAGGAGATCCAGAGCAGCTTGAGTTTACTTTTTGCGGCTTGCGGATCAGGAACCAGTTCCTCCGGTTTTTTAGTATTCGGTGCAGAGGAAAATCCGCCTACCCAGGCAAATTTATCCAGGTTACCCAGGCCGAAATTCAGTGATTGTCCGCCACCCATGGACAAACCGGCTATTGCCCTGTGCTCGCTGTCACCTAAAACAGGATATTTCTTTTCAATGAAAGGTATCAGATCGTTTAACAGGTCCTGCTCAAATGTTGCGAAGGCCTGTACCTTATCCGGCGCCATAATATTGCCAATGGCCCTGTCATCTTTCATCGCCCTGCCATTCGGCATTACGACAATCATGGGCTCAAGTTTGCCTTCGGCGTAGAGGTTGTCCAGGATGAGCTGCGGCTTGCCTCCGTTCAGCCATTCTTTCTCATCGCCGCCAATGCCATGCAAGAGATATAAGACCGGGTATTTTTTCTTTTTGGAAAATCCCGGGGGCGTGTAAATTAAGGCCCTTCTTTGTGTGCCGACCGTTTTTGATGTGTAACTGATGGTATCAATACTGCCATGAGCAATGCCGGCGCGCAGAGAATCAAAACCTGCAGGCATCTGTTGCACAATGTGCTGCGAATGGACAGGGATAACAAATAGCCAAAACAGGGCTGAGATAAGACAGAAGCGTTTCATACGTGTTTTTTTTTACTGATGTTAGTGTCGTTAATTATTCAGGGACCCTGGGTCAGGGGATGAAACAAGCGTATACCGGGCTAAAAAGGGAATAAACAACGCCAGACAGGGTGAGTATTCCTCTTCCCAATTTAGCGTTGTTTATTGATATTCTATAGCATACTGCCTGACACACTTTATTGATAGTTCCTGATCAGGCCCAGGTCATATGGTATATTGCCATAGTCCCCGTAGTCGCCATTCGGCACTCCCTGGATCAGCAACTGGCAGCGGTCGATGTTGTCAATCTCCATTTTATCGTCTGTACCTGAGCGGATAGCCTCAACATGTGATACCTGGCCGGTCCATGCCTCAGAAAGGAATCGCAGATTGTCTTTCGACGCCCATTTCTCGGCCACCTGCGTCCAGGTGCCTCCCAGACTGCTGGCAGTCCACAATTCCTGGTACCGGTTGATATCTTCCACGATCATGTAGTATTTCCCATCAGCCTTATTCCTGTAAACGTGGACCGCTTCAAAGGTATTGGTGGCAACAATAGTGGGTGCCTCCCAGTTGTAAGGGAAATTGGCAACTGTTGTTCTGCGCCTTTTAATAGTACGCGATCCATCCTGCGCGGAATAAAAGCAATACACATAAGTGCCGTCTGAAATGCACCAGAAATCTATACCATCACCAAAACCCATGCTTCTCACAGGTGTCCATAAGGCAGGGTTTCCCACATCAGTGGAGGTTGAAAAGGAAGCGCCTTGTCCGCTCTGGTAGATCAGGAACCATTTTCCTTTTGCGGGAAACCAGAATACCTGCGGTGCACAAAAATAGGAGCCGGCATTGAGCGCACTCATATACGTGCGGCTGGCGGTTTTCAGGTTGCCCACGGAAGTAGCGGAAGCATATCCCATGCGCCAAAGGCCACCGGTGCCTTTATCGCGGCCTGTGTAAAAGAGATGATATTTGCCGCCGGCGTAAACGATAGAAGGATCTTTTACTGCCAGATCATCGAAGGCGCCTGCAGGGCCATCCAGGAAACACCTGGCTTCTGCATACCATGTGGGGTTGGCAATGGCTTCTACCTTTGCACTCCTTTTTTCCCCGCTTGCAGCAGGCGCCGCTTCGGCCAGCTTTTTCGAGCATTGGGAGAGCAGTGGCAGTAATATAACCAGTGCTCCCAGATATGTTAATCTTTTCATAGTGTTGCGAAATAGATGATGAAACAGCTATCAGTTAGAAACCAGGGTCGTGATACTGGAGGCAGGCAGGTTGATGCCAAAGGCGTTATTTGAAATGCTGAAATTGCTTGCCGCCAGGTTGGATGAACTGGTGGTTACGTAACGGTTGAAACTGTTCACTGTTACTCCGATGATGCTGAATGACTGATAGGTAACCGCTGTATTTGTATTAATGGCAACGATCACAATTTTTGATCCGCTCTTGTAAGCGGTCGTATACACACCTGTGGACGGATTGGCAGAGCAGGCGATCTTTGTATAACCGGGACGTACATATCTTGCAAAGTGTGCCATTACATATCCTACCTTGGTGATGTTGCTGTTCTCATCTATCGGCCCGTAAAAACGGCGAATGTACCACCATACATAAGCGGCCCATCCTGCCGTCATACAGTCGTGAATTTCTTTGGCTGCATTCATCGCATTAGGCCAGTCATTACCGCTGATGGAAGAATTGGTATAGTGCTCCGTCATCCATACCGACTTACCGATACTACCCAGGTTATACGGTGTTTTACCGTAAATATGTCCGCTTACAAAAAGTGTTTTCGACTTAGCGGTAGCATTGCTGAGATAGGTGTTGATGAAGGTCTGGTCCATGTTAAATGGCTCGGGGCACATAATGGGCGCTCCGCAGTTGTCGCCCTGGGCTGCCACGAAATTGGCGATCTCTGTAGCCGTTCCGTGCATCCATTCCGATGCCAGGTAATTAGGCTCATTCCATGGCGACAGCGCATATACACCACCCACTGCCTGTGTATAAGCGCGCAGGTGAGCTGCATAGTCGCCCCAGGCACTGGCGCGCAGATAAGATCCATCCATCATGGAGGAGGGCGCATTCCAGGCGGTGGCAATTACTTTGGCGCCATACCCCTTGGCTGCATCGATCGTGGCTTTTTCTGCCGCGAACTGGCTGCTGCTGGTGGGCACCATTACCCGCAGAATGCTCATACCGATACCACTGGTGGAAAAGGCTTTCGTCCGCTGGTCTGCCGTCAGGTCACCTATCCAGATCGGAACGCTCATGCCGCCAAATCCCTGGATGGTTTGTTGTACAGTATTGGCGTCGACGGTAGCAGTTGCCAGTATGCCAACATCTGCTGTGCCTTCTGCTTTATTTGCTTTTTGACCATTGAGGCTAATGTCTTCTGAATGTTGTTTAGTACAGGAAGAAACGACTAAACTGAGGGAAAGAAATGATATTCCCAGGCTTCTGAGAAAAAGGGTTGCTTTCATAGTGAATGTTGTTAAGTACTTTAATAGTTTTTCAAAAGGGTCGGCGATTGTACGCCAGTCACGTGGGCATGCATGGCATGCTAGATAGGAGGTTGTTCTTTCATGGTTTTTCATTTTGAGGGTTTATAGATCAATGCCGGCGCTCAGATTGAGATGATGTGAGCGCCGGTATTGCGACTAGTGGTCGTTTGATATTTTATCAGTGATGTGAAAGAAATCAAAATCGGCATATCCACCGGCCTGCTTGCCTGCATAGTTAAACAAGCCAAAGCGGTATCCCATGAAGTGTGGTATCGTGTAAGACATCTGCAGCACAGTGCCTATCTGTTTCCAGGACTTTCCGTCAGTGCTATAGTAGAAATATCCTTTGTCGGTCCGGTTGCGGAAATCGCAATCCACTTTCAGGTATACGCGTTCCTGCTGAAGCGGGATGCTTGCTATCTCTACAGGCGCTTCCGATCCGGCGCTCACCATCACAACTGATCTGCTGCCTGCCGCTGCTTTCACCCCTACCCATCCATATTTTTTCTGCAACAGTAGTAATCCTGCACAATCGCCATCCTTCATGCCTGATACTTCAATGGCAGTTACACCTGAACATACGGGCCCAAAGGTCCGTTGGGTGAGCGTATTGCGGGCAAGCAGGATACTCGTGTCTATACGGCTGGCAGTAAGCCGCAGGTATCCGGGCCTTTGCGACAGCGACCAGTCACTGTTATCCGGATTGTGGTTCCATTGCCATACAAGCGGGAGAGGGGAAGTACCGGGCTTTCGGGTAAATTCATCCGAAGCAACGATGCCAGGGTTATAGCCTTTGCCGGCGGGCAGGTGTAATGTATCGGGAACTTTACCATCTATGCCAAGCACTGGCCAGCCGTCTTCCCATTTTACCGGCACCAGGTAGGGGATCCTGCCTACAGCACCGTAATCCCGGAACAGGTATGCATACCATACTCCCGCGGGCGTACTGACCAGGCCTCCCTGCGCTACGCCTTTATCCTGCAGGGCCACACGCCCTTCATAAGGCCCGGTGATTTTATCTGCACGATGGATGGTCACCGTACGCATACCGCCCTTTGGCCAGCAGATGTTAAAGAGATAATACTTGCCATTGACCTTGAACAACTGCGAGCCTTCCGCCGGCAGACCAATATTGGCGCCTGCCGGCGAAGTCGCATTTTCTATGATCACTTTACTGTCTGTACCCGGCTTAAGTCCGGAGAGATCTTCATTCAGCTCTGCCAGCATGATCCTGCCGGAGCCGTACACCATGTATACGCGGCCATCGTCATCAAAGAAAAGAGAATGATCATGTAAGGCAGGTTTGAAAGCCACTGCTTTCCATGGACCTTTTTCAATATCCCTGGTAGAATAGATGTATGTCTTCCCTGTAGTGCCGGCAAAAGTGCTGACATAAAAGACGCCATTATGATAACGCAGGCTGCTGGCCCAGGATCCCCTGCCATAGGTGCTCTTTCCATTGTCCAGGTTTAACTCGTCCACATCATCAAGCACCTTGTATGCATAACTGACCATCTTCCAGTTAACCAGGTCGGTGGATTTCATAATGGGTACCCCTGGGCTCATATGCATGGTGGTGCTGCTCATGTAATAGGTGTTGCCAACGCGTAATATGGACATGTCGGGTACATCCGCATAAATGATGGGATTCACCGCCTGCTGGGCATGTAATTGCAGCGTGGTAAACACCAGCGTTAAGGCAAACAGGTACTGGTATACAGTTTTTTCTTTCATGATATTCGTATGGTCCATGTAATTTTAAAACAGTGCTTGTGCCATCCGTCAATTCCCATACCAGGGGTTCTGTGGAAAGGCAGGGCCTTCTGTCACCAGGTCTATCTGTTGCTGGGGAATGGGCCTCAACATATGTTCCTGCACCACATTGGCTGCTGCTTCATCATTGTATTGTTTTACCCTGGCAACAAGCGTTTTCGTGCGCGAAAGATCGTACCATCTGTTGCACTCACCATATAGCTCCCTGGTACGTTCGTCGAGAATAAAGTCCAGCGTTACCTGTGCCGCTGTGATGGTCTGTGCAGCCACTGCGGCGGCATACTGTTCCGGTGTTTGCCCGGGTTTCAATGCAGCCCTTATTCTCAGTACATTTAGCATATCGGCTGCCTGCTGTAGGGTTCCTCCCCCTTTCAGCGCCGCTTCTGCCGCAATCAGGTACACTTCAGAAAAGCGGAACAGGATGTACGGTCTGTCAGAATAATCGTTCATATCAGCTCTTGTAGAATCGTCCCATTTGCGCAGCGAAGGGAAAAGCAGGCTGGTATAAGGTATTGTTGCACCAGGCAGGTAATCAGGTTCGAAAATGATTCCCTTGAAGGCAGCTCTTTCCGCTGGCGTCACTACTCTGTCGGCCATCCAGATGGCGGTGTCAACACCATTCACAAGGGTGCCTCGTGGTGTAGCAGCACCTGCGGTGCCTTTGGCGGAAGCAGGTACGCTGTTGGATAACCAGATTGTCTGGAAGGTACCATCATAGCGGGAGTCAGTAGCCCTGTTGGCAAAAGCCACATTCAGTACATAACGCATATTGGGTCTTATCCTTTGCCATGGGCGGCCATTCTGAACATCCCTTACACAAACATAAGCGCCTCCGGCATCGGGATAATTTGCATTGACGGTAGGATAATTGGGGCGGAAGAAAAAGTTGGATTTATTTTCTTTCAGGTTACCAGCGCCTGTACCGGTCTGGGAGTTCTCGCCAAACTTCAGGTCTTTGGTATGATCAATCACCATCAGTGTCTCACGTCCGTATTCATTGCCTTCCAGGAAACCCTGGGAAAACACAGGCCAGAGATCAAGGCCATAAGTACCTTTGTTGTCGATGATACTTTTAGCGGTATTAAAGGCGTCGGTGAAGTCAGTCGGCTTTGCTGCGGCAGACCATCCCCGCCATAAATAGGTTTTTGCCAGCAGGTAAAGCGCGGTGGCCTTATAGGCGGGTTTACCCAATCCCGCAGCCGGCTGATCCGGCAATACTGCTGCCGCCTCCTGCAGGTCTTTTATGATCGCATCATATACTTCTGCCATCGGGGCCCTTGCATCGGCAGTTGTTGCTTCCGTATTAAAATTGAGATGGAGGGGAACATCACCGAAAGTGGTGACGAGATAGTAATAGCAAAATGCCCGGAGGAATTTTGCCTGCGCCAGCAGGTGCGCTTTTTTGCCTTCATCCATAGATGCGGCAGGCCCGAATTCAAGCACACCATTAGCTGTGTTGATGTCTATATACATGGAATTCCAGAAACCGGCATAGTCGTTGGTGTTACTCTTCATCAGCGATGAGTAGGTGAAGTTGTGTTGCACATCCGCAGCGCCACCCCTGATCATCTCGTCTGTGCCGCTATTGAACAGCTGCGTAAAGATCTGTGTTCCCCAGTGACCGCGGAAAGAAGAGTATATACCGGCAACGCCTCCTTCCAGGCCTTCCGGTGTTCTGAAATAGGCAGGATCGATCGTTGCCCTTGGCTGCTCTTCCAGGACTTTTTTACAGGACGTGCCCGTTAACACGAATGCAGTCAGCAGCAGACACGCTATTTTTATATTCAGTTTCATATTGAGCGAAGTTTCAGGATTAGAATTTAACGTTAACACCAAACATATACTGCCGTGTAGGAGGTACACCCATTCCTACCGTGATAGCCCTGCCTACTACAGGCGTTCCGCCTGCTGTAGAACCGACAGCATTACCATTGCCGTTCCCTTCAGGATCAATTCCCAGTCCGTCATGTACGAGTGGCGCCCAGAGTATGAACGGATTCTGTGCGGCCAGGTAAAGGCGCATGGAATTGATGCCGATCCTGCTGGTGATCTTCGATGGAAGATTATAGCCCAGGTTGATGGATCGTATCTTTATAAAAGAACCATCGCGGTAAGACAGGGTAGAGGTATACTGTAAAGCGTCCCTGCTGGCATCAGGCTGCGGGAATTCGTTCGTAGGATTGTCTGGTGTCCAGTAATTCACCTTGTATTGGTTCACACGGCTGTTCATAAAGAACGGATAACCGGCAGCGCCGCCATCGGCGGTCAGATAGGTTACCACCACTGTTTGCCCGATACGGCCGAAGGTTACAATGTTCAGATCAAAGTTCTTATAGGCAAAGCGGTTACTGAAACCAAATACAAAGTCCGGCTGGAAATTGCCGATCACCTGGCGGTCTTCCGCACCAATGGTGCCATTGCCATTAACATCCTGTATCTTGATATCGCCCGGTGCAGCGCCGTATTTGCTGGCATTCTCTTTCTCGCCAAGCTGCCATATACCGATCTTCTTTACGTCATAAATGACGGTCAGCGGTTGCCCTACATACCAGCCATTGCCCACGTCCTGGGTCAGGCCGGGTTGCAACGCAACGATCTTTTCCCTGGCCATGGAAAAATTCAGGTCTGTATTCCAGGTGAACCCGCTACGGCTTTTCACATTCAGGCTGCTGAGCGTTATCTCCACGCCATGACCGGCGGTCTTTCCCTGGTTCACCAATACAGAGTTGGCGCCTCTGCTGCGTGGCAATTCTTTACTCAACAGGATGTCGCGGGTGTTGACGTTGTAGTATTCAACAGCACCGCTCAAACGGTTATTGAAGAATCCGAAATCCAGCCCTATGTTGTAGCCCCTTGTAGATTCCCACGTGAGCCTGGGATTCGGCAATGTGTTGACCGTGTAGCCCGATACAAAGTTTACATTGGGGGAGGTGCCGGCGCCATAGTTGTAGAAATTGGAAGAGAGACTACCGATGGTGGTATAAGGCGCAATGGTCTGATTTGAACTTACGCCCCATCCCACTCTGAGCTTAAGATTATCTATCCACTTGATATTGCGCATGAAGTTCTCGTTGCTCATGTTCCATCCTGCCGACAAAGCGGGATAGGTGAACCACTGATTGCCGGGAGCCAGTACAGAAGCGCCATCGGTCCTGACAGTAGCTGTTAACATATAGCGGTCGTCGTAGGAATAAAACACACGTCCCATATAAGAGAGCAGTCCGCGGTCACTGTAGCCCGATGCATTTGCTGTCAGCGAATTGGCCAGCTGGAAATTGTAATCCTGGATATAATCGACCGGAACACCCTGCCCGTTGAACTGCTGGCTCTGATTGAAGTTCTTCACTACCTCATGCAGGGCTGTGGCCTGGATCTTATGTTTTTCTGCAAATGTCTTTTCGTAACTCAGCGAGTTGTCAACGGTATAGCTCCATGTTTCATCGTTCGACTGGCTCAGGGTAGCGCCGGCGGTCGTCGTGTTTGTATTGAACACGGTTCCCGGGCCGGTGTAGTTGTTGTTCATGGTCTGTATCCAGTCTAGCGCCAGGCTGCTTCTTAATTTAAGCCCCTTGATGATCTCCAGCTCTCCGTACACATTTGTCAGTGTTCTGAACCGGCGTGTACGGGCTTTGATCTTTTCGTTGTTACCGATGGAGGTGAGTGGGCTTATCTGTTGTGCATCGTTGGATTGTTGTATAGCAGGCTGGAAGTTGATGCTGCCGTCAGCATTGTAGGGCAGGTACAATGGACTTAACCTGGTGGCCGCGCCATAAGCGTTGGTATTGACACGGTTGGCCCAGCTCATGGTATTGGTAGTGGTCAGCCCTACTTTCAGGCGTTCCGTCATCTTATGATCGATGGCGATGTGCAGGGAGCCACGGTCAAAGCGCTGATCAGGTACAATGCCTGTTTCGCGAAAAACGCCGAAGCCAAAACTGTACAGTGTCGTTTCATTTCCGCCGGAAACGCTGATGTTATGGTCCGTACGGATACCTGTTGTCAGCAATAGTTTTTGCCAGTCTGTGTTGACACCTTTTGCCAGGTTCTCCTGTTCAATCGGAGTGAGGGCGTTAGGATGGGGATTGTTGGGATTTGGCTGCCCCTGTTTAGCGGCATCTTTGAAGGCGGCATATTCCTGTGCGTTAAAGAGGTCGTAGGTGCCCATTGCCTGGGAAACGCCCACATAACCGTCATAACTCGTGACAGACTTGCCCTGCCGGCCTCTTTTAGTGGTAATGATAATAACGCCGCCCGATCCGCGCGAGCCGTATATAGCCGTAGCTGATGCATCTTTCAGTACATCGATGGTGGCAATATCATTGGGATTGATATCATTGATGCTACCGCCCGAAAGGGGTATACCGTCCACCACCAGCAATGGTCCGTTCTGCGCATTGTTAGAGTTTGAGCTGGAGGCAAGGGAGCGGTTGCCCCTGATCCTGATCTCACCGCCGGTGCCTATGCTGGAGCCATTGTTTACAATGTCAATACCAGCGGCGCGGCCCTGTAACTGGTTATAAATATTGGGAGCGCCAACTTCTCTTAATGTTTCTCCCTTCACAGAAACCGTTGCCCCTGTTACATCTTTCTTCTTTGCGGTACCATAGCCTATTACCACCACCTGTTCCAGATCGCTGACGGACGATTTTAAAGTGATGTTCAGGGTGGTTTGCCGGTTAACGGCCATTTCGCGCGGTACGAAACCCACGGAAGAGATCAGTAGTGTGGCGTTAGCAGGCGCCGTAAGTTTGAAGAAGCCTTCACTGTTGCTTTGTACGCCGTTTTTAGCGCCTTTTACCTGTACGCTGGCGCCCGGAATGCCTGTTCCGTCGTCGCCGATAACGCGCCCGCTAATAGTGATGTTTTGAGCGTTGGCCTGTGCCGCGGCCAGAAGAGCAAATAGACAAGTGAGCATCGTTTTCCCCCATAGGCATCTGAAGAAGGTTGACGCTTTTTGCAAGCTGTGCGTAACCGAAAATTTCATAATCGTGGTTTTATTTCATTTTGTAAAATGCTGGAATGTGCAAGGCATAGTTGGCCCGTAGCCATCTGCATGAGAAGGCATGGATACTACAGTGCTATGTTGCGTTGCTGCTTCCTAGTGGATCAGGATTGTTTTTGATACTACATTACTGGTGGACTGATGATCTGTTCCTGGTTGTCTTCCCCCTATACTGATTGTTATCTTTCCTTTTGGTTGATATGCTATTCCTTTTTCATTGATCAGCGACAGCTCTTCCGGCGTCAGCCTGAAGCTAAGCGCCTTTGTCTCTCCACGTTGTAAGTGGACACGCCGGAAGCCTTTCAGTGCTTTGACGGGCGCTCCCGCGATGCCGGGATGGCTCACATAGAGCTGAACAACTTCATCGCCGTCGCGGTCTCCTGTGTTGGTAACAATGGCTTTCACTGCCAGCGGTGTACCTTGCGCCGTATTTTCAGGGATATTCAGCTGGCTGTAGTTAAAGCGGCTGTAGCTTAATCCGTATCCGAAGGGATATAAGGCCTTCCCGTTAAAATAGCGATAGGTCCTGCCTTGCATGGAGTAATCGCCGAATGCCGGCAGGTCTTTATCTGACTGGTAGAAGGTAACAGGCAGGCGGCCGGAAGGATTATAATCGCCAAACAATACATCGGCAATCGCTGTTCCTGCTTCCTGCCCTCCATACCATGCGTTAAGAATGGCCGGTATGTTTTCGTTCTCCCAGGGACAGGCAATAGCGCTGCCGGTCATCATCACAAAAACCACTGGTTTACCGCCGCGCTGAAGCGCCTGCAGGAGCTCGGTTTGTACCTGTGGCAGCATAATGCTGGTCCTGTCGCCCCCGTTAAATCCCGGTACCTGCACAGGCATCTCTTCTCCCTCCAGTTGCGGGGATATGCCCCCGGCAAAAATGATCGCATCCACGCCTTTCAGTTTTTCTGCCAGGGCGGTGAAATCTGTTTTTACGCGGTCGCCGGCTTTCAGCCTGATACCGGCATTCCCTTCATTCTGATAGAACTCTATAACGATCTTATAAGTGCTGTCTTTTTTAACGGGCAACAGGAATTGCCGGGCACCCCAGCGGTTCCGCTGCCAGGCATCAACGATCATTTTGTCGTTGATATAAAGCCGGTAACCATCATCCCCCTCAATTTCAAAATTCATTGTCTCACTCTTTGGGGCCGATAAGAGGGTGGTGTACCGCGCAGAATAGTGAATAGTGCCCAGCCCTGGTACAGGTGTTTGTCCCTCTGCCCAGTAATGGTCTATGTCTTTTTCGATCAGGCTCTTTACAGGCTCTCCGCTGAGTTTTTCATTGTTATAATACTGCGCCTGCACGCCCTGCTCACCGTTAAAAGAAAGCAGCGGGGCAATGTCTCGGTAGGCAAGGAGCGTATCGTTGGTATAATTGACCGCCTTTTCATAGATAACCTCCGCGTCCGGTCCCAGTTTCTTCTTTATGCCCTCCAGCAGCGTTACAACATGGGATGGTGTGCCATTGTAATTGCCCAGTACTGCTATTTTATTGTCAGCATTGGGGCCGATCACTGCTATCTTCCTGATAGTCCTGCTGAGCGGTAGCAACTGGTCGCGGTTTTGCAACAATACAATGGATTCCCTGGCCATTTTAAGTGCATGGGCAACATGTTCGGGCGATTCGAGCACCGATTCCGGTGTTTGTGCATATTTAACCTGCGAAGCGGGGTCGAACATACCCAGGCGGTAACGGATGGTAAACAGCCGCTTTACGGAAACGTCCAGCTGCTGTTCTGTGAGCAGGCCTTTTTTTACGGCATCTACCAATGAATAGTATACGGAAGTGCCGCATTCTACATCAGTGCCATGAATGATGGCATCCACGGCGGCCGATGTGGCGTCCTTATGTGTCTTATGGTATTTGAAGAAGTCATCGATCGCCCAGCAATCGCTGGTAACATAACCATCAAATTTCCACTGGTGGCGCAGAATATCATTCATCAACAGGTCATTGGCACAACAGGGCTGGCTGTTTAATGCGTTATAAGCACACATAACCCCTGCTACCCGGGCATTGACAATCAATTCATGGAATGCCGGCAGGTAGGTGTCCCAGAGGTCATGTGCGGAAGGAGTGAAGTTATCGGCATGCCGGCTGGGCTCAGGACCGCTGTGAACGGCAAAATGTTTGGCGCAGGCAGCCGCTTTCAGGTATTTAGGATCATCTCCTTGCAAACCGCGGACGAAAGCAGCGCCCAGTTTTGCCGTCAGGTAGGGATCTTCGCCGTAGGTTTCCTGACCACGGCCCCAGCGGGGATCACGGAATATGTTGATGTTGGGTGTCCAATAAGTAAGGCCCATGTACCGCTCATTGTTTCTGCCTGTAGATGTGGCCTTATTGTGTACAGCCCGGCCCTCGGTAGCAGAATAGTCAGCCATCTGGTAGAGCGCCGCTGTGTCCCAGGTGGCAGCCATTCCAATGGCCTGCGGATAGGAGGTAACATGGTAGGGCGTACGGGCAACGCCATGCAGGGTTTCATTCCACCAGTCATAGGCAGGAATGCCGAGGCGCACGATGGCCGGTGCTGCATTCAGCATCTGACCTACTTTTTCTTCCAGCGTGAGGCGACTTACCAGGTCATTGACACGCTGTTCTATTGGAAGGGAAGTGTTCCACATCGGATAGTGCCGATAGTCATCCTTTTTGGATGCGCCATCGGTGAGGTCAGTAGTTTTTCCGCCTGCTGTCTGCTGGGCAGCCAGGATGCCAGGGAAACAGATAAGCAGCACAAGGCCGACAAGTGGAATGCATCGTCTCGCTTTTTTCATTGCCAGATCAGTTTTTTAAATACCGTGGAAAATGTCCGTTCATATACGTGGACGCTATAGCTTATATCATCCAGGCGAATGTACCCTCACTCACTGAAGTATCATGGCTTATTTGTATAAATGAATAGCACAAATGTCTAAATGAGTATATTTTGACCGGTAGTTGCCTGAAATGGATTGATAAATAGTGAATAATGTATGGTGACTGTCTTGTATGCCAGTGTGCGGTTTGGATCAGTTTTTTGCCGCTGAAGAAGGGAAATGCATGAAATAATCCCCTGCGGGAAGGGGCGTTCCTGTTAAAAGGTGCAAGCCATTGACTAAATCCATCAACTCCGCGGAGGGGCGCACCTGCTGGTACAGCGGTGCAGATGATCATGATCGGATAGATGGATTTTAATTGACCGATCGTTTTTTCAGCAGCTGGTATTCGGAAGGTAAGAGGTTGAATTTTGCTTTGAATGCCCGTGCAAAATAATTGGGTGTGGAAAATCCGACGGCATAACCGATCTGTGCAATTTTCATATCACTATTCTCCAACAAGCTGGCGGCCTTATTTAATTTAATGGAGCGGATAAATTCTACCGGCGTTTCACCTGTCAATTGTACTACTTTATTGTACAATGAAGCACGGCTCATAAACAGGTGCTTACTTAGATCTTCTACCGTTAAGCTGTCGCTGTTAATATTGTCCTCGATATATTGCGTAACCCTTACCAGGAATTTTTCGTCTTCCGATTCCACTTCGGCAGCTGGTACCACCACCTTTAACTGGCGCGTGTAGGTGTCTTTCAGACTTTGGTTCAGCAGCAGGAGGTTGTTGATCTTTATATTCAGGATATCAAAATTGAACGGTTTGGTGAGGTAGTCACTGGCGCCTGTCTGCAGCCCCTTTAACTGGGATGCATCGCCAGTCAGGGCTGTTAACAGGATGATCGGGATATGGCTGGTCCTTTTGTCCGATTTGATTTTCTGGCTTAGCTGTATGCCATCCATATAGGGCATATTGATATCGCTCACAATAACCTGGGGATGAGCCGACAATACTTTTTGCCATCCTTCTTTCCCGTCAGCGGCTTCCACGATTTTATAGAAAGGGGTTAAATTGTCTTTCAGATAATACCGGAAATCGTCATTGTCTTCAATCAGCAGCACCGTTAGTTTTTCTGCCGCGGGAACGGAGGCCTGTTGTACAGGCGCCATTAATGCCTGCGCATCGCCCGTATCAAGGTGTCCTTCCGGGCCCACCACCAGCAGGTCGGTACTTTCAACAGGTTCCCGTACCGGTTCCAAAGGCAATTGTACAGTGAATGCGCTTCCTTTTCCGGGGATGCTTTCCACGTTGACGGTGCCATTGTGCATTTTCACAAATTCCAGCGCAATGGACAGACCAATACCGCTGCCCTGGTTCAATATGCCGGGATGCACGTCTCCCTGGAAGAAACGCGTGAATATCCGCTCCCTGATGTCGGGTGTCATGCCAATACCGGTGTCTGTCACCGTGATCGTGATACCCTGCGAGGGATCATGGTCAATGTTCAGTGATATCTGGCCGCCTTTCGGTGTGAACTTGAAGGCGTTCGACAAGAGATTAAACAGGATCCGCTCAATTTTATCGCGGTCAAAGCAGGTATGGAAGCTGCTTAGCGCACTTGTAAAAGAAAAATTGATATGCCTGCGATCAGAAATATCCTTAAACAGTTCCACCACTTCCCCAATGAAAGAAACGATGTCGCCCTGTGTCAGGTTCAGCTTCAGTTCCTGCTCCTCCAGTTTACGGAAATCCAGTAGCTGGTTGACCATGTTTAAAAGCCTCCTGGCATTCCTTTTTACGAGCTGCAGTTGTTTTAATTTCGGCTGGCAGACTTCTTCCTGTATCAGCTTTTCAATGGGGCCTACTATCAATGATACCGGTGTCCGGAATTCATGGCTTAAGTTGGTGAGGTATTTGACTTTGACCTGCTCGAATTCGCGTTGCCGTTCGGCCTCTTTTCTTTCCAGTTCCATGGCCTGTCTTATCTGGAGGCGTTCCTGTTCAAGGGCGAACTTATTCCTGATCTTATGGATGGCGCGCTGCCGCAGCGCCCATAAGGTGAAGCCTATTGCAAGCACATAGAAGATATAGGCATATACCGTAAGCCAGAAGGGGGGCCTTACATATACATGGATGACGGCCTGCCCGGTGGTCCAGGAACCATCATCGCTGCTTGCTTTGACGCGAAATACATAGTCGCCCGGCGGTAAATTGGAGAATACCGCTGTCCGGATAGAACCCACCTCATTCCAGGTTTTATCAAAACCCTCCAGGATATAGGAATACCGGCTTTCCTGCGGAGCTGTATAATTCAGCGTTGTATAATCGATGGAAAAGTTCTGTTTGTAATCCAGCCGGATCTCCTTTGCCACTGAAATATGCTCTTTGATCGGCGCTTTATTGCCAGGTATGACAGAGCTGCTGGAAATCCTCAGGTCGCTGAGTACGATCTTCGGTACATTCCTGTTGTAGTTCAACAGTTTCGGATAGAAGTAGTTAAATCCATCCAGGCCGCCGAAGAACAGTTCTCCCTTGCTGGTTTTCAGGCCTGCTCCCAGGCAGAAGGTACTGCGTTGTAAACCGTTGTAGGGGAAATAGTTTTTGAATTTGCTGGTGGCGGGGTCGAAGCTGCTGATGCCCTTGTTGGTGCTGACCCATATTTTGCCCGCATCATCTTCCAGTATTTTATAGATGACAGCATTGGATATGCCTTCCTGTTCCGCATAGCGAACAAATTTCCCTGTTTTGGCATCGAACAGGCATAATCCTTCACCCGGGCTACCTGCCCAGATCCGGTCGTTCTTGCCGGCGCAAATGGTCTGCATGTCGTTGGCTGGCAGGTTACTATTTTCCCGGTTAAATACCCGGATCTTATCACGGGATGGATCGAGCATTATTATACCGGATCCCAGCGTACCGATCCAGATATTGCCGGATTCATCTTCCTCTATAGTGCGGATAAAACCACGGCTAAGCGTACTTATACCAGCGGCATAGCGCTGCTCTTTATCAAAGCGGCGAAACTGTCCTGATACCGGATCGTAAACGTTTACACCGTTTCCGTTCGTGCCGATCCAGATATTTCCCCTGCTGTCTTTTTTAAGGCAAAAAATATCGTTACCGGAAAGATCTTTTTGCCCATCGCCTTTGGTATAGTGGCGTACCTTGCCTGTCTGCGTGTTCAGTACATACAGGCCCTGCATGAAAGTCCCGATCCAGAGCTCCTGGTCCAGGCGTTCCAGCGCGAGTACTGCCGGTGCTTTGCCTTCGCCCCAGAACAGCGGATGATCGAACAGGCCGTTGCTCCTGTGATAGAGGTTGATACCGCCACCATCTGTTCCAACATAGATATCTCCGTTTCCATCCTCGGCAAAAGAAGTGATTACGGGGGCTGTCAATCCTTTCGGGTCAAAGGGATTGCTCTCCCGGAGGTTGAAGAAGGCCAGATTCTTATCGTATTTGCTGATGCCACCCTGATAGGTTCCGATCCAGTAAATACCGTTCTTGTCTATAAAGATGCTCCTGACAGACTTGCCATGCAGGCTATACTTGTTCCTGGCGTCATGCTCCACTCGGTGGGAAGTCTTTTTCTGCAGATCGAAGATGTTCAGTCCTTCCTCGGTGCCCACCCATAAGCTATTGGGGCTCTCCGGCGTTATTGTCCAGATGCGGTTGCTGCTCAGCGTCTGTTTATCTGTTTTGCTATGTGTGTAGGTGCGGAAGCCTTTCCCATCGGGCAGTAACATACTTAAACCGCCGTCTTCGCTGCCAATCCATAAATTGCCGTTATGATCTTCTGTTATCACCTTTACGGAGTTGTCGGGAAGTGAAAGGGAGTCGCTTGTATTATGCGCAAAGTGTTTGAAATTGTCAGTGCTGCTTTGATAGAGATACAAGCCGGAATTGCCACCTATCCACACCCTGTGCCTGCTGTCTTCAAATACGCAGGTAATGACGTTTCCCGCCAGCTGACCAGGCCTGGCAGCATTGGCCTGATACTGACCTGTTTTCCCGGTTTGCGGATCGAATGTGAACAGGCCTGCATAACTTCCTATCCACAGTTTGCCGGTATGATCACGGAAAATGGTCCGCGCTGTATTGCCGGAAGTGAACCGGTAATTAATAAAACAATCCTTTTTGCGGTCGTACAGGGATAGTGTGGTATTTGTTCCAACCCAGAGATTGCCGGAGCGGTCTTCGTGCATGGCGAGTATTGAATTGGCGCCAATGCTCATGGTATCGCTTTGCTTATGCCTGTAAACGGAGAAATTAACTCCATCAAACCTGTTAAGGCCGTCGTCTGTGCCAAACCACATATATCCGTACTTATCCTTCAGTATGGTGGAAACTGTATTGGACGACAGGCCATTTTCACTGCTGAAATTAACGAAGTTAAGATCACTCTGCTGCGAAAAAGCCACCTGTGACCATAGCATCAGATAAGAGATATAAAGAATATATTTCACAACAACTTGGAATTATCAGTTCATAACCGGACAAAGCTTCCTTAAAAATAACAGAATTTTAATTGTTTTATTGACAATTTATAAACTTTTACTGCGGCTACCTATCACCGTCCTCTTCCGATGTTGTTTTGCCGAAACGGGCGGGCTTGTTTTTGTTCTGATTTTGTTTGCCGGCACAGGAAGCTATGCAGGGGAGCGAGACCGAAAGCCGTAGAGGCCCTCTCTCCGGTGCAGAACGTTTCAGAAGCCCAGAAAGATACCGTTCTTCAAAGCTGCATCATACTTCTTCTTTTCAAACTTATACAGGTAAGGAGACCGGTGTGCGCCGATGCTTCGTATTTCATCCAGTTTCTTTATGATCCCGCTCGACATTAGTTTCCTGGTGAAGTTCCTGTTGTCAAGGGTTTTACCCAAAATGGTCTCATACAGGCTGTGGATCTCGGGAAGGGTGAACTTCCGGGGCAGGAGCTCATAACCGATAGGGTAGTGGTAAATATCGCGGCGCAGGGCCTTCAGTGCTTCTTCAATGATCAGGGCGTGATCAAACATCATGGGCGGTAACTGGGCAACCGGCCACCACTCAAGGGCCTCATCAAAGGGCCCTTTCTGTACGCTTACCAATGAGAATTCCGTGAGCGTATAAAAGGCGATGGATACACTATAATCGAGGATCCAGGAATCAGGGGGCGGCTGCACACCTGCATTTTCAAAACTCTTTTTAATGGCCAGCCAGTCTTCTTTCGTCCTGGAAGGATTACCAAAAGATCTGAACTGCTCCAGGAAAAGGTCCTTCAGCCCCGTTCTCAGAAATGCAATATTATGCGCTGCCTCCTCAACGGACTCTGTTTTTCGCACGTATCCACCCGCTACGGTCCATTTCTGCTGATAATTAGGCCTTTGAAGCAGTACTTTCAGTTCCCTGTCATGGTAACCGAAAATGACATTATCGACCGCCACATGCTTTACATATAGTTGCTCATCGAAATAAGAAGCGTCTAACGCTGTAGTATCCATATCATGCCTTTGGTGCGTTAAAAAGAAGATGGCTTATCCGGTTCATTGCCAGGTGTTTAGATAGATTGTCCCTCCCCAAAGTTATGTATTCTGTCAATTTGACGAAATAAATTTTGCTGATTAACAAACTCCCCTTAGCTTTATTCCGTCATTTATACGTTATGAAAAGTGCTTGTTCAACAGATCAGTATTGAACAGCAGTGCAGCTATTGCCAACTGCTCTGATATTGATGACCGCTATGTAAACCGGTGCTTAACCCAGTCAATGACAGCAATATCCGCATTTAACCATCACCACAAAATATCAATATCATGGCCAGGAAAGATCTATCGGCTTTTGTTCTGTTATTAGCTATTTTGACCTTTGGGCCGGGTTATACCCATGCTCAGTCGCTTCGTGTGCTTGTGTTTTCCAAAACCGAGGGTTTCAGGCATGCTTCCATCATAGCCGGCAGGGAGGCTATTTCAAAAATGGCGGCGGAGAAAAACTTCGCTGTGGATTTTACGGAAGATGCTTCCCTTTTTAAGACATCGAATTTGAAACGTTACAACGCGGTTGTATTTCTTAGTACCACAGGTGATGTGTTGAACGATGCGCAGCAGCAGGAATTCGAAAGGTACATACAGGCCGGCGGTGGTTTTGTTGGTATCCATGCTGCTACAGATTGCGAATATGACTGGCCATGGTATGGAAGACTGGCAGGCGCCTGGTTCCTTGATCATCCTATGCCCAACAACATTCAGAAAGGTAAATTCTATGTGGCCGATAAGAACAGCTTTGCTACCAGGGAGATGCCTGACACCTTTGAACGCACAGATGAATTTTACAGCTTTAAGCAGATAGATCCAACCATACATGTGCTGGTCAAGCTCGATGAGAAGAGCTATACAGGTGGTAAGAATGGCGACAACCATCCTATGAGCTGGTACCACGATTTTGATGGCGGCCGTTCGTTTTATACCAATATGGGGCACACCGATGAAACGTTCAAAGAGCCGCTGTTCTTAAAGCATTTGTACGCCGGCCTGGAATATGCCATGAGCGCCAAAGCTCCTGTTACGCTGGATTATTCAAAAGCCAGGCCGGAGGAGAACAGGTTTACCAAGGTAGTGCTGGCGGAGAAACTGAATGAGCCCATGGAAATTACGGTGCTGAATGACGGACGTATATTGTTCATCGAGCGGCATGGCGCTGTAAAGCTCTATAACACTAAAACAAAACAACTGAAAACCATTGCCACGATCCCTGTAAGCACAAAGTACAAAGACAGGGAAGGCAAGGAGTCTGAAGCGGAAGATGGCTTACTGGGATTGAACAAAGACCCTGATTTCGCTTCAAATCATTGGATATATCTATACTATTCCGACCCGCTAAAATCGCAGAATGTACTCACCAGGTACACACTCAATGGCGATGTGCTTGATCTGAAATCTAAAAAGGTATTGCTTGAAGTGGCCACGCAACGTGAACAGTGCTGTCATACCGGTGGTTCAATAAGCTGGGATGGTCAGGGTAACCTGTATTTGTCTACAGGAGATAATACCAGTCCGCGGGCAACCGCCTATGCTCCCATCGATGAACGTGAATTGAGATCGCCCTGGGATGCACAGAAGTCTTCTGCCAATACGAACGATCTGAGAGGGAAGATCATTCGTATTAAACCACTGACAGATGGTTCATATGCTATACCCGAGGGGAACCTTTTCCCGAAAGGCACACCGAAGACACGCCCGGAAATTTATGTTATGGGCGACAGAAACCCATTCAGAATTGAAGTCGATAAAAGATCCGGTTTTGTATACTGGGGAGAAATAGGGCCCGATGCCAACGATGCTGATCCGGTGAAAGGCCCCGCAGGACAGGACGAAATAAACCAGGCAAGAAAGCCCGGAAATTTTGGCTGGCCTTACTTCGTGGGCGATAACATTGCCTATCCGAAAATTGACTTCACTTCCGACGCGGCCAGCGGCAAATTTGATGCAGCAAGACCTGTCAATACATCGCCCAACAATACCGGCCTGAAAGAATTGCCACCGGCACAGAAAGCATTCATATGGTACCCTTATGGCGCTTCCAAAGACTTTCCGCTGGTAGGTAGCGGTGGCAGAAGCGCAATGGCGGGCCCTGTTTTCTATAGTGAAGATTTCAGGAAAGCGCCACGTGCCTTTCCTAAATACTATGACGGAAAATTGCTGATATACGAATGGATGAGAGGATGGATCATGGCAGTAACGCTCGACAAAGAAGGTAACTATGTGTCCATGGAAAGGTTTATGCCGGGCTATAAGTTCAGTAACCCGATGGATATGGAGTTTGCCGACAATGGCGATCTGTATATGCTGGAATATGGTTCCGGTTGGTTCTCTGCCAATGATGACGCAAGGCTGATCCGTATTGAATACAATGGTGGCAACAGAAAGCCGGTGATCCGGATGTCTGCCGATAAACCAGGTGGCGCTATTCCACTACAGGTGAACCTGACTGCCAACGAAACCGCAGACCCGGATGGAGATACGCTTCAGTATACATGGAAGATCACGTCTAAGAACGGTTATGCAAAAACAATTGCGGGGCCGGAAGCAACGCTTACTTTTTCAAAACCAGGTCTATATAAGGCCAGTCTGACGGTATCTGACAACAAGGGAGGAGTATCCACACAATCAATTGAACTAACAGCAGGCAATGAAGCGCCCGATGTCCGGTTTGACATTGGCAAAAACAATAAAAGCTTTTTCATCCGCGATAAGACATACAACTATAAAGTGGAAGTGAAAGACAAGGAAGATGGGGCCCTGGGCAGTGCTAAAGTAAAACCGGCAGATGTATTTGTTAACATCGCCTATGTTGCATCCGGGCAGGATATGCCTGTTGCAGAAGCGGGGCATAAAATGCCGGCTGCTTCGGCAGGTTCGGCCAAAGGCTTGAAATTACTGAATGCCAGCGATTGCCGGTCCTGTCACAGCGATTATAAGAAATCCATTGGACCAGCTTACTATGCGGTATCTAAAAAATACCAGGGCAATAGCACTATGCTTGAAAAACTTGTGAAGAAAACGATAGCAGGCGGTAAGGGCGTATGGGGCGATGTACCCATGCCGGCACATCCGCAGCTGTCTGCAGATGATGCTGCCGAAATGATCAGGTACATTCTCAGCTTATCAACACCGAAACCCGTTAATAAATCACTGCCTGTAGCAGGCGCTTACGCCGCAAAGATACCGGCGGGCGATAAAGGCGACGGCGCTTTTGTGTTCAATGCCACCTATACCGATAAGGGCAGCAATGGTTTACCCGGTATAACATCGGTAGATTCTATCATCTTGCGCAACCCGGTTATTAATCCTACCAAATACGATATAGTAAAGGATGCC
Source organism: Chitinophaga filiformis (assembly GCF_023100805.1). NCBI lineage: Bacteria > Pseudomonadati > Bacteroidota > Chitinophagia > Chitinophagales > Chitinophagaceae > Chitinophaga > Chitinophaga filiformis. Next base: position 3,306,177 of record NZ_CP095855.1, read on the forward strand.
ACGAAGATGAGCTACGGTGGCAACAATTTTATTATTCCATCGCAGTCGGGCAGTTATATCAGTTTAAAGCATATTGATCTGACCGGCATCACAGGCATAGAATTTATTGCTATGGCGCCGAAAGCACAGTTAAATGCTGCAGGCGGTATCATAGAGCTGCACATGGACGATCCGAATGGTAAATTGCTGGGGCAAACACCGTTCATCGGCGATGTACAGGGCGGTTCCCTGTTCAGTGGCAAGCCTGTGCTCTTACCTGTGTCAGCTACAGAAGGGTTCCACGATATCTATCTTGTATTTAAGAATAAAGATGCAGCAGCGGGAACTTCTCTGATGGTAGTACTGAATACCACTTTCAAGATGGCAGAATAAAAAAAGAGCGATCGTATACAGGCAAGGTAGCCATTCATATAGGCCGCCTTGCCTGTATCATTTTTACTTTTTAGCCTTCTCCGGAATGAGTACAGGGCTTCCTTCGGATCCTACAAAGAATACCACCAGTTTGGCTTCCTTCGTCTTGCTCAGATTCCTGGTCTGATTATGCAGTCCGCCTGGTTCTTCCCAGAAAACCTCTCCTTGTTTGTAAACGTGTTTCTCTCCTTCAAATGTCGATTCTATTTCGCCTTCCAGCACATATCCGACAGTTGCCATCGGATGCCTGTGTGCATTTGACACTTCACCCGGTGCAAATCTTACCAGTACTACCTTGGCTTCATCTTTCTTAAGATCGGCAGGGAGCTGTTTTGTGAAAAGCACCTTAGGCGGATATGTTGTTACTTCCCCGCCATGTTCCTGGTGTTGTGCTTTTGTACCGAATGCGAATGCAGTGAGTAACACTGTAAGACTGAAAACAAACTTTTTCATAATAATGAGTTTAATAAAATAATAGCCACTTCCCGGCCTGATACTGTACAGGTTTGGATACCTGGTTTTGTTATCGTTATACTATCGGTGATCATCAGCGGATAAGCAGGCTACTGGTACCTTCGGAAATATGCTTAAAGGTTGGCAATTTATATGCCTGTGCCAGCATACCTGCTTGGAACAACAGATGCAGGATTAGATTGCGCCTTTTGTGAACGGCCATGGTGGTTGATTTGGCAGGATCTGGGATAAGACCGTTTTAGACAGTACAGGGGCTATTACATACGCTGATACACAGGAAATCTTCCACTGTATATCGTGAAATCCCGAGCCTTTTCACTGATAGTCGTGAAGAGGCCAGATCCCGTTTCCGAAATGCATCCGGTAGAACGGCGGCGTTTATTCTATTCAGGAAATGAGTGACTGTTTTCGAACCGTGCTACGCACTCCGTCAGGAGTGCCCGTGTTTGTAGCCCCGGGTGATAACCCGGGGGACGGAAACACAACGGAACGCGACGGAAACATGACGAAAACGCGACGGAACGCAACGGAACGCGACGGAAACACAACGGAACACGACGGAATGCAACGCAAACACGACGGAAATGGAAATGTGAAAAAAATCAGGCCCGGAATACGGTTAATAAAAAAGGCCGGAGTATGATGACTCCGACCTTTCGGGTAATATACCCGGCAACAGCTAATGTATTGTATGTTTACATTTGTTGCTTATAGATACCAAACGTGTGAATGGCGGGACATGCCTTGCCGGCAGTGATCCGCAGTCTTACATATGAGGCGGTTACAGGTTTGAACTTAAGCAGCCATTTGTAACCAATAGACTGCTTTCCGGTTGCCTCAGGAATAGGAAGCCAGTTTTTACCATTCTTTGAATATTCTACAGACCATCCGGTGGTACGATGTCCTAACTCAATTACTTCCTGTATCATCAGCACGTCAAATGTTTTTGCAGTGCCAAGGTTGAAAGTGATGGTATCGGTCCTGGCATCATCTGTTGCTGCATAATAGGTGCTCTCAAGACGATCTGTCATATTAGAGGGCTTATAAATGCCACCGCGTGGATGAAGCGTCTTAACACTTGCACCACTGGCCAGATTGGTCTTAAAAGTACCACGGATCATCGCTCCCAGGCTATCGCTTCTTTTCGCGTCAACAGGAGAGATCAGCCCTTCCTTATTAGGCGGATAGTTCAGCAACAGTACACTGTTCCGGCCTACTGAATTAAAGTAAATGTCCCAGAGTTCGGCAACCGTCTTTACACGGGTATCTTCTTCGGGGTGATAGAACCAGCTTGGACGAATGGATACATCCACTTCCGCCGGCACGTAGGCAGTTCCGTCCAGCTCCCCATGATTCAATGCCGCGATATTGTCTGCCTCATTTTTGATAGACGATAAATTGATCGTTGACCAGCAGGGATCACCGGATATGCCCGATTCATTACCCATCCAGCGACAATCAGCAAAGGCATTCGAGTTCTTTGTGCCAAACACAACGCAATTGGGTTGTAAACGGCGAACGGAATCTGCCCATCGTGTATAGTAGGCAGTAGTAAGTTTGTCGGCGCCTGCACCGTCCCACCATATTTCCCAGATGGGGCCATAATTCCTTAACAGCTCTGACAACTGATCGGCGTAGTAATCACTGTAGTCGTCTGTGCCATACCTGGAATCATGCCTGTCGTGCGGCCCGAGATATATCCCTGCTTTGATACCGGCAGATTTACAGGCATCGGTAAACTCCCTGACTACGTCTCCCTTGCCATCTTTCCAGGGACTGTTCTTCACTGAATAATTGGTGTGTGCTGTTGGCCAGTTGCAAAAGCCATCTGCATGTTTCGCTACAAAAATAGCGCTCGTAATACCGGCACTTTTAAGTACGCTTGTCCATTGCCTACAATCTAATGCAGTCGGATTGAACAATCGCGGGCTCGCTGTACCATCGCCCTCATTGTCATTGGTAAAAGTATTCATACCAAAATGAAAGAAGGCGATCATTTCCCGGTGGTACCATTCTATCTGCCTGGCATTGGGAACAGGGCCTACCGGAGCCGGCGCCGTCTGTGCATTCACCCGGAAGGGCAGGAAAGCACTGATAGCTGACATGAGCACAAGGGGTGTGGTGAATTGTGATATGATCTTCCTGAAATTCATATGACGGTGATCTTTGAAGGAGTTCGTAATGAGGCAGCTGCATCATATGTAGATTGCGTCATTACAAAACATCCGGTGATTTTAAAATAGTATTGATTCCTTTCCTTGTTTACTTACCCTGCAGGGGCGTATACGGTTGTATGCTGAATGATAATGTTGCCGGTTTAAAAGGAATATAGTATTGTGGTAATGGAACAGGACCACAGCTGGCGTTACCCAGTCCCATCTGCGCCTTATCAAGACTTAGAATGGTTTCCGCCCTCCTGTGCAACTCGTACAGGTGCGGCGCCGCCCACAGGTCCTGGTCGGTATAATGCAGTGCCGTAAAGCTCAGCTGATCATCTGCTGTAAAGAGGATGCCTTTATCATCTGCATTGGTAAGTTTCACCCAGCGAACATCTTCGCGGTTGGCCATTCCCTGCGGACGTTCATATTGTTCCAGCATATCGTCTACCGTACGCTGATATTGTCCGATGTCGGCAGCCGTTTTCCTGTCTGCATAGTTTTCGAAAGGCCCGCGGCCATACCACTCCACATTTTCCAGTCCGGGGTTCAATGTCATACGTAATCCCAGGCGGGGAATAGGCAAGCCGCTGGTATCTGGTGTAAAGTCAGCTTTCACCTGCACCAGGCCATTGCCATAGATGGTATACTTCATTTGTATAAGTACCTTGAAGCCGGAGCGTGTAGCGGCAGTAGTTGCGGTTGTCACCCCGACCGACTTGCTATCGGTCTGTTTTACAGCAAAGCTGTTCAGGGTATATTGCAGGCTATCATAACCGGCCTGCATCCATTCTATGGCAGGGCCTCTTTCCTTTGTACGGTCATTGTCCAGTCTTGCGCGGTAGAGATTAAATACAGGCCCGTTCTGCGTGCCCTTAATGATTACCTGGTCGCCATACTGCAGGGCACTGATATTGCCGGTAGATTTATCGAATGCAATGGAATAACCTTTACCGTTTATTTCTACGCTTGTACCATTTTGCTGGAGGTCTGCATCAGGGAGCTCCGCTATATTGAGCGCCGCTACAGGTGGGGTATTGAAGGGCATCTTCATTTGTTCGTGCGCTACCTCGGTACCTTGTTTTGCCCACAATGCATCTTCACGTAAGCGGAACGCTACCCGTAGCCAATATTCAGCGCCTGGTGTTAATACGGGCTGTTGAAAGGGAATGGTAACAATGGTAGAATCGTTGGGCGACAAATGCACCGGTGCTAATGTACCTGATTGTATCACCCTGCCATTTTCAGAGAGGCTCCAGGTACAATCGAAGGCATCGAGGTTGAGGAAATCATATTTATTCCTGATGGCAACACGGCCTGTTTGTCCATCTGCCATGCTGATCTTCACATACTGGTATACTTTCCTGACATCTTCCATTTTAGGGGTGAACTTCCTGTCTGAAGTAGTGAGCCCTTTAATGCTGAAAGTACCGTCATTGGGCTTGTCGCCGAAGTCGCCGCCATAGGCAATGAATGTTTTGCCGCTTGTATCGCCGGGAATCCGTTTATTGACGCCCTGGTCCACCCATTCCCAGATGCAGCCGCCAATGAGGCGTTTATGCGATTCAATGGCCTCCCAGTACTCCAGCAGGTTACCTCCCGAATTGCCCATTACATGTTCATATTCGCACATAAAGAATGGTTTGGAGGATGTCTTTTCTCCCTCAGCTATCAGCGTATTCACGGATGGATACATGGTAGATTCTATGTCAGCTATGTCGTTATATCCTTCGTAGTGGATAGGCCGGGAACTGTCTATAGCCCGTATAGCTGCTTTACCTGCTACAAAGTTCTCACCTCCCCAGGATTCATTGCCCATAGACCAGATAATGACGGAAGGATGGTTCTTGTCCCTTTCTACCAGGCGTACCTGCCTGTCGACGTATGCTTTTTTCCATCTGGGATCTTTCGTCAGCTGATCGCCCATGCCATGTGTTTCCAGGTTTGCTTCATCTACCACATACAAACCATATTCATCGCAGAGCTGGTACCACAGCGGATCATTCGGGTAGTGGCAGGTACGTACGGTATTGATGTTGCATTGTTTCATGAGCGTAATGTCCCGTATCATGGTAGCTCTTGGCACTGCTTTACCATAAGCGGGGTGTACTTCATGGCGGTTTACGCCTTTCAGCAATACCGGTTCACCATTCACCCAGAGACGGCTGTCTTTTATCTCTACTTTCCTGAAGCCAAATTTCGATGAAAGCGTTTCCAGCACCTGACCCTGTTTATCTTTCAAAGTCAGCAGGACGGTATAAAGATGCGGTGTTTCGGCCGACCATAACGCAGGCTGCCGGATGTCGGCCCGGAGTGTATATGCCTGCGCCGATGCGCTTTTCATTGTGGCTACCGGCTGCTGGATGCTACTGTACAATTTACCGGCAGGGTCGTATATATCAACGCTGACAGTGGCTGCAGCTGCGCTGCCATCATTCTTTATATCTGTTTTGGCATAGAAGACGGCCGATTTAAAATCTGCCGCCAGGTCTGATTGCAGGAAATAATCCTGTATATGCAGCTTAGGTTTCGCGTAGAGGTATACGCTTCTGTGAATGCCGCTGAAGCGGAACATGTCCTGGTCTTCCAGGTAACTGCCATCACTCCACTTGTAGACTTCCACGGCTACCAGGTTCTTTCCGGGTTTGATGTATTTTGTAATATCGAATTCCGCCGGATTGAAACTGCTTTGGCTATAACCCACCTTTTGCCCGTTGATCCATACATACATGGCGCTGATAACACCATCAAAATGGATGAACACTTCTTTGCCATTCCAGTTGGCCGGAACTTCGAAATACCTGCGGTAAGATCCTACAGGATTGGGCTCTTTTGCCGTTGTCCAGTCGGCAGGCACAGCCCCCATCACACGGGGCGGATCCACTTTAAAAGGATATTCAATGTTGGTATAAACAGGCGTACCGTAGCCCTGCATTTCCATATTGGAAGGTACAGGGATCGTTGTCCACTGTGTGGCGTCAAAATCCGTTTTGTAAAAATCGAGCGGCCTTTCGGAGGGTTGTTTTACCCAATGAAATTGCCAGGTGCCATCCAGGGTAGCATACCAGGGTGATGCTGCCGGTACATCTTTCATTGCCTGTTCTTTACTGGCATAAGGAATGCAGATGGTACGGGCTGCTTCCTTGTTAATGCCTAAGACCTGTTCGTTCTCCCAGTCATTACTTTGCGCATGGATAGTGGCATGGCCTGCTGCCAGCAGGCATGCTGTAATACCTAATGTTTTGAGACCCATTTCCTGTTTTTATATTTACAATTAATATTGCTCAATAGTACTACCACTCCACACGAGACCGCTGCCAGCCGATGCATATTGCTACGAATGGCCCCGGCAGCAGCCCCGTGCTTGTGGCAGGACTCTAACAACAACTACTTATTTCCCGGATTCGCTTTCACCACACGCAGAACTTCCGATACCGGCTGCGATGAGCAGCGTAGATACAAGGGTTTTCTTCATGTGCGTTTAGGTTTTAAAATATTTGTACTTCTGCAATGTTGGTACTGGATGTAGCGTATACTTTTGTTACGGTTATCTTCACATACCGCGCTTCTTTTAATGTAGAAACAAAGTATCTGTACCAGGGTTGGCCGGCATCGTGGGGAATGTCCCTGATACTGGCCACATCATCCCAGGTAACATTATCAGCGCTTACGGCAACGGTAATATCCTGTGGTTGTCCATGTCCTTCCGTTTGCCAGTCGCCTTCAAAATAACGGTCCATAATGCCAATGCCATGTACTGGTTTCACTTCTCCCATATCAATGATGATATAGTGAGGAGGCCCCGGCTCACCGCCAGACCATTTAGAGTTCCAGAAGGTGCCGGGATCGCCGTCAATAGCGGCTTTAGCGAGGCCGTTACCACCGCCTTCCGCTGGTTCTTCTGTAGAGAAACCGGCAATGCTCCAGCCACTTTCATCGTAAGGTTGCATACTTGCCAGGTCAGCAGTACCATTTACGACGAAGTAAGTGGTTTGCTGGTAGCCGCTTCCTGCTGCCCCGCTGATGCTTTCTATGCTTACGGGGATCATATAGTCCTGGAAGGGATTGATCCGGTCCTTGGCTATTATTTTAAGCGCCAGGTTGCCGGTACTGGCAGCGCCTTTCGCGATGGTGGCGCTGGCCTGCAGTTCGTAGCTGCCGGCGGGCAGTAAAGGGTAACTGGTACCGTTGTCTTCATTGAACTTCGCTACCAGGGAGGTGTCTGCCATGAAATGTACTGTTATCTCATTGCCGGCGTTGATACCCGATACGGTGGCATAGTCGGTACCTGTCAGTACAGCGCTGTAAGAGACTACAAAAGGCGTATCTGCAATGGAAAATTCCTTTTTAACAATACCTTTTCCTGCTTCGGGCATGTAGACTGTTTCAGCAGCATGATCATCTTTTTTGCATGCGCTGATGCAGGCAATAGCCAAAAGGAATGTATATATGTGAAGAGCTGAATGCTTTCTTTTCATGACTGTGTTTTTATGTACGATTAATACCCTGGATTCTGTCCGTTCACCCATGCATCCTTACCGCCATTCTGTGCCCGGATCTTATAATTCCGGTCCAGCACATTCTGCGGAATGGGCATCTGGTACATTTTGGGAAGGAATAAACGGTTACTCACATTTGTGCGCGTGTACACCAGCGTACCATTATTGGAGGTGATGACCATACCCACCTCAGGGCGGTTCAACACCCCTGGTGTGCCATCGGCCATCTTATCAGCGATCTTCCAACGCAGTACATCCCACCAGCGTTTGTCTTCAAAGGCCAGTTCCACACGGCGTTCACGGCGAATGATCTCCCGCATTTTGTCTTTATTGACGCTACCGTATGTAGCCTCTACTGTGGGCAGGTTATTATTGCGCGTACGTACTTTGTTCACAGCTGTCAGCACATCGGAAGTAGGGCCGTTCACTTCATTTTCGGCTTCTGCAAAACTGAGCAGCACCTCTGCATAACGGAAGAACATGTAGTTCTGATAGGAGGTGCTGTTGGCCCTGTTATCACTTCCGACGATACTTTCATCCAGTCTTTTGCAGGCATAATAACCGGTATGCGTAACATCGCTGCTATAACCCAGGTCTATTTCATTTTCTGTACTCCGTCCAAGGCCTGCTATTGTCCGGATAGTATCACCCTGCCAGGGAGAGCCGTTAAAAAGGACGGTCTGGTAGAAGCGCTTTTCCCTGTTCGCATAAGGGTTCTGCGGATTATAACCGGAACCTGCTTCACCGATGGCCTTTCCGTTAGCCATAGAGAATTCATCTACCAGTTCCTGCGTAGGCTGGAAATTGCCCCATGCCACTTCGGTGCCGTTGACGATGGTAGGGCCTTCCTTACCTTCCAGCTGTCCGCCTTTTCCGGGCATATATTGTCTGGCGAAGATGGATTCAAGGCTATTGTTAGCTGTTTTCAGGAATAAGTTGCGGAAGTCAGGATAGAGGTCATACACGCCGAGGTCTATTACCGCCTTGTTTGTTGCTGCTGCTTTTTTCCATCTCTCCAGGTCGCCTCCGGGACTGGCGGCGCTACCAGAATTGCGCAGGGGACTGGCTTCAAAAAGCTCGCACCATCCTTTCAGGGTGAGTGCCGCTCCTTTGGTAGGCCTGCCGGGTTCCGACTGACTGGCCGGTAAGATGGTAGCTATTTCCGCCAGTTCATTCGTAATAAACTGGAAGGTGGCTTCTTCCGTACTTCTTGGTACATAGATACTGTCGCCCTGTGTAATGTTATCCAGCGTTCTTGTAATAACAGGTACACCGCCATAGGCCATCCACAGCCAGTGATAGAACATAGCGCGGAGGAAACGTGCCTCAGCGATCCTTTTGATTTTATAGTCGTCGGGCAGCCCCGATGCCGTTACTTTTTCTATGAACAGGTTACATTTCCTGATCTTCTCGTAGTTGCCGGTCCTGCCGTCGTTGTTGTCTGTCTTTCCCCAGTACCACATGTCCCAGGGGCCGCGGGGCAGATTGGAAGGCGTGACATTGGCAACCCGTATATTGGCATATCCCTGCATCCAGGTAACCCCTACGTCAGAGTTGTCGGTATATTGGTCCAGGTGTTCCGTTTCATTGTTCATGTCGGGAAGCTGGTTGTACACATCATTCAGGAACAGGTCTGCATTGGCGGGCGATGCCCATACAATATCATCGCCTACGCGATCTCTTGGTGATATTTCCAGGGAGTTTTTATTACAGGCTGTTAGCGCTACACCCAGAAGGGCAATAAGGCAGCTTTGTTTTATGGTGATCATTTTTCTTTCAGTTTTGTTTAGAAGGTGACATTCAGACCTACTGAGGTGGTTTGTTGCTGGAAGTAATATTGTCCGTTGGAAGAGCGCGCTTCCGGATCAATCTTCTCTTTCATATGCGGTGTCCACGTCCACAGGTTTTGTCCGGCAGCATATACACGCAGCTGTTGTATGCCTACCCTTTTAGTAAGTCTTGAAGGCAGGGAATAGCCCAGTTCAGCACTTCTCAGTTTGATATAGGAAGCATCTCTTACCCACCAGGAAGAAAACCTGGTGTTATAATCTTTTGGCTGTGTGCTGACACGCGGATACAGGGCATTGGTATTGGCAGGGGTCCAGTGATCATTGTAATACAGTTCACTGGCAGAGCCCTGCTGATCGAAGGGGAATACCAGGTTACCGCCTACAGGAAGACTGATCTGGGTAGCCGCCTGCAGCAGCAGGTTGAGGTCAAATCCTTTCCATGACAAAGCAGGAGAGAGGCCAAAGATCATCTGTGGAGTACCGTTTGGCCTGCCGATCACTGTCTGGTCATTGTCGTCGATAATACCATCTGGTTTACCGGAAGGGCCACTCAGGTCTGCATATTTCAGATCGCCGGGATGTACCGGCGCATCGGGAATGGAAGCAACACCTGTTTTCAGGGAACCATCTGAGTTAAAGTCTGCCGGCGTAAAATAGCCAAGTGCTTTCAATCCGAATTGTGTGCCATTGGAACGTCCTGTCTGGCGGCGGTTAGGATTGTTGTAGGTGGCATCTGTTTCAAATACCTGCAGCAGTTTATTCTGTGCATAAGTGAAGTTGCCGTTCAGGTCCAGTCGCAGGCCATTGGTAAAGGTATGCGTGGTACCCACAGCTATTTCAAATCCGTGGTTACTCATTACAGCTGCATTCTGTTCTGTGAGGCCCACGCCATATTCCGCCGGTACGGTAACCGTAGGAGGCACCAGCATGTTGGAGCGTTTTTCGTAGAAGTAGTCGGCTGTTACTGTAAGTTTACCTTTCCACAGCGATGCATCTATTCCCACATCAGATTTTTTAGCTCTTTCCCAGGTAATGGAAGTATTGGCCTGCAATACCTCGCTGATACCTGCTGTTAGCTTTCCGTCGAGTACAGCAGCATTGTTGTAGATGGAATAGCCTGTGAGATATTGGAAAGGGCCGCCGGCCAGGTTGCCGGATTCGCCATAAGATGCTCGCAGCTTCAGTGCGTCTACCCAGGTCACATTATCTTTCATGAAATTTTCGCGGGCCATATTCCAGCCCAGTGAATAGGCGGGGAAGAAGCCGTATTTGTGACCGGGCGCAAAGTAATAGTGGCCATCATATCTGCCGGATACTTCTGCCAGGTATTTACCATCGTAGTTATAACTCAGGCGGTATACATAACCTATCTGTCTTTGCTGTGATGATGAGCCACCATTGGACAGCTCTCCCTGTGCAGTACCACCACGATCCAGTTCATCGATATCTATAGGATAATTGATCCTGCCACCGGAGAGATCCCAGTATTTCTGCGTGCGCGATTCCAGTACGCCCAGGAAAGTAACATCGTTTTTACCAAAGGTGTTATGGTAGTTAAGATAGCCCTGGTAGGTGAACGATTTATTCTGACTGGTGCCCAGGTTCAGTGTTGGTTTCGAAGGACCGATATAAGTCGGGTTGAAGGTGTAGGGCGTTGTTGTAAAATCTGCGCTGTAAGTCAGAATAGGTGTCTTCCATGTTTTAGAATAGGTATTGTAGGGATCATAACTGGCCACACCTTTGATGCTGAGGCCTTTTATGAAGGGCAATTGCTGTTCAATGCTGAAGGTGGTCATGATCTGTGTATTCTCGTTACGGGAATACCCGCTGTGTGCAATAGTACCTACCAGTGAATTGGTGATATAGCTGCCCCACAGGCCGTTGGAATAATAGATGGCGGAGGTGGGCGGTGTTCTGAAGGCCTGGTACATGATGCCTCCGCCAGCAGAAGCGTAACGGTTATTGGGATCGCCGCTGCCGGGATCTGAATATCCGGAGTAGGTCTGATCTTCTACCCAGCCGCTGAGCGAAAGCGATACCCGGGTATATTTAGTTGCTTCAATGTCCAGGTTGGCCAGTGCATTGTATTTTTTAAGGTTGGTAGTAGAGAACTGTCCTTCCTGGCTGGTATAGCCTAAAGCAGCGAAATATTTCACCTTTTCAGTGCCTCCGGATAATTGCAGGTTGTGATTGGTCAGTATGGCATTACGCTGGATCACATCCCGCAATCCGCGGCTGTTGGGATACCTGTCGCGGTCTGCATCTGCTGCGCCATCTACGGTTTTTTTGTATCCTGCTATTTGTGCATCTGTGAAAGAGAGTGCGAAATTATCATTCCTGTTGGCTTCATTGGCCAGTAATGCATACTGGTAGGAGTTAACCATGCGGGGCATCCTGGTAGGATTCTGAAAACCTGCATAACCGTTGTAGGAGAGAACAGGAGCGCCCGTCTTTCCTTTTTTGGTGGTGACCAGGATAACGCCATTGGCGCCGGCAAGGCCATAGGGCGCCACGGCAGCAGCATCCTTTAATATTGTAATGCTTTCAATAGTGGCGGGGTCCAGTCTTGAAAAGTCTCTGTATATGCCGTCTACGACCAGCAGCGGGTTGGCATTACCAAGGGTGGAAGTACCCCTGATCCGAATCCTTGAACCATCCAGTCCAGGTTCACCGCTTCCCTGGTCGGCAATAAGACCAGGCATACGACCCACGAGGTTGTTGGTCATATTCACCACGGGTTTCTGTGCGAAGTCTTTTCCTTTCACTGCAGATACTGCCGCTATGCTGGTAGCTTTCAGCTGCGTGCCATAACCCACTACGATTATTTCACCAAGCGCGGTCGTATTTTCTTCCAGTTGTACATTGATGGTGGCACGTCCGGCTACAGGTACTTCTTTGGTGTTATAACCGATAAAAGAGAAAACCAGGGTACTTTGTTCGTCAGCCACGCGGATGGAGAATTTCCCTTCCTGGTCTGTATTGGTGCCGTTGGCGGCTCCTTTTAAGCGGATGCTGACACCCGGTAGTTTTTCACCCTTTGCAGAAGTGACGGTGCCCGTCACGACCAGCTCCTGTAGCAGCTGTGGTGTTTTCTCCGGTACAGGTACCGGTATAACGGGAATGATGAAGATGTAATGATCTTTCTGTTGATAGGTAAGACCAGTGCCTGACAGCAGGAGGTCCAGCGTAGACGCTACCGTACGGGTAGATGCGGGAAGCTGGAGATGTGTGAACCTGCTTACTTCGGCTTTCCTGTAGCCGAAGCGGAAACTGGTCTTTTGTTCGATCTCCTTTAATGCGGTCTCCAGGCTTTTCCCTGAAAGGCCCATTGAAATGGTAGTTTCGCGGATGTCCTGACCGCTTGTTTTTGCTGCTACAAGCATGTTACAGCAGATGAATAGTATTGCCAATACTAACGTGGAGCATCTCATAATCCAAATGACGGTTTTGAGCGGGACAGAACGTTCATAAGGAGGGAACGTGGAGCCCTGACTTACAAAAAAATGCATAGATTTGTTTGGTTTTAATCGGTTTGAACGCTGGTTTAAAATCTACCTGATTGCAGGTACTTGCCTGTACCTGTAATTATCCTTTATTGCCGCTGTGGTTGCCTCCGCAGCGGTTTTTTCTTTCCGGTATCTGCCTGTACCTGTATTTATCTTTTATTATCGTTGTGGTTGCCGCTGCGACTGTTTTTATGGCCGATGTTGATGGTATCTCCTTCAATGTGGTAACTGAAGCCATTCAGGCGGCTGATCATGTCCATCACTTCCTCTATGTTTTCGCCATGCAGGAAGGAGAAGGAAAAACGGGATCTTTTCAGTTCGGGATCGGCGAATACGATAGCTACATTATACCATTTGCCTATGGTAACTGCGGCTTCTTCCATCGTTACGTTGTCCAGTATTAACTCGCCCTTTGTCCATGCCACCATATTGCCAGCTATGGTGTCTCTCAGGGCTACCCGTTTATTCTGGTGATCATATTCCAGGAGCTGGTTGGCTACTACTACTCCCAGCGCGGTATTGCCTTCCGCTACGCTTACTTTACCGTTTACTACTGCCACTGTCAGTTGCTGCGCATAGGCCTGAATATTAAAAGCGGTTCCCAGCACTTTGGTGGTCACATTGCCGGTATGCACCAGGAAGGGCTGATTGTCGCGGTGGGTTACATCAAAATACCCCTCGCCGCTGAGGAACAATTCCCGTGTGCTGCCTGTAAAACTGGCCGGATAGCGAAGCTTACTGCCGCCTTTCAGCCAGACGATGGAACCGTCGGCTAACCTGACCTGCAGCCGCCGGCCTGCAGGGACTGACAATTCTTTATAAGCAAGGGGGGCGGTGCCGGAAGGCGTAAACCAAAGGTAGGCGCCAGCCCCGGTGGCCAGCAGCAGTACGATCGCTGCTGCGTAGCTTAACCAGCGGCGTTTCTTATGTATAGGTTGTTGGACAAAACGCGCATTTTCTGTGATCTGCTGATATAATGCATCCGATTCATCGGGCCTTAATTGCTGTGCAGGGCTAAGCTCTGCCCACATCCGATCTATGGCCGACTGGAGTGCAGGATTTTCTGTTGCCTCCTCCAGGCAGCGCATCAGTTCATCATAATCGTCCGCATTGATATTATTGTTGACCAGGTAGCCGAGCAGTTGATATATACGTTCCTCATTCACGTGGATTACATTTTATATGTCCTAAAAAAGGTGATATAGTGCAATACACGCGAGCCTGCCCGATCGGGTAGTCAGTTTTAAAAAAAATTAATAAAAAAGGGTCAGGAAGAAAACCGGCAGGAGGATCTCGGTCTTGTCAAAGCAGGCACGCAGGGTCTTTAAGGCGCCTGTCAGGTGGTATTTTACGGTATGTACGGATATTTGCATCCGGGCGGCAATTTCTTCATAGGTAAGCCCCTCGAATCTGCTTAGCCGGAAAACCATTTGCTGCTGGAGGGGCAGGGTATTTAACACCTGGGAGGTGATGCGTTCCAGGTCGGCGCTGAGAATGGCTTCTTCAGTGTCATTATGCTCGGGGTGCATGGTCAGCCATAGCTTCTTACGGGCAGCCTGTGAGGTGGCTGTTTGCCGTAACATGTTCAAAGTCACCCTTCTCGCGATGGTAAATAACCAGGGGGCCAGCGGATATTCACTGTTTAATTGTAAGCGGTGCTCCCAAAGCCGTAACAGGGTTTCCTGCACTACTTCCTTGCTCTGCTCCCTGTTTTTAAGGAACTGGTACGCTACACCATAAATCTTCTGGCTGTATTGGTCAAATACCACCCGGAATGCAGATTCATCTCCATCCCGCAGACGGATGATCAGATCCCAATCCAAAGATTTTACTACACTTGTCACTAACCAGGTAATTAATTTAGAAAAACGTGGTATTACTCCCCCAGAATAAAGCTGATGAGTGTAAGGTATGGAAATTAATGCTATGAATATAGCCCTTAAGCGGTTATTTTTAGTAATATATAGGCTCACCGGGCATCCTGGCTACTGGCAGCAGTGGACCAGTACCTGCTTGAGCAGCATCTGACCTTGCCGGCTGAAGTGCGTTCTGTGTCATCGCTGTGGAAGGGGAGCGGGCTCCTTAGATTGGGATATGGATGAACATTCATCTGTTTCAAAAAAATTTCAGACCTTTGCACTTCCATTATAAAACTCTAACAATGAAACACAGGTTTCTGATGACCTTCATTTATTAGGCGGTAGTATTTTTCGCCGGCTTTTGCTGTCGTAGCCCGCTCTGACCATATTATTTCCGGCAATCTCCCGGGAAGAACCCTATTATTAACCTTTTCATTAGCCATACAATGCCTAATCCATATATCGCTTTATTGCGGACAGCATATCATTATGCGCGCCAGGAAAGAAAGAAATACATACTCGTATACGCATTATTCATTCTTGCGAATATGGTCTATTCCATGAACCCCATTCTTTTTGGATGGTTTATCGGGAAGATCCAGCAGGATACGCAGCGGGTTTTGCACTACACATTCCTTTACGCTATTAGTTACTTCTTAATGAAGCTTGTGGAATGGTTCTTCCACGGGCCTGCACGTGTCATGGAGCGGCAACTGGCTTTCAACCTCAGCCGTAACTTCCTGATGGAGCGCTACCACCAGGCCCTGCACCTGCCTATAAAATGGCACCAGGACCATCACAGTGGTTCCACCATCAACCGTATCCGCAAGGCCTATGAGGCCCTGAAGGAATTTTTCGATAAAGGATTTATGTACATCCATGCACTGGGGAAGTTTATGTTTTCTGTCGTTGCCATGTTGTATTTCTCTCCGCTGTTCGGCAGTATAGGTATCCTGCTGGGCTTTGTCACCATCTGGGTGATCATGAAATTCGACAAGCCTTTCATCAAAACGCTCGATGAGGTAAATGAGAAGGAGCATGTAGTGTCTTCAACACTGTTCGACAGCCTGTCAAATATCATGACAGTGATCACACTTCGCCTGGAAAAAAGCATGGAGAGCGGATTGCTGAGTAAAGTACAGCTGATTGCGCGGCCGTTCCGGAAGAATGCTGCGATCAACGAATGGAAGTGGTTTGCGGCCGAGATGTTAGTGACCCTCATTTATGTGGTTGTTGCGGCGGGATATGTGTACCAGCACTGGGAATCGGGTACGGTATTTCCTGTAGCCGGACTGATTACCCTGCTGGGTTTTGTTACACAGTTCACTACGGTGTTCCATGACGTAGCCTGGCAATACACGGAGATCGTGCAGTTCAATACCCATGTAGAAACGGCCCGTAATATTGAGAAGGCTTACAAGGAACAGCATCGTCCCGATCAACTCACTGATTTGCCCGATAACTGGCAGACCATTGAGATCAGGAACCTTCATTTCTCGCACCGTGATCAATACGACAGTGAGCATGCCCCGCAAAGCCTGCATAACCTGCACCTTACTATCGGCAAGGGAAAGAAGATTGCCCTGATCGGTGAAAGCGGCAGCGGAAAAAGTACCCTGCTGTCTTTGTTGAGAGGTTTGTATACGCCCCAGCCAGGCATAGAATTGCAGGTAGATGGTAAGTCCTTCGGACTGGCCACTATCAACGAAACCGTCACCTTATTCCCGCAGGAGCCGGAGATATTTGAAAACACCATTGCCTACAATATCACACTTGGTCTTCCTTTTACAGATGATGAAATAATGGCCGTTAGTGAAAGTGCCCATTTCACAGATGTGATCCATCATCTCCCGAAAGGGCTGGAATCGGACATACGGGAAAAAGGCGTAAACCTCTCTGGTGGCCAGAAGCAAAGATTGGCGCTGGCCAGGGGTATTCTCGCCGCCCGTGAAAGCGAAATTGTCCTGCTGGATGAACCTACCAGCAGTGTAGACCCGAAAACAGAAGCAATGATCTACCAGAAGATGTTCACTGCTTTCAAAGACAAGGCGCTTATTTCCTCTATGCACCGCCTGCACCTCCTGTATCAGTTCGATTACATTTATGTGCTCAGGCAGGGTAGTATTGTGGCAGAAGGGACCTTTGAACACCTGCGTGAGCACAGTGCTATTTTCCAGGAACTATGGAAACACCAGAAAGATGCAGGTAAATAATTAAATGACCTTGCCCGGCCCCGTAAGGATGAATTTCACCTTTCTTACGGGGCCTGAGCGCCGTCATGTACAATTATCTATTTATACTATGATTAAAAATGCGATCGAAAATTCCTGCGATTTTTCTCAGGAAGTAGTTGACAGGTTTCACCAGATCTATGACAACCAGCAGGAAAATTTAAAGCATGTTCCACCCGCACTAAAGCAAATGGGCCTGGGGTATATGGAAATATTACTGCTGACAAAAAGGGAACTAAAGCTGGGATTGGGAGAATCTATCATGCTGTTGGAAATACCAGATGTTATGGTATAGGCTTGTTTATGCAGGCTTCGTTATCAGCGCCTGAGTTTGTCTGCCCCAAAATTTTGTCTCAGCCTGTAACCTTTCTTTTGTTGCCACGTTTAACAGTTAATTCCCGAGACCTGTACTGACTGTGACCGTAGCAGGGACAATAATCAAATATTTCCTCATCTCTCAAAAAGCAGAAGAAATGAAGCTTCCAAAATCACTTCTCAGCGCCATCCTTATTGGCATTGCAATTCAAACAACTGTAGTTTCCTGTGGCAAAGACGATCAACCCAAGCCCAAGGAGAAACCCAAACAGAATCAACCTTTGGACAATTGTCCGGCCTGTGGTATGGGTTGATAATTCACATCTGACATTTACGCTGTAATTTCAAAAAGGTGCCTGAAGTATTATCCGCTATTGCCTGTAATCTGGATGCAAACATCCTGGCTGCATGTTTGCCTTTGATGGAAGAGTCCAGGGTAGAAGCCATAGAATGGTCTTTTGACGCATTATACAAGGTAAAGGAAGTGCCCTCCTGGTTCCGGGAGCTGCTGACGGCCTTTGGCAATGAACAAAGACTGATCGGTCATGGTGTCTTTTTCTCCCTTTTTTCGGGGAAGTGGTTGCCCGAACAGGAGCGCTGGTTAAGGCACCTGGAGCAGACCGCTACTGAGTTCCGCTTTGATCATATCACGGAACACTTCGGGTTCATGACAGGAAAAGATTTCCATCATGGCGCACCACTGAATATCCCTTATACTGCCGCGACCCTCAACATTGGGAGGGACAGGCTGAAAAGGATCTATCATGCCTGCAGGCGACCGGTAGGTCTGGAGAACCTGGCCTTTTCCTATTCACTGGATGAAGTAAAGCGACATGGCGCCTTTTTGGAACAGCTGCTCGAGCCGGTCAATGGTTTTATTATTCTCGATCTCCACAACCTGTATTGCCAGCTCCGTAATTTTGATATCTCCTTTGATGAGATGATTGCCCTGTATCCGTTGGAGCGTGTCCGGGAAATTCATATTTCCGGTGGCAGCTGGGACGATTCTGCCGTTGATCCCAGCCGTCGCGTAAGAAGAGATACGCATGATGATGCTGTGCCCGATGAGGTTTTTCATCTACTGGAAATGACGATGCCCAGGTGCCCGCATCTCAAATATGTTGTGCTGGAACAATTGGGTAATGGCCTGTCAACAGCAATCAGCAGGCAGTGTTTTTACAATGATTTCCTGCAGATGGAGGAGATTGTTCGTAAACACAATCATGATCGTGATACAGGTTCATCAGATCCCTTCCTGCCAATATCCCCTTTGTCAATTGACGCCGTTGTTGAAGATATGACACTATATCAGCAACAGCTGGAACTTTCTGCTATTCTTGAATCATCCGGTTCTTATGCTGAGGCGATGTATGCGCTCCGGCAATCTTCCCTGGCTGGCTCAGACTGGCGCATAGAACAATGGGAGCCATATATGATTGAGACGGCTGTTAAGATTGCGCAGAAGTGGAAGAAGTAGGCTACTTACACCTCCGCTACCTCTATATAAAAATGCTCTTCATCCACCTCAAAATCATCTTCCCTCATGTGCTTCAGGGTCATGACCTGCCAGTCAGTTGTTGGATGTATAAAGCCAAAGCGGCCAGGCGCCAGTGTTACCTTTACAGGCATCCGGAATCCTGCCACATCTGCCAGCCAGCGGTATCGCAGGCGTAGATCGTGGCCGCTTTCTTTCAGGGATATTTCCAGTTTCGGCAAACTTGTACATTTCAGATACTGCTCAAAGAACCAGCTGTAATCCTTTCCCGTACGCTGAGAAATATATGTCACCAGGTCCTCAGCCGATAGTGTCTGGTAACGGAAATGCGCTTGTATATCCTTTAGCAGGTTAAACCACAGGGTGTCTTTATCCAGCACAAAGCGGAAAGTATTCAACATGAGGCTTCCTTTGGTATACATGTCCCCGATATCGTAGTGGATATGATTTACATTGTACACGCCACTTATCGGCTCCCGGTTATTTACCTGGTCTTTCTGGTGATTCAGGTACGCGATGCCCGGTGTTTTACCTACGCGGCACTCCATCACAATACTTTCCGCATACGTGGCAAATGCCTCATGCATCCACATATCGGCAATGTCTTTACAGCTGATGGCATTGCCCCACCATTCATGCGCTGATTCATGCCAGATCATTGGTGTATAGTCCAGGCGCATTCCTTCTTTGATCTTTCCTATGCATACACTGCTCTGATGCTCCATCGGATAAGGGCTTTCCAGCAACGTAAAACCGTCACGTGGAAAAGGGTATTTCCCGAAATGTTGTTCAAAACATGCCAGCATAGGCTTTACCTGTGCAAACATAGTCCTGGCACGTTCCAGGTTATAGGGCATAACGTAATAGTCCAGCGTCAGTGTATCATGGCCGCTGATATAGGCGTCCTTAAAACGTGTGTATTTGCCGATGCAAAAGGTAGCATTATAATTATTGATAGGGTAGGTCACCCGCCATTCATACCGGGTTTTATCTGCACCTGCCGGTGTTTTCCCTTGCAACCTCCCATTGGAGATCTCCGTGAAGCCATTTGGTATAGTGATGGAGATGCGCATGCTGTCCGGTTCGTCCGACAGGTGATCTTTGTTGGGCCACCATAAACTGGCGCCGGAGCCCTGGCATACTACCTGTACCCAGGGATTACCCTCTTCGTCCTTGTCCCACAATACACCTCCATGCATCGGGATCTTAAAGTCAGGCGTCTGTGGTGCGCCATCGTAATACACCGTGATCGTTGCTTCACTGCCGGCAGACAGTATGTTGGGGAATCGCACAAATACGGCATCCTCCTCCCGGGTAAATGACAAGGGCTGCCTGCCATACAGGATCTTTTCAATGCGCATATTGGCATACAGGTCCAGCTGCATCGCGTTGAAGGGGGCCACTACCTTAAAGCGGATACTGTTACTGCCCCTGATGGAACGCTGCTCCATGTCGACGTCCACATCCAGGTCATAAAAACTGACATCGTAACAGGAACGCAGGGGCGATAACATGCCACGCAGGGTATCTGCCCGGGTAAAGCCGTTCTGCCGGTTGGAAACATGGGTTACTTTGGGTGAGGGCAGGGCGGCTTCCTTTTTTTGTTTAACTGAATCCTGCAGCACCGGCAGGAGGATGTTATAATTTTCCCAGAAAGCGGGATCGTTGTCATTCCTGACCTCCTGGTTCATGGATGCCTTATCGTTACTGATACCTGTAGCAAAGCGTTGCAAACTATCCTTGTTCACATCGGTGACCAGCAGGTAAAAATCACCCGTCCAGGGAACGTCTTTCATGCCCCTTTTTCTGCTGTTGAGTAATAGATCCCAGTGGCGCTGCACAGTACTCAGGTAAGTTTTATCGCCATACCGCTTGTAGGTGATCACCAGCGCGATCTTTGTGAAGTCGAAGCTCGCCTTTACAATCTTGGACATGAGCGTGTAGCTGAGACCACCCTTCTGGTGATGGTTCAAGTAGTCATTCCCCGCCGGAGTGGTCTCTAATTCACACCTTACCAGCGCCGTGGTGGCTTCATCAACATATATCTTCGCCTGTACCAGCGCTTTGCGGCTATCTTCTTTGGGCTGCAGGTACAATACCAGCAAATTGCGGTCGCCTTCGCGGATGGTCTCCCGGTAGTCGCAGGTATAATAGCGGAAGTTGCGCTCATTCAGTATATTATGCTTTACATCAAGGTATTTCTGTAAGTCTTCATTCAGGGAGGAGTAAGCTGTATTCGTAATATTGCCGATCCACTGATACAGTTGGGGATCTTTGCTCCAGTCCACCTGCTTTTTACGTCCTTTTATAATACGGATCTGGTCTTTATAGTCCCGGCCGGTACGGTATGTTTTGTAAATATCCAGTACGGATTCATTGAAATTGATCGTATCGGCTGCCAGGCGGATATTTTCCCTGTAAAAAGCGGTCAGCCTCACGTCTGCTGTATCATAATTCTCCGGTATACGACTGATCATCTTTCTCAGGATACCGAAACCATCGCGCACATTGACCGATACTGCCGGAAGCTGGTAAACGGAAGGTTCCAGCCGGACCTCCATATCCTGTAAGCTGGCCTGCGGCAGGGGCATGGTGACCGTCTTATAACCGATACAGGAAATCAGGAGGGTATCCTGCCAGAATTTTTCCGCTATTTTAAAAACGAATTCACCTGCTGTATTAGCGACGGTACCGATGCTACCATTTTCCAACTGGACATTGGCATAAATAACAGGTTGATGGGTCACTGCATCAGTCACCCTACCCGAAAGCGTGATGAATTTCTCCTGGGCAAGAACCTGGTTTGTGGCAAACACCAGCCATAACAAACAAAGACGCATGTAATGTTTCATTTTCCTTTTTTGCCCTAAAGCACGCTATTTCAGGCTGGTATATCTACTCAAATCCGGAATTGAATAACATTTTCCTATTCATTTTCCGGTTTTGGCTGCTTTTCCAGGTGCCGGGTCATGTACTCTCTGGGCGACATACCGGTATGCGTCCGGAAGGCCCGCTGGAAAGTTGCCTGCGAATTGAAGCCGGCGTCGAAAGCCATGGCCAGGATAGTCATATTGTCCTGGCGGAGTTGCCGGGCATGCTCTTTAAAGGCTTCCACCCTGTACCCGTTCACAAATTCATTGAAGCTTTTCTGCAGGTGCTGGTTCAATACCAGGGAAATGGTTTTCTGGGGCAGGCCGGTATGCCTCGCTAAGAGGGCCAGGTTCAACTCGGGATCCAGGTACAGGCGGTCCTGCTCCATGGCTTTCTTCAGTAATGGCTCCGCTTCCGCTATCAACTTCAGGGGCGGAGGCGCCACTATTTTCCTGGCAACCGGTGCCTCCTCCGGCGCCATCAGGTAACCTTTTATTCCCAGGCAGTAGATCAGCACCACCAGGGGAATATATACCGGGTACCAGTCTACCGTATTCAACACCTTATCCGTCAGGGAGGGTATCACGTAGGGGACCAGGTAAATAAACCATATGATCTGAAAAACGAGGAAGAGACGGACAAACTGGCGCATCCACCGGTAATGAGGGCTCTTCTCCGTACTTACCCCGGCAAGATACCTGGCAGATAGCCAGAGGTACACGGTCACGGAACCCCATCGGGGAATATCAGCATATACGTTATAGTCGTCTATAAAACGCCCCCAGGATGCGGGCGCCGGTACGGAAAAGCCTAATAAAGCACCTGTAAAATATATCACAACGCTGAGCTGAGCACCACAATCTATGATGACCGGCATGAAATGTACCGCCTGCTTCCGGCTAAGCCTGAATGTGGGATCCATGGTGCTTTTGACATAGAAATACAACAATGGGCCAAGGGGCATAATGATCACCAGCGGAATGAGATTGCCCAGCAGGTTCAGTACAGGGTTGCCGGTGAACCAGGACGATTCAAAGAGATACAGGTTAAGGCATGCCAGTGCAATAAGCAATATGAGCGTACCGAGTAAACGGTTGGGGTGGGATCTTTTTTTGGAGAAGAACAGCAGTATGCTCATGATAAGCCCCTGTAGAAAACCCAGGAGGATCAGGATGTGGAAAAATTCAGCAAAGGTCATGGCCCGGATGTTTGGCTTTTAAAGATAGGGATTATTTGGGCTTGGTATTATCTAAAGTCGGGTGCTGCCCAATCGGGCACCAATAGAGCATCCGGAAGAGGCTATCGGTGCGCAGGATCAGACCTGCTCTTTTAACTAAAAAAACCAGGCTGTATCATACTTGATACAGCCTGGTTTTTTTCAGGTACCTGATTGAGTAAGGTAGTCCTTGAAGCGATTCTCAGCGCTTATTTTTATTTTTGAGTTTTCCTCGTTTTATTCGGGTACCTGACGGAGCCGGTAGTCATTTAAACGATGCTTATTGCTGGTAAGCACCCATACTGCTCACATTGTTCTTCACCAGCGGCAGACCGTCTTTATCCAGTTGTGTGGCGTCTTTGATCGCAGTAACATCGGCTATGTTACGGGAAGGGCTGCCACTTTGCAGATGGAAATCGCTTGTACTTACAAACAGCGGATCTTTATTGATAGAATGCGCATCCTGTTTAGCGCCTGTCTGATAAGTAGCAAAGCTTGAATAGCTTTTGCCTGCCCATTGTACAGACACCGTACCTGTTGGTGTAAACCATGTGTTATAGTCAAAACGGTTGTTCTGCTGAGGAGTGATAGATTCTACATAGAAAAGCAGCTTCGCATTGGTATAGAAGATGTTATTCGACACAACACAATTAGATGCCTTGGTCATCGCGATCTCTCCGGTGGATGCGTTCACACTGTTCCTGTAAAAAGTATTATTGATAATAGTTGCATTCAGTACCTGGCCGCTGGTCTCTGAATTGTAACCACCGAGCGCCAGGCCGGCTTCCCTGTTTTCCTGCAGTACGTTTGCCACTACGGTGATATTGGAAGCAGAGCCATTCTCTTCGGCGCCTACTTCTATACCGTAGCCATTGCCTTTACACCAGTTCCTTTCAATTTTGATGTCACGCGCACCATCTACATAAATACCACCACTGGTCGCATAGTCGGCAACGTTATTATAGCAGTTATTCTGACTAACCACACCATTGCGGGCCTGGTCAAGAGAGGCTGTGCTGCTTACACGGTAGTTGCCAATCAATGCAATACCAATGTTAGTGTTGTTATACACTTCACAATGCGTGATGCGGAAACCATCAATGTTACCATCGAGGGAAATAGCCTCGCTGTAACCGGTGATGTTATTGAACACTTTACAACTGTCAATACGGATGTTGCTAACTGCGTTTGCCTGTGTTTTACCTTCCCCATAGACGATGATACCCTGAGCGTTATCGTTATCGCCGGGCGTTTGGGTAGGT
Source organism: Chitinophaga filiformis (assembly GCF_023100805.1). NCBI lineage: Bacteria > Pseudomonadati > Bacteroidota > Chitinophagia > Chitinophagales > Chitinophagaceae > Chitinophaga > Chitinophaga filiformis. The sequence goes on from NZ_CP095855.1 coordinate 3,330,262, forward strand.
GTGGTAGTCCATGCTACTTCAGACACGTTTACATGATTCAGCTCAATGTCTGTCACAGTACCTGTTGAAGTGGCGGTGATGAGGATGCCCTGGGCATCTTTCTTAGTGACCTTGCCGACATTCAGGCCATAAAGACGAATATGGCTTTGATTTGCAATGGTTACGATGGCACTATTGGCGCCGCCCTTCTGGATATAGGCTGGCGCATCGGGAGAACCACTGAAAGTGATCGGCTGTTCGGCAGTTCCGGACACATTGATTTCCAGTTGCTGCTGATAAATGCCTCCGGCCAGGTGTACTGTTGTTCCTGGTTTGGCAAGGTTGGCTGCTTTTTGAATGGTTTTAAAAGCTTTTTCCGGCGATTTGCCGTCATTGTTGTCACTGCCAGTAGGGCTTACAAAATAATCCTGGACTGCGATAGCAGGTCCTGCGGCTAAGTTTTCATTGTTGTCAAGCTGCTCCAGGTTTTTCGAACAGGATGTGAGCACAATAGCACACGATGCTACAAGGAATAATGGTTTCATAATGGTTAAGTTAATTTATTAACTAACCACTAACGTGGGGAATGTCCTATAAAGTATATATACGATCTGTTAAATTAATGAAAACAGGGAAGCCAGCCGGCGCTATATCAGCGTTAGGTAAGCCCTTTGTTTTGATCCCACAGGATCGCCTTTAGCAGAAAAAGTATACCAGCCGCAATATCAATAGGTATCCAGCTTGACTTCCTGTATAAATACACTGGCAGGATGGGGTTAAAGATAACAGCGATCACCAGCAATATAAAGACCCAAAATACCAGGTGCTGTTGATAGGATCTTCTGATAAGCAATAAAGCGCAGATGAACACCAATATTCGCAGTACGGTATAATAGGCAATTGGCAGCTTTAAAATTGCTACGAAGAGCAGGACAGCTATAAGGAAGGTAAAGGAGCGCATGTTGAAGTTATTCTTCAGATCCTAAATCCCGCTGTTCCAGCCGGTGCAGCTTTTCATTTATCTTGTCGAGGTAAAACACGATATCATTGATACGGAGCACCCACCGCACAAGGGCTACATACAAGGCTATTAAGAGTATAAGGATGCCTATAACAACGATAACTGAACCATAATAGTAATTCATATCTGAGGTTTTAGAGGTAAATGACGAAGTGTTTCCGGGATTTAAAGCTAAAGCTTAAATCCATATAGAGCGCAGGTGCGCAGCAAATACGGGAAAAATCCCCTGTCACAGATCCGGATATTATGCGGGATTAAAAAAAGGGGAAATTTCCCCCTCCTGCCCAGGTTTTTTCCGTCAGAACTTAGTTTCATTTTTGCTGGGACAAAGAGATATACCTGCTGGTACAAAAAAATCCCAATAACATGAAGAATGCGAATACCCCGACCCGTGGAATACCCCTGATGTGTATATTGACATTTTTGCTGGGCTGCGGCTCAGGGACAGGCCGGCCAAATAGCGGCAGCTGTAGTGCGCCCAAATATACAGAGCCTGCTGTAAGCTATAGTATCTATATAGAAAATTCAGGTAGCATGGCCGGTTATCTCGGTAATACTTCAGACTTTAAAACGGTGCTGATGAATTTTGTAAGTGATATTCCGGCTTATCTGAAACAGGAACCGAACGTTTTCCTGATAGGCGGGCGTGTTTGCCCTTTTCACCCGGAAGATGGCACGTCTTTCGTCAAAAGTATCATGGGGCTGACCCCTAATGCACTTAGAAATTTATGTCCCTCAAACGGATCTTCGCCACTTCCCCAGATCATCGATTCCTGCACCAGCAACATGGAAAGAAAAGTAAGTATACTGATATCCGACTGTATCTTCTCAGCTAAAGATGGCAACCCTGCTTCCGCTGCTGCGGAATTAAAGGTCTTCATGGCAAAAAAGTTGCAGGCTGAAGGTAGTCTCTCCACCATTATCATCAAGTATAACGCTAACTTTACCGGAACCTATTATGCAGAAGCGGCCGGTGGAAAACCGGTGAAAGTGAAGAACATCAACCGCCCATTCTATTTGCTGATATTCGGTAAGAAGCTTAACCTCGCATCCATACTGCAAAAAATAGACTTTAAACATTATCCCGGATTTGAAGCCAGTTATTGCCTGTCGGCCAATGAGCCTGCAGATGCCGCTTATGCTGTCATGACCTATAAAAACAGGAAAGGGAATTTTGAATTCGTGAAGCCTTCCTGCATGATGCGGATCTCTGAAGCAGAAATGAGCAAGGGTGTGTTCCAGTTCTCTTTCGATGCAGACCTCAGGCAACTGGGCTACCTGGACGACTACCTGCTGAATACACAGCATTATATGGTTAATGATGGATTTTCAGTAGTAGCTGTTAATAAAACGACCGGGCAGCAACCATATAATATTACTTTATCGACCAAACAATTACACCCGCCTTATTTCCTGAAATTGCTGCTGGCATATGACATTCCTTCCTGGGTTATAAAAACGGGTAATGAGAATGACAGGACCCCTTCAGACAGCATTCAGCAGCATCAGACCTTCGGCTTTAAGCAATTAGTAACAGGTATATCTGATGCATACAAAGGTGCCAGCACAGACCGGGCATTTAAGTTACCCATAAGAACTATTGAGATTAATAACTAATACCAAAACTCAACACCATGGATATTTTACCCGGCTTGTTTGAAGCTGTAGGATTGTATTCTACCTCCGGCGGACTCGGAGAGCACTTACGCGGTCTGGGCGTGGACTGTCAGAATATGTCCCGCCAATCTGCCTACAACATTGTATTCCTTTTTATGATTGTGGTGAATGCCCTAATCATACTGAATTATTATTATGGATTGTTAAACAGGCAACCCTTTAACAAATTAGGCTGGTGGCTGATAAACGTCTTTACAGGAGCATTCATTATTTACCTGATCGCTTTCCTGGGGGCCTACAGGGACCTGGTGAACCGGAATTACTGCGAACAGTTATCCTTCCACAGTGGCGATTGCATGGGCTTCGGCCTCAGCGCGGCCATTTATTCTGTGCTCTGGTCAGTATTGCTGTCTCTCTTTATTAAATGGAAAAGCATCTGTAACAAAAAAATCCCTTTTTGACCATGGCAAAGCTATTTTTATTTGCAATAGGTGGTACAGGATCCCGGGTAGTAAAGGCCTTTACCATGTTAATGGCTGCCGGCGTGGAGATAAAGAACACCGATGCTATTGTACCTGTTATCATCGACCCGGACACCTCCAACGGGGACCTTACGCGCACCGTCGACCTGCTCAAAACCTACAAGGCAATCCGGGAGAATGGCGCTTCCGGCAACAGCGATTTCTTCAAAACGATGATCTCCTCTCTCGACGAATTGGGTGATGGCGGTTTCCTGTCAGATAATTTTAAATTCGATATCGATGGCGTAAAGGAACAACAGTTCAAAGAATTCATCGGCTACAGCGAACTTGATAGAAATAATAAGGCCTTCGCATCGCTGTTGTTTTCTACAGCCAACCTGAATGCCGATATGGAAGTTGGCTTCAAAGGCAATCCTAATATCGGCAGTGTGGTATTGAATAAATTTAAGGAGGCGCCCTTTTTTAGAAAATTTGCTTCCAGTTTCGAAGAGCAGGACAGGGTATTTATTATCGGTTCGATCTTTGGCGGCACCGGTGCTGCAGGGTTTCCGCTGTTGGTGAAGAACATCCGGGATGCAGCGCCACCCATACCCAGGCATTTTTACCTGCAGCGGGCAAAGGTCGGTGCAGTGGTGGTACTGCCATATTTTGGTGTAGACAAGGTAAGTGGAGTTACCATCGATAGTAATGCCTTCATTACTAAAACGAAGGCGGCCTTATCTTATTACGCGCGCAATATAACAGCGGAAAGTAACCGGGCAGTGAATGCCCTGTATTATATAGGCGATAAAGTGACCAACGATCAGAAAGGCGCAGATGGCGCGAGTGAACAAAGGAACAAGGCGCACTTTATAGAGCTGGCTGCGGCACTTAGCATTGTCGACTTTATGGCGCTGGAAGATAATAAACTGCAGGTCAGTGATGACCGGAAAGCCGTCAACCCTAAATATTTTGAATTTGGCCTCGGAAAAGAAACGATGAATATTACTTTCCCCGATCTATCAAGACAGACCTATGATCTCCTTGCCAAACCATTGACCCGGTTCAGTCTTTTCAGAAGTTTTATGGACAACCACTATGAAGAGTTCTCAAGGAAGAAAGGCGAAGCATGGGCGAATCACGGGAATAACAAACTGACGCCGGAAGAACTGGATGGCCGGTACCGCGGCGCTATCACTGTATTCAACCGCCATTATACCGAATGGCTGAATGAAATGGCTTACTCTAACGTTGCATTTTCTGCTATTGATACCGGAAAGAATGGGAAGGATATCTATAACCTCATCAATGGAATGCCCGGCAAAACGAGTTTTATGAAGCGCATGCTGGACGCTGCCGGAATAAATAACTTTTTGAAGGTACTGTCAAAGTTGGAACCCGAACTGGATCATTTGAGTAAGCCCCGTAAGCTGCTGGCATTGTTTTCTGCAGCAACAGCTGCTATTGTCAATGAAGAATTAAACCTATAATTGTTATGAGCAAGATCTTTCGCCTACATAAGGGGGCTTCTGAAAATATTGAAGGCTGGCAGGATACAGGAGGGCATCTGCACGATACGTTTATCAATTCCATCAGCGATCCCGCCGGGGCAGACGCCAATACGCAAATTACTTCTATCCCTACGCCATTCGCAAGGATGGACCTCGTAAGAACAGCCTTCCGTAATGTAAACCTTAGTGGCGTGATAGATGGTACTACTATCTATCATCGCATCATATCAGATTGCCTGGACATTGCGAATATATTTTTTAATATCGAAGCACTCACCGATAAGATAGAGATCATAGAATGGAACGCCGGCATCTCCGTCAATGGCAATGATATTGAAATTTCAGATGATAGTGACCTGGGCATGTTGATCAGGTCCAAAGATGCCAGGCATAAATTGCTGGGAGAGACTTTGAAGACATACATTGCACAGGATAAAGCCGCCTTTAACTTTTCGCACCTGAGCCATTTCTACCTGCTTAATTTTAAGAACGGCCCTGAGCCCATTAATATCATCGGGGGCACTTCACCCTCTACTTTATTCTTTTCTTCTGCCAATGACCTGTCTTACGTGGACATCACGTTTGCAAACGACAAGGTATTTGACAGCCAATACTGCCCTTTACATAAAAGAGATAAGGACTTTATCACGTTTATGTATGCATTAAAGGCATCTTTCCCCCAGTTCTCCAGCCGTTTTCCCGATGTAGACGCATATCTTGATACCTGCTTCCCCTTACTGGGGGAAGACCAGCGAACGATTATCCGGAACCTGGACGCCGGATTTTATGAAAAGGAATATCAGAAGATCCCGGTGAATTCAGTAGGCAACAATGCGGAGATATTACGCCATCCGCTGAGATCAAGGAAATACAGCACGGTGAAATTCTCCGATGAGAATGATTTTGTCATGGATGCTTCCCGGCTGGTAGAAGGTCTCATGCCCTGTGTGCTTCCCATGGAACCCTACAATGAACACATGAAATTTGTGGGAGGGCTGTGGCAGAAAGACTATCATAAGAAGGTGCCTGCATACGACCCTGATCCCTTATCTGAAAGGATGCTGCCGAACCAGGGACATGTAAAATATCCTTACCTGACGGTGAGCGATTTCCTGGAGCCTTACCTGGTAAAACTGCCTTATCCTATTGACACGAAGCGTTTCTTTGACGGCAATTATACGATCCGTAGCGGCGATAGTGATCATGGTTATGCATTGCCCATTAAAAAGGATTATTTCAGGTACTTTACCCTGGAAGATCTGCAACGTACCGTGTCTGATGGCAAGAAGCGCTTCGAGATGGTGCAGATGCCCGGAGGAGTAAAGGTGATATTGAGAATTCCTGTCAGGAATGGCCGGTTTATCGAAATGTCGCGCATTTATATAGTGAATCAATTCAGCGACAAGATCCAGTTGCCGGATGAAGCGAATAACCAGGGAATTATCGTTGAGCACCAGTTTACCGTGGCAGTATTTCCATTCCTCCGGATCAGCGATCCCAATATTAAGCCCCACTATAGAATAATGCTGGTAGACAGGGATACACAAGTGCTGACAAAGCATAACAGTTATACACTGAATTTCTATGATGAGACGCAGCCGCTGAAAGCCATTAACATGCTTCCTCCCCGTCACCGCAGCAATAAGCATAAACAGGAGGGTGTCACAACGCAATACAATATACTGGAGAATAATTTTGACTTTATAGAAGTTGTCAATACTACGGCCAGGGCACTGCTTATACCATTGTTCGTGCCGCAGCAAACAGCCGGGAAGGCCTTTAAGTTTGCCATTGACTTCGGTACGACGAATACGCATATTGAGTATAAGATCAGTAACGAATCGCCACGGCCATTCGATATTACAGCAGCCGATGTACAGGTAGGTACGCTGTATGCACCGGACGAGCGGACACTGGCGGCGCTGAAAGTGGCCAGACTGGGCCTGGGTGCTATTGCGCTTACTGAAGTGGTGAGGGAAGAATTCCTGCCATTTACGATAGGGCAGGGTAACCAGTATCGTTTCCCACAGCGCACGGTGATCTGCGACAACGGATCTTTTAATCCGGATGAAGCCAACTTCGCGCTGGCTGATCTGAATATTCCGTTTGGATACTTAAAAGAAGTGGTGCAGTATGGAGGAGAGATTACTTCCAACCTGAAATGGGGCGAGTTCAGGAACCAAAAGCGATTTGAGCGCCGAACAAGGGCTTTCATGAAACAGCTAATGCTCATGATACGAAATAAGGTACTGATCAATGGCGGAGATCTGGCTGCCACAGAGATTGTGTGGTTTTATCCAACAAGTATGACCATTTACAGGAGAACCTTCCTGGACAATGCCTGGAAGGATTACTACAAAAGATATTTCGGTGACGCCAATAAGCTGCATTGCATGTCTGAATCCTTTGCTCCCTTCTATTATTATTATCATAAAGAGAATGTAAGGGCGCACGACAGAAGTGCCGTGAATATAGATATTGGTGGTGGTACAACTGATATTGTGGCTTATAAGGGGGAATTGCCTATCCTGTTAACCTCTTTCAAATTTGCATCAAATGCCATATTCGGAGATGGCTATGGCAGCAACGTCAATTCAAACGGTTTCGTCCAGCGCTTCGAAACAAGTATCAGCGAGTCGCTGAAGAACATTACAGGCAATAATCTGAGTATAGTGTTAGAGGAACTGAAGAGCCGGAACTCAAACTCCATTGAGCTGATCGAGTTTTTCTTCTCCCTGGAAGATAATAAGGTCCTCAGGGACAAAGGTGTCTCGCTTTCATTCTCCAGGATGCTGATGGATGAGGGTGAATTGAAACTTGTATTAATCTTCTTCTATGCAGCAATTATATATCATGTTGCACAACTTATGAAGGCAAAGGGACTGGAAGTGCCCGAGTTCATCACTTTTAGCGGCAATGGCGCCAGGCTGGTGAGGCTTACAGACGGGGCTAACCTGCATACCCTGAATGCTTTTACCCGGATCATTTTTGCTGATGTGTTTGAGCAGGACTGCCCTGAAATTGAATTCAGGTTCAATGATAAGTCCAAGGAGATTACCTGCAAGGGTGGTCTTGAATGCACTGACTTTGTACATTTTCATAATCTGGAGAATGAGATCAGGAGCGTATTGGTAGGCGGAAAACAGGACCGCATCATTCCGCAGACGACGCTAAAGTACAGCCAGTTGGAAGACGAGCAGCTGATACAGGATGTTTGCGCAGCTGTGACTCAATATATCGATAAGTTCTTTGAATGGGATCATAAGTTTAATTACTTCCGCAATTTTGGTGTAAATCCCAGCAGGTTTGAGCAATATAAGCAGTTGCTGAAGGGCCGGGTAAGGAACGATCTCCAGAGCGGCATCAAGGAAAAGCTGAAGGAACTGGCAGGGAACGTTAATGTTGATCTTGAAGAAACCTTGTTTTTTTATCCATTGATAGGGGCTTTGAACAGGCTGGCCTATAAAATTTATCACGAAACTAACCTCATTAACTCATGAAAGGAATTATCACCTTACTGATCTTTGTATGCTTTTTTCATAACGGTGTATTAGCGCAGAAAACGGCGGCTAAGACCGTGACGGAGAAGAACGTGAAGAAGAATACTGCTAAAAAGACAGCTGCCAGGAAAGACGAAAGCCCGCAAAAAAGAAAGGAGAGCAAAGCTCCGCCAGAGAAAAGGAAAGAGACAGCGCCCGAACATGAAAAAAAGAATGTGATGGCTGAACCGGCTGATAGCGCTAAGGCGGCTGAAATAGCTGTCGCGCAGGCTGCTGATACTGTTTCGGCTACACCTTCTCCGCAGGAAGCGCCTGCTGCAATATCTTCAGCACCGGCAACAGCGCCGGCGCTGTTGCCGGTGGATGACTGGAGATGGTGGATAGTATGGCTGTCGCCGGTATTCATAATTGGCCTGGCCGTCTATGTTTTCCAGACAAATGGCAATATCTATAAGAGGCTCCACAGGATTCAGGCAGACCTTGAGGCACAGAAAAAAGATTTTACATGGGAGAAGGCAAAGCTCCCAACGGGGATCACCAGGGCAGAGGTAGAGCATCTGATTAATTCAAATCCTGCACTGACCAGGATGATGGATGAATGCACTACGCTGAAAAGCAACATGGAGAAACTCACGCAGCCCTCGCCTAAAATAGTTTCGTCTGTTCCTGTGGAAGAGTCAATAGCGAACACTTTTTATATGACGGGCCCTACCAACAATTACTTTCCATCCAGTGCAAAGTCCAGTCGCAGGGAGAATACGGTATATAAGTTCACCCTGCAACCCGGAGGGAACGAGGCCAGGTTTGAATTGCATACCACCGGCGCCAGTATCAGTGAGATCATCAAAGTGATTGAAAGCTATATTAAACCTGCCTGCGACGAGGAGAACCTGCCATCTTCCAACATCAGGAATATTGTAACCCGGAAGCAGGGTATTGCGATACTGGACAATGAAAAATGGATCATTAAAGACAAAGCCGTTATAAGATATGAATAATGTACAGGTAATAGAGATACTGGGTGTCATATCTATTATAGGGTTGCAGGTGACAGTGTTTGTAACGACATTAAGGCGGATAAGGACCTTTGAACAGATATTTCCCTCACACGAGGAATTTGAGGTGATCAACGTCGGATTGGCAAGGCGGCTGTTTCAATTACATCCTGCTGAAGTGTTGAAGAATATCGGGGAATATATCAATCGGAGCAATGAAGAAGAGGAAGAGCTGTTGTATGTGGACCTGGTATTGAAGAAGGACAAAGGAAACCATGTCACAGAAAAGATATTGACAAACATCAACACTTATTTGCTTCGGAACAGAGGCGTAGCGGCAGATTTTCACCTTATTAAAGACATGGTGGAGAGAAACGTGGCAGTGGTGGAAAATGATATTCAGCAGGCCGCATCATTGCCCCTGTACCTTGGATTGCTGGGTACCTTTATGGGAATTGTACTGGGGCTCATCCAGATATCCGGCAATAGCCTGGCGGGAGATCCTGCCAGTGCAGGTATGGCCATTCATTTACTGCTGGGTGGCGTAAAGATCGCAATGGTTGCCAGCTTTGCGGGATTGTTATGTACCCTGGCAACGAATAGCCTCTTTTTCAAACGGGCGAAGCGGAAAGTGGAGGATAGCCGGAATGAGTTCTATACTTTTATCCAGACAGACCTGATGCCATTGTTGAATCAGAATATTAATTCCACCTTATATTCCCTGCAGAACAACCTGCATAAGTTCAATGACGAGTTTAAGAGTAATGTATACCAGCTGAGCAGCGCTATGGGACAACATGTGCAGACGATCCAGTCGCAGGAGCGCATCCTGGATACGCTCAACAGGATGGATGTGGTCAATTTTGCAAATGCCAATGTTGTCATATTACAGGAACTACAGACATCTATCGGGCAGTTTAAGGCATTCAATGAATACGTAACCAATATCAGCGAATTGGTAGGCAGCGCACGGACATTTGCCGAAAAGATGGGACAGGTGATGACCAGGACCGAAGAGTTGCATGTATTGGGAGACAATATTGTGGGGGTATTTACGCAGAACAATGAATTGATGCGTTTCCTGCAGCAGCACTACAGCTCACTGGATGATAGTCATCAGCTGATCACAAAAGCCGTCAATGGAGTGGGCAATACCCTGGATGGCAGCCTGCAGCTGTTGAAGGAGTTTACCCAGGAACGGATCATGGAGATCCAGCAGCTCACCTTGAAAGAGATTGACCAGATAAAGAACGATTACTATGAAAAATGGAAGCACCTCGAGAAGCTGGGCCAGTTAGAGAAAATGAATGAGCACTTACAGGTTTTGAAGAGCCAGGGCAGTAACCACATGAGTATGTTCAATGGGTTTAATGAACAGTTCACCAGGATGATAGCAGAACTGCACCTGATCAAAAATATATCTGAAAGCTCTATCTCTGTGCGCATTACCAGGTCGTTTACGAAACTGTTAGGTAAAAAGACGATTGCAAGATGAATACCTCAAAATCAGATACCTTCTGGCCCAGCTATACAGACCTGATGACAAGCCTGTTCTTTGTGATGCTGGTATTGTATATTCTTACCTATGTAAGGCTGAACGCGACTATCCAGCTCCAGGCAAATAAGCTGAAAATTATTGAAACTGTAGAAGCAAACCTGCAGCCGCTGAAAACGGAGACATCATTGTTTATTTACGAGCAACAGTATAAACGATTTAAACTGGCGTTTGACGTGAAGTTTGAAAATGATCAGTACCAGTTAATACCGGGGCAGCTGGATAACTATGAGCAGACCATCAGTCACATCGAAAAAGCAGGGCTGAAGCTGAAATCTATCATTGATCACCTGAAGCAGGAGCGGGCGTCGGATGAGCGGCTGAAACAGGTGTCCTATGTGGTGGTAATAGCGGGGTATGCGTCCAGGACAGGAGAGGAGCTGCATAACTATGAACTAAGCTACAAGCGGGCATTGAAGTTAAAAGATTACTGGAAATCGAAGGGAATAGACTTTGAGGCCAGTGAGTATGAGGAGCTGGTAGACTTACAGATAGCAGGTAATGGATGGGGCGGTATCGGGCGATTGCCTTTGCAGGCCGATAACCAGCGATTTCTGATACAGATATTTCCGAAGATTGGTGATGTGAGGTGAATGAGAGGGCTTTCCCATTATGCCGGAAAGCCCTTTATTTATTTTACCGGTTCATAGTACAACAGCACTGCACCACTGCCAAAGGTTTTTGTCTTTAAGAGGGTAAGCGTTGTCCTGTCACTTATATTTTTAAACAATGGCAACCCTCCTCCTGCTATAACAGGGTGAACACATAACTGGCATTCATCAATCAATTGAAGGTTCATTAACTGGATGATCAGGCCCGGACTGCCAACCAGGATATCTTTACCCGGCTGCTGTTTCAGTGCCAGTACTTCTTCTTCCAGGCTCCGGGTTGCCAATCTTGCACTTTCCCAGTCTACACTTTTCAGGGTGTGGGAAAAAACAACTTTCTCAATCTTGTCCATTACCACGGCAAAATCGTCCATAGCTTTATTGCCCATAGGTTTTTGCACAAAGGGTTTCCAGTATTCCATCAGCTGATAAGTTGTTCTTCCATATAGCGCAACGCCTCCCTTACTTAGCAGTTCTGTGTAATGCTCATGTATTTCATCATCCGGATTGACGGCGGTATGATCGCAAAAACCGTCAAGCGTCATATTTATTGCTGCAATTACTTTTCTCATGCTATGTTGTTGGATCATTATCTTACTATCGTTACAGTACCTGTGAACATGAATTTACCACCTTCCTCGCAAAGCGTTTCAATCGCATATACATAACTGCCGATTGGTGCTACCTGATTCTTCCAGGTACCATCCCATCCTGCGTTGGCGGTATTGATCTGGAAATGCATCCGCTCAAACACCAGGCTGCCCCATCTGTCGTATACCCGCATGTATACCACCTCTTTTACGCCGCGTCCCTTAGGATAGAACCATTCATTCTGGCCGTCCCTGTTGGGAGAGAAGGCAGTCGGGAGGAATATAGCGCCCTCATTACAGGTTATCTTGAAGGCCACTTCATCGGTCGCCTTACAGCCGAATCTGTTCTCTACTTCCACTCTGTAGGTGGTAGACAGGTTGGGTAAAGCTTCCGGTACGGCGCAGGTGGTGCAACTGAGGTATTCCGCCGGGCTCCAGTTCCATTTTACCACATCCGGGCTGGCCTGTGTACGAAGTGTGATCGGTCTTCCTGCTGTTACTGTCCGGTCAGGCCCGGCGTCAATAGTAGGAGCGGGATTGACCGTTATTACCAGGGAGGTGTCGTGCGTGAAACAACCCTCATCGTCGTAACCTGTTACTTCGTAGGTGTAAGTTCCTGCTGCTGCGATGGTCACATTAGGATTCGGACTGTTGGCATCATCCAGGAATTGTCCCTTCCATACATAACGATCTGCGCCGGATGCCCGTAAAGGTACTGTTTGTCCCTGGCATATGGCGGTATCCGGCGTTGCCAGTACCCTGAATGGCAATGCTACGCTGATGCTTACATCGCCGGTATCCTTACAGCCGTTGGCGTCTGTCACCGCTACCTGGTAGGTGGTGTTGACGCTGGGGCTTGCAAGTGGGGATGCTGATTTCGGATTGTTAAGGCTTTCAGCGGGCCACCATTCATAAGTAACACCACCGGTCGCGTTCAGCGTAGTGCCGGCGCCGAGGCATACCACCTCGGATGCTGCAGTAGCATTAGCTACAGGTTTAGGCATGATATTGATCGTGTGATATGCCGTGTCAGTACAGCCACTGCTGCTGGTGGCAATGAGGTATACATCTGCAGGGCCGGTCTTACTGAAGGTCTGATCATCAGGTTGCCGTACGGTAGCGGTGTTACCATTGCCAAAGGTCCAGTTCCAGATCACATCAGGTGTCTTTGTCACATTTCCGCTGAAGCTTACCGGTGCATCCTGGCAGGCTTGCGCAGGACCGCTGATGGTCACGTCCGGTTTAGGATAAACGGTCACCTTTTCCGTCACCGACTGCGTACACCCATAAGCCGTGGTAGTAGTGAGCGTAAAGTTATAATCCTGTGCCTTATTCACATAGAAGCGGGCATTGGCGGTAGTATCGTCTTCTGCACGAACGCCCGGTTCATATGTCCATTTGTATTTCGCCTGTTTTTTCAGGGAGTCGATGGAGAAGCTGTTGAATGTCGGTGCAAAAGAAACCCAGCCTTCGTCGCATACAAATTTCGGAGAAGGCGTCATTTCCACTTCCAGTTTATCTATCACGATAGGATCAGTCAGGAAGGCTGCTCCTTTACAACCAGCCGAATCGGAGAGTATGAGCCGTGGCTGATAAATGCCCGGATTTTTGAAGGTATGCTTAATGACAGAATCTCCTGTTTCGCTCACAATACCATCTGTAAAGTCCCACGTAAAATGATACGCTGCAATTGCCGATACTTTGAATTCGATATCTTTCGTCAGGCAACCGCCATTGGAAGACGTCTTAATCGTACCATAAGGGCCTTTAACCTCCAGTTCCTGTTCGTAGATGTCTTCGTTGCCGGCTTCTCCTATCACCTTCAATCTTACTTTATACTTCCCGGCATTGGTGTAGGTATGGGATGGGTTATCGATAGTTGAAAAGCTGCCATCGCCAAAATACCAGAACGAGCTCTTATAGTGCATAGACGTATTGGTGAATTTGGCGATCACCGGAGGGCATTCACTATTATTTACGAAAGAAGTAGTAACAGTAAAGCTGGCACTAATGGTAGAGACCTTGATCTGTGCCTGGGCGCTGTCGCTACAACCATTATTATCCCTTACAAACAGCGTCACTGTATATACGCCTCTTTTCGGATAGTTCTTCACAGGGCTCTTATCTGCGGAGCTGGTACCGTCTCCGAAGTCCCAATGGTAGGTAGCAGTACCGCCGGTTTCGGTCGTATAATTATAGAATTGCACATTTCCGCCCGGTGGTATCAGTAAGGCGCTTGGGGCAAAGTCTGCGTTGGGGCCATTCACCTGTACTCTGGGGCCGGAGGCAGTGCTGGTACAGCCATCCTGGTCTGTGACGGTCATTTTAGGATAGAAGTACCCCGACTGGTTATAGGTATGTTTGAAAGGAGCAGCAGTAAATACCTGTGCAGCGCTGCTGTCGCCAAAATCCCATGACCATTTGGTTATAGGCTTGCCTTTGGAGGTATTTGTCCTGTCGGTAAATGTCAGTTCCGTAGTCCGGCATTCAGGGGGAGGAACAAGGAATTTTGCCACCGGTCCATGTACATTCGCAACGATCCTGTTGCTGGTATCGGGGCATCCCTGCAGGTTATACGCTACAAAGCGGATGGTGTCGGTACCCGGCAGCAGGTTATGGAAAACGGCGTTCTGGTAATTGCTGGTCTCGGCAGGAGTACTGTCTGAAGAGGTCCATCTGTAGGACCATACATTTAAGCCATAGATATCTTTATTGATAGCCGTTACACTTGCCTTGAGCGTATCGCTGCCACACAGGGTTGCTTTATCTGCGGTGATAGTAACAGGTGAGGGTGCATAAACCTGGACCATCATAGAGTCGGAGCTGGTACAGGACCCGTCGGAGACAGTTAACTTCACTTTGTAGGTGCCGGTTTGGGCGTATTTGTGTTTGATGGTGCTTGTTTTGGTCGTGTAGGCATCTTCCTTTCCATCGCCCCAGCTCCATTTCCAGCTGGTAACAGTGCCGATGGACTTGTCATTGAAGGTCATCTCTGTTCTGTTATTACAGTCGACCGGCTGCATGGTAAAGCGTGAAAAAGGATTTACTGCGGTGATATAACCAACCTTTGTAACTTTTTCGCTGCTGCAGGTGTAGTTGGAAACGCTCAGCGACACCGTAAAGGTGCCTGGTCGCTTGTAGCTGTGTGTAGTACTTTTTGAGCTGCTTACATCTCCTGAATTATCTCCATAATCCCATGTCCATTTGTTACCAACATCTGTCGTCGCCTCAAAATGTACCGTGTTGTTACCGCAGATTGTGGGCGCTTCCGGCGATGTGAAATCTGGTTTTGGCTTTTTATAAATACGGATGGCATTATCCGACTGAAAACTTACCGTGCCTTTACAGCCATTCCTGGTGGTATAACTCAGTGATGCGGCGTATTTTCCTTCCTTGTCGTAGGTATGTGTGGGAGTCGCCTCTGTCGATTTGGGGCTGCCGTCGCCGAAATCCCATTCATAACTTATAATAGAATCGCCCGGCGTGATGTAGCTGGTGAACCTGGTAGAAATCCCTTCACAACCGGTAGGCACGCTGGCATTGATATCCACCCGTGGTTTTACCAGATCTATACTTTGTGTTGCTGTAGCAGCGCAACCTGATGCACTGGTAGCGGTAAGTTTGATATTGAAAGTTCCCAGGTTGCTGTAGGTTACAACAGGGTTTTGTTGGGTGGATGTTTGTCCGTTGCCAAAGTCCCAGCTCCAGCTGTTAGCGCCCTGCGATCTATTGATCAGGTTCACAGTAACCGGGGCATCGCAGATGGGTTTTATATTGGTCGTAAAGTCTGCCTGCGGAGCAGCGGTCACCGTCACGTCTTTTGTTATCGTCTCCTGGCATTTATCGTAAGTTGCCGTCATAGTCACCTTTACAGGACCTGTGCCCGCCGGCGTATAAACACCATTCGCGGTGATGCTGCCTTTATCAACACTCCAGGTAACCTTATCGGCCTGTGGTGTGTTGAGTGGGATAAAGGTAGCAGAACTGTTATCACAAAGAGAGGCCGGCACGCGGAAGTCTGATGTAAAAGTAGCTACCTTGATATCTTCGGAGGTCTTGGTATCAGTACATCCCTTGTCGCTGGTAACAGTGAGCTTTATCTTGTAAACCCCTTTTGTAGTATAGTTGTGCGGACCAGGGTTCGCTCCGGAGGCAGTAGCGCCATCGCCAAAGTCCCACTGGTAGGTAAGATTGCCGGGGCCGGTGGTGGTGTTATTAACAGTTATTGCACCGGGAGTACTACACACCAGGTTGTCAGATACGGTGAAGTTGACCTTCAATGCGGCTGCCACCTCTACAATTTTACTGACCTTTTTTGAGGCAGTACATCCATTGCTATTGGTAACAGTAAGCGTTACGGTAGGCATCAATACATCTTTGTAGGTATGCACCGGATTGCTGCCTGTGCCGAGAACGCCGTCCCCGAAATCCCAGCTGTAGGCAGTGATGGTACCTCCTACAGGATCTGATTTATCGGTGAAAGCAACAGTAAGCGGCATACAACCACTGGCGGGGCTGGCACTGAAATCCGGTTCAGGTTTGGCCCAGACGGTAACAGTTTTGGTTACAGTGCTGGTATTGCCTGCAGCATTTTTTACTGTCAGCGTTACATTGTAAGTGCCGGGAGAAGTATAAGCGGCGCTGGGGCTTTGCTCTGTAGATGTGAAGCCATTACCCAGGTTCCATTGCCAGGAAACAGGATTACCGTCAGACTTATCAATGAATTGTGTGATAAGACTTTCACAATCACTTGTCTTACTCGGAGTGAAATCTGCTTTCAATTGTGCGTGTGCAACAGTAGTCAGCAAGAGTAGGCTCCAGAGTATAGCAAATGTGAGGACATTGCCTAAAGTTGTTTCGGTTTTTAGGGGCATAGCATATGGTTCGGATATGAATGTAACTAAATTCTATGCCAATGATTATAGCACGCAAGTGTTACAGTATTAGTGAGTTATGGGCTGTGTTATAACGGTAGAGCATGCTGGAAGAATAGTAAATTGATTTCGTGTATGCAAGAGATAATGTTATTATCATATTCTAATTTATTTTAGCATATCTGGCCCCTAAAGATTTTTTATTTTCTTTGAAAAATAGCTGAAATGTTTCCGTTGGGGTGATTCCGGTAGCGACCCCAACGATTTATCAGCCAATAGTGTTGCCTATTATTAACAATATTGAGTAGTAAACGCTTCAGTTGTTTTCATGCATTTATCCGACGGCGTGTGGTGGCCTGGAACATTCCATACCGCCACCGTTATGAACCTTTCACAATATTGAGTAGTTGACTCTTCCGTTATTTAAATAGATTTTATCCATCGGTGTCCGGAGCGGCCGTAGCAACGTGGATATGACTGGTATGTTGGCCGCTATAAGAACCGGAAGGCTGTTTATCATGGTGGCGTGTTGCCAGGCTTTAGGGCTATGTACTACAGGTTTCCGGAAGAAAGTTCAGCAGTTATTGTATTAACGAATTCAGAGCCGGCCAATACAATGGTGATAGCGGAGGGTGTAGCGGATATTCTCTTACAGCAGCAGGTTATCAGATGCCTCATGATGCTATTATGTCGGTGCCAAATTTACAATTAAGTGAGTTGTAACAGTGGTGCTACCGCTGTTCGGTTCTACGCCGGAAGCGGGCAATTGTTCGCCACCATAACCAGCCGCTAAGTAATAGCATAATAATAGCAATCCAGAGAAAGACCATACCGATAAATCCTGCCATTCCACAACCAGAAGGAGGGGGTGTGGTAATAGGTAAAACGTACACCATTTTTGCAGCAATTAAAAAAAAGGCAGTGGAGATCAGTGCTGCTATCAGCGAGACATATTTCACGGTAAAGGACTTTGTTTCAAAGGTATCGTTTTTTTTATATATGATCGCTGGTACTGGAAGACCCAATCAAGAGTGTTCCGTAAATAGCCCTTCTGATAAATGAAGCAACAGTAGATGGCGGCTCATACTGGTTCCGAGGGTATTCGCAAGGCCTGATACAACCTCAACTAAACGACTGCCGGAACTCCACTGGCGACAAATTAGTTTTAGCCTTGAACAGCTTACTGAACGACTGGATATGTTCAAATCCCAGTTCATAGGCAATTTCACTGACTGACAGATCAGTGGTTGATAGCATTTCTTTCGCTTTTTCAATCACTTTCCCGTGAATATGCTGTTGGGTGTTTTGTCCGGTCAGGACTTTGAGCAGACTACTTAAATACTTCGGTGACAGGTTTAAGGATTGTGCAACATAAGCAACAGTCGGTAAACCTTTGCCGATCAGCTCATCGCTGTTAAAATAATCATTCAGCAATTGCTCGAGGCGTCCGAGTATTTGATGATTGGCTTTTTCACGGGTAATAAACTGGCGGTGGTAGAACCGGTCGGCATAATTGAGCAAAGTCTCTATGTGGGAGATGATGATGTTCTTAGTGAACTTATCGGTATTGGCATCTATTTCCAGCTGGATGTCCTGCAGTATACGTACCAGCGTAGCTTCTTCTTTTTCAGACAGGAAGAGGGCTTCATGTACGGTATAGTCCCAGAAATCGTATCGCCTGATGGTCTGGGCTAAAGAGGTATTCCAAAGAAAGTCAGGATGGATGAGCAACATCCATCCTGATTGTTTGATCGCTTTAACATGATCGTCGAGCGACAAGCTTAAGACCTGTCCCGGCGCTACGAAAGACATAATCCCGTTATTGAAATCATACTGTTGTTGTCCGTACTTCAACTGCGCATCCCGGGCATTGGCCACTCTTTTTAAAGCAATGGCATAAAAATCATGCAGCCAGCTCGTAGGCGCTTCTATGCGCAGACGTTCAACAGATTCCACTTTAAACACACAGATCAATGGGTGTGCTGGTTGAGGCAGCTGTCTGAATTGCAGAAATTCACTGATCGTGCTGAAACGTTTCATAAGAGTTAGTTTTCGTCCCTTATTTTCAGTACTATTTTCCCCCGGACGTGTTTGGTCTCACTTTCACGATGTGCATCAGCTGCCTGCTGCAATGGGTAAATTTTACTGACCACCGCCTTTACTTTGCCTGCTTCAATTAACTGAGTTGTTCCACTCAGGTTAGACGCATAAGCAAGCCCCACTCCGACATGTGCTGCCCTGGCATTTTTGCTGGCAAGTGCAGTTGTAAGCTCTTCCGCGAACGGGCTGTCGAGTTGTGTGCATACAAAAATACCGCCTTCTTTTAAAACATCGGCCGACTTTAATCTGGCTGCATGATCTCTCACTGGCGAGGCATTGAATACGACATCGATCTTGCCATGTAAATCATCAAACGACTGCTTGTTATAGTCAATCGCTTCGTCAGCGCCATGTTCCTTTAAGAAATCAAAGTTATGTGGCGATGCCGTGCCGATCACATAGGCGCCCATTGCTTTCGCGAACTGTACCGCCAGGCTGCCTACGCCCCCTGCCGCACCATGGATCAACACGCGTTGACCTGTCTGCACCTTACCCAGATCCACAATGCCATTCCAGGCAGTCAGCGCACAGGATGGCAGCGATCCGGCCTCTATAAAGCTGATATTCCGCGGCATCAATACAAACTGGCTGGCCTTTGCTGTCAGGTATTCGGCATAACTGCCATCGCCGGGGAAATTCGGTACCCCATACACCCTATCACCCTTTTTGAAATCTCTTACCTCGCTGCCTGTTTCTTCGACAATACCGGCTGCATCTAAGCCAAGGCCCAGCGGCAGCTTCAGGTAGGGCCTTAGAATTTCATTCCCGCCCTGGCGAATGATGTAATCCGCCGGGTTGACACTTGTTGCATATACTTTTACCAATATCTCGTCGGCCGCAGGAACAGGGCGTGGTACCTCGTCTAGTTGCATTTGCTCAGGTCCGCCAAATGCATGAATTCTGATAGCTTTCATCCTTTGTATTTTTTTACAAAGGTCTATGCCGGCGGGGAGTTAGATTTAGCCTGAATACCTTTTGTTTCAGTTGAAACGCCCGGCAATGGTTGGTACGCCCCTCCCTAAAGTTGATTGATTTAGTCAATGGCTTGCGTGCTGCCAGGGATTTTCTTAGTTCACCCCCTTCCACCATTCCTCAAATACCTGCTGATCATTGTGCAGATCTACCAGCTGACCTATCATAGGTGTAGCCAGCGGAATATCTGCAATGGTCCGCAATCTTTGTAAAGGCTCATCCCAGGGGTGATTGCCCAGCGTAAACTTGGAAGAATGCACGGGCAGCAGTCTTTTTGCTTTCAGGTCTTTTGCTGCCTGCAACACCTCTTCCGGCTGCATGTGGATATACTTCCAGGCAAGGTCGTACTGGCCATTTTCAAGGATAGCGAAATCTATCGGGCCGAATTTGTTGCCTATCTCCGCAAAGTGAGTATCATAACCGCTATCGCCGCCTATATAGATCTTCATTGCCGGTGTTTGCAATACATAAGACTGCCAGAGTGTATTATTCCGGGTAAAGCTTCTGCCGGAAAAGTGACGGGTAGGAGCGGTATGTACCACAAATCCATTCCCGAGATCCACATCCTGCCACCAATCGGTCTCTATGATCCGGTCAGGTGTGTAGCCCCACCTTTCCAGGTGCTCTCCCACGCCCAGTCCGCAGATGACTTTACCAACCTTGTCCCTTAACGCGAGCATCGTTTTATAATCCAGGTGATCGTAATGGTCGTGCGATATGAACAGGTAATCTATTGCCGGAAAATCGTCAGTGGTATAAATATCAGCTCCTTTAAAAGCCTTAGTGCCTCCTGGTAAAGGCGAGGCGCTACCGGAAAACACGGGATCTACCAGGAAGCGCTTTCCGCCTGCCTGTATAAAATAGGAGGAGTGGCCAAACCATACCAGTGCATCCTGCTCCGGCGCGAGGGTCAGCAAATTTGTCTTTACCGAAGGCAGTGAATCTACCGGGCGCAGGCGTAGCCGTTTTTTGAACATAAAATCATATAGAACGCCGCCCATGCTATATCCTTCTGAAAGTTGCGGTGTATTATGGATGTTCTGGAACTGTCCGTCTTTGTAATGTGGCGATTGTTTGATCAATTCTAATCTCTTTCCCGAAGGTTTTTTCCCGAATAGTGGATGTCTCATATATATTAAAACTGTGATTATCAATAGTGCCAGCACGGCCAGCACTATTTTCAGGCATTTGATAATTATCCTGATTAATTTCTTCATATGAGTGTATGGACGAATCAGGTGCGGATATATTTTAAAAAAAGTGAAAATATTTCCGGGGGGATTCGTCCGGCGTAGGAGCGTGTTACCGAATGTGCCCAAACAGGCTCCGGCGGG
Source organism: Chitinophaga filiformis (assembly GCF_023100805.1). Lineage (NCBI taxonomy): Bacteria > Pseudomonadati > Bacteroidota > Chitinophagia > Chitinophagales > Chitinophagaceae > Chitinophaga > Chitinophaga filiformis. The sequence continues at coordinate 3,351,379 of NZ_CP095855.1, forward strand.
AAAACTGCGCATTTCTACCCGGCTGTTTTCTACAAACTGATACGAATTTGAAAGGAAACCTGCCGGTATTATATAGTAGTAAGGCAGGCGGGCGTTCTAAGGCCGGGGGCTTTTACTCTAATAGCTTGTTGATTGTTATTATAATATAGGAGATTGCAGCAATCATATAAATCCAGACTTTCTTTTTGGTTTTCTCATCACCATATTTCCCCGACAGTATCAGATAAATAAAAAAGCACATTATTACAGAGATTACCGTGCCGCATATGGCAATAATCACTTTGTTAGGGCCTGCAAAAATGCCGAGGGTGGCAAGACCTGAAAGTATTGTTATTACTGCGACCAGTAAACCTTCATTATATGACACTTGTTTTACTGGTTTGATGCTGTTTAAGATCTCATATAACTCTGTATAATTGTCGATCTGAGATGGAATCTCTATATATAGCAGCATACCGGGGCCGGTTACAAGGAGATTACCAGTGCTTGTCCTGCTTATCTTCCTGATCTCATTCCTCTTTATAAATAAAGTTGGCAGGCCCGCTTGTTCCCGGGAGATTATTTCTTCCGTAATGGTTAGTGTATAGGTCTCTGCTGTCTTTCTTAGCTTTTTGACATTCTTGTTCATTGATACTCCGAGCAAAACAATCATTAAAGGAACAAAAATGAAAAGAGGATTTAAGTCGCCTGCTGCCATATCTTCCTTAAAAATAAAACTGCCGGCTAGCAGGCAGAAACATCCCATAATCAGCATCATTATTATGGTCCGCCTTATTAAGATCCTTTTGAATGTTGATAATTTATCCGGGGCTACTTTGAATTGTTGCATGATATCTTTTTCATTAGGTGAGAGATTACTTTATGTCAAAAGTACACCTCAACCGGTGACGATAGGTTAAGAAGATGTTAACGTGATAGCATACGTCGTGTTATTTCACTTGCAGGGCTCGTTTATCTTTTTGCAGCAATCAACCTATCCAGGATCTTCAGGTACAGATCAGTAGGAACCTGCCTGCCGTACTCATATTTTGTTTTAAAAGCCACCACCAGATCAAGCTTTGGCAGAACAGTGATAAACTGTCCATATGCGCCCGTCGCAGAATAAGCGCCTTCATAAAGATCATTACTGTAAGGCGCATCCCAGATCCACCACAAATAGCCATATCCAAAATGAAAATAAGCTGTTTTTGCTGCTACTGCCTCTTTATAGGGTGTGACGATAGACGTAGTTAATTTAACCCAGTCCGCCGGAATTATCTGCTGGTCTTTCCATTTGCCATTCCTGAGCATCAGGTAGCCTATTCTCGCCATATCCCTTGTTGAAAACCACATATGATAAGCCAGGTATTTTGATCTTGTTGTATCGCCTGTTTTGCGTTGCTCTTTTATATTCCAGTCCTGCATTTGCAAAGGCCTGGCAAGTATAGAGTCGATCAGCTGATAAATAGTCCTTCCTGTTTGTTGTTCCAGGATGTAGCCGGCAACGTTGAAATCCCAGTTGTTGTATAGCCAGAAACTGCCTGGTTTAACGCTACCTCTTTTGGGCGCCATGGCAGAGGCGTCACCCTCATTGCTCGCCGGATGATAAACGCCGGAACGTGCCGTGAGCAGATCTCTGATAGTAGCTTTCTTTTCTATTGGTAACAAGCCACCAACATCGTCAATCTGTAATCGTTCCATTGTGGTGGAAAGATCTATTCTCTTATTCGCTACAAAGGGTCCGTACAATACAGAGAGCAGGCTTTTCCTGCATGACGCCAGATAGCTGGTTTCCTTAACATCGCCATAATCAAATAGTATTTTCCCGGATTGTATTACCAGCATGCCCGTTGCATCGCTGCTGTCTATAATGAAGCGTTTAAGGTTGTTAAGGGCATCTTTGTTCCATCCTGCTGCGGATGCATCAGTTGCGAACTGCCAGCTGCTATCCGGATAAACAGTATTAGCAGGTTCCTGGCAAAAAGCTAAATATGGTGAAAGAAGGATGATGAACAGCAGTTTATGCATGTGGTATCAATTTGGGTTGGTTAAATGTATACCAAGCTTTTGAGATTGTCAAGGCTGGAGAAGGAATACTTCAGGAATGGGAATTGAATGAGCGGAGTTCCGGGAAACCGCTTACTAAGAACAAAGGGCCAACCCTTTTCGGGTCAGCCCTTTGTAAATACGGTCCTGGTCCTACATGAAACCCGTGTATATAACCAGGAGACATTTCCTATTAAACCGATTTTGGGGAATTACAATTTTACATAGGTCAGCTTATGGCTGTGTTGCCTGGTGTCGACTACAACGCCATTATACAATTGCTTCGTAGTAGTGGTGACTGTAACCGGGTAGTTCTCGTTATCGTATGTGAACACATTGGAAATTACCTCACTGTCACTGCCGGAACTGGTAGTGGCCGTCAGTACATTGTTTGCAGAAAGTCCGTCCGCAGGTTCATCCATTTGTAAGTTGAACAGTATCGGTTGTTGTGCCGTGTAGTTAATCTTGTTGTCGTAGGTATATACTGTTACAGTGGTGTCTTTTGTTTCCTTGTCATCCTTCATCGCAATGCTATACTTTTTGGTGATATTCTTGTTCGTATCCCATTCAAGTACGTTCTTTTGAAAGAGAGCGACGCTACCACCTGCTTCAGTAATGGCAGCAACGTAAATGGTAGCTATTTGACCTGATGCATTATATACAAGACTATCATACCTGCCGTATTTATCAAAGCCATATTCATAAGAATATGCTTTGATCAGTTCACCAACAGCATTGTATTCGAAAGTCTTGAACTTGTGCGTGATATCGTTTTTCGATATGCCGATCAGGGCAGCTGTAAGCCTGTTGTTTTCATATACCGGTTTCAGATAAGATGCAAATTCATCTGCTGGTTCATGCTGTTCAAAAAGGATCAGTCTCCGGCCTGCGTCATAACTAAGCGCACTACTATCCATGTCGGTAAGGTCAGTTGCTAATAGTTTAAGAGGATATACGGGGTCTGGAATGGCGTCCGGCTGCGGATCGCATGCGACAAACAATAGTCCGAGTACCAGTGAACTAAAAAACAATTTTCTCATAGGTTGAATATTTGACTGATTAAGATAAAAGCTGTGATGTTGCTTTTAGTTTTTTGACATAAATGTTAACAGATAGATAGGTTTTATTGTGTAGGTAAAACGAGCAGTCTTCCGAAATGTTACAGCGGAAGAAATTTTTTGTTCGACTTAATCTTTAGTGCCTGCTTATATTGAAGAGAGCAGCGCTGTCGGGCTTACTAATTAGTACTTCCACTCAGCAGGCTGAAAATCCCTGATGGCGGTACCAATGGTGTTACATTTTCCAATATCGGTAATATTCAGGTAGGTAAGCTGGTGTGCGCTATCAACCAGTATCAATTGTATATCGAGGTTCTTATGCAGGGTTGTGTAGCTGATAAATGCGCCGTTGTAATCTTTCCATTGGTAAGTATGGGAATTGAAAGTGATACCGGTGGCGTTAACGATCATGGGGTTACTATTGTAATAGTACCTGATAAAGGCATACAGCATAACGGCAAGCGGAAGGAAATAAAACAGACTATAAATGCGCTTTATTGTGAATAGCGTAGAAAGACCCGCTATTAACACAGCATATACGATCAAGATGGTATAATCCCTTTTAATCACTATGGCACCTTCCTTATTTTTCTTCGCCGGGTTATAAAAAGCGTATTTCCAGGCCGGCTTTACGGAGGTGGCTGTTAACCAATGGCTGCCATGCCGGCTCAGCATATGCTGTTCAATTAATTTAATAGTTGCTGTCTGATCCATCGTCTGATCTATCTTAAATCACAATACTGAGATATTCCTCCTTGGCTTTAAGCTGCTATTGTAATAGCTGTATCATTGCTTCCTCCTGGCGTGCTGCTGCCAGTGAAACCGGCGTGTGGCCCTGTGCAATGATGTGCTTGTCTGCACCTGTTGCCAGCAGCGCTTCCGCTATTTCCAGCAAGCCCATTTCTGCGGCACGGTGTAAGGCGGTAAATCCACGGTCATCCTGCGCATTCACATCTGCACCTGCTTTTATCAGTAGTTGCAATACATCCAGCCTTTTGGATTGTACAGCATTCATCAGGGTAGTGGCGCCTTCTGCAGAACGTGCATCAGGATGAGCGCCTAATGCCAGTAAGTGTTCCAGCACAAGGGTATCTTCTGCCACCAATCCCCATTGCAGCGCAGTCAGGCCATCGCCGGCAAGTGCATTCAGGTTATAACCTTGCTGATGCAGACTGGTGATAACATCCAGGTTACCTTCTGCAACCGCAATATGCAGCATTGTATGGGAACGCAGCGGTTCTTCAGATGGCGCTGTAAATTGCTCATCAAATACACCGATCTTGGCCAGGTTACCGAACATAGAGAAGCTCCACATTGCCGCTGTTCGTGTGTTGTCTTTCAGCTCTTCCGGTAAAGGTGCAGGTACGACTTGGTTCCGTACATAGCCTGTCATCAGGAAATGCAGGATCGATATAGTGTGTGCAGGCTTTTCCTCGCCAAAGCTGCCGCGGATGCTTTCCACAATGAGCATACCGTTTTCCTGCCTTGTCTGGGCCGTCACATATACCTGACGCATCCAGCTTCTTACAAATATCAGCTTGTTGTCGTGGAAGTAAATTGCCCATTTATGTTCCATAACCTGCGGAATAAACAACACGCCGGGATATAATTTCCCATCTACCGGGAATGTAAGATTGGCTGCTATTTCCGCTTCTTCCAGCGGTAACTGTTCCAGGAATACAAGACCATCTTCAGAATTGTAAGAAACAGCATTCTGTGCCATCTGCTCATCTTTCGATGTGGAGAGCATTGTTTCAGTAATAGGCCGCATGTCTAATAATCTCACCTGCCAGGGGTTGTCTTCTGGTGCGATCCATGGTAACGGATTTTCCTCCTGCGGAGGCGTGGCTTCTTCTTTCTTTTTGAAAAATTTGCTGAATAGGGACATTTGGGTTCAGATTATCTGGCAATATAGAGAATATCTGTTAGTATTCATAATAGGGCAAGAGGGGTGAAAGTTGCATTGTTTATCCGGAGCCATCTATGTCAGTCATGCCTGACGGAATTAACATACTAACGGTAAATCACCTCGTAAAAGCAATACAGGAAAGGAGATTGGACGATAGTATAGTTAATGGATAGATAGCGCCGGACCTTTCTGTACATTTTTTCATTTCATGTAAATTAATTTCCGTAAATAGCCGCATGGAATCAAAGGAATTAGCTAAACTTATTGGACCAACCCTCAGTGTAATGAGTATTTCCGAGACGATCAACCTGGATATATGGAGTAACAATATTCCGGCTATTACTTATCTCAATGGAATTATTCTGTTTGTTACAGGACTCTCGATTATCCGGATACATAATATCTGGACATCTGACTGGCGTATTGTGATTACACTTCTGGGTTGGGGCGCTGTCGCCGGCGGAGCATTCCGTATTTTTTTCCCTGCAGCCAAACAAGGAGGGCAGAATATATTCACCTATGCAATCATTGCTGTTTTGCTTTTAATTGGACTGTTTCTGTCTTACAAAGGCTATACGCCGGAAAAGCACAAATGATAATATGGCCGTTACGGTTAAGTGAATGTCAGTCTGCTATTGATTACTTCCGGAGAATCTATTAAATTCACGCAGCAAATCTATCCGGGCTACCCTGGGATTGGGCCAACTTGAATTTTAACCCCTTATTGAAAAATATATACATGTTGCGAACTTCAGTTATCATCTGACAATCAGTCTGATTGGCGGGCTTTCCCTCATGTTGCAGCGTTGCTCATTTTTCAACCTATTAAATACCACAACATTTATGAAACCTCTAAAACTACTCGCATTAGTTCTGCTCGGGACGTTATCCGCACATGCGCAATCTACTGCTGACCCTAAACAGGACCTTTTCTCACAGTCGTTCAGCAGGATGATTGTCCAGGACATTACTTATGCCATCGTAGGGGAAAATGCCCCGGTAAGTGGTGTGAAGATCGATGTGTCTAAACCAGAAGGAACAATATCCGCTATGTTCCCTAATAAAGCCCCTAAATGGTATTTTCCGTTCGAGATCTTTGGCTTCGAATTAAAGGGCGGTGTCACTGACAAAAACTTTGGTTTTTTCAAAGGTACAAATGCGAATGCTGCTTTTGAATTCAGACCTTCGTTTCACACCATAACCTGGGGAAACAGTGCTTTGTACGGATACGGAAACGAGGCCAGGGCAAATAAAAAGCTGGTAATTGCGAATAATGACCTGGTTTTACAGCAGTCTGTCAGGCAACGGGATACTTTTTTTGTACTGACGGAATTGTATAACCATCATCTCCAGGTTTTAAAAAGTCCCAAAAAAGGGCCGACAGGAATTGTCGCTGCCGATAGACATAAAAAGATCGCCGAAGTGCTGTTACAAAAGTTGCTTAATAACAAATCTATTACAGTAGATTCGAAGCTAACATGGGACCAGGTACTGAAATTGCTGCCACAGGCCACAGCAGATGGAAATGGCAATATCAATACTGATAAAGACTATTATCCGGAACTGGTTGAGCTTTATAAAAAGTATGAGAAAACAGATAAGAAGCGGAAAGATAACGAGCTGGATAAAATGGTAGCTAACTCCGATGGGCTTTGGACCAGAAAAAGGTACAGCTGGTGGTCGTTTAATCCCTTTGTAAAAACAGAAAAGGTGAATGAATATTACACTACATTCGAAGATAAGGATTCCCTTTATTTTAAACCTGATTATCGATGGACTTACGGAGTTTCAGTTTATTTCAATAAATATTGGCTCACACCTAATAAAATAGCGGTTCTTTTAAGAGGCGGCCCTTCATTGGCGTATAGTAACAACGTATCTAATCTTAGCAGCTTCAATTATGAAACCCGCACGCCCTTTTTTCAAAATGGCTCCTCGCAAACGGAGAAAATAAAGACGGGGACAGCATATAACAATTCGGCTATAAAGGAAGGATGGGAGCGGCAATTGGCGGCAGAATTCTATTTGCTGCCACTGAATTCCTTCGTTCCCGGTTTATACCTGGCGGGGAATATTGCTAATAGCGACCTATACAAGCTGCCAGGCGTGGTCGGAAGAGCTGAGGACACCTGGAAGGCTGGTGCTGAAGGAGGCCTGGTGTTTAATATAAATAACCGGGAAAAAGATAAGTCTCTTCTTTCTATTATTACCTATTTCCGGTATGAGGATTTTACTGATAAGACCAGAACTGACGCCATTACCGGCACTGAAGAGCCAAGACGGGACTTCCAGAAGCGAAACATCGGCATAGGCATTAAAATAGGCATTCCTATCACGTTGCCCAAGCGAACTGAATAAAGCCGGTAGTGAACTGTGTAAAGTGCAGATTAGCGTAAATCAATGCGAAGGGCACCTATCTATTTTGTTGAGAGATGGGTGCTCTTCTTGTAGGGCTTCATCCATTCAAGCTGTTCTTTGGCGCCAGGTCTTACTGGTATTCTTGCCCGTGTTTACAAAGACGTCCTTCTTCCCGCCTGTGATCCGGGCGATAATTTCGGGATCGATAATGGAAATGGGGACGATCAGGTAAGCTGGGCTTCTATGGCGGCCTTATCGATCACCGACCAGACCTGTCGGATCTTGTTATCCTGAAATTTGTAGAATACATTTTCAGCAAACACAACTCTTTTCCCGTTTACAGGAAGACCGAGAAAACTGCCCTTTGGGGTACAGTTGAATTGCAGCCGGCTCGCCAGGTATGCGGCATCGGCAACTAATATCTCAATGTTGTAGTGAAGATCAGGGATATCGCTAAAATCGGTCTTCAGCATTTCAATATATCCGTTTAAACCTAGCGACCTGCCATTATGCTCCACATCTGTGTGCACGAATTGATGAAGGTTAGGCCAGTCCTGCTGATTGAGGCGGGCAATATAATCCAGGTAGATATCACTGAGTGCAGACATAGTGTGTTTTAGTCATCGCAGCAAACTTTGCACCAGGCTGCAAGTTATCATTGCTTCACAGTTCCATCATTGTTAATAAACATAAATTGATGTTCCTGGATTATCTCTTTACCTCCGGCTGCAGAGAAACTGTCCCATAATCCTCTCCAGTCTTCAGAATCTGAACTGTTTTCGGTATCCCAACGGATGACATCATATATCCTGTGATCTACATTTTGTTGCCTGTCCACATTTATTTCGAAGAACTCTTCAGTTACCACTCCACAATCCTCATGCAGTGATACTTTCATAAAGGGATAGAAGTCTGTAACCATTGTTCTTTAGTTTTAGTAGCTATTAAAGCCGTTTGGCACCCGGAGGGACCTGACCACTTTTAAAAGCTTTTTGCTGATCTTTATTACCTAAGTCCATGCTGAAGTTTTCCCATTTCCCGTCGGCGCTCAACACCGCACAGTTCCAGTCTCCATCCACATCATCGGGGAACTGCCACAGGATATGATAGCCCTCTTCATTGGAAAATCCTTCTTCATCAGCCTGTAAGATGCCTTTCACCTTTTCCCAGATGTATGATTGTGTGGTGGTGATAATTGGGTAATTATCCTCTTCCATTCCTATAGGTAACAGCCGGAAGGCGTAAATAACCTGTACACGATCAAAAAAGCTGTTCAACCATTTCGCTGCAGCAGACGGTTGGAAATCAAGGATGCTTGCCCTGAATTCATCCAGCTCTTCCTTTCCCATTCCTTCATTTGTAACTGCATCTCTTTCAATTACAGCCAGCAGTTTGTCATTTTCATTCCTTAATTCTACACGTGTCCATTTTTCGGGCGTTTCATGCTTGAGCGCGCCCAGCCTGGCATTGAGACCTTCCTGGTCCAGCGCTTCTAAAATTTCATCTAAATGAATGTCAGGATTTTCTGTCCCCAGGACGCGTATGTAGTAACTCATGCCTGCTAAAGTAGAATGAAAGTTGCTTCCAGCCAAATAATAGTGTGCGGCTGATTGATTGGTAACATACTTAACATAACTGTTGACCCGGCGTACTGAATTGTTGAACTACCCGGCGTTGATAGTTATAGGTTTAAAATGGAGGATAGTAATGGCTTGCTTTTATATGGTGAATTGGGTGCAGATGCCGATAAGCTATTGGCGCCAGACGTCGCGGTGTTGGACATTCAGGGCTTATTTTATAGTATAAGGTATTTCTAAAGGGATAATGTCTAAGTCCGCTTGCTGAAATAAGGAATGTGGTAAGACGAGCTATGTCATGCCAAGGCAAGATAGAATTTCCTCTATCTTGCCTTTAGCCTTATCATCCTGTAAGGTATCTAGATGCCCAAAGATAGTTTTTAAGATACCAACAGGCCCTGGCACATTACTACCTTATCCCCGAAAGAATGCCAGCCAAGGTTGCCATCTCGCTGTCTGTCAAAGGTTGTAATGGTGTTCTTAAACTGCCTCCGTCTTCGCCAATAAGATGCAAGCCTGCCTTGATTGTTCTTGGTAGTCCTTTAGCAGTAATGAACCTTAGCAAATCGAGCTGTTTATAGAATACTGACTTTGCTTTTTGAAGATCATTTGCCTGAATGGCATCGAATAATGCAATATTCAGCTCAGGGATCAGATTCGGTGCTGCGGTACACCATCCATTTGCACCGGCGGAAAATGCTGCCAGCGCTAATGGGTTTGAGCCATTGTAGAATGCGACCTCATCTCCCAGTTCGTTCCTCAAATGATACATTCGTTGAATATCACCTGTACTTTCCTTGATCATGGTAACATTGGGAATTTGTAGCAGGCGCTTTAATAAGGCGGGCGTCATATCAATGCCTCCTGTTGCCGGATTGTTATATGCCATGATGGGAATAGATATTTTAGCGGCTACGGCGTCATAATGTGCAAAGATCTCATCGTCGGTTAGTTTCCAGTAACTCATCGGGATGATCATTACCGCCTTAGCCCCGGCTTTTTCAGCAAATTGTGCATGGTAGATCGTTTTATCTGTAGTCAGATTTGATACGCCAACAAGGGTTGGTATTCTGCCCGCAACCTGTTGAACGGTAGCTTCTGTAACAGCTTCTTTTTCTTCATCCGTTAAATATGGTAGAACGCCGGTACTGCCTAGTGGAGCGATGCCATGTGTGCCGGCGGTTACCAGGCGATCAACCAGTTTCTTAAATAACGGAATATTTACTTTCCCTTTTTCATCAAAGGGAGTTATTGGATAGGCGATTATGCCCTTAAATAAAATATTGTTCATGTTGTTCTGTAGTTGGTGAATGGAACTCTCCGCAGAGGTTTTTAAAATTAAAGATCCCTTCCTTCTTCTTCGCGCAGAGCAACACCCAGGTTTTGCAGCTGTGGCGCATTTTCGCAGGCCAGGTATTTGGCGGGTTCACTGTCACTGAGATTCTGATGTCTGTGCCAGGCCCAGGACGGAATATATACTGCATCACCCGCTTTCCACTCAACACGCTCATCTTCTACCTCGGTCCAGCCTTTGCCTTCCAGCACATACAGCACTGTTTCATAGGTATGCCTGTGGCGGTTGGTGAGTTGCCCCGGAAGTAAGCCGCCAATGGTCATGCTCACATTTTTGCTTGGGAGATCAACAAAAAACACAGGGTGCTTTCTTTCGGTGGAAAATTGCTGGTGGGTGCCTGCCTGTTCAACGTTCTTGTGGATCAGGTGTGAGGGTTTGACGTAAACCGGTCTGGCAAAGGTTTTATGAAAGTCTTTTGAGCTGAATGAAGGTTGTTCGGTGTTCCCTGTTTGTTCTGTTTTAGCATTTGTCTTTGTCATGTTTAATCTTTTTTATTGTGTTTTTGCAATGATTGCAGTACAAAAGTATATGCGGCCTGGATGAGGTGTATGGTGCAGTTTTTGTAAATTTAGGTAGTCCAGCAATTTGAGGGATAATTGTACATTTGCGGTTGATTATTCTGTATCTGAATTAAATGGATGTTCATATGCTTAGACCCTGGAAAGTAGATATAAGACTGGACTACAACGCCGATAAAGCCATTTATCTGCAGATAGCTGACGCTATTATATCGGCTATTCAGATCGGCAGACTGAAAAGCGGAGATGCCCTTCCTGGCAGCAGGAACATGGCAGAAATGCTGCACGTGAACAGGAATACGGTGGTAGAAGCACTAAACGTTCTGCTGAATGAAGAGTGGATTGTGTCAAAAGAGAGAAAGGGTGCTTTTGTGGCAGACGTGTTGCCCATATCGCACAGGAACAAAAGGTCTTTGAGTGAACAAAGGAATATCGTTCCTCCAACATTATGCCGTATCAGCTTTGATGACGGTTACCCGGATACCAAAATTGCTCCTGTAACGGAATTGGCCAGGGCATACAAGCAAATATTCAACCGGAATGCCCGTTGGCAGATATTGGGCTACGGAAATGAGTTGGGCGATGCTGCATTTAGAAATGCCATCGGACAAATGCTTAATCAACAAAGAGGAATGCATATAAATAGCGAAAGCATATGTATTACAAGAGGCAGCCAGATGGCCATGTATCTTACCGCTCAATGTCTGATCAGCAAGGGAGATTGCATTGTAATAGAGAACCCCGGGTATAAACCTGCCTGGAAGGCGTTTGAAGCGGCAGGTGCTCGTTTATTGCCGGTCCGGGTCGACAGTGAGGGATTAGTCATAGAAGATGTTATCCGCCATTTAAGGTCGTCCAGGAGGATCAAAGCCATATACACAACACCCCATCACCAATACCCGACTACTGTAACCTTAAGTCTTCAAAGGAGATTAGCGTTAATAAGGTTGTCAAATGAATACGGCTTTACGGTCATAGAAGATGATTATGATAATGAATTTCATTTTGGTTACAGGCCTGTATTGCCATTGTCCAGCTTCCCTGAACTGCAGCATTTTGTCTATATAGGTACAATGAGCAAGGTTGTAGCACCTGCATTGAGAATAGGTTATGTTGCGGGCAACGATACATCCTTAATTGAGAAGATAGGCGCATTACGTAAGATAATTGATGTGCAGGGTGATAGCATAATGGAACAGGCAGTATTGCAATTGATCGCTGACGGAACTATTAAAAAGCATGTAAAGAAAGCTACTCTTCATTATAAGGCCAGGCGTGATCTTACACAGTCTTTACTCGACAGGTATTTAAAAGGTAAAGCAGATTATCATCTGCCGGATGGAGGTTTGGCCATTTGGTTACAACCGGTAGCGAAAGTGGATTGGCAGGCGCTTGCTCAGAAATTGCTGCGGAAAGGTATAAAGATGTTGCCCCCTGATTTTTATCATGGGGAAAGTGAAACTACGGGGATGCGTTTAGGTTATGGAGCATTGGGGGAAGAAGAACTTGAAGAAGGGATTAAAGCGCTGGCAAAACTATTGTAGGATAACGCATAACCCGGCGGATTTTGTCTGAAAACACTTGAATGGCCGTCTGTATTAGCCGGTACCAGAGCAAAAAGAGGCGATATCATACTTTTAAGTGCCCCCAAAAGTGCCTGACGTTCGGGGGCACTTAAAAGTATGATATCGCCTTTTTTGATCTGGCTAGCCGAAGGAAATCGTGATGCGTACTTCCGGTGAGCAAAACAGGTTAAAAGCGGATAGTACAAATTACAGGGAAGTGGTCCGAAGGGAAGCGAAGATCCCTGCAATCCGTTAATACCGCGTAGTTGAGTACTTCTACATTATTATTTACGAAAATAAAGTCAATCCGTCCTTCTTTTACCACTTTGGTCCAGTTGTGGTATTTGAAGTCCTGGAAGGTGCTGTCGGGGCCATAAGGTGGCGTTTTTGATACCAGTTTCGCATCCCGGAACTGTTTTACAATAATACCATAAGCGCTCGTAGCGGGGCTGGAGTTGAAGTCGCCTGTGATGATCACCGGCGTTTGCTGGTCAGACAACAGGTGTATCTTTTCAAGGATCATCCGGGCGGCATTTTCCCTGGCCTGTATCCCTTCATTGTCGAAATGGGTATTGAAGACACAGAACTCCTTTCCCGTAGTTTTTTCAACAAGGCGAGCCCAGGTACAGATACGGATATACGCAGCATCCCAGCCTTTGGAGGGCGTTTCGGGGGTAGGCGACAGCCAGAAGTTGCCCGATTTAATTACATCATATTTTTCTTTACTGTAAAAGATCGCGGAAAACTCGCCGCCTTCTTTTCCGTCGTTCCTTCCAACACCTACATGGGCGAAAGTGCCCATTGCTTCCAGGTCATTCATCTGATCGATGAGGGCTTCCTGTACTCCGAATACATCGAATCCATGATACCTGATCAGGTCTTTCACCATTTCTTTACGGTAGGGCCATGCATTTGCACTGTCGTAAGCAGTATTAAGACGCAGGTTAAAGGTAGCCACTTTCAGGGTGCTAATGGATTGTTCAACCAGCTGTGGGGCGATGGCCTTCTGCCAGATGCGGTAACCTGCAGGTGTCATATGTAGCTGATCGTCCCTGAAGATCGTTGCATTGACAGTTCCGTCGGCGCGCAGCATTTTGCTGTACACATCGACGAAGAAAGTATTGGGCTGTTTGGCCAGGAACTTTTGGATAGCTTTATTGCTTTTCTGTATTTCGGGCAGCAATCTTATCCGGCTCGGACTTGGCTTAATAGAGATATAGGTGATCGGAATATTGGGTAATTTATGCCGGATCAATGTAAATAGTGCCTGGAAGCGGTTTAGCAGTAAGGGGGCTTTAACAGTATCCGACGCCAGGTCATTCTCTCCGCAATAGATAACGATTTGCGCCGGATGATAGGCAAAGATGATATCGTCAGCGTAATGTATGATGTCCAGCAGGTTGGATCCGCCGAAGCCGCGGTTTATGATGTGGTGCCCTGGAAACCAGTTGTTCACGTCCTGCCAGTACGTAAAGGAGGAACTTCCAATGAAAAGTATTTCGTTGCCTCGCGGAGGATTAATAGCGTCTTGTTGCCTGAACGCCTGTATGTCGCTGTAATACGGATATTGTTGGGCATAGGTGATGCTGAATGCGCAGATGCAAATAATTGCGGTAAAAATCCTTCTCATGGAATATCTGTTAATAGTTTTTCTTTTTCATATAGTGTCGAAAAGCTGTTAACTTACCCCATGGGTGCAAAAAAAATTATCTGGAGCTGCGGGGGCGCATGATGATGGTCGTGCTATCCCGTTTCACCACCTCGGTGTTCAGTACGGTGGAAAGGACGAATAGCGCATCGTCCAGTGAGGATATAAGAATGGGACCGTTTACGGTCCTGTTACTTAGCGCCGGGTCTTCCATAATTATTTTCTTTCCGAAAGTATCTTCCAGGTAAGTAAGGATCTCACTTACTTTAGGATCCTGCAGGATCAGCCGCTGGTTCTTCCATGCGCTGAATTTTTCAGGCGAGGTACTGGTTGTAAATGATTTCTTCTCCACGTCGTTGTACGATACAATCTGCCCGGGCGTCATGATGATATCCTGTTCATTACCGTTGGCAAAGCTTAGTTTTATTTTCCCGCTTTGCAATACTACCTCCGTTTTGCTGCGCCTTTGCCTGATGTCGAAGACGGTGCCCAGAACGGTGACAGTAAGATCTTTGATATGGACGAGGAATTTCTCGCTGTTATTAACAGGCCTTACACTGAAAAGGCCTTCACCTTCCAGCCATACCTCCCTGTTGCTGCCTTTTTCCCAATGCTCACTATAAGTGATCTTTGAATTGGCGTTCAGGTCAACCTGCGATCCATCCGGCAACCTGACCTGTTTTATTTCCCCGAAAGCGGTGCTGGCAACGATCTGCTCTTTACCGCCATGACGGAAAATGAGCCAGGCGCCAGTAATGACTATTATACCAGTTAGTACAGCGGCGGCTCTGAACAGGGTACGGCGTGAAAGGAAATGTACCTTATCAGACGGTGCAGGCAGGGTTTGCAGGAGCTGCAAATGTTTTTCCCAGGTCCTTTCTACCTCTTCATCTGTAGGTGTGTGAGCCACAAACGAGATACTTTTCAGGTATAAGCGGGCGTTTTCAATGGTTTCCTTTTGCTGGGGAAGGGCCTTGATCACTTTCTGCCAAAACGTTTCATGATCTGCAGAAGGTTGATACACCCATTCCTGGAAATAGGAATCCGCAAGAAAATCGCTTTCCTTATAGTGAACATATTTATGTGCTATGGATTCTTTTTTCATTCTATTATATATAGTATCTGGTGGCGCTTATTTTACCCCATACAGTTTCTGAAAATTTATACAAATAGTAAAAACAGCAAATATTAGAATAATAATAAAAAGATTATAACCTTTTCTTTCAGCGCTAAAAGGCTCCTTGCCACGATCTTATAAGTAGCTTTAACTGAAATATTAAGGATGGATGCCACTTCCTTATAGGAAAGTCCTTCGTAATACTTCAGGAATATCGCTTCCAGCTGCCGGCCTGTCAGTGTTTTAATTGCTTTTTGTAGTTTAATTTGCAGCTCCTCGTTAAGCTCATTACTGATGATCACATGCTCACTGGAGAATTCATAATCTACTTCTGCAGACTGATTTAATACAATTTTATCATGCTGCCTGATTTTTTTTATGAGAACGTAGCGGAATGATGAGTAGAGATAAAAATTGGGTGAATCTACATGCGATAGTTTATTCCGCCTGTTCCACAGATCAAGGAATACTTCCTGTATACTGTCTTCTATAAGATGAGTGTTGCTGGTGAACTTCCTGCCATAATTGTAGAAACGCCTGTAATACTCTTTGTACAATCCGGAGTAGGCGTCAATGTCGCCATTCATAATATGCTGGAAAACCGGATTGTCCATTTTTGATCAGTGATTAGTGGAATAGAGGTACAAAATTATTGAAAAAGAATATTACCTACGGAACTGTACCTGTTTTAAAGATAGCTTATATATTAAGCTATTGTTAGCGGGAATCTTTATGTGAACCGGAGAAATTAATGTTATTGCTGAAAATTATTTGATTGTCAATGTTTTGTGAAATTGTGTTTTCGGAGGGTATAACTATACGTGTATTTTGTACGCTCAATGTTGCTGAAAAAAAATTATCAGGTAGTGGGGTAATTTTTAAGGTATCTGACACTTCTTCTGTAAAGGAGCAAATTCCACATTAACTAAACGAAAAAACGCCAACTATGACGCTGCGCTATTTTAAGCGGTTGCTTGTAGTGCTGTTACTGGCTGTTACCAGCCAGGCGTACGCACAAAAAGCTGTCCCTGTAATTGATGCCTTGAAAGCTATTACCCGAGAGTACAAAACCGATTTTGTCTATGATCCGCAGGTTGTCAGAAATAAGACAACCACCTACAACATCAGCAACTTTGCAGGAAAGAAGCTGGAAGATGTATTAAAAGGAATATTATATCCGAATGGGCTGGTATTCCTGTATGTAAAACCTAACTACTACACTATTGTAGAAAAAGACAGGGTAGGCGAGTACCTGGCGCCTGTGCAAAATTTAAAGAATGAAGATAAACAGGTCGTCCCGCTTGTACAGAAGATCAAAGTAAGCGGTGTAGTAACGGATGGCACTCAGGCTATTCCTAATGCCGTTGTATTGGAAAAAGGAACCGGCAATGGTATTATGACCCAACCTGACGGTAGCTATTCCATCTCCGTTGCCAACCCTGACGCTACCCTGGTTTTTTCCCTGATAGGTTTTACCACCCGCGAGGAACTGGTGGGGGAACGTACCCGCATTGATGTAAAGCTGGAGGGTGCTTCCAAACAACTGGGCGAAGTGGTGGTAACTGCACTTGGGGTGAAACGAGACGAGAAGGCCTTAGGATATGCGGTACAATCTGTAAAAGGCAGCACAATGCAGACGGTGAAAGGGGTAGATCTTGGAACATCGCTTACAGGACAGGTTTCCGGCCTCACTGTTAAGAACTCCACAGAGTTCAACGGCACTCCCAAACTGGAAATGCGTGGGGAAACGCCGCTATTGGTAATAGACGGTGTGCCGTATGGTAATATGACGATGCGCGACATTCCGACGGATGATATTGAAAGTATTAACATGCTGAAGGGCCCTACTGCAGCGGCCTTATATGGCTCCCGCGGCGCTGCCGGTGCGGTAATGATCTCCACCAGGCGCAGCAGGGAAGAGCTGCTTACCATCGATGTAAACAGCAATACCATGTTCAATCTGGGGTACCTGGCACTTCCGGAAGTACAATCCTCCTATGGCCATGGTCTGGACGGTAAGATCAACACCGATTATGTCTGGGGGCCTAAGCTTGACATAGGACAGACAGCTACGCAATGGAACCCCGTTACAAAGCAGAATGAGAATATGCCACTGGTGTCCAGCGGTAGAGATAACCTGAAGAATTTCATGCAGACAGGCCTGATCACCAACAACAGCATCAGTGTTACCAAAGGTGGCCGGAATGGCTTTTTCAGGGCGGGACTGAACCACGTCTATAACAAAGGACAGTTCCCTAACCAGAAGCTCAACATCATTAACTACACCATGAGCGGCGAAATGAAAGCAGGTGAGAAATTCTCCCTGGAAAGCCACATGGGGTATACCCGTACTACGGCCCCCCAGCTGTGGGGCAGCGCCTACGATCAGCAAGGCTATATCTACCAGATATTAATGTGGACAGGACCAGATTATGACATCCGCCAGTACAAGGATTATTGGATTATACCTAACCAGAAACAGAACTGGTTGTACACCGCCTGGTACGACAATCCATACCTGATCGCTTACGAAAAGCTGAGAAGTACTGAGCAGAACAAACTGAATGCAAGTCTGACCATGAACTACAACTTCTCCAAAGACCTCAAACTGATATTCAGGAATGGATATGATTACTACAAGAACGAGGATGTAATCCGGAACCCGGCTGGTATCAACTCCACCAGGGGGATGACCATTGGGAATACTTTCGGATTTGATTTCAGCGGTAAAGGTTTATATGGCCAGAACCAAAGCTGGGGTAGCAGTATTAACAGCGATCTCTTACTTACCTATAACAAGCCGCTCGGGAAATGGAATTTCGACGCATTGGGTGGCGCCAGTATTTTCTATTACAAGCAAAGAGAACAGGGCGCCAAAACAAGGAACGGCCTGGCCGTTCCGGGCTGGTACTCCCTGGCAAACGCCGTCCCTTCAGCAACAGCCGGCGTTGACGGCATTGTTAATAACTACGGTACCTGGGCAAAACAAACTAACTCAATCTATGGTAAAGCCACACTATCCTGGAACAGCGCAGTATTCATTGATATCACGGGAAGGAATGACTGGAGCTCCACCCAGGCGGAGGACCAGCGCTCTTACTTCTATCCCTCTGTTGCCACAAGTGTATTAATGTCTGAGTTTATGAAAATGCCGCGCTGGATCGATATGTGGAAAGT
The DNA here is from genome assembly GCF_023100805.1 of Chitinophaga filiformis. Lineage (NCBI taxonomy): Bacteria > Pseudomonadati > Bacteroidota > Chitinophagia > Chitinophagales > Chitinophagaceae > Chitinophaga > Chitinophaga filiformis. The sequence continues at coordinate 3,369,685 of NZ_CP095855.1, forward strand.
AAGGGGCTCGTGGACGATGACTAAAACACCGCTGGACGTTTACGCCAATAACCTGGCCTATACCATTAATAACAGCTGGGGGACGCTTAGCGCTACAACGCCTGATAACCTGACGGGAAGCCACCTGCTACCTACCACAACAAGGACCTGGGAATTCGGTACTGCTGCCTACCTGTTAAACAAACGCCTGCATGTGGATGTGGCTTACTTCACCAAGCTATATTACAACAACCAGATCAAACAAACCCTCGCTCCGTCTTCCGGCTACGCTACGACCCTTATCAATACAGGTGAGACCTACGCAAGACGAGGTATTGAGATAACACTGGATGGTACCGTAATAAAGAAAGGCAGGCTACAATGGAATTCTATGGTGAATTTTTCCACGCAGAACAGGTACTTTGTGGATATTGACCCGGTTTATTCTGCTAAGAACCTCTGGACCAAATCGGGTGGCCGTATGGATGTATTAGCCTATACCCAGAAAGCGCTCAGGGATCCTCAGGGGAATGTGATCCATCAGGCCGGTTTGCCTATGTTGAGTAACTATACACAGCAGTATGGTTACACAGATCCTAATTTTGTATTCGGCTTCATTAACAATGTAGCCTATGGTAACTGGAACCTTAATATCAGTATTGATGGCCGTATCGGTGGTATGATGTACGATTATATCTACGCCAAGATGTTCGATACAGGCGCCAATCCTGAAACAGATAATAACCATCGCTATGATGAAGTGGTGAATGGCTTGAAGAACTATGTTGGTAAGGGTGTGAAGGTGGTCAGCGGTGAAGTAACCTATGACAACAACGGAAAGATCACCAAAGACACCCGTCAATATGCCACTAATGATATTCCTGTAAGCTACCAGGCCTATACACGTAAATGGGGTAACTCTTACGAGAATGGTGTAATGAAAAAGAGCTTTGTAAAGGTCCGCGAAATTTCACTTGGGTACAGGGTACCACAAACCTGGTTTGGTCACTCAGGTATCAAGAATGCCTCGGTTGCGCTCACCGGACAAAACCTGTTCCTGTTCACCAGATTCAAATACTCAGATCCGGACGTCGATACCGAAAATATGAACGCTCCTGCACAACGTATGGTAGGTTTTAACGTTAAGGTTGGCTTCTAAAACACTAATAATATGACTAAGCATATATCTAAAATAGCTGCTATGGCAATAGCCGTTTGTGTCGGTTTCAGCAGCTGTACCAAAAAGTTCGATACCATTAACACCAATCCTGATAAGGCATCTTCCGCCTCTTCTGAGTGGCTGGCCACCAATATCCTCACTTCGGTGACATCGAAGGATATTTCGCAGGGGACCAACTTCCGCCAGCCCTTTACCCTGGGGAAATATATTGGCTGGACAGAACTGGTGAGTGACTATCAGTACAACAGGATGATACGGGTGGATTTTGGAAGATTGCTGGTGCTGCGGGACGTAGAACCAATGATCAAAAATGCAGGCAATGAAAATCTGAAAAAGACTTACGAAGGTTTCGGGCATTTTATCCGTGCATGGCAGTTTTTTCAGACCACGATGCAGGTAGGTGATATCCCTTACACAGAAGCTGTTCAGGGCTCTGCAGGGCTTATTAAAGCGAAATACGATACCCAGAAGGAGGTGTTCCGGGGCATACTGAACGAGCTGGACCAGGCAGATGAGCTGTTGTCTGGCGCTGTTAATTTCTCCGGCGACTTCATTTACCAGGGTGACGTTGATAAATGGAGAAGGTTGGCCAACAGTTTCCAGCTATATGTATTGATCAATCTTTATAAGAAGACTGATGATACGGAACTGGATGTGATCAATAAATTTAAAACTGTTGCTGCCCGCCCGCTGATGAGGGACTTCAACGACAACTTCGCAGTTACCTACACCGCATCTGCAGGTTACTGCTACCCATGGAGCAGCACTCCTGCACAGTTGAACTCTTTCCTGAGTTACCCTGTACTTTCCAGTTACCTGTTGGATCCTATGAAAGCAACTGCCGACAGGCGCCTGTTCTATATGGCAGAACCTTCGCCGGCACAGATCGCAGCTGGTCAAACTGCTTCAGATTACAGCGCCTACCTGGGTATTGACCCCGCTGATGAATTGGGTGTGATCGTAACTAATAAGAATGCCGGTAAATTCTGCGCCGTTAATAAACGTTACGAGGAAATGTACAATGCCGAACCGGTTGGTTTGCTGAACTATTGGGATATTCAGTTCATTCTCGCTGAAGCAGCTGTACGGGGCTGGATTTCAGGTGCCGACGCACAGACCTTCTATGCCAACGGTATAAAAAGCCACATGCAGTTCCTGAAAAAGTATGCCCCTGCGTCTTATGCACACGGCATGGCAATGGATGACAACTATATCAACGATTTCCCCGCTACAATTGCACTCACGGGAACTGCAGATAACCAGATCAAACAGATCATTACACAGAAGTATATTGCAGGCTTCTTTCAGAACTCCGACTATACCGCCTGGTATGAAAACAGGCGTACAGGATATCCGGTGTTTACGCTTAATACAAGTACGAACCTGAACACTCCCGCCAGTGTATTTCCTTTAAGATGGATGTATCCTCAGAAGGAGCTGGATTATAACGCCGGAAATGTTACAAAAGCGTTGCAGGATCAGTTCAATGGGAATGATGACCCGAGCAATGCAATGTGGTTGCTGAAATAAGAATAGTGATGGAAGAGAGGCCGTCCCGTTTTTCGGGACGGCTTTCTTATGTGCGGTAAATATGCCAGGCTCTTTAAGGCATAGATCCCGGAGGAGTTGTTAAGGAGAAACGCTGATCCGGAGTAATGCACACATACATGCAAATGATTCAATACAAACGAGTATGTTTAGGTTGTTTATTATGAATTGATTATAATCTGCTGATCACGGTCATTGTTTATTAGATATCTGCTCGAAAAGCAACACAGGATTGAGATCAAGCCCCCTTTTTACGCCTCAAAAAAGGCCAAAGCACCTGTTTACACACAAATTATTTTCGCACGGCCTGTTAACAAGTTTTGACAGGCATGCTGAATGGATAAGGTATTTTGCACCTCGAAAAGTACACATCTCTAAACCATTCTAACAATGAACTACGTTATCAAAAGACATGGTGCGTTCGAACCCTTCATGCCATTTAAAATAAAGGACGCGATAGAAAAAGGGTATGCAAGTGTAAATAAAAAGTCAGATGATACAGTATATGAGAAAGTGATTGCAAGATTGCGGAGTAAGGATGTGTGGTCGGTGGAAGAAATTCAGGATCTTATCGAGAAGGAACTCTTTGCGAACAGCGCGTTTGAGGTCATGCGGTCCTTTATGTTATACAGACACACCCGCAAATTACAGCGGGAGCATGTACCTGGTATAGCTGAGCATACAACCATGGTAGATAGTACCCAGACAATAGAAGAGTATATATCACAAACAGACTGGCGGATCAATGCCAATGCGAATACTTCTTATTCCAATGCTGGCATGGTAAATAATGTGGCGGGTAAGGTCATTGCCAATTACTGGCTGGATAAGGTGTATTCGAGGGAAGAAGGATATGCACATCGTAACGGAGATATTCATATTCATGATATAGACTGTCTGACAGGATACTGTGCGGGATGGAGCCTTAGGGCATTGTTAAACGAAGGGTTCAATGGTGTGAGGGGACGTGTGGAAAGCCGGCCGCCGAATCATTTCCGGGAGGCATTGGGACAGATGGCCAATTTCCTTGGCATCTTGCAAAGCGAATGGGCGGGTGCACAGGCATTCAGTTCCTTTGATACTTATCTGGCTCCCTACGTTTTCAAAGATGACCTCAGCTATGAGGATATCCTGAAGGCGGTGAGAAGCTTTGTGTACAACCTGAATGTACCGGCCCGCTGGGGACAATCGCCATTCACGAATATTACCATCGACTGGACTGTACCAGAGGATCTGAAGTTACAGTTTCCCACCAGGAAAGATATTCATCTCTTTAATGGTATTACTGATCCGGTGATAGTGCAGAAAGCGAAGGACAGAGGCGTTAATGAACTTTCTGAACTAACCTATATTCATTTTCAACAGGAAATGAATATGATCAATAAAGCCTACTATACGGTGATGACAGCAGGTGATGCCAATGGTCAGCCGTTTACGTTTCCGATTCCAACGGTGAATATTACGGAAGATTTTGACTGGTATGGCGAAAACACAGACCTCTTGTTTGAGAACACTGCCCGTATCGGCTCTTCCTATTTTCAAAACTTTATCGGTAGTCAATATATCTATGATGATAATGGCAATCGCATAGAGAACCCCAATGCCTATAAACCCAATGCGGTAAGAAGCATGTGTTGTCGCCTGCAACTGGACCTGCGTGAGCTGCTGAAACGCGGAAACGGGCTGTTTGGCAGCGCTGAAATGACGGGTAGTATAGGTGTGGTGACAATCAATATGGCACGCTTAGGCTTCCTGCATAAAGGTGACAAGCCCGCTTTGTATGCTAAATTAGATAATCTGCTGGACCTTGCTAAATCTACCCTGGAGAAGAAGAGAGTATTCATCCAGGAGATGTACGACAGGGGATTGTTTCCATACACGAAACGTTATCTGCCACATTTTCGCAACCATTTTTCTACCATCGGCGTGAATGGCATTAATGAGATGATCAGGAACTTTACTCATGATCAGGAAGATATCATTTCCGATGCGGGTCGTAATATGGCTGCTGAGGTGCTGGATCATATCCGTAAGAAGATCACGCAATACCAGGCAGATACCGGTAATCTATACAACCTCGAGGCTACTCCTGCTGAAGGCACTACCTATCGTTTTGCGAAAGAGGATAAAAAGCGCTTCCCGGATATCATACAGGCAGGTATGGATGCTAATATCTACTATACCAACAGCTCGCAGATCCCGGTGGACTATACCGACGATCCTTTCGAAGCCTTGCTGCTACAGGATGAACTGCAGTGCAAATATACCGGTGGTACGGTTTTGCATCTTTACATGCGGGAAAAGTTAAGTACGCCCGAAGCGTGTCGCAACCTGGTAAAGAAAGTGCTTTCCAGCTTCAGGCTGCCTTATATTACCATCACGCCTGTCTTTAGTATTTGCCCTGAGCATGGGTACCTTTCCGGCGAACATGAACATTGCCCTACATGTGATGATAAATGCCTTGTTTATACGCGTGTAATGGGCTATCACCGGCCTGTTGAAAGTTTCAATATTGGTAAAAAGGGCGAGCATAGGCAACGTGTTCATTTTGTAGAAACGGTTGACCATGGCTAAGCCTATCTATAACATCACCCCCTTTACATTACTGGATTACCCTGATAAGACAGCCTGCATACTTTGGTTTGCAGGCTGTAATATGAGATGCCTGTATTGCTATAATCCGGACATCGTGGAAGGAAAGGGTAGATATAGTTATGAAGATGCCATTACATTCATCCGTAAGCGTAAATACCTGCTCGACGGCGTGGTATTAAGCGGCGGTGAATGCACATTGCATAAGCAGTTACCTGCTTTTTGCAGACAACTAAAAGATGAAGGTATGTTGATCAAGATCGACACCAATGGTACTAATCCTGATCTCATCCTCGATCTGCAGACTGATGGCCTGGTTGATTACATTGCATTGGATTATAAAGCGCCTGCCGCTAAACATGCGTCCATCACTCAATCTTCATTGTATGCGAGATTTGAAAGTTTTTTAAAGATATTGTTAAAAAGCAATATCCCTTTTGAGATCAGGACAACTGTTCATACGGACCTGCTCAATGAAGAAGACCTGCAGGAGATGATTGCTTTTTTGGAAAAGGAAGGATTCGCAGGGAAATTATTCATTCAACATTTTGTGAATGATTCACGGACGATCGGACAACTACGGAATATAGCCGGCAAAATAGATCCTGGTAAATTTGCATCCGGTGGCATAGAAATGGTGTTTAGAAATTAATTTATTCTTTTTTCCTGCTCCATAGAAGCAAAAGCAGGACATGCAACACGGTGAGCAAGCATAAATACAAGATGGGTTTATGATGGTACAAGCCCTGGCACATCCGGCTCAGCGATATCAGCACGGTTATCCATAAGAAGGCGAATGATAATTTATCTACCCTGGCTGAGCTATACCTGCTGGCAAGATACAGAAGCAAATGGCCACTTACCATGTGAACGAAGTACCAGCTAAGGAACTGTTTGCCCGCAAGATGATAGGGGAACCAATCGGCCAGTAATAAATAACCGTATAAACACGGTAATAAGAGGTAGCCGGCAATGGAAAGCAGGTAGCTTGTTTTATTTGTTGACACCATATTTCTTTGTTTTATAAGTTTGTTTTTAAATTAACTTCCGCATCCTCCGCATCCGCCACCACAACCTCCACCGCATCCACTACCACACCCACTGCTACAGCTACTTCCACAACTACTACCCTCGCTATCATTATTTTTTCGTTTTTCTTCGCTGCCTCGGGAGCCCGTTATGATCGATCCGATCAGTACCATAAGACATATGATGAAGGGAGCAAATCCGATATCGCCCGGACTGCATGCGGTAAGAAAGAGGAGTGGAAGGAGTAAGAGTCTTTTTAAGATCCGGGAAAGGACGTTTCTTGAGGGGGATTGGTCGCTCCAAAATTCGGGTGGTGGTTCTGTGTGAAACGTGTTACGGTAGAGATCAAGCGTATCTGTTCGCCAGTTTTCGTGTCTGTTTCTTTCCTGTGGGCCACCTGCGGAAGGGTGGTGGTGAATATTGCGATTTAATGTTTTTCCGCAGAATTCTTCCCAGTAGTTCTGTGTATAGATCAGGTGCAGGTGCCATACCTCATCTATTACCTTGGAAGGAGACGCTCCCTGCGGCGAGATACAACAGAGGAAAATGAACTTCCTGTATTCTTCTATGGCTTTCAACCCGAAATTATAGTCCCATTTGTTCTCCCGGGCAAGCTTGCGTGAAAAGGGGAGCCGGGCATCTGGGTCATCAAAGGGAAAGGATAGGATCCTTTGCCATAACTGCTCCTGTTGTGTAGTAAGTGTAGTTGTTTGATTCATAATAGTTTGTTTTTATACTGCTACAAAGCTCGCCCTGTTCGGAAAGATGGACGTATTGGAATTATCCTTTTCAGACTTATTTTCGTATTAAAATCGTATTATGACGACAGACGAACTGGCGCACCTCGAACGGCTCATGAACTACATCGCCCACCATTTTATCAAAAAGAGCAACTGGGAAGATGTATCAAAGGCAGAATGGCTTTACATTTCAGCTGAATTCAATAAATTAATGCAGAAGGGAAAACAGCTGCCGGAAGAAGCAGCCTTCCTGGGTGATAACTATTTTTATGAACACCTCATCATTAAAAGACTGAAGGCTGCGAAGACGGGGAAGGCGTTATCCGGGATCAGTAGTCCCAATTTCGGGAAAATGAATACCATTGCCGGTATACTGGGCTACGACAGCTATATGGATTTCCTCCGGAATGCCGCTACCGTTTTCAGTTTCCATGAACTCAAGATCAATATTCCGCTGGGAGTGGTCAACACGGCACTATTGGATCACCTTACGGGATGCTGGTATTGCTATAATAGCAATCTGCCGCTGACGGGCCCCGGTGCTAAAGAGGAGCGGGTAAGGCGTTCAGCCATGGAGATCTATCAATCAGGTGGTGAGTACCTGGTGGAGCGCAGCGGTAAGGACAACCATATGTATTACGGCAAGATCACCGCCTACGGCGACTACATTTTCATCATCATGAACAGTACTACTTTCATTCGCCAAAGGCATTTTATTGGCCGGGTGAAAGATGCCACCCGTAAGCTGAAGCAAAAAGACTTCAGTGTAGACCAGATGAATTTTGTAAGTACCTGTGTCAGTTTCAGCGAAGACCCGGTAGCACTGAACGAAATATTTGACCGCGTGCCTGCAGCGGATTTCGAGAAGCTGTCCGTTGATTTGCCGCTAAGTAGTCCTGAATTGCCGGCGCATATCCTGGAACAGCTTAAGAATAAGGGCTTGCACCAGATATCGGATTATTGATCGTTGCAGTGAAGAGATATTTTATGTTTTCTGCCGGCTTATCGGAAACAACTGGTTGTTAAAGAACGGGAAGCAGGGTACGGGATTTTTTGGGGGAGATACCTTAACTTTGATTTTTACAAATAAAAGGTATGAAAAGTGTTTCAATGAACGAACTTGACATGCGCCTGGCTACCGGGTCTCCTCTGGAGCTGAGTGCCTTGCTGCCAGAGGGTATTCAGCATGAGATCGGCCATTTCAACATATTCAATATAGCAAAGATCCGGCAGACTGTTCAGAACAGACCGAAAGAACCCTATCAGTGCCGTACTTTTTATAAGATCAATCTTTTACAGGGGCATTCGGAGATTGAATTTGCTGACAGCATTATACATCTGTCACAGCCAACCCTCGTCTTTACCACGCCTAAAAGTCCTTTTACCTGGCTACCGCTGGAACGGCAGTCCGGCATGTGTTGTGTATTCACGCCAGAATTCCTTCATCCGACAAGGAGTGGTGTCGTGCTGGATGAACTGCCTATTTATAAATCGCCGGAGCATCCTGTGTTTCCGCTGCAGAAAACAGATGTAAAAAAAGTAAAAGACATCTTTGAAAAGATGGAGGCAACCATCGTTTCCAATTACGCCTACAAATATGACCTGCTGCGTGCTTACACGCTTGAGCTCATTCATCTGGGGCAGCAGTTGCAGTCAACGATCATGCTTCATCCCAATCACAGCAGCTTTGCGCGTACAACCTCTCTGTTCATCGAGTTGCTGGAAAGGCAATTTCCGCTGGAAAGCCCTCACCAGAAAGTAACGTTGCGCACTGCGAAAGACTATGCTGATAAGCTATCCGTACATGTCAACCATCTGAATAAAGTATTAAAGGAAACCACTGGCCTGACCACATCTGCATTAATAGCCGGAAGGATTCTGCAGGAAGCGCAGATCCTGTTGCGGCAGACGAATTGGACCATCGCGCAGATCGCTGATAGTCTGGGCTTTTCAGACTTTGCACATTTTGCGAAGTTCTTTAAGAATGAAACAGGTATTCCACCCGGGTCATATCGCTCACAAACCGAAAGTTTGAATTTTACATAAAATGGATTGGTGTTACCATTGTGCATATTTGTTGTTTGGGGGAATTTTGTACTGTTCTTAAATCAAAATAGTACAACAATGAGCTCTTCGAAAATTGCATTAGTAACAGGCGGTAGCCGGGGCATCGGACAGAATATTGCATTGAGCCTGGCGCAGAAAGGCCACGACATCATCATTACATATCTTAACAGGAAAGAGAGTGCAGAGGAAACTATATCGGCTATTCAGGCACTGGGGCGTAAGGCCGTAGCCCTGCAGCTCAACACATCGGATACTAAAGGTTTCGACGCTTTTGTTAAGCAGTTAAGCGATGTATTGAACAGCACATTTGGAACTACCCGCTTCGATTTTCTCATCAATAATGCGGGCACTGCTTCGCAGGCGCCGATTACCACTGCTACGGAAAGCCAGTTCGATGAAATGATGAATATTCATCTGAAAGGAGTTTATTTCCTCACACAAAAGCTGTTACCGTTGTTACAGGATGGCGGCAGGATTGTCAATATTTCATCCGCAGTATCCCGGATCTCTTATCCAGGCGTATCAGTGTACGGTATAATGAAGGGAGGAATGGATGTATATACCAGGTACCTGGCTGCTGAACTGGGCACAAGGGGGATATCTGCAAACGTTGTAGCGCCGGGAGCCATCTTTGGCGGTGGAGCAATGGAGGATAATCCTGATATGCGCGCATTCGTGAAAGGAATAACGGCACTGGGTCGTGTGGGCTTACCGGATGATGTTGGCGGCGTGGTGTCATTCCTTTGCAGTGATGACGCTAAATGGGTAAATGGCCAGCGTATTGAGGTAACTGGCGGTGTGGGATTGTAGTTAATTATATTTACTTGCACCAATGCAGACCTTTTAAAAATTGAACAAGCAAAAACGCCGGAAGTATCTCCGGCGTTTGCCATTTGATGCCACCCTATGGTTCCATTTTTGTTATACGATTTTAAAAATGCTAATGAGTACAGCAGCGACGTTTAAAAATGAGCAGCCGGTAAAATTTATCAGCACTGATTCCCTGTTGATGGCGTATCTCGAATATGGCCCCGGTAATGGCTGGCCGGTAATTTTATCGCATGGATTTCCTTATGACGTGTCTGCATTCGAAGAGGTCGCTCCGATTTTAGCGCAGGCAGGTGCGCGGGTCATTGTTCCGTATACCCGTGGATTTGGGCCAACCAGGTTTAAATCTGATGATATGATGCGTAACGGACAGCAGGCAGCGCGTGGCGCAGATCTGATCCAGCTATCGGATGCCTTAGGCATAACGCGTCCGATCCTTGCAGGATTTGACTGGGGAGGAAATGCATCCTGTGTCGCGGCGGCGCTGTGGCCGGAGAAAGTTGGCGGGCTGGTGTCCTATGCGGGTTACGACGTGATAGATATTGAAGAACAAAGACATACTTATGTACCATCGCTGGAACGCACATGCTGGTATCAGCATCTCTTTCAGTCCGAACGTGGGCGTGAGTGCCTGTATAAATACCGCCATGAAATTGGCCGGATGTTGTGGAGTGAATGGTCGCCTAAATGGCAATTTGGAGAAGATACTTATACAAGAGCCGCTGCAGCTTTCGAAAATCCTGACTTTGTGGATGTGGTAATACATAGTTACCGCTTTATGCATGGCCTCGAGGCTGGTGATCCTGCGTTGCAGCCGCTTGAAGACCGTTTGGCGCAAAAGCCGGAGATAATAATTCCAACGGTGACTATCGATGGTACGAATGACCCTTTAAAGCCGGGCGGAACAGCAGATCATGCCAGTTTATTCGTTGGTCAGCATCAACATGTGGTTGTAGATGCAGGACACAATGTGCCACAGGAAGCGCCCCCGGTATTTGCAGAGGCTGTGCTGAGGGTTCACAATTGGCTGGTGGCGGAGTAGGAAATGTATAAACTGGAAGGCCGGAGATATTACCTGTTATCTCAGGCCTTCGCCATTTTGTACGGGTGGAGGCAGATGCCCGAACCCTGGCTATTATTTAGTTAACTACCGGGAAGTTTCCGCCATCAATAGTGAGATTCGCACCGGTAATATAGGATGCCGCAGGTGTTACCAGGAAGTAAACCAGTTCAGCCGTTTCTTCCGGCGCGGCCATTCTTCCCAGTGGTACACCGCCTACTCTCCGGAAAAGGTTCTCAGTCATTTCTTCTACAGTAATACCGGCCTGTTTGGCACAATCCTCCAGAAAGGCGGTCATAGCTTCTGTTTTATTTAAACCGGGAGATACAGTGACAACTCTTATACCTTTGCCGGCCACCTCTGTAGCCAATGCTTTGCTGTAGGTGTTCAATGCCGCTTTTGCAGCACTATAAGCCATAGTGGCTTCCCAGAGGGTGAACTGACTGCTGGTAGTGGAGATATGAATGATCACGCCACTTTTGCGCTCCAGCATTTTAGGTAGCAAAGCCCTGTCCAGGCGAACTGAAGAAAGCAGGTTGATCTGCAGGGCCTGGTTCCAGTGTTCGTCGGTCAGGGTACTAAATCCTCCTCCCGGAAATGTGTTTGCGCCCATGTTATTGATCAGTATGTCGATGTGCCCGAATTGCTCATGAATGAAATTGGCTACTTTGTTTACCTCTTCAGTCCGTGCCAGGTCGGCAGGAATGAAAGTATATGTAGCATCCTGTTCTTCCGGTTGGTTTCTGGCCGTGACAATAACAGTTGCGCCTGCCTGCTGTAATCTTTTAACGATAGCTCTGCCAATACCTTTTGTTCCCCCGGTTACCAGGGCAATTTTACCGTTTAATACCCCATTGGTTGTTTGTGTACTTTCCATGCCAGATTTTTTTAAATACGTGTTATTCGTTTACTGAAAAAATAGATTTACTTTAGTTTCATAAAGTAACTAAAACTGTTGCTTGTAATTATTCACGCAACACTAATTGGCAGTAACGTTCATGTAACTAAAAGCCGAAAAGTGGTAACATTCATGTAACCAATGAAGAAATTCAAAGAACATACATCCACTTGTCCCATCGTTCATATGATGACCTATATTGGCGGGAAATGGAAACCCATTATCCTGGGGCGGTTGTTAAACGGAACTGTCCGGTTTGGAAAGCTGGCAGCGCAAATACCGGATATATCGCGTAAGATATTGACTGAACAACTGAAAGAGTTGGAGGGGGATGGATTAATTATCCGGCATAGCTATAACGAGAAGCCGCCGCGGGTTGAATATGAGTTAAGCGAGATCGGACAGTCGGTTATCCCTGTTTTATTGGCAATGACTGCTTTAGGGGAGCAAATGCATAATGCGATAACTAAGCATAAGCGTGGGGTTATGCAGGCGCAGTGATAAATAGCGGATTGGGCAAGTGAGTTTTGACAGCATTGCCTGCAACGCCAGTGTCCAAACGAATATTAAAGGGAACAAGAATTATTGCAGAACAAGTTGAAACTTGCAGTGATAGCTGGTTTATTTATCTCCCATGCTTATGCCAAGAAATTCTGACAATGTTGATTCAATAGCCGCCCGGCATACAGCGTGTAAAATGATAAAGGCGTTTAAACATAATCTGCGGCACATTCTGGATCTATAGAGAGAGTTATTGACCATCTGAACATACGTAGACTTAGTCAATTTTTGAGCACCATTTTAAGACATCCATTTAAAAAAAAATCAGTCAATTTTCAAAATTGCATTTGCGATAAAGAATAAACATATAAGGCCCACCAGATATTGAGCAAAGAAGAATGCTACAAGGCGGATACTTTTGAAAGACAACTTATCGAAGTTAACTTTTAAGGAGAAAAAGATATATGCGGTATAAAGAAATATGTAAAAATACTTCCTCACATAGTACATCTTAGGATAGACATATCTATTAACTTCTGTTGCCTCAAGCTCGAATGGATAGACGGATTGAATTTGCGTCCATAGTAAACTGTTGCTGAGAAAGAAGAGGAACAGGAAAAACAATGTCCACCCGACAATATTCCCTTTTGCATAGCCGTGATTCCACCATATTTTATCAAGATAATTAACAGACATATCCCACCAGGTACCACTACTAGCTTTGAAGTTCCGGTACTCAATGTCCAGACGCTTATAAGAGTCAGATTTGCCCTCCTTTCTGAATTTGTTTAACAGATTTTCATAAGTGTTGTAGGCAATGTCTTTTGTTGAATCTTGTGTAAATAATAGTGCTACCTGTGCCGGATAATTGAAAGAAATGTCCTCAAAATTGGTATTAAAGACCTCCAGCATACACTTCGTTAAGTTTGGCAAAAGTGCCAAATTAAGTGTGGAAGGGAGCTTATCACAGTTGACGAACCTCACGGTGTCGGCCTTAATGGAAAGGAATGAGGCATTGGATCCAAAATTACAATTTATAAAGGTAATATTTACCGTATCTGCATTGTCTCTTTCTGGAAATGGAGCATTGATATAGCAATGCTCAAATACAATTTCAAGAAAATTTCGTTTTGCGGGCTGTAACGCATTATTCTTTGTAACTTCTTTATTCTGAAAATAAATCAGAGAGGAGATGGTGTCGTTATAAAATTTGATCTTTTGGTGTTTAAATTCATTTAAAGAGATGGATAAATCATTAATATTAGTAAAAGTGATATAAATCCTGGAAGTATCTGCCGAAAACTTATTGCCTGAGATGTCGAGTTCGTCTATATTACCACCACTAATACGTATATCAGATCCAATGCTATTAAATTCAAGATTTGTAGATCCCGAACATTGACTGAATGCGATCTCCTTAAAGTTATTTCGTTCGATGTATAAAGGTTCCTTAAAAATGGCATTCGTGAAATTAAACCGACTATCCTCTGGTATTTCCAGGTCAGTGACTATAAGGCCATGAATGAATTCAAAGGCGCTGCCAGTTGAAAATTTCTCATAGTCCCAATTATTTATACCACCCGTCCAATAGCGGACGCAATTTTCGATCCCCATCTTCTTATCAAACGACAAGGTGTCATGTCGGTTTTTTGCAAACTGATTTAAACTCTTGCAAAAGAAAAAACTGCATAGAAAATTATCCTCAAGAGTGTTTATATAAGGCAAAGCAACATTTGTTAAGAACGCAACATTTTCTCCATGATATTCCTTTATTTCCAAGGCTGCCTTACTATTGTTCTCATTGTAAGTAATTGTATCATACTGGCAATATGTAGCATGGTGCCAAATTAATCCTAACAAAAGAAGCGAGCATTTTGAAAAGAATTGGCTATCGATCTTCATACTAGTAGGAGACTAGGTTAATGAGATTTTGGGATTATAAATACGATAACAACATAATTGGTGTAACTCGGTAAGAGGAATATACTAAGATTACGGTAGTTTATGTGAATCTAAGCAAAATGATCGGGAATATAAAATTATTTAAGCGATAAGTATAGGCAATCAATAGGAATTGCCAATGGTTATAAAATGCCTGTTCTCTAAAACTACTTTATAAAGATTCATCAGAAATCTAAACATTTTCTTTCCCTGGATGTTCTTTTTGTTGACGTGTCCTTTGCTCGCGAATTAAATATTATTAGATTATAAGAAGATGGCCCATAAAGTTATACTCGGTTTACCTGGAATAGAAGTGAGCAATTCAAATGCGGCTTTTGTAATAAAAAAAGATGGTAAACAAATCGGAAAAATTTCAATATCCAGGGGAGGAGTTGAATATTTTAAAGGTAGAAGGCAGCGTCCAATTAAAATGAACTGGACGAAATTTGATGAAATGATCCTTGAATTTAACAAGGCTAAATAACCTGTTACCTTTAATAGGATATTCTGATTATGATAGCTAAAGATCAAATGTTGACGTCCATTTTATTTTTATTTGCAACGGCATCTTGTATTGATAATTCTCAGCCTGATACAACAAAAAGCGGTACAAGCCAAATGAAAGCAGTTGTTAAGAGGGATACTTTATTTGTAAGGAAAGAGGATTTGGCCAACAATGAGTTTAGGATGGCGATTATGAAACAAATTGCCATCGAGAGGGATTATAGAAAGCTGGATACATTAATTACCTTACTTGATAAGAGGGGACTTTCGTTTTGTCAATTTATAAAGAGATTGTACGAACTAGATGATTCATGTTTTGCCCTGGCGAGAAGTCAGTTCCCTGACCCTTCACAGCAAAGTGATCTCTCTAATGTTCATGATAAAGCAATCAAGCGGGCAGAAGCAAATTATATGAAGGAATTAAATCTAAGTGAAAGTTGGGCATTATTTGCGGAGGTGGTATATGGTTTTGATGGGAGGATTAAAAATTACTGTGGTGCTTATTAGTTTATGTTGGAAACGGCACCGAGATAATAAGAAGCAAACAATCTGTTAATGTTCCAGGGAGGTGTGGCCTACTCTATTGGCCAGCAAAAGTAACATCTGAAGATAGATCAGTATAGCGTCTTTTTTATCATCATGTATTCCCTCCACTTCATCCCTTATCATTTTAAAAAGCATCCCTATGGTGGCCGCCTGTCCACGCGGTAAGTTGCTGATAATTCCCCTGAAGTTGAAAATTGAATCCTGTTTGAACAATTTGGTCATATAGGGATATTGCTCAAAATATAGTGGGCTTACTTTGCAACAATGCAAAATTGATCTGCAAGACAAGCTCCAGGCAACACTGCTGCCAGGCTTTATAAAAATAAGGTCTCCTGCCGCAAGAAAGGAAAGATGTTTTTCCCGGAAAACAAACCCTGTTCCCGATACTAACTGAAAGATCTGATAAGCATCGTCATTTAGATGCTCTTCGAGTAAATTTGCACTTGTATAGCATCTGATGGTCAAGTCGTTATTTTCCTGCATTGTAATCTTTTGGATCATGATTCTGTAATGCTAAAGTTTTTGCCTTTTTGCAGGCTGTGGGAATGTGTCCCGGTCTTGCAATCCCGGAAGTAGCAACAGCGGCAGGTAATAATTATAATCATCTTTATGATTAATTACCCTATGTATAAAGGAGCTGGGAATGTGGTGTATAGTGGTTCTTTAAACCGAACCTACCCTTACAGTATTGACCGTTTTTCGATACGCCAGGGGGGAAATATTCTCTTTTTTCTTGAAAAAGGAAGTAAAGGCCGCCTGTCCTGAAAATCCAAGGCCGTCGCTAATCTCATTTATTCCCCAATCGGTATGAACAAGCAGCGATTTTGCTTCGTGAAGCAAGCGTTCCTGGATGTGATCTCTGACGGTTTTACCCGTATGTTTCTTTACAAGCGAGTTGAGGTAGTTGGGATGTACATGCAGTTCATCTGCAAATTCAGTTGCTGTTTTTAGTTTGCTTAACGCGTTGCGGTTTTGTACCTGAAAAGAGGCCTCCAGCAATGACAGGAACTTGTATATATGACCATAACTTTCCTGCACTTCCGTCTGCATACGATTTTTTCCTGCCCGCTGACTTTCCAGTAAGAGTAACTGCAGCTGCAGCATAATTGCCTGTTTGTTGTCTTCGCTATCGCTTTGAGCTTCTCTCAGCATCGTCGAAAAATACCCATTGATAGCGGCTGATTGATCTTCCTGCAACTGGACAACTGCTTTGTCCGGCGAAAAATAAGGGAACTGTCTTAACCACTGCAGCACATGCTCAGCATCGCGGCCAAAAAAGTCAGGGTGTATCAAACAAAAGTGGCCACCAGTTTCTTTTGATGTGGTTTGCCAGGATACAATCTCGTCAGGATGTAGAAACCCGATCTCATTTGGTCCCATTTCATACTGGTGGAGGCCCACCGTAAGTATGCCTGTTCCGGAGGTCATATGGAATATCTTGTAGAATTTCCGGCGATGTGGTGAGATGTAATCCTTAACAGGATAGGTTTCTCTATTCTGAATGACAAAATAATTGGAATCCACCGGATAATGCTGCACATCGAGCAATGGTACTTTATAACTCTCTGTAGCGAAAGTTTCAAGCTCTTTCCTTGGTATTGAAGAATTTTCCATACTACTATGCCTAAAAATACTTAAGAAAAATCAACAAATTGTATTTACTGATAAAGCATTGTTGGTATGCTAATTTACCGAAAAATACTTTTAAATATGTATGACCGGGCTTCTACAGGACCGGTCATACATATTTCATCGACCAGGCTTCTAAAAATCGGTAGACCTGCTAATGCTTTCATATGCCTTCAGATCTGCCTGTAAGGCTTCAATTTTACCATTGGCCATACCGAATGAGTCCGAACCCAGGAACAGGTGCAATGGTTTGGTTTCCATTTCTGCTACCTGAATTAGCGCTGCTGCTGCTTTTTCAGGGTCTCCCGGCTGGTTGCCGATGATTTGCTCATTGTGGATTACTTCCAGGTCACGCGCCTCTTTATATTCACTGATAGGCGAAGCAGCGGTACGAAGTGAACCCTGCAGCAGGAAATTGGTTTTGAAATAGCCCGGATAGACAATGGTTGCAGATACGCCCATGGATTTAATTTCGGCAGACAGTGCTTCTGTCAATCCCGCTACCGCAAACTTAGTGGCGTTATAGATACCCCATCCAGGGAAGGTGCCCAGGAAACCGGCTATAGAAGAGATATTGAAAAACGCCCCGGATTTCTTCTCGCGGTAATGCGGCATCACGTTGCGGATCACGTTCAATGTGCCGAACACATTTACGTCAAAGTTGCTGCGGGCTTCTTCATCAGTCAATTCTTCCAGCGTGCCTAGTTGTCCATAGCCGGCGTTGTTAACCACAACATCAATTCCACCGAGTTTGGCGATTATTTGCTTAACTGCCTGCTGAACGCTCCCGTTGCTGTTTAAGTCAACCTGAAGGGGCAGAAAGTTGTCACCCTTATAGTTTACTTCCTTACTTAGCATATCAGCATCTCTTGAAGTTGCTGCTACTTTATATCCTTCCTTAAGTAAGCGTTGTACCAGTGCCAGGCCTAAGCCTTTTGAAGCACCTGTGATAAACCAAGTTTTTTTCGTAGTCATGATTTTTTTATTTTTTATTTATTTGTGTGTAACAAAGTTGATACATATTTGCCGGGAGGTGTTTACTCAGATAACAGGGAAATTTGCGACTTTCAAATATGCATGCTTACCTGATTTCAGCAGCTATTGCCTGTATAAACGCCTGGTTCATGGCGGGAATATCAGACGGCATGCGGCTGGTAATGAGTTTACCATCAACGACAACTTCCTGATCCAGTACCTCTGCACCTGCATTTCTAAGATCAGTGCGGATGGCATACCAACCGGTCACCTTCTTTCCTCTCACAACATCTGCTTCAACCAGCAACCATGGGCCATGGCAGATGGATGCGATCAACATACCTTTTTCTGCAGCTGTACGTACCAGTTCTACTGCCTTCGGAACTATGCGCAGCTTATCCGGACTGATAACCCCACCAGGAAGATAAAGCGCATCATATTCCTCAAGGTCAACCTGCTCCAGGCTTATATCTGGTGTGATATACTCACCTGATATATTGGACATTCCAGATGCGGCATCATAAATCACACCGTGTATAGGTTGAGTGTCTAAAGCCGCTAACGTTATTATCGCACCAGCATCCTGTAATGCATGGAATGGCTCAAATAGTTCTGCCTGTTCAAACCCGTTTGTTGCAATCATTAAAACACGGGCGTTATTAATTTTAGTCATGGTTGAATATTTTGAAGATGAATTAGTTTGTTGGTTGGATGATTTTCTGTTGTATCATCCGCGTGTTTGTGATAGTGCAAAGAACGATAGAAGTGGGAGAGAAGGGGTTATTTGAATAGCAGGGATTTTTTCGAATTTCAAATATTTGTTTGCTCTTAATAGTTGAGCAATTATTTGGTCAGGGAAAGTTGGGCTTGGGAGATGGGAGACTCTGTTAAGTGAATGTGCTTTTGGAAACTGTGCTGTTCGATACATATTCGTTTCGATAGGCTTTGAGATAGCTTTATCTTACGTTCATTTCACGTTGAAGACGCAAGATGAACGTAAGATAAAGCCATCTCAAAGCCTATCGGAACGAATCTAATAGCCGTATCTTTTAAAATTTAAGCATCGATTTGATCCATAAATAGTCACTTTTCATTAAATTAGGAGAGTATTGTTGATCTCCTGTTCCCGCGAACAAATTCATTTTAAAAGAAAAAACATGAAGACCATTTCAAATAGCCTCAGCACAAATAAATCCATTGTCCGCACCCCCCTTACCAGTCAGAATAACCCTATGCTACTACTATACTTGCTACTATTATACTCCCTATGCAACTTCTATGGCTTTTTCTCTCTCTGTCTTAATCAGAAATCGTTAACCAGTAGCCTGAAATCATATGAAGAACCGTATGCTTATGCCTACCAAAGGTGGCATTCAGAAGATGATCAAAAGCAATGAGATCATCTATATCAAAGTACACCTTACGAACAGCATTATTAAGTTTTCCGATGGCCATTCACTGGTAATACCGCTTAGCCTGAGACAGTTTGAAGCACGCCTTCCGCCTGAATTATTTTGCCGGACCCATAGGAATTATATCGTTTGCCTTGATCACGTTATAAGCGTAGCCGAAAATCATATTACCCTCACAGGTGAGAAAGAGGGCATTCCGCTGAGTGAAAACTATAAAAAGGAGTTTTATAGTCATTTTATTGTGTTTTAAAGACAGCTCTTATGAGGCGTTTTTCGGCTCTTATGAGCCAATTTCCGGCTCTCGTATAGTTTTTTTTGAGGTCCTTTAAAATCCTGCCTAACATTGTGTCATGAAATCACAACCAAAGGGGCTGCACCCGCAATAGGAGAGAGGTGCCTCCTGTTACACCCGGTGATTGTGGTTGTAGTAAAATTGATTTTTTAATCCTCAAAATTTAGAGACTATGGCACAAATAAAACAAAATAAAATGATGGAGGGGACGTCTGGTACTATCGGGAACGTAACCTTTAGCGTAAGAAAAGGTAAAACAGTTTCAGGCCCCAGGCGTGGCCCTAGTAAGAAGCCGCCGACCGAGAATCAGGTGGCGGTTCAAATAAAATTTGAACGGTTTCTGGCGTACGCTCAGGAGGCGATGTCTGATCCTATAAAGAAGCTGCTGTATGCAGACGCTGCGAAAGGCGGACAAACGGCATATAATGCAGCCTTTCAGGATGCAGCCAGGCCGCCCAGGATCCTGGAGATTAATACAAGTCAGTACAATGGACTCGTAGGCGATGTGATCAAATTGCTGGTGAAGGATGTTGTTACTGTCGAATCTGTAAAGGTGAGGATACTGTCTGCGGCAGGGGCGGAGCTGGAACGGGGAAATGCAGTTGTTGGTAAAGGCAATTTCTGGAACTATACGGCCACTGCTGCAAATGCTGCATTGCCTGGTACACGTATCCTGGTTACAGCAACTGATCTGCCAGGTAATATTACCAATGCGGAGGAAGTAGTCTAGTATTATGCGATGGAGTAAGTTCAGGTGCTGTAAATAGCATAACATCTATGAATGAAAGCTATATAGCAGTTCAATGAATAGATAACCGGAAAGGCTACCTCCTGTGCATAAATAGGAACACAGAGAGCCGGTGTGTTGCCGGCTCTCTTTACTTACTAAGGCTCCATTCGTTTCTCTTATTCTGAAGGTAACGGTAACGGCGGTGGGGTTGATGGCGTAGTAAAACGGGCGTACATAGAAAAAGATTGGCTTCTCTGGAAAAATACTGGAGCACTTAGACAACTTCGCAATCATTTGAATGATTAAATCGTTCAGGCTTTGCTGAAGGCATGCCACACATCTAAGTAGCATCTATACACTGATATGAGTATGCAGTGAGTAGATGTATGATGATCAGCCGAGAACGGGCGCAGGCCAACATGTAGTCTCGTTTTACTGTCAGGAGAGATATCTGTTCAACACAAAACTTATCTATCTTTCACCGGTAAACGATTTAATATATATTATTGAGAAGTCGTATTTTTTTCAAAAATATATTCGCGATTTGATTAATGATATTGACAAACTTCCTAAATTGCTTTTTATTATAATTTTTATAACATGAATATCAAAATGAAAATTATGTATATAAAACATCTTTTAAACAAGCTGTTGGCCGATCTGGTCGACATGCCTGATCTCTCAGGTTCAGCCTCAATCAAGGCTCTTCTTAGCACCCGTTCTTCTCTGTTAGCCTCACTACACCGACTATCCCTACTATCCCTACCTGTCCTACTATAATTCTCCAGGACGTTGCCCCACCTCCCATAACTTTATAACGAATTCTTAGTATAAAATAATTCAACGCATGTACGTATGTGCGCAAAGATTTTTGCGTCTGCTTACTTGCCTTGAACTTGTAATTACTTTTTAACCAGTTTAATAACATGATGATGTTAAGTCATCTCGCATTCCTCATTGACAAGGAAATTCCAAAGCAATCGAGGACATTGACGGTTCTCAATCTGACATTTATCAGGCAGGTAATGTTTGGAAGATTCTTCATGTTGGAGTTCCTGGATCGGCAAGTCTTATCAATGTCCACGAATTCAGTCAGCAGAGAAATTGTCAATATATCTGTAGCGTCCAGCGGGTATAGCGGCGTTCTAATGCTGCACAAATTAATACAGTGGCTGCCGAAACATAATGTACAACAAATCAACATTCCTTGGACGCTGTTTCCGCTTCCTCGGGAGCCGCCTGTAGTGCGTTGTAGCACTCTATGGGTACCAGCAAATTTAATTGTCTCGCATTCTGACAAAACATTTACTTATGGCAAAAACAAGAAACGTTTTATTGACCGGTTTTAAGGTTAGTAAAGCAATATCAGAAAAGGGATTTATAGTTAAAACGAGGCGAGGAAAGACCTTTCTGACTAAATATCCTGATATGAGCAATGTGGTTCCATCCGCATCTCAGCTAAAGGAAAAGTCCAAATTTGCAGCAGCTGTAGCATACGCCAGGGAGATTGTTAATGATCCGGTGCGGAAAGCAACTTATAAGGCGCGACCTGGAAGCACGGTCTATCACAGTGCAATTAAGGATTATCTGGAACGGAGATCATAATGCAGCATAAACGCTCCGCTTCCGGGGGTTATATGCCCTTGCATTATCCCTCTTGTGTCCGACATCTTGTATGGGTTTGTTTGTGTAAAGTTCACTTTGCGTAGTAGGCATATTGATACCATGGGAAGAAAGTTTGTGTCAAAAATGATTCCTAAGGTGTTGGCTTAAATAAATTCATAACAGGCATATGCATAGAGGCCTGACGTAGCATACTTATTTAAAACAAAAAAATAAAGTCATGAAATATATAAACAATATCAGATCTGAAATGAAAATCATTGTTAGTTCAGTAACCAGTCAATATCGACTATGTGCCTTATCTGGCCTGCGTATAACTGCATTTTCAATCTTTTATTTTATTCATTTTATAACGTTTAACCTAAAAAGCATATGGAACAACCCTTCCTTATACTTACAAAAGAGACGACCCGGGAAATGATCGAATCAGCATCGATCGTTTACGTGACCGTTTTAGATAAGTATATTCAGCTTAAGCTTACAGATAACCGCACCCGTAGGGTGAGAATCAGCCTCCGGCAATTTGAGAAACATCTTCCTCCCAATCTTTTTCTCCGCATACACAAAAGATATATCGTCTGCATTCGCCATGTCAGATTTGTTGATATGGATGTTACTATGAGGACCGGAGATAAATTGCCCATTAGCAAGGAGTTTAAGGATGCATTTCTTAGTCATTTCATCATCTTGTAATAAGTTCCTGAACCCGCGATTTTGCGTCCTATGGACACGGTTTTGCGTCCTATGGATACCGCCGGAAATGACCCGGATAATCGTCTTAATATTACGTCCGCAATCATGATCAACAGCGCTGCACCTAAGGCAGGAGAGAGGTGCCTCCTGTTTAACCTGGCGACTATGATTTTGACCAAACACATTTTTTAATTGCTAAAACTTATCAATATGGCATATGTAAAAAGAAGCATTTTTTGGCAGGGAATATCCGGCACCGTTGGAGATACATTGACCTTTCGTGTCAGGAAGGGCAGAACGTTTGTCTCCGTTAAACGCGGTCCCAGTACCAAGCCACCGACTGATGCCCAGCAGGAGGCTAACAAGCGATTTGTAATGGCGTCATTGTTTGCTCAGGATGCAATGAAGGATCCTGCAATCAAGGCGCTGTATCAGAAAGCCGCAAAAGGTGGTCAGACCGCATATAACGTAGCCGTGCGAGATGCAATGAGTCCGCCGGTCATTAGCTGGATAGATGTCGGTGGTTATAAAAGGACCCTTGGTGACATTATTACTATCAAGGCAAGAGACGTTATTGCCCCAAGGTCTGTAACAGTGATCATCTTTTCACAGGCTGGCACAATCCTCGAACAGGGCGATGCTGTCATTAAGACAAATGATAGCCGTTTCTGGATTTATACGGTAACTACGGCCAACGCGATAATCAGCGGTAACCGTTTGGTCGTTACTGCGACGGATTTGCCTGGTAATAAAGCCGAGCAGACATTCACAATTCCTTAAATGCGTAAACGGTGTCCCGGTCGTTGACCGGGGCGCTTTTTCTAACATTAAAACTTATTTATCATGAAAATTAGTAAGCATTTATCAATATCAGGTTCAAACATAGGAAGACGACTGCAACATGCTGAAGGAAAGCCTATTGACAAGCTTCCGGATATCAGGATGGTAATCACTGACTACTACAGAGGAGCTATCAACGACGTGATCTATATGATTATAAGAAATGTTGATCATGTGATGGTCAGTATCTTATCAGCCGAGGGGATGGAAATTGAAACAGGGGCTGCGATGAATAGCAGTGGTGTTTGGAGCTACCGGACTGTCACTGCGAATCCTGCCTTTCCGGGTGGAAAGGTTGTTGTGAGAGCTGGGAATATACGCGGAGATCATGTGGAGATGGGAGTTGGGGTGTTTTGACGTTGGTATTCGATGGGTAGGAGACGTCCGGGGAAGTTCCGGACGTTTTTGATGGTTAGAGTTCTTTGACATTTTGGTATTTATTAACGGGACGAATTTTTGTGTTTGTTTCTTTTCCCAATTTGCTGTCGAAATTTTTTTGATGTTGGCGGAATTGCTTCGAAGCCCATTTTTTTAAAGGTATTTACCAAGGTTCAACTCAACGTCGCTGTGTTGCTGTAGGCCTTTTCCCAGTAAAGCTTTTACCCTTTGTCTGCTACCTTCCCACTGCAAGGACTCAAAGAAGAGCGTTTGAGTTTCCATGATATGCTCATTTTTGGGAAGTGTAGCCCGTTCGTTCATGATAGATTTGATGGCAACAATAGCAGGTTTGTCAAATGAGGCAATCCTCGCAGCCAGATTATCAACAAAGCTGTCCAGTTGCTCATCAGGAATGGCCCGGTTTATCCAGCCGTACAAAGCCGCCGTTTTCTGCATCGTAGTCATTGGCGCTTAATATAATTTCTAATGCCCTTGCCTTGCCGGTGAGCAGATGCAAAAGTGGAATAATAAAAGCTACAAACAAAAAACGTGGGTGTATCAAAAGTAAGATACACCCACTGTTTTTTCGGATATCTATCGGAGACTTGTGGTCGTTTACGCGACCCTCAGGGCGTGATTTTATTTTTGAGACATCCTCGTTTCCATTAAATGTATTTGTCTTATAATAATTCACCCATTCCGAACACAGTTAATCCTTTGGCAAATTGTTCGGCGATGGCCTGGTTGGCGGCTTCAATGTATTGGCCGGTGATGGGGTCAACCACGGTACGTAATGGCCGGGCGCCGTTAGGCGTGTCGATAAGTTTTACAATGGCGTCGGCAACATCCTGCGGGTTTGGATTTTTAGCCTGCATCTCTCCGCCCAACGCTGCTATCATTTTGTTGGGTATATGGGCAATGGCACTGTATCCTTCAGACACACCCTGATCAGATGCTGGGTTATTCTTTTGCTGCATCTCGGTGGGGAAAGCACCCGGCTCCACAATGGCCACATCAATGCCTAGACGTTTTACCTCGTAATGCAGGCCCTCACTTATTCCTTCCAGCGCAAATTTCGAGGCCGCATAAATAGTAGCGAACGGGAACGATACCCGCCCAAAGCCACTGCTCACGTTAATGATCAGTCCTTCGGCCTGTTTACGCATTGCGGGCAACACTTGTTTGACCAGTCGCCAGGGGGCATAAACATTGATATCAAAAGTGGTGTGCACATCGGCCGTGGTAAAGCTTTCAGCCACACCAGTCATGCCGTAACCAGCGTTGTTCACCAGCACATCAATAGCGCCTTCTTTGGCGAGAATGGTTTCAACGGCCTGCTTGACGCTCTCGTCGTCGGTCAGCGTAACGTCCAAAACTTTCACGTTCTCCACGGCTGAAAGGGCATGGGCTTTATCGGCGTTACGACCCTTGGTATCGCGCATTGTAGCATACACCTGGTGCCCTAAGGCGGCCACGGTATGAGCGGTAAGCCAGCCAAAACCACTATTTGTTCCGGTTATCAATACAATCTTTTTGCTCATCTTTTTTAATTGTTTAAATGAATAAGCAAATGTTGAAAATGGCAACCAAAAAACATTTACCATTTGGTAAAAAGCGTACTAACGGATGTTTCGGCGTATACGGCTTAGCGATTGCTGGGTAATGCCCAGGTAGGAAGCTACGTACGAAAGTGGGATGCGGTTGATGAGGTTAGGGAACGCTTTAATGAACGACAGATAACGCGTGGTGGCATCTTCTGACACCAGCGGACTGCGTCGCTCCATGGCCAGCGTAAGGCACTTTTTTACCATATTGGCCTTCATCATATCCCAGCCCACAATGGTGTTGGATATTTCGTCCCAACCCTTTTTGTTAAAAACAAGCACCTTGCAGTCGGTAACGGCCTGTACATATTCGGACGCCGTGATCTGCGATTCGAACTTTTCATTATCGACTACAAAATTGCCTTCTTCCACAAAATAATTGGTGATCTCCTCACCCTTGTTGTTATAATAGCAGAAGCGGAACACGCCTTCCAATATGAACGCCACATAACGAGGCACCTTCCCGGCTTCCGACAGGTAGTCGTCTTTTCTGAATTCGAGCATTTCAACCTTGCTCAGCAAAAACTCGATCTGCTGTTTGTTCAGGTCACCAAATTGGAGGATAAGATTTATAAGCGCTTCCATCACTTAAAGATAATACAGAGCGCGGAGCATTCAGTTATCATATGGTAAAAAATGAGGTACGGCAGATACAAGCGCTCAAAGCTGTGAGATCTTCAGGCGCTGGTCGTAGGAAGCCTCATCAAACGGTGTATCTCCATTACGGAACTGATCCGGTAGGGTTTGCTGTTTGCCATACTGGAAGTTATTTAAATTTAAAGGGATACTTTAGCCATATCATAATTAATGGCATCGCTAAAAACGGGATCTCTATCAACGCGATGCGGTAATTTTCCGCCCGCAGCGCCAGCCCCATAATCATGATGACCAGGAATGCATTTAGCATGTTGCCCAGGAAAAATGTATAGGGGATGAGCAAAAGTATGCCGATAGCTATGGCTACAGCAGCCAGATATAGAACGAACGCTTCGCTGATCCCTAAACTTTCCATCATCTTAACGGACTCCGGATTGTTTTTAAAATGTACGGTATCCCAGGCATGTTTGAAACTGAGCGTTACCGAAATGAGCAGCAGCAGTGCGGAACTAATATTCTTTACCATTGTTTAATTAAGGACAAAATTGTTCATAATATAAGCTCCGAGTATGGCTATCGGCACGCCGATCATTGCGCTTGTTAAAGCTCTTCTCGCCTTATTGGGATATACCTTTCTGTGTCTGAAATACAGGAAGAATCCTATAGGAGGAACGGCATTGGAAACGACGAACCAAAACTTTGACAAATGGTCTGTATTATCTTTCATGAGTATTGTTTTATAATTTACTGCACTCTTTTCCAGTTGAATGATTTGCCCATCAATGGTATACCTTTGTAGCCCCGGGTTTCAAGTTCTTCAGGACCTTTCAGTTTACCTTTGAAACTATAGGTGTTTCCATCCTGTACGCTATACAGCTTACCGTCCACGTATTCGCCATCCTTGTAGACAAGATCGGTAATATGCGTAATGCCTTGCACGGATCTGCTCCGGAGCTTTTCATCAGGATTTTTAAGGTCCTTCTTTGACGTTTTTCCATCTGCTTCGAACATGTCTTTCGACCATAAGAGTTTGGCCGAGTAGGTGTTGCCTGCTTTGAACACCTCGATCTTGTAATCATCACATTGCCATACTCCTGTAATTTGGTCTGCAGGTAGTTTCTGCGCGGAAGATGCCAGTGATAAGAGCAGCGTAAACAATGCTAAAATTGTTTTTTTCATAGCCGGTTATTTATTGTTGAATATTAAGTTTTCTGAATTTTTCAAATTCCCTGTGCCCTAATTTCATTAATTGCTTAGGCATCAGCCTGCTTAAGAATTTTATCACATTCACCAGGAACGGCTTAATCTCAGGCGTGTCGTTCAAAAGTCCTTTGATGGCTACACTCACTAGTTTATCCACATCCATCATTTGGCTTGGATTCGGTGGCAATACCCAATCATTCTGAAGATTGGTATTCACCCCCGGAGGAACTAGTTCGAATACCTTGACATTGGTTTTGCTCAATTGGAGGCGCAGTGCCTGGGAATAAGCATGAACCCCTGCTTTTGAAGCGCTATAAACCGGAGCGGTGGAGTAGGGTATGAAAGCAATGGCAGAGGAAACGTTCACAATTGCTGCCGTACGCTTTTGGGTCAGGTGCGGTAAAAACTGATGAACCATCCGGATCGTTCCGGTGAGATTAATATCAATCTCACGGGTTATGTTTTCCAGGTCCTTGCTGGCATCCTGAAGGTCAAGCAACCGCATTTCACCCGCATTGTTGATGATTATATTCAGATCAGGATATTGTTTTGTCACCTCTTCATACAGGCGCTCAATATCTTGCGGATCACTTACATCGCTCCGAAAGACGTGTATCCCGGGGAAACGCCTTTTCGTATCATTTAAGGCTTCTTGTTTGCGACCTGTAACGATAATCGTTGATCCCTGTTCGGTAAGTTGCCTGACGAGTTCCAGCCCTATACCGCTGGTTCCTCCTGTGATCAGGATGGTGTTGTTCTTTAAATCCATATTTTCTCACTATTGTTGAAGCAAAGGTCACCTGATGCCGATGAGCAGATGTATCCAAAAGTCGCCAGGTTGTAGTAAAAAGGAATATTGTCGGTTTTTATGACAAGTAAGCAGTTTATAACTTTACTTAAGATCGTAAACACCATTTGCTTTGCAGATGCAATGTTAGCAGGAACAAAATTTTCTAAACCTCTACTTCTTTGGCTTCGCAAAGGGACTAAAAGAAAGTCCGATGTTGACGTAAGGTGCCGCATCAGCGCTGCCTTCCCAGGTGTAATCGGTGAAAGAACGGTCTTTTTCAAACGTCCGTGCATAAGGATTTATACGCACGCCGGCCCGCAAGGACAGGATGATGCTTCCCGGTAAAATATGCTCATAAAGCAACCCAGGGTTCACGTCGACCTGGCGATACTGATAGGTTGTGCCGTTTTCGTCAAGGTCGTTCAGAAAGAAGGTAGTTTGCGGGTCCAGTTCCCAACCTGCGGAAAGCCTGCCCTTGCTAAACAATTTTTTTCGCAGGTAGGCATACCGTGGCAGAAAGACATCCGCAATTAGGCTTTCATTGAACTTATGCTCGTAAAGCAATGTAGGAATTACACGGATGAACATACCAGGATCGGTGCTGTACAAAATACCGACATTGATTTTCGTTCTGTTGTTCGCTTTAAGCACAATAGCGCCGGTAAACACCCCGCGAACCCTTTCCAGTGAACGTTCACTCCAATCTATATTGATACTACCGCTATAGATGGCGGTCTTCCCAAAGAGTTTAGAGAAATAGGTAAGGTTCAGGCCTTCTGTATGATAATGAAGATCCCTGCTGACTGCTTGTGATGTTTCTGTTGTGGACGTCGGAAAATTATATTGAGCAGAAACATACCGGTAAAAACCAGTGGCTTGTACTAACCATCGACGGTTTTGAAAAAGATTGATATTAGCACTTGCACTCAGTTGGGACCATTTGGTGAACTCCCCATCTGGAAGGTCTTGCCCTCTAAGGGTAGACGATGAATTATAATTGCCATATTGTTTATAGTCTATGCTGAATAGCCTGCGTTCGGCAAACTTATCCGCTGTATATTCAGTTACCTTTCTGGTGAGGCTATCCTGGCGCTGTGCCTTACCGGTGAATGGCAGCATTGCAATACCCATGACTACTACCAGCGGCAGAATATGGCCGGAAGCTGCTCTTATTGAGCTACGGGCGCCAGAAATCGAAAAATTGTGATTGAACATAATTGCTAAGTTTAATTGTATGGAAGTATTATTTTTTGCGACTGAGCTTGATCTTGACGAAGATGTCGATGCCGCAGGTAGTCAGGCCAACATAACGTATGGGTGTCGACCGAAGGCCGAACAATACCCGTTCATACTGTTTTATCAGCCGTTATCCTAGACCGCAGGTTGGATAGTCAATGACTTATGTTATTTAATGAAAGGTAATTACCTGTATCTGTAGGGATATTTTGCCTGGATCTTTCAGACAGGTGTTCCCTGATCTTTTTGCTGGCAATGAATATGGCAATGCTGCTTAGTACACTGGCAATAGGAACGATCATCATTCCCCAGCGCAAACCGTTTACTTCATAAGCGGCGCTGACCGTGTCACTGATTATGCCCACGAGTAGCGGCGATAGTGCCGGGCCTAACAAGCCGGAAGCGATCATGAGCAAACTGGAAGACAACGCCTGCTGCCCCGAACCTGCTATAAGATGACCTGCACCAAAGGCAAATGGAAGCAGAAACGCAAATGCCAGCATAGCAGGTACAAAAAGCGCAATGGACATCCAGCCTTCGGGCGCCAGGAGCCCTGCGATCGTTGCGATTGCAGCAATGCTGAAAACAACAGCTGGCGGATGCAGTAAACGGTTGGCCCCACGGTTTAAAGCGCTGTCAAATAACCGGCCGCCACCCACGGTGCCGATAATGCCCATCAGCCCTTGTAACAAGCCGAACGATAGTCCTACCTGGCTGGCTGTCAAGCCGTGTGTCCGTATCAGGAATGGAGCGGTAAAAGAATAAAATGGTGCAGCGGCAAAGCCTAGAAAATTCGCGCCGATGAACATCCACAGGAACGCCGGTTTTGACAGAAGCCCGCGACCGGCGGACCAGATATTACTGTTCTCGCTGCTGGTCTTTGAAACAATTGCGATTTTCCCTGTAAACGTCAGGACAAGGATCACTAATAGTAATCCGACCCCTCCTGCAATAAATAGCGCAACGCGCCAGCCGATATGATCACTTGCCCAGCCGCCGACGCCAAACCCTATCATCGTACCCAAAGGGATGCCCATTGAATAAATGCCAAGCGCACGACCGCGCCGATGCCCGGAAATGTTCCCGGCGATCAGCGCATGACTGGCAGGGGTTCCTCCAGCTTCCCCAAGTGCTACACCAAATCGTGAAAGCGCCATCGTGACGAACCCCACCGAAAAACCGCCTAGTCCGGTCATAACGCTCCAGATCAATACGCACCAGAGCAAAACCTGTCTGGACGCACCGCGGTCTGCTAAACGGGCCAGCGGCAGAGATGCCAGTGAATAGATCACTGCGAATGCAATTCCATTGATCAGCCCTAATTGTGTATCGCTGAGGTGTAATTCTTTCTTAATGGACTCAGCCAGGATAAAGGGTAATATCCGGTCAATCTGGCTGAAAGCGCTGACCAAAAATAATGTGATGATAAAAGCCGTTCTGCGCCAAGGGCTCAGCAGCAATACTGACGTTATTGGATCCTTCATGACAGTAATTTGTTTGTTAGCAGAAATCTTCTAATACCAGGGGGGATTATTTACCAGACATGGCTTTCTCGCCCATCTTAGTGGCTTGCGAAAGCATGAATTTGGGGGCAAGCCTGCTCAGGATACGCATGATCCTGGCAGGACCAGGGAAGATCTCATAGGTATCACTTATTATTCCTTTAATAGCTTCAGCTACTATTTTTTCGGGAGACACTAACATTTTGGTATCAACTGTACCGCCATTCCTGAATCTGTCATTCAAGGGGGTTGTGGAGCCAGGAGCAATCAGTTCAAATACCTTGACCCCGGTGGATCTAACCTGTACCCGCAGACATTGCGTGAACGATCGTAATCCTGATTTACTGGCACTATAGACAGGGGCAATTGGAAACGCACCAAGGGCGATACCAGAGGTTACATTGATGATGGCAGCGGTGTGCTGTTTTTTCAGGTGGGGCAGAAATTCCTGGACCATACGGATGGGGCCCATCAGGTTGATTTCTATTTCGCGGGTAAGGTCATATAGATCGTGATCATCATGCAGGGAGATCTTCCGCATCTCTCCGGCATTATTAATCAGCATATTCAGTTGAGGAAACTTTTTAGTCACTTCTTTATACAGACCGCTAATATCCTCAATCTTGCTAACGTCACTTTTTATAGTGTGGATGCCGGGAAGGCGCTGTTTCGTCTCTTCCAGTTTTTGTTCGTTCCTTCCTGTGATAATTACGGTGTTGCCGAGTTCGAGAAGCCTGGAGGCAAACTCGAAACCAAAGCCGCTTGTTCCGCCGGTGATCAGGATTGTGTTCTTTCTTAATTCCATCTTCTTTAATTTGATGGAACAAAGTTGGCAAGAACGAATAAGGTGGGCTTTGCAAGAATCAAAACAATGTTTGCAAGAAAGAAACCTTTTCCTAGTTTCTAAAGGTCTGTGGAGAACAGTCGGTCTGTTTCTTGAAAAAGTTAGAGAAATGAGCGACCTCTTCAAATCCCAGACTAAAAGCGATCTCGGACACGTTCCATTCCGTTTGCCTGAGCAGTATCTTGGCTTCCTGAATGATCCGGTTGCTGATAAGATTCCTGGTTGTCTGGCCGGTCTGTTGTTTCAGCACCCGGTTCAGATAGTTAACATGGATAGACAGCTGATCGGCATAGTCTTTAGGCTTCCGCAGTTTAAGTCCCTGAAATGGTGAGGCAATAGGGAACTGGCGCTCTAAAAGTTCGGCGAATAATGAGGAGACACGAGATGAGGCGTTATGCTCCTGGTAAAGGTCGGTAGCAGGCTGCAGCTTTTGTCCATAATGGATCAGTTCCATCAGGTAGTTGCGTATCAGGTCATACTTATAAGCATAATCGGAATTGATCTCTTTATGCATCTTTTTAAAAATCGTTTTGATCTCTTCTTTTTCCTGATCATTGATATGGAAGCAGGGATATCCCCCGGGCTTAAATATAGGCAGTTCGTCAAGTACAACACCAATTTTGGACTGAGCAAGAAAATCGGCACTGAAGAGGCAAAAGTAGCCACGCTGGTCCATGTCTTTTGCAATCCAGTTATAAGGCACCTTAGGTGTGGTAAACATTAGTGCCTGCGTTTCGATATCAATTACCTTATCGGCATATTCCGCCCGGTTGCGCCCGTCGATCAGGTTGATCTTATAATAAGCACGCCTGTTGTAGGTCATATTGGGCTTAACTTTCACCAGCTTTGCCAATTCACTGACATCAAATACATTGAAATGGCCGACTTCTTTTGTAAGCCCCTGCGGCAATAACTGGCTGATGTCTTTATTTAAATTTTTGGAAGCTGTTTTATAAAAACCTTCAATTGTGGTAATCTCCATATTGATCGATTTGCAAGAATCAAATATAATTATTTTATCCCCCAATTTTTGACATGAATCGACAAAAATCTGAACAAAACCCACCAGAAATATTCTATTTCTTCGCATAACTCATGCCTCAGTGCAGTAAAGTGATTTCGCAACAGGCGAACACCTGATCCGAAATAGACAATCACTAAAATTCATAAAACGTTATGCGAAAAATATTTTTTTCCCTATTAACAATTTTATCTTTTCAATTTGCTTCCGCTCAACAAAACTCCTTTACCACATTTCCTAAAGGCGCTGCCCCTGAAGATGTAGGCAAACGATTAGCCTACCACTTTGTTGACGGCAGGCATGAACTCTATGCCGGCCAATACATCCACTACGCCGAAGTTTGTACCTGGAATGGCGCTTTGGATTACGCCCTGAAAACCAAAGACCAAAAACTGATCAAACTCTTGCAGGACAAATTTGAACCCTTCTTTACCCGTGAAAAACCACTTCTGCCTCCAAAGAACCATGTTGACTATAACATGTTCGGTAGTGTGGCACTCAAACTCTACCAGATCACAAAAGACGAACGCTATAAAACAATAGGCCTGGCCTACGCAGATTCCCAATGGGAATTGCCTGACAATGCAAAGCCGGAAGAGAAATCCTGGGCAGACAAGGGCTATTCATGGCAAACCCGCCTGTGGATCGACGATATGTACATGATCACCGTAGTACAAAACGAAGCTTATAAAGTGACCGGCGACCGCAAATACATTGACAGGGCGGCAAAAGAAATGGTCCTCTACCTGGATAGATTGCAGCGCCCGAACGGCCTTTTCTATCATGCCCCTGATGTTCCCTACATCTGGGCAAGAGGTGCCGGCTGGATGGCAGTAGGCATGCCGGACCTGCTTCGCGACCTGCCTGAAGACCACAAAGACCGCCCGCGGATCATGGAAGGTTATCTGGCCATGATGAAAAGCCTGAAGGAATACCAGAGACCAGATGGTATGTGGAACCAGCTGATCGATCAGGCAGATTTCTGGCCTGAAACATCCGGCACGGCAATGTTTACCTATGCGTTTATAACAGGTGTTCAGCAAGGCTGGTTAGATGCCGCAGTTTATGCGCCCGCGGCCCGGAAAGCATGGCTGGCAATGGTTGCCCATATTGATGAACGCAATAATGTAACAGAGGTTTGCATTGGTACCGGTAAAAAGAATGATAAACAATATTACCATGACCGGCCCCGCAATGCGGGTGACCTCCATGGACAAGCCCCTTACCTCTGGTGCGCCGCTGCTCTCCTGGGAAAATAACTGCATACCGTTGGTGGGCCAGGACAAACCCACCAACGGTTACCTTACTTTGGAACGATTCGACAAAAAGTTGAATAAACCAAACAGAAAAAGAATGATTACTTCGCAATAGCATATCAACCATGTAGATCGGAAAAAAGAGATCAGGGATCAACCAAATACGAATAGAAAAAAACAGATAACACTTGCAGGGTTCGCGCTGATGAATATTCCACTTATGAAAGGCCTAAAGTATTATCTCCTGATAGATTGAAGAAAAATTTCACGAATGATGAACCATCAACAGATGGCTCCTGGGGTACTATGACCAAAATCAACCCAATAATAAATTAGCTGATAATTATGGAGCAAAATTATACAAAAACAAACTCTCCTTTGCATAAGAGGTATTTAATGCCTGTGTTATTGTTTTTACTGTTTCCCTTTTATGTCGCTGCACAAAACCAGGTGATAACAGGCCGGGTCACTGACTCCCTGGGAAATGGAATTGCCGGCGTTACAATCGCAGTCAAAGGAACTACCGTGATCGCAAATTCAGATGCATCCGGTAACTTCAGCATCCAGGCAGGCAAAGGAGTTCCGCTGAGAGCCTCGCACGTCAGCTATATCACCAAAGAGGTAGTGCCGGTTGGAAAAACTCTTACCATCATCCTGCAGCAAGCTACGAACGACTTAAACAATGTAGTCGTGATTGGCTATGGTACCATGAAGAAAAAAGATCTTACCGGGGCAATATCTTCCATTCGCCCTAATAAAATTGCAGATGAAAATCCTAAAACAGTACAGGACATCATCCGTGGTACACCCGGCGTAAGCGTAGGTTTCGATCCCTCTGCAAAAGGAGGAGGTACGATACGCATTCGTGGCCAGCGCTCAGTATATACTGATGGCGGACATAATGATCCTTTGCTCATACTGGATGGTATGATCTTTTACGGTGAATTGTCGGAAATAAATCCCGATGATATCGATCAGATTGACATCCTTAAAGATGCTTCTGCCGCTGCGATCTATGGCGCGAAATCCGCCAACGGTGTATTGATCATCACCACAAAGAAGGGCAAAAAAGGTAAGCCTGTTATTAACCTGACAACCAATCTCGGGTTTTCCCAAATGGCTGCCAACAGAAAGGTGTTTGGCCCCGAAGAATATATGCAATACCGCGAGGACTGGTATACTGCCGGCACCTATGGTACCAACCCTGCAACAGGCGTTTATGAACCATATATCTCCGAAACCGCTACCGCAGGTAAACCGGGATATTATGAAATGCCTACCGATAAAATGCTCAATAAATATGGTATCTCTATTGACCAATGGAGAGCCTATTCAACAAATACAAGTGGCGCATCCGATGACCGGATCCGGGCTGAACGTCTAGGTCTCCAGTTCACCACCCTGGAAAACTACCTGCAGCATAAATCCTTTGATTGGTATAAACATAGCTTTCGTACCGGCATTAACCAGGACTATAACCTGAGCGTATCCGGCGCCAGCGACAAAATTAATTACTATTTGTCTGCAGGCATGTTGTCTAATCAGGGAGTGGTGGCAGGTGATAATTACAGGGCAGTACGCTCCAACCTGAAAGTGAATGGGCAGGTGACTGACTGGCTGGATATCAGTGCCAATGTCAATTTCCAGGACCGGTCTGATGGAAATATTGCCGTGAACTGGGGATCACAGATCACTAACAACAGCCCTTTTGCGGCTTACAAAGATGAGGATGGAAACCTGGAGGTACACCCTATGGGCGATGAAATGACTGCCAGCAAAGGATATAATTTTGATTTCAATAAGCAGTATATGAAACTTGAAAGAGGCTATACTGTACTGAATACAATTTTCTCCGCTAAAGTAAAACTGCCTTTTAACATCAAATACGCTTTCAATGTTTCTCCCAGGTATCAATGGTATTACAACCGCTACTTTGAATCATCAGAGCACCCCGACTGGCTGGCCATTAATCATGGCGTAGACCGCAACTGGAGCAAACGTTTTGACTGGTCTTTGAATAATACCCTCAGCTGGGAAAAGATAATTGCACAAAAGCATACTGTCAATGTCACCCTGGTGCAGGAAGCAGAAAACAGGCAATACTGGAGCGATGTGATCAATGCACGGAATATCCTGCCCAGTGATGCACTGGGATTCCATGAAACGGGTACCGGCGACCCGCTTAACAGCAGTTTTAACACCGACGATTCTCGTGAAACGGCAGACGGTATGCTTGCACGTGTGTTTTACTCATACGATGATCGGTATATGTTAACCGCCTCTGTGCGGCGTGACGGCTACTCTGCATTTGGTACGTCTAATCCGCGGGCTACCTTTTTCTCAACAGCCATAGCCTGGACATTTACGAATGAAAACTTCTTTAAATGGAACCCATTGAGCAATGGTAAACTGCGTTTGTCCTATGGGCAGAACGGGAACAGGTCACTTGCTAATCCTTATATCGCACTGGCCAATCTTGCTAATGGCGCCACTACACAGGGATATGTCGATGCCAACGGCAATTATGCCCAATACTATTATCTGAGGATCGATCGTATGGCTAATCCTCATTTGCAATGGGAAAAGACCACCGCATACAATGCCGGATTAGACCTCGCCTTCCTGAATAACAGGATCAGCACAACACTCGATTATTATTTCATGCCCACAACAAATATGATCATGAGCCAGTCGCTGCCTGACTTTTCAGGATTTACCAGCATCACAACCAATTTAGGAGAAGTACAGAACAAAGGTTTTGAAATGTCCGTCAACATGCAAAATATAAAGACGCGCAACTTTAGCTGGAATTCCACATTTGGGTTTTCGAAATATAAAAACACTGTGAAGCACCTGTATTACCGCTACGAAGATGTATTAGATGCCAGTGGAAATGTGGTCTCCTCAAAAGAATCCGATGATATATCCAATGGATGGTTTATCGGTCAATCCATCAGTGCCATCTGGAACTACCGTGTCACAGGAATATGGCAGGTGAATGAGGCTGCTGAAGCTGCCAGGTATGGCCAAAGGCCTGGCGATCCTAAAGTCGCCAATAATTATACGGCAGACGATATTAAAAATACTGACGGAACAACAACAGCAGTGTATAATAACAGAGATAAGGAATTCCTGGGTCAGACAACAGCACCGGTTATGTGGTCATTGCGAAATGATTTTACCTGGAAAAACTTCAATCTCTCATTCAATATCTATTCTTACTGGGGCAATAAGAGCCTGAGCACTGCTTACCTGAACCAGGACAATAGTGTTTCCCAGGTTACCTATAATGCCAATACCTATGAAAAAAAATACTGGACGCTTAACAATCCCAGTGATTTCTTTGGGCGCCTCGATGCCAGAGGTCCTTCCGGTGTTGCCGCGCCTAACAGGCTTTTCGATCGGTCCTTTATCAGGTTGGATAACCTTACCATTGGGTTTGCAATGCCACAAAGGCTGCTTTCCCGGGCAAAGATCGAAAACCTGAAAATATACGCCACGGCACGCAATGTGGCTGTCTGGAAAAAAGATAAGAACTGGAACTACTGGGATATAGAAACCGGAGACATTGCGCCACGGATCTATACAATTGGATTAAACCTGACCCTCTAAAATTTACCCATGAAAAATTACTATATAATAATAATTTTCTTCCTAACGATCATTGCTGGCTGTAGTAAGAAATACCTTGATCCGGATCCGTTATCTTTTTATGAGCCGGAAAAAACCTTCTCTACCAAATCAGGACTTGATGCGGCAATCGCGATGTGCGATAAACATTTGCGTAGCTACTGGAGCTACATTACAACAAGGGATATTTCAGTACCAATAAACACCGAGTATATGTTGTCAGACATGGCCGTATCCGGTAAAACAGATGATGGAAGCATCTTCGCAGATGTGGCTACGCGCCTTACACCTACAGATGGCATGTACACGAATGATGTGAACATGATGAGCTTTTTCTGGGGAGAGACTTACAATGGCATTAAGTATGCCAATACAATCACCACGTTTATTGATAAAGTACCCGGTCTGAATGAGGCAACAAAACATGAATACATCGGCAGGGCCTACTTCCACAGGTCATTCCGTTACCTGGCCTTGTGTTTTCAGTTTAACAATGTGCCGCTGATCACCCAGATTCCATCTACGCCAAAGCAAAACTATAAAAGCACCAGCCGGGAGGCGATCCTGGAAATGATCACCAAAGATATGGAAGCTGCCGTGCAATGGGTGCCCGACCAGTCCGGTATGGCTTATATAGGAATGATCAATAAAGGCGCCTGCCGTCAGCTGCTGATCAAATGCTATCTCGCCACCGGTCAGTGGGATAAAGCAATTGCACAAGCCGATACATTGATCAATAATTCAGGTTATTCATTAATGACAGCGCCATTTGGCACCTTCGAAAGTCCGCTGGAAGCCACCTGGCATATTACCCGGAACGTGATATGGGATCTGCACCGGCCTGTGAACAAATGTATCCTGGCAAATAAAGAAGCCATACTTGCAATGCCCAACCGTGATAATACAGATGCTGCCATAAAAATGCGCAGCATGCGTAACTGGGGCCCAATGTGGAATATATCTACCCTGGTCTCACCTGCAGGAAAATTCATGCAATGCTATGCATCATCAAGTAAATCCTACCAGGCTAATCTTGATTTTAATTCAGCTGTTGGTCGCGGTATAGCCATGATCCGGCCTACCTGGTTTGCAACACAGGACCTTTGGTACGTGAATGGAATAAATGATACGGCTGATCTCCGGCACAACAGCAGGGTGGGGAACTGGGCAAGAATGGATTCCCTGAAATATAATGATCCTTCCGATGCAGCGTATTTCGGTAAAAACCTGCGACTTTACGAAGGCAGTAAAATTTTGTGTTCAGACACCATCCGTAACTGGTTCGATTGGCCGCATTATAAGGTCTTTGTAAACGACCCTGATCATATCGGTAATGCTGCAAGTAATAATAACAGGGGAGGTGCGGCAGACTGGTATTGCTATCGTCTTGCGGAGACTTATCTCCTTCGTGCTGAAGCTGAATTTTACAAAGGAGACATAGGTGCAGCAACTGCAGATGTGAATGTTGTAAGACAAAGAGCGCGATGCCAGCAGTTATGCACGACTGTCACTATTGGCGATATTGTCAATGAACGTGCACGTGAACTATGGATGGAAGAATGGCGGCACATGGAGTTAAGTCGCATATCCTACAGCCTGGCCCTGAGTGGCAAGCCTGATGAATGGGGCAATACCTACAATGCAGCAACCCTTTCTGACAACAGTTACTGGTATCAGCGCATACAGCACTACAGCAATTACTACAACAAAAACAAAGTGACCGTAAAGGGCAGATCCTATACAATGGCTCCTCATAACATCTATTGGCCAATCCCTCAATCAGCTATTGATGCCAACCTCTATGGGAAACTAAGCCAGAATCCTGGCTATAACGGTTATACCCCTGGAACAGAGATGTGGACGAAATGGGAAGATGCTGTAAATGACGAAGATAAAAAGTAAGCAGGAACAAAAAATGCTTACTCCCTTGGCAATGAATTCGCATATTCATTCGGTGACATTTTGAAATATTTCGAAAAATTACGGCTGAAAAGGCTTTGCGAGCTATAACCCACCATCTTTGAAATTTCATACAATGAAAATTCATTGCAGGCAATTAAAGTAGCCGCTTTTTTAAGGCGCGTAAGGTCAATTAGTTCTTTTGGAGATAGTGAGGATAAGAATTTGATCTTTCGATACAGTGTAGTGCGGCTCATGAACATGTGCCCGGCAAGCATATCAATATCAATGTTAGGGTCTTTAATATTGTTGCTGATATATTCGTCCAGTTTCTTCAGAAAGGCTTCATCTGTTTTGGAATGTGCCATTATCCTTACATCTTCAAAAGGCGAACTGGCAAAATGCTCTTTTATTTTACGGCGGTTTGTAAGCAGGTTGGCAATCTGGATCTGCAGCAACTCTGTAGAGAATGGTTTTTGGATATAAGCATCTGCACCTACTTCCAGCCCTTCTATGTGCGCTTGATGGGTGTTCCTGGATGTTAGTAAAATAACAGGGATATGACAGTATTCCACATTGGATTTAATGAGCTTGCACAACTCAAGCCCGTCAATACCCGGCATCATAATATCAGATATGATGAGGTGGATGATCTCTTTGTCTAAAATGCTTTGTGCAATTTCTCCGTCGGCAGCAAGATGCAAGGTATAGGAGTCTTTTAAAACTACAGACAGGAACTCCAGGATATCTTCATTATCGTCAATAATAAGAATACTTTCAGTCATACTATTTTATCTTTTTCCAATTGCTTAATTGAAATTCAAACTTTTGATGTATGGGCAATTGTAGCTCAAAAATAACAATGTCAGCATCGCCGCTGATCAATCGCAAGGACCCATTATGCAACTCAGTGAGCGATTTGGCCAGCGACAGACCGATACCGGTTCCCGGCTTGTTATTACCTCTCACCCTTACAAAGGGCTTAAAGATCTCATCTCTGAATTCATCGGGTATGCCTTTACCATCGTTGTGAAACCTGATGGTAAAATATTCATCGGTATCGTTTACAGTGTGTATGTTGATCGTGGCGCTGCGAGCTGCGTATTTAACGGCATTTGACAGGATGTTGCTGCAGATTTTAACGAATGCCTCTCTGTCTACAAAGGCAATAAATTGTTTTTCCGGTAATACTATAGCCAGGTCAATGTTGTTCCTGGCCGCTTGTTCTCTAAAGCTCGTTAGCAGATCACTTATCAATGCAACAATATCAGTTTTTACAAAGTTAAGGCTGAACTGATTCACCTCTGTTTTTCTGAAATCCAGTAATTGGCTGGTCAGTTCTGTGAGCCGCCGCGTGTTTCTCTCCGCTATAGTGAGGCTATTCTTTACATCAGGATCTTTGCTGTATTTCTTGAGCAACCATTCAATTGGTCCCGCTATAAGTGTAAGTGGGGTTTGTATTTCATGTGTAATACCCGTAAAGAATTCGATCTTAGCCTGGTATATTTCCTTTTCTTTTTCGTGTTCAAACAATTGCAGCTTGCGCAAATTTTTACGCTCGAGGTGCTGGCGATACAGACGGGCCGAAAGGATGATAATCGTGCCTGAGAGCAAGAGGTATAAAATATAAGCGATCCTGCTTTTCCAGAAAGGAGGCAGAATTTTGATGACCAGGCGTCTTTCTTTGCTCTCCCAGCTTCCGGTATTGCTTTCAGCGTGAACAACAAACTCATAAGTACCGTGACTAAGATCAGTAAAATAAGCTTTGCGGTTAGTCGTGAGATAGGTCCAGGGCTGATCAATGCCTGTCATTAAATATTTATAGCGCGTTGCTTCGGGTGATGAATAGTTCAATGCGGCAAACTCAATACTGAAATTATTCTGATCGTAGTTTAATATAATAGTATCTGTGTATAGAATAGATTTGGAAAGAGGACTGTTATGCCCACCAGGTATCGTTTCAATATTGTTGATCTGGAAACCTGTAATATAGGTAGGGGGACTGGGCTCTGGCTGGTTAAATTGCGCCGGATCAAAGGCTATCATCCCTTTAACTGAACCGAAATACATTTTACCATTGCTATGTTTGTATGCTGAGTTGTAGTTGAACTGGTCCGTGATCAATCCGTTGGCTTTAGTGTAGACTTTTACCTGTTCAGAATGCAGGTCGAATGAAATAAGGCCTTTAGACGAACTGATCCACAAATGCTTTGAATCGTCTTCCAGGATGCTGTACAATACATTGCTTGGCAGTCCGTTTGCGGTAGTATATCTTTTCCTGCTTTTCCGGTCAGGGCTCAGTTTTATCAATCCGCAGCCGGTGGTGGCAAACCATAAAGCATGTTCACTGTCTTCAAAGATCTTATACACAGGAAATTCATTAATGGTATGGCCCTTTGTGGTAGCGCTGAAACGTATATTGCCATGTTGGCCGCTTGCAGGATTATAATAGAACGCCCCTTCCTTTACACTGCCTGTCCAGATATTACCTTTGGAGTCTTCAAATATATCGAAGATGTAAGTGTTGTATGGTATCTCATTTATGCGTTTGAACGTCTTGTGTTGCCTGTCATACTCAAAAAGCCCCGCATTACGATAAGCGGTGCCTACGAGTAGTTTATTATTCCGTGTACGGTGGAATGAAATGACAAAATCACTTATCCGGCCCCTGCTGTCACTAATCAGTTTGAAACGATCTGTAATCAGGCCGGTGCGCATATCCATGATTTCCATCCCCTGTAAGAAAGCGCCGATAAATAGTTCCTTGCCCCAGGGAAGCAGGCCATGAATATTCGAATAGGAGATACTCCCTTTTTTCCCTGTATCAGTATAGCTTGTAAATAGGCCTGTTTTCAGATCCAGCTTGTTGATCCCGGCATCTTCGGTGCCGACCCACAGGTTGCCGCTGCTATCAGCGCAGATTTCCCGGACCGCATTGCCTGAAATAGAATTGGTACCTGGTAATGGATAATATTTTTCAAACCGCGCATTGACCTTTGAATAGTAATTTAACCCGCCAAAGAAAGTACCCGCCCACATACCTCCCTGCTTGTCTCTGCATATAGTATAAACGGCATTGTCTGCCAGCGCATAAGGGTCGCCGGCTCTTTTTCTAAGGCAGATGCTTTTATCTGTGGTTAAGTTGTAAATGTAAATCCCTAATTCGGTGGCGATCCAGTATTGCCCATCGTGATCTACCGCAATGTCTCTTACAAAAATGTCTTTATGCTTATCGGCATCCAGAGACAATGTTTTGACAATACCGGTTTTAGTATTGTAACATTTTAATCCCTGTTTAAAGCAGCCTATCAATAGCCCCTTATCAGGAGCCGGGTATATTTTGCTGATAGACCGTGCATTTGGAGGCAGACTTTTCTCAACGATCCTTATCCTGCTACCAGGCTTTTCATTTGGATCGTAAATATGAATGTTACCATCATCGTCGCCCATCCATACATTCATATTTGCATCCAGCGCAAGGCAGGAGGCCTTCACTTTCAGGTTCACCAGCCTGTCCTCTGCCTGAATGTACTTGTAGAGGGAGAATTTAATGAGGAACCAGAGGTTATTATCATTATCAATAACGAGATTGTTAGTATAATCTTTCGGATCAGTTTCGAGCTCAGTGAGCACTTCTGTGAACGGGTTGTATTTAAAAAGACCTTTGCCGGTTGCTATCCAGATCATTCCTTTTTTATCCTCAGCTATACAGTTAATAACATCGTTCCCCAGGCTACCGAATTGATCATTATTGTTTTTGTAGGCCTTGAAAGAGTAGCCGTCAAAACGGTTCAAACCACCACGGGTGCCTACCCAGATCAAGCCCGTGCGATCCTGGATGATAGTATTTACAGCATTGTGTACCAGTCCGTCATCCACCTGGTAATGCTTAAAGTAATATTGGCCAAAACAGGAAGAAATAGTGAACAGTAACAATAAGGTCAGCAAAGTATTATAACGTGGAAATTTCATAATGCCTGATTCAAATATAAATATATGAGATCAAATATTCTATCCCGTTCGGAGAAAATTTCGGAAAGCCTTCCATTTCGGATGGGACAAATCGACAAAAAGTTGAACAGATTATGTACCATCCATTCGTTTATTTTGAATGGCACTAATCAAATCACTTAACCCACAAATCTCTATGAAAAACGACCTATTTACCAGTACTATTGTTGCCATCGCATTGCTTGCGGCCGGTTGTAACAAAAAGCAATCGGAGGGCATTACCCAGCTGAGCCTCCCTAAAACTATCGCCGTTGCACCTCCATTGGGAACACTGGAGGATAGTGCTATCTATCGCATCAGGGGGGTCTCTTCATTGCCAGCCGGCCCCGTAGTTGAAGTGACCGGCAACTCAACGGCTGAAGGTGCAAAAATTCAGCAATGGGGATGGTTT
This sequence comes from Chitinophaga filiformis, assembly GCF_023100805.1. Taxonomy (NCBI): domain Bacteria; kingdom Pseudomonadati; phylum Bacteroidota; class Chitinophagia; order Chitinophagales; family Chitinophagaceae; genus Chitinophaga; species Chitinophaga filiformis. The sequence goes on from NZ_CP095855.1 coordinate 3,413,654, forward strand.
CCCAATAACGGACAGAAATGGAGACTTATAAAGACCGATGCCACTTATTATAAGCTGGTCAATGTTACCAGTAATAAATGCCTTCAGTCGCCATCGGCTACTTCCGGCGATATATTACAGCAGGGAACTGATGATGGTTCTGATGCACAACGCTGGGCCATTGCCTATTCCGGCAGTAACAATGTTTTTTCACTGACCAACAAGCAAACAGGTATGAAAATGGTTGTTGATCCTGAAGATACTGTACCCGGGAGAAAAATCAGACAGAAAAGTAGCGTAACAGGTACGCAGGATCTCTTTGAATTTCGTAACCTTAATTTTCAAAATCCTTTAATTGCTGCCAGTCGCCCTGATCCCTTCATCGCGCAAAGAGACGGCTATTATTATTTCCTGTATACGAAAGGCAATAAGATAGGCATTACGAAGACCCCATCCGTATCATTACTAGCGGCTATGACTGAGACCATTGTCTGGACCCCTCCCACAGGTACAGCGTATTCATCTAATATATGGGCGCCTGAATTACATTTCCTGTCAGGCAAGTGGTATATATATTTCGCTGCTGATGATGCCGGAGGCGATGATAATCACCGTATGTTCGTGTTGGAGAATCCCAATGCTGACCCTACAACCGGAACATGGACATTCAAAGGAAAGATATCCGATTCATCTGATCAATGGGCTATTGACGGTTCTGTGCTGACCATTGGCACTAAAAATTACTTCATATGGTCGGGCTGGGAGAGTGTGGCCACCAAGTATAAACAATACATTTACCTTGCTCCTATGTCTAATCCCTGGACTATCAGCGGTCCCAGGGTAGCGATATCATCGCCTACCAATACCTGGGAAAAATATGAGCCCAGTTCAATAGGGCTTGGCGTGAATGAAGGTCCCATCATGCTACAGAAAGATGCCAGCAGCCCGGTTTTCATTATATATTCAGCCAGCCGTTACACGAGCGATAATTATTGCCTGGCGCAAATACAGTTAACAAACGGAGGTGATCCCACCGTTGCGGCCAACTGGATAAATAAGAAGCAGGTGTTTGTCAGAAATGATGCTAACAATGTTTATGGACCAGGACACAATGGCTTTTTCACCAGTAGTTATACCGACGCAAACAATGTGTTGCATACCGAAAACTGGTTTGTATATCATGCGCGCAGTGTAGCCGCAACTACAAACGGCGGCAGACCGGCAAGAATACAAAAACTGACATGGAATTCGGATGGATCACCAAACTTTGGGGTGGCCGGAGCGACGGGTGTTGATATGCCTATTCCGATAGGGGATTGAGATTAGCTGCGATCTATTCTCCAATTATGATGACCGCCTGGGGCCAGGGAACGTCTTATAACCGGTTGATGCTTCAAAGTTGCCCCTTAAAAACAAACCAGTAACTGACAGGATAAAAATGTTCCTGTCAGTTACCGGTTTGTGTATTTCAGAAAGAAACTTAAAGCGATACTTTGAATAGCAACCTGTCGGCTGTTCGTGTGAGTGTAAACTGATGCTCCTCGATTACGGGATCGCCTACAACGATATACGTGGGGTTACATGGACTGTTCGTGTTTTCTTCCCTGTTAGAGTAGGACAGGGTAGCCGTGTCTACGTTGGGAATGCTTATTTTATATTTGAACGCTCCTTTTTTTGTGTCCGCAATATTAAATACCAATGCTCCATACAGGGGGGCGCCGGACTGCGTTACAATCATTCCTTGTTCTGCAGGGACACCTGTTGTTTCCGAAGTAATCTTTATAGTTGTAGGATCAACGTTTCTTGACAAAAGAATATTTTCCCCGGTTTGTCGATCTATCAGCGTTAGTCCTACCTGTGTAGGCGTTCCTTCACTGACGATATCATCGCAGAGCCGGGATTTTTTCTGACACGCTGCTAGAAAATTTGCAGTACCCAGTAATATCAACGGCACGTAATAAAATTTCTTTGTAAGAAAATAGGCTAATGGTTTCTTTTTCATACGGAATTTGCTTTAAAAATAGGGAAGGTCAATCGTCAGTTATGATGCCATGCTTTATTAAACTTATCTACCTCGGCTTTTGAGGGGTTCGTAACTGCAATAATTTGTCCTGTTCCATTGCTTAATATAAAGAACTTTAATGGACTGAACTGTTTAGTACTTTCCAGGATAGCGTCATAATATAAGTCACCGTTTTTTACACTCCGATCAAATTTAAAAAAGGATGCATATTGTGCCAGGCTAAGCTTATATAAGGTTCCGGTGTCCAACGATATGCTATTGGCTACAGTTACAAGCGGATAAGCGTTGACTATAATAGTTGTATCTGGTTCGGGCAAATTTGATGCAGCTACAGTACTTTGTTTTTTGCAGGCAACAACCAGTGGTAACAATAGGTAACAGAGGAAATTAGTATTCATAACCGAATTTACACAAAGAAATTCAGACCTGAAACACTCAAAAAAAGGTGTGATGCTCCCACCGGGCATGGGATTTAATGGATCGTGAGAAAAACCGCAGAGGTCGGGGTGTAAAAAATAATTACAATTCCCTGGGACAAGCGGCTGTTATAACTCATGAGTTGTTGCATGCGAACTCACATTACGAGATAGATGACGCAACATCTTATAAAGGGGCAGGGAAGCTACATTGTCGTATGGAAAATACCTTGACAAAATGCGATCTGTATTGAAAGATTTTGTCACAGCAAACAATATAGACGGAGTGTCTGATCTTGATATAAAGGCAATAAGTGCTATTAGCATTGGTATACAAGATAAAAGTAATAATATTATTACCGAAGTGGCGGATATAGTAGGGGAGTATTCAAAATCAGTTTTGGGTGGATAATAGTTTCTCCGACTATGGAAATAAATTAGCCGCTGCTTATCAGATTATGAAGGAGGATGTCACAAATCGATTGTTAAGCAAAAAGAGCAATTAAATGAGACTATTTATTATTGTGATGCTTTTTCTGACCTCGTGTGGAACGTTGAAAGAGCCAAGTAAAAGTAACCCTAAATTGGAATTAAGATATTATTCAGACAGTTGCGATCAGTATGTGGAATATGACCGTGAATATATTACTGATTCCAGCTATGTTGAGAGAATGGAAAACAGGGTTGATTCTCTGATTCTCAAAGGCGGGCAGCTATTTACGTTGCGTCAAAGGAGTGTATATAAAATAATTGATACTGAAGAAGATTTTATCAGAAATGGAAAGGTGTATCGGTATTATTTTTACTGTGTAAATGCAGTTGATACCATATTGAAGCCTGGAGAGTCATATTTGCGCCGTAATATAAGACTCGAGGCATCAGTAATTGCAGTTATCCCATTTAAAGAGGCCTTGATTAACGGCAAAAGTGTGTTTTTATATTATTTGATAGGAGATTGTTACCCACTAAGTGATGAGAAATGCATCGAGTCTAGTATTATAAATGGGCACTATACTATTCTTTATTTTGAAAATGGGATCGGTTATGTAGGATATCAGGTAGGAAAGCAGGGTTGTAGGTTTGATATTACTGCAAAATCTCATGAAATTTTAAAAAGTAAAATAAATAAGTGACTGTTATCAATAATTCATGAGTAAAAGAAAAGCTTATATATATTCGTACATAATATCTATTTTTTATGTTGGCTGGGCAACTATTGCTGATAGGTGCCGCCCAGCAGGGTCTCTAGGCATTATCATTTAGTGATATGCCGGGAGACCCTGCGTTGTTTTATTAACTAACATTGTTAGATCGCATGAGGCATTCTTCTCCGTTGGATTATTTCCCGACTTCTGTTGTCGGTCAGAAGTCACGACAACGGAGTCGGGAACACAAGCAGGAGCAGCAAAAAGCTAACTGGTACGCCGGAATATTATACGGGAGAATTACTTAATAACAGATAATATGAAAGCATTTTTTGTTGTCGTAATTGTAATTTTATTTTCAAGTCAGTTGAAAGGCCAAACATTAACAAAGAAGAAGCTTACAAAACATGATATAAGAACTGGAGTTTTAATGAAATTTTATAGCTCTGCCAACGACAGTTACGGTACTGTTGAATTATTGTTGATGAAGGATAGAACTTTTTTATATAATTTGAATGCTATTGCGAATAATGGAGTAAGTCAAGGCAAATGGGAAATAGCCAATGGTGTACTAATGTTACAAAGCTCACTTCAAATTGATAACGTTCCTATAGAAATAAGCAGTGATAGTAACAGACGTTTTGTCTATAAATCGAATATTGCTATTGTAGAAAATACGAAGCATGAGCTTTTAACTGATGCAGTTGTGTTAATCAACGAAGATAGTATTAAATGTCTTCCCATGATAGGAAGCTGTAACGGTTCATTTGATAGAATAACCCGTGTAAAAGTGGTTTTTGAAAATGGCATGTCATCAAAGTGGATAACAATTGAAGGGAATAAGAATAAAGTAGCGATTACTGTACTGACTGATGTGCCTATTAGTAGGTATATTGTTATGAATAAGCAGCGGTTTATATTGAGCGGTAAATATCTAAAAAAAGAATGCCCCTAAAAGTAAATATAGTCTTTGCAGATCCTCAGTAAGAGCATAGCGCCCTATCCCGCCGTTGTCGTGGTAAGGTCGTTTTGGTTGAACACTAATGATGTAAAACTTGTAAATTGCAGTGACGATTAAATGTATGAAGAGACGGGGTCGGTTATAGCAGAAAGCGTAGCAGCAGAAATATGAGACTATAAAATATATTGTGTAAACACATAGTCAACTGATCAAATCCGACATCTGTTTTCAAAAATAGTTAAATATTGATGGAGCACCAGCCCCCAGTTATGGATAGGCATGCTCCATTTTTTTTCAATGTTCATGATAGCCAGGTAAACGGCCTTTTGAGCCGCAGCATCATCCGTAAATTGAACTTTGGTCTTAGTATACTTGCGGATGCCCCTATTAAGATTTTCGATGGTATTTGTGGTATACATGATCTTGCGGATCTCCATTGGGAAGTCAAAGTAGCTGGTAAGATTATCCCAGTTGTTCTCCCACGATTGAATCGCATGTCTGTATTTAGCCCCCCACTTATCAGAACAAGTGACTAACGCATGCTCTGCAGCTGCGCGATTAGGCGCTCCATAAACTTCCTTCAGATCAGCACAAAACTCTTTCCTGTCCTTCCATACCACATATTTACAGCTATTGCGGATCTGATGGACAACACACAGCTGGGTAATTGTTTGTGGGAATACACCCTTAATAGCATCTGTAAAGCCTTTTAAGTTATCAGTGCAGGCAATTAATATATCCTCTACTCCTCGAGCCTTTAAATCGGTTAAAACGCTCATCCAGAAGGAGGCGGATTCAGTTTCTGCCATCCACATGCCCAACACTTCTTTCAACCCATCATTTTTCAGTCCGATTACCAGGTATATGCATTTGTTGATATACTTACCGTTTTGCTTGACTTTCAGCACTATTCCATCCATCCAGACCATAAAGTAAACAGGCTCAAGAACCCTGTTCTGCCAGCTTTTTACATGCTCCGAGATACGATTAGTGACATTGGAAATGGTGCCTTCGCTTACGTCTACACCGTATACCTCTTTCACCTGATCACTAATGTCTGAGGTTGTCATTCCGCGGCTGTACATGCCGATAATAGCCTCTTCCAGCTTATCACTCATCCGTTGTCCCTTGGGAATAAGGACTGGGTCAAACTCACTATTACGATCACGGGGAATATTAAGGGCAAGGTCGCCGAGAGATTCTGTCTTAATTTTCTTTTTGTAAGAGCCATTGCGGCTATTACCTGAGTTTCTTCCTTCAGGGCTATGTTTCTCATAACCAAGATGTTCATCGAGTTCTCCCTTCAGCATTTCTTCCACACCCTGCTTAAACAGGCTATTGAAAAAGGCGTGAAACTCCTCTTTGTTCTTAAACTGCTTGAAGAACTCCTTCGAGAATTGTGGTTGTTGATTGTCCATGGTACTGTATTCAAAGTTAAAAAATATCGGGGGCAAATCCAGCCGCCGTACCCAGCAGGTGTCGTTCCGTTCGGCTCCGCTACGCTCCGCCTCACTTCACTCCACCTGCTGGTGGTATTAACTCGATACAGTTGAATATATACTTACACAAAGAATTTTACACTACCAGAAATATCGGTATCATACATGTGTAATAGCTCCGATTTGATCCGACAGTCGGGTAATATTTTAGGCAGTTGGCGGTAGCTCGTCCAGCTGCTTTTCTTTTGCTAAAGGTACTGTTTCTTCGAAAGTTTGTAAAGGAGTTCGTCCGAAGCAGTATTTACCAGTATGTGTCCGATTACGATTGTAGTGATCAATCCACTCATCTAAATCGGTCTGGATCTGCTCAAGAGAAGTGTAGATCTTCTTCCGGAAGGCTATCGAGTAAAACTCGTCTTGAACCGTACGGTTAAATCGTTCACAGATTCCGTTGGTTTGAGGGCTTCTCGCTTTAGTCTTAGCATGATCTATGTCCTCTAATGCTAAATAGAGCTCAAATTCATGATGATCTCTTGCTCCACAGTATTCAGTGCCTCTATCAGTTAATACACGCAGCAAGCGTACTCCATATTCCTCATAGAATGGTAATACCCTGTCGTTTAACATGTCTGCTGCAACCAAAGCGTGTTTACGGTCATATATTTTGGCAAACGCGACCTTAGTGTAGGTATCAATAAATGTCTGCTGATAGATTTTTCCGACACCTTTTATAGTGCCTACATAATAGTTATCCTGTGCGCCGAGATAACCAGGATGAAGTGTTTCGATTTCGCCATGAGCAACCTTTTCCTCTTTTGCTCTTTCCAATGCGATGACCTGAGCTTCAGTTAAAACCAGGCCTTCACTTCCAGATTTCTCTTCCAGAGCTTTTAGACGTTTCTTAAATGTTTCCAGATTATGCCTTAGCCATACTCCCCGCACGCCTGCAGGTGAGTGTAAATTCTGGTCATGTTGGTTCTTCGTCACTTTTGGTGGTTACTACCTTTGCAGCACCAATCGCTTTCGTAACAGATTGAATCCAGCCCGTCCGTACATCTGACGCTTTATTGTCTTCAATTTATTAATTTGGCCTTCAACCTGTCCATTACTCCAGGGAAATGAGACTGCATTTGTTACAGCAGTGATGTCTGATAGTAATCCTTTGCAAAGCTTTTAAGCTCTTTAAGGTTGGTACCAGATACTTCATCAATCCAATCTTGTAATCCTTCTCCATGTTTATTTTCTAATAGTTTACGAAACCTGTTTACATAAAGTGAAGTTGTTTGAATATCCTTTGACTTTTTCTTTAAATTGGAGATCAATTCCCTCTCTTCCATTGATAGTTGCTTTCTTTTTCGATAAAGTAATAGACTTACTTTCCTTGCGGACCAGTATGGCATTGAAGAGGATGATATTGTTGGATACCGTTTCCCTTTCTGATATCCCTTTAGGTGTTCATAGAATACGCTTTTGCTTCCCTTATATCCTCTTTCTTTAACTTCATTCCATAACTGAATAATTTCCACTTCAGGTTCTTCTCTCAATCTGGACTGGATATAATCTACATATCCAGTTAAGTTACTTCTGGCGGGTATTTTAGGTGGTGGCTCGTTTAGGTGCAAGTATTTTTTTACAGTATTTCTACTTGCTCCTACCAATCTGGCAATAGTTCTTATTGGTACGCCATCCTTATAATATTTCCTTATTTGTTCGAATTGCGAAAAGCGCTTCGGCAATGAGCCATAAGAGGATTCTTTCAAAGCCTGGTTTCCTGGTTCCAGGTATTCCTTTGCTGCTTTCACCTTGTTTACCAATTGAGGTTTCATGCTTTGCCGAACCCGTTCTAATAGTTTAGTCAAAGCATCACCCATATTTTTTATCAGATGCCAACGATCTGCTATTTGTAATGCCTGCGGAGCACCTTTTGAAACTCCTTTGGCATATCTAGCGAACCGATCCCGGGTTACTATTTTTATATCAGGTCTTTGCTTTAACCAATCTTCTACGGTTTTAGCTTCCCTATCGGGTAATAAATCAATGATCTTTCGTGATGTCAGGTCGATAATAGCAGTTCCATAAGTGTGGCCTTTTTTATATGCCCAATCATCTATCCCTATCTCATTTGCCTCAAAGTTTTGAGGAAATTTCTGTTTGTGTATTAATCTGATAAACGTGGAACTACTCGTAGGTATATTTAAGGTTTGAGATAACTTTGATCCCATATTACCACCAACCAACAATGCTATCTTCAAAAGCTTTTTATTCAGCCTATTGGTAGTCCTACTATACTTAGAAAAAGTATTATCAAGAGATTCAACGAAGATCTTTCTGATACATGACTGGTTTTCACAATAAAATTTCCTACATTTTAATCTTATCAATACTTTATTCTCAAACACTGGTAAATCTCTGAAGGATCGATAATAGTAGCTATGAAGTTTGGTCGCAGGAATATTACAAAGAGGGCACAACTGCTCCACTTTCTGGCTTCTCATAAATAGAGTGATATTACCTGCATCTACTTTGTAATCCAATAAATCAAAGCAAAACACATCACAATCAAATATTAAATTTTGAGGCACATGAAATTTATAACTTATGTTACATTGAGTCTCATTATGTAACACTTCCCAACCACCAAAAGTGACGAAGAACCAACATGACCAGAATTTACAGTTGAAATCAATTATGTAATACTAGTTATAATTATGTATAAATGCTTTTGATAAAGAGCTTGTGTTTCGTGATATGTGAAAGATCGGGATGGCATCGCGAATATCATAGCGATATTGAAAGTAAAAGAAGCTGCTATCACAAATTGATTATATATCGGCAGGCGGTGTTCGTAGCGTATGGCAAATGCACGACCTGGAGGTATTCGATAAGAGATTAAAGGCGCTGGAAGCTAAAGTGGCCCAGGAAGGCATTATCCTTACGGAAGCCCAGATGATAGCTCTTGAGCGTAAAAAGGAAAAAAGAGAAGCTTACGGTGAGATTGAAACCGAACACCCTGGTTATCTGGGAGCACAGGATACTTATTAGGAAGAGTTTACGTTATCGCATTCCGCAAGCGACTTTACACCACATTGGAGCAGCTGCAGGCCGACTTAGATAGTTGGCTCAATTACTATAATAATGAGCGGCCACGTAGCGGAAAATACTGTTACGGTAAAACACCCATGGAGACTTTTATGGCAATTAAGCATCTGGCCAAGGGAAACAACTAAATCAGTTATCTTTAGTTAAAATTTAATCATACAAAATCCCTTGCACTGTCAGATCAAATATTGACTATTGCAATTTATAAGTTAATTTCAATATATATACCATACTAATATTCCTTATATCGTACTTATACACCTCAATTAGCCTGCATGGATATCAGTGATAATACAACCAAGATTATTTTAGCAGTAATGGGTCTAATCACTGCGTTCTTTGCCGGGAAGTTTATTGTTAACAAATTTTCAAGGAGAAAATCTATCAAGTAGATTAACAATACGGTATCTAAAGAAAGTCTTGATTTCAGTCCTTTCTTAGACGGCATTGGTGATTTGTTTTTTTAGTCAGTAAAAAGTTGAAATTGTTGATTATTTCTATCAGGATCTTTGTGAGAGGGAGGATTATATATTTCTTTGATCAGGAGGTCGATAATAGACTCTGATAGATAGTCTTGATACTTTTGATATTTATTTAAAAGTTGTACTAATTTAAAAGTATAATTTTGATCTACTTGAGATAAATAATTCAACTGTTCTAAAATGTATTTCCGTAATTGAACTGAGTATGATAATCCATATTTTCTTCTAAGGTAAAATGCTCTTAAAACATTCGCCTCTCTTGTCGGGTTTAATTTTTTATACTTTGAGTTTTTCTTTAAAATATCTAGCTCTTTATTGATAGCACAAAAATTGTAATGCTTGAAACTGCTCCTAAACTTATGAAGATCTAAAACAAGAGAATCATAATTAAAAAAAGTCCCCTCAGCAATTTTTTCAACATAATTTGCTTCAATATTTTTAACGAGCTCCTTTTTAAACGCCCAGTTATCATCGATACTCCATACATCGATTGCGATTTTTTCTAACTGTATTTTGTATCCTCCTAAACGGTTCTCAGCAAATTCCTTAAAGCAAAGTCTAACAGTATCATCCAATTCATCTTTACTCATTCTAACAATTAAATCAAGGTCCCTTGGTTTTTCCCCGTTTATAACATTTCGGAGAAATCCACCAACGATATAAATATTGTGAAATAAACTTATCTCATATATAAATTTATTTAGAGAAGGGTTTTCCTCGCGCGTTTTTTCAAACTGTGCGAGGAAAATCCTTTTGAATTCTTTTTTATTTTGAGTTTCTCGTAATACCATCATTATAAGGCAATACCCTTCAGTTTTTGGTAATATTTTAGTGCATACGAGTCAGTCATGCCACTTATGAAATCAATTATTAGTTGGAACCTTCTATATTCATGATTAGTTCCAGAATAAATAGTAGAATGGGTCTCAAACATATGCCGTAGACTGTAGGAAATCATATTGTACAATCTAGACTCGTAATTATTACCATTGCTATTAAAATTGTTATTTAGACTTGCTGGTACAAAGATATTCAACAAGCCTTGAATTACTTCCCAGCCAGCCAATTCTGCTTGTATAATTCCCTTATGCTTAAAAACCAGAGTAGAAAGATTTTGATATGCTTTCCTAATATTTTTGGCAGCACAGTTCGATATTAACTCAGTTTTATACTCTCCATTCATGATTAATGAATAGTTAGCTAAAAACTCATTTATTGTCTCTTGGATCATTATTGCCTGTGTAAATATTCTGAATTTGTTAACAGTCAAATTTAACCGATCAGATCCATTTGCTTTGAATGTGCCATAAATATTTTTAAGTTCCATAAGCGTTTTTTCTTCAAGCTCGGTTCCTCCCTTTAGCGATAGTTCAAATGTTTCGTAAATGCTCTCGAAATCCAATGTTCCAAGCTTTACACCGTCTTCAATATCTGCTGCAGAGTAGGCAATATCATCAGCTGCCTCAAGCAGGAAAACAACAGGGTGCCGTTCATTTTTTAAGCCTAGTTTATTCGAAATATGATTATAGTCATCTTCTTCTGTAAGAAAATATCCAAATTTTTTGTCCGCAATATTGCCAGTAGTTTTTCCTTTATTACCCTTGACCGAATTCCTTGGGTATTTAATTATGCTGGCTAATGTAGGAAGAGTTAAATTATAGCTGTATTCATCGCCTAGATATTGAAGTTTGCGGAGAATTCGCAGGGTTTGTACATTCCCATCAAAATATATAAAATCATTTTTTTCTTGTTCTGTCCACAGATTACCTTTATTTCCGTCCGTAAAGAATTTTCTAAAGTAGCTCTTAATTGCAGACTCTCCAAAATGACCGAATGGAGGGTTACCTAAGTCATGAACTAGTCCCGCTACAGCTAATAGTGAAGGAATTTGCCCTATTAATAGACCGTCTAATTCCTTTTGCTGTATCAGCGTTTTCTCTACACTTTTTCCAAGTGACCGGGCTATTGATGATACTTCCAAGGAATGAGTTAGTCGAGTTCTAATAAAATCACTTTCATGTAGTGGGAAAACCTGGGTTTTATCTTGGAGCCGTCGAGTGAAGGAGCTGGAGATAATTCTGCTATAATCATTCTCAAATGGGTCTCTGCCATCAAAGTGTTTTAGAGGACTTCTGGGTCTGAAAGTTTCATTCAAAAGAAGTTGATCCCAATTCATAAGTATTTCAATTGGTGAGTAAAAAATAGCAAGCAAATGCACGAGGGGTAATGTAAAATAAAGAAATTTGACTCATCCTACAAAGCGTAGTTACGAGGACATGATCCGAATGGTTTTAAAACAATAACGCCGGAGATTATGTCTCCGGCGTTAGCCAAGTGCCCAGAACTGGATTCGAACCAGCACACCCTTGCGAGCGCTGCGACCTGAACACAGTGCGTCTACCAATTTCGCCATCTGGGCAACTGTTTTCCGTGTTAAGGGATTGCAAAGGTAGACACTTTTTCTAAACTTCCAAATTTTTAAACTAAAATTTTCTAAAACAACCACACACCATTCATCATCGCCACACCACAAGTGGTCTCAAAAGAATTAACGTAGTTGTCCGGTGTACGGCGCCACCACTGGCCCCACATTAAGCCGTTAGAGTTACGATAGGTCCAGGCCTCAGAAGCATTGTAGTTGAGCCATGTAGCATAGGTGCTTTGCAGGCCATGGTCGCGGACGAACTTACAGGCCCAGCGGGCGAAGATGGCCTTGAATCCCTGGCAGTCGTCGCAGTCATATTCGTCCGGCAGCAGGCCTTGCGCATTACACATATTCGCCTTCGTGTAGTCCATGGCTTTAGCGGCCATTGATTTGTAATTACCGGAAGGGAAGGAGCTATGCAACATGCTGCAGGCGCCGATAAAAGTACCTTGTGTATAAGTACGGGCACCTTCCGTGATCGTACCGGCAGCATTCATGGCGCCTTTTACTTCACCGGAGGAGGTATACAGCTTGCTCACCATCCAGTCGACGATCATCTTGGCCTTGTCCCGGTAGCTTGCATCTCCTGTGGCCTGGTACAGGTACATAGCGCAAATCGCCGCCGGAGCATTGACACAGGCGTTTTTCGTGTTGTTGGCAGTGGTCCACCAGAGACCGCCCCCCAGGTTCGTATCCCAGGCACGGTTCCAGACCATATCGAAGTTATTCTTCGCCATGTCTTTCATACCGCCGTCATTGGTGATCTGAAAGGCGCGGATGCACATTAAAGCGCCCCAGATCACATCATCATTATAGATGTTGGAACTCCATAACAGACCGTAGGCGTCTCTCATACCATTATACAGGTACACCATCTTATTCCGCAGGTCTGCGTCATTATTGGCCGTATACGCGTCTATCAGCGTCTCAATGGCCTCCGCCTGTCGCCAGAAGTCCATTCTGCCCGTGCGGGTCACATCTGAGTAATAATAGGCCTTGAAAGAAGGTCCATAAGTGCCATACTGGTTGTAGAATGCGTTGTTGTAGCACTGCATGGCAAGTAAAGCCTCGGAACGGGTGGGTTGTGCGGCTAGGCCCTTGGTAACATCTGCAGGAGATAGTTTTTGAACGTCTTTTTTGCCGCAGCTGGTCATAGCGAGGGCAAACAGTAATGCCAAAATTCGTGGAATTTTCATGTTTTTCATTTTTTATGAGTGAAGGGTTTTACGACGTGGTTCGTGGAATCTCGGGTTTTCAATCTGCTACCTCAATAGGACAGGCGGGAGGAAAAAATTCCTTACAGGAGCAAAAAATAAAAGCCGCTTCCGGGATGGAAGCGGCTTCAAAAATATATGTGACGCAGGCTTATACAGCTACGTTGAATTCTCTCAGCGTGTCGTTCAAGCTGGTTTTCAGGTCGGTAGACGCTTTACGCTGACCGATGATCAGTGCGCAAGGTACCTGGTATTCGCCGGCAGGGAATTTCTTGGTGTAGGTACCAGGGATCACTACGCTGCGTGCTGGTACACGGCCTTTATATTCAACCGGTTCCGGACCGCTTACGTCGATGATCTTGGTGCTCTTGGTCAGTACCACGTTAGCGCCCAGTACCGCTTCTTTTTCTACGATCACACCTTCTACCACGATGCAGCGGGAGCCGAGGAAACAACCATCTTCGATGATCACAGGACTTGCCTGCAGTGGTTCCAGTACGCCGCCGATGCCTACGCCACCGCTCAGGTGAACATGTTTACCGATCTGCGCGCAGGAGCCTACGGTAGCCCAGGTATCCACCATGGTGCCTTCGTCAACATAAGCGCCGATGTTTACGTAAGATGGCATCAGGATAGCGCCCTTACCAATAAAAGAGCCATAACGGGCTATAGCATGAGGCACTACACGTACGCCCAGGTCCTTGTAGCGGGATTTCAGTTTCATTTTGTCAAAGAACTCGAAAGGTCCCAGATCTATGGTCTCCATTGGCTGGATAGAGAAGTACATCAAAATGGCCTGTTTGATCCATTCGTTTACTATCCATCCGTTCTCGCCCGGTTCGGCCACTCTGCTTTTGCCTTTGTCTACAGCTTCGATCACACATTTTACTGCATCACTGTATTGTGATTCCTGCAATAAAGCGCGATTCTCCCAGGCTGCTTTTATTAGTTCTTTTAGCTCCATCGTTGAAAATTTTTTACAAACATAAGGAAAACCTGTTAGTAGTTGCAAGCTGGGCGCGATTCCTTACCTTTACAGCCCTTTAAATGATGCTATGAATATCGCTTTTGACGCAAAACGGGCCTACCAGAACAATACGGGATTGGGCAATTACAGCCGGACCCTGATTAGCTCCCTGGCTACCTGGTACCCGCAGCATAATTATTATCTCTATGCGCCTAAGCTGACCAACATGTATGCCACGGAGGCCTATGCGAACATTCAGCCTGTATTGCCTGAAAAACGGCTGCACCGCTGGTTCCGCAGCGCGTGGAGAAGCAAATATGTGGTGGGTGAACTGGTGGCCAAAGGCATCGATATCTACCATGGGCTCAGCCACGAGATCCCCTTTGGTATTCATGAAAGTGGCGTGAAGAGCGTCGTGACCATGCACGATCTTATTTTCGAACGCTATCCCGCACAATACAATCCGATCGACGTACAGACCTACAGAAGAAAGGCAAAATATGCCTGTCGTTACGCAGATAAAGTCATCGCCATCAGCGAACAGACCAAACAGGATATCATTCAATATTATAAAACTCCGGCAGAGAAAATAGAAGTGGTTTACCAGAGCTGCGATGAATCTTTTGCCGTTACGCACGACAAGGCTCGTATTGCGCAGATGAAGGAACAGTACGGGCTGCCGGCATCCTATTTCCTGTATGTAGGGTCCATCATAGAAAGAAAGAACCTCCTGGGCATATTGCAGGCTATGCTGCAGCTGAAAGGAGAGATCGACCTGCCCCTGGTGGTATTGGGAGGTGGCAGCAGCTATAAGAACAAGGTGAAGGCTTTTGCCGAAAAACACGACCTTTCGGGGCGGATCATCTGGCTGAATGAGAAGGCCAGGATCGCAGATGCCGATGTGCCATTATTATACCAGGGTGCGGAAGCTTTATTATATCCTTCTATCTTTGAGGGCTTTGGTATCCCCATCCTGGAGGCGCTTTGGAGCCGTACGCCGGTCATCACTTCCTCCGGGTCCTGTTTCGGGGAAACGGGCGGTGATGCCGCTTTATATGTCAATCCCCTGCAGCCGGCCAGTATTGCAGATGCGATGAGACGTGTACTGAATGAACAACCATTCGCAGCAGAAATGAGAACAAAAGGATGGGCGCATGCACAACTGTTCAGCCGGGAAAGATGTGCTGCGGCCGTGATGAAGGTCTACGAAAGTTTATAAATTATGATCGATTTTGAAAATGATGTAACAGCTTCCCTGCAGGTGTTACGCAGCGGGGGCCTGATCCTCTATCCCACAGACACCATCTGGGGTATCGGCTGCGATGCGACCGACGAAGCGGCCGTTAGCAAAGTATTTGCCCTCAAACAAAGGCCGGAGGCCAAAAGCCTGGTCATCCTCCTGGCAGAAGTGCGCGACCTGCTGAAGTATGTGGCGCATACCCCTCCTGATATTGCGGAGATCATCGCAGGCTTTGACCGTCCCACCACTGTCATCTATGAAGGGGCGCTTGACCTTGCTCCGAACGTGATCAACAGCGATGGTACTATCGCAATCCGGATCGTACAGGATACCTTCTGCCGCCACCTGATCAAACGCCTGCGGAAACCATTGGTTTCCACTTCTGCGAACATCAGCGGGCATCCCTCGCCGGCTTCCTTCAGGGAAGTGGAAACAGCCATAAAAGAAGGAGTGGACTATGTTATTAACTACCGGCAGGACGATACGACCCCGGCAACGCCCTCCCGGATCATTAAGCTCCTGAAAGATGGCAGTGTTCAGGTGATCAGATAAAAAAACTTACTTTTGCCGTTTTATTCATTTATGATCAGCAGAAAGCCTATAGATATTCCCTGTACTTTACAGGAACGGAAAGTGTTGGAACAGATAGCATTAGCGGCCCACGAACTGGGTACGCCCTGCTACCTGATCGGCGGCTTTGTGCGGGATAAAATACTGAACAGGCGTACCAAAGATATGGACATTGTATGCGTGGGGGACGGTATCGCCCTTGCTCATAAGGTGGCCGGATATTTTGATAATGCGAAGGTTAGCTTCTTCAAAACCTATGGTACGGCACAGGTCAAATGGAACGACCTGGAAATCGAGTTTGTGGGCGCCAGAAGAGAAAGCTATCGCCACGACTCCCGGAACCCGGATGTGGAACCCGGTACCCTCAAAGATGACCAGCTTCGCCGCGACTTTACCATCAATGCCCTGGCTATCAGCCTCAATGAAGCTGATTACGGCAGCCTGGTAGATCCCTTTGGCGGTATTACCGACCTGGAGGCGAAGATCATCAGAACACCACTGGAACCGGCACAGACCTTCATCGATGATCCCCTGCGGATGATGCGCGCCATACGCTTTGCGTCACAACTGCAGTTCACCATCTCCGAAGAAGCCTTCAGAGGTATCAAAGAGAATGCAGAACGCATCAAGATCATCTCTCAGGAACGGATCTCAGACGAATTCAATAAGATCATGCTGTCGCCCGTGCCTTCCGTAGGCCTCGACCTGCTTTATAAAGCCGGCATTATGAAAATCATACTGCCGCAGATGGTAGACCTCGTAGGGGTGGAAACGGTTGACGGAAAAGGGCATAAGGATAATTTCTATCATACCCTGCAGGTGGTGGACAACATCTCCCGCCATACCAAAGACCTCTGGCTGCGTTGGGCCGCTTTGCTGCATGATATCGGCAAACCCGCCACCAAACGCTTTGAGCAGGGACATGGCTGGACCTTCCACGGACACGATGCGGTGGGAGGGAAGATGGTACCCCGTATCTTCACCAAACTGAAACTACCGCTGCATGAGAATATGCGACTGGTAAAGAAGCTGGTGGAACTGCATCTTCGCCCTATCAGCCTCACAAAAGAGAATATAACCGACTCTGCTATACGCAGATTGCTCTTTGACGCTGGTGATGATATAGATGGCCTGATGATGCTCTGCGAAGCAGATATCACCTCCAAGAATAAAGTGAAGGTAAAGCGCTACCTAGAGAACTTTGAACTGGTGCGCCAGCGACTGAAAGAGGTGGAAGAAAGTGACCGTATCCGCAACTGGCAACCACCCGTTACGGGAGAGATCATTATGGAAACTTTCGGCCTTACGCCTTCCAGGGCCGTGGGCGATCTGAAAAATGCCATCCGCGAGGCTATCCTGGACGGGATCATTCCCAATACCTACGATGCGGCTTTCGCATTCCTGCTTGAAAAGGCGAAAGAGATGGATTTGACACCAGTTAAATAAAAATGTTAATTTAGTAGTGTTAATTAATGTTAACGCTGCCTTTTTCAGGATCGGGTGTGATGTTTGTAATATTGATCTCATCCTGGAAATACCAGATTATTAATAAAATCCTTTATTGTCATGCCTGTTTTGAAATTCAGAGTTTACTGGGAAGAAGATGAAAGTGTGTACAGGGATATTTCCATTAAACCGGACCAGACATTTTTACAATTTCATCAAACTATTTTACAGTCATTCGAATTTGACAATAAACATAAAGCGACTTTTTTCCGTAGCAATGATAACTGGCAACGGGGCAGAGAGATCATCCTTGAACAGGATGGTGCTGCACGTAAGGTAGAACCACTGTTAATGGAAGACACGCCTATCGCCGCAGCTGTAAAAACCCCCAATCAGAAGTTCATCTACCTGTATGACTATGCGAAGAACTGGACATTCCTGGTAGAACTGATCGGCGTATCGAAAGATGAAAACTCCAAAATAGCATATCCTTTCTGCACCAGGAAAGAAGGCCTGGCCCCCAGCCAGTACGGCACCAAAGGTCTCGTAGGCGACAAACTGGTGGAAATGGAAGAGAAATATGACCTCAATAAAGAAGGCATGAGTGAAGACGGCTTCGGAGAAGAAGGAGAGGAAGATACCACCGATTCTGACGACGAAGCAGCTGAAGATAATAGCAACGAAGACATGTATTCGTGAAGACCGTTATTATCATCGCAGGTCCCACGGCGGCGGGCAAAACGGCTAAAGCAATAGAAGTAGCGCAACACTTCGATACAGCCGTTATCTCTGCAGACTCCCGTCAGTGTTATCGTGAAATAAGTATAGGTACAGCAAAACCCAGCCGGCAGGAAATGCAGGCTGTTCCCCATTATTTTATTGATTCCCACTCCATCAGGGAGGAAGTAAGTGCCGGTATTTACGAAAAACTGGCACTCAGCTATGCTGCCGAAGTCTGGAAAGACCGGGATGTAGTGGTGATGTGTGGCGGTACGGGACTGTATATCAAAGCTTTCTGTGAAGGCATTGATAGCATTCCCGCAGCTCCCGCAGCTGTCCGGACGGCCATCCAGGAACGCTATGAAAAAGAAGGCCTGGCCTGGCTGCAGCAGGAAGTGCAGGAGAAAGATCCCGCATTTTATGCCATAGCGGAAATTCAGAATCCACACCGGCTCATAAGGGCATTGGAAGTGTTATATACTACCGGCCAGTCCATTACCATTTTCAGAACAGGGAATGCGGTACAGCGGGACTTCAATATCATCAAAACGGCTATTACCCTTCCCAAAGAACAATTGCACGCTAATATTGAGCGCCGCGTACACCAGATGGTGGCCGATGGCTTGCTGGAGGAGGTACGGGCCGTATTGCCTTACCGCAATCATAACGCCCTGCAGACAGTGGGGTATAAAGAGGTGTTCGATTACCTGGATGCTAAGATCAGCTGGGACGAGGCAGTAGAGCAGATCATTATTCATACCCGCCAGTATGCCAAAAGACAGTTAACCTGGTTTCGTAAAGACAAAGACTTCAAATGGTTTGAAGCAGGCAAAGGCCTGCTGGAAGAAGTAGCGCAACTGCTTAAAACCTGAGGCCACAGGTCAGCGCCATTCTCGTGGTGGCATTGTTGATCTGCGCCGCCGGCGGATTCACATAGCCATCTTTGTTGGGCAATAACTCATAAGGTACCTCCCGCCGCTGCTGACGCCCACCCCTGATCAATGAAAGGTCCATATAATAACCATTGTTAGCTTTATAACCCAAGCCTCCGCTGTAATAAATCCGTGCCCCATCAATGTCCCTATCCCTGTAAGGGCTTCCATAGCGGGCAATGCCGAGTCGTAATGCATAGAGCAGGTATCTTATTTCCGCACCCGCGCGGATATTGGCTGCTGTACGATAGCTTGCTTTTACCTCTTCGGCATAGTGATAATTCTCCAACGCATTCCCGTATTTCAGCTTCATGGAGCGATAGTCGTCCAGCTCATAGTCAACACTGATAAACCCACCGGGAAGCTCCGGATCGTCGGCGGTATTGAACAGCAGCACCGCGCTGGCCGTTGCTTTCCAGGGCGTTCTGAGGCTGTAATTCAGATTGTCGGCTTCCGACTGCGTCGTATCGTCGACCGTATAAATGGTAGATGCCTTTACTACTCCGGCCGATTTGGTGTCGGTCAGCATGTCTGTCTGATACTCCTTGTTCACGCCATACCAGGTGGGCGACTGCAGGGTCAGTCCCAGGTTGAGAGGTGCCACCGGTTTATAGATGCCCCCTAATTTCAGGTTAATGCCTATGCCGTTGGTAGAGGTGATCTGTGTTAGCTGATAGGCGTTCAGGTCGGCATGTACCGGGTTGATATTTTGCTCCTTCCAGGTATCCTGCTGGCCCTGTTTGATAAAGTCAATATTCATACTGCCTCCAATGAACAGCTTCTCGCTATGTTGCTTTCCAAAGACGAGCGCGAGTTCTGTCATGCCCCCATGTGTGAGGACCTGGTGCGATTGATGAACCAGTATGCTGTGGTCGTCCGCCTCGGCTGCAGAAGTGAATTGATACTGATCGCCCGCCCGGTAGGGGCTGATCAGGTAGGTCTTGTATGCCAGGGTGGCCGCATGTCGCATGGCTACGTCCAGTCCGGCAGATAATAAGGCGTCGGGATTGCTGACATGGGCATTGTCTGCCTGGATATAATAATTGAGCGACTGGGAGGAATTGGCTATGATTCCCTGGTAATACACATTTTCCCGGAAGTTGTTGGTCCGGTTCACGCCCATCGCAAATATCAGGGAGCGCTCTTTCTCCTTGCTGCGAATGAGCAGGGTGAAGTTGTCAAACTTCAGACCGCCTTTTTTCGAGTTGTCTTTATTGTCCAGGTAATAGTTGGTATTGTTAATATGCTGATAGCCAATAGAAAAAGAGAGGTCGCTTTTATGAAAGAAACCAGCTGCCGCAGGATTCACGTAGATGGCTGCCACTTCACCGCCCAATGCACCGGTAGCACCTCCGATGGCTTGTCCGCGGGCGGAGCCGACGGAGATATCGCTGCTGAATTTTAAGACGTCCTGCAAGGTTTGCGCTGCAACAGGATATGTGATTGCCGGTAAGGCCAAAGCCAATAATAGTGACAGTTTGTAAGTCATAGGTATGTATAGCCGGCGCAAAAATAGACAAAAATGGGCCTGATCCTCCCGCTATTCGAAAAAAGGGCGTCCACGCAAAGTGAACGCCCTTTCCAGGTAAAATTATGTTTGTTGACGGAATTAGAATTTCCAGCCAAAGGTAGCATTGATATTCGCCTGTTTGCTGTCGATCTTGGCTGCAGCCGGTGTTGTGTAGTGGTCGGCCGGATCAGCATTGGATGACAGTACATATGGCTGGCTGGTGATGGTATTGCTGCCATATACCAGCCCCAGGTCCATGTAGAAGCCGCGGTTCCTGTAACCGATACCACCGGTGAAGTACTCGCGTTTACCGTCGATAGTAATGTTCTTGTACGGACTGCCATACAGGGCATAACCCAACCTGAAAGCGATCACGTGAAGTTTTAACTCACCACCCACGCGGATGTTGGATGCTCCCTGATAGGTTGATTTGATGGCCTGGTTACGCAGATCGGAATCTTCCTTGTCAAAGCTGTTATCATTTCTGAAACGCATCTTCATGGACGCGTAGTCCATGTATTCATAGTCGAAGGTGATGAAACCTGTCGGCTTCCTGGTGTCGGCAGAAGGAGCAAACAGGAAGGCAGCACTCAGCACGCCTTTCCAGGGCGTTCTTACAGTGTACTTGGATTCATCTTCATAACCGTCATTCGTCTCCGTAGAAGAGGCAGATAGTACGCCAAAAGTCTTGGTGGAAGTGGTCATGTCTGTCCGGTAATTATCTGTAAAGCTGATCCAGGAAGGGGAGTGGAAGGTAGCTCCCAGGCTCAGGGCCTTAACAGGTTTATAAATACCACCAACTTTAAGGTTGATACCGGTTCCTTCTGATCTGAGGCTTTCGGTAACATCAAAGCTGTTCAGGTCTGTAGGAACGGTGTTCTGGTTCGTTTCCTTCCAGGTCCTTGAATTTTTGTAGGTCATGGTCGGAATATTCACGCTACCGCCGAGGTACAACTTATCGTCATAGTTGGCGGCAAATGCGAAAGCCACATCATAGGCGCCTCCTTTGGCGTCGACGATGTTCTCCTGTTTTACATTGATACTGCGATCCTGTGCCTGTGCCGCAGAATAGAAAAAGCCATCCGGCTGACCATTGTTCATGTAAGGAGAGATCAGTCCTGTCTGGTAAGCCAGTGCAGAAGTATGTGCGAGGGAGCCGATGGTCTGGCTGCCGCCCAGCTGTTCCTGCGGATTGGTAACGCCTGCTGCTTCTGCATCGAGGTAATAATTCAATGACAGGGAGGAGCTTGTATTGGTGCCGGTATAATAGATCCGCTGATTGTAGTTCTGTGTGCGGTTCAGTCCCAGTCCGAAGCTGAAGTTCTGCCATTTGCTGTCCGGCTTCTTCCTTCTGCCACCAAAGATCAGGGTAACATTGGAAATGAGGGGGATGAACTTGTTATCATCGCCCTTCGTGTTCAGGTAGGTGCCTGTGTTGGAAATATTCTGGAAACCAACGGTAAAGGAGAAATCATTTGTTCTGAAAAAGCCAAGTCCCGCCGGGTTGACGTACAGGGAAGAAGATTCGCCGCCCAAAGCGCCCAGGGCGCCACCTACTGATTGTGCTCTTGTTGTACCTGAAGGTGAAGTTGTGCTGAATCGTAAGGCATCGTCTATTGTTTGTGCATGCAGGGACACACAGGTTCCTGTCAATGCCAGGGCGAATACCATTCTTTTAATCATCATAGTAGAATTAAGGGTTAAAAAATACCCTGGCTTTTGACCAGGGTACATTTTTTAGAATATCAATGATCAAATCATTTAAGTATTAATTTCTTGATCTGCCTGCGCGACCACCACCGCCGCCGCCACCGATGGAACCACCACCACCGCCACCAGATCTGGGCGTATAGGATGGAGCCGGTGTATAAGAACGCTGTGGTTGCTGCATTGGCTGGAATGACCTGGTAGGAGGATTGTAAGATCCGCTGGTACGGCCACCGCCATCGCCACCTACAGGACGTTCGCCTGAAGAAGGTGTAAATGAACGTCTTGGAGTGTAGTACCCGTCAGGATTGGTTCTGCCACCTGCGCTGGAATTGGAACCATCCACCACACGTCCACCCGGATTGGTAACATTACCTCTTCTGGAAGGAATATAATCCGTTCTGGTTGTACGTCCGCCAGGATTAGGCGTTGTACCGCCAACTACCCTGCTGGGATAAGAAGTTCCAAAGCTGCCACGTGTACGGCGTCCCGGAGAAGAATAACCGTAGTAGCCGCCGTGACCACCCCAGTAACCACCAGGATATCCGTAGTAGCCACCGCCATAATATCCACCATAGTACCATGGGTTGTAAGACCAGCTGCTGTACCATGGGCTATACCAGCCACTGTACCATGGATTGTAACCCCAGCCGTAACCGATGCCTATGCTGATGGAAGGGCCCCAGAAAGAGCTGTAGTAAGGAGAACCCCAGCCATAGCCGAAGCCGGTACCATAGTAGCTGCTGATGCCCCAGCCACTGCCGTAGTAAGGACTACCGTAATAACCGGAATATACATTTGGTGAATAGTAATCGTAGTAGGAACCCTTGTAGTTCCTGTTAAACATGTCTATACGGCGTGAATAATCTCCCTGATCTTCGTCGTCGTATGTAACATAGGTACCACCGTCGCCGTCGGCATCCGTTTCACTAACGTTATCATTATTTTGATTATTGCTGGCTGCATAAGTGGGTTTAACTCTCGGAGAGTAGTACACATCATCCGGAGTTTGTGTGGTTTTATATGCTGAGGAACAACTGCTTAAAATAAACAGTGCCACTGCAGCGAGGTAAGGAACTGATTTCATTTGTCGGAATTTTTTAGCCTGATTTCTATAGTAAATTTACACTATTTTTAACGTAAAGAACGGTTAATGCTACAATAATATCTAGCCACTCATAATATTTTACCAAACTGTTTGCACGTTTCTGATTTTCATGTAGGTTTGTGACATTTTACCTTTTGGTAATATATCTGGTACAAATATTAAGCCAAATTCAGATTTGTTTTAAAATATATGTACCGGCCACGATTATAAATATTTCAACGCTATATGAGTAAAGAGATCACAGCCCGTTCTGAAGATTATTCACAATGGTACAATGATTTGGTTCTGAAAGGAGGATTGGCAGATTATTCTGCGGTGAAGGGATGTATGGTGATCAAGCCATACGGTTTTGCACTTTGGGAAGGCATGAGAGATGTGCTGGACAAAAAATTCAAAGACACCGGACACCAGAACGCTTACTTCCCCTTATTCATTCCTAAAAGCTTCCTGAGTAAAGAGGAAGATCATATTGAAGGCTTCGCCAAGGAGTGCGCGGTCGTAACACACCACCGTCTGATGAAGAATCCGAACGGTAAGGGTGTGGTGGTAGATCCTACCGCCAAACTGGAGGAAGAACTGATCGTTCGTCCTACTTCCGAAACAATTATCTGGAATACATATAAAGACTGGATCCAGTCTTACCGCGACCTGCCCCTGCTGATTAACCAGTGGGCGAACGTTGTACGCTGGGAAATGCGTACCCGCCTCTTCCTGCGTACTGCCGAATTCCTCTGGCAGGAAGGTCATACTGCACATGCTACCGCTGAAGAAGCGATCGCTGAAACAAAGCAGATGCTGGAAGTATACGCTGACTTCGCAGAGAACTATATGGCAATGCCGGTAGTAAGAGGCGTAAAATCGCCTGCTGAGCGTTTCGCCGGTGCTATCGACACTTATTGTATTGAGGCGCTGATGCAGGATGGTAAGGCCCTGCAGGCAGGTACCTCTCACTTCCTCGGTCAGAATTTTGCCAAGGCATTTGATGTACAGTTCTCCAACAAAGAGAACAAACTGGAATATGTATGGGCTACCTCCTGGGGTGTATCTACCCGTCTGATCGGTGCGCTGGTAATGGCGCACAGCGACGACGACGGCCTGGTACTGCCTCCGCGTATCGCTCCTTTACAGGTGGTGATCGTGCCTATCTATAAAGGCGATGACCAGAAGGCGAAGATCGATGCAAAAGTACACGAGATCATGGGCCAGCTGAAGAAAGCCGGTATCCGTGTAAAATATGACGATAGCGACAACGCCCGTCCGGGATGGAAATTTGCAGAATATGAAATGAAAGGTGTGCCTGTGCGCATTGCACTGGGCGCCCGCGACCTGGAAAATAATGTGGCTGAAGTGGCCCGCCGCGACACCAAAACAAAGGAAAGTCTGCCGCTGGATGGCCTGGCAGAACGTATCGGTACGCTGCTGGAAGATATTCAACAGCAGATGTACAACAAAGCGCTGAGCTTCCGCGACGAACATATCACGCCTGCCAATACCATGGAAGAATTTGAACGCCTGCTGGAAGAAAAAGGAGGATTCATCTCTGCTCACTGGGATGGCACCACCGAAACAGAAGAAAAGATCAAGGAGCGCACTAAAGCAACAATACGTTGCATACCTTTAAACAATAAGCAGGAGGCTGGTACCTGTATCCTGACAGGTAAACCTTCTACGCAAAGGGTATTATTTGCCCGTGCATATTAAAAAGATTTACCGGTAGTGCCAGCCGACGCTGGTACTGCCGGTTTAATTCTAAAAATCCGACCCGTCTTGATGCCTAAGGTCCGTTATATGTTTTTATGGTGGATACTAATGGTTCTGAGCACTGTCAAAGCAGCTGCTCAGGGACCTATGATCCGTAACTATAACGTAAAGGATGGTCTCGCGAATGCTACAGTCTACGCCGTTGTGCAGGACAAGGAAGGATTTATCTGGTTTTCAACTCCCACCGGTGTCAGTAAATTCGATGGCAAACGCTTCCGCAACTACTCAAAAAAAGACGGGCTGACCGACAATGATGTCGTGAAACTCGCCGCCGATTCGAAAGGACGCGTCTGGTTCTTTACACTCAACGGTTTACCTTCTTTTTTCTGGAATTACACCATTCACACCAGTCAGAATGATTCCTCCCTGTATGTGGACGCCCGCGGCAAATACATGCAGTATATGTTTGAAGATTATGCGGGATTCATCTGGTTCCTGAATACCGATAATCGTATCATACAATACAGCGGCAGGAAGATGACTTACGACAAGCTGGGCGCCCGGCCTACAGACCTGTTCTACTTCCTCCGTAACGATACTATTTTCAAACCCCGGCAGCCTTACTTTAACCTGGTTGATCTGAGCGATATCGATCACCCGGATCAGAAAATAGAGAACACAGGTTTTCCCCTTGACCAGGCGGTGCTTGAACGTACACGGAAACATCCCGTGATCATCGTAGACAATAATCTGTATACCTACAGTAATAAAGAGGCTGTTTGTTTTTTCAGGGGAAGCGACTGGGGCATAAGAGATGAGATCAGTAATATTTGTGTGGATAATGATAATTTGTGGATAGGTACCCCAAGAACGCTTTATTACCTGAAAGGATTTTTCCGCGGCGAAAAGAAGCCTGTTAAATTGCTGGAAAATCACTACATCACCTCGCTGCTTAAAGACAGGGATGGCAATATCTGGATCACAACCTTTGGAGACGGTGTTTATTATATCCCCTACAAGAATTTTTATTTTAACTATCTCGACAATACGAATGGCCTGTTTTCACACTCGATCTTCAGTATCTGTAAAGACGAGAAGACCGGTCTGCTCCTGATAGGACAGAATGCCGGCGTATTAAATACAATAGATACAAATAACCAGTTCCGCCAGTTCAACCTGGATACCACCAGTGGACGGAACAGCATTCTCAGTATTCTACCGTACAGGCAGAATGAAATGCTGATCGGTACTGACAACGGGTTGTTTTCGTTTAATACGGTCCAGCAGAAAAAAACATTGCTGAAGCGGGTGAATACACTGAAAGATGTCGATATCAGTCCCAATGGCAAAATACGTATAGCGGCTAAAAATCAGGTGATCTGTGGAGATGATTATACGATCAGCAAGAAAGAAGAGCTGATTACTTCCATTGCGTGTATCAATGATTCGGCTTATTATGTCGGTACCGACGCCGGGCTGTTTTATAGTGATGATCGCATCCGCAAACTGAAAATATGGACAACTAAACCTGCCTTTGATTTAAGCATTAAAGACCTGAAATGGATCGACGGCGAGCTCTGGATAGGCACCAGCGATCACGGGCTTTATGTGCTCGGTACAGATCACAGCGTCATCACGCATTTGAGTACGGCAGACAAACTTGTCAGCGATATCTGTCAGCAGTTGTATTATGATGGCATAGGCCGCTTATATGTCGCTACCAATAAAGGGGTTTCCGTTATTGATGTGAAAACAAAAGCGCTCATCCGTAACATCACATCCAACGATGGGCTGATGAGTGATGATGCACGCAGTGTATATTATCAGCGGGGCATCTTATATATTGCTACATCCAACGGTCTTAGTTATTTCAATGATGCGAAGATGCCGGTAGATACGGTACCGCCGGCTATTTACCTGAATCATGTGCGGTATGGCGACAGTACCTACCTGCCCGGGAAACAATTTGTGCTGATGTACCAGCGGAAGGCCTCTTTTGAGGTGGAATTCGGCGCTATCGCCTATGATCTCCCTGACCTGGTAGAGTACCAGTACAATTTTTCTTCAGATACTTCGAGTGGATGGATCACGACAATGTCTAATATCGTACCTTTCCCGGACCTGCAGCCGGACACCTATCAGTTGCAGATCAGGGCAAGGAAATATAAAAGCGACTGGAGTCAGCCGGTGGTCATTACCGTTACCATTCTGCCGCGCTGGTACCAGCAATGGTGGGCGAGAGGGATCCTGATACTGCTAGGCTTAATATTGGTGGCTTTCGTGCTGAGGGACGTCATCAGAAGGATACAGCGGGCGGAGATGAGGAAGACGGAGTATAACAGGCGGATAGCGGAACTGGAAGCCAAAGCGCTGACAAACCAGATGAACCCTCACTTCATCTTCAATTCACTGAACTCAGTGCAGCACCTGATCATGGAAAAAGAGGAGAAGCAGGCGCTGAACTTCCTGTCAGATTTTGCCACCCTGATGCGGCAGATGCTGAACAATTCCCGGAAGTCATTTATATCGCTGGAAGAGGAGATAGCCTTCCTGACGCGCTATATCGAACTGGAGAAGATCCGTTTTGCCAACGTGTTCACCTACCAGTTCATACAGCAGGATGACCTGAAAGATTATACGATCTATATACCGCCTATGATCATACAACCGATTGTTGAAAATGCCATCAAGCACGGTCTCGCCCCAAAGAACGGCAGCGGAAGGCTGGAGGTAAAACTGGTGCTTCGTGAAGATATGTTATATTGCTCCGTAGACGATGACGGGATAGGGTGGGAGCGTGCTAATGAGATCAAAAGCGGGCGACTGGTAAAGCACGAATCAACGGCTTTGAGCGTGATTAGGGAAAGGTTGCAGATTATAAAATCTTTTAATGGAAATGTTGGAAAGTTAGAAATTATTGATAAATTTAAGTCTGGTTTCGGCAATAAGGAGGGTACCCTGGTTGAAATTCTGATTCCCATTGTTAAGATGTTATGAGTAATATAAAAGCTGCGATCGTAGACGATGAAGTCCGCAACATCCATATTTTGCGAAATATTCTGGAGAATTACTGTAAAGATGTTACGGTAGCGGGTGAGGCTCAGAACATTCATGACGCGGCGGAAATGATCAAGAATACCCAGATAGACGTCTTGTTTCTGGATATTGAAATGCCGCCCCATAATGGCTTCCAGCTACTGGAAATGTTCCCTGTGTTGAACTTCGAAGTGATTTTCATTACAGCCTTTCAGGAATATGCATTGCAGGCGATCAAATTTGCTGCATTAGATTATCTGCTCAAACCTATCAAGGTGAGTGAGGTGGAAGATGCTTTGGAAAAAGTGAAGAAGAGCAAAAAAGGCCGCCTCAACGAACTGGCATCTATCCTCAAGGACTACGTTAAGAACAATGACAACGCTTTCTCCAAGATAGTCATCCCTGTTAATGACGGTTACAACGTTATCGATCTGAAAGACATCATTTACTGCGAAGCATTTGACAGCTATACCAAAATTCAGCTGATCAACAACGTATCGCATCTCATCTCCAAATCACTGAAAGAGTATGAAGAAATGCTGTCCGATAAGGGTTTCTATCGTGTACATAAATCCTTCCTGATCAACATCCATCATATCGTCAAGATCATCAAGGGCCTGGGCACCGCTGTAGTCATGAGCGACCAGAAAAACATTCCTATCTCTTCCCGTAAGAAAGATGAATTCTTCGCCCAGCTGAAAGGGGTGATCAATTTGTAAGCGAGTTTCATTTATTGTAACACAACTGCTGCCGCCGTGAGGGGGCTTTTGGTGTTTGTGCTTTCATATCCAATCCATCCCATTCGTCATATTCATTTCCGTTCCATTTTTCCGTTTTCATAAATCCATTTCATTCCCCGGCGGTATTCCGTGTTATTTTTCATTCCCCGGGTTATTCGTTGTTGTTATCCACCCCCCGGGGTTAATCCGTGTTATTTTTCATTCCCCCGGGTTATCACCGGGGGCTACAAACACGGGCACTCCTAACGGAGTGCACAGCGCGGCCTGATGGTCTGTTTCATTCCTAATCCCCGTATTTAATTTCGTTTCCGGTTTTCGTTGCGTTTTAATCTGTTTTTATTTCTCCATGTATTCCCCGTTGTTTTTCCATTCTGGGTTATTTCTTGTTGTTGTCCATCCCCAGGTTGGCACCCATTGTTTTCATCCCGGGGTCATTTCATATTGTTATCCATCCCGGGCGGTATTCCGTGTTATTTTTCATTCCCCGGGGTTATTCATTGTTGTTATCCATCCCCCCCGGGTTAATCCGTGTTATTTTTCATCCCCCGGGTTATCACCCGGGGCTACAAACACGGGCACTCCTAACGGAGTGCATAGCGCGACCTGATGGTCTGTTTCATTCCTAATCTCCGTATCTAATTTTGTTTCCGGTTTTCGTTGCGTTTTCCGTTGGGTTTTCATCCGTTTTTATTTCTCCATGTATTCCCGGTTGTTATCCATCCCCGGGTCATTTCATGTTGTTTTCCATCCCTGGCGGTATTCCGTGTTATTTTTCATTCCCGGGTTATTCGTTGTTGTTATCCATCCCCCGGGGTTAATCCGTGTTATTTTTTATTCCCCGGGTAATTCGTTGTTGTTATCCATTCCCCCGGGTTAATCCGTGTTATTTTTCATTCCCCCGGGTTATCACCCGGGGCTACAAACACGGGCACTCCTAACGGAGCGCATAGCGCGACCTGATGGTCAGTTTCATTTCCTAATCTCCGTATCTAATTTTGTTTTCGGTTTTCGTTGCGTTTTCCGTTGGGTTTTCATCCGTTTTTATTTCTCCATGTGTTCCCCGTTGTTTTCCAACCTGGGTTATTTCTTGTTGTTATCCATCCCCCGGTTGGCCCCCATTTTTTTCATCCCGGGGTCATTTCATATTGTTATCCATCCCCGGTGGTATTCCGTGTTATTTTTCATTCCCCCGGGGTTATTTTTTGTTGTTATCCATCCCCCCGGGTTATCACCCGGGGCTACAAACACGGGCACTCCTAACGAAGTGCATAGCGCGGTCTAACGGTCTGTTTCATATAGACGTCTAACTATATTTTGGAGGCCGTACGCAGGCGAGCGGGCAGGTGGGAATCGCTGGCCTTAGTTGTTTGAAGTATGCTGATGCGACCAACCAGGGGTTAAATAAATATTCAACAGCCAGCCCGCCATCCCAAAGCTAAATATCAAGGAACTTCAAAAAACTACAGCCAGTGATCACAGCCTGCACCGTGAGCAAGAAGGCCAACGCAATAATCACTGTCAGCCTGCATAACGACAACCAGTGAGCAAGAAGGCAATAATCATCTCCAGAAAGGCAACCTGCAAGCCAGAAACACGCAAAAAAAAGAAAGTCCCGGAATCACCCGGGACCTTCTCTCCTTAACCTATAAATCTATATGAAAACGCTTAAAACTCTGTTCCATTCGCAAGATCAATATTATAATAATACACCCCATTCAACTCAGGATACACCCCTTCAACCTGCACTTTCTTCTGTTTCTCCAGTATCCTCCTCAACTCCTCCACTGAATTCACCGGCTGACCGCCAGCTTTCAGTATAATGAAAGACCGCTTCATATTAGTCTGTTTCTTTAGCACCCCACCGCCGATATTATCAACATACACACCGCCACGGATACCCAGTTTGGCAGCATCGGCTTTATCGAGCGTTACCAGGTCAGCGCCCAATGCATCGAGTACGCTGGTCTTGATAATGTCGGTATTACCGTCAGCATTTTTGAGGATAGTGCTGGTCGTATATTGTTTATCGTTACGCATGTAGCTGATGCTGATCTTATCGCCTGGTTTATAACGGGCGATCTGTTCTGTCATCTGTGGGATGGAAGGTGTTTCTACGCCGTTGATGCCAGTGATCACGTCACCTTTTTTGATGCCTGCAGCAGCAGCGGAACCGGTTTCCTGTACACCTGTTACGGTTACACCGTTGATGTCTCTTCTGATACCTGCTTCAGCCCATCTTTCTTCAGGAATGCTGGTCGGATCCTGGTAATAGATACCCAGGTATGCACGCTGCACATTGCCATATTTCATGAGGTCATTCACTACTTTCTTCACCAGGTTCACCGGGATAGCGTAGGAGTAACCAGCATAGGCGCCGGTAGGAGAAGCGATGGCGGAGTTGATGCCGATCAGTTCACCGGCGGTGTTGATCAAAGCACCACCACTATTACCCTGGTTCACCGCAGCATCTGTCTGGATGAATGATTCTATGGCATTTCTTCTTACCTGTTTGTTGATACCGATGGTACGGGCTTTGGCACTTACGATACCTGCAGTAACGGTCGTTTCCAGGTTTAACGGATAACCAACTGCCAGTACCCATTGGCCTATTTCCACATCGTCGGAATTACCATAGAGCAGGTACGGAAGATTTTTAGCGTCGATCTTGATCACTGCCAGGTCGGTATTCGGGTCGGTACCGATCACTTTTGCCTTGTACGTTTTGTAGTTGTTGAGCGTTACGGCTATTTCATCCGCATCATCCACTACGTGGTTGTTGGTAATGATATAACCGTCGTCGGAGATCAGCACTCCGGAACCGGAGGCCATCTGGCCGGGAACGTAGTATTTACGTCCACCGCCTTCACCCTGGAATTCGTCACCGAAAAAGTCATCGCCGAAAAGGTCCTGTAAAACACTTCTCCTTCTCTGGAGGTTGTTGGTCACCTGACGGGGATTGATCTTTGTTTTGATATGTACTACTCCAGGTACCGCTATTTTAGCCGCCTGGCTAAAATCGGTAGGAGGCGTTGCATTCTTCACTTCGGCGCCAGGCATGTAACTGGCGTAATTTACAGGGATGTTCTCTGATCCATTCTGATAGGGGCCTGCCTGCCGTGGTTGGTACCTGTTGTACGCATAGATGCTGGCAACAGCAGTTGCCGCGCTGATTAGTACAGTTGCCGCAATTTGCCGGAATTTCATATGTTTCGTTGTTTAAAGTTTAAATTTTATACGGAATGAGCATCAATTTGCATGCCTTCTGATACAAATTTAAGGGGGCATGCCAGTGAACATTAACCACTCCTGTTACTTTAACACATTTTTATATGAATAGTTAATATGATCTTAACGCCACGACTGACAGATTGTTGTTTTTCATGACAAGATTGTAGTTATCCGGACACCGGAAACAGACATTGTTACAGCCATCGCCGGCGGGACGGTCCTCCGGCGCTGACTGACTGGCTTACAATCCTGTCAGGAACTGCATAGTATCGACACCGTCAGCATAATCCGACAGGGAAGGTTGCTGTGCCATTCCAAAGGGAATGAACCCATGTCCTACAAGGCACTGAAGATCATTGTTTGTTTTGAGTTCTTCGCCAAGGGAAGCGGCATCGGTATAGTAACTGTAGTGCAGAACGCTGATGGGAGAAAAAACGGAAGAAGATTCCTGTAAAATGATATTGCCGGCCGCTATGTGTGGGGTGTTGCTGAGCAGCGCCAGGGCCAGGTTATAGTCATAGTTGTTCTTATACTTATGATGATCTGCCAGTCGGGCATACTTTCCGAGTGCCTTCAGCAGGTCCTCGAAATGGTAGTTTTCCGGAACAAAGATCTTGGTCACATTCCTGCAGCCCAGGCCAAAGTACAGCATGACATCATCTGCCAGGGCTTCCAGTTCGGCAGGTGTTTCGGTGCCGTCGAGGATGGCCACGGAGGTCCGGTTCCTGCGGATGATATGCGGGTATTTGGCAAAATAATATTCAAAATAGCGGGCAGAGTTGTTGCTGCCGGTAGCGATGTAGGCGCCGCAATTCTTCAGCATGTCCTGTACCTGGGTCTGCTCAGCATAGGCAGGGTACCATTCCTTGACTTTGTCAATGACATGCTGCATAAGTATCGTATCTTTGGAAGAGAGCTTCAGACGTACCTGGTGGCCACTGAGAAAGCCGCAGAGCCAGTCATGGAAACCTACCAGCGGAATATTGCCCGCTGCAACGATACCTACCTCAAGAGGGGAGGATACAGGAGCAGCATAACCAGCTAGCCACGCGTTTAAACGGGATTCGTCCAGGTAATAACGGCAAATGCTTTGCAAGGAAAGATCAATAAACTCGGGCGTGAACCAACCGTTAGCCTGAAAGGCCCTGTCCTTCACTATCTGGAGCTCGGGATCATTGCCTGACAGGTATTGTCCTAAACGTACGAGGGCTGCTACTTTTTCTGAACTGCTCATGAATCTGTATAAATAATTAACTTTTTAAACCTAGATATTCTATTTTTGTCTGCAAAATTAATGGCTTACTACTTAAACAAAAAGTTTATACTATGGCAATAAAGATAACAGACGAATGTATTAATTGTGGTGCTTGTGAACCTGAATGTCCAAATAACGCTATTTATGAGGGTGGTGTTGAATGGGCAATGGCAGATGGTACTACCATTAAAGGCCCATACGTACTGATGGATGGGAGTACAATGGATGCTGACCAGCGTAATGCGCCAATTAGTGTAGACACTTACTACATCGTTCCTAACAAGTGCACAGAATGCCAGGGCTTCCATGAAGAGCCTCAGTGTGCGGCTGTTTGCCCGGTTGACTGCTGCGTTCCTGATGAAATGTACCAGGAAACAGTAGATGAACTGCTCGCCAAGAAAGAAAGATTGCACATTTAATATTATTATAAAGGAAGCATAAGGAACTACACCGGTAACTGGTCGCCGAATACCATCGGAACGCATACCGGGGCATAAAGGGAAGAAAGGATGTCAACTTTCTTCCCTTTTCTTTTGCAGTAAAAAAAATGTACATCCACTATTTTTCTATTAACTTTATCCGCTATTATTAAATTATATATGAAAAAGAACATCGCCCTGGTTGCCGGCGGATACTCCGGTGAATATGTGATTTCAGTACAGAGTGCCGCAGTAATAGAAAAGAATATTGACAGTAGCAAGTATAACGTATATAAGATCTCTGTTACCCGTGATGGTTGGAATTACATCGGCGCTGATGGCCAGGCAGTTGCAGTAGACAGGAACGATTTCACATTGACGATCAATGGCAGTAAGATAAAATTCGATGCAGTATTCATCGGTATACATGGTACGCCAGGCGAAGACGGCCGTTTGCAGGGATATTTTGAAATGCTGGGCATTCCTTTCACCAGCTGTGGGATGGTAACCTCCGCGCTGACCTTCAATAAGAGCTACTGTAATAAAGTAGTGGCTTCCCTGGGTGTTGTAAACGTTTCAAAATCAGTACATATCTTTCGTGATCAACCGTTTGATACCAAAGAGATACTCCGTGAACTGAAATTGCCGGTATTTGTTAAACCGGCAGAAGGGGGCAGCAGTATCGGCATGTCTAAGGTAAATACCGCAGAAGAGCTGGAACCGGCTATCGAAAAAGCCTTTAAAGAGGATGTACAGATCCTGATAGAAGAATTTATCAAGGGCAGGGAAATGACCTGCGGTCTAT
The DNA here is from genome assembly GCF_023100805.1 of Chitinophaga filiformis. Classification (NCBI taxonomy): domain Bacteria; kingdom Pseudomonadati; phylum Bacteroidota; class Chitinophagia; order Chitinophagales; family Chitinophagaceae; genus Chitinophaga; species Chitinophaga filiformis. The sequence continues at coordinate 3,448,221 of NZ_CP095855.1, forward strand.
ATAAATCCAATGGAGAACTGACCGTACTGCCGGTAACTGAGATCATCAGCAGCAAGGAATTCTTTGACTATGAAGCGAAATATACCCCGGGCGTAACCAGGGAGGTAACACCGGCAGAAGCGCCTGCAGAAGTGACCAACCTGATACAGGAAACAGCTAAGAAATTGTATAACAAGCTAAATTGCCGTGGAATAGTGAGAATGGATTTCATCTGGGAAGAAGCGAACAACCGCCTGTTCTTCCTGGAAGTTAACACAATGCCGGGACAATCAGAGAACAGTCTCGTACCTCAGCAGGTAAGAGCTGCCGGTAAAACTCTGCAGGAGTTTTACGGCACATTAATTGAAGAGTGCCTGAGGAAGTAAACAGATCCGAGTTCATCTTAACGTTAAAATATAATCTGTGTTCAATTCAATAACGAAACGCTCTTTCGGCTTTAACCTGCTGGTTGTTGTAGGAAGTCTGGCCGTTCTGGGGCTGCTTTTCTTTTTACTATTGGGAGTTATCACTAAACATGGGGACACCCTGACCGTTCCCGACGTTTATAAGAAAAATATACAGGAAGCCACCATGATCCTGGAAAAAGAAGGGTTCAGTGTGGATGTAAGGGACTCTATCTATGTAGACAGTCTGCCTGGCCTGGCCGTTTGGGAACAGACCCCTGCCAAGGGCTCCATCGTAAAAGTAGGCCGTACTATCTACCTGACTATCAATAAAGTAATACCTCCAATGGTTCAGATGCCGGACCTGACAGGCCTCACCTTCCGCAGTGCGGAAATGACCCTGCATAGTCTCAGGCTGAACGTAGGAGATACCATCTATAAACCAGACTTCGCCACCAATACCGTATTGCAGCAATTGCTGAACGGCAAACCGGTTAAACCCGGAAGGGACATTCCCGAAGGGAGCAACATCACCCTGGTACTGAGCAGTGGTACCGGCAACACCGAGAACCCTGCGCCAGACCTGATCGGGCTGACCTTCCTGGAAGCAAAGGAGACGTTGAGCGCCAGCAACCTGGGCCTGGGTACCGTACTCATAGATCCTTCTGTGACAGATACGGCCAATGCCTTTGTGGTGAAACAAACGCCTCCGCGCCGTAACAGCCTGAACGAGCTGAACATGGTAAGGGCGGGAGAGACCATCGACCTCTGGCTGTCGGCCAATCGCCCGGCTAAGGATAGCGGTGCCGCACCGGCGCCTCCGGCAGAACAACCAGAATAATCGTCACCAAAACCCGGCAATACAGTAATTTGCCGTAGATATCACAAACATTCAAAATTTACAGCCATGGAAAATATAAGTGTTGCTGAACTGAAAAAACGCATTGACAGCGGGGAAGACCTGAACATTGTGGATGTAAGGGAACCACATGAGCATGAAGATTTCAATATCGGCGGCATCCTGGTGCCACTGGGCGAGATCCGCGCCATGCAGGTAGATGAGCTGGAAGACCTGAAAGATCAGGAAGTGATCGTATACTGCCGCAGTGGTGGCCGTAGCGGACAGGCAGCCATGATCCTCGAAACAATGGGCTTCCAGAACGTAAAGAACCTGACCGGCGGTATGCTGGCCTGGCAGGAGCAGTTCGGCAAGTAATTGATCAATATATCATTCTGTCATAATGCCTTCCGGCGTGTGTGATGCCCCTGGTATCATACTGCCCGGAAGGCGTTTTTAATAGCATTCCCGTTGCCTGCAATGCACGACGATCTATACACAGAGAAGGCTATACTGGCGCGCATTGCTGATGGCGATGAACGTGCGTTCGCACAGTTCTTTAAAGCCATCTCCCCCGGCATAGCTAATGTGGTCAGAAAGGTCGTAAAGCAGGAAGACGCCGCGCATGAAGTGTTGCAGGAGTTCTTTATCAAATTGTGGCTGCACCGCGATAAACTGCCTGCTGTAGATCAGCTGAACGCCTACCTGAAAAGAATGGCCCTCAACGAATGTTTCACCTGGCTGAACCGCCAGGCCCTGTTGCAGCAAAGACTGGCAGATATCCGGAACGCTGGTCAGACCAGCGTCAATGAAACCGAAGCGGAACTCTCTTACCGCGAAACGCAGCGCATCATCGCCAACGCCGTCAGCGCCCTGCCCACCCAACGCCGGCAGATCTATGAAATGAGCCGCCAGGAAGGGCTCAATGCCACCGAAATAGCCAATATCCTCCGGCTTTCCCCCAGCTATGTCCGGAATACCATCAGCGCCGCTCTGCAGTTCATCAGGGAACAATTAAAACAGGCCGGTAAACTTTAATGAAATTTTTTTTCCTCCCGATAGGTACACCCATCCTTTTCCGCCAGTCTATATAAACGGAGATACCCTCACATACCGGGTACGCTGCCGGATAAATGGACCAAGAACGCATTCACCACCTGATCAGCGGTTTTCTGGAAGGAAACCTCTCAGCAGCCGAAAAGGCTGAACTGGACGATTTCCTGAAAGATCCGGCCAACAGGGAGGTATTTGTCGCTGCTGCCAGCAGCCTGACAGAAATGGAAGAGGAGGGCGCTTTCGATGAAAACCTCGAACCGGTATTATCCCGCGTGCTGAATGTGGACAGAACACCTGTTACCACCGGTCGCATTGTTCGCTTCCCTTACTGGCGTGTAGCTGCCGCCGTGATACTGGCGGCCGGTATTGGCAGCTATTTTTACTGGTCGCAGAAAGCGCCGCAAAGGCCCCGGTTGGCGCAACATGAACCAGTTACACCACCTGTGATCCTGCCGGGTAGTAATAAGGCCACCCTTATCCTCGAAGATGGCAGCTCTGTATCGCTGGACAGTACCGGCCGGCAGACCATCATGCAGGGTAACACGGTCGTGCAACGCAATAATGGACAGCTCTCGTACAGCGGTCAGGGGGCAACGGCAAAACTGAGTTATAATATACTCAGCACCCCCAGGGGAGGGCAATACCAGGTGGTGCTGCCGGACGGTACCAAAGTATGGCTGAACGCCGCTTCCCGCCTGAAATACCCGCTTGCATTTGCGGGCAATGAACGCCTGGTGGAACTGGAAGGTGAGGCCTATTTCGAAACAGTGAAAAATGCGCATCAGCCATTTAAAGTGAAAGCGGGAAATTTCGAAGTACAGGTGCTGGGCACCAGCTTCGATATCATGGCCTATAAAGATGAAAAGAACACCCATACCACTTTGATCAGCGGCGCCGTGAAAGTAGCGTCAGGCAAAGTGAGCAAGTTGCTACAGCCTGGTCAGCAGGCTGTCATGAATGCCAACGCCGATATTGGAGTGAATACAGTGAATACCGAAGAGGTCATTGCCTGGAAGAACGGTTATTTCTCTTTCAGAGACGCCGATATTGCGGCCGTCATGCGACAACTGGAACGCTGGTACGACGTGACCGTGTCTTATCCATCAGGTATACCTAAAGGCACATTCTCCGGTGAAATGGGAAGGGGGTTGACACTTACTGAAGCATTAAAGATCCTGGAACAGACAAATGTAAATTTTAGAATAGAGGAAGGCAGACACATTGTTATACTGCCCTGATTATTAGCATTCTTTTATCGTCCCGTTATTTAAAAACTTCCATGTTATGAAGCAGACCTTACTACTTCTACTGGCTTTGCTATGCCTGAAAGTAAATGCCGCCGACACGTCCACACAGATCACCTACACAGGGAAAGATGTTCCGCTGAAAAAGATCTTTTCCGTTATTAAAGCACAAACAGGATATGTATTTTTTTATCGCAATGAAGACATTGCAGATGTCGGCCCCGTCACTGTTTCATTTAACAAAACGCCCCTGGAAGCGGCGCTGGGCGCTGTCCTCAAAGACCGCCAGCTGCAGTATGTGATCCAGGGTAATACCATCGTTATCAGCAGAAAAAAGAAGCTGTCACGGCCCGCTGCCAATGACGAAGCATCTCCTCCGGCCGACACCAGCATACAGGGTAAGGTGGTGAACAGTAAAGGCGAACCGCAGCCCGGCGCCACTATCCTGATCAAAGGGACCAAACGTGGCACCACGGCTAACGAGAACGGCACTTTCACTTTGCGTAATGTGCCGGAGGATGCTGTGCTGCTTATATCCGCCCTCGGACTGAAAGCCAGGGAAATACCAGTGGCGGGTGTTAGCAGTCCGCTGACAGTAACGCTGGAAAGCGGTACAGAAGCGCTGAGTGAAGTGGTAGTCGTAGGATACGGGCAGGTAAAGAAGAGCGACCTGACGGGCGCTGTGGCTACCGTGCCCGTTGGAGAGATCAAAAAAGTAGCAGTGACCTCGCTGGATCAGGCCATACAGGGACGCGTGGCCGGCGTACAGGTAACGCAGAACTCCGGCGCTCCCGGCGGCTCTACCACTATCCGTATCCGTGGTGGTAACTCCATCCAGGGCGATAATGAACCCCTGTACGTAATAGATGGTGTGCCCTTCAAGAATGGCGGCGCGGAAAGCGGTTCCAGCTTTAATGTGCTCAGTACCCTGAACCCCGGCGATATCGAATCGATGACCATCCTCAAAGACGCTTCTTCCACCGCTATCTACGGTTCCCGTGGTTCCAACGGCGTCGTGATCATTACCACCAAACGTGGAAAGGCAGGAAAGACGATCATCAGTTTCGATACCTATTACGGCACACAGCATGTGCGTCGTAAATACCCCGTGCTCAATGCCAAAGAATATGCTGCCTTTGTGAACGAAGCCAATACGAATGATGGGTTATCACCCGTCTATACACCTGCACAGGTGGAAGCTTTCGGGGAAGGCACCGACTGGCAGGATGAGATATTCCGCCAGGCGCCTGTTGCCAATTACCAGCTGTCTATGAGCGGTGGTGATGAGAAGACACAGTTCGCCGTTTCTGCCGGTTATTTTACACAGAAGGGGATTGTGGTGAACTCCGATTTCAACAGGTATTCCTTCCGCGTTAACCTGGATAGAAAGATCAGTAATAAGATCAAGGTAGGGAACAGTCTGACCATCAATCGCACTGCTACCAACCAGTCGCGCACCGACGGTAGCCTGGGTAGTGGCGGATTAGTTACCATGGCGGCATTACAATTCCCTCCCCTGCTGAAGGTGCGCAATGCAGATGGCTCTTACCTGATGACAGACCCCGCGCTGAATTTTACAGCTGATAATCCCGTAGCACTGGCACGCGACAGCAGGAACAAGAATACCGCCTACCGCTTTTTCGGGAACATTTTCGGTGAGTACCAAATCATAGAAGGGCTCACATTAAAAGTGCTGTTCGGTGTAGACGGCATCCTGCAGAAACAGGACAGCTACCTGCCCAGGAGTGTGGCCAGCGGTCTTGCACAGGGCGGTGTCGGCTCCATTTACAACGAACAGTCTGTTACCTGGCTGAATGAAAACCTGCTGACCTACACCCGAACCTTCAACAAGGTGCATAGTTTTTCAGCACTGTTGGGATACACACAACAGGAAAACCATACAGAGAATAATTCCGCTTCTTCCAGGAGCTTCGTGAACGATATTCTGGGTACCGGCAACCTGGGTACCGGCGCGGTGGCCATTACCCCGGGTTCAGGTATCGGCGGCTGGGGACTGGTGTCTTACCTGGGAAGGATCAATTATGGCTATCGGGATAAATACCTGCTGACCGTCTCCTTCCGGGCAGACGGCTCTTCCCGTTTTGGCGCCAATAAACGCTTTGGTTTCTTCCCTTCAGGCGCTGTGGCATGGAAGGTGTCGGAAGAACCTTTCCTGCAACATAACAGGACTGTAAGCGATCTGAAGATACGGGCTACCTATGGTACCACCGGTAACCAGGATGGTATTGGTAATTACCCTGCCTACGCTTTACTGGGCACGCAGAATTATGTGCTGGGCAATAATATTTCCACCGGTCTCGGTCCCAGCCAGATCGCCAATCCGGACCTTTCCTGGGAAAAGACGGCACAGGCAGATGCCGGCATTGACCTGGGCCTCTTCAACAACCGCGTCACCATCACCGCAGATGCCTATCTGAAAAAGACCAGCGACCTTCTGCTCAATGTAACCATCCCGGGTTCTTCCGGTTATACCAGTGCTATCAGAAACCTGGGTAAAGTGCAGAACAAGGGCATTGAGTTGAGCTTATCCACTGTCAACGTGGATGGCGCTTTCCGCTGGACCACAGACATCAACTATGTAGCCAATCGCAATAAAGTGCTGAACATCGGCAGTACACCACAGATCTTTGCCGGCCAGGTGGCGAATATTGCTCAGAACGTGAATTCAGGGATCATCCGGGTAGGAGAGCCCCTGGGTACCTTTTATGGTTACGTGACCAATGGCCTGTACCAGTCAGAAGGAGAGCTGGCAGGGCTGGCAGATGCCAGTGCAAAGAAAGTGGGCGACAGGAAATATATGGACCTCAATGGCGATAAGAAGATCGATGATAAAGACAGGAAGATCATCGGTAGTGCACAACCCAAATTCAGCGGTGGTATCAGTAATACTTTTTCCTACAGGGAAATTGACCTCACCATTTTCCTGCAGGGCGTATACGGCAATAAGATCCTGAATGCAAACCGTTTTGAGCTGGAATACCTGAACGGTACCACGAACCAGGACAGGGACATGCTGGACAGGTGGACGCCCACACATACCAATACGGACATTCCCCGTGCAGCTACTACCAGGCCTGCCAACCGCATCTCTACGAGGCAGATCGAAGATGGTTCCTACCTGCGCCTGAAGAATGTGCAGCTGGCGTATAACCTGCCGGATGCCTGGCTGAAGGCGGCAAAGATCCACTCCATACGCCTGTATGTTACCGCGCAGAACCTCATTACCTGGACAAAATACAGCGGTTACGATCCGGAAGTGAACCGCTTCGGTCAGGACAACCGCAGCCAGGGATTTGATTATGCCAGTTATCCCACCGCAAAAACATTCCTCTTCGGATTAAACATCACCTTGTAAGTATTTAACAGCACGTATATGAAAAAGCTATTTTTTCTGTTGATCTGTACACAAATGTCCTGTAACCTGCTGGACCAGCAACTGCAATCCAATTTTACGCCGGACAATTTCTACAAGAATGCCGACGATGCCAAGGCGGCCCTCAGCGCTGCATACGATCAGCTGAAAGGGCAGAATATGTACGATCAGGCCATGTGGGTATTGCAGGACCAGGCTACCGATGATGCAGAATGGGGTGGGGGCCGCTCTACTGCCAACCAGGCGAAGAACGATGTAGATAAGTATTCCTTTACACCGGCTACGACTACTTTCCAGTCAATATGGACCGCCGCCTACTCCGGCATCAACAAGGCCAACGCTGTGCTGGGACATGTGCCGGGTATCAATATGGATACCGCTTTGAGAAGCCAATACCTGGCAGAGGCTAAATTTTTAAGAGGGTTTTATTATTTTACACTGGTGCGCATGTTTGGTGGCGTGCCGTTGATATTGCAGGAAACCACTTCGCTTGATAACCTGGATGTAGCGAGGGCCACAGCGGAAGATGTATACCAGCAGGCAATAAAAGACTTTTCCGAAGCAGCGGCCGTACTGCCTGTTTCCTATAGCGGTGCTAACCTGGGCCGTGCCACCAAAGGGGCTGCTCTCGCTTTCCTGGCCAAGATATACCTGACCCGTGAATACTGGCCCAATGCATCGGCGAAGTGTAAGGAAGTAATGGACCTTGGCGTTTATGACATCTGGGATAAATTTGAGGATGCCTTCCTGATCGCTAACAAGAACGGAAAAGAGGCCGTATTTGAAGTGCAGGCACTGGGTGGTGGTCTGGGAGAGGGAAGTTTTATGCAGGGCTATATGCGTCCCAACTTTGATAAGGTGAATGGTATTGCAGGTTTCGGAGATGATCCGGTTACAAAGAACCTGTATGATACCTATCGCGCTACGGATAAACGTCGTGACCTTACTATCAGGTTGTACTCTGCCGCCACTACGCCCCCCGCTCCGGCCAGCATTACTTTCCCGGCTTACGTATACAAGTACCGGGACCCGTCTGCCACCGCCAATGGGGAAGGAAGTAACAATTTTCCCGTGATCCGTTATGCAGATGTTTTACTGATGTATGCGGAAGCGCTCAATGAACAGGCTGCCGGCAATCCGGATGCCTTTAATGCCGTTAACCGTCTCCGCAGGCGCGCCGGTATTCCTGAGCTGGAGCCTTCCCTGGGACAGGCGCAGTTCCGCGATAGCGTGCTGCTGGAAAGAAGACTGGAACTGGCCTTTGAAGGGCACCGCTGGTATGACCTGGTGCGTACCAAACGACTGATCAGCGCTATGAAAGCACAGAACCCATCCATCGTTGTGAGCGAAAGACATTATTTGTACCCGATCCCCCAGACAGAGATCGATGTGAACGCTAAACTGAAGCAGAACCCGGATTACTGAGTGTTATTTAATGCAAGCGCTGTGAGAGGATGAGCAGCGCTGTATACAGTAAATCAGCGGAAATGGTACTGAAAGCATCCCTCATGAAGATGCCCCCGAGTTTATTAATCAACACGATGATATGCAAAGAAGAACATTTTTACAGGCAGGAATATTAGCCACTTCTTTTTCCCTTTCGGGGAAAAATGCGCTTGCTTCCCATCTTCCAAAAGCCGCATGGCAGCCGGCAGGAGACGATGAACCTTCATTGGTCATCAATGCCGGTATCGGCGGTAATAATACCGTAGATATGCTGGCAAGAATAGACAAGGATTGCCTGTCGCATCGTCCGGACCTTACTGTATTCATGGCCGGCACCAACGATATGAACAGTATGAAACATGTACCCCTGAAAGAATACGACAAGAACATGCGCAACATGGTGAAGATGATCAGTAATACGGGTAGTAAGGTATTACTGATGACCATCCTGCCCGCCTTTGAACCTTATCTGTATACCCGGCATCCAAAGACCTTTTATGATCCTGAAGGCTATGTGGCCCGGCGGAAGGCCGTCAATGAAGTGATCGCTGCAATAGCTGCGGATACTGGTCAGGCATTGCTGGACATGGGCCGCATATTTGAACGTGCCGGTAACATCGGCAAAGACAAGGACAGTCTTATTCAGAATGAACTGAACAGCGGGAAAACGGACGGTGTCCATCCTACGCCCGACGGTTACCGTCTGATGGGCGTCGTAGTGTACGATTGTATCATCCAGCGGCAACTACCGCATAAAAGGATAGTATGTTTCGGAGACAGCATCACGCACGGTGATGGTGGTACAGAAGGACATAGCTATCCGGCATATCTTAAAAAGTTACTGGTACCATAAAACATCTTTAAACCCACAGTTATGAAGCAGCTTCTTACAATCTTACTCTTTTGTTTGTTATGCCTTACACAGGCCCGGGCACAGACGCCCATAGAGGCCGATGTTGTGATCTATGGCGGTACCTCCGCCGCTGTCACCGCCGCCGTGCAGGTCAAAAAAATGAACAGATCAGTGGTCATCGTATCGCCCGACAAGCACCTGGGCGGCTTGTCGGCCGGAGGACTTGGTTTCACCGATACAGGGAATAAGTCGGTCATCGGTGGCCTGGCGCGCGAATTTTACCATCGCATCTACCTGCATTATGCACAGCCTTCTGCATGGAACTGGCAGCCACAATCTGAATATGGTAATAAAGGACAGGGCACGCCTGCTATGGACGGCGCAGAACGTACCATGTGGATCTTCGAGCCACACGTAGCAGAGCAGGTGTTTGAAGATTTTGTGAAAGAAAATAATATCAAAGTATACCGCGATGAATGGCTGGACCGTAAAAAAGGTGTAAGCAAAAAAGGTGAAAAGATCACCGCTATCAGAACACTGAGCGGTAAAACATTCCGCGGGAAGATGTTCATTGACGCTACCTATGAAGGCGATCTGATGGCCGCTGCCAAAGTATCCTACCGGGTAGGCAGGGAAGCCAACAGCGAGTTCAATGAAACCTGGAATGGTGTACAGATAGGCGTACTTCACCACGGTCACTATTTTAAGCAGCCGGTCAGCGCGTACAAAATACCCGGGGATGCTAAAAGTGGTTTATTACCGCTTATTTCTCCACTGCCACCCGGTGAGAAGGGGAGTGCCGATAAACGCGTGCAGGCTTATTGCTTCCGTATGTGCCTGACAGATCTTCCTGCAAACCGTATTCCTTTTGTGCGTCCGGAGGGATATGATTCCACTCAGTATGAATTGCTGGTGAGGGTGTTTAAGAACGGTTGGGAAGAGGCATTTAATAAATATGACCCTATTCCTAATCATAAAACGGACGTTAACAACCACGGGCCTTTCAGCACAGATTATATCGGTATGAACTACGACTATCCCGAGGCTTCCTATGAAAAGAGAAAAGAGATCATCGCGGCCCATGCTACTTATCAGAAAGGGCTCTTATACTTTATGTCCACTGATCCGCGGGTGCCTGATAATATCCGTGAGCATATGAATAAATGGGGATTGTCAAGGGATGAATTCAAAGATAATGGCAACTGGCCGCACCAGTTATATATCCGTGAAGCCCGTCGCATGACCGGTATGGAAGTCATGACAGAACATGAAGTGCTGGGAAAGAAGCAGGTGGTTAATCCTGTCGGTATGGGCTCTTATACGCTCGATTCACACAACACACAACGATATGTACAGGACGATGGCACCGTGCAGAATGAAGGAGATGTAGAGGTGCGCGTGCCGGAGCCTTACCGTATCAGCTACGGAGCTATTGTGCCCAGGAAGGGAGAATGTGAGAACCTGCTGGTACCCGTATGCGTGTCGTCTACACACATCGCCTATGGTAGTATCAGGATGGAACCGGTGTTCATGATACTGGGACAGAGTGCTGCTACCGCCGCTATCCAGGCAATAGACGCAAAGAAAGCAGTACAGGATATCAGCTATGAACAACTGAAGGCACAGCTATTGAAAGATAAGCAGCGGCTGTAAAGTCACATGCAAATATCGGCTGAGACGTAGCAACTAAAAGACAAACACGGGCACTCCTGAGGGAGTGCCCGTGTTTGTAGCGCTGTGTGATAGCCGGGGAACAAAAACGCAACACGTAACCACCGAAATGAGAAATGAATACGGATGAAAACGATGAAACCGAAACGTATTGAATACGGAAAAATCCAAAATGAAATAGATCGCCAGACCGCGCGAAGCACTCCGTCAGGAGTGCCCGTGTTTGTAGGCCCGGGTGACAACCCGGGGAACGAAAACGCACGGGGAATGAAAACGCAGTACCAATATTACAACGCCTGTTCAAAGAAGGCGCAGCTGCCGCCGGTCCAGTTCTGCGGCTTGCCTTGCGACACACCGATCATTTTGCTTTTGCTGATCCTGGCAAGGTTGTGTACAAGCAAAGGCGCAGGACTGCTGTCCGGCCATATGTACATCATACGTATCTCACAATAGGCAGGACCTTCCGGTGTTTCTACAGCGGGAGCATACTGCACTTTTTGTTGCAGGATCCAGTTCTCCGGATCCTGGATCTTATCCAGGTCCTCCTGTGTCACGTCTATGAGTACGCCCTTTCCTGCGAAAGAGAAGAGCGGCTTCAGTACATAGTTTTCCAGGTCGGCAGGTATCACAGGCAATTGATGCAGGAACCAGCTTTTAGGAGCGTATTCACTGTGAATGAAGGGCAGCATGTATTTACTGATGCGATAGAACCAGTTGGGATGTGTGATCCATTCTACTTCTAAATCCTGGAAGAGATGCACATGTTTACCCAGCAATTCCTGTTGCCGGTGCAGGTCGTCAAATATAACGCGGTTGTAGATGCGTTTGATCTGTATACGTTTACCATCCAGCTCATAGTACAGTTTTTTGCCCTCCTGGATCAGTTTTGTGATGCAGACAGCTTTGATGCCGAGCTTATGTTCGGTATAGTAAAAGTCGATCCTTGTTTTCTGTTCATGTGGTTTTACTTCCAGCAGCACTACTTCTTCCGGCGCGCAGGGACCGATGATGACCTCTTTCAGCAATTCAAAATAGGAGCTTGCATTCAGGCCATTGAAGAAGTTGCGGAGCGTATCAGGAATAGAGAAATGCGTTCTGAACTGACGCGCCATCAGTTCCTGGAAGGCGTATAAGGATGGGAAACCTTGTAGTTCTATCAGTTTGGGTGTCAGGTTGCCTGCTTCGTCACGACATACGGCAAAATCAATGACCATAAAGTGAGGATGGTCATTTTCATGCGGTACTTTCAGTTCATGGGGAATAGCATCCCTGGTTTGCTGTTTGAAATCCGGGTGGAGGATGACAGCAACAATGTCATCGCAGGCCTGCTGTATCCTGGCTGTCAGCTGCGCAGGAATGAATACAGGCGTTTCAGCCACTTTAAAGGCCGGTGCTTCTCCTGCCTCTGCCGCAATACCTGAAAGGAAATCCTGGTATTGCCGCTGGGTGAACTGATGATTGTATGTGCTACGTATGGAGGGGATCATTGTTGTAAAGAGCGTTTAAAAATGGCATTATCAAGAAATGCCGGTATAAAAGCATCGTGCGTCAGCATAATTTTGTCCGGGTCAGAAAGATGCTCCAGCATGCCGTAGTATTTTTCTGCTCCATAATTGGTGATGACCTGGTTCTTCTTTTCCTGCTGCAACAGGTACATGCGCATGCCTGCAGCATCTGCTTCCGGATGGAACTGTGTGCCCAGGCAGTAATCGCTGAAGCGGATGGCCATGGTAGCACGTTCCAGTGGTACATGCGGCCGTTCTTTCTCAATGGCCAGCACTTGCGCGCCGATGGCTTCCATCTTCTGCTGATTCAGCTCGATGACCTGCCAGTTACGGCTGTCAACGATGTAATAAGGCTCGGGCAGTTCATTGAATACCAGTTCCTGCTCGCCCGCAACTGTTTTATGCACGGGAAAGACGCCAAATGCCGGAGACCTGCGGCGGCATACATTGCCTAATCCGAGATAACGGCACATCAGCTGAAAACTGTGGCAGATCAGTAAAACCTGTTTTTTTTCAATAGCGGCGGCATTCCATTCCCTGATGTCTTCCATGAGACGGAAATAATGTTGTTCCCACTCACTGCCTTCGCTGTCCAGCGGACTACCAGGACCGCCGGTGGAGATGTAGATGTCGTAGGACAGATCTGGCACCTGCTGCTGCACCCTTACCTCATATTCATGAAATTCAAGTTGCAGCGCATGTCTTTCAGCATAGCTGGTCAATATTTCCCTGATGCAGCGCATGCCTTCATTAGGGACCTGTTCGTACATATCCAGAACTGCTACTTTCCAGTGCTGCTTATTCGGAATCATACTGCAAAGTTACATGTTTAGCAGTCTTTCAGGAACTGATTAGTGATGAAGTCGGTTACCGATATCAGGTCTTTGGTCTCAGCATAGACCTTCAGCTGCTGATCGGCGCCGGTACCGTTTTCCAGGATATGACGGGTATGCTCTATATAGTGACGGCTGCCCAGGTCATCTACCACATCATCCACAAAGTCCAGCAGCTCAGAGATGAGCAGGCGTGCATTCACTTCTTCCTCCTTGCCGAAATCGATCAGGCTACCATCAATACCGTAGCGGGAAGCGCGCCATTTGTTCTCATTGACCAGGGCGCGGTTGTAGATGATGAAGTTCAGGTTCTGCATACGCAGTTTATAGATCTTGGCGCATACGGCCTGGAAGAGCGCGGCAATAGTACAGGTCTCTTTTACGGTAAGCGGTACGTCGCAGATGCGGAATTCTACCGTGTCGAAGAAAGGGTGTACGCGCAGGTCCCACCACACCTTCTTTGCATTGTCTATACAATTGGTCTTCACCAGCAGCTGGATATACCTGTCGTATTCTTCTATGCTGGCAAAATAATCGGGAATGCCGGTGCGGGGAAACTTGTCGAATACTTTTGTACGATAGGATTTAAAGCCGGTATTACGGCCTTCCCAGAAAGGGGAGTTGGTACTTAAGGCAAATACGTGCGGCAGGAAATAACGGACGGAATTGGCAATATGCAGCGCCATTTCCCTGCTTTCCATGCCCACATGTACATGTAGTCCGAAAATGAGGTTGGAGCGGGCAGCATCCTGCATTTCGTTCACGATCTCGAAATAACGGGGATGATCGGTGATGAGCTGTAATTCCCAGTTGGAGAAAGGATGGGTGCCGGAAGCGCCGATGCTGAAACCGAGGTCGCCGGCTATCTGGGCGATGGTGCGGCGCAGCATGGAAACGTCTTCACAGGCTTCGTCAATATTCGAGCAGACCTGGGTGCCTACTTCTACTACTGCCTGGTGAAATTCCGCTTTTACCTTGTCGCGGAGCACCCTGTGCGCCTGTTCTACGATCTTTTGTTCATGGGACCGGAGCTCACGGGTCACCGGATCCATGACCATATATTCCTCTTCAATACCGAGGGTGAAATTTTTGAGCATGTGGTGTTGGTGTACAATCAGTTACAAATGGTAAATGCCGGACCGCGGACCCGTGATCCGGCATTTTGGACACCAAAGTTATTCTTTCTTTTTAGTCTTTTTGGCGGGTGTTTTTTTGGCCGGGGTTTCTTTTTCTGACAGAGCATCTACCAGCTCCTTCGCATCTTTAGGCGTTTTGGCGGGCGTCACCGCAGCAGGCTTCTTCGCCGCCGCCTTCTTGGCGCCGGGAACAATAGCCGTTTGCTGGCCATGAACGGCGTGTTGCAGGAAATTGCCCCAGGTCAGATTATCGGTACCCGGCTTTTGCTGCTGTGCGCGCTGGATAGCATAAGTGGCGGCTGTTTCCACCACCCATTCGAAATTGTCGGGGCCTATGACCTTTGCATTGGTTTCCGGCGCCGGGTTCCAGAAGTCGATCACATAAGGCACTCCATTGCGTACGGCAATTTCCACCGAATTGAAATCGTAGCCCAGGTATTGGTTCAACCTGGCCACCTGGTCGGCAACGATGTTCAGCAGGTCGCCGTCACCACTGTCTTCCGCCAGGTAACGCTGGTTTTCCGGCTGGTAAGGATCGTAGGGGATCACCCGCACATACCTGCCGCCGATACAGTAGCAACGGTAGTAGGATTCGTATTTTATCTCTTCCTGCAGCATCATTACCAACTGTCCTGTACGGGCATGTTGTGCAAAGAACTCCTCACGGTCATGGATTTTATACACATGTTTCCATCCGCCGCCATTGAATGGTTTCATGTAGGCAGGGAAACCGATATAGTCGAAAATTGAATCCCAGTCGAAAGGGTACACCAGGTTCCGGAACGACTGGTCGGAGGTATTCAAAGGAAGTTCCCTCGAAGGGATAAGAGCGGTTTTAGGTACCTGTACACCAGTCCGCTGGGCCAGCTCATTGTTGACGAATTTGTCGTCGGCACTCCACCAGAAAGGATTGTTGATAACAGCTGCCCCCTCCAGTGCAGCCTGTTTGAGCCAGGCGCGGTAGAAAGGAACGTCCTGGGAGATGCGGTCAAGGATCACCGTATACCCCGAAGGAATACCCTGTATCACTTTATCTATAGACACAGCTTCCGCTGTAATATCATCTACCTGTTTCTCATTCACACGATCGATAAATGCCTGGGGAAAGCCATTTTCCTGGCCAAAGAGGAGTCCTATTTTTTTCATCTGTAAAGAGTTTTACTGTTTGGTTATCCGTCGTTTACAACAGCAGCGTTGAGAATCAATATTCGCGCCAAGGGCGGGATTTTCACTGTCTTAATGCCTGTATTGAATACCAGCTGCCTTGCATAAAAGCATTACTGCCAATGGTAGTTTGTCCCTATTTTATGAGGGACAGGTAATATGGCAGCATTTCCAGCCAGGTAGGCCAGTCGTGCGTCCTGTTAGGCCTTACATCCAGCCAGTGCATGATGCCTTTGCCGGAAAGAATGCCCGACATGGTTTCATTCTGACTGCGGGTGATGTCTTTTTCGGCTACGCCTAAGATGATCCCCATGCGCCACAGGGCTTCATGAGGATTAGCGGGCATAAAGTCCACCGGGTTATGGAAATACACGTTGTCGTCATAATGGCCGTTAAGCCTTGGTTTGAGGTCGAAAACACCGCTAAGGCTAAACAGGTAGGATACGCTTTCAGGATAGCGGAAAGCGAAATTAGCGGCATGATATCCGCCAAAGCTGCAACCGGCTACCGCTACGCGGTGAACGCCCGTTTCCATAGTCACTTTTTCCAGCACTTCATGGCGAAGCATATTGTCATACCTGATATGATTCAGTGCCCTTTGCGCCGGGGAGATGTGCGGATTATACCAGCTATCGCTGTCTATACTGTCCGGACAGTAGATCCTGATCAGCTGATTGTCTACAAACCATTGCAAAGCCTGGATCAGCCCTCTGTCCTTATGTTCGTGATGCCGCCCCATAGATGTTGGGAAGAGTATCAGCGGATAGCCCTCTTCGCCGTACACCAGCATTTCAAATTCATGGCCCAGGTGTGGAGAATGCCATTTGTAATGTTGTTCCTGCATCGTTATAAATATAAAGAAAAAACGCTTACAGGCTGTGAAGGAATAATAAAGTAATGAGTATTATCATCCAATAAAAAAGGGTTGTCGCGCCAACGGCGTACAACCCTTTTTCTATGAAAAGTGCTCTGACTATCTGAATGTGTAACGGAAGCCAAGCTGTGCCTGCCAACGTGCTGACTGTACACCGAAATCATCGATGGTTGCAACAGTCTTGTTGTCGTTTTTAACAGGGTTCTTGAAGTTGAACTGTGGTGTGGTACCATCAGCTGCAAACCCAACGAGGTTGATCAAACCATAGTTGTTATAGTTCATACCTGTACGGGTAGAGTAGATGCGGCCCCAGTCATTGTTCAACATGTTACCCAGGTTGAAGATATCGAAGGTAACCTGTACGGTGTGGCGTTTACCGTTCTTCTGTCCTACGAAGATATCCTGTGCCAGGTGCAGGTCGAAGATGTGCGTGAAAGGAACGCGTGCGCCATTCTTTTCAGCATACTGTCCCCTGCGTTTGCTCAGGTATTTATCGTTGTTGATGAATGCATCCAGTGCGGCCCACTGCTGTTCAGGAGTAACCACATTACCTGCTGCGTCATTATATGCTACCAGGTTGATCTCTGCTGCAGTTCTTGGTACATAGATCAGGTTCAGGCCCCTGTCGCTGCTGGTAGTGTAATCTTTTACGATATTGGTAGACGGGTCGATGTATCCGTAAGAATACCTGTCGCCGGACTGACCGGTGTAGTATAAAGATACCGTAGTAGCCAGGTGTTTCAGGTATTCCTTCTTGTAGGTCACGGATGCAACGATCCTTGAACCTACGTCGAAGATAGAATAACCCAGGTCTACATCGTTACGGCCCCTTACGTTTGGCACCCTCCACTGGGAAGAGTTCTGGGAAGACTGACCATCGTTGATAGATTTGGAACGGCCGAAGGTATAAGATGCCGTACCGCTGAAACCATTATCGAATGATTTCTGTAACTGTGCGGTCAGGTTGTAGGAATAACCCTTGCTGGTGTTCTGTGCATACATGATATCGGTATAGTTACCACGTACAGCAGAGCCTACGTTCTTCCATATCGGACGGTTGTCGCCACCATTACCGGTTACGGTGGTGCCGCTCGGAATGTATGACAGGTTGTAGTAAACTACGTTATTGATATTTTTGGTATAAATAGCTTCCAGGCTACCGATCATGCCCCATGGTAAACGCTG
Organism: Chitinophaga filiformis; assembly: GCF_023100805.1. Classification (NCBI taxonomy): domain Bacteria; kingdom Pseudomonadati; phylum Bacteroidota; class Chitinophagia; order Chitinophagales; family Chitinophagaceae; genus Chitinophaga; species Chitinophaga filiformis. The sequence continues at coordinate 3,465,803 of NZ_CP095855.1, forward strand.
ATCTACTGCCAGGCTGGTTCTGAATACCTGTGGGAATTTGAAGTTCTTCGCAAACAGGTCGATCTGTCCTGATGGCGCTACCGTAATGCTAGGCTGGTTGAACGGATCGGTGATGAAAGGGATCTTCTGGTTGGCCGGACCTTCTGGTTTGGTAGGATCATACTTTAAGGTCATACCACCCAGGGTTACACCGTTGTTGTTGTACATACCACCCAGCCATACAAATGGAATGCGGCTGGTGAAGATACCTGCACCACCACGGATCTGCGTGGTCTGGTCTCCTTTCACGTCCCAGTTGAAGGCGATACGGGGAGACAGCAGGATCCTGGCATCAGGTTTAGTACCTGTTTTAGCGCCTTTGATATCCCATTTACCTGCAGCTACAACAGCTGGCAGTATGGTATTGTTAAAGTCATTGTTCGTAGCAGGATCGGTCAGCAGCATAGGCAGGTCTGCACGTATACCCAGCGACACGCGTAAGCGGTCATTCACCTGGTAGTCGTCCTGTGCATAGAAACCCAGTTGCAGCGCCTTGAACTTGGCTGCACCCTTTGTATCATCTCCGGTAGTTTTATCTACAGCAGAGAATGAACGCTGGTACTGAACAGGAGAGGCATTGTTCATGAAATCGTCCAGGCTGGCGAAAGTATAAGAACCATAGTTCTGACGGATAAATACGTTCGTCATATTATAGAACTCATTACTTGTACCCAGGGAGATGGTATGTTTACCTCTGTACAGTTCCAGGTTATCAGTCAGGGTGAATACATCCTGTTTCAGCAGGTTTGCCACAGAGAATTCTTCTGTACCGAAGCTGATAGATTCTTTGGTGATGAATACGGAAGTATATGGAGAACCCATGATACCACGGTCATCTCTTACGATGTTTGCGCCTACCAGCAGGGAGTTGGAAGCCCTGTTTCCAAACTGGCTTTTCAGCTCGGCAGTGGTAGCGTTGGTCGTAGACGGGAAGAGAATACCTTTATTGGCAAACGTGATCGTGTTGGCGCTGGATTTACCCGGGCTGGTGCTTTCACCGTGTACATAGCTGTGACGGATGGTGAACTTGTGCGCATCGCTGATGTTCCAGTCCAGTCTTGCGAAGAATTTACGACCGTCCAGTGAGTTCTCAACTGTTTCATAACCACCGGGATCGTAGCCTGATGCCTTCAGTTTGGCAGTGAGGTCGGACAGCTGTTGCTGTGTAGCATGTGCGCTACCGGGGCCGTTCGCGTATGTCTGATAGGTGAAAGGCTGCGGACGCGTCTCTTTCTGCCACTCTGCGTTCACAAAGTAGAACAGTTTGTTCTTGATGATGGCGCCGCCTAAACGCGCACCGTAAGTTTTGGAAGAGAAGTCAGCCAGCTTAAATCTCTTGCTCTCATCCTTGTTAGGCGTCTTACCTGCAAAGCTCTCGTTGCGCACGAAGTAGTAAGCAGAACCTTCGATATCGTTGGTACCCCTTCTTGTTACCGCGTTGATGGCGCCACCGGCAAAACCACCCTGCTTTACGTCGAATGGAGATACGTTTATGTTAAACTGGTCGATGATATCGATACTGAAAGGAGAGATACCGATCTGACCACCGTTGGTACCGTTTTCTGCCAGACCGAATACGTCGTTCTGTACAGCACCGTCCACGAAAGTAGCGTTGTATTTGTTGTTGGTACCTGCGATGGAGATAGTCTGGTTACCGCTACCATCTTTGGTCAGTTTTGCCTGAGGGGTCAGACGCACGAAGTCTGTCAGGTTCCTGCCCACAGTAGGTAAGGCCTCTATCTGGGAGCGGTTCAGTACAGTCTGCGCACCTTTACGGCTGGAGTTGAATACACCGCCGCCTCTCTGTGCGGTTACCTGCACTTCTTTAATATCCTGGGCTTTTTCTCCCAGTTTCATGTTCAGTCTGAATGGCTGACCCAGGGCCAGGAAAATGTCCCCCTGGCTGAATTCCGTATAGCCGATATAGGAGGCAGTCACTTTGTACGGTCCGCCCACGTTCATGTTTGGGAGCCGGTAATAACCCTCTGCATCTGTAGTGGTACCGTATTTAGTACCTGAAGGCACATGGATTACAACAACGGTAGCACCAGGTAAGGCCTCATTTGCAGGGCCGGTGATCTTACCGGTCATGCTACTGGTGGTAACCTGGGCATAGGAGTAAAAAGCGATAAACAGTACAATGAATGTAGAAAGTAATCTTTTAAATCCCATAAACGAGCGATTTGATTTATGACGCAAAGGTGGCGAATAAAGTTTTACAGATTTTAACTATAAATTAACAAATTGTTAAGCCATTGAGCTTATCTGCTTTACAGTATATAATTTTGGATAGTCATCATTTTAAACAGGGATTTTATCGAGTTTGTTCAAGAATTTGTGCCAGAAATTCTAAAAAATCGAATAGGACATCTTTAAAATACTTAGAATATTGCAGCGTACGGTATTAAATCATATACTTATCAGCCCGAATATTTATATGGTTTATTGCTATATATGTGCAGTGACATTCAGGTAAGCAGATCGGATAGGGTATGGTGCTTTTTTTACCATAACTTTGCAAATTAACTTTAATAAAGCGCTATGCTAGATACAATAGAATCAGCCATAGAAGATATCAGGAATGGTAAGCTGGTAATAGTCGTAGATGACGAGGACAGGGAGAATGAGGGAGATTTTGTTACAGCAGCAAGGAACGTAACACCAGAGATCATCAATTTTATGAGCCGTTACGGCCGTGGTTTAATATGTGCACCGCTGGTGGAAGAACGTTGTGAGGAACTGAAGCTGGAAATGATGGTGCGTGACAATACAGCTCTGCACCAGACGCCCTTTACCGTATCAGTGGACCTTTTAGGCCACGGATGCACCACCGGTATTTCAGCGCACGACCGTGCCAAGACCGTACAGGCCCTGATTGATCCTAATACACGCCCTGAAGAACTTGGGAAACCAGGACATATCTTCCCCCTGAAGGCAAAAAGCGGCGGCGTACTACGCCGTACCGGTCATACCGAAGCCACTATCGACCTGGCCCGTCTGGCTGGTTTTGAGCCTGCCGGCGTGCTGGTGGAGATCATGAACGAAGACGGCACCATGGCCCGCCTGCCACAACTGAAGGAAATAGCAGACAAGTTCGACCTGAAGCTTATTTCTATCAAAGATCTGATCGAATACCGCCTGGAAAAAGAAACCCTGATCGAAGAACAGGTAACTGTACATATGCCTACCGCATATGGCGACTTCGAACTGGTAGCTTTTAAACAACTGAACTCCGGCGACCTGCATATGGCCCTCAAAAAGGGTACCTGGGAGAAAGGTGAACCGGTACTGGTTCGTATACACTCCTCCTGCGTAACCGGCGACATCCTGCACTCCCTCCGCTGCGATTGCGGCGAACAGCTGCACAAGGCCATGGAAATGGTAGAACGCGAAGGTAAAGGCCTGATACTCTACATGAACCAGGAAGGCCGTGGTATCGGACTGCTGAACAAACTGAAGGCCTACAAGCTGCAGGAAGAAGGTCGTGACACCGTACAGGCAAACCTGGAACTGGGCTTCAAAATGGATGAACGCGACTACGGTGTAGGGGCACAGATCCTCCGCCATATGAACATTACCAAAATGCGCCTGATCACCAATAATCCCCGCAAACGCGCCGGGTTAAAAGGATATGGCCTTGAAATAGTGGAAAATGTACCTATTGAAGTACATCCGAATCCACATAACGAATTCTATCTCAAGACCAAACGCGATAAGCTGGGACATGAGATACTAAAGGGGTAATTGAAGACCTCCGTCAATTAAAAAAGGAATCAGCGTAAACTGATTCCTTTTTTAATTATTATAAGTTCTTATCTTATCTATAAGGTCCGATCCGCTGCATTCCGCTCCGTCAGGAGCGACGTGTTTGTAGCCCGGGGTTGAATACCCCCGGGTGGCGAATACCCCCGGGTGGCGAATACCCCCGGGGGGCGAAACCCCGGGTGGCGAAACCCCGGGAGGCGAAACCCCGGGAGGCGAATACCCCGGGAGGCGAATACCCCCTGGAGGCGAATACCCCCTGGTGGCGAATACCCCCGGGAGGCGAAACCCCTGGAGGCGAATACCCCCTGGAGGCGAATACCCCCTGGTGGCGGAAACCCCGGGAGGCGAATACCCTCGGGTGGCGAAATCCCTGAAGGCGAATATCATGGACGACTAAGCGATGAACAAACAAGCGTCTTAATTCCCGCCCTTCCGCTTCAAACTATCCTCTTTATCACGTTGTTTTTCAATCTCTTCCTGCCGGATGGCTTCCGCTCTCCTGATCGAGTCAATATATCTGCGCCGGTTCCGCTCGTTGAACAGCTCCGAAAACTTATTATACTCACGTACATAGGATATACCCAGACCCGCCTTGTTACGGTTTACCAGGTTATATACGTCATAATCCGATTTACTGAAGGCATTGATACGCAAACGGCCTTCCGGTGTCAGGAGGTATTCTGCCCTGAAGTCGCCCGCAAAGCGGTTGGCATTGGCCGAAGTGCTGGCCTTACCCCAATCGTAGTCACCGCCCACATACAACCTGATCCTGTTATTATAGAGGTTACTGGTCACCCCGGCGCTCACCTGGTTACGGTCAAGGGATGCATTGTCCTGGCTACCAATATTGTAAGCCCTGTAGTTGACATTGATACCGATACCGCTGTTTTTCAGCAGGGTGCCGGTAATATTGTTCAGAATGGCAGATGCCTGTGCACTCAACGCCTGGCCCACGCTGTTCTTACCCGTCGTTGCCACACTGGCGCCACCGGCCGAGTTAGGATCTTCCGGCAGGAACTGGTTGAACAGGAGAAGACCGGCCATTTGTTGCAGGGCCTTGTTCTGGTCCTGGTTGATCTCCCTCAGTTTGGCCGCCACACCACTTTCGTAAGCCACTGAGCCTACTTCCGGCAGGCTGATCTCGTAGGTGATATCCGGCTTCATCAGCTCGTTCCGGAGATTGATGAGGATGTCCACCCTTTCTGTACGGGTAGCCAGTTTATCGCCCGCGGTAGAGGAGTTACCCACCAGGTTATAAAGACTTACTTTAGGCAGCGTGTATTTCGCATGAATGTCCACTTTGGCTTCGTTGGGATCGCCATTCCAGGTGATGGAACTGCTCTTGTCGATGTCGAACTTCCAGCTGGTCAGCCGCTGCAGGGTAAAATTGTAGGATCCGTTATTGATCTCATAATTACCGAACATGGTGAAATCGCCCTCTGTATTCACATTGATCTGCAGGTTGCCGGTACCGTTCGCCGAGATCATATCACCGGAAGCAGCGTCCATGATCACGTCGATCTGGGCATCCGGGGTGGCGGAGATATCCAGTTTTACGCTCAGTTTTACGTTGTCTTTCTTCTTTTTCTTTTCCTCTTTCATCTCCGTACCGTAAGACTTGAACGTGATATAGTCCGAACGGCCAATGTCCTTACTGTCTGACAATGGCAGGTAGAAATGTGTGGTCCTGCCTGGTCTTGCCTGTATACGCAGTTGCAGATCGTTCAGGGGGCCCGAGAAATAGACCTTACCATCTGCGATCACGTTCCCGTAAAACAGGTCGCTGTCTGCCGCACCGGTATTCAGGAATATGAAGTTCCTGGCACTAACGTCGAAGTCAAAGTTGAGATTATTGAAATGATCATGTGATATATAACCACTGGCAGTAGCCCGGCTGTTATTCTTATCGACGATGAAGAAGTTACCGAATTCAATCAGGTTGTCATCTATGTTCACGTTAAGCCGGGGGATGGTGTAATGGGTGCCCAGGTACAACACCTTCAGGCCCGCACTGTCTACGCGCAGGTTACCATGTACGGATGGCTGCCGGGTAGTGCCGGTGATGGCCAGCTTGCCGGAGGCCATCCCTTTCAGGTCTGTTACATATTCGTTCACAAAGCGGTCCAGCACACTGAGAGAGGTGCCGTTCAGCTCCACATTGGCCTGTAACCTGTTGTTGGTGGCGGATACGCCTGCCAGTCCTTCTGCAAAGAAATTCTTGCCCTTATTTTCTGATCTGACAGAGAAGGTCACGTCGCCCGTTTCCTGTTTATAACCGCCTTCAAAGGCCACCAGGCCAATGGAGTCATTGTCAATACGCAACTCGCTGGTGGTGATCAGGGCATTGACATCCAGGCTGCCTGCCGGATCGGAAATGGTGATGTTCCCATCCGCAAAACCTTCTATGCGCATAGTGGTCAGTTGGGAGGGGATGACGTCATTCAGGTTCAGGTTTTTCAGGTTCACGATAAATTTCGACTCGTCCGGGTTGAACTCGTTCGTCTCTACCGTGATGCTTTGTTCGTTCCTGGTTACCTGCAGGTTATGGATGGTGAGGAAGTCCTTGCTCCAGTATATTTCATTGCCCGGCGTCACATTCCATTGCCGCTCATTTACGGTAAAGGCGCTGTTGAGGAAACTCACTTTCACACCCTCAGCTACAGTAATAACCCTGGCATAGAAACCATCCAGGGAGGAGGAGTCTATAGCCTGCAGGTCCACCTTAATATAAGAAGTATCCCTGCCGGAATTGGCCAGGATAAGCGGATGCTGCAGCAGTACCTTGTCGCCGGAAGATACCTTCCCGATACTGGTACTGATGTCTATCTTGTCGAAAGTCCCCGTGCTTTTCAGCTGAAGATTTTCAAAATGATAGTTCCTGTAAGAGGCCAGCGGCACATTGACATTCAGGGCCAGGTTACCTTTGATGGTATTCAGGTTACCCTCTATGGTGGAGTTGTCGAAGCCGGAAATATCCTTTGAAAAGCCACGTATCAGTTTATCTACCTGCCCCAGCTGGAAGGCGAAAGAGAAATCCTGCTGGATATTGTCTTTAGGGGCGGTAGGGAAGTAGCTGGGATAATATTTGTTCAACAGGAGGCGGAAAGCATCCGGCAGCTGCATGAAACTGTAATTCCCTTTTACATACCCGCCTATTTCGCTACCCTGGATGGCCAGCACCTTTACATTATTTTCCAGGTGGGTGGATACATTGAGGGAGTCGAACTCCAGCCTGCGCTGGTCTTTGAACAGGGATACATTGTATACCCTGGCGGAACCATTGAAGTTATCGATGTTGTCTCCGGCGAAGTTGAGGGCCATTTTAGCCTGCAGCACGATGGAATCGCCTGTCAGTTTTAAGGCCCGCAGGTTGCCATGGCGGATGTCGGAATCGAAATCGAATACCGGCACATCGCCATTGAAGTCGATGGTACCGGAAAAATCCATGTCCAGGTTGGGATCGTTGACCGTTAGGGAGCCGTTGAAGAATTTACGGTTCATTTCCCCCTTGGTCTTGATATTGCTGTAGCTGTAGCCGTTCAGTGTGATCTGTTGTACATCGGCATCCACGGCAGCTTTCAGGGTCCTGAAGTTGAAGCCTTCCCCGTTCAGTTTTGCGCTGAGCGAGACGGTAGCTATTTCGGGCACGCCCATCAGGGCGCCCACGTTGAAGGCGTCTGTGGTGAGACTTCCGGAATATACCGGTACATCCCTGTTCGTTTTAAAGTTAAGGTCGGAATTCAGGTTACCCAGATTGGTCTGGAACTTACCGTAGGCCACGAAGTCGTTCACGAAGCCTGTAAAGCTACCGGTGAAACGGATATTGTTCAGCCGTTCCAGTTGCACGGGATCTATATTCCGCAGATCAGGCGCAATGCTGATAATGTCAGCCCCGGTGGTGAGCAGTTCATCTGCGTTAAAGTCGATGTAGGTATTGTTGATATCCGGAAGGCCACGCATTTCCAGTCCGCCTTTCAGGCGGGTGGTGGCGCCGGCTTCCAGGCGGATATTGGATGCTTTCAGGTTGCTGACAGGGCCACGGGCATCTCCGCTCAGGGAGATCTCCCTTTTCCAGTCGGACAGTTCGGGCGCGAAGTAGGCGATATCGTCGGAATGGAGGGAGCTGTTCACAATATGCGCACGCATATATACCTCGTCGATATAGTGGTTCATGTCACTGATATCGGCATACTGCATGGTATAGTAATCCCGCAGGTGGCTGCGGTTGGTAAACAGGTCCATGTGGGAGAACTCCATTTCTACCGGCGACATCTTGAACTTCGCTGTCAGCTTTTTCACCTCGAAGCCGCTCCGCTCTTTGGTGCTCATGGTCAGATCGCCCAGGATGCTGTCTTTTACCAGGCTGGTATTGGTCAGTGACAGGTCGATCTTGTTGAAGCGGATATGATTGGGGGCAAAATATCCTTTTGCTACCGGGGTAGGGTCTTCCAGGTCATCCACCCCTAAAGTGCCGTCCTTAATGCTGATCTCTTTTACCAGCAGCTTCCAGTTGGCGCTGTTCCAGCGAAGGGCGGGAATGGCTGCGGTATCTGTGAGCGGCGCTGCGGGTGGCGCCGGACGTTTCTTACGGAGGGGAGAGGCCGGGTACCGGGAAATGATAAACGTCGGTTTATCCAGCGTCAGCTCCTGTATATCAATGTTATGCAGGTTAAGGTCAATATTCTTGGCGTCCAGGTAAATGCGTTTAGCCGCCACACGCATGTCTTCTCCTATCCAGGCATCGATCTGGTTAATGCGCACATTGCGCAGGTCTGTTTTACGCAGGTCGAAAGAGACACCGCCGCCGCCTTTGCGGGGCTTCAGGGTAGTATCCGGCGGAGCGCTGAATTCATCGATGATGAATTGGTAGTTCCATACGGAATCGTTCCTGTGGCGTACCAGGTTTATATCTGCGTCTTCCAGTCCCACAAACTTGATCACAGGTTTGTCCTGGAAGAAGAACCAGTCCGTAATGCGCAATTGCAGTACGCGGGCATAGAGCAGGGTATCTTTATGACGGTCTTCTATCAGTGTGCCTTCCAGGCGGAAACTATTGAACAGGCGGACGTTGACATGATCGATCTCTACACGGGTTCTCAGTTGTTCTGACAGGCGTTGGGTGACTTGATGCACCAGGAAGTTCTGTACCACCGGAATGTTTACCAGTATGCCGATCAGGATGATCAGGCCCAGGATACTCAGGAAGATAACAGATAATATTTTGCGTACTTTTTTCAGGCGGCGATATTTAATCCGGCAAAAATAGTTGAATTACTTGATAGAACTATAAGAGAACGCAGAAGTGCCGGCCATCGTCTGTGAGTATTGTATGAGTATTGCTTTATAACACAGGTTTAACAGTATATCCTTCCTTGCGCAAGAGCGCTATCACCCCCATGTTACCACCCAGGTGCCCTGCGCCTACTGCGAAAAAAGTAGATGCTTTGCCGGCTTCATTGCTGATGATACTGATCCAGTTGCGGTTACGCCTGTCCAGCAGCAGGTCCTTATACCGGAGCATGTCTTCCGTTTCAACGATCAGACTGTATAATGACTGGATATCTCCCTGTTTATAGGCGGCCATCATCTTTTGGTATACTTCCCTCGATTTCACCGTATCAGTAATACTCTTCAACACCATTGCGGCTTCTTCCGTATCAGGAATACTGTCAAAAAGGGCCAGCTGGTCCATGACTGTTTCCAGGTTTTTGACCGGTAGTTGCTGCACTTTCGCCAGTTTCCTAAGTTCGGCCTCTACAGATGCCGGCTGAGGGCAGGTTGTGGCAGCGAATTTTTGTAGCATGAGGGAATATATGATCACTGGCTTCAGCTTATCCAGTTGTGCCAGTTCGATATTCAGTGTATTGCGGTACCAGGTGGACACCTTTACATAATCATCTTCCGCAAACAGTGCCTTGAAGGAATAAGGCTCCGGCATTAGTGCTGCTGACCGCAGACGGCTTATTTCCTGTTTATCGTCGGTGTTCAATTCCAGGTATAGCGTTTTGGATTGCTTCAGCGCATCCAGGGTAGCAGGAGAGAAATGATTGTCATCAGGACAGATAGCATGAATAGTTCCATACAACCAGGATGGGCTTTGCAGGCCTTTACCGGATATTTCCCAGAGTAAGGAAGACTTTGGGGCTGTTTGCTGCTGGCATTTGATGGTTAACAACAACAGACTACAGGAAAACAGCAAAGAGGTCTTCTTGAATAACATGTCTATCTGTTTAAAAGTAATTTATGCAGTATGTACAGATCCTCCTCCGAATGCTGTGCTGAAACAATGATCCTGTTCACAGGCGGACTATCCGGATTGGGATAACCGAATGAGGAGATCATGATATCATGCTCCAGCAGGTATTTTTCAATACCCGCACTCTCCTTCAGCAGGAATACGGGCAACTGGAAGGGGTTGTGTAAGTATCCGATATTTCCCGTCAGGGATGCAAAATAACTGATCCGTTGCTGTAACAGCCGTCTTTGTTCGCGATGCAGGGAAAAGCTTTGCAGGAATGCCCAGGCATTGGCCGGCATCATAGGGGTGGCGCCGGTAAAGAGGGGGAGCCTTTTAATCGCTGCAATATCCGCCGCATGCCCCGATACTACGCCTCCCTGGGCGCTGTAGGCCTTGGTAAGGGAGGCTGACAGCAGGTACTGAACGGGAGGATGCTTTGGCAGGCTATGTATGATGCCATTACCATCCGTCCCGATCACGCCAATACCATGTGCATCGTCAATGAGCACCAGCACCTGGCGCTTCAGCTGTTGCAACCAGGAGAAATCGTTGATGGTACTGGCGAGCGGGTTCACGCTGTCTGTCACAATCACAAAACTTCCGTCAGGATGCGCATTGACCTTGTCGACCGTGGCGGCGGCCCAGGCAGACCATTCCTGTGCAGGAATGAGTGGCTGTCCTTTCCATAAAGCCGGATGGGCAGATGGCGCATACAACAGCTCTCCCTTTGTGGCGGCATATTGTACTGCCGCCTGCGATGCCAGGTAACCGGAAGAAAAAGTCGCCGCTGCCTGCTGCTGCAGCAATACCGCCAGGGCATGCTCCAGCTCCTCATACAGGAGCAGCCTGGTATTGGCAATACGGGAGGATACAAAGGTGGTCCCATATTCATCAATACCCTGTTTCAGCAACTCCTTAAAGGCAGGAAGCGCATGTAAGCCCAGGTAAGAAAATCCGGAAAAGAAGAGATATTCTTTCCCGGAAATGCTCGTTTTGCCGGTCGGCGTTGTATGTGTGAATTGTGCCTGCATGTCGTGAGTCTTTTTAGTTCCAGCATTCCATAAGATCCATTCGTGCCAATCGGCTCCGTCAGGAGCCTCTTGTTTGTAGCCCGGGGTTTTCAACCCCGGGTTGTTTGTAATGCGGGTATCCCCCCCGTTTGTGTAATTGGTACACCCGGGTCGTTTGTAACGCGGGCACCCCGTTGTTTAATGGTACACCCACCGTCGTGTAATGTGTGCCCCGTGTTATTGGTAACGGGTACGCTCCCTGGTTGTTTATAACACCCGCGACACCCCGGGATGGCATAACGCATTCATTCGCGCCAATCGGCTCCGTCAGGAGCCTTGTGTTTGTAGCCCGGGGTTTTCAACCCCGGGTCGTGTATTGGATACACCCCATTGTTTAATGGGTACACCCACCGTCGTGTAATGGGTGCCCCGGTGTTATTTGTAACGGATACGCCCCCTGGTTGTTTGTAACGCGGGTCGCCCGTGTTTATAACACGGTGCCCCCGCTGGATTGTTTATAACGCGAGGATGCCCCCCGCTCATTCAGATTTCGTTTTCAATATGAAATAGTAATCCCCCGATTTCACCTTCATATCAAAATGCGTTTCATCCAGGTTTATCACCGTCACCAGGTTCTCTGATGACCGCAGGCCATTGGCGGCAGTTACAGAGATGATCTTACCATTGCTCAGTAGCTCGTACTTGCCGGAATCCGGTTTATTGTCGATGGTGGCGATGAACAGGTTGTTGTCGAGGAACTGGTAAAACACATTCGTGTAATATCCTCTTTTCAGGTCAGTGGCCTGGGTGATCTGTGTAATATCGTAGGCCGATCCTGGTGGTATCACCACATCATACACCCGCCATTTCTTGTGCAGCAACAGCTGGTTGGTACGGCCGCTGTTACATGCGCTGAAAAGGAGGGCCAGTACAATTGCTGACAGGATAGCCTGTAATCTGATCTTCATGGTATATTATTGTTGCTTTTTTCCAAACATGTCCTGGTTGAAGGCCTGCGATTGCCCTTTGGGGATAGACAGGCTTTTCCAGTCAGATTTTTTGATCATTTTACCAATGTACACAATTTGCCCTACGTGATAGGGGATATGGCTGAGCTGCCTGTTGATGGCATCCAGCACAATATGCGGCTCGCTGCGTATATAAACGGTCTTCTCCAGGTCTTCCGGTGTCAGGGCGCTTATAGCATCCAGCATACATTTCCAGCCGGCGTCCCAGAGCCTGATGATATCTGCGGCAGATGCATTGTCATCTTCAAACTCCACGTCCCTGTTACGCCAGGGTTTTTCGCCATCGGAGTGAAGGAAATCTGTCCAGCGGGAGTGCATATTGCCACTCATGTGTTTCACGATGAGGCAGATGCTGTTCGGCTCTCCCTCCGGCTGCCAGTGCAGTTGTTCGCTGCTGAGCACAGCCAGTGTCTGATCGCCGAGTGATTTATAGTATGCGAATCTTTTCAGCACACTATCCAGGAAGATTTGTCCTATCATACGAAAGTAGTTTTAGTGATGATCAATAACCAGCTACGCTGTCATCGCCTCTTTTATCGCCCGCCGCTTCCAGCTGTCCTTTGGTGTTCACCTTAATAACCTCTGTACGTCCGATGGGACTATGAGGTACTATCTTATAGCCCATCTCCCTTAAGTACTGTAAAGGTGTTTCATCAAAGTCTTCCTCTACATCCACCTCGTCGGGCAGCCATTGGTGATGGAATTTGGGCGCATCTACCGCCTGCTGCACAGGCAGGTTGAATTCAATGATATTGAGCAGGGTCTGGAACACGGAAGTGATGATGGTCGAGCCGCCGGGCGTACCTGCTACAATATATGGCTTGTCTTTCTTCAGCACAATGGTAGGCGTCATAGAGCTCAGCATACGTTTGCCGGGAGCTACAGCATTCGCCTCTGTTCCTACCAGGCCGTACATGTTAGGCACGCCGGGCTTTACGCTGAAATCGTCCATTTCGTTGTTCAGGAAAAAGCCAGCGCCGCCTACTACCACTTTGGAGCCATAGCCGCCATTCAGGGTGGTGGTTACGGATACAGCATTGCCCTCGTTGTCCATCACAGAAAGGTGTGTGGTCTCATCACTTTCATAATAAACAGTTCCTGCGCCGGTCTGTTTACTGGAGCCTGCACGGTGTGGGTCAAAATCTTCCATGCGCGTACGCAGGTATTCGGGAGCGGTGAGTTGTTTTACCGGTACTTTCACAAAATCAGGATCTCCCAGGTATTGCGCACGGTCTGCATAGGCGCGGCGTTCCGCCTCTATCATGAGGTGCATGGCGTTGACAGAATGGAAACCCCAGGCAGACAGCGGATATTTTTCCACCATCCCCATCATCTGTTGCAGGGCAACGCCGCCGCTGGAAGGTAATGGCATGGTGACGATACGATAATTTTTATAGTAGAAGGAAACGGCTGTCCGCTCTTTCGCTTCATAAGCTTTCAGGTCTGCTGCGGTGATCAGCCCTTTGCCGCGTTTCATTTCCGCCAGGATGAACGCCGCGGTTTCCCCTTCATAAAAGCCTGCGCGGCCATTGATACTGATCCTTTTCAGGGTGGCGGCAAGGTCTTTCTGTATCAGGGTATCTCCCGCTTTCCAGGTCTTTTTTCTTACAAAGGCGTTAGGTTGCGTATTGAGCTTGCTGAACTGTTCCTGTGTTGCATTCAGGCTCCTGGCTTCCCTTTCGGTAATGGCGAAGCCCTTTTCTGCCAGAGTAATGGCCGGAGCAATGAGCTGCTGGATGCGCAGCTTTGCATATGGCAGGGACGCAAAGATGCCGGCTACGGTACCCGGTACGCCCGATGCCAGGTGACCGTCCTGGCTCAGTTTTGTATTGGCATTGCCTGAGGCATCCAGGTACATATCGCGGGAAGCCGCTGCGGGTGCTTTTTCCCTGTAGTCGATGGCCAGGTCCTTCCCGTTTTTCAGGTGGGCTACCAGGAAACCACCGCCGCCAAGATTCCCGGCAGCGGGATATACCACGGCCAACGCAAACTGCGTGGCAATAGCCGCATCTACCGCATTACCACCCTGTTGTAACATCAGCAGGCCGGCCTGGCTGGCTAATGGATGGGCAGATACTACGGCGCCATGACTGGCGGTAATACTTTTTTTAACTTGATAACGATAGGCATTGATCTGGGCTGGTTGTTGTGCATAAGCTGTGCTGGCAAGGGTTATAGCCAGTAAAACAGGAATCGTGCGCATGCGTTTATGAGTTTAATCCACAATTGATATTGACAAGTTGTTCCAAATGCGCTGTCAAATTAGTATTTTAGATAATAGACAGACCAATTCGTTCTTGTAGCAATACCATAACCAAAAGAACAACTCAAAATCTAAAAACCCAAATAAATCTAAATCGAACCTTATGTTACACCTGGTAGCCCATCTAAGAGGCCTTGTGCTTCTTATCGCCCTCACTTTATGTATATCAGCATCCTCGTATGGCCAGACCGGCACCATTACGGGTACCGTCACTGATGGCAAAGGACCGCTGGCCAATGCCACCGTCCATATCGAGCATACCAATAAAGGCGGATATACCAATGCACAGGGACGTTTTACCCTGGAAATAGTGCCCGGCAATCATACAGTGCTGATCAGTTACGTAGGCTATACCGCCCAGCGTAAGACCGTTACTGTCAGCGCCGGACAAACCACTACACTGGATGTGACCCTGGAAACAAGCACCACTATGAATGAACTGGTGGTACTGGGCTCCCGCAGCCTGCCGCGTACACAAACGGAAACGCCTGTACCGGTAGATGTTATTGACATCAAACGTATTGCCGCCGATGCGCCGCAGGTGTCCATCAACCAGATCCTCAACTATGTAGCGCCTTCCTTCAGCTCTGGTACACAAACCGTTGCCGATGGCACGGACCATATTGATCCCGCCTCCCTGCGTGGACTGGGGCCCGACCAGGTGCTGGTGCTGGTAAACGGCAAACGCCGGTACAATACCGCCCTGGTGAATGTGAACGGTAGCTTTGGCCGTGGCGCGGTAGGTACCGATATGAACGCTATCCCCACATCTGCCATTGACCGTATCGAGATACTGCGCGATGGCGCTGCCGCCCAGTATGGCTCTGATGCCATCGCCGGTGTGATCAACATCATCCTGAAAAGCACAGTGAACCGCCTGAACGTTAATGTAACTACAGGCGCCAACGTTACCTCGCAGGCCGACGATAATATGGATGGCCAGACGGTGCAGACCGGCGTTAACTATGGTGTTCCGCTGGGCGCCAAAGACGGATATATCAATTTCGGCGGCTCTTATGATTACCGTAATTATACCAATCGTTCAGGCCCCTGGACGGGCGCTATCTATCGCACCTATCCCGGTGGCGTAGATAAGACGGATTCTTTCCTCGTGGCTAACAACATCACCCGCAACGATATCCGTATGCGCGCGGGGCAGTCGAAACTGCGCAGCGCACAGTTGTTTGTGAATGCCAGCATCCCGCTGGAAAACAATGCTGAAGTGTATTTCTTCGGCGGTATCGGCTACCGTAACGGGAATGCTGCCGGTGTATACCGCTTGCCGCACGACAGCAGGAATGTAATGGAGATCTATCCCCTGGGCTTCCTGCCGGAAATACACAGTGATATTTACGACCGTTCTTTTGCAGCAGGTATAAGAGGTAACCTGGGCGACTGGAAAGTGGATTTCAGCAATACCTATGGCCGTAATGAGTTTGGCTTCAAAGTGGAAAATTCACTGAATGCATCCCTGGGAAAAGCTTCTCCCACACGCTTTACCTGCGGTGGACCTATCTTCACACAGAACACTACGAACGTCGATTTCTCGCGCCGTTTTGATGTGCTGGAAGGACTGGACATAGCCTTCGGTGCAGAACACCGCTTCGAGCAGTACGAGCTGGTAGCAGGGGCAGAGAACTCTTATACCGACTATGGCCGCGCCAGGAAGATAGGGGTAGATGCCAATGGAAAAGATATCCTGATACCAGACCCGCAGGGCTCAGTCAACACCGTATTCGGACCTGACGGCACACCCAGGGCCGGCGGTGCACAGGTATTCCCCGGCTTCCGTCCTGAAAATGCGATCAGGGCTACCCGCAGTGCCATCTCCGGTTATGTGGATGTAGAAGCCAATTTCTCCTCCGCATTCCTGCTGGGAGGCGCCTTACGTTTTGAGAACTATAACGATTTCGGCAGTACGCTGAATGGTAAACTGACAGCACGCTATAAGCTGAGTGAAAGAACTGCGCTCAGGGCTTCTGCCAGCACCGGTTTCAGGGCGCCATCATTACACCAGCGCTTTTATTCTTCCACTTCCACTTTGTTTGTGGATGGCGTGCCTTATGAAGTGGGTACCTTCACGAACGACAGCCGGCCGGCACAGTTGCTGGGCATCCCGCAGCTGAAACCGGAAAAATCAAAAAGTATCAGTGCGGGTTTTACCAGCACCTTCGGCAAGTTTAGCCTGACGCTGGACGGTTACTTTACTCATATCGACGACCGTATTGTATACACAGACCAGTTCTCCGGTAATAATGCCGATACCGCATCTGCCGTAGACAAAGAAATATACCAGCTGCTCTCGCTCGCCAATGCCAACAGGGCTGCCTTCTTCGCCAATGCCATCAATTCTGAAACAAAGGGCGTTGACCTGGTACTGACCTACAGTACAAAACTGGGCGGGGGCACATTGCGTGCAGACCTTTCCGGCACCTATAGCTATACGCAGCGTGTAGGCCAGATCAAAGCTTCCGAGAAGCTGAAAGGGAAAGAGAATATCTATTTCAGCCGGGCCAGCAGGATCTACCTCGAAAGAACGGTGCCGCGTGAAAAAGTGAACCTGACACTGTCTTACAACATAGGTAAGTTCAATGCCTTCCTCCGTAACGTTCACTTCGGTACGGTAGAGGAAGCTACCAACGATCCGGCCTTCTTCCAGACCTATTCTGCCAAGGTAGTGACCGATGTGGCAGTGGGTTATAAACTGACGCCTGCCCTGAAGCTGAGCATTGGTTCCAACAACGTGTTTGACGTATACCCGGACCTGGTAGCCAACCCTGCCAATACCACCAACAACCAGTTCAGGTATAGCAGAAGGGCTACACAATTCGGTTATAACGGCCGTTTCCTGTTTGCAAGGCTGGAACTGAACCTGTAAATATTTTACTATAACTGAATAACTATCAATGGAATGAATGGGCTTCGCATTCATTCCATTGGTATAGTCATTTTTCCTGCTATTTTATATTATTATATTTTGCTATATTGAGTATGCCTTTTCAAGCTATTTATTTGCATCAGCATGTCCGGTGAACGAAATTCTATAAACATTTACAATGCATTGCTTCCAGGTTTTCTGCTGTTGTTGCTTGCCATCAATGGCGCAGGTTGTGCTGCCGGAGAGGATCACAAGACTGAACTGTTGCGCCAGGTAATGCGGGAGGAGAACGGGCATATCAAATGGAAAGTATATGGCTTTACTGATGATCCTTACAGGGAAAAGGTAGAGATCTACTATGAGAATGGCAAGCTCAAAGAAGTGTATTACCGGCGGGCGGGGAGAATGGAAGGCGTCAGGACCGTTTTCTTCGATAACGGCAAACTATCGGAAACCGGCCACTGGCATGAAGACAACAGGGTAGGGGAGTTCCGTTATTACCGCCGCGAAGGAGGTCTTGAGTGTGTACAGTATTTCGGACTGATAGGTGAAAGTGTAGAGTAGCAAAAAACCTTTCAATTGTTTATCTTAGGTAAATTAAATTGAAGGTTCCATATGCGCAAATTGCTGTTATCGTCCCTTATACTGCTCATCGTGCAAACAGGATATTCACAGATCCTGCCTACGCCGGAACAGTTTCTCGGTTATGCGCCCGGAACGCAGTTCACGCCCTATCACCGGGTACTCGAATACTTCAGGGCCGTTGCTGCTGTTACGCCCAATATGCAGCTCACCCAATACGGCACTACCTACGAAGGCCGCCCCCTGATGCTGGCCGTTATTTCTTCTCCTGAAAATATCAGCAAGACCGAACAGATAAGACAACACAACCTGGAACTGGCCAGTGGTGATGGCAAGCCTGCCGCCGGCGATCCTGTGATTGTCTGGCTGAGCTATAACGTACATGGCAATGAAGCTGTTTCTACGGAAGCCGCTATGGTCACACTGTACATGCTGGCCAATAAAGAACATAAAGCGCAACAGGAATGGCTGAAGAATACGGTCGTGATCATCGATCCCTGTCTTAATCCCGACGGACGGGAACGCTATGTGAACTTCTACAACCAGGTGCATACCCGTTATGCCGACCCCTTATTATTTGCGAGAGAGCACAATGAACCATGGCCGGGAGGAAGGGCGAACCACTATTACTTTGACCTGAACCGTGACTGGGCCTGGCAGACGCAGGTGGAATCGCAGCAAAGAGCGATCCAGTATAGCCGCTGGATGCCCCAGGTACATGTAGACTTCCATGAACAATCTATCGACGCTCCATATTACTTTGCACCTGCAGCAGAGCCTTTCCATGATATTATCAAACCCTGGCAGCGCAGCATGCAGATGCTGATCGGTAAGAACAATGCCCGTTACTTCGATAAGGAAGGCTGGCTGTATTTTACCAAGGAATTCTTTGATATGTTCTACCCCAGCTACGGCGATACCTACCCTACCTACAATGGGGCCATCGGAATGACCTACGAGCAGGGTGGTGGCGGACGTGCAGGGCTGGCAGGTTTAAAACAGGACGGCGATACCCTGACCCTTACAGAACGTATTGCGCATCATCGCACTACGGGACTGTCGACTATAGAGATCGCCTCACAACAGGCGCCCTTATTACTGAAAGAATTCTCTCACTATTTTTACGAAGCTATCCATGCACCGGAAGGCCCTTATATGTCTTACGTAGTAAAGGCTGCCGGCAATTATGAGAAACTGGCTTCCCTGGGCACCCTGCTCAACAGGAACGGTATCCGTTTCGGTTATGGCTCGGCCGCGAACAAGGCTATTGGCTTTAACTACTTTAATGGTAAGACAGAAAATTTCAACATAGATAAGGAAGACATGGTGATCAGTGCTGCACAGGCCAGGTCAAACCTGTTAAAAGTATTGTTCGAGCCCGATTCCCGTTTAGCCGATTCCGTCACATATGATATTACCGCCTGGTCACTGCCTTATGCTTATGGCCTGCAAACCTACGGGGTACGCCAGTTACTGACGCCGGCAAAAGATAGTCTGCAGGCTATCCAGAACGCTTACCTGGCCGCCGCAAAGCCCTATGCCTACCTGGCCCGCTGGAATAGTATCAAGGACGTACGTTTCCTCTCCGCATTGCTGCAGAAACGCATCCGGGTAAGATATGCGGAAGGCGATTTCATTGCCGGCGGCAAGTCCTTTCCCGCAGGTACGCTGATCATTACCAGGTCGGGCAATGAAGCGGCAGGCGCTCAATTTGACGAACAGGTCATTGCATTGGCCAATACTTTTAAAACAGGACTGGACGCGGTGAATACCGGCTTTGTGGAGAAGGGCGTGGACTTCGGTTCGGAGAAAGTGCGGTTCATCAAACCTATCCGGGTGGCTGTGGTCATGGGCGAGGGTATTTCTTCCCTGGCAGCCGGAGAGGTATGGCATTTCTTCGAACAGCAGATCGGTTACCCGCTCACCATCGTGGATGAAAAACAACTATCGCGCGTGAACTGGAAAGCCCTCGATGTGCTGATATTGCCGGATGGCAACTATAAGTTCCTGTCAGACAAAGACAACGCCAATAAACTGCGCGACTGGATCACCGGCGGCGGTAAACTGATTGCCCTGCAGGGAGCGCTGGCACAGGTGGCTACACTGGACTGGGGCATTCACCAGAAAAAGGAGGATGAAGAGAAAGAAGAAAAGAAAGATGAATACGCCATGCTGAAGCCTTACGCCAACCGTGAAAGGGAAGGCGTGAAGCAGCTTATTCCCGGCGCCATATACAAAGTACAACTGGACAATAGCCACCCGCTGGCTTTCGGATTTCCGTCTGTCTATTACACTTTAAAGCAGGACAGCAGGATATACGACTATCTGGACGATGGTGGCTGGAATGTGGGCATACTGAAGAAAGATAATTACCTCAGTGGTTTCGTGGGAACGGAAACACGCAGAAAGCTCAGGGACGGTTTACTCTTCGGTGTAAGGGAAATGGGCGAAGGTAAGATCGTCCTCATGGCCGATGACCCGCTGTTCCGCAGTTTCTGGGAGAACGGGAAACTGATGTTCGGCAATGCATTGTTTATGGTGTGGTAACATGCCGAAATGATGTACAGCTGTCGATTACCGGATGCAATGGTCATTAAAAGCCACATTTGAATGATATGACAGTGTTACGTCATTGAATTTATGCCTTTAAAGTCATTTGATATTACGCTAGGGTTTTAGACCGTCGTAAGCAATGAAAAGTCTTATTTGAAATGATAGGACGGTGTTGCGTCGTTGAATGCATGACAGCCTTTAAAAGTTATCTGACCTTACACAACAGTTTTAAACCGTCGGAAGCAATGGTTCCTGAAAAAATTCAGAAATGGAGGTGTTGCCCCATGGATATGACAGTCGCTAAAACCTTTTGATATTACATCCCAGCGCGGTTGTAGAATTTACCCGCACGGCCTTACCTGCCAGCAGATCATTGATGGCGTTGTTCAGGTGGCGCATCTTAACCGCTTCTGCATTGCCCGGGCTATCATCAATAGCGCCCTTATAAACGAGTTTCGCCTGCTGGTTGAACAGGTAGCATTCCGGCATATGACTGGCCTCAAAAGCGTCTGCTAATTCAGTTTTTTTATCTGCTACATAATACCAGTTGTATTGCTGCCCGGTAGCATAGGTCTTCATGGCAGCCAGCACTGCTTTTTCATCTGCACCGGCAGTGTTGGAATTGATCAGCACCACACCGATATTATTGCTAAGCGCATATTTACAGATCTCCTGTGTGCGGGCCTGGTTCCTTTCTATATAGGGACAGGTATTGCCGGAGAATATCACCAGTAATCCATTATTTAATCTTGCCTTATTGAGCGTGATCTCTTTGCCGGAAAAATCCTGCAGTACAACATCCCCTTTAGGTAAGGGCGCTCCTATTTCCAATGGCGGCGTAAGGGCCGGCTGCATGGCCACAAGCCAGGAGTATAGGATCAATAGACAGTATACGTTTCTCATAAATATAGGTTTCAGGTTAACACTATGCCCCCTTGCTGGTTGTTGCCGAGGACAGTACAATGAAGGAACCGACCAGGGATTCCGTCATAAAGATACGAATATGTGTGATTTTTATCTAATTTATCAGGAGAGGCCGCGTATCTCTTCCGGGAGGTTTTCCTTACGGGCTTCCGCTGTTTCCTTCAGGATCCGGATGCTGGCGTTCAGCTCAAAACCGATCAGCAGGATGAATGAATAGAGGTAAATGGACAACATGAGGATGAGGATAGTGCCCACGGAGCCGTAGATCTTGTTGTAATTGGCAAATTTGTTGACAAATACGGAAAAGAGGATGGTCACCACGATCATCATAATAGTGGCGAAGGTAGACCCCGCGGTAATGAACTTCCATCGTTTGGTGGTAGCCGGCACGAAGCGGTAGATCACCGAAAGCATAGAGAAGAACAGTAAGGCGATGAGTATCCACCGCGCCACATCGGCCAGTGACAATATGCGGGTGTCGGTTATACCCAGATATTTGAAAATGAAGCTCAATACGGTACCCTGCGCAATGATCAGGATGACGGTCAGCAGCAGGAGGAAGATGAGTATGAGCGTCAGCTTGAGGGCCATAAGCCTTTTCTGCCACCATTTTCTGCGGCGGAAGCCGGGCGACTTCTTATTGAAAGAACGGGCCAGTCCCATCACCGCATTGGAAGAGGCGAAGAAGCCCATCAGGAAGGCGATGGACAGTAATCCGTTACGGTGGGTATACAGGAAGTCATGGATCATGTCCCGTATAATAATGTAGGTATTGTAGTTGGGGGTAACATCTTCTGCCAGCTCGTACAGGGTGGCCTCCACATTTTTCATGGGGATGTAGGGTACGAGGGTGAACAGAAAGATGAAGAATGGGGGAATGGACAGCAGGAAGTTGAATGAAATAGCTGCAGCCCGTTCCCCCAGGCTCCGGTTCCCCATTTCCTTCAGAAAGAATTTGAGCACGTCGTACAGGGGCACTCCCTCAAAACCGGGCAGCACCAGTGTTTTGCTGATGTTTACCAGTTTACGGAAAGGCCTGGATGTAAGAATGATCTTTTCTGGTCTGAATGGCATTGTAGTGTATTGTTATATCCCCCGCGCATTTAAAGCAGCATGGAATGCCTGTGCATTTTTCATGTGCTCTGCGTAGGTGGCGGCAAAGGCATGATATCCGGAGAAATCAGCTTTAGCGCAAAAATAGATATAATCAGTTTCCGGCGTATTCAGTACTGCTTCGATCGATTTAATGGAAGGTGTACAGATAGGGCCCGGAGGCAGACCGGCATTCTGATAGGTATTATAAGGCGATGAAAAGGCGATATGTCCTTCCCTGATCCTGCGGATGGAGAAGTCCTGCAGGGCAAATTTCACGGTAGGATCTGCCTGGAGGCGCATGCCTTTGCGGAAGCGGTTGATGTATACGCTGGAGATCAGCGGTTTTTCATCGTTTTTATTGGTTTCCTCTTCCACGATAGAGGCGATGATCATTACCTGTACAGTGCTCAGGTCCAGGCGACGGGCAGCAGCCTTGCGTTCGTCTGTCCAAAAAGCGGCCGTTTCCTTTTCGATCTTCCTGAAGGCTGCCTCTGCGGTGGTATTCCAGTAGAACTGGTAACTGTTCGGAATGAAGGCGCACATCACGGTGTTGGTATCCAGTCCGAACTGGCGGAGGTATACCTGGTCGCTGAGCAATGCGCGGAAGGTAGCAGAATCGGCTTCCAGGTTGGAGCAGATCTTCCTGACGAGGTCCTGCTTGGTGCGCAGTTTGGTAATGGTCAGGTTCACCGGCGTCTGACGGCCGGCGCGCAGCAGCTTCACAATATCGAAATTGCTCATACCCCGGCTGATCTTGTATTTACCGGCTTTTACCCGCTTTGGATATCCCAGTTCGCGGGCTACCCAATCGAAGCTGGTACGGCTGCGGATGATCTGCTGTTCTTCCAGTCCATCCAATACATCCGAATAGGTTGCGCCGGTATGTACATAGAAAAACTTACTATCCCCAAACGCTTTGGTATTGGGGCCAAATACACGATACCCTACATATACGAGCAGGCCTGCCAGGATAGCGCAGGCAACTACCAGCATACGTTTAATCCACAGATTCTTCTTCTGACTTTTTTTTGCTTTGCTTGTCTTTGCCATAGGATGGTAGGTATTCAATAAAAAACCTCGCTTGTGACGGCGAGGTTCTGAAATAGCTTTAACAGCCGGAATATTATTTTGCAGGAGCCGGAGGTGCCGGATTCACTGGCGTAGCTGGCGCTGGAGCCGGAGCTGTAGGGACGGTCACATTTTGTTCCATCACGCCTTTTCTCATTTCCGGAGCCTGACCTCTGCTGATGAACAGGGAGGAAGTGAGGCACAGCACACCGATGATGGCAGACAGGATCCAGGTACCTTTTTCAAGCACATCTGTGGTCTGGCGTACACCCATCACCTGGTTACCGAAACCACCAAAGCTACCGGATAAACCACCGCCTTTCGGGTTTTGTACCAGTACGAAAAAGCCCAATAACACACAGGCCAGGATGATTAATATGCCGAAAATCAATAACATAGTATATAAGTTAACTTTTTTCTGTTAGTAACTGAAGTTCCTTAATCTTTTGCGCAAAATAAGCGCTTTTGTTGGGATTAAGCAAACTTAATTTTTGATATATGTGGATGGCTGTCTGGTACTGGTGCTGGCGTGCCCAGATCTCAGCAAGCGTCTCCGAAACGATGTCGTCATTCAGTGTAATGGAGTCCATAGCCATCTTTTCCACCGCCTCTGATACTTCCGGATCAGGATCTTCGTAGCTGCGGTGCATTTGCTGATGATACCATTGTTTGCTGGCTTTTTCGGCGAAGGTGTGCTTCATCTCTCTGAGCCAGGAAGTAAAACTTTTCATTTCTGCTGCTCCTTTTTCACTGAGCTGTTCTGCCTGCTCAGGTTCTTTCAAACGTTTGTAAGCGAAATAATCATCGGTATACAAGGGTTGGAAAGTCAGAGACGTTTCGGTCTCAGAAGTATCCAGCGGGAATATTTTAATAGGCTCTGTTTCAGCTGCCGGTGCTGTACTAACCGGGTTGTCTGCTGCCGGTGTTGCCGGCGCCTGCGCTGCTGCAGGCAGACTTGTGACCGGGCTGCCTACTACCGGCTCCTGTGTATGTACAGGCGCTGCCTCCGTAGCAGGTGTGGCTGTAGCCGGCGCTGCCTGGAAAGGCGGCGGAGTGGCAGGTGTTGCCACCACATCATCCGCAGTAACGGTCAATTCTTCTTCTGTATTGTATGTTGCGGCAGTAAAATTTGTTTCCGGCGCGGCCTGTTCTGCCGGCGCTTTAGGTACTGTAACATGGATCTTGGTTTCCTGCACAGGCTGTGCTGCAGGTGCCGCTGTTTCCGCCTGTCCGGGGAATGCACTGACAGGAGCCTCGGCCACAGGAGCAGGAGCTGCTTCGGCTGTTACTTCAGCGGTTACAGGTGCTGCCGGAGCTGCTTCAGCCGTCATTGATATTGCTTCAGCGGTAATTGGTGTTGTTTCTGCCGCTACTGGTGTCGCTTCTTCTGCTACCGGCGCAACAACCTCCGGAACTACACTTTTCTCGTCGGTGGTCACAAAACGGTAGAAGTAATGCATGTTGGTGCTATACTGCTGTGCCTTCTTTACTGCCGGCGCCAGCAGGTTCTTCTGCACGCTGTATTGTTTGCGCGCCAGCAACAGGCGGGCCGCCGTGAAATAGGGATATGACGTTACCAGCCGTTCCAGTGCTGCTTCGTCAACCTGTTTGATATCAGGCTGTTGGAAGATATGTTGAATGATCCTGTTTGCGGTCATGCTGCTAAAGTATGAAAAAAAATTAAATACAAAAGCTTTTGTAATACTTACCAGTTAGCGAACGCTTTGTTGAAAATATCATCCACTATTTGTGGCAGGATAGTGTTTTCCAGCAGGCCATTTTCCACCGCACTTGGTAACTGCGAGGCGGAGAAGTCGGCAGAACGGGTGAAGGACTGTGTATACCCCTTTTTATCACCTATTCTTTTTACAAACGTAATATTGATGGTAACGGTCAGCCTGGAAGTAGCGGCCTGGTCGACGTTGGTCACCGCGGCATTGCTGAAGGAATAACCGGTTACAGCGCCTTTGAACTCATAATCGGCCCCATCTTCGTTGATCTGTACCAGCCTGGTCTGCGATTGTACTTTGGTACGCAGTTTTTCGGTCAGGTTCTGGCTCAGTGTCGGATTGTTGATCGGCGCCCTGTTATCAATAAAACGCACGTTTACGGTCTTTGCGCCCGGTTCAATACTGGCCCCTGTGGCGGAATAATGAATAGAACAGCCGCCCAATACCAGCAGCAGGCTGATGGTCATTATCCCCTGAAGTAATCTGATCATCTTAAAAGTGTTAAGACTGCCTGCCATGAGTGGAATTGTCCCCGGCAGGCGTCTGCTATTCGTTAATGTTGTATTCTTTCAGTTTCCTGTATAAGGTCCGCTCGGAAATGCCCAGGTCAAGCGCTGCGTCTTTTCTTTTGCCTTTATGTTTTTTCAGGGCCTTGACGATCAGTTCCTTTTCCTTGTCGGCAATCGACAATGTTTCCTCTACTTCTTCATGGTGATCGATCTTGTTGTTATCCTGTAAGATGATCGGCTGTGGGGAAGAAATGGTTGCGGGCACAGGGCTTGCTACGCTCACTTCGGGTTGCGGGTGGAAGCTGTGCATCAGGTGACTGTCCTGGAAATTGCCGGCATGGGCAATATTAGGGTTCTGCAGGATGTCGAAGAACATCTTTTTCAGTTCTGTCACATCTTTCTTCATATCGAAGAACAGTTTATACAGTATATCCCTTTCGTTGGTAAAGTCACCGTTGGTCTTGGCCTGTGGAGCAGCGATCATCGGCAGCCTGGAAGGCTCGTTCACCTCTGGCAGGAAGCGTCTTAATTCCTGTGCGGTGATGAGTTTGTCCTGTGCCAGTACGGAGATCTGCTCCGCCATATTCTTCAGTTCACGCACGTTACCTCTCCACGGGTAGTTGACCAGGATATTACGGGCCTCGTCATCCAGCTGGATGCTCGGGGTTTTGTAGCGCTCCGAAAAGTCCACGCAGAATTTACGGAACAACAATGGAATATCCTCTTTCCTGTCCCGCAGGGAAGGTACCCTGATCGGAACGGTATTCAGACGATAGTAAAGGTCTTCCCTGAATTTGCCCTGCTGGGTATGATCGAGCAGGTCCCTGTTGGTAGCGGTGATGACCCGTACATCTGTTTTCTGCACTTTGGAAGAGCCGACCCTGATAAATTCGCCTGTTTCCAGTACGCGCAGCAGGCGGGCCTGTGTGCCGAGCGGCATTTCCCCGATCTCGTCCAGGAAAATGGTACCGCCGCTCACGGTTTCAAAATATCCTTTGCGGCTGTCTACCGCACCGGTAAATGAGCCTTTTTCATGACCGAAAAGTTCCGAGTCTATAGTCCCTTCCGGGATAGCGCCGCAGTTGACGGCAATGAAAGGGTTGTGTTTACGGGCACTAAGTGAATGGATAATATTGGAAAACACTTCTTTACCGACGCCGCTTTCACCAACTATCAACACGGTCAGATCCGTGTTGGCCACCTGTGCTGCCACCTGCAGGGCATAGTTCAATGCAGGTGAGTTTCCGATAATGCCAAACCTGTTTTTAATGGACTGTACGTTATCCATATCCTCAATTTACCCTCTTACCGGCCGCGCGGGCCTGTAAAAGGTACTGTGATCCAATAATTTGTCTTTTATACTCTCCCTGTCGATGTTCCCAATAAAGTGCCGGCAGTACAATCATCCACCTTCACCCATACATATTCACCTTTACGGTAATCTTCTTTAGGGAAAATTACCACCTTGTTATGATCTGTTCTGCCGAAGAGATGATCTTCAGAGCGTTTGGAGGTGCCTTCGATCAGCACTTTAAACGTTTTGCCCACATCCTGCTGCATACTTCTGAGCGATTGTCCGCGGTGCAGCTCTACTACTTCCGCCAGCCTGCGTTTTTTCACTTCTTCCGGCACATCGTCCTGGTAACGGCGTGCAGCCAGTGTACCGGGGCGTTCGGAATAGTAGAACATGTAGGCGAGGTCGTATCTGGCATAGTCCATCAGGCTCATGGTGTCCTGGTGGTCTTCTTCGGTTTCTGTGCAGAAGCCGGTGATGACATCCGTGGACAGGGCGCAGTCAGGTAGTATTTCACGGATGCGGTCTACTTTTTTGATATACCATTCACGGGTATAGGTACGGTTCATCAGTTGCAGTATACGGGTGCTGCCGCTTTGCATAGGCAGGTGAATGTATTTGCAAATGTTCTCGTACTTCGCCATAGTGAACAGCACTTCATCGGTAATGTCTTTCGGATGGGAGGTGCTGAAACGTACCCTGAGCAATGGGCTGATAAGTGCGACGCGCTCGAGCAGATTGGCAAAGGTGGTCACAACAGATGCATCCTGCGGGTCAACCCAGTAGTAGGAGTCCACGTTCTGTCCCAGGAGGGTCACCTCGCGGTAGCCCCTGTTGAACAGGTCTGTGGCTTCCTGCAGGATAGACGCTACGTCTCTGCTGCGCTCACGGCCACGGGTGAAAGGCACCACGCAGAAGGAGCACATATTGTTACAACCCCGCATGATGGACACAAAAGCGGTCACGCCATTGCTGTCCAGCCGGACAGGGTTGATGTCACCATAGGTTTCTTCACGGCTAAGCAATACGTTCACTGCTTTCTGGCCGGTTTCCGCCTCTTCGATCAGCGCGGGCAGGGTCCTGTAAGCATCAGGGCCTACTACCATGTCCACCAGCTTTTCTTCTTCCAGCAGTTTGGCCTTCAGGCGCTCAGCCATACATCCGAGCACGCCCACCAGCAACTCCGGGTTACGTTGTTTTATTTTCTTAAATTCTGTTAGTCGTTTACGTACGGTTGTTTCCGCCTTTTCCCTGATAGAGCAGGTATTGAGCAGTACCAGGCTGGCCTCTTCCACATTGCGGGTGGGGCCAAAGCCTTCTTCCCTGAGGATGGACGCGACGATCTCACTGTCGTTAAAGTTCATCTGGCAACCGTAGCTCTCTATATAGAATTTCTTGGTATAAGTCTGTGTTTCTCCGTCCAGGGAGGAGTAAGCTTCACCCTGGCGACTTTCGTCATGCACTTTTGTAACCTGTTCCAGCATCCTTTGCGAGTAATTTTAGGAAAGCAAAACTACACAATAAAATCCGAAAATGACAGAATGGCATGGTAGGTAGTATTGCCGGTGCTTACAGCCCTTTTTCCAGGAGAAAACGGGTGAGGGCAGCGGGACTTTTGAGCTGGAGTTTCTGCATAATGTTCTTCCTGTGGGTTTCCACGGTATAGATGCTCAGGTACAGGTGCGTGGCTATCTGCTGATTAGTGAGCTGCTGGTTGATCAGCTGGAGGATCTCCGTTTCCCGCCGGGTGAGGTTAAACTCCCTGAAGGGCGGATTTTCCGTTTCCTGCTGGTACATACGGGCCATGGGAGGGAAGCATTGTTTCCCTTTGCTGACCTGCCTGATGGCTTGCAGCAGTTCTTCCTTATTGCAGGTTTTTAGCAGGTAACCGTCAGCCCCATAGGTGCCGGCCAGGGAAACCAGGTGGGGGTCGTTGTAGCTGGAAAGGATGATCGTCCGGATGCCGGGATAATCCTGGCGGATGAGCTTTGTGGCCTCCAGGCCATTCAGGACCGGCATGTTAATGTCCAGGATGACGATATCGGGTTGATGGCGGCGCAGGAGGTTCATGAGCTCCTGACCGTTGGCGGCAATGGCCAGGACGGTCACATTAGGGACCTGTTGAAGGATGGAATGGATACCGTCGGCAAAGAGTGTGTGGTCATCGGCAAGGATGACGTTAACAGGTAACTGCATGTTGTGGAATTACGGGGATGTGAATGATAAAAGTAGTACCGGAGATGCCTGAATCGAGGTGTAACTTCCCGCCCAGTGATTTTACCCGGCTACGTACGCCCGATAGTCCCAGGCCCTGTGCCCTGCCCGGGGTGACCGGTAGCCCCACCCCGTCATCTTCCACCACTATTTCCAGGTAATCGGGGTAGTACAGCAGCTGGATAGTAGCTGCGGAGGCCTTTGCATGCCTGATAATATTACTGGTCAGTTCCATGATGATGCGGTATAGTATCAATTCCTGCCGGGGATCGAAGCAGGCCTGGTATTTATTGCTGCAGAAATGGAACAGGATATTGGAGGAGTTGAGCAGCGAAAAGTAAGATTGTAGTATATCAGTAAGTGGAATATTGCCAAAAAGGGGAGGCACCAGGTTATGTGCGGCCCTGCGCACGTTCTGGCTGGTCTGGTCTACCAGCTGCAGGAGGTTGCTGGCTTTCTGCTCGTCCTGCTTCGTCCTGTAATGCAGGTTTTGCAGATAGATGCGGATGGCGGCCAGATTGCCGCCTATTTCATCATGGATATCGGCCGCTATCCGTTTGCGCTCCGCCTCCTGGATGTCCAGCTCATGGTTGGCCATCATGGCCTGCTGCTCCTGCAGTTTCAGCAACAGCTCCCGCTGTTTCATCTTATAGCTGTCCAGCCTGCGCATCATGACCACTATCCATACGGCTGCGCTCCAGATGCAGGTAAGGGGTAAGATACCAGAAGAGACCAGGTACGTTGTAACGGTATAAGTAAGTTGCAGTGAATAACTGTGTACCGGTCCTAAAATGGCCGGCGTCCGGGGGATTAAGTACATGAACAGTTCCTGACTCATAATAGTACAGAGAATGAAGGGTATGAATCTTATATAACTGACAGATTATCTATTGGGGTAGTGCTGAAAAATTGTCCCTGAATTACATTACAAGTCTACAAAAAAAAGTGTTGCCACGGTGAAAGTAGGGGGTAGTTTGTTAAAAAAATTAACAAATGGGGCTGGGATACCCGGTGGGGATGGTAATTCTGTTCCTGGACGCGAGTGATCGGAGCGGTTGGAAGGGATGACGGGCGATTCGGTTTCAGTAAGGGACTGCAGGCTGTACCCCTCTCCGAGCACTATATATTAAGCATTATCAAGCGTGTGGGCTTTGGAACATGATTTAACTCCCGTCAATCGTATAGGAGCTCTCCAAGGGCTACGTGCCCGCAGTCTCCTTCTGAAACCTTCCGCAGTCATAGGGTGAAGATTGAAGAATTGAGCGAATCTTCACCAAATACTGAGCAAATACATTTACATGTCCTGCGGCCAGTTGCAGTGGATGATCACCGGTTTCAGTTTAACATGAATTCTGTCAGAAGGATATAAAAAAGGGGCGCTGTACTAAGGCACTATGTAAAGCTTAATTTGCAGCACTGTAAAGTTTATACTGAATTTACAATCGCCTGTAAAGTCAATCCTGAACTTCATCATAGAACTGTAAGCTTTTTCTGTACTAAAGCACTTTATGCCTGATGTTCGATTGAATCGGATCTGTATCGAACTTTTAACAAATCAAAGGTTTGGTTTCGGTGTGCCAGAGACTTTTAGTTTTCGCTTTTTTCCCGTCTTGATACCGCTTTGATACCGCTAATCTTACGTTAAAGTTACGTTCATGGACGTAAGATTAACGTAAGATTAGCGGTATCAAAGCGGTATTAAAGCGGTATCAGGACGGTTGTATGATCCTAAAATAGGTTTACACCTTAAAAAGTGTAAAACATGCAAAATTCAAATAATCAGCACAAGGAGGGACGTAAAGGGCGTCTGTGAATGCAGTTATGGTATGGACAGTCATTTGGGATAAAGTCGTGGCCGATTATACAGCGGGGGATCAGAGGCGGCGCCAGGAGCAGTCCGCTCAGTGATCAGTCAAAGCGTTATCAAAGCGGTATCAAAGCGGTATTATGTAACAGCGGAGCGTATATTCTTTGAGGCCGCGCATAAGTAGCAAGGGTTTCAGATGGGAATCGCTGGCCTTAGTTCTTTGAGGCATGCTGATACGATTGACAGGGGTTTCATACATATCCAACAGCCCGTACGATTCCCAAAGCCTGATAGCACGCGGCTTCAAAAAACTACAGCCAGTGATCCCATACTGAAACCTGGCTACTTAGCGCAAGTAATAAGACTTCCAGAATAAGCCTTCAATGTATATCCGGGGCAGAAAGCCCGATAGCACGCTTCAAAGCTATATTGAAACCAGGCTACTTAGCGCAAATGATAAAACTATATCCGGGCAGAATATATCAGCGTTTCATAACATTTGCTGCGATTTCCGAATGCACGTCGCTGCAGTTCGTCCCCTCATTTTTGCGTTTTGTACACATGATTTTGCGTCTCGTACACATGCTTCAAAAGCGCTTTGGAATCTTTCCTAACATTGCATTGCGCCAAAAGCTCTTTGACATATGGATAGATGCTATACCTCGCTCAGGTGTGCTGTACAATTGTACAGTTCACATTCCCAGCGGCCTTCATTTACTGTAAAACGCGTAACGGAGGTGTTTTTAAGGTTTGACTCCTGTACAAGGGTAGGTGCGAGTCTGCGTAGAAGATGGCGGATAAAGGAGCCATGGCTTACGAGGAGAATATGTTTTCCGGCATGTTCTTTCAGCAGCTCATCCAGGAAGCCAAGGCCACGGTTCAGTACTGACTGTTCCGTTTCCATGCCCAGCTCCAGCTGTCGCCAGCCTGCGCCCCAGCGGGCGATCCTGTCGGCTTCTGTAGTGCCTTCGGTCTGGCCGCCGGATACTTCCATCAGGCGCCGGTCCTGGCGTACATCGGTGATACCCAGCCCGGCAGCGATGATCTCGCCGGTTTGCCGTGCGCGCGACAGCTGACTGGTGTAGATCAGGTCCCAATGTTCGTCAGACAGGCGGATAGCCAGTTTGCGGGCTTGTTCAAGTCCTTCGGTGTCCAGGGGAATGTCTGTGCTGCCCTGCATTTTTCCTTCTTTATTCCATGCAGTACTTCCGTGGCGGATCAGGGCTATACGTGTCATAGGCACCCTTATCTGTTGGTTGCCGCAAATATACGCACAGATTGCCAGTAATGAAAGCTTCAAAGCAATTCAGCCTCGCTGATCAGATTGTTTTTCAATGCAAATACCACTACGCCGGCTGTATTTTTTACATTCATTTTTTCCAGTATGCGGGTACGGTGCCCCTCTACCGTGCGTTTGCTCAGGAAGATCTTTTCACCTATTTCCTGGGCGGTAAACTGCTGGCAGATAAGGCGGATGATCTCTTTTTCACGGTCGGTAAAGGTAACAGGAGCATTGTCGCGCGAGGGGTTAAAACGGCTTCTGACGATCATGGAAGCCAGTTTGGCGGATGTCTGTTTGCAGTAGAAGATGTTATCCTCATACACGCTGTTGATAGCCTCAATGATCTCGTGCTTGTCGGCATTCTTCAACAGGTAGCCTTTGGCGCCTGCTTCCAGCATTTCCACGATCAGTTCTTCCTCATCGAACATCGAGAGGGCGATGATCCTGATATGGGGTAATCGCTGCAGGAGGGTACGGGTGGCCGTAATGCCATCCATCAGCGGCATTTTCAGATCGGTCATGACCACATCAGCTTCGACCGTTTCAAGTAGTTCAAGTAATTCCCTGCCATTGTTGGCCTGTCCCACAAGGGTAATGTCAGGTTGCCTCGAAAGCATTAGTGCGAGTCCATCACGGAAAATCTCATGATCGTCAGCTATCACTAATCGGATGTCGTGATTCATTTGAATGTAAGAATTGGGGTACGAGTTGTCTCTCTGAGAGATCAGTGCATGTAAAGTTACACTATCCCACGGGAATTTTTACGAAATAGTTGGTACCCTGACCAGGTGCCGAGTCAATAGATAATGATCCACCTAAAATATCGGTGCGGATGGCCAGGCTTTTCATGCCTAGTCCGGACGATTCCGTCCTGGCTTTTTTAACATCAAATCCGATCCCGTTCTCCCTGACCAGTACCAGGTAGAAACCCTGCTCCCGGGTCAGTGCGATCTGCAGCTGTGTGGCTTTTGCATGCTTCAGCGTGTTGTGAGTGATCTCCTGGATGATGCGGAAGATATGGATCTCTTTTTCCGGTGGAATATTTATCTGTCCCGAGGTGTGAAATTTGATTTCCAGGGGCTGCTTATCGGATAATTGTCTGATGAATTCATGCAGTGCTTCCGTCAGGCCTTTGCGCTCCAGGGTGGCAGGCAGGAGATTGTGGGAGATCTGCCGGAGGCCGCGGATCACTTCATCGATGTAACCGGACGATTTCGCAATGACCTGCTGGTCCCGCTCATCGGCTACGACAATACTGTGAATGTTCAGTTTGATGGTAGACAGCAGGGGCCCCATACTGTCGTGCAGGTCTGCCGCAATCCTTTTCCGTTCATTCTCCAGGATGGTGATCTCGGCTGTAATACGCTCCCGCTGCAACTGTATATAACGGCGGTGATACAATACGATAGATACCACGAAGAATAGGATGATCACAGCTATGAGCACTGAAATAAATATCGTGATATAGAATATTTTATCGTCCATGGGGCATTATCATTTTGAGGCATCAGGTGCCGGCATGCTATGCATCAAAATGTTTGTTAAAGTAGTAGGATGATTTAACAGGTATGCATAGAACTGCTATAGCATAGATCAAATTTACAAAAGCGTTGATATAATTAAACATAAAAATAACCCGTAAGGACAATACCGTGTCCGACCCGATGAACATAGACGCTTCATAGATGATCTGGTAAATGAAAATAATGATAAACCCCAGGCAGACAAGGAAACGGGCATTCCTGAAGAGCGACTTATTATCTTTTACGATCAGGTAGTTGATCTCGTTGATGCTGAGCAGCACGGTTACGAAAGCATAGGTGACGCGGAAATAGGGACTGAAGGTTTCGATCTTGTTGAAGATGATATTTTCTGTGATCCATACGGCGGCAAACCCGAATAACAATCCGATAAAAAGCAGTCGCTTTCGTTTCAGCGTTCCCCATACGAAGAACTGGTACACGATGACAATAGACTCGGCCAATCCGTATAGGTTCAAAGGAACAGCATTGCTGGTTTGCATTACGCTGATACAAATGAAGCTGATCGTCTCAGAAAGGAACGCCAGTGAGAGCAGTAGGAGAAAGGGCTGAAAGCTTGCAACGGTCCTGTTGAAGCGTATCAGCCCTATCACCAGAGGAATAATAACGAGCTGGCTTACGAGAAAAGCACCTAAATTATTCATCAGGAACGGGATGAGAAACAGTAATTATAATACGGCTTTGCAGAGTGGCGGACAGCGCTGGCCGCTTTCCATCGCCTGCTCCTGGGTGCCCGCTTTAGCTGGTTGTACGCCTGGTATATTGGCCGCCTTTTCACGCGATACCAGTGTTGTAAGGATATCGGCTCCGGAAGAATCGACCGGGAGTAATACCATCCTTACCTGTCCTTTTTCATCCCTGCCCATGTAAATACGGAGTCCCTGTGCGCCTTTGGCATTGAGGATGGCAGCGATGGCATGGCGGTTGAAAGTCTCTCCCTCGGGGATATTAAATGCACTATCAAGATAGTTGCCGGGTAATTTGCTCTGGAGTTCTTTTCTTCCGGCAAGGAAACCCTGACGCAGGCGGCGCGCTTCATCGATCGGGATCACATGTTCGAATGCCCGGGTTTTATCGAGCGGAATGTCTCTCTGCTCCTCATGATGGGGGGTACATTTTGTAAATGCTGCAAGGAGAACGGCAGCAGAAAAGAAACGTAGAAAATTACGATGCTTCATAAATAGCGGTTTTATGATGATTGAATATGTAAGCTACCAGATAACACCTTGAATGGGCCGGGTAGAAATGCTGAAAATAAAACGTATAAATACCTGATATATACTCGTGCTCGTGACAGTGCGTGAAATCATCGTGATGTAATGGGGTATCGTTAGTGGGGCTAAAGATAATTAAAAAAACATAGCACCGGAACCGGGCCAGAATATTGAAAAAATTATAATATCTGGTACTTATATAAGTAGTGGCGCGGCGTTATTTTTGCGCTCCTTTTTACATTGACAATGAAAAAAACATCAGGGTTCAGTCCTGAGCAGCAACTGACCTCGCTTGATGCGCGGTTGTTATTATCCTTACAAAGGCTCAGCGACATGCTAAAAGCTATCCAGTGGGAACAGGCAAGGATCCTGGGAATCACCCCTTTACAGTTACAGATATTGCTTTTCACCGGTCATCATACGGCGGCAGTCAATAAAGTAGCATACATTGCTATGGAACTGCAACTCAGCCGTCCTACCGTCAGCGATGCTGCTGCAGCGTTGGTCAGCAAAGGACTGCTGCGCATTGAAGACGACCTGAGAGACAGGCGTAGTTATTCTTTCCTCCTTACAGACAACGGTCTCGAAGTGCTGGAACAGGCTGAAAAGTATACAGCAGACCTGTACGCTATTGTAGGGAAAAGACCCCTGCGGGAGAAAATGAACCTGTACCAGTCCGTCTTTACGATCGTTGCGGGATTAAGTAATGACAAAGGCGGAATGCAGCGTACGTGCTAC
Source organism: Chitinophaga filiformis (assembly GCF_023100805.1). Lineage (NCBI taxonomy): Bacteria > Pseudomonadati > Bacteroidota > Chitinophagia > Chitinophagales > Chitinophagaceae > Chitinophaga > Chitinophaga filiformis. Next base: position 3,501,575 of record NZ_CP095855.1, read on the forward strand.
AATTGCGCCCATTATGAAGGGAACAAAAAAAGACAGCATGGATGCGGCCTGCTTCAGAAAAAACTGGCGTCAGCAGAATTGCAGATAGATTGTATGTATCATTCTACGCTGTCGTAGCGTTTCCATCACGATGCCGTCATGATTCCCATCATGATTCTATCGCTTTCCCAATTCCCCGGGTTATCACCCGGGTCTACAAACACGGGCACTCCTGACGGAGTGCATAGCACCTGACGGTCAATTAAATCCGATAACAGTCCGGTCAATGGCTTATAAACAGATGCTATACCATATTAATATCTGATAGCGGATGTTTATAATTGTTGTATCACCTTTGCCAGTTTTCCCAGCCCTTTAATGATCAGTGGTTCTTCGAGCGATGCATAGCCGAGTCGTAGGCCTGGTGCGCTATTGTAATGTGGTGTATAGTAGCTCAGGGGATTGACCAGGTTCATGCCGGCCGATTGTACCTTGCGGAGCAGTTGTGCTGCTTCCACCTCTTTGTGTAACTGCAGCCAGATGGCGAGTCCTCCCTGTGGGCGCGAGTAATGCGCCTGTCCGGCAAAGATGGAATGTATGATACTGTTTGCCAGTTCCAGTCTTTTCATATATACGTAACGGGTATTGTGTATATGCCTGCGGATGTCGCCAGCGGCCATGAGATTGGCAACGGCCTGTTGCAATACAGGATCGCCTTCATGGTTCACAATACTACGGTATGCCGACAGGGAGTTGATAAAGGCCGCCGGTCCGCATACAAAGCTGATGGGTAGAGTATGCATGACCGATCCGAGGTAGATCACATTGTCTGCATGCTCCATACCCGCCAGGGGAATATGATGTGAGTGGAAGTGGTACTCGTGGTCATAATCATCCTCAATGATCACAAAGTTGTATTGTTTGCTCAATGCCAGTAACTGCATCCGCTTTTCTACGGAGAGGGTAGTGGTGGTTGGGTACTGGTGATGTGGCGTGATGTACAGCGCTTTTAAACGTGTAGTACGACAGCTGGCCTCCAGTTGCTCAATATTGATCCCGTACTGATCGGAAGGAATGTAATGTAGTTGTGCGCCGGCTATCTTAAAAGCATGCCATGCGGGCTGATATCCCGGATGTTCAACGGCAACATGATCTCCCGGCAACAACAAGGTTTGAGCGGTCAGGTATAAAGCCATCTGCATGCCGTGGGTAATGCAGATATTTTCCGTAGTAACTGCCAGTCCGCGGTCGTTGTTCAGCATTGTATTTACTTCCTGTAACAGCAGTTCATTTCCTCTTTCGGTGATGTTGCTGAATATCTGCCGCTGATTTTCCTGCTGGAACAATCGCCGGCATTCCCGGCTGATCTCAGCAACAGGGATGAGGTTCAGGTCTGGCCTGCCATCATCAAATATGATATCGTAATTACCGGGGGGATTGGATGAAGAAAGGGAGATGTTCACATGACGGAAAGGGATATGCAAAGAGGGTTTCGGAGGAGCTTCCTGTCCGGGTGGCCCTTTCTGGCCTGCCGGCATACTGTCGCTCACCCGGGTACCGCTCTTATATTGAGAGGTCAGCCACCCGGCGGCGGTCAGCTGCTCGTATGCAAGAATAACGGTATTCCTGTTCACTTTCAGTTGCTGGGCCAACACGCGTGAGCCCGGTAGTAATGCCCCGGGAAGCAGCCTTCCACGCATTATTTCATTAATGATATATGCTTTGATCTGTTGGTATATTGGCTCTTTGCTGTTAAACGACAGCTGGATCTGCACGTGTCTGTAACTCTTCATAGCTGGCAATAAGGTATCTTGTCATATACGCAGGGGGGACGGTGCACGGTTGTTAATTTTTGTTAATGGAAAAAAATAATTATAAGTATGAGCCCGCTGGGAGAGACCGGCTAATTTTTCGCAGACATTGAAAAATATCTATTTTTACAGAATGGATGCAGTTACGATAGAGAAAGCAGCAAATGCAATAGCTGATAAGCACCGGTTATCCATTATACTGGCAGCGTCCCGGCAATCAGCCATTCAGTGCTGTGAAATTACAGAACTTACAGGTTTGTCTCAACCCACTGTGTCTCATCATATTAAGATCCTGGTAGACAGTGGACTACTCATATATGATAAGACCGGCCGGAACGTTCAGTTAACCATTAACAAGGAGATGATGAAGTTCCTTTCTTCCTTTTTCGGACAGTTAAGCTGATTATTACTGAGGGTTTCTTCCGCGGGTAACCTCTTTACTATTATCAGAATAGTGTAAGCGATTATCATGCTAAATGTATGATTATCTATTTTTGATAGTACATAAGGTATTGATTTTGAATTGAGCCGGGAAGGAAAAATCATCTACCCTGCTGACATATTCCCCTAAATTTAGATGAACACAGATTTTATTTGGTAGATTAATTACCAGCTTCTATCTTTGTTTAACCAAATGGTTAAATCAAGTAGTTTAGATGGCACAAGAAAGAAATACCGAGGAATTGATCATAGAAGCAGCCAAGAAGATCTTTGTAAAACGTGGTCTGGCCGGCGCACGTATGCAGGACATTGCAGATGAAGCAGGCATTAATAAAGCCATGTTGCACTATTACTACCGGAATAAGGAGAAACTGTTTGAAATAGTATTTAATGAAGCATTCTCAAAGGTAATTGGCAGGTTGGGCAATATCCTGAACCAGCCGATGCCACTGGAAGAGAAGATCAGGACACTGGTAGAGCATTATATCACTAATATTGCTGAAACGCCGTATCTGCCCATCTTTGTATTGAATGAGATCAACCAGCAACCGGAGATGATAGTGAAGAGGATCAGCTCGCAGCCTGCATTTCCCGACATTATGCTCTTTATGAAAGACATCGTCGAAGCGGGCAAAAAAGGGATCATCAAAGAGGTCAGCCCGGTGCAGTTATTCCTGAACATCGTATCCATGTGCATTTTTCCTTTTGTGGCCAGACCACTGATACAGGGCGTTTTCCTGCAGGACAATGTACAGTTTGATATGCTGATAGAAGAACGTAAAAAACTGGTGGGAGATGTCATTATCTCCTGGTTAAAGCCTTAAGGGCTTTTTTTTGAACTGTAATTAACCAAGTGGTTAAAATAAATAGTTAGCAAATGATGAAGTATCTCGTATGGGCCATGCTGTTATGCACTACGCCCGTCATGGCACAAACAACCCTGACATTGGAGGATTGTTACCAGCTGGCACAAAAGAACTACCCGCTTATTAAACAGCGGGAGCTGATCAGCAGGACCGGCAATTATACGGTGGCCAATGCAGCCAAAGGTTATCTGCCGCAACTGACCTTCTCGGGGCAGGCTACGTACCAGTCGCAGGTTGTGGAGATCCCTTTCCCCGGTGCTCCCCAGCTAAGTAAAGACCAGTATAAGGTACAGGCGGAAGTAACGCAGACCATTTTCGATGGAGGGAATATCCATTACCAGAAAGAGCTGAGCAGGGCTAATACGGCTATTCAGCAGCAACAGCTGGAGGTGAACCTGTATACCGTAAAAGATAGGGTGAGCCAGCTCTTTTTCGGCATCCTCCTGATCGATGAGCAGCTGCGACAGAACGAATTGCGGATGGAGGATATCCGGAGCGGGATACACAAAACCGAAGGCGCCGTAAACAATGGTACTGCTCTTCGCAGTAACCTGGATGAGCTGAAAGCGGAATTACTGAACACCGAACAATTGCGTGTGCAGCTGAAAGCCAGCCGGCAGGCCTACCTGCAGGTACTGGCACTGTTTATCAACCAGCCGCTGGATGATCAGGCCCGCCTCACCAGGCCTGCGCCCACTACCATGCCTGCAGAGATCCGCCGGCCTGAATTGCTCCTGTACGACTATCAGCAGCGCAGTTATGATGTACAGGAAAAGCAACTGAAAGTTAGTTATCTGCCTAAGGTCAGCGCTTTTGTACAGGGTAGTTACGGGCGGCCAACGCTGAATTTTGTGAGTAATGATTTTGGGTTTTATGGACTGGGAGGCATCCGCTTCAGCTGGGGATTAGGCAGCCTTTATACCAATAAGAACAGCCGGCAGATACTGCATATCAGTAAGCAGGAAGCGGAGGTACGCAAGGAGACCTTCCTGTTCGACACCCGGCTCTCCATGACCCGGCAGCAGATAGAAGCAGCTCAGTATAATGACCTTATCCGGCAGGATGAAGAGATCATTGCATTGCGTACTTCCGTTAAAAAGGCCGCCGTAGCGCAACTGGAAAATGGTGTGATCACTTCACATGATTACATCAGTCATGTGAACGCTGAAAGTCAGGCGAAGCAAAATCTCATCCTGCACGAGATCCAGCTGCTGCAGGTACAATACAATAACAGAAATACATCCGGTAACTAATAAATCGTCGTTTGATATATGAAATACTTATCTATTTCCGTGCTCTTTTGCCTGCTGGCTGCCTGTTCAGGCAGGGAAACGGAGGCAGACGCTTCAGGCAATTTTGAGGCTGATGAAGTGATCGTGTCTGCACAACAGAACGGACAACTGCTGTCATTTACCGTACAGGAAGGAGATACCCTGCGCGAAGGAGCTATTGTAGGACAGATAGACGTCAACGGCCTGGCCTTACAGAAAGAACAGGCGGAGGCTACTATCAATGCTTTGAGAGAAAAGACCACAGATCCGCAGCCGCAACTGGCGCTGGTACGTAAACAGCTGGCCGTGCAGGAGTCGCAGCTAAAGCAGTTACTGCATGAACAGCAACGTACGGAGAACCTGGTAAAGGCAGATGCCGCCACACCAAAACAACTGGATGATATCAATGCGCAGGTGGACCAGTTACAGAAACAGCTTATCGTCACCCGCCAGCAGTTGACAGTAAACGAAACCAGTGTTGCTGACAAGAACAGGAGTGTATTGAGTGAGAAAGGCCCCTTGCAGAAATCATTGGCCCGCTATGATGACGAGATCAGGAAAGGAGTGATTGTAAACCCGGTAAAAGGCACTGTGCTGGCAAGATATGCGTTACAGGGCGAGATGGCGGTGGTAGGAAAAGCATTGTACAAGATAGCAGATACAGATACCCTGCTGCTGAAAGCATATGTCACCGGAACGCAACTGCCGGAGATCAAACTGGGACAGTCAGTAAAGGTATTGATCGATGCGGGGAAGAAAGATTACAAGACCTATCCTGGTGTGATATCTTATGTTTCCGGCAAGTCGGAGTTTACGCCTAAAACCATCCAGACAAAAGAAGAACGCGCCAATCTTGTGTATGCTATCAAGATCCGCGTTCCGAATGATGGTTATCTGAAAATAGGCATGTTTGCCATCACTCAATTCCATTGATCATGGATACAGTTATACTGCAGCATGTCAGTAAATCGTACGTCAAAGCCGGGCCACCTGCCTTAGAGGACGTATCGTTCTCTGTAAAAAAGGGAGAGCTGTTTGGGCTGATAGGGCCTGATGGCGCCGGCAAGTCGACCATCTTCCGTATACTCACAACATTGCTGTTGTCGGATAAGGGAACTGCTACCGTGGCCGGATATGATGTGGTAAAGCATTACCATGAGATCCGCAGCTGCGTGGGATATATGCCCGGGAAGTTCTCGCTTTACCAGGACCTGACGATCGAAGAGAACCTGCATTTTTTTGCCACCTTGTTCGGTACAACGGTAGCAGCGAACTATGCACTGATCAAAGATATTTACGAGCAGATCGCTCCATTCAAAAACAGGCGTGCGGGGAAGTTGTCGGGTGGCATGAAGCAAAAGCTGGCACTTTGCTGTGCGCTCATCCACAGGCCTGAAGTACTTTTCCTCGACGAGCCCACCACAGGTGTAGACGCAGTTTCGCGCAGGGAATTCTGGGAAATGCTGCAACGCCTGAAGAGGGAAGGCATTACGATAGTAGTGTCCACTCCTTACATGGACGAGGCCAGCCTCTGTGAGCGGATCGCGCTGATACAAACAGGCCGGATACTGTCAATCGATACGCCTGCAAATATTATCAGCGCTTATCCGGGCAAGCTGTATGCGTTGATGGCAGCAAAGGTGCATCTGCTGTTGAAAGATACAAGGCAGTATGCCGGTATCGCGCAATGTTATGCTGCAGGAGATACACTACACCTCTCGTTCAAAAATGAGGAAACGGACCATCCGGCAGCCTTGCTGTCCTGGCTTGAAAGTAAAGGGCATCAGGGGGTTCATATTAAAGCCATCACACCAGATATAGAAGACTGTTTTATTGCTAAAACAAGCATCCATGAGTGAAAAGGCAATCGTCTGTAAAGACCTGACAAAACGATTCGGCGATTTTGTAGCGGTGGATCATATTTCTTTTGACGTTGACCAGGGTGAGATCTTCGGGTTCCTCGGGGCGAACGGTGCAGGGAAAACAACCGCCATGCGCATGTTGTGCGGTCTGTCTTATCCCACTTCCGGCGAGGCTGCCGTAGCGGGTTATAATGTGTTTAAGCAACAGGAAGAGATCAAGCGGAACATCGGTTATATGAGCCAGAAATTCTCCCTGTATGAGAGCCTGACGGTGAAAGAGAACATCCGTTTTTATGGTGGCGTCTATGGCTTATCTGACAGGCAGCTGAAGGAAAAGGGTGATGAGCTGATCGCAAAACTGGGTTTGGAGAAAGAAGCAAAAATGATGGTAGGCAGTCTGCCCTTGGGCTGGAAGCAAAAGCTGGCATTCTCCGTAGCCATCATCCACCAGCCCCGGATCGTATTCCTCGATGAGCCTACCGGAGGAGTGGACCCGGTAACGCGCCGGCAGTTCTGGGACCTGATATACGATGCAGCGGATAGTGGTATTACTGTATTTGTCACAACGCACTACATGGATGAAGCGGAGTATTGTAACCGTATTTCGGTGATGGTAGACGGGCGCATAGATGCATTGGACTCACCAGCCAATCTGAAGCGGCAGTTTAATGCCGGTTCTATGAATGAAGTATTTTATGCATTGGCGAGGACCGCAAAACGTTCAGCCGACTAAACAAGATATACATGAAACAGTTCATGGTTTTTGTCAAAAAAGAATTTTACCACGTATTCAGGGACAGGCGCACTTTGCTGATCCTGTTCGGGTTGCCGGTCATGCAGATCCTGTTGTTCGGCTATGCGCTGACAACAGAAATAAAGAATGCAGATATCATCATTGTGGATCATGCGGGAGATGCCGCTTCGCAGCAGCTCACGACAATGATCGCCGCCAGTAAATATTTTAATATCGCAGCCAGCGCCGTGTCTGATGCGGATATCTACAAGGCGTTTAAGAAAGGAGCGGTGAAATGTGCGGTGGTGTTCCCGATTGGTTTTGGTAATGATCTGTTGCATGGTCAGTCGGCGCAGGTACAGATCATTGCAGATGCCGCTGATCCGAATACGGCGAAAACACTGACCAATTATCTCACTGCTATTATCGGCGATTATCAGCAGCAGATCAATCCTACCGCCAATATACCCATGCGTATAGAGCCGGTGACCCGGATGCTGTACAATCCGGAGTTGAACGGTTCTATGAACTTTGTGCCTGGCGTTATGGCGCTGGTGCTGATGATCATTTGCACTACGCTGACATCGGTATCTATTGTGCGGGAGAAGGAGATGGGCACTATGGAGATATTGCTGGTATCACCCTTTAAGCCTACCTATGTCGTATTGGCCAAAGCAGTGCCGTATCTGGCATTATCGCTGGTAGATCTTATCATTATCCTGTTGCTGAGCGTATTCCTGCTGGATATGCCTATCAGGGGAAATATCATACTGCTGTTCCTGGAAAGTACATTGTTCATCATCTGTTGTCTTTCGCTGGGACTGCTTATCTCCAGCGTTACACGTACACAGCAGATTGCGATGATGGTATCGATGATGGGCATGATGCTGCCGACCATCTTATTTACAGGCTTTATTTTTCCGCTGGAGAATATGCCATTGCCTTTACAGCTCATTTCCAACCTGGTGCCTTCCCGCTGGTTCTACGTGATCATCAAGGCGGTGATGCTGAAAGGACTGGGATTAGGTGTCATCTGGAAGGAAACACTGGTATTGGCAGGGATGACCACCGCCCTGCTGATGATCAGCATTAAAAGCTTTAAAACGCGTCTGTCATGAGAACATTACGACTATTACTCGAGAAGGAATTCAGGCAGATATTCCGCGATAAAGGACTTTTACCGGTCATCTTTATTATGCCCCTGGTCCAGCTGCTGATCATGCCCCTAGCGGCCAATTTTGATGTAAAGAACATCAACCTGGTGGTAGTAGACAGGGACCATTCCTCCTATACACAACAGATGGTGACGAAAATTGCTTCTTCCGGGTACTTTCACATCACCGGCTATTATACCGGTTATGCACCGGCCCTGCACGAAATAGAACGGGAAAAGGCAGACATCATCCTGGAGATCCCGGCACACTTCGAAACAGACCTGGTGCGGGAGAGCAGGGCAGAGGTCTATCTTGCTGCCGATGCTATCAATGGTACGAAGGCGGGACTGGGTACCGCTTATCTCAACACCATCCTGGGCGATTTTAACAATGAGATCCGCATGCGATGGTTGCCAGCTAAGACCACTGCCGGCAATGTCGATGTGACCTATTCGAACTGGTTCAACCCGGAGATGAACTATCATCTGTACATGGTACCGGGCATCCTGGTGCTGCTGGTGACGATGGTAGGTGGTTTCATTGCCGCGCTGAATATTGTAAAGGAAAAAGAGATAGGCACCATCGAGCAGATCAATGTAACACCTATCAAAAAATGGCAGTTCATCATTGGAAAGATGATCCCTTTCTGGGTGATCGGCATGGTGGACTTTACCCTGGGGTTATTGCTGGCGAGATTTGTATATGGTGTTATTCCGCTGGGCAGCCTGTTGCTGTTATATAGTTTTCTGGCGATATACCTGGTGGCTTTGCTGGGCTTTGGACTGTTGATATCAACGTACAGCGATAATCAGTTACAGGCGATGTTCGTTGCTTTTTTCTTCATCATGATCTTTACACTGATGAGTGGGCTGTTCGTTTCGGTGGATAATATGCCGCCATGGGCCAAGATGATCGCTAGATTAACGCCCGTAACGCATTTCATTGATGTGGTGCGGATGATCGTACTGAAAGGCAGTCATTTCAGCGATATCAGGATGCAGTTCCTGTATGAAATAGCGTTCGCTGTGGTGCTGAATGGCTGGGCAATTCTTAACTATCGTAAAACCGCTTAAGTTTTTATAATATATACAGTTGTAGGTTTAGGCAGATGGCCGGGATAGTCTTATCCCGGCCTCACTATTTACGACATCTTCCGGATCAGTCGTCCTAATGTCTTTAAACCTTCATCTATCTGTTTGCTCCAGGGATTGCTGAAGCTGATCCGCATACAATTATTATAGCGTTCCTGCAGGGAGAAGATCCTACCGGGTGCGAAAGATACTTTATGTTTTATGGCCTGTTCATACAGCTCGTAGGTATTCACTTTCGGATGGAGCTCTACCCACAGCACAAAACCTCCCTGTGGGCGTGATACGCAGCAGTCTTCCGGAAAATATTCCCTGATAGCCTGCAGGTGGCGCATGTATTGTGTATGCAGGTTCTTTCTCATTCCCCTGAGATGGTGCTCGTAGCGGTCGTTCTCCAGGAAACAGGCAATGGCGGCGCTGGGCAGGGAGGGAGAGGAGATAGAGTGATGCCTTTTCAGGTTCAGCACTTTCTCTTTGTATCTGCCGGGCACTGTCCATCCTACGCGGTACCCCGGAGCGAGCGATTTGGAAAAGGAATTGCATAGCAGTACCAGTCCGTTGGTATCAAATGTCTGACATACGCCGGGGCGTTCCTTGCCGAAGTACATGTCGCCATAGATATCATCTTCGATCAGCGGGATGTTGTACTTTTCCAGCAGTCTGACGAGTTCCTGTTTGTGGCAGTCAGGCATGCAGGCTCCCAGTGGATTCGTAAAATTGGTGACGAAGAGGCAGGCTTTAATTTTAAACTTCGGGATAGCTTTGTCCAGGTATTCCAGGTCTACGCCCGTTCCCGGGTGAGTAGGGACTTCCAGTACTTTTAATCCCAGGCTTTCCGCCAGTTGCAGGGAGCCGTAATATGCAGGGCTTTCCAGTGCGATGGTGTCGCCAGGTTGTGTTACTGCGGATAAGCAGAGCGTAAGGGCGTCCATGCAGCCATTGGTGGTTACAATATCTTCTTCACTAATAGCGCCGCCCCAGAGGATTGAGTTCCGGGCGATCTGCCGCCGGAGGTCGGGGTTGCCTTGCACCGGTTCATAAGCAATGCCGGCATTGGGCGACTTGCGCAGTGCCTGTATCAGTGCCTTGGAGATCTTCGCTGCCGGCAGCAGGGATTCCGGTGGCGCGGCGGAGGCGAGCCTGGTGATATTCTGCAGGCTCATATCCTGGGATACCTGTGTGATCATTTCATGCAGCGTGACTTCTGAGGGCTTTTTTACCGCTTCACAAGCTTTCGGCATTTCCGGCATTCTGCGCGGGCTGAAGATCACGTAATAACCCGATTTAGGGCGGGATTCTATCAGTCCTTTAGCTTCCAGGTGGTAGTAGGCCTGGAAGGCGGTGCTCATACTCACGCCCTGTTCTTCGCTCATGGTGCGGACGGAGGGGAGTTTGTCGCCGATTTTCAGGACATCTTTGGAGATGAGCTGTTCCAGTTTGTCGGCGATCTGGAGGTAGAGATGTTCGGCTGTTTTTAGCATTGGTGATCTGATATGGTTCAAAAGTAATAAAAATACATCTGATATGGTGAGGGGATTTTCGGGTGGCTTCGGTTCCAGGTGCGACCCCGGGCTCGAGCCCTTGCTGTCAGGTATTATCAATCGTGTCTAATTTTTGAAGCTTTATTAAACTCCCGTCAGGCGTATCGGCGCTCTCAAAGGGATAAGGCCCTTGGGTCTCCACCTGGAACCTTCCGCTGTTGTCGGGATGATGAGGTCCGTTGTGATAGACGATTGGATGGTTTGTTGGTTGTGTAGCTTCGGTTCCAGGTGGGACCCCGGGCTGTATCCCTTTTCGAGCCCTTGCTATTAAACATTATCAATCGTGTTTGGCTTTGGGAGCTTTATTAAACTCCCGTCAGGCGTATCGGCGCTCTCAAAGGGATAAGGCCCTTGGGTCTCCACCTGGAACCTTCCGCTGCAGCTGGGGAGATGTTGAGAGGATGAGCTCCGTTATAATTGACTGCAGATGCGGGTTTATAATAACTGTGTAATCTTCCGGTCTTCGACTTTTAATCTTCCCTATCAACCCAGAAGCGAATATGCACGCTTATTATGTTGCTGTCTTAGTGTCTTATATCCAGTATGGTGAATCAGGTATTACAGACAAGTACGTTTTCTTGCTAAGTTTCCTGGTCTGTTGAAGATTTATTTTGCGCAACTGGAAAATTGCATAACTTTATGCAACTAAAAAATTGCATAATGGAAGAACTGTTTAAGGGCGTTGCCGATCCGGTACGCAGGGAGATTCTTTCCCTCTTACGTTTGCAGCCATTAAATGTGAATCAGATAAATGAACATTTTGACGATATCAGCAGACAGGCTGTGTCCAAGCATTTGCAGTTCCTGGAAGACAGCGGTTGGATAAAGATCTATCAGGCAGGAAGGGAACGATACGGATATCTCAATAAGACAGCTTTCTACGCCCTTAAGGAATGGTTGGATACCTATCTCCAATGGGGACAGCAGTCACTGGAAAATGATCATGGGGTATTCCTTGAACGGACTGCTTATGAGAAAGGCGCTCCCCTGACTCTGCCTGTAATGTTGCAGGCGATGCTGAGTAAGGATAAGGAATTTGATGGCCTTTTCTATAATGCAGTACGTACCACAGGTATCTTCTGTAAGCCATCCTGCTCTGCAAATCCACGACCTGATAACGTCACTTTTTATCTTACAAGGGAAGAAGCTATGAAGAATGGATATCGTGCCTGTAAGCGATGTAAGCCGTAGAACCTGGGTGGTATCGTACAGGGGGAACAGTAGTTATGTTCTTCGGCGCTGTTTAACATTCATTATCCGCATTTGGTTACCTGCTGTGTTTAACCAACTAATTTATTAATAACAATTCATGAGTCAGCAGACAGTTGTCAATATACCAATTACTGATCACGATAATTTTTCTTTCGCAGAATGCCTTGTTTTTCTGGGGCGCTCCGAAAAAGAGTGTCTGCATTACGTGGAGGGAGACGTGGTACAGAAAATGCTCGTATCAAATGGTCAGCCAATATTGGTGGAGATCGGTGATGATGCAGTTGCAAAGTCTTTACGTGTGACGGTTAGGAGTACCGGCATTGATAGTGGGTCGGATAGTAAAAATGACCCCGATACTTTGAGGGAACCTGACAGTGTCGATGTGGAATATATCCGTCGGTATATTAGTCACTGGTTACACTTAAATGCAGATCTGCGGCCATTTTATGACTTTGCAAAGAAGGATAAGGTACTGGCCTCGCTGGTAAAACGTTATAAGGGATTAAGACTGATTGGCATCCCCGACCTGTTTGAGGCCTTGACATGGAGTATTACCGGACAACAGATCACCCTGGGTTTTGCCTATACATTGCGTCAACGATTTATTCAGGCCTTCGGCCATCACGCTGTTATTGACGGAAAAGATCATTATGTATATCCTCATCCTTCCGTCATCGCTGCATTGGAACCAGCTAGCCTGATCAGTATGCAGTTTTCCCGCAGTAAGGCAGACTACATCATCCGACTGGCACAATCAATGGCAAGCGGACTCCTCACAGCTGAACAGCTGGAGAATATGGATTATCAACAGGCGAGAGATCATCTGGTATCGTTTCGCGGTATTGGAAACTGGTCTGCTAATTATGTGCTAATGAAATACCATCGTCATCACCAGGCATTACCATTGGAAGATGCAGGTTTACATAACGCACTTAAATATCAGTTGGAACTGCCATCCAAACCCTCACTGGCAGACGTAAAATCATATACGCAGCATTGGAAAGAACATGCAGCATATGCGACGTTTTATTTATGGAGATCGCTATATTAATTAATTAGTGAGCTTACATGAAAGAGCAGAATTGATAAGGCCGAACTTGTTTAGGAAGCGGTATGGTAAGATCGATATAATAAGCTATGTCAGGAAGACGGTGTAGTAGTAATGATACAAGCCATGAAGGAAACTGTATAATAGCGAAACTGTGTAATAGCGGCGATGCAATATAGTCCGTACAAGAGAAAACAGTATAATAACAACGATGAATTGGAACTATGCAACAGAAACAGTAAGCAACTGCGACAGAACGGAAAACATGTAACAGCAATAGACTATGTAGTTAAAGCGAAATGACCATATGGCCTTATGACCTAGCGGTCTGAAACAATATAAGGCAAACACAGAACTCAACATATAATCTATAATACTGAACAATATGATAACCTCTCATATACCACCGATAATGCCATCAGATGCGGGAATAGAAATACCCTCGCATATACATACAATCACAACTCCGGTAGGACCACTTACTATTATTGGTGATGCGCAGGCTGTTAATACCTTGACTTTCAAGGAAGGGATCGCTATTACACATGATCCTTTGCCGGATACGATGTTGCAATGCATAGAAGAATTAGCAGCTTATTTCGGAGGAAGCCTGCAACAATTCACTTTCCCCATTGCACAGCCCGGGACGGCGTTTCAACAAACAGTGTGGCAACAACTGACAATGATCCCGTATGGCCAGACCATATCGTACATGCAATTGGCAAAACGGATCAACAATCCTAAAAGTATCCGGGCGGTAGGTACTACCAATGGGAAGAACAGGATAGCGATCGTAGTGCCGTGTCACAGAGTAATAGGCAGTGATGGTTCACTAACTGGTTATGCAGGAGGGATCTGGCGGAAGAAATGGTTGCTGGAACATGAGATGAAGCAGAAGTTTGGGTCATTGGAATTATTCTGAGATAAGGCAATAGTATTGTGAGAATAATCAGAAATAGGATATCAGGAAATGTTTACAAGGAATGCTTTACAGGAAATGCTTATAGGAAAGGTTTTAGAGGAAATGGTTTATAGGAAATGCTTTATAGGAAAGGTTTTAGAGGAAAAGTGTTAGAGGAAATGGTTACAGGAATTAAACAGAGAATGTTAGTAGTACCGGATACAAAGTGAAAAAATATGCAGTACCTAAAATGGCAGAGAAAATAGAATATAAGAGAAATGGTCCATTGAAAAGATGCAGAATTGGAGGGAGATATAAGGAGTGCTAATAATAGCGTTGATGTGCAGTACTTGTAATGCTTATAATATCAATGATTTACTGCAGGAATATTGACAACGGGGTACGGAAATGAAATGTCAGCTGATGTGAACGTGAGCGCTACAATGCGATGATTAGTCTTATTAATATATAGTTTGCTATTAGGCGTAGCACCGGACAGCGGAGGTTTCAGATGGAGATGCAGGGCCTTATCCCTTGGAGAGAGTTGGTACGATTGATAGGAGTTAAACAGCAATCCTATGCCTGCACGCTTGATAAGGCTAAATAGTAAGGACTCGGAAAGGGATACAGCCCGGAATCTCTCATCTGAAACCAAAGCCTGCTTCCAAACCGTCCGCATTTAACAGGCTCAAAAACAAAACTCAGAAAATCCCCACGCCAGAATAATTTCAATTCTGACACTTATCCGGCCCGGAAAATAATCCGTAAGCAAACAAAACCGCAAAGAAACAAATCAAAACATTACGAAACCGCAAACTAATCAAGCCCCCGGATTTCCAATCTGATCTGGTCAAAAATTACAAAACTGAATCTGTTTTATGTCCCGAAATTATTCCAATTTTGAAGTCTCGTTCCCATAATAGTTAAATCAACCTCAGATGAATCAGTTATTACGCCAGGATCTAAACCAAGTTGATGCCTTCCTTCAGGAAGTAAAAGACTACAGCGTAGCTTTCTTGTCAAAGATAGACGCACTGCCGGTAAAATCCGCCAGCGCGGAGTTTGAGCGTTTGGAACTACCACGAAAGGGAATGGGAGCAAGAAGCACCTTGTTACAATTTAATGAGCGGTATGGACAACACCTCGCCGGCAACAGCGGCGCACGCAACTGGGGATTTGTAACAGGTGGTGCAACAGTACCGGCAATAGCCGGCGACTGGCTGACAGCAGTTTTCGATATGAATGCCGCGGATAAGGATACGGCGCCATTACAGATAGAAACGGAAACCATTGCAATGCTCCGGCAGCTGTTCGGGTTGCCGGAAGCATTTTCCGGATGCTTTGTAACAGGAGCCACGATGGCCAATTTCACGGGCCTTGCCATCGCAAGACAATGGCTCGGCAGACAATTGGGCGTAGATGTGGCGCAGGAAGGAATGGCTGCTCTGGCAAACACCAGGATCATTTCCTGTATACCACATTCCAGTACGGTAAAGTCGCTGGCTATGTTAGGATTCGGCCGAAACGCGATGCTGAAGTTATCCAGTCTGCCGGATAGAGAATCAATTGACATTGCAGTACTGGAAGACTATCTGAAGAAACATCAGGGAGAACCACTGATCGTCGTGGCCAGCGCCGGCACTGTCAATACCGTCGACTTCGATGACCTCGCCGCCATCGCCAGGCTAAAAAAAGAATATGGCTTCTGGTTACATATAGATGCTGCATTCGGCGCCTTCGCCGCCTGTGTGCCGGAATACAGGCATCTGCTGAATGGCTGGGACGCGGCAGACAGTATCACTATCGACGCACATAAATGGTTGAATGTTCCTTATGATGCCGCTATGATCTTCACCCGTCATACACAGCTGCAACTCGATACATTTAAGAATGCAGGCGCCGCTTACCTGGGAGATCCGGCAAAAGACTTTAAATATAGCAACTACACACCTGAGAACTCACGACGACTGCGGGCATTACCCGCCTGGTATTCGCTCATGGCCTATGGCGCAGAAGGATATGCTGATATCGTGAATAATAATATAGAGCTGGCACGTCAGCTTGGAGAACTGATACGGGAGAACGACGCATTCCATTTACTGGCGCCGGTCAGATTATGTGTTGTCTGTTTCACACTGAATGTAGCTGATGAAGAGAAGCAGGCAGCGACCGATGTTTTGATAAAGGCACTGGACGATAGCGGAAAAGTAATGATGACTCCTACCGTTTACCAGGGAGTGCCAGCCATCCGCGCAGCGTTTGTGAACTGGCGTACAACGGAGAATGACCTCGCTCTTGTGTGGAAGGAAATGAAACAACAAACGGCAGCGCTGACAGTAAAATAGCTTCATCATTATCGCTCACAACCAATAACAACTTCGGAGTATGAAAAAATCAAACACGAATGCCTATATGGCATTGGTGGTAGTCAGTATTTTCTGGGGTACCACTTACCTGGCCTCCAGGATCGGTGTTCGCCATACGCATGGTCTTATGCTGGCGGGCATCAGGCAGACGATCGCCGGTATGCTTTTAACAAGTTTCTTTTTACTGAAGGGATATAAATTTCCGGAGAAGGTGGTGTTATCGCGACTCTTCGTGATCGGTGTGATGATGCTCTGCCTGAGTAACGGACTGATCACATGGGCCATGCAATATATACCCAGCGGACTTTGTGCGATCATCGTGGCAACGGTGCCGATCTGGATCACCATATTCAGTTACTTCCTGGTACAGCGTACGAAGTTCACTATCCTGCTGGTAGCGGGAATGCTGATCGGTTTGTTGGGAGTGGGAGGTATCTTCTATGATTATCTGGCAAGCCTGACGAACCCGGAATTCCGCCTCGGGATCTTCCTGACACTGATAGCATGCATCAGCTGGGCGATAGGATCGGTGCTGACCGCCCGCTGGGCGCTGAAGATCAATTTTCTTTATGGCGCAGGGTTCCAGATGTTGTTCAGTGGTATCGTAATGACGATTGTGGCAACAATGATGGGGCAGTCGTTCCCGTTAGATGGATTCAATATTGAATTATGGGGCAGTTTGCTCTACCTGATCTTTATCGGATCGATATTGGGATATTCATCTTATGTGTTCGTGTTGAACAACCTGCCACCTTCCCTGGCATCTGTATACGCTTATATCAATCCAATAGTAGCTGTATTGCTGGGGTGGCTGATCCTTCATGAACACCTGAACTGGACAACAGGTATTTCCTGTCTGGTGACACTGGGAGGAGTATATATGGTAAACAGAGCTGTTAATAAAAACAAACAACAATATGGCACCACTACAAAGTAATGAAGTAAAACTGGTTGACTATATGCCGGCCTATCAGCCGCATTTCGAGCGACTGAACAAGTGGTGGATAGAGAAGTATTTCACGGTAGAACCGGTAGATGAAGATGTGCTTGGCAAGCCCGACCAGCATATCATTGCGAAGGGAGGAGATATCATTTTTGCGATGGTGGGTGAAACAATTGCGGGCACTGTAGCGTTAAAATCTATAGACACAGAAACGGCAGAAATGACCAAGATGGCTGTTGATGAAGCTTATCAGGGGCACCGGATAGGCTGGAAGCTGGCAGAGGGTATCCTGGAATTAGCCAGAAGGAAAGGATTGAAGAAAGTTGTCTTGTACTCTAACACTAAACTGGTACCGGCACTGAATATGTATCAGAAACTGGGATTCCGGGAAATACCGGTAGAAGAAGGGCGCTACGAGCGCAGCACCATTAAAATGGAGATAGTGTTTGGTGAAGAAAACAGGCATTATGCGATCGCCAACGGCTTAATAAACGCAATAAATACGGCAGTCCCGCTTTTACGACAAATCCCTGAAACCGTAGCAGCAGAGCGGATTAGCAGAGGTAAGTGGAGTCCGAAAGAAATAATCGGACATCTTATTGATTCAGCAATTAATAATAATGTTCGTTTTATACGATCCCAACAGATATCTTTGTTGGAGATTCCTGGATATGCGCAGGATTTTTGGGTAAAGGGACAAGCCTGGCAGTTCAGCAGCTGGCAGGAACTGATTGATTTATGGGCGGGGATGAACAAGCATCTGGCGTTAACTATACGCGCCATACCCGCGAAGGCACTGCAACATCTGATAAAAATTAATGAGAACGAACCTGTCACACTGGAATATGTGGTGACGGATTATTTAGAGCATTTAAAACACCATCTGACTCAGGTGAAAATAATATTATAAAGATACGATTTAGATTTAGGTATGATGTTCAAAAGGTATTTACCGCCGACATCTGGTTGACACCGTCTCGTTTCCAACGAGGCGGTTTTTTTTTGCTTTCTTTGCGATATGGATACACAAACAAATCCCTGGACGATCTTATCCAGTGAAAGAAAATATGATAACCCATGGATAATGGTAACGGAACACCAGGTGTTGAACCCTTCGGGTGGCAGGGGCATTTATGGCATTGTACATTTTAAAAATGCCGCTATTGGTGTGGTAGCCCTGGATGAAGAACAGCATATTTACCTGGTAGGGCAATACCGCTTTGCTCTGGAACAGTTCTCCTGGGAGATCCCCGAAGGGGGAGGGCCACTGGGAGGAGACCCGCTGGAAAGCGCCAAAAGGGAATTGCTGGAGGAAACCGGCCTGGTGGCCACAGACTGGACACCTATTGTGAAAATGCACCTGTCCAATTCTGTTTGTGACGAGGCGGGAGTGGTGTACCTGGCCCGCGGACTGGAACAGCGGGAGGCGGAACCGGAAGAAACGGAGCAGTTGTACGTGAAAAGGGTCCCCTTTGAGACGGCCTACCAGATGGTCAAAAACTATGAGATAACTGATTCTCTGTCAATTGCCGCCATTCAGAAGATAAAGCTGATGATGCTGGAAGGAGAGATATGAATTCCCCAATTGGCATTAAATTCCGTTCTTTGCAGATAATGGAACAAAGAAGATTTAAAAAGCCTGGTGGATTTCGCCAGCATGCCCCCAGGCCCAAGGCATCGTCAATGGTGATTGGCAGGCAGCCGGTTGTGGAAGCGATCAACGCGGGAAAGGCAATTGAGCGTATTTATATGTTGCGTGGCGCAACGGGGGATATCATCCCCCAGATCAAAAAGTTGGCCGATCAGTATAACATCCCGGTGAACCTGGTTCCGGTGGAGAAACTGAATGGACTGACGTCATTTAATCACCAGGGTGTCATTGCCATTACAGGCCAGATCAACTATCTTGACCTGCAGGATGTGATATCTCATGTGACTGAACAGGGAGAGACGCCTTTGTTCCTTATACTGGACGGGATCACGGATGTCCGCAATATAGGCGCCATTGCCCGTAGTGCCGTTTGCTGCGGCGCCCAGGCTATCATTATTCCCGACCGGGGGATAGCTGCCCTGAACGAGGAGGCCATCAAGTCCTCTGCCGGCGCGCTGGAAACGATCTCTGTATGCCGGGTAAACAGCCTGCTGAAGGCGATCGATACCCTTCACCTGAACGGTATTAAGGTCATTGCCAGCGAAATGGAGGCAGAAACCAAGCTCTATGACTGCCAGCTGCAGGAACCGGTAGCGGTGATCATGGGATCGGAAGACAAGGGCGTATATCCCGCCCTGCTGAAAGCGTCAGATACCCTGTTTCACATTCCTATGGCCGGAAACTTTGAATCCTTCAATGTATCTGTTGCAGCAGGCATCATCCTGTATGAAGCCATGAAGCAAAGAGGCGCATAAAAAAATCACCAGTAAATGAAACTGATCGAATGTCCACGTGATGCCATGCAAGGCTGGCACAGGCAAATAAGCACGGATGAAAAGGTAACATACCTGAATGCGCTGCTGAAAGTGGGTTTTGATACCCTTGACTGCGGCAGCTTTGTATCTCCAAAAACCATCCCCCAGATGGCAGACACCGCAGAGGTGATCTCCCGCCTGGATCTGAGCGGTACAAAAAGTAAATTGCTGACGATTGTAGCCAATCAGCGGGGGGCGGAAGAAGCTGTGGTGTTCGATGAGATCGCTTACCTGGGATATCCTTTTTCGATATCAGAAACTTTTCAGCTACGCAACACCAACAAGACCATCCTGGACTCGCTGGAGCTGATAGATACCCTCCAGGAGCTGTGCATTAAAAACAGCAAGCAGCTGGTGGTCTATATTTCTATGGGCTTTGGCAATCCTTATGGTGATCATTACGATGCTTCCATTGCCCTACGATGGGTGGATGAGCTGGTGCAGCGGGATATTACGATCGTCTCCCTGGCGGATACGGTGGGGGTAGCTACTCCTGAGATCATTACAAAACTGTATTCAACCTTAATACCGGCTTATCCTTTAGTGGAATTCGGCGCACATTTTCACTCAGCGCCCAATAGTTGGGAGGAAAAGGTATCCGCAGCCTACGATAAGGGTTGCCGGCGTTTTGACAGCGCGATCAAGGGAATAGGCGGTTGCCCGATGGCGCACAATGAATTGGTAGGAAACCTTGCAACTGAGCGTCTGCTGGAATTCAGTGTAGGACGTCATGAACAGCTGGGGCTTGATTTCAGCGCCCTCCGGGCCGCACAGGAGATTGCCGACCGTATTTTTTATTAAGGCTGGTATAATGGAGCCCGGAACTAGTCCGCCTGGCGTAATGCCATCGCTTATTAAGAGGTTTGCTATTAGGGCAGGCTGGTCTTATCATTCAGCCTGGTATTAAGGTAGTCTGATATGATGTAAGCGCTTGCCAGGCAGTCTGGTACTACGGTGGGCTGGTATGATGCAGGCTATCTTCTGTAGTCCGGCATTATGTAATGTGGTATCATGAAGGTTGGTATGTAGTAATGTGATCTGGTATCACGTAGTTCTTATCATGTAGTATTGAATCATGACAAACTTCCGTCTGACATTTCCTGTATCTCCTATTGCAACACCTGTTCAGTATACCGACAAAATACTGTTGATGGGTTCCTGTTTTGCGGAGGAGATAGGGGAACGTTTACAACAATATCGTTTTGATGCCCTGGTAAATCCTCATGGTATCTTATATAATCCGATCAGTATCACCCAGGCCCTGCATACCTATCTTGACGGGAAACAGTATACTGTGGATGATCTCTTTTCACACGGAGACTTATGGCATAGCTGGGATCATCACAGCCGTTTTTCCGGTATGGAGATGGAAGAGGTATTATCCGCCATCAATACTTCGCAGGAATTGGCTGCTAAACGGCTGGAAGAAGCGGACTGGCTGATCATTACGCTTGGGTCTGCATATACCTACACACTCGCCACCAGCAACCAGGTAGTAGGCAATTGCCATAAAGTGCCTGCCGCTCAGTTTCATAAAAAGTTGCTTTCTCCTCCAGATGCAATTTCTGCTTTGGATAACCTGATGCATCGTCTTTTTTTCCGGAACAGGAAAGTAAAGATCATGTTCACCATTAGCCCTGTACGTTATGCCAGGGATGGGGTAGTGGAAAATAATCTGAGTAAAGCGGTGCTGATACAAACAGTACACCACCTCGTCAATAAATTTGACCGCCTTTTTTATTTTCCCGCATATGAACTGGTAATAGATGATCTGAGGGACTACCGTTTTTATAAAGAAGATCTGGTACATCCCAATGAACTGGCCGTTAATTATGTGTGGGATCACTTCACTGCCAGCTGTGTATCAGAAGAAGGACGCCGCCTGCTACCGTTGGTGGCAGAGATTAACCGTGCAAGACAGCATCGTCCATTCAACCCGGCAAGCACTCAGCACCGGCAATTCCTACAGACCTATGCGGGAAAAACCAAACAGCTAATGAAAGAATATCCTTTCCTCAGGCTGGAGGAAGAACTGGCTTATTTCGAAGGGATGCAGCTGTGAACCGGCAATACTACGCATATCGCTCTGTCAGGAGCGACGTGTTTGTAGCCCCCCGTTTTCAACGGGGGGAAATGGAATGGAAACGAAAATCGGAACCGGTCAATGAACAGCCGTAACCCGGCACAAGATCGCTAATCCTGGTTAATCATATTCCCTTTAATCCCCACTACCCCCACTACAAAGCATATCAGGGCAATAATGATCGGATACAAGAGCCCTGCTAAATGATGATGGGTTTGTGTCACGAGCAGGGTGGATACCGTCGGTAATAATCCTCCGAAAACCCCATTCCCGATATGATAAGGTAAGGACATGGAAGTATACCGGATACGGGTAGGGAAGAGCTCTACCAGGAACGCTGCGATCGGCCCATACACCATGGTAACGAAAATAACCTGTATGAAAACCAACAGGATCAGCCACCAAAGTTGCGCTTTACTGACAATGATCTCTTTTACAGTTTCAGATTTCCCGTCGGTAACGGTGACGGTCTCCCGGGACTTTGCCCCATCCGTAAAATACCTTGTCTTTATGGATTTCTCGATATTCTGCATCTTGTCATTCCGGGAGATGGAATTCTCAATACTATATTTGGTAGTGTCTTCTGTTTTCAGGCTGAGATCCGCCACACGGTCCATGCCGGCATAAATAGGATAGTAAGCCAGCGCAGCGATGAGCATACCCGTCATCATGATCTTCTTACGACCTATTTTATCGGACAGTTTGCCGAAGTAAATAAAGAACGGCGTACCCAGCATCAGCGCTACGGCAATGATGATATTGGATTGTACGAATTCCACCTGCATGGTTTTCTGCAGGAAAGAGAGGGCGTAAAACTGGCCGGTATACCAGACCACACCCTGACCCATGGCCGCGCCAAAAAGCGCCAGTAATACCAGGCGGAGGTTCTCCTTTTTGCCGAAGCTCTCCTTTATAGGATTGGTGGAGGTTTTACCTTCTGATTTTAATTGCAGGAACAGTGGAGATTCCTGCAGACGTATGCGGATATAGTAGGACATGATCACCAATACGACTGACAGCCAGAAGGGGATACGCCATCCCCAGCTGTTGAAAGCATCGGTACTGAGACTGGTGCGGGTGATCAGTATCACGGCCAGGGAGACGAACAGACCCAGTGTGGCGGTTGTCTGAATGAAACTGGTGTAATATCCCCGCTGATGATGTGGCGAGTGCTCAGCTACATAGGTGGCGGCGCCGCCGTATTCACCACCAAGGGCCAGGCCTTGTAATAACCTCAATACCAATACGATAACAGGGGCGAGAATGCCAATGCTCTCATAACTGGGTATGAGGCCGATAGCGAAAGTAGAACCACCCATGATCATGAGTGTAAGCAGAAAGGTGTACTTACGTCCGACGAGGTCTCCCAATCTGCCAAATACGAGCGCCCCGAAAGGCCTTACAATGAATCCCACAGCAAAGGTGGCCAATGTGGCAATGTAGGCCAGATCAGGGTTGCTGGGCGGGAAGAACTTTTGGGAAATGATGGCGGACAGACTTCCGAAAATGTAGAAATCGTACCATTCAATCAGTGTTCCTGCGGACGAGGCCAGTATTACCTGCCAGATGGATTGTGTAAATTTGCTGTTGTTCATACGTGGTCACTTGGTTAATACGAATGTATAATATAGGAAAATTGTTGTAAATGTTATAGAATTTACATATTTCTATGGGGGAAAGGATGGAATAAGGCGTCTGATATTAGAAGTATTTCTATTAACTTTATTTGGGACTTCAGGATTGCACCACACAAGAACACATATGCGTCAACGCCAGGCTTTAGTTTATTTTTTCATTATCATCCTTTTACCCGCAGTTGTTTTTGCGCAGGAGGGAGGGAAAAGACCCAGGATCGGTCTTACCCTGAGTGGCGGTGGTGCTAAGGGATTGGCGCATATCGGCATTCTCCAGGCGCTTGACAGCGCCGGCCTGAAAGTGGATTATATTACCGGTACCAGCATGGGTAGTATCATCGGTTCCCTCTATGCCATGGGGTATTCGGGGGATGCGATAGAGAAAATGGCCCATGAGATGGACTGGGACAACCTGTTCTCCAATCAGCCGGTACTGACGGACATCTCCTACGAGGAAAAGCGGGAATACAATAAATACCTGATAGAAATACCTTTTGAATACGGAAAGCCCAAACTGGCCTCCGGTGTTATAGCCGGCGAGCAGTTATGGCTGGAACTCGCACGTCTGTGCTGGCCGGTAAATGGTGTGAGAGATTTCTCAAAATTCAATATCCCCTTTAAATGCATTGCTACTGATGTTACTACCGGCGACATCGTTACCCTGGACACGGGTGATATCGTGACAGCGATCCGTGCCAGTATGGCGATCCCTTCCGTGTTTACAGCTGTCAAGATCGGCGATAAGAAGCTGGTGGATGGTGGCGTGGTGCGTAACTTCCCGGTGATCACCGCAAAAGAAATGGGAGCAGACCTCGTCATTGGCTCTAATGTGAGCGGCGGATTGCGGAAGGCGGACCAGCTGGTGACACCGCTGGATATCATCTACCAGCTGGGATTTTATAAGGATGCCGACGACTTTAAACAGGCAAAGAAACTAACTGATATCTACATTCAACATCACCTGGATAATTATAATGCCGCCAGTTTTGGCAGCGTGGATTCCTTGCTTGAGCTGGGGAAAAGAAAGGGAGCGGAGATGTACCCGGTGTTCAAAAGGATGGCTGATTCATTGAATACACTATATCCACCGGAGGAACCTTTCCGTAAGAACCGCTTACCCTTTACACCGGATATAGAGTTGGTGGACATCAGGGTAACAGGGTTGGTGCATTCTGACGAGGGTTTTTTCCTTGGAAGACTGGGACTGGTAAAAGATGGATGCTATACGCCAAATGATATCAAAGATGCGGTGCTGAACGTATTCGGTACGCGCTTTTATAAGATGATCACTTATAAACTGGAGCCGGAAGGAGATGGTAAAAGTGTGATGAATATTGAGGTGGAAGAAAACCCGCTGACCTATGTGAAGTTTGCCCTGCAATACAATAGTTTCACGAATGCCAGCGCTATTGTGAATATCACCCAGCGCAATTTCATTGTACCGAACTCCCGTGCTTTCGTGAGCCTGGCGATAGGAGAAAATCCAAGGGTACTGGCTGAATATTTCAAATACCTGGGACCGAAAAGGAATTTCGGATTCGGGCTGGGCGCCTATTTTGAGGATAATGCACTTTCCTTATACAAGGATTTTAAACGGCAGATGGAGTATCACCTGAAGTACCTGAACGGGGATATCCGTTTCCAGTACACGCTGAACAGCATGATGGCCGTAGGGGTAGGCAGCCGTTATGAATTCCTGAACATCAGTCCCAGGTATGAATCTGTCGAAGTATTGAGGGGGAATGGGAACCAGGTGAACAGTTATTTATACTTCGGTATCAACTCACTGGACAGGAAGATCTTCCCACGCCGTGGGGTAGATATGCAGTTTGAATCAGGTTGGGTATACCGCCAGCAGGAGGGCTATCGGTTGTATAAGGATGGGGTAGAAATATCGCCGCAGGACTACAACTATAGCTTCAACAATTACCAGCGGACGATCATGCAGATGAAGTACAATATTCCCTTCAATTATAACGGCACCTTACAGGTTCAGTTGGGCGGGGCCGCCAATTTCAGTCATCGTCAGGGACCCATTAACGCATTCTTACTGGGAGGATTGAACAATGTGATGCGCAATCAGCTGCCGATCGTGGGCATCAGGGAAGGAGAGATCACTACTTCCAGCGCAGCCACCATCCAGTTGTCCTACCAGTATGAGCTGATGCGCAATACTTACGCCATTCCCCGTGCCGGCGTGGCATTGTATGATTTCCTGGGAGATGTTTCCTCGAAATACAAGTATATGAGTGGCTATGGTGTAACGGGCGGATATTCTTCTTTTCTCGGGCCTATAGAAGCCTCCCTAATGTACTGCGATCAGGATGGCCGTTTAAGGATGTATGTAAATATCGGCTTCAATTTTTAGTGCATCCTGTCCCCACGTACCTCCAGGTTGTTAATGATCTCAGCCTCTATGGTCAGCCATTCCTGCCAGCGGGTCTTTACCTGGTCTTCGGGTATATATTCATTGGCCAGGTCGATAAACAGGCGATAGTGACCTGCTTCTGATATCATGAACTTACGATAGAATTCACGGAGATATTCATCTTCCAGCCCCTCGCTGAGCAAACGAAAACGCTCGCAGCTGCGGGCTTCGATCAGGGCAAAGATGAGCAGCCTGTCCAGCAGTACCGACTGTGGATCGCCGCCTTTCTGCTGATGTGTCATCAGGGCATTCACATACATATCTTTCCGCTGTCTTCCCAGGGTATAGCCGCGTTTACGCATCTCAGCCAGCACCTGGCGGAAATGTCCCCATTCTTCTGTTACAATAGGCGCTAATTCCTGTACCAGCCTGTCTTTTTCAGGATAGCGCTGTATCAGTGATATGCAGGAAGTCGCGGCTTTTTGTTCGCAGAAGGCATGGTCTGTCAGGACATCTTCCAGGGAAATAGCTGCCAGGTTTACCCAGCGCGGGTCGGTAGGAAGGTGCAGACCTAAAATGGACACTTTACTCATAGGGCAAAGTTACTTAGCTTTGGGAGATGAAAGAAGATTTTCTTTTAAAGCAATTGGCGCAGCGGCAGGAGCAGCATGCGTTCCGGCAGCTGAGGCTCCCTGCTCCCGGTGCAGTGGATTTTTGCTCGAATGATTACCTGGGGCTTGCGCACAGCGCAGCCTTGCAGGAAGGTGTGCATACATTATTGCAGGCAAGGCCGTATATGCATGGTAGTACAGGCTCCCGTTTACTGGCGGGAAATTACGCATGGATAGAAGAGGCGGAAAGCATGCTGGCCACTTTTCATCAGAGTGGAGCTGGGCTGATCTATAATTCAGGTTATGATGCGAACCTGGGCTTATTTTCAGCAGTACCGCAGAAGGGAGATACCATTATTTATGATCAGCTGATCCATGCCTCTATCCGGGACGGGATCCGGTTGTCGAAGGCCCAGGCCTTTTCTTTTTTACATAATGACCTGGATGACCTGGTGAAAAAGCTGCAACATGCCACAGGCAATATTTTCGTAGCGGTGGAATCTGTCTATTCTATGGATGGCGATATGGCGCCGCTGAAGGAAATTGCAGCTTTATGTGAACAGTACAGTGCGCATCTGATTGTAGATGAAGCGCATGCCACAGGTGTAGTGGGCGCAAAGGGGGAGGGATTAGTACAACAACTGCAATTACAACAGGCCTGTTTTGCGCGGGTAAATACCTTCGGTAAGGCGGTGGGTTGCCATGGCGCAGTGGTATTGGGAAGCCCGCATCTGCGTGATTTTCTGATCAATTTCTCCAGGTCCTTCATTTATACCACGGCATTGCCGCCGACCGCAATTGCGGCTATCGTAGCCAGTTATGAGCTCTTCCCGTATATGCATTCGGCCCGTGAGCATCTTACAGCGTTAATTACTCACTTCAGGAAAGGAGTAGCCAGTCTTAGTACATTGTATAGTGAGACGCCGATCCAGGTGGTATTGACGCCGGGTAATGAGGCTACGCGCAATCTGGCCGCCAGTTTACAGTCGGCCGGCCTGGATGTCCGGGCTATCCTGCATCCTACGGTGCCGAAGGGGAAGGAGCGTTTGAGGATCGTACTGCATAGTTTCAATACGATGGAAGAAGTGGACCGCTTAATAAAAGCCCTGGTACAGCAGGCATGATATCGCCGGTATATTTTATGTATATTAGCAGATAACCTTGCACGTATGAGATTTGTTCCCTTTACCGTTAGCGCGGTGATAACCATTGCCTTGATAGTATGTCTTGATCGCTCCTGGGGCTCACTACCACCTTTAGGAAGGCTGTTAAGCCCGCAGGAAGGTTTCTGGCAGAATGCCACATCTATCAGTAAAGACTACAATGAAGACCTGCAGGTGCCCGGCCTGAAAGGAAAAGTGGAGGTTTGGCTGGACGACAGAATGGTGCCTCATATCTTCGCAGAAAATAACACAGACGCTTACTATGTACAGGGATATATGCATGCCCGTGACCGTCTGTGGCAGATGGAGCTGCAGTCGTTTGCCGCCGCAGGCCGTCTGTCAGAGATCCTGGGAAGCAAAATGATCAATTATGACCGTCAGCAGCGCCGCCTGGGTATGCTGTACGGCGCAGAGCAGGCGCTGAAGGCGATGGAAGCTGATCCTGTAGCCGGCCCTGCTATTAATGCATATGCTGATGGTGTTAATGCCTATATCAGCACACTAACCAAAGCAACACTTCCGCTGGAATATAAACTGCTGAACTATCGACCGGAGAAATGGACGCCTCTGAACTCGGCCCTGTTGCTGAAGATGATGGCAGCAGATCTGGCAGGAGGCGCCAATGACCTGGTGTATACCAATGCCCGCCAGCTTTTCAGTAAAGAAGACTTTGTTAAGATGTACCCTGATTTTGGAGATAGTATAGACCCTATCATTCCCCGGGGAACGCAATATCCTGCGGCAAGTGTAAAAGTAACCACACCGGCAGACAGTATCCTGAAAGCCGCAGGTGTAGTGCTGCATTTCAAGGAAGACAAACCTGATCCTGACAATGGCAGCAATAACTGGGCGGTAGCCGGTTCCAAAACACGTTCCGGTGCGCCTATTCTTGCG
Organism: Chitinophaga filiformis; assembly: GCF_023100805.1. Lineage (NCBI taxonomy): Bacteria > Pseudomonadati > Bacteroidota > Chitinophagia > Chitinophagales > Chitinophagaceae > Chitinophaga > Chitinophaga filiformis. The sequence continues at coordinate 3,530,010 of NZ_CP095855.1, forward strand.
AATGATCCACACCTGGGTCTGAGCCTGCCTTCCCTTTGGTATGAAGCACAGATCCATACGCCGGAAATGAATGTTTACGGCGCTACATTGCCGGGCGCTCCGGGCGTTATCATCGGGTTTAACGATCATATTGCCTGGGGAGTGACCAATGCAGCAGAAGACGTAAAAGACTTTTACCTGATGCAATTCCGAAATGGCAAACAGCAATACCTGTTCAATGGCGCCTACCGGGATGCAGACCTGCGTATAGAAAAGATCAATGTGAAAGGAGGACAGCCATATTATGATACTGTGGCTTATACGGTGTGGGGTCCTGTGGTGTATGATAATGTATTCCCTGATACAGCTACCGGTCATCAGTTCCTTGCCATGCGCTGGAAAGCACTGGATCCTTCGGCTGAGATCAGGACATTCCTGGAGCTCAATAAAGCGCATAATTACAAGGATTATTTAGCTGCTTTAAAATATTATACCTGTCCTGCGCAGAACTTCGCATTTGCCGCTAAAACGGGCGAAATAGCGCTCTGGCATAATGGTCAGTTCCCCTTGCGCTTTAAGGACGAAGGGAAATGGATCATGCCGGGAAGCGACAGCACTTTTGCATGGCAGGGATATGTGCCGCAGGAAGAGAATCCGCACATCCTCAATCCAGCGCGTGGTTTTGTCAGCTCTGCCAATCAGCACCCGACAGACAGTACTTATCCTTACCGCTATGTGGCCGACTTCGATCTCTTCAGGGGCAAACGTATCAACGAGGTATTGGCGGCAGACAGCCAGATCACTATACAGCAGATGATGGATCTGCAGAATGATGTTCTGAATCCTTTTGCCCGTGCGGCACTGCCAATGATCAGGGCTCACCTGCCTGTTTCCCTGCTCACTGCCGATCAGCGAACATACTGGGAGCTCCTGGACAAATGGAATCTGCAGAGTAGTGCGGATAGTAAAGCAGCTACTATCTTCAACATTTTCTGGGATAAATTACAATCAGCTATCTGGGATGATGATATCGTTCGTGAGAAGACGCCATTGCAGCAGCCCTGGGAAAAAACAACCTTGCTCTGGCTTATCAGGGATTCTTCTATGAAATTTATCGACAATATCCATACACCGGAAAAAGAGACGCTGTCTCAAACTATACTGACAGCTTTCGCCTTTGCGGCAGACAGCGCCAGGGCATTGGATAAGGAACATAAATTAGAGTTTGGCCGTTTCCGTGGTACGAATATCCGTCACCTGACACGGTCCATTATTCCGTTCAGCGCGATGAACCTGCGCACCGGCGGAGGCCGTCATATTGTGAACGCTACCAAACAACTACATGGACCGTCGTGGAAAATGGTGGTAGAGCTGACAGGAAAGACAGTGGCATATGGCATCTACCCCGGAGGACAAAGCGGCAATCCCGGAAGTCCGTTCTATGACAATGCTGTACAGGATTGGGTACAGGGGAAGTATTATCTGCTGCATGTATTCGATCCAAAGGAAGATACAGACCCTGCCGTGAAGTTTAAGGTTAGGTTTAGCAAGGGCTGAAAATTTTTCTGAAAAATATTTGGAAGGGAATATATAATTCCTATCTTTGCACTCCCAATCACAAAAAAGGGAATGATTCCGTAGCTCAGTTGGTAGAGCAATACACTTTTAATGTATGGGTCCTGGGTTCGAGTCCCAGCGGGATCACAAATGACGCTTCAAGTTCAAGGACTTGGAGCGTTTTTGTTTTTAGCCCAATTCTTCTTTCATATTTAGTTTTTTGGTTCGAGGTTGATCATTTCGGATCAAGTTGAATTCTTGGGGGATTAGATTTAAAAATATTGTTTTGCTATAAAAGTGGGTGTATCGTACTTCTGACACACCCACTCCCGCATTACTGTAAATACTTGCATGTACGTAGGATCAGACTACCTGTTTCAGCCGGAAGCTGGCAACCAGGTGGTGCACTACGTTCGTCTTATCTTTATAGTATGCCTCCAGAGAACCTTCAACATACCCGCCTATCATCATATCATATCTTGTGAAGGTGACTTTAAACGTTCTATTATAATCCACCTCATAAAGGACATTATTCACACGAAGTTCGGTAAGGTTCAGGAAGGTACCTGTGCCGCTGCCACTGGTGGAGAAGTCCAGGCCCATCGTTGGATGCATTTGATCGTCCTGGCAGGAGATATCCGTGGTCCCTTTCCAGTAGTAAGACGCTAAAAAGGAATTACCTGGAGTTGCCGCATCTCCTTTGATGTTGTATTCAACATCATCAATGGAGTACTTCAGGAAGAGATCTGTGGCAGACTTACAGGTAGTAAGATGCACAATATTCTCTTCATTGGTGATCAATAGTGCTGCGGTGTCAGGACCAGGCACCGCATCGTTGCTGGCATTCATCAAAAAAATCGCCCTGACGTCACCTGTTACGTAGGCGCCACCATATTGCCCATTGGTAACAGGCAAATACCAACGGTTGTTGAGGGGCTGGCAAATAGCGGTTACCGTTCCACTTTGTATAGGCCCGCCACCGCAGTTGATTGCCGTTCCCTTTACAGACGTAATGTAAGGGGATGACGCAGGCAAGATGATTTCCTCATCTATGCCGGAGTTGAACGGTCCCCGCAGCACAAAAGGAGGAGGTCCGTCACTGAGGCTGCGCCAGCCAAGGAGAATATCTGCTGTCAGGTTTTCATGGGCCGGTAAAAAACAGATTGCATTGCCTTCTGCATCTGTACGGGCAGATGCTACTTCGTTATCCCCGCTTTTTACCCGCAGGATGGCATTAACCACCGGAAGACCATTTGAGGTACGTACCTTAAACGTCTTATACATACCGTCCACAAGTTCGCCAAAGCTCCAGATACCTCCCTGATGAATTTCCTTTGTATAGAAATTCCCCGTCTTTTTAGCATACCCTTGCTGCACCCACTGGTTATTTAAATAGAGCCAGGTGGCTATGCTGTCAGGCGCCGTAGAGCGCAGGCCAGCCGCGATCGGATATTGCAATGTGAGTTTTCCCAGCATTTTATAGGGAATATCAAGCAGTAACACACCAAATGACCGGAGGTACCATCTATGCCCATCCATGTCTGCCTTAAAAGACGGATTGGTGATGGAAAAAGCGGTGGCCGTTGGGTCCAGAATTGCATACGCCGGACTTGATGCAACAATTCCGGGTTCTTCGAATGCATTGGCACCAAAAGTTAACTTCCCGTCTCCTGCCAGTGCCCATTCCCCCGCATCGGTGGTAAACACCCGGTCAAGGTACGTGCCGTGAACATTGTTTACATCCACGTTGTTCCGGGAAGAGCCAGTGAGAGGAACATTGCGCGCAGTAGCGAGAAGGCCCAGATAAGGATCTGGTGTTAAGCTAATATTGCAATCATATTTTTCAACCGATAGTGCCGTGTTCGTTGAGTAACCGCTAAACGCATAATCAGTAACAGCACCATTTATTTTAACGGACATTGGATTCCCATACAGGCCATTCATTTCCGCATATACCGTAACAATAGTGCTGACAGGGGTCGCAGGCGGTATTGGGTTATGATCAACAGGCGGCTCATCGGGGATATCGGTATTGGGCTTGGGTTTACTACAGGCCATTATTAATAATGAAATAATCGCCAGGGGATAAAGCAATTTCATAGATGGGCTTATTTTACCTTTTAAAGGTAAATATAGTTCTAATATGTAGAAAACTGCCGCTATTGGGCAGGATAAACACAGGGACCGGCTTTAGCCGGTCCCTGTGACAAACTATAAACCGGCCTTTATTTCATCCAGCGTATCAGCGAAGACCGTCATCCTTTTTGCCATGCCAGCCCTCTTTCAATGGGGTCTGTTTCCTGTTTAACAATAGCGCCGGGTTGTCCCTGCTCTCTGCATATCCACCACTTTGTCCAATACACAGATATCCAGTCCTGAAAAGGGTTCATCAAACAGAAGAAAGCCCGATCCTTTTAATAAATCAGTTAAGTCCTGCATAATCTGGTTCGGGTTTTCGATACTCCGTGTCACTGAAAGCCCGGCTTCAATAGAAGTCGGTTTTTTTGTTTTGTTGGATGTGCTTGTTAGTTGATGTTAGTCATTTAGAAGGTCTTTAGCTAATAGATTGTTCTTGTAATTTAATAAACTCCGCTCCTATAACGCAATGGGATCGTCATTCTGGAGGAACGACGATCCCATTGCCATTTAAGTGATACTTCGATGTTTGCAGCTTTGATTATACGATGCCGTTTTCTGTAATCGTCATAGGATCACAAACAGCACAGGTAGGCCCTTCTGTTGGATTTATTACTACCCCTTTATTTACCTTGGTGTTGCTTAGTTTAGCGATTTTAATTTTGTTCAGGGTCAATTTTTTTCTGTTTTCCTTTTTCATGTGCAATTAGGGTTTAGGTGAAGAAATATGTATTTAGGAAGATAATAAAATCAGTTCATATTTAAAAGAGAGCCGAATGATTATGTCAAAGGAGCAGCTGCTTCGCTTTTGTAATAGGCCACCAATAATCATATAAATTATTTATGTAATAACAATATTATGCAGTAAATTGAAGCTTAATGTAAACATCACTTTATGATTTGGACTATTATTATTGGCGGCATAGCTGGCTGGCTTTCAGGGAAACTGATGCGAGGTAAAGGGTTTGGAATAATTGTAGATATTATTGTGGGAGTAATAGGCGGCTGGCTGGGTGGCTGGCTTTTCGGCCAGCTTGGAATCCATATCGGGAGTGGTCTGTTGGGCTCACTGATCGTGGCACTGGTGGGCGCTATCATACTAATCTGGCTTGTACGGTTAGTGAAACGCTGAGAAAGGCCATTGTTGGGAAAGATAAGCAGTTGAATGCTGTATCATAGGAAGCGCTGACATTGGGCAAAGCTCGCGCTAGTCGCGAGCTTTGTTTTTTATTTGACGATGTTCCCTCGGTTGCCGTGTCCCGTTTAGTATCATCCGTAAATTAGAGCAACCAGTTAATCTCATAATTGGTTTTGAGGATGATTAAATAAAGCTTGTAAGCAATATGGCTGTATCAATACGACTAAAGCGAGTAATTGTTCAGGGGTCCTGAAAACCGGAATGTCTTATAAATGAAATGTAAAAACTTAAACTCCAAAGTTTTTTCTAATTTGGAGTGATAAAGTACTACTACTGGCATTTAATGATATCAAATATGTTTATGCCTGAAGTAAATAGCAAGATGAAAGCAGAGGATACTATGCCTAAGATTTCTCAATAATGATTTAACCATTGCCCATGACTTATTTTCAAAAGATCAGACTTCTGTATGGAATCCCCGAAAATGAAAACTTCGGATTAGAAGAAAGCGAGATCGTTGCATTGGAAAAGCGATTGAATATTGAACTGCCTGTTATATTACGAAAGTACTATTTTACTTTCGGCAGTCATGAAGCGCTTAACTATGCTTACAATAGATTGTTACGGCATGAAAACGTATGGATTTCACGAGACGGATATTTGATGTTTTATGAAGAAAGACAGGGCGTGGTTTCCTGGGGTATAAAAAAGGAGGATTTGTTACGTCCGAACCCGCCTGTCTATGGTAACTATTCTAGTGATGAAGCGAATCCCGATTGGCATCTGGAGTTCCCATTAGACGCTTGTTTGTTAATGTTGGCGGTGTATAATGGTGTTTTAGGCGGATTATTGTTCAATGGCAACTGTTTGGATGCAGTTAAACCAGAAGTAGTTAGTTATATTAAAGATAACTGGCAGGAGTTGGAGGATATTTCAAATAGCTCTCAACGGATCTATACCAGGGATTATGCTGAAATGATTAGCCTATCATTTGACAAAGAACAGAATTGCAGCGGTATTTTTATCGGTACTAATGACCGCGACCGGTTTAATGGTATGTTGGACCATTTAGATGTAAACTGGTTTTATTTATCTACTGAGGACATGGATGATGAAGATGATGAAGATGATGAATGAACGGCTTTCCCTTCTTCCGATATGTAGCCTTGCTATTAAGGTAGCCGGCCAGATAAATGTTATTGTCTGCGACAGCGATGGCCTTTACTCCGGCGCCTGCAGCTTTCCTATGCCTGGGATCACTGTAAGATAACAAAGCCCGCGCTAGTCGCGAGCTTTGTTATCTTTCTTACCACGGTATTTCTCCAGTTTCAGGATTGTTTTCCTCACTAAAAAATTTCCCTGTTGGGCCATCATTGCCAATGAGCGCATATTTTACGATCCGTTTTCCGGCTTCTGTAACTGTTCCATGGCCACGATGTCCGTTGAAATCTGTTTTTGTAAATCCTGGACAAACAGCATTTATTTTGAAGGGAGTGTTTTTAAACTCGTATGCTAACACCACAGTGTACATATTCAGGGCTGATTTGGAAGAAAGATATACAGCACCTTTGTAGTCGTAGTATTTATATGTTGGATCGCTGTGAAGGGTAATGGAGCCCTGACTTGAACTTACATTTACAATGCGGGGTGCTGAGGACTTTTTTAATAAATCAATAAATGCCTGTGTAACCCGCACGGCGCCGTAAACATTTGCGTCATAAGCTGCCTTAAACTGGTCAATTGTTGAATCAAGCGCCGTTTGTGGGTAACCACCATAGATACCCGCATTATTAATAAGTATATCCAGTACCTTGGTTTTTTTACCTATCTCCTTACGGGCTTTAAGTACAGATTCGTCGTCCGTAATGTCGAGCTGAATAACTTCTACATTGTTTAAGCCCTTTGCTTTTAATTTACCAAGGGCTTCAACACCGTTTTCTAAATTACGACTGCCGAGGTAAACATACATGCCTTCCTGGGCAAGTTGTTGTGCAACTTCAAGGCCAATACTTTTGTTGGCCCCTGTTACTAATGCAAATCTCATTTCTTGTGTGAATTTTATGAAGCAAAAGTAGCGGGGCGCAAAATAGGGGGAATGGACAAATCCGTTTATTCTCCCGACAAATCTTGCTTAGGTAAAAACTCACTGGCACTTTTTCCTGTACTTTTTTTAAAGAGCCTTGAAAAATAATCAGGGTCATTAAAACCTAGTTCATAGGCCAATTCTTTGATAGAAATATTAGAATAGCGCAATTTTCTCTGGGCTTCCGCCATCAGGCGGTTAATAAAATAGTCTTTGGGCGATGTGCCGGCATATTCTTTTACAATCCGGTATAAACTGTTGGTAGATAAAGCTAATTTCTCTGCAATTGCGTTGATGGAGGGTTGCTCTGTAAGAGACGTTTCCACAACTAATTTGAACTCAACAAACTTTGAAAGGTTTGGATTTAAGATATTAACGGGTTGTTTGTTTTTGAAATAGGCGCTGTTTAATTCTGATAACAATGAGCTCAAATAAGCTAACATTATCTCTGTGTCGGTCTCCTGTTTGTCTAAGTACAGTATCTGGTTTAAAATTCCGAAAACCTTTATTACTCTTTCTTTTGCCGCACTGCCAAGAGCTATGGTTGGTGCGTTGAAAGGGTTGACTAAAAAAGGATATTGTTGTGGCAACAGGGCCAATGTATTTTCATCAAACAGCAATTTGAAATATTTAAGATTGTCTGTTTTGGCCGGTGGTGTAAAAATTTGATTCGGCATTGCAAAAAGCAGGTGCCCGTCGGTAAGCGTATAGTCTTGTGATTCTAAATTGTATGTAATTGTGCCGCTTTCAATTAATACGATAAAATAAGACGATAATCTGCGGGGTTGCAGCAAATTCTTTTGAGAGTCAGCTGACAGATAAGGATTGTCGTTTGATCGAACCTTTATTCCTGGTTCATTATGCTGTAGGTCCTCATATTTCCCTTTTGGTTTTTGCATATTCATTGCTCAATGTTTGTAGGCGTAGCCATTTGACTCTCATTTCACCAGAAAACGGGGGCAGCCACCAACGCCGTCAAATTTAAATTTAATGGTAAGCTCTTTCATCTCTTTGTCGCCGTTTGCTCAAATTTACAGCTCTTTCTATTCTTGGACGATTATATCGTTGAAGGAAGACCGGATAAAGGTTTAGCAGGATATTTAGTATCAGCAGCCACATAGATTTCAGCATTCCAAATTTGATAGCCACGAAAACATTAAACCCAAGCACTATAGGCAGGATAATTACGTGATCCAGTTCAGATTTTTTTGTTTGATAATACAATTTCGTCAGGGATTGGGTATTATTTCCTATTGGATATGATTTTCTAATTACTTTTTCCCAGCCGGTCCAAACCAATAGCTTCCTGAAAAAATTTATTCCAAGGTATTCGTATATTTTTCCTTTACGCTCCCATCCTTTTTCATCATAGCAGGAAGCAGTCAGTTTACTTTTCAGCGCTTCGGTGAAAGCTGACACAACTAACATCAACAGGAAATTCAGCGCCCACGCGAATGCAAAACCATCCATTTTGATATAATATACCAGCGCATAGATTGCAGCAATTGAAAATATAGCAATTAAAATCAAGGTCAGTATTCTTCTCATTGATTACTTACGTTTGGGAAGTCGCGGAGCCAAAGTTTATGATAATTTCTTAATATTTTCGGATTTTTTCCTTCCTGATTTTTTCCAGGGGCTTTACATTCAGGACCGGAAATCTGACAAGTGGTCTTTTTTGTAATAAAAATCCGGTAGAAGTGCCTGGTAGCAAACAGCTGTGTAGTTCCGATGTGGATATTGTGCAGATAGTAATCGCTCAACGCCCGCCCCAGCCCTGGGCTGATAGTTTGTTTTATCGGGTAGTTGAACTAAACATGCCTTGGTACTCGTCTGTCTCAATCCGCAGTCATTAGCTTCGCAATTTCTACAGCATATTGTATGCCCATACTTTCCAAAGTTTTTTTGATTCTTTCACTAAACATACATTGCTCTTTCCTTACGTGCGCCAGTTCACGTTGGAGGTCAGAACGCGGTACTGTTATGCGTATTTGTAAATGATCCAATACGTGGAGGTTCTCATCAGTATAATCAGAGAATTCGACGTGGCAATCATTTTTCCGATAATATATCCAGGGATGACCAATCCAGAGTTGCTGCCAAACGGTATTCTCTGATTCAATCATTGCTTGCCAGTCATGAATAGCTCCGATATCTCCACAGCAGCCCGGAGTGATGTATAAGATATTATCTCGTTCTAAAGCGATCCCACCCGATAGGGCTGAGACTTGCTCCTGGAAGTCTCGCAGGTCTATATCTCTTAGGTTGGTTTTTAGTATTTTGATCAATGCATTATCGCTGATAGTGCTTATATCAAACAGCCACCCATCTTTGTAGATGGGTACCAGATCAGTCGGGTATTCGTCCGGATCATATTCGTGGGGAGATACTTCTATCGTACTAATTAGCCGCATGTATAATTGTTGTTAATTCAGATTTATGGTCCAGGTTTTAATCATTTCAGCTTGTTTGTCTGCAAATTAATCAGATATCAACAACGCAATGATATTTGCATTTCTGCAGGCGGAAATTAAGAAAACAGGCGTACTTTTTCCAATTTTTGAAGCCCGGTGTTTAATCTTTTTCCCACGCAATTTCCGTAGATTAGATTTGATTTTAGTAACCTTGTGCTATGATCCAATTGCAAACTATAGAAGATTTCTATAAAGAACGGTTAGAATCCATTCCTGACAATTTCAAAGCGGAAATAGGTCATTTCAATGCCTTCAGATTTGAGTCCGTGAAAGGGTGTGGTTTAAGACCTATTCCATACAACATAAGAGCGTATTTCAAGATCTGTTTGATAGAAGGGAAAAATCAGGTTCACTACGGAGAGAAGCAGTTTAACATCGAAAAACAGGCGCTACTGTTTTCCAATCCCCAGGTGCCATACAACTGGAAGCATATAACAGAGGATCAACGGGGCTATTTCTGCATTTTTACGACAAGTTTTTTTAATCATTTCGGCAACCCACAGGATTATTCGGTATTCAGGCCTGATGGAATACCTATCATAGAGCTTAGTGACGCGCAGGCACAGAAAGCAGCGCAACTTTTTGAGGAAATGTATACTGACTGGACATCCGACTATGTATATAAATATGACAGGATGCGAACTTTGGTCTATGAGCTGATGCATCTCGCCGTTAAAGCGCAACCAATTGAAATGGCTGAGCGCAGGTATCCCGGCGCTGCTCAAAAAATTGCCAGGCAGTTTGTTGAACTTCTGGAACAGCAGTTTCCAATAAATGACAGTGATGCTCCGCTACGCTTACGTTCGTCCTCCGATTTTGCCAATTGCCTGTCGATTCACGTAAACCACCTGAACAAGGTATCCCAGGAAGTGTTCCACAAGCCTACCTCGGTGATCATACAGGAGCGGATTTTGTTGGAGGCTAAAATATTGTTGAAGCATACGGATAAAGCTGTTTTTGAAATTGCGTATGCTTTGGGATTCAAGGAAAAAACACACTTCAATAACTTCTTCAAGAAAAATACACAGCTGAGCCCTACCCAATTCAGGGGTATTTGATTTTTGTAACAATTGCATTGTTTTTTGTTACCGGGTCTTTTTGTCTGCAGACGACCTTTGCTTCATCAATTTATTTTATAACATCAGCAAAATCAGCATCATGCAGAATAATCAGAATGAGCACAAGGACCTCACAGGCAAAACGGCTTTAGTAACGGGAGGCACAAAAGGAATAGGAAAGGCAATTGCAGACAGGTTACTGCAGGCAGGGGCTCGGGTAATCGTAACCGCGAGGAACGCGCCCGAAGAAAGCAATTTTGATCATCATTTCATTGCGGCGGATTTGACGCAGGCTGGCCAGGTAACGAGGCTGGCAGAGGACATTAATGAAAAGTTTGGCGGAATTGACATATTGATTGATAACATCGGCGGACTTACCACTCCGGGTGGTGGGTTCAGTGCTTTGACTGATCAGCACTGGGAAAGTGAGCTGCAATTGAATTTGCTGTCAGCCATCCGGCTGGACAGGGCCTTGTTGCCTAAAATGCTCGAGCGCAAAAGCGGGGTTATCATTCATATGTCTTCTATTGCCGGTTTGCTGCCACTGTGGGAGCATAATATGGCCTATGCAGTTGCGAAGGCAGCCCTGAACAGCTATAGTAAAGCATTGGCGAATGAACTTGCGGGGAAGGGCGTAAGGGTGTTGACAGTATCTCCCGGGGCGACTAGAACGCCGCCGATGGAAAACTTCATACAGCAGGTTGCCAGCTCGGCAGGGCTGACGTATGAAGAAGGCCTCAGGCATCTGATGCGGGAAATTGGCGGTATCCCCATGGGAAGAATGGCCGAGCCGGATGAAGTGGCATCATTGGTATATTTCCTTGTATCACCTGCAGCCGCTTATCTTACCGGCGCAAATTATCTCATCGACGGAGGCGCTTTGCCCGTTGCGTAAAGCACCTGTTGGAAAAGAGATGAGTAGATCCGTATTTGTTTCTTTATGCATCTCTATCAGAACGTTGGTATTGCCAGGTCTTATTTATCGAATCAGCGTTTGCTATACCAGGAAGAATAAGGTAGAAGCAGGGTGTATCAAGCACGATACACCCTCTTTTTATTTGGGGACCTGATGAGGTCTGCCAATTGTTAAGTGATTCTTAGTGTCTATTTTTACTTTTGAATTTTCCTTTCTTGGTTTATGTACTATCCGTCGTCGGATCGTATACTTCAAATACCACGGATGTTTACGTGTTATTGGGATGAAGGAGGCTGTGCCCCACTGTAATTTCTCACCGATGGCCCCGGATGTGACCTACATCACAAAATGATCTTCCTGTTGACAAGGTGATGTAGGTCACATAGTCACCTTACTTTTCGTTACGAGATTTGTATCGTAACAAATCATACAACAATGTCAAAAACAATTTTTATTACAGGCGCTTCCCGCGGATTTGGCAGAATCTGGGCAGAAGCATTTTTAAACCGCGGAGATAAAGTAGTTGCTACAGCCCGCGATATAAGACACCTTGACAGCTTGGTAAAGGATTATGGAGAAAACATTTTCCCCCTGAAACTCGATGTCAACGACCGCGATGCAGTTTTTGCCGCAGTGAAAGCAGGGAAAGAGCATTTTGGCGCCATCGATGTGCTGATAAATAATGCTGGCTACGGTTTGTTCGGTGCTATCGAGGAAACTACAGAGCAGGAAGCACGTGAACAGATGGAAACAAATTTCTTTGGCCTGCTTTGGGTAACGCAGGCAGTGTTGCCCATCATGCGCGAACAGAAGAACGGCCATATTATTCAGTTGTCAAGTGTATTGGGAGTGGTAACAGTACCAACGCTTGGATTGTACAATGCCTCTAAGTTTGCGGTCGAAGGTTTAACTGAATCCCTGGCGCCTGAGGTGGCGCAATTCGGTATAAAAGTCTCTCTGGTAGAGCCGAATGCCTTTTCAACTGAATGGGGCGGCGCCTCAGCTATTCATACAACGGCAAATCCTGTCTATGATCAGGTAAAAGCAGGTCTGCAGGCTGGATTTACGCCAGATTTCTTTGGTAAACCAGCAGCGACCGCGGAAGCGATATTGAAATTGGTTGATAGTGAAAATCCACCGTTGAGGCTATTTCTCGGCAGTAAGGCTTATCCCTGGGTAAAACAGGTTTACCAGACCCGCTATGCGGAATGGGATGCCTGGAGTGATGTCTCAAGCGAAGCCCATGGACACTAAAGCTTAAGAGCTCATTTTTAAAACAACAATAATAAGTGATGTCATGAAAACGCAAAAAGTATGGTTCATAACAGGTGCATCAAAAGGTTTTGGTTTGGAGATCGCCAAAGCAGCACTTACAGCGGGAGATAAGGTAGTTGCGACAGTTAGAAGTAATCCTGAGCAGCTAAGGGCCTTACTCGGAAATGAACACGACGCGCTGGTAGTCACACTCGACGTAACAAGGGAAGATCAGGTAAAGCAAGGCGTACAGGATGCGATAAGCAAATTTGGCCGGGTGGATGTGCTGGTCAATAATGCCGGTTATGGATTGCTTGGCGCTACCGAGGAAGTATCTGACCAGGAGGTAAGGAAACAATATGATACTAATGTTTTTGGATTGCTGAACGTTACCAGGGCAATTCTACCCCATATGCGCAGTCAAAAAAACGGACATATCATTAACATATCTTCCTTACTTGGCTATACTGCCTCCGTACCCGGCTTTGGTCTATATGGTTCAACCAAATTTGCGGTGGAAGGTATTACCGAAGGCCTGGCGCTGGAAGTGAAACCACTGGGTATACATGTTACAACCGCCGCCCCTGGCTATTTCAGGACAAAATTTGCATCCACAGAATCTTACCAGGCCGCAGGCAATATAATTGACGCGTACAAAGATACCGTAGGGCACGTAAGGGAATTCATCAGCCAGATAGATGGCAACCAACCGGGCGACCCTATAAGACTGGCACAGGTAATTCTTAAACTGGCAGCGAGTGAAAATCCGCCGATACATTTGCCGCTGGGGTCAGATGCAGTAGCTGCTTTCCGTACCAAGGCGGTGCAGGCAGGCAAAGAAGTGGATGAATGGGAAAGTATTTCCAGCAGTACAGATTATCCAAAAGATTGAGAGCCGCAACGATGTAGCAAGGTCACCGGAGGCTGATGCCTTTGTGAATGGTTCAGGTTGTTCATTCCCGTCAGTACGGGCAGCTAAAAGCTTCGGGTTAAAGACTCGAAGCTTTTTGGCGTATGCGCGGGAAGACCCGGGCGGAAAGAAAAGTGGAACTGGCGTATGATTACCGGTGGCCTGTCAGCCATTATGAACCGGACCGGGACAGGAAAATCGTTCAAAATCCCGTTGGTAAAAAATGAATGGGGCATGGAATTTTGTGTTGATTTTTATAGATTCCGGATATTAAATACAATAGACTATGAGAAAGATGTATATGGGTTTAACGGTGTTGTTTTTTTCATACCAGCACATGATGGCGCAGCAAAGCATGCCATTGTACCCGGCAAACCAGATCCCGTTTGCTAAGGAAAATACCGAGCAGCCTAAAATCACCGTTTATGTGCCTCAAAAGAAGAAATCTGACGTTGCTGTCATTGTCTGTTCCGGTGGTGCTTATGGAGGAAGAGCCAACGATGTTGAGGGTATACCTGCATGCAGGAAACTTAATGAAGCCGGTATTACCGCTTTCCTGTTAGATTACCGTGTTCCTGATGCTTCCAGGATGACTGAGAAGGAAATTGTCCCACTCACAGATGTACAGGCCACAATAATGTATGTTAGATCGCATGCAAAACAGTATGGCATAAAACCTGACAAGGTAGGCATCATGGGCTTTTCCGCAGGAGGGCACCTGGTCACTACCGTAGAAACCCATTTTAATCAGACAAGACTGGATAATCCCGGGCACATCAGCCTGCGTCCGGATTTTGTTGTGGCGGTCTATCCGGTTGTAAGTTTTGCTGACAGCCTTACACATATTGGTTCCAGGCGCAACTTAATTGGTCCCGATATAACACCAGAGAAGATCAGGGAGTATTCCAATGAATTGCAGGTGACGGAAGAAACGCCTCCCACATTTTTAGTGTCGGCAATAGATGACGATGTGGTAAAGGTCGAAAACAGCTTATACCTGGAAGCTGCGTTAAGACAACATCATGTTCCCGTAAAAATGTTTTTATATGCAAAAGGCGGACATGGTTTTGGCGTAAATAATAGGACAGCATCTGCACAGTGGACGGAGCCTTGTATCAGGTGGATATTGAGTGGTAAATGGAAAGCAGATTTTTAAGACCCGACATTTGAAGTTAGCAAAAGGAAATGGTCTCTTCTATATTGCAGTCAAGCCCCGATGTTATAGAAAAGCCATTCAACATAGCAATCACTATGTTGAATGGCTTTTCTTATAGTTAAGCAATCAGTCCTGTCAGGTAGCCTATGCAGCGGCGAGTTCCTTGGATTTCCTGGATCTCATGTAAACTACCAGCCCTGTAAATGCGACGATCAGTATAATTGGCAGCACTAAAGTAACCCGTAATACTTCAGGACCTGCAAGGTTCTTTGCCTGGTTCAGTGCGGCAGCTTCAGGCGTTCCTTCTGCCGCAGCTACATAAGTACCGAGACTTGCGCCTGCAGGGAGGTACTTAACGATCAGACCATCATAAAACCCTCCCATAAACATAGTGTATATAGATACGGCGAACATCCCTGCGCCCCCCATCAGGTTAAGGCCCAACGCTCCGGATTGCGGGATATTCTCGGCAACAAAACCGATCATGGTTGGCCAGAAGTAACATACGCCGATACCGAATATCAGGGCAGCGAAGAATACAGAACTTCCTGTAAAGGTGCTAAGCATATAAAGCCCTATAGCGGCGAAAATGGCCGAAAACAGGAGAACACCCTGCGGTGCCAGCTTTTTGACGATCGGCTTGGCGAAGGCACGGCCAACAACCATGATACCAGTTGTCAGTGTCAGTAGCAGCAACGCATTGTCGGTTACATTTTTCAGCAGTAGGCCTATCCATTGACCGGTGAAAAGTTCAGTAATGGCCGTCATAAACATACAAATGAGCATGAAGATGAACAGTGGCGTGAGTACCGCCATGTACATGTCACTGCTGGAATAACCGGATGCAACCCTTTCAGTAGGCGGAAAATGAAGCCGTGAAAACAGGAAACCATAGATCAGGGTAGGAACCAGCATAGTAGCCACCTGCAGTTGCCAGCCCAGGTTTAGCTTGACAAACAAGGTCACCACCAGGGTGCCGATCACGATACCTCCGGGAAACCAAAGGTGAAAATAGTTTAGCCTCGTTGTCTTTTCCTTGGGATAAAGCGCGGCTACCAACGGATTACAGGCCGCCTCCACGGTACCATTGGCAATACCGATCAGCAGGGTAGAGAAAAACAGCGTCCAGTAACCCTGTGCAAAAATGGTAAGGGCAATGCCGGCCAGGTGGAAAAGAAAAGCAATGACAAGCAGGCGTTTCATACCGATAATGTCAACTATAAAACCACCAATGACCATGGCCAGTGGAAAACCCCAGAAGGCGGTAGCGGTAATGCTGGCCAGCTGGGTTGCGTTCAGCTGGAAGTCTACCCCTAACTGGTTCATAATCCCTGCGCGGATACCAAAGGAAAGAGATGTTACTAACAATGCCAGGCAGCTTGCCCAGAATAACTTATTCGTTTGAATGTTTTGCATATACGTGGTTTTGGAGGATAATAAAAAAATTATGGTTTGGCGCCTTGTTCTTTCAATGTCCGTGGTGCCGTCTTTACGTTAGTCTCTGGTATCATATGTTCTTCATATTCCATGGAATGATCAAAAATGGATGTTTCCAGCTGTTCGCTGGTATCCGTAGGGATATTTCTTACGGGGCATTAACCCCGTCGTAGTCCGCCGGATTAAATTACAAAAAGAAGCGAGACTTTTCTCATAATTAAATGAGAAATGCCCCGAAATATTATAGTTTGTATAAATTTAATATGAATTTTAGATGCAGCGCAGATATTTTTAGCCCGGATCTATAGATCTCCGGTTACAGGAGCTTGCTATTCACTGCATATGACAGGGCTTCGACTATGTTATTTACCTCAAGGCGCTCGAATATTCTCCTCCGGTAATATTTAACGGTGTCAGGGGCCACAAAGATCTTTTCTGCGATCTGATTAATGGAGAGTCCCTGGGCGTGTAGTCGTAAAACTTCTGTTTCCCGCTCGCTTAGCGTAGGTTTTTCTGATTTACGCCATATCTTCTTTCCTGCCACCAGTTCCCACATCTCGGCAGACCCTTGTTTATAGATACGAACATTTCCCGGCGATTGATGATGGGAGAGCGACACAATACACATAGACTTCCACAACCTTCCATCCTGGGTGAGGAAAAGCGGGGTCAGTTTATGATTGATCAGGATGTGCTTGCCGTCTTTATGGATCAGGTGGAAATCATAAGTAATGCTGTAAAGTTTTCGCTCATCCACAGGGACCCCGGCATAAAAATCGAATCCTGCCTCATTGATGAGGTTCAGTAATTCCAGGTCTTTTTCCGGAACATGGCGGAAATAAAACTCATAGCCCAGTTGGAGTACCTCTTCCGCCGTATAGCCGCAAAGGAACAGGGGGTTGTCCGATACGTATTCAAATGAGAGGTTAGTATAATCGATCAGATACACACTTTCGTAGGTCAGACGTGCAAATGCTTTGACCACCTCCAGGTAATGCTGTTCTCCTCTGTCCGGGGGCTGAATTTCTCCTAATTTATTTTTGGTTAATAGACCAGACCTGGGTTCCTCTTTCATGCACGGGTATTAAACGGGCATAAAATTACACTCAAGTGTAGGGTTTCGCAAATTTTTTTATTTCACTTTTGACAGAAAGACGGGATGGTATGGACTTTTCGGAGACTAATACTGCGAAATTGTTCAGCTATTCTGCTGACCCTTAATTGCCCTTTTCAATGAACTGTAGAAATTGTAACCAAAGTATATCAGCCAATTATTGCGGCCATTGTGGTACGCCTGTCATTTTGAAAAGAGTGGACGCTCATTATATTGTCCACGAAATACAACATGTCCTGCATTTTGAGAAGGGTATACTGTATACTATCCAATCAATGTTGCTCCGGCCGGGGAAGAATATAAGGACTTTTATAATCGATGACAGGAGCAGACTGATTAAACCGGTGATCTATATCATCATCACGTCTCTGATCTATTCGGTCATCAGTCATTTTTTTCACCTTTACAGGTATCAGGAGGGCGTCCATAGCCAGCCCCATTCAGCTACCAGCAACATCATGTCATGGATTGAGAACCATTATGGTTATGCAAACATTATCATGGGGGGCTTCATCGGGTTATGGCTGAAACTGATATATAGGAAAAGCAGTTACAATTTCTTCGAAATACTGATCATGCTATGTTTCGTGATGGGGACAGGCATGTTGTTGTTAGGCATATTTGCGCTGGTTGAAGGAACTACAGGCCTGCACCTTGCAAATATCGCAGGAGCGGTAACGCTTATTTATTGCTCATGGGCTATCGGTCAGTTTTTTAGCAGCGGGAAGATTGCCAGCTACCTGTTTGCCGCCATTGCTTATTTGCTAGGAATGATATCATTTTTCATGACTGCTTTCCTGCTGGGCTTTTTAATAGATTCATTGACAAAGCTTAAATAGATCATCTGATATTACCTTTGCTATTCTCCTGCAACAACCTGCGGCGCTGAACGAAAGTTTAAGGCGTATACTGCCACCTGATCTCAACATGCTGATCACCTGCAATTGCGTATTCAAAATGCCCGCCGGTAAGCGGGGTTCCTTCCAGTGCAATTTCCTCCCCTTGTAATTCGAACGTGAAATGAGGCAGGTCCGCGTCTCCTGCTTTTACTATGACGAGGCGACAGTTGATCTGCCTGCTTCCCTGTACATCAAATGATACGCACTGCTCTTCAGATGTTTTGAAGTGCAATACGGGGTAATCTACAAAAATACAAAAGTCAGCGCCCGGTATCCGGAAGTAATGCCTTGGCACAATACCAAATGCATTACCAGCGCCATACACTTCCTGGCCTACAGATCCGGACTGTTCCCAACCATCGTGTATATCTTCCAGTACTATCCACAGGTTCCTGTCAAGCTCTCCGGTTTTGATATCTTTTGATAACATTTCGTCCGGTAACATAGGCGGATAGTAGTAGCATGCCCGGTCTATCAGATAGCGGATATACTCACCGATTAAGAGGCGGACTGATGCTGGCACAGGAGCGCCGTCCGCCAGGTTGATATACTCATTAAGAGTGCAAAAAACCTCAGACTCCTCGTACGCTGCTGTGTAAGGCGCATCGTTCAAAGGAAACAAAGCAAAGAAAGTCCGGTGATGTTTCCCGTAACCATAATTACAATCCCATAACTGTACATTACGGAAGATGTTGGCAAGGCAGGTAAAACTTAGATCAAGGTATTGCTGATTGCCGGTTATTTTCCACAGTTTGAGCAGCGCCTTGGCACTGAATGCTGTATTGTTAGCCTGATAGAACAGGTCGAAACCAAGTCCTGCAAGCGATTTTGCGGCATTTTCCGCTTCCTCCAGGTATTCCTTTTTACCGGTTAGTTCATATGCCTGTAACATAATATGCGCATACAAACCGGCAACATCTTTCTCTCCGCCTTTGCCTGGTTGTGTCTCCGCCTTTAGTACTTCAAGTGTATCCATCTTATAGAACACAGGCCAATGATAGTTAAAATGCTTCGCTACACGTATTGCGAAACCAAGAGAGTTCAAAAAGAGCTTTTCAGCCTCTTTATCACCCCGGGCAGCCAGCCTGGAGAGATTCAGCAATGGATGATGCAGATACCATGAATCCATTGTGAGCGGCATCTTTTGTTCCTCTTCTCCCTCAAGGCTGTCTGCAACGGCAGGTAGCCACCTCATCATTGTCTTCAGATCAGGATTATAGAATTGATCCAATGTTTCTGAGATCTCCTGGATAACCGGCAATTGTTTCCCTGTCCATTCTTTATAATCCACCAGGGGTAACATTACTGCCAGTTGCACCATCACTTCCGGTGGAGTTTTGTAGTCGCAGAGATACGCATTGAGGTATCTTTTGCCCCCTATGTATGTCCAGCAACCATGGTTATCCAGATCACGCAGTCCATTCTCAAGAATGTCCGGCCAATGTTTGTAACTGGTGGCAGGCCGGGGCATTGCCAGATACACCGCCGCGAGCATATCCAGGAACTGTTTGATCATGTCTGTATCTGTCCGGGCGATATTGGTATCGAATGTTACATAGGCATCATTTACGACGAATGGTATGTTTGCAGGCAGGGGTTTGTCAGTAGTGGGGGGCAACATCACCCCCATTTCAGGCCATTGCCCGCCTACAAGTTCTCTTGCGGAGGTGCCGGTTACGTCGTTATATGATGCTAATGATGTCAGATTTTGCAGGTATAATACTGCGCCAAATGCCGGCTCTCTTTCTGTAAAATACACCAGGCCTGAGCGGGTGCCGGCCTGTTTAACGTGCAGATCGCCTTCTGTATATTCAGGCTTATTGTCTATCGAGGATACAATGATATCGCGGGGCCAGAAAGGAATGAACAACGAAACAGCAGGGGTGAACGTTGTCTGATAATGTAATACTGTTTGAGCGCCTTTGTTGATGGTAATATGTGTCGTTTGCTTTCCTGAGGGGGTAGTTGTTACAACGTCAACACCATTAGCTGTTTCGCTGCAGGATTGCACCATTAAATGTCCGCCGTGGCTGAAAGCTGCCCTGAACATCACCTGTGCTCCTGTTTCCTGGCTTACTGCTATCCATATGGAATCAGGGGCCGCATAGACCTGAAACGAAAAAGCGCCTGTTTCTGCTTTATAGAGCTCCAGCTTTTCATCACTGGCAAAATAATGTGAGGCGGCTACTGCCCATGTGGATAATACTTTACTCATAGTGAATTACTTTTACTTCATTTAAAATTCCGCTGCTATATATCCATACTGTTATCACGCACTGGCGCTATCGCTAAGTGCATGTAAAGTATGTATCTGTTCGATCACTGGTTTACTTATGCAGTGTGGTTATTTATGCGCATAATGTACCTCAGCCGGCTTAATGATGAATGGTTTATATGAACAGGCCAGTACCATATTTATTGGCCGGCTTCATCATTTGATATCTGCAAGTGCAGGCATTATGCGCCCGCCAACATTGTAGTTCGCGAAGCCACTGACAGTCTGGACAGCTCAGGGGGCTATAAATACCAATTGTTCCCGAACAGCTTTT
This sequence comes from Chitinophaga filiformis, assembly GCF_023100805.1. Taxonomy (NCBI): domain Bacteria; kingdom Pseudomonadati; phylum Bacteroidota; class Chitinophagia; order Chitinophagales; family Chitinophagaceae; genus Chitinophaga; species Chitinophaga filiformis. Next base: position 3,550,670 of record NZ_CP095855.1, read on the forward strand.
TTTACGTAATGATATCACCTAAAAGTATACCAATAGCATATAGCAAGGTATTGCTGAATGCAGGTAACGGCATCCGCTATAGCTTGGGACTAGCGGAATAGTCAGTAACAGTTTACCGTTTGGAACCAGTTTCGGGAATGGAGCAATATATAGTTTACACTGGTTGAAAATGAGGGCTTGCAACAGCGGCATATGCGCCCAACTGTCGATCTGGCTATGTCATCCATGTCCTGATTTATGAAAAGACTGCTTCAGGTAGCCTTTTCGTTTACTTTGATACTCTTTTCAGGAAATCGCGCATCAAGGTTACAATAACCGGTTTTGCTTCATCTAAGGCAAAGTGCCCTCCCTCGACTATATGCACTTCTGCTTCCGGTACATCGTCTTTGTATTTCCATGCGCCCGCCACTGTAAAAGAAGGGTCGTATTTCCCCCATATCACCTGCATTTTGGGCTGATGCTCTCTCATCCATTTTTGCCATTTAGGATATGACCTGACGTTGTTCTGATAATCATAAAATAAGTTTAGCTGGATGTCAGCCATGCCCGGCTTGTTCAGGAAAAGGAATTCATCTGTATAGGTATCGGGATCGATCTTTTCGGGGGTAGGCGTACTGCCGATGTGCCTTTGCTTTGTAGCTTCAAAGCTGATGAAGTTCTTCTTTACAATAGCGTAATTTTGTTCTTTGTTGGCCCAGAATGCCTTCCTGGCATCCCATAAGGGAGAAAGCCCTTCCATATGACTGACCGCATTCTGGATGATGATGGCCTGTATCTTCCCTGGGTTTTTCTCCGCTACGCGCATGCCAATGGGGCCACCATAATCCTGTTGTACCAATATGAACTTTTCCAGCGACAGTTTTTCAATGAACTGATCGATATAGGCCGCCAGATTGTCAAAGGTATAATTAAAGCTATCAGCCGCAGGCTGACTACTATGTCCAAATCCAATATAGTCAGGTGCAATCACATGATAATCGTTTGACAGATCTTCCAGGAGTGGTTGCCACATGCGCGAAGAGGAGGGAAAGCCATGTAGAAAGAGAATTGTTGTTTTGTTCTTAGCCCCGCCTTCCCTGTAAAAAATATTATAGTTACCAATGACAAGTGTCTTGTAGGCAATTGCATTGACAGTTTCCGGGGAAGCGCTGATTGCTTTGTGTTGTTCCATTTTTTTTACCTGGGCAGGAAGTATATTGTTGCCGGTCAACAAAAATACCAAAACAATGACTGATTTTTTAACAAATGAATCCATACGGCTTGTTTGAATGGATCGAAGTTAAAGAAAAATGGAAAGTTTAACCTGCTCTGTAAACGATCTTAATGCTGACCTTTTACCACATAATGCAATTGAACGGTGTTGTCATTTAGTCTTTTCACATCAAGCAATGCCAGCTGATATTCAGCCTCTACATCGTTCACCAGCGGTAATCCTTTGCCGAACAGCACTGGTTCTACTACGAGGATGATTTCATTTACCAATCCCTTTCTGATAAATGCACTTACGGTTTGCGTACCGCCAATGATCACCGCTTTGGTGTGTCCTTTGGCAACGAGATCTGCGATGATCTTTTCCGGGCTATCGCTGGTGAACAATACATTGGATTGGGAAGGTGTGGCCTTTGTGTCATGTGTCAGTACCACGAGGGAACCAGTATCTTTTAGCGGCAGGTAGTTGGGCGACAGGATATTGTATGTTGTTTTCCCCATGATCACGGCTTGTGTTTGCTGCGCGATTGCCATAAATCCTTGTCCGTATTCCGGCGACAACCAATCAGGTACGTTCCTGTCGTTACTGATCAATCCATTGGCAGAAGCGGCGAGATAAATAATGATTTCCATTTTGTAAGCTTTTATTATTATGAATCTTATTGTAATAGCAAAAGTATTGGTCTGAAAACGAAATCATCCGCCGTATAAAAGACATATAAGGGGCAATTTGAGACATCTGCCCGGGAATACTGAGGAGGAATACGATGGTTCGCTGTAAAACAATTTTCAAGATAAAGTGTTTGGTAAAATTACGACAGGGAAATTGCGTCACCTGGGGTGAGATTTAAATAGCTTTCACAGGCATTTTTTAAGCAGGGTGGAAGTCACCAGTGGACAATCCTGCCGGCAGGAGTAAAGGCCCGTAACCAGGCCCCGACTTTAGTAAAATAATATAATGACCTAAAATCAGCAATTATGAAAATCGGCAAAATTCTGTTCGTTGTTACGTCTCATGATGAATTAGGCGATACCGGTAAAAAGACAGGTCTGTGGATTGAGGAGTTTGCTGCTCCCTATTACACATTTCATGATCTGGGAAAAGAAATTGTTATTGCGTCACCCAAAGGGGGGCAGGCCCCGATTGACCCCAAAAGCGATCTGCCGGAAAACCGGACAGAGGCTACGATACGGTATTATAGTGATAAAGAGACACAGAACAAGCTTAGCAATACGGTGACGCTAAGCTCCGTTTCGGAAAGCGACTTCGATACGATTTTCTACCCGGGCGGACATGGGCCAATGTGGGACCTTCCCGATAATAAAGACTCCATCCGGCTGATCGAATCATTTTATAATAATGGAAAGCTCGTAACGCTGGTGTGTCATGCTCCGGTGGCCTTGAAGAATGTAAAATCTCCCAATGGTGAATGGCTCATTAAAGGTAAAAGAGTAGCAGCATTTACCAACTCCGAAGAAGAGGCGGTGCAATTGACAAAAGTGGTGCCTTTTCTCCTGGAAGATATGTTGAAAGAAAGGGGAGCGAATTTTCAAAAAGGAGAGGACTGGCTGCCTTTTGTGACCCGCGACGGGTTGTTGATAACGGGGCAAAACCCGGCCTCATCTGTCCTGGCTGCACATACTGTACTTGAGTATGCAGCAAGGTCATGAATTTTTTTATTCCTGTTTATTCTTGATGCAGGAAACGCGTCATAGTGATTCCGAAACGTAAACATGACAGGAGTAAGAATTCATATACAACTGCATCTGAGATACCGGTAAGGTTGAATCACCAGCTGTTAAAAATGCAAGGTTTAACGTCCTTTAAACCAGTCAATACCGTCTATCTTGTTGTATTCGGCGGGAATGGCACTTAGTCGTCGTAAGACCTTGTAATTGTCGCTGTCCGGTAGTTTATTGGATACAATCAGTTTTCCTGTCTTTTGGTCTTTTTCATTTTTCTCATAGTAAATATATTCTAAGGTGTCAACCGCTTCTCCATTCCATTTGTATTTATACATTTCCGTCTGGCCGGGATGTCCATAACAAACTCCCCGGATGATTTGCTCTTTGGGTGAAAATGTTGGATTTATAAATTCAAAGCCTTGTGAAAAGGACTGCTCATCTGGTCTTAGCAGATAAACATCACTAAACGCCTTTAAACAGCAACCGTTGGAGCCGTACCAGTTTACGACAAAATCCTTCAGATGGTCGCCATTGATGTCAAGAATAGTATCTCCGGTGTATTCCGCTTGCATGTAGGGTATCTCATTTGATGCCACCTGTTGGAGACCTTTATCTGTTTTGACAAAGATGTTGATGTATGTATAATAAGGCGCATACCTTTTTATAATGAGGTGCGGATGTGCTTTGGTAAAATAATAGTCGCTGCTTAAGTGAACTTCAACCTGGGAGGAGCTGTCTGGCAGTGTTACCACATATTTTTCCTGAAAGCGGCTATCCTGCTTAGCGGCTGCAATGCCAGTCGCCTCATGCAGAATACTGTCAATTCTTATGCTGTCAATCTTTTCAGCGTCAGGTGCCGTGTTTTTTGTACTATCAGTCACCTTGGAAATGATAGTCTTCCTTTCTTTGGGGTGGCACGAGAATAGTAATGAAACAATCCCGATTGAAAAGGCAATGATGATATACTTCATAGGTCAGGAGTGTGATTTAAAATATGATCCGGAGCTAACATTTTCAAAAATAATGTTTTTTAACAAGATCATGAACGCCTTTCCATTTTCTATCCCGTGACCTGTTACCCCGGTCGGTATTTGATAAGTTGAATATCTTTGCTCCGTCAATAATGATGGTTAGTCATCAGTGTATGAAACGCCGTCTCTGAGGTAAACTACCGGAGGGGACGTATAATCTTAAGTCGATCAGCATCATGGAAAAGAAACGTGTCGTATTTTTTCTGTTTGACCACGTACACCTGCTGGACCTGGCAGGAGCAGTCACAGTCTTTTATGAAGCAGGATGTTGTGGCCACCCATATGAATTGCGATATGTATCGCCCTATACTGCACCCGGTACTTCTTCGGGATTGGGCTTTACCCGCGTGGAGCCGCTGGACGCTGTCGACATTCAATCTGCCGATATAGTGATCGTAGCAGGAATGGATCTTTCAAAATGGGGTCATACAGATGGCAGCGCATGGATCCCCTGGCTACAAAACGCTGCTGCTGTAGGCGCTACCGTATGTTCTGTCTGTACGGCTGCATTTGCCCTGGCTATGGCCGGGCTCCTGGATGGACGCAGCTGCACAACGCACTGGGGGTATACCGCAGCCTTACAGCAACACTTTCCTAAGTTGCAGGTGATAGAGAACAGGTTGTTCGTCAAAAGCGATAATATCTACACCAGCGCCGGTATTTCGACAGGCATTGACCTGGCGCTGTTCCTGGTGGAAGAACATTATGGCCCTACATTCGCCTATACGGTGGCCAAAGACATGGTCGTTTACATCCGTCGCGACGGACAGGCTTCCCAGCATAGCATCCATCTGCAGCACCGGCAGCATATCAATCATCAGATACACGAAGTGCAGGACTATATCACCCATCATCTGCATACAAAGCTGACAATCAATGAACTGGCGGCAATGGTGTATATGTCGTCGCGGAACCTCACCCGTCTGTTCAAATCTACCACAGGTATCACCATTGGGGATTACATCCGTAACCTGCGGGAAGAGAAGGCCTCCCAATTGCTGAAGGAAGGCCAGAAGCTGGCATGGGTAGCTAAGACCTGTGGCATCGGCAGTACCCGTCAACTGAGCCAGCTTGCAAAGAAAGCCGGCATAACGGCTAAATTGGCCTGATTAGCAGGCTGCTTGTCCTTCTTTGTACCTTACCCCTGCAGTAATTTGCATGTATAATAATTGTATATGAGATATCTGTTAATCTTATTGTTATGCATGCCTTTATTGGGAATGGCACAGCAAAAAGGGCCCGGCTATGTTTGTCCTCCCTGCGGTCAATGTGACACTATTGTATATCATCAGCCGGGCATATGCCCTCATTGTGGCATGACGCTGGTGCTCCGTGACACTGCCAGTGTACCACAACAGCAGCCATACAGTATTTGCTTCTACCTGTATAATGGTACGGAAGTGCTCGATTTCGCAGGCCCCCTGGAAGTATTCTCCTATGCAGGGTTTAAAATATTTACGGTAGGTAAAACAAAGACACCGGTAACCGTGCAGGGCATATTAAAAGTGAATCCCGACTACAGTATACAGGATGCGCCGGCGGCCGATATCTTCGCCATATTCGGTGGAGATGATGATGTTGCCGCAGGTGATCCGGAAGTGATCAGTTGGATCAAAAGCCGGGATGCCACTACGAAAGGCTATTTCTCCGTATGTACCGGTGCGTTTGTGCTGGGACGCGCCGGTTTACTGGATAGTCTTACGGTGACAACCTTTCACAACAGTATTAAATCATTACAGAAAGCGGTGCCTTCAGCAAAGGTACTGTCCAATGTACGTTATGTAGATAATGGACGTATCATCACCACCGCTGGTATCTCTGCGGGTATAGACGGCGCCTTGCACCTGGTGGCGAAACTGAGGGGAGAGGCTGAAGCAATGCGTATTGCCAGGCACATGGAGTATGACAAGTATGTACCCGGGCAGGGGTTGGTTGTGAAGCAGTAAAAGACGGTCTGCCTTCAGAAGATAAATAATAAAGCCTGCTGCATTGCTTTGCGGCAGGCTTTATTATTAATAGCTTATTCTTTGCTGGCGGGAACCTGGTTGTCCACCACTTTCAATGATAATCGGCTGATTGAATCGTTAAGCGTTACATACTTCTCTTTCAGGAATTCCCTTCTTTTGTGGTCGACGTTTGACATTGTCAATGAGTCGGCGATCGTGGAAATAGAAGTCTTATAACGGTAAAATCTTTCGCGCTGGTTCGGATTCGGCTGGCTCTCAATGTACTTCTGCAGCGTGTCGAGATAACTGTTTTGCCTTGATTGTACCTGGGCAATCGTCTGACTGTCTGTAGCTTTTGAAACACTGTCAGCAAGCAGTTTGCTTTTCTGAGAGGTGGTCAGGATGTTCAATGCAGTATCCTTGCTTTTGATCACGGCTTCCTGGCTGGAGATCAGGTCATTTTTGTAGGAAGTAGACATAAATGTAAATACGCCCACTGTTACGGTCATAATGAAGCAAACCAGCATGTAGCGGTTGATCATCTTAAGAATGGCGGCGTTAACTTTTGGCAGCGTAACCAGGCTGGCAATCAGTTTATACGCAAGGTACATCAGCAGAAAGCCAAATCCGGCAATGCCTGTGCCTAAAATCTTCACGATGTCTAAAGTGTCCATAGGAGAGTTTAATATAAGGGTCAAATATATATTATTTTTAATGCATTCTTTGTTTATCAGTTGTTACCACGGAGTGACAGTTAAGTATTTATATGTCCGAAAGCTTAGTCCCGGATAAAAGGTCTGTCTGATATATTGATATTTCGATCATGCGATATGGGTATATAAAATTCAAATGTCATGTAAATGTAATTTCAGATCCTTGTTGTTACCTTTCAAGCAGGCTTCCCGTTCTACTGACACAATAACCCAAAGCATAGCTGAGCGCGGGCAGGATATTGTTTAGCATCGTATTTCTTTCCCCCATGTTAAATCAACAAGACCTTATGAAAAATGCATCCTGGATAGCGATCATCTGTATCCTGACATTAAATGCCTGTTCCAAAAGAAAGAGTGATAACATGCTACCGGAAGACTATGGCTGTATAAAAAGATGCTACCTGCCTGTTACTGCCCATGCTGTTAGTAGCTCCGATGTGAATACAATAAATGAGCTTTTTAGTGCCAATCAAATTGCGAATGGCAACTTACGGTACTATGGATATATACTGGACTCGCTGCAAACCCGGTATCCACCATATAAGAAGTATGAGATGCAAGTGGCAACGGTGGATCAGTATGCCAATGGGGTGAGAATATTTCTACGCAGCATGTCATACATTTTTCTGGACCATAAGTTTAGCTCGGAGAGCGGCGAAATTACAAAAGGTACAACGCTGGATACAGCGCATCAGCTGACTTTACCTCAGCTCAGGGGTTTATTTCTCGCCAGCCTTCAGCACGACCCCATTGCAGCTAAATATAAAGACAGTTGTTTGAAAGCCGAATTTGGCTATTATAATCTCAATACAGGAATAAGTTTTACTCCGGAGATATTGGTTAAAGCCTGGCGCGTTACTCCGCTCAACAGCGTATATCCGTCTGAATACCCTGAAGCTTATTACGAAGATAATGGGAAATTGATCTTTTATACCAATGGGATACAAACATACAAATAGTTAATTTCGCATTAAGACGGTCGGATCATGCGTAAACTAAGGTACGAATGCCGCTAACATACTTAATTTTAATACAATAGATAACAAGGATGACCTGGAACGAATTAAAGCGTAAGGTTTATTATCAGGATGGCTCTTTGCGCGACATTTTTGTTTTGCATGCTGACCGGCAAGACTGGAAAAAATGGATAGACTATGTGAATGAGAATTATCGCATTGAATGGTATAATGGAAATACAGATAAATATGAAGACAAAATTAATGTTTGCGTTATCGAAGGACATTGGAACCGTGAACATGATCTTAGTTCAATTGCAAGCGTTTTCGTCGACGCAATTATGATAAATGCTTATTTCGCTGACGACTCAGAAATAGAAAACGACATTAATCCAAAGGAATTTAATTCACCTGAGGGCCATGAGAAGTTGATGAGATTTATGAGCGATATCGCCCGTATACTTGATAAAGATGTAATCCTGACGCCTGAAAATGAAAAGGAAACAATACTTATTAAAATTGATAAAGGAGGTAACAGGCACTACTACTGTTAGTGAGAGTGTTAAGATAACTGTGTAAACTGTATATCCTGATCATAGCTGTAAGTTGCATCGCTCCTGACCAAAAAGATTAATAAATTGTGTTAACATAATGGGCCAGTCTCTTTGAGGCATGGTCCATTTTTTTTGAGCCTGCATTAGGCTGAGATAGACCACTTTTTCAACTGCCTGATCGCTTGGCAATATGCTTCTGGCCTTGGTATACTTGCGTATTCCCCGATTCACATTTTCAATCAGGTTGGTCGTGTAAATGATTTTGCGGATCTGCAGCGGGAACTCAAAAAAGGTCGATAGATAGTCCCAGTTACTACGCCAGGATTTGACGATATAGGGATATTTACCTCCCCACTGATCGTCAAAGTGCTGTAATGCAGCCAGGGCTATATCAGCGTCTGGAGCGCCGTAAATCTCCCGTAAGGCAATAGCAGCCTGCTTCTTGTCTTTCCAGACAACAAATTTTAGTGAGTTTCTTAGCTGATGAACTATACAAACTTGAGTTTTTGTCTGAGGATATACAGACTTGATCGCTTCCACAAAGCCTTTCAGGTTATCAGTACTTGTAATCAAGATATCTTCAACTCCACGAGCTTTTAGATTAGTCAACACACTCATCCAGAACGCAGCACTTTCATTTTGGCAGATCCACATCCCTAATACCTCCTTGTAACCATTGTTATTAAGGCCTACAGCTATCTGTACAGCCTTATCTATGACTTTGCCATCCTGGCGTACTTTAAAGATGATAGCATCCATCCACACAACCATATATACCCTTTCCAACCTTCTGTTTTTCCATTGCTCAATATGATCAATTACACGATCGGTAATGTGAGAGATCGTTGCCTCACTCATTTCTACTCCATACAGTTCCCGCACATGACTTTCGATATCACGCACAGTCATACCATGAGTATATAAAGACAATATATTGTCCTCTATTTCAGCCATTACGCGGCTTCGCTTAGGAACTAACTGAGGTTCAAAACTGGCATCTCTATCCCTTGGAACTTCTAATGGGACTTCCCCAAGATTGGATTTTACTTTTTTCTTGCTGTACCCATTACGGCTGTTGGGGTGCTCTACACCTTCTGGTGCATGCTTTTCATACCCTAAATGCTCATCCATTTCAGCTTTGAGCATCTCCTGGATGCCCAGACGGTACATTTCATGGAAAAGATCGGAAAGATCTTTACTGGATTTGATTTTACCGCTTTTTAAACGGTTGGCCAGTTCTTCTTGAATGGCCTGCTGTAGCTTGTCCATAAGATAACTGATTAATTTAAAGGTAAGATTTTAATCAGAGACTGCTGGTTAATTGCCCCAGCAGCCTCTGCATAGTATCTTTGACCTTTACACAGTTATCTTAACACTCCCGAAAGCTATTATCTACTTCCTATCTGAGTTCATCAATCAATAGAAGATTACCTAAGTTGTCTCGTGCTGTTGAATCGCGATCTGTCCTTAAATAATCGACTCCTGCTACACGAACTTTTCCTACATCAGCTCCGATTCTCCAAGAGCCGTCACTATAGTTATATGTTACGGTTTGGAAAGTATGACCGACCATGAAACTTATGATTTGCGCTTTACTATATACTGTGCCTTTACCTAATCTACCTTCTCCTGTTGTTGAGTGAACCAGCACATGGGAAATATGGGAACCATTATTACTTTTTCTAATTGCTGTAATATAATAGCGTGCCATGATTTTTATTTTGGTCCGAAGTTACGTTATATAGCTGCCATTCCATTCAGATTATAATAAAAGGGGAATTTTCCGGTACTCATTTTTTTGAGTAAGTTCTTCTAATTTGTTTGATATTATATTGTTCATTTTTTAAGATTAACACGGTATTAACTAAATTGATCACTCAAATTTATAACTTAATGAAACACTCATGTCTCTATGTTTACCGTAAATACACAACTAGGCGATAGTATTGCCGGGGTTACTGCGGAACATGCAACTTTTTTGGAGGTAGTATTATTGCCAAGGGTGTAAAAGGGAAGGCAACCTTAAGAAATGGGCTGGTAAAAATTCCTCATTTGCCCGTAAAACATGCTGCTTCATGTGAGTCTGCTGGTGAAAAGACCATCCGCATACTAAGAAGAAGCATCAGATACTTGAACTCTCAATGCTATGATAAAGGATAAGGTGAAGTCCATTGAACTGGAGAAGCCACTGGTATAATTAGACCGGACATATATAGTAGAGTTCAGGGCATCTTCACTCACCTCAGCCAAAACTCTGGAACGAACTAGACGGTATCACGAATTGGGTGTATATGTGTTGTGGATTGTTCCCTTTGAGAAAAGTAGTTTGGTAAAGTTTGATCTTAAAATAGTCGGGGCCTTGCGCAGTTTCTATCAGGTTGAAAGTGTATGAGCGAGCGATATCGTATATGTATTATAGAACGCTCATTTTAGCGAATGTGAACCGCGATTCGGCTCTGGTTTTATGGCTTTAAGGCTAGAAGATAGTTACACCGATGCGCATGAATATTATGATAATGATAGTGAATATAAGTATCATGCGCCCAGGCCCCATAAAAAAGATTATTGGTTAGGGTGATGTGAGGACAGTATTCAGATATCGGAATTTATTCCCACCGTTGCCAGCGAGCTTCCTATGCCGAAGGCCTGTTATACTTTGCCACGGATGTGTATTGCTCCTACTATGCAATAGTAACACCTCTGTCACTTCATGCAATAATATTAGCCATTTGATTTTTATACATTATGTCTGATAAACTTGTGAAGTTTAGACAATAGTCTCATGTCTTGCATAATGTGATAGGTAGTCGGGTTCACATTTTTGAAAAATCTCTTTCCAATCTTACCATTCTTTTTTATCTTATTGCCTGATATTTCCCAGGTAAAAGCGAATTCTCTTTCGTTGATTTTAAAAACTTGAAAATGATGGCTATTGTTAGTTTCGAAAGAGCTTGCATTTAAGATATCTTTATATACAAAAAAATCAACAAATACATCTTGAAAACACAGATGTCTTATTTCGGTAACTCTTCCTTGCCTATTGCCAATATGAACAAGTTGATTGACTTGGAAGGGGCATAAATGCTCTGCCAACTTCTCACCCAATTGATGCAATTTTGATTCTAGCTCTTTACTTTGGCGTTCTATCTCTAGTTTTTGTCTTAGTATCTTTTCGATATCATTTATTATTATATTCATCTCCAGAGGTTAAAAAATAAGTAGTAAGTTGCGTTTCTTTCAGAGAATCTCCTACTAGTGTTATTCGAGTGTTGTGTGCAGTCAGATGTAGATTCTGGCCCATGTTGACCCACCGTTCTGATTTATGTTGGTTCTTCGTCACTTTTGGTGGTTACTACCTTTGCAGCACCAATCGCTTTCGTAACAGATTGAATCCGGCCCGTCCGTACATCTGACGCTTTATTGTCTTCAATTTATTAATTTGGCCTTCAACCTGTCCATTACTCCAGGGAAATGAGACTGCATTTGTTACAGCAGTGATGTCTGATAATAACCCCTTTGCAAAGCTTTTAAGCTCTTTAAGGTTGGTACCAGATACTTCATCAATCCAACCTTGTAATCCTTCTCCTTGTTTATTTTCTAATAGTTTACGAAACCTGCTTACATAAAGTGAAGTTGTTTGAATATCCTTTGACTTTTTCTTTAAATTGGAGATCAATTCCCTCTCTTCCATTGATAGTTGCTTTCTTTTTCGATAAAGTAATAGACTTACTTTCCTTGCGGACCAGTATGGCATTGAAGAGGATGATATTGTTGGATACCGTTTCCCTTTCTGATATCCCTTTAGGTGTTCATAGAATACGCTTTTGCTTCCCTTATATCCTCTTTCTTTAACTTCATTCCATAACTGAATAATTTCCACTTCAGGTTCTTCTCTCAATCTGGACTGGATATAATCTACATATCCAGTTAAGTTACTTCTGGCGGGTATTTTAGGTGGTGGCTCGTTTAGGTGCAAGTATTTTTTTACAGTATTTCTACTTGCTCCTACCAATCTGGCAATAGTTCTTATTGGTACGCCATCCTTATAATATTTCCTTATTTGTTCGAATTGCGAAAAGCGCTTCGGCAATGAGCCATAAGAGGATTCTTTCAAAGCCTGGTTTCCTGGTTCCAGGTATTCCTTTGCTGCTTTCACCTTGTTTACCAATTGAGGTTTCATGCTTTGCCGAACCCGTTCTAATAGTTTAGTCAAAGCATCACCCATATTTTTTATCAGATGCCAACGATCTGCTATTTGTAATGCCTGCGGAGCACCTTTTGAAACTCCTTTGGCATATCTAGCGAACCGATCCCGGGTTACTATTTTTATATCAGGTCTTTGCTTTAACCAATCTTCTACGGTTTTAGCTTCCCTATCGGGTAATAAATCAATGATCTTTCGTGATGTCAGGTCGATAATAGCAGTTCCATAAGTGTGGCCTTTTCTATATGCCCAATCATCTATCCCTATCTCATTTGCCTCAAAGTTTTGAGGAAATTTCTGTTTGTGTATTAATCTGATAAACGTTGAACTACTCGTAGGTATATTTAAGGTTTGAGATAACTTTGATCCCATATTACCACCAACCAACAATGCTATCTTCAAAAGCTTCTTATTCAGCCTATTGGTAGTCCTACTATACTTAGAGAAGGTATCATCAAGAGATTCAACGAAGATCTTTCTGATACATGACTGGTTTTCACAATAAAATTTCCTACATTTTAATTTTATCAATACTTTATTCTCAAACACTGGTAAATCTCTGAAGGATCGATAATAGTAGCTATGAAGTTTGGTCGCAGGAATATTACAAAGAGGGCACAACTGCTCCACTTTCTGGCTTCTCATAAATAGAGTGATATTACCTGCATCTACTTTGCAATCCAATAAATCATAGCAAAACACATCACAATAGAATATTAAATTTTGAGGCCACATGAAATTTATAACTTATGTTACATTGAGTCTCATTATGTAACACTTCCCAACCACCAAAAGTGACGAAGAACCAGATGCTGACCAGCAGAACGGTATCTTGACCACCCGCTTTGACAAAACTTAATTCCTGCCGAAGGCAGGCCTTCCATACTTTTTGTGGAAGATGTATTATTTAAAACAAAAATAGGTAAAATCGGACTAGTTACTTTTCAGTTTCCTCATAGATTCTCCTTGTAATTCTATTCTGTGCGCTTTATGAACCAACCGGTCTAGTATCGCATCTGCAATCGTGCTTTCTCCAATCACATCATACCACATACTGACAGGCAATTGAGAGGCAATTATGGTTGATTTACGCCCATGTCGGTCTTCAATAATTTCCATAAGTGTATTACGGTTGTAATTGTCTAGAGGTTGCAAGGCAAAGTCATCTAATATTAAAAGATCATATTTCTCTATTCGACTAACTTCTTTGTTATATGAACCGTCGCCCTTAGCCGTCTTCAAGCGAGAGAATAGCTTCTGGGTATTAAAATATAAAACACGATAGCCTAACTGGCAGCCTTGATGCCCCAAGGCTGAGGCGACGAAGCTCTTGCCTACACCAGATGCACCGGTTATGAGGAGGTCCTCCTTTTTCTTTATAAAGATACATTCAGCTAATCGCAATAAATGCGTCTTGTCCAGATTTCGACTTTTTGTAAAATCAATTTCTTCAATGGAGGCCTGATAGCGGAACCGCGCATTTTTTAAAGATCGGCCAATCTTTCTGCCTTCTCTGTCTTCCCACTCAGCCTGCACGAGTATGTGTATAAACTCATCGTGAGTGATGGATTCAGAACGAGTATTGGATAAGACTGCTGAATATGCCTGGTTCATGCCATGCAGCTTCATTTGACCTAATTTTTGCTTGATTACTTCTTGCATAGTATGGTGTTTTACAAGGTGATTACTGATAGTGTTCTTTCCCTCTTATGTTAGTATGTTGGGGCAATGAGGCCTCACTTTGATCACTGTCTGGCTCGAATAACATTTCCAACCCTCCATCAAGGATCTTCTTGACAGTTTTATAGTTATATATCTGGTAAAAGGTGGCTCGTTCTATCGCTTTTATCAGACGTTCTTTGCCCGCCTTCTTTGCCAGGGATAATATCCCAACACAGCTGCGATAGGCTTGCTCCGGATATTTCTTTTGCTGCAGGATGGTTTCTATGTAGGTCCTAACTTGTGGGCCGATACTATCAGCCCAGGACAGAAACTTTTCAGGCTTCCAATCAGCGACAAACTGGTGACTCGAGGGAAGATGATTCTGATCTGTTGTATAGCCAAACGGCTTGTATCCCCGAATGTGGAAGGCAATCCTCTCGTTATTGATAAATATATGTACCTGATCACGGGTATAAATGGCCTTGACGTCTTTCCCTATAAAGCGGTATGGCACACTGTAATAATGCTTTTCCAGCTGTATGTGGCTATTCTTCATAACTCTTGCTGTCTTATATTTCCGAAGCTGGTAAGGGGTTGCAGGTAATGGCTGGAGCAGGCCTGCTTCATGCTGTTCGAACTTTTGCCTTCTACTAAATGGTTCCTTATGAAACATCTCGTTATTATGCTTATTTAAGAGCTCTAGTATGGAGCTATTCAGCTCATGCAATTCAAAGAATATCTTATCCCGTAATGGAGCGAATATGCGTTTATAGACGATGTTAACCGCGCTTTCTACCAGCGCTTTATCCTTAGGTTTTCTACTGCGGGCGGGGTAAATAGTTGTCTGATAATGATTGGCAAATTCGAGGAAGCTTTCATTGATTTCCGGTTCATAATTATCCGGTTCAGTCACGGCAGACTTCAGATTATCTGTAACAAGGGCTTTGGGCACACCTCCAAAGTATTTTAATGAGTTGGCTGTTGCTTGCAGAAAGTCCTCCTTGCGCTGGCTATTTAATGCCTCTACGTAGGTTAATTGGCTAAATCCTAATATGCACACATATATCTCCACATCTCGTACTTCTCCTCCGTCTCTATCAACCACCTGCAATCTCTTACCGGTAAAGTCAATATAGGCTTTGTCCGCAGGTGTATGATCAAAATGCATAGTTGCAGAACGATGTTCCAACCAATGCCTGTAATAATCGCAAAACTGTGTGTAAGCGTATCCATCCGGATAGCGGGATTTGTATTCCGCCCACAGCAACCATCGTGTAACGCCAGTTCGCTTCAATTCCTGCTCCATCCAGGCAAACATTCCCTCCAGATCCTGAAAGCGCGATTTCCCAACTGATGTTGGTTCCGCAAATATCTTTTCTAGGTCATGTTCCTCCATCGCTGCCAGCTGTTCCAATTCCAAGCCCTTCTGCTCTGCTAAGCGAATGTACTTTTTGACAGTGTTGCGAGAGACGTTCATTACGCGGGCAATGGCTTCCAGGGCCATGCCATTCCTGCGATGCAAGAAGATCTGTTTTAGTTTAGTCATGCTGATAGTTTCTCCGGCCATCTTCCGTGGGGTTTTGTATCCCAAAGCAAACAATCCTGGAGGAACTAGAGGTGGTCAATATGCCGTTCCGGCATGTTGACCACCTACGTTAATTAAGTTTATGTCGTTCCGGCATATTGACCAGCGGTACTGGCTGATTATCAATTATTAATATGAGTAAAGGCCGGAAAGGTGGTCAAGATGAGCGTTAGGGGTGGTCAACATCAAGCGTAATACACATTTAGTGAAGCGGAAGGCGGCAATCAAGGTATTGGCGTCCTTCTTGCCGACGATGCCAGAGCGAGGCCTTTTAATAACAAACCATGAGAAATCACTAGCTAAGCTCGAAGAAAATGCCCTAATTTGTTCTTCTAAACTTCCATCAGATGGCAGATAAACATAGTAAACAAGTGAGAAGTTATAATATGAGTAAAATAAGAGCAAAAGACACCAAACCTGAAATGACGGTTCGCAAATTCTTGCATTCCAATGGTTTCAGATACAGGCTAAATAGCAAAAAACTTATCGGTAAGCCAGACATAGTATTACCCAAATATAAAACTGTAATATTTATTCATGGATGCTTTTGGCATGGTCACATGAACTGCAAATACTTCACGATTCCCGAAACAAGAACTGAATGGTGGCTAAATAAAATAGATATTAATAAAAAACATGACGCAAAAGTCATCCAATCTTTACTAAGCCAAAATTGGAGGGTGATAATTATCTGGACATGTGAACTTAAGGCAAAAACAAAACAAGCAAAACTAGCTGCTCTCTTGGATGAAATCAGAAAACCATCCACCTCTCCTGAAAAATATTGGGATAATAATACCTTGCTTTAATTTCGATACTTTCTAAGGGGGCAACTGTGTGATATTATTATGTTTAATTGCTACTATTTATCCTTACAGTTTCAAATCATCTAACACTTCCGCCATCGTTAGACGAACTAAGAATCATATATTTCTTTTTTGAAATCCCTTGAGGCTTTGGGTAGGCATTCCTAAAAATAGTGATTCAAATTAACGTCAGATCAGCTTAAGCTATATTGACGAGCTGTCGGATTGAACCTGAACTATTTAACATTATTATTGAGAATTGCGACGTAACCACTCAGACAAATCTAATCCAACACGAGACAGCTGCGCTGAAAAATTATTTGAAATGCTCTGAGCAAAATCATTCTTTAATTCTGCAATCCATATCATTTTTTGATTATTATCTACTCTTAGAAACCTAGGTACTCCATCTACCACTTCTGGCACAACCACACCTCCACTATTACTCTGCTTATCAATCTTGAATGGAATTAACATACTGTCATATATCTGATAGTTGATCTTGAAATATGAATAATCATTATCCTCCCTTAAAACAATATTGAATTTATTCTCATTGACTTTAACTAGTTTTAAAAAAAGAAAAAATCGCCTAACAGTCTCAATCCTGACACTATCACATTTAGGCTGTATACAAAGCCAATACCCACCATCTCTTTTATCATCTTTGAGAATTACTCCCTGAGACAGGTGAAGAGAATTTGTTCCATATGAAGGTTTAAGAGATGTTAGCATAGCAAACCTGATATTACTTGTATTTGCTTCTTCTTGATTAGCAACAAATGTTAGAGTTAAATCCCTATAGCAGTTTTTAGAAAAAATCATCTTTTCGTTCATAGGATGACTATTCTTAAAAAAAGTTTTTTCGATACCATTTACTACAATCGATGTAAGTATTGCCTTATCAATCTGATCGGGAACATCAATGCTTGTAAATCTATCTTTTTCTGCAATATTTAAAGTATAACTAGGCTCTGTAAATTTATAATCAATATACCTCGGAAGACTATTGGTTCTGACAGATTCTGATATACCTTTACCTTTGATAATCGCTTTAATATCAGCGCCAATAATCTCAATCAAATGGTCCTCTGCATCATTAGTATTAGGCAAAAGAGATCTATGGGTAAGATAGGCAGGATCCAAGGATGAATTATATGAGCCCAAGAGAGTAAAAGTATTAGCCCTAATTTCAGAGATACATTTCAATGCTACATTCGGGATCAGGCCATTAGTAAGCAAAGCAAATTCTGAGTTAACAACATTAGGAAGAGAACTAAAACTTACGATTTTCTTCTTTACCTCTTCTGAAATATGCGCTTTTGTACTCAGGGCTTCTTTAAAGTATATAGCAATTCTAGATTTACTATTCTGGAAGAACAAGCCTTCTTGGTTATGCTCAAAATCGATTCCTATAGCAGCCAACTTATCACTAATAGGTCGGAAAATTGCGGATGAATCATATTCAGCAGTCAAAATTAAGATTAATTTCGGTGAATTGTATTGTCTTCTTAATAAGGCCTCTATTAAACGCAAGGCGTATTTACCACGAGACTCTGTTTCTTCGACATCCTCTTCAGCTCCTGGTGCTGCTACTACTTCAGCAACACTTCCGTCGACTGGTTGTTTCTCCGGATTTTTGTCAGCATTACTATCATTCAAAATGATTCTCCAGTCAATAACACACACATCGGAATTCTCTGACAAATTCAGTACATTATTCTCTTCAGTCAAATCCTTATACTGAAAAAAAGCACAAATTTTGCCCGTCTTCGCAAAAGTCTTGGTTATAAGCCCCGCATTTAAGCGATGATCCATTGACTCATTAACAGGATCTTCACTTTCGTTAAAAAACGGCTGATCATCAATAAAACTAATTGTCCTTATAAAGTCATCAGCAATTTGTGTAGATTCATCCAAGAATGTTTCTGCCATTTATATAGGTTTAATAGGTTTAATTTCAAAGGTAACCGTAGAATCCTTTCGAGGTTCACCAACAAATATATCATAACCGGCATTTCTAAGAACCTCCTTGGATATATAGAGGCCTATACCGCGCCCATTTTCTTTTCGGGAAAAAGAAAAATCAAAGATGTTCTCTTTATCATTAATTGGGATCTCAGGGCCATTATTAGATATATAAAAGCTGCCATTATCAGAATGAAGTCTGATGATTTTATCTCCTGGTTCTTTTTTATGCTTTAACCAATGGATAGCATTATCTACAACATTAACAAAAACAGGATAAAACTGAGAACGATACCCTTTCAGTATAGCTCTCTGAAATCCGTTAGTTCTTGTTATCTTAATATCATGTCTATCTAAACGACCACGAAAAACATCTAATAGAAAAATATAAATCTCTTCAGCCTTAATAACCTCCTCACGGCGATATAATCGTCTATTGAATGGTGTTAGCAAAGATAAATAGCTATCCAAGTGTTCAAAATTTGCGCGAATATTTCTATATGTCGTTTCCAATTTCTCATCAACATCAGCCCATCGTTTTAAATCTCTGATCCCTGACCTCAAAGAATTAACAGTACTGTTAAACTCGTGATGAACAATATTAACTGCGAGGCCTAATTGCGTTAACTCGACATCAGATAAAATTTTTTCTTTTGCCTCCTCTAGCTCCTCCTCCAACACATCACTGATTTGAGCATTTGTAATTATGCGCCCATCGCCATCCTTTTCCCAATAAATACTATCTAACTGATGAATAATGCTTTCTAAAACACCGGTAGCATAGTCCTTTTCCTCTATAATCGGAGCTTCCATAGATCTAATCTGTTCATAAATATCTTGATCTGCGGAATCGGATAAACGGACCTGAGTAAGACCCACTTTTGTCAATCTAATGGTCTGCTCAAGATTTTCCATTAGTTCCTGTGTTAACTTTTTGACTCTTGAGGATACCTCATCCGCAACATTTCTAGCCTCATCATATTTCTTCTTGGTAGAGTCTTTGGCTTCTTCAGAAATTACTTCTACATGCTTTTCTATTCTTTTCCGTCTGCTTATCTCGATCTGTAGCACTTTCTGATACTGATCTACTAATGAGTCGATATTATTGTCTGCTTTTCGGAATGTGTCGCTGTTAATTTTGTCAAATTCTTCTAAATATGCTTCCCAATCTCGTCTTTGATCTTTTGATAATGAGAATCCCCTTGGTGTAGACACCCGATACCTCGATCGTATTTCCATTAGTGCCTTTCTAGCGCCAAATTCAATATCGATTACGGCTTGTCCTGCCTCATCAGGATCCTCGATTGATGAAACACCAGACAGTCTTTTATCTGTATCTGCTAGTAGAAGGTCTATATCGCCCCAGATCTTTCCAGATTGTACATCGCCGAAAAATTTATTCAGTTCATTGACAAATACACCTTTCCTCTCTCTCGCTCTTTTGTCTCTTGCTTCTTTGGCCTTATGTATTTTTTCTCTTTCGCGTCTTAATGTTAGAAAAACTTCTGTAGACTGGCCACCACCCTTCTCTCGGAAAAAGTCATAGGCTAATTGGACAAAGAAATTTTTCAAAATATCTCTCAATTGTCTATATGCTTTATTTTCAATAAATCCTTCTCTCCCTGCTTTTTCTGTTAGGTTTGGATTACCAAGTTTGCTGATATTAATTACTCCTATCATTCTCCTATAAGAGAAAAAATAATATGAAGCACTTTTGGATCTATTTTTCTCGATGTCCAAAAAGTCATAATTGTTATCTCCATAAGGAAGTATTCTTATCCCATCTTTATAAATATATAATCCACCGTATCGGTCCAATTTCGTTTTAACAGGGGCATACAGAGTTTGATCAAGGTATGATTGCTTCTGATCGCCCTGTAAATATGCGCATTCAATCGAAAACTTACCACATAACGTCTGTCGGAACCCGTTGCCCTCCCATAAAATTGTGTGATTTTCGAATAGGTGATTATATACTCTAACTTCTCCTTTAAACTGCCCATACTCGTCAAATTCGCCAGAAAAATGATGATCAATTCTTTGAAAATCCTCAGGAGTAATAAATGACTGATCTCCAATTAAATCGAAATATGCTCCATCATCACTTCGATAATCGCGAAAAGAGGTTTGGATATTGGGAATCGGATGATTGGGCGTCACAGTATTTGTAAATCCAATTAACATTTTTTCCAAACCAGATGCTTCTTCTCTCAATTCACCATCTGTTCCAATACTAGAAATCAGGCTTTCATCTGTAGGAGAAACATAAAAATGTGTTCCTGAATTATCCTCAAGTGATAGATTACCCGGTAGCGACGACATTAACTGTATCGGATCTACATCAAAAGTATCTATCTCTGCTATCAATTTATTCAATTCGGAAACGGTGATATCATCATTGCTTTGCAGTACGCTGATACTATCAATCACTTCTTGTTTCATCCGCTTAATATCTTCTACTGTTGGTGGGGCATCTTCGTCAAATTCTTCTACTGGAATTACTACTTGGTCTAAATTTAACTCTGGTAGCTCAAATATTCCCCAATTAATAAAGGCAACTACAAACTTACCCAGAACATGTTCCCTCTTAGCTCGAGATACTATTAATACCTGTTTCCCTACTGAGGCAATTGCCAGCCTCCCAATACCTTTTTCACCCATAATGGGTCTTTCATCCTTGTCAGGATCAATAGCTGGGGGGGGAGTCTTTCTATTAGGAAATTTGCTCTCAGTCCCTAAAACTAGCCATCTATTCTCAAAATCGTCAAGGCTCATGCCAACACCATCATCTCGCAATACAAGTAATTTCTTTTTGCGGAAAAAATCGACCTCGACATGATCAGCATAAGCATCGTGAGCATTTTTGAAAAGCTCGTTAATTGCTGTTGGTACACCTGCAATCTGTTGTCTACCAAGTAAGTCAATTGCTCTGGCTCGTGCTACGAATTTTGCCATTTTGTTGATAGCTTATAGGATTTAATAAACTGTAAAGCAACCTTCTTTGCCAATTTAGGAGGTACAGCATTACCAATCATCTTGGCAATTGTCCCCATACTACTGGAGTAAAATTTGTATGATATTGGAAATGACTGAAGGATTGCTCCTTCTCTAAGAGATAAAGCTCTGTGTTGCTCTGGATGCCCAAATCTTCCATTTGAAATACTGTGAAATTTGGTCGTTATCGTCGGAGCCGGACTGTCCCAGTAAATTCTGCCATAAACATCTGGGAAAGTGGTGTCTTTACCTTTATAACAGTTAAGTTGAAGTTTAGGATTATCTTTCCATTCTAATCGAGAGCCCCCGTTAAAAGAGGTATTTAGTAACCTTTCAAGATTTAATGCTTCTAATTTCGATGCCCAATGCATTTCATCAATCGAATCTTTGTGACCAGCAGAGATATTATTAAGGCTTCCGATAGCGTTTCTAACAGTTTTTGGGCACTCAGAATGACCTCGTGGAATTGTAATGTTGTTTGTCAAACGAGTAGCCAGTAACACATATCGTCTCCTGTTTTGAGGGACATTATAATCTGCTGCATTAACAACTGCGTCCACAAACCTGTAGCCATTCTTATCTAGAAATTTCTTGAATCTCTGTAATGGGCTACCGACGTTTGATTCTAGCCCCGGCACGTTTTCAATAAAAATAAAACCCGGCTTGAAATAGTCAACAAACCTTTGAAATTCTTCTAACAGCATCTTGCTTTTCGAAGATTTTGTCTTGTCCGTTTGCAAATTCGTATAATATTGACACGGACTGCAGCCTACAAAGATTAGCTCATCATCAAATTGAGATAAACCAAGTGTTTGTTCTAAATCCTTTGTCGATAACTGGGCTACATCTGCATGAATAAAACGTGATCCTTTGTTATTTTTCTCGTATGTTTCTTTGTAAATGTTTTCAATATCAATTCCCCCCAACACCTTTATTCCTGCTTGTTTAAATCCTTGAGTCACTCCTCCAGCACAACAGAAAAAATCCACCGCTTTTAATTTTACTTTTTTCCGCATTATTACTTGTAGATGTTTACTATATTTTTCGTTCTGTTAATGGTGTTCAAATTGTCACGCTACAATATGAACTATACTTATTTTACAACAATCAGTAAAACAAAAACTAACATAACATGCAATTTAATAATGTGAGGTATATTAAATTTTATTTGTTTATAGGTTAGGTGCTAATATAATAATATCTCTGGAATATTAATCACTTTTAATATACAATAGAGGTTCGAGAAAGTTGAATGTTGACGGGAAAGCTATTCACAACATGATAAATCTTTCTAGCGAGATATGTTTCATTTTTTAAAACGTCGGAAAGAAAGGCCGTGATCTTATCCTTGCCTTGTGGGCCATTTCTGTACGTGTTGTTTTCCCGCTTTCCCTTATCTACGTTTTCTTTAAACTTCTCGTTGTGAAAATCCACTATCTGCAACAGTGTTTGTTTTTCTGATGAAGGTCAAGTAAGCGTTTTTAGTCATGATATGGGAATGGTTGGTTCTTGCTTCTTGAACAGGTTATATTGCCGAAGTAGTTTACTTCTGACATGCTGGATCTGATTGTCGATTTCAATAACCTTGCTAATCTAACGATTATGGCGGTGGCTTTCTTATCAAATTTGGAAGGGCCGACCTGTTTGACTACCGATTTTTGTTTTTTTTGAATTGGTTTGCAAGGCGCCAGACCTTTTACTGGTAGGTATCTTTGAGGAATTCATCTACTGTAAAATAAAACTTTTTACTGTAGACGAATTTGTACGCTCTCAAAATCGTTTGATATGATTTATCTTTTTATCATAAAAAAAAGAAAAGCCGCTTAAATCGTTGGATTTAAGCGGCTGTAATTTTATTTGACATTTTTGTCTGTGATCCCGCTGGGATTCCGTTTAGTCATTTTAAGTTTACAGATCTTTACCTAACTTAAATTTAAGCATCTGATTTTCAATATTGTATAACATTTTCTAACATTTTCCCGCTTTACCTTTATAACGGTTAACAGCATTGAACTCGACTAAAAATTCGACTAATTATGCTGTTACCAATTAAACTGATTTGCCCGAAGGGCAAAATGCGCAAAGATGGCACATGTATTATTTTTATCCAGTACTGTGGGAGCAAAACCATCCTCTTAAACACGGAAATCGCCATCCCTCCTAAATATTGGAATCGGAAGTACCACCGTATAACCGCAGACCTTCCGGCGATATTCGGAACTGCTGACGACCTAAACGGTCAGCTGGCGACCTTGCTACGGAAGGCAAACGACGTCATCACACATGCGGCAAGGCAGAGAATAAAGGATATTCCTGACTTTACCAAAAAAACTTTCCACCCGACCTTTAATACGGCCACGCTGGAAGAAAAGGCCCAACAGACGGCCGCCCTCGACCCTAAAACCAATCTCGACCTGATTTTTCAGATCGAGGATTATATCAAATGCAAACGGGATAAGGTTTCGGCGGGTATGCTGAACGTGTATAGGAACATGAAAGATCATATGGCAGCCTTTCAGGAACACCGGGGCGCCGCTATCACATTTGACTCCTTCGATTTCAACTTGTACGAAAGCCTAGTCAACTATCTGACTTATGAATATGTTCAACGCCGAAGATCAGAGGTTATTGATGGTAGAAAGGAACAGATAAAAGGGCTAAAGACCTCTACTATAGGCAAAACCATCAAGCAGCTCCGCATATTCCTACGGGATAGGATGCGCCGTAAGATCATCCCGCCAATAGATTTATCCGATTTCAAAATACTGGACGAAGAAGCGGATGCGGTATACCTGACATGGGCAGAAATCGCCCGGATATATCAAACTGACCTTTCCGAACACCCACACTTGGTTAAATACAGGGATTTGTTTGTTTTCGGCTGCCTGACTGGACTAAGATTTTCCGATTTTTCGTCCATCCGGCCCGAGGACGTACGGAATGGGTCGTTATATAAGAAACAGGAAAAATCAGATCATTGGGTTGTTGTACCGTTAAGGGATGTAGCGGAGGAAATACTCATCAGGCGCTTCAAACGACAGATTCCGATTGTGAGTAACCCCGAATTTAACCGTCATATCAAAGAAGTGGCGCAACTAGCAGGTATTAGCGAGTTAATAAAATTCTCCCACAAGAAAGGCAATAAAAATATAGTACAGGTAAAACCAAAATATGCATGGATAACCTCCCACACCTGCCGCCGTTCATTCTGTACCAATGAATTTTTGGCTGGAACTCCGGTAGATCTAATAATGAAGATCAGCGGCCATAAAAGCCACCGTGATTTCTACAGGTATATCAGAATTACCCCCGAAGAGGCGGGCCGTAAGATAAGGGAGGTATGGGAAAAAAGAGGCGATATAGCTATATTCGCTGCGGTTTTACAAAATGAAATGAATTATTGACATTACGACACAAAAAGGCCCTGTAAATCAGCGACTTACTAAGGCGTTACGTGCCTAGAACTGGAACGTTCGTGACTCTGAATATCAAATTATTTATAAAGACTGCTTGTCTTAGATTAGGTTTATTGTATTGCCTCAAATAAATACCACAATGGAAAAACACCGCAAGCCTGACTATTTTTATATAGATAATTATGACCGTTGGACAATTCGTACACTCAAGGAACTTGAAGCAAAAGAAGCTGCTGAAATGCAGGATGTGGATGACCCAATTAAGCGGTTTGCTATTGAGGTAGTACGTGGTGCAGATTCCATGGCATATAGAAATACAGCAATATCAAGAGCCAGGAACAGGCAAGAGACCATTCGGGAATGGATAATGACCGATGAACATAAAGACCGCCTTATAGAGAAACATCCTGTGCCTAAAGGTGTGACTTGTGATTTATGTGGTAAGGCTATGAGGTTTAATACCCATTTCTTTGACGTGCAATCAATACCTTTATTATTTGTATTTGAATGCCCAGCCAATCATGGACCTCGTAAAGCGATCTATCCAAACGGTCAAGAGCATGTTTTTCCAAAACCGACCTGTAAAAAATGTGGTTATGAAGTTGCCAGAGAAAGCCATAATCAAAATAATATTCTGTATACCACTACTACCTGTAGCATGTGCGGTACTGTGGAAAAAGACGAACTCGATTTAAATTTTGAACCAGAGGAGGAGTTTATGATCACTGAGGAAGATCGTCAGAAATACTGCTTGTCTTTTTTCAAAGAACGTACTTTCATGGAAGACCTTGAAGCAATAAATAACTTTGTCATACGATTTGACGAAGACCAAAAGGATAAGGAACTCAAGGAACATTATGAAATAGATAAAATTGAGAGACTTACAATACCTGCTCTCGAAACCCGTTTGCAAAAGGCAATTGAAAATGAAGGTTTCATAAAACTTGGTTTCGATCGTCCAGAAATGAAAACATGGACAGTTGTTCCTTTCAACCTTCAAGATCCTACAGATCGCAACGATAAAAAAAGTATCAAAACTATTACTTCCTGTATTAAGCAAACCATTTTTACAACCAATTGGCGTTTAGTCGGAAGTATTGACTATCGGCTAGGCTTCCTTACTGGAAAACTTAAAGCATATGAACGTGAAGAGGATTTGATTAAGTTGGCGATAGAAATTAAGGGGAATGTGGGCTGAATCATCATGTTACCGGATTATTTAGTTTTATTTTATCATATGGAAAAGCAATTGATAATTGTGCGACAGTTAATTGCCTGCCTCTTCCAGAAAAAAATTTTGCCAAATAAAAACGCTATCGTAATATTGCGATAGGATAGTTAGTTATTATG
Organism: Chitinophaga filiformis; assembly: GCF_023100805.1. Classification (NCBI taxonomy): domain Bacteria; kingdom Pseudomonadati; phylum Bacteroidota; class Chitinophagia; order Chitinophagales; family Chitinophagaceae; genus Chitinophaga; species Chitinophaga filiformis. The sequence continues at coordinate 3,576,750 of NZ_CP095855.1, forward strand.
GGAGCGACAAAGGCAGATTTATTTACAAAGCAACAGAATGATATTGCTAATATGGCAAAGGCATTGGCTCATCCAGCCAGGATTGCCATTTTGCAATATCTGGCAAGAAAAAATGCTTGCGTATGTGGTGACTTGGTTGATGAATTAGGTTTGGCTCAGGCTACCACCTCTCAGCATTTAAAAGAATTAAAAATAGCGGGGCTGATTCAGGGGACTATCGAAGGAGCAAGTGTTTGCTACTGCATAAATCCCATAGTCTGGAAACAATACGCAAAGGTTTTTGGAGGGTTCTTTACCGAACTTGACAATGCTGATTCCTGCTGTTGATTTTTTTTGCTTATAATCATCGCAATATTGCAATAATAAGATAATAGTAAATCAGGATTACCATGTCTATAGATAATCAAATTAAGGAAATGGTAAGGCAGAAGTATAGCGAGATTGCCTTACAGGACAAGGAGACAAATCAATCTTCTTGCTGTGGTGCTGGAGGTTGTTCTACTGAGGTGTATAACATAATGAGTGATGACTATTCCACATTGGAGGGATACAATCCTGATGCCGATTTAGGTTTAGGTTGTGGTTTACCAACCCAATTCGCTAAAATCAAACCAGGAAATACAGTTATTGATCTTGGTTCTGGTGCCGGTAATGATTGCTTCGTTGCCAGAAAGGAAGCGGGTGAAAATGGAAAGGTAATCGGAATAGACTTCACACCGGCTATGATCGACAAAGCCCGTGAGAATGCTGAGAAATTGGGATTTAATAATGTAGAGTTCCGTCAGGGAGATATTGAAACAATGCCAGTTACCGCTAATGTGGCTGATGTTATTGTAAGCAATTGTGTGCTTAATCTTGTGCCTAATAAGGATGGGGTATTTAAAGAGATATTCCGTGTATTAAAACCTGGAGGACACTTTAGTATTTCGGATATAGTGATAGAAGGGGATCTTCCGTCAGGAATTAAAGAAGCTGCTGAAATGTACTCAGGCTGTGTATCTGGCGCAATTCAAAAACAAGTGTATTTAGAACTTATTTCTTCAAACGGTTTTGTTAATCTGACAATCCAGAAGCAAAAGGCCATTATTGTTCCTGATGATATATTATCTAAATATCTGTCAAAAGAAGAATTGTTAGCATTCCGCAATAGTAATACTGGTATATATAGTATTACAGCATATGCTGAAAAGCCAGCTGAAACCTCATGCTGTGCTCCCGGTTGTTGTAATTAATATAATCCTATGCAAATACAATCTTTACTAGATATACATTGGCAGGAAGTAAAAGGAATCTATGAAAGTGGCATTGCTACTGGCAATGCCACTTTTCAAACTACCGTTCCTGAATGGGAAGAATGGGATAAGGGGCATACAAAAGATTGCAGATATGTAGCAATTGAAAATGGAAAAGTTTTAGGATGGGTAGCCTTATCACCTGTTTCTGGAAGGTGCGTATATGCTGGTGTGGCAGAAGTAAGTGTCTATGTAAGTGAGGATGCAAGAGGCAAAGGGATCGGAGATTTACTTTTAAAAAAAGCTATTAAAGAAAGTGAAAAGCATAGCTTTTGGACACTTCAATCGGGCATTTTTCCTGAAAATACAGCAAGTATAAAATTGCATGAAAAGAATGGATTCAGAAATGTAGGATATCGCGAGAAAATTGGTAAGATGAACGGCATATGGCGCGATACAGTCTTAATGGAGAGAAGAAGCACATCTGTAGGAATATAAATCTAACATTATAACAGGATAAGATTCAACAGTGAATAAACAACCACAACTGCTTGTGTAGGGGACTACTATTTCTTTATTTTTTACAATTCCATGTTTTCTAATCATCACAAAACACCAACAACTATGAACACTAAAATTCTCTTTCTAGCACCTGTATTAGCATGTATCTTTTTCTTTAAAAGTGTTGCTATACAACCTCCAGCTCCGAAACTTTATCCTGAACTGGTAAAGTATTTTGCATCTGTTAAGAATAATTCAATTAATAAGAACGATAAGGAAGCTCTGGATATTCTAAAAGGTGCTTTAGCCCTGGCATCTATGGATAGCAAAGACTTGAATTTTATTTTCCTATGCAAAGACAATAGCTTCAGAAGCCAGGTCGCTCAGATTTTTCTTGAAACATTAAGCACCACAAAGAAAGTAAAGCGGGTAAAATCTTTGTCAGCGGGGGAAGCATCTGGCGAAATTGACGCCAGACTAATTGATTTCCTGAATAAAATAGGTTATAAGGTTAGTAAAACTACAGTGAACAATAAAGTTGGCTATGAAGTTAAATATAGTGACGAGGCCCCGGCGATATTGATTTATGGAAAGGATATGAATGATCCTGCTTTGAATGTAAAAGAAACTTATCCCATAGCTGTAGATCCTGCTGATTTTGCACATTGGGAAGAAGTTAAATTCTCATATCCTCTTTCGAAGCTGGAGGTTGATGGATTTAAAGATCTGGCATCAGCCGATATTGATACTGCAATGGGATCAATCGCTGCATGTATGGTTTATCTCACAGACAAATAAAAAGAAAATAAATAAGCATGAGTAATAATTGCAATCCTGCACAACGGAAACAACTTAGTTTTCTGGATCGGTATCTGACATTATGGATATTTCTGGCAATGGCAGTAGGTATTGGATTAGGCTATTTCATTCCATCAACGGCTACTTTTATTAATAGATTCTCAACCGGGACTACTAATATCCCATTAGCTATTGGATTGATTTTAATGATGTATCCTCCACTGGCAAAAGTCAAGTACGAGAATATAGGAGAAGTATTTAAAAACACTAAAATACTTGGAGTATCCCTTCTATTGAATTGGATTATCGGTCCTATATTAATGTTTGGTTTGGCAGTATTATTTCTTAATGGCTATCCTGAATACATGACTGGATTAATCCTGATAGGGTTGGCCAGGTGTATCGCTATGGTAATCGTATGGAATGAGCTTGCTGAAGGTAATCGGGAATACGCCGCTGGATTGGTAGCAATAAACAGTCTTTTCCAGGTATTGCTTTATAGTGTATATGCTTATGTATTCATAACATGGCTGCCTGCAATTTTGGGTATGAAAAGTATTACTGTAGATGTGACTATTGCTGAGATTGCCAAAAGCGTGGGTATATACCTTGGTATTCCATTTCTGGCCGGCATTGTAAGCCGCTATTGCCTTATTGCCTGGAAGGGTGAACAATGGTTCAAGGAAAAGTATATCCCCTTCATTTCTCCTATTACATTAATGGCATTATTATTCACGATTATCGTAATGTTTAGCCTGAAAGGGGAATTGATTGTACAGATACCGCTTGACGTGCTAAGAATAGCAGTACCATTGGTTGTATATTTTGCAATTATGTTCTTTGTAAGCTTCATGCTGGGGAAAAGTCTTGGTGCTGATTATTCAAAAAATGCCTCAATAGCTTTTACTGCGGCTGGTAATAATTTCGAATTGGCTATAGCCGTAGCTATTGGGGTATTTGGAATTAATTCAGGACAGGCTTTCGTAGGAGTGATCGGGCCTCTTGTAGAAGTGCCTGCTTTGATTGCCCTGGTGAATGTTGCCTTTTGGTTAAGAAAGAAGTATTACGGCAACAAAAATGAATTGCAAACAGTTAGTTAAGATTGTCATATCATATTTACATGAAGAAGATTTTAGTTTTATGTACAGGTAATAGTTGCCGTAGCCAGATTGCACATGGTTATCTTCAGAACTTTGCCGGAGAAAAAGCAATAGTCTACAGTGCAGGGGTAGAAACCCATGGAGTCAATCCCCAAGCTATTAGCGTAATGGCTGAAGATGGTATTGACATCAGTCATCACACTTCCAATAATGTCAGTGAATACAGTGGTATTGATTTTGACTTTGTGATCACTGTTTGTGACAATGCCAAAGAACGTTGTCCTTTCTTTCCTACCAGGGCTGTAAAGTTCCATGAAAATTTCCCTGATCCGGCAAAAGCTACTGGCACTCCGGAAGAGATCATGGCATCTTTTAGAAACGTTCGCCAGCAGATCAAAGATTACTCACAACACTTTACATCAAAAAACCTCTAAACCCTCCGGCAATGAGAATAGCATTATTTAGCGATATTCACGCCAACCTGCCAGCACTTGAAGCATTTTTTAAAGATGTGGAAAGCAGAAGTCCGGATGCCATTTATTGCCTTGGTGATCTTGTAGGTTATAATATATGGGCTAATGAAGTAATTAATGAGGTACGCAAGAGAGGTATCCCTACCATAGCAGGAAACTATGACTTTGGTGTTGGGCGTACCAGTGATGATTGTGGTTGTGCTTATAAAACTGAGGATGAGAAAGCCAATGGAGCCATTTCAATATCTTTTACCAATAGTATAGTAAAGGATGATGAAAGGAAATACCTCCGTACACTTCCTGCTCATATAAGAGTTGAATTTCAGTTGAACAATGATAAACTGAATCTCCTTTTAGTACATGGAAGTCCACGGAAAATTAATGAATACCTTTTTGAGGATAGGGAGGAAAAGAGCATGTTAAGAATTATGCAGGATGCTGATGCGGATGTTATGTGCTTCGGTCATACACATAAACCCTATCATCGAATACTGCCGGCTCAACCTTCCGATAGCGATCATTACAGACATGCTATAAATATCGGTTCTGTTGGAAAACCTAAAGATGGTGACCCAAGAGGAGGATATGTGATATTGCATATCAATGAAAATAGTAGTATTAAAGAGAAAGACAGTGTGCAAGTTGAGTTTATCCGTTTTGAATATGATGTAGAAAAGGCTGCTAAAGCTGTAGAAGCAAGCCCTTTACCGGATGCCTTTGCTGAAAGTCTGAGGAAGGGAGTATAATAACTGTAACTAGAATTAGATGACTATTGCACTATTTAGTGATGTACATGCCAACCTTCCAGCTTTAGAAGCCTTCTTTAACGATGTTGAGCAGCATAAGCCTGATGCTATTTACTGTCTTGGAGACCTGATAGGGTATAATATCTGGCCTAACGAAGTGATAAGTGAGATAAAAAGAAGGAAGATCGCAACCATAGCAGGAAACCATGATGTAAAGGTAAAGGCTGAAAATACCCAGTCATCAGATCCGGCTAAGACGTATGCTTATGATATTATAAGCGATGAGGGAAAAGTATTTCTTAGGAGTCTTCCTGCTCACTTACGGATTACTTTCCAGCTGAATCATGATCAGATTACCCTATTAATGGTGCATGGTAGCCCAAGGAGTATAAATGAATACTTGTATGAGGATATTGACCAGGATATTATAACGGAGATTTTTGTAGCGGAAGATGCTGATATATTGTGTTTTGGTCATACCCATAAACCATACTACCGGGTGATTCCAATATCCGATGACAAAGGGAAGCGGTACGCTCATACTATCAATACAGGATCAATAGGGAAACCTAAAGATGGTGATCCAAGGGGGGCATATGTTCTTATATACCTGGATGAGAGTTCAAATATTGCCATCATTGATGGGATTAGAGTTGAGATCAGGCGCTTTGAATATGATATAGAAAAGGCAGCTGCGGGTGTTGAGAATAGCCCTTTGCCGAATGAGTTGGCTGATATGCTGAGGAAAGGATATTAGATATAAATGGTATAATTGACCTTATACTGGTCAGTTATACCATTTGTTAGATGTATTATTCAACTAAGACAATCAAAATCAGCCCAGACGTCATAATCTAATTCTTCTCCAGTATAAGACTTATATAAGTTCTGCACAGCATGTACCGTATTACACTCATGAGGAATATATTTATCATTACCATAATAGTGCAATCCCTGATCAGGTAGAAAAGCATATTTCACTGTACCGAAATACCTGGAGAACTCTTTTTTATCGTCATAATTGAATTGTAGACGCTTAGCCCAAATCATCGTTAGAGGAATAGACTTTAATCTTGAAACTAAGGTTTTATATATGGGTAATGTCCAGTCTGATTCCATTATGGAATAAATCACTATATCCAGGATGATTGTTTCCACCCTGCATAAATTTTTATCCTCATCAAAAACGAGATTCCCATTTTGATATGTGTTTATATCCATCATAGAGATAAAAGAATTTATTAGTAGCTGGGAGAGATTTTATTATGGAAAAATCAATACCTGAAATTATGAATTAGATTAACACATAAGAATGCTCTATTGCTAATCTTTAAATGTGAAAACGGATATAATATTGTTTTAGATAACTGTGTAGCCTCATATTTCCCTCATGAAAAAAACATATATTGTAAGCCGAACAATCAGTAATAAATGGAATTTTTAGCTGTAGGATTTGCGGTGTTTTTAGCAATAGCGTTTCTCTATTCTTCAGTTGGGCATGCAGGCGCTTCTGGTTACCTCGCTGTCATGGCCTTGCTCTCTTTCCCGGTAGATACTATAAAATCTACCTCATTAATTCTAAATATTATCGTAGCCTCGATTGCTTCTTACAAATACATCAGAGCGGGGTATTTTGATAAAAGGATCTTTCTGGCAGTTATATTTACTTCCATCCCCGCCGCCTTTATCGGTGGCACTATTACAATGGACACCAAATGGTTTAAAATAATTGTCGGAATATTCTTAATAATTTCTTCTATAATGCTTGTATTAAAGGGGTATTTCGTTAGCCAGGATAAAGAAGAAAAAATGCCTCTGTACCGGGGGCTTACGTTAGGGGCAATTATTGGTTTTATTTCCGGGCTTATTGGCGTCGGTGGCGGAATCTTTCTTTCACCACCATTAATATTGATGAACTGGACATCGATTAAAAAGGCATCTGGGGTTACCGCATTATTTATACTATGCAATTCTGTCTTTGCATTAGCCGGACATGTATCAAAAATTCAAAAGATTGATCACAATATCTATCTATGGATATTAGCCGTTGCAATAGGCGGTTTCTTCGGCTCCCACTTCGGAACAAAGAAATTTAATAATAAAATAATCATTACTTTTTTGGTACTGGTCTTACTTTCTGCCGGAATCAAATTTTTGACGGTCATATAAAGTCTACAGTGGGTTTAAATATGGAACTTCTCCCATACTGTATTAATTTTATCAAAAATCAGCAGAGCGAGGAATTATGACAACAATATACATTCGAGTAAAGCAAGTATTTATATTGTCGGTTTTATTATGCTCCTGCACAGCCCTAATGGCGCAACATATTACCATCAAGGGCATTATCCAGGATGAAAACCTAAAAACACCCATTCCCTTTGCTACAGTAGCTGTACTCAATCAGGATTCAACCATCGTCGCCACCACCATTTCAGATACCACCGGGAAATTTATTATTTCCAATCTAACCATCAACCAGCTCAGCTTGAAAATCCAGTTTATCGGGTACAAGCCATTTATATTTACCCCTCTTCTTTCAAAAGATAAAGTTATCAGTATACCACCTGTTTTTCTAACCCGTACTGGGTCACAGCTCGATGAAGTAGTTGTGCAAGGCGAAAAGAAGAACAATTCCTTACAAATCGATAAACAGATTTATTCAGCAAAGCAATTTCAAAACGCCACCACGGGCACAGGTCTTGACATCCTTCAGCGCCTGCCATCCATTACCATAAATAGTGAAGGTGAAATAGCTTTAAGGGGCAGCACAGGTTTGCAGGTACTTATCAACGGCAAACCAACAAAAAGAAATGCTGTCGATGTATTCACTCAAATACCTGCCAGCAATATCGAAAGTATTGAAGTAATTTCTTCACCATCGGCAAAATATGGTGCAGAGGGAAGCGCCGGAATTATCAATATCGTCACCAAAAAGGAAGTCGGGATGGGCTTCGGTCTTGCAGGCAATGGCATGTTCGGTGGCACAACCCCTGAAAGATTCGGTGGCGACATATCGATTAATTACAATGCAAAAAAATGGAGTACATACCTGTCAGGCGACTATAGAAGATTTGACTTCAATGGCCATCGGGATGGCGTCATACGAACGCTGGTAAATGATACTCTTACCTATGCGCCATCTTCTGGCATCCGGAATTTTCGTGAATATCAATATTCACTCACCGGCGGTGCATCCTACACTCCCAACAAAAACAACAACATTAATTTAAGCCTGTATACCGGCAAAAAAGAATCTGCCCGTACCGCAAACCTCTTTTACCAGGAATACTATAAAACAGGCACCGGCTTGAATTTAACGGACAATAATTTTACCACTGCTCCCACATTGTTCTATAATCACAATCTATTTGTAAGAACCGGAACCTTTAATACGGTAAGCCTTGACTACAATCACCGCGATGGCAAAGCCGACTTATACCTTTTAGCCCTTTATGAATATTCCATTTTGGGTGGCCCACTCGAAAACACGGATGCACCAACACCACATGAAGCACTATTCAACAAAGAAAAATCCAATGAAGAAACACCACTGAATGCAATCCGGCTGCAGGCCGATTACTCTTTTCCCATTTTTAAGCAGAAATTAAGTGCCGGTTACCAGTTTCGTACTATTAAAGAAACTGGGGAATTTGATTATACAAGAACAGATGCTTTAGGGAATGTTTATGCCGACCCGCTGTTTAATGACCATGTGGATATAAGGCAGACTATTCATTCATCCTATTTACAAGTGGATGGCAATAAGGGAAAATTTAATTATTCCATCGGTGTAAGGGGCGAATATTCTTCCAGACACCTGGTAGATCAATTGCAGCCGCATTCCTATAAATACAATGCCTTCAATTTGTTTCCTTCCTTACAAGGTATATGGAATGTAGGAAAAGGGAGAAAACTGCGCATCGGATACAACCGCCGCATTGAATGGCCCATGCCCCGGTCATTATCATCATTTAAAAATCATCGTCACGAAGAAACAATCGAAATCGGTGATCCTAACCTGTTGCCCGAAATCAAGGATATTTTTGAAGTTTCCTATAATAAATTATCTGAGCATTTTGCCCTAACCATAACTCCTTATGTAAACTTTGTTCAAAACAGGCTATACCGGCTTAATGATAATTATTCCCGTATTACACTGCTTCGGGTAGCCACCAATGCCGGGAATGCGACGTCTACAGGTATCGAGGTCATTTCCGAAATTAAGGCATTACCCTGGCTTAGATTTTATCTTTCCGCCAATGGCTATTTGCTTAAACTAAAGGGTACTGTGTATGAGGTGGCTTTTTTAAAGAACGGGCTTAACTACAATACTTCGGCAAATACAACTATAAATTTAACCAAACAGCTTAAATTTCAGTACGATTTCAATTATACATCCAGCACCAATACAGCCCAAGGCAATGACACACATTTGCTGCTTTCCAACGTTGGTATAAAATATAATTTGTTTCGAAACAGAACTACATTAGGGCTTCAACTCAACAACATTTTCAATACAGATATTCAAACCATCGCAACGCATGGGCCATTATTCTTTAGTGCTACTCAATACAGTAAATACACCAGGGCGCTTTTATTAAGCATTGGGTTTCATTTTAATGAAAGCAACAAAAAAGTGAAATCCATAAGAACTGAATACGGAGAAAAGGATTATTAATAAATGGTAGTTCTTCATGCTGGTATTCCAACCAGTCTCATCAAATATAGAATAGATCATATACTCCTATTCGAATTTCACCAAAGCAGAAATGGAAACCAAACATACTTTTCAAACTTTCTGCATACACCAGGTAGTCATGCATCGAAAGTTTTGCGCATTGGTGGTTTTTATAGGTCGTGGAATCGAGCGTTGAGGCATTCAGTATATTGAAGCAGTAATTGCTGGTTAACTAAGAAATGTTCGCTGCCATCGAGTAGAAGATAGCAGCTATAAGTATGTGATAGATTGGTCTGACAACGACACTCACACGCAGTAAAGTCTGAAGAGTCTAGAACGTAAAACAACGAACGTAATCGCCATTGTTTGAAACCCCGCCGGGAGGGGGCCGGGGGATGGCGCGGCGGCAGCGCCTCCCCCAGACAAACCGACCTTATCGGATCTTTCCGGCCTTGTTTCTTAACCGGATTACTTCTTCCTCCTTTTCCTGTGCTTCTAGCAACATAGATGCGATCCGCTGCCTTTGTTCCTCCCTTTGCACAACGCTATCCCGAAAGAGCTGCGGATGTGCATGATACAGGCTATCTATTTCGGACAAGAACGGGCGTAGCTGTTTTCCCGCTTGTAGCTGTATATAACGATACTTTATATCTCCAGCTCTATAATCCTGTAGCATTGAGCGAGTGTTGAATAACCACACACACACTAAAACAAGGAGCAGGAACAGGCAAGCGGAAACGATCACTCCTGCATTTACATGATGATGATGCTTGACCTCCCTTATAGGTGGACGTTTCAGCAGATCGTTATTCATTTCAAGATATTCTGATAGCTTATAAACCGCCGCTGTGGGGAATTTTATCCGCTCCGGCATTCCTGTTACATCTGCTTTTAGCTGCTCTAAAGAAGCATCGACACCCTTTAACTGTTCTGTGTAGTCCGGCATTTGAGGCGCTGCGCTATTTATTTGCCGGATACCTTCATCAACTTTATTTAACTTGTCAACAATTGTCTGCAATAACAACTCATTCATAATAGATAGTTTAATTGATTCTTAAATAAGTTTACTGTTACAGGCGTAACCCGCGCCTGTTTGATTGTTTATACTCCTGCTTTATATCCTGCTGCATTGCCTTTTGTAAGCCTGCTACAGAGTATTTCCGGTCAATGCTGCTGCCTTTAAAAGCATACGAACCTTTTTTGAAACTAATACCCTGTAATTGCTGGGTATTTCCTTTGTACTTATACTGTACGTCTATCCCACTTCTCATCAGTTCCTTTTCCAGCGCCGGTATGGTTTTACAGCGGGGTAATACTGTTTCTATCGCTTGGAAAATTTCATAACGGACCGTTTCTTCATAATTAAGCGCTTGCAGATTGGTAAGAGCTATTTTCTTTTCGATGGCAGGAATAAGCTGATATTTTTGCGTAAGCTGTTGCGCGGCCTTCTTCCCACGTAACCCTATCCAGTTATCACGGATTGCCCTTCCCTGGTTGTTAACCAAATTAGCGATAATGTGCATGTGCAAATGATCGGTATCCGTATGCTTTGTTATCACATATTGGGTATCAGTTATGCCTAGCTTTTCGAGGTATTCTCGTCCTATCTGCGTCAATGCTTCATTAGTTAACTGTTCTCCAGGATAAAAGCTGAGGATGCCATGAAAAACAGCCTTTCGCTTATCTGGTAACTGTTGTCTGCTCATTTCAAAATCATTACCCATATGCCGGTAGCTGTAATCTCTTACCCCTTCTGCTTCCAGTATTTCTGCCCGCTGTTCATCTCCACAAACGTAGCGGCAGCAACCATAAAAGGTTTTACCAGTTATTACTTTACTTATCACGTCTTAACCGGTTTAAAAGACTGTCAATCTGTTTACGGTAGCTTTCAAAAAGTAGCATCGCATTCAACATCCCCTCCTTATGTGCCTGTTTTGACACCTGGTTGATATTATTTGCCATACCGATCAATTGTTTGATATATGCCCGTTCATCCTCACTTAAACGGGCTATAACGCCCCCTAACAATGCCATTTGACGGATGTAGACAGTGTAGCGCAGCCCTGCTTTGATGGCCTTTTCTCTCACAATAAAGTATTCGGTCTTGGTAAATCGCACGCCTGTACAGATTTCCTTCCTTACTGCTTTAGGCGGCCTGCCGCCTTTACCCTTCTTCTTTACCTGCGTCTGTTCCATATCTGCTATGTTTTAATCATTGAGGGCTGGCAGCTTTGCTGCCCTGCCCGATCTTCTCGTCCAGGTGGCAACGCGGCCTGGACTCTCTCCGCAGACGGGCAGCTACGCTACCCGTCATTCTCCGCTAAGATCTCCGCACCTCCCCCTTGCGACCATCGGGAGCGAGGGGGCAAGCGGTTTTTGCGCAGCAAAAACACCGCTTGCTAACGGAGCGAAGATCCGTTCGAGTCCGCGAACAGGATGCCGAAGGTGGCCTGTTCAATCTTCGTGGGTGGGCCTGCGTGGAGCAGCCCGCCCGATCTCAGCGTGCAGGTGGCAACGCCGCCTGTACATTCTCCGTGAACGGGTGCCAAAGGTGGCCCGTTCGATCTTCGCGGACTAAGGCCTGCGTGGAGCAGCCCAGCCCAATCTCCGCGACGGTAGCAACGCTCCCTGTCATTGTTTCAGTTGCTGTCCGGGCTGCAATAATTCCTGTATGTCATTCCAAAGAAAATAGACCCTTGACCGGATTTTGTACGGCTTTAGCTTGCCATGTTTAATCCAGTCATAAATAGTAGGCTTTGTAACCTGAAATAGCTGACAGACCTCTCCGATTTTAAAGAGGGGCTTATAGGTGAGGCCGGGGGTATCATACGCAGGGGATCGTACCGGCTGCCTGTCCAGTTGGTTGACTTCTTCACGCACCAACACACGCAACATTTGCCAAAACTGCTCCGGCTCAATCGGAAACAACATTGGCGCTGCCGTCTGCACATCTCTTTCTCTCTTTTCCATATTATACCGATTTAGACGGTAAATATGGTTGCTTAAGAAAAAGAAAAGAGGTTAAGTATACTTGTTTGGCGGAAAAAGGAATGTATGGGCCACATATTCTGATTAATATTAGGGCCTTTGAAACTGTTGCTCCAACTCCTTTAACCGTTGGATACCTTCATCAAACTGCATTGCTTCTAAGATAGTATAGGCTTCTTCGAAACTTTTGCCAACTTCTACAAAATGACGGTGTTCCAATTTGGCTCTTTTCTCCTTCTTAAAGATCAGTTCGAGTGCTTTTTTGATTCCATCAGGGCTTGACCCGAAAATTTTGTGCAGCAGGTCAGCACATTTATCGCTAGGGGTTAGGCAATTAGCTTTACTCGTTTTATCAAATGCGTAAAAAAGAAACACCAATGCCCTGTTGCTTAACTGGTCTTGTTTACACTTTTCCAGCCAGGCACGTTCACGGCCTTCATACGCAGCAATTGCTGTTTCCAGCATTGGCAGGAACTCACCAGTAAAGATCGGACGGTAAAGCAAGATATATAACGGCAGGTACGCGGCCATTCCCAATGTAACACTAGCAAGCATGCACATGCCATTCAATAGACCATTATAAAGCAAAACAACAACAGCGGCTACAACAAACAAAAGCAAATAATGCCAAAGCGCATTAATCCAATACTCATTAATCAGTTGGCGGCGTGTTGCCTCCGCCGGCCAACTGGCATAAATATCATGCTGTTTCTCATGGGTTTTACGAAAGCGGGAATAAATGTAATTGTAATTAACAGGGAGGTCAAAGAGGAAAAAAGATTTCAAACGCTTCAAATTCATACTTCTCATTACACAAACCTTTAGTAAATAAATATACTAAACTCAAATCATGAGTCCAAATTAGATTTCAACAGTTCATCTTTACTCGTCATACGCTTCTGAATAAACCTCCAAAGGGATATTTAATAGCCCTGCCCAATAGGTACATTTAATAGTGGACTCCGTGCAATTATTTTTTTCGTTAACCAATTATTAACTCTTTTATTAAAAACGTATCTTACCTTCAGACTCGGTTGGTATTTCCCCTGCCTTACCAAATATTCCTAACCAAAAAACATCATAAATACCCCTACCTGCAGCCCCGGAATAAAATTTCATTACATCCATAATAAACCTCAACACAGATGAAGCAATTTCACTTCATTTGGCTCTTGTGTATGGCCTTTACCCCAGGTGTATATGCACAGCACAGCCATGACAGTTTGGCTAGGCACCAAACCAACATTTACCTAAAATCAACAGCAAAAAAGTCTGCATTGGGCAGTAAAAAACTGATGCAAGAAAATACTAAGGCTTTAGATGCCTATATCCTAAAGCTAGAGCGTATGCAAAAGAAAGTTGCTTTGTTTGATAAGCAAACTGCCAACCAGTTATTTCCTGCCCTAATAGCCCAAGCAACAGCTTGGCGCGGCCAGCTGCAAAGCGTAGGGCAAGTACCCACAACGTACTTTGGCTACCTGGATACGCTGCAAGGCGCTGTTAAATACATTGGCCAACAGAGCACCGCAGATCAGAACCTGTATCAGCGATCGAAACAATCGGTAGCAGCACTCCAAAACAGCCTATCTGTTACCGAACAAACCAGCAACCTAATTACCCAAGGGAAACAAGAAATTATGGCAGTGTTAACACCGCTGGGTAAGTTTTCTGCAGAATTGGGAGGTTTGGAAAAGGAGGTATTCTACTACCGGCAGCAAATAGAAGACTATAAGACCATATTAACTGATCCTAAAAAACGCGAAGAGAAGCTGCTTTCTTTTTTAAAGGCTAGACCAGAGTTTCAAAACTTTATGGCCCGCAACAGTATATTTGCAAGCCTTTTTAATCTGCCTGCAAACTACAATGCAAGCCGATCGCTAGAAGATTTACAAACCCGTACACAAGTAGAAAGCATATTGCAACGGCGCATAGGCACCGATGCAGCAGGCAGGCAACTGGCTAGCGAGCAATTGGATGCAGGGCGTACACAGTTTGATAGTTTCAAATCTAAATATGCATCCAACGGTAATGTCGATGATATGCCTTCCTTTAAGCCAAACCCACTCAAAACAAAGCGCTTTTGGAACCGCTTAGAGCCAGGTGGTAACATCCAGTTTCAAAGGGCCAACTACTACTTCCCAACAGTAGCCGATATAGTAGCGCAACTGGCTTATAAGTTTCACAAAAGTGGTACAGCTGGCATAGGCGTAGTTTATAAGCTGGGTATAGGCAAAGGCTGGGAACACGTTGCTTTTAGCCATCAGGGTTTCGGCTTCCGCAGTTTTTTAGATTGGAAGCTGCGGGGCAGCATTTACATCAACGGTGGCATAGAAGCCAATAAACCTACAGGCTTTCATCGTATACGCGAACTAGAGAACTGGAATGGCTACCAAATGAGCGCCCTGATTGGCTTATGCCATAAAGTTAAAGTAGCTGCTAAAAGATCGGCCACCACTACTGTACTGTACGATTTCCTTGCCGCCAGGCAAATCCCAGGCTCACAGCCCTTTAAAATTAGATTTGGTTACACTTTTAAATAATTTTTCCCCAAACAATATATACTTATGTTACGATTACCCCAACACATCAAAGGCTGGGCAATGCTTTTCATGCTGCTCATCCCTTATCATCTGCTACTGGCACAAAGCTCAACCACTTTCGATCTCACCTCGCCAGCAACCATTTACGAACCGAGCAAAAAGGCTACAGAAATGGTACGTGTAGCCGATATCCCTGTTTCGTATTATACCGGAAAGCCCGACATCAGCTTTCCACTGTACGAGATCAAATGCGGAAGTTTGTCGCACAAAATTTCATTAAACTATTCCGGCTCGGGTGGTATCCCTGTTGAAAACCAAGGTTCTTGGGCAGGTACTGGTTTTGATATTGTTGTAGGTGGTGCCATTGTGCGCACCCCGGTGGGCTGGCCGGATGAAATGACCACCATGGGTTATAACGATGCTGCAGGAAGCACTGGGCTGCCACTATGGAGTACAACAAACCCCACTTTTTGGTTAAATACCCTGAGCACCTGCGACAAGAAGAACATGGGTGATAACCGGCTGGATATGATTCCGGACATGTACTATGTTCATTTTGATGGGCAGAGCGCCAAGATGTTCTTTGACCCCACCGGTGCCGTATTTTTTACACCTTATAAGCCTTGGAAGTTGACAGGCAATATGACTACCGGTTTTGCCATTACCATCGAAAATGGTACCAGGTAAGAGTTTTCAGACATAGAAACTTCCACTTACGATGTGGAAACCTTGCCGGGCGACAATGGCAGCAACTTTACTTGTAAAACAGCCTGGTTTCTTAGCCGTATCGTTTCGCCCAATAGAAAAGATACCTTGAAGTTCAACTACACCGCTACATCGTTTGACAATTTTGACGACTTGCCAAGCGAAACAAAATATACCGCGGTGCCCGACCAGCCTGTTGGCTGTTTAAACCAGCAGCCACCCAGCGATAATTCCACCAAAACCTACAACCACCAAACCTCAAACTCTTTTACACTTACATCCATAGTATACAGAAGCGGAAAGGTGGAATTTAATAGCATAAACGACCGTACAGACATTAACACTGGCGATAAAGCCCGCTTAAAGGAAATTAGTTTTTACAGTGCCGCAGGTCAAAACTATACGCTCATAAAAAAAATAAAACTCAACCAGTTTTACGCCAACGCTGCTGCTACGGATGTGTTGAAGAAAAGGCTTTTCCTTAGCAACTTTGTAGAATTGGGCGGAACAGATTCTTTGCAAACCAGTTTCAGTTACATTAATCCCGATGGCTTACCCGGTAAAAATTCCTATAGCCAAGACCACTGGGGTTATTACAATGGGGCCAACAACAACAGCCTGATCCCGGCACTAACAGATGGATTTATAGACTATGCTGGTGCTAACCGCGAACTCGATTCAGCCGCTATGCAGTGCGGGTTGCTCAGCAGCATTACCCATCCTACGGGTGGTGTTACCACATTTGAATATGAACCCAATGCATATTCCTTTCTTAAAGGCGCTACCATCTATCGCGCACAACACTACGATTCAAGCGCGGTAAACGCAACGGCTACGGCAACTACCATGTCCGGCTCATTACCGTCCATTTATAAGGATACCGTGATGGTAAATCTTCCCAATGTTCCGGGTGTACTGTCTGTAACTTATTTCCTCACAGGTATTATCCCTACAGATCCGCAAGCTACTGTAGAGATCTATGATGGTTCATTCAACTTGGTATGGGCAGCGGGTAACTCCAACGGTACAACCAAAACACAAAACATTTCATTAAATAAAGGGGCCACCTATTATTTGGTAGCAGAGCGTGTAGGCCTTAATGAAAAGTGTTTTATTACACTGAACTATAGGAACTGGAATTATTTTACCGCCCCTGCATTGTACAGCAAACGTGCAGGGGGCAACAGGTTAAAACGCGTAACCAGTTTTGATGGTTTTAATCATGCCAATGATGAGGTGGTACGGTTCAAGTATCAGTTAAACGACAGTATCTCATCGGGCTACCTGCTTGATGAGGCTAAGTATGCAGGCTATTCTTATGTGCCTTATTACTGCACCGGTACCCCAGCCGCAAAAGGCGGCGACTGGATGATGTTTAACCGCTATGGCAATAGCCTGGTGGCATTGGGCCGCACACAGGGAAGCCCTATTGGTTATTCGAGGGTTGTTGCACAATATGGCGAAAATGCAGAAAACGGAGCTGAAGAATTTACCTATACACTGCCGGGCTTTATGGATACCGGCGGAAGTGGCTATCCGTACATACCACGTACCAGTTACGATGAGCTGCGTGGCATGCAAATTGCAAAGCGTGTTTACGACAGCAATGGCAGGCTGCTAAAAAGCAGCATTAACGAATGGAACTATAACCATACCGCCGGTTCGCCCAATCTGCGCTGTGTATGGGGAGCCAAATGTGGCGTGCAGCGAGTATCCAATACCTTTGACGGTGGCTGCCCAACCGGGCCGGACTGGAGCTTCAATATCGGCATGTACCAAACCTTTCAGTTTTGGCCCACGCTAAAATCGACCACCGATAGCCTTTATGATGTAGCAAACGGCACCGGCCTGGGTATCAAAACATCCTTTATCTACGATTCTGTATCGGCACAGGTAACGCGCAAAGACATTACGGGTAGTGACAATAACATAGAATCTACCACCTACAGCTACCCGGCAGATTTTGCGGGAACAGCAATATATGACTCTATGGTGGCCAGAAACATGCTATCGGAAGTTATTGAACAGCGTATCACCCAAGGTGGCGTACAGATTTATAAGGAGAAGAATAACTTCTCTTTTTATAACGGGATGATTGCCCCATTGAGCAAAGAGTTGATCAGAGCAGACCAGCCGCTGGAAAACAGAGTTAGCTTTTCAGCATACGACAGCCGGGGTAATCTTACAGAACAGGGCAAATCCAATGATTTGCGCGAGGTATACCTGTGGGGGTATAACGGTGAATATCCGGTAGCTAAAATTATAGGGGCAAGTTATACAACCGTAAGCAGTTTGGTTATCCCTGCCAACCTGGATGCACCTGCCGATGATCAGGCCATACGTACAGAGATAACCAAAGTACGCAACGCTTTGGCCGGTAAATCTGCACAGGTAATTACCATTACCTACTCGCCCTATGGCAAAATTACAAGCGAAACCAATGCGGCAGGACTAACTACCTTTTACACCTTTGATGGCCTGGGTAGGCAAACTAGTGTGCGAGACCACAATGGAATGATCATTAAACTGTTTGACCACAAAATAGCCGCAGGCATCAATCAATAACCCCAAATCGTTTTCAAATGATAAAGAAAGTTATGCTGCAAGTGCTGTTATTTACCATGTACGCACTTGTTATACAAGCACAGAATATCCCAAAACAAAAGTTCAGGCCAGCGGCAACACCTGCAACCATACCGGCCGCATATACCAATACATGGGTTAATTATATCCGTGCCTGGGAACCTAACGTGCCCAGCAACGATACCGCATACCTGAAATCTCCTAGCAGGACCGGCGCAGAGGTACGACAGCTCACTGAATATTACGATGGGCTTGGGCGGTTGATACAACGTGTAGAAAAAGCAATTACACCTACGGGTAAGGATTTTGTAAGCCCTTATGTGTACGACCAGTACGGGCAGGAAGTTTACAAATATTTGCCATATGCCCCCAAAACCGGCAATACCAGCGATGGTAAGTTTAAAACCGATCCTTTTAATGGGCAAAGTGCATTTTATAAGGATACCGTACTCAATCCGGCAGCTGCAGGCGAAAGCATTTATTACGGCCGCATACAGTACGAAGCGGCACCAGACGGGCGGCCAGTAAAGGTGTTTGCTCAAGGCAACAATTGGGCGCTGGAAGGTGGCAACAGACCGCAGGAAACGCGCTACCAATTTAATACCGTGGCCGATTCGGTGCGGCAGTACTCGGTATCGGGCATTACCGGAACCCCAACCTCCGGTGGCTTTTATGCCGCGGGTACATTGCATAAAGAAACTACAATTAACGAAGAGGGCATGCAAGCCATTGAGTTTACAGACAAAATGGGACGCAGCATTTTAAAAAAGATACAGAACTCGTACGCACCCGGAACAGGCCATGTAGGCTGGAACTGTACCTACCAGATTTACAACACCAATGGCAAATTGGCATTTATTCTTAGCCCCAAGCTTATTGATATTATCAAATCTCATTGGACTGTTACACCTTACCTTATTGCAGAACTGGGCTATATGTATCGGTACGACCAAAGGGAGCGGGTAATTGTAGAAAAAACTCCAGGTGCCGATTCCCTTGAAATGGTGTACGATAAGCGCGACAGGCTGGTGATTACAAGAACAGGCAACCTGGCCACAATGGGCATGGCCAAAGCCATTCTTTACGATTCGCTGAACCGCATAACTGGCGAAAGTTTGTTCTATACCGGTTCTACACGAGAATACCTGCAGGCATTGATGGATACCTCATCTGTGGCCAACCCAGCGATAAGCGTACCATTCCTTACACCTGAAGTAATGGTGCCCCAGCATTACATTTTTTACGACAACTATAACTTTACTGGCGTTACAGCTTATGCAACTGCAGATTTGAGCAATACCCGCGTAGGCAGCAACCCCTATGCCGAAGGCATGCCAGCGGCACCCAGCACCAAAACAAAAGGACTAATAACCGGCAGGCGCGTATGGGACAGCAGTAAAAACCGGTGGCTCACTACCACCATATACTATAACGACCGGCAACGCGACATCCAGACAATAGAAGACAACTACGGTGGCGGTAGAGATATTACGAATAAGGTATATGATTTTTCTGGTAAAATATTGGCCACCTACCTCAAACATAACAATCCGCAATCAACCATCACCCCGCAAACTACCGTGCATACCCTGTACCATTACGACGATGGAGGCCGTTTGGATTCGCTGATTGTAACGCTGAATGATAATGCGGCATTGAAACGTACGCTTAGTGTAATGAGCTACAATGAACTGGGGCAGTTGCTAACCGAAAGGTTAAACCCCGGTGCCGCTACGCAGCTGGAAACCTTATCCTACGATTACAACATCCGTAAGTGGTTGCGTGCCGTTAACAAGGGTTATGTGAATACCGTAGGCAGCACCTCCAACTGGTTTGGAATGGAGTTGAGTTATGACCTTGGTTTTGACAGCAGCGAATACAGCGGAAACATAGCTGGCATCAAGTTTAAAGGGCGTGGTGACGGGCTTGCACGGGCCAATGGCTACAGTTATGATCCTTGCCAGCGCCTTACTGCAGCCTATTACTCCCAGCAAAATAACGGCAGCACCAATTGGACGCAAAATCTAATGGATTTTTCGGTTAGCGGCTTATCGTACGACAACAATGGCAACATCCAGGCCATGAAGCAAAGGGGTATGGACGGGATGGTGAAAAAGACCATTGACAGCCTGGAATATGGCTACGTGCCTTATAGCAATAGGTTGTACTATGTTACAGACAAGGTCAATGATCCTAGTTCCAAACTGGGCGATTTTACCGAAATCTTTAACACTATTTTCCAGGACTACTGGTTTGACCGGAACGGTAATATGGCTAAAGATAAGAACAAGGACATAGATACCGTCATTTATGACCACAACAATTTGCCGGTTTATTACAAAGTAAAAGGTCATGGCGATGTTTACCTGGTGCGTGGTGGCGATGGGAAACAGCTGGCCAAAGTGATAACGGATACCAGCAATACCTACCGTACGGTAGTTACCCAATATGCCAACGGTTTCATTTACCTGAACGGAAATGCCGATCCTAACCAGCCAGGCTACGATACCCTTCAAAGCATAGCCCATGAGCGGGGCCGAATCAGGGCAATTTACAAGAGCAACCAGCCGGTGCAATTTGCTTTTGATTATTTTATAAAGAACCATACCGGTGGCATTGAAATGGTTTTAGGCACCCGGTCTGATACCGCCCTATATGCTGCTACAATGGAAACTGCCGCAAGCGCCGCAGAGAATGCATTGTTTGCCAATATTGATGCTACCCGGAGCACCAAACCTGTTTCTTATCCCACAGACAATACCACCAACCCGAACGACTATGTAGCCAAGACCGGCACAAATGGCCAGAAAACAGGGCCTTCGCTGGTGTTAAGGGTAATGGCTGGCGATTCCATCACCATAACCTCAAAAGCCTTTTACCAAAGTGCTTCGGCAAACACCGCCGTAAATACGGCGCAAGATATGGTCAGTTCCTTTTTGAATGCCATGAGCGGAGTAAGTTTAGCTGAGGGCATACACCAGGCAACGGGCAGCAATAGCCCGCTGACCGGGTTCGATGGCAGCATATACTCCAGCGTAAAAAACCTTGACCCGAACCAAAACCAGGCAACCCAGCCCAAGGCCTACCTCAACTTTGTGCTGTTTGACGATCAGTTTAACCTGGTTAACGAAAACTCGGGTGTACGGCAGGTACAGGGAAGTACGGGGCAACTTATTAACCTGGTGGTAAATAAAATGGTTGTTAAGAAAACCGGTTTCCTGTATGTATATGAGAGCAATGAAAGTGCAGTTGACGTTTATTTTGACAACCTGATTGTAACCCACAATGCCGGGCCATTATTGGAAGAACATCATTACTACCCCTTTGGCCTTGAAATGGCTGGCATAAGTGCCAAAGCCTTAAAAAAGAGCTATATTTCCAATAATTACCTATTTCAGGGTAAGAAGTTTGAAACCGGCGAGTTTGGTGATGGATGGAGTGCTAATTTGTACGATTTCGGAGCCAGGCTGTATGACCCGCAAATAGGTCGGTTTCACTCGCCGGATCCGCATGGATATAAATACGCCTGGATATCACCTTATAACTTTGCTTTTGACAATCCGGTCTCTTTCACGGATCCCGATGGTAGAGATGCCAAGCCCATTGAAGGCGGTGTGAAGTTTACAGGTATTGACGCCATAGCCTTTTACAAAAAACTCAGAAAAGCACTTGCATCAGGCAACAAAGTGGCAATCCATTATGTTTACGAATCAAAAACCAAGAATATTTACCAAAATACAATAAACGCCATGACCAAAGGCCATCCAATGTTGCTCACCTACGCTGCACGAAGTAAAAGAGATAAAGAAAAGGTGAGAGACCAGGCGTTAAAGCCATTTCAAGGGCAGGAACAACTTGCAGGATATTCCCGTGATGAATATCCATATGCCATGACCGAGGAAGGTGGTGCCGGTTCTGAGGTCATGTCTGTTCCCATTGAGGAACAACAAACACAGGCAGGGGAACTGGGCGGGCTGGTTACAAGAAATAAGCTGAAAAAGGGTGATCTGATTTTCGTAATTCCAATTGGCAACGGAAGTGACCCCGCAACCGAGACCAAGGTTAAGAATGTGGTATTTCCGTTGTTGAAAATATTGATAAATGCGTTACAGCGTTTTGCACCTCCGATAATATCACCTATTATTACACCCGAGCCGAGTCTCTTTAAACCGGAAATCATTTAAAACAACAAAATAATATCTCCATGAGCGTTACTCCAGTCTTAAAAAAACTCGAACACTTCTTTGTAACTCAGCAGTCGATCGCCTTTTCTCTGCTTCAGAATGGGATTTCCAGAGCTGAAATAGATGAGATGAAAAAGGCTTTAAACCTCAGTTTTCCACCAGAGGTTTATGAGCTTTTTGAATGGAAGAATGGAATAAGAGATTTAAGCAAAATAACGATAGGTGCTTCTCTTCTTTTTCGCTGGGGAGCGATGGTTCCATTTGACCAGTTTATTGAGGTTTATCATGCATCGCAAAAAGCTAAAAGCTATCCGAACCACTATTTTCCGATTTTTACAAATGGCGGCGGGGATTATATTCTGGTTAACTGCAATAAAGATGATGCTTTTTATGGTTACTTGTATTGGCACTCTCCGGCCCTATACGGGACTGAACTTGATGCCAGATACACCTCCCTCAGCACATTATTAGAATGTGTACTGGAATGTTTTGAGGCGGGAGGCTATTACTTTGAGAGCGGGATATTTGAAGAAGATTCAGACCTGTCAGATCCAATCTTAGATAAATATGAGCTGCAGGAAGAGGAATAATTTGAAAATGTTATAATAAAAAAGGTACTAAAATTGACTGTATACTTTTGTATGGTTATCATAAAGGCCCGCCCTGTCGGGCGGGCTGATTTTTCGTGTATTAATATCGAGTTAAGAAATTTTCTGAAGGGCATACAATATATTACAAACGCAATTCGCAATACAATTACCAATCTTCAATATTATACTTGCCGCAAAGCCGTAATCGGGTGCTTTGCGCTGAGATACTTATTTAAACTTAACGGTTCGGAAATTGACTATATAATCCTGTATGGTTACTATCATGGCCCGCCGCATTGCGGGCCAATTTTTTAAATCCCAGACAGAAACTATCATATGGACGAGCATATCACCAAATACATTAAAAACCTCGCTCTAAATTCGCCTATAGACAGTGCTAAGTTCACAGAAATCATCGGCAGCATCGACTGTAACGTTCCACAAGAATACTTAAACTTTCTGCGTGAAACGAATGGCGGTTTAGGATTTATTTTGGATGGCAAATATGAAGATTTTATTCGTGTTGAATACTTAATTCCA
The DNA here is from genome assembly GCF_023100805.1 of Chitinophaga filiformis. Taxonomy (NCBI): domain Bacteria; kingdom Pseudomonadati; phylum Bacteroidota; class Chitinophagia; order Chitinophagales; family Chitinophagaceae; genus Chitinophaga; species Chitinophaga filiformis. The sequence continues at coordinate 3,600,411 of NZ_CP095855.1, forward strand.
TCCGATCTCATCAGAGGCTATTTGTTACTTGACTTCAAAGCCATTGCTGAACTATCAGCTTCCATTCCCAATTGTTTATTAAAGCCAATCTAGTCGTCGATGCGCCCCATATCAGAGCTTACAAGAAAGCCCCTATTGGATTTTGAGTAGAGGCTTTTACCTTGCGAAGAAAAATATCCTTTCACCAAAAAGAAATGCCGAATACTTGCTGACTTCGCGTTGCATATGTAATAATCGTTGAAAACTTCGAGGATATTTGACTTTAGTAATGCGAGCCTTCCGATTTTTTAAAGCAGGTTTATCAGCTATTTTTCTAATATCGTTGTTAGTGGTTTCTATACTTTTTGCAATAATTCCAAAAGCTGCTGTACACCTCGTCAAGAATAGCAATGATCTTTTCTCTTTCAGCATTACTAAGGCTTGGCGATATTTTTTCCTGGCTGCTACCGGCCTTAGAAATGATTCGCATCTTCCGATAAAATGTAGGTATGCTCCAGGCACATTCCTCACATACTCGTTCCCGGAAATAAATTGGTAAATTGATCATTCTTGAATGCACATCCTGTAATAAATTGACAGGTTTCGTCGAGGGCATAATTTTTTTCATATTGTATATTTTTACATTAAAAAGGAATAATCATTATTAGAAGTTGTTTCGATTATTATATTATATGACACATGGTTGAAGTTAAAAATAGATCAGCCAGAGAAAGAAGCCGATGCAAGTGAATGCCTATAATCTATGCGATATTAGTGTCTTTTATTTCGCAGGTAATACTTACAGTGATACTAGTAATGCCCTTATTGCTTGTTATCTATATATCCGTTTTATTTTATCGGTGGCTATCGTTTTGACTTCTAGTATAACTGGTAAATCTAAATGTCCTAAAAAATTAATCCCAAAGTCCAATAATCCCGACACACTCAGACTCTTGATTTTACTCAGAATCACTATGTGTCACATAATTAACCTCCAAATATTTTGGATTTATCTGTATAAATGTGCCTACATAAGGAACTTTTTTGGTGATGAATTTGGGAATACCTTTATTTGATTTTTGGGCCAAATAAAGAACATTTTTCGCCCCTTTATCATTGATCTTTATTAAGCGATCCTTGTTAAAAAAATTAGCAGGGAATTCGGAATTTTCCCATAGCAGATAGGTATTGGGATCATTTATACTAAAGTATTTCACTAACTGTTGCCAATGTTCATCTTGCCTAAACTTTGCAGAATCTTCAATTCTTTTACTTGACTTTGCTGCACACATATTTAATAATTTCATGCCCATATAATTGAAACCAATAAGGGTTTCAAATTTACATTGCCAATGATCATGGATGTTATTCAATTATTGTATTCTTAATGGAGTTTGAACGTTGCGGTATATCGGAAGCTAGCTTTGAATTAAGCATCTCCAATGATGCTACCAACTCAGATTCACCAACGGCTACTAACAGTTTAACTGTCTCTCTACCAAAAAAAATCATATTCGCCCTTTCTTCAACAGTATAGTCAGCCGTGCTAGGACTTGCCAGCGCAGCGTCCAATAGTTCTTGCATTCCCACTTCAATTCCAGAATCAAAGCAATCGTAATAGTTGATTAACAACTGCAATAAGTTTGTCATCCAGGTAAATATTAGGTTTAGTAAAAAAACGTAAATACAAGAATCGAGATGGAAATCCCGATCCGGACAAATAAATAACCATTGAATACACTAGAGTTTGTCAAATTCTTGGTTATATGTTGTCTTTAAGTAGGCTTGGAAGGCATCAATGACATTGTTTGTGATGTTATAGATAGCCTGCATCTCCAAAATATTTAAGGGTCTAACAATTCCGCCCTTATCAGCTATTCCCCTTGCCTTTTGATAAAAAACAGGATTAGTATAGCATAAATGTATCATCACATTTTTACGCCAGTAATACGGAAGATTAACCATTCGCCTATTAATGTCGTATAACATATTATTACTGATAGGCTGTAAAGGGAAAAGCTGATCTAATTCTTGATCGTAAATCCCATTGCTAAATAGGAAATATGGGTCATTTCCATTTAATGAATCATTGGAAAGCATAAAAGTTAGTTTGATTAACAATCAATTTGACGATCGAAATAACGATCTGTTTTTGGGATAATAAACTTTCAAGGCAGGTGTTATACGGTAACACATAAGTATTTTACGAGGAAGCCCTGGTATCCTAATATACACTATATGTATATTACCATTATTAATATATAATATATTATATTATAATACATTATGACCATTTCACTGTTAAACATATAAATTCAGTATTTTACCGAGACATTTATTAATATATTTGGTATCATGACAACTACTACTATGAATAAGATCAAAAACCATGGCAGAGCGATAAAACGTATCAGGGAAATGCGTGACATGAAGCAACAGTCACTAGGGGACTTGCTCGGTAAAATAAGGAATGAAGTATGGGACCAAAAGAAAATATCCGCACTGGAAGCAAAAGAAGCAATTGAACCAAATTTGCTTGCTGATGTAAGCAAGGCGTTAGGTGTAACACCTGAATCAATTGAAAACTTTGACGAAAGTGTAGCATTGAACGTGTTTGCAAACACTTTTAATAGTAATGATACATCAACGTTGAACGCAATTAACTATGGATGTACATTCAACCCTATTGACAAGATAGTGGAAATACTACAAGAACAAAATAAGGTGAAGGATGAAATGATTCGGGAACTGATAAATAAGTTAGCTAAGTGATTCACTGTTTGAGTTTTTGCAAAAAAAAGGTATGAATACCAATAGCCCAGGAGAACTGCCTGGGCTATTGGTATTTAAATTAATACATCAATACTATATTACCCGGTAGTGTAAAATTCTTTGTGTAAGTATATATTCAACTGTATCGAGTTAATACCACCAGCAGGTGGAGTGAAGTGAGGCGGAGCGTAGCGGAGCCGAACGGAACGACACCTGCTGGGTACGGCGGCTGGATTTGCCCCCGATATTTTTTAACTTTGAATACAGTACCATGGACAATCAACAACCACAATTCTCGAAGGAGTTCTTCAAGCAGTTTAAGAACAAAGAGGAGTTTCACGCCTTTTTCAATAGCCTGTTTAAGCAGGGTGTGGAAGAAATGCTGAAGGGAGAACTCGATGAACATCTTGGTTATGAGAAACATAGCCCTGAAGGAAGAAACTCAGGTAATAGCCGCAATGGCTCTTACAAAAAGAAAATTAAGACAGAATCTCTCGGCGACCTTGCCCTTAATATTCCCCGTGATCGTAATAGTGAGTTTGACCCAGTCCTTATTCCCAAGGGACAACGGATGAGTGATAAGCTGGAAGAGGCTATTATCGGCATGTACAGCCGCGGAATGACAACCTCAGACATTAGTGATCAGGTGAAAGAGGTATACGGTGTAGACGTAAGCGAAGGCACCATTTCCAATGTCACTAATCGTATCTCGGAGCATGTAAAAAGCTGGCAGAACAGGGTTCTTGAGCCTGTTTACTTTATGGTCTGGATGGATGGAATAGTGCTGAAAGTCAAGCAAAACGGTAAGTATATCAACAAATGCATATACCTGGTAATCGGACTGAAAAATGATGGGTTGAAAGAAGTGTTGGGCATGTGGATGGCAGAAACTGAATCCGCCTCCTTCTGGATGAGCGTTTTAACCGATTTAAAGGCTCGAGGAGTAGAGGATATATTAATTGCCTGCACTGATAACTTAAAAGGCTTTACAGATGCTATTAAGGGTGTATTCCCACAAACAATTACCCAGCTGTGTGTTGTCCATCAGATCCGCAATAGCTGTAAATATGTGGTATGGAAGGACAGGAAAGAGTTTTGTGCTGATCTGAAGGAAGTTTATGGAGCGCCTAATCGCGCAGCTGCAGAGCATGCGTTAGTCACTTGTTCTGATAAGTGGGGGGCTAAATACAGACATGCGATTCAATCGTGGGAGAACAACTGGGATAATCTTACCAGCTACTTTGACTTCCCAATGGAGATCCGCAAGATCATGTATACCACAAATACCATCGAAAATCTTAATAGGGGCATCCGCAAGTATACTAAGACCAAAGTTCAATTTACGGATGATGCTGCGGCTCAAAAGGCCGTTTACCTGGCTATCATGAACATTGAAAAAAAATGGAGCATGCCTATCCATAACTGGGGGCTGGTGCTCCATCAATATTTAACTATTTTTGAAAACAGATGTCGGATTTGATCAGTTGACTATGTGTTTACACAATATATTTTATAGTCTCTATTACCCCCCTATTTTCTATACCAAATATATACCAGTCGGTTCCATGGAACTGAATTATTATCAACCCATACACACAGCCCATTTTCACTTTGACGCCTGGCGCTTCATTTTCAATAGTCTGATTACCCAGTATATTCATGATCTTATCTGCGCCTATCGCCCGCATAACAGTTGACGATGATCCAGCTAGTTGTTTTATCGTATATTTCTTGCCTTTGTTTGCTGCGGCAGAAGGCAAAGTAAGTGTATTGTTAGTGGTTACTGCCTTTGATAAAATTGTACCGTGTGAGGAAGTTAACGTTAGATTTGCATCCGTCAATTTAGTTATGTCTGATACTTTCCTGCCTGCAATTTGCCAGTTATCGTTCCCGCCTGCGTCCGAAGTCCACACCTTGCCAGTACTGGCGGCATACCTCCTGAAAATTGAACATTACCGTTTACATTGAGGCCACCAGCAACATCTAATGTTGTAGTAGGCTTGTTTGTGCCAATACCAACATTCCCATTCGCTAACCTGACTGGTAACACCGGCTGAGTGCTAGTTCCAGCCCTAAAAACAATTTTTCCGGGGTTATTCTTGATATTCCGTAAAAGGTAATACCCCGGCGGCGCTTGCAAATTCTAATATGTATATTTCTTACCTTTGGTAAAAGCTGATTAACCTGTATAAAGTACGGGAAAGAAATCGGGGTTATACAAAAGGAACTCGACTAAACACTCAACTAAAAAACAAAACCCCGCGACTAGCGCGAGGTTTGAAAGTTGATTGTGATCCCGCTGGGACTCGAACCCAGGACCCATACATTAAAAGTGTATTGCTCTACCAACTGAGCTACGGAATCATCTAACGGGGTGCAAACCTAAACAAATATTTCTAATATCCAAAATAAAAAAGCCGCCCCGTAAAAGAGGCGGCTTTCTATTCGCTAAAAACAATACTACATCTTCACAAATTTCTTCACCACCTGCTTGCCAGCATTGGTAAATTTCAGCACATAAACACCTGGTGTCAGCTTGCTCACATCCAGGATGCCGTTCACGGCTTTAATTGTAATGGTCTGGGAAGTCGCTATGTTCGTAACAGTAAACAGACCATCGTTCTTCACATTACCTACAGTCAGCAGTTCAGTTACCGGGTTAGGATAAACTTTCACCACTGGCTCGGAGCTAGCCGGATTGCTAGCAGCAAGCGTCTGTGATGGAACACTAAACTCAAACCAGTTTAGGTTAAAGTCGGCGCGGGAAGCGTAAACGCGGAGCGTTTGTCTGCCTGCGGAGAGTGTAACGGTAGCCGTCTTGGTCACCCATGACTGCCAGCCGCCGGTTGCTTCTACGTCTACGGTAGTCAGTACGTTGGTACCGGACTGCAGTTGCAGCTGACCGCCACCAGGAGCGCTGGCTACGCGGAAGGCTACGGTGTAGGTGCCTGCTGTGGCAACGTTCACATTGTAGTCCATCCAGTCGCCGGTGCCTACCCAACCAATGTTCTGGCCACCGCCTACGTCAGCACAACCTTCTGTACCGATACCGTTCATGGCGTCGAAATCTTCCGCCTCGATACGACCCGGGATGTTCTTCTGAACAGGGGCTGCGGTTACGTTGATGGCAACTGCAGAGGAGGTAGTTGTCATCTGGTTGTTGTCGGTAGCTTTGGCAGTGATGCTGTAAGAGCCGGTAGCTACACCTGTCCACAGGAATTGGTATGGGCTGGTGGTATCTTCACCGATCTTGGTAGCACCCTGGAAGAATTCTACTTTCTTCACAGTACCGTCTGTGTCGGCAGCATCTGCTTTGAGCAAAATATCGGAACCACTCAGGAAGGCTTCGCCATTGGCAGGAGCGGTGATGTTCACAGTCGGAGCATCGCCGATGGCCAGAGCAAAGGTGAAGTAGTTCACGTTGAAGTCGTTCGCTTCAAGTACAATACGCACAACATGGTTACCGGCAGGTAATGCGGTGGTAGTAGCAGAAACGGTCTGCCAGTTCTGGAAGCCATTGGTAGTAGGCACTGTCACCGGACCAGTAATGTTCTGGCCGTCCAGTTCTACATGCAGGGTCTTGGCAACACCGGGATTAGCAACACGGGCTGCGAAGGTATATTTACCCGGAACAGTGACGTTTACAGAGTATTCCAGCCATTCACCGTTGTTCACGTAGCCGATGTTATAACCGCCTTCTGAGCAGTTTTCCAGGTCTACGCCTTCATTGGTACGGTATTGATTACCCTGGTTAGCGGCACTTTCGTCGTGATAGGCAATGCCTTCACCACCGGAATCGAAGTCTTCGATCTCGATCTTGCCAGGTATAGCACGAGGGGCTGTACCGGCAGGGTAAGGATTCTGACGGGAACCGGTTGCCTTGTAGGTAACGGAATAGGTAGTGTTCACTGCCGGAACGCGGATAGACTGTAAAGTGTCTCCGCCATGCGCCCAGGATACGAAGGCATAGGTAGTATCTCCCAGTATCTGCGGACTGATAGCCTGCAGGGTAGTGAGGGCATTTACCACCATCGTCTTGGTGAACGGCGTAGCGGCTTCTTTACCCAATACTACCTGGAGACCAGGCACATTGGAATTTACGCTTACCTGTACCTTGTTAGGATAGATATCTACAGAGTCAACACCTGTACGGCCGTTGGAGTCTGTAACGGTCAGGAGCAGGCGGAACCAGATATTCGGAGAAGATTCGCCAAGATTATCGGCAGTGAAAGAACCTGATTTGATACCTGCAGGCAGGGTAGGACCAGGATGCCAGTGCTCACTCGTTTCTGTATCCTTATGGAAGAAACGGAGCTCCCAGCGGTATGCGGACGCTGGCAATGTACCATCTTCAGTATCTGTAGCAGTACCGGAAAAGTTGATAACAGTACCTACGCTCCATTTTACATCACCGGTTGGTGCGCTGATGTGTGGAACTGGCCTTGCATTGAAAGGCAGTACGGTGAGCGTGGCCGCAGTACTGATGGCGGTATCAATGTGATTGATCACCACACAACGATAAAGGCCTGAATCCGTGCGGGTGGTTTGTGCAATAGCGTAAGTGCTCGATGTTGCACCCTGGATGTTCACCCCGTTTTTCTGCCACTGGAATGACATCGGAATACCACCTGAAGCGCTCACCGAAAACTGTACAGGATCTCCTGCAGTCACTGTTGCACTTACCGGCTGGTTTACGATAGTCGGGGCCTGGTTATTATTGTATTCAACTCTCCATAGGCTACCATTTGTACCATATTGTATATAATAAATGTTGCCATCAATGCCAACACTTGTTCCTAAAATGCGTCCGAAACCTTTTGGCGCAAACTCAGTGTACTGAGATGCCGGTGTCAGGTTGTTAACATCCACGAACCTGTACCAGTCCCTGCACCAGTCGGTGAAGAAGAACTTGTTACGGTATTCCGGCGGATAGTTGGTGGCTGGCGGATTAAAGAACACGCCGGATGTAATGGCGCATCCTCCCTTGTCGTCACTATGATCGTAATAGAAGGCCGCTGTAATAGTACCCGCCGCCTGTGTCGGACCAGATTTGCCATCCTGGCTCCAGCCATAATTGTAACCCTTGCTGGCATCAGGAGTGGTGACGTCGTTGATCTCTTCATAATCGCCACCTACGTCCACCACAAAGATCTTCTGAGATACCGGGTCGAGGGCCATTTTCCATGGGTTTCTCAGACCGCGTGCCCAGATGCTTCTCTGCTGGCGACTAGCACCCGCTACGTCGTAGTAAGGGTTGCCGGGCGCCGGCTGACCGTCTTCTGTCAGACGCAGGATCTTACCACGGTAAGTATCCAGCTTGGGAGACTCAACGGAAGAGTTACTTTCTCCAACAGCCACATAGAGCAGACCCTGACGAAACAGCAGCGCACCGCCATTGTGTGCACCGTTGATAATCGGATCAAGTTCCAGTATCCGGTTAACAGCCGTTACCTGGTTGGTTGTGGTGATGGTGACTGCATCAATGTAATGACGCGTCATCTCCGGGTTGGTGTAGAAAATGTAAAACTTACCATTGGTGGCAAATTGCGGGTGCAGGGTGATGCCTAATAATCCCTGTTCGGCATCGGTAACGGTTTGCACAGAATGTACCGTGGTGACGGTTCCGTTCAGGAACACTTTCACATTACCTCCACGTTCTGCGATGAAAATTCTGCCATCCGCAGCGTGGGCCAGGGCAGTAGCTTCGTTGATAACGTCGCCGGTTAACTTTTTCTGGACAAACCCAGTTGGCAATTGGCTGTAAGCGCTGTTTGCGCCCGCCAGGAACATACCGATTCCACAGCACGCTGTAAGCAAGTGCTTATGAAACCTAAGCAGCAGGTTTTTCTTCATTGTGTTTAAATGGTTTTTTGTGAACTAGTTTATGATTATTGACGGTTTAGAATATGGTTTAGGGAGTGATAAATAAAAATACAGGATAAGGTTATTTTTGATTTTTTGACAACGAAATTTACGACATAAGTTTGACACTTGCATTACCTCTAAATGAACTTTTAGCTTTGTACTATTACAAGTACATCGGCATAGTATGCTATCCAAAAAAATAGTTGATACGCTTACTAACGGTGTTAGGCAAACGTACCAACTATTTAACTGATTGTAGATTATTGTTTAACGAATTTCAGCAACAATGTATTGTGAGCGTTATTCGTCAGCTGCATGAAGTAAATACCCGCCGGTAAACGGCTTACATCAACGGTATATGTGCCCGAGATTTTACCTTCCTGTGATAATTGTACAGACCTTGAACGCCCGTTCAAATCAACTATGCTTACCTGTTTCACTCCTTCATTGCTTAACAATTGTACCTTATCATTCACAACGGGGTTCGGATACAAACTGGCCTTCCATGCAGTCTGCGTTTTTGTCGCCAGATTTGAGCTGCCCAGCAAAGCGGCACTGGTGCGCAAACTGCCATACGCTTCCAGCTCGAGAATGGAATAGCCATAAGGCGTGGTTCTCGCCGTACCGTATATCCGGAGATAACGACCGTGCCCTGTAAGCCCCGTGTGATCATTCACCAGTACACTATTGTTGGTCACTGTTTTCAGTGGCGACCAGTTAACCGTGTCATTAGAGGCCTGCACAACATAGTCTTTCCCTGCTGCTGTTTCCCAGGTGATCTTCACCCGGTTGATATTGTAATCTGCACCCAGGTCCACCCTTATCCATTGAGGATCGCTGAAAGCGCTGGACCAGCGGGTGTTGATGTTGCCATCTACAGCATTTTGACCGGAAAAGACGATGTTTTCATATGAAGAAATAGCGGTTGGTTTATTCAATGCCAGGTTAGTCTGTGTGGCAACCGTATCTGGCGTAACATAATACACATTGTCAATGTAGAAGCTGGCCGCAGCGGCAGGTGCATCGCCGGAGAAGGTAAACGCCTGGGTGATGGTGCTGAGATTGACGTTTGTCAGCGAGCTGACAGGAATAGTCACCTCATGCCATTGCCCGTCCCTGATCAGTCCCAATTTCTGTTCACCGGCAGCGAAAGAAATGGCCTGCTCCCCGTTCTGAGAAATGACGCTGAAGCGGAAAGATCCCTGGTAGCTGGTCTTGAACTGGAACTTCAGGAAGCCATTAGCGAAATGGGAGAGGTCGCGTACATCGTGCGACACACCCAGCCCAAACCAGTTATTGGCTGCCGCGGTGAAGCCCATTACCTGTGCGCCTTCATAAGGCGCTGCCCCGCTGATGGTTGTCAGGTTATTCCATACATACAGGTTGGCATCCAGGCCATAGGTCAGCTTGTCCGGCATAGAAGGATCTTCGCTATAGATGCCATACCTGTTGGAAAGGATCTTGTTATCCTGCACGTTGATAGTCACAGGGGCAGAGGTAGTACTTAGCTTACCATTGTCAGTCGCCTTGGCTGTGATGGTATAAGTACCTTGTGGCACATTCTCCCAGGTGTAAGTGTAAGGCGGCTGTGTAAGCGTAGCCAGTAATGTACTGCCATTGAAGAATTCCACCTTGTATATCAGGCCATTGTCGGATACATTGGTATTGATCACCACTTTCGCCGGCCTTCTGTACGGTGTGCTGGCAGTAGGAGAGGTGATGCTGATCTGCGGAGGCGTGTTACCCGGTGCTGCTACCAGAACGGTGACAGGTTTTGAGGTAGTGGTCTTGTTCTGATTATCCGTTGCTTTCGCAATCAATTTGGCAATAGCCTGGGTAGATGTCTGCCAGGTATAGTTGAACGGTGCAGATGTAACTGTGCCCAGGTAATTAGACCCATTGAAGAAATCCACTTTGCTGATAGTGCCATTAGGGTCGCTGGCATTGGTCTGGATAGCGATGGATGCCGGGGTAGTATACACCGCCTCATTAGCAATATTGGTGATAGCCACCTGGGGTGCAGGATTGTCAGACACACCACCAGTATAATACACATTGTCAAAGTAGAAGTCTGCCGCTGCAGCTGGTGCATCGCCTGAGAACATGAATAGCTGTGTGACCTGCATCAGGTCCAGCGTACCGAACTCGCTGACAGGAATGGTCACCTCATGCCATTGCCCGTCCCTTAACAGTCCGTGTTCATTGCTACCAGTGAAATTCACCCAGCCTTCCACGCCATCCGCTACAATACCTACTTTGAAAGGCGCAGTAGAAGTGGTCTTCATATGGAACTTCAGGCTACCATTAGCATAGTTGCTCATGTTCTTGCTATCGTTCGCTACGCCGAGGCCAAACCAGGTGCCTGCATTGGCATGGAAAGCCCACACGTTGCTGCCTTCAAATGGCGTAGGGGCAGGTGTGATATTGGTGATATTGTTCCAGAGATAAAGATTGGCGCCCTGTCCAAATACTACTTTGTCGCTTACCGTAGTATTGTCGGTGAAGACGCCGTAATTACCTTCAGGTGCATTATTGGAACCAAGAATTAGCTCCTCACCCTGTGTAATGTCCTGGTACAGTTTGATGTAATCAACCTCCAGGCGGCCGGGCAGGGGAGCTGTCACGCCTGCTGCGGAGTTGATGCCGGGATAGTTCCCACCCACTGCCAGGTTGAGGATGATATAAAAGGGATTACGGAAGGCATCAAATCCGTTCGTTCCACTAATATCTATCCGGTAATAAGGACTATTATCCAGGAAGATGGTCAGGAACTGCGGCGTCCATTCCAGTTTGTACAGGTGATACGCGTCATTCAGCTGCGTGTTCTGAAGAACGCTATCTTTTGCGTAAGTGGCATGCCCGGTATAGCCGCCGGGATTTTCCGTCCACCAATGCGTAGCGGCACTGACGGTTCTGTTGGCCCGGCCTTCGGCAACGGCGCCGGCAAATCCCATTTCCAGGATGTCGACCTCTCCATTATGCGGCCAGGTACCACCGGTGGCGCCCAATAGCCAGAAAGCGGGCCAGAGGCCATTGGCTACATTGGGTACCTTTATCCTGGCTTCCAGGGAACCGTAACGGAAAGATACCCGTCCGGCGGTCTTGATACGCCCCGAGGTAAAGGGTTTGCCGCCCATCGTTTCCCGGCGGGCTTCAATGATGAGCGTACCATTTTCAATCCTTACATTTTCCGGCCGGTTGGTGTAATATTCCAACTCGGCATTCCCCCAGCCGCAATTCCCCTTGTTACAGCCATCTCCTGTTTCGTAGGTCCATGTCTGCGGATTGAGCGTGGTGGTGTTGAAGTTTTCCTCCCAGACAAGCTGTCGCTGGGCCTGGGTCGCAAAAGGTAACAGTGAAAGACAGAGCACAGCTGCAAGTAATGCGCTCTTTTTCAACCTGTGTGTTGGGAAATTTGGGTTCTTCATACGGGTGAAATTTAACGTGAACGTGGTAATAAAAAATATCAGTACAGGACTACACTACATGGGCCTGAGGGAAGCTCTCTAGTGTTTTCTGGGTTATTCTGGAGACAAATCTACTGATTGCGGAGGAGAACCGGTAAGCCTCCGGGGGAATCTTTTGTTCATAAAACCGCTGCGCTGTAAACAACGGCGAAAAACCGGCACACATAGCGGTGCCGGTCATTAAAACCTACTACTTACAGAAAACGTGCGATAGACATCGCACGTTCCATGTTTACACCTAATAGAGCTCATATGCTCTTTACCACATATATAGCCTGAGAAATAATTACTTTTTAGGATACAGGCCGTTATCCAGTCGCTCATAAAGATCCTGCAGATGATTGCGGGTGGTAACATCTGTCATAGTTGGCATCGCTGCTTTTATAGCTCCTGCCAGTTCTTTCGCATGTGCCCTGATCAGCGGCGTAATATCACTATCCTTGCTGATCCTTGCTGTGGGTGATATAATAGCCAACAGGCTCTCCACATATACACGCTGCAGGCCGCGGCGATAAACATCTGTAGCCTTATGCGCCGTTAATTCAGAGAATATACCAGCTTTCAGATCGTGCAGCAGTTGTGCTGCTGTATAAGCTTTTGATGCATCGAAAGCTTCCTGTGCGTTTAGCCTGTCTATCAGGTCGGGCGACAGCAATTGCAGCAACACCTTTTTCTGAACAGCAGTCACCGCAGAGAAATCAGTATGCGTAAGCATGGCCAATTGTTTGTCGTCCAGCCAGGAAGGGGTAGCAAAGAGCTGTTCGTTCAGAAATGCCACGGCTCGCTGTTGTTTGCTCTTTGTCGGGAACTCATACACCGGCCCTGACTGCTCCACCGTCTTAGGGGTTGTAAGTATACCGCCTATCTGTGCTGCCACATGACCTACATACAGGTCAAACTGCTTCACGATCTCCAGGTACATCTCACCAGCTTTTGAATAATCTTCATTCGGCTGGCGTGTCCATTCCATCAGGTGTTTTTCTATCCTCTTCAGATTGGCAATACCATAGGTACTGGCCTTCATGGCATCATCGCCCAGGTCTTCCCGCTGATTCCTGGGGTCATACTGTGTTTTCGCGTCATTGGGCACTCTCTCAATACCGAAGAAGTATTGTTTACCTGATGCGAGTTTATCGATCACTCTTTTGTTCAGCACAGGTGTTTCCTCTGCGGCAGTTTTGGCGCCGGGCACCAGTTTGTATCCCCATTCAATAGCCCATTTGTCATAGTCGCCGATACGGGGAAAGATGCCTTTGACGCCAATATTATCTTCCGGTTGTGCCACGTAATTGAAACGGGCATAGTCCATAATGGAAGGCGTATGTCCATGTGCTTCTACCCACTGCTTGCTGCGCAGACTGTCTACCGGCACGGTGGAAGATGCGCCCCAGTTATGCCGTAACCCTAATGTATGCCCTACTTCATGGGAAGATACAAAGCGGATCAGCTCACCCATGAGAGAGTCGGGTAGCTGCGGCGCCTGGGCTCTTTTATCGATAGCGCCTGCCTGTACAAAGTACCATTTGTACAACACGTCCATTACATTGTGATACCAGCTGATATGTGTTTCCAGTATTTCCCCGGTACGCGGGTCTTTGATACTTGGTCCCATCGCATTGGCGATGTTGGAAGGCTTGTATACCAGCACGGAATGACGGGCATCTTCAATACTCCAGGTACTGTCGTCAGTCGGGGCCTGTTTAGCTATGATCGCATTTTTGAAGCCTGCTGCTTCGAATGCTGCCTGCCAGTCGTTGACACCTGCCATCAGGTAGGCGACCCACTTCTTAGGCGTTAGCGGATCGATGTAAATAACGATGGGATGTTCCGGTGTAACCAGCTCGCCCCGTTTATATTTTTCCAGATCTTCTTTCCTCGGCTCCAGTCGCCATTTCCAGATCATACTTTCATTCTTGATGCCCTGGGAGTTGGCATCAAAGTCTGTGTATTCATCTGCGAAGAATCCTACCCGTGGATCAAAGAAGCGGGGCTGCATGGGAACTGCCGGCAGCAATACAATTGAACTGTTAAGCTCAAAGCTGTATGTCCTTACCTCCCCATTCGGGAAAGGCCTGGAATTGTAGGTACGTACCGTCTTCACTTCTACATTCATCGGGTAGGAATGAATCTCTTCTATGTAAGAACGGTCGGCGGCCATCATTGCCAGGCCCAGGATGTTTTTGAGCGCCGGGTCGAAGAACAGGATAGAGTTATCGGCGTTTACATAGTCCGTCACTTCTATCACACTGCTCTTTGTACTATCGTTGATCGCTTTGATCCCAAATACGGCCTGGATAGGCTGCAGGCTATTGTTCAGTAATGAGCGGTACAGGCCATTGGCAGAGCTATCCGCAGAACGTTCTTTATAAGAGACGGTCTTCAGGAGTATCCTGTTACCGGCTCCTTTCTCAAAGCGGATCACTTTTTCTCCGATCTGATCGCCGGAGTAAGTGCCCAGCATGAAACGTAATTCAGAAGATCCTTTGGCGATCCTGCCTACTACCAGCATATCCCTGCCAAGTAATGAATCAGGTATCTCGAAGAAATACTTCTCATTCGACTTATGTACTTTAAACAGTCCGTTAGTGGTAATGGTACCGGGTACAATCACGTCCTTATATGGCTTCAGGGCTTCAGGTTTTGCCGGCAGGGCCAGTTTGGCCAATGCGGCAGCCACACTGTCTTTTTTAGTAGCGGTGCTGTCTTTCCCTTTCTGTTGTTTCTGTGCAGCTGCCGGTAATGCAATGGCCACGGTGCATAGCATTCCAAGCACAATGCTTGTTGTTGCAGATTTCATCGGTGATGGTTAGCGTTTTAAATTGGCAAGGCTATGTCAAAGGTGATGTCTTAATTGCTATAACCCGGATTCTGTTTAATATTCGGATTGAGTTGTGTTTCACTGTACGGTATGGGTAATACCTTATGATTGGGATCCCATACACCGCCTTTCTGCGGGGCAAGTACCGTCATCAGCTCGTCGATCTTATCCGTACGTACCAGGTCAAACCAGCGGTGTCCCCATTCGGTGAACAGCTCAATCCTACGTTCCTGTGCAATGGCTGTCAGCATCGCGTCTTTATCTGTAGCGGTGGTGCCAGGCAATAAGGCCTTGCTACGGATGGCATCGAGGTCTGACTGGGCGCTATTTGCGCCTGTGATATTCCCCAGTTGTGCCCTTGCTTCTGCACGGATCAGGTATTGCTCCGACAGGCGTAACACCAGCAATGCTTCAGGTGTACCGCTTGGGTTTTTCTGATACTTGAATGGATAATAATAGGTAGTGCCATTGGCTACAAAGGTGCCTACCCATTTATCGCGACGGGCATCTCCCTGTTCGAAGCTGTTTACGAGAGAAGTACTGAGCGCTCCAGGTAGATTAGGTGTCACTCCCGGTGGATTGGTGTACGGAATGAATGCCTGCGCATCATAAGTGGCATAGTTAATAGGATCCACCGTCAGCAGGTACCAGATGGCTTCTTTTGTTGTGGATGTAAATGTTTTATTAAGATCCTGTTCCAGCTGATAAACACCGTTGCTGATCACAGCAGTGGCTTGCGCTTCGGCATTGGCCCAGTCTTTCTGGTAAAGATAAACGCGTGCCAGGAGCGCTGTCGCAGCCAGCTTGTTCGGGCGTGCCCTTTCCGTAGTGCCGGCAGTGATGCCTTTGAAATAAGTTTCTCCCATCAGCGATTGCGCGTCTTTCAGGTCGGCAATGATCTGTGCATATACCTGGTCTTTCGATGCGCGTGACAGCGTATTATTGACCCGGTAATCGGTGCTCAGTGCCAGCGGTACATCTCCGTAAATATTCACTGCATAGAAGTAGATAAGCGCACGTAAGAATTTCGCTTCTCCCAGCAACTGCTGTTTAACGGCCGTTGAAAGCCCCCCGGAGGCGGTAACGCCTTCTATCGTCACGTTACAGGTATATAAACGCTGATAGAACTCATTCCAGAAGTAACTGCCGCCTACATTGTAAGTGTTGGTGTAGAACTCCTGTAGTGTACTACCCATCACAGCGGGCAGGTAGTTGGTGATCTCATCGGCTGCCATCCCTTCCAGCATACTGATGCCATTGATGCCGCTCACGAAACCACGATTACTGATCATGGCGCTGTACTGACCTGTTACGACAGATGTAGCAGATGCATTGCCTGAAAAGGCTTCCTGGCTTACGATCCTGGATGTAGGCGGATCTATCTCCACCGCTTTATTACAGCCTGTACCTACCGCCAGCAGCAGGAGACCAGTGTACAGGTAACGGAACGATTTATATGCTAATGTCATGATTGCGCTTTTTATAAGGTTACTTTAAGACCACCGGTAAATGTCTTCATCGGTGACAGGTTGAGGCCTCCGGATTCCGGATCAAAATCGCGGAATTCCTTCTTCGTGAAAGTCAGCAGGTTCTGACCCTGTGCAAACAAGGTGACCTGTTGAAGACGTGCCTTCTGCAGCCATTTAGCTGGCAGCTGATAAGAGAAGGAAACATTCTTCAGGCGAAGGAAAGGCGCGTCAGAATAGGCCAGTGTACTGGACCTGGCGTACAATGCCCAGGGCAGATAACCAAATATGTTCTGCGTATACTTTGGAATATCTGTTACATCGCCAGGCTTCTGCCAGCGGTCCAGGGCTATACTCGCTAACTGGTTACCCATAAAACCGGGCGGCGTGATACCGTTCAGCAAGGGGTTTTTAACCATATGCTGTTCGAACTGGAACAGGAAATCGAGTGTCCAGCCCTTGTACCGGATCGAGTTCTGGAAACCGCCGTAATACTTTACAGTCGGATCGATAAAGGCGGTCTTCTGGTCGGGCGTTGCCACGCTCTTGCCCTCACTGTTGATGAACCGGTATGTACCAGTCTGAGGATCTACACCTGCATACTGGTACACCCGGGTAATGCCAAGCGGTTTACCAATGATGAAGTTCGGATCATCAGGAGTTAATCCCGGGTATTCTGTGAGCTTATTACGGGGTAATGAGATGTTCAGGAAACTGCTCCATTCAAAGTTCTTGCCCTTCATATTGATGGTGTGCAGCTCAAACTCCCAACCCGTATTTTGTACTACCGCCGGCAGGTTACGCTGAATGGAACCAAAGCCGGTTACGGCTGATAACTGGAATGGCAGCAGCTGGTTATTACTGCGGTTCCTATAGTAAGAGGCAGTTACCAGTATCCTGTCGTGAAGGAAACCCAGGTCAATGGCGCCTTCTATTTTACGGGTAGCTTCCCATGCCAGGTCCGGATTAAATAATGCTATTGCCTGTAAGCCCTTATCGCCCTGATAACTGAACCCTAATGATTTGTAGAGATCCAGGAAGGCATAGTCGCCTATGTTATCATTACCCGTAGTACCATAACTTCCTCTCAGTTTACCGAAACTCATGAAAGGCAACAGCTCTTTTACTGCTTTTTCCTCTGAGAAGATCCATCCGCCACCGGCAGACCAGAAGAAGTGAAACCTGCTGTCAGGTCCGAAACGGCTGGAACCGTCGTATCGTCCGTTTAAAGAGAGTAAATACTTATTGGCCCAGTTATATTTGATCCTGCCGAAAGTGGCCGTGTATTTATTTTCATTGTTGCCAAAATCCTCGATAGTCATCGTAGCCGCTGCCTGCGGATTTTGCAGCAGTGCGTCGCTGGCATAACCTACGCCATTCTGCGTCAGGTTTTCATTCTGCTCGCGGCGGAAGGTGGCGCCCAGTAATGTTTCCACATTACCTTTGCCTAGACTGAAATTATAAGTCGCCTGTGGCTCTATGTTCCAGCCGTTATAGTTGGCATTCCTGTACCTGGCTGTAGCCTGCCTTCCTGCCGATTTAAAAGGATTCGAAATGGAAAGGGGACTGCCTACATATTCCCGCTGTGCAACGTTCTCGTAACCGGCAGATACTTTTATGTTCATGCCTTTGATGGGTCTGTACCCAATGGTGACATTCCCGTTCAAATTATTGGCCCGCCCCAGGTAGGGTTGTAAGAGCGCTGCGTAGGGATTGTCGAAGGTGCCGTTTTCCCAGTTAAGTGTTCCGTCGGGATTGTAAATGGCCGGTGCATCAGGCGCAAGCAGGCGGATGTTGAATGTCGGATCAAGCGGGGTAATGTTGTTGGTATTGGATACATAAATACCCCCCGCGCTTACGCTTAATTTCCTGTCATTGCTCATGCCTGAGATACTAAAATGTGCAGCTCCCTTTTTCAGTGCACCGTTTGTCGGCATGATGGGATCTTCACGATGATAGCCGCCGCCAACAAGGTATTGGATATTATCGGATCCACCTGCCATCGATCCCTGCACGTCGGAAGTATGTGCACTACCTCCCAGTATCAGCTTCTGCCAGTTAGTATACCGCGTGGTATCCCAGGTGCCGTTCACATCATAATCCAGCATACCCGGTTTTGCATTGTCATTCGCAAAGGCTTCACGGCGCATCTGCAGGTATTGCTGCAGGTTCATATATTCCGGCATACGGGTGATCTTACTGACACCGGTATAAGCGGTCAGGTTCACCTGCGTACGTCCCGGTTTACCCTTCTTGGTAGTAATGAGGATCACACCGTTTGCACCACGTGAGCCGTAGATCGAAGTGGCGTCCGCATCTTTTAATACATCGATGCTTTCAATATCCGCAGGGTTCACCAGGTCGAGCAGGTTGCCCTGTGCCAATGCGCTGTTCACTGAACCAGAAGTACCGCCCTTAAATGGTACCCCGTCTATGATATAGAGGATGTCATTACCGGACGCAATGGAATTACGCCCACGCAATTGTACACTCACAGCGCCTCCGGGCATACCGGTGGTCTGGTTGATCACCAGGCCGGATACCCGGCCTGACAAGGCCAGTAAGGGATTACTTACCGGGTTCTTCGCGATATCTGCTGCTGTCACCGTTGCCACATTACCTGTGCTGAAACGTTTGGTGGTAGTGCCATAAGCGATCACCTGTACCTGGTCCAGCTCACTGGTAGAAGGTTTCAGGTAAATGAAGGTGGGCGCTTTAAGGCTTACAGTGGCAGTTTTGATGATGTAGCCAGTATAAGAGATGGTCAGTTCTGCATTCTCTGTACCTTCCTCCACCTTCAGTTCGAAATACCCGTTGGCGTCGGTAGTAGTACCTTTGCGTGTGCCTTTCAGCATGACGGTAGCTCCCGGCAGTCGCATGCCTGCAGGATCGACTACCCATCCCTTCACCAGCTTGGGCGGATCAGTTGCTGCAACCGTGACAGGTGCTACAGGAAAGAATGATTTGGGATCCCTGGTGATGACGATCACATTGTTGAGAATGGAATAAGCAAGTCCTTGTTTCGCCAGTAAAGCCGGCAGAAATTCACTGATCTCCTGGTCCTTTACATTAATATCCACCGGCTGCGTTTTTTCCAGCAGGGTAGGACTGGCCAGAAATTCTCTCCCCGTCTGTTCACTGATGGCTTTGAAGATATCTGTCAGTGCCGCCTTTTTTTTGCTTATCGTCACCTTCTGCGCATAGGTGGCTCCACTTACATGGAGCACCGCAACAAGGATAAGCGGGATGATTAATTTCATAATCATTACTAATTTTGAAAAAGGAATTGGCATACCTTTGCCAGGTACAATATTTTTCATACTTGTACATTTAGGGATTTACTGATTAAATGACGTAAGTGACATTAATGAAGTAGTCCTCATAGCAGGACCCCAATTGCAGTTGAGGTCCTGCCTTTTTACCAGGACTTACTTACAAGCTGTTGGTTGCTTTTTGCTGATTTGTTGGCTGTTTCCCTGTTTCTACATACGCTGATTGGTTGTTGATTTAGATATTTGATTGATCGATGTGTCAAAAAATGCTTAACCTGTTCTTATCTATCGTCCCCTGTATTATTTTTTAGCGCCTGGTATAACGCTGATATGATCTCCTTCAATCCTGAAATGCACTTCTCCCGTTGCTTCCAATGTTTCCAGCAATGCTTTCGCATTTACTTTGCGCGATAAGATGCCCTGGAATTCTATATTGTCTACGTTCCCTTCATAACTCACATCCACATCGTACCAGCGTTCCACTTGTCGCATGATGTTCTTAATGCCGGTACGATTGAAACGGAACTGCCCGTTCTTCCATGCCAGCACTTCCGCCAGGTCCGGCCGGGATGTTTTAAAGGCCTGTTCATTTGGCGCCAGGCTCGCCTGAACACCTGGTGTCAATACCGTTGCAGCATTGCCTGTCTGTACCTTTACCGATCCGCTTACCAACGTTGTACGGATGGCATTTTCGTCGGCATAAGCCATAATGTTAAATCCTGTGCCCAATACATGCACATCAATTTTGCCCGCTTTCACGGTAAAGGGTTTGGCGGCGTCAGGGGCGACCTCGAAATATCCTTCCCCGGTCATTTCCACTTTCCTTTCAGTGCCGGTGAATGCCGTTGGATAACGTATGGATGAGGCTGAGTTCAACCAGACCTTTGACCCGTCCGGTAATGTGAGTTGGAACTGTCCACCCCGCGGAGTGGACAGCGTGTGATACTGCACATTGTCCCCTGTTCCTATGTAAGCGATAGCGCCGCTATCTGCTTTAGTGATAGTCACACCTCCCTGTACGGGTATATTGCCCTTAGCCAGGTTGTCCAGAACGATCTGCTGGCCGTTCGCCAGTGTAAGAATGGCTTTATTGCCGCCCGGTTCCAGTTCAGTACTTTGTACGATGGCTACCGGATTGTGCTGTACAGGCCGGAATATCCATATGGATGCACCTCCGGCTATTAATAATGAAGCCGCCGCGGCCCACCAATAATTCCGCTTCCTGATCTTCCTGACAATGGCTTCCTGTCTGTTGCTTTCTTCCATGGCGCTTACTTCAGCCTGGCAGTAGGCCGTCAGCCGGCTATATATATTGTTGACAATCTCTTTATTATTATAGACCGGCTCCTGCACCTCCATCAATACAGCTTCATGTGCGCTCGCCAGTTCCTGCAGTTCTTCTTCGCTCGCTTCCAGGAGGAACCATTGCCGGAACCTGGTTGTTTCCTCCTCAGTTACGGTTTGTCCCTCCGCCAGTTTTGCAACGTGTAATATGGCTTCAGATAGATTCATATATGACATATACGTATAAAGACGGTCAATGAATCCGAATTTTCACCGGGACAGTAAAAAATTTTAAAAAAAATTTCAGGGCTGGAAGAAAAGTATCAGGAGCAGCAGGGTAAAGTTAATGCCATTCTTTGCCAGATATTCTTTTAGATAGTTGGTGGCCTGCTGCAGTGATTTATGTACGCCGCCTACAGACATGCCCAGCATATCTGCAATTTCCTGGATGGTCATTTCATCTCTCGTGCGTAAAAGGAAGATCTGGCGTTGCTTTTCGGGGAGTGTTTCAAGGGCCGTACGGGCGATGGATTCGTATTGGTCGGTGATCAGTTTATCGTCTGCACTGTAATGCGGTTGTACATAATCCTTGCTGTAGCCCGCCTGTTTCTGTATTAAGGCCTGCTGCGCCTTCAGGAAATCATTCAGGGCATTCCTGGCCATGATGAATACATAGCTCTTAAAAGAACGTACCGTTACCAGTAATTCCCTTTTCTTCCAGACCTTCAGGAATACTTCCTGACCTATTTCTTCCACATCATGTTTGTCTGCCAGGTACACCTGGAGGTAATGTAATATAAGGGGGGAATATGCCTCGTAAAGGCGCGTGAAGGCCTGCCAGTCACCGGCTGCAACATTTTGGAGTAAATTTCTTTCCTCTTCTTCTGCTATTCGTGTATGAACAATAGGCGCTGACAATGACAATTGTGGTAAAGGCGTAAAGCACAAATATAACCGTTTCCTATTGGTTTTCACACCGGTTTCTCCGGTTCGGCTGTAATGGCTATCAGGAAATCGTATAAGCTGGTTTCTGCCGGCAGCTCCAGTTTCTTTCGTAAACGGTACCTGCTGGTTTCTACGCCCCTTACAGAGATGCCCAGCGACTGTGCTATTTCCTTTGTGGTGAGGTTGATGCGCAGGTAAGCGCATAACTTTAGATCGGTTGTGCTCAGGTCAGGGTACTTGCGCTTCAGCGTGAACAGGAAGTTGTTGTGCACCTCGTCAAAATGCCGGGAAAACTGCTCCCAGTCCTCTTCATTGTTTTCTGCTTCCTCAAACAGGCGCAGTACTTTTTTAAATACATTGTCCGGCAATGGATCCAGCTTTTTTATTGCCAGCAATAACTCTTCTTTAATATTAGATAATACCTTGCCCCGGTGCAGCAGGTACATGGTAGCCGTAGCCAGTTCCTTATTCTTGAAGCGGACCTCCGTGGTAAGTTTTTCATTTTGAAGGCTGATCAGCTCTTTCTCCCGCTGCTCTTTCTCAAACTTGTGCCGCAATATTAACTGTTCCTGTTTCTGCTGGTAACGGCGTTGCTGCCGCGCGAATTTTCTTTTCTGGTAGATATAGCCCCATAGCAGTACGGCCAGTGCCAGTAATACATAGCCGCTCCTGGCGAGAGGCGTCTGGTACCAGGCCGGTAATATCCGGAAGGAATACATAGCAGCGCGGGATACATTACCCAGGTTGTCTTTCGCTTTTACTGAAAAAGTATAATGACCGTAGGGGAGGTTGGTATAGTCCTTTTCCGTTTTCACGGACCAATCGCTCCATTGCTGGTCAAACCCGCTCAGCTTGTAACTGTATTCAATGGTATTACCCTGGCTGTATACCGGCGATGCATATTCGAAATGAAAACCGGAAAAGGCATTGGGCATTGCTTTGAAAGATTGTTTTCCCATGGGGGGATATCCGCCGAACAGCAGGCTGTCTGTCTTGCCATGAGCGCTCACCTGGCTGATGAGCACCAGTGGTTGTTCCCTGGCTTGCCGGTAATGTTTGTAGTTGATATGGAACATGCCTTTCTCTGCACCTACGAAAATATTCTCATCATTATAAGGATACAGGAATTCAAAGCCGTTCACGATCTGTCCCTTTAGTTCCGGGAAATGCACGATGCTGTACGCATGTTCCGGCACAGGTTTATGAAAGTCTATGACGCCGGGCATCTTGTCTGAAATGAACCAGACATTGCCGGTGGCGTCTTCAGAGAGGTATTGCAGACTGGCGTCCTTCAGGATGGGCGACAGCCAATGAGAAGGCACAAAACGGTCTGTGGCCGCATCATATTCATATGCCCCCGCCTGAGTAGCTACCACCATCCGCCCCCTGATCCGGAACACAAAATTGTTGTAGTCAGCCGGTAAGCCATTCTTCTGCGTGTATAACGTATAGCGTAGCATGGTATCCCTGTCCAGGTGCATCCGGAATACGCCCCGGTAAGGATGAGAAGCCCAGATGATACTGTCGTCTTCTACCGTCAGGAAGCGCAGGGACTCAAACAATCCCTTTACCGGTCTTGCGGCCGACAAGCCAGCTCCTTCCTTACGCATCAGCTGCAGGCCATTATAGCATCCGGCCAGCATATACGAGGATAGGGGCTGGAACAACCAGCATCCTGTGCGTTCTGACAAAGAGATCGCCTTCGTTCCCTTTATCTCAAAAGCCCCTTCATGGTGTCCCATCAGCAGATGATGCTCTACCTGGGCAATGCTCCATACCTGGCCGGCAGTATTGTCTATCTGCCGGAAACGGCTCTCCAGGAAACTCAGGTCCCGCTGTCCGTCCAAAGGTGTACTGAATACACCATCCGAAGTACCGATATACAATTGCTGGTCAAATACGGTGGCGGCATAGGTGGTGAGGTAACGTTTATTGTCAGGCAGGATCTGTTTCACGGCGGTATTATACCGTACCATATCAATGCCGTTGTCCAGCGTCAGCCAGATATTCTTTCCCGGGTCGGTAAAGATCTTCAGTACACTGTTGTGTTGCAGTCCTTCGGCAACGGTAAAGCGCTGGATCAATGCCCCTGTTTCCCGGTGTATGATATAACAGCCACCGTAAGAAGTCCCGATCAGCAATTGGTGGTCTCCCCAGGGGCGTGCGCAGTAAATCTGGTTTTGGGTGAAAATAGGTGTGGCGTCGCTCTGAAAAGGGTAGAGCCGCCCCTCGTGTAGTTTAAAAATACCATCCTTTAATGTGCAGACCAGCAAAGTATCATTATTATCAACAGTGACCTGGCCGGCCTCCCCTTTGGGCGCTTTCCCGATGATCTCCCTGATCAGCAGGTGCCTGTCGGCCACTTCTGTACAAACCGGCTGCCAGGCGTTGTTTTTAAACTGCATTAAGCCCCTGCCTGCATCCTGGGCATATAAGCTGTTATTAGCCCGGCACAGTGCCTGCCAGTGTACGGGGGCAGGATATATATGTACACTGTGATGATCGTAATAAAAGATCTTGTTGGTACCCCGGAAAAAGACCCCGCCATTATATAATACAATGTCCCAGATGTCTGCAAACTGGTCCTTCCGGTCCCTGACAGCAGGTTTGAGGGAGGTATAACGTAATACCCCATCCGCATCGGCCAGGTAATACCCGAAATCGTCCTGCGCACCCACATAGATACGCCCGTCCTTATCTGTCTTCACAGAACGCAGCCGGGTATGATTGGGAACGGGCAGCAGTTTCCAGGAATGACCGTTAAAGGTCATCAGGCCTTCATTGTTGGCAAAATAGAGGATACCGTTCCTGTCTATGTCCAGGTCCCAGGTTTGTCCGCTTCCCGGGTATTGCTGCCGGGTATAGCTGACAATAGGGGGTAAGCCGATGATCTGTTGTGCCAGGTTTTCACTTGTCCATAGGATAGACAGTACAAGCAAAATGAGCTTGTTCATTTTCCATAACGTTTCGCTAAAAATAGGAATATTATGGTTTGAAGTAGTGCTGACGTAAATAATGTTTATTGATAATCAATTACCTGTATTTGTGTTGTAGTAGATTAGACGTAGCCCTGAAATGGAAGTACCTGAAAATTAACCGCATCTTTGCCCTGATCTTAAAATAACCTGTTTCCGCGTTATAACATTTTCCTGTCTGCTGATACAAGGGGTATTGTCGCCCATTCCGGTAGCAAGAATGCTGTATGCGGGAACAATGTAAAACCGGAATTATTAAAACTATGAAAAAACAAACCTTCTCCGGGCTTCTGAGCCTCCTGTTGCTGGCCGCTGCCCTAACATCCTGTACTAAAG
Organism: Chitinophaga filiformis; assembly: GCF_023100805.1. Lineage (NCBI taxonomy): Bacteria > Pseudomonadati > Bacteroidota > Chitinophagia > Chitinophagales > Chitinophagaceae > Chitinophaga > Chitinophaga filiformis. Next base: position 3,625,590 of record NZ_CP095855.1, read on the forward strand.
AAAACCAGGCCGAACAGGCGCCAAAACTTTCTGCCGGCGACAAAGCATTAGGTGCTGCTGCAGCTGCCAAGTCTTACGAATTGGTATGGTCTGACGAATTTGACGGTACCAGCCTGAATACTTCCAAATGGGGGTATGAAAATGGTAACCTGGGTGTCAACAACGAAAAGCAATTCTATCAAACCCAGAACGTTGCCGTTACCGGTGGTAACCTGGTGATCACTGCACGTAAAGAAACCGTACAGGGACAACCCTATACTTCCGGTCGTATCAACAGCAATGGTAAATTCTCTACACAGTACGGCCGTATCGAGGCCCGCATCAAACTTCCGGGTGTACAAGGCTTATGGCCTGCTTTCTGGATGCTGGGCAACAGCATCAGCACTGGCGCCGGCTGGCCCCGTTGCGGCGAGATCGACATCATGGAACAGGTGAATACCAGCAATACCATCCTGGGTACTATCCACTGGTGGAATACTGCCTATACTTATTATAGCGGTAACACAACTACCACTGCTACCGATTTCCATGTTTATGCGGTAGAATGGGATGCTTCCTCTATCCGCTGGTATGTAGATGGATTGGAATACCATATCGCTAATATCCAGAACAACATCAACGGTACAGAAGAATTCCATGCACCGTTCTTCATCCTCCTGAACGTTGCCGTAGGTGGTAACCTGCCAGGTAATAATATCAATGACGGCGCACTGCCTGCCAGCATGCTGGTCGACTACGTAAGGGTATATAATATCACCCAGACACCCGGTGGCGGCGCGCCCATAGGCACTACTATCTCTATCAGGGGTAACAATGGCTCTTTCGTGAGCGGAGAGAACGGTCAGCAGGCAATGAACTGTAACCGTGCTACTGCCCAGGGATGGGAACAATTTACCATTGTTGATGCCGGTGGTGGTAAAGTAGCGCTTCAGAGCATGGGTAAATACGTTTCTTCCGAAAACGGCGCCCAGGCAATGACGTGTAACCGTACCTCCATCCAGGACTGGGAGAAATTCGACTGGATCGACAATGGCGACGGTACCTTCTCCCTGCGTGGCAACAACGGTGCTTACGTTTCTTCCGAGAACGGCGTACAGGCAATGACCTGCAACCGTACTACCATCCAGGGTTGGGAGAAATTTACTTATTAATAGTGTTTTCTCAGGTTTCATTCAATAGCATACAGGCTTTTCCCTCTCCATTACATGTAGTATCCCGTAGCGTTTGCTATGGGATATTGCATGTAATAGGGTGCCTGTTCGAATAGGGCTTCGCCGTCGCTTGTTCGTCGCGTCTTCGTTGCTTGTTCGTCCCTTCTTCGTCCAATGCCTGGGGCGCCGGGAACAATAACCAAAATGAGAAAGACCAGGTCCCGGTGAACAGCATATAAGCCTGCTGGTCTCCATCAGGTATCCAAATAAAAAAGGGCGTATCAACATCGATAACGCCCTCAATATTATGAAACCGGTTGCCCTTAATGAACAATCTTCACCCGGATCGCTTTTAAGCCTGACACCCCCTGCAGGTCCTCAATATCAAACTGCTCAATCTCTCCGTCCAGGATCATTTGTGACTGTAAGGTTTTAATATACTGCAGGTATTCCTGTTCTTCCAGATTACTGGAAAGAACGATGGTGATCTTCCCCGACTGGGTGATGCGCTCGCTCGTATCCTTGATAAAGGCCTTATCTATCCTTTTTTTCACGATCTCAAACCGCGCATTATAACTTCCATCCACGTCAAAACGTTTTTCATCCATCCGGAAGCGGATGGCGATGGTGGCATTGTAAACCAGGATCAGCGAGGTGACATCGAGGGAATAGGGCAGTTCCGCTTTCATACGATGATGTGCTATTTCCATTTCACACAGCGTCTGTAATTGCCATAGACGGAGGTCGTACAGTTTCTGAAGACTGAAGGGCAGTTTGGGAGAAATGGATGCGCCTATATACAGGTTATGCTCTATGCCATCCGTTTTGAAACGCTCATAGTAATGAGGGAATAATACCTGTGCTGTGGCCTGGTTCCGGTCAATAACATCGGATAGCTTGTTATTGATCATGGAAATGGTGGTTTCATACTTCCGCCGCTGCAAATGGAAGGCGCCTTTTTCCTTGTCAGTTTCAACAAAGTAAGCCCGGACTCGTGGATCAGTGCCATATTGCTGTAAAACCGGATGCACTTCATTGGCCAGGTAGGCTGTAATGTATTGTTCCGTACCAGCCCTTAAAGGGAAGGATAGTTCTATCAGGTAGTCCCGCAATTGCTCCTGAATCTCCCCGAAGGTGTTGGTGTACCGGGAGCTGATAGCTGTAGTTTGAATGCCACCGGTTGCTCCCTGTTGCGCCATTGCGTATTCCGGATCGCTTAACTGTTTTATCAGGGCACAGACGGTCTTTATCTGCAATTGAAGGTCCTGCTGCACGCTGGTATTGCGTACCTCGGAAGATCCCTTGATATCGATCTGTCCATACAAAGGATATACGTCCGGAAAGACGATCTCCTGCAATTCATAACTTTTGCCTGTCTCCCGGTGGGCGATCAGCGTTTGTACTTCCTCCCTGAATTTCCAGTATACACTGCTGTGAATGGCTGTATATTTTTCCTGGATGATGGCCTGTACTTCATTCTGCAGTTCCACCAGTAGTCTTTCCATTGTATCGGTGAGGAAAGGCATCACTACTTCCAGCTTGTTGGCATTAATACTGTTCAGCTCTTTGCTGCGCAGGGAAAGCAGTTCCAATACCCCCAGCAGCTGACCGTTCTTCACCACCGGCGCCAGTATAAAGCTCCTGATACCCTGCTGGTGGAAGTAGTTACCCAGCAGGTTCTCCGGATCGGCCGTTATGAATTCACCCACATCAGAAATAGCAAAGTATTCCTTCTTTTTTACCAGGCAGTTATAAGAACTGGAACATAACAACGTATGGGCCTCCTTATGCGCGTTTCCCTGCATGATGAAACTGCTCATATACTGGCTGAAAGGGTCGCTGACGGTGAACTGATCTTCCTCCTGGTTATAAAGTGTAAAACCGACCTTTATATCGGGTATACGGTAAATTGAGCGGAAGATAGACTGCATATTCTCTTCAAAACCTGCCGCATTCAATCCCAGGAGCCGCTCTTTGAAGATGGAAACAGCATTCTCTACGGTGGCATCATACAGGGTCATAATGGCAAAGCCTTTCAATGTCCAGCTCTCCCTTGGGAATTTGGCCATCCAGAGGTCCAGGTCATCATAATTGTCCAGCAGCAGTTCTATATCATCCGCGGTCAGCGTAACAGCCCTTTCTGTGGGAATGATGTCAAGGAAGTCTGCATTGTACAATATCCGGTAGTGTTTAATGACGCCATCTGCCGTGGGAATGTCATAGAACAAAGGCCTGCTGAAATCGAGCGTTGTACCATAGAATTCATTCAGGATCAGGCAGCAGCTCAGTACATAGAACTGGTGAGCGTCAAAATCCCTGATGTTGAATGAAAACCCGGGCCCTGCCGCTTTGAGTATATTCTTAAAACGTTCGGTATGATTGAAAATCAGATCAGTATAGGGAAGGTTGATAGCTTTGATCTCATTCATGGTCAGCGCTTTTGGAAAGTAGTGCTCCAGCAGGCGGTGAATGAGCCTCTCGTTCTTTTCAATCTGCTCGTAGGTGGTCAACCCTTCCACCAGTTCAGGACATTGCGCTACTTCTGCCAGCAGCTCTTTCGCCCGGGTGGTGGATTCACCGTCCGGCCCCGCTGCCTGTTTTTCCAATTCATCAACAATATGGAAAAAGCTCAGTTGTATCTTGAATGGACTGTCTGGAAAAGAATGCCGCTTCATGTTGTTACTATCTTGATCTTACAGGTATAAAATTAGTTATAATTTGCCTGCTTTCAGGCAAACATGCGCGAAACATGCTCCGGCTAACCGGAAATCGTCCCCCTGCATTACAGTAGAAAAAATTATATTTAGTAAATAATGTCTGACCCTTTTAACCGACCGATGCTCGGGTACCCGGGTGATGTATAAAATGAGTGTTGCCTGAACAAATATTTTTTGCGGCTGATGAATGAATGCAAATAATTAATTCGAACTTGCAGATCATTAAACATCTCACCGCATAAATTTCCGATCCGATGACCCGGCGCATCCTTTTCCTCATTGCCTTCCTGAGTACCTTCAGCCCTTTATTTGCACAACAGAAAAACATCTCCCGCAAACTGGATTCATTGCTGACAGCCAGTACCAACACTCCTTTTAATGGCATCGTTGTGGTCAGCAACAAAGACAGGACCTTCTACAGGAGGTATGCCGGTTATGCCAATTTTGAACAGCAACATCCTGTTACCCTTGAAACTGAATTTATTATCGGCTCCATCAGTAAACAGATCACCGCAGTGATCGTATTGCAGGAGATGGAGAAAGGGCATTTGCACCTGAATGATCCCATTCACAAATACCTGCCCGATCTGTCGGAAAAATGGGCGGATACCGTTACCATTCATCACCTGTTAACACATACACACGGTATCACGGCGCTGGATAAACCACTTGCTTTCAGGCCCGGTTCCCGTTTTGCCTATGGGTTCATCAGTTATGATCTCTTATCGCAGATAGTGGAGAAAACATCCGGCCAGACCTTCCCCGATCTTTGTATGGCTTTGTTTAAAAAATGTGGTATGAATTACAGTTGCCACCCCAGGACGAAGCAATACCAACACCTGGCGCAGGGATACACACTGAACCAGGAAGGCCGGCCAAAGATAGAAGAAAGCATACTGGACGTTTTTGCAGCTGCCGGCGGATTGATCTCTTCAGGTCATGACATGGTAAAATGGAACAAGGCCCTCCATGGTGGTAAGTTGTTGTCCGACAGCACCTATCGCCTGATGATCACGCCGAAAGAAAATGCATTCAGGGAACATCTTACATTTGGAACGATCGACTATGGTTATGGTATCGCCATTCCACGGCAGACAGACATTCCTGTACTGGCGGTAACAGGTGTGGCGCCTGGTTTTATTTCCATGAATGTTTATTTCCCCGCTACAAACACAAGCCTGATCGTATTGGAAAACATCGCGAGGAATATGACTGATCTTAAAAAGAGTTTTTATTATCATGAGCAGATCCTCAACATTATAAAAGCAGCACAATAGCAGTAATGCCTGCATTTTTTTATGTTGAATGCAAACGGATTTAATATCTATGTACTAAATTCGTGGCAGATTTATAAAGGCTATGCATTTACACCTGTTTGATAAACTCGTTTATACCAAGCGCAGACAACAACTCGCAGCGAAGGTTAGCAAAGGTATCATCCTCCTGATGGGCAATGAAGACAGCAGTATGAACTACGCGGATAATACCTATCCTTTCCGTCAGGATAGTACGTTCATTTATTATGCGGGTATCGACATCCCGGGACTGGCAGTAATACTGGACACAGAAACGGGCGAGGAGACGCTTTTCGGTAGAGAAGCAGGTATAGACGATATTATATGGACAGGCGCATTGCCTTCATTGCAGGACCTGGCATCGGCAGTCAACATTGCTAAAACACGTCCCTACGCACAACTGGCGGAGGTGTTAAAGAGCGCGCAGGCCAACGGTCGCCGCATACACATTCTGCCGCCTTACCGTCCTGAGAATAAGATCAAATTATCTGAATGGTTACAGCAACCCATCGGCGGGCTGCAACAATATGCTTCCCTTGAACTCATTAAGGCCGTTATTGCTCAACGTGCCATCAAAGATGAACACGAGGTAGCAGAACTGGATAAGGCAGTATCTATCAGTGTCGACATGCATCTTGCCGCCATTCAGGCTACAAGGCCAGGTATGATGGAATATGAGATCGCAGCCAAGGTAGAGGAAGCGGCGCTGGCAGGCGGAGGCCGTTTGTCATATCCGACTATCCTGACCATCAACGGGCAGATCCTGCACAATCACTTCCACGGTAACCGTGTAGCCGAAGGCCAGATGATACTCTGCGATGCTGGTGCGGAGAACGTGATGCACTACGCGGGTGACCTCACCAGGACCTTCCCCGTAGGTAAACAGTTCACTACCCGTCAACGGGAAGTATACCAGGTGGTGCTGGATTCGCTGGATCATGCAGTGAGCCTGCTGAAACCTGGTGTACAATATAAAGAAGTACATACACAGGCCAGTATCAAACTGGTGGAAGGGCTGAAAACACTGGGCCTTATGAAAGGAGATCCGGCAGAAGCAGTAGCCGCCGGCGCACATACCCTGTTCTTCCAGTGCGGCCTTGGCCATATGATGGGACTGGACGTGCATGATATGGAAGACCTGGGCGAACAATATGTAGGGTATACCGATACCTTGAAAAAGAGTACGGAATTCGGCTGGAAATCATTACGCCTGGGACGTGAACTGCAACCGGGATTTGTGCTGACAGTGGAACCCGGCGTATATGTTATTCCTGAACTGATCGATCGTTGGGTGGCTGAAAATAAACTCAGTAACTTTATCGATTATAAAACGGTTGCATCTTATCGCGACTTCGGCGGTATCCGTATAGAAGATAACTACCTGATCACTGCAGATGGCAGCAGAAAACTGGGAAAAGACCTGCCGAAAACAATTGCCGATATAGAAGCGTTAAGACAATAGACTAACCCATTCATTTAAATAGCAAGGGCGTCCGCAACAGCGTGACGCCTTTTGCATTTATCTGCTTATAGAAGTGCCGTCTCATCTCATAGCATATCTGTACATAAGGTAGGATATGCCCGGTCCCCTCTCATCGTTTGTTTAAAAGGCTGGAGCTATGGTCTCCTCTTATCGTTATCTGCATACAAGGCATAAAGCTGCTCTAGCTTATTTACCTGTACACAACTGCAGGACGGCTTGTCTCTGCCGCCGGACTAAGGCAGGCCAGTATGATCAGCACCAGGGCTGCAACACCGGCAATGGTGCGGATGATATTTAAATTATTCCAGGGGCCTTCAAACCGGGCTCTTTGAGCGGCCAGTTCCTGCGCAGAGGCGGAGGATAAGTTGAAGGCATCCAGGGCATCGTTCAGGGGGACATTACCGAACATGGTCACTCCGAAGGTACCTGCCAGGTAAACAACAGAAGCCAGCAGTAATAGCCAGAAGCGGGCATTCGGTCCGGGCCCGTAATACAGCCAGGTGCTCAAAGGCAGCAAGAGGGCGGTACCGATGAAGCTCAGGAAAAATACCGGGTTCAGAATAGCCCTGTTGATCTGTTGCATGGCCTCAAGATAAGTACTGTCAGATACCCGTGCCAGGCCTGGTACTACTGAGCAGGACCAGGCATAGAATAATCCGCTGATGAGCGCAGTGGCAGTCGCTGTGACGATCAATACGATCTGGGAGATGGTAAACATGTTGTTGGTTTTTACGGTTGTCATATTGCAGGTTTTCTAAGGGTTTTAATGTAAGCCGCCAGTTCATTGATCTGGTCCGGATTTAGTTTCTTTTTAAAGGCAGGCATGATCCTTTTGCCGTTCCTGATCTGCAGGGCGATCGCGGTATCGGGGAGCTGGCTTTTCTGCAGGTTCTTAGCCCCGAACATGCCCCTGGCGCCGTCCGTTCCATGGCAGCGGGCGCAATGATGTTCGTAGAGCGCCTGTCCTTCTCCGCTATGCCCGGTGCTATAGCCGGTGGCAAACAGCAGGAGGAGCAGGGGGATTAAAATAATACGCATGGTCCGTTTCATCTTTTTTATCAAAATTAGATGAGCGGGGAAAGGAAAAATAGAACAAATCCGTCAGATGCAGATATAAAAAAGCAGTTCCGCATAAGCAGAACTGCTGTAAATAAAACTTTCAATATGTGCTATGGCATAAAGCGCAATTATTTTACATCGATCTCCGGGTCCCACCAGAAATAATCATAGATAACCTGGTTCTCTTCATCTTCGTCCAGCACATACAATGCAAAAGTGATCTTGAGCGTTTCGGTACCGCTGTTGCTTATTTTGCTGTCGTACGAATAGAAAGTTACTGATTGCTGTTTGGGAGGTAAGCCATCCTGTTGTGTGGTATCGGGAACCACAGCCCCGGTCCTGGTCTCTTTCGTTGCATTGAAACCATTAAACACATTTTTACCATTGTAGCTTTCTACATCATATAAAATAACCGCATCGTCTGCATTTTTAGAAAGCGTGGTAGCCCGGAAAGAGATCCAGTCCCCCACGTTTGCCTTAAATTCAAGATTGGCGGGGTCCTGGTTAATGTTTCCAACATAGTTACTTGCAGGGCATAACATTGTAATACCTTCGTGATGATTAAGACCTGTAGGGTTATCTTTACTGGCGTTAGGATTCCGCGGATAGACAGCTTTAATGGCTTCGGTATCAACAATTGTCAGTACGTTGACGGTGTTACCTTCGTTCTTTTGAGAGGTTTTCGATCTTGAAGGACTGGGTACTTGTGCTGTGCTTGACATAACATATGGTTTAAAGTGTTACCTACTCTGTTCTGGCTTTTCGGTTTCCGCCATAAAGGGTACAAGTATGTATGGGTGATACATATCAGGCAAAGAAAGACTGATCATCCGCCGGCAGCGGACGCAGGTAAGCAGATAAGACATGAAATAGATCACCCTGCTGCAGGGTTAATAGTGACCTGTTATTATGATATCCTGATTATTTAATGGTGTTTCATCGGTTATTCTGTGGTGTTAGAGTTTCATCGTTGTTCTGGTAATTGAGGTCTGGAGCTTGCTATAATTGTCCGGTTATTTGAGTTATAAATTTTACACAGTTAGATAACAGCGCTTGTTTTCGTTTTGTTCGTTGGTTAAAAAGAATTTCTGAAAAATAGGTATAGGGAATACTTTATTTGTTCCTATTCCCTGCTAGGCGTGACCTCATACAGCCTGCTGGCAATTTCCTGTTCCAGCGCCATCGGGAGGTCTACTGCAACGTCTCCTATAGGCGCATATCGCAATGTGTCTTCGTCCCAGGCAAAGATGTAATTTTCGCTGCCATTAAAACTTACATTATAACGTTGTTCATCGTTGAATGAAAAAGGTTCCGCCTTCACCATGTATGGAACACCGTCAACCAATAAGTTGAATGATAATTTCTTCATAGTTATCCTTTTCCCGATTTGCCACAATAATCAGACCTTAATGGCAGCCCCTTCCGTTAGGCGGAATGCCGCTACTGTGATAAGTAATGACATATTTCCACACATTGTTTGTAAAAGGAGACAACACCCGAAAGATGCCAACATTAGCTACTTGTTCATTGGATAAGTAGTTTGCCTCTATCGTATTAATAATAAAGATGTTATGAAGCAAGCGGTACGAAAATTGTATGAGGGAAGACAACCTGAGATACCAGCTAAGACCCGTATTAAAACCATATGTCAAGAGAGAGTCACTAGCACTTACTGTTATTTCCGGGGGCCAACATATCGATTGTGAAACCTTCTTACCTCTATTTATTGGAAACAATTAAACCGATTAACTCATGAAAAAAAACTTTTTCCAGTTATGTGCAGCTGTTACCCTTACTGCTGTAATGTTCTCTGCATGTTCGAAACAAAGCTCCGATGAAGCTGTAGCACCACCTGCAAAAGATGGTAAAGCCACTGTCGATTACCAGATCCAGGCGGTTAATCCGACAGGTTCAGTTGCCGGAGATGCCGCAGGAACAGAGCGCCTGGGCAGAATATTAAACGATCAGTCTTTAGCGTCTTTCCCATCTCTGAGATTTGATTTTACCTGGGATAGTATCAAGGTGAGATTCAGAGAGCTGAAGTTTGCTGCTAAGAGTGGTCCCGATGAAATTAATCTGAGCGTGAAAAGCGATAGATTCATCGACATCCTCGATAGCACAGAACTCGGTAGCATTATGTTGCCATTGGGAAATTTCGAGCAGGTAAAAGTATATGTACGGGTGCAGGGCGATACAGTTAAACCTGCGCTGTTGATGAACGGCAGGATCACCTTCCGCGGAACAGATATTCCTGTCGAAGTAATGGTGGTTGGAAAGATTGAACTGACTGCTACCGGTAAAGACGTTTCAATTGGTACAGACGGAATAACCTTCGACGGTAAACTGAAACTGGATCTGAACCTTGTAATGACCAAACTGCAGATCGGAGACTTCACAGGTACCTTTACCGGTGGGAAGCTGGTGCTGAAGATAGATGCGGATCTTGATACCAATAACAAACTGAAATCTGCACTGGAAACAAGTATGACCGTAGAGCACACTCCCCGTTAAGATAAGTCATGTAAAAATAATATAACCATTGTGGTAAAAAGGGAAAGGCCGTCCGCCATTGGCGGACGGCCTTTAAATTAAATTTGCCCGATAAGACTACTTAGTCTATTTTTGGCGTGGTTAAATTAACGTAAATGAAGAAGTCAGAGAGGACGAGGCAGTTTATTATTGAACAGGCGGCGGATTTATTTAACGAAAAGGGAATTGCAGGTACCTCCATTGACGATATCCTGCAGGCGGCAAAGGTAGCAAAGGGATGTCTGTACGGGCATTTCCAGAGCAAGGACGAATTAGCCTATGCCAGTGCAGAATACCTGCTCGACAAACTGACCACTCACAGAAACCGTATCATGCAGGAACAGCCAACCGCCATGGGGAAGTTGACTGCTTTTGCAGAGTTGAATGCGAACCCGCTCAATGGTTCTTTTATACATGGCGGATGCCCGATCATGAACTTTGCAGTGGAAGCGGACGATACCAATCCGGCTATCCGGGAGAAGGTGAGGTCCGTTATCAGCCAGACAATCAAAATGCTGACCGGCATTATAAAAGAAGGCGTGAAAGCCGGAGAATTATCTCCGTCCATCAATGCTGATGAAATAGCAATGAAGATGTTCGCAACAGTGGAAGGGGCCATCATGATGTCACGTGTGACGGGTAGCTCCTTACCGATGAAGACAGCGGTGAAATCCATGAAGAAAGAACTGTCATCGTACAGTCTTGTTTAAAAATCTCGCGCAATTAACGTAGACAGCCTTTGGGAAATGGCTGTTTTTTTTGTTTCCACAAGAGACTGAATAGTCTATTTCAACCAAAGGAAATGTATTTCATGTAACTGGTCACACGCTTAGGCGTGCAGACCAGTGGGAATGTTATGCCTGTATTTCACAACAAGAGAATAAACCATTAAACACAACACAATGGAAGTTAAAGAAAGAAGGCTCCGTCTCAGGGAAGAAAGCCGTACCAGTATCCTGCAAGCTGCATTAAGTATTGCCAGAGCACATGGCTGGCAGGCTGTCAGCATGCGGAAGATAGCAGAGATGATAGCGCACACGCCACCAGTGATCTATGACTATTTCCTCAACAAGGACGCTATATTGATGGACCTTGCAAAAATGGGATTTCTGCAACTGGGCAGACAGCTGCAAAAAGCACAGCAGGAACATAGCCTGCCGGAGAAGCAGCTGGAAAGCATGTGGATGGCCTATCGGGACTATGCCTTTGCTGAAAAGGAACTCTATCGCTTAATGTTTGGTATAGGCACCCCGGCCTGCTGCGATTACAGTAATATGCCCGAAGCAGACGCGCTGGCCGACCTGTTCGGAAACGTGATCCGGCAGATCCAACCCACAGATCAGCCATCAGATGAACAGGTTTCCATAGCATACACCTCCATGTGGGCAAGCGTGCACGGCCTCATATCACTCAACCTGGTATACAGGCAGAACAGCAGCGGTTTTAATCAACAGGTATTACTGAATGCCGTCAGAAACCTTACTGCCTCACCGGCCGAATGACTTTAGTTTTCGGCATTTTTGAGTAATTTGCCCGCTCAGCCTATTTAAACAACTTTAGCAATGGATCGCGTTGATATTAAAAGGTTAGCGGAAAAACTGAACTTATCTACCTCTACAGTTTCAAGGGCATTCAGGGGCAACAGCGATATTAATCCTGAAACAAAGGCCAGGATCCTTTCCATGGCCAAAGAGTTCAATTATCAGCCTAATCACCACGCCAGTAATCTGCGGGAAAAGAAAAGCAAGACAATTGCCATCATTGTACCCGAACTGGCCAACAACTTCTTTTCCCAGGCCATCCACGGCATAGAACGTGTGGCGCGGGAAAAGGGCTATCATACGCTCATCTATGTAACTGATGATGAATACCAGAAAGAAGTAACTTTCATCGACAAGCTTTATAATGGCCGCGTGGACGGTATTATCATGTCCGCATCCGGCGAAGCGAACGACCACCAGTACCTGAACAGGCTCGATAATAAGCACATCCCGCTGGTGTTCTTCGACAGGGTGTATGATGATATCGATGTGCCCAAGGTCACTACGGACGACTACGACAGTAGTTTTGCCGCTACCCGTCACCTCATAGAAATGGGGTGTAAGGAAATAGCCTTCCTGGTGATCAACAAAAGCCTGTCTATCGGTAATGTCCGTATGCAGGGGTATCGCGATGCCCTGAAAGCTGCAGGCATTGAATACGAGACTGAATTGGTGATAGATTGTACCAACGACTACGACCAGAACTTTGAGATACTGTCGAAGGTCCTGCAGGAACAGCGCCCCGATGGATTACTGGCCTCCGTAGAACGTCTGGCTATTTCCAGCTACTACGTGTGCCATCACCTGGGCATTCGCATCCCGGAAGATATTAAGATTGTCAGCTTTTCCAGCCTGGAAATAGCCCCCTTGCTGAATCCTGCATTATCCACCATTACACAGCCAGCCTATGAGCTGGGCACCAACGCAGCACAACTCCTGTTTAATGCCCTGGAAGGTAAGGCCCCCGGCAATGACCATGTTGTGCTGAACTCGAAACTCATCCCCAGAACATCTTCCACCGGCATAAAAACAACCCCCGGAAAGAGGGGAGAATGAAAAAGAAAGGAAGTGAAAGCCACTTCTTTTCAGGAGATTTATAATGTATTTGTTTTAAGTGGCTGTATTTCAGTATGTTGTTGTTTTAAAGGTTGATGATGTTGCACCTCTCCATGGTTCCATTTTAACTTTTTTTTAAAAAAAGCTGTTTCAAAATGTTACAGTATTCGGGAAATACTCTACTTTAGCAAAAGTGTTCCACGTTCCGGGAACGTTCCCGGAAATGAAAAATCAAAGTAAAATGAGATCTACCTAAAGACAATTACAGCATTCAGAACAATCCGGGCGAACGCATCCGGGGAATTCGGAGGAGGGGGTATACCACTCCGGATCATCCCAGGGTAAAATGACAAGCTCCACGGAACGTAACTATTGAACGCCGGAATAAATTCCGGTCACTGAACAGCCGGTCAACATTAGCCACCGGTTCAATCATTACAACAAAAAAATTCATGGTCGTTGAATTCAGCCGAATTCGACAGGGGGGAACTTTTGCTTAAAGGGTCCTGCAGTGAACTATTGTGAAACAAATTTCTTATCAATTAATCAATCGATCAATGAAAAGAACACGCTTTGCCAGTTTTGCATTTCTGCTGTGCTTTGTGTTGATGTCCTTCCTTACCTATGCACAATCGGGCAGTATCAGCGGAAAAGTGACGGACGAAACAGGTCAGCCCATTCCCGGCGCTACCGTCTTCATTAAGGGCACCAGCAAAAACGCTACTGCCGACGCACAGGGAAATTTCACCATCACCGGTGTTGCTGCCGGAAATATTGTGGTGGTAGCCCGTATTATGGGGTATGAAACCTTCGAACTGCCGGTGAATGCAGGCAACAACACTGCACCGCTCACCTTTCAGCTGAAAGCTGATACCAAGGGCCTGAACGAGATCGTAGTAGTGGGTTATGGTACACAGAAAAAGAGCGACCTTACCGGCGCGATTGCTGTTGTTTCTACCAAAGATTTCAATAAAGGGCCATTGTCCTCTCCTGAGCAACTGATCACTGGTAAAGTACCTGGCGTACAGATCACCTCCAACGGTGGTGCACCCGGTAGCGGTAGCACCATCCGCGTACGTGGCGGTGCTTCCCTCAATGCTACCAACGATCCGCTGATCATTGTGGATGGTGTGCCCCTGGACAATAACAATGTAAGCGGACAGTCCAACGGATTAAGCCTGATCAACCCGAACGATATCGAATCATTCAACGTATTGAAAGATGCTTCTGCTACCGCTATCTACGGTTCCCGTGCCTCCAACGGTGTCATTATCATCACTACCAAGAAAGGCCGCCTGGGCGATAAATTCCATGTGTCTTTCAGCTCTACCAATGCTGTATCTAAGGTAACCAGCTATTCACCGGTATTAACTGCCAGCGAGTTCACTGACGTAGTAAAGGCACATGGTACTGCTGCGCAGGTCGCACTGCTGGGCAAAGCCAATACCGACTGGCAGAAACAGATTTACCAGTCTGCACTCAGCTCTGACAACAACCTCGCGCTGAGCGGCTCCTGGAAGAAACTGCCTTACCGTATTTCCATGGGCTACCTGAACCAGGACGGTATCCTGAAAACATCCAACCTGGAAAGGAAATCGGCCTCCATTAACCTTTCTCCCAGTTTATTTGACGATCACCTGAAAATAAACATGAACGTGAAAGGATCTATAGCAGACAACCGGTTCGCAGATCAGGCTGCTATCAACGCCGCTATCGCTTTTGATCCTACACAGCCTGTACGGGCCAATGGTAAAGACTTCGGCGGTTATTACGAATGGCTGTACAACGGTAAGTTGTACGACCTGGGTACCAAGAACCCACTAGCCATGCTGGAACAGAAAGTAGACAAATCGCAGGTGAAGAGAAGTATCGGCAATATCCAGTTTGACTATAAATTCCATTTCCTGCCTGAATTGCGCGCTAACCTGAACCTGGGTTACGACTACCAGAAAGGAGAGGGCAATACCAATATCCCGAAATACGCTGCGCTGGCTTATTACAATGGTACCGGCGGCTCCTACAAGCATTATTCCCAGGAGATGAAGAACAAACTGCTGGACTTCTACCTGAACTATGCGAAAGACCTGAAGGGTATCAAAAGCCGTGTAGATGTAATGGCGGGTTATTCCTACCAGGACTTCATCATCGCTACGCCCGGCTATCCGGTACGCGATGAAGCGGGCGATACCACCACCGCTGCCGGTAACTACAGTGAAGCGCAACATACACTGGTATCTTTCTTCGGCCGTTTGAACTATACTTTCAACGATAAATACCTGCTGACCTTCACCATGCGCCGCGACGGTACTTCCCGTTTCCGTCAGCACTGGGGTAGCTTCCCTTCTGTAGCTTTTGCATGGAAACTGAAAGACGAAGCTTTCCTGAAAAATTCCAGGACCCTGTCCGATCTGAAACTGAGACTGGGTTATGGTGTGACCGGCCAGGAGAACATTGGCGTTGGTAAGGAATATGCGGCATTGTCGCGTTATACCTACGGTGATGCGAACTCCGCTTACCAGCTGGGCGATGCTTTTTATAAAACATTGCGTGCTGCCGGTTATGACCAGAACATCAAATGGGAGCAGACAGCTACCTACAACGTAGCGCTCGATTATGGTTTCCTGAACAACAGGATCTCCGGTAGCGTGGACTTCTACTATAAAAAGACTACCGACCTGCTGGCCGATGTTACCACACCTGCCGGTACGAACCTGACCAATACACTGTATACAAACATTGGTAGCCTGGAGAACAGGGGCGTGGAATTCATCATCAACGCCACACCGGTTGAAACCAAAGACTTCCGTTGGGATGCAGGTTTCAACATCACTTACAACAAGAACAAAATACTCTCCCTGTCCAAAGCAAAAGCAGATACTTCTGTAGGTATTGCTACCGGCGGTATCAGCGGTGGTACGGGAAACACTGTACAGATCAACTCTGTAGGACACCAGATCAATTCTTTCTATGTATATAAACAGGTATACGACAAGAGCGGTAACCCGATCGAAGGCGTATATGAAGATACCAACGGCGATGGCGCTATTACTTCTGCTGATAAATACCGTTACAAATCTTCCAATCCGCTGGTATACCTGAGCTTCAACTCACAGTTCAACTACAAAAAATGGAACCTTGGTTTCAGCATGCGCAGCAACCTCGGTAACTACATCTACAATAACCAGGCTTCCAACAACGGGTCTTACAAGACTTTCCAGAACAGTAACTACCTGGCCAACCTGTCCAGGAGCGTGCTGTCAACAAAGTTTGCCACTACCCAGTACTGGTCTGACTACTACGTGGAAAATGGTTCTTTCCTCCGCATGGATTACATCAACCTGGGGTATGATTTCGGTCGCCTGATGCACGATAAAATCGGCCTGCGCCTGAACTTCAACGTACAGAACGTATTTGTGATCACGAAGTACAGCGGCCAGGATCCGGAAGTGTTCAGCGGTATAGATGACAAGTTCTATCCCCGTCCACGTGTGTATTCATTAGGTGTTAACCTTGATTTTTAATTAACAAACAGGGAACGTTATGACAAAGAAATTCATATATCAGATAGTACTGGCCGGAACGATGGCATGGGGACTGGCTTCCTGTACCAAAGACCTTGACCGTACACCTATCACAGAGGCGACTTCTGCCAGTGTATATAAAGACTTTTCAAACTACAAGGCCATCCTCGCCAAATTGTATGGTGGCTTTTCAGTGACCGGGCAGGTAGGGCCTACCGGTAGTCCCGATATCAGCGGTATCGATGAAGGTACTTCCAGCTACATCCGGGGGTATTTCCAGATGCAGGAATTGCCGACCGATGAAGCAGTGATCGGCTGGAACGATGGTACCCTGCAGGATTTCCACCAGATGGACTGGACACCGGACGATAACTTTATCAATGCGATGTTCTCCCGCCTGTTCTACCAGATAGCACAGTGTAATGAGTTCATCCGCCAGACTTCCGATGCAAACCTGAGCAGCAATGGTATTGCTGAAAAAGACCAGGCCACTGCCAGGACCTTCCGTGCAGAAGCCCGCTTCCTGCGCGCATTGACTTACTATCATGCATTGGACCTGTTTGGCAGCGTACCATTCGTAACAGACAGTAACGAGGTGGCATACTACTATCCAAACCAGATCTCCCGCGCAGACCTGTTTGCTTACGTTGAGCGTGAACTGAAGGGTATAGAAGAACAGATGGTAGATGCGCATACCAACGAGTATGGCCGTGCAGATAAAGCATGTGTATGGGCATTGCTGGCCAAGTTATACCTGAATGCCACTGTTTATACAGGTACAGATCGTTACACAGATGCGATCACCTACAGCAGTAAAGTGATCAACTCAGGCTATACGCTGGCATCCAGCTATGCGAATATGTTCAAGGCGGACAATAATGCAACGTCTCAGTCTGAATTCCTGCTGACAGCTAATTTCGACGGTACGCGCACACAGACCTATGGGGGTACCACTTACCTGGTACATGCCGCAATAGGTGGTAGTATGAGTGCGGCTGCATTCGGTGTGAACAGCGGCTGGGGCGGTTTACGTACTACCAGTGCTTTTGTGAACCTGTTCTCAGATATTAGCGGTGCAACTGACAAACGTGCCATGTTTTATACCGAAGGTCAGAATAAGTCCATCGCTGACCTGGGTGCATTCACTGATGGTTATGCCATTACCAAATGGTCCAACAAAACATCCAAAGGCGCAGATGGTTCTAACTCTACCTTCGTAGATACTGACTTCCCTTTGATGCGTCTCGCTGAAATGTACCTGACCTATGCGGAAGCGGTACTGCGCGGCGGCAGTGGCGGTAGCACTACCGCTGCGCTGGGTTATATCAATGCTTTGCGTGAAAGGGCCTATGGCAATACTTCCGGCAATATCGCCGCAGGGGAGTTGAACCTGAAGTTCCTCCTGGAAGAAAGAGGCCGTGAACTGTATTGGGAAGGTCATCGCAGAACAGACCTGATCCGTTACGGACTGTTCACCGGAAGTACCTATGTATGGCCCTTTAAGGGGGGCGTAGCAGCAGGTACTGCCGTGGCGGATTTCCGTACCATATACCCGCTGCCTACCAGTGCACTGGTGGCGAATCCTAACCTGAAACAGAACGGGGATTATTAATCGCAAACAGCATCTAACCACAATATCAAAATACTTGCATCATGAATGCCTGGTTAAATAAAATAATAGCGGGAAGCTTTTGTGTGATGGGATTACTCTCCTGCGAAAAACAGGACAGCTTCACGCAGGTGAAGACAGGTTCTACGCCGACGTTCTCCGCTACCGCCACTGAATTCGCTTTTTCTGCAGCTGCTGCCGACGAAGAGGCGGTGACATATACCTGGACCGCTTCGAAAGACTGGGGATACAGGGCCGTAGTGAACTACACCTTACAGATCGATGAGAAAGGCAATGGTTTCAGAAAACCGACAGAAGCCTTTAGCGCCAATAACAGCCTGAGTAAAACATTTACGGTGGCAGCCCTGAACCAGGTCATCAACAACATGGGACTGGCTTCGGGCCGTCAGCATGAACTGGTGATCCGTGTGAAGGCTGCGGTAGATACCGTGGGCGACCAGGTGTATTCCGATAGTGTACTGCTGACAGTTACACCCTACTATGTGCCGAAAGTATATCCTTATGTATATGTACCCGGTGGATATGAAGGATGGTCTTTCGACGATCCACGCCTGGGCGCCCTGGCGTCTGTGAACAGCGATAAAGTATATGAAGGCTATCTCTATTTTCCCGATGCCAATACAGAGTTCAAAGTAGCTGCGGCCAAAAGCTGGGACATCAACTATGGCGATGGTGGCGGCGGAGCCCTGAAAGCCAACGGCGATAACATCAAGGCAGTAGAGGCAGGTTATTACCGCCTTAGCGCAAACCTGAATGCCCTCACCTGGTCCCTGACCAATACTACCTGGAGCATCACCGGCAGCGCTACTGGTGGCGCAGACAAGGCTATGACCTTTGATGCGGCCACAAAAAAATGGAGTGTTACCACCGCCCTACAGGCAGGTAGCTTTTACTTCAGGGCAAACAATGCCAATACGATCACGCTGAGTGATGATGATAATAACGGGGTGCTGACTGCAGGTAGTGCAGGCGTTATCAGTATTGAAACTGCGGGAACTTATACCATTACGATGGACTTGAACAATCCCGGCAACTACATTTATACACTGGCCCAATAGTAAGGATTGATTGCATGATATATGCGGCCCGGAGCAACATTGCCGGGCTGCATTATTTAAAACAAGAGAAGACCAAATGCGCATGTTACAGACGAGAAGAATGTTATTGACCGCTGTCCTGTTGCTGACCACTATGTGTACCGTTGTGGCTCAGCTGCCTAAACTGGAAAGGATAGAACCCGCTTTCTGGTGGACAGGTATGCAGGAGCCAATGGTACAATTGATCGTACATGGCGATAAGATAGCTGAGCGGGAAGTATCTCTCAGCTATACTGGTGTAACGCTGCAGGAAGTGCATAAGGTAGAGAACCCGAATTATCTTTTCGTGGATATCAATATTGCTGCATCAGCTGAACCGGGCACCTTCCCTATTATATTCAGGCAGAAAGGCCAGAAAGACATCGTGTACAAATATGAACTGAAGAAAAGAGAAGGCAGCATCAAAGCGCAGGGAGTGAACAGCAGTGACTTCGTCTACCTGATCATGCCCGACCGTTTTGCCAATGGCGATAAAAGCAACGATGTTATCAAAGGCATGCAGGAAATTTCACTGAACAGGGATTCCATGTATAAACGCCACGGCGGCGATATACAAGGCATCATTGATCACCTGGGATACCTGCAGGAAATGGGTGTGACCACATTGTGGATGACGCCCCTGGTCACAAACGATCAGCCTTCAGCTTCCTATCATGGTTATGCCGCTACAGAGAATTACCGTATCGACCCGCGCTTTGGTTCCAACGAAATGTACAAACGACTGGCCGACAGCCTGCATAAACGGGGTATGAAACTCGTGCAGGACCTCGTGCACAATCATATCGGCAGTCAGCACTGGACTATGAAAGACCTGCCTATGAGAAATTGGGTACATCAGTGGCCGGTATTCACCCGCTCCAACTTCCGGGCTGCCCCGCTGATGGACCCTTACGGCGCAGCGGCTGACAGGAAGCTGATGACAGAGGGCTGGTTTGATGTACATATGCCCGATCTGGACCAGTCCAATCCTTACGTGCGTAAATACTTTACACAAAGTCATATCTGGTGGATAGAATATGCCGGTGTGGATGCTTTTCGCCTGGATACCTACCCCTACAATGATGCTGATTTTATGGCGGAATGGGGGAAGGCGATAAAAGCCGCTTACCCGGGCTTTACCTTCTTTGGTGAGGTATGGGTACGCAGCGGTCCTGAACAGGTCTATTTTACCCAGGGGAATACGGTGAACAGGGGGCTCGATACACAGCTACCCGGCGTGACAGATTTCCAGAGCCTCTGGGCCATCTCTTCTGCCCTTAACGAGAAAGCAGGATGGGATGATGGCATAGTGAAACTCTATGCTACCCTGGTACAGGACTATCAATACCAGGACCCTATGCGTAATGTGGTATTCCTGGATAATCACGACCTGAGCCGCTTCTATTCTGTGGTAAACGGGAATAAGAACAAATACAAAATGGCGCTGGCCTGGTTACTTACTACCCGCGGCATTCCGCAACTGTACTACGGCGCTGAGATAGGTATGAAAAACTTCAGCAACCCGGATGGCCTGGTGCGTGAAGACTTCAAAGGAGGATGGGCGGCCGATACAGTGAACAAATTCACTCCTGCTGGTCGCAATGCAGAAGAGAACGAGCTGCACGACTATATCAGCAAACTGGCCAACTATCGGAAGAGTAATCCTGTAGTGCAAACCGGGAAACTGATGCAGTTCATCCCACAGGACAATGTGTACACCTACTTCCGCTATAATGCAGAGAAGACAGTGATGATTGTCATGAACCCGAATGAAAAAGAGATGGCACTGCCCACTGCACGGTTCAGCGAAAGAACCAGTGGGTTTACCAAAGCAAAAGATGTGATCTCGGGAAATAGCGCCAGCCTCTCAGACAGTCTCCACATTCCTGCAATGACCACATTGGTGATGGAACTGGAACGATAATATTAACAAACGATTTACCTGAATATATGCAAGGAATAGCAGCATGCATTTTTGATCTTGACGGCGTAATAGTAGATACGGCTGTATATCATTTTAAGGCCTGGAAAAGGCTGGCCAACGAACTGGGGTTCAATTTTACAGCAGCACAGAATGAAAAGCTGAAAGGCGTGAGCCGTGTCCGCTCCCTGGAGCTCATCCTGGAATGGGGCGGCATTCAGAAGTCGGCAGCCGAACAGCAGGAACTGGCTACCCGCAAGAATGAATGGTATGTGGATATGGTCCATCATATGACGCCCGAAGAGATACTGCCGGGTGCAAAGGAACTGCTGGAAAGCCTGCGTGCGGCAGGTATTAAAACTGCCCTGGGCTCAGCCAGTAAGAATGCCCGCGTTATACTGGAGAAAGTAGACATCCTGTCTTTATTCGATGTAGTGGTAGATGGTAATATGGTAGCTGCCTCCAAGCCTGATCCGGAAGTATTTCTCAAAGGAGCGGAGGCCCTGGGCGTAGCGCCGGAGCGCTGTGTCGTTTTTGAAGATGCCATTGCCGGCGTGGAAGCAGGTAAGGCAGGCGGAATGAAAGTGGTGGGCATAGGAGAGAAGGACGTGTTGCATGAAGCAGATCTCGTTGTCAGCGGCCTGCATGAAATCGATTTACAAACACTGACCAATTTATACAACTCAAAATAAACAATGCCAATTGCGTGCGCAAAACGGCGCCTTTAGTAAGAGTTATGAAGCAATACATAAAAGTAGACGGGTGGAACATTATCGAAGAAGGTTTTGTACCACATTATAACAAGATATCGGAAAGCATTTTCAGCCTGGGCAACGGCCGTATGGGCCAGCGGGCCAATTTTGAAGAGGCTTATTCCGGCGAGACTTTACAGGGCAATTACGTGGCGGGGGTATACTATCCCGATAAGACCCGTGTGGGCTGGTGGAAGAACGGCTACCCGGAATATTTCGCCAAAGTACTGAATGCTGCCAACTGGATCGGTATCGATATCCGTATCGATAATGAAATGCTGGACCTGCATACCGCACAGGTGAACGATTTTCGCCGTGTGCTGAACATGCAGGAAGGTTATCTGCAACGCTCATTTACCGCTACCATCCCGGACGGTAAGCAGGTGCGCGTGGTGGCCACCCGCTTCTGCAGTATTGTGGACGATGAAACAGGTGTGATCCGTTACAGCATCACGCCGCTCAACTTTGATGGTACACTGCAGGTGACTGCCTACATTGATGGCGATGTAAAGAACCAGGATGCGAACTACGATGAGAAATTCTGGGATGAGGTGAACGCCGGTGTGGAAGGCAACAGCGCTTACCTCACACTGCGCACAAAGAAGACAGGTTTCGAGGTATGTACCGGTATGCAGTTCCACGTCCACCAGGATGGTAAACCACTGCAACCTGGTGTTACTCCCGTACGGAAAGAAAAATATGTAGGAGGTACTACAACTATTGCTATCTCCCGCAACCAGGAAACGATCATCTATAAATATGCAGCGAATCTTTCTTCAGAAAATCATGCGGTAGCGGCATTGGTCAACAACTGTGAAACAACTGTCAGCAAAGCCGCTGCAAAAGGTTTTGACATCATGCTGGCCGAACAGGCGGCTGCCTGGGCACTGAAGTGGAAGGAAAGCGATATCGTTATAGAAGGCGATCCCGCTGCTCAACAGGGTATCCGTTTCAATATCTTCCAGCTGAACCAGACCTATACAGGAGAAGACGCACGCCTGAACATCGGCCCTAAAGGTTTTACCGGTGAAAAGTACGGCGGCTCTACCTACTGGGATACAGAAGCCTATTGCATTCCGTTCTACCTGGCTACGGCCGAACCACAGGTAGCCCGCAACCTGCTCATCTATCGTTATAAACAACTGGGTAAGGCGATCGAAAATGCGGCTAAGCTGGGCTTTAACAATGGCGCTGCTTTGTATCCGATGGTGACGATGAACGGGGAAGAATGCCACAATGAATGGGAGATCACCTTCGAGGAAATTCACCGTAATGCAGCCATCGCTTTTGCCATTTTCAACTACATTCGCTATACAGGGGACGAAGCATACCTGGCGGAATACGGACTGGAAGTGCTGATCGGTATTGCGCGTTTCTGGGCACAGCGTGTGAACTGGAGCGATGCCCGCAAACAGTATGTGATGCTGGGCGTAACGGGGCCGAATGAATATGAGAACAACGTCAACAATAACTGGTACACCAGCACCATGGCTACCTGGTGCCTGCAATATGCAATGGAAGGCTTGCAGCATGTAAAAGCTACCGCTCCGGAGCGGTACGCCGCCATCCTGCAGGAGACGGCTTTTGAGGCAGGAAAGGAAACGGAGAAATGGCAGCATATCGTCGACAACATGTACTACCCGGTAGATGAACAATTGGGCATTTTCCTGCAGCAGGATGGTTATCTCGACAAGGAACAGATCCTGGTGAAAGACCTCGATCCTGCACAAAGACCGCTGAACCAGAAATGGAGCTGGGACCGCATTTTGCGTTCCTGTTATATTAAACAGGCAGACGTATTGCAGGGCCTGTACTTCCTGGAAGACCGCTACGACACAGACACGCTGCGTCGTAACTTTGATTTCTATGAGCCAAGAACGGTACATGAAAGTTCTTTGTCGCCCTGCGTACACGCCATACTGGCCGCCAAACTGGGCGATGAACAACGCGCGCATGAATTTTACCTGCGTACCTCCCGTCTTGACCTGGATGACTATAACAACGATACAGAAGACGGTCTGCATATTACGTCTATGGCGGGTACCTGGATGAGCGTGGTAGAGGGCTTTGCGGGCATGCGCGTAAGAGATGGACAGTTGCAGTTCACACCTTTCCTGCCGGGTAAATGGCAATCTTTTGCCTTTAACATCCGTTTCAGGGGACGGGTACTGAAAATAAAAGTAAGTCAGCAGGCGGTTAACATCGAGAACGGATCTGCCGCAGATATTACAGTGCTCGTTTATGGCGAACCCGTACATGTACCCGCCGGAAAAATGGTGACAACAAAACAAGGAAATTTAGTCAATTAAAATATTTATCCCATGAAAGGAATGGTTAAGCCGCGGTTGTCCGCTGCGCGCATATGGAACATGAGCATGGGCTTTTTCGGTATCCAGTTTGGTTTTGCTTTACAGAACGGGAATGCCTCCCGCATTCTGCAAACTTATGGAGCAGAAGTAGAACACCTGTCATTGTTCTGGCTGGCAGCGCCTTTAACGGGCATGATCGTACAGCCGGTGATCGGGCATTACAGCGACCGTACCTGGAACAGGCTGGGGCGCCGCCGTCCATACTTCCTGGTAGGGGCTATTGCTACTGCACTGGCCTTGATACTGCTACCTAATTCATCCCTGCTGGCTTATATACTGCCGCCGGTATTGATAGGGGCGGGTATGCTGACCTTAATGGATGCATCGATCAATGTGGCCATGGAACCTTTCCGGGCGCTGGTGGCCGACAATCTGCCCGATGAACAACGTAGCCAGGGCTTCTCCGCCCAGACCTTCCTGATAGGAGCAGGGGCCGTATTAGGTTCTTCACTGCCTTACCTCCTGGCAGAGTATGCAGGCGTATCCAAGACAGCCGCTCCGGGCGTAGTGCCCGACAATGTGATCTATTCCTTTTATGTAGGCGCAGTGGTATTACTGGCTACCATTCTCTGGTCGATCTTTACTTCGAAAGAATATTCCCCGGAAGAATTTAAGCAATTCAACCCCGAGCATGCTGCTGAAGAACATACAGGAGGGATCAGGACCATCCTGAAAGATTTTTCCAATATGCCGGCTGCCATGAAACAACTGGGCCTGGTACAGTTCTGTTCCTGGTTTGCACTGTTCTCGATGTGGGTGTTCACTACGCCGGCAGTGGCACAGCATATCTACAAGGTACCACCGGGCGATACCTCTTCTGCGCTCTTTGCAGATGCGGGCAATAAGGTGGGCTTTCTGTTCAGCATCTATAGTGCAGTATCAGCAGTGTATGCACTGATATTACCGGTCATAGCGCGTAAAACATCCCGCAAGGCTGCACATGCTATCTCACTGACAGCAGGCGGCTTATCGCTGATCTCTTTTTATTTCATCAAAGATCCCGGCCTGCTGATATGGCCCATGATCGGGATCGGTATGGCATGGGGAAGTATTTTGTCCACGCCTTATGCCATCCTGTCCGGTGTAATACCCTCTCACAAAACAGGGGTATACATGGGTATCTTCAACTTCTTCATCACCTTCCCGCAAATAGTGAACGGTATCTTCGGAGGCCTGATCGTAAAGCATTTGTTTCACAATGAAGCGATCTTCGCCCTGGTAATGGGCGGGGCCTTTATGATCATCGCGGCAATAGCGGTACTGTATGTAAAAGACAGGGAAAAGAAGGCGGCAGAGAAACTGGTGCCAACATATGGTGTCGCCTGAAGACGGCATTCAGATCTGCATCCCCTTACCGGCATTCGCTGGTAAAGGGGATGCATGCGTAATGATGTATCTATTTCTTTTTCCGGGCGATGTCCGGATTTTTTTCCAGTAGTTGCTCCAGTTTGCCCAGGCGTTCTTTCCAGAAATTATCAAAGAAATTGATCCACTCCTTCAATTCATCAAAACCCTCACGACGCAGTATACAATAGCGTTCCCGTCCTTTCTCTTCAAAGGTGATGAAGCCTGCCTGGTGTAATACCTTGATATGTTTTGAAATAGCAGGGCGGCTGATGTCAAACTGCTCAGCGATGGCATTGATCGACTTCTTATCATCGGTCAGCATAAGCAGTATCTCACGCCGGCTGGGGTCTGCAATAGCCTGAAAGCTATCTGGCTGTAGCGCTGTCATCGGTAAAATTTGTAAGTGCCTGCTGGAAACGTTTGGCCACTTTGTTTTTCCATCCCATCTCCATAATAAAGCTGCTGATATAATTCTTCATACCCTTAAAGCCTGTCTGCTCCAGGTGTAATTCCGTACCGCCGTCTTTAGGCACCAGTATCCAGTTCACCACGGTGTCAAGATTATACACACCTTCACCGGGGCCGCCCTTGAAAGAGTAGGATAGCTTCTGTAAAGGGATCACCTCCAGTACCTCAAAATACATCTTGCCGTCCCAGTCCATCTTCGGTCGGGGCTTCGTCACTTCCATCCATTTAAAGCCTACCTCTGCCCTGAAGCCGCTGGACGTAAGATTCCATTGTTTCAGGATATCAGGGTTGGTCAGGCATTCCCATATCGTTTCTACAGGGTGTGGATAGAACCACTTGAGTTTGATGTCTCTTTTCATATTATGTAACTTTGAAGTTACATAAAGGTATGTGTAACTTTTGAGTTACGCAAGTCGAAACAGCATAAAAAAAGACAGCCTGCTTAAACAGGCTGTCAGTCAATTATTTAAGGGTTTTGTACACCTTCCATTGGTATCTCGCCTATCTCTGCTTCCTCTTTCCGGGGCTGCCCGGCTGTTCCGCGGGCTTTCACGGTGGATGCTGCTTTCTTTATGGGAAGCGGCGTTATAACAGGTGGGTTGTCGGCAACACCAGTGGTGGCTGTCCGCCTGGCGGCAGGATTACAAAGATTGAAGGTCACTGTCAGTTTAGGCCTGAGGGAAGGATCTATATGTTCGCTGGAAGCAAACAGGAGGTTCCTGTAATAATCCTCGCCCTGCAACGCGATACAGAATCCATGACTGCTTTCGGCAGGCAGATCTGTCATATCCTGCACCAGCATCGTAACATCTACATCTGCATTGTATTTCCACTGAACACCTTTAGAGCCGGGAAGTACTGTCTGATGTTCGTTAGTGGTAGTTGGCTTGTTATTCCATGTAAGGGTGCTTTCATCCCAGGGGCCTGTTACGCGTTCGATGAAGCAATCATTCTCTCCTGCATTTCCCTGTTTGATAAACACACTGCTCGTTTTACCATACAGACTGAGTGTAGCGCTGGTAATGGCAACACCGCGGGGAATACTTTTCAATCCGTCGAAGTCAATGAAAATGCGGGAGTAACCCTCGCCGCCACCCTGACCGCCGTAAGTCCAGCCGGACGCGCTGATCTCATCACGTTGTCCGAAATTCTTGTCAGACCATTCCGGGAGATCCACCTTGACAAATACGGTCGCATCTTTTCCATTGCAGGAATCTGGTTGAAAGATGTACGTGGTTTGGGAATAACCGGCATAAGCCGACAATACCAGGCATAGTGATAGTACCTGAGCTTTCATGGTATAGGTTTTAATTGATGGCAAAATACTCATAAAAAACAGATTGCCCAACCCGGTATACCAGGTCGGGCAATCTGCCTATTATACTACTGCCGCCTAACACAAGTGCAGCAGTGGTATGTTTGAACACGCTGATTATGGCAAAGGTGCGGCTGCTGTTGTGGTATAAACTACAGGCCATACGTTTGGTGAAGGCACGCTTACGCCTTTGCTTGCACCCATTACTTTGGCATCAGCGCCGAAGTAATATAATGGCCAGCCTTTGTAGGTAATTTGTTTCTTCCCCAGCACGGTAATGATCGCGAAATCTGTTTTAGCAAATCCTGTTGGTACGTTCTTTACCTCAGATACTTCATAAATAGGCCAGATGGCATTGTGTGTTTCATCGGCATTGGTGAAGTTGTTTTTGCCGGATTTGTCGTTGGCAAATTTGTACAGGGTATGACCACGGTCATCTACCAGGTATTTGGAAGCGCCTGTGCCCAGGGCAATAGTACCGGTGTTGTCGAGTACATAGTCTTTCCCGTCATTGCCGTGTAACTGGAAGTTGG
The DNA here is from genome assembly GCF_023100805.1 of Chitinophaga filiformis. NCBI lineage: Bacteria > Pseudomonadati > Bacteroidota > Chitinophagia > Chitinophagales > Chitinophagaceae > Chitinophaga > Chitinophaga filiformis. Next base: position 3,653,353 of record NZ_CP095855.1, read on the forward strand.
CTACCATTACAGTATAATCAGGTTTCGCTACGAACCAGATGTTGCCAACATTCTCACCTTTGGTGTCGCCGGCAGCTGCATCATTTACGTAGTAATATAAAGGCCATCCTTTGTAAGCAGTCTGTTTGGAACCATCAGGACGTGTAACGGTAGTGAAATCAGCTTTGTCCAGCGATGTGTCTACTGTCAGTTTATCGGCGTCTACATAGAATACCGGCCATGCAGCTACGCAGCCATCTTTACAGGTAGGCGTACCCTGTGCATCGTTGGAGAAAAAGTACAATGTCTTGCCGGTGCTGTCGGTCAATATTTTACCTAAAGTTGTGTTGTTGGCTACCAGCACGGTTTTCTTAGGCGTTGGAGGAGGTGGTGTGTTACCGCCATCGTTGTCGTCTTTTGAACATGATGTTATCACTGAGGCAACGAATAGCATTGCCACTGCAGATTTTAATAAATGCATGGTGTTTGAAAATTTTTAAATAAGCAAATTGTGAGCACTTGTGTCAACTACTTAATACGAGACCAGATTTGGAAAGGTTGCCTGAGGTCAAAAAAAAACTTTTTGTTCCGGTTGACGGATGACACGTATATAAGGTAAAGCGCTGGTTTTCGTTTTCTTACAATGCAGGGCTGGCCTTTGCAGCTAATTTTGACACTGTAAATATTTCAAACAAGAAAAAATATAACAAGATGTCAACACAAGCAAGAGCCACCATCCTTATCACCGGTGCTACCGGCAACATTGGAACCGAACTCAGAAAAATATTATCTGCACAGGGAGTACTTTTCAGAGCCATGGTACGGTCGGCCGGCCAGTCGAAAGACCTGGCCGCTCTGCCGGGGGCTACATTGGTGGAAGGGGACTTCAATGATGAGGCTTCCCTGGATAATGCACTCCGCGGTATAGAAAAAGCTTTTCTGCTCACCAATTCATCCGAACTGGCTGAAGAACAACAGCTACGCTTTGTGGATGCAGCAAAGAGAGCGGGCGTTAAACATATCGTGAAGTTGTCCCAATGGGCCGCAGACCTTCATTCTCCCGTACGTTTCCTGCGTTATCATGCGGTAGTGGAAACTGCTATCAGGAATTCCGGTATCGCCTATACTTTTTTACGACCCAACCTGTTCATGCAGGGATTCCTGGGTTTTGCGAAAGCTATCTCACAGGGGAATGAGTTCTTTGCCGCCGCCGGCAATGCAGCGATCTCGCTGATCGACATAAGGGACATTGCCGCCGTGGCGGCTGTTGCCCTCACGAAGCCGGGGCATGAAAACAAGGCCTATCATCTTACAGGGCCGGAAGTGCTGACACACCAGCAATTGGCAGCGATATTTTCAAATGTGCTGGGCCGGGAAATACGCTTTACAGATATACCTGAAGAGGCAATGAAAAATGCCTTGCTGGGCTTTGGATTTCCGCTATGGCAGGCAGACGGATTGCTGGAAGACTATGCACATTACCGGCTGAACGAGGCCGCAGCACTCACGCCGGATGTGAAGGAGGTTACAGGACATGCGCCACGTACCTTTGAACAGTTCGTAAAAGACTATGCGCCCTTGTTTTCCTGACCTTGTTAAGCTTTTTCCTTGCCGCCACTAAACTGTGGAGGCAATAAACTGATCTGTTTCCACAAAGCGTCGGCAATCTCCCTGCCTTCCTCGTTCAGGTCTTTTGTTTCATACTGAGGTTGGTCACTGTCGTCCGGTTTTACAATATCAAACTGCCTTGGAAAAGATACATTGGAGTTTACATTGGGCGCTATATGATAAATAGTAGCATTTTCCTGTCTTTCAAATGATACATCATACATATCGTGCCTGTCATTGTGTGAGATAGTTATTTGCCGGGTCATCATAAAACATCGTTTTATGTACAGGTACAATAACCAGGCCATCAGCACTGTGGAAAAGATACTCCGGGTCTGTTACTATGATCGCAGTAACAGACCCGGAAATGTTTTATTGTTTATATGCTTTATCAAGGAACTGGTACCTGTCGCCATGCTTTTCCTGCTGCAGGGAAGACCTCACATCTATATTCATATACCGTGAACCGGTAACAGCATCTGCTTCCCATTTTGGTAAAGATGCGCCATTGGGATTGCCGGTTTTAACAAAATTCGCGAAGTAATTCAACATGGTATTGGACACGATGTAATCTTCTTTAGTCCAGGCATATACCTTATTGTGACGAAGATTGCCCATTGCGTACTCTATCTCTGCTGCATGAGGCGCTCCTTTGAATGTTTCTGCCGGTTTAGGCGCAGTCGTGCTGGTTTTGATCACACCTCCTGCCAGTCCCGGCTGCGCATTGCCCATTTTAGGCGTCATCGGCGGGCGGCTGCGGGAGAAGATGTAGCGGTACACAGGCTGCTGACCCGTACGCTCATGCAATACACCCCATTTCCAGGTACTATATACAATGAAGCGGTCGCTGGCCAGGTCCGTGGCGGAAGCAATGACTTCTTCTGTAGTATTGCCGGGATACAAACGCAGCACTTCCTCCGCATCCTGTGGATATAATTCTTTCACCTTTTTGACATAGTTTTCCGGGGTAGGATCATCTTTCCAGAGCAATGCCCGGTAAGGCAATTCTGCGGAGTTCCAGCCTACCAGCAAAGGCACATGGGCCTGTTCGCCGGCTGCAAAGATCTCTGCCGGTTTTTTAGGCAGCACATAGCCATCCACATTTGTGGATAATGGCGGCATACCAGGGCCGGAAGCCCTTTTTAACAACTCTTCCGCCGGAATGGCCCGCAGCGCTTCCAGTGAGCTGGCGCCGATGGCATTGGCGAAGGCTACCCCGTTCTTTTCGGCATCTTCCCTGGTAGCCGGAGGCATGGTGGGGAAGATCATGGCGCCGCTTTCCCCGATAGCGCCATTGATCAGGTCTTTCGACAAGGGGGAGGCCATCAATGCAGAGACAGAAATAGAACCGGCTGATTCCCCCGCAATGGTCACGCGATCAGGATCTCCGCCAAAGGCGGCAATATTCTTCTTTACCCAGGCCAGGGCGGCCTGCTGGTCCAACAGGGTATAATTGCCTGAAGCATGGTAAGGCGCTTCTTTTGAGAGCTCCGGATGAGCCAGTAAACCAAATACGCCCAGGCGGTAATTGACCGTCAGTGATACGATCCCTTTGCGGGCCATACTTTCTCCATCATAACGGGCTTCAGAGCCATCGCCTGCTACCATACCGCCACCATAAAAATAGACCAGCACCGGGCGCTTCATTTTGGAAGGTTGCGCAGGGGCCCAGACGTTCAGGTACAAACAGTCCTCGCTCATGCCATTGGAACGGAAGCCCATATCGCCGAAGATGTTTCCCTGCATCGCCCGGGGACCGAAATGATCTGCTTTCAGAATGGTGTCCCAGGCAGGCACCGGTTGCGGCGCTTTCCAACGAAGGGGACCTACCGGTGGTTGTGCATAGGGAATGCCTTTGTACACATAGACTCCGCCGGGGCTGGTAGTTGTGCCCTGTAAACGGCCGTTTTCAATTTTAACAACAGGGGCGGACGAACCTGTCCGGAGTTGGCAGTTTCCAGACAGCCAGGTCAGCTGGCTGAACAGGACGAGCGACAAACAGTAAAATTTCATAACATGCTTATTGAATAAGGAGATTGCCTGAAGGTACTACAACGAAATTTAGCAAACAATTGGCTTGGAAATATTAAATTTAACATATACCTTATCGGCTTGTTTCAGTAAACACCTATACATGCTAGTAAATAGACGAACCGCGTTAAAACAGGTCTTAGTAGTATCCGCAGGTCTGGCACTGTTGCCGTCCTGTTTGCGGAAACCGTCTCCTGCTTCTATTTCATTGAAAAATATAGCAGTAGATGCTGAAGGAGAGAACATGCTGGCTGCGCTGGCAGATACATTGATCCCGGCCACTACCACGCCGGGTGCAAAAGATGTGAAGGCGCATTTATTTGCCCTTACCATGGTGGACGACTGTATGAAAAAAGAAGATCAGCAGAAATTCCTTAGCGGTATGAAAGCATTTTCTGACCTGTGCCAGAAAAAGAATGGTCATTCTTTTGAAAAGAGCAGCCCTGCTGAAAGAGAAGCGCTCCTGAAAGAACTGGAAGCCGCAGATGCCGGCAAAGATGCTGCCGCTGCATTTTACCACACAGTAAAACAACTCACCATTTACGGATATACGACTTCCGAATATTATCTAACAAAAGTACAGGTGTACGAGCTGGTACCCGGACGTTTCCATGGAAGCGTGCCTGTTAAACCGGCCAGCAAGAAGACTGCTTAATTTTATAGATCAGTATGGCAAATATTAATAAGGGGGCTCAGGACCACACATTCGATGCGATCGTTATCGGGTCTGGTATCAGTGGAGGATGGGCAGCAAAGGAATTCACGGAGAAAGGCTTAAAGACACTGGTGCTGGAAAGGGGACGCGACGTAAAACATCTCAAAGATTATCCGACTACCAATAAATATCCCTGGGAATTCCCTCACCGGGGACAGGTGCCACAGGCAATACAGGAAGAAGCGCCTGTCGTAAGCCGTTGCTACGCTTTTAAGGAAGATGCTATGCACTTCTTTGTTAAGGATAAAGAACATCCTTACGAACAGGATAAACCATTCGACTGGATCCGCGGATACCAGGTGGGGGGTAAATCACTTCTCTGGGCGCGACAAACCCAGCGCTGGAGCGATTTCGACTTTGAAGGCCCTGCCAGGGACGGCTTTGCGGTAGACTGGCCTATCCGGTATGCTGATATTGCTCCCTGGTACAGCTATGTAGAGAAATTTGTAGGTATTTCAGGCAATAAGGACGGCATCGCTAATCTTCCCGATGGCGAATTCCTGCCACCGCTGGAGATGACGGCCGTTGAAGAATATTTCAAAGGTTTTGTAGCAAAGAATTATAAAGACCGCCACGTGATCTATGGCCGCTGTGCGCATCTTACGGAGCCTCAGCCCATTCATATCCAGCAGGGTAGGGTGCAGTGCCAGAAAAGGAATCTCTGCCAGCGCGGATGTCCATTTGGCGGTTACTTCAGCAGTAACTCATCTACACTGCCCTGGGCAGAAAAGACGGGTAACCTGACCCTGCGTCCTTTCTCTGTGGTACACTCTATCATCTATGATGAACAGAAAGGAAAAGCTACAGGCGTACGCGTAGTAGATACACAGACGAAAGAAACGACGGAGTACTATGCACGCGTCATCTTCGTCAACGCTGCAGCTGTGAACACGAACCTGATCCTGCTGAACTCTACTTCCAGCCGTTTCCCGAACGGATTAGGCAATGACAGCGGCGTACTGGGTAAGTATTTTGCTTTCCATAACTATCGCGGACGTATCACAGCCGATTACGATGGTATGCTCGATCTGACCACCGAAGGTCGCAGTCCTACCAGCGCTTATATTCCAAGGTTCCGTAACGTGGTGAAACAGGAAACAGACTTCCTGCGCGGCTATGCTGCAGGTTTCAGCACCGGCAGACGTACCTGGAACAGTAACGATGGTTTTGGCCAGACACTGAAAGATGGATTGTTTAACCAGCAGATGGGTAACTGGTGGGTAGGTTCCCATATGATGGGAGAAACCATTCCAAAAGAGATCAGCCAGCTTACGCTCGATAAAACGAAGAAGGACGAATGGGGTGTGCCTGTCATCCATGTGAACCTCGGCTATGATGACAATGACGAAAAGATGTTGAAAGACTTCTATGAGCAGATGACTGAAATGTATACCAAAGCCGGTTTCACCAATATCCGTACAGAAGACTCCAAACAGGCGCCCGGCCTGGATATCCATGAAATGGGTGGTGCGCGTATGGGTAAAGATCCTAAAACATCTATCCTCAATAAATGGAACCAGATGCACGCCGTGAACAACGTATTTGTAACAGATGGCGCGTGTATGACTTCCACTTCAACACAGAACCCTTCGCTGACCTATATGGCATTAACTGCCAGGGCGGTGGATTATGCGGTTGGGCAGTTGAAGAAAGGAGAGATATAAGAACGTATTTGTGAAATGAAAAGCCTTCCTGTTGTTTGCAGGAAGGCTTTTTTATATTGGGATTTTGTTGTGATATGAGTTGGTGGCTAACGTTTATGCATTTTGTATGTATCAGTTTCGCGGATATACTGCATACTTATCCTCATTAAAATAAATGTTATTGTGAAGATAGGCCGTATCTGTCCGTATTTTATCGGAGAGTAGCTGCTGTGTAGTATACTCCGTAATATTCAAAACAACAATAAAATACTGCTCCCTATCAGGATCCCCATCATTCCTATAAACAGCTGCTGCCGCGGTTTCCAGTCTGTAAACCGCTCGGGAAAGAAATAAGCCCCGATATGCCTGGCGGCAAACAGCGACAAGGGAATAACACCCGCACATAACAGGGAAATGTACAGCAACTTTGCACTGGTCACTGATAGTCCGATGCCTGTGCCCAGTGCAATATAAGCCGCAAGACAGAAAGGACATTTGGGTACAAGCGCCAGGAGAAAGGCCGGCAACACCGGTTTCATGAAGCGGATGGCGCGCCTGAAAAAGCCGGGTTTATCGACAGCTACAGTCGCCTTATCCACGGGGATGGATGAATTTGCAGGAGCATTGCAGGGAACAGCTTTTTCTGCATGTCCCCCGCAACAATTACATGTACGCATGACATCAGGAATTAATGGCTACAGCAGCTGCTTGCTTCCGGAACCTTGGTTTCATATTTATCATGATGTTTCACCCAGTTCATCGCGTTGTCCTCATTACGTCCCTTTGGCGTCATTTCCAATAAATTGTAAGTGGTGAGCATGATATCTACACCTCTCGCAAAGGAGGAATAAGTATGGAAGATATCGCCGTTTTCGTCTTTATAGAACGCACTGACACCGGGTAGTTCCTGCTCAGTTACGGGAATCTTCTCATAGTTGTAGATCATCTCATTGTTCGCAATGTCTTCCGGTGTAGCAGATACATGAAAGTCATAGTTGAAATCATTCTTGTTGGAAGACACCCATTTAAAGCTCCAGCCCATCCTTTTCTGAAAGGGTATGATATCGCTCATAGGAGCACGGGACACCGCCACATAAGACACGTCATGATTCATCAGGTGGACCAGCGCTCCTTCTACATGGTCGGCCATGAAGGAACAACCGGGACAACCTTCTTTCCAGCCCGGTCCCAGCATAAAGTGCTGTACGATCAGCTGGCTGCGACCGTCAAAGAGATCGGACAGGCTATATGATCTGTCAGCTCCTTCAAAAATGTACTCCTTCTCAATTTTTACCCAGGGAAGCTGCATGCGCTGGCGGGTCAGTTCGTCTTTCAGGTGGGTCAGCTCTTTCTCCTTTTGCATCAGTTTTTTACGGGCTTCTATCCATTCCTGTTGCGACACTACAGGGTGTTCAAGTGTAGCGGCTTGATCAGCAATATGTTCTTTCATGTCTTTGAGGTTTAGTGTACTACAAATGTCCTGTTGTCTGCGCAGAAAAAGGTAGGGCATTATTGCCATAATAGAGGGGGGATTGAGACAATTTAGCGTAACTTTGCACTTTGTCTCGTCTGAAAAGTGGTAATTATGAAAATAAGTAATCCGGATATCATCCGCCTTGCAGAGATTAAATCCTATTTTCTCGACCCTCCTTATACCTTCAGGATTTATAGTTATGCGAAGCCACAGGTAGATGAAGCCATCAACATCCTGAGTAAATATAGTATATCGCCGGCGTTGATGGGCCAGATGGAAGACCTGAGGCAATTATTTGAGCAATCTGAAAATGACGCGAACGCAACCCGTGAAAATATGCGATCTTTCGCCATATTGCTGAACCGTGTTAACCGGTAAGCAGGCATTGCCTTTATAATATAGAAACCACGTAACGTATGAATGGAAAACGCTTGTTCATTGCCATTATAATGGCATGCGGCATCGCCTGTAAACAGCAACAGCCGCCGCAGGTAAAAGAACGTTCTCCCCGGCAGGAATTCCCAGGCTTGTTTGAAGCCGTTCAATCTGCCCATGTCTTCCCGGACAGTAAGACCTTTGCAGACTGCACACCCCAGGCGGCACCTGCAACCATCCTTCAGTATTATGCAAAAGAGCAGGGAGCAGCCGGCTTCAGCCTGGCGGGCTTTGTGCACAATCATTTCATTGTGCCCACAGCTGCAGCGGTACATTACACTACCGATACCGGTCAGGACGTCATCGCACATATTGAGTCGCTCTGGAAGGTCCTAAAACGGGAACCCGACACTACGCACACATGGGGCTCACTTATCAGTTTACCGGCGCCTTATGTTGTACCGGGGGGCCGTTTCCGTGAGGTATATTACTGGGATAGCTATTTCACCATGCTGGGGTTGAAAGAAAGCGGTCGCACAGATCTGATAGAAAGTATGATAAAGAACTTTGCTTTCCTGATCCGTACCTATGGCTTTATTCCTAACGGTAACCGTACCTATTACCTGACACGCTCACAGCCGCCTTATTTCGCCCTCATGCTGCAATTGCTGATCTCCGCGAAGGAAGACCGCAAACAGGAGCTGCTTACCACCTACCTGGACGCCCTGGAAAAGGAACATCATTTCTGGATGAAAAAGCCTGCCGATGGTAAAACCGGCGAGCACCTGGTGATACTGCCCGACAGTTCTGTCCTTAATCGCTATTACGACAGGGGAAACTGGCCCAGGGAAGAAGCCTGGACGGAAGATATCAATACCGCCAAAACCTCCCGCCGGCGGCCGGCCGAACAGGTCTACCAGGAACTGCGCACCTGTGCGGAATCAGGCTGGGACTTCAGCAGCCGCTGGCTGGCAGACGGGAAAACACTTGGTTCTATCCACATCACCGATATTGTTCCGGTAGACCTCAACTGCCTCTTATACAACCTGGAAATGACCCTGGGGGATGCCTACCGTATGAAAGGCAATACGGCCAAAGCCCTGCAGTACGAAGCTGCTGCCGCTATCCGCCGGGAGGCTATCCTGCGCTTTTGCTGGGATCCGAAAACCGGCTTTTTCAGGGATTATGACTTTAAAAAAGGAGCCAGAACGCCCGTGTTGCACCTGGGAGGGATGTATCCTTTATTTTTCGGGATAGCCCGCCAGGGACAGGCAGATAGCGTCGCTATGGTGTTAAAGCGGCAGTTTCTGTATCCCGGCGGACTGGTATCCACACCGGTGGAAACGGGTGAGCAATGGGATGCTCCCAATGGTTGGGCGCCCCTGCACTGGATGACAATATCAGGCCTGCTGACCTACAAGAACGATTCCCTTGCATCTGACATCGCCGGCCGCTGGGCCCGGCAGAATATCAGGGTGTTTAAACAAACCGGTAAGTTGCTGGAGAAGTATAACGTTAAAGACACATCGCTGCCCGGAGGGGGAGGAGAATATCCTAACCAGGATGGTTTCGGATGGACAAATGGCGTGTTGTTGAAAATATTGCACATGCAACAGGAAGGGATATTGAATATTGCGAAAAATATTGATACCTTATAGCATGCTTAAACCATCACAACGCCTTTTATCCATCGATGCCTTTCGCGCACTGACCATGCTGACTATGATCTTTGTAAATGATGTCAGCGGTGTGAGTAATATCCCTGCCTGGATTGAACATGTAAAAGCCCAGGATGACGGGATGGGATTTGCAGATACCGTCTTCCCTGCTTTTCTCTTTATAGTAGGCCTGTCCATTCCCTTTGCTATAGGAAAGCGCATCAGTCAGCAGAAATCTTTTATCAGCACAGAGATGCATATCCTCGTCCGCTCGCTGGCGCTGATCGTCATGGGTTTTTTCCATGTCAACCTGGAAAGTTACAGCCCTGCGGCCTATCTGCCATACGCCGTATGGGAACTGCTGATCACCGCCGGCTTTTTCCTGGTTTGGCTGGATTATCCTCCCGACATGGAAAAACGAAAACGGTATACCCTGGTAGGCGCCGGTATTCTATTGCTGGCAGTCATGGCGGCTTTATATAAAGGTGGGCCGGCCAATGCGCCGCACTGGATGGAGCCTTCCTGGTGGGGCATACTGGGCATCATCGGTTGGGCATACCTGGTTTGCGCTACGCTCTACCTGCTGGCCAAAGGCAATTTTGGCGCTATAACGGCTATTTTAGGCATTTTCCTGCTGATAAACATATTCACACATGCCGGCTTGCTGCAGTTCAGTATTCCTGTAATAGATAATGCTTCTTCTGTATCGCTGATCATGGCCGGAGCGGTGATCTCATCATTGTATACCTTACTGGATAAAAAAGGAAAGTTAGGCTCCCTCTGGGCTGTTTTTATAGGCCTGGGAGTGCTGGCAATAGTGGCTGGTTTTATACTGCGTCCCTACACCGCGGGTATTTCCAAGATCCGGGCCACACCAGCCTGGGTGCTGATCTGTTCCGGCATCAGTATATTGGTATTTACCGCGATGATCTGGCTGGTAGATGTCAAAGGAAAGATGGACTGGTTCAAATGGATCCGCCCGGCAGGTACCAGTACGCTGACCTGCTACCTGATCCCTTACCTTTTATATTCCCTCATGTTACTGATAGGATTTAAATACCCTTCCGCGCTGAGTGAAGGGATCGGGGGCATACTCCGTTCCATCGCCATTGCTTTCCTGGTGATCCTGTTAGTGGGCCGGATGGAAAAGAAACGGATCAGACTGAAGATTTAACGGCTGCCGCCATTTCCGCCTGCTTCAGGTCAGGTTGTGGCGGTATCGGTTTAATGATCATACGCAGGGCCTGGTCTCTGGTAAAGTAGGCCACGGTCCAGTTGTACATGGTCTTCAGCTTGTTGCGGTAATTAATGAGGGCCATGACGTGAATGAACAGCCACATGGCCCAGGCTATGAAACCATTGAAGTGCAGTTTGGGTTTAGGGATATCTGCCACGGCATTGTTACGGCCTATAATGGCCATGGTACCCTTGTCTACATAACTAAACGGCTTCAGGGGCTTATTGTCAGCCATGTGCGAGAAGTTGTCGGCCAGCAGCTTGCCCTGCTGCAAGGCCACCTGCGCCAGCTGGGGATGCCCTTCAGGGAAGTTCTTGTCGGTTGTCTGTATGCAGGTGTCGCCAATGGCGAAGATATCATCCACACCGATCACCCTGTTGTATGCATCCGTCATCATTCTCCTGCCAGCGCCGGTGCTGGCCACCGGAATACCATCCATCAGCCTGGCAGTTACGCCGGCGGCCCAGATGAGGGTCTTGGTCTGAATAGTGTCCCCATTGCCCAGGATCACCTGGTCGTCCACGAAGTCTTTCACCCTGGTTTTCAGCTTGATCTTCACGCCCAGCTTGCGTAAAGCGTTATAGGTATGTCGCTGCGACTTTTTAGTCATCGGTTCCAGCAGGCTTTCTCCGCCGCTCACCAGGTAGATCTCCCCACCATGGCCATGCAGTTCCGGATAATCTTTTCTGACCACATACTGCCGCAACTCCGCCAGCATACCCGATACTTCCACACCGGTAGGGCCGCCACCTGCAATTACGATGGTGGTCAGCTTCCTGCGTTCTACAGGATCCTTGGTGATACAGGCTATCTCCAGTCTTTTTAACAGCGTATTCCGCATCTCGAGCGCATCATTCACGTTCTTCATCGGAATAGCAAGCTTCTTTATGTTTTCGTTGCCGAAATAATTAGTTTCAGTACCTGTGGCAAAAACCAGGTAATCATATTGTATTTCGCCATTGTTCAGGTAACAGATATGTGCTGCCGGGTCTACCCTTTGGAATTCTCCCATGTGGAAGTGGAGGTTGGCTTTGTCCCGGAACAGTTTTCGAAAAGGGTAACAGATGCTTGAAGTTTCCAGAAATCCCGTTGCCAGCTGATAGATCAGTGGCGGGAAGAAGTTATAGTTATTCTTATCTACCAATGTGATCTCGTAACGTTTGTCGTGTTGCAACCGTTGGGCCAGATTAATGCCTGCAAATCCTCCGCCGATGATCACTACCTTAATTGCTTGTCCTTTTGTTTCTGAGCTTTCCATTGTAAACTTATTTCCTGGTGTGTGAATCTGGTATGTAAATATAGTCAATCCGGCTTACATGATATAATCATCCCTTCCACAGGCCATTCCAGCGGCATATCTTAGCGGAGATTTTCTATTTTTGCGGCACTATGAATGGAATTACATTTATACCCGATTTTATACCCGACCCCGAAGCGCTGTTTAGTTCACTGAGAGATAATGTTTTATGGGACGAAAGCATGCTTGCCCGTAAAACCGCCAGTTTTGGTGTCGCCTACAATTATTCGCAGATGAGTTACCCGTTTCAGGCCTTCACCACAGAGCTGGACGCCATTGTTGCCCAAATAGGGACTACACTTGGTTTTACGCCCAATAACTGCCTCATAAACTATTACCTGGACGGCAAGTCCAAAATGGGATTTCATACCGACCAGACAGACATACTCGAACAAGGTACCGGTATTGCGATTGTTTCCGTTGGCGAGACAAGAACGCTCCGGTTTAAGAACATCAAAACACCAACAGAACTGATTGATTTCCCATTGCCTGCAGGCTCCCTGATCTATATGACACAGGAAGTGCAGGATGAATGGCTGCACGCCATTCCACCCTCAGATACCAATAATGGAAGAATGAGCCTTACTTTTCGCGCAATTAAATAATCATGTTTATGAAGAAACTGTTAAGCTTTTTAGTACTGATCCTGATTGTTTGTATTCCGGCTGTTCATGCGCAGCGATACCAGGACGACATTAATACCATCCTGAAATGGGATAAGATGTATACACCGCCGGCCAATCCCATACTGTTCACCGGCAGTTCTTCCATTCGCAAATGGGACGACCTGGAAAGAACATTCAGCAACTATGTGGTGATGAACAGGGGAGTAGGAGGCGCGGTAACGAACGATATCATCTATTACGCCAACCAGATCATTTTTCCCTATCACCCGCGCCAGATAGTGCTCTATGTCGGCGAAAATGACCTGGTGGAAAAAGGTGTAACAGCGGATACTATCTTTAACAGGTTTAAAAACCTGTATGCCACTATCAGAAATAAACTGCCCAATATTCCTATTGTATATATTTCCATAAAACCGAGCCCAAGCAGGGTGGAATTCCTACCTGTTGCCAGGCAGGCGAATAGCCTCATCCGCAGTTATATCAGCAAACAGACCAACATCGTGTTTGTAGATGTTTTTCAGCTGATGCTCGATAAGAACGGCCAACCCAGGAAAGAGCTCTTTGTGGAGGATATGCTGCACATGAACGCCCAGGGCTATGCTATCTGGAAAAAGGCCGTAAGTCCTTATCTCCTGCGCAGACAATAGCCAGCTCTACCTATCGTGCCGGCAGGGGCATGTGTTTTGCAACATCTTTTTCGTAATAAACCTACTGTTATGAAAAAGATGTTGCCGTTGCTGATGCTGCTCGGTCATGCCTGGATATTGTACGGACAGCGGCCGGAATTACCACCTCCACATGCAACAAAGTCCTACACGAACTACAGTCATGTAAAAGGTTGGGACGACGGTACCAAACCAATAGCTCCGGAAGGCTTTGAAGTAACATTATATGCTGACGGATTTAACAATCCCCGCTGGCTGTATGAACTGCCTAACGGCGATCTGCTGGTAGCAGAAGCCAACTCTCACTTCGGCTTCTTTAAAAAGATCGGAGCCGCCCTCATAGGTGCTACTAAATCCAATAATGTAAAGAAGAGCGCCGACCGCATCACCCTGTTAAGGGACGCCGATCATGACGGTGTACCGGAAACGAGGACCGTCTTCCTCAAAGACCTGCATCAGCCGTTCGGCATGTTGCTGGTGGGCGATCAGTTCTATGTAGCCAATACAGACGGTTTACTGCGTTTCCCATACACAACAGGGGCCACCAGTATCAATGCAAAAGGAGAGAAAATAGCCACTTTTACCGCCGGTAAGGTAAACCGGCACTGGACGCGTAATATCATCGCCAATAAGGATAAAACAAAGTTCTATATAGCGGTGGGCTGTGGTACAGACCATGGGGAAAAAGGTCTGGACAAGGAAGTATTAAGGGCCAATATCCTTGAAATGAACCCTGACGGTAGTGGTATGCGGGTGTATGCATCCGGATTGAGAAACCCGGTAGGAATGGACTGGGCGCCTGGCACTAATATCCTCTGGACAGTGGTCAATGAACGGGATGAACTGGGTAATGACCTGGTGCCTGACTATTTGACAGGGGTAAAGGAAGGCGCTTTTTATGGATGGCCCTATTGTTATTGGGGGCAGCACAAGGATCCCAGGGTACCCAATGCGCCAGAAGGGCTGGTAGAAAAAGCCACTGTACCCGACTACGAGCTGAAATCCCATACCGCCTCTTTAGGCCTGGCCTTTTATACAAAGAACAGTTTCCCGGAAAAATACAGGAATGGGGCATTTATTACCCAGCATGGTTCCTGGAACCGTAAACCTTTATCGGGTTATAAGGTATTATTCGTTCCCTTTAAGAACGGCAAGCCTGCCGGTGAAGCAGAAGAATTCCTGACAGGGTTTATGAAAGACAGTGTAGCAGGAGATGTGCGGGGAAGGCCAGTAGGTATCATTGTTTCTGACAGAGGTGACATGTTTATCACAGACGATAAAACAAACCGTGTCTGGAAGATCAGCTACGGTAAACTAAAATCGGGGGCCAGGATGTGATGGTGACAACCCCGGGTTCGTTACGTGGGGTGACAACCCCGTGTTTGTTACGTGGGAATAAACCCCGGTTTAATAATGTATTAACAAAACATCCATCGGCTCCGTAGGTGCCGCCGTGTTTGTAGCGCGGGGTGACAACCCCGGGTTCGTTACGCGGGGTGACAACCCCGGGTTCGTTAGGCGGGGTGACAACCCCGTGTTTGTTACGTGGGAATAAACCCCGGGTTCGTTACGTGGGAATAAACCCCGGTTTAATAATGTATTTAACAAAACATCCATCGGCTCCGTAGGTGCCGCCGTGTTTGTAGCGCGGGGTGACAACCCCGGGTTTGTTACGCGGGGTGACAACCCCGGGTTTGTTACGCGGGGTGACAACCCCGGGTTCGTTACGCGGGGTGACAACCCCGGGTTTGTTACGCGGGGTGACAACCCCGGGTTTGTTAGATCAATTACAATGCCCCAGGGCCCAATAAATAATAATAAATAACACAATAGTACCCAGGCAGCCGCCCCCGAATTTTTTAGCGCCCCAAAAGGCAATGATCGCTCTGAAGAATTTATTCATGGTTGACAGTTTATAATGGGGTAATACAATAAACAGGCCTGATGTTATGCTACATCAGGCCTGTTCATTGTTCTCAGAATCCCTCATACAAATGCAGCCGTGCTCTCAGTGCTGCTATTTCAGACTGCATATGCCTGATCTTATCAAGCAGGTGCTTAATCACTTCAATACCGGCCGTATTAATGCCCATCTCACTGTACCACCTGGTATACAGCTCCAGGTCCTGCAGCTGTTCTTCTGATACGAAACGGTCGCCCTCTATAACGGTAATGGCTATTAGTCCTTCGTCTGCCAGTGAGTTAATAAAGTCGGTTTCAATTTCATGTATGCTGCAATATTGGGTAATGGCTATCATTGCTGTTTGCATAACGGGTTGTTTAATGTGATGATGCGGCCAGTTGCCTGAATAGTTCTTTCTGCGCTTCTGTCAGATTGGTCGGAAGCAAAACGGAATACGTGATGATCAGGTCTCCTGATACATTTTCCTGTTTATACACGGGAAAGCCTTTGCCTTTCAGCCTGGCTTTGGTACCATTCTGTGTTTCCGGTTTAATCTTCAGTTTCACCTTTCCGCTTAATGTATCGATGGTCACGTCTCCTCCCAATATGGCGGTATAAAGATCCAGCTCCACGTTCATATAAAGGTCGTTATCCACCCTTTTAAATACCGGATCTTCTGCTATTACAAACGTAATATACAGGTCTCCGTTGGGGCCTCCGTTACCTCCCGGTGCACCATGTCCTTTCAGCTTGATGACCTGCCCGTTGGCAATACCGGCGGGTATGGTGATGCGCAGTTGCTTGTCGTTCACGCTCAGCGTATGCTGATGGGTAGTATAGGCGTCCCGCAGACTGATATGAAGTTCTGCATTGTAATCCTGACCACGGAACTTGCGCCGGCTGCCACCGGTGCGGTTACCGAAGAGGGATTCAAAGAAGTCGGAGAACTGTCCTTCGGAAAAGTCGCCGAAGTCCTGTCCGCCAAAACCCTGTCCACCGAAATCTTGTCCGCCAAAGCCGCCATATCCCTGCTGTCCGCCAAAGCCTGCGCCCTGTTGCTGTCGCGCCTTCTCATACTGGTCCGCATGTTGCCAGTGCTCTCCGTAAGCATCGTATTTCTTACGTTTTTCCGGGTCGCTCAGTACCTCGTTCGCCTCATTGATCTGCTGAAATTTAATATGCGCCTCCTTATCGTTAGGGTTCATGTCGGGATGGTGTTTCCTGGCAAGCTTCCTGTATGCTTTCTTTATGTCGTCCTGGGAGGCTTTTTTGTCTACTCCAAGTACCTTGTAATAATCTATAAAAGCCATATGTTATAGTGTATATCTCTCTATTGCACAAAATCTTTGCCATCTCTCATTATAATAATTTATTTATATTTGGTACTTAAACCCTTATCCCTTGGACACACAACAATCACTTGCCGGGAGTGCTACCGGCACTTTTCAGGCTACAGAACCGTCTAAAGCAAAGATCAAAACACAAAGCATCCGGTTACTTGCATCCGGTCTGATGGGACAACTGTCATCTAAGGAACCATTGGTGTCATTGCGTAAGTCCGGTGATTTTCAGGACTGTTATGATGTGAACCTCCACATGTACCTGCCGGACCACGCCAGGAACGTACACCTGGATGAAAACATTTCCGACTGTGGTGTGATCGAGATCTGGAATGGCCCTATTGAAGTCAGAGATATCAACATTATCTATGACAATCCGGCAGGTCATCCTGAAATTTATGCCTATTCGTTATGGGAGATCAAATTCCGTTACTGCGTGGAAGGCCGTGAAATGCCGGCTATCCGTGTACGTTATGTTATTGGTGATCCTGAAACAACAAATGGTACCGTTACCAGTGTTGAGAAGACCTGATCCGCATGCTAAGATCCCTGTGTTACCAGCTGCTTATTTTATTGTTATGCTGTAGTACCCTCAACAAGGTATCTGCACAGAAAATTAATCTGCCTGCCGCAATCCGGCAGTTGATCACACAACAATGTAATGTGTGTAGTCAGCTGCCGGCTGGCCAGGACAGCGTCGTGTCCCGCTATTTCCATCAATGCCATGCCGCGCTGGATAGCGGCAACCTGGATGATGGATTCAAATACGCGTCCACCATTACCGCTATCACCGACAGCAATTCCCTTGCGCCGCGCATACTTACCGTAAAGTTCCTGAAGGCCAAGATCCTTTACTACAAAGACTTCTACAAAGAAGCGCTGTCGGAATACCTGAAGCTCTCAGCTATTCCGGCGCTTGATATCAATATCCAGGCAAATATTTATCCCAATATCGGGGAGATCTATCTCGAACAGCGTCAGTTCAACGAGTCCCTTGCATATTTCAACCTGATACAACAACGTTTTTTCCACCTCTATGAACCGGTGGTGGCCAGGAAGATCCTGAACAATACAGGCGTATGCCTGCTGCACATGGCGCGGTTTAAGGAAGCAGAAGAGAAATTTGAAAAGAGTATAGCCATTGCCGCAGAACTGAAAGATACCACTGCCCTGGTGAACTCCTTCCTGAACACTGCGCTGCTGTACGACCAGCAGGTGCGGCAGAAGGAAGCATGGAGTTACCTGCAACGTGCTATGGCGCTGGCGAAGAAAGCCAGTGACCTGAAGATCCGCAGTAAGGTATACCTGAACTTTGCCATTGTAGAAGAACGCACAGGGCATTTTCAGGCTGCGCTGGGGTACCGGAAGGAATACGAGCAGCTGGAAGCGCAGATCGCCAACCGCGATAAGATATGGGAACTGGCGGAACAGGACAAGAAGATCGCTATACAACAGCAGGAATACAAATTACAGTTACTGCGGCAGGAGAGCAGACTCCGTGAAGCAGAGCTGACAAGAAGAAGATGGCAGCGGAACACCTTTTTTGCCCTTTCCCTGTTCTTCCTGTCCTGCGCCGGCCTGATATTCTTCGCCTACCGGCAAACGCAGAAGCGGAACCGCATTATTGCCGAACAGAATGACAAGCTGGAACTGCTCAATGAAACGAAAGACCAGCTGTTCTCTATCGTAGCGCACGACCTGCGTTCTCCCGTAAATCACCTCAAGATCAACCTGTCCTACCTGAAAGATACCCTTGCCCGTAACAAGATCAGGGAGGCTACGGCGTTGTCGGAGAATATTGAGAAGATCTCCGACAATACCTATGCGCTCCTGAACAACCTGTTGTACTGGTCACTGGGGCAGACAGGCCAGCTAAGCCTGCACCCCGAACAGCATGACGCCAGCAGGATCATTGCACAGGTGGTGTACGATTTTAATGCGGGCGCTGCCCTGAAAAGGATCACTATCATCAATGAAGTGCCGGCAGGAACGACCTTTCTGGCAGACCTGAATACCGTCAAGATCATCTTCAGGAATATTATAGACAACGCGATCAAATACACGCATCCCAGCGGCACTATCACTATTTCCGGGCAAACCCGGGGAAACAGTTGTGAAATAACAGTGCGGGATACGGGTATCGGAATGGACGAAAAGATCATACAGGCCATTTACAAAAGGGATACAAAACGCATACAACAAGATACAGGGGGCAGCAAGAGTACCGGACTTGGATTGTGGCTGGTAAAGGCAATGACGGAAAAGAACGGAGGGGTATTACGTATTACCGGCAGCGTCGGAGCCGGCACCACTATTGTGGTCTGCCTGCCTGCTAATGAACATTATGAAGGAACTGAAAGTACTCATCCTGGAAGATAGTCCGGCGGAAGCCGACTTCCTGGAGAGTTTTTTACGCCAGCTGGGCTGCACTGATATCAGGATCACCACTGTACTGAAAGACGCGGTGGCCGCTTACGATGAAGAGCTCCCGGACATTTGCCTGATTGACATTTACCTGGGCGACAAGCCAGACGGGATCCTTTTTGCCGAAACCATCAATGAGCACAGGGAACAAAAACGCCCTTTTATCTTCCTGACCAGCGCCAACGATAATACCACCTTCCGTCTGGCTAAATTCACATCGCCTTACAATTACCTGCTCAAGCCCTACAATCCGCTGGAGCTGCAATATGCCATCGAACTGGCCCTCTCAAAGTTCAAACAGGAAACAGTAGCGCCCCCGGCGCAGGCCATTCCCCAGGCCTCCGATACCCTGTTCATCAAAAAAGGCAACCTGCTGCAAAGGATAGCCATTGACGACATCAGGTATATTGAAGTGGACGGGAAATACAGTAAAGTGGTGTGCCATACGGAGAAATTCGTGATCCAGCAGTCGCTCAAGGACTTGCAGGTCCAGTTACCGGCGGTGCAGTTCTGCCGCGTACACCGGAACTATATTGTGAATGTGAAAGAGGTGACGAAGATCAATGTACTTAATAACGAGATCTTTTTCAGGGATGGGGAAACCCTCTTTTTCAGCCGCCGTTATATCGACGAGTTCCTGCAAGCCTTCAAGATCTTCAAATAAAAGAGGAAGGAGCACCTGGGGCTGGCACTCCTTCTCATGACCATAACCATATCCTGGCTTAAAGAGGAACTCTAAGATCTCAATAATCCTTACGCATTTTGATGGAAATGTCATAAGAAGGCATATGAAGGGAATAAGCGGTATTTTTTGGAGCATAGAATAAAAGGTTAATTTTGGAGCTGGCGCTAATTTGTATTGTATAGCTATGGATTTGACATTAGACTCAACTTATCAGGCTGCCGTAAAGGTGGCCGACCAGATAGAAACTCATTTTTCCAAACACCTGGCCATTGCCGCTGTGAGTGGGGAAGAAGACCTTGCCACGGTGCCGCAGGCCAAATTCATCGAGAAAATGCTCGATGTGGCCTTCTGGGCCAGCCTGCGCAGGGAGGAAGGCGTTCCTACACGCATTTCCCTGGCATTCCTGAATCCCTGCCAGGCAGGGAAACCACTGAAATTTGCTCAAAAGCTCCCATTCGACGTACGTGTGCTTACTAAACTGGCCCCCGGGGTAGAACGGGCCGGTGTGCATGTGGGCATCTGGTACGAAGGCGAACAACTCTATATCTGGGGAACCACCCTTAAATTGCCCAATTTCTGCTTTGTACTGGACGTATCCGAACCCGGATTGCTGGTGGTTAAACACCGCCGGAGTATCGGGCTGGGTAAGTTTGCCAATGTAGCGGTCCTGAAAGGCGACCAGGTAAAGATAGTCGATGAATCCTGCGGGTTGCTGCCGGATAGTCCCGATATCGTGACCTCCCTGTTGGGATTGACCTCTTCCGCCATGTGGAATGACCCGGTAAATGTGCTCATCCAGATCGCCGTATCCATGCGGGCACATAAAAGAGGCGGTATCCTGCTGCTGGTACCGTCGGGTACCGAGAAATGGAAGGAATCTATCGTACACCCGTTAACCTATCCCGTTTCTCCCGCTTTTACGGGCGTCGCCGACCTTATCCGCCAGGACGGAAGTAAGGTGACCGAGATATACTGGCAGAACGCCATGCGCCGGGAAGTGGACAATATCACCGGTCTGACCGCCGTCGATGGCGCTACCGTTATCAACGACCGTCATGAACTGCTCACCTTCGGGGCGAAGATCACCCGGGCGGCCTGGTCTTCCAGGGGAGTGGACCGTGTGGTAATGATCGAACCTGTGATAGGAGGAACGCCCGAACTGATGCACCCTTCCGCAATAGGCGGCACCAGGCACCTTTCTGCAGCGCAATTTGTTCATGATCAAAGGGATGCGATTGCATTGGTGGCTTCCCAGGATGGTTATTTTACTGTTTTTTCCTGGTCTGAACAGGTTCAGCTCGTGCAAGCCCACAGAATAGACACTTTATTGCTCTAAACCCTTTGCAGTGTACTACCATTTCGCTGGGTGCTATACCCTATAGGTACTATAATCCTACATTTCAGGCACTGTTCTATAGCGATGGCTATACAATAGTGCCTGAAACGTAGGCGGATAGAGGCTATAGGGTATAGGTGCGAACGAACAGGAAGTACATTCATACCTTTATGATATGCTTCAGGTCCACCCAAAGGCGGGTATAAGCCAGGTATGCGTCCGGGTTAAAGCGTATTTTCGCTGGTGTTTAGGTTCCCGGCCTGGTCCTTAAAAGATACCGTCTCCCTGAAAAACTGCCAGAATTGGGCTAAATCGGGGCTGGTTTTGCCGGGTACAACTACTGAGCAGACATGAGCGCCTGCATGGCAGGAAATGGCCTTATATTGAATGAGGTGACTGAAATGGCCGGTATATACATCCCCTTCTTTTTCGAGCGACCGGATCTCAAGCAGTTTGAGGTCCATAGTCAAACCGGTCCGGAGTATTTTAGACAGGGCTTCCTTCATCGTCCACAACATAGTAAAGGCCACATCAGCCGGTAGAGGTAAAGTGTCCGCTAATGCCAGTTCCCTGGCAGTGAGCTGTTCCCTGATAGCCCCTGTGCCCGCTTTATCTGCCCGTTCCAGGTCTATACCAAGAGGATGTACTTCCGGGTAGGAAAGCGCGATGCCAAGGCCATCGCAATGCGTAATACAGACCTGCAGGTTGTGTGTAACTGCGTACTTGACCACAGGAAACTGAAATACGCCGGCTTCAATGGCGATCTTCCCCAGGTCTTCAAAGGAAGACAGTGCGCCAATAGCCTTTTTTGCAGAGATCCGGCCCAGTAGATAACTTTCCCTACGCTTGTCAAATTTTAATGTTTCGTAATAAGAACGCTCTTCGGGATGTAGCAGGTGAAGTTGTTGCATAAGCTGCTCCAGGGCAGTATGCAGGATGCAGAATCCGGCAGTATGTATACTGTGCTCCCTTGTCAACGTGAATTTACCTCGATGGATCAACATGATGTTCGTTACCTGGATTTCAATTGTAAAGAAAGGTACATTAGTTTTTCGAATTATACATTTCAGAAAGAGGGATAAAGTGCTGTAAAAATATGATACTCATCATGTTTCTTTTTATTTTTCGGTAAATTATCTTACATTTAATTTGATTCGAAACGGTTTTAACCATTAACCGTTTGAACTTTGTTATCGGTCTCAAAAGATAGTGCCACTAAGTATTATTCCTTTCATCCAACGGGAGTGCGGTTACCTCTACGAAAAATGACTATGGTTACGGAATGCAAAGGATAACGACTTATCCCGCGAAATGCGATTGTCTCACTGCTTAATCTTTTCTCTATGGTAAGGTCCATACTTCTGATCGATGACGATGCCGATGAAATAGAAATCCTGAATGAGGCGGTGGAAATGACAGGAAGTGATAGTACCTGCAACTGGGCGGAAGGTGCGGAGATGGCCTACGGTGTATTACGTGTCAGCAGGCCCGATCTAATTTTGCTGGATTTTAATATGCCTGTGCACAACGGTCTTGTCTGCCTGGAAGAGATCAAAAAAAAGAAAGAACTACGGCATATCCCCGTCATCATGTATTCTACCTGTATTGATTCTACCCTTCTGCGGGAAGCGATGAACAAAGGCGCTTTTGGTTGCATACAGAAACCAGTTTCCGTATATGATCTCGTGAAAGAACTGAGAAATCTTTTCACCCGGGTCTGGGCGCAATAAGACAGCATACAATCTTCAACCCCGAAAAGAAGCACAGCCTGATTGTTAAAGCTCCGGTGTTGTGCAGTGAACCTTGTGCATAAATATTCCCAGACATTCTCCATAAGAGGCTTTTCATCCACGGTTCTTTGCTGTGCCTGCGAGGAGCCGGATGATATTTTGACATATAACGCATCACCGGAGGGAGATTCCCTTATATAAATACAATGGCGCCAGGAATATCGGGCATGTGGCAGACTGAGCGCTGCCGGCATGGCAGATTATTTGCAACATTTCCTGTAAACAAGTAGCGTATGTTAGTGCCACTCATTGCCCTGTTCTTTGTTGTGATTATCGCTGTGGCTTATTTAATATTTCAGGCCAGCGGCAAAACCAGAGATGAGGGTAATAAAAACTAAAAAGCAAATAATATGGAAAAAGCATTCACACGTATAAAAAGCATCGAAGAAAACCAGGATATACAGGATAGTCCGCAGGATGAAAAGAAGATGCAGCGCGAAGAAACAGAGATGATGCTACCCGATGTATCAGACATTCCGGGACAGGAACACATACATGTACCGCCTCTCGGAGAACTGGCAGATACCACGATATCTTCAGATGATGAAGAAGGGAAAGGCATCCTGGACGATGAAGATGACCTGGAGGATAACGATTCCGACGTGACCGACGAAGAACGGCGCGACCTGGAAACCAGTGCTAATGTAACGCCGGGAGAAGAAGACGCCGACGGACTGAGAAGAGCTTCGCTGGATAGTACCGATGATGATGGCGATCCATTAAATGAAGGCAGCTTCGGCGAAGAAACATCCGGCGCCGATCTCGATATACCAGGAGCAGAGCTGGACGACGATAATGAAGACATCGGGGCAGAAGATGAGGAGAACAACACTTATAGCAGGGGCAGTGACAGGAACGATAACATGACAGAAGGAACTCCCTGACAATCTCAATAATTCAGTATATAAAAAATGGCCAGTCTGTAACGGAATGGCCATTTTTATTTCCATGTTTTACGCATGGCTTTATTTCTTCGTTTTATCCTGGTATGCATGGTCCCAGTCAAGCAATGCCTCTTCTACCGATTGGCCACTGCCGCATACGGCCGTTTCTTTATCGCTACCCAGGATGCAATGATAGTTGTCACCGTCCCTGAACACAGAAGGACGGAAATTCTTTACTGACTCCGGAATACCTTCCCGGGTATAGTCAATATGTACGGTTTCTTTCTCAAGCGACAATCTTTCCATAAGACGCATTTTCCAGAAAAAGCGGCAAAGATTATTCCACGTCTGTATCAAATGCCGATGGTCCGGCAGGCCTCATGAAATTTTCGCAATACGGTATTCGTGAAATGTGATCTTACTGCCAGCACATCATTGTGTGGGGCGCTGATACGCTCATGTTTGATGCATTTATTTCTATAATAGATGGTATAATGGGCGAATAGATCATGGATGTTCTGTTCGGGCACAGGAGAGGCATAGCCTGTGATAGCAATGCCCCAGTCTGCTGCAAAAAGTGATACCACCTGCGCGGCCATCTGGTCGGTCACCCGCTCAGATACACAATTGCAATTACCGGCATGGATGGGGTCTATCTGCAGATGCCTTGATTTTTGCCCGATGTTATATGCAGTGATACCGCCCTGAAAGAATTGTGTAGCGCCCTCTGCAAGCGAAAAAGCGACCTGTAGCTGACCTGCCGTCACACTCTCCGCCACGGCCAGTGTCTCAGATTTATGTATCAACAGATCGGCAATATTATTCAGGATGCCAGGATCATAACCGTAATCAGTCATATGCTATCGTTTGATTTGCTTCTTTATTTAAGTGACATCTGCCTCAGACATGTATCATAAGGATAATGACCACCATCTGCCGCCGCCCTGGGGCTGACTGATTTATTCAATGGCTTTTACCGTATAACGTAAAATCAACTTCCTATGTTCTTTACAATCCCGCGGGCTGATATAACATACCAGATGTATTATTGGCCTCACCTTGGTGTTAAACCAACAATACCTGGTGTCTTCACAAGTGGTCTTATGTCAGGGCCAGACCTTCCAGGTCCATATCTGCAGGACCTGTCATCACCTTACCATCGTAGCTGTACCTGGCGCCGTGGCAGGGGCAGTCCCACGACCTTTCCGCCTGGTTCCATTTTACATCGCATTTCATGTGCGTGCAGCTTGGATTGAGGGCATACAGACGGCCTTCTTCGCTCTTATAGAGCGCTATTTTACGATCATGATATTCCACCAGTTTTCCCTCTCCGGGAGCAAGCTCGGTCAGTTGACTGATCTCTTCGGCAGAGAACAGTTTGTCAAAGAACTGCCTGATGACATCTGTATTGTGCGTAACAAAATTGCTGAATCCTGCAACAGGTTTGATCCTGTTGGGATCAAACAGTTTTTCGAGTGCCGGTTTCTCCCGGAGGATGATCTGTTTGAGCAGCAGTGCCGCAACGGAACTATAGGTCATACCATTGCCGCCATAACCGGAGGCCACATAGATATGATCTTCCGAGCCTGGCAGATAGCCAATATATGGTAAACCGTCCGCAGGTTCAAAGTATTGGGAAGACCACTTATAAGCAACCTCTTTCACCTTGAAATATTTTCTGACATGGCTTTCTAATGTCAGCAGGCATTTTTCTGTATTTGTTTCATGACCTGTCTTGTGGTCTTCACCACCTGCAATGAGATAAGTTTCTCCCTTCACCTCCTGTGTACGATAGTAGTGATAGGGATCATACAGATCATAACTCAGGTCTTCAGGATAAGTACCATCTTCCAGCGTTACGGCTATTGCATAACTTCTGTAGGGCGCACAACGTAAATGTAGCAGATTGATACCCGGAGGAATATGTGTTGCATAAACGAGGTCAACAGCGGAGAATGTACCGGCGGTGGTGTGAACTTTTAATGTATTTTCTTTATCTGTATTGAGCACTTTACATCCCTGCATGATAACACCACCGGCAGCTTCAAAAGCTTTGGCGATGCCATGCACATATTCCAGCGGACTAAACTTAGCCTGTCCCTTGGCGCGGAGTGCTTTCGTAAAAGGAATGCCTACAGGTATCTGCTCTGTATAAGAAATATCAAGCCCTGCCTTAGCGGAGCTCTCCCGGATCTTCTCAAGTTCTTTTTCCTGTTCTTCATCCTGTGCAAAAAGGTACGCATCAGCCTCTTTAAATCCACAATCTATATCGAAACGTTGCACATTATTTTTTATCAGGCTGATGGCAGCAGCAGTCGCGGTTGCTACATGTGCGGCATTTTCCTCTCCAAAATTTTTCGCAATAACATAATAAGGCGTATCGAGTAGTGTGTTCAGATGCGCGGTTGTACCACCTGTAGTACCATAACCTATCTCAGCCGCTTCCAGCACCAGGCATTGTTTACCGGCTTCCTGCAGCAACAGGGCTGTGCTGATACCGGTAATGCCGCCCCCCACTATGATCACATCGTATACAACATTCTTATCGGGCCTGTTAGTAACTATATAAGGAGCAGTATTCCCCTGCCATAAACTGGTAAGTGCGCCATCTCTTTGTATCATGATATTGCAGTTTGGTTCGCTGTAAATGAATCAATTAACATGCCTGTTACCATATGCGAGTTGCCGGGAACAGTATTGCATACTGCAGAAAAGCATAGCGAAGTGGTACGTAACTTGTTTCACTAACCTGTAGTCGCATTATAAAACTGCAGGTATAGAGCTGCAGGACCATCATCACGGGAGATAAGCATAAGTAAGATTATAAGCACATGGCAACACAAATAAAATTCTAAGGACAGAACTATACATAGAAATCAACACGAGACTATAGCTTAAAGTAATAAAAATAAAACGACAGCATAAGAATAGACATAGGAATAGGTATAGGCCTAAGCGCATAAGACTGGGAAGGTAAAATATAGAAGATATAGTAGGACTATAAAGCCTGGAATAAGCACAGGAACTATAGGCGGAGGCCGGTAAATACAGAATAATGGTGTAAGTATTGTTTAAAATATAAGTATAAGACTACAAGATAATAAGACTACAGGCATGAGTACAGCAACACAAACAGTAATGCCCGGTACGGTAGCTACGGCATTAACAACTTCTATGGCCAGGTTTGCAAACCTGTCGGCCTTTGATCAGTTAGATACAGAGATTACTGATCAGCTAAAGCGGCATTTACTGGATACAGTAGGTTCTATGATATACGCTTCCAGGCAGGACACGATACAAAAGTGTCTTCGCACGTTGAAGATGTTACAGCAGAACGGAGACTGTGTTGTGCCCTTATTAGGTGCTACCGGCGTGGACAGGGCCGCGCAATGGTATACGCAATTGATCCGTTATCCTGACTTCATGGACAATTACCTGGGGAAAGACGCGACCTGTCATCCCAGCGACAACATCGGATCTATATTGGCTGCGTCGCAGCTGGTGAATGCAAGCGGCCGGGACATACTGACAGCCATGGCCATTGCGTACCAGTTACAGTGTAAGCTGGTAGACGAAATACCGGTGATGATGAAAGGCATAGACCACACGATGTTACTGGCTTGTTCCGTTTCAGCCACACTATGCCGGCTGTTCTCCCTGACTGAAGAGCAGGCAGCACATGCTATTGGTACCGCGGCCTGTAGTTTCAACCCGGCAGTAGGCAGCAGGCAATCGTACACCTATGAATGGAAAGGGCTGGCCTCTTCACTGGTTGCCAGTGGTTGTATGCAGATCGTCTTACTTGCAAAAGAGGGCATAACAGGCCCTGTAAGTTATTTTGAGGGCTCTGTAGGATTTGAACATCTGACGGGCATGAAGCCTCATTTCCGGCAGGAGCAGGGCGACTTCTCGCTGATCCCGAGATGCATATTGAAAAGTTACAATGCGGAAGTCCATACGCAATCTGCTATTGAGGCCGCGCTGATGTTACGTGAGCAACATAACTTGGTACCGGGAGAAATAAAGGAGGTAAAAGTCACCACTTTTGAAACAGCCTACGACATTGTAGGTGGAGGGCATTATGGAGATCGCCACGTAGTACAGACCAAGGAGCAGGCCGATCACAGTATGGCCTATGTAATAGCTGTCGCGCTGATTGATGGAGCAGTATGGCCCGACCAGCTCCTGAAAGAACGTATCCGTCGCCCGGACGTGCAGGAATTATTGAGGAAGGTGAGCACCCATACCAACTTCCCCCTGAAAGCGCCCCGTAAAGTGGTGGATTATCTGGATCCTTACACCTCGGTGTATCCCGATAAGATGCCGGCCAAAGTCACCATCACGTTGAACAGCGGAGAAGAGCTGGAGCAGAAATGTGAGGACTTTAAAGGCTTCTTCACACGCCCCCTTAGCTGGGATGACGTCATCAAGAAATTCAGCCATTTAGCGGAAGGCATTATCGACCAGCAACTGCAGAGCAAGATCATACGTGTCATTCATAACCTGGAGAATGAAAGCGGAGAATCTCTCATAACCCTCCTGGCGAATATATAAAGGATGTAGGAGGCGGGAGGTCATGGATAAAGGATGAACACTCTGGAATAGCCATGAGCGGAAGACAATACGAAGGAATGAAGAACAATATAAAGGCAAGAAGGGCATAAGAATAATTAAGAACGGCGAAGGAATAATATGAGGGGATGAAGTATTAGTGAAGGAAAAAAACGATGTTGTTCAATAAGAATAGGAGAATAGATGGACGATGGAAGAATGCAGGAAAATAGGCGTCACCATACGTATTTGATATGGGGAGTTCATGCTACAATTGGATGTCCGGAAGCAGTAGCGGGTTCAGATGGGAATCCCTGGCCTTAGTTATTCGAAGTGTGCTGCCACGCCTGACAAGGGGTTTAATAGCTAAACTACAGCTAAATACGACTTTCCCAAGCTCAATAGTAAGGCCACTTCGAAGAACCACAGCCAGGGATCCCATCTGAAAACCCGCTGCAATGACTTAATCTCCGCGTAAACAAACCACAGCTACCTCCTCCAACTCAAGGTCAGTTCGACGAACCACAGCCAGGGATCCCATCTGAAAACCCGCTGCAATGACTTAATCTCCGCGCAAACGAACCACAGCTACCTCCTCCAACTCAAGGTCACTTCGACGAACCACAGCCAGGGATCCATCAGACAACCGCTATAACTTATCACGGCTTCAACACAACCTTCACACAATTATCCTCTTTCTTCTTAAAAATATCATACGCATCACTCGCCGCAGAGAGCGGCAACTTATGCGTGATAATGTCATTCAAAGTTGCCTGCCCCGAAACCACAAGCGAAATAAGATGATCGATATATCGCTGCACAGGTGCCTGCCCGGTCTTAATAGTAATGCCCTTATCAAAAATGCGATGTATAGGAAAATTATCATAGTTGCTTCCATACACACCGACAATAGACACCGTCCCACCTCTGCGAACAGCCTTAAAACAATCCTCCATCACCTTGGAAGTCCCTTTTTCAAAGTTAACAGTCGCCTTGACTTTCTCCAGGAAGCTCCGATCCGCTTCCATACCAACAGCATCCACGCAGATGTCCGCCCCACGGCCCTGCGTCATATCATAGATTGCCTGCACAACATCCACTTCGGAAGAATTGATCGTCTCTACGCGATTAACATTCCTCGCCATATCAAGCCTGTAAGCCAGCGGGTCAACGGCAATGACCCTACCTGCACCCTGCAGCCAGGCTGACTTCTGCGCCATTAACCCGACAGGACCGGAGCCGAAGATAGCGATGGTCTCGCCACCCCTGGGCTGTGCCCAGTCTATAGCAGACCAGCCTGTAGGAAAGATGTCAGTAAGGAAGAGCACCTCTTCATCTGTAAGACTATCCGGCACTACCCGCGGACCAAAATTCGCGAACGGCACACGTGCGTACTCTGCCTGTCCGCCGGCATACGCACCATACAGATCGGTATATCCAAATAAGCCACCACCTTTTCCGGAAGTCATGTCTCCCTGCGGACCATAATGTTCAATATTACTATTCTCACAGTGAACAGGAAGTTCATGATTGCAGAAATAACAGTGCCCGCATGCAATGGGAAAAGGCACTACCACACGGTCGCCGCGTTTCAGCTTCGATACTCCCGACCCTGTTTCTTCTACGATCCCCATGAACTCATGACCCATTACCTGGTCTTTCAACTGTGGAAAAAAGCCATCATAAATATGCAGGTCTGAGCCGCAAATGGCAGTAGACGTGACTTTTACGATGATGTCCTCAGGATGTTGGATACGCGGATCTTCTACATTCTCGACACGAATGTCTCCGATTTTATGGAAAACTGCTGCTTTCATGAAATTGAATTTATTAGAAGGATTCGCGTGCAAAATCATGCCATGGCGGTTTTCATGTCATGGCGATATATGCATATTCTTTAAACGTGAACAAGGTTACCATAAGTGTAGAACTCTTGCGTCAATTGTACCTTGCTGCTGTTGCACGATAGTTTCAACAGCAATGTCAACTTCATGTGTCAGCAGCGTTCGCCGGGGAAGCGCTGCTGTAAAGCACTTATACAGAACTGAAGACGGCAGAAAATAATTGTCTAAAAATCAATTATTTCCGGCATCACATGTTTGGTTTGTTTATTGATCTTGCTTTTACACCATTGTAAGAGTAATGTGAGTTTCGTCTGGTGAATATAAAGACACATCGGGAAGGCATAAGCAAATTTTTGTTACACAGTCAATCCTATTTAATGACATATATGACGACTACACAGCAAAAGCCCAGGCTGAAGATCTTTACTTGGCACATCCATGGAAGTTACCTGTATTACCTGTCACAAGGCAATTATGACATCTATATTCCTGTCAACGAGCAACGTACCCCGGGGTACTACGGTAGAGGAAAGACATTTCCATTCGGTGATAATGTACATGAGGTCCCGGTAAGAATGGTGAAAGATTTAGACTTTGACGTCATCCTTTACCAGTCCACAAAAGATTACCTGGTAGATCAATATGATATTTTATCGCCCGCCCAGCGCAGGTTACCAAGGGTCTACCTGGAACATAATACACCAGCCAAGAACCCGGTTACTACGAGACACGTAGTGAACGACCGCCGCATTTGCCTGGTACACGTAACCCACTACAACCGGTTAATGTGGGACAACAACCGCACACCGGCTACCGTGATCGAACATGGTGTGACTATGCCGGATGTACCATATACAGGAGAACTGCCCAAGGGACTGGTTACTATCAATCACCTGCCGCAGCGTGGCAGGGGACTGGGCTGGGACATTTTTCAGCATGTCCGTAATATACTACCGGTCGACCTCGTAGGCATGGGCAACGGTAAGGATGGCCTTGGCGAAGTATTACATCCGCAGCTGCCTTCATTCAGGAGCAGGTACCGTTTCTATTTCCATCCTGTAAGGCATACCAGCCTGGCGCTGGCCGTTTGTGAGGCGATGATGCAGGGTATGCCTGTAGTAGGCCTGGCAACGACAGAGCTGGTAACGGTGATCGAGAACGGTAAGAATGGATTCATCCACACAGATATTAATTACCTGATCAAGAAAATGAAGTTATTGCTGAATGAGCCGGAACTCGCGGCGCAAATGGGGGAAGCAGCGAGGGCTACAGCTATGAAGCGGTTTAATATAGATCGTTTTACCGCAGACTGGGAGAGATTGTTCGAGACCGTCTGCAGCGGCAATATGAATGAGATAATTTATACTGACCAACTATTCGGAAAGCCGGCGATAGAGTCTGATCACAGCACTATTACCAGTGATAACTGATCTAAAAATAAGTATATGGGAAGGAGGATTGCGTTCATCAGTGAACATGCTTCACCACTGGCCGCTTTAGGGGGCGCAGATGCCGGAGGACAAAATGTATACGTAGGAGAGGTGGCCAGACAATTGGCGCTCATGGGCTACCAGATAGACATCTTTACAAGACGGGAAGATAAGAAGCTGCCGCAGGTAGTGCCCTTCGGCGATAATATAAGGATCATTCATGTGAATGCCGGTCCCGCAGAAGATATTCCCAAGGAGACATTGTTACAGTACATGCCAGCTTTTAAAACAGACATGCTGTGTTTCATGGAAAAAGAGCAGCTGAGCTACGACCTGGTACATGCCAACTTTTTTATGTCCGCACTTGTAGCGATGGAACTGAAAAAAGAAACGGGTATCCCTTTCGTGGTCACCTTCCATGCATTGGGACATATCCGTCGTATTCACCAGGGTGATAATGACCAGTTCCCGAAAGAGCGGATCACTATTGAGGAGAATGCTGTAAAAGAAGCAAGCCTGGTCATTGCGGAATGTCCGCAGGACAGGGAAGACCTGATGAAGTATTACAACGCGCCTGCAGAAAAGATCACCATCATTCCCTGCGGCGTGAATACAGATGAGCTCTACCCGGTCAATAAGTCGGTAGCCCGATCCTTGCTGGGATTGCCCTACGACGAAAAGGTATTGCTGCAGCTGGGACGTATGGTGCCGAGGAAAGGCGTGGACAATGTGATCAGGGCGTTGGCAAAAGTGAGATGCAGGAACGCAAAAGTGAGATTGCTGATAGTAGGCGGAGATGCGGATACCGCAAAGGAGCTCGCCCGTTTGAAACAGCTGGCGGATGATCTGAAGGTCAGTGATAAGGTGTATTTCCTTGGGCAGAAGTCCAGGAAAGATCTGAAATACTATTATACAGCAGCTGATCTCTTCATTACGACGCCCTGGTATGAACCTTTTGGTATTACGCCGCTGGAGGCCATGGCATGCGGCACACCAGTGATCGGCAGTAATGTAGGGGGAATCAAATTCAGTGTGGCCGACGGACATAGCGGCGCGCTGGTGCCACCCAAAGATCCGGACGCGCTTGCCCGCAGGATCACTGCGCTGCTGCAGTCGCCTGCCGTATTGCGGGAGATGGGCAATAATGCGCTCAGAAGGGTGAACAAATTGTTTACCTGGGAACTGGTAGCCAGAGACATGCAAACAGTTTATGAAAGGATCATTGGGAACGATGATACGTCGTCCCCGAAGAATCTCAGAGCAGAAGAAAGTATTTCTTTATGAGAAGAGCAGTATTTATCGACAAGGATGGTACACTGATCAGCAACGTGCCTTACAATGCAGACCCGGACAAAATAGTGCTGGAGCGTGGCGCGGTAGAGGGCTTACGCATGTTGCAGGAGAGGGGCTATGCGCTGATCGTTGTATCGAACCAGGCCGGTATTGCTCATGGATATTTCAGGGAAGATGAGATGCAACCTGTTATTGCTAAGGTAAAACAACTGCTGGGCGAAGCCGGAATTGCATTGGATGGTTTTTATTATTGCCCTCATCATCCCGCGGGAAAGATAGCGCAGTACGCATTTAGCTGTAGTTGCCGGAAACCGTTGCCGGGTATGTTACTACAGGCAGCTGAGGAGATGGATATATTCCTTCCTGAGTCGTGGATGATAGGAGATATATTGAATGATGTGGAAGCAGGCAACCGCGCCGGTTGCCGGTCTGTACTACTTAACAATGGGAATGAAACCGTCTGGGAAACGAACCAGCATAATGAACCGGCATACATAGCAAACGATCTGCGCGAGGCTGCTCAGTTTATTGTGAAACACGCTACTGCAAAATTCAGAATATGGAACTAATATATCAAACGTTGATCAGGGCTTTTGTGCAGCCTGCAGTACTGGTACTGGGCGATCTGATGATCGATACCTACCTGAGAGGCGCCAGCACACGTTTGTCGCCGGAGGCGCCGGTGCCTGTTGTGGATATCAGTTCACATACCTCCGTGTTGGGAGGCGGTGCAAATACCGCTGCCAACCTGCGCCACCTGGGTGCTTCGGTGACCTTTGTCAGTCTTATCGGAGATGATTATGCGGCTAAACTGGCGGGCGACCTGCTAAAGAAAGAAGGCATCAGGGATGAGGTAGTGCGTTGCAATACGCGGAACACGATGAAGAAGACACGTGTGATTGCCGGACAGCAACTCCTGACCCGTTACGATGAAGGAACGGAAGTGCCGCTCGATAAGGATTGTGAAGAGCAGCTGATAGCCGTGCTGGAAAGAGAGTTCCCATTGCACGACGCGGTAGTGATAGCAGACTACAACAAGGGACTCATCACACCAGGCATCATTGCTGCGTTGGAACGCCTGAACCAGCAGCACAGGAAGTTCATTGCCGTGGATGCCAAGAAATTGCAATTGTACAAAGGCTTACAACCAGCACTGGCGAAACCCAATTTTAAAGAGATGATGGCCATGCTGGAACTGCCCGAACAACCATGCTCTAAGGCACAACAGCTGGAAGAAATGGGCGCCGCGATATATGGGGTAACAGGGGCTGCTATCACTGCGGTGACACTGGATGAAGAAGGAGCGCTTATCTTCCAGGAAGATAAACTGCTCTGTCATACGGCCGCACGCGCTGTCAGCAATCCGAACGTATCGGGTGCGGGTGATACTTACGTGAGTGCCTTTACACTGGCTAGTCTTGCAGGTGCCAGCGCATTGACTTCAGCCGAAATAGCCGGTGCTGCCGCAACAGTGGCTATCCGGAAAAGTAATACAGCCCATTGTAAACAGGCGGAGCTGATTGCTTATTTCTCTATGAAAGATAAATACATCCGTGATACGGAAGAACTGGAAGCGCTTTGCGATATGTACAGATCACAGGGAAAAAAGATCGTATTTACCAACGGGTGCTTCGATATACTGCATAGCGGTCATGTGAGTTACCTGGAGCGGGCGGCTTCACTGGGCGACGTGCTGATCGTAGGAGTGAACACTGATGAAAGTATTAAGCGTTTAAAAGGCCCTGAGCGGCCTATTAACAGCCTGAACGACCGTGTACAGGTGCTGGCCGGCCTGGGCGCCATAGCGCATGTAATCGCTTTTGGCAGTGAGCAGGATGATACACCGGAATCGCTTATCCGTATTATCAAGCCTTCCGTATTTGCCAAAGGAGGCGACTATAGCAGGGAATCCCTGCCGGAGGCAGCCGCAGTGGAGGAATTTGGTGGAGAAGTGATATTGTTGCCACTCGTGCCCGACCGCTCAACCACCCTGATCATTAAACGAATTTATACAACACCTGCTTTAAAAGTAGCGGAGGCATAATGAAAAACGAATGGAAGAAATGCCGCCGTATCCTCTGTATACGGCCGGACAACATCGGAGACCTGCTTATGAGCACGCCTGCCATCAGGGCCTTAAAACAAACGTTCAACTGTCATATTACTGTACTCGCATCATCGCTGGGTGCAACGGTAGTGCCGGAAGTACCGGAGATAGACGACGCTATTGTATTTGATGTGCCCTGGGTACAGACAACAGGCACACCTGATCCTGCTCAATTCAGTCAGCTGGTCAAACAGCTGAAGGACGGCCGCTTTGATGCGGCTGTTATTTTTTCTGTATATAGTCAGAATCCCATGCCTTCCATTATGCTGGCATACCTGGCGGAGATACCACTCCGGCTGGCTTACTGTCGTGAGAACCCCTATCAGCTACTGACACATTGGATTCCCGACGAAGAGCCATACACTTTCATCAGGCACCAGGTAATGCGCGATCTTGAACTGGTAGCACAGGTTGGCGCTGTGACAGACAAGCAACAACTAAGCATCCGGACCAGGGAAATATTATGGCCGGTAGTGTGTGAAAAGCTACTATTAACAGGCCTCGATCTCCGGCGGCCATGGATCATTCTCCATCCGGAAGTTTCTGAACAGAAACGTAAATACCCGGTGAAAGACTGGATCGCTGCGGGAAGAAAGATAAGGGCGGCCACAAATTGCCAGTTACTGATCACCGGGAAGAACAATGCTGCTGAAGCACGGGAGATCGCTGCCGGAATAGGTGGCCCTGCTTTTTCAGCAGCAGGGCTTTTTGACCTCGAAGAGCTGATCATACTCATAAAACATGCGCCGCTGTTACTGTCTGTCAATACCGGCACCATACATATTGCAGCGGCGGTACATACGCCCGTGCTGGTGCTGTATGCACTGACCAATCCCCAGCACACCCCATGGCGTGTTACGAACAAGGTGCTTTATTTTGATGTACCGGCGCCTTTGCAGAGTAAGAACGAAGTGGTGAAACATGTATATCGTTCTTTCTCTGCAGAAAAGCTTCCTTTGGCGACTCCGGATACTATTGCCGAGGCAACCCTGGCCATGCTGGAACTCACCGCTGCTTCCTCAGGTAGTTTCGAGGAGCCGCATGCCCTTTCTTAATACGATCTCATAATCCGGTTCCGTGGTCCAGTCAATTGTGTAGTGCAGTTGTTTATTTAATGGCGCCCAGCGGACGGGCTCTCCATCCATACTGATAATGACGCTGGGCGTCTCAAATGCAGCCGCCATATGCGACACACCGGTGCAATTGGACAGGAGGGCGCGGGCATTTTTGATCAGCACTCCCAGGCTGCCCAATGTGGTCAGGCCTGCGGTATTGATGGATTTATGTTTCATCAGTCCTGCTACCGCTTCAGTAAGCGGACGTTCATCTGCGGTACCTGTGAGCACTATCTTCCAGCCTTTTT
Organism: Chitinophaga filiformis; assembly: GCF_023100805.1. Classification (NCBI taxonomy): domain Bacteria; kingdom Pseudomonadati; phylum Bacteroidota; class Chitinophagia; order Chitinophagales; family Chitinophagaceae; genus Chitinophaga; species Chitinophaga filiformis. Next base: position 3,689,611 of record NZ_CP095855.1, read on the forward strand.
CCGCAAACTCGTCTGCCATAGCAGCAAAGAAATGTGGCGGCCACTGGCGCCAGTTGCCCCTTGACCCGGGGTGTACACAGAGATATTCCTGTGCTTCCAGCGGAAGTTCCAGCTGGTTGAAATCTTCCATGTCCTTTGCAGTAATGGGAAATTCCAGGTAGGTGCCCTGCCTGGGAATATTGAGGTATTCCATCAGCAGGAGGTGGCGTTCTATTTCTGATACATCTTCCGGGTATTCAAGAAAAAGGCCGGCATCAGGACAGCCATCTTCCTGCCGCCAGTAACCGGCCGTATATCGTCCACCCATTAGCGCAACCATCGGGTTCACTATAGAACCATTGCCCTGCATCTGCAGTACCAGGTCGAACCTTTGCTCCTGCATAGCCGTCAGGAAGGGCGGGAACTGCCCAGGTATTACGGGCTGCTCCGGCAATCCGGGATAACCCGGAAAGTGGACAAAGGCATCCAGGTATTTGGAAAACCTTTCTACAAACGAAGCAGCCCATGGTAATCCCAGCAGGGTAATGTGTGCTTCCGGAAATGCAGTACGCAAAGCCCGTAATGCCGGAACGGTACACAACATATCTCCTAATTGTAAGGCGCGGAAGACCGCTATCTTATGAATTGACTGAGGCATCATTTTACAGGTAAAGTACTTTATAGCGCCAGGCTCCGTAGAGGCTCCAGTAGGTAGCCGCAAACGGAATGGCCGCTGATGTAACGATCATTTCAAGTATATGCGAGGTGGTATGCGAAGTATATTTCAAACGCTTACCCGCAAATAAACCAATCATCAATAACCATGCACTAAATAATACGACCGATGCCGTATATGCGCCATACAGCGCGAAGATGATGCCCAGCAGAAAACAGCAGATCATCAGGTAATAATTCCAGGCAGGTCTTCGCTGGATCCTCTCCCTGTACATTTTGGGGAATTTCTTGTATAGCAACGCATTGAAGATATTCTTACGCTGTTCGTATATACTTACTCCCCAGCGTGCCTTCCGTGCCGGATGTAATACAATGGCATTGTTAAGGTGATAAATGGGAATGTCCTGTTGCAACAGCCTGAACTCAAGATCACTGTCTTCCCGCCAGGCCGTTTCAAAAGATTCATCGAAGCCATTCACCCTCTCTAAAGCAAGCCGTGTACAGGCGCAGTTAGCTGTTACAAAATCTGCTTTCTCCAGCTGGGCTGTATTCCATTCAAAATCTGTTGGCCGCCCTTTGATAGGTACGACTACGCGCCCTGTATACACTGCCGCTGGTTCTCCTTTCCATGCTGTCCAGATGCTTTGCAGCCAGTAAGGATCGGGAATAGTGTCATCGTCGGTAAATGCGATCATTGGCGCGTCCGATGCCCTCCATCCGGCATTTCTTGCAGCAGCAGGACCTTTCTTATCAGGCAGCGGCAGGTACTTTACTTCTATCAGGCTGGCATATTTCCAGCTGCAGGCCAGTTGGCGCGTGTATTTATCCGGACCATCACTGACCACGATCACATCGAAAGCGCTCTTGTCAAACTCCTGTTCCTCCAATGCCTTCAGGCAACGGGACAGCAATTCGGGACGTTTGTAAGTGGGTATCACCACGGTGATCTTCTTCTCCATTGGCGGGTTATTTTTGAATGAGGAAAGAACCTATTACCAAAGCGTCGAAAGGGGATGACCAGAAACATTCAACGGCGTCGCGCGGCGTGCAAACAATGGGTTTGCCGAGTGTGTTGAATGAGGTATTGATCAGTACAGGTACGCCTGTTTTTTTATAGAAGGCCTGCAGCAGGTCATAATAACGGCTATGCTGGCTTCTGTTAATGGTCTGGATACGGGCGGTGCCATCCACATGCGTAACCGCAGGTATTTTATCTTTTTTATCGGGTTTTACATCATATACAAACAGCATGAAAGGAGAGAAGTGGGCGCCTTCAAACCATTCGCCCGCCACTTCTTCCAACACTACGGGCGCTACCGGGCGGAAATCTTCACGGTCCTTCACTTCGTTCAGTCTTGCCTGCATATTGGCAGAGATAGGGGACGCAAGAATAGACCGGCTGCCTAATGCTCGCGGCCCGAATTCCATTCTTCCCTGGTACCAGCCGATGATCTTATCCTGCGCCAGCAGTTCAGCTGTTTCTTCAGCTACATTTTCAAGCTGGCGATACGGTGTTTTTGTCCAGTCAAGGAATGCCTTGATCTCTTCATCGTTGTACTCAGGGCCCCAGTAAGCATGGTCCATACAGAACGTCTTTTCCTGGCTGTTGCGCAGGGTGGCGTCTGTCCACAAGGCAGCACCCAGTGCAGTACCTGCATCACCGGAAGCGGGTTGTACCCAGATGTTCTTGAAGATGCCCGCATCCCTGATCCGGGCATTGAGCACACAGTTCAATGCCACACCACCGGCAAAGCAAAGATTGTCCGCTCCGGTCTTCTTCTGCAGCCAGTCGCTGATCTGCAGCACAGACTCCTGCAAAACAGCCTGCAGTGAATGCGCGATGTTGAAATGATGTGCCGTGAATTCATCTCCTTTCTTTCTGGGAGGCCCCAGCAGTTCCACCATCTGTTCATCATCAATACTATACTGTCCATTGTCGGATAAGTTGATCATCGACCTGAAAGCATTTACAAAGACGGGTTTGCCGTAAGATGCCAGCGCCATTACTTTATATTCGTCGGAAGAATGCAGGAAGCCAAGATGTGTAGTAACCTTCTCATACAATAATCCGAGTGAATGCGGCATGTTCACCTGGCTGATGCGATCGAGGTTGTTACCTTTACCGATACTGAATGTAGTAGTGGCTTTTTCTCCGCGACCGTCCATTGTCATCACAGCTGCTTCGTAATAAGGAGAGGGGAGGAAAGCACTGGCCGCATGACACAAATGATGTTCTACAAAGTGCCATTGATCGTTATGGAAACGTGCGCCCCTGAAACGTTTCTGCAGATGATGCGGATATCCATCGGTAAGTTGTCCCGGCGCATTGATGATCGCAGAAAGGAAAAGCGGGTCCCATGGAGAGATCCATTTCTCTGGTACGAATTGCGATGGCTGTCTCAGGGGAATATCTATCTGATGCTTGTCGGCGTCTTCTTCAGGTAGCAGGATAAACGGGTCAAAAGAATAAGATATATGGTCGACATCGCTCAGGTGAATGTTGGCAGTTTTAAGGCAATAATCGATGGCATGATAAGGCAGCTCGTAAGCAGAAAAGGGAATGGGTCTTTTCCCGTGTTTAACATGTGTGAAGCGCTCATCTTCCGCAGCGGCAATAAGCTGTCCGTCTTTAACAATACATGCCGCTGAATCATGGAAAGCGGCATTGATACCAAGTGTGTACATAAAAGAATGGGTTTATCAGTATGGTGAATATCAGTAAGAAGGGCAACAAACGATCCCCTCGCTTATTGCCCCGTTTGTCGTAGTGTCACGAACCACCCTGTAACACTACTTATGAGTTTCCCTTTGGAGGCTCCCACTGAACATTGTCTGCTTCGTCTTCGGAAAGATTATTTTCTTCCAGGTCTTCTTCATCCAGTTCCGGAGTATCATCTAATTCTTCTTCCTGGTCGCCGGCAAGATCAGCGTCTGTATCGACATCATTTACTTCGTCAGTATTTTCCTGGTCTTCAGCCAGCCTGGCATTCAATGGTTCTTTTTCATCGGCTGGCCGCTGTTTGATGTTTGTTTGTTGCATACGGATCTGTTTTGTGAAGTGAGAAATCAAGGGTACACCAGGAAGCGTTCAAAGATTACGCCATGAAGTAGGTTCGCTGCCAATGCGTTGTATGTTCCGGTGAAAGGGAAAAGTTATCTACACACGTATGTAAGATGAGAAACAGTTGCTGTATGACGCTTACAGTAGTTACTGTATGGCATGTTTATCGCCGGAAGAAAACAGACGATCATCTGGAGTTTTGTTTACCATTAAAATGATTTAACTATGTTCCATCATGTAAAGGATTTACAATTTAATGTACGTGTTTCTAAGCCTGATCCCCGTTTTGCAGCACTGCTGCTTGAACAGTTTGGTGGTGGTAACGGTGAGCTTAAAGCTGCTATGCAATATTTTGTGCAGGCTTTCGGCGCCAGAAGACCATACCCGGACAAATATGACATGCTGATGGATATCGCTACAGAGGAATTCAGCCACCTTGAAATAGTAGGCGCGACAATACAATTATTACTGCAGGGCATTAATGGCGAGCTAAAGAATGCTGCGGATAATTCGGAGATCATGGAAACGATGCAGGGTACGGCAAAAAAAGAAGAGTATATTCATCAGGCTATGATGCATCCGGAATTCCTGGTGCACAGTGGCGGTGGTCCTATGCTGACCAATTGCCAGGGCGTACCATGGACAGGCGCTTATGTTAATGCCAATAATGATCTGACTGTCGACCTGCGTTCCGATATGGCGGCAGAATCGCGCGCGAAGATCACTTATGAATACCTGATGAAGTTCACAGATGATCCATATGTGAAAGAAACGCTGAGCTTCCTGATGACCAGGGAAATTGCGCATTACCAAATGTTTGAGGCGGCCCTGGATACGATTAAACCAAACTTCCCGCCGGGCGTATTACAGGGAGATCCAAGATACAGCAACAAGTATTTCAATATGTCAGACACCAACAAGGTGAAAGGCCCATGGAATGAAGGAAAGAGTTCACAACTCGGAGAGGAGTGGCAATATATTGACAATCCGCTGGCTTATGTACACGAAACACAGGGGCTTTCAGGGATCAAGCCTGAAGGTACTCCAAGAACAATGAAAGGCGTGAAAGAGCTTGATCAGAGTATGAGTGAATTGAGAAGTACGGAGATCAATGCGACCGCTGCACCGGGTGAGGCGCAATGGAGCACCTACGATGATAATGGCAATGGTTTTATCAGATAAGGGTGAAGTGGGGCCGGCTTAGCCGGCCCCGCTTTTTTTCCGCTGCCGGCTGATTCAATATAGTGATGCAGAAAGTAGTTATATGTATATGAATTTTTACCAGGGCAACCATTCCTAGGGTTAACGCTGCTTTCAGCCGGGTTCTATGAAGTTTTTTCTTATCTGCAAAGTCCATCATGAATGTATAAATACCTGTAAAGTTAACCCTGAACCTTACCATAAAGACGGTAAAGCTTTTTCGGAACAAGAAGTATCGCTTTGCTCATACACCAATTGCATTCGCAGAAGCCCTCTATGCTTCTGATCTGTTGAATTTTTACATGTTCTACCCTTTTAAGGTTTAAGCCAATTTCAAAACCTGACAGATTTCGTCCTGATACCACCTGAATAACCTTTCCTCCGGGTATCACAAACCGGTCATATTCCCTCGTTTTGGCGCCCTATGGACACGTTATGGCGTCCTGTGGACGTTCGCCTTTACGACGGGAAGGATCTTGCTAATATTGTGTCAGCAAAGTGATAACAGCGTATCTAAAACCGGAAAGGGCGCTTCCGGTCTTTTACCTGATCATCAGGATTGCGGCCAGGCTACATTTCCAGGCACAGGGACTGTATAATTGTTTCAGCAATGGCGATAAAGGATATCACCGGAGGGGCGCCTCTGGTCCTTCGCCTTGGCTCTCAGGATTGTAATGATCCGACATTTTCAGGTGCACTGGACTGTATTTCAACAACATACGCAAAGAATAACATTTGGTTCCTGATATCAGGAAAATAACGTACACTTGTTGCAACATATAGTTTGGTTTTTCATGTTCGGGTGCTTAAAATCAATTAGTTAGTAATGCCGGAGGCAGATGTCATTATTGTAGGAGGAGGATTGGCCGGTTTAACCGGCGCCTTGCACCTGCTACGTGCAGGGCTGCGGGTTATTGTCATTGAAAAATACCCTTTTCCAAGGCATAAGGTATGCGGAGAATACATTTCCAACGAGGTGTTACCTTACCTGCAATGGCTGGGAGCTGATCCTGGCGTTTTGCAACCCGCCAGGATAGACCGGGTAAGAATCTCCGCCGTTTCGGGTAAAAGTGTGGAAGCGGGATTGCCCCTGGGAGGTTTCGGCGTCAGCCGTTATCTGCTGGACCAGTTTCTCATGCAGCGGGTGGTGGCTGCGGGGGGAACACTGCTGGAAGATACGGTGACGGATATCTCCTTTGAAAATGACCTGTTCCGGGTCATTACCGCCCTCGATCAGGAACTGAGCGCCCGTTTCGTGATAGGCGCTTATGGAAAGAGAGCTGGCCTCGATCAGCAGTTATCGCGCGGTTTCTCCTCTCAGAAGTCCCCCTGGCTGGCAGTCAAGAGCCATTATGAGGGCGATTTCCCCGATGGCCTGGTAGCATTGCATAATTTCATGGGGGGCTACTGCGGTGTATCCAAAGTAGAGAACAATATCATCAATATCTGCTACCTGGTTAGTTACGACAGTTTCAGGCGCTTTAAAAATATAACGGCGCATCAGCAGGAAGTACTCTATCGGAATCCGCACCTGAAAGCGGTACTGGAACATAGCCGGCCGCTGTTTGAGCGCCCGCTCACCATCAGCCAGGTATCCTTTGCGGAAAAACAGAAAGTGGACAAACATATCCTGATGACCGGCGATACAGCCGGTCTTATTCACCCGCTTTGCGGAAACGGCATGGCAATGGCTATACACAGTGCAAAGATCGCCGCAGAACAGATACTGGCTTTCTTTTCGGGTCAGCAGTCTTCCAGGGAGGAACTGGAGATGAACTATGCGGGGGCCTGGAAGAAAGCGTTCAATAAACGGATACAGGCAGGCAAGATATTATCTGCTGTATTCCGCAAACAGGAGCTGGCAGCAGGCATTATGAGTGGCCTGGTGCTTTTTCCGGCGCTGCTGCCTGTCATTGTCAGGCAGACACATGGAAAACCTTTTAAAATGTGAATTACGTATGTTCGTTAATACCAGTCAGAGAACCTTTGCACCCGAGATCATGGACGACCTCCGGATGGAGGGGGAAGAGCTCAGGACCACCCTGGACCAGATCGCACAGGTGAATCAGTTGCTGGGAGGGAACAGCATCACGCTGCAGGGAGTAAGTATGCTGATGGAAAATGTACCGCCGGGAAAGGAAGTGACGATAGCCGATGTAGGCTGTGGAAACGGCGACATGCTGCGTAAGCTGGCCCGGATAGGCAGGAGGAAAAACTGGCGGCTGAAGCTCATAGGCATCGATGCCAATGGGTATACTGCCAATTATGCGGCGGTTTTATCTGCACAATACCCGGAAATCACTTACTATTGTATGGATATTCTGGGCGGGAAATTCAGGGAGCTGCAATATGATATCGTATTGTGTACACTTACGCTACATCACTTCGAAGACCGGCAGATCATGAAGCTGATGTCACTTTTCCGCCGGAATGCAGCCATCGGGATTGTCGTCAATGATCTGCAGAGAAGCGCAATGGCCTACCGCCTGTTCCAGCTATTCAGCAGGCTTACGGGCATGGGCAGGATGGCCAAGGAAGATGGACTGGTATCCATCCTGCGGGGATTTAAAAAGAAGGAAATACAGGAACTGTCACGAAAATTAAATTTCAATCAATATACACTCAGATGGAAATGGGCTTTCCGTTATCAGTGGATAATTACTAATGTATGAGCGTTAAAATAACAGCAGTATCGAAAGCCTTACCTCCTTATACCAGAAGCACAGAAGAGATCATGCCCTTTCTCGACATCTGGTTGTCCGGCCAGGAAGACCGTTTTGCCAGAAAAGTTAAAAAGATCTTTGAGAATGCAGCTGTTGACAGACGCTATTCTATCATGAGCCCTGAAGAAGTGTTTACCAACACTTCCTTTGAAGAAAAGAACGACATTTATGTGAGAGAAGTGATTAAACTGGGCAGCCGGTGCCTGACGAATGCACTGGAGAAAGCAGGCCTGGAAGCAGAAGACCTGGATTACATCATCACCGTCAGCTGCACAGGTATCATGATCCCTTCACTGGACGCATACCTGATCAACCTCCTGCAGCTGCGTCAGGATATAGTGCGCTTGCCGGTAACGGAGATGGGCTGTGCCGCTGGTATCTCCGGTATGATCTACGCAAAGAATTTCCTGGAGGCCAATCCCGGTAAAAGGGCTGCGGTGATAGCTATCGAGTCGCCTACCGCAACTTTCCAGCTGGATGACTACTCCATGCCCAATATTGTCAGCGCGGCCATTTTCGGAGACGGTGCCGCCTGTGCGATCCTCTCTTCCCATGAAGAGGATGGCGGTCCGCAGATAATAGGAGACGGGATGTACCATTTCTATGAAGCCGAACATTTAATGGGTTTTAAGCTCACTAATACGGGTTTACAGATGGTGCTGGACGTAGAGGTGCCTAATACAATTGCCGCCCATTTTCCGGCTATTATACACCCTTTCCTGGATAAATACGGCTACCGCATAGAAGACATCCATCACCTGATCTTCCATCCCGGTGGAAAGAAGATCATCCAGACGGTGGAAGAACTGTTCGGTGAAATGGGAAAGAATATAGACGATACGAAGGAGGTACTGCGTTTATATGGTAATATGTCCAGCGCTACCGTGTTGTATGTATTGGAACGTTTTATGGAAAAAGGTGTGCCTGCCGGAGAGAAGGGACTGATGCTGAGCTTTGGCCCTGGCTTTTCCGCACAGCGAATATTGTTACAATGGTAAAGGAATTTGCATCACATCATTACTGGGCGGTGATACTCGGCGGCAGCAGCGGTTTAGGATTGGCTGCGGCGCGTAAGCTCGCCATGCATGGTATGCACCTCTGCATTGTACACAGGGATATGCGGATGGATATGGAGCGTATTGACAGCGACTTCAATGCCATCAGGGCCTCAGGTGTACAGGTGCTTGCTTTCAATGCAGATGCCGTTAACGCCGCTAAACGCGGAGAAGTACTGGCTGCGCTGAAGACGGCGATGGGAGAGAACGGGCGCGTCAGAACGCTTGTGCATAGTATCGCGAAAGGTAACCTCAAGGCCATGAACAGTGACCGGGCTCCGCTGAGTACCGACGATTTCCACATTACCCTGGACAATATGGCCATCAGCCTGTACGACTGGACACAGCATATGGTACAGCAGCAGCTCTTTGCACCCGATGCAAGGGTGCTCTCTTTCACCAGCGAAGGCAGCAGCAAGGCCTGGAAACATTATGGCGCCGTAGCAGCAGCCAAGGCTGCTCTTGAATCGATCAGCCGTCATATAGCCCTCGAATTTGCACCACTGGGACTGAGGGCCAATTGTATACAGGCCGGCGTGACAGACACCCGCTCTATGCAGCTGATTCCCGGCAGTGAAAATATCATTACATACACAAAACAGCGTAATCCCTTTCATCGCCTCACTACCCCCGAAGATGTAGCCAATGCTGTCTACCTTTTGTGTAAAGACGAAGCAGCATGGATCAATGGGGCCGTGATCCCGGTGAATGGCGGTGAGCATATCAGTCAGGCATGACAATACAGGCAATTCTGCAGCGATTACCCTTTGCACCCCCTTTCCTCTTTGTGGACGGACTGGATTATATTGACAGTGAGAGCGTACAGGGACACTTTACTTTTAGGGAAGATATGGACTGTTTTAAAGGTCATTTTAAAGGTTATCCTGTTACGCCGGGCGTGCTGCTGACAGAGGTAATGGCACAGACGGGGCTGGTCTGCCTGGGCATTTACCTTTTAGGCGATGAAGTATTGGCGGAAAATATGACCTTCGGACTGACATCCACAGCAATAGAATTTCTGCGCCCCGTTTTTCCCGGAGAGAAAGTAACAGTGTATGCTGAAAAGGTATATTTCCGTTTTGGAAAATTAAAGTGCAGGGTAACATTGAAAAATGAAGCACAGCAGGAAGTGTGCAGTGGCACTATTGCCGGAATGATCATTAGCAAACCACATGGATAAAAGAGTAGTTGTGACGGGCCTGGGCGTAGCCGCTCCAAACGGCGTTGGCATTCCCGCTTTTACAGAAGCTATTAAAACAGGTACTTCCGGTATCCGTCACGATGCGGAGCTGGCGGCATTGCAGTTCTCCTGCCAGATAGCAGGTAAACCGGAAGTACCGGAAACATTGCAGTTACAGTACCTGGACGCCCTTGAACTGAGAAATTTCAACAGTAACGGTATCCTTTACGGGCTCATTGCCGGCACAGATGCCTGGACGGATGCGCAGTTGCCGGCAGGCGCCGGCCTGGAGCCCGACTGGGATAGTGGTACCATCTTCGGTGCGGGATCTGCCGGGGTAGATAAACTGCGGGAGGCCATCTATAAAGTAGATGCCCTGCAGGTACGCCGGCTGGGAAGCACCGTAGTGCCGCAAACCATGGCCAGTGGTATCAGTGCCTGGCTGGGAGGTAAACTGGCCCTGGCCAACCAGGTAAGCACCAATTCCTCTGCCTGCGCTACCGGGGCAGAAAGTGTGCTGATGGCCTATGAAAGGATCCGTAACGGACATGCTAAACGGATGCTGGCAGGGAGTACCAGCGATGCCGGGCCTTACATATGGGGTGGTTTCGATGCACTGAAGGTCTGTACGTTTAAGCACAACGATCATCCGGCAGCAGGTTCCCGTCCTATGAGCGCCTCCGCCAGTGGTTTTGTACCCGGCAGCGGCGCGGGTGCATTGGTGCTGGAATCGCTGGAGAGTGCCCGGGAACGTGGCGCCACCATCTATGCAGAAGTGCTGGGCGGGCATATTAATTCCGGTGCACAAAGAGGTGACGGATCAATGACGGCGCCCAATAGTACCGCCGTACAGCGCTGCATAAGGGAGGCTATGAAAGCTGCGGGTATAAGGCCCGAAGAAATTGATGCCATCAACGGGCACCTCACGGCTACGGGCAAGGATGCACTGGAAATCGAAAACTGGAGCATAGCGCTGGGAAGAAAGGGTAAAGACTTCCCTCATATCAATGCCCTGAAAGGTATGATCGGTCATTGCCTGAGCGCCTCCGGCAGTATAGAGCTGGTGGCAGCTGTATTACAGCTGCATGAAGGTTTCCTGTTCCCTAATATCAATTGCGAAGACCTGCATCCCGATATAGCGGCTATCATAGATCCCGAAAAAATACCTCAGCAGTTGGTGTATAAAGAATTAAATTTGATCGCGAAAGCCAGCTTTGGCTTTGGAGATGTAAATGCCTGCGTGATATTAAAGAAGTATAAATAAAACCGATGGATAAAGAAACGCTGATTACACAATTAAAAGAGATCGTAACACCCTATGCGAAAAACCAGGAGGCCCTGCTGAACATTAATGAAGACACTGATTTCGTTAATGATCTCAAGATCAATTCTGCCAACCTGGTAGATGTGGTCCTGGATGTGGAAGAACAATTCAATATTGTGATCGATAATGAATCAATGGAACGCATGCTGAATGTAAAATCTGCAATAGAGATAATAGAGGCCAAATTAGGCGCACAATGATCGGCAACGACGTCATAGATCTCCACCTTGCAGGCCGGGAAAGTAACTGGCAAAGAAAAGGGTATCTCAGCAAGATCTTTACAGCTACTGAGCAGGAATTGATCCGTCAGGCTTCGATGCCATCCGATATGGTATGGCTGCTCTGGAGCTGTAAAGAAGCTGCCTACAAAATTGTTAACCGCCTTACGAACGTAAGGCTATATAATCCCGCGAAGTTTAATTGTTCACTGTCTGCCGATGGCGGCGATACAGTTAAAGGCAAGGTATGGTATGAAGCCCGGGCCTGTTCATTTGTCAGCTACCGGACTGATAATTGTATCCACACCGTAGCCGTCTCTCATGATGTCTTCCTCGATCACCTCGATATCTATACAGGAAGCAGACTGCCCACACATCTTTTCCCCGATAAAAACCTGGTTAAGAACCAGGATGGTGTACCTTATCTCATGAATTGTTGTACTTATTCCCCTGTACCTGTTTCCATCAGTCATCACGGTAATTACGTAGGATGGGTACAAAACAAGGCGATCCTTTAGGGTGTAGTTTTTGAGCAGGTAATGTAAAGATTTACAGTATGAAGCTCAGTGAGGCACTTGTAAAAAAACTATCACAGCAATATGCTCCCGCTACGATGGTAGATATGGAGTTTAAAGGTTATGACCTCTCTTTCAAAACGGATGAGGCAGGGAATCCTGTACTGTTATTTATTGGCAAGAGGACCAACAACGGGAACGTGCGCGGAGAGCGCTATTCAAGGACCCTGAAATACGACCGTGAAGGCAACCGGATCAAAGATCACTGGGAGCTGAAAGGTAAGGCTACATGATGTATATGGTGAGTTTGGTACAGAGATGGTATTGGTCTTTATATGTCAGTTATCGCTTATCACGCATCGCATGAACAACATCCGCCCTCGGCACTGCTGCGTTACGCCCTTGCTGCAGCACAGGCCGGATTCCAGGCCATTCATTGCTCAGATCATTTCCATCCCTGGAGTGAGCGGCAGGGGCAGAGCGGCTTTTCATTCTCCTGGATAGGCGCCGCCATGCAGGCCACTACACTACCTTTCAGTATGGTGTGTGCGCCAGGACAAAGATATCATCCCGCTATTGTTGCACAGGCTATTGCCACACTTGCAGAAATGTTCCCGGGCAGGTACTCGGTAGAGCTGGGCAGTGGCGAAGCGCTGAATGAGAATATTACCGGCGATGTCTGGCCACAGAAGGAGGAAAGGAATGCACGTCTGCTGGAATGTGCAGGGGTGATACGCCGCCTGTTACAAGGTGAAACAGTAACACACAATGGACTCGTCAGGGTGAAAGAAGCAAAATTATACACCTTACCGGCTGCCATGCCGCCTTTAATGGCCACGGCACTTTCCGCGGCAACAGCGGCATGGGTCGGAACATGGGCCGATGGACTGATCACAGTAGGAGGAGATGAGGCGCAGCTGCAGGAGATCATCAATGCGTTCCGCAAGGGCGGCGGCGCCGGAAAGCCCATCTACGTACAGATCGCATTCTCTTACGCAAGAACAGAGACGGAAGCACAGGATGCCGCCTTTGACCAATGGCGTACAAATTTCTTTGCGCCCGAGGTATTGAGTGACCTGACCAAAACTACGCAGTTTGATAGTATTGCCGCTTATGTAAGACGGGAAGATATTGCAGACAAAATGGTGATCACCGCCGATCCTGAACAGTGTATCACAATGATCAGGCAGTATGTGCAGATGGGATTTGACCGTATTATACTGCATAATGTCAACCCGCAGCAGGACATCTTTATCAGGGATTTCGGTGAAAAAGTACTACCTCATATTTAGTAACCCTAAAAAAGAAGTGTTATGACTACAGGAACGAAAAAGTATTCGATCTTCAAAAGAAAAGGTTATCTATGGTTTACCCTGGCATTCTTTCTTGTATCAGTGGTACTGCACTGGTATTTTGGCTGGAAGGTATTTGTGGAAGAACAGATGCAGCATGGACAGCCAGTGATCACAAGTGATTACATCTCGGAAATGATGCGCGATACCATGGAAAACTGGCAGTCTGAATTCCTGCAACTGATATGGCAGGTAGCAGGTCTGGCGTTTTTATGGTACTGCGGATCTTCACAGTCAAAGGAAGGCGATGACAGGAAGGAAGAAAAACTCGATTTTATTATTCGCAAACTTGATCCAGAGCGTGCAGAGCAACTGTTGGCAGCGTGGAAGGAAAAATATCCTGATCACTGATAAGACTCTACATCGTCAAACTGGGTAGGATCATATTGTTTACGCACATCTTCGAGGATAGTTCTTGCTTCCTCAAGATGTGCCTTTACTACAGGAAGTGTTTTCTTCGCATAGTTCTGCAACGATACATCTTTCATATTTGACGCTGCTGCATCCAGTCTCTCCATTGTTTTCTGATGCTCGCTTACCATCTTTTTGATATAGTCCCTGTCAAAGGCTTTCCCTTCTTTTCCGGCCATCTTATCTACTTCTTCCTGGTCTGCTTTTGCCAGTCCTGAGGGTAATGTAACACCAGCACTGTAACAGGCCGTCTGCAGGTCTTTATTCGCCTTTTCATGCGCATCTATCATCTTCTGTGCAAATTCCTTTAAGCGGCCATAATTGGCGTTCTTAAGCGCCAGTTTGCCCAGCGCTATTTCTTTCATATTGCTGGCAGCGACAGCAGTAGCAAAATTCACGGAAGCATTACTGACGTCATCCATGCTTTCAGCCATGGCGTTAGTGCTGTCCTTGCTGGCTTCCTCCCTGCTTTTAACGCTGTTGTTGTTACAGCCATAGATCAGTATGGCAGACACGATCAATGTGAAATGTATCCTTTTCATATGAGATGTATTATGTCAAATGGGAGACAAAAAAAATACCACCTGCCTGCTGGCATAGTTTTGTTGCTTTAACAACATAGTGAATCATATTCTATCACTTAAAAAACATGTACTATGAATTCGATACTTAACCAGGGCCATGAGGAAGGACCAATTGCAAAAGCAATTGAAACGCAGACAGCGAAATTGCCTTCAGATACTTATTTATGGGCGGCCGTCGGCGCTATGGGAGTCTCTCTGGCCCTGCAATGCCTGCGGCAGAAACATATCAGTTTGTTTATCGGACAATGGGCTGCCCCCTTCCTGCTAATGGGTATCTACAACAAAATCGTTAAAACAGAAGGACACGACTGATAGACCCTCCACAGAAAAAAAATGTCTGGATACATGGGACTTTGTCCTCCTGTTATTCAGACATTTTTTTATGCCCCCAGGGGAAGTATTTACCTGGAAGTGTTTCCTTGTGTACACGAATCTGGTGGCGGAGATCCTGTATGGCGGCTGGCAGAGGGTTTTCTCTGATATTGGTCAAAAATGTATAGATCTTCATAAATGCAGCAGTTACATAAAAAAGCTCCCGCGTGGGAGCGGGAGCATTGTTTAGACGATACACAGTAGAAATTGTGCTCATTGTTTCTCGTGCCTGCTTACAAACTTGTTGAAGTAACTGATTTGACCTTCTGATTTTTTATCCTGGTAAATAAACGCCAGGGTATTGAGTTAAAAATAAATCCAAAGATTATTCCATAACAGCGGCGTGTTACCGCTGAACTTACTGGATATTAACAGATATCACGGGATTTCCGACAGTATTGAATGCGTCCTCGCAGGTATCTGCACAATGCCTGCAGGCGTCTGCACATGTCTTGCAATGTGCGGCCTCCCATTGCATATGCGCTTCACATACTTCTGCACATTTATTACATGCCGCTATGCACAAGCGGCACTGCTGTTCCCCAAAGATGCCGTTCAGGCTTGCTACGGCTACGGTAGCCTCGCAAATGGCAATACACTCAAGCAATACTGCAGTACAGTTTTTTAATTTTTCAGCGTATTCACTCTTAAGAAGCGCGGTAACACAATAGCCGCAGGCCAGTGAGCATGCAGCACAGGCTTCTGCGCAAATTTTTAGTTCTTTCCAACCCATACGTATACAGTTACTTTGACTAAAAGAAAAATCTTCTGGTCTGTATATCAATCTATATGCCCGTAAGCCGGCCGGACAAAAGGGGAAGGGGAAATAAAGGCTTTAATGCGTGTTTGCGTGGTTGAGTGCAAGAAGGGAAGGAAGTTCCTGCATGGCGTAAAAAACGGTTGCGCCTTCTTTTCTGAGCTCGTCACCGTTAAAAGGTTTTGCATATCCCAATACCCGGAAACCTCCTCTATGTGCGGCAATAACTCCCGCTTTGCTGTCTTCGATCACAACGCATTCTGCGGGAGAAAAGCCCATCATTTTGGCGGCATGCAGGAAAATACCCGGGTCTGGTTTCCAGCTGTTGATCTCGTAACCGCTGAATATCCGGTTGCCTTCTTCAAAGTAAGAGATCAGCCCTGTAACGGTCAGGTTCAGTTTCATTTTTTCCATTGGTCCGCTGGAGGCTACACAAAACGGAACGCTCAGGTTGTCGAGTACCTCTTTAATGCCATTGACCGGGCGCATTTCAGTTTTAAAGACCTCATAGGAACGCGCACGGAAAGCCTGTTCAAAGTCTTCGGGAAAAGGGCTGCTGGCTTTCTGCTGCAATATCTTAATGCCTTCCTTCAGGCGGATGCCGCTGAATTCTTCCACGGCCTCCCGGAGGTCCATGCTAACGCCATACTGAGATGCCATATCGAGCAACACTTTCACACCTATTACCTCGCTGTCTACCAATACTCCGTCACAGTCAAATATGATACATCCTGGCTTTGTCATACTTATGCTTTTATGCTTTCTTTTATAGTCGTTGTTTGTGTCGATTCTTTTACCTGTAAGATCAATACTGTGATCAGCAGGCCGAACATCGCCATCAAAGCAAATGCCCATCGTAATCCTGCTGCTTCTGCTATAAAACCTATTAATGGTGGTACGATGAGGAAACCCATATATCCTACGGTAGATACGGCGGCTATTGCCGGCCCGCTGCCCATGCTGGTAGTTTGTGTTGCCATGCGCAGTACCAGGGGTACCACACAGGATACGCCAAATCCGATCATGAGGAAACCGATGCTGGTGGATATGGTATAAGGCATCAGCGCAGCTACCATAAATCCGCAAAGCACCAGTATGCCGCTGTACCTGATCATTGTCGGAACACCCAGCTTGTTCACCACACCATCGCCGGTAAACCGCCCCGTTGTCATTGCGATCATATAAATAACATAACCTGCTGCAATCAGTTTTTCAGGCGGGTGTACCGCTTCCTGGAAATAGATATTGCTCCAGTCGTACATGGTGCCTTCACAAGCCATTACGGCAAATGATATTAACCCGTATTTCAGCAAATGCCTGTCGGGCCAGATAAAGCGTTTGGTATTGGCTTCCCGGGAAGGAGGCAGGTGAGGGCTGTCGCGAAAGGCAAGGAACGCCATAACAGTCATGGCCAGCGATACAAAGAGAAAGTGCCGGGAAGGCGCCATCCTGTAGTCCACCATAACAGCTCCCAGTGCCGCCGCTGCAAAACCAGCCAGGCTCCATACGCCATGAAAAGTAGTAATTATTGACCGTTTATACAATGCCTGGACGGCAACAGATTGGGCATTTACAGAAATATTCATGAGGTTCCGGGAAGAACCGAAGCAGAACAGCACCAGGCCCAGCTGCCAGGGCAGGCTCACCACGCCGATAAGAGTGAGCATGAGATTGAATACCAGTACGCCTATCATCATGATATTCCGGCTGCTGTAGCGTTGTAAGAGGTAACCGGTAACAGGAAGGGTGAGTACCAGTCCTGTAGGCAAGGCCAGGAGAAAGAAGCCTAATTCTGCTTTATTAAGGGCAAGCCGGCGTTGGATGTCCGGGATCCGGGACGCCCAGCTGGAGAAACTGAAACCCGAAATGAAGAAGAATACCGCAGTTGCTATACGCGCAGATCTTGGTTTGCTCATAAGAGCTCAAAGCTAAAAATAATTAGGAATTGGGTGTGAAGAATCAGGAAGATACTTCCCGATGCTTTCCCAATTCCTAATTTCTGCCAGTATCATTTAAATGCAATAGCGTCTTAGTACACCTGTTCTGCCCGTCCTACACGACCATCTGCTGTAATGCCTTCTACCACAATGCGGAAATGTTTGGAGAAGTCATTGTTGTAAAAATGGATGGTAGAGGCATGGGTGATGGAATCTACCGTGATGTAAGGGCTCCAGAAGAGGGTCAGGCGTTTATCAGGTAATGCATGTACCTCTTTTTTTACGGCATAATCCGGAGAATAGAACTCTTTCACCAGGCTGTATCCGGCCTTCTTCATACGCTCGAATCCACGGATGGTCTCGTCTCCCTTATTATCGCCGCCTTTCTTGGTGTACACCGCAATGGCGCCACCAGCGCCTCCGCCGAAGCCTCCCATGAACGGAGGGCGGAATACTTTCACCAGGGCGATGTCATTGATATTAACATTGGCCAGCATGCTGACATCCACCGGCATCTCGTTCAGGTACAGGGATGGTTTGGACCCACGCCATGACATGCTCGGATTATTGAGATCGCCGCTGATATTCAGGCCTGCAACTTTAGATTGCAGATACTGGAACACGTTGGTCTGGTAAGGTGTTTCTTTCGTCAGGTCAAAAGTATAACCATCGCCGGAAGAGAACATACCGGAAGTATAACGCTGCTCGGTAGTTTGCTGGGGAGTGATCTTTTTGTCGCGGATGTTCACCTCTTTCAGGTATACCGTTTTGTTGCTCATAGAACGGTTCACCTTATTGCTTTCGCTGGCCGTGTTCAGGAAACGGGTCATGGCTGCATTATCCAGGCCTTCCGGTACCCGCATAGGGTAAGGCAATGTAACCTGGGGCGACTTATCAAAGAAGTGCGGCTCGAAGGTTACCTGTACATCTTTCCACCTTTTTTGTTTGTCATTCCCCTGGAAGAAAACCAATACCGTATCCATGAACTGGAGATTAGGCACTTCAAATTCACCTTTGTCGTTGGTAGGGACGGAGGCAAAAGAGGTACTGCTGTCCAGCGGTTGTTTGAAAATGAAGTCCACTTTACCACCTACCAGCGGGTAACGGCCGGTATTGGTCACTGCCGTTCCTTTCAGGGACATGCCCTGTTCGTAAGGGAACCTGATCTTCGGCATATCGTTGTTGAGGATCTTCTGCCAGCTGAACCTTCTCCAGCCATTGGTCAGCATCACCAGGTCAAGCGCCTGCAGCTTTTCCCTGGTAGTGTCTTTAAAATACCAGGCAGGATTATAGATATATCCTTTCAGATCGGAGGTGAGCAGCATGTTGGAAATAATGTTGTGCTCATCCGGATCTTTCAGCACCTGGTCTGCGTCGGTGATAGCGATGGACATGCTGGTCTGCACACTATCCGGCGCAAACAATTCTATAGAACTTTTGCCTCTGGGCTCAGCGCTTATTTCCGCATTCATAAAACTAAGGTCGATCTGGTCGTTCTTCCTGATGAAGGCGAGCCTTTCAGAAAGCGGCTGACCTTTATCGCCGAACAGGGTCACCTGTATGATACCGGAAGGGAGGGACTGGGTGGGAATGAACCCGCTGATCCTGCCCTCGCTGGCATCCAGCACGGCCTTATACACCATCTGGTTCTGTACCTGGGCAATCACCATCATTTTATAATAGGTGGAATCGTCCGGGTTGGCAAGGGCGGCCTGGTAGAAGATGCGGCTACCCCTGTTATAGACCTTCAGCACAGCACCCTGCGTCTGCACTGCCGGCAGATCTATCTCTTTCTTCTGGCCCGTAGCCAGTCTTACAATAGCCTTGTAGCTTTCTCCGGCAGCGGGTGTCAGCTCGAAGGAGCCCATGCCGTCATGCACCGTTTTTATTTCTGCAACTGTTTCCTTCTTACTGTTTTGTACTGTACCGGCAACGGCAATAGGATAGCCGTTCTGGTCAATGGCCTTGAAGGCTACCACCCCGGGAGCATTTTGCAGCATATTGCCGCCCTCGGGGAAGAACTGCACGGCAAAGTCGCGTGCAATGGCAGTATCCCTGGAGGGCAGGGTATTCTTTTTGGCCGGGTCGAAGATCTCGATGTTCTTATAAAACAGGAACTCCGGGTCGTAGTTCAGCATCCAGGCGGTATAAGCCCTTACCTGGTACTGGCCGGTTTTCAGTGTTTCCGGTAGTTCGAAATCGCCCGCTGCTGCCGCGCCGGCTGCAGGCAGGCGCTTTTTCATTACCACGTTGCCATCTTTGTCGAGCAGCTCCACATACAGGTTGGAGGCCGTGAGGGAGGGCTGGTTCTGTATCATGATATATGCCTTGAACCACATCGTTTCGCCCGAGGCATAGAAGTCCTTGTCAAAATGCAGGTATACCTTTTCCTGCGGGAAGCGTTTGCCGAAAATAGCCAGAGCGTTTGTAACCTTATCCTGCCAGTCGTCGGCCGGCACCAGGGAGAATGCTGTCAGCATGCCCGCTGAAAGAACAGGGATGAGCCATTTCAACCGGGGATACTTTTTTAGAGATGAAAATTCCATGCGGGACGATTTATTAATACTTGTCTAATTTACTGTCAAAAGATACGTGCTTTGCTTATTATTGCGGTTGAAAGTAAGCTTTTAAGCAAAATTTAAGACAACCGCCCATCAATTTACTATGTTCGGCCCAATTGACCAATTCGTTGCAAGGTATATACAGCTTACGCCGGAGGAAGTGGAGATCTTCCATTCGCTCCTGCAGTTCAGGAAAGTAAAGAAAAAGAGCTTTCTCCTGAAAGAGGGAGAAATATGTGATTATGAAGCATATATACTGAAAGGGTGTGTGCGTACCTTCTATGTGGACAAGCAGGGCGTGGAAACAAACCTGACTTTCGCAGTGGAGGACTGGTGGGTGGCAGATATTTCCAGCTTTTCAGAGCAGCAGCCTTCCCGGCAGAATATTGAGACGCTGGAAGACTGTGAGTTGCTGACCATCTCTTATGAAGATAAGAAGACCTTGTTCGAGAAGGTGCCTAAATTTGAGAAGCTTTTCCGCATCCTGCTCCAGCGAACAGCCGGGGTATTACAACAAAGGATCTATGCTTCCATTTCCCAGACGGCTGAGGAGAGATACCTGGCCTTTATAGAGAAGTACCCCGCCGTGGTACAGCGTATTCCCCAGCATCATATTGCCCGGTACATCGGGGTATCGCCTGAATTCCTGAGTAAGGTGAGGAGTACCATGTACAGAAAGCATTGAGTATATAACCCATTTAATAAACTGCTGATATTGAAGAAGAAAGGACGGCTTTTGCCGTCCTTTCTGTATGATCAGCGCCGGGTGATCTTATTTACGGAACACCAGCTCATTGGCCAGGTTGATCTCATCCTGGCTGATGGTGTGGCCCATATTGTTATAGATATTGACCTTAATGTCCGCGCCCATTTCCTGCAGGATCTTTTCACTCGCCTTTACGCGTTCTACCGGGACATGCGGATCAGGATTGCTGGTGCCGATGAAGACAGGAGTGTTTGCAAAACTGCCTGTATAGTTCTCCGGGTAGATCTTGTCGCCGATCAGTCCCCCGGTAAAGGCAACCACTCCGCCGTATTTATCCGCATTGCGGTTTACGAATTCCAGGGTAAGGCAGGCGCCCTGCGAAAATCCCAGGAAATAGATGTTCTCATGAGAGATGCCGTCGGCCACCACATCTGCAGTTATTTCTTTCAGCACAGAGAGGGCAGACGAGAGCCAGGGCTCGTTCTGTGCGGGAGGCATCAGGAACGAGTAAGGGTACCATGTGCCGCCGGTAGCCTGTGGGGCTATTAGTGCATAATCTTTGACCTCCAGGTAGTTGGAGAGCGTGAGGATATCTTCCGCACTCCCTCCGCGCCCATGGATCATAATCAGCGCCTTCTTTGCTTCTGTCGTCTTTTTCCCTGCTGTTATTATCTTTTTGCTATGCATAAGTGTTGTTTGTGTGATCATTGCTCCCCTTCCTGTTTCAGCCAGATGTCTTCAAACTCTTCCGGATGCCGCTTAAACTGAGCATGCACATAAGCGCAGAGCGGTTTCACTTTCAGCTGATGTTCACGGGCATAAGCTACCATTCCGTTCAGCAATATCCTGGCGAGGCCTTTGCCTTCGAACTTAGGATCTATTTCCGTGTGATAAGCTGTCAGTATATTATCAGCAACGCTGATGATCATTTCACCGGTCTGTTCTCCTTCATGCATCAGGTAGAAAGCACCGTGGTTTTTGGCATTGAGCCTGATTACTACTTCGTCCATATATGGTTACTATTTGAGTACAGGTAATGCTTTTTCGATGTCGGCACGCATAGGTTCGTATTGTACCGGCAGTTTAAGATGTTGGCCGAGTTGGTCCAGCGGTTCGTCTACAGTAAAACCGGGATTGTTGGTAGCCAGTTCGAACAGCACGCCTCCGGGCTCCCGGAAATACAGGGAGAAGAAGTAGTCACGGTTGATCTTCTGGGTGATATTAAGTCCTTTCTTAGCGATCTTTTCCCTGAAATTCATAAGGATCTCGTCATTGGCCACACGGAAAGCCACGTGGTGGTTCGTACCTCCGCCACCTCTGCCGGCAGACTCCTTCGGAGATTCTATCAGGTCTACGATAGACGCTTCAGGAATAGCATCGGTTACAAAGCGGTGACGGTTGCCTTCCTGTTCCAGGAATTTATATCCCAATACATCTGTCAGGATACTGGCGGTAGGACCTATGCTTCTGAGGTTCAGTACCACGCTGTGGAAACCTTTGGTGGCGTGGGCCGCTTTTACTTCTGCAGTTTCCCATGCCTGGCGGCTGTCAGCAGTTTTGGGTACGATCAGGTTCAGTTTCAGGCCATCCGGATCTTCAAAAGGAAGATACAGTTCGCCGAATCTTTCAGCAACAGGTCCCTGGGTAATGTTGTGCGCTTTAAAACGATCAGCCCAGAAATCCAGGCTGCCTGCAGGTACGGCATAACCTATCTCGGTAGCCATTCCTGTGCCGGTACGGCCGCGGCCGATGCCTTCCCAGGGGAAGAAGGTCAGGATAGTACCCGGTGTGCCATGTTCATCTCCAAAGTAGAAGTGGTAGGTACCGGGATCGTCGAAGTTCACAGTCTTCTTCACGAAGCGAAGACCTAAGGTTTCTGTATAAAACTGAAGGTTCCTTTTAGCATTGTCTGCGATGGCCGTAATGTGATGAAGGCCTAAGATTCTATCTTCCATAAAATAGTTTTTAATGTTTAGTAAGCTAAGGTGCCAAAGCGGCCGTTTTTATAATCCTCTATCGCCTGGTCTACTTCCGCCATGGTGTTCATAACGAAATTGTCTTTGGCAGCTACCGGTTCGTCAATGACTTCTGCTGAGAGGAAAAGCACCTGGCTGTCTTCATTGGCAGCCACGGAGAACGTTGTTCCTTCTCTTTTGAATACGATGAGGGAATGTTCCGGCACCGGTGTAATGTCATCAATAGTGACTCTGCCGTGTGCAACATACAGTAAGGTCCAGTAATCTGCTGTGACATTGAACTCCACTTCCTTACCATTTGCAATTTCACCTACAGCGGTAATAACAGGAGTAAAAGAAATGTTCACTGGTCCTGTTTTACCGTCGAATTGTCCGCTTACGAGGCGGAGGTTGACACCGTCCTGTTCAAGTATCCGGGGCATGTCCTCTTTCGGCACAAACTGGTACCGGGGATCATCCCATTTGTGGGCCGCAGGTACGTTTACCCACAATTGTAATATTTCTGATATGCCGCCGTTTTTGTGCATCTGTGCCGAAGGGCCTTCGCTGTGAAGGATCGCTTTCCCTGCAAACATCCATTGTGCATCACCTGCATTCAACAACTGGTCGTTGCCGGCAGTGTCTTTATGATGCGCCTGTCCCTGTAACTGGAAGGTAACGGGAGCAAAGCCCCTGTGCGGATGCGGATGTATCCTGTCGTCCGATCCCGCTGCTATGATATCCGGTCCGCCGTGATGCAGGACAATGAACGGATTAGCGAAACGGAAGTCCGCATGCGGTAAAGGTTGTAATACAGTCTGGGTAGGGGTGATGTTCTTTGCTCTTCCCGCGAGGATGTGTGCAATGTTCTTTTTCATACCAGGTCTTTTATAGTGCCGGAGTATTATCTGTGCTCCAGTGCGAATTGTATTTCATTTTTCAGTAAGCCGCTGCCTCCGCCATAATGTCTTCTGACAATGACGGTGGGCGAATGCTGTTTGAACCAGGTAGTAAGTGCAGTTTCTTCTTCCGGAGTGACGCCGGCACAGACCAGCACAATATCGAACGCTTCTTTTTTAAAAGCTGCTTTCGCCGCTTCGTCTGTCGTCACGGTTTCGCCGGTCCAGTTGTCAGGTGCATTGAGCAATCTATGCATCACCGTCATGATCTCAGCATTTCTACCTACCGCGAGTATACGTAGTTGTATTGGTTCCATATAGCCTGATTTAGTCCAGGTGGGCAGCAATCGCAGCAATCGGATTACGGCTTCTGGGAGTTAATTCTCTTGTTTTGTATGGCTCGTCCAGTTTTTCTGCACTGTCAATATATCCCAGGGCCAGCATAGATACGGCTTCTTCATTGGCCGATAAACCGAGTAGTTCAGCAGCATGCTGTTTATTGAATCCTGCCATCACATGGCCGTACACATCCATATCCAAAGCCTGTAACAGCATAAAAGAGGTAGCCATACCAATATCATGCATGTAATAATGATTTTTCTGCTGGGTATCGGGCAGCTCACGGATGCCTATAGCAGCTACCAGTGCAGCTGCATTTTTTGCCCAGGGTACATTGCCGGCTGCCAGCGTTGAAAGCAGCTTGTCAAAACCGGGCGTACCACGTAATGCATATATAAAGCGCCAGGGCTGTGAATTGTTTGCACTGGGCGCCCATGTTCCGGCTTCAAGAATGGTCTCAACTGTTGCCGTAGCCAGATCTTTATTGGAAAATGAGCGGGGGCTCCACCTTTTTTTGATCAGATCCAGTACTTCATTTTTTGTGTTGGCAATTTTAATCGGAGACATATGCGTTGATTTATATTAAATGTTTACGTTAAGCAAAGGTATACGTAACAACGGATGCTTTCTCAGCAATGAGTTGTCTAATTCAACTGAATAATGGTACATCTACCACCAGTAAGCAGGCATCTTCATCCTGTGAAACGATGCTGAAGCGATCTGTATCTTCCACGCCATAACCATCACTGGTCTCCAGTTCCTGCCCGTTGATGATGAAGTTTCCCCTGATGACAAAGAAATACACACCGTTTCCCTGTTTTTTGATGTCGTAAGTAGTTTGGCCACCTTT
This sequence comes from Chitinophaga filiformis, assembly GCF_023100805.1. NCBI lineage: Bacteria > Pseudomonadati > Bacteroidota > Chitinophagia > Chitinophagales > Chitinophagaceae > Chitinophaga > Chitinophaga filiformis. Next base: position 3,714,264 of record NZ_CP095855.1, read on the forward strand.
GTTAAACCGGCCCATATGGAACCAGGCGTCCTGGTACAACCAGGTACCTGCTCCTTTAGGATCGGGCGAGATCAGTTGTTGCAGGTGATTGAGCCTGCTGTTGATATCTATTGTAACCTGGTCATATCGCGGGGAGACATTCAGCTGGTTCGGGAACAGCCAGATCTGCAGGAAATGCGCAGGCAGATCAGCATTGGCGTTGTATTCACTGTGAAAAACGCCGGTGCCTGTGCTCATCACCTGTATCTCGCCGGCTTTGGTGATCACGGTATTACCCAGGTTGTCCTTGTGTTCCAGGGCGCCCGCCAGGGGAATACTGATGATTTCCATATTATCATGAGGGTGAGCATCAAAACCTCTTCCACCAGCTACAATATCGTCGTTCAGTACCCGCAGGGCGCCAAACTGCATCCTTTCAGGATTGTAGTAATTGGCAAAACTAAAGGTGTGATGGCTGTTTAACCATCCGTGGTCTGCATGTCCACGAGTTGCTGCCTTATGTAATATTGTCTTTGCCATGATCAGATCGTATTTATATGTTGCAACAAATATACGCCGGAAAAGAGGAGCAATCCATTAACCTACCTTAAGAAAAGCCACTCCCGGGATATAGAAAGACTAAAGAAAAGTCTGATGCTCAGATCGATAATTTACCGATATATGTTGTAATTTACTTGTAGGTAAAAAAAAATGATGTAAAAAATCACTTTAAAGTGATTTAATATTGTTAACTTCGTAAAAGTTCATCTTTAAGTGAAATCAAAATTAGTTTATCTGACTAATCTGTCAGGTAAAAAGGCTTCGGTTTACAGCATTGTCACATCAGAGAGTCAGCATGCTTTTTTAGACCGGTTTATCCTGGAATACCAGGAGGAGTTCTTTCAGGATCTGTTAAGTATCATAGCGAGGCTAAGAAGTATTGCCCATGTAACGGGGGCGGTTAGTACTTATTTTAAGCTGGATGAGGGGCTTGAATGGAACGATCAGGTTTGCGCCCTCTATGATATACCCGACAGGCACCTGCGCTTGTATTGCATACGTTTGAGTGAGCAGATCGTCATTGTCGGTAACGGCGGCCCAAAAAATGTGCGGGCCTGGCAGGATGATCCCCGGCTGGCCCGCGAGGTGACTGAGATGATGCATTATTCAGGCATTATCCGTACCCGGCTAAAGGAAAATACCTTAAGGATCTCGCTCAATCGCCTGAAACTGGAAGGAGACTTAATACTTATACGTTAAAAAAATAATGATGGAAAACTTTGATGCCACCAACACCAACTACACCAGTGATCTGGTAAACAATTTACTGGGCCATATCAGCTCCGCAGAGCAGGACCAGGTAGACCACAAAATGAAAATGGCCGCCAAGATCCACGCGGGCCTTAAAGCAAAAGGCTGGAAAAGCCTCGATCTTGCCCGGGAGCTCCACTTAAAGAGCCCGTCCCTGGTATCGAAATGGCTGAGCGGCACCCACAACTTCACCATGGATACATTAGTCGATATCCAGCGGGTACTGGGTATCAGGTTGCTGGACGCCGATATGACAAGCGCACAGCGGGCGCTGAATGTGAATGTTACGCTGCCGGTTGTGCCATCCTCCCTGAAGGAAGCTATCCGGGATCCCCTGCATAAAATAGCCGACTAAAACGGCTTTCCCTTCAATGCCTTAACAGAGGCTTTTTTCTTACTATAATCGTCTCAAATTGGAAACCACCTTTCATTTACATGGCATTGAACTGCTTTCCTTTTCTCTTGCACCGGAACCTTCCGGAAACGGGGAAACACAGGCGGGCTATGCGTTCAATGTACAGCAGGAACAAAAAATGAACCCCGATAAACAGCTGGTCATTGTATTTACCACCGTAACAGTACAGCAATCCGGTAGCTCCATTCCTCTTGCAAGCGCGGTGGTGGCGTGTGGCTTTGGTGTTGCTTCCTTTGCTGGAACGCTGACCCGGCAGGCAAACGGAGAATACCAGATAGCCTCCGGCATCGGGCAGGCTGTGTCAAGGGCAGCCACCGGCATTACCCGCGGCATCCTTTACAGCCAGCTGAGGGGCTCTTACCTGCAGGATTACGTTCTTCCCTTGTTGCCGGGAGAATAATTCCCTGACCATAAACATCCTGATCTATAACCTCCATCATTGCCCTGCCTGTTGCGGCGTTTTATCTTTGAAACATCCTGCTATTCCTGCAACTATTAATTTGCCTGTTTGTTTTACAAAAAAGGGAATGCACGGAAAGGATGCCAGGTATATCATTAACTCATTAAAACGCAACACAATGGAAATATATATCAGCGAAGAAGACATCATTCGTAACATTCAGAGCAAATTTCATGAGGTATATCCTTACCTGAAACTGGAATGTTATCTCTGCCCCCATGAGAAGGGAGAAGGCACCGCAAACAATAAAAAGCTTCCTGGCGATACGCCTATTGAAGAGATCCGCCTGATCCACAGCTTTGGCTGGGTGGATATCAGTGAACATCGTACCGTGGCAGAAGTAGAAAAAGACTTTTACCGCGATATGGGTCTCGCTATCCAGGTGTTCCGACGCTCCAGGAACGGCTGGTTGCAAACTACACGTACAGATGAACTGACCCTCGGAGAGCAGAACCGCCTCGGAAAAGAAACCCTGATTGCCGGAACAGAAAAAGAAGCGCCTGTTGAGTCGGCAGACTGAAGGGGCTTCTGCTATAGGTTGTTAACCCAGTAATTATTTCCACACTGCTGTACCAGCATGTATACAAATATGCCGGTTGACTACGCTTGCTCCCATACAATGGCATACATGGCTTGTTGTTTGATCCTGATAGAGTATTCTTCACGCTTAAAATTTTAAGTTATGGGACAGGATAAACCAAAGATGACAAAAGCAGACCTTACCGGTAAAGCTGAGCAATCAGAAGCTGCAGCATCTTTAGAAACGCCAATAGAGCAAACCGAACGGGAACGTGATAATAAAGGTGCAGAAGAAGTAACGCCCGAAGCAACAGCGGAAAGAGACGAACTGAAAGAAGCACCGGAAAGCCTTAAGAATTCCCATTGATGTTAAACCGAAGTGTATGCCAGTAATTAATGTAAACAACCGTAATCAATATGCCCTGATCACCGGCGCCACAAGTGGCTTCGGATATGAATTGGCAAAATTGTTCGCAAGAGATGGTTTCAGCCTGGTGCTTGTTGCAAGGTCGATAGAGCGACTGCAGGAAGTAACAAATGAGTTGAAGCAACAATACAGCGTCGAGGTAACACCTATTTCCGCTGATCTGTTCCAGCCGGCAGCCGCCAAAGAAATATACGACGAGGTAAAGGCCAGAGGTATCGTAGTGAGCTACCTGGTGAACGACGCCGGACAAGGAGAATGGGGCCGCTTTATAGATGTGGATCTGCAACGCAGTCTCGATATTATTCAGCTGAATGTTTGCTCGCTGGTGGCATTGACTAAATATTTTGCTACCGAAATGGTGGCAAGAGGCGAAGGGCATATACTGCAATTGGGTTCAGAGGCCGGTAAGGCGCCTATGCCTTTATTGTCGGTATATGCAGCTACGAAAGCTTTTGTCATCTCGTTCAGTGCAGCTATCAGTAACGAACTGGAAGGTACCGGTGTAAATGTGACCGTATTGTTGCCCGGCGCAGCGGATACGGACTTTTTCCATAAAGCGAATATGGAGCATACAAAAACGTATCGCGAAGATTCGCTGCAAACACCGGAAGAAGTAGCCCAGGATGGTTACGAAGCATTAATGAGCGGGGAAAGTCGTGTGATATCCGGCGGTAAAACAAAGATGCATGTGTATATGGCAAATTTACTGAGTGATGAAGCAAATGCCGTTAACATGCGTAAACTGATGGAGCCGTCAGAGAAAGAAGATGGGAGAACGGCTTCCGACCATGGGGCTTCCCGCAGGGAACGCGCATCCATTGGCAGGGAGTCGGGAGATTTGAAAGAGAGATAGGCACCAGCCTATCCCTCTTTTTTATTAGTGGTTGTTCAGGATAGAATGCATGAAATTTCATTAAATCTCATGAATCATCCATGAAACGTTTTCGCAGTCATTATGATTTAACAATTATTAACATCCTCTTTGCAATAAACAGCTGTCCGGATAAATCTGCTGAAATAGAATGCCCCGAAGATCTCTGTATAACGATGCGCTTTGAACAATGGTTCAATATCTTCCAGCGCATCCGCCTCAACTCCGCATAATATCCGGAAGAACACATACATGCTGCGCAGCAATATACGCTGCCATAGCGGCGCCTGTTTCTGGTAATGAAAATCGGTGAACAGCCATCTGCCACCTGGCCTGAGCATCTTATGAAGATGAAGGAATATAGGCTGTATTCTTTCGCGGGAGAAATTGTCGAACAGAAATGGTGTGATGATGACATCGAAAGTCTGTGGGGGATCTCTGTTGAAGTCTTCTACGGCCATATGGATGAATGTTACTTCATGCTGATATTTCCGCTGCCTGGCAAGTGCTATCATATTTGCTGAGATCTCTACATAAGAGATCTTTAAACCGGGCGGGCATCTCTTTGTCATTTCCTCCAGTATCCAGCCAGTGCCTCCGCCCGCGATCAGTACTGTGCTGTGTGCTTCAATATAAGGCAGCAGGGCCGTTTGTGCATCCTGCTGAGAGCTGCGAAATACAATGCGGCTGAGGAAATCGTAGTACCTGGCAATATTGTCGTAATTGTTCTTCATGCACCGGCGCGTATAGGCTGTAAATTAGCCGAAAAGGGCCAGGGAGCCAAATGCTTCCCCGGCCCTGGTATACTTGACAAAGCGAAAACACTTAGTGATCTGCAAGCACAACCTGCACCTTCGTACCTTTTTTCTTCTTTGATGCCAGGAGTAACAGTGGCAGGGAGCACAAAAAGACCAGCCCTACCAACAGATAAGCATCATTGAAACTCAGCATGGAAGTTTGCCTGGTAATACCTGCATCTATGAGTCGCAATGCCCTTGCATGGGCGTCCGCCACGCCTGCGCCTTTTGATATAAAGAATTGCGTATAGTCGGCCAGTCGCTTTACCGCCAGCGGATTGTCGGGCGTAATATTGGAGACCAGGTCTGACCTGTGTACCGCATTACGGTTAGCCAGGTAGGTATTTACCATTGCCAGGCCAAAAGAACCGCCCAGCTGCCGCATCATGTTATTCAGGGCTGCACCCTGTGCAAAGTCGGCCGGAGCAAGCGACGACACTGCCAATACGGACAATGGTACGGTGATCATGGCCAGTCCTACACCCCTCCAGATCAGTGTGCGTGTCAGGCTGCCGGCATTGACATCGAGGTTATAACCGGACATTTGCCAGCTAAAGACAACAAACATCAACATACCGGTAGTGATCATAACAATAGGGGAGATCCCTCTCTGTAACAACCTGGCCGATATGATCAGTCCCCCGATAGCCAGTATGGCGCCAGGCAGCAATAAGAGGCCTGTTTGCGTGGGTGTAAAGTTCAGCAGCCGCTGTGCGAATACAGGCGTCAGGAATACAGAGCTGAAGAGGCCCACACCCGACACAAAGGTGAGTATAGCGGCCAGGCTCAGGTTCCTGCTTTTAAGTACCCGCAGGTTGACCACCGGTGTTGGCGTGGTCAATTCCCACCAGATGAACAGCAGCAATCCGAAGAACGCCGTTACACTGAGAAAAACAATGTAGCCCGCTTCGAACCAGTCGTCCGTTTCCCCCCTTTCCAATACGGTTTGCAGCGATCCAACACCTATGGCCAGCAGGATGATGCCTGCCCAGTCAATTTTCCCCGTCGTTCCTTTTACTTCCGGTTCTTTCAGTAACGCATAACAGATGGCTGCAGCAACAATACCGATAGGAACGTTGATGAAGAATATCCAGGGCCAGTCATAGTACTCGGTAATATAACCACCCAGGGTAGGGCCGATGGTAGGGCCCACGAATACGCCAATACCAAACAAAGCGCTGGCCACATTCTGTTTTTCTTTCGGGAAAAGTTCAAACACGATCACCTGAGAAACGGACAGCAGCGCGCCCCCGCCTATGCCCTGTAAAAAGCGGAAGGCCACCAGCATCCAGATGCCGGATGCCTGACCACACATAAATGAAAAGAAGGTGAATGCGATGATGGAACCGATATAGTAATTTCGGCGCCCGAGTTTATTTGAAAGGAAACTGGTAATGGGAATAATGATCACGTTGGCAATAGCATAAGCAGTGATCACCCAGGAGGTGTCTTCCAGCGTCGCGCCCAGGTTACCACTCATATGCGATAGTGCAACGTTGACGATGGATGTATCTATCAACTCCATTACCGCAGCAGCGATAACGGTGATCAGCAGTATGGTCCTTTTCATGTAAGTGAATTATGAAGACAGTTATTATACCGATTGGTATAATAACTGTCAAAAAAAAGCAGGAATTATCTTCTGTTGTTCAGTGTGGCGAAAGCCTCAGCAGGAGAGGAAAGGAAGAGTTTATAAAAGTCAGCGGTATTGCCTACATGTATCTCGTAATTGTCGGTAGCCAGTCCTTCCAGGAAGGCTGCTGCTACAGCTTCCGGAGGCATACCATTTTCACCGCCGATCTCTTTTGAGAATTCGGTATTCACTAATGGCGGCATCAGTTCAAATACCTTTATGTTGGTTTCAGATAATGTATGTCTTAATACCTGTGTATATGAATGCAGCGCTGCTTTACTGGCGGCGTAGCCCGGGAGTCTTGCTCCGGGAGAGATAGCCACGATAGAAGAGACGTTTACAATGGCAGCTTCAGCCTGTTTTTCCAGCAAAGGCAGTAACAGTTCATTCAGCCTTATTACAGACAGATAATTGGTGTGGATCTCCCTTGATGCCTTTTCAAATGCATTTACACCGGCCTCCAGTCTGTATACTTCCGCTGCTGCGGCATTATTGATCACGACATTCAGCGTGGGGAACGCTGCGTTCAGTTTTTTTACAAGCGCAATGACATCTTCTTCTTTCGATACATCTGATACTATCGGTGTTACATTTTTCAGCTGCGCCACTGCTTTTTCGAGGGTAGCTGCAGTTCTGCCGGTAATGATGACATGATTGCCTTGTTCAGATAACAGTTTGGCTGTTTGAAAGCCTATGCCTGCTCCGCCGCCTGTTATAAGGACGGTATTGTTGCTCGTTTTCATGATGTTTTGTTTTCGCTTTATGAATTATACCGATCGGTATATTTATAGTTAAAAAAATAGTCAGAGTGACTGTATGTATTTTCTGGTCACCTCCATGACACTTTCTCCATATTCCCGCTTGCCGGTTGTTCTTGCCACAAATATCGCTCCCTGGATCATGGAAATTATTGTGAGCGCCGCCTGCCCGGGATTGGTATCAGGAGATATTTCTTTATTACTGATCCCTTCTTCGATCATGCGGATAGTCCGTTGCTTCCATGATTCAATCGCATCAGCAACCCTTGCCTTGAGGGCAGGATGTGTATCGTCTGCCTCGGGACCGGTATTGAGGAGCGGGCAACCGCCTTCCGGGTACGCGATCGGGCGTTCCTTGCCGAAAAGCTTGGTGCGTATCATCAGCTTCTCCTTGACCGTTTTCGCTTTGTCCTCCTCCGCATTGATATATGTTCTCATCTTGCGGAGGTTGTAGTCAAAAGAAGCCAGGGCTACCTCATCTTTATTGGCAAAATTGCCGTAAATGCTACCTTTCGTAAGACCAGTCGCCTCCGTCATATCAGAGAGAGATGTTCCGGCAAATCCCTTCTTGTTGAAGATGGGCGCCGTTTTCTCTACTATGTATTCTTTCGTTTTTTCTGCCTTACTCATATCACTTTCATTAAGACGATGTAAAATTATACCAATCGGTATTATTTGCCAAATAAATCTTTTCCCGTTGATTGGATAATAACTTTTGTGACTATTAACCCATAACTTCCGGTTATTGGATATTACGAATGGTAATTTCCTTTAGCGGAAGATGTAGCGCAACTTTGTGCCATCAAAAGATCGGCAAATGAACACAATACTGCACAATGGAAAAACACTCCGGGAAGGAATAGGGAAAAAGCACTTCCTGGACAGAAGTATCACCACCCGTGAAGTGATATTTGTATTAGCGCTTACCGCCTGCCTGACGCCCTGGGTATCTCCTCCCGTGGCATTGATTACAGGCGTGATCATCGCACAATTTATCGGCCATCCCTTCCTGCATCTGAATCATAAGGCCACACACATATTATTGCAGGTCTCTGTTGTAGGGCTGGGCTTTGGCATGAATATTCACAGTGCCATCAAGGCCGGCAGCGAAGGCATTTTATTCACGGTGGCCTCTATTACAGGTACATTGATAATTGGTTACGTTGCAGGCAGGCTGTTAAAGATAGAAAGTAAGACGGCTCATCTCATCTCCTGTGGTACAGCTATCTGTGGTGGCAGTGCTATCGCGGCGATCTCCCCGGTGATCAGGGCAGAAGAAAAACAGTTGTCTGTTGCATTGGGTACGGTTTTCATTTTGAACTCCGCTGCACTCTTCCTGTTCCCTTTTGTTGGTCACCTCCTGCACATGACGCAGACGCAGTTTGGTCTCTGGAGTGCTATTGCCATTCATGATACCAGCTCTGTTGTGGGTGCTGCCAGCAAGTATGGTCCGCAGGCACTTGAAATAGCCACTACCGTCAAACTGGCCCGTGCCCTCTGGATCATCCCTGTGGTGTTGCTGACGGCGTTCTGCTTCAAAACAGGTAAACAGAAAATGAAAATACCTTACTTCATAGGCTTGTTTGTACTGGCCATGATCTTACATACCTATGTACCCATGCAGCCTGTCAGCGATGTGATAGTACAGGTGGCAAAGACCGGCCTGACCCTCACATTGTTCCTCATCGGTGCAGGATTGTCCGGCGCAGTACTTAAAGGAGTAGGCCTGAGACCGTTGATACAGGGTGTGCTTCTATGGGTGATCATTTCAGGCGCTGCCCTCTGGGCTGTACTGCAATTGGCGAAGTAATCAGCAATGGCATAGATCAAAAGTAAAAATAAGCGCTGCGCATCGCTCAAAGGACTACCTTACTCCATCAGGTATCCGAATAGAACCAGGGTGTATCATACTTTGATACGCCCTGTCCCGCGACTGACAACAGTGTTGCAATCTTTCATTACAATTAAATCTGATGATTGCCCTATATTTGCCCTGCAGTATGAAAATAATCACATTGATCATATCGGTCTATGTACTGCTGATGGCAGTCATTCCCTGTTGCAGTTTTGATAATTGCGAAGGCGACAGGCATGATGCGCCGCAGGGCATCTGTTCTCCTTTCTTCAGTTGTCATAACTGTTCTTTGCCGGTAGTACTGGAAAAGACGATACAGATAGAACCAGTTACAAACATCATTCACACTCCTTATACAGAATACCGGGTCATCTCCCTTCCCGGTTATACAGCGAAATGCTGGAACCCTCCCAGGGTATGATACAGCGATATTATACCTTTATTCATCTTTAAACTACATCCATGCTCGATAAGATCATCGGTTTTTCTGTACGGAATAAACTGATCGTAATACTTTTTATCGTCGGGCTGATCGCGTGGGGTATTTACGCCCTCACGAGATTGCCTATAGACGCATTGCCAGATATCACCAACAACCAGGTGCAGATCATCACTACTGCACCTTCCCAGGCAGCACAGGACATAGAACGCCTTGTTACTTTCCCGGTGGAACAGTCCGTCGCCACCATCCCCGGTATCACGGAAGTCCGCTCTTTTTCCCGCTTTGGGCTGAGTGTTGTCACCGTCGTGTTCCAGGAGCATGTAGACATATACTGGGCCCGGCAACAGGTCAGTGAAAGATTAAGCGCCATCAAGGACCAGATACCTGCGGGCGTAGGAAATCCGGAACTGGCGCCTGTCACCACAGGACTGGGAGAAATATACCAGTATGTGGTACATACAAAGCCAGGCTACGAGCAGAAGTATAATGCCATGGAGCTGCGCAGCATACAGGACTGGATCATCCGGCGACAATTGCTGGGCGTACCGGGCGTGGCAGACGTGAGCAGTTTTGGCGGCTATCTTAAACAATATGAGATCGCCCTTGATCCGGAAAAGCTGCGTAGCATGGACCTCAGTATCACTGACGTGTTCAATGCGCTGGCTAAGAACAATCAGAATACAGGCGGCGCTTACATAGACAAGAGGCCCAATGCCTGGTTCATCCGCAGTGAAGGCCTCATCGGCAGTCTCGAAGATATCGGGAATGTAGTCGTTAAAACGCATAGCAGCGGCATCCCTGTGCTGATCGACAATGTAGGAAAGGTCGGTTACGGGCACGCCATCCGTTTTGGCGCCATGACGCGTAACGTGGAAGGGGAAAGGGTAGGAGCGATCGTACTGATGCTGAAAGGCGCCAACTCTTCCGCCGTGATCAGGAATGTAAAGGAGCGGATCAGGCAAATAGAGAAGACCTTACCGGAAGGTGTGCTGATAGAACCTTTCCTGGACCGTACCAAACTGGTGAACAATGCCGTGGAAACCGTCGTGCGTAACCTGGCAGAAGGTGCATTGATCGTCATCTTTGTGCTGGTGTTATTACTGGGCAACCTCAGGGCCGGCCTGATCGTGGCCTCTGTTATCCCACTCGCCATGCTGTTTGCCATCTGTATGATGCAGCTTTTCAATGTATCGGGCAACCTGATGAGCCTCGGGGCTATCGATTTTGGCCTGATCGTGGATGGTGCAGTGATCATCGTGGAAGCCACCATGCACCACCTGGGCTTACGAAAAACAGGCATCGCCTTTACGCAGGCAGAAATGGATGAAGAGGTCTATACTGCTGCCAGCCGTATCAGAACATCGGCGGCTTTCGGCGAGATCATTATATTGATCGTTTACCTGCCCATTCTGGCACTTTCCGGCGTAGAAGGGAAGATGTTCCGCCCAATGGCCCAGACGGTCTCTTTTGCCATCTTAGGGGCCTTTATCCTCTCGCTGACCTATGTGCCGATGGCCAGCGCATTATTCCTGAGTAAAAAGGCCATGCATAAACGTACCTTTTCTGACAGGATCATGGATTATTTCCATCGCGTGTATACCCGTGCTTTAACCTTTGTACTGCGCTTTAAACGAGCCGTCATAGTAATATCCATCCTCCTGTTTGGCGGCAGCCTCCTGCTGTTCACCCGCCTGGGTGCAGAATTTATTCCTTCGCTTGATGAAGGCGACTTTGCGGTAGAGACAAGATTGCTCACAGGCAGCAGTCTTTACGAAACAATAGATGTTGCCGGTAAAGCGGCAGGTATCCTGCTGAAGCAATTTCCGGATGAGGTGAAGGAAGTGGTGGGTAAGGTCGGCAGCGCCGAGATCCCTACAGACCCTATGCCGGTGGAATCGTGTGACCTGATCATTGCCCTGAAAGACCGTTCCGGGTGGACAAAAGCGGAGAACAGGGATGAACTGGCCGATAAAATGACGGAAGCGCTGGAGGCGATCCCCGGGGTCAGCTTTGGCTTTCAGCAACCTATACAGATGCGTTTCAATGAACTGATGACCGGCGCCCGCCAGGATGTGGTGGTCAAGATCTATGGCGAGGACCTGGACAGGCTGGCCGCCTATGCCCACAAGGTAGGCAGTGTGGTGAGTGGCATACGCGGCGCCACAGACCTTTATGTGGAACAGTCATCCGGCCTGCCGCAGATCGTGGTACAATATCACCGTGACCAGATCGCCAGGTTCGGTCTGAATATAGAAGACATCAACACCGTCATCAATACCGCTTTTGCCGGCCAGCGTGCAGGCATTGTCTATGAAGGAGAGAAGAGATATGACCTGGTGGTAAGGCTGGACCAACAGAACAGGGCGGGGCTTGAAGATGTTGCAGCATTGTATGTTACAGCGCCCAATGGCAACCAGGTGCCTTTGAACCAGGTAGCTGATATCAGCCTGAAAGTAGGGCCTAACCAGATCCAGCGGGACGATGCCAAACGGCGTATCACCGTTGGCTTTAATGTGCGGGGCAGGGATGTGGAGAGTATCGTGAACGAACTGCAGCAGCAGGTAGAAAAGAAAGTAAAGATGTCCCCCGGTTATTATGTAACCTACGGCGGCTCTTTCGAGAATCTGCAACAGGCCAGATCCCGCCTGAAGATAGCGGTACCCGTAGCCTTGCTGCTGATATTCATCCTGCTGTACTTCTCATTTGGTTCTGTTAAACAAGGCTTGCTTATTTACACCGCAATCCCCCTTTCTGCAGTGGGTGGTATTGTTGCTTTATGGTTGCGGGGGATGGCTTTCAGCATTTCAGCGGCAGTCGGTTTTATAGCGCTCTTTGGTGTGGCCGTGCTGAATGGCATTGTGCTCATTGCTGAATTCAACCGCCTGCGCAAAGAAGGATTGACCGATCTGCGGGAGATCGTCATGCAGGGTACAGGTACGCGTCTGCGCCCTGTCATCATGACTGCCACAGTTGCCTCCCTGGGATTCCTGCCCATGGCGCTCTCGCACGGCAGTGGTGCGGAAGTACAGAAGCCATTGGCTACAGTTGTTATTGGCGGACTGATAACCGCCACATTACTTACACTATTTGTATTGCCCTGCCTGTACATCTTATCTGAAAAAATAAAAAGCGCCGGAAACATGAGCAAAACAATAATGATCTTCTTGCTGCTGACAGGTGCTCCCATGCTATCACGCGCACAGCAGCCGCTTACGCTGGATGAGCTGATACAGCTTACGTTGCAGCAGAATAAGGGACTGCAGGCGGCGGGAGCTGGTGTGGATTATTACAGGCAACTGAAGCGGACGGCAGGAGAACTGCCTAAAACAGATGTCGGACTGCAATACGGACAGTACAACAGCTATGTCAAAAACGATAATAATATCACGGTCACACAAAAGATCCCTTTCCCTACTGTATTTGGTGCAAAGGCTTCCTTGTACGATGCACAGCTGCAGGGCAGCCGCTTGCAGCAGGCGGTCACCAGACATGAACTGGTATTCCAGGTAAAGCAGGGCTGGTACCAGCTGCAATACCTGTATGCATACAGGCAATTACTGGAACAGCAGGACAGCATCTATCAACGTTTCGTCAAAGCTGCAGACCTGAAGTTCAGGACCGGCGAAACAGGGCTGCTGGAGAAGACATCTGCTGTAACAAGACTGGCGGAGATACGACATCTCAACAGGCAAAGCCTTGCTGAAGAACAGCTACTGCTGGCTGCCTTACAGGGATTGTCGGGTAGCGCTACTTCATTGGCCATCGCAAAACAGGCACTGGAGCCTTTAGCTGCCGGCAATATTGGCGACTCTGCCCAACTGCAGCATTATCCTGCCTTACAATGGCAGCAGCAGCAGGTGGTGATACAGGAGAAGGAGAAAAAGCTGGAAGCGAATGCACTTCTCCCTGATCTTTCCCTTGGTTACTTTAACCAGTCGCTGATAGGTACTTCGCTCAACAGTGCAGGAACTGCTGTTGCCAAAGGCGGCGACCGTTTCCAGGGATGGCATGCCGGTGTATCTATTCCTTTATGGCTGGGGCCCTCCCGTGCCAGGGTGAAAGCCGCCGAGCAACGCAGGGTACAGGCAGACCTCAACTATCAGCAGTCGAATGTGGAACTGAAAAGCAGATGGCAACAGGCCCTTGCACAGTTCTCGCGGTATAAGAGCAGCCTGGATTATTACCGGGAAACGGCCGTACCCAATGCGATGCTGATTGAAAAACAGGCATTGCTGGGATATGAAAAAGGAGATGTGGGTTACACTACCTATCTCTTAAGCCTGCAGGAAGTGTTTAACATTCGCGAAGCCTACCTGCAAACCATCCGTGACTATAACAATGCGGTATTGTCCTTACAAATGCTGAACGTACAACCATAACCAACAGAAATCATGAAGTATCTCATATATAGTGCCCTGATCATCTCCTTCACTGCCTGTGGCAACAAAAAAGAAAAAGCAGAACAGGAAGAACAACATGCCGCTGCTGAAGGAATGATAACGGAATTAACGCCTGTGCAGTATGCTACTGTTGGTGTGAAGACCGGCAGGATAGAACTTAAACAGATCAGCAGTAATATCCGCGCCAACGGCAAACTGGATGTGCCTCCGCAGAGTATGATCACCATCTCCGCGCCATTCGGGGCTTTCGTGAAGAATACGGAATTATTGCAGGGCACCCTGATCCGTAAAGGACAGGTGGTTGTTTCCCTGCAACATCCTGACCTGATCCAGCTACAGCAGGACTACCTGGAAAACAAAGGCCAGCAGGAATACCTGCTGGCAGAATACCAGCGGCAGGAGGCCCTGGCGAAAGAGAATGTTAACGCACAGAAGGTGTTTCAGCAGGCGAAGGCGAACTATCTCTCCAATGCTGCCCGTATCAAAGGCCTGCAGGAGAAACTCAGGCTGCTTAATATTGATATGGCAGCCCTGGATGCAGGGAATATCCAGAGCACGATCCAGCTGTATAGCCCTATTACGGGATATGTAACAGCCGTGAATACCAACATCGGTGCTTACGTGAACCCGACGGATAAACTCTTTGAGATCGTCAATACAGAACATCTGCATGCAGAACTGACCGTCTTCGAAAAAGACATTCCCAAGCTGAAACTGGAGCAGCGCGTGCGTTTTACACTGGCGAACGAAACCACTCAACGCAGTGCACGCGTACATCTCATTGGCAGGGAGATCAGCAACGAGCGTACCGTGCAGGTGCATTGTCACCTGGACAATGAAGACCGTGAGCTGCTGCCAGGTATGTACCTGACTGCCTGGATAGAAACCGGCAATGCCATGGTGAACGCTTTACCGGATGAAGCGATCATCCAGTTCGAAGGCAAGCCCTGCATCTTTATCGCCAAAGGCCGGGAAGCAGGCGCGCAGGGGAATTACCTTTACGAAATGTTGCCCATTGAAAAAGGTAACAGCGAGTTAGGCTATACAGAAGTGATCATGCCGCCCGGCTTTGATATCAAGGGAACGGATATAGTTGTAAAAGGCGCATTTGCCTTATTCTCGAAACTAAAGAACACAGGAGAGGAAGACGAGCATTAGTACTGCCTAACGGGAACGGGCTTCAGACAGGGCGTCCTGTAGTACCCGGTCTTCATGGCGCAGGTATTCGGCAGCAGATGCCTGTACCTGCAGGTGCGGAATAATGCCACGGCCAGGATATTTTGGGGGAATCACGTCCATGACGTATTTGGTAGTGGGTATCCAGACAGTGACCTTACTGGATGGTAACAGCACATCTATCAACTGTCCGGAGTGATTCCCTTCGTATGTTCCGCCGGTTTCCCCGCCAATAAAAGTAGCGCTGTGATGACTATACGCTACGGCACAGAATTCCGCAGCGGCAGAGAATGTATTACCATCTGTCAGGACCCAGACAGCTCCACTGAACGGTGTTGCGGATGGACGTTGTAAGCCCAGTCCCGGCCTGCCTGACAGCTTCCTGCCGTCTTTCTCCAGGTAGCTGTAGTAAGGGAATGCCTGTTTCGCGAGATAGGAGAACAACAGCACACCATATGCATCCCTGCCACCACCATTGTCGCGCAGGTCGATAATGAGTTTTTGCACCTTCTGTTGTCTTATTCTCCGGAAAGTCTTTTCAAGGAAAGCAGGGTAATCCAGTTTTGCCCGCTGGAGATTATCTTCACTGAAGGTCCTGATGCCAAGCACACAAATATTGTCTTCAGGGAAAGTGGCCGCTAACAAAGGTTTTTCTTCTTCGGTGACTTTTAGTGTATTGATAACCTTTTCCTCAGTAGCAGGTAATGCGACTGTCGCATTTTCCCCCGAGGGAGACATGTATTCTACTGTAAATCCTGCTGAATAGCCATAAGCGAGATAGTAATAAAAATAGAAGATCTGGTTAAGGATCAGCGCTTTCTTACTTGTCGTGTAACCATCTGATATGAGATGATCATACATCTTTTGCCGCATGGCTTCGGCGGGATGGGAGTTGATGCTGATCAGGCGGCTGCCGGCCGGTATCTTGTTGTCAATGCTGTTGACGACGAATATGCTGTCTCCCCGGAAATACACCATCAGGGGAACATAAGCGTTTTCTGCATGAATGAACCGGGAAAAGCGCGGGGAGGCTTCGGACGACAAATGGCCGTCTCTTACTGCGCTTAACAGTACTTTGATGATACCGTAAAACTGCCTGTCATCCGTGTCATCGTTCAGTTGCTGATAGCAACTGTCAAACACCTGCTCCAGCCTGTCCTTCGGCGTATATGCATACAGGTCAGGATGGATGGCTTCCAGTTTCGTTTTCAGCAACTGCAGATCCGTCTTCAGCGAATCACCGCGTTGTGCGGATACAACAAGAGAGCTGCAGATAATAATAGCAGCCGGCAATAGTTTGAATAAACGGGTAAACATGTACCCAATTTAATGCATATTATTGTAAGTGGATGAATTGCTTATACCTGGCCACCTCCTTATCCAGTTTAGCCTGCTCCGTTTTATTGAGGGGAGTAAAGGTCTGCAGATCCATCACGATCTCCTTTTTTTTGATAGTGCGTTTCCATACGCCTGCTATCTGTCCTTTGATGAGGATGACATTGTTAAAGAGCGGGTTGCCTTCCCGGCTCAGGTGATCGTCATGCTGCCCGTCGTAGATGATGTCCCTGTCCTTGTATGCAACGAGGTATTCGTCGTAGTTCGGTATCAGCAGCACCTGCCTGTCAGTACTTTTGAGGTCTGAAGCAGGGGTGGGGTCCCAGTATTCGAGGTCGTAAACAGCATACTTATTCAGTTGATCTTTTACCAGGTTGAGGCCTTGCCTGGCGGCGGTGATGGGTAAGCCGCTCCAACCCGTGAAGTCCTTCAGGGTAGCGGGGCCATGGCTGTTAAAATAGCGAAGGGCGAGGGCGGCGAGCGATTCTTCCTTTGTCAGTGTTTTGGAGGTAGCAGGTACGCGTTCTTCAAAGAGGGCATACGTGATCTGTTTATCCCTTTTGCCGCCATTGCAGATCACCATATCCAGTTCTGCCTTTATAAGGAGGAAATTCATCCGGAGATCGTTAGTGGGGATCTTTGCTTTCTCCAGTATAGCTGCCAGTTCGGGCCGGGTCAGTTGTTTACCGTCTTTCAGTGCTTTTTCAAATACTTTCTGGCTTTTTCGGAATACGGTGCTGTCAAGTTCCAGTTTCCGGTTGTAGGTGCCCATGGACTGTTCTATAGAGGGGGCCGAGAGTGCCATCATCCAGCGCACGTCTTCCCGATGTACAAGGTGCCAGGTGGGGCGTAAAATATGGGTGCGGACAAGTTCCCCCTTGCTGATGGAGGTTTCTATCTGTTCCGTAGTGGCAGCAGGCATGCGCATACCCACTGCCCATTTGGACATTTCATAGTCCTGTGCCTGTATGGCGCCGCACCACTTTACCACTTCTGGTGCGGTGCCGTAGGCGGGACTTATCAATTGCTGGTTTGCCAGTCTTTGTTGGAGAAGCTCTTTTGCGGTCATCCTTTGCGGTGTTATTTTAACAGTACAAAGGAAAGATACGAAGATGACAACAGTATGTCAGCAGTCTCCGTCAGGACCACAAGTTTGACCTTCTACTATTTCCAGTCCGGAAGGTTGTGTCTTTTTCCATTCCCCCACAGATTTGTTCAGCACTTCCAGGAAGGTTTCGGCCGCCTGTGCGCCCGAAACGCCATATTTACGGTCAAATACAAAGAAAGGCACACCTCTTACACCCAGAGCTTCTGCTTCAGCTATATCCTGACGTACTTCAGCAGCGTATGCCTGTCCGCTGACCAGTTCCTGTAAAACGCTTTCTTCCAGACCTATTTCTTTGCCCAGTGCTACGAGGGTAGCCGGATCACTGAAATCCTTTCCTTCCGTAAAATATGCCCTGAAAAGACGTTCTTCGGCTGCGTCGCCCAGCTGGTGCTTTTTGGCGAGCTGGATGAGACGGTGGGCATCGAAAGAATTGGCCACCACTGCCTGGTCCAGGTTATAGGTCAGACCCAGGCTGCCTGCCAGGGCGGTTACCTGGTTATTCATCTGTTCTGCCTGCTCATAGGGAATGCCTTTCCTTTTTGACAGATAGGCGTACAGATTATCCCCATGGCCGGACTGTATGGTAGGGTCCAGCTGGAAACTGTGCCACTCTATCTCCACGGCGCCGGCGTCGGGAAACTGGGCCATGGCAGCCTCAAATCTCCGCTTACCGATATAACACCATGGACACATAATATCCGACCAGATCTCTACTTTCATCTTATTAGTAGTACTCATAATAATGCTGCTTTGATTTGTAAAGTTCCGAAAGATGCTTTACTTTCGAAAGTGGTATCCCGGAGGAAAGTGGTTTCTCGGGGGAAACTATACTGATTATGAATAAGAAAACAGGAACTTCTGAAAAGTCTGAAGTATGTACGGAGCATCTCCGTGCCATCCACGATACCTTGGACGTATTGAATGGAAAGTGGAAGATCGCCATTATAGGCTCTCTGCGTTTTGGGAAAAAGCGCTTTATGGAATTACAACGTGAAGTAGAGGGGGTAGGTTCCAAGATGCTCTCCAAGGAGTTGCGGGAGCTGGAACTGAACGAGCTGGTGAAACGTACGGTGTACGATACTAAACCGGTGACCGTAGAGTATGAGCTGACGCCATACGGCAAAACGCTCGAGACCATCATTGATGAAATGGCCAACTGGGGACGGGCCCACCGCAAAAGGATCATGCATCCCGTAAATCAACTCGACCTACAGGATGCATTGAGCCATCTTTAACGCTATTATATCAATGCTGGGACTACCTTTTTGACGAAACGGGAGAAATAGGCCCGTTCCAGTTCTTCTCTATGATCGGGATGGGCGATCTCTATCAGGGCTTTGGCGCGTTGTTTCAGGCTTTTCCCGAAGAGGTCTACCATACCATATTCGGTGATCACCCAATGCACATGCCCCCTGGTGGTTACCACGCCAGCTCCTTCTTTCAGGAAGGGGACGATACGGGAAATTCCCTTGTTGGTAACAGAAGGCAGGGCAATGATCGGTTTACCTCCTTCTGAAAGGGAGGCTCCCCTGATAAAGTCCATTTGTCCGCCGATACCGGAAAACTGATAAGTACCGATAGAATCTGCACATACCTGGCCGGTCAGGTCTATTTCAATGGCGCTGTTGATAGCGGTCACTTTTGGGTTCTGCCGGATGATAGAAGTATCATTCACATAACTGATATCCATTACGCGCAAAGCCGGATTATCATTCACAAAGTCATACAGCTTACGGGTACCTACCATGAAGGAGGTTACTGATTTACCGGTATTCAGCTTTTTCTGACTGTTATTGATCACCCCACTTTCGATCAGCGGTATTACGCCATCAGACAGCATTTCAGTATGTAAGCCCAGGTTTTTATGGTTGCTGAGGTTCTTCAGCACCTGGTCGGGAATGCCGCCAATACCCAGTTGCAGCGTTGCGCCGTCTTCCACCAGCTGGGCAATGTTGCGGCCGATCTTTTCTGTGATGGCGTTTGACTGCGCAGAATAATCCAGTTCAGGAAGATGCGCCTTCTGCCATACGGCAGCATGGAACTTAGACATATGGACAAAGCCTTGTCCGTGGGTACGCGGCATCAGCGGATTGACCTGTGCGATCACGTATTTAGCCGTATCCACCGCTGCCCTGGCAATGTCTACAGAAGTGCCGAGGGAACAGTAACCATGATCATCAGGAGGTGAAACCTGTACAATGGCCACATCCAGTGGCAGGATATTTTTCTTGAACAACTGCGGGATCTGGCTGAGGAAAACGGGCACATAATCTCCGTCATCACTATTCACCACCGATCTGTTTGCAGCTGAAACGAATAAGGAATTTATATAGAAACTTTCCCGGTATAAAGGATTATCGAAATCAACATCTCCCAATGTGGTAATGCTTACCAGTTCCACGTTCCTCAGTTCTGAATGCCTGTTCTGCAAAGCCCTGAGAACATGAACGGGGGTAGCTGCGCTACCATGAATAAACACACGGTTACCGGATTGAACACATTTTACAGCTTCTGCAGCTGTGATATATGGCATGCTGATCATAAGATGATGTTTAATTGATGCTACAAAAGTATTCACGGGGGCGGACCTGGAATATGACAATGGTTAGCAGGTGATATGATATATGTTGGAAAGCGGGTTGCTTCTGGTCTGCATGAGGAAGCCGCAATATAGTTTGCTGCTTATATGGGGCCTTACTTAATGAACGGTGGGTGGATGTCTTAAAAAGACAGTTGTCCCTGTATGTATTCTATTTTAGGAACGACAGGTTGATGCGTGGCGCTGATATGATAAACCGCCGTTTCCACATCGCGGGAAGCGACAACGACCTGCGTGCGTCCAGCATGTGGACGGAAGAGCTCGAGTACCAGTTCTGGATTATTATTATCCCTGGACAGGTGGGACAGGAGCAGATGGCTCATATAAGGCGGCTTGTGCGCCTTAAACAGTTCCAGGGCCTGTGTATTGGATAGGTGCCCTTTCCCTCCGCGGATGCGCCGTTTCAGGTAGAATGGATAGCGGCCTTTTTCCAGCATCTGCTCGTCATAATTCGCTTCCAGGAAGGCGGCATGGCATTGCTGGAAATGCCTGATCAGGTGATCGCAGGGAGCGCCGATATCTGTAAATACGCCTATCCTCACATCCGCGCAACTGATCATAAAGCTGCGGGGCTCTATGGCATCATGAAATTTCGGGAATGCGGTTACACTGAGTGCTCCGACTGATATAGGCGTGTATTCATCGAAGCTTCTTACATACAATGCATCCAGGCTCAGGTTACCATGTTGCATGGTGTTTTCCGTGATGTATACCGGAAGGCTATACTTTCTCGACAAAACTTCCAGTCCCCGGATATGGTCTGAATGTTCATGTGAGATAAATATCGCTTTGACACTGTCCATACGCAATCCCAGGCGTTTCATCCGCCTTTCCGTCTCCCTGCAGGATATGCCTGCATCAATCAGGACGGCTTCCGTTGCATTCCCGATATAATAACAGTTTCCGTTGCTGCCAGAATTGAGTGATGTAATTTGCAGTGACATAGCACTGCAATATTAGCTAAAAAATTTAGTCATTTAACAATCCATTCGTGAATGCCTGATGCATTTTCTGCAGGTAGCTGTACTTCCAGCTTCAAAGCGGTGGTTTTCACCGGCTCGAACCTTACGCTGTCGTATTTATCTTTTGTAACCGTATAGGGACTGACGTTCTTCACCGGTAGCCATTGGTCGCCCTGTTTGTACAGGATACGCCAGGAGGAGGGTATACGGCAATCGCCGAAGGGACTGTCATCGTACCAGTATACCTGCGATTCCGATACGGTATATTCCTGGTCAAAATCGTACTGCACCCATTCCAGCGTATTGTGTTTAGGCCACCAGTGGAGGTACATGGAATTATTGTCGTGCGAGTCTTTAGGTTCATACTGATCGTTCAGGGCCATGTACATCCTTTTATTTGCCACAGAAGCACTCACTTTGGCTTTTGACGCAATGGTCGGCGCCGGTTTCGGCCGTGCAGCGGAAGCTTCGTAAGGTATCCAGACGGTCATTTCCGAAGGACCACGGTTAGCCCAGGAATAATAAGGGATGGCGGTCACTGTTTGTGTTGAACTGATCAACTGGTCGGAGTTCAGCTGTCTGCTGGTGGAGGTACCCTGCATTTCAAGGACGGTCACACCATTGAGCAGGTCCGGTTTATATACCGCGTTGACTACGGCATTTTTATCTACAACGATATTTTGTACGGTAGCATCTTTATTGTCGGGACCTTCGAGGCAGTACATCAGCGGGCCGCGTTCCAGGGCAAAGCGGCTGGTATCGCTCTTCACAGCGCTGTTCGCCAGGACTTTCTGCACCTGCATCGGGAATTCCAGGCTGATATTATCGCCCGCCTTCCAGGTACGTTGTATCACGGCATAACCTTTCACCATCTCATATTTCACTGGTTTGCCATTCAGGAAGATATGGATCGGCTTTCCGGCGGCGCTGTCTGCGTCAAAATAAAGGTCGCCCGGTACCGGTTTTCCCTTTGCCCATTCCGGGATCCGGACGTGCAGGGCAAAAGCGGTGGTATGGGCTGGTTTAATGGTGATGTTTAATTTTCCGTCCCAGGGATAGTTTGTCTGCTGGGTAAGCGTTACTTTCCCGGCGGGCAGTTGAATATCGGCGGTGTTGCCGGCAAAAAGGTTTACGTATAGATTATTCTTATCCTGTGCGTACATGTAACCGGGCATAGAGGGCAGAAAGCGGGTCATATTGGAAATACAGCAGGCGCATCCGAACCAGGCGCTGCGCTGGTGTTGTCCCATGGAGGCGAGAGGGTTCGGATAAAAGAAACGGTCGCCGCTCAGGGATACGCCGGACAGTAGTCCGTTGTAAAGGGTACGCTCGAGGATGTCTATATATTTTGCATCGCCATGGAGCAGGAACATCCTGCTGTTCCAGTATACATTGGCGATGGCGGCACAGGTTTCGGCATAGGCCGACATGTTCGGCAGTTCATATGGTTTGCCAAAAGCTTCACCATTGCCGGTAGCGCCAATACCGCCGGTGATGTATAGTTTCTTTTCCACCACATCATGCCAGATATCATCTATGGCGTGCAGGTATTGTTCATCGCCTGTGAGGGCGGCCACATCTGCCATGCCGGTGTACATGTAGGTGGCCCTTACAGCGTGGCCCACAGCTTCGTGCTGGTCAACCACCTTTTTGTAAGACTGGTTATATTCTCCGCTGTATTTTTTGCCGGGGCCGCGTACGTCCAGGAAAAACTTTGCCAGGTCCAGGTAAGATTTGTTGCCGGTTACCCGGTACATCTTTGTCAGCCCTGTTTCCACGATCTGGTGACCGGGGAAGCGTTCCTCTTTTCCGAAGCCGAAGGTCTTCACCAGCAGGTCTGCATTTTTGATGGCAATATCCAGCAGGTTCCTTTTGCCTGTAGCCTGGTAATGGGCTACCGCCGCTTCAAACAGGTGGCCTGAGTTATATAGTTCATGGCTGAGGTCTTCCTCTTCCTCCCATCTTTTCGTGCCTATCCAGGGGTGAGGTTTAGGCGCGTTCATTGTACGGAAGGTGTACAGGTAGCCGTCCTTTTCCTGTGCTGCACCGATAACGGCGATCAGGGTATCCAGGTAGCGTTCCAGTTCCGGGTTTTTCTTCATCTGGAGGCCGTAGGAAGCACCTTCTATTACTTTGTAGAGGTCAGTATCGTCGAATGTATATTCTGTCATTGTATCGGCCGGCAATACGTGTGCCGCCCGCTTGAAATTATCGATCCTGCCGGTACGCCTGCATTGTTCCAACGTATAGGGGATTGTGACATCGGCATTAACCCTTATTTTTGGCGCCCAGAAGTTATCGGTCACATGCACCTGGGTAAAAGCAACAGGCTGTATGGGATAGTCTTTCTTTAACTGAGCCTGCGCCAACATGCTGAAACCGGCAAGTGGTGCGAAAACGAAAGCGAATAATTTCATACAATGAAGATAATTTTGGCAATGGCTAAAATTATAGATACTTATGTCAGTCTGATGGAAATATATTAATCAGAATTGGTCAGATTTTATCTGAAATAAATTAAACAATGAGCAACAGCGGTCACCGTTACTTTATCATCAATAAACCATACAACATGGTCTCCCAGTTTATCAGCCCCGACAAGGTCAGGTTGCTGGGGGATCTTGATTTTGACTTTCCCGAAGGTACGCATGCCATTGGAAGACTGGACAATCATTCCGAAGGATTGCTCATACTCACTACCAACAAAAAAGTAACCCGCCTGTTATTTGAAAGTGAGCAGCCGCATAAAAGAACTTACCTGGTCATGGTAAAGAATATTGTGAGCCAGGAAACAGTGGAACAATTGCAAAAGGGGGTGACCATCCGCATCAAGGGAGGTGTAGACTGGGTGACCACACCCTGCCAGGCGGAGATCGTGGAAAAGCCGGCTTATATCAAACCGAGGGAGCAGTATCCGCTAAAGGAGTTCCTGCCACATTCCTGGTTGCTGATCACACTCACCGAAGGCAAATATCACCAGGTGCGCAAAATGATGTCAGCTATCAGGCACCATTGCGATCGACTGATACGTGTATCTATCGAGGACCTGGAGCTGGGCGACCTGCCACCAGGGGGCGTAAGGGAAATAGAGGAAACGGAATTTTTCCGCCTGCTGAAGATCGAAAACTGGCAGCCCGAGGCGTCAATATTGCCGCAGTAATGAGCAATATGGCATCAGTTTGCTGTTGAGATTCTTGTTATTTTGCCTGCTTCCTTTATCATGCTTAAAGAATCTATTATGTTCAAATCATTCAGGCTTACAGGCGTCATGGCACTCAGCGCACTATTGGGCGTATCTGTTGCCCGGGCGCAGGAGGCAGACCCTGCACGTTATGCTTTAGTGCCCTATCCACAGGAACTGACGCCCAGGCAGGGAGAATTTGTGATCACCGCCAGTACCAAACTGGTATTGCCCGCCAACAAGACATTTTTCAGTAATGAAGCCGCACAATTACAGGCACTGGTAAAACAGGGACTGGGAAAGGCTTTACCTGTTGCTGCCAAAGCGGGTACAGGGGCCATTGTACTGAAGCAAAATGATCAGCTGACAGGGGAAGAGGATTATACGCTGGATGTAACGCCACAACAATTGGTGATCTCTGCAAAGACGCCTACCGGTATGTTCCGTGCCATACAGACCGTCCGGCAGCTGATGCCGGCTGTTATTGAAGGTGTGAAAGCCGGAAAGCTGGCGAAGATCACTGTGCCGGCTGTACAGATCACGGATCATCCTTCTTATGCCTGGCGTGGTATGCACCTGGATGTGTCCAGGCACTTCTTCTCTGTTGACTACCTGAAGAAGTTCATCGACCTGCTGGCATTGTACAAAATGAACAAGTTTCACCTGCACCTGACAGACGATCAGGGCTGGCGCATCGAGATCAAAAAATATCCGCTGCTGACAGCACAGGGCGCCTGGCGTGAATTCAATAACCAGGATTCCGTATGTATGCAGAAGGCGAAGACCAATCCGGATATGGAGATCGACAAATCCCATATCATACAAAAGAATGGCAAAACCCTCTATGGCGGTTTCTATACACAGGCACAGATGAAAGATGTGATTGCCTATGCGGCAGCCCGTCATATCGACATCATCCCTGAAATTGATATGCCGGGCCATATGATGGCGGCTATCAAGTCTTATCCTTACCTGAGCTGTGTAGGTGGCTCTACCTGGGGCCCGCTGTTTACCACGCCTATCTGCCCATGTAATGAATCGACCTTTGAGTTTGCAGAGAATGTATACTCAGAGATATTCGCGCTCTTCCCTTCAGAATACGTTCACCTTGGAGCTGATGAAGTGGAAAAGAGCACCTGGGCAAAATCGCCCGCCTGCGAAGCGGTGATGAAGGCCAATAACCTGTCTTCCGTAGAAGAGCTGCAGAGCTATTTCGTGAAGAGGATGGAAAAGTTTTTCAATTCCAGGGGGAAGAAGCTGATCGGCTGGGATGAGATCCTGGAAGGCGGTATCAGTCCTACTGCGATCCTCATGTACTGGCGTAGCTGGGTACCTGATGCACCTGTGAAAGCGGCAAAAAATGGCAATACCGTGATCATGACACCGGGTAATCCGTTGTACTTCGACGGTATTCCTGACCGCAACTCCGTTTCCAACGTTTATCATTTCGATCCGGTCCCTAAAGGTCTGACACCGGAGGAAGGAAAAGCTATCATTGGTGCACAGGCAAACATCTGGACGGAATGGATCCCTTCCGAGAAACGTGCCGACTTCATGTTCATGCCGCGTATGACAGCGCTGGCGGAAGTGCTGTGGACACATAAGCAGGATTATGATAATTACCTGAAAAGACTGAACGGTCAATACAAAAGGCTGGACAAACTGAAAGTGCATTACCGTATGCCTGACCTGGATGGTTTCACTGACGACAATGTGCTGGTAGGCAAGACCGTGCTGAAACTGGAAAAACCGGCGCCGGGTATCACTATCCGTTATACTACCGATGGTACAGCGCCTTCCGTTAAATCGCCCGAACTACCGGAAGCGTTCATCGTACCTGGTCCGGGTACTATCAAACTGGCTTCTTTCAGCCAGGGCGGCAGTATAAGCGATATTTACACGCTGAACTACCGTCAGCAGTCTTTCTTCCCGCCGGTGACCGTAAGTGGCTTACAGAGCGGCCTGCAGCTGCAATATTTCAACGGCTCCTACAAGAGCGCGGGTAAACTGCCGGCAACAGCAGATAGCCTGGTCAACGTCAATAACGCGATCATTCCTGAAGGTATGGGCAAAGGCGGTAAAGCCTTCGGCGCCAGGCTGACCGGTTATATCGAGGTGCCGGAAACGGCTATATACAGCTTCTTCCTGACGGCAGACGATGGCGCGAACCTCTACATAGCCGGTGATAAGGTCGTAGACAATGACGGCTGGCATGCACCGGTACAGAAGAGCGGACAGGTGGCCCTGCAGAAAGGGCTACACCCGTTTGAACTGCAGTTCGTTGAAGGCGGGGGCGGTTATACATTGAAACTGGAATACAGGGTGAATGGGGGGAAGATCCAGCAGGTGCCTGATGCCTGGTTCCAACGGAAGTAAGTGCATGAAAATGTAAAAAGAATGGACCGTCTCATTGAAAAATGAGGCGGTTTTTTTATGGTTTGTAAGATTTCATATGTCAAAGAGCATGTTCCTGAAATGCCTTGACTGCTTTATATTTCAGCAGTTGTACGCTTTCATGATGCAATGTTAGGAAAGATTGAAAAGTGGTTTTGAAGGATGTACCTGAACTGCAAAATCATGTATACAAGCCGCAGAAACGGGAGGACGAAATGCAAAAACAAGGGTTCCCGGATGGCGGAAATGTGCAGTTATGCTTTGCGAAATTCAGATGTGTTTTCGCTTCGGGTGTACCTGAGGGATAGCAGAGGTTCGGTGTTTTTCTGTGCAATATTTACTATTAGCGCTAAGTAGCCCGGTTTCAGTATGGGATCACTGGCTGTAGTTCTTCGAAGCTGTGTGCTATCAGGCTTTAGGAATCGTGTGGGCTGTTGAATATGGATGAAACCCCTGTCAATCGTATGAACATGCTTTAAACAACTAAGGCCAGCGATTCCCATCTGAAACCGTTGCTACCTATGCGCGGCCTCAGGAGATATTGCTTCGGCTGTGTAACAAAATAGTGTTTAGACAACTATGACAGCTGCCGAATTTTTTTGCCGCTTTTATGCCGTCCTGATACCGCTTTAATACCGCTAATGCTGCGTTAATCTTACGTTCGTGAACGTACCTTTAACGTAGGATTAGCGGTATTAAAGCGGTATAAAGACGGGAAAAAGGCACGTTTTGTCTTCACACAGGAAACGAAAAAACGGCCTTGCATAAGCAGGCCTTTTTTTGTTTAGGAAATATCCTGTGAGATCAGAATCCATATCTCAACCCGATCTGTACCTGGAAAGGATTACCACTTAGGCTGGAAACCCCTGCATTGGTATTTACGGCATAGTTGTAGGTATTGGTGTTCGGATCAAAGCTCTTGATGGTGTACAGGTTAGTAGTACCCACGTTATGGTTTACACCCCATGACTTATTCAATGAGTTGGCAACGTTGAACAGATCTCCTGATATTTCAACGAACTGTTTCTTAAACGTCTTTATTTTCTTGCTCACCCGGATATCGAATACACCATAAAATGGGTTTTCACCGCCATTCCTTTCCGCGATTTTTCCAAAGTTGCTGGTGATATATTTTTTGGTGCTTTCTTCCACTTTAGGATTGTTCAACAAAGCGTTGATACCATCCTTGATGTATTGAGGAGTGCTGGCTGCTTTCGGATCGTAAACATATGCCAGGTCGTTGGTGGCAACGAAGTCGCCGTT
This sequence comes from Chitinophaga filiformis, assembly GCF_023100805.1. Classification (NCBI taxonomy): domain Bacteria; kingdom Pseudomonadati; phylum Bacteroidota; class Chitinophagia; order Chitinophagales; family Chitinophagaceae; genus Chitinophaga; species Chitinophaga filiformis. The sequence continues at coordinate 3,742,149 of NZ_CP095855.1, forward strand.
CATGTTACCATTCACCGTCAGTGAATAACGGGTGCCTCCGATACCGGAGAAACGAACGCCTACGCTGATGCCCCAGAAGGTAGGTGCGGTACCGTATACCACTACTTTATTTCTGAACTGGTTATCAGAGTAAGACATCTTGCTCAGGTCACGCGGATCGTCTTTAACGTATTGTACCAGTGTTGCTGTATTGGCCACGTTACCATTGTAGGAGGTGTTGTCTTTGGTGCTGTTCCATGTGTAAGAAAAAGCGATCTCTCCATCTCTGAAGTAACGGTATGCACCATCAACCACGAAGGCCATCTGGTTTACTTTTCCGGTGCTCTGCAATTCCAGTACGCGTCCTACTTCTGTGGTCTTACGGCTCTTTGTCCAGTCGGCAGCGCCATTGGAGGCGTTGATAGTATTGGCTGGAACGTATACACCGCGATTGTCTTCCTGGGCAATGCGGAAGTAAGGCTGATCCACCATGTTACGGTCAATATAAGTATAGTTGTTCCGTCCCAGTGTCAGGTAGCCGTTGAGGCTCACCCTGAAGTTCTCGGTAAAGAAGTGAGAATAAGAGGCGTTGGCCTTGTAAACGGTAGGTACTTTTGCATTCTTTCCGTTCATGTTAATGGTGGCCAGTTTCGGAATATTCGGATCGTTTATCAGGTTCATACCGGGAGCAGTAGCGGGATTCTTCCTATAAGAGATGAAATCAGGCGTAGGTACCTGGCTTCCTGTCAGATCCACACCAACAATATGTGAACCGTCGAACAGCATATTGTTGATCATAGAATAAGGGTTGAGTGCAGAGCCCAGGATACCGGCGCCTACACGGATGATATCGCGTTTGTTCTGTCCGACGTCCCAGGTTGCCTGGATACGTGGCTGTACCTGCAGTGTCCTCAGTTTATTAGAAGTGTTCAGTCCGAGGGTCCTGTCTACTGTTGCATTGTAGTTAGCCCTGTCCAGGTAGGCGGTGTAGTCTACACGGATACCCCCGGTGATGTCGAGGCCCGGTGCCACTGTTGTTTGTACCTGGGCATATACGTTCGGAACGAGGATATTGAATTTGATGTTATGATCGTCCGTTAAATATACATCGCGTGCATAACGGTAAGGGGTCAGGTTGTCGAAGTTGGTAAGACCGGTGAAATAGAAACGTCCGTTGGTCTCACTGCCATAGATGGAGTTCTGGTTGGTGAATATAACGCCACCACCAAAGGTGAAGTGTGATTTGCCGACATTCCAGTAAACGTTATCGATCAGCTGTACCTGGTGATTGTTGAAGTAGTCGCCGCCATAACGCTGTCCTCCCAATTGGATGGCCGTTGTAAGTGTTGCACCTTCGGCATTGGAAGATTGCACATTCTGTACGATAGCTCTTGGGATATTATCAGCCGGCAGCTGCGAGTTGGCGAACAGTTTATTATACTCCCAGTAGTGCTGCAGTTTTAATTCGTTCGTTACGCGGGAACTGATAGCAGTACGCAACGAGGCCATAAGGCTATTGTTGATACTTTTGCGGCTGCTGTATACTTCATAGATATTGATGGCAGTATTGTCTCCGTCGGATTGGTTATCCATATCATAGATAAAGTTATCCCTGATGGTGAGCAGGTTTTTTGCATTCAGCTGCCAGTCTATCCTTCCGAATACCGCATGTGTATTTTTCTTTTTGTCGAACTGTCCGACCTGGGGAGTGTTGGCTACTCCGTATTTGCTTCTGGCAATAGCCAGGAACTGATCCAGTCCGGTCTGTGTGATATTGTATCTCTTTTCATCGTCGGGCGACTGAATATAGGCAATGCTCAATGGACGAGAGTCTTCCTGGTGATCCCATGCAAGGAAGAAATGCGCTTTGTCTTTGATGATTGGTCCGCCGATAGAGAAACCATATTGATAAGTAGAGAAGGGCTGGTTACGTTTTTGTCCGTTAAGCCCATACTTACTGGACAGCCAGTCGGTTCTGAGGAAGGTAAAGGCGCTACCTGTCAGGGTATTGGTACCTGATTTGGTCACAGTACTAACGGTACCACCGCCGGCATTACCATAGGTAACATCATATTGGTTGGTCACCACCTGGAATTCCCTTACTGCTTCCATAGAGATGGAATAAGCGCCGGTTGGTTGTCCGCCGGAAATAGTACCTCTTGCCGCCATACCATCAATGGTAAAGTTGGTAGCAGAAGCGAGTTGTCCGGAGAGGTTCGTGCCACTGCTCAAAGGGGAGAGGTCCATCAGTGAGGTGAAGTTACGTCCGTTCACCGGCAGTTTGGCAATATCCTTGGCTGTTACAGCAGTTGCCGCACCGATATTTTCCACCTTATTTTTGTTGGAGCCGGCAGTAACAACAACGGCCTGCAGTTCTGTTGTTTTCTCCTCCATTTTAAAAGATACCGCCAGCAGGTCGCCCTGGTTCAGGGAGTATCCTGTTTGTTTTTGCGACACCATTCCCATGGCTTCAACGGTAACGGAATAGGGAGTACCTAAGGGCAGCTCTTTCAATAAGAATTCTCCCTTGTCGTTTGAAACAGCCCTGGTCTGAAACCCGGTAGATTCATTCTTTACCAGGATCATAGCACCTGGTAAAGGTGCGCCATCTGCTCCGCGCACCTTACCGGAAATGCCGGCCAGGTTGGCTTGTGCGAAAGAGCAAACAGACGCTAAGCACAGAAAAAAGGTAAAGAACATCCGTCTTTGACAATTCGTCATCGTAATGGATTTTGGTGAGTAATGTGAAGGTGCAAAGGTGGTGAGCGAATATTACGGGAGTTTTAGCGGAGTGTTAAGTTTGAGTAAAGGAATTATTGTTTAAATGAGTAAAAAAGCTGGCGTAGCGCTATATACGTCCGGGTGGGGAAAAAGGAGTTACAATATTTTTAAAACGTTACGCATGTAGACTGCGTGCCGGCGGTCGATCTTTAACTCATTAATTCATTGGTATGAAAATCAGATCGCCGCAAAAAAATATCTCGATAAATTTGCTGACAAATTTTCTAATATTAGGAATATTATTTTTCTTTGCACTTAAGTTAGTCAGTGTATACCTATGGTTAAGTCATAATGTTCGTATCTGTCAAGCGTTGTTAACTGCCCAGCATCTGTAATGAGTGTGTGTGCTTGTGGATTTTCGGTACTTCGAATGCTACAGGATTAAAGGTCCTGGTAAATAACCTTAAGCTGATTTTCAATACTTTGTTCAGGGAAATCTATATCTATTTGCGAAGAATAGCTCTCGTATACCTATGAGCGTTTCCCGGGCTTTTTACTTTGTCAATCTGATGCGCATTACGCAAAGGGCATAGCCTGCCTTGGTGTGTCCGGGGCGTAATAATGCCTGCATTTAAAATGAGAATGAAAACAATTGGGACAATATATTTTAAGGTGCTAACTATTTGATTTTATAACTAGTGATGATTATGAATAGTAAATCAGCGTTTACTTTTTTTATATGCGGAATATTTGCCTTGAACGTCCATGCGCAGACCCCCAATCTTCAGGCGGTGACGGACGTGGGAAATACAACGACAAAAAGTATCTCTATCTGGAACAAGGATGGATTAAATATCGGTGTTGATGCGAGCACTGGCTATACTACTGTATCGCATTTTCTGAGACCATCACCAACGGAGACGAGAACACTCCGCTTTGATTGTACTTCAACCACCACCACCGGAGGCTGGGAGTTCTATAACGCCGTGCAGGCCAGGTCTGTCATGTTTATAAAACAGAGCACCGGTTTTGTGGGCATTGGCACTACAGATCCTAAAGCAAAGCTGGCTGTGAACGGCGATATCTATGCTAAAAAGGTGAGGGTAACGCCTGACGACTGGCCGGATTTCGTGTTTGAATCTGCTTATGAACTGCCTTCATTGCAGGAGCTGGAGCGTTTTATTGCGGAGCACAAACACCTGCCGGGTATTCCTTCTGCAAAAGAGGTAAGCGAGCAGGGATTGGACCTGGGCCAGAACCAGGCAAAATTGCTGCAGAAGATCGAGGAAATGACATTATACCTGATTGAGCAGCATAAGAAGTTCGTGGCACAGGAGGAGACGATAAAGGCGCAGGATAAGCAATTTGCAGCACAGGAAGAGCGCCTGAAGGAGCTGGAAAAAAGAATTGATCAAAAATAAAGGCAGGGAGAATGGTTATGTTTCGCAAGTTACTTTTTGTATTTGTTTCGATAGGCCTGACTTTGAGCGGGTACGCGCAGACGCCCAACCTGCAGACGGTTACTACGCAAGGTAATACTACTACCAACAACATTTCGGTGAGGAACGTGGATGGCTTGGTCTTTACTTCTGATCCTGTGAACCAGACGCTGAAGTCCCATTGGTTGAAAGGTTCACCCGTAGATCCGGGAGTAGTGCGTTTTGAGTGTACCTCTTCCGTTGTTACGGCCGGCTGGGAGTTTTACAATTCACAGCTGGGCAAATCTCTCCTGTATATAAGGCAGGCCACCGGGAATGTTGGGATAGGCACGGCCGATCCTAAGGTGAGACTGGCTGTAAACGGAGAAATGCTGGCAAAGAAAGTGCGGATCACTCCCAATAACTGGGCGGACTTCGTGTTTGATTCTTCCTACCATTTGCCTTCATTACAGCAGTTGGAGCACTTTATAACGAGACATAAACATCTTCCGGAGATGCCTTCTGCGAAGGAAGTAAGTGATAATGCTCTGGAGCTGGGGCAGAACCAGGCGAAGTTGTTGCAGAAGATCGAGGAAATGACCTTATACCTGATAGCTCAGGAGAAAGCCCTGGAGGAGCGGGAGGAAAGGATAAGCGAAAGACAACAGCTGCTGAGCGACAGAGAGAAGCGCTTGTCTGCCCTGGAAGCGAAAGCTGGAAATGAGTGAGTGGTGATATGTCCCGTGCTGACTTGTAGTACTTATTTTAGGAAATTCTATTGCCAAGGGAAAAGTTTCTCTTCTATACCTGGACGTGTTTCCTGTACCTGTTTTGAACTTTAATATGATGTATAAAATATACAAAAGGGCATTGCCTGTAATGGTATGCCTGATGGTATGGCTGATGCCAGCTGCTTTTGCTGACCCCTTAGTTCCCCAGGCGTTACGTGATAGTTTGCCCAACGATCTGGCTGCGGGAAGCCTGGCCAATCAGCCTGTGTTAAAATCGGCGCTTGTAAATGCTATTAACAACAAGGTAACAGATCTCCATTCGTTAGATACGGCCCCGCCGGCACTTCCTTTTAACAGGCTGGGACTTTCCGGTCTTCACCAGGGCGCCAGAACACAGTTTGTACAGTATATGAAGGCCGGCAATACATCTGCGGGTATTGCAAAAATGCAGCGGATCTTCGACGGCATGAAGGACAGCGCAAAACAGACACAATATATTGACAATAAGCTGCGTGGTTTCTATGCGTTAAGAGAACAGCAGCTTCCGGGGAATTTAACATTGCCCGGGAAGCCTGAAAATAAGGTGAAGGGCATGTCCTGGACATCCACCTACAGTGATTCCACTGCAATGATGTCTGGTTGGTGGAATGAGGGAACAATGCAGGATATTTTTTCCGTAGGAAGTATTCCCTTCCAGCTGAATTACTCGACCTTATCAGGATATGATTATACGAATACAGCTTTGCAGGATGCTCACTTTATGAAGGTTTCCTTTGATCGTGAGGCATACCTGGAGAAGATAAATCGGCAATTGCAGAAAAAATATGATCTGAAGAAATACTTTTTGGAAGACCTGGATGTGAAAAGCAGCATGAAAAAGTATGCTGCAGATCAGCTGACGGTTATTAATGGTGGCACAGACAGTCTGGGAAGAAAGCTATCTGCCGATCAGCTCATGTACCTGGACAGCGCTCAGCTGAGGACTGTCCTGATCCGGAATGGCGATACTTCGGTTGGATATTATAATAAGATCATGGCCCTGAAGAAGCAGCTGGGAGGCGTGAAGGAGATGAACAAGATGCTTGCAGGGCAGCAGCGGGTAAAGGGAGATATTGACGGATGGCTGAAAAAGCCTGAGAACACATCCCGCATTGCAGGTAATCTACTGCATATGAGCCCATTGCAAAGGCTGATGATGAACATGAAGGAATTAAAGGTTGGCAGTATCGGCGCTAATGCCAGCAAAGGATCTTTATCTGATCTGTTTATGAGCGGTGCGGCTGGTTCCTTTTTAAAGGGCAATAAGTTTATCATGCTGGCAGCGGGTAAGCGCAATGAATTAAGTGTCCAGGATGTCGGTTTACAATCAGCTACCGGTAATGGTAGTTATGGTATGCAGTTCCTGCGCATCGGCCGCGGAGATATTGGCAATAAACAAAGCCATGTATCTGTGTTAAATGCGAATGCCAGACCACAACAACAATATGGATTCAATACCGCAGCGATCCGCAGGAATGTTTTTGTAGGATCTGTTTCGCAGCAATTGAGCCTGGGAGAGCTGGGTACGCTTGACTTTGAGCTTTCCAAGTCGTCCGGTCAGTTTGGTAATGGTGGTCAGGATGCCGCGGCAGTTTCTAAATCGGCCGCCGGGCAATTCCTGGATGATATCTGGGCGACTGCCTCTATCGGGATGGCATATAATGGAGACGTAAGGAAGATAGGGCTCAGCCATAAAGTATATTTCAACTATGCTGGCCTGGGCTATGTGAACCCTGGTGCACCCTTTGCCAGCAGGGGAACCTTGCAGTATGGCTTTCTCGTAAAACGCAGCTGGCTGCGTAACCGGGCTGTTGTTAGCCTGCGGACAGACATTCGTGATCTGGCCGTGTCACCGTTAACAGACAATAAACGTAAAAGCCTGCAATATGCTTTTGACGGACGTTATCGTTTTACCCGCCGCTTTACCCTAAGCATGAACTTATTGCAGAATACCCTGAGTGAGCATACGGAAACCGGTAAATATACCGCTTTCCTCAACAGGAAGATATCATTTACCAGCCAGGCCAATGGGAAAATTGCAGGAAGATCTTTCAGCAATAACAGTAGCCTGGGATTACAACAGCTGAATTATCAACAGCCGGATGCACCGGTGAAAAGCCTGTTCATTAACGCTACATCTATGCAAACGTGGATGGCAGGACCAGGAATGGTCATAGTCAGTGCCTTGTACAGCCGAGATGTGAATAATGCAGCCGTGTATAATAACCTGCTGAATACAGAAGCCGGTTACCAGTATCTCCTGTGGAAATTGTCCTGCAGCAGTTCGCTCATCTATATGGATAGTAAAGATGTAGTGACACAGATCGGTCTCCGCCAGCAGGTAGCGGCACAGTTGTTTAAACGCTGGAGCCTGAGCATTTCCGCCGATGGCCGGCAAAACCTGAGGAACACTGCTGCCAATTATTATTATGGCAGATTCAATACCGCAATGTCTTTGCATTACCAGATAAACTAACGGCAATATGAAAGGATATAGAATATTATTGACAGGGCTGTTACTATGTGCGTTGTTGCCTCTGAAGGCACAGGTCACATTTTCCTTTATGCCGGAGATCCAGGGGCGCACGCTGGAGAATGTTTACAAAGTGAGAATGAGTAATTCCGCCGGCCGGCAGACGGTTAATCTTGTTATCAATATTACCGAAGCGAAATCAGGAGCGGTAGTTACAGTACGTACCAACCCTTTTGAACTGATGCCAGGATTAAACACCGTTCCTCCGGGAGCAGTATATAATGCTGCGGTTTCGTTTGGTAACAGCAGGATTGCCACTGTTATAAGACAGAGTGGTTTCTTCCCCGAAGGGGACTACGACTATTGTTTCCAGTTGTATGAAGGCAGCAGCCATAATACTGCGCCTATCGGGGAACAGTGTTTCAGTTATAACCTGCAGCCATTCAGTGCGATGCAGCTGATACAGCCTTATGATGGCGATAAGCTGTGCGACAAACGCCCCACATTTTCCTGGCAACCACTGATACCGTCTGTGAATGGCGTCATGTACCGCCTGCTGCTTGTTGAGGTAAAGGAGGATCAGCAACGTGCAGAAGCATTGCGTATGAACCTGGCTGTTATTAATCAACGCCAGATCCCAATGCCTATACTGCTGTATCCTTCGCTGTCCAACCAGTTGGTGGAAGGAAAAAAATACGCCTGGCAGGTAGCGGCGTACAAAAATGACCTGCTGCTGGCGGAATCAGAAATATGGGATTTTACCGTGGAGTGTGAGAAACCACCTGTTAATCCGGTTCCTGACGCATTCAGGAACCTGGAAGACCTCACTAAAGGCAACTTTTACATTGCCCGTGGACAGCTACTCTTTGCATTCAATAATACCTATGCGGAGACTAAGCTCCAATATAGTATCCAGTGTCTGACAAAACCTGATCAGCGGATAAAGAAACTACCCGCTGTGAAAGTAGCCAGAGGGATGAACCAGGTAGTGATTGATCTGTCAGGTAAGAGTGGTTTTGTAGATGGCTATTTCTACATCATGGATGTGAAGTTGCCGTCAGGAGAGCAGAAACAATTAAGATTTATTTATAAACAACCAGAGGAGTGATGATAAAGCAGTTTATAGCCGCATGTTGTGTAGTACTGGTTTGTGCCTGTGGTGCGGGTAAGAAAGACCTTGCACAGTCCATGAAAGATAATGAGCTGGTACAGGAGAAAACAGTCAATGACTACGTATTCAGATTGCAATATATGCCATCTGAGCGTGGCGCCGGAGAAGATACTTCTTTGGTGTACTTCCGTTTGAATGTCTCTAACGGCGCAGGTGTGCCAATGAAGGGAACAAGCGATCTCAGTTACAGCTATGGACTGGATACGCTTTTCTCGCTTGTTAATGCGACAGATACTATTAGCGCTGTAGACATCACCCGCGTTGCCAACGGTACTGTCAACGGTGTAGAATATATGCTGGTTTTCGACCGTGCGAAATTATATGCGCGGCCGGATTGTAAACTGTTGTTCAGGGACTGGCTGTTCACACACCAGTTCATTTCCTTCCCATTAAAGGGAAGTGCTATTGCCCATATTGATTCTTTAAGTCTGAAGATATGATGATCAGAAATGCGCGTACCCGTGTACGGATCGCTTGTTTTTTTCTTGTTTTGTTATTAGTGCAGGGGCTGACGCCTACTGTGGCCTGGGCATTGACCTCAGGGCCTGTGCAACCTGAAACTAAACAGTTTCAGGCTGCAGGGACCAGTGATATGGTGGACCTGTTTACAGGTGATTTTAAGTATAATATTCCTTTACTTGACGTAGGCGGATACCCTGTGAACCTGAACTATCAGTCTGGTTCCGGAATGGATGATGAGGCCAGCTGGGTAGGACTCGGCTGGAACCTGAATGTGGGTGCTATGAACCGGAATATCAGGGGCATCGCGGACGATGCGAACGGGGATACTGTGACGACGGAGAGTTATATGAAGCCTAAGATCACTGGTGGGGGAAAGTTGACGGTGCGGGGCGAGATCTTTGGCCAGGGTATTCAGGGTTCATTGTCATTAGGCATATTTTGCGACAACTATACAGGGTATGGCGCTGAAATAGGAGCCAGCGCTGGTACGTCATTGTCATTAGCCAATTGTGGCCCCCTGACACCTGGTGTTGGCGCAGGCGTAGGGTTGACATCCAGCACAGCAGATGGTGTTTCCGTTACTCCAAATATTTCTGCGTCACTCAGATATAATATGATTGCGGGGAATACAGCTTCCCTTACAGAATCATTGAGCCTTGGATTTAACACAAGAGAGGGGTTAAAAGGATTAACGCTCAGTACTTCTTATTCCATCACGGGTACAAGAATTTGGTTGGAAGACAAAGACCGCCATATAACGGTACATCGTGAAGATGGTAACACATCAGGCGAGCTTTTCAGTTCCTCAGTGAGTTATAATACTCCCCCTTTTTATCCTAAAAGTAATATTACTTTTAAATCAACCAATTCAACTTACAAGGGAGATATTGGAGGTGCCGCTGTAGGTATTTTCACCGGCGCTGGTGTAACGGGATATAAAGTGAAACGCGAGGTGCTGGACAGAACAAAAAGTACCAGAGCCTATGGGTTGCTGTATGCGCAGAATGGTTCAAACATTCCTGATGCGTTGATGGATTTCATGAGAGAGAAGGATAATCCTGTCATCCCTGATATGAATAATCTGGCTGTGCCCATTGCTACACCTGATCTGTTTTCTTATAGTAACCAGTTTGGAGGCGGACAGGTCCGTTTATACAGGCATAGCAATGGCGTTGTGTTCGATAATGAGACCAAGGATATTTCCGATAATAAGTCTTTTAGTGCAGAATATGGTGCTGGCGCCTATTTTCATGGGGGAACATCTGTATATGTACAAGACATCACCAATGCAAATGGCAAATGGAAGGAAGATAATGGCTTTCTTAACAAGGGAGATTTTGCCCCCAAAAGCACCTTGGAAGAGGAACCTGCATATTTCCAGCAGGTGGGAGAGAAACATGTGGATGATCCTGCATTTTCATCGAGGATACTGGGAGAGGATCCTGTCAGTGTTCCGTTGTCCGGAAAGGTGGCGGAAGGTAAATTGACATCAACAATATGGGGAACTGTAAACTCTGATTCGGCATATAAGAAGGTAGGAAGACAAGTGCGCCGCACAGCTGTAATGTATCTGACGGCCAAAGAGGCAAGTTTTGCAGGACTTGATACAGTGATCAGAAGTTATGACCTGAATAGACTGGATAGCGGAAAATTTAATCCGAAGCCTTGTAATGCTGTATCAGGCAAGATCATACCGAGGGTAGATGCGGTCCGTAAAGCACATCACATTTCCGAAATGTCTGTTACCGGGGATGATGGTAAGAGAATGGTATATGGAATACCCGTTTACAATAAACGGCAGGATGAATACACATTCGCAATGGCGCAGGGAGCTACTGTTGACAAGAACACTAACCTTGCAACATTTGCCAGGAATGGCAGTGAGATTGATTATCGTTCGTCAGGTGCAACCGATCAATATTATCATAAGGATTCTCAGCCAGCTTACGCCACCTCCTATCTGCTTACTGGTATATTGTCGCCGGACTATGTAGATATGACCGATAATGGTATTACGGAGGATGACCGGGGAACTGCATTCAAATTCAACTATTCTAAGTTGGAGAAAGACTTTCATTGGCGTACCCCATATGCAAAGGATTCTAACCAGGCGCAATTTAACCGTGGTTTGAACGCTGATCCTGACGATGACAAGGGCTCTTTCGTATACGGTGAAAAAGAATTGTGGTATCTGCATTCCATCGAGTCTAAAACAATGATCGCATATTTCATTACGGAGGATCGTAAAGATGCGCTAGGCTGTAACTGGTTAGGAGTAAAGGATACTACCGTTAAACAACAGCTATTGAAGGAGATTCGGCTGTACTCAAAGAACGATCTGACCACGCCTGTCAAAACGGTGGTATTTTGCTATAACTACAACTTGTGCCCAGGAGTTCCCAATTCGGGAGCGAATGGAAAGCTGACCCTGGAGAGAGTCTATTTCAAATATGGCAGTTCAGATAAAGGCAAACATCACCAATATGTGTTTAGCTATAATGAGGGGCAAAACTATGCTTATATGTCAGCTGACCGCTGGGGTACGCTCAAACCTGCGGGAACCAATAACAAAGATGGCTTTGGCGATTTAAGGGGTGATGAGTATCCTTATAGTGCACATGACAGTACTGATGCTGCGGCGAATGCAGGAATGTGGCAATTGAGTGAGATTACGCTGCCGACGGGAGGGGTCATAAATGTCAGCTATGAATCAGATGACTATGCCTATGTGCAGGATAAGAAGGCGATGGATATGAGCACAATACAGGCAATGTATGATAAGGATGGCAATCCGGTTGACAATCTGCTGAAGGCGAAAACTTTTGACATCAGAATTGATGATTCGCATTTTAGTACGACAGACAGGCAGACATTTCTGGATACATGCCTTAATGGAGAGGAGTACCTCTATTGCAAACTGTTTATAAATGTTACAGATGACGTCTCGTCGACTAATGATTCGAAATATGATTTCATTCCCTGTTATGCAAAGATAAAAAGTGCGCGGGTGAGTAATGGAATAGCCAAAGTGACATTTGAGGATGATACGGAAGGTGGGGTGGAGGTAAATCCATTTGCGAGTGCGGCGTGGCAAAGGATGAGATTAGAATACCCGAGATATGCATACCTTGGATATAAGAGCCGTATTACTGACGATAAACCAGTTGCTGCTATAGTTACCGCGATAGCAAATGCTACTTCTAATCTTTCTGAATTGATAGAGAACTTCAATAAGAAGGCAATGAGGAAAAAATTCGCAAGTAAAGTGAAGCTGAATAAAAGCTTTGCACGTATTGTGAAAATGAATGGAAGGAAATTGGGAGGAGGCCTTAGGGTTAAAAAAATAACCATGTCAGACGAGTGGGGCAGTATGGTGAGCGGGGAGAATCAGGCGCTTTATGGTCAGGAATATGAATATACAACCTGGAGGGAGAATGCGCTGATCAGCAGTGGGGTTGCTTCTTATGAGCCGGCTGTTGGCGGAGATGAGAATCCGCTGCGGCAACCTGTCAAATATACGCAGAAGGTAAAATGGGCATTAGATAACTTTTTCTATCTGGAAGAGCCTATGGCGGAGTCTTTATACCCGGCGCCCGTTGTCGGATACCGTGAAGTAAAGGTACGCAACCTGGGAGCTGGAGGTGAAAGAGACCAGCAAAGTAAAACCGGCTGGTTAAGCTATGAGTTTTATACAGCAAAGGAATTTCCTGTATTCGTACAACAGACCCCAATACAAAAATACCTGCATAAACCTAATGCCTGGTCTTCATTCTTTGGAGGTAATTCCGTTTATGAGCAAAGTATGTCCCAGGGATATGTAGTATTCCTGAATGACATGCATGGAAAGGAGAAGGCGGAAAAAGTGTTTAATCAAAGCGGTCAGGAGATCTCTTCTACAGAGTACTTCTATAATGCAGAAGAATCCGGTGGCACGCAAAGACTTAAGAATATAGTGGACGTTGTAGACAATACGGGTACGATCACAAAAGGTAAGATCATTGGTCGGGACATTGAAATGATCACTGATATGCGTCAGTCGGAAATGAAGAATAAAGGAAAGAGCATTAACCTTGGAATGGATGTGATCCCTTTTTATGGTTACCCGCTTTATCTTCCGCATTTTCCCTGGGCGCAGAATGATGACTACCGCTTATTCCGCTCGTCTGTTGTGATGAAGACGGTTCAATACTATGGATTGATCAGCAAGGTAGTGAAGCGAATAAATGGTTCTACGAGTACCGCATCTTATCTGCTTTATGATAAATATTCAGGAGAACCCGTTTTAACCCAGTCCGGGAACGAATTTGACGATCCGGTGTATACTATGAGCATTCCGGCTTACTGGATGTACAGCCAGATGGGCATGGCTTATAAGACCTTGGGGACAGTCTTTACAGATTTCGCTACGGACGATAACGGTATTCCCAAAGATGATTTCAAACCATTCCTCACTGCGGGAGATGAGTTGATAAATGTCAACACAGGATATCATACATGGGTGATAAATTCCACTGATGGAAATGGTAATAAGTCGCTTCGCCTGATAGAGAAGACAGGCAGACTGGCCCGTGCGCAAAACGGGTTGGTGAAAATTTGCCGGTCAGGATATAGGAACATATTATCAGCACCTGCTACGGCCATTACAAGCCTTGAGAACCCAATTGTCGGTAACAAACTACAGTTGCTAAGCGGTGGCGATCTGTCAGCGTATAAGGTCTTAAATGCAACGGCTGTTTTATATGATGAGGCCTGGGGCCAGGCTGCGGATTGTAACTATAAAAGCTGTCCTGAAGGTTATGAAGAGCGTGCAGATGGGATATGTTACAAACCTGGTATGACTAATAATGCCTTTACGTATACCATCCGGTCCGGAGGATCGTCGCCGGATTATGGTAAGCAGGGCGCACACTTCTATAATTTCAATGACCAGAATAACATCGGTATAACGGGTGCCGATTATTGGCGCTCAAAGCTGGATAGCGTTGGTATCTGGCTGCAGGGATTGCCGGATGGCCGTTGGTGGGGCGCGGAGAAATTGCTGACATTGCAAACAGAGAAGGATGTATTTGTTGGTCTCGCGGGCACTAAGAGAATGAGAATTCTCATTGACGGTGTAAAAGTTGCCTGGTCTGAGGTAGATCGCGTGGAGAGTTATGAAATATGGGCACTGGTAAAATACCATTTATCGGCTGGCAAACATAATATTCGTGTGGAAGCCTGGGCGGACGATGGACGAACAGTTGGGGCGGAAATATACGCTGCTGATATGAATACCCTTTACAATGGCGATAAAGCGGCTATCGATCCTTCAATCATATTTTCTACAACCAAATTGAAGGGGGATCCTAACGTGTACCTGTATGAACTGGACGATAATGGGAAAAGGGTAAATGGGAACTATATATGCCCTGACGGTGAAGAGATCAGCATCATGAACGGTTATCCGGACTGTGGGTCAACTGCTAAAGGAACCTGTCCGCCAGGATATATGGCAAGTGCGGATGGCCAGGCATGTGTGCCCATTAACGGGCCTGTTGTGGATACTGATCCGTTATTGGATGTTAAACCGGGAACGCAGGATTCTTCCTATTCACATATGGGAGCAAGGTTTTACGATGAGTATGATCGGGTGGTTGACATGGTCACAAATTCTTTTTGGGGAATGGATGGTTGTACAAGTAGTTCAAGTCGTTTGTCAGGGGGAGACGTATCCGCTAGCATGGTTGCCAATAGATGTGGACGATTAAACGCTACAGGTATCTGGCTAAACGGAAACTTTGGTGATGCAAGGATAGGGATCAATACCTGTCTGAAAGTAGACGAAACCAAGACCTATTATATGGGAGTTGGTGCTCAGAGCAAGGCCTATATTTACCTGGATGGTGTCCTGATCAAGTCGATAGTCCGCCAGGGAATTTTTAATCCTGGTCCTTTCCCTTATGAAGAATGGAAAGTCTTTCCCGTTAATCTGACGGCAGGACAGCACGTTCTGACTATTGAGGCGGTTGGAAATGATCCGGAGCACGCTGTTGGCGTGGAAGTATATAACAGCACCATCGCTGAGTTGAAACAGAATATCACGAAAACAATATATACTACAGCAGGTATGTGGAACAAGCCTGCAGATACCTACGTGAAGGATAGTGCAGGGGAAATTATTAAACGCAGGTATAAATGCCCGTCGGGGGCTGTCGATGTTTGTTCAGGCACCTTCCAATGTGCTAACATGTCACGTAATGTTGCCATCAATCCCTATCTCTACGGATATCTTGGTAACTGGCTGCCATATAAGCAAATGGCATGGCTGACAAGTCGCTCAGGCCAGGATCTGGTTACTAATCCTACTGGTAGCGCTGGTCTTCGCAGGAATGGCTATTATGAGAAATTCTACGCATTCTGGGTGTACAATAATGGCTGGAGTATAGCAACGAACATTGAATGGGTGACGTCAAACACGATGACGATGTATGATAAGTATTCCCAGGACCTAGAGAACAAGGATGCGTTGAATCGCTACAGCGCAGCGCGCTACGGGTTCAAATCCAGTCTGCCGGTAGCAGTGGGGGCAAATATGCGCCAGCGGGAGATATTTTATGACGGTTTTGATGATTATAAGTTCAATGATCAGTGTGTGGGTGTCAGACCATGTGAGCCAGACAGGTTCAACATCAGGAATGTACTGGGGGATGGTTACGCGGCCAGCCTGGATGATCAGGACGCACACAGCGGTAACTATAGTTTAAAGCTGAATGGAGATATTACATTAGTGGCTACTGTTTTCACGAATGAACACTTACCGGGGATTTATATCGCTAATAACGCGAAAGGTGAATACTACCAGAAACCGGACGGCTGGCTGGGACTAAGAGGTTTCAATCCGGTAACGGGTAATAAGTACATTTTCTCGGCCTGGGTCAAGGATAGTGATCCATCAGGCACTGGTACTGGTATTACAATGACCGTAAACAACCACAGTGTGACAACGCTGAAAAAGAAAGCTGTTGTAGAAGGCTGGAAACTGATAGAAGGTGTATTGGATATTCCGGCATGGACCCTTGGCCGTCAGATGGAAGAAGTAACAGTAGTGTTGAATGGTGATAATGTAAATGTTGATGATATCAGGATATTCCCATATGACGGGCAGCTGAAGACCTTCACATATGACGACAAAACTCAGCGCGTAATGGCAGAAATGGACGAAAATAACTATGCTACTTTCTACGAGTATGACGATGAAGGCACATTGATCCGTGTGAAGAAGGAAACAGAAAGAGGCATCATGACAATTAAAGAGAGCCGTTCCGCTTATCGTAAAGCTAACTAGTGAAAATATTGCTATACCATGAAATTAAGTGCTAAATATATAAAGATCCTTATACCAGTTGCCGTGTTGCTGATTGCCTCAGGCGCGTTTGCAACTATCCCCGGTTTCCGGAATTGGTTTGGTCCCAGGCCTCCAAAAAAGGAAAAGAGGATTGTGATCAGGGAGAATGACGAAAAACAGAAAGCTATCATCAGTGAGCTGACAAAGCTGTTGCATGCAATGGATACTGTTACGTATATAACTGTCGCAGGAACAATGGATGCACAGGATCTGGGTGAAAAGGCTAATAATATTGCGGGTGAATTTTGTTATACCCGGCAGGGGAACCAGGGTTATTATCAGTTTGGTGACAATGAAATGGTATCGTTGACGGATGCCTACATTGTTGTAGCGCATGATATGAAGAAGATATTTGTATCTGAGCCCAAAGAGGTCGTGAATCCGCTGAGAACATCTGCCGAGATGGATGCAACGTTTTTGTCAAGAGAAACATACAATGTGACACGTACGGCAGATGGTCCCCTTACGCAGATTTCGCTGGTGAATAACAGGCATGCCAGCTGCCGCGAATATCACGTGTCCTTCGACAGCGCGGGTGTTATTCGCCGTTCGCTGATGCGTATAACTAATCCGATGGCGATGGAGGATATGTCAAAAGACAGATTATTAAAGGTGACTGTCCGCAGTTTTGAGCCGGGAGTAGTGCGGCAGGATCTTTTACGGATGGAACGTTATGTAACAATGCATGGCGGAAAGCTGTCGCCTGCCGGACGATTGAAGGGGTATGAATTGATTAAAGACTAATGTTGACCTCAATGTTGAAAATGAATATGAGAGCTGTTTACGCCAGAATATTAATGCTAAAGGTGATCATGATCGCCTGCTTGCTTTGCGGAATGTCGCAGGCAAGGGCCTTCAATGCTATTGAGACTTACCAGAACCAGTTACAGGGTGCGATAAAAAAGGGAGATACACTGCTACTGAAGGATGAAAAGTTTCTCAATAGTGCATTTGATTGGCAGAAGATCCATAATAAGTCAGTAAATAATATTATCATCTTTGGGCTGTATCGTGATCCGGCAGTTGTCCTGCCTAAAGCTTTTAAGTGTGAGATAGATCTGAAAGTAGAATACTGGTCAGGCCCTGATCAGGTAGAACCTAGTGTCGATGATCATGTAAAGCTGGCGATCAGCTTTGATCCGGCAGCAGGTGTCGCATACCAGGATGCAACCTCTCATCGCTTTCAGTATGGTTATAAGGTAAGGATTACGGTAAATGACATAACGAGTGCCGAGCTGGGAGCACCGCTTCCGGCCGCTTTCAGTCTCAGGACCCAGGTGGTAGTAGAGCGTTCTTATGATATAGACCAGAATACGGGGTTAATTCCCGTGATAACCCGGCAGCAATCAACCGGATCGGAAGGAGCCCCTGTAGAACCGCATGCCGTATCGCTTTCCTGGAACACGATCACAGGGGCGGAGGAGTATGATGTAGAATGGACGTTTATTGATGAGGAATCATATAATGGGCGGAAGCTGGATAGTTTGTCGACCAACGTCACTGAAGACGTCCTGAAGAAGATGTTCCGGAATAATGCCAGTCGCGCTACTGTGCAGAAAGAACAATTTGATATTTCCCTGGTGCATAATTCGAGATTTCTGTTAATCCGCATACGACTGGTACAATACCAGGATAATGATTTCCGCCAGGAAGGATCCTGGCACTATCAGATCCGGGAGAATGGCATAACTAAACCGGGAGTTATAGATTTAGCGGATAATTCCTGGCATCAGGATAACCTCAACTGGCAATACAACGCAGTATATGCGGAAGACGGCAAAAAGAAGGAAGTAGTTAGCTATTTCGACGGCACCTTGCGGAACAGACAGACAGTTACTGTCAATAACAGTGATAAAACGGCGGTAGTACAGGAAACAATATATGATGAGTTTGGACGTCCGTTAGCGAGTATACTTCCGGCGCCTACATCTGCATCTGTATTGAAGTATTACCCCGAAATGCATCTTTCCGACACCGGTAAGTATAATTTTAGGGACATCTACGGCATCGGCGGTAAATGCATAAATATACCGGCGCCTTTGTCAAATCAGAAAGGTGCTGCGAGGTATTATTCACCGCTGAATGAGTTTAAGGATGATACCACCAGGCCTGAGAATAGATATATTCCTGATGCAGAAGGTTATCCTTTAGCAGTAACAAGATACACGGGGGATAATACAGGTCGTGTGAGTGTGCAGGGTGGCGTCGGTAAATTGTTCCAGCCAGGACCTGCAAATGTCAGCAAGGCAACGCGGTATTTCTATGGTAAGCCCGAGCAGTGGGAACTGGACAGGTTATTTGGAAATGATGTGGGGTATGCCAGTCATTACCTGAAGAATATGACAATTGACGGGAATGGCCAGATAAGTGTTAGTTACCAGGATGCTACTGGTAAGACGATTGCTACTGCCCTGACAGGGGATACTCCAGGTAATCTTGATTCGCTATCCTCCAAACCGGCTGCCGTTCAGACGACTACGGTTGTAATGAACCGCGAATTTTCGTTCGATCCCTCGAAGATGAAGATCTCGGCCACCGCTACATACATGAGTGCTGTTGCCGGGAAGGTAACGCTTACATTAGATATACAGCAGCTTATCAGTAAATACGCTGAAAATAATGTGAGCATTTGCAGTAATTGTTATTATGAAGGGAATATCCTTATCTCTGATAATTGTGGAAATGTAGTGTTTCAAAATGCTACCCCGATGAAAATTGGAAGTATGGTGGCCAGCTGCGATGAAGAGGTGTTTTATTCTACACGGGTTGATACTATTGGTATGGATGTCGGGGAATACTTTATCACTTTTGAGTTAGGTATACCCGAAGCTGCGGTTAATTCATATGCACGTAATTATGTTGCGAAGAACAGCAATCTGAAGAAGGAATGGACATTTGTCAGTGATGTATTATTCAATAAGGATTTCCTATCCTGTTTTAACGATTGCGCCACCTGTAAAGAGTCTTTGGGTGAGTTGACAGACTTTAGTCAGCGCATAAGGGAGCGCTTATTGGCCGATAGTGTTAAGGTGCCAGCCAATGATACGACACTTGCCACATGGATTAATAATTTATATGCATCCTTGTCCAGTCAGTGTGCGGAACTGAGAGCTACCTGCAGGACATCTACTCCTTGTACGGACCTGGAGAATGTGATGAAGAGAGATGTGAGCCCCGGCGGGCAGTACGCGCTCTTCGATGATTCATTGAAGGCGGTAGAGCCCACCATTAATGTGTTGAACCTTAACTGGAGGCAGGTGTTTAAGCCGCTGCCAAAAGATTCTCTACGTTATATCCAGGAGCAGTTTGAACTTGAAGATGGAACTCTTACCTCGCCTTATGATAGTGCATTCACATTGCAATTGTTAGCGAAGTATTGGAAAAGTGATTGGGCTACTAATTTTGTTCAATACCACCCCGAATATTGTGCGTTAAAATTCTGCTGGGACAATGCCAGCTACCTGCAATGGGATGAACAGGTACGTACACTGGCTAAAACGGTTGCAGAAATACCTGCAAATGCAAAGGGCGCAGTTTATAACCGCGATAGTATTCGTTGGTTAGTAGATCATGACCCATTCTTTTCAGACGGAGGGAAGGGACATGATTTTATGGCTGCATTCATTGACGATCTGACAAATTATTCGAAGAATGTTGCCGGCGCCAAAAAGGATGGTACGCCTGTGGGAAGCTTGTCTAAGTTCGTTGACTACATGCTTTATTGCGCCGATTACACGGGAACTACAAATGCGAACAATAACGCTGTCAGAGAAGCCGATAACTGGTCAGGTTGTGCGCCTAAGGAAGAGTGTCGTATTCCTGACAGGGAATGGGCCCTGTATAGAGAAAAGTACCTGGAGCTGAAGGATAAATATTATCAGTTAGCGAGAAATACGTCCGCGTATTGTGGTGATAAATGTACTGTGGGGGCGGCGCAGGCTTATCTGGTAACTGATTGTCCGGATGTTTTCAAATTCATATTGGAGAAGGATGCGAATCCCTGTTCGGCAGGTTATATAGCCCGGGTGACATATCTGGGCCAGGCCTTAACAAAATCAATGACGCTTAATATTTATTATCCGGATGAATACAGGAATCTGATCATCGGATCATCTCAGGTATCGATACCTGCAGGTGTGACAAGTACGGGATTTTGCGTCAATAAGGCAATTCCTTTAAGTGCATTACGCATAGCTGCCGTTAATTGTGGTACAGCAGTGGGCGATACGGTGTTTAGTTGTGCTGTTGACGCGAGGGAGGACAAATTTGAGCGGCTTACCTATGCCTATGACGGTACGAAGTCTAAGGTATCATACACATACAGGGGGCACATTCCTCCTGTAGGCGCAGCCATTCGGGCATTGGTATCATGGGACCCTGTTGATTGGGAAACTGCGCAGCCGATGTACATAGATCATGATTATGACCGCCATGCATTTGTAATTGAGGCGTTTGGGCAAATTAATAACTGGGTACTTAAAATTGATACCTGTTATGATGCCTCTCAGCATACCGGGAATGGCTGTAATCAGGCATATGCATATAAGACTTCTCGTATAACCAATATCAACTACACGACGTCACCGATTACCACGGATACAACTGCGTTGAAGGGTGTTGTGAATGATGCGATGGTAGCGATGATCAACCAGAACTGTGAGGCACAGGCAGACGTATGGATGGGGAATTTATCAGGGCTTCTGGACAGTCTTAAATATGTGGGTAAGAAAAGTATCGTGCGGGCTAAATTGATTGAGGTTTGCAAGTTGGGAGGAGACGCAGAGCATATGAATGGAGCAAGTACGATCCCTGCTGGCAGGGCTGCTACTGCAGAAGGTTACAGGTCTTTCGCAGATGTACTGAAAGGCGTTTTGGGTATTTCTTACAATATGGATTATAATCCGTATCTGATAGATGCACCTTATCCGTATGATGTCCAGCCCCAGGCTGTTGAAAGGGTTCTTAATGCTACTGATGGTGCGATATGTGATCGTCTCGCAACATTGACTGCTGAATACAATGCTGCTCAGACAGGGGACTCATTCTATGTATATCTGACGAAGAAGTATGGAGCGGCCATGAATATATCAAAAGAGGAGTTGCAGTTCCTGCAGAAAGGATGTACAAATTGCCGTTACCTGCTTCAGCGGCCAGTGAAGTTGCCTGTTTTTATGGAAAAAGGAGCGAAGGGTTGCATCACTGCAAGCGAGTATACCGATGCCGTAGTAGCATTTGTTGCTGTCATGGGTGATAGCCTGATCGTGGATCATCCTAACTATGAGCGGATGTTTGCTAATTCGCTCAATAGCCGCTTTGGTTTTACTTTGTCTTATGCAGAATATAAGGAATATGGGGATACATTAGCGAAGAATCCGTCTCTTTCACTGTTATTATGTAATCATCCTGTGTATGCCAGCGTTAAACAGGACAATTACGAATGTATGATGCAGGGAATTGATGATGCGGTTACAGCTGGTCATGTAGCGTACAAGGAATATATTGAGGAGGTAAAACGTCTTTTCCGGGCTGAGTATATTGCTTATTGCAGCGCTAATAAGCCGAAGGTATCGCTGACTTCCCCGCAACAGATATACCATTATACACTCTATTATTATGATCAGGCGGGAAATTTAGTTAGAACAGTTCCCCCGGAAGGTGTACATCCCCTGGATGATTCCCTGTTTGCACAGATTGCTGCTGTACGCAGAATAGGAAGCGCCGTTTGTACTTATAGTGGTCCGACTACAAATACTCCTGAAGCTACAGCTTTGCAGCAGTTCACAACCGTCTTTGATCGGAGCGGGGACGCATCGCTGGAAATGTGGATGTTCAATCAGAGCAGGTCAGGAGGCCAGGTGGTAGCAACAACCAGCGGGAACAAGTATATCTTTAACCTGTGTATCAGTGGAAAGTACCTGAATTTTGACGTGTACACCGTTACTCCTCTGGCAGGAGGTGAAGCTGACGTCGTATTATCGGCACATACAACTGCTGACCTGACAGGTATTTTGCCTTTGACACCATGGACACATGTAGTGATTCAGGGGGATGGGCTGAAGAAAAACGGCCGGGATATATATGTAAATGGTAAATCCTGTCCACGTGTAACTGTGGAGCCTACGGGCGCTTGTCCGTGGGAGATACGCTCAGGTAGTGCCGGGATTACTTACCCGAAGAATCTTACCCTGTTAAAGCAGGTCCGCTTTTTCAATCGTAAACTGAGTGCAAAAGAAATATCAGCAAACGCTGACGATGCCTGTATGGGCTTTAGCCCCTCTTATGCTACGGCCTTGGATAGCGCTAAACTTTTCTGGACGCGTTTTGGTATCCCCGCCGCCGGAAGTTATTGGACAGTGGATGGGGGGACCACAGAAACACAGTATGTACCTGTTTACCCTAAGCACACATTGATGACTTCTTATGCATATCAGTCCCTGAATGGAATTGAAGCGCAGAAAACACCTGATGCAGGCGTCAGTCGTTTCTGGTATGATATGCTGGGCAGAATGGTGGCGTCACAGAACGCTGAGCAACTTAGTCCGCTGGGCGGAGGTTTGAGTTCCCGTTACAGTTATACTAATTATGACGGACAGGGGCGTATTAAGGAAGTGGGTGAAACACAGGCGTCTCTTCCCCTTACTGCGCCGTTCCTTTCTACTGACGCGCTGGCTCTGTTTGGAGCGAATCCGAAACAGCAGGTGACCAGGACTTATTATGATGCTCCTAAACCACAGACAGCTGACATTATCGCAAATGCGCAGGATAATCTGCGGAAAAGGGTAAGCGCAGTGACTTACGGAGAAGATGCGAATGGAATTCCTGAGCAGGCTACGTATTATACTTATGACCAGATAGGTAATGTGAAGACACTCTGGCAGCAGATGGCAGGCCTGAATACCAAACAGATTGACTATCAGTATGATCTGGTGAGCGGAAAGGTCAACAAAGTGAGATACCAGTCCGGGAACCCAGATCAGTTCCTGTATGGTTATGAGTATGACGCTGAGAATCGCCTCACAAAGGCCTACACAGGTGTGAACACGGTTTCTTCAAACGGATGGGTGATCGAAACACCTCATACAGATGCCGCTTACCGGTACTATCTGCACGGTCCGTTAGCCAGGACTGAACTTGGTAATGAACAACTTGTACAGGGTATTGACTATGCATATACGTTGCAAGGTTGGCTGAAAGGAGTGAATGGCAATTATCTGTCACCGCAGGACGAGATTGGAAGAGATGGTGTGAAGAGCACGTGGCGCAGCAATATTGCCCGGGATGCTTATGGGTATTCCCTGGAGTATTTCAAAGGAGATTATAATGCAATAAGTGATCAGGCGAAGGCTTTCCCATTGAAATGGACGGTAGGTGTGCCTACAGAAGCAGGTAGAGACCTCTTTAACGGAAACATCAGCCGTAGTACGCTGGCACTGAAGCGGGTAGCAGAACAAGCACCGGTGGGATATAGTTATCGGTATGATCAGTTAAGCCGCCTCAAAGGAATGCGTCAGCATTCATTATCAGTCGGAGCAACTGATTGGAGTGCGGCAACTGCCGGTGAGCAGTTTAAGGAAGCAATCACTTATGATGCTAACGGGAACATTCTCAGTTATTTGCGCAATGGTAGCAATGGCAAAGGCCTGGCCATGGACCAGCTGAGTTATGTTTATTCCCGTGATGCTGCTGGTAACTTGTTGAATAATAAGCTGTCGCAGGTAGTGGATAACGCGTCCGATGCTTCCTACACGGAAGATTTGAAAACTCAGCCTGCAAATAATTATCTTTATGATAACATCGGTAACTTGCTTTCCGATAAACAG
The DNA here is from genome assembly GCF_023100805.1 of Chitinophaga filiformis. Lineage (NCBI taxonomy): Bacteria > Pseudomonadati > Bacteroidota > Chitinophagia > Chitinophagales > Chitinophagaceae > Chitinophaga > Chitinophaga filiformis. Next base: position 3,766,347 of record NZ_CP095855.1, read on the forward strand.
GGTAAAATCGACTCTGTCAGATGGACCCTGTACGGAAAGATCAGACAGATCGGTAAAACCGATGGTAGTTCTTTGGAATACGCATACGACCCGGCAGGTAATCGTGTATATAAGAAATACACGACCGGAACTGTAGGCGAGAAGACCTGGTATGTGCGTGATGCGCAAGGTAATGTGCTGGCGGTATATGGCAAGAAGGATAGTGAGAGCCAGACGTATTGGAAAGAGCAGCATTTGTATGGTAGCAGCCGTCTGGGTATCTGGACATCTGATATTGATGTAACAGTCGAAACGGCCGCTCCAAGCGATACGAACTGGTTGAAAAAAGGAAGGAAGCAGTATGAGCTGACTAATCATCTGGGCAATGTGCTGGCGACTATCTCTGATAAAGTGGTGGATTCAGTGATTGGAAATTCAGTAGATCATTATGAGGCGGAGGTATTGAGTGCACAGGATTACTATCCTTTTGGGATGTTGCAGCCGGATAGGAAGTGGAGTTTGGGGCGTTATAGGTATGGGTTTAATGGGCAAGAAAAATCTACGGAAGTAGGAACAAGCAATTATACAGCGCAGTTCTGGGAATATGATAGCAGAATAGGCAGGAGATGGAATCTTGATCCGGTAAATATTTACTTTGAATCTCGTTACTCTACTTTTCACAATAACCCGAATCTTTACTCAGATCCTTTCGGTTTATATGGATCTAAAAGAAGTGCGGAAAGGATGAGGGATCGTGCGAGGCGCGCCGGCTTAGATGCGGGAGATGTATATTACCGAAAGGACCAGAAGGATTGGGTATTTGGTGAAACTAAAAGCTCATCAAGAAAGGAGGCGGCCGGAGGTTATTCTGTGGAAGTTACTTCTAAAATTCATAGTGAAGGTCGTTATTTTGGGGGCATTGGTCGGAGAATAAAGGATTTTTTGTCGGACTGGAATCCCGTTAAGTCTGTTGAAGGCTATGTTGGAACGGTTGTAAAGAAGGAAGTAAGTATCGAACGTGCTGGGCTTCCTGTCAAATTTGTAGTGCCGCTGTTTGGAGGACAGATCAAATGGAGAAGTGATAGAAAAGAACCTGAGTATAAACTGATAGATTTTACATCCGGATATGTGAATGGGAAATTTGCAGGAGCGGATTTTAGAATTATGCCACTTGAAGGAGCATTAGGTGGGGACTATGTTCCAGGCTATCGAGCGTTGTACCCGATAGCAAAAGGGCCGATTTTGGTACCTGTTGGAGAGATGACTATACCCGTAGGAGAATGGAAGATCCAAGCCGATGCCGCCACTAACTTCAGGGACTTATTTATAGGCGCAAGAGGGGTAGCTGAAACTGGAGGCGATGGTGTCCCCTTGTTAGGAATCCCAAAGACTGGGGTTAAAGTGGAAGTGAATGGCGGCTATCGCTTTCGGCTTAAATGGCCAAATATTGTTAATGAATATTTTAATGAGGAGTAAATGAAAGTACTAAAAAGAGACTTTAGAGTAGTAGTATGGTTTTTGCTATTTAGCTTTGTTGCATCAAACAGTGGATTTATTAAAATTCATACCAATAATTGGGTGGTAAATCTGATTAATATTTTGATGTTTTTTGGAATCTTTTTTCAGATGAGTTATTTTGTTAGTATACTTATCGGAAAAAAGCAATATTTCACAGTCATCCAGATAATACCTTCCCATAAAGAAAGGTCAGGATTTATATTAGGGGGAGTGTTTAATTTAAAGAGGAAATACTTTTATGTAATTGACGAAGAAAAAAGAAAATTTGTGGTAAGTAGTTTTTTTTCGAGTAAAGACAGGGTTTTTCAACCAAATGAAAAAATACGGGGATATAAGGGTTTTGGATTTAGGGTGAAGATGATTGATCGTAGGTCTATTGTTATGAGAGCTGTGGTTTTAGTTGTATTGGTAATTTTGTTATATGGAATACGAAGTATTTCTCAATGGTTAAAACTGATCTAGTGACACTACAAATATAGGGCAGCAGATAACTCGGTGATATTGATAAAGAATAAATAAAAATTATAAAGGCAACGTTAATAATACGTTGCCTTTGCTTATGATATATAATATACTATCCTGACACAAAAGATGTTTTTGGTGTCCAAGAACTTTGGAGGTATAGAGGTATAGGATTTATATAAAGCGTGTAAAAGCAGATAATGAGTAATATTACACATAAACTAATTACCTATTGATGAGAATGTTAATTTAACTGTGTAAACTATCACTCTTAGATTTGAAGATCGCGTCTGCCTTGACCCAAAATATTAATAAACTGTAAAAGCGTATTGGGCCAGTCTCTTTGAGGCATGGTCGAGCCTTCATCAGGCGTAAATACACGACCTTTTTGACAGCCTGGTCGTTGGGTAGAATGGATCTCGCCTTTGTATACTTTCGGATACCCCAATTTGACATTCTGAATCAGGCTGGTTGTATAGATGATCTTTCGGATGGCCTTCGGGGAACTCAAAGAAGGTAGACAAATGCTCCCAGTTCGCGTTCTAGGAGTTGACGACATAAGGGTATTATCAGCGCAGATAATGTTTAATGAAACCGGGGTATCCCCACGAGCAACAGCATCTTCTCCTAATCATCAGAAGTGACTAGTTTGCGCTCACTATGAGCCAAGATTTATCACAACCAAGAGATACAGCAACGGTGCGTATGTCTGTCACTGAAAAGAAGCGATTACTTTCTGAATGGCAGCAAAGTAACCTGAAGATGAAGGTATTCTGTGAACAAAAGCATATATCTGTAAATGCGTTGAAAAACTGGATAAAGCAGTTCGATATGGGGCGTAAGAGAAAATCAAAAGTAAATCAGCCTGGTTCTTTTGTTGCCCTGATTCCAGAAAGAACGAACCCGGTAATTCCTTTTGCTGAATACTTGTTGCCTGATAATAGGAAACTCATACTTAACCATACTGTTCCGGTGTCTTTCCTAAAAGAACTATTATCCGCATAAAGATGATTGCTTTAAACCCAGAATGCAGGTATTTTCTTTACAGATCGCCTATTAACATCAACAAGAGCTTTTATAGCCTGGCATCTATCGCCAGAGAGCAGATGAAGGTGGACCCGTTGTCGCTGGCTGTATTTATTTTCCTGAACAATAATCGTAACCAGCTGAAATTACTCGTTTGGCAGGGCGACGGCTTTGCCATCTTTCATAAAAGATTGGAGGAAGGTACGTTTGAATTACCACCATTCCTGCATGATCAAACACATGTGGTGATTAGCTATAGCCAGCTGATATTGATCTTGCAGGGGATTAGTCTGGAAAAGGTACACTATCGAAAACGATATAATCAAAAAAATGCCAGCACGTTAACATCGCGCTAACAATATTTACAGAATGATTGGCTAACATTGCATCTCGCGATGCAACACCCCAACATTGATTATAAGGAACGTTATGAACAGGCTGAACAAACCATCAGCCAGTTAAAGCATGAGCTGGCAGTATTGAAGAAAATGATCTTTGGGAGCCGTCACGAGAAGTTTGTTTCCACAGAGGCATCAGTACAGCAACTATCACTGGATATAAAAGCTGATCAAATACTCACCAGCAGTGTTGTAAGCGCCCAGAGAATCTCCTACACCCGCAACAAAATCAATACAGAACCGGTTGCGCACCCAGGGAGAAATAAACTACCCGATCACTTACGCAGAGAGGAAATTATCATTGACCCGATAGATCTTCCACAAGGAAGCAAGAGGATTGGACAACTGGAAACAGAGGTTTTGGAATACAAGGCCGCAGAACTATATGTTAAACGATACATCCGACCCAAGTACCTGGCACCGGAATCTAATGCAGCGGACTCCTCCCAGATAATAACAGCACCATTGCCAGACATGCCATTGCCGAAATGCATTGCAGGACCGGGGTTGTTAGCACAAATGATCATCGATAAATTTGTTGATCACCTGCCGCTGCATCGTCAAATGCAACGTTTTGAGCGTTCCGGGGTAAAACTTCCGTACTCGACGTTGACAGATTGGGTTGGTGCTGCAGCTAACCTGATAACGCCTCTTTATGGATCTCTCGTCGATCAGGTACTTAATGCTGACTACATACAGTGCGACGAGAGTCCCATGCCAGTGCTGGACAAGGATAAGAAAGGAAAAACTCATCGAGGCTTCTTTTGGGCCTATCAGGACAGTATAAACAAGCTGGTCGTCTTCGATTACCAGGAGGGGCGCAATAAATATGGCCCCACGCAAATGTTACAAAAATTTAAAGGTACAATCCAGACGGATGGTTACCAGGTCTACGATGCGATTGCCGAAAGCAGTGGCATAAATCTCATCCATTGCATGGCTCACGCACGGAGATATTTTGTGGATGCGCTTGAGCATGATCGCAGCCGTGCAGAGCATGTTCTTCAGCAAATACAGCTACTCTATGAAATAGAGCGGGAATGCAATGCTCAGGCATATGATATAGCAGATCGGAAATCTAACCGTTTTGAAAAGGCTGTTCCTATCCTCACAGAATTAGGGATATGGATGATTAAACAGTATCCACAAGTTCTTCCTAAGAGCCCAATTGGACAAGCACTAGCTTATAGCATAAAAAGATGGGATAAACTATGCGCATATGCTCAAACAGGACATCTGTTGCCAGATAACAACCCGATTGAAAACTCCATAAGACCTATAGCACTGGGTCGAAAAAATCACCTGTTTGCGGGCTCACACGAAGCCGCGAGGAGATCCGCAATGCTATATAGCTTGCTTGGGACTTGTAAAATGCATAAGGTTGACCCAGTAGAATGGTTACAGAATGTGCTCAGTAGAATAGCCAGCCATCCTGTAAACCGAATCAAAGAACTTCTTCCGCATAACTGGAAACTTGAGCAAAGCTAAGCCACTCCTGAATTATTACATATATGCAGTTGCTCGTAGGTATACAAACCGGGACTTGCAAGAGTAGTTTCATCACGAAACGACTAGCTGCCAGTGTTGCGGCTGTATTCTATACGCTTAATTGCAAAAATGATCAAACGTTACATAATATTTATTATCCCTGTTATATTCTCATCTTTCACTGCATGCAGGCCTTACGAAGGGATCAGAAAGTTCAATGGATTTAACTTTCATCGTATGGAGCCTATCGCGGCAATTGACCCTACTTTACAGATATGCGTAACCTATTCCGCCGGAAACATTGTGAAGGTGAATTTTAAAGATAACTCCCGGCAACTTCTTTCAGATACGGTAATTTACAAAAACAGTGCGGTCTTTCTCTTTCAAAATCATCCAGAGAACGATCAGTTGTCCAGCGACAGTACAGTAAGAATCATTGCAAAAATTTCAGATACAGTCAGAACTTTTATTTTCGGAAAACACCATGATCGGTATCGGCTGTTCTTCGTAGAAACACCGTTGAATGACTCGGTTATTAGCTATCAGTACGTTTACAGTTCGGACATAACTGACGTCAATATAAGCGAGAAGTTAATGGATGCACTGACGTCTTTTAAACAACATGTAGAGTTTTACGATTTCGCTCATGAAATAACCTTTAGGTACGATAAAAAATGTATGTACTATACAATTGTGGAAAACTATGGTGATTGGAAGGCAGGGAATTTCCCTGATACGCTTCATGATATATACGGAAGTATATATTTGGATAAATACAGAATAGAAATGCGAGAACTAGTACCGGGATTTAAACTGTATTTACACGATAAGGATTAAGGACCAGCCAAATACAAAATGTAAAATGGGTTGTTCCGGCTCCAAATATTTCCCTAGCTTTGCCCCCTAAATACGCACATGAAAGATTACAAAAAGCATTTCATCATCCCGGCTCCGCCGGAAGACCTATATAAAGCGCTCACCAATCCAAGCACGATCCAGCTCTGGAGCGGCGAACCCGCCGAGATGTCCACTGAGCCTGGCACTGAATTCTCCCTGTGGGAAGACAGCATTGTTGGTATGAACCTCGAATTTGAAGAAGACAAGAAGATCGTCCAGGAATGGTACTTCGGGGAGCAGGAAGAGGCGTCTATCGTTACGATCATCCTGCATCCGAATAAAAAAGGCACAGATGTGGAGCTAAGGCATACAAACATCCCTGACGAAGCGTACGACGATATCATCGAAGGATGGAATAACGCTTACTTCGGCGCTTTGATTGATTTCTACACCGAATAGTTATGAAAGCCGCTACCGTTGCCGAGTTAAAGAAGGAATTACAGGAAGTCCCACCAGCCCAGCTGGTGGAATTATGCCTGCGTCTGGCAAAGTTCAAAAAAGAGAACAAGGAACTGCTCAACTACCTCTTATTCGAATCACACGATCTCCAGGCATACATTGAAGCAGTAAAAGAGGAGATGGACGAGGCCTTTGCCGAATCTCCCAGGCAGAATATTTATTTTATAAAAAAACACCTGAGGAAGATACTTCGCGCTACGAACAAGCATATCAAATACACCGGCTCTAAACAGGCCGAGGTGGAGTTGCTGCTATATTATTGTATGAAGATTAAAAAAGCAGGTATTAAAGTAGGAGAGAGCGTAGCGCTGACCAAACTTTATCTGCAGCAGGTGAAAAAGATAGAGAAGTCTATTTCACTACAGCACGAGGACCTACAGCATGATTATAAACGGCAACTGGAGAGGCTGTAATTTATTCAGCCCCTTCAGTCATATCCATTTCAGTTAATTTACTAACACCAGCATATTCAGCGGCTGCTTCGGGACATAAAACTGCACCCAGGGAAGCAACTACTTTCTTCGCCAGCAGGTCAATATCAGCAGTACTGGTAGTCAGGAAAGAAGGGGTATGTTCCCTCATTTGTTTCAGCAGGTTATTCTTGTGTTGTATAGAGATACCGGCAAGTTCTTTCAATCTTTCAGTAGTCGTATTATACAATTCTTCGTAATAAAAAAGGATATTCATAAAGCACTTATTTGAAAGACAAATGTATGCCTTAGGCTATAATGAAAGCTATATAGAAATCTTATGATCCATAAGATTTAGTTATAGATCGACTTCGCTAATCTGATAAAGCGCTTATTTAGCTCGCTGGTTTCCCCTTTCCGCTGAATGAAGTAAAAACTACGCTCAATACGCAATCCTTCAAAATTGAGCACGGCCAGTTCTCCCAGTTGCAGCTCCTTTACGATAGACCTGGTGGAGAGGAAACCCACACAACCGGATTCTACCAGGAAGTTCTTCAGGGCTTCAGTTCCCCCCAGGCGTGCATTGATCTGCAGATCGTCCAGGTTGATCTTACTTTTCATCAGGCCTTGCTTGATCGCCTCCAGGGTACCGCTGCCGCGTTCACGTATGGCCAGGGGCATGTTCAGGATCTCCTTGAGCAGATATTCTTTCTTCTTTACCAGCGGGTTATTGTGACTGCAAACGGCTACGATCTGGTCTTTCAGGAAGGGCAGATAGGTCACATTGCTCAGCTTGCCCTTTTCCTCGGTTACCCCGATATTAATCTCTTTGTTTATCAAGGCGTCCAGTACGATCTCGCTGTTCCTGTTCAGGAGGGATATTTCTACCCGGGGATATTCCTGGTTAAAGGCAGACATGACACGGGGAAGTATATACAAGGCGGCCGTCGTACTGGCGCCGAGGTTGAGTACCCCGCTGGCCTGTAATTTGTCCTTCATCACAGATATATCGAATTCCGTCTCCTGCTGTATCGTCTTCACCGTCAGCAGCCTTTTGTACAACAGTTGCCCCGCTTCCGTCAGTTCTATATGTAAGCCCTTCCGCTCGAACAACTTAGTTTGATACTGCTCTTCCAGACTCTTAATATGCCCGCTCACTGCCGGTTGGGAAATGAACAATACCTCGCTGGCCCTGGAAAAACTTTTCTCCCGGGCTACCTCCATAAATACCAGATGTCGGGTCGATAACATAAGGGTCGTATTTACAACCAAGGTATTCAAAATAGCTAACTGCTCCAACAGCACATCCCCTTTAAAAATTTATTGATCACAATATCAGTCACTTACATTTATTTATTAACTGAAACTTTCAGAATATTTTGAAAGTTCGAATATTAATACCTAGGTTTGTATCACAAAAGCAACCTTCTGCCAGTCACCTAAATGTATCCGGTATGAACACACTCGCTTACATCATTTATCTCCTAATCACCTACCTGATAACTGTGCGTGTGGGCTTGGTTTTTTACCGTAACGGGCGACTATTCATCCTGGATCTGCTGAAGAACGACGTTACCCTTACCGACGCCATCAACCGCATTTTACTCGTCGGTTATTACCTGGTCAACCTTGGGTATGCAGCGCTGATGATCAGCACCTGGGATACGATCCTCAGCTGGACAGCGCTCTTGTCGTCAATAACGGTCATGACCGGAAAAATAGTGCTCACACTGGCCATCATGCATTATTTCAACATGCTGGTGATCTATCTTATCAGTAAACGTAATAAATCAATTCTTCACCCTTAAAACACTGTTGTATGGAATCGTCTCTGAACTTTATCGCTTACCTGATCTATCTGCCCATCGTGATCGTCCTCACATGGTACGTGGCGCACACTCTGTTTAAAAATAGTAAAGTGTTTATGCTGGATATATTCCATGGTAAAACTGATATCGCTACCGCCACCAATAAGCTGTTTGAGACAGGCTTCTATCTGCTCAACCTGGGATTCGCTTTCTGGGTAATGGAAATATCATCCGGCATCAGTAATCAACGCAGCCTGCTGGAGATCCTGAGCGCCAAGATCGGTGGCTTCTGCATCTACCTTGGCGTAATGCTGTTCTTTAATCTCTACCTGTTCTTCCGCGGAAGAAGAAAAGCAAGAGCCAAATCACTGTCGCTTGCGCCAGTTCCAAGAATAGAAGAATAAACAATGGGGCTGTCCCATATCCCTATACCGGTCTTCTCTATTGTTTACACCTCGGCTCCAGGGGCTATGGCAAAAGGCCTGCCCCTTCAGCATATATCGATACATACACAGAAACGCCCGCTCCGTTCACGAAGCAGGCGTTCTCTTTTTTAGCAATGACGATCTTATTGTATCAGCAATTTCTTTGTGATCACTTGCTCTCCGGATACATACTTCACCACATATACTCCTTTAGGTAACTGCGGAAGATCCAACCGTACTTCCGCCTGCGCTTTTGCCGTATATACCTGCCTGCCATGCAGGTCATACACAAACACATACCCTTTGCCACTATGGTTGGAGATCATGATCTTCGCCTGTCCGTCTGTAGCCGGATTAGGCAGAATGCGGATCTCAGGTGTTTTATCTGCAACAACGGCATCATGCATCACCGCCATTGTAGCAGCGGCTGTATTAGCCAGTATTACAGAACCATAACCTGATGTATTCTGATAGTTGTATAAGTTGCCAAACCATACTGCCTGGCCATCACGCGTTCCTCCATTGTCATCGTCATCATAACCAACATCAAAACCAAAAGACAGACCCGCTGACGGGGTAATACCCAGCTGTGACCATGGAATGCTGATCTCCACAGTATAACCGCCGCTGATAGCTGCATACGCATGCTGAACGCCACTGACAGCTACTTTGCTGAACAGTGAACTGCTGTTGTACGCCTTGATGAACTGGTTATCATTTCCATCAAACACCGTCAGCTTGTTATTATTCGCATCAATGAATATTTCCACCGCATCATTTTCCCATGGATCAGGCGAGTCTGCATACAGGGCGCCATCCAGCACTTTCACGCCAATGTAAAGGTTATTGGCATCCCAGAGCACGCCAAAAGTGGCCGTGTTGTTCGGCGAGCCTGTTGTCACTTTACTGATACTCTGCGAGAGATTCCAGCTGCTTTCACTCAGGTTGCCGTTCACCGTAATGGTACCTGCTGCAGGACGTGCCAGTATAGTGCCCGGCTGATTAGGATCCGTCACCGTCCCCACTGTCACCTGTACCTGGTCGCTTGTCGTCAGACTGCCATCGCTCACCGTCAGCTGGAAAACGTAACTGCTGCCATTGGTCAGCCCGGAAACGACCGGATTGGCAATCGCAGTGTTACTGAATGTTACTGCCGGACCACTCACTTTGGTCCAGCTGTAGGTAACAGCATTACCTTCCGGATCCGATCCTGTACCCTGTAAGGTGACGCTGGTGGTATTGGCAGCCAGCGTAACATCTGCGCCCGCATTTGCTACAGGAGGTTGGTTAGATGCGCCACTGCAGGTAGTCAGATAAACAGTTCCGAATACGGAGGGATTTGAAAACGCTGCTGTATTCGTGGCGAATGATGCGATCTGTGCATCGCGTGTACCATTATTGTCATCATCGTCTATCTGTACATCCAGTCCCAACTGTTTACCCAGCGAAGGAGTAGTACCAATGGTCGTCCAGGGAATAGCCACTTCCAGGTTATAGCCTGTCGCGGTGGCATACTGCCTGTAATTGATACCAGTCGTCCTGGTCACTGAATTACCTCCCGTATGTACAGTATTATCATTCCAGCGGAAGCCCAGCTGGAAGTCATTCGCTCCGTCATAGGCAGTTCCTTTACTATTATCGCCATCGATGAATATTTCCACCACATCATCTTCCCACCAGCTGCTACCGGAATCAGCGATCCTGGTGGCGTCATTCACTTCTACCAGCAGGTAAAGGTTAGTATTATCATACATCGCTCGCCATTTACCTGCATAGTCGGAAGGAAGACCACCCAGCACAACATTACTGATATTCCTCACCGGGGCGATCGCCCAGGCGCCATCAATCGTTGCATCGATCACCGGAGGCGTACCAGATACCTGTGCTATCACTGGCGATACACAAGGCGGATTATCATTGTCCGCAATAGTGATCACGGCAACAGTGTCTCCACCCAGATTGTAAGAAGCATCTTTCAGCAAGGTTAAACGTACTGTTTCCGGCCCTTCGAACACCGCATCATTCACGGGCGTAATATTGATCACTGCAGAAGTCTGGGCAGGTGTCAGCGTAATGGTACCACTCAACGCAGGACTGGCCGTATAATCGCTCGCGCTGGCCGTACCGGCAACGGTATATTTTACATTGATGCTTTGAGACAGGGAAGAAGTACTTACGGTAAACCTGCCCGCCGTACCATTCTCGGAAGCATTGGCGATCGTTGCTAGCACATTGACGCCTGGCAGGATGCTTACCCTCCGAGTTGCGGTAAAATTACCACTGGCAGTGGTCACCGTAATATTAGCCGTGCCAAATCCCAGCGCAGTCACTTTACCCGTAGCGTCTACGGAGGCTACTGATGGATTGGAACTGCTCCAGGTTACATTCTTATTGGTCGCATCTACGGGTATAATATCCGCTGTCAATTGCAAAATTTGTCCTTCTGTCAGGGTCGTATCATTCGCGGGTTTTATCGTAACACCCGATACGGGGATATTGATGTTTTGTATGATCAGCTGGAAATTGGTGTTCCGGTTGATATACGCGCCCGATTCCGCATTGGTGACCGTCAGGTTGTTGAAGGTAGCCGTCTGGGATCCCGCCTGTACATACAATCCGAAACCTCCATATACATCAGCCGGGACATCCCGCACCACCGGATCCAGCCCTGTACCGTCAATGGTCGTGTTGTTGAACACCAGGTGATGAAGGTTATTCCCATATATCTGGATCCCATCGCGTTGGGAACGAAGGATGGTATTGTTGTCAAACTGCATGTTGAAAATACCACTGCCGCCGGCATAGAACTCAATAGCGCCCCGCTTCTGGTTCCAGAGGTCATAACTTGTGCCGCAACCGGTCATCGTGTTCTCATACACTTTAATAACATCGCCGGGATATTCAAACGTAAAGCCGGGGAAGTCATTGGTGAAACGGATGGCGGAACCGCCTACGCCATCTTTGATGTAGTTATGATGGATCTCATGCCCGGTACCGCCAAACAACGCGATACTACCCGCACGCCAGTTATTTTCGATCGTATTGTACCTGAAAATGTTATTGCGACAGGTCTCATTGTTGCCGGCTACATTAGCGGGCCATACCGCCAGGCCATCATCGCCGTTATTCCTCACGCTGCATTGCTCTACTACGGAATTGGAAGTGCCCTGACAGAAGTTCACCCCATCGGCATAGTTATTCCTGATGCGGCACCTGGAGATCACCAGGTCCCTGGTAATATCGATAGGGTAGGGAGGGTCGTAACCTGCTATCCAGAAGCCACATTCAAAATGTTCCACCCATATATCATGTATGCGGGACCCGGTACCATATGTACCCATAAAACCTTTATAGGTCTTGTACATTTCCCCCGGCAATCTCGGATTGGGCTCGTCATATTTCAGGCGGTCGTTATTGATAGTGCTGAGCGTAAAATGGGAGATCTCCACATTACTGGCACGACCCATAAAGCCGCCATAAAATTGCTTGTCGGTCGAGAAATACACTTCCGTGTACCAGATACCGGCGCCCTGTATCTTCATATTGCTCACATTCAGCGGCAGCTTGTCGCTCAACATGAAACGGCCGGCCGGAATATACACGTGTTTACCCTGTGCCGACGCTGCAGCGATGCAGGCATTAAAGGCCGCAAAATCGTCGGTCTGGTCATTGGCAACAGCGCCATAGTCGGTCACGGAAAGATAATTGGCCGGCTGCGTTAGTGCTTGCGGAACAGGCTCCAGCTCAACAAAGTCGACGCCATAGGTAATAGCGTCTCCATTGTCTTTCCGGATGCTGAGTTTATCGCCCGCATTCAACGGATTGTCCAGGCGGAAATGCACTTCATCAAAGCGCATGAAGGTCTTGCCACCCGGCGTCTGTACCGGGTCTGCCGCCGGAAAATACTGGTAGGCCCAATACGAGGACAGGTTGATGTTCCGCACCTTGGTGCCGTTCACATACAGACCAAGGGATCCGCTTCTGCCCGCGCCGGTATTGTCGTCGGGCATGGTGAAACGAAGCGTCACCCCCTGGGCGGCCTGTGTCAGTGTCCATTCAACACTGGCATTGTTACTACTGAGGCTTACATACTTCTGGTCGGAAGCCTCGGAGGCAATGTCTGTCTGAATGAACTGGGGAGATTGCTGTAATGCTGCGCCGCCATCAAGCGTGGCATTCTCTGATTCATAACGCGTGTAAGGCAACTGGTATGCACCGCGGGGTAATCCGTCGCTTTGTGCAAATGCTACCATACAGGGCATGAGGAGCAGCATAAGAAGTGTAAGCCTGTACCAGCCAGGAATTCTCCTGAGGTACTTCAACCGGGCAGGACCAGCCTGCGTAATGGACGCGCGATACCGCGCTTTCGAGGGAAAAGAAACGGGTTTCATTATGGTAGGTATTTAGAGACATGGATTTTCCCGGACCGCTCAGTGTCAACAACGTGGAAATATTTTTCATCCGTGGTAATGTCAAAGGAAGTGAAGTCAGCTGAAACGGGCAAGTAATACGGAGAAAATATAGAAAATACGGCGTCCGTAAAACGTCGTTTTGCTTCTAACGATTTCAGTATTAATTCACTGTAGATATATGGTCATCTTAATTGATATAGGTGTTTTTGAGACGGCGCCGCATTCCTGAGCCCGTTGCAGGGTGGTCTTCCAGGCAGCTGCTAGCCGGTTATTTTAGAAACAAAGCTCATTATGCCTCCTGAAATAGCTGGCCTTATATCATTCCTGTCGGGGCAAAAAAATAGAAAGAAAAATAACTGTAATAATGACAATTATACTATATTCATTATGAATTTCACTGTTAGCATGAAAAACACCGGAAGTACTGACCGGTCCGGACCTCTAGTGTACTAAACAAACCTCCGAAAACTGAACTAAAACCCATCGTTATGAAAACGCTGTACGCTTTCTTAGCGCTGCTGCTCTTTGCCCATATCCACGGCTTTGCGCAGCAGACTAACCCGCTCATCTATTCTGGAACAGTAACAGATTCAACAGGTATCCCCATCCCGGGAGCCACCGTCGCAGTAAGGAACAGTAACAAAGGAGTTGTAACAAAGACCGACGGCTCATTCACCATCCAGGCCACGCCCGGCACAACTATCTATGTCAGCATCGTAGGCTTCCAGACAAAGGAAGTGCTGCTTGGTAATCAAACGAAACTACAGGTAACGGTGGCCTCGCAGGCTAGTAACCTGACCGACATCGTAGTAGTGGGCTATGGTACCCAGCGAAAGGCATCGGTAACGGGCGCCGTAAGCACCGTAAAATCGGCCGATCTGGTGCGAACACCTGCTACTACCACTTCCGCCGCTTTGGTGGGAAAAATGCCCGGTATTACGGCCCGCGCCACAGACTCGCGACCAGGTAACGGTACCAATATCCAGATCCGTAACCTCGGCAGCCCGCTTTTCGTCATTGACGGTGTGCCCTATACCGGCAGCACCTCAACAACAGCCTTTGGTTTCACCTCCGGTTCCGGACAAGACATCTTCAACAACCTCGGCCTGGACGATATTGAGAATATCACTATCCTGAAAGATGCTTCGGCCTCCATTTACGGATTGAGGGCCGGTAATGGTGTAGTGCTAGTCACGACCAAGAAAGGCCGCAAGAATGAACAGCCTAACATCAACCTCTCCGGTTATTACGGTTTCCAGAACTTCACCCGTTATCCTTATCCCGCTAACGCCGGACAATACGTACGCGCCCTGCTGGAATCGGAACAGAACCTGGGCCGTGACCCCTCATTGCTCTATACCCCCGATCAACTGGTAAAATGGGAAGCGGGCACAGAGAAGGGATACAAGAGCTACGACTACTATAAGGAAGTACTTCGACCCAATGTGCCACAATATTATCTTAGTGCCAACGCTTCCGGAGGTTCACAACGCTCCAGTTATTACATGTCTGTCAGCCGTCTTAAACAGGATGCCGTGATCAAAGACTACAGCTTTGAACGTACCAACCTGCAGGCAAACCTGGAAAGCAGTCTGGCAAAAGGGCTGAAAGTCGGTACGCAGATCAGTGCCAGGCTGGAAAAGAGACACAACGTGGGCGTGCCGGGACTGGACGACTACTTCAACCCATTCCTGAGCATCTTCAGTATGTGGCCCACCGAAAGTCCGTATGCTAATGATAATCCCAACTACATCAACCAGACACATAACGTGAACGTAAATCCGGTTACCTACCGGGATGATGTCACCGGTTATGTAGACGAATGGTGGAGAGGTATGAACGTCAACCTCAATGCTCAATACGATCTTCCCTTCGGACTAAGTATTAAAGGGATCTACTCCTATAATTTTCTCAACGAGGAATTTGACGGTTTCGAATATACCTGGAACGCTTACAAGTACAACGCTACGACAAACACCTACTACGCAGAGCCCGGCTTCGGTAACCAGAATCCCTGGAGGGAAAGACATAAAAGGAACGTGATCTCCCGCTATGCACAATTTCAGCTGAGCTATGCGCGGAAATTCGGCGATCATAACATCTCCGCGGTAGGTGCATATGAACTGTCCGACTACGATAACTCTTACTATGTAGTACATACTATCCCAACAAACAACTATGTGCCTACGCAATACCTCGTGGAACAGGACTACCTGTCAGATGAATGGTCGCTGGAAGCAAGAGCTGGTTATATCGGCAGGATCAACTACGACTACAGGTCGAAATATCTCTTCGAAGTACTGGGGCGCTATGATGGTTCCTATCTTTATGCCCGTGGTAAGCGTTGGGGCTTCTTCCCGGGTGTATCACTGGGTTGGAGGATCTCTGAAGAGCCATGGTTGAAAAACCGTTTCGGAACGGCGCTGAACGACCTGAAATTAAGAGCCTCTTACGGGGAAACAGGAAGTGAAATAGGTTTTTCAGATGGCAACCCGCCCAGCGCATTCAGCTATCTGGCGGGATACAACTTTAACCAGGGCGGTGCTGTTATGAACGGCAGTTATGTGATCGGTTTGAGGCCCCGCGGATTACCAATAACTGAACTGTCATGGGTAAAGAACAGGTCCATCAACGCAGGTATAGATTTCACCATCTGGAACAATCGCATCAGCGGTCAGTTCGATGTCTTTGAACGCCGCCGCTCAGGCCTGCCCGCTGCACGTTATGACGTACTGCTGCCCAGCGAAGTGGGATATTCATTGCCCAATGCTAACCTGAACGTTGACGCCACACGCGGTATTGAAGGAATGATCGCTTATACCGGACAATCAGGTAAAGTGAATTATTCCCTCGCAGTCAACGCTACCTATGCAAGACTGAGGTCTAAAAGTACCTATAAGCCCCGTTTCGGGAATGCCTGGGATCAGTATCGCAGCTCTATTGAAGACCGCTGGGCAAATGTTACCTGGGGCTATCATGTAATAGGCCGGTTTGAATCAGAGGAACAGATAAAAACCTATGACATTGACAACGATGGCCGGGGAAACCGTACAGAACTTCCAGGCGATTTCCGCTATGAAGATGTGAATGGAGACAAGATCATCAACGGCCTCGACCAACGTCCCATCGGTTATGCGCAGGGCGCCCAGCCTTATGTTAGCTTCGGTATCAACGGCAGCGTGGCATGGAAAGGCTTCACATTGCGTTTTGATTTTGCGGGTGCTACTATGCAGTCATTCCTGCGCGATTGGGAACTGCGTTACCCTTTTCAGAACAACGGTTCATCTCCGGCATATATGCTGACCGACCGCTGGCATAGGGAAGACCCTTACAATCCCGCCAGCAGGTGGATCAGTGGTAAATACCCGGCTATCAGGAAAGATAATACCACACACGTGAACTATGCTGTAAACGATTTCTGGATCACCAATGTACGCTACATCAGGTTGAAGAACCTCGAACTGGGATACAACTTCTCCCGTGATCTGATTAAACGTGTTGGCCTTGCTGCCCTGCGTGTATATGTAAACGGAACCAACCTGTTCTCGCTCGATAATGTGAAGGAATATGAAATTGATCCCGAGATCAGCTCTGCCAACGGATTGGTATACCCGCAGCAACGGCTGTACAACTTTGGTTTTAACGTATCCTTCTAAGACTTTTTAATGCTTATTTTATGAAACGATTATATATGATTTCACTCCTGACCCTGTTACTGGCAGGCTGTATGAAAGACTGGCTGGACAGGGAGCCACGTACCATCTTATCTGACGAACAGGTATGGAATGACCCTAAACAGATCGTGGCATTGCTCGCCAACTTCTACGACAGGATACCGGCAGAAACAGGACTGGGTGATGTGAACGATGGTGCAGACGGACGATTGTTCCAGTGGCGCAATATGGCCGACTATGATGAAGCTATGTGGAGCGGGCAGTCCAACGAAGATGGCCGTAACAACATTGCATCTTATAGCTTTGGCAGATGGTATCTCTGGAACTATACCTATATCCGCGATATCAACCTGGCCCTGGAAAATATTGAGAAATACGGTGTGAGCCTCTCAGATGATGCGAAGAAGCAATATTCCGCAGAACTGCGTTTCCTCCGTGCCCTCAATTATTTTAACCTGGTAAAGAGAATGGGCGGCGTGCCACTGGTCACCAGACAGCTCATATACGACTACTCCGGCAATGTGGCTGACCTGCAACAGGCACGCGCAAAGGAATCGGAGGTCTACGACTTCATAGCTGCTGAAATAGATGCTATCAAAGATCAGCTGGGGAATGCCAGCAGTACTACCCGCGCCAATAAATACACTGCCCTGGCCCTGAAGAGCCGCGCTATGCTGTACGCAGGATCAATCGCGAAGTACAACAGCCTTATGCCGGTGCCCATTGCAACGCCTGGCGGCGAAGTAGGTATACCCGGCAGTATGGCAAATGGTTATTATCAAAAAGCCCTCGATGCGTCCAAAGAAATTATCAACAGTGGTGCTTATACATTGTACAGGAACAACCCTGATCCTGGCGAAAACTTCTTTGAAGCGGTCACTAAAAAGGCATCCAACCGGGAGGTGATCTTTGTGAAAGACTACCTGTTGCCTACCCGTAAACACTGGTTTTCGTACGATAACATCGCCCGTGGTATCAGGGAAGATAACCTGGGATCTTCTTCTGTGGTGCCCTCGCTCAACCTGGTAGAAAGCTTTGAATATAAGGATGGTTCAAATGGTGCGCTGAAAATACGTACGCCCGATAACAGCGATTATATCTACTACGACAAGCTGTCTGATATCTTCGCCAATAAAGATGCACGTTTGTATGGCACTATCATTTATCCCGGCACATCCTTCAAAAGCCTGCCCGTATCCATACAGGCCGGCGTACTGGTATGGAAGAGCGACCGTAACGCATACGATGTGATCGAAGGAAGCGACCTCGGTACCACCTATAGCGACGGTAAATTGCTGACCGGCTCCTCCGGTCCTCACCGCTCTATACAGGAAGTATCGAACACCGGATTTTACCTGAGGAAGTATATAGACCCCAACGATAAGACCAGCACCCGGGGTATTCAAAGTGATGTGTGGTGGGTATGGTTCCGTCTGGGAGAAATATACCTGAATGCAACGGAAGCCGCCTTCGAACTGGGACAGACAGGAGATGCACTGCTTTATATCAATGCGTTGCGCGAACGGGCGGGTTTTGGACCAAACAGTCTTAGCTCGTTAACAATAGACAGGATACGCAACGAGCGCAGGGTAGAACTGGCTTTTGAGGATCACCGCCTGTGGGACCTGAAACGCTGGCGCATCGCAGATAAGGTATGGAATGGCGATGCTTCTAATCCCAATGCAATGATCTATGCCTTGTACCCCTATCGCGTCGTACGTCCCGGCGATCCTGCCCGCGATGGGAAATATGTCTTCGTGAAAATGATAGCACCGCGTTTCAGGGCGCCCCGTTTCTTTCAGCTGGGGAATTATTATACCGCTATCAGCCAGTCGGTACTGAACAATAACCCGAAGATCATCAAGAACCCTTTCCAGTAACGCTTAAACATGCATGATATGAACAAAATATTGCCACTTCCTTTCATCATCATGTTGCTATGCACGATAGCAACCGGATGCAAAAAGGATAACTACGAAAAACCAGGCTCCATCCTTTCCGGTAGGGTGGTCTACAATAAAGAAGCGGTAGGCGTCCGTTCAAACGGCGTGCAACTGGAACTCTGGCAACACGGTTTCCAGTTGTTCACAAAGATCCCGGTGTATATAGCGCAGGACGGTACCTTCTCTGCTTCATTGTTTGACGGGGACTATAAACTGGTCCTGCTCCCAGGCAATGGCCCCTGGGTGAATAACACAGACTCTGTCGATATTACCGTAAATGGAAGTACGACAGTAGAAGTGCCGGTACAGCCTTATTTCATTATCAAAAACGCAAGGGCCACTAAAACCGGAACAACGGTAAATGCTACCTTCACAATTGAAAGGATCAATACCTCCCATACGCTGGAGTCGGCGACACTGTACCTGGGAAAAACGAATATTGCAGATGCGGTCAATAACCTCAAAGCTCAGGTGGTAGGTGCAGATGCGTTAGGAGACATTACAGGCCCTGTTACGATCAGTACGGACATTCCTTCCACCCTGACAGGAGAAACGTTTTTTTTCGCCCGTATAGGCGTTAAAACGGCCGGTGTCGGGGAGCAGATCTATACGCAACCAATTAAAATTGAATAGATAGGACTCATAATCACTCCTGTTAAGCCCGCCAGAAGCGTTTCAACTTTTTGGCGGGCTTTATAATATCCTGTAAACCAATTGAACAAAGCAAGTAGCATCTTTTGGTTTAAAACATTATTTTTATTCAAAATGTAGAAGAATGTACCTGGAAATACTGAAGCAGAACCTACTATCCCGATGGAAACAGGCATTTCACGAGTTTGATCGCTTACAGGAATATAAAACCAATGTCACCTCAGAAAAATATATCCCAGGCTTCCGGTATAACCTTGCAGATTATGGTACACCCGCGTTTCTGCAACCTGAAGAGAAATTATTTCCTGTAGCCACCGTCAGGGAAATCAACGACTATCATTTTTATGGCTTCTCTGCCGACGGATTGCCCTGTTATACTTCCTATGGCAATGCAGTCAGCAATGTATTCTGGCAGGGGTATTATTCCTACGGTAAGGAATGGGTCGAGTATGTGGAATACAATGTCGGTACAAAAATACCATCTTGCATCAAAAGGATCCAGTACGATGAAAACGGACAGAAAGTGGCCTGGCAATCTTTACTGGTGATGGGAAGGGGAGAAGGAGACGCTTATATGGACATGGACACGGAAGAGAAAATGGCCAGTATCATGGATCATGAGCATTCCCTGTTCTGCAACGTTGAAAAATATGAGCTGTCAGCAGGGCGCATTGAGAAAGCCCATTGCCTGAGCATTACACCCGGCGCCGGTGAATCTGAATACGAGAATATCTACAAATACAACAGCACTGGCGAGTTGGATGAGATCAGAACGGTCTATGCCTCCGGAACAAGTAAATTGTCTTATGCCCGGCCGGATGAAAAGCCGAACATACAAATCTTAATGGCTACAGTCGCGGAGAGCATGGCCATAGCCATCACCGATACGCTGGAAGAACATAAAGTAGAAACTCCTTTATCGCTGCTGGAATTGAGTTATCACTATGCAGATGTTTATATTCCTTCCCTGTCGCCCCGCTCAGTAGCTTTTACCAAAAAGATCTCAAAGCAACATCCTGACGAAGACATTTTTGATCTGATCTTCCTCGCTACTGAGCTGGATCATGTATATCTTGACATTGCGGCTGAAAAATTTGAACGTCCCTTTACTCAACTGATGCAGATCATCAGCAAAGAAGAGAAATGGGAAATGGGGAGTATTTTGCTACGTAAGGTGGCGCATATTCTCACGACAGGAAAATTGTTTGGCAGATTACCGGTAGGAGATGAGTTTGCAGCATATGCTGTTGACTGGGGGATGGAAATGGAAGATTTTGAAGATGTACTGCGGGAATGCGGCGTATCGGGGAAAATGATCGGCTCCTGGAAGGAGCGGGGATGGTTATAACGATAGAACATCAGGACAGCACATAGCGCACAAACATAAAAAAGGTTACAGCCACGGGAGGGCTGTAACCAGATTTTCTGAAATAACCACTCTTCTGGGGGGATGTTTAATCAAAAAGTTTACAAAACTGCAAAACGAAAAAACTCATTATCCATACGGGTATAGGAAACATAACAAGATTGACCTCGTTACATGGAAATTCAACATAAATTCAAAAAGTATTGTCTCTAAATTGTCCCTAAAATTCTAAATAGTCCCCAAAATGAATGCTGTTTTTTACAAGCACAGATATAGAATAATTCTAATAATGATGGTACTTACGTAGGAATGGGCTTATACGGATTTAGAGAACAAAAAAAAATGTTAAATTTTTTCAGCACAGGAAATTTCTCATCCTATATTTGTGATGAATCAGATTTAAAATCAACCTATAATGGAATTTGCACAACCGGACAGGGAAATATTCAATCAGCTGGTAACAATGAGAATGCCATATGGTAAATACAAGGATGTATTGCTGTGCGACCTGCCGGTTTCTTACCTGGAATGGTTTCAGCGTAAAGGGTTTCCTGAGGGTAAGCTGGGAATGTTGCTGGCTACGCTGTACGAAATAAAAATGAACGGCCTTACGGGGCTGCTCACTCCCCTGAAAGGGAAATAGTATGTAGTATCACTTCACTTCTCTGAACACCACAATACCATTGTGACCGCCAAAGCCAAAAGTGTTGCTCATTGCTACGCTCACTTTCTTTTGCACCGCATCGCCCAATACGATCTGTAAGCCTGCAGGAATAGCCGGATCAGGGTTGGTGGTATTGATAGTAGGAGGTATGATACCGTTATTGATGCTCAATACAGACGCAATCGCCTCAATAGCACCCGCAGCACCCAGCAGGTGTCCTGTCATGGATTTAGTGGCACTGATAGACAGATGTTTCGGTGCTTCTCCAAACAGTGAACGGATAGCTGCCAGTTCGCTCAGATCTCCTACTGGAGTAGAGGTAGCGTGAGCATTCAGATAATCGACATCCTGCGGAGTGAGTCCTGCGTCTTCCAATGCTCTTTTCATTGCCTGTAGGGCTCCTAATCCTTCAGGATGTGTAGCGGTCATATGATAGGCATCCGCAGTCATAGCAGCGCCTGCTACTTCCGCATAAATATGTGCCCCTCTTGCTACCGCATGTTCATATTCTTCAAGTACCAGCGCAGCGGCGCCTTCTCCCATTACAAAACCGTCCCTTTCGGTATCAAAAGGCCTTGAAGCAGTAGCAGGATCATCATTGCGTGTAGACATTGCTTTCATGGCGCAGAATCCACCCACAGAAGCCTCTGTGATAGGGGCTTCAGAACCTCCTGTAATGATCACTTTTGCCTTACCCAGCCTGATATAGTTCAATGCGTCCATAATCGCAGTATTGGAAGTGGAGCAGGCAGAAACGGTCGTATAATTGATACCCATCAGGCCGAACCTGATAGAGATCATACCGGAGGCCATATTAGCGATGAGCTTAGGTACGAAAAAAGGATTAAAGCGTGGCACATAATTGCCCACTGTATATTCTTTAACCTGTTCCTCGAAGGTCAGCATGCCGCCCTGGCCGGAGCCCCAGATGACGCCACTGTCAAACGGGTCCATTTTAGAAAAATCCAGTCCTGAATCAGTCACGGCCTGTTGTGCAGCGATCAGCGCATATTGAGTAAATGGATCTGTTTTGCGTATATCATTCCGGTCCAGCAATTTCGCCGGATCATAGTCCTTTAGTTCACAGGCAAACTGCGTTCTGAAAGGATCCGGATTGAACTTTGTAATACGTGCAGCTCCGCTCTTACCTGCTACCAGGTTGTTCCAGAAATCAGTTACATTATTACCAATAGGCGTTAATGCGCCCAAACCGGTAATGACTGCTCTTTTTAATGTTTGCATGTAATTTGTTTATTAGCTTATTTGATTATACCTGATTATAATTTTGTTGTATACATTGGTATGTTGTTGGGAGCCATGAAACCGCAACGTATTTCACCCTCCCAACAATCATTTCCCCGCTCCTAAATCCTTCAGCAACTGATGCGTGATCTTGGGAAACACTTTATTCCCCATCACCCTGCTCAACAGCAACGACGCAAGAAGATTAGTTATCACAAGCAAGGCCCTGTCATACGGCTCCCCATCAAAACGGAACAAGCCCTTTTCACGCCCTTTTTCCAGACACGCGCTGGTCCATTTCAAAATCGCCCCCGACAGATCCGTGATCTTTTCCTGTAAGGGCTCCGGCAAGGTATCGTAATCCGGCGACAATGACCCCATCAAACACACCAATCCTTCCTTATGCTTTTTACTGAACGTCTCAAACAGGAACTTCAGCTGCTTATCCTCCGGTTGGTTCGCCAATCTGGCAGTACTTGCCATAAATTGTTGCAGCTCAACATCTATAACCGCTATCCCGAGATCTGTTTTTGTAGGAAAATGATAGTGTATAGCCGCGTTCTTTATCTCCAGGGGATCAGATATATCCTTGTAGCTAAAGGCGTTATACCCCCTTGTCTTGATCAGCTGGTCCGCCAGCGAAACAATTCTTTCTTTAGTATCCTGCATGGCGCAAAGTTACTTACTTGTAAGTAAGTAAGCAAATTATTCCCCCCTGGCATTCTTATTGAGCATAAATTGTCAAAATAAACACAACATGGCTGCAACACACAATAAAGAACTCGTAAAAACTCTGGAACAATTATTAACAGGAGGCCACGCACACGCTACATTCGAGGACGCCGTAAAAGGGCTGCCAGCTGAACTGAGGGGAGTGGTGCCGGAAGGAATGCCTTATAGTATCTGGCAATTGGTAGAACATATCCGCATAACGCAATGGGATATACTGGAATTCTCCCGCGATGCGAAACATCAATCGCCATCATGGCCGGAAGGATACTGGCCCAAAGAAACAGCGCCTGCAAATGAGGCTGACTGGAAAAAATGCCTGGCACAGATCAAAAGTGATCTGAAAGAATTTATTGATCTGCTGAAAGACCCGGATGCCGATCTGTATGCGCCATTCCCGCATGGCGATGGACAGCACCTGCTACGGGAAGCACTGCTGATAGCAGATCATACCAGTTATCATACCGGCGAAATTATCGTGCTCAGAAGATTGCTGGGCGCCTGGAATGTATAAAAACAAGGGAGGCTGCCCCTGATGGAAACATCAGCAGACAGCCTCCTATTTTTTCTCTGGCATTATATGCACAACCACATACAGTCAGCAAACCATCTGCGACTGTCAAAGAAATCAGCAACCGTTTCAAAGCCCGACTGTGTTGCCATCTGTCCGATGGATTCCAGATCGTACTTCTGCGATATCTCCATATATACAGGCTCATGCAGCCCGAAATGGAAAGTATGATCGCCGATCTTTACATCCTGCTCTTCCAGGCTCACAAGATAGCTTTTACAAGCGCCTGTACCCGGATCGTAGGTAGGATAATGATCAAACTTGCTGATATCAAAATTACCGCCCAGCTCCTGGTTAATGCGCTTCAGCAGGTTCAGGTTAAAATCCCTCGTAAAACCAGCTGCATCATTATAGGCATCCAGGATGATCTGCGGATGTTTTTTCAGGTCAAAACCAATGATCACGATGTCGCCCGGCTGCAGGTAATTCCGCAGCTGACGACAGAACTTTCTCGCCTCGGGAGGAGTGAAGTTGCCAATATTACCACCCATGCATAACACGACTTTCGTCTTTCGTGATAATATTCCCGCTTGCTGCAACATGTCGAAATACTCTCCGTGCAGTCCATGCACCTTCAGCGCCGGTAACTGCCTGGGTAATGACCGCTCCAGCTGGGTGATCACATTGCCGGAAATATCCACCGGGTAATATGTAAAATCCTGTCCCGTCTTTAATAATTCCTTCAGCAGGTGAATGGATTTTGTCGCATCTCCCGCACCCAGTTCCACCACATCGAAATGTCTTGTATGAGAGAGGATCGTCTGGCTGATCACAGCAGACTGCTCCCGCAATATTTCCATTTCACAATTGGTCAGATAGTATTCATGGCAACGCATGATCTCCTGGAAAAGACGATCTCCTTCGGCATCATAGAAATACTTGGAATCCAGGTATTTGTTTTTTGCACTGAGCCCGCGGATAACATCCTGGGAGAATATCTCCTGTTGGTCCTGTTTTAAAGGAACTAATACCGTATGCATTACAGAGGTGGTGGCCATAATGTAATTATTAGTGTAATAGAATAAATTTATTTCGCCAGTCTGATACCGGTAAACTGCCATCTCAGTGAAGGATGGAAGAAATTACGATAGGTAAGACGGCTGTGATTGGGCGGTGTTACTTCTGAACCTCCGCGCAGCACCATCTGGCTGACCATGAATTTACCGTTGTATTCCCCGATGGCGCCTGGTGCTTTGGTAAAGCCCGGGTACGGAAGGTAAGCACTCTCGGTCCATTCCCAGCGTTGTCCCCACGACAGTTTGGGCGCTGCAGCTTCCCATTCAAATTCAGTCGGAAGACGCATGCCTTTCCACGAAGCATACGCAGTAGCTTCATAGTAACTGATATGACATAAGGGATCATCGCCAGCCACAGGTTGCAATCCCTGCCAGGTATAATGCTGCCACTGGCCATCTACAAAATGCCAGTATAAGGGTGCTTTCACCTGCTCTCTTTTCACCCAATCCCAGCCCTCTGCATGCCAGTGCCGGAAATCGCTGTAACCGCCGGCTTCCATGAATTCCAGGTATTCCGCATTGGAGACTAGCCGTGTGCTGATCTGGTAATCCTGCAGGTAAACAGTATGTCTGCCTAGTTCATTGTCGAAACAAAATCCGTCGCCCTTATAACCGATCTCATACAGTCCCGCCGGCATCTGCAGGAAAGGCTGTTCGGTAGCCGGTGCTGTATAGCTGGTAACTGCTGTATCGGAATATGCCGGCATCAGGGGATTGTGCCCCAGTATGTACTTGATATCCGTATATAATAATTCCTGGTGCTGTTCTTCATGGTTCAGTCCTAAGACGATCAGGGCACGTATTTCATCGCTTAACGCTGTGTCAAGGAAAGACTGCATGGCTTTGTCAACGTGCTCACGGTAACGCATAATGTCTTCAACCGCAGGGCGGCTTAAGTTGCCCCTGTCCGTGCGGATCACACGGGCGCCAACCGTTTCGTAATAACTATTGAATACGAAATTGTAGTTGGGATCAAATTCTTTATAACCGGGAAAATGTGGTTTTAAGAGAAATGTTTCGAAGAACCAGGTGGTGTGTCCGAGGTGCCATTTCGGCGGACTAACGTCCACGACAGGCTGCACTACATAGTCTTCCGTTTTCAAAGGTGCGCAGATATGCATGGATCTTTTCCGCACGGTGTTAAAATCATTTTTCAATTGCATATACTGGTGGTTAGTGATGCAGTAAATATTCCTTTAAGTCTGATATAGAGGTAATATGCAGATCTGCTGCCTGTTGCCTGCGCATCATCAGTGCATATGTGTTATTAAACCCTATAGGGGGCAGCCACCTGATGTGGTACCTTTGCATAAATTCTTCCGAAACATAGTCAAATACTTTTTGTTTGTCGCTGATCAATGTCTCAACGACGGACTTGTCTGCCTGCAGGATGACCAGTAAACCGGTGCCGGAATATTCCGGGTAAAGATCTATCTGACCATTGGTAAGCGCTTCAAAACATATTTTAGTGCCTCCCAGCCCTGTCCTGGTGATGGCTTCCAGTTCTGTGTACCCGTTCACCAGTAGTTTGTACATATTGGCAAGGATATAACCATCCCCGAATATCTTAGCGCCGATTACTACAGTACCCTTATTACCATGTTTCGCTGGCTGTAATAAACCTTTAGCTTTTAAAAATGCACTCGCTACAGCTGCCGGATCCTGTTTCAGGTGATCGACCCTGTAGTTCAGCTCAGTCATTACACTATCATTAATTATACCAGATAGTTTATTCAGCGCAGGAGCCAGTTCCGGGTACTTATCAAGCGTTTCCTGGCGCACGATCGGCGCTGCATAATAGGGTGGGAAAATATGTTTGTCGTCTGTAAGTGCCTGAAGGTCAAATGCTTTCACCCTGCCATCTGTCGTACTGCCACTAATGACATCCAGGGTCTTTTCATAGGCCGCTTTGTACATGATCATGTCACTGATCACAACCGTGCGCATGTTCAGCCCATATACCTGTTTCAGTCCCAGGTTGCCATCTTTCCGGCCCATGAATTCCGGGGTGAATCCCGCTACCAGGCTGCTTCCATAGGCCGCCGGCAACAGGTAAAAAGAAGAGAGTACTACCAGCAGGAAGGGTAGGAGGTACAGTGCCGTTTTGACCTTTCCCGTTTTTAGTTTTTGGAGACGGGCTATAGCCCAGTCAAAGAGGATAGCCAGCAAGGCTGCCGGAATGGCACCTGCCAGTATCATATTGGTATTGTTGAGGGCAATACCTCCAAAAATGAATTCGCCCAGTCCTCCGGCAGCTATATACGCTGCCAGCGTGGCCACTCCCACATTGATAACGGTGGCTGTTCTGACGCCGGCCAGTAATACCGGCATGGCCAATGGCAATTGTACCTTGTAAAGCAACTGCCTTTTGCTCATTCCCATTCCTGTAGCCGCATCGACAACGACCGGATCGACCTGGAGAATACCGGTATAGGTATTCCTGATAATGGGCAGCAAGGCATACAGGAATAAAGCCACAATCGCTGGCTTGGCGCCTATGCCGAGCAGGGGTATCATAAACCCCAACAAGGCAATGCTTGGAATGGTCTGCAACACGCCCGCAATACCGAGTACGATACCTGCCAGCTTTTTCTGCCGGGTAATGAGAATGCCTAGCGGCACGCCTATGATCACTGCAATGAAAAGAGAAATAAATGTAAGCCCGATATGTTGCAAGGTTTGCTCCAGCAGTTTGCCGGCCTGTTGTTGCACAAATTCAGGAAAGCCTGCTTGATCTTCCATGTCCGCTGACAGTTTGCTTGTATTGAGTAAAGGCCTGCATCAATTCGCTGGTGTCAACGCGAACGAGCTTATCTTCAAATGCGATGCTAACGGGAGCAGACAGCGTAGTCATCTGCTGGAGCGCATTCCAGCAGGAATCTTCTCCCTTCAGTACCGGTATATGGTCTTCCGTTGGTGCAGCGTTATTGAGCCATTGGCTGATGTCTGCCAGCCGGAGTGCATTGAGCTCAAGTAAAAAACGTTGTTCCCGGAAGAAGCTGCTGACGAAATCATTTGCCGGCTTGAACAATAGTTCTGCCGGCGTACCGGTTTGTTGAATGGCGCCCTTGTCCATAAGGCAGATGCGGTTGCCGAGTTCAAATGCTTCCTGTACATCATGTGTCACCATGATCACCGTTTTGTTGTGGATCTCATCCAGTGATCTGAATTCTCTTCTCACACTGGTTCGTGTTACAGGATCGAGTGCCCCGAATGGCTCGTCCATCAATAACACCGGCGGATCGGCGGCCAATGCCCTTGCCAGTCCCACGCGCTGCTGTTGTCCGCCGCTCAGTTGCTGCGGGTATACATGATAATGATCCGCAACAGACAGGTGCAGCTTTTCCATCAGCGTCCGTGTCCGCTCTTCTATACGTTTTTTATCCCATTTGAGTAAAGCAGGGACAATACCGATGTTTTCTGCCACTGTATAGTGCGGGAACAAGCCGTTATCCTGCAGCACGTACCCGATATTCCGTCGTAGTGATTCAATTTGTTGTGTATTTACCGATTCTCCATTCACAGAGATCTGCCCACTGTCCGGCGTAAGCAGCCGGTTGATCATGCGCAGTGTCGTAGTCTTTCCGCTACCGCTCGTGCCCAGCAACACCAGTGTCTCCCCTTTGTTCACTTCAAAGGAAACATCCCTGACAGCCGGTTTGCCGTTATGGAAAGATTTGTTGACATGTTCAAGTTTTATCATGGTTGGGATTCATTGAGGATTTTAATCCGCATTTTGCGGAGCTGGCTACTTATCCAGTGTCATAAATAAATTGTTGATAGATTCTGCATATAACGGATGCGCAAAGATCATTTCTTTTAACTGTGTGACAGTCAGGCCTCCCAGCATGGCCATCTGTAACGTCGACATCACTTCTCCGCCTTCCGGCCCCAAGATAGCAACTCCCAGTAATTTATCCGTATTTGTATCTATCACTGCTTTCATAAATCCCTGGGTATTGCCTGTTTCAATTGCCCTCGCTACCCTCGTCATATCAAGACAGGCCACCTTCACCCTATATCCTGCGGCTTTCGCCTCTTTCTCTGTAAGCCCTACACGACCCAGTTGAGGGTCGGTGAACATGCAATAGGGAATGGGCCTGTCCTTAATGGAAACATTCTCCATATGGATCAGGTTTTTATACAGTACCAGGTGGTCGTTATATGAAATGTGCGTGAATGCGGGACCGCCTTTTACATCCCCCAATACATAGATGCCGGGAACATTTGTCTCCAGCTTATCATTCGCAGGTATGTATCCTCTTTCATCGAGAAGCAGGCCTGTTTTTTCAGGCTGCAGGGACTTCGACTGAGGGGTACGTCCTGCTGCCACCAGCAGATGAGAGCCTGTTATGGCATGTGTTTCTCCGTTGGAAGTGAGCTGTATTCTTATCACATCGCCGGTTTGTTCTACTTTCTGTACATTGGCACTACCATAGATGTTGACCCCTGAACTTTCCATGACCTTCTTTACAGCTACCGCTACATCCTCATCTTCATGTTGCAGCAATTGCTTGTTTTTGTCAATGATCGTTACCTGGCAACCCAGCCTGCGGAATAACTGGCCAAATTCCAGTCCTACATAACCACTGCCCAGCACTATAAGATGCGTAGGTAGCCTGGTCAGTTCCATGATGCTTGTATTCGTGAGATAGTTGACCGTGTCAAGACCGGGAATAGGAGGGATACTTGGTAAGGTACCCGTATTGATAAATATATGATCGGCAGCGATCTCTTCCTGGCCGCCGTCTTTGAGTTTCACAGACAAAGTCTTCTGGCCGCTGAATACGGCCTCTCCATAGATAATTGACAGGCCCTGTGTCTTTTCCATGCCTTTGGTAGCACCCTGCCGGAACGACTGTACCACCTCATTTTTCCTGGCAAGGATCTTCTCAAGGTCTATCTTGTAGTCGCTGACCGTAATACCCCATTGCTGGCTGTTAGCAATGATGTGGGCTGCGGCTCCGCAGGCGATCATTGATTTTGTGGGAGTGCAGCCATCATTGATACAGGTACCGCCGATCCATCTTTTCTCTACGATGGCAGTCTGCCAGCCGGCTTTGGCCAGCTTTTTTGCCAACGGAACACCACCCTGGCCGGAGCCAATGACAATTGCATCAAATTTCCTCATAACTGAACGTTTACAGGTTTTCTATTTTACTATCTCTACTCCTTTCCAGAAGGCAACATAGCCTTTGATGTTCTCCGCCGCTTTCATGGGATCCGGGTAATACCAGGCGGCATCTCTGTTTATCTTGCCTTTAATGTTAACATCATAGTAGGAGGCTTCTCCTTTCCATGGGCAGAAAGTATGTGTCTTTGAGGGGCTCAGCAGGTCCGTTTTAATTGATGATGGAGGAAAGTAATGATTGTTCTCGACTACTACAGTACT
The DNA here is from genome assembly GCF_023100805.1 of Chitinophaga filiformis. NCBI lineage: Bacteria > Pseudomonadati > Bacteroidota > Chitinophagia > Chitinophagales > Chitinophagaceae > Chitinophaga > Chitinophaga filiformis. Next base: position 3,796,877 of record NZ_CP095855.1, read on the forward strand.
ATCGCTTTCCGCAATGACCTCATTCTGCCAGATTGCTTTCATCTTGTTGTCGTTTAAAGTGTTAATAGTTGCAAGACCAAATATTATACCCGGGAAGGTATATCGCGATGTCAGAAGGTAGCACTTTTTTTTGAAATGGAATTTGTATGAATCATTTTCTTTTACTTACTTTGTATCTCAAAGTGACAGTTAAATTTGCAAACGGGCTACAGCCTGTTTTTTTAGCTCTTCATTCTTTGAAATTCAAAGTACTTTATTTTATGAGTAGACAAACTATACCTTTGAAAATTATAAGAAAGCGTTTTAAGGATAAGATCTATTGCACAGGATTAATTCTCCTGCTTATTACGCTGATTATCTACCTTATTCCCAACCAGCTGTCAAGACAGGAGACGCTTACCTGGTTCTTTCTGAATCATACCATTACAGTAGGCTACTTCCTGAGCCTGTGGTTCAGCGGCCGCCTGCGGCGGGGGCGGGAAGGATTACATCCCTTTTTTCTTTTCCTGTTGATGTTCCTGATCAGCGCATATGCTCTGAACCGTTTCTTCCCCGTCTTCGAAGCATCTGCTACCTGGTTTGCCGTGACAATCATCCTTTGTTCCCTTAACTACATAGCTTTTGCCTTTATTCGTGTTGCACCGGTTCCCGTCCGAATGGTGATGTTTTTCCTGTTAGGGATGTCGCTCTGTTGTTACCTGTACATGACAATTTATGTCTTACCTGTTACCGTGCTTGGGCTGCTGGCTTTCTTTTTCTTTGGAATTTCCCTGCATGCGCTGGTGCCCCTCCTGTTCTTTTTATATTCGATCCGCTTGTTTCGCCGTAGCCACGCCAGACAAAGGCCATATAAACTGGCCTTCTGGTCAGGGATTGGTATAACGGTACTGATCGTACTGGTATACACGGTGCTATGGAGAATGAATGTAGTGCAGATGAGTCGCGAATATAACCGCTGGAGCCATCAGATGAGCGACACCTATTTACCTGCCTGGCTACACGTTGCTGCTCATATTACACCTAACCCTATTACGGAGAAAGCCCTTAAGGCGGAAATGGTATATACTACCGCCAACAACTGGGAGCGCAATTTTTTAAATTTCGGTTCTTCATTTAACTGGGACGAAACCAGGAAACACGATCCCCTTGTCATGATCGCATCAACATTGTGCGGCTTTAGCGGAATGGCTGACGAAGATCGTATCCATATCCTGAAAGCTCTCTACGATTCCCGCTACCAGGCGGAAGAACGATTATGGTCCGGAGATGACCTGCAGACCACACATGTACAGACCTCCGCCCGTATCTGGCCGCGCCTGAGAGTGGCGTATACTGAAAAAACAGTGAGTGTAAAGAACAGCCTTGCCACAATGTGGGCCAATAGCGAGGAGGCTATTTACATCTTTCACCTTCCCGAAGGTGCTGTGGTATCGTCATTATCCCTCTGGATCAATGGTAAAGAGGAAAAAGGTATCCTCACTACAAAGGCAAAGGCAGACAGTGCATACAGGACCATTGTAGGGGTGGAAAACCGCGATCCCTCAGTGGTGCACTGGCAGGAAGGGAACACCATTACGGTGAGGGTATTTCCTGTGATGAGTAATGAGGAACGCCAGTTCAAACTGGGCATTACCTCGCCGCTTTCCCTGGAACACCGAGCATTGGTATACCGCAATATTTATTTCGATGGTCCTTCTACGGCCGGCACCGGCGAAGATGTGGATATTTCATTTGAAACGCCACCGGCTGACCTTCAGCGTTCTGGTATGTTCAGTAAGGGGAAAGATGGTCACCTTGTCGCTTCCGGCTCATACCGCGCTGACTGGCAGGTGTCGTTTAAAGACGAGGGACTGGTACATCAACTTTTCAGTGCTAATGACAAGGTATTTTCAGTAGCCCCATATAGAAAAGAACTGGCTGCCGCCGAAATCTCAGATGTTTACCTGGACATCAATAATACCTGGAGTAAACAGGAATATAATAGCCTGCTGGCATTGCTGGGTCACAAACGTATCTGGGTAAACGTTGACGAGATGATGGAGCAGGTAACAGATGGCAACAGATCTGATCTGTTTGAGCAGGCTGCCAAAAGCAGGTTTAGCCTGTTCCCTTTCTTTCAGATCTCTGAGCCCGCTACTGCAATGGTCATTACCAAAGGAATTGTGAATTCTCCTTCAGTTGATGACCTGGAAAACTCCCGCTTCATGCAGGAGCTGAAACAATGGCTGGCGGGCGGTCAGCATGTTATGTTGTACAACCTGGGCGGGGAACTTTCTCCTTATCTGCGTACGCTCAAGGAATGCCGGACTTTCCGCTATGATCAGGGAGATATGGCTACATTGAAGGAGCTGTTGGACGCCCGCCGTTTTCCTGCCAGTATTGAAAACGACCAGCGTATAGTGATCGAAGATGCGGGTATGATTATTAACGAGACACCCGGAACCGAAGTATCTACTGCTCCCGATCACCTGCAGCGCCTGTTCGCGTACAATCACATCATGCGGGCCATGGGACCACGTTTGTTGACGCGGGGAGAGGAGAGCGATACACTGGTAGCAGAAGCAGCAGCGTCTTACATTGTGACACCCTTATCCAGCCTGGTAGTGCTCGAGAAGCAGGCAGATTACGATCGCTTTAATATAAAGGATAGTAACAACAGTCTTAAAAATGCATCGCTGAAAGGTAAGGGCGCCGTACCTGAACCGCATGAATGGGCGTTGATAGTGATCGGACTTTTATTGATCGCATATTTAAAGTTCAGGCCTGTATTATTCAAACATAGCGTTAAAATATGAGCAAGGGGATCTTTTCAATGATAGTGGGCATATTACGTGCCGGCAGGTGTTGGCCGCTCATTACCGTCGTTTTTTATGGGCTTGTCTTGCTCGTCGGTTTGCATGATTACCTGGTATGGGATACGATAAAAGTGATCCTCGGTGCAGCAGCACTGTTTTTCGCCGCATCATTCAATACCAGTGAGCGGGGCAGTACACGTTACTTTTTCATAGCGTTGTTGTTCCTGCTGTTATATCTGCTGGTGCCGGCTAAAACATTCTTATGTATCTCCTGCTTGTGTGGTTGCCTGTTCATGATCGAAACCTTCTACGGGCGTATAAATTTCCTGCCGGTAATAGTACTGGTGATGATGACTCCCTTATTTGAATATGGCATGAATATTTTCAGTTTTCCTATACGCCTGGCGTTAACTGCCTGGGCAGGGGACATCATCGGTATAACAGGGCAGGAGGTAGGTGTACAGGGAAATATGATCACCTGTAACGGCAATGAGTTTTCTGTAGATCCTGCCTGCATGGGCTTACAGATGATGGTAACAGCTTCATTGTGCGCGATGATCCTGATCGGCTTTTATCAGCAGCAATATAAAAAAGTACTGCGTGTATGGCAGGTGTTGACCATCTTAGGCGCTATGGTACTGATGAACGTAGCATCCAATCTTTTGCGTGTCATCTTCCTTGTATGCTTCAATATCATGCCCGGCACAGCGATGCACGATATAACAGGCATCATCTGCCTGGTGCTATATGTGATCATACCGCTGTTGTTCCTGTCCTGGTGGATCGTATGTAAATACGGTCAACCGTTGCAGACGCACAGAAAGCGTTATGTGCTTCGCTCCGCCTTAAAGCTGTCCCTGTTCAATATATCATTGCCTGCGGGCCTGCTGATTGTATTTATCATCAATACACCGAGAGACATACAGCAGCAGGTGTTATCACATGTGCCAGCCATGCAGGGGTATGCCGTACAATCATTGCCTGGCAATATTATCAGGTTAAAGAATGATAGCCTGCTGGTATACATTAAACATATTCCCGCCAGCTATTATACAGATCATCACCCCATGATCTGCTGGAAAGGCAGCGGATATGAGTTTTACAAAGTAGAGGAGAAACGTATGGGGGGACACACCATATATACCGCACTGCTGCAACAGCAAAAAGATAAACTGTATACAGCCTGGTGGTATGATAATGGGTTAGTATCAACAAGCAGCCAGTTACAATGGCGATGGGATGTGCTCACGGGAGCGCATCCCTATTCCCTCGTGAATGTTACCGCCAGCTCCGAACGGGAGCTCCGGCTGGCAGTAGATGAAATACTGCATAAGAGAAGCCTGTCAGTTTATTTGTAAATAACATTATTTCAGTTGATGATCCTGCTTTATTATATATGTGCGACTTCGCATATAGACGACAAATTCTTATTTCTTCCGCTGATAGATTTAATTTTGCGGGGACCTGACACAAATACGAAATATGCACACAGAGAAGCTCGTCGCCCGAATAATAGCCTGTCCCGGACCCGACTACGACCAGGAAATTAAACTCAGAAATGAGGTACTTCGTAAACCCCTCGGTCTGGACCTGCTCACTGAAGATCTGAGCAGGGAAGTGAATGATATACATATTGGCCTGTTCCGTGGCCGGGAATTGATCGGGACCCTGATCCTGACACCCGGGCAGGGATATGTTAAAATGCGACAGGTGGCCGTAGCTGAAAATGCCAGGGGCAGCAATGCCGGTACCCAAATGGTGCAGTTCAGCGAGGAAGTGGCCCGGGAGAAGGGTTTCTCCCGCATCGAGCTGAATGCCCGCCTGGAAGCAGTCAGATTCTACCTGAAAAATGGTTATACTACCGAGGGCAACCAGTTTACCGAAGTGGGCATTCCTCATTTCAAAATGGTAAAGGAGTTGTAGCCGGACGCACAAAAATAATTTCTGTAACCAAAAGGTTTCCTTTATATTTGTAACCGATCGGTTATATAATAACCTGTTCCCCTAACATTTTAAATTATTCAGTATGAAAAGCGAACCGTTTGTAATCGAAAGAACATATGATGCGCCGGTAAAAAAGGTCTGGGATGCTATTAGCAATAAAGACCAGATGAAACAATGGTATTTTGACATCCCTGCGTTCAGCGCAGAGATAGGAGCAGAATTTGAGTTTACGGGCGGCGACCCCAAGGGGCAGCAGTTCCGGCACCTTTGCAAGGTTACTGAAGTGGAACCGGATCGTAAACTTACATATAGCTGGCGCTATGATGGATACGAGGGGAATTCATTTGTGACCTTCGAGCTGTTTCCCGAGGGCGATAAGACACGTTTGAAGTTGACGCATGCAGGACTGGAAACTTTCCCTGCTATTCCAAGCTTCGCAAAAGAGAATTTTGTTATGGGTTGGACGGAACTGATAGGTACTTCACTGAAAAAGTTTGTAGAGAAAGCATAAAAACTCATAATATAAGCCTATACGGGATACCGGTATTTTATAACATACCTGTGTCCCGTATTTATTTTACCTGATGCCCTGAGATGTCAACTGGCAAAGAATTTATGTAAACAGCCCCTTCAATACCTCATCCCTTTATCATCGAATGATCTGCCACGAAAGGGGGATCTTTCTTCGTTTACTCACAGACACGGAAATTTACGTATCTTCATAACACTACATTAACAGGCTTTTACACCAGAAACCAGGAAAGAAGTGAACAGCATTTAATTCATCCACAGTGAAAAGCTTTAATGTTTGAATGCAATATTACAGGAGAAACTGAATAGACAGACTGAATTAGCCTCTCTTGTTTGCAATGTACAGGTAGCAACGATCTCTATCATCGATGATCAACAGCAATCCGTTGTCGTTGCATCAGGCATTCCTATTACCGCAAAGGAGGCTGCATTCCACATTACCTACGATCTGGTATCTTCTTCAGGAGAGCTGTTGGGTACTTTATCACTCATGGATAAAGCCCCCCGGCATCTTGACGCCCTGCAGCAAAAGCAGATGAAGATTATAGTCAGTGATGTCACCGCAGAGATCATCGAGCATAACCGCCGGGAAGCGCTGCAGAACAGCGAACGTAATTTCCGTGCTTTCTTCGAGCTGGAGAAGGACCTGAAGCGTACAAGGGAGATACTGGAGCGCACCAGCCAGTTATCACGTATAGGCGGCTGGGAGGTAGACCTGGTCAATAAGGAAATGTTCTGGTCTGACGTTACAAAGGAAATCCATGAGGTACCACCTGATTTTAGTCCCACGTTATCTGCAGCCGTAGGCTTCTACAAAGAAGGAGAGAGCCGGAAAAAGATCACTGCCGCTCTCAAAGAGATCATTGAAACCGGACGGCCCTGGGACCTCGAATTGCAGATCGTTACTGCCACAGGGAAGGAACGATGGGTAAGGGCTGTCGGAAATGCCGAGTTTGAGAATGGTAAATGTAAAAGGCTATACGGCACCTTCCAGGACATCTCCGTATCTAAAGAAACGGAACAGGAGCTGATCTCCCAGCAGGCAAGCCTGGCGGCGGCCAAACAACAGGCGGAACAGGCCAATATAGCCAAATCTGAATTCCTGGCCAATATGAGTCACGAGATCCGTACGCCGCTGAACGGGGTAATAGGCTTTACGGAGCTGGTACTTAAAACAGACCTCAATGAGACCCAGCATCAGTACCTCTCTATCGTTAATCAGTCGGCCAACGCACTCTTAAGCATCATCAATGACATCCTTGATTTCTCCAAGATAGAATCAGGCAAGCTGGAACTCGATATTGACAAATACGACCTTTATGAGTTCAGCAGCCAGGTAAGTGATATTGTGAGTTATCAGGCCCAGCACAAAGGCCTGGAAATGCTGTTGAATGTTTCTCCCAACCTGCCCCGCTTTGCCTGGTTCGATGAAGTTCGCCTTAAACAGATCCTGATCAATCTCCTGGGAAATGCCGTGAAATTTACCAGTAATGGGGAGATAGAATTAAAAGTAACACCGCTCGAAATAAAGGAAGACGGCAAAGCCAGGATCAGGTTCGAAGTAAGGGATACCGGTATCGGTATCAAGCCGGAAAAACAATACAAGATCTTTGAAGCTTTCCGCCAGGAAGATGCTTCCACCACCAAGAAATATGGCGGTACCGGCCTGGGACTTACCATCTCCAATAAGCTGCTGGCCCTGATGGGAACCCATCTGCAAATTAAGAGCAATATAAACGAAGGAAGTACCTTCTATTTCGATATTGAACTGCCAACTGCTGAAGCGCCTCCCGACAAATGGGAAAGCCTGGAAAAGATCCGGCAGGTGCTGATCGTGGACGATAATGATAATAACCGCACGATCCTCAAGGAAATGCTATCGCTGAAAAACATTGCCTGTACAGAGGCCCGCAGCGGGTTTGAAGCCCTTGACACACTGACTAAAGGGGAACGCTTTGATGTCATCCTCATGGACTACCATATGCCCTATATGGATGGACTGGAAACAGTGAAAAAGATCAGGCATCATTTCGGCAGGCTGCCGGGAGAACAGGGCGTGATACTCCTGCACAGCTCTGCCGATGATGAAAGGATCATCAGGGTCTGCGACCAGCTGGACATTGGCCTGCGCATGGTGAAGCCAATTAAGATCAATGAGCTGTACAACAGTCTTTCCATGTTGATCAGAAAGGAAAAAAGGGCCAAACGTCATAAACACGAAAAAGAAGAACAATGGATCGGTGGCAGACTGAATATTCTCATTGTCGAAGACAACCCGGTGAATATGCTGCTGGCCACGACCATCGTAAAAAGGATCGCACACGATGCCCGTATCTATGAGGCCCAGGATGGCATTGAAGCTGTTCGCATCTGCCGGGGAAAGATCCCTGACCTGATACTGATGGATGTGCAGATGCCCGTCATGAACGGTTATGAAGCAACTAAAAAAATACGGGAAATGCCGGGCGGCCAGCGTGTTCCCATTATGGCATTGACGGCAGGTAATCTCAAAGGTGAAAGGGAAAAGTGTATAGAGGCCGGCATGAATGACTTCATTGGCAAACCGCTGGTGCAGCAAAAACTGTTACAGCTTTTCCGCAAATGGCTGACAGTTGTTATCGAAGATAGCCCTGTTACCCTTACCACTGAACAGGAAGCAAAAGAGACACATTTTGATATGGGCACACTGGAAGCTTACCTGGTAGGAGAGGACAGATCAGTACTGAAACAGTTATTAAAACTGACTATAGAAGAGTTGAAGACATCCGTAGCAGAAGTGCAGGCGGCAGCAGCTGCTGTAGACATCCGTAAGATCAACCGTATCGGCCATAAGATACGGGGCACCTCACAGATCATTGGCCTGGCCAAGCTGGCCCGTATAGCGGACCAGCTTGATACCCTGACGGTCAAACGTGAACCGGAATTCGGTTTCCTGATAGAATCTATGCAGGAAGAATCCCTGCTTGTGATAAAATTAATGGAAGAGCAAATAATGAAGATTTAGTCTGCTGCATTCACAAACTGGTTAAACCTGGTGATATATGCTTTCCTGTGTTTCTCATCTGTATCTGTAAAGAAATAGCCGTGATAATCCCTGTCAAGCTGGTAATGTTTAGCCCCCGTCAGCTGCAATGTCCTGGAATCCACAACACCGATTAGTTTATTCTCGTAGAATACCAGTACCGTACGATAGCCGGGAGACGGATCATCGGCCGCACTTTCGTAGTTGTAATATTCAATATAAGGCTTATTATTATCGAGTGGTTCCAGCTGGAACTGTTTGATAAAAGACTGCATGTCTGCCAATGTTCTGCCTGTATGTTCCTTTAAATAATCAGCGAGGACGGTTTCGATGACAGAACCGGTTTTTATCCTGCTTTGTTGTACAGCAGCATGAAATACGCCTGTATTAACGCCCTTGTCGTTTTTAAACGTCATTTCTATTACCACATCTTCCAGCACTTTTCCTACTGTTTTACCATCTGCAATAATAGCTGCCCCCTTTTTTAACACCTGGCCTTCTGTCTGCCCATCACTGAGCTCTGTTGTAACCAGTGTTGATGCCCAGCCTTTTTGCGGGATGCCCGCTTCCAGTTGCACATTGTCATTGACCTGAGCAATAGGGTGACCATTAGCGGCGTCAAGAAGGGTTACTGTACCTTGCGCCCTTTCCCTGATGATCTTGTCTGGTGCAGCTTCCGGTGTTGCGGGTGCTACCGGTTTAACGGGCGCCGCGACTTGTTCGTCATTTTTCTCTGCAGTTTGAACCGTACTGTCGGCCTGTTGTTCCTGTCGTCTGTTCTCTGCGCAACCAGCAAGGGTGAGCGCTAACAGGATGTATGAATAGTGTTTCATGATCGCTAAAATTAATGAATATAAACTGTTTTCAAAGCCTCTCTTCCCATAAATACAGGGAAGTATTGCATTTCCGCTTTGGCCGGATTCAGATAGTAATGCCCTGAATAACGAGGCAATAAGGATACATAAAAAGTATGTGTACCTGCCTCCAGCTCGCTGCAGAAAATGCTGACCCTATCCTTGAAATGCTCCCTGTGCACTTCATGACTGGCCCATGATTGTGCTTTGCCGTTATAAGAGCAGCCGGCAGGAATCGGAATTTCAACCAATACATAGTCTGCATTTTTTTGAGCTGTTACCTCTACTTTTAATGTTACAGGCACGCCTGCTTTTAAATCCTCTTGCACCTCGCCATTGTCGGTGAAAACAGATGATATGGTAAACTGGGCGGAGATCTTTTCCGGTTGCCTGTTGAAATACTGCTGATAGGCAGTAAAGTAAACGGGCCGTTTTCCCTGTTTGCTGATGCTTATCTTTCCGGCGCCTGTCAGTGTATCTGTGTAAGGAAATTGAGATACAGTTGTTCCGTTTATGCTCATTGCAAGCGGTCCCTTTGATTCGTCTTCCAGTATATCCGGAAGGATCGTTTCCAGGATAAGGGATGACTCATAGGTGTTCCGCCAGTGCCCGTCTTTCCGCTGTTCCAGGAAGTAGCCCCGTATTTTTTGAAGTAATGGCTCGTAACCTCCGGCCTGGCGAAGAAGTTCGTACACCTGCAACGTTTGCTGTATGCTGTTATTAAACAGATCATAACTTTCTTTACCCCAATAAGCATTGCCCAATAGCGTATTCTTTTCTGCGGATAGAATAGCCATGAGGTTCAGGGGCTGACCGGTAGACCTTTGCAAAACAGCTAACCTGATAGTATCATAACCGGTTTTGCCTGATTGGGCTATGAGATGATCAGTGTAGGACCGGTAATTGATCTTTGCGCCAAGTTTTGCCAATAGCTGCATACAGCCTATGCTGTCTCTTTCCTTGCCGCTGTTTAATTCATAGGTGAAATAATCAATTGCAACCTGTTTACTGAGGTTTGTTTTATATCCCTGCTCCTCCGCCATCAGGAGGGCTTCTATTACATGGCGTGAGATCCACAGCGAGATGGGAGAATTTTCCCACCATCCCCATAGCCCGTTCGTCTTCTTGTCGTTGAGCTGCCTGAGAATATTGTTAATGTCTTTCTCTTTCTTAAAATCTTTCTTCAGGTATGTGCACACTTTCTTTTCCAGCAGGTAGGCTTTTAGTTTAGAAGCCAGTTGCTCGCTACAGAGATACTTGTATTGTTGGAGGTGCGTGATCTCGTCCAGTAACACCGGAAGCAATGCCGCTTCTGCGCGTATCTGTATCGGTTCGTCCCTGCCAGGTGTATATGTAAAGGTGGTGTCGTTGTAAAGGGTGGCAAACATACCTGTTGTCTCGGACGTGCCTCGTTTTTGAACGGGGATCTTACGTTGTTCCCCGTCAATGTATCCGTCTTTGTTCACTTCGTATTTAAAACTGATGCTGTCTGTTCCGATGGCTTCAGGAATAAGGACCTGCACAGTATCAATGAAGGCATTTTTAAAGCTATTGGTGCGCCTTCTGTACACGCTGTCATTCATACTGAAAGTGTGTGTTGCACTGATGCTGTCCTGCGTATAGTTCAGGGCTTTGGTGATGACTCCAACTGAATCTCCTTCAATAGTGAAAGCCGGTAGTGCGAGATTGCCACTTAATGCTTTGAATGAACGGATCTGTATCTTTCTCAACCCTACCTGTTTTTTGTCTGCCATGGCAATAGCATAGGCGTCCCAGCTGGTAATATCGTCCGGAAAGGTAACTTTAAAAGAGGCATTACCGTTTTCATCTGTCCTAAGCCTGGGCTGCCAGAAGGCATCATCCCGGAAGTTAGTACGGAGGCTGTTTACAATAGTTTGCTGTGGCTGATCATCCTTGCTATGCAAGTCCCGGGATCGGATGGTTACAAGAATGACTCCATTAGCACCTCTGGATCCATAGAGCGCTGTAGCCTCGGTGTTTTTCAATACGTTGAGGTTTTTGATCTCCTCTGCCGGCAGGTCGCTTAGCTTTCCTGAAAACGGCACACCGTTTACAATGATGAGAGGGTCGATGGTGGGCGAAAAGCTGTTGATTCCTTTAATTTCAGGATAATATAGCCCTTCGGACATTGTTAATGTTTCCGTTTTTAGCCTCGTCGCATTGCCTGTGATGAGCCGCTTTTTTGTTATGCCATATGCTACAACAACTGTTTCATTTAGTTGCTTAACATTGTTTGTTAAAGTGATTTTATAAACATCATTATTTGTAAGACGTTGTTCCACAGATTGGCACCCAATGCTTGATATTAATAAAAAACCTCTGTTTGTTGTACGTAGCTGAAATTCTCCTTTGGCGTTAGTGCTACATCCGGTTGCCGTGCCGCGGAGTATAACAGATGCCCCTGGTATTGGGGCTCCTTTGCTGTCCACTACCATTCCAAAGATAGTCCTTGTGAGGTTGGTGGTGTTGAAGTTCCTTTTATTAAAATCTTCGGCTATCTGTATCGCCACATTCGGTACATCGGTCACATTGTTAGTTACTATTTCTGTAAGCCGTTTCTCCAGGTCGGTACTCAGACTATCCGCCGGTAAGATGTCGATATGTTCGGGAGAATAGTAATGCAACGCATTTGCTTTAAAGCAGATGCTGTCTTTTACAAAATATCGTCCTCCGGTAAGTAATACTAAAAGTTTAAAGTAACCGTTGTCCATTCCGGAAATGTTGTCTGTTTCTCCTCTGTAAGATCTGGTGAAGGAGGGATCATCACTGCGGAAAAAAAGATATTGAAGTACCTCCCCGGAAGATATGCCGGAATGGCTGAGGTTAATGATTAATCTGTTCCTGTTACCACGAACATAGTTTTCATTCAGAAGATCTCTTTTTCTTATTTCGTTGAGACTATGCTGATAGAACAGGCTATCTGCCATATGTTGCGACCAGACCCTTGCCGAGAGAGATGTATCTGTGTTATGCAAACTGAGGTATTTATATGTTTTGAACAGATTCCCGGTTTGTTTTTGTTTAATCAACCCTTGTCTGATTTCAAATGCGTATCCTGGTTCTGGCGTAAAATCCTGTGACAGATAATCTTTTACAATTAGTGAAGCGGTGTGGCTGGTAAGCGGCCCAGTAATATAACTGGTAGGAGAGGTGGTGTTGTTTCCTGGGGCGCCATTCAGCCAATGCAATTGACCTTCCTGGACAATATATGCCGGACGGTTGCCGAATGTGTTATGAACACGTACCATGTACCTGTATATACGTTGTAATTCTGTCTCCGTCAATTCTTCAGGCACACTTTCAATGCGAAAGTCCGGCCACTTAATAGCACTGTCTATGCTGATGAAAGTTTTTACACCTGCAGTGACTGTCATATTAAATGATATCCGCTGATGTGATGTTCGTAAACTGATCCGGTGCTGACCGGGTGTGACCCTGACGCTGTACGCCTGTAACGGATCTGCAAGACTGCAATACACCGGTATTTCGTCGACTGACAGGATATGGACCGGATGTATACTACCGCCAGAAAAAACAAAAGTGGCTATTTGAGTGATGGTGTCGGCCGCAGGCTCAGTGTAGACAAAATAAGGAGACGGGTGTGTAAACCGGAAGAAAATCAAACTATCAAGGCCCATTTTAGTTTTATACTGTTGCCAGTCCAGTGCCAATGCCTGGGAGAGATTGCTTAAAAAGCTTGCATAAGGCGGATGGTATAGTCTCCTTTTCCGGAATGGGCGTTGATAGAAGGATATTATAGGGCCGTCTTCTTGTTTAAATTTGCTTGTGTATGCATAGGCCGTAACATCAGCTCCCTCCACAGGCCGCTGATATTTATCTTTGACATTTATAGAGATTTCTGCAGCCTGGCCGGGATAGACTTGCTTAGGAGCAGCCACTGATACAGCCAAGGGATGTCCCGGATCAGCAAAAGATACAGATCGTTCTTTTATCGTTCCTTCCCATATATAATTGATGCGAAGCTCGTATTGTTGTTTATTGTTCGTGGGGCCGCTCCATACCAGGCTATGTCCATAACCACGTGACACGATCCTGCTATGTTCGAATATATAGTACCAGAAAGAAAGTTGTTGCGGGTTTTTTATTTTGACTGTAGTTGTGTCATTGTCCCAGGAAATGTCATAGCTAATAGGCTGATATTCCTCACTGAATGTATATTTGTCTTCAATATCTTCGCTTTTAAATTTATATGTGGATATGAACGGGTTTATTTTTATTGCTGCAGGAAGTTCAACAGAGACTGATTCAATGGTGTCATTGTTGTTAGTGACGCCATAGATAACGGTTGTTTTGTGTTTTGATCTAGCGGTCGTGATGTAAAGGCTGTCATTTTTTAATTCAAACGAAAGAGAACCATTATTGTAATTGTGTTGCTGCCAGAGTGTGTATGTATCGCGTTCATTGTTACTGTTTGTGAAAATGCAGGCAATATTATAACGGAGATCTGCTTTAGGGAAGATGCTGTCTGGTAATAATATCTTTGTTTCACCAATGGCATCCATTAGGCCCGAATACTGCCAGAGTGTATCCGGGATAAATATGTCATCCCCATAACACTTTATAATCTCTTCGGTGGTGACTATGAGCTGAACGGTACCATCCATCACCGGTAATTCATTTTCATCTTTTGCCTGGCAATAAACGGTGGTTTGCTCTTTGTCTCCGGAAGTTGTTTTATCTGTTCTCGCGGTAAAGCTAATTGCGTGCAATTCATAGTCTTCCAGGTCAAAGCGCGTTCTTGCCAGTACCTTTCGCTGAGCCATGTATTCATCGTCTTCCAGGTCTCCTTCGTATGTATTCAGATTATAACGCCTGCTATCAGTTGTTTCCAGGGTCACCCGGTAGTTTTCATCCAGGTCCAGATCCATTGCAGGAGAGCATACAAATTCATAAGTATAGGCCCCCGGAGAATAAGGGGTAAGTGTTGCAAGAATCGTATCTATATCGAAATACCTGTCAGATAACCTCAATAATAGTGATTTATTGACAGGGCTGCCTTTTTTATCAGTAATGAAGGCTTTCAGTTTAACGGTATCACCTGGTTTATATTTGGGTTTATTGGAAACTAGGTATCCGAGAAAACGTCTTTCATATGCCAGGGGAGAGTACTCATCTTCTGACCGGTATCGGTGGTAATTGGGATGTTTTTTTTCACGGAATGAAATACCGAAACGCGTTTTTTTCCAGAATTTGTTTTTGGAGGAGGGGATACTTCTTTTCAAAATCATGCAGTTTAATATTCCTTTATGGTATACCTCGAGTATCCCTCCCTTCTGGTACTTCTCTAATCGCCAGCTCCTGGACTGGGCATCATATGGTACCGTATTCCTGCCTATGCGTACGGTAGCATCTTCTATAGGATTTCCGCGCTGATCGTGCAGTACTACGATAAGATCTCTCGCATTATTGAGCTGCCTCGGATACGCACTGGGGATGTGAGTGAATATTGTCTGTAGTTTATCATTCTGGGCATAGACCCTAAGGTAGTTGCCTGGTGGAATGTGCTCGGGAATTTTACTGTCGTGTGGGAATGAGTCCTTCAGCGCATGAAGAAATAAGGAATTGACCTTATGCATGCCATAAGTGTGGATCTGTAAGGTTTCTTCGTTGCTCAGCTCATAGAGATAATCGTACACACTTGTACGGCGGCTCAGGGATAATGGATGTTGTGCACTTGTTGTGAAATATGATAACAAGAACAGTAACAATGGCAGTCTTTTCAAAGGTAAAGTAGTTGTTGATGGTAAAAATTGCAAAGCGTTGTCCCTTCCCCGAAGATAGTCGAAATATAAATAAGTTCATTTTATCGCGTAACTTCGCCACTTCAATTCCGATCAATGCATCTGTTTATAAAAAATATGGTTTGTAACCGCTGTATCCTCGTGGTGCAGCAGGAACTGGAAAAACTGGATATCCCGTACGCAAAAATAGACCTGGGAGATGTTGAAATGGAGAAAGTGCCTGCTCCTGAAAAACTGGAGGCGCTCGGAAAGCAATTACATGCCCTTGGCTTTGAGTTGCTGGACGACAAGAAGACCACATTGGTGGAAAAACTAAAAACAACTGTTATCCGCCTGATCCATGGCAACGAGCATGAAACACTCAATACCAAGTTGTCTGTTTATTTACAGGAGGCTTTGCAGGTGGATTATCACTATCTTTCTACACTGTTTTCTTCTACAGAAGGACTTACCATTGAAAAATATGTTATCCTGCAACGTATTGAGCGCGTGAAAGAACTGTTGCAGTATGATGAGATGAACCTTAGCGAAATAGCTGACAGTCTTGGCTATAGCAGTGTACAGCACCTGTCGCAGCAGTTTAAGAAAGTTACAGGGCTTACGCCGACAGGTTACAGACAATTGAAGGAGAATAACCGGAAACCGCTTGACAAAGTATGACGTTGATACATGTCTCATAATTTTAGTGCTTACCGGGCTGGCTATGACCAGCCCGTTTTATTTATAGCTATTTCATCGCCAGTACTTTCTGATGGATGAGCGGTATAATAATTGCTTTACAACCACGTTATTAAACCGGACAGTAAACCCAGGCATATGTTAAACTTCACCTGGAAAGAATTTTATCAGCCTGCCAGCATTGTATCAGGTTATATTATGCTGGCAGGTATATTGACCCTAAGCAGCTGCAAAACCAACCAGGGTTTTGATCGTGGTTATGACCCTGCTCCCAGGGGAGGGGCAGAGTACCGTTTCGAGGAAGGTTTGCGCGGGGAGAAGAAACCTCAATATCTTTTCGACAAAAAGACCCGTAAAGAAATGGCGAAGATGGGATATCCTACAGGGGTGTCCAACGCGGCTCCACCTGCAGAGACAGGAGGGAGCAAAGTCGGTACGCCCACTAAAACTGATACCCAAAAGACGGCGCCAGCTGATAGTATCCATGTGGATTCCGTTTATAAGGTTCGTCCCCAATAACCCCTTTATTCCAGTTGTTTGATTTAATGTGAATTACTTACATTTGTGGAAATTTTAAAATATCCTCTATGTTAAAGACCTTGTACACCGCCGGCCTGTTCATTGCCGCTACCTGCATGTTTGGCAATACGGCCAAAGCTCAGTTGAAAGGATTCAGCATCGGTCCATATGTTGAAGCCGGTACCCCGGTAGGGGACTTTAAGGACACTCACAACACCGGTTTTGGAGGTGGCTTGAATGCCGACATTAAGCTGATTGCAGGATTTGGCGTAACCGGTTCCGCAGGTTTCATGTATTTTCCGGGTAAAAGCTATACCTACCTCAGTGGGGGGGGGACTGAACTCACTGCGAAGGCCGAGTCCCTGAAAGCTTTACCGGTAAGAGTTGGTCTGAAGTACAAATTCGGCTTCCCTCTGTTGTACGTGAAAGCTGAAGGTGGTACAGCCACTTTTGTAGGCGGGGATGGTGACAATTATAAAGGTACTGCTGCTATTTTCGCTCCTGGTCTGGGAATTCGTTTCCTTGGACTGGATGTAGAAGCAAAATATGAGGTGTGGTTTAAGAACGATAACCGTGGTTTCTTCGGTCTGAAAGCTGGTTACAACTTCTAGTTGATTATTCTTATTTATTATATAAGCCGTCTCAGCAATCTGGGACGGCTTTTTTGTTTTGTCAGGTGACCAGGAGCTGATTGGTATATAACATAAAAAAGACCGCCTCATGTACTGAGACGGCCTTTTTAATGTTAGACCTGTAATTACTTTTTGTTCACTTTCACCGCTTTTGACTTCCTTGCTGCGGAAGTGTCAGCTGGAGTTTTGGCAGCAGTATCTTTCTTGATTACTGCTGTGTCGCGTTTTGCAGCGGCAGTGTCAGCTACTGCGGTGGCAGTATCCAGTTTCGCTACGAAGCTGGCTGTGTCCTTCATAGCGGCAGTATCAGCTTTAATAGCAGCAGTGTCTGCAGATTTAAAAGCTACAGTATCTGCTTTGAAAGCAAAATTAGCTGTGTCTTTAAAGAATGCAGTGTCTTTTGCATAGCTAAAGCTGGCAGTGTCCTTGCCGAAGGCAGCTGTGTCTCTTACAAAGGATGCTGTGTCAAATTTGAAATTAGCAGTGTCTCTTGTAAAAGCAGCTGTGTCCAGTGAGAAATTGGCGGTGTCTGCTTTGAAATTAGCCGTGTCCAATGCGAAGTTGGCTGTATCCATTGCGAAGTTAGCAGTGTCTGGTGCAAAGTTTGCCGTATCTCTGACGAAACTTGCAGTGTCCAATACAAAATTAGCGGTGTCCGCTTTAGTTGTCATTGCATTTACTGCGTTAGTCTGCGTCAGTGCGAATGCTCCCAGGCCAGCCATGAGGCCAAATCTCAATAATTGCTTTTTCATGGTTTTTCAATTTTAACTGGTTAAAAAATAAAAGATCTCAATAAAAGATGGTTGTCATACAATTCAACCAAAATCTTGCGAGAATACTCTAACGAAATGTTAAAGTGATTTTAAATCTTTTTAATTTACTGGTTTTCATTGTATTGTGAACTTTTTCTTTTTTGAGTAGTTTTGACCGGAAGGTTAAGCCTTACTGATAAAAGTAAGGAGAAAGAGATAGCAACCTGTAGATCACAGGTAACAATTCCGGGTACACGCTTTCCCATTTTTAATCCATCATGTGAAGAATAAGGTATGCGCACGTTCTTCAGCGTGCCAAAATGATGCTGCGTATATTAATACTACCAGTTTAAAAATCTTATGAGCGTCGTAGTATTTTCAGATGAGCGTTGGGCAACCTGAAATTTGCGCGCTTCCCGGTGATTTATATTAAATGTCACTTTAACACAAAAAGTGTCTGTAGATGTTTTGGATATTGATTTTTGGGCGTATATTGTTGTGTCAATTCCCTTTATGAGAACAATAGTTAAACTTATTGCGGCAGGATTGCTGTCGCTGACAGGAGGCATATCATCTGCGCAGACAATTACCTTGAAAGTGAACAAACCACTGGCACCCGTACAGCCTACTATGTGGGGGATCTTTTTCGAAGACATTAATTTCTCTGCGGATGGCGGAATCTACGCGGAACTGGTGAAAAACCGTTCCTTTGAATTCTCCGACCCATTGATGGGCTGGAAAGAAACCAGAAAGGCGGATGCAGGCAGTGTACTGATCGTCAACCGGGGCAATGAACGCGCTGCGAATCCGCGGTATGCACATGTAACAGTGCAGGCCGGCGATAGTACATATGGCTTGTTTAATGAGGGATTCAGGGGAATGGGGTTCAAAAAGGACCTGCGCTACGACTTTTCTTTCTGGGCAGGAAATACTGCAGGTAACCCGCTGATAAAACTTGTGTTGCTCGACGAGAAGGGAGCGTCCCTGGGAGAGGTTGCTGTTCCATCGACGGGGAAGGAATGGAAAAAGTATACGGCTTCGGTGACCGCATCACGGACAGTTGCAAAAGGTGGGTTGGAATTGCAGTTTTCCGGTAACGGCAGCCTGGATATTGATATGGTCTCATTATTTCCGGGGGATACCTGGAAACAGCGTCCCGGTGGATTAAGGAACGACCTGGTTCAGAAGCTGGCAGATCTGCATCCCGGGTTTGTACGTTTCCCCGGCGGATGTATCGTGGAAGGACGTGATCTGGCTAACCGCTATCAATGGAAAAGAACAGTAGGGAAAGTGGAAGACCGTACACTGATCGTCAATCGTTGGAATACCGAATTTGCCCACCGCGCACCGGGCGATTACTTCCAGAGTTATGGCCTGGGCTTTTATGAATATTTCCTGCTTTCAGAAGATATAGGCGCAGCGCCATTGCCTATCCTTAATTGTGGCATGGCCTGCCAGTTTAATACAGGTGAGGTGGCCGCCGATGAAGATGTTGCTGTATATATCCAGGATGCGCTGGATCTGATTGAATTTGCCAATGGAGGTACGGATACCAGGTGGGGGCAATTAAGGGCCGAAATGGGGCATCCTAAGCCTTTTAATCTCCAGATGATCGGCGTAGGGAATGAACAATGGGACAGTCAGTATATAGCCCGGTATCAGCGTTTTGAACAGGAACTGAAAACAAAACACCCGGAAATTAAACTGGTATCCAGCGTGGGGCCATTCTCCAGCGGGAAGCAATTTGAATACCTGTGGTCAAAGTTACGGACCTCTAAAGCAGATCTTGTAGATGAACACTATTATATGCCGCCTGAGTGGTTCCTGAAAAATACCACCCGCTATGATAAATATGACAGGAGCGGACCCAAGATCTTTGCCGGTGAATATGCGGCTCATATAAGAGTGGCAAAGGAAAATGACAGTGAAAAAGGAGAGACACGCAATACATGGGAAAGCGCGCTGGCAGAAGCGGCTTTTATGACCGGGCTGGAAAGGAATGCGGACCTCGTGCAAATGTGTTCTTATGCACCACTGCTGGCCCATGTGGAGGCCTGGCAATGGCGTCCGGACCTGATATGGTTTGACAATCTGCGTTCGGTAGGCACCCCCAATTACTATGTACAGCAGCTTTTCGCCAATAACAAGGGCACACATACCATTCCTGTTACCTTGAATGATCTGGCCGTGACAGGGCAGGATAGTGTTTATGCCAGTGCAACGATCGACCAGCAAACGCATAAAGTACTGCTGAAGATAGTAAACGCTTCCGGCAAAACGCTGAATTATAAGCTGGCGCTGGATGGAGCGGTCACTACGAAAGAAGGGGCTGTACAGCAGGTGCTGACGGCGAAAAATAAAAGTGATTTCAATACACTGGATAATCCATCAGTTGTAAAACCGGTAGCGCAGCCGCTAAAACCGGTTAAGAATAATGTGGATGTTCAGGTAGCGGCAAACTCTTTAAACGTCATTACAATATCCTACAAGTAGGCGAATGTTTTTTGCTAACGGAAACGCATGCATTTTTTGCATGCGTTTTTTTGTTGGAAGAAGAAATAAAATTTGGGAAATAGAAAAAATGTGTAATTTGGTATGGAGATTATTGTTGTTAATCTTAGAACTCCCCTTTTGAACCATTTCTGGTTGTTGCTTCTGATGATATTTGAATGAAGTCTCCTTTACGAAAGTAAAGCGGAGCTTTATATGTCATAACCTTATGCCTTTGAAGAGTTAAGAAAAAAAAATGTTGGTTTTTTTGATTAAACCAAACGTTATTTGTTAACTTTGAACTTAACTTAAAAGTGAAGTGCTATAGTGGTAAGTTAAAACGGATGATACGTATGAATAAGATCACATATTATTCATTCCATATTGAGGGAGATGATCTTTGTGAAATGGAAAAGTTTGTAACCAAATTCAATGTCCCGGCCTATAAAGATGATTATGAAAATATCATGTTTGTTATAAAACAGATGGGAACATGCACAGGTGCAGAAGAACACTATTTCAGGCATGAAAGAGCTGCAGAGGCATTGCCTCCGCCATACAGGTCCGGCGTTGTGAGACTTTATTGCAGCAGGGTCAATACAGGTATTGTAATATTAGGGAATGGCTGTGTTAAAACAAGCCAGAAGGTGCAGCAAAGTAAGGATTGCCTGTTTCATTTTGAATTGATGAATGCATTAAGCAGGCATATTACGCAAAGGATTGTGGAAGGAGAGCTTAGAATATTCAACAGGCAACTGGAAGGAAATTTACATTTTAAAATAGGAGATTGTTATGAGTAAGATTTTCGAAGACGCGTTAAACGCATTACCGGCACATGGCCTGGAAAGGGCCGCCATGAGTCTTGAGGTCGCAGACCGTATCCATGCCATCCTTGAAAAGAAAGGAATGAGCCATAAAGAGCTGGCACAGGCCCTTGGCAAGTCAGAGTCCGAGATCAGCAAATGGATGCGGGGTACACACAATTTTACTTTTGAGACCATCGCCAAGATAAACCTGGCCCTGGGAACAAAATTGATTCAGGTGCCCAAAGGCCGGGTAGTAAGGCAAGCCAATGGACGCCTTGCCACCTCTGATGCGACAGTAATTGAGATAGCGCCGTTGAAGCCCGCTGTTGGCGCATCTGATGCAGCGCAACAGGGGCCTTTATATGAGAAAACAAAAGACAGGAAGGCAACATTACCCCTTACTTTGAACAGAAATTAGTAATCATCGGATATGCCCAGATTCAACATCAATATTGAAACCCTAGACATCAGGGAATATAAGGCTTATAACCCGCTGGAAGAAAAGAACACATATAACGGAGAGATGAAACTGCTGGCGTCCGTAAGGGTCAACGCCAAAGAGAAAAAAATTGCAGTCGTGATGAAGGTAGAGGTATATGTACAAAATTCGGGAAGTTCGCATATGACCCCGGTGGGTTATATTGAAACAGTCTCGGTGTTTTCAGCAGTGAATGAATGGAAAAAGGTCAGGATAGGAAAGAAGCCATCCGATGTTGAAGTAGATAAAGAGCTGGAGGATTTTCTGGTTGATATCTCTTATAATAGCACAAGAGGACTGTTGTCTGAAAAGGGCAGAAACGACCTGATAGGGAAAGTGATATTGCCGCTGATAGATCCGGCGGATGTAAAAAGGGAGAAGGCATAAGAAGGCTGGTAATACTACAGCACTTGGTTAATTCCGATGAAAAGCAGTTAATTCCAATAACACAGATAATTTCAGGCAGCTTTCTTCTCTTATGTGATAGTTTGTAACTCCCGGGAAGTTTGTTTTATTCCGATTATTTATAATGCTTCTGCTTTTATATAGGCCTGCTCATCGGGCAGAAATTGCCATCGGTGGATTTTAAGGCATCTTTAATCCTGCTATGCCTGCCATGGCATACTTTTTAGGCTTTATACAGAGACCGGGTTACCAGAAAAGCAAGTATATGGTCAACAGATATATTTATCGGGTTCTCTTTTTGATAATCATGTTGAGGGTACATCCTTTACATGCGCAGGATAGTACCGCTTTACCCGGGCAATTGCCCCCAAAGTGGGACCTGCAGGCCTGCCTGGATTACGCAAAGGCTAATAATATTACGCTCAACAGCTACCGCCTGAGTCGTCTTAGCAGTGAACAGGATCTGCTGTTATCGAGATCGGCGGTTCTGCCTGATCTTTCCGCCAACGTGTCGCCCTCCTTAACACATGCCAAAGAAATAGACACCGCAAACGGCAACTTCCGGTCACGCCTGAGGTTCTCCGGGAACACTTCTCTTAATTCCGCTGTAACACTATATAATGGAGGATACCTGAGAAACGATATTCTGCAAAAAGACCTGCTGGTGAAGGTAGCAGGCCTGGACCTGGCAGCAGCAGAAAATGACATCACACTTCAGATCACCCAGGCATACCTGAACATCCTGCTGGCGAAAGAGAATATTGTATATGTAAAAGACGTAGTGGCTACTTCTGAAGCCCAGGTACAGCAGCAGCAGCAATTTTACAATGTGGGCTCGGTAGCGTTGAAAGACCTTATACAATTACAGGCGCAGCTGGCCAACGATAAATATACACTGGTAACGGCACAGAATACCCACCGGCAGAATGTGCTGGTGCTGAAACAACTGCTACAGCTACCCACAGAAACGCCTTTCGAAATTGTGGAGCCGGACACTTTAATGGGGTATGCGCTGCTCACTCCATTGCTGGAAGCACAGAAAACGGCGCTGGCCATCCGGCCCGAAGTGAAAAGCAGTGAATTGGGAGTACAGGTGGCAGAACTGGACGTGAGGAAGGCAAGGGCCGGCTACCTGCCTGCGCTTAGCGCGGGTGCAGGCATAGGTACCAGTTATGCGCAGGGCGATTACAATACCTTTCTGAAGCAGATGGATAACAATTTCTATCAACAGGTAGGGTTGACCCTTTCTGTTCCCATCTTCAGCCGCAGGGCAAACCGCGTCAATGAAGAAAAGGCGAAGATCGGTGTGGAACAGGCGGAACTGACTTTGCAGAATACCCGCATCAATCTGTCACAGGAAATAGAACGGGCATATATAAATGTGCTGAATGCGCAGGGGCAGTATGACGCGGCTGTCGAACAGCTGCGTTATACGCAGGAAAGTTACCGTATTGCAAATGAACAGTTAAAGATCGGCGCAGCTAATACGGTCGAAGTATTACAGCAAAAGAACCTCTATATACAGTCCATGCAGTCATACATCCAGGCTAAATACAGCGCGGCTTTATACGTCAGGATATATGATTTCTACAGGGGAGTACCTGTTAAATTATAGCATAAAATAACAAGGGATGAACAGGAAGATTGTAATTACAGTATTGGTGCTACTGGCACTGGTAGCAGTCTGGTACTTCTTTTTCCGCAGGAAAGAGAATCCTGTGGTGATCAGCACACAGAAGCCCGTTTACGGGCATATCTCTACCAGCGTAACTGCCACGGGTACAGTACAACCTGTGGATACCGTGGCGGTGGGTACACAGGTTTCCGGAATACTGAAATACATTTACGCTGATTTCAATTCAAAAGTAAGAAAGGGGCAATTGCTGGCCGAGCTGGATAAGGTATTGCTGCAGGCAGAGGTAGACCGTAACAAAGGGCTGCTGGCAAATGCGCAAAGCCAGCAGGTCTACCAGGAAGCCCAGTTCAAACGGCAGGAACAGCTTTATAAGGTGGGGGCCATCAGCAGGGCGGACTACGATAATGCGAATTATCTCTATAAGGCGGCTGCTGCCAGCGTTGAGAGTGCCAGCGCCTCATTGAAAACAGCGCAAAGGAACCTCTTTTTCGCCGATATCTATTCTCCGATCGATGGTGTGGTACTGAACAGGAATGTGAGTGTGGGACAAACAGTGGCGGCCAGCTTTAATACCCCGACATTCTTTGTGCTGGCGAAAGATATTACCAAAATGCAGGTACAGGCAAGCGTGGATGAAGCAGATATTGGAAATGTGCGGGACAGTCAGCGGGTATCCTTTACAGTAGACGCCTACCTCGATCAGGAATTTGCGGGAAAGGTACAGGAGATCCGTTTGAAGCCATTGGTATCTGCCAATGTGGTGACATATACCACGATGATCAGCGCATCTAATGAGGATATGAAGCTCAAACCGGGTATGACCGCTACTGTAACCATTTATACTGCTGAAAGGGACCATGCTATGCTCATTCCCGCAAAAGCACTGATGTTCAAACCCGATTCTGCACTGTCGAAGAAATATACGCTTATCGCCATAGCGCCACCGGCTGCGGAACGGCATAAAAGAGCAATGCCTGTTACCGGCGGCAGCAGGGATACCACCAGGCCTATGAGCCCCGGCAAGGGTAAGGTCGCTGAGGCCTTGAACTATGTTTGGGTAAAAAGGGGAGATACCCTGCTGCAGAAGAAAGTGGAGATCGGGCTGAACGACAATACCCGGGCAGAAGTATTATCCGGGCTGTCTCCGGATGAAGATGTAATAACAGGTATGCAGGAAATAACTGATAAGAAGACTGCTGGTAGTGGCGGACAGGCCAGTCCTTTCATGCCGCAAAGAAGAAGAAGATGAGCAAAAAGATCCTCGAAATACAGAACATCAAACGGGAGTTCCATATGGGCACGGAGACAGTGCGTGCCTTAAAAGGCGTTTCCTTTGATGTCTATGCTGGTGAATTTATCACAATTATGGGCAGCAGTGGCTCCGGTAAAACCACCCTGCTGAATATATTGGGTTGCCTGGATAAACCGACGGACGGCAATTATAGCCTGGATGGGGTCAACATAGGTCAGCTGTCGCGTAATGAACTGGCACGTTTACGCAACCGTAAGATCGGTTTCGTGTTCCAGGCTTACAATCTTCTGCCCCGTACCTCAGCGCTGGAAAATGTGGAGCTGCCATTACTGTACAATATGGACATCAGTCATGAGCAACGCCGGGAGAAAGCAATACGCTCCCTGGAGGCCGTGAAGCTGGGCGAAAGACTGGATCATACTCCCAGTCAGTTATCTGGCGGGCAGCAGCAACGTGTGGCAATTGCCCGCGCCCTCGTGAATGAACCGGTAATGATACTGGCAGATGAAGCGACCGGTAACCTGGACACACGTACTTCCTACGAGATCATGGCGCTGATGCAGGAATTGAATAGAGAACAGGGGAAAACGATCGTGTTCGTTACCCACGAGCCGGACATAGCTGCTTTCAGCAGCCGTACGGTCATGTTGCGCGACGGAAAGGTGGTAAAGGATACTGTCAATGAAAATATACGTTCAGCAAAAGAAGCGTTGGCGGCATTGCCGCCGGCAGATGACTATTGATTATGAATATTCTGAACCTTATAAGGATCGCGTTGAAGGCCTTGCAGCGGAATAAACTGAGGGCTTTTCTCACCATGCTGGGTATCATTATCGGGGTAGCCGCGGTGATTGCCATGGTGGCTATCGGACAGGGCTCCAAAGAAAGTATCCAGTCGCAGCTTTCCAGCATGGGATCCAACATGATCACTATTCTGCCTGCCAGTAATGTAACAGGCGGCGCCAGGCTGGAAGGAACCAGCGTACAGACCCTGACTATCGAAGATGTAAAGGCAATACAGAAACAGGCACTTAATATCAGTGCTATTTCACCGGCAGCCACTTCTTCCGGACAATCTATCAACGGCGCATTCAACTGGCCTACCAGTATACAGGGCGTGAGCCCTGCCTACCTGGATATCCGTAAATGGACCCTCCAGGATGGCCTTGCTTTTACAGACGAAGATGTAAGGGCTTCTGCCAAGGTTTGCCTCCTGGGGCAGACGGTGGTCAGTAACCTCTTTCCAAATGGCGAGAACCCCGTTGGAAAGATCATCCGTTTTAATAATATTCCTTTCCAGGTTATCGGGGTGCTGGCCGCCAAAGGACAGAGCTCTTTCGGGCAGGACCAGGACGATGTGATCCTGGCGCCCTACACTACCGTACAGAAGCGCATTCTGGCCACTATTTATTTTCGTACACTCTATGTTTCCGCAGTGAGCGAAGCTGCTACAGATGCAGCCACGAAAGAGGTTGAGACCATTCTGCGGAAAACCCACAGGTTGAGAGATGCCGATGAAAATGACTTCCAGGTAAGAACAATGGCTGAACTGATCAATACACTGAGCTCTACCAGTAATCTGCTCACCATACTGCTCACCGCCATTGCCGGTATCTCTCTTATTATCGGCGGCATCGGCATCATGAACATCATGTACGTATCTGTTACAGAACGCACACGGGAAATTGGATTGCGTATGTCTATCGGTGCGCGGGGTATCGATATACTGATGCAGTTCCTGATAGAAGCAATTATGATCAGTATTACGGGCGGACTGATAGGCGTAGTTTTAGGAATTACATCCGCAAAGCTGATCACCTATTTCCTGAACTGGCCGACATTAGTATCAGAGTCTTCCATCGTATTGTCTTTCATGGTATGCGCACTGACAGGTGTTTTCTTCGGATATTATCCTGCACAGAAAGCTTCCCGGCTGGATCCTATTGAAGCCTTGCGATATGAGTAACATGTTCAGGATTGGGCAGATCCCTTCATTTCAGGAAGTATGTTCATTAAGAGATCAGCATTTTTCTGCAGGCGTCAGCACATTGTTTACAGGCCTCCGCACATTCCCGGCAGTGTTCGTTACTGTGTTTACCACATTCTGCGGCACAGGCATCACAGATATCGGCACAAACAGAACATAGTTGCACTGCATAGGTGCTTCCCAGGCTCATTAGCTGTGCCGCCGCATAACAGGTGGCCGCACATTCCATGTCCAGCCTGATACATTGCGCCATCATGGCCACATCTTTCTCCTCAGTGCAGGCAGATGCACAATGATTACAAATAGCGGCGCAGCGCAGGCAACTGTCGATACAATCCTTGTAAAAATGATAACCGTTCATGTCCTTTGAGTATTGGTGGTTAAAGAATAAAGCATGCTCCTGGAACATTGTACCAAATACCATACAAATTTGAACAGGCATACTCAACAAATATTGCGGAAGAATTTGCTAATTTGCGTAGATGAAACATACATTCCTTTTCCATTGTTTGATCTTTATCTGCTTCTCTGCCTTTGCACAGAAGCGGCATGCATTGGTCTTCCAGACGGACTTCGGATTGAAAGACGGAGCCGTAGCTGAAATGAAAGGCGTAGTATACAGCCTCTCTCCCAATATACCGATGTTCGATCTGACGCATGAAATACCTGCATATAACATCTGGGAGGCCGCTTACCGCCTGCAGCAAACTGCTCCTTACTGGCCGGCAGGTACCGTATTTGTATCTGTAGTGGATCCCGGTGTAGGTTCCGACAGGAGATCTGTAGTATTGAAAACAAAAACGGGTCATTATTTTGTAACGCCCGACAATGGCACGCTCACGCTGGTAGCCCGGCAACTGGGTATTGCAGAGATCAGACAGATCGATGAAGCAGTGAACCGCAGGAAGAATTCCGGCGCATCCTATACTTTCCATGGCAGAGATGTCTACGCTTATACAGCTGGTAAACTGGCCGCCGGCAGGATCACATTTCCCCAGGTAGGTCCGAAACTGGCTGATTCCGTGGTAAGCATCGCTTTCCAGTTACCGGTATTTGCCAATGATACCGTAAAGGGCAACATTCCGGTACTGGATGTGCAGTATGGCAATATCTGGACGAATATCGATCAGCAGACCTTCAGTAAGCTGCATATACAGCCGGGAGATTTATTGAAAGTGCGCATTTACAAGGGGAATGAACTGGTGTACAATGGCGCTATACCATTTGCGAACACATTTGCCGCTGTTCCCGAAGGAAAAGAACTGGCTTACCTGAATAGCCTGCTCAACCTGTCATTTGCCGTGAATATGGGCGACTTCTCCACCGCTCATCATGTGAAAAGCGGACCCGAATGGAGTGTGACGATCAGTAAATAGTGCTGATTTTTATCTAATTTCGGCGCCTTGCATTTTTTAATCTTACTTTTTTTCGGATGTCACAACCAGATAGTAATAACAGGATGTTCCATCTGGCGGCAGACTATATCAATCATACCAACCGCCATATCTTCCTGACCGGTAAAGCCGGTACAGGAAAAACCACTTTCCTGAAATATATAAGACAACATACTGCCAAGAATACTGTTGTAGTGGCGCCTACAGGTGTTGCTGCTATTAATGCGGGAGGGGTGACCATGCACTCTTTCTTTCAGTTGCCCTTTGGTCCCTACATACCAACAGGAGCGCATCTTTTCGGTGTAGACAATGGTGTAACAGACGCACATGCCTTGTTCCGCAATATCCGTTTCAATCACGACAAAAAAGAACTGCTGCGTGAGATGGAACTGCTGATCATTGACGAGGTGAGTATGGTACGCGCAGATACACTGGATGCGATAGACGCGATCCTCCGGCATTTCCGTAACCAGCCTTTATTGCCCTTCGGAGGTGTACAGGTATTGTACATAGGCGATCTTTTCCAATTGCCACCGGTAATGCCGGATGAACAATGGCGACTGCTGAAAGACTGTTATGAAAGCGTATTCTTCTTTCATGCAAGAGTGATGCAACAGGCGCCACCCCTGTTCATCGAATTGAATAAGATCTACCGGCAGAATGAAGCCGCCTTCATCAACCTGCTGAATGGTGTGCGTAACAGTACGCTGGACTGGGATGATCTCGATACCCTGAATCAACGCTACCTGCCGCATTTTACCGGTGAGGGAGACCAGTATATCGTACTCACCACCCACAACCGCAGGGCAGATGAGATCAACAATGCACGCCTGGCAGCCATGCCCGGCAGTATTCATACCTTCACCGGAGAGATCAAGGGCGACTTCAGTGACAAAGCCCTGCCCACAGATATGGACCTCCGTATCAAGCCAGGCGCACAGGTAATGTTCATCAAAAACGATGTGGCGGAACCTCGTCGTTACTTCAATGGAAAACTGGCGACTGTCAAGGAGATCCTGCCAGACGATAAGATCGTGGTCACATTGGCCAACAGCGGGGAAACACTGGTCCTGGAGAAAGAGACATGGCGAAATATCCGTTATTCCTGGAATAAAACGGAAGGAATGGTGGATGAGGAAGAAATAGGCAGTTTCACACAGTATCCTATCCGCCTCGCATGGGCTATTACGATACATAAGAGCCAGGGCCTTACTTTTGAAAAGGCCATTATCGATGCAGGGAATGCATTTGCGCCCGGGCAGGTATATGTGGCTTTAAGTCGTTGCACTTCCCTGGAAGGCCTGGTATTGCATTCGCGCATTCACCCCGGCGCTATCCGTACGGACGAACAGGTGCTGGCCTTCTCTTCCCGTTTTCATAAAGAGGAAGAACTGGAAATGCTGCTGGAAGGAGAGAAGATGGTTTTCTGGGCGGAACAGCTGTTAAAACTGTTCAGCGCTGAGAAGATCCTGGCGGAGTTACAATTGCACGCCGCCTGGTTACGCGATAAAAAAATGGTTGGCATGGAAAGCGCCGTAACCCTGAGCAGGAACCTGCAGCAGCGGGCAGCCCAGCTGCATGAAGTAGGATTGAAGTTCAGACAACAACTGGATCCTTTGCTGAAAGAAGTATTGCAGACAGGTAATACTGCTCTTTTGAGTGAACGCGTCGGCAAGGCCGTGGCCTATTTTACCAATGAGATGTATGAATCCTTTATACAGCCGGTACGCCGGGAAAGAGATATTGTAAAGGATATTCCCAAGATAAAAAAATATGTACTGCAGCTTTCAGGCCTGGAACATTTTCTCTGGAGCCGGCTCCAGCTCTTTGCAGATGCCAGTTATGGCAATGTAAAATTCAATACCGGACTGCCAGATTACGAAACGCTGCGCCGGCCTCCGGCAGAGGAGAAGGAGAAGGTGAAGGAAAAGGCTGCGAAGAAGACCCGGGAGGCGGGCGATAGCCGAAGGGGAACCCTGGAACTGTTCCTCGCTGGAAAAACACTGCAGGAGATTGCGGTGGAACGGGGACTGGCAATGAGTACTATCGAAAGCCACCTGGCTGATTGTGTGGCGAACGATGAATTGCAGCTGAACCGTTTCATGGATGAAAAGAAAATCGCCCTCATATTGCCGGTGGTGAAAGAGCTGGGGGCTACCGCTTCCGCACCTGTAAAAGCCAGGTTAGGAGAAAGTGTAAGCTGGGCAGAGATCAGGGCCGTACAGGCGCATTACCGGAAGACGATGGAATAAGATGGCTGAAAGCTGCCTTCATAAAGACAATTGAGTAAGAAAAAAGGCCAGATACTGATAGTTTCGTAATTCTTTTGTAATTTTGGAACGAACATTCTAAAAAGGATTATTCATGGCCGACAGGAAATTAAGAATCAGCGTACTAGATCAGTCCCCTATCCGTAGAGGCAGCAATGCCGTAGAGGCGCTACAGGAAAGCATTAAGCTGGCACAGCTTGCCGACCGCCTCGGTTTCACCCGATATTGGCTTTCAGAACACCACAATACCCGCTCACTAGCAGGAGCATCACCAGAAATATTGATCGCGCGGCTGGCAGCTGCCACTAAACATATACGCCTGGGATCAGGCGGCGTGATGTTGCCTAACCACAGCACCCTCAAAGTGGCAGAGAACTTCCGCCTGCTGGAGGCACTTTATCCGGGGCGTATTGACCTGGGTATAGGCCGCGCGCCCGGAGGAGACCGGCTCACGGCCCATGTGTTGAACCCTTCCAATACTTTTGAACCTGGAGACTTCGTACAGCAGGTGAACGACCTCGAAGGATATCTTTCCGATTCCCGCGAGGCTGGTACCATCCATGAGAAAGTAATGGCTATACCTAAGATAGATACTGCCCCTGAGCTATGGATGCTGACTTCCAGCGGCGAAAGCGGCCTGTTGGCGGCTCGGCAGGGCTGGGCCTTATCTTTTGCACATTTTATTTACGCGGTAGGTGGTCCGCAGGCCATAAAGACCTACCGTGAGAAATTCAGGCCCTCCCGCTTCCTGCAGGAACCTGCCGCCAGTGTAGGGATCTTTGTTTTCTGTGCAGACACGCAGGAAAAAGCGGATGAACTCCAGGCCATGATGGACTACCGCCTGCTGAGTTTCGAGAAAGGCAGGTTCGATGAATTTCCTTCCTACGAAGAAGTGCGGGATTATGAATACTCAGACATGGAATGGCAACGCGTAATGGCTAACCGGGGACGTATGATTGCCGGTACCCCGGATCAGGTGAAACAGCGTATGTTGAAGCTGGCGGACGACTACGACGTAGATGAGATTGTAGCCGCTACCATGGCAGAACATGTGGAAGACCGTTTCCGCTCCTATGAATTGCTGGCTGAGATCTTCCAGCTGGAGCCGCGCAACATCTCATAGATCGTTTCAGCAGCCCATTGCCGTACAAGGGGGTATCATGATAAATTACTTTCCCGGAAAGTATGCTCCTTCGAAGCAAAGAGATACACCAGTGCCTTAACATTCTCATAAACTGCTGATTGACATCTTACTGTGATGTGTTGTCTGGCAGAAGGGCTTCAGATGCTGCTTTCGTGGGAACTGTAGAAAAACCGGGTATTACGATTACAGTTATCATACGGTATACACTTGATTATATTTTTTTATATTTTTGTCTGAAATAACTGATCCTATCCTATGAGAAAATACTTCCTGCTGACAGCAGTCATAGCGCTGACCTATATTGCCTGCTCCAAAGAGGCAGGTATTAGCGGCGGAACGAATAACCCTGTTGATACCACTGGAACACCTGGATCTGGATCCGGATCCGGAAACAACAAGACAGATAGCGTCGTTACATTTACAGATCTGAAGTTTTCTTTAACACCGGCAAGTGAGAGCTATGGTCGCGTTTTCTCTTCTTTTAAAGGAAATGTGTACCTGGATAGCAATATTCCTGATACGCTGGGCAGGTATATAGATGTGGCCTTCAATAACTTCGGCGCCTTCTCTATGTTCTTTACTAGTCCTAACGATCAAAGTTTTGATCTGAAGATACCCGGTACCCTGACCACCCTGGTGCGTAACCTGGTGCCTGCAGATACTTTCAATGTTAATTCTTTCGATACTATCATGCACGCCTCTACTCTTAAAAAGTTAACCGTTGTTACAGACGGTGAAAGCTTTGCTTCGTCAGACATGCCACTGCTGATATTCTTCCGCAATGGTTTCGCCAAGACGGGCATCATTAAGGTAAAGGCAATAACAACAGATTATATCGTTGCCGATGTGAAAGTAATGTACTGATATTAAGATATTTATGCAGAGAGAATAAGGCTGGCGCTCATGTGAGGTCAGCCTTTCCTTATTTTAGCCCCAATAGGAATGTGTAGGACAGTTGCCCCACTGCCTTTATTTAAATTTGAAAGGTTCCACGATTAAACACACAATTCCACAATTATGCAAGCTATTTTAGGTGTCTTTTTTCATTTCATAGGAGGTTTTGCTTCCGGTAGTTTTTATATCCCTTTCAAAAAAGTAAAGAACTGGGCCTGGGAAAGTTATTGGATAGTGGGCGGCTTTTTCTCCTGGTTAATAGTTCCCTTCCTCGCAGCCTGGATTACCGTGCCCGATTTCCTGAGCATCATCAGTAAAACGGATGGTACTACTATCTTCTGGACCTATTTTATGGGCGTGTTGTGGGGGATCGGCGGCCTTACTTTCGGGCTTGCTATGCGCTACCTGGGCATGTCCCTGGGAATGTCAGTGGCGCTGGGATATACATCCGCCTTCGGCTCCCTTATTCCTCCTATCTACAGGGATCTGTTCACTTCCGATACGACACACACTTTTTCAGCTATGCTAAAAAGTCCCGGCGGATTGTTAGTGCTGGGCGGCGTTGTTGTCTGCCTGCTGGGTATCGCTATTTGTGGTGCTGCGGGCGTGATGAAGGAAAGAGAATTGTCCGAAGACCAGAAAAAACAAAGTATACAGGAATTCGACCTTAAAAAAGGATTGATAGTTGCAACGGTATCCGGCATCCTGAGCGCCTGTTTCAATTTTGGTATTGAGGCGGGAAAGCCCATGGCGGCTATTGCTGTGGAGCAGGGCAGTAATCCCTTATTCCAGAACAACGTGATATTCGTCGTATTACTCTGGGGTGGGCTCACTACTAACCTGCTGTGGTGTTTGCTGCTGAATATACGGAATAAAACCTTCGGTGATTATGTCAATAAAGAAACACCCCTGGCGGGCAATTATTTCTTTGCCGCGCTGGCCGGTACCACCTGGTTCTTCCAGTTCTTCTTTTATGGCATGGGCGAGAGTAAGCTTGGTAATGGCGCGAGTTCCTGGATACTGCACATGGCATTTATTATCATGATCTCCAGCCTGTGGGGTATCACCCTGAAGGAATGGAAAGGGGTGAGCCGGAAGACATTCGGAACGATCATACTCGGTGTAATAACGATTATGGCTTCCGTAATGCTGGTCGGCTACGGTAATTCATTATAACTAATTTAAAAAAGAACATATGTCGGTTTCTTCCTTAACAAATTTCAAACATGTAAGTTATCTCTGGGACGAGCAGAAAGCCGCTGCATTGGCAGGTGATGAGGTAGCACTGCTGATCTACCGTTCTAACCTGCTGGGCGCCGATCTCCGGCTCACCAATTATGGTGGTGGCAACACATCCTGTAAGGTGATGGCGAAAGATCCGCTGACGGGCAAACAAACGGAAGTAATGTGGGTAAAAGGATCAGGTGGTGACCTGGGTACCCTGAAACGCAGCGGTCTGGCGGCATTATATGTTGAGCGGCTGCATAGCCTGGAGAATATCTACAAGGGTATTGAACAGGAAGATGAGATGGTGGAGCTTTTCAATCATTGCATTTTTGATCTTAGTTCCAAAGCTCCTTCTATTGATACGCCACTGCACGGTTTCCTGCCATTCAAACATATTGACCATTTACATCCTGACGCTGCCATTGCTATTGCTGCTGCGAAAGATGGCGAGCGTATAACAAAAGAGCTCTTTGGTGGCACTATTGGCTGGGTGCCCTGGCAGCGCCCCGGTTTTGATCTTGGTCTACAACTGAGACAATGCCTGCGCGACAACCCGGGTATCAGGGGTATTATGTTGGGCTCTCACGGACTATTCACCTGGGGAGATACCGCCTACGAAAGTTATGTGAACACCCTCGAAGTGATCGAGCGTTGTGCTGCCTATCTCGAAAAACATTATGGAAAGAAAGGACCGGTTTTCGGTGGTGCACGTATCACATCGCCGGCTCCTGAAGTACGTCGTAAGCAGGCGGCTGCACTGGCGCCCGTACTGCGCGGATTGTGTTCTGCGCACACCCGGATGGTGGGTCATTTTACAGATGATCCGCGCGTGCTGGAGTTCATTAACTCCAAAGACCTTGACAGACTGGCGCCGCTGGGTACCAGTTGTCCTGACCACTTTCTGCGTACGAAGATCAGTCCCCTGGTATTACCGCTGGAGCCCCAGGCTGCCCTGGACGATGTTACCGCAGTGAAACAGCAACTGGAACCTTTGTTTGCCGCCTACAGGCAGATGTATACTGACTATTACAATACCTGCCGTCATCCGAACAGCCCTGCTTTACGCGATCCCAATCCTGTGGTGATACTGTATCCCGGTATTGGTATGTTCACTTTCTCGAAAGATAAACAGACGGCAAGGGTAGCGGCTGAGTTTTATACCAACGCCATCAACGTCATGAAAGGCGCTGAGGCAATTTCTGAATATACCGCTCTGCCCCGCCAGGAGGCTTTTGATATAGAATACTGGCTGCTGGAAGAAGCGAAACTACAGCGTATGCCAAAGCCAAAGGCGTTATCCGGCCGCATTGCGCTGATCACAGGCAGTGCCGGTGGCATCGGTAAAGCTATTGCAAAACGTTTTGCCGATGAAGGTGCATGCGTGGTGATCAATGACAATGATGCCGGGCGACTGCAATCTGCAAAGGAGGAATTCTCAAAACAGTATGGACAGGACGTGTTCACTACAGCGATACTGGATGTGACGAAAAGCGACGATATAAAAGCCGCATACGATGTGGCCAGCCTGGCTTTTGGCGGGGTAGACATGGTGATCAACTGCGCGGGCCTGTCTATTTCCAAACCACTGGAAGCGCACACGGAAAAAGACTGGGACCTCTTGTATGATGTATTGGTGAAAGGTCAGTTCCTGGTTACCCGGCAAGGCGTGGAAGTGATGCGCAAGCAGGATCTGGGTGGTGATGTCATTAATATCGTAAGTAAGAATGCCCTGATGAGTGGGCCGAACAATGCGGGCTACGGTTCTGCCAAGGCCGCACAACTGCACCTGAGCCGACTGAATGCTGCAGAACTGGGTAAGGATGGTATTCGTGTGAATGTGGTGAATCCGGATGCAGTGATCGCTGACAGCAAAATATGGGAAGGCGACTGGGCTGCGGGCCGCGCCAAAGCCTATGGCGTTACGGTAGAAGAATTACCTGCTTATTACGCAAAACGTACCCTGCTGAACCAGGTGATACTGCCGGAAGATATTGCCAACGCATGTTTCGCCATCACAGGAGGCCTGTTGAGTAAATCGACCGGTAACGTGATCAACGTTGATGGTGGCGTTGCTGCCGCTTTTGTGAGATAAGCGCTTGCGTAATTAATCATCAGTCGCAGTATGATTGACATTAATAGTGGTGTTACCGCAGTTAATAGTGGCGCCATCGCAGTTTTTGTAAGATAAATTCTTTCATCAGTTAAATACCAGTTACATTGAGTCAACACATGCTCCTGGCCCCGGCCAGGCCGGCATGTGTTGATAATGTGCTGAGACGCGTATCACTAACAAAAAACTTTTCCTAATTTACTAACAACCCAACGCATCCCGTTATGAATATTGAGAAATTTCAGATAGCTGAATTCAATGATGCTCACCGGCAGGTACACGAGCGCAGCTTTGAATATATAGCAGGTACAGTGCCGCAGGTAGATGATATTTTGCAGAAATTACAGGAGTTCCAGGTGGCAATTCCCAGCTGGGCTTTAGGAACTGGCGGCACCCGCTTTGGCCGTTTTTCCGGTGGCGGAGAGCCCCGTAACCTGGAAGAAAAGATCTCTGACATTGGCATCCTGCATGCATTGAACAGGAGCAGTGGCGCCATTTCGCTGCATATTCCCTGGGATATTCCTGAGAATGCCGCCAGCATCAAAGCCCTGGCGGCACAGCACGACATCCGTTTCGATGCCGTTAATTCCAATACCTTCCAGGACCAGCCAGGTCAGGCGCTGAGCTATAAGTTCGGCTCCCTGCATCATACCGATAAGGGCGTCCGGAAACTGGCTATTGAGCACAATATTGAAGTGATAAAATATGGAGTGGAACTGGGCTCCAATGCGCTGAGCCTATGGCTGGCAGACGGTTCCTGCTTTCCCGGTCAGCTGAACTTCCGGGGCGCCTTTAAGCGTACGCTGGACAGTCTGCAGGAAATATACGCCACCCTGCCCGATGCCTGGAAGCTGTACATCGAATACAAGGCATATGAACCTAATTTTTATTCTACTACAATAGGCGACTGGGGACAGTCATTGCTTTTTGCAAATAAGCTGGGGCCAAAGGCTTATACGCTGGTGGACCTGGGGCATCATCTGCCCAACGCCAATATCGAACAGATCGTGGCATTGCTCTTAATGGAAGGCAAACTGGCAGGCTTTCATTTCAATGATTCTAAATATGGCGATGACGATCTTACTGTAGGCAGTATCAATCCCTATCAGTTGTTCCTCATCTTTAATGAACTGGTGGAAGGTATGGACGCGCGTGGGATGAATCATGCCAATGATCTGGGATGGATGATAGATGCTTCTCATAATGTAAAAGACCCCCTGGAAGATCTACTGCAATCTGTAGAGGCCATCATGATCGCTTATGCCCAGGCCCTGCTGGTAGATACCAAAGCTTTACAGGCGGCGCAGCAGAACAATGATGCCGTAGCGGCACAGGAAATACTGCAATATGCTTATCGTACGGATGTCCGCCCACTGGTAGCACATGCGCGCCTGCAGGCAGGCGGTGTTTTACAGCCGGTTGCCTTTTACAGGCAATTCAAGGTAAGAGAGCAGCTCATAAAGGAAAGAGGCCTGAAAACCGTAGCAACGGGATTATAATTTCTAATTTCCGCAGGATGCGCTGTATTGCAATACTCGACATTGGTAAAACTAACAAGAAGATATTCCTGATCGACGAGCACTACCGGATCGTATGGGAAAGAGGCGCCTGCTTCGATGAAACAGTGGACGAAGACGGGGACGCCTGTGAGAATATTGAACTGCTTACAAACTGGGTGAAGAACAGTATTCATGAGCTGTTGCAATTGCCCGGGTATACCATTGTAGCGTTTAATTTTAGTACCTATGGCGCCAGCCTTGTTTACCTGGATGAACAGGGACAGGTGCTGGCACCCTTGTACAACTATCTGAAACCTTATCCTGCCGGTATGGAGGAGGCCCTGCACAAGGCCGCCGGCGGATCCGAAAGGTTATGTAGCGATACCGCTTCTCCTGCGCTGGGCAGCCTGAATGCGGGCCTGCAGTTCTACCGGCTGAAACAATTGCAGCCCGCTGTCTTCAACAAGGTGAAATATGCCCTGCATTTGCCCCAGTATATCAGCTTCCTGGTAACAGGCCAGCCCCTGTCCGATATCACCAGCATTGGCTGTCATACAATGTTGTGGGACTTTACCCGGCAATATTACCACGACTGGGTATTGCGGGAAGGACTGGCAGAAAAACTGCCTCCCGTTTTTCCCGGCAACGATGTACTACCGGCAACTATTGATGAGTACAACTGTATTGCCGGCGTGGGACTGCACGACAGCTCAGCCGCATTGATCCCATACCTGGCCAGTTTCTCGGAGCCTTTTGCGCTCATTTCTACAGGTACCTGGTGTATTACCCTCAATCCGTTTAATAACAGCCCTTTAACGGCCAGTGAACTGGCGTCCGACTGTCTTTGCTACCTGACCTATGAAAACCGCCCTGTAAAGGCCGCAAGGCTCTTTGCTGGCAATGAGCACGAGCAGCAGGTAAAAAGGCTGGCAGAATATTATCAGACACCGGTAAATTACTACCAGCAAGTAGCCTTCGACCCCGCTATATTTGCCAGGTTGCTTGCGGAAGCTCCCCAACAGGAACGGCCGGTATCCGGTACGGGTTTGTTGCAGGCCTCCCGCTTTGCAGAAAGGTCATTGAACAACTTTACCAGCTATGAAATTGCCTATCACCGTTTACTGATGGACATCATGGAACAACAGCAGTTCTCATCATCGCTGGTAATAGATGGTACACCGGTAAAACGTATTTTCGTGGATGGTGGATTCAGCAGGAATACGGTATACATGCACCTGCTGGCAGCAGCTTTCCCGCAGATGGAGGTCTATGCGGCCTCCGTAGCGCAGGCTACGGCTATAGGAGCCGCCCTTGCCATTCATCGCCACTGGAACACACAGCCTTTACCGGCCGACCTCGTAGAGATGAGACATTATAGCCACGGCTCGATTTATATTTGAAAAAATGAAAGTAGGACTCTTCATACCCTGTTACATAGACCAGTTTTATCCGCAGGTAGGCGTTGCCACCTTATCACTACTGGAGAAACTGGGTTGTGATGTGGTATATCCACAGGGACAAACCTGTTGCGGACAACCCATGGCCAACTCCGGATTTGAACACCTGACCCACGGTTGCAATGAACTTTTCGTAAACCATTTTGAGGATTTTGACTACATCGTAGCGCCTTCGGGTAGTTGCGTACTGCATATCAAAGACCATCTGCATGTGGATGGAAAAGAGCAGGCCGCGACCCATATCCGTCAGCGGATATACGAGTTGGCGGAATTCCTGACAGATGTGTTGAAGGTAGATCACCTCAAAGCGAAATTCCCGCATAAGGTCGGTATACACCAGAGCTGCCACGGGCAGCGTGGCCTGGGCCTGGCCCAGATGAGCGAACTGGTGGCGGCTCCTTTCTCCAAACCACAGCAACTGCTGCAGATGGTGGAAGGACTGGAACTGGTAGAGCTGAAACGGACAGATGAATGCTGTGGCTTCGGTGGAACTTTCTGTGTTTTCGAAGAAGCAGTTTCTGTAAAGATGGGTAAAGACCGTATTGCCGATCATGTCAATAACGGTGCAGAATATATTACCGGCAATGACGTCAGCTGCCTGATGCACCTGGAAGGCATTTTACGCCGCCAGAAAAGCAGTGTCAAAGTGCTGCATATTGCGGAAATACTGAACGCTATTTAACCTTATCCCGCTTCCAATTTTGAAAGGTATGGAACATCAACATAAAGAACATTCCCTGCTCGCGGATGAATTTAATGCCAATGAGCCCCGTGTGAACTGGCATGATGAAACACTCTGGTGGGTACGTCAGAAGAGGGATAAAATGGCCTGGAGTATTCCCGAATGGGAAGAGCTGAGAGAGGCGGCGTCCCGCATTAAACACAACGTGCTGGGCAACCTGCATGATTACCTGCTGGAGTTCGAAAAGAATGCACAGGCCAATGGTGCGGTGGTACACTGGGCTGCTGATGCGGCGGAGCATAATAAGATCGTGCTGCAACTCCTGCAGCAGCAGGGTGTGAAACGCATGGTGAAAAGTAAGTCCATGCTCACCGAAGAATGTCATTTGAATCCATATCTCGCTGAACACGGTATTGAGGTGATAGATACGGACCTGGGTGAACGTATTGTACAATTGGCGAAAGAACCGCCAAGTCATATCGTATTGCCCTGTATCCATAAAAAGAAAGAGGAGATAGGCGAACTGTTTCATGAACACCTGGGCACTCCTGCGGGGAATGCCGATCCCAAGTTCCTGACTGCCGCCGCGCGTCAGCACCTGCGGGCGGAATTCATCCAGTCGCGGGTAGCTATTACAGGTGTGAACTTCGCAGTAGCTGAGACAGGAGAGATGGTGGTTTGCACCAATGAAGGCAACGCCGATATGGGCGCTCACCTGGCAGATGTACATATCGCCTGTATGGGTATCGAAAAGATCATTCCTCAAAGAAAACACCTCGGTGTTTTCCTTCGCTTACTGGCCAGAAGCGCTACCGGCCAGCCTATTACCACTTACAGCAGTCATTTCCGCGCACCTAAAGCAGGACAGCAGCTGCACATTGTGCTGGTGGATAATGGCCGTAGTCGTCAGCTGGGGCGTGAGGATTTCCGTAACTCGCTGAAATGTATCCGTTGCGGGGCTTGTATGAATACCTGTCCTGTGTACCGTCGTAGCGGCGGACATAGCTATCATAACGCTATTGCGGGGCCGATTGGCGCTATATTGGCGCCAAACCTGGACATGAAGGAATATGCAGACCTGCCCTTTGCATCTACCTTGTGCGGTTCCTGTTCCAATGTATGTCCGGTGAAGATCGATATCCATCAGCAGCTCTATAAATGGCGGCAGGTGATCACACAGGAAGGATATACAAAAAAGACGAAAGCCGCCGGTATGCATGCCATGAATATCGTATTGTCCAAACCCGGATTATATAAAACTGCCGGAGGCGTTGGACGTTGGGTGATGAGAACATTCCCGGCTGTTGTGAACAATGGTCTGAACCCATGGTTCAAACAGCGTGAAATGCCGGCACCGCCCAGGGAATCATTTGCCGACTGGTACAAGAAGAACAGGAAGCAATAACAACAACTTCCGGTCAACTCCGTCAGGAGTAGTATGTTTGTAGCCCGGGACGACAACCCCGGGGACGGCACGCCCGGGATGACAACCCGGGACGGCACGCCTGGATGACAACCCGGGAACGGCACGCCCGGGACGGCAATAACAACGATGTTTCAACAATATCAAAATCAACGTATATGTCCCGCGAAAGTATTCTCGCCGCTATAAAAAAGAATCAACCGGAGCAGCAGCCATTGCCTGATCTGAACGCCTTCCGGCGCACAGGGCCCGGCGATCCTGCCGCCTTCAGAAAAGTAGTGGAAGCACTTGGCGGACAGGTTTTCGAAATCAGTTCATATTCGGAAATACCGCCCCTGGTGGCGGAACATCATTCCGGGGCACGCAGGATCATCTCCCTGCAGGACAGATACCTGCCCGGTGCAATAACAGCATGGGAAGCCGGTGATGGCCGCCAGCTTGAGGATGTAGACCTGGCTATCATTCCCGGGCAATTCGGTGTGGCAGAGAATGGCGCTATATG
The DNA here is from genome assembly GCF_023100805.1 of Chitinophaga filiformis. Classification (NCBI taxonomy): domain Bacteria; kingdom Pseudomonadati; phylum Bacteroidota; class Chitinophagia; order Chitinophagales; family Chitinophagaceae; genus Chitinophaga; species Chitinophaga filiformis. Next base: position 3,838,043 of record NZ_CP095855.1, read on the forward strand.
GATCACAGACATTGAAGTAAAGGAAAGAGTATTGCCTTTCATTACCCAGCACCTGGCTATTGTCGTTTCTTCATTGAATATCGTGCCTACCATGCATGATGCCTATGAGGAGCATATTGCGCGGCCGGGTGGTAGTTTCGGCGTTTTCATTGCCGGCCCTTCCAAAACGGCGGATATAGAACAATCGCTGGTATTGGGGGCGCACGGCGCTAAAAGCCTGACAGTCTTCCTGTATACGCCTCCTGCTTAACCTTAAACCCCCATCCCGTTATGAAGATCGCCTTTAAGATGCGCCTGAAACCAGGCTGCAAAGAAGAATACCGTAAGCGCCATGATGCCATCTGGCCGGAGCTCAAACAACTGTTGAAGCAGCATGGTGTAAGCGATTATACCATCTTCCTCGATGAAGAAACAAATATCCTGTTTGCCGTGCAGCAACAGGATGGCGGGCAGTCCTCACAGGATCTGGGGAAACTGGCTATTGTGCAACGCTGGTGGGACTATATGGCCGATATCATGGAAACGAATGAAGATCATTCCCCGGTAACAATGCCACTGCTGAAGGTCTTTCATATGGATTAATATATCTTACTTTTTTCAGCTGCACAAATGAAGGCTGTCATATAGACCCTGACAGCGCTTATGTTTTCTCCAATACACAGCACTGGCGAAGATCTTTTATTCAGACCTGGTCAGCGCGTACTTTTTCATCAACTTCACTGACGAAGGGCTTCCTGCTTAAGGGGAGCGTTTACATTTTACCAGTATACCGTCACTGCCCGAAGTTCAATACTTATTTCTTCTCCAATATAAATTCAATATCATCAATTACATCTCCTTCCTTCCTGCTGCTGATATGAAGATTGTATGCCGGTTGCTGAGTGCTCATCCTTAATTTTTTCAGCTGTGCAGCATCAGGTTGTATCACATAATCACCCGGGGGAAGTCCCATGTAATTGAAATACCCGTCAGATTCCGTCAGGATGCATTTCACAAGCGTACTGTCTGATTTATAGATGCAGATCTTTATACCGCCCTGCTCTTTCAGCAATGTATCTTCCTTCAGATAAACAACACCGGATACTTCACCCGCCACCGATACCGGCACATCGATCCGCCGTAACTGGTTGGGCTCTATGATCACCTTTATAGCAGGTTTTTTGATCTGCCAGGAAATATTCTCAAATCCCTTTGATTCCAGTTCAAACAGGTAGGCTGCATAGGGTTCCATGTCGAGAATGGCGATACTGGTGTCCCGCAGACTTCTGATCATGCGGCCGCCATTGTACTTTAACTGCAGGCCTTCTACTCTTGGTTCTCCGGCATCCTGTCGTTCATTGTTATTAAGGTCGAGGAAAGGCACAAATACGACGCCTCCTGAACCTACACTGCTGCGGCTATTGGTGCCGGTATAACCGGATCTTCCGTCATGAATGATGCTGCCCCTTGCTGATTCCACCAGGGTAGTGAGGTTGTTGTTCCGCCACAGCGAGAAGCCGATCTGGGCGAAAGAGAAATCATACCGTAAGCCTATACCATAGTTAGTGATGCCATTACGATAATTCTTCTCGTAAGAAACATTCAGGTAGCCGTTCCGGAAGAGGTATTTACCTGCTTCACAGCGTATGGCCATAAAGCGGTGACTGTTATATTCATACTGCGCCTGCGGCGTCAGCATGATCTTGCCCGGGATGCGGAAGGTCAGCGCCAGGTTGCTATACACGAACGGAGATTCGTCTTTCATGAAGATCGCGTAAGTGGACAGGTTAGTACCTACGTTAAAAACAGCGCCGGATAACAGCCATTCAGTCGTTGTATAACTGGACACCGGCAGCACGATCTGGTTAAGCGTCAGGCGGGTGAACAGGGAGAAATTCTTGGTAAAAAATGGTTTTGATACAATCGCTTTACGCTCTTCCCGCCAGTTGTAAATAATAGCGGTCTGCCCTTTTTTATACTTCGTATAGTTCAATTCTGCCTGCAGGTTATTCCTGCTGCGATAGCTCAGAATGCCCCTCGCTCTTACACCATGTGTATATTCGCCGGAGAACAGCAGGTTGGCGGCAATGCGCATGGAAGTGGTAACAAATGGCAGCGTATTGGCTTTTCGGATAGAAGATAGGTATTCCACACCTGCTCCGACGGTAATGTTGCGTGTCAGCCCATAATTGAGCTGTACGCGGCCTAGCTTACTGTTTGTTGTGTCCTCTGCCACACCTGCACTGGCCGTATATTCAAATTCGTTTTTAGGCAGGAAATTGAAAGGGATATTGATATTCTCTTCCTGGAAACGTTCTTCTCCCCATGGACCATAGAACCGTAGCCTGATCTGTGAATTACCATATACCAGGGGTACCTGGAATGTATAGAAGCCTGCTGCATCCGCCACTGTGTAATCAACCAGTGCATTATTGATATAAAGCTCTACCGTCCAGCCCGGGTCCGTGAAATTACTCAGGGTATAACTCCCATAAGATCGCCTGTAGGTGGTCGGTGCATTGGTTACCTGTACGCCTACCACCGGTGCAAAAAGCGAAGCGATGGTTGGCGTGAAGATCTTTCCTGCAATGACCTGCCGCAGCCAGGGCCGTTCGTTGTTCACAAAGCGCAGGCGATAATATTGTTGCCGCTGGTCGAAGGGGCGTATGATATTGCTATCAGGATGTGCAGGCAGCAATTGTTGCCGCGCATAGTTATTATAGTTGAGGGAGACGGTGGCTTCACCGCCCGCAAAGGTGCCACCCAGCGTCAGGTTGAACCAGGTATCGTTCACATTCTGTAGTCTTTGGGTAGATACCACAGACCAGTCGGCCATCCCGAACTTAAATAGTTGCTTACTTCTCGGGATGGTAGTATCTGCCCTGATATTGCCCTTTAGCCTGTTAAGGTTACTGTACATCAGCTGCTGACGCATTTCCCGCATGGCAGGCAACTCGAATTTCGATGTAACGTTGACTGACAGGCTTCGGAAATTGAACTGGCAATTCAGGCCAAATACTTTATTGAAATCGTCAGTCCGCAGGTACAGGCCGGTTTCCTGTTTTACCAGCTCTTCGGGCCCAAGGCGGAACTCCTTATCCCGGTAACTGATGCGGTTGTGTTTTTTGTCGATCAGGAAAACGGCGTCCTGGCTGATGAAGAAACCAGATATGCTATCATAGTTTTCTGATGGCGTATTCCTGATCCGGAGGAAATTGAACATATCTGTAATGGACAGGTAGGCTGTTTCATCTTTCACTACCGCTGGTATCTCTGCACCGCCAAATCCCTGTAATACCACCATGATGGAAGTCTCTTCAAACTTCGGGTCTTCATCGTTGTCAATATCCGTGGCAAGGGCAGGCAATGCGGCAATCGCCGCTAACAGCAGCATGCAGATCACCCTGCAATGATGCAGGAAACGAGTGGTAATATGGACGATGTTGCCTGTCATTCCCTATTCCTGTATAAACGTGACTGAAAATATTCCACTGTAGCTGCCTGCAGGGTTGGCAGGCGGCGAACCCACCGTTAATGTACCGCCAATGCGTACCAGTGTACGGGCGGGTGGGGTAGCGGTTGTGATAAAGGGTGTACCTGTGCTTGATGTACCAATATGCAGTGACAGCGTCCCGCCATTACTGCCGGTCAGTATTGCATCGGGACCGTTCATGATGGAAATAAGGGTGCCCGGATTGGCATCTACTTCAAATATGGCAGGAGAAAAAGGAAAACCGAGATTGGCCTGTACAATACTGCCGGAAACAGACCTGGATCCGTCGGGATAAATAGTGACAGTACCCCCGCTTACGCCCTGGAAAAAAGCACCGAATATCAGGCCCTGCGCAGGATTCACATATACGGATATGGGACGCGGCGGCGGCTCCTGTGCAAGCAGCGGTGGCGCTATTTGCATCAACAGCAGCAAAAGGACTGAATATGGGAATAATAGTCTCATGAACAATTATTGATTTCCGATGAATACTTTTTTAGACACCTGTTGCCCGCTTGCATGGAAGGTGACGATGTAAATACCACTACTATAGTTCGATCCCAGCAGGTAACGCCCGTTGCCGCTAAAATCCTTGCGGAGCAGTACCTGTCCTGAGAAATTGCAAACAGTGATGGCACATTTTTCTCCCGGTACTTTGTCGAACTGTCCGTATAAATTGTTACCTGCACTATATGCATGATAATATGCAGCACTATTGCCTGAAGGATTATTAACTGCACCGGGCTTCAGTACCAGGAAGAACCGGTTATCGTAGGAACCTTTGCGCAACAGCAGCCGGTAAGGTGTTGTACTGTGCAGGTCATGTGTGATATCCGCTTCCTTATCATACAGGTAAAAATGCCTGTCTGCCGGCATCCGCTCCCGTACAGGCATGGTGAAGCTGATATATCCTTCCCGTTCAAGGCTCAGCCCTAAAGGAATGCTGGTGCTGCTGTCTATATCATTGGGCCAGGCAGCGATGGATTGCCGGACATTGCCTGCAATTACGTACAGGTTGGGCACAGCAGGATCTGTGTTCATTATTTTCAATGCGTCCAGTTCCTGTTCGAAGTCCGGCACTGCGTGATTGTCAAAGTAGATCACAGCCGGATCGCCTGGCTGCCCATCGTCGGTAAAGCCTGCGCTGAGGCGTAATAAGGGCTCTGTCAAAGGCCTTTCGCGGTGGAAGTTGGGCGCCAGGTTATTGACCCTCGCGGTATTGTTGACAGCCAGTGTGCCCGACACGGGGAAGCTGCCATTGCTCACATGTACGAAGAAGCCCTGCATGGCAGGAATGATATTGGTGGCAACGCCATCGCTGGAGATGCCATTGATATACGAGCTGTATGTGCCTGTATACTGATCTGTCGTACTGGTGTTAAAATAATAAATGGCATTATCAACGTTCGTCCTTGTCCATCCGCCTGCTGCGTCCCAGTCTACCGGTGAGGGATAAGGATTGCCTACCAGGTTAAAGCCCAGTGTATAAGGCTGGTTGTTGTTGGTAAGTGCAGGGGCGGTAACTGTACCGTTGTTCACTACACCCGTCATATCGATTGTTACCGGAGTTTTATTGGCGCCCAGGTTGCCCGCATAACCCACCATGGGTGTGAGTACGCCGGAAGCTGCAGTATAGGCCGTCCAGCCGGAAGATGCCTTGTTCTCTACATAGCGGTAGAAGGTAGGGAAGCTGGCGTTGAGATTGATGTCGTCAGCAAACTCACTGACAGTTGCAGACTGGAATGGGGAGCTGAAATAAGTATATCCGAAACCGGTAGGACGGTAGCGTTGTATGGTTACATTGCCTAGTACAGCGCCGCTGCCACTGCCGTCGATCAGGGCGGTTGCTGTTGCCGTGGACAGCAGGGTCAGATAGCCGCCCGACTGAAGCTGACCGGTCGTTGCTTTCACCACGCCCGATACGTTCAATGTTCCACCGAGTGTAACTCCTGACGTATTGTTGACAGTAAGGTTCAGGATAGTATTACCCGCGAAGGTTCCCGCGGGAATGGTCTGTGCTGAACTGCCGTTCATTTCGATCGTACCATTGGTAGCGGTGAAAGTTCCACTGCTGGTGATAGTGCCGGATATCTGGAGGGTAGCCGTGCTGACTGTAAGTGATGCACCTGTCTGCAGTGTGACATTGGCCACGGTAGCAGTACCTGAACTGACAGTAGGATATGTGCTGAGACCTGATGGAACGGTAATATTGGTGGTGCCGGCAGGTACTGCATTGGCCGACCAGTTGCCGCTGGTAAACCAGTTGGCGCTCACCGCACCGGTCCAGGTGTTTTCTCCGGTCATTTCACCCACTGCTAAGGCAACAGTAAGACTTGTCAGCCCGGTAGCCTGTATAGAAGTGGGCTGCGGATTTGTGCTTGTCGTTGTTGCCCAGGTGCTGCCGTTATAGCTGGCTACCCGGAAATTGGCGGTATTGGCGCCGGCGTCTACATCGGCACTGTTCCAGTTGAGGGTGGCCGTAGCGGTAGTGAACACGGTACCGGTGTTGGTAAATGACCAGTAGCGGTTCACCGTCTTCGCGGTATTCAAAGGAGAGCTGCTGATGTTCGGATGATCCACCGGAGAGACAGCTACCAGCAGGTTACCTGCGGTAGTAACGCTGGGTATTGCGATGGTAGCCGGTGTGTAATAGAGGCTGTCGCCCGTTTCAAAGGTTCTCGTGATGCTGCCCGTTGGCAGGACCTTCTGCAATCTGCCATACACCCAGCCGGTAGCCTGCGAAGCCCCCGTAATACTGCCGCTTGCAGGTAGTATCACCGCGTAAGTGCTGCCGGTCCTGATCTTATTCAGGGTGAAATTCAGCACACCGTTCACGGTGATGTTAGATGCCAGTGAGATGATCCCGCTGGTCTTGTTGACCGTCAGGTTGTTAAAAGCGCCTGTTGAGGAGATAACCTGTGTACCTGTGCCGTTGAAATAGCTTGTGGCGCCTGTATTGGTATATGTTCCACCTGTCATGGTCCAGTTGCCGCCGATAGTATCTGTAAAACTACCTTGTACAAATGTGCCGTTCGACAGAGTAAAGTCATTTAATATTTTCAGCACTGCGGAAGCCGTTTTGGTACCTGCGGCAGAGATGACGAGGTTACCGTAACTGGTGGCGGCAGAAATGTTTTGCGTGGAGCCTCCGTATTCAACCGTGCTTAGTGTGTCGAGACTGTAGTCTACAAAGGCAGGCAGCGAGAAGGTGCTTCTCATGACGAGCCTTGCATTATTTTCAATGGTAAGAGCACTGGCTGCAGATGGGGTGATGTCAAAGCCCGCTGCATCCAGTGTACCAGAGGTGATGGTGATATCATCAACGGCGGTAAGGGTTTTGCCAAGAGAAACAACTGCTGAAGGGTCTTTCTGTACAGTTACCTGAGAGAGATCAAATGGCGTGGCAGATCCTGCGATGACAGACGGTGTTGATCCTGTCATGGTCAATGCCCCGGTTGTAGCATCGATAATACCATTGTTGGTGAAGTTGTGGCTGACCTGGAAATCCGACAATGCGGTAATGTTACCTGTGATGGCAAAATCATAAAAGGTAGTACCCGTACTTCCGGATAGCTGGCCGCCGGCGGATGTCATGGTGAAGGTAGATGTACCGCCATTGAGCGTACCATTGCTCTCAATATCCTGTGCCACAGTATAACTGTAGGAGCCTGCATTGAAAACGGCGCCACCGGATATCGTAAAGTTGCCGTTCATGGACCAGTTGGACGAGGGCGTTACACCGGCGGTATTACTGATCACAACGTTATTCAATGCTGTTGGAGTGCCGGTTACGGTGATAGCACCACTGCCGCCGAACATCACGGTACCGGTACTGCTGAATTGTGTTCCGGTAAGTTTGATGGTTTGCGCTGCGGTGGGCGTAAAGTTTATCCTGCCGGTGCTGGTAACGGTGCCATTATTGGTGAATGCCCCGGAGACAGTATGCGTGGATATTCCGCCATTGAAGACGGCGCCGCTGGCGATGTTGAATGCCACCAGCACACGCCAGCCGACACTGGGATTAATGCCTCCCGTGTTATTGACGTTCAGGGTGGCGAACTGCGGCTGACTGGTAGAATTCAGTACCGGGGGCACCGTTCCGTTGAAGGTAATGACACCACTGGAATTGGAAGTAATGGCATTGACGAAACGGATGGTCTGCAGCTGGGTACCGGAAAAGATGGTAACGCCGTTGCTGACAAGTGAACCATTGTTGGTAAGGTCTCCGTTGACGGTAGCCGTGCCGCTGCCGCCATCATAAGATCCGCCGGTGGCAATGGTCAGCAGGCCGTTGTACGCTATATTACTGCCATTCACGGCATAACTGCCGTAAATGGTAAGGCGGTTAAAGGTAGTATTGCCGCTAATGGTTTTACCGGCGCCGTTCAACGTTACCGTCCCGCTGGCTGGCGTAAAGGTGCCATTGTTGATCCAGTTGCCGTACAGGTTAATAGTATAGCTGGCGCCATTAAGTGTAGCGCCGCTATTGATGGTAAGGTCGCCGCTTACCGTGCAGGAACCGTCCAGCGTTTTTGTACCGCTGCCGCTTAATACCAGGTTGCCATAAGGCACGCCTAGTATAGTCTGTGCTATTGTTCCGTTGTAAATTGTAGTAGTGGTCGGGCTGATGGTATAGGTGGAAAATCCTGCAGGCAGATTATTGGCTCCCGCGGTTTGCATGATACTGCTATTCGCCAGTGTGAAGGTACCTCCTGCGGGCGAGCGGTTGATGGTGAAAGTGGAAACGTCCAGTGTACCGGCATTCACCGTCAGGTTACCGGTAATGTTGCAATTGCCCGTAAGTGTGGCGGCGCCGCTGGCTTTATTGATAATAAGGTTATTGAACGTTGTCGATGATATTGTTTGTGTACCGCTGCCATTCAACTGGAATGTACCCCCCGAGGAAGTAAATGTTCCGCTGTTATTCCAGTTCCCCCCCACGCTTAAGATAATACCGCCATTGTTCAGGATCGTGCCGGCCAGTATGCTAACAGTGCCCGTCACAGTGGTGTTGGCGTTGAGGTTCAGGGTGCCGAGTAAGATGTTCAAGTTGCCGCCCACAGTGGTTGCGCCGGTTATCTGGGCGCTTCCGCCTGCTTTGTTGATCTGTAGATGGTAGTAGGGGAGTGCGCCTACGGTTTGTGTACCGGTACCGTTATAGGTAACCGTGCTGGTGCCGGGTGTGAAAGTACCATTCGTATAATTGTAATTGCTGCCGATATTGAGCGTACCTGCGCCGCTGAAGGTCACGTTGGCGCCTCCCGACTGGGTAACCGATCCTGCAACTGTTACCGTACCTGCACCTACGTTAAGGTTAATGGCGTGGCCCGCTGTACCGTCGCTCAGCGCAAGATCGCCGTTCACCGTTAAAGTCTGGCCGGCTACATTGATCGTGTGCGTGGCATTGCCGGCCCAGGTGCCCCTGATATTTCCCTGTGTACTGAGGCTGCCGCCCGCGCTGAGTGTAAGCACTGCTGCCTGTACACTCCCGAAGGATATCGCTTTTACCGAGGCGGCATTGTTGATCACCGGTTGATTGGTAAAGGCCGCAGTGCCTATTTCGGCAATATCGTTGACGCCCGGAGGCAGGGAGGGCGTGCCCTGAACAGTGGTCCAGTTAGCGGCAGTGAACCAGTCGCTGCTTACGGAGCCATTCCAGCGCACCACATTGGAATTGTCTGACAATGTCCAGCGCCCGTTCACATTGGTCAGTCCGGATTGCTGTACATAGTTGGCCGTGGCGTCGTTGGCAGATTTACCTGCAGAGCCCCATGTGCCGCTGGTATTGGACCACAAGGTCATGGTAGCCTCGTTGTTTCCGTTCAGTTCCGCGTCTTCATAGTGCAGCCTGAGCGTAGAGGAACCAGTTGCCAGCGCGGTACTGATAGTGTACTGCCGGTTAATGGAGCTGCCCTGCGGAAAATCACTGATAGCGCCCGTGGCAACAGACACAGTGATGGCGCCGGTGCCGCCTGTACCCGGGGTTAGTGTATTATTGGGGCTTTCGAACGCATAGGAGGTACCGGCAATGAACGTATGCTGCCTGCGGATATTGCCAAGAATAACACCATTGCCGGTACGGGTAGTGGTGATGGTGGCGGTGTTCGTACCGGTATTCAGAAGACCGCTGGTCATATTGATGGTAGATGCAGTAATATCGCTTGCCAGGTTGACCTGGGTCGTCATAGCGCTTTTATTCAATGTAAGGGTGCTAAAAGTGCTTGTTCCGGTAATGCTGGATGGATTGTCGCCCGCAAAGGTAAAAGTGCCGGAATTGGCGTTAAAAGTGCCATTATTGACGAAATCGACCAGCACCTGGTGATTAAATGCGCCTGCTGTAAATGTAGTGCCGGCAGAAAGTGTGAAATAACTGGCTGTGATGGCGCCGGCCGCTGTCTTGGTAGAGGCGCCGGACAGCAACAGGATATTGTAGGTAATGGCATTGATATTCTGCGCCGCAGTACCATTGAAATTGACAGTATTGGGTATGGTAGAGGTCACATTCAGCGTGCCGGCGGTGACCGTAAATGTACCTGCTATACCCAGCACGGCATTCGTTGATAGTTGCAGCGAGGTGCCATTAAGGGCTACATTGAAAAGGTTGGCCGTTCCATTGAGGGTACTGGTACCAGTAAAGGTAGCCGTACCCGTACTGGCCGAAAAAGAGCCATCCACATCGAGCGTATTGTTCACAAAAAAAGAACTGGCTGTTGTGACCGTGCCAGGAATAAATAGTCCTCCAAAGCTGATCGTACCTGCTCCCGATATCGTTTTTGACGCGCCCTGCATGGTCACCGTTCCGCCGGTGCCGGTAAAGCTGCCGCTCACCGTCAGGTTGCCGTTTACGATAATACTGCTGCTGCTGGACACCGTACCGGAAATGGTCAGGTTATCGAAAGTGAAGTTCGCACCTGTAATGGTTTTAGTGCTTCCTGTCATTGTCAGCGTACCTCCGGCGTTATGGGTAAATGTGCCGGCGCCGGTAGTAGCCAGGTTGCCGCTTACAGTAATGGCACTGTTGGCGGCGGCGGTGATGTTGGTTACCAGGAAGTTTATATTGTTAAAATTATGTGCGCCTGTGCCGCTGATGGATGACCCCGGACCTCCGAAATTCACCGTGCTGGTAGCGCCGGTAAAGGTGCCATTGTTGATCCAGTTACCATCCATCTCATGCGTGAAGCTACCGCCGTTGAATGTAGTGGATGCGCCAATGTTGACGTTACCATCAACACTGATATTGGAAGCTGCAGTATAAGTAACGCCTGTTCCCGCCCCTACGGTACTGGTAAAATTACCCGCGATGGTAAATGCCGTGGAGGGCAGTGTTTTCACAACAGCCCCGCTGGAGCTGGAAAGTGTAAGATTACCGTAAGTTTCCGGCGTAACCGTTTGTGCCAGCCCGTAGTATTCCACGGTGCTGGTAAGTGAAAGCGAGTGGGTGCCATAATTGACAGGAAACGTATTCGTTCCGCCTATCCTCAGCGTGGCATTGTTGGCCACCGTGATGGCCCCGCCGGCTACAGTGGTGCCCCGGTTGGCGGTAAAAGTGGAAAGGTCCAGGGTTCCGGCCACAACGTCTATTCTGCCGGCTGTGCTTGTAGTTGAATTCAGCGCGTTCAGGTTGCCGCCCAGTGTTTTTACAAGCGCTCCGCTGATGCGGAGTGTCGAATAGGTCAGGTTATTGCGGACCGTCTGGTTGCTGAGCGTCGCACTATAGTTGACTGTACTGCCTGCACTAAGCGTAATGCTGCTCAGGCCATAATTGGCATTGAATGTGGACGCATTGACATATAGTACGCCGGTGGCGCTCACCGTTAATGCGCCTGCTCCCGACACCAGGTAGGGGGTAGTATTTTCTGCTGGTATGAAATTACCGTTCACGGTAAAGGTGCCGCTGACGGCGAAATTGACGTTTTGCGTCACCGTACTGCCCGCACCTATGGTCAGGCGCCTGAACGTGCTGGTGGCACTTCCCCCGATTGACTGGGTGGTGCCTGCCAGGTTTGTTCTGGACGATGTACTGGTAGTGGTATAGGTGCCATTGTTGACCCAATCGCCTTTTACAGTAAGAGTAACGCCCCTGTGCGTGATGGTGCACCCGCTGCCGATGGTCAGGGTGCCGGCTACTGTGAGGCTTTTGGTGATGGTCAGCACCGGGTTCCTGGCGCTTGTGACCAGCGTCAGCGACCGGCAGCTGGCAGTTGACCCGATTGTAGGCTGATACGGCCCGGTAAAGGCGGCATCGCCTATGATGGCATCAACGGATGCCGTAGGAATGCCGGCCGTCCAGTTGGCAGCATTCCTCCAGGAAGTGCTGTATGTGCCCTTCCAGCTCGTTTGTGCCCACACAGTGGCAGGCAGGGAAAACAATAAGATAAGTATCGTTAAGCGAACAGTTACAGGTTTTCCGGCGGTCCTCATTGTTTAAATATTATTTCCTGTGCACAGTGGGTTGCTGACAGCTGTCTGTCAGTGCAATTGCAGCTCGGCCTGTGCCAGCGGATCAGACATAGCATCTTTAGATGCAGTTGCATATGTAATCCTTAATTTGCCGTGGTGATAGTTAACCCCTGGTTTTTTCTCCAGGTCCATGTGGAATTGTCTCAGTTGATTCGGTGTGTAAACGGCAAGCCCTCTTACATTACCGATGGTAATTACCTTCCCTTTTTCAGAAACGTGGTCAATGGTGATATCGCCATATACAGAATGGTTGCCACTGCGGTGCAGCACCATGTTCAGGCGCGGATGTACGCTGTCCTGGTTTTCAAGTGAAATATCGGTCAGACTGATATTAACCGCAGGAGCGCCGGTACGGATGATGACAGGAATGCTGATGCCAAAAACCGGTGTCAGCTTGATGGAAATACCGGAAGTATCTTTCAGTTGAATTTGTTCTCCCTGTACCCTCGTGTCGGGCACTGCCCTGAAGTAAATATGTGAGCGGTATTCACCCGCCTGCAGTTGTCCCGTTCTCGTAAGCTGTACTTTCACCAGTTGTGCTTCTCCGGGTGCGAGGGTCACACTCCTCGGGAACAGGCGCAGGAATTTGCTTGCAAACAGCTGCCCTGAATCGGGCTCGCTCACCTTTTCAAAGGTACCGGTACTGGTCATACGCATCTCTATGAATGAAATGAGATAGCGGGCCGTGTCACGGCCGGTATTTGCAAGATTAAGCTCCTGTATCTTTTTTTGTCCTTCAAATACGACCCTCATAGGCGTGATCAACAGGTTGCCCTGTGCGAACGTGCAAAGCGGAGATATGATAGTAATGAATATCAGGCAGTAGAATAAACGCATAAGCAGGCATTGATAATGAAATGCCCGGTGGCTTCCTCCCGGCAAGGCTGAATACCGGGAGGAACCAGGGCTTGAATGAACTTACAATCAGTCGTAGTTTACAGTTACATCAAAAGGAGTGGCTGACACATAGGTCCCTGCCGGCTGTGCTGCGCTTACATTCAATGTTGCGCCCACATTCAATACTTCTGTACCGCCTGTCAGTGTACCCGTACCTGCGGGATCACTGGTAAAATTGGTAACGGTCATCGTGTTGGATCCGCTGGTGATTGTCAGGGCCGTAGTAGGCAGACTGATGGCATAGGTGTAACCTGAAGTACCATTTACCGTAAAGGATGCGGCCGTTACAGTTCCTGCAGTAGTGGGTAATGTAACTCCTCCGGTGGCAGTACGTGTGCCCGCTGGTGTTAGCACAACGGTTCCGCCTGCCGTAGATTGCACAGCAACGTTACCGAAATTCATGTCCACATCTTTGGTAATACTGATAGGTGTTACAATGGTTGCCGTCGCCGTTGCTGACGCCGTTTCCTGCGCCCGCGCACTGGTAGCCCAGGACGCCAATGCAAACGAGGCAACGAAAAGCAGTTTTGTTCTTTTCATTTTGTCTTCTTTAGATTGTTAATTGTAAAAAGTTCCTGCGGGCGGTGTAGGCCCCGCCCGGGCAAAAGGTTCGCAAGTCAATGTTATTAGCTATTTTCTCAAAAACTACATACTATGCATGCTCCGTAACAGAAAAGGTGTTGCGCGGCTAGGGTTATAACCAGCATCCTCTTTCTCCCGAAATAACAATTTATAATAAGGTTTAACTAAGCTCCGCACAAGCGAAATGTATTCTCCCGACGGCTTTTCATATGACTCTTAAACGAAAATAAAAAAAAAGTTAGCTTGAAATTCCATGACAGTGGAATTTTTTTAACCCCAGGCGGGGTCAGCAGGATGCGGCACAGTCCGATGTTTCGGCCTGTTTTTGGAATAATTTTCTATCGCTGTTTATATTTGCAGAGTGTTATACAGTAATCAGGGCAAACTCTTTCCGTATGTTATCTTTATCAAAATCGCTGTTACGCCCGCTATATTTTTCGTGTTATACGCCGTGAAATCTAAATAATAACTATAAACGAAAAAAAACATCGGTTTTACCCCTCCTCATTGTCCCGTTTGTACCCCCCGTATTCAGGCATACCTGTGTGATTTTGACATGAATTGCTGAGGCGCTGACCTTAAATCCTGCTCAGATGACGACAGCACCTATCATACAATTTCAAAATGAAGAGTATTACGTGGCCATCCGTTCGGAAGTGAAGATGCCCGATATTCCGACTATGCTCCCCCGCTTATCCCGGAAGTACTTCAGTGGATAGAAAAGAACAACCTTGTCCAAACCGGTCCCTGTTTCTTCTGGTACCTGGCGTACGACATACCTGGAAGAACCGGACCCTGCAAAGCGGCAGACGGATGTATCCATCCTGCTGGCGGATGAATAATTATTTCTTCTCGAGTATAAATTCTATATCGTCGATCACATCTCCCTCCCTCCGGTTACTGATATGCAGGTTATATGCCGGCTGCAATGTTTTTAATCCCAGTTTCTTCAGCTGGACCGGGTCGGGCTGTATAACGTAATCGCCCGCAGGGAGTCCCATATAGTTAAAATATCCATCACTTTCTGTGAGAAGGCATTTTACCAGTGTACTGTCCGGCCTGTAAATACAGATCTTGATACCGGCCTGTTCCTTCAGCAGGGTATCTTCTTTCAGGTATACAAGACCCGATACTTCTCCCTGTACGGTGACAGGGACGTCAATTCTACGCAGCTGGTTAGGTTCAATGATCACCCGGATAGCGGGTTTCCTGATCCGCCAGGAGATGCTTTCAAAACCTGTTGGTTCCAGTTCAAACAGGTAGTCGGCATACGGTTCCATGTCGAGGATAGCGATGCTCGTGTCCCGCAGGTTACGGATCAGCCTTCCTTCGCTATGTTTCAGTTGCAGCCCGTCTACACGGGGTTCTCCTTTATCATAACGTTCATTGTTGTTGATGTCGAGGAAGGGTACAAATACAACGCCGCCCGAGCCAACACTGCTATGGCTGTTTGCACCGGCATATCCTGCCTTGCCGTCATAGATCACACTGCCGCGGGCAGATTCCACCAGGGTGGTGAGATTGTTATTCTTCCATACAGAAAATCCGATCTGTGAAAATGAAAAATCATAACGCAGGCCGATACCATAATTGGTAATGCCTGTCCGGTAATTCTTCTCATAGGACACATTCAGATAACCATTTTTAAACAGGTACTTGCCTGCCTCACAACGTACAGCTATAAAGCGGCTGCTGTTATATTCAAATTGCGCCTGGGGCGTAAGCATGATCCTGCCCGGCATCGGGAAGGTCAGTGCCAGGTTACTGTACACAAAAGGGTTTTCGTCCTGTATGAAAATGGCATAAGTGGACAGGCTGGTGCCTACCTTGTAGAGGGCGCCGGAAAGCAGCCATTCTGTGTTGGTATAGTAAGAACCGGGTAATATGATCTGGTCAACCGTAAGCCTTGTGAACAGCGAAAAATTCTTCCTGTAGAATGGTTTCGAGATAGTCGCTTTGCGCTCTTCCAGCCAGTTATAAATGATGGCTTTCTGATCTTTGCTGTACCTGGTATAATTAACCTCTGCCTGAAAATTGTTGCGCGTACGGTAACTCAGGATGCCTCTTGCCCTCACACCATATGTATACTCTCCGGAGAATAATAAATTCGATACAAGGCGCATGGATGCCGTAACAAACGGCAATGTATTGGCCCCGCGGATGGAAGAAAGATATTCCAGACCGGCGCCCACCGTCAGCATGCCCGATACGCCATAGTTGAGCTGGACCTTCCCCAGTTTGCTGTGTATCGTATCTTCGGCTACTCCCGCACTGGCGGTATATTCAAACTCACGTGCGGGCAGGAAGTTAAAAGGGATACTGATGCTTTCTTCCTGGAACCGCTCCTCGCCCCAGGGACCATAGAACCGCAGCCTGATCTGGGAATTGCCGTACATCAGCGGCACCTGGAAGGTATAAAAGCCGGCGGCGTCTGCAACCGTATAATCTACCAGTGCATTATTGATATAAAGTTCCACCGTCCATCCGGGATCTGTAAAATTGCTCAGCGTATAAGAGCCATAAGCACGGCGATGTATAGTAGGCGTATTCGTTACCTGGACGCCTACGATAGGAGCGAACAGCGAAGCAATAGTAGGCGTGAATATTTTTCCTGCAATGATCTGCCGTAACCATGGCCTGTCGTTGTTCACGAAACGTAATCGGTAATATTGCTGCCTCTGGTCAAATGGGCGGACGATATTGCTATCCGGATGTGTGGCTGACAACTGCCGCTTTGCAAAATTATTATAGTTCAATGCGACCGTGGCTTCTCCTCCGGCAAATGTGCCGCCCATCGTCAGGTTAAGCCAGGTGTCGTTGACGTTCTGCAGGCGTTGGGTCGATACCACCGACCAGTTGGCCATGCCCATTTTAAACAGTTGCTTATTTCTTCCGATGGTAGTATCTGCTGTAATGTTTCCCTTCAGTTTGTTAAGGTTACGGTAAATGGCCTGCTGCCGCATTTCCCTGAGGGCAGGCAGTTCCGCTTTCGATATTACATTGACTGACAGGCTGCGGAAATTGAACTGGCAGCTCAGGTCAAATACCTTCTTGAAATAATCTGTGCGCAGGTACAGGCCTGTTTCCATTTTCACCAGGTCTTCCGGCCCCAGGTTGAATACCTTGTCGCGGAAACGTATCCTGCTGTTCTTTTTGTCGATCAGGAAAACAGCGTCCTGGCTGATATAGAAGCCGCTGAGGGTATCCATGCTTTCAGACAGGGTGTTCCGGATCTTGAGGAAGTTAAATACATCTGTAATGGACAGGTAGGCCACTTCATCTTTCACCACGGCGGGTATCTCCGTACCGCCCAGGCCCTGTAGTATCACGAGGATAGAGGTCTCGTCAAATTTCGGCTCTTCGTCATTGTCGCCATCCTTGTCGCCGTCTTTGGCAAAAACAGGACTGATGCAGCAGGCCAATAGCAACACACACAAAGCTTTACAGCAATGCCGGAGAAATGGAGCGATATGTCTGAGACTGCCTGTCATCAATTGTTATTCCTGGATAAATGTGACTGAAAATAAACCACTGTAGCTTCCCGGCGGGTTCGCCAATGGCGTCCCTACGGTAAGTGTGCCGCCGATGCGCACCAGCGTCCGGGCAGGAGAGGTGGCGGTAGCAACGAAAGGACTGCCGGTGCTGGATGAACCGATGTGCAATGACAAGGTGCCGCCGTTACTGCCGGTGAGTGTTGCGTCCGGTCCGTTCAATATCTGGATAAGTGTACCGGGATTTGCATCTACTTCGAAAATAGCCGGTGAGAAAGGGAAGCCAAGGTTTGCCTGTACAATACTGCCTGTAACAGAGCGCGAACCGTCGGGGAAAACGGTGACCGTTCCACCCGTTGCTCCCTGGAAGAAAGCACCGAATATAAGCCCCTGTGCAGGATTCACATACACGGATATAGGCCGGGGCGGAGGTTCCTGCGCTTTCACTGCTGTTGTAATATGGAGCAGCAGTACCGGCAGGCCTGTAAAAAGAAAATAATATTTTGAGATACACGATCGCATGTAATGATCATTGATTACTGATAAACACTTTTTTCGATACCCGCTCCTTATCCGATTGGAATGTGACGAGATACACGCCACTACTATAGTTCGAGCCTAACAGATAGCGTCCCCTCCCTTTGAAGTCTTTCCGGAAAACAACCTGTCCGGCCATATTGCTGACAGCGATCGTGCATTGTTCGCCAGGCACCTTGTCGAATTCTCCATACAGGTTATTGCCGGTATAAAATGCATGATAGAAAGCTGTATTACCGCTCACCACGTCATCGTCTGTCCTGAATACCAGGAAGAACCTGTTCTCATAAGTGCCTTTCCGCAGCAACAGGTGGTAAGGTGTGGTTTTATGCAGGTCATGGGTAATATTGGCTTCCTTATCATAGAGATAAAAATGCCATCCGGCCGGTATGCGTTCCATGAGCGGCATCGTGAAGCTGATATATCCCTCGCGCTCAGTGGTCAGTCCAAGGGGGATCATTTCAGTACTGTCTATATTGTCCGGCCAGGCGGCGATGGAAAGCCGCTGATTGCCGGCCAGCACATACAGGCAGGGAACAGTCGGATCTGTGTTCATGAGCTTCAGCGCATCCGTTTCAATCTCAAAATCCCGGGAGGTAGTGCTGCCAAAGTAGATGACTGCCATATCTGAAGGGAATCCTTCGTCGGTAAAGCCGGCGCCCAGCCTTAACAAAGGTTCTGTGAGCGGCCTTTCCCGGTGGAAATTGGGCGCCAGGTTATTCACCCTCGCTGTATTATTCACGGTGATGGAACCCGATACCGGGAAGCTGCCGTTTGTGACGTGTACAAAGAAACCCTGCATGGCGGGTATGATGTTGGTGGCAACACCATCGCTCGAAACACCATTGATATAAGAACTGTAAGTACCTGTATATTGATTAGTCGTACCCGCGTTGAAGTAATAAACCGCATTGTCCACATTAGTACGTGTCCATCCGCCGCTGGCATCCCAGTCTACCGGAGATGGATAGGGATTGCCCACCAGGTTGTAGCCAAGTGTATATGGCTGATTGTTGTTGCTGAGGGTAGGGGAGACAATGGTACCGTTGCTGACAACTCCCGTCATATCTATCGTCACAGGGGAAGTTGAAGTACCCAGGTTCCCTGCATACCCCACAAGTGGAGTGAGCGCTCCGGAGCTGGTGGTATACGATACCCATCCGGAAGATGTACGGTTCTCTACATAGCGGTAGAAAGCGGGGAAGCTGGCGCTCAGATTGATTTCATTGGCGAGCTCATTGACGGTTGCCGACTGGAAAGGAGAACTGAAATAGACATAGCCAAAACTTGTAGGCCGGTAACGCTGTATGGTCACGTTGCCCGTCACTGTGCCGCTGCCGCTGCCATCGATCAATGCAGTGCGTGTTGCAGTGGAAAGCAGTGTCAGGTTGTTGCCTGTCGCAAACGTTCCTGTGGTTGCTTTCAGTACGCCAGACACTTTTAATGTACCGCCCAGTGTAACACCGCTGGCATTATTGGTGGTCAGGTTCAATATTGTATTCGTGGCGAATGTACCGGCGGGGATGGTCTGCGCTGCGCCGCCGGCCAGTTCTATCGTGCCGCTGGTGGCGGTGAAGGTACCGCTGTTGCTGATGGCGCCATAGATCTGTAATGTGCCGCTATTGACAGTAACAGAAGCGCCCGTTTGTATGGTGATATTGGAAGCGGTGGCCGTGCCCGATCCGACGGTAGGGTAATTGGTCAGGCCTGTCGGTATGATCACATTCATGGTGTTGGTAGGTATCGAATTGGTAGACCAGTTGCCATTTGTGAACCAGTTGGTGCTTACCGTACCTGTCCAGGTGTTGTTAGACACGAGTTCTCCTACTGCTAAAGCAACGCTCATATTTGTGAGGCCGGTGGCCTGGATGGAGGTGGCCAGCGGATTGGCGATAGTGGGTGTTGTCCAGGTACTGCCATCATAACTGCCTACCTTGAAATTGGCGGTGTTCGATCCCGCATCCACATCGGCGGCATTCCAGTTGAGCGTTACAGATGAAGTAGTAAATACGGTTCCGGTGTTTGTAAATGACCAGTAACGGTTCACACTTTTCGCGGAGCTTATTGCTGAAGTGCTGATGTTCGGATGATCTCCCGCGGTTACGCCCGTCAGCAGATTGCCGCCGGTTGTGACACTCGCCATGGTAACGGTAGCGGGCGTATAGTACTGATCATCGCCTACTTCATAGGTCCTGCTGATATTAGTGCCGGTAGCCACTGCTTTTTGCAACCTGCCCGATACCCATCCTGTACTCTGGGACGCCCCGGTAAGTGAACCTGTTGATGGCAGGATAACGGCGAATGTAGCGCCGGTGCGTATCTTATTCAGCACGAAATTCAGTACGCCGCTCACCGTGATGTTACTGCCCAGGGTAACAATTCCCGCTGTCTTGTTCACCGTCAGGTTATTGAAGGCGCCGGTGGAAGAGATGGTTTGTGTACCGGTGCCATTGAAGTAAACCGTAGCGCCGGTGTTCGTATAGGTACCGCTGGACATGGTCCAGTTACCGCCGACAGTATCTGTGAAACTACCCTGTACATATGTGCCGTTGGTCAGCGTAAAGTCGTTCAGAATCTTCACTACCGCGGAAGCTGTTTTAGTACCCGTGGCAGATATGATGAGGTTACCATATGGCGTAGCGGAAGAAATAGCCTGTGTGCTGCCGGCATATTCAACCGTACTTAAAGTATCGAGTGCGTAAGTGGTGAATGCAGGTAATGTCTGTGTGCTTTTGAGAATGAGCTTTGCATTGTCTTCAATGGTCAGGCTGCTGCCCGTATTGGAGGTGATTGTGAAACCGGCTGCATCGAATATACCTGTGGTGATAGTAATATCATCCACCCCGGTGATTGCCTTGGCAAGAGAAGTAGTAACACCTGCGTCTTTCTGGTTGGTTACCTGGGAAAGTGCAAATGATGCAGCAGAACTTGTGATTGTTGATGGCTGGCTGCCGGTCATGATCAATGTGCCAATGGTACCGTCATAGGTGCCGTTATTGGTGAAATTATGGCTGACATGATAATCGGACAATGCGGCTATTGTACCCGTGAGGGTCAGGTCATAGAAAGTGGTGCTTGGCGTAGCTGCCAGTGTACCGTCTGCCGACGACATGGTAAAGGTGGATGTACCTCCGTTCAGCGTACCATTGCTTTCAAAATCGTCTCCAATTGCGTAGGTAAAGCTGCCCGCATTGAATATAGCATTATTGGCTATGAAAAAGTCGCCGTTGGTACTCCAGTTAGAGCTGGGCGTTACACCCGCAGTATTACTGATAATGACATCATTCAGTGCGGTAGGGGTACCAGTTACCGTGATAGCGCCGCTGCCGCCGAATGTGACCGTACCTGTGCTTGTAAAGCCGGTGCCAACCAGTTTGATGGTCTGCGCGCTTGTAGGCGTAAAGTTCATGGCGCCGCTGCTGGTTACCGTACCATTGTTTGTAAAAGATCCGAATATATTATGAGTGGAGACGCCGCCATTGAACGTGGCGCCGCTGCCGATATTGAATGCAATGAAGACCCTCCAGCCCACACTGGCGGTAACGCCTGCGGTATTGTTGACGTTCAGTGTCGCATAAGTAGGGGTGCTGGTTGAATTCAGAATGGGGGAAACTGTGCCGTTAAAATTAATAACACCGCTTGAATTAGATACCACCGCATTGACAAAGCGTATCGTTTGTACGGCGGTACCTGTAAAAGTAGTTACCCCATTGCTGATCAGGGAACCATTGTTGGTAAGATCTCCGTTCACGGTGGCATTACCGCTGCCACCATCGTAAGAGCCGCCGGTGGCAATGGTAAGCAGGCCATTGTAAGTGATATCGCTGCCGCTTACAGCATAGCTGCCGTAAATAGTGAGCCTGTTAAATGTGGTGGTACCACTAATGGTTTTACTGGCGCCGTTCAATGTTACGGTGCTGCTGGCAGGAGTGAAGGTGCCGCTGTTGTTCCAGTTGCCATACAGGTTGATCGTGAACGTGGAGCCATTCAATGTAGCGCCGCTGCCGATGGTCAGGTCTCCGTTTACCGTACAGGTGGCGGCGAGTGTCTTGGTGCTGCCGTTGCTGCAGGTAAGATGGCCGTATGTGATACCTGCCACAGCCTGTGCAACGGTGCCGTTATAGTTGACGGTACCGGTACTGCTGACAGTATAGGTCGTAAATCCGGAAGGAAAATTATTCGCTCCGCCAACCAGCAAAACAGCACTACCTGATAGTGTGAAGGTACCACCCGCTGATGAACGGCTGGCGCTGAAGGTGGAGAGATCGACCGTTCCGCTGCTGATGGTAAGATTGCTATTGATGGGGCAGTTGCCGCTAAGTGTGGCGGTACCTGCTGTTTTGTTGATGGTCAGGTTATTGAAGGTGGTGGCTGAAATGCTTTGTGCGCCGGAGCCATTGAGTGCAACAGTTCCGCCGGAGGCGTTGAATGTACCGCTATTGCTCCAGTTGCCACCTACAGTTATCGTGGAGGCGTCACTGTTTAAGATGGTACCGGAGGCTATGCTAAGGTCGCCGCTTACACTTACCGCAGCACTTACTGAAAGCGTACCTGTTATAACGCTGAGATTACCCGTTACAGTTGCTGCGTTGGCTATAAATGCTACTCCGGCTGACTTATTTACCTGCAGATGATTATAGGCCACTCCTGCTACGGCCTGTGTACCGGTACCATTGTAAACGACAGTACTGCTATTGGCTGTAAAGGTGCCACTGGTATACGCATAATTGCTGCCTATATTGAGTGTGCCCGCCCCGCTGAAAGTAAGGTTAGCGCCTCCTGATTCCGTTAGCGAACCAGCTATGGTAATAGTGCCGGCGCCTGCATTCAGATTGATGACGTGACCGCTGGTACCATCGCTCAGTACGAGATCACCGTTTACTGTCAGTGCCTGGCTGCCGGTGCTGATGGTATGTGTTGCATTGGCAGACCAGGTGCCGCTGATGTTACCCTGTGTGGTAAGACTGCCGCCTGTTGTAAGTGTGAGGGTGGCTGCCTGCGTGCTGCCGAATTGAATGGCCTTCACGTTGACACTGCTGCTGATCACGGGTTGGTTGGTAAATGCCGCCGTACCGATCTCCACGATGTCATTGACGCCGGGAGGGAGGGAAGGCGTGCCTGTAACAGATGTCCAGTTGGCTGCGGTAGACCAGTTGCTGCTCGCAGATCCGTTCCAGCGTACAACATTTGCATTGTCTGACATGCTCCATCGACCGTCGGCAGTAAGTTGCCCACCCAGTTCTACATAATTGGACGTGGTGCTGTTGGTTGTTTTTCCAACAGCGCCCCAGCTGCTGCCGCTATTGAACCACAATCCCATGGTAGACTCGTTGTTACCGTTCAGTTCTGCATCTTCATAATGCAAGCGTACCGTGATAAGCCCAAGGGTTGATACCCCGCTGATGGTATACACCCTGTTGATGGCGCCGCCCCGTGGGAAATCGCTGACAGGAGCCACAACAGTGGAAACAGTGATGGAGGTGGTAAGTGGCACTGCCACCGAAAAAGCGATTGAAGTATTGGGACTTTCAAATGCATAACTGACGCCTACGCCGAAGGCATGTGATCGGCGTACATTACCCAGTATAATGCCATTGCCCGTCCTGTCTACCGTCATTGTCAATGTGTTGCTGCCGGTATTCATAGTGCCACTGGTCATATTGATAGTGCCTGCCTGTATATTATTGTTAATGTCCACATGCGTGGAGGTGGCGGTCTTGTTCAGCGTAAGGATATTGAAAGTAGTAGCACCTGTTATAGTGGATGCATTGGCGCCTGTGAAAGACACTGTACTACTGCCAGCGGTGAAAGTGCCGTTGTTGACAAAGTCCTGCTGCACCTGGTGCGTGAAGGACCCTGCCGCAAAAGTAGTACCACCGGACAGTGTGAAATAATTCGTAGTAATAGCGCCTGCCGCCGTCTTCGTGCCGCCGCCCGATAATAATAACCTGTCATAGGTCAGGGCATTGATGGTCTGCGCACCCGTGCCATTGAAGTTGACGGTATTAGGAGGTGTGGATGTCACGTTCAATGTACCACTGACCACGGTAAAGGTGCCGGCTATACCCAGTACGGAGTTGGCAGACAACTGCAGGGATGTTCCATTCAGGGTGACGTTGAAAAGGTTAGCCGTTCCGTTCAATGTACTGGTACCGGTAAAGGTAACGGTGCCGGCGGTGGCGGTGAGCGATCCACTAACGTCGAGGGATGTATTGATGGCGGAGAAAGACACTGCGGTACTTACCGTGCCGGAGATGATCAGAGTTCCGAAGCTGATGGTTCCGGCGCCGGAGATGGTCTTGGAGCTTCCCTGCATGGTAACGGTACCTCCCAGGCCGTTGAAGGTACCGCTGACGGAAAGATTGCCTGTTACAACGATACCGGTGCTGACGCTGATACCGCCGGAAACGGTGAGATTGTCGAAGATGATGTTGGTACCGGTGATCGTTTTGGATGTTCCGGTCATTGTAAGGGTACCACCGGTAAGATGGGTGAAGGTACCCGGTCCGGAGGTAGACAGGTTGCCCGACACGGTAATAGCGCTGGTAGCAGCCGCTGTAACATTCGTAACCAGGAATCCGATATTATTGAAGTTGTGCGTACCGGTACCGCTGATAGCAGAACCGGGACCTCCGAAGTTGATCGTGCTGGTAGAGCCGGTGAATGTGCCGTTGTTCACCCAGTTACCATCTACTTCATGGGTAAAACTGCCGCCATTGAACGTAGTGGAGGCGCCGATATTTACACCGCCGCTGATCAGCATATTGGAAGCCGCTGTATAACTTACGCTGGTAGCTGCGCCCACTGTGCTGCTGAGCGTACCCGCCACTGTAAAGTCGGTGGCCGGCATGGTCTTCACTACCGCCCCGCTGGAGCCGGACAGGGTGAGGTTGCCATATGTCTCTGCAGATATTGTTTGGGCCAGACCATTATATTCCACTGTGCTTGTCAGCGAAAGCGAATGGGTGCCATAGTTGATGGGAAAGCTGTTCCCACCCCCGATCCTGAGGGTGGCGCCATTGGCCACTGTAATGGTGCCTCCTGCTACCGTTGTACCACGGTTGGCGGTAAAGGTAGACAGGTCCAGTATAGCGGCGGTGACATCGATCCTGCCTGCAGTACTGGTGGTGGAGTTCAGCGGGTTCAGGTTTCCGCCCAGCGTTTTGACCAGGGCTCCGCTGATCCTGAGCGTAGAATAGGTAAGATCGTTACGGATCGTCTGATTGGCAAGGGTAGCGCTGTAGTCAACCGTACTGCCAGCAACGAACGAATAGGTACCTGACAAGGTATAATTGCCCGCAAAAGTGCCCGCGTTTACACGTAGTATACCGGTGGCGTCGACGCTGGTATTGGCGGCGCCGGACAGTATTGGGGTGGTGCTTTCTGAAGGTATAAAAGTTCCGCTAACAGTGAAGGCGGTGGAAACAGCTGCATTAACGGTGAGGGTGACGGTGGCGCCGGCAGCAATGGTGAGCCGCCTGAAAGTAGTAGTGGCGCTGCCTCCGATAGTCTGGGTAGTACCTCCCATAGCAACCTTTGCGTTGTTCTGCGTAGTTGTATAGGTGCCGTTATTGACCCAATTGCCTTT
This sequence comes from Chitinophaga filiformis, assembly GCF_023100805.1. NCBI lineage: Bacteria > Pseudomonadati > Bacteroidota > Chitinophagia > Chitinophagales > Chitinophagaceae > Chitinophaga > Chitinophaga filiformis. The sequence goes on from NZ_CP095855.1 coordinate 3,863,070, forward strand.
TACTGTCAGGGAAACGCCTTTTTGAGAAATGGTACAACCGGAGCCGATCGTTAATATACCCGCTACCGTCAAACCTTTGGAAAGTGTCAATACGGGGTTTTTGGCGCTCGTTACAAGCGTCAGGGCATTACAGCTGGCGGTAGCGCTCACAGTGGGCTGAAAGGAGCCAGTGAAAGAAGCATCGCCGATCACCGCATCAATGGTAGCCGTAGGCACGCCTGCAGTCCAGTTGGTCGCATCGTTCCATGCAGTGCTGGTAGTACCTTTCCAGCTCGTCTGCGCCCAGAGGGACACAGGCATGCCTGCCAATAAGATAAGGAGCGTACAACAAACACGTATAAATTGTTTACCAGTATTCATGCGTTTGAATATTATCTGACGGCATATCTTTCATGCCGGATAAGCACCCGCGACTGATCAATGTAGTTCTAACTCAGCCTGCGCCAGCGGATCGCTGACAGTCCCTTTTGACTGTGCTGTATATGTGATCCTTAGTTTGCCATGGTGATAATTAATGCCTGGTTTCTTTTCGAGTTCCATGTTGAACTGCCTGAACAGGTTCGGGGTATAGACAGCGAGCCCTTTTACAGTACCTACAGTGGTAACTTTGCCCTTCTCGGAAACATGGTCAATGTTGATGTCCCCATATGCTGAATGATTGCCGCTACGGCGTAAGACCATGCTCAGATGAGGGGGAACATTTTCCTTCGTTTCCAGTGAAATGTCGGTCAGGCTTACATTCACCGCCGGTACGCCCGTCCTGATGATAACAGGGATGCTGATGCCGAAAACGGGGGTCAGCACGACCGATATTGTCGTGGAATCCCTGCTTTTGGGCGGGTCTCCCTGCGCCCTGATGTCGGCTACCGCCCTGAAATAAATATGCGAGCGGTATTCTCCTTCCTGCAATTGCGCTGTTCTTGAGAGCTGCACTTTCACGAGTTGCGCCTCGCCCGGAGCAAGCGTGACGCTTCTGGGGAAAATGCGGAGAAATTTGCTAGCGAACAATTGCCCCGAATCCGGTTCGCTGATCCTTTCGAATGAGCCATTGCTGTTCATGCGGATCTCAATAAGAGAGATCAGATAGCGGGCGGTATCGCGACCGGTATTAGCAAGATTAAGTTCCTGTACTTTCTTTGGTCCCTCGAAAACAACCCGCATAGGGGTGATCAGCAGATTGCCTTGTGCGGATAACAGGAGGGGCGAGAAAATAGTAATGAATATCAGATAATGGATATGGCGCATAAACAGCGTGCATAATTAAAGGCCAATAAGTCCCCACCCGGCTATGTAATGAATACCGGGAGGGCCTTTTTGGAAGTGAGCGTACCTTAGTTGTAGTTGACCGTTACACTGAATGGCGTGCCTGATACGTAAGTTCCTGCCGGCTGTGCGGCGCTTACGTTCAGCGTGGCGCCAACGTTCAATACTTCAGATCCGCCGGTCAGCGTACCATTGGCACCGGAAGGATCGCTGGTGAAATTGGTAACGGTCATGGTATTGGATCCGCTGGTGATGGTCAGCGCGGTGCTGGGCAGTGTAATGGTATACGTATAACCAGAGGTACCGCTTACTGTGAATGAAGCAGCGGTCACCGTTCCCGCGGTAGATGGCAATGTTACGCCACCTGTGGCAGAACGGGTGCCGGCGGGTGTCAATACTACCGTACCTGCGGTAGACGATTGTACCGCTACATTTCCGAAGTTCATGTCAACATCTTTGGTAATGCTGATAGGCGTCACAATAGTAGCCGTTGCGGTTGCTGTTGCGGTTTCCTGTGCATGTGCGGCGGTTGCCAGGCATGCCAGTGCGCATGATGCGAGAAGAAAGAGTGATGTTCTTTTCATGTTGTTTATTTTAGATTTAAGGATAAAGCAATTGCTTTCAGCCCGGGGAGACCGGCTGAGGTAAGTCAGGCCTTAAACATCATCTGTGCTGTTCAGCACAGGCACTTATTGCATTCTTTAAAGGGGGTGTAGTCCTTCGCAGGATATGTTTAGGTGCATGGCGTTGTAGCTTATTGAGTTCCGTTCGTCCGGCGTTTCCGGCTCGCCATTGTATTGCTATGCGGGCTATGCGCAGGTACTGTAATACCCGTTGCAGATCCTTCCAATGTTAAGTATAAGAGATAACCGTGCATGAAAGTTCACACATGGATATGGAAAAGGATGATCAATTGAGCATCACTTGAACAATAAGAGGCAGCTTTTAGTACATAACAACATTTTGGTTATTGAGCGATAACAAGGTGTATTCCAATCTAACGATGATTATTATAGCAAATTCTAAAAGGAATGTTATGGTTAATTGGGGATCGGAGATAGCTATCTGAAGGCGAAGATAACAAATTCTGACATTTTGAAGAAAATTTGCAGTCAGAAAGTCAACAGTTTTTTCCAGTTCCTGTCCAGGTAAGTTACAATGCCTTTCCCCGGGGCATAGGGCGCATAGATGGCTTTAAAATCGGTTTGGGCTATACTGTACGACTTATTTCCGATGAAGCCTTTACGGGCCATGTATAACAAAGCTATAGAAGGTGAGCGGGACCACCCCTGGTTGCAATGAACGAGCACCGGTCTGTCAGTTATATGCCTTTCGATAAAAGCCATCGCTTCCTGCATAATGGGATCCGTAAAATGCGGGGCCAGTTCATTTTCCATATCAACCATATTCAGGTAGAGGTGATGTTCATCCTCGTGTACCAGGTAACAGGGATGGCTGGATGGTAAATTCCCTTTATAGCCGACCGCTTTCCGGTGACAGGGCTCTTTGCAGGCATGGATCACCGCCAGGTCGGGTGTGCGTAGTTCGCAGTCCAGCGTATTGCCAACAAAGAGATGCGTATGGATCTGTAACATCGTTTATCAATTCCGGTTGCCTGCGTACTTCAGCTTCGGTACAGGGGCGGTAAGCGCCTGTCTCAATAACGAAATACCTGTTTATCTGAACGCGCCGGCTGGCGCAGGAAGTTCTTAATGCTTAGTTTACAAAATTAAGACGAAAACAGGAGAAAGGATATGCGGGAAATACGCATTTTATTTTTGAATTTGTTTGAGGTATAGTGGAGGTTCGCTCGAGATAGCCTCATCCTCCCTTAATCTTCCGTTCACGAAGGGAAGATTAAGGGAGGATGAGGCTATCTCGAGCGAACCTTCACCGGATCAATACCGGGGTTTTACTATTCACGCAAAGTAGCTCCGGTTTCAGTATGGGATCACTGGCTGTAATTCTTTGAAGCTGCCTGCTATCAGGCTTTGGGAATCGTATCAGCGTTCGGATAGGAATGAAACCCCTGTCAATCGTGCGGGCATGCTTCAAAGAATTAAGGCCAGTGCTTCCCATCTGAAACCGGGTGCTACTTTCGCTCTCCCTACGATAATATATTTGGCTGCTTTCAGAATGATAAACATGTAATGGTATTATGATGCAATGGTATTATGGTATTATGGTATTGTGGTATTGGTGTTATTGTATTGTGGTGTTATTGCGTTGATTTGGCAGTTTGAGACGGTATTTTCAGTAGATAGCTGCTTGTTTGGAGATTGGTGTTCTTTTGGAAGGAAATGGTCTGTATGAGCCTTAAAATACGATTTCTTGGGCATAATGGAAGTGTCTCAGCCGGGGTAGTTCGTGCAGGTAATTTATATTCGTTTGAGTTTCCGCTTTGCGGGATTTTTTGCCGCTTTTTTGCGCTTTTTTCCCGTCCTGATACCGCTTTAATACCGCTAATCTTACGTTAAAGTTACGTTCAGGAACGTAAGATTAAGGTAGGATTAGCGGTATTAAAGCGGTATCAAAGCGGTGTCAAAGCGGTATTTGTCTTAGTACAGAAAAACTTTACAGTTTTTGTGGGGAGCTTCAGGATTGACTTTACAGGTGTTATTGTAAATTCATTATTTGCTTTACAGATGCGCAAATTAAGCTTTACACTGCTATTTCTGTTGTTTTTACCTTCTTTTTAGCCTTCCATTTTCGCTTTAATACACCGCTTGTCAAATGCGCCCTGATTGGGTGTCAAATCATTACAGCTCATATGAGGCCGGACTCTATTGTAGTAATCTATGGCCTTATTCACTGCATCTACGGCCTGCGAGTAACTGGCAAACGTCTTCCTAAGGTGGAATTCCCGTTTTAAAATGCCATTAACCCTTTCAGCGATAGCATTGTCGTAAGGGCTACCAGACTGGGTCATAGAAATATTAATCCCATGGCTTTGTAATATCTCAACATAATCTGAACAACAATATTGAACACCGCGGTCTGAATGATGTATGAGATTGACAGGTCCTGCAGGAAGGGATTTTATCGCTTTTTTAAGCGCTATTATAGTGCCTTGCGCACGGAGTTTTTGGCTTAAATGGTAACCTATTATCTTTCTGGAATATGCATCGGTGACCAATGATAAATAATTGAAACCCCGTTCAGTATCGATGTAAGTAATATCACTAACCCACAGCTGTCCTGGACGGTTAACCTCAAGTTCTCCAGTCATATCTGGCCATTTTTTAAAGGGATGATCTGAGTCCGTAGTAATGGCATACTTTCTTTTACGCTTGGGTAATAGTAAACCATGCGCTGACAATAATTTCAGGAAGCCCGGGCGGCCCATTGAGATATGATGGGCTTGTAACTGAGGCTTCAATATCTTGTGCAGCTTTACAGCTCCGCCTTCCCATAAACTGCGATGTTGTTTGATTAGGTCTACTACAACTGCTTCCTCCAATTGCTGATCTGCCGTGTACCAGCTTATATCATAAAAGGCTTGCCTGGTTTTACCAAACAGCTTACAAATTCGGCCCAATCCAACTTCAGGATGGTTGTTCTTCATTTGTTTGGCTGCTTGGTGCCATACTTTTTTAGCAAGTCTATGCCCAACTCCTTCTTGGCATTGGCCAGCAATAGTTCTAATGCTTCAACTTTTAGTAAGGCATCTTCCAGTTGTCTATCTTTGGCTTTATCTTTAATTGAATCGGCTTTTGACCTGAGTTTATCTCCCTCCTGCTCTTTCTTAACAGGATCTATAGTAGTTGATTTAGGCGTTTCAGTCCCATAATTTCGCCTATACCAGACCACCATGCTGTTAACTGTGCCCTTATTAGGCAGGTTATACTTTCTCGCCAAGTCTGTCAGACTTAGTGCTCCTGACAGGAATTCCCTGGCTATACTGACCTTAAAACTCGCTTCATACACCGCTGGGCGGCCCATGGCTTTCTTTTTCATAATTAGTAATTTAATTTAGCTTACGCTTCTTACCAAATATGTAAAGCCAATCCTGAATTAATACAATTTGTCAGGTTCCTTTGGTCAGGTGTCCGTTGGTCAGTCCTCTTATCTTAGTCCTGAAAAACTTTACAGTTTTGCGGGGAGTTTCAGGATTGACTTTACAGGTTATGCTAAGTAATTCATGATTTGCTTTACAAATATCGGTTTGTTAACACATCGGTACCAGTATAGTACCAATGGCCTCAACTTACGTTAAACTTACGTTCAGGACGTAAGATGAACGTAAGTTAAAGCCATTGGTAAGCCGTTGGTACCGGATCTCAACCGGACATAAAGCCTGAAATGTCTCAGGGCAGAAGAATTTACACTAGCATTTCTCTTGTTTCACCTTTTTGATCCGGTTTTTCAGCCTGATGGGGGAGAAATTGTTCCTGGAATGCTGGAATTGTTTCCCGCCGTCCTGTGGTTATCTTGATCGCCTGAATAAGCCCAGGGTCAGGCGGAAAGGTTTGGTAAAGTAATAAAGAAAGAAAAATGGCAGCCTGAGTCGCATGATGTCTTCCCCGTTGGGCCGGAGAAGGAAGCGGATATATTGGACGAAAACAGCATATTTAGCTTTCAGGCTGGTCATGAAGCTTAACCTGATGAAGGCCAGTTGCAGGAACTTGTTTTCGGCAGGCGGAGGGTCTTCCAGTAAACGCTTCATCAGCAGCTCACAGGTCTTGCCGGGTACAGGGCCGCTTGCAATGGCCGGCACGCCCAGTAAGCCGGACGCCAGTTGCATCCAGAGGTCTTCAAAGCCCTGCAGCTCGGGAGGGATCTTGTAGGGCCCGTGATCGTACAGTAAAGCCATATCCAGCAAGGAGCGGAGATGCGGATAGAAATCACTGGCCCCATTGTTGACCAGCATCAGCCGGTAGTAATCTTCGTACGTGAACGGCCTGCCCGACAGGTAGTCGCTACCCAGCAGCTGGTCAAACCTGTATTGTACGGACGTCAGTGTTTCGGGTGGGCGATAATGGAACTCAAAGCTTAACCATTTACCCCTTGCACAGGGTTTACCGAACACCACTTCTTTGATGTGGTCTTTGAAATGGTCAGGATAAATACTGAAATATTTTTCCTGGTGCATCTCATACCCCTCCGACTGCATGACAGACACGACAGTTGAGACCTGGTCTTCCCGGATGATAATATCCATGTCAGTAAATTCCCGCATGGCAATGTCATTGTACACCAGCTGGGAAAAGTCCATCCCTTTATAGAACCGCGCCGTTGCGCCCTGTTGTCTTAAACGGGACACGATATGTTCCGTCACCATTTTCCTGTCAAACGCAAATACGGAGAATTCCCGGCAATACGCTTTGAAGAGTTGCAAAGCTTCCGGTGGTACAATATCTTTCAGCTTGTTCAATACATGGAAAGCCACCGGCCTTATCCGGTGCCGTGCACATAATCCGTATACCTTTTGCCAGTTGACGGGCCGGCCGGATATATAGGTGCAAAGCGTAGAGATAGAGCTGGTTTGCAGGTACACCCTGCAACATAATAATAGAATAGTAACCTCGGGTTGGCGCATAAATCAGTGAACAATAAGCATTTGATGCTGCAACATTTTTTCAAGAAAAAGAAGGGTTTCGTGTTCGCACAATTGCATGCTGACAGCATATTGTTCTGTCAGGGCATGTATAACTTCATGAACAGGTACCGGCTGCTCCAGCTTCTCCCAGATAGCGCTACCTATCGCATTAAGGCCGATATACTGGCCGTTGTGAATATCCATCAATACTACTTCCTCCCCGATGTGACTGACCAGGAAATTCCGTTCATTCCTGTGAACGACTGTTTCTCTGCATAGGGAAATCTGTACACTTTCTGACATATGTTTAAACATTAGTGATTACTTGAGTGTATAGTTATTGTAACATTATTCAACCTGAAATAGTTCGCTGTACATGTATAAATATTGGGGCTTCGGTCTGCATATTACTTCTGGAATAGAATTCCCTGAATTGTTGCCGTTCGATTTTAAACAGCCTGATGTCAGCATCAGCATTGGTGAAATACCCTCCATTGAAGCAGATACCGCCTTCGATATCGGTCGTCTTTCCTACCAGGTGAACAGTAGTGAGCTGGTCTTCTCCGTGCAGGATATTGCCACCTACTATGCTGCCGATGGCAACCGGATCCTCATTCGCCCCTTCCCCGGTAATGTGGAAGACAGGGTGATCCGTCTGTTCCTGCTCGGCGCTGCCATGGCAGGCATCCTGCAGCAAAGAAGGCAGGTGCCCCTGCACACCTCGGCTGTTGTTGTGAACAATAAACTGACGCTCATTGCAGGGCAATCGGGCGCCGGTAAATCCACTACGCTCGCCGGACTGAAAAAGCGGCAGTACCAGATCTTCAGCGATGATATTACCGTGCTGAAAGAGGCGCCCGACGACGATCGCATCAGCGGGGTGGCTTCTTACCCTATGATCAAATTATGGGAACATTCTTTGCAGACCTTATCGCTGGACGACCGTTCCTTCCCCGTTGTGCCGGGTTATGAAAAATATGGATTTTTCTTTCACGGTGCGTTCGATACCAGGCAGTATCCGGTGGAGAGAATCATACTGCTGGAGGCCAGGGAGACCGACAAGATCCATCATAAGCAGCTGCAGGGCAGCGAGGCCTTTGCCGGCGTGATACAACATATCTACAAAGCTTCATTGTTCCGTCAGCCCGCCATGCGTGCGCTTTGTTTCGACGTGGTCAGTAAAATGGTAAAATGCGCCTCCGTACACCAGGTAACACGCCCTTTATTGTGTGAACCCGATTCATTGTTGGATGTAGTAACGTCAATATTGTAATGAGAAAGAAAATTTCATCGCTGCTGCTCTTTGCTGAGGCATGGATCTGTATTGCCATTGCCCGTTGCATGCTCGTTTTTATGCCCTTCAGAAAAATAGCGCCCCTGCTGGGTAAAAGTGTGACCGCCGCCAGCACCTCCCATATAAGAACAACACGCCGTCCCAAGCGGATAAAGGCCGCCATCAGAAGGGCCGCGGCCTGCTCGCCATGGCGTGCAAAATGCTTTGAACAGGCACTGGCAGGCAAGATCATGCTTAGTTACAGGAGGATGCCGGGCATTGTTTTCTTCGGCATCAATAAGGTAGGCGATGACCTGCAGGCACACGCCTGGCTGGAAAGTGAAGGTGTGATCATCACCGGCGGAAAAGAGGCTGATCAATTTACTATCATCGCACGTTTCAAAAGCTGATCTGATGAGCGCTATATTCGGTATAATAAATAAGAAGGGGAGTCCCCTGAGCGATGCTGCAGCAGTATTGATCGGCCAGGCCATGCAGCACAGGGCGATAGACGGCCAGCACAGCTGGCGGGAAAATAACGTATTGATCGGCCAGTGTACACTGCGGATGTTCTCTGCACCCGATGCCTGCACGCTGCCATTTGTTACAGAAGATGTGGTGATGGCCGCGGATGTACTGCTTGATAACAGACCTTACCTGCTGGATCAGACCGGCGCCGCAAAGGAGATCTCCGACGAAGGCTTGTTATTATCTGCTTACCGTAAGTGGGGAAACGATTGTGTGCAACACCTGGAAGGAGAGTTTGTATTTTGCGTCTGGCACAGACAACAGCAGCAGCTGTTGATTGCAACCGATCAGCTGGGGTGCAGGGCCCTTTACTACTACGATTCGCCGGAGATGCTGGTCTTCAGTTCAGAGCAGAAAGGCGTTCTGGCGGTAAAGCCCGGACCGCATGTTTTTAATGAGGCCAGCCTCATCGAATACTATTTCCGCCAGTCAGATCCTGCCGGAACTTTTACCAAAGACGTACATGCGTTATGTGCAGGCAATATCCTCACGCTCGATAATGGTACTATACAGCTCAGCAAATACTGGAACCCCGTTCCCGGCAAATATCGTTTTAAGCAACCCGGCGAATGGGCGGACTGTTTAAGGGAATTGCTGAGAGCCGCCGTCAGGAACAGGATACGCACAGACAGGCCGGTAGGTATTACGCTGAGCGGAGGACTGGACTCCTCTTCCGTTGCCTGTATACTGGCGCCGCTGCTGGCTGAAATGAATAAGCCTCTCTATGCCTTCTCATCTGTATTGCAGGAAGGTGCGCAGGGGGAAGATGAACGCAGATATATTGATATCATCGGGCGGGCCTGTCCTAACATCATACAGACGTATATACATGCGGCAGACACCGGTCCTTTTCAGGATACCCTGCTTGCATTTGAGAAGGATGAAGTGTTTCCCAATGTCTTTTATTATATGGATCATGCCATTCTGGAAGCTGCGCGCAACAAAGGGATCGGGGTGCTCTTTACCGGTTACGGGGGCGATCACTGGGTATCGTGGAAGGGCAATCCTGTCATCTATAACCTGATCAGCAAAGGCGCTTTTGCCAGCGCCTGGCGATTGTTGAAGACTTTTTCCAAAACAGAAGGAAAACCGCTCTGGCCCATCCTGAAAAGGGAATACGTGCGGCATACGGCATGGTACAAAAAGAAAAACAAGTCTAAGTCAGATCATATCGGTCTTGGCCTGCAGGACGATTTTTACAACAGGTATCGTGATTCGCTGGTCTTTGGGGCTATACGGCATATTACCACATCTATGATTAAGAATATCAGCAGCGGGCGTACAGGACTGTTTCCCGCCATGCTGGCTAACCGTAATGAAGCATATGGTATGCGCTCTGCTGTTCCCCTGTTGAATAAGCAGGTGCTGGAACTGATGATGGACGTGCCCCCGGAACTGTTTATACATGGAGGTTATAAGCGGAGCCTGCTGCGGCATGCCATGCAGGGCGTATTGCCACCGGAGGTACAATGGAGAACGGATAAGGGTATGTATTCGCCTGATTTTTTCAACCGTATTGAGAACAACCGGGAAAAGATCACAGCGGTGCTGGCGTCAGGCCAGGAGGATGCCGGCTTCAGATATTATCTCTCCAGGGAAAGTTTAGCGGCCTGCGTTAGTAAAGATGAACTGGCAATGATCAGAATGACACAGGGAGTGATCAGCAGCATAGTGGTGACAGCGTTGCAAAAAAAGGGATATGTTTTTGAAAATAATTTTTCGTAACTTACACTAACTCAAATATCCAGGATCAATATCCAATTATGAAGAACGAAGAAATGCAATCCCAACCCCAATGGGAAACTCCAGATATGATAATTCTTGCAATGAGTGAAGTTACCTTAGGAGACGGGGCAGCAGGCACAGACTATGCTTCGGAAATAACTTCCTGACTTAGATTTACTCAGATATCCAACGGCTCCAAAAGCTTCAAAATAATCAACGCGCGAACTTTAATCATACATTTCCAAACTCAAACATGCAATTATGAAAAACGAGCAAATGCAATCCAAGCCCCAGTGGGAAACTCCGGGTATGACTATTCTTGCTGTAAATGAAGTTACTTTAGGCGGCGGCGCTGCAGGTACAGACTTCGGCTCTGAGATCAGCGCTCCCTGATTCAGGCACCCAGTCTGGCGCCATGGTTCAGTCCGTATATGCTTGTATGATAGGAGGGCAGGTAGCCGTCATGCATATATAGCATATTAGATTTGATACTTTTGCCGCCGGCACAGGCAATGTACAACCCATCTCCCCGGACCATCATGGTACCTGGTGGATGGGCTGTCTGCAATTCGGTCACCATGCCATCCATCAGCTTTACTTCCTGTCCCTGAAAGACGGTCAGGGCGCCTTTGTTCCAGGGATTGCAGGCCCTGATAAGGTTGCATATTTCTACCGCATCCATTTTATCCCAGTCTATGAGCACATCTTTCAGCTGCGGCCGTTTATGATAAGCCTCCGCAGCATCTGTTGGTGCTATTTCCGGAAATGGCGCCAGTTTTCGTACTGCATTTAAGATGATAGCCACCCCTTCCACACATAACTGGCTACAGAGCTGGTTTACCATGCCATAGTGGTATTGGGGCAGATTTGCGATGCTTCTTGTCCATACCACTTTCCCTGCATCGAAGCGGGACGAGAGCTCATGAATGGTAAATCCCAGTGTAGGCTGTCCTGTTTTCAATTGCCAGAAAGCCGGCGAGGGACCGCGGAAGGAGGGGAGCGGCCCGGGATGAATATTATAGGCCGGTATGCCATTGAAGCGGCTTACATCCAGCAGGTGCCGGTAGCCATACACAAAGACCGTTTCCGGTTTTACGTCTTCCAGCCATTGATATACGTCGTCTGCCTGGCTCAGTTCCTGTCTGAAGGGCAGGCCGGTGGCCTGTATAAAGCCTGTTACTTTCTGATGAGCGATCACATCTTCGGAAGGGGCATAAAAGATACACACCTGCAAACCCTGGTTTGCAAGTGTGTATGCCATTGGAATAAACTGATCGCAATTGGAAATAATACCTATACGCATGTTTGTTTACTCAAAATGAAGAAGGATAAATACCTTCTGTAGCGATGATATAATTGATGACCACATAGGGCATCGAGTTGTCGTGCGGTTGTGTGCCTCCGCTGGGATTTATTGTTCCCGGGTCCAGTAAGGCATTGGGCGTGGCAGTGCCTCCGGAAGGCAGCGGCAACGTAGTATATAAGTTCACGTCAGGGTACGCCGTAGGCCCTGTGTTGTTATTGCCATTGGAAACTGCCAGCAGGTTATTGGTCGGATCGCCGGTAGTGGCGGTCGTATTGGTGGCAACAAGATTGTGGGTGTGTGCTGGTATATTGGTTTGCAGCAGGGTCACATTGGGCGTACCGGCGGCCTGCCCCAGCAGGTAAGTTTGTGAGCCTCCGGAAGGGGAGATCTGCCCGGTACTTATGGCAATTCGCTGCCGCAGGTCGGGCAGGCCGAAAGTGGTTTGTCCATCGCCGCCATACTGCGTGCCCAGCAACGTAAAGAGTGCTTCATACTGGCTGATAGCCAACAGGGCGCCGTTGCACAGTGCCCAACCTACAGGCGCGAAGTTGCCGGCAAATACCCTGATCTCGCCTAAGTAATTATCCATATAAAAAATCAGTTAGAGGTGTACAAATAGTGTTTATGATCTTGATGGGTATATGCCCTGTGTTGCAATGCAGAAGTTCATTGCCAGGTAAGGCATCCTGTTGGTGTGCGGCTGGCCGCCGCCTGTGTTGGTGATGCAGGGGGCCATGTTCACCAGGGGGCCTCCGGCTGGCGCATACAGGTTGACCGTGCCTGTATTCTGTCCTGGTTGCGTAGGGCTGGTAGGTGTGTTCGGGTTAGCGAAGTAATTGGTGTTGGGACTACCGGTATCGTAAGAGACATTAGCGCTCACGAGGTGGGTATGTGCCGGCAGATTGCCGGTGGTCAGTGTAACCGTTTCAGTACCTGCTGCCTGGCCGATCTGGTAAGTGCTGCCGCTTTTGCTGGTGCCTGTACCAACGATCGTACGGCCGTTGAGGTTGGGAAGCATGAAGGTAGTGGTGCCATTGCCGCCGTAATTGACGCCGAGGAGGGAGAACAAAGCCTGGTTCTGCGCGATCGGCAATGTTTGTCCACTGCAGAGTACCCATCCCCTGGGGATCTGTGTATAAGGGAATAAGCGGATCTCTCCGAGGTAATTTTCCATAAGAATGTTAAATAAGATAAGGTGAAAAAATAAGGTGGATGATCAGGGCCTTTGCGGAAAGACGCCTTCTGAACAAACGCAATAGGTCATTGCCAGATAAGGGTCCATGTTCGCATGCGGGGTGGTGCTGCCGGTAACCCCTACTGTCTGCGGATTGAGCGTGATATTCCCCTTGTTGTTCGAATAGACCACAATACCCTTGGCTGCAGTAAGCGAATAGCCATTGGTGAGGTACGCGTTGCTGCCGGGCTGTGAAATGGCGGCGGCTGTTTGCGGCTGACTGGTACGCACCACCGCTTCCACATTGTGCATGTGCGCGGGCATCGTGGCCGTTGTTAATGTCACCGTTTCCGAGCCGCCGGTAGTACCGGGCGTATTGAAACCGGGCTGCATGAGATTAATACCCAATGCAGCTACGCCCCTGAGGTCGGGTACTGCAAAAGTGGTCGTGCCATTACCACCATACTGGATGCCCAGTATGGCAAATAAGGCGGAATTGCTTTGAATAGGATAGACGGCTCCGTTGCAGGGTAGCCATCCACGTGGGGTAAAATTGAAAGCAAAGGCTCTGATTTCGCCGATATAACCATCTGCCATAAGTGTGAATTTTGGGTGATATAATAAACATTATGAAATGAGAATATGGAAAGGGAAAGAGGAGTGGTATAAAACGTTTTTCATGAATCTGGCGTTATTCAGGGGAACATTCTTTTATTCAGTAAGTGGATATGTATTGCATGACTCGTGCTTCCTAAATTAGGAAGCGTTGGGGTAAAATAAAAATGTGGGGGAAAATAAAAGTCTTTTTATTGTCCCCGGAATTCGGTATATATGAATATGCGAAATTCGTTCTCCACCTGAGCGCTTAGGTGTCAGGACGGAAAATTCATTCCTCACCTGGGTGGTCCTGGAAATCTACAAAGTCCTCGATAGCCCCCTTGGTTTCTTCATCCAGCAAAGGATGTTTTAGCAATGCATGCATCTTTTCGGTCAATGCCTTGTGCTCAAGATAACGCTGATCGGCGTTGGTGAGGCGGTTCAGCATCCATACTGTCAGTGGCGTAGGTTTCCTGTCCAGTGATGCAAACAGGTGATCATGGTAGATATCATGGAAAGATTCCAGTGTATGCGCCAGGGGACCTGGTGAGCCGTAATCCAGGTGCGGGTATTTTTCAATGAGCCGCAAAATAGGCTCTATGGCTCTTTCCTTGTCAGGATGATGTTTGAGGTCCTCCATCAGGTCGTAGAAATAAGAGATGTTATCATCATCTGAATGTCCATTTGGCACAAAGGAGGAAAGCGCGTGGATAATTTCATCAGTTGTCATCATGGAATGAAGGGTTTAACTGTCTAAAAATAACACAATTCGCTGAAGGCACCCCTCAGCGGTGATATTAAAGGGTGCTTCCGCTGACAGACAGCATAAAGCGTTCCGGAAATTATAATGCGATCACTTTGTTCCCATTTATAAAGCGGGTATCTTTCACCGCTCCCGGGCCTTCGAAACGATATTGTACGCCCACGATGTCTGTTGGCTGATAGTCGCCCGTAAAAGCAGCCGCTTCGTCTCCATCCACCAGTATCCGGATATGTTTGTCTTTCGCCTCTACTTTCAACTGTACCCACCGGCTCATATCTCTGCCAAACTTCGACAGGTCAGTATTTTTGCTTTGCATGGCTTTTCCGCCCGCAACGAGCAACAGATCTCCCACGCAACCTTTCGTACAGAGAGGAATAAAAAATACGTCATTCTTGCAAAGGATCAGGATCTGTACCCGCTGGCAGGCGGCTGAGCCCTGGTTAAAATTGCTCTTTACACTTGTTTCAAAGCTGAAATTGTCGGTCCGCAGGCTTCCCATGTCCTTTACATAGTAGAACCGCAGCATGGGAATGGCAGGTTGTAAGGAGATGTTGTACGCCTGCATGGTAGCGGCATCCACTTCGACTGTATGCCCTTTCAGGAATTCCTGCTGACGGAAATATACAGGTACCTTTTCCTGCTCTACTGCAGCCAGCCAGCCGTCAGAGCTGATCATGAGGTCGTGCTCTTTCACGATCTGTTTCCCTGCTATCAGCTTGGCCCTGAAATAGCCCGGCAGGTAGTAGATGGATGAATATTCCGTCCTGTCTTTCGGTACGGCAAATTTCCGGCTCACATCCCATGACTGGGAGATGAATACGGAATCATCTCCGGCAGCGCTGGCATCGTATTTAAAGATCACGGAGTTGGGCACCCCTGTTGTGACGGTCTTGTTACTACTGAATTGATAAGCACCTGGATCTGTGGATGCCTGTTTGGAACGTCCGTTGGATAGCAAGGTCACATACAGGATGATCGCTAAGGAGAGTAATCCCAATGCCCAGTAGGGCCATCTGCCGGACGGGTGTGTCTTTCCTCTCCGCGCCTCCGTGTTGTTCTGTGGCGCAGATGCCGAAACGCTGTGCCCTGGGTTTTCCGCTGCGCTCATGTTGCCATTTGCGCTGCTTGCCGGGGCGCCGGCTGATTGTAAGCCGGCCGCTGACTGTTCGCGTGCAGCGTCGCCGTCTATCGTGTTCATTGCGGGGTTATCTGCCGGGCCGGATAGCTGACTGGCAGTTGCAATGCCATTGGAGGTGTTCGCGAATTGGTCAGTTAGGGAAGGCAGCTTGCCGGCAGTAGTGGTCGCACCCGTGGTATTCCTTGCAACATCATCTGTTGAATCGGCTGGCTGTCTGTTAGCAGTGGTCGCACCTGTGGTATTCCTTGCAACATCATCTGTTGAATCGGCTGGCTGTCTGTTAGCAGTGGTCGCACTGGTGTTATTCCTTGCAAAATAATCCGTTGGGTCGGCGGGCTGTTTGATAGCAGCAGTAGCGTCGATGGCATTCGCCGCAAATTGATCCGTTGGGTCGGTCGCCTGGCCGGCAGCGGCAACCCGGGTAACAGGAGTAGCTCTTTCAGCCGGTAGCTTCCGCCTGAAAGTACCCCAGTCCTCGTAACCGGCATAGCGGGCCAATGTATTCAGGGTAGTGACAGCAGGGGTATTGGTGTAAGACAATTTTCCCCAAAGCCTTTTTAATGTTGTAATACTTAACACCACACCGGTGGCTTCCTGGATAGCATCACTCAGTTTTTCAAAGTCATAGCTGCTCCATTCGCTGTTGGGCCCCCGGTCAAACCGTCGTTCCACCAGTTGCAGGCATCGCTGTATGTAATCTGTTTCTAAATTGTTTTCCATTTGATAATTAGTTTGTTAGCTTCCTGAACAGACTTGCACCAACTTGAACTCCCGCTGAATTGTCATCAAGTTACTTATTATTCAGTTTTGCCCCATTATCATTTGAAAACTTAAAACAACAGACCATGTACAAGACATTCAGCCTCCTTTTCCTGCTCCTGTTCACGATGCAGTTGATGGCACAGCAGAAAGACGGAAAACGCCCGGGTAGATCCATGTCATCCCCGGCTATTATTAATGTGGCTATGAAAGCAGATAACTGGGACATCGCCCCCAATGTAGCGGAACTCATCACCTGGCACTCCGTTCCGGCATTGAAGGGCCTGGGTGGAAAAGGCTCGGCGGTGCTGAAGGACGTCGACTTTTCAGACGGGACGATTGAATACGATATGGAGCCCGTTGAGAACGGCTTCGCTACCATTTTTTTCAGACAGGCTTCGGCGGAGGAAAGGGAATGCTTTTACTTCCGTACTTATGTTGCCGGCAATAGTGCTGCAATAGACGCTATCCAGTATGCCCCTTACCTGGGTAGCGTTAACATGTGGGATATGATGCCTTATTACCAGGGCAATGCCGGTTTCCAGCGTGAAAAATGGAACCATGTCAAACTGGTGATCGCTGGGAAACAGATGTGGGTGTATGTCAATGATATGTCCCGCCCTGCATTGAAAGTGCCCCGCCTCGAGGGCAGTACGGAACATGGCAGCATCGCTTTTGAGGGGAAAGGAGCTATCTTTTCCAACCTGGTGATTAAACCCGGACAGACGGAAGGGCTTTCTCCGCTGGAAGGCCCTGACCCTACCGACAATGATCCGCGTTACCTCCGGGAATGGAAGATCAGTCAGCCGCTTGCAACAAAAGACGTCGACTTCAGTAATACATTCATGCCGGGTAAGGATGCCGCCTGGGAAGACATCTGGGCGGAAAGAAGGGGACTGGTGAACCTGACAAGGAAATTCGGACCGAGCCGTGAGCGCCGTATCGTATGGCTGAAGACCAACATCCATGTGGACAAAGATCAGTCCCGTAAAATGAATCTCGGCTTCAGTGATGAGGTATGGGTGTTCATCAACGGCAAATATCTTTACGTGGATAAGAACCTCTATGGTCAGCCGCTGTCTAAATTCCCCGATGGCCGCTGTTCTATTGAAAATACTTCCTTTAATGTTCCGCTGAAGGAAGGTGATAATGAATTGCTGATAGGCCTCGCGAACAGCTTTTTTGGTTGGGGGCTTGTGGCGAGGTTAGATGAATATTGATTCGGGGGCACGACCCGGGGATCGTGGTGGTTGTCACCCGCCCCGGGGTTATCACCCAACCCGGGGTTGTCGCCCAACCCGGGGTTATCACCCCGGGCTACAAACACGTAGCTCCTGACGGAGCTGATCGTAGCGGATGATTGCGTTATGTCGTCGCGTGGTTATTCCCACCTGGGTTATTCCGAACGGGGTTGTTATCGCAACCGGGTTGTTATGCTGCCTCGGGGTTGTCACCCAACCCGGGGTTATCCCCCCGGGCTACAAACACGTAGCTCCTGACGGAGCTGATTATAGCGGATGATTGCGTTGTGTCGTCGCGTGGTTATTCCCACCTGGGTTATTCCGAACGGGGTTGTTATCGCAACCGGGTTGTTATGCTGCCCCGGGGTTATCACCCAACCCGGGGTTGTCACCCCGGGCTACAAACACGTAGCTCCTGACGGAGCTGATCGTAGCGGATGATTGCGTTATGTCGTCGCGTGGTTGTGAACATGCAGGTAGCTCCTGACGGAGCTGATTGTAGCGGATGATTGCGTTGTGTCGTCGCGTGGTTGTGAACATACACGTAGCTCCTGACGGAACTGATCGTAGCAGATGATTGCGTTATACCGTCGCGTGGTTATAAATATGCAGGTAGCTCCTAGTGAAGCTGTGTGTTGCGAATGATATCTTTATACTTCTCAATCTGCCGCCTGTGGCGCAGGATGTGTACAATGGCATGCTCCATCATCTGCTCTATGTCATACACCTGTCCCCAACGGGCGGCAATTTTCTTTTCCTGGCTGAATTCTTCCAGTTCACTATCCTTTATATCCCGGAATACTGTTTCTGTAAACTGAAAAGCTTCTCTCAGATCACTGGTGTATGCCTGCACGGTAGTACGAAAGGTCTTCTCCGGCCGCACCGTCTGGTAGCCATAATAATGCAGAATGTAGATGGCATAACTGTAAGCGGAACTAACCACATGCGAGAGTATCGTCTGCACTGAACGGCAATTCTCATCGGTGGTGACTGTATCCACAACAGTGACCAGGTCATTGTCTGAAATATCTGCAATGACCTGTTGTAATTCAGTGATCGCCTTTTCATATTCGTCCAGTAGCGCACCTTTTGCTCCTTGTCTGTATGCTTTAGCCATATGGGTAATTATATATTAATAAAATTAAGTTATAATGGCGAAATTCAGTTATAATTAAGTACTTTCATACTTTTTCTGCCTACTTCTGACACACTTAACTGACAGCAAATGCAAAACTTCGTAGCACTTCCAACAGAAGAATCCGGGGCACAGAAAGCGCTTCAGGAACTGCTGGATCAACCGGATCAGCTGCTCTTACTGATACTCGGGGATGATGATGTAGCAGATGAAGCCACCGACACCGCCAATTTTATACGCTCCCGCATAGGAAAGAACGGTGTAAGCATGTACGATGTGGTTGTATTTGTAAAGGTGCCTGCCCCGATGACGATCCTGCCACTGCTGAAAACACTGAAGATCCATGACCGGGTAGACCTGGCAGACTATCACAACTTCGTATTGCTTTCTATTTCCCCCTTCAGGAATATTATATCGGAAGGCGTTACCAAAGCCCGTTTTATGAAGGGCATGGGCAGCATGAACACTGCTGTGATGACCGCCTACGCCAACGGATGATCCTCCCTGTTTTACCTTAATGAGAATATAATATGCGACTTTTTATATTGCCATGTGCTGTCCTGTTCCTGTTATGTACTGTGCATCGTGTCTGTTCCCAATCCATTATCACGGTCAGGGAAATTGATCAGAACAATAAATCATACGAGAATAAGAATAATGCCGACATCAACAGCCGGCTGATGATACGCTTTGACCGGGGCGCCTTCATCAGGCAGGTGAATACCAGTGGTATCGGCAACCCTTTGCCAGCGGAAGCTGTGAGCCTGCTCAATACCCTTTATGACGCCACGCAGAAAGTAGAAGGATGGTCGAAAGGGATGGAAGAAGCAGTGAGAAATTATGTCAGGGGTGATAAGGCCAGCCTGACCACTTTCCTGCAACGTACTTCTTCCATTACCGGTGAAATAGTAGCGGTCTTCGACCGCGACCCGCTGACGCGCGATTACTATGAAGGCTATTTTAAAAGCCCGGAAGATTTTACGGAAGAAAATATATGGGGAGGCATTTTATATGCGCTCAATAAGCGGATCGCTGATCTTGAGCAGCAACTATCCCAAAGCCCTGCCTACGATGATGTGCGTATCCAGATCGGTGGATGGCTGATGCACAATAACCAGCCATCTCCCCTGCATTTCAATGGGCTTGATGATAATCCGCTGGGAGATTACTATGAAGTGGAACGCTGGAAGTTCACGCTTACAGATGCACAGGCTGCGCAGCTGGAAGACATTCAGAAATGGGTGAAAAGTGCACAGCAACGGGAACTGAATGTTAATGAAATACTACGTGGTGAATACCTAAGGCAGTTCACCGGCATACTGCAGCAAAGGCTGAAGACAGATTTTGAAGACTTTAAAAAAGAAGGGGAGAAGGTACTGGCCACCCTGCAGGACCAGCAGATCCTTACTGACCTGAGGCAGATACTCACACAGGGCGACAAGATAAAGACGCTGCTCTCAGAGAAAGTAAATTATTATCAGTCGGCCCTGAATAATACGTCGGCTGCCGGCGGCGTGGCATTTATAGCCAGGTTACAGAACGACGTGAATACGATCAATAGTGAGTTCAATAAGATGAAAGGACTGCTCAATACCTTTCAGTCTGATATTCCGGCAGCCAGCGCCGAAGTGCGTACGCAATGTGCCAACCTGGTAACGATGGCAGGCGCTAAGGTGACGGAACTGGCCAACCTGCTGATCCCTGATGACCTGCTGCGTTTTGGCCGGGATGAAAGACGTCTTGCCAGCCTGGCGCTGAGCTTCTCCGATAAGGTATATTCACTGGCATTAGGCAGCATACCCGAAGAAGCAACAACAGACCTGTTATATTCCGGATTCCGCCAGGAGGGCGACAGGGTAGTGATCAAGATGCTGATCGCTAAAATCAGCACTAAAAAAAGCCTGCTGGAAGAAACGCATAGTGTGACATTATACCGCATTCTGCCCCACCTTGAGGCTACTGTAGGGGTTATTTTTGCACATCCGCTCACAACAACCAAAATAGAGAAAGATGTGCAGATGGTGCCCTATTACAATGTACTGTTCAAAGGCATACTGGGTATGAGCCAGAAATGGAAAAGGAATTCCTCATTGCCCAATAACCTCCTCGATCTGAACTTTGGATTGCATGTCTCTTCGCCCGATTTCGATAAAGACGATGTGCCGGAGCTGGGACTTGGCGTGGTGGCATCTACGCTGAAAGATTATCTGCAGGTGGGATGGGCATATAATCTGTTCCAGGGCGCTAATTACATATTCATTGGCTTCCGGCTGCCCATACCAACTATGAACCTTGGCGGCGGCAGCGGTGGTACCGGGGTGAAATAGCCATCAGCATATGATGCAGGGAAACCGCCAGATTAGTCCATATTAGTAAGATGCGATGAGCAGGTCAATCAGGCCTGAAACTGGCATGACTAATGTGGTTGTTTACCCTTCACCATCAAACTGCAATTTTATGGCTAAAACAGGTCCCATTCTTATACTGGAAGATGATCAGGATGAGCGGGAGATTTACGAAAAGGTCATACTTTCACTAGGCGTTAAAAATGAGATCAAATTCTTTGAAGGAGGAGATGATCTCCTGCGCTATCTGCAGGTAACAACCGACAGGCCGTTTATCATCTTTTCTGATATCAACCTGCCCCGTATGAGCGGCATGGAACTGAGGCGGCAGATACAGGCAGATGAATTCCTGCGAAAAAAGAGCATTCCTTTTGTTTTTCTGAGCACCATCGAATCTGCGGAAATTGTTGAAGAAGCATATGAGCTGACCATACAGGGTTACTTCGTTAAAAAGTATGTTTTAAGTGACGTTCAAAAACAGATGGGACAAATACTGGATTACTGGCGGGACTGCAAGCATCCAAATGCGTAATGTACAGGTCTTAATAGTATTCACTATCAAGTTGCTGCAATTGCTTTTCTGTGAGCCGCAATTGCAGTAATCCTCTTATCTGCTGATACCTGGAGCGGTTTACCCATTGCGGCATCGCTGCAAGCGTTTCAGGAAAATCCGCCAGGTGCTCATAAAAAGATACTCCTGCAGCATTCCATAGATCCTGTGCATTTTGCAGGGAACACCATTCGGCAAAAGCATAATACTTCCTGAGGCGTTTATCGTCACCTGTTCTATGTGCTGCCACTGTTGCCGGTAATAACGCAGAGAATACGGTGTAAACAGACGTATCAGGGTCCTGAAATTCAGCCCTGTTTTCCGGTAAACATTCAATCGCTTTGCGTCTCCATACGCTCATATAGTATTGGTTTTGGTTAAAAAAATAACAGTTGGTCAGGTATATACTCCGGGAGCGATCAACATGCTGCAATCAGCTGCCGGCGTACGATGGGTAATTCCCGGGGCAGGCAGTACTCATTTTTTTTGTAGTGAGGTCCTGCCTTTTTTTCCCTTGTTCCTGATGTTCAATGTGATAACGATACCGGATAAACATACACTGTGCAAAGAAAAGTTAAGATTTAAAATTTCATATAAATCGGTTCTAAATTTGCGTTAAAGGACTATCAGGATTCAGATATAGTCCGGATAATTGCTAAATGGGGAGGAAGCCGGTATAGTGCCCTCAAAGGTCAAAGAAACTGCCTATGTATGATGCTGCTAATTCTATGAAAAGACCCGCAGGAATTGCCCGCCACGACATGAAAGAAACCGCTGAGGTCAGGCGCCGCAAGCTGCATTATGAGTTGTTATTTGTTCTTGTGTATCTGGTAAGCCTGCTGCCTGCAGGCATGTTGAAAATTCTACAACGACTACTTTACTGGTCACTGTATAAAGTGGTCAGGTACCGCTATGATGTAGTGGTGCAAAATCTTTCCCGCTCCTTTCCCAAACGGAGTTACAGGCAGATACAGGCCATTACCAGGCTCTTTTACAGGCATTTGGGAGCGCTGTTGGTGGAGACCTTGCAATTGTTATCCATGTCGGAAGAGGAACATCGCAGAAATATACACATACATAATCCCGAAGTGCTGGAACGCTGTCATGGGGAGGGCAGGAACATCATTATTGTGCTGGGGCATTATGGCAACTGGGAATGCCTGAATATTTTACCCAGGTATCTTTCTTTCGACGTGTATGCGGTGTACAAGCCCGAATCCAGCCGCTTCATCAACAGGTTGTTGTACCGCATCCGTTCCAGGTTTGGTATTAAATTACTGGCTATCAATGAGACGGCGCGTTTCATGCTATCGCACCGCGACAAGCAGAATGCTTATATCTTTATCGCAGATCAATCGCCTTCCGTCAGGGCGAAATATGAAACAGATTTCCTGCATCAGCCGACAGGGTTATTCACCGGCGCTGAACAACTGGCGAAGTCGCTCGATGCGGTGGTGATCTATGCTTCTGTAAGAAAACGTACGGCAGGGAAAGGCTGGAATGTTTATTTCTCCCTCATCACACAAGACCCTGTGGATGTGGAGTCTTACGAGATCACCAGGACCTTTGCCTGGTACCTTGAACATGATATTATGCATGCACCCGAATATTGGCTGTGGTCACATAAGCAGTGGGAGCGGAGA
This sequence comes from Chitinophaga filiformis, assembly GCF_023100805.1. NCBI lineage: Bacteria > Pseudomonadati > Bacteroidota > Chitinophagia > Chitinophagales > Chitinophagaceae > Chitinophaga > Chitinophaga filiformis. The sequence continues at coordinate 3,886,049 of NZ_CP095855.1, forward strand.
GTGCATTAAGCGCCCACCACTTCCACTTTGCTCTTTCCGTTCGCGAGCCTGATCACTTTGATCTGCGTGGGTATACGTTCTGTCATTTCCTGCACGTGAGAGATCACACCTACTTTACGTCCCTGGTTGTGCAGGCGTTCCAGTGCATCTACCGCTACATTCAGCGTATCGGGGTCGAGTGCGCCAAAACCTTCATCAATAAAGAGTGATTCTACCTTCATCTTGCTGGAGGACAATGAGGCCAATCCCAGCGCCAGTGCGAGCGATACCAGGAATGACTCTCCACCGGAGAGGGAGAATACTGTTCTCAGCTCATCACCCATATCTTTATCCAGTACCTGTAAGCCCAGGTTGCCCGGTATCCTGAGCAGTTTATAGCGGCTGGTCAGCATCTGGAGATGCATATTCGCATATCCCAGCAGTATATCCAGCGTATATTCCTGTGCGATCTGCCTGAACTTTTTACCATCTGCTGATCCGATCAGTTCATTCAGTTTGCTCCAGTTTTCATGCAGGGCAGTTTTAGCTGTGATGGCTGCCTGCAGGTCGCCGATCCTTGATTTATTCTCTGCATCCTGCCGCAGCTGGTATTCAATGTTATTTTTGTCGTTCGTAAGATCTCTCAACAGTTTACGTGTATCGGCTGAAAGTGCCATGACTTCTTCCAGTGACCGGTCGGCAATGCGTTTGCCGGTATGATTGCTTACCTGCAGGGTCCTTTCATCGAGCGTGGCCCTGCTGGTGGTCACACCCTGCTGGATGGCCCGGATCTCTCTTCTTTCGTTATCTATCCAGGCGGTGGTATAGCTAAGGAGCTGTGTAAGATCAGTTTCAGAAAGCTCCATATGATGTTCCACCACATATGCTGCGATCCATGCGGTGATCTCCTCCTGTTGTTTGCCGATAGCGTCCCTGAGCAGGGTGATGTCTTTCTCCGTTTGTGCTTTACCGCTGGTATAGGTAAGTAGTTCTTCCTTCAGGGCCGTCACTGCTTCATGCGCTGTTTGCTGTATGGTTGCGGCGGCCTCGCTGGCCTGTTTCAGCCTGCTTTCGAAGGTATTGGCATCTTCTCCGTTGAGCAGTGCTTTCCTTTCAGCGGCCAGTGCCTGTAACTGGCCTTTGAGGTTGTTCAGTGCATTGATCTTATTCGTGACATCATCCGCAACAGCGGGCGCCAGCCTGCGCATTTCAGCTAAGGCGGAATGGAGCACCTGCAATTGCCGGGTACTGTCGGCCATGGCCTGCACGTTTTCATTCCAGCGTTTGGCAAAGGAGCGGATGCTGTCGTCAAAGGCCTGCGGATCTTTCTTCCAGTTATCGATCCAGGCCGGATTATTGAAATAAGGCGCCAGCTGTTCTGTCATGACCTGCAGGTCCTGCGTGATGTTGTCCAGCTGCTGCTGTAGTTGTGCCAGTGTTTCCTGCTTGCTGGCCTTCTCGCGTTGTTTATCTTTCAGCTGTTCATTGGCGGCCGACAGCTTAGTGCCCAGCGTATCCAGTTGTAGTTTCAGCTGATCGCTTTCCCGTTTTTTCTCTTCATACGCTGCAAGCTGCAAATTGTTCTCCCGCTGTGCTGACAGCAATTGCTGTACATGCACTTCCAGCCAGGCGCTCCTTTCTGCGGAAGCAACGGTGGCGGTGCTTGCTGCAAGCTGGAAAGATTGCCATTGCTGTTCCAGGATGTTTATGTGCTGGTCCCTGTCTGCCAATGCCTTTTCGTGCGTGGTGGTTTCCTGCTGCAACCTGCTGATGAGTTGCGTCAGGCTGCTGATCTCACCTGAGAGTGTATTGTATGCCTGGTTGGCCGCCAGGCTTTCCTCTTCCAGCTTTTTGAGTAATGCGTGTGCCAGCGGATTCTCTTCGGAGAAGGGATGCTCCCTGCTGCCGCATACGGGGCAGGGATCGCCCGGCGTCAGTTGTGCGCGGAGGGATTCCACATTCTCTGCCACCTGCAGCCTGGCCTGGTGAAAGAGCTTGTCGGCCAGTTCCTTTTTCGTTTGCGCTTCTTTCAGTTGTTCCTGTTTCTCCTGCAGTGCCGTTGTCCTGGTGCCCAGTTCATGGCGACAGGTATCGTACTGGCGGGTAGCGTGCTCCTTTTCCCGAAGGTTCGTAAACAGGAGCGCCCAATGTGCCTTAGCTGCATCTGCTTCGCGGATACTGGCTGTCAGGCTGCTTTCTTTCGCTTTTATCTCCTCAAGCGGTATTGCCGCCAGCGCATGGTGCAGTTGTTCATGGGCGGTATGTACCGTAGTTCTTTGCTGCTGATATTGGGATACCTGTTCCTGCAGGGAAGTGATGGCCTTGTCTGTTTCTGCCAGGAATGCGAGGGTAGCCTGCCGGTTCTCTGTCAGCCTTTGCTGCAAAGGCAGCCATTTGGACGCATGCCCCAGCTGTGTAGTGATCTCGATGATGTTCTCTGCAATATCCTGCCTGCTCATATGCTCCCGCTGCCAGTCTTCCAGCCTGGCGATGCCGGTACTGACTGTATTGATCTCCTGTTCTTTCTTTAGCAGGTCCTCCAGGTGTGCATCATGTTTCTGTTGTGCCGTAGCAGCTTCTGCTTCGGCTGTTTTCACCTGTTTGCCCTTTTCTGCCATCAGGGTATCCAGTTCCTTGGCCCTGTTAATATCAGGCTGATAACGCGCTGTTTCCTGCTGCCTGGACAAGAGTGCCCCGCGGGCCATATCCAGCTGTTTAAGGGCTGCCTGATGGCTTTCTGTGGTATGTTGTATCCGGGAAGACAGCTCCTGTAATGCGGCAGATTTATCCGCCAGCTGCGTTTCGGATGTTTTTTTAGCAGCTATCAGTCCCCGGGCGGGTTGTACATGCTCTACCAGGGTGAAGGTGCGGATCCTCTCGCCCGCATTTTCCATGGCTGTCAGCGCCTGGCGGTAATGCTGCTCCGCCTGGTCCCTGCTGTTGGTGAGCGCGGCGAGGGACTGGTGCCAGTTGATCTCGTTGGTGAGCCCGGCCAGGATCTTTTCCTGTTCATCCGTCTTTTTCAGCAGTTCCTCCCGCAGGGCACTCAGTTCCTGCTGTTGTTCTTCCGTGAGGCTGACAATGCCCGCTATCTGCATTTTCAGGTTTTTAAGGTCCTGGTCAGCCTGTTTATGTTTATCGAACACCGTCCTCGATATCTCAGAATAAATATCGGTACCGGTCAGTTTTTCCAGCAGGGAAGCTTTGGCATCCTTGTCGGCCTTCAGGAAGGCGGTAAAGTCCCCCTGGGCCAGCAGTACCGAGCGGGTGAACTGTTCGAAGTTCAGTCCTACGAGCCGTTCTATCTCTTTCAGGGTTTCTGTTTTCTTCCCGGGAACGGCCGTATTGGTGCTGAGGTTGAACAGTTCCATGGTGTCTGTCTGCAGGTTCCCGTCAATCTTGTTGCGGGCCCTTTTGACAGACCAGGTAGCCCTGTAGTTGTTCCCATCAGTACCGGCAAATTCCACTTCCGCAAATCCGTCGGCAGTGCCATCGCGCAGGATGCCCCTGATATCGCCCTGGTTCAGTTTATTGCCTGCCAGGTCCTGTATCTCGATGCCTGTCTCTTTGGCCTGCTGATAACGCGGGGTTTTGGCATAGAGCGCCAGGCAGAGTGCATCCAGTAAAGTGGATTTGCCTGCGCCTGTAGGCCCGGTGATGGCGAAGATGCCGGCCTTGCTAAGTGGTTCTTTCGTGAAATCTATCTCGTTGGTATCTTCCAGTGAAGCCAGGTTCTTGAAACGAATGGCTAATATCTTCATGCGCTTACTGCTCTTTTGTGGTGATTTCCTGTAATACCTGGTTGAACAGGTCAACCAGTTCTTCCGGGGTATCGCTGTTATAACCTGCCCGGTAGATCTGTTTAAAAACGTCCAGTGGTTTCAGTTCCTGTAACTGATCGGCGCTGACGGTCGTTTCTGCACCCCCTTCCGCATCTCCCGAAGGGTACCTGACGTCTATCTTGGCCAGCCTTACATGCCTGCCTGCCAGGGCTGTCTCTACCTTGTGGCGCAGGGCAGGCTCGGGCCCTTCCAGCAGTACACGCACTTCCAGGTAGGGGGCGGTATTGATATCTTCGCCCGCTTCCGGCAATTGCGAGAGCTGTTCCAGCACTTCCGGCAGTGGCAGCGGTTTGGAAGGTACGCGCAGCAGCTCGGTAGTGAGGGGTATTTCACAGCGTTCGATGTTGCTGATCTTACCTTCCGTAATTTCGAAGGTCACCACCTGGTGCCTGTAATTCATTTCGGAAAATGACATAGGCAGGGGACTGCCGCTGTACCGTATATTTTCTTTTCCGCCGATCTTCTGGGCTTTGTGTATGTGGCCCAGGGCCGTGTAGAGGATGTCTTCGTGAAATGCCTTTGCCGGTACGAACTCTATTCCACCCATGATGACTCTTTCTGTCTTGTCGTGGTCAGACAGTTCGGCGTCCAGTGTATGCAGGTGCGCCATGGCAATAATGCCCTGGCCGTCCTGTTTTTTGGTCAGTGCATATTCATAGGCTTCCCGGTACAATGCCGATACACCGTCTGCATAGAGTGCGGCGCTTTCAGCAACAGCAGGGTAGTCGCCCATGCGCAGGAACGGTATAGCCAGGCACCAGAGCACGACATTACCCTGTTTGTCCTTTACAGGGATGATCATCTTTTCGTAATCGATGCTGCCGTCTTCCCTGCGTTCTATCATGCCGATGATATGTATATTGGATGATTCGAGCAGGGGCTTGGGAGCTTCCAGCCGGGCGGCAGAGTCGTGATTGCCTGCAGTAACGATGATCTGGAGCTCAGGTTGTGCTTTTACAGCTTTATTCAGGAAAGAGTAAAATAGTTTAATGGAGCCTGCAGCCGGATTGGCTACATCGAATACGTCGCCACTGATGATCAACAGCTCAATGTCTTTTTCCTTAATGGTATCTACCAGCCAGTTCAGAAATTGCTGGTGCTCATACGTTCTGTCATACTGATAAAAGGTTTGCCCGATATGCCAGTCCGCAGTATGCAATATTTTCATCAGATATTTTTTGCAAAGATAAAATATGCGCAGGTTACGCAGCCAGAAGCTGTGTAACCTGCACATCACTGCAAAAATAAGTAATCGCGGCACTTTATTGCGGGGGCGATGCAAAACAGTATACCGGCACCTTAGAATTTATAGCTGTATCCCACGCGTATCACCTGTGTTTCATTGTAGTCAACACTGGTGTACCTGAAGCCGGCGCCGTTGATCTGTTTTTTGATGCGTAATGTATTGGCAATATCTGTAGCGTTGGCAAACAATTCGCCTTTGCCTTGCTGAATGGCCTTTTTAATGCCTGCATCCACACCAAAGCGGGAGAAGGTCTTACCCTGTGGCACCAGGTCCGGCGCCTGGTAGATAGCGGTCAGCTGCGCATCAATGTGCCGGGGAAAATGAAACTGTCCACTCAGTTTGATATTACCTGAATAGAGATCTTCCCTGGCCGCGCTGAATACATTTTCAAGCGGGTATTTATTCACCACAGAGAAAGAATCAATGATATTCCTGTAGCCGCTCATGTTCAGGTTGAAAGTGGCCCATTGGGACACTTTCTGGGAGATCACCAGTTCAATGCCTGTATTATAACTCTTGCCGGCATTCTGGAAGATGTTATAGATCAGCGTGCTGCCTGGAACAGTACTGGCGATCCTGGTGATGGTGGCATCCATACGTTTGTGATACACGGATGAGAGGAGGTAACCATTATTCCAGCTGGTTTTGTCGCCCAGTTCAAAGGTATTGGTGAATTGCGGGCGCAGGGCCGGGTTGCCCACTTTAATGATCTCAGCATCATCATATTTCGGGAAGATGCGGATATCGCCTTCATTAGGCCTGTCTACCCGGCGGTTGTAGAAGAAAGACAACTTGTTATTGCCAGACAGCTTGTAAGCCACTCGCAGGTTTGGGAATGGTTGAGTATAGTTATAGCCATCGCTTTTGTAGGTAGGATGATCAGGATTGACATCGTATGCCAGGTTCACATATTCCACCCGCAGCCCGGCCTCTATTTCCACCCGGTTGCTTTCGTATACGTAATTGCCGTACAGTGCGGGAATAGTTTCCCTGTATTTTGCCCAGCCACCTGCGCTGGCGTCCAGCACGGAATGGATACCGGGTTTGAAGTTCATATCCACCGGGATATAGCGGTACCGGAATTTCATTCCGCCTTCAAAGCGACCATGTTTCAAGGGATGTACATAGTCAATGTTCAGGTCCGTCACATGCTCGTCAGACAGTACCCTGAATGAATCCAGACCTGTATATTCGGGCATGATGTTCGTAAAGAAGTACTTCTCATTCTCCCTGTGAAAAGTGGCGTTTACACCTACATTCAGCGTTCTGCCGGGTTGCCTGTAGCTATGCTGCCAGCTGGCAGAGAACATGGCGGTTGTTTTCAGCTCATCTTCCAGGAACTGCCATAAGCGTTGCCGCTGGGAAAGACTGCCATTGAAGAAAGGTTCATCACCCCTGTCCAGGATCTTTTCAGTGCCAAACATGCCTGATACCGTAATGATGTTGCTGCTGTTCAGGGCCCAGTCCAATCCTGTTTTTACGGTAGAAAAATTGGTGGTCCTGTTTCGCTTGGTTTGCTGCCTTACCGTATCGCCATTATCATAAAACCTGTCTACAAATTCGTTCTTGTTGAGTGTCCTGGTGTACAGATCATCTGCCTGCAGGAACCAGTTGATCCGGTTCTTTCGGTAGTTCAGTGACAGGGATGGATTGATCTTGGGCGTACGCTGGTATTGCGGCCGGATGGTCGGGTAGTTCTCTTTTTTGATCCAGAGCGCACCAAGGCCACCACTAAGCCCTATTTTACCGTTGAAGCCTTCTTTGGTTTCTTTTTTATAGATGATATTGATAATGCCGGCGTTGCCGTTGGCATCATATTTTGAAGAAGGATTGTTGATGATCTCTATCTTTTCAATGGCGGAAGCAGGGATGTTGTCCAGACTTGTCTGGCTACCGAAGCCCGTCAGGGCTGTCTGCCTGCCGTCTATCAGTATCATTACCTTATCGCTGCCCCTCAGCTGCACCTTTCCATCCTGCGTGGTGATGCCGGGAAGGTTCTTCATGGCTTCCAGCACAGAGCCGCCGGCCTGGCTGATATTGGCCGCTACATTGAAAGTTTTTTTATCCATTCTCACCTCTTCCTGCCTGCCGGTAACCGTCACTTCATTTAATGCCTTTGCGTCCTGTGTCAGTGTGATATTGCCCATGTCCTGGATGGCATTTAACTGGCCTACATTGAACTGTTCTATCCTCGGCTGATAACCGATATAAGAAAACAGCAGGAGATAATTTCCACTGCTGATATCGGGTAACTTAAACCTGCCGTCCTCGCCGGTGATGGTGCCTGCTATAAAGGCGCTGTCGCGGGTTTTGAGTGTAACGCTGACAAAAGAAAGCGGGGTTTTCCCGGTGGCGTCTTTTATGACACCTGTTACGGTTACTTTGGGTGATTGTGCTTTAGCTACAGTTACTATAAACAATAAAAAAAGATGGATGAATAGTCTTCCTTTCATGCAGTCGTTTGTTTCTGCATAGTTACTACCCGATTCGAAAGAAAATCTGAATTAGAAGAGCACGGAGAAAACATGCCGCATGTCTTTAAACTTATAATCCACTTTCCATCCATAGCGGTTGCAGATCTGTTTTACCAGTGAGAGACCGAGCCCTGTACCGCGGGTCATGGAAGATGTAGTAGTGCCGAAGCGTTTGAACAGCTGATCGTATTGGAGTTCGGTTGTGGCTGAATTGGCGATCTTCAGGCAGGTGCCTGAAAGCGTAACAGATATAGCGCCTTCATTAGCGGTGTACCTGATAGCGTTTGTGATCAGGTTATTGAGTAGTATCTCGATAAGTATCCTGTTGCCGTCTATCACTACGCCGGGTGGAATATCCGTTTCCAGTACCAGCGCTTTATCTTCAGAGAAATTAGAAAAGAGGTTCAATGTGCTTTTCAATAATGCAGAAAGGTCAATGGGTTCCTGTTCCATGAACTGGCTGTTCTCTATTTTAGTAAGGAGCAGCAGGTTCTTATTGATACGCGCTACTCTCGACAGGGCCTTATTGGCATCTTCGATCAGTTCATATTGTTCGTCTGTGAGCAGTTTACTCTGCAACAGCAGGTCCAGTTTGGACTGTATGATAGCGAGTGGCGTCTGCAATTCATGCGAGGCATTGTCGGCAAATTCTTTCTGCTGATTATAGACCGCAATATTTCCTGCTATCAGTTTGTTGAGGCTCTGGTTCAGTTCTGCAAATTCATCGATATCAGTCTCTTCAAAGATCACTGTTTGCTGCTGATCGAGGTTAAAGCTCTTTATTTTTGCCAGGCTGTTGTAAAATGGCTGCCATAGCCGCCTGGAGATCCTTCTGTTGATCAGCACAAAGCCCGCTATCAGCAACAGGAAGAATAACATGGTCAGTGTGGTCACTATCAGGATGATCAGGTACCGGTCTTCCCTTCCTGCTGCCGGTGTAAGCACAATATGATGCTCATCCAGTTCGTGATGCCATAGCTTATTGATGATGAAATAATATACCGGTATACTGCATACGAGTACCAGTCCGGCGTAGATCATGAATCTTTTTAGCGAGAGGTTCAGCAGTTTGCTCATATTTCCCATTTATAACCGGTGCCGTACAGGGTTTTCAGGTAGTTGTCGCAACCTGCCTCTGTGAGCTTTTTCTTCAGGTTCTTGATGTGTACGTAAATGAAGTCGTAATTATCGAACATGTCTGCCACATCTCCTGAAAGATGTTCTGCCAGTGCGCTTTTTGAGATCACTTTATTTTTGTTGCTGATGAAGTAAAGCAGGAGGTCAAATTCTTTCCTGGTCAGTGATACGTTTTTATCGTTCACGGTTACTGTTTTGGCCAGCAGGTTGATCCGGAGCTCGTTCTGCTCTATAATATTGACATTACCGAATTGTTTGCGGCGGATGATGGAGTAAATGCGTGCGGCCAGTTCAGGCAGGTGGAAGGGTTTCGTCAGGTAATCGTCCGCACCGATCTGCAGTCCTTTTATTTTATCTTCCAGGGAGTTCTTGGCAGAGATGATGATCACGCCGTCCTGTTTATTCTGTTCCTTGATCTCTTCCAGGATCTTCAATCCATCACCGCCGGGTAACATGAGGTCCAGCAGGATGCAGTCATAATCATGAATATTGATCTTGTCTGCCGCCTGCTCAAAAGTGGTAGCATATTCACACAGATAGTTCTCATCTGAGAGGTAAGCGCCGATGCTTTTTGCGAGTGCCGTTTCGTCCTCTATTATTAAAATTTTCATCCGTGAAAGTATTGATGCATTCTGAACAGATTCTGAAGCATGCGGGCGCTTTAGAATTCCTTCAGGATTCTTTCAAATTTACGACAGATTTGCTTACTAAGTTTGCAGGCGGATTAAAACAGCACCTATGGCCAGGGATGAACGCACAGGGAGGTTTTCGGTTATTGTCTTGATTGTAGCATTACTTTTATTGTTGTCTGCTCTTACCCGCGTCGCACTTCTTATCGGGACGCATGCTTCCGGAATATCTGTCACACAATTTACCAGCTCGCTCTTTATTGGTATTTTATATGATCTGTCGGTAGCCGCTTTTGTTATCATACCTTTTGTACTGCAGCTCTGGCTGCAGAATGATTTTATTTACCGTAAACGCATCATGCCTTTTGTATGCCTGCTCTTTGCAGGCGCACTTGCCTTGTTGCTGTTTACCAATGTGATACCGAAGGACTATAATACTGATATATACCAGGGCCTGATATACTACCTGGCGATCCGTTTCGTCATCTATCTTTTCCTGTTCTTTATGCCTTATTCCTTCCGCCTGCGCTGGCGTACCGGTGTATTGTATGTGAGCACTGCGCTGGTGATCTTCGTGTTGCTGTTCAACGCGGTGAGCGAGTGGTTCTTCTGGCAGGAGTTCTTTAGCCGGTATAATTTTATTGCGGTGGATTACCTGGTATATACTACCGAAGTACTGGGCAATATCACGGAGTCCTACCCGTTGACGCCTATACTGACCGGCGTAGGCGTGTTGGCCATCGGCATTGTAATACTGCTGCGTAAACAGATCAGGGCCAGTGTTGTTACTCCTTATCCTTTTTTGAAGCGTTCTGTCGTAGCCATGGGGCTCTTGCTGACACCATTGCTGGCATATTATGGGGTACAGGAGAAATGGCGGCATTTCAGCAGTAATGAATACGCCAATTCACTGGCGGGTAACGGGCTGTATGAATTTGCCGTTGCCTTTACACAGAATGAGCTGGACTACTATAAATTTTATCAGACCATACCCGATGCTACGGCATTCGGCCTGTTGAGAAAACAACTGGAAACACCCAATAGTCATTTTGTAAGCAAGGACCTTTACAATATTGAGAGAGAGATCACCTATACAGAACCGGAGCGGAAGCTGAACGTTGTGCTGATCAGCGTGGAAAGCCTGAGCGCCAGCTTTATGCAGGCTTTTGGCGGCAATGAGCATATTACGCCCTATCTTGATTCTCTGGCGCATCATAGCCTCTTGTTCACCAATCTTTATTCCTCGGGCACCAGGACGGTGCGGGGACTGGAGGCGCTATCCCTTTCCATACCACCTACACCGGGGCAGAGCATCGTAAAGCGGCCCGACAATGGCCATATGTTCTCTTTAGGCAGCGTGTTGCGCTCACACGGTTATACCACCCAGTACATTTATGGCGGCTACAGTTATTTTGACAACATGAAGGAGTTCTTTGGTCATAATGGCTACAGCGTGATCGACCGGTCGGCCATACCGGCCAGCCAGGTGCATTACCAGAATATCTGGGGAGTGGCAGATGAAGACCTGTTTGATCTGTCACTGCGCGTGCTGGACCGGGACGTGAAGAGCGGGAAGCCTTTCTTTGCGCATATTATGACCGTCAGCAACCACCGGCCATTCACGTATCCGGACGGCAGGATCGATATTCCGGCGGCCAGGCAGATAAGGCAGGGTGCAGTGAAATATACAGACTATGCCATCAATAAGTTCCTGCTCGATGCCCGGAACAAGCCCTGGTTTGACAGTACCATCTTTGTGATCGTAGCCGACCATTGCGCCGGCAGCGCCGGTAGTGTGGAACTGCCGGTAACAGGGTATCATATTCCCATGCTGATCTATGCACCGAAGATCCTGGCGCCGGAGAAGGTCAATACGCTGACAGCACAGATCGATGTCGCGCCTACCATCCTCGGGCTAATGCACCTGCATTACCGTTCGAAGTTCTTCGGGCAGGATGTGCTGCATATGCCGGCCGACAGGCAGCGGGCTTTTATCAGTACTTACCAGGGACTGGGATACCTGCGCAATGGCAAACTGCTGGTACAATCGCCGGTGAAGACTATACACGAATACCTGCCTGATTTTAACAGTGGCAATGAAACGGCCGTACAGGTAGAAAGCGAACTGGCCAGCGAAGCGATCGCATATTACCAAAGCATTAGCTGGTTGCTGCGGCATAAGCGGCAATTGGAATAGAGCATCGCGGCTCAGCGCGGTGATGGAAGGAGCCATTTATATATTTCGAACCAGGCAACGCTGACAAACCCGGTAGCCAGGCAGATACCATATTCCCCGATACTTAAGGGCGTGAGCCCGAAAGCGTGCCTGATGCCAGGTACCAGCTGTATCAGGACAAGTAACAGTACAGAAAGCCCTATGATCAATGGTGTCAGGGGATTGTGATAACGTATTGTTTTGAAAAAGGTTTCGGTAAAGGAGCGGTTCGCAAAGGTCAGGCAGATGTTGCTGATGATCAGCGTCGTAAAAACGAAGGTGCGGGTTTCTTCCAGGCTGTGCGCCCGCATAAAGAAAGCAAATAATGACAATACGCCGGCAGTGATAAGCAGGCCCTGTATCATGCTCACAAACAGTTCATTCCTGCTGAAAAGACTGCTTGTCTTTTGCCTGGGAGGCATCTGCATGATATTGTCTTCCACGGGTTCTTTCTCGTAGAATAATGAGCAGGTAGGGCCCATGATCAGTTCCAGGAAGATTACATGAATAGGTGTAAAGATGTTGGGATAGCGCCAGCCTAACAACAGTGGGATAGTAGCCACCAGTATAATAGGAATGTGAATGGATATGATATAACGTATCGCTTTCTTCAGGTTGCTGTATATCCTGCGTCCCTGTTCAATAGCCACGGGGATCATGGCCAGATTGTCGTCGGTGATAACAAGGTCTGCCGCCTGCCTGGCTATTTCAGTGCCTTTTTTGCCCATTGCAATACCCACATGCGCCGCTTTTATAGCCGGGCCGTCGTTCACGCCATCGCCTGTCATGGCAACGATACAACCGTCTGCCTTCAATGCTGCTATCACTTTCTGCTTCGCTTCGGGAAACATCCGTACGTACAATGCTTCTTCTTTTACCATGCGCCGGAGTGTTGTATCATTCATCTGCATCACTTCGTCGCCGGTGAGGCCCTGGCCGCAACCATACATGCCCACTCTCGCCGCTATATAGGCGGCGGTGCTGTGATGGTCGCCCGTCAGCAGCATAACCCTGATGCCGGCATCATATAGTTTGGCAATGACCCCGGCGGCGGACGCTCTTGGGGGATCGTATAGTGCGATGAGGCCTTCCAGCTGCCAGTCTGCCTCATCCTGGGTAGCAGGCATCACATTATTTTTAATGACAGCGCTGGCCACGCCCAGTACGCGGAATCCCTTTCTGCCCATATTATTGGCCTGCGCCATGATCTTTTCCCTGGCAGGGCCCTCAGTATGGCATACCCTCAGGATGCGTTCCACGGCGCCTTTTGCGGCAGCAAGCGCTGCATCGCCCCGGGGATACACGTGTGTCATCATAGGAGGCTTGCCTTCAAGAGGGTATTCGTGTATCATATCGGGGAGGACTATTTCCTGTTGCCTGTCCTTGTGGAATGCCTCCATGATTGCGCATTCCATGTTGTCGAAGGGATGCCGTTCACTGGCCAGGGCGGCAATATACAGCAGGCGACTGTTGCCGGGTGTGTCTTTATCGTCCAGGTCGTGCAATTGTCCGTTGATGTGGTCGTACAGCATGACCACTTTCATTTTATTCTCCGTGAGCGTACCTGTTTTGTCGAGGCACAACACATTGGCTGCGCCCAGGTTTTCCACGATCTGTGCCTGCCTGGGTATAATGCCCATGCGGCTCATGTAGAAGGAGCCCAGGGCCATGAAAGAGGAGAAAGACACGGGTATCTCTTCCGGGATGGCCGCCATGGCCAGGGTAAGGCCCAGCAACAGGCTGGCGGTCCAGTCGCCGCTGCGAATGAAATTGACCGTGAATACAATGGCAAATCCTGCAACGCCGAAGAATGCCAGTTGTTTCACGAAGGCCTGCGTTTGCCGTTGAAGGGCCGTTTTTTCATCGGGTGTGGACGCGATGGCTTTGCCCAGTTTTCCCAGCGTGGTGTTATTGCCTGTATGGGTAATGATGGCCGTACAGGCACCGGAATTGATGGTGCTGCCCTGGTAGAGGGGATGATTGTTGCCCGCCTGTTTTTCGACAGGGAAAGATTCGCCTGTAATAACAGATTCATTGACTGAAAGATCATTGGCGCTCAGGATGACGGCATCTGCGGGAACCATATCGCCTTCATGCAGCAGCAACACATCGCCGGGCACCAGCTCTGTTGTAGCAATGGTTGTCTCCTTCCCATCCCTGATAACGAGGGCCAGGGGGGCGGTATACTGCTTCAGCGCTTCCAGGGCATGTTCACTTTTTATCTCTTCATAAAAAGAGATAGCAGAGACGAGCAATATGGCCGTCAGCATCATCATGCCTTCCGTAACGCTGTTTAACACGAAGTACAGTCCTGCAGCAAATAACAGCATCAGGAACATAGGTTCTGTTACAATATTTTTCAGGATCACCAGCAGGCGCCATTTCCGCTGCCGGGTGAAAACATTTTTCCCGAACTTTTGCTGAATGGCAGGAACGTCCGCAGTACGGAGTCCCCGCGTCGTCGTTGTATGTGTGATGGGGGCATTCATGTTATTCGCCTAAGAGCAGGAATTTTTTATACAATATATTCCTTTTGGAGCGGTATTTCTCTACCGCGTATTTCTCTATGTGCTCCAGCGCTTCTTCGTGAGAGTCGGTGAACAGCATGTATTTCAGGTCCCGGCTATCGATCATTCTTTCCTCCAGCATTTTATGGAAGAGGGGCATCAGGGGCTCCCAGTAACTTTTACCCATCAGTATAACGGGGAAGTCAAGAATGGTTCGCGTCTGTATGAGGGTGAGCGCTTCGAAGAACTCATCCATGGTACCGATCCCTCCCGGCATGATGACGAATGCATAAGAGTATTTAAACATCAGTACTTTCCGTACGAAGAAGTAGTGGCAGTTAAGATACTTCTGCATATAGGGATTAGGTTGCTGTTCTTTCGGCAGGAGGATGTTGCAGCCTACAGAATATCCTTTGGCTTCGTAAGCGCCTTTATTGGCCGCTTCCATAATGCCCGGGCCTCCGCCCGTCATGACAGTAAAACCAAGGCTGGCAATTCCCGCGCCCATCTTATAAGCAGCGTCGTAATAGGGCGTGCCTGGTTTTGTTCTGGCCGAGCCAAATACGCTCACACAGGGGCCCACAAAGTGAAGCGTCCTGAAGCCCCGGATAAATTCCCTGAATATTTTCAGTACAAAACTGAACTCCCGGAACCTGGACCTTGGCCCTTCGAGGAAATACTTCTCTTCATTTGCGGGAAAGCCTGGCCTGGATACAGTATCCTGCTGTTGTTGCTGGTTCGTCTCAGAGATATTCATGCCGTGGAGATTTAGTAAGTTGATATGCCCGGTTTTCGTGATAACTGATGTCGGTTACTGTTAACAGGAACCAGGTAAACCTGCCGTTGTTGAGCAGCCAGCTGACCTGCAGGCGATCGGGGATGCGTATACCATCAAATATACGATAAGCGCCCGGTATAACGTCTACCAGCCAGTCTTCCAGTGTTGAGCGGCCTTTTGCAGCGTAATATCTTTTTGCGGCGATGCTGACAAAATCCCCCTCTTCGCTGAACCGGAAGAGGGCGGATGCAGTAATGCCGCCATAGGTGATGGTAGCCCTGGCTGTCAGCGCATCCTCTTCCTCCCATCTGATATAGTCACTTACTGCTGCATAGGGGAACCACACTATTTCGGCGAGGTACCTTATCATACTGGCCTGGTCAATTTCCGGTCCCTTTGCATTCACAATGGGTATCGCTGAAAGAAGGCTGATCAACATATGCCCTTTACCGTTGACATAGCTGTCTTTGCCGGCGAGGTGCAGTGGCGGGAACATATTCACATCTGCAGACCAGAGGAAAGCGGGAACCGTAGCGCTGAACCATTGTTCCGCGGCTACCGGCATCCATTTACCATTGATGGAGGTTCTCATTTTTCCCTGCTGACGAAGATGTACGCCTCCGTTAAAAGCCTTGTTCAATACACCGCTGCGGGTAAGCCATAACTTAACAATGGGAGGGAGGTGCCGTATAGATGCTTCGGTCAGTATATCAGGGCATCTGGAACAATGCCGGATCAGCAGCATTTCGCGTTCAGCCTCCAGTATTTTATAGAAACGCACATAACAATAGCGGAGTATAAAGGCAATAATAACAGCTATTGAAAGCCATATCCATCCTGGTAGCATAACATTCGTTTTAAATGTGATCAGGTATAAGTACAGCAGCTCCCTTTACCAATCCTTTACGCAGGTCTTCCAGTGCATCGTTGGCTTCAGAAAGCCTGTACTGCTGTATGGTTGTGGTGACCTTTGCCTCTGCGGCTGCTTTAAACAATAGTTCGCCATCTTTCCTGGTAAGGTTCGCAACCGATCTTATGGAGCGTTCTTCCCAGAGAAGATGATAAGGGAAGGAGGGAATATCACTCATGTGTATGCCTCCGCAGATGATCTGCCCGCCTTTATCGAGATGGGGCAATGCTGTCGGTATCAA
This sequence comes from Chitinophaga filiformis, assembly GCF_023100805.1. Lineage (NCBI taxonomy): Bacteria > Pseudomonadati > Bacteroidota > Chitinophagia > Chitinophagales > Chitinophagaceae > Chitinophaga > Chitinophaga filiformis. The sequence goes on from NZ_CP095855.1 coordinate 3,902,007, forward strand.
TTCGCCTGCAGGTGCAAAAATGATGGCCGCATCGAGCTTCACAGGTGGCGCCTCGCCGGAACTGCCGGTCCACACGGCCCCCAGTTCTATGGCAAACATCTGTGCGAGTGTGTCATGTTGCCGGGTAAAGGCATAAATGGATTTATGCTGATGTTTTGCGATCTGTGTCAGGATATGCGCGGCGGCGCCAAAGCCGTATATGCCTATGTGTTGTGCATGCTGGCTGACCATCTGCCAGGAACGGTAGCCGATCAGTCCTGCGCATAAAAGCGGCGCTCCCGCAGCACCGGCATAAACAGGTGGCAGCAGGAAGCAATACCGTGCGCAGGCTGTTGTATATTCTGCATATCCTCCGTTGATAGTGTAACCTGTAAAGAGGGCCTGTTCGCAGAGGTTTTCCTGCCCGCGCAGGCAGTATTTGCATTTACCGCAGGTATATCCCAGCCAGGGAACACCCACAATATCGCCGGGCCGGAAATGGTCTGTACCGTGGCCGTTCCGCACGACCATCCCCACTATTTCATGTCCCGGTACCAGGGGTAGTTTTGGAGATGGCAGTTCGCCATCTATAATATGAAGGTCAGTCCTGCACACACCGCATGCAATCACCCTGATCAATACCTGCCCGGGTGCGGGCACTGGTAAAGGCAGTTGCTGCAATTGCAGCGGTGAACGGGGAGTTTCCAGCACCATGGCCTGCATGGTGCCGGGTAGTCCGTTAGTCATTCGACAAAATTACTTTAAGTGATTTCTCTTTTTCGGCCTGTCCGAATGTTTCATACGCCTGCATGATATCTGCGAGCCGGAAGCGGTGTGTAATGAGCTTCAGCGGATCCAGTTTTTCAGCTACCACTGTTTTCAGTAACAAAGGCGTCGTAACCGTATCTACCAGTCTTGTGGTGATAGTGATATTCTTTGCCCACAGGCTTTCCAGGTGCAGGGCAGCCGGTTTCCCATGCACACCTACATTGGCCACGCAACCGCCGGGACCGATGATGGACGTACACAGCTCGAAGGTAGCGGGAACGCCTACTGCTTCAATAGCTGTATCCACGCCGTGGTTGTCTGTGATAGCCATGATCCGTTCTATCGTGTTCTCTTTTGAACTGTTGATGGTATGCGTAGCGCCAAAATTCTTTGATACTGCCAGCCGGTTATCGTCCAGGTCTATCATGATGATAGCCGAAGGCGAATAGAATTGTGCCGTCAGTAAGGCTGCCAGTCCGATGGGACCGGAACCAACGATGGCCACCTTGCTACCAGGTTGTACACGGCCATTCAACACGCCGCATTCATAGCCGGTAGGCAATATATCGCTGAGCATTACCAGGGCTTCCTCATTGGCGCCCGCCGGTATATGGTAAAGGCTGGTGTCTGCATAAGGTATTCTTACATATTCCGCCTGGGTGCCATCTATCAGGTGACCCAATATCCATCCGCCATTTTCGCAATGGGAATACATGCCCATCCGGCAATATTCGCATTTGCCACAGGGAGTGATGCAGGAGATCAGCACATGATCGCCTTTTTTGAAGTTGCTGACACTGCTGCCTGTTTCTTCTATGACGCCAACGCCTTCATGACCCAATATACGGCCATCGGTGACTTCGGGCACATCACCTTTCAGAATGTGAAGGTCTGTACCGCAGATGGTTGTTTTGAGGATCTTTACGATAGCGTCTGTGGGGGCTGTTATAACGGGTTTGGGTTTTTCTTCAAACGATTTCCGGCCGGGGCCATGATATACGAGTGCTTTCATAACTTCTTTTTCAGGCAAATTAGCAGAGATGTCCCGGCAGAGGAATGATGAAAGATAAGGTAAGCGATGATTGTCATCATTGTCCTGCGCGCTTAAATGGGTTCTCTTTGTATTGTTTACCTATTGTTCACATTTAAACCAGGTATATATGTTAGGCACGCTCTCACAAAAACAGATAGATGAATTACTGACCAGGAACGTAACCGGCCGCATTGGTTGCCATGACGGAGACCACATCTATATCGTTCCTGTGAGTTATGCTTACAATGAAAAATATATCATTGCCCATTCCAGGGAAGGGCTGAAAATAGAGATGATGCGAAAAAATCCCAAAGTGTGCTTTGAGGTAGACGAGATCCATGACCTTGGCAACTGGCAATCTGCCATTGCACAGGGTACTTATGAAGAGATCACTGACGAAAGGGAACGCTATTATGCCATGAAATTCCTTGTAAGCCGCCTGAAGCACCTGAAAATAGGCGAGACCGCCAGGCTGCCCCATATGGCCATCGAGGGCGGAGCGGAGGAGGATGTTCCGGTTGAGCTGCGCCCTGTTGTATACAGGATAAGGCTGGACCATTTAACAGGACGTTTTGAATCTTCTATATGAGCATATAATCATTGCATTACACACGATACCCCTATTTAAACACCAAGGTCTGCTGGAAAGCAGACCTTATCATTTTGGTGTTAACGACTATGTACTGTTACTGTTACCTATGCGCGATGAAAACCGGAAATTGTTTTTCCGCTATTACATCGGAAGCAAAACTACGTTTGAATATCTGTGAGAAGCCGGAACGTCCGAATGCACCGCTTACAAGTATTGGCCGGTCCAGATCGGAGATCCAGGTAGAGAAATAATCGCGTGGGTTCGCCTCTAGTTCGTAAAAGGTCAGATCGCTGAAATGACGCGCTACCAGTTCCCGGATATAATCTTCATCAGGAATGCCTTTACCTTCTTTCTTCCCGGCATACACGAGTATGCACTGGTTCCTGCACAGCTCAGGGAAGAGATAGGCAAACTGCTTAATGGCGTAGACAGATGCACTGCTGCCATCGTAGGCGAGTACTACGGTTTCAGGATAATCAAATTCTTCGGGTGCGATGAGTACCGGGCATTCTGCATCGTGTAAGGCGTCCCGCAGGTACTCATTCGGGTTTTCCAGTCCCAGGTTTTCGTAAAACCGCTGGCTGCCTAGTATCATAAGATCTGCATAACGGCTTTCCTTTTGTAATTCCGGTAATGCAAATGAGCTGAAGTCGCGGTGTACACGGTGCTCAATATTATGCCTTACGCAGTCTTCCTGGAACTTCCTGATGTTGGCAGCTACAATATCTGCATCATAACTTTCCAGGAGAGGTATATATACTGTACCGCCGCCACCTGCATAACTCCAGGAGCTGGCAAAATCTACCTGTGGTAAAAAGGCGCCGGTGAGCAGGATAGGCTCTTCGTCATTCATGCTGCTGGCGAAGTTGAATGCACCCCTTGAATAATGGGTGCCGTCAAACGACAATAATATCTTTCTCATTGTGATTTAGTTTTTAATGATAACAGGGATGTATATAAAAGAGATCATGTGTGAGAATGACGGGACCTGCAGGTACTGATGCCAAACAGGCTATAAAGGGGGCAGCTTGCCACGAGGCTTGTCAGGAGGAATACGGCTGCAATGATGGTGATGGCAATGGCGACGCCTCCGGTCACTATTTTGTTATAAACAAAGAAGAGGGCTGCTAATGCCAGTGCAACCCTGACGATCCGGTCAAACTGGCCCATATTTTTTTTCATAGCATAAGTTTTAAGTACAGTACCAAAATTAAGTGTTGTAAGCTCTGCAGGTGGTGACCTGCATCATCACAACAGATGATTATAATATGCCAAAGCAGTAACGGGCGTTATTGAACAGCCAGGAGATTAGCGATAGCTTTGAAACGGATCATTTTATTTCCCCAACTATATAAACACCCGGTTATGAGAGGCAATATTTTTTCGCAGGCCTATATGCTATCAAATTTTATTGCGGTGCTGATCCTGTATATCAGCATCATTAAACCCGTTTTTGGCAGAATGTGCATGTCTCTGTTGTTCCTCGGGGGCGCTGTTGTTAATACCGTTATTTCCATCTCCCATCCACAGATCTACATGACCTACGCAGATGTTGCGGCCCTGCCTGCATATGAAGCGTTCATCAACGGGTACTTTAGTAGTCATATTACCGGTTTTGTGCTGTCGATAGCTGTGGGGCAAGCGCTGATCGGGCTTGCGTTGTTATGGAAAGGCCCATTGGAAAAGATTGCGCTGGGAGGAGCTGTTGTTTTCCTGCTGGCCATTGCCCCGCTGGGCGCGGGTGCTTCTTTTCCCTGCACTGTCATACTGGCCATTGCCTGTTTGTTCCTGATGCGGGAGAAAAAGATCAGTCCCTGGCCACTGGCCATCCTGTACATGACAACACTGCATATTAAGTCATCCAAAAAACTATCATCATATGACCGTTATTAGTCCTGCAACCTCATCACGCTGCAAAGAGCATTTAGCTGAGATCTATCATAACATGTCTGCCTGTTACAGGTATCAGGGTCGTGTAACGGTAGCCAGGGCCTATGAAAAAATGGCCATTGAAATAAGTAAGCTGAAAAATGATATCGGCAACTATCTGCATGCTGCACAAAACGGGGAGCTGTCTGACCTGCCGGACACCCTGATAAGGGACCTCCGCGAGTTTGCAAGTACCGGTACACTGAGAAAATATATGCGCCTGATCCAGAAAGTGCCTGTTGAACTGCTGGAGATCCTGGAAGTTAAGGGATTTGGGGCGAAGCTGGTCAGGAAGCTGTATGAAGAGCTGAATATCGGCACTATCGAGCAGTTGAAGGCCTTTATTATATCGGGTAAGCTCAAGCGGGTGAGAGGGCTCAGTAATGCAAAGATCGATGATCTGAAACGCAGTCTCAAACTGTATAAATCCAAAGGTTCCCGTTTGTTGTTATGGGACGCCATTCTCCAGGGAAACGAGATACTCCGGGTAATAAGGCTGATCCCTGAAGTGGATGCTGCATCGCTGACCGGCAGCCTGAGAAGAGGCGCGGAAACGGTGGGCGATATTGATATGGTGATAAAAGTAGCAGACGAAGACAGGGAGCGGTTTTTACAACACCTGATGGAGGTACCCCAGGTACAAAGCCTGGCAGCTGCCGGCAGGAAAAGGGTTGCTGCTGTATTGTACAACGATACACAGCTGGATATCAGGATCGCGGATGATGATACTTATGGCGGTACGCTGTTGTATTATACCGGGGCCCTGGAACATATCAGCCAGCTGAGCGAAAGGGCACAGAAGAAAGGGTTTGAGCTGACGGCTCAGGGCCTCTTCGAGCTGGAAAGCGGTGTGCATGTGGCTGGCCGCACAGAAGAAGATATATACAGGCGGCTGGGCCTGTCCTTTATTCCTCCCGAATTGCGTGAAGGCGGCCGGGAAATATTCAGGGCCGCGCGCAATATGTTGCCGGAACTGATCCATGCCAGCCAGATGAAGGGCGACATGAGGATACATACTAATTACGGGAAAGGGGAGGACAGTATTTCTTCCATTGCCCATTATGCATTAAATGCCTTCCCGCATTACGAATATATTGTTATATCCGACCAGTTGCCAGCTGCTGCCTATGCCGGGCAGTTTGCTGAAATAGACCGTGTGAACAGGAGCATCGGGTTCCCTTTCCTGAAGAAAGGGATCGTGGTGGAGATGATGGAAGACGGTTCCACCGGTATTCCTGACGAGCTGCTGCAACAGGCTGACTGGGTAACAGCTGTCATCAATGAAACAGATGCTGAGCATTACAGGAATAAACTGATACAGGCATGCGAACATCCTTACATCAACTGTATTGCCAATCCTACAGGACGGATCATCGGGCAGCAGGAACCAGGGCCGCAGGACTGGTCACAGATCTTTAAAAGGGCCGCGCTTACCGGTACTGCGCTGGAGATCAATGCACAGCCGCAAAGGCTGGATCTTTCAGATCATCTGCTGAAAGGCGCTGCCGAAAAAGGTGTGAAGATCGTTATCAACAGCTGCGCACAGCTGTGCAGTCACTACGACTATATGCAGATGGGCGTCATCATGGCCCGCCGCGGATGGTGCAGCCGGGAAAATGTGCTGAATACCCTGCCCTGGGAAGAAGTGGAAGGCTTTAAACGTTTGTCTGCCGCCAATGCGCGGGTAAAGCTGCATTAGAGAATACCCTCACAGATTATTACTCATCACATAAAATGATATTTTCCATGAAAAAGATACTATATGTAACAGACGTGGTAAAACTGGACCCGGCCACGCTCGATTTTGCCTGCTACCTGTGTAATCTCTCCCATTCAAAACTGACAGGCATCTTCCTTGAAAATCTGAGAGGTGAGGCGCGGTCCGGAAAGATGTTGAAAGAAACGGCCCTGGAAGGCGGTATCAATGTACAGACGGAGAATGTGGAAGAACTTAAAGAACAATGCCTGGCCGACAACATCCAGTTGTTCAAAGACAGTTGTGAGAAGCGGGGTGTAACAGGCATCGTTCACCGCGATCTGGGAATACCACTGGAAGATGTTGTGATGGAAAGCAGGTATGCCGACCTGCTGCTGATAGATGCTGCTACCTCTTTCTCCGTTGCGAAGGAAAACGTTCCTACCAGGTTTGTGACAGATGTACTGGCCGATGCGGAATGCCCTGTTGTTATTCTGCCGGAGAGCTTTGAGGGCCTGAACAAGATCGTATTTACCTATGACGGACGCGGTTCCTCTGTATTTGCCATCAAACAGTTCACCCAGCTGTTCCCCGAGTTGAAAGAGCATCCCGTGGTGGTGATCACGGTTATGGAAGACAAGAATAAACCTTCTCCTGAAGAAAGATATAAGCTGAAAGAATGGTTACATGATCATTACAGCGATGTGGATTTTATTGTCATGGATGGTAATGTGAAAACCGGTTTGTTAGACAGCCTGCTGCTGCGCGATAAAGACTTTATTGTGATGGGCGCTTATGGCAGAAATGCTTTTTCCACCCTCTTTACGCCAAGTCACGCCGCCCCGATACTGAAGCTGATAGCACAACCCGTATTCATCGCACATCAGTAAACCCACAATAGCATTCGTATGAAAAAGATCATTGCCGCATTCGACGGACTTAAATTTTCCGACAGCACCCTGTCTTATGTCCTTACCCTCGGGCAACAGTGTGAGGCGCATATTGTAGGTGTCTTCCTGAATGATATGACCTACTACAGCCGGAATCCCTACAGGGTACTGGTTGAAGCCGACAACAATTACACTACACTGGAAGCGCTGCAGGAAGAGGATGCCGCCACCAGGGCGAAGGCAGTGGAAAAGTTCAGCGCCGCCTGTAGTGAGGCCGGCTTGAATTACAGCGTACATAAAGACCACAACATCGCCCTGATGGAATTATTGCACGAAAGTACCTATGCTGATCTCGTTATTATCGAGGCAAATGAGACCTTCAACAGGTATACGGAAGACCTGCCCACCCGTTTTATCAGGGATTTCCTGGCCGGTGTGCAATGTCCTGTGCTGCTGGCGCCAAAGTTTTATATACCTGTTGTGAAAACGATCCTGTTGTACGACGGACAGCCCTCTTCGGTGTATGCGATCAAGCAGTTCGGTTACCTGCTGCCGGTGTTGAATGCATTACCTGCCGAGGTCATTACGGTGAAAGACAGCAAGGAAGATCTTCACTTGCCGGATAACAGGTTAATGAAAGAGTTTATGAAACGGCATCAGCCTAACGCTACCTATACGGTACTGAAAGGTGATCCGGAAGAAGAGATCGTTTCCCGCCTGAGAAGTGAGGACGCTAAGGCCCTTGTTGTTGCGGGCGCCTACAGGAGAGGAGCAGTATCAAGATTCTTCCGGAATAGCATGGCCGATGTGCTGATGCGGGAACTGAAATGGCCCCTGTTTATTGCTCACCAGTAAAAGTTGCGTTATGGAAGCTTTGGTAAAAGGTTTTGCCGAAATCAGTATGCAGGATGTTGCCCAGGTAGGTGGCAAGAATGCATCTATGGGAGAGATGATGAAACATCTTACTCCACAGGGTATTAATATTCCCGGCGGTTTTGCTACTACCGCTTTTGCCTACTGGACATTCCTGGACTTCAACAACCTGTGGGAGCCGCTGGAAGCGCTGATGGGAGGCCTGGACCGCCGCCAGTTCAATAACCTGAAAGAAACAGGCGCCGCCGCCAGGCAATTGATCCTGCAGGCGGAAATACCCGACTTTATAGTGAAGGCCATCAAAGAAGAATATGCCCGCTTATGTACCAATGGACCTGCGCCGGTTGCCGTGCGTAGCAGCGCCACTGCTGAAGATATGCCTTATGCCAGCTTTGCCGGACAGCATGAGTCCTTCCTGAATGTGAAAGGTGAAGACCTGGTGGTGGAAGCGGTGCTGCATTGTTACTCTTCTTTGTATACGGACCGTGCTATCAAATACCGGGAAGACAATGGTATAGAACACAAGAAGGTAGCGCTCTGCGCCTGTATCCAGAAAATGGTGCGTTCAGATCTTGCGGGGTCCGGAGTTGCTTTTACACTGGAGCCTGAATCCGGCTTCCGCGATCTTGTGCTTGTTTCAGGTACCTGGGGGCTGGGAGAAAATATTGTGCAGGGCAGCATCGAGCCTGACGAATATTATGTTTTCAAGCCAACATTGCGGCAGGGTAAGCAGCCCATCATCCAGCGAAAGCTGGGCAGTAAACAACTGACGATGAAGTATGCCAATGACAGCAGGGACATCGTGAATGTACCTACACCGGAAGAGCAGCAACACCAGCCGGTGCTGACAGACGCGGAAGTGATACAGCTGGCCCGCTGGGGCATATTGATAGAAGAACATTATAAAGGCCCGATGGACATTGAGTGGGCGAAAGACGGACTGGATGGTAAACTGTATATCGTACAGGCCCGTCCTGAAACGGTCCATTCCCGGGAGACGGGCCACGAAGCATTTGAATACCGCCTGAAGCAGAAAGGACATGAACTGCTGCGCGGACAGGCCATCGGCAGTATGGTGGTAACGGGTATTGCCCGTGTACTGGCTTCTCCTGCCGAGGGAAATATGCTGAAAGATGGAGAGATCATCGTTACCCGTACAACAAGTCCGGACTGGGACCCCCTGCTTAAAAAGGCTGGCGCTATTATCACCGATTCCGGCGGGCGCACAAGCCATGCCGCCATTGTGGCGCGGGAGCAGCATGTTCCGGCCATTGTGGGCTGCGGGAAGGCGACTGAATTGATCGTAAGCGGCATGGTGATCACTGTTTCCTGCTGTGAAGGAAAGGAAGGTGTTGTATATGAAGGCGCTGTTCCTTACGAAAAGGTGGAAACCGACTTCAGTCATATCAAGTCTCCCGGCAGGGTAAAGCCGATGCTTATTATGAGCGATCCCGGGCAGGCCTTTAAGCTGGCAGCCTATCCCGCAGAAGGCGTAGGACTGCTCCGGATGGAATTTATTATTACTCATACTATAGGTATACATCCTATGGCACTGGTGCGTTATCCGGACCTGAAAGACGACATTGCCCGGAAACAGATCAGGGAACTGACCACTGGTTTTGACGACAAGAAACGTTTCTTCATAGAACGCCTTTCCCAGGGTATCGCCACTATTGCAGCGGCTTTTTACCCGCGGGAAGTGATTGTCAGGATGAGCGATTTTAAGACAAACGAATACGCCGCCCTGACGGGAGGAATGGAATTTGAGCCCGATGAAGAGAACCCCATGCTGGGATTCCGCGGGGCATCCCGTTACTATCATCCCGCCTATAAAGCGGCCTTTGGGCTGGAATGTGCCGCTATCAAAACGGTCAGGAATGATATGGGCCTGACCAATGTAAAGGTGATGATCCCTTTCTGCCGTACGGTGGCTGAAGGAAGTAAGGTATTGTCCGTGATGGAAGAATATGGGCTAAAGAGAGGCGTGAACGGACTGGAGGTCTATGTGATGGCTGAGATACCGTCCAACGTAGTGTTGGCGGAGAAGTTTGCCGCCATATTTGACGGGTTCTCTATAGGTTCGAATGACCTTACCCAGCTGACCCTGGGCATTGACAGGGATTCCAGCCTGGTGGCAACGCTGTTCAACGAGGAAGACCAGGCCGTAGAAAGCCTTTTATCCGAAGTGATAAAAAGGGCTATCAAATGCAAGAGGCCCGTAGGCCTCTGTGGCCAGGCGCCCAGCGACCTGCCGGCATTCACCGCTTTCCTTGTCAGGAATGGCATCAGTAGTATTTCCTTTAATCCCGATGCTTTGTTGAGGGGTATTGAAAATATTGTAGCCGCAGAAGATGTTGTCAGGGAAGATCAGCCGGGTAAACAACTGGTGAAAGATGACTATTAAAAATGTACAGTTAAGCGCATACAGACACCCTGTCGGAGAACTGGTCAGGATACTGGAAACCGACATACAAAAAGGACTTACCCTGTCACAGGTGGACCTGCGAAAGGAAATGTGTGGCCTCAACGAGATCGTCAATCCCAACAGTTTCGGGATATGGATAACCCTCTGGCGCCAGTTCAAAAGCCCTGTTGTATTGCTCCTGGTGGCCGCCGCGCTTATATCTGCGTGGTACCGCGAGTGGACAGATGCATTGGCTATTCTGGTGGTCGTGCTGATCAATACAGGCATAGGCTTCATCATGGAATGGCAGGCTTTCCGTTCTATGAAAGCCCTGAGCGCCCTTACGGTGCAACAGGCCCGTGTACTACGGGATAATGTGATGAGCCTTATTGATGTGAAGGACATTGTACCGGGCGATATTATCTACGTGGAGGCGGGGGACATTGTACCCGCTGATGGCAGGATTGTTACTGCTTTTTCTCTACAGGTGGACGAATCAACATTAACCGGGGAATCTGTGCCGGTAGAAAAGTACGCCGGCGATATTGACGCCGAGACCGTGCTGGCAGAGCAGACCAATATGCTGTTCAAGGCTACTGCTGTGAAGAAAGGGAATGCCAGCATATTGTGTACGGCCACAGGCATGGCAACCGCATTCGGCGGCATAGCGGGCTTACTTACCCGGACGGAGGATGTGACAGCGCCATTGGAAAAGAAACTGGCGGTGTTCGGCAGGCAGTTGCTGTTATTTTCATTATTGCTTGTTGCGGTTGTTATCGTTGCCGGTCTTGTGCATAAATTGCCAGTCTCCGATGTGCTCAGAACTGCCATTGCGCTAAGTGTGGCGGCCATCCCGGAAGGCTTACCTATTGTGGCTACACTGGCGCTGGCCAAAGGCATGCTGCGAATGGCCCGCAAGCATATTATTGTGAAGCAACTTGCAGCAGTAGAAACGCTTGGGCTTACCACCGTGATCTGTACAGATAAAACCGGTACTTTGACGGAGAACCAGCTGGAGCTGGTGCAGCTGGAATTTCCCCCGGCATATCAATGGCAGAAAAGTGATACCGCCATCGTCCGTTATGGCGAAAGCTATAAACGGTTTTTCCAGGTAGCTGTGCTATGCAATACTTCCACGGTGCGAAGGGAAGAGAACGGAAAGCTGAACACTGCCGGAGATCCGCTGGAGATTGCTTTGCAGCGCTTCATTATGGAAAATGGCAGTGATATCGAGGATGCTCACAGGGGATATGTGAAGGTCAGTGAGCAGCCTTTTTCTTCAGAAACGCGCATTATGGGAATGGTGCATGAGGGGGGAAGGAGCCTGTTGGTAACGGCGAAAGGGGCAATGGAGAACCTGTTACCCCGTTGTACATATATCCTGGAAAATAATCTGCCGAGGCCTGTAACAGCAGATGACCGGAAGCGCTGGTTGTTGCGTAACAACCAGCTGGCCGGAAAGGGCCTGAAGCCATTGGCCTTTGCCTATGGCGAAACGACAGCGACAGGGAAAGATTTTCTTCATGACCTTACTTTTATTGGCCTTGCCGGTTTCCTGGACCCACCCCGTAAAGACGTGGCAAGCGCTGTAAGCCTCTGCCAGCAGGCAGGGATCAGGATAGTCATGCTGACGGGCGATCATCCATCCACTGCTGTTTACGTTGCTGAAAAACTGCGGCTTTCTCCTCATCCGGCCATCATAACGGGCCAGGAAATGAAGCCTTATGAAACCCTGGATATGGCAGAGAAAAAGAGATGGGCGCAGACGGATATTTTCGCACGGGTATCTCCGGCGCAGAAGCTGGAACTGATCAATTTATTGCAGGAAGATCATGAGATCGTAGCTATGACGGGCGACGGTGTCAATGATGCGCCTGCCTTGCGCAGTGCAGATATTGGCATAGCGATGGGAATAAGAGGTTCACAGATCTCCCGGGAAGCAGCAGATATGGTCCTGCAGGACGACGCGTTTTCATCGCTGGTACTGGCTATCCGCGAGGGAAGGGTCATTTTCAATAATATCAGACGGTTTATTGTCTATCTGCTGTCCTGTAATTTAAGCGAACTATTGGTGGTAGGTGTAACCGCTGTTGCCGGCTTCCAGTTCCGCCTTTTCCCATTACAGATCCTGCTGATCAACCTGGTGACGGACGTTTTGCCGGCCCTGGCCCTGGGTATCACAAACGGGAACGGTAATGAAATGGCGCAAAAACCAAAGGCGCTGAATGCGCCGATCATCTCAAAGGCGAAATGGAGGGCTATCGCTATCTATGCTGTGATCCTGACACTGTTTACGCTACTGGGCGCTAAAATAGCAGAATACTGGTCTGCCAACGCTAACAATGTGCTATTCCTGACACTCACTTTTTCACAGTTGCTGCATGTGTTGAACATGGCAAATGCAGCCGATACGTTTTATGACAATCATATTGTAAGAAGTAAATACATCTGGATGGCTTTAGCCATCAGTACTGCGTTTATGTTGTTGATCATGCTGGTACCTGCCTTGGCAGCTCCTTTCAGGTTGCAGTCATTACATATTGCTGATTGGGCAATAGTCATATTGTGCAGTTTTGCCTCCCTGCTAAGTATCAGGATGGTCAGGAAGTTTGGCCTGAAGTATTTCCCGACAAACAATCATCTTTAATTGGATAAGTCAGCAAGCTTTTTCGCGTTGATGATATAAATACAACCTTCTCTTATCTCAATCAGTTTTTCATCTCTGAAATCGCCCACTGTCCGGATCAGCGATTCCTTAGCCACCCCTGCTATGGCAGCAAGGTTCTCACGGCTGATATCAATGCCGAATTTATCTGAAGAGGAAGGATTATATTTTTTGTTGACCGCCAGCAATGCTTCCGCTACTTTTTTACGCAATGAGTTGTAGGCAAGCCCCAGCAGCTGGATTTCCCTTTCTGCCACGTTATTGGCCAGGAGGCGGATAAACTGTTGCATCACCTGTGGGTTGATGCTGGTGAGGTCTTCAAAATCTTTACGGGGTATGATAGCCAGTTCAGTTTCTTCCATTGCCTCAGCGCTGTCTTTGTAGGTACTGCCTTCCAGCAGGGCGGAATAACCGAGGAAGTCGCCTTCATTATATAAGCCGGTGATCAGTTCCTTGCCGTCTTCATTCCTTTTATACGCCTTCACCTTGCCCTTCATCATGTAAAAGAGACAGGAAGGGTGATTGCCTTCCTGGTAGATAGATTGTTTCTTTTTATACCTGTTGCTGTTGCGCCCCTCTTTCAGGGATTCAATGGCCTGTCCGCCCGATACCATTGTCAGCAGGGAGTCAACACCGTTGATGCCATTCAGCGTCACTTCCCTGATACTTGCCGCCTTTTTTAGCCTGGACTCTACGGAGTTGAGTAATTCCGTCGGATTGAAGGGCTTTGTGATATAATCATCTGCTCCCATATCCATGCCCTTGCGTATATCTGCCCGTTCCGTTTTGGCGGTCAGAAAAATGAAGGGGATGTGCCGGACAGCATCTTTCTTGTTCAGCATATGTAATACGCCATAGCCATCGAGAACAGGCATGGCAAGATCGCATACTATCAGGTCCGGATGATGCTCTTCCGCCAGCTGTACGCCCACTTTTCCGTCGGGAGCTGTCAACACCTTATAGTTTGCCAGCTCAAGTATTTCAGCAGTATTTTCACGCACTTCGGCATTATCCTCGATCAATAGTATTGTTGCCATATGGAATGCTTTTACAGAAAATGGTGTGATGGGCAAAGCCGTTATTCAAGGTGTATTCAAATTTAAACATAATTCCTTAACCCTGGAAAATATTGGGTAATAATGTATTACATCTGCGGGCAGGAACGTTGACAGAAATCATCGGGAGCCTTGAGTATCATCATTTTTTCCAGCTGGTGTGGTAAGTAATTTAGCAGTGTTAACATTCCATTATTTCAATCGTAAAAAACAAGGAGGTAATTATGTCCACCAGCTTACTAAGGGCAACTCCACTGCCTGCATTTTTTGATGATGTGTTCAAACCCTGGAAAGATCTGTTTGATATCAATGGCGGCCGTAGCTGGACCGCTACCGTCCCTGCAGTCAATATCAGTGAAGAGAAAGATGCTTTTAAGCTGTCGCTTGCTGCGCCGGGGATGAGTAAAGCTGATTTTAATGTAGATGTTGATGGCGATACCCTGACCATCAGCGCAGAGAAAGAAGAAAAGAAGGAAACTAAAGATGAAAAGATCAGCAGGGAAGAATATAACTACTCAAGTTTCTCCCGTAGTTTCCGTTTGCCGGAAGGCGTGAAGAAAGAGGGTATATCCGCTGTTTACCAGGATGGTTTACTCAAAGTGACACTTCCTAAAAAGGAAGAAAGCCGGAACGGGGGACAAGCCAAAAAGATCGAGATCAGTTAACAATGAAATGAAGCGGCCGGGTACATTGAAAGCCCCGGCCGCTTTAGTTATTGCAGGCAAACAAAATAAAAGATAGCGACTCTCATCGCTATCTTTTATTTTGTTTGCCATTGGCGTTTGTTATGATCAGGTGTATATTACGGATGGGTGATGAACAGCGGTCCGTTCATCATACGAAGTATATTCTCTGCACTGCTGCTGTTAAAGAACCTGGATAACCTGCTGCGGCCATAGGCCCCGAAGGTGGTGACGTGGTCCTGTTTTTCTTCCAGGTAGGCCTGCAACACCGCATCTGCTCTACCGGAGAATATTTTGTAGCTGATATTTTTGTTGTAGCCGTCCAGGTATTCTTTCAGCAACTTTTCGTGCGGTATGGTGTCATGCCCTTTTTCGCATACATAGACCACCGTTGCATCTTTTGCAACCAGTTCAGGGAATATGTTCGCAAAGGCCCTTATAGCGTACATGGAAGAGAAGGTACCGTTGTACGTAAAGACAACGCCTTTCAGTACGGACATGTTCTCAGGTATTACAAGTACAGGGCATTGTGCATTGGCAAGCACATTTTTGACAAACCCGGTCGGTTCCGTATCGAACAGGAAGGGAAAGGACAGTTCTTTACCCAGCAGTACCAGGTCGGCAAACCGGCTTTCCAGAATGGTTTCTTCTGCAGCAGATCCTTTGTCTGTATGGATAGTACAGGTAAGCCCCCGCGCTGTTATTGCCTGACGCAGCGCTTCTGTATTGTCCTGGATGATCCTGCTTTTTTCTTCGGAGGCTTTTATCACGATCTCATAATACCGTCCTGGCACACCGGCGGCGAAATCAGGAGCCATCAGCGGGGTGATGGTGTTCACATCTTCCAGCATAACGATCGTGAGATTGCCGTTTAGCATACCGGATACATATTGTATGGCCTCCAGTTGTTCTTCTTTATAATTAACGGCATCAATAACAGCAAGTATCTTTTTCATAGTCTTTCATTTTTTCAGTGAGGGTTATGTAAACAAATCTACCTCCTTTACAGGGCTGCGCCTATGATGCTGATCCTTTCTGATGTGAACGTCGTTAGTGTTCCGGATGACCATGGTCATGTCCATTTCACCAGCGGCATGTCTGTACGGTGATACAGGAAATGATTTTTTGGAAATACCCTGAATGTATAGGTATATTCTCCACTGTGCAGCAAAGGGATATTGGATGCATAGGTCGCCTCATTGCGTCCCTGTCCGCAAAGTTGTAATTCATGTTTGAACATCAGGTTTTCATTCCTTTGCCGGGCGGTAAAAATGATCTCCACACCGATATCGTCTGCAGTCAGTATACCGGGATTGAGGGTTACAGCCGCTTCCAGGTGCTCTCCTGCTGTTTTTACGGCCAGCAGGCTTTTAGCGGGACTAACGGCAATGATCTCCACACTGTCCCAGCCCTTGCGGATCTTCTCTTTCCATGCTACCAGCTCCCTGGCCAGCGTATAGTTGTTTTCCCTGAGTGAGACGAGGCGTTCGGACAGCTTGTTGTAACAGGTAATGTACTCGTTCATCATCCTGTTCATAGATACCGGCTGTCCGGACAATATGATGGCCCTTTTGATCCTGGCGACCCATTCCAGTGGAATATCCTGTTGATTCCTTCTGAAATACATGGGAATGATCTCATGTTGCAACATGCTGTATACTTCTGCAGCATCCAGGGCATATTGTTTGTCTTCTTCGGGATAAAGTGATTGCGTCGCCAGGGCCCATCCGCTTTCGGGGTTATATTGTTCCGCCCACCAGCCGTCCTGCGTGCTGAAATTAAGCACACCGTTGACAAGGGCCTTCATACCACTGGTGCCCGATGCTTCTTTTCCCCTTACCGGGAAATTCAGCCAGAGATCCACTCCCTGTACAAGGAGGCGGGCAATATCGATATCATAATCTTCCAGGAAGATAATGTGTGTATGTGTAGTTGCGCCTGCGGCGTTACTGATCACCTGCTGCAACATACCCACACCCTCCATATCTGCAGGATGGGCTTTGCCGGAGAAGATGAAGATGACAGGCTGCTGTTCGTTTCCGATGATCTTTTTCAATTGCTCCGGATCGTGGAAAAGCAGGGTCGTTCTTTTATAGGGCGTAAAGCGTCTTGCCATGCCAATATACATGGCCTGTGGATGCAGGGCCGTCAACAGCGCCGCGACCTGTTCAGGGGCACTATGATGACGCATCTGCTGCTGTTGGAGCAATTGCTGCAATCGTTCGGTCATAGCGTGTTTCAACTTGCTCCTGATCTCCCAGATACGGGTTTCGGGCACCTCATTAAGGCGTTCCCAATGTCCTTTGCCCGACTGCAGATCGATATCGTATTCGCGGTACAGATCCTGCCATTCAGGCGCCACCCAGGTAGGGAGATGTACTCCATTGGTGATGTGCCGCAGGGGCAGCTCGTCGGGTTGGTAACCTGTCCAGAGCGGTTGCAATAGTTTGGCCGATACTCCCTGGTGCACGCGGCTTACAGCGTTGATCTCCTGCGCAGCTCTTGCCGCCAGGCGGAACATGGAAAAATCGCCCGGTGTATCACGTTCATCTGCTTTTCCCAGGGCCATCAATTGCTGCCAGCCGATATAGCAGCCTTCCGCCAGCCCGGAAAAATAAGCACGCAGCAGTGTTTCGTCAAATGTGTCCATCGCTGCCGGCACGGAAGTATGCGTGGTGAATAGCAGCGAAGCCTTTACTATTTCAAAAGCGTCTTCAAAAGAAAGGTGATCCCGGTAAATGAGTTGTCTTATCCTTTCCAGTACCAGGAAGGCCGCATGCCCTTCATTACAGTGATAGACGTCAATGGTCAGGTTAAGCGCCTGGAGTAGTTTAATGCCTCCGACACCCAGGAGTATTTCCTGTTGCAGCCGCAGTTCTTTCTCTGAGGGGTACAGCCTGGACGTGATCCTGCGGTCTTCAGTGCTGTTCTCCGGTACGTCAGTATCCAGCAGGTACAGGCTGGTCTTGCCCACCTGTACTTTCCAGGCTTTTGCGTAGACGGTCCTTCCGGGGAAGGCCAGGGATACCTGAGCAGGATTGCCTTTACAATCTCTCACCTCTTCAAAAGGAAGCAGTGAGGGGTCCAGCTGCTCAGCCACGGCCACTTGCCGGCCGTCGTCAGAGAACTGCTGCCTGAAATAGCCCTCCCGGTAAAAGAGGCCTATGGCTATCATCCGGACCTGCATGTCGCTGGCCGTTTTGAGGAAATCGCCCGCCAGCACACCGAGTCCGCCGGAATAGATCCTGAAGGCAGACAGCAAGGCGTATTCCATACAGAAGTAAGCTACTGAAGGACCGGCCTCCAGGGGCTGGTGCCTGTACAGGTCAAACTGTTCATCCAGTTTGTGTAAGCGCTGCATGAAATCATTGTTCCCGGTCAATGCGTCCAGCTTTTCATAATTGAGATGGCTCAGCATCCTGATGGCGTCTTCATGACATTCATACCATAGCACAGGGTCTATGCTGCGGAACAGTTCCCTGGCTGCGGGCGTCCAGCTCCACCATACGTTCCGGCTCAGCTGCCGGAGCGCTTCAAGTCCCGGCGGGAAGGAGGGAGAGATATTTATTTCCCGCCATAGTGGCTGGGCGCTGATGCCAGCATATGCTTCTGCAGGCAATGTTTGTTGTTTATCGCGGAAAAGCCCTTCCCGTTGCCTGCTTTTATGTAATGCCAGGTTATAGGCCTCATAATATCTTCCGATCAGTTTTTCCCATGTGAAATGCAGGCTCAGTGCCCTGGCGCTGTTGCGCATGTCGGCCACCGCTGCAGGCCCCAGTTGGAGAAAGGAGCGGACGAAGGAGGCAATTGCCTTCGGCGCCTCCTGCATGTCTGCATCACGTCTGTCTATCACGCTAACTCCATTCCGCTGGTTTTCGGGGAGTGCTTTTACTGCAATTCCAAAACCTGACAATGATGTTGTCAGGGAGGGGATATGAAATGCCATGCTTTCCATGGGCGTATAACCCCAGGGCTCATAATAAGAGGGAAATACAGCCAGGTCAAAAGCCGGCAGCATATCGTAGTAGCTGAGATTGAAAATGCCGTCCTGACCATCAAGATAAACGGGTGCATAGATCACCCGGAGCTTTGTACCTGGTGCATTATTGAGCCCGCGTTCTTTCATACGGCGGATGATAGCGTCTTTATCGGCGGCATACAGGTTATGCGTCAGTATATTGTCTTCAGGCGTATGCGCTGCCGGCGGATGGGCATGTTCCAGCAGTACTTCCCTGGGCCCTGTATGGCCGGCAGGGATGAACAGCAGGGCTACCACGGTCTTTGGCAGCGTTTCCTGCTGTAACAATGATAATGCGTCTATGAAGACGTCAATACCCTTGTTATGGAATTCATAACGGCCGCTTTTGATGATCAGCAGGCTGTCTTCCGGAAGCGTTTCCTTCACTACGGCGCCCGCCACTTTCAGGACGATGGCCCTGGCCTGTTTTCTTTTATCCTCATAATCATTCACAGGTACTATACCGGTATCGAAACCGTTGGGTGTTACATAATCCGGGTACTTGCCCAGGAAGCTGCGGCACTCCCTTGCTGTTGTTTCGCTGACGCAGGTAAAGCAGTCGGCGGTGGTAGCGGAGGTCTTTTCCAGGGAATATTTGGCGCTTACCTGGAAGTTTCCCGCCTGTGCGGCCGCATCGACCTTGTCGGCGATATTGTAAAAGGGCTGTCCGCTGCCGGCCAGGGTACGGCCCAGTACTGTTGCATGTGTGGTAAAGACGGTTGCCACCTGGGGCACATTCTTTTCCAGGTAGAGGATGCCTGCGCCGGTCATCCATTCGTGGAACTGTGCAATGATCCTATCGGTAGCGTTGAGGTGGAGCTTATAAAAACAGGCGATGATCTGGCCCGCGGCATAACCGAACAATGCGGGGTCTATATAGTCCCATTGCCCGGTGAGCGAGTCCAGTCTGAACCTGTTCCAGAGATCGCCGAAAATTTCGTTCTTATGGCTGTATAAGGGGCTGAAATCAACAAGAATGGTAATGGGTTTGCCCGGTATGTCCCAGCGCCCTGTACGGATACGCAGGCCTTCTTTTCCTGCCTGTTCCTGCCATAAGGGGAAGAGGGACCTGTCTTCGAGGAATGCCGGCTGCTGTCCCCCTGTTTTGGTGAGGTCAGGACCGATCGTGATATAATGGTCTTTCAGCTTCTCCTGCAGCAATTGGGCTTTCGTGCTTAATACGGTATGGATACCACCTACTTTATTACATACTTCCCAGCTTATTTCGAATATATAATCGGGAGACAGGAACGCATTGCCTGCAGGGTTCATATTTGTTGATTTAGGGTGTTGATGGTGTTGGATGACAGTTGCAGTGCCTTGAATCCTGATATAATATGTTCCATCCTGATCAGTTCAGCTACGCTCCATGCCTGGGCCACGGCGCCCCGCGCACTGTGGGGGAAATCGCCGTCAAACAGTTCCGGGATGTTATTGAGACAGTATTCGTCGAGCACATATTTAAAGCCGTCGTAGATCTTTTCCAGGAAGGGCAGTGCTACCGGGCCTTCGGCTTTCAGCAGTGCCTCTGTAAAATGTCCCAGCAGCCAGGGCCATACGGTACCCTGGTGATAGGCCCTGTCCCGGGTCGGTTGATCGCCACTGTATTCCGGCCGGTACTGCGGGTCGGCAGGAGAGAGTGTTCTCAATCCCCTCGGCGTAAGCAATTCTTCCTTTACTTTTTCCATCACCGCTCTTTGCTGTGCGGGCAATAATGGAGAAGAAGGCATTGATACGGCAAATAACTGGTTAGGCCTGACAGACCAGTCAGCGTTGTCGCCATTTACACTGTCGGCCAGGTATTTCTTCTCATTGCTCCAGAAACAGGCGGTAAAAGACCTGGCAATTTTTTCGGGGTATGCTTCCCAGCTTTCAATGAAAGCCTGGTCATTGGCCTCGATGGCGGTATTAAGACAGAAGCAGATGGCGTTGTACCAGAGGGCGTTCACCTCAACCGCTTTCCCGGTACGGGGCGTAACAGGGCCTTCAGGCGCTATTGCATCCATCCAGGTTAAAGCCAGGCCGGGGCCTCCTGCTGCTATCAGTCCGTCTTCTTCCATGTGTATATTGAACAGGGTACCATCCCGGTAAGCTGTCAGTATGCTTTTCAGGGTTTTGCCGTATTCATGCCAGATCTCTTTCCATGAATGTGTTCTCTCTACATATTGTTGTAAGGCCCATATCAGCCATAAAGAGGCATCCACGGTATTATATTGTGCATAGTTACCGGCGCCTGTGTTGGGGAGCAGGCCGTTCTTCACCTGTTTCAGGTGCTGCCGTACAATACTCTTAAAGAGGTTGATCTTTCCGGTCAGTAATGTGAGTCCGGGCAAAGAGATGCAGGTATCGCGTCCCCAGCTGCCAAACCAGTAAAAACCGGCTTTGATGCGGTCGGGCGCCAGGAATTGTTCTGCTGCCAGCAGCAGATGATCTTTCAGTGTTTCCGGTTTCCGGCCTTCCGAGCATTTGGTGAACCGCTCTTCCAGTGAGCTGACGTTGGCAGCAGACAGTCCTGCGCAGAAAATGACGGATTCTCCCGGCGCCAGTGGCACCTTAAAATAACCGGGTGAATACAGGTCTTCCTGGTAGTCGTAGCCCCGTTCTTTTTCCCAGCTGTATTCAAAATTGTAATACCAGCAGCCATCGGCCTGGAAGGAGCCGTTTTTGAGCTGCAGGAAAAGGTCATTGTAACCGGGGTAAAGATTGATACTGATACCCTGTTTAACGGTACGGATAACCGTGTTTGCAGCCGTATTGGCCCTTGTGAGCGCGTGCATATTGCGGAAGGCCACCAGTGGCCGTAGCTGTAGTGTAACCGGCTTTTTGCCGTTCAGCAGGGTATATCTTACCATGACGCTGCCATGCGCGTCCAGCACAATTTCTTTCAGCAACAGGTCTTCATCCAGCTGATACCACCAGCGGGGCAGCGGATTGGCCGAAAACGCATGGATATATTGCTGCGCCGTGGGGGTAGCAGAACCGGTGTAACGGTGAATAGAAAGCGGGAATGACTGGTCGTCGCAGATAAAGGTCTCATCCAGTGAGGAAAGGATCACATAATTATCGTCGCCCGGAAATGACTGAGGCGCCACCAGCAGGCCGTGGTACTTGCGGGTATGACAGCCGGATATTGTACTGGCGCTCCAGGTGCCTGAAGGTCCGGCCAGCAGGTACTCCCTGGACGCCGAGAAGTTCAGGTCCTGCATCAGCGGGCTATGGAAACAGTTATAGAGCATAATCGCAGAAATTAAGGAACAATGATCAGTTCATGCTTTATGTCAATCTTTACCGGTTTGCCATGAGGTCGTGTTAGTATTGAAGGTCTTTTTCTGATGGACGTATTGCAGCTTGGGAAAAGATTGACTGATACCGAAATTATTGCACACCGGCTGTTTGTTCAATGATGCTCATTGCAGGGGATACTGATGTTTATCCACCTGTTTGTATGACAGTCATCATTGATCGCCGGGCATTCATTTCGGAACTTCAATGTTCAATCATCTCTCATGAAAGCTACATTCAACCTGTTTACGCTGAAAGGCACCAAAATCGGGATACACTGGACCTTTATCCTGCTGATCAGCTGGATACTGATTGCCGACGGGATCACCGGTAAAACACCGGCTGAATCCCTGTGGAAACTGATAGCCGTTACGGCAGCTTTCGCTTCTGTTGTACTACATGAACTGGGCCATATGTTTGCAGCCCGTTTCTATGGCATACCCGCCAAAGAGATCCTGTTATTGCCCATCGGTGGTATGACGCAGCTGAAACGCCAGCCGGAAACGCCGGGGCAGGAAATAATGATCAGCCTGAGCGGTCCGCTGGTGAACCTGACGATAGCCATACTGCTGATACCCTTTCTGGCCGGTCATGCGCCTTTGTGGAGATCCGTGCCTTTCTTCCTAAGTATAGACCGGCTGAATTTTGTCTTCTTTTTACATGCGGTGAATGTTCTGCTGGGAGTGATCAATCTTATTCCTGCCTTTCCTATGGACGGCGGCAGGGTGCTGCGGGGCATGATGGAACTGTTCACCACACCCCTGAAAGCTACTAATATCGCGGTATGGGTGAGCCGTTTTGTGTCATTGTTGTTTCTGGTGTCCGGCCTGTTGAATATGAACCTGCTGCTAGTTGTTGGCGGGGTGGTATTACTGCTGCAGGGAACCATGGAGAAGCACAATGCCATGGTACGGGATGCCCTGAAAAATGTAGCGCTACAGGATGTCCTGGTGACAGACTATCGTACCATATCATCTTCTTTGACATTAAGAGAGGCCTTGCCGCTGCTGACAGACTACCGTCAGCCTTATTTTGTGATCACTGCCGCCAGCTACCCGGTAGGTGTTCTCAGCAGGGGAACGCTTGTCAGCAGCGTTGACAAGAAGCATATCGACCAGCCGGTAGAAGAACTGATCACCGAAGAGCATCCTCCTTTTGATATCAGTATGACAGCGCTTAGCGCCTGGGAAAACCTGCCTCCCGAAACAGACATGATCGTCCCTGTGATAAACAATGGAGACCTGGTGGGCGTTATCAGCCGCGATGCGATTATCGAATACCTGGCACTGCATAAGCATAGCAACGCGATCCAGGAAGTGTTCAGTTAATAATGCTGCATGATCAGCACTTCATACAACTTTTCGAATACGAATACCACAAGACTTTTCCATAAGGGGAAAGTCATTCCGGCAAGCAATAAGGCTGTCAGCCAGGCCAGGACCTTTTCAATCTGCACCTGCCATTGGCCGTGAATGTTGCCCTTTACAGGGAGCGGCGTGAGTTGTGTATACATGGTAATGATATTTGACGTTTGTATATGAAATCAGCGTACATCATTCATGGGTAATGAATAGCGGTCCTTTTGTTGTGCGGAGTATATACCCTGCGGTGCTGCTGTTAAAGAAACGGGATAACCTGCTTCTGCCATGCGCCCCCAGGGTGGTGATATGATCCGGTTTTTGTTCCAGGTATGCCTGTATTACGGTATCGGCTTTGCCCGACAGGGTCATGTAAGAGATATTCCGGTTATAAGCGCCCAGGTACTCTCTCAATAACCTTTCATGTGGCATGGCCTTATTCTCTTTTTCATTTATATAGATCACCGTTGCATGTTGCGTTACAATTTCGGGAAACATACCTGTAAATGACCTGATAGCGTACATAGAAGAATACGTGCCATTATAAGTGAAAACAACGCCCTTTACTGCCGGCATATCTTCCGACGTAACAAGCACCGGGCATTCTGCATTTGCGAGTACATTCCTGACAGATCCTGTCGGGCCGTTGTCAAACTGCAGGTGGAGGGACAGCTCTTTTCCCAGCAATACCAGGTCGGCAAAGCGGCTTTCGAGTATGATCTCTTCCGGAGTAGCGGCCCTGTCACCATACATTGCGCAGAACAGGTTCCGTGCCTGGCATGCCATCCGCATAGCGGTTGTATTGTGTTTGATGATGTCGTCCTTTTCCCGGGATGCTCTTATCCCCAGCTCAAAATAGCTTGCCGGTGCGTTGGCGGCAAAGTCGGACGAGGTAAGGAAGGAGCTGCCGTTTATTTCCTGTGGCATTACAATGGTGAGATTACTTTTTAATATCCCGGAGACATATTCTATCGTATCAAGTTGTTCTTCTTTGTAGTTAAGCGAATCAACAACAGCGAGTATCTTCTTCATGGTCGCTTTTTTCAGTAAAGGGTAATAGAACAAAAAATAACTCCTGAGCCGGCAGCACCTATGATGTTTAATTGTCCGGTGCAGCATTGTTATATGACAAGACGTTGGTCCTTACTGATACTGAATATAGACAGGGCTTGGATATAAGGCCAGCACTTCCTCCGGCCGCATTATCCGCCTGCCTGTCTGTGGATCTACTTTATAAAATAGTTTGAAACCGGTATACTGCACCGGTTCTGCGGCCACGAAGCCCTTGTAGCTATCTATCTTTTTGGCCGGACTGCCAAAACCATCCATGTTGATCACCAGCTGTACCTCAGGTACTTTTCTGATATCCTTGTAATTGGTGAGCATCGCCTGTGTAAAGCGGTGTACCACCAGTACTTTCGGAGGAAGGTGATATCTTTTTACAATGTCCGACAAAAACTTAATGGCATAGTTAATATCAGCCGCATCAAAGGTGCCGATACTGGAACTGGGGACCTGCAGGTTTTTCATAGAGTATTCCGGATCTATTCCCAGGTGTGTGCCGGGCAGGCGCAGATACGGTTCCAGTGGTGGCAGTTCATCCTGCAGGGTACTAAGTCCCACCTGTACGTCGAGGAATAGCATGGTCTTTTCCTGGTAGGCAAGGGCCACCACTTTGTCAAGCTGTGCCTGCGGCATTCGCAGCCGGTATTTACCTGAAGGTCCGGGATTGGCCTGAGCGGTAACAGCGATGTAATGTAGTGCGGGCAATACCGGCAGCATGGTGTCAGCCTGTTGCCATCTGGCGGTTTCCTCTTTTAATTTTGCAAGCATTTCCTTTTCCGGCTGCATGCCCAGTATGCCCATGGCGGGCGTATAAAGGTTGCCATAATAGGCAAGGATCCTGTGATATGGAAGCAATGCCCCTTCGGGGGGAACTGCTCCATACACAGGCCACTTCTCCGATGGATTGTTATGTACAAGATGAAGAAGGAAACGCTGATAGCCTATGGTATCCTTTATTTCATCTGACAACACTGCTGAAAAACCTGCAGATGCCTGTTGCTGACTATCCCGCGGGCTGGCGTGACGGTCTTCCGGCGCTGGCCGGGTACAGGCTAATAAAAAACCTGAAATGCACATGAACGCTGCTGACCTGTAGAACAGTGATAGCATACACAGTTGTTTTTCAGAAGTTAGGTGACGCTCTCCGTAGAAAAAGATACTATCCCGGTAGTCTGATGACCCCCATCATCACACAAAGTAATAGCTGGCATATTGACCCGGTCTACGGAGCATTGATACAACTGATAACACATATCAAAGCCCTAATGTTTGAAAAAACTGTATAAACTCTTATCTGAACTTATTATAAACGTCGTCATAGAACCGGATGCTGCCCTGTTGATCGGGCCAGGCTACTTCATACAGTATGAACAGGGGCGTTTTCTGCTTTACCTGGATGCTGACAGGGCCTTTCTGCGGTGCGGCAGCCGCTTTTTCAAGGCTGTCTATACGTTGCGCTTCCTCCGGCAACAGCAGCTTTGCCAGCGGGATGGCATCTTCCACCCTGATACATCCATGACTGAAATACCGTTTGTTGAACATAAAATAGCTTTTACCCGGTGTATCGTGCAGGTAGGTACTGTAAGGATTGAAGAAATTCAGCTTGATGATGCCCAGTGAATTGTCGCAGCCGTTCATCTGCCGGATGGTATAAGGAAAATTGGTCCTGCTGAGAGATGACCAGTTGATGGTGGAAGGATCCAGTATTTTGCCTGATTTGTCCAATACCTGGTAATTGCCTGCATCCAGGTAAGCTACCGGATTACCTTTGATGCCTGGCAGCAGTTCCCTCGTGGCAATGTTGTAAGGCACCGTCCAGTAAGGATACATGATGATCTCGTCTATACTGCTTGTAAGGGGAGAAGTTGGCGTAGCTTCTTTTCCCACGATGGTACGGGAATAGAGCAGCAGGCTGTCGCCCTGGTAAAGATACAGTCCCGCAGCGGGGATATTCACGACAATGACTGACTGGTATTGACGTACGCAGTTCAGCCAGCGGTATGTATTCAAGGCATGTTTTAACTCGGATAATCTTTTTTCCAGTGATATATTCAGCTCTTCCAGTACACCGCGTCTCAGGGCGCCATCTTCCATGAACTCGAACAGGCGTTGTGCTGCGCGGACCCTTGTCCTTAAAGTATCTTCCTGTATGCTGTAGCTGATGGTATCCAGGCAGCCCAGCTGGTAGAGCTTTTCTATCAGGGGATGATTGCTGCTGTCTACCAGGTCGGAACTGATCTTTACCGGATGGTAACTGCTTTCCTGCAGCCGCCGGGTGTATACAGCGATCATACTTTTGATGGAACGGTATTCCGGACAGGTCGGTTCCAGTTTATTGAGCAGTTGCCCGAATGTATTGTCTGCAAGCGCCTGGTGCAGCAGCTGGGGTATATCCCTGCAGTCGGGCGTATATTTCAATCCGTCGTATCCAACCCTGGTTACCTTCGTACCATATGCCACATCGGTAAAGAATGCGATGGCGGCTTCGGAGAGCTGTTTGTCTGCTGCTGCGGAATCTGCAGGCGCGCTACCCGCTTTCAACTGTTGTACCAGCGTGTAGGCATAATCATGTGGATCCAGCCCGAGTAATGGAGACTGTTCAAAATAGTTAAAAAGTGTCTGTCTGTCTCCGGCACGATCTGCGGGTAGCCAGTACATTTGCTGCCCGGCTGCAACACGGAAATACTGCATTAATATGATCAATAACAGGCAGGCTCTTTTCAGCATACGGTTTTTTACCATAAATGTAGTATGGCAGCAAGGAGGGGAAAATGATCATGGTTGCCCGGAAAGATGTTTGTGGTCATCCGGGATCAGTGCCCGATCCATTCATACAGCCGGTACGCGTCTTCTTTTTTGAAGAGCTGTGTGCCTGCGTTCATGGTAGCAGCGGTGCCGCAGGCCACACCAAATTTCGCGGCCGTCAGTAAAGGCTCGCCCTTGTCCAGCATCCAGGCCATACCACCTACCATGCTGTCGCCTGCACCCACAGCAGTACGCTTCTTTACGGCCGGAGCGCTGATCCGTTCACTCATCTCTTTGGTGACCAGCAGTGCGCCGGCAGGTCCCATAGAGATCACCAGCACTTCACAATAGCCTTTATCAATCACCTTCCTGGCTTCTTCCGTTACACTATCCAGTTCCAGGTATTCTTTACCCGCCAGGCTGCATAGTTCAGACATGTTGGGCTTCAACAGGTAAATGCCTTTCCCCGCCGCCTGCAGCAATGGTTCTCCGGATGTGTCGGCGATCAGTTTTGCCCCCTTACGCCTGCAGAGTGCCGCCAGCTGTGCAAGAAAATCGCCGGGTACACCAGGCGGCAGACTACCGCTGGCTACAATGATGTTGGGTACCGGTTGTATGGCTTCGATAGCGGCAAGACATCTTTCTACATCTTCTTTGTCGAGCGTGGGGCCCGGCATAACAAAGCGGAATTGCTGATTGTGACTGAGCTCCGTAACAGTGATGTTCTCTCTTGTTTCTCCCTTCAATGGTACCACGGCACTGCGGATGCCCGCTGCTGTGAGTATTTCCTGCAATCTTGCGCCATTGGCGCCGCCGGCAGGGTAGAACGCTATACTTTCTCCCCCCAGTTCCCTGATGGCCTTACTGACATTGATACCGCCACCGCCGGCTTCTGTGACTGGTGCTGCACAGCGGAGTTTTTTCTCGGGGAATAATTTATCGACAGTAGTGCTTTTGTCAAGTGCAGGGTTCATTGTTATTGTCAGGATCATAAGAACTGGTTTACTATCCAAAGGTATTTTATTAATGGATGTGGTAGTATGATCGTGGTCAGGGTTTTTTGAAAACGCTGTGGTATGTGACATGACCGTTCAACCCTGTTGTATATAAATAGTATAATTAGTATTATTACAAGATCTATACGTAAGGCACTGTTATGAAAAATTACAGGTTGCTGACAGCGGTGGATGCATGGCATCTGCTTCAGCAAGTACTTTGCGTAAAGGGCTGCAATATTGCAGGTCACGGTTTACAAGGGAAATGAATGTATGCAAGACGAAAAGACGTTTCAGCTGGCTCAGAAATTATGGGACTATCTATGCCTGCACCAGGATATCAAAGTATCGGATTGTATATTGGTATTGGGGAGTCATGATACCAGTGTTGCCGAAAGAGCTGCAGATATTTTCCTGGAAGGCTTCGCACCGCTGGTCGTATTCTCGGGCGGTTTCGGATACCTGACACAGGATAGCTGGAAAGTAAGCGAAGCTGAAACATTTGCGGAAATAGCGATAAAGAAAGGGGTGCCGGAATCTGCCATCATCCTCGAGCGTAAATCGACCAATACCGGGGAAAATGTTATTTTCAGTATGCAGTTACTGAAGGAGCGGCATATCAGTCCCTCGAGCTTTATACTGGTGCATAAACCTTATATGGAGCGGCGTACATACGCCACCTTCAGGAACCATTTTAAGGAAGTACCTATAACAGTAACATCTCCGCAAATATCAATGAGCGATTATTTATCGCGTGGCACTATTTCCTATGAAACATTTCTCGATACGCTGGCCGGTGATCTGTACAGGATAAAAACATACAGCAGTAAAGGATTCCAGATACCTCAGGAAATACCGGAAGATGTATGGAAGGCCTATACAGAACTTGTAGCATTAGGATTTGATAAGCGCATCAATTAGTATTTATATCCTTTTATCTGGCTTTTGGCTTAACCCTGTGTATATTCTCCGGGAACGGGCTTCCTTTCCCGTGGCCCGACCTTGAAAAATACCTTTCTTACCCAAATAAATACTCTTCCATTGGTATACTTTGCCTCAATTTTGAGTTGTCAATGCAGGCAGAAGGCAAGATGCTCCATCATCATGCTCCTGCTTATTAAACAGTATTAACATACAAGCAATGAAAGCGATTATCATCAGGGAATTTGGCGGAACAGACAAATTGGAATATACCACTGTTCCAGAACCGGTTATTAAAGAAAATGAAGTATTGATAAAGGTGCATGCAATTGCCATTAACCCGGTAGATGTAAAGACAAGAGCGGGGAAGGGGATGGCTGGCCGTATGAAAGATGAGTTGCCGATCACCCTGGGCTGGGATGTTTCGGGTACCGTAACAGCGGCAGGCGCTGGAGTGACAGCATTTGTAGTAGGAGACGAGGTATTTGGCATGGTGAATTTCCCCGGCCACGGCAGGGCTTATGCAGAGTATGTGGCAGCTCCTGCTGCTCACCTGGCGAAAAAGCCTGCTAATGTTACGCACCAGCAGGCAGCGGCCACCACGCTGGCCGCGCTGACAGCTTACCAGGGCTTGTTCCAGCAGGCCAACCTGAAAAAAGGCCAGCGGGTATTGGTGCATGCGGCGGCCGGCGGAGTGGGGCATTTTGTGGTACAGTTAGCCAGACATGCAGGCGCTTATGTAATAGGCACCTCCTCAGTCGCCAATAAGGATTTCGTATTGGGACTGGGCGCAGATGAGCATGTGGATTACCGGAACCAGCGCTTTGAAGAAGTTGTGAACGATGTGGACCTGGTATTTGACGGTGTAGGAGGGGAACTGATCAGCAGATCTATATCTACAGTTAAGCCGGGCGGAATGATCATCAGCATTCCCACCGGTGTGCCGGCAGAAATTGCTGAGACAGCAAAGGAAAAGGGGGTAAAGGCCTTCTTCTTCCTGGTTGAGTCCAATGGCCGTGATATGGAGGCCCTGGCAGGACTGCTGGAGCAGGATATTATCCGCCCATATGTCAACCATTTTGACTTTTCCCAGATGGATATCGCTCATCAGCAGCAGGAAACAGGTAGTACCCGGGGACGGATTGTGCTGACCCTTCCCTGATACTTATCGGATGGTGATAAAAACAGGTGTTTTTGCATTAACTTGACGGCCGATTCAGGATCTAATTTTCGACGAGTAAATCAGGAATACACATGCAGGTAGAAAATTCAGCTCAGCCTTTTTTCATTACAAGAGAGGAATTACAGGAATGGAACCAGCGGCCGCATAAGCATAATTTTTTTGAGCTTGTTTATATCGAAGCCGGTAGTGGTCAGCAATGTATCAATCATAGCGTAATTCCCTACCAGCAGGATAACATCTTCCTGTTGCCTCCTTACGACTGCCATTCGTTTGAGATAACAGCGCCGACCACTTTCATTTTTATCCGCTTCAATAGCTTGTTCTTCAGGAAGGATAGTATGCAGATGATGGATTACACGGAGTGGTTCCAGAACCTGCACTATATCTTGAGCAGCTACAACAGGCAGCCCGGAGATATTGTACACAGCGCTTCCGATAAGAATATGCTGGCCCATCTGATCAAGGGTATATATGATGAGTATACGAATAAACGCGGGCAGTCGGACTCTATCATACGCGGTCATATGTTTGCACTGCTTAACATTCTCCGGCGTAATTTTGAACAGACCTTCAAAAATGATCATCCGGCGGGAGACAAGCAGATAAGCGATATCCTGCAGTACATACAGTTCAATTTATTTGACAATGAGAAATTACGCATTGAAGCGATTGCCGGCGAATTTCATCTGTCTGCTACCTATGTAAGCGAGTACTTCAAGAAGAAGACAGGAGAGACCCTGAAGGAATATGTGCTGAAATCGAGGGTGAATGTGGCCCAGAGCCGGTTGAAACATTCCGATCAGAGTGCAAAGGAGATAGCTTATGAATTAGGATTTACAGATGCCAGCCATATGGCGAAGGTGATCAAGAAATATTATCCTGCAGGCGCAGATTCCTGCTCACCATTAGGTGTATGATGTATTTAAGCGGCAACCGGTACTGTACCGGTTGCCGTTATTATCGATACCTCTTCTTTCACATTCTCATCTATTCGGAAAGATACCTTACAGATCAGCCCATAAGTGGTTATTTCCTGCTTGTGCCAGACAGAACACGGCTGCAAGCGGATTGAGGTATAATTATTGTGGCTTGATCAATGTTAAAACCTGACGCTATGCATGTTTTGACAGCTACCGAGGACAGCAGATCATATTGTTCTGTTCAGTGGCATGCATTTTGAGCCGATTACAGAAAAAAGACCATGAAAAATTTCGTCAGATTATATTCGGGTCTTGTAGTTATTTCCTTCCTTTTCAGTTGCAATAGCAAAGCTCCCGATAGTGTAAAGAGTGCCAAAGAGGTAAATGCCAAAAGGATCGAAACAGAGAACCGTCCGGACGATTCGACGGCTATTGTATTGACCAGGGATGATGCAGATTTCCTCGTTAATACAGCCAGTGGAGTAATGCTGGAAGCGGAAATGGGTCAGATGGCCATGGATAGATCCGAAAATCAGCGGGTAAAAGATCTGGGTGCGATGATCGTCAAAGATCATAAGGAAGCAGAAGCCCGGCTGAAGAAGCTGGCAGCCGCCAAGAATGTAACACTTCCAACAGACATTTCCAACCATCAGCAGAAGCAGAAGGAAAATCTGCTTCAAAAGAAAGGCATTGAGTTCGACAGGTCGTATGTAGACCTTACGGTGAATGACTATAACAAGGACATCAAAGATTTTGGAAAGGCTGCAAAGTATGGTACAGACCCGGAGATAAAATCCTTCGCCAGTAATAGTCTGCCACTGCTATACACACATCTTGACTCTGCAAGAAGTCTGCAGAAGGAGATGAAAAAGCGGATAGATATCAGTACGGCGGTGCCGAAGTAAGCTATTAAAAAATGCTGGCCGGAACATTCCGGCCAGCATTTTAGCATATCAGCGGCCGATTGACCGCGTTAGTGTCATTAACAGGTATTTTCAACAGTAAGGGTATACGTTCGTGTATACATACCGTTGTTTAGCTAACCATCGGGAGATATTTTTCCCTGTTCTCGATGATCACCCAGATGTTGATGGCCAGTAATGTCAGTGCAATAGGCAATCCTGACGGCGCTACAGTGATATTGGTGAGAATGATCCCGACCATTACCGGCAGAATAATGATGGCGCCCAGAGCCCTGGTTTTGGGAATAATGAAAAGGATGCCACCTACGATCTCCGCGATCCCGATAAGCGGCATTAACCAGGTGATCTTCATGAACGCACCCATTGCTTCCATCATTTTTTCAGGCATATCTTTCGGAGGCGGCATGTAATTGAGGAACTTGTTTAATCCTGCGTTGATGAACATTAGTCCAAACAGCAGGCAGACAACAAATAGAATTTTTTTCTTCATAGTGTTTGTTTTTCCTGAATGTGGTTTTCTGTTTACGTGGTGAGATAGGTCTAAATTTAACTTATTTTTTTAATGAAGGCAACAATTCGTCCAGACCTTCCATAGCCATTGACAAACCTTCTCTGAAGCCCATCTGGATAGTTGTTTCCAGCTGAGCCAGGTCATCGTAGGAGATATGTATCTGTACAAGGGTAAGCTGTCCTTTCTCAATGAAAGAGATCTCCCATTTAGACTGTGGCAGCTGTTTATTTACATTGCCTTCTGCATCAGCAAAGGCATCAAGTCCGGTAAAAGCTTTTTGCGGTTGTATCTGCACGTAGTTAGCCAGTGCCCAGTGTTCTTCACCTTCCGGGCCTACCATGGCATAATGCCAGTATCCACCTTCTCTGAAGTCCATGGTTTTGGTCCTTGCTTTCCAGGGTTTTGGCGCCCACCACTGGTCAAGGAGCTCGCTTTTGGTGTAGGCGTCCCATACCAAAGCAACTGCTGCATCAAATTCCCTTTTTACAGTGATTGTCTTGTTTTCCTTATCAACGGAAAAATCAAAGGCTAAGTTGACGTTCATTTTTTATCATTTTTAAGTGTTAGTAATAATTTATCGAGCTCGTTAAAACGGCTCTCCCATATTTTCCGGAATTGGTCGAGCCATTTGTCGATCTCTTTCATTTTGTCACCGTTTAACTGATAATAAATTTCCCTGCCCGACTGTTCCTGCTTTACCAGCTGGCATTCTGCCAGGATGCGCAGATGTTTGGACACCGCCTGCCGGGTGGTGTTAAAATGCTCTGCTATAGTATTGGGTGTCATCGCCTGCGATGCGATCAATAATATAATAGCTCGTCTTGTCGGATCTGCGATGGCTTGAAAAACATCTCTCCTCATTGCTCAGATAATTAGTTTTAGAAACCGTTCGGTTGCGAATATATGCAAATAATCGGTTGCGGATACTGTCTGGCCGGTTTTTTTAAATCTTGAAAAGTTGGGAACAGTGCTTGGGTTATTGCTTATCAGCGGACGTCGGGACAAGCGTGATATCATTTCACCGGTGTTGTAACCGGAACGTAATACAGATATTGCTGATGCCTTTGAAAATGCACGGCAGATGGTGGCTGATCTGACAAAGCGGACAAATTGCGGGAAGAGAGGGTAAATGTGTCTATCTCTCAGTTACCGGAGATTGTATGGGAGGTCATAGATGTTTTTGTTACAAAGAATTCCTTAGAATTAATTTAAAGGGATTTTTGATCCGTGCCTGTTTTTTCTCAGTGATCATTCGTGCAGCGGCGGCGCCCATCTGCTCATGATCGGTTGATATTACTGTAATACCATCGAGTAATATTTCTTTTAACAGGGTTTCATTATATGAAACTATGCCTACGTCTTTTCCAATGGTGAGCTGTTCATTCCTGCATATCTTCACCAGGTTCACCAGGTCAGTTTCTTCTATAATCACATAGGCTTGTCCTTTAGTAACGGGCGTATGCATTTCTATACCTTCAATGACTGAAAAATTAAAGTCCTGCATACGACAGAAGTACCGGAAGCCTTTTTCGATCTCTATCGGGTAAGGAGTAATGCCCGGGTTTACAAATACCAGGTTATCGTATTTTTTCAACACGGGTAGTGCTTCATGCAGTGCTTCATATATATCCTTTTCAAAATTCTGATATACCGTTCCGTAATTGCCCTTTAGTTCCTGCAGGTCTTTATCGAGCAGGATTAATTGCTCAGCGGGTATCTTCCGCAGTATTTCCAATACTTTCCCAGGTTGTTCGTAAAAATGCGGCATGATCACATAGTAATCATAATCTCCGAGATGATTGTTGATCAGGTTTTCGAACAAAGGAACACTATGGTGATGAATATGAAGATCTACAAATACATTGTCTCCCAGGGCCTTTACAAAGGAATTATACACCTGTTTTTTATAGTTACTGATCTTGTTGAAGATCAATAATATCCGGAGGGGAATGACTACGTCTGTCCTGTTAATGAAATATCCTTTGCCTTTTACTGATATAATAACCTTTTTATCCCGCAGTTCTTTATACGCCTTCTCTACCGTGCCCCGTGAAAGCAGATATTGTTCGCTCAGCTCATTGATGGAAGGGATCTGCTGGTCGCGGGTCAGCATTCCATCGCGGACTGCCACCATAATGGAATCCACAATCTGCATATATACGGGAACTTTGCTACTGGTATCTATTTGCAAGCCTTTCATTGCGGTAAAATAACAAAGAAATCGGAATTAGAAGCGGATGGCAAAAGTGAGGTCCCTTCGTTCAGATAGTGATGCAAGAGAACAGAAAGCGGACATTGGCAATGGAGTTGTTTAAAATGGCCGGTCAGATGGTATTACTCGTATTAGTATATATTGAGAAAGAGCTTCCCGGGCAGTCAAAGGAGCCCGGCAGGGGATCGGCGCCCGGGCCCAGGCGCTGAAAGACATCTATCCCTTATTGGAGGGATGCTAAAAGATTCATCCTCATGTACTTAAAAAAGCATGGTGTCCTGCGGCTCCATATGGGGTATTGGCCTGGAAAAAGATGATTGACAGCATCAACTGATTTGCAACTTTACGTATATAAAGTACTTCTCAAAGTAAAAATTAAATTAATGCAATAATAATATTATTTGTATTTTTGTACAGTAGTTCGTGAACAAACTACGATCCCTTACCAGACTAATTAATTACCTATGAGTTACATTTTGCTACAGGGCTCATCTTCCAACGTGGAGCGTATTGAATTGCATGATTGCCCTAAATGTAAACACGGTGTTCTTGAAGACAGGGTACCCCGTGGTTTCTTTGTTAAATATGTGTTGGGCTTATTTCCTATCCGCAGGTATATCTGCTATTCATGTCTGAAGAGAAGTTACGTATGGCATAAACCGCAGAAGAAACAGATCTTCACTGAAGAGGCTATGCCAGCGATCAGAACAAAACCTGTGGCTATACCGGCACACTAACTGTGGAATAACGTTAAGACATATATTTTTTTGTAGTAAACTTTACCCGGTGCGGCTTTTCGCTCCGGGTAATTTTTTTTCAGATAGCCCCAAGTGTTTATACAATCAATAATTTGAATTTGTTTATTTTTTTATTTGTTAGTCCTTTTTGTTTAAAGACAACGGATGAGCTAAAGGTTTTTAAAATCCCAAAACAAACACTCGTCAATAGTTGTTATCAAGTGTAGCCTTGAGAAAGAATTGGCATTGCTGCTTTTTGGTATAGTGTTTGTTTCAACTGTCTCACCAAATCACTTGAATAGCAAACATTACTTTAAAGTCTGCTTATAACGCCTTTAGAGTGCAAAGTACATAACCAAGTAGTCAACTTAACTTGCATGCCATGGAAAACTCATTGCTTCACGCTAATACCATATTCTTAAGGATAACAACCTATGTAAGGTGGCGTACGTCATCAGGATATTTGTTGTGTCTTTAGATATGTATGATGCATTGATAATGTCACTTTAACGGCGCGTAGAAATACGCAATATTAAAATAGGCATAAGTGTTACTTCCAAAAGATTGAAAAACCCTGCGGTGGAGAAAAGGCCGGCAGCAAGCAGTATAGAAGAATTGTATGAATCAATGTGTTTTTAATATTAAGGAATAAAAATATTAGTGATAAAAACATGTGGTTAAACTCATCTATAAACTGGACAAAATTTCACATTATGTATTTATTTTGCACACAGGTTAAAACATAAATTGTTGAAAAAGACACTGTTTTAAGAGATTCCGTTATAGAAAAAGTACTGATACAGTTTTAACCTTATCTAATTAAACCGATGACTAAGAGATCATGGATTACCCCATCCTGGCTGATTTTGTTATTAGACCTCGGGTGTTCGATTGTTGCAATGAGCTTGTCTTTTTTACTCAGGCTTAACTTCGACCTCGAAGACTTTGGTCGATACCCCATGCAGGATATTGTATTGGTTGTTGTGAGTGTGAATTTATTACTGTCGTTATTGTTTCGTACTTACACAGGCATTGTGAGGTATACGAGTATGGCCGATATAGGACGCATATCATGTGTGAGTCTTATCAGTGCTGTTATCTATTATTATATCAATGTTGCTGCCGTTACATACACGGCAGAGAACATGATCCCACTATCCGTTATCACTATCAACTTCTTCATCAATACCTTCTTCCTGTTGTCTTACAGGCTTTTTGTAAAATGGGCTTTCCGTTATTACAGCAGGTATGGCGGCATCAACAAAACCAAAGCTGTTATATATAACGCAGGCCATTCCGGGCTGATGGTGCGGAAGGCTATCAGCGAAGATCAGACAGGAAATATCCGTGTCAGCGGCTTCCTGGACGACAAGCTTACCCGCGCGGGTAAACGATTGGACGGACTGCCTATATTCGCCACTTCCAGGAGCTCGCTCGAGCGACTGATGAAACAGGAGAAGGTCAGGTTGCTCATCGTTGCAGAAGAAGCACCCGATGCACAGGTACTCAACGACCTTGTTGATAATTGCATTGCACTGAACATTAAAGTACAGAAGGTATTACCCGTTCATAAATGGATCAACGCTGAATGGAGCCCTGCCAAATTGCAGGATATAAAGATCGAAGACCTGCTGGACAGATCTGTGATCAGCATCAATAATGAACAGGTTAGCCGTGAAGCAAGAGGTAAAGCGATCCTCGTTACAGGCGCTGCCGGTTCTATTGGTAGTGAGCTGGTAAGACAGCTGGTGAAGCTTGAACCTGCTGTGGTCGTAATGTGCGATAAAGCAGAATCACCCTTACACGAACTGGAACTGGAAATGGCAGAAATGGCGCCGAATACGCCCGTAGTGCCTTATATCGCAAATATCTGTGACCGCATCCGTATGCAGCAGTTATTTGAGGTGTATGAACCTTCTGTGGTGTATCATGCTGCTGCCTATAAACACGTGCCCATGATGGAAAAGAACCCCTCTGTGGCCGTGCTGAACAATGTAATGGGCACGAAGATGCTGGCAGAGCTGTCAGTAGAATTTGGGGTGGAGAAATTTGTAATGATCTCTACCGACAAAGCTGTGAACCCTACCAATATCATGGGCGCTTCCAAACGCATAGCCGAGATATTTATACAATCCTACAATAACCATGTTAACCGTCAATATAAAAAGTCAGGTCCCGTATATGGTATGCCGCCTACACGGTTTATTACAACGAGGTTTGGCAATGTATTAGGATCTAACGGATCCGTTATACCGCGATTTAAACAGCAACTGGAAAAAGGAGGTCCGCTGACTGTTACACATCCGGATATCACCCGTTACTTCATGACCATTCCCGAAGCATGTCAGCTGGTGCTGGAAGCAGGGGCAATGGGACAAGGTGGCGAGATATTTGTGTTTGATATGGGACAGCCGGTGAAAATTGCAGATCTGGCCAATAAGATGATCCGCATGAGCGGGAGAGAGCCTGGCAAAGATATACAGGTCGTGTTTACAGGATTACGCCCGGGGGAAAAACTATTCGAAGAACTATTGAACAATGCAGAAAATACACTCAGTACCTATCATGAGAAAATCATGATAGCCCGCGTTCGTGAATATGATTTTGTTGAAGTGAATGAACATGTTGAAAAGCTGATCGCTTCTGCCCAGAAGCATTACATTACCCCTACAGTAGTTCTCATGAAGCAACTGGTACCGGAATTTATCAGTAAGAATTCTGCATACGAACAACTGGATAAGGACAAAATTAAACTATAGTAACCAATCAATACATGATTATCGGGCATGTCCAGCGGTATGCCGGTAATAGACCTTTTTTAAACAGTTAATTTTATAATGAGGATTATTAATCGCGGGAGTCGCACTACAAAACCTGGAGTTTACCTGCTACTGCTTTTGGCAGGTGCTATGTCTCTATATTTTACATCCTGTTCCAGCCCGAAGAACATCGCCTATTTCAAAGATATTCCTGATTCCGTAAAAAAGACAGCCATCGATCAGGCTGCTTTTACTACCCCGCCCATACAGCCTGACGATATCTTACAGGTAAGCATACAAACACTCGATCCTTCTGCTACAGCTTTGCTGAACCAGCAAAATACCGCTACCTGGCCTATCGACGGGAATCCCCTGGGGGCCGGCAATTCACCATCTTCTCCCGGTTCTTCCATCAGCGGATACCTGGTTGACAAAGACGGGTATGTAGTGCTGCCGCTCATCGGGAAGGTGTTCGTAAAAGGAAAGACCACCGACATGGTGCGCGATGAGGTCAGGGCAAAAGCTGCTGAATATTACAAAGACCCTGTAGTAAACGTCCGCTTTGTCAATTTTAAGATCACGGTATTGGGTGAGGTAACAAAACCTTCCTCTTATGTCATGCCGAATGAGAAAGTAACATTGCTGGATGCGCTGGGTATGGCAGGCGATCTTACCATTTATGGCAGAAGGGAGAACATCCTGCTGATAAGAGATGCGGGCGCCAAAAAAGAATTCATACGTTTTAATATCAACGATAGTAAAATGTTTACTTCCCCCTATTTCTATTTACGCCAGGGAGATGTTATATACGTAGAACCGAACAAGACTAAAGTTGCGTCTACAGATGTTGCAAAAACAAGGAATTTCACCATCGCCGTGTCTCTGTTGTCTTTATTAGTTGTGCTTGCAACCAGAATTAAATTATAATTAATCCCATAATATGAGTGGTACGAATCACATTAACGGTGCGGTAAATAACAAGATAGAAGCGGAGCTTTTACCTGACAATACGCTTGATGTACAAAACATCGTAGAAAAGCTGCGCAACAGGTGGTATTGGTTTGTAATATGCCTGTTACTGACTGGTACGCTTGCATGGGTGTATCTGAGATATTCAACCGCGAGGTATAATATCAATGCCAAGATCCTGGTGAAAGACGACAAGAAGGGCGGCGACATCCAGGGCCAGGAAATACTGGATCAGCTGGGGGTGTTCAACACCAAAAGTAACGTCGATAATGAAGTGGAGATCCTGAAATCAAGATCTATCATCGAAAAGGTAGTAAGGGATCTGAAGCTGAACGTTACCTATGTAGTGGAGGGGCATCTGAAAAAGGCAGAGGTACTCGATGTGCCCTTCACTGCCAGTTGGTTGTATCTGAAAGACACCCTCAAGAATGTACAGTATGTACTAAAGCCGCTTGATGAAACCAAATTCAGGTTCAATACCAGCCATAGGGAGAAAACCCTGAACTGGGGCGATACCATTCAACTGGAAGAAGGTGTCCTGCGTGTTACGCGGAACAAACAGGTTGAGCTGGTGGGTGAGGAATATCTTATTAACGTTACCTCCTTTGATAATGCTGTGGCCGCCTATCAGCAGAAGATCAACGTTGAAATACCGAACAAACAGGTTAGTGTGATCAATCTCAGCATAGAATCCACCATTCCAAGGAAAGGAGAGATCATCCTGAACAAGCTGATCGAGAAATACCTGCAGGCCAGCGTTGAAGATAAAAACAGGATAGTAGACAGCACGATCGCATTCGTCGATAACCGCCTCATGCTGGTAAGTAGTGAACTGTCCGGCGTTGAAAAACAGATCCAGCAGTTCAAACAGGAAAATGACCTGGCCGACCTCGAGGAACAGTCCAAGGTATTGGTATCCGGTACGGAAGACCTCAACAAGCAACTTACCGAGCAGGAAGTCAGGCTGAGTATTGTAGAGTCTATTGAACAATACATCAAAGACCAGAACAACAGTAAACGTATCGTACCTTCTTCGCTGGTCGTACAGGATCCCACCTTCCTGGCCATCGTCGAGAAATATAATGCCATGCAGTTGGACAGGCAGCGTAGCCTGATGACCACCACAGAAACGAATCCTTTTATAAAGAACATTGACGAGCAGCTGGCCTCCCTGAGGGCCGACCTGAGCGCTAATATTGCCTCACTGAAAAGTGGCATTGTCATAGCCATTAATCAGCTGAAAACCCGTATGGGGGGCATCAGCAGCCAGATCAAACAGGTGCCTGGCAAAGAAAGGGTATTCCTGGACTTCTCAAGGCAACAAGCCGTAAAACAGGAACTGTACCTGTTTCTGCTAAAGAAAAGAGAAGAGTCAGCCATCTCCAAATCATCCAACCTGGCTATCGCCAGGATCATAGATCCGGCTAAGAGTGATTCCGCTCCGTTTGCTCCCAAGCGGACCATGATCTACCTGTTTGCCCTGGTGGCCGGCCTGGCAATTCCGGCAGTTGCATTATATCTCAAAGATCTGTTCAACCGCAGAATAGGAAGCAGGGAAGATATTGTTCACAATACAACTGTGCCTATTCTGGCTGAAGTAGGTCACTCAGATCATAAGGAACTGGTTGTAGTGCGGAAAGGCTCTGTTGCACCCGTGGTGGAACAGTTCAGGGCTATCAGGACAAACCTCCAGTTTATACTGGGCGACAAAGGACAGGTGATCCTGCTGACTTCCAGTATGAGTGGCGAGGGTAAATCTTTCGTGGCTACCAACATAGCCTCTGTACTGGCGCTGTCCGGCAAGTCGGTTGTACTCATGGAAATGGACCTTCGTAAACCGAAGATCTCTGAACAACTGGGATTGGTGAACCAGTACGGGTTCAGCACCTATGTGATCGGTAAATCAACGGTAGATGAGCTGATCAAACCTTCCGGGTTTCACGAGAACTGTTACATCGTTTCCTCTGGCCCTATTCCGCCTAATCCAGCGGAATTGCTCCTGCTGCCTGCTACAGAAAAATTGTTCCGCGAGCTGAGACAGCGTTTTGATTATGTCATTGTAGATACCGCGCCTGTGGGCCTTGTAACAGATGCGCAGCTGCTGGGACGCTTTGCCGATGCAACGCTTTACCTGGTAAGACAGGGATACACGTTCAAGCAACAGCTGCTGCTCTCCAGGGATCTGCATGTCAATGGTAAACTGCCTAAGATGAACATCATTGTGAATGATGTGAAGATCGGCAGTGGTTACGGTTATGGATATGGTTACGGATATGGTTATGGTTACGGTTACGGATATTCGGATACAGTACGGCCTACCAATGGATTAATATCAAAGGTGAAACGCTCGCTGGCAAAGAAATAAACGATATGTCAACTGGAATTTTATTCTAAACATCTTTTTTAATCTGTTTTTTATGAACAATGTGGTCGAAGAAATTAATCAGGTTCAGATAGCTGCAGAGACAGAAATCGTTGTAGCGCAACGCAGCATCGCGATAATAGGCTTAGGATATGTTGGATTACCCCTGGCCATTGAATTCGGGAAACATTACAATGTGATGGGTTTCGACATCAACCAGGAACGCATTGCAGAATTGAGCGAGGGGCATGACCGCACAAAGGAAGCGGATATGGAAGAGTTGCTGGAAGCAATGAACATGAAGAAGAA
Organism: Chitinophaga filiformis; assembly: GCF_023100805.1. Taxonomy (NCBI): domain Bacteria; kingdom Pseudomonadati; phylum Bacteroidota; class Chitinophagia; order Chitinophagales; family Chitinophagaceae; genus Chitinophaga; species Chitinophaga filiformis. The sequence continues at coordinate 3,943,843 of NZ_CP095855.1, forward strand.
AAGCGGTAAGTCCCGTAAAGGATTGGGTTTTTCTTTTAACAAAGAAGAACTGAAAGACTACAATACATTCATCGTGACGGTGCCTACGCCGATCGACCAGTTTAAGGCGCCTGACCTGAAGCCCCTGCTAAAGGCTTCAGAAATGATCGGAGCAGCCCTGAAACCGGGCGATATCGTGATCTATGAATCCACCGTATACCCCGGCTGTACAGAAGAGGATTGTGTGCCTGTACTGGAAAGAGTGTCGGGCCTGAAGTATAATAAAGATTTCTTCGTTGGTTATTCCCCTGAAAGGATCAATCCCGGCGATAAGGTGAATACACTCACCAAAATAAAGAAGGTCACCAGCGGTTCCACGCCGGAGATAGCCACCATCGTGGACGATCTCTACAGCTCCATCATTAAGGCCGGCACGCATAAAGCGCCGAGCATCAAGGTGGCGGAAGCATCCAAGGCTATTGAGAATGCACAGCGTGACCTGAACATCTCATTCGTGAATGAACTGGCCCTGATCTTCGATAAGATAGGTATAGATACCAACGATGTTATTGAAGCAGCAGGTACCAAATGGAATTTCCTGAAGTATAAACCAGGACTGGTAGGTGGTCACTGTATCGGTGTGGATCCTTATTACCTGGCGCATAAGGCGGAATCACTGGGATATCATCCACAGGTGATCCTGTCGGGAAGAAGGGTAAATGATACCATGGGACAGTTTGTAGCCAACAAGGTAGTGAAACTGATGATCGAAAAGGATCATAAAATAAAAGGCTCCAAAGCCCTGATACTGGGTATCACCTTCAAGGAGAATTGTCCTGATGTAAGGAATACAAGAGTAGTGGACATCTACCATGAACTGGAGCAGTTCGGACTGGATGTGGACATATATGACCCCTGGGCAAATGAAGAAGCGGTGTACCATGAATACGGCGTGGATATCATCAAGCAGTTAAGCAATTCTGTTGTGTATGATGCCATCATCGTAGCAGTAGCCCACCAGGAATTCCTGGAACTGGACTATAAAAAGATAATCCGAAATAACGGTGTCATTTTCGATACCAAAGCCTGTCTTAACAGGGATCTTGTGGATGCAAGGTTGTAAAGCACAACATATATGAGGAAAAAAAAAGTACTGGTTGTTTTTGGCACGAGACCGGAAGCCATAAAAATGGCTCCATTGGTAAAAAGATTGATGAGCCATCCGGAGCAATTTGAAGTGATTGTATGTGTGACAGGACAGCATCGTGAGATGCTTGACCAGGTGCTGAAGATCTTTGATATCACACCGGATTATGATCTGAATATTATGAAGCAGGGGCAGGACCTGACAGATGTAACCGTCAGGGTGCTGCAAGGTATGAGAGATGTACTGAGTGAGGTGACGCCCGATATTGTGCTGGTACACGGCGATACAACAACATCCACCGCTGCCGCACTGGCGGCCTTTTACAGGCAGATCCCGGTGGCGCATGTGGAGGCCGGACTGAGAACGCATAATATCTACAGTCCATGGCCGGAAGAAATGAACCGCAACCTCACAGGGCGCCTGGCCAGCTGTCATTTCGCACCAACGGAAACCGCCAGGCAGAACCTCCTGCGGGAAGGGGTGCCCGATGAAAGGATACATGTGACCGGCAATACGGTGATCGATGCACTTTACCTGGTGCTGGACAGGGTGCTGACAGATGAACAGTTAAAACAGGAGACAGAGTGCGAGCTGGCGAAGATGGGCATCTCACGCGAGCTGATCAATGAATGGCAACTGAAAGATGGTAGCGCGGGCCGGCGGATGATACTGATAACAGGGCACCGCCGAGAGAATTTCGGTGACGGATTCCTGAATATCTGCAGTGCTATCAGAGAGCTGGCAGAGAAGCATAAGAACGTAGACTTTATTTACCCGGTACATCTTAATCCGAACGTAAGAAAGCCGGTAGCAGATGTACTACTGAATGAACAGTTACCGAATGTGTTCATTATAGAGCCGCTGGAATACCTGCCTTTTATCTACCTGATGAACCGCAGTTATCTTATTCTCACCGATAGCGGAGGCATCCAGGAAGAGGCGCCGGGACTGGGTAAACCGGTACTGGTGATGAGGCATACCACTGAAAGGCCGGAAGCGGTGGCAGCGGGAACAGTGTCACTTGTAGGTACAGACAAAACAAAAATATACGAGTACGTTGATAGTCTTCTTACCAACCGCCAGGCATACGAAAGTATGTCGAATGCGGTAAACCCTTACGGGGATGGAAGATCGTGCGAGAGGATAGTAGCGCACATAAATGAACTGGAAGCAATATGAATCGCAGTGTGCTGATTTCAAGAGTGGCAGGCATTTTACCCGAAAAAGCGACTGGCTTCATTAAGGGGAACCTGAGCTCAGACCTTGCCAAAAAGGTGTCTTCGGGCATCATCTGGAGTTTTATCGGAACTATCGGCTCAAGACTGCTGATCTTTCTGACGTATGTGGCTATAGCCAGGATACTGAAGAAACAGGGCTTTGGAGAGCTGGGCATGATCCGGTCCACGGTAGATATGTTCTCAACATTTGCCGGGCTCGGGCTGGGTGTAACCGCAACGAAGTTTGTTTCTGAATATAGTGTGAAAGATAAGATCAAGGCAGGACGTATTATCAGAATGTCGTACCTGATCTCGTGGGTAACAGGTGTAGTGGTGGCCGGATTGATCTTTATTTATGCCAAACCGCTGGCATCTGTTTCTTTGAAATCGACAGAGCTGATCAGGGATCTGCAGCTGGGCGGACTTGCCATTCTCTTCTACTCTGTAAATGGTGTACAGAACGGTATACTGCTGGGGCTGGAAAAGTTTAAGAGCATTTCCAGGATCAACCTGATCGGAGGCCTTATCAATATACCGGTGGCTATCGGGCTGTCGTGGTTCTTTGGCGTGGCGGGTGCTGTCATTGCTTTGGCGAGCAATGCCGTTGTGATCTGCACCATCGGTTTTTTCGAAGTGAGAAAGGCGGCCAGGGCGTATGATATCAATGTGAATGAGACTGGTTTTACAAAGGAACTGAATGTACTGTTCTCTTACAGTCTGCCGGCGGTATTGAGCGGAGGACTGGTGTTGCCGGTGAACTGGTTTTGCAACGCCTTCCTGGTGGAGCTGCCGAATGGTTATCAGCAGCTGGGTATCTATAATGCCGCCTTAAATATCATGCTGGTAGTAACGGTGATCAATGGCATGATAGGACAGGCTTTTTTACCATATGTGGTAAAAAACCTGGAGAATATGAACAAGAAGTTCGAGATGGCGAACAATTACCTGCCCTGGATCGTTGGCATCTTTATATCACTTCCGTTCATGTACGTTCCCGAGCTGGGCAACCTGCTGTTTGGTCGTGATTATGCCGGTGAGGCCCTGAAGAGCTCTATTGTACTGGTCATGTTCACCACTGTCATTGTTGCACATCGCCAGGGCATAGCGCGGAACTTCACGGCCAGAGGGTACATGTGGTGGAGCCTGATCACAAATGTTGTATGGGGCGTAATGGCCCTCGTCAGCATGCAGTTCCTGAAACACTATGGCGCCATCGGGCGTTCCGCTGCTTACGCAATTGCCTATTTTCTGAACACGCTTGTGTTCATCCCGTTCTATACCTCGAGAAAGTTGTGCGAAAAGGACTTTGTCTGGTCGTTCGAAAGTATATCAATATGGCTGCTGATCCTGTTTTCGGCAGCGCTGATGATCTTTACTGAGATCGCGATCGCATTGAGAATATTCATATTACTATCTGTGTTGGGAGCAATAGTTTTTTTTCTGATCAGGACATTTAAGCGACATACTGCTTAATGAGCAGGGTATCGCGAGGTGTATGATCAATGTTAATCAAGAGAATCGGCGAACTAAATTTTTATGAACTATGTTCAATACAGACCTATATGCGAGCGGCCTCATTGGCTAAATACCCTTTGTTGAACATAGTTTGTTAATTGTTATACCATGGGAAAAAATGTTGTAGTAAAAGGTGCATACGGCGAAGCGAACTTTGGAGATGATGCTTTAATGTGTACAATAGAAAATTTCTTTATAACGAATGATCTGAGTCTGAATGTTGATTTTTGTGGCAGCTCGAGCGATTACTGCCAGCGCTTACTGAGGAAGTCGGGATATGTAGACGCAAATGACAATAAGAGAACGGCGGTTGATGTATTGATCTATGGCGGAGGAACACAGTTCTTTTTATTTAACTCGAATAAAGGTGGGTTCTATCTGAAGCTATTCTGGAAGTTGCTGACAGATAACCCGGCACTACTTGTAAAAAAGGTCATCAACAAGTTCGCGCCGCCACCGCCGGTACCGGCCAAGAAATCGGTAGGGCTGGGACTTGGACTAGGGCCCTTCAATCCTGAGAACGACAGGATAGAGCAGGTGAAAACACTGGTGGGGCAGATGGACCTGTTGTACGTGAGGGACGACACTTCGTTGTCATATTGTAAGGATTGGGGATATGAAGCAGTGAATGAAGGCGCAGATATCTGTTATTCCAGCTTTCTGAATTACGATAAAGCTGTGGCCAAAAATGGAGTAGATCATCACAACGGGCAAAAGCGTAAGAAGATAGGAGTAATAGTGAGGGACTGGCGATATGAAAATGGTGGTAATGCATACCAGGACACTTTGCTGAAAATGGTGGACGAGCAAAAGGATGCCGGTTATGAGTTTACGTTCATTATTTTCTCCAGCCTGCGCGATGTGGAATGGAAGAAGCTCATCACCGAAAGAGGGTATCCCTGTCTTGAATGGGACCCGTTTAAAAGCCGTATAGAACATTTTATGGACAAGCTGGATGCGTTTGATGGGTTTATAACAGCGCGCTACCACGGAGGCGTAATGGCCTCGCTGCTGAATAAACCTGTTGTGTGCATTGGCATAGAGCCCAAGCTGGGCATACTGACCCAACAGGTCAAAGGTTTCAGACTGTGGGATATGCCCTTCCGGGCGGATGACCTGCGACAGGCCATGAAAGTATTTGACGAAAAGGATTTTGATTGTTCCGATTCAGTGAACACATTAAGAAAAAAGGCAGACGCAATGTTTGATTCATTACACCAGTATTTATGTGAGCTGTAAATTCTTATAATGAAAGGACCTGCAGTAATAAAGTGATAAAACTAACCACGATAAATGAAAGTTGAGACGTCATACAAGTTGGCTATTATAGTATGCAAGGGTAATCCGTCGTTTATTGCACCCGTTCTGAATGTGGTGCTTGGGCTCTCGAAATTGTATGAAAGCGTAAAGCTGATCTGCGGTGATATCAGTAAGGAAAGTGAAACCTTCCTTTTGGGAGAATGTAAGAACCTTTCCATAGAGAACCTCCGGCTGCAAAGCAGGGGCACTTCCAAGATATTATCTGTTTATTACTTCAGGAAAAAAGTATTCCAGCTCGTTAACAGTACCCCGCATGATCTTTTATGGATCGCTACAGGCGATACTGCTGTCAGCCTCGGAACAAAACTGAAAGAACACCGGTTTGTGATGTGCCTGCTGGAATTGTATGATGCGGTGCCTGTATATAATTTTTTGCTGAAGCGTCTCTCTCAGTATGCACATAAGATCGTAACGGCAGAATACAACAGGTCTGCTATTCTCCGGGTGCGATGGAAACTGAAGCATACACCTTATGTATTGCCGAACAAGCCTTATTTCAAACCGCTGGAACAGGCCAGCATCAACGGATCGAACGGGCCGTTGGTACAGCAGGTGAAAGATGAGATCGGCAAAGGGAAAAAGATCATTCTTTACCAGGGCATCATCACCCATTACCGCAGGCTGGATACTATTGCGAAAGCGACATTGGAAAACGATTCACAATTCGTATTCCTGATTGTAGGCAAGGACTTTGACTATATAGATACCCTAAAGGAGATCAATCCGAATATCATTCATATTCCTTTCATTGATGCGCCTCTGCACCTGGAGATCACGAAGCTGGCAGATATTGGTATCGTGGTATACGATTTCATTGACCTGAACAATATCTACTGCGCGCCTAACAAGATATGGGAATATGCCATGTTCTCGAAACCCATGCTGTGTAATGACATACCAGGATTAAAGTATACAGTGGAACATTATAAGGCAGGGCTTTGTACGGATTTTAACTGTGTGGAGTCTGTGAAGGATACAATGGGAAAGATCTTCTCTGATTATAAAGAATATGCTGCCAACGCGGCTACATTTTATGACAGCGTAGACCTTGATTCAATTATAAAAAACATTGTAAGATGAGCCTGAGACCCGGAAGACTGTTTATTATCAACAAGGTGATCCGTGCGCTGCCCGGCACCAGGATGTTCGGCCTGAAAAGAAAGTTGCTGGCCTTTGCAGGCGCCAGACTGGGCATGAATGTGCGGGTGATGGCAGCGAAAATATCAGGGCCCTTTGAACTGCAGGTAGGCGACAACACCTTCATCGGTGAAGATACTTTCCTGGTGGGCGCTGTTAACAGCCGCATTAAGATCGGAAAGGACTGTGATATCTCCTCCCGGGTGACCATCGTTACGGGCACGCACGAGCTGACCCCCGACGGAGATAAGATGGCAGGAGAAGGGTACGGTAAGGATATAGTAATCGGTAACGGCGTCTGGATAGGTATCGGGTCTATTATCCTGGGAGGCGTTACCATCGGGAACCGGGCGATTATAGGCGCCGGATCTGTGGTAACAAAAGACGTTCCGGATTATTGCGTGGTAGCAGGTAATCCTGCAAAAATTATTAAGAAATATGATAACGTTCTGAAGATATGGGAAAAGACATGAGTATACGAAACTTTGTGAAGAAAGGATTGAATGTTGTTTTCATCATGTTCATCGTTTTGAACTTCGGCCTGAAATACGCCCATCTCAGCTTTCTGAATGGGGATGTCCTTTTTGTGCCCGTAATGGCCGGCTTGCTCCTGTTCATTTCCTTCCTCAGGAGAGAGAAGGTGTTTTCCCTGTTCATTCAATTCAGGCTGTTTACAGCGCTGACATTGCTTTTTATTGTTTACTATATATTCCTGGACCCCCTGAAGGATGAATCATTTGTGTACCTGGTGTCCAAAACACTGTTGTTCCTGATGTTTGCGCTGTTTATGTCACTGAATACTGACGAATATAAACAGAAGTGCTTAAAGGGACTGGCCATATTGATCCTCCTGGGGCTTATTTATGGCTCCTTTTCACAGACGGTGGATTCGGAGACATTCAGGCTGAGCTTTGGATTTATGAATGCGAACAGCGCTGGTACGCTGGCAGCTATTGCGTTTGGTATCATCATACAGAACAAGTTCTTCAAAAAGATCATAGCTATACCGCTGATGATCTACCTGACCTATGTGGTGCTCATGACGGGATCAAGGGCGGCACTTGTTGTCTATATCGTAGCATGGTTCTTTTCCGATGTCAGGAAAATGCCTGCATACAAGTATCTGTTGCTGCTGTTGCCCTTGTTGCTGATAGTACCTTATTTCATTTCCTATATGGGTGATATGGATGCCAATAATGCTGTTACCAGGTTGATGGACAGCCTTAGCGGCAAGGAGAGCATTTTCCGTAACAGGGAGTACGCATACGGATGGGGACTGAAAACCTTCGAGGACCAGTTTATGAGGGGACACGGCCTGGCCAGGTATGGCTGGACAGACCCCAAGTTCAGTAATAACAATATAACGAGTAATCCGCATAATGGTTACCTGGGCCTTGGTATCATGATAGGGGTGGTGTTCGGGGCCATTTTTGTGATCATACTATTCTGGAACTGCGCTTTGTATACGATAGACTTCTTTAAGCATAAAAAGGAAGAGCTACGCACTTATCTGTTTATTGTTATCAGCATCCTGATAACGGCGTTCGTAGAGTCTTACCTGATCGGGATCAATGAATTGATGACAAGCCTGTTTTGGTGTTGTGTGGCCAATATTCAGTTCGATTACTATATAAAATCACGTGTTGAATTGCATACCGGAGAAAATAGATATGCGCATGGCTAAGAATAGAAAGTTCGTTTTCTGGCAGAATATGGTGAGCGTACACCAGTCGTGCTTCCTGCATTGCCTCTCGATGAGGGAGGATGTGGAGGTTGTGCTGGTAGCGGTTGTTGCTATAGAAGAAAAGAGGAGAAGGATGGGCTGGACACTTCCGGATATGGGCCGCGTAAAACTGATCATATCACCGGAGCAGGCAGTGATCAATGATATTGTCAAGTCCTCGGACGAGCATACCTATCATATTTTCAGTGGTTTCGACAGTGAGCCTTTGTTCAGAAATGCTTTCGCCTATCTGACCGCTCACCGCCATCACCTGGGCATTATGGCGGAGCCATATAGCTGGCTGGGAGTAAAAGGGCAGCTGAGGTATCTGCGCAGCATCTACCACAGGCTGCGGTACGGCAACCTGTTTGATTTCATTCTGGCGATAGGCAGCAAGGGCATGGAAGTGTATAGCAAGGCGGGATATAAGAAGGATAAACTCTTTGAATGGGGATACTTCGTAGAACCTGCACCTCCGGCCGGAACGGCAGCAGACGGGCCTTTCCGTGTGATGTATGCAGGAGGGCTGGTACCTAACAAAGGGGTGCATACCCTTATAAGGGCCTGGTCAAATGTGAGGGGTAGTAATACCGAATTGAACATCATTGGAGACGGGCCGGAAGCGCCTATGTTGAAAAGCCTGGCGGGTGAGCTTGGTTTGCAGAACGTATATTTTTCCGGCTTCCAGGACAATGAGACCGTTACAAAACTCATGGGCCAGCACGATCTGCTGGTGCTGCCCAGCATACTGAAAGAAGGCTGGGGCGCTGTGATCAATGAAGCGTTGCAGCAGGGCACGCCAGTGATCTGTACAGACCATTGCGGCGCCTCTGTGCTGCTGGGCGATCATAATTTCAGTACCGTCATCCGGGCTGGCGACATCAGCCGGCTGTCGGACGAAATGAATAAAAGGATAAGGGCCGGCAAAGTACCCGCCGGCGCCCGGGAGAAGATCAGGAGCTGGTCTGAATGCCTGTCGGGCGCGCATGCGGCCGATTATTTCCTGGATATCATGAATTGCGTGTATGAGGAAGGGGCTGCTCCGCTGGCGCCCTGGCGGAAAGGGAAGCGGAGGGAAACGCTTGTTGACGGTTAAAAATAAAGGATACAAATGATACTATTGGACGCGGTGTATATCAATAATAGCGGAGGAAAGGTCTTACTGGATTATCTCGTATCGGAGATCAGTAGTGCAGGGCTGGACTGTTTCTATTTATTCGATGCCAGGTGTGAGGGTGATTACGGGTTTATAGCAGCAGACCGTAAGACTTTTATGAAAGCATCGCTGATGGAGAGGCACCGGTTTTACAGGCAACGCGGCAAGCAATTCGATAAGGTGTTTTGCTTTGGTAACCTGCCGCCCACTATACGTTTGAAAGCAAAGGTCTTTACTTATTTCCATAATGTTTCGCTCTTCAGCTATCCGGCCAATTATGGCTTTAAGGAGAAAACGCTGAAGAAGATCAAAGGGAGGCTGATCACCTTTTTAAGCGGGAACACCGATTATTTCCTCGTTCAGACGAATGAGGTAAAAGCCCTGTTGGGACAAAAAGGTGTGAAGGCTGATAAGGTGATCGTAACGCCGTTCTATCATGTAGCACCTTGTAATGGCAATGGCAGCAGAAAAGATTCTTTTGTGTTCATCAGCAATGGTAACACACACAAGAATCATAAGAACCTGCTCCAGGCCTGGCGTTTGCTGGCAGAGAGGAGTATGTTCCCCGAACTGCATTTAACTGTCACGGGCAATTACAGTGAGTTGATCAACACCATCGAAGCCGACAGAAGCAAGGGACTGAAGGTGGTCAACCATGGATTTGTAAATGCCTACGATCTCTACAGCCAGCATAAATACCTGGTGTATCCCTCCCTTTGCGAAAGCTTTGGATTAGGGCTGATCGAAGCTGTGAAATGTGGTTGTGATGTGGTGGCGGCTGATCTGCCATATGTATTTGAAGTAGTTGATCCGACACTGGTGTTCGATCCCATGGAGCCCCGTTCAATAGCCAATAGCATCGAACAGGTACTGAAAGGTGATCAGCTTAAACCGACAACACTCGTAGTAGAAAATAAGATCAAAGAAATTGTAGACTATTTAAAATAACATATGAAACAACTGATTCAATCCTTCAAAACAGGTGAAACCATCCTGGAAGAAGTACCTGCACCGCAGGTGGCGAGAGGGCAGGTATTGATAAGGACAACAAGAAGTCTTGTTTCACTTGGTACGGAAAGAATGCTGGTGGAGTTTGGCAAGGCGAACCTTGTCCAGAAAGCCAGGCAACAACCTGATAAGGTAAAGCAGGTGCTGGACAAGATCAGGACAGAAGGACTGATGCCGACATTGGAGGCGGTATTTAACAAGCTGGCGCAACCGCTTCCGCTGGGTTATTGTAATGTGGGGAAAGTAATAGCAGTAGGAGAAGGCGTCAGCGAATTTAAGGTAGGCGACCGTGTGGCCTCCAATGGTCCGCATGCGGAGATAGTATGCGTGCCACAGAACCTGGTGGCCGCAATCCCTGCAAATGTATCTGACGATGAAGCGGCATTTACGGTGATCGGCTCCATCGGGCTGCAGGGCATCCGCCTCTGTAACCCTACACTGGGAGAGACGATCGTGGTAACAGGACTGGGGCTGATAGGTATGATCACCGCTGAACTGCTGCTGGCCAATGGCTGCCGGGTAATAGGCATTGACCTGGATGCGGAGAAGATCGCGCTGGCGAGGAAGAAAGGTATTATCGGCATCAATCCGGCAGAAGGCGGAGATGTGGTGAAATCAGTGCTTGACGAAACGCATGGACGCGGTGCAGATGGTGTGATCATCACTGCATCCGCCAAAACGGACGAGATCATATCACAGGCGGCGAGAATGAGCCGCAAACGGGGAAGGATCATATTGGTAGGCGTGATAGGGCTGAACATCAGCCGGGCGGAGTTCTACGAAAAGGAGCTCACATTCCAGGTGTCGTGTTCCTATGGACCGGGACGATATGATGAAGAGTATGAACAGCGGGGAGTAGATTATCCGCTGCCTTTTGTAAGGTGGACAGAGAAGCGAAACTTCGAAGCCGTTTTACAGGCTGTTTCTTCGCGTAAACTGGACGTGGCTTCACTCATTTCTGAAAGGGTGCCGCTGGACGAATACGACCGGGTATATGGCAGTATTGGTAAAAGCCGCTCCATCGCCTCCCTGCTGGTGTACCGGGAAGATGCCAACCCTCAGCATACCGTACATGTACTGCCTGCCACTTCCTTTGCAGGCAAGAAAGGCGTATGGGGTATCATCGGTGCGGGCAACTTTACGAAGATGACCATGCTGCCGGCATTGGAGAAGGCCAGAGCAGACATCAAATATATCGCCAGTGCAGGCGGCATCACCGGCACAGCGCTGGCGAAGAAATATAAAATAGCGTTCAGCACAACAGATTACCAGGAGATACTGAGAGACAGGGAAACAGATGGCGTGATGATCACCACACGTCATAATACCCATGCAGCGATGGTATTGAAAGCGCTGGCCGCAGGGAAACACGTGTTTGTAGAAAAGCCTCTGGCATTGAATGAAGAAGAACTGGAACAGATCATAGACGCCTATGACGGCTCAGTGACACTGACAGTGGGCTTTAACCGCCGCTTTTCTCCCCATGTACAGAAGGTGAAGCAACTGGTAGGGAATACCCCGATGAATGTGATAGCGACCATGAATGCAGGCGCTATTCCACCGAATGTATGGGTGCATGATATGAAGGTAGGCGGTGGCCGCATTATAGGAGAAGCCTGTCACTTTATTGATCTCATTACCTACCTGACCGGCAGTAAGATCATTGCCGTCTGCATGAATGCGATGGGGGTACATCCGGCAGAGAATACCGACAATGCCTCTATACTGTTGCAATATGAGAATGGGTCTACCGGTGTGATCAACTATTTCTCAAACGGATCGAAAGCTTATCAGAAGGAGAGGATAGAGGTCTATTCACAAGACAGAACTGCCATCATCGATAACTATAAACAGACCACCGGTTATGGTTTCAAAGGGTTCTCGAAACTGAAGACAACGTTGGACAAAGGGCATAAAGCGCAGTTCCAGGCTTTGATCAGCAGCATCAAAAACGGTGGCGCTCCGCTGATCCCCTTCGATGAGATCGTCAATACCACCAGGGCCAGTTTTGCCGCTGTCAGAAGCCTGCAGCAAAGCGGATGGGTGAGACTGGACCAGGTCAGGGTAGCAGCGCCGGTTACCGCAGAGCCGGAAGAAGCGCTTCAATGAACAGCACCTTGTTAATCTGTCTAATAAACATTACTGAATGAAAATAACGCTTATTGCCGGAGCCAGGCCAAACTTCATGAAGATAGCCCCCATCATTGCCGCCATCAGGGACCGGCAGCAACAGGGGGAGGATATCCATTACCGGCTGGTACATACAGGTCAGCATTATGATAAGAACATGAGCCAGTCTTTCTTTGAACAGCTCAACATACCGGAGCCGCATGTGAACCTGGAAGCAGGGGGCGGCTCCCAGGCAGAGCAGACGGCCAATATCATGGTGCGTTTTGAAAAAGAGTTAACAGAACATCGCCCGGACCTCGTGCTGGTAGTGGGCGATGTTACCTCGACCCTTGCATGCTCTATTGTTGCCAAAAAACTGATGGTGAAAGTAGCGCATGTGGAAGCGGGTATAAGATCGGGCGATATCACTATGCCGGAAGAGATCAACCGGATGGTGACAGATGCCATCACGGACTATTTCTTTACCACATCGGAGATAGCGAACGCCAATCTGCGTAAAGAAGGTAAACAGGAAGAACAGATCATTTTCGTAGGCAACACGATGATCGATACTTTACTGAAACAACGCAGCCGTTTCACGGCGCCGGCCATCTTCGCAACGGCGGCATTAAAACCCCAGGGCTACCTGGTGATGACGCTGCACCGTCCTGCCAACGTGGATGTGCAGGAAAACCTGTCACTGCTGATCAGTGAGATCATGAACAACAGTAACGGACTGCCGGTGATCTTCCCGGTGCATCCCCGCACGGCAAAGAACCTGGAGAGCAGCCGGCTGTCATATCCCAATCTCCACCTGGTAGAACCATTGGGATACCTGGAATTCAATTACCTGGTGGAGAATGCCAAAGCGGTTATTACCGACTCCGGTGGCATTACAGAAGAAACAACGGTGATGGGCGTGCCCTGCATGACCCTGAGAGATAGCACAGAGCGGCCGGAAACATGTACGCTGGGCACAAATGAATTGCTGGGTACCGATCCCCGCGCTATAAAGCCGGCCATGGAAAGATTGTTCAGGGGCGAGTGGAAAAAAGGCAGCATACCGCCATTATGGGATGGGCATGCCGCTGAGCGGATCATCGAAAGCCTGATAGAAATATTTGCTGTTACTGAAAAATATAGTCGTGCGATATGAGTAGCTGGACGACGTTGAAGAAAGGCATCAGGGTAGTGCACAACATGGGCTGGCGATACGTCGCCTTTCGCTCGGTCTATGAACTGAACAGGAGAACGGGGAGACTTAAAAAACGTTTTCCCCACACGCCGGCCAAGGTGAAGTACCTTACACTGGACAACTGGAAAAACCAGACCGTAAAATTCTTTTTCGAAAGCAGGGAAGACCTGAATATTCCCCGCAACCCGGAACAGGGACTTGCTACCCGTTACCGGGAGATAAAGGCCGGTAAACTGCCTTTCTTCAACGGGAAGGTGATAGACCTTGGCATTGACAGTGACTGGATGAGGAACCCTGACAGTGGCTTCGTATATGACCGCGACAAGCACTGGACAGAGATAGAAGATTACTCCAAGCAGGCCGGCGATATCAAGTTCGTATGGGAAAGGGCGAGGTTTGCTTACCTGTACGATATCATCCGTTACGATTATCATTTTAAGGAGGATTGCGCCGCTTTTGTGCTGCAGAATATCCTTTCCTGGATAAAGGCCAATAAGGTGAACTGTGGCCCTCATTATAAGTGTAGCCAGGAAATAAGCCTGCGGGTATTGAACTGGACCTTTGCATTGTATTATTACCGCAATTCCGCACACCTGACAGAACAGGTATTTGAGGAGATCCAGCATGCTATATACTGGCAGCTGCATCATGTGTATGAGAACATCAACTTCTCCAGGATCGCTGTAAGGAACAACCACGCCATTACGGAAACGCTGGCCCTTTACCTGGGCGGCCTGTTATATCCTGCATTCCCCGGCGCTGCCAACTGGAAGGAAAAGGGCTGGAAATGGCTGATACAGGAAGTGGAATACCAGATCTATCCTGATGGCAGCTACCTCCAGTTTTCCATGAACTATCACCGGGTAGTGATACAACTGTTGACCTGGGCCATCCGGCTGGCAGGCCTGAATGGAGAAACATTCCCGCCTGTTGTAACAGAAAGGGCGGAAAAGTCCCTGAGGTTCCTGCGTTCATGTATGAACGACAGCGATGGCTGGTTGCCCAACTACGGCGCGAATGACGGGGCGCTTTTCTTCCGGCTCAACAACCGGCATTACCGCGATTACCGGCCACAGTTGCAGGCACTGGCTGTATTGCTGGATGCGGATGTGGCATTTCCGGAAATTTATGAAGATGTATACTGGTATGGCAAGCTGCCCGCTGCAAGTGAGGTGGGGCCCAAGGAATATCATGGTATGTTCAGCTACCCGAATGGTGGCTTTTACGTGTGCCGTGAACAGGATACGCTTACGTTCATGCGTTGCGGTGATCACCGCGACCGGCCTTCTCAGGCTGATAATCTCCATCTCGATATCTGGTATAAGGGTGAGAATCTGCTCATGGATGCGGGGAGTTATAAGTATAACACTAACGATCAGACGCTGCGCTATTTCATGGGCACCGCTTCCCATAATACCGTGATGCTGGGCGACCTTGACCAGATGGAAAAAGGGCCCCGGTTTATCTGGTATAACTGGACGCAAAGCAAGAACGCTGTGCTGTATGAAACAGCGGAAGAGTATATATGGGAAGGAACGATATCTGCCTTTCAGCATGCAGGTCCTGATATTACACACAGGCGTGTTGTAAAGAAGAAAAAAGGAATGCCCTTCTGGCGGGTGGAGGACTATATCACGAATAAGCCGGCGCAGCTCAGTATGCGCCAGCTATGGCATACTGCATTGCCGAAAGCGATCGTCTTTAATGCCACAGACGGGCAGGGAAACAAACTGAAGGCAGAAGAAAGAACGGGCGCTTATTCTTCACTGTATGGCGTCAGGGAAGAAAGCCGCGAGTTCATCTTTACCACTAACCAGCATGCAATCATCACAGAGATAAGTTTAAACAGATAGTTATGAAGATCTTACTGATTCACCAGTATTTTTTAGAAGAAGACGATCCCGGGGGCTCCCGCTGGAATGAGATCACAAAAACATGGACTGAACAGGGACATAGTGTAACGGTGCTGGCTGGAATGATGCATGCCAACGGATCGGAGAAACGTGCAGAGTACAAGAAGAAATATTTCGTGAAAAAACAGCAGGGCGATGTAACGGTCTGGAGGTGTCATGTATCAGAATCTTACAACCGTAATTTCCTGGGCCGTTTATGGGGGTATTTCTGTTTTATGTTCTCTTCGTTGTGGGCAGGGCTGGTGAAAGTGAAGGGCGATTTCGATGTGGCCATTGTTACTTCGCCGCCTTTGTTCGTAGGCTTTTCAGGGTATGTGTTGTCGCGGGTGAAGCGTGTGCCTTTCCTGTTTGAAGTGAGGGACCTGTGGCCGGAATCGGCCATTGACTCCGGCGTGCTTAAAAGTAAATTGATCATTAAAATGGCCTGCTGGTTTGAAAGTTTTATCTACAGGAAGGCATCGCTGATCAATGTACTGACGCCGGCATTTTTCAATACGTTAAGAGATAAGAAGAATGTGCCGGAAGACAAGCTGATCTTTATTCCCAATGCGGCCGACTTCACGCTGTCAGACAATTTGCTGGATACGTTTGACAGGGATGCATTCAGGGAGGAGCATCGGCTGAATGGTCATTTTGTTATTACCTATGTAGGTGCTCATGGTGTAGCCAATGACCTTGAGCAGGTGCTGAAAGCCGGCAAACAGCTGGAAGATACGCCTGTGCTGTTCCTGCTGATAGGGCAGGGGATGGACAAAAAGCGGCTGCAGCAGGTAGCGGAAGATATGAAGGTAACGAACGTACGTTTTCTTGACCCGGTGCCTAAGCGCGAAGTGTTCAAATATATACTGGCATCGGAAATGGGCGCGTCTGTTTTAAAAAAAGCGGATACTTTCAAAACAGTTTACTCCAATAAAACGTTTGATTATATGGCATGCAAGAAGCCTATCCTGATGGCTATTGACGGCGTATCGCGGGAGTTGGTGGAAACAGCGGCAGCAGGCGCTTATGTGGAGCCTGAAAATATTGCTGAATACAACCGCATCATCCGGGAATACCTGTTACAGCCGGAGCGGCTTAAAAGGGAAGGAGAGAACGGCTTTGCTTATGCGAAACAGAACTTTGACAGGCAGGTGCTGGCATTACGGTATATAGATTTTATTCAACAAAAAATATTAAAAACCGGTAGTTTGAGCAATGCAGTTGTATAGTAAGATCATAAAGCCGCTGCTGGACGGCATTATCGCCTTTGTTGGCCTTGTAGCACTTTCACCGTTGCTTGTTTTGCTTACAGTGTTCCTCTATCTGGCCAATAAAGGAAAGCCCTTCTTCCTGCAACCCAGGCCTGGCACACATGGACGGATCTTCAAAGTGGTCAAGTTCAAAACAATGAATGACAGGCGGGGCCCGGATGGAGAGCTCTTGCCCGACGAAGTAAGGCTGACCCCGGTAGGAAAATTTATAAGAAAAACCTCTCTCGATGAACTTCCACAGTTATTAAACGTTTTAAAAGGAGATATGAGTTTGGTAGGCCCCCGACCCCTATTAGTTGAATATCTGCCATTGTATAATGACCTGCAGTGGAAAAGACATAGAGTAAAACCGGGTATTACAGGATGGGCACAGGTAAATGGCAGAAATGCCATCAGCTGGCCGGAAAGATTTGCCTACGACGCGTGGTACGTAGACAACATCAGCTTCGCGCTGGATGTAAAGATCATGCTGATGACCGTACTGAAGGTGATACGATCCGAAGGTATCAGTTCCTCTTCATCAGCTACCATGGAAAAATTTAAAGGAAACGAGATACAACGATCAGAAGATATAAGTTCCGCATCATCAGTAACCATTGGAAAGTATACCGGAAACGAGGTACAATAAGTAATGAAAAATTGATACAAAACCTTTAAACATTACGCGTGTGAATACAAAAATCTGGCTCTCATCGCCCCATATGGGAAACAAGGAAATTGAATACGTACACGAGGCATTTAACACCAATTGGATAGCCCCCCTCGGACCTCATGTGGACGGATTTGAACGTGACGTTGCTGCATACACCGGCGCAGGTCATGTTGCTGCATTATCATCCGGAACCGCAGCGTTGCATATGGCGCTCATTTTGCTGGGCGTAGGAAAAGGAGATGAAGTGATCTGTCAGAGTATGACATTTGCTGCATCTGCCAATCCTGTTATGTATCAGGGCGCCACACCCATATTTGTGGACAGCGAGGAGGAAACCTGGGGTATGGACCCTGAACTGCTGGAAGAAGCCATTAAGGACAGGATTGCCCGCGGTAAAAAGCCGAAGGCGATCATTCCGGTGCACTTGTACGGCATGCCCGTAAAAATTGATGAAATAATGACCGTTGCTGCCGCATACGACATTCCTGTGGTGGAAGACGCTGCGGAAGCGCTCGGTTCTACTTTCCAGGATAAAGCCTGTGGCACATTCGGAAAGCTGGGCGTACTCAGTTTTAACGGCAATAAGATCATCACTACCAGTGGCGGAGGAGCCCTGGTGGGAAATGATGAAGAACTGATAAAAAAGGCCCGCTTCCTGGCAACCCAGGCCAAGGATGCTGCACCTCACTACCAGCACAGCCAGATAGGCTACAATTACCGCATGAGTAACGTCTGTGCAGGCATAGGCCGCGGACAGATGGAAGTGCTGAATGACCGTGTAGCGCAAAGAAGGGCAAATCATGACTATTACTTAAACCAGCTGGGCGATCTTCCGGGCATTACTTTTGTTATGGAACCGGAGGGTTATTATTCCAACAGGTGGCTGACCACTATACTGGTCAACCCTGCCGAAAGTAACGGCGTTACCAGGGAAGAACTGAGAATTGCGCTGGAAAAGGAAAATATAGAATCGAGGGCTGTATGGAAACCAATGCATATACAGCCGGTATTTGAAGGCGCTCCTGCTTACGTAAACGGTACGTCAGAAAAATTGTTCGAACAGGGGCTTTGCCTGCCCAGTGGCTCGAACCTTACCCACAACGAACTGGATAGAGTAATCAATATATTCAATGAAGTAATGCAGCCGCAAAAGGTATAGGCGGGCCGGTGCCGCCAGTATAAAGATGCGGTTGCGTATAAAAAAGACGTGGACATGAAAAAGGCATTTTTATTACTGGCAGTATTATCGGGCGCTTTTATCAGCTGCGCACAGGGCATTGTGCTTGTAAAAAACAATGTGGCCGTATCAGGGATCGTTGTGGCAAAAAACGCCAGCGACCAGGTCCAGACTGCGGCGAAGACGCTACAGCTGTATCTGCAAAAGAGTACGGGCGCTACCCTGCCTATCAGGAACACCGGGCAGGGTACCTCTAATCTGTATGTTGGTAAAGGCGCTTATGCCGGTATCGGCAATGTTAACCTGGATGAAGATGGGTTCCTCCTGCAGTCGGTGGGCGGGAATAATTTTGTTATTCTCGGTGGCAGCGACTGGGGGACGGAATTTGGCGTATATGATTTTCTCGAAAGATTCGTAGGCGTAAGATGGCTGATGCCTACAGACGTGGGAACGGTGATCCCTAAACTGAATACACTGCAGATACCCACTGTTAAGATTGTCGAAAACCCCGTTTTCCTCTCGCGTGCCATATCTCCCATCTGGATAGACAAAAATACTACTCCGATGAATCAATGGGGTAGGTTCAACAGGCTGAGAGGCAGGGTAGATGCCTCGCATAACCTGAAGAACCTGTTCCCGCCTGAGAAATTTTCCAGGTCCCATCCCGAGTTTTACCCGATGGTGAAGGGACAGAAGGTATTACCCCAAACGAACGCCGATCAATCCTGGCAACCCGATTTTACAGCCCCCGGTATTTCGGACGCGGCATCGAAAGAGATCATCAACTGGTTTGGCCAGCATAAGGATGCGACGAATTTTTCCCTGGGCATCAACGATTCGGGAAACTTCAATGAATCGGCCAGTATCCGAAGCAGGGGACAAAAGAACACACTCGGATTTCTCAGTTATTCTGACCAGTACTATGCCTGGGCCAATGATGTGGTGAGTAAGGTCAGGAAGATATATCCCGGGAAAAAATATCCCGTGCTTGCCTATACTTTTGTGGTGGACCCGCCTGCCAATAGTAAAGTTGACAAAGATATCATCCCATTTATTGCTTACGAAAGGGCGCGCTGGGGCGCGAAGGCATTGAAGCAGCAGGATCAGGACCTGACAGAGCGCTGGGGACAGGCGGCTGAGTCGCTGGGCTGGTACGATTATATCTATGGCCTTACCTACCTGCTGCCGAGGGTTTGGTTCCATGCCATGAAAGACTATCTCGTATGGGGAAGCACGCATAAGGTGAAATATTATTATGCTGAGCTGTACCCTAACTGGGGCGAAGGTCCTAAAGCCTGGGTGCTGTCAAAATTGTTATGGAACCCTAACCAGGATGTGGACGCCTTGCTGGATGACTGGTACAGGAATGCCGCCGGTAAACAGGGCGGTCCTAAACTGAAGGCATTTTATGCCATATGGGAGAAGTTCTGGACACAGGACGTATTCGCCAATGGTGGCAATTCCGATACAAAGAGCCGGATCCTGTTCTATGATCCGTCTTATTTACAGCTGGTACCGGACGATTATCTGACCCAATCCGATAAACTGCTCGGAGACGCGCTGAAGCTGGCAGAAACAGACCAGCAGAAGCAGCTGGTAACCAGGTTAACCCAGATGTGGACTATCTACAGGCTGTCTGCGGTAGCGTACAAAAAATATAAACAGGGGAACGGCAACTCACCAGAAGGCCGTCAAAGACTACAACTACTCCAGTCACTAAAGACCGACCTCCTTTATTCATTACCGGCCAATTCTATTCTTTCCCGGGCTAGTGTAACAGGTAATGACTGGTAATACTTCACAGGAAAAATGAGATTTTCATGTTCATGTATTGTAAAATTTTAAATATTTAATAGTCTGAGGGGATACTTGTATAATAATTTTTATATATTTGATTGAGACAATTATTCCAGACTAATTAATCGTTCTTACCACGCATTGCGGTAGTAAGAGACCTATCCTATGAACCTATGAAAGTTTTTGTCCGTTTGTCCCGGCAATGGAGCACCGTGTGCAGACGCTGTTCATTCCTTGTTGGAGGAAAAAGAATAACCCGTACCGGCCTGCAATTTCTCTGTTGTCTGTTTATTGCCGGAGTATCGGCCCATTCTGCTACTGCGCAGGATATACCACTGACCAATCCTTCGCTGGAAGATAAGCCAAAGGATAATAAAGCACCTAAAGGCTGGCTGATTGCCGCACAGACGCCGGATGTACAGCCCGGTATGTATAAGGTCTTCGTGCCACCTACCGATGGTAATTCATATGTCGGCCTTCACAGCGGGCCCGGATACCTGGAAGGTATTGCGCAGGAACTGGCAACAGTGATGCGGGGAGGGCGATCTTACACAATGTCATTAGATCTTGCTTACTACGCCGCTTATGTTTACAGGGGATGTTATGGGAACGTATCTGTTTACGGCGGTAATACCCCTTCAGATACAGCTGAGCTGTTATGGAATTCCGGCGATTTCTATCATACCGGCTGGCAACGTTATGCTGTTAGCCTGAACCCATCGGCCGATTATAAATACCTGTCCATCTATGCCACGGTATCTACCGCACCATGTACCAGTAAATATGGGGTAGTGGCATTGATAGATAATCTGTCTCCACAGCTGAGCGAGGCGCCACAGATCAGTATTGCAGCAACAAATACCTGCAAGGGTGGTAATACAGGAAATATATCTGTAAATGTAACTGCAGGAACGGCACCCTTTACATATCAGTGGCTGCCGGGCGGTGAAACAGGCAGCCGGCTGTCGCACCTTGCCGCAGGGGATTACCAGGTAACGGTAACGGCAGCAAACGGTTTGAAGGTATCAGGAAAGGTGAGCATAGGCGAGTCTGACCTGGAGAGTGCTTTTACGGTGACCGGCGCACTATGTAATGGCGATGATCAGAACCTTTTGCAGATCCATACAACAGGCGGACAGCCACCCTATCGTTATTATCTGAACAATGCTGATCAGGGCGTCAGTACACCTCTATTTTATCATCTGCGGGCAGGCAATTATACGGTAAAAGTGGAAGACGGGAACGGTTGTTATAACAAGCTGGAAAACATCCGCGTTACTGAGCCGCCTGCACTTTCCCTGCAGCAGGTTTCAATAAAGAACACCAGCTGTGGGAATGTGCAGGATGGCCGGATCATACTGATGGCGGAAGGAGGAACACCTCCCTATTTATATAGTATTCCGGCAAAACATATCACCCAGGCCGACAGCATACTGCAACAGCTGGAAGCAGGCTGGTACAGGTTTGCCGTATCCGATAGTCATGGATGTACTGTTGAAGGACAGGCTGGTATTGAGATGGAGTCGAGGGATTGTGCTGTGTATATTCCCACTGCTTTCAGTCCGAACAGGGACGGCATCAATGACGTGTTCCGTGCGAAGGTAAATGATGCTGTAACGGAATTCAGGCTGGCTGTGTACGGGCGTTGGGGGAATCTTGTATTTGAAACGAATGACCCCGATACAGGCTGGGATGGTGCACAGAAAGGGACCTTTCTGCCGGTAGGCAGTTATGTATGGATGCTGACATATACTGATAGCAGGAAGCAAGGGATAAAACAGCAGGGCACACTTGTATTGATCAGGTAATAGCAGAAGGGATTGTTACTGAGTTGGAAAAAATTTTCCGGTTCGGAAATTTATCGTAGTTTAAAGACGGAATGCAGTTTTTCTGAGAGAATGAAGGATTACTATCCTGAGAAATAAACCACACGAGAGGATTGTTATATTTTGTCTTTTTACCCCGTTTAATTCCATATTAGAACCAATCCCATGAGTCTTCTTAACACACTGAAGTTTCTGACGAACCATCCGTTAAGTTCAGATCGCAAGTTCCAGACCATCTGCCGTTTTGTTGGCTGGCAGATATCGTCAAGGCTGATGCCATATCCTGTTATTTACCCCTTCACTGTAAAATCGAAACTGATTGTACAAAAGGGAATGTCCGGGGCTACAGGCAATTTATATTGTGGTCTTCATGAATTCCACGACATGGCCTTCTTACTGCATTTACTGCGGCCGGGCGACCTGTTTGTGGATGTAGGCGCAAATGTAGGCGGATATACAGTGCTGGCTTCCGGCCACGTGGAAGCAGAGACGATAGCCATTGAGCCGGCTCCTGCAACGTATGCAAAGTTGCAGGCGAATATCCGCATTAATGATATGGCAGACAGGGTGCATGCATTAAATATAGCATTGGGATCTGCTGCAGGAGTAGTGAATTTTACCACTTCGCTCGATACTACCAATCATGTGGTAGTAGGAGAAGAAGCAGCCGACACAGTAGAGATCAGCATAGACACGCTGGATAATGTCCTGGAAGATCAATCGCCCATCCTGTTAAAGATCGATGTGGAGGGCTTTGAAACGGAAGTGCTGAAAGGTGCAAAAAAAATATTGCAGCAGCAAAGCCTGAAGGCTATTATTATTGAATTGAACGGGTTGAGCGAGCGCTATGGCGTGGAGAACAGGAAGAACCATGAAGCCTTGCTGGGATATGGTTTTCTGCCTTACACGTATGATCCGTTTAAAAAAGCGCTGCAGAAATGCGCAAGCTTCGGTGATTTTAATACAATATACATCAGGGATATCGATTTTGTAAAGAACAGGTTAGTAACTGCAGATAAGGTCTATCTCAGGAATCAGGCCATCTGATACGCTGAGGCAATAGTATTGAAGCCCGCACGGTAATTACCGTGCGGGCTTTATCATGATCAACAGCTTTATTTTTTCCTGGCAACGGTTACCCAACCTCCGCTGGTAGGTATTATTTCAATGTGTTTGATGTTGCAGCTGGCGTGCAGGTCGCGTATACTTTTTTCACTGTAATGATAAACAGAACAGGTGTAGCGATACCGGCGCAGCACCATTCTGAGCCCATTGCTGGGCCATGATATCACAAATGCCTTGTTGGTAACAGCGGCCATTTTTTTGATAAATGAGCGGGCATCTTCAATATAATCGAATACGCCTGCCGCTACTGATACATCGAAGGTACGGTTGTCCAGATTGTGTTTCATGAAATCGCCTTCGATGAATTTGCAACGATCGGCAACACCTTCTGCGGCTGCATTTTTTCTTGCATATTCATTCATCGATTCTGCGAAATCAATTCCTAACAGGAAAGAAGCATCTGAGTTCTTTAACCAGGTAACACTATTCACCCCCGGTCCCGAGCCTATGTCCAATATGGTAGGTCGATTGTACTCCTGGATCGTTTTTAAAGCCACTGCCGTACGGGTGTAAACCGCCTGCCTGAATAGTTTGTCGAAGAGCGAGGGTTTCTTGTAGTAATTGGCAAATAAGTCACTGCGGACATCCCAATACTGTTGGGCTGTGTGTATGTTTCTTGACATTCTCAGCTTTTTTTAAACAGGTAATGAAATTATAACTTTGAAGTAAAGCGTTTATTTTCGGTCTGATGGAATTTCTGAACAGGTTCCAGCGCATGTTTGCAATGAAGGTTCTGGTTTTGGAGTAGCTGGTGCCTGGGGGATAGTTCTCACTGCAATTGATATACTCTGTGTCAAATTCGTAGGGATGCATGTACAACATTACATTCTGTTGCCGCTTGCTTAGGTCCCTGAAAACACGATCTAAATAAAACTTGGGAAGGAGTCGCATATAACCACCCCCCGCTACCGGTATTTTCTTCTGCTTCCAGTCTATTACCGTCAGTGGAAGTTCAACCAGCGATCTGCCGTTAGGTAATTCGTACAGCATATCGCTTGTATTGAAATTGGCGATGCCATACCGCCTGAGCTTCATGGGAAAGATACTGCTGTCATAGATAAGTCCCATTTCAGACAATATTTCCAGCACATACAGGTTGCTTTCATCAATTGAAAAATAAGGCGCCCTGTACCCGTGTATGGGGGCGCCAATAATGTCTGTTATAAGATTATAGGAATCTGACAGGTCTTTGTGGGCTTCCTTTCTGCTGAGGCGGCGCATGTTTACGTGGTGCTGGCCGTGCATGGCAATTTCGTGTCCCTGACTGGCGATCTTCATAACGAGATCGGGACGGTATTGCGCCAGCATGCCCAGTATAAAGAAAGTCGCCTTTTGATTGGTCTCTGATAAAGTGTCGAGAATAATATTGGTTTGCCTGTCGATCGTTTTAAGTGGTTGTGTAATGAGCGAGCAATAGTCTCTGCATAAAATCTGACCGAAATCCTCCCAGTCGATGGAGAGCGTGAATGTGGGTGTACAGCTGTCTTTCATAAATATTTTGAGGTTAGGTGGAATTATAAATATGTCCTGCTGAATTCAGGATATGGTAAATGATGGTGGTGGTAGCGTTTGGTTTTTAGATGTTAGTGTCCTTAATACGGCGCTGATAATTCACATAAAGGCTGATGCTTGCAAAGGAAATTTTTTTTTCTTAGAAAATGGTTAATGCCATGTTAATGAGTGAAAGAGAAAAGTGCAAATTTTTTGGGAAAGGTTTTATTCAATATATTTAAACACGCTGCCTTTATGGCAAGGCAGGCAGACGTTTAAAACAGCGATGAGCATGCATAACCCAAAAATTTTTATTCGAGGAGCCGGTAGCCAGGCAAAAGTGATCCTGGAAATACTGGAAGTACTAAAACAGGAATGCGCCGGCATATTTGATGACAACCCTGATATAAAGGAAGTACTGGGTTACCCGGTATTAGGCAGGTGGGATCCTTCGATGATAAGTGAAGATGCCAGAATGATCTTAGCCGTAGGTAGCAACATGATCCGGAAAAAAATGGCAGAAACAATGGGATGTGAGTGGATCAGTGCTGTTCATCCTTCCGCTAACATTTCGACGCGTTGCACCATTGATCCCGGAACGGTGATAATGGCCGGCGTAAGTATCAATACCTGTGCAACTATCGGCAGTCATGCGATCATCAATACCAATGCATCTGTTGACCATGATTGCAGGGTGGGTGACTTTGTGCATATATCTCCCAATGCGGCCTTAGCGGGACATGTTACTGTGGGAGAGGGCACACATATCGGTATAGGCTCATCCATCAAACAGGGGGTGAAGATCGGCAAGTGGTCGGTGATAGGCGCCGGAACTGTTGTAATAAGAGATGTGCCTGACAATGTGGTAGTAGTCGGTAATCCTGGCAGGATCTTAAAAAACAATGTATAGCGCGGAGGGTACAAACAACACATTACTATTGATAGGTTGTTACCTGCACTGCAGTGTAAGTAACAACCCATCAAAACAACAAGGAACCCTCGTATTAATCAGATAAGGGGTTGACAATTATTTCACGTGTTGATTCATCTCTTTAGCCAGTTCAAACATAGAGATCTGGCTCTTGCCGTTAAAGACCTTCTTCAGCTTGTCATCAGCATTGATCATGCGTTTGTTCTTGGCGTCCTGCAAATTATGCTCCTTGATATAATCCCAGATCTTCTTCGTCATTTCAGTTCTGGGCAGCGGATCGCTGCCAATAACAGCTGCTAACTCCGGACTTGGCGTCAATGGCGCTTTGAGTCCTTTGCCTCCGGCGTCCTTGGCTGGTTTCTTAGCCGCAGACTCCTTAGCCGGAGCTGTTTTTGTAGTACTTTTTGCTGCTTGCTTTGCTGTTGTTTGTTTTGAAGTAGGCATTTGTAAACCTTTTTTATGATTGTAATAATCAAGGCAACCCCAAATACTATGCCCCAATTGCAGGGATACGAGGCAGATCCCCGAAGGGAATAGCCGGAAACAGCCGGGGAACCATATTGCGCAGGTATAGCATTATTGGGAGGGATGTGTTATTTTGTAAAGATCACATTCATCACAATAACCATGTTTCAACGTATTTTCAGGAACTTCATCCGCTTCATTCCCATTATGGCAGGCCTGTGCACCCTGCTGGCCATGCAACCTGTCAGGCCCCGTTTCCGCGTACTGGCCCTGGCGGAGAACGGCGGGCATCACATCGCCTATTCCAGGACAGCGAAAGTTTGGCTGGACAAACTGGCGGCCGACAGCGGTTTTGCTGTTGATTACATTGACAATACCGATAAGATAGACAGCGTTTTCCTGGCGCAATATCAGCTGTTCATCCAGCTGGACTATCCTCCCTATGCCTGGAAACCGGCAGCAGTAAAAGCATTTGAGGAATATATATCTGAAGGGAAAGGTGGCTGGATAGGGTTCCATCATGCTACATTGCTGGGTGAGTTTGACGGATATGGTTTATGGCCCTGGTTTTATGACTTTATGGGGAAGATCCGCTTTAAGGACTACATCGCAGGTTTTGCGTCAGGGGATGTGCATGTTGAGGATGCTGCACATCCGGTACTGAAAGGCGTACCGGCGGTATTTAATGTAAAGACGGAAGAATGGTATACCTACGACAGGAGCCCGCGTCCCGATGTACATGTACTGGCCAGTGTGGACGAAAGCTCGTATAAACCTGCCTCTGGAAAGAAAATGGGCGACCATCCGGTTATATGGACAAATACGGCGTATAAGGCCCGGAACGTCTATATTTTCATGGGGCATTCGCCGGATCTGTTTGAGAACAAGGCCTATCTTACTTTATTCCGCAATGCCATTTTCTGGGCAGCTGCAAAGCCGTAAAGATTCGGGAAAACGTCATTTACAGCCGGAAAGACCGGCATTGCATGGTAGTGAGGCGGCAGTATTGAGAGCATACAACAGCTTTTAGGCTCCATAATGCCCGTTGTTCTGTCAGCGTATTGTAAGTTTTTACGGTTTTCCGGATATTATTTACGCAAAAGCGATGATTGCCCTGCGCTGAAAAATCAAACTAAGAATGTATTGACGATTGCGGGAACCGTTAGTGTTTAAAAAGGCCGGAAGAGAAAATATGCTGTAAATCTGGTAAAAAACTATCATGCATATTCACGCAGTCCTTTGACAGGGATTTCCGCTATCCAACAAACGTGTCACCCCGTAGAATGAAGATGGTGCAAGAATAAATTTTCGTTAACCAAGGATTAACAACTTTCTAATTAACAAAGTCTTAATATTGCATTAACAATCCTTGTGAGGGTAGCCCCAGTTACCAGATACCAAAGGGATTCGATAACTGGGGTTAACAAACAATGGATGAAAGACCGGCTTTCCATTCATGGTTGGCCGTTTTTTTTTGTACCTATATCCCCAGTCGATTTTGTGGTGAAGTAGACCGCAGATATATCGGACTCCGAGCCGTGGTTTTATACCAGATTACAAACGCCGGACATCGGAATTATAACGCCGGTCTCACCGGGTTACAAACACCCCGGGGTTGCACCCCGGGCTACAAACACGCAGCTCCTGACGGAGCTGATCAAAGCGACGGAGCTTAATATTCCTCTGCATAAAAACGAGTGTTCATTGAACGCTCGTTTTTTTTGTCGTTATATACTGTCTTATTTGCCTGATAGGAAGCGTCTGACCTTATTTCATTGTTTATGGACGTCGGTTGAAAGACCGGGGAACGGTTGTATCATTTGCCCCGTCAGGGGCAGCGTGTTTATAGCCCCGGGTTTTTAACCCGGGGTACGATTGACCCGTGGGGCGCATTGACCCCGTGGGTACGGTCGAACGCGGGGTACGATTTAACCCGGGGGTACGATTTAACCCGTGAACGATTGACCCGTGGGTACAATTTAAACCGTGGTACGCATCGAATCCGTGGGTATGATTGAACCCTTGGGACGCATCGAACCGCAAACCCATTAAACGGGCATCACATCTTTAAATCATATTTCTCGCAGGAAATTACCGGGTATGTGTTCCTCCGTAACCGATCGCAAATTTGACAAGGGCGTTAGGACCTGAGAGCTGTAGCTTTTTGGTGATATTATGCCTGTGATTATCCACGGTGCGGACACTGATGCATTTAAAGGAAGCAATGTCCCTGCTGCTCATGCCCTTGGCTATCATGTCCAGGATTTTGGCTTCTGTCTTACTCAATCGTTCATTGATCACAGTACCCCTGCCATCAGCGTGAATAGGGGGGATTATTGTTTCTTTAACGGGGCCGAGGGTTTCCCTGATGTGATGATATCTGCTCAGGCGGGATTGAACGCTTTTCAGTAATTCTTCACCGCTGAAAGGATATACCAGGTAGTCGTCTGCACCCAGGTTCATGCCTTTTCTGACATTGGGCGTGACATTGAGCCGGTTAAAGAGAATGAAGGGCAGATGTTTCAGACTGGGATCATCCCGGAGGGTAATCAGGAACTGATAACCGGAAGTATCGGTTACCAATACATCACACAGGATCAGATCTGGTCGTTGTTTGTTCGTCAGTTGGACGCCTTCTGCAACGGTGTTGGCCGTTATCACATCATAAATTGGCATTAACTGCTGACGGAATTTGCGCAAAATAGCTGCGTCTCCTGTTACCAACAGGATTTTCGATGGGGGGGCCTCATGTGTACCAGAGGCTGCTGGGTAAGGTGTATTCATGGTACATGGTTTATCCCCGGGTAAAACGACATTGCTGGCCATTCTCCGGGAATGCTTTATTAGGTTAATGACTCGTCTTCTAATGGTTTAAAAAATTGGCTAGCCCTTTAAGCCTTGCATGATAAGGTCGAATAGTAATAATAACAATCTGTCGAAGGCTTTGGAAAAAAGATACGGGATTTTTTAGGTCCCTGATAAAAGCAGCGGGACGTAAGTAAAGTTAAACAAATCTTTTTACAACTGATTGATTTAGTATATAAAAAAGGCAATACCACCCAGATATTGCCTTTTTTTATTGTGTGATGACTGCAGCCCCATTACAATCTTGCGTCAACAAGATCGCGGTCTATACAGGCTTTTGTATCAAAAATGACTGCATTGTTGCGGGCATGTTTTTTAAAATCAAATTCCAGGAATTCCCGGTGCGCTACTGCTATGACTATCCCGTCATACACTTCGTCTCCGCGTAATTTCGTTGTAACGGGTATGCCATATTCCTCTTTTACTTCCTCCGGATCGGCCCACGGATCGTATACAGTAATGTCCAGCCCGTACTGTTTCAGTTCATGATAGATATCTACCACACGGGTATTCCGTACATCGGGACAATTTTCCTTAAAGGTAATGCCCATGATCAGCGCTTTGGCGCCTTTGATCTTATGGTCTTTTTCGATCATCAGCTTAACTATCTTATTGGCCACGAAATAACCCATCTGATCGTTGACCCTTCTGCCAGACAGGATCACCTGCGGATGGTAGCCCAGTGATTCCGCTTTATGCGCCAGGTAGTAAGGATCCACGCCTATGCAATGCCCGCCCACCAAGCCTGGTTTATAACGCAGGAAATTCCATTTGGTGGCCGCCGCTTCTATTACATCGTTGGTGTCAATACCAATACGGTCGAAGATCAGGGCCAGTTCGTTCACAAAGGAGATATTGATATCGCGCTGCGCATTTTCTATCGCTTTGGAAGCTTCCGCCACTTTGATGCTGGGTGCCTTATGTGTGCCTGCCGTTATGATAGACGCGTAAAGCTGGTCAATACGCCCGGCTATTTCCGGTGTGGAGCCGCTGGTCACCTTTTTGATCCTGGTCAGTGTATTGACCTTATCGCCCGGGTTAATACGCTCAGGAGAATAGCCTACGAAGAAATCTTTGTTATAGCGCAGCCCGGACGATCTTTCCAGTACCGGCACACAATCTTCTTCTGTACAGCCGGGGTAAACGGTAGATTCATAGATCACTATATCGCCAGGCTTGAGGATGCTGCCCAGCATAGCAGAGGCGGCCAGGAGGAAAGTGAGGTCTGGCGACTTAAACTCGTCAATGGGCGTAGGGACGGTAACGATAAATACCTGGTATTGCTGCAGTTCGCTCTTATCGGAAGAAAAGCGTAGCCCTGTAGTGCTATGGGCCTGCGTGCCTTGCTGAATGACGGCTTTCAGGTCTTCTATATTGGCTTCACGGGTTTTGTCCTGACCATTGCTGAGTTCCTTTACCCGGGTCTCGTTGATATCAAATCCCAGCACCTTGTATTGTTTGGCAAACTCAATGGCCAGCGGCAGGCCAACGTAGCCAAGACCAATAACTGCTATCATGTATAGGAAATTATTTTATAGCCTGGGAGCTTTTCGTGAGCGTATTGTTTTTAAACGGATAGGTTTCCAGCAGTTTCACCAGCTTCTTGTCTTTGGCAATGGCTCTGATTGCCTGAAGATGCTTCTCATGGTGAAGATCTGTACCGATGAAGTCAACCAGCTGGTTGTCTATCAGCCACTCAGCTGCTTTCTGGATATGTTTGCCATAATAACCGGCAAGCGACAGGAGGTTGACCTGCAGGTAGCAGCCCCGTTGTTTAAAGGTCATGTACTCATCCGTTTGCTGGTGGTAATAGTTATAGCGTTCAGGATGGGCCAGTACAGGGCGGTAACCTTGTGCCGATAGTTCAAACAGCCATTGATGCAGCTGGGGCGGTGCGCACATGAAAGAGATTTCTACCAGCAACAGCTCTCCGCTAAGGGTCAGCAGGCGGGAGGAATTCATCAGCTCCTCGAAATATTCATCCATGTAGTACTCTGCCGCATGGTGATAGCTTACCGGGCAACCTTTGGCCTTCAGGGCTTCCTTCACATCATGGAAAGGAGCCGCCAGGGTTTCTGCGGAGTTCGGATAGCGGTCTATAATGATGTGTGGAGTGGTAATCACTTTCTGAATACCCAGTTCATGTAATGCTTCAATGAACTGGACAGCCGTCTCCACATCCTGCACGCCATCGTCTACACCTGGTACCAGGTGTGAATGGATATCGGTCTCAATTCCTGCCAGGAATGGAATATTTGCAGTAGCGTTATCAGCTTTTTTACGGAAAAAGAACATAATCAGTGGATCTGGTCTGTGAAGTTACACTTCAAAGTTGAGGGATGCTACTATCTCTTCCAGGAAAACCCGGTCAGTTTCATCAAAATGGTCAAGGTGCTCGCTGTCCACATCCAGCACGCCAATTACCTGGCCATTACGGATGATGGGAACAACGATCTCTGATCTTGACAGGCTGCTGCAGGCAATGTGCCCCGGAAAAGCTTCTACATCAGGCACAACCAGGGTACGGGCTTCTGCCCAGCTGGTGCCGCATACACCACGTCCTTTTTTAATACGTGTGCAGGCTACCGGGCCCTGGAAGGGGCCTAATACCAGCTCATCGCCTTTTACGAGGTAAAATCCTACCCAGAACCAGCCAAACTGCTCTTTCAACGCAGCTACCGTATTGGCCAGGTTGGCCACCAGGTCAGGTTCACCGCTTACCAATGCATCTATCTGCGGAATGATAGACTTGTATTCTGCTGTTTTGTCTCCTTTTATTATACTCAGATCTTCTGCCATAGATGCAAATATAGTGAAACTTGAAAGGAGCTATGCAAGGGGGCTGCAGCAGTAAGATAAAATGAACAAACGCAAAAGATAAAATGAACAAATAAATGCGTAATTTGAAGTTATAAGTTTTAACCCGCCGCTGCCTTCAGCAATATCCCTATTGAAAATCCAGCAACCAGAATTTAAGAGTCACCTTAAAAGACACCTGTTATGATGAGCATCCACTCCCCACCGGGCGACGCTATGTTGCTGCTCTAAGTGTACTTATGCCAACCGGAATTCGTTTACATAAATTATGAACCATATATTTGTCATTGTATGAAAGCACAGGTTATATTGGTGAATGAGCTGGATCAGGAAACAGGATTGATGGAGAAAATGGAGGCACACGAGAAAGGATTGCTTCACAGAGCTTTTTCCGTGTTTATTTTGAATGATCAGGGTGACATGCTGTTACAACAGCGGGCGCTCGATAAGTATCATTCCGGCGGTTTATGGACAAATGCCTGCTGTAGTCATCCGTTGCCCGGCGAAACCGTGGAAGCCGCAGCCCATCGGCGTCTTTCAGAAGAAATGGGATTTGACTGTCCCTTACGGGAACTATTCCAATTTACTTATCGCACAGAATTTGACAATGGTCTTATTGAACATGAATACGACCATGTATGGGCAGGCACTTACAACGGTGCTATTAACCCAGCCCCCGAAGAGGTGCATGCATATCAATATTTATCCGTAAACGAAATTATCAGGTTAATGGCAGAGGTGCCGGAGCAATTCACCAGCTGGTTCAGGCTGGCTTTTCCGAGAGTTATTGATCAATTAAGGGTCTGATGGCCCTATTCACCTCTTAACCATTTTTTACTATGCCAACGATCACCTTGCCACGGATAGCCTATCCGTTCCCCTCTTCTATTAACCAATTTGTAACAGCAGCTCACGAACAGAACCGCCAATGGGTACAATCCTTCGGATTCATTACAAGCCCCGAAGCCCTCGGCCGGTTCGACAGATCACGCTTCGCCTGGCTTGCCGCCCGCGCCTTTCCAAATGCCAACTTTCATGAACTGTGCATCATTGCCAACTTCAATACCTGGTTGTTCATGCTGGACGACCAGTGCGACGAAGCACAACTGGGCAGGAAAGCGATTTCCCTGGAACAGGTTACAGACGGCTTCATGAACATTCTGAAACATAACACACCTATTGACACAATTCTGGGCAGGAGTTTTACCGACATATGGGATCGTATGCAGGCCATTGGAGACACTGCATGGCAGGCAAGATTTATCCGCAGTATGGAGGAGTACTTTACATCCTGCCATTGGGAAGCAGGCAACAGGGCCGCTGGTGTTACGCCTACCGTTGCAGAATACGTCACCATGCGCCCTTACACCGGAGCATTGTTCGCTGATGTGGAGGCCATAGAGATCATCGAAAAAGTATATCTGCCAGCCCACATCCTGCAGCATTTTATCGTACAACGTCTTGTACTGGCCTGCAACAACATTGTGTGCTGGGCCAACGACATCTTCTCCTGCGCGAAGGAAGCCCGGCAGGGAGATGTACACAACCTTGTTTTAGTACTCAGGCACGAACGTAATATCACTTTACAGGAAGCCGTAGATGAAACTGTGCGCATGCACAATGAAGAAGTAAAACTGTTTACTGCCCTCGAAAAATTGCTGCCTTCCTTTGGCGCTGAAATGGATAAGGAACTGGAAAGATTCCTGTCTGTACTGCGTTCCTGGATTACAGCCAATTATGACTGGAGCTTCCATGATACCGGCAGGTACCAGGTGAGAGAGGTCGAAGTGCTGGCAGAGAAATAGATTGCTATCACATTCCCGTTTCAACATGTGGCCCTGGGTTTTCACCCGGGGCTGCAAATACGGGATTCCCATAATAATACCTGGTATATACTATGATAGCATCGGGCTATTTGCAGCATTGAGATCATAAAGTGGTTTCCAAACATCTTGTTACCCTGCACCAGGTGACATGGGACCTGTAATTGTAACCGGGCCGCATGGCTATAGATAGCGCATGTTGTGCCTCCCGGGTCGTCTTTCAGCCCTGGCTCCTCGCTTTTCTCATTCTCTTTTCCAGCAGTTTACCGATCCACCAGAAAGACAAGGCCAGGATAGTGAAGAAGACGCCTTTATGCGTGCGGTCCCAGAGGTATTCAAAATACCGTGTATACAGGTCCAGCAGCAGAAATAAGACCGCCATATCCCTGATCATGGCATCATGTTTTTTTATACCCCAGATCAGCACCAGCACGCACAATACGGTGAATGCCGCCACCCACCAGAGTAACTGTACCTGCCTTACCTGCTGCCATTGCTCCCAGGACGCAGCGTTGCCGAAAATAGAGATCATCCAGCCGGAAAGCAGTAATAGGAGCCAGCTTCCCGTCCAGGTAATATCTCTTACCTGCTTGTATAAACGATTGTTGCGGAACAATTGGTGAAGGCCGGTCATGAGCAATGCCAGCAATATGGTCCGGCAGGGAAGGTTCATGCCCAGGAAATAGTCGCCCGCCGACAAATAATAGGTCAGTTTTACATAAGCAGGTATCAGGCATATCAGCGTGGCCGTCCAGAGCAGGCGGGAGGACAACAGGATGCCCAGCACGCCGTAGGTAGCGGTAGCCAGCAGCCAGAATACGCCATAGTTGCCGTTCAGATATAGTAATGTTTTTCCCAGGTATACGACGCTGACGCCGACACTGAGCACCGGCAATAACCAGAATAGCTCCCTGTTCAGGGAATATTCCGGATGCTTATGCTGGCGGCGGTAGCCATGAAAGCAAAGGAATATGGTCAATGCTGCGAAAAGGGTGGAGATAATACCATCGGTAAGGGAAAACTTCAGGCGCAGGACCTCTATCCACTTTTCGTCCAGCACCAGGGACCCGAAGGCCATCAGGGCGCAGGAAATGGCTGCAATGAAGATATATAGGGTCACCACCTGCCAGTCGCCCTCCCTGATCCGCCAGGTCTCTTTCAGCCTGCCAGCCTGCTCGGGCGTGATCAGCGATTCGGATTCCCATTGACGGATAGCCTTCTGCAAAAGGTGCGCTTCCTTTTTGTCTACTTCTAACATACGGGTAAATATATACAAAAATAGTCCACCGGTTCGGGGGCATAATATCATTTATACAGGCAGACTATTGAAATAATGCTTATTTGAGTATCTTGCCCCGTTTTAAATACTATCTAACTTAATGCCACGGTCTGCAGGGAATTATCTGCGCCTTTAATTTCCAGATATGAATCAATTGACTGATACACATCACTTAAAGTACTGGGATTACCTGGTATTCCTGATCTATTTTGTTATTGTGGCCGGCTATGGTTACTATATCTACCAGCGTAAGCGGTCAAAAACAGCCAGTACGAAAGACTTTTTCCTGGCAGAGGGCTCTCTTACCTGGTGGGCGATAGGCGCCTCCCTGATCGCATCCAATATTTCGGCAGAACACTTTATAGGACAGTCGGGCTCGGGGTTTGCCCTCGGACTGGCCATTTCCACCTATGAATGGATGGCTGCCGCCACGCTTATCATTGTGGCGGTATTTTTTATTCCGGTGTATCTGAAGAATAAGATCTATACCATGCCACAGTTCCTGTTGGAGCGTTATAACTCCACTGTGAGTACAATTATGGCCATTTTCTGGCTGCTGGTATATGTATTTGTGAACCTCACATCCATCATTTACCTGGGAGCACTGGCCATTACAGCTATTTCTGGCATACCATTCCTCTGGTGCATAGTCGGCCTGTCTGTTTTTGCCGTGATAGTAACCCTGGGAGGCATGAAGGTGATCGGGTATACGGATGTGATACAGGTATTTGTGCTGATCGTCGGCGGACTGGCCACTACTTATCTGGCTTTACGCATGGTATCCACTCATTTCGGATATGGTGAGGACATCCTGAAAGGATTGTCGCTGGTGCGTGAAAAGGCAGATTCACATTTCCATATGATCTTCTCAAAAGAACATAATTATTATAAAGACCTGCCCGGGCTGTCTGTGCTGATAGGAGGGATGTGGATCAATAACCTGAACTACTGGGGATGTAACCAGTATATCATCCAGCGGGCTTTGGGTGCTGATCTCAAAACAGCCCGCAGCGGTATCCTGTTTGCAGCGTTCCTGAAACTGCTGGTACCTGTGATAGCCGTATTGCCGGGTATTACGGCTTATGTACTGTTCCAGGAGGGTGTGTTTAACCAGGAGCTCCGCGATGCAGCAGGAGTGATAAAACCGGATCAGGCTTATCCGACCTTAATGAACCTGTTGCCGGAAGGCCTGAAAGGATTGGCCTTTGCAGCCTTGACAGCAGCGATCGTAGCCTCGCTGGCAGGCAAGGCAAACAGTATCTCTACTATTTTCTCACTGGATATCTATCACCGTTATTTCAATAAAGAAGCCACTGAAAAGCAACTGGTGAGAGTGGGCCGTATCACGGTGATCGTGGCCATGGTGATAGCCAGCCTGGTGGCTCCGGCCCTGACAACGCTGGACCAGGCCTACCAGTTCATACAGGACTATGTAGGCTTTATTTCTCCCGGCGTACTTGCCATCTTCTTACTGGGCTTCTTCTGGAAACGGGCCACCTCAAAAGCTGCGCTGACGGCAGCAGTGCTGACAATACCATTGTCGACCGTACTGAAATTCCTGCCTTTATGGGTAGATCTGTCCCCCCTGTACAACCTGGGACTGGCAGTGCCGAATGAAAAAGGCGTCTATGAAATCCCGTTCCTCGACCGTATGACCATAGTGTTTGTGGTGCTGGTGGCATTGATGGTTATCATCACACTGACAGACAGCAATAGCAAATTGCAGAAACGTGTGATAGAGATTGACAGGTCATTGTTCAAGAGCTCTCCTGCCTTTATTGCCGGAAGTGTGATCATCATGGGAGTACTGGCAGCTTTGTATACTGTATTCTGGTAGTCGTTAAACAGATCGTAGTTTATAAAAAAGGCGTTTTGGTACACTTACCAGAACGCCTTTTTTATAAGGAGATTGGTCTTAATTAACAACTACAGTTTTTTAATAATCCACCGCCTTCCCCGCATTCACCTGCCCGTAACCGAAATAGGCATCTTTACCTGAACTGCCATAATCATCAGCAGATCGTCTGAGAATAGCATCTACGATCAGGGCATTGGTTCCCGGATGTTTACCATATATCAGGGCTATGAAAGCTGCGGCATGGGCGGTTGCCAGTGCAGAACCGTAGGCCCAGGAATCGTAATACACTTCAGTATCAGGCACCCAGAAGCCGACATTGTAGATATAATTGAACAGGTATTCCCAATTGCCAAAACCTTCCACTTCCGCAACAGCGGTTGGATCTGTCAGCGGACCATAATTGCCGCCGGGCGCACCGAAGCGGATGTACGACCTTCCATAATTGCTGAAGGAGGACGGTACGTATAAAGTGGTGTCCTGGTTAAAGCCCCAGCCATTAGGTCCGTTGGAGCCAATGCAAAGTACACCCAATGCAGCAGCGGGGTAGATAGTAAAATTCTTCTCCACATCAAAATTGTAGGGGTGTTGCGGATTATCGCCCGCCGGGGCTACCAGCGTAGCGCCCATCAGGTTTGCATAGAGTGTAGCCCGTGTTAGTGCAATAACGAGGTCACGGACATCGCGGTTGTATTCCACTACATAGTCATCACCGGGATAGTTGGGCGTACCGTTATCATCAGTGTAGGTCTTACGAGGCAGTTTACCGGCAACGTTCATCTCGATCACTTTCGCACCACGATTCACGGCGTAAAAAATGCCATCTATCAAACTGCTCCAGGGGGCTTCATGGGTCATATCAGAGATCACTTTGATCAGTATGAGCTGGGTCTGGGGAGCGATGCCCACCACCCGTTTGCCATCGTGGGCTGCTGCAATGATACCTGCAGAAGCAGTTCCCTGGCTGAAATATTCTCTTTGTCCCTGGGGAGCGAATGGCTCTATTGTTTCATCAGGAATAAAGTTGTGGGTATCGACAATCTGGCTCATGATCTCGGGTTCGCGTATCAGGAAACCGCCGTCCAGTATAGCTACTTTTGCGCCATTGCCAAAATAGCCCTTGGCCCATGCCTGGTGGGCCTTTACGGATTGAAGGTCCCATTGCAGCACTCCATACGGGTCTCCTGAAGGCACACCGATGGCTTTTGCCGCCGTATTGCGGATGGCAGGAGACAGGTCGGCCCGTACCGCTTTGACAGGCACTTCCCAGTTAGTGGAAATGTCTATCACTACGGATTGTACGCCAGCAATCTTCCGGGCCTTTGCCGGAAATGAAGGATCGGGTGTTTGTACATGAATAAGGCCCAGTTCCGGAATGATGTTTTTTACCTTGTACCCTGCGGCCTGCAGTTTTTCCAGTTTATCAGTAATGGGATCGAGTTGCTTTCCTTCTTCAGCAATGACAATAAAGCATCTGTCCTGCTGTTTGACGGGAACAGCTGTCTTCTCCTGCACAGGAAGATCTTTCACCTCTTTTTGGCAGGCGCTGACAACGAATAATGCCACCATCAGGATGACAACAATTGGCAATAGCGGCTTGTTTCTCATGGTAGTTCAATTGAATGGTAAATGAATGGTAAAGAATGAGGATAGATAATGAAATGTTGGGCTGGTAAGTTGCTGTATGGATCGATGTTATGCTACCGGGGTAATTTTCGCTCAATATTATTGAGAATAAATCAATAAACCTAGTTTACTATATGACGATAATGTTTCCTTTTAACTTTCTACTGAATTGAGTAGTGGTATCCGGATTCGCCCAGCTACTTCGCGGTAGAAAAGCAACCCATATTTCCCCCACATATTATTTGCGGAAATCGATTGAAATTCGTAATTTGTATGTGCAGACTAGCTATTATTCTCCAACATTCAATCCACGAATTATGAACTCGAACAACTTTTCCGGTGAAGAATTAAA
This sequence comes from Chitinophaga filiformis, assembly GCF_023100805.1. NCBI lineage: Bacteria > Pseudomonadati > Bacteroidota > Chitinophagia > Chitinophagales > Chitinophagaceae > Chitinophaga > Chitinophaga filiformis. The sequence goes on from NZ_CP095855.1 coordinate 3,982,593, forward strand.
TCCCTTGCAGAGCATAGAGCAATGGGAAGACGATGTGGTATTGCGCTATCCCGAGCCAGGGCTGGCGGAAACAGCCAAATCGAAAGAGGAATACAGGAATTATGACAATCCCGGCAGGGACACAGTACGCGAGTTCTACCGCTTGAATCATAAGTACCAGACTTATGACTTCGTGCAGGAAAAGAAAAAAGAATTCCTGGCTTTCAGCAGAAAGGAAATGCCTGTATGGGGGGCGATGGAGTTCCTGAACACACTCGTGGATGATTCTGATCCCGATATTGAACTAGACCAGTTGCAGCACCTGTTGCAGACGGCGGAGGCGATCAGGGCCGATGGTCATCCTGACTGGTTCGTGCTGACCGGCTTTATTCACGATATGGGCAAGGTGCTTTGCCTGTTTGGTGAACCGCAATGGGCAGTAGTGGGAGATACCTTCCCGGTAGGTTGCCAGCACTCTGATAAAATAGTATATCCTGAATTCTTTGCTGACAATCCTGACGCAAAGGATGAACGTTATAATACAAAGTACGGTGTATATAGTCCCAACTGCGGATTGAACGAAGTAGACATGTCATGGGGACATGATGAATATCTTTACCAGATGGTGAAAGATCATATGCCTGAACCAGCATTATACATGATCCGCTACCACTCTTTCTATGCACAGCATCGCGAAAACGCTTATGCGCATCTGATGAATGAGCATGACCATGCCATGTTTGAATGGGTAAAGAAATTCAATCCGTACGATCTCTACTCAAAGAGTCCAAAACCTCCGGTTATAAGCGAATTAAAGCCATACTATGAGGATCTTATAGCAAAGTATTTACCTGCTACGATCAGGTTGTAAATTGCCATTTGTGTTTAAAAACGGAAAGGCAGACCTGTTATGGGTCTGCCTTTTATTGTTTGTGATAATGTTCAGTTAAGTCAAAGCATCATACAGGATCTCTACAGGGTGCATAGATTTGCGGCCGGTACCGTCTTTAACCTGGTGCCTGCAACTGGTGCCCGGTGCTGCAATGATCGTTTCCTCTGCAGCATTACGTACCGCGGGGAACAATACCAGCTCACCGATCTGCATGGACAGCTCATAATGCTCTTTCTCATATCCGAAAGAACCGGCCATACCGCAACAGCCGGAAGGAATGATCTCCACGGAATAGTTGGCAGGTAATGAGAGGATATTTTTACTGTGCAGTGGTGTGGACAATGCCTTTTGCTGACAATGACCATGCAGTTTGATCTGCCTTTTTTCGCTGGTAAAGAGCGTTGCAGGTATATTGCCGGCAGCGGCTTCCTTACTCAGGAATTCGTCTATCAGGAATACGTTGGGCGAAAGTTTTTTTGCCTTTTCACGCAGTTCCTCCCTCACCAGGTCAGGATATTCATCCCTGAAACTGAGAATAGCAGATGGTTCTACACCCAACAAAGGCACATCGTTGCCGATCAGCTCACTAAAGATGCGAACGTTTTCTTCCGCAAAGTTGCGGGCTTTGCGCAGCAATCCTTTTGACATCCAGGCGCGGGCGCTTTCAGGATGTTCGGTCATCTGTACATCATAGCCCAGTCGGTGCAACAGTTTAACGGCTTTGATACCGATATGCGTATCGTTGAAATTGGTGAACTCATCGCAGAAGAGATAAACCTTTTTCTTAACGGCGGATATTGGCGTCTTTTCGCGGGGCCACTGTTTCTTAAACCAGCTTCTGAGCGTGGTGGACTGCAACTCCGGCAGGGAGCGTTTCAGCGCGAAGCCGGAAGTTTTCTTAATCAGCTTGCCTGTAAGCGGCGTATTCACCATCCAGTTATAAATGCCCGGTGCTATAGTGGCAAGGCCATTCAGGCGGGTGAAATTACTGATCAGTTTTGCCCGGAACGGAACGCCGTTGGCATCGTGATAATGCTGGAGGAATTCCATTTTCAGCTTGGCCATGTCCACGTTGGAAGGACATTCTGATTTACAGCCTTTACAAGCCAGGCAGAGGTCCAGTACTTCGTAGATCTCTTTATGATCGAAACGGTTCTCTTTATTGGAATGTGTCAGGAACTCACGCAGGATGTTTGCCCTGGCACGTGTCGTATCTTTTTCGTTGCGGGTAGCCATATAGCTGGGGCACATGGTACCGCCGCTTTTCTCGGTCTTACGGCAGTCGCCCGAGCCATTACATTGCTCCGCATGCTGGAGGATGGTCTGCTGCGGGAAGTGGAACACGGTCTTCAGCTGAGGGGCTTTCTGTCCGGGCTCATACCGCAGCATGCTGTTCATGCTGGGGGTATCAACGATCTTATTGGGATTGAAGATGTTTTCCGGGTCCCAGGTATATTTCAGCTCACGTAAGAGGGCATAGTTTTTCTCCCCGATCATCTGGCGGATGAATTCACCACGCAGGCGGCCGTCGCCATGTTCTCCGCTGAGTGAGCCTTTATATTTCTTTACAAGGGTGGCTATTTCTTCTGCGATCTTCCTGAACAGGAGATTACCTTCCGGCGTTTTCAGGTTGATGATAGGGCGGAGGTGTATCTCACCGCTGCCGGCATGCGCATAGTGAACGCTGTAGAGGCCATATTGCTTCAGGATCTCGTTAAAATCGCGGATATAGGCCGGGAGGTCATAGATGTCGATAGCGGTGTCTTCGATCACGGGAACGGCCTTTTCGTCGCCTGGCAGGTTACTGAGCAATCCCAGGCCGGCTTTACGCAGCGTCCAGATCTTTTTGGTGTCGTCGCCAAACAGCAGGGGGAAGTGATATCCCAGTCCGGCTGCCTGCAATTCTGCAGTGAGGCGGTTGGCCACTTCGGTGATGGCATCCCGGTTGTCGCGGCAGAACTCCACTACGAGGATGGCACCGGGGTCGCCTTGTACGAAGAAGCGGTTTTTGCTCTGTTCAATATTGTCTTTGGTACATTCCAGGATGTAGTGGTCGATCAGTTCACTGGCGCTGGGTTTATATTGCATGGCAATAATATTGGCGCGCAGGGATTCATCGATGCTGTTGAAATGTATGCAGAGCAACCCGGTTTCTTTGGGTGGCAGTGGAGATATGTTCAGTTTGATCTCTGTCAGGAAGGCCAGGGTACCTTCAGAACCGGCAATCAGTTTACAGAAGTTGAAGTCTTCTTTACCCGCAGTGAAGGGCGCTGTTTCCAGCAACAGGTCGATGGCATACCCCGTGTTACGGCGGGTAATGCTGGGTTTGGGAAATTCCCGGCGGATCTCTTCCTGGTTGCTGTGGTTGCCCAGCAGGGTACGGATCTGCCGGTATACGGTCGTTTCCAGGCGGCCGTCGTTCTTTTCGCAGCGGGCATGGAACTCGTCTGTTGAAATGGTATTGAAGACCACGTCCGACCCATCGCTGAGGATGGCCTTTACTTCCAGAAGGTGTTCACGGGTACTGCCGTACACGACGGAGTTGGAACCGCAGGAGTTATTGCCGACCATTCCCCCGATCATCGCCCTGTTGGCGGTAGAGGTTTCTGGTCCGAAGTAGAAGCCATAGGGTTTGAGGAACATGTTCAGCTCGTCTCTGATAACGCCTGGCTGCACCCTTACCCAATGTTCTTCTGTATTGATTTCCAATATTTTAGTGAAAGTTCTTGAAACATCTACTATAATCCCGTTTCCAACTACCTGTCCTGCGAGAGAGGTACCGGCAGTACGGGGAATGAGCGAGGTTTTATTGGCGCGGGCGAAGGCGATCAATGTTTTGATATCCTGTTCATTTGCCGGAATCGCCACGGCCAGTGGCATTTCACGGTAGGCTGATGCATCGGTGGCGTATAGGGTACGCATGGTGTCATCGTCATATAGTGTACCCGTCAGATCACGGGCCAATCCCCTAAGCTTATCTCGCATATTATTAAACTTCCCTTTTCAGAGAGTAAAATTAATATTTAGAAAATTGGGACACAACTACAATTCGAATTAAGTTCCATTGCCGCCGCGCGCCGGCTGCAGGAAAAACCGGCTATTCTTTGCCTGACTATCGTCTTCGACGCGTCGGTCGCATCAGAACAAGCTATTCTGCTGTGCAATGAAGGTCGGTTTCTGTAATTGTATACCGCATACCTCCTTGAACTTGTCCACCAGGTAGACGGTCAGCTCGGGCGAATAGGCCTCGTCATGCATGTGCATGAAGAAATACAGCTCTTTCAGGCCATGTTGCAGCCAGTAGTGCATACGGTTCACCCAGTCGTCGATGCGGACATAGTCGGTCGGGTGCAGGCTGTTGCCCACAAAGCGGATAAAAGCTTTCGGAATGGGCATGTGCATGTGCGCACAATCGCGCCGGCCGGAAGTATCGGTGATGATAGCGCCTACATTGAGTTTATGCAGGGTGCTGAATAGTTCCTCTCTTGTGGTGGCGTCGCTGAACCAATCAGGGTGACGTACCTCGAGGAAGAACTGCAGGTCTTTCGGCAGGCTTTCCAGGTAACGGAACAGGTTGTCCTTTCTTTTTGGAGAATATTTATCGCTTACCTGCAGAAAGATAGGTCCCAGGTGCTCGCCAAAGGCAAGAATACCTTCCAGGAAGGAGGTAGTCTGGAGGCTGGCATCTATGAGGTTGCTGTAATGACTGATAGACTGCGGCACTTTGGGGCAGAACTTAAAATCTTTGCCCCGGGCACGAATATCCCATTTTTCGATAGCGTCAGGGCCATAGATCTTATAATGAGTGGCGTTGAGTTCAATGCTGTTGTAATGATGTACATATTCATCCAGGAAATTGGCCTCCTTGGTGCCTTTGGGATAGATCTTGCCGATCCATTCCTTGCGGCCCCATTTAGCACAACCCAGGTAGATCTTCGGTTGCTTAACTGGGTTTCCCCTGAGGGCTATTTTATTAAAGGCCGGTTCTGCCGGCAGTTTGAAATCTATTTCATCCAGCAGGGCCGGATCAACACGACCAAAATCCATAGTGAAGTGAATCTTTCTCCGAAGGTAATGCATTATGCTTTTATATGCAGTATTCCGCATTCCGGGGCCTGCCTGCCCCATATGAGGGAAGAATGGGACAATAACAGGAGCCTAACTGTAACGGGGGGATTAAAAAAACGCCTGTTCAAATATGACGTTATATAAAGAGATTGGTTTAAATTACGCCACACTTCAGGATTTAAATCAGCAGCGTATTGCAGGACGGGCGCACTTAAATAAAGTTTGGAGAATCCTTTGTAATATGCTTTTTCCAAGGTAATTTAAAAGAACAGTTATAATCGTTTAGCATGGAGATTTTACACGTTAGCGCGGAGTGCTACCCTGTAGCCAAGGTAGGAGGTTTGGCAGATGTGGTTGGGGCATTGCCCAAGTACCAGTTCCAGGCAGGGCATATAGCCAAGGTGGTGATGCCTGCATACAATACCCGTTTCTTTCACACACACGAATTCGAGCTGGTACACCAGGGAGGTTGCTGGTTAGGACACAATTGGTACCACTTCAATGTATGGAGGGAGGTAACCAACCTGCTTGGATTTGACCTGTACATGATCGATATCCCAGGGCTGCTGGACACAGAAAGAGTATACGGTTATTACAATGATACAGAACGTTTTCTCGCCTTCCAGGTAGCCGTACTTGACTGGCTGAATGAATGGCAGCATCAGCCGGATGTTGTGCATGTGCACGATCATCACACCGGATTGATCCCATTCATGATGACCCACGCCTACAAGTATGAGCGTTTAAGGAATATAGCTACTGTTTTAACGATACATAATGCGCAATACCAGGGACAGTTTGGCTGGGACAGGTTGTACCAGTTGCCGGGCTTCGACCTCTGGAAAGCCGGATTGCTGGGCTGGGATGGCGCCATTAACCCACTTGCCGCAGCTATAAAATGCGCCTGGCGGTTCACCACGGTATCGCCCAGTTACCTCGAAGAATTGTATAACGGTGCCAACGGCCTGGAGAATTTACTGAACTATGAAAGGGGGAAAGCTGTTGGTATATTGAACGGTATAGATACTGTAGTATGGGACCCCGCTACAGACCCTATGTTACCAGTCAACTATGACAAGCAGACATTCATAGAAGGAAAGCGCGACCTAAAGCAACAATTATGTGCGCAATTCAACCTCAATCCGGAACTCCCGCTGATATCCTTTATTGGCCGTCTCGTAGGGGAAAAAGGTGCAGATCTGCTGCCGGAAATCATTGGCAGATCTATCTATGAGCAGAAACAACAGGTGAATTTTCTCTTGTTGGGAAGTGGAGACCCACATGTGGAATGGTCATTGCAACAAACAAGAATATACACCGAAGCCAATTTTAATGTGCAGTTTGGATATGACGAGGCACTGTCACATAGAATATACGCAGGCAGTGACTTTTTGCTGATGCCAAGCAGGGTGGAACCATGCGGATTGAACCAGATGTATGCATTGCGTTACGGTACAGTTCCCATTGTTCGTAGTGTAGGAGGATTAAAAGATACTGTGACAGACTTCGGTGACCCCAACGGATTTGGCATCCGTTTTATACATGCAGCGGCATGGGATGCCTGTCTCGCAGTAGGTAGAGCTGTTGAGCTATATGAAGACACTGCAAAATTGCATGATATCTGCGAAACCATTATGCAGCTTGACCATTCGTGGGACACTGCGGCAGCGGAATACCTGCAATTATACAGCTCAATAGTACATAAACCAGCACCCAAAAACTGAAACAAAGAATCGTAATATATGTCTAACGCAGTTATCTCCCTTATCTTAGGCGGCGGCTCCGGTACCCGCTTGTATCCTCTTACGCGCAAGCGATCAAAGCCTGCCGTACCTGTTGCCGGTAAATACCGCCTGGTGGATATTCCCATTTCGAATTGTCTGAACGCAGATATGAACCGTATTTTCGTGCTGACCCAGTTCAACTCTGCGTCGCTGAATAAGCACATCAAAAATACCTACCATTTCAGCCACTTCAGCAAGGCATTTGTAGATATCCTGGCTGCGGAACAAACGCCCGACAACCCAACCTGGTACCAGGGTACTGCCGACGCTGTGCGCCAGTGCCTTCACCATATTGACAACTACGAATTTGAATATGTGCTCATCCTTTCGGGCGACCAGCTCTACCAGATGGATTTCCGCGAAATGCTCCAGCATCACATAGAAAGCCAGGCAGAAGTTTCTATTGCCACCATACCGGTGAATGCAAAGGATGCGTCTGACTTCGGTATCCTGAAAACGGATGATAAGGGGATGATCACTTCTTTTACAGAAAAGCCCAAACAGGATGTATTGTCTCCCTGGGCCTCGCCGGTAAGCGAGGAAATGCAGCAGGAAGGCAGGGTCTACCTGGCCAGCATGGGTATCTACATATTCAGCCGTCAAACGCTATACGACCTGCTGAATGGCCAGGAAGCAGCCACCGATTTCGGTAAGGAGCTGATCCCTTATGCTATCAATGCCGATATGAAAGTAGTGAGCTATCAGTATACCGGTTACTGGACAGATATCGGTAATATCAGCTCTTTCTGGGAAGCCAATCTCGGCCTGACGGATGAGATACCAAAATTCAACCTCTTCGATGAATCCCAGATCATCTATTCCCGCGCGCGTATGCTGCCGCCTGCAAAGATCTCAGGTACCCTGAAGAATACCGTCATCTCCGATGGTAGTATCATTCTGGACAGTCACCTGGAACGCTGTGTTGTCGGTATCAGGACCCGCATTGGCCGGAACTCCGTTATTACCAACAGCTATGTGATGGGAAGTGATTTCTACCAGACGCTGGAAGACCTGGAAAAGGCCCAGGCCAAAGGGCATCCGCCAATGGGAATAGGAGATAACTGCCGTATCAATAATGCCATTATAGACAAGAACTGTAGTATCGGGAATAACGTGTCGATCAATGTGAGTGGCAATGTGCTGCCCGATGGCGACCATGAGCTGTACGCTGTGAAGGATGGTATTGTGGTGATCAAGAACGGCATGGTATTGCCGGATGGATTTGTGATCTAGCATAACGATGTATATAAAATAAAAAGCCTCCGGGAGTTACTTCCCGGGGGCTTTTATATTTAGCAGTGTCGCATGATTCAGCATGAGATGTCCGTCAACGCCTTTCTGAATGTTGAACGGGCCTTGTCAGGTGAATACAGGTCAGCGCGGGATTAAATACTGTCAGGGGCACCGAGAGCTGAAGGTTCGTCGTTTCTATCTGAACTTATGTTGTATCTGCAACTAATCAGGCCCTTATCTTTTCATGACGTTTTCCGCTCCTTCCATATTTTAACCATTCGTAATTCGTAATTGATGATTCGTGATTCATTCCCTACCTTCGTGCATCAAAAGAATCAGCGCTTAGCGTATGGAGCAACCTGTAAGTCATATCCCGTATGGTAAAACCGGGTATTTCAATCAATTGGTAATAGATTTTCTGGCCGAGCATCCTAATCTCCGACCTTTTTATAAATATTCTCCAGTACATCCTGATTTTGAGGCAGTTATACAGGCGAAAAAGCTTTTCCCACAACAGCGGGAAGTCCTGGTAGCAGCCCTGCAGGAACAATACGAGGGGCTGGACATTACTGATAGTGTTCGCAACAATATCAGCAGCCTGCTGGACCAGCAAACCTTCACCATCACCACTGCACACCAGCCGAACATCTTCACCGGTTATTTATACTTCGCTTATAAGATATTGCAAACCATTAAGTTAGCTAGTCAGCTCAGGTCGCAATATCCGCAGTACAATTTCGTGCCCGTTTACTACATGGGCAGCGAAGATGCTGACCTGGATGAACTGGGCCACATCTATATCGACGGTAAGAACATCGCCTGGCCAACCGACCAGCAGGGAGCTGTCGGACGGATGCAACCGGAAGGTTTTGAGGAATTGATCGAAAAGGTGAAAGCTGCATTGGGCTATGGCGAATATGCTGAAGAACTGATAACGCTGTTGAAGAAGGCCTACCTGGGCCATGCAAATATCCAGGATGCCACCCTTTACCTGGTCAATGAATTGTTTGGCCGCTATGGACTGGTGGTACTGGTACCGGACAATCCGAAGCTGAAAAAACTCTTTGTACCCGTTATGAGGGACGAGTTATTCCATCAGCATTCCTACCGGATCGTTAACGAAACAATTGAACAACTCTCCCAACATCATAAAGTACAGGCCAACCCGAGGGAAATAAACCTGTTCTATCTCACAGCAACGTCCCGCGAACGTATTGTACAGGTGGGGGATGTCTGGAAGGTATTACACCTGCCGGTCGAATTCACTGCCGCCAGCCTGGAGAAAGAGCTGGAGGAACATCCTGAGAGGTTCAGCCCCAATGTGATACTGCGCGGCATGTTGCAGGAAACGATCCTGCCTAATATTGCTTTCATTGGCGGTGGCGGAGAAATTGCCTACTGGCTGGAGCTACAACAGTTATTTAACCATTACAGGGTGCCGTTCCCTGCACTGATACTACGTAATTCCTTCCTGCTGACGGATGCGGCCTCACAGGAGCGCCTGCGGAAGCTGGGACTGGCCGTTACCGATCTTTTTGAAGATACAGAGGAACTGGTGAACAGGTTCGTAAAAGAACATACCAATGCGGCACTGGTACTGAAAGATGAGTACGCAGCAGTAGAGAAACTGTTTGATGAGCTGGCAGAGAAGGCGAGGGAAATTGATGTGACCCTGGTGGCTGCAGTAGCGGCAGAGCGTACCCGGGCTGTAAAATCCATCGGAAAGCTGGAGCATAAGTTCCTGAAGGCAGAGAAGAAGAAATTCGGCTGGCAGACGGAGCAGATCCGTAACCTGAAGGCGAGATTGTTCCCGGCCAATTCTCTGCAGGAGCGGAAGGAGAACTTTATGCCCTGGTACATACACCAGGGGCCGGCCTTCTTCGATGTAGTGCTGGAGCATATTGATCCGCTCTGCGACCAGTTCGGTATTATTTATCAGCAATAGTCTTATCGATCGTCTTCTTCATATCTTTCAACAGGGAAAGCATGGCGTGCAGCTGGTCGCGCACCATCTTCGTTTCCAGCATTTCTTCCCGGACAGGCGTCTCGCCCTTGCCCTGGTTGATCTCTTCCTGTCGCCGCTGGTAGAGGTTTTCCAGTTCCACATCCAGCGTCTCGAAGGCTTCGAGGCTGGCCGGTAGCTGGGCCGATTGCCAGGCCGGGTCTTCCAGCAGTTTTAAGATGCAGTCAAAATGCTGGTGCATCTGCTGGTTGATCAGTTTATATTCCGGCTTGGGGAAATGAACGCCATGCAACAGTCCATAATTGGCCAATGCGGCAATATGCGACATCATAGAATGGCTCAGTACCACGAAATGGTAGATCTCCGAGCCATGTATCTGTTTACTTTTAGGTTCAGACAACATCCGCTGAAACGCTGACATCAGGTTGGCCGCACTCACATTGGTATCCTTTCTTGCCAGTTTATAATCATTCATGATAAATTCCTGCCCGGTGTACAGGCGCATTACCTGGTCGAGGTAACGGGCATTGTCCTGCACCATTTTCGTCATATAGTTCGGCAGGTAGTTATGCTCCCAGCTGGGCCACAGCAGGAGGCTTGCCAGGAAGGCGATACTGACGCCTATAAAGGTGTCCAGCACACGCAGCTCTGCGTTCTGCAGGTGAGCAGGATGCAGGAAGTGCAGGAGGAAAATGACAAAAGGCGTTACAAAAAATACACTGAGCGTATACTGATGCGTCATGAAGCTATAGGCGCCCAGGATGCAGATCAGCATGAGGATGAAGATGATGGTGGGATTGCTGGTCAGGAACAATACGCCTGCGGCGAATAATGCCCCGGTAATGGTGCCGATAATACGCTGATAGCTCCGGGTCTTACTGATACCGAAGCCCGGCTTCAGGATGACCACGATGGTGAGCAGTACCCAATATACCCTGTCCAGGTGGAACACCTGTCCCAGGAGATAGCCGGTCACGGCGGCGATGCTGACGCGCAGTGCATGCCTGAAGATGTGCGACTGGAAGGTCAGGTTGTTCAGCAGGGTTTCCAGGTCATAACGGTTGCGGGTAGTGAAACTGGAGAGCTGTATGCGCGGATCGATGATCTCATCTTTCACCCTTTCCAGCCTGGTGAGCCGGTGCAGATTGTAGATACGCTGGGTCATATCCTGGAGATTGTGCAGGATGTTGGTCAGCGTAATAAGCTTTGTGCGTTCTTTGAAGGTCGGCAGGGCTCTCCGGATATCTGCGATAGCATGTTGTACTTTTTCTATCTCGTAACGGAGATTGGTCTTGGGAAGGGAGCGCTGGCCGGCGGCAACAGCGGTGCCGATCAGTTGTAACTCAGCCGCAAACCGGAGGATCAGGGTGTGGAATTTTTCCAGTATCTCCATGTCGCCGAAATCTTTATGCAGCGCCTGGTAATCTGTCTGAGACGCCATGATCTGTTCCTGGAGGTCTACAATATCCAGGAAAATGAGTACCATGCTTTTATTGATGCTGGTAGAGCCCTGCTGGGAGGAACGGCGTTTCAGGAGCAGCTCGCGCACGGCCTCCTGTTTTTCGCTCACCACCACCTGCTGGGCCAATACCGATTTATAGATCTCATCAAAGTCCTTGTCAGCGCCCTTTTCGTAAAAACCTGCTCTTTCTTCCAGGTAGCGGGCGGTTTCCATGATACATTCCGACAGCATCTGCTGTACGCTCAGGTAGGGACGGATCTGCCAGAGCAGGAGGGCGAGAAAGCCGTACCAGACGCTTCCCCCGAGGATAAGCAGGCAATGGATAATGGCCTCCCGGGGGCCAACAGGCGTTTCCCCCAGTATGGACACCATCACCAGCAGACAGGCGATGCCGATATTACCTCCCCGGTTACCATATACCAGCAGCATGCCGTTGGCGAAGCAACAGGCCAGTATCCAGCCGGTCATCAGGATGGGGTAGGGCGCAATGAGGCTGGTGCCGACCGCAGTAAAGAATATAAATGCAATAGCGGTCAGGATGCCGTTCCGTTTGTGGAGTGCAGTACCCGGAACATCTGAAAGGGCGGTAGCCAGTGCACCAAGCGATACCACTATACCCATTGGCAGGTCGCCCATCATGGAGAATGCTACAGAAGGCACTACCACACTAATGGTAGTACGTAATCCTGTACTGAAATGATAGCTGTAAATGAAATTCCTGACTTCCTGAACCCAATGCCGCATCTGGAAAATTTAATATATGCAAAGTTATTTAAATCGCTGATAAGCAAAAAGAATGCTGGTTTGGGCGTATGGCTTCCGCTGTTCACGATATGCCGGCTAAATATAATACTACAGCAGCAAACCGCTGATCAATCATTCTATGCAATTTATACACAACTGTGTATAATTAAATTCTAACCGGGACATGGTTGTCTGATAAATTACTGTTTTCTTTGGAAAAATAAAGCTAAGAAGCCTGGATTAAGATACTGATTATCAGAAAAAGGAGATAAATAGTCTGGTAAAAATGCATTATTATGGTATGATTAGGCAAATCCTGGTCATAAATCAGAGAAATCATAGTTATCTTTGACGGCTTAAAAAAACAAAGCAAAGCAATTGTGCGTTTAAAGACATTAGAAATCAAAGGCTTCAAAAGTTTTGCTGACAAAACCGTATTACACTTCGATGAGGGGGTAACCGGGGTCATTGGCCCCAACGGATGTGGCAAAAGTAATATCATTGACTCTATCCGCTGGGTGATCGGGGAGCATAAGATCAGTAACCTGCGTTCTGAGAATCAGTCAGGGCTGGTGTTTAATGGCTCCAAAACACGTTCTGCCAGTGGTATGGCCGAAGTGAGCCTCACGTTCGAGAACACCCGCAATGTATTGCCAACCGAGTTCACTACTGTTACCATTACCCGCAAGTTTTACAAGAACGGTGATAGCGAATACCGTCTGAATGATGTGGCCTGCCGCCTGAAAGATATCCATAACCTGTTTATGGATACCGGTGTCAGTACCGATTCTTATGCTATCATTGAGCTTGGGATGGTGGACGACATTATCAAGGATAAAGAGAACAGCCGCCGTCGCATGCTGGAACAGGCTGCCGGTATTTCCATCTATAAAACGCGTAAGAAGGAAGCCAAATCCAAGCTGGATGCTACGGAGGGAGACCTGAACCGTATTGAGGACCTGCTGTTTGAGATCAATAACAACTTAAAGACCCTGGAATCCCAGGCACGTAAGGCCGAACGCTTTTACGAGGTGAAGAAAGAATACCGCGAGATCAGTATCGAACTGGCCAAAGCCGCCCTGGAGGGATTCAATGTCACTTTTAAAGAACTGACAGACGAACAGCAGGCGGAAAGTGATAAGAAGATGGCCCTGGAAACGGAGATCTCCTCTGCAGAAGCCAGTGTGGAAGAAGATAAACTGCATTTTGTGGCCAAGGAAAGAGAACTGCAGGTGCTGCAGAAATCTTTCAACGAACTCGTATCCACCATCCGTACGAAGGAAAACGATAAGAACCTCGCCAGCCAGCAGCTTACCTACCTGAAAGAGCGCGAACGCAATATCAGCCAGTTCCTCAGTAACGCCGAAGGGCAGTTACAGGGCCTGACAGATTCCATCGCTTTCACCGAAACACAGGTGGAAGAAGAACAGGAAGCGTTTGAAAGCCTGCAGGACCAGCTGGAAGGATTGCAGGAGATGATGGACGAGAAGAAGGAAGCCTTCAACCAGAAAAAGTTGTCGCTCGAAACCCTGCGCCGTGACCAGCAACAATGGCAGCGGCAACAGTTCGAAGCAGAAAAGAAAGTGGCGGTAGCCGATACTTCCGTACAGAACCTGCAACGCAGTATACAACAGTTACAGGACGAAAAAGCCGCCCGTCAGCTGCAGATCACACAACTGGAAGAAGAGAAAGTGGCGCTCCAGGAAACGCTGCAGGACCAGAAAGCAGACCTGGAAGATATGATCGCTTTCCAGGAAGAGACCAAGGGAAAGATCCTGGCCACCCAGGGAGAAATAGAAGGACTGCGCGATAAGCTGGTAGACGAGAACCGTGCGCTGGACCAGAAGAAGAATGAATACGACCTGTTAAAATCCCTCGTGGACAGCCTGGAAGGTTATCCTGAAAGTATCAAGTTCCTCAAGAAAAATACAGAGTGGAATAATAGTGCTCCTATCCTGAGCGATATTTTCTTCTGTAAGGAAGAATATCGTACCTGTGTGGAGAATCTGCTTGAACCTTATCTTAACTACTATGTTGTAAATAATGCAGCAGAAGCAGTGCAGGCCATCCGTTTACTGGATGATAACAAGAAAGGTAAAGCAAACTTTTTTATCTTGGATCAGTTCCACCAGCAGGGTGGAAGCCTGTTCACCCCTCCGGGCGCCATTCCGGCCCTGCAGGTGGTAGAACTGGAAGAACGTTACAAGGGACTGGGCAACTACCTGCTGGGTAAAGTATTCATTACCGACGATATCAGCAACCTGGAGTTCAGCCAGCTGGCAGACCAGGATATACTGGTGATAGAAAAAAGCGGCAGGATGAACCGCGGCAGGTATAGTTTCAGCGGCGGTTCCGTAGGACTGTTCGAAGGAAAGAAACTGGGACGTGCCAAGAACCTGGAGAAACTGGATGAAGAGATCAGGGCGCTGGAAGATGTAGTGGCTAACCTGCGTCAGCAGATCCAGGAGAAACATAACCAGGTATTGGGTTATAACAGTCAGCTGAATGAGAACAATATCAATACCGCCCGCGAGAAGATCAACCAGTTGAATAACCAGGTGTTCGGATTGCAGAACCGTATTGAGAACTTCCGTCACCTGGTGGAATCGGGCGAAAAACGCCTGCTGGAAATGCAGGATTCCCTGGCAGCGAACCAGGAAAGTATTTCCGGTGTAAAGGAAGAACTGGATGACCTGAATGATAAGGTGCACGCTTTGCACGATAGCATTGTGGCAGCAGAACGGGCAGCAACAGAGGCAGAGCAACAGTTCAACCAGGCCAACGTACAGTTCAACAACCAGAACCTGCAGCACACGCGCCAGCAGAGTAAGGTGCAGGCCCTGAAGCAGGAACTGGAATTCAAGCGTAAACAATTATCAGATCTGCATACGCAGATCACCAGCAATAAATCTCAGCTGGAAGATGCAGTAGCAAATATTGCCGCTGCGGAAGACAAGCTGGGAGCCGCAGAAGACGGATTGATAGACCTGTTCCGCCGTAAAGAGGAAGAAGAGAAGGAGCTGAATGAGAAAGACCAGGAATATTATAATTTCCGTAACCAGTTGCAGGAGAAAGAAAGCAGTCTGCGTGCGCGCCAGCGTGCCAAAGAACAGCTGGAACAGGCGCTGACGGTGATCAAGGACAAGGTGAACGAACTGAAATTGCAGCTGGCCTCCATGAAGGAAAGGTTGAGCGTAGAGTTCAAAGTGAACCTGGACGAGATCATTGACGAGCAGCGTAGTTCAGCACTGCCGGTAGATGAATTGCAGGCAGGCGCCGAGCGACTGAAGAAGCGTCTTGAAAATATGGGGGAGATCAACCCCACAGCGATCGAGGCCTACCAGGAAATGAAGAAACGTTATGAGTTTATACTGGAGCAGAAGAATGACCTGGTAACCGCGAAAGAGTCGCTGATGGCAACGATCCAGGAAGTGGAGGCAACAGCTAACCAGAAATTCCTGGATACCTTCAACCAGGTGAAGGAAAACTTCGTACGTGTATTTAAGGCATTGTTCACCGAAGAAGACCAGTGTGATATGATATTGAACGATCCTGAAAACCTGGCAGATACCGGTATAGAGATCATTGCCAAACCGAAGGGTAAGCGTCCGGCAGCCATTACACAGCTGAGTGGAGGTGAAAAGACACTGACGGCAACAGCCTTATTGTTTGCCATTTACCTGATCAAACCAGCGCCATTCTGTATCCTCGATGAGGTGGACGCGCCGCTGGATGATGCCAACGTAGGTAAATTCACCAATATGATCCGTAAGTTCTCAGACAATTCGCAGTTCATTATTGTAACGCACAATAAGCAAACAATGGCGGCTGTGGATGTGATCTACGGGGTTACCATGCAGGAGCCTGGAGTGAGTAAGCTTGTACCGGTGGATTTCAGGAGTCTTAACTAAGTTAATCATCAATAAAGCAAACCAAAAAAACTACATATCATGGGCACATGGGGTACCAGAAACTTCGAAAATGATGGCTCGCAAGACTGGGTATTTGAAATGATGGACAACAAAGATGGCGGCATGGTAGCCGACACATTGCAGTTCACGCTTAACAAAGATGGCGTATTGGATATATCCGAATGCGAAGACGCCTTGGCTGCAGCAGAAGTAGTAGCTGCGCTGGCTGGTAAAGCAAGTGAAGATTTTCCGGAAGATCCGCTGGATAACCTGGATTCACTGCAATTGCTGGCTACACCAGCACTCCGTAAACTGGCTGCTAATGTTGTTGAAAAGATCAGGACTGCATCCGAAATGAAAGATGTAAGAACTGAAGAAGGACAGCTGGATAGCTGGGACGGCGTACTGGCCGATCTGATAAAGAGATTAGGTCACTGATCAATACTATAAAAGAGCTCCGCCTTATCATCAACCCTGTATGGGAAGATGATAAGGCGGATTTTGTTAGTATTCGTTTGTGCCTACTTAAATCAGTATTCCGGCAATGGTTGCTGATAAATAAGATGCCAGCGTTCCGCAGAAGAGCGCCTTTAAACCCAGGCTGGCAAGATCGCCGCGCCTTTCCGGTGCAAGCACGCCGATACCGCCTATCTGCATACCTACACTACTGAAATTAGCAAAGCCACAGATCGCGATACTCACGATCAGTAATCCCTTTTGTGTTAACACAGGCACTGTCTTATCGGTGAGGTTCTTGAAGGCGATAAATTCATTGATACTGAGCTTTTGTCCCAGCAGGGTAGCCACGCTGTTCACATCCTGCTCAGGTACGCCCATTGACCAGGCAACAGGGTAGAAAAGCTTTCCGAAGATCCAGTTTAAGCTCAGTGCAAAATCCAGGTGCAGCAACTGACCTATTTTTAGTAATCCCCAGTCCAGGAAAGCGATCAGCGCCACAAATCCGATGATCATAGCGATCACGTTCATGGCTATTTTAAAGCCATCGCCTGCTCCATGGGTGATGGCGTCGATCACATTCACATACTGGCTTTTCACTTCCAGTTTTACCTTTCCCATGGTCTGGGATTCTTCTGTTTCCGGAAAGACGATCTTGGAGATCACCAGTGCGCCCGGGGCGGCCATCAGGCTGGCTGTGATCAGCATAGGAGCGATGTCCATACCTGCTGCTTTGCCCATGTTGGAATAAACAACCAGGATACCCCCGGCTATACAGGCAAGGCTTCCGCTCATAGACGCCAGCAGTTCACTCTTGGTCATATAGGGCAGATAAGGACGGATCATTACCTGCGCCTCGATCTGGCCTACAAATGCACTGGCCACATTACTCAATGCTTCCGCACCGCTCACCCGCATAATAAAGTTCATAGCCCTGGCAATGACCGCTACAATGCGCTGCATCACGCCAAAGTGATACAGGATAGCTACAAGTGCACACACCAATATGATCGCAGCCGTGATATTGAACGCAAATACGAAGCCGCCGGTCAGGTAATTCCCTATTGTGCCGGGCGATTTTTCCACCGCTATGCCGCCGTACACGAATGCGGCGCCCTGACGGGCAAAATCTTCCAGCTTGCCCATAGCCTTGCCAATACCCTGGAAGAAGCGGAAAACAAACCCTACTTTAAAAATGAGTAATGCAATGAGTATCTGCAGGCCCATGCCGCTGACTACCAGGCGGATGTTGATCTTTTTTCTGTTGTTGGAAACCAGGTATGCCAGTCCCAGGATAAGGATAATCCCGAAGATTCCTTGGAAACGTCCCATAAGCGCGTTAAAATGGTATAAAAAACGAAGATAATTCCAAATTCCTAATTTAATTTATATTTTGGGCTTAACAATCGATTTACAAGAAATGCGTTACAGGTTTTATCTTTTAGGGATCGGCTTCTGCCTGGCAGCATGTAACAATGGCGACAACACGAAGTCGTCAAATGCATCAGACTCACTGGCTATCCGTCAGCAATACGCTGTCTCGCCGGTGCTGGATGCAACAACCGCTATCTCGCATATGGAAGTGGAGAAAGGCCTGGAAGTGCAGCTGGTAGCGGCAGAACCATTGGTAACGGTGCCGGTGGCCATGACATTTGACGAAAAAGGACGTATGTGGGTTGTGGAGATGACCGGTTATATGCCTGACACCGTTGGTACGGGAGAAGATGTCCCTAACGGAAAGATCGTGATCCTGGAGGATACAGACCACAACGGGGTAGCCGACAAACGCGAAGTGTTCATGGACTCGCTGGTACTGCCCAGAGCTATCTGCCTGGTCGAAAACGGGATCCTGGTAGCCGAACCACCTAAGCTGTGGTTTGTAGAGATCAACAATGACAAACCCGGCAAACGCACGCTGGTAGACGATAAATATACCGAAGGCGGCAATGTGGAGCACCAGCCCAACGGTTTGCTGCGGGCCATGGATAACTGGATCTACAACGCAAAATCAGATAAACGCTACCGTAAAATGGGTGGCAGGTGGCTGAAAGAACAAACACATTTCCGCGGCCAGTGGGGAATTACACAGGACAACTACGGCCGTCTCTTTTACAATAATAACTCAGAAAATGTGCTGGGCGATTACTTCCCGCCAGGACTGGGCGCCCATAACCAGCAACAGAAGAATGTAGCGGGTTACGACGAGAAGATCGTGCCCGATACGCGCGTATATCCCATCCGGGCTACTACCGGCGTGAACAGGGGATACATGAAAGGCGTGCTGAACGACAGCCTCCGCCTGCGCAATATGACAGCTGCCTGCGGTCCCCTGGTGTACAGAGGAGCGCTACTGAGTAAGGAGTACGATAACAATATTTTTGTGGCGGAGCCCTCCGGCAACCTCATTAAAAGGAACCTGGTAAAAGACAGCGGTTATATCGTGAAAGGGCAGCAGGCCTATCCCGATCATGAATTCCTGGCCAGTACAGACGAGCGTTTCAGGCCGGTAAGCCTCTATGATGGTCCTGATGGCGCGCTCTATATAGTGGACATGTACAGGGGAATTATCCAGCATAAAACCTACCTGACGCCCTATCTTAAAAAAGAGATCAGCAGCCGTAACCTGACCAATCCGCTGAACTGCGGGCGTATATATCGCGTAGTGCCTGCCGGGACTAAACCATCGCCGGTATTACCAGAAAATGAGCCAGGTAAACTACTGGCCTTACTGGATCATCCGAATGGCTGGGTAAGGGACAAGGCGCAACAAATGATCATCGATCATCACTATACTTCACTGGCGCCGGCACTGAAGGAACGCCTGCACCGGAAAGATAGTCTCAACGGACAGATCCATGCCTTGTGGACGCTGGAAGGCCTGGGCGCATTACAGCTGGCAGATGTGATGGTAATGCTTCATCACCCCAACCCATATGCCCAGGCAGAAGGCCTGGCAGCCCTGCCGGCAGTGCTTACTGCCACCAATGGCGGGGAAGTGCTGAAGCAACTGGCGGGCATGGAGCAGAATGTCTTTCTGGCGCCTTACGTTGCCTTATTGCTGCCTGCCTTTCCTCCACAATTGCAGCAGGCGGTAGATATGCTGCAAACGCAGCTGGTAGAAAAGTATGCCAACGATCCATATGTAGCGGATGCTATCATCAGCCGGATGGCAGGTAAGGAAACGGCTTTATTGCAACAGCTGGCTGCATGGAATCCGGATACGACATTGGTGCTGCACAAACATCTGAAAACTGTATTGAAAGATATTGAGAACCGTAAGAAGGCCAGTATGGATGAGGGCTTGCAGAAGACCTATCCAAGAGGAACGGTGTTATTTAAAACAGTTTGTCAGACCTGCCACGGAGCAGACGGGGACGGTATACAATCACTGGCGCCACCGTTGAACCAGTCGGAGATCGTAACGGGAGACAAACATCGCCTGGCAGCCATCGTGCTGTTCGGACTAACAGGGCCCGTGAATGTTGCAGGCAAACAATATAAAGCGCCGGAAATAAGCGGCGATATGCCCGGAATTGGCAGCAATGACGAGTTCTCCGATAAGGACATTGCGGAGGTCCTCAGCTTTATCCGTGGCGCCTGGAGCAATCATGCCGCTAAAGTGACGGAAAAAGATATCCAGGACGTCAGGAAGCAATATAAAGGAAGGCAGAAGTCATTTACCATGGAAGAGCTGAAATAAGCGGACAACAGCATGCCGATGCTTTGCTGCTTACAGCAGTATATTCAGTGTGTGCAGTTTGTTGTAAAGCGTTTTACGGTCTATGTTCATCAACCTGGCGGCCTGCGATTTATTGAAGCGGACCTGTTGCAGCACATCCAGTATTTTCTGGTATTCTGCCTGGCGGGTTACATTCTTCAGATTCTCCTCAGTGCCGGGGATAGCTGACATTGCCAGTTCCCGGGATACAGGATGTAATTCCTCCGGGAGCGATTCCATATTGATAGGAGCTTTCTCTGTTGACAACAGGCAGATGCGTCGCATCACATTTTTAAGTTCCCGGATATTTCCCGGCCAGGGATAATTGTAAAAGGCAGCAAGCACTTCATCAGACAAAGGACCGCATTCTCTTTCCAGCTCGTCTTCGACGGCCTGTTTGAACGTAGATACAAACAAGGGCAGATCTTCCCGGCGTTCACGCAAAGGAGGTACATTGATGGTGAATTCGTTCAACCGGTAATAGAGATCGTCCCGGAACCTGCCTTGCAGAACGGCCTGCTGCAGATCTTCATTAGACGCTACAATGATGCGGATGTCTACATGTACTTCCCTGGCACTGCCCACCGGGCGTACTACTCTCTCCTGAATGGTTCGTAGTAAGGCTGTTTGTACTTCATAGGAAAGATTCCCTATTTCATCAAGGAACAATGTGCCTCCGTCCGCTTCCTGGAACGCCCCGATCCTTGCCTGGATGGCGCCGGTGAAAGCTCCTTTTTCATGCCCGAACAGCTCACTGCTGGCCAGCTCGCGCGAGAGGCTGCCACAGTCAATGGCCACCAGGGGTTTATCTTTCCGTCTGCTCTGGCTATGTATCAGTTGCGCCACAGATTCTTTGCCTGTGCCGGTCTCGCCAAGAATGATAACACTATAATCAGTAGGTGCGATCAGTTTGATCTGCGTATGCAGTTCCTTCGAAGTATTGCCGTTGCCATAAACAAACTGACTGAGCTGCCCCCTGTGAGATACATAAGTAGAAACAGGATCGGCTGTCAGATGCATGGCTGGTGGTAATTGTTCCTTTGACAATACAGCCTGATGGAGCAATGCCTTCTGCACCAGCAGAATGGCCTGTGAAGCATTTAATGGTTTAACAACATAGTCGTAAATGCCTTGTTTGATCAGTTGAATGGCTATCCGCACATCCGGATAACCGGTCATAACGATGATGCTGGTGGCAGGGCTCATTTCCCTGATCCTGAGCGACAGAATACTGCCATCTATCTCTTTATCTTTGAGACGATAATCGCAGAAGATCACATCATAACTTTTTTCTTTAATCATCTTCAGCGCCATGGTGCCGGAAACGCTATGATCTACCTTGTATCCTTCTTTGGTAAGGATGGTGGTAAGCAATGTGCAGATATGGATTTCGTCGTCGACAATCAGGATAGTTTTCACATGTTAAGATTAAGAGGTGAGTAAATTAGTTTCCTAATGACACGAACACTACGACTTGACCTTTAAAATAAATGATTGTTGGCAGCAGGGGATAAATAGAAAACGAAGTAAGGTACTTTCAATATTCAGACTGCAAAAGGAGTAGACAGTTTAATTTCCTATATGCAGATATTTACAAGCACATAAATGCTATGTCTGGCATAAAGGTATCGAATTAATGAATGCAAGCAAAAAATAAAGACCGTTCCACCGAGGATGGAACGGTCTTTATTTTTTATAGTAATATCAATATCCTATTTTATTTCCTTATAGCTGATTCTATCACCATATGCGATATGATACTTATCGCAGAATCCCGCATTCACTTCAAGCACGAACTGTGCTTTTTTGAAGGAGGGCAGGCTTTCTTCCGAAAGCGGAGTGGTATATTTCTGAACAGATACGATCTCTTTCTTTTCATCGATATATATGATGTCGAGAGAAATGTAGGTGTTCTTCATCCAGAATGACTGCTCCTCTGCATGAGGAAAGATAAAGAGCATACCCTGTGTGTCCTTCATGGATTTACGGTCCATCAGGCCCTGCGCTCTTTCCTGGTCATTGGTAGCCAGTTCAATATCGATCTGGCGGAGCGTATCATTGTTGACCTTACTGAGAAAATAAAGAACGCCTTCCTTTTTGAACTGCGGTTCTTTATCAGCAGTGATGGTGGCAGCTGTTTCAGAAGATGAAATGTTGCTGACCTGGCTGCGGTTGTTGTGACATCCGGCAATATAAAGACAGAGTCCAGCATTGAATAACAACCATCTGCTAGCAGACATAAATGTGATTTTAACGTGCCATCAATTCTTCCTCTGAAAATACAACATCAGTATAATCTTTGATCTCATTGTAAACCGTATCCCTTTCCACCGGTCTTCTGCCGGCCTGTTTGATCAGCATGGCCAGCTGGGCGGTGTTCATGGATGGGTTCTGTTCTTCCGAACCTGCCATGGAATAGATCTTGGTGGTATCATCAATGGTACCGTCCAAATCGTTTACCCCAAAGGAAAGTGTCAGTTGTGCTGTATTTCTGCCCAGCATAGGCC
The DNA here is from genome assembly GCF_023100805.1 of Chitinophaga filiformis. NCBI lineage: Bacteria > Pseudomonadati > Bacteroidota > Chitinophagia > Chitinophagales > Chitinophagaceae > Chitinophaga > Chitinophaga filiformis. Next base: position 4,005,310 of record NZ_CP095855.1, read on the forward strand.
AGTAAGCCTTCAGATGGGGGAAGTTGTCCATGTAAAGACGGGCAACCGCGTACAGTCTGAGGTCTTCCACAACAGAAGTCTCCGGTATATGCGCCATCTCGTTGTCCTTATTGCGGAACTTCAGCGGGATGAAGGTATTGAAACCTTTGGTTTCATCCTGAAGGCTGCGCAGGCGTTCCATGTGGTCAATACGATGCCAGAACTGTTCCAGGTGGCCGTACAGCATGGTTGCATTGGTATGCATACCCAGCAGGTGTGCTGTTTTATGAATGTGCAGCCAGCCATCTGCATCTACCTTATCATGGCAGATCTGGGCACGGATGTCGGGATGGAATATTTCAGCGCCACCGCCCGGCATGGATTGCAGTCCTGCCTCATGCAGGATGCGCATACCTTCCTCCACGGAAACCTTTGCTTTGCGGAACATATAATCCAGCTCCACAGCGGTAAATCCCTTCAGGTGAAGGTCGGGTCTGTGTGCCCTTATTTTCTGCAGCAGCTCCACAAAGAAGTCGAGGTTCATTTTAGGATGCACGCCGCCTACAATATGTACTTCGGTAACGGGTTGGCCATCATACTTCTTAACGATGTCCAGCATCTGGTCAATGCTTAATTCCCAGCCTTCCTCACGATTTTTGTACAAACGGGAGTAAGAACAGAATTTGCAGGTAAAAACGCAAACATTGGTTGGCTCTATATGGAAATTCCGATTGAAATAGGTTTTATCACCATGCATACGCACTCTCACCGCATTGGCCAGGGCGCCCAGGTATCCCAGTTCTCCTTTCTCAAATAAAAGCAGGCCCTCTTCGGGTGTCAGCCTTTCTGCTGACAATACCTTTTCACCAATGGTTTTCAACCCTTTATCCAATCTTGTATCTTGCAGTAATGTTGCTACGGCAGGATGATCATTTCTGGTCGTCATCTCGCTTAATTCACTTTAGTTATCTTAATAGTCTTGACGTTATTCCTGTATATTAATTTTACAAAATAAATACCATTTGGCTCATTTACCAAATCAAAGATAAAACGGTTGCTACTGTTGACGGACGAGCCGGGTTGTTTGGTGACGAGCTGTCCTAAAGTATTGTAGATCGCGATGTAATCCAGATCTTTAGGCGTCTCCAGGAAGGTGATGAACAGCTGGTTCACCACCGGCACCGGCCCGACTACAAGACCTTTCTCCTTTAGATACGGAAGAGTATTCTTCGTTACGATATTGATATTATCCAGGTAGATATTGTTTTCCGCATTGCTGATGTTCCGGAATACCACCCTGAACTGGCCTTTTTTAATGATCGGGGTCAGGTTCACAGAATCCCGGCGCCATTCGGCCGCGGTTGGTATGAACTCGGTGGTTACAGGCTGTTTGCGGGTCAGGAATGAGGCGCCACCCTTTTTATAGAGGCTGTCCAGGGTCTTACCGCAGTCGGAAGTGGTAAAGATCTGGAGACTGTCCCATACCGTATTCGAACCATTTACGCTGGAGAAGGCGGCCGCAGCCACGTCGAAGAACAGGAACACCGAATCATGCCCTGCCGGGTTGAAGGTCGGGCTCAGAATGTCGTCAATAGCATCGTTGGTATTGTACGCCAGGTTATGCATCACGATAGACTTTGTGCCTGAACTGGCCGCGTCGGAAGTGATCTCCCAGGTATAACTATCGTCATAATTCTTTATTTCCCAGCCTGTTGGAGGGAAGGTGCTGCTTTCAAAGCCTTCCGTATAGGGGAAGCTCGCGTCAGGATAATACTGGAAGGTGGTCCAGGCAGTATCGTTTGTCGGATCGTCATCGGCAATACCATTAGGAGACAACGTATAGGCCTTCAGAATATGCGCACCATCTTCCGAGGTACTGGAATCCAGTTGTACGGTAGTCGTTTTCAGTGCTGTCAGACTGCCCGTCCAGTTATAGGTTCTGAGCCCGCCACCGTCCACAGTGTAATTGATCTTTACAGCAGTAAGTGTATTCTTACCCTGGTTTTTCAATACAACGGAAGGAGCGATATAAGGTTCACAGATCTGTCCGAAAGGCGAAGTAACACTCAGCACCTGTGCATCGTTATCCAGAAGGTTCAGCGGTACGCAACCGTTGGACGACAGTAGGGACGCCCTGTCTTCGCTCAATGTCAGGCGCATTCTGTCTACCTGGTCGGAGGTAAACAGCAGCATACATGCATCATCCGAATAATCCATGAAATTATTGAACATGATGCCGGGTGAATCGACAGAGCAGGCGTCGGTAAGCGGGAACCTGGGGCAATTGTAGGTGTAGGTGCCTTGTAAAGGCGTATCGTCAATGCCATCGTCTACCGCACAGGCAGATTCATCGCCCCAGATGTGACGCAGGGAAAAATAGTGGCCTACTTCGTGTACGGTAGTACGTCCCATATTGAAGGGGGCTACGGCGCTGCCTGTAGTGCCAAACCCTGTGTAGGTGATCACTACGCCTTGTTCATTGGCCGGATAACCGTCAGGGAAGGTGGCAATACCCAGGTAATTGTCAGAGAGGCTGCAAACCCAGATATTGAGGTAATTACTGCTGTTCCATGCATCGGCCCCGCCACTGGCAACATGTTTTACTGCGGACGCAGAATTGGATACACTAAAAGAGGTCCGGGTGGTGGTAACGCGTTCGATCCCGTTAGTGGGATTGTCGTCCGGCGTACGCTGCGCCAGGCAGAATTGTATCTGGGCATCGCCAATACGCGGTTTCCATGCATTCGGAACACTGGATATATCGGAAGCGCTGGCGCTGTAATCACGGTTTAATGCGTCTATCTGCGACTGTACCTGCTCGTCTGTTACCAGGCTGGGATTTTTCAGCACGATATGTACTACTACAGGGATGGTCACGGTAGGATAGACGGTTTTCATCTGCGCCCTTGACTGCTTAATGGTACGGGTCATTTCCTGGAGGCGGGCCTCCTTTCTTTCACGGATCTTCTGAAATGCCGGGTTGGACGCAATGAGTTGTTGCATAGCCTCTTCCGTACCGCACTTACGTTGGGCAAAGGCAGGTATAACATAGAGGCTGACCAGGATAAAAAGGGTAAAATTGCGCAATGTTCTAGTTTGAATGTTAAAATACAGCTTGTCCTGTTATTTTTCCAGGAAAAGTTACAACCTTATAGCTATAATGCAGGTAGTGAATCTGCGAAAAGCGATATTCTCCGGTTAAATTATGATTCTTTCATATTATAATCATTTCGTAAATTGCCGCCTGTTTTATTTGGGACAATGCAATAAGTAAACGCATTTTGTGACAATTTCTTACACCAGTAATCGAACCCTTACCCTTTAAACAGGTTCATCCCGGTTTATCCAGGTTATCTATGAGAGCATTCTTACTGTCAGGCTGTATTTTAGTTATCTCGTTATTAAGTATGCCGGTACTGGCGCAACAGGCCAGTTTTACAGCACCGGATACGGTTTGTGTGAATGAACAGGTAAATGTGACCAATACTTCCACCGGCGGAAGTTCCTATTATTGGAACTTTTGCGCAGGTAACCTGTTCCAGGACCCCGCGGGCGTTAACCTTGGTAATCCGGGCAACGCTTTCAGCATCCCGACATTCCTGGATATGGCGAAGGAAGGGAACGACTATTACGTATTCGTTACTAATAATAGCCGTTCTATTGTACGTATGTACTTCGGCAATAGCCTGCTGAATACACCAGTTGTTACTAACCTTGGCAATGTAGGCGGCAATCTGCCGCCACAGACAGAGGGCTTACAGATCATACAGGATGCAGATGGCTGGCATATCATCGTTGTTGGTGGAGGGTTGGTCAGCAGTCCCGAGATCGCAAAACTGGACTTTGGCTCAAGCCTGAACAATACGCCCACCTGTACGAACTGGGGCAATATCGGTACCCTTGCCTTTCCCGTGGATCTGTACATGTTCCAGGACGGAGGTACCTGGCATGGGCTCACAGTCAATGCCGACAACAGCACGGTTACCCGTTTTGATTTCGGTACTTCCTTTAACAGTCCGCCAACAGGAACCAACCTGGGGAACCTGGGCAATCTGAATTTTCCCACCGGCATTTATACCGTGAAGGATAACGGTAACTGGTATGTGTTCATTACCAATGGCAACAACAATACTATTACCCGCCTTGATTTCGGCAATTCATTGCTGAATACACCAGTAGCCACCAATATGGGCAATCCCGGCGGCCTCCTGAATGTTCCCCGCGATATCAGCATCGTAAGGGATTGTGGTGGCATATTCGGTGTTGTGGTCAATGGAGATGGAAATGACGTGCTGAAACTGGAGTTTGAAGGTGGTAGTATCACTGGCAATATTACAGCAACATCATATGGTAATGTTGGCGGTCTTGATTATCCGCATTCATTGTCTACCGTCTTTAGAATAAAGGACGACCTGTACACCTTTGTGGCCAGTGCCCGGAACAGTACTGTTGCCCGGCTGAAATTCAGCAGCTGTACCAACAGTAGTATACCATCATCCACACTGGTTAATCCACCGTCCTTCACTTACGATAAACCAGGTACATATACCGTCAATATGATCATGGACGAAGGACTTCCGAGTCAGCAAACCACCTGCCGGAACATTGTGGTGGTAGCGCCTCCCGTGGTAGACCTCGGCCCGGATGTTACTACCTGTAATGGTTTGCCGGTATTACTGAACGCTGGTCCCGGCTTCAGTTCTTACAAATGGTCTGACAACAGTGGCGGCAATACCCTCACAGTTAATACAAGTGGTACCTATAGCGTCGTAGTAACGAATGGCGGAAGCTGTACGGCTACGGATAATGTGTTGGTGAATATAAGTCCGGCAATGGACGCCACGTTCAATACTACCATGATCGATTGCCGGAACAGTACGGGCAGCATTGTGGTGAGCCCCAGCGGTGGCACTCCGCCATTCACCTATACACTGAATGGGACAGACAAAGGAGCACAGAACAATTTTACCCAACTGATAGCAGGTACATATACCATTGATATAAAGGATAACCTGGGTTGTAGTATCAGCAGACAGGTAACCATCAATACAATGCCGCCCCCCGTGGTAGACCTGGGATTGGATGTGACCACCTGTAATGGTACGCCGGTCCTTTTGAATGCCGGAGCAGGGTTCAGCGCCTATAAATGGTCTGACAACAGTACGGGCAATAGTCTTGTTGTAAATACCAGCGGTACTTACAGCGTGGAAGTAACAGACGTTAACGGTTGCATAGCAACGGATGATGTAGTTGTCAATATCAGCCCCGTATTGGATGCTACGTTCAATATAACAATGATCGACTGCCGGAACCAGACAGGGAGCATTGTAGTGACGGCCAGCGGAGGTATTGCACCGTTCACGTATACACTGAATGGTATAGACAGGGGATCACAAAACAGTTTCACACAGCTGATTGCAGGTACTTATACGATCGGCATAAAAGATAACCTGGGTTGTACAATCACAAGGCAGGCACAGGTCGGTGTAGATCAGGCCAACATGATCGATTTTTCCGCGGCTGCGCAATCGCCCAGTTGTGACGGTGTTGCCGATGGAGCGATACGAATGACGGTGGTATCAGGACAGCCGCCTTTTGAATTTGCGATTGATAATCAGCCATACCGGGCTGCTACCACCTTCAATAATCTTGGCGCGGGCACTTATAAGATCTATGGCCGTAACAACTATTGCCTGGATAGTACCACTATCACACTCACAGCTCCTACTGCCATTGACCTGGCAATCACACCTATTGATGAAACCTGCACCAGGGGCAACGGAGAGCTGACCATAAATGCAAATGGAGGGGCTACACCATATACCTACGCCGTCAATGGCGTACCAACATCATTTACGCATCTGACGGGGCTCTCAGCAGGCAACTATAATGTTATGGTAACTGATGCCAATGGGTGCCTTAGCAGCAGCGATGCAGAACTGAAGGATATTGATATACCTGCAGTAACCATCACCAACAACGATACAACTATCAGCCTGGGTGACCAGGTGCAGTTGCACGCCATCAATGCACCGGACTACGCCTGGACGCCTGTGGAAGGATTGAGCTGTGTGGATTGCGCGTCGCCCGTTGCTCAGCCGATGCAGCGGACCACATATGTAGTAACTACTGTTACAGGTCTTAACTGTATAAAAGAAGACAGGGTAACGATCTATGTGGATACCCGGCGATACCTGTTCGTTCCTACCGCCTTTACGCCTAACAAAGACGGAGTGAACGATGTATTACGGGTAAGGGCAGGAGGTGTAGCTGTTTTCAGAATGTCTGTCTACAATCGCTGGGGGAATCTGATCTTTAGCTCGAGCGATCTCCGTAAAGGCTGGGACGGTACTTACCAAAAGGAACTGCAGCCAAATGGAGTTTTTGTGTATATGATCGAGTATGCCTATTATGGAGCGGAAGATAAATTGTATTTACAGAAAGGAACAGTAACCCTGATCAGGTAACGTGAACACCGGTAAACTCATGGGGGAAAAACGGGAAACAATATGCCGTAGACTCCGTCAGGAGTCCCGGTGTTTGTAGCATTCACAACAGGACATTTGTAACTCCCTGAACCACTGAAACACATTGCTCCCAATAACAAAGCCGGCCCGTCTGAGACGAGCCGGCTTCTTTTATGATGTCTTTACTCTATTAGAGGTTGGACTGGATCTTCTTTTCCAGAACAGATCTTGGAGCAGCACCTACCTGTTTGTCAACTACCTGACCATCTTTGATGAACAGGATAGCAGGAATGCTGGTGATACCGTAGTTGATAGACAACTGAGGGTTCTGGTCTACGTTTACTTTACCCACGTTAACCTTACCCGCATAGTCTTTTGAGAGTTCCTCGATTACCGGACCGATAGCGCGACAAGGACCACACCACTCTGCCCAGAAGTCAATTACACTCAATTTATCGGAGCTCAATACTTCCGTCTGGAAGTTCGAATCTGTGAATTCTAATGCCATGATATTTAAAGTTTATGAAATTATATTAATCAAAGTTCCTGAATAAATTTATAAATGCAAATATATACATTCAATTTTCAAACCGGATGCAAATTACTGCTTTTTTGACAGCCGGTATTCTTTTGTAAAAGGCGCCGTTTGACCATGCAAATTAGTGCATTTTAAGACCCTTACTTATTGATTGTATCTATATACACATCGATATCTGGTTGTTTAGACAAGAAGTGCGCCAGTTCATCGTTCATCTCAATATGTTTATTGAAAGTATGCAGCTTGACCGTCATTTGATCATCACGATCAATGAGTTGCAGGAAGAGCTCACTGGCGCCCGGATATTTGGCAATATTGTCTACCAGGAAGTCTACCAGCTCCCGGGTGATGAATTTAGGCATGGTAACGAGGGTCACCTTCTTGGTATGCGTTTTCTTCACCTCCTGTAACAGCTGTATACCGTTTACCTTGAACTCGTATTCCGCATCATTGAAGCGCTTGGCCTTGAAACCACCGTTAATAAACAGGCAGAGGCCCGTTTTGAGGTAGGGGGCGAAACGGATGAAGTCTTCACTCCACAGGGCAAATTCAAACTTGCCTGTGTAATCTTCGATCGTCATTATGCCAAACTGGCGGTTATTCCGGGATATCCTTTCCTGCGCGCCCGTCACATAGACAGCCAGGCGGAAATTACGTTCACGGCCGGCGCGGGCGTTACCTGGCGTTACCAGGTCGGCCTGGTATTCAACCAGTTCCTGTACCGTATTCATATGGTAGTGCCGGCTTTCGAAACGGTAATCGTCCAGCGGATGGCCGGAGATATAGATACCGGTCACCTCACGTTCGTTGTTCAGTTTCAGGATAAGCGGCCATGGATCGCAGGGTGGGATCTTGGGCGGTTCAATGTCGGGCATATCTTCCGCACCAAAGAGGCTGCTCATGGAAGTGGCTGCTCCGGCAGATACCTGCTGACCGAATTTCACGATCTTGTCCAGGCCGGTAGTAGTATCATTTTCAGGTTTATGGAAGTACTGGGCACGGTGCAGTTCGGGGAAACAGTCAAAGGCGCCCGACATGGCCAGGGCCTCCAGCGATTTCTTGTTCACCGCACGCTGGTTCACACGTTTGATCATCTCAAAGATGTTCTTGTATGCACCTCCCTTTTGTCTTTCTTCCAGGATATTTTCCACCGCAGCTTCACCCACACCTTTCAGACCAGCCAGGCCAAAACGGATCGCGCCCTGTTTGTTCACCGCGAAACCTTTGAAAGACTCGTTCACATCCGGCGGCAATACGTCTATTCCCATGCGTTTTGCCTCTTCCATGAAGAAGGTGATCTTTTCAATGTTGCTGGCGTTGTTCAGTACCGCCGCCATATATTCCGCAGGGTAGTGGGCTTTCAGGTAAGCGGTCTGGTAGGCCACGAAGGCATAACAGGTGGAGTGGGATTTGTTGAACGCGTAGGACGCAAATGCTTCCCAGTCTGTCCATACTTTATCGCATACTTTCAGGTCGTGCCCGTTGGCCGCACAACCCTCCATGAATTGTTTCTTCATTTTGTCCAGTACGGCCTTCTGCTTCTTACCCATGGCTTTACGGAGTACGTCCGCATCTCCTTTGGAGAAGTTGGCCAGTTTCTGGCTCAGTAGCATTACCTGCTCCTGGTATACCGTAATACCGTAGGTATCGTTCAGGTATTCCTCCATTTCGGGCAGGTCGTATACGGTTTCTTCCAGCCCGTGTTTACGACGGATGAACAATGGAATGTACTCCAGCGGTCCCGGACGGTACAGGGCGTTCATCGCAATAAGGTCGTCAAAACGGTCAGGTTTCAGCTCGCGGAGGTATTTCTGCATACCGGCAGACTCGAACTGGAACGTGGCGTTGGTTTCGCCTTTCTGGTACAGTTCATATGTTTTGGCGTCATCCAGCGGGATGTCGTCAATACTGATCTCTATCCCGTGATTGGCCTTGATGAGTTCCAGAGCGCCCTTGATGATGGTGAGGGTCTTCAGACCCAGGAAGTCCATCTTGATTACACCGGCGCTCTCAATGATACTACCTTCAAACTGCGTTACCAGCAGGTCGGAGTCTTTGGCGGTAGATACCGGGATCAGGTCGTAGAGGTCTTTCGGTGCAATGATGATACCTGCCGCATGGATACCCGTATTACGTACGGATCCTTCCAGTACGCAGGCCTCTCTGAGCACTTCTCCCTGCAGGTCCTGTCCTTTGATCAGCTCGCGCAGGCGCTTCACGTTTTCCAGGTCTTCAGGGCCCAGGCCCTCTTTTTCGGCCAGGCTCTTTTCCCCTTCATCGATCGGAGCGTTGAATATACGGTCCAGCTGGATGCCGGGCTTATCGGGCACCATTTTGGCCAGCATGTTGGATTCTGCCAGCGGCAGGTCCATTACACGGGCCACGTCCTTGATACTCATCTTGGCGGCCATGGTACCGTAGGTAATGATCTGGGCTACCTGGTTCTTACCATATTTCTGCACCACATAGTCAATTACCTTCTGGCGGCCCTCATCGTCGAAGTCCGTATCAATATCGGGCATGCTCTTACGTTCCGGGTTCAGGAAACGCTCGAACAGGAGATTATACTTGATAGGGTCAATATTCGTGATCCCTATACAGTACGCCACCGCAGAACCGGCAGCAGATCCACGGCCGGGGCCGATGAATACCCCCAGGTCACGTCCGGCCTTGATAAAGTCGGATACGATCAGGAAGTAACCCGCGAATCCCATGTTCTCAATTACCTGCAGTTCGAAGTTCAGACGTTCTTCTACTTCAGGTGTAACTTCCGTATACTTTTTGTGGGCGCCTTCCATAGTGAGGTGACGCAGGTACTGGTCCTGTGTCAGGAAAGGCGGTGGAATAGGGAAGTTGGGCAGGAGGATATCCCGCTTCAGGTCCAGCAGTTCCACTTTATCCACGATCTCGTTGGTATTATCTATCGCCTGTGGCAGATCATGGAAGAGTGCGCTCATCTCTTCGGTTGTCTTGAAATAGAACTGGTCGTTATAGAAAGCGAAACGTCTGTTCTTCATCGACACGTCATCGTCAGAGAAATCCTTCATGGTAGGCGTGCTCTTTTTCTCGCCTGTGTTGATACAGAGCAGGATGTCGTGCGCATTGGCGTCGGCCTGGTCCACATAGTGGGAGTCGTTGGACGCAATGATCTTTACATTATGCTTGGCGGCAAACTTGATGAGGGATTCATTCACTTTCTCCTGTTCGGGAATACCATGGCGTTGTAATTCAACATAATAGTCCTCACCGAAAATGTCCAGCCACCATTTGAATTCTTCTTCACCCGCTTCTTCACCCTTTTTCAGGATCGCCCTGGGCACGGAAGCACCCAGACAGCAGGTAGTGGCAATAAGCCCCTTATGATACTGGAGGATCAGTTCTTTGTCAATACGGGGATATTTACCGTACAGGCCTTCCATATAGCCCAGTGAGCATAATTTGATGAGGTTACGGTAACCTTCATCATTTTTGGCCAGCAGCACCTGGTGATTACGGATATCTTTTTCCTCACGGGTAAAGGCGCGTTTGAAGCGATTTTCCACCACGTAGAACTCGCAGCCAACTATCGGTTTTACCTTGAGCCTTTTATCCTTCGGATCTTCCGGATTCAGCTTGTTGTTATAAGCTTCAGCCACAAACTGGAACACGCCGAACATGTTACCATGGTCCGTGATGGCCAGGGCCGGCTGATTGCTGGCCATAGCTTTCTTGTACAATGATTTGATGTCTGCTGCACCATCCAGCAGAGAATACTGTGTATGAACGTGTAAGTGGGAAAAGATCATTTGGCAAAATTCCGACTCTTCCGCCAGAATATGAATAAAAGGTTATGAAAATTTATGCACACTACTCAATTTAATATTGAGTACATTCTATATATTTGCTATATGAATAAGCTATTTTCCCTTCTATCCCTATGTGCAGTCGCCTTTTTGGCCACCACATCCACATCATGCGAAACGGACGAGAATCCGAAACCCATAGATACCGTTAAAATTCCCGTTGATACTATCGTATTAAGCGAGAAAGGAAAGATACTGACAGATACGATCTGGAGGTATTATGAGTATTACAAGAATTTCCAGACCTCCGGTTCTACGCTGATCTGGAAATCCAACCGTTCAGTGAACACACTGGACCTGCACCTGAACAAGGTAAAGTTCAATAAGGATGGTTCCTACTGGGAGATCACCGAAAAGGGAGACTCACTGAAAGGTACCTGGCATTTCACCAACAATGAAACGCAGATCGTGGTGAACAGTACCACTACCTTTACATCAGACATCCGTGTACTGACTGCAAACCAGTTCGAATGGGAAGTGGTGAATGGTACTACCTACGGTGTAATGATGAAACGTTTCCCCGAGTCAGACAAGACTAAAACAGTGACCCAGTTGCTGACAGGAAAGAAATGGAAGTATGAAACATATTTCTATAACTTCTCACTGGCATCTGCAGACCTGGTATGGCGCATCGGTAAACCAAACAATACCTTCACTGCAGTTGATCAGCTGACGGTGGAGTACAAAGCTGACGGTACCACTGTTGAAACTTATAAGAACGGTACAGTTGTAAACGGTACATGGCATCTGAACGCAGAAGGTACGCGTATTATAGTAACGCCTGACGGTGGCATCAGCTTTGAAGCTGATATCAAAGTGCTGAACGCGAATCGCTTCGAATGGAATCGTGTGGACCAGAATTATTACTATTATGGTGAGCAGATCCCTGCCGACAGTTCAATCGGCAGCGCTTCCCGCTACTAATAGACAAACACTTATATACAATGGCCTGGCTGAAAGAGATACTGTCTTCCGGCCAGGCCATCGTCATTCCTGCATATTCGTATGCCTGTTGCCGTTAACACCTCTGTCGTGCGTTATTTGCTGTGTAGAGACCCTGCAAACGCAATGTCATAGCGTCTCAAAAAGATCATTATCACGGAATAGCCTAAATGATGTTTTTCTAATACAAAAAAATATTTAATGAGTAGAAAAGCAGCATCTTTGTGCTGATAAAACATTTGTTAACTTATTCATTTTTCAATTACCCTTTACATTATGAGAATTGTTAGTAAAACCCTGCTGCTTGCGGCAAGCGTGGCCCTGTACCTTACATCCTGCAAAAAGACGGAAACACCCACAGAAAAACTACCATTAAATGCAGTAGGCCTTGTTGACAGCACAAGCACAGACAGCCTGATCGCACGTAGAACAAAATTGCTGACAGACAGTACCTGGCGGTACTATGAGTATTTCGTGAATTATTCCCAGGATTCTGCAAAGCTGGTATTTAAGCGTGGTAAAGCCGCAAATACTATCAACCTGAACCTGAACCAGACAAAATTCAATACAGACGGCACCTGTCGTGAGATCACCGAAACAGGTCAGCAACTGAATGGTACCTGGGCACTGTTGAACAACGGTACACAGATACGGGTAACAAACTCCTATGGTACATTTACCTCAAACATTAAGGAACTGACTGCCAACAATTTCGAATGGCAATCAGTTGACGGTGCTACCTATGGCGTAGAGATGTCTGTGTTCCCAACTACCGATTATTCCAGGACTGCTACTGCCAAGATCACCGGCAGAACATGGAAATACCTGGCGTACTTCACTAATTATCCTTTAGCTTCTGCCAACCTGGCGTACCGTTCCAACAGGACTTATAATCCTATCCTGAACCTGAGCCTGAACAGGATCAATTTTTACACCGATGGTACTTACAAAGAGGTTTCCGAAACCGGAGCTGTTTCCTATGGTACCTGGTACCTGTCTAACAATGATACCAGGATCACTGTACAGCAGAATGGTAACTATCCTGCGTTTACCGCATTGATCACTGTACTGACAAGCGACAGGTTCGAATGGAATCGTCTGGACAATAATTACTACTACTACGGTGAGCAGGTAGCACTGTAACATAAGAGCCATATAAAATCTTTTCAGGGCCGGCCGGGGAACAAGTGTTTCCCACCGGCCCTGCATCTTTTAGATACAAGCAACACTGAACAACTCCAGGATGATCCGCCGGCCTCTGAACCTTTTTACGATGATGAACAAGCACCGTGATCATCTGCCAGCCGCTAAGCTTTTTACGATCTCAGCACCAGTGAGCATGTACCGTCATCATCCTCCGGCCTTAAACCTTTTACGGCGCCGGCATTACTGAATAAACAGCGGGATCATCTGCCGACCGCTGATGGCCTCCAGCTAAATCCTGTCTGTTGCAAGCGATATCTCATTAGTAATCATTACAACTGAACATGTTAAAAACATTTATTATAAATATTATTAGTAAATTAGTCCCGATTTAACCAACGGGCGCTTATGATCGGCAACAAAAGTATTTTATGGATGATGGCTATGTTTTGCGTGTTGGGACTCGCTGCCTGCTCTTCCACAAAACAGGGAACAACAAAAAGAACGGGCAGTAATGGGCGTGGCAATGTGGAATTCCTGGACGGTCTATCCATTAATGGAAATAATTATACGGCCAAAAGTAAAAGCACATTGAAATTCACCGCTTCAAGTCCGTCGATAGAAAATGCGCCGCTCTGGCAGTTCAAATATGCCCAATTGCTGGACGTTCGTGTAGAAAGCGTGTTGAATACCAACCTCTTTGCATTTATTGAAGAATGGTGGGGAACGCCTTATGTATACGGCGGCAAAAACAGGAATGGCGTAGATTGTTCCGGTTTTGCCAATAACCTGCTGGTAGGGGTTTTCCGCCTGAATAGCTCAGGTAGCTCAGCGCAATTATATGAAAAGGCCCGAAAATTGAGTAGATCAGAAATGAGGGAAGGTGACCTGGTTTTTTTCAAAACTGATGGAAAATCAATCTCTCATGTGGGTGTATACCTGAATAATAATAAATTTGTGCACGCTTCAACAAGCCTCGGTGTCACCATCAGTGATCTTAGCGAGACTTATTGGGCAAGATATTATGCCGGGAGTGGCAGAATAGAGTAAACCGGAAAAAGAGAAAAGATTTCATGAGTAGTCCTGCAGTTTCAATATGTATACCGGCATATAAGCAACCCGAGATGCTGAAACGCTGTCTAGACAGCATCCGCCAACAGACATTTACCGATATAGAAGTGATCGTAACGGACGATAGTCCGGGCGACGAAGTGGAGCGCCTCATCGATAGCTATAAAGACATTCTTCCCATCCGTTATAAACATAATCGTCCTTCACTCGGTACGCCGGAAAACTGGAACGAGGCCATCCGCCAGGCAGGAGGGAAGTACATTAAACTCATCCATCACGACGACTGGCTGGCAAGGCCCGACGCATTGCAAAAGCTGTATGATGCGCTGGAAGCCGCACCCGGGAGCGATTTTGCCTACGCAAGAGCGCTGCTGGTGTATGATGACGGCAAAGAATGGCTGCTTCCCATGAAGATTGAACACTTAGACCGTGTGCGCCGGGAACCTGAATATGTGATGGTTGTAAAACCGATCTCCACGCCCAGTGTTACGCTGTTCAGGCATAAATTCATGTACGACAACCGCATGAAGTGGATGGTGGACATTGATGGTTATATCCAGGAGCTTTACCGGAATCCTGCCATCGTATGCGTAAATGAACCACTCGTGAAAGTAGGTATCCATGCCGATCAGGTGACGCAGGAATGCGAAGACAATAAGGAAGTAGATGTGAAGGAACATATCCAGCTGCTGGATAAGCTGCGCCCCGGAACATTGAGAAAGTGGTTATATTATGATTATTTCTGGCGATTATTACGGCGCTACAATATTCGCAGCGGCGCGGAACTGACCGCCCTGGCAAAGGGTTTCCCGGTACATCCTGCACTTTACCGCATGGCTGCCTTCCAGTCAAAACTGCCGGCTTCTTTGTGGACAAAGGGCATTATTTCAAAAACTGGCATGTTTCTTTGTTATCTGACATCACTATTAAAAAAATAATCTGATCCATAATGTTGAATGAGCTGATCTCTGTCGTAATTCCGTGTTATAATGATGGCGCCTACCTGCATGAAGCAATTGCTTCTATCCGCAGGCAGGATTATCCCAATTATGAGATCATTGTGGTCAATGACGGCTCTACTGATGCAGCTACTTTAAAAGTGCTGGATGAAGTGGTGGCCCCGGATGTGCAGGTGCTGCACAAAGAGAACGGCAGGATGGCCTCCGCAAGGAACTATGGTATCAGGCATGCAAAAGGAAAGATCATTGCTGCATTGGATTCGGACGACTACTTTGGCGATACCTTTTTTAAGAAAGCAGTGGCCATACTGGATGCCAACAAGGAAGTAGGTGTTGTGACCTCCTATATCCAGTTGTTTGGCGCTGAAAAGCTGGTATCCAAACCAAGGGGCGGAACAGCGGTTAATTTTCTTTTCGGCAATCAATGCCCCGCATGTGCCATATACAGAAGAGAATGCTGGGAAGATATCGGCGGCTTCGATGAGGCTATGAAACTGGGATATGAGGACTGGGAGTTTTATATCCGCGTAACCCGCCAGGGATGGAAGATAGAAGTGATCCCCGAAAGACTGCTGTTCTACAGGCAAACAAAGAAATCGACCTACCGTAATGATACCCGCCCGAATGTAGTGGAACTGGTGGATTACATTGTCAACAAACACCAGGATTGGTACCTGGATATGATCAAACAACTGATCGTACGTCGCGAGGTGATCTATACTGAAAGCAGGATCTCCTATCAGAACATTTTTAAAATGCTGAAGAACAGGCTGCTGGGCAAGTATAAATAGTTATCGTCTTCCTATCTTGCTGCCAACAAGCGAGATGCCTTTTTTATACAGGATGGTAATATCTTCTGAGAGGTTCAGCCTGATCACCAAAAATCCGTAAATGCTGCCAAATACCAATGTCCGGACAATCATATTCAGGAGAGGTACAGAGATATTGATCAGCCGGCTTACAATAAAGTACAGCGAAAGCGTCAGTATAACTGAATACAGCGTTTTCCTGGTAAACGGCTGCATATTATAGTTCTTCAGCAGGAAGATGTAACGGATGCCATTGTAGATAGTCAGGGATATCAGCTGTGCAACACCTGCTCCCATAATACCATATGTTTTTACAAAATAATAGTTCAGCGGCAATGTTAAGGCCAGCAGAATAAGGTGCGACTGCAATTCGAAACGCCAGCGGGGAGACGTGGAGATCACCTGCGAGTTTAATCCCGTGCCGAGTTCAATGATCTTCGTAATGCCTAATATAAGTACCAGCGGTTTTCCCTCATGGTAGATGGCCGGCAGGTTGAGGAAATCAAAGGCATCGTCCAGGTTCAGCCAGATCATAGAGAATATAAAGGAAGAAAAGATCAGCAGATTGATTGACGATTTCGTGTAGACATTGGCAATGTTGGCCATATCATTGTCCTTCCACGATTGAGCGATGATAGGCACTCCTATACTGATCATACTTCTTTGAGGTACATCTATTACCGTACAGATATAAGTAGCCAGTGTAAACACGGCGGCGAATTCCAGCCCCTTGAAACTCGAGATGAGAATAGAATCAATGGTCAGGCTGATGATGGTGATCACATTGCTCGCAAAGATAAATGCGGTAAAACGCAGCATCTGTTTGCCCAGGTCTTTGGTGACCTGGCTGGGAAGTCTGCCCAGGGGTAATTGTTTCTTATACCAGAAGTAAAAGAATAATCCGGAGAATGTTACAGCATATGTACATGCGAAGAAGTTCATGAAGGTATGGAAGCGGATCAGGCCGAAGATGAAGGCCAGCACTATAACAGAGTGAAACACGCGGAATACGACCTCCTTCATGAAGTTGGAAAGAATGGTCTTATGCTGGTTCCATGCATGCACTTCCATGATCTGGAAGCCCAGGAAAAAAAAGACAAGCGGGTAGCTGATATAGAAATATTCCACCAGCAAAGGCGATTTGCCCGAGAACTTGCGGATGATCAGCGGTTCCAGGAAGTAGGAAGCTGCAAATACGATCAGTACGCCTATGCCTCCCAGGGTGAAAGCAAGGGTGAGCAGATCCATTTTCTTTTGCGGCAGTGCTTTATAATAGGGATAATAGCGGGCTACCAGGGTCGGAATGCCCAGGCAGGCAACGCTGGTCATCAGGGTGGAGATCTCGAAAAGGGTACGGGTAAGGCCATTTTCTGCGGGCGCGAAGTATTTTGTCATCAGGTAGATGTTGATCGCACCCAGAATGAATCCAAAATATGTATAAAGCGAAGAAATGAGGCTCTTGGTCCTTACAACACCCATATAACACTAGTCTGTTTGACCCACTAAGATATTTATATTTTTAGATTAAGGACAGCTTTCATATAATATTGCCGCATATTTTTTATCTTGGGCGCTTACTTTATTTTCACCCTGCATATGGATTTGTCTGTCATCATTGTGAACTATAAGAGCAGCCGTCTCATACTGGATTGTATCAGCACCATTGTGGCAGAGACAACCGCTATCAGCTATGAGGTGATTGTAGTGGATAATGCTTCGGGCGATAACAGCGAGCAACTGATCACATATGCCTTCCCCTTTGTACAGTTCCTGCAGATGGGCTATAATGCAGGGTTTTCCCGCGCCAACAATATGGGTTTACGTGCTGCGAAAGGCGA
This sequence comes from Chitinophaga filiformis, assembly GCF_023100805.1. Classification (NCBI taxonomy): domain Bacteria; kingdom Pseudomonadati; phylum Bacteroidota; class Chitinophagia; order Chitinophagales; family Chitinophagaceae; genus Chitinophaga; species Chitinophaga filiformis. The sequence continues at coordinate 4,022,898 of NZ_CP095855.1, forward strand.
TTACCTTTTACTGCTGAACCCTGATACACTGATCCTCGATCATGCCCTGGACCGCTGCGTACAACGGTTTGCTGAAAGCAAACTGGTGGCCTGTGGTGTACAGCAATTAAATGCAGATCGCACACTGCAGATATCGGGCAACTACTTCATGAAGGGCGGGCTTAATCACCTGCTACCCTTACCTTACTGGGGAAAAGTGATCCGCTGGATAGGTTATCAGCTGAAAACCAAGGTGCCTAATGTACAGGAAGCCAGTACGGAACACCTTGTAGACTGGATCAGCGGTGCTTTCCTCATGGTGAAACGTAGTTCGCTCGAAAAGGCAGGATATATGGATGAGGATTTCTTCCTGTATGCGGAAGAAGTGGAGTGGTGCAGCCGCCTGCGTAAACTGGGTCCCCTGGCTATTTTTGGCGATATCAATATCATACATTTACAGGGAGAAACCACCGGCGATGTATTCGGTTCTGAAGAAAAGGGATATTACGGATTGTATGACAGGAAAGGATTACAGCTGATGTTGTCCAATCATGTAAGGGTGCGTAAGCAGTTTGGTGTGCTGTGGTATTTTATACTCCTGCTCAACTATTCATTCGCCGTGCCGGTATTTTTCTTCGGCAGCATACTGGAGAATCTTTTCAAAGGACGTAATCCTTTTAAATATATGCCACTGGTCTGGGGGCTTGCGAAAAACGTCTTCCGCCTGTGGGTAATGACACCGACAATTGTTAGGAACAAGCCGCATTTCTATAAGGTGTTGTGATGCTGCCGGTGATAGTGTAATGTGTCAATTAGCATTTACGAATGCACTTCCTGCTTATGCACAGGCTCCCAATATCCTTTCAGGACATCGATCCTGAACTGTATTACCGGCCATGATTTGGCAGGTTTTCCCTGCAGCAGGTAATAGCCGCCGATCACCACAGAGGCGCCCAGTTTAAACAGGTATTCCAGGCTTTTCTTATGCACCGCCATGCCGCCTTTGGCTACCATCCGCACTTTTTCTCCACGCCCAATACCGGACGCGACACGGTACATATATTCTGATGTCAGTTTTTTTACCTCTACCACGTGGTGTACGACTACGGAAGGATCGTAATAAATGATCCCGCCTCTTTCTATCAGCTTGTAAAAAAATTCCTTGCCTTCACCACCTACGCGCAGGGTGCCTTTCACTCCCGGCAGACTGGTGTTAAAACCACCCACGGCAAAGAAGTCGTCGCGGCGCACTATCATATTGGATTCCAATGGATAGCGGCCGTTGTCGAAAGGTTTGGCAACAGGGCTGTAGTCGAAATTGCCCACCAGTGAAGAAACGTAATGGGACATCCATTTCGGTTCTGACGGAATATAGCGGGGAATGATACGGCCTCCGAGGCCTGTAGCATCCGGATGCTGTTCGAAGAAGGTGATGATATTCTGCAGATAACCCGGCATGGCCACCGCATCGTCATCCATGCAGCAGATCAGGGCGCCGCTGGATCTTTCTGCACCGGTGTTCCGCGCATAGGAAGCTCCCTGGCGGGTTTCCAGGTAATAATACAGTTGCATGTCAGGATGTTCGGCGATATATGCCTTTACCTTGGCGGCGGTATTGTCTTTACTGTTATTATCCACCACGATCACTTCATAGCGTTGTTTATCAATATCCTGTTTATACAGACTATCGATGGCCTCAATGATATAGGCTTCTCTGTTATACGAACATATGACTATTGATATTGCTATTTGCATGAATCAGTTTCCTTTTTAATTAAATTCCACACAGGGAAAGCAAAATAACTGTAATTTATCCGAAATTTCAATAATGGGGCGCTTACGATTCTTTTTAAAGGTGGCATTTATCTGTAACATCTGTTTCCTGTTGGCAGAGGCGTCGTATTATATTGACTTTAAGGGCACTACGCCCGAGATGTTGAGATACATACTATTGATGGGCATCGTGGTCTCTTTTCCGCTGAACCTGCTCGTATTGTTCGTGGCCGCTATTATGTTGTACCGGCGTAAAATAACCTGGGCAGCGCTTCCTCCTTACGTATTTATTGTGAATGCTATAATTTTAATCATGCAATTTATTTTCCTATTCTAAATGGTACACAACATTCTAAAAGACAGACCAACTAAACTTTTCATCTTCTTTTGCAGCTTTTTCGTTGCCAATGCGCTGATAGCAGAATGTATCGGCGGGAAGATCTTTTCGCTGGAGAAACTGTTCGGGCTACCCGTACATACCTTCACGGTGTTTGGTCAAAGCGGACTATCCTTTAACCTTACCTGCGGGGTGTTATTATGGCCCCTTGAGTTTGTGATGACAGACATCGTTAATGAGTATTATGGGCCGAAAGCAGTAAAACGGATCTCTTACATTGCGGTGGCTTTGATCAGCTATGCATTCATCATGTTCTACGTAGCGCTGTCCGTGCCGCCGGCCGATTTCTGGATCGGCACCGGTGCAGACAAAGGTATTCCGAATATGCAGGCTGCTTTCGGAGGGATCTTTGGCCAGGGTATGTGGATCATTATTGGTAGCATCACGGCATTCCTGGTAAGCCAGCTGATAGACGTAACGGTGTTCCATCGCATTAAGCGTGCTACGGGCGAAAAACATGTATGGCTGAGGGCAACCGGATCAACGGTGGTGTCCCAGCTGGTAGACAGTTTTATCGTATTGTATATTGCCTTTAAGCTGGGGAATAACTGGAGCTGGCAGCTGGTACTGGCTGTATGCCTGGTGAACTATGCCTATAAATTCACCGTAGCCATATTGCTGACGCCTGTGCTCTACCTCATCGAGGGACGTATAGAAAGTTATCTGGGTAAGGAGACCGCGGCCCGTATGAAAGCAGCCGCAATGGGCAAGGCCGCCGAATAATACATTAGTTTTAGTAGCGCAACTTCACAATATCTGCCACTACTTTATCAATGGGAAGGGTCACTGCTTCGGCGGAAAACTCTTCCCAGTTGATCCACCTGGCGCCTTCCACATCTGTTTTATCTTCCGGGATAGGAAAGTCAAAAGGCTTATCCAGCACAGAGAAATTGACTTCCGATAGTGCTCTTACGAGATAGTAAATAGAGATGATCTGGGAATTGTCACCAAAAGCAGAAAGCTGGAAGAAATCGGTGGTATAGATGTGTTCTATGACTTCCACTTCAAGTCCCAGTTCTTCCTGGAATTCACGCACCACACATTGCAGGGTGCCTTCTCCGAATTCGAGTCCGCCGCCGGGGAACTTGGTATAATATCCGCCACGGATATATTCATCGGTAACGAGCACCTGTTTCTGCTCATTCATCATGATACCGTATACGCGAACATTAAACATTGTTTAAAACCATTTCTTCTTCATAAAATACCAGCTCATGATCACGGAGATCACGATCGAGAGTATGACCGGAATATAGAATGCGTGTGCCGAATGGGCAAACGGTATTTCTACGTTCATACCATAGATACTGGCTACCAATACGGGGAAGGTCAGAACGATGGTAATGGACGTCAGGCGTTTCATGACCAGGTTCAGGTTGTTGGAGATGATGCTGGCAAAGGCATCCATTGAGCTGCTGAGGATGTTGGTATAGACATTGGCCATTTCCAGCGCTTGTGACGTGTCTACGATCAGGTCATGCAGGAATTCCTTCTCGTCTTCATTCAATCCCAGGAAATTGGTGCGCTCAATCTTCATGAGCAGCAGTTCATTACTGCGGAGGGCAGTCAGGAAATACACCAGGCTTTTCTGGATCCGCATGATGTAAAGTAACTCCTCGTTACGGTTACTGTCATACAGTTTCTGCTCCAGGATATTCCTGCGCTGGTTGATCTCTTTCAGGTAATCCAGGAAGTTCATGGTCACTTTTTCGAAGATCTTCAGCACCATCATATTCCTTTTTTCAGGATGACGGTTATGGAAAGTATTCAGGAAGCGGTTGATGGCTGCGTTGTCGAATGAGTTGACAGTCAGGATCTGGTTGTGCGTAAGAATAATCACAATGGGGATCGTGATGTAATAGGCATCGCTTTCATTGATGGAATTATTCTCAGTAGGCGTTTTGATAACGATCAGCTTTACATTATCCTCCAGTTCGTAACGTGACTTCTCATCGATATCGAGTGAGTCGGTAAGGAAGTCCAGGGGAATATCCAGTTCTTCTGACAGTTGTTCAAATTCAGACTGTTTCAGGGGCGGGGTAATATTCACCCATGCCCCATTTTCAGGACTTGATATTTCTACCGTACGCGCATCTATATTTTTGAAATATTGGATCATCCGGCCGCAAAGGTAGATTAATTAAAGTTACGGTAATGTGATATTTCCCTCAAAAACAAGGGTTGCAGGTCCGCAGAGCCAGATATTATTGTAGGACCTTTCGCCGGTTTTAGTAAAACGTACTTCCAGGTTTCCGCCCAATGTCTGTACGGGTATAACATATTCTTTTTCTTCCGGGCCTGCCGTCATCAGGGCAGCAGCAGTGACGCCGGTACCGCAGGAATAGGTCTCATCTTCCACACCGCGTTCATAGGTACGGACGAAGATGCCTTTATCGAGTGGCTGAACAAAGTTGACGTTGGTGCCTTCTTTCGCAAAGCGATCGTTATAGCGGATCTGTTTTCCTTCGGTGTAAACATCTACTGCCTGTACATCTTCCACAAACTTCACGAAGTGAGGAGAGCCGGTGTTGAGATAGGAATAGAGGGAGCCTAATTCCACACCATTTACGTCCTGCATTTTCAGGTTCACCCAGTTATCTCCTTTGAGCGTAGCTTCATGAGGCCCATCTACCGCCAGGAAGCTGAGTTTTTCGCTGTTGAGCCCCATTTTACGGGCAAAGGCTACCAGACAGCGGCCACCATTACCACACATACTGCTTTCGCGGCCGTCAGCGTTGTAATATTTCATGCCGAAATCATAACCTTCCTGTGTGTTGAGAAGCATCAGTCCATCCGCCCCGATACCGAAACGGCGGTCGCACAGAAAATGTACCTGTTCTTCCGTCAAAAAGTTATACTCGCCTTTCCGGTTGTCCATGATCACAAAATCATTGCCGGTTCCCTGGTATTTGTAGAAATGAATTGCTGACATAATGCGCAAAAGTAAGTCATTTAAATGACAGTCAATAGCCCATACGCAACAGGCCCGGGTCTTCATTACCAGGGCCTGTTGATTGACATGGTCAACTGTTGATAGCTGACGCAGTCAAATGTAAGGAGGGCTGATTATCAGATCTTTTCAATGATGGCCAAAGACTGTTTGATGAGGTTCTCCACCACCAGTGCGCCATCTTTGGTAAATTCCTGCCTGATGCGGTTGGCCACGATAGCGCTGATGGAGAGACAATCATGTCCCAGTACGCGGCCAAGGCCATAGATACCGGCCGTCTCCATCTCGAAGTTGGAAATGTAATGATTGTTGTGACGGAAAGCGGTAAGCTGTTCCAGTAACTGGGGGTGGGAGAGCGGTCCTCTCAGTGCACGTCCCTGGGGCGCATAGAATCCGGGGCAGGTGATGGTGATACCACTGATATATCCCTGGGTAAAACGCATTGCGAGGTCATTAGCCGCACTTAGCAGGTACGGATTAGCACTGCCGGGGCGCAGGTGCACCTGTTGGCTGAAAGCGTTCAGGAGGTCTTTCTCCTGCGGCGTATTTTCAAATTCATACCAGGGCAGCAGGTTGTCGAGCCCTACGCCATGAGAAGAAACCACGAAGCTGTCTACCGGCACATTTTCCTGCAGGGCGCCGGAGGTACCCAGGCGGATGATCTGCAGCCGGGTAAGGGCGGGTTTTATGGTGCGGGAGCTGAAATCAATATTCACCAGTGCGTCCAGTTCGTTGAGCACGATGTCGATGTTATCAGTTCCGATACCGGTAGACACGACAGTGAGTCTTTTTTGTCCGATATATCCGGTGTGGGTCACAAATTCTCTGTGCTGATGGGTACTTTCTGTACGATCGAAATGTTTGCTAACTTCGGGTACGCGATCGGGGTCGCCAACCGTGATAATAGTCGTGGCAAGCTCTTCCGGCCTGACATCCAGATGATATACAGCGCCCCGGCCATTTAATATCAGTTCAGATTCTGCAATACGTTTATTCATGGTTATCTGATAAAATTGTGAAATAAGATTTGGCAAATATCTAAAATTTACTACTTTTGCAATCCCATCGAACGGATGGGGACACAAAAATAAGGTTTCGTGGCCGAGTGGCTAGGCTGAGCTCTGCAAAAGCTCCTACAGCGGTTCGAATCCGCTCGAAACCTCGGAAAGGACTACAGAAATGTAGTCCTTTTTTTGTTTTGGGCTAATGGAAAATTGCATAATGAGCACATGCGCATCCTGGAAGCTGCCTGGCGACTATATTGTTAACCGCTATATCTTACCTGATAAAAAAGCGTCTCTTGTAAGCGTATCCCTGCTGATATTCTTTTTTTGAAAATGTGGTTGATAAAAGAGTGAACAGCGCGAGGAGAGAAATTAAGGAATGAACAAAATGAACTGAAATATCCCGAAAGGTGCTTCGTACATTCGTTGCTGTAAAAAATTACGCATTATGTTGAACATTGCAAATGATCGCTCCCTGCCTATTATGCAGCCAACGGCCCTGAGGGCAAAAGCTGAAACCGATCTCGTTAACACCGATCAGAAGAAGGGTAAAAACAAAGTAAGTAAAGTTGTTGCATTAAACAAAAAACAATCAGTTATGGCATCGTATTCTCCCAACACTATTATTTCCGCGCATAGGACATATTTGCTCTATGCTCCTTTGTCTTCTACACTGAGCCAGGAAGAAGGCTACTTTATGATTGAGAATGAGATGTTAGGGATAGTCGCTACCGGTAGAACCGAAGCAGAGGCCGGGAACGACTTTGCGCAGGAGTTTGATTTTATCTACCAGCGGTATAATGAATTACCCGACACTCAGTTATCCGAGAGAATCAAACGGATCAAATCACTGTTGAATACTATCGTTAAAGCAGTAAATTCTAAATAATGGCAGCGCTACAAGCACAGAAGACAATCAGCAACCTTTTAAGTAAAGGGTTCGTAAAGGCCGCCGGCGATCATCAGTATCTGGAGTTCTGGCACAATGGCAAGTATGTTCTGCAGACCTTTTGTAGTCATAATGGTGAGGATATAAATGACCACCTGATAGCAAAAATGAGGAAGCAGTGTCATCTCGGGAAAGATGATTTCCTTGATCTGGCCAATTGTCCCTTATCAGAAGAAGCATATGTAAAAAAGCTGATCGATAGCGGCACTATAGCTGCCACTGATCTGTTGAGCAGAAGCTAATATCAATTAGCCGCGCAAATTGTTTACCCCTCTTGATATTTCTCTCTTCAACATGCCCCATGTCCAATAATGAACATTTCGGTTTCAAAACTGAACGGATTTGCAAGTTTTGTTGTTGTTAACTATTTCATTTGTAATTAGTTAATAACTGGCATTCCATTAGTTTTAATAAATGATTCAACTAATGCCTTTATGATTAGAAACTTCCTCAAAATTGCATTCCGCAATCTGGCGAAAAATAAAACATTCAGTGCAATCAATATTATTGGTCTGGCAATAGGCACGCTTTGCTGCATCTACATTGTGATGTATGTTTCTGATCAGTATAGCTACGATAAACATCATAACAGGGCAGGAGATATCTACCGGGTTAATTCCTGGACTTCGGGAAACGGGAATGAAAGCAATAATGCTACCGGCTCACCGCCTGTTGCTCCTGCAATGAAGAACGACTTTGCAGAAGTAGAGCAGTATACCCGTCTTGTACCTACGGACCGACTGGGCGCAAAACAGCACCTGTTATCATACCGGCAGAAAAGTGTCTATGAGAAGAACGCCGTCTACGTTGATTCCACGTTCTTTGAAGTTTTCAATTATCATTTTGTATATGGAAATGGCAGCGACGCATTGAAAGAGCCTAATGCTGTCGTTTTGTTAAAACCTGCCGCTGAGAAATTATTTGGTCAGGAGAACCCTGTAGGTAAGCTTATACAGGTCGATAATGCTTATGGGAAACAAAGTTTGAAAGTTACCGGCGTCATAGATGAAAGCCTGGGCAAATCACACATACAGGCTAATATGTTCATGTCAATGAACAGTGGCGGTATGGGAAGTTTTACATACACCAGCACTGCCTGGGCTGCTTACAACTACGCGCTTTCTTATATAAGGCTCAGGCCCAATGCCAATGTTGCCGCATTGGAGAAAAAGCTGCCGGCTTTTTTAGCGAAGTACGGCGCTGAACAGCTGAAGGAAATGGGCATGCAGAAGCGATTGACCTTACAGCCAGTAAGCTCCATACATACCACTCTTGGCTACAGGAATGAATTGAGTAAAACAGTAGACAGCTCTTTTTTGAATATGCTGTTACTCATCGCAGCCCTTGTTCAGATCATCGCATGTATTAACTTCATGAACCTGTCGACCGCACGCGCATCCCGCCGTGCAAAGGAAGTAGGTGTAAGAAAGGTGATCGGCGCCAGGGTAAATGACCTGGTTAAACAATTCCTCTGCGAGTCCATGATGCTCTCCATGCTTGGATTATTGGCGGCCTTGCCCGCGTTGGTGCTTGCACTGCCTTACCTGAACCGGCTGACGGGGGCAGATATCAGCTTGTCTTTTCTTACCAGTTATAAATTCTGGCTTTTGCTGGCAGGTACGGGCATATTCACCGGATTGCTGGCAGGCAGCTATCCTGCATTTTATCTTTCAGCGTTTATGCCCATAAGAGTACTCAAGGGTAATTTCAGGAGCCATTTGTCCTCGGTGGGTATACGACGTTCCCTGGTGGTATTCCAGTTCGCTTTATCTGTAATATTTATCTCTGCCATTATTGTCATTTATAGCCAACTGAATTATATCAAAAATAAAGACCTCGGGTTCGAAAAAGCACAGAAGATCGTTTTCAGCTTTTATACGGATGACATAAAAAGTAAAATTCCTGCTTTTTCCAACGACCTGCGACAGCTCGCGGGGATCGATGCTGTGAGTCAGGCGGATAATTTTCCCAGTCAGCTGGTAAGCCATGACTGGCCTTATTTCCTGGAAGGCAGTAACGGCGCCGCGGGGGCGGATGTACAGTTTATATGGACTGATCAGCATTATGCAAAAGCTTTGGGTATCAGGCTGGCAGGCGGTCGGGACTTCCGGGCAAACGATTCGGGTAAAGTGCTTATCAACGAAGCCTTTGCCAGGAAACTGGGTTTAGATCCTTCATCCGCGCCGGGCAAGCGTTTATATCCGCAGGAAGACGGTGGTCCGGTAAGCTTTGTGGAAATAGCAGGCGTGATGAAAGACTTCAATTACAATTCCCTCCATAACGATGTAAAGCCTTTAATGCTGCGGTATAATCCGGCACTCGCTACAGACGATATCATCGTCAGCGCCAACACTACCGATTATAAGGGACTCCTCGAAAAGATCGGGCTGATATGGCAGCGGCAATTTCCCGCGGTTCCTTTTGAATATGCGTTCATCGATGAAGAGGTGCAGAAACTATATGAAACGGAGCTGACCCTGTCCGGCATCATCAATTCCTTTACTGCCATCGCTATCTTCATTTCCTGCCTGGGTTTGTTTGGCCTGGCTGCCTTTAATGCAGAGCAGAGAAGCAAGGAGATCGGTATCCGGAAAGTATTAGGGGCAAGCTTGCTTGGCATAAGCACTTTGTTATCGAAAGACTTCCTGAAGCTGGTTGGTATCGCCTTCGTCGTTGCTACCCCTATAGCCTGGTGGGCCACAGATAGATGGCTGGATGCTTTTTCTTACCGTATCACACCGAGTTGGTGGATGTTTGCACTTGCCGGAAGCCTGGCAATGCTCATCACCTTGTGCACTGTGGGTATTCAGGCCTTTAAAGCGGCAGTGGCTAATCCTGTAAAGAGCCTGAAGATGGATGGATAATGAGTACAGTCGTATAACACAGCAGTTACCAATCCTATATAGAGTCTGAAGACGGAAGGGTAATGAGTCCAGCCGCATAACACTGCAGTTACCAATCTTATTAAGAGCTTAAAGACAGATGGATAATGAGTATAGCCGCATAGCACTGTAATCACTAACCCTATTAAGAGCCTGACGGATGGGGGATGCCTGAAAACGGGGTGAGGTTATGCGTCCTTTTTTGTCCTAACTTTCCTGCATGGCAACAGTCTCTCTCTCCAGTGCGGCCGGCAAATGGATCATGGTATCGACCATCATGGCCTCGGCGATGGCGTTTATTGATGGTACGGCCCTGAACGTGGTCCTGCCCGCTATTCAGAAAAGCATGCATGCTTCCGGCACAGACCTGTTCTGGCTGCTGAACGCATACCTGTTAATGCTGGCGTCGCTGATGTTGATCGGCGGTTCGCTGGGAGATAAGTTAGGTCGTAAAAAGATCTTTATTACCGGCATTCTCATATTCATCATAGGCTCGACCGCCTGTGGAATGGCGGGCAACGTTACCCTGCTGATCCTTTTCAGGCTCGTACAAGGTGTTGGTGGCGCATTGATGATACCCGGCAGCCTCTCACTGATATCCTCTTCTATAAATGAAGACGAACGGGGTAAAGCTATAGGCACATGGTCGGCTTTTACCACCGTCGTAACCATCGGCGGACCCATACTGGGCGGTGCACTGGCCGACGCCGGCTACTGGCGGTATATCTTCTTCATTAATGTGCCTATAGGCGTGGTAGCAGTGCTCATCCTCTGGCGAAAAGTAAAGGAAAGTATTGCAAATGATGATGATAAAACACTGGACTTCCCGGGCGCGGCAGCGATTGCACTGGGATTGGCCGCGATTACCTTTGGTTTCCTGCGCATCCCGGAGATCGGCTTTTACAACTGGCAGGTGCTGGCCTCATTAAGTGCAGGGCCATTACTACTCACCGCCTTCATCTTCATAGAAAAGAAAAGCAGGCACCCGATGATGCCGCTGTCCTTGTTCAGGAACCTGACATTTTCCGGCGCCAATCTGTTGACACTCTTTCTTTACGCGGGTTTAGGAGCCGGCATGTTGTTTCTTTCCCTTAATCTTGTCCAGGCACAGGGATACGATCAACTCCAGTCAGGACTTACCTTCCTGCCATTTACCATCCTGATGGTGTTTGTAGCCCGCTTTGCAGGTACCCTGGCCGATAAGTATGGCCCGAAGTTGCTACTGACCATTGGTCCGGCAATAGCAGGAGCAGGGCTGCTGATGTTATCTTTCGTCGGACAAACACCCGGACCATCCGCCTATTTCAGCACTTTCTTTCCCGGCATTCTGGTTTTCGGGCTTGGGATGTCTTTTACCGTCGCTCCCCTTACGGCAACGGTCATGGGCGCTGTGAGCGATCAGTTCTCCGGAACAGCTTCCGGTATCAACAACGCTTTGTCGCGCATTGCAGGGGTATTTGCCAACGCCATCTTTGGGGCATTGGCGGTCCTGTTTTTCTCTAGTGCACTGAAACAGGAACTATCTGCCCTGCCCTTGAATGCTACCGGTAAACAGGCGGTTATGCAACAGGCAAATGAACTGGGAAATGCAAAAGCTCCCTCCTCACTCCATGATGCAGATAAAGAAAAAGTAACCCGTCTGTATCATAACAGCTTTATATCAGCATATCAGAAGATCCTCCGCATATCGGGTTTCCTGGGCTTCCTCGGGGCGCTCATGTCTGTTCTTTTTATCCGGAATAATGCTGTCAGGGCCGGCCCTGTACCGGAATAGAGAACACTGTTCCGCATCCCCCGTTTTGGGATATTCGTTTGCCATTCACCTGGTCAAAACCCTGGGCTACAAACACGGAATCACGGATACCAAGGTTAAAACCATGGGCTACAAACATGGAATCACGGATACCCAGGGTCACCCCCTGGGCTATAAACATGGAATCACGGAATACCCAGGGTTAAAACCCTGGGCTACAAACATGGAATCACGGGATACCCAGGGTTAAAACCCTGGGCTATAAACATGGAATCACGGGATACCCAGGGTTAAAACCCTGGGCTACAAACAAGAGGACTCCTGACGGAGTCCAACGCTCTTCGGGAGCTTAATTTGTTGCCGGATCCCGCGCAGGTGATGATACCGCCTCCGGGGCGATAATCTTGCTTATACCTTTGCCTGCACATCATTGGTGAACAATGTCCGCTAAAAAACCGAATCAGTATAAGAACGAGTAGCAAAAGAGCGAGCCGCAAAGGAACAAACGGCAAAGGAACAAACAGCGAAAGAACAGGCAGGGAAGAACAATGTATCTCTTATACATGTTTTGCATAAGACGGACTTTAATGCTGGTTACGCGGCAGAATCTTTTAAATATATTTTTGCGCCTTCTTGGAGGAGTCATTTTCATTTTCGTATTTTTCATGTTTCTTCTGAAGGTTATCCGGTAGCACGGCATAAACATTGATATTTAAAGGGCAGGCTGGGGCAGCTACGTTATCCAGATAACTAATCAATCCGACAAAACAACCGCATGGGCCTAAACAGACTTTTTACTACCCTGGCAATCCTGGTAATTTCCACGGCGCAGGCACAAACACCTGCCCGCGATAGCATTACCGTAGCTATTTCTCCCGCTTATGATAGTGTAAGTGGCCTGCACCGTATGTTGTTCGGGGAGAGTTACCGCAAGCTGTGGGCCGCTCCCGTAAAGATGAAGGTGTTCTACCTGGAAAAGGAAAAGGGAGGGCTGGCCATCGAACAAAGGGGCGGCGGACTGCAAACCAAGTCTTTAAGGCTGAAAGACCCCAGCGGACAGGAATGGGTGTTGCGTACCATTCAGAAATATCCGGAAAGGGGGCTTCCCAAAAATCTGAGGGCCACCATTGCCAAAGATATCCTGCAGGACCAGGTGGTGACCGCGCATCCTTATTCCTCTCTAACCGTTCCGCCACTGGCGGAGGCCCTGGGCATACCACATGCCAATCCACAGATCGTATATATACCCGATGACCCTGCGTTGGGCGAATACCGTAAGGACTTTGCCAATGCCGTATTCCTGTTTGAGGAAAGGGAGCCGGAAGACGCCAGCCGTACCGACAATACAGAAAAGACACAGCGCAAGCTGGAAGAGGACAATGATGTGCATCTTAATCAACAGATCGTGCTGAGGGCCAGACTGCTGGATATGTTACTGGGCGACTGGGACCGCCATGAAGATCAGTGGCGCTGGGAACGGGAAAAAAATAAGAAGAAAGTGACCTATACACCGGTACCCCGCGACAGGGACCAGGTGTACTACAATACCACCGGTCTGTTTCCCTGGATCATTTCCCATCAATGGCTGAAATCCAAGTTCCAGGGTTACCATGACCATATCAGGGATATCAAGGGCTTTAACTACAACGCCCGTTTTTTCGACCGGTATTTCCTGAATGGGTTGAGCGAGGACGACTGGCGGGAACAGGTGCATTATGTGCAGGCGACGCTGACAGACAGTCTTATCCGTGAGTCAGTGAAGCTTATGCCGGACACCATTTTCAGGTTGTCGGGCGAGCGGATCGTCAGCGCCTTTATTGCCCGCAGGAACAAACTGGAAAAGGAAGCGATCAGTTATTATAAATTCCTGTCTATCTACGTGGACGTACCAGCTTCGGACAAACAGGAACTGCTGGACATCCGGCGACAGCCACAGGGGAAAGTGGACGTGTCTATCTACAAAGTGAAAAAGGACGGTACTACAGATGACCTCTTGTATAAACGCTTATTCGATCCGGCAGTGACTAAAGAAATACGGCTGTATGGCCTTGATGGGCATGATGTTTTCCGGGTAAGTGGTAGTGAAGGTTCTCCTATTCGTATACGGATGATAGGCGGGAGCGGAGTGGATAGCTTTTCAGTGGCAGATGAGGTGCCACGTAAAGGAAGGTTATATGTGTACGACCGCTCTGACGAAGAAAATCATATACCACCGAAAGGCGACGCAAAGATCAGAACGGCTGCCGATACAGTTGTCAACAGTTATGATAAACGCAGTTTCCTGTTTGACAGGTTGGGCCCCTTATTCTCTGTGCAGTACAACCCTGATCAGGGGCTGATGTTCCGTGCCAATATGATGTATGAGAAGCAGGGTTTCCGCAAAAAACCTTATGCGCAGCAGCATCAGCTCATTGTGAGTTATGTGACCGGCAGGCAGGCATTCCTGTTGCAATACCTGGCAGACTTCAAGCAGCTGATTGGAAAAAATGACCTGCGTATCAATATCCTTTCCCGCGGGCCCCATAACCTGAGTAATTTCTTCGGTTTGGGGAATGAATCCGTGTTTGTGAATGAAGATGATAAACAGATCTCGTACTACCGTAACCGCTACGACCTGGTGAATGGCGATGTAAGGTTATACCGTAGTATCGGCTACCATATGACGGTGAGCGGAGGTATAGCAGGACAGTTCTATACCAGCCGTGAAGCCAACAATAGTCACAAATTCCTGGGAACATACAATACTGCTTTCCCGGGAGAAAGGGTATTTGATGACCGCATTTATGCCGGCCTGGTTACAGCTATCGAGGCAGATACCCGTAACCCGGGTATGATGCCGCGTAAGGGGATCAACTGGCATACAGAGTTGACCGGCATGCAACAGACGAACAGGGAACATAAGAGATATGGCAAACTGACGTCTGACTTTAGCTTTTATGTTCCCCTGATCGGCGATTCCACGCTGGTGATGGCCAATCGTATAGCTGCAGGTACCACTTTTGGCGATCCTGCCTATTTCCAGATGATGTCTATTGGCGGTACACAGGTCCTTCGTGGTTTTCATACCAACCGCTTCGTCGGAAAGACCGCTGTGTATCACAACTTTGAACTGCGCCTGAAATTATTTGACTTCACCTCTTACCTGCTGCCGGGAAGTGTAGGGCTGATCGGTTTTAATGACCTGGGCCGCGTATGGATGCCTAATGAATCTTCCGCCAGATGGCACGATGGTTATGGCGGCGGCATTTATATCATACCGATGGAACTGTTCCTGATACAGGCAGCGGTGGGCGTCTCCGAAGAGGGCGCACTGCCGTATATTACAGCCGGTTTCAGGTTTTAGGGCGCTGTGTTTCATTATGCCTGCGTTCCCATAGTGTATCCTTTATTCCGGCCTTATTTTCCTGTTGCCAACATACTTCAGCCATGTACATACTTAATCCGCCCGATCGCTGCATTCGGCGACCGGCGTACCTGCTATGTCGATGATATAACTGCCCGGGTTTTTACTAGCCTGTAATCAGGATCTTTCCGCAGCCGGCATATTTTTTTACCCGCTCTATCACTGCATCGGAAATCAGTGTGCCCATTTCAATACCTATGGATACTACCAGGATGTCATCGGCCTCCAGTTTTTGAGGTGTATCCGGCTGCAATACGATGGTTTCGCCTTTATAGGTCTGTGCCGCCAATCGCCAGGCCGTAGTGAAGGGTTGATTGATCAGCATGGGAATGTTGGCTGGCGTCTTACTATCAGTACCCCATCCATCGGAGATTATTCCTATCGAAAGCACGATCCTGTACATGGGATACTGCCAGGGCAATGACAGGTTAATGCCTGGTATCAGCTCCGGGAGTTGAATGGTAGCAGTGGCAGTGTCCCGTTCTATGGTACAATAGATGGGAGGCTTTACCACATTGTTGAAGGGATACCGTCTGTTGAGATTAAATCCGTCCAGCAGATGATGGTATGCGGAAAACCGCATCACTCTGGTACCAAGCGCCCCTTCGGCGTCGAACCTCATAATAGACCTGCATAATGCATTCAGCGGAGGCGTGAAATTATAGTCTGCCAGGTGCCGGATATGAAATATTGCCTGGCGGATGGCACAACCTCCTTTTGCTGCGCCTCCAAATTCATCATTGTTGAGACGGGTCAGCGCAAAGTTCGGCGATTTCTGGATCTGTTTCCTGGTAGCGCCACCTTTGGTGCGCGCAATGATCTTGTCGGAATCTTTTCGTTTGTAGAAGCTGAACATCCCTAAACTTCCGGTGATGTCGAGCAGCTTGTTGTTGATAATGGCCATAAGGGAATTAACAGTTTTTTAAATGGTTATAATTAAGGGATTACCTGAGTTAACATGCTTTAAGCATACTGCTAAATTAAGGAATTCCCACTTATAACTCATCAATAAACTATTATCAACCCATATATAACCCATATATAATCCATACCTCTTAAATATGGCTTATATATGGGTTATATATGGATCATATATGGCTTATATATGGGTTATATATGGGTTATCTCCGGAAATGCACTATGGTAGGAAATTTACAAAGACTGCAGGAAATAAGTACTGTGTAAAGAACTGTCTGACTGTTTCTTAACGTATTTAAATGGATTGGTATGTGTTGTTTTCAGGCATAAAAAATCCCGTAAACAAGTCAACCTGGTTTACGGGATTTTTTATAAAAGGAGGAATCATTTAGCAGCAAACGGTATCGTAAGCCGGAGATTAAGGCGATCAGTGAACGCGTTTTATCATGCCTCTCCGTCTGACCGCAGGAGGGAGAACATTAGCATATCATAGTGCTTATCATCCCAATAATGCCATTGTCTGAGCATACCTTCCTGTTTGAAGCCCACCCTATGCAGCACTTCTATGGAGGGGCCATTGCCATCCATTACTTCAGCCTCAATACGGTTGATATCCAGCGCGAAAAATCCGAAGCTGATAACTGCATACAGGGCTTCAGCAATAATGTCTTTATTCCAGTGAGAAAAATCCAGGTCGTAACCGATATTGGCCCGGTGTTTTTTGGTGAAGTGGTTGAACCCAACGGTGCCAATGATCCCGTTGTTGTCGTTAAGCTGGATACCCCATCTGATGCCTGTTTTTGACTTGAAGCGTTCACGGAAATAATCGATAAGCCGCTGGCAGTCGTTTTCATCTTCCGGAGGAAGGAGGTTATAGTATTGGCTGACCTGTTTATCGCACAATATTTTAAACAGGTCGTTGGTATGTTTCTCTGTGATCTGGACAAGTTCCAGGTGTGGGGTGCGCATGGCGGGGAACTTATCGAATACTGTGGTTTTATGTTCAGTAAACGTGGACATGATAAAGCTGTTTGGTGTGAGGATGCTTGCTCATAATGAATTTAACGAAAAAAAAGATAAGTTGAGCTATAGCAGCCCCATCTTAGGAAAGCAATATGGTTGTCCTTTTGAGGATACATGTTAGCGCCGGTATCCTGTTCAGTTTCCCCGGGGAACAGGCATTTGAAGTATATGAACAATAGTTGTCAGCGGCTTTGTCAATGGCACACAAGCGCATAACACGCTCCTGCGAAAATAGCGGCGAACAATGTATTCAGGAAGTTCACTGAATCATTCCCAATACGTTTATCGCGTTCCAGTGTTGCGCCAAGTACAGAGTCAAGGAGATTGCCTAAGATACCCGCCAGCAGGATGATAATTCCCATTTTATCAAAGCCGCCATACAGCAGTGCCATGAGGCCTGCGCCTGCAGCGCCGATCAGTGTTCCCTCCAGGCTGACAACGCCATCAAGGCCTTTAGGTTCTTTTTTGAAACTCCGGATATTGTAGAAATTGCGGCCGTATACCATGCCCAGTTCAGAAGACAGCGTATCGGCAAGGGCAGAGGCAAGACTGGCGGCCACCATTAACACGTAAAGTGGCAGATGAGAGGGATCGAGGATGGCAATGAAAGATACAATACCGGCTACTCCTCCATTGGCAAATACCTGGCTCGCCTTCCGGCTTTCAGGATGTATGCCTTCGGGCGTTATCTTCGCCTTCAGCTCTTTCCGGTGGGAGGTGGCCCAGACGCCCAGAATAAAGAACAGCAGAAGCGAAAGCAGGCCGGTCCAGCCGGTACCGAGAAAGGTGGCGGCGCCGATGATACCCGCCAGCAGGGCACCGGGAATCGTTAATTTTTTTTTCCTGATACAGATGAACATAATACCGCCTAATATCAGCAGCATGAGCAGCTCAGTGGCGCCCAGGGGAAGTGTCGTCATAGGGGTGTAAAGCTAAATAAATAATTCGTGCGGATATTAGTGAATGAGCTTTCTTGTTATTTAGCGGACAAGATGGCTCGCGTTGTTAGAATATGGTTGTCTATGTAAAACTTATGTGCTGTCTCTGGAAGTGTATCGTACAATGGCGCGAGCGGCATTTCTTAATTTACATTATTGTCGGGAAAATGTATCTTGCTTGTCTTGCGGCTCTTGTTTCCTGCATCGAATTCAGTAAGTCTTAAAGGACTGGTGTGTTTTTTTTGCAGCGGTTTTTACAAATCATCCCAGCGCATATACGATGCGTAGCCCTTGTCTTTCTTTGTGATGGGATCAGCTTTGTGATTTACAATAAGCGTACAACGAATGTGGTATGAAATTTATCAAATCGTTTCATGACCTTTGCCGCAGTTGAAATTTGATGTTGCCCAAAAACTTGTTTTATAAATTTATACTTTGTTCGAGCATATTCACAAATCTCAATTTAGATCTTAGCCTATAAATATGAATAGTTGGATTGTTATAAGTCTTCTTATAATGAATCTGCATCATCCTGTTGATACCTATCGTACTGATACGACTGTTACAGCCCGGGATAGCAGTTCTATGAAAGCACCAGCATTACCTGCGAAATATTTGTCTGAGGTAAAACATAAATCAATGCGCGTAGAGCAGCAGGTGAATAAGCGTGCTGACAAAGCCCTGAGCCGTTTACTCAGGCAGGAAAAGAAAATGAAGGCCCGCCTGTGGAAGGTAGACTCTGTGGCTGCAGGTAATATTTTCTCCAAATCTATCGACAGCTTGGGCAGCCTGAAGGCGGGACTCAAAAACAAGGTTAGCGGTAAACTACCGCTGGGCAACGGTTATCTCGATTCACTGGGCAGTTCCTTAAAGTTCCTGGAGGGCAAAGGCGATCTGCTAGGTGCGTCCAAAGGTAAGCTGGCTGGCGTTACCGGCAATATTGAATCGCTGCAGGGAAAACTGCAACAGGCGGAACAGATCAAGGCGTATATCCGTGAGCATAAAAAGCAGTTGAAGGAACAGTTATCACATTACGCCGGTTTTACCAAAGATCTGCAGAAGATCAATAAAGAGGCGTATTACTATGGTCAGCAGATCAACGAGTACAAATCTGTACTGAAAGATAAAAAGAAAGCAGAGGCGAAGGCAATGGAATTGCTGAAGAAGATGCCCGCCTATAATGATTTTCTCCGCAAAAACTCTCAGATAGCCGGTTTATTTAACCTTGGAACTGCGGGGAACAGTACTGCCCAGAGCCTGGAAGGCCTGCAAACCCGTACACAGGTGGAGCAGCTGATACAACAGCGACTGGGGAATGATCCCAGCGCGAGACAAGCGGTAAGTCAGCAGATGGACCAGGCCAGGTCACAGTTGAATGAATTGAAAAATAAGTTCCCGGATCTGGATAATGCGGGGGATATGCCTGACTTCAAGCCGAACCCTATGAAGACAAAGAGTTTTATTCAACGCCTGGAGTTCGGTGGGAATATCCAGTTCCAGAAATCCAGCCGTTATTTTCCGACAACCAGTGATATAGCCGGCCAGGTAGGGTATAAGTTCCATAAGAACGGGACGGCCGGTATTGGTGCGTCTTATAAACTGGGAATGGGCACCGGATGGAACGATATCGCGATCAGTCACCAGGGAGTTGGATTACGGTCTTTCGTAGACTGGAAACTGAAAGGGACCTTTTTCGTGAACGGCGGCTTTGAGCAGAACCATGTATCGACCATTGCTCATGCGGATCAGTTGAAGAACTGGAGTGGCTGGCAGGGGAGTGCTTTGCTGGGGATCAGTAAGAAGTATAAGGTGAGTGCGAAAATGAAGGGGAATATTATGGTGTTGTACGATTTTATGGCAAAGGGGAATATGCCGTCGACAAGTCCGGTTAAGCTGAGACTGGGATATAATTTTTAGAGAAAATATGTAATCAGAATATGAGAAATTTTTTTAAAGCAGGAATCATTCTTTTTAGCATTGCAGGCATTTTGAGCGTTACGTTTGTAAACAGCGCAAGAGCGCAGGTTTCAGGTACTATTACAGTAAACGGAGATATTGACAAATATTATCCGGTGACATTCAAGGATGGTGCAGCCCCTTCTGATCTGGCCACAGAATTGGAAATAGGCAGGTCGAATGTTCATCAGGACAGCTCATGGCGTGGATCTTTGATCGCAAAGTTCAGGTACCATGTCAACAACTGGGGAATGGGATCAGAATTTATAGACGCGGATCTCAGAGAGGCTAATAGCCACGTATCTGCTTATAGCTCTTTTATTGCCGGCTGGACAGATGCATCTTTCGGTAATAATTCTGCAAATATAATCATCTGGCTGCGGGGTAAAACGACATACAAATACTATTCTAATTACGCCGTTGCACCAGTTGTTTATGATGGTGTGCAGAATCCTGCTACCTATACGCCTGTTGCGGGAGGAACAATATATAGTGTAAGGTCGGCTGTAGATAATATTATAAACATGTATGGGATGACCTATGGTAACATTGCATACTTCAATGGTGTTGGTACCAATTATTTCGGTGGTAATCTTGGTATTGGCACAAGGAATACGGGTACGAGCAAATTAGCGGTGGAAGGCACTATAGCCGCCAGGAGGGTCAAGGTTACGGCGGCGACAACGTGGCCGGACTTTGTATTTGACGCCGGATATAAATTGCCGTCGCTGCAGGAAGTGGAAGCGTATGTAAAAGCGAATAAGCATCTTCCAAATGTACCATCGGCGGTTGAAGTGGCGAAGGACGGGCAGGATGTTGGAGAGATGAATAAGATCCTGTTGCAGAAGATAGAGGAGCTGACCTTGCATTTGATAGAGCAGGAGAAACAGAATATCGCACAACAAAAGCAGATTAAATTGTTGACTGAAGATGTTGAAAGGCTGCGGGAAAAGGTTGATCGCTAATTTTTAAGAATAGGTTATAATTTAAAATAGAAGAGTACAAGAATGAAAAAACTGGTAAAAGGCGCTGGTATATTTGGGGGGCTAATGTGCATTTTAGCTGTGAAGACAGCAACTGCGCAAAATGAATATATTCAAGTTAATCCCACACAGGCGCAGACAGCCAATTTCTGGATAACTGGATTGGGGAAATTGGGCAATGGCATTGTATTGCCGAAAGAAGGATCAGATGCTATACTACTGGGGCTTCGTTTTACGAATTTAGCAGAAACAAGAGGGGCCAATATGCAGTTAACCGGAGGCCCCAATCCGGGGCTGGCTACATGGATACATGATGGAACCAGTTGGGTGGAAAGAATGAGAATAACGGCTACCGGTTATGTTGGAATTGGAGTTAATGCGCAGGCGCCTGCCAAAAGATTAGATATCGCCGATACCTCTACCGTCGTTTACAGTCCCATTGGTACCGGAGCGCTGCCATATGGGGGCATTTTGCAGATCAACAACAATTCAGCTGTGGATGGTTCTGGCGCGCATTTTTTGATGACTGCAGTAAACGCCAGTGGTTATAGAAATGCGGCATATATAGGTATTACATCTAACAAGGGGACAGCACCGGCACCGGATATTGTTTTTGGTCAGCGGATATCCGGGGGCGCCTGGGGAGAAGCGATGAGGATCAGGGCGAACGGCAGCGTTGCAATTGGTACGATTGATCCGGGTACGAGTAAACTGGCGGTCGAAGGAACGATAACCGCAAGGAGAATTAAAGTTACACAAGCGACAACATGGCCAGACTTTGTATTTGATGCGGAATATAAGCTGCCGCCATTGCATGAAGTTGAGGCCTATGTAAAGGTGAATAAGCATCTTCCGGGTGTACCATCGGCTGTTGAAGTGGCGAAGGATGGACAGGATGTTGGTGAGATGAATAAGATCCTTTTGCAGAAGATAGAAGAGTTAACCTTGCATCTGATTGAGCAGGAGAAAAAAATTGCAGCGCAGCAGGAGCAGATTAATCTGCTGATTGGAAAAGAGGCTAAAAATTGATTTCTGAATAATAGTTATACGCCGTTGTTTTTTTACCCTGAATTTTTTGAAGTTAAATATAATAGTTGCCAGTGTTGTAATAACTGGTACAGCCGGAGCTTGCGATAGCTTATTAGGAATATGATAAATACGGAAACATTTTGCAATTGGCGGAGCGGAGCGGGATTACAAGTAGTTATGGTTGGAGTGCAGATAATTCATATCCTGTATCTCAGACAATCGGAGCGGGGAGTACTTCCGTATTGTATGATGGATTTGAAGATGCTGGCAGCAGGGCGGGTGTTGTCCGTGATAATGGACAGGCGAGAACCGGACGCTATGCAGGAATGATCACAAATGCAGGTAATTATGTTAATCAGCGTTGGATGAGCGTATCCTTCTCAGTGGCAATGAAATTTAAGTATTCCGGTTGGATGTATAGCAACGGTCCCGGTGCGACGATTAATCTGTTGATGAAAAGGGGGGGAGAGACTGGCGCATATTCATATATTGATAATATATCCATTTCCCAGTCAGGTAAATGGATATATGTTGAGAAGGAGTATTTAGTACCGGCAGACGTTAAGAGTATGAGTATAAGATTAGATAATAAAGGAACCGGAAAAGTGTGGTTCGATGATATCAAGCTGCGGCCTTCTATTTCTCAGATGAACAGTTTTACTTATCTCCCTTTAATTGGTTTAACCAGCAAGACGGATGATCAGAATCATACATTGAAATATGAGTATGATGGCCTGGGTAGATTGAAGATAATCAGAGACCAGGATGGAAATGTCCTGAAGCAAATTGATTACCAGTATCAGGCGCCGCTCACGAAATAACATTGTACCTATGAATTTTATAAAATATACGTTATATATAAGTGCATTGGCTGCAACTTCTGTTATTGCGGAGGGAGCCTTTGCTCAAACCAACAAACCGGGAGGAACACGCAGTACGGCAACGGCGGTTGCAGTTCCTTCGGCATATACTAATACGTCCCTTAACTATATCAGGACATGGGAACCCGATATGCCGCTGACAGATACAGCTGCCGTTATCTCTGCAGTTAGAAAGGTAAGGGAAGTGAAACAAACCACTCAGTATTTTGATGGTCTTGGCCGTCCGATACAGACAGTTTCAAAGGGAATCAGCAGTGGTGGAAAAGACCTCGTAGCGCCGGTGATATACGATAATTATGGGAGAGAACAATATAAATACCTTCCATATGTGCAGCAGTCGGGTAATTTGAGTGATGGTAAATTTAAAACTGACCCTTTTAATTCCCAGAAGGTATTTTACCAGAATGGTGTACTTAACCCAGGGGTGACAGGTGAGAATATTTACTACAGTCAGCAGGAGTTCGAGCAGTCGCCGCTTAACAGACCGCTTAAAAGCTATGCAGCAGGTAATAGTTGGGCTAATCGTCCGGTCGAGACACAGTATCTTGTCAATTCGGCGTCCGATTCGGTCAGGTCATGGAATATAGGGGCAGGTTTACCTACAAGTACCAGTACTTATGGTGCTGGACAGTTACAAAAGAATGTGACTATCGACGA
Organism: Chitinophaga filiformis; assembly: GCF_023100805.1. Lineage (NCBI taxonomy): Bacteria > Pseudomonadati > Bacteroidota > Chitinophagia > Chitinophagales > Chitinophagaceae > Chitinophaga > Chitinophaga filiformis. The sequence continues at coordinate 4,046,373 of NZ_CP095855.1, forward strand.
ACAAGGAGGCCAGGTAATTGAGTTTAAGGACAAGCAGGGCCAGATAGTATTAAGGAAAGTACAGATAGCAAATACACCCGGGGCTGCACACGTAGGTTGGCTGTGTACGTATTATGTGTATGACGATCTTGGGAATCTCCGTTTTGTGATACCACCCTTGGCTGTGGACGCTATCAAAGGCCAATGGACAATAAGTACGGCAGTCGCTAATGAGTTGTGTTTCCAGTATCAATATGATGGGCGGCAGCGTGTTGTGGTAAAAAAGATTCCAGGGGCAGGCGGTGTATTTATGGTGTATGATGTAAGGGACCGGCTTGTATTCACTCAGGACTCAGTTCAACGGGCAAAATCGCCTATGGAATGGCTGGCTACGTTCTATGATGACCTGAACCGTCCTACCATGACGGCTATTTACCAGGGAACTGCTACAAGAGACACCATGCAGGCAAGGATGAACAGAGCCTCAGCGGCACAGGTTATTTCTTATGCAGCACCAGCAGAGGCGAATCTGGCCTTGTATAATCATGATGGAAGTCCTTTGTATACGGCTACTAACAGCATTACCATGCTCGATGAGTTTGATACAGGAAGCGGTGGAGAAACTGAAGCTAAAGTTGATCCTGCTGCAGCGGGGGATACTACCGTGATTACAGCTACGAATCCATTGCCTAATATATCTGCCTCGGCACTGACGCCTCTGACATATACTTTTTATGATAATTATAATTATTCCGGTAAGCTGTCTTTTACTGGAACAGATATAGGCAAGCTATTAGCCGCGGATACGCTTTATCCCGAAAAGTTACCAGTAAGTAATATGACCACTGGCTTGGTGACGGGCAGCAAAGTAAGGGTATTGGGAACTAATAAGTGGTTAACGACAACGACTTATTACAATGATAAAGGCCGAGCCATTCAGGTGATAAGTGAGAATAACCTCGGAGGAAAAGATATAGTGACAACACTATACAATTTCAAAGGGGCGATTCTGGCAACTTACCTCCGCCATCAGAATCCCAAAAGCATTACACCGCAAAGCACCTTGCTGACAAATATGAGTTATGATCAGGGCGGGAGGTTAATTTCGATCAGGAAACGGTTGAATGATAATATCAGCCAGGAAAGGCTTATAGCGGCAAATAGTTACGATGAATTAGGACAATTGAAGCTTAAACGTCTGGGAGTAACATCTTCCGGAAGTGTACTCGACAGCCTGAATTACACTTACAATATCCGTGGCTGGATGAAGGGCATCAACAAGAACTTTGTGAACAGCGGGAATAGCGCTTCGAACTGGTTTGGACAGGAGTTGAGTTACGACTATGGGTTTGATTCCAGCCAGTATAACGGGAATATTTCCGGTGTTAAATGGAAAACCCGTGCAGATAGTGCCTGGGCATACGGTTATAGCTATGACAAGGCCAACCGCCTGACAGGAGCTTACTTTACCCAGAAAAATGGCGGTAGCTGGGCACAGGATAAGAAAGATTTCAGCGTCAGCAATCTGACCTATGACGCCAATGGGAATATCAAATCCATGTGGCAGAAGGGTATGATTGGGACAAAGATAGATACAATAGACCGTCTGGCTTATGCATATTTAGCTAACAGCAACAAACTTGCAGCGGTGGCAGATCCTAATCCAGCAAAAACAGCTTCAGCTAAACTGGGGGATTTTATTGACGGGACTAACAGTGGTAACGATTACTTCTACGACGGGAATGGTAATATGGTGGCTGATTCGAATAAGCATATCAGTTCCATTGTGTATAATCACCTGAATCTTCCTGCTATAATTACCATTGCAGGTAAAGGAACCATTACTTATCAGTATGACGCCACGGGGAATAAACTGTCCAAGACTGTTTTAGATAATACTGTCAGTCCTTCGAGAACAACAGTGACAGATTATGCGGGCGTATTTGTATACAAGCAGGACAGCATCGAGTTGATCAGTCATGAAGAAGGGCGTATTCGTCCGGTATACAAAACGGGTGATTCTATCCGTTATGCGTATGACTATTTCGAGAAGGATCACCTGGGAAATGTTCGGACTGTTCTGACCGATCAGACTGATTTTACTATGTATACGGCCACTATGGAAACAGCAGTGGCAGCTCAGGAAGTCGCATTATTCAGTAATGTGGAAGAGACGCGTGCAGAGAAGCCTTCTGGCTATCCGGAAGACAAGACAACTGAGGAGAACAAGTTTGTAGCGAAGTTGAATGCCAAGTCAGGGGGTAAGAAGATTGGTCCTTCATTGGTGTTGCGGGTAATGGTAGGTGACACCGTTCAAATTCATGCAAAGGCGTTTTATAAGTCCCAGGGGCCTAATGATAATAAGGAGAAGGCTCCTGTGGAGGATATGATTGCAGGCCTGGTGCAGGCTTTTGGTGGCTCCGCAGGCGAAAATGGATCGCATGCATCGGAGGCAATTTCTGACAAAACTCCTTTCAACGCGGATTTTTATAACAATAATTATCAACGTTTAAAGGAGAAGGCTCAGGACAATGGACAGCGAAACCGGCCGAAGGCTTATTTAAACTTTGTTTTATTCGATGATGATTTTAAATTAGTGGAGTATAATAGTGGGATAAGGCAGGTAAAGGAGAGGCCGGATGAGCTGCAGGATTGGGTGTAGAGAAGATGGCTGTTGAAAAAAGTGGCTTTCTGTATGTGTATACCAGTAATGAGAGCCAGCAGGATGTGTTCTTTGATAATGTAGTTTTGGGAGTGAATAGCGGGCCGTTGCTGGAGGAAACGCATTATTATCCGTATGGGTTGACGATGGCGGGGATATCTTCCAATGCACTGTTGGGGAGTAGCTATCCGGAGAACCGGATCAAGTATAATGGGAATGAACTTCAAAATAAAGAGTTCGCAGACGGTAGCGGCTTGGGGTGGTATGATTACGGTGCGAGGATGTATGATCAACAGATAGGAAGGTGGCATGTAATTGATCCCATGAGTGAAAATTCTCCTGAAATAACGCCGTTCCGTTATGCCTACAATAATCCGATTAGTTATATAGATATTTTAGGTTTAACAGAAGGGTGGTATAATGACGAGGATAATAATATAGTTTACGATGCCAATGTCAATAGTCAACAAGATCTGAATAATAGTGCGACTACTGGAACTTATTTAGGGCAGGAAGGATATGCGGTTGATGAATCTTCAGGCCAGGTTAATCATTATAATAGTGACGGTACGATTACACAAGGTCCAATTACTTTACCTGAAGTAACGGTTAGTCCCGGACTAAAAAATGGTTTTCCAGCGGAAATGTATGCAATGGCCGGCCGCGATTACTATAAGGGGAGCCATACGGCGTTCCAGGATGCAATAAAGAGCCAAGACCGGTCATTTAAGTTTATCAATAATTACTTTTCTCCATTAGTAACAAGCGTCGTAGCAGGAGGATTTGAAGGAATTGCAGCCGGCGGTATAACTCCAGCCATAAAACTTACATCGGGTCAGATGGGAAAGATAATTGGGTGGGGTGAAGGTCAACAAGCGGTACAACAGACAATCAATGTGACACAGAATCTAACTAAGGCTCAAGTTAGAAGAATGGCTAGGCAAGGATTACTTAAGGAATGGGTAGAGGACCAATTGGTAAAATATACTCAATCAATAGCGAAAGGTGGGGATAAACTTAAGAATACTCAACTTTTACATCGAAAAGAGTTAATGGAAAAAATACTTAGTTTATGGGATTAGAAATATTGAAATCAAATATTAACAGGTTAATAGATTATTGGAAAGAACAAGGGCTTGCGATTACCCCAAATTCATTGCGTAGTATTGATGCGTTTGAGTCTAAAAAACACATTCACTTGCCAGATGACTTCAAAGAGTATTTTTCCATGGTGAATGGGATGTCTTCTTACTATCCTAATGACATAGATAACGAGGGATTTTTATTTTATCCTTTAGAGGAGCTTGTGACTCTACAGGAAGAATTTTCCACGGAGGTTGTTGTTGATTGTAATAGTTGCATTTTAATATTTGCTGAATATATGCACAAAAGTTGGTGGTATGGGATACGGTTGAATAATATAAGTGGAACTTACGAGATTGGTATTATTCCTGATAAAGAAAGGTTTAAGTCAATTACCACATCATTGTCCACTTTTATTGATCTATATCTTCAGAATGCATCTGCGCTTTATCAATATGAATAATAAATAAAGCTATGCAGTAAAGCCGCAGAGAATGCCAGCGGCTAAGGGCATAGTATAGATATTTAGATATGAGGTCGCGGGTAAAGAGTATACATGTAGCGGTGGTTGGGATAAGCCCCCTGCAACCTGGCGAAGGGCGATTCCATTGCGCTTAAATATGCACTTGATGAAGAGCTAGTGATTACAGAATTGGACAATCAATATTAAACACATTAGAAAGATTCATTTGATGAACACGCAACAATAGGGTTCAAATTAAATTTGGAAACCTACCTACAAGTAGGTATATTTGCCTTATCAAAGCGCACTTTACGATGAACACAGCACAAAACACCAGAGACAAAATAATAGAACTTGGCAGGGATTATATGCAAAGGATTGGTTACCATTCCTTTAATTATAAGCAGATCTCTTTGGAGCTGAACATTAAAAACGCTTCCATTCACCATTACTTCCCATCTAAGGAAGACCTTGGTCTGGCGGTAATAGAAAAAGACCGCCAGGACTTCATCTTTCTTACGCAAAAGGTCAGGAAGGCAAAGGCAATGGATAAACTGGAGGCCTTAATATCCAGTTATCAATATTATTTTGAACAGGGCAAAAAGCTTTGTGTCATCAGCACTTTCAGCACATCATTTAACGAGATTACAGAAAGAATGCAGTTAGCTGTGTCACAGTATGCAGAGCTGGTAACGGCCTGGTTGGTGGCTACGCTGAAAGAAGGGCTGGAATCAGGTGAGTTTTCCTTTAAAGAGCCGGTGGACGAACTGGCTGAGGTTTGGATGGCTACGATGCCAGGCGCGTTGCTGGTGGGCCGTACAGGAGGGAAAACGGTTTTTGATAAAGTGATCAACTCACTGAGGCAAACGGTTAAATCCTCATGAGGGATTTTTTTTGACCATAATACCTACCTGTATGTAGGTAGTTGTAAATATCGACGCCTTTTATGGGAAAGGCTTTTTTTAGGCACTTTAATCTTACCTGTATGTAGGTAGATGATCTGATAATAAAATCAAATATTCAACTAACAATTAGACCAACAATGAAACACATTATTTTAACCGGCAGCGCCAGTGGATTCGGACTGAAAGCAGTAAAAACACTCGCATTACAAGGACATACAGTATACGCTACCATGCGTAATGTAAAATGGTTATCCGGTGCGAACGCCAAAGTGGCCAAGGAATTGAAAGAATGGGCTACAGAGAACAACGCAAAGGTAGAAGTCGTGGAAATGGACGTTGCAAGTACTGCTTCTGTGAACAGCGCGGTTGCCGAAATAGCGAAAAAATCGGGCGGAAGAATTGATGTGCTCATCAACAACGCGGGTGTTACCTACTATGGATTGGGAGAAGCCCTGACCATTGAACAAACAGAACAAATGTACCAGGTAAACACACTGGGGCCCGAACGTACGATGAAGGCAGTATTGCCATATATGCATGCGCAGAAAGATGGGCTGATCATCAACGTAACCAGTGTGCAGAGCAGGAACCTTATCCCAAGCCTCAGTACTTACAATGGTACAAAAGCAGCCCTGGACGCTGTGTCAGTAGGATATCACTATGAGCTGAAGTCGGCAGGTATCGATGTGGTGACCATCCAGCCGGGCGCTTATCAGACTACTGATATTACCAATAAGAGCATCGTCGGAAAAAATGAAGTCGTGCAGGCGCAATATGGTGACGATGCAATGGCATTCAAACGCGCATTGCTGCAATACTTTGTGCCGACTCCAGAAAGCGGTGATCCGCAGGAAGTGGCTGATGCCATGCTGAAACTGGTGGAACAGCCTAAAGGGGAAAGACCACTCTGGACTATCGTCGGTGGCGGACCAATGGCGGAGAAATTCCAGGCAATGAATCAGGCTATCAAAGAGATTGTTGAGTTTAACATCAACATTTTGCCACAGCTCTTTCCTGCGCAGTAAGTGAGATGCCCGGAAGGAGAATGAGGGTTCACCGGCGATAACCGGTAAGCCATCATTCAAGGTGAATTGTCGCGGTGTACTACGGTACACTTCTGACAAAGCAAATAGCTGAAGTTTTATTCCCGATAAGCAAAGATCATTAGAAAGACCGACAACAAGTAAGCCCTTTCCCATAACAGGAAAGGGCTTTTCTGCCGGCGCAATAATATCCTTACTGCTGAGGAATACCCAGCATCTCCAGGTTCAGTAATGTTACAAACTCAGACCTGAAATTGGCAGCTTTCCCGTTTTTCAATGCCTGAATAGCTTCCCTTTGTCTCGTTATTTCATGTTGATACAAGGGATGGCTTTCGATATCTTCTTCAGATGGATACACATCATTACCATGCTCTGCGCTATACTGTGTACTGATCAGGATATCCAAAGTATTCCTGATGATGTCTGCAGTGTCCATCGCTGCTATTGTCGGTTCTGTCGCCAATCCGCAGATGGCCATCCACACGCCCGTGGCCGCATTCTGTGCGGCAGAGGCCAGGGTTGTGCGCCAGGCGGATTCAAAGATATCCATGAAATTGTCCAGGTCGGGGATCTGATTTTTGGCAGCCTCTTCCAGCTGATCGACCGTAGTATCTTTTAGTTGACCGGCTACCAGTAACCAGGCCTTATCAAATATGTCTGAAGTAATACTGATGTCTCCACCGAATTCTTTGGCGTAAATATTCCTGAAGCTTAACCACAGGGTTTCCGCACCTGCAAGGCTAAACCTGGAAACATCATTGGGATTCAGTTCGGAAAGGAGTTCTTCCAGATCTTCTATCATGTGCTGTATGCTACCGGTTTATCACTTTACCTGTTGAATTAACCATTAACGGCAAAGACGGGTAGCGGCTGCAAGATAGCACTTTTACACACGTAGTTCCACTTCGAAAGGTGTACCGGGGTTCAGTATAAAGAATTGCTCCCGGCGCAGCATTTTCAGGATCATCTCAAAGGGAAGCTGCACTGCCAGCCGTCCTGTGGACACCTGGCTGATCCCGCTTTTGGCGATCATGTCCTGGTTACTGAACAAGGGAATAAATTCACCTGTATCCCTCACATAGGTAGTGAAGGTGAAGCGGTCGGTCGATTGCTCATATTCATGAGCAAGTGTGAAAATACTCGATGCTTTAAGCGTTTCTATCAGCTCTTGTTTATATTTCTTTACATCGAACCATTGCTTCATAACCTTTTGCTGCAACAAGGCGGAATTGTCTTTATGATAAAAGGGGGGATTATGCTGGCTCACATATTCCAGCATATCACTGCTGCGCGTTGATGAAGCATACTGAATGTCGGTATCGCTCATATGCACCGACTTGATCATCCCAATACGATTTGATATGAGCTCGGCTTCACCTTCATGATCTACCGCCAGGCACAGGTGATACTGCTTTATATCGCTATTGTAGGCAAAGCCGAAATAAGCAGCCGTAACTTCCGGTTGCGTACTGAAATAACTTACCAGGTCGTCTACAAAGTTGCTGTCGCCGGCCGGCGATGGCACAGGCCCAATGGCTGTTGAGGGTTTTTTGCTGAAGCGATCAAAAAGTTTCATAGGATGAAGGATTTTAGAATAGTTGGCTGACACCTATATGCTGTCAGTCATAGCTCGAACAAGTCATAAGACAAATATAATATTTTTATATACATAGACAAAGGAGAGTTATTTCTCCCTGTATTCGGATGGATTTATGCCGTGATGCCCCTTAAAAAACTTATTGAAATGACTCAGATCGGTAAAGCCGAGTTCTTCGCTGATCTCCTTTAAGGATAAGGAACTGTACTTCAGCCTGTTTTCAATAATATGCAGCTTATACTGCTGGATATAGTCACGTAATGAAACCTGCATCTGCTCTTTAAAGAAGGCGCCTAAATGTTTCTTCGAAAATCCGAAGAATGCCGCCAGGTGTTCCTGTCTCGTATAGCTCACGTCATAGATATGCTGGTGGATATAATGTACGATCTGTGTGATCTTTTCCTGCTGTTTGACCGGCGCATCTGCTGATGGATGCATGTTACGCCGGATGATGGACATGACAGTCTGTAACAGAAAGAAAATTGTCTCACTGGTTTCATTGGTAGTTTCCTGCCATTCGGTTACCAGTAAACGGAGCAGGGCATCAATTTTATCCGCGTCAGCAGCAGATCTGAGAATGGGTAACTGTTGCCGGCGACTGCACAACAGCAGTTCATCCATGTTCCTGTTCCAGTGATGTTCCGCAGGAAGATGGCCTACCTGTGTGATATAGGCACTGGTGAACTTGATGAAGGTAAATGTAGTAGGACTGCTTATTTCAAAACTGTGATAATCCGCCGGGTGAAGTAAGAATACCGCTCCGCCGGTGTAAGGATATTTTATGCCTGACAGGCAGTGAAAGCCTTTACCCTCGTGTATAAAGATCAGTTCAAAATGATTATGGTTATGCAAAGGATGTGGCCATTCTCCACAGGTGAAATGAGAGACCTTTAAAAATTCATGTTGAACATATCGCTGCATATAGCGCAAAATACAAATAATCCCAACCAATGTACAAATGCCAGCCTGACTCACGCTGCTAATTTTGAGACATAGAACCGACTGTATGAACGAACAACGCAAAGTAGCACTTATTGCAGGCGCACATGGCGTCATTGGCAGGAGCCTGGCAGCACATCTGGCCACATTGAACGACTGGGAGATTATCGGATTGTCAAGACGGGGAGGAAACGCGGATGGGCGTATACGATATATTGCGGTCGACCTGCAGGACAGGAAGGATACTTATGACAAGCTGCATCATCTCACGAATGTCACCCATATTTTCTATGCCGCATATGTAGATGCCCCCACCTGGGCCGCACTGGTGCCGCCTAACCTGGCAATGCTGAGAAACCTTGTGGAGGTAGTGGAACCAGTAGCCGGTAAGCTGCAGCATATCAGCCTGATGCAGGGCTATAAGGTATATGGGGCGCACCTGGGACCCTTCAAAACGCCTGCAAGAGAATCAGACGCCGGGCATATGCCACCGGAATTCAATGTAGACCAGCAGGATTTCCTGGAACAGCAGCAGGCGGGTAAACAGTGGACCTGGTCAGCATTACGTCCTTCAGTGGTGGGTGGATTCGCATTGGGAAATCCCATGAACCTGGCCCTGGCAATTGCCGTATATGCGGTTATTTCGAAGGAATTGGGCCTGCCATTACGTTTCCCCGGTAAACCAGGTGCTTACGATAAATTGCTGGAGATGACAGATGCAGGTCTGCTGGCCAGGGCAACCACCTGGGCTGCAACGGCAGAAAAGGCGGCAAATGAGGCCTTTAATATTGTGAATGGAGACTTGTTTCGCTGGAATGAGATGTGGCCGGAAATAGCCTCGTATTTCGATTTAAAGGTGGCTCCGCCCTTACCCATGTCCCTGGAGGTGATCATGGCGGATAAAGCCCCATTGTGGGAAAAGATGAAGCAGCAATACGGGCTGGCGGATGTCAGTTATGAGGAGTTGTCTTCCTGGCGTTTTGCCGACTTCGTGTTCAGCTGGGACTACGATATGTTTGCAGATGGTTCCAAAGCACGCAGGGCTGGTTTCCATGAGTACATAGAAACAAAGGAAATGTTCTTCCGGATCTTTGACGATTTCAGGAAACGTGGCATCATCCCGTAAGCATTTTTTTGTGATCTTTGCAGGAATGCAAGTCATCAATCTTCCCCAGGACCTGAACCCGGCGCAATACCGGGAAGAGGACCACATCCTCATCAGACCTTTTACTTCCCTTTGCAAGACGAAGAAGAACAGGGTCATCCTGCACAGGAATATGATCCACCTGTTGATCGAAGGCCGTAAGACGGTAATTTACGGCGGACAATCCACCACTGTCAATGACGACGCTTTCCTGTTCCTCGCAGCGGGGAGCTGCCTGACCACCAGCGTCTTGTCTGACAAGGGCGATTACCAGGCCATCCTGCTTTATTTCAGCGATCATGCCTTATTGGATTTCTATATGAAGTATGATCGCCTGGTGCAGCAGCACCGGCAGGGGAAACAGTTACAGGAAGCATCGTTCATCACTTTTGAGAAGGATGTCTTCCTGCGTAACTATATAGAATCCCTGCGACTGATGCTGCAACTGGGACAGCCATTGCCGCAGGAAGTCTGTATACTCAAGTTCGAAGAACTGCTGTTTTACCTCTTACAAACAGCACCGGATACCCTGCTGCAGTTTAAAGTCAATAATACCGGCAGCATGCAGGATTTCGAGATACGGAAAGCTGTGGAGGGCAATATTACCCGCCCGGTAACGGTAGAGGAACTGGCCTTTCTGTGCAGTATGAGCCTGTCTACCTTCAAACGTCGTTTTACAAAGATCTATGGCACATCTCCCCAGCGATGGCTGCTGGAACAGAAGATGCAGGTAGCCGCCCGCCTGCTGATGGACCGGCAGAACAAACCAGGGGATGTATACGATAAAGTAGGCTATGAAAGCCATTCCAGCTTTACCAAATCATTTCGCCAGGTATTTGGCGTGACGCCTTCTGCCTACCAGGAACAAAATATGAACGTCCAGGTACAAAGGCTGAACGCGCAGGACTAACACGTCCCTTACCGCACTACCTAATTTTGCTGTATAAAATCACAGATCATGACAGCAACAATTGAACAGAACAAGGCCATAGTAAGACGTTTCAACAAGGAGATCATTGAGGAAGGCAATCAGGAGAGCTTCCGTGAAATAGTAGATCCGGCATTCATCAATCACACTGCAGCTAAAGGAATGGACAAAGGCCCTGCTGGCCTGATCCACACGTTTGAGAACATACTGCGACCCGCATTTTCTGATCTGAAAGTAACCATTCATGAACAGGTGGGAGAGGGCGACAAAGTAACCACCCGCAAGACGATCAGCGGTATACATACCGGTAGCTTTATGGGGGTACCTGCTACGCATCAGCCTGTAATGATCCAGGTAATGGATATGGTTACCATAAAGGACGGAAAGTACTATGAACACTGGGGTGTGAATACAATGATGGCCCTGGCGGCGGAACTGAAAGCACTACATACAGGTGGTAAATAGGACTTAAAGTATTTCTTTCAACAGCTGTGCTTTTTAAGTAAAATTCCTTATATTTGTTTCCCCCCTAAGAAAACAGGGAGGTGAGCAGTAAGGCTGAATTAGTGAAGTTGTGAATGCTGACAATGAGTTAATTTAAAAATTATATCGTTTACAGTAAGAGTTCAGGACAGGGACTACGTAAAACAAACATATTTCCAATCCGGAACAAGAAAAAGCCTTCTGATGCTCAGGAGGCTTTTGTGTTTTATATACTAAAATGATGCGGTATGTTAGAAATTGTAGAAGTAAAAAAAGATGATCTGAAGTTACTGGAGCAGGTAAAAGCACTCTTTCGCGAGTATGCCAACTGGTTGAGTGTAGATCTTAGTTTTCAACGGTTCGAAGAAGAACTGAGCAGTTTACCTGAGCCGTCTTATGTTGCGCCTGAAGGTGCGTTGTTTCTCGCGCTGGTAGATGGGCAACCGGCAGGCTGTGTAGGTGTACGCAGTTTTGAAAACTCCACCTGCGAAATGAAGCGACTTTTTGTACGTGATGCTTTTAAGGGTCATGGCGTTGGCAGGGCATTGGCCGCCAGGGCTATAGAAGCAGGCAGGGAGCTGGGTTATAAACGTATGTTGCTTGATACCCTTGCTCACATGCGTCCGGCCATAGAATTGTATACGAGCCTGGGTTTCCAGCCCATCGCTGCATATTACGACAATCCGATCAGTGATGCCGTATACCTGTCCATGATGCTGGAACAGGAAAATGAAAATGCCGGAACAGCTATCTGAATGCCGCTGTGTTGACTTTCTTTGTGCTGTTGCCAGGCGCCTGATTAGAATATTGATAATTTGTACTGAAAGATGTCAAACATCTTGTGTGCAATTTATGGTGCGAATGCGCGATCTTTCCTCATTACATATATTTTTCCTCAACCCCGGATTACTACTGATAATAACAGGATGTTGCCCCATATTAAGAGACGCGAAGTGTGGCTTTGGCGTGGGGCTTCCGTATGAGAATTAATAAGAAGGTAATATATCCCGCATTTACATAATTATAACTTTGCCTGGTCCCATGATGTAAGGGATGAGTCATGAACCATACAATTGAAGTACAGCGTCTCCGACAGGGCAATGAGAAAGCCTTTGTTGAAATGTACCATTATTTTAAGGGCAAGGTCTTTAACTTTTTAGTGAAGAAAGTCCGCGATGCCGAAGTGGCCAAAGAGCTGACGCAACAATGTTTTATCCGTATCTACCAATACCGCGAAAGCCTGTCAGACGAGCACCCGCTGGAAAAACAGGTGTTCATCACCGCCAGGTCAGTATTACTGAACTATCTCAGGATGGAAGACAGGAAGAAAGCGCGGGAGCTGCAATATACACAGCAGCAATTCCCCGAAGGAGAATCCACCACCTCCGTTACAGGTAACTTTGAGACAAATGATCTCCTGGAAAAGATATTGCTGCATTTATCTCCTGTCCGTAAGCAGGTAGTACTTTTGAAACTACACAGGGGCTTGTCCAACAAAGAAATTGCAGCAGAGCTGTCTATCTCCGTAAAGACAGTTGAAAATCACATCACAAAGGCACATCACCACATGCGGGAGATCGCTGCCGGTCATTTCCTTTTATTACTATTCCTGCTTCGTTTGTAAGCATCCTTTGTTAAGGAATTGTTACCGGTAGGGGCATACATCCCTTGGCGGTGTACATATATACGATACACAAGAAAATTAGTGCAGTGCATGAAGCCTGATAAAGCATTGATAGAAAAATTTAATAACGGCCACTGTACGCCGGAAGAGGTGAAGGCAGTAATGAACTGGTTGCTGGTAAATGAAGAGGATGAGGATGCGGGGGCTGAATGGGAAAAGGCTTGCTGGAAAGGAACTTATCCCGAAGAATATAGTAAAGAGATGTTGTCTTATATCCAGGCGAATACTTTTGGAGAAAAGGCGAGGACCAGAAGACTACCCTGGAGCAGTATAGCTGTAGCTGCCAGCATATTGCTTGTAACGGGTATGTTCCTCTGGCAATATTTTCTGCATCGGCCGGGTAAAAAAGCGCCTGGTATTGCCTTGCAGCAGGGCGTGCATTCGGAAGCGGGCGAATCCTGGCTGGTATACCAGGCAGTTAAGCAGCCGCTTTATTTAAGACTACCCGACGGCTCGGCGGTGCGACTGTTTCCCGGAGCAGAGATCCGTTTCGATTCAGCGGCCTATAATGTAAATAGTCGTGCGATCTTCCTGAACGGAAAGGCGGAATTTGATGTAGCGGCTGTAGCCGGAAAGCCATTCAGTGCTACTGCCAGTGGGTTTACCACTACTGCGCTCGGCACCAGGTTCCTGGTAGCTGCGGGGAAGGATAAGCAAGTGCTCGTGCATTTATATTCAGGTAAGGTAGTGGTAAGGAAGACAGAGAAGCAGCAGTATGCGATGACTGATGTATACCTGTCGCCCGGCGATGAATGGCGATATTACCAGGATACACATAGACATATGCTAAGTCATGCGGGAGAGAAGAATACTATACCACAGCAGCATGTCAATTCGGGAACGATACAGGTGAATGAAGACAATGTCGTGTTTGAGAATACACCTTTACATGAGGTGATCGATTTTCTGCAACAGCAATATCATGTCACGATCAGCTATCAGCCGGAGGACTTTAAGGACGTTTATTTTTCAGGGAAGATACTTCCCGGAGATTCCCTGAAGATGGTACTGGGCAATATTGCAAGGGTCAATGAACTGACGCTGGCAGCCGAAGATGGTGTGTTCATCATCCGGTAAATTTCAACATACTTATTCCAAAGTTCTTCATAAGAGAACAGTTGTTATCTGCATAGGCAATATGCAGATACGGGGAAGCTATATCTGTAGTAAAATAATTAAATCTTGATCAAAAATGGGAAAAGCAAAAACGCTGTTCAGGGGCATCTCATGCCTGCTGCTCATGATGCTTATGAAACAGGAGATCCGGGCGCAGGAGGGAAGCTCTGACGTACATGGCACTGTAGTCAGCACCAAGGGAACTGCATTGCCCGGCGTGACCGTACAGGCAGTAGAAAAGGGCGCCGGCACAAAGTTCAACACGCTTACCGATGCCAATGGCGACTTTGTATTCAAAAGATTTAAAGTGGGCAGTCAGTATGATTTCCAATTTACCATGGTGGGGTATGAGAAAGGAGAATATCCGGGTTTTACAGTAAAGAATAATGGTAAAAACGTATTGCTGATACGTCTTAACGAGAAGAGTATCGGATTGGGGGATGTTGTGGTAGTGGGGTATGGTACCCAGAAGAAGGTAAACCTTACCGGCGCTGTGAGCCAGGTAAGCGGTGATGTGTTTGCTGACCGGCCGGTGAGCAGTCCTGCACAGGCCTTACAAGGCGCGGTACCTAACCTGAACATCAATTTCGGGGACGGACATCCGGGAAGCACCGGTACTTTCAATATACGCGGGTATGCATCTATCCAGAATACCAGTGGTTCTCCGCTGATCCTGATAGATGGTGCTCCGGGTAATATCGATATGCTCAATCCGCAGGATATAGAAAGTCTTTCTGTACTGAAAGATGCGGCTTCCTCCGCGATATACGGTTCCAGGGCTGCTTTCGGGGTGATCCTTATTACGACAAAGAAGGCAAAGAAAGGAAAATTGAATATGAACTACGGCGCCAGCTACAGTCTGCAGAACATGACCACCCGTTCCGATTTTATTACGGACGGTTTTACACAGGACTCCCTCGTGGATGCTGCATTCTCCCGCAATGTCGGCAACAGCTATACGGGTTTTAATGCAGATGATTATGCTGAGCTGAAACGCAGGCAGACCGACAAATCATTGCCCTCTGTGGTATTGCAGAACCGTAACGGGCAGCCGCAATATGTTTATTACGGCAGCACCGACTGGTGGCATTTCCTGTTCAGGAAAAGTCAGCCGGGTATGGAGCATCACTTTAATATGACGGGAGGTAATGATAAGGTAGATTTCATGATGTCGGGAAGGTATTATCAGCAGAAAGGCATGTACCAAACCTATCTGCGGCAGGATGTCTACAATGCTTATAACTTCCGTGCGAAGATCAATGCACATGTAACAGACTGGCTGACTATCTACAGTAATACCCAGTTCGGCGCTAACGACTATACATGGCCGGGTTATGGCGCTAATCTGACGGGACTGTACAATCACGCTATGGCGTCTTATGTGCCTAAAAATCCGGACGGGACCTTCACCTTCCGTACCAATCTCAATAACTATGGTGCATATGAGTATGCAGACCTGCAACACAGGAAGTCGCACGGTGGGAATAAAAAATACAACCTGACGAACATGGTAGGTTTTGAAACACATTTCCATGGCGGATTCTCGCTGGCAGGTAACTATACCTATGAACTGGCGCCTTCTTCAGATTATCAGCGTAATACACTCATTCCCTGGTCAGTAAATCCGGGTATCATCAATACAGCGGGTTACGATCAGTATAATGAAAATACCTACCTCGACCAGCACCATTCGGTGAACCTGTTTGGTACCTATGAGAAAAGCATTGGCAAGCACAATCTGAAGGTGACCGCAGGTTATAACCAGGAGCTGCAGAAGTATAAAGTGAATATGGGCATGCGTACCAATCTGCTCTCGGAAGACCTGAACCAGATAGACCTGGGCACGGGCGCACAACAGTCAGGTGGTAATGCCCGTGAATGGGCCTTGCTGGGATATTTTGCCCGTGTGAACTATGATTATAAAAGCAAATACCTGCTGGAATTGAATGGCCGGTATGATGGCAGTTCCCGCTTCCCGAAAGATGAACGTTTTGGTTTCTTCCCTTCTGTTTCCGGCGGATGGAGAGTGAGTGAGGAACCGTTTTTCGAGGGGGCCAGAAATATATTGCCCGAGCTGAAGTTAAGGGCCTCCTATGGTTCACTGGGAAACCAGGATGTGGGTAGTGGCAACCTGTATCCGTACATTCCTGTAATGAGCAGCGGCTTGTCTAAATGGATCGTGGGAGGCAACCAGGCACAATATCTGGGCGCTCCGGATCCTGTTACACCTCATTTTACATGGGAGAAATCGGCCTCACTGGACGGTGGCATTGATGCGGCATTCTTCAGAAATAAGCTACAGATCAGTTATGACTGGTATCGCCGTACCACTACCGACATGCTGATACCCGGTAAAACAATGCCGGGTGTATTTGGAGCGCCTTCTCCAACACAGAATGCGGGCGACCTGGTGACGAAAGGTTTTGATCTCTCTGTGAAATGGCAGGATAATGGAAAGCTCGCCGGCAAGCCGTTTACGTATAATGTAGGTTTTGTACTTTCTGATTACAAAGCGAAGATCACCCGGTTTGATAACCCCAACAAATTACTCAGCAATTTCTATGAAGGACAGCAACTGGGAGAAATGTGGGGATACAGCATTGATGGCTATTTCAAGTCGGAAGATGAGGCGAAGAACTGGACTGTGAACCAGGACTATGTGGACAGGGATCAGCGTGTGACCTCTCCCGGCGAATGGAGCAAACTGCATGCCGGTGATATGAAGTTCATCGACCTGAATGGCGACAACGTGATCAATGATGGAAAGAACACCTTGGCGGAGCATGGCGACCTGCGCAAGATCGGTAATTCATTACCCCGCTATTCTTTTGGTATCACAGCCGGATTTAACTGGAACAATTTCGACCTGTCGGCCTTCTTCCAGGGCATAGGCAAACAGAACTGGTATCCGGATGTGGAAGCCGCGAAATTCTGGGGAGTATATGGCAGGCCTTATACCTCTTTCCTGCCGAAGGATTTTGTCAGCAAAGTATGGAGCCCTGAAAACCCCAATGCTTATTTCCCATTGCTGAGAGGATATGCTGCCTACCCCGGTGGAGAGCTGGCGGTGAAGAATGACAAATATCTGCAGGACCTTGCGTATGTCCGTTTGAAGAACCTGACAGTAGGCTATAACCTGCCAGCCGCACTGGTGAAGCGCTGGAAGATACAACGCCTCCGTGTATACTTTACCGGTCAGAACCTGTTCACTTTTACGAAGATGGACAATAAATATATAGACCCTGAACAGGTGGGGCCTTACAGCAGTGATATCGGCGGAAGGAACTATCCGTTTTTCAGACAATATACTTTCGGTTTTGACACCACTTTCTAAATGCTAAACTGTTTAACGCAATGAAAAGAATATTAGGGTTTGTAGCAGCTGGCCTGATAATATTATCGGGGTGTTCAGATTTTCTTGACAGGGAGCCGCTTTCCCAGATCTCGCCTGTGAACGGCTTCAATTCGGAAAGCGAGTTAAGATTGTATGTGCGTTCTTTCTACGATAAGATGCTGCCCAATGCAGATAATGAAGATAACGGTTTTACCAGCCTGTATACAGAGACGGCCAATAACATAGTTGTGAACAGCTTGTCGCCACAGATAGCAGGCAATCGTACAGTGCCTGTAGCCGGCGGTGGCTGGGACTGGACGGACCTGCGTAACGTGAATTATTTCCTGCAGAACTATATGCGGGGCAATCTTGATACCACTATCACCTATAAGTATGTAGCTGTAGCAAAATTCTTCCGCGCCTATTTCTATTTCAGTATGGTAGCACGCTTTGGCGATGTGCCCTGGTATTCCCGGCCTATTGAAGCCGATGATACCGCCAGTCTGAATAAGAAAAGAGACCCGCGTACACTCGTGATGGATTCTGTGGTGAATGACATTGATTTTGCCATTGCGCATCTGGGTGCTGGAAAAGATGTAGCGGAAGTAACGAAATGGACGGCGCTGGCATTAAAGTCACGCATCTGTTTATTTGAAGGAACTTTCAGGAAATATCATAAGGAGTTTGAATTGAAGGATGCAGACCGCTTCCTGCAAATAGCTGCTGATGCGGCGGGAGAAGTGATCAGGGGAGGGGCTTATGCTATTTATAAAAGTTCCCCCGATAATGCTTACAGGGATCTGTTCTCTTCACTGAGCGTCGTTCCGGAAGAGATCATCCTGGCCAGGCAATACAGCGCCAACCTGCAGATCTTCCATAATGTGAATTATTATACCACTGCGCCCTCTTTCGGTAAACCGGGACTGGAGAAAAGCCTGGTGAACAGTTACCTGATGAAGGATGGTTCCAGGTTTACTGACAGGCCGGGATACGACAAGATGCAGTTCTTCGAAGAGATGCAGAACAGGGACCCACGATTGGGGCAGACGGTGCGTGCGCCGGGATATAAACGTATTGATGGCAATACGGTGCTGCCTCCTTCCTATGCAGGTACTGTAACAGGGTATCAGCTGACTAAGTTTGTCACAGCAGCAGCGAATGATGCATTGGGCAAATCGCCCAATCCGCTGCCAGTGTTCCGGTATGCAGAGGTACTGCTCAACTATGCCGAGGCAAAAGCAGAATTGGGGACCATTACACAGGCAGATCTCGACCAGTCTGTTAAACTTTTAAGAGACAGGGTTGGAATGCCTGCTATGGACCTTGCAGCCGCAAATGCGGCTCCTGATCATTACCTGGCAGGACAGTATACGCAGGTGAGTGGGACGAATAAGGGTATTATACTCGAAATACGCAGGGAAAGGAGGATTGAACTGGTGATGGAAGGATTTATGTGGAATGACCTGATGCGCTGGAAGGAGGGACATCTGCTGGCGATACAGTTTAAGGGCGCTTATTTCCTCGGGGCGGGCAACTATGACCTGGATGGCGACGGCACCCCGGATCTGGCCATCTATACCGGTACTCCGCCTGCGATTCCGAATATCCAGTTGTTGAAACTGGGAACCGATGTGGTGCTGGAGAATGGCGCATCTGGTGGCAATATTATCATCAATGGCGCCATTCCGAAAACCTTCCGTGAAGACAGGGATTACCTGTTTCCGATACCGGCACAGGAGCTCCTGTTAAATCGGGCCTTGCAGCAGAATCCTAACTGGTAAGATATCCCATAGCGTTGCAGAACGAACATATTGTTAAATCTGTTGCAGGCGCTGATATTCGTGTAACAATATTATTATTTTAACCCTTGCTATCCGTACCTGTTCAGGGCACGGATAGCATTTTATTGTCAAAAAGAATGTTTATGCAAAGAAGATCATTGTTCAAAAAGCTCGGCGGATTGTTGTTGGCTCCGGCTATTCCATTTGGCACGATTGCAGCGGCTCCCCGTATCGATAAGCCTGTATTACGGATCGCACATCTGACGGATGTACATCTGTATGACAGGTTGGAGGCCCCTGATCATTTCAGAAAATGCCTGCACCATGTACAATTGCAGGAGCCTAAGGTGGATATGATCCTTAACGGGGGAGATATCGTATTTGATATGAACAAAGAAAATCTGTCCGCTATTGATGCGCAATGGAAACTGCTCCATACTATTATGAAGAGCGAGTGCAGCCTGCCTGTATATTATACACTGGGCAACCATGATATCTGGTGGCATGAGAATAGCAGAGGAGCGGCCGCATATGGTAAGAAATACTCCATGGACCAGCTACAGCTGGCATTGCCCTATTACAGTTTTGTGAAAGCCGGCTGGAAGTTCATTGTGTTGGATAGTGTACACCTGGATATTGATGATACCTGGTATATTGGTAAACTGGGAGAAGAGCAGATGCATTGGCTGGAAAAGGAATTGCAATCGACAGATCCATCAATGCCGGTATGTGTGCTGTCACATATTCCCATCCTGACGGCAACGTTGATGGTGGAAGATAATGTTGTGAACCGCTGGCAGATGCTGGGAGGGGATATGCATACGGATGTAGCGAAGATCGTCCGCCTGTTCTACCAGCACCCCAATGTGAAGTTGTGTTTAAGCGGGCATATTCATCTGAAAGATAAAGTTGTGTACAATAATGTGACCTACCTGTGTAACGGAGCGGTAAGCGGGGCCTGGTGGAATGGCAACAACCGGGAGACAGCGCCGGGCTATGGATTGATAGAATTGTTCGCCAATGGCGATTTTACAGAAAAATACGTTAATTACCAGGTATAGTGAAGAGCCGTTTTATAGGAAGTATACCGGTTATCGTACATAGTCAGGGAGAAGGTTGTTGCGGGAAGTCCATAAAACCGGATGTAGCGGGAAGACATTTTGCGGAGAAATATATCAACCGCTATGTATACAATAAGTCCTGGGAAAAGCCTGTCAACTGACAGGTGTAGTGAAGGCAGGTTTTCGCAGAAGCGTACGTTACGCTATCTGTGAGGGGATGTTTTGCAAGAGAGAAAGTCATATGAAAAAAGGGTGTCCAGTTTTTCTGAACACCCTTTTTCCTGTTTATACATTAAGCTTTCGGGAGCTTGTAACCATTGTGATATTCTGCAGCGAGGAACTTATTGGCGGCTGTATCATCGAATTGTTCTTTGGCGCCATTCCAGTTTAGTTTCCTGCCTGTTTTATAGGCGATATTTCCCAGCTGGGCCACCCTTGCTACATGCGCACCCGCCTGGATAGGGGTGTTAAGGTCTTCCAGTTTACGGGACTTGATCACATCGAGGAAATTGATGGCGTGTTTGTCCAGGCCATTGTCTACGGATTTAGTACGGGGTACTGCTTCCATCTTTCCTTTTTCAGGGATCACCTCCCAGCCACCACGGTCGAGTACCAGTGTACCGTTGTTGCCGATGAAGGCAATGCCATGATCACGGCCATAAGGGCCACCGTCGATGCCGATAGCGTGTTCCCACTGAATATTGAAACCATCGAACTGGTATACCGTCGTGAGTGTATCTGGTGTTTCAGCAGCATCGTCAGGATAAGCGAATTTACCGCCTGCAGCCATAACAGATACAGGGTGCTGCGCTTTCATACCGAGGAGGGCATAGTCCAGCAGGTGAACGCCCCAGTCGGTCATCAGGCCGCCCGCATAATCCCAGTACCAGCGGAAGTTAAAGTGGAAGCGGTTAGGATTGAAAGGTCTCTTTTCAGCAGGGCCGAGCCAGGCTGCGTAGTCTACGCCAGCAGGCGGATTGCCGTCTGGTTGTTTGGGAATGGAATGCATCCAGCCCATATATGCCCAGGCCTTTACCAGGCGCACCTGGCCAAGCTTCCCGGAATGTACGAAAGCTACCGCGTCTTTAAAATGTTGCTGGCTGCGTTGCCACTGGCCTACCTGTACTACCCGTTTGGTGCGTTCCTGGGCGGCTACCATGGCGTTGATCTCGGCAATGGAGTTCCCGATAGGTTTTTCCACGTATACGTCCTTTCCGGCAGATACAGCGTCTGTCATCTGAAGGCAATGCCAGTGGTCCGGCGTACCGATGATGACAGCATCGATCGTTTTATCTTCCAGCAGCTTGCGGTAATCGCTGTAGGTAGCCACTTTCTGACCTTTCTGCGCCAGTTCCCCGGCCCTTTTATCCAGCACGTTCTTATCGACATCACATAAGGCTACGCATTGTGCATAAGGGTTCTTCAGGATGGCGGTGAGGTCTGCCCATCCCATGCCGTTGATACCGATAGCTGCAACATTAATCTTGTCACTGGGGGCAACAGCGCGTAAAGAGGCGGGTAACGCGCTGACCAATCCGGCTCCTGCCATCAATGTGGAGGCAGAGCGGATAAAGTGTCTTCTTGAGTTGTTCATAACTGTGAGTTGATATAGTGTTTTTCAATGAGCGCGGAGCATGAAATGCAAAACGCGGAATACTGAAAGATAGCTACTTCAATTGTAAGATGCAAGCCCCAATTTAAGCAAATATCGTCCGGTATTCCGCGGTGTATTACGGAAGTATGTTTAGAATTCTTCGTTCTCTTCTTCAGTGCTGTTACCGAAGTTCATCATGGTACCCAGCAGATCGCTGAAGCGGGTCTCATTTTCCACTACCTTTTTACTGATCAGGGAGTAGGAGGCCAGGCCATGCAACACAAATTCCATCAGCAGTAATTGTTCCTTGGCATTTGCATGCGGGAATTTGCCCTTTATAAGCTCTTTAAGGCCTTCTACCTTCAGCAGGGAGGTCTCATATTGCTTATCGTTCACATCCTGCAACAGCTGCACCGCATTGCCTTTATCGAACCATTGTATCACCGCCCTGTAAGGATTCTCTCCGGCAGCGCTCTGTTTACGTTTTTTGAAGGAATCAGGGTTAGGGAAGTATTGGGAGAAGACGCTGCGGATAGATTTATCCAACAGGTTAACTGCTACCTGCAGCGGACCTTCCTGTTCACCTTCGTATACCAGTTCGATCTTACCTGTGATGGCGGGAATAATACCCTGCAGGTCAGCTATACGAACGTAGGTGCTCTTTTCCTTGTTAATGATAGCCCTGCGTTCGCCGGCGCTCACTGCATTCTCGTAAGCGGCAATGGTGAGACGGGCGGAAACGCCGCTTTTCTTGTCGACATATTCGCTGTTACGGGCTTCAAAGGCTACCTGTTCGATCAGGCGTTTGATCATATCGCTGATGTGTATATGCTGCTGATCGTCATGCACATTGGCTTCCTGTTCAGTGATAAGCAGGGAGTTTTCTATGCTCTTCGGATAGTGGGTGATGATCTGGCTTTCTATACGGTCTTTCAGCGGCGTAACGATAGAGCCACGGTTGGTATAGTCTTCCGGGTTGGCAGTGAACACAAACAGGATATCCAGCGGCATACGTACTTTGAAACCGCGGATCTGGATATCGCCTTCCTGCAGTATGTTGAAAAGTGATACCTGGATACGGGCCTGCAGATCGGGCAATTCGTTGATCACGAAGATACCCCTGTTGGAACGGGGAATGATACCGAAGTGGATCACTCTTTCGTCTGCATAGTTCAGCTTCATATTCGCCGCTTTGATAGGATCGATATCGCCCACCAGGTCGGCAACGGAAACATCGGGCGTAGCCAGTTTTTCACTATAGCGCTGTTCGCGGGAAACCCAGGAGATCGGCGTAGCGTCGCCCAGCTCAGAGACCATGTCGCGGGCATAGCGTGACAGTGGTTCAAAAGGGCTGTCGTTGACCTCGGAACCTTCTACGATGGGAATGTATTCATCCAGCAGGGAAACCATCTGCCGGGCCATACGTGTCTTAGCCTGCCCGCGGAGACCGAGGAACAGGATATTATGACGGGAGAGCAGGGCTCTTTCTGTATCAGGAATGACGGTATCTTCATAGCCTATGATACCCGGGAATGCATTTTCTTTATTCTGAAGTTTGCGGATCAGGTTTTGTCGGATCTCTTCTTTAACAGATTTGGGTTTATATCCACTCTTCTTTAATTCACCTAACGTACTAATATTAATATTCATGTTGTATTAATGGATTATCGATGATATGATGCTGCGATGCTCTCAGAGCATTTTTCTTTTTCCATTCTCGAAGTCGAAGAACAGGAATTGTCCCAGTTTATCCAGACCGGAGAAGAAGGCTTTCCCGTTGTTGGTTTCTGTAAACTCTGTTACGAATTTTTGCAACCACGGGTCGGTAGCTACCATAAATGTAGTGATTGGAATCTTTAATTTCTTGCACTGAGCAGCGAGATTGAGTGTGCGGTTGAGGATCTTGCGGTCCAGGCCGAAACTGTTCTTATAATACTCTTTCCCGTTCTTGAGGCAGGTGGGCTTACCGTCGGTGATCATAAAGATCTGTTTGTTCGGATTGCGCCTGCGGCGGAGGATATCCATTGCCAGTTCAAGTCCAGCTACGGTATTGGTGTGGAAAGGGCCCACCTGGAGATAGGGAAGATCCTTGATCTCTATCTGCCAGGCATCGTTGCCAAACACAATGATATCGAGCGTGTCTTTCGGATAGCGGGTGGTGATCAGTTCACTGAGCGCCATGGCTACCTTTTTGGCCGGTGTGATACGGTCTTCGCCATAGAGGATCATAGAGTGGGAGATATCGATCATCAGTGCGGTAGACGTCTGTGTTTTGAAGTCTGTTTCCTGGATCTCAAGATCATCCTGCTGTATGGAAAAGCTGTCAATGCCGTGATTGATCTGCGCGTTGCGGATGGAAGCGGTCATATCGATCTGCTCCAGTGCATCGCCGAATTGGAATGGACGGGTGTCTGCGTTCAGCTCGTCTCCCTGGCCTGATTTGCGGGTATTGTGATTACCAACCTGGCTGGATTTTTTAAGTTTACCGAAGATCTCTTCCAGCGCGCGTTTGCGGATGTTCTGTTCGGTCTTGCCGGTTATCTGGATGGTTCCGTTCTCTTCATTTTCGCGGATGTATCCTTTGTCCTTCAGCTCCTGTATAAAATCTCCGATGCCATAATCCTCATTCGTAAGTTGGTACTCTTTGTCCAGTTCGGTCAGCCATTGCAGTGCCTCACTAACATCTCCGCTGGTATACGTCAGCAGTTGCGTGAATACATCCAGTAGCTTCTCAAAGGGCGATTTTCCCTGCTGCTCATCGGGTTCAAATTTGGAAAAATGTATGCCTCTCATAATAATTCTAAAATTAGCGAATTTAGTTGGATGATGTGAGCATATAGTCCACAGACGGCAATCTGAGGGAAATGTAACGAAAAATATCGATAGAATATAAGCTATTATGCATGTGTTATATTTTAATGTGTGTGTGGATGTTGATTTTTGGGCCGTATTGAGTTGTTTTGCAGCGGTTATTTACCGGGAAACTGATCCCTTTACTGGTAGTATAATGACCGGTTAACCATCATAGTTTGTTTTCTTCATGGAAAGCTGTTATTTTTCGCGAAGGTCTTTACTGATTATCAAATTAAAACTATAGCAGATGATTAAAAAATTGAGCAGCGTGCTGTTACTGGCTGGTATGCTGGCTGGTACGACGATGACATCCACGTTAAGTTTTGCGCAGGGGAAAGCAGATAAACTGGGTTGGAAACTGGGTGCACAGGCATATACTTTCAACCGTTTCACCCTGGCACAGGCGCTGGACAAAATGGACAGTGTCGGTGTACAATACGTTGAATGCTACAATGGTCAGACCATTGGCAACGGCATTGAAGGCAAATTTGACTGGAGAATGGATGCTGCAAAGCAGGCACAGGTAAAAGCGCTGCTGAAAGAAAAGAAGAAGAAACTGGTGGCTTATGGTGTGGTATCGCCTGCCAGCGAACAGGAATGGCAGGAGGTATTCCAGTTTGCGAAGGCAATGGGCATCCAGGTGATCACTGCAGAGCCTAAGCGCGAACATTGGGACGCAATTTCCCGTCTCTGTGACAAGTATCAGATCAAAGTAGCCATTCACGATCATCCCAAACCAAGTCATTACTGGCATCCGGACAGCGTACTGGTTGCTATCAAAGGCCGGAGCAAACTATTTGGCGCCTGCGCTGACATTGGTCACTGGGTACGTTCCGGTATGGAGCCCGTGGAGTGTATTAAACAGCTGAAAGGACATGTATTGCATCTGCACTTTAAGGACCTGAACGAGAAATCGCCTGAAGCACACGATGTTATCTGGGGAAATGGCGTCTGCAACATGCCGGCTGTACTGGCAGAGCTGAAAGCGCAGCACTTCAGGGGTATGTTCTCTGTGGAGTACGAATACAACTGGGATAACAGCGTGCCTGACGTGAAAGAGTGTGTGAAGTTCTGGTGGCAGGAAGTAGGTAAATTATAATAGTGTATTATGTTTGATAGGAACTCCCGCGAAAGCGGGAGTTTTTTATTTTTAATATATTCTTATGCTAACCCTTATCAAAGGAGATTTGTTTTAATAAATTTAGAAAGGCGACCCCGTCCTTCTCAAAACAGGGGAGGTGCACATCATGCCATGGCGGTTGACAATGATAATTATGGACGATCTCCCCGCTTAATTACAAACCGGAGTGGATGGATAATTGATATAAGCCCCGAACGATTTTCCGGAATTGAAATATTTTATTATATTTAATGTAATCCCTGTTTCAGGCAGCCTTTCTATTGGCTGTCATTTACTTAATTCTGTCCTATGTTCATCTATCAAATCCTTTTTCAAAAAGCCGAATGGCCGAAGCCGGATATGGAATCATTCCTGCATGACGCCGATTTTTTCGTCAGGTCTTTACGTTCCAATGGCCAGCTGGTATCCCAGAATGACGTTTTTGTGTTCCAGGAAGGCAGGGTTGGGCTGCATGTCCAATGTCTCCGGAAAGACTCCCTGGATGAGCGGTTTAACAGCGATTATGTCAACCAGTGGACTTCCGTTCTCATGGACCGTTATAACGTAAGCATTTCCTATGAATATGTTGGCGAACACCTGGTGGCGGTTCCAACAGCGGATGTCAACTCATCGAGCTCGCTGATATTGTATTGGGGTGGGGCTTCGCCCATCAGATCGGGTGATAACTTCGGGCAAATACCCTTATATCACTTCCCTTATACGAATACACGGCAGCGGAGTTATGAGGATATAAATTCGTGGTCAAGGAGCTATGAGGAGATTGACGGACTCTGGTTCAGAGGGTCAATGGGGGAAAAGAGGTTCAATCACTATCTGTCTGATATTAAGAGCCCGCTCACAAAGCAGGGAAGGAGTATCTGTAACAGGTTGGAAGCGCTGACGGGGAAACCCAGTTATTACTACCTGTTTAACTATGATAGTAAGAAAATGGAGCAAAGCTGTCCCTCCTGTGGCGGACATTGGCAGCTGGAAAGTAAACTGCTGGAGAAGTTTGATCTGAAATGTGATCATTGCAGGCTGGTGTCTGAAAGGGTGAAGGAGTAAGATTATTTGACGGGCAAACGATGTTGTATACCCGATAAAATATTCATGCAGCATTGGCGATTGAAAATTCCGGCAGATCCGCGGATTGGAAACGGGGACAAATCCCCGGGTTCAAGACGGGGTGCAAATCGCGGGTTGAAGAATGGGATACAGATCCGCGGTTGAAAATGGGGGTCAAATTCGCGGTTGAAAATGCGGTACCACAAATTCGTTGGTTGAAATGGGCACAACAAATCCCCCGGGTTTTCAACCCGGGGCTACAAACACGTGACTCCTACGGAGTCGCATCGCAATGCCCCAAATGTATTGTAAGGTTTATTTTTCCCAGTGAGCCAATTGACACCAGGCTCCGTAGGAGTTACGTGTTTGTAGCCCGGGGTGATAACCCCGGGGACAATGACCAGAATGCCCCGTGATAATGATCGGCCCCCGAACAATGAATGGAATCCCCGGTGATCATGATGGGCGCCCGGGGACAATGACCAGAATGCCTCGTGATAATGATCGGCCCCCGAACAATGAATGGAATCCCCGGTGATCATGATGGGCGCACGGACAATGACCAGAATGCCCCGTGATAATGATCGGCCCCCGAACAATGAATGGAATCCCCGGTGATCATGATGGGCGCCCGGGCAATGACCAGAATGCCCCGTGATCGGCCCCGGAATAATGATCAGAATCCCCCGTGATCATTATAGACGCCCAGCGCGGCCATGGAATAATAACCGGCATACCGGGCGTTGAATGGATCATCCATCTATGACAAATAAAAACGGGGCGCTTCACTATGAAGCGCCCCGTTTTTATAAGATATCTATGCTTTTTATCGCGGAGAATCAACTGCCTGACTCTGGGAATCAACCTCAAATTGGTTGTTTTCCAGGCCTTGCTGGCGGCGTTCAGGATGAGTGAAATCTTCCTTCATACGCTGCAGCAGGGAAATAAACTGTTCAGACATGTCCGTATCACGCTTGAGACCATCCTGTTTGGACAGTGGCAGTGAGCGGAAATACTGTATCTGTTGTGTACAATCCTTGATGATCTTCTGGGAGATCTCATCTGCTTTCTTGAAATCGCCTGCCAGGTAGTATGCATATACGGTCTGCATAGAGCTATAGTTATGCATCTGGCCCGGAGTGGTCATTGCGTATGGGAAATTGCTTTCAAACAGGTTCTTGTCAGCCTTGTTAAGAACAGCCAGTGCAGAATCTTTCTTTCCTTCCAGTGCAAGGGCTGTACCCAGTCTGGTGTAGGAGTTCCTGATGTATTGCAGCAATTTACGGTTAGGCTCGTCGAAGTAAGTACCGTTTACATTTGCGCCACCGAAAGCGAACTTGGTCATCAGGTTCTCGTACATGGCCGGAATGTTTACATTCTTCTCTGCACCCATCGGATCATTGCTTTCTTCTTTTCTCATCGGTACCAGGCGGTAGGTCAGACCATCCATGCGGAGGTAGTCATTCAGACCGAGGTCGGTAGGGCTGGTAAAGTAGATCGGACGTTTCCAGTCGTTGGCAGCGATGATATCGTATACTGCCAGGTCGTTTTTCAGCAGGTAAGTTTTATTGATCTGGAAAGGCAGCTGGGGCAGCACTCTGGCGCTGTCATGGATATCGACAGTACCGTTTTTGATCGCTTCAGCTACGTTTACAGGTATAAAGAGCTTTTTAGCCGGGAGGTAGTTGATCTGGGAACCATCTGTAGTAGACAGTTTCGCACGTGGATCATCTGATCCCATAAAGCCCATTACTTCTTTCAGGTTGTAGAATTTATCCTGTGGGAAGTTACCGCCGTCGTAGTATTGGATGTAGTTACGATTTTCACCCTGGTATTTGTCAGGTGTCCAGTTCATTGGAACAGCAGGACTCTCGTTCACCCTATGGCGTTGCTGATCGATATACCAGTCAACACCGAGGAGGCTGAGGTTGATCACACGGACGTCAGGACGGATGCCTTCTACTTCCTGTGCATACCACAGCGGGTAAGTATCGTTATCGCCTACGGTGAAGAGGATGGCTTCTTTAGCGCAGGAGTTCAGATAGTCGGCAGCTACGTCGCGTGCGATAGTTTTGGTAGAACGGTCGTGATCGTCCCATTCCTGGAAGCCCATCAGTACCGGAACAGCCAGCAGGCACACAACAGTTGCCACGGGCGCTGAGATAGCTGATTTGGTTTTAGTTTTCAGGAACTGGTAGATGGACAGTACGCCCAGACCGATCCAGATCGCAAACGCATAGAAGGAACCAACGTATGCGTAGTCACGTTCACGTGGCTGGTTACCGGCCTGGTTGAGGTACAGGACGATAGCGAAACCAGTGAAGAAGAACAGCAGACCTGCTACGAGGGCATCTCTGCGGTGGTTGTTGTAATGATAAATGAATCCGATCAGGCCCAGGATGAAGGGCAGCAGGAACAGCGTGTTATGCGCCTTGTTATTTTTCAGGCTGTCTGGCATTGCAGACTGATCGCCATAAAATATGTTATCGATAAAAGAGATACCAGTGATGAAGTTACCGTCGCGGACGTTACCATAACCTTGTGTATCGTTTTGTCTGCCGGAGAAGTTCCACATAAAATAGCGGAGGTACATGAAGCCTACCTGATATTTTACGAAGAAGCGTACGTTATCGGCAAAGGAAGGTTTTTGTCCATCAGCGAGACCGAGGAAATCGCGATAGTAATCTGCGTGTCCCTGATCGTTGCTGGCATCCCATACACGTGGGAAGAGCATTTTATCTTCCGGAGCGTAAACAGGTACCTGTTTCTTACCTGCGATCAGGTATTTGTCTTTACCACGGGCGTAGATATTGCCTGCATCTTCGTAGCTGGTAGGACGGGCGGTAAATACCTGTCCGTAGATCAGCGGGAAGTCGCCATACTGTTCACGACCCAGGTAACCTACCAGGGATATCGGGTTGTCCACATTGTACATATCCACAGATGGATTAGCGGTAGAGCGTACCATGGTGGTGATGTATGTGGAGTAACCTAATAAGAGGAAGAGGATGGAGTAAATGGTCACCTTAGTAAAGTGGTGGAAGTTACCGGTGTTTACGTTGGTGCCAAATTGCTTCATGAAGTAAGGTATTGCTACGATAGCTGCAGCAACGATGATCTTCAGGATCTTTATTCCTGTACCTGTAGCATCGTTAAAGGAAGGAATCACGATAACGGAGGCTACCAGGATCAGTGGCGCATAGAAGCCGAATTTAGGATTTTTCAGACCATACAGCAGTATAGCAGCCAGTACTATGAAATAGAAGGCGAAACCGGTGTAGAAAGGAAGACCGAGAGAGTTTACAAAGAAAACGTCCATCAGTCCGGAAGCTTTGATCGTATCCTGGATAACGAACTTCTGTACCATACCGGTAAGGGCACAACCGATGATAAACGCCCAGAAAGTACCTACCGGGGTAACTTTGTAGCGTTTAAAGTAGTATACCATTACGATAGCCGGTATCGTCAGGAGGTTCAGGAGGTGGACACCGATAGAGAGACCCATCATAAAGGCGATGAATACGATCCAGCGGTCGGCGTATGCTTCATCTGATTCGTGTTCCCATTTCAAGATAGCCCAGAAAACGATCGCGGTGAAGAGGGAAGACATAGCGTATACCTCACCTTCCACAGCAGAGAACCAGAAAGAGTCGGAGAATGTGTAAGCAAGAGCACCTACAGCGCCTGCACCCATGATAGCGATCATTTGTTCGCGGGAGATAGGCTCTCCGTTTTTCACCATCAGGCGGCGGGCAAAGTGGGTAATGGTCCAGAAGAGGAACAGAATGGTAAAACCACTGGACAGGGCGGACATGAAGTTCACACCCAGGGCTGCCTGTGAAGGGGACAGCGGGATAGTGAACAATCTACCTAACAGCACAAATAAAGGAGCTCCAGGAGGGTGCGGAACCTGTACCTTGTAGGCACTGGAAATGAATTCGCCGCAGTCCCACAGGCTGCCGGTGGCCTCCATAGTCATAATGTAGACAGTGCAGGCAATGATACAGATAACCCAACCTACAATGTTGTTGGTCCTTTTAAAATTCATAAGGATGTTTTAGGTCCGACAAAAATAGAAAAAGTGGCAAATTATGATAATTAGCGATAACAGTTTTAACTTTTTCTTTAATAAGTAAAATTTTTTGTAGATGGAGGGGGAAAATGCGGGTCAGGATAGTAATTGATTAACAGGAATTAGTGAAGAAGCGGGGAAAAGGAGGGAGCTTCGGCTGGTTTTAGCCGAAGATGATGCGAACGGTCTGGTAGAAGGACAGTTTCTGGTATCCGGAGGTTAGCTGATCGCGGGTAAAGCCCTGCAAACCAAAGAGGCCGGCAGCGTTTCCTTTATTGATAGCTATTTCCAGATAGCCGGCGGCGTTGAAGAGGGCCAGTTTATGCCCTTCCGGTACGTCGGCATAGGTTTCACAAAGTTGTGTAATCACCTCGTCACGGCGGAAATAGATGGAGAATGGCCTGTTCTGGCGGTGTTCATCAAACTGCTGACGGGTAATATTCACGACTACGTTTTCGAAGTTGTCGATATGAATGATCTGTCCGTCGATATAATCCTGCCCTGTCATCGGCTGGAGGTTATTCTTGATGATGTATCCGGAGGCTGGTTCGCCCAGTTCGGTCAGCGATTTACCGTTCTGTAATTCCCTGTAGGCTTCAGCAAAGCGTTGGAGAATAGAGAAGGTATCCCTTGGCTGTGTCTTATGTAAAGGGAGCTTAATGACCTTTGCCGGCGTTCCGCCTGCAATCATAGTAATCAGTCCGTTATCGGCACAGGCTATATATTGTCCGTTGTGTTCCGCCAGCAGTACGTGATCTACTTTACGGTCGAAGAGATTAATCAGTACAATATGGAATGTGCGTGGCGGATAATATGAAAAGGAGCTCTTACAAATGTAAGTTGCCTGTGGCAGATTAAACGGAGAAATCTGATGAGTGATGTCCATAACAGGAGCACCAGGACAGTGTTGCCACAGCTGCCCTTTGATGGCGCCTACCAGGTAGTCCTGCAAGCCTATATCTGATGTTAATGTTATTACGGACATGTTTACTAATAAATACCAATTACCCAAAAAGAATGCCATTGGGGCATTGGCGTTGTTTTGTAATGCAAAGAAATATAAAATCTGCATGTAGCTGTGACTAAACAGCCAATTACTTGTTCAGATGTGAATAACTATAAAAGGGCCGGGGTCGGGGCTTTGGGGCGCTTATAAGCAAAAAAAAATAGAATAAAAAGTAAAAGATTTAAGTTAAGCTGTTCTTGCTAATCGCCTTGTAATCAGCCATTGGCGCAGAACAGCTTAACATCATTATTTAAGCGGCGAACCCGGTTCTTTTTTAAAATGATTATATACTATTCCATCGAGCAGTCCGGGAAACAGTTTGCTAAGCAATACTGTTAACTTTCCCTGGCCGGTAAGTACAAGTGTGCGTTTCCGTTTGGCGACCGCTTTCAGCACAGCATCAGCTACTGTTTCAGCGCTCATCAGCTTTGCTTCATCTAATGGTGTTTCTGCCTGGCTGCGTCCTTCTTCGTTTAAGGCTGTATTACGTATGTTGGAACTGGTGAAGCCGGGGCATACCCACATTACGTTGATGCCTGTATGCAGATTTTCGGTACGTAGTGATTCCAGGAAGCCCTGCATAGCGAACTTAGATGAGGAGTATCCGGTACGGCCGGGCAAGCCTCTGTAACCTGCTATAGAAGATACACCTACAACTGTCCCTTTGTTCGCCAATATAGAAGGTAATGCATATTTTGTACAATAAACGGTCCCCCAGAAGTTAATGTCCATCACCTGTTTCAGGACATTGAGGTCTACATCGCGGAATAAGGCACGCATAGAGATCCCTGCATTATTGATGAGGATATCTATTTTACCCAAACGGGCGATGACCTGTTCAACGAAGTTTTTACAGTCTTCTTCCTTACTTACATCGGCAGCATAGGTATAGAGATTGCCGGAAGCCAGTTCTTTTTCGAGCGTCTGCAGTGTTTCGGGCTTTCTGCCACAAACGGCTACTTTGGCGCCTTCACGGAGAAATGCTATTGTCAGCGCTTTGCCTATTCCGGAAGTGCCTCCGGTGATAACTACGACCTTATCTTGCATTATGATTTTTTTTCAAATGCAAAAATAGGGCTAATTGGGATATGATGTTTTATTTTGTCTGTGGCGGGTTTTGTGAAATTGTTTGAAAAAAAGTTGTCAAAAAGTTGGAATGAATAAAATATTTTATACCTTTGCAATCCCAATCACAAAAAGGGATGATTCCGTAGCTCAGTTGGTAGAGCAATACACTTTTAATGTATGGGTCCTGGGTTCGAGTCCCAGCGGGATCACAGACAATTTTCAAAACCTGCGCTAGTCGCAGGTTTTTCTTTTTTAGTTGACTGTTTAGTCGAGTTCCGATTGTATAACCCCGATTTCTTTCCTGTACTTTATACAGGTTAATCAGCTTTTACTAAGATAAGAAATATTCGTTTCGTTTTTTCTTGATTAAGGCTTGATGATTATTTGAACTTCAAATTCTGGTTCCTGTTTATTTAGATCATTTTCTAATCCCTTGGGGTTGGTTATTCTTTCATCGGGGTCGTAAGTAAAACAAATTAATTTTTTGCAGTCTGGGTGAGCTTTGTATCTTTCCTTGTCCTCTATTAGTTGTTTCCCGAGTTCTTTGTCACCAAGACCTTTTCTCGTTTTTTTTACTTCAATTACTATCTTTTCCTCTTTTAAAAGAAAGTCCATTCTTGAGGAACCACCGGCATAACTTGGGGTCCATTCTTCATTTCTGATATCTGAAAAGTGTAACCTCAAAAGAGCATGTAGCAAATCTTGTACGTCGTATTCATCGTCGATATCGATCGTAGCTCTGTTATTGTATCTATTTCTTAGTTGCTTGACTACTAAATGAAATTTGTTGAAGAGATTGGCTAATTCCACTTCTTTGTTCCTATTAATATTGATCTGCTTAGGGCTTATTCTTAAACACGATTTTAAAGCTGAAAGAACAATATTTCTTTCTTCTTCAAAAGTATCTGCAAGATTTCCATCTAGTTTTTTTCTGTTAAAGTGTGCGAATACTCCCCATGGGGAACTATCCTTTCCGTAATTATTCGCTAGAAAATCTTCAACAGTGGCAATCCACGTTTGCATTTCAATGCTTGGTCTGCTATATGTACCATGCTCAACACGATAACAGTTGTTTTGAAAAGTATAACTATGGCCTTCTTTGATTAGGTCATTGATTTTTTCCGTCATAATTATTTAGAAAATTGTGTCTAATGTTTACTTTGTATGTTAAGTGACTTTTGACTGACCTTAATACTCCCAAGCTTTTCTCTACATATCAAGGAACCCGTCTGGCATGACGCTTTGTATCAATCGGGATAACTCATTTTCTCTTTTAGTCCAGTATTTGGTTTCAAGATTAATTGATATTGCATTAAATCGAAAAATATCACCATTCGGATTAGGGTAAGAATCCCCCATTAAATCACCAAATTCACCAGATTCACCAGATTGAGTATAGGTTATCAACGAAGCTGTTTCAGACACATTCGCTGTTTCCTCCTGAAAGCTGATCTTTTCGCGCATTGTTAATTCTATCAGATATTCACCTTTCGGTAAGTTTTTTATTCTTACAAACTTGTTGTTTATGCCTAAAATAGTTGTGTTTTTCCAATTATTGAGGGCATCTTTTAATTCTTGTTTCATAGAGTAACTTTTAATGAAGATAAGTCAAAAAAAAGGATGATTTTCATTTCTGAAATTGTCAATATACCGATCTTGAAGTTTAGGCATACCTATTCGAATCCAGTTCTATACGTGGCTCTAATTTCCTGCGAAGGAGGCTCAAGGTTCAAATGATAAAACGTTATCAATTCGGGCCAGTCCAAATCCTTATAAACTTTTTCTAAAGAGTCTAATACTTCACTAACAACATTGGGCAACTTTAATGTCGGAGAAAATGCCTTTGTTTGCTTGATGAATAGATAACTAGAGTAAAAAAAAGTGAAAGTAAAATAATGTTTGTAATCATGCTGATACGAGAAATTGGGCCTTAAAGTTTCATTTTCCATATCTATTTCTCCCCATCCTGTTGATAATAAAGTGAAAATATCGAAATGAACCGCTTTGGAAGTTGCGTGATATAAAAATCGATATAGGTCAGCTAATCCTGTTAACTCTGCCATTTGGAATACTGTGGGCAACTTGGCTTCCTGCAAGACAAGTCCTGAATTTCTATAGACGGCTAAAATGTTCTCAAAACTAGTATTATAAATTAGTGGAGGAATAATTTGTTTGGGGTTGTATTTGTCGAAGAAATCTTTTTGTGCCTTCGATGATTTTTTCATTTCATCGAATCTTTTTTTAGCCAAAATATAGTTTTGAACTTCTATACTTTGATCCATGATATAAGATAAAGTTATTAGGTCTTCACATATCCCCCTTAACATAGGTAACTGAAAAAAAGCGTGCTGCAAATCTCTCAATTGGCACAGATAAATCATGAAGTCGTATGTTTTTACATATGCACTTTTTATTAGCTCGCTTAAGTTTATATCCGTAGGCTTCATTGGTGTACCTTGACGAATTATATTTATTTGAGATTCGAATGCTTTGTAAATTTTTTCTGTCTCCTTGACAAAATTTGGTCTACTATCTTCTAGCATCTTCTTGTTAGTTGGGGATTAATTAATTATTTTCACTATAAGTAATTGCAGTGATAAATTACTGAATTTATTTATAGGAAAGTTTTTTTATCAAACAAAATTTAGTTGATGTCCCCAACAATACAGGTTGCAATAATTTCCGCTGCGGGTAGTTTAATTGCCGTGGCTATTACTTTTATTTTGAACAAACGCGCTGAAAGGAGAGATTCTCTGCACTTGCGGATATTGAATCATTACAAAGAGCTATTATCTGCTATTTCGGACTTAGCAGTTGATGATGTAGACAAAGAAGAAGCTAACAAACAATTTGCAAAGGCAGTTAATACAATAGCCCTTGTAGCTCCTCAGTATGTCATAGACGCCCTAATGGAATATCATAAAGAAATTGCGCCTTCCAATCAAAATAGAACATTGGCCAATCATGATAACAAATTACGGATATTGGTTTTAGCAATCAGAAGAAATCTAGGACTGCCATTTAAAGATAATCCTGACACATTTAATTTTCATTTAATTGGGTCAAAGTCGCCTAAATATATTCCATGATCTACCAAAATATTATCTCCGCACTTGGGCTGATTGGTCTGGGCGCTATACTTAAAAGCATTATTGATTCTCTTTTAAAGGCAAAAGAGCTTCAGCGACAAAAGCAAAATGACTTTAAAGAGGTTCGATATAAAGCTGTTATTCTTCTAATGCACGGCATGTTAGATTTTGAGAAAAGCCGACCTGAATTTGAAAAACACGGTAGGCAATTCAATACTATTACAGACTTGCTTGAAGAGATTAAAATCGAAAGAAATAATATGATTTTATATGCTTCGGATAAAGTGATCCTTGCAATAACCGAGTTTATTAACCAATCAACGGAAGAGAATTATTTTAGGGTAGCATTTGCAATGAGAAAAGACTTGTACGGATTGAATACAAGGTTATTGCCAAGTGACTTAAATATGTAAGCCTGTTCTTATTCTTATCATGTATTTCCTTGTCATAAATATTTGTATATTTATATAAGTATATAAAATGATTGTGATATGAAGAGTTTGAAATTGAAGCAGTTGAAATCATTTTTCACCTTTGACCTCCCCGTGAATTATAGTTACATTTATTCCCGCTTTTGCAAAACGCATAAGGGACAGCGTGACATTTACGCTAGTTGGCCCGCAGAAGCAACACGCCGCCAGTTGATTAATGAGTATTGGAATAATGCACTTTGGCATTATTTGCTTTTGGTTGTTGTAGCCGCTGTTATTGTTTGGTTTTACAATGGCCAATTGAATGGTATGTATATGCTTGTCGGCGTGACGTTGGGGATAGCGGC
The DNA here is from genome assembly GCF_023100805.1 of Chitinophaga filiformis. Lineage (NCBI taxonomy): Bacteria > Pseudomonadati > Bacteroidota > Chitinophagia > Chitinophagales > Chitinophagaceae > Chitinophaga > Chitinophaga filiformis. The sequence goes on from NZ_CP095855.1 coordinate 4,083,220, forward strand.
GTATCTGCCATTGTATTTCATTCTTTATCGGCCCATCTTTACCGGTGATTTTTTGCCAAAACTGGAAACGGTGATAGCAGCGTATGAAGGCCGTGAACGTGCATGGCTGGAAAAGTGTAAACAAGACCAGTTAACAAACCGTGCTTTGGTACTTTTTTTCTACGCATTTGACAAAGCGAGCAAAGCCAACTACCTAACCCCCAGTGATAAATGTGCAGACCTGTTGCACAAAATTTTTGGGTCCAGCCCTGATGGAATCAAAAAAGCACTTGACCTGATCTTTAAGAAGGATAAAAGAGCCAAATTGGAACATCGCCATCTTGTAGAAGTGGGCAAAAGTTTTGAAGAAGCCTATGTTATTTTAGAAGCAATGCAGTTTGATGAGGGTATCCAACGGCTAAAGCAGTTGGAGCAACAATTTCAAAGGCCGTAATATCATAAGGCCAAACCTTTCCTTTTTCCGCGAGACAAGTATACTTAGCCTGTTTTCTTCTTCCTGAGCAACCATATTTGCCGTCTAAATCGGTATAATATGGAAAAGAGAGAAAGAAATGTGCAGACAGCAGCGCCAATGTTGTTTCCGATTGAACCGGAGCAGTTTTGGCAGATATTGCGTGTATTGGTGCGTGAAGAAGTCAGCCAACTGGACAGGCAGCCGGTACGATCCCCCGCGTATGATACCCCCGGCCTCACCTATAAGCCCCTCTTTAAAATTGGAGAGGTCTGTCAGCTATTTCAGGTTACAAAGCCTACTATTTATGATTGGATTAAACATGGCAAGCTAAAGCCTTACAAAATCCGGTCAAGGGTCTATTTTCTTTGGAATGACATACAGCAATTATTGCAGCCCGGACAGCAACCAAAACAATGACAGGGAGCGTTGCTGCCGTCGCGGAGATTGGGCAGGGCCGCTCCACGCAGGCCTTAGTCCGCGAAGATCGAACGGGCCACCTTTGGCACCCGTTCACGGAGAATGTACAGGCGGCGTTGCCACCTGCACGCGGAGATCGGGCAGGCTGCTCCACGCAGGCCCTCCCGCGAAGATTGAACAGGCCGCCTTCAGGCATCCTGTTCGCGGACTCGAACGGATCTTCGCTCCGTTAGCAAGCGGTGTTTTTGCTGCGCAAAAACCGCTTGCCCCTCGCTCCCGATGGTCGCAAGGGGGAGGTGCGGAGATCTTAGCGTAGAATGACGGGCAGCTACGCTACCCGTCTGCGGAGAAAGTCCAGGCAGCGTTGCCACCTGGACGAGAAGATCGGGCAGGGCAGCAAAGCTGCCAGCCCTCAATGATTAAAACGTAGGAGATATGGAACAGACGCAGGAAAAGAAGAAGGGTAAAGGCGGCAGGCCGCCTAAAGCAATAAGGAAGGAAATCTGCACAGGCGTGCGGTTTACCAAGACAGAATACTTTATTGTGAGAGAAAAGGCCATCAAAGCAGGGCTGCGCTACACTGTGTACGTCCGTCAAATGGCATTGTTCGGCGGCGTTATAGCCCGTTTAAGTAACGATGAACGGACATATATCAAACAATTGATCGGTATGGCAAATAATATCAACCAGGTGTCAAAACAGGCACATAAAGAGGGTATGTTGAATGCGATGCTACTTTTTGAAAGCTACCGTAAACAGATTGACCGTCTTTTAAACCGGTTAAGACGTGATAAGTAAAGTAATAACCGGTAAAACCTTTTATGGCTGCTGCCGCTACGTTTGTGCAGATGAACAGCGGGCGGAAATACTGGAAGCAGAAGGGGTAAGAGATTACAGCTACAGGCATATGGGTAATGATTTTGAAATGAGCAGACAGCAGTTACCAGATAAGCGAAAGGCTGTTTTTCATGGCATTCTTAGCTTTTATCCTGGAGAACAGTTAACTAATGAAGTGTTGACGCAGATAGGACGGGAATACCTCGAAAAGCTAGGCATAACTAACACCCAATATGTGATAACAAAGCATACGGATACCAATCATTTGCACATGCATATCATCGCTAATTTGGTTAACAACCAGGGAAGGGCAATCCGTGATAACTGGATAGGGTTACGCGGGAAAAAGGCCGCGCAACAGCTTACGCAAAAATATCAGCTTATTCCAGCCATCGAAAAGAAAATAACTCTTACCAATCTGGAAGCCCTTAATTATGAAGAAACGGTCCGTTATGAAATTTTCCAGGCGATAGAAACAGTATTGTCCCACTGTAAAACCTTACTGGCGCTGGAAAAGGAACTGATTAAAAAAGGGATAGAAGTACAGTATAAGTACAAAGGGAATACCCAACAATTACAGGGCATTAGTTTCAAAAAAGGTTCGTATGCTTTTAAAGGCAGCAACATTGACCGCAAATACTCTTTAGCAGGCTTACAAAAGGCAATGCAGCAGGATATAACGAAGGCGTATAGACAATCAAACAGGGGCGGATTACGCCTGTAACAGTAAACTTATTTAAGAACGAATTAAACTATGTATTATGAATGAGTTGTTATTGCAAACAATTGTTGATAAGTTAAATAAAGTTGATGAAGGCATCCGGCAAATAAATAGCGCAACGCCGCAAATGCCGGACTACACAGAACAGTTAAAGAGTGTCGGTACTTCCTTAGAGCAGATAAAGGCAGATGTAACAGGAATGCCTGAGCGGATAAAATTCCCCACAACAGCCATTTATAAGCTATCAGAATATCTTCAAATAAATAACGATCTGCTGAAACGTCCACCTATAAGGGAGGTCAAGCATCATCATCATGTAAATGCGGGAGTGATCGTTTCCGCTTGCCTGTTTCTGCTCCTTGCTTTAGTGTGTGTGTGGCTATTCAACACGCGCTCAATGCTGCAGGCTTATACAGCTAGAGATATAAAATATCGTTATATACAGCTACAGGCGGGAAAACAACTACGACCGTTCTTGTCCGAAATAGATAGCCTGTATCGTGCACACCCGCAAGTCTTTCGAGATAGCGTTGAACAATGGGAGGAACAAAGACAGCAGATCGCATCTATGTTGGTAGAAGCACAGGAAAAGGAGGAAGAAGCAATTCGGCTAAGGAAGAAGGCCGGAAAAATCCGGTAATATCTATTTGTCCGGGGGAGGCGCTGCCGCCGCGCCATCCCCCGCACCCCCTCCCGGCGGGAGTTTCAAACAATGGTGCGATTGTGTTTTGCTGTTAATAAAGACATCAGTAACTAGAATATCTACTACCAGCCATGCGATACTAACCGCGTATTATGAATTCTATAAATTTCTCGCCAAATTCGGTAATTGTCATGTAAACAAAAGGGCTACCACCTACAGTTGCGCCTGTATAGTTATCTGCAAGCAATCCCTTTGACAGTAATATTTGTTTCTGATATAAAAAGGCATCTTCATCCATATTGTAATACGACGCTGCATTTATAGCGTTTAGCGCGTCAATTTCTGCTTTTATTTTTTTTATTTCAAGATCAGTGTCTAAGCGTTGCTGATTGACAAAATCGAAGTTATTCGCTAGTCCCTTTTCTTTTAAGGTAGATTCGGCTACCGTTTTCCCGTTTAATATTGGTAAATCGTATTCCAGTCTACGCAATTTCGTATTTTTATCAACAAAATTTCTTCTTAGAATCTTGTGCTGCTTTAGTATTATTATTGCAGGGTCGCTCAAGTCATTAGCTAAACCCAAGAATATCTCTGCTTCATCAATTTCCATACTCGGATTTTCAATAAAGTTTAGCAAGATATCTCGAAACCTATTATGCTTTTCGGCTGATTTAGTGGAAACAACGCGTCTGATTACGGCTTCAAACAAATCATCAAAGTCTTCATTATTTAAGTCAGGATTGGCCTCAATGTTGTTGCTAGTAAGGTATTCTGCAAATTGAGAGATGAAATTATTGAATCGTTCCTGTTTAATTCTACTACGAAATTCGATGTATTCATTAAGGAACCCACCACCTGGAGTAACGGAGAGTATAGATTTTAACAATGTTAAGCCAGCTTCTTTGGCAACTAATTTATCTTCTAGTTTGAACATGTGAAAAAGTATTTATATAAATGACGACTAGTACCGATTGAAAAATGAGAAAATGTAGTATATCGTTTGGCCCACAACTTTGCCGATCCCATAGGATACAAGAAAGCCACTGTCTCTAAAACAGTGGCTTTCTTGTATTTGATCGTTATAGTATTTTATTTTCCACCCTTCTTTTCATTCAACAATCTTTCCAGTATTTCTATTTTTTCTCGCTCACTTTTCAACAGCTCTTTATAAAGCTGCTCATTCTTCTCCATAGCATCGACCCATTTTTCAAATGGGTTGATAGTGCATTTATAGTATTGTGCGTATGCAACAGATTCATCCGAAAATGTATTTGAGATAATGTTTACTGCTGCTTCTTCACTAAAGTTCCTTATGGCTTCAGGTGACACCTTTAATATTTTTGCAACTTGATCTAAAATATCAGATTCAATTTTCTCTTTTCCTTCAAGCAAGGAAATTTTCTTTTGCGTCCAATCATCACCTAGATCAGCCGCCATCGCTTCTTGGGTTATGTTCAACATTTCCCGGAATCGCTTGATATTCCGGCCTTCATGGATGCTTTTGTTCATAGTAGTAATGCTCATTTAACAAATATAAGATTTTTCTACTGCTAAAATATGCCTTGATCCTGGATAATTTACCATGTAAAATACTTGATTATCCCCATAAACTATGCTAATAACGAATTGATTATGATTTTATCACATCTGATCTTGCATCCATCTTTAAATAACTTTCAAAATTTAATTCTATGGAAGAAATAGAAAAGATTCGCCTAAATCCGCCATTTAATGAAGATGAGTGGTTAAGGCTGGTTTTCCTACTTAGCGACACGCAAAATTGGCTGAATGAACTGGTCAATGCTGCCATGTTCAGCGTACCCATAAAAGACAGGAAAAAATTATTCCGTAAGTCTTATTATATCACTGTAGGGGCGCTTACTCATATTATGGAAAGGCATTATTTTAAAATTCCGAGACACCCGAATGTCAGTAAATTCACTATTCCAGTAGTTGAAATATTGGCCTTACTTCGGGATGCCAACATAGAGCCGGTTGAACAGGTTACCGGCACCATTTACCTTAAAAGGGTGATTGACACCGGAAAAATAATAGGTCACGACTTTAACCAACTACCCACGAGCCTTTTGACCGTTTTGACAGATAGCGGAGGGCGCATCCTTACTGCCTTTCCCGGTTGCATGAAGTCACAAACCAGTATTTCTAACTTATAAATCTGCCGTTTATGTTTTTCAACAGTCCCCGCCCGTGGGATAATCTCCCCCTGCGCTTGTCAGTCGAGGAAATACGAGACCCTCACGAAGCCATACACGAATATTTTTCATCATATGACATGCCCGGGGCAAGGCAGATCATAAACCAATGGTTTGGTTCAACGAGTAAGAAAAGGCCAAGCAAAATATCGCCATCGGGACTTCAGTTTTTTTATGATAGGACGGAATCATTCATTGAAGCAGCTTTTTTGGTGGCACAATTAGACAACCGGGAGAGAAAGGGGATTATTGTTCCCTGTAATGATGAAGAAATTGACGTGATGAATCCCATCTTGTTTTGTGCATGGATTAAAGGGATAGAAGGGAAAACAATATCCGCCCGCGAAGCATGGGACACATTCCCTAGAAATCTTTCTTATAAAGAGTTTTTAAACCCTTATTTGGCTTTTGAAAAGTTTTTTTCTTTTCTCACATTGGGTGAATGGCGGGAAGCGCTTCGCGAGTTGCTTGGTATGGGTATGTCTCGTAGAACCTTCCTAGATGAAACAATAGATTTTGATCTGCTGGGTATAAAGAAACGTCTTGAAAAATTGCTCGAAGCCGGTCACCTGATTGATGTTCGGGAATATCGTCAAGTATTTTATGATAGTATAACTGGTAAAGACAGAGAGTAAAGTCTGGAGAGGGGATTAGACGAAAAAGGGTGTTTGAAATTTCCAACACCCTTTTGTTTTTTTTATTAATCCATTTGTTTGCCCACCCCGACAGGAGTGGTGCGGCGCCAGCGCCACCCCCTCATTGGCTACCCTACATTTTGTAACGCGGCAGCGGATATACCTATATCGCCTCTTTTTTCCCATATTTCCCTGATCTTTTGACCTGCCTCCTCAGGGGTAATCCTGATATACCTGTAAAAATCACGGTGGTTTTTATGGCCGCTTATCTTCATTATCAGATCTACGGGAGTTCCAGCCAAAAATTCATTGGTACAAAAGGAACGGCGACAGGTATGGGAGGTTATCCATGCGTATTTGGGTTTTACCTGTACTATGTCTTTATTGCCTTTTTTATGAGAGAATTTAATTAACTCGCTAATACCCGCCAGTTGTGCCACTTCTTTGATATGACGGTTAAATTCAGGATTGCTCACAATCGGAATCTGGCGTTTAAAGCACCTGATTAGTATTTCCTCAGCCGTATCCCTTAATGGTATAACAACCCAATGATCTGATTTTTCCTGCTTCTTATATAATGCCCCTTTCCGCACGTCCTCTGGCTGGATGGACGAAAAATCGGAGAATCTTAACCCGGTCAGGCAGCCGAGAACAAACAAATCCCTGTATTTAACCAGGTGCGGGTGTTCGGAAAGATCTGTTTGATATATCCGGGCGATTTCTGCCCATGTCAGGTACACCGCGTCCGCTTCTTCGTCCAGTATTTTGAAATCGGATAAATCTATAGGGGGGATGATCTTACGGCGCATCCTATCCCGCAAGAATATGCGTAGTTGTTTAATGGTTTTCCCTACAGTGGAGGTCTTTACTCCCTGTATTGGCTCCCTCTTGCCGTTAATTACTTCCGATCTACGGCGCTGCACATAGTTGTAAGTCAGGAAGTTAACTAAGCCTTCATAGAGGTTAAAATCGAAAGAATCAAATGTGATGGGGATTCCCCGATGCTCCTGGAAGGCTGTCATATGGTCTTTCATGTTCTTATACACGTTCAGCATACCCGCCGAAACCTTATCTCGCTTGCATTTGATATAGTCCTCTATTTGAAAAATCAGGTCAAGGTTGGTTTTTGAGTTGAGGGCGGCCGCCTGTTGGGTTTTTTCTTCCAGTGTGGCCGTATCAAATGCCGGGTGAAAGGTTTTCTTTACAAATGCAGGTATGTCCCAAACTTTCTTTTTCACCGCATGGGTGATAATGTCGCTTGCCTTTCGTAATAGGGCCGCCAGTTGGCCGTTTAGGTCGTCCGCAGCTCCATATATGGCGGGGATGTCGGGGGTAATACGGTGGAACTTCCGGTTCCAGTATTTAGGGGGAACGGCGATTTCCGTGTTCAGGAGGACGGTTTTATCCCCGCAGTATTGGATAAAGATAATACAAGTACTATCTTTGCGCACTTTGCCCTTTGGGCAGATTAGTTTGATTGGTAACAGCATACTTAAAAAATTTTAGTCGAGTTTTTAGTCGAGTTCAATGCTGTTAACCGTTATAAAGGTAGGACTTTGAAAAATTGGTCGGTGTTATAAAATATTGAAAATCAACTGATAAAAGTAAGGCTAAGTAAAGTTGTGTAAGGCTTTTCCTGACTTCTGTAATCCCAGCGGGATCACCAGACGCGACTTCTCTTTGAGGTCGCGTTTTTTCTTTCGCTTAAGTGCCTGACACTTTTACCCGCTACGCTCATTTTTGTATCTTAGCTGACAAGTCTTCTCTTCTGATGAAATATTTTTTACTTTGTTGTTGCTTGCTGTTGCAAGTCGTTACGAAAGCGCAATTGCTATACCCCTACAAGGATACGGTTCATAGATACACAATAGGTATTCCTGAAAAATGGAGATATTGGATCAGGAATGATGGTACTCCTATCAAGCTACTGGTTTACGGTATCGACAAAGATTCTACAAAGCGAATTGCAGACAATTTCAATTTGTCTGTCATTGACCAGCCAGGTATAGATGTTGACAGCGCATTTCAGCTGGTGGCTTATTTCACTTCCCAGACACGCCTGCAGGTGCAGGATACTGGTAGTTACATGGTCAATGGAAAAAGAATGTTATGGTTTGATGATGTTCATTTAAGTGAGAGCCGAAAGGATACACTTTGTGCAAGTGACTTTGTAGTATACCACGATAGTAAAGTTTATGTGATCACCTGTACGACCACCCCATCACGTATGTCAAACTCCAGGGAATTGTTTCACCGGGTAGCACAGACATTCAAAGTAGCACTTCCGCCAATGTATGAGACATTGAAAATAGATTTCCCTACAGATAGAAAATGGAAGATCCAGAGTGAAACTGATGATTCAACTATGCACTTCATGCAGGTCCTACCTACCAATGAAACAGCAGAACACTGGACTAACGTTATAAATTTTATAACATTTAAAGGAAGGATAGCACAAAGTGTTGATGAAACACTTTTGAGCTATAAAGCTCAGATAAAGGAGGGAGATAAGGGCGCCAAATTTACTCAATTGTCGAAAGGTGACAATTGGGTGTTGTTTAAGGTTGAGAGTAACCATCCTCCGGCAGCAGCCACATTGTACTATGTCTTGCAGACCAATTCAGCTGTGCATACGGTCAGTATCACAGTTTCCCAACCTACTTTATCAGATGACATAGCAAAAGAATGGGCAGATATCTTCCGGAAGGGGAAATTAGTGACGGAATAACATATGAAGTGCCTATGGCAAGCATATTAAGACCTGCCGCACCTCTTATTGCAATATACACAGAGGTAGTGTCGGAGTCAGTTCCCGCAGGGCATGACCCAAATAGTTAATCGCTATGGACCATTTAGATAAATGATGTTATATTATGAGGAGATTGTTTTTTTATATTTTTGTAATTGTCTTATTGTTTGGCTGCGTTGATAAGCGAAGTAAAAAGGAATTTAATACTAGCTTTAAGACGTGTGATAGCCTTTACATTGAGTTGTATAGAGTGTATGGCAGTGGGGCGCTTGGTGGAGATTTATTGTCCGCATATCTTACAGATTCGACAAGTTTTAGAAAGTATCTGGGCACGTTTGATGATGCAGATGGTGGGTATTATTGTGAGTGTAAAGGTGATTTAATCGTTGTTGGTAAGGTGTCTAAAAAAGACCCTTATTTTAAGACAAGGCAAGTTGGTTCTTTTAGCTTGAGTGAGCTTAAGAAGAAAGGGGAATATGAATAGCCCGCTTAACTTGTTTGAGATGATTTAGCTTTCGTTAGTTAAGAAAAAGCCGCTTAATTCTCTGGATTTAAGTGGCTTTAAATTTCATTGATTTCTTCCGTGACCTCAGGTATTGGAAACTCGAACCCAATTGTTGATGATTTAACTAAGATTTGCCTCCTTTAAACCTAAATGGAACAACATAATATGATAAAAGTTTGAGGAAACTTTTGGGTTGTTGGATGTAAACGTATGTACAGAAATGAAGTCAGGGAATAAAACCGTAAATTTTTCTGTCTGGTTTAGAATAGGCGGGTTTTGAAGAAAAAAATATTAATAATATTACCTGACTGCCTGGTCAATCGGAGCTATTTCAATTAAACATGAAGTACACTGTTATAATTTTCTTCACCCTATCAGTATTGATGAACATTGGCTGCTCTTACGATGGTAATGTTCAAACTACAGTTACACAATTACCGAAGAAAGAAGGTGATTCGGCAGTTTATATAAAAAAAACAACGTGGGGATTTTCAGGTGATGAACGTACAGTTGTTATATCCAATAATCCGGCGGAAGAGTTATCTCCAGAGCCCTCAAGTGAATATGTTTATGAAGGTCTTTTTACTATGTTTTATAAAACGGTACAAGATACTCTCTACGTTTATACACCTATAGTTGTGACTGTTCCTAAACGCTTTAAATCGATTTATGTCGTTGTTCAAAAGCAACTTAGTAATCCTGAAATGATGGAATTGCTTGATAGCGGAAATTACAAGAAGCTAAACTTGGTCGAGCTTTAGCGGATCAAGTTTAGCTTTTTGAGATGGTTTAAAAAAGTTGTTTTATAGTTTATTAAAGAGCAACGAATTGGATCATACGCCTGGCTGTTTTTTTATAAGATAGATCGCTCAAAGGATATGGTGGAAATTTACAAGGCTGACAGATTGGTATAATTGATTGTCCGCGTGTAATCATATCGGCAAGGAACGCTGCTGATATTTGTAAAAGGAAGGTACCGTTGTGAAGTAAGCAAAAAAGTGTATATTTTTTGCGCTTCACAAAGGTACCTTCTTTTATTATCAGGCGATCCCTAGTTTTTCAATATCTTAAAGATCTCGTGTTTACTATTATCCCCCACTTCTATAAAATATAAGCCGGATGGGAGGCCATCCAATGACAACATTTTCCTGCTGTTGTCAGTGATCTCCATAGTTTTCAGCAGTCGCATATCGCTACCAAACACTTTGGCTAACACTTTAGAGGTGATAGGTTTGCTGTATTTTATAAAGACATAATTGCTGGCCGGGTTGGGATAGACACTCACAGTTTCTGAGCTGGCTACCGATGCGAGTTTGTTGAGTGCTATAGTTGATGCGGTTGTCTTTTGTTCTATCACGCCGCTGTTAAGTGCATCATATGGGTTGACTTTGAACTGACCGCAAAGCAGTTTGGGAAATACTTTCTGGAACAGGATATATTTTTCTGCGTAAGGTTTGAAGGAAAGTGCTATCGGCGATGCCGTCAGTTGTTTAGGACTGAGGTTGATGATGTTTACCGGCGGCTGGTGTAATTTGATACATTGCTGGCTGGTACTACTGAGGTCGCGGAGAAGTACATTGGTGAATGCACTGGGATTGCCGGTGCTATTGATGATGTAGTTGGCATTGGCCAGTATCGCGAACTTGTCTTTACCGGCAGCTTTTATTTCGAGGCCATATCTTTCTGTGTAGCTGGCCGTCTGTGGAAAGGTGCTGAATTCCACGAGTCCCAGTGAACCTGGCACGTAACGCAGTTGCAGGTAGAACACTTCTTTGCTTACGGCAGTGTAATAACTGGTAGTGAAGCCTGTGAGATACAGGATGTAGTTTTCGTTGCCCAGGTTGCGGATAACAAGGTCGTTGGATTCTTCTGTACCGCTGTCGCCAACATGGAAGGCGCCTATGATGGCGCCGCTTTCCCTTACGTCAAGTATTAGTACCTGCCTGTTAGGTGCGCCTGTAGGGGCTGTAACATCTGTGAAACCGGAGATGAAGAAGGCGTCGTTGCCTGCAATGCTGGTACGTTTTACGATCTTGGTGCCGGCAGACTCAGTGGTGGCGCCGAGATAGGCGAAACCAATAACAGGAGTACCGGTAGGCTGAAGACGAAGGAAAAGTACCTGGCGGGGGCCACCAAAGCCGCTGGTGCACAGCTCCACGTAGCCCGTCAGTATGATATTGTTATCGGTGGCTTCTGTCAGGGCCAGTGCATTAGCGTTGCAGGTGAAGTTGGTGGAGTACTGGTAATTCCATACGATGGCGCCGGCGCTGGTGAGGCGTGTTGCCAGTATGTTGATCTGTTGACCTGCCGGCGTGGGACTATAGCGACCCGCAATGATCACGTCGCCGTTAACAGCTTCAATAAGATCATTGTACTCAATAAGTGTGTTGGCGTTGGCGGTGCTAACCGCGGAAAAGTGTAGCTTTTGTACCCATACAGGGTTCAGTTGCTGGTCCAGGCGGATGAGTATTGGTGTGGAGTACACAGGGATGCCATTGATCAGGTTAGGGGACTGGATCACGTAGCCTAGCAGATAGTAACCTTTACCGCTTTTCATGCGGATGATTTTCTTTGGCAGCAGCGAAGGTAATAGCTTGCCTGGTTGTGGTACCACATGTTCGGAAATGAAGTTGCCGTTGGCATCAAATTGGTCGAGCGACAAAGAGCTTTTCGTGGAATCCTGGTACACGTTGGCGCTCCATAACAGAAAGGCTTGTGGGGCAGTTGATACGAATGGCGTGTCTACGACGAAACTTGTTGCTTTGTAGTGGAATTGCAATGCGAAAGTGTTGTAGTACTGTTGATCCGCATTTTGTGCCTGGATAGTGCTCAAACCAATAAGCCAGGCAATAATAGCCAGGTATAAATGTTTGTTCATGGGGGAATGTTTTAAGTTAACAAAAGGGTTATTGTTATTGGGGTGACAGAATATCAGTGAAAAGATAAGGACACCGGCCTGTAACGGACATGCAGTCGATGGGACTGTTCGGATAAATTTCCAGGAAAAGTATAGAGAATGCTGTAACAATGATGCAGTTTGTTATGATTGCTTATGCCCCGGGGATTTTTACCGTTGGTATTCCATTAATTAATGTGACTTTTCGGATTTGGTACCGGGGAGATATGGACAGATGAAATGACAAATATGGATTATGGTAAATATCCATTGATCATCTGCCGTTCTTTGCTTTTTTGATGTTGAATAAGGCTCTCAAACTTCCTAATACTTATTATAGAATAAATTCTATATTTATGACCCTTACCTCAACACTTTTCGAATGAAATTTAGAAGATTAACGCGTTTTTCCTTTTTACCACTTTGTTTAATAACAGCATTCGCCGGAGCCCAATCTCTTTCGGCCTCTGATAGCATAGATGTCTTTGTAAAAAACAAAATGCAGCAGCGTCATATTCCTGCTTTGCAATTAGCTATTGTACGGGACGGCGCAATCGTCAAAAACACAACTTATGGCATTGCCAATCTTGAATATGATATCAGGGCGACTGATCAAACGATCTTTTCTATCAATTCCATTACCAAAGCTTTTGTGGGGGTCGCCGTTATGCAATTGGCTGAAGAGAATAAGCTGAAAATTACAGATCCGCTATCGCGTTATCTGGATAGCCTACCTGATACCTGGAAGAGTATAACCTTGCAGCAGGTACTGACCCATATTTCCGGATTGCCTGATATCATGGATGAGGAAGAGCAGGTCATGGGACATGGAGATGAACAGGAAGCCATGCAAAAAGTAAAGACATTGCCGGTTGAGTTTAAACCGGGTGAGAAGTTCCGGTATAACCAGACAGGTTATGTATTGCTGGGACAAATAATCACGAAATTGAGTGGCATGCATTTTACACGGTTTATAGAGGAAAGGCAATTTAAGCCTGCCGGCATGGTGCTGACCCGTTTTGGCGATTCATATGATGTAATACCCAATTATGCTGGTGCATATACGATGACGAGGCAGGTAGGAAGCCGCTTCATTAGAAACAGTGTACCGGGAAACAGCTATATGCAGTTCCCTGTATTTTTCAGAACCGCTGCAGGTATACAATCCACGGCTACGGAGATGGCTAACTGGGTGATAGCCCTGAAAGCCGGGAAATTACTAAAACAATCGTCCAGTATTGATCTCTTGTGGACACCGGCAATACTTAATAACGGGAAAACTGGCGGTTTTAATATCTTAACAAACGGATATGCATTGGGTTGGCCAACAGTAACCAGGGAGGAACATCCTGCTGTTGCTCCTGTAGGCGGCGGACGATCTGCGCTGTTCGTGTATCTGAAGGATGACCTTTCCATTATAGTACTGACAAATCTGATGGGAAGCAATCCTGATCAGTTTATTGATGAAATAGCAGGCTATTATATCCCGGATATGCATGAGTCGAATGGTTTCGGATTGTCACCAAATCTAAAGAAACTGAGAGCAGGACTGTTGATGGAGGGTTTTGACAAGGCTGGCGCCATCGCAGCTCGTTTGAAAAAGCAGGATCCGGCGTTTCAACTGGATGAAAATGAATTGAATAAATGGGGCTATCAACTCTTCGCTCAGAAGAACATCACAGCTGCACTGGCGATTTTCAGGCTGAACGTAACGCTGTACCCTCAGAGCGCAAATACCTACGATAGCCTCGCAGAGGCGCTGGAGGCTGCAGAACAGACTTCAGAAGCCCTTGCGAACTATAGAAAAGTGATCGCATTGGCACCACAGAATAAGCACGCTGCCGCGAGGATACAGGCCCTGTCAGCCAAATAGATATTGAATAAAGTGAAAACTGAACACAGAAAGGCTATCAAAGTAGCCTTTCTGTGTAACAGGCCCAATGCTTCTTATCTGATCACCATCCCGTTTATTTTCCCCATTATATCACTCAACATTACCGGCTTTTCGTTTTTCCAATATGTGGCGATACCGTCAAGATATCCTGCCAGATAGATGTCGTTACCCGCGAGGGCAATGGTCTTTACCCCGGCGCCAGCTGTTTCTTTCCCACTGGTTAGTTTGACGGCTTTCCCATTCTTCCAGCAAACAATGATATTAGCTCCTGCTTCATCCCGGTCAATACCAGCTACATATACGTTATCACCGGATACAGCTATAGCGTTCGCCCTGCAACCATCCGGAAGGATTACAGGCGCGCCGTTTTTCCAATACATGGCAACTTCTTTCCCCGCTGCATTGACTGTAAAACCCGCCACATAAACACCATTTCCGGATATGGCAATAGCATTGGCCTCCGCATTGCTTCTGCCGTCTGTCAACGCTGCTGCCTGTCCATTTTTCCAGCAGGTGGCAATATATAGCCCTTCTTCATTGGCCTGGTAACCGGCTATATAAACATCATTTCCGCTGACAGCGATAGCCGATAATTGAGTGTTCTCTCCATAGGAGGTGGCTTTCCCATTCTTCCAATACACAGCCTGCCTGCCATCATTTCCGATTATATGTACATCCGGACCGGATACGCTAATAGCAACTGCTTTTGCTGATGTTTGTCCATCCGTAAGAGTGATTGGCAGCCTGTTTTTCCAGTAAGTGGCAACAGGTTCACCTGCTGCGTTATATTGGTAACCGGCAATATATTCATCATTGCCGGATACCGTAATTGCTGACGCCCCGGCCTCTGCTTTACCATCTGTCAACTGGATTATTTCCCCGTTTTTCCAATAAGTAAGGCCTGGTCTTTTACCGGAATAGTCATCATATACCAATAGCAGTGAAGGCGGGGACTGCGCCTTAATAGTGGTGGTAGCAATCAATAATAATAACAGTGGGCCAGCGAATTGGTTAAGCTTTGTGATCATTTACTTTTTTTTTTGTTCAGATTCATTAAACGAAAGGAATGCCTCAAAGATATGTGCCGGTCCAGGTTTTCGTATTTTTAAAACAACTACACACTTACTACATTCACATTGTGATGTGTCTACAAAACGTCTACATATCCAGGTTACTACAATTCTTCCGCGGCCCACTCCGCCATTATTGGTCGGAAGGCAAGGAGTCGAACCTGAACGAAATGGTGAGATGTTACTCAGCATGAATATCGACCGTCAAGATTCATCGGGTAGATGGAGAATATTATAGCGTTTCGACCTCTGTCAGTGATGAGAAATATTAAGGTGAGACATCGGAGAACAGCGCGAAAGAAGTTGGACATGCATGTTTGGCTAACTACTGCCTTATTCTTTCCGACCTGGATAAGTTATTGGGCTTGAAAATGATGATAATGGCGATGCCCCATATTGTAATCAGCATACCCATATAATTGGTGATATTTTTATCGGCAAAGTCGGCCAGAAATGCAATGTCAATCGTTGAATGAAAAACAGCACAGGCAAAAAGACTGGCTCTTGAGGAATTGTACAGCCAGGCTAGTAATACACTACCTGTAAGCAGGCTAAACACCCATCCGAAAATGCCAGCTACGTCCATACTTGTATAACCCGGGCGATACAGAAAAAGCGGCCAATGCCAAACGGCCCAAAATAACGTCAATATAAGGCTGGCCCATAAAGCATTATACCTGGCCTGCAGGCGGGGTAAGGCAAAGCCTCTCCAACCCACTTCTTCACCAAATCCAAAGAAAAGCAGGTTGTATAACAGGAAGCTGAGAAAGCTGTATTCCGGGAACTCCTTTGCTTTCAATAGGGCTGACAGATTAATGGGCGTATGATCGAGTAAGTTGCTGATAATTGAAGCTATAGCGGCCAGTATGATAGGGCTTATTAAAGCAATTAAAAGATAGGATAAGGGTTTTACTTTGAAAATTTGTCTAAACAGCTTTTCAATGCCTTGCTTTCCTTCAAAAATAGCACTGGTAATGAATGATGCGATAAGCGGCCCGAGTCCACCGATGCCATGATGGAACGGCAACACCGGCAGACCTTTGATGCCAAAAGCATGGGCATACAGTGGCAGCCATATGATCCAGCTGATAAGATATGCTAAGGTAAAATAAACAACCAAAGGGGATACCTGATTCTTCATGGGGGATTAAATTTCAGTATAAGTTGCTAATTTTCATATAATACTCAGGGTATATTGTCTCTGCTATAAGTCGCTTTGACGTAGTAAGTTTGTGAAGGTAGCTGCTATGTCATATGCCGGGTGATTCCGTCCTGATGCTCCCTTCAGTTAACTATTGTTTTTATCGTTTTTTAGTTTGGATATTTCGTTTATTCCTGCCTTGTCGCCCAGCCACGTAAAGCATTTTTCCAGGTCGGCTATTACTTCCTGTGTAATATATTTTAAATGCTTTTTTCTGTTTTTCTTAAATTCAAATGAACATAAAAGCCGGCCAAGCCCTTTTCTGGTTTTATAGTTCCTGTCAGATAGTATGTACGTTTCAATAATATCCTTTATTTCAAATGTGCAAAGTATCTTTTTCGGTAGTTCCTCGTAACTGGGATAGGCTGTCCAGAAATTATCGGTTTTACCGAATGTTTGAAGCAACGCAATAATCTGTTTTCGCTTGTCCGGAATTTCCAGATTTAAATCACTTATGAGCGAGGGATAATAGTCCTCGTCCAAGCCATTGATTTGCTCCCGGTATTTACGGAAGCATTTTGGAGCCACCTCAAGCCATTTCCTTTCCGCAACACGGTCTGGCTCCATGTTTCTTTTTGCTTCGATTCGTTCTGCCAGTGGTGCTGTGAATCCCTGCTCTGCAAGAAAGGTTAGCAGGTTATCGATTTTTGCAAGTTCGGCATCGCCATTCCATTTATAGTAACGAATAGAAACGCCATGATGAAACCCGATGGTGGCTTTAAGATTATTATGGCTATATAACTCAATGGCATATGTACCTAAGCACATACAGTAAAAACCGGTCTTCTTTTCATTGATTTCCATTAGCTGGTGAAACATCCGGACTTTATCAGCCTGGTTAATAGTTAACAGCACATTGTTATACATAGCTTTGTCTTCGTATACGCCTCCGTCTTTGATGATAACCATGTCCACATCAGCAAACAGCTCTTTTAAACCGTCATTCGAAGGTTTAGGAAGCTTGTTTCGTTCTTCCCAGGGTTTTCTGTTTGTATAATCCAGTATTGGCATAGTAGTACATTAAGATAGCGGCCAAAAATACTCTTTTATTTGACGATAATTCCGGCTTAGTTCATCCTGTAGAAACCGGATATCGTTTCATACTTCCAGCCTTGTGACGGATACAGCCGGAATGCACCGCCCCAAACAGCCTGGGGGTCGGATAGCACCTGCTTAATGATTGCCCTGGAATTCGGATAAGCGACAGCTTCAAGGCCAGCTGGGACAGGAAACCATTTTACCTCGTTGGGTCCTGCCCCCGGCTCAGGTTTCCCGGTGTCCAATTTTGCGGTGTAGTAACTGAAGATCGCGGGATATTTCCGATCATTCATGTAATAAGTAAAAAGTCCCGCCAGTTTGGGTTGCTTGATATTGATCCCAAGCCGGGCTGCGAGATCATTCAGGAATTCATTAATAGGCTTAACCACGGCACTATCGCCATATTCGGCGCCCGGAACTTCCCAGTTGCCTTTCCATTTAATCAGAAGGAATTCATTACGCTCATTGGTGATCAATAGCTTAAATCTGTTAGTTACTGTTGGCGCCTCCTGGGACTTTACACTGACACAGGCTAACAGGAGAAATAGTATGAGTGTGATTTTTTTCATTTATAGGTCGATATTTTAACGTTATTTCTGAGATCTGTTGGGTGTGGTCTCTTCCTGCCATTGGGATTAACAGGATCCAGCATCAGATTATAAAGCTAAATAAAAATAAAGGCGATGCAAAGTCCCATGAGTACGAGCCAGAACAATACCATGGATGTTCTTGACGGGCTTATGTAAAATTTTGATTTTTTGCCTTCATTATTTAACAGGCTTTCCCATCCCAGGTAACCAAACTCCGTTTTAAGCACTTTGGATTCGTAGCAATTTTCGATGTACTTACTTATTTTATTAAGCTGAAGATGTTGAGCGGACGCGCGTAGTCCAAAAAGAAACACTGCTGTAAATGGTAATACTTTCAAAATGCTATAATATCCCTTAATTGCCTCATGGGGTACAACAAGGAAAGAGCAAATAGCGACTGCGCTGACAACAGCGTAACGGGCCAGCTGATTTATTTCATCCTGGATAGTTGCAATCTCCTTTGAAAGGCGATCATATTCCATCCTGGCGATTTCCTGGGCGAGATTATTATTCATAGGGGAATCTTTTACCAGGAATTTACGAAAAAATATACAGGGTAATACTATTATAGAGTAATCTGGATCAGGAAAACTACTTCGGCTTCATCGCCCTGATCTCCCATTTTCCGTTTAGAGCGTCGCTATGAGCGCAATCAATATTAAACCGGATTTTTGTCAGTAGTGGCAGGAAACAAGGCCGCCGGGAGCCAACTACTTCGAAGAGTAGGCAAGGGAACAAGCCGGCGACGGCCAGGCTTGTTCCCTTGATTGATTTGTTAACCGCGTACAATAGAAGACTCTTTAACAACCTGCCATTTTCCGGATAGATATTCCCAGATTACAGTTAAGAACTTTCGACTTGGTTTTCCATTAAGCTCTAATTCGCGGGTGATGACCACCATTCCCATATTTCCATCGCATACCGCGTAATGATATTCGGTCTTGGTGGAAAGCGGTGCAATATTCGCATGCTTGTTTCCCTCGACAAACCCCACGAGCTGTTCTTTGTTCATGGTTTCCACTGCGCCTTCCTTATCCACATTAACGATCAGGAATTTATCTGCATAAACTTCCTTAACGTATGGCACATCAAAATGCGTCGCATGATAAATGAGATCTTTGGTTAGTTCAATTAATTCCTGGCTGTCCATTTTTTAACTTTTTAATGATTATTATGCTTTTGTATTTCGCAAGAGATACACCGGCAATAGCCGGGACCTGTTGCTGCTTTGATGTCAACGAATGCACGAAGAATTGCAACACCTGTGCCGGTGAGTAAATAATTATTAATCAGTTGTTTATAGCACTGCTGAGGAGGAATGTCCACTGAATGTCGCCAAGGCTTCGGTTAGATCGCGAAATAAAGTGAAGCGATTGTCTGGCAGTTGACACTAATGGCTTAAATTAAATTAATGGTTAATCCGGTACATTTATATAACTTTTCGCTGCAAAACGAACCGTTAACATGATAAATTTAGACGATATCACCGCCCGGCAGATTATACCTGGTTTTTCAGCAAAATTTGTTCACACGCCTTCTATGACGCTAAGTTACTGGGATGTAAAAAAAGGAGCAGTGCTTCCAAATCACAAGCATGTGCACGAGCAGGTAACACAGGTAGAAGAAGGGGAATTTGAATTAACGATCGAGGGTCAAACAAAGGTCTATACTAAAGGAATGGTAGCGCTTATACCTTCATGGGCAGAGCATAGTGGTGTAGCGCTTACAGATTGTAAGATATTTGATATTTTCACTCCTGTGAGGGAGGATTATAAAGCGATACAGTGAGGTGTTATACCAGCCTTTCCAGCATATAGACATACTCCAGGCCATCTGATTCATCAAGCACTTCATCTACTTTTATAAAGCCAAGAGACTGGATAAGTGTAAGAGATGGGAGGTTCTCCGGCGAAACCGAAGCAATGAAACGGCGCGTGGAGAAGCAGTCCGCGGCCCAGTTAATGATGTCAAAGATCGCCTCACGCGCATATCCTTTTCTTCTGTGGTTTGAAAAGATCTGGTATCCAAGTTCTACCGCTCCTTTCATATACTGTTTGTCTGCATAAGGAGATGGGCTGTTGTGAAAGCGTATCAAACCAATCATTTTCATTTCACTTTTCAGAATGATCGCTCTGGATGCCCATGGTTCATAAGCGGGATTCTCCTGCAGGCGGAGGCTGTCGTTTTGAAGACTGCAAAGGTCGTCAAAGAATTCCTCCGGAATAGCAGCGTCTAAAAGATCCTGAGCGACTGCAAGGCGGTTGTTAAGACAGGCATTAGTCACCTCGTTCCCGAATAGCCGGAGTATCAGGCGTGAAGTAACGATATCATTTAAAGGCTCAGGCATAATCTTGGTTTTACTGTATGCAAGAAGTTACAGGCGGCTGCTATTTAAATGCTAAATTCTCCGAAAAGAATCCCAGCATTTTCTTGCTGATCCTTTCAGCAACACGGTTAATATGGTCGCCCTCATAGATTTCAAAGGAATGTTTGATGCCATATTTGTTTAATTCGCTATCCAGTGTCCTGATGCTCTCTGCAATGTTTGTATCTTTTGTCCCTGCATCAAAGCCAATAGCGGTTAGTTTTTTAATATTGAAGATATATTGGTCAAGGTTATTCAATGGTCTGTTGGCATCCCATTTTTGCAAAACCATTGGCTGCAGTTTCCCGTCCTTTACGGGCAGGTCAATATAGAAAGGAGGATTGGCCGGATTGGGAGACCAGGCCGCTGCTGAAGCAAAGAGCGCCTTTGTAAAGAAATCAGCTTTTTGCATTTCTTCCGTCGTTTTAATGCTGTCTGCACGCAAAAAAGGTGCTGGTACAGATTCAGCGGAAAGAGGAGAGGAATTCAGGCAGCAGGGGCTTAACAAATATATTGTAGAAAATACATCCGGATTCTTTTCTCCGATCCGCAATGCCCCGTACCCCCCCATAGAATGACCACACAAACCACGGCCTTCTTTTTTTGCAATGGTGCGATAGTGGCTGTCGATATAAGTTACCAGCTCTTTTGCCACAAAGTCTTCCCAGTTACCCGTTGTGATGGAATTGGAATACATACTTCCCTGGAAAATGGTATAGGCATCCGGTGTAACGACAATCATTTCGTGAGCTGCATCACTGGCAAAGACGGTGTCTAAAATAGGCGGCAACACCATCCAGTGCTTCGTAAATCCATAAAATTTTGCATCGTTGTCGGTATAGCCATGCAGGAAATAGACAACGGGATACCGTTTTGTTGAATTGGTGTGATAGCCTGGAGGTAAGTACACTGACACATAGCGATCGGCGCTGTCGCCGCTTAGGTTCCCTTCCAGCAATTTTCCGTGTACCTTTATTCGTTTAACTGTGCCTTTAGCTATTTGTTTTTGCTGGCTACATGCCTGTCCTGAGAACAACAGCAATGAAAAGATAAGAATAGTCGTGAAATGGAACCTGTATTTTTTCATGACAGTAATTTAAAAATCCCTGGTTTAAGATAAGTAAAAAGGTTGATAAGAAGAATTCCGGTACCTGATGCAACAGAGAACCGGTGACCGGATGTATGAATCTGCGCTTCAAATTGTATACTTTTGACCTAAATAATGCTCATGTTACATGACAAAGCAGGAAACGATAAAAGACCTTAGCCAGATTCCAGGTGTTGGTAAATCTTTGGCTACTGATCTTTGGAATATTGGTATTACAAGGGTATCTGACCTCAAAGGAAAAGATCCTGAATTGCTTTATGACCTTTCAAATCGTTTCGCGGGTACGGTACAGGACCGATGTGTGTTGTATGTTTTCAGATGTGCAGTATATTACGCTGATACACCGAAAGAACACCATGAGGCAGAAAAATTGAAATGGTGGAATTGGAAAGACAAAATGCCGGACAGGGCCCGTCGGTAAGGTCGCAGCCAGATCGAAGCACGTCATCGCAACCAGAAGGTCTGACTGAATGCGCCATTCGCTGCTACATCCCATGCCTCCACACGTACCCATTTTCTACCGCTTAGCTTAGTGGAAAAACGGAAGCTTTTTTCTCCGAATGCTTCTGTGTTGGTCAGTGACATGCTTTCGCGGTATACTTTTTTACCATCTCCGGAAATGATCTCAACGAAATTCATGGGGAAGGTCCATTGGAGTTTCAGGTCGATAGTAGCAATACCTGTGGCGGGAAGCTGTAAACTATCTCCGGAAATATGACCGTTGATCTTCAGAAGTGGTATTAAAACCTCGCCGGTGCTGGCGAAGAACCGTCCGCGTTGCATAGCATCCAGAACAGGAAGCCAACTGCCCTTGTAAGATGGTAGTTTATCCAGCATGAGATAGTTAACGTTCATGTGTGCATACATCTCGTTATGCTGTGTGATGCTAAACAGGTCTGCTTCAGATATGACAGTCTTTTTCGTTCCCCAGTTGTTCATGTCATCCATGAGATCAAGCACTCTCTTACCGAGCCGGGGTTGGGAAAGATCTGCGGGCATCGCCTTCCATGCGGCTCCCATAAAGCGATCGGATAAAAAGAAGGGCTCATGCCTGTAGCTATCAGGCGTGTTAACCGATCCTTTCGTCCTGGGGTGTGCCGTCCATGCAAGTCCCCGTTCATCTTCGAGCAATTTCAGCATCTCCTCTTTATTGCCTATATGATAGACTTTCCCATAACCGGATCTTTCCTCCACGTAGGACTGACCAGGTTTACGGGACATTACCCAGTACACCGGCCGCGGAAAAAGATCCAGCCAGTGGCCACCAAAAAATTCATTTGGTTCCTCGCCAGGCAATAATAGAAATTTGTCGTCCGACTGTTTTTCGCATAATTCAAAAAGCGCTTTTAACTGCGGCAGACGTTTTTCATCCGGCCCACGGGGATCAGCAGTGTAATGGAATTCCGCCAGGTGTACAATGTTTACGCCAAGGTCTTTAAATACTTTCACAAACCCGGGATGCTCCGGCACTGGCTTTCCGGCCATCATCACGTTCATTACAAACTCGTTATGAAAGTGACTGGACATTGTTCTGAATCCAGGTAATTCAGCATAGCGGTCATTATGCGTAAATGCTTTCATCGCCGTAAATGCAGCCTTTTCATTGTTGCTGAGCAGGCAGAAGAAATTGAGGCGCTGTTGGGTACCGGGAGGAGCATTGAACCAGGGCACAAAGCGTTTATCCCCTTCCAGTTCCTGGCGGATGCCCAGGCCATAGCCATTAATCATCTGCCGGTATTGATTGCCGTACCAGGTGAAATTAAGATTGAATGCTTCATCCAGGGGATAGAAATACTGATGTGGCGGGGGAAAGACCACTATAGTGCCTTGTTTTCCCGATGCTGCGATCGCTCTGTATTTTACTGCCAGGCGATGTGCCGTATCGCCGGAGGCTACCTGTGCCTGTTGAAGGCTGTCTCCCGTATTCATCCACGAAATATGCTGCCAGTCTGCCTTCATACTTACCAGACCGGCATCGAAGAGAATAGCTTTGGCTGGCGCTGCAGTAGTGATTACTGCAGCAATGTTGAGCAGCGGGCTTCCATTGTAGAACGTCACTTCCAGCATACCAGAAAAGGTCTCTGCCGTAATAGGGCCTATGCTGGCAATTGTACGGCTGCCTTCGCTTCTTACTGACACTGATGTTTTTTTAAGTATCAGTGGATAGCTTTGATGTGGTTTAGTTGGTACCTTATCAAAAAAAATATTCCATCCATTCTGCGATACCAGATCCCTTTTCCCGACAGTTAACAGAAATGCGGGATCTATATCCGCTGTAATTTGTTGCTGGCCTAATGTGATCGTTTTGAAAAGTGGCCGGGAAGGAGAGAGGTCGAATACTACCCTGCCTTTAAGCGAACTACCAGCCGGCCAGCTGATCTCCAGCGATTGGTCCTGTTGTGTGACCACCGCGCCGTTTACCTGCTTATAGCCTGTCAGGTCTGCTTTTACCTGTGCAAAGCCAAAAACGGTCATGCATAAAGGAATAAAGGTTAATATGAGGATTTTCATGCAGTGGAATTTATGTTCTCAATATAAGGCATCGATGACTTATGTGCAAGCATAAGAAGCGGTTTACGCTTGTGGGTGTAAGATGATGTATTGTTTTATAAGCGCCCAGGGATAAATTTTTCAGCCACGGGAATCTTTTTTCCCGTATTGCCGGCGGTGACTGGCAACAGTAATTTGCGGGCATATTAAAACCATTCAAATGACAGGAATAACAAATAGTAAGGACAAGAAGATAACTGTGGTCGGACTGGGGTCCATGGGGGCTGCCATTGCCCGTGCATTGATCACGAAGGGATACGAAGTGACTGTGTGGAACCGCGATACAGCAAAAGCGGCCGCGCTGACGACGGAAGGCGCCATAGTGGCGACGGATATTGTGGCCGCTATAACAGCCAGCCCCCTGATCGTAATTTGCGTATCGGATTACAAAGCCACCAAAAAGATATTTGACACAGCGGGTGCAGTCACAGCATTGAGCGGCCGTACACTAGTGCAATTGAGCACGGGCACCCCGAAAGAGGCACGTGAACTGCATGCATGGGCGCAACAACAGGGTGCACTGGCCCTGAACGGCGATATACTGGCCTGGCCAAGACAGATAGGCGGGAGTGAGGCGACTATTATGATATCCGGTCCCTCAGCGGCTTTTCAGCTACATGAAACTGCTTTACGATCGCTGGCAGGTACATTTAGTTACCTGGGGGAAGAACCTGGAGCTTCGGCAGTATTCTTTTCAGCGGTAATGGCCTACCTGGCCGGCAACTGGATAGGCTTTTGCCATGGAGCATTGATATGTGAGCATGAAGGTGTGCCTGTAGATACATTCGGTACATTGATAGCCAATATCTCGCCTATATTAGCCGCAGAATCGCGCCACATGGGAGAAGTGATACAGCATAACCGTTTTGCCGATCCCGAGAGTACGGTAAAAACAACCACTGAGGACCTTCATTTGCTGGTACAGCATTCAGAAGAAGCCGGCATCAGTACAGAACTGCCAAGGTTTGCTGCCAATATCTTTCAGCGTACAGTAGATGCGGGCTATGGGGGAGAGGAACACGCTGCTATCATTAAGGTACTGAGAAAGCATGGATGATAAAACCGGGCCGGGCCTTCCGCATATTGACCTATTGCGGAAGGAACCGGCAGGTACCGGGCTGATAAGTGTCAATATTGCGCTGAATATATTCTTTATTCAAATTGCCCCAGGTTTCCAGGGTTGCAAGCACGGGTAACAGGCTCTCACCAATATCTGTAAATTTGTATTCCACCCTGGCAGGACTTTCAGCATACACTTCCTTGTAAAGAATGCCATATTCCTCCAGCTCTTTCAGATGCATGTTAATGATCCTCGGTGCTACTTCCTGCATTTCACGATGAATGGCGCTAGGTCGCGCAACACCACGCCTGATGCAGTCCATTATCCATGCCTTCCATTTCCCGCCAATCACTTTAAGCGCTACTGCCAAACCGCAATCAAGTAATTCTGGTATTTTCCTTTCGTACATGAGAAAAATTTCGTCAAAGGTAAAACATGTGACCGAAGCAGCAGACAGGGAAAATTTTTTCCCCGGGGCGTGTAATTTTCAGTTGGAGAGCTATCGCCGTGCCACAATGTTGTCAGTATTATCTGAAGAAATGCCAAATTTTTTTAGGATGAAGGGCATCATTGGTATATCTCGCGAATGAGAGTGGAATGCAACTGACGCTTGTAGGCAGGGAGCGGACAGCCTTCTATTGGTCAGGATATATCATTTAAGGCTTCCAGCAATTCATGCTGAAGACTTCTGCCTTTATCATCATTATACCATTTCTGCAGCCGCAGTTTAATTTCCTCCATGTCCCGTTCGTCTCCTTTCATCTGTTCAAACAGTTCCTGATTTTCCTGGGGCCTTGGTCCCCATACCGTCAGATCCTTGTCTTCACTGTTACGTATGATCAGCTTTGGAATAGATTTGGATTTGTTGGCGCCGGTCAGATAATTGTTGATAAGGTAAGGCTCAGCATCACGCAATTGTATATCCAGCGTAATGAGAGGGTTCATCTGGCTGAGTTTATGAATAAAGGGTAAAATGTGAGCAGCATCTCCACACCAGGGCTCTGTGATCAATATCCAGTTTTGCGGATGCTTTATCTGCATGACCGTATTTATAAGATCTGCATTCAGCTCTCCGGTTTTCAGCCAGCGCTGCTGA
The DNA here is from genome assembly GCF_023100805.1 of Chitinophaga filiformis. NCBI lineage: Bacteria > Pseudomonadati > Bacteroidota > Chitinophagia > Chitinophagales > Chitinophagaceae > Chitinophaga > Chitinophaga filiformis. The sequence continues at coordinate 4,109,262 of NZ_CP095855.1, forward strand.
CGGGTCCAGTTCAGTTTAGCATAGTTCATATACGCCGGGTTATCGTACGGCGCAACAGTGATATCTCCGTTTAAAATAGATTGAAAATACTGTTCGTAGTTTGCAAAGTCCATTTTTAGCTGTTTTGAATTGTTATTGGTGCAAACGAAGATCGCTTAAACTAAAGAATCAAAAGGGTAAATTCAGGGGAATTATCAGTATATTTTAAAGTCATTCTCCGATAGCAATCCATGAAACATGACAGTTTGAATGTTCTCCTCAAATCTATAACATATTTTCCTGGCAGCCTTGGATATTTTAAGGCAAATTCCAGTCGATCAGCAAGACCAGCGGGGTTAATTTGAAAGATTGGCGATATTGTCAGGGAGATAGGCTGGTCTTGCTTTTGAAAGTCTTATTGCATGATAGTGTATGTTAGGTGGTCAATTAATGTTATTGCGCATCCAAAGCCGCTGCCTCATATATTGCTCCGACAATCCGGGCTATTCCATCGGAGGGCGAATTTTGGAAAGTGATCACGCCTGTTTTATTCGCCGGATTAAAGAACAGAAAAGTTTGAATACCCGGATCAAGGCCGGAATGTCCCCATAATTTTACCTTGCCATGTTTGGTTTCGAAGTCAGAAGTACGCCAGGTCAGGCCCTGGGCATTATTCCCTTCCAACTGCAGGGTGAACATTTTATCAATTGTTTCTTTCTTCAGGATCCGTTTACCGTTTAATTCTCCGCCATTGAGGAGGGCGGTAAGATAATGGGATAAATCCCGTACACTGGTCCGGACAAGACCGTCAGAATAATTGGGAAAACTATACAAACATACGGGAATGTAGGTCCCCTCTTTAAACTCAGATTCGTTGGGAAACAGCCTGGCATAGGCGAGATATTCCTTTCTGTTCTCCGCTGTGATGAAGGCATAGGGCCTGATATAGTTGCCCGTATCCACCTCCCTTAGCATCCACCCGGTTTTATTCATCTCCAGGGGCTGAAAGATATTCTTCTTACAATATACATTAAAGGGTTGCTTCGCTACTTTCTCAACAATCAATCCAAGTAACCCGAATGCGACATTGGAGTATTGACGTTTATCGCCCGGCGCCCAGGTGCCAAAGCTATCCCCATTATTGTACGAGGTTCCATCAGAGAGCAGGGCACTATGGATCCAGTCGTCCAGTGACAAGGCAGGGTCTCCGCAGTTATAACTCTCCCCATAGGCCTTGCCGTCAATGATAGACGAGGTATGTGTCATTATCTGGAATACGGTGATTGGTTTGTCAGGGTATTTCGGATTCCTGATACTGAAGCCGAGGTAACTGCTGACGTCAGCATTCAGGTCAATCAGACCTTTCTCCCAAAGCTGCATGGCTGCGATAGTAGTAAATGTCTTTGACACGGAGCCGATGTTCATTATACCGTCGATGCTCATCGCTTTGTTATTGGCGATATCAGCTTGTCCGTAGGCGTTGGACCAGATCATTTTCCCTTCTTTCACTACACAGGTAGCAAAGCCAGGAACATGCATAGCTGCCATGAATTTTTTTATGGACGCATTGACTGAATCATAACCTGACTGCGCTTTTACCTGTGTGGCACAACAGGCTACGATCAGGAAACAGGTGAAAAGTTTTCTCATATACAATAATGTTGCTACCGGGGCCCAAACGCTGTGCCATGTATACAAGTGTCTTAATATCAAAGATTTATTTTGTTGTCTGGCACGGTAAATGTTCGGTTGTGAACAGTTATTGTATGTATCGGGACAGTTGCGAATGCAGTGAATAGATTGTTACATTGTATTTTCTCCTTTAGCATGATGCTGACCTCCATGGTATCACCCTCCTGGTTTCTTCTATTAAACGCAGGATTTGCTCCTGTTACCCGCCAGCGTATAAGTACCCGGGGGCTGGTTATATATAGCAAAGTTCCTTTGTTACCTTTGGATGCACCTTCGTTCCGATAGGCTTTCGATAGGCTTTGAGATAGCTTTAGCTTGCGTTCATCTTACGTTAAGTAACGTAAAATCAACGTAAGATAAAGCCTATCGAAAGCCTATCGGAAGCCTATCGGAAGCTTGTCGCAAGCGCTCGTCTTATCTTTGGCCACGCTGCAACAATAACCGCCAGCAAGGCAATGCGAACGATCCCTGGCCTGCTGTCATATCTACCGGTTAACGAGCCGCCCTGACGAACTGATGCAGTTATCATCCTCAAAATCAATCGTATTTACTTTTTTTAGAAAAATTCCCTTTAAAAATTTGTGTAGTTAAATAGCTACATATATATTTGTAGTCAAATAGCTACATAATGAATCTGAGAAGAGATGTATTCCAGGCGATAGCTGACCCGACAAGGAGGGCCATATTGCTGTTACTTGTTTCCCAGTCAATGACTGCAGGCGCAATAGCAGCAAACTTTGATACCGCAAGACCGACAGTTTCAAAACACCTGCAGATACTTACCGAGTGTGAATTACTTGAGCAAGAGCAGAATGGCAGGGAAATTTACTATCACATTAACGCAAAAAAAATGAAAGAAGTAGCAGACTTTATCGAACCATTCCGCCAGATGTGGGATGACAGGTTTAACAAGCTGGAAGCTATAATGAAAAAATACAAATCCGATAAATGAAATAATATGGAGAGAAAAACAAAAGTTAACGCCGAAGAAGGAAAGCACGACCTGATGGTAACCAGGGAGTTTGATCTGCCATTGGAATTGCTTTTCAAAGCACATGCAGAGCCAGAGATCATCGAACAATGGATGGGAACGAATGTGGTGAAATTTGAAGGTAGAAAGCATGGCAGCTGGCAGTATCAAACAAAAGACCCTCAGGGCAACGTAGTATTTCAGGCCAATGGAACGTTCCACGAGTTTAGCCCCAACCAGAGAATTACAAGGACATTTGAAATGGAGAATGCCTCCTTTGGTGTTCAGCTCGAGTTCCTGGAATTTATAAAGCTCACTGACGATACCAGCAAGCTCAATATGCATATTGTATACAGGTCAGTGGAGGACAGGAATAAAATGTTGCAACTGCCATTTTCCCAGGGCTTAAACATGGCGCATAACCGTTTAGAAAGTATTGTAAGCAAATTAAAATAAGACGCATGACAAAAAGAAATAAGATCATTTATTGGATTGCCACTGCCTGGCTTGCATTGGGTATGTTATCGACCGGCATCGTACAGCTATTCAAAGTGAAATCAGAAACAGATTTTCTGGCACATTTGGGTTATCCCGACTACTTCCCGACAATACTGGGGACCTGGAAGCTTTTGGGCGCTGTGGCTGTGCTGATTCCCCGGTTTCCTTTGATAAAGGAATGGGCTTATGCCGGCTTTTTCTTTGCCATGTCAGGAGCAATATTTTCGCATATCGCAGCAGGTAATCCTATAAACGAAATATTTCCTTCCCTGCTACTGCTTGCGTTGACGCTGATATCATGGTATTTCAGACCTGCGGAAAGGAGATTGGTTCCGCTTGGTAAAATAACGATAACGAGAATGTAAAAACAGTTACACATTAAGTTAAGCCCCAAAGTGGCAGTAATCATTACAACTATGGCAAATAAAACTATTTCAAAGAAAGGCTTGCCTGCAGCACAGCGGCAAGAGTTACTCGGCGTATTGAAGACCCGTTTTGAAAAGAACATGGGGCGCCATAAAGGACTTGAATGGGCGGACGTACAGGCAAGGCTAGAGGCTAACGCCGAAAAGCTGTGGTCACTCAATGAAATGGAAACAACCGGTGGTGAACCGGATGTTGTAGGCCACGATAAGAAGACGGGTGAATACATTTTTTATGATTGCTCCGCTGAAAGCCCTAAAGGTCGCAGAAGTCTTTGCTACGATGATGAAGCGCTGGAAGAGAGAAAAGAAGCAAAGCCCGATGGTAGTGCTGTTGGAATGGCGGAAAGCATGGGGATAGCACTTTTAACAGAAGAAGAATATCGTAAGCTGCAGGAATTGGGAAAGTTTGATCTGAAAACCTCCAGCTGGGTGCTGACGCCTGCCTACATCAGGAAGCTTGGTGGCGCTGTTTTTTGCGATCGTCGTTACGACACGGTTTTCCTGTATCATAATGGCGCCATCTCTTACTATGCTGCCAGGGGATTTCGTGGTTCTTTGAGGGTTTAAAAGAGCGGTTTAAAAAAATAAAGCCGCCATTAAAAGGCGGCTTCATTTTTTATTCGCTGGGTCTTAGCATTATACAAGATCAAACCTGTCCAGGTTCATCACCTTGTTCCAGGCTGCCACAAAGTCTTTCACAAATTTAGCCTGCGCATCTGCACTGCCGTATACTTCTGCTATAGCTCTGAGTTCTGAGTTAGAGCCGAATACGAGATCTGCACGTGTGCCGGTCCATTTAATGTTGCCGGTAGCACGGTCGCTGCCCTCATACAATTCTCGGTCTGCCGACACAGCTTTCCATGCGGTGCTCATGTCGAGCAGGTTGATAAAGAAGTCGTTGGTGAGCTGGCCCGGACGCGATGTGAAAACGCCGTGTTTAGAACCATCAAAATTAGTATTCAGTACACGCATACCGCCTACCAGTACTGTTAACTCAGGCGCTGTAAGTGTAAGCAGATGTGCTTTATCTATCAGCAACTCTTCCGTAGATACGGGCAGTTTTGACTTGCGGTAGTTACGGAAGCCGTCAGCAATGGGTTCGAGATAGCCTACTGATTCAACGTCAGTTTGTTCCTGTGAAGCATCCATACGGCCAGGTGTAAAAGGTACAGTGACGGTGTGGCCTGCATCTTTCGCCGCCTTTTCGATACCGGCGGCGCCGGCCAGTACGATCAGATCGGCCAGGGAAACTTTCTTACCGGCTGTTTGTGCACCGTTGAATTCTTTTTGAATATTCTCGAGTACCCCCAAGACTTTTTGCAACTGTGTAGGATTATTTACTGCCCAGTATCTTTGAGGAGCCAGGCGAATGCGGGCGCCATTTGCACCACCGCGTTTGTCGGATCCGCGGAAAGTGGAAGCAGCAGCCCATGCTGTAGATACCAATTCCGATACACTTAATCCGGAGGCCAGTACTTTTGCCTTCAGGGTAGCAATATCGTTTTCATCTATCAATACGTGGTTTACTGCAGGGATAGGATCTTGCCAGATCAGCTCTTCCTGTGGTACATCAGGACCGAGGTAGCGGGCGCGGGGCCCCATATCGCGGTGGGTCAATTTAAACCATGCACGGGCAAATGCGTCTGCAAATGCATCCGGGTTTTCCAGGAAGTGCCTGGATATTTTTTCATAAACCGGATCGAACCTTAAAGAGAGGTCAGTGGTAAGCATGGTAGGTAAACGCTTTTTCGAGCCATCATGCGCATCAGGAATAATGCTCTCCGCATTTTTAGCCACCCACTGGTGAGCGCCCGCGGGGCTTTTAGTCAATTCCCATTCAAAGCCGAAGAGGTTCTCGAAGAAGTTATTGCTCCAACGGGTTGGCGTTTTCGTCCATGTTACTTCAAGTCCACTGGTAATGGTGTCTGCACCTTTACCGGAACCATAGCTGTTACGCCAGCCAAGGCCCTGCAATTCCAGGTCAGAAGCCTCCGGTTCTTTGCCCACATGGGTGGCAGGAGCTGCACCGTGGGTTTTACCGAAGCTGTGTCCACCAGCTATGAGGGCAACTGTTTCTTCATCGTTCATAGCCATGCGGCCAAAAGTATCGCGGATATCTTTAGCGGCTGCAATAGGGTCAGGATTACCGTCAGGACCTTCAGGATTCACATAGATCAGACCCATTTGTACAGCAGCAAGCGGTTTTTCCAGGTTGCGGGTATGGATATCACCATCAGCATCGTCGTCGGAAACCAGTACACCATGATTTTCCACTACGCCGGGCGAACCATGCGCATATCGTATGTCGCCGCCCAGCCAGGTGTTTTCAGCACCCCAGTATACATCTTCATTTGGCTCCCATACATCTGCACGTCCGCCGGCAAATCCAAAGGTCTTAAAGCCCATTGATTCCAGCGCCACGTTGCCGGTCAGGATCATCAGGTCTGCCCAGGATATTTTACGGCCATACTTCTGTTTGATAGGCCAGAGCAACCTCCGCGCTTTATCGAGACTTACGTTGTCGGGCCAGCTGTTAAGCGGAGCAAAACGTTGCTGACCTTCGCCTCCGCCGCCACGGCCGTCGAATACGCGATAGGTACCCGCACTATGCCAGGCCATACGGATGAATAAAGGACCATAATGCCCAAAGTCTGCAGGCCACCAATCCTGTGAATCTGTCATCAGTGCATGCAGGTCTTTCTTTACGGCTTCCAGGTCGAGGCTTTTAAAAGCTTCGGCATAGTTAAAATCTTCATCCATCGGGTTTGACAAAGGAGAGTGCTGACGCAGTATATTCAGCTTTAGCTGGTTGGGCCACCAGTCACGGTTCCTGGTGCCACCACCGCCAACATTCTGCTTCATACTGCCGTTATGAAACGGGCATTTACTGATATCCTTTTCGTTTTCCATTTTTGTGAGTTTATGAAGTTAAATGAACAGTTTCTTACACCTGGTATTGTGTATAGGACGGTAAAAGTATGATTTTGAAGATATAATTAAAATCAATTGATTTTATGATTTAATAGTTAAAATCTATTGCCTTTTATCTGTGCCCGGTTGTGGTACGTGTAAACATCATATTTATAAAAGGGCATTCGTCTTCAGGTAAGGAGAGATAAACGCGGACAGGGTACGGTATATTTCGGTATTTTCCCCCATATGTTTACATACGGGGGAAAGTAAACAAGTCTTTTGCTTTGTCTAATTTACGGGATATTGATCTAATAGCGTTGTGAGCTTTACTACTATTTCAGGATGTTCCGCGGAAAGGTTGACTCTTTCTGCAGGATCATAATTAAGATTAAATAATTCAATAAGGGGTCGTGCACCGGTTTTCGTTCTTCTCAGTTTCCAGGGGCCCTGGCGTACTACTTCCGGGATGTTATTGTGGACATAATAGATCTCCCGGTGGGTATCCGGCGCATTACGGGTAAGGACCCCGGCTACAGATTGCCCATCCAGCACGGTGTGGGCGGGCAATGGACAATGTACCCATTCTGCCAGTGTGGGCAGCACATCCAGGCAGGTCATGGCTGCCCCGGTCGATACACCTTTTAGTGTATGGTTCTTCCAGTAAACTATAAAAGGCACCCGTACACCGCCTTCATAGGTGGTGGCTTTGCTGCCCCTGAACACTCCTGCATAACCGGTGTGATAGGACGTTGTAACACTGTCGTCAGCCATACGGGAAGGATAGTCATTCCAGGGCCCGTTATCGCTGGAGAACATAAAGATGGTGTTCTCTGCCTGGCCCTGTTGTTCCAGTACTTTCCATATAGCGGCCAGCCCCGCATCCATGTCGGCAATTACAGCCCCGAGTTCTCCTCCGTTTTCCATACTGCTATTCTTCCTGTGTGCTGCGAAATATACCGGCAGGTGGGGCATATTGTGCGAGAGGTACAAAAAGAAGGGCTGATCCTTCTTTTGCTGCCTTATGAATTGTATGGCTTCCCTCGTGTATAACTGTACCAGGGAACTGTCGTCTGGCCGTATAACAGCAGGTGTGTTGTTTCTGTACAGTTTCATAGTCGTGTCACTCTTGACATATGGAGGGCGATAGTCATGGCTGTACAACAGCCCGAAATAGGAATCAAAGCCCTGGTTCACGGGCAGGTTGGCCTGATGGTCGCCCAGATGCCATTTGCCCACCATAGCAGTTTTGTAACCTGCAGCCCTGAGCATTTCTGCAATCGTTATTTCAGATGCCGGTAGTCCTAAGGGGGAACCAGGCGCCAATGGTAAAGGAATATTAGGCCTTGTGCAATACCTTCCTGTGAGCAGAGAGGCCCTTGAAGGAGAACAGGTCGGGCTGGTAACGACATAATTGGTCGCCCTTACACCCATCGCGGCCATCCGGTCTAAAAAAGGTGTTTTAATAACAGGGTTACCATAGCAGGACAAATCTGCATAGCCCAGGTCATCTGTCAGCACAAAAATGATATTCGGCCGGTGCTGGGAAAAGAGTTTATCGTTGTAAAGGAGGAGGACCAGGAAGAGCAGGAAACCTGTTAAACGCATGGGTATTCATTTAATGGTAAAAAGTCGCTTACTAAGATAATACCTCTGGCTAATTATTTCGGTCTTTTTTGTACGCTTCACCAGCACCTCTCCGGCTTACTGGAGACCGGCGCCAGGTTTCCTTGTGGCTAAGATATTTATCGGTGACAATTTGCAAAGAAACCTACATAGCGACCGAATATCAGCTCTGATATACAAGCATCATTATTCCAGCGGGAATACGGATGGATCATGTTAAATTGTATAGAAAGATTAATGAAGCGGCGAAAATATATAAGATCCGCGCGATCCCGGCCAGCTTTCTGCCGGACCCCAAGATAAGTTCATTGCGCGCCATCTGAGGAAAAGGCTTTACTGGATAAGCTGGCGGAGATTTCAAAGGAACTGTAGCGGGAGGGGAATAAGAAGAACCCTATTCCGTTTTTTACAATTTTAAAGTTGAGCCCTATGCTACTTTTACATCATCAACAACAAAATTGTTTTATTAAAATCTGAACCATGAAACGGAATGCTTTTATACGTGTAGCTGTTCTTCACCCGGTGTTGCATCTGAAAAGAATTGTCCTGATAGCATCAATGATCCTCTGTTCACAGTTACCTTTGCTTGCCGCCCCCGATGAAGCGCTGTTAAAGCTTTTTCATCGCTCCTTTCCCGAAGCAGAATATATCAGGTGGACGGAAGATGGAGATTTTAACGTTGTTTGCTTTGTACAGAACGAAAGCCAGTACAGGATATGGTACGATAAACAAGGCACGCTGATCTATTCACTACGGTATTGTGGTGAGAATGAATTGCCTTTAACAGTGCTCAGAGCTGTAAAGAAAAAGTATCGCGACAGGCATATTGAAGGCGTTACAGAAGTGACCAACAGATCCGGGGTGTGTTATGAACTGTTGCTCAGCGATGGAGAGAAATGGTATACCGTTACCAGCACAAGCTCCGGTAACGTAGCGTTGAAGTCTTCTATGAAGAAACAGCTGTAATGCCATCTTAAAAGAGAACGGTGACTACATCCTGCAGGCACCGTTCTTTATTAAGATGATAATAGTGAGCTCATTACTCATCCTCCGGCATAATGATATGACTTCCTGCTGAAATTGTCTCGTACTTTTCACACCAATTGATCCAGTGATCCAGTTCAGGGTGGATCGGTTGTATATTGTCTTCCCCACGGAAAATGTAAGAAGAGCCGGCCTGAGTGCTAAGCCTGCTTTGCAGTCTTTCTATCCAGTTCTGCCAGAACACAACATCTCCACGTTCATTGTATATATAATCCCATAAGGCTTCCTGCTGCTCCCGGTAGGACTGCAGCCTCAGCGGATTTTCATCTCCGGCAGTCGCGAGCAGTTCTGCGGCGATCTCCTTCAGGGCATTTTCTTCTTCTTCGTCTACTGACATGAAGTACTTCGGATAAATGCCTAAGGGATGCATCAGGTTGTTAAAGATGCCAAGATCGTTGATATGCATACCTGCAATAACGAATGAACCGATCCCTGCATCGAGGCGCAGCATCGCCCCTTCACGGGAGGCAAGGGTCTCATTCAGTTCAATCATGAAATCCCGGTCAATAGGTTGGGTATTGTAGCGCTCAGGGATCTGGTAGGTAACGCCCCAGTTATAATTGGTGATGGTGTCCAGTTCAGCTGTCCTTTCAGCCAGTGGTTTACTCCGGGTGATCTCCTGTGCGAGTTCCCATTGTATGAGCCCATCTAATAAAGCGGCAGCCGGCGCCCATGAGGGATACGTAGCAAGACCACGGTGTTCGCTGTCTTCCCGGTATCTGGCGAAGATGTAGGCAAAGGGATAAGCGGCGGCATATAGCACTCTTCTGCAGATCGTAATAGCATATGCCTGGAATGTTGTTTCCTCCTGGCCGTTCCGGAACATCCAGACCAGTTTCCACAGCTCTTCCTGGTTGATGTTTTGTACGTATTTGTTATTCCAGCGTACCTTGCGTTTGATGATCGTATTGATGAGCGAAAAGTGCGCCAGTACATCGGCTGCTGCAGTTGATGCCGGTATCCAGTCTTCACCCTCTTTTATCATCGTGGCAATGGTCTCTTCATCGGAAATGTACCAGCAGTAATGCCTGTCTTTATCAATATTGATCGCAATGACCGATGGAGGGCTTGCGTTGCCATCAGCGTCTATTTCTCCGCCTCTGTTCAGTGTAATATGCCAGTCGTCTTCTGTAAAGGAAACAGTGTAGTTATCCGGCCCCAGGAGTGGCCCACTTATTATCGTTGTAAGGTCCTCTTTTGTGATCGCTGTATGGTGTGCCTGTGGCTTCAGCAACGGAATACCCTCACGGATAGTACTATAGAGGAGGAAGCCTTCTTCTTCGTCGAAAAGCTCGTCTACCAGCTTTTCCCTTATCAGCTCATTATCTTCCTGTTCATTCAATTTCAGCACTTTCACTGCTGCATGTTCTTCGAAGTAAAAGTCGTAATCGTCCGAGATCACAAGGGGGCACCATACATAAGAAGTGCCATATAGTTCACCGTGATTGTACACGCCCATCAGCATCTCTTCAACGGCGATGTAGCCATTTATATAGATGATTTGTCCGCCGACACATACATTTTTCGCTTTCAGGTTTCCCAGTACGATGAGAGAGCAGGCTCCATCTGTATTTTCATTGATGATACTGCCTTTTACATGAAGATCTCCCAGCACTACAATACTCATGTATTCTTCTTTATCCAGGTCCAGTTCATCCAATACAGTGGTACCATCATAGAGCATGAACCTGTCATCCGGCAGTCCGGGATCGCGTTTTTCTGCAAAAGCAAATGGGTAATCTTCGTATTTACACTTCAGATGTTGTATTAGTGGCTTTATCTCTTCCCATGAAGTAATTTTCGCCTCGGGATTATCGAATGCCGATATATTCCCCAGCTTCTCCCTGAACACAGGCCTTCCATCCTTCAGCATATGCAGCAATCGTTCATCGCCGGCAAAAAGGTACTCGTCTTCATCCAGCAGTTCACCCGCAACGGCTGGTAACAGGATATGCCGCCAGTTGGTATAATCGGCGGCTTTTATCTGCCATCCGCGGCAAAAAGTGGCAGCATTGATCCTGCCCTTAATGGATGCGCCATGGTTGTCTATGATGAGGAGCGGGGCATTCAGATCGCCCTGGATCTCAATTATGCCATGGTTGTAATAGGCGAGCATGGCGTCTGTTACCGTTAGGTCCCCATCTACGATAATCTCCGCACATCCTGCCGCCAGGGTCTTACAGTTGAGTGAGCCGTGTACGATGAGAAAAGCGGAGCAGGTGTCAATCTCAAAATCAATTATTGGGGCATTCACGGTGAGGTTGCCATTTACGATGATGCCTGCCGTCTTTTTTTCATGGAAGAGATCATGCAGGTCCACATATTCGTTAATGAGGGTATCTCCGTCGTAAACTCTGACAATAAGTGAAGCGGCATCATCTTCAAACATGTCAAAATCAGTAGCAAGTGGGGTTACCAAGTCCTGGTCTATAGCGTCCCTTAGTGATAGTGTCTTAAAGTTCACGGTATAAGTTGTTAATCCGGAACGAAGGTAGTCAGAAAATATCTTTACTCAACGCCCTTCACGTTCATATCAATGGTATAGATCGCCTCAGAGGCTGTTATGAATAACTTATTCCTGTTTTTACCCCCAAAGGCAACATTAGCTGTCCAGCCTTCCGGAACAGGGATATGCGCTATTTGTATGCCCTGGCGGTTGAATATGGTAACGCCTCGCCCGGTAAGATACACATTGCCCTGGTTGTCGGTAGTCATGCCATCGGAGCCCATATGTGCAAAGAGTGCTGCCTTGCTTAAGGAGCCGTCTTTATTGATAGCATAGCGGTAAGTTTTGTTAGCCTGAATGTCTGATACATACAGGTATTTACCGTCAGCGGTACCGGCAATCCCATTGGGGCGCTGCAGCGTGTCTACAAGGGGTATCACTTTTTTGCTGCCATGTAACAATACATATACTTTTTCTCCTGCTATTTCCGGCTTTGTTCTGCTCCACCAGCTGCGTTGATAGTAGGGATCTGTAAAATAGATATCCCCTTTGGGCGATACCCACAGATCATTGGGACCGTTCAGTTTCTTACCATCGAGATCATTTATCAGTACGGTTACCTTTTTATGCGCATCGATCTTCCACAGCTGGTTTTGCTCGTCTGCACAGGAATATAGGTTCCCTTTTTTATCGATGTACAGGCCGTTTGACCTGCCCGCACTATCCATGTAAACGGAGAGGTGCCCGTCGGTACTGTATTTCCAGATCTTATTATTAGGTTGATCTGTAAAATAGATATTCCCCTGCCTGTCGGCTGCCGGGCCTTCTGTGAAAGAAAAATTCCTGGCAATCAGCTGAGGTGTTGCACCTTCGGCTACCACACCCGTGTCGCATAGCGTACGATGATTTCCTGCGAAGGAGGGGATATTTGCTGTGAGCAGGTAAAAAGAAAATACAAAGGCAATAGCGGCTCTGACTGACATCATAACGTTGTTTTTGATAGCAGGAAGATAAGGAAAATACTTAAGGTCTTTCTATAAAAGGCACCTTGACTGGCGGATACTGAGTGTAAGAGGCACAATGTCTTATGAAATGCAACCGGAACATCGGTAGAAAAGAAGATTGAAAGATCCTGCAAGCTGCCCGTTATATCCTAACAGCCGCTTTGTCCAACACTGAACTTTGCGGTCTGAAACATTAAATACATGACAGCAGGATTTTCCATTACCGTAGCTATTGGCGCTACCACTATAGCAGCTATCTATATGACCGTTTTTTCTTTCGTTAAAGAGCCGCTGAGGCAGAAAATAAACGCCTTGATCATTGCCGGCGCAGGCGGGGTCTATTGGAGCAGTGGCCTGGGCTTTTATGAGTTTCCCCTGGGTATTATCATGATCTTTCTGGCTTACAAGGGACTGAAAAATTATAAATACCTGGCACTCGGATGGATTGTCCATACTATCTATGACCTGTTACATCATTATTACGGTAATCCCATTATACCGATGGCGCCTGCATCCTCGGCGGGTTGCGCCATCTGCGACCCCATATTGGCCATATGGCTCTATTTCAATGCACCGTCTGTATTCCACCTGTTCCCGTCACGCCGGCGTCATCATGTGAGCTGATCTTGCCGGTGGGAATACTGCTGGGTCATGGTAGAACGATGGCGTAATGACTTGCATATTTTTGCCGGAAAGTGTATTTTAAGGCATGCAAGAAGCTTACGAAGTTTTTACAATATCGCCCGTTACTGCAACAGATATTCCAACCGTAACACAGCTTATCAACAGTGCTTACAGAGGCGAAGCCGGCAGCAAAAGCTGGACATCCGAAGGGCACCTGGTAGAAGGGGAGAGGACCACAGAAGAAGGTTTACTGGAACTTATCAGCCGGCCGGGTGTGACCATATTTAAGTGTTGCGACAAGCAGTTGGCTATACTGGGTAGTGTATTACTGGAAGAAAAGGATGATACACTATACCTTGGCATGCTGTCGGTCTTACCGGGTGTGCAGACAAGCGGTATAGGCAGCCGTTTGATACAATACAGCGAAACCTTCGCCAGGGAACGTGGGTATCGATCTATTACCATTACCGTGATCGACAAACGGGAGGAACTGCTGGCCTGGTACCGGCGTAAGGGTTTTGTACCCACCGGTAACCGGATACCTTTTTCAAATAAGTCTTCCGCTCCAAGATCTTCGTTTTTCCTGATGGAACTGAGAAAAGACCTCGTATAGGAGATGATCAGGCGCAGCACCCGGTACTTCCTTCAACAGGAAAGGTATCGGGCGGCCAGGTGATCGAAATACGGCCAGGGAGCGGTATACATGCAACTTTTTTGCAGCTGAAGTGTCCTTAGATAACAACGTTACTTTCGTTCAACGGAACCACACACTTTACCTCTAAAATTGTTGAACATGTCAATTTCATCTCTTAAAGCAATATGCATCGCTGTATTATGCATCCATTGCTGCCTGCACTCAATGGCTCATAACGGGAGTGTGGCATTTGCTTATCCGCTGGGTAAGATCACTGTTGACGGAGATCTTTCTGACTGGCCGAAAGATGCAACCAGGTATATGATCGCCATGCATCTTTCGGATACCAAACCCAAAGATGATGCTGATTTCTCGGGGTTCTTCCAATTGGGTTACCGCCTGGATGACCAGTCCTTATATGTGGCATTTACGGTAAGGGACGATGACTTTATGGAAGATACATCCGAAAATGTAAAATGGAATACGCAGGATGGACTTGAGGTGAGCATCGATGCCCGCCATTTGCTGACGGGTTCGGGAGTGGCCTCATTTATGTACAGTAAGAAACTCCGCAATACAAATAACGCCTTCTATGACCCTTTTGCCAGTGCAGCATCCTGGAATATTGTGGAGGTTGCCATGACGCGGAAGGGAGATATGCGCTTCTATGAATGGCGCATTCGCCTGGGAAATGAATTGTCTGCCGGGAAGTCCATGGGATTTGACTTTCATGTATTCGACAGGGATCAGGACGGCAGTTTTTCCTGGTCGGCCTGGGGAAAAGGAGGCGCCAAATATATGAATCCAAACAGCCTCGGCGATATTATCTTTTTGCCCAATGATGCAAAATTGTCTACTGTGTCTGGTAAAATGAGTTGGGACAAACATACAGCTGCTAAGTTGCCTGGCCAGGTACGGCTGAGGTCTGTGGATAATCCAAAATTATGGACAGCCGCAGCAATAGATAGCCTGGGCAATTACTCCATAACAGTTCCTGCCGGGAAATATGAGCTCTTATTTTCTGACCGTTATTATCAATCTGATGACAAGCTATATGCCGTAGCCTATAAGACGCCTCTTACTTTTGTAGCCAAACCCGGGCAAAAAACAGTAGCGCCTGATATTGTTCTTCCCCTGGCGCCGGTGCCCGACCTGATTCCCGATAAAGGTGTACTGTTTGATTTTACTGCTGATAATCCCGGGAAGGTAGATAGCTTTATTGAGGCTTATCGCGATTACTATGGGATACCCGGCGTTTCGCTTGCTTTGATCAGGGATGGGAAGCTGATATATCATAAAACATATGGGGTCACTAACGCTATGACAGGGGCAAGGGTGAATGACAGTACACTGTTTGAAGCTGCTTCAATTACAAAGCCTGTGTTTGCCTTAGCTGTAGAAAAGTTGGCTGAACGTGGGGTGATTGATCTCGACAAGCCTTTATACCAATATCTTCCCTACAAGGACATAGAATACGATGACCGCTACAAGCTGATCACTGCAAGACATGTACTGACACATCGCACCGGCTTCCCCAATTGGCGTGATGGTAAACTGGTCATTAAATTTACGCCCGGAACAGCGTTTGGTTATTCCGGGGAAGGCTTTGAATACCTCAAAATGGTAGTGGAAAAGATCACGGGTAAGAGTGTAGAGCAAGTGTTGCAGGAAGAAGTGATACAGCCTGTCGGACTATACCATACATTCTTCTCAAAGAATGATTCCCTGCAGCGGATGGTGGCATATGGCCACTTTGATGGAAGGCCCAGTAACAACGACCTGCCGGAAAAACCAGGTATGGCTTATTCCATGCATACGGAAGCGCAGATCTTTACACGGTTTATGTTGTATCTGTTGGAACAGCAGGGGCTTAAACCAGAGACTTACAATATGATCATGTCAAAGCAATCGGAATATGATTTTACAAATTGGACGCACAAGCCCAAGGTGCCTACATATATGGGTATGAGCCTTGAAATAAGGGAAACGCCTTTCGGTAAAACGTTTGGCCATGGCGGTAATAACGGGGATTTCAAATGCCGGTTTGAAGTTTATAAGGACCTGAAGATGGGATATGCCATTTTCACCAACTCAAACACATCTGATGCATTACTGGAGAACATTCATTCGTTCCTGGTAGAAGGGAAGGATAAAGACATAGCAAAAGAATGAAGAAATTTTATTGTCATTGAGTAATTGGTTAAATTGGAAGGAAAATAATGCATCATGAAAGCTTCATCCAACACCAATATCTTTCCTTGTATATGGTTTGACGGGAAGGCCAGCGAGGCATTTAATTTTTATGTTTCGGTTTTTCCCAATTCAAAGATCACAGACGAGAACCCGATCGTTGTCAAAGCCCTGCTGGATGGCACAGAACTGATGGGCCTGAACGGAGGGCCTATATACAAGCCCAACCCGGCTATTTCCTTCATGTGGATCTCTAACGACAAAGTAGCGATTGCGCAGGTATGGGAGAAACTGACCCGGGAAGGCAACATATTAATGCAGTTGGACAGCTACCCCTGGAGTGCGAGTTATGGCTGGGCGGTAGACAAGTATGGCGTCAGCTGGCAATTGTATTATGGGCCGGACGACTGGAAATATAATAAGCTCGTGCCCACGCTGATGTTTTGCGGGGCTCAGCAGGGCCGGTGTCAGCAGGCGCTTGATTTCTACGAAAAAACGTTTCCGTCCTATAAAAATGAGGGACTCCTTCGTTACTCAGAAGGAGAGATGACAGGGCAGATCCAGCATACGCAATTTACCGTCAACGGTCATTTGCTGATGGCGATGGATAGCGGTGTGCCTCAGCAGTTCACATTTACGGAAGGGGTTTCCCTGGTGCTGGAGTGTGATGATCAGCAAACTATAGACTATTACTGGGATACCTTTACAAAAAGCGGGGAAGAAAGCATGTGTGGTTGGTGTAAAGACCCTTTCGGCGTAAGCTGGCAGGTAGTACCCAAAAATATAGGCCAGTTGCTGTTTAATTCTTCAAATCCGCAGAAATCGCAGGAAGCACTCATGCAAATGCGGAAGATAGAAATAGCAGAGCTGCAGCAACCCTAGCAATACATTCCTCATAACAGGCGAAAACAAGCCCTTTATTTGCCCGAAATACTTTTCCCGGCCGTCAGGCAGGGAGAAGTATTTCGGGCTTTATATGCCCTGACAGGCCGTTGTCAGAATTCCAGCGGCAGTACCATCTTCTTCACAATAGGTTCCAGGTTTTCGAGCGACTGGCGAAGGCTGTTCTGCAGATTATTTTTCTCTAAAAGATTAAACAACAGCTGTCGTACCGGATTTTTAGGGATGTAGACATCCAGTATCAGGCGGGAGCGGCCATCGGGCGCTTTTTCAATAGTGTAATAGGTCGAGCTTTTCCGCTTTTCGTCCGTCTCACTGAATAATATCTTCTCTTCAGGGTTATAGGAAAAGCTGCTTGTAAACATCATTATTTTCTGACCATTCTCCATTACATGCTGGTGGCGGCTGCCTACGCCCGGCAGAAAATGCTCCACCTCATTGACTTCTTTTAAACCTACCTGCCATTGGTGGCGAAACTCGAAATGAACGACAGTAAAGCAAAGCGTTTTAATGTCGACGTCGTAATCTTTAAATGCAGACACTACTTTTACCTTATCCGAGAGCTCCAGCTGTGGGTCGGGCTCAGGTGGCAGCTCTTTTCGTAACTGGCCTAACTGCGTGTAGTGGAAGGGTATTTCACCCGTTTCGGTCTGCTTGGCGCTGGTATCCCACTTCATCCATGCAGCCAGTCCGGCGGGAGGTGTATCCTGCAGCAGGTTATCTGTTACCAGCCAGTATTCATGCTGGTTAATATCGTTTTTCAGAAGCTGGTGAGCAACGATCACATCTTTTCCTATCAGCTTGCTGAAGTTCTTTACGTTATAGGTCGTGAACTCACCGTAGTGGGTGATGATCTTCAGGGTAAGGTCCACCGCAGATACGCATGCCCTGCATTGGCATATTTTTCGGTGGTCGTATGCATTCAGATGCCGGTGGAATTCGCAGAACATTTTTTCCACCTGTTTATATAATGCTTCCAGTTCCAGTGGGGCCCCGAATTTATAGAACAGAATAGCGTCTCCTTCGATCTCAGAGATTTCAAGACCGGTATTATTGGCATTAATCAAGACCTCCAGCAACTGTTGTATGATATGCCGGCTATGATCGATCTCTATTTCGTTCACAAAACGGGTAAAGCCACTTATATCCGGAATAAAAAGCAGCCCTTTATTCTCCATGTCCTGTTTTTTTCTAAAGTTAGTAAAAAAGTCCTGTAGCGGTTCGAACGGCTTAAGATAGTAGATGTGCAGCATCTGCAACAATGCAAAGAGGCGCACCCGGCTTCCGGATGTGCCTCTTTATATGAATAGCAAATATCTGTTTTATTGAAGCTGGACGTGGTACACGATGTAGCCTTTGGCATAGTTCGCAGGGTCATGCTGTACATAGACCTTGAGCGGCGTCCGGGGACCGGCGGTGTTGATCATTTGTAAGCCCTTTTCGACCGCTTTGCCGAGATCTGCCTGCACAGAAGCATCGGCGGGCTTAAGCTGGTAATCGAGGTAGGAATAACCGGCGGCATCTTTTCTTAGAAAGAAAGCATCTCCGTCGCCGATCCATCCAAACAGAGGCAATGCGAAAGTATCCGTTCCCTGGTATTTTTCCCTGGCAAGTGTTTTTATATAATCAAACGTGTAAGAAGGGTAATCCGCCCAACCCGATGGCGTAGCCACCACTTTTGCCTTAACTATGTACACATAGCCCTTTTCGCGTTCGTCGAAATTTTTCAAATAGGTATGAAGCGACTCATCTCTTTTGGCATTTATGGATATCCGTTGGTCTCCGGCTGTTGTGTAATGATCAAGAAAGAGCTCTACTACCTGGCCATCTTTAGGTTTTGAAGGGTTAAAGTCATCTTTGGAACAGGCTACAAAAAGGAAAGCAAGGGAAAGGAGGAGATAAAAATGTTTCATGATACAGCGGTGATATAGTTGATCAAATGGATGTTTGCAGGTAAAACGTCCATTGGGAGGCAAAAGTTACAGCTGCAGGACATCCAGCGCATCATGATCAGAAAAGGGCGGCCTGGCTTTCCTGTATGAGCTCCCAGCTTCCTTCCGCAATCTCCGCTTCAAGTTCCTCGTCATCCCAGCCGCAATAGCCGATAAATATCCTGATATCCTTTTCTGTGATAGTATTGTCGTTAATGTATTGCATAGCAGCCTTAAAATCGCCCCCCAGGTGGATATGAGCTGTTACCGGATCGCCTCCTTTTATCAGGTCGGGGCGCTGATGTATAAAATACAGGTGCTCCTGATCCACAGGGCCACCTTCATACAGGGGGAAGGGAGCACAGTTGCTGAACTCCACCAGTTCATTGATCCGCCTTGGAAAAAGCCTGTTCGTAACGAAGCCCATGGCGCCTTTTTCGTTGTGCTCGGTAATGAAAATAACGGTCTGCTCAAAAAAGGTATCATCGAGGAGTGATGTACTGCGTAAAAATGTACCTGCGTTCATAAAGTGAAGTTAGGACAATGCTGACAGAATTAACGAACTATTAGGTATTTGATGTCAGGTATTACAAATTTATTTAGTAAGTTTGACTAAATGATCCGGAAGAGTTCCCATATTAACAATACAGATGCTGTCAGGTACGTAATACCTGATATCAGCAACTGCTTTACCTGGTCATTCCCGGAATTTATCCCCTTTTGTGTAGACCTGTACTACTTCTCCAACTTTAAAGACTTTAACAGGTTTGCCCAGGCCTGATTGCTCCAATAGCCTGGGATATTGTATTCAATCTTATTTACTGTTAGTACTTAACGTGTAAAAGTTATTGCCATGTACCGGAAACAACGGGTTTCAGCTGGCAGAGCTGTCGCGCTGTTGGCGCTATTGAGCGCCATTTCAGTGGAGCGGGGCCTGATCGCCAGTCCTAAATGGTATTTTATATTATGCATCACTGCCCCGGTAATGCTGTTGTACGGCTTTGCCCGGAACAGGTGATGATACCGTGTTGTAAAAAATTATCATGTCACTGGCAGATGTGTTTATCCTGCTCTCAGCAGCTGCTTTTTTATGTTATTGCTTGCTGACAGCTATTCGAAACAGACAAAAACAAAGAAAGATGAAAAGATTGCTTGATTATTTCAGCAGGCTTGGATCAAAATATAACCTCTCCTTCTCAAGCCAGGAAGTGTTGAGGAACTGTATCATTGGCCTGGATGGAGTACAGAGAAAACTACTGGTATTGAACGGTATCAATAACGGCGTGCTTACAGAGCAGGTCATAGATCTGAACGAGGTCACCAACTGTTCCGTAAAAAAACAATATGGCCATATCCAGGTAAATGGCCTGAGAAAGCGGAGGCTGGAACAATATCTTGAGAAGATGACCTTACATTTTAAGTTCCTGCTGGACAAGCCACCTGCGGATGTCCAGTTCTTTAAACAGGCAGAAGACAATATCAGCGAACTCTCGGAACTGGAGAATAAAGCCGAGAAATGGAAGGTGATCCTGTCCAAGATGTTGCCGGTATCGCTGAAGAAGAGCGCCTGACAATGCCGGTGATCAATGGGATGGTGCCGTCGGTTCGCAATACAAACGTTGCCGTTGCGAGCGGGTTGTTAGCCAGTGGTGCCGTCTGGCATCTATCAGCATTCTATTGCGCCCGGGGTACACTGATCCCCCAATTATCAATGTTAAATCAAAACGTATGAAAATGAAAAAAGAACAATTAGTGATAAAGAAAGAGGATTTCGATATCCTTACAACATACATCAGAAATGGAGGACACCGCCAGTCAATTGACAGAAGTCGTGTAACAGAACTGGAAACCGAACTGAAAAAAGCAAAGCTGGTGCCCAGGGAGAATTTTCCTGATACCGTAGTGGGACTTAATTCTACTGCTGTTGTCAAGGATATGGAGACACAACGTATACTGGCGGTTACGATCGTTACGCCCGACAAGGCAGACATCAGCCAGAACAAGATATCCGTACTTGCGCCTATCGGTACCGCCTTACTGGGATTTCAGAAAGGGAAGCAGATCAGCTGGCAGGTGCCGGCAGGAGAAAAGAAACTGTTGATACTGGATGTTTTTTAAACACATGCCAGTTTATCGCCAGCCACCTCCTAATGCACGGTAGAGAGATACGATTGCCAATAATTGTTGCTCACGGTCGCTCACCTTGTTCAGTTGAGCGATCAGCAGATTTTGCTGTGCCGTCAATACTTCTGTGTAATTAGCGAAACCATAGCGTACGAGTTCCTGTGTGTATTCTACTGACTTCCGCAGGTTCTCCAGCTGCAGGTTCCTGTCTGCTGCTTTTTGCCCTGCCATCTGGTAAGAATATATGGCATTGGAGACGTCTTCTCCCGCTGTCAGTACGGTATTTTTAAAATTTAAGGCTGCCTGCTGCTGTTGCTCACGGGCGGCACGCAGCCTTGCTTTATTGACGCCCTGGTTAAAAACAGGCTGGCTTAAACCAGCCGTCAGGTTACTGAGCCAGGAACCCACTCCCCAGAAAGAACTCATGCTCGCATACCCTGCAGATGCACTCAATGTCAGTGAAGGATAGAAATAAGTGCGGGCAACATTCGTTAATTCAAAGTAGTAACGCAGGTTATGCTCTGCTGCTTCTACATCCGGCCTGTTGGCGAGCAGTTGTGCCGGCACGCCTGTTTGCAGCAGTGTAACAGGATGCTGGCTGTCGAGAGTGGTCCTGCTCACCGGTCCCGGAACATTCCCCAGTAACAGGTTCAGTTGGTTCTCCGTTTCCCGGATAGACCGTTTCAGGTCGGGAATAGTAACCGATACAGCATATTTGCTCGCTTCACTCTGTACAATTGCCGCTCCGGTCACAGTGTTGGCAGTTTTCAGCTCTTTCATGATATCTACCGTTTTCTGCCAGTTCTTTACGCTTTCCTGTGTAATAGCGAGTTGCTGGTCCAGCGCCAGCAAGGTATAATAACTGCTGGCAATACCTGCTACCAGCGAGGTCTGTATGGCGCGGGCATTTGCTTCGGCCTGCAGCAGATTGGCAAGACTGGCCCGTTTGGCGCTTTTCAGTTTTCCCCAGATGTCGGCTTCCCAGCTGGCCGTTAGGGTTGTCTGATATAGGCTGTTTGTAACGGCTTTCCCGATGGACTGCGGATCAGACGATCCGGCAAAGGCAGCCGTTGGATCTGCGCTCAACGCCGGCAGGAACTGGAGCCTGCTTTGCTCATAAGCGGCTGCCGCCTGCCTGATACGGGAATAGGCGGCCTGGAGGTTCAGGTTTTGGTTGATTCCTGTACTGATCAGCTGTTGGAGCAGCGTATCTGTAAATATCTCTTTCCAATGCAGGCTGGCCATATTAGTGGTATCTGTTTCGTCATTATCCCTGTAAAGGCCTTTTACGGCAGTTTGCTGTGGTGTATACTGTTTCGTTACCGAGCAGGATGTGATACCCGCCATGACTATCACCGTAATAAGGATGTCGCGTGTGAAATGCCGTTTCATATTACTCGCTTTTTGCTGCTGATTTTCTCCTGCAAGGTCTGGAACAGGATAAACAGAACAGGTGTGATGAAGATCCCGAAAGTGGTGCCGATCAGCATACCACCTACCGCCCCTGTGCCTATCGAGCGGTTGCCGTTGGCGCCCGCTCCTGTGGCAAGCATCAGTGGAATAAGACCCAGGATAAACGCAAAGGAGGTCATCAGAATAGGTCTTAACCGCGCTTCTGCACCCTTTACGGCTGCTTCAACGATACCCATTCCGGACTTTCGCCTTTCAAGCGCATATTCCACTATCAGAATGGCATTCTTGGCCAGTAAACCTATCAGCATAATAAGTGTGATCTGTACATAGATGTTATTGCTGATACCAAAGAGATTGATGAACAGGAAGGTGCCTGCGATTCCGACGGGAATGGTCAGCAATATGGCAAAAGGCAGCAGGTAACTTTCATACTGTGCGCTGAGCAGCAGGAAGACGAACACAAGGCACAACAGGAATATAAATATCGTCTGACTGCCCCCCGTCAGTTCTTCTCTTGTAATGCCGGAATATTCGAAGCTATAACCCTGTGGAAGCGTTTCTGCCGCTACAGCCTGTATAGCGCTGATAGCCTGCCCTGAACTATAAGACGGATTAGGCGTGCCGTTTACGCTGATGGAATTGAACAGGTTAAAGCGGGTGATGGACTGTGGCCCATAGGTCTGTGTCAGTGTCACAAATTCCGTGATAGGCACCATTTGCCCGTCGTGCGTGCGTACGAACACTGCATTGAGGGTTTCCGGTGTTGTACGAAACTCGGGTGAGGCCTGTACCATTACCCTGTATTGCTGCCCGAACTCGTTGAAATTGGAAGCATAGATCCCGCCGTAATACCCCTGCATCGCTCCGGTAATATCTGTTACGTTCAAACCAGCTTCTTTCACTTTAGGCACGTTGATGGTCATGGTGTATTGCGGAAAATTAGGATTGAATGCTGTGGTAGCAAACTGTATCTCGGGGCGGTCGCCCAGTGCGGCAAGGAAGTCCTTACCTACTTTATAGAAGCTGGCGATGCTGCCTCCGGTCTTATCCTGCAGCTGAAAAGCAAATCCGTTCGTAGCGCCGAAACCCTGAATAGTAGGAGGGGCAAAGAACTTGATCTCTGCTTCTGTAATATCTGCCGTCCTGGTGAAGAGTTCTTTAATGATCGTCTGCACATTACGTTTCCTTTGTGACCAGGGAATAAGCCGCATTACCACCAATGCATAGTTATTACCATTGCCGGATAGTTGTCCGCGGCCGGTAACTGAGAGTACATTATTTACTTCGGGAATGGTTCTGGCAATTTGCTCCACCTTCCGCGCCACAGCATCTGTACGCTCAAGCGAGGCGTCCGGCGGGAGGGCTATATTACAGTTGATGGCTCCCAGGTCTTCATTGGGTACAAAACCCGTTGGCGTGCTTTTCGAAAGGAAATATAATATGACAATAAAGATGCCCAGCGTGGAAAGCGGTATCCATACCTTCTTTGCCAGAAAGGCAACAGACCTCCTGTAGCGGGCAGTCAGCAGCTCGAAGGAAGTATTGAACGCTGTATAGAACCGTTGCAGCATCCCTTTCTTCTTATGCTCTTCATGATGCGGTTTCAGGAATAAAGCACAGAGCGCCGGACTTAGAGTAAGCGCGTTGATAGCGGAAAGGACAATAGCGGTTGCCAATGTAAGGCCGAATTGTTTGTAGAATATACCTGAGGATCCCCCGATGAAACTTACAGGAATAAATACGGCAGACATTACCAGGGTAATGGAGATGATCGCTCCTGATATTTCGCTGAGTGCATCTGTGCTGGCTTTCTCCGCCGATTCATAGCCTTCGTCCAGTTTGGCGTGGACAGCCTCCACCACCACAATGGCGTCGTCAACCACAATCCCGATGGCCAGTATGATAGCAAAAAGTGTCAGCAGGTTGATGGTGAACCCAAACAGTTTCAGGAAGAAAAAAGTACCGATAATAGCTACCGGCACAGAAATAGCCGGTATCAATGTAGAACGGAAATCCTGGAGGAAGATAAATACGACGATAAATACAAGTATGAAGGCCTCTGCCAGCGTATGTAATACTTTGTCGATAGAGGCATTCAGAAAGTCATCTACATTTTGTAAAACCACGTACTTAAGACCGCTGGGAAAGCTTTTAGATGCATCATCCAGGGCTTTCAGTGTTTGCTGTATTACCTGATGGGCGTTGGAGCCAGCTACCTGTGCTACGTCTACAGAAACACCGGGATGTCCGTTCACGCGGCCCACGTTGAAATAACTCAATGCACCCAGTTCCACACGGGCAATGTCTTTCAGACGGAGGATGCGACCCCTCACGCTGGAACGTATCACAATATCTCCAAACTGTGCAGGATCGGTCAATGTACCCGGATAAGTGATCACATACTGGAAAGATTGTTTGCCCCGTTCGCCAAACTGCCCTGGTGCAGCCTGGATGTTCTGATCGGCCAGGGCCGCTGTGACATCGGAAGGTACCAGTCCATACGATGCCATGGCCTGGGTATTCAGCCAGATACGCATGGAATAGTCCATCACGCTGGGCGAGGAGGCATCGCCTACGCCCTGGATACGCTTGATAACCGGCAGCACATTAATAGATGCGTAATTCTGTATGAAGGTCTGGTCGAAAGCAGGGTTATCGCTATACAAGGCAAAGATCAGCAGGGTGCTGGTCTGCTTCTTCTGAACAGTAACACCTGCACGGGTTACTTCCTGTGGTAGCAGGGGAGTAGCGCGCGATACGGCATTCTGTACATTCACCGCCGCCATATTAGGATCGCTGCCTATCTTGAAGCTGATAGTGATATTGGCGCTGCCGTCATTGCCAGCGGTGGATGTGATATAATCCATATTTTCCACGCCATTGATCTGCTGTTCCAGCGGTACAATCACACTCTTCATTACAACATCCGCGTTTGCGCCGCTGTAGGTAGCCTGTACCTGTACGGTAGGAGGGGCGATGTCCGGATATTGTGATATCGGCAATGAGGTCAGCCCAAGTACCCCGAGTGTTACGATAATAATGGATATTACCGTGGATAATACCGGCCGTTCTATAAATCGCTTTAACATATCATTGTTTTAACAGGCAGGTTTATCATAATAAGGTGAATGCATCTGCTGCGCTGACAGGTTTCGGTTTTATGACCAGGCCTTCCCTTAAACTAGATATCCCGTCTGCAACGATTTTGTCGCCCGGCCTGATACCTGCGGTGACAACAAACGCCTGTCCTGCCGATGCTGTGGAAGTGATCTCGGCAGACCGTACTTTATTGCCTGCTTCCAGCACATACACAAACAATTTCCCCTGTATCTGGTAGGTGGCTTTCTGAGGAACGAGCAAGGCTGTATCGATCTTTTCCGGGATGCGTACAAGGGCGCTGCTACCGCTATGTACCAGGCCTGCCGGATTAGGAAAGGTAGCTCTCATATTCAATGCACCGGTCTGCGTATTGATCAGACCACTGGCCGTTTCTACCTTTCCTTTGTCCGGAAGCAGTGTTCCGTTGGCAAGCACTAATGTTACAGGAGGAAGCGTTGCCAGCTTTTCCTGCATGGTTCTCCCCTTGGATGCGGTAAAGAAGTCCAGCCCCTGTTTCTCATTGATGGAAAAGTAAGCATAGATCTTGCTGATATTGGATACGGTAGTTAAAGGGTTCGGTGTTGTACTGTTGATAAGACTACCTATCTTGTAAGGTAGTACGCCGATCACGCCATCGGCAGGGCTATAGATACACGTATAGCTCAGGTTCGTTTTCGCATTGCTTAATGCAGCCCTTGCCTGTGTAAGCGCTGCCTGCCTGGATTGCAGGGTGTATTGCGCCGCTTCTTCCGCGTATTTGCTGACAATATCTTTGTCTACAAGCGGTTTGACCTTGTTTAGCTCCATCTGTGCCGCATTCACATCTGCACGCGCTATTTCGATGTTGGCTTCCGCCGTTTTAACTTCCTGCTCATATTGCGGTGCATTGATGCGGAAAAGCAATTGCCCCTTCTTTACGGCTGCTCCCTCATCTACATAGATATCTTCCACATAGCCGTCAATCTTGGGACGTATTTCAATGTTCTGAATACCCTGGATAGTGGCTGGATAATCATTGTCTATTTCCGCCTGCTGATAAGCCATTTCAAGCACGGGGTACGTCTTTACATCATTTTTTGCAGGACTGCTTTTCTTATTGCCACAAGCCATAAGTTGAATCAGCATAATGCATGTCAGCAGCTTTATAGTTATTGGTTTACTTATACGCATATACATTGAGGTAATGATGTCTATTATTGGCAATTCCCGGTATCCCGCCGGGCATGGCATGGTTCCTGTTTACGAAGCGGCAAAACTATCAGCGGAATCTGTAATAATCCTGTAGGAATATCTCCGGTCAGGATATTAAAATTCCTGGTTGCTGAACAATTCCTTCTCCGGTACTTTTATAACAACGAAGGGATTGTTTGTTGCCTGATGACAACTATTACAGGTGTTGGTCATTAACAGGAAATGCTTTTGAAACAACTCTTTTCTCTGAGCCTTAATCGCGTCGTTTAAACTATCCAGTTCCGGGTAGATCATCTGCACGGCAGTTGCCTCCGGTGATCCTTTGTGAAACTTCTCCACTCTTTTGAATCCGCCCGATAACAGGTGTAGCTCATATGCCGCAAGCGTCCAGTTGTTATTAGTGCCGGCAAGCCACAATTTCAGGTGATGCGGCTGAACAATGCTGTTCATGATCTCTCCTGTGCCCGGTACATAGGCGGCATCCGCTTTTTCCTGTAAACTGTCGATACGGGCCAGTAATGCCTGCCTGTCTTTCTCTCCGGAGCTGCACGCTGCAATCAGCATAAATGGAATCGCTGTAAGTGTTGCTGTCAGTAGCCTCTTCATAAAATATACTATGTTGATGATCGCTTCGGCTTCGAAACTAATAGGCGTACGAGGATTCTCCCGGTGGTTTTCGCCGGAGAGGCAGGATGAATCGGTGAACAATGCCCGGTGACGTTTGAAATAGCCAGCCAGAATGCTTAATTAGTTTAAAACGGGACGGTATTGCCGAAAACAGAAATTGCTGAGGCAATGGATAAAGCTTGATATGGCGTGGCAACAGATGAGAAAAAATGAAGCAATATGCTTATTTTTTATTTGTGATAGGCGCTTATATCCGGAAGAGAGGGCGTCTATTGCTTATACAATGATGTTCAGTACACACCGGTTGTAATTGTCTTTTAATACTGGTGACGATAATTTATCTGTGCCCGTTGTGGCACAACACAGTTTTAGCTGTTGAGTGAATGCGAACACGCAGAGCCGTACTATCAGAATATTTGGGGTAAGCTCGAAACCGGCTGATGATCAGCGCCGACATCGTATCATTTTTTATCCAGTAATGCATTGGGCGGATACCCGAAGCGGCTTTTAAAGGCATATGAGAAATGGGACAGGTTTTCAAAGCCTACTTCTACATAAACGTCGATAGGTTTTCGGTGTTGTTCTGCTATCTGGTAATGCGCCAGGTCCAGCCGCTTTTCCGTTAGCCATTTCTGCGGAGTGGTATTGTAAGCCTTTTTAAAGTCCCGTCTGAATGTTGCCAGGCTGCGACCGGTGAGATAGCCAAACCTGTCCAGCGTCATGTTGAACATATAATGTCGCTCCATGAATTCGGTCAGACTGATCTTTCCCGGTTCTTCAAAATTGGCCAGTAACCCATCTACATCTTTGTCTATGGATCTTAAAATGCTGATCGCCTCCTCAATCTTAATAGCAGCGATATCGGGAGGAAGATGATCGCCCAGGTCAAAATAGGGAATAAGCGATGCGAGACAGCTTTCCAGCAGAGGGTGCTTTCTGAAGCGATACACTTTTTGCAGTGGTTGTACCCTTGTTGTATTAACGGCCTTATGCCTGGAATAGAAATCCTCCAGCCGCTCCCTGGTCAGGTGCATGGCTACAGCTTTATGTGGCAGGCCATTTTTGGGGTAATTGATAACCGTAGCCAGCTGGTTACGTGGTATCAGGAAGGTATCGCCTGCATTGAAAGTATAGGTGGCGTCGGCCTGTATGATTTTCGTTTCGCCCGAAATGAACCAGACCAGCATATGGTGCTCAAACATGACTTCCACTCTGAAAGACTTGCCTTTAAATTCAGACAGTTTAATATCAGGGGTGATATATTTTGTTTCAAATTCCATTGCGATAAATGATAAATCTACGAAAATAAAATGTGCAGGGCACATTACGGTTCCCGGGGATTGTCACCCCGGGCTACAAACACATGCGCTCCTGACGGAGCTAAAATGCTGCGGGTGCTAATGTTCATCCATTTCTGTTCCCGGGGTTTGTTTCCCCGGGCTGCAACCACATGTGCTCCTGATGGAGCTAAAATGCTGCGGATGCTAATGTTCATCCATTTCTGTTCCCGGGGTTTGTTTCCCCGGGCTGCAACCGCATGTGCTCCTGACCGGGTTGAATGCTGTTTCACAGGGTACACCCGGGAAACAGACAAAAGGCTTCACCGATGAGGAGCGCATGTGGTGGATGATCCGTATTAGTTTGCAGGAAATGAAATGCCTGTCATCTCTTCACTCAGCGTCCATAATCTTTGCGCATTGGCTGCATCAACTGCATATGGCTTTACGCCCCGCAACGATGTCGGATCATCGTAATTATGGATGATATTTCCTTCATCCAATTCCGCCACATCGGCATCTTCGCAATACACACCGCCAATGTCATTTAATTGCGGGCTGGTAGCACACCATACAGAAGTTGCCGCTCCCTGGTCTACAGTTTTGAGCCTGGCCGCCACTTCCGGATAAATGTTCCCGTTCTCGTCGTGCGTGCCCATTTGCTGGAATAAGGCCATAGGCGCTACGCGCCCCAGGTCGGTCCCCAGCACAGATCCGGGATGCAGGGAGAAGGCCCGTACACCGACACTTTTGCCACGATGGTCCAGTTCAACGGCAAAAAGATTGTTGGCGGTTTTGGATTGTCCATAGCCCTGCAGCGTTTCATACGCCCTTTCTTTGAAATTAGGATCTTCAAAGTTGAAGGGGGCCATCTGGTGCCCGAAGGAAGATACATTCACCACACGTGCACCATTTGCCTCCTTTAAGGCTGGCCAGAGCTTTGCAGTTAACTGAAAATGCCCCAGGTGATTGGTGGCCAGCTGGGATTCATATCCACGTTTATCGCGTTGCAGCGGTACCCACATGATGCCTGCATTGTTGATAAGGATATCAAGCTTTTTATATGCAGTAAGGAATGCTGCTGCAAATGCGTTGATAGATGCCGGATCCATGAGGTCCATAGGAGCCACTGTTACGTTACTGATGCCTTTTAAATTACTATTGGCCTTCTGTACATCACGTGCCGGTACTATTATAATAGCGCCTGCAGCTACCAGTGTTCTTACGGTTTCCAGTCCTATGCCTGCATAGCCGCCTGTAACGATCACGATTTTACCCGAAAGGTCAATTCCTTTTATAACATCATCAGTCGTTGATGTAGCGTTGAATCCTGAATGGAGCGCCTGTTGTAATGCTCCGTTGTAGTTGTCTTTCATTTTCTAAAATTTTACAAGACAAAACTAAACACATCAACAGCAAGTCGCTTTGTTTAAAACGTCAAACTACTTTGTTTAATGCGTCAATTTTAGGAAGACGGACAGGTAGGAACTGGCTCGTAAATAAGAGCGGGACTGGCCCGGTAATCACCAATTGAAAACGATATTTTATATATAGTGTCTTGATGACACCATTGGATAAAATATTATCTGAAAAAGTTAAAATATGGATATCCATATTTTGGTGGCTATGCTATTTTTATACCGTGCAGAAGTATGGTGTAATGAGCATCAGGAACCATATTATTAAAACTCAAAAGAACCATTCGCGGTATAGAAAAAGTGATACAACCCAGCTATGGCGCTCTATTCTGCTATAGTTTTATTTTCATGCTGATGATTAATGCGAGAACCTATGAAGCAGTGAATTGAGTGCCCGCTTTTGGGATAACTGTGAATTGAAAAACCCGTCGATGGTGATCTTAATAACGATCCAGGCTATCCTTTTTTCACCATTTAAAAGAACACACGATGCTAAAATTTACATGGACATCGCTACTGTTGTTATTCGGTTGTGCGGTCGCATATTCACAAACGAATATTGCCCCACAGGCCACTTCAACAACATCGTATGTTTCCCCCTGGGAAACAATTACGGCGTTAAATGACAATTACACGCCGGCCAATTCGAACGACAAAAGCCATGGCGCCTATGGTAACTGGGACAACCCCAATTCCATTCAATGGGTACAGTATGACTGGTCACAGACCTACGCTGTTACATCTGCGCAGGTATACTGGTTTGACGATGCCGGTGGCGTGCTGACGCCTACTACCGCATATCTGGAATACTGGAATGGCACTGCGTGGATACAACTGGCCAATGTACCTTTACAGAAGAATGCATTTAATACAGTGTCATTCACCGCAGTGGACGTGACAAAGCTCCGCCTGTCGATGCGTAACACTTCCCAGTCAACAGGTATTCTCGAATGGCGGGTGTACGGTACAGCGGTAACAACGCCGCCACCTACAGGCGGCGACAGCAGCAACTACACCTGGCCGGCATACTCGCCTACCATCAGCTACGACTTCCGGACTGAATATCCTAATCTGGCTGAACCAGCACAGGTGCTGAACGATTGTCCGCAGGTAGTTGGCACCCAGTCGTCCGGCTGGTGGACATTCCGCTGGGGACCAAAGAAACGCGCTATGATCACTTCCGCTGCTATTACGCCAATGCTGGCCCGTTTAAACAGTGAATTCAAATACTTCCGCGATACAATGGGCTGGCCTGCTGACCTGAGGGCAAGAAGCGGTTATAAGAGCGCCGTATACCTCTATGGTTCTGGTCTTTGTACCGACCAGGCAGATAGTACAGAGCAGGGTGGTTGGCAGAGTGGTATTTACTACAATGGTAAGAACTGGCCGATCATTCTTGCGTCTTACTATCCTGTATACGCATTTGATCCTGCATATAAAGGCAGCGATGGCGAATACCAGAGAAGCGCCATGGTACATGAAGGTATTCATGCTACCCTGGCAGACCTGCCTGGTGTGAAGAATTCCGCATGGTTCCATGAAGGCGGTAACGTGTGGTTCCAGCAAACAGCTGATGCACGCAGGTCGAACAACTACAGCTCCATGGGCTTCCTGAACGGTACGGATTTTATTGCGCCCTTCATGCCGATCGAATGTTATTCAGGCTGGCTGCAGGATGGTAGTTTCGGCGGACCATCAGCTGAAGGCGTGAACATGTATAACAGTTCCGGCCAGCAGCTTTGTACATGGCGCAGATTTCTGGGAGGGCACCAGTACAGCTCATCATTCCCTACTTTCCTGGGCAATACGCTGGGCGACAATGCTGTTCCATGGATATGGCGTTATGCATCTTCCAGGGTGCTGGAAGGCATTGCAAGCGGCATCGGCGCCGCCCAGATGCGCAGACTGATCACCGA
Source organism: Chitinophaga filiformis (assembly GCF_023100805.1). Classification (NCBI taxonomy): domain Bacteria; kingdom Pseudomonadati; phylum Bacteroidota; class Chitinophagia; order Chitinophagales; family Chitinophagaceae; genus Chitinophaga; species Chitinophaga filiformis. The sequence goes on from NZ_CP095855.1 coordinate 4,141,200, forward strand.
ATACAGGGCTAAACAGGCGATGGTTGATTTTGGTAAATGGAAGAGAGCTGTGGTGCAGTTACTCAATGATAATTTCGGTAGCTCTATCGGTGCTGAGTGGCAACCTTCCTGGTTAAATCCTGCTCCGTGGACGGCTACACCTTATGCTAAGACAACCAACACCAACGGCGTACTGAGACCTGATACTACCACATTGCCTGGTTGGTCTGGTGCTAACCAGATCCCTTTAACGGTGACCGGCAATACTGTTACTGTTAATTTTCAGCCTATCGGTGCCAATATGACCTGCCAGCTGGCTTACTGGACAGCGAATGGTACGCCGGTGTACAGCCAGTATGTTTCCAGCGGCAATGTTACGCTGAAATTGATGGCTGCTCCGGCTAACAATGTGGTGATCGCCATCATTACCAACACGGACTATATCTATTCCGGTGAAGCTACCAGAAAAGCGAAGTTCGACTACCGCCTGCAGCTGGTTACCGGTGTTACCGGCGCTGCAAGCGTGAACACAAAATGGTATACTGCTGCGCTGCTTTCCAGTGCCAGGACCAGCGACGCTCTTACTGAGGCGAAATCAGGTATAGACTGGTCTTTGTATTGCAACCAGCCATTCCATGGACAGGCAAGGCCGGAAGAGTACAAAGTTGCTTATGCTCATCCTGAGTTCCAGGTATATCCTAACCCGTCTGTAACTAACAATAGTGTGCAGATCCGCTTCTCCAATGCCAAAGCGGAAAGAAGCATTATCACTGTGTATAGCCTGACTGGTGAACTCATACTGCAGAAAATGACTACAGGAACCAACTATACAATTGAACCTAAAGCATTGAAACCAGGCGTATACCTGGTAAAGATCGCGAATACGGTGCTCAACTCCACACAGAAGCTTGTGGTGCTTTAAGTGAATTGATCTGTAAAAATGATAAGGGCCGCCATTTGTGCGGCCTTTGTCTTTTGTATGTGGGATAACTCACACACCCAGTTCCAGCTGGTTCTTTACCAGCTCAAAATACTTCCCGCGGTTCTTTGTCAACCCGGCATGTGAACCTACCTCCACAATCTCGCCTTTTTCCAGCACCACGATCTGCGCGGCATTCTTTACGGTACTCAGGCGGTGTGCAATGACCACCACTGTTTTCCCTTCGAAGAAACGTTCCAGGTTGTCCATGATCGCCCTTTCATTGTTGGAGTCGAGTGCATTGGTAGCTTCATCGAAAAAGATGATCCGGGGATTGTTATACACTGCCCGTGCAATGAATAGGCGCTGCTTTTGTCCGCCACTCAGTTCTACGCCAATACTGCCAAGTAATGTATTGTGCTGCTGCGGCAGGGAGTCGACAAATTCATCAAGACAGGCAATCTGCAGCGCCCTGCGCACCTTTGTGACATCAATATCCCTGTCTGTCATCGCGATATTTTGCGCAATGGAAGCACTGTAAATGTAACCGTCCTGCATCACTACACCACATTGCCTTCTGAGATCGTCGGTGTTGATCTTTTGCAGGTCGATGTCGTCGACCCGTATATGCCCATGCTGAGGGGCATAAAAGCCCAGGAGAAGCTTCATCAGGGTGGTCTTGCCGCTGCCGCTGGTGCCTACTATGGCAGTGATCTTCCCTTTGGGAATAGAGAGATTGATATTGCGGAGCACATAGTTATTGTGAACGCCTGCATATTTGAAGGAAAGGTCGGTTATTTCAAATCCTTCACTGAACCCTGGAGGGAAGTTCAATTTTTCTTCATCGTTTTCGTTGGCCTTTAGCTGTATCTCATTCAGCCTTTCGAATGAAGTCCTGGCATCCTGATAGTCCTGGAAGAAGTTCATTACCTCCTGCAATGGAATGGTCAGTTGTCCGATGATGTAGCTAATACTGAGCATCACACCGAAAGATATTTTATCGTTGATCACCCAGTAAGCGCAGAGGAAAGTAATAAAGATGTTCTTCAGCTGGTTGATCGTGTTGATCCCGTTCTGTTGAAGATGGGATAATTTAAGATTGCCCAGCTTGAATTCATACAGTTTGTTTTGCAACTCGCTCCATTGAGATACCCTGACAGCCTGTGCATTATTTAGTTTGATCTCCGTCATGCCTGAAATAAGATCGTTCAGATAGTGGCGCTCTTCAATGGCCAGCCCGAAACGGCGGTAATCCAGTTCCTTCCGCTTGCCAAGGAACAGGAAGAACCAGGTAAAAGAAAGGAAGGTGAAAGCGATAAAACTGAACACAATGTATTTGTCAAAGAACAGCATCTGCACTACATACGAGATCAGCAGCGCTGCTGAGAAGATAAAGGTCACCAGTTTTGTAGAAAGGAAGGTTTCTACTCTTTCATGGTCGTCTATACGCTGATAGATATCCGCATGATTCTTTGTATCGAAAAATGATACAGGCAGCCGCAGCAGCTTGACAAGGAACTCGGAGATAATGCTGATACTCAGCTTTGTGCTGAGCTTTGCCTGGATCAGGTTCCTGATATAATTGGTGAACGTAAGGCTGCCGAACAACATGAACTGGAACAGGAGCATCTTCCAGATAATATGAATGTTTTTTTCCTGTACGCCATGATCCGTCATGTACTGTATCGTTCTGGGGATCAGTAGTGAGAGGAGACTGGCTACCAAAATGATCAGGAACAGGATAGCCGTTTTTGCCGCATGGGGTTTCATGAATTGCAGGAACTGCCGGGAGATATTCCTGGTATGAGCCGGGGTGCTCACCGTATTATTCTTCCCTTCCGGATCAGGTTCTACGAAAAGGGCAATGCCTTTTTCCCCTCTGCCCAGCCAGGACTGTATAAATTCCTCACGCGATAGTGTAGCGAGGCCATACCCGGGATCGGCAACGGTGTATCTCCCGTCCCTGATGGCATAAAGTACCACGTAGTGGTTTTCGCGCCAGTGTAAGATGCAGGGGAAGGGTTGGGATGCATTCAGGTATTCGTCTGTCGTTTTCAGCACCAGGGCTTTTAAACCGGTTTGTTCAGCAGCGAAGACAATATCGCCGATATTGGTGCCGAGCCGTGAGGTATTGCACCAGTCGCGCAGCACAAATATATTCGTCTCAATACGGTAGTACTCAGCGATCATTTTTAAACAGGCAGGTCCGCAGTCCATCGAATCCAGCTGTTTCTGAAAGGGGTAATGTTTAAAGTTCAGCATCTGAATGTTCCAAAATAAACCATGTTGATATCTAAGGCCGTATTCCCTAAGGTGGAGCCGTCATGAAAACAGTTATCAGTCGGCGCAATGTAAAACTGGTAAGGCTGTTGAATGAATTTAATGACGGGGTAGTCGGGGAAATGTTTGAAGAAGTGCGCAGATACATTGTAGATGTTCACCTGCTGCTCTTTCACGTCAATCTTTTCCGATAGCATATTGAGTGCCTGGATCATTGTCAGGTTCACAAAGTAGAAGATCCGCGATTGATTGCCGAGGTTAATGGTAATGCGGTTGCCTGCCTTATGGGTGGTGTGCAGGGTCATAAACTGTGTACCATCATTATGCAGTCCTATATACCTTTTCTCGGGAACAGTAAAGTTTTCCCTTAGTCGCGTAATATCGCAGGCTACCATTTCAAGGTTGGGCAGATTGGCGGCTATGCAGTGAAAATGGAAAGGCTTATTGTCTGCAACTGTGCTCAGGAATTCCTGCATCTTTGTATTGAGCTGTTGGACGGTTTCCGGATGATCCCTGAACTTTTGCATCACTTCCTCCCTGTTTTTCGACTGCTCCAGCCCCAGCCGCCGGATAATGTACTGGAGCTCTGCCGGAATATAACCGGTAAATATTGTATTGTGGTCCTTACGGTCCGTTTTAGCGCGGATGATGGCAGATTCCTGCGTGTTCATTTTCCGCCAGTCCTTCTTCGGCAGATAGGCGTCCTCTTCAAACAGCGGAGTAAAATGCCAGTCCTGGAAGTCTACCTTCGCCAGGGTCTGCTCTTTATAAGATGAGGTGCCCGAGTTGATAAAAACGGCATCATATCCTTCCGGTAAGAGGCTGTATAATCTTATGCCTTGTTTCAGACGCATACATTAATATTGAAAGTTGCCAAAATAAACCATAGTGACATCCAGCGTAGAGCTGCCCAGTGTTGAGCCATCATGGAAACAGTTATCGGTTGGAGCAATATAGAACTGGTAAGGTTGCTGACGGATCTTTAAAACCGGATAATCGGGGTAATGCTGGAAGAAGAAGCGGCCAATATTAGCGATGTTGACATTGTGCTCCACTATATCTATTTTCTTCTTCAGCATGTTGATAGCCTGTACCATAGAGAGGTTTACAAACAGGAATGACCTGCTTTCCTCTCCGATATTGATGGAGATCCTGTTGCCGGCTTTATTGGCAGTATAGATGGTCATATCTTTTGTACCATCATTGTGCATGCCCATATACCTGATATCCTGCGGTTTGTAGCCCGCCGGCAGTTTGGTGGTATTACAGGCCACCAGCTCAATATTGGGGAAGTTGATGCCGATACAATGGAATTTGAACGGCTGTTTATTGGCCAGTGGTTGTAAGAATGCATTGAGCTGTTCACTGAGCGCTTTGGTCTTTTCCGGGCTTGCCGCCAGTTTTTCCATTACTTCATCCCTGTTCGCAGCTCCGGCTAAAGAGAGCGACTGGAATTGTTCTTTGAGCTTTCCCGGAATATCGCCCAGGTAGACGGTATTGTAATCATTACGGCGACCGTTTGCCTGCAGGCACCTGATCTCCGCATCATTCAATGCCCGCCAGTCCCTTTTGATGACATACGCGTCATCATTATATCGGGGTACATAGTTAAAGCCCTGGAAGCTGACAGCTGGCGCTGTTTGTGTCGCATGGTGAACTGTTCCTGAATTGATGCTGATGGCATCATAGTTTTCAGGCAGCTGGTTATAGATAGTGATCCCTTTTTTTAATTGTGTCATGTTTAACAGGTTTGAAGGGTGTGTCAGGGCTGGCAACGGAACATGCCGAAATAGACCAGGATGATGTCCAGCGACTTCATGCCCAGCGTGGATCCGTCATGGAAACAATTATCCGTCGGGGCAATGTAGTACTGGTATGGATGCTGTGTGATCTTCACCACGGGATAATCAGGGAAATATCTGAAGAAATATTCCGCAATGTTGATGATGTCTATCTTATGATTGTTCACATCCATTACCTGCTTCAGCTTATTCAGCGCCTGTACCATAGTGAGGTTCAGGAAGAGGAAGGAGCGGGGTTCTGCACCAAGATTGATCGTCAGCCTGTTCCCGAGTTTATGCAACTGGTAGGGAGACACATACGCCGTACCATCGTTATGGATGCCCATATACTTCTTATCCTGCTCCTTGTAACCTGCCGGCATGACGGTAGTGTCGCAGGCTGTTACTTCAAGATCGGGCAGATTGGTGCCAAGGTAATGGAACCTGAATGGATACCCATTGGATTTGCCCTGGAGGAACTGATCAGTCAATCTGTTGATTTCGGTAGTCAGCGCGGGATTGTCCCTGAATGCTGCAAAGACATCCTCCCTGTTTCTGCACTGCTCCAGGTGCAACTGTTCGAACAGCGATCGCAGGTCGTCCGGGATATCTCCCAGGCAGATCGTTTTGCCAATATCATGTTTACCCACGGGCTTTAGTATATTTATTTCTGTACTGTCCAGCGGCCGCCAGTTCCGCTTTGGCAGGAATGCGCCTTCTTCAAAGTCAGGCACGAAGGAAAGCCCTTCGTAATTGACCGCCTGTTTGTCCTGGCCGGCATGATGTAATACTCCTGTGTTGATGGAAACAGCACGATACCCATCAGCGGTCTGGCTATGTAAGCGTATGCCTTTGATCATTTTCATACACTAGTTGTTTAGGCTTACCTTGTCAAAAATGCCCGTGTAAACGATGGTTACATCTATTTCCCTGTTACCCAGTGTAGTGGCATCATGAAAGAAATTGTCCGTGGGCGCTATGTAATATTGATAAGGTTTGATCTCAATTTTAAGAGCCGGATAATCTGAATAGTGCTGAAAGAAATAATAGGCGATATTGTCGGGGTTCACTTCAGACACATCCATCTTTTCTCTCAACATATTTACCACCTGCCGCATAGAAAGGTTAATGAAAGCCAGCCAGCGGTTCTCTTTACTCAGGTTAATGGAAATGCGGTTGCCCGACCTATAGGCAGTATGTGGTGTAAAACGTTTACTCTGGTCGATATGTAAGCCGATATAGATGAACTGTTCATCAATATAATGACAGGTGATGGTTTCACGGTTAGGCATTGCCCTTGTAATACGGTGAAACTTATAATTCCTGCTGGCAGACAATGGGCGCAGGAATGCTTCCAGTTCTTCTGTTATCTGCTTTACGATGCTTTCATTCTCTTTGAGCGCCGGGTACACTTTGTCCAGTTCCTTCACCTGGTCAAGGCCAAGTGTTGCGAAAGAGCGCCTGAGCGTTTCCGGTATTTCTCCCACGTAGATGCTTTTGCTGAAATCTGTGCCGGCAGCAGTATTGCTTACTAATAATTTTGATTCGGCCGGCTGCAGATGTCTCCATTCATGTCTGGGAATATATGAGCCGGGATGGTAATAAAGCCCGGTGTCTGCTGTGGCAGGGATGGTGCCGGCGTTAATATACAACTGGTCATTAATGCCGGGCAGCTTGCTGTACAAGCCGATTCCTTTTTTTAGCTCCATCATGATAGTTGTTTAAATGAAGTTAATTTTTGTTGTACGTGCTTGTCAATCCTGTTGAGGGCAGGTCTTTTCAGCTCTTCCATTACTTCTTCGTAAGACATCTTCTCAACACCTATCTGTTCAACCGTTTCATGCGGAAGGCTTTCCAGAATATCGTTCTGCAGGAAACTGACCAGGCGGATAATATCTTTGCAGTAAATAGTGGGATTATCAAAGCCATTGGCCTCCGAAAACCTGTTGCCCAGGAAGCCGCCACCACAGATGTCGTAAACAGGGCAGTTCAGGCATTGCTCGCAAACCATTTCATGGGAGTTGTAGAAGAGCTCAAAAACATCGTCTCCGAAAAGATCTTCTATCTTTCCTGTATGTACATTGATATTGTTCCTTGTGATGCCCTCATAACAAGCCCTTAATGAATCAACCACCTCTATTCCGCCGTTGGTCTCTATGACGGCAACGCCATTGGTTTTCTTTCCTATGGCCTGGTTACCGATATGCTCATTGCCCATCAGCAGGGCGATGAGGTTCTCAAAAAGCCGGATGGCTGGTCTGCTCTTATCCTTTTTCCATAATACGAACAATGCGATGAGCCAGTCTGCATAAGGCGTATATTCTTCTTCGGATACTCTTTTAAGGTCAAATCCTCCCGGTAATTTGCTGTGATGACCATCGGGAAATAGAAGGTTCAGGTTCCTTACGCCCAGCTGTTTGATCTCCTCGTAAAATTCGGCGGGCGGTATATCCACGTTCAGGACCATCAGTATGCCGGTAAGGCCATTGTCTTTTCCCAGCCTCACAGCTTTTGCTACTTCTTCGTAGGAACCTTTCCCGTTATGAAATACCCTGTAACGGTCATGTTGTTGCCGCGGACCATCAAAGCTGATCCCTATCTTCACCTGGTACTCATTAAAGAAATGATACCAGTCGCTGTCCAGCTGTACGCCATTGGTTTGAATGGTATAGGAGAATTCGATATCAGGGCAGGTGCTGGTAAAGATCTCAATGCTTTCGCGGAAAAATTCTTTACTCAGCAGCAGGGGTTCACCTCCATGGAAGACGATCTGTACAAACCTTATATCTGCAGCGCTGCAGTATGACCGTAATCTGTCTGCCAGCGCGCTGATAGTATCGATAGACATGAACTTAGGCTGGTTCATATAGGTCTTGTCGCCCAGGTTATACATGTAACAGTACGAACAGTTGAGATTACACCGGCTGGCAATTTTGAGCACGAATGAGCTTATCTTTTTCATAGTAGAAACGGGGTTGAGTATAGATAGCCAATCTATCTGCTGATAGATTGGCTATACTGCCGGTTAATTAACCAATTGCCTGTAAGAAAGTATCGTGCTTATCGTAAGCAGATGCTCTTGAACGCAGATTGCTAACGGCAACAACAGGACAGTCAGCGCCTACGCCACCAAAAATAGCTTTGTAGAGGTCAAGCTGCTCGTTCTGTGAAGACTTCAGTGCTTCATCAATGATACTTTTCTGTTCGGGTTGTGGTGCGATCCTGGTTTTTTTCTTCATAAAATTTCAGGTTTAAAGAATAAAAAAATTGTGCCATCGGTAAGGACATGGCAATTGCCCTTTCATTTATCGGGATTGAAATGAAACTAAAGAAACGCCTGTAACAGCAGATGGATTCAGGGGTGTTGGTTAACTACATAATTCTTCCTTTTACGTCATCGTTTCCGGTGTCCCGGTCTCTTTTACTCTTTACTGTCGATTTGCCGAAATTATAGCTTACCGAAAGCGCTACACTGCGCGTATCGTGATAGTTCTTGTCGATGATCCGCAGACCGTCCAGCACAATGTTATATCTGTCCATATTGCTTTTGAACAGGTCCTGTGCGGACAGCACAATGTTGAAGCTTTGTATGGTCTTTCTCAGTCTGATCTCGGTTTCCAGCCTGTTGGAGATCCTGGTATTGACGATAGTTACCGGGAATGTGTTCTTTGCGATCACTGTACAGGAAAGCCCTTTTTTCTTTGAGATGCTAAAGGTCTGATTGGCGGAAAGGCTCACTACGAAAGATTCATTGTCTATATTGACACTGTCTGCATATTTTCCCCGGGAGATGACATATCCTGTCAATACGGAGCCGGACAGTGTCCACCAGGGAAGGAGCTTATTGTAATACACCATCGCGCCGGAATAACTGTATTTGTTACCGTAGTTTGTTTTCCTGTTGGCAATAATATTTCCTGAAGGATTGTAGGGCAATGCATAGAACTCGTCCAACAGCTGGCTGGCAGCTACCTGGAAGGTGTAAGTGCCTGTTTTTCCTTCCAGTGTATGACTGAGTTCCTGCCTGTAATATTTTGAGGGCTTCAGGAAGGGATTACCTTCGAAATAGGTCTGGTCTGTGGTATAAGTCCTGAAGGGGTTCACATCCCAGAAACCTGGCCGGGTGATCCTGCTGGATACGGCCAGTACATATGTCCTGTTTTTAGCTGTAGTGTATTTCAGAAATGCCGTAGGAAAGACATTGGTATAGTTCCTGTCTACAACTCTTGATCCGTTCAGCCATCCTTTGGCCACAGTATTCTCTACTCTCATCCCCAGCTGATAGCTCCATTGGGTATTTATTTCGCTGTTCCATATGGCATACAGGGAACTGATGTTCTCGTCATATTTGAACAGGTTACTCCTGGTGGGGTCATGTACCCAGGTGTAGTCCGGCGTCCAGTTTTCGAACACGAGATTATTATCGATCGATGACAGTGACACCTTTGCGCCCAGGTCGAGAGACGATTTTTTACCTATAGGCCATTCGAGATCCGCTTTTGCAGATTTGTTACTGATATTTTGTGGAGCAGAGCTCCTGAACCAGTCTGTTGTTAGAATGGATTTATAGGTGTCTATATCAAGTACTTCTGTTTTACTGAGCGATTTATTGCCGGACCTGTATTCCAGTATATCCAGGTCTACACTGAGCGTAGTACCTGTGGAATCGAGCTTTCCCTGGTAGTTGAGATTCAGTGAATATGTCTGGGAATTGAGATCGTCTTTGTTGCTGGTGAACCGGAGGGAATCTGCGTGCCCATAGTGGTCGCGACTATAGGCATCCCGTGTTTCCTTATGCCAGTCGCCGGAATAGTCGAACAACACACCTATCACGTTGTTACGATTGAGCTGATAATCCACACCCAGGTTGGCCCCGGGATACAATACCCGGAACTCGTTGGAAGCGTGAATGTTTCTTTGCACGAGACCATCACCGTCGCCGGCAGGGTAGTGGATGTTTTTATTAAAATCCGGTTTTCTTTTCCTGTTCCCTGCATAGAGATCAGTATAAATATTCCATTTCCCCTTGCGGTGATTGAGATATATGCTGGCGGCCTGTGAATTGACAGCGCTTTGTCTGGCGCTCAGCACGGAATTGCCGTTAAGGCCCTCTGCTTTATTCTTTTTGATGATGATGTTGATGATGCCTGCGCCACCTTCGGCGTCGTACTTGCTGGGTGGGGTGGTCATCACTTCGATGGCTTCAAGATTATCCGACGGAATGCTACTAAGGTAGTTTTTAAGTGCATTTCCGCTGAGTATTTTCTTTTTATTGTTGATGTAGACAATTGCGTTGGCTGTACCACTGATCTCGAGTGTACCATCGGAAGAAGCGTTGACCAGCGGTGTTTTTTCAAGGACGTCCCATATATTGTTGCCGAATACAAGATCAGTACCTGCTACGTTAAACCGCAGACGGTCAATGGTCCGTTCGAAGACAGGTTTTTGGGATCGTATCACCACTTCCGATAATGTTTGTATTTTGTCGTACGATATATGTAGTGTTGTGTCTTTGTGGATTGCGAGCGGTATAATAGTGTCCCTGAATGTGCCCGGGCGAACAAGCAGTTTATATTCCCCTGGTTTTATATTGGAGAGTAAATAATGACCCGTGCTGTCTGTAAGCGTATTATAAACAACGATCTTTCCCTGTTGCATGCTCACGGTGGCAAATGCCAGCGGGTTCCGGTTATTGTCAGTCACTTTGCCTTGAACTGAAACCTGCGCATAAGTGGAAATGAGTATGAGGGAAAAAATTATTGTGGCAGCGATCTTTAACATAATGCTATAGTTATTTCAAAGGGAATCAGCGCATTCCTGCTATCGGGGTAAAACCAAACTTTAATACCAAATTTCGAATGATTATTTAATTCGGGTATATAGAGTTCTCACAAACAAAGCGGGTTAATAAATTGCGTTATTTGTAATAGTAAGTTAATAGAAAAATAATAATAAAAAAAATTTTTAGACGAACCTGGCGGAAAAAAATAGTACATAAAGCATACAATATGAGAAAAGTGATCTTAAATCTTGCAGTAACGCTGGACGGCTTCATTGAAGGACCCAATGGCGAGATAGACTGGTGTATCACTGATGACGGACCAGGGTCGGAGGAGGGTATTACGTCGCATTTCAACGAGTTTCTGGCGCGGATCGATACGATCTTTTACGGGAGATTGAGTTACGATTTGTGGGGGCAATATCAACCTGCTGCTGATGCATCTTTAGCGGAAAAGAAACTATGGGAGAGCGTGCATAGTAAAAACAAGTATGTTTTTTCAACGCAACAGAATGAAAGCGACGATGCAGTATATATTACCTCGGATATTGCTGATAGGGTGAATGAATTGAAAGACCGACCCGGAAAGGATATCTGGCTTTATGGCGGCGCAAAGCTGATCACCACTTTTGTTAACCTGGGACTTGTTGATAATTATCTGCTGGCGATGCATCCTGTGATCCTGGGCGGAGGAAAGCCGCTCTTTTCGGATCTGAAAAGCAGGACAGATCTGAAACTCAGGCGGACTGTTACGTCGACATCTGGTGTGATCCTGCTTGATTATGAAAAATTATAAAGTGAAGGTTATTGAAAGCATGTTTTGGTCGGAGGATATTACGAATAGGTAACGGGCATATGACCAGCATTAACCCCCGATAGTCTTTCGATTCGATGAGCGGAATACCGGCGGTTAATGTCGGTCATATGCTGATCCTATGCAACTTATATGAGCTTAAATGAGGGTGCTGATTTTGCCCCGGAAGTTAGCCACGGTAATACCTCAGGTTCCGGCTTCTTCCCTTACCCAGTAACGGGGCTTGCTGATATGGCCCGAGCTGAGATCCCATATATAAGTACAGGCATCCAGTGTGCCCACTACCCAAACTTCCCATTCATTTTCGTTGAGGCGGCGTGCATAGCTATTTACACCGAATATGGCATTGTATTGCACTCGTCTCGCATAATCTTTTGCGCTTATTTCAAAGTAGGGAAGCGCTGCCATCTGAATGGCAGAGCCCCATTGATGTGGATGAAGGAGAGTAGCGGCATTGTAGGCGCTATCTCTGTAGGGTGTGATATCGTCCGCTATGGTAGTCAGCTCCCTGAAGCCTGTTAGTGCGGGTGGTGGTGGTGCCAGCGAGCGCAGCTCCTGTTCCCTTGCTGCCTTGTAACGCCTGCGATTGCTGCTGAGGAAGGCTGCCAGTTTTTCAGTTTGTTGTTGCCTGTGAACGTAAAGGAGATCATCGCTGCCATATCCCGAGGCTGGATAGCTGTTCCAGATCGACTGCAAAAGATCATCCATAAGTTGGACGGTTTCATCTGCTGGTTTTACGATGGAACGAGACCATATGATCTTCGTATATGCCGGATCATCCAGCTTAGTCCGGCTGGGCGCTGAGATAATTCCCCGTCTCAGATCATACCGGAAAGACACTGCCAGCGTACGGTCTGCCGCCCAAACCTGCCAGAGGTCGCCGGAAAGAAGCTGCGTATACACCTGCATGCCATACAGTCCTTTTGTACGGTAGTAACGAAGTGCGTGTTCCTGTAATGTAGAATCAGAAAATATGGCAGCGGCAAACATGGAGTTGGCGATCTGTGCAGTCATTGCAGGATCAAATGTTCTGAGAAGCGCCACTGAAAACAGATCAATGTTACCGGTCAGGCTGCCCGCATTGCGGAGGCTGGTGGTGTCCCAGTCAAGGGCCAGCAACGCCGCCGGAGGAGGCGCATATTGCGCAAACTTTGACATGCGTACTGCTGCATACTGATCGCCATTTGCCTGTGCGAACGAATTGAATGCTTTGATGAAAGGTGCATTGCGGAATTTTTCCGTACGTTGTACAATTTCGCTGTCGGGAAGGCTGTTCATCAGTGTTTCCAGGTCATACCATCCTTGCCGGTTCGTGTTGGTGAAAACGTCAATCTTCTTCAACAGTTCTTTTTCTTCTGTTGTTTTGACAGCCTGAGAATATACAAGGCCTGTGATCATGCTCAATATGATTGTCAGGCCGACACGTTTTGTCATAGTGCAGGGTTTCAGTGAACGAATAATTACCGTGTAATCGGCGACACAAGATAGTAAACAGTCGCTGAATTCATTGATGAGTTACTGTTACTGAATATATTTTGTTTAGTCAGCGGATATTTTTCGTTTTTGGTTTTTAAAATAATTCCTAACTTTGCATCGCAATAGAAGAAGAAATCAGCAATTACTTTGTCATGTAATGTTTAGCATCGGTTCAACATAACGATGCCTGCCAATGAAGCCCAACGGAAGAGCATAAGACATATCGGAGAGCATATTGAAAAACAGCGGAAGAATACCACAACGGATCGAATTTATTTACACACGTAATTAATCTGAATAATCACAACATTCGTGGACGGTTTGAGTGACCGTGCCCAAAATTTTAACCGTATCCTTTATTAGCAAACATGAAGAATCTTAACAACATTGTCCAATCAATGATTGGCGCAGCTGTACTTTTTCTCGCTGCAAGCTGCCAAAAAGAAGACATTTTAACGGAAAAGCTATCCACAGACAACAATCTGGCTGTTACCGCAACAACAGGAAGACAATTTACACTTGTTCCTGACGCATACGGACGCCTGTTGATCGACAACACGGCCAAAACCTACCAGCCAGGAGATGTCATCAACCTGAAAGGCTCATTTAAAGCGATCCAGGTAGTGAATCTCAGTGGAAGCGCCTCAGCGCCGATCATTATCCGCAACCTTGCTGGCAGCACAGTAACGATCGGCAATCCGTCATGGAATGGTGGCGCCTATAGCGTAGCATGTGTTTTCTGGAATAGCCATTATATCCGTTTCGGTGGACAGTCAGGACAGTCGCAGGTTATCATCAGTGGTTCAACCCAGGCTGCAAGAGAGGCTTATTATGATCTGCAGATCGGTAATAAGAGTGATAATATTGAAGTGTCCAATCTGACTATTCAGAACGGTGGTAATGGTATTGTAGCGAAAACAGATCCTGTCAGCGGCGATGCTACTACAGTGTATCCGAATACCACGATGAATAATCTGCTGATACATGACCTGGTGATCCGCAACACGGCAAATGAAGCGATGTATATCGGTCATACAGCTACCTACTGGGATCTCACTGCCAATGCGCCCTACTATGGAGCCACGTCCGCAATGACTACAAGTCATCAGTATGTGCAGCCTATTATGTGGAGGAACGTGAAGATTTATAACAATAAGGTAAAGGACATTGGCAAGGATGGTATACAGACCGCTGCTATCGACCGGTTGGAGGTTTACAACAATGAAGTGACCAACTGGGCAATGGAAAAAAATTCTGCACATAATGGCGGTATCCTGATCGGTGGACGCACCCTTAATACGAACACACACGACAACTATGTGCATGATGGCTGGGGCGAACTTTGTCAGTTTTATGGTTCAGGAGGAAGCGGTGTTACGCATATCATCCACAATAACCTGTTCAGGAATGGATCGCTTGATGGTGTGAGCATGAGAGGATATGCGAATGCGATCGTACAGTTCACCAACAATACCATTGCATATACAATGGGAAACAGCCTGCGTATCAATGGCAGCACTGGTCAGACAGGCGTGAACATCATTAATGGGAATGCCTTTATCAGACCGCACAATGCTGTATCTCCCATCTACGACAAATATTACATTTACCTGGAACAGAATGCTAAAGCACAGGAAGGAACCGGTGTACTGGTGAATGCGAAATTCCCCACCTGGGCATCTGCAAAAGTAGACGCAGCTAATTACTATCTGCCACTTCCGGGTTCGCTGATGGGAAGCGCAGGTTACAGGAAACTGTATTAATGATACCCTTTAATTAATCGATTCGTTATAATAAGGCCCGGGCAATTTGTCCGGGCTTTATTATATTTATATTCGGCCAGGTCCTGGCAATCAATAAAAAGTCAGATTATGAAACATAAAGCTGTATCTATCCGCCCATTTATCGGAGCGAAGAACTTCGAACAGTCCCGTAACTTTTACAGGGATCTGGGTTTTGAGGAAGGTGTTTTGTCGCCCGACATGTCCGTTTTCACAACCGGCGAACTGGCCTTTTACCTCCAGCGCGCATATGTACAGGACTGGATAGATAATTCTATGATCTTCCTGGAAGTGGAAGATGTAGAACATTTCTGGGAAGAGTTGCTGAAACTGGACCTGCCTGCCAAATACGAGGGCGTAAAGCTGACACCCATACGAACATATGATTGGGGGAAGGAGTGTTTTGTACACGACCCCTCAGGCATTCTCTGGCACTTCGGGCAGTTTTCCGATTAACACATGCCGGGAGAAACACGCTCTTTCCGTATGCCCCGCATGCGCCGACAGGGGCTATTTCTCTGCATGTAAACCAATCCTGTTTCCTTCTGTGTCTTCAATGACCGCAATCAGGCCCGCTCTGATCTGCATTTTAGGCACAACAATTTTGCCGCCGGCTCCTTCAACCCTGTTTAATACCAGATCAATCTCAGGATAGGCATTCAGATAAACTTTTGTGCCTTCGGCTGAGGGCTTTGCATGCTCCGATTTTGTTAATGCGCCGCTAACGCGTCCGGATGTCGCCTGAACAACGGAAGGATCGGATGGGAAGAAGGTTAACTCTTCATTTGTTTCGTCCAGGTGAAGCGTCTGCATCTGGATATCCAGGATGGTTTCGTAAAATGCTTTTGCCCTGGCAGAGTCCAGCACGGGAATTTCAAACCAGGTGATAACATTGGTTTCCGCGTCGATTTTTCTAAGTTTTGACATGTGTTTTACTTTTTTGCGATGAGCACAAAGTTCTGTACATCTCCACTTTCAACGCTGTGACGATCGTCACAAAATATCAGGACACCGCGCGGCGTTTCCTGATCCTGCTGAGCGTTTCTCTGGCCACTCCCAGGAACGACGAGAGTTGGGTCAGGGAAACCCTTTGCAACATATGGGGATGATGTTTTTCAATGTATGCCAGCCGCTCACTGGCGGAATATAGCTTGAAGAGCGAGGAGAACTCTTCCTGCTTGGAAGCGAATAAACGGATGCATAAACGTCCCAGGGTCTCTATTTCCGGAACCTTGGCAGCGGCCCGGAATAACTCGCCCTTATCGAAAACAATGGCGTTTAATGGCTCGCAGGCAATGATACTGAAGCCAGATCTTTTCCCGCTGCCAAAGCTGTTGATATTGGTGGCGATGTCATTCTCAAAAAAGAAGCCGGTATTTTTTTCGACGCCATCAATTACATGATAACTTCTGCAAAAGCCGGTGTCAATATAAAACAGGGCATTACACACCTGACCTTCCTGTAACAGGTACTCATTTTTCCTGAATTCCCGCCTGCTCAGCGCAGGCATCAATGCCGTCACGCCCTCAGCTGACAGTGGCATTAGTGTATTGAGATATCTCAGCAGGTTTTCCATGCGTACATTTATTTCTCTGCAGCAGGAACAATATAATCCCTCATAATGGCTGCACTATTTTTCTTTATGCTCCATTTATTATAGTTCCCTGCGGTAATAACGACCACCAGGTCGTGCTCCTTGTCAAAGATGATGCGTTGGTCACCATTACCGACACAGTTTACGGTGGTTATCGGCTTGTTGTCCACCTTATCTTCCCATATCCAGAACTGGTAGCCATAGGCGCCGCCGGGGTGCTTTACATGGGGCTGAAAAGAGGCTTTTACCCATTGGGCAGGAACGATCTGTTTGCCCTGCCATATGCCGTTGTTATTGTACAGCAACCCGAACTTCAGCAGGTCCCGGGAACGGAGGCGCAACCCTGATGCTGCGGCAGGCATGGTGGTGCCTGGATATTTTACCCATTCAAAAGTAGTAATACCTAAGGGTTTAAAGAGATATTCACGGGCAAACTGGTCCACCGGCATGCCGGTAGTGCGTTCAATGATCGCGGCCAGTAACTGCGTGGTTCCGCCATTGTATTTCCAGACCTGCCCTGCAGGCGCTTCCATCGGCTGGCTGAGCACATAGCCTACGGGATCAGGGCTCGAGATCATTCTTATTTCGCTGTTTTCCGGGTTATCGTAGGGGACGTCTTCGTTCCATACAAGGCCAGAGCTCATGGTAAGCAGGTGTTTAATAGTGAGCGCCGATTTCATGCCCGTATCCTGTGCGGCATAAGCGGGAAAGAAACTAAATACCTTTTGGTCAACACTTTTGATCTTGCCTTGTTGAATAGCGATCCCTACACAGGCAGACACGATACTTTTCGAGATGCTCCTGATATCATGCAGGCTGTCCCGCTCGTGTGGCACCATGCCCATGGAATTGCCCCAATGCTGATCTTCGCCAGGCCAGTAATGTTCGTATAACAGCTTGTTGTGCCGGCTAATCAGCAGACTGTGAATGTTGGGATAAGTATTTTTGCCAATCTCTTCAGCCAGCATATTTATCTTGTTCCCATCCATCTTTTCGTCTTTCAGTGCTGCAATGGAAATGCCGTCTGTCAGTTTCGCAGGACTATCATTTGTTGTTCCCCGCTGGGAGAACACTTGGGCGACGATCAATAGTAAAAGTAAGGTCGTAATGAGATTTTTCATGGATTAACTGCTGATGTTGAAATGAAATATAAGGCTTTTTCCCGGATTATGCATTGGCAGATGCTGCCGTGACCATCTCTCTGTGCCGGGTACCCCAGCGAACCATTGCGTCAATTACTTCCATCAATGATCTGCTGTATGGCGTGGCTGAATATTCGACCGTCACCGGCTTGGTATTACAAACCTTGCGGGTGATCAGGAGGTTCATTTCAAGTTCCTGCAACTCTTTTGAAAGTATTCTCGGAGAGATCTCCGCTTCACGTACCAGTTCTCCAAAACGAAAAAGTGGCGGAATTTGCACCCGGTGCACATTGAAGGTAAGTTACTCTTAATGTACACCAGTGCAGAATTCCGCCGTTGTAGAGGGATAGGATAGGTTGTTTTAATCTTTTTTAGCGGATCATTTATTTTGATATGCTTCTTCTATGACTGTTCTGTATTTATCATACAACCTCCGGGCAGTCTGTATACTGTTGCCCTGTGGGCTAACTGCGAATGCCTGCTGACGGTTGACCCACTGCCATTCCCAGGCGCGTATCTGTTTGTCGAAGGCGGCCAGGTCGGGCGTTGTCCCTGTTTGCAGGGAGTGCTGCAGTATTTGAAAGAATTGTTTCCAGCGGGGCTTGTAGAAATCGTTCAGCAAGCCGCTCCACTGGCGGTTGGCATATTCGTGCAGCGGACTGTTGGCATCGCCCCATAAGGTGATGAGATCACGTGCATTGTGTTCATACAGCGCTTTTTCTGCACTGGTAGCTCCCCAGCTACGGGCAGTAGACAGCCAGGGTCCAAGCATAAAATCTTTGCGGGTAGCTAATAAGTTATCCATATCGCTGATCAGCGCCAGGTACCGGCTGCTGTATGTGTTGAAGGCGGCATTGTCTTTTTCCCTGAAGGCACGCACCCAACGCTGTTGCAGAGGGAGTGCATAGTTTGCCAGTACCTGTCTGCTGATATCTACCAGGTCATAACAGAAACCGTCGGTGTTGATACCCGCGGCAGCAGCTTTGATGAAGAGGTCCCAGGCAGGTAGTAGTTCCAGCGGTGGGTAATTGAGGCGGGTACGTGTCCATTCGGCAGTGGAATCGAAAGTAGGGCGGCCGGTAATGATGGATTCCGCGCCGTCCCTGATAGCCTGACCGTTGTAGACAGTATGCTTCAGGATGTCCCAGGCTTTGACCAGGTCTGCATTTTCGCTACGATAGCGGTTACGGATATATTTGCGCAACCAGTCATCCAGCGGGACAGGCTGGGATTGCCAGGTATGTTCCATCATCAGCTCATACAGCACCGGGTTCTGTTCGATCGCTTCCATGGTAAGACCAATGCCAGCCATGTTACCTGAACTGGCATCATTCAATGCAAGTGCGGGACCTGAGGCGGCTCCTTCCATTCTTCCGAACAGGTTGACATTCCCACCGAAGTTGTTCAGCATATTCCAGATCCAGGGTTTGCCATAGAAGGCATCCGTTCTTTTCCATACCGGCTCAATTTCAGCGGCCAGGTCCAGCAGGATCATTTTATCGTTTGGTACGGCTTTTAGCAAAGCTTCCACCTGCGGGGCTTTCCAGAACTTCCTGTCGCTATAGAACAACCAGCCCTGCATGACCCATACAGCGGCAGTATCTGCCTGTTTCATGCCTTCATAGACCCTTGCGCTCAATCCGGAGAGGAAGGAAGGATCATCGGAGGGCGGTTCGTTTTCGTTGAACGTATCCGCAGAGTATAAATGATCAGTACCGTACAACTGTGTTTGCTTTTCCAGGAATTTTTTACCCAGCATGGCGAAAAGCGGATCAGCCGCATCCAGGATCTCCGTATCGGCAAAGCCGTTCTTCCAGTTGGTCGTTATCAGTTTTGCAGCAGGAAATCTCTTTTTGAAAGCTGTAGGCACATGGCCGGTAAAGGCGGGCAATACGGGCTTCATACCCAAAGCCCTTTCCCTTTGCAGGATCTTTACCTGTAAGGCATGATGGCTTTTCATCCAGCTAAGGGGCAGGGGACCGCCCCAGCCATCCAGGTTGCCCATCCAGAACCAGGCGAAATAGGCGGGGCCGCTGAAGAAGTCTTGTAACTCTGCATCAGTAAATCCCAGGTCTTTATATACAAGGTACCAGGTATACTCTTCTCCCGTGATCGCCAGCGGCATATTAATGCCATGCAATGCCATCCAGTCTATTTCTTTTTCCCAGCGTTCCCAGTTCCACCAGCTCATCGAATAATTGAACGTACAGTAATTCAGGTAGTAACGGTACTGATATGGTGAACGCCTTTGCACTTGTTGCGGTACAAGGGGCAGGCGATCGGGCAGACGCAGGTTGGTGCCGTTCCAGGTGATCTGGCAATGCGCGTATTCAGCCAGGTAATGGTACAGGGCTGAGGCAATGGCCACGCCGTTATTCCCTCTTAAAATGATCTTTCCCCCGTTGCTCTCTATCTCGAAGGAATCCCTGGCCGCTTTTGCCGGCAGACTTTCGACCTTGAACGCAGCTGCTTTGCCCGGCAGTATCCTGCCGATGAGTGCAGTGGCTTCCGCTTTGTTAAGCTGTGCAGCTGCATGAGTATAGCAGCAAAAGGACAGGAACAGGGCCATGTAATACCGGCGTTGGCGCGCTTTGGCTGGGAAAGAGATCTTCATTATCTGATGGTGAGGTGATATTGAAAAAAAATGATTGCGGGAGCGCCGGACGTATATCAGACGCATCCTGCGGTGAAATTAAATAACTGCGGATAAATTTACACCCGGTGTTGTTACGCCGGGTGTAAATTTTGTGTTGTACAATGCTTTTATTGCGGATATCCCGGGTTCTGGCTAAGCGCCGGGTTGAGCTGAAAGGCGGTAGTTGGAATAGGGAAAATGCGGTGATTGGGATCTGCATCCGTTTTGAATCCCCATTTTCCTTCATACTTGCCAAAGCGGATCACATCATTCCTGTGCCAGGATTCCCAGGCAAATTCACGGGCCCTTTCTGCATAGATGTCTTCGAGTGTGACAGCTGACCATGCCGGCGAAGTGCTGCGCTCTGCCCTCAGCTGGTTAACCAGTGAAAGTGCAGTCTGGCCCAGTGTGGATGCTCCGCCCCTTAATATAGCTTCCGCTTTCATCAGGAGAACATCTGAGTAACGGAAGAAGGGGATATCATTTTTCTGGTTCCTGTTCAGCGATGTAGCGTCCGGGAAGATCTTGGTGTTACGGTAACCCATGTTCCAGGCAATTTCGTCATTGCCCGCGTCAAAAGAAGCTACATCCTGGCGCAGGGTCACTTCCGGCTTCAGATCGATCTGATAGGTGAAAGGGGCCGAACCATCCGCACCGGTATAGAACTGATCATATCCCTTCTTTGTGGTAGTAACAGTAGCAGGTGTTACCCCATCGTCCAGGTATTGCAGGCCAGTGAGCCATTGTTTGTTCCTGATATCACCGGGATCGTTGAAATTGACATAGTATTCCGGCAGGGTACAGATTGCGCCATCTGGTGTAAAGGGAAGATGATACTTCTGTTGCGCAAGCCCTCTCGGAATATCATAGCGTGCATGCAGGTTCTGTGACCTGAAGGGCATGGTGTTTGCCCAGGAAGGATCAAAAGGTATAGCGAAAATGAACTCTTTCATCTGAGGCCCGTTATTGGGATAGAACATCTGCAGATATGTGTTTTTAGGTTCCAGCGCATATTGATTGGATTGTATCACATTATCGCAGGCTGCGATGCAGTCATTGTTCCTTTCGGTACCTGTGTATATTTGAGCATTCAGGTACATTTTTGCCAGTAGGGTATAAGCCATCCATTTATTGGCCCTGCCATATGTGGCTATAGGGTCAGTGCCAAGGTCAGGAATGCAGGCTTTGATTTCCTGTTCCACGAAAGTAAACACCTGTGCCCGGGGAACATTAGGTTTTGGACTAAAGTCGCCATTCACTGTATCAAGAGGTACATTACCATAATTGTCCATCATCATGAAATAAGCCAGCGCACGGATCATCCTGAGTTCTGCAATAGTTCTCTGTTTAAAAGCTCCCTCCGGAACATTTTTAGACAGTATCGACAGGGATTGGTTCGTTGTTCCTATGATCGTGGAAAGCCAGGTCCAGTTGCCGTTTACCAGGCCATTGTCTTTTGTCCAGGTGTGGTAGTGCAATTGCTGGAATTCTGCACCGTTGTACCAGTTGCCTCCCCTGGCAGGGAAGATGGCTTCATCGGTGGACAATGTCTGCAGAAAGAAGTATTCCACCGAAATGTTTCCTCTTAAAGCTACATAGGCCGGGCCTGAGGCTGCAACAAACTGTGCGCTGTCCCGCGGAAATACATCCGGCGTCAATTCAGTTGTGATGGGTACATCCAGTTTATAACAGGCGCCCAATACGCTCATCAGCAAAGGAATGCTTATATATTGAAGTAATTTTTTCATAATGAAGATTTTAACTTGTTCACTTACAGGGATATGTTCGCGCCGAATAAGAAAGTGCGTGTCTTAGGATAGAAGTTATTGTAATCTACCCCCGGTGCTATACCGCCCTGGTTCACTTCAGGGTCTACGCCGTGAAAGCCTGTAATAACAAAAAGATTGTTGGCAGTTACATATAATCTGAGTCCTTTGATATATGGTCCCAGGTTCTTGAAATTGTAGGAAAGGCTGGCATTGTCAAATCTCAGGTAGCTGCCGCTTTCTACAAAGCGGTCGGAATAGAGGTAGGCGTTAAAGTCAGCAGTACTTTCACTGGCCGCATCTTTCAGGATGTTGGTATATTGGGCAGTGGAAGGTCTGAACAGGTCTGCTCGTGTAGCATTGAATATCTTGTTGCCAAAAACACCTCTCAGGAAGATGCTCAGGTCCCACTGACGATAGTGGAAACTGTTGGCCCATCCCATCAGCAGTTTAGGTTGTGCATTGCCTATGTAGTGATAGTCTGTTCCTACTACCGGGGTGGTAGTCAGTTTGCCGTCGCCGCCCACATATTGTGAAACGCCATTGGCGTCCTTACCGGCATAGACCAGGGAGAAGAACTGTCCCAGTGGTTTACCTTCTTTCAGTATCTGTAAAGAGTGGCCCGACTGGCCGGCGCCTTCTGGGAAGGCCAGCAGTACGGAGTCGCCGCCCGCAAAGAGCGGGTTGCTCAGACTGGTGATCCTGTTCTGGTTGTGCGCAACATTCAGGCTGCTGGTCCAGCTGAAGTTTTTATTCTGTACCGGTGTGGCATTGATGCTCACTTCAATCCCTTTGTTTCGCATACTGCCGCCATTGGCAACAATAGTGCCTGTAGGAACAAGTATCGGGTCTACCCTGTAGGAGTAGATCATGCCGGTTGTCTTTTTGTTATACGCGTCTACTGAAACATTAAGTTTGCCCTTCAGGATGGCAAAGTCCACACCTATATTGGAAGTAGCCGTCTTTTCCCATTTCAGGTCAGGATTTGCTGCCTGTACAGGGCCGCTGGCTGCTATTGACATACCGTTATAGTAGTAGGTACCAAGGGTGCCCGAGATGAACCTGGATGTGTAGGCATTGAAGCCGGATGCGTTACCCGTTACGCCATAACTGGCTCTCAGCTTTACGTCTGTCAGAGCGGTGATGCCTTTCATGAAATTTTCCTCACTGAGGCGCCATGCAAGACCAACAGACGGGAAATAACCCCATTGATTGTTGGTACCGAACACGGAACTACCGTCTCTTCTTACAGATCCCTGCAGCAGATATTTATTACCGTAGTTATAGTTCAGACGGGCAAAGTTCGATATCAGCCTGTTCTCCTGGTAAACGCCATCAGGGCCAAATCCTACCTGGAAGCCTGATATGGCGTAAGGATTACTCAATGCCAGATTGTTATACCCGATATTGTCCACAGGGAAATTGCTGGTGGTGACCTGGAATCCGTCTCCTATTTTATTGTTTTGCCAGGAGTACCCCAGCACCATGTTGATGATATGACGTCCGAAGGTTTTATCCCATGTCAGGAAAGTTTCCAGCACTTTGGTGGTATTCTGGTAAGAATTCCTGGTGGCCTGTCCATTCTGGCCGAAGGTCTGAGGACTATGAAAACCCAATCCGGGATTGGGATTGTCATACATGCTGTTATAATTTGTCGTGAAATATTTGTTGTAGTATTCACCATGAGTAGAGGTGAACCCGATATAGGAAAGATTAAGATCGTAGGTAAATCCGAATGGCAGTTTCACCTGTGTGGTGAAGCTTCCTACAAGATTGTTGTATTTGGTGTTCATCTGGCTGTTATTCATCATTGCAACAGGGTTATAATAGCCCTGCGTAGTGAAGTTCTCAAACCAGGATCCGTCGGCATTTTTTATAGGCGAAACAGGCAGGTGCAGGGCTGATTGCAGCAGCACTACGTTACGGTACGGAATGTCGTCAGCACTGCTGTTGGAGTTCATCACATTCACGCCGAATTTCACCCTGTCGTTCAAGGCATATTGTTCCAGCTGCAGGCGGGCAATAACGCGTTCAAGATCGCTGTTCAGCAGGATACCTTCTTTTTTGGTGTAGTTCAGGCTTGCCACATAAGTGCTATGTTCTGAGCCGCCGCTCAGGGAAAGGTTGTGGTTATGCGATACGGCGGTCTTTCTTTGTATGGCTGCCTGCCAGTCGGTATTAGCGCCTTTGTCGTCGGCAGGGGAAAAGGACTGGCCATTCTTTGTAAGGAAACTGCGCAATTCTTCCGCAGTCATCATCTTCAGGTTGTTGGATACTTTTTCGATGCCAGCATATCCGCTGTATGACACCTGCAATTGCCCCTTTTTCCCCCTTTTGGTAGTTACCATGATCACGCCGTTGGCAGCACGGTTACCATAGATGGCGGTAGCAGCGGCATCTTTAAGTACATCTATAGAAGCAATATCGTCGGGCGCAATAACAGAGATATCAGCCCCCGGAATACCATCAATAACATAGAATGGCCCCTGTGAAGCATTCAGTGTGGAAGCGCCGCGCAGTACTACGGCCGCAACCGCATTCGGATCGCCGCTCGCAGATACGTTCAGGCCGGGTACTTTACCCTGCAACAACTGCCCTACATCGGTAATAGCGCCTTTGTTCAAATCGTCGGCTTTTACGGTGTTGACAGCGCTGATCAGGTTCTGGCGGGATTGTTTACCGTAGCCCACCACTACCACATCTCCCAGGCCAAGCGCGCCTGAGGAGAGGGTAACAGTAATGGTATTGCGTCCGTTCACCGGTATTTCCTGTGGCTGGAAGCCTATATAGCGGAACACCAGGACGGCATTGTCTGCCAGGCCGGATAACTGGTATTCTCCGTTAGTATTGGTTTGTGTGCCTTTGGAGGTACCTTTTACCTGCACGGACACGCCAGGCAGCGGATGTCCCTTTTCATCGGTCACCCTTCCGGAAACATTACCGGCGGGCGCTTCGTCAGGCATCACCATCAGCAGGTCTGATTGCCGGGGCTTTACCACTACTGTTTTATTTACGATCTCGTAGGTAAAGGGTTGTTTATTGAATATAAGGTCCAGCACATACCGCAGATCGCCATTCTCCACCTGCACACTTACCTTATGGGCATTTTTCAGCATACCTATCTTATAAAAGAACAGGTAGCCGGTTTTCTCTTTGATCTCCCGGAACACGTCCTCTAACGGCCGGTCTTTTGCGGATAAGCTCAGCTTTTGGGCGTAGCCGGCAGCGCTTACCTGCAAACAGGCGATTGTCATTAAAATAACGATCATTTTCATAACTAGGAGCATTTTGCGCATAGGGAATAGTCTCAGTTTTTCTACTATGCTGCGATGTTCAATTTTGGTTGGTGAAAGCCCGGGTACACCTATGGCTTTCACATAATCATACAATTGCATAGATTTGCAGTGTTTGGGTGTGAGTGATAATTGATCTTCAGCGGATTATTTATTGCCTGTATAGCTCAAACGTGGCAGGGGCGGGCTCAATCGCCCCTGTTTTATTACAGGTATACAGACAGGCGGATTCAAGGTGCATTATCCATACCTGCATTCAATTTTGGTTGATAAAAATGTTGTCTTTCCTTTATCAGGATCTTACCAGTATTTTATGTCCCTGTACGGTGAATTTAACCCCGCTGGCCTCCAGTATTTTCAGTACGGCCGTTATATCTGAGCTTCTGTCTATTTCCCCCTGGAAGCGGTCCTGTGGAATGCCATCCGGGTATACGATCTCCGCGTCGAACCAGCGGGCTACCTGTCGCATTACTTCTTCAATGGAGGCATTGTTGAAGCTGAACAGGCCATTCTTCCAGGCAATGACAGCATCCAGGTCGGCATGAACTACCTGTACCTTGCCTGCGTGATCCATTTTAGCCTGTTGTCCCGGTTTCAGCAACGCTTCTCCTGTGGTACTCTGTATTTTCACTGCCCCCTGTAATAGTGTGGTGTTTACAGACTGTTCATCGTTGTAGGCCATAATATTAAAATGTGTCCCCAATACCTTTACCTGCATGTCTCCGACCTTTACGCTAAAGGGACGGGATGGGTCGGTAGCTACCTCGAAATATGCTTCACCACTTAAAGTGACCTGCCGTTCCTTATCTGTAAAGGCAGCAGGAAAGGTGAGGCTGCTTGCAGCATTTAGCCATACCACTGTACCGTCGGCAAGCGTGATGTTATATTTGCCGCCACGGGGCACGGAAAGGGTATTGAAGACGGCAGGCGCATTGCCTGATTTTTCCTGTTCGCTGTTATAAACAAGCTGACCGTTATTCAGCTTAATGATCTTTGTGTTGTTCTGTTGTCCAAGGGCGCCGTTCTGTTCATCTTCGAGCGCTATGACATTGCCATTGGCCAGTGTTAGGGTGGCTTTGTTACCGCCGGGTTTGAGCTGGATATTGTTTTTAATATTGCCCGCAGCAAGTTGAGATGGCGCCTGTTTTTTGACGCTAAACCAGTAAATGCCGGCGGCAATGATCAGCAGAGCTACCGCCGCCGCTGCACGGAGGTACCGGGCTGGCATCCGGCGGTATAAAGAAAGAGGCCTTTTCTCTTCCATCCGTTCACTGATCTGTTGCAGCAGGTGTTCACGAAGTGCCTGGCGGGAATGCGCCGTTTCGTCGTTCCAGTCAATAGTTCCTTCAGGTACACTATTATACCATGCTTCAAACAAAGCCTTTTCTTCCTGGCTGATAGTTCCTTTCAACCATTTATCGGCAAGCCGGGATATCTGTTCTGATGTCAGATCGCTCATTGTAGGGCCTCTTTTATATATAGTCTTGGGATAAAAGCGGTTTCCCTTAGTGCACCAAAAAAAATTTTTACCAGAGGAAAAAGGAGTGGAGATGCTGAAGGGAGGTGCGCAGCGTTTTCAGCGCCTTGGAGATATGGGCTTCTACTGTCTTAATGGAAATATTAAGGGTGCTGGCTATCTGTTTTTCACTCATGCCTTTCTCCCTGCTCAGGCGAAATACCAGGCGGCATTTCTCGGGAAGGGTTTGTACGGTTTGCTCCAGCTCCTGGCGTAACTGCTGGTAGCTAAGCCATTGTTCTGTACTGGCATCGGCTTCATCGCATACCAATAGCGCGCTTTTTTCCTGTTCGTTTTTGCGTTTTGCTAAGAGTGTCAGTATTTTATATTTGAGTGCGGCGGATATATATGTATGGAAAGAATGTTCCAGAGAGATATTTTCTGCTCTTTTCCAGATGTCGAGGAAAACTTCCTGTACTACTTCCTGGGCATCTGCAGATGATTGAAGGCGCATGTAGGCAAGTGTAAGCAGCTTTTCCCAGTAACGCTCATATAAAGCGGTAAAAGCGGCAGCATCCTTGTTTAATTGGATCTGCTCCAGTAGTTCTTCATCACTGTGGGAATTTTTACGCATGACAATCTAAGATACGTAGCCGGTATAAATATACAAAAAGGCTGGATATTTGTCGTATATACAATAAAAAGGGATTAAGATAAAAAAGATGTTTAGCAGGCGTGATTAAGTAGTGCGAATTTTCTGCCTGTAACCTACAGCTTCTGTCGGCGAATAGCCAAAGTGCTTTTTGAAAGCAAAAGAGAAGTGTGAGAGGTTTTCGAATCCCACTTCGAGGTAGACATCTGCCGGTTTACGGTTTTTTTCACTGAGATAATAGTGTGCCAGTTCCAGTCTTTTCTGCGTGAGCCATCGTTGGGGGCTGATTTGAAACGCCTTTTTAAAATCTGTTTTAAACGTAGTCAGGCTGCGGCCCGTAAAGTAGGCGAATTTTTGCAGCGGCATGTTAAACATAAAGTTATTCTCCATGAACTCACACAGGTCGATCTTTCCAGGTTCGGAGAAATTTGCGAGACATCGGTCAATGCCGGTATCAAGTGTACGCAGAATGGTAATCGCTTCCTCTATTTTTACTGCTACTATCGGCGGGGGAACACCTTCTTCCATTTCAAAGTAAGGAAGGAGTGAGCCAAAAAAACTATCAAGTAATGGATGACGCTCATAATATCTGATGCCATGAGTTTGGTCAGATGTCGGTATGAGTTCATGGCGGGTATAATAGTCTTTCAAACGCTCTGTTCTCAGGCTGATAGTGACCGATCTGTAAGGTTGCCCATCTTTGGCATATTTGATGAATGTTGTCAGCTGGTTGCGCGGACAGAACCAGGTGTCGCCAGGCTTCAGGGTATGGGTTTGATTGGCAATAATAACCTTTACTTCCCCTGATATAAGGTGACCGAAAGTATGATCGCCGGAAAGTAACTCGTACTTGAAATATTTATCCCGGATGCAGGGCAGCATAATTTCCTGCGCAGAAGTCCAGTACGTTGACATAGTTGAAAGCTTTTGATATTACAAAAGAACGCACAAATTCTCATTGAGCATGTGCGTTCCTTTAATTGTGTTATTCCGCGGCGAATGCAATGCCGGTCAGGGCCTCACTGATTGACCAGAGCCTTTGTGCATTTTCTGCGTCAACGGCCTCCGGCGTTACGCCTTTTGTCATTACAAATTCCTCAGGATGGTATCCTTTCCATTCCTCGTCAAGCGGTGCTATGTCCGTGTCTTCACAATACACGCCGCCGATGTTTTCGAGTGTAGGACTGGTGGCACACCAAACGGTGGTAGATGCGCCTTCTCCCAGGGTTTTATAACCATTGTAAGGATCGTGGCGGAAATTACCTTCTTCGTCATATATCCCTAAAGCGGCTAAGGTTTCTCTGGATAGCTCCCTGCCGAGATCTGTGGCCGATATGGCGCCAGGGTGCAGAGAATAAGCCCTTACACCAGAAGCTTGCGCCCGTTTATCCAGTTCCACCGTAAACAGGATATTGGCTGCTTTTGCACGTGCATAAGCAACAGTGGGATCATAAGGCTGATGTTCAAAATTGGGATCTTCCAGGTCGACAGACGCCATATGATGCCCCCAGGAAGAGACATTGACAATGCGAGCGCTGCCGGCGCTTTTTAAAGCTGGCCATAATTGTGCGGTCAGCTGGAAATGCCCCAGGTGATTGGTAGAGAACTGTGACTCATAGCCACGTGCATCACGTCGTAAAGGTGTCCACATAATACCTGCGTTGTTGATCAGCAGATGCAAGTCTTTTTTCAGGGCCAGAAACCTTTCAGAAAAAACCTTGATCGAAGGAGCGTTCATCAGATCCATTTCCAGCACTGTCACATTGGATAAGCCACTGAGATTCTTCTCTGCCTTCCCGACAGTTCTGGCAGGTACATACACTTGCGCCCCTGCCGCAAGCAATGCCTTCACGGCTTCCAGTCCAATGCCTGAATAGCCGCCTGTAACAATAGCCGTTTTGCCGGTAAGATCTATACCTTTGATAACCTCAATAGCTGTTGATGCTGCGTCGAATCCTGAACCTATGGGATGCTGCAGGGCGCCATAGTAATTATTTGCTTTACTTTCCATAATAATGGTTTTGTTAAAGCAAAGTTCGGAAGCAGAGCGTCCGGCTGGTTTGTTCAGAAGACGAAATAAACTTTGTTGAAAAGGCGGTACGGGTGGCCTGATTGGTATAATTTTGCCTGATCATATTTGTCCCTGCTCTTGCTCTTCCCTTCTGTACTCAAGTATGTCGCCTGGTTGGCAATCCAGCACTTTGCAGATAGATTCGAGCGTCTCAAATCTTACGCCTTTTGCCTTTCCGTTCTTTAAAATTGATAAGTTCACATTGGTAAGGCCTACCTGCTTTGACAGTTCGTTCAGTGAGATCTTTCTCTTAGCCATCATCACATCAAGATTAACGATTATTGCCATAGCTAAATAAATGATTCGTTTTCCTTTTTAACTTGCAGGGCCTGCATAACAAATTGCCGGACACCCCACAATATCGCTCCCAGTAATAAATACATTGTTTGCGGTTCCTTTAACACCAACAATCGGGTAAAGAACCGGAACAACAGATTGGAAATACTCCATAAGGAGTTCCATTGTTCAATATGTAGTTCGTCAGTGTTTTCGCAGATCGTATTGATAAACCCTAAGAAAGCCAGGGACAGACAAGCAATGATAACGCTGTTTAATAAACGGATGCTGTCCTGCTCAAAATAGCCGGATCTTCGATATTTTTTATATAGTTTAAGCAGAAGCACACTTACCCATAAAAAGATAAGATTACTCGCAATCTTCGTAATAAACCACAACTGGGAATTTTTGACAGGAGGGGCGATGAAAGAATGATGGTCCGTCAGCGATGGAATAAACCACCTTACATAGTATATTATGGCCTGAGCTGATAACAACACAGCAGCCCATCCAATAAGGGCAATAAGAAGATCACCTCGTCGCAATGTTTTCATGGCTATTTTTTAAGCTAAGGTATAAAAAAATTAAAATAAAACGATAAAAATTTACTGTCATATTTAAATTGTCTATCCAGAATGGGGCAAGGCTTAATGCCGGATATTTAATCGATCGGCAAACGATAGGTCCTACCGGAGGCGAAGGTGTTTCGAAAAAACGCACTCTATACCCGCTTTCATGAGGTGGATATCGCGGAGGCAGATTATAGGGATTACTGTTGTATTTTTACTGCCCAAATCCAGTCATGAAGAAGAAAACGTTTGCCGACCACGTCATAGAATTTAATACGAACCTTCATTACACCGGCTCCCTGCCTCCGGGCATCAGGATCATGAACCCTTTCCGTGAGCAGCCACAGGTAATGGATATTATGCAACAATTTTATCGGAAGTACTATAACGATCATCACCGGCGCCGTATGATCATGGGGATCAATCCCGGCCGGCTGGGCTCCGGTGCAACCGGTATTCCCTTTACGGATACCAAAAGACTGACAGAAGTGCTCGGCATCAGCATAGAAGGGGTGAAGACACATGAACCTTCATCTGTGTACGTTTATGATGTGATCAGCGCCTATGGGGGCCCTATGGCTTTTTATCACGATTTCTATTTCGCATCCGTTTCTCCACTGGGATTTACTTCGGTAAAGCCGGATGGTTCCGAGATCAATTATAACTATTACGACAGTAAAGCCTTGACCAATGCGGTTTACGATTTTATGGTGAAGAGCATTCGTCAGCAACTGGAATTTGGGATAGATACCCGGGTTTGTTACTGTTTTGGCACCGGTAAGAATGCGGCCTTCCTGAAACAGCTGAACGAAAAAGAACGTTTCTTTGAAACTATTGTACCGCTCGAACATCCCCGGTTTATCATGCAGTACCGCCTTAAACGTAAAGAAGAGTATATCGGAAAATACCTGGAAGCTTTTGCCGCCTATAACGAAAAAGAGCATTAGTTTACGCAACCAATGCTCTGCTAAAAAACCACAAAGCCTCCTTCGTTTAGCTGTTTCTATGTCAAATTATTAATCAGACATTTACATTAACTCCAAACACTACTGCAGGAGGCTACGCTAAATCAGCACAAACTCTTAGGCCAGACCGATGCTTTGGTCTACTTCGGGTATGGAAAAGTTCCCCTTGGTGATTGGAAGTGAAGACCGCAAATCTGTTGCCTTATTACCTGCATTCCATTCAAACTCCGGATTCGCTACTGAAAGTAGCGAATCGGAAGATATGAAGGTAATGTCCTCATTTTCAAATAAGCGCTTAAAGTCCAGAGAAATTGGAATCCAATATTTGTCCAGTGCCTCGTTGTTGTAATATTCGTTTACTGGCGTCAACTCAACAACGTGGGTATTGATTACGTCATTATACGCATACTTTATTGCAATTGTTTTGAATGCGTTGGCTAAAAGTGCCAGTTTCTCCTTAATAAATTCAATGGATGCGCTATTTGATTTGTTAAACATAAAATTAGATTTTATTAACGAGTGAAATAATGCTGTTTGCTTTGTTAAAGGCGTCATACACCTCTTCCTGTATTATAAATTCATCCGAGTAGTCTGCTTTTTCTCTCAGATGCTTCAGTTCCGGATACTGTTTTTGAAACCATTTGTAATCCCTGAAATCACTGCTGGCTATTTCATTGCCAATTAACTTGAATGCCTGAATATGCGAGCTGATACCATTATGTTTACTCTTTGCAATGAACTCTGTTTTAATGATCTTTTTCTTTGTAAACAAGACGTGGAACATTGTTTGTAAACAGGAGTAAAAAGAACAATGTACGCTGCTGCAATATGTCTTTTTTTTGATCAGATATCTCGCTGAAAGGAGATTTTGATTCGATTTTTCTTTAAAGGATAGAATATTACTCATATATACACTAAATTTCAATAGATAAGAGATATGGTGAAATTATTTGCCCCTTAGGACATTAAAACAATGGCAAAGTGAATCTGCCACAATACTACACATTGTTTTCCGGACTACTTACACCCCACCATAAAATGAACAAAATGGCTTTTAAAAAATCCTACTGAAAAAAATGAACAATCATTAAAACTCCTTATCTGTTATAAGGCAAAGCGTTAATGGGCAAGGGATTGCCAGCTATGCCTGCACCAATAACAAAAAACAGCACAGACCTTCCGATCTGTGCTGTCTTTGTCTAAACCAACAAATTATTCTCCGAGAAAATCATTTACCTCTTGTACAAACTGCTCAGGGTATTGGAAGAATGCTGCATGTCCTGCATCCGGATAGATCACCAGCCTGTCATTCGGTATATGCTGTGACATATTGATCGCATTGACCACAGGTACAGGCTTGTCTTTCTGACCCTGTATATGAAGCACCGGTTGAGTAACGGCTTCCAGTTCCTTCAGTGCATCCGGATATGGTTGCGCCCATGCCAGAACCGCTGTCAGCTGGGCGGTATTGCTTTCCGCACTTACTGCACTGTCCCGGTCAATCGTACGTTTATGTACTCTCTCATAAGAAAGCTTGCCGGCAGCCCTGCTGGCGTCAGACGTTGTAAACCCGAAGTAAAGGTAGGACTCCAGCGGATTAAGACCAGCGCCGCCAACGAGTATGTCCGGCAGATTGGCCAGACCCTCACTACCTTTAGGACCAGTTCCGGTCAGTACCACCTTATTCACCAACGCCGGTTCAGTAAGTACTATCTGCTGCGTAATGAAACCTCCCATTGAAAATCCCATCAGGTTCACTTTACTATATCCCAGTACTTTTATAAATGCCACGGCTCCCTTGGCCATGTCTGCGATAGTAGCGGGTGTTTTTCCTGTGGATGCGCCAACTCCCTGGTTGTCGAAGATGATCACCCTGTACTTTTGCGCAAGCCCATTGGTAATTGCAGGATCCCAGTCATCCATTGTGCTGCCCAGGGGCGACAGCATAACCAGCGGCATACCGCCCTTGTCTCCCAGTACACGGTAGGCATATTTCGTATCGCCCGAGGTAACGAATTGTGTGGTGGCTGTCTGATGATAGTCGATAACAGTTTCCTGGCCATTACCTGGTGCATCGTCTTTCTTACAGGATACAATGCCTAATGCCAGCACGGCAAATAAAATAAGATGTTTCATAGCAATACTTGTTTTTTTAGTTTCCGGGTTTAGTTTTAATGCTGTCTGTGATTGACAGCGGCAAAACTATAGCCGTGTGCTCCGGAGGACAATAAACAAGTAGCTTAAGTGGACTAATTCTATCGCGAACAGGGCATATGCACGCCTGAACCAACAGTGTGAACATACCATATGAAAAACGCCTACTTATATGAGCAATAGACTGGGGATATGTAATAACGATATAAAATTTATTAGTACATTAATTTGGTGGACTAATAATTACTTTCTATTTTTGATTCGAAATAATAGCGTACTTCCCTGTAATATATTGCCAAATGACACAAAAGGGATCAACCAAATATCAAACAACAGACATCTGCAACAGTAAAACTGATTGCTGCTGTTGTTGTTGCTGAAGTACAACAAAACGCTAATCCTGGCCATATTTTCGCCCAAACTTCCACCTAACGCTCACGTCAGTAAAAGCATTCCCTGCATAGGGGATTGATATATTTATAAACTAAAAATTATGTTGTTGAACAATGCTATGTATGGTAAATAATCGGGGTGCACCTGTTGTATGCCTGTAATGGTATAAAAGTTAGCCGGCACTGCGGGAACAGTGCCGGCCTGACTAAACAAATCTCTGGATGTACTACTCTGCGAATGATCGCGGGGCGGTATCGTATTGTCTAATCACTAATCGCAAATTTAATGAAAAAAGTTCTCTTGCTTATCTCCTGGTTATCAGGAATAGCACCTGTAACGTTCTATGCTCAATCTCCCTCCGATCCTGTAATTAATTCTACACTCACCGGTATTGTACTTGACAGTAAAACGGCCAGCCCCATTATTGGCGCCTTAGTCAGAATTAAAGGCACCACCAACCAGGTGTTGACCGACGCGAAAGGAAATTTTCGGTTTAAAACAGGCCAGAAGCTGCCATACATTATAGAAGCCGTTTTCATAGGCTATAAAAAGCAGGAGATCCAGGCGGATGGTGCTCCGCTGAAGATCCTCCTGCAGGAAAATGAAAGTCAGTTGAATGAAGTCGTTGTGGTGGGATATGGCACACAGCGTAAAAGTGATATCACCGGATCGGTGGCCAGCGTTTCCAAGGTGTTACTGGCCCAACCTGCTGCTGCATTCGACAATCTGCTACAGGGCAGCGTACCGGGGGTTGCTGTAACACAGAGCTCCGGACAGCCTGGAAGCACCGCTACCATCCGCGTACGTGGTGGAAACTCTATCAGCTTCGGGAATGCGCCCTTATATGTGATAGACGGTTTTATTGTCTATAATAACAATGATTATGCAAATACAGGCGCTTCCAATGGTTCAGGCGTCAATGCACTCTCAACCATCAACCCCAGCGATATCGCTTCTATTGAAGTGTTGAAAGATGCTGCTGCAACCGCTATCTACGGCTCCCGCGGAGCAAATGGTGTGATCATCATCACTACTAAAAGAGGTCGCCGGGGCCACGATGAAGTGAGCTATAGCACATATGCCGGTACGCAGCAGGTAAGAAAAAAGCTGGACCTGCTGAATGCAAAACAGTGGGGTGAGCTCGTAAATGATATTAACGTGAGTACCGGAAGCGCTAAAACATACAATGAGGCTGATCTTGCCGCACTTGGTAAAGGTTCCGACTGGCAAAGCGCGGCGCTCAGGAAAAAAGCATTACAGAACCATGAACTTTCCTTTTCAGGAGGAGATGAGAAGTCGAGGTACCTTATTTCTGCCAACTACTTCGATCAGGGAGGTATTATCATCAATACGGGGTTTAAACGTTACTCAGGCCGTGTGAACTATGAACGTACGGTATCAGACAGGCTGAAACTCGCTACCAACATATTCGGTAGCCAGTCAATAGAGGACAAGTTATATGGCAATGCGTACAACAGCCTTAATTTCCAGAGTACAGCCTTTGCCAATCTGTTACAGGTATCACCGGTGGCGAAGATCCGGAATGAGGATGGCAGCTACAATACAAGCAGTCCCTATTCCTCCATTCCAACTAACCCGATCCAGGATTTTCAGTCTACGATCAATAAAACCTACCTGAGAAGGATATTAGCCAATACCTCACTGGAATATAAACTGCTGACAGAACTCACGCTGAAAGTAACAGGTGGGGCAGACCTCCTCAATACAAAACAGAATTATTATTCGCCCGGTTATGCCGGTTCACCCGGCGGCAGCGCTACGGGGTATGCCGCAGGGGGATACGCGTCTGTCGGTAATCTGAGCGCTACCACCTGGATCAATGAGAACACGCTGACCTACGATCATGCCTTCGGTGAAACACATTTCCTGAACGTACTGGCCGGGTATACCATGCAGCATCAGAAGGATGAATCGGCCGTGGCGAGTGCGCAGAAATTTCCCAATGACCTTACTTCCTTTAATAACCTGAACTATGCCAGTACGCCGGTATTATCTGTTTCCGACGGACATGAGTCTTCACTGAATTCCTACCTGGCCAGGGTGAATTATTCCTATCAGCACAAATACAATTTTACGCTGTCATTACGCGCCGATGGATCCTCCAGGCTGGGAGCAAACAATCGTTGGGGATATTTTCCCTCTATTGGCTTTTCCTGGAATGCGGGAAAGGAGGTGTTTGCTGAACGATGGGGCAGTACTGTCAGCGATCTGAAGCTCCGCCTGTCTGCCGGCAGAACAGGTAATTCTGAAGTACCGCCATATAGCTCACTCGCGGCACTGTCGCCAACAAACTATTATTTCAACGGAGCCCTGGTAACGGGCATCGCTCCCGTGCAGATCGCTAATCCCGACCTGAAATGGGAAACAACTACACAGTACAATGGCGGTATCGACTTTGGCCTGGTCAATAAACGTATCAATGTGTCGTTTGATGCCTATTATAAGAAGACGACAGACCTGCTCCTTAACGTTCCCTTCCCGCTGTATACAGGATATGCCAGCGTTTTACAAAATGTAGGCAGTGTAGAAAATAAGGGCTGGGAACTAAGTGTTACCTCCGACAATATCAAGGGAAAGGATTTTAACTGGAAATCAACATTGGTGCTGGCTGCCAACAGGAATAGAATAATAAACCTGGGTAATGGTACTGACTATTATTTCCCGCTGGCGCCTACCGGGTATGTTTCTCCGGTGATCGTAAAAGTAGGACTGCCTGTTGCAACCTTCTGGGGATATAACACTAATGGCCTGATCACAAAAGAAGATCTGCAGAAGGGCATACCTGTGCTGACAGGTGTTTCCCAGCAGGTGGGCGATACGAAGTATGTGGATACCAATGGAGATGGGTTGATCACTACGGCCGACAAGCATAATCTCGGTAGCGCACAACCGAAGCTGACATTCGGTTTCACCAATACCCTCAACTATAAGGCCTTCGACCTGTCATTTGTTTTCCAGGGCAGTTATGGCAACAAGATATTCAACTTCCTCCAGCAGAAACTGGAAATACCTACACTATCGCTGAATGCTTCGGCTGTATTGCTGGACCGCTACAGTGATGCTAATCCGGAGGGAAAAGTGGCCAGGGCAACCAATGCACCGGTAGCCCAGGTAACCGATCGTTATGTAGAGAATGGGTCCTTTGTAAAGCTCAAGAATCTTTCCCTGGGTTATAGTCTCCCGGGAGGCGTACTGGAGAAGATCCATGCGAAACAATTGCGGATCTACATAACAGCGCAGAACATACTGACATGGACCGATTATTCGGGTCTGGATCCTGAGGTGAACTTCTATGACAATGATAACACCAAGCAGGGAATTGACTATGGCGCCTACCCAAGCTCCAAAAGTTTCCTGGCCGGCTTAAGTGTTACATTCTGATAATTGCGCCTGCATAAAACAGTCCTGTTTTTTAATATTCAATACAATGACCAGATTATATCCGATGCTATTGATCGCCGGAGTGCTGATGGCCTCCTGCAATAAATTAGATGAATCGCCATCCTCTCTTATCACGGCTTCGCAGTTTTACAAAACACAGGCAGATGCCCTTGCTGCTGTATCTGCGATATACAGCACTTTGAACACAGACGCAGCGGGTGACTTTCCCATGTATGGCAGAAACCTGAACCTTTTAACAGGGAATGCAAGCGACGACCAGGTGTTCAGTCCGTCGAACACCAACACGGACGTACGTGCCTTAGGTACAGCCACCTATGTGGCGGCCAATGACCGGGTGAAGAAGAACTGGCAGCAGCATTATTTTGGGATCAGCCGGGCAAATATTGCGATTGACAATATTCCGTCAATCGACTTTGATACCACCACGAGGGCAAGGCTGGTGAGAGAAGCTAAGTTCCTGCGCGGATTGCTGTATTTCAATATTGTGCGTTTCTGGGGAGATGCACCGCTTATCCTGCATGATCCTTCTTCTATCGATGTAAATGCACAAAAGGTGAAACGGGCGCCGAAAGACAGTGTATATGCCCAGATCATTGCCGATCTGACAGCCGCTACACTGTTGCCAAAAACATATACAGGGGCAGATATCGGGCGTGCCACCAGCGGGGCTGCACACGCATTGCTGGCGAAGGTGTATGTGACCCGCAGGGAATGGAGTAAAGCGTTGGCCGAGATCAATGAAGTGACCAACGGTGGGTATGGCTATGCTTTATTCGAGAATTACCTGGATGCCTTTCAGCAGAAAACAAAGAATGGTAAGGAGCATATTTTCTCCGTACAGTTTGGAACAAACCTGGGCGCTAAGAATAGTACCCAGTCATTAAGCAGTGGCAATTTTTCTTCTTTTAATGCCGCTGTTTATCCGGGCGATCTTCCTGCCGACAGTACGCTGTTTCAACTATTTGCAGCAACGGACACACGCAGGGACGTTACATTTTTGACCCGCATTTACAACGCGGCTACAGGCAACTATGTCATCTTCAGTCCTGCCCGTTTTGCCAAGTTCATAGACTACTCGCTGACGCCGCTGACCAATCAGGCGCAGAGTGGCATTAACTTCCCTGTGATCAGGTATGCGGATATCCTGTTGCTGAAAGCAGAGGTGCTCAACGAATTGAACAGCGGCCCTACTGCAGATGCTTATGCGGCAATTAATGCCGTAAGAGGTCGCGCTAACGTGGGTGGACTGACCACAGGATTGAACCAGGCCGATTTCCGTGATTCCGTCTTCCTGGAAAGAAGGAAGGAATTTATACAGGAAGGAATGCGCTGGTTTGATCTGTCAAGAAGAGGTGGAAGTTATCTCTACGACGCCTTGAAGAAGATACCTGCAAAAACGGGAGCTGCATTAAAAGATACGCTTTTCCCAATCCCCCAGTCGGAGATAGACATTAACGGGGAGCTGACCAATAATCCCGGCTGGTAATTACATCATCATAAAAACTAATTACGCAACATGAAATTTCTCGTTTTAAGTGCATTAACATTAATGACCGGCTTTGCATTACGGGCACAGCAACCATACCAGGGTACAGTAGGTCGTACGCTGGCGGAATCAAAGGAGTGGTGGCCTGCACCAGCGAAACCTCCGGCTGGTTCTCCTAACGTTATCTGGATATTGCTGGACGATGTAGGCTTCGGCGCTACCAGTACTTTCGGCGGTGTGATCAGCACACCTACATTCGACAGCCTGGCCAATAACGGGCTGCGCTATACTAATTTTCATACAGCTGCTATCTGTGCGCCTACACGGGCGGCATTGATGACAGGCAGGAACCATCATGCAGTACATATGGGCGGCTTCGCGCATTACTTTTCATCTGCCGGTTTCCCGGGATATGACGGGCGGATACCTTCCAGCTCCGGAACAATTGCAGAGATCCTGAAAGAGAACGGATATAACACCTTTGCCGTAGGTAAATACGGGCTCACTCCGGATGAAGATACCTCTGACGCAGGGCCTTTTGACCGCTGGCCTTCCGGCAAAGGATTTGAACATTTCTTCGGCTTCCTGGGCTCCGCTACCGATCAATATAAACCGGCATTGGTGGAAGATAATGCAAACATCAAACCTGATGGCAGGCATCTCAGTGAGCAGATCACAGATAAGGCTATTAGCTACATTGCCAGGCAGAAGGCTGCTGCGCCCGATAAGCCTTTCTTCCTGTATTATGCGCCGGCGGCTACCCATTCTCCCCACCAGGTGGCTACAGAATGGAGCGACCGGTATAAGGGAAAATTTGACGATGGCTGGGATGCATTCAGAGAGAAAGTCTTCGCTAATCAGAAAAAGCTGGGCATCGTTCCTGCCAACGCAAAATTGCCGGAGAGAAACCCATATATACAGGCCTGGAACGAGCTGAAACCCGATCAGAAAAAACTGTATGCACGCTTTATGGAAGTGTACGCGGGTTACCTGACTTATACAGACTACCAGGTAAGCCGCGTGGTCAATTACCTGCGATCCATCAACCAGCTGGATAATACCTTAATCTTTGTTGTGATTGGTGACAATGGAGCAAGTAAAGAAGGCTCCCTGGAAGGAGTGGTGACAGATGCCCATTCTCCCAGGAGGAATAAGACGCTGTCACGCGATTCTGCGAGGTTATTCAATGAGGCACATATAGCGGAGATAGGTACGCCGGCATCCAGCGCCAATTATCCTTTAGGATGGGCGCAGGCTGCAAACACCCCGTTTAAGTACTGGAAACAGGATGCCAATTCAGAAGGAGGAACGCGGAACCCGCTGATCGTATTTTATCCTAAAGGGATCAAAGCCAAAGGTGAAATACGCACACAATATGGATATGTAACAGACCTCTTGCCTACGACCATTGAATTTTTAGGCATTCCTTTCCCTCAACAGATCAGGGGAATCAAACAGGACAGCCTGCATGGAACTTCCCTGGTCTATTCATTTACTGACGCTAATGCACCATCCCGGCATACGGAACAGTACTATTATATCTTCGGCTCCAGGGCTATTTACAAAGACGGATGGAAAGCAGGAGCAGCACATCATCCGAATTATGAAGACCTGAATGGTTTTTCAGACGCAGGCAAAGCTGTTACAAAAGACTTTGACAAGGATGTATGGGAACTCTATAACCTGAATGATGATTTCAATGAACGGGTAAACCTGGCAGATAAATATCCGGAGAAACTGGCTGAATTGAAACGCCTCTTCGAGCAGGATGCGAAGAAGTATAACATCTATCCGTTCATCGATTGGGATGATGTGTTCAAAGCAAGGCTGATCAACTCAAGGAAATTACTCACCGCTGCTCCTAAATGATTACCATATGATAGTACAGGATATTTTACTGCTGATCAGAAAGATCATTGTAGGCATAATCATTTTTTTGATACCCTTGTTTATTATCGCTGGCGCCTTGTGGCTGATCCAGCATTGGCTCTGACATGAAAATATAATCATCATGAAAACAGATAATATCACAAAGCAGCGAATTATCAGGGATGCGCTGATAAGTATTGTGCTGTATGCCTTGCCTGTATTGCTCATGTTGTTATCGTTCAGGATAAGCGGCGAAAAACCGTGGAAGCAACATCCGCAACCGGCTGTAAAAGCATCGAGATAACATTTTAATACCCGTGCCGGTGTACCGGTGCTTAAAACTTTATCTAATGTTACATTATATAGAACTGATCTTCACCAACCTGAATGGCTGGGGCCTGCCAGTGATCATGCTGATCATTGGCGTAGTTGAATTCTCCTTCGGACTATATGAGAACCACTGGACCAATAATGAAAGGATACTGGACATCGTATGTTTTGTGGTGCCCAGGATCGTTGTACGCCCGCTGATCGCTTACCTGGGTGTACTATTATTGCCCACGCTGCTGCCCGATGCAAAGAATATATTCGCCTGGGTACCTTTCTGGTGGGGATTTGCAATTATTGCGGTAGGAGATGACCTGACACAATACTGGTATCACCGCCTGCATCACCAGCTGCCCTGGTTATGGCGCTTCCATCGTACACACCATTCGGCTCCCTATATGGGCATGGCAATGGCCAGCAGGCAGAATATTATCTACACCATCTTCTTTTCACAGATCTATCTGACTACAACCCTGGTATACCTGGGACTTGGATACCCAGTCTTGTTTGTAACAGGCATCAAAGCCTTGATCACGACCGGGGCACATTCCAGTATCAAATGGGATAAACCCTTCTATACCATCCGCTGGCTAAAACCGGTTGGTTGGGTGATGGAAAGAGTAATATCTACGCCGGCTACCCATCATGCACATCATGCAGATAGCAGCGATGATGGCGTTGGATATTATAAAGGAAATTTTGGAAATATGTTCTTTATCTGGGATATCATATTCGGGACCGGGATCATCACCAGGCAGTATCCCAGCGGATATGGCATCAAACACTACAAGCAGGAGGAGTGGTACGCACAATTCCTCTGGCCTATATTTAAGTCCAGGCGGAAGGGCAGTGAACTGTCTGCCGGAGGCCCGATGGTAGGCGACAGTGTGCCGGTTACACCAGCAATATCAGCTTTACCGGTTACTGTTGCAGAAGCATAAATCTGAAGCCGGATAAAATAAGCGCTCCCGGGGGAATATCCTCCGGGAGCTTTTTTTAAAATAAAATCGCTATTTTAACCGCAAATTAGCGCTTACAGAATGCGGTGGACAATGTTGATATGGATGACCATTTCCGTAAATGGTCTCTTTGCTGCTGAACAACCTTTGCGGTATCTAAGTATAGAAAATGGGCTTTCCAATAATGCAGTCGTAAATGTTTACCAGGATTATAAAGGTTTCATGTGGTTTGGAACCTACGATGGACTGAACCGGTATGATGGTTACAAATTCAGGATCTACAGGAACAGGATAGGCGACAGTACTTCTCTTATAGATAACGGTATTTATACAATTGATGGTGATACCGATCATCGGTTATGGTTGGGCGGGCGAAAAGGGGTAAGCATTTTTGACCCGGTGAATGAGCACTTCTCCGTGGCCAGGAATGCAAGTACCGGCAAGCCTGTGGACGGGAATATCCATGTCATCAAAGCAGGGAATGATGGCATGGTACTCGTGGGCTCCGAGAGCAGGGGCTTATTGCTGTTCAACAGGCACGCGGCCGCAGGCCGCCAGATACCGGTGGATAATAACCTGAATTATGAAGTAACAGGCATAGACTTCAATGCAGACAAGACGGCGGCTTATATATTCGTCCAGGACCTGGGATTGTGTAAATATGATTGCGGTAAAGCCCTTATTACAGTCATCAGCCGGGAGCTGAAGCAGGCCAATTGCCTGAAGGTAGATAAAAATGGCGACCTCTGGATCGGGACAGATAAGGGACTTTTTAAATATAATGGTACTTACTCGGAAAATTATCTGAAAGAAAAAAGCAAGATCGTTAATCTCTGTTCAGACAGCCAGGGTACACTGTGGGCAGCTTCCGATGGTCATGGGATATTTGTGGTCAGGAATGGCGAAGCCAGGCATAGCGACTATACATTGAGCAGCAATGCCGTTTACTCCATCTGCGAAGACAGGGAAGGCCGTAAGTGGATCGGTACCCTTCGGGGAGGCGTTAATATTATTGATAACCGCCGTAATTTATTTGAACAACACTCCTTTAAGGGAAGTACGGTAGACAACTTCATTCTTTCTTTTTGCGAAGCAGACGGAAAGAATATATGGATAGGTACAGATGGCGGCGGACTGAAATACTGGAACCGCGAGAACAATACTGTTAAGAATTACAACTACGACCCGGGCAACAAACAGGCTATCAGCAGCAATTTTATTACCGGTATGCTGCAGGATTCCTATGGCAATCTGTGGATCGCTACCTGGTTTGGAGGCATCAACCGGTATAATAGAAACCGGGACGCCTTTGATCACTATGCCTGTTTTAATCCCTTTACCAAAGCTGCAGAGAACAATGTCTGGGTGATCTATGAAGATGCACAGAAACGATTGTGGGCCAGTACAACAAATAATGGTACCCTGTACACTTTTAACCGTCAGACCGACACTTTTGAGCTTTTCGACAGGTCGCTGGTAAATATTCAATGCCTGGCGGAAGACCACAAGGGAAACATGTGGGCTGGAAACTATTCCTCGCTGATCAAAGTAGACCGTAATCAGAAGCAGCACCGCATATTTCCGGTAGGGTATACCGTCCGCACTATCCATGAGGACCGGCGGGGAAACCTGTGGGTAGGTACCGAAGGAGGAGGCTTGTTGCTCTTCAATGCAACTACCGGTAAGTTCAGGCGTTTCTCCGAAGCGGAAGGGCTGCCGGGCAATACAGTGCTCCGTCTGCTGGAAGACGATAAAGGCGATCTCTGGATCAGTACCTTCAACGGCCTGACAAAGTTTGACCCGGTACGGTATACCTGCCGCAATTTCTCGCAGACAGACGGATTACAAAGTAACCAGTTCTCCTTTAATGCCGCCCTGCGACTGAGATCGGGGGAATTCCTTTTCGGAGGTATCAAGGGGTTCAACATCTTCCATCCCGATAGTATCTATGAGCGGAGTAACTTTTCGCCTGTTTTCCTGACAGCTATCCGCCTGAATAATGTTCCTGCCGCGCAGAATAGTGACTATATCTCGAAAAGGTCCCTGGAGAACATTGAGGAGATCACCGTCCCATATGATAAGGCGGCGGTTTCGCTGGACTTTGTAGCCCTGGAATATACCTCTCCCGATAAGATCGGGTACAGTTACCTGCTGGAAGGCTGGGATAAGGGCTGGAATGACGCCAGGGAATCCCGCACGGCCAATTACACCCACCTGCCGGAGGGGAATTACAATTTTATGATCAAGGTGACGAATGCTGACGGGAAGTGGGGAGATGAA
The DNA here is from genome assembly GCF_023100805.1 of Chitinophaga filiformis. Taxonomy (NCBI): domain Bacteria; kingdom Pseudomonadati; phylum Bacteroidota; class Chitinophagia; order Chitinophagales; family Chitinophagaceae; genus Chitinophaga; species Chitinophaga filiformis. The sequence goes on from NZ_CP095855.1 coordinate 4,185,319, forward strand.
CGGCAATTGCTGCGGATCATTGTATTGCCTCCCTGGTACCGCACACCCTGGGCCTATGGCGTTTACATAGCGCTTATCATGGGGCTCATCTACCTTTATATACAATATAAGTCCCGCCAGGAAAGATTGCGATACGAGATCCGCCTGGCACACCTGGAAAGTGAAAAGGAAAAGGAGATCAACGAGAAGAAATTGTCCTTCTTCACGAATATTTCCCACGAATTCCGTACTCCGCTCACGCTGATCATCAATCCGCTGAAAGAGCTGAAAGACAACGAAAAGCTAGGGGTAGTATACAGGAACGCCCGGCGTTTACTAAGCCTGGTAGACCAGCTGTTATTATTCCGGAGGGCTGACAATGAGGAACTTAAAGTGACTAAGTTTGATATTACTTCATTATGCGAAGAGGTATTTCTCTGTTTTACCCAACAGGCCGAATCCAGGAATATCCGGTACCGGTTTCTGGCAGATAATAATGGTCCCCTGGAGATCTATGCCAATTACGAGCAGATAGAGATAGCCTTCTTCAATTTATTGTCAAACGCCTTTAAGTTTACCCCGGATGGGGGAGAGATCTCTTTCAGTATCCAGCTGACGGCAGGTGGCGTTGATATCGTCCTGAAGGATTCAGGAGCCGGTATCCCCGAGAGCATAGGGAATAGGATATTTGATAAGTTCCAGCATGGGGATAGTCATAGCTCAGGGTTTGGGATAGGGCTATACCTGGTGAAGAAATTCATTGAAAATCATAAAGGCAGTGTTTCCTATACCAGCAAGGTCAATGAGGGGACCACTTTCTTTGTTCACCTGAAAACGGGGACGGCGCATTTCGATACGGTGGCGCTGAAAGAAGAACCGGTTAAGAAATCGGCGATCCTCGATGAACTGATAGACGATGCGTACCGGAAACCGGAGCCCGAAAAACCAATAGCCCCGGCAGAAATGATCACAGAAAAGCGGTCCGTCCTGCTGATTGATGACAATGCCGAGATAAGGGAATACCTGCACCGGCTTTTCGCAGATAAATATATTGTCTATGAAGCGGAGAACGGGACCGAAGGATTTGTGGCTGTAGAAAAGTACATGCCCGACCTGGTGATCAGCGACATCCACATGGAGGGCATGAATGGTATTGAACTGTGCCGGAAGATCAAGGAGACAGATACGACCAGCCATATCCCGGTCATTCTGCTCACCTCCGCCTCCTCTTCCGAGGCGAAAATGGAAGGAATTGAAGGCGGCGCCGATGACTATATCACTAAGCCCTTCGATAGCGCCCTGCTGCTGGTAAAAGTCCAGACCATTATCAGGAACCGTAACCTGTTACAGCAATATTTCCAGGAAAACATCACCCTCAGAACCAGTTATGTAAAGGTGCCTGCCGAATACCAGGATTTTTTAAAGAGATGCATAGAAATAGTCGAAGCTAACCTGGGAAATGAAGATTTTACCATCAAGACATTCACCCAGGCTATCGGCATGAGCCATTCCAGCCTTTATAAGAAAGTAAAATCGATCTCCGGGCAGACAATCAATGCCTTTATCCGTTCCATCCGGCTCAGGAAAGCGGCCGTTTTAATGTTAAAGGAGAATTATACAGTCAACCAGGCTGCCTTTCAGGTAGGAATCGCTGATATTAAATATTTCAGGGAACAGTTTCACAAGCTATTTGGGATGAATCCTTCGGCTTATGTCAAAAAGTACAGGCATTCTTTCAACCAGGATCTGAACGTGGTGAAATCAGACAATTCTGCAGTCTGAAATATGAAAATACCCCCTTTTTTAAGCGATTTACCCCCTCTGCGGGTCCTTTTTATCCACCTAATTTAGTCACATAATTACCACGTAATCATAGTGCTACCAACTATCAATCAATTTTAAAGGAATGTACGTTATGAAAAAAAGTCTATCCACGGTAGTGAAATTAGTGTCACTACGACAGTTGCTGATGATCTTCCTTTTTTCCCTGTCCCTGATACCTGAATTAAGGGCGCAAAAGTTAAATATAACAGGGAAAGTGTCTGAAGGAAGTGGGGGTGTTCCGGGTGTAAGTGTTCGCATAAAAGGGACCAACCAGGGAACGCTGACAAATGAGGAGGGTAAATTTTCCCTGCCGGCGAGTATAGGAGATACGCTCGTTTTTAATCACGTCTCATATGTGACCCAGGCCATTGCCGTAAAAGGTAATTCCCCGGTAAATGTATCGCTTACTGCCGTGAGCCAGAATGTCAATGAAGTAGTAGTGGTGGGTTACGGTACCCAGAAAAAGGCTACCCTTACCGGTTCTATTTCAGTGGTAAAAGGCGCCGATATCGTAAAAAGCCCTCAGCCCAACGTGTCTAACGCGCTGGCTGGTCGCTTTTCCGGTGTGATCGCTAACAACAGGTCCGGTGAGCCCGGTTACGACGGTTCCAACATCAGCATCCGCGGACAGGCAACTACCGGTAATAATGATGTACTGGTAGTGGTAGATGGGGTGCCCGGACAGATCGGTGGTCTGGAAAGGCTGGATCCCAATGATATAGAAAGCATCAGCGTATTGAAAGATGCGTCTGCTGCGGTATATGGTAGCCGTGCAGCAAACGGGGTGATCCTGGTAACCACTAAAAGAGGTAAAACAGGTAAGCCTGTGATCTCTTACAGCTTCAACCAGGGATTTACCTCTCCAACCCGTCTGCCTAAAATGGCAGATGCGGCAACATATGCCACTATCAGGAACGAGATCCAGTACTATGCGCTGCCGGCAAATGGTATGAATCAGGTGTACTCTGCTGACCAGATACAGAAATTCAGGGATGGTTCCGATCCGCTGCATTATCCGAATACCGACTGGCAGAAAGAAACACTGAAGAATACCGCCCTGCAGAGCCAGCATAGCTTGTCTGTGAACGGAGGCGGTGAAAATGTAAGATACTATGTGTCCCTGGGCATGATCAAACAGGACGGTATCTATAAACATGGTGTAACAGATTATAACCAGTATAACTTCAGGTCAAATATTGACGCAGACGTTACCAAAAGACTGAAAGTAAGTCTCTATCTGTCAGGTCGCGAAGAAGACCGTATGTATCCGGTAACCGGTGCGGGAGATATCTTCCGTTCTATCTACCGTGCTTATCCGACAGTAGCAGCGCGTTATCCTAATGGCTTACCGACTTCCGGTATTGAGAACAATAACCCGATACTGCAGGCAACCGACATTGGTGGTACCAACAGAAATCCAACACAGGTGTTCAATGGTATCCTGAAAGGTAGCTATGCAATTCCTGGTGTAGACGGTCTTTCGCTTGACGGATTTGTCTCTATCGACAAATCATGGAGCTTCGGCAAATCGTTTGCTAAGCCTTACGCAGTATACGACTTTGTGGAAGCAACCAACACTTATAAGAAAACGGTGATCGGTGGGTCCAACCAAATGGCTACCCTGTCCGAAGGACAGTTGAACAAGGCGCTGATCACTTCCAACATCAAGCTGAATTATGCACGTAAGTTTGGCAAACATGATGTAAGCGCATTTATAGCGTACGAACAGAGTAAAACATCCCTGGATAGCCTCGGCGCCTACAGGATGAACTTTCCGACTACGCTGACACCTGAATTGTCACAGGGCGGTGCCGCTGCAACAGATAAAGATAACTCCGGTAAGAGCTACACCTTTACCAGAAAGAGCTATTTCGGCAGATTGGCCTATAACTACCAGGAAAAATATCTCCTGGAAGCACAGGCCCGTATTGATGGTTCTTCTACATTCCCGAAAGGCGAACAATATGGTTTCTTCCCATCTGTATCTGCGGGATGGCGCATGTCACAGGAAGAATGGTTTAAGTCTTCTGTGGGCTTTATCAATGACCTGAAACTACGTGCTTCATACGGTACACTGGGTAATGATAACGTGGGACTGTTCCAGTACTTCGACAACTATTCCCTGAGCAATCAATATGTGATCGGTTCTGTTATTCACTCTGGTATTGATCTGACCAAACTGGGTAACCCAAACATTACCTGGGAAGTAGCGAAGAAACTGGACGTGGGTTTCAATGCACAGGTCCTGAAGCACCTGTCAATGGAATTCATTTATTTCCAGCAAAAACGTAGCGACATTCTCACACCAAGGAATGCCTCTATTCCGCAGATATCAGGTATCGTAAATCCATACGGCTCCGATCCGCTGGTGCCTTCTGAAAATATCGGAAAGGTGAACAGCAATGGTATAGAAGCCACCTTGGGATATGACAACCGCACCGCCAGCGGCGTTGGTTATCATATCAGCACAAACTTTACCTATGCGAAGAACAAAGTGATTTTTATGGACGAAGCTGCAGGAACACTGGATTATCAGCGTAAAACCGGCAGGCCACTGAATACAGAACTGCTGTATAATGCGATAGGTATTTTCAGATCACAGGCAGACCTGGATAAGTATCCGCATGTAAAAGGCGCGCAGATCGGTGACCTGATCTACGAAGATTACAACAAGGACGGCAAGATCACTGCAGACGACCAGACAAGAATGCCTTATAGCAATATTCCCCAGATCACCTATGGTGCTGTATTGGGTGCTGATTACAAAGGCTTTGATGTGTCCGTGGTATTTGCAGGACAGTCACGTGTAAGCCAATATGTATTACCAGAGTCAGGTACTATCGGTAACTACTACAGCAGCTGGGCCGACAACCGTTGGAGCCCGTCAAATCCTAACGGAACATATCCCAGGGTAGACGAAAGAGCTTCTTCTTCAAACAACGGAGGGCTGTATAAAAACTCCTTCTGGCTGAATAATGCATCCTTCCTCCGTCTGAAGAACGTTGAGCTTGGCTATAATGTGAATGCAGGTATTTTGTCCCGTATGAATATCTCCGGCCTGAGAATATACGCCAGCGCTTTCAACCTGTTCACAATTACTAAGGTGAAAGATTATGACCCGGAAGGTACCAGTGGCAGCGGCCAGTTCTATCCGCAGCAACGTATCGTGAATGTGGGTGCGAATGTTAAGTTTTAATCCGTAAAAATTCCATCAATGAAAACTAGTAAGAATATATTATACACAATGCTTCTTGCCGGAGGAATATTTACCTCCTGTAAAAAGAATTACCTGGATATCGTACCTTCTGATAAGATCGCGGATGTGGCAGTATTGGCTGATTCCTCTTTGTTTGAGAACTATGTCATTAACCGTTACATGGGCGTGAAATTGCAGGATAAAGAAGCAGAGGGCACTCCTCCCGGCTTCGGAAGGGGTTTTGAGTATGCGATGTGGAGCTCTCTGACAGACGAATCCATATACAATAACGATGATAATACCTGGCTGATACAAAGAGGCCTGCTGGCGCCTGAAAATACCGGTATCGCCGGTACCCTCTGGGGCAGGAGCTACCGCAGTATCCGCGAATGTAACTATGGCCTGAACAACATTATGCAGGTGGGAATGAGCGAACAGTTAAGAAATAAGCTGAGAGGTGAACTGCATTTTATCAGGGCCTTCCGTTACCATGACCTTATCCGGAACTATGGCGGCGTTATTTTGATGGGCGATAAGGTGTATAATCTGGGCGATAACATGAGCGATCCCGCCCTTTATACCAAGTCCTCCCTGAAACAATGTATGGATTATGCAGTGGCCGAGCTGGATTCTGCTGCGCAGTACCTGCCTGCAGCTAATGATAACAACTGGCAATCCGGCAGGGCAACCAAAGGTGCAGCACTGGCATTAAAAGCACGTCTGTTGCTGTATGCAGCTAGTCCCCTGTATAACATAGGTAGCTGGGATGCAGCAGCAGCTGCTGCAAAGGCGGTGATGGACATGAACCAGTACTCAATTGCATCAGATTATGCTAAATTGTTCCTGACTCCCGGCAGCAACGAGATTATCTTCGCCAGACAATATGCAATAGGTGCACGTCACGTCTGCCTGGAAATTTCAAACGGTCCGAATGGTTACAATGGCTGGGGTGGAAATATACCGCTGCAGAATCTGGTGGATGCTTATGAAATGAAGAATGGTAAACCGATCACAGATGCCGCTTCCGGATATGATGCAACCAATCCTTATGCAAATCGTGATGCCCGTTTTTATGCCACCGTGCTTTATAATGGTGCTATTTACAGGAATGACACAGTTAAAGTGTATACGCCCGGTGGAAAAGACAGTAAAGATGGTCCTTCTAACTGGAACACTTCTAAAACCGGTTATTACCTGCGTAAATTCATGGATGACAATAATCCTATTGATAACCCATGGAACGTAGCCGGCTTACAGCCATGGATCTATCTCCGCTACGCAGAAGTGTTGCTGAACTATGCAGAAGCACAGAACGAAGCAGTAGGTCCGGATGCATCAGTATATGCTGCAGTGAACCAGGTAAGACAACGTGCAAGCGTTATGCAGCCACCGCTGGCAGCAGGCCTGTCTAAAGACCAGATGAGGGATGCGATCAGGAGAGAAAGACAGGTGGAACTGGCTTTTGAAGAACATCGCTTTTATGATGTACGCCGCTGGAAGATCGCTATGGAGACAGAGAACGTTCCTGCTTATGGCATAACAGTGGAATTGGATAGCAATAAAAAGCCTGTATACACCAGGAAAGTGGCATTGAGCAACCGTTCTTTCGCAGAAAAGAACTACTGGCTGCCTATTCCGAGAACAGAGATCCAGGCTTCTAATAACAAGCTGGAACAAACAAGCGGATATTAAGTATGAAATTGATCATTGTATCGGCATTGCTTTATACATGTATGCAAACCGCGGCGGGACAGACCGCCGCGGTGCATATAAGCATCGATCCGGATGTGACTTATCAGACGATTGACAATTTTGGCGCTTCAGATGCCTGGTCCACGCAATTCGTAGGCAACTGGCCGGCAGAGAAGAAGAACAGGATGGCAGACTGGCTGTTTAGCATAGACACTACTTCCGGCGGGCAGCCTAAGGGTATCGGATTATCTCTCTGGCGCTACAATATCGGTGCCGGCAGTACTGAACAGGGCGACAGCAGTGGCATTCCCGATGAATGGCACCGGGCTTCCAGGTGGCAGGCCCCATCAGGACAATACTGGTTCCTGCAGGCGGCAAAAGAAAGAAAGGTAAAGCAATTCCTGGCCTTCCTGAATAGCCCTCCTGTCAATCTGACCCTCACCGGCAAAGCATTTGCCCGGAAGGGAATTTCTAATATCAGTCCTGATAACTACGATGCTTTTGCCACCTATATAGCAGATGCGCTGGAAGGCGTACATAAGACCACCGGTATCCGTTTTGACTTCATCAGTCCTGTGAATGAACCGCAATGGGACTGGAGTGATAACAAACAGGAGGGATGCCCCTACAACAATGATCAGATCAGCGCGCTGACGAGAAGCCTGAGTAAAACGCTCATAGCCCGTAAGCTGCCTGTAAAAATAGTGATCGGTGAAGCCGGTCAGCTGAATTACCTGTTCGATGGAAGAGATAAGCCCGCAAAAGGAAAACAGATCACTGCCTTCTTTGACAGCAGTTCTCCCGAATACCTGGGAAACCTGCCAAATGTGGATCACAATATTTTAGGGCACAGCTATTTTACGACCTCACCCGCTAACATTGCGTTGAAGGTAAGGGAAGAAGTAGCAAAGGAGGTGAAGAAAGTAAATGGCCTGGGATTCTGGCAATCAGAATATTGCATACTGGGCGATAACGCCGGCGAGATCAATGGTCAAAAGAGAGATTATGGCATGGACGCAGCATTGTACCTGGCCCGTGTCATCCACTACGACCTTACCGTCGCGAATGCTGCAGCCTGGCATTTCTGGCTGGCAATATCTCCGTATGATTATAAGGATGGATTGATCTATATAGATAAGAACAAAGCCGACGGACAGTTCCACGACAGCAAAATGTTATGGACACTGGGTAACTACAGCCGCTTTGTAAGACCCGGAGCGAAAAGGATCAGTGCCGGCATAAGCGGAGACAGTACATTGCTGGTCTCTGCATATAAAAATACCGATCGTACGATCAGTATAGTGATCGTCAATAGTGCAAACGACAACAAACGTATTTCACTGAACCGTAAGAAGGGACAGCTCCGGAGGCTTCGCGCTTATGTGACTTCCGAGGCGGATAACCTGGTCCCTCTTGCTGTAAATAATAGCCTTACGATACCCGCCCGGGCTGTTGTTACGGTGACGGAAAGTATTAATTAATAAAAGACCAAGGATGAAAAGGATTGGCTTAATTGCTTTGCTGGCAGCACTGCTCAGTACGACTGCAGGCGCACAGCAAACGGGGAAACATACGTTCGAACTGGGAGATACTGCATTCCTGCTGGACGGTAAACCCTTCCTGATGATATCGGGCGAGATGCATTATCCCCGGGTGCCACGCGAATGCTGGCGCGAGAGAATGAAGATGGCGAAAGCAATGGGGTTGAATACCATTGGCACCTACGTATTCTGGAATGTACATGAGCCGGAGAAAGGACAGTATGATTTTTCAGGCAACAATGATATTGCCGCTTTTGTGAAAACAGCGCAGGAAGAAGGATTGTGGGTGGTTTTAAGGCCCAGCCCTTATGTATGTGCGGAGTGGGAATTTGGCGGATATCCATACTGGCTGCAGCAAATAAAGGGACTGACGGTGCGTAGCAAAGAGCCGCAGTACCTGCAGGCCTACCGGAATTATATCAAAGCCGTTGGTAAGCAGTTGTCGCCCTTACTGGTGAATCATGGCGGTAATATACTGATGGTGCAGATAGAGAATGAATACGGCTCTTATTCGAACGATAAAGACTATCTTGATATCAACCGCAAAATGTTCATAGAAGCGGGATTCGACGGTCTGCTATATACCTGCGATCCTGAACCTGCTATTAAAGACGGACACCTGCCAGGGTTGTTACCGGCTATTAATGGTGTAGATGATCCCGCGAAGGTGAAGAAGCTGATCAATGAGAATCATAATGGAAAAGGACCTTATTACATCGCTGAATGGTATCCTGCCTGGTTTGACTGGTGGGGAACGAAACATCATACCGTTCCCTATGAGAAGTACCTGGGAAAACTGGATAGCGTATTGTCGGCAGGCATCTCCATCAACATGTATATGTTCCATGGAGGCACCACCAGAGACTTCATGAATGGGGCTAACGCCAACGATCATTCGCCCTACGAACCGCAGATCAGTAGTTATGATTATGATGCGCCGCTCGACGAAGCGGGGAATGCTACCGAAAAGTTCAGGCAATTCCGTAACGTGATCGCCAAACATTTACCCGCCGGAACTGTATTGCCGGAAATACCTGCAGCAAGACCTGCGATTGCAATACCAGACATCCGGTTCACACGTTCAACACCATTGTTCAGCTTTTTACCGGCGCCTGTCAGCAGTGCAAGACCGCTCACTTTTGAAGATCTCGGACAGGCATATGGATGGGTACTGTACAGCACAACGCTGGACGGTAATAAGAAAGCCTTGTTAAAGCTGAAAGAGCTGAGAGATTATTGTATCGTGATGGTGAACGGTAAAAGAGTGGGAGTGCTGGACAGAAGATCCGGGTTGGATAGTGTAGAACTGCAATTGCCTGCAGGAAAAGTGAAACTGGACCTGCTGGTAGAGAACCTGGGGCGTATCAACTTTGGTCCTTATCTGCTGACAAATAAAAAAGGAATTACAGAAGAGGTGCTGTGGGCCGGTAAAGCAGTCCGGAACTGGAAGATTTACAAATTGCCATTTGACAGGCTGCCGGCAGTAAAGGCACAAAAGCAACTTGCAGGTACAAATGCACCGGTATTGAAAGAGGGTACATTTGTATTGGACAAGCCCGGAGATACATACCTGGACATGAGCAACTGGGGTAAAGGCGCTGTATGGATCAATGGACATCATCTCGGCAGATACTGGGAAGTAGGTCCGCAGCAGACGATATATGTTCCGGCGGAATGGCTCCGTAAAGGCACAAACAATATTGCTGTGATGGAATTGATCAAGCCGGAAATGAACAAATTATCGGGAATTACACATCCGGTACTGGATGTGCTGAAATAAAATTAAAACAAGAAGAAGATTGTCACGTGAAGGGACTTAATAACAGGGGGGAATATAGAACAGTGGACTGGTTTTTTTTATGTGTATCAGCAGACTTTTAATAGCGATAGCTATTTAATTTATTGGATTTTACGTGGAAACGACCGGGGCTTCATTTTTGAAGCCCTTCGTGTTTTATAAAGGCAGCAGGAACAGCGGCGTTGCCCCGTCGTTTTGGGGCATTAGGGCTAAGAATAGGTTTTTGCCCGTATTTACAGTATCTTGTACCACATTCCACACTATAACTCCCAAAAACAGCGATATGTCAAAATACAAAGACGTTGAAGTAACCGTTACTAAAAAGCATCCGGAAACCGGCGAACCCGCTTCCTCAGGTCATTCTTTCATTGTCGGAGTACTGGGGAAAAAGAAAGGTTTTTACGAAATAGAGACCGAGCAATTGAACAGGCTGAAAAATGAAGACCTGCAGATAGCATTATTTAAGCTGATACATCCCCAGACACATCACTAGATGGGGGGCCTCTTAATTAAGACCTGACCATAATATCTCGTTTTTTAATAATAATATAAACCCCGGCGAAAATTATATAACAAATTCTCGGGGATTACGGCTATTTTTGCCCTTGGATGAAGAAGCTATTTACACTCATACTGGCCATTCTTTACATGGGGTCGTCTACCGGCGCTACCTTCCACATGCATTATTGCATGGGAAAACTGGTAGAAGTGAAACTGTGGCATAAAGAAGGGCAGAAGTGCAGTAAATGCGGTGCTGAACCTACATCCGCATGTGCTAAGAAGTGCTGTAAGGACGAGCATAAAACAGTAAAACTGGAAAAAGACCAGAAAGCTGTTGAAAACATCTTCTCTGTTATCCAGGCGCCTGCTATTGCCAGCCCGCTTACCTATGCAGAGCAGCCGGAAACGCATGTAGTTTCCCTGCTGGAAGAATTCCCGGTCAGCAACGCGCCGCCGCGAAGCAACAAAGTACATACACATATATTGAACTGCACATTCCGCATCTGATACCCCATCGGGCGTACAATTCTTATCTCCTTATTCGTACGCCATCATCTCCACTATTAATTATCTGATCATCAGGCGTATTGCCAGGCTGTTATCATGCCTTGCATTAACATCTGTCAGATAAACGTTCTTATTAATTGATTGTCAGCGTATGCCCTTATCCTGCGCATATGCTTCGAAAAGCACCTGTATGGTACATAGAATAATCGAATGGTCTTTACGCAACCGTTTCATCGTGTTATTGATGGCAGCGGGCATATTTGCCTGGGGGATCTTTGCTGTTAAAAAGAACCCGATAGATGCCATCCCCGATCTCTCGGAAAACCAGGTGATTGTATTTACGGAATGGATGGGTCGTGGCCCTCAGCTCATAGAAGACCAGGTTACTTATCCGCTGGTTACAAACCTGCAGGGATTGCCGCGTATCAAATACGTTCGCGGTACTTCCATGTTTGGTATGAGCTTTATCTACGTGATATTCAACGATGATGTCGATATCTACTGGGCGAGGGAAAGAGTGCTGGAAAGACTAAGTACCGTTACCCGCACCCTGCCCAATGGTGTAACGCCACAGCTGGGTCCCGACGGTACCGGCGTCGGGCATATACTATGGTATACACTTGACGCGCCTGATATGGACCTCGGAGAACAGCGCGCGTTGCAGGACTGGTATGTGAAATTCGCTTTGCAGAACGTTGAGGGCGTTAGTGAGATCGCTTCTTTCGGTGGATTCCAGAAACAATACCAGATCACGGTAGATCCTAATAAACTGTTATACTACCGCTTGTCGGTAGCAGATGTGATCAACGCCGTGCGCACGAACAACAATGAATCGGGCGGTCGTAAGTTTGAACTAAGTGATATTGGCTACATCATCAAAACATCCGGCTATTTAAAATCGGTAGCTGAAATAGAGAATATTCCTGTCAAAACCCAGAACAGCATTCCCATCAGGGTAGCAGACGTAGCGGCAGTACAGATGACAGGCGAAACACGCCTGGGCATATTCGATCAGGATGGCCAGGGTGAACGTGTTGGTGGTATTGTCGTAATGCGCTACGGGGAGAATGCCGACGCTGTTATCGATAAGGTAAAAGAGAAAATGAAGGAAGTAGCCAAAGGCTTTCCCCAGGGTGTAAAGTTCGACATCGTATACGACAGGGGCGCCCTGATAAAGGAATCAGTAGATTCTATCAAACGAACACTCATCGAAGAAATGATCGTAGTATCGGTAGTGGTGATCATCTTCCTTTTCCACTGGCGCAGCGCACTAAGCATCATCATACAGATTCCCATTACACTGGCAGCCAGTTTCATCCTGCTGAATGCCTTCGGTATTTCTTCCAATATCATGTCACTGACAGGCATAGCCCTGGCTATCGGGGTGATAGTGGACAATGGGATCATTATGAGTGAGAACGCTTACAAACACCTGGCTGAGAGATACGCAGGGTGGCAGGAACAACAAAAAAGTAAATAACATGAACTGGCTCAAAAATAAATTGAAAAGACCACCGGAATGGATCACGGAGGAAGAACGCTTAAAGGTGATCGAACAGTCGAGCAAACAGGTGTCGCGCGGGGTGTTCTTTGCCACTATCATCATTATCACTTCCTTCTTACCTGTCTTTATGCTGAGAGGACAGGAAGGTAAACTCTTCCATCCGCTGGCATATACAAAGACATTTATCATGATCGTGGATGCACTGCTGGTGATCACACTGGCGCCGGTACTCATCTCTTTTTTCATGAAGGGGAAATTCCGGCCGGACCATGATAACCCGGTGAACAGGGTATTGGAGCGCGTATATGAGCCCATCATCAATGGGGTATTGAAATGGCGTAAAACGACGATCGCTGTCAATGTGATCGCGCTCGTGATCACCATCCCCTTATTGAAAAGCCTGGGCAGCGAATTTATGCCTCCGCTGGACGAGCAAAGCATTCTCTTTATGCCGGTTACACTGCCTGATATTTCTAATGCCGAAGCGAAACGCATCCTGCAGGTGCAGGATCGGATCATCAGATCCGTACCGGAAGTTGACAAGGTATTGGGCAAGGCAGGCCGTGCCAGTACGGCTACCGACAATTCTCCCATCAGTATGATAGAAACCATCATCATGCTGAAGCCGAAATCGCAATGGCGAAAAGGGAAGACGAAGAAAGACATCATCAATGAACTGGACGCTAAACTGCAGATACCCGGTGTTGTGAACGGATGGACTCAACCCATCATTAACCGTATCAATATGCTGGCAACCGGTATCAGGACGGACGTAGGTGTGAAGATATACGGACAGCAGCTGGATTCTATTGCACAGGTATCAGAACGTGTGAAGAGGGCGCTGGAAGGAACACCGGGTATTATGGACCTGTATGTAGAACCTGTTACCGGTGGAAAATACCTCAGTATTGATGTGAGAAGAGCCGATCTGGCCCGTTATGGCCTTAGTGTGGACGATGTAAATCAGACAGTAGAAACAGCCCTGGGAGGTGCTCCTGTGGGCAACACAATAGAAGGCCGGCAGCGGTTTTCGATCAGTGTACGCCTGGCACAGGATTACCGTAACAGTGTGGAACGCATAAAACGTATTCCCCTGATGTCTCCCGCTATGGGAGAAGTGCCTTTATCGTCTGTAGCAGATATAAAGTTCACCGATGGTCCTCCGATGATCACTTCTGAAAATGCCATGCTGCGCGGTGCCGTATTGTTCAATGTACGTGGCCGTGACCTGGGTAGTACAGTAAAGGAAGCCATTCATAAAATGAGCCAGGCCAAAGGGATATTGCCTGCCGGTTATTACCTGGAATGGAGCGGACAATACGAGAACCTCATCCGCGGGCAACAGACGCTGATGTGGATCGCACCGATTGTGCTGCTGATCATATTCTTCTCCCTCTATTTCGCTTTCAAGTCACTCAGGGAAGCTTTCCTGAGCCTGATCACCGTGCCCTTTGCGTTGATCGGCGGCGCCTATATGATCTATTTCTGGGGCGTGAACCTTTCTGTGGCGGTAGCGGTGGGTTTTATCGCCCTGTTTGGTATAGCAGTGGAAACCGGTATCGTGATGGTGATCTACCTCAATGATGCCATGCAGCAACTGGTGAAGGCGAAAGGTAATTCTTCGCAGACCATCACGAAGGAAGATCTCCGGCAACATGTGATATACGGCGCTGCCAAGCGCCTGCGCCCTAAGCTGATGACAGTATGTGTATCGCTGTTTGGCCTGGTACCTGTATTGTGGGCTACAGGCGTAGGCACAGATGTGATGAAACCGATCGTGCTGCCGATGATCGGCGGGGTGTTGACCTCTTCCACACATATACTGCTGGTAACACCGCTGATCTTCTTAATGTCGAAAGAATATGAATTACGCAAGTACGGAAAATTAGAGATCCATGAAGTACATCACTAAATATATTGTATGGATGCTGCTATGCTTCCCTGTCGGTATATCTGCACAGGTGGCGCCGGTATTAACGCTGGATAGTATCATACAAAGGGTTGACAGGAACAATGTATTGCTGCAATCTTACGGACTAAAGGCCGAAAGCTATAAATACAGCGCAGACGCTGCCACCGCCTGGATGGCGCCAATGGTAGGATTGGGTACGTTCATGACGCCGTATCCCGGTCAGCAGGTGATGGATGAAAGAGACAAAGGAAATATTATGCTGCAATTGGAGCAGGATATTCCCAATCCGGCGAAACTGAACGCAAAGAAGCGCTACATCGCTTCGCAGGGCAATATTGAACTGGCAACAAGAGATATCACCCTGAACGACTTTAAAGCCCGCGCCAAGCTGCTTTATTACAGCTGGCTGATAGCACGGCAGCGTATTGCAGTGCTGCAGGAAACTGAGAAGATCATGCTGATGATGAAGAAGATTGAAGAGGTCAGGTATCCTTACAATCAGTCCCAGCTAAGCGGTGTATATCGCGCAACTGCCAAAATTGAAGACAACCGGAACATGATCCGTATGCAGGAAGGTACTATTGCCAAAGCAAGATCCTGGCTCAATAGTCTCATGAATGCACCAGGCAACGCGGCTTTTGAAATAGATACGACCTATGAACCCCGCTTTGCACCGGCCGCCTCCTACGACACCAGTAGTCTTTCTGCCGTGCGAAAAGACATCGTCAGGATGGACGCCAGCATTCATTCCATGCAACTGAATATTGAAAGCATGAAACGGGAGAAGAAGCCTGACTTCAGGATACGTTTTGATCATATGTCCCCCCTCGGAGATATGATGCCGAAAGCTTACAGTGCGATGGGCATGGTGAGCATTCCTATTGCTCCCTGGACTTCAAAGATGTATAGATCCGGTATAAAGGCTATGCAATACAATGTCCAGGCAATGGAAAAGGAAAGGTCTGCAATGCTGCAGGAAACGCAGGGCATGTTGTACGGTATGCAGTACGAGATACAGACGATGCAGCAACGTATTGCCACCATGGAACAGAAGGTGATACCTGCTTTGCAGCAAACACTGGATGCCAATTTCCTGAACTACCAGGAAAACAAACTGGCGCTGAGCAATGTGATCGATTCCTGGGAAGCGCTCACCATGATGCAGTCCGGCGTACTCGACGAAAAATTAAAACTCTACGAAATGATAGTGGATTATGAGAAACAGCTATATCGTTAGTATCATATTGGGCATATCTTTTATCCTGTCAGGTATGGCAGCCTGTAAAAATAAGACAGGTAAAGAAACGCATGCCGGTCACAGGCAGCACCAGCTGTACACTTGTCCTATGCACCCGCAGATAGTGAAAGATCAACCCGGACAATGCCCCATATGTGGTATGGACCTGGTGCTGAAAGATGCCAACAAAGAACTGGTTGTCGACAGTAGCATTGCGCGCATGACGAAGCCGGTAAATAAACACATAATTGCCAGTATTCCTGCCATCGTGGCTGAAAGCGGTACGCGGATCTATTCTTCTGAAGTGAATGGTGTTATCACTTACGATACCCGGCATCAGACCAGTATTGCCAGTAGGGTAAGCGGGCGCGTGGAAAGGTTATTGATCAAATATAATTATCAGCCGGTAAGGAAAGGACAATTGATCATGGAGATCTATTCGCCTGATCTCGCCGCTGCACAAAGGGAACTATTATATGTAGCCCGGACTGGTCAGGAGATGTTACCCGCTGCCAAACAACGCCTGCAGCTATTGGGCATGCAACCTGCACAGATCGCACAGGTATTGCGATCAGGCAACATACTATATCGTGTGCCGGTATATAGTAACAGCGACGGATATATCCTGGAAAGATCTGCTCAGCCACAGGTAGCTGCTCCGGCAGCTACAACGAATGCCATTGCCCCGGCTGGTGATGGTATGGGTGCTATGCAGAGCGGTGGGGCTACACAGGCTGTAGCATCTCCTGTTCCGGCAACTTCACCGGTATTGCTTCGGGAGGGCCAGTATGTAAATGCCGGTCAGTCTTTGTTCACCATCTATCAGTCTTCCGGGCTGGTGGCAGAGTTTGCTTTTCCGCCGCAGCTGGCCGCCCGGATAAAGAAGGGACAGAAACTCCTGTTTTACCCCGGTAACGACCTGAAGGCTATGCAGACGGGTAATATTGGCCTTGTAGAGCCGGTGTTCCGTAATGGGCAGAGCTTCACACAGGCCAGGGTGTACCTGCAGGACAATCATTTGCAGGTGGGGACCTTGCTCACTGCCAATATTCCGCTGATGTATACAGATGGCTGGTGGCTGCCGAAGAAAGCAGTATGGCGATTGGGCAACAGGGCTGTTGTATTTAAAAAGCAACAGGATGTATATGTACCTGTTGAAATAACAATAGCTGCGGAAACAAAAGACATGATACAGGTAACGACGAATATCGGTGACTGGAAAGTGGCAGCCAACGCAGCTTACCTGGTGGACAGTGAAAGCTTCATAGAAATAAACAAGAACATCCAATAGCGAGCGATATATGGAAAGAAAAAGATTCATTAAAACAGTTACAGTCCTTGCACTCATGTCAGCCCTGTTCCTGACGGCCTGTAAGGAAGCCGCTCAGCAGAAGAAGGCCCAGGTGCAGCAGCAGACGTATACCTGTCCCATGCATCCGCAGATAGTACAGAACAAACCCGGTACCTGCCCTATTTGTGGTATGGACCTGGTGCTTTTCGATAAAAGTAATAAAGAGGCATCCCTCACACTGGGAGAAAGCCAGATACAGCTCGCCAATATCACCATGATGACCGTTGGCAGTGCTGCTTTATCTGACTATAAACAATTGAACGGGCGACTGGCAACTGATCCTGAACAAACAGCCGTGATCTCCAGCAGGGTGCAGGGACGTATAGAGAGCCTGTTCATAAAAGAAACCGGTGTGAAAGTTACTAAAGGGCAGCCCTTATACCGGATCTACTCCGAACAACTGGCATCGCTCCAACAGGAATACCTGCTGGCAGCCGCACAGGCAAAACATTTCCCGGACGATGCCCGCTTTCAGCAGATAGAAAAGGCGGCAAGACAAAAGCTGGTGCTATATGATCAGTCAGACCGCCAGATCAATCAGTTGCTGCAGGCTGGTAAAGCAGATCCTTATGTAACCTATCCTGCCAGTGTAAGCGGAGTGGTGGCGGAACTATCTGTGTCGGAAGGGCAGTATGTATCGGAAGGCAGCGCTGTAATGCGGCTGGAAGGATACAATCAGTTATGGGTAGAGGCAGATGTTTATCCCGCAGAAGCAGCGGCTGTTCGTGTGGGGCAATCGGTAAAGGTAGTTGTAGCCGGTTGGGAAAACGAGCCTCAAACCATGACTATCGCGTTCATCAACCCCGTGTTACAGAGTGGTAGTCAGCTGATGCAGATCAGGGGAACGGTAGCTAATCCCGACAGCCGCTGGCAACCCGGGTTACAGGCGAATATCGTCCTTCCGGTAAAAAGCAGTGACGCGGCATTAAGCCTGCCTGTAAATGCCGTGATCAGGGATGGTAAAGGCGCACATGTCTGGATTGAAACCGCGAGGGGAAAGTTTGAGCCCCGTAAGGTGGAAACAGGCATGGAGAACTTTGATGTGGTAGAGATCACCGGCGGACTGGAAGACGGAGATAAAGTAGTAGTCTCGGGCGCTTATCTCCTGTATTCAGAGTTTGTGCTGAAGAAAGGAGCAAACCCGCTGGCGGGTTTGTAGCACCTGTGTTCAGTACCCGGCGGAATATGTCCGGAGATCTGTAAAAAAACAATATTAAACAACAACATTAATCCATTCAATTAAATCAACACTAATGAAACAGTTAGTCAGAGCGGCAGTACCTGTATTGACAGTTATTTTATTCGCAGCATGTAATGATCAGGGAGCAAAGAGTGAAAATGCAACAGACACAGCGGCGCTTGAAGTGCACGACCACAGCAGTATGGCCGACAGTAATGCAGCAGCTGCTATACAACTCAAAGATGATAAGCTGAATGCCGTATACCAGCATTATGTACACCTGACCACGGCCCTCATCAATGGCGATGAAGCGGAAGCCAAGATTGCCGGCAACGCTATTGAAACAGGCGCTGCTGCAGTAGCTGAGGGTAAAGCCCTGGGTGCAGCAGCCGCTAAGATCACTGCTGCAGGAGATATTGAAGCGCAAAGAACGGCTTACGCAGATCTCAGCAACAACTTCATTTCGCTGGTGAAGAAGTCAGGTCTGAACAGCGGCGCCCTGTATGTTGATTTTTGCCCGATGGCCATGAACGATAAAGGCGCTTACTGGTTAAGTGCCAATAAAGAAGTAAAGAACCCTTATTTCGGAGAAAAGATGATGACCTGCGGAGAAGTAAAGGAAACGATCGAATAAGTAGCGGCTATCATTGAATTCCTGTCACTTTAAAAACCCATAGTATGGAACACAAGCATGAACATCACGAACACCGGCATGAGCCGCATCACCAGGAAGCGGCCCATCAACACGATCATAACAGTAATGAACATATGCATATGTCAGGCCAGGGGCATGAACATCATAAGGAACATGACAGCAGTGGAGGACATGATGAGCATGCGGGGCACCATACTATGGACTTTCTCAAACGTTTCTGGCTATGTATTGCAATAACGGTCCCGGTGCTGCTGTTGTCGCATATGGTCCAGATGTGGCTGGGGATAGCCATCTCCTTCCCGGGCGATAACTATCTGCTCCTGGCTTTGAGCAGCTTTATTTATTGCTACGGTGGATGGCCTTTCCTGGTAGGTATGGTACGGGAACTGAAATGGAAGAATCCTGGGATGATGACCCTGGTGGCCGTGGCTATCAGTACTGCTTACATTTACAGTGTAGCGGTGGTATTCGGTCTCCGTGGTATGGATTTCTTCTGGGAACTGGCCACACTGATTGATATCATGCTGTTGGGGCATTGGCTGGAAATGAAATCGCAGATGGCTGCTTCCAGGGCCCTGGAGTCGCTGGTGGAACTCTTACCCGCTATTGTGCATGTAGAACGTAATGGGCAGGTAACAGATATTCCGCTGAAAGACCTGCAGCAAAACGATATCATTCTCGTTAAACCCGGCGAGAAAATACCTGCAGACGGCGTGATCCTGGATGGTAGCTCTAATGTGAACGAGAGTATGCTGACAGGCGAAAGTGTGCCCGTTAGAAAGGGGGAAGACGCCAAAGTGATCGGCGGCGCGGTGAACGGAGATGGCGCCTTAAAGGTGCAGGTAACAGGTACGGGTGGCGACAGCTACCTGAATAAGGTGATCAACCTGGTACAGTCGGCACAGGGGGCTAAATCCAATACGCAGAACCTGGCAAATAAAGTAGCGAAG
The DNA here is from genome assembly GCF_023100805.1 of Chitinophaga filiformis. NCBI lineage: Bacteria > Pseudomonadati > Bacteroidota > Chitinophagia > Chitinophagales > Chitinophagaceae > Chitinophaga > Chitinophaga filiformis. The sequence continues at coordinate 4,205,146 of NZ_CP095855.1, forward strand.
TGGCTGACTATCATCTCCATCAGCGTAGGTATTATCACCTTTATTGTATGGCTGGCCAAAGGCAATGAACTCTCCTTTGCGCTGGAACGGATGGTGACCGTCATGGTGACCTCCTGCCCGCATGCGCTGGGCGTAGCTATCCCCCTGGTCGTAGCCATCTCCACTTCATTATCAGCTACACATGGGCTGCTGATCCGTAACCGGACAGCCTTTGAGAATGCCCGGAAACTGACCACCATTATCTTCGATAAAACGGGCACACTCACCAGGGGAGCGCACGAAGTGCAGCAGGTCATTCCCCTGAGCGACAAGTTTTCTGCAGATGATATTCTCCGGTACGCCGCAGCGGTGCAGCAGAATTCTGAGCACCATATTGCGCATGGCGTTATGAAAAAGCTGAAAGAGCGTCATCTGGAATTGTGGGCATCCACCGGATTCACATATATGCAGGGAATGGGCGTTAGCGGTACCGTAAATGGCCGAAAGGTGATCGCGGCTGGTCCTAACTACTTCCGGCAGGAAAACAGGCAAATTCCCGCCATTCCTGCTGAAATTGATCAATCGACTGATACGGTGAACTTTTTATTGATTGACGATACCCCTGCAGGTATCATTACCCTGGCCGATAGCATCCGTGAAACCGCGGCAGAAGCCATTGCCGACCTGAAAACCATGAATATCCGCTCCTTCCTGCTAACGGGCGACAATGAACAGGTAGCCGCCGCCGTAGCCGGAAAACTGAAAATGGACGGCTATCTCGCTAATGTGCTGCCGCATGAAAAGCAAAGCAAGGTGAAAGAGTTCCAGGACAAAGGGGAGATCGTGGCCATGACGGGGGATGGCGTCAACGATGCTCCCGCACTTGCCCAGGCCGACGTGGGTATCGCCATCGGTTCAGGTACCGATGTAGCGGCTGAAACAGCAGACATTATCCTGGTCAACTCCGATCCTAAGGACGTGGTGCAGATGATCGCCTTCGGCCGGGCTACCTACCGGAAAATGGTCCAGAACCTGCTATGGGCTGTTGGTTACAACGTTATTGCCATTCCGCTGGCGGCGGGGATACTCTATCCGGCGTTTATGCTTAGCCCTGCAATGGGTGCTGTGCTGATGAGCCTGAGCACGATTGTCGTTGCTATCAACGCCAAATTGCTGAGGGTGAAATGATCCGCTTATTTCGGGATGTAAAAACCAATATGTCAAAGAACTTTGGTTGCAATGCAATGTTAGGAAAGATTTCAACCGGGGTTTAAGGAATGTGCACAAGGCGCAAAATCATGTGCATGAGACGCAAAAATGAGGGGACGAACTGCAGGAATGTGGGTTTCAGGATGGCGGAAGAGGTGTAGTTACACTTTGCGAAATTCAGGTATAATTTCCGCTTCGGGGGGACCTGAGGTATAGCGGAGGTTCGGTGGAGGATAAGGCTAGGTCGGCGAACCTTTAGCGAATCAAGGCGCTGGTTTCGGCGTTTTTCTGTGCATTATTTGCTATTAGCGCTAAGTAGCCCGGTTTCAGTATGGGATCGCTGGCTGTAGTTCTTCGAAGCTGCGTGCTATCAGGCCTTAGGAATCGTGCGGGCTGTTGAATATCTATGAAACCCCTGTCAATCGTGCGAACATGCTTCGAACAACTAAGGCCAGCGATTCCCATCTGAAACCGTTGCTACTTAACAGCGACTATTGGAATTCTCGGATATACGTTATCTTTAACGTCAAGAAAAAAGTATATCTATGTCTGTTAAGAAAGTTTTCATGCTGGCGCTTTTTACCTGCCAGATACTTACATCCTGTAATCTGACAAGCCCTGAAAGGTATTTTGACGTAACCGTATTAAACTGTAATTCGATCACCGGCATTTCGGGTGACGGCCTGATGAACGAGCTGGAATCTCCGTCTGTAAAGCTCAAAGAAGGCAGCAAGAGCGATGTCGTGCCTATGACCAGAAAGGAGACTATTGATCTGAAAATATCTGTCATAGAAGACAATCTGAAAAAACTGAGGGGACTGACAGAGACGGCGGAGACAAAAGAAATGATTCAAACCTCGACGTCTTTACATGAATATGTACTGGCTATCTATAAAAATGAATACAGTGAACTTGCGAAGATGTATGATGAGGGTGCTCCTCAGGAGCAGATACAGGCAAAAGGAAAGGCTATTCATGATAAGTACAATACCAGGTTTGAAGAATTATTTGGCAAACTCACGATGCTTGGTAAGTCTTATGCAGAAAAGCATAATATATCTGTGAGATGGGGCTTTGGTTCTTCTGCTAACTAAAAGCATTTTGTAGGTGGAGCGCTGTGCCGGTTAATTTTATTTATTGTCATTGAACAGCATATTGGTAACGACAATAAAAGGACGAGCTGCTTTAAACAAATGAAAACCGCAAGCGCCATGCGTTTGCGGTTTTTTTATGTCGATTCATTAATTGTTGCTGAGGAGATCTCATTTAATATTTGAAAAGCTTCTTCATCGTCGGGCGGCGGCAAATCAACTGACTGGTTCCAGTTTTGCCAATATCGTTGCTAAAATTAGAATTTTAAAGGTATCTGTGCGGAAAGTAGTATTCTAAAATTGTTGACAGCGTAATTTTCATCACCCATATTTTGGATGTTCTTCCAGCTGCAGATCAGCCCGACAGAAAAGTCTTCAACTAGCTTTTTCCGGCTTACAATATGGCAGTTTTTAATGTTATTGTCGTTGCATATAAGGACGGGGTTTTCATCTACATTAGTATCCCAATGACGTTTTGAAAAATAGATGCCTGCCGTTCCATGCAACATATGTTTGCTGGAAAAGGCACCGGCTGAATTTGCGGTTATTCCTAACGATACATTTGTCAAACTGAAAGGGCTTAACAAGGGGACAAAGACCGCTCCACGAAATACTGGTCCGACAAAGCTTTTGAAATTGCCTTTCCGCCCCTCTACCTTATCGTCTATGTGGGCAAATGCACCGGTGTGGGAATAGTAGGTTCCCGGTTCCAGGGTAATTTCATCCAAAGTTTGATAATTATTTAGTTTTCCTATTCCTGCACCTATAGACCAAAGCATTCTTTCCCTGATGTATTTGGGTACGTATAATGAATTAAAAACCCCATTCCAACTCAATAAGAGCTCAAAAGCTGTTTCATGCTTCTTCTCATATGTGGAGTCTGATGAGAAAAGAGGTAAGGAAGACTGTGATAAGCTGCCCGTAACATTGAACCAGCTTTGCCGGGTTGAAGAGACTTTATCAGAGACAGTTCCGTCGTTATTTAATAGAAACCATTTTGATCCCAACTGTCCGAAAGTATATTTTAGTTCACCGGAGTAAACATAGGCAGCCTGTCCGGGTTTGAATATGGTGAAGGAGCCGTTCGGCGCATCCGCATTGATTTTTAGACCAAAATTGTTTCCGATTCCTTTTGTGAAATTGAATTTATCGTCACCAAAAGTAAATCCAATATTGTCGAAGTTTGCGGTAGCCATCCCTGTATTGGCAATGATTGATGGAATATATTGCTTTGAGAGTTCCATTAATGCATCGTTTGTAAGTCTTGCTTTAGCATTCTTTCCGGATTCTGTTAGTGCTGTTGGAGCAGCATGGCCAACGCCACCGCTATTAAATTGATCTCTGACGTCTTTTTCTTCACTTGTTTGCGCAATAGCGTTTCCGTAGATGAAGCATAATATGCTCATCATCAAGGGGAGCTTTTTCATATGGGGTGTGTTTTATTTCGTTGTTATTTATCAAATCCACTATACATCTCGTCAAACAAACAATCGATAAGCAAATATGCTGTAATTATGGGCGTTACTCAATACCAACTGGTTTGTATTTTGAGAACAACTGTTCTGACTCGAACAATTTAGCTTGAATGTATAGGGATTTTTCCCCTTTTTTCATCGTTCGAATCTATAAGCCGGTATTTAAACTTATTTTAGCACTGAGATATCCCCTTCGCATGGAATATTAATAAAACTAAGAGAACCTCATGAAGAAAATTTTACTCCTTATTATCAGTTGCTATTTCTGCAATAGCGCCGCATATGGTTAAACCGGGACAAAAACAGAGTAAAAGCCAGGCAGATTGGACGTGTTCACCAACAAATCAGGCAGACTTATAAAGAAATAAATACCAGCGTCAGCTTATTCAAATTTTGTCAGGTGCGGATGCTGTATTGAATGCAGCGCCCGGGACCAACACGCAAACTGTCTACAAAAGCAGCGACGGATTTCTGGCCGGTTGTTACAGAAACAAGAAGGAATGGTGTCTGTTTTTAAAACGACCAATGTCGTGATGACAGCTCCTTCCCTGGTGTAGATCTGACGACTTAAGCAAACTGATATCTATGTTATCTGATGTTAGGACGAAACTCTAGGTCCCCAGGAGAACGGAATAACTGTAGCTTTTTTTTATGTTAATCAAAGCAATTTATGACTATCCGGATATTGTTTTTTTTTGCCTTGTTTCTGCTCAGGGATGCTGATTCAACCCGAGAGAATTCCTTCGCTGGCCGATGCGTAGGTGCAACAAATTGTACCGCATGTACTTCCTGCCGCTATTGTAAGCATTGTAACAGTGGGGGCCGTTGCGGTGTTTGCGGCGGTGGTGAAAGCAGGGAAACGGTCCGTTCTTATCCCAATGTGCCCGCAACGAGATCCAGCGCGGGCAAGCATGGTAGTAACGTACTGCAATACTTTGTCAATACAAGATGGATCAATGTACGGTCGGGGCCAGGTACGGACTTTATTATTATTGACAGGATCGATAATCTCACTCCTGTAGCTGTTGGATTGACACATAATGGCTGGTGTCAAATTTTTTACTTCAAGGAGAGTTACAGGAATGGCTACATTCTTCGGAAGTATCTTTCTCCCCGGGTATCTATAGAACACAAATGATTTAACAACGGCACCCGGGATTGTTGAACCTTAATTGAAGGATAATTAACTAGAAAATGACAAAGGCTGAATTTCTGCTTAAGGTGCCAGATATAATCAATCACACGGCGCATGGATATGGGGAGTTAGAGATCGTGAGTGATAAGATGGGAGAAAAATGCGTATGTTATCGGCATAAAGATAGTACCGCTAGTGGTGGCAACTTTGCCCCTACATGGAATGAGCTATATGGTAAAGTTATGAGATACCTGAGAGATGGAGGCTATATTGAGCCATAGCCTTTCCCTCCAATCGCCATTGTTCCAATTCAGAATTAGGTCGACAACAAGGGCTAGGTTAAATCTATTCATCTCTCCAACACATACCCATCCTCAAATTGTAAATCCTCCCCGTAATCCTTCAATTTTCCAACTGTCTTTTTAGTGGAGACAATAAAAAGTTTACCGTCCCGTATCACACCTTTGGTTATCCGATAGACCATTTCAGTTTTAGGCCTTTCAATGAACACAACATTGATGTTGTTTGGAATGTCACGTTTCCTGATGTTGACGGCGTTGTTTGTTGTCAGATATTCACGTCGTTTTGTGGAGTCATTCAATTGGTAGTCTATTTGGATAGAGGCGAGTTTATCATAGTTTGGGATATTCCTGAATGGGATTTCCAATGTATTTCCTGCACTGAATGTAAAATCTCCCGGGACATCCTTTAATTTAGCATCGTAGTCGTATATATAAGTGATCCGTATCTGTTTGTTGTGCAGGCGGTGGCCTTCATCTGTGCGGAAATCCAGACGGAAGGACCGCCGCTTATTTTGGGCATAGGTGGCTGTTACATCATCCTGGGAAATCTCGTACTCGTCCGAGAAATAGAACGTATCCTTATCTTTTTTCCAGGTGCCCTTGAATTCACGCCATAAAAAGCAACTTGTACCTGGTCTGCTCCAGAATTCAAATGTTGCATCTGGTGATAATTTGATATCATGGATCTTGTTGGAGTAAAAAGTCCCGACTTCCAGCTTTATCGCCTCACCATGATTCGTGTAGAATAACGCTTTATCTTGCGCTAAAGCATTTAATGCGAAAAGTAGGGATACGATCAGCAGTCTCATCGTGTGATCTTTAACTAAGTTTTGAAACCAGATGAACGAGATATTCTTTCTCGTCTATATAAACAGGTAAATTTACTATTTCTTTGTATATATCCGTTCTCGATAGATGTCGGCTGATAACCAGGTACTTTTTGTGACAACACCCCGACCATGCAATTAATTTCGGGAATGCAGATGCAGGGGATGCAGCTCGTTGCACCCCCTGCGTCCGCATCAATGATAATAAATCTTAAACAACTCCGTCTTCGTCTTAATATCCAGCTTAAGAAAAATATTCTTCATATGATATTGAATTGTATTTAAACTCAGATGTAACCCCGCAGCGATCTCTTTATAAGACATACCTTCCAGCACCATATCTATGATCTCCTGTTCCTTCCTGGTCAGTTTCTCGCGCGACGCTGGTTTGTCGCTCCTGTTACGGAAAAGCATATACCTGAATATCTGCTGGCTCATGGCAGGCTGTCCGTACTCAAGCATATAGATCATTTTATGTTCCATACTGTTGAAGTTATCGGTCTTCATGAGATAGCCATCAGCTCCCTGGTCAAATGCCTGCTGGATGATATGTTTATTCTCTTCTTTGGTAAGTAATACTACCAGCATTTCAGGTTTGAGTTCCTTAAACTCTTTTATTTCATCCAGTCCTTCCGCATCTGCAGCCTGTGTGCTGAGCAGGAGAAGATCGGGGCTGAGGGTAGGATGATTGTACAGGATCCTGAATGCATTCGAGGAGCTGTTGGTGTTGAAGCAAGTGGAAAAATGGCTGTTTTGAGAGATGTGGAAAATAAGGTCGTCACTGAATTGAACATCTTCTTCAATGATACCGATCTGGTACTTGCGGTTCAGGTGAATTGATAACATTGGTTTTTTGGATTTTGGTTCGTTGGGAGTTAAATAAAACTGTATTTAATTGGGCGAAGAGATTAGAAACAACAGAAACATTCACACAATTGATTCCTGGAAAAATAGGGAGCGAGGTTAGCTAGTCTGACCTTTCTCAAAATGAATGAGCATGAAATTAACAACTTTTAAACGAAATGTGGTGTCTTTAACCCGAATACCTATAAAAGTAAGTATTGCCGTAATAAGATATTCATAGACTACACTTTTATGTGGTAAATAATAGCAATAATAGCACGAATTTTATTTAAACGAATATCAGTAAAATTTAGATAAAACAAAGCAATGAAATATCACCACTCATCTGCAAGCCACAATTTACCTGTTGAGTATGATAGATCCTTATTTCCTTAAAGAGTAGCCGCTTGGCTGCGTTCATTGTTTTGGGAACATTAAAAGATAACATCCGGAGCATCGCGGTATGTGCTGTGGTGGCCATTTCACTATACATGTGTGTGTGCATGTGTCGGGAAACAGAATCATAAAGCGTATTGATAATATGATAAAACCCATTAATGACTAGAAATGAAAACATCTATTTGTTCCCTTCACTTTCCGTCAGTCATTTACATGTATTTCATTGGCTAACCAGTTTAAATAGTCTTGCAGAGGGCAGGTTATGAAAAGATTTTTTACCCCCGCAGAACGGAATGAAATTTTAAGAAGAGCGGCTATCGTAGTACTGGTGCTCCTTTTTTTTATTGTGTTTTTTCATAAACGGATCTTCATAGTGATCAAGTCAGGTGAGGCCGGTGTTTTATACACGGTGACGAACGGTACCGATATTAAGCACACATATGGAGAGGGGCTGCATGTCATTAGTCCGTTCAATACAATGACCATTTACGATGTCAGGACACAAAAGCTCACGTTCAGTCAGTCAATCATAAGCAAGAATGGCCTTAAGATCGATGTACACTACGCTGTTTTATTCAAGCCGGACCGTAATTTCCTTCCCCTGTTGCATCAGCAGGTAGGGGTGGATTATAAGAACACGCTGATTGCGCCTTGTATACAATCCAAGATCAGGAAGGATATAGGTTCACTGACGCCGGAAGATATCTATATGACGGAAAGGAGTGTGATGGAGAAAAATGAAATAGACAGTCTTCGGAAGATCCTGGTCAACAATAAAATTCAGATAGAAGGATATTTCATTTCAAGCGTTGTGCTGCCGGACTCAGTGAATAAGGCTATCACGGCTGTGTACAGCAGGCAGCAACAGAGCGAGGAGTATAATTACAAGCTGGCGGTGGAAAGGAAGGAGCGTCAGCGTAAGATCATAGAAGCCCAGGGTATAAGAGATTTCAGTACGATCCTGAATGTGTCGCCTGCACAGTGGAGAGCGCTGGACGTGACGCAGAAACTGGCCATGTCGCCAAACTCGAAGATGATCATCATGGGTAACAATGCAAGCGGGCTTCCGATCATCATGGGCGACCAGTTTACAACGGTACCCGGCAGTACAGCCGCGAAACCGAACCAGAACCCGCCAGACAGAAGGGGGTTACAACGATAATCTATTTTTCATTAGTAAATAAAATTAACATGGCAGAAAATCAACAAGTTGAAGTTGCCACCGCTGAGAAAGCAGATGCGCGGGCAATTATCAAAAAACATGTACTTATTTCTATGGGTGTGGGCGCAGTTCCTATCCCAATGGTGGATGTAGCCGCTGTTACCGGTGTGCAGCTCTCCATGATCAGCAAGCTGGCCAAGGCACATGGTGTACAGTTTGCCGAAGATCTGGGTAAATCCCTGCTCGCATCACTGGCTGGTGGTGTAGGCAGCAAAGCATTGGTAACAGGTTTCCTCGGAAGCGCGATCAAGGCTATTCCCGTTGTAGGATCTGCCATTGGCGCAGTTACATTCCCTGCATTTGCCGGTGCTACCACCTACGCTGTAGGAAAGGTGTTTGACAGGCATTTTGCTGAAGGTGGTACTATGCTTGATTTCAAACCCAACGACGTAAAAGACTATTTTTCAGAAGAGCTGGATAAAGGAAAAGAGGTTGTAACCAACATCACCAAAACAGTCAGAAAGCCTTTTACAAGAGGCAGAAAAGACGCTGATCCGGATACCGAAACAGATATTAACTGATCCGATTATGTTCAGCATCTTATTTAGTCCCTTATTTATCGGCTGGATACTTCTTTCAGTGGTCTGCGGAATTGTCGGCGCCCGTTCGCGCACCGGCTTCTGGGGTTCCTTTTGTCTGGCCATCATCCTGACCCCTGTTGTGGTACTCATTGTACTTTACTTATTCCAGCCGGTAAATAAGGGCAAATAATTTTTACATACTACAAACAACATTAAAGCGATGCGTATTAGCGGCGTACAGCTTTTTATTTTCCCCCATGCGGGCGGAAGCGAGATTTCCTATGTTTCTATAGAGAAGGAACTGCTGCCTGAGACGGTGACGTCTACTATCTGTTATACGGGAAGGGGCAGGAGGATACACGAGCCGTTTCAAAAAGACATGGAGGCTATGGCAATGGACTGTATGAAAATAGTACAGCAGAAACGAAAGGAGGAACTGCCATTGGTATTCCTCGGCCATAGCCTCGGGTCTCTCATCGCTTTCGAAACGATGAACTGCATGCGGCGTCATGGTCTTGAGCTGCCCGAACTGGTATTCTTTTCCGGCAGGAAGGGGCCGGCCGCTACCGAAAAGAACAACAGGTCACTATTGTCCGATAAGGAGTTGCTGGACTGCCTGTCCCGCATGGGAGGCATCCCGGACGCTTTCCTGCAGCATCCGGATTTTCTTTCTTTCTATCTGCCGATCATCAGGAACGATCTTCGTCTGAACGACACTTATCGTTATCAGCCTCACGAAGCGTTCGATATCCCCTTCGTTGTGATGAACGGTACGGACGATGAACATGTTGGCCCGGAGCCCGCCCTTTCCTGGAAAGAACATACCAGGGCCGCCTGCTACCAGGAATGGCTGGAAGGTAACCATTTCTATTTTTCGGACGCCACAACTTTCAGCCGGACATTATCCAAATACTTCAGTATGCATTTCCCGCATTTGCAGCTGTCCCGCTTTAAAGCGTGTATTTAACCCTCCATCAATCAAATTAATTATTGTGAAAACAGCAGCCCAGTCAACATCCCAGGATGCGCTTAGCAGTTTGCAGAAGTCGTTTCTCATTATCCGGAACCTTGAAAGAAAACTGCAGGAAGAGAAGAACCGCGATCCTTTATCAGAAGAAATTGCGGTCGTGGGCATGGCCTGTCATCTGCCCGGAGGTATCCGTTCTGCGGCAGACTTCTGGGATGCATTGCTGACAGGCGAGGACCTCATCGCCGACAATGGTTTGACTGCCCGCTGGCAGGGCATGGGGCATCCCGGGGGATCTGTACATCGTGCAATGCCGCATGCGGGCCTGCTGGACGACATCACATTGTTTGATAACGAATATTTTCACATTTCTCCCGCAGAAGCAAGATACATTGATCCGCAGCAACGGCAGTTGCTGATGACGGTCGCCAATGCACTTGCCGACGCAGGTATAACTCCTGAATCGCTCAAAGGGTCCGATACCGGTGTGTTCACCGGCATCAGTGCTTTTGACTACAGCCTGCATATTATGCAGCAGGATGAAAGGTACAGGGTGGACCCTTACCTGGGGAGCGGCAACTCGCTCAGTGGCGCCAGCGGCCGGATCTCTTATTGTTACGGCTTTCATGGTCCCTGCCTGAGCATAGATACTGCCTGCTCTTCTTCACTCGTAGCACTGCACCAGGGTGCGGAAAGCCTGAAGAGAAATGAATGCGGGCTTGCCGTGGTCAGTGGCGTAAACCTGGTATTATCGCCTTATCTCCAGGCCAGCCTTACTGATGCGGGTATGTTGTCGCCCAATGGCCGTTGTAAGGCTTTTGACGATAGTGCAAATGGCTATGTGCGCTCTGAAGGTTGCCTGACCGTTATATTAAAACGCTTGTCTGATGCGGTAAAAGACGGCGACCGTATCTACGCTTGTATCAAAGGTTCTGCCGTGGCACAGGACGGCGCCAGCGGCGGACTTACAGTGCCTGATCCTGCAAGCCAGGCGAAGGTGATCCGCAATGCACTACGTGCTGCGGGGATGCAGCCTGAAGAGATCAGCTTTATTGAAGGCCATGGTACAGGTACCTCACTGGGCGATCCTGTAGAGGCGGAAGGACTAAGGCTGGTATTCGGCAGCAGGAAGGAAGGCGGGAAGTTGTTGCTGGGCTCCGTGAAAAGTAATGTGGGGCACCTGGAGGCCGCCGCCGGACTGGCAGGTTTTATGAAGGCATGCCTGAGCATCTATCACCGGCAATTGCCTCCTCACTTACATTTTCGGCAACCTAACCACCATATCGACTGGGAACATATGCCCTTCCGGATCAATAAGGAAGTATATGGATTTGATAATAATAATGCACGTATAAGCGCCGGTGTTAGCTCATTCGGTTTTACAGGTACTATTGCGCACTGCATAGTGACTGCCTGTGAAACAAGGCCTGCAGAGAGCGGAAAACAATTGCCTGCTCCTCATTTTCAGCTGAAGTCTCACTGGCTGGGAAAACTGCCGGGCAAATCGGCTGCAGGTTGTTTTAATATACAGTGGAAGCCATTGGTGGATCTGGAAGAGAAGCGAACATCACAACAATACGTATACATCGAAACCAGTGCAGGAACAGCTACTGTTATGGAACAGTTCCTGCTAAATAAAAAAAGCAGCGCATTGGCAGTCGGGCGTTTGTCCGGCTTGTATAGCCTTATTCCCCGCCCGCCTCAACACCGCCTTTGCCTGGTATATGATATCAGTGCACTGGAGGAAGCGAATGCGGAGGGCATGAGGCATGCTTATCAACAGCTACTGAACTTTTTGCAAACTGTACAAGAGCTTGACCATATACCGGAAACCATACTTTTCATTACCCGTCAGGCTTTCAATGCACCAGGTACGGAGCATATTGCTGCACTGCAATACAGCCTGACTGCCTTTATAAGATCGATCTCCCTGGAAATGCGTGGCCCTGCCATGCTGGTGCTGGATATCGATAAAGAACTACCGGATCAGGGGCTCATTGACAACTATGTACAACAGTCCTATTACCGCGAAATAGCCTGCAGGAACAAGGAAGTATGGTACCCTGCGCTTGGCGTAACGGGGTTGTCGCCTGCGGCAGAGATTACCTGTGATCCTGCGGGAACTTATCTCATCACCGGCGGGAAAGGCTCTTTGGGTGCACACCTTGCCGAGTGGATGATACACAGGGGCGCTGGTACGGTGATCGTTACCGGAAGGAGCGCCGGCGGCCGCGCAGGCAATGATCGTATCGTATACCGGCAGCTGGATGTAACAGACGAAAAAGCAGTCCGCGACTTTGGCGACCGGCTGCGTATGGAAAAGAAAGTACTGAAAGGCATTATACATGCAGCGGGTACCAACAGCCGTTGCCTGCAACGTAATATGTCTGCGGATGATATCATGTATGTGGCCGGGCCCAAGATCACCGGCCTGCAACACATCACAAATTGTCTCCCTTTGGAGAACCTGGACTTCCTGGTTACTTACTCTTCTATTGCGGCCGTGTGGGGCTCAGGGATGCTGTCTCATTACGCTGCCGCGAACGCCTATATGGACGCATTTGTGCTGCAACTGAGGAAGCGGGGCGTGCCTGCAAAGACGATCAACTGGGGGCCCTGGAAAGACAGCAATATGATGCTGGAGGCAGAGAACAGCGTTGACCTGCTGAAGGAATCAGGTGTGCCGCCTTTTAATGCCGGGGCAGTGCGCAGGGTATATGCTTCGCTGCTGGTAGCAGATGCTCCCCAGCTGGTATATGTATGCCTCGATAACGCCCGCTTTATTGCCATGATGGAAATGCAGGGCGCCATGGCTTTCTGGGAAAACCTGCGGCCTGCAGAGGAGGTAGTGGAAGCGCCGGCCGCAGGCAAGACAGACCTGTCGTTAATAGCAGATGATACAGAAAGAGAAGATATCATAAAACAGGAACTACTCAGGTTGCTAAAACAAGTACTGGCCATCGGGGATGATGAGCCGCTTGACCTTAGCAGGAGTTTCAGCGACATGGGCATGGACTCTATCCTGCTCGTGAAATATGTACAGTGTATCAATGTGCAATTAGGATTGAATGTGAGCACCAATATGCTGTTCAATTATCCGAGTATCGCTGCTTTGTCTGTTTATGTGAACAGTCGGTTTAAAAAGGCAGCGACACCGCCGGCTAAGACGGCGGTGAGTAGCCTCTATGAGATGAGTGACGAGGAAGTATTAAAAATGGTTAGTGAAGAAATGCAAAAATATTAATTGCCTATGGAAAGTATAGAGCTGGTAAAGAAGTTATACGAAAGACTGAAAATAGCGGAAGAACGTATAGAAACGCTGGAAAGAAAGGAGGACATGCCTGTTGCCATTGTTGGTATGTCCTGCCGCTTTCCCGGCGCAGACAATATAGCGGCATTCTGGGATAATCTGTGCAAGGGAAAGGACGCCGTGGCGGAAGTACCGCCAACACGCTGGAATGCGGCACGTTTTTATGATAAACATCCCGACGCCCCTGGCAAATCCTATTGCACGAAAGGCGCCTTCATTGATGATGTAAAAGGTTTTGACGCGGCCTTTTTCCGGATAAATCCTGCCGAAGCAAGACAGATGTCGCCGCAGCAGCGTATACTGCTGGAAACCACCTGGCAGGCGCTGGAGGCAGCCAATATCCCGCCGGGGAGCCTGAACGGTACTGATACTGCCGTCTTCCTGAGCATATCAGACGATCAGTACCGGCATCTGGCTGCGGGTGGGAACGTGAATGGCATCTCGCACTTTTCTGTGACAGGCAATGCTATCTCTACTGCCGGTGGAAGGATCGCTTATCAGCTGGGACTGACCGGCACCAACATGGTGGTAGACACTGCCTGCTCTTCTTCCCTGGTAGCGGTCGATCTGGCGGCGCGGGAACTTCGCTCCGGCAAAACCAGCCTGGCTATTGCCGGAGGCGTGAATCTTTTCCTGACACCTTTCGGGCATATTTCCCTTTCCAAAACAAGGGCCTTGTCAGAAGATGGTCGCTGTAAAGCATTTGACGCTTCCGCAGATGGATATGGCCGCGGCGAAGGATGCGGCATTGTGGTGCTGAAAAGATATGATGATGCCCTGAGGGATGGGGATCATATCATGGCGGTGATCAGGGGAACAGCGGTGAACCAGGACGGCGCCAGCAATGGAATGACGGCGCCGAACGGGCTTGCTCAGGAAAGACTTTTAAAGTCGGTGCTCACCGATGCGAATATAGATCCTCAGGATGTGTTGTATATAGAAACACATGGTACAGGTACTAAACTGGGTGATCCTATTGAGGCAGAGGCCTTACAACAGGCCTATATCACCGGAAATAAACGGAAGCATCCGCTCTATATAGGTAGTGTGAAGACCAATATTGGTCACCTGGAATCTGCTGCCGGCATTGCAGCGCTGATAAAAACTGCCTTATGCCTCTATCATAAAAAGATACCGGCCAGCCTGCATTATCGCAAGCCTAATCCTGTCATCAGCTGGCATGAACAGGTGAAAGTTGCAACGGCCCTTACTGATATGCCGCAAGCCGAAAATCGCCTGGCGGCAGTAAGTTCTTTTGGGTTTAGCGGCACGAATGTACATATGGTGCTGCAATCGGCAGGACAGGCGTATAACAGCTCCCATCCCGATGAATGTACCGTTTTATTGCTTTCTGCCCGTTCCACCGGTGCATTGAAGAAGCTCGCCGCAGCATATGTTACGTATCTCGGGAATACATCCGCCGCATTGCCTGATATTGCCTATACAGCTTTGCATTGCAGGGATCATTTTGAAGAACGCGTGGCGGTGATTGCTGAGAACAAGGCGGCTGCAGCACAATTGCTGGAATCGCTGGTAGCCGGAGGGTCTGAAAGATTATTGGTATCTCCGGGAATGCTGCATAGTCATTGTCCGCTGTTGCAGGAAGATGCACAGCAATTCCTGTTGAGCAAAAAAGAACATGTCTATTCTTTAAGCGGTACCCGCGTTCCTGTTCCTGTCTACCAGTTCGATCATGAGGAATTCTGGGTGGACGATAGCCTGTATCGCGCAGGGGAAGAGGCTTTGGAAGAAGCAATAAAGGCAGCACCTGCAGCAATATTGGAAGATGCCTCAGTGGCCTTGTACGTGGACAGGATCGTTGGGGAGATCACAGAAATGAGCGCGGGCACATTCGGTGATGAGGATGATTTCTTTGGTCTGGGCATGGACTCTATTATGATCATGCACCTGCGGGAACGCATCCTGGAAGACAAGCAGGTGAACATTGAAGTGTCCTTGTTCTACGACAAACTAAATACACCAGGTAAATTAAAAGAGTATCTGCTGGCGGCAGCACCGGGAGCGCTGCCGGTTAAAAAAGCAATAGAAGCCGCCTTTGTGCCCTATAAAGCGCCGGAGATAACGGCAGACCTGACACCAGATGGTAAGGACGCGGCCCTGCAGGCTTTGGTGGATGACGTGGTGAAAAGAAGCAGTAGCTCCAAACAACTGACGCAGCAGTATCGTCAGTACCTGGCGAATAATCGCAACATCGCAGGCTTCAAGCCACGCTGGAAAGAGATGGTATATCAACCTGTGGCGGCAAAAGCGGAAGGCGCTTATATATGGGACACAGCAGGTAACCGGTACCTGGACTTCACGATGGGATTTGGTGTACATCTGTTTGGTTACAATCCGCCTTTTGTCAATCAACCTTTACAACAGGTACTGGCAGATAAATTGTTCCTGGGGGCTTTGAGTCCGCGTGCAGGAGAACTGGCCATGCGTATCTGTAACATCACCGGCAACGAACGTGCCGCCTTTTATAATACGGGTACAGAAGCCGTGATGGTGGCCGTCAGGCTGGCCAGGGCAGTAACGCAGAAGAACAGGATCGTGATCTTCTCCGGCTCCTATCATGGCACCTACGATGGTATACTGGCGCGACAGGGTAAAGATATTTATGGGGAGCCGCTGGCGCCTGGTGTAAGTGCATCTGTCAGCCAGGATGTGCTGGTATTACGGTATGGCAACGAGGAAGACCTGGAAGTGATAGCAGGTATGGCGGGAGAAATTGCCGCTGTACTGGTAGAGCCTGTACAGAGCCGCAGGCCTGATTTCTTCCCGGAACAATTCCTGCAGCAGTTGTCGGGCATCACTACGCAGCATAACATCGCGCTGATATTTGATGAGGTAATATCCGGCTTCAGGTTCGCGATCAATGGCATCCGCGCCTTTACAAAAGTGAGGCCGGACATCTCGGTATATGGTAAGATCATAGGCGGTGGCATACCCATCGGCGTTGTAGCCGGCAACAGGCGTTTCCTCGACGCCGTGGATGGTGGTAGCTGGTCTTACGGCGACCAGTCGCATCCTACCGTGATGAATACTTTTGTAGCCGGCACCTTCTGCCATCATCCACTGGCAATGGAAGCAGGCATTCATGTATTGGACCAGCTGGAAGCGAACCCTGACATCTACCGGCAACTGGAACAAACAACCAGCGGCATCTGCGATGAACTGAACACCTTCTTCAAAAGCAGGCATCTCCCTGTGAGCATGGTACATTTTGGATCGCTGTTCCGCTTTGTGCTGAAAGGCAATTACGAACTGTTGTTCTATAAACTACTGGCCAAAGGTATCTACATCTGGGAAGGCAGGAACTGTTATGTATCCACAGCACATACCGCTGCCGACATCCGCTACCTGGTGGATGCAGTAAAGGAGAGCTGCATGGAGCTCCTGGAGGAAGAGCTGATCACGGCAACGGAAGAACAAGCGTTGCCCGACATAAAACTCTCTGCTGCTCAGCAGAACATCTGGTGGGCATGGCAACTGCAACCGAAATCGGCCTTATTTAATCTGTCAGAAACCATGCTGATCGAAGGCGGCTTTCTGCCGGATAAATTTGAGGCAGCCTGCAACCTGCTCACGCAAAGGCACGAAATATTACGCGCCGTCTTTTACGAAAAGGACGGTATACCCTGGCAGGGAACCGCTCAGGAGCGCCCATTTAAGCTGACCTGGATAACGCTGCCGGAAGATGATAGTGCCGCAGAGCAGTTGTTGCTGCAAAATAACCAGGAGCCGTTCAGTCCCGGCAATGAATGGTTATGGCGGGTAGTGATCAATGAAAGGAAAGAAGGGGCATATCTGGTAGCTATTACCGTACATCATATCGTTTGTGATGGATGGTCCATGGAAATACTTTTTAATGAGCTGATAGACCTGTACAATGCGTTGATGAAGGGCGAGCCGGTTAAAGGCGCTGCGTCTTTGCAATACCGGCACTATGTGCAGGAAGAGCAGGAAAGCGTACAGGATGAATCGCTGCGTGCCTTCTGGCATCAACAGGTGAAAGCGGTGAAGCCGCTGCATATTCCGGGAGCGACCACTAACGGAGAACCGGGAAATGGAGCGTTTTCATTGCTGATCAATGGCCAGCACTATGCCGGTATCAGGCAGCTGGCCACTGATCTTAACGGGAGTGTGTTCACCATCATTACGGCGGTGACCCAGTTACTGCTGCACAGCTATACAGGCGCAACAGATATTACCACCGGTACGCCTGTTACCGGCAGGAGCAAGGCGAAGTGGCATAAACTGATAGGGCATTTCCTCAATATACTGGTACTGCGTATGCAGCTGAAGAAAGAAGAAACCTTCACAGAACTGTTGCAAAGACTGAAGCTGCACCTCATGGAGATGTTCGAAAAACAGGATTACGCTTTCGAAACATTGAAGAACGAATGCTGGGACCGGCGCACTGGTGAAGAGTATCCCTTCTTTGAAATAGAGATATCGTTACAGAATTTCAGGCTCAAACGGCATCATACCTCGAGGGATTTTAGTGGTTTGTCGGTGAACACCTTGAAGGGACTGTCTGTCGACCCCAGGAAATATCCCATGGAGTTCCGCTTTGATGAAGGGCACGATGATATTGATCTGCAGATACACTATGATATGGCGCGCTATCCTGCAGCTTTGGTGAAGGAGATGCTGGACGACTGGCCCATACTATTGGAGCTGGCTTTAGCAGGCAGGGATGAGCCGCTGGCAGTACTGGCAGGCAAGCTGAAAGAATTAAGGTCAGCCAGGTCTAAACAGGCATTGCATAGCCGCCGTAGTGAGAACTTATTGAAATTGACCACAACAAAATAAACTCCTCATGCAGTTTCAGCGACAGCAATTCTCGTTAAAAGATGTAAAGCCAAAACCGGTTGATCTGGCCGGAGACCTGATTGAACGTACACCCGGCTTCCCGGTGAGGTACACACCTGCTATGGATGGCGTCTCCCTGAGATCCTGGCTGGCTGGTCACCAGGATGAGGTGACCGAAGACCTGAAAGTGTATGGCGCTATTTTGTTCAGGGGCTTTGATGTGCCGGACAGGAATGCTTTTCAGGATGTAATGGGTGCGTTTAATGAAGAGTTTCTCTCTTATAAAGATCGTTCTTCTCCACGAACAGAGGTGAAGGAGCATCTGTATACCTCTACAGAACATCCGGCAGATCAGGTCATTAACATGCATAATGAATTGTCCTACTCACATACATGGCCACTGCGGATCGCTTTTTATTGTTCGAAAGAACCGTCGGAAAAAGGTGAGACACCGGTAGCCGACGTACGAAAGGTATTACAACGCCTGCCTGAAGAGCTGGTGAATGTATTCCGCGAAAAAGGAATACTGTATCGGAGGCTGCTGCAGAAGGGCATAGGGTTGTCATGGCAGGAGGTGTTCCAGACTGAAGATCCCGCAGTGGTGGAAGCGCATTGCAAAACATATGGACAGGACTTCAGCTGGACAGGAGATGACCGGCTGGAGATCAGGTGGCACAGGCCGGCAGTCCGGACACATCCCATCACGGGAGAGGAGGTATGGTTCAATCATGGATACTTCTTTAATTTCCTGGCGCTGGCGCCTGAAATAAGGGCGGCCTTTTCCAGTAGTGATGAATTGCCTTTCAATACCTATTACGGCGATGGTGCACCTATTGAAGCCGGGTACCTGGAGCTGATCCATGCAGCTTACCAGGAGGAATGTGTCTATTTCCCATGGAAAAGAAAGGATATCCTGTTGATGGATAATATGCTGGTAGCGCACGGGCGTAATTCCTTTAAAGGTGCGCGGGAAATCAATGTAATCATGATGAAACCTATCAGACAATAATGAGGAGTTTACCCGGTGCTGTCATCCTGCCTGTTACTGAAACGCAGAAAGGATATTTTCAACAATACGTATCGCAACAACCAGTTAGCTTTTCCTGGCAGATCCATTGCGAACTGGCACAGGATGTACAGGCGCTTAAGCTGGCTTTACAGGGACTTTTTAAGGATCAGGATGCCCTCCTGACCCGCTTTGTATATCAGCCGGATATGATATATCCTTTACAGGAGATTGCAACAGCGGCAGCCGAGCATATACATATTTTCCTCGGCAAAGAGCCGGTGGATGCAGGCGCGTTTTCAGCTGATTGTAAACAGTACCTGGAGCAATTAGGTGAGCTGGTGGTTTTTGCGGCCACCCGCGACAAAGGAGCCGCGTATTATCATGCATATCTTCAGTTGTCTTTTGGCATTGCCGACTTTCACAGTATCGCTAAGTTGTGCGGCGCTATACAGGGTATCTTTTCCGGCAGGGAATATCCCGCGCCTGCCATATCCTGGTCGCAATATGTGAGTTGGCAGGCAGAGACATTAAAACAGCAGCCGGAGGAGATCGCCGACTGGTTTAAACAACAGCTGAGCAACCGTGTAAAGACAATACCTTTTTTATTTGAAAAAAAGGTGACTGCACATAAGCCTGTGTACGAAATGACTGCTGTTGTGCGGAAAGGCAAGGCATTGCAGCTGGCCGCCGAAAAGGACGGCTTGTCAGTAAGGGATTGTTGTTACGCGCTTTTCAGTGTTTTATTAAGTCATTTTACCAGCAGGGACATCGTGATGCCTGGCGTATTATTGAACGGAAGAGTGTATGATGAACTGGATAATACGGTGGGGCCCATCGACCAGCTCGTGCCTTTACCGCTGACATGGGAAGACCGATTTAATACACTGATAGACAGGATTTCCGGGTTAATGAGTGAAAGACAATCAGTCGCTGAATATTTCAGCCAGGAGTTTTTGCAGGAAAGCTCGGGTGGTACGCTGCCCTATGCAGTACAGTACATAAAATTGCCTGACGGTGTTATACATTACAGGGACTGGCAGGTGATGCTGCCAGGCGTTGCATTGCAGCTGGATATACTCGATGCGGAGGATGGACTGGCCACACGCTGGAGTTTCGATACTGCAAGGTTCAGCCGCAGTGCGGTAGAACAGGTAGACCGTGTACTACAGCGGCTGTTTGATCTGGCTGCGCATGATCCGGAACAGGTCACAGATACTGATCTGCTGGCGGATGATCTGCCTGCTGAAACAAGGCTGCCGCTAAGTGCAACGCAGGACTTTATCACCCTGTTCGGGACAGGTTGCCGGCAATACCCCGATGCACTCGCCATTGTGGAAGGCGATACAACATATACTTACAGCGAATTGGAGCGGTTTGCCAATAAGCTGGCGGCTGTCCTGATAAAGGAAAAGGGTGTACTACCCGGCGATATTGTAGCTATCAGCGCGCCGAGAAGCGCACAGGTCATCATGGCACTTATTGCCGTTATGAAGACGGGAGCTGCTTTCCTGCCGCTGGACAGGTCGCAGCCGGCTGCCAGGATACAGTCTATCCTGGACGATGCGGCGCCCGTACTGGTATTGACTGAAAGTGAAGATGACAACACCGGTTGTTCTATAACAAGCCTGTTGAAGATGGCGGATACTGTGGCAGAAGAGATAACATATCCGCAGCTGGACGGAGAGGCCCTTTGTTATGTGATCTATACCTCCGGTACAACGGGGAAGCCAAAGGGCTGTATGCTGTCGGTGAATAATCTATCGCATTACCTTCACTGGTGCGCTAAAACCTATACGAAAGATAAGACCTGCGGTAATTACCCCTGGTTTACGCCATTGTCCTTTGATCTTACTATTACCAGCATTTTCCTCCCCCTGGCAACGGGGAAAAAGGTGGTAGTGTTCCCGGAGGAAATGCAGACAGACCTGGTCCTGCAGGAATGTTTTTCCGGGAAGTATGGTGTTGATAGTATTAAGCTGACCCCTTCACATATCAGTTTGTTAAAACACCTCGGGCTGAAGCACACAGCTGTACAGGTGGCGATCGCCGGTGGGGAGCAGCTACTGGCTCCTCAGGCTGCAACGTTGTTCGGGCTGAATAAGGATATCTTATTATTCAATGAATATGGCCCTACGGAAGCTACCGTCGGGTGCATTGTAAAGTGTATCGATCCGGACGACCAGCTGATCACAATTGGCCGTCCGATAGATGGCATGGACGCCTTCATCCTCAATAATGCGGGAAAGCCGGTAATGCCCGGGCTGGCCGGTGAGCTCTTCCTGGCAGGCAGGGGTATTGCCATGGGCTATCTTAACAACCAGGTATTGACAGATGAGAAATTCGTGTTGTCGGATAATGATCGCCTGCTCTACAGAACAGGCGACCTCGCGCGGCAATTGCCCGGGGGAGAGCTGGTGTTCCTGGGAAGGATAGACCAGCAGCTGAAGATCCGCGGTTACCGTATAGAAACAGAAGAGATCATATACCATCTGCAAAATATCCCTGGCGTAAAAGCGGCACAGGTGCTGGCAGAACTGCATGGTGAGGACCCCGCACTGGCCTTGTTCTTCGAGGGGGATGCCGTCATTACAGCGGTGGCAGCATTGCTGAAAGCGCAGCTGCCGCCATATATGGTGCCGCAACATTTTTACAGGGTACGGCAAATACCACTTACCGTAAACGGGAAGGTGGATACCCAGGCGCTGTTATCCCATAGCTTAACCATCAAAGAAGATACAATACCTTATGAAGCTCCCGCCAACGAGACGGAAGCGCAGATAGCCGCTATCTGGAAGGAATTGCTGCAGGCAGACCAGGTAGGAAGGCATGACCATTTTTTTGCTGCCGGCGGACAAAGCATCAAGGCTTCGGCATTGGTAGCTCGCTTAAATAAGCATTTTAAGGCCGGATTTTCGCTGAAAGATATTTTCGACTGTCCGGTGTTGTCCGAACAGGCAACAATGGTTCTAAAGGCTAAAAAAGCCCATTTAAACGATCCTGTTGCACTTCCCTTGCAGGAGTCATATGAATTGTCCGGGCAGCAGCTCCGTATCTGGACAGAACATCATGGCGTCCGTTTCTCTACCGCCTATAACATGCCGGCCGCTTACCGTTTACAGGGTCCCTTTTCTGTACCACGTTTTGCAGGCGCCTTTGAAAAGGTGATTGAACGTTTTGAATCATTACGTACAACCTTTGTTTGCGGAGAGGATGGTATACCCCGGCAGGTGATCCACGGCAATACGAAGTTTGTCTGCCACTATGAGGAAGGTCCTGTTGATATTGAAGCCGTATGCCGGCAGCATGCGCAGCTGCATATCCCGCTGGATACGCTGCCCCTGTACAGGGTGGCGCTGTATAAGCTGGCGGAGGAAGAATGGCTGCTGTTGATCAACCTGCATCATATCATTGCCGATGGTTTGTCGGAAGAGATCCTGCTGGAGCATTTGCTGCAGGAATATGATCAGCCGGAGGGGAATGCCGGTTCTGCCGGTTTGCAGTATAAAGAGTATGCCGCATGGCAGAACAGCCAGCAACGGGATAGGGCAGCCCGTGATTACTGGTTGCAGCAATTTAAAGATCCTTTGCCTGCAGGGGCGCTGACTGTTCCTGTCAATGGCGCAGGACGGCAGCGTGATGTAGCAGGTACTTACAGCATCACATTGGGAAAGGTGTTGTCCGCTAAGATATTAGCCTTCTCAAAGGAAAGAAAGATCACTGTCTTTTCTTTATTGCTGTCGATCGTAGATATGTTGTTATACCGCTACGGTGGAGGTAATGACAGGGTGCTCGCCATACCGGTGGACAATCGCCTGCATGAAGCGTTTCTGCAGCAGGTGGGATTTTTCCTGAATACGCTGTTGTTGAGAAATGAAATGGATCCCAAGGCTTCTTTTTATCAGCTGACAGATAGCTGGAGCCGTCAACTGGTAGACGGTCTCCAACATCAGCAATACCCTTACGAATTACTGGCGAAGGAACTGGCAGGGATACACGGCGTTTCGGGCGATAGCCTCTTCCATGTGCTGGTGAACTTCCAGGAACGGCAGCAGGGCGCTGTCATTGAAACGAATGGGCTGCGACTGGAAAAGCTGCCCTGTGAAGGGTATACACAGGCCAAAGTAGGCCTGGCCTTTAACTTTTCCCAACATAGGGATGAACTGGCCCTTAGCATTGACTATGACAGGAATAGCTATGAAGAGCCTTTCATCCGCCAGTTATTAAGGCATTGTCTTTTCCTGGCAGGGCAGCTGCTGGAGCACCCGGGCAAGGCGCTGGGTACAGTGAGTATGCTTTCCTCCGGTGAAGTGGCGCAATGGGCAAGTTGTGGCACAGGACCTGTTGTACATATTCCTCCTGCGCATACGATCATTTCCCGCTTCCGCGAGGTAGCGCAGCAATACCCGGATGCCACCGCTATTGTTGACCAGGGCGGGGCAGTGACTTATCGGGCATTGTTTAAAAAAGTGCTTACGATGGGCATGGGCGGTATACTGCCCGGGCAGATCGTACCTGTGCTTGCCGCCCGCAATGAACTGACCATCATAGCGATGCTGGCCATCATGCACCGGGGTGCGATATACCTGCCTATAGATGCGAAATTGCCGGAAGAGCGGGTGCTGTCCATCATCAGGGAGTGCGGCGCACAGGTAGTGCTGAATACCTCCGGACAATCGTATGAGCTGGCAGATGTCGCGGTGCTTACGCCGGTGTTTACAACCCGCGATAATCCGGCAACCTGTATTACAGGTGAGGCGCCGGCCTATATGATCTTCACTTCCGGTTCTACCGGTAAGCCCAAAGGCCTCAGCATATCACATACCGGTTTGTTAAATACCATCAGCGCCCAGGTTGAAGGCTTTGGTGTAAGCCCCGATGATCGTTGCCTGTGGTGCTCATCGCCGGGTTTTGATGCGTCCCTGTCGGAAGTATTTCTGGCCTTACTATCCGGGGCCGCTTTATATACCGCTGCTCCTGACCTTATCAATAACCAGTATGTATTCCTTGACTGGCTCGCACAGAACCGGATTTCGGTAGCCACAATTCCGCCTGCTTACCTGTCGGCATTGCCTGCTTACCTGCCGGCAACATTACGTGTGCTCATTGCCGCGGGAGAAGCATTGCCGGAAAGAACAGGACTTGCATTGGCCGGCAGGCATATGTTGTTCAATGCGTATGGTCCTTCGGAAAATGCGATCTGCACCACTTTCACCCGCATCTATCCCACTGATCACCTGATGCCGATCGGGATGCCAATGGCCAATGTAAAGGTCAGAGTACTGGATGCCGATCAGCAGCCGGTGCCTGCCGGTGTAACGGGAGAACTGCACATCACGGGGATCGGGCTGACGAAAGGATACTACAATAACGACGCAGAAACCGCATTACGTTTTTATAAAGCTGGAGAGGAGACATGGTACCGTACGGGGGACTTTGTACGTTGGCTCGACGATGGCAGACTGGCTTTTGCAGGAAGAAAGGACGAGCAGGTAAAGATCAATGGCAACCGGGTAGAGCTGGAAGATATCCGGCACTGCCTCACCGCCCACCACCTGGTGAAAGATGCCGTAGTTGTATACAGGGCATTTGAAGGGACTGCACATCCCGTACTGGTGGCATATGTGGTGACGGAAGACGCTGCCTGCGACAGCGACATGCTGATGGCGTATACCAGGAAGGTATTGCCGGCTTATATGGTGCCAGGGTTCTTTATTCCCCTGCCTTTTATACCACTTACCAGTAACGGAAAAAAAGATACCGCCCACCTGCCATCACCATTTACGCAGGGGCAGCAGGAAACAGCTGCAGCTGTATCTGAAAGTGAGGAGACGATAGCCATGTTATATGCAGGATTGCTGCATATAAACGCCGACCGGCATACGCATTTCTTTGCGGCCGGTGGAAACAGTCTGCGTGCGATCCAGCTTATTTCTGCTATCTACAAGACGGCGGGAAAATCTGTCACGCTGGGAGACCTTTACAGGCATCCGCAGGTGAAGGAACTGGCGCTGCTGCTGGACCAGAAAGCAGGCGAACTTCCTGATGAAATGTATGCAGAGGAGACTGAATGGCACTATGCTACACCTATGCAACAGCGCATATGGGCCGATATGGAAGTAAACGGCGGTGCAAAATACCTGATGAAGGGTGCTTTTGAATTGACTGGCCCGCTGGATGAAGCACGTTTCCGGAATGCGCTTTTTCATGTGCTGGAAATACATGGTATGCTGAGATGCCGTTTCCGTGTGTCAGGCGAGGGGCTACAGTATAAGCTCTTCCCTGTCCATGAAAGCCAGGTACAATATGGAGATGGCTCGGGCGTGGAAATGAACCCGGAGAAAGATCCTGTATGCCTCCTCTTTTTGCAGCAACAGGAACAGCAGCGATATGTGTTCACCTTTGTTTTGCATCATCTCATTGCCGATGCCTGGAGTATTAAGGTGCTGATCACAACCATCCTGGATCGCTACAGGGAAGCATTTGAAATTAAGGAGATCACGCCCTACAGTAAATATGCCCATAGCATCAGCCGGTTGATGCCCGTTAAAACAGACAGGGCTGCACTGGCCCGGCATTGCCTGTTAAAAGAGCGGCAGGCTGACAATACCGGAGAACGGGGCACGGGATATTTCCGGCAGATATTTCATAAATATTCAGGTGATACCATCACGGAATTATCTGCACAATACAAAGTATCTCCCTTTGCACTGATCACTGGTCTGCAGGCGCTGGCTTTTATGGATGATGCGGCACAACCGGTATTGACGGTGTTTGCACCCCTTCATGGCCGTTTTGATCCCGCATGGTATCACACGGTGGGCTTATTCATGAACGTAGTGCCATTCACCATTTACAAGCAGTTATATACGCATATATCCGACCTGATAGAACATGTACAGGCGCAGTGTACCGCTTACCTGGAACAGCCTGAAAGATATGTGGCGCAATGGGTGCCCGCCGCTGCGGAAGAAGTGGCAGGAAGAGGTGTGCTGGAAATTCATATAGATGATTTTGAAGGTCATTACCGGGATGCAGCTATAACGCCGCCCGACATCAATGTTCGTCCACTTCATACCGCTATGAGCAGGAAGTTTAGTATGGAGATACACTTTACATCAGACAGCCAGGGGCTTTCGGCCGAATGCCTGTATGATCAGCATGCCTACAGCGGGAAGTTTGTGCAGCGGGGCATAGCGCGGTTTGAGCAGATGCTGGCTGCACTCAGCACAGCGCCTTCGCAAACAATGATTGCCCTGGAACACCAATTACATAACACAGAGAAAGATACGATGCAGGCCGCACAGCAGGCCAGCATACGTAGCTTCCTGAAAAAGAACTAAGCGTTTAATATGAGTATCCATTGTATATCTCCTGTGCAGAAAAAGTACTTCAGTCTCAAGTGGGAGCAGGCATTGTTACACAGGGCTTTATTCAGGATCACGACACCTGTTATGCACGATATTGCCTGGCGCTGGCAGGAGCTGGTAAGCAGGCATGGCATACTGAGAACGGCCTGTACCTATACCAATAATGTCAGTATACCCTTCCAGGAAGTGAGGGAGGAAGATCAGACAACGATGACAGTCATTGCTGACAGGTATGAAGATGAAGCAGCTGTCATTGCTGCATGGCAGCGTATTTCGTGGCCAGATGATGTTAAAGTCAGGCTGGTGATATTTACGGATGATAAGGGGGCGCCGGTATACCTGGGTATTGCCGCACCTACCGTATGGCTGGATAGCTGGTCCCTGCGTTATCTTGCCCAGCAGCTGATCACAACGAATGCCGACCGGGAAGATCCGCTTCAATTCATTCAGTACGTGGAATGGCTGGAAAGTGTTTCCGGCGAAGATCAGGATCTTCCGCAAGACCTTGGGCAGGAGCCTGTACAAACCAGGAGAACGCTTACCTTACAGGAAGGAGCGGGGCAGGCCGTGTATACGTCCTATATCACTACCGACCTCGAAGCAGATCCCACACTGCTGCACCAGGTGGAGCAGCTGGCGATACAAAAGAATATCACGCCCGCTGATATCTGGTACGGGGCATGGACGAATGTAACTGCCAGCTATCTGAAGCAGGGTACCGGCGCCGCCGCCTATATATCATCCGGTCGTCAGTTTGATGAGTTCAAACAAATACCTGGTCCCTTTGCGAAAGGGATCTACAACAATTTCCGCAAGGAAGACGCAGAGGACCTGCTGCGACTGAAGGAAAGACGGGAGCGTTTTGACCTGTACCGTGAACAGTTTGCCGCTGATGCAGCCCATAGTGGCTGTACCTGTAGTTTTGAATACCTGGAACGGGGGCATTTCCCGGAAGAGGTATTGGCAGAGATGCCGGTATGTGTAGACAGCCTTTCCTGCCATGAGCCGTTTGTGTTGTCCTTTTTTGCAGAAGATACCGCCGGTGCAGCCAGGATCATATTGCAGGCAGACAAGCATGCGATTGCCGAAGCCTCACTGGAATGGATACGGCAGACCTTACTGGAATATGTGAGCCGCCTGGTGTCGGGAGAAGCATCAGCCAAAGGAGATATACCGCCACTGTTTGGTGCGCAGATCCCTTTTGAGTTTGTACCGGTGACAGATACCTTCATCGCCACCGCAGGCCGTTATCCGGACCATATGGCACTGGAATGGGATGGAGGGAGTATGAGCTACCAGGAGTTACTCCGGCAATCCAGGCAATTGGCCGAAGTGCTGATCGTGCAACAGGGCATTCAGCCGGGCGACAGGGTATTGATCAATATGCCCCGCACGGAGCAGTTGTTGCCGGTGATATGGGGCGTCATGTTGAGTGGCGCTACTTATATCCCGGTCGATAAACAGTATCCGGAAGCGAGGATCAGGTATATCATGCAGCAGTCTGCCGCCAGGCTGGCTATTACGGACGAAGCGGGAACAGAGAAAGGCATCTCTCCGGAGAAGTTGTTTAAAGCAGCTGCCCTTATTGACATCAGGAGGCAGCTTCCCCGCTGGCAGGCCGACCAGCCGGTGTATATACTGTATACATCGGGCACAACGGGACAGCCTAAAGGTTGTGTTATTACCATGAGCAACCTGCTGCACTATACCCGTTGGGCAGGTTACTACTATTTCTCCAATCATCCCGCAGGCAAAATGCCCCTGTTCACCCCACTGGCGTTTGACCTGACTGTTACATCCGTTTTTTGTACGCTGTTGAGAGGTGCGGTACTCTATATCTGTGCGGAGGACGCAGATGTGGGCACACATCTGCAGAATGCGTTCAGCACCATGAATGCCATTAAGCTGACACCCTCGCACATCCGCATGCTGCCACACCTGGGCATTACACATACCACGACCGATACCTGCATTGTTGGCGGAGAGGCATTGACAGCAGGCGATATCGCTATTCTGCGGGCATTACATCCTGCTATGAATATCTATAATGAATATGGCCCCACAGAGTGTACTGTTGGATGTATTGTATGGGATGTGCCAGCCTCATTTAACGATATATTGATAGGTAAACCGATCAGCAATACCAGCGCCTGCATCCTGGATGGGCAGATGCAGCCCTGTACGCCCGGCATAGAAGGCGAGATCTGGATTGGCGGAAGTACGGTAGGTGCAGGATATTTCCAGGATGAAGCAAGGACCGCTGCGCGTTTCGTAAACGGCTTGTACAAAACGGGAGATAAGGGTTACTGGCTGCCAGATGGCAATATATGTTATACCGGGCGCAATGACGACATGATCAAGTTAAGGGGCTACCGTATAGAAAGGGGCGAGATAACAACCACGATGCGTAATGTAAGGGGTGTGGAGGATGCTTTTGTTATGATACGGGAGGGTGAACTGGTCGGCTATTATGCCGGCGCTCCGGAACTGGAAGCCCTTATCAGGCTGGAGATGGAACAACAGTTGCCGGCATATATGATACCTGTCAGCCTCATTGCACTGGAACGTTTTCCTGTGAACGTCAACGGTAAACTGGATATTGCCGCATTGCCTTCTCCGGACGAAGTACGCAGCAGGGAGGAGATCGTATTGCCCCGCACACCGCAGGAAAAGATACTGGCGCAGGTGTGGGAAACTGTATTGCAGAAGGCGCCGCTTGGCGTTCATGATCACTTCCTGGGCATCGGCGGCGACTCTATAAAAGCGATACAGGTAGTGGCGAAGATGAGAGAGAAAGGCTGGCTATTGCAGGTGGGCGATATACTCCGGTTTCCTACCATCGCCCAATTGGTGAATTACCTGAAAGAAGCAGATAGCATTCCTGCAGATGAATTATCAGATGGAGGCACCATTCCACTGACGCCTTTACAGATCAAATTTTTCAGAGACAATACAGCAGACCTGCATTATTATAACCAGTCGCTGTTGTTGCAGGCCGCAGGTAAGACAGATGTTGCCGGTATGAAGGCGGCGGTCTTCCGCTTATGGCAATGCCATGCGGCCCTGCGTACTATATTCCCTTTGTCGGGGAATGAGCGCATACAGGAGGTATTGCCGGCATCACCTGCACCAGCTGGCATCTTCACCGAACAGGAAGCTTACGACCTGAAAGGGCAGACACAGTACTGGCAACAGCAGTTTGACCTGGAACGCGGTCCGCTGTTCCGCTGCATATTATTCCATGGCGAAGAGCGTGACTATGTGTTCCTGTTAGCGCATCACCTCATTGTTGATGGTGTATCATGGCGTATCATCCTGGAACAGCTGTCAGGTAAAGGCCTGCAGCAGGAAAGAGCGTCCGGGTCTTACCAGCGCTGGTCGGAGGCCTTACGGAAAAAAACGGATAGTCTTACTGTACAGGAAGTATCGCATTGGCTGAATATGGAAGCAAAGGCGGCGGAGGACTGGCAGGATCGGGCGTCCATGGAAAAGACGTTCCGGCATTTTGATCACCTGCATGAAACGTTGACGCCGGAGAGTACCCGGCAATTGCTGTCGCTGCCTTTACATACACTGAATGTAACGATTCAGGAAGTACAACTGGCTGCACTGAGCAGTGCCATCCATGCATGGAGCGGCCGGTCGGCCATTACCCTGTACCTGGAATCGCATGGCAGGAACAGTACCGGGGATGCGGCTTCCTTTGCTGATACGGTCGGCTGGTTCACAATGAAATACCCGGTAGCATTACCCTGTCTTCCCGCAGAACATACGCGCAACGCCATCCAGCAGACGATTGCCGCACTGGAGAAGGTGCCGGGCAATGGAGAAGGATACCTCTGCCTGCGTTACCTGGGAGAACTGCAGACAGACGGTGACGGCGCAGAACCCTTCATCACGTTCAACTACCTGGGACAACATGATCCGGGTGAAGACGGAGCTTTCACCATTCATCCTTTATCGCCTTTACAACAGAATGTAGGGCCTGATATTCACATGCCTTCGGCGCTTTACTTCACGCTCATCATTACAGGCGGTACGCTGCAGGTAAGTCTTTCTTATCACCGGTTGCTAATTACAACAGACGCCGCTACCGCGTTGCTGCAGAACTATATCGGCTGTCTTGAACAGTTCATTGATGCATTGGGACGAGAAGAGGACATCTTTAAAAAGAGGATAGCCGGTGCGGAATCACTTGGTCTGAATGAACAGGAATTGGAAGAGATCTTTAATTCACTTTAATATATGGGCAATATAAAAAGTATACAGATATTAACTCCGCTACAGGAGGGATTGTTGTTTCATGCCCTTGCTAATACAGACAGGCAGGCTTATTTCGAACAATACAGCTTTACCATGCCCGGCAGGATGGATGCGGACCGTTTCCGCAATAGCCTGGCAACCGTAATGCACCGTCATGACGCTTTACGACTGCGTTTTGTAGCTGATAAAGGCGTAAGGCCGGTACAGGTGATCATGGATGAAGTAAAGCCGGAACTGACATGCCATTCACTGGAAGAGGAAGACGAGGTAAAGACCTTCCTGCTGGCCGACAGGGAACGCGCTTTTGATATACTGGCGGACACTTTGTTCAGAGCGGCCATATTACATGTCGGAGACAGTTCCCGGCTGGTGATCTCTTTCCATCATATCATACTGGACGGCTGGAGTTTTGCGATTGTAATGAATGAATTGATTGCCTTGTACCAGGGAAAGACGCTTGTCAAAGACCCCGTGTCATTTACCGGGGTAACAGACTACCTGTCGCGTCAGCAGCAGGAGCAGGTAACACAATACTGGCTTGACCACCTCAATATAGAGCCGGATTTCCTGCCGGGTACACTGACAGAAGCATTCATGCAACCTTCGCTCAACATGGAGCAGGTATCTTTGCAGACTACCTTCAGCGAAGCGCTGAGCAGCCAGCTGAGGCAGGCGGCAGCTACCTTACAGGTGAGCATTAATACAATGCTGTACGGCATCTGGGGCATATTGTTGTCGCGCTATTGCCGGCGGAAGAAGGTGATAAGCGGCCTTACCGTGTCAGGAAGGGAGATAGACATTAAGCATGCCAGCGATATCGTGGGCATGTGTATCAATACCGTTCCATTTGCATTCGAGACAGCAGATGATACAGTGATAGACGACTATTTCCGCAGCATCTCCAGCCGTTTTATCAGTAGTCTGCCATACCAGTACTGCTCTGTTCCCGACATCAGGCGTAAGGCAGGCGTGGACGGAGAATTGTTTGATCATGTGGTGGCTGTAGAAGATTATCCTTATGATGAAGCGGGGTTGGCGGCCGGAAAGATCTCCGGCTCGGAAGTGTTTGACCGGACCAATTATCCCTTGTCGGTACACATCTCTGCCGGTAAACAACTCTTCTGGCGCATCTCTTTCAATGTGGACAGGTATCCGCAGGCCCTTATTCAACAGGTGCTGCATCACCTGCTTGCTATCGGCGAACAGGTAGCACAGGGTGTCGGCCAGGGTAAGCGGCTGTCCGATGTAAGAATATGGGGAGATGCGCACACTAATGAACTTATCCGCAGTTTCAATGATACAGAAGGATACTTCCCTGCCGATAAAACATTGTTGTCGTTCTACTATGAGTTGCTGGAAAAGCATTCCCCGGTGAGGATTGAAGATGAAGAGCATTGCCTGTCTATCGATGACCTCGAGGCATACAGTAACGCCGTACAACATGCCCTGGCACAGGCAGGCGTGGGAAGGGGCGATACCGTGGCAATATGTTGTAAGCGTTCCGTATGGCTGGAAGTCGCCATCATGTCGATATTGAAACGTGCAGGTACCTATGTGCCGATCGATCTGAGGATGCCCGAAGACCGTATCGCTTTTGTGCTGCAGGATGCCCATGTGAAGATCGTGCTGGGCTGGGGCGAACCTTTGATAAAGACAGATACGCCTTACATAGATATGCAGGCGGTGATACAGCAGCCGGTAAAGGACTACAGCCCGGTGATCATGCCGCTGGTGACCGATCCGGTTTATATTATCTACACTTCCGGTTCTACCGGTATGCCTAAAGGTGTAGTGGTAGAGCACAGCGCCGTGGTGAACAGGATGTACTGGATGCAGCAGGACTTTCCGTTATCAAAGGATGATTGCATCCTGCAGAAGACAAGTATCGGTTTCGATGTATCTGTATGGGAACTGTTTCACTGGTTATTCTCCGGTTGTACAACATTCTTCCTGGCGCCTGGTAAGGAAAGCGAGCCATATGAGATTGTGCGGACCATCAAAGATCATCGTGTAACGGTGACACATTTTGTGCCTTCCATGCTGGCTTTGTTCATGGAGACGGTTATTCATGAAAAACTGGTGGATGACTGTGCGGGCTTACGCCTGGTATTTGCCAGCGGGGAAGCATTGTTATATGCGGCCATGCAACAGTTCAATGAGCATATCTATAAGCATACCGGCACCATACTCGTGAACCTGTATGGGCCTACAGAAGCTACGGTCGACTGTACAGGCTTCACCTGTTCTCCCTGGAAGGAAGCATACAGGTATGTACCTATCGGTAAGCCCTTGCTGAATACAAGGGCCTATATTCTCGATGAGCACCAGGCATTGTTGCCGCCATGGATAAGCGGCGAACTGTGTATTGCCGGAACAGGGGTGGCCAGGGGGTATATCGGCAGGGAACAACTGACTGCAGAAAAGTTCCTCGCAGACCCCTTCGTGGAGCATGCGCGCATGTATAAGACGGGCGACCTCGCCATGTGGAATGATGGTGGTGAACTGATCTACCTGGGCAGGATAGATCAGCAGGTAAAGCTCAACGGCCAGCGCATAGAACCCGGCGATATTGAAGCGAAGCTGTTGCTGGTAACAGGTATCAGGGAAGCTGTGGTATTGCTCATGAAAAGGGACGACGGTGCCTCCTTCCTGTATGCATTCTACACCGGAGACGAAGTACCTGCAGCTACCATCAGGGCAACAATGACCAAACAACTGCCCGCCTATATGATCCCTTCCGGATTCAAACGCATAGATGAGATACCACGCCTGAACAGTGGCAAGATCAACCGCAAACAACTCGCTGCCTTGCTGAAGGACCAGGAGGAACGAGAACCGGTAAGGAGGCGCTTAGAGAATGACGAGACGGCCAAAAAACTACTGGAAGTATGGGCGCAGGTGATCGGCCATGAGGTAGACCCCGAAAGGGATTTCTTTGCCAACGGTGCGCATAGCCTGACAGCTGTCAGGATGATGTCTGCCATCAAACGAAATTTCGGTGTACAGATCTCCCTGCCCGATATTTTACAACATGCCACAGTGGACAAACTGTCGGCTTATATTAAAGCGGCCACTCCTTCGAAGGCTGCCACTATCAGAAGTGTGGCCGCCCCGGATACGTTGCCGCTGATGCCGTCCCAGGAAAGCATCTATGTGCTGGACAGTTTGCCGGATATAGGATTCAGCTATTATGTGCCTGCCCTGGTAAAACTGGAGCAGAAACCGGAAGAACAGGGCCTCTTACTGGCCATGGCGCTGCTGCTGGAAAGATATTCCGTACTACGTACCAGGTTCATTGAAAAAGACGGTCAGGTATTGCAGCAGATATTGCCGGTGAAGCAAGTGTATGATGCTTTTGTACGCACAGGCAGTATCCGGGCCATTGCATTGCCCCGTTTATCGCCTTTGCAGGCGTTCAATGAGCAAAGAGCTGTGATAGACATCAGCCAGGCACCTTTGTTCAGGCTGTACCTCTTACAGCATAACAATGCGTTCTATCTTCTGCTGGATGTACACCATCTTATCACAGATGAACTATCAAACACCATATTTGTGGCTGACCTGATGCGGCTGTATCAGCAGCAACCCTTGCAGGCCCCGGTGCTGCAGTATCACGATGTGACCCTGTGGTATCATCATACTTATCTGAAGGGTGAACTGTACCAGAAGGATAAGGTATGGTGGGCGAAGTACCTGGAACCAATACCTCCGATGCCGTCCCTGCCTGCAGCGAAGGTTCAGGAGGGATCCCCCTTTGAGGGAACGGTGTTCCGCCCCGTGTTGCCACCCGGTGTGGTGCAACGCATCAGGTCTTTGTCTTCAAAACTGGGCGTAACAGATTTCACGCTGATCTTCTCCGCTTTTCATATCGTCCTGTCCGGGTACACGGAAGATAACCGCCTGCTTTGCGGATTGCCTTTCTCGAACAGGATGAGTGATGAGATGCAGGACGTGACGGGCTTTATGGTGAGCACATTGCCCTTCTATGCGAAGATCGATCCTGCATCTTCATTCGGTGAATATGTACATGCTACCGGCATACAGCTGGCACAGATCATGGAGCATGCCTGGTATCCGCCTGCGCATATATTGCGCGACAAGCAATTGTCAAGATATGGCAGCAAACATCCCCTGATCAACATTCTCTTTAGCTACGTGGTAGCTGCGGAAGGTGCCTCCACCCGCGAGGGACTGGATCCTGCGGCTGAATCGGGCGCACGCTTTGACCTGAGCATTGAAATTACAGAGGTAGACAATACATTCACACTCTCCTTTATTCATGCCACTCACCTGGTAGATGCGGCATTGCCTGTACACCTGTACAATGCCTTCTGCACCCTGTTGCAGTCCAGTCCTATGTTGCAGGATCTGAGCATTGCCGGTCTGCAGACACTGACGCCCCCAATGGGAGCAAGGGCAGCAACAGCAGGTCGTACGCCGTTAACAGTCATACAGGTGCCGGCAGATGTAGAAGAAAAGGTAGCGGATATATTCAAAGAGATGTTGCAATTAAAGACGGTGTTGCCGGAAGATGATTTCTTCCTCTCCGGCGGGCAAAGCCTGCTGGCCATTAAACTGGTGAGCAGGATCAGGGAACAATTCAATATACCCATCAGTTTATTTGACGTATTCAAACATCCCCGCCTGTACGACCTGTGCATGTATGTTGCCGGACAACAGCACAGGGCCACATATATGATCCCGCATGTGGGTGAAAAAGTTTTCTACAGTGTATCGCCCTTACAACGGAGATTATGGTTCCTGCAGCAAAGGGAGCCGGATAATATTTCCTACAATATGACAACGGCTTTCAAAGTATCAACGCCGTTGAAAAGAGACATACTGGAAGCTGCATTTGAAACGCTTGTACAAAGGCATGACCAGTTAAGGGCGGCCTTCGTCTTGCAGGAGAATGGTCCGGTGGTACAGTTGACCACATTGCCAGCGCCTTCGGCATACCTTACCTTCCTCAGCGGTGAAAGGACTGTTGAGGAGATCATGGACCTGGCAAAGGTATTTAGTAATACGCCTTTCAAACTGGACCAGGCGCCTTTGTTCCGTGTGCTGATCATGGAGAACGATAGCCGGCATTTCTACATGGTGATCAACCTGCATCATATCATCGCCGATGGCTGGTCTATCGGGGTATTGCTGTCAGACCTGCTGAGCATTTACGAGGCGAAACTGGAAGGAACAGCCGCTGCACTGGCGCCAATGCCGTTACGCTATGTGGACATTGCGGAGTGGATGGCTGGGCAGTCGCAGGCCCTGATGGAAACCACTGCTGCCTACTGGCTGAAGAAGATCGGCGGCGGTGTGGAACATTCCGTATTCCCTTATGTGGCGGCCGATGAGGAGACCGATGGTATCACCCTGCATCATGTACTGCCGGAGCACCTTGTACAGAAGGTGCTACAGCTGGCGAGAAGACGGCAGGTGACCGACTTCCAGCTGTTGCTGTTCAGTTTCTCCCTGCTGCAGGCAAAGTTGTCGGGTACCCGTCATTTTGTAACAGGCACCTCTGTTTCAGGAAGAACAAATACCAGCATGGAGCCGGTGGTGGGCTTTTTTGTAAATATGATGCCGGTGGTGGTGAACCTTGACTGGCAGGCTACAGTGAGGAAAGCATTGCAGGACTTCGCTACAGGCATCAGGCAGGACATGCATCACATGGACATTTCCTTCGATGAGCTGTCAGCATTGGTAAAGAAAGAGAGTGGTATCCAATTGTCCGAATACATCAATACCCGCTTTGTATATAACGACTTCGGCACACCAGTGCATAAGCAGAGGAGCATTGAAGCAGAAGAGATAGAGGTGGTAATGGATGGCAGCAAGTTTGACCTGAGTTTCACCGTGCAGCCCTATAGAAATAGTTTGTCACTCAATGTGGAATACAAAGCAGGGAAGTATACCAAAGCAGTGATCATTTCCTATGTAAAACAATGGGAACAGTTGCTGGAACAGCTCTGTGAACAGGAAGAGGAGCCGGTAGAGGCGCTGCTGGCCCATCAATGGGATGATGCCGCTGTGAAGCTGAAAGCAAAGTCGCATGAACTATTAAAAAGCATGAAAAAGTGAATATGAAAAAACAGGACATCCTACAGTCACTGAAGCGCGTGGTGCCCCGCCCTGTACAGCAGGAAAGGCCGGTACGCCAGGAGATAATACGTGGTAATGAACAGGGTACGCCGTATGTGTTGCTGAGCGCCGGTAGTGAGGCGGCTGAACTGAAAGAATGGGTACGCGCCAATAAGACGCAGCTGGATAAGCTGTACAGGGAATACGGCGCTATTCTTTTCCGTGGATTTAGCATTGGCAATGAAGATGATTTCCAGCAGATCTGCCAGTTATATGCCACCCGTTTGCTCGATTATGCCGAGCCATCCACACCACGTACGAAGGTGGGCGATAAGGTATACACCTCTACAGAATATCCAAAGGAAAGGGCGATCCCTTTTCATAATGAACATTCCTATACAGACAGCTGGCCGGGGAAGATATGGTTTTACTGTAAGGAAAACGCCGCTACAGGCGGAGAGACGCCTATTGCCGATTCCGCCCTGGTGTACAGGTTAATGCCTGCACATATACGGGAGAAATTCGAAAGGTCGGGCGTACGTTATGTACGCACTTTTCATAAGGATATAGACCTCAGCTGGCAGAAGGTGTTTGGTACAAATGATAAAGAAGAAGTAAAGCAATACTGTGAAAAAAGAGGTATGCGCTTTCAGTGGAAAGATAAGGATGTATTGCAGACCAGTTATACGGCACAGGCAACAGCCGTACACCCTGTAACGGGGGAAAAGGTCTGGTTTAACCAGGCGCACCTGTTTAACCTGATGAACCTCGATGAAGATACGCGCTCTTCCCTGGTGAGTTTATTAGGCGAAGAGAATGTGCCCAGGAACAGCTTCCTCGGAGATGGTACAGCATTGAGCAGGGAGGATTTTGACGGTATTATGGCGGCATATGAACAGGCGGCAATTGTGTTCCCCTGGGAAAGCGGGGATGTGCTCCTGCTGGACAATATGCGCTTTGCCCATAGCAGGAAACCCTTTACGGGCAACCGGAAAGTACTGGTGGCCATGTCAGACCCTGTTGAAGGAGCGACGAATGTAGTGGGAAATACCCGGCGTAATACCGCTGCTTTCTTCACTAGGAAAGAACGGCCACAAACGGTACCATGGCTGCGTTACCGGCTGGCGGCATTGTACCGCATACTGGCGATGGAGAAACTGGATGAAGGCATTAGCGGACATATCTCCATGAAAGTACCCGGGAGAGAGGATGCTTTCTGGGTGAACCCATTCGGGCTTTTTTTCGAGGAAGTGACGCCCGATAACCTAATCACCGTAGATGGAAAGGGGAATGTACTGGAAGGGGATCACCCGGTAAATGTAGCCGGCTTCTGCATACATGCAGCCCTGCACAAGGGGCGGCCGGATACGCATTGCATTGTGCATACCCACTCGCCCA
Source organism: Chitinophaga filiformis (assembly GCF_023100805.1). Lineage (NCBI taxonomy): Bacteria > Pseudomonadati > Bacteroidota > Chitinophagia > Chitinophagales > Chitinophagaceae > Chitinophaga > Chitinophaga filiformis. Next base: position 4,243,365 of record NZ_CP095855.1, read on the forward strand.
ATGCCACCTTATATGCCTCCCTTGGCCGGCAGATACACCCTGTGGACCAGACGAGCTGTATGTTCTTTGAAGACCATGCACTATACGACGAATACAATGGCCCGGTGCTCTCGCTCGATGAAGGACAAAAACTGCTGGAAGCTGCCGGCAATAATCATACTTTATTGCTGCGCAACCACGGTACCCTCACCATGGCGGCAGAACTGGAAACAGCCGCCATCCTGATGATCGCGGCAGAACAATCCTGCCAGGCCAACCTGATGGCTATGCATGCAGGTACCGTTAAGCTGGTAGACCCCGACGTAGCGCGGCTTACCCGGCAGTGGATCGCTAATCCGCTGGGCCTGCAGATAGAATTTGATGCCTATATGCGGAAGGCAGAGCGTTTTTACCCCGACCTGATCCAATACAAACCGCTTTAATAAACTGACAGATACAATGAACACCGCGTTTGCTTACAGACTATCGTCCCAGCAACAATCACTGCTTCTTTCGAAGAACGATCTTTTTTATAATAAGCTGGTTTTCTCATTGCCAGGGCGTTTTACGCTGAAAGATGTGGAAGATGCTGTTGTACAGCTGCTGGACTGTTATGAAGCATTCAAACTGTCAGTTTATGAAAGCGAGCAGGGAGAATGGTTACAATCTGCCGGACAGGAGGTGATCATATCCTTCTCCGGGGAAAGGTCCCAGCCCGGAATAATGGAGCGCGTGAGCACCGGCGATCCTGTGGTGCGCGTTTTCCTGCAAGAGGGCGATAACGAAATAAACGTGGCCATACTGGCCAATCCGCTGATAGCGGACATCAGCAGCCTGTATATCGTGCAACAGCAACTCACAGATGTGCTGGACAAAGGGCTTGCACCGGAAGAGGAAATAGGCTACCTGCAATACGCAGAATGGCAACACCAGTTGCAGGAAAGTGAAGACCTGACAGAGGCCTCCGCCTTCTGGAGCGCACAATATAAAGGCGTGCAGCCGGTATTGCGTAATGAGTTGAAGTACGCCGGTCATCAGCAGGATGTTGCAACAAGCACGATGATATTGCCGCCTGACCTGGGCGGGCTTGAAGATGAGGAAAGTATCTTCTTTGCCAGCTTCCTCGATATGTTGCGCATGCTGACGGACAGTGAGTGCATTCTTGTTGGGATAGAATGCCACGGAAGAGAGTTTGACGAACTGAAAGACACGGTCGGTTTACTGAGTAAGGTATTACCCTGTACACATAAGGGTGCGGTGGCTGCTGCAGATATCCTTCATAATATGAAGGCTTTCCAGTTCTACCATGCTGCAGAACAGGTATTTGACTATCAGTTCGGCTACCTGATGCAGAACAGTACAGCTGAGGGCCTGCAATGGCTGCAGGGCCGGAAGCTGAAATGCCAGGTGATCAGCGACGACAGGGGGATAAGTGTCATATTCCTGTATCATCCGGGCTATTTCAGGATAGAGGACATACGGCAGATGCAGGAGCTGTACATCGCGCTCTTAGCTGAGCGTACGGGCAACAAGCAGCAGCTCGTTAATTTCCGCACATCTTTTGCGGAGAAAGTCTGCAGGGCGGCTGTCGAAGTGGAATGCCGCTTTGTACATATCGTGGACGCATGTAAGGCGATTGCATTACAGTTTCCGGGGCATACTGCCGTACGTAGCCTTTCGGGAAGTCTTAGCTACCAGGAACTGGACGAATATTCAGATAAGGCAGCTGCTTTGCTGACCGATCATTATGGCGTTACCGCGGGCGATTTTGTGGGTGTTATGATGCCGGAAGATCATTGGCTGCCAGTGGCTTTCCTGGCTATCATGAAAGCTGGTGCTGCCTACGTGCCCATAGACGCGGGCAACCCGCCTGCCAGGATTCAGCAGATCCTGTCAGACGCTTCGCTACGTTGCCTGCTTGTCAATGAAGAACACCCCGGTTACCCCGTACAGACTATCCGGTTCAGGAAGCTCTGGCAGCAGCAGGATGTCCTGTTTGTGCCGCCGGCATTCACCGGCAACGAAACAGCCTGCATGATCTATACATCCGGTACTACCGGTGCGCCCAAAGGCGTGATGGTGAGTGGTAACAACCTGTTGAACTACACGGACTGGCTGCGGCAGACATTTCAGATCACGGAGCAGGACCAGAGTATTTTACAGGCATCTTATGCCTATGACCTGGGTTATACAAGTCTCTGGGGATGCCTGAGCACCGGTGCTGCTGTCCATATCATCCCTGCAGAGAAAAGACAGGATGCTGACTGGCTGATCGCTTACATCGGGGAGCAAAAGATCAGCTTCCTGAAACTGACGCCTTCTGTCTGTTATTTAATGTTGCAGGCGGAAAATGTCGCTTTGTTAAGCGATTCCTCCTTACGCCTGGTATTTTCCGGTGGCGAGAAAATAGATATAGGCGGTATACAGCGTTTTGCGGCGCTAAAACCGGATATACAGTTTGTGAACCACTATGGTCCAACAGAAACTACTATCGGTACTTTATATCAGCCTGTCAGTCTGCCTGATTTTGCAGCTAAACCAGTAATAGGAAAACCGGTCAGCGGTAATGAAGTGTTTATTGTCAACGAAGCTGGCGCGTTTTGTGTACCGGGCGAAAAAGGGGAGATACTGATAGCCGGTAAAGGTGTGACAAAAGGATATTATGACCGCGATGAACTGAACAGCGAAAAGTTCCGGGAGATAGTACTGAATGGCAGAACCCTGCGTGTGTACCACTCCGGCGACATTGGTTGCTGGATGGGAGATGGCACGGTCTGGCTGGAAGGAAGAAAGGACAACCAGGTGAAGATCCATGGTCATAGGGTAGAGCTGGGAGAGATCAGGAAGGCATTGCAATTCCCCGGAGTGAACGAAGTCTACCTCCACCTGATGCCGTCCCGTTCATTCGGAGAAGAGCTGGTATGTTATTATCTGTCTGATGATGCAATAGACCAGGCGGCCTGGCGTAAAGCGCTGTTGAAAGTGCTGCCTGAATATATGATCCCTGCCTTTTTTATCAGGCTGGATAAACTGCCCCTTACGGCCAACGGCAAAGTGGATGAGAGCCGGTTCCCGGATCCCTATCAGCACCTGGATCAGCAACCTGCAGATGATAGCCGGCTGACGGCAACGGAACGTATCATTGCAGGGATATGGTCGGAAGTGCTGGGGCTTCATATCCATGCAGGCAGCGATTTCTTTGCTTCCGGTGGCGATTCTATCAAGGCGATCCAGATAGTAGCGAAGCTGAACAAAAAAGGGCTGCATTGCCAGTTGCCGGATATATTCAATTACACCACCGTAAGCGCATTGGCGGCCCACTTACGGCCTGGAAAACCCGTGGCTGGCCATTACCGCCTGCTGCCTATGCAGGAAGCTATGTATTATCACTACAAGGTATTTCCCGCATCTGCCGCCAATTACATCATCAGGCATTTCCACATCAGTGGAGCGTTTCAGCCGGAACTGATGAAGCAGGCAATTGACGATGCCATACAGCAATTTGATATCTTACGCCTCCGCTTCTTTACAGGCGAAGACCACTATTTCTATTGTACCGTCAGCGACGATAAAACGTCATATGTAGAGATCACGGAAGGCGATGATGTAGCCGCTACCAAAAAGCAATGGCTGCAGGAAGGATTTGACCTCTCGGCCGGCCCGGTGATGAAAGTGAAAATATTCCTGCAGCCTGGTGGGGCGCAACTGTTGCTGGCATACCATCATATCATCATGGACGGCTGGTGTTTCCAGCTGATCATACAGCAGATAATGGCCTGTTATGAGGCCTTGTGTATGGGGCGCGTGCATACCTGGAGAAAATCTACTTCATTTACGAAATATCTTGAATGGATACAGGGAAAGGACCTGGCGGCTTCCCGCACATTCTGGGGCCATTACCTGCAGGGATATGACACGCTGGCAACAATCCCTGCTACCGGTGCTGCAGATGATGCCTATGATGCAGGAGAGTATGCACTCACCCTGTCTGCCGGACTAACCGCACAGATAGGCGCCCTCTGCGCGAAATTAAAACTGACACCCAGCACCTTCATGCAGGTGGCCTGGGGTATTTTATTAGGCAATTACAACAATACGACAGATGTTGTATTTGGCATCACCGTGTCGGGCAGGCCATATGAAATGGAGGGCTTTGAGGATCTGCTGGGTCTCTTTATCAATACACTTCCTGTCCGCATTCGCTGGGAGGGACATAGCATTGCATCCCTGCTGGAGCTTACAAGGAATTACCTGTTCGATATCCAGCAGCATCAATATCTTTCCCTGGCAGAAATACAGAGTTGCTCTGCACTGAAGAAAGACCTGCTGGACCATGTGCTGATATTTGAAAATTACCCGTTGAGTAACATGGAGAGATCCATGGCCAATACAAATATTTCGGTAGTTTCAGAGAGCGGTGCTGCGCAGGTGGGGTATCCGCTGGCGGTAGTGGTGTACCCCGGTACATCTTCCATTGTCAATTTCATGTACAACAGGAACAGGTATACGGATGAGGCTATTGCAAAAATGGGCGACTGTCTTGTGCAGGTATTGCAGCACATGGTAGATGATCCGGGTAAAAGGATAACTGAGGTGGACATTGTTCCTGAACAGGAAAGACTGGCCCTGCTGAAAGCGGGAGAACCCTATGGCAGTTATGATCCTGCAGTGAACATCGTAACAGCCATTGAAGCGGTGACGCTTGCCTGTCCGCAGAAGATAGCACTGGAAGACGGCCATCAGTCCGTTTCCTATGCCGATATGCATTTGCAGGTGCAGCGGGTAGCCGGATGGCTGATCAACAAACACAACATCCGTAAGGGCGACCATGTGCTGATCTGTCTCCCTCCCTCAGTGGAATTGATTATCGCCATGCTGGCGGTCCTGAAGGCCGGCGCAACTTATGTTCCTGTAGATGTTGAATATCCGGAAGACAGGAAAATATTTATTGCAGTGGATAGTGAGGCGAAAGCGATGATCAGCAACCGTGCATTTTCAAATGCATTGAGCGGAGTGCCGCTTATCCTGATGGAGGACGTACCGCCTGTTGTACTGGCGGTAAAGATGCCGGTCATCAGTGGTGATGACATCGCCTATATGATCTATACTTCAGGTTCGACGGGTAAGCCCAAGGGCTGCCAGGTGAAGCATAGCAATCTGCAACACCTTTTCCTGCAGCAGGAACCCTGGTTGGAATTCTCTTCTGCAGACAAATGGATCATGGCTCATTCCGCCGCATTTGATTTTTCTGTGTGGGAAATGTACGGGGCCCTGGTGAATGGAGGGTCACTCTATATCCCTGACCGTCACCAGGTAAGGGATGCAGGTCTGTTCTGCCGCCTGCTGGAAGAAAAAGGCATCACTATCCTGAACCAGACGCCTTCATCATTCTATGGCCTGCTGGACCTTATACAGCCCGGCGACCTGCGTATGGTGATATTTGGCGGCGATGTGCTGGATTTTACAAAGCTCCGTAAATGGCTGGACATCCCGGGACATGAACAGGTGGCTTTGTATAACCTGTACGGTATAACGGAGACAACGGTACATGTTACCTGGCACCAGGTTACAGAGGAGGAGATATTAAATGCAAAAGGAAGTTCCTACATCGGTGCGCCATTGCCGGGCGCCTCGGTATATATCATGAACAGGCAACTCCAATTATGCCCCGAGGGCGTTTTCGGAGAGATCTGCGTAGGAGGGGACGGTGTATCGGCCGGGTATTACAACAATCGTGCGCTGACAGATCAGAAGTTCATCAGCCATCACCTCAACGATGAAGGGAAACTGTACCGGAGCGGAGATACCGGCCGCTGGCTGCCGGGTGGTGTGCTGGAGTTCGGGGGCAGGATAGACGACCAGGTCAAGGTACGTGGCTACCGTATAGAACCAGGGGAGATCGTCAGCCGTTTACAGGAACATCCTGCCGTCAGGCAGGCCTGCGTGATCCCTGTGAATGTAACAGGCGCCACATCGCTGGCCGCCTACATTGTATTTACAGGAGAGCCGCTGCCAGTAAAGGAGCTTCGTGCATTTCTGGCTTTGACACTTCCCGCTCATTTTATTCCGCAGTATTTTATTCCGGTTGCTGTATTGCCATTGACAGCCAATGGTAAAGTGGACAAGCGTAAGCTGCCTGCACCGACTGTCACTGCTGCAGTTGCGGAGAGTGATGATGAGATAGAACAATACCTCATATGGCTATGGAGCAGGGAACTGGGACAGCCTGTTTCGCCGCAGGATAACTTTTTTGAATGTGGTGGGCACAGCCTGGTGTCTTTCCGCATTATCAGCGCTGTACAGGCGAAATTCAATGTAAAGCTGCCCGTGATACAGTTGTATCATGACCCCGTGTTGAAAGACTTTGCAGCCTGCATCCGGCAATATATGGCGGGTATGGATCAGCAGGTGGAGGCAGACTATGTGGTATTGAAAGAGGGGCCTGCGGATAAGACATTGTTCTTCTTCCCGCCTGCAGTTGGTTATGCCATAGGTTTCGGTAAACTGGCGGAACTGCTGGAAGGCTACCGGGTCATCGGTATCAACTTTATAGAAGAAGATACCATTGCAAAGATGGCGGCCATCGTGCAGCAACTACAGGCTACGGGACCGCTTGTCTTCTGTGGATTCTCTGCCGGGGGAAGCCTGGGTTACCATGTAGCGCAGGCGCTGGAAAAAGCCGGAAGAAGTGTAAAGGCGCTGGTGTTCCTCGATTCAAGACGTTTCCTGGCAGCCGAACCATTGGAAGAAGCGATGATCAGGCAGATCGCTGCAGATTACCTGGACGATCCGAGAGCAAAAGCGGTGATCAGTTCTCCGGAAATGGCAGATGTAATGCGTCGCCGTATTGAGGCTTCTACCAGGTTTATACATCAGCTGGAAGACAGGGGTATGGTAGATGCCGATATCTTTTATATCAGCTCAGAAGAGAACAGCAACAATGCGGATCGCTGGTCTGCATGGGAGGCGGTGACGAAAGGCAGGGTAGTAGTGTATAAAGGGAAAGGTCCCCATGTATCCATGCTTGACCGAGAACACCTGTCGCAAAACTTGCAGGTATACACGGAGATCCTTCATGAAATATTCCCTTAGCTTTGTTTCTCTATCATATAGTCATTCACTACCAGCACGTCCAGGCCTGTAGTGTAGAACATCCCGATGGCGTCTTCCAGTGAATGCAGGATCGGTTTCCCCATTATATTCAAACTGGTATTGAGTACAATGGGGATGCCTGTAATATCGTAGAACGATTTGATCAGTTTATAGTAAGAAGCATTCCATTCCTTTTTTACTGTTTGTAGTCGCCCGGTATGATTGGCATGAACTACCGCGGGCACTTTACTCTTCACTTCCTTCCTGAAAATGAGCGTGCGCTCCATATAGGGTGTCTCCTCATAGTTCTCAAAATAAGTGTCGCCAAACTCATGTAAGATAGACGGCGCAAAGGGGCGGAATTCTTCCCGGAATTTCACCATGGAATTGATCTTGTTCTTCATGTCCTGGGGCCTTGGATCGGCCAGGATGCTGCGGTTGCCCAGCGAGCGCGGACCGAATTCTGCTCTTCCCTGTACCCAGGCCACCAGTTTTCCCTCGGCCAGTTTGGCCGCTGTTTCCTTATGTATGCTGAGTGGCAGGTGGCGGATATTGCTGACCTTTCCCAATTGCAGCATGCGTTTGATGGCTTCTTCCTGGATGGAGGAACCCAGGTATGGCGTGAAGAAGGATCTGCTGCCCAGTTTGAGGGCGGGATTGTCTTCTTTCAGGGCCAGCATGGCAGCGCCGATGGAATTGCCGTCGTCTGCCGGGGCGGAAGGAACGAATAGTTTACTGAAACCAGTGGTGGAGGTCACCGTTCCGTTAAAGGAGGAATTCAATCCACAGCCACCACCAATGACGAGATTAGGAGAGAGCTTCAGCGCTTCCACATCTTTCAGCATAGCCGTGGTGAGTTCCGCAAAACAGGTCTGTCCTGTATAGGCCAGGTCGGCCGCCGTCCAGGGGTCGCTGTCGGGCGTCCTTTTAAATGCTTCCAGCTCCTTCAGTATCGCGATGATCCGTTCTACAGGAGGATAATGCAGTCGCAGGTTTTCATAGCGGCACAACTCCTTAATGAGCTGATATGCCCCGGGGATGATCTTACCATAAGGCGCCAATCCCATTACTTTCCATTCTTCACCTGTGAACCAGTCAAAGCCGCAGAGGGTAGTGATCATTTCATACAGCCAGCCCAGGCTTTGCGGTCCTTTGTGCAGCCGGACTTCCTTCAGTTTGTCATCCGCATAATGGTAAATGGAAATAGAGCCGCCTTCTCCATATCCGTCTATAACAGCACAGGCGGCATTTTCGTAGGGGCTGGTATAACAGGCATAAGCTGCATGGGCCAGGTGGTGGGAATAGCTCCGGAAGCTTACCCGGCTTTCAGGGAAGTGTTGCTGTAAGGCCAGTAAGATGCCGGTGCCTGCATTCTTCTGGTACTGGTGCTGCAGTTTGAGGATGGTGTAAATGGATGCTTTGGAAAAGATATACCGGGAAGGTAACTGCAGCAGGGGATTCGTCAGGCTTTTCTCCGAAAAGAATCCCAGTCTTTCCAGCCTGTCAAGGAACTGCAGGTAATCCTGGCTCCAGGAAGTAGCCACAACAAATGAAGCGCCTTTCTTACAGTACTTTTTCAGTGTCCGGCCAATGTCAAAATTGTCTGCAGGGCAGCTCAGGCCCCGTTTGTATTGCAATTTCCTTTCTGTCGCTTCTGCGAACAGGACCTCTCCCTGACTGTTCATGATGGCAATAGAAGAGTCGTGGAATGTATTTGAAAGACCGATGTAGTATGTTTCCATTACACTTTATATTCATTTAGGATGTTTGCGATTTCGTCGTCAGAGATCAGGCTGATCTCAGCGATCAGCAGTTCTTCCGGATCCGGGGCAGTTTTATGGCTTGCTGAAAAAAGGCAGCGGGACAATGCCGTGATAGTCGGATACTGGAAGAAGTGGGATATGGGAATGGGAATACCGGTGACGGCCACCAGCTTATTTTTGAGTGTGTTGAGCATCATGGAATCAAAGCCTGTTTCAAAATAGGGCCTGTCTGTTACCAGCGTTTCATCGGGCGCCAGTCCCAATACATCTTTGGCAAGTCCTTTCACCAGTTCCAGCATGCTTTCTTCATCTTCGGGCAATACAGCCGTTTTCAGGGTAGCATCTTCTTCTGATGGGGTCTTATACCATCCGGTAGGGAGATAAGGTTGTAACCAGCCTGGAAATGCCTGTCCGGGGGTAATATGTAAAGCGGCATACACCGCGCCGTTTGCATTGAGCAGTGATTCCATCAGCCTGATGCCTTCCCCGCTTTCAAAAGGCCGTACGCCCAACTCTTCAAAGCGGGCGGCCAGGGCTGCCGCCATACCGGAATGCTTCCAGGGCCCCCAGCAAATGCTGATACACGGTAGCTGTTGCGCTTTGCGCAGCTGGGCCAGTGTATTCAGCAGGTAGTTGGCAGCGCCATAATTCGTTTGTCCGGCGTTGCCCGTCAGGGATACGGTGGAGGAGAACAATACAAAGAAGTCCGGCTGCCATTGCTGACTTAACCGATGCAGTTCCCAGGCATGCTGCACTTTGCCTTCAAATATGGAAGCAAAGCTTTCCGCAGTATGCGATACCAGCAGTTTATCGTTGATGGCGCCGGCGGTGTGAATGATGCCTTTGATGCTGGCAATACCAGCAGCGGCCAGGTGTTGTTGTAAAGATCCACCGGTGTTCATCCTGAGATAGGTAATGCGGCAGCCCTGCTGTTCCCATTGGGAGGAGAGCGTCTCTCTTAAAGGCCCTCTGCCGGTGATCACAATATGCCGGGCGCCTTTCTGTATCAGCCATTGCACGACCAGCGTTCCCAGGCTGCCAAAGCCGCCGGTCACGAGGTAGGTACTGTCTGGCCGAATGGACAGGGATTTTGTTTTTTGAATGAGAGGCTGCTCTTCCAGGACAGGCATGAACCACTGGCCATCCCTGATCACAAATTGTAATCCGGAAGAAGGCAGCTGTTGGCTGAGCAGCGCCAGCGCGGGATCATATTCGCTGGCGCTGACATCTGCAATTTGCAATGCTACATGTTCAAGTTCGTGTTTCAGGGAAATAAAGAATCCCCACAGCATACTGCTCTGCAGGTTGGCAACTGCATGATGCTGGTGTACATTGTTGGTGACAATGATAAATCTTTCACAGGAAGCCAGCCGGATCTTCGCGGTCAGCGCCACAATATGTAAGAGCTCCTGCTGGTCAATACTGGAGGTGCCTGCATCAAAAAGGTTAGCGATATAACAGATCGTCATATTCTGACCTAATTCAGGTATTGCGCTGATATGAGCAATGGCTGCGGCTTTGCCGGCGGGGCGCAGTTGTTGCTGCCATCGTTTGGCCACTTCCTGCTGCTGATCATAGACGATCAGGTGTATGTCGGCGGCTGGCGCAGCTGCAGGTTCGATCTTCTTATATACAAGTTCAGGAATAGTATTGTCAATGACAGCTGTATGGGCAATTTGTTTGCCTTGTCCTGCTACAAACAGCGGCATCCAGTATTTCCTTCGCTGGAAGGGATATGGCGCCATTGCCAGGTGCTGCAGCTGATAGCCGCTTTCCCCTTGTTTCCAGTCTACCTGTATGCCATTTCTTTGCAGGATAGCAAGGCTTTCCAGGAACTGCGCAAGGGCAGATCTGCCTCTTCTTAAGGAAGGAATGGCTTCCATGGAGGGCAGCTGCAGATTGCTGACCATGTTGGTCAACACTGGTTGGGGGCCTAATTCCAGGCATATCGTACAGCCTGATTGTTGTAAGGCATGTATAGAATCGTTATACCGCACGGCCTGTAACATATGTTTCGACCAGTAGGCAGGGTCTTGCTGCTGCGCTTCTGTCAGCACAAGCCCGGTAATATTGGAAATGATGGGAATTGCTGCCTGACCTTTCCTGATCTTTGCGCTTGTCTGCATCAACGCTGCCGCTGCGGGTTCCATTAAAGGAGAATGGAATGCATGCGAGACATTCAGCGGTGAAGCGGAAACATCCCCCGGGTTGTTCTTTAATAATTGCAACTGGTCCGCCTTTCCCGATACAACGGTTTGCTGTGGCGCATTCACACAGGCGATATACAGGTCCAGTCCGAGACTTGTTATCAGTTCCCTGGCTTTTGATTCTGAAACATTCAGCGACATCATGCCGGTGCCTGCGGGCAGTTCCTGCATCAGCCTGGCCCTGTCGCTGATCAGCATAATGGCGTCTTCCGGCGTGAGTGACCCCGCTACCACTGCCGCGGTGAACTCTCCTATGCTGTGCCCCATTACGATGGCCGGAGTGACGCCGAAACTCCTGTACAATACAGACAGCGCATAAGACAGGCAGAAGAGGGCTGGCTGGGTAAAGCGTGTCTGATCGATCTTCTTATCAGGGTCTTCTTTGAAAATTATATCTGACAATGAGCTGCCGTTATTATACTTCGCATACAACTGACTGCATTCATCTATGGCCTGGCGGAAGACGGGATAATATTCATAGAGCTCTTTTCCCATGCCGGTGTATTGCGAGCCCTGTCCGGTGAACTGGAAACCGATGGTATGTTTGAGCTGTTTACAGTATACCGCCTGTTCTTCGGTGAACTTAGCCAGGGATGCCACAAGGCTTTCCTTACTGTTTGCTATACAGTGCCAGTGATAAGGCAGCAGGTTATTCCTCCTGTTGATGTTGTACGTAATGTCGCCGATGGCGTCTGTTGTGGCGGATGCATAACGCTGCAGCTCATGTACCATTTCCTTCAGTGCGGGAATGGAATGGGCGGATAGTGTACAGGCATAACAACCTTTATCGGGTGATATATACCTGTTAAATGCAGGCGCTTCGATGATGGCATGTGCATTCGTGCCACTGAAACCAAATGAACTGATACCGGCAAGCCTTCTTTTATCTGCAGGCCAGCTGACTGGTTTGTCTACGACTTTTATTTTAGCTGTTTCCCATGGAACCAGCGGATTGGGATTATGAAAATGGAGATTGGCGGGGATCTGCTGGTGACGGAAAGATAAAAGTATCTTTATTAGTCCGGCGATACCGGCGGCAGATTCGAGATGGCCTATATTGGATTTGAGGCTACCGGTTAATAATGCCTGTTGCCTGTTGGTGGTATGGTAAGCCTGTTGTAGTGCTTCCAGCTCCAGCGGATCGCCGAGGGAGGTGCCGGTGCCATGTGCCTCCACGTAATCTACTTCTTCCGGTGCAATACCTGCCATCTGGATGGCTTTGCCCAGCAACCGCTGTTGGGCCAGTCCGTTAGGCGCCGTGAGGCCGTTGCTTTTTCCATCCTGGTTAATGGCGGAACTGCGTATAACGCCCAGTATAGCATCTCCGTTCTCTATGGCGCTGGCCAATGGTTTCAAAACAATGAGGGCGCAACCTTCTCCGCGGCCATAACCATCTGCGGCAGCGTCAAAGGTCTTACACCTGCCATCGGGCGATAAAGCCTGTATCCTTGTCAGTGCTACCGTTGGTTCAGGGGCCAGCATGAGGTTGACGCCACCGGCAATAGCCATGGAGCAGTCGCCCGACTGCAAACTCTTACATGCATAATGAATAGCTACCAGTGAGGAAGAGCAGGCGGTATTGATCACCATTGCCGGGCCGCCCAGATCAAAGAAATAGGACAGCCTGCCCGCCGCTGTACTGGTGATGGTTCCTGTCAGGGAATAGGGATCAATCGCTTCCATGTCGTCAGAACAGATATGCGCCCGCATATAGTCGCTGTGGCTCAGCCCGAGGAACACACCGGTATCTGTGTGCCGGATGGCCGGAAGCGGATAGCCTGCATCCTGCAGGGCAAGGAAAGCCGTTTCCAGCAGCATGCGTTGCTGCGGGTCCAGGGCAGCTGCTTCTTTTGGTGAAATGCCAAAGAAACCCGCATCAAACAGTTCGGGGTGATCTACAAAACTACCTGCGGCAAATGCCTTGTTGCCATCCGGCATCTGCCACCTTTCTACCGGTACGGCAGTCACCGGGTCGATACCTTTGATCAGCAGTTCCCACAACTTTTCCGGATCATTGGCACCGCCCGGGAACTTGCCAGCCATACCAATAATGGCTACCGGCCCGAATGCCGCCTGCGGGCTTACAACATGTTTTTCCTGTTGTTTTACCGTGGCCAGGTGTTCTGCCAGCCGGTGAATGGTTGGATATTCAAATACGACGGTAGGGCTTAAATTCAATTGTGTGATATGATTGATCCTGTTGATCAGTTCCGTGCCTTTCAGGGAGTCGAATCCCAGATCGGTGAGCGGTACATCTGTCTGTATATCGGCAATGCCAAATAAGGTGGCAATTTCCTGCTGTATCAGTTGTATGTAGGTGCCATATTGTGATATTTTATTTTCAGCGGGCGCTCTCCCGGAAAGATATTCCGCTGCCAGTTTTCTTCTTTGCAGTTTACCACTGGTTGTTTTCGGCATGCGGCTTACCGGCACTACTGCCTTCACTACAAGGCCAAAATGTTTCATGATGGCCTTCCTGACCTGTTCTGCAATAGGGCCGAACTGTTGTTCAGCGCCCCTGTACTGCACGAAGATGATCAGTTCTTCACCATTATCGTTATCAGGGACGGAGGCTGCCGCTGTTTTGGTGAGCGCGAAGAGTTTCCCGTCTTCCGCTTCCAGCACTCGTTCCAGGTCGTAGGGATAATAGTTCAGGCCATTGATGATGATCATCTCTTTCTCACGGCCTGCGATATACAAATTGCCTTCATGAATAAAACCGGTGTCCCCGGTTTTCAGCCAGCCGTCTGCAGTGAAGGTGTCCTTATCATCCAGCTGATAATAACCGGGGGTAATGCTCCGCCCTTTTAACTGGATGTTACCTGTTCTGCCCTCTTCGAGTGGCTGGTCGCGCTTATCCACGATCCTGAGCTCCACATATTGGGATGCCTGCCCGCAGGATACCAGCGTAATAGCCTGTGGCGATCCTTCGGGTACGAATTCAACAGTCCCTTCCTGTTGCAGGCTTAACCTGTTCACGGTAAGGGTTATGACCGGCGTACAGGAGGGATGGAAAGAGGCCATTAAGGTGGCTTCTGCCATACCATAAGCAGGCAGCATCACCTCACTGCTGATATTGTATGGTTTGAGTGCTGTAATGAATTGTGTTATGAGGGGATAGGAGATACTTTCAGCGCCGTTGTAGATGGATCGCAGGCAACTGAGGTCCCACATTACTTCCTGCTTTTTACTTTCAAAGTCCTGCAGGAAATATTTGTAACCAAAGTTCGGGGAATAACCGATATTCCCCCGGTGCTGATCTACTTTGTGCATCCATATCATAGGATGCCTGATGAACAGTGCGGTGGGGATCAGTACAAGGTTGAATCCCACGAGTAGGGACTTCAACAGGCAACCCACCAGACCCATATCGTGCGTAAGCGGTAGCCATGATACACCGGTTTCTCCGGTCTTCATGTCGGCGCTTTTTGCAATGGCAGCTACATTGCTCAGCACATTCATATGGGTGATCATGATGCCCTTGGGTAGCCCCGTAGAACCGGAAGAGAATTGCAAATAGGCAACATCATGAGGTGAGCCGGCATGGCTGATATCAGCGGGCTTAATATCTGCTGTCCACTGTATTATAAAGGGTTGAATATCCTGCCACCATTGTGCGTCGCTGCCAGTAAAGAACTGTTCCAGCCTTGAGCGGCTTTCATTGTCTGCAAAGAGGAAAGGGCGCTTCATGATGCGCCATGCGTTCCGGATCTTCTGTTTATGCTCGTCCTGCGTACCGGTGGCCAGCGGTACGGCAATAATACCTCCCAGTATACACGCGAGAAAAGCAATGACGAATTTCTTATTATCGTCTGTCTGTATCAGTAATTCATCTCCTTTGCTGACGCCATGCTGCGTAAAATGCCCCAGCAGGCCTTTGGCAGCATGGATCAGTTGCTCATGGGTCAGGGTATCTTCTTCAGCGATCCCTTTAACGAAAATGATCTTTCTTTCTGCAAGGTCTGTACGATTGAGAAGGGCGGTATGTATGTCCGGGAATTGAATAAAGGGCTGCTGCATAATAGTGCGTTATTGAGAGATGATCTTACCATATTCCATTTCTATCACCCTGTCGAACTGTTCGGTGTACTTGTCATCGTGAGAAACCATGATGATAGTTTTCCCTTTCAGACGGAAGGAGGGTAGTATTTCAGTATAGAAGAATTTCTTGAAACCGGGGTCCTGGTCGGCCGTCACCTCATCAAGTATCATAATAGGCTTATCTTCCAGCAATGTGCAGATCAGCGCCAGTCTTTTACGCTGGCCGGTAGACAATCTTACATTGCTGAAGTTCGTTCCGTTGAAATGTGTTTTATGAGATAGTCCCATCAGGTTGATGTACTCATTCACCTTATCGGCATTGAGGTTGGGAATGCCGTATATTTTTGGGAACAAATGGAAATCGGTAAAGATGGTGGAGAACCAGAACCTGTAATCCTCCTTGTTGAAGTTCCGGAGCTCTGTTCCGTTCACCAGGATACGGCCGGATGCCGGATGATAGAGATTGGTCAGTACTTTCAGGAAGGTTGACTTTCCACTTCCGTTGCCACCGATGATGCAGTTAAGCGATCCTTTTTTCAATGTGAAGTTGATGGGGCCTAAAGTGAAGGAAGACTGCCTGTCTTCGTCCATATAATCGTATACCACGTTCTCCAGTTTTATCTCTTCAAATGGTGGCAGTGGCGGATAGGACTTAGGCGTCTCGTTTTCAGCGAAAGCGGAGATCTTCCTTTCCAGGTGATCGATGTTCTGTGTAGCCTGGATAGCCTTGGCAAACAGGGGAATGGTGGTAACGATATTTTCAAGGGGCCCTATCACAAACAGGATAGAGGCGGTAAGGCGGGTAAGCGTACCGGTATATAGTGTCTGGAACTGCGGGAGCAGGAAAATGATAGACGCCAGCAGGAGGTAAAAGACCATTTCGGAGAACATATATCCTACGGCGAAACGTAGTCCGCTGCTGGTCTTGACTTCCTTCCCGTAGTCGGCCGTCTTTTTCACGTCGGCAAACAGCTGCTCATTTTTCAGGTGGTTGATCTTTATTTCCTTAAAGCCTTCAATGAGGTTTTCGATATGATCATAAAAGGCAGATTCATTTTTGTTGGCTGCCCTCAGTTCCTGGTTGATCTCATTTTGTCTCCGGAGGAAGTAGGAGATGGCCACTACCAGGATCAGAATGGTGGCAATAAAGGCAGTGAGTGACAGGAAGCCAATATAGATGAGCGCGAAGGTCACCAGTACCAGGGCCTGGAAAGCATTGATGATGACGGCGGCCGATTGTGAAATGAAATTGGTGTCGTTGGATACACGTGTGAAGATCTCATCTTTACCGATGGACTCCATGGGCGACAGTTCACAGTGTCTTAATTTCTCCAGTATACGGAGACGGAGGCTATATACTGCGTTTTCTACGATCGTAACAGATTTCCGGAGGATATATCTTTTGGTAATATAAAACACGGTCAGTGCGATGGCAAAGAGCAGGAGGTATTTCACCTGTACCTCACCTTCGCCGGCCGAATTGGCGGCGGCATTCAGGACGGATAGTAATACAGCGTTGACAATGCCGGATAGTACAGTATAGAAGACAATGGTTCGTTTGGGTATATCTGAATGTTGAAGAACCATTTTGAGGTATAGCTTATATCCAACTGGCCGGGCTGTGTCTTTGTTGTTCTGGTCGGGCATGTGTTTTTTAATAAGCGCTAATTTACAATCGGGGTGATGAACCCTTGCCACATATTCCTGTAGTCTTTAGCGGGTAACAGGTAGCGGGGTGTCAGAATTTTTATTTAGCTTCGTTTTCCTCAACAGCATATACCAGTTACGGTCATTCATATTAAATAAAATACCATGACTTTAGATCAACTGAACAGTATATTAGGTGATGAAGCCAGGGATTTACTGGAACATACATGTACGAAGGTCCCCAAAGCGCAATTGCATCTTCCGTCCCCGGCTTTCCTCGACGATCACTTTACCTTTTCCAACAGAAATCCGCAGACCCTGCGAAGCCTGGCGCAACTGTATAATAAGGGGCGGCTGGCAGGCACCGGTTATGTATCTATCCTGCCCATAGACCAGGGCATTGAACATAGTGCAGGCGCGTCTTTTGCACCTAACCCGATGTACTTCGACCCGGAGAATATAGTCCGGCTTGCTATCGAGGGTGGCTGTAATGCGGTAGCCACCACTTTCGGCGGACTGGCATTAATGTCCCGCCGTTATGCGCATAAAATACCTTTCATTGTCAAGATCAATCATAATGAACTGTTGTCTTACCCCAACACCTATGATCAAACGATGTTTGGTTCTGTAAGAGATGCCTGGAACCTTGGCGCCGTAGCGGTAGGGGCCACGATCTACTTTGGTTCGGCAGAGTCGCGGCGGCAGATCGTGGAAGTGTCGAAAGCCTTTGAAGAAGCGCATGAGCTGGGGATGGCCACCATCCTGTGGTGTTACCTGCGGAATGATGCCTTTAAATCGGGCGGAAAGGACTATCATGTGGCAGCAGATCTTACAGGGCAGGCCAATCACCTCGGCGTAACCCTGCAGGCAGATATTATCAAACAGAAACTGCCGGAGATCAATGGCGGCTATAAAGCGCTGAATTTGGGCAGCAGTTCTTACGGCAAACTGGATGAAAGGATGTATACAGGGCTGACCACCGAACATCCCATTGACTGGTGCAGGTACCAGGTATTGAATTGCTACAGCGGTCGCATCGGGTTGATCAATTCCGGCGGCGCTTCTTCGGGTGCAGGCGACCTGAAAGAAGCGGTACGTACAGCGGTGATCAATAAAAGGGCTGGCGGCATGGGGCTCATCTCCGGAAGAAAAGCCTTTCAACGGCCTTTTGAAGAAGGCGTGCAGCTGTTGCAGGCTATCCAGGACGTGTATCTTTCGCCGGACATTGCTATCGCTTAAAAGGGGGACCGGGTTAAACATATCGACGTAAGCATAATCTTTAAATATTATCGCCGCTTTGTATGTGTGTTGGTGAATGTCGGGATCTGTTCGATACATATTCGTTCCGATAAGCTTTGAGATGGCTTTATCCTACGTTCATCTTACGTTTAAGACGTGGAATCAACGTAGCATAAAGCTTTCTCAAAGCTTATCGGAACGAATCTCATAGCCATGCCTGTTAAGTATGATGGAAAGTTACATTACCCTTACAGGTGGGAAAGAGGGCATCCTGCCCGTAAAAACAGGAAAAAGGATTTTAGCGTCATTTTATAGTGTTTTAAAGACTGCTTTATGAGGCGTTTTCCGGCTCTTATGAGCCAATTTCCGGCTCTCGTATAGTTTTTTTTGAGGTCCTTTGAATTCCTTCCTAATATTGTGTCATGAACCGCAAACAAAGGAGCTGCACCTGCAACAGGAGAGAGCTGCCTCCCGTTA
Organism: Chitinophaga filiformis; assembly: GCF_023100805.1. Taxonomy (NCBI): domain Bacteria; kingdom Pseudomonadati; phylum Bacteroidota; class Chitinophagia; order Chitinophagales; family Chitinophagaceae; genus Chitinophaga; species Chitinophaga filiformis. The sequence continues at coordinate 4,261,810 of NZ_CP095855.1, forward strand.
CCTCCGGCGTTTGTGATTGTAGTAAAGCTGATCTTTTACCTGAAAAATTTAAATGCGATGAAACAAATAAAACAAAATAAAATGATGGTGGATAAGCAGGGTGATTGTGTTTGTAATTCCTGACATTGCCACACGGACGGAAAAAGATGTACGTTCCGGAAAACACGGCAGGATAACAATACAATGCGGTGAAGCTAATAAATCATCACCTGCAGGACAAAGAATGCCCTGCATGAATATGAATGATATCTGACAGCTCTTTTATTCAGCTGTCGTAGGATCAATGACGGCAGAAACCGCCTTCACGGAGTTGGCAGGAAAACCGCCCTTCCTGGCATGTTCGCGGATCATGTCTTCATTAGGGGCGATGTAAACGCAATAGATCTTATCGCCTGTTACATAACTGTGTACCCATTGTATTTCCGGACCCATATTACGCAATACGTCGCATGAAGTCTGCGATACTCCTTTTAATTGTTCGGCACTTAGCTGCCCTGCCCCCGGGATCTCCCGTTCGATTACATACTTTGGCATGGTGTAGAGATTTAACTGATAACAATCCGGCGCGAACTTTGGTTCTTCTTTCAGGATAATAATACCTGCGCGGTATTGTCCTGCCTGGTACATATAGCTGTGTTACATTGATGGTATATTGACCGAATCGTGTTATATTTATAAGAGTGCTAAACGTTTGAGATAAACTTGCAAACCGAATGACTGCTGGCTGTCTCCGTGTATATGTTTCAACCCTGTGCCTTGTCTTTCTACTTTCCTGCAACTGCAATAAAGCTGTTGCTCCTTCCAGGAAAGTGTGGGTAGCCCGGGAGAATGGTAAATATGTGCTGTACAGGAATGGCGTTCCTTTTGTAGTAAGGGGAGGATCGGGATATACGCATATGGATAAACTGAGGTCCATAGGCGGCAATACCATCCGCACCTGGGATACTACTGATCTGGAAGCTATTCTCGATGAGGCAGCGACTAATAACCTGGCCGTTATTGCCGGTTTCTATGTTCCTGAAAGTAAATACCTGGATTATTTCTATCGCAATCAGCAGAAAGTGGATAGCCAGTATGCTGCTTTTCAGCAGCTGGTACGGCGTTACCGTTCGCATCCTGCACTGCTGATGTGGTGCCTGGGGAATGAAGTGGATTTCCCCTTCAAAGCAAAGTATAATAAATTCTACGATGAATACAACCGCCTGCTGGATATGATACATACAGAAGATCCCGATCATCCTGTTACGACTGCCATGGTCAACTACCAGTTGAGGAATGTGATGAATATCCGTCTCAAGATACCGGGCCTGGATATACTCTCTTTTAATACCTTCGGCGATCTGAAACAGCTGGAGAGTAACCTTAGCACTTTCAGCTGGTTGTGGAATGGTCCCTTCCTGATAACGGAATGGGGTATATTTTCCCCGGAGGAATCAAAACGTACAGCATGGGGTGTTCCCATAGAACTTAACAGTACAAAGAAGGCATGGGTTTACCGTGATTTTCATACAAAATATCTTCCTGTCAATAATCCCCGTTTCCTGGGAGCACTCACCTTTTACTGGGGTTTTAAGGAAGAAGTGACACCTACCTGGTACAGCATTATTGACGAAAATGGTGCTGCTACCGAAATAGTTGGCGATATGCAGTCCCTGTGGATGAATACTGCGCCCCTGCATAAGGCGCCGGCGCTGGAAGAGCTGCTGATGAACGGGAAAAAGGCAGCTGATGATATTTTAGTGCGGCCAGGTACCTTACAAACCGCCGAAATTAAATTGCAGCTGCCTGCAGCGAAGGGTTTGCGGATCGTCTGGAAGATACTGGATGAGGATTTTAATTCCGAAAGTTCAGACCTGCCTATAGAACGCAAGGTGGACATCAGCCCTTGTGATAGTTTCCGGGTTAATTTCCGGGCGCCTGAAAAAGAAGGCCCTTACCGGATCTATTCCTGGATTTATGATGAATATGGAAATGTGGCGACAGCCAATATACCTTTTTACGTAGTAGGGACATAATATGGGAACACGGCAGCGCGTTTCTCCGCCATCGAAAAAAGAATTATTTATTCTCCGGTTTATGATCATTACCGGAGTGATTAGCATGTGCGTGCTGTTGTATTGTCTTTTTAACTTCGCTAATATCGGGAACCGTCCGCTGTACTGGTTGCTGATGATAGCTGTTATTTTCTCCTGCCTGAAGGTACTGCATGAATGGTATCACTATTTCTGCATCACTGTTCCCGAGCGACCTGCGTCCACATCACTACCTACGGTAGATATCCTGACAACATTCTGCGAAGGCGAGCCTTATGAGATGGTCATTAAAACGCTTGAGGCCATGCAGGCGGTCACCTATCCGCATACCAGCTATCTATGTGATGAAGCGAACGATCCTTTCCTCAAAGAAGAATGCCAGCGTTTAGGGGTACGTCATATTACCAGGAACAACCGCATAGATGCCAAGGCCGGTAATATCAATAACGCTTTGCAATATGCCACAGGGGAACTTTGTGTGGTGATGGACCCTGACCATGTGCCGGCGCCTGAATTCCTGGACAGGGTGGTACCCTTCTTTGAAAATCCGCAGATAGGGTTTGTACAGATCGTGCAGGCATACAGCAATATCGGCGATAATATCATTGCCAAAGGGGCTGCGCAACAAACCTTCCAGTTCTATGGCCCCATGATGATGACCATGCATCGTTATGGTACGGTACAGGCTATCGGCGCTAACTGTACCTTCCGCAGAAGTGCGCTGGACAGCATCGGCGGACATGCAGCCGGACTTGCGGAAGACATGCATACGGCTATGCAGCTCCATGCAAAAGGTTGGAGATCGGTATATGTGCCCGAGGTGCTGACCCTGGGACTGGTCCCCTCCACGCTTTCTGCCTACTATAAGCAACAACTTAAATGGTCGAGGGGAAGTCTGGAGCTATTGGTCAGCACCTATCCCAGGCTGTTCAGGAAATTTACCTGGCGGCAGAAACTTCATTATGGCATCCTGCCGTTTCACTATTTCACTGGTATCATCTTCCTGATCAACTTCCTGGTGCCGGTATTGTCGCTATGTCTTGGGGTAATCCCTTTTCAATTTGACCTGCTTTCATTCAGTATGCTCGGTTTTCCCTTTGTCTGCATTATCCTGTTCATCCGGCTTTTTGTACAACGCTGGGTCATGGCGGAAGATGAGAGCGGGTTTCATGTGGTCGGGGGATTGCTGCTGATAGGTACCTGGTGGATCTACCTATTGGGCCTGGTATATACTGTGATCCGTAAAAAAGTGCCTTATATCCCAACCCCTAAAGACGATAAAGATGTCACCAGCTGGAAACTGCTCATTCCCAATGCGGCTGTTTTATTGATTTCGGCGGCAGCCATCGTATATGGTTTATGGAGAGACTGGAACCCCTTTTCGGGGTTCATGGCGGGCATCGCTTTTCTGAACTGCCTGATCATGCTGTTCAATATTGTGGCGGGTTTCTGGAAAGGGCGTATGACGAAGACCTTACCGGTGACTTTTAAAGAGTTCTTCTACCACTACTATTATGTGCTGAAGGTCAGGTTCTGGAAGATACGCCATAGCGGATACGTCATCATAAGAAGGCTGGCGCTTGTGTTGACACTGACCGTGTGTGGAATCACCGTTTTGTTCTTTTACGAGGACAGGAAACCGCCCGCCAGTTATGCAGGCAGACCGGTGACCAGGGAATCCGTTTTTCTGACGGGTATTTTCAGTCCTGCGAATGCCTCCGGCCTGACATCTATAGAAGAAGTGAACCGCTACAACAATATGGCGAATACCCGTTTCGACATTGTATCCTGCTACATTCCATGGGGTGATGCTTCGCGCTGCTACCTGCAGGACACGCTCATGAACGCCATATACCAGACAGACGCGGTGCCGATGATCACCTGGGAGCCATGGGCGGGTTTGTTCAATGTTTCCCGTAAGGACACATCCCTGATGAAGGAACGGAAAATGATGTTGCATATCAGCCAGGGCTATTTTGATGACTACCTGCAAAAATTTGCGGAGCAGGTAAGGGGCCTGCAGCGGCCTGTTTTCATCCGGTTTGGCCATGAACCTGACAATCCTGCCTATCCCTGGTCGGGTAGCGGATTGAATACAGCAGCGGAATATGTGCAGGCATGGCGGTATGTGCATGATTACTTCAGCCGTGCGGGCGCTCACAATGTGATATGGGTATGGAATCCCTGGAAGCCGGCCGCTGTGGAACAATATTATCCGGGTGACGGATATGTGGACTGGCTGGGCCTGACCATATTGAATTACGGCAGTATGCATCCTGACGGGCAATGGTATAGTTTTAACCAGCTTTATTCGCCTTATCATCAAAAACAGCTTTTTCGCAGCGGTTTGCCGGTCATGATAGCAGAACTGGGTTCCCTGAAAAAGGAGGGTGAGCAGGAACGGTGGTTACAGGAAGCATTTGCAGATATGAAGAACCGTTTCCCGGAAATAAAGGCTGCTGTACTTTTTAACAGCAGCTATGATGCGAATACCCTTAGTAAAAAAGATACTTCGGTGCTGGACTGGCAATTATCGGCGCCAGTGCCTTCATTGCAGGCTATGCACAGGTTACAGAAGAATGATAACGATATTGCCTGTCCGCTGCCCGCGCTTGCCGCCGTTCCCGCCAGCCATAGTAATGAGTACCCGATGGCCGGCATCAGGGGTGTTATCTATTCCAAAGCTATTCCCTGGTTCAGGAGCCGGCATACTTTAACACGCAGGGAAGTAGAGAAGGACCTGAAAGATATGCAAGGCCTGGGCATTAACACCATCAGGAGATATGGGCCGGGTGTTTATGATCATAATATCCTTGTTGTGGCAAAAGAAACGGGCATGAAAGTGCAGTATGCTTTCTGGATGCCTGATGAAGATCGTAGCATTCCGCCAGGGCAGCGTCGGCAGGATTTTATGGAATCGGTGATGGCCACGGTGAGGAAAAGAAAAGAGGAGAAATGCATTATTGGATGGCATCTTTCCAATAATGCCTGGCGCAGGCTGCAGCAAATGTATGTAAAGCCTGCATTATTACGCCACCAGGATGAGTACATGCACTGGTTGCGGGAACTGGTGCGGCAGATCAAAGCGGTAGATCCCGGCAGGCCCGTAACGCTGGACGTACCCCTGGATGAGCAGGTGGCGGCTACCCTGCAAACCTTCGCTTCGGCTATACCGGAAATATCCTCTCTGGGACTGGCTGCACCGGACGACACCACGAAAATTGCCCTGCCTGAGACAGACATCCCCTGGTTTGCGAGTGAGATCGGCGCAGAACAATATATCAGCTCGGGTACACCGAAACCCATATTTATCAATTGCTGGCAGGACCTTCAGAACAGGAACGGGGTCACCTTTAACGGTCTGCTGGATCATCAGCGGCATTATAAACCCGCCTACCGGCAGCTGGCAAGCCATTGGCATATAAAAACAGGCGGTCCTCAGCTGCCGGCGGTGAAGATCCTGCGTCCTGCCCGGATAACATATCCGGGAACTGTTTTATCCTATCATGCCCTTGTCTGGGATAAAAGGGAATGGCAGTTGAAGTCTCCCGGCCATGAAAAGCTACACTTTGAATGGTTCCTCTGCAAAACGGATGGCTGGGGTCATGCCATCTATATGCACCCGATTGGTATAGGGCCGGCCATTGATGTGACCATACCTGAGTCGCCCGAGCTTTACAGGCTGTACCTGATGGTCAGCAAAGACGGTTATGCCGTCAATGCCAGCGCCCCGCTTAATACACCCTTCAGAAAAGAGTAGTGATACTGCTTATCCTTCGCATGTTATTTTTTAAACATTTGTAGATTCTCTATCTTTGCGCCGCTGGTGGAATGCAAATAAACGATCCTATACCTTATGCTTAGTGCTACTATGAAGAGAACCGCGTGGCGGACCATGAAAATTGTTTCAATAACCGCAGGGGGAATGTTGCTGATACTTTTTCTGCTGCCGCTCCTGTTTCCTGCGGCTGTGTCGAACAGAATAAAGACCTGGGCTAATCATAACATCACTGGCGAGATCAATTTTTCAAAAGCGAGATTGTCCTTTTTTAATCATTTTCCCACCTTAACCTTAACGCTGTACGATTTCAGCCTGAAGGGATCCGCTCCTTTCGAGCAGGATACACTCATATCTGCAGAAGAGGTGGCGTTGGGCGTAAACCTGGGCAGTATTTTTTCAAAGGCTACCAGCGTAGATAAGATCTACCTTACGAAGGGGAATATACACGTATTGGTGGATACTGAAGGCCGGCCGAATTATAACGTTTACCAGGCGGCCACACCTCCACGCAGGCAGGCCGACAGCGGGAGTGTATCGCTAAAGATAGAACGGATACAGCTGGAACACTGCAGGATCATCTACAATGATAAATCCCTGACCCTGCAGATAAGAGCAAAAGAGGTGAATTATACCGGAAAAGGAGACCTGGACAAATCGCAGTTCGACCTGTACTCACACGTCAGCATTGCCTCGTTTGACCTGGCCTATGGCGGTATACCTTATATACAGTCAAAGAAACTGGACGGTAAGCTGATTACCAGGATCAATACCAGGTCGCTGAACTTCATTTTCGAACGGAATGATCTGAAGATCAACCAGCTGCCAATGAAGCTGAACGGGGCATTCAGTTTCCTGAAGAACGGCTATAAAATGGATTTTAAGCTTAGCTCAGGAGAATCGACCCTGGAAGCGCTTTTCAGTGCATTGCCGGCGAAATACACTGCCTGGATGGAGCATACTGATATCAAAGGCTTTGCAGAAGTAAATGCCTCGTTAACAGGCAAGTATATCGCGAAGACTAACAAGATGCCTGATCTTACCTTCAGTATGAAAGTGAGGAACGGAGAAATTGCCAGTTCCGGAGCGCCCTATGCTATTGAGGGCCTGCGCCTGGATTTCCGTACCCGCTTACCGGAAATGAACCCTGACAAGTTCACTATTAACGTCGATTCCGCCTTTTTTAAACTGGACAAAGGATATTTCAGCTCAGATATCAAAGTAACGGGACTGGCTAAACCGGACATCCATGCAAAGATGAGTGCAGACCTGGATATGGAGAAGTGGGGAAAGGCTATGGGCTGGGATGCTTTCGACCTGAAAGGGCGTTTTCAGGCCGATCTGCAGGCCGATGGCAGGTACATCGGGTATACCGTGAACAATGGACCGGGGCATGAATCGGACCTGGTTATCAGCAGTATACCGGTATTTGATTTCAAGTCTACCCTCAGCGATGGCTACCTGAAATTCAAAGATGTGCGGGAACCTATCCGTCATATCGGGTTTGATGTGCAGGCTGCCTGCCCGGATAATAACTATGCGAATGTGCGGGTGAACATGAGTAAGATCAATGCCGAAGTGCTGGGTAACTATATCAAAGGATATTTTCATCTGACCAATGCGCAGGAGCCGCTGGTGGACGCAAACCTGAAAGGCGTGCTGCATATGGCGGATGTAGAGAAGTTCTATCCGATGGATGGGGTAGACATGAGCGGTGACCTGAACATCAATATTTTAAGTAAAGGCATTTATCAGCCGGCGCGGAGTTTGTTCCCGGTAACCACCGCTTCCCTCAACATGAATAACGGCGTGGTGCACACGAAATATTATAAACACCCGGTTGAAAAGATCAATGTCAACGCGACGCTGACAGATACCGCCGGTAGTTTGCAGGCATTGAAGATCGACATCAAACCCGTGTCTTTCGAGTTTGAGGGGCAGACCTTTACGCTGAAAGCGGCGCTGAATAACTTCGACGATCTGCATTATAACATCCTGGCCAATGGCATCATCGATCTTGGGAAGATCTACCAGGTGCTGGGCCGGGAAGGATATGAGGCCAAAGGTTATATAAAAGCTGATCTGAACCTGCAGGGAACGAAGAGCGATGCAATGAACAGCCAGTACGACAAGCTGTTGAACAAAGGCACACTGACACTGAAGGAGGTATCAGTGAAAGCCGCCAGGTTCCCGCTGCCTTTCTTTATCAGCAATGGCGTGTTCCGTTTCGAGGAAGACAAGATGTGGTTTGACAAATTCGAGGCACGATATGGTAAGTCTGACCTCCGCCTGGATGGTCATCTGTATAACCTGATTGCCTATGCTACGCAGCCGGGCCAGCGCCTGCAGGGCGCATTTAACCTGAAAAGCAATTATATCCTGGCGGACGAGTTAATGTCCTACAACAGCGATCCGCAGATAACTGATGAACCGGGATCTTCCGGTGTAGTGGTAATACCCGACAATCTTTCGCTATCGTTGAATGCCAGTGCAGATAAGGCCAGTTTCCGCGGGATAGATATACAGCGTTTCCATGGCCAGCTGCAGGTTGATAATGGCGGTCTGCAGATGAGTAATACCGGTTTTAATATCATCGGAGCGCCTGTTGTAATGGAGGCACAGTATAACAGCCTGAATAACGAAAGCGCTAGTTTTGATTATCATATCAATGCCCGGGAGTTCGATATCAAACGCGCTTATAACGAGATCCGGCTGTTCCATGATATGGTGTCTTCTGCGTCTTCTGCCAGCGGTGTAGTGGGACTTGACTATCATGTCAGCGGCAGGTTCCGGGAAAATATGCAACTGGTATACCCCTCCCTGAAGGGAGAGGGCGTATTGTCGCTGAAGAAGATCAAACTGAAAGGATTCAAACTGTTCAATGCAGTAAGCAGTACGACAAAGAGAAATATAAAGGACCCGAACCTGTCGGAAGTGGAGATAAAATCCACTATCAGCAATAACATTATTACTATCGAGCGGACGAAGATGCGTATTGCCGGTTTCCGTCCCCGTTTCGAAGGCCAGGTGAGCTTTAACGGAAGGCTGAACCTGAAAGGACGTATAGGCTTACCGCCGCTGGGCATCTGGGGAATACCTTTCAGTGTTACCGGCACACAGACCAATCCGCATGTAAAACTGAAACGGGGCAGTGAGAAGGATTCGCTGGAGCGGGAAGCGGGGGATTGATAGCAAGAAGTTTTTCGGCAATATCTCTTGCCTGCTCAAAGGACAACATGGATTTTTTATTGAAGGCGTGAAGTTAACTTTTCTTTTTGGATAGAGAATGCGACGCAATATGTAACTTAGATAAGTCATCCCATATGTTAATCAATCAGATATCCCGGTTATTATGACACCAAATACAGCAGGAAAATACGTATGTAAGATTACACTGTATGCAGTGATTATCCTGGAGTTATTGTGGTTGTTCATAGAAACAAGGGGAGACTTTGCCAACGGTATACTTTTCTATTTACAAGCCCAGATGAACATTTATGTATGGGGCTTTTTCGCATTGTTGTTCCTTTCATCTTATTTATTGGGAAAGACAATGGGAGCGGAGCTTATTAAAGGACGCAACCCATATATTGCCGCAATTATATACGGAATGCTGGAAAGTGCAATTTTGTTGGTGTATGCGCTTATCATAGTTATCACACATGGCCAGTGGATGAATATGTTGCATACTATACCGGAGCTTGTATTAATGATGGCTATACCTGTGTTGCTTCTCTGGTTGGTGGCAGCAGCTATTCTGAAAAGTAACATGAAATAAATGACTGGAAAAAACTTCCCTATACTTCTAATACCCGAAAAGACTGATATTGAATTTGAGGATGTTTTTGCAACCTGGACCCGCGGTGGCGGCGAGATCAGGCGTCTTGGCAAATATTGGATCAGGGATGAGGAACTGTCAGACAGGAAAATTGCCATATATGGCAATCAGGCTTTCGCATTTGTATTGGCCCAGATATACGGGGTTGAATTACTTTCTCCGGATGATACCCTTATAGCAAGACTTGACGCCAAATGGACAAAAAGAAATGTGCAGTTAAGGCAGATAGGAGACGTTACGGCGACCGATTTCCCTGTCTTTATCAAGCCTGTTATTCCTAAGATATTTGTTGCAGGTGTTTTTGACACCCTGGCTGCATTTAGAGCCGTGGTACAAGGGCTGGCTGCGGATGAGCAAATTCTTGTTTCATCAGTTGTTCATCCTATAGCAGCCGAAGCAAGGGCGTTCATCATGAATGGCGAAGTAAAAGATATCGCTTTGTATGAAGGATCTGCTTCGCTGGATGAGGGACGACGGTTCCTGGCAGGCTTTCTTGGCGAGTATCAGCAGTATTTGCCAGCGGTCGTTGTTGTTGATATCGCCTATAACGAACAAACGGGCTGGTTTGTGTTAGAGTTCAATGCCTGCTGGGGCGCAGGGCTGAACAATTGCAGTGCTGAGAAGGTGATGGATTGTATAATCAATGCAACTATAAATTGAATGTTTTACCCATTCGGGATATTTGGGGCAACCCCGTGTTATCACCTGTACGAATACCCCGGGTTATCACCCGGGGCTACAAACACGTGGCTCCTGACGGAGCCGAATGCAGCGGTTCATGACACGTAATTACCAGTAGGCGGCCGCTGCCCGGGGGGGCCTGGGTTATTACCTGTACGAATACCCCGTGTTATCACCCCGGGCTACAAACACGTGGCTCCTGAGGGAGCCGAATGCAGCGGCTCATGACACGTAAATTACCAGTAGGCAGGCCGCTGCCCGGGGGGCCTGGGTTATTACCTGTACGAATACCCCGTGTTATCACCCGGGGCTACAAACACGTGGCTCCTGAGGGAGCCGAATGCAGCGGTTCATGATACGAAATTACCAGTAGGTAGGCCCCTCCCCGGAGTTGATTGGCGGGAATAAGTAAATAAATCTTCCTGTTTAATAAATTTGTCTATTTTTGTAGTGATTAATACAAAAATACTTTTCCAGAGGGAAAAACTAAGAAATGAGAGGCAGACCAACCATATTCGACAATAAAGAAGTCTTGTCCAAGGCGCAGAAAGTGTTCTGGGCCAAGGGGTTTACCGCTACGTCACTGGAAGATATTCTCCAGGCCACCGGCCTTGGTAGTGGTAGCTTTTATCATGCTTTTAAGGGAGGTAAGAAGGAACTATTCAGAAAGGCCATTCAGCAAAGGAGGGAGGCTTTTAACCAGTTCAGGGAAGAACTGGAGCACAGTAAAGCGCCTGTTGAACTGATCAAAGACTTTTTCCGCAGTATGGCAAAGGACGACAAAGAAACCCATTTATTGGGGTGTATTATCGTCAATACGGTTGTAGAAATGGCCTGCCTGGATCATGAACTGGAAGAAGAGGCTATCACAATACTCAGGGAGGTGGAGGAGTTCTTTACCGCCACCCTTAGAAAGGCGCAAAAGAATGGCACACTGAAGAACCAGACAGACCCGGAGATCCTTGGCCGTTACCTGATCACCCTCTGGAATGGTATGAACGTTACCAGGCGTATGTACCCCGATCAGCAGATCCTCAGCAAACAGATTGAAATGCAGCTGGAGATAATCAGCTGAAATTTTTTTGGCCATTTTTGTAGTGATCAATACAGAAATGATAAGGACACAACATATACCATCTTAAAACTGGAATACAGACATTTATGGATTTACAACTGCAATCAAAGACTGCCTTTGTCAGCGGATCGACACAGGGTATCGGCTTCGCTATTGCCAGCCAATTACTCGCTGAAGGAGCAAAGGTGATCATCAACGGAAGGAGCCGGGAAAAGATTGATCTGGCCCTCAGCAAACTGGAACAGGAAATACCGGGTGCGGATGTATCAGGTATTGCGGCCAACTTTGAAGATCCCCAAGAAGTAGATCAGCTGCTGAATGCATTGCCGGATATCGATATCCTGGTAAATAACGTGGGCATCTTTGAACTTCGCCCTTTTTTTGACACCAAAGACAGTGACTGGACAAAGTTCTTCGAAGTGAATGTTATGAGCGGTGTACGCCTGTCAAGAGCCTTATTACCTAAGATGCTGGAACGTAACTGGGGCCGCGTGATCTTCATCAGCAGTGAATCCGGTATCAACATTCCGGAGAACATGATCCACTACGGGATGACCAAAACGGCGATGCTTTCCATCAGTCGCGGGTTGTCACAGCTGACCAGGAACACAGGGGTTACTGTCAATACAATTATCGGCGGACCAACCTATTCCGAAGGTGTGGCGGGTGCCGTTGAGCAGATAGCCCTGGCGCAGCAAAGTAATGTGGAGGAGGTGAAGGCTGGTCTGATAAAGGCATTAAACCCGACATCCCTGTTACAGCGATTTATACAACCGGAAGAGATCGCGCACCTGGCGGTTTATCTTTCCAGCCCTCTATCCCTCGCTACCAATGGTGCTGCACTTCGTGCCGACGGCGGTGTGCTGAATACCATTCTTTAATGGCAACACATCTGTTTTCCTGGCCCCGGAGCAGCGGCTTCATTTCAGGCGAATATCAGCGCTGTATTAAAGCAGCTTTTCCTGTACTGCCTGGTAAACGGTCCTGACAGACGCCTGAAAACCCAGGCTGCGTGCAAGCGAGCCATCGCTGTGGAGATGCCATGGGTTTACCAGCGGTTCTGATGACGATGCCATGGTTGCTCCTGCAATGCCCAGTAATTCATAGATGGATGTAGGCGCCTCGTCCGAAATATTGACAATGCGGCCGTCCATTATCCCATCCAAAGCCATCATAATGGCTGTATAAATGTCGCGATGATGGACGGTGCTTATCCTCATAGCCGGATGATATTTCGCTGCAATGACGTGTTTTGGCAGGTCTTCCAGATGACCATCGCCGTCTCCGTAAACAAAGGGAAAACGCAGAATGGCCCAGTTCAGCCCACTTTCGCGTAACTCATTCTCCGCGGCAACTTTGCTGGCGGGATAAGCATGTTGCGGGTTAACAACATCATTTTCCCGGCCCGGATGCGGATTGTTGGCGCTATATACATGGCTGGTACTTGCAAACAGGAAGCGGGCGGCAGGCGCGTGGTTTTTTACTGCATCGATGAGGTTTCGCGTGCCTTCCAGGTTACTCTTCCATATCAGGTCAGTGTCCGGTGAGCGGAACACGGCCGCCAGGTGAATGATCGCTGTGACACCTTTAACGGCTTCTTTAAGCGATGCCGGATCAAACAGGTCGCCTTCCACCGCCTTCACTCCTGCAGGAACGCTTTTACCACCGCGAACCAATGCACGGCAGTTTATACCTTCAGTTACCAATCGAGGTAAAAGACGTGCACCTACCAGGCCGTTTCCACCTGTTACTAATACTGTTTCTGAGCTTGTATTCATGGCTGTTTAGCTTTATTATGGAAACAAAGCTCCTGATCGCAGGGCTAAACAGGCCGGACGAATTGATCTAATTCCCTGACAGATCCGCCAGGAACTGTGGGATGGTGTGTCCTGTGACTTTTTTAAACAGGCGGGAAAAGTATTCAGGATCATTAAAGCCCAGCTCGAAAGCCAGTTCTTTGATCGAAACATCCTTCATGTGATATAAGCGCCGCCCCGCTTCCAGGATCAGCCGCTTCGTAATGTATTCCTTGGGAGAAAGGCCGGCATGCTGTTTCACCAGCTTATAGAGTCCATTGGGATTAATGCCCAGTTTCTCCGCGATCAGTCCGACGCCGGGTTGCTCGGTCAGATGCTTTTCTACAAATGCTCTGAAATCACTATAACGGGAAAGCGTGTCCTTTGCAGGAATGGTTGCGGCGGGGAGGTAAGCCGCGTTGATTTCTGTAAGTAAACTGTTCAGGTGTGCCAGAATCAGTTCAGGGGCAGTGTCCCAATGCCTTAGCAGATCGAGAAGTATAGCAAAGATTGCCTTTACCCGCAGCGCGGCAGAAGGACTAAAACCAACTTTCTGATCATTTAGCGAATGGACAAGGAATTCATATTGTCCGGGCAGCAGGGAGAGACAAATTTCGTCAAAACCCAGCTTGACAAATTTGCCGCCCTTGCTCATACCTTCCTGTTCGTGGATTTGCTGAGGCGTAACAAAGATCAATTCATTGTCGTTCACTTCGTATTTGTGCAGATCGATTTGATGACAGCTGCGGCCTTCGAGCATGAACATAAAGAAATAATAGGGCGAGCGATGCGGAGCAACGTAAGTGGCCGCTTCTTCAGCCGTCAGGTGGCCGAATTCCGGTGAGACGATCCGCACAGGCAGCTGGCGATTTTGCCGTAAATACTGAAGAAATGGCGTAATAGTCTGCATATATTAATTAGTTAAATGCCTGCCGGAATTCCAGCGGACTTTGCCTGGTTTTAAGCTTGAAAAGCTTATTGAACGACTGTGAATGTTCGAAGCCAAGTTGGTAGGCGATCTCGCTTACCGACAATTTTGTTGTGGACAGTTTTTCCTTTGCTTTATCGATCAGTTTCTCATGAATGATCTGTTGTGTTGTCTGGCCGACAAGTTGTTTAAGCATGCTGCTTAAATATTTGGAAGACAGGTGTAGCTGATGCGCAATGTATTGCACTGTTGGCGCTCCCGTCGAAAGTAAAGCTTCATTATTTATATAGTCATTCAGGATTTCTTCTACCTGGTGTAAGATCTGATGGTTGGTGATCTTACGGGTGACGAACTGCCGCTGGTAAAAACGTTCGGCATAATTCAGCAATGTTTCCAGGTGCGAGATAATGATATCCTGGCTAAACTTATCGATATTGGAATGATACTCATTTCGTATATTTCTTATAATATCATTGATGACCATTTCTTCCTTATCGGAGAGAAACAAGGCCTCATGGGTGGAATAGCCAAAGTATTCGTATTTCCTGATCTTCCTGGCAAGGGAGGTGTTCCAGAGAAAGTCCGGATGGATAAACAGCATCCAGCCTTCCAGATTTGGGGGGACGCCGTTTTCCTCGCCCCGCAGAATCTGTCCGGGAGACATAAAGGCCATTAACCCTTCATCGAAATCATACTTTTGCTGGCCGTATATGAGATTGTCACAACCTTTTTTCATAGATATGACGTACATGTCAAACACAACGGCATCAATATCGTGATCATTTCTAAAGCCTTTCAGGTCAACAATGCTGATCAGCGGATGATGTGGCTTAGGCAAGCCCATCAGACGGTGAATTTCCGTGATAGATTTTATCCGGTATGGCGTAGCATTTTGCATAAGGCAAGTTAATTTAATTTTTGAACGAATGTCTCAGCCGCATCATTATTACGTTGCGATTTAGAGATGGGTAAGCTGTTTAGATCTTTCGAACTCCCTGTGTCCGGATTTTATGAGTTGGATGAGCATCATCCTGCTCAGGTGCTGTTCTTTTGTCCCTTTCTTTTGATGTTTTGATACAGCAAAAGTCAGCCGATTTCACTAAACGGGTATATCCAAAAGTCGCAGGATTGTAGTAAAAAGTAAGACGTAGCGGGGAGATTGAAGAAGTAGCAACAGCAAGAGGGCGTCTTATTTAAGGGAGACGCCCTCCTTGTTTTATCAGGACATGATGATTGTCGAACGTTTCATCTGCCTGTTGGCGTTCGTATGTACTTTCGGCAGAGGGGGGAGCGCTCAAATGCTTTCCTAGACTGTTTCAGTTGCCTGCAGCAAGGCCCTGTATCCCAGTTCTGCACCTCCGCTGACATGCATCACATGCCCCGTGATGAAACGTGCTTTATCAGAAGCCAGGAAAACACAGGCATCAGCTATCACATCTCCTTCGGGACAGTAACCCAAAGGATGGATGGCATTCATATACTGCTCGATACCCTGTCCATTGTTCTGATGCTGGCCCCATTCCCGCAGCATAGGTGTCCATACGCCGGCAGGTGCTACTGCATTCACACGGATCTGAAAGGGCGCATAATCCAAGGCCATGGACTTTGTTAAAGAATTTACAGCTCCCTTGCTGGCAGTATAGGCAGCATGGTTTTCCTGACCGATCTCTCCCACAAGGCTGCTGGTATTGATGATACATCCTTTGCTCTGTTTCAGGGCTTCAATGCCATATCGTGTGGTCAGGTAAATGCTTTTAAGATTGACGTTCATCACATCGTCCCATTCGGCCTCTGTGGTTTCATGGAGAGGGCTTGAAGGATGTGCAATGCCCGCATTATTGTGGATGACGTCTATTCTGCCATATTTTTCCAATGTTTGCTGAACAGCGCGTTCAACATCTGCTGGTACCGCAACATCGGCCAGGATGGCGGAGTGTGATGATCCCAATGCGGCAATGGCGGTGGCCAGCGAGACGGGATCATTCGACAGGATCACTACTATAGCCCCGGCTTCTGCATATTTTAAGGCACATTCAAATCCAATACCCCTGGATCCTCCAGTCAGCAATATTATTTTACCGGTCAAAAGTTGCATGCTTAGTTATTTTGTTCTTGAGTGATGTGTTTTTGAAATGATGTACAGCAGGATCATTATCAGCAACGCTGCTGAAAGGATTTCCTGCCATTAAATGATCCTTATCGCGATCATATATTGTGAAACCATTATCAGCAATCCTGTTGCTATAAGGGTTTCTGTCTCTGAACGATTTCTATGGAATCATATACCTTATGGTCATTAGCGCTGTAGTAATGTTAGCAGGTCTTTTTCCTGAAAGTTGACTATTTGAAAATGACATATAGTACGATCATCACCAACAGTAACAATGCTGATAAGACCTTATAATTCCCCAATCCATTCCAGCCCTTATCCTGCAATGGTTCCAGCGGCGATTTCCAGTACAGCGCCCCGCTTATTGTGGTATGCTGCATAGGATACAACAGGGAGAAGGAAACCTGGATAATGCAACAGGCCACAAAAAGATAAAAGGCCATCATCAGGAAAGGGATCTCTTTCAGGAAAGTATACGGGTATATCTTGTTGATGGCGTACACCAGTGCGCCCAGGGTCGAGCCGGCCAGTAGTGTGATCTGTGCTGCCCTGGCGGATGCTTTCTTCCAGAAAATACCCAGCAGGAACACACAGGTAATGGGCGGTGCAATATGTGAGATGATATCATTCACACCATTGAAAAGGCTGCTGTAGTTGTTCAGTAAGGGCAGGAGCAGGATAGACAACACAAGGGCGATGCCTGCAGATACGCGTCCCATACGCACCAGTTCCTGCTCACTGGCTGAAGGCTTGAAGCGCTTGTACAGGTCAAAGCTTACCAGTGTTGAAATGGAGTTCAATGCACCCGATACCTGGCTCATTAATCCGGATAGTAAGGCTGCTACTATGATGCCTGCCAGGCCGGTCGGCACCAGCTGGGTGATCATCAGTGTGTAGATACCTTTGCTATTTACAGCCGCATTGCCGGAAGCATCGACATATTGAATGGCGCTGATATCCAGTAATCCCTTTTGCGCCAGGGTGCCTGCCAGTAATCCCGGCAATATAAAGATGAACACCGGCAGTATTTTGATAAAACCGCAGAACAATGTCCCTGTTCTGGCGTGGTTCTCGTCTTTTGCACCCAGTATCCGCTGTACGATGGTCTGATCGGCGCACCAATACCAGATGCCCAGTACCGGATAACCCAGGAATACCGCATACCAGGGCAGCTGACTGCCATCGCCGGAAGGACGCAACATCTTCAGTTTATGTAATTCCTGGTGCTCCTGCAAAGTTGCCGTCATCGCATTCCATCCGCCCATTTTATGGAGGCAGATCACCGTGATGATCACGGCGCCGCTTACGAGCACTACTGTCTGGATACTCTCGGTCACTACCACTGCACGCAGTCCGCCGATAATAGTATACACAGCCGTAATTGCCGCAATAACAGTAACGCTGGTATACATGTCAATACCTAACAGTGTTTCCAGCACAATGCCACCTGTAAGCAAGGAAAATGCAATGTGAACGGTAATGGCAGAGATGATCGAGATGAATGTCAGCCAGTCCCTGCATGCCCGGTTGTAGCGCCTCTCCAGGAAATCGGGTAAGGTGCTGACGCCGCTACGGATATAGAAAGGCGCAAAGAATAAGGCCAGCAGGATGAGTGTAAAGGCGGCCATCCATTCAAAATTGCCACTGAGCAGTCCTTCGTCAAATCCGCTTTGCGCCAGGCTAACCAGGTGCAGGCAGGAGATATTGGTGGCAAATAAGGCCATGCCGATCATCGGCCAGCGTAAGGATTTGCCGGCCAGGAAATAATCATTGGAGGCGCTGCCCGCTTTCATCTTTTTCAGACCTGCCCAGAGCCCTATACTTACAATGATCAGTATGTACACGATGCTGATGATGATGTCCGGCGTTTTTATCATAGGAACTTTTATTAGATGATAAGATCACAGCTGCTGCCTGCCTCCTGGGGTGTTTGATAAACGCCTTCCCGGATCCTGACGGGATGCCTGAAATGTTGCTGCAGATGTGGTATATGCTCGAGGAACAGCGCTTCATGTCCTAAGGCAATATGATTGAAGAGCACAAGATGCTGATGGAGCTGTCCCATATCGCCCACATGCGGCACTACGGGAACACCGAATTTGCGGCACAGGAGACTGATGGTGATAAATTCACTCACTCCGCCCACGCGAACCGCGTCTACCTGGATAAAACCTGCGCATTTCGTCTGCAGGTAGTTTTTGAAGATGATACGGTTCGGCACATGCTCTCCCAGTGCCAGTTTCAGGGGGGCAATTGCGGTGGCGAGTTTTTGGTGGGCCAGTACATCGTCAGGATGGGTAGGCTCTTCTATCCAGTATGGGTTCATCTGCTGCAGTTTACTGCAGATCTGTAATGCCTGTGGTAATGTCCACTGCTGATTGGCATCCAGCATGATCCTGGCTGCGTCTCCCGCCGCCTCCCTGACAAGGTTCGCCCGGCGGATGTCCCGCTCAGGATCGGCAGATCCTACTTTCAGTTTCATGGCGGTAAAACCTTCCGCCATGGCTTTTTTTACATTCTCTTTTACTTTATCGTCTGAGTAATTGAACCAGCCGATAGAGGTATCGTAACCCGGATAGCCCTTTGCCGTGATCTGCTGGCGGAGCTCTTTGTCTGCGCTGCCGGCTTTGATCAATGCCAGTGCCTCTTCTCTTGTTAGCTCGTCTTCCAGGTAGGAGAGATCGAGGGTGTTCAGCAAGGCTTCGGGCGACAGATCGATCAGCAGTTTCCAGAGGGGCACGCCTCTTTTCCTGGCCCAGAGGTCGTAACAGGCATTTGTCACAGATGCCAGTCCCAGGTGTACCACACCTTTGTGTGGTCCCAGCCAGCGGAATTGCTGTTCGTTGGAGAACTGATAAAAGAGGGCCCCGAAGCTGGCCATCACTTCTTCTATGTCTTTCCCTTTCAGCTGCGCGGCGTAGAAATCAGCCGCTTTGCAAACCAGGTCATTGCCTTCTCCAAGCGTAAAGGCCAGGCCTGTACCTGTAAGGCCGCTGTCGTCGTGTAACTGTGTGACGGCATAGGAATAGACCGGGTCGCGGTGTATGGCATCACTGCCGGCTCCCTGTCCTAAAGGATAGCGGACGTCTTTCGTAGATGTATGTTGTATCATGCAGATCAGATTTTAGTGGCAGTGACCTCTTTCATCACGCCGTTGATTTTTACTTTGACTTTACGCGGAGTTGGAGAAGTGATCCTGTAGCTGGTCACTTTACCATCTTTCCATGCAAAGTCCACCGTGAAGTTTCCCCGTGCTTTTAAGCCCTTTACAGCCCCTTCCGCCTTCCATTGATCAGGTACAGCCGGCAGCAGGTTAATAAAGCCTGCATGGCTCTGTAACAGCATTTCTGCAATGCCTGCGGTTGCCCCGAAATTGCCATCTATCTGGAAAGGAGGTCCGGCCGATAACATATTCTGGTATACTCCTCCGCCTGCACCATAGTTGATGTCTGTTCTGACAGTAGGTTTCAGCAGTTCTCTGAACAGTTTGAAAGAGCGGTTGCCGTCCTGCAATCTTGCCCAGAATAAGAGTTTATAAGCGATGGTCCAGCTGGGGCCATCGTCGCCTCTTACTTCCAGTGTTTTCTTTGCAGCTGCCGCGAGATCAGGCGTATGCTCCGCAGTGATCAGCGATGCTGGGTACAGTCCCCACAAGTGGGAGATATGCCGGTGCTGCGGCTCGGTCTCTTTGTAATCTTCCAGCCATTCCATGATCCTGCCGTCTTTGGCGATCACACCGGGAGGAGGCAACAGGGCTATCTTTTGCTGCAGCTCTTTTCTGAATGCACTGTCCTTTCCTAATGTAAGCGATGCTGTAATGACGTTATTGAACAGGTCGCGGACGATCTGGTTATCAATGGTGGCGCCGATACAGATACTGGCATGTTTCCCATTGGGCAGATAGAATGCGTTTTCCGGAGAAGATGAGGGCGACATTACCAGCCAGCCTGTCTTTTCGTCTTTGATCACCAGGCTGTTGTAGAACATGGCAGATTCCTTTATTACTGGATAAATATCAGCCAGATACTGCTTGTCGTTAGTGAACGCATAGTGCTCCCACAGGTTATTGCATAACCATCCGGAGCCGGATTTCGTGGCGCCCCAGGAAGCGCTTTCACCTGGTTCTGTAAAGCCCCATACATTGGTGATGACATGTGCGACCCAGCCGGGTGCATTATAATAAGCCCTTGCGCTTCTTCTGCCGGGTTCCACTAATCCTTTTACCAGCGCTGCCAGGGGCAGGTTAAGTTCAGAGAGATTGGACACCTCTGCCGGCCAGTGGTTCATCTGTACATTGACGTCGAGGTGATAGTCGCCATTCCAGGGTGTCTGTACCTGGTTTGCCCAGAGGCCCTGTAAGTTCGGTGGCAGCAATCCGGGTCTGGTACTGGATATCAGCAGGTAACGGCCGAACTGGTAAAAGAGTACCGGCAGTTCATTGTCGGCCGCCGCATTGTTGTAGAAAGCTGCCAGGCGCTGATCTGTTGTTAATGTGCGGGCGCTGCTTTTTCCCAGGCTGAGCTGCACCCGGTTAAACAATTTGCTGTAGTTGCTGATATGCTGTTTCCGCTGGATGGCATAACTTTTTTTCATAGCAGCAGCCAGGGTCTGACTGATCTTCTTTCTGAAGTCAGGATTGCGGAAATCCGTTCCGGCGGCTACATACAAGATAATCTCCGAAGCATTCCTGATCACCAGGGTATTGCCTTCCGTACTAATGGCGCCATCTTTGGAACTGGCCTTGACAGTGGCCTGGTATTGCATGCCTTTGCCATCGGTGCCGTTATCCAGCTGGCCATATAGTTCCAGCGCATTGCCGATAGTTCGCGAGGATGATCTTTCCGGGCGGCTCATCGTTACACGGCAATTAAGTTTCCCAGGCTGATCGGCCGTTAAATGGATCATTCCCAGGTCATCTCCATAGCTGGTAAAGTATTCGCGACGATAAGTAACGCCATCTGCCTTGTAACTGCAGATGGCCATGGCCTGTTCCAGCGAAAGCGTTCTCTCATACTGTTCAGGTGTACTGTTGCCCGCACCTTCAAACTGTATCTGCAATTCTCCCAATACCTGGTAACAGCCAAAAGGTACACTGCCAGAGCCCTTGCCGGTACAGATGAAGTCTTTGTCCATCAGGGCCTGTGCTTCATCATTCCGGCCCTCTTTCAGCAACTGCCTGATGCGGGGCAGTTGCTTATAAGCTTCATAATTGTTGGCATCCTGCGGCGCGCCCGACCAGAGCGTGATATCGTTCAGCACGATCTTCTCTGCGGCAATGCCGCCATCGGGCATCATACCTAAACGGCCATTACCCAGCGGCAGGGTTTCCTCCCATACCTTTGCCGGTTTGTCATACTTTAATTCCAATACGTGGCTTTGCGCCGTGCTGTAGGCTGCCGGTAAAGCCGCGACGATAATTGTGATAATACTTCTGCTCAAAAACATCATTAGACCTGTAACTTGTGATAACTATTCTTTGTTCCAGAACGTGAGTTCGGACATATTTACATAATTGTTCTCTCCATTGGCATTGTGCAACACCCTGATCCGGATATAACGTACCGGCGGCGGATTGCTGATCAGCGATGTTTTATAGGGCGCATTGCCGTTGTCGGTCCTGATCACTTCCTTCAGCAATGTCCAACCTTTTGCCTGCATAGCCGCTTTCCAGCCGCCGTCACGGGAATCCAGCTCCGGAACCGCATTTGTGATATCTGCAATACCCCATACTTCAAACTGGTCGGGGTTGTTACAACAATCCCTGCCCGTTTCTTCTATCTGGCCAAGGTTATTGTATACTTTGCCCATATCAAAGCTGAGCACTCTGGGCATTCCACTGTTGCCGTCACTATGGAAGATGTTCGGATATCCCTGCGGACCAACAGATCCGTCCCACAGCTTACTCACCCGTGTATCAGACTGATAGATACCCATATCGCCATAAAGGTTTAATTCAGTGAAGAGGCTTTTGTCGCACACTACCTGTCTGAAGATAGTCGGAAATGTATCATTCTGCAAGGTGTAGAAAGTATCCAAAGCATCCCTTACGGGGATATAGGACGACTTGTACAACACCGGAGTGCCGAACTTATAGTCTGTCAGTGTGAGCGAGTCTTCATCCGGTGCCAGTGAGCGCTGTACCTGTTCTCCGCTCTTTTTTGTGTATTGCAGCGCAGTGTTAATATTGATCGTATCGGGTGTAGAGAAGCGGATGATGACGGAACTGTCTTCCAGGATGGTATAAGGATTTTCCGGGTTACTCAGCCTGTTGTTGAGCGTTGCGGTGTACACATTACCATATACTCTTGCATTACTGATCTCTGTGGCCACAGATCTGTTGCCTTTGGCATCATAGGAGTATATCACAAAGGAGTACACATATTCCGACAGGCCGGATATTGTACACCTGACAGTATCGCCGGTATTGTGCGTGGTGGAATTGACAGTAAGGGAGTCTGCCTTGTTGTTCCAGTACACGGTATACTTCACAACACTGGGGTCAGGGCTGGGCTGCCAGATCAGTTGCAGGCGATTCTTGCCTGGCAATACTTTAGCATTGGCTATAGTGCCCGGATACACCAGTTCTTCTCCACCGAGGAAGTCGCGGTAATCAGTAGGCTTTTTACTACAGGCCAGCAATACGAGCAAGCAGGCCAGCACATATATTCTGTTTGTATGATAGCGTTTCATTTTTCTGCCGTTTAAGGTGTTATTATCTCGGATCTCCCCAGAAGGTCAGCTCAGTCACGTTAAAAAAGTTGTTAGTCTGCGCCATATTGGAAAGGCATTCGAAGCGCATGTACCTTACCTTCGGCAGGTTCAGCGGAAAATTATAGCTGAAGCCCGCATTCCAGAATGCCAGGTCTGCATTAGTATACTGTGGGTTCGGTAATCTGGAAGGTTTGCCCGGTGCATCGAACACACCGAGGTTGATCCAGCCATTAGGCGTCTGGCCACCGACAGGAGGCAGGTTGTGCTCGTCCGGCATGGTCTCGTCTACCGGCTGATCTTCTCTTCCCCACAACACCCATCGCTGTGGCGCTCCTGCCTGCCATAACCAGTTGCCACTACCATCTATTCCCCTGTTCCATATAGTATAGCGGCTTAACCTGGCGGCCTTGCCCATGTCAAATGTGATCACTGCGGGCCATACCAATGGCTGGATGGGTTGTTCTGTATGATAGCCGGGAGATTGCGCGGTGCCGTTCCACAGGTATTGGATCACCCATCCAAAGCCTGTTCTGGCGTCCGTTCCCAGGGGATAGGCCTGGAACAGGGACTTGTCCATCTGGGCTTCAAAGACAGGCGTAATGGTAGAGAGCAGCGTGTCAGAGATATTTCCCCACTGGTCTGTAACATATACCCCGAATTGATGAGGGATGGTATCATAGCCCCGGAGACTGAACGTAATGGTGTCTTCGTTGGTATAATTCTGTGCGATGATCTGGTACTTATTCGTAGCGTCGGGCGCTATGGTAATGATACCCAGGTTTGCTTTTGTCTTATTGAGGCAGGTGATGTTCACGCCACCAAAATCCTGTTGCATGGTCACCGTCGGGCGGGTGAGCAGGTAAGGAGGCGTATCAGGATGTACCGTTACCTTTACAGGCTCTGACGATACCTGTGCACGGCTTACTGTACGCAGCACCACTTCATAGTCCTGGCTCTTGGCAAAACCACTTACCGTAATGCTGTCGGAGTAATAGGAGGACTTTGACTGCCTGCTGGTATTGTCATTGATCTTGTACTCTGCCTGCACATAGAGGATATTTGAGGAGTTAGGCAATTTATAAGTGATATATGCTCCCCCGTTGAAATTCACCACTTTTACGTCAGTGACCGGCCCGGGCTGTGTCATATCGGTGGACACTATTTCATTGTAGCCATCCAGTCTTTTGCAGGACAGCGGTACTGCTGCCATAACGATCAGCAGTAATAAAAGTTGATGTATATGATGTTTGCTGTATTTCATACGTGATAATTAATATGGTAGATGGCTCGGCTGTCTTACCAGTAAAGCGTTTGCACCAGGTTAGGGTTGGTTAAAAGATCGTAGTCCTGTATGGGATACAGGTAGTTCTTCAGGCCAAAGGCTGTCTGCTGTGCGATCCTGATCTGGTAATAACCCTCGGTTGTTCTGTTAAATACATTCCATCCCAGCAGGGGAGTGCTCAACACATTCTGGAGCTCTTTCCATCTGCGCAGGTCCCAGCCCGCCTGTCCCTCGAAAGCAGTTTCAATCCTTCTTTCCTGGTGAATGATAGCCCTTAATCCATCTTTCGAATTGCATTTATTAGGATTGTTGGAATATTGTGACCAGGATGCTACTACTCCCTGGAGACCGGCTCTTTCCCTTACCTTGTCGATCCACATATATACTTCTGCACCAGGGCCATTTACTTCATTCAGGCATTCTGCATACAGCAGCCATAGCCCCGTGAGGCGCATGAAAGGCCATGAGTAGTTCTGTTGTACACTGTTTTGTCCGAAGGTAGTTTGATAAGGCACCAGTTTTTTAGCCCAGTAACCTGTTGCGTTGTAACGCAGCTGGTCGGGCGGTGCAGCAAAGCCATTCACGGCGTTCACGTAATTAGGATTGTTGTCGTCCAGGTTACCCGATCCGAACCATACGCTGCCATCAAAAGCAACATCGGCATAGTAACGCGGTTCCCTGTCGAAGTTGCCCTTCACCGTGGTATATCCTTTTTTGATGTAGTAGGCATGTGTATCATCGCCCGCCTGCAGCTTATAGCGGTTCTTATAGTCCCAGAACCTGTCTTCATTGATAGGTACACCATTGCTGCTGTAAAACAATTCAGATTGCCCGATAGGTACAGAAAAATTGGAATACACAGCAAACACATTGGCGGCGGCTTCTGCGGTGACGCGTGGTGAGGCCATATACTGCCATCCGAACTGTGGATTGAGGGTCCATACCTGCTCAGTATTCCAGCTGTCTACAAAGGCGCCCTGTATGGTGAGCAGTCTGCGGGTAGCATCTGACATATGTACCACACCTCCGGATATCCGCAGCTGATAAAGATCTGCGCCTGCAGCGGTAGCAGCGTCAATCGCCTCCTTACAGGCATTCATTGCGCGTACCCATTTTGTATCGTCATATTCAGCAGGGAAAAGTCTTGTGCCATCGTTCCGTTTCATGGAAGCATAGTCGGGATTGCCGTTAAACAAAGGGCTGGCCTGTGTTACGAGTACTTCCGCCTTTACTGCTTTTGCAATCGTGCCGCTGATGCGTCCCTGTTCTGCAGCCAGGTTCTGGATCACAGGCGGCAGGTCCGCAATGGCTTCATCCAGTAGACGTACCACATAGTTAAAGCAGGAGTCTACAGGTTGCTGTTTGATCCTTACCTGATCAATGGAAGCATTCACCGGGAGGTTCGCATCCACGATAGGGATAGGACCATACATCCTGATCAGCCAATAGTGGAAGTATGCTTTGAGGAATTTAGCTTCCGCATTCCACCTTTTGCGCTGGAATTCCGGCAGGTCGAGTGCGATGTGAGAGTTCTCAAGGAAGATGTTACATTTCCTGATAGCCTGCCACATGTTCAGGCCCATGTTATAACCATCCCAGTAGTTCAGCAGCGGGTTAGCGCTGTTCTGCAAACCGCGGATGATACTGAAGCCGGCATCGCCGCCTCCACCGCCAAGCGTGGTCTGGTCCTGCAATGGATAAGGGAACATTATTTCGCCGGAGGTAGTGAAGCCTGCGTTCCTGCGCACATCTGCCATGGCTTGCAGTGTGGCATAGCAACCGAATAAATAGGCCTGTGTTTCATTGGCATTGGCAAAAGCACTTTCCAATGTGGCAACGTCGTCGGGTACGACGTCCAGGTATTTTTTACAGGAAGGCTGTATTAATATAGCGATGCAGGCGATTGCACAAAGTAGTTGTTTTGTAATGGATCTCATCAGTAATCGTTTACGTTACTTGCATTAAAAATTGACGTTCGCTCCGAAGTTGAGCACCTTCTGAATCGGATAGCTGAATCCCTGGCCGGCCTGCTCAGGATCCCAGAGCTTGAAATGGCTGAAGGTGAACAGGTTCAATCCACTGAAGTACACACGCATACTGGAAATGTACATGCGTTTGGCGAGCGACTTAGGCAGGGTATAACCTACTTCAACTGATTTCAGTCGCATAAAGCTGCCGTCTCTCAGCCACCAG
The DNA here is from genome assembly GCF_023100805.1 of Chitinophaga filiformis. NCBI lineage: Bacteria > Pseudomonadati > Bacteroidota > Chitinophagia > Chitinophagales > Chitinophagaceae > Chitinophaga > Chitinophaga filiformis. Next base: position 4,288,235 of record NZ_CP095855.1, read on the forward strand.
GTGCTCTGTTGCTGGTTGTTCAGGATGTCGGTGGTAGACAGACGAGGCCATAGTGCATAGAGGTGCTGGTTCTCTTCAGACCAGTGGTCGTCGGCATAAGCCTTCAGGATCTGCGCATTGTTTACAAATGGCGCCGTACCATATTTCCCCCAGTACCTGTCGTCCTGTGAAGTGGCGTTAATGAAAAATGATTCCCTGGCCAGCCCCTGGAAGAAGGCATTCAGGTCAAAGTTTTTATATCCCATGGAGAAGCCGAATCCATAGATGATCTGCGGTGTAGTAGGAAGGCCGATAGGCACCTGGTCGTCCTGGTTGATGATACCGTCTTTGTTAACGTCCCTGTATTTGATATCTCCGCCGATCGGTAATGGAGAAGAGCCGAACAACTGTGTAGGAGAGTTGGCAGCTTCCTTATCATCTACAAACAATCTTTCCGCGATATAACCGAAAGGCTGGTTGATCGGTCTGCCTTTCTGAAAACGATAGCTGTATTTATATTCCGGTTCTTCAAAACGGCCATAATGGTTGGAAGTAACGGTGAGGTTGCCTAACACGGAGGCCCACAGGGTCTTTGAAATGTTCTGTTTATAGTTGATGTTCAGATCCAGTCCTTTTGCATAGGCAGTACCTACGTTGGATTTAACAACCGCTTCGAGGCCATTTGTAACAGGGATGTATCCGCGTTGCTGCAGGATGTTGTACCTGTATTCATGGTAGATCTCTGCAGTGATGTTCAGCTGGTGCAGTATGGTGACCTCTGCCGCCAGGTTGGTCTTACGGGCAGTTTCCCATGTTACGCCAGGGTTGGGATAGTTCTGGATGGTGGTACCATACATCTTCACGCTGTTGTTGGTGCCAAATACAGCGGAGGGGCCATTCACATCATCGGGTGTGACGTTGGACAGATAGTAGAAGCGTGTATTGTCGATATTGTCATTTCCAACAAGACCATAGCTACCTCTCAGTTTCAGCCTGGTAACAATGCTGGCAATATCGCCTTTCCAGAATTTCTCGTTAGATATCACCCAGCCTGCGCCAATGGTGGGAAAGAAGCCCCAGCGGTATTGTGTGGAGAAGCGTTCGGAACCATTGTATCCGAAGTTGAACTCCAGGAAATATTTGCTGGCAAATGAATAGGTAGCTCTGCCTGCCAGTCCGAGGTTGCGGTAGGGCAGTGAATACTGCAGGGATGGCAATTGGGTGTTCGGATCATTGGCGTCAGCGTTCAGTTTTTGCTGGCGTGTACCAATGAGGGCAGCGCTGATATTGTGCTTGCCAAAGGTCCTGGCATAATCCAGGCTTCCCTGCAGGTAAAGGAATGTGTTCACATTCTTGTTGCCGGGATAATAGCTGAGGAATTCCTGTGCGCTTCCCGGTTGATTATTCAGCCAGTTGAGCGTATAGGTATTGCTGGCCTGGTCATAGCTTCCAACATCGTAATAGAAAGGTTTATATGCCCTTTTTAAATCGAAGTAGGCGTAGCGGTTAGTACTGAACAGGCCGTGGAATGCCAGCCCTTCGGTAACGAAGTTCAGGTTCTGGTTCACTTCAAACTGGGCCGACAGTTTCGACTCGGAAAATGATTTATACCCGTACATCAGTGCTGCATATGGATTGCTTTGCAGTCCGCCGGTAGTACTAAGCGAGTTACCGAAAAGAATATGTTTGGTCAGCAGGTTAGCGCTGTCTGCAGGGAAATAAGCAGGGAAGGCTACAGGGCTGGTATGGAGCGCCCTGTCGTACATATCGCTGGCAAAACCTGACTGGTCGTCGGTGATAGGCCCTGTATATTCATTGAAATTTCCCCAGAGGCGTACAACTGCTTCTGTGGTTTTGGTGAGTTTAACGTTTACGTTGGAGCGTAACTGGTAGTTTTCAAACTTCATGGAGGAATTGAAGTTATTGACAGGATTGACCTGTAAGATGCCATTGTCCCTGTCGTAAGACCCTGCTATATAATACCTGGCAGCTTCTGTACCACCCTGTACGCTGAAGTTGGCGCGTTGCGTAGTGGTTTGGTCTTTAAACAGTGTCGACATCCAGTCAACAGCAGGATATACATAAGGATTGCTGCCGGGCGCCTTATTCATAGTAGCCTGAGTGTTGATGATCTGGTTGGGCGTATACTGAGGTGTAGCCAGCGGATTGCGGGTGGTCAGCGCCTCATTGTACAGTTTCATGTACGTAACAGGATCTGCCAGTTTTACGGTTTGTGTAGGTTTGGAGATGGAGCGTTCATAGCGGAAGCTCATACGGGCCTTGCCGGTCTTACCTTCCTTGGTAGTGACCAATATAACGCCGTTAGCGCCACGGGCGCCATACAGGGCGGCAGCGCTGGCATCTTTCAGAATGGAGAAGGAAGCAATGTCATCTACCTGTAAGCGGGCCAGGTCATTAGCGCTCAGCTCAACGTTGTCTACCAGTATCAGCGGACTGGCGCTGTAGCCGAAGGTAGTCACACCGCGGATGAAGAAGGATGAATTGTCCAGTCCCGGCTGACCGCCACGCTGGAAGGACACCATGCCGGCAATCTGGCCGGCCATGGCATTGGTAAGATTGCTGGAGGGGATCTTGAGGGCCGCAGGATCAATACTCGTAACAGATCCTACTACGGCCTCTTTCCTTTGTTTTCTTCCATAAGCCACCACTACCACTTCTTCGGCGCTGAAGGTGGCGGGCCGCATTACCAGGTTGATCACCTTTGTGTTGGGCGTAATGGAAATAAATTGTTGTTCAAAGCCCACAAACGAAAACCTGAGCAGGGTACCCGGCTCTACGTCAAGCACGAACTTTCCGTTTGCGTTAGTGGATGTTGCGACGTTCTTCTTGTTTTCAGCTACAATGTTCACCCCTTCAAGTTTAGCACCGGAGGAATCTGTCACTGTTCCCGTAACGGTTAGTTTTTCAGTCTGTTGCGCTGCAGCATTGTAGGTAAGGAACGTGGATAGCAGAAAAAGAAGGCATGCGGATTTTAAGGCCCTTAGCCTGTACGTGGAGAGGTATTCTGGCATAAACCAAGATTTAGGAAGATAGTGTGAATAAAACTATTTCAACATGGAATTGCGGGCAAAACTATCTTATGGAAGATGTAATGAAAATGGAACATTCATTTATTTTGATGGATTATTCTACGATTTTGGACAAAATACTAAATTTGGATCCGGCCGGATTTTGATGAAGTCAAGATTGTATTGGGCTGTGGTAATTTAGTATGAATCACGTTATTGGTCCGTAAAATAGTCCAACCTGTGCCGTATTAAAATAGTATTGGGCTAAGTTAATTTAATATCTGCCACGTTATGAGAACGGTAAAACGAAAAGATGGTTTCGAGGGAGAACGCATGATCAGCCTTCCGGAAACTGTCTGGAAAAACGCCATTAAAGCCAACCCGGTAATTGGTCAGTTGTACATCACCCACATCGGTTATTTTCCCAGAGCGGCTTATCATTACCGCGAGCGAAAGCATGGTTGCCAGGACAACATCCTGTTGTACTGCATAAAAGGAAAAGGCTGGTATACTGTGAATGACAGGCATTTTGAGATGGTGGCCAACCAGTTTGTGATCATACCTGCAACGAAGGCCTGCCTGCGTTACGGATCGGACGATGAAAATCCATGGACCATCTATTGGGTGCATTTCAGCGGAAAGGATATAGATAATTTCAACCGCGGATTCAATATTGGTCTGCTGGATGGCCCGCAAAATATCCATTCCAATGAGACAGGTATCCAGTTATGGGACCTTATGTATCAGACCCTGAATATGGGATTTGGTAAAGACAACCTGGGGAAGGCGAATTTATGCCTGTATCATTTCATCTCTTCTTTCCTGTACCCGGAGAAGGAACGGCGGCGGGAGAATGAGGCGAAGGACAGGATAGATGGTACGATAAAATATATGCAGCAGCATTTGTCTGCAGTGCTGACTGTGGAAGATCTGGCGCAGCAATGCGAGCTGTCGCCCTCTCACTTTTCTACGCTGTTCAAGAAAGCAACGGGTATGTCGCCGTTGAACTATTTTATTCATCTGAAGTTGCAGGAGGCCTGTTTGCTGCTATATACTACGGATATGAAGATCAAGGATGTAGCGGCGGCCATTGGCTATGACGATCCCTATCATTTTTCCCGTTTGTTTAAGAAAACGATGCATATTTCTCCGGAGCAGTATCGTGGGATGAGAAGGAAGGAGCATATACAGTGACTGTATGCCGGGGGCCTGACTGACTGTAAAGTTAATCCTGGAATTTACAATCAGCTGTAAAGTTAGTCCTGAAGTTCCGCGCAAGAACTGTAAAGTTTTTTTGTATCAAACCGGCAAAAAGGCGGCAAAAAGTTACAGGACCAGGTAACAAAAACCAGGGCTTGACATTCGGTAGAGGTTCGCTCAAGGTAGCCTCATCCTCCCTTAATCTTCCGTTCCGCAACGGAAGATTAAGGGAGGATGAGGCTACCTTGAGCGAATCTCCACTAGCGGAAATAGCTTTGTCTTACAGGGGAAGCGCCGCCCCTTTTTTTAAATGTTCCGAAAAGCGGCTTTTAAGGCTGTATAATGCCATAATATGGATTAGAGCACCAGTTAATGTGCTATCGGTGTATTGGGCTAAAATATCGCCTCCAAAGACGTTTTTTTAAGAACATGTTTTTCCTGGCAGGCAGGGGCAGGGTTAGTAATGTTATATTTCGTTATTTTTGCATTCAATTTTTTAACAAGATGAATAAATACGAAAGACTGAAAACCGAACTGCAGACTGCGGGGACGGGAAGAATGAAAGCCTTTGGGAGCTCGATGTTACCCATTTTGAAAAGCGGAAGCCTGCTTACCTTCGAAAAAGCAACGGAATATGAGATTGGCGATATTGTATTCTGCAAGGTGAGAGGCCGTTACATTGATGCGCATAAGATCGTGAAGAGGGATACCAACAAGGGGTTTCTGATAGCGAATAATCATGGCTTTGAGAACGGATGGACCAAGATCATTTTCGGCCGTGTAGTAACCGGAGAATTTGATAACAGGATCATTTACAAGAGAGGTTGATCAGCGTATACCCCAATTGCCCCGGGCCCCTTCGCGTTGTTTGCGCAGAGAAATAAAGGCCCCGGGTTCTCAAAAAAGTAGTTGCCCCAACCATCATCAGCGCCTATACTTAAACCTGCTAAACCCGCCTCAAACCTGCCTTATCAGTTAAGAGCAGCGTAATAAGTTCCTGAAAAAAGGTCGCCCTAATTAACATAGGATTAACGAAGTTGTAATAAAAAGAAATTACCTTGGTTATCTGCTTGAGATCCCGTAGAACGGGGGGTACTAAAAAAAATGTTTATGCAAACAGGAAGCATAAAAACCAGGAATACTATTCTCCTGATCTGTTACTTTTTGTTCACAAGTATGTTTATCTATGCCGCTGTATCCAAACTGATGAATTACCGGATATTTATTCTTCAGATGGATCGTCAGCCATTCCCGGATAAGTATACGCACTTACTGGTATGGAGTGTGCTTTCATCTGAGATCCTGGCGGCCGTCATGATGATGACCCTTTCCCTGAGGAGGATAGGGTTGTTCTTTGCTACGGGACTAATGGTATGTTTTACTATTTACATCATCCTTGTAAAATTGAACTACTATGGTGTGATACCCTGTAGTTGTGGCGGGGTAATAGCGCGTTTTTCATGGACGCAACACCTCATCTTTAATCTCATTTTTGTCGCTATCGGCATTGTTGGTATTTACCTGGAACAACAATTCAGAAGAAAGATGGCATAGTTACTATCATAGGAAACATTTTTACGTTGCTTACGTTTATACATAACATATTACAGAACAGCAAACGCTTACGTACGGGGATAATCGAGACAAAATCACTTTCTGAACGCGGGACATAAGGGATAGTTTATTGCATTGAGAGTAAAACGCTTTCTGCCAGACAGGGAGGCTGAGTGGGCAATCTCCTGATCTTTATTTATTAAAGATAATACTGCTTAAAATGAACGTGTCGCAGGCATGAGGGTAATTTCATGCCTTATAACGGGGGAATCATGCCTAAAGGGCGAATCGTGTCTTAAAGGGGAGTTATGCCTTAAAGAGAATGTCATGTTTTAATGGAGGAGCCGAGCTTAAAAAGGATGTCAGGCCTTAATGGGGGCGTCTTGCCTTAAAAGCGAAGTTGCGGTCTTAAAAAAGGCTGTCAGGCCTTGATGGGAATGTCATGCCTTAAAGACAAGCTATGGTTAGAAAAGGATGTTATGCCTTAGTGGGAGCGGCATGTCTGTAACGGAAAAGTTCTCGTCAAAAAAAGGCTGTTACGGCCTAATGGGAATGTCATGCCTTAAAGACAAGCTGTGGTCAGAAAAGGATGTTATGCCTTAATGGGAGCGGCATGTCTTTAATGGAAAGTTGTCGTCAAAAAAAGGCTGTCAGGCCTTAATGGGAATGTCATGCCTTGCAGACAAGCTGTGGTCAGAAAAGGATGTTATGCCTTAGTGGGAGCGGCATGTCTTTAATGGAAAGTTGTCGTCAAAAAAAGGCTGTCAGCCTTGATGGATAGTCGTAGTCTTTAAAAAGATAGTTACGGCTTAAGGGGAATGCCATGCCTTAAAAGATAAGCTGTGGTCAAAAAAAGGATGTTATGCCTTAATGGGAGTGGCATGCCTTTAACGAAAAAGTTGTGGCCTTAAAAAGGACCCACACCTTAATGGGGAAAGTATGCTTTAAGCGAGAAGTTGTGGTCTGAGAAAAGGAGGTTACACTTTGATGAGAAAGGCCTGTCTTAAAGGGGAAGTCGTGATTTTATTGAAAGCATCACGCCTTAACGGGAATGGCATGCCTTAAAGGGAGCAGCCCTCATAGTAGTAGTGCAAAATGTATTTCTGACAATTTCAAAATAACGACCAATCAAATCAATCACCTCAATTACTCAATTATTAATTAGCATTCGTATGAAAAAGATCAAACTTCTATTCGCAGCCCTCGCCGCTGTAGCAGGAACAAGCGGCGCTATCGCATCCAATCTTCCTTCTTCCTCTTCTGCAGACGTGTTACATAACTGGATCAACTGGGACAATCAGCTTGTGCTGGTAAATGCGACGAAGGAACAGGCGCAAACGCTTTGTTCGGGCACATTCAATATCTGTCTTCGTGCTCAGGATAACACGAGCATCTATACAAACGGAGACGTTACGTATTAAGATCGCGAAAGCGCAACAGCACCAGGTAGACAGTTACCTGGTGCTGTCTTATACTGCCTGTAGCTGCATCTTTGGGTTAGTATCCTTCATTTTGTCCGAGTGCGGGATTTAAGGCTCTTTGTGATTGCGGTATGGGCCATAATTCCTTTGTTGCTTTCCAGTCAGATCTAATTGTCTGCATGGTTTCAGAGGCTTTGCCCATCCGGCGGAGATCTAACCATCTATGCCCGCATTCTGTAAAAAGTTCAACTCTTCGTTCTCTCTCTATTTTTTCGGATAGTTCGGCAGCAGATATGCCCGGATCCGTGGTCTGTATTAAGGGAAGGCCTGCGCGCTGGCGTATGGCATCAAGGTCTGCGATGGCCCCGGGCAATGAATTAAGGTGCACGCGGCACTCTGCCCGAATCAGCAGGATCTCGGCAAGGCGGAATATCATGTTATATTCCAGCGGTTTTGAGTTAACGATGAAGTCAGCCCTTCGCTTATACTTAAACGGATAGTAGTAGGTGATACCGTTGACGACCTTCGTGGCTACCCACGCTTTCCAGCGCTTGTCATTTATTTCAAACGCGGCTCTGAGGTATGTCGTCAGGGCAAAAGACGGCCTGGCCGCTTCCACTGGAATAAATGTATTGCCTTCCATGGTATTGTAGCCTACAAGAACAGGTTGTATCTGTAATATGGTTTCAACACTGTTAGCGAGAAAGACTTCCTCCGGAGCTGCCGTCAGCTGATACCGGCCCGTGTTGATGATTTCAGAGGCTTCTTTCTCTGCCGCCTGCCATTGCTGCTCATAGAGGTAAAACCGGGCCAGCAGCGCAGCGACTGTACTTTTATTGGCCCTTACCCTTTCATTCGTAGGGTAGGCATCTGAAAGTAATTCCTTTGCAGTAAGCAGATCTGTAAGGATCATCTTCCTGATAGCTTCTTTTGGTGTTCTGGGCATGTTTTCGTTGACCCTGTAGTCTGTTACCGTAATGAGTGGCACCTCTCCGAATAGCTGCAACAGCTGGAAGTAAATGAATGCTCTCAGAAACCGGCATTCTCCGCTTAGCTGGTTTTTGGTGGCATCAGAAATGCCCGTGCTCTTATCCAATTTTTCCAGGCAGGTATTGATCTGGTAGACGAAACGATAACTGTTGCTCCAGAAGTTGCTTTCTATGACCGTATTGCCGGTTGAAATAGTACTATTGTTAAATTCCTGGACGGAAGCAGTTGATCCGGTATAGAAAGCTTCGTCTCCATATAATGATGTGTAAAAGGTGATGGCCGCCATAAACACATTGGAGGAGCCGGCGATGTTGGAATAGATACCCAGGACGGCAGCTTCGGCTGTTTCTTTATTTTTGAACAGGTCATCTCCTACGGCTTTGTTAGTCGGATTGTCGACATTCAGTAAGTTACAACTGAACAAAAGACAGCAGCTAATTGCTGTCAGATAAAATTGCTTTTTCATTTTGTGGTTAATAAACGTATTGTGCATATAGTATTGTTTCATTCGTCTCTATTGTAAAGAAACCCTGATCCCTCCTGTAACGGTTCTGAGCGTAGGCAGACTAAGGATATCCGCCGTTTCGGGGTCGCCTTGCTTATACCTGCTGATCGTGAAGAGATTCTGGGCATTACAGAAGATGGTTAGTTGTACCGGTGTTTTATCTTTATGCTTGCATATATCCAGTGAATAGGAAATGGCAACATTCCGGCATTTCAGAAAGCTTCCGTCGGCGTATGCTTCTTCGGATTTAATGATTTCATTTTTGATAGCATAGACTGGTCCGGTCGGCCTCGTTGAATATTTCGGATATCTCGCTATATCGCCTTTTTGCCGCCAACGATCAAGTACCAGGTCGGACTGGTTAAACATGGTTCCCGGAAAGAAGTTATTGATGTAAGTTCTGTAGAGATAATTAGGGATCAGCTGCTTTCTGAATTCGGCGGCTAAGGAAAAACTGAGCCCCTTATATTGTAAATTCAGCTGGATGCCGCCGTGATACAAAGGGTCAAGGTTCCCGATCACTTTATAGTCGGTTGCGGTGTAATGACCATTACCGTCTGCATCTGCGAACTTAAAAATGCCGCTATCAGGCGATACCCCCCGGGACTGTAGTCTATAGAGCACATTCAACGATTCTCCGATCACATAAGTTTCAGCATAAGATGATTTGGCCAGGTTGTTAAAACGGAGCAGTTTATTCCTGGCGATGCTGATATTAAATGCGGCATTGAGTACAAATGACTTGCTTTTAACGAGATCCCCGTTAATGGCAAATTCCCAGCCGCTGCTTTGCACCAGCGCGTCAAAATTCCTTAGTATGCTGCTAAAGCCTGTTTGCGTTGGTAAGGTATAGTATATTAACTGGTTGTCGCTCCTGTTGCGGAACCAGGCAAACGAAGTGAACAGGCGGTCTTTGAAAAACCCCAGTTCCAGTGCCGACTCGATCTTTCGGGTCCTTTCCCAGTTGTAGGCAGGGTTGTAGAGTGCGTCTGGAAACATAGTCGTCGTGTTTTGATAAGGATTACCAAGGGAAAGGGACCAGGTATCGAGGTACTTGTAATCCGCTATCTGGTCATTCCCTGTAACGCCGAGGCTTGAGCGGAGTTTTCCGAAACTAAGAAAGCGCAATGTTTTTTTAAAATAGGGTTCTTCGGAAAAGATCCAGGCTGCCCCTACGGAGCCGAAGTTACTAAAGCGGTGTTCAGGGCTGAATTTGGAGCTGCCGTCCCTTCGTCCTGAAAGATTAACGATGTACCTGTTCCTGAGCTTATAGGTGATCCTGCTGAAGACAGCGCCATATTTATACTCAAGGCGGTTCGTGAGTTTGCTGGATATCACAGGCGCACCATCGATTGAGGAAAGCAGGGCATCATTGGTATAGCCTGTTCCTACTATCGTGTAGGTATAATTACTGGTATACTGATAGGAAGCTCCTGCAAGTATGGTCAGTTCCCCGTTGTTGATATGGCGATAGTATTCTGCCTGAGGCTCTAAAAGATAGCTTTTGTAGTTATTGTTCCCGAAGGACGAAGTACCTGTAATATTATCAGTAAGATAGGGATTCTGGGATGCTATGGGGATCCTTAGATTTTCATTTGCCGTCGTGCTGTTATATCCCAGGTTGACTTTTACCTTAAGGTCCTGCAAAATGGCATATTGGGCATTTAGGTTTACAATCTGGTTTTCCTTTTCATGCACGTAGGTTTTCAGGAATTCTGCTGCCGGATTTGTAAACGGTTCGTTTCCTTCTATCCAATTGAGTTGTTTGTTCTCATCGTATAATTTAGGCGCGTTGGGAACCAGTATAATAGCCGACAGCGGATTGTTGAACATTTTATTCCTGTCTTTCCCATAGTTGCAGTATAGCCCAAGTCTGAACCTGCTGTCTGCAGATCTGTGGTTGAGCGAAAAACTAGCGGTTCCCCTGAGATAGGCCATGTCAGAAGGATGTACAGTGCCTTCCCGGTAGAAGCCGAGACTCATCATCATCTGGGTAACAGCATTGCCACCGGAGAGGTACAGGTTGGCGCGGCTGGTTGGGGCGTTGCCGCCTATCAGCCAGCGCTGCCAGTTGGTATACCGTGTTGTATCCCACGACAGTAGATCAGGGGCATAGCCCGCATCACCGGGAGTATTTGAAGGCGTGAGCCCATCGTTCCGGAGGGCTTCATGCCGGACGCTGAGGTACTGTTGTGTATTGAGTAACCTGAGCATGCTGCTGACCCGGCTGAAGCCCGTTGCATATTCCGCCCTGAGTTTTAGTTTGCCGGAGGTGCCTTTTTTCGTGGTGATATGAATAACGCCGTTCCCGCCACGACTGCCATAGATAGCAGTAGCATCGGCGTCTTTTAACACCTCAATGCTCTCTATATCCAGGGCGTTAAAGATGGAGAACAGTCCCACATTGCTGTTTGGATGGTTGGTAAGAAGGTTGATATTCTGACTACCGGCTGGCAGCGGAATACCGTCAACAACGATCAGGGGCGTATTGTTACTCAGGAAGGAGTTTTGTACCCTGAGAAGGATATCCAGCGGAGTGCCCGGCGCGCCACTGGCCTGGTGAATAGTCAGGCCGGGTACCCTGCCCTGAAGTGCCAGAAGAGGATTACTTGCAGGATATTTTTCAATATCGCCTCCGGCGATCTTCGAGATATTTCCTGTATTTAATCTTTTCGAGGTCGTGCCATAGGCGATGATCACAGTTTCATCAAGTGGACTGGTATGTTGGCGAAGTACCACAATGATATCCTTGTCAGGATCAGTAACGGAATATTCCTGCGTGTCATAACCGGTATAACTGATCTGCAGGACGGGATGAGGATCGGTGGACGAGAGGAAGAACTGTCCGTCTTCTTTGGCGCTATATCTGTTGTTGGTCTTTTTTATCAGGATGGTGGCACCGGGAAGCGGACTCCCGGAGCTGTCAAATACCTGTCCGTGTAAACGGTATGTTCTTGTCTCATTAGCGTTATTGGATGGACGCTCCTGTACCGGCATGTCGGGGACAGAAGGTGATTTGAATATAATGATGGTGCCTCCCTCTACTTTGCCGGAGAAACCTTTTTTATTGACTAAGCGATTAACGACAGCAAGTACCGGTTCGTCAACGGCACGGAAGGTATATCTCTCCTGATCATCAAGATCGTTATGCGAATAAATGAAATACAGTTTGGTCTGGGTACTGATGATATTAAATATGTCGAGTAATGTCGTGTTGTGTACAGAGAAACTCACCTTCATGGCCGCAGGAGATGGTTTATCCTGCGCAATCACGGCAGTGGAAAAGTATAAAGAGAGATGAAGTAGTAGCATGGGATATAACGTGCTGGCATGCCTCCTGGAAAGTTGCATATCTCTGGTATGAGTTTTTTATTAGAGTATCGGTAATATTCCCGTTGGGGGTAGACAATTTTTTTAGCTAAACTGAATAAATGATAGTTGTGTTTTTTGGTGTTACTTATGCTTGAAAAAAAAAGTGAATTAGTCCAAAATAGCGGTGGTAAAGCCTTTCATAACATATAAACCGGGCGCTAGTAACCGGATAATTTTATTATCATAATGATAATAGCTAATTTAGTACACTTTCTCCTGACTCGACTCTTTCATGTCAATCTTATGATAATCCCAAGACAATTTATTTGATGATCAGATTACGCGGGAATTGCGTTGTCAGCATTTTGTAATGCGAATATTAAGTCCACGGAGAATGGTAAAAACCGGAAAATCAACATATCATATATGGAACTACCAGAGAACGAATCGTTGATCAGGCAGCTAAATGAGGGCAACGAGAGGGCCTTTAACCGGCTCTTTGAGCTGTATGCCAGCGATGTCAAAGCATGTGCACTTTATTACCTCAGAAACGCGGAGGATGCGGAAGACATTGTACAGGAACTGTTTCTTGAAATATGGAGAAGAAAGGGCACCCTGAGGATCAGGGGTGACCTCAGGTCCTATCTTATTTCTGCAACGTACAATAAAAGTATAACCAAGTCCGGGAGAAACAAGCGTTACGAGCAGAAGAAACAGCAGTATTCAGAGGATATAGAACCGTACGGGGTGGAACTGTTGCCTTTTGACCGGGAAAGCGAAAGGATGGAACAGATAAAGCAGGTCTTGAAAAAGGTGCCGAAAAAGAGCCGGGAGGCGTTTGAAATGATCCATTTTCAGCAATTGAGCTATAAAGAGGCCTCTGCGAAGACAGGAGTAACGGAGGCGACCCTGAAGAGCCATGTACAGAATGCGGCGAATTTCATCCGGAAAGAACTCGGTTCGGAGAAGAAAAACAGGGGAGGCTCAAAAAAAATTTTAATTCTTTTCATCTATTTCTTATCCCAGGCTTGTCTATAATAATATAATCATGAAAAATAAGAACTTGAAAACAGAAGCCCTCATAATTGCCGAAATAACCGGATCTATCACCAGTGAAGAGCGTGAAGAGCTACAGGAGTTAATGAGAACCTCTTCCGAGGTGAGAGCACTGTCGGAGCACATGCACAGGGTCCTGGATCCGCAGATCAGTGAGATTCGTAAAATAAGGACCACTTCTGCAGAAAAGATCATTGAATTGGGGAATGCCCAGCTACATAAAAGGGGAAAGATACGCCGGATAGCAGTCGTTTCACTGGCAGCTGCCTGTATGGTAGGTACGCTTTTTACGGTGCTCTACTATTTTGGACAAAAAAGCAAACCGGAGGCCTTGTTTGCAAAGGGGCAGAGTGTATGGCTGGACCTTAACAGGAAAGTGATAGCGCTGAATGGCCAGGGTGGTGAGATAGATGCCAGCGGGTCATTTGCATATAACGGAGATGAAACATTGCAGCTTGCAGCCGTTGTTGGCGGAAATGACAGTATTAAGCTGATCGTACCCTGGGGACGGGAATATAAAATTAAACTGAATGATGGTACGCTTGTGCATATGAACTCGGGTTCCGTGCTTAGCTGGAAGCCTGGTTTCGGAAAGGGAAAGCGTGAAGTATCATTACGTGGAGAGGCCTTCCTGGAGGTGGCGGAAAATGTGCAGATGCCATTCATTGTTCGCCTGCAGAATGAGGAGGTGGTTGAGGTGCTGGGCACCAGTTTTAATGTGAAAGCTTATAATGAGACGGGTTTACAGGTGTCTTTGTTCACCGGTAATATCCACGTGAAAGGAAAGGGAGGAAGTGTAAATCTCAGACCCGGACAGGAGGCTATTTATGATAAAAAGGAACAGCTGCAGGTCCAGCCGTTCGATTCCTTACAGGTACAGAAATGGCGGGCCCGTGTGACCGATCTGCAGGATGCAGGTATAGCCGATATTAAGAAAGAGGTGATAAGGATCTATGGAGAAAATGTTGAATTTGATCCGGCCATCACCGAGAGACGGACAAGGGTTGCCATTGATCGTGAATTGCCTGCAGAGGTGTTTTTAAAACAATATGCGCTGGTAAATGGTCTCAGGTATTCGAAGGAGCAAGGTGTACATCGTTTATCGTTACCAGATGATAAGTGATGTTCAGGCTCATAACAAGATAATTTAAAAGCGCCCGGACATTAATAGTAAGGTGCTATATAATATTAAAGTTGGTTAGTTTTTATTTATCGTCCTATGAGACCCCAGATACTAATGAGTCAAGAGTTGCCCTCAAAATGACTATTGGTATGTTCCCAGATAGACAATCATTTGCACCATCCAGAACTTGTTAACCTTTTTTAGCTAGTCAAGTAGTAAGCCGGTAATTTCTTACCGGCTTTTTTTGTGTATTTCATACGTGGCTCCTGACGGAGCCGATTGTGTTTTGTTGGGTATGCGTATACGGGGTTGTTACGTCATCCGGGTTGTATTGTTGTCGCGGGTTGTATTATCACCCCGGGTTGTCACCCGGGGCTACAAACACGGGGCTCCTGACGGAGCCGATTGTGTTTTGTTGGTTGGCGTATACGGGATTGTTACGTCACCGCGGGTTGTGTCGTCACCGCGGTTGTCACCGTCACCCGGGTTGTATTATCACCGCGGATTGTATTATCACCCCGGGTTGTCACACGGGGCTACAAACACGGGGCTCCTGACGGAGCCGATTGTGTTTTGTTGGTTGCGCGTATACGGGATTGTTACGTCACCGTGGGTTGTGTCGTCACCGCGGTTGTCACCCGGGGCTACAAACACGTGGCTCCTGACGGAGCCGATTGTGTTTTGTTGGTTGCGCGTATATCGGGATTGTTACGTCACCCGGGTTGTATTATCACCGCGGGTTATATTATCACCCCGGGTTGTCACCCGGGGCTACAAACACGTGGCTCCTGGCGGAGCCGATTGTGTTTTGTTGGTGCGCATATATCCGGGTTGTGATTGTATACCTTTGGTCGTTCCCGTATTCGTAAACTAACCCTTCAGGAATTTTTCGATCATCGCCACTACCAGATCCGGTATTTTACTGTCCTTGTCCGGCGCGCAGATCTCCCCGATGTAATCACCATGTCCGCCGGGTAATATTGCCAGCTGAGCATGCGGTAATGTACGTGATAGCCTGAACGCATGTTCTGCCTTTATTGCCTCGGCATCACCATTTATTACCAGCGCCGGGACCTGGATCTTTTTGATCAGCTCATCGCTGATGTCTTTGAACCCCACCATTCTGGCTACATCCCGGTGAAACATGGCGTCCAGTCCCTTAGGGTCAGGATTGGCTTTCAGGTAAGCATCTTTCAGTGGTTGTGGCATCTGTTCAAAGGTGGCATGCTCCATACCTTCAAAGAAGCCATCCATCATGCCATCCCTTTTATAAAGGGCGGACGCAAGTATAATTTTGTTCACCAGCTCCGGATGACGGATCGCAATCTGCAGGGTTGTTGTAGCGCCGTTACTGAAGCCCATGATATCAGCTTTTTCAACATGCAGTTGTTTTAGCAGTGCCGCTACATCATCAGCATCCTGTTCGAAGCTTAATGGGCGATCGATGTCTTTCGTATGTCCATGCGCCTGTAATTCTATGGCAATGACCTGATTGGATTGAGCCAGTTCCGGCAGAATCCGGCCATAGTTTGATGCGATGGTGGAACCTCCGCCATGGATCAGTACGAGGGGCGCCCCCTTGCCATGGATCTCATAATACATGTTCAAACCATTTACTGTGGCATAACGCCCTGTCTGTTCTTGTTGTGCATTCATGCTTAAGTGTGTTACGATCAGGATGAATACAATTATCAGTGATTTAAGCCGCATTGACAAAATTGTTTGTCGCAAACTTACGGTGTGGCAGGAGATAAGAGGGGAGGCAAACAAGCCAAATCTGAGGGTAGGGCCGGCCAAACTGAACTGCCGGTACAAATAGAAGCAGTTTCTTCGTTAGTGTGTATAAGTAGTTACATGTATGACGATGCGATGCAACAATCAGGCTGGCTTTCAACCGGATAGGGGAAGGGGATATTCTGGCATTGAATTTACGGGTTATTGTCTGACAACAGGGAATGTATTTTATAAACCATTTAAACTAATCATGTCATGACAACGGAAGTAAAAGGGAAAAATACAGTCATCGTTAACCCGGTTGAACAATATCCTCAACCCGAATTTATCGAACAGGAACAGGAATTGCCAGGTTCAGAACAAAAAATGAATCCCAGACCTGACCATGGTGAGAATACCTATAAAGGAAGTGGTAAGCTAGTAGGAAGAAAGGCCATCATTACCGGTGCTGACTCCGGCATAGGAAAGGCAATCGCCATTGCATATGCCAGGGAGGGAGCGGACGTGCTCATCTCTTACCTGAGTGAGGAGGAAGATGCAAAAGAAACGGCTGCTTATGTGGAAAAGGAAGGCAGAAAGGCAATTCTCTTCCCGGGCGACATCAGCAGCGAAGAGCATTGTAAGGAAATGGTAGACAGGGCGGTACGTGAGTTCGGCGGATTGGACATCCTGGTGAACAATGCCGCTTTTCAGGTAGCACACGAGTCCCTGCAGGAGATATCCAGCGAGGAATGGGATAAGACACTCCGGGTGAATGTGACCGCCATGTTTTACCTGTGTAAAGCGGCAGAGCCTCATCTGCAACCCGGCAGCGCTGTCATCAATACGACCTCTGTCAATGCATACACTCCCAAACCGACGCTCATTCCATACACAGTAACCAAGGCGGCGATTCAGAACTTTACCGCTACCCTGGCCCAACTGTGGGGTGAAAAAGGTATCCGGGTGAATTGTGTTGCGCCGGGACCTATCTGGACGCCACTAATACCAGCCAGCTTCTCAGCTGAAGAAACAGCCAAGTTTGGTTCTCAGACACCCATGAAGCGCCCCGGTCAGCCGGCAGAACTTGCGCCTGTATATGTATTACTGGCGTCTCAGGAAGCCAGCTATATGTCAGGCGCTACAGTACCGGTGACGGGAGGAATGCCTACTATTTAAAAAAGGAAAGTGCTGACTTATTCGAATGCTTCTTAGCAGGAAGTATGCATATCCGGATAAATGAGTCAGGCGCTGTGCTGGTATTAAAATGAACAGAGGAACTTATGGAAAGACAGTAGGTAATGCAGATATCTCCACCAGCGCTTATGGTTTAATGCCTGATGAGCTTCTTATTATTTGGTAAATATGAAAGGTTATGGCTGACCGGAAAGGAACGATAAGGACCTATCTGGTCAGCCATTATTTTGTTAATGTAGTATAAATCCCATTGTTGGATGGCCCGGATCCTCGTAATCATCCATCACCCCTTCACGACTTTCTTCCGCATAGATCATGCCCCGGCGCCTGCTGTCGTATTTGTGCCAGTGCGCATGGCCTTTTATAAAATCTACCCAGTGCTGATGTATCAGCACGGCCAGGGGAAGATTACCGGGGCTACCCTGACCAGCTTCATACCATACATATTGGAGCTCTTCCGCGTGGGTAGCAGGAGCGCCTTTATTGGGCTGTTCGAAAGAATACATCCATGCCTGGTAGCCACCTGCGGCGAGTGCCTTAGCGAGCCGATAGGTATGTAACTGGTACATGTATCTGCTGAGCGTAACGATTGCCGCTGTATCCGGAGGAAGATGGTGAATGGACCGCCAGGCTTTGTAACTGTATTTGTAATTGTCACCGAACCAATCGCTCAACACCGTTGAATCCGGTGCGTATAGCCGCTTATCGGTATTCATAAAGAGTAAAGCTTCCGCCTTATTGGTGCCCAACAATACACGGACATGCTTATCAGGGTGATGCCTGATATATGCTAATGCATCCTCTTTGATAAGTATGCCATCCTGAACAGGTCCGAAATAATTAGTGCCTTTGGCGCCGCCTAATACTTTAGCCTGCGCATTAATGAGGGTGGCTGTTGGTAGTTGCAGGAGTTCCACAGGATTGGAAATACCCAATGTATCCATCAGGCGTTTACGAATGGCTTTTGCCGTGATCGTATCGCGAATGCAGTTTATCGCACCGCTTTCCAGGATCAGCTGGCTGAAGTATCCTTTTGCGGCAGCCGTTACGAGTAACGAGGAGGTCAGTTTTGCGCCGGCTGATTCCCCGATGACGGTCACGCGTGAAGCGTCTCCACCAAAAGCTTTAATATTCTCTTTGATCCATTTCAGGGCCATGATACAATCCAGCACTGCATTATTACCAGCTGTCTGATACCCCGGCACATCATTCAGGTACAAAAAGCCAAATATGCCGAGACGGTAGTTGATGGTGATGGTAATGATGCTATCGTGATGGGAAAAGGAATGCCCGTTCTGGCCTATACCACTGCCGCCGGTCATACCGCCGCCGTGTACCCATACGAGTACCGGTAATTTTTTGGCGGGTCTTAAAGCAGGTGTATATATGTTCAGCTGCAGGCAATTTTCATCACCTTTTACTGTCCTGGTATCTCCCGCATATTGCGCTGCTACAGCGCCAAATTGCGTGCAGGAAAGTGTATCCTTCCAGGGATGTACCGGCTTAGGCGCTTTAAAGCGCAGATCGCCCACAGGTGGCGCTGCAAAAGGCACGCCTTTGAAGACGAAGATGCCTTTCTCCTGTATTCCCCGGATATATCCTCCCGTTGTTTTTACAACAGGATCTTGTCCGGATACATGGGTACATCGCAATAACAGGCAGGAAATAAGGAACGTGAACACAACTCTTATGGCGGCGGAACAATTCATAGCGGAATGGTAATTGAGCGCATCAAGATAAGGATTTGAGCTGATATCTTTTCACAGACTTTCACCTGGGGCGGAAGACGGGTTACCATTTTATTTTTTGCCTGTTACATAATAAATCGTGTGACTCCCGCGTACTGAATAAAGGTGTTGTACATTCGGCTCCGCCACGTTGTTACGCTGCCATAGCGCGCGGCGATGACCTGCAAATGGATACTATCTGAGCAAGGGGGCTGTTAAGCCGCTCGTACAAACACGGCGATTGCCACGGTGGATTGATTGATGTTCGTTATTGTGCCGGGCGTCAGGAGATTCCGCTACAGCCCGCAAATACGGCGATCTGACACGGCGATTGATTGATATCGTATTGTAGCGTAAAGGGCCCCAGAGTACACCATGTTGGACTATCGTTCAGGCAGGAGTGGGAGCGATTATGAATTATTATAAAAGCATTTTAATATTTTTGTTGCAATCGATTGCCTTTTTATTACATTTGTATTGATGATATTAACGTACTGATGAAACTTATTATTCTGTAGAAGACTTTTTGTAGACGACTAAATCCCAGCGCCAAATCTAAATCGGACATTTAAATCATTCCACGTATGACAATTTCAATTCACAAAACCGTTATCAGCAGCCCCTAGAATGCAAACGTTTGCATTCCGAAAGGAATCGCTGTAATGACATGCCGGTAAAAAAAGCCGGCAGAGGCCTTTTATTGTCTAAAATGCCGGTAGATACGGCGTCAAGCCCTTATTGTCTTTAATGTCGTAGCCTACGGCACAAGCCTTTTATTGTCTTTAAATACCAACGTTATGATTAATCATTTACTCCCACGGGGACAGGGGGTGCGATGGCTCCATGCCGGAAGTATGCTACCTGTTCTCCTCCTTTCAGCAGGATCATTTACATCTGTTGCTGCTACCAATTTGCCAGGGCCTGCCACTAGTTATTTCCAGGACAGTACACAACACAGAATTATCAACGGGCGTGTTACAGATGTGAATCAGCAACCATTGCCGGGCGTCAGTGTATCGCTCCAGGGTACCTCCTCCGGTACCGTTACAAATGAAGGCGGTTATTATACCCTGCGTGTAACTGCCAGCAAGGGGACGCTCATATTTTCCTCCATGGGATTTCAGAAAAAGGAATTTCCTTTTTCCGGTCAGGCTAAATTCAACGTCGTGCTTGAATCCGATCAGAAAGCGCTGGGGGAAGTGGTTGTAGTAGGATACGGCACCCAAAAGAAAGTGAACCTGGTGGGTTCTGTTTCTGTCGTGAAGATGGATGAGAAGATCACCAGCAGGGCATTGCCTAATACCTCTTCCGCCCTGTCAGGTCTTGCACCCGGACTGGCAGTAACACAATCTTCCGGGATGGCAGGAAACAATGCAGCAAGCCTGATCATCCGCGGATTGGGTACAGTGAATAATGCCAGTCCGCTGGTAGTCGTAGACGGTATGCCCGATGTGGACATCAACCGCATCAATATGAACGATATCGAGACCATCTCCATTTTAAAAGATGCTACTTCCGCCGCTGTTTACGGTTCCAGGGCTGCGAACGGGGTGATCCTGATCACCACCAAATCGGGGAAAGGACAAAAGAAAACAACGATCAATTTTTCAGGGGGCTACAGTGTTGAAGTGCCTACCCGCTCTTACGATTTCATGGCTGACTATGCCCGGGCGTTGACCCTGCATCAGCGTGCGGCCGCAGTGAACACACTCCGCGAGTATTATACGTTTAAGGACGGTACCATAGACCAGTGGATGGCCATGAGCATGGTAGACCCCTTGCGCTTTCCCAATACAGACTGGTGGGAGGTGATCATGCGTAATGGCAGTCTTCAAAATTATAACCTCTCTGCATCAGGAGGGACAGAGAATTCCAACTTCTTCATCTCCGCAGGTATCATGAATGAAAAGGGATTGCAGATCAACAACGACTACAAACGATACAATGTCCGTTTCAATTATGATAATAAACTGCGTAAAAACATAAATGCGGGCCTGCGGTTCAATGGCAACTGGTCCAAGTACACCTATGCCCTGGCAGATGGCTACACAGATGATGATGCTTCCAATACGGCCGGCTTCGATCTGCAATACGCCATTGCGGGCATTACGCCCTACGATCCCCTGACGGGATATTATGGCGGCGTAATGGCTTACAATGAAGATCCGCAGGCATATAATCCGTATACAGTATACCAGAACATGCTGAACCGCCAGAACAGGCAGGAGGCAAATGCAATGGCATATGTGGATTGGGAACCTGTCAAAGGACTTACGGGGCGCGTGGATTATACACTGAACTATTATAACCAGTTCCGCTGGAATGCCAATATTCCCAACCGCTCCTTTAACTTTCAGACAGGCACCTTTGGCAGCCGTGTATACGTGGGCGAAAACGCCGGCGTGGGTAACTATACGAATACCGGCTATAAGACCATGCTGAACGGACGCCTGAACTATCAGCATAGCTTTGGTTCCAATCATGAGATCAGCCTGTTGGGCGTATATAGTGAGGAATTCTGGTACGACCGCTACCAGGGTACTTCCCGTAATGACAGGTTATACCCTACCTTACACGAAGTAGATGCCGCGCTGACGGATATACAGTCGACCGGAGGTAACTCCAGTACCGAAGGATTACGCTCTTATATCGGTCGTGTGAACTACACTGCTTTCGGCAAGTACCTGTTTGAAGCGGACTTCCGTTACGATGGTTCCTCCCGTTTCCTGCCGGGACATCAGTACGGCTTTTTCCCCTCTGTGGCTTTAGGATGGCGTTTTACGGAAGAGGGCTTTATCAATGCTTTCACAAAGCGTATCCTCAGTAGTGGTAAACTTCGCTTCTCTTACGGCGGTTTAGGTAACAATAGTGGAGTAGGCCGTTATGAACAACAGGGTACGCTGGCCGCAAGTAACTATATGATAGACGGTACTATCGTGAAAGGATTTGTTAACCAGAAGATGGTGAACAAGGACCTGTCATGGGAATCGACCAAGGTGCTGAATATAGGTCTGGACCTGGGTTTCTTTGACAACCGCCTGACGGCCGAACTGGATTATTATAATCGCCTGACCACGGGCATGAACCGTCCCTCCGAAATGTCTATCCTGCTGACAGGAGCATATAATGCGCCGCGCAAGAACATCGGTAACCTGCGCAACCAGGGTGTTGAGCTCAATCTCATCTGGTCGGACAAGGTGGGAGAGCTGAAATATGGATTCGGTTTTAATGCATCTTACAACACCACTACACTGGAGAAATGGAACGAGTTCCTGGGGCGGGGATGGGTGTTCCTCGACATGCCATATCATTTCCTGTACACGTATGAAGACGCGGGTATCGCTCAGACCTGGCAGGACGTGTATAGCCATACACCACAGGGCGCCTCTCCCGGAGATCTTATCCGTAAAGATCTGAACGGCGACGGGCGTATTGATGGTAATGATATGAAGGCCTATCCGAATGTACAGCGTGACAGACCTACCACTATTGCTGCATTGAATACAAGCCTTTCGTGGAAAGGTATTGACCTGTCATTCCTCATCACGGGGGCTACCGGACGGAAGGATTTCTGGATCAACAACTACAATAATATCAACTTCGGTTTACAACGCTATGCTTCGAGCTGGAATCACTGGAACAATCCGTGGTCGGTGGAGAACCGCGACGGTGAGTGGCCCCGCCTGGGAGGAAGTAACAACAGGGTGGAAACCAGTTTCTGGCTGGATAATCTCAGTTATATCCGCTTTAAGAACATTATGCTGAGTTACAGCTTCCCTAAGAAGTGGCTGGAGAGGATCGGCCTCGCGGGCTTCCGCATTTATGGTGCAACTGAGAATATAGCCACTATCACTTCTTTCCGCGGACTTGATCCCGAGCTGACGGGTAACAGAAGTAATGCCTATCCGCTGAACAGATCTTATGCAGTGGGTTTAAACATGAGTTTATAAATGTAATGATCATGAAACAAGCAAGTGTTAAAATATATTTCACCGGTGTGTTGTGCCTGTGGGCTTTCTTTACCAGCAGCTGTATGAAGGACCTGTTGAACAGGGACCCGACCACCGAGCTGGGAACAGCATCTTTCTGGAAAACAGAGGCAGATGCAACTTATGCCCTTATGGGCGCCTATGCCGATATCAGACCGCTGTTTGACCGCGATTACTATTTTGACGGACAGGGGGAATATATCAGGACCCGCGGCACCAGTACCGCCAGCGGCAATCTGCAGAAAGGCGATGCCTACAATGGAGGCGATTACAGTCCTTCGGGTTATGGCGACAACTTCGACAAAATGTATGAGCGTCTCTATGGCGGCGTACATCGCGCCAATTACGTCATTGAGAATGTGAGGAAGATGCTGCCGGCAGCGAGTGAAACATCATTGCCACAACTGGAAAGAATAGTGGGAGAAGCCCGCCTGCTCAGGGCGATAGTCTATTTCCGGCTGATCTCCATGTGGGGGGATGTGCCTTATATAGATCATGTGATATACGATAACGCAGAAGTGGCTAACCAGACCCGTACACCGCTGAAACAGGTGAAAGATTCAATTATCGCTGATCTCACCTATGCGTTTGATAAATTGCCCGCGCGGGCGCAGGAGCAGGGCCGGGCTTCAAAACCGGCGGCGCTGGCTTTCCGAGGTAAAGTGCAATTATTCTGGGCCTGCTGGAACAAATTTGGCTGGCCTGAACTGGACACCTTCACGCCGGATGAAAACGAGGGCAATGCCGCCTACAAAGCAGCGGCGGATGATTTTGCCAAAGTGATCAATGACTATGGCCTTACGCTTTTCAGGGGAGGAGAACCTGGTGAATGTGATGAACCGGGGAAGGCTGACAAACTGCCGAATTACTATTATCTGTTCACGCCTGTGGCCAACGGAGATGCTGAAATGATCATGGCCTTTACACATGGTGGTACGGGTACCAACCAGGGGGAAGAGCTGATGCGTGATGTAGCCGGCCGCTCACATGAAGGTTCCCAGTGCTGGGTATCTCCCCGTTATGAAATTGCAGACAGGTACCAATCGACCATTACAGGCGATTTTGCGGACAAACTGATTCCGATGAGCCCAACTACGCCCGGCGCAAGAACTGCTCTTAATTCGGCTATAAATCCCCAAAGCTACGCAAACCGCGATTATAGGATGAAGTCGTCCATTATGTGGGACTATGAGGTGAGCGTGGGTATGATCTCTTTAAAATCGACCGGATGGGTCCCATTCATTTACAAGACCTGGAATCAGCCCGTTACGATCAATGGCGTTCAATACACCACCTACAATACGGATGGCTGTAATTCGGGTTATGTGCTGCGCAAGTTCCTCCGTAACACCGCAGGGCTGGGCCGCAGCGATGGTACTTATAGCTATCCGGTGATGCGCCTGGCGGATGTATACCTGATGTATGCAGAGGCGACGAATGCGGTGAACGGTCCGCAGGCAGATGCGATTGCCCTGGTGAACAGGATACGCCATCGCGGGAACCTGCCACCACTGGCGGCAGATAAAACTGCCAGCAAGGAGGCATTTTTCAGCGCTATCGAACAGGAACGTATCGTGGAACTGTTCGGCGAGGGGCAACGGGCATTTGACCTCCGCAGATGGAGGGCTATAGAGAGAGTATGGAATCCGCCCTACGGTAATGGCGTATGGCGTATCGATACCTACGGTGCACAGGCGTCCCGTTACTTCCAGAACATGTCTGAGCGGGAGTATCAGCAGTGTTACATTTTCAGGATCCCGCCGGGCGAGCGTAACAGGAACCCTAACCTGACACAGAATACGCCCTGGCTCTAATTGCATGACCTAATAAAATCAAGACGATGAAAAGATATTTCACTTTACTCTTATTACTTTTCCTCAGCGGCCTGGCTTTGATGGGTTGCCGGAAAGATCCTCCAATTGACGAAGACGGCCTGCTGATCACTACCCGTGCGGAATGTTATGTGAGCAATTTTGAATTGCTGGGCTCCGATTTTCAGACAGTACGTACCAAAAATGCTGTAATAGATACAGTAGCCTGTACGGTCAACGTTACAGTGTTCTTTGGCACAGACCTGAAAAACCTCTATCCACAGTTCACATTAGTGACAGATGCAAAGCTGGACCCTAAGATCACCGGCTTCACTGACTTTTCAGACCTGGCCAACCCGAGAACATATACGGTTATTTCGGGCAACAGGCAGGTGAGAAAGACCTATAAAGTGATCGTTACTGTACAGCCAAGGTAGTATTTACACTTAAACATGCTTTCTATGAACATTAAATATGTTGGATATACACTGTGGTTCTTCTCGATCTGTGTTTTGGTGGCAGGGTGTAAGGACGACAAATACGCCGTTCCGTCGCCTAAGAATGAGTTGCAGAACGACTGTATCAAAAGAACACTGGGACCGAATGTGGCGGGCCTGAAAATAGAGTTTGCCTATGCCATAGCGCTTCCTGCTGCAAAAGGAAAGATCGTGTCTGCACAGGTGGAAGCTTCGATTGCAGGAGATGCGGCCACTTACCTGGAGAATAAGTCCTATTACACAAATGGTAGTGGTGAAGACGTGGGTATTCCCATCGGAGATCCCTCTGTGAATGAAGGGCCGCTTACAAAAGTGGCATTTACAAAAGATACCAATGCGGTGACGCTGAGGTATTATTATGTGATACCCAGGGCCGCGCAGGGTAAAGAAGTGAAGTTCACTTTCTCTGCCAGGAGCAGTAACGGGGAAACAGTGTCTTATACAATGGGGCCTTATACTATTTCCAAAATGGATATGGTGCTCGATCTGCCGGTGAAGAACGGAGATGCCTGTTTCATTTCCATTGCAGATATGGCGGTATATAATGCGACAGATGCCGCCGCGAATGCCGGCAAAATTGACCTTGTTTACCTGTACAGGGCTATTTCGGGTATCTCATTTAATCATGCACTGGTAGCGCCGGCTGCTGATACTGCTTATCTTCCGGGCGTGGTATTGCCCACCGGGGTGAACAGGGACACGAAGATCCGCAAGACCTGGAACCTGCGCGACTTCCATCTTGCGCGGCTGCAGTATGGCGTTTATATTGACGACCTGGATTTCCAGCAGCTGGATATGAAAGATGCGCCTGATTATGCTATCAATCTTAAAACAGAGGCAGGCGCCTGGATTGAAACAGCGGATGGGAAATACCGTGCTTATATTTTTATGAATAAGGCTGATGATGGCAAGAAGAGCGCCACCATCAGCATCAAACGTTACACACTTAAATAACTGATGTTTTTATGAGGACGCCTGCAATAGAGATTTGTATTATGTTGATCCTGGCGCTACTGATGTGTATCAGCACCTTGAAGGCGCAAGCGCCGCCGGAGACTTTCCTGATCAAAGCGCGGAAGCTGCTGGAGGCAAAACGAAGGATTGCCCGGCAGGAGCCGGCTATGCAGCAGGCGCTGGCAGAATTGCTTTCCATAGCTGACCGGTCACTGAAGAACGGGCCTTATTCCGTCGTGTATAAAGATAAGGCGCCACCCAGCGGTGACAAGCATGATTATATGAGCGTCGGGCCATATTGGTGGCCCGACTCCACTAAAGCGAACGGCTTACCGTATATCCGGAAGGATGGACAGGTGAACCCCGAACGCTATGCCATCAAGGATGATGAATACCAGAATGCCATATCCAGGGATGTATATTTCCTGGGACTGGCCTGGTTTTACACCGGTGATGAAAAGTATGCTGCACATGCGGCGGGGCTGTTGCGTACCTGGTTCCTCGACACTGCAACCAGGATGAATCCGAACCTGAATTACGGGCAGGCCATTCCTGGTATTACAGCAGGCAGGGGAATAGGGCTGATCGACACTCATAATGTGACGATGCTGATAGACGGCGTGCAGTTGCTGAAGCGTTCAACGTCTTTGTCTGCCGCGGAATACAAAGGTATCCAGGACTGGTACCGGGAGTTCCTGCAGTGGATGCGAACCAGTCCGATAGGGGTAGACGAAGCAGATGAATTGAATAATCATGGTACCTGGTATGATGTACAGCAGGTGGTGATCGCACTGTTCACCGGTCAGCGGGAACTGGCGAGACAGTTCCTGGAGGAGCAGACCAGGAAACGGATAGACCTCCAGTTGGAGCCGGATGGGCGTCAGCCGAAAGAACTGGCCAGAACACTTTCCTGGAATTATTCCCTGTTCAACCTGCGTGCTTTTTTTGAACTGGCCTTACTGGCAGAGAATGTAAATATTGATCTCTGGCATTATGAAAGTCCGGACAAGAAAAGCCTGAAGAAAGCATATACATGGTTGCTGCCCTATGCTACCGGAAAGAAGGACTGGCAGTACCAGCAGATCAAGCCGAAGCATGATGAGGAGTTCCTGGAGCTGTCGGAAGTGGCCGCTAAAAAATATACAGACATTGATCTGGCTGCGCTCAGGGAGCTGCACAAGGACTTCCGGAATAATTTATTACTCCTTACTGACTGGGCATATTAATGAAATAAAAGGTCTCATGAAAAAATATACTGTTTTAACCTGTATGCTGTTGTTGCTGGGAAGCCAGTTATCTGCACAGAACCTGCTGAGCGGCCGTTATACATCCGCACAACTGGCAGAAAAGCTGATGCCATATGCCAAATGGGAGCCTTTTCCGCGCCTGGAGAACAGGGCGGGATGGGAAAAAGCTGATCCGGCAACAGGAGCGGCTATCATTAAAAAGGCAGAAGCTTATCTGGACTACGAATGGCCGGGTATCCCCGCTGTGAAATCTTTACTGATCATCCGTAACGGGAACCGTTCAGAGTACCAGGACATCAGCGGAAAAAAAAGAGAGGTGTTAGGTACGCTGCTGCTGGCAGAAGTATATGAGCACAAAGGCCGGTTTGTTGACCAGGTGGTGAATGGCGTATGGTCGATCTGTGAGGAATCTTTCTGGGGAGCATCGGCGCACCTGCCAAGGTCTTTCGACGGGTTGATGGATGTATCTGCGCCTTTTGTAGAGCTGTTCTCGGCGGAGACAGCCACTCTGCTGGCCTGGGTGGATTACTTCCTGGGGGCGGAACTGGACAGGGTATCTCCGCAGGTAAGAAAACGGATCTATTATGAAACGAACAAACGGATCTTTGAGCCGCTGATGACCAAACCTCATGGATGGATGAGTTCCAGCGGTAGTGGCCGGAGGCCGAACAACTGGAATCCCTGGATCTGTTCCAACTGGCTGAATTCCGTGTTGCTGCTGGAGAAAGATGAGAGCAAACGGGTGGCCGCAGTATCGAAGCTGCTGGGCGTACTGGATGCATTTCTGAATCCCTATCCTGCTGATGGCGGCTGTGATGAAGGCCCGGGGTACTGGGGCGCAGCAGCGGCATCATTGTATGATAATATCTCTTTACTGAACCTCGCTACTAACAACGCTTTCGCATATGTGTATGCTGACCCGAAAGTAGCCGAGATGGGCAGGTTCATTTACAAGGCACAGATCAGTGAAAAGTATTTTATCAATTTTGCAGATGCTGATCCACAACCTGGTATGGCAGCCAGTATGATCTACCGGTTTGGGAAGGATATAAAGGATACAGCCATGATGCGTTTCGGAGCCTATTACCTGAAAAACGAAAACCCCGCATCGATGAGGGGGTATCATTATTTCAGGCATCTGTTCGTGCTATTCATGCAGGATGAACTGCAACATGCCGATAAAGGGCTGGTATTGCCCGGTGATGTCTGGTGGCCGGACCTGCAGGTCATGATAGCCCGTGACAGGAATGGCAGTACGGATGGCTTTTTTGTGGCAGCACAGGGCGGACACAATGACGAGAGCCATAACCATAACGATGTGGGCAACTATGTAGTATACCATGACGGATTACCGGTGCTGATCGATGTAGGAAGAGGGACGTATACAGCCAAGACTTTCAGCGGCAGGCGATATGATATCTGGTACAATAGTTCCGATTACCATAATGTACCTGCTGTGAACGGCTATGCACAGTTGCCTGGCAGCAGGTTTAAGGCAGAAAAGGTGGCGTATAAAAGGACTGCATCTGCGAGCACAATGGCCATGGATATCAGTGCCGCCTACCCGGAGCAGGCAGGTATAAAGCGATGGCAACGGAGTATCCGGCTTAATAAGGGAAAGAACGTGCAGATAGAAGACGTGATGCAGCTGGAGGAAGATGGACAGGTGACGGAACATTTTATGACCTGTTACCCGGCAGAAGTAATTAAACCGGGCGTATTGGTGATACACCGGAAAGAAGGTAGCGGATCCAAAGATTTTTATTTGCGTTACCCGGCGACAGACCTTGTAGCGAGCGTAGAGAAAGTGCCTTTACAAACGGAGGAAGACGGAGGAGTAAGGCAGAAGTGGGGCGACAATATTTACAGGATCAACCTGCAGGGGAAGGTGAAGGCGCAGGGTAAACTGAAGTTTCTCGTGGAAGCAATGTAGAATTTTAATTAAAAAAGAACCGGCAGGTTTTCACCTGCCGGGTTTGCATTAATTCACTATGACTACCTGTTATGATTACACTCTTTTACTTATTTACCAACTATACCAGCTAATTTATCTGACAGTTGACTCCCCTTCAGATTTCTGGCAATAATATTTCCGGAACCGTCTATCAGCACGTTCTGCGGAACAGCAGTAACGTTATAAAGTTCGGCGATCTCGTTTCTCAGGAATTTCAGATCAGATACATTGTACCCTGGCATTCTGTCTTCATTCATGGCCTGGATCCACGGCTCTTTGCGTTCTTCCAGTGCAATGTTGATCACAGTCACATCTTTCGCGGTGTATGTTTTCAGGATCTGTTTCAGCTGCTGGTTCTCCAGTCTGGAAGCTGCCGACCAGCTGGCCCAGAAGTTCAGTAATACTACCTTTCCTTTGAAGGAAGACAGGGTTACCCGGTTACCATTAGCGTCTTTTTGTGAGAACTCAGGAGCAGCAGCGCCAACGGCGGTCTGTTTCGCGGTTTCGATCTTTTTCAGGTATGCCTTACCTTTTGCAGATGTTTTTGTACGATCGGCCAGTGATTTAAACAAAGGCTCAACATCGCGGTAGTCGATAAAGGCGCCCGCATATTCTTCCAGGATATCCAGGCTGATGTACATCTCGGGATGCAGCTGGATAAACTCCTTCATTTTTTGTTTGCGATAGTCCATTGCCGCACGGAAATGCTCCATATATGAGCCTTTGGCTGCAAGTGCTTTTTCCGATACATCATTCTGCAATGTGTTGGATGACTCGGTGGTCAGCAGTGTCAGTTTTTCTTCTGCATCTGCCATGAACTTCTGGTAGGTTTTATAATCATCCTGTGAAGCGGAGCCGTTAGCATCAAAGTTGGCGATGCTTTCGTCGGATGTTAACCATACGATTGAACCTGGTTCTACGTAGAGATGAGCAATGTCCTTGGCATTAAAGAAAGTCTGTGGCTCTCCGTCCCGGCTTACAGTCAGCAGGATGTTAGTAGGATAGGAGACAGGCCTGTCGAACGAAAAATTACCGTTGTCAACATCTGCAGAATCGTAAATGCTTTTGCCGTCGAAAGTGTAACCGATGTACACTTTGGCAGGCGCCTGTAATCGTCCGAGCTTTCCTTTGATCTGAAAGGATTGTGCCATTGCAGGCATAGTTATGCAGCAGGCTGCAAGAACCATTAAGCTTCTGTTCATCTATTTTACCTTTTACCTTTATTATTATGGTTACACGAATTATTAACCCAGATTCAAAATTTAAACGCGCATTGAACTGAATGAACCCTTTGCATATAAGACAACATTTAATACCCGATATGCGTACAAGGGTTAAAAAAAATTTTAAAGTATATAGGTGAGAAAAATGGAGATGTAGATATTATGAGTAAGCCAAATGTGGTGGGCTGTAACACATAATTGATTTATTTTATGAGAGTTATGTGCCAGTAGGTAGCCCCGACTGAACGAAAATACGCCGGGAAAATTTTTTTTAGCCAATTGTCCATTATACGTATTAAGTGGTTGATAACCAGTTGATAAAAATTTTACAAAAAATTTTTCTGCCTTCTCAGGAAATTATTTTTCCCGCATAAGGAATAAAAATTGTTTTTAAATATAAAAAAATGTTAAATTGTAATAGAACCTTGAACCTTTATTATTATTTAAACGAAAACTATCCCTATGACGAAGCGCGCATTGAACCTGTTTCTGATTGTTATGATGGCACTGTGTTCCTTTACTTCAGTAGCCAATGCAAATGATAACAAACCTCCTTTTACTGAAATCGGATACCAGACTGACGGTAACTATTACTATACTTTTTATGTAGACTTGTCTAAAGACGCGCCTAACGCTATCGCTTATATACAGGTGCAGAAAAATGCTACGGGTGAAATACTGAAGCTGGATAATTTTAGTGGTAAGGTAGTCCTGTTGAATCCAGTAAAATTCAGCATCAAAGACAAAGCTACTGTGTCATTCTTTGACGGGAACCAACTGATTTCCAAAGACCTTAAAGGTGCGATCGACGGTAGTGTAAAACCCTGATCAATGCTATATATAGATAAAAATCCTGTAACCGGATTACTATGTAATCCGGTTACAGGATTTTATTGTTTAATGCTGAACTATTGCAGGTGAAATGAAGCCATCAGAAAATATAGTATAAATAGCCCAAACAAAAAAAACGAAATGCTTTGAGTTTTTCGTAATCTGCCGAACTTATTCGACGTTATAAAGACCGCTTATGAGAGTCGCCTGCCGATGTACGGAAACCCCGCAACTGAAGGAACATTCCGGCAGGGAACCACAATGCACTGTTAACTGTTAAATAAGCAGACATGACCAATAGCACGTTTAACACCAAAATCTAAAGATCGCGGATCATAAGATCAGTAAAGGAAACTGTAGCAATTTTTATCAATCATCATCATATCTAAATCGAACAAGCTATGCTTCTACCCAAATCCAGCTTGCTTGTGTTGCTATTTCTATGTAGCGCACTGGCACTATTTGCGCAGCAAAACATTTCAGGTAAAATCAAGGACGCCGTGAATGGCAAGCCTATTCCCGGTGTGACTATCAGAATACAGGGCACCAACAAGGGAACGATCTCGGATGGAAACGGCGTCTATAATCTCTCCGTTCCATCCAACGCGACGCTGCTTGTTTCCTTTACAGGATACAAAACACAAACGATTAAGGTATCGGGCAGTTCTTCTCTGGACATTACGATGGAAGAAGACTTTGCCAAATTGGATGAAATTGTGGTAACCGGTCTGGCCACTACTGTAAAAAGGAGCAACCTGGCCAATACCGTGGTGACCATCAATGCCAATCAGCTGTCGGGTACAGCGCCTGCGCAGACCTTCGATGCAGCGTTGAGCGGCAAGGTGCCCGGCGCCCTGATCACGGCCAACTCCGGTGCCCCCGGTGGCGGTATTTCTGTAAAGATGAGGGGTATCACCTCCGTATTTGGGAACTCACAGCCACTATATATAGTGGATGGTATCTTCTTTAATAATAGCAGTATCCCTGCGGGACTGAACGATGTAACCGGTGCAGCTACTGCGGGTAACCCTAACAACCAGGATAACCCTTCCAGCCGTATCGCTGATCTCAACCCACAGGATATTGAGAACATAGAGATCCTTAAAGGAGCCTCTGCTGCTGCCTTGTACGGCGCGAAAGCAGCAGCCGGTGTGGTGATCATCACTACAAAAAAAGGAAGGGCCGGTAAAACAAAGATCAGTGTGAATCACGAAACTGGTTTCGCCAAAGTAAGGCACCTGATGGGTGTGCGTGCTTTTACCGCTGAAACAGCTGCTGATCTGGCCGGACCGTCTTCCAGCGCTGATCCTACCGTAATAGCGAGGCGTGCGCAATATGCAGCGCAATATAATGCAGCTAAGAGCGCAGGCAAGATCTACGACTATGAAAAGGAAATGTATGGCGAAACAGGCCTGATATTGAACACTGGTCTGTCGCTGAGTGGCGGTGGTGAGAAAACCACATTCTACATCTCGGGCAATCGCAGGCAGGAGCAGGGTATCGTAAAGAATACCGGTTATTTTAATAACTCTGTACGCGTGAATATCGATCACAGGATCAGCGATTATATCTCTCTTGGCGTTACTACCAGTTATATTCACTCTGATGCTGACAGAGGGCTGACCAACAATGATAACAATGGTGTTACTTATGGTGTGGCTTTGTCGTCTACGCCCGATTTTGTGGACCTGTTCCCTAATGCCCTGGGTGAATATCCCCGGAACCCGTTCGCGGCGTCCAATCCGCTGGAGACCCGTGACAAAATGAAAAACAACGAACTGACCAACCGCTTTGTTGGCGGCGCCAACCTGGAGATCCGCATTCAGCAGAATGAACATTCTTCCACCAAATTCATTGGCCGTGGCGGAGTGGATTATTTTAACTATAAAACTGCCGCCCTGTTCCCCCGTGATCTGCAGTTTGAGGAGAACGCTTTACAGGGGCATTCCATCCAGGGTAATACAAACAACACCAATACAAACTTAGGTGGGTTCCTGGCCAATACCTTCACACCAAATGATAATATCAGCCTGACCAGTACTGTAGGTGCTACACTGGAAACTGGTTTTATGGATAACATCGTGACTGTAGCCACCAACCTTGTATCGGGTCAGAGCAATCTGGACGCAAGCGCCAATACCACTACCCGGCAGTTCAGGCAGAAGTACCGCGACAATGGTATCTTCATACAGGAAGACCTCTCGCTGCTGGACGCTATTACGCTGAGCGGAGGTGTACGTTTTGACCGGTCTACCAATAACGGCGACTACAAGAAATATTATGTATTCCCTAAAGGAGCTGTTTCCTGGAACATTGCCAAGATGAAATTCTGGGATGTGAAGGATGTGCAGAACCTGAAGATACGTGCAGCCTATGGCCAGTCAGGCAACGTACCGCCATACAGCAGTAAGTTCACCGGTATGCTGGGAAGTAATATCGGCGGATTTCCCGGTATATTGGTCGATAACCTGCTTGGTAATCCTGACATCAAACCGGAAAGACAGTCTGAGTTCGAAACAGGTCTGGACGTAAGTGTGCTGGACGGCAGGGTGAGCCTGGAAGCTACTTACTATATCAAGAAAATACAGGATGTACTGCTGCGTCACGCCCTGCCCGGATCTTCCGGTTATGCGAACGAGTGGAAGAACAGTGGAGACCTGAAAAACAACGGTATTGAGCTGGGACTGACCGCCCTGCCGATCAATAATAAATACATCAGGTGGTCATCTTCCATCAGCTGGTGGCGTAACCGTTCCAAAGTAACGAAACTGATCATACCTCCATATGCGATCGGCGCCTTCGGTAACTCACTCGGTACTTTTTACCTGGAAGAAGGACAACCCGCTACTCAGATCAAAGGAACGGTGGGCAGTGATCTGAAACTGATCGGTAACTCAGAACCTAAATTCCAGATGAGTTTTTATGATGAAGTGACCTTCCTGAAAAACTTCACCCTGCGCTTCCTGGTACATTGGAAGAAGGGCGGCGACAATATCAACCTCACGCAGCTGCTGACAGATCTGGGCGCTACTTCATTCGACTACGACGATGTGTCGCATGGCACTAAAGCGGGTGTGTACCGCACGGGTGCAGGTGATGCTTCTATCTACGTACAGGATGCATCTTATGTACGTATCCGCGAGATTGGGCTTTACTATAATGTACCGTTGAGAAACACCAATTTCATCAAGGGCGTCCGTCTGGGCGTATCGGCCAACAACTTCTTTACCTGGACAGATTATGTAGGGTACGACCCTGAAGTATCCAACTTCGGAAGTAATACCATCACTACTTCTACAAGCCGTGGTAGTAATGGTTTATCTACCGGTGTGGATGTTACACCGTTCCCTGCTTCAAAAAGAGCGAGCTTCCATGTTGGTGTGGATTTCTGATCATTTTCTGTCTGTTAAAAATTATTACATATGAAGAGCTATTTCTCAATTATAACTGCCGCCTTTTTCCTGCTGATCATGAGTGCATGTCAGAAAGGAGAAATAACCAGTCTGAATACGCCTGTAGTAGGTGGTATCATTAATAACCCAACCCGCAGCGACCTGTTTAACCTTGTAACAGGTGCGGAATCGGGCATGCGTAATCACTATGCTGTTTACCTCGATGGCCTGGGCGCCATTGGCCGGGAGATCTATCGTTTCTCCGGTTCTGAGCCCCGTTATACCACTGATATTCTTGGCGGTGGTAGCAGGAGACTGGACAACAATACTTTCTACCTGACAAATCCCTGGGGCGCCCGTTACCAGGTGGCCAGGCAGTGTTTCATCCTGCTGGATGCGGTTAAGAATGCCCGTACGGAAATTGCTTCCGATGTACAGAAAAAAGCCTTCTCCGGTTTTGCAAAGACGCTGATCGGTTACCAGTTGTTGTTGAACATCAATATGACAGATTCCAATGGCGCGCGTATACCGGTGCCTAATGGTGCTACATTAGGTCCTGTGGTGACAGACCCCGGAAAAGTAATGGACACTATCCTGCAATTCCTGGACGACGGTAAAGCCGACCTGACAGGATCGCAGGTCATGTTCCCCTTATCAGATGGTTTTGCCGGTTTCAAAGATGCTGCCGGTCTGCTGAAATTTAACCGTGCGCTGGCTGCCAGGGTGTACATCTACAGGAAGAACTGGGCAGCGGCATTAACGGCTTTGAACGAATCTTTCTTCGATCTGAACGGCGCACTGAATACAGGCATATACCATTACTTCTCTACAAATGGTGGCGACCTGGCCAATACAATGTTCATCGCCCCAAACAATACCGGTGAAGTAAGAGGAGCACATCCTTCCTATGCGGCTGATATTGTTCCCGGTGACGATCGTATCAATAAGACCGCCCTGCGTAATGCCGCTTTCAGTCAGAATGGACTGACCGCTACGCGTGACGTGGTGATCTGGAGCTCACTGAATTCGCCGGTAAGCATCATCCGCAATGAGGAACTGATCCTGATCTATGCGGAAGCCAAGATACAGAGCGGTGCTATTCCCGATGCTATTGTAGCGCTGAACCGTATCAGGACAGCGCATAACCTGACGCCATATGCAGGCGCCGTTACAGTGGCCGCGTTGACAACAGAGCTGCTGTACAACAGGAGGTATTCCCTGTTTATGGAAGGACACCGTTGGATAGACGCAAGACGTTATAACTTATTGGGCACCCTGCCGAAAGACAGGCCCGATGATGATGTGTGGGCAAGGTATCCGTTGCCGCAGAATGAGAGCAATTTGTAGTTTTAGTCAACAACAGCGCCGCAGAGGATACGTCTTCTGCGGCGCTGTTGTTTTTTATCTGATGCACTAGTTTTTAGGATGGTTGGTGCTGATATGATATCTGTCTTCCAGATCCCATAGTCGCGCACCGCCCTTAATACCTTCTTTATTGGTGAAAATGTGCATGTTATCGTCCAGGGGGATGGTGAGTTCGTCAGCACTTCCTCCTCCTATATACAGGCGGTCGTAATTAAAGACGATCTTCAGGATCTCGAATACCCGTTCCATTCTTTTGTTCCATTTCTCTTTCCCTTCTTTTTCCAGGGCTTTATTCCCGATGTATTCGTCATAATCGTGCTCTTTGGTCACAGGGTGGTGGGCCAGTTCGAGGTGAGGCAGGAGATACCCGTCTATCAGCAACGCGGTGCCGAACCCGGTGCCCAATGTGACAGCCAGTTCGTATCCTTTACCGCTGACCACGCCCAGGCCGAGCTGGTCTGCATCGTTCACAAGCCTTACCGGCTTACCAAGCAGGTCAGCGATCTGCTGGCCCAGGTCGATGTTCTTCCAGTTGGGATTGCCCAGGTTGGGTGCGGTATAAACGATACCATTGCGTACATAACCAGGGAAGCCTACTGAAACCTTGTCGTAGGCCGGCATATCCTGGACCAGTGTGGAAATGGTTTCCAGTACATCCGCCGGCTTCGCGTCTTTAGGAGTTGGAAGCCGCTTGTATTCCATCTGCCATTCGCCTTTGCTGTTGAGAATCGTGCCTTTGATGTGTGAACCGCCTACGTCTATTGCTAAAATGTGATCGGATGATGCCATTGTTTACCCTAATTATGATGAGTGAAAAACCCTGCGTTCCTTACGCAGGGCGTTTCACTGAAATTACTTCAGATTCTGCAGATATTTGATAACATCTTCCCGGAATGGCCCTTTATTTTTGATGGCCTCCAGTACCTGTTCATGTTTAAGGTGCGGAAACTGCCTGTGAACATATTCCACTTCTGCCGGATCATTGGCATCAATTCTTATGCGGTCCTGCTGACCAACATTGGTTTTGTTATCAGACATATGATAAGGTTTTGGGTGAAAAAATCTTATGATATGCCTGATCAGAGATTGTGCCATTCTTACAGCTGCCGGAGCGCGGCGCAACTATGCAAGGGGCTGCCGGTATTGGCATTATTTTACTGCCGGAATAATAAACTGGGTCATGGAATTTATTGAAATACTGGGGCTTGTAGCAGGTATATGTACATCTTCTTCATTACTTCCACAGCTGATTAAGACGGTAAAGACAAAAGAGGCACAGGATGTGTCCGTATTTATGTTCATAGTGATGCTAACAGGAAACAGTTTATGGATATACTATGGATTCGCCAAATCCGATCTTCCTATTATTTCAACCAATTTTCTGGCATTGGGATTGAATATCGCGATGCTGGTGTTCAAATACAAATACAGGCATCGCTGAGCGCTATGCCTGTATTTGTATTAATGGATAAGCGGGTAGTATTGGACAGGTATCGCCGGGGGCTGCGCCAGTATGTATTTCGGAGGAATGCAGCCAGTCTTGCGTGCTTTGATACAAACAATGATCTCTGCGTGATACGCCCGTATTTGAAGGACAAACGGGATGCTGCTTAGATATACATACAGGCATCGGCTGCGCTGCGTTCCGTAGATGTTTTAAGGAATAGCCGGGAAATCATCTGTTCTGAAAGGTGATGCGGGCAGGCCTTCTTTATTGTATAGATTAGCATCCAGCGGACTGTCGGCCCAGGCATAACGCACCGCTACAGGCTTGCTGACAGATTCATGCCATACAACCACCGTGTTGCCTTTTATTTCTGCATGTGCCCACCTGAATTTGC
The DNA here is from genome assembly GCF_023100805.1 of Chitinophaga filiformis. Taxonomy (NCBI): domain Bacteria; kingdom Pseudomonadati; phylum Bacteroidota; class Chitinophagia; order Chitinophagales; family Chitinophagaceae; genus Chitinophaga; species Chitinophaga filiformis. Next base: position 4,326,145 of record NZ_CP095855.1, read on the forward strand.
CATCGGCTGCGGCAATAGCGAAGTGTTTGAGCGGTCCGCCTTTTGCTGTCAGGCCAGCGCCGGTATTGGTGAATTGCAGGATGATCTTATTCCCCTTTATGGTCATGCTTTTATACAGGGGACCTGAGCTAACCAGCAGGCTATCATGATACGCCAGTTTACGGGCGGCCAGGGCCAGCCGTTTGCCTACATCTTCTTTGTTGAGCGGATGGATGTCGTTCCATTCGCCGATATCTGTGGTTACGGCCATCGCTGTATTGGGAACAGAAAGCGTCTTTAACTGTGCTTCGCGCAACAGGGCCCAGTTGCTGTTGGTAGGTTGCGGATGAACGGGCATGTAACTGGTCAGCTGCGCATAGAGGAAAGGAAAATTCCTCATGGGATGCATGCCTGCCCATTTAATCCGCCAGTCTTTTATCAGGGCGGGAAGCAATTGGGCGTATTCAGCTGCCCTGTCTGAATTGGCTTCTCCCTGGTACCAGATAACGCCTTTGATAGCGTAAGGCAATAAGGGGGCTATCATCCCGTTGTACAGGCCTAAAGGCTGAGTATAAAAGGTCATGGTGGGTGGAATAGGATCAGCAGCAGCGCCCAACTGGTATTGCCATGGTCCTTTCAGATCGATGGTATCGGTAGCAGTGAACAGCTGATAAGATTTGTCAGGATAGAATCCGCCCTTACCACTGTAGTTGATCAGTCGTATGACGATGGTGTTGGCGCCTTCCTTCAGCATGCCGGCAGCGATAGGGTATTTCCGGGGAGGGTACTGGTATTGTGTAGCGCCTACCAGCTGCCCGTTGAGGTAGACGGAGTCCCTGTCCACCATATTTCCGAGGAATAACCTCGCTGCCTGTCCGGCCATCTTTGCAGGCACCTGTATGGTTTTCCTGAACCATACAACGCCGTGTATGTTTTTCAGTCCCTCGTCGTGCCAGTAAGCGGGAATGTTCATGGTCTTCCAGTCCTGCGGGTGATAGTTGCTGTCGGCCCACCTGACAGGTGCCTGTATACCTTTGTCCTGCCACCATAAGTTGCTATACCAGTTGTCGCTGGCTTGCTGATCGGCTTTACGCACGCTGTCGAGGTACCTTTGGTCTCTTAATTTCAGGGAATTGTAAATAGCTGGGAACTGCTGCAGTGCTTCGTCGCTTAGCCATGCTTCCGCAGTTGAGCCACCGGTAGCTGCTCTGATAATACCGATGGGGATATGATATTTTTCATAGAGCGCTTTCGCAAAGAAATATCCTACACCGGAGAATTGCAGCACAGATTCCGGGTCGGCCGGCATCCAGGCGCCGCTTTCAAGGTCTTCCTGCGGCTGTTGCCAGTTCATCCGGGTAGCCACGTTAAACGCCCTGATATGAGGGTTAGCGGCTGCTGCAATCACTGCGGGGTATTTGTCCTTTAAGCGTGCCATGGGCAGTTCCATATTAGACTGACCGGAACAAAGCCATACATCGCCAATAAGAACGTTCTTAATGGTGAGATGATTGCTGGCGTCGATCCTGATGTCGTAGGGACCGCCAGCTTCCATAGGCGGAATGGCCACCCGCCAGTGGCCATCCGCAGGAGTGACCGTTTCGTATTGTTTACCGGCGAAGCTGATAGTGATGTTTTCCCCTGCGGTAGCCCATCCCCACAGGTTTAGCTGGGTTTCCCGCTGTAATACCATGTTGTCGCTGATCAGGCGTGGAAGCCTGACCTGGGCGCATATGGAAGTGCTTATTATTGTACTGAGAAGGAACAAACGAATAGTCTTCATAAAACGTGAGATATGTTAAGCTTAGAATCCAATTGAATTACCACCGTCTACCGGCAATATTACCCCTGTAATATACCTTGATGCATCGGAAGCAAGGAATAGTGCTGCATCTGCCACATCTTTGGGCTGGCCCATGTGTCCCATGGGTGTTCTGCCAATGGCTTTCTGTTTCCTTTCAGGATCTGCATTCAGTGCTTTGGCCGTCATCGCAGTTTCGATGAACCCGGGAGCGATGGAATTGATGCGGATCCCTTTGGGTGATAATTCAACCGCCATGGCCCTTGTCATGCCGTCTATTGCCGTTTTACTGGCACTATATGCTATTACCCTTGGCATGCCGTATTGGGCCGCCATAGAGCTTATATTGATGATGCTACCATTGCCTTTGGGCAACATGTATTTCACCACTTCCCTGGAAATGGAGAATACGGAGCAAAGGTTGGTGGTGATGATCTGCTGGAACTCTTCGTCGGTGATCTCGGTAAAATCCTTCTTCATATTGATGCCGGCATTGTTTACCAGTATATCGATATGCCCGAACTGGTCAATTATTTTTTTGATGAGATCAGGAATAGAAGGCAGCTTGCTCATATCATGGATGATGGGATAACAGAGGTCGCCCAGTTGTATTTTGGCGGCCTGCAGCTTCTTTTCATCTCTGCCCACGATCACGGTGTGAATGCCGCTGGCGACGAATTTCTCCGCGATAGCGAGTCCTATACCTGAGCCTCCGCCGGTTACTATTGCTACTCGATTGTTTGCGTTGTCCATAGAGGTCTGTTTATTTAATGCATATCAGTTTCCCGGTGCGTAAGGGAAGCGTTGCTGTTGATAGTATTCAAGTGTATGGTCTGGTTTTTCATAATTGGCCGGGAAGGGCATTTGGGAGAAGGTCTGGAAGTACAGCAGGCAGACATTCCTCCACCAGATGGCATCTTTATGCTGGATAGCCAGCAGCATCTGTACCTGGTGAAATCTTTCCGGGTCGATATTATTTTTTAGCTGCTCCCATTTGTGTTGCATGGCGCCGACGGTGTCTACGCCTTCCTGGTATTTATGACAAAGCTCGTTCCAGAGGGTTCGGCCGGAATGCATTTTATGCTGCCAGCTTACGTGGTGGAACCATAGCAGGTATTGATCACTGCAGGTATTGCTGTCGGCGTATAACTGTTGTACGGCGGTCTGGTACTGTTGTAGTGCATTGGTGCCGGAGGCTGTTCTGTCAAATCCGATACCTTTAGCATCTGCTTTATGATAATACACCGGGTCCCAGTCGGGCCGGGGGGCGTTGTTACTCCAGGGAGCGGGGCCATAATGATGGCCGTTACCCATGATGTGATGCAGGCCGAGGGGCGTCATGTAATTCACAACCGCTTCGCGCGAGGCAAGCATGATCTGTTTGATTGACACAACGACCGTAGGATCATTGCTGAAAGTTTGTTGAATCCATTCTGTCGCTATCTGTTCGCTGCTGAGTGTATAGTCCCATGCCAGTCGCCCGAAGGCATACCAGTTGGCCTGCCCAAACAGGTGACCTGTCCAGTTACGTTCATTACCGATATTGGATACACCGGCAATGCCTGACAGGCTATGATCGTAGAGACTACCATCGATGACCTTTGCAACGGTGCTGTTCGGGCCTTTGGCATATGTATCTGCATTGAGCACTTCCTTAAACAGGGGCGCTTCATACACAAGGTGCGTACCCTGACCCAGGTATTCCTGTGTGAGCTGGAATTCCATCATCAGCGGCGTTCGTGGCATAGCGCCGAACAGGGGAGAGAAGGGCTCTCTGGGCTGGAAATCGATAGGTCCGTTCTTTACCTGTACGAGTACATTCTTACGGAACTTACCATCCAGCGGGGTAAATTCAGCATAAGCCTGTTTGAACCTGTCATTCGCCTGCGGGTCGTATACAAAGGCGCGCCAGATGACGATGCCGCCGAAAGGGCTTAGGGCATCTGCCATCATATTGGCGCCGTCTGCATGGCTGCGGCCATAGCTTTGCGGGCCGGGTTGTCCTTCGCTGTTGGCCTTTACGAGAAAGCCACCGAAGTCGGGGATCAACTGGTAGATCTCTTTCGCTTTGGCCTGCCACCATTGGCGTACGCTATCGTTGAGGGGATCGGCTGTTTTCAGGTGACCTATCTCTATCGGCGCACTGAAACGGGCGCTGAGATATACTTTAATGCCATAAGGACGGAGTACATTGGCAAGTGCAGCTACTTTCTGCAGGTAAGGCGCTGTGAGTACCGTCGCATTGGCGTTGACGTTATTCAGCACTGTACCATTGATGCCGACAGATGCGTTGGCGCGGGCGTAGTCTGTGTAACGGTCGTCTATATAGTCGGGGAGGGTATGCCAGTTCCAGATAGATATACCGGCATATCCGCGTTCTACGTACCTGTTCAGATTATCCCAGTGATTCAATAGCCGGAGCTTCACACGGGGAGAGGATATGATATGTAAGTTTTCGATGGATTGGTGGGTTTGGATCAGCCTTAACAGGTGAAATGCGCCGTAAAGTATATCTGTTGCCGTGTTGGCGGTGATGATCGTATTGCCGTTGGCCACGTTTGTAGTAATGAGGAACCCGTCTGCAGGTACCTGGGCGCCTTGCGGCAGTAGCTTTGATGTGGTTAATGCTTCGCGGGTACCGGCGATGATCGTGTTGCCTCCAGGCCTGCTGGTCACGGCAATTTTGGTGTCGAGCAGGCCGTTCAAGCCCAGTTCCAGTTCTTTCTTCACTGCGTCCATGGTGGGGGATTGGCCGGCCACGTGGATGGCGGTGATTGTTTTCCTGTAGGATAGCAGGAGCTTGTTGTTGTCTATGTGGTTATAGCGAAGCCAGAGCCGGTATCCGTCTTCGGCGTGTGATAGCTGTACGAGGAATAGTGTCAACAGCAGCAGGAGTGCTTTTTTCATAACGGGGATGTTGTATAAATTACAATCGGTTGCGTAAAAGTCGGGAAAAGAAATTTAATTACAAAGATTTGTTTTGTTTTCGCTTTGCCTTGGAGGATTATGTTTTGTTGTTTGTTTGGTTTGTTTGGGGATGTTGCTGCGGTTTCAGGTGGGACCCCGGGCTGTATCCCTCTGCGAGTCCTTGCTATTTGGCTTTATCAATCGTGTTTGGCTTTTGGATCTTTATTAAACCCCTGGTAGGTCGTATCAGCGCTCTCCAAGGGATAAGGCCCTTGGGTCTCCACCTGAAACCCTCCGCTACATTGGGGGATTTTGGGGTGGTTGGGCGTTCATTAATACGGAGCGCCCGCCGCAGGTGGGCGCGTGTTTGTAGCCCCGGGTTTCAACACGGGGTGATACCAGGCGTACGTTGTGGTGATGGCTGTAAACCCCGATCCCGGTTATATGCGCATGTTTGTGGTCATATTGGTTCCCGCAATAGGCAAGGTGTGTTTGTACCAAATTTGTATATAAAAAAGGATATGCGTTACTTTGCAGCCCTTATGTGTGAATTGTTTACGAATTTATATAATGCTTATTTCACCCTTGGAGGGGCTGATAAATATATCATAGGCAGGAATCTTAGAATGGTGAGTCAGTCGGAGAATGCCTATTTGCTTCACCTGGATACCCGTGAGGTAACGTACCTGAACTGGTTTTATGGGAATCCAACCTGTGGGGTCATCAGTGATGACGAAAAATGGGTAGTAGTGGCGGGTGATTTTGAGATAACGGTATGGGATGAAGGCGTTGTGACTACGATCGATACTAATCCCGTGTTTGATATCCGCCAGAAAGATGCGTTTACAGTCGAATTGTTAGTGAACATACCATACCTTGACGCAGCGGTGTGGGAGTTGAATGTGGCTACTATGGAACTGCGGGAGACTGCACATTACACCACTTTCTTCAATAAGGAGTACCTCAGTAAATGTACCATCCTGTCCGGATCATAAGGCTTATTTCCGCTTTCCTGAAGAAGCCCTGATAATCAGCTCAGATCTCAGTACGATCGTGTTCATATTGGTAATGTTGGTATCGCCATTCAGATGGCTGGCGAGACCGGCGACTGCGGCCTGGCCCATGTTATAGCCGGGATAGTTGACCGTTGTAAGATTGGGTTCTATCACCCTGCTGATAGGATCGTTGTTAAAGCCGGCAAAGGCGATGTCTTCCGGGATGTTGACGCCGGCATTCCTGAGGGCGATCATGCAATAGACGGCGGCTGTGTCGTTGGCGCAGAAGACGGCTTCCGGCCTGTCTTTGGGTTTCAGTTTCAAAAGTTGTATGGCGATATCTGTACCGCATTCTTCTGTCAGGTTGCCTGACATAACCAGTTTCTCGTCGAAATGCAGTTTGTGGTCCTGTAAGGCCTGTTTGTAGCCTCTTAATCGTTCGGAATAAACATTCAGCAACATATTTCCTCCCAGGTGCATAATGCGTTTGTGGCCCTGCATGATAAGATGGCGGGTTACCTGGTAGGCGGCAGTGAAATTGTCTATAATGATACTGGTACTGTCAGGATGGGAGGCCACACGGTCGAAGAAGATCACGGGGATCTTCTTATTAAAGAATACGTCGAAATGCCGGACGTTCTCTGAGCTATGGGCCAGGGATACCAGCAGTCCGTCCACCCGCTTGTTGAACATTGTCATCACGTTCTCCATTTCCTTGTCTGCCTGCTCCAGTGACTGCGCAATGATCAGGTTGTAGCCTTCCTTGCTGGCCGCATTCTCCATGCCGGCAAGTACAGAAGACATGAAACTACTATTCAGCCTTGGCACGATCACGCCCAGCGTCTGCGTCCTTTTGCTACGCAGGCTGCTGGCAAAGGTATTGGAACGATAGCCCAGCTGACGCGCCACTTCAGCAATCTTCTTCCGGGTCTTTATATTAATAGTAGGGTGATCTTTCAGCCCACGACTAACCGTCGTAGGTGAAATATTCAGAAGCCTGGCTATGTCGTATATCGTGATTTCTTTTTCTTCTGGCATGACAAGAGTGTTTCCCGTGCAAATAAAAGCAGAAATATTTTACGATAAAAATACAATCGGTTGTAATTTTATCGAAATTGCTATATTCGTTGTGTGAAAAGACTGATTTAAAGATTCCACTATGAAAGCACATTTCAAGGGTGCCACGAAATAAACGAAAGAAGGCTGGTGCCAAGGGCTTAATGAAAAACAGACAGCTCATTTCCTGCCTGCTGAAGGCTATCAGCAACCCTTTAATGTGACTTCGTAATTATTGCAGTTCTCGTTTTTGTATCGCCCCGGGCAATGCGGTATCTTATGTGTGTAATCGATGCTGGTATTGGCTTATAGTTTATTACAACCGATTTTAATTATATTAGTCAAATACGGAAGAATGGGCAACCGGGCAACGGCAAGAAATAGTTCATAGGGTAGATAAAATGCCTGCGGTGTGATGCTGCAGGCATTGCATTTTTCCAGTTGTTTAATTATGTGGGTGTCAGGCGGGGCGAAAAAGCATCAGACAAAAAATATTCATTTCATTGAGAATAATACTATAGCTAATGTTATTGATGGAGAAAACAATGCGCTGGTTTGGCCCTAATGATCCGGTTAGCCTGCGCGATATCAGACAGGCAGGATGTACAGGCGTGGTAACAGCCTTGCACCACATACCAGTAGGAGAAATATGGACAGTACCGGAGATCCTCAGACGGAAGAAAGAAATTGAAGCTGCTGGTATGGACTGGACGGTGATTGAAAGTCTGCCGGTCAGTGAAGACATCAAGAAGCAGTCAGGTGATTATCTGCAGCATATAGGGAACTATAAACAAAGTCTGTTGAACGTCGCAAAATGCGGTCTGAAGGTGGTGACTTACAATTTTATGCCGGTGCTGGATTGGGTGAGGACAGACATTAATTACACCCTGCCCGGTGGCAGTAAGGCATTGCGTTATGAGCGCTCAGCCTTTATTGCTTTTGACCTGTTTATGCTGGAGCGGCCAGGGGCAGCGCAGGATTATACTTCCGCAGAGATCGAAGCTGCTGCAGCTTTGTTGAAAAATATGAGTGAGGGGGAGAAGGCGACGCTGTACAAGAATGCCTTACTGGGATTGCCCGGCAGTGATGTACCTTTTACTGCAGCTGAAGTGCTGTCGGCGCTGGATACTTATAAAGGTATCGATGCTGATAAGTTAAGGGAGCACCTATATTATTTTCTACGTGAAGTGGCGCCAGTAGCAGAATCTGTAGGGGTACAGCTGGCTATTCATCCGGATGATCCACCTTTCCCGGTGTTGGGATTGCCGCGTATTTTAAGCACTGCTGATGATGTGGAGGCTTTGTTGCAGGCGGTGCCATCGCCGGCGAACGGCTTGTGCTTTTGTACCGGGTCTTTTGGTGTAAGAAAAGACAATCATCTGCCAGAGATGGTGCGGCAGTTCGGAGATCGTATTCACTTCGTTCACCTCCGTAATACGCAGCAGGATACAGCCGGGAATTTCTTTGAGTCTGATCACCTGGATGGAGTTGTCGATATGTATGCCGTGGTGAAGGAATTGGTGCTGTTAATGCAGCAGAAAGGGCATAGCTTGCCTATGCGACCGGATCATGGTCACCAGATGTTAGACGATCTTACCAAAACCACCTATCCTGGTTACTCGGCGATAGGTCGCCTGAAAGGCCTGGCGGAGCTGAGAGGTTTGGAAGTGGGGATCGCCCGCGGCCTGAGCGGACACTAGTACGACGCTTTTTTGTTTATGTTTGGTTTATTGAGGATGTTGCTGCGGTTCCAGGTGGGACCCCTCGGCTGTATCCCTTTCCGAGTACCTTGCTATATAGCTTATCAATCGTGTTTGGCATTTGTGTGTTGATTAACCCCAGGTAGGTCGTATCAGCGCTCTCCAAGGGATAAGGCCCTTGGGTCTCCACCTGAACCCCTCCGCTACATGAGGTGCTTGGAGGTAGGCAACTAATAATACAACCGCCCCCCCCAGTGGATATAACTCCAGCTGCCCTCCAGCGGATCTTAGTCATTGCAATATTTACTCAACGGTAACAATACCCGCAGGCATGATCTTTCCCCATCGCTTTTGCCTCCTGCACTGTCACAGAATCAATATTGTGTGTACATCGTTTCAAGCCCTCGCAATATCCTTTGTGGTACGAGTAACTGGTTGGGGACTTGCAGATATACACTTTTGTAAAATGCATAGCACTTAAGGAGATGGATGCAAGAAGTAATATTGAGAAGGTGTGTAGGTGTTTTTTCATAACGGTATATTTACAAATGTAATATAAATACTTGTCAGAATATAGCAATAGGTGTAAATATAAATATTTCTAGTTGTTAATCTTTTCCTGTTAAATCGCTTTTGTTGCACGATTATTTAGCGGCTTGTAATGCATTATGAACAGCTGCCTTCGCTGTTCTTATGAGAGTAATTGCCACATTGATAATTATTTAACGGGCAAAGACTGCAACAGCTTAGAGATGCATTTGATGGTACGTGAGGAAAATGGGAGTGTTTCGCGCCGACCAGCGCATCATTGTCCCCATGGGATAATGTATTGGCACAATGTTTCTGAAGATGAGGTGATTCAATTGCTATCTTTTAAAACACATGTTTATGAAAAATTGTGCTGTACTCTTCTTGCTGTTAACAGGCATCCTGGCAGCCTGTTCTGATGATAATGATCCGGATAATAATCACGGTTTACAATTGGTCTTTGAGGATAATACCTACCAGCTGACAGGCGTCGCGAAAGAAGAAGGCGGACGCATGCTGGTGAACTATCCCCGCTGGTCGGATATTTATAAATACGCGGTAGTGGTAACACAGGGAAGAACAGGTAAAACACCTTATCCGAATGAAGACATGCAACAATGGCAACATGGATTGTCCGGATTGGATAAATGGGTATGTGTACAGTCCGTTTATTTTGATGATGCAGGCGATCTTTGGATACTGGATCCTGCTGCACCCCGTTTACAAACGATACAGGGCAATGGGGCCAAACTGGTGAAAATGGATAAGACCAGTAATACCGTGGCCAGAACCTATTCGTTTATGGATATTCTCGCGGATACTTCCTATGTCAATGATGTACGGATAGATGTAGCCCGTCAATATGCTTATCTCACCGAATCCAAAGGAGGAGGTATCATTGTCGTGAACCTGGCTAACGGACAAATGAGGAGGGTATTGCAGGCACATTATTCTACGATATCAGACCCCGCATATAAGTTTGTCATTGATGGACGGGAACTGATGAAGAATGGCCGGCCGGCAAAATTTAATTCAGATGGTATTGCGTTAACGCCCAATGGTGATTGGTTATACTATAAACCGCTTTCGGATGATAAACTTTATCGTATTAAGACAGAATACCTGCGCGACTGGAATATGAACGACGCTGATCTGGGTAGCAGGGTAGAAGACCTGGGACATTTTACGACCACTGATGGTATGATCTTCGATAAAAAAGGGAATCTGTACCTGGGCGACCTGCAACGGTATCGCCTCGTGAAGCTGGATTCAACCCTGAAGATGACTACAATAGTACAGGACGACAGGCTAATATGGCCCGATAGCTATTCAATTGCAGACGGATATTTGTATGTAAGTTGCTCACAGATCCAGAAGCAGCCAGAATACAATAACGGAGTAGATAAACGAACATCTCCGTATACAGTGTATAAAGTGAAGATATAGAAGGTTGATAGACGAAAAGAATATATAATAGGGAGAGCGGTGATCAGATGAGCCTCTCCATGTATAAACATTATGAAGTGGAGAATACAAAAGCATGTGAATGATGTGTCAACAAATATAGACATTTGCGTGGTTATATAACTACGTATATATTTGTAGCAGTATATCCGCAATGGGTGATATGTAAATCAAATATTATCACCCATTGTTGTTCCTGATCCCGACCATGGCATACCTGTTCAGGACAGGAGCAGGCGGAACATTCGTTAAACCAATAAGTCATAACATGCACCCTAAAGTTGACGCATACATCAGCAAATCCAAATGGGAGAAGGAACTGGAGAAGTTGAGAAATATTATACTTGATTGTCAGCTGATGGAGGAATTTAAGTGGGGAACACCCTGTTACACTTATGAGGGTAACAATGTAGTGCTGATACACACATTCAAAGAATACTGCGCCATGCTGTTTTTCAAGGGCGCTTTGTTAAATGATCCTGAAGGTATTTTAATCCAGCAGACAGAGAATACACAGGCAACACGGCAGATCCGTTTTACCAATGCCAAGGAGGTGGCAGGAATGACACAGATCCTGAAATCTTATATCTATGAGGCCATTGAAGTAGAAAGGGCTGGTTTGAAAGTGAACTACAAAAAGACCACAGAATTTCCTGTTGCTGAGGAGTTTCAACAGAAACTGGATACCCACCCTGCCCTAAAGGCTGCTTTTGAGGCATTGACGCCCGGAAGGCAACGCGCATACCTGCTTCATTTTTCTGCACCTAAACAATCGAAGACAAGAGTGTCGAGGGTTGAGAAATGTATGCCACAGATTCTTGAGGGAAAAGGCCTGATGGATTAAGAGAACCGTCTTCCTATCATCTTCGTTGCTATAATACTTTTTATTTCTGCCGGATTAGCATTGAGATGGCTGATAGCAATCTGTAAAGGAGACCTATAGCTTTTATAGTTTAACTGCATCGTTTTGCGGATGAGAAAATTAGGCTGACGGGCAATATATTCTTCCGGATTCCTGACCATCAAGGTCAGGAATTCCTGTTTTCCACTCTACCTGTGGCGATTGAATATGAGACCTGATGGGAGAGAAGTATAATATGATGAAATAGCGTTAACTTGCGGCTATAAACTAACTGTTACCCCCGGCTTGTACAGCCACAAAATAGACAAGATATGCTTAGAAGTACTGATGCGGCAAAATTCTGGCGTTGGTTTGAGGAGAAGAGCGATGACTTCCGCTTTTTCAGGGAGATGGAACCGGAAGAATGTGAAGAAATATTTGAAGAGCTTACCACGAGACTCCACCTATATTGCACCAGCTTGTTTTTCGAAATGCGCATAAACATAGAAAATGAAGGTGAACTTATTATTACCGCTGAAGGTAATGAAGCGTTCTTCGACGACGCAGAATACCTGGTGTCAAGAGCGCCAGTAATTGATCATTGGACCTTCACTGCACTGATACCCGCGGAGGAAGATAACGAGGGTATTGAATATGAAGACCTGGATCTGTCTCCATCCGAGATGTGGTTTACTGCTATTGAAGATGAAAACCAGCCGGAGAAGCTGAACCTGGTGATCCATTTCAGGGACTATGAACTTGTGAAATCGAGTGAGCATCTTGATACTGCTATCTTCCTTTTATTACAAAGTTTGTTGGGCGAAAAAATGTTTGCCCGGTATATTAATCTTTATACGATGACGGACCTGCCTGGGGATACTGCGGAGGGGGGCTATCCGGAGTTGAATAGTTTGCCGGAGTATATCGCGGCCATGAAAGGAGAAAGGAACATTGGTGACTATAGATAATAGATATTAAGTAAGATGGCAAGCCGTGTATGGCTACTTAGAGTGGTCCGAAAAAGTCTTACCGGTAGTTAAATAGAAAGAGGGTGTCAACACTGACACCCTCTTTCTATTTGTAGCGAGGAGGGGATTCGAACCTCTGACCTTCGGGTTATGAGCCCGACGAGCTACCTCTGCTCTACCTCGCAATGAGGGTGCAAAGGTGCATAAACGATTTTAATTAACCAAGTTTTTTTTTGCCCTGGCCTTTGATCGTCAAACATCATCCTCGGAGGAGGTGCTGCAGCATGGGATGCAGCGCTAAGTCATCAGTCAATGTATATGCTCGCAATACCTTTTTCCAGGGCCTGCTCTTTCACGCCGGCAAGTTTGACGCCTTCCGCACGAAAAACCGTGACATCAGTCATACCTAAGAGTCCCAGGAAGGCCTTCAGATAAGGCGCTACAAAATCATTGCCTTTTGAGGGGCCTTCCGAATAGATACCACCAGATGACATGGCAACATAGACTTTCTTACCGGTGACCATACCAACGGGGCCTTTCTCACTATAGCCGAAGGTAATACCAGCCCTTGTGATGTGGTCGCCCCAGGCTTTTAAAGTGGAAGGAATCGTCAAATTGTAAAGAGGAGCACCAATAACAATGATATCAGCTGCTAATAATTGCTTCACCGCTTCATTGGAATAGCGTATGGATGCCCTTCCTTCGTCGGTCAGCTGGGCACCGGGCGTAAACATAGACTGAAGGATCATGGGGTTTAGGTGCGGAATATCCTGCTCGTTCAGGTTCACTTCTTCCACCGTGCTGCCTGGATACTTTTCAATCACTTTATTAACAATCGCATTGCTGAGTTTATAGCTATAAGATTCAGTTCCCTGAATGCTTGAGATCAGATGAAGGATACGTTTCATAAAACCTTGATTAATATTTATTAGCGTTTAGATATAACAGGAGCCCTGGCGCCGGCTTTACCCGCTCCCGTTACTATCGGAGACAAAGGTACAGGCGCCGCGTACTGAAACGATCCGACTTACCTGTAGGAAAGCGCTCACATTCAGGAAAGTGTGTAACTTTGGATATGGAAATAATGGTTCATGAAATAGAGTCAATTCCCAACAGGCAGGAATGTGCGACGTCGCTTCACCACGTGGTGGATGCACTATATGTACTTGGGGGTAAATGGAGATTACCTTTGATATTAAGCCTGGTACAATCTCCTAAAAGGTTCAATGAAATACAGCATGAGTTGAGTGGTATTTCCCCGAAGATCCTGGCGAAAGAATTAAAAGACCTGGAACTGAATGAATTTATTACACGTAAGGTATATGCCGGTACACCGGCCATCATCGTGTATGAAGCGACTCAGCATAGCCTGACCCTGAAGAATGTATTGCGGGAATTGAGCCTGTGGGGTAAACAACACCGGGAAATCATTAAAAAGAGTATGAAGCGACAGGCTGCTTAGATACCTTTTCAGCTGACATTCGCCAGTGCCATGTTTGCAGGACGCTTCTCCTTCTGCTCCATGAGCATTTTGAAATTATCAGCGTGGCGGCTACCCCATCTATCCATTTCCTGTATTACGGGGAGTAAAGATTCACCGAATTCAGTCAGGTAATATTCCACATGTGGCGGCAGTTCCGGATAGATCACCCGCTTTACAATACCATGAAATTCCAGTTCCCGTAACTGAAGATTTAGCGCACGGCGTGTGGCGGAGGGCACCTTTTTGTGCAACTCATTGGGCCTGCGTACACCAGTACTGATCATGAAGAGAAGATAGGATTTCCATTTGCCACCAATGATCTCCATGATAATGGAAAATCCACAGTTAAACTCTTTGGGCATTTTCTTTTCGTACATAGCCAATCGTTTTTAACAGGTACAAAAATACACCTATGTCCCGGACGAAGCGGGTATGGAAAAAATTTTCCATACCCGCAATTAATTTCCCGTATTGGTAGCCGTCTGCGAAACAGTTCTCTTTGCATTAAAATATAAATAGCAATGAGAACTTATCATGAAGACAAGCTGCCGGGCACAACACGGGAAAAAGTATCAGTTATAGGTCTGGGCGCAATGGGATCAGTGCTGGCACATTTACTGGTGAAGGAGAAGCAGGAGGTTACTGTCTGGAACAGAACGGCAGCGAAGGCTGAGCAGCTTGTTAAAGAGGGCGCCAAATACACGGGTGATATCCATGCAGCAGTGAGTGCCAGTTCACTGGTTATTATCTGTGTGCTGGATTATGCGGTCACTAATGAGATTTTCGGGGAGGTAGATGTGCAGGGGAAGACGATTATCCAGTTAAGCACTGGTACACCGCAGGACGCACGGGAAATGGCTGCGATGATGAAGTCGCGCGGGGCCTTGTACCTGGACGGAGCTATACTGGCTACGCCTTCCCAGATGGGGCAGCCGTCTACACCTATTTTCTTTTCGGGATCTCAAACGGCCTTTGAACGCAGCGAAGCGGTTTTAAAGATACTTGCCGGCATGCTTTTGTATGTGGGCGAAGCACCGGGAGCGGCTGCAGCCTGGGATCTTGCCGCGCTTTCCAGTATGTTTGGAATGATGTTCGGGTTCTTTCACGGCGTGCGTATAATAGAGTCGGAGGGCCTGGACGTTGCCGCCCTGGGTAATATGATAGCTGACATCTCCCCCGTGTTAGGACAGATGGTGAAGAGCACGGCGGATGATATACAGCAGGCGCATTACACTTCCCCTCAAAGTTCGCTGGAGATATGTGCGCTTAGTTTTGAGCTGATGATGCGCCAGGCGGCGGAAGGGAATATTAAAGCCCCTTTCCCGGTATTTGCGCTGGGGCTTTTCAACAAGGCCAGAGCCGCAGGGTATGGAGATGAGCGATTGGCTGCGATGATGAAGGTGTTGCGATAGAAAAGGGTTTTATTGGAGGATGTCTGCCTGCATCAAATAGGTATTATCACGGAGTATTTTGTACTGAACAAAGAGTCTGTATCAGAAGTAAGATAAAGGCCTCACTTTAAATACTATAACCGTGATCTGATTAATAAAAGATATAATGTTACGGCCCAGCTCAGGAAGGGCTGTTAAGCGAGCTACTTTTTCCTTTTTTCGTAAATGAATTTCCGCATTACATAAACCTGTCACCCCGCTCCCGTGTAAGTTTGCAACTTTTTGTACCAGAAGATCTATCATTCAATCTGAATAATGAAAACACTAGTATGGTTGCTGACAGCGGTTATTGTCAGTTTGTCTGCCGTTGGGCAACAAGCAGTTATTACGGGGACGGTATACGATAAGGAGCATCACAGTCTCGCATTTTCTGCCGTTAGCATACCGGCGCTTAAGACCGGGGTGACACCCAGTCAATCCGGAGTATATACGATAAGCGTACCCGCAGGAGCATATATCATTGCATCTTCCCTTGTTGGATATAAGCCGGCGATTCAAAAAGTTGAACTTAATGCGGGGGATACGGCTCATTTGAATTTTACTTTAGAGCAGGACACAAAACTGAAAGAAGTTATTATTTCTGCCAGTCGCAGGCAGGAAACACTGGATGAGGTGCCGTCTTCTATTAATATCATTGGTGCGAAGGATCTTGCTATTCAGAAAACGATCAATAATAATCTGAGCGATATATTGGCCAATAGTGTTCCTGGTCTCGGCTTTAATACTAACCGAAGCAGCAATCTTGGGCAGACGATGCGTGGTCGTGGCATTTTAATCATGATAGACGGCGTGCCACAATCCACTCCCTTACGTAATGGCGCCCGCGATATTCGCACAATTGATCCTGTTGCTATTGAGAGAGTGGAAGTTATCAAAGGGGCTACTGCTATTTATGGCAACGGCGCAGACGGTGGATTGATCAATTATATTACAAAGAAGCCGGACGCGAATAAAGTGATCAGTGGACAGACTTCTATCGGATCCAGTACTTTTCTGATAAAACCACAGCATACGCTTGGTGCGCAGGCAAGCCAGCTGTTAAGCGGCACAATAAAAAAACTTGACTATGTTGTTTCCGGACGATATGAACAAACAGGCGTCGCCAGGGATGCGAAAGGCGAAGTGTTATCTCCTGAATATGGATTGAATGATCTGCAAATGTGGAATGTATTTGCCAAAGTAGGGTATAATATCAATATCAATAACCGACTGGAGCTGATGTACAATTATTTCAGCAGTAAACAGCGCACTGATTATATTGCCAGGGCGGGAAAGTATGGTGTTCCGGATTCCGCGACTATAGGGATCCTGGGTGTTCGGCCGGGGGAGCCGGAAGGTACGCCTTATAATCACAATGTGAATCTTCATTACAGCAGTCAAGGGCTCATAGGCGGCACTGATCTTGACGTAAATATGTATTTGCAGGATTTTTATACTTTATTGTCTTCAAGTAACTTCTTTGAAGGAAATGGTCAACCTGGAATTCTTGACAAAAAGAAAGGCTTACGAATTAACCTGAATAGTCCTTTTCTCATCTCAGATATTTGGAATGGTAATGTTATATATGGAATTGATGTACTTTCCGATAAAACTTCCACTGTGCTTACAGATGGACGTGTCTCTGTTCCTGAAATGAATATGCGTAACCTCGCTCCTTATATGCAATTAAAATCAGTGTTTCAGAAAAACCTGATATTTAAGGCAGGGCTCCGTTTTGAAAATATAAATATTGATGTGCCCACGTATACGACACTTAATACGCTTAATTATAGCACCGGCGGATATTCCGGCGGCGGTGTTGTGGTAAAGGGCGGTGCGCTCAATTATAATGCTTTCGTGTTTAATGCCGGTTTAAGATTTAATAAGCTGTCTTATTTTAAACCATTTGTCAGCTTTTCGCAGAGCTTTAGCATCGGGGATCTTGGATTGGTACTTCGGTCTGCTGCTGAAAATACGCTTGCTGATATCACTACTGAGGCGGTAACCGCAAATAGTTATGAAGCTGGTTTTAACAGCACATTCGGGAAACTTAATATTGAAGGAGCTGTTTACCTTAGTACCTCTGAACTGGGGGCCTCTTATGTATATGTGAACGGTAAAACGCAGATTGCCAGGTCGCCGGAGAAAATTCATGGTTTTGAGCTGGCAGCAGATTATGCTTTACTGGAGCATTTAGTCATTGGCGGCTCTTATTCCTATACTGAAGGGAAAAGAAATGTCAATGATAAAAAGGTTTATCTTGGTGGCGACCGTATCAATCCACCTAAATCTACAGCCTATGTTTCCTGGAATATACTACCTGATTGGCTGATCCGTGTACAGATGCTCCATGCAGGCAACCGCAAACGCTTTGAGCCTGTCAACGGCAAGTACAGTTATGGCACTGGCCCAATCAACTCATTTACCACTTTTAACCTTTTTACCAGCTATCATCTTGATAAGAAAAGCAGTATTCAAATCGGCATAGAGAACTTATTGAATAAGAATTATTTTACTATTCCTTCACAATGGATGTCGGACAATCTGAGCTATGTGAAAGGAAATGGTATCAGGCTTACAGTGAATTATGTGTATAAATTTTAAAAGAGAGCCGGCTCTTAGGTGTGCTAATCATGAATGTATCTTTCAATAGTAACCTAGTAATGTTAAAATATTTTAATATATTACAGGTGCTATTTCCAACAAGTGACTAATCGCCTGGCGCAGGCAATAGCAGATAATTGGTATAAGTCGCTTTGGCTTTCAATTTTCAGCGAAAAGGACTGAGGATTATTTCTGAGCGCTGTAATAAGAACATTAACACTAAAAAACTTAACTATGTTTGCATTGGGAGGTACAGAAATTTTATTGATCTGCGCAATTATTGGCGGCGTGATCGGCTATTTTAGAAGGGTTAAAAATAGAAAGAATGGTGCTCTTATAGGTATTATTCTGGGGATGGTCGGTGCTGTAGTTGTAAACATATTATTGATAACTTTCGTATTTCAGTCATACTTCGCGATACCTGTTTATGCTATTTTGGGCGCCTGGCTTTTTACTTATATCTGGTCCAGGTTCCAAAAGGAGGAAGAACCTGTTAGTTAGATGGGGGCGTAGAATTAACTTTAGAGGTAAATAATTATAAGAGGTAATAACATGCAAGCGCCATCGGGCGTCAAATTTGTTATTAATTTACAATTCTTTATATTTACCCTAACCTTAAAATTCACACCTATGCCTGTATTGTCCCGGTACTGTATTGCAGTTTCCCTGATAGCTGTTACTACCACGACTGCCGCACAATCAAAAGCTGACATTGAATCGCTGGCAGCGACACCCAGAAAAAGCATAAACCTTCCGCTTGATTATGCGATATCACTACCCAGACCTAACGTTGACCAGTGGGATGAAGACTATCATTCCTATGACCATTTTGCTACGCCTTTGGTGAAAAAGACGCAAATTGGTATGTCGTACGAGAACAAGGGTGTCCATATATGGTTTTGCTCTCCGTCTGCCCGGCCGCATGCCGAATTAGACACATCGATGCTCATAGCTGATCCGGCAAAACTGATCGGCACATGGAGGATTGTGTCCAACCGTACGATGAAATTCCAGGATTCCGCCTCATTGAATACATCAGACTTTTCACGGAACAATACACTTGTGAATGAGGATAACAGTGATGATGCGTTCCTGCAAATAAGCGATAGACAATTCCAGCTCTTTGCTAAAGCTGAGGGAAAGAAAGGGTTTAAACGCAAAGCTAATGCACGTTACTTACTGGAAGGTGGCCGCTATTTGCTTGTTTATAAGCTTGCTAAAGCCGGGGCTGCAATATCCCAGGCTGGGATTGACAGAGAAGGGAGACTGGTACTGCATTCGGCGGTTGTAGAGGAGAGAAAGGTACCCAACCATTATATTGTCTATATAGCTGTGGTCAATCAGGCTATTTACGAACGTGTAAACGTACAGCCATGAGCTGATATTATCCATAAGTTGTAATCTATTTAACCCATGAATACTCCCCGACGTATTGAAAATGAAAATTTAAAGGAGAGAAGCACATATTTTTTCCGGCTTCTTATAATGATTGCAGCGATGATCGTGTTTCAATTCTTATTGCCGGTTATCCGACCTCATCGTTTTTCTGGTTCAATCGAGGAATGGATATTGACCTTTATCCTTATTTTGGTTTTGACCGGATATTTCCTGTTCGAGAAAATATTTGTAAGTATAACTTTTGACCCTGATAATAGGAAAGTAACTTTAAAAACGCTCACCGTGATCAATGGCGAGGAAATCAAGGACTATAATTATCCGGACATTTCCTTTAAAGGAGGTGAAGAAGCCGGAGGTTCAAACAAGCAACAGAGAGAATTTATTGAAATTTATAACAAAGGGAATAAGGTGATAAAGCTGAAAAGATTAGGCATTGGGGATTACCCTTTTGATAATCTACTGGCGGAATTGAAGCAGTTGAACAATTGATAGACATGTTCAGCCGTTGAAAAGCAGCGTTGTAAAAAAAGGACCCGCGTATGAATTTAAACCTGGACAAAATGTAGGACTTGTTATTAGGGCAACTATAAATAACGGGATCGTTTGACTACCGCAGTTGTATAGCTGAGGATATGTTATTACTTTTGAATATGGATAATATGCATTTTCTTTACAACTCTCTACAATTGAGGATACGTCCCGAGGACGTAGCTGATGTTATTATGGAGCTGGTGGGAAATGACATGTCAGTTTATGAAAGGGCAATGTTGGAAAAAGCGGCAAAGGGCGCTCTTGCCAGAAGTGTGCATAGTTATACCAGTATGGCTCAATCATTTTCCAGAGCAATAGGAGCTGAAAGGCAGGTAAAGAAGGCAATTGAACTGTTTAAGCTGGATGAACCTGCAAGGGATTATAACATAGTGGATAACATCAAGGAATTTATCGTTACGGTTTCTCCACTAATAGGAAAGAATCCGGCTTATAACGATTTCTCCGCGGATCGCCTGAATAGGGAACAACGCATGTCGCATGGGATCGATCTGTCTAAGCGAAGTTATAATAAGCGTTGGCGCTTATTGAAAAGATTGGAAAACAAACTGGAAAAATTCATACGGGAACTTCGCAAGCATGAATTTCAATTGGTCTCCAAGCACGGACTTGCCCATAGAATTAAGCATGAGGACTTCTTCTCGGATATCAATACTGCCTGTTTTATTGCGTACTACAATGCCCGTTGTAATGTAAGAAGTAAATTTACTTTCCAGGGACAGGACAGGCCGTTTGATGAGATTAGTGAAATGTTGTTAGCCCGCTGTGGTGATAGTGCTAATTGGTGGGCTATCGCACATATTTATACCGCTCAATCGGTATTATTCCACCTTACCGATGAACAAAAAGGTATTTTGCTTGGAGAATGGACTACAATTCTGCAGGACATTGCAGCCCTTCTCCGGGATCTGTGGTCGGAGAACCTCATAAACAAAGCGACAATGATCGTGCGCAGAGGTAATGATTCCTCTACCTGGAACAATACCGCTGGCGCCTGGAACAAGGCAAGAGACAACTGGATCGACCTTATTTTTGCTTTAGGCATGGACGAACTGCTGAACGAAATCTGCTTTGGAAAGGTTATGCGTTTAATGGCGGGAGATCTTGCGTACGGACATACTATGCTTGGTGGTGGTTTAGATCCAAATACATATGTATGGGACGCGCTGCCATTTCCGTGGGAGGTAATAGAAGGGAAAGCCCAATGTACCCGGATCATGATATTCGAAGAGTGTAGAAAAGCAAAGGTGGATCCTGTAAAGAGCGGGTGGATTGCACCCCGTGAAAGGTCTGTGGCCAAATTCACACCAACACCTGAGCTTGTTCATGGAGTGGTGATCAGCAATCCTTTTTTAGCCAGCGTTTTGAAGAAACATAAATATTACTCAGGAAAAAACGCGAAACCGATTAATCCTGAAAAAAACTAGTTCTGGTATAGCTCAGTGGTAGAGCGCCCGGCTCGATTTCCGGGTGGACACAGGTTCGAGCCCTGTTACCAGAACCATTATTATTCTTTTCCTGTGATTGTACCGTTCCCATTGAATGAGGGATACATAGATTTGTTTCAGACAGGTTAAGCATGCCCCAACCTGGAAGCCATTTCTATTCGAAGGGATAATTTATTTGTCCCGACATGTTACTTTTCTTTCATGAATGCTACTACATTCACTCTAGTCCTGACATGTAGTTTAAACCGGTATATAGAATATGAAAAACATAATTACACTTTTATTCGCTGTGTTCCTTTTGAATAATGTACAAGCACAGGAACACATAAGTGCGGAAACAAAACAAGGAATTATAACGCTGGCAAGATTCTATAAAGAGAATAGTTCTTCAGGAAAGGATGCGACAAGGGAGGCGAAGGAAAAAATCAACAGTGAAAAGATCGACTCGCTGGAGCTTGCTAAGCAATTTTTTCTGGCAGTCGTTGATACAGACAAGAGAATACTTTCAGAGAAATATTTGAGCAAGCCAGAACCTGCCACATTAAGAAATATATTCCTTGCTGTAAATGTTAACTGGAACTTGTATGAGGATACCCCTAAGGACAATGATTTTTTGATAGACAGTCTTGCAAACGCGGATATAAGTGACCTTGAAATGTTGAGTACCTACTACGGCACAATTTTCGGATGTCTGACGAACAAAGTTCAGCCCTTCAACCTCAAAAAAATAGATTTCAATTTAAATGAGTATGGGTTAACAGGCGCCACGGAACGTAGCATATTTTTCCTGATGGCAATGGAACGGTTTGGAGCCTTAATCTGGGGGTATATAAACATCCCGAACCCACCTAATTTCCAGGCTGCTGTTGACATAGTCAGGCAATACCCGTCGTTCAATCATCAACCATACTACGAATTTAAAGATCTCGAATTTCCCGACTTTCTTGTGATTACAGATAAAAGGAGACCTAAAGAGAGCTTTAAGCAATATTATATTGGCAAGTATTTGGAAAATCTATATTATTATGCCGGAAGTCTTGAGCAAACAAATCACAGGAACGAGTGCAGAGAAGTGATTTCAAAATCAATTTTAAATGATACCAGCTACCTGAAATATTCGGCGAATCGGACCAACATTTCCGGGTTTATTCAACATATAAATGCCAAACATGACTGATAATTTGTAGTGTAATTGAGAAGTCGAAGCTGCTCGAATTTACGTTTAAGTACCATCCTTGCCTAAGTTTGGAAAAGCGCATACAAAAAGAACCCGCTAACGTTCAAGATAATTTTGAGCGCTTATTAATTTATTGAACCGGCCGTTTTTAATAAGTGATATACATCCATGCCTGTCAGACTACTCACAGGATAATTGTGTATTTGTTTCCTGCTTAAAAAAACGTATACTAGCGAAACATAAGTGCCAGCGACAAGACGCTATAAGATCAAGTTATCAAAAAAATAAAATGAAGACACTTTTAACAATCGTTTTTCTAATAACGGCATGCACTTCCTTTTCCCAGTCAGTCTTTCCGAGTCTAAGCCCCAAGGGGAGGATCGAGCAAACGGTTGGGCTTACAAACATTGCGGTTGACTATGAGCGTCCGGCTGCCCGGGGGCGTAAAGTATTCGGTGAGTTGGTTAAGTATGATAAACTGTGGAGGACGGGAGCAGGAAATTGTACAAAGATCACATTTAGTAAGCCAGTTGTCATCGACAATAAAAAGATAGACAAAGGAACTTATTCAGTCTTTACGATTCCGGGTGCAAATGAATGGACCGTAATATTCAATACAGATACGACATTATATGGAACCGCCCGTTATGACGAAAAGAAAGATCTATTTCGTTTCAAAGTAAAGCCCAAACCGACAAGCCGGTATTATGAGTCATTGACGGTAGACATTGACGTGATACCAAACAATGCCGTTGTTTATATAACATGGGAGAAAACCCAGGTTTCTTTCCCGGTAGAAACAGAAACAGACAAGATGGTGGATATCTTCATACAGCAGAAGTTATTGACAGGCATGTCAAAGGACCCGGATGAGTATGCAGCGGCATCGGAATATTATTTCTACATGGACAAGGAATTGGATCGGGCGCTGATACTTATGGATCGGGCAATTGGAATCAGAAAAGACGCCTGGTACTACAGGCAAAAGCTTGACATTCTGGAGAAGCAAATGAAGTATCAGGAAGCGATTGACTTTGCTAATATTGCTATGTCAATAGACAAGCAGCGAACAGAATGGGATTTGAAAACGAAACAACTAAGTGAAAATGAATACAGGGAGCGGATTGAGTTTTTTAAGAACAAGCTGAATGGAAAAAGAAAATCGATTAAATAGCGAATGCAAAGCGGTGAAATCTAAGAAGCAGTTCGAAATATTACCTTCCTTACCCACATATGGGCCTATGTATATCCCCGTAAGTGAAACAGGCAAACCATTTTATTCAGAGGGATTCCCTGTTCGCTTTTACAGGCGTGACGGGACTGAATGGGTTGCAAACTTTGAACCCGGGTGGACTGATTTAAAACAAGTTATTCAACTCGACAATACGGACCTGCTACTGGTAATTGCCTGCGGTACCTGTTACCTGATGGATCCGGATGATACAAAGCCTGTTGCGGTATTTGGTGTTGGTTATTCTCATATTTTACAAGCAAACGCCAGCAGGTATGTATTACATGACGAAACGCACCTCACTGTCATAGCGGCGGATGGCACACACTGGCGCACGGAAAGGATCTCGTGGGACGGGCTGGCAGACGTTAGGATCGAAAAAAATGTAGTCTCGGGGCTTGCTTTTAGCCCGACTTGTACCTCAGATGAGTGGGTAGCGTTTTCTTATGATCTTGATACAGGAAGTTTGGTAGGAGGGGGGGGTAGGTGAAAGTTTTTCCGTTCCAGACCCGAAGCATCCTTCTGAATGTCTTCATTTTTTTTTCTAAATAAGGAAATAAAAAGTCCGCTGTATTTGTCAGCGGACTTTTCATTAACGTAAAGAATATTATTTTCACCAGGTTAAGGGTTAGTTTACACCTCCTTGACTTCAGCCTCTGCTTCCTCATTTTTTGAAGGAATAACTCCCCAGATCAGCAACCCGATAAGCAGTATCGCAACTACTTTACCTCCATATCTGGTGTAGAAAGGTAATTTATTAAGTTCTTCTTTATTTAGCTTTTGTGATGCTATAATTGCATCCACCTTTTCTTGTGGCAGATCATAAAAGGAATCTGTTTTTTCATCAAAGCAAACCAGTTTAGGCTCATCTATGACGTATAATGGAAGAAAATAGGCAATGTTATATTCCTTATGAAGTGTTGCCAGGTCAATAAAATTGCCGGTTTCTGATTTAAATTCATCAGTGTTAGGTAAGTCGTATACCTTGTTCAACACTTCTCTTTGCCCAAAAGGAATTCTAATGCCAGCAAGAACGGTACTTGAAGAAAATGCAATTAGCAGGGCGATAAAAACTGGACGGATCATGGAAATTAAGCTGATTTAATATTACTTATTTAAGGGTTTAATAGCTCAGACACAGGTCTATAGGGCTAATTTCAAAATAAATATACATCTTTAATTTAAATATGATAAAATAAATGTATTCATTTCGGACTATTGATGGTTATTGCAGGCACTCCGTATGCTAGCGGATTTTACTGCGGTCACCGCGATGAACTTCACTCATGATATATGATATTATCTTTATTATATTTACAGCAATGACATCACTAAATCGTTGGTCTTTATGACAAAAATAGAACAAGCCTTTCGTTTGTTTGATACTTATAATCAACAGGACCCATCCCGGATAATATGGAATGGGGATCAGTATCCATCAGAATATTTTTACGCTATTCAATTGTATGAATGGGTGAACAAACTTAATCCGGAAGCCAGCGAGCCGCTTTTACTTGCTTCGAGGTGCCAGCACATAGGAAGATGGGAGATCGACAGAAAAACATACCCGGATGGTAGAGTAGGCTACCTGACATGGAAAAATGACCTGGCGCATTTCCACGCCCGCAAAGCAACAGAACTATTACAATCTATTGGATATGATGCTGACATCATTGCCCGGGTCAACGAAATTGTATTGAAGAAAAGACTTAAAACGGATGCTGAGGTTCAAACGATGGAGGATGCCCTTTGCCTGGTGTTCCTGTCATTTCAGTATGATGATCTTATAAAGAAGCATACGGAAGAAAAGATGATCGGCATTTTGCAGAAGACATGGGCAAAGATGAGCGAAGCAGGAAGGCAGGTGGCCTTGTCGCTTACTTATAGTGATGCGGGAAAGATGCTTTTGAATAAAGCGCTGCAGGGAGAGGACTAAAAGAATGTTTGCATATCGAACATGTTGTGACGTCAGTCGAGTTCGTTTTGGCATAGAGAATTTCAGCAATGTTGCAGACATACTACTGATAGATAATAAAGTGCGTTATTCAACTAAGGCGTGTATTTGCATGTCTGTTATCTTCTGGCAAGGTTTGACGCAATAACTAAAATCAGTACGCATAAATTAGCAGATGATACTAACAGGTAATGTAGGAAAGTTTACGGTGATGTTGTTGATGAAGTTTCCAGCTTTTAACAGACACTTTGTAATTGTCAATTTAGGAAAAGCTTATAAAATATTTCGCTCTATACCCACGGAAAAACTAAAAAGAACTCCAATAACGACGACGAACATCCTGAGCTTTAAATTTGATATATATGATGCATTTCACCTTTTAAAGGAATACGCTGCACAGATTGACAGGCTGGACATGATAAATAAATGTATTTCAATAAATGTGTGGGATAGTAGGCAAATGAATACTTTAATAAAGACGGTTACGCTTTCACTAACAGAACAGACATTTTTTGAACTGAAAGAACTTTATGACAAAAAAGTGTTTAATGAAAGATTGGGGAATAATTATATGCATTTTATTTCCATCTATCTTCACTCCGATATTAAAAGAAAAGCAAACGGTAATAGAGGAGTTGCAGAGGGTACATTGTTATATTCTTTAAGGTCAGAAAATGATAATAAAGAGAGGCGCTTAAAGTCAAAATTTAGCTTAACAAAACAAGAGGCAATTGCAATTTGTTCGTATGTGAGTTATTGGCAGACAGATTAGTAATACAGAAATATAAAATCAGCTGCATGCCCCGAGTTACTTCCGAAATCGTATCTTTACCCCGAAACCATATTCTTTTAACCCAGTAAACCCATTACCTGATTCCATACCTGTTGATTTACAGTTCAATCTGTAGAAAACCCATCAATACCTCGCATCTTTTCCCACTTAAATACTATATATGAAACACTCTCTATTACTATTTGCATGCCTGCTATGCGCATGCATGCTCAAGGCGGGCGATATTGTCCTGCCGCCGGTATCTGCGTGGATCAAATTTACCAATCCCGTCCGATCCGGCAGCCTCTCCTATGGCATCGAAAACAACCAGAGCGGTGAGGGCTACACGGAAGTGGCCACTGTGGATGGTGTCACCTGCAGAAAGGTTCCCGCAGGGAAATTTATGTATGTACGTTGTGACAGGGCAGCTGTTCCCACCACAGCTAAGAAAGTCATCCTGTCTATCACGTACTACGACAACAGCATGAATTTCGTGTGGCTGAACTACACCCGTTCCGGTAGCGGCTGGGGCGGTGCCGACTTCAAGAAATCCAATACAAAGAAATGGATCACCCGCCTGGTATTCCTGGAAGATGCTGGCCTGGATGGTAGCATGGGGTATGGTGGAGATATCCGCCTCGGCTATGGCTCAGAAGATACTTATATCAAAGACGTCACGGTATACCTCGGATCGCTGAACCCTGATGCGCAGCCTATTCCTGCCAGACCAGACAATCCTGCTTCTGAGTTTGTAGGAAAGTCCTTTGCCGGTTACCAGCTATGGCACGAGGCCGGCCCTAAGCCGGAAGACTGGACGCATTGGGCATACGATAAAGTACCCGCTGCCGGAAGGGGGAATCACAATACAGAAACATTCCCCCAGCTGGCGGATTATGAGGACAATCCGAATGTACCAATGTATGCCTCCAATTTTGCAAATCTAGGCAATGGTAAGCCTGCGAAGCTGTATAATTCCACCGATAAAGGTGTGATAGATGTGCAAATGGCCCTGTTGAAAAGAACTGGTTTTGATGGCGTGGCTATTCAGCGTAATGCACCTGTTGGAAGGAATATGAAATATACCTCCACAGACGACTATTACGTCCATATCAAAAACGCCTGTGAAGCCAACGGCAGGCTGTTCTATGTCATGTATTGTATGCCCGATCAGAACAATGGAGAAGTGAACTCCATTGACCTGGTAGAGGGTATTAAACGTGACTGGGTATACCAGATGGAACAGATCTATGAACTTACTAAATCAGGCGCTTATGCTACCGTGAATGGCAAGCCGGTAGTAGAGCTCTGGGGATTAGGCTATTCCACTATCCTGGTCGATAAAGCGCAGGCACTGGAACTGGCGCAGTTCTTCAAAGACCGTGGTTGTTATGTGATTGCTGGCGTACCGAGGGACTGGCGACTAAGGGACGCCGGTTCCCGTCCCGATTTTGAAGAGGTGTACAAAGCCTATAACATGATCTCTCCCTGGACGGTAGGTGTATACAATGATACAACCGGTGCAGATAATTTCAGGACACAATACCTCATCCCTGACAAACAATATTGCGATCAGAATGGCATGGGATTTTACCCGGTGATATTCCCCGGTAGCGCATGGTCTCAGCATGTATCGGGTTATCCGAATGATACCCGCAGGCTGGGAGGAAAGTTCCTCTGGAAACAGGCCCGTAATATCAAGAGTATCGGTGTGAAGTCGATGTACTATGCTATGTTGGACGAGTTTGAGGAATCGACCAATATCATCAGTTCAGCAGTAGACTATTTTGATATTCCAACAGATCAGTATTTTGGTACGCTTGGCATGGATGGCATCTGGACCTCGTCAGACTATTACCTGCGTCTCGCAGGACAGGCAGCGCGTTTGCTGACCAGTGCAGACACGCCTGCGGATATACCGATCCCTTATTCCCTCGGTCCCATCTATTACAGGAACAGTTTTGAAAGCAGGGTGGCAAATTGTATTATCAATGACGTACCACAGAATATAGTGTCTCCCATTGATGCCTGCTTCTATAAGAACGCCTTGCTATCTTCCGCAGGTGTGAGCAATACAACAGTCACTATTGACAATGCCGCCGCGTTTTCGAAGAGCGGTGTATATACCGTCAGGATCAATGGTACTGCTGCGGGGGCATCTTCCTACTACTATAAAATATCCGAAACAAAGATTGCCGTGAAAGCCAATATGCAGCTGAGTTTCTGGAAGTATACCGTAAATAGTCCCGGCAGGTATACTTCTGTTGACCTGACATTTAAATCGGGTAAGGTATTACGCAACCTGACTGCCTATAAAGACAACAATGGTAACGCTATGCACCCGAATGTGGGCCGTGGCACTGTAGGCGGCTGGGAGAAATTTTCCTGCCAGATCGGTAAGGGAGAACTGATCGGAGACGAGATCACCGGTATCAGCATCGCTTACGACAATCCGGCTCTGAATGGCAATTTTACCGCTTATTTTGATGATATTATCATTGAGGACGCCCTGGATACTACTATTGCGAATCCACCATCACCGGCGCCAATAGGCAGTACTATTTACCTGTATAATGATACACTGCTGGTATGTTCGGAAAACGGAACGCAGGCCATGAACTGCAACCGTGCAGCTCTGGGACCGTGGGAGAAGTTTATAGTGGTGGATGCCGGGAACAACACCGTTGCTCTGAAAGGAAGCAATGGGCTTTATGTTACTGCTGCCAGCCCTATGTACTGCACGGGCACCACGTTCGATAGCACTACAAGATTTAAATGGGTTGGTCTGAGCAGCAATACGGTTGCCTTCCAGAGCCTGAGAGGGCAGTATATCTGTTCCGAGAATGGTACAAAGCCAATGAACTGCAATCGTGCAGCTATCGGTGGATGGGAGACCTTCAGATGGGGCACTACATCCGCCGCCAGAGTAGCGGCTATGCAGGTACTGCTGGCTGAGAACAAGCCCCTAAAAGCAAGCCTGAAGATATATCCCAACCCTGCCAGGGAACAGGTAACGTTGTACTACCAGTTGCCCCTGGCAACAGAAGCAGTAATAGAGATCTATCAGTCTAACGGAACCCTGGTAAAGACACTGAAGCAACATATCGCAGCAGGTGAACAACGTATAGCGGTAGCTACAGGTGATCTGACGCCCGGTGTTTATCTGGTGAAAACTATAGCCAATACAAAGATTGAGACGAAGAAGTTAGTCGTGGAATAGCCCTTCTTACGGTGGTTTTGAAGACAGGGATACAGCCCGGCTGTATCCCTGCTTTTATTTAAACTGAGCTTCAGGGACCTTTCTGCAACTATAGGGATGAGCAGCTGTTACCCGCTAAAGTGGCTCCGGCGCCTTTGTGCCCTGTTACAGTTGATTTTACAATTGCCGTATCGAGTATGGGAATGGTATAAGGAGGAACGAATGCGGTCACGCCATTGCCTGAAGTCGTACCTGATGTGTTGTTGAAAGCATTGCCTCTCAGTTGCACCGCACTGGAAGTCTTATCCATCAGGTCGATTGGGTTCTTCACGTTCTCAAAAACGTTGGACTCTATCAACAGGTTCGCTTCAAAACCCGCCTGGATGCAGCTCTTGCTGTCGGTACTGCTGAAGTAGTTGTTGACAATGTGTACCTGTCCAAAACGCACCCGTGGCATTCTGGCAACACAGCCCTGT
Source organism: Chitinophaga filiformis (assembly GCF_023100805.1). NCBI lineage: Bacteria > Pseudomonadati > Bacteroidota > Chitinophagia > Chitinophagales > Chitinophagaceae > Chitinophaga > Chitinophaga filiformis. Next base: position 4,356,102 of record NZ_CP095855.1, read on the forward strand.
GCCCACCAGCATCTTACAAAAGTGATGCGGAAATGGCCTCTGTCGGCCGTGGCGCCGTCGCTGGAGCCGATCAGGTCTGAAAACCTGTGGTCGTCAGAACCGCCGGGACCACCAGCTTTTGGTGCCTTTAAGTAAGTGAATTTACAATTAGAGACAGTGATATAGTCGGATGTGTTCTTAATGTCAAAGTTGCCATCCAATCCATCTCTGAATTCGCAATGGTCTACCCATATGTTGGTACATGCATCCAGTGTGGCATTATCCCAGCCATCCACATCATATGCGCCCGGACCATCAAAAATGAGGTTGCGGATAATGATGTTTTTACATCTCTTTACATAGATAATGCCTGACTTGTCCTTGGTTTGATCAGTCGATGCTAAAGTAGCACCGGGACTGCCAAAGATGGTTTTGCCTGCCTGGTCCTGGAAGGAGATCCGGCCTCCTGATGGGATGGTAATGGTGCCGTTCACCTGTATTACCTTAATGCCTGTATTTTGAATAGCGGCTTTTAATGCATCATATGTAGAAACAACGGTAGGTTTTGCCGTGTCTCCACCGGTAGTGCCTCCATTCACAGATGCCCATGCCTGTGCTGTGCATGTTGCAGCAACAGCTACTACATCGCTTGTCGCGGCGGCAGTATCGGTATTTGCTATGCTGGTGTCTTTTGTTTCGTTTTTGTTACAAGCAGCAAAAATAAATGTCATTAAAACAGTTATCCCTGCATTGCGCAAAGAATTGGTTCTCATGGATACTTGGTTTTTCTTTTAAATGTTCACTTGATTAATTGTTCACTGTCAGGTGAAGGGTCCTTGAAGTTATTTTGAGTTGTATGGTGCTCATTGTTCGGCTACAAATGTACAAATAAAATGATATAACGGAAATTGATTATTACTTAGCTTGTAAGCATCTGAATTACTTCTTCAGGTAAACAAGGTGTTACTGATTATTTTGGTAAATTACCACGGAAACATTGCTCTCTTCATTTCCAAATAGTTAGTTATGCAAGATGCTGCTTTAAAACAAGACACATGGCCGGTGTTGAAATATGAAGAACTGAAAGACACCCTGGCAGCGGTTCATCTGTGGACGCAGATAGTGGGGAAGATCCGTCTCAGGAAGATGCCCTGGTTAAACCATTCCTGGCATGTTACATTATATGTTACGCCATCCGGCCTTAGCACGGGCAGTATGCCTTACGAGCATGGTATTTTCCAGATCGATTTTGATTTCCATCTTCACCAGTTAATAATTACAACGAGTACGGGCAAACGGGAAACCGTTGACCTCCGGTCCCGGACCACCGCAGATTTTTATAGAGAGGTATTTGAAAAACTGAATGCATCAGGCATAGACGTTACAATCTATACTACTCCGAGTGAAATGGAAAACGCTGTTCCTTTCGAAGATGATGATGTAGCCCGTGCCTACGATGGAAAAAAAATGACAGATTACTGGCAGGCACTTGTCAGGGTACATAATGTGTTTACCCGTTTCAGATCCCGCTTTACCGGTAAATGCAGCCCTGTGCACTTCTTCTGGGGAGCCTTTGACCTGGCTGTTACCAGGTTCTCAGGCCGGGATGCACCGCCACACACCGGACAGGCGCCTAATATGCCGGCGGATGTCATGAAAGAGGCATATTCTAAGGAAGTAAGCTCCTGCGGATTCTGGCCCGGTAGCGAACAATTTCCGCATGTCGTTTTCTACGCCTATTGTTATCCGGTTAACGAGGCATTCGGCCAACAGCCCGTGAAGCCGGAAGGGGCTTTCTATAGTAAAGAAATGGGAGAGTTCTTCCTGTATTACAACACCATTCAGCAGGCAGCAGATCCGGAAGAAGCCTTATTGTCCTTTCTGCAATCTACCTATGAAGCAGCCGCTAATACCGGCAATTGGGACCGCAGGGCGCTGGAATGCGATCTTTCCCGGTTTGAAGAAGAATACGGCTGTTTCAGGACTTTATAAGTTGAAGGTGAATGTTTAACCACGGATATACGGGTATCAGTATGTCCGTGGCAGCCCTGTACACAGTGACGCCGGGATGGTTTGGTAAGTAGCACGTTTGTGTTATAATATGAGGCCTGTTGGGCCTTGTCAGGGGGTATTTAATGTTATTTTATCTGCAGAACCCGCTTTCTGTATTATATTCCAAATAAATATATGTATTTTTCGGGCAGGTAGTATAAAAAGGTATTGCCTATATATCCCGAATATCGATTAACATGAAACCTACAACAGGTGTATTACTCCTGCTAATTACCATATCTTGTTTTTGTGTTCTTACTCCAACAAAGGCCGCCACATTCATCGTCACTTCGAATGCGGACAGCGGACCAGGAACCTTAAGAGATGCAATCACTAAAGCGAATAGTAACGGTACTGCCGTAAAAGACTATATCTATTTTAATTTGCCCGGCTCACTGCCCGGCGATGTAACGATCACGCTCCTTACTGATCTGCCAGGGCTAACCGGCAATATTGCTGTTGATGCTTCCACACAGGCTGCCCCCTTATTAGGCGCCAGCGGGGCCAGGGTGATCCTGTACCGCCAGGTAACCGGTACGCCGGCATCTTATTATGCCCTGCGGGTGGATAATGCACAGCAGGTAGAGATATATGCATTAGCCATCAAGAATACACTGAATGCCGCCATAGAAGGGCATGGTATTGAACTGACAGGTACCTGTTCGGATATCATCATTGGCGCATCAGGGAAAGGAAATATTATCAACGGTTATAAATACGGCATCTTTGGCGATTCAGGGAACTTCAATCCGAAGACTATCAGCAACCTGGTAATACAAAGCAATATCATTGGTTATGAAGAAGATGGTATGACGGCAACTGCTCAGTTGTCCACTTATCAGCCTATCCTGCTTACTCATCTGAACGGTGTGACACTGGGTGGTAATCTGCCTGGCCTGGGAAATGTGATCATGGGGAATTATTATGGCATCGGACTGAATATCGCAGGTGGTGATGTTGTAGCCTCTTTTAATAAGATCGGTACTGATATAAATGGGACCGGTACCATGCCCTTTAATATTTTCACAGGAGAGCTGCTGGGCGTCTATGGCAACACCAGCGGAACTGTATTGATCACCGACAACCAGGTAGCTGGTGTCAGTATTCAGGGTATTGGTTTATTTGGTTTACAGACGGGCACTTTTAGAATACTACGCAATAAGATAGGAACAGAAGTAACGGGCCAGAGTGTATTGGGACAGCGCTCTTCCGGTATACTGATCAGGGACTGTAACCAGGGTATGATAGGCGGATCCTTGTCAGATAAGAATATCATCGCCGGTTGTTATGACGCACCTGTCAGTGTGATCAGTTCTTATCGTGTGACGGTCTCCCAGAACGAGATGTTCTGTAACAATGCTACTTCCCTGAATGCAACGCCTGCAAACAGCATTCAGCTGGCCAACTGGAATCCTGCGGATGGGAGGGCGGTACCCTTTGTGCATGTCACGGCCTGTACTGCCAGTACTTTAAGCGGGATCGCTACACCTAATGCAAAAATGGAGGCTTTCGTACCCTACAGATGTAGCGCAGGGCAGAAGTGTGATGGCCGTAACTATATAGAGACTTTCTTTGCCGGCGCGGATGGTAAATGGACATATGCCCTGAAAGGCAGGGATGGTGTGATTCTATCTGCTACCGATGCGGCAGGTGCTACCTCTGATTATAGTAATCCTGTATGGGCCAATGATATTGATGCGAATATTGTCCATACTGCCTGCGGCAAAACTACCGGTAGTATCAAAAACAAATTACTTTATAATGCTACGCCTTTCCATTGGGAGGACGATGCAGGCAATACAGTAGGGACAGATACTTCACTCGCCAATGTACCTGCCGGTAAATACAGGCTGGTGATGTACGGTGGCGGATGCAACAAGCCAGAGTGTGTCGTATATTCTCCCTTTTTTGAAGTAAAAGATCAGACGCCGCTTGTAACAACAACTGCAACAACAACGATAGTGCCAGCCACCTGCGGCGCAAACAATGGACGCATCAGCGGATTGCAGATACAGGGAATCAATCTGAAGTTCGCATGGCGTAATGCCGCCAACGTGGTAGTCGGTGCAGGACCTGCCCTGAGCAACCTGGCGCCGGACAGTTATACATTGACCATTACCGATACCGTGAACGGATGCACGGCTACTGGCGGACCTTTTGTGATAAAAGGAGTTACTGCTCCGGTACTGGATCTCAGCGGAGCCATAGTAAAAGATGCGATCTGTAGTTTGCCCAATGGTAGCATCACCGGATTGAAAGTGACCGGCACCGGGGTGATTACATATACCTGGAAAGACGCTGCTCAGCAGGTAGTAGGAAATGCTCCCGACCTGCTCAACAGGCCGGCAGGTGTATACACCTTGTCGTTTACAGATGAATCTAATTGCCCTGCTTCCCCTTCAGCACCTTTTACCATAACAGCACCTGGTCTGATCGCCATCAACCAGGGCAATGTAACGATCAAAGAGGCTTCCTGCGCTGCCGATGACGGAGGCGTGACCGGCCTGCAGGCTACCAATGCGGAGACCGTACGCTGGGTAGATCAGAATAACGTGACGGTAGGCAGCAGCCTGGATCTGACCAATATGCCGGCGGGTACTTATACCTTACAGATCAGTAATACCATAGGATGTAGTGCAACTGCTACTTTCACTGTTCCAAAGCACAAGCCGCTGCCGATGAACGTTGCGCAGATCAATACACAAAACCCCGTCTGCAACCAGCAGAACGGTAGTATAACCGGTCTTGTTGTTGTCGGCGGAACGCCTGCCACTTACAAATGGTTCGACCAGACAGGCGCGCTGATCAGTCAGAATAAAGACCTTACAAATGTCGGTGATGGCAATTACAGGCTGTATATCACAGATATCGAGCAATGTGAACAGCTGGTTACCACTGTCAACCTGAAAACGCCGGATCTGCCGGTGATAGATGATAAATCAGCTTATGTGATAGATGATGTGTGCAACACTACATCTGGTGTGATCACCGGTATCAGCGTAGCAGGCAAACAGCCGATAAGCTATGCATGGCTGAACGAAGACAGTGCAGTCGTGTCCTCTTCCGTGAGAGCGGATGGCTTGCCGGGAGGCGATTATACCCTGCAGGTTACCGATGGTTATGGATGTATCGTCTATAGTCGCCCTTTCCCTGTATTGGCGGTAGACATCCTGTTGCTGGCCCCTGCTGCCAAAGATGTGACCATCATGAAAGGAATGACGGCCGAGATCAAAGTGAACGATAAGCGCATTGGTATCTACACATTGTTCAAACCCGGTACCGAATGGTCTGCAAGCAATGATACAGGCCTGTTCCGGATCGATGGTATTACGGAAACGACGACATTCGGCATGAATTACCAGTTTGGGGATTGTGTAAGTCCAACCACCATGCTGAAGGTGCATGTGATAGATGCTATCAAGGTAGTAGCGCCAACAGCTTTTTCTCCAAATGGCGATGGGCACAACGATATATTCAAGCCTAAAGGATATGGCGTGGCTTCCTACAATGTTTTTTCCGTCATTGACCGCTGGGGAAATGTGGTGTTCACTACCAAAAATATTGATGCCGGATGGGATGGTACTTTCCGCGGTAAGAAGGTAGAAGCGGGTGGTTACGTATGGATGATACAGGGGATTGACATCCTGGGGCAGCCTGTTCAGGCGAAGGGCGCCGTACTTGTTGTCTATTAAGCAAAAGAGTAAAAAAATAACTGTAAGATTGCGCAATACAACTTAATATTGTTTTTTGCTTAAGTATGTATCGATCGTTCCTTACTCTAGTTTTGTTACTCATTTTAAATACCATAGGACAGGCACAATCTTATTTATCCTATGGCCTGGCGTTTAATGGACATGAGGCCCTTGCCGAGAAAAGGACCGCGTTTGAAATTGCCGGTGCTGAACCGCTCTGTTTTTCCGGTACTGTACGTCTCGAATTTGATCTGAACTTTGTATCCTACAATCATATCTATTTCGGTTACATACTTCGTATTGTTAATGACAATCAGAATATTGACCTGATCTACGATCAGAAGACTTCCCTTTTCCGGGTTATTTCCGGTCAGCATTTTTTCAATATCTCTTTCTCCTGCGATGCCTACAAATTGTACAATGAATGGAATCATGTGTCCGTTACGATGGATCTGAAAAAGCAGCAGATCTCATTCGCAGTAAACAATAAAAACGTTGGCAGCCGCGCCTTCTCATTCAAAGGGAACTGTTTTAAATTCCTCTATGGAGCAAATGATGATGAAAGATTTCATACCAGGGATATTCCGCCCATGCGTATCAAAGATATCCGGATCTTTCATGACGACGAGCTGACCTGTCACTGGCCGCTGGCCGAAGTAACTGATACGCTCTGTTATGACGATATCCGGCGGGAGCCCGCAAAGGTCAAGAATGGTGTATGGCTGAAACCAGGACATCAGTACTGGAAAACGATCGGTTCTTTCCAGGTGAACGGGAATGCCGTAGTCGCATTTGATCAGCGGAACGAACAGTTGCTGATCACCGGCATCGATTCTGTTATCACTTACAATCTGCGTCAGCAACAGCATGCGAGAACCGCAGTCGCGGCGCCGCAGCAGAACATCCTGGTAGGATGCCAGGGTATTTATGATACGCTCAGCAGCCAGTTGTATAATGTTTATATTGATCATCGGAAAGTGGCTGTGTATAGCCCGGAACATCCGCAGTGGACCACTACTTTTCCCGACACGATACTGACGGAATTCTGGCATGCCAATAAATTCATTTCTCCCCTGGATTCCGCCTTGTACATCATCGGCGGATATGGGCAACTGAAATATAAGAACCAGGTACAGCGATATCAACCCCGCAGCGGTCAATGGCAGATATTGTCTACAGGCGGCAGCTTTTTCCCGCCGCGTTACCTGGCAGGTTTAGGAATGAACAATACCGGCGATACGGCTTTCATTATCGGCGGCTACGGTAGCATGACAGGCGATCAGATGCTGGACCCCCGCGGATATTATGACCTCTTTGCTTTTGATGTACGTAGCCGGACCTTCAGCAAACGCTTTAGCCTGGACTCGGTGTATGGCAGTTTCACTTTTGCCAATAGCCTGGTGATCGATGCTAAAAGACGACAATATTACGGGCTGGTATTTTCAAAAGATAGTTTTAATTCCCGCCTTCAGCTGATACACGGCTCACTTGATAAGCCGGTATACAAGCTGACAGGTACACCTATCCCTTATTCTTTTTATGATGTGCAGTCATTTGCGGACCTCTATTATGCTCCCGGCGTTGGTAAGCTGATTGCGGTGACCTTGTTGTACGATGACCAGGAACTACGGCAGCGGAAAACGACTGTGAATGTCTATACCATCGATTTCCCACCGCTGGACCTTGATGCTCAGGAAGAGACGATCACCAGGGGAACAGGATTTCCTGGTAAATGGCTCATTTTCATACTCCTGTTTTTGCCGGCTGCCATAGGCGCTTTATGGTGGAGACGCAGCAGGCTGAATGTAAAAAGGAAGCAGGATGCTGACGCTGCCGATGAGGGTAAACAGGCCGGAATAGCATCTCCGGCAGAGCGGCCTGCCATCAAAGAACCACCGGCCGGGGCGCTGCCTTCCTCCGAAAGCTTTGTCATTCAACCGGAGGTAGAGGAGCAGATTGTGATAGAGGAGCAACCCGAAAGGCCCAGGTCCAGCATACGCCTTTTCGGCCCTTTCCAGGCATTTAATGCGGAGGGGGAAGAGTTGACAGGACTGTTCACTCCCTTGATGAAAGAGCTCCTGCTTCTGATCCTGATCTACACCGTGAGGACCGGGCAGGGCATTACCGCCGATGAACTGAATGAGATACTCTGGAATGGTAAATCGGCCAAAGACGCCAAGAATAACAGATCGGTCAACCTGGCCAAACTGAAAACCATCCTGGAACGGATCGGGAATTGCATGGTCAATAAGAAGTCGGTATACTGGCAGTTTCAATACACCGAAGACCGGTTTTATCTTGATTATGAACACTTTGTTGGCCTGACTAAAAGAAAGGCGCCGGCAGACCGGTCCTTTATGGCCGATCTGCTGAAAGTGGTAGAAACGGGGGCCTTCCTGGCCAAGACGGAATATGACTGGCTGGATGACATCAAGGCCGAAGTGAGCAATGCCGTTATTGACCTCAGCCTGGGATACCTGAAAGAAGATAACCATGCCGGAGACGACCCGGAATTTGTGATAAGAATAACGAATGCCGTCTTTCTATTTGACCGCCTGAACGAAGAGGCGCTCGAGTATAAATGTAAGAGCCTCATACAGTTGAAACGCCATTCATTGGCGAATAACACCTACGAAAAGTTCGTAAAAGACTATAGGGACATTTACGGGGAGGAGTTTTACAAGTCGTTTAATGACCTGATCAGGTAGTCTCTGGTCCCACCTGGTATTCGCTTGGTATTCGGTGTGACTGTCCTGCCGATTCCTACCTATAAGCACTACAGTCCTACATTTCACCTACTATTCTATAGCGTTCGCTATAGAACAGTGCCTAAAATGCTATAGCAGAGAGCCGGTAGGTAGGAGGTTCCATCGAATCTGTACCGAATCTCCACCGGGCTACAAACACAGCAACCCCTATCGGGGTTGTATTGTATTTGTTGTTTATTCCCGTTGTTAATACCCGGTTACGGGTTGCGCCTAATCGCCGTTTGTCGTCCGTTCCCGGGGTTGCCACCCGTTCCCGGGGGTGTCACCCCGGGCTACAAACACAGCAACCCCTATCGGGGTTGTATTGTATTTGTTGTTTATTCCCGTTGTTAATACCCGGTTACGGGTTGCGCCTAATCGCCGTTTGTCGTCCGTTCCCGGGGTTGCCACCCGTTCCCGGGGGTGTCACCCCGGGCTACAAACACAGCAACCCCTATCGGGGTTGTATTGTATTTTGTTGTTTATTTTGTCTCTAACCGGAGCTTTTTTTAATGAAAATTACCCGTTAATACCCCCGTTAACCCTTTTGTTAAGCCTTTTTTAATCTTCCGGATAGTTAATTACACCCGGTTGCTACGGTCTGATTACCAGTTCTCTTTGAGGGGGAACCTTAATCATCTATGTCATGTCTCTGTATCCCCGGATCAGCATTAAAAGTATTTGAATCGCATAAAGAGTTTATTCCTGTTATGAAATCAGAGATCTACAGACCTCCTTATTAAAAGCAAAGCTTGCAAATATGAAAAGATCCACGTATGACGCATGCGTCCATGTTATGAAGAACAGGGGCGGAAAGTCCTTGTTGTTACAATTGCTGTTTATTGGGGCCATCATCCTTTCGGGGGGTGAAAAGGGCACAGCGCAAAAGAGGGATAGTGCCGGAACGGCCAGGACCATCACAGGGCAGGTGGTCGATTCGGCCAATGGAAATGTATTGGAAGGAGTAACTATCGGTATTGCCGGCACGCAATCGGGCGCTATTTCCGACAGGGAAGGCCGTTTTGCCGTCAGGGTGCCGGATGGTTCGCCGGTATCTCTATACGTACGCCTCGTCGGCTACCGGGAACTGCGAATTCCCTATAATGGCCCGGGGAACGTATTGGTTCGCCTGCCATCTACTACGGCCGGCCTTAACCAGGTGATCGTGACGGGGTATGGCACCCAGCGAAAGGCAACGGTGACCGGCGCCGTTTCGGTGATCAGGGCCAGTGAACTGGTGGTGACAAAAAACGAAAATGTCATCAATATGATGACCGGGAAACTGCCAGGCCTGCGCGTAGTGCAGAAAAGCAGTGAGCCGGGGGCTTATGACAATGTGTTCGACATCCGCGGGATGGGCAATCCCCTGGTGGTCATTGACGGGGTGCCGCGGAGCAGCGGCGACCTGTCCAGGATGGACCCGAATGAGATTGAGAGTATTTCTATCCTGAAGGATGCTTCTGCCGCCGTTTATGGTGTGCGTGCAGCCAACGGGGTGATACTGGTGACCAGCAAAAAAGGTACTCGCAGCCAGACGGGTAAGTTTGACATTACCTATGCGGTGAACCAGAGCTGGCAGCAGTTCCTGAATGTGTCGCAGGGAGTGGATGCGCTACAGTATATGATGCTCAAGAACGAGAAACAGAAACGCGACTTTGGCAATAACTTCTATAACCAGATGCCGCCTTCTTTCTCAGACGCCGATATGGAACTGTACCGGAATGGTACATTAAAATCGTCCGACTGGGTAGGCGCTACCATGAAGGAGTTTGCGCCCGAAATACAACATACCCTGAGCGTAAACGGTGGCAATGACAAAGCCAATTACTTCTTTAACCTGGGCTATTTCAACCAGGATGGTCTGTTCCGCAGCGGAGATATGAACTATGACCGCTGGAACTTCCGCTCCAATATCAATGCTAAGATCACAGACCGGCTGCGGGCACAGTTGCTGCTATCCGGTTATACCGATACCAAAAATCAGCCGGGGGGCAGAGGTATTTGGGAGATGTTCAAATATACCTGGAACCAACTGCCGACCGACCAGATCTATGCGAACAATAATCCCCGGTATCCGCATGTGATGCCCGACAACGCCAATCCGGTGATCATGACGGACGCTGACTATGTGGGCAAACAGGCATTTAAGAACAGGAACTTCCAGGGGCAACTGGCCCTGGAATACGATATACCCGCCATTGAAGGACTGATGGCCAGGGGAATGTATAACTACGGCTTTAATATCGTGGACAATACCATGGTGAAGAAGTCCTATATGCTCTTCGAATACGACCGGCAGAATGATAAATATATCGGGACAATGGTCAATGCTCCATCCACCGTTAACCGCACTTATGGCAATAATACATCTACACTTTACCAGTTATCACTGAACTATACACGGAAATTCGGTGGCAGGCATAATGTGACCGGTCTGTTACTGTACGAAGAAAGTCATGCTACGGCCGATAATTTTTATGCACAACGGGAATTCTCCCTTGGACTGCCATACCTGTTTGCCGGTGACGCCAATAACCAGTTGGGTAGCATGGATGGCAATGGTTTATGGGAGACGGTGAATAAGGGTATCGTAGGTAAAGTGAATTACGATTTTAAGGGCAAATACCTGCTTGATTTCAGCTTTAGGTACGACGGATCCAGTAAGTTCAAACCAGGGGCGCAATGGGGCTTTTTCCCGGCAATATCGGCTGGCTGGCGATTGACAGAGGAACATTTCTTCCAGGGATTAGTGTCTCCCAATATCCTGAGCAACCTGAAACTGCGCGGGTCTTATGGTAAGACCGGCGACGACGGCGCTACCGGCTTCCAGTATATATCCGGGTATAACTATCCTGCCCCCGGTTATTTCTTCGGAGGCAATTATGTGAACGGGATGGCCTCGCGGGGTGTAGTGAATCCAGACCTGACCTGGTATACCGCCAAAACACTCAATTTGGGTATCGACTTTGACCTCTTAAAGGGAATGATCGGTGGCTCGGTGGATTATTTCATCCGGAACAGGGACGGCCTGCTGGCTACCAGGACCACCACGCTGCCTGGCACTGTAGGCACCAACCTGCCACAGGAGAACCTGAACAGCGACCGGACCAGGGGTATTGAAGTGGTACTGACACATCGTAATACCATCGGCGATTTCAGCTATCATATCAGCGCGAACGTATCTTCTACACGGACCATGCTGCGTGAGGTACAGCAGACCCGCGCCGGCAACTCTTATGAGAACTGGAAGAACTCCCAGCAGAACCGCTACACCAATATCTGGTGGGGAAAACAATATGGCGGGCAATTTACTTCCTACGACCAGATCTACCATTACAACGTGAATACCGGCGGTGGTAACCAGAACATTGTCCCGGGCGATTACTACTACCAGGACTGGAATAATGATGGCGTAATAGATGGTAAGGACGAATCGCCGATCGCTGTCAGGGACCTGCCGCTGATCAATTTCGGAATGACCCTTGGCGCGGCATGGAAGGGCTTTGATTTTAACATGCTGTTGCAGGGGGCTACCGATTTCTATGTGCAGTATGCCGAGCAGATGGCAGAGCCCCTGATGTATGGCCGTAGTGCGCTCACACAGTTCCTGGACAGGTGGCATACGGCTGATCCCAATGCAGATGTATTTGACCCGAATACCGTGTGGATACCCGGTAAATATCCTGCCATGGGCTCACCGGTGGCAGAAGGTACCAAAGCTGTGCAGGACGCCACTTACCTGAGGATTAAAAGCCTCGAAATAGGATATACGATTCCCCGGAAACTGCTTAGCCATATCGGTGTCAGCAATTGCAGGGCCTATGTCAACAGTTATAACCTGGCCACTTTTACGGGGCTGAAGAACAGTGATCCCGAACATCCCGGCAGTGTAGCCAATGGGGCGGACTGGAACTATTCCCAGGGTGGATATAAGTATCCTATGAACAGAACATTCAGTGTAGGCGCCAGTATCACTTTTTAAACTGCAACAACATGAAGCACAAGCTATATATAAGCATCATCACTATACTGGCGGTATTGTTACAGCCATCCTGTAAAGACCTGGACATCGATCCGCTGAATGTGATCCAGGACAAGGACGTTTTCGCTACAGAAGCGGGGATAAAAGGTTATCTGGCCACGATATACCGCGCCCTGCCCATAGAAGATTTTTACTATCGCCAGGAAGGTTCCGGGTTTAACCGCCAATGGGAACACTTTTATCATCCCGGTGCTCTTTGCGGGGAACTGGTCGGGCCTTATGGCAGTACCTACGACGGGGCCGGTGGCTTTGGCTACTGGCCTTATGGCGATATCCGCACGGTCAATTACTTTATCGAGAACCTGCCCGTTTTCAGTACAGGTTTCTCGCAGGAGCAGATCGATGCCTGGTTGGGCGAGGCCTATTTCTGCAGGGCCTATTTCTATTTTGCGCTGGCTAAGCGCTATGGTGGTATTCCCATTATCAGGAAGGTACAACACTATCCGGAGCAAAGCCTGGAAGAGCTGCAGGTACACCGGGACAAGGAAGTGGATGTCTGGAATTTCATTGGCGATGACCTCGACAGCGCCTACAATAAAATGCCGGCCGTCAGTGAAAGAGGGCGTGCTAACCGTTATGTGGCTGCTGCCCTGAAGTCTAGGGCAATGCTGTATGCAGGTAGTATCGCGAAATATGGCTCGGAGAACTTTGTAGCCGGTGATGCCCGCGATCAGGGATATGCCGGTATCCCGGCGGCTGCAGCGGCAGGATTCTTCCAGAAAGCATGGGATGCGGCAAAGCTGCTGGAAGGGCATTATAGTTTATACCGTAAAAAGACAGATAAGGAACTGAATTATGCAGACCTTTTCCTGGACAAGGAAAGTACCGAAAATATCCTGGTAAGGGATTACTCGCTGACCACCGGTACTGCCCATAGCTGGGATGCTACTATGACCTGCCGTTTCATGACTGCGGACGGCCTTTCCCGCGCCTATCCGACCCTGGAGCTGGTAGAGCGTTTTACCGGACAATTGCCGATCGTGAACGCCGACGGTACGCCCCGCCGTTTCGATAATACCAGTCAGCTGGCGCAGGGACTGGAACCCCGCCTGCTGGCAACCATCTATTTCCCCGGTGCTACACTAAGAGGTAAACAATTCGATATGCAACGTGGCATCTATGAGCATTTTAGCGGTAGCGCTGCTGACGAATTAGGGCAGAACCCTCCGAACCGGCCATTCAGGCACCTGGCAGGTAAGACGGAAACCCTGTTCAACGGCATGCGTATTATCGGTTTTACCGGTATCAGTACTGACAATGATGACCTGACCCGCACTGGTTTCTATGTACGGAAATACATTGATTATAATCGCGCGCAATCCCAATGCGGACTGTATATGAGCACCCAGAGCTGGATAGACCTGCGTTATGCGGAGGTACTGCTGAACAGGGCAGAAGCGGCTGCAGAACTGAACAATATGGCCGATGCCCGGAATGTGATCAATGATATCAGGGACCGTGCAGGCGCTCCGCTGTTAACAGGGGCTTTTACAATAGACACCGTACGCAACGAGCGCTGTAAAGAGCTGGCCTTCGAAAAACAATACTGGTGGGACCTGAGAAGATGGCGCATAGCCGACAAAATGCTGGATAACACGAAGTACCATGCCCTGATGCCATACTATGTTGCAGATGAACAAAAGTACATCTTCCTCCGGGAGCCGGAACCCTTCCAGCGTTCCTACAACTTCGAGAAGAAGTTTTACTATGAACCTATTCCAGGGGGAGAGCTGGGCAAGAACCCGAACCTGTATCCCAATAACCCTAACCACTAATTAAAACGACTACCATGCAAAAGATCATAAAGGGATTGTTTATCTTACTGACTGCTGTAGCAGTATCTTCCTGTACCAAGGAAGATAATTTCGATGGGCCTGATGCCGCTTTTAAAGGAAGGCTGCTTGACAATGATTCAAAAGAGAACTTCCTGACGGAAACAGGCGGCGTTCAGATCAAACTGGAAGAACTGAGCTGGAGCGCTACGCCTACACCGCAGTATATACCTGCTAAAATTGACGGTACCTTTGAAGATACGAAACTGTTCAGCGGGCATTATCGTGTTACGCCTGTCAACGGTGCTTTCTGGCCGGTACAGGGTGTAGAGATGGATATCAATGGAACGACTACCTACGATTTCACGTTGACGCCCTATCTGCGCATTACCCAGTTCACACATGAACTGGAAGGCACTACACTGATCATGCGGTTTAAACTGTCAGCACCTGTGGAGACGGGCCTGCCCAGGATATTGGATGTCAAGCCTTTCGTTAATACGAGCGACTACGTAGGCAGCGGTGCTACCATCAGTCAGTATACCGATCCCAATAAGATCGATATCAATAGTAGCTGGTCTGCCGATATTGCTGCAACAAACTATGAGATCAGAGTACCTAACCTGAAGGCAGCCAGAACATTTTATGCAAGAGTAGGAGTAAGGGTAGATGACAGTTTCAAGCAGTTTAACTATTCACAGATCATTGAAGTTAAAGTACCATAGCGAACTGAGGGGCATTCCGGGCGACTGGTTTGCCCCTTTAAAATGTCGTAATTGCCCCGCCTGCGCAAGTGAAAAGAATTTCATCTTTGTTGTAGTAACAACGCTTTCCATTATTTGTAAACACTAAAAGCACATTGTTATGGAAAAACATGAATTCAAGATCACTATCAATGGTCCCAGGGAAAAGGTCTGGAACGTTCTCTGGGATGACGCTTCCTATCGTGCATGGACATCGGTTTTTGCTCCCGGATCATACGCTAAAACTGACTGGAAAAAGGGCAGTCAGATACAGTTCCTGGATGAAAAGAATGACGGCATGATATCCAGGGTAGAAGAGAATATTCCCAATGAATACATGTCGATAGAACATCTCGGATATGTAAAGAACGGTGTTGAAGACAGGCATAGCGAGGAAGTGAAGAAATGGGCAGGCGCACATGAAAATTATACATTGAAAAATGTAGATGGACAAACAGAGCTGGTGGTGGATATGGATATTGTGGATGAGTATAAAGACTATTTCGTGAAGACCTGGCCTAAGGCGCTGGAAAAAGTAAAAGAGCTGGCGGAACTGCAGTAGCTCCCTCTGTCAGATGTGAATATTATAGCAGGCCGTTCCCCGTCATCGGAGAACGGCTTTTTTGTTCTGTTATTACAAAGTACCATTTTTTATTACTTTAGCCTCCAAATTCAACCAAAACAGTGAAGGAATGGAGGTCGCATGCCGGAGGTCCTAGATAATGAAACAGCATTACTTGAAAGAATGGCGAAGGGTGATAAGGATGCCTTTCAGGTAATCTATTACCATTACGCGCCAAGGATATACGGCAAACTCCTGAAATTGTTACATTCCGAAGACCTGGCTTCAGAACTGCTGCAGGAGGTGTTTATTATCGTCTGGCAGAAACATGCCCTGATCGATCCGGAGCGTTCATTCCGGTCTTACCTTTTCAAAATAGCAGACAACCTGGCCATAGACCTTTTCCGGAAGGCCAATCGAAGCGCCCAGTTGATCAACCGCCTGCTGGAAGCCAGTATTGATCATTATACGCATACGGAAGAAAGGCTGGAGCAAAAGGAGAATGCATTCCTGCTCCAGACTGCCATTGATGCCTTACCCCCGCAACGTAAACTTGTATTTACCCTCTGTAAACTGGAGGGGAAGAGTCATGATGAAGTAAGCCGTTTATTAGGTATTTCTCCATCTACCGTTAATAATCATGTAGTTAAGGCTACTCAATTCCTGCGGGAGTACCTGGCCGGCCGTCCCGACATTACGGGAATGCTCCTGCTTTGGTTTTTATTTAAATAATTTTTTTCCCCGGAGTAGTTATTTATTCAAGCTTGTTCGTAATGGCTATTATGGAAGATATTTTTCATGAGGAGGAACTGCGTAGCCTGTTCGGTAAATTCCTGCAAAAAGACTGCTCGGAAACGGAGATCCGGAGACTAATGGAGTACGCTGACATAGATCAGCTGAAGTCCGTATGGGAGGAATTGCTGTCAGATGTGGAGGTGGAAGGAACTGCCGGGGAGCTCTATGTGCTGTATCAGCAGCCGGTAGACAAGGTGTTCCGTAATCTTTCATTCCTTACAGATGAATTGCCGCAACAGGAGGGCTCCCGTGGAATATTTTCTTTGTCCCGCTATTGGTGGGCCGCTGCCGCCGTTTTCCTACTGCTGTTATCAGGTACCTGGTTTTTTATGATTAGGCCACAAAGGCAGGGAACGGTTATCGCTACTGTATATGACAGGGCACCGGGCACCGACAAAGCCTTACTGACGTTGGCGGATGGAAAAGTAGTGCCGCTGGACAGTACCGGCAAAGAGCAGTTGGTGCAGGGCAATACGGCTATACAGCAACAGGGTGGGCTGTTAAAATACAGTGCCGGTGCACATGCCGCCGGCTTCAATACACTGAGCACTCCCCGTGGCGGACAATTCCGGGTGGTATTGCCGGATGGTACCGCCGTATGGCTGAATGCCGCTACCTCGCTGCGTTATCCCACAGCCTTCGACGGTAATGAAAGAGTAGTAATGCTGCGTGGGGAGGCTTACTTTGAAGTAGCTAAAAACGCCAGACCTTTCCGCGTACAGATAGATGAACGCACAGCGGTAGAGGTGCTCGGCACACACTTTAATATCCATGCCTATTCCGATGAAAACCAGATCAGTACAACGTTGCTGGAAGGTAAAGTAATAATGACCAGAAGTGATGCATTACTCCGGCGCGTTGTGCTGAATCCGGGCCAGCAGGCAATAGCAGATAAAGAACAGTTAGGAATTAGTAAACAGGTGAATATTGACCAGGTAATGGCCTGGAAGAACGGTATGTTCAACTTCGAAGGTATGGACCTGCCCTCCGTGTTGCGGCAGTTAGCCAGATGGTATGACGTAGAGATCATCTATGAAGGAAAAATACCTACCAGGAAATTCGGCGGTGAAATGCAGCGGGATCTTTCCCTGCAACAGGTGCTGCGCATACTGGAAAGGATGGACGTAAAATGCAGGATTGAAAACGGGAACAGACTAATAGTAATGTAAGGGGGAACATCAGCCAAAATAAAAAGTCGTTCTACCCCCGTAGAACGACCACAGCCATGGCCGGCAAACAAACAGTCTTCGTAGGACGCTTATTTATTTATCAACCACAACCAGTACAAAAGTATGAATTTTCAAGCTTTTTGTAACCGGCAGGGGAAGCCTATGCCCGTCCGGAAGGACCACCGGTTATTGATCCAAACGCTACGTGTTATGCGATTATCAACCATTATCCTGCTGCTCTGCATTTTGCAGGCGAGCGCCAGTAACACCTACTCACAAAGCATCACCTATACCTGTAAAGATGCATCGCTTGAGCAGGTATTTAAAATCATTAAGCAGCAAACAGGATATGTCGTGTTTTACGACCAGGAGCTGCTGGTAAAAACCAAACGTGTTACCCTGACAGTAAAAAACCTGGAGCTGGAGTCTTTCCTCAGGAAAGCACTGGATGATCAGCCGCTGGATTACTCCATTGAAAACAAAACGATCATCATATCCAGGAAAGTAGTGCCGGAAAAAGTGCCTTATGTACTGCCGATGAAAATTCCGCTGGTGTCGGGTATTGTTACCGACGAAAAGGGCCGGCCCGTGGCGCGAGCGGTTGTTCGCCTGCTGCCAACGGAAGACAGGGGTACGATGACAGAGGAAGACGGCTCCTTTAATCTGGCCGCAGTGCCGCCGGGTAACTATACACTGGAAGTCAGACACCTGAGCTTTTTGACGGCGCAAAAGAAGATCGTAGTGGCCGATAAGGATGTAAAGGTAACGATCGCCCTGGTACCACAGCAGCGGGACTTGAAGGGGATTGTGATCAGCACCGGTTTCCAGAAGATTGAAAAAGCAGCTACAACTGGTTCTTACTCCCAGATAACTGCCAGAGAACTGGAAGAAACACCTGATATTAATATTATGAAGCGGTTGGAGGGCAAGGTGCCTGGTGTACGCTTCGACATTCGTAATAACCGTATCCAGATAAGAGGAGTGAATAATTTTGGTACCAGCTCTCCGCTGATCATTATAGACGGTTTCCCGGCCATTGATCAGAACCTGGCATTGCGTCCGGGGTATACACCGCTGTTGGGTGACCAGGCAGGCACCAGCTATGATGTATTGAATGCGTTCAACCCTGCGGATATTGAAAGTATCACTTTCCTGAAGGATGCAGCGGCTACCTCCATCTGGGGTTCCAGTGCGGCTAACGGGGTGATCGTGGTGGAAACAAAGAAGGGCAGGAAGGGTGAGATGACAACCCTTAACCTGGCAAGTACGCTCAGCATTGCAGCACCTGCAAACATGAAGAACATGAATGCGATGAACAGCCGTGAGTACATCGACTTCGAACGCGAGATGTTTGACGCTAATTTTTACCAGGATCCTTTTACACACTGGCGGTATACTAATCCCAGTGAGGCCGTGAAATACATGTTCCTGGGCAAACGTGGCGACATCACTCCACAGCAGCGGGATGAAGCCCTGGAGAAACTGGCCAGTACGAACAACCAGTCACAGATCAGGGAATACCTCTTACGACAGGCGGTGACACAACAGTATAACCTGTCCGTAAGCGGTGGCGGAAGGAATACCAGTTATTATGTATCCGGTAACTATTCCAAAAATCTGCCGGTGTTCAGGGGAAACAAGACCAGTTCCTATTTCCTGAACAGTAACATGACTACCGACCTGTTGGATGGAAAGGTGAAATTGTCTACCGGTATTAACCACAATTATTCAAGCAGTGTGGTGAACGCCGCTGCGTTGACCGCATTGAACCCCGGCACTTTTGCCCTGCGTCCTTATGATCTGCTGGTAGATGAGCATGGGCAGTCAAAGAACTACAGTGTTTTATTCAAACCGAATATAGAAGATAGTCTGCGGAGATTAGGCATGCTTCCCTGGACCTACAATACCATCGATCAGCTGAATTATTCCAATACCCATTATTTCAAGCAGACCACCCGTGTACAGACCTCCCTCACCACCCGCCTGACGCCCTGGGCAGACCTGCAGTTGTCGGGTATGTACCAGCGCAGTTCACAGGAGATCGAGCTGATAGATGAACTTAATAGCTATGTTACGAGAGATATGTTGAATACAGCTACCTCTGTTCAGAACGGCAAACTTGTTTATGGTATTCCCATAGGCGCTGTTGCGAAGCATACCAATACCTGGTCTACTGACTATGGTTTGCGAGCGCAGCTGAATATAGACAAGCAGTGGAAACTGATCCATCATCTTAACTTCCTTGCGGGTACTGACATCCGCGAGACAAAGTCAAAAGGGTACCGGCAGACGCATTATGGCTACGATCCCAATACAGGTGCTGCGCAGGCCTGGAACCCGACAGTCCCGTACAGGACCTTCTTTTTCGGAACGCGTACGCTGGGGTATTCCGATGGGGCACTGATGTCAGATATACAACGTTTTCTCTCCTATTTCTCCAACGTCAACTATTCGCTGTACGACAAGTACTTCCTTTCGGGTAGCCTGCGTTTTGATGATTTCAGCATGTTAGGCATAGCGCGCCGTGACAGGGCTATTCCCTTATGGTCTGCAGGTTTGAAATGGGATATGAGGAAGGAGCATTTCATGCCGGCAGAGAAATGGTTGACGGGACTAATGTTACGATTAACCTACGGTACGGCAGGTACGGCCCCCAATGGCGGAACCAGTTTCCCTGTTGTGAATGTTATGCCTGCCGATCCGATGACAGGGTTGGCATATGCAACGATCGGTTCTCCCGGCAACCAGCAACTCGGCTGGGAAACAACGGCTACCCTGAACGGAGGTCTTGATGCAGACATCCTGCATGGCTTGCTTGGTATCACATTTGACATATACCGTAAACATTCATCCGGCATACTGGCCACCTTGCCTTTTAATCCCACCTATGGCTGGAGCTCACTGTTATATAATACAGCGTCCATGAACAGCCACGGTTTGGAGCTGGGTATTAACGCCAATATCATCCGGACAAGGGATTGGGGATATACCACCAGTTTCAACCTGGCCTACAACACCAATAAGGTAACAGACACAAGGTTCAATGTGACGGAGAGTACGATGCAAACGGGTTCGCCCGTAACAGGTCACCCGGTCGATTACCTGACGGCATTAAGATGGGCAGGACTGGACAACGAAGGGCAGTCGCTCATTTACGATAATGCCGGCAAGATCCTGACGTCTACTGATGGAGCGATATTGAAGCCTGAAGACCGGGTGTTTAAAGGGCGTCTTAATCCGCCGGTGTTCGGAGGCTTTATGCATTTGATAAGATACAGGCAGCTGAGCTTTTCTGCAAGAATGGTCTTCTATATGGGGCATCATATGATGAAAAAGGACGTGACGCCAGGGCTGTATCCGGAGGGCGGTAGTGCGCCGGGATTTGCAGGTACATCAAAAGCCCTGGTACGCCGCTGGCGGAAGCCGGGCGATGAAGCCACCACCAATATTCCCGGTATCATTCATTCCAATTTTACAAGCCTGGACCGCTACAGCAATGCAGACATCAATGTGATCAGTGCTTCACATGCGCGCCTGGAACAACTCTCCCTGAACTATACAGCAGGTCCACGCATACTTAAAAGATGTCCCTTTATGAAGACCATGAACATAGGGGCCACCGTGAGTAACCTGGGTGTTATATGGCGTAAGAATAAAGAGGGAATTGACCCGATGTATGTGTTGGAAAACAACTTCGGCAGCCTTAAGCCGGCTCCTACCTATACTTTCAACTTCAATGTTTCATTTTAATCTTTACAGATCATGTCTATCATAAACAGGTTAATATATTTCGCGCTGGGTGGTGTGTTACTGTGCCTGAATACAGGATGCAGGGACTATGTAGAGGTTACACCTATCGGAAGACGGGCCTTGGTGAATACGGGCGATTATCAGCAGTTGTTATATAATGGTAACGACTTCCAGCCCTCCGGTTCCTTTCCGGCCTATGCGTCAGACGACTATGGTATCAGCGACGCCAATTTTGAAGCGAATATGCTAAAGGTGCTGGGAGCAGTATACAGCTGGGCTGTTACATTTGTGGGGGACGGGGAGGACCCGGATTGGTCCAGGTTTTACAAACAGATCTATGTCTGCAACCAGGTCATTGAGGGAGTATCCGGCAGCGCAGGAGGTACACCCGCAGAGAAAGAACGCATACGTGCGGAAGCGCTGGTACATCGTGCATATGCGTACCTGATGTTGGTGAATAGCTATGCGAAGCACTATAACAAAACAACTGCCGCTGCCGATGCCGGCGTACCGTTGTTGCTGAAACCCGACCTGTACGCACCTTTGCCCAGAGCCTCCGTACAGGCAGTCTACGACCAGGTGAAAGCAGACCTGGAAGCGGCGATACCTGCATTGCCGGATCAGGCTATCATTAACATGGTACCTTCTGCTACCGCGGCTTATGCTTTGCTGGCGCGCGCCTCGCTTTATATGTCCGATTATACGAATGCGGCAAAATATGCAGACAGTGCGCTGGCCAGACAATCCACCCTGCTGGACCTGCGGAAATATGCTGACAATGTGATTACTTTACCGCTCCTCTACCAGGATCCGGAAGTGATGCTGGCAAAGGAGGTCCGTTCGCTGACCCAGGTATATGCACTGAACCCTTCACTGGTACAGCTTTTTACTACGGGAGACCTTCGTTATACATTGTTTACAGCTGACGGTTCGAACTATGGCTGGTCACCCTTCACAGGCAGAGGCTTCTGGCGCCCCATGCTTACGAATACAGGCGCCTGGACAGGACCTAGCGTGGCAGAGATGATGTTGATCAGGGCAGAATGCGATGCCCGTAGTGGCAGGAAGGCAGATGCTTTGGCGCTGTTGAATGCATTGCGCGTGAAACGTTTCACCGCAGAGGACTATTCAGACCTGACGGCCGCAACACCGGAGGCCGCGCTACGACTGGTGTTGGAGGAACGTCGCCGTGAACTGATGGGCACCGGTCTTCGCTGGTTCGATCAGAAAAGGCTGAACCTTGAACCGGCTTTTGCCACGACGGTTACACGTACCTACATGGGCAAGACCTATACGCTGGAGCCCAACAGCAACCGATACGTATTTCCAATAGCCACAACTTATATTCAATTTAATCCGGAGATCACACAGAATCCGAGGTAAAAAACATTAGCAAATCACATATGAAATCAAGATCAAGCAGGAGTGCATGGCTGTTGTCATGCGCCATGTTAGCTGCGTCCTTTCATGTAACGGCGCAGAAGAGAAAAGGTAAAGACAAGGATAAAGCTGCTCCTTCCGCCGAAGTGAAAGCCGATACGACGAGCAAGAAGCCGGAACCACCCAAACTGAAAAAGTACAGTGAAGTGATCACCAAAGACATGGTCACCTCCAAAGGCTTTATTACCGTGCATTCCAAAGAGGATGAGTACTTCTTCGAAGTGCCGTTTTCCCTGATGGGTAAAGACATCCTGATCGTGAACCGCGTTGCCGAAGCCTCTGTGGACATGCGTAATGGCATATGGGGACTGGTAGGCGATGACATCGGGCAGGGTGTATACCGTTTTGAAAGAGGCAGGGGCAATAAGCTTTTCCTGCGCCGCATCTCTTTCACAGAATATACGGGCGACAGCACCAAGCCGATGTACGCCAGTGTACAGAAGAACAACCTGCAGGCTATTGCGGCGGTTTTCCCGATTGCAGCGTACAATGAAGATTCAAGTGCAGCAGTACTGAATATGAAAGAATTCCTGGAAAGCGATAATGATATCCTGTATTTCTCCAAACAGGCATTTAAGGACCGTGCCGGTATGGGCGCACAACAGAATGACCGCAGCTACATCAAGTATGTACATCCTTACACTACTAACCTGGAAGTACGGGCATTTAAAACATACAGCGCGGGCAGGAACCCAACATCCTCCAATTACAGTGTGGAGCTGAATTCATCCATGGTATTACTGCCGGAAAGTCCGGTGCGCCCACGTTTGCAGGATAAACGCGTGGGATTTTTCTCCGTTTCGCACAGGGACTTTGACGCGCATCCGCAAGGGGTGACCAACGCTACCTATGCTATCCGCTGGCGACTGGAACCTAAACCGGAAGACGTGGAGAAATATAAGAGAGGTGAACTGGTAGAGCCGGTGAAGCCGATCGTGTTCTATATTGATCCTGTAACACCTAAGAAATGGGTACCTTACCTGATACAGGGTGTAAACGATTGGAAAGTAGCCTTTGAAAGGGCCGGCTTCAAAAACGCTATTTATGCCAGGGAAGCACCTTCCCGAGAGGAAGACAGCACCTGGAGCCTGGAAGATGCCAGACATTCTGCTATCGTGTACCGCCCTTCCATTATTGCGAATGCTATGGGCCCCAGCGTAACTGACCCCCGTTCGGGAGAGATCCTGGAAAGCCATGTGTTCTGGTACCATAACGTAATGTCACTCTTACAGAAATGGTATTTTGTACAGTGTGCAGCTGTAGATACCGGCGCGAGAAAACTGGTGTTGGATGATAAGCTGATGGGAGAACTGATCCGTTTCGTGTCTTCCCATGAAGTGGGTCATGCATTGGGCCTGGCGCACAATTTTGGTTCCAGCTCCACCGTGCCGGTAGAGAACCTGCGTAATAAAGCCTGGGTGGAAAAGTATGGTCATACGCCCTCCATTATGGACTATGCCCGTTTCAACTACGTTGCACAGCCCGAAGACAATATCAGCCGTGCCGGTCTCTTCCCCCGTATCAATGACTATGATAAATGGGCTATCGAATGGGGCTACAAATGGCGCCCTGACTTCAAAGATGAATGGGAGGAACAGAAAGCGCTGACCGCTATTGTAACGGATAGCCTGAAAAATAAGAGACTCTGGTTCGGCAATGAAATGGAGCCGCTGGATCCTCGCAGCCAGAATGAAGATCTGGGCGACGATGCTGTGAAGGCGAGTACCTATGGTATCATGAACCTGAAACGTATTATTAAGCACCTGGGTGAATGGACGAATGAACCGGAGAAGGATGCCACGAATATGCGGGAGATGCTGTCTACCCTGTTCAACCAGTATGCCACCTATGTAGGGCATGTCATGAAGATCGTCGGCGGACAATATCACTACGAGAAGATCGGCAGTCAACCGGGACCCGTATACGAAGCAGTAGACTACAAACGTCAGAAAGAGGCGATGACGTTCCTGGATAAAGAGTTCTTTACTATCCCAGAATGGCTGAATGAGAAATCGCTGATGGAGAGAATACCGGACAAATTTGGTATCGACCTGACGGATATGTACCGCAGCGCCATGAACGGTATGCTGAACCGCATGCGTTTAACGGCCATGCTGGCTGCACAGTACGACGATAAGGTTGCGAACACGTATACAGTAGAGGAACTGCTGCAGGACATGGACAAGAGCATCTTTAAGGAACTGTATGCAGGAAAGAGCATAAGCTTCTACAGGCGTAACCTCCAGAAGATCTATATCAATAAACTGCTGGATATGGTTTATCCGAATGATGATAACGAGCTGATGTTCTCTGCCATGAATCAGATGTATACATATTACCAGACAGACATGAGTGATGCCCTGAAAGCAGCGCTTATGAAAGCGCAGCAGCTGATTGCCAGGTATCAGGCAGATCCCCGCCTGGATAAAGAAAGCCAGCGGCACCTGAAAGAACTGAATATCAAGATCAGGAAAATGGGTGAGAAAGACTTGCGGTATTAATCGCACAACCAACCATTGACAGGGCGTCTCATGATGAATGAGGCGCCTTTTTTGGTTAAGTATATTTCAGGATATACATCAAAGTATCTATATTGCCGGTATTATACCCTGATACCCATGACCCGAAGGCAAAAAATTATCCTTATTCTGTTGCTGCCATTTCTGGTAGTCACCATTCTCCGTGAAACAGGCAGTTTAAGTTTGAATTTATACAATAGCCGTGCGACATCCACGACCAGCACCACATGGTCGGATTTTACCGGTATTGTAAAAATATCTGTGCAGGACCTGAAGAACATGACCTGCGTTGCGGACGATGGCCTTAAAGGAAAACCGTTGCTGGTCTACTGCCTGGGGCAGAAATATGGAGAGCAGGGAACAAAGGAATGTCCGCCGGTGGCGGTGTTTATTCATCGTATTGATCATGGCCCCTTGTGGACACCCCTGTACAAAAGTGCAAGGTTCCATTTAGTAGTGCCTGTCACCCGTTCACTCAGTGCCTACAGGCAGGATGGTGACAGTATACAATTGTACAACTATCAGCTCAGTGGCGTAATTACCCTGAACGGAGAGCTTACTGTTATTGGTCTGTGCTCTTACCGGCAGGCTGAAAGTTTGCTGGCCAGTAATGTGATGGTCAGCGTATATAACATTATGCGGGCCAAACTGGACGCTACGAAGTAAGACAGGGCCTCCTGCCTTACTCTGTTCTCAAACTCTTTAACGGACTGGATATAGCGGCTTTTACTGACTGATGGGCGATGGTTATTGCAGCGATGAACACAGAAATAAGAATAGCCACGATAAAGATGCCTGCACTGAGCGAAATATGATAAGCAAAATTGCCCAGCCAGTTGTACATCAGGTAATATGACAGCGGCGTTGCTACCAGGAAGGCCAGCGCTATCAGTAGTATGAATTCCTTACCGAACAACACAATGACGTCGGGAATAGAGGCACCCAATACTTTTCTGATCCCGATTTCTTTGTGACGTTGAACGGCGGCAAAAGCTACCAGGCCGTATAACCCCAGGCAGCCGATGATAATGGCCAGTCCGGAGAATAGTCTGTATGCCGTATACAGTTTCTGTTCCTGCTTGTACATAGCGGCTATATGATCGTCCAGGAACTCGTACGCAAAGAGATCATCAGGGAAGAGGGCTGACCAGTCTTTTTCTATGCGGGCGATGGTAGCAGGCATATGCTGCGGATACAACCTGACACTAACTGTATTAAAAGCACGTGGATTGTTAAACAGGATACAAGGTCTTTTTTCCTTGTGTTTTGATTCACTCTGGAAGTCCTGCATGACGCCCTTGATCTCCAGTTTCCGCTGGCCCTGCATGATGTTGAGGCCAATGGCATCTTCCATTTTTTTAATGCCCAGTTTGCGGATCAATGCCTCGTTAACGACTACCCGGGGAATGGAGTCTTTAACTGTTGTAGCTATAATGCCTTCACCCGCCAGCATTTTCATGTCGAACATCTTCATGAAATTTTCATCCACGAATTTTATCTCCACTACGTCGTCTTTTGTAATACCTCTTTCCGGGCAGGAGAAAGGCCCAAAGCTTTGATTATAAGACGGTGCACCGGTGGAGAAAGACATTTCTCTGATACCGGTATTGTCCTTTAATTGTTGGGCCAGTACTTCCCGTTTTGCCCCGTTGGGAATAACAAAGGAAATCACTGCTTCCTTATTGAAGCCAAGATCCTGGTTCCGGAAGAAGTCCATTTGTTTGGCTACTACCAGTGTGCCGATGATCAGCACCTGCGATACCAGGAACTGGACGAAGACCAGTGATTTGCGAAGGGTTAAGCCACGGGATGATTGACCGGTTGTGCTTTTCAGACTGAGCGCAGGCTGAAAGGACGATTGCACGAAAGCAGGGTACAGACCTGCCAGTAAGATAATAACAAAGGTCAGGGCAGCCAGCAGCGTATAGATCAAGGGTTGATTCAACTGCTCTATGCCGATGCGCACGTCTAACCAGGATGCCACCTGTGGTAATGCCAGGTGTGCGATGCCAAGTCCCAGCGCCACCGTAATGAGGACCAGTACGCTGGTTTCGCCGAGGAACTGGCGTATGAGTTGAAAGCGGTGTGCCCCCAGTACTTTTCTGACACTGGTCTCTCTCGCACGTTTCATGGCCTGTGCGGTGGCCAGGTTAATGAAGTTGATACAGGCAGTAACAATGATAAAGATCGCAATGGCGATCAGTGCTCTGTAGGTATTGCGCGATGAAGTGGCGCTCTGTATATAGCGCTGATCGAAATGCACCTCTTTCAGTGGTTGCATCAGTAGCTTTGCTTCCGCCGCAATCTGGGCGCCCCAGTGCTGCCTGATGAAATCCTGTGTACGGCTTTCGATGTTCTTAATATCATAGTGAGGAGGAACGACGATAAATGTATTGCCGCCCACAATGGCATAGAACTCGCTCATGGCGTCCTTCATCTCCTTTTCAATGGTAGCAAAGGATACAAGGAAGCCAAAGGTCATACCTGTGTTCGGAGGAAGGTCCCTGATAATCCCGGTTACCGTCACCAGGTAGTTGTTGTCGAGCTGGAAAGTTTTGCCAATCGGGTCCTGGTTGCCGAAATACCTGCGCGCCACACTTTCGGTCAGTACGGCGGTATTGGGAGCAGACAACGCAGTGTGCGGATTGCCGGACAACCATTCATAATCAAAGATGTTCGTAAACGAACCATCCGCAAAGGCATATTCATGCTCCATGTAACGGGTGTTGTCCACTTTTACCAGACCATCGGAACGATGCCAGTACTGGGAAACGCTTTCCAGTTCCGGAAAGGCTGTCCGCATAGCCGGCGCCACCGCCAGGGACACGCTGGGGTTGAAGTCCAGGGCATTCATTGTAACGCGATAGGTCCTGTCGGCCTTGCGGTGATAGGTGTCGAAGGTCAGTTCATTTTTCGTGATCAGAAATATAATGAGACAGGAGGCAATACTTAAGGTAAGCCCAATGATATTCAATGTGGCATAGTTAAGATTGCGCTTCAGATGCCTGATGGCGAGAATGAAATAGTTCCTGAACATATAAGGTTACGTTTGAGTGGCAGATGTCAGGATGGGATGCAAAGCCAATGCCACCCTGCAATGGGTTTATAGTCAATGGATTGTATGTTCATGTTACCATTTGATTGTTCGCTTTCAGCATAGTATCCGTCCGTTTCCGGACGCTTTTATCAGCTTGTGGTACACAGGATGTCCTTATCCCACAAAAAGAAGGCAATACGGACAGCCTGTTCGAATGGTAATAACCGGCTCCATTCCTGTACGATACTGCCAAAAGTGGCGTCTTTGCTGGCAGCTGACAGCAATGGTGAGATCTCTACTGTGTCCAGGTAGGCCATTTCCCGTTCCAGGTTAGGGTGCTGGATGGCGGTGCGCAGTTGCAGGACCTCGTCAATCACGCAGGGTGTTTCTTTGAATACCAGGGCTGACGAGAGGCGGACCTGTTCATGCCACAGGCGTTGCAGTTCCTGTTGTACATTGATCAGGCGCTCAGGCCCTTTTTCTTTTGGCGGGGTAAATTTATCCTTCAACTTCAGAAAGAATGCCGTCGGAGAAGGAGACTGTTCAATGAAGGGCGCAGATCTTTCCCTCCAGAACGCATGTTGCTGTCCCGGCCAGGCCTGTGCATAGTAGCCGCTGGTCCAGTGTGTATGACTGCTGACGGATTCGATCATGCGGTCTTCATAGAATGTCTGTGCCATGTCCGTATGACCGTTTTTAAGAATGGTATTGACCGCGATGACCGCCTGAAGGGAAAAGCGCATGGCTTTTTCCACGCCGGTAGAAGAAAGTGGGTCGAGAGAGAAAGCGGCCTCACCCAGGCGGATGTAGTTAGCCTGCCAGGGAGAGGTATGCGCGTAGGTCAGTACCGTACATGTCTGCAGCTCGCTGATGTGCCAGCGGCTGGCCGCCTGCTGAAATAATTGCGTCCGGGACAGGAGGTCATGGAATACCTGGGGAACGTTACTGCCTCTTAGCTCCGCCGGATCGATGAAGGCAATGGTCCTGAATTGTTCGTCTGCGGTAGGAGAGCCCCAGATCCAGCCTTTTTCTGTTGCCTCCACCAATGTATCGCCCGGCATGAGATGTGCCGGTAAATGGCTCCATATTGCGACTGTAGGGGGGGCTGTGAGCACCCTGTTCTGCATATGGTTGCCCCTGCGACCGCGGGCATCGAGAATAAACCGGCTATGGACGGTGATAATGCGGGCGTCCTGGCGGAGCTGCGACTGCCAGCCGGCATTCGTCTGTTTGCAGGATTCAAAACGGGCGGGTTGATATAGTGCCAGTCCGCGTTCTACTGCCAGGTCGAGCAGGTCCTTGTCGAGCTGTCCTCTGTCGACCATCACGCCCGGGCCGCGTTGCGGGGCGCTGACGGTTTGTGGTGTGGTGGTGTCCCATATTACCTGTGCACTCAGCTGGTGCAGGTAATTGTGTCGGGTAAGCAGGCCGGCGGCATCCAGGTAGTCAAAAATGTTCCTGATGCCGGGTGATAGGGATTCGCCGATCTGCGGGCGGGGAAAGGGTTCACTTTCAGCCAGCGCCACTTTGTGGCCGAGGGCGAGCAGGCGTAATGCAGCGCAGGTACCTGCGGGGCCAGCTCCAATGATAAGCACGTCAATTGTTTGTTCCGGGGTCATAATATGTTTGAATAGCTACTTGTACCAATGGGGCGCCATTCTGGCGATCCTTTCGTGGGCCTGGATGGTGTAGTGCAGCCATCCGCGGATATAGTCGCAGGCGTTACGGCCTCTTTCCAGTACCTCGTGGTGACAACCGCCTCCGCAAAGGTACCTGGCCCAGCACCGGCTACAGGGCTCCTGGTTATGTACATGCCTTGAGGCTAACCAGTTGTTCTGTAAGGTAGGATTTATTCCGTTTAGAAGATCACCCATATGGCCTGCCGGTTCATTGACGAAGCGATGGCAGGCTGATAGCTCACCGTCGGCGGATACGCCCATATAGCCTGCGCCTGCGCCACAGGGATAAGGCCTGTGGGTGCCTTTGGCAATTTCTTTCAATGCATTGACCATATTGAGGAAGGGAAAGCGTTTACCCATGATGACATGCTGCTCAAAGAGCAGGCCGCAGGCTATCATACCCTGCAACATCTGCTCCAGGTCATCTTTGGACATTTCACCTTTGCCACTGCTGGAACGCAGTAAGGGCGAAAAGCCGACACTATGAAAACCCATGTCTATAAACTCCTGCAGGGTCTTGGCAAGCTCCATGTTAGCTGGTGTGACCGTTACGCGGGCAGATACCTGCATCCTGCGCTGGGTAGCCAGCAATGGCCGGATCTTTTCAATGATCTGCTGATAGGTGCCTGCGCCATTCTTCAGGGGGCGCAGCTGGTCATGCTGGTTGCCGATGCCATCAAGACTGATGGTGACCGCAAAACCGTATGCTTCAAAGAAGGCTGCATCATCTTCCTTTAGCAGGGTGCCATTGGTGGTCAGGGAGAAATTTACCTGTACATCTTTCTGACGGCCCTGTTCAAACGCATATACTGTGGCATCTCTCAATGCTTTCCTGTTAATGAGCGGTTCGCCGCCCAGGAAAGTGACCTGTACCTTGCTGCCAGGTATACAATCTTTGAGTAAGAGGTCTATGGATTGCCGGGCAATATTGGCCGTCATGTTTTTCGTCGGCCCACCAAAGTCGCCCTGGTCTGCATAGCAGTAGGTGCAGCCCATGTTGCATTTCTGGGCAATAGCCAGCGAGAGCGCATATGTCTTCGGACTTTTCAGTGGTTCGTCGTTAATGAGTACGGGCATATCCAGCCCGAGGGAGATCAGCTCACCAGCGATACCTGCTTCATCCTGTAGCTCCAGCAGTTGCTGCATGCGTGCTTCAATGGCGGGTGGGATGTTGTGAAGGCGACTGCCATTCACAACAAACAACTGGGTATCGCCGGCAGTAGGCACCAGGTGTACCTGCGGTGATCGTGGCGTCGATTTTTTATTGATATGGGAGGCTAATTCACCGGCAATTATTGCCAGTGAATCAGCCCCGCTATGTAGTGTTGCTGCAGGAGACATTATTTATCGATTAATGAAGGATTGGGATGTACCTGCGTACCGGGTTTAACGGCTTTATCGCTGTTTTGTTCGTTGTTATTGCCGGAGGTGGATGGAGATGCTACCGCATCGCGGCCATTGATAATAAAACTCAGTTCTCCCTGCCAGTCCTTGAAAAGATCATCATAAGAAAAGAGGCGGGAATCTGAGCGGTTATCTGGCACATATTCTCCAGTGCGTCGTTTGGCCAGCCACATATCGCCGTGACTCAGGCCGTCTTCGCCTGGTTCCACATTGACATAGTCAGGCCGGCTGGCCGCCCAGTAATAACATGCGCATTCCCGGTAGTCGTTCTGCCAGGGAGCACAGAGGCCATGCGTCAGTTCTCCGGGACTGACGATGGTAGGCGACAGGGCAGCTGTATTGGGCGTCAGATAGCTGTTGACGGTAAGGGAGAATACAGGATATTTTACGGTATCAGTCAGATCGTCTTTCGTGACCAGTACCGGTAAGGTAGCTTCTCCCGCCGTAAACTGCGCCTGCACGGTTTGTCCGGGCGTCAGTTTAAAACCGGCAATAAGATTGGACCATTCCATAAAGGCAGCGCCATGCGGATTCTCTTTCGTCATCAGGTGAACATTGTCGCCTCCGGGAAACACCGGCCCCTCGCCGCGTACCATGGTAGGATGCCCGTTCACGGCTACCAGCCGCCGGCCTTTGAGATTGAAGCCGGTCGTATCGTCGAGCACATAGTTGTCATTTTCACTCATGGTAACGTTCTGGAAAGTATGTCGCCACAGGTTCCTGAAGTCAAACTCGAGCCCCGGGAAGCAGTTGGAAATGGCAGCTCTTGGCAGTACGCTGTATGGATTGCCGGCACCGCGGTAGTGCAATTGAGCGATGAGGTCATCTGCCTTCAATGGCTGGCCCGGCACAGGTGGTGCAGGTGGAGGAGGCGTCGTGCTGCCACCCGTCTGGAACATGGCATTGGAAGCCGCCTGTATCACACTGTGGATCATCCGGTGGGTGAGTGTCAGCGCTCTTCCGTCAGCACCCCTCATGAGGCCCGGCATTTTACGACGCTCTGAGTCTGAGAGGTCGCCGATCTTATGCGGCTTGCGGAGTGCGGAGGCAAACCAGGTGGCGGCGCCGGTGCTTAACCCGTTAAAGACCCTTTCATGCAGGGTACGAAGGGCCAGGTTGTCGACGATGGAGCTGGCCATAATAGGTTCATACAGGCGGCCAAAATCGTTGGTGTCCTGTCTTACCATAGTGCTGGCCACATTTTCCCTCCCATTAATGGGGTTACCGTTCATGACAGCAGTATTCATGAGCGTTATGGATTCAAAGGCGCGGCGAACGATTTCCTCCGCTACTTCAATAGGTACTTCCTTGTCAGGTTCTGTACCGAGGATGATCTGTTCCAGTTCGTCAGATACTGCGCGGATAGGCAGGATATCGGGCGCAAAAGCCGGCGGACCAGCCACTATGTGCGCGGTAGCAACGAGTGGTGTAAGATTGTTATCACCGGGCTGCAGGGTGGCAGTGACTATACCGTCACATTCATCGTCCAGGTACCCCCAGCTTACCTGGTCGCCCTTCGCAGTGCTGTAACCTGCAAATATCTGTGCGGGCATGGTATAGTTGGGATTGAACTTCGCTGACTCGCTGTATCCCTGCCAGCTACCTTTTGCAGGATCATATAATACTTGTGCTTCACTGGTAATGACCGGATCATTGGTTGGGGGAGCGCCCTCACTTTCTATTCTCTTTGTGGAAGATCCGTATACATTACCGGCGGCTGGTGTGAAACGGAACCTTAAGCCTGGATGGTCGTCCGATGGCTTGATAAACTGCACAGCGCCTAAGGGAAGTGTTGCCTTATCCATAAAATTCTGGCATTCTCCAATTAGCCTGTACACATAGGAATCTTTGATATTATCCACGGTGGCGATGATCTTGTCTTTGACATCGCCTGTTCTGCGGAATAATTTCAGGTTGCCGACAGTAACGGACCAGCTGATATTATCAAGACTAAGGCCCGCGCTCTGCAGCAGGGATGTTGTAAGTGGAACGAGCATGTCCGGGTTGTCGGAAGTAATAGCAAAGAGTTCCAGGAAAGGTGCTACCGGGCGAATGTAGCCATCACTTTGCGCCGGATGCTTGAATTCGATGTGATCCGGCACACTGGCGCTGACGGTATGTTGAAGATTATCGATAGTGAATGTTTCCTGCGGTACTATTTGTCTGAAACCAAGGGGTTGATTGTCTGGTATTACAAGGTCATATGCGTCAACCGGCAGGGGGGAAGCGCCCAGACGCCCTATTGCGATGGGAGGTAGGATACGGATTTCTTTGATTTGCATAACGTTTGTTTTTACTGATTAGTTAACAGCTGCAGATGTTTGTCAGCTCTTCTATTACCTGCAGAAGTTTTGCATCTGCTTCCAGCAGCGAATAGAGATAGCGGTGATTGCGCTCGGGGGATTGGCTCAGCAATGTCTGGATAAGCGGTGCTGATGCCTGTATGAGGTCTCTGTGCGCGCGCCACCTGTTATGCTCTCCGGCGGGTAATGACAGGGTATATGGTACCAGGAAAGGTGGACCGGCATACTTGGTATTGGCGTCGATCGTACCAGGATCCTGCTCCAGGGGCAGTTGTACCATTACAGCGGCAATACTGCGCAGGTTGTACATTTCACCGAAAGTGGAATTGATGATCATACCGCGGGGAGAAATGGCGCCGGCATTGTTGAAGCCATTGTCCAGCACAAAACTATGTGTCAGGAAATTCAGCAGCATCCGGTAGCGGAGATTGAACAGGTGCCCCCAGTTCTGTGCTTCTATATTGGTGATGATGTCGATTTCTTCATCGGCGTTCTGACCTTCAGAAGGGGATGAGTCCGGATCGTCCGAATTGGAGGGTATCTCCGGATTGACGGCCAGGTTACGGGAGAAAGACCAGGTGTTATCCGGATTTATCTCCTTTAGTTTATTATATACATCCAGGAAACGCTCGAAGTGTGAAGGCTGTGCACCTTTAGCGTGTGTAGGGGCTTCCCCCTGTTCTGCAATTTCGGTAATGGCGTTGTAGGCGTCATCTCTGCTGGCCAGTGGCATGACAAGAACATCAGGACTACCCGGCAGGGATCCTTTCATGGTATTACCCCTGTGGCCACCCTGGTAACCCCGGCCCCATTCATCAAACTTGGCCTGGAAAGGATAGGTCTCTGCCTGAAAGGCGTCGTCCGGAATGACTTTCGGATCATTGATCAGTTTACGGAGCACCTCAAACAGCGCGGCCACTGTATTGGGATGAGGGACTTCCTGTTTAACAAGGTTAACAATTTCTATCGCGACAGGATCGTCGCTTTCCAGCCAGCTGGGAGGTGCTTCAGCATACACATATTTTGCGAGTGATCCCATGGATAGCGGCTCCAGCTTGAAGGGGAAAGGATAAAAGGGCGTGTCCCATGGATAGTCCTGCCTTTCGAAGTGTAATGGAGCGCCTATCAGCTTCAATACATTCTGAACAGAAATGAAATGCCCCATTTCCTCTTTGGCAATACCGAGTATGACCTCCTGTATCCTGCGCACATCATCCTGATGTTCTTCCGGCACCTGTGGACCGCCAAGACTATAGGCAGCGTAGAGGTACTGCAGCATCAGGCCATGTTCTATCTCTGCGTCGATGCACAGTAGAAAAGACACATAGTCTTTGCCGTTAAATTCAGGGGGGATTACAATAGGAGCTTCATCAGCTTCAAAGGTGGAGTATTCCATCGGCTGGATTCCCTTCCCTGTGAATTGGACGGACTTTAACGCTTCTGTCCGCATCTGATTGAGTTGCGCTCTTTTAAATACGGGTCCAAGGTAACGTTCGAAATTACGTTGCATGATCAGTAGGTGTTTAGAATAGTTAGTGAGTCGGTGTGGAATGAAACAATAGCAAAGTTTACCTGCAGTGCTGCGGGTTTCACATGATCTGTTTGGTAATAGTTATTTTGTCAGTTTGTAATTGTACAAGAATGTGCCGGTCAATTCGAGGTCTTTTTAAAGATAAATACTTTTTCCGGAGCTGTCAAAATGAATTTTAAATACGGATGAAAACATATATATACTTTCCGATGCATTTACACTTTGAAGAAATATCAAACCAGTTGATATTTCCCATTGATGACACCATTGCATTGCGTGTATATCCGCGACCCTAAATAAAATGTTTCTCATTCCTGATCCACAAACAACTGCTGCAATCGCGCCAATGTTTCTTTCTCCGGTTGCTTCCACATACCGCGTTGGATGGCCTCCAGCATACGCTCTGTCATGTCTTTCAATGCCCAGGGATTAACTTGCTCTATAAACTGCCTGTTCTCTTCATCGAAGAGATATGCCTGTGTGATACCCTCGTACATGAAATCGTCCACGAGGTCGGTAGTGGCATCATAAGCAAACAGGTAATCCATGGTGGCCGCCATTTCAAAAGCACCTTTGTAGCCGTGTCGTTTCACGCCCGCGATCCACTTTGGATTGACTACACGGGAACGGTAAACTTTCAATAGCTCCTGTTTCAGACTTTTTACCCTTGGACTTTCCGGGCGTGCATGATCTCCGAAATAGATGGAAGGTTGCCCGCCTTTGATGGTCTGCACGGCATTCGCCAAGCCTCCCTGGAACTGGTAATAGTCGTCGGAGTCGAGTATATCATGTTCCCTGTTATCCTGGTTATGCATGACCACCTGTATATCAGACAGGCGTTTCTCGAATACTTCATGTGCCGATTCACCGATACGGTCTGCTCCATAGGCATAACCGCTCCAGTTGATATATACCTTTGCCAGGTCTTCCCGCGATTGCCAGTTCTTCTCATCGATTACGGCCTGCAAACCTGCACCGTAAGCGCCTGGTTTGGAACCAAACACCCTGAACAATGCACGCTTATGCGCCTTTTCCTCACCCAGTCCTTTGGACTGCCATTCCTGTTTTTCCTGCAGGAAGCGTTTTCTGATGGGATTCTGTTCAAAAGGCTCTTCCAGTTGCGCTACTTTTTCAACAGCCGCATTAAAGATGGAAATGACATCAGGAAAGGCATCTCTGAAGAAGCCGGAGATGCGGAGCATCACGTCTACTCTTGGGCGACGCAGGGTGATGAGCGGAATGATCTCAAAATCGCTCACCCGCCTATTGGCTGTCTGCCATACAGGTTTTACACCCATCAGTGCCAAAGCCTGTGCGATGTCATCACCACCGGTACGCATAGTGGAAGTGCCCCAAACTGATAGTCCGATCGATTCGGGATAGTCTCCGTGTTCCTGAAGATACCTGTCGATGATCAGGTTGGAGCTCTTCACACCCAGGTTGTAGGCGGTTTGTGTAGGGATCGCACGCACGTCTACTGAAAAAAAGTTCCGTCCCGTAGGCAGTACATCCAGGCGTCCGCGTGTAGGCGCGCCCGAACTGCCGGAAGGTACATAACAACCATTCAGCCCCTGCAGGAGGTTGGTGATTTCCCCGCGGGTAGCCTGTATTTTAGGTAATGTATTGTCGCGGATGAACCTGCAGTATTCACTGCTAAGCGGATATTGTCCGGGAATGTCGGCGCCGTTAAGCATGTCACTGATCAGCGTTTTAGCCAAATCTTCCAACAAGGCTATTACATCGCCATTGATCCGGCATGCTGCGAAGGCAGTATGCTGGTCACGCGCTTTGAAAGCCACCTGGTAGTCACAATTCAGCGGGTCTAATGGCAGGCCCAGATCTTTTGCCAGTACTTGTGTGATGCCCAATCTGCCTGCTACAGGTACCCGGTGCAGGGCCACCAGCAGGTCGGTAAGTTGTTCTCCTTCCGGCGCTTTACCCAGTATGTGAAGACCATCCCTGATCTGTGCTTCTTTCAGTTCACAGAGATAGCCATCCAGTTTCACCAACAGTTCATCAATGTCTTTCACTGACGATTGCAGATCTGCCTCCAGGTTGGCTTCCGTTACGAGTTGTGTGATCTGTGTTTTAATCACGGCGCTACGCCTGGGGTCTGTGCTATAAGCGTCATAATACTCATCGATCAGGTGTTCCAGTTTTGTCAGCACGCCATAACTCTCCGCCCTTGTCATAGGTGGTATCAGGTGATCGATGATAATAGCATGATTCCTTCTTTTTGCCTGTGTTCCCTCGCCAGGATCATTGATAATAAAAGGATAGAAATGAGGGATGGGGTTTAATAACACTGCGGGGAAACAGGTATCCCTGCTCAATGCCACACTCTTGCCCGGCAGCCATTCCAGGTTACCATGTTTGCCAACATGCACTACGGCATCTGCATGGAAAACGTTGTTCACCCAGCAATAATAGGCCAGGTAAGCGTAGGTAGGAGGCAGATCAGGAGAGTGATAGATTGCTTTGACATCCTGGTTATAACCGCGGGCGGGCTGAATGCTTACAAAGGTGTTGCCCAACAGGAAGCCGGGAATGATAAACCCGTCCGCGTTGTAATTGGGCGAATCTTCAGGATGGCCCCATTGCTGTTCGATCTTCTGCCTTAGCACCGGCGACAGCGCCTCGTAATATTGCTTGAACTGCGCCATCTTCAAACTTACCTGGTAAGGCCTGTATAAAGCAGTATCCATATCGTTGGTGATGTAATGCGTGATCAGCGCTATCAGCTCTGCACTATCTGCAGGTATAAACTCTCCAAGATGATAATCGTGCATTTTTAATGCATGCAGTATTTCAATGATGCTGGCCGGCGTATCCAAACCTACACCATTCGCCAGGCGACTATCCTTGTTCGGATAGTTCGGCATGATGAGGGCAATGCGTTTCTCTTTATTCGCCTTCTGCCTGATGGCTATCCAGCGCTTTGCGAACTCCACCACAAAATCGCAGCCTTCTTCATGTGTCGTGTATTTGAGAATATCGGAATCTGTTAATGTATCCCTGCCTAAAGAAGATTTAAATGAAACGGCGGTTGTAATGATCCTGCCGTCTATTTCCGGCAGTGCAATGTTCATCGCTACATCTGTAGGCGTCAGGCCAAACAGGTTCTCCTGCCAGATCTCTTTTGTACAGGAGGCGAAGATGGCTTGTATAACGGGTACATTCGTCTGCCTGAAAATGAACTGATCGTCGGTAACATCCAGTAATGATTTTATAGAGAAACTGGTGGTGTTGATGATCACATCTATCGCGGCTCCCACCTTGTTCAACAGGCTAAACAGCTCATCGCAGGTAGCCTGGTCGCGCAGATTGCTGGCAAAGGCAATAATGGGGTTGATTTCCTGTTTTTCGAGTGCCGCTGCGAGGTAATATACCGGCTCCAGGTTATCTGCCAGGTAGTGGGTCTGATATACGAGTATTACGGCATTTCCTGAACAAGATCGTCCGGGGATGATCGTATGTTCTTCTCCCCCGGGAATAATTCCCCGTTCCGGGTGAAAGAGGAAGAGGTCCGGTAAGCGTTGTGGGGCTTCGAAACTATAAGGTAACCGGAAGAAAGTATGAAAGATGTATTGCAGGCATTGCAGGTGATTCCGCCTGCCGCCTGCGCAGAGATATTTCCAGACGGTATCCGCAATATGCAGATCAACGGTGGAACTGTTGAGCAACTCAATATCGGGTACATCATATCCCGGGAGGAATAGTACAGGTATCTTCCGCAGCTCGCACTCAATGCTGACCGCTTCGAACAGGTAAGGATAATAACTGCTGCCACCCAGGAAGCGGCATATCACCAGTTTCGCTTTCCCGACCACTTCTTCTACATACTTATCGATCGTCAGTTCCTGTTTCAGGTATACGAGGTTAGCGATGCGCAGTGAGGGCAGGGGAGCATTGCCTGCTGGTGATCCGCCGGGCAAAGGCGCGACTGTTGCCAGCTGGTAGAGTTCCCTGTACGCGTTGTTCAGGGAATGGATCTCAGTATCAGCGGCCGACAGGAACACGATATCGCCTGGCTGCTGTTGTATATGGAAGACCCCTTCGCCGTTAGGGTTCCATCCTCCCGGAATAGTTGGAATAAGATGCATGTATGATATTAGCTGACTACACTCAGTTTTTCATTGATAACAGTACCCAGGTTTTTTTCGTGCAGCTCGTTGCCGATAATGACCAGGCTTGTTTTACGTGTTTCTCCATCTTTCCATTTACGGTCGAAATAGTGATCGAAACGTTTGGATACACCCTGCAACACCATCCGCATAGGCTTACCGGGAACATTAATGAAGCCTTTTATACGGTAGATCTCATGTTCTCCGATCAGCTCTTTCAGGGCTTCTACGAGGGTCTCCGGCGTATGGGGCGCATGGATATCGACTACCACGGAATCAATATCTTCATCATGTTCATGTTCCAGGCCATTGGCATGATCTTCTTCATGATGGGAGTGGCGGCTATCCAGGTCATTCTCCGCAGCTGCGTTAACGCCCAGGAGGATCTCGGCCGACAGTACACCATTTGCTGCTGCTACCATCTTTACATCTGTGCGTACCTTGCCTGCGATGATGGCTCTCACCTCTTCGTATTTATTTTCATCTATCAGGTCCTTCTTGGTCATTACTACCAGGTCAGCGCAGGATAACTGGTCTTCAAACAGTTCTTCGATCGGTGTTTCATGATCCAGTGAATCGTCTGCCAGTCTTTGCGCATGTACACGTTCCCTATCGCAGATCTCGCCTGTAGCTTGCCCGACTACATCTACCACCGTTACCACTGCATCTACAGTGATCTGTGGTTTTAGCTCCGGCCAGTTAAAGGCATGTAGTAAAGGTTTGGGCAATGCCAGCCCTGAGGTTTCAATGATGATATGGTCGATGGTA
Source organism: Chitinophaga filiformis (assembly GCF_023100805.1). Taxonomy (NCBI): domain Bacteria; kingdom Pseudomonadati; phylum Bacteroidota; class Chitinophagia; order Chitinophagales; family Chitinophagaceae; genus Chitinophaga; species Chitinophaga filiformis. Next base: position 4,396,210 of record NZ_CP095855.1, read on the forward strand.
TCTTTACGTTCCATCAGTTGTAACATTACAGGCAGGAATTCTTCCTGTACGGTGCAACAGAGGCAACCGTTGTTCAGTTCCAGTACGTCTTCTTCATTGGAGCAGCATGATTTCAGGAGCTCACCATCTATACCCATTTCGCCAAATTCGTTCACAATAACGGCCAGCCTGCGGCCATTGGCGTTCTGAATAAGGTTGCGGATCAGGGTTGTTTTGCCTGAACCCAGAAAGCCTGTGATGATAGTAACAGGAATTTTTGTAGCCATTTTGTATCTTTTAAGGAGTGTACAATTTATTGCGTGATATAATGTGTGGATATTTACTCCACCGTTTTCTTTCGTTTATAGAGGAATAATTGCCATTTCTCTTCTGCCACACCAGCCTTGTCCATCTCAGCCCTGCTCATGATGAAGAAGAGATCAGACAGGCGGTTGACGTACGACAGGATATAATCATCCACCGTATCCACTTTCATCAAAGAAACCAGTAACCTTTCTCCTCTGCGCATCTGTGTTCTTACCACATGGCACAGAGCTGATATTTCGTTACCGCCGGGTAAGAGGAAATAGTCAGACTTTGTGGTCATACCGGCTTCCAGCTCGTCGATCCATTGTTCACAGAACGCGGGGCCGTCTTCCGGTTTGGGATTAGGGTTTTCTTTCTTACAGTCTGAAGGGCGGGCCAGGTGAGACATCATGTCCATCATATCTTTCTGGATCTTATGCAGATTAGGTTGCCATGCATGATCGCTGCCCAGTTTAGCGCGTAGCAGCCCGATAGTCGAGTTAACCTCGTCCAGGGTACCGTAACAGTTCACCCGTACATCGTCTTTATCGACCCGGCTGCCGCCGAAAAGCGCTGTTGTGCCTTTATCTCCTTTCCTGGTATATATTTTCATGTGTTGGTTATTTCAGGTTGAATGTATAAATGCCACCGTATTCGACTTTCTCCGTCATGATCTGACTGAGTGGAATGCCATTGAAGAGGTGCATGGCACTGCGGATGATACCCGCATGTGTAATGATCACTACCCGTTGGTACTTTGCTGCCTGCAGATCCTTGATACACGCCGCAAAACGGTCTGTCAACATCTGTAAAGATTCTCCATTTGGCGGCGCCAGCCGGATATAGTCTGCCATCCAGGGATCCAGTTCCCCGCGGGGAATGTCATCCCACCTTTTGCCTTCCCAGTTGCCGAAATGAAGCTCCATGAGGCGATGGTCGGTAATGTGCGTGGGCGTAATGGCCTGTGCCAGCAGTTTACATCTTGTCAGTGGACTACTGTACACCGCGTCATAATCTGCCGGCAAGCTGCTGATGATTGCTGCATGCAGCATGGCATAATCAGCCGGCAGTGGAACATCTGTCTGACCATAGTTGGTGCCTTCAGGAAAGTCTGGTTTGATATGCCTTACTAGATATAATTCCATATTGCCAGTATGCTCGTATAAAAAGTGATCTCATTCAGTTGCTGTACTGCCCCGAGGCAGTCGCCGGTATACCCGCCTATCCATTTACGGAAGAAGCGGGACAGGTATAAAGTGAGCAAGCCGCAGGGAACAAGGACCAGCAACAGCAGGTAGGTGTAATGAAGGGCATAGATCATCAGCAGCAGGGGAACCAGCCCGGTGATCAGTGCCACACAGCAGCCCGGCCAGCTGATCTTCGTAGCCAGTGGTTTACTTTTGGAAGTAGCGTCGTCTTCCCGTGCATAAGGCATGTAACGTAAGAGGAACACCGGCATCGTGCGACTGAAAGCGTGTGCGGTCACATACAGCAGGCAGAATGCCAACAGGTGTGTATTGACCATCAGTAAAGCCAGTTTCGCCAGCAGGCATACTTTCAGGAGTATTATCACGATAAGGGCAATGACACCAAAAGCGCCCGTACGGGAGTCTTTCATGATCTCCAGGATACGTTGCTTCGTCCAGCCGCCGCCAAAACCGTCGGCTACATCAGCCAGTCCATCTTCATGGAATGCACCTGTGACAAGCAGGGTGGCGATGAGAGAAAGTATAACTGCTGTGAAAATGTCTTTGAAGAGCGCGTGGGCTGCAGCAAAGCAGACAGCGCCTATGATGCCTACCAGGATGCCGACCATGGGAAGGTAGCGGCCGGATCTGTTCAGATCGGCTGCGTTATGATCAATACCTGCGGGTAGGGGTATGCGGGTAAAGAACATCAGCGCTGTTAAGAATATGCGGAGCTCCTGCTTCATATGCTATGCTTTATTGGATACACCGGCAGATTCAAAGCTGGCCATTTCATTCAGGAAATTGACGGCAGACCGGATCAGGGGATAAGCTACCGCCGCCCCGGTTCCTTCTCCTAAACGCATGCCCAGCTGCAGCAAAGGTACAGCATTCAGATGGGCCAGCATCAGCTGATGCCCCTGCTCATTGGACTGATGCGTGAAGATGCAGTAATCCAGGATATGCTTATCTAATCCGGATGCCACCAGCAACGCGGAAGTGGAAATAAACCCGTCCACCAGGATGATCATACCTGCCGCAGCTGCCTGCAACATGGCGCCACACATCATGGCGATCTCAAAGCCGCCGAAAGTGCTTAATACCTGCAGAGGCGTCTTCTCAATGCCCTTATGGTGTGCTACTGCTTCGGAGAGGATCGCGCACTTCTTTGCCAATCCTTCATCATCCAGTCCCGTTCCCCGGCCTATGCATTGCGCCAGCGGGATATCGCAAAGCAGGCTCATAATGATAGCTGCGGAAGAAGTATTGCTGATACCCATCTCGCCAAAGCCGATCACATTACAACCTTCCTGGTGTATCTCCCTGACGATGGCCGCGCCCTTCTCAATAGCTTCCCGGCACTGGATCATTGTCATGGCCGGTTCATGCAGATAGCTTTTAGTACCCATACCTACTTTCGCATGTATAAGACCGGGATGCTGATGGAAGTCGAAGTTCACGCCCGCATCTACTACGCGGATCTGCATCCCATGCTGCCGGGTAAAAACATTGATACCGGCGCCGCCCTGTAAGAAGTTAAACACCATCTGGTAAGTCACTTCCTGCGGGAAGGGACTTACGCCTTCCTTTGCTATGCCATGATCGCCGGCAAAGACAACAATAGTGGGTTGCTGTAATGCCGGGCTAAGCGTCTGTTGTATAGCACCTGCCTGTAGGGCGATCTTTTCCAGCTGGCCCAACGAACCCAGTGGTTTGGTCTTGTTGTCTATTTTATGTTGCAGCGCTGCTGCGATGTCTTTATTTACCGGTGGAATATTGAATGTTGCCATATGAGGTGTCTGCTTATTAGTTATTTTAATGTGAGGGGAAGCCCGGATACGATCAGCGTTGCTTTATCTGCCTGCTGTGCGATGTATTGATTCATCCATCCCTGCAGGTCAGCAAACTTCCGGCCTCCTTCCGTGGAGGCATGTACACCCATCCCTATTTCATTGGAAATGATGATCAGGTTGAAATCCTGTTGGATAAAAGCATCAAATTCCTTTTTCGCTGCCGCCAGCGCCAGGTCTGCATCGTAGTTATTGTCCACGAAGAAATTGGTGAGCCATAGTGTTACACAGTCCAGCACGACCGTTTTATTGGCCAGTAGTAGTTTGCTGATCTCTTTTTCTTCCTCGATGTTTTCCCAGCGTGCATCCCGGTTTTTTTTGTGTAATGTGATGCGGGCATTGTGATCTTCATCCCAGATGCGGGATGTGGCAAGGTAAACAGGGCGTTCCGACAGGAGCAATGCCTGTTGTATCGCGTAGTCTGTTTTGCCGGACCGTTGACCTCCTGATATATAGTGGATCATTGGATGAATTTTATATTGTTATCGCCGGTAATGGTGCGTTTTGCCGGATATGCTGATATCCGGCGCCGATGGACACTGCCAGTTTTTCGGCCAGTTCCAGTTTGACAAAACCGCTTTCATTATCGATGACGGTGGTTCGTTTGATACCATTTAAATATTGCCTGTAAAACAATACCGCTTCTCCAAATGGATCATCCGTGTTGCCGGCATTGATCTTTCCATCGGTGAATATGTACAGGCTGGCATGTTCTTTCATATTGCGCTTAAACAATTGACTGATCATCGCAAATCCAGCTTTCATATTCGTTTTGCCTCCTGAGCTGAGGTGTGCAAGTGTATTGACCAGTTCCTGCACATGCAGGGTAGGCGCTGACAATAACTCCGCAGTTCCATTGCTCAAGGCTACTGCTGCGTATTTGATCCGTTTTGATTTGTAACGGTCAATTGTTTGCGCAACAAGACCTTTGATATAGGCGATTTGCCTGTCTTTCACCATAGAGCCACTGGAGTCTACCAGGAAGAAAACATACATATCTGCTTTGGACTGTTGACGTTTATACCTGATGGTTGTTTCATCATGCGTCAGGTAGTATTTCACTGTTTCCAGTACATCTACCCGCGGCGATAATGAGGCGCTCTTTTGTCTGGCGCCCTGGAGGTGAAGCGCGACTTTCATGGCCATCCCTTTCCTTGCCTCAGCACCACCTGTTTTCAGTTGCACGTATTGATCTGTTCCTGCTGCCTGCAGTAAATATTTTTGGCTGTTGCTCAGCTCATCCTGACCCTTATCGACTCGCCCTCCTTTTCTTCCCGCGGGGACTGGCTTTCCCTTTTCTGCTGAGAATGTTGCGTGGAGGAATAGTGTTTGGACCGGTGAGACAATACGAAAGGCATCACCTTATGAACATCGTCTGTGGCGACTTCTTTTTTACCGTAGAATGCAGCATATGCCCGCGCTGCTTTCAGTAGCAGAATATCTGCACGGAGCCCTTCTACCTTGTATTGGATGCAGGCATCAGCGATGCCGGCCAGTATGCTGTCGGAATAGGCTACTTGTTTTACCTGCTCCCTGGCATACATGATCTGTCGGGCAAGTTGTTGTTCCTCCGCTTCGTATTTTTCATGGAAGGCGGGTACATCTGCGTCGAACTGTAAACGGCGGTTGATGATCTCCATACGGTCTGTTCTGTCCATAGGCGTTTTTACCGTTACACTCAGGCCGAACCTGTCCAGCAATTGCGGGCGCAGTTCACCTTCCTCCGGATTCATGGTGCCTACCAGGCAGAACCTGCTTTCAAACCATTTGGACACGGTATCCCGTTCGAGGTGATAGCCGCCGCTGGCAGCTGCGTCCAGCAGTACGTCCATCAGGTAGTCATTCAACAGGTTTACTTCGTCTATATAAAGAATGCCCCGATTGGCAGTCGCCAGGAGGCCCTGCTGCACTTCCGTTCTTTTCTCATTAATGAGCACATCCAGTTTGATGCTACCAAGTACCCTGTCTTCAGTAGCGCCGATGGGCAGGTTGACAAAGGGGAAGTCTGTAATGCAGCGTTGCATCAGGTGGCTAAGCCCTCTTACGGTAGTGGTCTTTCCCGTGCCTTTGTCGCCCAGGGCCAGTACGCCCCCCAGGCCAGGGTCTATCATGCAGAGTACCAGCGTCAGTTTAAAGTCTTCCTGTGCATGTATGGCTGTAAAAGGAAATGATCTCATGAAATGGTCCGTTTAATGGTTAAGCGAAACTGTTGTAGATCCAGAGGCAGCCTACGCCAATGGAGAAAATGCCTACAACTGCGTTGAGCGATTTAAAGGCCAGCTGATTGCGTTCTATGAACCTTGATACCGAAAAGGCCAGTACGCAGCTGTAGGTGGTCATGGCCACCACGATACCAACACTCTGCAGTACAATGATGCCAATGGCAATACCTGTACTGCTGGAGGCCATGATCAGTGCGATGGCGCATGCCCCGCCGGTGCCTGCCAGTCCATGCAGCATGCCTACCCAGAAAGAACGGCTTAAAGGGTTCATGGCAATTTCCTGCCCTTGTTTACCATGAATGTGCAGCGCGTTATTAATGTGCTCATGTTCTGCAAATGCCTTGTGTGCAGCCATCATCTGCTTCAGCTTATGATTGCGGCGGATGGCGGATATGCCCAGCCAGATCATCACCGGACCTACTACTATCTCTGCATAGGAAGAGATGTTCAGTGGTAAGGCTGATTTCAGCAACAGGGCAAAACAGCTGAACAGGATCAGTGAAGTGGAGTGGCCCAATGCCCATTGGGAGGAACGCCAGATCAGTTTCGAAAGCCCGATCCTGTTGTTGGCCTTATCCGACGCCAGTACAGACACTGCCGCCATGTGGTCGGGCTCGAAAGAGTGCTGGATGCCCAGGAGTATTGAGTCTGTAAATAAGTATCCGATCATATTAAAAAGTTAGAATAGCATCATTTGCGTCGATCAGCAGAAGCTGCAGCTGTACGTCCGGTATCAGTGGTGCACAGACCGCATAACAACGTGCTGCCAGTTCCCGGAAGAATGGTTCCGCTTCATCGAAGGGAAACAGCTCTGTGAGTCGCCGGGCCATGTTCAGCTCCAGGATAGGCCGGCATTGATCTTCACTATAACCACAGTCCCTTGCCATTGTGTAGATGAACTGTTTATCCCAGCTGGACTTCCCGCTATGTGTATCCAGTTCTCCCTGGGCAAGTTTGGCAGCCTTCCCCAGCATGATGCCCATGTTCACCTGCCGCAGGGGCACAGCGCGGATCTTCGCCAGCGTTTCCCCGATCCAGTTTCCATACTGGATGAAAGCAAATTCCGGCAGATGGTGAAACCGTTTCCGCAGCAGGTTCTCCGAACGGCCGCCGGAATTGATGACGATCTCCCTGCAGTTATTGGCCAGCGCCACATCAATGCCCTGCGTGATGCTGGCAATGTAGGCGGAGGAACTGAAGGGCCGCACAATGCCGGTAGTGCCCAATATGGAAATGCCGCCTAAGATGCCAATACGGCTGTTTAAAGTCTTTTTGGCTATCTCTGCTCCATCCACCACGAAAACCTCGATATTTACCCCCTTATTAAGCGAATAACGGTGTGTCAGGAAATGGACAACATCCGTCATCATTTTCCGGGGTACCGGGTTAATGGCCGGCTCTCCTACACTGATCGCCAGACCGGGAAGGGTGACCAGCCCAACGCCTTCCCCACGAAGGAACCTGACTTCCTGTGTATCATTGAAAGACACGGTGCAGCCGACCGTGGCTCCATGTGTCACATCCGGATCGTCGCCTGCATCTTTTACGGTGGTGCAGGTGGCCTTGTCAGCGCTGTATGTGCATACACTGATCCGGAATGTCACTTTTTCTCCCCGTGGCAGTGTGATCTCTACCTCCTGCACCGGCGTCTGTGTAATAAGCGCCAGCAAAGCGGCCTTCGTACAGGCGGTGGCGCAGGCCCCTGTCGTGTACCCTTGTCTTAAGGGCCCTTCGGGAACCGGCCGCAGGCTCATGACAAGACGCTGTTGAGCCCAGCCAGGAGTGATACTTCATCGCTGACGGTGATGAACGTATCCGGCAGGGCAGGACGTTCGATGATCAGGATGGGAATATTACTTTGCAGGGCTGCCTGTATCTTAGTAGCCAGGAAACCGGATTCCCCGCTTTCTTTCGTCAGTATACAATCAATGTCATATTGCCGAATAAGGGCCAGTTCCTGTTGCAGATCGTTGCCCGGCATATCCTGCACGAGGTGTTCTTTTGGAAAGCCTGCCTGTACTGCCAGCGCCAGGGAACTTTCCCTGGGCAGGATGCGGAAGATGGTGGCATGCTGTTGCCAGTAGGGAGTCAGCGGTGCAATGGTCTGCACACCTGTTAATGCCAGCAATCGCTTCACCGGATGCTGTTCCAGCCAGGACATCGCAACTGTATAAGAGCTGCAATATTTTACAAGCGGATGTTCCAGCCGCTCCGGGTAATTGCGTTCATAGCGGAGTACCGGAAGGGACAGCGTCTGTGCACTTTCATAAATAGTAGCGTGCAGCTGGGTGGCAAAGGGGTGACTGGCATGAACGATAGCCCTGACAGCATGAACTTTACAGAATGCCTGTAGCTGTGTTGCCGTGAGCGCGCCATGCCGGTAAATGCCATATGCGCCCGGCTGAAAGTCAATATTTGTTTTGGTGGAATAGTAATAGGGACAAGCCGCCTTCTCCAGGATGCCTGCCACTTTTTTACCTTCTGTTGTTCCGCCAAATACGAGGATCATTTAATTTGTTTTTATGGCTTTACCTGTTCTGAAAGTATGCTTCCAGTCAGGATTGTATAAATGTGAACGGTTCTTTCTGGCGCCGATGGCGACACCTACTATCACGAGGGTGGTCAGCGTCAGCTTATGATCGCGTACGATCTGCGCCAGGTCTTTTAACTGGCCGGTGTAGATCTCTTCATCTTTCCAGCTTACCCGGTACAAGACGGCTACCGGCGTTTCGGGGTCATAGTGTTCGAGCAACTGCTCCTGTACCGGCCTTGCGATGGTAGCGCTCAGGAAGATGCACATGGTGGCTTTGTGTTTAGCCATCTCATTCAGTTTCTCGTGTTCTGGCAATGGTGTCTTGCCTGCACCCCGTGTCAGGATGATGGTTTGCACCACTTCAGGAATAGTGAATTCTGATTTCAGGCTGGCAGCTGCTGCCTGGAAGGAGGAGATGCCTGGTACGATGTAGTAGTCCATGCCTTTTTCGTCGAAGATGCTCATCTGTTCCTGTATGGCGCCGTAAATACTTGGGTCGCCGGATTGCAGGCGCACGATCAGATGTCCTTTTGCATAATGTTCTTCCATTAAACTGATCTGCTCTTCCAGGGTCATACTGGCAGAGTTCCGCACGATCGCTTCTTTTTTTGCATAGTGGGTGATCTCTTCCGGTATGAGACTACCTGCGTATAAGATAAGATCTGCTTCCTCCACGAGTTGTTTGCCTTTTAGGCTGATCAGCTCCGCGTCTCCCGGTCCCGCGCCTACAATAGCGATCACTGCCTTCCTGACCGCCTGGCGCTCAAGGGCAACGGCAATTGTATGTTTTTTGCCGGAAGGAACAGAGATCTTCTGTTTCTCCAGCAGCAGTTCCTTATTGCCAGACAGCAACATGGCAGATGCTTCGGACACACTATGTACGCCGAGTTTTGACATCACTACTTCCGACGGGTTAAGCACCTCCTGTGTATTCAGCTCATCGGCCGTATAAGTAATAAAGGGGATCTGCAGTTTTTCCGCCAATGCAATAAAGGCGGTTTCGTCGTGTTTTACATCAATGGAGCCCATCGCCCTCACAGATTCCATAGCAAGTCCATGCTGCGCCAACTGCTGGTATACAGACGCCTCCAGGAGCGCTGTTTCTATATCCCGCGAGCAGCCCATCCCGAGATGTAATACCGGCGGATGGAGATATAGTACGGGTATACTTACCAGGTACTTTTTATAAGTCACCGCGATCAGCAGCGCATACTTCGAAAGGTCTGCCTGGTCAAGGTCATAAAAGACATCTGCAAAGGCTGGCAGTGTCTTTTCGAGATGTGCCGTGCCTTTGTCCTTGATGTCGAGCAGTACCGCTGTAGGTTGGTTATTGACGAATAAGGAAATAATACTGTTCATGTCCCGGCTGGCGGCCGTCTTCCAGCCAAATTGCTCCGCCAGTGTATCGAGCGACCAGATATCCTGCAGGTCACTACTGGTGGTGATCACCGCCTGAGCGCCGGTGGCGGCCGCTAGTTTGCGGGTAATGGCATTGGCGCCGCCGATATGTCCTGATACCACTGATTGTACAAAAAGCCCCCTGTCGTCCATATTGATGACGGCAGGATCTGTTTGTTTATCCTGTAAATAAGGCGCAATGCTTCTTACGCAGATGCCCAGTGCCCCGATAAAGATCAGTGTATCGAAACTGCTGAAATTAACTGCCAGGAAGGAAGCAATGCTATCGATGTGTGTTGCCTGCTCATGATGACGGGTGCTGACCAGCAGGGACTTCGGGAATTCTGTCCTGATCCTGTTGCCCAACGCAAGGCCACTGTCGGTGCTGGCTATGATGACTGTCTTGCTCATGTTATCTTTTTTCTGCTCCCAGTATGGTAATAGGATTGTGATCATCCACCCGTATCACCATCGGTGTTGACAATGTATAATCTAACGCCTGCGCGATGGCTGTAAACTGAGTTTTGCTTTCCTCTTTCACTGCATTCAATACGATCCTGCCGCCGGAGGGAAGGAGGGTATCCAGTTTCCGCAATAGTTCTTCCAGCCTGCCGCCGTGCCCACCGATGAAGACCGCATCAGGAGCTGGGTAGAGATGAAGGTCTGTCTCAAAGAAATCGCCCATCACACTTGTAATACCCGGTGTGGAATGCCTGCGCATATTTTTATCCATCAACTCACTGCATTCGCTCCTTTGTTCAAAAGCGACGATGCGCAGGTGCGGATAGGATCTCCTGGCTTCAATAGAAACAGCGCCGGTACAAAAGCCTATATCCCAGAGCACATTACGCCCGGCGAGGTCCAGGAAGGACAGGCTGGAGAGACGCACGGGCATTTTGGTGATCATATTCGGACGGTTTTCCAGGCTATAGAAAAGATGGTCTGCGATGCCGTACGAGAATGCCTGCCTGTATGTTCTTACCAGTATCACACAGTTCAGCTGATGTGCCGTATGCCTGATCGCTTCAGTTAATTCAAATGTGGTGGTGCGATGATGGAGGCCGCCCAGGTCTTCGCCTACGATCATTCTGTAATTGGTGAAATTGTATTCCAGCATGCGTTGAGCAATAACTGCCGGTGTCTTCTGCTGGTCTGTCAATACACCGATCATTGGTGCCTGTGTAAGGAGGGCATTGTCCAGTTCATCCCAGGAGCGTCCGTGTACAGACACATTCCGCAGGTTGGCGTAAGCAAGATTGTTCGCATGACAAAGCAATTGTATGCTGTTGAAATAAGGATAGATCTTCATCGTTGCTGCCGGATCGAATTTCTGTATAGTGCCGGCAAAGCCATAGAACAGCGGGTCTCCGGAGGCGAATACCACCACGGGCCCGTTATGCTGGCTGAACTGTTCAAAGAGAACAGGCATATTACCCTGAATATCTATCCAATGATGATGTGCAGGAAGGTGTTTTTTCACCAGCTCATAGTGCCGCTTACCGCCGGAGAATACCTTGTGCGATGGTAACAGTTGTCTGACTGCATCCGGCAGGATGTAGTCAGGTTCATTTGATATGCCGATCACAATATATTCCACTACTTAATCATTTACGGTGAAAGCTGCATTGACGATACTGGCTGCCACATTGCTGCCGCCTTTACGTCCCTGTATGATGACGTAGGGCACGTTTTTCATGGCCTGTAATTTCAGCTTGGACTCGATTACATTCACAAATCCGACAGGCGCACCAACAATACCCGCCGGCCTGAACCTATTGTCCTGCAACTGGTCGCAGAGCTCAAACAGGGCAGTAGGTGCATTCCCTACCACAAACAGTGCCTCCGGATGTTTTTCTATCGCGATACGCATGCCTGCCTGGCTGCGGGTAAGCCTTTCTTTTTCCGCCAGTGGCAGTACTGCTTCATCATTCAGGTAACAGTATACACTGGTATTATATTTCTTCAGAAAATCTTTGGTAATACCTGATTGCACCATGGTGACATCAGTAACGATAGTACCGCCCGCCTTCAGATAGTGATGCCATTGCGTGATAGCATCCTTATTCGACAGGTAGAGATCCTCATATTCGAAGTCGGCCGTAGTATGGATACAACGCATAACAGCCCATCTGTCGGCCATCGTTAGGTCCGGGCGTTTCATTTGGGCAGCTATCTGCCGAAAGCTTTCGTCCTGTATTTCCTGGCCACTTTGCGGTTTCCTGGACATATATCCGCGGGGCGTGACAAGGAAGTTCTTAAACTGGTAGGTCTGTGAATTGCCGATCATCACAAGCGAGAACATGTCCACGTCTTCGATGCAGAGGTCCGCCAGCGTGGTGATCGTGATCTCTTCTTCTGGTCTTGTTACCTGGCGGATGATGGCAACCGGTGTAGCTGGCTCCCGGTGTTGCAGGAAGAGCTCTTTAAACCGGGACAGTTGCCAGAAACGTTTTTTACTCCGTGGGTTATAAAGCGAGGTGACAAAGTCGCCCATAGCCGCCGCCTGTATCCGCTTTTCGATCAGGGGCCAGGGCGTCATCAGGTCGGATAGTGAGATGCAGCAGAAGTCATGACCCAGTGGAGCGCCCAGTTTGCCGGCAGCAGCAATAAAAGCGCTGATACCGGGAATGGTCTCCAGTTCAATCTCCTTATCGGCATGTGTACTGGCATATTGATATACCAGGGAGGCCATTGCATAAATGCCTGCATCACCGGAACTGATCACCACCACATGTTTGTTCGCTTCACAGCGTTCTACCGCCAGTGCTGCACGGGCTTCTTCTTCTGTGAGGTCTTTCCCGATACATTCACAATCTAATTTCAGGAGATGTGCGATGAACTGAAAGTAATAACTATAGCCGATCACGATATCGGCTGTTGCCAATACCTGTTGGGCTACAGGCAGAATATAATCCTTACCGCCGGGTCCTATGCCAACTACACTTAACTTCATATCCTTTTTAAAATGAGTAAAGAAAAATAGGGGATCTCCCTGTTTTCCAGATCGTTTATATCTGTTGTAATGTATTGCTGTGTTGTGCCCAATCGTTCACAGTAGACCATCTGCAGGCCGGTTTGCCGGATGAGTGTACGGATCTCCTGCAGCACGCTGCGTACTTTGATCAGCACAACGGTTTCAAACTCCCGCAGGTAGCGGGAGAGAGCATCGCGGTCATTCATCCTCGGGAGAATAGCTATTTTCTCATTGAGAACAGCGAGTGAAGATTGATGTTCGGCGGCGCCCAATATAAAGGACGGCACACCGGCAACGATCTCCAGGTCCAGTTTGTGTGCCTGGATATGTTTTAGGAGGTAGGCGAAAGTGCTGTAGAAAGAGATATCTCCTTCGCTGACGAAGGCCACGCGGAGACCATTATGATAGTCGGCCAGCAGCCGCTGAAAAGTGTTTGCATAGGTGTTTTCAGCCGACTGGCGGTCGTCAGACATTTTCAGAAACATGCCCTGTAATTTACTTTCTTCCAGCTGGTAGTGTTGCAGTATCTGTAATGAATAACTGGCCGTCGTCCCATTCGGCAACAGCGATCCCGGATAATAGATCTTATCCGCCTGTTGCAATATTTGCAGGCCTTTTACGGTGATCAGCAGCGGATCGCCGGGCCCTAATGAAATGCCATATATCTTTCCCTGTTTGTGCATGTATTAGATACCTAGGATCTTTTTAACTTTTCTGAACACTGTTTTCTTATCGCCTGGCTTCTCCTCTTCTTCAAAGAGGATACCTTTCACTGCCAGGTGATGACCTACCTGTGGATTGCCTACCTCTTCTTCAAAGCCGATGATCTGTGTACGATATTTACACAACTGGCAATTCATATTTGGATTACCTTCTTCCACTTCACGAATGCGTTCATCAATTGTTTGCAGCAGCAGTTCATCACAGCCGAAGGCGGCAGTGGCGATGATCTCTTTCTGCGATACTGCCCTGAACTCATCCAGTTGCGTATAGATCTTTTTCAGTAACACGCCGGTGAAGAGGAATACGGGCAGGGCCAGGATCCTTTTATAGGGCAGATGATCGATGACAGGAAGGATGTCTTTTAACAGTGGTTGTGTTACACCGATGAAAGCCGTGGTGGCAAATCCGTAGCCCAGTCCTTCTCCCAGCATATGGGTGAGCTTCGCCACATCGGAGTTAGCATCCGGGTCGGAAGTGCCCCTGCCTACGAGCAGCAGACAAGCGTCTTTCCTGTCGGGTATTGGCGCTGTTGCTTCTGCCTGTTCAATGAGTTGCTTCGCCAGCTGAAGCATGGACGGCGTAATGCCGATATGCCTGCCCAGCCTGATGGTCAGGTCTTTATACTGGCTTTGCAGCGTATTCATTTCATAGGGAATATCGTTCTTGGCGTGGCCGCCGGCAAAGAGGATCGCAGGCACGGCGGTGATCTCTCTCACGCCTGCCAGGTACATGCGCTCTACAGCGGCTGCATACACCGGGTGTGCGAATTCCAGGAAACCGTAATCCACCATCCTGTCCGGATAGCGTTTTTGCAGTGCTGATACCAGTTCTTTAAAGCCGTATACCCCTTGGGGATCCCGGCTGCCATGACCACATATTAATATCCCTTTCATGTTATAACTATAATAGTCCGAGCGGATCCGGATATTTGAATGAATAGTTCAGCCGTTGTTTGATCTTTTCGGAATTAATGATCTTAAAATGAGGATCTGTCGCCGCTGCAAAGGTGGGCAGTTCAAGTCCCGCTTTGGCAGCAGCCAGTGTATAGAACTCCCTTCGTGTGGGATGCATATCTGCGCAGGCGTTGAATATCTCACCCCATGCCTGTTGTTGTATGATGCCGGTAATAAGTGCAATACAATCGTCCTGGTGGATGACATTGATCGGAGCATCTCCATTCTCTACATTCTTTTTGCCAGCGAGGAATCGTCCGGGGAGGCGGTCATAACCAACCAGTCCGGCAAACCGGACGATGGTCGTGATCAGGTGCGGATTTGTCCGCAGCATTTTTTCCACTGCCAGTAGCGCCTTGCCGCTGTCTTTCGAGGGCGGGGCTGTCTCCAGTTCTGTTACTTCCTGGTTCAGGTCAGGATATACAGAGGTGGAGCTGACGAAGATGACATGCTTTGCGGGGCTTTTGAGGACCTGATCCAGCAAGAGCTTCATCTGCGCCTGGTGATAGAGCAGTACATCTTCCCGGCGGGAAGGCGGAATATTGATGATGAGGATCTCGCTTTCAAGGAACCCTGCCAGATCATTGCTGGTAATACTGGTGTCTGTAATCTCCACCTGGTAGGGTGCGATCCCTTTTTGGCGCAGCGCTTCAAACCTTTCTGCCTGTGTGACAGACCCTTTAACGGTGTAACCTTCCTGCACGAGGTGTGCTGCCAATGGTAACCCCAGCCAGCCGCAACCGAGAATGCTAATTGTATTTTCCAGTGTTTGTTTGTTCATAGTACATTGTCCTTAACGCTTTCTAATACCGCTTCACCTTTGGAGTACCTGTGTCGCAGGTACAGCTCAGCGTATAACGATATAATGATACTGATAAAAACAAGACCGACAATATTATTCTGGAAATCATCCAGTTCCAGTGCCGGGTTCATTACACTTGCAATTTTATACAGCGGAATGGCAAAACACATGATGGTGATCAGCACATTCAGCTTAAAGCGATGACGCTGGATCTTTTTCTGATCGAATGTTTTCAGCAGTTTACTGAGCAGGAGGGAGTCGCAGGTTCCGGTGAGGATCAGACCCAGGGAGAATACCACGCCACCCAGTATAGCATATATCCACTGATTAGAAACAGATACTGCGTACCCAAAAGCCGCGATCTGGGAGGAGGTATCAAAGATGAAACCGAAGATGATGCCGGTGATGATCACGGTGAACGGATTAAGACTGTTGCTGAACGATTTCGGCAGCAGCTTTTTCCTGAACCCGCTGAGTTGTGCGCCGTCTTTACGCGTAAGTGAGATAAGGTTGGAGACGCCCATAAAGAGCAGCATCACAGAAGACAACCATTCCACTATGATATCGAGCATAGTGGGCATTTCGAAATTGTTCTTCAGGATGCAGAGGAAGAGTGCAATGGCGGTTACCATGATACCATGCCCGAAGGTGAAAAGAGTACCTACCCAACGGGTCCAGATACTTTTATTCAGATGCAGGCGGTAGGTATAACCGTCTATGACGGTAATATGATCAGGGTCCAGTCCATGTCGCAGGCCTAGTACCGACAGGACAATGAACCCTGTAAGGTCCTGTTGTAAGAAGTCCATTATTCGTTCGGTTGTCCGCTAAGGATGAGAGGTTTGACGTCTACAAGTTCAGCAGCGGGAAAGTGTACATGTTCTTCCAGCAGTACGTTCTGCATGAGGTGTTGTGTAACGATCTCGCGGGTGGTATCAGGCGTAACGCCTTTATACCAGAGACCTTCCGGGTGCATGAAGATCATTGGTCCCCAGGTACATTGCCCCAGGCATTTGGTACGTACAGTGTGAATTTCGTCGTTGAGGTCATGCTCGCTAAGATGTGCTCTTAACTGGTTGGTGTTTTCGTCGGCGCCGCTTTTGCTGCAGGTGCCGCCATTGCAAATGAAAAGGATCTTTTGAACTTTGGTCAGGTCTTTGATCGCCATACTGTTGCCTACATTTAATTTAATACATTAATTACCCGTTAATGATTAAACAAAACTTCAGGAGGGGAAATAGCGGGGTAGGGCAACGCAGATCACATGATATGACGTGTTGCTTTTCCTGTGCTTTCTTCCCGAAGCGTTGGATAAACATGGTTGTTGGCAGGTCTTCTGACTTGTTCCACTCTTAACGCCTTCCCATCCGCCTGATAGCGGGACAGTGGCATAAGTTAAGAGCTGTTTTGGAACTTACAGCAGCGGGAACTGTTTTGGAATTACACCAAATTCCCTTTTAATTTCAACCGGTATGAGCGGCTGAAAACCAAAAACTGGCGTGAAGGTAGGGAATTATTTATTGTTTTCCTAAGACAGGGGAATTGTACGGGGGGATCCCGTACGCATATACGGTGCGCAATGTATGGTTTTCTTTGTGTTGCGGGTAAGGTATTGATGCGATATAACATGCGTACAACTAAGGTGTTATGTATTTTGTCGCGTCATTTCATCACCTTTGCGACTAGTTGAAATTAGATGTTGCCCAGTAACCCATTCGTAGGTTTCCTATACTTTGTTCGAGCATATTCATAATTCTCAATTCAGATCTTCGTCTGTAGTAGCTGTAGGATTGTTATAAGGCGTCTTATAATGGATCTGTATGGTCATGTTATCGGGTTAATCCTGAATAGTTATTTTGGAAAGCGACAATAAGTCGCTGCGAAATATTGGCGAAGGCCGTGGCAGGAGTCAATATACATAATTCGTGTACAATATTTTTATAAATAAATCTCATACCAATGAAATCACTCTTAAAGGTTACAAGTTTGTTAGCCATTGTAGTAGGAACTTCTTTTTCCGCAAAAGCTCAGATCACAAATGATTATATCCAGAATAATACTGCGCAGGCCCAGAACGCCAATTTCTGGATAACAGGCTTAGGGAAATATGGGAATGGTATTGTTTTGCCGAAGGAGGGGTATGACGGGGTAGTCCTGGGTGTCCGTTTAACAAATGTCGCTGAAACCAGGGGCGCCAATTTACAATTAACCGGAGGAACTAATCCAGGACTTGCAACGTGGATACACGACGGTACCAACTGGGTGGAACGAATGAGGATCACAAGCACGGGATACATTGGAATCAATGCACAGGCACCAGGGAGAAGAATGGATATTGTGGATACATCTTCCATTGTTTATACGCCTACAGGTGCAGCATCGGTGCCCCCCGGAGGCATTGTGCAAATCAATAACAATTCTGCAGTTGATGGTTCCGCCGCCCATTTTTTTATGAGTGCGGTAAACGGAAGTGGTTACAGGAACGCTGCATATATTGGTATTACATCTAACAAAGGGACCGCACCTGCGCCGGATATCGTTTTCGGTCAGCGTACAGGAGGGCTTGCCTGGGGCGAGGCGATGAGGATCAAAGGAAACGGAAATGTAGGTATTGGCACGATTGATCCGGGTA
This sequence comes from Chitinophaga filiformis, assembly GCF_023100805.1. NCBI lineage: Bacteria > Pseudomonadati > Bacteroidota > Chitinophagia > Chitinophagales > Chitinophagaceae > Chitinophaga > Chitinophaga filiformis. The sequence continues at coordinate 4,413,769 of NZ_CP095855.1, forward strand.
CTAATAAGCTGGCGGTTGAAGGAACTATAGGAGCCAGGAGGGTGAAGGTTACACAGACTTCCTGGGCGGATTTTGTGTTTGAGCCTGATTATCAGTTGCCTTCTTTAGCTGATCTGGAAAGTTATATCAAGGCTAATAAACATCTGCCGGATGTGCCTTCGGCGAAGGAAGTAGCGAAAGATGGAGTTGACCTGGGAGAGATGAATAGGATCTTGTTGCAGAAGATTGAGGAGTTGACCTTGCATGTGATAGAAGAGAGCAGGCGGAATAAGGAGTTGGAAGAGAAAATGCGATTGTTGGAAAAAAAATTGGAAGAACTGCAGCAAAGGTAGCAGACTGACAGGTGGGGCATTAGATACGAAAGGACGACAACAGTCATTGGAGGCTAAATAGTTAAGAAATTGAAATAAAATAAATCATATGCTTTTCCTTTTGCATGTGGGCATAACTCGTGTCCATAAGATAGCATTATTATTGCTTATAGTATTTGTTCATACATCTGTTTTTGCACAGCGAATTGACGGTGATCTAGGCAATTTATCTAAATTGATAGAAGTAATACCTCCTTCCCCTAATGCGGCTTCTTTAGGTAAATATGGAGATATTGATGTCTCTCTTTCGAGCGGCATGGCAAATGTAGCGATACCGATATACAGTTATCAATCAAGTAATCTTACTTTGCCTGTTTCTCTAAGTTACAGTAGTAATGGGTTTAGGGTTGATGAAATTGCATCACGGGTAGGGAACGGCTGGATCTTAAATGCCGGTGGTGTTATAACGCGCACTGTTTACGGGCAAATAGATGAGTCTTCTCAGCGATTGAAGCCCCCGACAGGTTTTCCTGAACCTACAAAAGCCACGCTGGATTATCTACATACTTTAGCCAGTGATGATGCCAATAATTTTGACAGTGAACAGGATCTATTTTCATTTAACTTCAATGGTTACTCAGGGAAATTTATATTGGATGATAGTATGCATCCGGTACTGTTGACACACTCAAATATTAAAATTGAGAATGATTTCAATTCGTCGGATTGGAATTTTCGTATTATTTCCGGCGACGGTATACAATATTTTTTTGGAGGAGAAGCAAAGGAAATTACAAATAAAAGTCAGACAGGTGCAGGATGTGGTAAAATATATAGGAACGCTGCTGTAACGTCGTGGTATCTTAAGAAAATAATACATCCCAATAGGGATACAGTTAATCTTTTCTATGATCCGGTTCGGATGAGCTATTATACCGGCATTAGTCAAAGCGCTTTTTATAAAGTTTTTAATCCGGGGGGCTGTACTACATGCCCTAGTTATCAAAATACTACCTGCGTGACCTCCCTCACGACGGATGGAGTGTTGTTGAGAGAGATAAAATCTTCAGGAGGCGCAAGAGTTAGATTTTTCTATACTGGAAGATCAGACCTGAACGATAGCTTATTAGCGAGGATTGAAATTTATCGTCCCGATGGCAGTGTAGCGAGAGTATTCAACCTTGAGTATACGCAGGCGGTCGCGAATGGATTTAGTAATTCTTACCAGACGAAGAATGAATTGTTTTACAGACCATTTCTAACTAAGTTCATTGAACGATCCGCTGATTCTGTACAGGTGAAAACACACATGTTTCAGTACAATAATATAAGTAATCTACCCCCAAGACTAGCCTTTGCCCAAGATCATTATGGCTATTTCAATGGTAGAAACAATAATACACTGCTAACCACTTCGAAAGATGACTGGCTTTCGGAGTACCTGCCACAGGCAAACGCTGATAGGGAACCTGATCCGGAATATAGTTCACGGGGTATGCTCGCCAAGGTCATATATCCTACGGGAGGGGAAGATACCCTTATTTATGAAGGAAATACCACCTATGAGGAGGTGGCGATACCGCCGCCAACCGGCATTCTTGTTGCAGATGCTTACAGCTCGGATGTTTCCGGCGGTATGCAAGTTGCAAATTCAGACACGGTATTGATTAGTGAGGATCAACACGTTACAATATACGCCAGTGCAAGTAGTGATGGTGACGACCCAATCCATAATAGAGGAACGGTATCAATTATTAAGTTGCCATCAGGAACAGCTGTATTCAGCAGATCGGTTACTCCTACGGAGCCTCTTTCCGCTACCATTCCTTTAGGCAAAGGAATTAGCTACTATATGCAGGTAAGGGCTTCCGGCGTTCAGACACAGGTGAGCAGTACACTTCGATATTTAGATGGCCCCGTAACATATACGTATAAGAATATGCCTGCTGCGGGTATCCGTATAAAAAAGACTATTAGTCGAAGTAAATCATCGCCGGATGTTGTACGACGATATTACTATAACTCATTGGCTGATACCGCACGGTCTTCAGCCGTTTATTTATTTAGAACGACGTACTTTAAGCCGCTTACTACTAAAATTGGTTGTGATCCTACAACGTGTTCTTATACATCCTGTCAGTATTATGCGTTGTATTCTAATACGCAGCAGAATTTATATGTATACGGTGGGGCACCGGTTATGTATCGTACTGTGGTAGAAGGAGTAGGAGAAAATTTTGAAGGGGGAGGTATAGAACATACATATACAGTGGCTAATGATATACCTGGAAACAATTTGATGGGTGATAATATTGCAAGTGCGCCCTTTACCAGTTATAGTTGGAAGAATGGCAGGGAAGTTTATCAATTTATATTTAAAAAGAATGGTTCAGTTAATGTCCCTGTCCAGGAGACATTTACTCATTTTAAAGAAGATAGCAGAGTAGACAGCGAATACGTTTCTTATGTAGTAAATGAGAAATATGTCAGAGATTGTCAAAGTGATCCTCCTTCTCAGAACGAGATTGAGGCATTTGACCTGTTGTCTTATTCTCATTTTAAAAACTGGTCCTATGTGGACAGTGTGAAGACACGTACTTATGACGATACTGGTTCCGCTTACATGGAACGTTTAGAAATTACGGAATATGGCAACGTTTCTCATGCAATGCCTACCAGCATTACATCTACTTCCAGCGATAATAAGGTTGAAGTTGTTAAGAATTTTTACCCCGCTGATTTGGCTTTTAATGGAGGAGAAGAATCAGCCAGGCAAACGCTAATAGCACAGAATATAATTACACCTGTTCTTTTAAAACAGTTTGTTAGAGATAATACAAACATAGCCCAGAGCAAAACAGGGTACACAATTACCCCAGAGAATTTAGTGCTGCCACAAACTCAAAGTACACAGACTGGCAATAATATAATGGAGAAAAGAGTTGAATTTCATAAATATAATGCGGCAGGTAAGCTATTAGAACAGTCGAAATCCGGAGATGTACACCAGGTTTTTTTATGGGGGTACAGAAGTCTGTATCCTGTTGCAAAAATAGTTGGAACTGATTATGCTACCGCTAGTAGTTTTGTAAATATGAATATTTTGAATAGTCCATCTTCTGATCAGCAGCTCAGGATGGAGTTAGATAAAATCCGCGTTGGATTGGCGGGTAAAAATGCTCTGGTATCTAGCTATACCTATTCACCATTAGTTGGGATTACGAGCGAAACAGATCCCTCAGGGAAAACAACCTACTACGAATATGATGGACTTGGCCGTCTTAAGGTTATAAAAGATAAAGATGGAAAGGTCCTAAAGGTATTTGATTACCAGTACTCAATACCAATCACACGATAACCCCTATCCGTTGAAAATAAGTTATATGAAGAGAATACTTATTTATATATCTGGCTTGTTACTTACGCTGAATCATACTCTGCAGGCACAAAATAAGCCGGGTGGAACACGCAATACGGCAATAGCCGTCACGGTTCCTACGGCATATACTACTACCTCTGTTAGTTATATTCGCACCTGGGAACCCGATATGCCATTGACAGATACTACTGCAGTGGTATCTGCAGCAAGGAAGGTGAGGGAGGTCAAACAGACCACTCAATACGTTGACGGTCTTGGTCGTCCGATACAGACAGTTTCGAAAGGAATTAGTAGCGGCGGAAAGGACCTGGTGGCGCCGGTGATATATGATCCTTATGGGCGGGAACAGTACAAGTATCTTCCCTATGTGCAGCAATCCGGTAATCTGAGCGATGGAAAGTTTAAGACAGATCCCTTTAATGCGCAGAAAGCATTTTATCAGAACGGGGTGCTTAACCCTGGCATTACAGGGGAGAATATTTTCTATAGCCAGCAACAGTTTGAACAGTCCCCGCTTAACAGACCGCTTAAAACTTATGCGCCAGGTAATAGTTGGGTGAATCGTCCTGTGGAAGCGCGGTATCAGGTGAACACCGTGACTGATTCAGTGAGACTGTGGAATATTGGAACGGGTATACCTACCAGCGCCGGCAATTATGCTGCAGGGCAGTTACAGGAAAATGCGACTGTGGACGAGCAAGGCAGCCAGGTCATAGAGTATAAGGACAAACAAGGCCAGGTTATATTAAAGAAAGTGCAGATAGCAGCTAACCCCGGTACGGGGCATATAGGCTGGTTATGCACCTACTATGTGTACGATGATCTGGGTAATCTCCGCTTCGTTATACCTCCATTGGCTGTAGATGCTATAAAGGGCTCCTGGACAATAAGCACAGCGATCGCAGATGAGTTATGTTTCCAGTATCAATACGATGCAAGGCAGCGTATGGTGGTAAAAAAAGTACCCGGCGCGGGAAGAGTATTCATGGTATATGATCTGCGCGACAGGCTTGTATTTACGCAGGATTCTGTGCAGCGGACAAAATCTCCTATGGAGTGGCTGGTGACATTTTACGATGAGTTGAACCGTCCAACCATGACAGCTATTTATCAGGGAACTGCTACAAGAGATACTTTACAGGCAAGGATGAACAGGGCTCCGGCTTCGCAGGCCATTTCCTATGTAGCGCCGGCAGAAGCTGACCTGGCCTTGTATACCCATGATGGAAGTCCATTATATACAGCCACCAACAGCGTTACTATGTTGGGTGAATTTGATTCCGGCGCAGGCGCAGAAACAGAAGCAAAAATTGATCCTGCCGCTGCGGGGGATACTACCGTGATTGCCGCTACAAATCCATTGCCTAATATAGCGGCATCCGCACTGACGCCTCTGACATATACCTTCTACGACAACTATAACTATTCCGGCAAGTTGGCTTTTATGTCAACTGACACTGGAAAGTTAATAGCTGCCGATACTTTATATCCTGAGAAGCTGCCTGTAAGTAGTATGACTACAGGATTAGTGACGGGAAGTAAAGTGAGGGTATTAGGAACCAATAAGTGGTTAACAACAACTGCATATTACAATGATAAGGGCCGTGCCATTCAGGTATTAAGTGAAAATAACCTGGGAGGTAAAGATGTACTGACAACGCTGTACAACTTCAAAGGAGCTGTACTGGCAACTTACCTTCGTCATCAAAATCCTAAAAGCCTTACGTCCCAAAGTACCTTGCTGACAATTATGACCTACGATCATGGCGGTCGATTGCTTACAGTGAGGAAACGGTTAAATGATGATGTGACCCAGGAAAGGTTGATCACTGCAAACAGTTACGATGAACTGGGACAATTGAAATTGAAACGCCTGGGAGTAAATTCTTCCGGTAGTGTAATTGACAGTTTAAATTATACTTACAACATCCGCGGTTGGTTACAAGGCATCAATAAGAACTTCGTAAATAGCGGTACAAGTACATCCAACTGGTTTGGCCAGGAATTAAGCTATGATTATGGATTTGATTCCAGCCAGTATAATGGTAACATATCTGGCGTTAAATGGAAGACCCGTGCAGATAGTGCCTGGGCTTATGGATATAGCTATGATAAAGCCAATCGCCTGACTGGTGCATACTTCACACAGAAGAATGGAGGTAGCTGGGCACAGGACAAAAAAGACTTCACAGTTAGCAATCTTACCTACGATGCCAATGGTAACATTAAATCCATGTGGCAGAAGGGGATGATTGGGACAAAAATCGATACGATTGACCGCCTAAGCTATACCTACTTGGCTAATAGCAATAAGCTGGCAGCAGTAGCTGATCCTAATCCTGCAAAGACAGCATCCGCAAAACTGGGCGACTTTATTGACGGCAGTAATAGTGGTAACGACTATTTCTATGATGGTAATGGTAATATGGTGGCTGATTCCAATAAGCACATTAGTTCAATTGTGTACAATCATCTGAACCTGCCTGCTGTAATTACGATTGCGGGTAAGGGAACAATTACATACCAGTATGATGCTTCCGGGAATAAAGTGAGTAAGACTGTGGTAGATAACACCAACACCCCTTCAAAGACGACTATAACCGATTATGCGGGAGCATTTGTATACAGGCAGGATAGTCTGGAGCTGATAAGTCATGAAGAAGGTCGTATCCGTCCTGTTTACAAAAGTGGGCAAGCGCTGCAATATGCTTACGATTATTTCGAGAAAGATCATTTGGGGAACGTGAGAACTGTTCTAACTGATCAGACTGATTTTACTATGTATGCTGCCACAATGGAAACGGAGGTGGCTGCTCAGGAAGTGGCATTGTTCAGCAACGTAGAGGAGACGCGTACAGAGGTGCCTTCCGGCTATCCTGCAGATCAGACTACGGAAAAGAACAAGTTTGCGGCGAAGCTAAATGCGAAAGCAGGAGGGAAGAAGGTCGGTCCTTCATTAGTGTTACGTATAATGGCCGGTGATACCGTTCAGATCAAGGCAAAGGCATTTTACAAGTCTCAGGGACCGACGAATAATAATGGAAAAGCCCCGGTAGAAGATATGGTGGCAGGTCTGGTGCAGGCATTTGGAGGTGTAGCAAGTGAAAACGGGTCGCATGCTTCCGATGCAATAGCTAACAATACACCTTTTAACGCAGATTTTTATAACAATAATTATCAGCGGTTAAAAGAAAGGGATCAAGATAATGGTGCAACAAGTCGTCCAAAGGCTTATTTAAACTTTGTTTTATTCGACGATGATTTTAAATTAGTGGAAGATAATAGTGGAGTAAGACAAGTGAAGGAGAGTCCGGACGAGCTGCAGGAACTGGGGGTGGACAAGATGGCTGTTGAAAAAAGTGGATTTTTGTATGTTTATACCAGTAACGAGAGTCAGCAGGACGTGTTCTTTGATAATGTCGTTTTAGCGGTGAATAGTGGACCGTTGTTGGAGGAGACGCATTATTATCCGTATGGGTTGACGATGGCGGGGATTTCCAGCAAGGCGGCTGTAAAATTAGACAATAGATATAAGTTCAATGGAGCAAATGAATTGCAAACAAACGAATTTGGTGAAGGCGGTGGTTTGGAGCTTTACGATGCTGTTAATAGACTATATGATGCCCAAATCGCTAGATTTCATCAGATGGACCCATTGACTGATTTGTCTTTAAGCTTATCAGCATATGTTTTCTCAAGTAACAATCCAATAAACAGGAATGATCCTTTAGGCTTGAAAGATACGACTATCAATGGAGTTACTGGACACTTACTAAATGAGGTTGTTGTTACAGCAAAACGTCCACAAAGCACAACAAATAATGTATCTGACCAACAAACCGGTATAGGCCGTTTATGGCGTCGATATGTTAGTCATTTTTCTGCTGCTTCCGCGAACGTTAGTAATCTAAGGGAACTAGGAATGAATTCAATGTTAAGAAGAAATATGATTTGGTTGACAGGGGATTTGTTGGAAAGAGTTAAAAAAGATCCTGAGATGATTGAGCATCAAAGAAGAATAGTCGCAATTATCAAAGCCGATCCGCGATACAAAAGACTTCGGTTCATTTATTCTAATACGGGTGAGCAATTGGAATTTGGAGGGAAAAGAGCAAAAGGAGAGGATTGGTTTGGTTTATCGGATGAAAATCCACTCTTGCATGAAGAGACATGGGACGTGGCAGCTAATCCATTAACATGGACATTAAGGCATGCTACAGTACAGACAGACGCAGTTGTTAAGGATGATGGCACTATTATATTGAATCATTATGTGAGTGATGTACTCGACCTTAGACCAGGTGCAAACCATACGCCTGCATATAATAAAGTTACAACCGTGTTAGGTGGTGCGTATCATGATGTGTTACGAGGTGCTGATAACTTGCAGGTAAAGGGCAGTTGGAGTACGCAAATCCAATAAAAATTAATGTAAAATGAAGAATACTTTTATCGTTTTGAGTTTTACGGCTTTGTTGTGTTTCGGTTGCAAACAGTCCGGAATCAATAAGAAAAACGTAGATCCTTTTTATTCTCAAGATAACGTGTTTGATAGACTTAACATTCCATTGATAAAGCCTTATAAGCTTATTAAAGTGGATGATACAGAATGGCGCCTGGAATTACAGACAACGAGTCTGCTAACACTGTCTATACATAATGTGCAAGGGGTTGATACAGCTAAAGGAAGGATTTTTATTTATTCTAAAGGCGGTACGGAAGTAAAGAATGTTCAATATAATGAACTTTGGTTTGTTATAACTCCAGACTCTTTGCTAGAGCAATCATTTGAATCGCATGAGGCGTTTAAAGATGCGTTAAAAAAAGCAAATATTAGTAAAGCTAATTTGAGAAATCCTGACATTTTTTATAAGGAAGTACATAAGTAATATAAATAACATACCGGAGTCTACTTGAAGTGCAGAGTAGCAGCCTTATCTTTTGCTGATGTGTTTCATCCAAGAGCTTCCTTGCTGCATACACAGATCTATGGAAGCTCTTGGATGTATTTTGTTTATATCGTAAGAAGCTCTATGAGAGATGAAGGAAAGCTGAATAGCAACACATAAGAGGTCCACTTAATGGGAAATAAGAATTATGAATATTAATTTGATTTGGATATTTCATGGTATTAACGGACGGTTTGCCAGCGGTGTTTTTACCGAAAGAAAACTTGCAGAGGAATGGATCTTTTTACATAAACTAACGGGTGTTTTAACAGCATATCCCGTTAATGTTGGGGTCTTTGACTGGGCAATTAAATCAGGCGTTTTTAAGCTACAAAAGGAAGAACACTCAAATCCCGAGTTCGTAGGTAAATTTACTTCTGCCGGACAGGAGCATTTTCATTATGAGAATGGCGCTCTGGCTTGATAAGCAACAAATCAACGGTTTAGCGTGCCTGTCTCAACAAGAGGTGTTTAAATGATAGTGAAGGGAACCTGGAGCCGCGATGATATCTACCATGGAGAATGTAATGAGAAAATATGGATACATAATATTGTTTGCCGGAATGCTGGTTTACATCTTGTATAAAATTGGTGTCAGACAGGCGACCATTATGTATTTAATGAGCGATACCGTTGCTATTAGGGCCGTGATTATTGATGAGCAAAATTTTTGGGGTAATAGCCCTGTCAGTCATGAGCATTCAAATTCCTATAAGTTTTTTGTAAATGGTCAATCATATACGAATGACTCACATGACTCGAAACTTTTGCCCGGGGATTCGATCGATGTGATATACAACAAGAGATATCCATTCTTTAACCGCCCCAGGTGATGTTAAGAATATGGAACAATTAGTTTTATAATCAGCTGTGGATATTGCCTCTTGCTTGTTACATGTTGGCTTGCCTAGCCGAGAGTTTGAGATGTTAATAATCTCGCAAGTTTACTTATTATTGAGTCCCAATCCTCCATACCTATGCCTAAGAAAAAAAATCTTAATATCTCAATCATCACCTTATTATCAGCCATTTGTATCGCCGCTGCATCCTGGTGGCTATATCTCACCTACACCTACAACGAATTTACGCCCCTTGCATTAGATAAGCAGAACGGTTATGTAACTCCAGGTGTTGCAGAAGACTTCTACAAAAATCTCCGCATTGTATTGAAGTCTGAACATATCGACTATAAGCTGAACATTTTGGACCATCCCCTGATCCCCTTGAAGACAGTAAGGAACCAGGCCCTGATATGCGACCTGACAGCAAAAGCACAGGATGTTGTTTGGATGTATAAGCATATGCATGAAAAGCTTCCTTCATTTCTATGTGAAGGGAAGGGTTATCAGGGCTTTGTATTCCATAAGGAGGTAGCCCATGTTCAAACAATAGATTATGGGGACATTGAATACATTGACCTTGGCTGTAAAGACATAGAGTTAACTGAAAAGATCCTGCAACTACAGGTGGAGCAGGTGATCAAGCTACGGAAGAGATATGCGAACCTTGAACTGCCCCTGTATTACCGTCAGTATGTCGGCTATCGCAGAGAAAACGGAGATAAAATGGTCTACGTCGACCTTGTGCGGAAGGATATCGCATCGGTATCAGCATTGTTGAATGGTATCATTCGCATTTACCAGGGGCATAAGGCTAACCTGGACGCAAGAGTAAATCTAACCCAGAAGAAGGTGGAGACCTTTGAAGCCACGTTGGTAGACCGTGATGAATGAGCCCCTTGCAAATGTAAAAAGATCACAATATATTTCGCCCTGATTAAAATACAATCCATATGTCTGAGCCTCGCTCTCTCTACCTAAAAATCAAAACCAGCAAGGAAAACCTCCAAAGTTTCTTCAGCGAAAAACCAATAGCCCCGCAAATTGATCAGGATTGGACGTCATGGTGGGACAGCCGTAAAATGCACTCCAAGTCGCCCTTGACAAAAGTTCCCATCTATGCCTGGCTAAAGACGAATCGTGGTCTCGCTGACTCATATCTGTCAGATCCACAAACAGGAACGCGCGAACGGGAAACGGATCAGGGCGAATGGCAGCTGGCTATCGCATTTCTCTCTCATAACTATACGGAGATCCTGCCTATGCTGGCCTGGGTTAAAAGTATAGCAACTTACCTGGAAGCGGGTGATGAAGGTATCGCCATTATTTATGACCATTTCTGGGGAAGCGGAAGCGTGATGGCACATTTGGAGTTTGCCGGACAGCAGGCATCTTTCAGGCTGACTAATAAAACCTCCGAAATCGACCCGAATATAATAGCGGAAGCTGGTAACATGTTGATGAATGCAATAGGCCAATAACCCCTCTGCATAAATGTACTGTGCTGACTATGCATAGCCCAACACCGCCATAATTGGTAAAGTAATAACAGGAACAATAAGGAACTTACATGAGAAGCAAGTTTATTTACCAGGATGGTAAATCGAATAAATTCTGGGACATTGAAATTACAGGTAATCAGTTCACCGTTTATTTTGGTAAGGCTGGTACCGAGGGACAAACTCAAACAAAGGAATACACGTCAGAAGATGAATGTAAAAAGGCCGCTGAAAAGCTGATCGCCGAGAAGATAAAGAAAGGGTATAGCCGGCTGGCTGAAGAAGCTGCTGACCAGATACTTAGTACAGACGCAATAACTCCCGAAATTCCTGGCGATACACTCCCCCGGCATTTATTTAACGACCTGCTGGCGCTTGCCCAATATCTCGCTGATGGCAAATATCCGGGAGAACTGGAAACCGTTCCCGTAACGGACGAAAACATTGAAGAAATGGAAGCAGCTGCCGGTTTTCAGATGCCGGAAGCATTCGTTGATTTCTGGCTGGAAAAGGGCTCGCTCTTTTTTAGTAAAGACGATTTTATTTGTGCAGTATATTGTTATAATGCTGGAGGTGTTAACGGCAATAACCTGCATGGGCTCCTGACCTTCTATCAAAACTTCTACAGATGTAAGTTCAAACTGCTCGATGAAGAGGCAGGTTTCTTATCGAAGGGATGCTGGGTGTTGGGAATGATCATCAGCGGAGATGAAATGAGGATATTTGTCAGCGATCCTTTAGGGATAATACATGTTGTTCATTTCCCGCAGGCGCTAAGGAATACCAGTGATGAGGCCTTTCTACAGGCATTATCGCCTGTATTGGAAGCAAAGACTGCCCTGAAATCCATAATGGGTACTGCCGCCTTCAACACCATAACAGTTAATACAGGCACAAATGAAGCCGAAGCCGTTGGCGATGAGGCCGGGGAAGAGGACGAAAATAAAGAAACACAGGCCTTCCTCGAAAAGCATGGTTTGAAAGCTGTTTCCTATCGTGAAGCGCTGGAAGCCCTGGAATTGGATCAGTTATTTGACTACTGGGAAGATGAAGATAATTCCTATGCTGAGAATTATGAGAGTGAGCGGGAATATTTTGAAGAATACAATAACGATATTTATTACTGCGACGGGGACCTGCATATCGATGGAGATCTGAAAATCCCACATGTTAATACCGGTCTGGTTGTGGTACGTGGCAATATGACGATAGAGGGCAAGGTCGCGTCTTCCTATGGCTCCGCTTATGCCTATTATGTTACCGGCGATACGAACATTGACTTCCTGGAACTGGGATATTTCCAGAAAACAGTGGGGACCGAGACCATCCGCTATGTTGCTTACGCCTGGGCCGAGGATGATGAAGTGGTACATTCCATGCCCACCCGGACCGTCAATGCACCCTATTTCTTCTCCTGGTTCTATGGCCTGCACTGTTTTGAGTTTGCACCGGAAACGCTGATCACAGCCCTGTACAATTATGATGAGCTAACGGCTTATACAACAGACAACGCCTTCCTTGCCTGGCATGATTATGCCTATGCATTCGTTCCGGAGCTCTGTTATACATTGGACGAATCCCATCATGATACACTGAATATCAATACACGATCAGTGTACGAGGCGCTGAAGAGCAATCAGCCCGTTTTACAGAAAGGCGTCACTTTAGAGGGTATTAAACTGACCCGTGAAGGTGTGCGACTGAAGGATCAGGAGGATGTTGCGGGGGCGTATCAGCTTTTTAAAGCCGCATTCACAAAATCTCCGGGTTACTATCTTGCCTATTATCATGCAGGTAAATGCCTGTTTGAGCAGAAGGCTTATAAACAGGCCATGGAGACGTTTGTCAAAGGTATTCCTTACACACCGGAGAAGGTGAAATATGAGCTGGCCTGTATGGAGGAAGCTGCTTTGTGTGCCGTACAGATCGGTGAATATGAGAAGGCTATCGAATTAGCGCATCGGGCACTGCAAAAGAGCAACTCAGCGTATTTTGCCCTGAGGGTATTGGGAGAAGCATTGATCTATCAGCAGCAACTGGATGCAGCCAAAGGTTACCTGGAACGATCTGTTGACATAAAGAGCATCTTTACGAACAACTGGTTACTGGGATTGGTTTATCACCTGCAGGGGGACGGGAAAAAGGCGGATAACTATTACAAAGAGGCTGCCCAAAAGAGCAGCAGAGCGCAACCTTATACGGAGCATACCAGTCTCCGCTATATATACGGTGATGCTGTGACCGTGAACTGGGATGCGCAAGCCCCGGTGTCGGCAGTAAAAGACCAGGCATACTGGGATCAGTACTTTACTGACATGCTGGCTAAGTATGGTCCGGATATGTATAAAAAGACCGGGAAATTCCCCGATGAATGGCTTGGCGCCAAGCTGTTAAATATCCCGGAACAATACCGTACCAGAGATATGCTACAGGCTTTGCTCGAACATCAGACGAAAGGTGAATACGACGTAAGGGGACGGGTGATCACGTATTTCAAACCGGAACTGTATACGCCGGCTATTATCCTGCTGGCGGTCAACAGGGAGGAGCCCTGTTTCTACCAGGAGATCCCTGCTGCATTCCTTTCAGAAGAGATCTACGCGGTACATCCGCATGGCATAGACCTTTCCTGTGTGCCAGAGGAGCATTTAACCTATGATCTATGCTTCCGTGCAGTAAGTGGCAATCAATACAACTATAACCATGTACCGGCCGCATTCAAAGACGAGCGGATGAATGTTGCGCTCATCGCCGGCGGCAATCTGCAAAGTACGCACTGTAAGGATCTGCCTTCAAAATACTATACCAATACATACATTATACAGGCCATTGACCTGGGTATTCATGTAATTAAAAACATTCCCGCGAAACTGGTAGATACTGAAATATACCAGTATGCTGTCAGAAAGTACGGGCAGGATCCTGAGTGGCCTTTTATTGTTGAACTGTACGACAGGGAGAGATGGCGTTTTGGATCTCAGTCTGATATGGAAAGGATGGGAAATAACGTAAAAAAATATGGTATGGACATCTTCGAATATGTAGAGATGGATCGTATCAACAAACATAGCTTTGCTTATTACAGGAAGCACCTTGGACAGTTACCCGGATTCAATGAGAAGGCGGCAGCCGCCGGTTGGGAAGAGCGTAGCAAGATAACGGATGAATACTTTGTGCAAGCGGAGTTTGACTATGATACTTTCAGTAAGGTTTGGGCCTGCTTCTGGGATGAAGACTTCATTATTAAGGCCATCACCGACAATAAATCCGGCAACAGTGAACGCATCTATGATGTGCCACAGAAATACCTGACACAGAGGATCTGTGATATTGCGGTGAAGATGAACTCATACGATTTTGAGTTTGTGCCGAAACATTTTGTAACACAGGAAATGTGTGAAACGGCTTGTTCGCTGGACTATGGCACGGCACTTGAATATGTTCCCCTGCCAATGCGTACAGCAAAGGTATGCGAACTGGCAATCCGCCGGGATATCACTAACATTAAATTTGTACCCCTTGCGTTGCGTACCATAGATTTTTGTGCCGGCGCAGTTTTGAGCGATCAGCAACTAAGTAAGTATATTCCGCACGCACAATATGCTGCAGTCTATGAAATGCTTGTTAAGAAGTACAAGAACAGGTTTGCCGCGGATTATCTGCTTTTGAACCAGGGATTGGGACTGATCATGGATAAGAGGTATGAAGAGGCAATAAAGCAATTATCGGAGGTCGAAGGTATTAAGAACGTTGAGCCGTCTTACCTGCATCAATCTGTTTATTATCTCGGCTGGGCTTATCATCTTCAGAACAATACAGTTAAGGCTACCGAATATTATCGTAAATCGCAGGATATCGCAAAAACGCAGAAAATTGAGGATGAAAATTGGTTGACATATCCTTATGCCAGCTTCCGGTTGCCCGATGTGCCAGGTGTATATGAATTCAGCCGCGAAGAATTTAAGCGGCAGATGCACGAAGCAACATTACTGGTGCAAGATAAAAATTATACGCAGGCAATTGAAATACTAGAACAGGCAGAAAAGCTGCTCAGGGATGCACAATGTTCTGAAATGAGCTTGTGGGCATATGTATGGGATTACCAGCGTTACGCGCTCTACGAAGCCGGCAGGAAAGAGGAATCGCTTGCATTGTGCCGCAACACTATTACTGAACTGGGTAAGCTCACTTTGTGGGATTACCTGGAAGAGTTCAATCCTATCCGCGCCGCACTACGCAGTGCACACAATAACCTGGCTTACCATTGCTACGAAACAGCAACAGATCTGAAAGGAATAGAGGAGGGAATTAAGCACATAAAAATAACCATGAAGACGGTATCGCCGATTGAGGAAAAGGGTGTGCTGAATCTTTTTTATGAAACACATGCCCTGCTCTTAAATAAGGCAATGAGCTTTGATCCGGCTTATAGGAAAGATCTGGAAAAGGTGGTTGCAAAGATCAGTAAACTGAAGCTGAAGGAGAAGGGATTATTAAGTGATGAGTATATTGAGCATGTGAAATTGTAGTGTCTGAAGTATTTACAGGAAGGCCTGGTTCCATAAGAGACCAGGCTTTTTTCATGTATGCGCTTCTCTATGGCAGCTGGCGACTATAACCAGCCTTGTGGCGCAAATACCCCCCATCATTGTCGATTTCCCCACCGCAACGCCAGCAGAGGATGGCCTATTTTTGAGCAACAAATATTTCAATTATGCGCAAACTAATTATGAAGATGTCGATATCAGTCGACGGTTTTGTTGGTGGTCCAAATGGAGAGAACGATTGGGTTTTCAGGAGCTCGGATGAAGCGTCAAGGGAGTGGAGCCTCGGGCAGGTGGCAGATGCTGGCCTGATTATTATGGGCAGGAAGTCGTTTGAGATAATGGCTCCTTACTGGCCAACTGCAACAGGGCCTTTTGCCGCCCCGATGAATGAAATTCCCAAGGCCGTATTTACCCAAAAAGGATTTAAGGTCCCTCCCGCCGATGCTTCTCTGCCAGCAACTGAGTCCTGGGCTAAGGCGCGGGTCTTCGACGGCGATCTTGCCGAAAGTATTCAGCAACTGAAACAGGAGCCAGGAAAGAACATAGTTGCATTGGGCGGCGCTGGTTTTATGCGCAGCCTGATAGATACTGGCCTTATTGATGAATATCATCTGGCTGTGCATCCCGTGGCATTAGGCGCCGGACTACCAATCTTTACCGGTCTTGCAAAGTCGCTGGACCTGAAACTGGTAGCCGTGAAGGATTTTCCTGGTGGCATAGTCGTTCATAATTACCTGCCCGCGTAAGGCCTGGGGGATTGTGGTATAATGCAAGTAATGCCTATACTGCACTAAAAGTGATAATATAGATAATCAGCAATTTTTCTGAAGGGAATCTTCCTGTCGGCTGCATTACGTCCGCTCTTCAGTATTGAATCCATATCGGCAAGAATTACTTTGGACCGTGCAAACCTGTCGTGACCCAGGAAATCTGTTTTTTCCGCCACAGCATCTATAATATCGATATTCCTGAATGTGTAAATGGGCGGCGGCATGCCGACTTCACCCAGTCTCAGGTTACCATGGATCTTTTTGGATGCAAGTAAAGCCCAGTCGTTTCTGGCAGAATATACAGTAACATGTTTTGCTTTTTTCACAATGGCATCCGCGTAACTGATCTTAAATAGATCAGCATAAATATCCGGCGCCGCCATAATCACCTGGTCAATTTTTAGATTTGTGGTGTCGTTTTCCAGTTGTAAAAGTGCATAACTGATTAGCCGGTTACCCATGCTATGTGCAATCAGGTGAATATTTTTAAACTTTCCTTCTTTTGATATGCGTTTCAGGAAGTCCTTAAATGCGGGAACGGCTAACTGAACTTTATCTTCGTCGGATATATAGTTAGCCGTTTTTCCATTTGAAGACCAGCTAAACATGATAGGAGTAATTGGCAGATGGATGTCTACTGCTAATTGAGCTGTTCTCAGTGCAGCGTCTTTAAAGCTGTTATTATATCCATGGACAAAAATAAATGCATCTTTACCGCTCGCTGCAAGTTTTAGCATTGAATTGAATTCACTATCCGTTAAAACCCTGATTTTCCTTTGTATCATATGCTTGTTCGGATCCTCTCTAAACTCCAGTTTCCATATACTGGGTGTTTCAGTTATTCCGGCTTTATGATTTGGCGGAACAGATACTATTGTGAATCCGACATCATATTTAACAGATCCCGGATTGCCAGGCTGATTCCCGTATTGGACCTGATCTTTTCCATAGCTTATAGCCTTCCTGTCGGTACCATATAATATTTTGACTGCCGTGGCAGTTGCAGGCTTTAAAGAAGTAGAGTCGTGCGCATCGTAACCGGGTGGTGGCACCGTAGCCGATGCCTCCTCAGAAATTTCCCTAGCCGAGACGCTGGAATCGCGTGCTTCTTCCTGAGAATATACCGGGGACCTTTTGCGTGTACTTGTACAGGACGTTATGAGCCCGATTAACACTAACAGCGATAAGGTAAGCGTGTTTTTCATTGTTTTGCTGGATTTAAGTCACATGATTGGAATCAATATACCCAAAGTTGCTTCGGTGCTTTAGTGATGGGGTATGATGAATATCTGGTTGGACGTTTCCCGCGGGGGGTATATCCCGGAAGTGCCCGGCTATTGGACGGGCGCCTGTGGCTGTAACCGGAAAGCGTTGACATTTTCCTGCGGTTTTTACTCCCGAAAATTAGGAAAGAATAATGGTAGGAAAAATACAAACTAGTTGGTATTTATCGTCGGGATTGTGGAGAGTAAGGGGGCCTGTGAAGCGCCTGGATGCGCCGTGCTCCATCCGGAGTACCGCGGTTATGGCCATAGGTTTCACCCCCGGCATTTAACCCGCATTAGATGTAGCTGACACTAGAAAATTTTTTAATAAATGTTTTGAAATATACGTTATTGTCCGTAGGTTTATGCCTGAGTTAATTTCGCAACAAATTAGCAACCTTAAGAGACACTGCAACCGAGCATTGTTGCCCAGTAAACCAAAAACAAAATTCACATATTGATGATTTGATGTTGTGACGAACAACAGCCTATCTTTCACGTAGCATATAACAGTAAAACTCTTCTAATGAAATCAGTTATCCCTATGGGCAATATCAGTCCCCGGCTGCACTATGCAATATATAAAAGCATGAACATGTATATCCGTTAACAGGCTCCGGCCCGGCACATAATCATATACCTGCGATTTCCTCTTCTCACTGAGGAACCAGACCCTTATTTCCTATACTTAAATATACTTTCAATGATACTGAAGACCGCTGCGAAAGGTAAGAAAGCATTTGCCATTGCCATGCTCATCTTACTTTATTGTGATGCAGTATTGCCCGCATACGCATTTGCTGCGCCGCGGGCGCCCCGGCATTTCAGCCATACTACGGTGAGCAGCACACGAAAAACATTGCCTGCATCTATTGTTGCTGCCGATGTGGCCTTAAATGAGCAGACAAGTGAAACACACTATGGCGGCCCCGGACAGCCAGAAAGCCAATCCTTCCATTCAGTGAACGGCGACAATATGGTAGATCTGTTCTCCGGCGACTTCTCCTACAAGATCCCCCTGATGGACGTTGGCGGCTATCCGCTGGCGCTTGGTTACAGCAGTGGGATCTCTATGGACCAGGAGGCCAGCTGGGTGGGCCTGGGTTGGAACATTAATCCAGGATCCATCACGAGGAATATGCGCGGACTGCCCGACGATTTCAACGGTACGGACACCATACAGAAGGCGTCCAATATGAAGGCTAACAAAACGATCGGGGTAACTTCCGGTGCAGATGTGGAAGTTACAGGCCTTAGCAAGTTTGTGGGCTTCGGCATAGGCGGTAGTATGGGCGTATTGTACAACACTTATAAGGGCTGGGGACTGGAAACAAGCGTGAACGCCAATATCAATGTGGGCTCGCGCAGTATGGGTACCTTAACCAGCGGCCTGTCTATTACCAACAGCTCGCAGGAAGGAGTCACGCTCGGTACTTCCTTCAGTTATAAGTTTGCCGATCAGAAAGCTTCGCAGGAAGGCGGCATGAGTGGTAGCGTATCTACCGGGCTTTCCTACAACGCCCGTGAAGGAATGAAAGCGCTGACGTTCTCGGCAGGCCTGCGGCAATATTCTGCAGATGATAAGAAAAACAGGGAGGTTGCTGAACATGGCAGCACTATGTCGAGCTATATCTCTTTTGCACAGCCGGCCTTTACCCCCACCATGAACATTGCCTACACCAATACATCATTCAGTTATACAGCGAAGATCGGCTATGAAACAAAAGTGGTGCATCCCAGTTTTTATGTATCAGGATACGTATCCCTCCAGGACATTGCGGATGAAGATAAACGCCTGGCATTGCCGGCATATGGATATCTGAACTATCAGAAAGCGAATGGCAACGAGGGCGCCTTACTGGATTATAACCGTGATAAAGAGATCGCTTACAGGGAGAAACCTGCTGTGCCCAATATAGGCGTTCCTTCCTACACTTACGATGTGTTCTCCATCTCAGGAGAGGGCAATGGTGGTATGTTTCGCGCTTATCGCGGAGATATAGGATATGTATACGATCATGCCATGAGATCAAAGGATAAATCGTCCAGGCTGAGCACCGATGTGGGTATCGGCGATCTCGTACACGGTGGTGTTGACCTGAGCCTGACCCGCGCCTATACGCAGGTAGGCCCCTGGGTGGAACAGAATCCCCTGGCTACTACCGTGGCATTCAGGAAGTCCGACAAGACATTTGAAAGCGCTTACTTCAGGAACCCCGGCGAGAAGACCGGCAATACTAAAGCATTTTATGATGCTATTGGGGGCGATGATGTGGTGGCTGTAGACCTGCACCAACCAGGAAACAGCAGTCCAACTATTGAGGCTACCAATACACTGAATGCTTATCGCAATAAAAAGCTGGTAGCAAAGAAAACGCTGACACCTGACAACGTGTATAAAGCAACACGCGACAAACGCAGCCAGGTCATTTCTTACCTTACGGCCAGCGAAGCCAGTGTTGGCGGACTTTCAAAATATATTGAGAACTATACACCGAACCTGTTCAGCCTGAATAGCTGCAGCGTTGATTTTCCTGATAATGTCAACGGGCAGGGCGTAGGACTGAAAGCAGAATATTATAAAGGAAAGAAATTCGAAGAGAAAGTACTCGAACGTATAGACCCGGTGGTGAACTACAACAACAAAGGCGAGTTCACCGCTACCGCACCTGCGGGCGTCAACCTGGACAACAACTTCTCTGTACGCTGGACGGGCCGGCTGAAGGCAGATGTTACAGGGCCTTACCGCATCAGCACCCGCAGTGATGATGGCGTAAGATTATACCTGAACGATACATTGCTGATAGACCGTTGGAATGATCACGGGGAGAAACAGGATACTGCCTGGGTGAACCTGGTGGCAGGTGAATTATATAATATAAGGACAGAATATTACCAGGCGGGTGGACGTGCAGTAATGAGAATGCTGTGGAAGCCATTAGGCACTACAGAGGTGCCCATTCCCACTTCCAACCTCTACCTGATGCCGGATAAAGACACCTTCGTAGTAGGTAATGGTCTCCTCTCGAGAGAGAAACGTGTGAACCAGTTCCGCAAAGCTGACCATATTTCCGAGATCAGTGTGCTGAATACCGATGGTCGCCGTTATGTATACGGTATTCCCGTGTACAACCTGAAACAAAAAGATGTTACCTTCTCAGTGGCTGCCAGTGGTGGTAACAGGAACGAAGGAATGGTGAAATATGCCGCAGGTTCCGACAATACACTCGGTAATAATAAAGGCAATGACAATTATTTCAACAGTGAGGAGTTTCCGGCCTTCGCGCATTCTTTCCTGCTGACAGGTATAGTGTCGGCCGATTATGCTGATGTTACCGGCGACGGTATCTCTGATGATGACCTGGGAACGGCCGT
This sequence comes from Chitinophaga filiformis, assembly GCF_023100805.1. Lineage (NCBI taxonomy): Bacteria > Pseudomonadati > Bacteroidota > Chitinophagia > Chitinophagales > Chitinophagaceae > Chitinophaga > Chitinophaga filiformis. Next base: position 4,434,703 of record NZ_CP095855.1, read on the forward strand.
TAAGTTCAACTATACAAAGATCGCCGGTATTAAGAATCCTTACCAGTGGCGATCACCAGCCAATGACAGTGCCGCCTACAATGAAGGGCAGAGAACTGATAACAGGGACGATAAAGGCAGTTATGTAACTGGTGAAAAAGAACTCTGGTACCTGCATTCCATAGAGTCGAAAACAATGATCGCTACCTTCAGGACGAGCGAACGTGAAGACCTGCCCGCCGTCAACGAGAACGGTGTAAAGCAGTCCGGCCGTGTAGCCCGCAAACTGGATGAGATCAACCTGTATGCGAAAGCAGATTTTCAGAAATATAATACAGGCGCTAAGCCTATTAAGACCGTTCACTTTGAATATACCTATGAATTGTGTCCCGGTGTGAACAGGCCCTTGAACAATAACGGCAAACTGACACTGAAACGTGTCTGGTTCACTTATAACGGCAACGACAAGGGAAAGAAGAATCCTTATGTCTTTAATTACAATAGCAACAACCCGGTATATAATGCTAAGTCGTATGACCGCTGGGGAAATTACAAACCATCTTCGCAGAACCCCGGTTACACATCTTCTAACCAGATCAACAATGCCGAGTATCCCTATGCATTGCAGGACAGTGCGCTGGCGGCCGCTAATGCGGCAGCATGGACGCTGGATTCTATCATATTGCCCGGTGGCGGTCGCATGAAGATTGATTATGAGAGTGATGACTATGCGTATGTACAGAACAAGCGTGCCGCGCAGATGTTCAGGGTGGCCGGCTTTTCCAATAGTGCACCTGCTAATATGAACGATGTAAATCGCTCGCTGTATGGTCTTACCGACTACCGCTATGTTGCTGTCAAGGTACCAAAGCCGGTCAGCAGCAAACAGGAGATCTATACCAGGTACCTGGAGGGATTGAATGGCCGCTTATACTTCCGCTTATTCGTACAGGTGCCGGGCGATAAGTTTGGTGGTGGTGGTGAATACGTGCCTTGCTACGCTGTGATCGACGATAATGAATATGGCTATTTCAACAATGGCAATACGATCTGGATCAAAGTAAAAGCTATCAATGCAAGCGGCGATACAGGCGAGGTAACGAGCATATTCAGTCCGATGGCGCAGGCCGCCATTCAATACCTCCGTCTGAACCTGCCTTCTAAAGCCTATCCGGGATCGGATACGGGAGACGACTTCGAATTCTCCGATGCAGTCAAGATCCTGCTGTCACAGGCGGATAATATCAATAATACATTCCTCACCTACAACGTGGCTGCCAGGGCAAAAGGATGGATGCGCGACATCGATACATCGCGCACCATGGTAAGACTGGATAATCCATTCTATAAGAAATACGGCGGTGGCCTTCGTGTAAAACGTGTTAAAATATACGATAACTGGAATGCCATGACCAAACAGAAGGAATCTGTATATGGCACTGAATACCAGTACACGACCACGGTTGAAGTGAACAGGACGCCTGTAGAGATCAGCAGTGGTGTGGCCAGTTATGAGCCGATGATAGGCAATGAAGAAAACCCCTGGCGTCAGCCATTGGAATATAAACAGCAGGTAGCTGCATTGGCGCCCGTGAATATGGGCTATACCGAAGAGCCTTTGTGTGAGGCCTTCTTCCCGTCGCCATCGGTTGGTTACCGGAAAGTAAGGGCGCGTTCCATCAATTCAAAGAATGTGCGTTCTGCCAATGGCTTTGAAGAAACCCGCTTTTTTACCACTTATGATTTCCCGGTATTGACCGATATGACCCTCGCAGCAGATGGCAAAAAACGCTTTAAGCCGGCGCTGGCCAATTTCCTGCGTATCAACGCAAAACACTTTGTGGCAGTGAGCCAGGGCTTTAAAGTGGAACTGAATGATATGAACGGTAAAATGCGCTCCAAAGGTATGTATGCGGAAACGGATGCTGATAACCCGGTATCCTATACAGAAAACTTCTACAGAACAGAAGCACCGGCTGCTGAGTTCAAGCACCTGAGCAGTACCGTTATCACTATCAGTCCGGACGGTGTTGTGGATACGGCCGCTACAGTGGGAGAAGATGTGGAACTGATGCTGGATATGCGTCACCAGAAGAGTGTGACCAATTCTAACAACTTCAACGTGAATGGCGATTTCTTCTCATTCAGCCTGCCGCCGGTATTCCTCATCCCTACACTTTGGAACCTTGCACAGAGGGAAGAAGTATTGTTCAAGTCTGTCGCAGCCACTAAGGTGATCAGCCGTCATGGTTTGCTTGACAGCATTGTAGTCATTGATAAAGGAAGCAGGGTGGTAACCCGCAATATTGCATACGACAACGAGACCGGCAATGTGGTACTGACCAGTACCCAGAACCTCTTCGGAGATCCTGTTTATAATTTCAGCTGGCCTTCCGGATGGACCTACGAAGGCATGAGCGGTGCGTATAAGAACGTGAACGTGGTGCTGGATAATATTTTCATCTCCGGGGGTAAGATCACAAAGGGGCTTGCAGCGAATACGGAAGCTGATTATTTCAGTAGCGGCGATGTGATACTCGTAGGCTCAAGATTGAAGACGGGAGGCGCGGAATGTACGCCTGATATAGCCACATTCCGTACCAGCAGTGTACTGTATGCGGTAGATGCCAATGCCGTGAATGGCGGCACGCCTGATATCTATTTCGTGGATGCGGACGGTGTACCCTTCTCAGGCAATGATGTGATGATGAAAGTAGTGCGTTCCGGCAGGAAGAATATGAGCCTGGCTGTTGGAGATGCGTCCATGCTCAGCAATCCGCTGGTGAAGCAGGGTGATAAATACCAGCTGGTGATAGATGCCAGCTCGAGAGTGATCAAGGCGAATGCAGTGGAATATAAACAGGACTGGCAGGTGGCCGATAAGAAGAAACAGAAGGCCGTTTGCGCTAATTAATTGACTACATAAAATCAGATGATATGTTTATAAAGAGATTACTTGTGCTGTTGATGATACTTGCCGGCGCTTATGGTATGGTGGAAGCACAGGGTGGCAGGCCACCGGTGGCTGGTACCTGGGAGGTAGTAAAGATAGAGACCCGCCTGTTCTCGCAGCAGGATCACCGGCTGTTGGAGGAGAAGACTTTGACGAAGGCAGAAGAGTTTAAAAACCTGACTGGTTTCGTGCCGATGAAGATTGCAGTGGATGGGGACAAGTGTATGATCACCAATGCGTCGGGATTCACCGAAACGGGTAAATATAAGATAGAAGAGAAAGGTATCCTGTTGTATCAGAAGGCGCTGCCGCCAATGCCGGAAAATAGGATGCCCGGCATTCCTTCTCCCGAAGCGCCATATCTGCCCTACCGCTATAAAGTGCAAAGTGGCGGGACCTTGTTGCTGGAACTACCGGGCGCCTCCTTCATGGATAAGGCCAGCAATGTTCCGGTTGTACTGGAATGTACCTGTTACTATAAAAAGAAACAGTAGTTCGTTAACCGCTTTATCGCTATACCAATGATATACAAGATATTCAGGCGTAAATATATTTTTGTTTTACAGGCATTGCTCTTATTGCTTACCGCCGGTGCCAGTGCGCAGACCTGCCCTGCCTGGGGCCTCAGTGCTGTCACAGAGCCTTCTCTTTGCGCTGCCAGCGGTAAGATCACCCTGTCTTTTACCGGTACAGGTGCAGGTAATGTAACTGACATGCTGTTCAGCCTTGAACCGCTGACCTCCGGTGGTTACAACGTGTCGCCCAATACATCTAACGTATTTGAGAATATTCCCGCAGGCAGTTACCGCGCTTTAGCGAAAGGGATCTGTAACAATGCAGTAGTATCTGCCACAGTAGATGTAACTGTATCAGGCAACTACATTCCTTTTACAGCGGCAATATCCCAGAACCGTCCGGCATTACATGCCTGTAATACGGGAAGGGCATACGTGTCTATGAAGAACGGAAGGCTACCTTACCAGATCAATATAACAGGTAAGCCCGCTTCGTATACCGGCCGTACCTCATTTACGGCAACACAGGACATTTATATCGACAGCCTGCAGCCGGGCACCTACACAGTATCCATTACAGATGCCTGTGGAGCGGCGGCCTCTGTACAGGCTTTGGTGATCGATGAACTTTCCCTGATACCTACAGCCGATCTGTACACTGCAATGCCATATGGTGTGCCGAATACCTGTAATAAGTTCGTGATAACAGGGCCCCGCGCATATTCCGGAAGCCCTTTTGTGCAGTACCTGGCGCCGGGTACGCCGCTGACCTATAGCGTGTCTTTTGACGGCGGACCCAAAACGGCCTATAAGGACCTGGGTGGTAAAGATACTTTCACGCTGGCTGCCGGACAGACTTTTAAGGACATGTACACTAAAACGGTCACTTACTACATCAGGACGGCCTGTGGCGATGAAGTGGTATATCCCCGGGTATTCGGGATCCCTTATATGTGGGATTATTACAAGTTGAACTGTGCGACGGATTTCGACGAAACTTATTATGTGGATACCTCGTATTCACATTGTTATCCCATTTATATAAGCTTCAGGAATAAGACAACCAATGCCGTACGCTATGACACGATAAGGAAAAATGTAGACCGGCAGACCATGTCGCATTTTCCCTTTGGCACCTATCATATAACAGGTGTTACGAACGATGGTGTGACAATAGCCGATAGAGATGTAGTCATTAACGGCCCGGTATCCAATCCATATTCTGTGATCATTAACCAGAATGGTGGGCTCTATGGAAATGATGGTGCTGTGATGTTCCTCATTTACAAGTCAACAGGTTACCTCACAGCAGGAACGACCGTCACCCTGACCAGTCCTTCCAATATTCCTTATACTGCAACAGTTACGCCCGATTACCAGAGTAACACCTGGGGCGTGTACATGACACAGCATAACCCTGCACGGTATTTTTATCCGGGTAACTACACTTTCCGGGTAACTGACAGCTGTTTCAGTTATGATCTGCCCGTTACGGTGACCGAAAGAGATGTGTACCGTTTCAACCTGACCTATACAGAAGAGCAAACCTGTACCGGCCTTAAGATAAAGCCTACCGGTACGAGCGTTTATCATGATGCGCAGCAACCTGTCTATTTCAGGATCGTGAGAGGGCCGCAAGGCTCCGTAGGATATGACAATTCGATCATCACCACCGGCGATTCCCTTTTATTGCCTTTGGAAGGTACATACAGGATCGCGATGTCTTCATATCCGACCATTGTGGGCGATTTTTCGCAGGCAAACAGCCCGAATACCAAAGAGATCAACTTCACCTACAAGCCTTTGATCATAGACGTCAATAAATCGCTGGGATGGGTTTGTCCCGGCGCGCCGGATAATTCTGGTAGTATCGTAGCTGTCGCCGCCGGTGGCAGTAAGGCCGTCACAGGCGTCTTCGCCTACCGCCTGGCTGCTGAAGGAAAAGGTTCCACCGGACCTTACTGGGCCAGTAATACCACTGGTAAATTCAGTACGGCTACTTCCGGCGGCGCTTATACACTGATGAAGAACCAGAACTACGACGTACGGGTGGAAGATGAATGTGGCGCTGCAGCAGTACAGCGATTGAAGATCATCGATTTTGAAACGGCGGAACTGGCTACTTCCGATAAACTTGAGTATTGTATCGGTGACAGGATCGAGTTTAAGATCATTAACCTGCCAACAACCGCCATCACCTATGCATGGTCAGGCCCTGATAATTTCAGCAGCACTTTACAGAACCCGGTATTATCGCCGGTTACACCAAAGAGCGGGGGGAATTATCACGTGATCATCTACTCAGATATCTGCATGAATCCGATCCATGCAGACGTCAATATCACATTGGCGCCCTACAACCTGACCTGTTACAGCGCCGTGACCGATACAAGTGTAAACCCATATACCTATGGCCTGCTGGGCAACTGGAAGCCACAGCGGAGTTATTCCTATTACGCGGCAAGAACAGAGAGCAGTACGGCAACGGCCACTAATGTCAGAACAGACGGTACCATCAAAGACTTCGTTGCTTTCTGGAAAAAAGGCAGCACTGGCAGATGGCAACCACAATATGACACTACCCGCTGGATATGGAACAATACAGCCACCCTGTATAATAAAAAAGGCTTTGAGCTGGAAAATACAGATCCCCTGGGAAGATATAACGCTGCTATCTATGGATTTGATGATGCGCTGACCACCGCCGTAGTACAGAACAGTCGTTACCGTGAAGCAGCCTATGAAGGATTTGAAGACTATAGCTCCGCCGGTGCTGCCTGCGATACTGCCTGCAGCGGGGGACGCAGCTTTGATTTCTCTTCCTATAAAAGCGATCTGGATTCTACACAACAGCATACCGGGAAATACAGCCTGCGCATAGCTGCCGGTAAGAGCGCCGGTATCAGCGCGGTGATAGTACCCGATAGTACTGCCGGTTTTAATCTCTCTTTCAACAGGAATACCAACAGTTGTGTGAGCGGAGGGCAGGTACTGGGCAGTATCCGTACCAATAAGGATGCTATACTCCCGGTATATTCACCATTTGCCGGTAAGCAGATCGTGATCAGTGCCTGGGTCAAGGAGGCAAAGGACTGTAAAGGACTTAGCTATACCGGTAACAGGATGGTTATTTCAGCCAAACGGGGATCAACATCTTCCGTACTGGTTGCAACGCCAAAGGGCGGCATCATTGACGGATGGCAACGGTATGAACAACCAGTGACGCTGCCTGCAGATGCTACTGAACTGATCATATCAGTACAGGCAACCGGTACAGCTACCATATACCTGGACGACCTCCGTATACACCCTTACAATGCCAACATGCGCTCTTTTGTGTACAACTCTGCCGACCTGCGATTGATGGCGGAACTGGATGAGAACAACTATGCCACCTTCTATGAGTATGATGACGATGGTACACTGATCAGGCTGAAAAGGGAAACAGAAAGCGGCATTAAGACCGTGAAGGAGACGAGAAGCGCATTGTTAAAAGATTAATTATTCCTGGTACCCCTATTAAATAAGATATTATGCATTCTTTGCCAAGAAAGAGCGCTTTATGGCTGACGGTTTTGATGCTGCTGATGGCAGCCGGCAGCAGCTTTGCGCAAACAGGTACTGTCAGAACATTGAGAAATATACTGGACGGTAGCAGAGGTCAGTTAGCGAAAGATTCTGCTGCCACTGTTCAGGACAGCCTTTACTTTAACCCGGCGCAGATCGCTAAACTGGATACGCCTTACCAGGTAAAAAATATTGTCACCTTTAAGGTGAACGAATACAGTAACGTGTACCTGCCCGCGCAGTTCAGCGCTACCATTAATGCCCGGCTGATATATACGAAGCCCGACTTTACGATAGACTCTGTCGACAAAAGCTTCATTATCAATTATGATGCGGCAGGCAGTTATACCAACAGGAGCAGTTTCGTGTTTGCCAACGCGCACAAGGTCACAGTAAAAGTGATCAGTGTTTCGGTGACAGCTGCCGCCAGGGTGCTGAATGCACTCGTAATGGAGAATGAGATGCGGGTTACTCCCGTCTATAAATTATCCTGTACAGACGATGCGGTGAAGAATATCAGCGCTGTCAACGCGGCGAATACCGATTCTACGGACGAGCTGACTGTTACCTGGCCTGTTACTGCCGGTGCTGATGTCTATGATCTGGAATGGGCGTATGTGGATTCTTCTGCTTATACCAACAACAAATATGGCAATCCTGTCAACCCGGTATTGTTGTTCAGGAACAATGCCACCCGCGTAACGCTTGCTGATAATACCTACCGTATCCCGCTGTTGTATGATAATGGTGGCATCCTGTTCTTCAGGGTCCGGGCAGTACAACAGAAAAGCAATGTAAGCAGGGTGGAGACGGCCTGGAGCTCTGACTATAGCGGCGGACTGGGTGCTTACAATTTCACCGGTCACCAGCGAAAGCTGAATTGGCAGATGACGGTCAATTATGCCGAAGAGGGAAAGCGCAAGGCGGTAGTGGAGTACTATGATGGTAGCCTGCGTAGCAGGCAGCTGGTCACAAAAGACAATACGACCAATAAGACAACCGTTGGCGAAACCTTTTATGATTACCAGGGAAGAGCAGCTATACAGGTGATGCCTGCGCCGTCTATCAATTCGGTGATCAAATATTCACCTCGTTTTAACAGCGCATTGAATGGCGCTGAATATGACAAGTCTAATTACGACAAGCTGAATGCGCCTTCCGAATACCTTACGGCGAGGGCCAGCCAGATGTCGTCTGCAACCGGAGCGAACCAGTATTATTCCAACAACAATCCGGAAAAGAACACAGGTATTAACCAGTTTATTCCCGATGCAGGTGGATTCGCCTTTACTGAAACGGTATACACACAGGACAACACCGGCAGGATCAGCCGGCAGAGTGGCCTCGGACCTGTTTTCAGGATGGGAAGTAATCATGAAACGAGATATTACTATGGCGCTCCGGGCGATAATGACCTGGATGTGTTGTTTGGTACGGAGGCGGGCGACAAAAGCCATTACTTCAAAAATATGGTGCAGGACGCCAATGGTCAATATGCCATTACCTACCTCGATATGTATGGCCGTACCGTGGCTACTGCTTTGGCTGGTACCCCGGATAGCGCCAGCCTGGATAATCTCTCCTCCAACACCAGTTTCCCCGTAACAGATACTTTGTCAAGGGTGAACAGCAACGTGATCAAAGACCTGGTAATGGAGAATACCCAGAGCCAGCTGGTGGCGATAGATGGCGATTACCAGTTCAAATATTCCCTGGCGCCACCGGTATTACAAAAGAAAGATTGTAATAACAATACGGTATGTTATACTGCCCTCTATGATCTCGAAATAAAGATCACAGATGATGCTTATAACCTCCGCCTGGGTGGAAAAGCTTTCGACACCATCATCCGCAATTATACCGGAACGATCGTGCCTGATTGCAATACGCCCCAACCTTTGCAGGTGGCATTCACCTTACGTCTGCCCAGAGGCAACTACCAGATCACGAAGCGCCTGACCGTTAACAGGGAGGCTATGGCCTACTACAGGGACAGTGTCTTTATGAAGAAGAATCTCTGTACTACCCTGGAACAGTTTGTACAGCAACAGCGCGATTTCCTCGCCAATACACAATGTATTCCTAACTGTGCTGCCTGCCAGGACAGTATCGGCACATGGGATAATTTCCGTAACAGGTACATGACCGCGGGCGGTATTGCTACGGCCGATAGTGCCACTTACAGGGGAGAAGCACAGGCTGCATATGCAGAGGCGGTAGCTGCCTGTGAAGCTTTGTGTGAGAAAACAACGGAATCAACCGATGTAAAGGCAGCACTGCTCCTGGACGTATCTGCGCCTTCCGGTCAATATGCCGACGCTGAAGATACATTGAATGTATATTCCATTTTTTATCAGCCGGACGAGAATACGCTGCCGCCTTATAAACGCGATACCGTTACTTACCTGGATGAAGCAGGCAGGCCTGATCTGGCATATGACGAATTAAGCAATGCATATGTGATCCCCCAGCGTCTGAGACCTGAGCAGTTCGCTGCAAAGTTTAAAGCATCGTGGGCTCCGGCATTACTGAAGTTCCACCCCGAATATTGCAAGTGGCTGGAATTCCAGAAGCACCAGGCAAGTTATGTATGGGACAGGGACTTCGAAAAGACAGATACCTATACAGAAGCGAAAGCCAAAGGGTATCTGAACCCGACAGGCAATAACAGCTTCCCTTATCCGATAGTAGCCGCTAACAAAGATCCTTTGTCGCTGGAAAGCGCGGAGATGCTCAATGCGCTCCAGGCGAAGCTGACCAACTACAACGGCGGTTCCGGCAGCCAGATACTGACCATGTGGAGCACCGCAACTGCTACCCTAAAATGTGAAGGCACTAATACGTCCTGTATTACGTCTTATGCGGCGGCCACTGCGCCTTTCAACGAGAGCGCATTGTGTACGGGCGATCTGGATATGGCATGGCGTAATTTCAGGCAGTTATACCTGTCTGCAAAGCGTACTATTATCGACAATAAGATAAAGAATGCTGCTTGTCCCTCAGGTGTGTCTAACCCTACATCCGCAGCACTGCTGGCTGCCGGTAAACAGCTTAATTTCAACAATGCAACAGACGCCCTGGGGCAAAATGGGCTCGGCTATCTCAATAATGGTCAATCAGGACCAGCGTCAGATTCCGCTAATAATGCGGTGAAGCGGCATTATGAAGATAACTGTAATGCTTATGCAAAAGCATGGGTGAAACAGCTGGCGCCATGTAAGTATACCCAGGCCATGCTGAGTATCCTCATCCCGAGATTGGTGGAAGTCTGTAAGGAAGGATCGGATGTTTCTCACCCGATGGGATCCAGCTCTGTAAGGCCGGGCAGCACTTATACCTATAGGAGCTTCCAGCAGGTGCTGGAGGAATTCAATGCACAACAGGGCATTTCCAACGGTGTGGATTGTAATGGATACCTGATCACAGCACCCGCGCCTTATGACAAGCAGGTGGCATACGGCAACAAGCCGGTATATTCCAAACCCGATACCTGCGAGTGTCGCAAGCTGAATAACCTGCGGGCTGAATATCTCCAGTATGGTAAAACCACAGATGGCAGTTTCGCTGGGTACCTGGCGCGTACAAGGCAGATCAACATGTCGGATGCCGACCTCACGCAATTGCTGAACGCATGTAATACTACCAGCAGCTGTACTTACTTCACAAAGATCATCAGTCTGCCGCCGGCATTGCAATGTAATACCGGCGAGATATGTGTGCCATGCAGTGTGGTGAATAATGCGTATAACAGATTTACGGATAAGTTCCCGGGCATCACACCGACGATAGAAGAAGCGGATACACTGCAGCGGAAGCGGAATACCCTGTTTGCCAATTACATGAACAATGAACTGGGCTTCAGTAAACAGGCATGGGAGTACCTGAAGTTCCGTGCTGATTGCCCGGCGCCGCCGCAACCATCAGCTACTTGTACAACGATTACTAATATCAGGAACAACTTCCTGAGCCTGTATCCTGTTACACTGGGGGATTCTGTTACGGTTGACAAGACGGCTCCGACCCTCAGGATCACACACCTGCTGAGCACCAGGACTACGGCCTATGCTTCATCAGTGACCCTGGGAGCATCGGTATGGACGAACAACGGTGTATGGTTTACTTTCAGGGACAATATTGTATTCAATTTTGCCAGAATTGCGAGAGGCGCCAATATCACTTATGCAGACATGAACCTGTTTGCAAAACCCGCCTCTGCTGGTGGTGAGCTGGTCTGTGGTTCCTTATCGCATTACGCTGCTAATCCGGGAACCATTAGTTTGTTGTTTTCCCGTTCGCTGGGACCTGTAGTAGCCAATGTCACGACATGGGCGGGGCAACCAGGAACGGTAGCAGCCAATACGCTCACCATACCTCCGATCACGAGTACGCAGAGTAGCGCCAACTATTTGAACCAGGTCTGCACGAACCTCGTGAGGGATATGTATACCGCTTCCCGTAGTGGTACTGATTTTGGGTTAATAATGAGACTGAGTTCGGAGCCTGCAACCACGCGTAACGGATTTGTGTTCTGGTCAAATTCCACCACCAATGCCAACGCCATACCACCATTCCTGAATGTTAGATACAGGGCGCACAGATGTAATGAGTTTGAAGTTTACTTCAATGAGAATTACGGGCAGGGCACGAATTACACCATGCCCCAGATAGATAGTTTCTATCTGGCAAATTGTGGAAATGTTTCAGGTGTGTGTGGCAGTACGCCACCTGCGACGCCGACGCCGGTATATGATGGGCCCTTATTATGCGGAAAATCAACGCCTGTATTCCCGCCTACGGATGTGAATACGGTAAATAACTGTTCTGATACCGCTTTCTTCTCTGTCAGCAAAGGAACAGAGTTATACAATGCTTACCGCGATTCCCTGCTGGGCAGTTTCGGACAGGACTATATCAATACAGGACTGCTGGCGGCGAACAGGGAAGTATTTACAGTAAGTTATACCACCAGTGAGTATCACTATACCTTGTTCTATTACGACCAGGCGGGCAACCTGGTGAAAACCGTACCTCCTGCTGGTGTCGTAATAGACAGGTCTGCGGCCTGGGTGAATAGTGTGAAGGCTGCCAGAGCGGCCGGACAGGTGAAAGTACCGGCGCATCAGAAAGTTACCCAGTACAGGTACAATACGCTGAACCAGATAGTGGAACAGCAAACGCCGGATGGAGGGATCAGTAAGTTCTGGTACGACAAGCTGGGAAGACCGGTATTATCACAGAACGCCCAGCAGCGGGTAACGCGCGACTACAATTATACATTTTATGATGGACTGGGACGGGTAATGGAAATCGGCCAGTTGAGGAGCAATACCATCGTGAACGACAACCTCACCCGCAACCCGACCACCCTCCAGCATTTTTATTCAAGTGCCCGTGCCACCTGTGTACAGATCACACGTACCACCTTTGATATTCCTTATGCGCCTTTATCACAACTGGTCCTGTCTGCCCGCAATCTGCGTAACAGGATAGCATGGACCGCGGCATATGACAATGCGACTACCCTGGGCGCCGGCAACTATACAGCTGCGACTTTCTATAGTTACGATGTACATGGTAATGTAGATACGCTACTACAGGACTATAAGAAAGGCGGCATGGCCGATGCCGGGAACAGGTTTAAGAAGATTGTTTATAAGTATGACCTGATCAGCGGCAATGTGAAACAGGTGGCTTATCAGCCTTCCCAGGCAGATGCGTTTTATCATCGTTACACCTATGATGCAGAGAACAGGCTCATAAACGTGGAGACCAGCAAAGACAGCGTGTACTGGGAGAACGATGCCTATTATCAATATTACAGGCATGGCGCACTGGCAAGGCTTGTACTGGGGCAACAGCAGGTGCAGGGACTGGATTATGCTTACACATTGCAGGGCTGGCTGAAGGGTGTGAATTCAACTTCGATCGGTGGCAGTACGGATATGGGCCAGGATGGTACAGCGGGTAGCCCTGTGGCAAGAGATGCGGTTGGTTATGGTCTGTACTATTATGGTATCAGGGACTATAACCCGATTGGTAGCCAGGCGCCCTTTGCACCGATTGAGGGCACTGGCTTTAAGTCACTCTTCAATGGCAATATTGCAGCAGGTAGTCAGCATATCCCTGCTTTGGGTGAGTCTTTATTATCGGTCTACAGCTATGACCTGTTGAATCGTCTCAAAGGGACACAGGCCATCCGCGGATTAAATACAACAACCAATAAATGGACCCCTGTAGCGATCCAGGATTTCAAAGAAGGTATTACATATGATGAAGACGGCAATATCCTGACCTATAGCCGCAACGGCAACAGCACATTTGCCGGTAAACCGCTGGCAATGGACAATCTTACCTATACCTACAAGGCAGGTAAGAACCAGCTCGATTTTGTGGCAGATACAGTAGGTACAGGCAGGTACGATGATGATATTGATAATCAGACGGCAGGCAATTTCGCTTACGACAGTACAGGTAACCTGATAAAAGATAATGCGGGTGGTATTACCAGCGTTGTCTGGACAGTTGACGGCAAGATAGCCTCCATTACAAAGAGCGATGGGACGGTAGTTACTTACACTTATGATGCATCCGGAAACCGTATCAGCCAGACAGTGAACGGTGTACAGACCTGGTATGTACGGGATGCAGCCGGCAATACGATCAGCACCTATATTAAAGGGAATAGCAACGTCAATGGCGGGAATCTTACCCAGACAGAAGTGTATCTGTACGGTCTTGGTCGCCTGGGTGTGAGCGCATTTAACAGGGACCTGCAAAATGTTGCCCTGCCTGACCTGACAAATATGTCCGGACTGGGCGCCGGAATTGCCGGCAACTTTACGAGAGGAAGCAAGTCCTTCGAGATAAGCAACTTTCATGGCAATGTGCTGGCAACGGTATCTGATAAGAAACGTGGCGTGTCGAACGACAGCGCTACGATCAGCTATTTCATGCCGGATGTGCTTTCAACGCAGGAATACTACTCTTTCGGTATGAAGATGGCCGGCAGGGGGACCGGCAATAATGACTACCGCTTTGGATTTAACGGACAGGAGAAATCGATCGGGGTCGGCACTAATAATTATACCGCTCAGTACTGGGAGTATGACAGCAGATTAGGTCGCAGGTGGAATATGGACCCTGTTGTTAATCCGGGTGAAAGTCCTTATGCTACTTTCGCCAATAGCCCCATTCTTGTGAGCGACACGAAGGGAAATTGCCCGGATGGGAAATGTGGCGATAAAGAGAAGGTGGCAGCATATGAAGTGGTCAAAAAACATTTTGACCCCAAGAAAAACCGTAAGGACATTTCTGCTGAGCTGAAGCAGTCGGCCCTGGAATGGTTCTTAAAAGAGTATACGAGCGGTGGATATCCGAAGGATACGAAAGTAGGAGACTATGCGCATTTCGAGAAACTGGTGCTTGATACCTGGACCGGCGCTTTTGCTTCTTCCTTTTTCTCAAGATTTGAGTCGAACGATAAGCTCATTCAGGGTATGTCCACCTCATCGGGTAAGGCATTTGCTATTCAGTATCTATTGGGGAAGGATTGGAGCGATTTGCAGGTGTTTGGTAATGTGATGGTGCCGCAGATCATGGATTTCTTTACTGGTGCTGCTGTGGGCAGTAATCCCGGTTTTAATACACCACAAAAGCTACCGTCAAGAGCAGGTATTAATATCGGCTTCAGCGAAACGCTTTTCAGTGACATTCCGAAGGGAGCAGGCGCATTGTTAGGGAAGCGGGGAGAAGAATTAACAGAAGTCATGATCCGCCATGCATATCCGAATGCAACTATCGGAAAACAAGTGTATTTTTATTTTTCGAAGACGAACTACGCTAAACTGGATTTTGTTGTTGTCAATGAAGGGAAGGTGGTTGCCATCTGGGAAAGTAAGGTCAATGGAAGCGTGTTGTCGGGGCCACAGCAATTGCTGTTCATTGAAAAGCAGGCCGGGGCCTTTGGTGGTAAAGCTGCCAAAGAAGTAGGTATCGCCGGTCAAAGTGCAGAGGGGGCATTGCTGCGTGAGGTAAGGTATGAATCAGGTACGGGAGCTGCAACAATCATTTCGCATTAAGTATGAATAAAAAGGAGATTATAAAATTACTACGTTCAAAAGTTGACAAAGAACTGAAGGCCCTTGGATTTGCATACAGGAGCAAGGAGGAGAGCTATGTAAAACAGGATAAAGAAACACAGCTGTTCTTTGAAATTTCCCTGCTCTTGCTGGACTATGCGGATTATGAGAGTGGTGCAATAGGGAAGTATGTGGAATTATATGTTAATGTGTATCACAAAGAGGTGTCTGAAATCTTACTGGAAACGTCTACACGTAGTTTTTTAGGGTCAATGTTTTATTTTAAAATAGTGGGGAACTTGTTGGCGGATATAACCTTGAATCCCAATATTGCTGATTATACCAAACGTAATAATTTCAATTATTTCAAATTGAATTTTCCGCCGGGAAAGGAATCGGATGTATCAGATGATATATCATCAAAGATGCTGTCTGTCGTTCATCAGCATATAATACCTTTTTTCAACACTGTCAATACATTGGAAAAGATCAGGAATATGCTGGATCAAAGTTATGAGGCCACCCTGTCTGTTCATAATGTAAACAATGAAAGATTACTGGCCCTGGTTGTGCTGTTGCTGCAATGTAAAGATGATGCCATGTTGGAAAAGATACAGCGGATCAGAGCGCATTTCCTTTCTATTGATCATAGTACCGCATTAAGGGAACTTGATAATATTTTAAGTAAGTACCATTGATGCCGTATTGGGTGTATAAGTATCTGGAAGGTATTGTGTTAAGTAGATAATTGGCTATTGAATATTAGTTTGATGCCCGGGGCTGATCAACAATAATGATCAGCCCCGTTTTTTTTTTCAGCAGATGGCGGACCTCTTATCGCCAGCCAGGTCAAATCCGGTACGCTTGATAATTTTTCCCCAAATGTTTTGAAATCTACGGTATTGTGTGTACGTTTACAACCAAGACGAGTTTGCAACAAAACGAACAAAGAGGACAATAAGAGACACAGTACACGAGTAATGTTGCCCAACTACCATTAACAGTGAAGACGTAACCACTAATTGATGTTGTAACTGACAACACCAGTCTTTCGCGTAGCAAAAAACAAAAAAAACATCATAAAAAGCTATCAATGAAATCAGTTATCCCTATCCATCAACGCCCGCCAGATAAGTGTATTGGTGACATGTTTACCGTACGGCTCATTTTGTAATACCAGGAGAATAAGCCTGAAGGCTACTATCAGACCTATACGATTCCTCTTCTCCGGAGGAACAGGAACGCTATTTCCTATACTAAAATATACATTCAATGATACTGGAGATTGTTGCCAGACATAAGAGAGCGTTTGCCGTCATAATGCTGACGCTCCTTTATTGTGATGCAGTATTGCCCGCTTATGTATTTGCTTCGGCGCGGGCAGATAGTCGTAATTATACGGGGCGAAGACCTGTCGTGATACCTGTTAAGGAAGCCGGTAGTATGGCGAATACTTCGAGGTCAGGCCCTGTTAAAGCCGGGGCAGCGCCTTCCTTAAAAGCGAAAGCGGAGGCTGCTGCTGGCGGCCCCGGTCAGCCGGAGAGCCAGGCATTCCACTCTGTGAACAGCAACAATATGGTTGACCTGTTCACGGGCGATTTTTCCTACAACATTCCCCTGATGGACGTAGGTGGCTATCCGCTGGCGATCGGCTATAATAGCGGTATCTCCATGGACCAGGAAGCCAGTTGGGTAGGGCTGGGGTGGAATATTAACCCCGGGGCCATTACCCGTAATATGCGTGGCCTGCCGGACGATTTTAACGGCAGGGATACCATTCAGAAAGTGGTATCAGTAAAAGAGAACCGTACAGTAGGCGTAACAGTGGGAGCCGATGTGGAGATCACCGGTTTAAGCGAGTATGCGCAGTTCGGCGCTGGCGCCAGCCTGGGTATTTTACATAACTCATATAAGGGTATTGGCCTGGAAACCAGTGTGAATACCAGTATCAGCGCTGGGTCCAGCAGCATGGGATGGTTTACGACCGGCTTGTCCGTCACCAACAGTTCACAGGAAGGACTAACCATCGGCAGATCACTGGCATATAAGTTTGCCGATGAACAGGCAAGGCAGAAAGGTGGCCTGGGGGGAAGTGTATCTACAGGATGGTCTTACAATTCCAGGGAAGGCTTAAAGGCACTCACCTTTTCCGCTGGTTTGCGGCAATACACCATGGACTACCTGAACAGGCCCGCTGTACAGAGTGCCGGTATTTCTTCTTATATCTCTTTTGCTCATCCGGCTTTCACACCTGCCATCAATATGCCGGTTACCAATACGATGTATAATTATACCGCAAAGGTTGGCTGGGAAGCACAGGTGGTACACCCCAGTGTGTTTGTGAGCGGGTATGTATCCAAACAACGCATCGCACCGGAAGATAAACGCAGCGCCCTGCCGGCATATGGTTATCTCAATTACCATAGCGCTAACGGCAATGAAGGCGCTTTGCTGGATTATAACAGGGAAAAGGAAATCGCTTACCGGGAAAAACCTGCCGTTCCCAATATTGCAGTACCTTCTTATACATATGACGTATTCTCCATCACCGGAGAAGGTACAGGAGGCATGTTCCGTGCGTATCGCGGGGATATTGGATTTATATACGATCATGCAGTAAAGACGCGCGACAATTCTTCCCGTGGTAGTGTAGATATTGGTTTGGGTAGCCTGGCGCATGCGGGTGTGGACCTCGGTATCACCAGGGCCTATTCACAGAGCGGTCCCTGGATAGAGCAGAACCCCTTGGCTACCACCATTGCCTTCAGGAAACCGGACAAACTGTTCGAAAGCGTTTATTTCAGGAACCCGGGAGAGAAGACGATCAATACCAGGGCATTCTATGACGCTGTTGGCGGCGAGGATGTGGTATCGGTAGACCTCTATCAGTCGGGTAACAGTAGTGCTGTGATACAGACTGCCAACAGGTTGAATGTTTACAAGAACAAACGCTTCGTGGGCAATAAATCCTTATCCTCAGCAAATGTATATAAAACTGAAAGAGACAAACGGGGACAGGTTATTTCTTACCTGACCGCAGCAGAAGCCAGTGTAGCCGGTTTGTCAAGATATATAGACAACTATACCCGCAATGTATATAGTATTGGTAATTGTGGCAATACCTTCCCCGATGATGTGAATGGTAATGGTGCAGGACTGAGAGGAGAGTATTTCAGGGGAAGAAAATTCGAAACAAAACTCTTTGAGAGAACCGATGCCACGATCAACTTCAATAATAAAGACGAGATCAATCAGAACCTGCCTTCCGGCGCTGCCAGGCTGGATAACGATTTCTCGGTACGCTGGACGGGAAGAATAAAAGTGCCTTCCACGGGCCCTTATCGTTTCAGTACCAACAGCGATGACGGTGTAAGGGTATATCTCAATGATACCCTGATCATTGACCGCTGGAATGACCATGCTAATATGAAAGATACTGCCTGGGTCAATCTTGTGGCAGATCAGTTATATAATATCAGGACGGAGTATTACCAGGCGCGCGGTGGTGTGATCATGAAACTGCAATGGCGGCCATTAGCCGCTGCGGAAGTGGTGATTCCGACCGCAAGTCTTTACCTGATGCCTGATAAAGATACTTTCGTGGTAGGTAATAATCTGTCGAAAGAAAAACGTGTGAACGATTTCCGTAAGGCTGATCATATCTCCGAAATAGATGTCCTGAATACGGACGGCCGCCGCTATGTATATGGTATTCCTGTGTACAACCTGAAGCAGCGTGACCTCACGTTTTCCGTGGCCGCCGGTACAGGAAGAAGGGCGGAAGGATTGGTGAAATACACGCCCGGTCTTGATAATACCGTGAACAATAACAAGGGGAACGATAATTATTTCGACAGTGAGGAGATGCCGGCTTATGCGCATACATTCCTGCTGACAGGTATCTTGTCGCCCGACTATACCGACCTGACCGGGGACGGTATTTCCGATGATGATCCGGGGAATGCCATCAGGTTTAACTATACCAAGGTAGCAGGTATTAAGAACCCTTATAAATGGAGATCGCCGGCAAATGACAGTGCCAGTTACAGTGAAGGTTTACTTACCGACAACAGGGACGATAAAGGCAGTTATGTGGCGGGCGATAAAGAGCTGTGGTACCTGCACTCTATTGAGTCAAAGAACATGATCGCTACTTTTAAACTGAGCGACAGGGATGACCTTTTTGCTATTACGGAAGATGGCGCCAAACAGCCGGCACGTGTAGCTAAAAAGCTGGAAGAGATCAACCTGTATAACAAGGCTGATTTTCAAAAGTATAATACTGCTGCCAGACCCGTGAGGACAGTGCATTTTGAATATACCTATGAGCTGTGCCCCGGCTCGAACAGGGGAATTAATACCACGGGTAAGCTGACGCTTAAACGTATCTGGTTCACCTATAATGGTAATGACAAGGGCAAGCGGAACCCTTACGTATTTGCGTACAACAGTTTCAATCCACCTTACAATAGCAAGGCCTATGACCGTTGGGGCAATTACAAGGATAACCTGCAGAACCCGGGTGCCACTGCCAGTAATCCTATTTACAACGCGGAATATCCTTATACGCTGAGAGACAGTGCGCAGATGGCTAAGAACGTGGCTGCCTGGACGCTGGATTCTATTATCCTGCCATCAGGGGGACATATGAAGATCGATTATGAAAGCGACGATTATGCTTATGTGCAGAACAAAAGGGCTGCACAGATGTTCCATGTGGCTGGCTTTTCAGCTTCTAAACCGGCTGCCACCAGTGATCTGAGTAACTCGTTGTACGGGCTTATTGATTATCTGTATGTGGCCGTGAACGTGCCTAAGCCGGTCAGCAGCAATGAAGAAGTATACCGGCGTTACCTGGAAAGGATGGATAAGATCTATTTTAAGTTATCCGTACAGGTGCCCTCAGATAAATTCGGTGCAGGAAATGAATATGTGCCGGTGTATGCCACACTGGACGACAGTTATGGCTTCTTTAACAATGGGTCGACCATCTGGTTCAAGGTAAGGGCGATTGATGCCAAAGGCAATGTGGGAGATCCGCTGAGCGTGTTCAGTCCTATGGCACAGGCAGCACTGCAATACCTGCGCCTGAACCTGCCTTCCAAGGCATACCCGGGTTCCGATGTGGGAGATAATGTAGACCTGGGCGACGCGATCAAGGTCCTGTTGTCGCAGGCGGACAATATCACCAATACAATGCTGACGTTCAATGTGGCTGCCCGGGCAAAAGGCTGGATGAAAACGATCGATACACTACGGTCGCTCGTGCGCCTCAATAGCCCGGTATACCGGAAGTTTGGTGGCGGCCTGCGGGTGAAAAGGATCAGGATCTACGATAACTGGACCAAAATGACCCAGCAGAAAGAGTCGGTGTATGGTACTGAATATCAATACACCACCCAGCTTACTACCGCTGCGGGCGTTGAGACGATCAGCAGTGGCGTAGCCAGTTATGAACCGACATTGGGAGGAGATGAGACCCCCTGGCGGCAGCCGGTAGAATACACGCAGCAGGCAGCTGTCCTGGCCCCGGTAGAACTGGGATATACGGAGTATCCACTGGGTGAGTCTTTCTTCCCGGCGCCTTCTATAGGGTACCGGAAGGTAAGGACACGTTCCATCAACAGCAAGGAAGTGCGCTCGGCAAATGGTTACCAGGAATACTGTTTCTATACAAATTACGAATTCCCTGTTATGACAGATATGACCCTGCTGGCAGATGGCAAGAAGCGTTTTAAACCTGCGCTGGCCAATTTCCTGCGCATTAATGCCCGTCATTTTGTAGCGGTAAGCCAGGGCTTTAAAGTAGAGCTGAATGACATGCATGGTAAACCCAGGTCAACGGCGGTATACCCCGAAAGTGATCCTGATAACCCGGTTGCAGCTACGGAGTTTTTTTACAGGGAAGATGACCCTGGCGCTACTGTCAGACATCTGAACAATACTGTCACCACGATAGCGCCTGATGGCACCGTCAATACTGCAGCGGTGATCGGCGAGGATATTGAGATCATGACGGACATGCGCGAACATAAGAGCGTAACCAACGCCAATAACTTTAACCTGAACTCGGAGCTGTTCTCTTTCGGTTTTCCTCCAATCATGATCATACCTACTTTATGGAACCTTGCACAGCGGGAAGAAGTGAAGTTCAGGTCTGCGGCGGTGACGAAAGTGATCAACCGCCACGGTATACTGGACAGTACCGTTGTGACCGACAAGGGCAGCAGGGTAACGGCCCGCAATCTTGCTTATAACAGCGAAACAGGCGGCGTACTGCTGACCAGCACACAGAACCTCTTTGGAGATCCGGTATACCAGTTCGAGTGGCCTTCCGGCTGGGCATACGAAGGTATGAGCGGCGCTTATAAGAACCTGAATGTGGTGCTGGACGATATCTACGTCAACAAAGGAAAGATCACCAGTGGCCTTGGCCAGGCAACAGCCGCCACTTATTTCTATGGCGGAGATGAGATCCTCGTTGCTTCCAAAGTGAAGACTGGCGGGACTGATTGTTCACCTGAGATAGCTTCCTTCCCGGCATTCAGTACACTGTATGCGGTGGATGCGAATGCAAAAGCAGGCACTGCACCCGATATTTACCTGGTAGACGCCAACGGAACGCCATTTACCGGTAATGATGTATCGCTGAAGATCGTACGCTCCGGCAGAAGGAACATGGATGTTCCTGTGGGAACGGTCACTATGCTGAATAATCCGATAGTGAAGAACGGAACCTCCTGGAAGCTGGTCATAGACGATACTTCAAGGGTCATTAAAGCCAGTGTAACAGAATACAAACAGGACTGGCAGGTAGCAGACCGTAAAAAACAAAAAGCGGTGTGCGCTAATTGATCAGCAGTTTAGAAAAGTAAGTCAGTAACAGTCCTTATCTGTGATACTATGAAATGTAAATTAACAACTGAAAATAAATACCCCGTTTTACTGCTGGTGCTGCTTTTATGGACGGCCCGCACAGTGAATGCGCAATGTACGTCCTGGGGTATCAGCGCTGTGGCTACAGCTTCTACCTGTGCCGCCAATGGAAAGATCACGCTTTCCTTCACAGGAACAGGAGCCGGCAATGTCAGCAATATGTTATATAGCCTGGAGCCGCTGACCGCAGGCGGATATGCCGTATCACCCGGTACTTCGGCGGTGTTTGAAAATGTGCCGGCTGGCAGCTACAGGGCGGTGGCAAAAGGGAACTGTAACAGCCAGGTAGTATCTGCCACGGTAGATGTAACGGTGCCTGGCACCTATGTGCCTTTTAAAGCAGCTGTTGCGCAGAACAAGATTACCCTGTACCAATGTAATACCGGACAGGCATATGTAACGCTCAGCAATGGCAAGACGCCTTATACGGTCACCATCACCAGCGCACCTGCCGCTTATACAGGACGGAGAACATTTGTGGCTACCACCAGTTTTGTGATAGATAGTTTGTGGGGTGGCGACTACACATTTTCAGCGACGGATGCCTGTAGTGCTGCGGCCTCCACACAGACCATCACCATCACCGAATTAAAACAGCTGGGACTGAGCGATCTGACCTTTATAGAGCCGGCAATGATCAGGAATACCTGTAACAGGATCATCTTCAAATCGCCAGGCAGCGTCACCAGCAGTCCATATGCGCCCTATTTCCTGGGGGCTACACCGCTGACTTTTGCTGTGTCTTACAATGGCGGTGCAAAGTCTCCATACAGGGCTATAGGGGCTACAGATACCATCACGCTGCCTGCAGGACAGACCTTTGCCAGTACATATGGCGATACCGTGATGTATTATTTCAAAACTCCCTGCGGCGGTGAGGTAGCCATCCCTTATATGATACGAATGCCTGCAATGAGCAACTATTCGGAATATAATTGCAGCAGGGATTTCAATGCAGGATATTTTGTGGATACTACGAGGATCGTCTGTTATCCTGTTTATGTCACCTTAAAGAATACCGCTACCAATGCGATAAGATATGATACGCTGAAGGCGCCGGAGCTGCAGCGCCTTATTAAAAACGTTCCTTTTGGCAATTACTCGTTCAATGCGGTAACGGCCGACGGGGCAAAGCTGCGCGATGATTTTATCCTGAATGTTTCAGCGCCTCCCGCCAATCCATATATCCTGCGCTTACAGCCGAATGAAGGGGTCACCGGTAATGACGGCGCTATCGCTTTTTCTTTCAGCAGGCCAGGTGCATCATTGCCTGCAGGCCTGAATATAAAACTGATAAGCCCATCCGATTATACATATTCTTTCACCGTATCAGGCAACAGGCCTAACAGTGCGCTGGTCTCTATCAGTGACGATAATCCCAGGCGTTATTTTTATCCCGGCACATACCTGTTCAGGCTTACAGATACCTGTGGTACATACGATATGCCGGTGACTGTGACAGAGAATGATGTGTATCGTTATACCTGGGATATTGCCAGCGCACAGACCTGTACAGGACTGGCAGTGATACCTGTAGGGAAGGCTATGTACCAGGGCGCTGAACAGCAAGCCTACTTCCAGATCCTCAGGGGGCCGCTTGGCGGAGTGGGATTTGACAGAACGATCGTTAGCTCGGGTGGTACCCTGTTGCTGCCATCTGAAGGCACTTACCGTATTGGCGTCTCAGCCTACCCCACAGTGATACAGGACTTTAGTGTATATGGAAACGGTGTGACGTTGAAAGACATCAATTTTAGATATCAGCCACTGATCATTGATGTCAATAATTCCCTTGGATGGATCTGTCCTGGTCAGCCGGATAATTCAGGTACCATCCAGGCCAATGCTATCGGCGGTAGTAAAATAAAGACAGGCGTGTATACCTATAAGCTCGCTGCACAGGGGAATGGCGCCACCGGGCCTTACTGGGCAACCAATACCACCGGCAGGTTCAGCACTGCTGCTGCGGGCGGCGCATATACCCTTTTGAAAGATCAGAACTATGATGTACGGGTGGAAGATGAATGTGGAAGTGCGGCAGTACAAACCTTGAAGATCATAGACTTCGAAACTGCGCAACTGTCAAAGACAGACAAACCGGAATATTGTATTGGCGATAAGATCACATTCAATATCATCAACCTGCCCACCACAGCGATCACTTATGCCTGGACAGGCCCGGATGGCTTTACCAGTACAGAGCAGAATCCGGTGTTGTCTCCTGTTACTGTCAACAGTGGCGGGAATTATCATGCTACCATCTATTCAGATATCTGTATGCAACCTATTCAGACTGATGTGCTGGTGAAACTGGCTCCTTATAATCTAAGTTGTTACAGCGCTGTTACCGATACCAGTGTGAATCCCTATGCTTACAGCCTGATGGGCAACTGGCGGCCGCAGCGGACCTATAGCTATTACGCCGCAAGAACGGAGAACAGTACCTCGCAGACAGTGAATTTACGGACGGATGGTACTATAAAGAACTTCAAATCTTTCTGGCAGCTTAACGGCACGGGCATTCAGCCGCAATATGATGAGAGCCGCTGGTTATGGAACAGCGAGAGTACCATGTTCAACAGAAGAGGGCTGGAGCTGGAAAACAAAGACCCTATGGGAAGGTTCAATGCCGGTATTTACGGCTTTGATGATGCACTGGCAGTAGCGGTAGTGCAGAACAGCCGTTACAGGGAAGCAGCATATGAGGGGTTTGAAGACTATTTCTTTGGCGGCACTTATTGCGATACTTCCTGCAGTGTTGGGCGCAGCTTTGACTTTTCAGGTTACAGGAACAACCTGGACTCCCTGCAATCACATACGGGCAAATATAGCCTGCGGATAGCGGCAGGCCAGAGCGCAGGCATCAGTACGGATATCCTGCCAGACAATGGCACTGCCTTCAACCTGTCTTTTAATAAGGAGACAAACAGCTGTGTAACAACAGGACAGGTACTGGGTGGCATACGTACCAATAAGGATGCTATTCTGCCGGTATATTCACCATTGCCGGGAAAACAGATCCTGATCAGCGCCTGGGTAAAGGAACAGCAGGATTGTAAAGGCCTTGGTTATACCGGCAATAAAATGAATATCACCGTGAAAAGAGGAGCAGTTGTTACAACGCTCACTGCGAATCCGAAGGGAGGGATCATCGATGGCTGGCAACGTTATGAACAGGTGGTGGACCTGCCTGCAGATGCCACATCCTTGTCTGTAACCCTGGTATCTACAGGAACTTCAGCGGTATACCTGGATGATCTGCGGATCCATCCCTACAATGCCAATATGCGGTCTTTTGTGTACAGCCCTGCAGACCTCCGCATGATGGCGGAACTGGATGAGAACAACTATGCTACTTTCTTTGAGTATGATGATGATGGTACGCTTGTGAGAGTGAAGAAGGAAACAGAAAACGGCATTAAGATGATCAAGGAATCCAGAACCGCCCTGATAAAGTAATAGATAACATAATACTGCCCTAAATAAGATATTATGCATTTTTTGCCAAGAAAGATCGTTCAATGTTGTCTGACTATGCTGTTCCTGCTGATGGCAGGCTATAGCAAGGCGCAGACCGGCAATATAACCCTGCTGAAAAATACGCTGGATGGCAGTAAGCAACAGGTGGCGAAAGACTCCGTTGTTACCGTACAGGATAGTGTATACTTCAACGCAGGCCAGATCAGTAAGCTGGATACCCCTTACTATGTGAAGAACATTATTACATTCCGTATCAATGAATATGCGGGTGTATACCTGCCTGCGCAGTTTGCTGCAACTGTGAAAGTGCGGATCATCTATACAAAGCCGAACCTTACTATAGATTCACTGGAGAAAGACCTGAGCATCAATTATGACGCAAATGCTGCTTATACGAACAGGAGCAGCTTCGTATTCAATAACGCACACAAGGTAACAGTGAAGGTGCTGAGTGCGAACACCGGCAGTGCGCCCGCAAGGGTCATGTCGGCACTGGTGCTGGATAACGAAATGCAGGTAAGTCCTGTGTATAAGTTGTCCTGTACAGACGATGCCGTGAAAAGCATCTCTGCCAACAGTATTGCCAATATTGACTCTACAGATGAACTGACTGTTGTATGGCCGGTGGTGACCGGTGCCACGGTGTATGACCTCGAATGGGCATATGTCGATTCTTCGGCTTACCTGGCAAACAGGTATGGCAACCCACTTGATGCGGGCCAGTTGTTCAGAAATAATACCTCCCGCGTTACGCTTGCGGGTAATACCTACCGTATCCCATTGTTGTATGATAATGGCGGCATCCTGTACTTCAGGGTACGGGCGGTTCAGGAAAAAAGCCGTGAAACGAGAATAGAAACGGCCTGGAGCTCAGATTATACGGGTGGATTGGGCAGTTTCTCCTTTGGCGGTCATCAACGCCTCATGAACTGGCAGTCCACGGTTGATTATTCGGAAGAAGGCAAGCGCAAGGCCGTCGTGACCTACTTTGATGGTTCTTTAAGAGAAAGGCAGATGGTGACGAAAGACAATGTGACGAACAAGACCGTTGTGGCTGAGACGTTTTACGACTACCAGGGAAGACAGACCGTACAGGTCATGCCAACGCCTACCCTGAGCAGTGTGATGCGGTATACGCCTAAATTCAATGCCGCCGGTAGTACGGCAGAATATGACAAGAGTTATTATGATAAGCTTACCTCGCCTGCGGCATACCTGACCAGCAGTGCCTCACCTATGTATATGGGAAGTGGGGCATCACAGTATTATTCCAGCTCAAATCCTGACAAAGGCACTGGCATAAACCAGTTCATTCCTAACGCAGGGCAATATCCGTTCACAGAAACAGAGTATACGCAGGACAATACCGGTAGGATCAGTCGCCGGAGCGATGTGGGAGCGGTATTTAAATTAGGCAGCAAACATGAGACCCGGTATTTTTATGGTACACCGGGAGAGAATGACCTGGATGTATTGTTTGGTACAGATGCGGGCGACAGGAATCATTATTTCAAGAACATGGTGCAGGATGCTAATGGCCAGATCGCTGTTACCTACCTGGACATGTACGGGCGTACCATTGCCACCGCGCTGGCAGGTGTGCCGGATAGTGCGGCGATGGATAACCTCAGCTCTTATTCACAGTTTCCTGTCACCGATACTTTATCGCGTGCCAATAGTAATGTGATCACTGATATGGTGATGGAAAGCACGCAGAGCCAGGTAGTGCCTGTTGACGGAGATTACCAGTTCAAATATACATTGACGCCGCCGGTGTTGCAGAAACGCGATTGCAATAATAACCTGGTTTGTTATAATGCCTTGTATGATCTGAGGATCACGATCAGCGATGACGCGTATAATCAGCGGCTGGGTGGTAAAGCTTTTGATACCATTGTCCGTAACTATACGGGTGCCTTTGTTACCGACTGTTCTGCGCCTGCGCCATTCAATGTGACTTTCACAAAACGTCTTTCCCGTGGCACCTATCAGATCACCAAACAACTGAGCATCAGGCGTGACGCGACGGATTATTACAGGGACAGTGTATTCATGAAAAAGAACCTTTGTACTACACTGGACCAGTTTATACAACAACAGCGGGATTTGCTGGTGAATACAAAGTGTACGCCGGATTGTGCTGCCTGCCAGGATAGTCTTGGCACCTGGGATACTTTCAGGGCGAAGTATATAAAGGCGGCCGGTATTGCAATAGCCGATTCTGCCGGCTATCGCGGCGAAGCCCTGGCTGCCTACCAGGAGGCGCTTGCAGCCTGTGATGCCTTGTGTAACAAGACGACGGATGTGACAGATACCAGGAATGCGCTGCTGCTCGATATGTCGGCGCCATCAGGACAGTATGCTAATCCTGATGACACGCTAAATATCTATTCCATCTTCTACCAGAAAGATGAAAATACACTTCCTGTCTATAAACGGGATACAATAACTTACCTGGATGAAGCAGGTAAGCCTGATCTGGTCTACGATGAGTTAAGCAACAGTTACGTGATACCACAGCGGCTAAGGCCAGATCAATTTGCGGCTAAGTTCAAACCTTCCTGGGCAGCGGCTTTGCTGAAATTCCATCCCGAGTATTGTAAGTGGCTGGAATTCGAAAAACATGCGGCCAGCTATAGTTGGGACAGGGCCTTTGCCGCCACAGATACCTATGCGGACGCAAAGGCAAAAGGATATCTGAACCCTACCGCCAACAGCAGTTTCCCTTTCACGATAGTGACAGCAAATAAGGATCCGCTGGCAGCTGAAAGCAGCGCCAATCAAACTGCGCTGGAAGCTAAGCTGAATAATTTCAACGGCGGGACAGGCGCTAATATCCTCTCGCTGTGGAGTATGGCTACCATCACAGTGAAGTGCCCTGATAACAGCAGTACCTGTATCAATACTTATAATACCCCTGCAAAGGCATTCAGCGAGAGTACCTTATGTACTGCTGACCTGGATATGGCGTGGCGTAACTTCCGCCAGCTGTACCAGACCGTAAAACAGGGTATGCTGAGTGACAAGATAAAGAACGCAACTTGTCCGGCGGGCGTAGTGAACCCTACTACGGCACAATTGACCGCTGCAGGCAAGCAGCTCAATTTTAACAATGCAGCAGATGCACTGGGACAGAACGGACTGGGATATTTGAACAATAATCCTACCGGAGCGGCTGCCACGGATTCAGCTAACAAGGCGCTTGCAAAGGCCTATGATGAGAATTGCAACGCTTATGCCAAAGCATGGGTACAGCAACTGGCGCCTTGTAAGTACAGCCAGGCAGCATTGAACATTATCATACCGAGACTGGTGCAGGTGTGTAAGGATGGTTCGGATGTATCGCATCCGCTGGGTTCCAGTTCCGTGAAACCTGGTAGTACAAATACTTATAAGAGCTTCCAGGAAGTGCTGGATGCTTATAACAGGCAAAACGGCATTACTAATTCCTGGGACTGTTATCCGGATATGATCACTGCGCCGGCGCCTTACGATAAGCAGTTGGCCTATACCAATAAGCCTGTCTATACCAAACCGGATAGTTGTGAGTGCGCTAAGCTCAATGGTCTGCGCGCAGAGTATCTGAAATATGGTAAACCTGCTGACGGCAGTTTTGCAGGGTATCTGTCACGTACAAGAAAGATCAACATGACGGATGCTGATCTGACACAGTTGCTGAATGCATGTAATACGGCAAATAGTTGTACCTATTTCCAGAAGGTGATCAATATTCCGCCGGCATTACAATGTAATAGCGGGGAGATATGTGTGCCTTGTAATGTGGTAAAGAACCTGTATAAAAAATATATAGAAAAGTACAGTGCTTTTACACCTACGGCAGTAGTGTCGGATACCTTCCAGCAGAAGCGGAACAAGGTATTTGAGAACTATATGAATAACCAGTTGGGCTTTAGTAAGGAGGCATGGGAATATCTCAAATTTATCCAGGACTGTGGTGGAGAATCTCCCAATCCACCTGATCCCGCTTCCTGTGCTACGCTTACAGCTATAAGGGATGCCTTCAGAAGAAGTTTTCCCGACAGCTTCGGAGACACACTGGGAATCGGTAAGGCTGTTTATCCCAAATCGGTGACCCATCTCATCTCTATCAACGGCGAAACGGCATATCCGGCATCCTCGGCACTGGCGGCCCTTGTATGGAATGATGGTAATGGATGGTTTAAGGTCAGGGACAATATCGTCTATGATTTTTCCAATATAGCGAAGGGGGCAAGAGTAAGCTGGTCTTCGCTGACGCTAACGACGAAGCCTCTGGGCACCGGGAGTGACGCAAACATTGGCACCAAGTCCAATTTCAGCACCAGCGGAACAGAATACGCTTATTTTGAAAGGGCCCTTGGCCCGGTGATCCCCGGTGTGACAACCTGGAATACGCAGCCTGCTACCTCTTCACTGCATAGGCTTTCAATACCTGCGCTGCCGGCGGGACAGAGTGCACAGACATATCAGGGCCTCATTTGTACTGAACTCGTACAGGATATGTACAGTGATTATAAAAACGGCAATAACAATGGCTTGATCTTCAGGTTGAATACAGAAGCTGATGGTATATCCAATGCATATGTATTCTGGGGAATCAATGGAGCTGGCGATACCCGGCCGATTCTGAGAGTGGATACGTATGCACACCGCTGTGATGAATGGGTATCGTACTTTAACAGCAATTACGCATCTAAATTTGAAACCGTTGGACAGATTGATAGTTTCTACCTTGCCACCTGCGGATATCCTGCCGGAATATGCAACGCAACGCCTCCTCCGCTTGATACCACTGTTATCTATGACGGTTTGCTGCTTTGTGGTAAATCTGCGCCCATTTTTGCCCCGGTGGATGTAAACGAGATCAACAACTGTTCGGACAACGAATTCTTTGCTGTGAGCAAGGGTACTGAATTGTACAAAGCTTACCGTGATTCGGTGAAAGGCAGTTTTGAAAAAGACTATATCAGCACCGGTCTGCAGGCAGTAAATAAGGAAGTGTTCACCGTAAATTATAATACCAGCGAGTATCATTATACCTTGTTCTATTATGATCAGGCGGGCAACCTGGTAAAGACCGTGCCGCCCGCTGGTGTGGTGATAGACAGGTCTGATAGTTGGCTGAATAGCGTAAAGGCAGCACGGAAGGCAGGGCAGCAGCGGATTCCTGCGCATAAGAAGATCACCCAGTACAGGTATAATACGCTGGAGCAGGTAGTTGAGCAAAAAACGCCCGATGGCGGTACTACACGCTTCTGGTATGACCGCCTGGGAAGGCCGGTAATAACGCAGAACTTGCAGCAGAAGACCGATCGTAACTATAGTTATACAAACTATGATGCCATCGGACGGATCGTGGAGGTCGGGCAAATGAACAGCAGCAATGTAATGACAGACAGCATCAGCCGCGATCCGCAGTTGCTGGCGCAGTGGTTATCGGCAGCAAAAGGAACCAGTACGCAGATCACGCGTACTACATATGATGTTCCTTATACGCCGCTGTCGCAGCTGGTGTTGTCGGCCCGGAACCTGCGTAACAGGGTGGCCTGGACGGCGACTTACAATAACAATACTGACCTGGGTAATGGTAATTATGCTGCTGGTACTTTCTATAGTTATGATGCGCATGGTAATGTAGATACCCTGTTGCAGGACTATAAGCTGGGAGGAATGGCTGATGGTGGAAACCGGTTTAAGAAGATGGTGTACAGATATGATCTGATCAGCGGTAAGGTACTCCAGGTGGCTTATCAGCCCTCGCAGGCAGATGCGTTCTATCATCGTTATACCTATGATGCTGAAAACAGGCTGATCAATGTAGAGACAAGCAGGGATAGTGTGTATTGGGAGAATGATGCCTATTATACTTATTACAGGCATGGCCTGCTGGCAAGGTTGGTCCTGGGACAGCAGCAGGTGCAGGGACTGGACTATGCTTATACACTACAGGGCTGGCTAAAAGGTGTGAATACAACTGCAATCGGCGGCAGCACGGACATGGGTAAGGATGGTATGGCCGGTAGTGCTGTGGCAAGAGATGCTGTTGGCTATGGTTTGTATTACTACGGAACCAGGGATTATAGTCCTGTTGGCAGTTTAGTTCCTTTCGCACCCATTGAAGGTTCAGGGTTTAAGCCGCTGTTCACGGGAAGTATTTCGGCCAGCAGTCAGCATACTCCCGCTGTTGGAGAATCGTTGTTGTCGACCTATTCCTATGATGTATTGAACCGCATGAAGGGCATGCAGGCAGTACGTGGATTGAACACGGCTACCAATAAATGGACGCCGGTAGCAATACAGGATTTCAAAGAGGCTGTTACATATGATGAAGACGGAAATATTCTGACCTATAGCCGTAATGGCAACAATACGTTTGCCGGTAATCCCCTGGCGATGGACAGTCTTACTTACAATTACAAAGCCGGCAGGAATCAGCTGGATTTTGTCAGGGATTCTGTGCGTTCAACAAACTATACTATAGACATCGACGGCCAGTCAGCCGGGAACTATGTCTATGATAGTATAGGCAACCTCATAAAGGACATTGCCGGTGGGATCAGCAGTATTCAATGGACCGTATACGGGAAGGTGGCGACCATTAACAAAACCGATGGGACCACTATTACGTACACCTATGATATAGCAGGAAACCGTATCAGTAAGACCGTAAATGGCATACAGACATGGTATATACGTGATGCTTCCGGCAATGTGATGAGTGTATATACAAAGGGCGATAATACTGTTAACAGTGGAAACCTTACACAGACAGAAACGCACCTGTATGGCAGTGGCCGTCTGGGTATAAGCAGGTGGAATACCGACGTACAAAGTATTGTTCCTCCTGAAATAACGCCCCTGCTCGGATTAGGGAACGGCACAGGCCTCCGTTTCATGCGTGGTATGAAAATGTTTGAACTGAGTAATTATCTTGGTAACGTGCTGGCAACAGTGTCTGATAAGAAGCTGGGCGTTTCCACAGACAGTCTTACTGTGAGTTATTTTACACCGGATATTGTCTCTACGCAGGAATATTATCCTTTTGGGATGCAGATGCCCGGCAGGGGATCCAA
Organism: Chitinophaga filiformis; assembly: GCF_023100805.1. Classification (NCBI taxonomy): domain Bacteria; kingdom Pseudomonadati; phylum Bacteroidota; class Chitinophagia; order Chitinophagales; family Chitinophagaceae; genus Chitinophaga; species Chitinophaga filiformis. The sequence continues at coordinate 4,467,284 of NZ_CP095855.1, forward strand.
TAGTGGAAGTTACCGCTACGGTTTTAACGGACAGGAGCGGTCGAAAGAAATACATGACAATAGCTATACCGCTGAATTCTGGGAATATGATAGCAGGATTGGCAGAAGATGGAACATGGACCCGAAAACGGTTCCGGGTATAAGTGCTTATTCCGTGCTGGGGAATTCACCGGTTAACAATAATGACCCGAAAGGTGATGAATTTATCAGTGCTATAGTAGATGGATTGGTGGCATTTACGGTAGAAGCAGGTATGGATTTCCTGGGAAATATGTTGTTGAAGGGTGAAAGTGCCGGAGATGCCTTCGATCATATCAACTGGAAGTCGGCCTCTTACGAAGGAAGTAAGGCTTTCGCTATAAGCCTGTTTATTCCAGGTAGTTCTGAAATGGCTATAGCCAAAGCCACCCAGTCTAAAGTTGGTCAGGTGATGATTGGCATTGTCCAGAATATGTTGTCAGATCTGCATAAAAATGTTACTATCGGCGCCTACAATGATGAGAAAGGACAGTTTTCATGGAATAAGTTTGTCGAAGTAACGAAGGAGTCATTTGTTAATTCCACAGTTTCCACCCTTTTTGAAATGGGATTTGGCAAAAAAGCAGATGAACTGCTGGAGCAGTTCAAGGGGAACAGCAAGCGTTTGACTGCATTGTATGAAAAGTATATGAAACAGGCAAACCGTTTGAAACCTGTTATGGAGCTTTCCAAGAAAGGAAGGAACCATGCGGCTAAGATCAGGAAGAGCATGCAGAAAACTGACCGGGAAATAGCGAAGGTGGCAACCGAGCAGAAGGAGCTTATTTTAAAGGCAGCTACCCAGCGGGCGGCAGAGAACGCGGCAAAAAAAGGAACAGGCGATGCTATAAATACCATGACGCCATTACCGCAGCAAAGTAATTGACATTTATAATTAAATCAGGATGAATAAAGTGTTTTTGGACGCAAAGGCAGAGTATTATGTTATTTTTATCTCGCTGGTTATTTTTATTGTATTCAACGAGTACGCTAAAAGGATCATTAACTTTTATGACAACTGTTTTTTTATCATTACAGGTGTTGCTGCCCTTCCTTTTTTAATGTATTCAATTCCGGTATTGTGGAAATATTTACTGGCTATTGACTATATATCTTTTTCCAGGAGGCTACTTGCTGTAGCCTTCCTGGGTTTAGGTGTCAATATAGTTACGGTAAGCGGTGTGAGGGTGTTTAAAACGTATCATGCAGCAGTGCCGGTAGGAAGTGCTGCTATTAGTTGTCCGGTCCTGTCCCTGAATAGTTCCCGGATAGGGTATGAAACTATTGACTTCAAATTGAAAGATAAAGATATGAGTTTGAGAGTGTCAGGTAAGACAGTTGGGACTTTGGAGGTAAATGGCGTGTCCGGTTATTGTGTATTTCTGGAACTAAGGAAGGGAAATGACTATTTTATTGTCGACAGGTACTGGGTAGCACATTGCCAGAATAGATAAAAATTAGCGGAATGATAAGGCGTTTGCCTTCTTGGCAGAAATGCTGATCGGGCGCCGGTGATCATTATAGGAGACTTGAAAGAAGGATCATACAAACCGTTACTAATGTCACCGCATGGTTCACATACACGACCTTTTTTAACTCATCGTGCGCGATATCTCTTGGTGTATCGCCGATATACGGCTTCACCACCACCTGTCCATGATAAGTATTCGGGCCTCCGAAGCGGCACTGCAGGATACCTGCCAGCGCCGCTTCGGGGTAACCTGAATTCGGACTGGCATGCTGATGGCCATATCTGAAAATATATACCAGCCCCCGTTTACTGAACGTCACCAATACCATCAGCAATGCAGTTAACCTGGCCGGAATGAAATTAGCTACGTCGTCTAATCTCGCCGCAAATTTCCCGAAATAGAAATACCGCTCACTTTTGTACCCGATCATGGAATCGAGGGTATTGAGCATTTTATACGTCATCATAGCGGGTACGCCGCCAACAGCGTAATAGAACAAAGGAGCGATCACGCCGTCGCTTAAATTCTCAGAGAGGGTTTCAAATACTGCTGTCCGGACCTGGTTTTCGTTCAGTGCAGCTGTTTGCCTGCCAACAATCCAGGAGAGGCGTTTGCGTCCTGCATCGAGGCTTTGATGTTGCAGGGTGTCGAAGACTTCCTTGCCTTCCTGTAACAGGCTTTTGTTTGCTAGTCCATAAAACACAAAAATGCTGGCGAAGATATAATATGCCGCTGAGCTGATGTTGAGCAGGCAGTGTTGTGTAAAATAGAAGCAGCTGAATACCAATAAACACAGCAGGATTGTCAGCAATGCCCCTTTTAGTAGTTTATATCTCCCCGTATTCAGCAATTCTTCGCCTTTACTGATAATGTTACCGAACAAGCGGACAGGATGCGGCAGCCACCTGGGATCTCCCAGTAACAGGTCCAGCAGATAGCCTGCCACCAGGGGAATGGCTATGATCAGAAACTTTCCATCCATGCTGTAATTCCTTTTACCAGTAACGCATTGTGTTCTCTTCGCTGTGCAGCTATACGGAAATGTTGCGGCGTCAGGCTCCTGAAATTAGACGCATCCCTGATCAGCAAACCGGATGTTTCTAACAGGTATTGTTTCAGTGTTGCCGCTGTACCTTTTTCGGTTTGGCAGAGGAAGAAATTGGTATGCGTGTGCCGGATGGAGATATTACCGATGGCCCTCAATGCACCAATGAGATGGAATGTTTCCCGTGTGAGTTCAGCCGTAGGTAATACCATTTCCTGCCGGTGTGCCGCAATGAACAATCCTGCTTCGATCGCCAGGGCATTGACAGACCAGGGCATTTTGTAGGGAAGGATATTATTGATAACAGCCGCGCCGCTTAGGATGTAGCCTAAACGCAGGCCAGGGATGGAATAGGTCTTTGTAAGGGACTTAATGATGATGAGGTTCGGATATTGATCCAGGAAAGGTATCATCGAGATAACATCCACCGTAAAGTCAACATACGCTTCATCGATCACGAACATCGTTTGGGTGTTATGTTCCAACAACTGTTGTATGGTAGCCGGGCGTAATATGGCGCCTGTGGGATTGTTTGGATTACCGAAGAAGACAATATCTGTCTGAAAGGTCGTGTCAGGTAACAGATCGTCCCAGTGCAGATGCTGTATTTGCAGATCATTTGCGCGACAGGCGTCTTCATATTCTGCAAAGGCAGGAATAACGATAGTGGCTGATTTTCTGCGATATGCATGTGCTACCAGGTAAAAAGCTTCCGTTGCACCATTGGTCACCAATACCTCAGCCGGCGTCAGGGCATGCCAATCTGCCAAAGCAGTTTGTAGTCGCTGGGCATTCGCTTCCGGGTAATTCCTGACCTTATACAGGCAGTCCGTCAGGTGTTGCTGCAGTCCATTAGCCCAGCTTCCGTAATATACGTTAGAGCTGAAGTCAGCAACGATCTTATAATTAAACAGGTATCTGTCGTCTCCATGACCGTTGATCATCTGTTATTCTTTAGTTGTCCGTAAATATATTCCATGTCGATATGCTCCCGCAGGTGTTGCGCCAGTTTGTCGTACTGGGCCTCTTTGAAAGCTGAATAGTCAAAGGGAGCAGAGACTTGCTGTGTCGTATGTGCTTCCAGCAGGTCATCTATCACGACGGCATTGTCCAGGATGCCGTGGATGTAGGTGCCCCAGCAATGCGCATCAAGGAAGTACCCCTCACGGTTACCGGTAGCCGTTCTATTGAGAGGGCTTTCGGTACCGGTGGCGGTGCTGATGCCCATATGGATTTCGTAGCCATTGCAGGGAACCGCATTCTTTCTATAATAGAAACGGCATTGTTCTGTGGTCTTTTGTTCCGTCAAAACAGTCTTTACAGGCAGAATACCCAGTCCCGGCATTGATTCAACCGTACCTTCCACATGATGAGGGTCTTCTATACTGCTGCCCATCATCTGGTAACCACCGCAGATGCCGATCACGGTTTTACCACTTTTATGCGCCTGTACGATCGCTTTAGCTACCCCGTTGTTCTTGATATCTATCAGATCGGCTATGGTGTTCTTACTGCCGGGAAGGATGATAATGTCCGCCTTTTCGATATCCGCAGGATTGTTGCTGTAGAACAGGTGTACCCGTCCGTCCCGCTCCAGTACATTAAAGTCGGTGAAATTGGACAGGCGGTTGAGCAGTACAACGGCTACATTCACTTTACCGGGGGCCAGTTTGTTATGTTTATGTTCCAGTCCGACAGAATCTTCTTCTTCTACGTAGATGTCTTTACGATAGGGAATAATGCCAACCACTGGTACGCCGCAGAGCTCTTCCAGGATCGTCTTGCCGGAATCAAAAAGACGGGCATCGCCCCTGAATTTATTAATGATAATACCTTTGATGAGTTGTTTCTCCTCCGGTGGCAGCAGGGCCATGGTGCCATATACACTGGCGAACAGGCCGCCACGGTCAATGTCGCCTACCAGGTACACGTCGGCCTGTGCGTGAAGCGCCATTCGCATGTTGGTAATGTCGCGGTGCTTCAGGTTCAGTTCACTGATGCTGCCTGCGCCTTCCATCACAATAGGATTATATTTCGCCTGTAAACGATCGTAGGCAGCTTTGGCTTCTTTGAAGAGTTCCTGTTTATTGTTGCCCATAAAATAGTCGTAGGCCGACTGATTACCTACGGGTTTGCCTAGCAGGACTACCTGCGAGGCTTTATCGCTGGTCGGTTTTAACAGGACGGGGTTCATGTCGGTGCTGCAGGGAAGACCGCAGGCTTCCGCCTGTACGGCCTGCGCGCGTCCTATCTCGAAGCCATCCGGAGTGGCATAGCTGTTGAGCGACATGTTCTGTGCTTTGAAGGGAGCGGGATGGTAACCATCCTGTTTGAAAATGCGGCAGAAGCCTGTATTGATAAAACTTTTGCCGACATCAGATGCAGTGCCGGCAAACATGATGGACCTTAATTGCTGCATAAGATTGCGAATGTACTATCTTTGACCGAATGAAGCCTCAGTTTTTAATTGCAGCACCATCCAGTAATTCGGGCAAAACGACACTCACATTAGGCCTCTTGAGATGGTTGCATCACCAGGGCTTAAAAGTACAGCCCTTCAAGTGCGGGCCGGATTATATAGATACTAAACATCATTCCCTGGCAGCCCATTCCCCAAGTATTAACCTGGATACCTTCATGATGAGCGAAGGGCATCTGCGCTCCGTTTATGCGAAGTACAGCGAAGGAGCGGATGTGGTGATCACCGAAGGCGTGATGGGACTCTTCGACGGGGCAGACCGCATGAAGGGCAGCAGTGCAGAGATAGCCATGTTACTGGACCTGCCGGTGATACTGGTGGTAAATGCAAAGGCCATGGCTTATTCTGTAGCGCCCCTGATCTATGGCTTCATGCATTTTAATCCGCAGCTACAGATAGCAGGCGTGATCTTCAACTTTGTAAACACCGAAAGCCATTACCAGTTCCTGAAAGATGCCTGTGAAGATATCGGCGTTACCCCATTGGGATATGTGCCTGCCAGTGATGACATCAGGATCCCTTCCCGTCACCTCGGACTGGCAATTTCTCCCGACAATGACTATGATGCTATTATAGAACGGGCCGCCGCCCATATCAGTAAAACGGTGGACCTTGCGCAGTTGCTGGCAATCACCCGGAAGCCCGTGCCGCAGGCGCCGGTGCAAACCGTATCGCCACCTTCCGGAATCATGAAAATCTCCGTCGCCATGGACGAGGCTTTTAACTTCACCTATGCGGAAAACCTGGCGGTATTACAAAGCCATGGCCAGGTGACAACTTTTAGCCCCCTGTACGATGCCCAACTCCCTGATACAGATCTGCTCTACCTGGCCGGAGGATATCCGGAACTGTTCCTGGAACAATTGTCAACTAATCTTACTATGCGGGCGTCTATCCTCGAATATTGCGCAAACGGTGGAAACGTGATCGCGGAATGTGGGGGGATGATGTACCTCGGAGAGACCCTGGCCGATAGTACCGGGAAGGAATACCCGATGGTGGGCTTTTTAAGCCTTAAAACGACGATGAAAGACGCAAAGCTGTCACTTGGCTACCGTGAGATAGAAGTGGGCTTAAATCGCTTTAAAGGGCATGAATTTCACTATTCCGCCTGTACGGAGACGGCCGCGCTTCCGAAATTAGGTAAGGTGTTCAATGCCAGGGGCATGGAAGTGTCCACCCCGGTGTACCGGAAAGACAATGTGATTGCGTCTTATATACACCTCTATTGGGGGGAGAATGACGGTTGGTTGCAATTGTTTTAAGGGGCGTGAATAATTCCGATCCCGGATCACAAACATGGTTTCCGGGGTATCAAACCGGTGTTAAACACGATTCCCCGGCATGGAACCGGGTTAACCACGCCATCCCGGGGGGGCACCCCGGGCTACAAACACGTGGCTCCTGACGGAGCCGAATGCCGCGGATATTCCGTCCCGGCATCCAGGTTACCAACATGGTTTTCGGGACATGTAACCAGGTTAAACACGCCATCCCGGGGTTGCACCCCGGGCTACAAACACGGGGCTCCTGACGGAGCCGAATGCCGCAGATATTCCGTTCCGGCATCCAGATTATGAACATCGTTTCCGGAGGCATGAAAACTTGGGCTAACCACGCCATCGCCGGGGTTGCACCCCGGCTACAAACACGTGGCTCCTGACGGAGCCGAATGCGCGGATATTCAGTCCCGGCATCCAGGTTGTGAACATCGTTTCCGGAGGCATGAAAACTTGGGTTAACCACGCCATCGCCGGGGTTGCACCCCCGGGCTACAAACACGTGGCTCCTGACGGAGCCGAATGCAGCGGATATTCAGTCCCGGCATCTAGGTTGTGAACATCGTTTCCGGAGGCATGAAAACTTGGGTTAACCACGCCATCGCCAGGGTTGCACCCCCGGCTACAAACACCGGGACTCCGTCAGGAGTCCTATTATGTCTTGTTAATGACATTTGATATAAGGGCATGACTTCGCCTGAGATTCGCTTCGTCTATCCTACCGCTTACTACCTATAAGCGCTACAGTCCTACATTTCACCTACAATTCTATAGCGTTCGCTATAGAACAGTGCCTAAAATGCTATAGCAGAGAGCCTGTAGGTAGGAGGGTCCATACTATTTCCTCCCTATCTCCACACTATATCAATGGGATTAAGATGCCAGGAAGAGAATTTGAGTGAACATCGATGGCTTGAAATGATATTTGATAATCAATGAGATGTGGTATGAACGAACTTGAACGAACTTGCTCCCCCAAAAATAGGTGCAAGCAAACAGGATGGACTAAGTTTACCCTGGATGCGCATCCGGATTTTATTTCAATCACTAAAACTTGTCCAGCCCGTTATGTATCGTCTTCTGTTTATCATGATCGTTTTCTCACTTAATGTTATGGCCCAGACAGCTGTTCCGTTTGATTCACCACGCTGGAAGATCAGTGGACAGGAAGCCGTCAGGGAAACCCACCTGGGACAGCCCGCCCTGCGACTGAAATCGGGTAATGCCCTGCTGGCAGACGCTAATTTTAAAAATGGGGTCATAGAATTTGACATCGCATTGTCCAAAGCCCGTTACTTCCCCGGTATTGACTTCCGGATGCAGGACAGTGCCAATTGCGAGGAATATTATCTGCGCCCTCATCAGTCAGGCAATCCTGATGCCATGCAGTATACACCGGTGTATAACAACATGGGCGGCTTTCAGCTATACTATGGCGCCGGCTATAACAACCGGGTGGAGCTGCCTTTTGACCGCTGGTTGCACATTAAAATGGTCGTGAAGGAAAAGGAAGCTGAGATCTTTTTCGATAATGGCCCTGAGCCGGTTTTATATATCAACCGCCTGGACCGGGCTCCTGCTGCCGGTATGATCTCCCTGGCCAATCCATGGGATGCGGTGGCATGGTACAGCAATTTCGTATATACACCCGGTGATGCTGTTACAATTAAGAGTTCAAGGAAACTGCCTGAGTTGCCGGAAGGCACCATCACCAGCTGGGAGGTAAGTACTGTATTCGGTGAGAAACAGGTGGAAGGACGTACGAAACTGCAGGCGGCAGATACGGCCTCGCTTCGCTGGAAAACCCTTCGGGCGGATCATAATGGCATTACAAATGTATCCCTGATATCTGCTGTGACGGGAGAGAAGAACACGGTATTTGTGCGCAAAGTCATTGATTCCGGCACGGCACGTGTGCAGAAGCTACAGTTCGGATTTTCAGATAAGGCACGCGTATATCTGAACGGCCGGCTGTTGTATGAAGGGAACGATGAATTTGCAACCCGCGACTATCGTTTCCTTGGCACAGTGGGGTACTGGGATGCCCTGTACCTGCCACTGCAAAAAGGAAGGAATGAATTATTGATCGCACTGTCTGAAGCCTTCGGTGGTTGGGGCGTAAAAGCCCGGCTGACGGATTAACAACTGCTATTTTCCTAAAGCTTTCCTGACAGCAGGGGCAATTTTGGTCCCATACAGCTCAATAGCATGCATGACCTTCTGATGAGGGATTTCTCCGCCAATAAGCTGCGCCAGGTAGCGGGTATTGTGATACAGCTCATGCACGTGGAGGATCTTGTCGATGATCTCATTAACATCACCTACCATCAACGGACCTCCACGGCGGAGCGCTTCGAAGTACTGCCTTTCGATAGGCGACCAGCCTCTTTCACGACCTATCCTGTTCATCATCTTCTCATAAGTAGGATAGAGGTCGTCCGATGCCTGCTCCGAATCATCCGCCGCAAAGAAATGTGTGCTGATGGCAAATGGCAGCTGGCTGACATCATGCCCTGCTTCCTGTGCTGATTTCCGGTAGAGTTCCGCAAAAGGAACAAAGCCATTGGTAGGTCCTCCCAGGATAGCAACCGTCAGGGGCAGATTCATTTTGCCTGCCCTTACCGCCGATGCAGGCGTGCCACCTGCTGCCAGCCATATAGGTAATGCGGGTTGTATCGGGCGAGGATAGACGCCCCTGTTAGGAATAGATGCCCTGAACTTTCCTTTCCAGTTCACGATCTCATGCTGGTTGATATTCAACAGGAGGTCAAGCTTTTCTACAAATAATTCATCGTAATCTTTCAGGTCATAGCCAAACAAGGGGAATGATTCTATAAACGATCCTCTGCCGGCCATGATCTCGGCTCTTCCATTGGAGATCAGGTCCAGGGTGGCAAACTGTTGGAATGTACGCACAGGGTCCACAGAACTTAATACTGTTACAGAGCTGGACAGCTTGATCCGTTTCGTAATGGCAGCAGCTGCCGCCAGTATTGTTTCGGGTGATGATACAACAAAATCAGGACGGTGGTGCTCGCCCAATGCAAAGACATCCAGGCCTACCTCATCGGCCAGTTTTATCTCTTCCAGCAATTCATGTACGCGCTTGTGCGCATTAACAGCCTTGCCGGCTACTCTTTCCGGGGTGATTTCTCCAAAGGAGCTGATACCTAGTTCCATTTTATATTGATTTAAACAGTTTATGACGTATTGACCTGATAGCACTGCCACTATTCCGATAGGAATTCTATAAGGCCCCGCAAAGTTCCGGTATAAGCCCTGGTCCGGGAAGACTGTTTCCCAAAGTATAGTACTTTCTACCGGGAAACCAGGTATTTATACGCTTGTCACAATGTTTTATCTGGCGGACCTTTAGGTCAGCATTACAGCAGCATTCAGGAACACCAGCGGGATTGATACGTTGCCCCGAAACACCGGTAATATAACAACGCACAAGACCACAACATTTTAACAGCAAAAAATTCGGACCCCAAAGCATTCATTGTTATGTCCCGCGCAACGCCGTAGCGTTGTCAGGAACTGCTATCATCACTTTTGTAACCTCAAAAAAAATTAACAAATGGACAAAGCACTTGCAACAGACAACCTTACAGATCAGCAGGTCAAACTGTATCTGGAAAACCGTAAGCTTCTATTGCTCTCCAAATTCCTGCCACAGCAAACCTCCGGTATTACCTTCTGGGAACAGCTGATGTGTGTAGGGTTTAATCCCGATGTATCCAGGCTGGAAGCCGTCGTGAAGATCAAACAACCTACCGGCTACAGTGGTGGATTGTGCAGTACGGGATCGCATGAGTTTATACGCTTCTTTGTGGACTATCATGATGGCGCCGGCTTCCAGGATGCCGGTGTGACCAGCTTCAAAGTGGCTGATATCCCCGATCCAAGCCCACACACCAAACATCCGCTTCATTACATGGCATATATCTTCCTCAATGATGAAGCACACCGCCGGTTCACTGCCTGCGATACGGCCACCATCCCTACCGTAAGGACGGTATTGTCATGGAACACGATCCCTTCTTTAAACCCGAACGATGTGCCACATTTTGGGAACGTGGTAGATATCAATATTCAGCTGAAGCGGAAACGGATCATCTTCTGGGGCGACCTTGTCAAGGAACTGGATATCAAAGAGAAACTGGACATATTACCACAGGTGGATGAGGAGTTTAAATTGCCGGTGATCGACAAGCCTTTACCACCGGTAGAACAGTTCTACAAAATGTACAAAGGTGCAGGCGTGGAAGATCACCGTACCTTTTACAGCAGCATCATACCGCAGCTGCCGCAGGTGGCACAGTTGCCCACTACGGCGCCTGTGTTTGACCTGGACATTGTCAGTAAGATAGGGGTGAACATTGCGGATATCACCAAGGTGATCACCAATCCCATATTCGAGAAGGATAACGCCAACATTGATTATGAGCAGCTGACCTGCGTAGGGCTCAATACTGTTTCCGACACGCTGGGCGCTGTGATCAAATTGAAAAAGAGTACCGGCTTCAGTGGCAACCTCTGTACTGCCGGATCAAAAGAATACGTTGCGTTCTGGGCGGACTGGAATAATGACGGCACTTTTGATGAGTACCTCGGAACGGCCAGTGTTACGGTACACGACATCAGTAACATCCCGAAAGATGGCCTGTACTACAACGTGGCATTGCCCTTAGACCTTTCCAAACGCCTGAAGAGCTGTGAAACGCCTAACGTTATCAGGATACGCGGCGTATTGTCCTGGCAGACCCTGCCCTCCACAACAGATCCGAATGCGCTGAACTTCTACGGCAACCGCGTAGATGTAAGGGTACAGGTAAGGCCAGGCGTACAGGATGGTGGCAAGCTGGGTATCAATATCTTTGATGTGAATGGCGTTGCCATCAGCAATATTGACCAGGTGGCAATCGCTACCCGCGGACTGGCGTACAGCAGTGCAGTATTTCCTGCCGCGGCCTATCCATTTGGCGGCCTGATCAAACTGAGTGGTATGTTCACCAACAGTGGTCCATCCGGCACTACTTTCTACAAGGTGCAATTCCTCGACACCAGTGGCGGTACCTGGCAGGATGTAATGGATAAACAGAAATTCCAGATCATTGAAAGCAGCATACTGACGCTGCACGACCAGGATCCCTCACTGACCGGCGGCTGGCTCACCTACCTGCCTGCTGTACCTTCCAGGGCAGAGAAACTATCCCTGCTGGCATTCTGGGATAGCGGCAACAGGAATGGTCTGTACAAGCTCAGGGTCCTGTTCACAAAAGATCCGCTCCACGCACCGGCTAATATCAGCTACTCAGCCGAAACGTATGTTTACCTTGATAATACCGGGTACACTGTGAACGGCGCACCATCTGCCACACTCGATCCTGCCAGCACGCTGGATGTGATCATTGCCGGCGGCGACTGTAAGTTCTATAATAAGGGAGATGTGATCAATGGTCAGCTGAAAGTGCTCGACAAGTTCTTCAGCGGCTGGTACTTCGACCTGCAGCCGGCAGCGCATATCACTCCTCCGGGTACACCGCTGAGCACTATTATCAGTCCTTCTTCCAGGTCTTGCGTAAGCCTGGCAGACAATGGAAATAACGGTCTGGCCTTTACTATCGACACCAAGTACCTGCAGTCCTGCGGATACACCATCCGCCTGAGTGCGACAGACAGGTCGCTGGTAGGGTATAAGATCACCTTCCTTGATGGCTCGTATATTTATAACCTGACCAGCCATTATGCGGAGAAATATCTTGGATTTGCTGTATTGCCCTAGTAAGATAGGTGGATAGCGAAGCATGGGAATGGCGAAAGGCTGTTCCCGTGCTTTTGCTGTTTAGGTAAAAAACGTAAAATATCATTTTTAAATTCCTCCAATGTATTGACCTTTGCGCTGAGAATGGACCAAAGAGATGGCAGTAACAACAGCAGCAGCACCAATTGTAAAGGCCGAAAGGGGAAGTCTCCGTTTCCGGCGTATCAAGAACAGTATATTCTTATCGGGACTTTCGGTATTTGCCCAGTTATATTTATTCCAGCCTGTACTTCCCCTGTTATGTAAGGAGTTTAAGATCTCTCCCGCTGAAAGCAGCTGGGCCGTGTCTGCCTCGACAATGGGCATGGCGGTAGGACTGTTTATCTTCTCCCTTAAAGCAGACGCCTTACCGAGAAAACAACTGATGGGATTTGCCATGCTGGGATCTGCCGTGCTGACGTTGCTGTCGGTTTTCATTCATAATTTTCATTTGCTGATAGCGGTGAGTTTCGTCAAAGGCGCTATCCTGTCGGGCGTTACAGCAGTGGCCCTGGCATATCTATCGGAAGAGGTCAGCCTTAATTCATTGGGACTGGCCATCAGTCTTTACCTGAGTGGCAATGCCATTGGAGGGATGGCAGGCAGGATCGTGGTGATGCTGATAGCCGGCTGGGCCAACTGGCGCTGGGCGGCGGCCTTCGTGGGTATCTCTGGCCTGGTGTTAGGTTTGTTTTTCATGAAGCGTTTACCAGCTTCAAAACATTTTATGCCCTTACCAGTCAATATGGGTCAGAAATGGCAGCAGATGGGTATCTTTTTCCGTCAGCCGGTAATCGTTTTCCTGTACCTGGCCGCATTCCTGCTCATGGGCGGATTTGTAAGTATCTATAATTATACAGGTTTTCACCTGGAGGAACCTCCTTTTTCCTTACCGCATTATGTGATTGCCTGCATCTTCCTGATGTATACCGTAGGTGTATGGGGAACGATGGTGGCAGGAAGAACGTCGGATAAAATTGCACCGGCGAAGCTGATCCGTTTCTTCATTCCTGCCATCGCCGCAGGGCTGTTGCTGATGCTGGTCTCGCAGTTGTTTGTTTTTATCGGCGGACTGGGAATTTTTACGTTCAGCTTTTTCGGTACGCATACACTGGCCAGCAGAATAGTGTCGCAGGAAGCAAAGGAAGGTAAGAGCAGTGCTACTTCACTTTACTGGCTGTTCTACTATGCAGGTTCTGCCATCATTGGTACCGCTACAGGCGTTGTGCTGACGGGATGGGGATGGGCTGTGTTTATCTTTTCCCTGTTGCTGCTGGTAGTGGCAGGATTTCTCCTGGTACTCAGGGCAGGAAGGAAATAGTGGTCATTTATCCAATGCATTGACCGGCGGGAAGTTTAACCCCGGATATCCTTAGTGGAGCTTAGAAAGTCATTCTTTTTGATATCGAGCTTCTCCATCTTGGACTCGAGTGTTGTGGGTTTAATATTCAGTAGTTCCGCGGCCCCGTTGGCGCCGCGTATCCGTCCGGCTGTTTTCCTCAGGATGGATATGATATATTCCCTTTCTGTCTCCCTTTGAACACGTTTGACATCATCCAGTGTTTTAATATCTGTTGTAGCCAAAGGAGCAGGGGATGTACCTGTAAGATTTCGTCTCAATTCCAGTGGCGATCTGCCATCATTGAGAATAGCAGATTGTTCCAGGACATTTTCCAGTTGCCTGATATTGCCCGGCCAGTCATAAGTGAGCATTGTTTCCATCATTGACGCTGTAATGCCATTAAACGGCTTGTTGAATTCCCTGCAAAACTTTTCTGCAAAATAGACGGCCAATCCTTCTATGTCACTTCTTCGCTCCCTTAAGGGTGGTAATGTGATCGGGAAAACATTCAGCCGATAGTATAGATCGAGCCGGAAATTTCCCCGGGCTACCTCTTCTTCCAGGTTCCTGTTTGTGGCGGCAACAATGCGGACATTGACCTGTAGCGGAGCGTTGCCACCGATAGGTTCAATCTCTTTTTCCTGTAAAACACGTAATATTTTCACCTGCATTTCGAGCGGCAGTTCTCCTATCTCATCTAAAAAGACGGTCCCACCGTCGGCTTGTTCAAATTTACCTTTCCTTTTTTCCGTTGCACCCGTGAAGGCCCCTTTCTCATGGCCAAATAATTCTGACTCGATCAGTGTGGCCGGAATAGCTGCACAGTTGACCTTTATGAAGGGGGCATTTTTTCTTGGCGAGAGCAGATGAATAGATTGCGCCACCTGTTCTTTACCGGTGCCGCTTTCCCCCAGTATCAATACTGAAGTATTGTGCGGCGCTACCTGTGCAGTAAGATCCAATGCTGCCAATAAAAGATGGTGACTGCCGATGATGTTCCTGAATTCAGGCCGGTTAACCGTTTCTCCCTGTAGATTTGTAAATGCACCTGCAGGGTTCAACAACGAATCCGCCGGATCATCTTCATACATTATTCTTTCAGACAGGGCCGTTATTGAGGGTCTTAACCGGTTTAGTAAGGCAATATGATTATCCGTATACACATCCAGCCGGCGGCTATAGAAGAAGTAGTGAAAGGATAGTCCATTATTCAAAGTAACAGGAAATACCAGGTAGGACCGGATGTTGAATGTCCCGGCCAATGTCTTCAGCAGGGAGGGCACATGTAGCTTTTCATCCTGTATCTCATTGCAGATGACTGTATTTATGTCTGTTTGGCTGTTGGCCAGGACGACCGGCAATGCCGCTTTTTTCAGGTTTGTAATTGTAAGCAGTTCTTCTGTGCCGATAAACTGGTATTCATCGAATCCGATGCGCAGATAGCCCTTGTCATCAAATTGTGCGGTATTGAGAGGCCTGAGACCGGACGTGATAAAATCGAATGGTATGTGAGGTAGCAGGATCCTGGCGAGCTTCAATATCTTCTGCCGGCCCGTAGCATCTTCATGGGCTGCTTCCTCAATCTGTTGCTGTAAAAGGTGTTCCCGGCGTTCCCTGGCTTCAAGGCTATGCATATGTCGGTACCAGGCAATATCTAACATCACCATCAGGTCTTTTTTTCTGAAAGGCTTCACCAGAAAGCCATAAGGTTCTGTGGCCCTTGCTTCTTCGAGTATTTTCCGGTTGGAATTAGCAGACAAATAGATAAAGGCTATATGCTCAGATCTTAATTTCCTGGCAAGATCGATGCCTGAAAGTTTACCCTGTAGCCGGATATCCAGTAATGCGATATCCGGTTTCTCCCGTTGAAGCAGCTCTTCGGCCTCTTCGCCGGAGGCAGCAATCCCACTGACCTCATAACCAAACCGCTGTAGTACCTGTCGGAGGTTATTGGCCACAATAAATTCATCTTCCACGATCAGCACTTTCTTCTTCATAATATTGGTAATTAAGCGTTCATCAAAGGTGTATGTGAAAAGTGCATGTTCATTACAACAAATACGTAACGCTGTCCAGGCGCCGGTGATAATTATCTGTCTCAAAAGCGTAGTAAGCACCCGGCAGGAGTAGTAATTGCAGGCGCCGGAATTTGCGATACCACCTTACATGGGATCAACAACCAGAATAGCAGGCAGGTGAAAAATTTTCCAGACATAGGCGTCTTTTTTATGAGGATCATAAAAAAGTCAGACCCCGTATGGTTCAGGGGACTGCATTCTACATACGCTCTTCAATAAGACAAAAGATAGTAAAAAAAGACGGATGTTCAAACTTTTGCCCGGTCGCCTTCAACACTTTAGGTTTACATTGAATCGGCACGATTCATTTCCCTGAAATTTCCAACAATTCTTTCAGGTATTCTCCCCACACAGCGGGTAGCGAATTGGTGCCATGACCAACGGTTTTGTCTGTGACAGGTAACAAGATATATCTCCCCTTCTTTACTTTTTTGATCTCTCTTTCCATCACACCCAGTTCGGGAGGATTGATCTCATCATCAGCAGAGTTGACAGCGAAAACGGGTGCTTTGATCTTTGAGAGATAGGGAGAAGGATTATAATACCGGGACGCTTCCAGTGCATAGATCACATCATTGGCGTCCAGGGAGGACAGGCTGGCTCTTCGCATTCTGACTACCAGCGAGTCGGCGTTTTCCCTTGTAGAAGCAGAGAGCTGCAGCTGTAAGGGACTGCTGTTCATGAAAAAGAAAGAGGATAAAGCACCTGTTAATCCCAGGGTGGGTTGCGATTTGTATTCACCTCCCTGCCAGGCAGGATCCATTTTAATAAGGTCGATCGCCATTTTACGCATCATCCGGTTGCGGCCCACAATAGGGGCGGGCTGACAGGCCAGCGGCATCATGGCGTCCATGAAATCCGGATAGGCGTAGCCCCATACCCAGGTGTGCATAGCGCCCATGGAAGTACCCAGTATGAGGCGGAGATGGTTAACCCCCAGGTGTTTGGTGAGCAGTATATATTCGGCAGTTACCATGTCATTGTAGGTATATGCCGGGAAATGCATGTGAAGGCTGTCGCTCGGACGACTGGATTTACCATGGCCGATGGCATCGGGCAATATGATAAAATATTTGCCGGCGTCCAGCAACTGGCCGGGGCCAAATAACTGACCGGCAAACTGTTTTCCAAGGAAACCTGTGGCAGAAGCGGTGGTGCCATGCATGATCAATACTGCATTCATGACCTTGCCATCAGCACCTTTGCGGGGAGTGCCTATCGTATAATAGTGCAGGTTCATCAAAGGGAGTTTTTCCCCATTCTCGAAAGTGAAATTTTCAACGGCATAAATACCTTCCGCGGGGGTAGGATAGGAGGACTGCGCCTTTGTATGGATGCACAGGAAAAGGAATACCAGGAGGAATGAATACTTTTTCAGCATGACAGGAAGCGTTTGTTTGCAAAGCAGGCGAAAAAGTAGTTATAATCAGGCGGTTTTAATAACCGTTGGTCACTTTAATAAAAAATCCCGGGTACATGACGTACCCGGGATCATATGATTTCACGCTAAGCGGCATTACTGCTGTTTAGCAGCTTCTTTTTTCTTCTTCTGGTGGTCTACGATCGCACCGATACCAGCACCTGCACCAGCACCTACAACGGTACCGATAGCCGCACCTTTCAGACGGTCGTTCTTATTCAGAATAGCACCTGTAACCGCGCCTGTACCAGCACCTACAACAGCACCTTTAGCAGTGTGGCTCCAGCCTTTCTTCTTTTCGGTGGTAGTTGTGGTGGTAGTCGCAGCTGGTGCGCTATTGTCTGCACTGGCGCTGCTGCTGTGATGAACAGTGGCTGGTGCATTCTTTCCACGGATATTTTTAACAGTCTCCATTGAATCAATGGTGCGCTGTTTTACTTCATTAACAGCATTAACAGAGTCTACTGCTGCCTGTTTTGCAGCCTCAATAGCCTCTTCCTGAGATGGTTTGTTATTACAGGCGAATAGCGTGACGATAGTTGCTAAGCTCAAAAATAACTGTTTCATGGCCTGATTTTTTGGTTTATCAATATACAGTACTAGTAGACAAAACTATGCCATTTTTGTGAATTCTCCTTAATTATGCTGTAAATTAAATTGATGTAAATAGTGCTTTTTTACTATTTATTTATTTTCAGCTAATTATCTCCATCAGCGGTCCTTTCTTTCCGGAGTTTCGTCTTTAACGGTATTGATGTAACCATTAAACCCAACAACAATGAAAAATGCTATTGCATGCCTCCTGATGGCAACCCTGATTTCCTGTAGCAAGAAAGACAGTGAACTGATCCGCGACAAAGCCCAAAGTGCCAGTGCATTGGCTATCACGAATTATTACGTGAACGGAGCCACCGGCAATGATGCCAACGCCGGTACCTCCGAGACCACCGCCCTCAAAACTATTCAGAAAGCCCTTGACAAGACAACGGAAGGGGCTGGAGCCACCATCTATGTAGCGGGTGGTACCTACAAGGAACGGCTTAGCTGGCGGCATTCCGGCGCCTCTGCCGCTGAGCCGGTCACGCTGACCAACTATGCCGGCGGCATCGTTATTATTGATGGCGTGGGTGCTACAAACCCGGACAGCGTTGCAATGATCCACGTGGTCAATAAAAGCCATATCCGGATCAACAATATCCGCATAGCCAATAACATTAAACCGGGCGCCTTCGGTATCCATATTGAAGGAACCGGTACCGATGTACAGGTAACTTCCTGCCACATTTATAATATCGGGTGGACTACGGATTCCAGCGCCGTGCCAACTTCCCTCGATAATGCCAATCCGCTGATACTCGTAGGCGCTACACCTGTCGCTTACACCGAAATATATTTCGGCAGCAACCAGGTATATGCATGTAACACGGGTTTCAGTGAAGGGATGACCATTGGCGGGAATGTAAGTAACTTCCTGATAGAGAATAACATTGTGCACCATATCAGGAACATCGGTATAGATATGACCGGGCATTATGGCTGGACAGGGGCCCCCGACAGCGTGAACTTTGCAAGGAACGGCAATGTAAAAGGCAATGTGGTCTATAACTGCATTTCACCAGTGGCCACCAGCGGTGGTATTTATGTAGATGGCGGACGTTGGATCAATATTGAAGGAAATATCTCTTTTAATAATGGTGCTGGTATTACTGTGGGTTGTGAAAATCCTAATAATACCGCTGAAGGGATCAATATACGCAGCAATTTCATCTACAATAATATAGATGCAGGATTATTGATCGGTTCAAATGCATCCGGCAGTAAGGTTGTTTATTCCACGATCAGTAATAACACACTCTTTAAAAACTATACAAAAGGCGGCTGGGGAGGCGAGATCAGTTTGCAGAACACTGATCATGTGACGTTTTCCAACAACATTATACAATCCGCCAGCGACATCGTAGTGATCAAACTGCTGGGATATACTACTACCAATCTGGCAATGGATTACGACAGGTATTACACCAATTCAGGAAGTGCTTCCACCTTTGACTGGGGCAATGACGGGTTCTATACTACACTGGCTGGTTTCCAGGCAGGTACAGGACTGGAGGCACACGCTACTTACGGTAATCCTTCTTTTGTGAATAATACGGCGGCAGCGCTGAACCTGCATCTGGCCAGTGGCTCGGCTTGTATCAATGCGGGTGATCCTGCCTTTGTGCCGGCATCCGGAGAACTGGATATAGACAAGCAGTCAAGGAAACAGAACAACAGAGTGGATATTGGAGCAGATGAAACGGCTTTGTAATGGCATTTTATAGCATTCAATGCCGATACGTTCTTCGGTAGGTGTCTTGATTAAAGGTCGTAGTAATGCGACCTTTAATCATATTCAGAAGAATTTCCACCAGGGTTTTCCGGCCCTTCTCGCTTTCCTGAGTGCCACATGGGGGCAAATTCAAAAGTCGTCAAAACTGTTTATTCAACGGTCCTGACGACTTCCTGATTTATCTTTCCGGATAAATTGTTTTACATTTTCATGCCACCTTCAATTACTCCCTTCAATGCCTTGGACACCAGCTTGTCTCCATCAAAAAATGAAACCGTAGCCTCGTTCTTTATAATAAACTGTGAACCCTTCCAGTAAGCCACATAGCCTTTGAAACTATCCAGTTTCAGGACCTCGCCGGTAGCATTGCTTTGCACCTGCACATAGGCCAGAGAGATTGTTTCGTCTTTGCCGAGGTTGATATAAAATGTGTAGTGGTAATCAGCATCTTTCTGATACCCGATTTCAGTAAAAGTTGCTTTTACAACTTTCGCATCTGCAGCATTTCCAAAAATGAATGTGAACGTGGAAGCAGCAATAAAAAATAATAAATAGAGTACTTTTTTGTTCATAGGCCTCGGCTTTAGTTGACAGAATTTTCATTAACTCCGGTACAATTTAACAAATTTTTAAATATAAGCTCCCGTTTTATTGCTTATGGGGATAAATTCTTTGCTCATGTGCAGGCTCCTATGGAGAGGCGAATTTTTTTTGTGCCTGATTATCAATCACTCTGAAAAAGTGTGCTGAACTACTTTCCTGATAGCATTTTCGTATAGGCGATACGTGTTTCGTGTTTTAAATAACAGAGGCCAAATTAGTTATGAACGTTTATGTCTTATGCTTTTTTCTCATTTGTGGATATTCGCTTCACAAGCCTAAGAAGAAATACGTTAAAATTTTTTTTAACGCTTGTACGCTTATCGGGTCATAAATCTTGTCATATAGTCAAACGAAATAATTTAATTGATAATGCGCATTGTCAGTTTGATTATCTACTACAATTCATATAGCATTTTATAAAGGTTATAACAGATGAACAGAATTTTGATGTTTCTCGCGGCGTGTTTGATATCGATGCCAATGTTTGCTCAAACAAGTTTCTATATCAGAGGACAACTTGGGAAACTACCAGCTCCGGCAGTGGTTTATTTAGGCTATTCAGTAGATGGTGAGGCTGTATATGATTCAGCATATGTAGAGAACGGATTTTTCAAGATCATGCAGTACGTGCCTTACCCGGTGAACGCGCTGTTGATGGTAAGCCGGAACGGAGAGCCTGTGAATTTTTTCAGCAGCAAGAATATTGCGCATTTGTATATAGAACCAGGCGCCAATATCTGGCTGACTTCAGATGAAGACATCTCCAACTTTGAGGCGACAGGCTCGAAAACACAGGACGAATACCTGGTGTACCAGACACATATGGCGGAGATCAATGCCAAAATAGAAGCATTGACCACCGAATCGTCCAACACGATGTTCTCCGACGTTAGTACACAGGGTATTGCTGCGAAAAGGAATTACATGGAGCGTTTCCGCGCGGCAATGGACGAGCGCAAAGTAAAAATGAAGGAGTTTATCCAGCAGAATCCGGAAATGTATATCAGCATCGACATCCTGGAAGAATATGCAGGCGCCTTCATAGACTATGCAGACGTAGAACCACTCTATAGAGTATTGAGCGACAGAACGAAGAAGACTATACGTGGAAAGGCTTTTCAGAAGAAATTGCTTGAGTCGAAACAAGCTGCTGTAGGTACCGAGGCGCCTGATTTTACACAGAAAGATCCGGATGGTAACAAGGTGACCCTCTCTTCCTTCAAAGGAAAATTCGTACTGCTGAACTTCTGGGGTAGCTGGAACTCTGCTTCCAGGATTGAAAACCAGGAGCTGAAACAGATCATGAAGGCTTATGATAATAAGAAGATAGTGGTGATAAACGTCGGCCTTGAAGCCCGCCGGGAACAATGGACCAATGCACTTAGTGAAGACAGGCTCACGGGCTATAATGTGTCTGACATAAAGTTCATGAAGAATGAAGTAGCCGTGCTTTACAAGATATCTGCCGTGCCACAGAATGTATTGATAGACGATACAGGAAAGATCATAGGCAGGAACCTGAAAGGAAAACAACTGGAAGAGAAGCTTGATAGCGTGATCGGTAAAAAGTGATCGAATAATATATAAACGGGGACCATCTGAATGGGATCGCTGCCTTACATTTTGCAACAATAAAAGGCTGCTGTCTCAGGGCAACCTTGGCAGCGGTTCCGTTCAGGTTTTTCATTCCCGGGCCGCAGGCCCGTGGTTACAAGCAGAAGGCACGCCACGGCGTGCCTTCTGCTTTATGTCTCTGAATATGTGTTGCTACTGGGGGGAGGGCTCGTTGTGTTTCCGACGGTCGCATACGTGGTTATATGCATCCGCCCGTGGGCGCGTTACAAACATCGTCCCGGGGTTGTCACCCGCGTTACAAACACCGTCCCGGGTTGTCACCCGCGTTAAAAACGCCGTCCCGGGTTTGTCACCCGTGTTACAAACACCGTCCCGGGTTGTCACCCGCGTTAAAAACGCCGTCCCGTGTTTGTCACCCGTGTTACAAACACCGTCCCGGGGTTATCACCCCGGGCTACAAACACGGGACTCCTGACGGAGTCCTATTATGTTTTGTTAATGATGTTGTGATAATTTGATGTTCTCCCGTGTCAGTGTGCTGCTGGTGCTGGAAACATCGTCGTGGGGTTGCCCGGCGTTATGAACATCGTTCCCGCGATTATAACCCCGCGCCCCCCGAGTTATCAACCCGGCTATGAACATCGGGACTCCATCAGGATTCTTATTGTGTTATGCCAACTGTGTTGTTTGTGAATGTCGGTCAGGCAAACTTTCTGATCAACGCATCAGCTGTCGCTTTGGCAATATACATCCCTTCTGTTATCGGTTCCTTTTTCGTTAGCGTTGTATGCGATTTATTGCTGCTGTCTATGTCCTGCATATAGGAAGATACGCTTACCATCGTATTGCGCATACATCTGGGACAATAGTGCAGCGTTACTTTGAGAACAGGTTTACGTTCTGCATATATTGGCGTCAGTTTCTTCACAAATACCAGCTGCGGCAGGAAACGATATTGATGATCCTCACCTTCCATTTCTTTCAGCAGATGAAAGTTTTCCAGTTCTGCATCAAGCAGGTGGGCATGTGCCTCTCTGTAATAGTCGGCGCAGTCTTCACAGAAATAGGTTTTGGAACTATTTACCCATCTGGCTACCAGCAGGAATGCCGCCAGTTCTGCTGTATACCATATGTACTGAAGGCCTTTTCCGTATGGAAGGCTGTACATATCCACCTGGTTTGCACGGGCATTGATGATCTTCAGTGTGGTCAGCGGATTTAAAATGCCTCCCCAGAAGGAATAGCCATAATGCCAGTGCAGGTTAAAGAATGCCCATTGTGTTGACCATATGATGTAACAGAGCAGCACCGGTATCGCATTACTGATGGTTTCATTCCGGCATTGGCAGCGGCCAACGATGAAGGCACACAGGATGGCGGCCCCGAAACTTACCAGTCCCAGGATAATGAAGTTGAGAAATGTGATCGGATTGATCCGGCAGAGTATATAATACAACCAGCCAATAAAGACCGCGAACAGAATGCCGGTCAATGTAAAAAGGGTCAGGCGTTTAGCGTCGAAACGCCCCGAAGCCTTATAACAGGTGCCAGGAGTGTGCATAGGATAGGGTAATGATCAGATAAATAATAGATACGCAAGATAAGAAGGATAAGTATAGTTTTTTGTATTTTTAGCTGGATAACATTTTAAGCAGCTAAAGGGAACAGCGGTTTTACGCATGCAGCAAGACACCGATAACGACCTGTTATTAAGGATGAAAAAAGGCGACGAAAGCGCCTTCAGGGAATTATATGACCGGCATAGCAGGCAGGTGGCCGCTTTTGTGTTCCACCTGACCCATTCCGCCGTAGATGCAGAAGACATCCTGCAGGAAACCTTTATGAAGCTATGGGCCAACCGGGAGCAATTACCGGTTATCGTCAATCCCGCCAATTATATCTTTATCATTGCCAGGAATAAGACCCTGGACCATCTCCGGAAGATCGCGCAGCAGCAAAAACTGGTGGACCATGTGTGGGCCAATATATCCAGCGTGGCAGACGCCCTTGATCTGCAACTGGATGCCCGCGAAAGCCAGCAACTGATCAACGCCGCCCTTTCCCGGCTCACGGAGCAGCAGCGCACTATTTTCCGCCTGAGCCGCCAGGAGGGGCTGGATCATGCCGCTATTGCCAGTCAGCTGCAATTGTCCAAAAGCCGGGTTAAAAACGTACAGGTGGAAACATTACGTTTTCTCCGGCAATTCCTGTCCCGCCACTCAGAATTATTGCTTTTCCTCTTCGTACTGACCACCCCCTAAAAAAATATTTTAAATATCCGCGGTCCTATTTTCTATCACATCCGTCTTTACAGTATATGCCTGATCATCAACAAAGAATTGCTTATCTCTTAGAACGTTATGTGAATAAGTCATGCAGCCGGGAAGAGCTGGATGAACTCTTCGCAGCCATTGGCAAGGGAGATGATCCGGAGGCGCTGGAGCGTTTCCTGGAAGAGAGCTGGCATGCAGACCTGGCAGCACCTGATATTGATTACGAACAGGTATATCAGCAGATCAGGCCCGTACAGCAGCCCCGCAGGGCTGTCATTACCCTGAAACGGGTGGCTGTGGCTGCCGCATTCGTACTGGTAGCGGGAGCAACCTACTGGCTGGCAGCACGCAGGCAGGCCGTACCTAAGCCAGCGCTGGCAGAACAAGCCCTTCCGGCGTCCATTGCGCCCGGCACCAACAGGGCAGTGCTGACCCTGGCAGATGGGTCGGTGGTGACGCTGGACAGTACAGGTAAACAGGTGATCAGGCAGGGAGGCATCGCTATTCAGCAACAGAATGGACAGTTATCATACGGCAGTCAGCCGGCAGACGGTACCGTACACTACAACAAGCTGACTACGCCAAGGGGCGGACAATTCAGGGTGGTATTGCCCGATGGCACAAAAGTATGGCTCAATTCGGCCTCCATGTTACGTTATCCGACGGCCTTTACCGGCAGGGAGCGGGTTGTGGAGCTGGAAGGACAGGGCTATTTCGAGGTGGCGGCCAATGCGCAACAGCCATTTAAGGTGAAAGTGCATAGTATGGAGGTACAGGTACTGGGTACCGACTTCGATATTATGGCCTACAGGGACGAGGCCTCTATTAATACTACCCTCCTGGCAGGCAGCGTCCAGGTGAAGGAAGGCAGCAATGAACAAATATTACGCCCCGGCCAACAGGCGGTAATGAACAATGAAGACCATCAGCTTACGGTCAGAATAGCAGACATCAAAAAAGTAACCGCGTGGAAGAACGGATTGTTTGTATTCAATAACATGGCTTTGCCCGCTATTCTGAGGGAAGTAGCCCGCTGGTACGATGTGGATATTGTCTACATGGCCAGTCCCGGAACGGAATTGTATGGGGGCGGTATTGGAAGGAACCTGCAACTGGCCGACATACTGGCCTTGCTGGAAGGAAACGGCTATAATCATTTCAGGGTCGAAGGAAGAAAGGTAATCGTATTACCATAGTAAATATCAACCAGGAGGACAATCAAATAAACCGGAGATGCTCGCAACACCTCCGGTGTGTTATCTGGTGTCCTCAATAAATCGCTGTAAGACCATTTAAGTACCACCAAACACTGCAAAAGTATGCATTTCGACTGTTATGTACAGGCCCGCTCTACGCGCGGGCTATCAACCAAAATTTGCCTGGTTATGAAACTGACCACGTTCCTGCTGTTGGTAAGCATCCTGCATGTGAGTGCTGCCGGGTACTCCCAGAAGGTAACTTTAAATGCCAAGAATATGCCCCTCCGGGAAGTATTCGCAGAGATCATCACCCAGACCGGGGTCTCTATCATCTATTCGGAAAAAGTACTTTCCAATACCGTTCCCGTTACCTTCTACGTGAAAGACGCCCCGGTACAGGAAGTGCTGGAGCTCTGCCTACGCAACCAGCAGGTAGCATATGCACTCGAAGGAAAGAACTTCGTTATTAAGAAACTCGCCCCTCCGGCGCCGGCGGCCGATTCGCTGATAACGGTCACGGGAATGGTCAGGGCGCCCAATAATGTACCCCTGCCCGGTGCTACAATACTGGTAAAAGGTACAAAGAAGGGTACACAGACAGACAGCCAGGGACGTTTTGTGCTGCGCGACCTGCACCCGGGAGATATACTGGTCATCAGTAACATCGGCTTCGCTACCAAAGAGGTGCCTGCCGCTGCACAGATCAACCTGCAGCTGGAAGAGGATACCCGCAATTTTAATGAAGTGGTGGTGGTAGGGTATAGCGACAAAAAGAAAAGTGAGCTGACCAGCGCCGTGAGCGTAGTATCGGCAGAGAAACTGAAAGACGTTACCACCAATGATGTCGGCAGCATGCTACAGGGTAAGGTAGCCGGCCTGCAGGTGGTGAACAGCTCAGGTGTGCCGGGTACAGCGGCGGAGCTCCGTTTGAGAGGCGTATCGTCGGTGAATGCTTCACAAAGCCCGCTGTTCGTGGTAGATGGCATCATCGGCGGCAATTATGATCCTAACGATGTGGAGAGCATTACTGTATTAAAAGATGCAGGCGCTACCGCCATGTATGGTTCTCAGGCCAATGCCGGGGTGATCATCGTTACCACCAAAAAGGCAAAACTGGGGAAGACCCGCTTTGAGGCAAAGGTGACCACCGGCTTTCGTAAACCGGATTTTGGCAGGATGAAGATGCTGACAGGCAGCGAATTGTACGACCGGCATAAAGAATTTTACCGGGACTATATTCCGGGCACTGACAATAATTCCTACAAGATCGATATCCTGAAGTTTTACAGTGAAAGACCTCAGAGCCTCCGTGGTCAGAATTATAGCTGGCTGAATACCATGTTCGAAACAGCCCCGGTGCAGAATATCTATTTATCAGCCAGCGGCAGTACAGAGAAGAATGAATATTACACAGGTCTTTCCTACTATAATGAAAAGGGAACCTTCATGAATACAGGTTTCCAGCGTATCAACCTGCGCGGGAATTCTACCTACCATTTCTCTAAACAGGTGAGCCTCACCAACAATATCAATATCAGTGGATCTACCGGTAAAAGCTATAACTACGATGACGTATATTATGCTTACCTGAACATGCCCTGGGATAATCCCTACGACGCTAAGGGACAGCCGGTATACGTAGATGGAAATTCCACTTTTAAATGGTGGTCGAGAGATAAAGTGAATCCCATACATACCATCAGGAACTCCAATCACCCATATAAGAACTTTGACGTTAACTATGACTTGGGCCTGAATGTGAACATTACAGACTGGCTGTCCTTCTCCAGCAGCAACAGGGCCGCCGTCAGCTACAACAAGGGTACTGATTATTATTCATCTGTCGTAGCAGGGCAATACAGCGGTACCGGTTTCCTGAATGAGCTGAGCACTTTATCGTATGGTATCATTTCCAACGATCTGTTGAAGTTCAATTTCCGTAAAGGAGATCATAGCATCAGTGGCCTGGCGGGTATCGCAATAGAGAACAGTAAAACCGAAATACTGGGCGCCTCCGGTAAAGGTTTGCCCGAGGGGCTGAAGGTGCTGAACGTAGTGTCTAACAATCAGCTGGTGACCGGTTCGAATGATCAAGCTATTATACAATCGTTTATCTCACAGCTCAGCTATGGTTACAGGGATAAATATTTCCTGACAGGGTCATATCGTGTGGATGGTTCAACTGCATTTCCTTCCAGCCGCCGTTACGGTTCTTTCCCCGCTGTATCTGCCGCCTGGCAGATCAGCAATGAAGATTTCCTGGTGGGCAATAAGCTGTTCAGCAACCTGAAACTGAGGGCCAGCTATGGCGTAACCGGTACACAGGATATAGGCTCTTCCCGTTACCTGGGCCTTTATTCACTGAGCAGCCAATACAATGGAGGAACAGCTGCCACGCCGTCACAATTGCCCAGCCCAAACCTGACCTGGGAGAGCAAAAGGCAGCTGAACCTGGGCCTGGATGTAGGTCTGTTCAACAGGATCAATTTGACGGTGGATGCTTATAATAACGTAACGAACAAGCTGCTGTTGCAGGTGCCGCAACCACTGTCAGTCGGCTTCGAGCAGCGTTGGGAGAATGTTGGCAAGGTGATTAATAACGGGATAGAATTCACGATCAGTACGATCAACATCAAGACCAATGATTTTGAATGGACAACAGACCTGAACTTCAACTATAACACCAACAAGCTGAAGGAACTGCCCAGCGATATTACCCGTACGCAGCCTACCTGGAGCATTTCCCAGATATACCGCAATGATGGTAACCTGTATGAGTTTTACATGCCGAAATGGCTGGGCGTAAATAAAGAAACAGGGGCGCCGCAATGGGAAGTGATCAACCGCGATGCCAATGGCAAAGAGATATCGCGCGCAGCTACTTCCGATTATGCCAGCGCCACCTACCAGGAAGTGGGTTCGGCCCTGCCGAAGCTACAGGGGGGCTTTAACTCGCAATGGACATACAAAAATCTCTCCCTCAGTGTGAACGCGTATTACCTGACGGGCAATAAAGTGTTCAGCAACAGCCTGCGCTTTGTGATGAACGATGGGAACGAACCGTATTACAACCAGATCAAACTGCCTTCCGGTTATAAGATCTGGACACATCCGGGAGATGATGCAACAGAACCCAGTCCGCAGAACGCTGCCAATTCCACAGAAACTTCCACCCGTTACCTGAAAGACGGCGACTTCCTGGCTATCCGTAATATTTCGCTGTCTTACAGGCTGCCCAAACTATGGGTAAGCCGCTGGCATATGGATGGGGTAACGCTTTCCCTGACGGCAGACAATGTATATACTTTCACGAAGTTCCTCGGACAGGATCCTGCTACAACTATTACCTCCGGCAGTTATGTAATGCCTGGCGTATCGGATTTCAAATATCCGAACAACCGCCAGTATCTGTTCAACATCAATATCAGGTTCTAGTAAACTATCAGCACATGACAACAAGATTCCTTCTTATCATACTTACTTTTCCCTTGCTGTTCGGCAGTTGCCTGAAAGACATTACACCGAGCGACTCGCTGACACCGGGCACCCTGACACAAACCACACAGGGCCTGAAACAGGCATTGAACGGAGCCTATGCGCTGTTCAAGGATCACGTGGAGTTCAATGGAACGACAGACCTTAATAACATGTACCTGCGGCAATATTTCCAGATGAGTGATTTTGCCAGTGATGATATTGTGTGCGCGCAAACCACTACAGATCCGCTGTATTATAGTTTCTCGCTGAACCATACGCCCACGCAGACAAACAGCCGTTATTTCTGGTATATCTCCTATAAGATCATCAACGACGTGAACACCGTGATAGAGGCTGCAGAAGCTATACAGAATCCGGATGCAACAGTGAAACAGCTGATCGGTGAATGTTATTTCCTGAGGGCATTCTGCCACTTTAACCTGGCCAGGTTTTATGCCCGTCCTTATGCAGAAGACCCTGCTGCCGCTGGTATCATCGTGCGTACATCTACCGGCGATGCGTCGTCCAGGGCGCGGTCGACCGTAGCAGAAACGTACGCCGCTATTATTGCCGACGCAGCGAAAGGCGCGGAGCTGATGGGACAGCAGCGCGGTGTGCAATACGCTTCCCAGGAGGCGGCATGGGCATTGTTGTCGAGGGTATACCTGTATAAAGGCGACAATGACAGTACTATTTTCTACAGCAATAAAGTGATCAATTCCGGCAGGTTCGCATTGGAAACTGCCACCGGTTTTAAGTCGATGTTTGCCAATGCAGGCGGCAGTAAAGAGACGATCCTTTGTGTGGCCTTTACAACGGTAGACGATTATGGAAAGGCGGGTTCTATCGCCTCTATGATCTACTCTGATGGTAATTCCGGCTGGGGAGAGGAATTCGCATCACAATCGCTGCGCGATACGATGGCTGCGCATCCGGAAGATGCGCGCTGGTCTTATATTGTACCTCTGAAAGACGGCTCCGGCAACCTGCAGAAGAAGAACGGTATTGAAACCTACTATATTACCAAGTTCTCCGGCCAGGGAGGTAGCCCGACACTGAGCTCCCCTATACTTTTCCGCCTGGCAGAAATGTATCTCAACAAGGCCGAGGCAGAAGCGAAGGCAGGCAACACCGCCGCAGCGCTGGCTGATGT
Source organism: Chitinophaga filiformis (assembly GCF_023100805.1). Lineage (NCBI taxonomy): Bacteria > Pseudomonadati > Bacteroidota > Chitinophagia > Chitinophagales > Chitinophagaceae > Chitinophaga > Chitinophaga filiformis. The sequence goes on from NZ_CP095855.1 coordinate 4,496,833, forward strand.
GGATCAGATCAGAAAGAACAGGGGGCTGGAGGGCGCGCTGTACAACGGGCAGCTGCCTGCAGGTAAGACCGCCCTGGAAACAGTGCTGAAGGATAGGAGGATAGAGCTGGCATTTGAAGGGCACCGCACTTTTGACGTGTACCGCAATAAACTGAGCATGAACAGGACCTACTGGGGCTACCATCTGCCGGGACTGAAAGAATCAGATATAGATCTCAGTAAAAGGCCTGCGGGATATGAGAATATGATCATTGCCCCGGACAATAAACGGGTGGTCTACTACATCCCGATCGATGAGATCCAGACCAACAAACTGTGCTCACAGAATCCTTAATTCATGGCTTAAATCCTGATCACTATGCGTTCATTCAGATATATATTCTTCATAATAGCGGCAGCGCTTATCAGCGGTTGCAGCGACGACAAAGTAACGCCGGATGCTGATGTTTTTTATGAGGTCAGCATCAATGGCAACGACGTCACCTTTACAAACAAAACCACGGGCGCCGTGTCCTATAAATGGGATTTCGGCGATGGAACCACCTCGGAAGAGGAAAGCCCGGTACATACCTATCCGGGGAAAGGCAAGTATGTACCTACCCTGTATGCCACCACCAAAGAGGGTAAGGTGACCGAGGGTTCGACGGTCCTGTATATTGCCAAAACATCCCCCGTAAAACTGGATGATAATTCCCTGGCGGACTGGGATCATGTAACAGACCATGACATCACTGCGGGTGCCGGGGAAACGTATTTCAGGCGGGCAAAATTCGATTATGACGCCTCTTATGTTTATGTGTATCTTGAAATGAATTCGAAGGCGGCAAATGCCGATATATTCGATTTTTACATGGATACCGACAACAACGCAGGGACGGGCCTGCTGACCGGTACTTTCCCGGAGGGCGGTTATGACGTGTTGCTGGAGGGCGCTGTGCTGGCAAACTGGTTTGATGCATTCTATCATAAAGGCGCTCAGAATGCCTTTACTTTTGATGCCTCCGGTGTAACGGAATTCTATACCCTCGGTACGCAGCAGCAGGAAGGCAATGTGCTGAAGTTTGAGCTGCGTCTTTCCCGTGCAAAGCTGAAGGGCCTGGCGGCAACTACAGGGTTGCGCATTGGCATAGAGGCAACCAAAGGCGACTGGTCGGCCACACTGGGCGATATACCAGGAAAGGGGCTGCCATCGGTGCTGATCAATTTTGAGCAATAAGTGATCTTAGTTAATTAACCCAACATCATAATGGAAAAACAGACCGGCCGTTTATTATCGCTGGATGTCATGCGGGGAGTGATCATGATATTACTGGCGGGCGAAAGTTGCCGGGTATATGAGTCGATCAGCGAGTGGCATGACAATGCTTTTATCCGGCAATTCTTTCATCATCCCTGGCATGGTTTGCGTTTCTGGGACCTGGTGCAGCCCGCATTTATGTTCATGGCGGGCACGGCCATGTATATATCCTATGAAAGCAAGCGCCGGAAGGGCGTGAGCTGGGAACAAAATTTCAAACATATCGCTATACGCAGTGCAAAGCTCTTCCTGCTGGGAACGGGCCTGCATTGCGTATATGCAGGCAAACTGGTGTGGGAACTGTGGAACGTGCTGACGCAATTGTCCGCCACCGGCATCATTGCTTACCTGGTCATCGGCCGTTCCTATACTTTCCAGATCAGTACAGGCCTGCTGCTGATCCTGCTGAACGACATCCTTTACCGTAGTATACTGGTGCCGGGTTTTGATCAGCCCTTTGTTGAATACCACAACTTCGGCGCTTACATGGATACGCTGCTGATGGGCAAGATCAATAAGGATGGCTGGGTGGCTATCAATATCATTCCAACGGCCGCGCATACGGTATGGGGCGTAACGGCAGGAAAGTTATTGTCTTCAACCCTGGAGGGCAATCGTAAAGCAGGCATACTGGCCCTTGCCGGGGTGATATTGCTCTGTCTCGGGTTCGGCGCTGACCTCACAGGTATATCGCCCATCATAAAAAGGATCAGTACTGCCGGGTTTGTACTGGCTTCTGCCGGCTGGGTATTGCTCATACTGTCTTTCCTTTACTGGTGGATAGACGTACGCGATCACCAGCGTTATGCCTGGATAGCCGTAGTAGTGGGGATGAACGCGATATTTATTTACCTGTTCTTTGAGACGGTTGGCGCGCAATGGCTGAATGGGGTAGTGGGCATTTTTGTACCCTGGCATATACCAGCTGCACTCACAACCTGGGCATTGGAATGGTATCTCTGCTACTGGCTGTATAAAAAGAAGATCTTCTTTAAACTATAAAGCTCATAACAATTTCTTAACCTGGCCTGCTGACGGTAAGCGCTTCATCTTACAGTTCTTCTCATAAACAAGACAGCGAAGATGAAGCGTATCTATGCAATGGCAGGAGGGCTGCTGTTAACATTGTCAGCCGCCGCACAACAGACAGGTCATGTCGTATTGATCACTATTGACGGATTCCGTCCGGACTTCTACCAGGAAGCTTCCTGGGGAATGAACAATCTCCGGATGATGAAGGAGAATGGTGTTTCGGCAGATGGTGTGAACTGTGTGTTCCCCAGTGTAACCTATCCTGATCATACTACCATTATTACAGGTGTAAAGCCTGCAAAACACGGCATTTATTATAACGCGCCTTTTGAGGAAGGCAAGGCCAGCGGCGCATGGTATTTTTATTATGAGGGTATCAAGGCGCCTACCTTATATGATGCGGTACATAAGGCAGGTAAAACAAATGCCAATGTGATCTGGCCGGTCACGGTAGGTGGACCTATTGATTGCAATGTGCCGGATATCTGGCCACTGGGTAAGTCGACCGACAGGAGGGAGGAAACCGCCAAAGCAACGACCCCTGCCGGTCTCTGGCAGGAACTGGAGGAGAATGCCACTGGTAAGCTGGGAGCCGACGATTTTTCCATGGTAAGGGAAGAACTGGTGATGGATGAGAATGTGGCAAGAATGGGCGCTTATATCATCAGAAAATATAAACCTGCGTTCACTACCTTACACCTGGCCTGTACAGATCACTATGAGCATATGCAGGGACGTGACGGTTTGCTGGTAAGGAAATCGGTAGCAGGCGCCGACAGGGCCATCGGCACTATCCTGGAAGCATTGATCAGGGCCGGTATCAAAGACAGTACCACCATCATCGTAACAGGCGATCATGGTTTTGTGGATATTCAGCAGTCCTTCTCTCCGAACATATTACTGGCTGAGGCAGGATTGATCACAGACATGGACAATGGCAACTGGAAGGCCCGGTTCCATGCCGCAGGAGGTTCTGCATTCCTGCATCTGAAAGATAAGAACGACAAAGCATCATTGGAAAAAGTAAAGGAGATACTGACGCATCTGCCGGCTGATCAGCAAAAACTGTTTAAAATAATCGACCGTAAACAACTGGACGCCATTGGCGCTGATCCTGATGCCGCGCTGGCGCTGGCAGCCATGCCGGGTGTAACTATAGGCGCAGGAGTGAAGGGGGCTGTTGTAAAAGCAGCAAAGGGCGGTACACATGGTTTCTATCCTGATTTCCGGGAGATCCAGACCGGTTTTGTAGCATATGGCGCAGGTATAGCAAAGGGGAAGACGGTGAAGGAGATGGACCTGACAGATATAGCGCCTGTCATCGCGAAGTTGTTGGGATTGTCATTTAACACTGCCGATGGACATATTCCGGCAGGTATACTGCAATAAGCCATCTACTATCTATGAAATACCCGTGTAAAAAGAAGCCTTTAAGTCCCGCTTGGGATTTAAAGGCTTCTGACATTTTTGTAACTGATCAGGACTGCTTGTCGTAACCCACCATCCAGTTAACGCCAAACTTGTCGGTGAACATACCGAAGAGCGGCGACCAGAAAGTAGGCGTCAGCGGCATGGTGATCTTGCCGCCGGAGGAGAGGCCATCAAACAGTTTCTTCGTTTCCTCTTCTGTCTGCGCGCTGATAGAAATAGAAAAGTTGTTACCAATGTTAACGTCTCCCATTCCCGAACCGTTATCACTACCCATCAGAACATCCCCTTTGTTGCCAATGGCCATGGATACATGCATGATCTTGTTCTCATCGGCTACCGGGCACTTACCATCCGGCATGTCTTTGAATTTTGAAATCATTTGGAATTCTACGCCAAACACTGACTTATAAAAATTAAATGCGTCTTCGCAGTTACCATTAAAAATCAGATAAGGGTTAAGTGCAGCCATATCGTTTTTTTTGATTGTTAGAGAATACTTCTTTATGCGTGTTATATGATTAATTCAAAATTAAACGGATGAGGAATTTTTAAGGGTGGTCATATCAGACAATGTTAGGGTGGGAATGGGCCATTCTGATGGTCATGACCTGTCCCAGAATGCAGGCGGCTCAATACCCAGGGCCCGCAGGTATACAAAACCCTGCGCCCGGTGATGTATCTCATTATCGATAAAGTAAAACAGCAGGAACTGGATGGTGCCTTCCCATTGCCCAAAGGCCAGATCTACTTCGTGGAATCGCTCAGGTTTGATCTCTGGCCATAAGCGATTAAGCTTCTCCGTTAGTTCATCCCACATATACAACAGGGCTTCTTTCGTCTGCGGGGCAGATTTTGTTTCCTGCGCTCCCCAGGCGGGCCATTGGCCGCTAACGATACCGTCTATGCCGGGATTTCCCATGTTGATCATTTCAAGGACCAGTTCTGAAAATGGACGCATACCGCCTACAGAAAAAGTAAAAAGCTCGGTTTCCGGATAAGCTTCGATCACTTTACGGGTGAGCCGGCGGTGTCCCTGCCAATGCTCAAGGAGTTCTTCGGGGGTAATAACAGTCGCTAAAGCGGTCATTTGCTGGGTCATGTTCTTTTGGTTTAAAAGTGAATAATTTGCTTACAGTACAAAGTAAGTTGTGCCGGGTGACAACCTTATGTCAGCAGCATTCCGGAGCTTCTAAAAAAACACCCGTCACCTGCAACAGGTTCACACAGGGGGAATAAATGCGTTAAAACCGGGCTTACCGATCAGATATGTTGATTATAAGGGAGTTGGGTGCGTGGCCAACCTTACGCGCTGAAAAGGGGCTTAATAAAGAAAATGTGGATAACTAGTATTGTGGATAACTTTTGCTAAATTTTTTTAACATTTCTTTAGCCCGGTAAAAGGCTGACTATCAAATTCCACTACCCGAGTCCGCCATGTCACTATCTTCCGGGGACATTCCGGGGCAGGGTACATATTTTTAATATTTTCATATTATTTATACTTTTAATTTTAAAATAGCAATATTTTTTCGCTATACCACATATGCCTATGAAGACTATTTATACTTCCCATCATGTTGTTGCGGGAAAGGTTGACGGGGCTTTTTCAAACACAAAAACATTGCATGTCAGCCACAGATAATGCCACTGGTTTTTACTGTTTCTGACCGTTCACGAAATCCCTATTGATGAAAAAGCTTCTAATATTATTATGCCTGTCATTGTGTTGTGCATTCGGGACATTGCATGCACAGACAGTGTACGTGAATATACCGGATACGGTATGTATGTCCAGGACCAACGCTACTGCCAATCAGATCAAGTTCACCAGCGTGAACGCCATGGTAGAAGGCACAGGTCTTGCCATCCCCCAGAAGGCCGACTGGACCATCACATCTCCTAATAATACCGACGCAGACTACGAGATCCTCTATACAGAGAATCCTGTCGGGAGCAAAGCTACCAAGCTGACAAATACGAAAGCGCTGACACTGCAGTTCCTGGTACCGGGCGACTATACATTTAATATCAAGCTTTATTATAAAGGAGCGGATAGTGTATTGAGAACGGTGACCCGTACCGTGAAGATGTATGCGGCGGATTGTACCATCAGTACCTGTGGTATTGGCGGGGCAACGATGGCCGGCTTCACGGAGAACTTTGGCAGTATGCCCGACGGCGTAAACCGCAGGAACTATCCTGTGGATGGTGTTGTATTATATAATTACCAGCCTACGGGAGATCTTAATAACGACAGCTACGCGATCACCAACAGTCCTTCCTTTGCGAAGAGCGACTGGGTTTCCACCACGTCAGATCACACCGGTGGTTACCGTGGTGCAATGCTGGTAGCTAATTCTGCCGTTAGTCCGCAGCAGTTCTATAAGAAAACGATCACGGGTCTTTGCCCTGGTTCTGTATATAATTTCAGCGCCTGGTTAATGAACGTTAACACGGCTAATGCATTTAATAATACCTGCCGCAGTGGTTATCAATATGCCGGCGTTACCTTTACCGTGGTAGATGCCGCCAATCCGGCCAGGGTCCTGAATTCATTCAGGACTTATTCCGTGTCGATGATGCTGGGCAACACCGGTCCGACCTGGCAGCGATATGGCGGAACATTTATTGTTCCTTCAGATGTAGATGCGGTGACAGTATTTGTCACCAACAATAAACCGGGAGGTTGTGGTAACGATATCGCTATAGACGATATCGAATTTTCTTATTGTAGCCCCAGCATTGTTGCTACAATAGATGGTGATAATGAGACGCTCCAGGAAGTATTGTGTGAAGGCGCTCCGATCACTTTATCGGCTTCCTTCCAGCCGCTGGGCTATTTCGTTGATCCTGTGTACCAGTGGCAGATGAGTGATGACGAAGGCCGTACATGGATCAATGTTCCTTATGGTTCCGGTAATTCGCCACAACTGGTGATCGGGCCCGGTGAACTGAAAGGTACACGTAAAGTGGCTTCAGATTACCTGTTCCAGGTACTCATATATGAAAGAGGCAGCGATTCCACCACCTGTTCATCTCCATCTTCCCAGATCAGGCTCACCATATTGCCGATGCCGACCCTCAACCTGACACAGAGTGAGGTATGTTCCGGCACCTATGTGGAACTGGAAGCTTCCGGTGGTTTCGATTACTACACCTGGAAAGACCTCCCTGGTTACACCGATACCAAACGTACCATCCAGGTAGATAAGGATACTATTATTACTGTATATGGCTATGTTGAATATGCCGACGGACATACCTGTATGGACGAGAACAGTACCGAGATCAAGATGGTGCGCTCTCCAAGGGTGGACGTGGCCGTTTCCGATGCAAGCGTCTGTGTGGGTGAATCAGTGAACCTGAAGATCAACGATGTATTGAATGGTTATACCATTAACTGGTTCAGAGGTCCGGATGCAAGTGGTACATTGGTACCAATGCCGGAATACGACAACCTGGTAGAGGCAGCGCAGATACAGATCAACGGCATCGCCGACACGGTGTTCTCTGTAACCGTGAAAGATGTGGCGAATGTCTGCCAGGCAACTTCCAACCCGGTTATTATAAATGTCAGCGCTACGCCAAGCACCACACTGAAGCCTAACCAGAACGTATACTGCGCATCTGCCAATCCGACCGGTAACTTTACCGTGGAAGTAGGTAAAGTAGTTGGCGCAACCGGCACCTGGAGAGTGGAAGATGTGTATGGCCCGGCGGTGACCGACAACGTAATAGATAATTATGTGAAGATCCTGCTGCCTTCCGCTGAGCGTACAAGGGTGACGCTGAAGAAGCCAGGTACTTCCGTAGTATTGTCATGGACGGTAAGAAGCCCGGGCAATGCGAATTGTGCTACCACTATCCTGGATACCCTGCATCTCCTGGTAGACCCTACCTATAGCAATGCCGGTAAGGATACCACCCAATGTGGCACAGATAATGTCTTCATTATGAATGCAAGCCAGCCGCTTGCTGATACAGTAGCTTCCGGTCCGGCTGCAGAAAAAGGTATCTGGAAACTGATATCCGGTAATGCAACGATCGCTTACGACACTGCTTATAATACAGCTGTAACTGCGCTCGATAAAGAAGGCGATATTGTACTGACCTGGAGCATTACCAATGCCGGTGGATGTGTCGCCAACATCGATACCGTTATACTACATAAAATAGGTAAGCCGGTTATCAACCTGGTGACGCCTGTTGTATCCTGCAGCAGTAAAGGTTTCTTTACATTAGATACATTGTCTACCAAAGGAACGCCTACTATATATTCTATTACGCCCGGCACTACGCCGATGCCTGGTTTTGTAAGTATCATTGACCAGCCCCTGAAATGGCCGCTCACTGTTCCATACCCGGCCACAACAGCTCCGGGTGTGTATACCTTCAACCTGAGCTATAAAACAGCGAAAGCCGGTTGTGATTCCATCATTCCGTTCACCGTGAATGTATCCTCTGCGCCAACTGCGCCTACCGGTATTACGGCCAGTGCTACCAATATCTGTGGCGCTGGTAATACTGTAACGCTCACCGTAAATGGCGGCGGCCTTGGTCTGCAGTCAGATAAGGTAACGCCAAACGGTGTATGGGCATGGTATGCCGGCGGATGTGGTACAGGTACCCGTCTTGCTACAGGCGCCACCGTTACCCTGCCACTGAGTGCTACCACCACTTATTATGTAAGGGCGGAAAGCCTCGGCGCCTGCGATACTACTGCTTGTGTAAGCAAGCAGGTAACCCTCACGCCAATGCCGGCTGCTGTAAGTGCAGGTGCTGACCAGTCCAACTGTAACAGTACCGCCTTTACCATGGCCGCCAGCGATCCTGCACCGGGTACCGGCGCCTGGAGCCTTCCCGCAGGTACCACGGCTACTATTACTGCCGGTCAGGTGAACAGCAGAACGGCTGTGATCAACGTACCACAGGGCACCAGCGTAGGCGCCGTGTGGACGGTAACAAACGGTACCTGTGTTGTAAAAGACACTGCCGTGCTGACCAACTTTGCACCTCCGACCATTTCGAATGCGGGTCGTGACTCTATACAATGCGGCAACGCCCAGTTCATTATGAAGGCGAATGCTGCAACGATCGGTACAGGTACCTGGACCCTGCCTGCAGGTACGACTGCCAGCATTACTGCCGGACAGGAAAATAATCCGAATGCGACGATCAATGTACCGGCAGGTGTGAGTGTGACCGCTACCTGGACAATTAAGAATGGTCTCTGTGTCTCTGCTGATAACGTCGTATTGACCAATGCTATACCGCCAACTACGGCGAACGCCGGACCTGACCAGGCGAAATGCGGCGTGAGCAACTTTACCATGGCGGCTACTCCCGTAGCGGTAGGTACCGGTAAATGGATACTGCCGGCAGGTACTACAGCTACGATCCCTGCTGCACAGATCAGCAATCCGAATGCGGTGGTCTCCGTACCAGTGGGAGTGACGGTAGTACTTACATGGCAAACGACCAATGGTACATGTATCAGTACAGACAATGTTACATTAACCAACTCTGTAATGCCTGTAACGGCAAATGCAGGACCGGACATGTCGCAGTGTAACAATACGGTGTTCACCCTTTCTGCCAACGCGCCGGGCGCCGGTGGCGGTACCGGCAGATGGAGTGTGGTATCTCCGGCAGGTTTTGTCTTCCCTGGAGCATCGGTGAACAACCCGAATGCGGTATTGAGCATTCCGGCAGGTACAGTAGTAGTACTGCGCTGGACCATCTCTAATGGTGGCTGCTCTTCTTCCGATGATGTAACGCTAAGCAACAGCCTTGCGCCAAATCCTGCTGTTGCGGGTCCTGACGAAATGCATTGTAATGCACCGGCCTTTGCACTGACAGCTAATTCAGCTGCAGGCGGCACCGGTACCTGGAGAGTATTATCTCCGTCAACATTTATTTTCCCTCCTGCAGATATACACAATCAGTCAGCTAATATATCAGTGCCTGCGGGTACTGTGCTGAAACTGGAATGGACGATCGCCAATGGCGGTTGTACCACCAGCGATACATTGGTGCTGACCAACTACGCATTGCCGGATGTGGCGAATGCGGGGCCAGACCAGTCACAATGTGCGGGCCTTGACTTTAAGATGGCGGGCAACAAACCTACAGTAACAGGTGCCACCGGTACCTGGACAGTGGTAAGTGGATCTGCTGCTATTGCTGCGGGCCAGGCCAATATGGATACTGCGCATGTGACATTGCCGGCCGGCGCGACAGCGGTATTACGCTGGACGATGACCAATGGCCTCTGCTCGAATTTCGATGAAGTAACACTGACAAGTATACCTAAACCTACAACTGCCAGCGCTGGCCCTGATCAGCAGCATTGTAACAATGCGCTGTTCACAATGGCCGCCAACACACCAGTAACAGGTACTGCTACCTGGAGCCTGCCAGCGGGAACTTCCGCCAGCATAGGCGCCGGCGATTTCAGTAATCCGGCTGCAGTAGTGACCGTGCCTCCGGGTACCACCGCTACTATCGTCTGGGTGATCTCTAACAGTACCTGTAACTCGGTGGATAGTATTACGCTCACCAACAGCGTAATGCCAAACAACGCTGCTGCAGGTGCAGACCAGGTACATTGCGATGATCCGAACTTCACGATGAATGCCAACACGGCATCTCCGGCTGGCGCAGCAGGTACCTGGACCATTGTAGGTGGTGCCACCGCTGTCATCTCCGATATTCATAGTCCAACCGCTACAGTGACCTTACAACCAGGTACAACAACCACCCTCCGCTGGACGATCGCCAACGGGGCATGTACCTCAACGCCTGATGACGTTGTGCTGACCAATCAGCCTGCTATTCAGGGCAATACGATCACTGCCGACCAGGTTCTCTGCGCAAGCGATGTTCCTGCAACACTGACCGGCGGTGTAGTAAGCGGTGGTACCGGCTCATTCACCTACCAGTGGCAGATGAGCACTACCAGTGCCAGCACCGGCTTTGTGAACGTAACCACCGGTACGGGTGGCACTACCGATAGCTATACACCGGCCAGCATCACCCAGAACACCTGGTTCAGACGCGTGGTGATGTCAGGCGCTTGTACAGGCAACATCAGTAACGCCGTGTTGCTCACACTGATGAGCACCCCACCGGTAGTAGTCTCTGTTCCTGCACCGATCACGGTAGATTGTGTACAGGGTACAGACTATACCACGAAGTTTGGTACACCGGTATTCAGTCATGCGCCTTATACTAATGAGCCACTGACAGTTACCAGTGCCGATGTAACGACTACTATAGACGCCTGCACATTCAAAATAGAACGTACCTGGACAGCGACCGACCGTTGTGGTCTGAGCGCACAGGCACAGCAGGTGATCACGGTAACAGATAAAACAGCGCCGGTATTCGATGTAAAAGCGCCGGCTAATGTAACCGTGAATTGTGACGCTATTCCTGCAGCAGTAGACCTTACTGCTACAGACGCCTGCTCCGGTCCGCTGACCGTGACGCCGATAGAAGTGACCCTGCGCCAGCCGGGCGCCTGCCCAAGCAACTATCAGCTGATCCGTAAATGGGTAGCTGTAGATGCCTGCGGTAACGCAAGCGATACCCTGAAACAGGTGATCACTGTACGCGACATTACACCTCCGGTGTTTGATAATCCTGCACCAGCCAATATCACCGTCAGCTGTGACCAGGTGCCTGCAGGACAACCACTGACGGCTACCGACAACTGTACGCCGGGTACCATCACCGTCAACCCGGTGGATGTACGTAAATCCCTGCCAGGCAGCAACTGCGATGGCAATTACCAGATCATCCGTACCTGGACAGCCACTGACCTTTGCGGTAACAAGGCTACCCTGACGCAGACCATCTCCGTACAGGATAATGTGAAACCGGTATTCTCTGTAACAGTGCCTCCGGTGATTACCGTGAATTGCGACAGCGTACCGGATGTAGCTGCGGTAACTGCTACAGACAACTGCACCGCTACAGTGAAAGTGAAAGTATCCCAGCGTAAAGAGTTCCTTTCCGGCAGCTGTCCAAGCAATTACAGGCTGACACGTACCTGGACCGCCATCGATAATTGTGGTAATACAGCCACTATGCAACAGGTGATCACAGTACAGGATACAGCCAAACCGGTATTCACTGCAGCAGCACCTGCCGATACTACGGTAGATTGTAACGCAGTACCGGAGCCGCCTGCTCTCCTGACAGCTACAGACAACTGTGGTACTGTGAAGGTGACTTATTTACAGACCCGTGAGAGCATCAACGGTGCATGTGCGGGCAACTATCGCCTGATCCGTACCTGGACCGCGAAGGATGCTTGTAGTAATGCGACTACGCTCCGCCAGGTAATTACCGTGGCAGATACGACCAGGCCGAAGATCGATCCGGCGCCTGCCAACGTCACCATCAGTTACGATGAGCCGCTCCCGGTTCCGGCTACCCTGTACGCTGTTGATAACTGTGATGTGAACTTCCCTAAGAAGGTAACAATGGTGCAGGATCCGTTTGTGGCAGATAAATGCGCGGGATACACCGTAGTGAGAAGGTGGAACGTTTCCGACGCCTGTGGCAATGCCGCTATAGAACGTGTGCAGACCATTACGGTAAGCCCGGCTCCTAAACCGGAACTGGATCCGAAACTGCCGGCCAACTGTTCTAACAATACAAAATTTGCAATACTCTTAAAGAATAAAGTAAGTAAGCCGAAATTCACCCTGGTGAGCGTAGTACCAGCCAGTGCAGTGCCAACGCCACTGGTGCAGAGCAGTAATGTGTTCGACCTGAATGGGGCTGTACAGGCCAGCTTTACGGTAACTAACGGTGTAACCGGCTGTGTGTCCGATACGGTTACCTACGACCTGCAGTATATTGAAAAACCGGTGGTGGAACTGGGTCAGGATGTGTCCATCTGTGCAGGTGAATCTGCAACGCTGGATGCCGGCAGCAACAATGCCGGTTACAACATCCGCTGGTCAACAGGCGCTAATACGCAGACTATCACCGTGAACACCAGCGGTACTTACAGTGTGACTGTATTCAACGGTGTGTGTGCAACAACAGATGAAGTGAAGGTAACGGTAAATAATCCACCGGTAGTAAACCTGGCAGATACCACCATCTGTGAAGGCGCAAGTGTAAAACTGAATGCTTATATCCCGGCTGCTACCTATGTATGGAGCACAGGTGAAACCACTTCGTCTATAGATGTATATATGGCTGGTACCTATGGTGTGGATGTAACCTTGAATGGCTGTACCACCCACGATGATGCAACTGTGACGGTGGCTACTGCTCCGAACGTGGTACTGAGCGATGATACGCAGATCTGTCCTGACGAAACAGCCATCCTGACGGTAGAACCGGATGGTGGTACTGTGCGCTGGAACAGCGGAGAGACCACCAACGAGATCGTAGTGTCAAGACCGGGCGACTATTGGGTAACGGTAAGCCGCAGTGGTTGTGTGGTGGAAGATACGGTTAGAGTGACGCTGAAATCTCATCTCGATATCGACATCGGACCACAGCGCGATATCTGTATCGGTGGCAGCGTAGTGCTGAATGCCGAGAATCCTGACGCGGTATCTTACCTCTGGAATGACGGCGATACCAACCCGGTGAAAGAAGTGAATAAACCAGGTAAGTATATCGTCTCTGTGATGGACAGGTTCTGTTCACAGATCACAATGGATAGCGTAAATGTAACAGTAGCAGGCATCCCTGAATTTGACCTGGGTCGCGATACTACGCTGTGCCTGGACAAATCGCTGGTGCTGAAAGTGAATGCCGGTGCGGGCAATAGCATCCGCTGGCAGGATGGCGCTACTACCAGCACTTATACGGTGACCAGCACAGGTTACTACACCGTGATGGTATACAACGATTGCGGATCTGTATCTGACCATATTGCGGTGACCTATAAACCTTGTGAAGCGAATCCGCAGTTCCCGACAGCCTTTACGCCTAATGGCGATGGTAAGAACGATGTGTTCAAGCCAACAGCAGAAGGCCCGATGTATGACTATGAATTGCGCGTCTTCAACCGCTGGGGCCAGCAGGTATGCTTCATTAAAGACTACAGGCTCGGATGGGATGGACGATACCTGGGCAACCTGGTGGAAAGTGGTTCCTACATCTGGGTGATCAACTACAAGAAGAAGATCGGTGGTCCGGTTTCACAGGTAACAGGACAGATAACAGTTATCAGATAAGAAGTGTAAAGTTCCAATAGGTAAAAAGGCGTCCCGGGTTGATCACGGGGCGCCTTTTCCATTTGCGGACCAGGTGTGCTGAGCAACACCTGGTGCTTTTTGTTTATTGATTGATCCTGAATTTTTCTGCTGCTCCTATTGTAGTTTTAGTGCAGGTCATACGTGCTACGCCATCTTCTGCTGAAAGGTATGCACCGTTATTGCCCCTGAAGGAAACGGTACCATCAGCATTGGCGATCCAGTCAAACTGTTCCCAGGGGCCCAGCGCTGTACGGTTACAGATAACGGGTGACTGACCGTTCTCTGAGCATACGTAGTTGCTTTGATTGCGCAGCGCTACTTTACCAGCGCCGGCATCTACTACGGTAAACTGTTCCCATGACTGGGCCACGGTACGGTTGCAGATCATCGGCTGGGTATTCCCCTCGCTGCATACATACATATTGTTGAAGCCTTTGATGGTAACGGTCTGTCCGACAGGAATTACCGTGCCGCCGGGAATAGTGGGTGTGGGGCGCACCGCTGTCAGGGCTATCTGGCCTTTCAACATACGGCCGCCATCGCGGGTGAGGCGCAGGTAGTAGTCGGAAGAACAGGCTACGCCGTCTTCGTCCAGCGTCAGGAAACCGGAGCCTGCCGGTATCTGGCTGCTGTTTTCAGCCGTCTTGGCGATCTGGTTGCCTTCATTGTATTCATCGAACATGGAGATGTAAATACCCTGAACGCCCAGTCTTACCATGTTATAGAACTGCCGCCACATGAAATCGCCGTGCGCACGCTGCCTTTCCTGCAGATCGCCGGGCAGTATGCAGGGTTGATAATCGATACCATTGGCCGCGCAGTAGGCCAGGTCGGGCGTGTTGACATTGCTGTAGAAATTATCGGCGTCTCCCACATTGCCGATCCGGCCTACCATCCAGGGAGAGAGCATGTTAAATGCCTTGTAGGTGTTCAGGAAACCTGGCCTGGAATCGCTGTTCTCGTTGCGCCAGTGAGTAGGTACACCGCCTATTACGTAGCACCCCTGGTTCTTGAACCAGTTGATCACGTCCAGGCAGACAGCGGCCGACCAGGGATGGTTGTCGTCGTTGAAGCCAAAACCCCAGATACAGACAACAGGTTTGCCATTCTGACGGGCATAGGCAGGAGAGGAAGTGTAGGCAGACATCTTATTGGTCCAATCGGCCTTTACTTCCGACTGCATGTTGGTCCAGCCGCTTACATCGTACATGATATAGAACTTACGGCCATATTGCTCCGCCGCCGTTTTCACCTTGGCGGTGATGGCATCCCTGATGGGACCTTCCTGTCCGTTGGGATTGAAGCGTTGTAAGGCCGCCACATCTATCTCATGCTGTTGCATCCAGCTGAAATGGGTATTAACGGTCTGGTCAGAGAAAGAGGAGAACAATTTTGCAGGTTGACCATTGTTCAGCGCAGGCCAGGCAGTGGTGTAGGTGTTGGAATAATCCCGCACGTCAGGCCATGACTTAATGCCGTTGTTGGTGGAAGAGGGCAACTGTGCCCAGTTCTGTGTCCAATGCCACCAGGCATTAATAGGAGAGCCGTCGCCCGCACAGGCAAACCAACCCTGGTAACCGACGGCGATCTTACCTACCACATCTCCGACCGGAGAGGCGTTGGCGTTAGCCAGCATATTTTGCCGGCCATACAGTTTTTCCGCCTCATTGTTGAGGTCTTTTTTGCTACAGCTGATGGCAAAGAGGAGGGTGACTGCTGCCAGCAGACGATTTCTGAGTTTCATAGTATTTGTTTTGATTAGGAATTACCGGTTGTAATGGATCTGTTGTATACGAAGATTTTAAATGGGTGAACTAAAGAATATGGTTTCTACGTAAAAGAGGTGGAACAATAAGATGCGACCATTAAACGGAAGGGCAGCAGGGAATATTGTGAAGCGTCCAGACATAAATTATTCGCCTGGCACTTCAGCAAGAACCGGGTTGAAACACCATTGCGGGCATTCTACTTTTGGGATGTCTAAACAAATATTGTATGCATCTCCGCAGCGAACCATCAATCCTCTATTTCGGCACACCGGTAGTGCTGATCAGTACCATGAATGAAAACGGTACCTATAACCTGGCGCCTATGTCATCTGTTTTCTGGCTGGGCTGGCGTTGTATGCTGGGACTGTCTGCACTCTCTAAAACAACGGAGAATATCCTTCGTACGGGGCAGTGTGTGCTGAACCTGCCGTCCATTCACCAGGTAGAAGCGGTAAACAGGTTAGCCCGCACCACAGGGAGTGATCCGGTACCGGCGGGTAAACAACAGAAGGGGTATCGTTATGAGCAGGATAAGTTCGGGCTGGCCGGATTAACACCCCTGGCTGCAGACACGGTTGCCCCGCCACGGGTGCTGGAATGCCCGGTACACCAGGAAGCAGTATTGGCCGCTACACATCATTTAGCAGCAGACAGTGCTGCACAACGGGGAAAGATCCTTACATTTGAAATGCGGATCACCCGGGTGCACCTGGATGAATCGATATTGATGCAGGGACAACAGCACAAGGTAGACCCTGACAAGTGGCGGCCGCTGATCATGAGTTTCCAGGAATTCTATGGATTAGGCAGTAAAGTTCATCCTTCCACGCTGGCACAGATCCCTGAACACTTGTACCGGACAGCAGACATCGAAGCGGCCAGAGAATTGTAGTTGGCAGAGATCCCATCATCATATGTCCAATTTGGCCAGCCCGGTACTTCCACAACATTGTTACTTTTAATGTAAGCTAAAACAGAACATATGGTGGCAATCGAGCATCTGCTCCAGATCAGGGCAAGCCAGGCAAAAGTCTATGAGGCCCTTACCACACAGGAAGGACTGGGCGCGGTATGGACAAGCAAACTGCTGGTAAAGCCGGAGCCCGGATTTGTCAATGAATTTAACTGGGGCGAAGACTACATCACGAAAATGCAGATCCTGGAACTGCGCCCGGGGGAGAAGGTGCTCTGGGAATGTACAGAATCCGATCCTGAATGGGTGGGGACCTTCATCTGCTTTAAGATCCTGCCCGGAAAGGAGGGATTTACTACCGTGATATTGAAACACTATAACTGGCAGGAGGTGACCGATTATTACCGCAGCTGTAACTATCACTGGGCGATGTTCCTGCTTAGCCTGAAGAAATACCTGGAAGAGGGCACGGGGATGCCGTATGTGTGGAAATAAATAGCTCCTCTGGGCGATCACCCCGGGAATAAATATGCCGCAATGCCACCAGGATGTAATGCCCATATGATATAACGTTGATCAATCGCGACAATAGGCTCCTTTAGGAGCCACCGTGTTTGTAGCCAGGGGTGATAACCCCTGGGGACGGATATGCGGGACACGAATATGGAACACGGATACGCGGGAAATAAATATGCCACCAGGATGTAATGCCCATATGATATAACGTTGATCAATCGCGACAATAGGCTCCGTTAGGAGCCGCCGTGTTTGTAGCCAGGGGTGATAACCCCTGGGGAACGGATATGCGGGACACGAATATGGAACACAGATACGCCGGAAACCAAATATGCCACCAGGATGTAATGCCCATATGATATAACGTTGATCAATCGCGACAATAGGCTCCGTTAGGAGCCGCGGTGTTTGTAGCCAGGGGTGATAACCCCTGGGGAACGGATATGCGGAACACGAATATGGAACACGGATATGCGGGAAATAAATATGCCATCAGGATGTAATGCCCATATGATATAACGTTGATCAATCGCGACAATAGGCTCCGTTAGGAGCCGCGGTGTTTGTAGCCAGGGGTGATAACCCCTGGGGAACGAATATGCGGGACACGAATATGGAACACGGATACGCCGGAAACCAAATATGCCACCAGGATGTAATGCCCATATGATATAACGTTGATCAATCGCGACAATAGGCTCCTTTAGGAGCCGCGGTGTTTGTAGCCAGGGGTGATAACCCCTGGGGAACGGATATGCGGGACACGAATATGGAACACGGATACGCCGGAAACCAAATATGCCGGAGGCCCGGCATATAAAAAAAAGAGCCCTGAGAACAGGGCTACACCAGATAAATTAACGTAAACAGATCATTTGAATTTAGTTTGTATCTAGCAGAATATATTTTAAGTTCTTTTTTCTTTGAACAGGTCTCATTGCTTTTTCTATTGCAAATGTAGACCATCTTCACATGTCAGAAAATCACCTAAATCGGGGAGACCGGTAACTCTAAGTGGGGAGTTGGCACGGCCGTATCATACAATACGTTGATTGATGGCAAGTGCAACGGCCTCTGTAAGTGAAGCCACGTGCAGCTTTTCATAAATTTTTTTCACATGACTACGTACTGTTTCATAGCTGATGTTAAGTTCACTGGCAATCATTTTGTAACTCAATCCGTTGACAATACAGGTCAATACTTCTTTTTCTCTTGCAGTCAGGTTATAGCTGTCATTGTTCGGCTCCGGCTTTTGTACAACGCTTTTCTGCAGCAGGTTCAGGACCCGGCGCGCTATAGAAGGGCTCATCGGCGAGCCGCCGGTTTGCAGTTCCTGGATAGCGTCCAGTAAGCGTGTGTTAAGATGGTTCTTCAAAATGTAACCGGATGCGCCGGCACAGATGGAATCAAAGACCCTGTCGTCGTCCTCAAACACCGTCTGTATAAGGATCTGTACATGTGGCACTTCCTTGGAGAGCAGTTTGATAGCCTCAATACCGCTCATTTCAGGCATTTCAATGTCCATTAGTACAATGTCCGGGTTACAATTCAATACATCATTCACACAATTACGGGCGTCACTGAATACGCCCACAACTTCAATTGAAGGGGCCGTGTTTAGCAATAACGTGATGCTGTTACGGATGTTTTTGTTGTCGTCAAAGATGGCAACGCGTATACTCATGGTTTGTCGTTTTTTTGCTGCCTTTGTCAGGCAACGGGAAAGCTTAGTTTTAAATATGTCCCTTGGTGTGGTTTACTTTCTATCCCCAGGTCGGCCTTCATTTCACTGGCCCTGTGCCTGATGTTGTTGAGCCCATTACCAGACAGGGTCCTGACGGAAGGATCCTGCACAGCCTGATGATCAAATCCAATACCATCGTCCTGGATGTTAAGCTCCAGCATATTCCGGCGGTAACTTATGTTCACCCTGATAATACTGCATGCCGCATGTTTTAAGGCATTGTTCACTGCTTCCTTGAAGATGAGATAGAAGTTCTTCCGTTGATGCATGGCAAGGTTCAGGGTCTCAATCTTATGATCGCAGTCGAATATGAAATGGATCTTCTTAGCGGTACACAAAGGTTTCGCGTAAGATTCCATCCGCTTCACGATGCTGCTTACGTGATCGTTTTTCGGATTGATCGCCCACACAATGTCAGACATCTCGGAGATCATTTCATTGGCCGTTGTACCAATGGTGGTTAACAATTCTTTCAATTGTTCACTTTTTTGCTGTTCATTGTAGATCCTGGCTACCTCACTGTAAACGGAAATACCGCTCAGCGTAGATCCCACGCTGTCGTGCAGGTCCTGTGCAATACGATTCCTGATCTCCTGCCGTTTCAGCAACTCATTGATACGGTAACGGTAGAGCAGGTAAATAGTAACTGCTATCAGTGCTGTACACAGCAGGTAGAACCACCACCTGGTCCAGAAGGGAGGAATAATGGTAATATGCAGGGCAGTGACCCTGGTACCAAATACGCCTCTCCAGTTACTGGCCTTTACCATGAAGGTATAGTCGCCGCCCTTCAGGTTGGAATAGGAGGCAAAGTTGCGCTTGCCAACATTATTCCATTCCTTATCTACGCCGCTGAGCATGTAGGCATACTGCAGGTTATCTCCGCTGAACTCAGGCGCCGAGAACTCAATTGAAAAATAGTTCTTGGTATAGTCCAGCGTAAGGGCCTGCTGTTGCAGCAGGTCGCTGTGCGAGTCGTTGAAGATCCTGAAGTCTGTCAGGTATACCGGCGGTTCGGTGTTGATCCTGGCTATATTGCGTGGATGGAAGGACAGGTAATAGTTCGTGCCTCCCACGTAGATATTACCTTCTTTATCCTTATACATATAACCTCTTACGCCACCGTTCTTCTGGAGTGCGGGCAGGTCGTAACAGCTGTATATCTTTACGCGGGGATCATACTTATGTATATGCCCGTTACATACCATCCATACACTGCCTTTCTCGTCCGTCTGCATACCTTCTGTCAGATTACTGGATTCCGCTATATGCGCTACTTTCTGCGTATGCGCGTCCAGGTAGTTCAGTCCGCCGCCATAAGTACTGATCCATACGATCCCCTGGCCGCCTTCCTGGATATCAAAAACATCGTCGCTGCTGATGTCTTTCAGATACTTCACCTGCTGGCCCTCTTTCTGTGGCCAGTCGCCCAGCCCATGCCTGGCGGTGGCCAGCCAGATATTGCCGTTCATGCTTTTGGACATTTTCCTGACGAGGTTATCTTTCAGGTTGAACCGTTTCAGTATTGCCTTCGTGGAATCGCTGCGGGTTACCCATATCCTGTCTTTAAAGTCATAATAACTCAGGTAATGTCCATATGGCGACACGATCAGCACAGGCCGCGTACCCATGGCCATCGTATCTTTCACGATAGATACGATCCTGGACCCGATCAGCTTCTTCATGACGGGATCGGTCTCCGTATTGGGAAGCGTGGTCAGCGTACCTTTCTGCGTATCGTAGATAAAGAGGGTATAATCAGTGCCTACATAGAAGGTGCCGTCGCTGTCTTCAAAGAACTTGGTGACCGCCAGCTGCTGTCCTTTATAGGTCAGCCTGCGGTGCTCGAAAGCAGCCTTACCGGGGGACTGGATAAAAATGCCGTCATTGGTGCCGATCCAGAGCCTTCCGGCTGCGTCCTTATAAAAATCATATATGTTGATATCCCGTCCTGTTTGTGGCAGGAAAGTCTGTTTAAACGGGTAATACAAAGGATTGTGAAAACTGATACCGTTGTTGGTACCTATCCATATAATACCGGTTCTGTCAATATAGACGGCATTCACATGATTGTCCACTATGGCGCCATCTATATAAGGATCATGTTTATAGTGACAGAAGTGCTGACGATCCCGGTCATACATGATCAGGCCTGAATCTTTGCCTCCCATCCATAAACGATGGTCGCTGTCTTCCGCAAAGGCGGTGATCTCATCGTCCGGAAAGGAATTTCGTCCAGGCACGTGCCGGAACATTTCTTCCGTTTGCTTTATATGATCGTAATGGTAGAGTGTTTTGTCCCATGCGCCATACCACATATCGTTATTGGCGTCAAGGAACAGCGAAGTGACAGAAACATGCGGCAGCCGTGCGTACAGATCATCGTATCTTTTGTCGCTGCTGAACTGCAGTGTGCGGGTATTCACCTTCAATATACCTCCGCCGGTCCTGCCCACCCACAAGGTGTCTCTGGCATCCATACGCAGCGAGAGGATAGAAGTGGTACCTGTCTTTACCGGATGTGAAAATTCTCCCGTTTGCTTGTTGAACCTCCTGGTACGGTAATTACCTGTTCCTATCCAGAGATAGCCTTTATGATCATCGGCTATGACATTGATATGATTTTCCGGAATACCAGTTTCATTGCCTGCTGTGTACCGGTATTGCCTGAACTGCTTTGATGGGGGAAGACGGTAATCATAAGCGCTTAACCCGCCATCTTCAGTAGCAATCCAGATAATGCCGTTTTCATCTTCCAGAAGATCGCTGATAATATTGCCGGATATGCAGGTACTATCACCCGGCGTTCTTCTGAAGACGGTAAAATATTTTCCGTCATAACGATTTAGACCATCCTCTGTACCAAACCATATGAATCCCCGTTTGTCCTGTAATATACAGTTGACTTTGTTGTGGGAAAGCCCGTTTTCAGTCCTTAATGAGTTGAAATAAGGCGTCTGTTGTTGTGCTATAATGGTTTGGGTTAACATGAATATCGTTACCAATAAAAGGTAAGTTTTTCTCATGATAGGTTTGTTCCACTGCCGATTTTGTTGAAGGCCAAAATTACACGTTTAATAATATTAAATTGTAAGGATTTATTCATTTTTTATAAAAACCGTGTTAATTTTTATCCATGTTATAACATCGTATCGCTGTAACAGTTATCAGGAAAGAATTTCAGGGTTTTTTAGTTATGCGGCAATGTTTAAATTGAGTAGTTTTTATACAGACAATGAGTAGTATTCAGATCATTACGTTGCAGATGGAAGAAGCATATCAGGCGCACTTTAACGCTTTACGGGAACGCTATTTTCCGGCTCATGCCAACTACCTGGATGCTCACATTACTTTGTTTCATCATTTACCCTTAGAGGAACCTGCCATTGCAGCCACTTTAGCAGATGTAGCACGAAGAGGGCCGCTCACATTAACGGTAGCGGGTATTGTCAATTTCGGAAAGGGCGTTGCTTACAGGCTGGTATCAGATGAACTGCAGTTATTACATCAACAGTTGCAGCAGGCTTTCGATCCCTGGTTGATAAAACAGGACAGGCAAGCCTTGCGGCCACACATTACAGTACAGAACAAGGTCACTTCCTTTAAAGCGGACTATGTACATAAGACATTGTTGGAGGACTTTGTGCCTTTTGACATGAGGGCCACAGGGCTGCAGACCTGGCGTTACCTGCATGGCCCATGGAAAGCGCTAACAGTGTTCCCTTTTCAGAAATAAGAAGACGATGCACCTTAGAACAAAGCACATCGTCTTATTGCTACTATCTTTTAAAATAGTTATACCATTCCTTTACCGTTTATCATAAACGGCGAACAGCAATTATAAAAACAGCCTGCATGAAACTCCTGCTTTATGCAGACCGCCAATATCAATGATATTGATCAGGCATCGGCAGCGAATCATGTTTTGCCATGTAATTATCGATAGCGGCTCCGATGGCCCGGGCTTCGTCAGTTTCATTGTCAGTGCCTTCCTCAAACCAGTGGTTAGCGCCTTCGTTGTCCTGTTTCAGCAGCAGCAACATTTTCTTTCCCGGTATTTCCACTTTGAACTGGCATTTGCCTGATGGTGTAACAGTTATTTGACTATTATTGTAGTCGAGCGTGAATGTATCCATACGTAACATTTTACAGGAACCGGCACAATCATTATGCCTAGTTTCATATTACTAATCTTAGGCAGCTGTATATTTGCCGGATATCTAAATACTTCTTATGATAAGGATTGTAATCGCACTGGCGCTCCTGCTCGGGTACGGGGGAATAGCGTCTGCCCAGGAGCTGTACATGCCCCGGAATATTAAAAAGGCATATGCTAATCAGACAAGGGCAAAGAACGGCCTTCCGGGTCGCAATTACTGGCAAAACAAAGGCCGCTATGACATTCAGTTGAAAGTAAACGCCCCCTCCGGTGTGGTATATGGCCGGGAAAAGATCCGTTATATCAACAATAGCCCCGATCCGCTGAATGAACTCGTCATCCGCCTGATCTGCAACCTGCATAAGACCAATGCGCCCCGCTCCGGGTACGTGAGCAAAGATTTCCTGACAGAAGACGGCGTAATCATAGACACCCTGATAATTGGGGGTGTGAATGTGCCTTTCGACAATGATATTGCAACGGTGGGTATGGTTAAATTGCCCCAGTCACTGCAGTCTAAAGACAGTCTTGACCTGCATGTGAGCTGGCACTACACCTTATCCAAACAGAGCGGACGGGAAGGACGCATAGACAGCACGACCTTCTTCCTGGCTTATGCCTATCCGCGTATTTCTGTATACGACGACTATAACGGATGGGATAAGATCGAGCACATGGACAGGGTAGAATTCTACAGCGATTTTAATGATTATGAGGTGGCAGTCACCGCACCAAAGAACTACGTAGTATGGGGTACCGGTATCCTGCAGAACGTGGAGGAAGTATTGCAGCCCGATATAGCGCAGCGCCTGAAAAGCTCCTACACCTCAGATCGCCTGATCAATATTGCCGGCAGGGAAGAGATGCGCGCCGGCAAAGTGACCGCGCAAAAGGACTGGAACACCTGGAAATTCAGGGCTTCCCACATAGCGGACGTGACCTTTGGCATGAGCGACCATTATGTTTGGGATGCGGCCAGTGTAGTGGTAGACAGTGCTACGGGCCGCCGTACCAGTGTGCAGGCCGCTTATGATGACGCTGCTGCGGACTTTCACCATTCTGTGGATTTTTCCCGCTATGCATTAGACTGGTTCTCCCGTAACTGGCCGGGCGTAGCATATCCTTTCCCTACTATGACCGCTTTCCAGGGATTTGCCGATATGGAATATCCGATGATGGTCAATGATGCCACCGTAGGCGATCAGATCGGTTTTGCGCAGCTTGTGCAGGACCATGAGATAGCACATACCTATTTCCCTTTTTATATGGGCATCAATGAAAGCCGTTATGCCTTTATGGATGAGGGATGGGCTACTACCTTCGAATACCTCATCGGCGTAGCGGAGAAGGGCAAAGTGGCGGCCGACAAATTCTACCGGATGTTCCGGGTGGATTCCTATATCAAAGACGCTTCCGGGGAGGAAGATCAGCCTATTATTTCACAGTCCCACCAGGTGAGTGGCGCAGGATATGGCAATAACGCCTATGGAAAACCTTCCCTGGCTTACCTGGCGGTAAAAGACCTGCTGGGCGATGAGCTGTTCCGCAAGTGCCTGCATGGCTACATCCATGACTGGAATGGTAAACATCCTATTCCCTGGGACTTCTTCAATTCCTTCAACAATTATGCGGGTCAGAACCTGGACTGGTTCTGGAACAACTGGTTCTTCAGCAACAACTATATAGACCTGAAGCTGGCGGGCGTGAAGACAAAAGGTAACAATGCGGAACTGTCTGTCGTAAATGCAGGCGGCTTCGCCATTCCTTTTGATGTGGTGATCACTTATGCGGATGGCAAGACCAAAACAGTGCATCAGACCCCGGCATTATGGAAGAGCGGCAGCAAACAGGTAACTGTAACGGTGCCTGTCAGCGGGAAGGTGACGGCAGTAACACTGGATGGTGTGCTGTATACTGACTACACTCCGGAGGATAATGAGTGGAGAGCTAACTAATTGCAATTGCAGGAAGATTGATAAACCTTGGGGGTAGTGCCTTCCACCTTCCTGAACACCCTGATAAAATAATTGACATCTGTGAAGCCGCAAAGCTTGCTTACATCGTAAATATTGCTTTGCGGCTTTGCCAATAACTGTTTGGCAAGCTTAATCCTTTCTTTGTTGACATACTCCAGCGGTGTGATACCAAACTGCTCACGGAACCACTTAAAGAAGAGGTTCCTGCTGAGATATGCCTGCCGGCTCAGGGTTTCTACCGCGATCTTTTCGGTGAGATGCTCCTGGATATAATTCAATACGAAATTCTGCCTGTTACCGTTTACGTTGGAAACGCTGCCTTCTTCTGCCTGTCCCAGCTGCTGGCTTTGCAGCAGGCGGATCAGGAGTTCTTTCAGCTGAAGATCCGCATAGATATTCTTCGACCTGTCATTACTGCTGCAGATGCGGATCAGTTTATTGATCAATTCAGTGATCTCGTGATTGTTCTCGAAATGGTACTGGTTGAAGGAGAGTTGCCAGTTTTGCTGGTCCCCGTCGCTGTTGTAATAATGATTCAGGTAATTGACGGTTTCCCGGATATAGCTGTCGTCTATAGCCAGGGCAATACACTGTGTCGGATTGTTCAGGGCGGCTTCCGGGAAGTCGATGACCATGGTTTCCTGTGGCGGTACGATCAGTGATTCTCCGGGCAGGTAATCGAAGGAGGGTTTATTGATGAGGTGCATGATCTTTTTACCGCGGATCATGCTGGTAATAACGAGGTCATTGAAAGTGAGCGGCACATCGTATGCCTCCTCATAACTTTCAAAGATGCTCAGTTCACAGTTGCGGAGATTGAACACCCGCCTGTTCTCTACTAAAGTTTGCAGCTGCCGTGGAATAGTAAGGTCTATCGTCTGCAAATAATTCTTTATCTGCATAGGAATATCAGTTTACTACTAACAAGTTAACCAATTTCCCCGCGATCTCAAAATTAAGGTACGATTGTGCTATAAATAAGTACGATAATATCCGTCTCTTATTGCCAGTTCAGGAAATTGCAGGTATTATTTCACGTATTATTTCACGTTTAAAAAATTCCACAAATTATGAGCGTTGCAACATCTGCTGCCCCTTCGTCTACCCTGGCAGCACGTCCTGAATTTAAGACCAGGTATGAGCATTTTATTAACGGGGAATGGGTGCCACCATCCGGTGGTGAATACTTTGATAATATTTCACCCATTGATGGTAAGGTTTTCACACAAGCTGCAAGAGGCAATGCAACTGACATTGATAAAGCGATAGATGCGGCCCATGAAGCATTTAAAACATGGAGCAGAACAGCTGCATCTTACCGGAGTAACCTGCTGTTGAAAATCGCACAGATAGTAGAAGATAACCTGGATTACCTGGCCGTTGTAGAGACGATAGACAACGGGAAACCGATCCGGGAAACCAAAGCTGCCGACCTGCCACTGGTAGTAGATCATTTCCGTTATTTCGCCGGCGTGATCCGCAGTGAGGAAGGCACGATCAGCGAACATGACGAAACCACGGTCAGCATCAACCTGCATGAGCCGATCGGCGTTGTAGGACAGATCATTCCCTGGAACTTCCCGCTGCTCATGGCAGCCTGGAAGATTGCGCCAGCACTGGCCGCAGGTTGCTGTGTAGTGGTAAAACCCGCTGAACAGACGCCTACCAGCATTATGGTGCTGATGGAACTGATCGGCAATGTTTTACCTAAAGGCGTATTGAATATTGTAACCGGTTTTGGTGTGGAAGCAGGTAAACCACTGGCTTCTTCTCCGAAGGTGCAGAAGGTAGCCTTCACTGGAGAAACAACCACCGGCAGGCTTATTATGCAATACGCTTCCGAAAACCTGATCCCGGTTACAATGGAATTGGGAGGCAAGAGCCCTAACATTTTCTTTGAAAGCGTAGCTGATGCAGATGACGAGTTCTTTGATAAAGCCGTAGAAGGCGCCGTACTGTTTGCCCTGAACCAGGGAGAAGTATGTACCTGTCCAAGTCGCATACTGGTGCATGATCATATCTATGACCGCTTTATGGAGCGCGTTATCCAGCGTACAAAAGCCATTAAGATGGGTAACCCGCTCGACTCAACCGTCATGATGGGCGCCCAGGCCAGCGAAGACCAGTTCCAGAAGATCCTCAGCTACCTGGATATTGGTAAGCAGGAAGGCGCAGAAGTATTGTGCGGTGGGGATGCTTACCATCAGAACAGCGGACTGGAGCACGGATATTATGTACAGCCTACTTTGCTGAAGGGAAACAACAAGATGCGGGTATTCCAGGAAGAAATATTCGGACCTGTAGCTTGTGTCACCACTTTCAAAACAACGGAAGAAGCGATCGAGATTGCCAATGATACGCTCTATGGATTGGGCGCCGGCGTCTGGACCAGGGATGCGCATGAACTATACCAGGTGCCAAGGGCATTACAGGCCGGCAGGGTATGGGTGAACTGTTACCATGCTTATCCGGCTCACGCGCCATTCGGAGGATATAAGAAATCCGGTTTCGGAAGGGAAACACATAAGATGATGCTGAATCATTACCGCCAGACGAAGAATATGCTGATATCTTATGGTAAACAGAAACTGGGATTCTTCTGATGGAATTGTATCGGGAATCGAAAATGATGTTGGTTTGTTGTAAATGCCGTTTGGGGTGATATGTCGTTTGTCCGGGGTTATTACGCGGGGCTACGAACACGGGCCACGGGGTTATCACGCCGGGCTACAAACACGGCCCCGGGGTTATCACGCGCGGTTACGAACACGGGCCACGGGGGATCACGCCGGGCTACGAACACGGCCCGGGGGGTTGTCACGCAGGGCTATAAACACGGCCCCGGGGTTATCACCCCGGGCTACAAACACGCAGCTCCTGACGGAGCTGATTGACGGAGGATAAAATGGTTTGTTCTAAGGCAATCAGCCCTGCGGCTACAAGTACAGCCTTTCCTGATCACGCTTGATTCCTGATTTTTTTATACAGTGTCTTAACTTTTTTCATGACTAAGAGAATCATAGCAACTGAGGAAGCCATATCCTTGATCAATGAGCTCCGTCACAGGCATGGCCCCCTGATGTTTCACCAAAGTGGGGGCTGTTGTGACGGCTCACAGCCGATGTGCTTTCCGGAGGGGGAATTTAAGACAGGCGCTACAGACGTATGTCTGGGCGAGGTAGATGGATGTAAATTTTATATGAGCGGAGACCAGTTTGAGTATTGGAAACACACGCAATTGATCCTGGACGTCATCAAGGGGCGTGGCAGTAGTTTTTCACTGGAGATCCCCCTGGGAGTCAGATTTCATATCCGCTCCCGCGTATTTTCCGATGAGGAAGTTGCGGAGCTGGAAACGACACAACCGCTGACTTAAACACTATCCCGAAAAATGAAAAGTCCTGCAGTTTCAACTGACAGGACTTTTCATATCAATGTGAGCACTTATGATGATCAGTGTATATTACCCCGGTGCCGGTATGGCATTTAAATTCTTAGGGTACAGGGGACTTTTCAAAACGAATGGCTTTTAAGTCAAATCCTCCGGTTGCAGCAAATAGCCGGAGGGTTTGGCGGCCATTCTTCAGCGCAATATTTTTCAGTGTATACGCCTGCCATTCACCACGCTTGTTTTCTTTTGCCGGGACGACATTCACCTGGCCTATTGGTTTTCCGTCGATTGTCGCAGCCAGCTTCCCGGGCACTTTACCGGGAGCGGCAAGAAAGGACAGTGTATATTTCCCTTTCAGGGTAATATTTACTGTGTATTTCAACCATTCACCGGTAGCAAAGTCAGTTACATAATAGCTGCCTGCATTGGCCGAATCAGCTACAATATCCACCCCATCATTCCGGTACACCCTTCCGCGGTTACCACCAACCCATTTAGGATTGGATATGCGGTAATTTGCTGTATCCGTATCGAAGTAGGCCGCGCGGTTTACTCCCAGGTCATAGTCCACCGCATCCAGGGTTCCTGTATTTGTGATCGTATTGTTTTTGAAAGGCAGCGTTTTCTCAGAGAACGGCTGACGGATCATCGCGTCGATCACATCGCGGTGCAGGATGTTGTTACTGATGTTTGTTGCCCTGGCCACTTCCATCAGGCCTTCATAGGCCATATCGGCTGCAGGCGCACTGCCTTTCCCGCTGATGTAGTTGATCACACGCATGTATTTGTCGTTGGATGGGATCTCCAGCGGATTGTTCGCACCTAATTTTTTCAGCGGCCACCATGACCAGCCGATATTGTTCTTCTCGAACAGGCGGATAGCCTCTGTGAACCAGACATTCGAGTTCTCACCGGTTTCACCCAGCCATACCGGCACATTATATTTCTGACGGAAATCGAGGATATGCTGGATGGATTTGGTATCGTTCAGGTTCCAGTATTTGTGAAAGCTCAGTACCATGTTCTTGTCCCAGGGAGGCAGCATACCATTGTAGTTATTTCCCCAACCATTTCCTTCAATGATAATGATATGGCGGCCGTCCACCTCGCGAATGGCTTTGGTAATGTCCTGCAGCAGCTGTTTGAGCGGTACATTGTTTTGCTCCTTCAGGCCGTTCTTATCATTTTCAGGATCTTCGAAACCATAGTTTGGCTCATTCAGGATGTCGTATGCACCGATGAAAGGCTCGTCCTGGTAACGTTCTGCCAGCTTCCGCCACAAGGCGATGGTCTTTAGGCGGTCAGGCTCGCTTTCCCAGAGAGAAGGTTTGGATCCGTCGCGGTCGGAGATATTGAGATCGTTTCCTTGTCCGCCGGGAGCAGCATGCAGGTCCAGTATCAGGTACATCTTGTTGGCTTTACACCATGCCAGCAGGCTGTCTGTCATGGCAAAACCTTTTTCCAGCCAGGTATGTTGCCCGGTTACTGGTTCTTTTTCTACCGGTAAGGTATAGAGGTTAAAGTGCATAGGCAGACGAACCGAATTGAAGCCCCATGCTTTCAGGGAATCAATATCTGCTTTGGTAGTGTGGTTATCCAGCCAGGCATCATAGAATTCCTGTGTTCTCTGCGGGCCTATCAGGCTTTCAATACCAGCGCGGATCTTATGTTGCTGGCCCTGGCCGTTTACCCGTAACATATAGCCTTCCTGCAACATCCAGCCACCAAGGCCGATGCCACGCAGCAATACGTTTTCTCCTTTCTGGTTAACGATCTGAGTGCCTTTCGCCCTGAGGAAACCCTGGCTCCGGCTACCGGAGGGTTTAAATGAGAGGGTGATCAATAGGAATAACGTGACGTGTTTTAGTTTCATAACAATGAATTAGACGAAGAGACAAAATAGGAATTTATCAATAGAAAAAAGACGGGGATTGATAAGCGGGTAGATACACATGCAAAGATGCGCAGACGCGAACGCCTGCCCTAAAACATATAATATCTGCAATGGTGCCACTGTATGACCTTTGCAGGAGTTCGAGCATGATCAATATAGGAATTGATTCATAATCAGTGCAAAAAGATGAGGAAGCGCCAATGCTACGAAAATAGTGGCGAGGAACAGTATTAGATATTCGAATATCTTTTTCAGTTTCATAAACATATATCAGAAATACGCTTAGCGCAGCACGGGGGCGCGTTCCAGTAACATTGCGATCCCTGTTCCCAGCAAGGCGCCGATGGCGTAACAGATGCAGTCACTCAATACAAAATCGTAGCCTAGTATGAGGCCGAATGGGAAGGTATGCCGTAACTGCACGATCCAGTTGGCCTTGTACAGCTGTTGCAGTTCGATAACGATGCATGCCAGAAAGGTCAGGACACCCAGTTTTATCAGCTCTGTGGCGGGAAATAAGAACCGCAGGAAGAAGAACAGGCAGGTGGCATACAATATATCGCCTCCATAGGTACTAATCAGGCCGGGAAAGTGATCCGGGTACAGACGGGTTGCCAGTCCCAGGGGAATGGTGAGCAGGAACAGCACAAAGTATAGGAATATCTTCTTCGCTCTCATAGGTTTCATAAGGCCAAATATAGGAAACATCTGCATGTTTCCACAGGCATATTACCGTCAAATGAGCAGGATATGTGGAACACTTCTTCCGGTCATTATCACACAAGCAGCAGCGGAATTTTTCAGCTCCCGGACCGCTTACTTAACATAATAAAGTTCATATAGTTAGTAGGTGTTATTTCTTAACTTATTATTATCAGTATACTAATAAATTAGTCTTCTGCTATATGCTTTGTCCGGCCGCTACTGCACTGCATTACCTGAGATAACCCATATATAACCCATATATAACCCATATACAAGCCATATATAAGCCATATATAACCCATATTAAAAGAGATATGGGTTATATATGGCTTATATATAGGTTGAAGATGATTTACATACGGGTAATTAGTGAGAATTCTGGCTACCAACAGTCTTTTAGGACAAGAAACAAAGCGGCTTTTGGCTTTGGCCCCATTCATTTATCTTTATGGAGCGTCGGGTCAGGTTGCCTGGCCTGGACGTATCAATCCGGAAAACCAACAAGCGATATGAAAATAAGAGCCATTATCACGGGAGCGACAGGCATGGTGGGAGAGGGCGTACTGCATGAATGTCTGTTAAGCGGGGATGTAGAGGCGGTGCTGGTCATTAACAGGAAGCCCTGTGACGTGACGCATCCAAAGCTGAAAGATATCATTCACGCAGATTTCTTTGATTTTAGCCCCATCAGGGATCAGTTAAGCGGCTATAACGCTTGTTACTTCTGCCTGGGCGTTTCTTCTGTAGGAATGGACAAAGAAACTTATTACCGGATGACGTACACACTGACGATGCATGTAGCAGAGACACTGAGCCGGCTGAATGCTGATATGACCTTTTGCTATGTATCCGGTGCTGGTACCGATAGCACGGAAAAAGGACGCTCAAACTGGGCCAGGGTAAAAGGGAAAACGGAGAACGACCTGATGAAGTTGCCTTTCAAAGCGGTATTTGCGTTCCGTCCTGGTTTTATCAAGCGGATCAAAGGCCTGAAACGCGTACATCCCTTGTATAAATACATCGGATGGATATACCCGGTAGGGCGGGCACTATTTCCGGGGGGATTTGCCAAGCTGGAGGAGATAGGGCTGGCAATGATAAATGTGACATTGAACGGTTATCAGAAAAAGATATTGGAAGGAAAGGATCTTATCGCTCTCGGGAAAAGGGTTTGATATCTTCTCCCGCCATCGGCGGATAAACGTACATCCGTGCCGGTACTTTTTTGTTTCATTAACTTCTAATTAACTGTTTTTTCAAAAAGTTAGCCGTACTTCGCACTGCTTTAGTAACCATTTGTTCTTGTATAACCATTCATTGTTTAATTATGAAAAGTTGGTATCTGCAATACCTGGCATTATAACCATATATTTCCGATTCTCATAGATAATTGTTAGTCCCGGATCTCTGCGGTGCTGGCTATATAGCCTTCATTGATTATTTCTTGTTCTTACAGCTATTCTATTATTGTTGTGGCCATTTGATTGTCCTGGCACGCATTACTATCCGTGTTCTGTTAATCAGTATTTATAACCATACCATGAAAGTAACCAGTATTCTTTTATTGATTCCCTTATCTATCGTTGGGGTCTTGAGGGCACAGAACAAGCCCGCCAATACGAGCAGACCTGCAGCTATTCCCGCTGTGGCGCCGGCTCCTTATACTACCACAATGGTTAATTCCATTCGTACCTGGACGCCATCCATGCCGATAGCTGAAAGTGCCACAGTAATGTCTGCCGCCAGAACAGTGGCGGAGGTAAAACAGGAAACCCAATATTTCGATGGACTTGGACGCCTGTTACAGACCGTTGAAAAGGGCCTCAGTCCGACAGGGAAAGACCGGGTCAGCCCGGTGGATTATGATGCTTTCGGAAGAGAGCAATATGAATACCTG
Organism: Chitinophaga filiformis; assembly: GCF_023100805.1. Lineage (NCBI taxonomy): Bacteria > Pseudomonadati > Bacteroidota > Chitinophagia > Chitinophagales > Chitinophagaceae > Chitinophaga > Chitinophaga filiformis. The sequence goes on from NZ_CP095855.1 coordinate 4,529,786, forward strand.
CCCTATATTCCGAAAACGGGTAACACCAGTGACGGTCTTTTTAAAATGGCGCCCTTCGCCGGCCAGCGGGCTTTTTACCGGGACAGTACCCTGGCGCCGGGAACAGGTGGCGACAGTATCTATTACACACAAACCGCATATGAGGCTTCTCCATTAAACCGGGTCTTACAGACATGGGCGCCTGGGAACAGCTGGGCGAAAGAGGGTGGCAATCGCCCGGTAAAACAGCAATACCTGGTGAACAGTATAGCCGATTCCGTACGACTTTGGGATGTAAACGCTTTGTCGCCCATGCCGGTTAGCAGCCGCATATATGGCAATGGAGAATTACTGAAGGAGCTGGTGATCAATGAAGCGGGTGTCCAAACAGTACTATATAAAGACAAGGAGGGGCATGTCGTACTGAAAAAGACGCAGCTGGCAGCCGCGCCGGGTGCTGCACATACAGGCTGGCTGTGTACTTACTATGTCTACGATGGCCTGGGGGATCTGCGATGTATAGTGCCGCCCAAAGCGGTAGAAGCCATCCGGAGCAATTGGATAATACCCGCTGATATCGCCAGGGAGTTATGTTTTTTTTATCGCTATGACAAACGCAGCCGGATGATCGTACAGAAGGTGCCAGGCGCCGATAGCACCGAAATGATCTACGATGAAAGGGACAGGCTGATTGGCAGGCGCGATGGGAACCTGAAAGTGCTGGGCATGTGGCATGCCACCTATTATGATCAACTGGACCGGGAGCAGAAAACGGCGCTCTTCTACGATGCCAGGAGCCGGGAGGCTATGCAGGCGGCGGTGAACCAGGCAGGGTTTAATCCGCTGAACGCCTTTCCATTCATTGATTCCTCCGCCCTACGGGTGTTGACAAACACCTACTACAACAACTATAATTTTCCCGGCAGGCAAAATTATGTGACGGCCGACATCACAAAGGTGCAGGCAGGAGCCAATCCTTATGCAGAAGCCTTGCCGGCAACAGCCAGTACCATGACCAGGGGACTGACAACGGGCAGGCGTTACCGCATCGAAGCCACGGAGCAGTTCAATACGACGACGATCTACTACAATGACAAAGGACGGGTGGTCCAGACCATCACAGACAATATGCCCGGTGGCAGGGATATTACCAATACGCTTTATGACTTCAGCGGCAAGGTGTTGAGCATCTATCAGAAACACACGAATCCGCGCAGCACATTGACACCGCTGACAACCGTACTCACGCAGTTCGATTATGACGCTATGGGGAGGATTGATACCGTCAAAAAACGGATCAATGACAATCCGGCCCTGCAGCGCACAATAGCTGTCAATACCTACGACGAACTCGGGCGACTGAAAACGAAGCGCCTCGACGTAAGTGGCGCCGCCACGCAGTTAGAGTTGCTGCAGTATGAATACAACATCCGCGGCTGGCTGAAAGCGCTGAACAGGCAGTTTGTCAACACGCTCAATGCCACCAGCAACTGGTTCGGACAGGAATACTGCTATGACTACGGATTTGACAGTGTCGACTACAATGGAAACATCGCCGGGATCAAATGGAAAAGCCTGTCAGACGGCATTCCGCGTGCTTACGGATATGACTATGACAGGGCAGACCGTCTGACCCGTGCTGATTTCCGTGAACAATTAAGCGGTAATACCGCCTGGACAAACAGCAAAGCAGACTTTTCCGTAAGCGGATTAGCCTACGACGCAGGTGGCAATCTTTTAGCCATGAAGCAGATGGGATTGAACGGTCCGGTCATTCAGACGATAGACAGTTTAAAATACGGCTACTTCAATAACAGTCACCGGCTCAGTTATGTGACCGACAAAAAGAACAATCCCGCCAGCACATTGGGCGATTTCAATGAAACAGACAACCGGGAAGAACAGGATTACTGGTATGACCCCAACGGCAACATAGCGAAGGACAGGAACAAAGGCATTGACACCATTTATTACAATCACCAGCAATTGCCTGCCATTCTTTATGCAAAGAACAAAACCGCCTCTATTTATTATCTGTATGCAGGGGGCACTGGCGAGAGGCTGGCTAAGATGGTGACTGATGCCAGTATTCAGCCGCAATTGTTCCGTACGACCCATTACATCAACGACTTTCAATATGAGCAGGACAGTTTACAATTTATCTCTCACGAAGAGGGCAGGGTCAGGCCCATATACAGAACAGGGCAGCCGGTAACTTATGCGTTCGACTATTTCATAAAAGATCAACAGGGCAATGTCCGTATGGTATTGAGCAGCCAGAAAGACACCGCTATTTACGCCGCAACGATGGAAGCCGCCATGGCCGGAACTGAAAATGCCTTGTTCAGTAACATTGACAAGACCCGCACCTCCAGGCCTGCCAATTATCCAACAGACGGTACTACCAACCCGAACGCCTATGTGGCAAGGCTCAACGCCATCAACGGACAGAAGATCGGGCCATCGATCGTGCTCCGCGTAGTGGCGGGCGACAGTCTCCAGATAGGAGTGAGGGCCTTATACAAACATGCGGGGGCGCTTAGTTCCAGCACGACTGCCGCCACCATGGTAGCAGCCATACTGGACGCCTTCAGTGGCGCCACCATCAAAGGCGGGATACACCAGGCAACAGGCAGTGCTTCGCCTGTATATACGTTAAACAGCAATACTTACAACCAGTTAAAAACGAAGGACGCCTCGCAGGATCAGCCAGGCAAGCCTAAGGCCTATCTTAGCTATATCCTGTTCGACGATCAGTTCAACCTTGTGGATGAGAACTCCGGCATGCGACAGGTCGGCAGTGCGATAGATGCCTTACAGACCCTGGTGGTGCAAAAGATGCGGATAAAGAAGACGGGTTTTATTTACATTTATACCAGCAACGAAAGCGGACAGGATGTATTCTTTGACAACCTGGTAGTTACCCACAACGGGGGCGCATTGCTTGAGGAGACACACTATTATCCTTTCGGCCTGACGATGGCTGGGATCAGCAGAAACGCCCTGAAAGGAACGCAGTATCCTGAGAACAGGAAAAGGTACAATGGCATAGACTTCAGCGCTGACCTTGGCCTTAACCAATACGACGCTTTCTACCGCACCCTGGACCCTCAGACAGGCAGATGGAAACAGATCGATCCGAAGATTGACGCCATGGAGTCCTGGTCGCCCTACGCATCGCACTTTGACAACCCGATCAGGTACAGCGACCCGCTCGGCGACTGGCCCGGTCCCGGCGACGGTTTCTTCACGAGGTTACTCAACTTTGCCGCCGACGCCAAAGAAAATTTCCGTCGGAATACCACCCAGCAAAAGAACTTCGTCCGTGAGAAAGCACAAGAGGGAATCAATAATTTCAAGTACCGTATCGCCACCGGCACAACGACGCCCCAACTCCTTTTCGAGGAGTTCCGCAAAAATCCCCTTGCCGCCCCAACCGGCATTGGAGGCGTGGAAGTAAAACTCGCCACCGTTGCTGCCAAAGAATTCGCCCTCACTTCAGAAGCAGCAGGTGCAGGCACCAAAACCGCGGCAGGGTTCGAAGTAAGAGCTCAAATGAAAGCCAAACTGGATGGCGCAGAAAGAAGAGCACTGTTTGGGGATGGATGGGCGAGTGGTAGTTTAAAGGAAGCGCGAGAAAAGTTTGCACCGGGGGCGGAGGGTGTTTTAAATGAGAAGGGGACGAAAACTTATTATCATAACCCTGAAGCGAAAATTCGGGTTGTTTATGATAATCTTGGAGACTATTTCAGACTAGAAAATACCACTTTAACAGGAGAACGGCGATATGTGGATTTCACTGGAAAAGTACCGAATAACAAAATACTCGTTAACGGAAAACAGATGGGTAGAGACAAAATAGAATATCACCAAGTTACTCACTTTATAAATATAGATTGAAATGAAAATAAGATTGATAGAAGTTCCAAAGGACAAAGAAGCGGAACATGCACTGGACTACAATGAGGCTACAGATGACCAGCTAATCCGGATTTATTTGACTAGTTCTGAGTTTATAGAACTTTGTGATAATGGCTTTTTCGACACGTTAAACGAAATGACAGATGCAATGATTGACGACTTCGAAGATGCTGAAATTGTGAAAAAGGAAGAATTGGAAATGGTATTAAACAGTGAAGTATTCAACCTACCTGTTTCTAACGACATTCTTCATCGATTGAAGCACCTTTTCCAAGAAGCCTTAGAACGTGGCACCGGCGTCTATTTCTTTTTCTAAACAATAAGATCACAGGAAAACCAGAAGTCGCCTATAAGTAGCGGACGGTTTGAGGTGGAGACTGCGGGCCTTAGCCCATTGGAGAGCCTGACACGATTGACAGGGGTTAAATGGGCCATTCCAAAGCCCCTACGCTTGACAAAGCTCAATCGTGCGTCTCGGAAAGGGGCTACAGCCCGTGGTCCCACCTCAAACCGCGAGCTACTTATTTAATCGAGTCGGAAAAATTGTTAGTAAACAAACGACAGGCTACCTACTTTGCAATCAAGCAAACCGCGAACTATTCTCCGAAATCGAGTCTAAAAGCGATTGGCCATAACGCGAGGTACAATCGAATCTGAAAACTATTTCGGCAATCGAGCCAGTAAAATCAATGTCAATCTCAAAACACCGGTAGCAACTTGCCCCAAACCGCAATAATCACGCATTTGAAATTTACAACCCCAGCTAACCGCGACGCCACCACGAAGCGACCGGTTTGATTTTTATAACCCCTCTCCATCGTTATTTCCGCAAATAAACAACGCTCTCAGCAAGATACCTTTGAAATTTATAGTTATCTGTTTGAATATTGCAATTTGTAATCCGACCCTTCGAACTAAATTTGCTTTTAAACGTTAACGATTCAGGAAGCAAAGGTCAAATTTGATATTGGATAACCCATTCTGATGATTACAGTGAAACAGTGCACTGTAACCGGGTTTCCCCTACTATCAATAGTCCCCTGCCGCAAGTCAACCTATTTAGATCTATTATTTACAGAAAAGCAATTCTTTATGGTTAAGCTAAAGATCAACCAGAAAGAGTACACAGTAGACGCCAGTCCTGATATGCCTTTGTTATGGGCGATAAGGGATATAGTCGGATTAACTGGTACCAAATTCGGTTGCGGTATGGCGCAATGTGGCGCGTGTACCGTTCATTTGGATGGAGAAGCGGTACGTTCATGTGTTACATTGGTGTCGCGGGCTGTTGGAAAGGAAATAGTAACTATTGAAGGATTATCTGCTGATCCGGACAACTACCTGCAGAAGGCGTGGATAGAGCTGGACGTACCGCAATGCGGTTATTGCCAGTCCGGCCAGATTATGTCTGCGGCGGTGTTGTTGAGAGAAAACCCAAATCCAACAGATGAAGACATTGATAGCGCAATGTCCGGGAATATCTGTCGCTGCGGCACATATCCCCGTATCAGGAAGGCCATTCACCTGGCCGCAAAAATGCAGCGGGAAGGAGGTAAGAACAAATGAGTACAACATTGAACACGAGCAGGCGTAATTTCCTGAAAACCGGTGCTGTACTGGGCAGCGGACTGCTGGTCTCCTTTACAGTTCCCGGCGCTAAAAGGCTCGGCGCAGCAGCGCCTTCCATGCTGGGCCCACAAAGTGGCGCAGCATTCGCTCCAAATGCGTATCTGAATATAACAGCAGATAATGAAGTACTGGTATATCTGGCACATGCTGAAATGGGCCAGGGTATCTGGACGACCTTGTCAATGATGATAGCAGACGAACTGGATGTAGACGTCAATAAGATGGTGGTACAGCATGGAGATGCCTGGGCGCCATATAATCATACCATGTTCGGGATACAGATCACAGGAGGCTCCAGCACTACCTGGTCTGAATTTGACAGGTACCGCAAGGCCGGCGCTACTGCCAGGGCTTTGCTGGTACAGGCAGCTGCGCAGAAATTTGGCGTGAGCCCTGCCGACTGTAAGACAGAGAACGGTGTGGTAAGGGCAGGCGATAAGAGCGCCACTTACGGAGAACTGGCCACTGCAGCAGCAGCATTGCCTGCACCAGGTGATGTACCGCTGAAAGATCCGAAGGAGTGGAAGTATATCGGTAAAGGCGTTAAACGACTGGATACACCGGCTAAAATAAACGGTACTGCAAAATTCGGGATGGATATGCAGTTCCCGGGCATGCTGACAGCAGTGGTGTTGCACGCACCTGTTTTCGGCGCCAAGGTGAAGACCGTGGATTCCGCAAAGGCGAAAGCAATACCGGGTGTACGCCAGGTGGTACAGATCCCCAGTGGGGTAGCTGTATTGGCAGACAACTACTGGGCCGCTAAAAAAGGCAGGGCGGCACTCAAAGTGGACTGGGACCTGGGAGCGGGTGTGAAGGTAGATTCAGCAACGATGCTGGCAGAGTACAGGCAGCTGGCACAGAAGCCAGGCACCCAGGCTGGTAAAGCAGGGGATGTGGACAGTGCTATGTCGAAAGCAGTGAAGACAGTAGAGGCTGAATATTTCTTCCCTTACCTGGCGCATGCACCGATGGAGCCTTTGAATGTGACCATCCAGCTGAAAGACGGCAAGTGTGAAATATGGACCGGTACACAGATGCCGGGCCTGGATCAGGGTGCTGCGGCGAAGATCCTGGGACTGAAGCCGGAGCAGATCAGGGTGAATACCGTGTTCCTTGGCGGAGGCTTCGGCAGAAGGGCCACGCCATCTTCCGACTTCGTAAGTGAAGCGGCACATATTGTTAAGGCCAGTGGCAAGCCATTGGTGAAAATGGTATGGTCCCGCGAAGATGATATAAAAGGTGGTTATTTCCGCCCGGCCTTCCTGCACAAGATAACAGCAGGCCTGAATGCACAGGGAAAGCCAATAGCCTGGAAACACACGATAGTGGGCCAGTCCATCATGGAAGGGACACTGTTTGCAGGAATGATCAAAGATGGTATTGACGCTGCCTCCGTAGAAGGAGTGGTGGACTCGCCTTATCTGGAAGCTGTTCCTGACCGCCTGGTGACCTTACACTCTCCTAAAAATCAGGTGCCGGTGTTGTGGTGGCGTTCCGTAGGGCATACACACACAGGTATGGCAATGGAAGCCATGATCGATGAACTGGCACATACAGCAGGCAAAGATCCGGTAGCCTACCGCCGGGAATTGCTGAAGTCCAGCCCGAGACATCTGGCGGCGCTTAACCTGGCAGCCGAAAAGGCCGGCTGGGGTAAACCATTGCCTGCCGGACGATTCAGGGGAATAGCAGTGCATGAGTCCTTCCTCAGTTATGTAGCCCAGGTAGCGGAGATCTCCCTGAACGAAGACGGCACCATCAAGGTACACCGTGTAGTATGCGCTATAGACTGCGGTCTGGCGGTAAATCCTGATGGTGTGAAAGCCCAGATAGAAAGCGGGATCAATTTCGGGGTTGCAGCAGCGCTGCATAGCGAGATATCCCTGGAGAATGGTCGTGTAAAACAAGGCAATTTTAATGATTACGTGGTAGCCAGGATGTTTGACACCCCGGCGGACATAGAAGTGCATATTGTGGATAGCAGCAGCAAAATGGGTGGCGTGGGTGAACCAGGCGTGCCACCGGTAGCACCGGCTATCGCGAATGCTTACTTCGCCGCTACAGGCAAACGCCTGAGGAACCTGCCTTTCAACAAGGCGAACCTGCCGGCTTAAGCGACGGTATCCTGATTTTTTACACGTAATGAGATGTTATGGCACAATTAACTAAAAACCAGTATTTTAATACAAAGAAAGTCGTGTATCTGCTGTTGGCAGCAACGGCAATTTCTTCGGTTGTAGTATCTTTCCGTACGGATGCTTTCAATGGTGTGCCGTCGGAAGATAAAACAAAGGTTGCAGAGACAGCAATGGCAGAGCCGGATAGTGTGATCTCGAAAAAGGCCTTTTTACAGGCTTATAAAGTGCTGATGCATCCCAGGTGTATGAACTGTCACCCGAAAGGCGACAGGCCCCTGCAAGGCGACGATAGCCACGTACACACTATGAATGTACAGCGTGGTACAGATGGCAAGGGGCTTTACGCAATGAAATGCTCTAACTGTCACCAGCCACAGAATACCCCAGGGCTGCACATGCCTCCGGGCAATCCGAACTGGCACCTGCCACCGGCTGATATGAAGATGGTATTCCAGGGTAAAACGCCGCGGGAGCTGGCGAAGACCATGCTGAATCAAAATGAGAATGGTCACAAAGACCACGAAGCACTGATCGAACACGTAAGCAAGGATTCATTGGTGGGTAGCGGGTGGAACCCCGCAGAAGGATTGGCCCACTTACCTATGAGCCGCGCCGAATTTGTGAAACATTTTAAAACATGGCTGGATAAGGGCGCTTACTTGCCGGATAAATAAGATGAAAGAGATCGAGGATATTTTACGGGCCTATGCACAATCCCGCGAGAACGGGAAAAAGGTGGCGCTCGCCACTGTTGTACACGTGGAAGGATCTTCCTACCGTCGTCCGGGCGCCAGGATGCTGGTAACGGAAGATGGGGAAATGACCGGAGCTATCAGCGGCGGATGCCTGGAAGGGGATGCTTTGAGAAGAGCGCTCCTGGCCATCATCCAGCAGCAGAATAAGCTGGTCACCTACGACACAACGGATGAGGATGACGCGAAAATAGGCGTACAACTGGGTTGTAACGGTATCGTCCACATCCTGTTCGAACCGATAGACCCGGCTTCTTCACACAATGCTATCAGGCTGCTGGAGCAGGTGCTGGAGAAACGTGAGGATGCCGTATTAGTAACTCTTTTCAGGTTAAACCAGGCTGCTCAGCAGCCTGGTACCTGTCTTCGTTATTCAGGGAATGACTTTGCAGGAAGCCTGGAAGACGGAAACCTGAAATCGGCCATCGTAAAGGATGTGCTGGAGGTGTTCAGCACCAGACAAGGGATGGTGAAACAGTACGGAGATGAGAAACCGGCCTTGCATGGCTTTGTAGAACTACTGAAACCGCCTGTTTCCCTGGTTATTGCGGGAGCAGGGAATGACGCTATGCCTTTGGTGGAAATAGCCCGCATCCAGGGTTGGCATACAACAGTCGTGGACGGAAGGGCCCTGTATGCTACACCGGCCAGGTTCCCCGGCGCCCGCAGGGTGATCGTGAGCAAAGCGGCAGAAGTGCTGCAAAAGGTGACCATTGACGAAAGGACCGTTTTCGTCCTGATGACACATAATTACAATTATGACCTGGCACTGCTGGAATTACTCCTGCAAAAAGAAGTAACTTACATCGGTACGCTGGGGCCTAAAAAGAAGCTGGAACGCATGCTGGATGAATTGGCGGCAAAAGGTATTACGGTAGGTGAAGAAGAAAGGGCCAGGATCCATGGACCGGTAGGACTGGACATCGGTGCGGAAACAGCAGAGGAAATTGCATTGTCTGTGACGGCTGAAATAAAAAGCGTACTTTCAGAAAGGACTGGCATTCCTTTAAGAGAGAAAAACGGGCCGATACATACTTTGTAAATCGTATGGATATGGAAAAATACGGTGTAATTATTTTGGGGGCGGGTAATTCTTCCCGCCTGGGACAGCCGAAACAATTGCTGATGTACAGGGGAAAGACCCTGATCTGCCAGATGGCAGAAGAAGCAATTGCAGCGGTAGGCAGTCCTGTGGTATTGGTAACAGGTGCGAACGCACCACAGATACTGGAAAAACTTTGCGGATTTGCCATTGAGATAGTGGAAAATGATCACTGGATAGAAGGCATGGGCTCGTCCATCAGTACCGGGATGAAGGTGCTGGTAAAACACGAAGGCCTCACAGGTGTGATCATCATGGTCTGCGATCAGCCTTTTGTGAATGCGGCTTTGTTGAAGCAGCTGATGGACCAGCAGATAATTGCCGGAAAAGGGATCATTGCCTGCACCTACGATAACACGGCAGGTACGCCCGTGCTCTTTGCAAATACTTATTTCGATGCGCTGGCAGCCCTGGAAGGACAGGAAGGTGCAAAAAAGATATTACAACAGTCTACAGACGACCTGGCCCTGGTGCCTTTTCCGCTTGGAGCTTTAGATATTGATACAGCTGAGGATTATCAGCGATTACTAACAGGGCAAGTTTTAGCAGATGATAATTGATTCCTATAACCGTGTGCATGATTACCTGAGGATTTCCCTGACAGATAACTGTAACCTGCGGTGTTTTTACTGCATGCCGGAGGAAGACTATGACTTTACGCCGGCCTCCCGCTTAATGCAGGCCGATGAAATAGCTACGCTGGCAGGGATCTTTACTGCCAATGGAGTGCGCAAGATCAGGCTTACCGGCGGTGAGCCGCTGGTAAGAAAAGATGCGGCAAAGATCATCTTATCCCTTTCCCGCCTGCCTGTGGAACTTACCATGACTACCAATGGCGTTCGCCTGCATGAATTTGCTGACGTGCTGGAAGAAGCAGGTGTGCGCTCTCTGAATATCAGCCTGGATACCCTGCAGGCTGAAAAGTTCATGCTGATCACCAGGCGAGACCTTTTTCACCAGGTGAAAAGCAATATCGATCTGCTGATCAGGAAAGGTATTCATGTGAAGATCAATGTGGTGGCGATGAAAGGTCTGAACGATACAGAGATCAACGACTTTGTGGCCTGGACGAAACATACGCCCGTGCATGTACGTTTTATAGAGTTTATGCCGTTTAGTGGTAACCGGTGGACAAGCAATAAGGTGATGTCTTTACAGGAGATCCTGCAAAATATCAGTACGGCATACGATTACCTGCCGTTGAAAGGTGGGGCGCATGATACCGCGAAAGGATTTATTGTACCAGGGCATGTCGGTACTTTTTCCGTTATCAGCACCATGACTTCGCCTTTCTGCGATACCTGCAACAGGATGCGTCTTACTGCGGATGGTAAACTGAAAAACTGCCTGTTCTCCAACGGGGAAACAGACCTGCTGACTGCGTTAAGGAATGGCGAAGATGTATTACCATTGATCAATCAGAGCATCTTTAGCAAGGCCAAAGCCCTGGGAGGACAGTTCTCCGGAAAACTGGAAGAAGTGGAAGCTGCTGCTATTAAAAATAGGAGTATGATCACCATTGGCGGATAATGGTGGGAATGCTATAAATTGCAGCGGAAGCCTGCATGCTGTCAGTCACATTGTGCGATGCTCCATTCCTTACATTGTGTCTATCGCGACGGAAATAAGTTTTGGCAGGGCATCGTCAGTCAATCACAACCGGAATCTGATAAATGGAAAAAGCAATCAAAGACATACTGGTAAATGGCGTTTTAAAAGTAAACGGCAGTCTGTGGGTAGAAGGGAATGGCAAACGGTTCTTCGGGCCCGGACCAGTTGAATTGCTGGAACTGATACAGGAAACCGGTTCTATTAACCAGGCGGCAAAGAAAATGAAGATGTCCTACAAGAAAGCCTGGGAACTCATTAATAATCTGAACAACATGGCGGGTAGTCCATTGGTGATCACCAGCACAGGCGGCGATAACGGAGGCGGTTCTGCTATTTCTGAAGAGGCCCGTCAGCTGATCGCTTATCACCGGGAGATGAGAGTGCGGTTCAGCAAATTTCTGGAAGAAGAAACACAACGCTTAAAATAATACCTACACAGGCACATCATCAGGATGTGTTTTTTTACCTATCCGTTATATTCTATGGAATATAACGTAACGAATGACTATTATGACCAAATCTCTATTCATCGCTTTTGTTTTGTGTAGTGGGGGTGTGTATGGGCAGGATACTTCTTTTATTCAAAAAGATACGGCGGTAAAGATATTGTCGGAGGTGACAGTATCGGCATCGCGTACCAGGGAACGCCTGTTGCAATCGCCGGTAAGCATCCAGAAGGCAGGTGAGCAATATTTCCGGATGTCTGCAGCGCCTTCTTTTTATGATGCGCTGGAACACTTACAGGGCGTGCAGCTGATAACGCCCAGTCTTGGTTTTAAAGTACTGAACGCAAGAGGTTTTGCCAACACCACTAACGTGCGCTTCGCGCAGCTGGTAGATGGTATGGATGTGCAATCGCCACATATCGGCGGCCCTATTGCCAATGCCCTGGGGCCTTCCGATCTTGATGTCAGCAATGTTGAGATCCTGCCGGGAGTAGCTTCGGCATTGTACGGTATGAATACGGTCAACGGCCTGGCGAATATTTCCACGAAAAATCCATTTACGTCTGAGGGCGTGAGCGTGCAGCAGAAAACAGCACTGACACACCTGGGGGACGCTAATAGCGGCGTAAAGGTGTACACCGAAACCAGTCTGCGTTGGGCGAAGGTGATCAGCCCGCGATTGGCATTCAAGGTCAACGGTACGTTCAATAAGGGATATGACTGGATCGCGGACGATCACCGGGAGCTGAACGGGCAGGCCAATGCCAGCACCGGGCTGCTGGGAAAGGATAATCCCGCGCAGGACCCGCTGAGCAGTTACGGCAACGAATCTTCCGACAGGAAGACGATCGCACTGGGAGGACGCAATTATGTTGTAGCGCGTACCGGTTATGACGAAAAAGATGTGGTGGGTTATGGTCTGCAGAATATCAAGGCTGATGCAGGTATTTATTATCAACTGAAGCCGGGCATGGCATTGACTTATCTCTACCATATGGCCCTGCTGGATAATGTATACCAGCGCGCCAACCGTTTCCGCCTGGCAGATTACCTGGTGCAGCAGCACGGCCTGCAGTTCCAGTCCAACAGCGTAGAGCTGAAGTTATACCTGAATCGTGAAAACACCGGCAATTCGTATAACCTGCGTTCCATGGCAGAAAATATCGACCGCAATTACAAGCCGGACGATAAGTGGTACGCGGATTATACCACTGCTTTCAATAATGCAAGCGGCGCCGGTGCTTCTATAGCGGATGCCCACCGGGAGGCAAGAACGGCCGCGGACGCCGGCAGGTATCAGCCAGGGACAGCAGCATTCGATAATACCCTGAACAAGCTGGCGCAGATCAATAACTGGGATATCGGCGCGGCATTAAAAGTAAAAGCCAGTTTCATTCATGCAGAAGGCCAGGTAGATCTTACGGCGAGCCTGCTGCGTGATGTGAAAGATAAACTGGGCATGCAGATACTGGTGGGCGGCGATCACCGGACATACATTATTGAACCGGATGGGAATTACTTCATCAACCCTGAACAGGGTAAGGAATATACCAATATCCATTATGCCAGGACCGGTGGATTTATATCAGTTACCAAAACTTTGTTCAACGACAACCTGAAACTGGGCGCTATTGTGCGGGGCGACAAGAACGACTATTTCAATCTGATGATCACGCCCCGCTTTACTGCTGTATATTCACCGGTAAGCACACAGCATTTCCGTGCCTCCTATCAAAGCGGTTACCGCTATCCGAGCATCTTTGAGGCTTATTCCAATGTGAACAGCGGTGGTGTGAAACGAGTAGGCGGATTGCCCGCAATGTCCCATGGTATTTTTGAAAATGCCTGGCTGGCATCGTCCATTACCACCTTCCAACAGGCCGTGCTGAACGATATCAATAAGAACGGATTGACACAGCATGATGCGATCATAAAGAACAAAGACATCCTGAAGAAGAATCCCTACACATATATCAGGGCAGAACATGTGAAGTCGGTGGAAATAGGGTATAAGGGCCTGTTTGACGGAGGCAGGTTCTTTATAGATGCAGAAGCTTACTTGAATAAGTATGCAAATTTTATTGCCCAGGCAAACATGAATGTGCCGAATACAACGGTGGCAGATTCTATTCCTTTTGCCTTGTATAGTAAGAGCAAACAAAGCCCTTACCGCATGTGGACGAACTCGCAGACAATCGTGAACAATTATGGCGGTAGTGTGGGATTGACCTATACAGAACATGGCTATGTAGCCAATGGAAATGTGACCTATGCGAAACTGAAGATGTCTGACCGGGAAGACGGGCTGGAAGACGGGTTTAATACCCCGTCGTGGACAGTGAATGTATCCGTAGCTAAAGAGCGTATCATTAAACATGCAGGAGCCGGTATTTCCTGGAAATGGCAGAGCAGTTATTACTGGCAATCCTTCCTGGTAAATGGTAATGTAGACGCTTATTCTACGGTGGATGCACAGGTAACCTATACGTTCGATAAACTGAACTGCAGGGCGAAACTCGGCGCCGGCAACCTGTTAAACAAGTATTATTACTCCTTCCTGGGAGGGCCATCTATAGGAGGAATGTATTATCTGACATTGACATACGGCATTCATTGAGAAAAGGCGATTCAATAAAATAGTCATGGCGTTTGAATGTCAAATATTGGCGATTTCACAGGGAAGTATTTGAGTAAGACTATTTTAACGTAGATTTATTGTCGGAATAGTCTTATCTCAAATTTGATAATATGGAAGCCAACGAAAACAGAGGTCGTTTAATGTGCGGATGTGACGGAGTGACAGTTGAGAACGGGCATTTTAAAGTGCATGCAGTAAGTGATCAGTTTAAAGTAGCCACACCTTATATCCGCAGGGATTTTTATAAAATAACTTTGTTCAGGGGTATCAGCCGTTTACACTATGCCGATCAGGGTATACTGATAGACAGGCCCGCGCTGACATTCTCCAATCCCTTGGTGCCTTACAGCTGGGAACCTGTGTCAGAAAGCTGGACAGGTTACTATTGCCAGTTCACGGAAGAATTTATCCCTGTCCGCGACAGGGGGCGTATTTCTCTGCAGGATTCGCCGCTGTTTAAGATAGGAGTTAACCCGGTGTGTTTCCTGAGCGAGGAGCAATATGCTACAGTGGAAGGGCTATTCAAAAAGATGATCGATGAAGAGGCAACGGATTATATACATAAGTATGACGTGATCGGCAGCTATGTGAACCTTATCATTCATGAGGCACTGAGGATGCAACCTGCTGCAGACGCCAGCCGGCAAAGCAGCGCAGCGGTACGTATCACTATGTCATTTATGGAGTTGCTGGAGAAACAGTTTCCCATTGACTCCCTGTCGCAGACACTGGCGTTGAAGACAGCGGGTGATTACGCAAAACACCTGGCCATTCATGTAAACCAT
Source organism: Chitinophaga filiformis (assembly GCF_023100805.1). NCBI lineage: Bacteria > Pseudomonadati > Bacteroidota > Chitinophagia > Chitinophagales > Chitinophagaceae > Chitinophaga > Chitinophaga filiformis. The sequence continues at coordinate 4,544,790 of NZ_CP095855.1, forward strand.
CTTAATCATGCCGTGAGGGAAGTAACCGGAAGGGCCACCACGGTGCATATCAGGGAGCGGATCATTGCAGAAGCAAAATTATTACTGAGAAATACAGACTGGAGTATCGCGGATATTGCATATTGCCTGGGATTCGACTATCCTGCTTACTTCAATAATTTTTTCAAAAAGCAAACGGGTATGACACCCCGTTCGGCAAAGCTGGTATAATCGGGGAGTAACTATGCTACTCCCTGATCTATTCCGGACAATTTTTCTTTCACTATCAGGAGGCGATCGTAGAACACCTCAAAAATTCCCACCCCTTTTCTAAGTTTGATAATCTGAAGATGGCTGTACACGAAAGCCGGAACATTGGTAATAACACTTCCCGGACCTAACTCTATCGTCTTCGGCAGATCAGCTGTTTTAAAAAATTCCTCCATCTCCTGGATCTCTTTATCGGCATATTTCATGCGGCAAAGATAACCGTGCGGGGGGTATTTAAGTGAATTTTTTTATCCTGGCAGCACCATTCAATTTTGAAGCAGGTCTTCGTCGTCAGCGAAGGCTGCTACGCGGCCTATATGGCCGTCTTCCAATCTGACCTTGATACCCCGGGAATGGTAAGGGGCAGAGGTGAGGATATTTTTTACAATCCCATATGTCAGCTTACCGCTGCGCTGGTCTTTTTTAAGAATGATCGCCACGCCCAATCCCGGGTATATATCTTTTCTGTACTGACCTTCCATAGTTTGAAAATTGTGGGCGCAAAGGTAGGGATTTTACCTATCGTGTACGCTGGTTCAGCATGCTAATACCTGAACCATCAGGCAATTATTTAAATAAAAAAACATCCGTACAATATTAAATGTTTTAAAAAATGCCTATGTTTGCCTTACAACTATTGGGACAACATTTTGGATCGTTTAGCAGACCTATGTGAAAAGCATCCTTTTTTCTTCCCGTATTTGTTCCGGAATTAATTAGTTCATACTTGTTATGCGTTGTTGCTTTGTTCAAAAACTTGTTTAAAATTGTTTGCTTTCCTGATTAATAATCTACTATAAGGCAAATTATGCTAATCTCTTGTCGATGAGGATGTTATTAGCCCGAAAGTAGTTCGATTTGTTATACCGTGAAATATTATTTATCCCTTTTAATCACTTTATTGTCCACTATATGCCATGTATATAGTCAGTCTGCGGTAAATATGCAGATGTCAGACTATTACAAAAAGTGGAAGGTAAAACTTCCGCAACGTCAGCAGCATCCGCAGTTTGGCGATAGTTTGTACTATTTTGTGAATGGAGATAATAAAGCACCTGTTATTCTCATTGTTCCTTTCCGGCCAACGGGCTACGACACGGTGATCGGGTATTACGAACATAACAGGCACAACCAGGCCCCGGTCATTGCAATACCCCGCACACCGCTGCTGACTGTGCACGGAAATGTGATGTATGATCTTTTCTATCAGTCTAACGTTGATACCCCTTTTGTACAGAAAGACGTTTACCAGCATACCTTGCAAACCAGCCTGGTACTTACCTATAAGGACCGTTATCCCATACGGCTCAATTTTACCACCAGGATGGGTAATTCTTCGCTTTTCAGGAACCTGACAGATTTTAATCTTCAGTTCACCAGCCGGGATTTCAAAAATGCCATGTTACAACGTGCCAAAGGCTGGGATGCGGGCAAATATGCGCAGCTGGAAGAGCTGGAAAAGCTTCGCATGCAACTGGAAGCCAAGCAGATGGAAATCAATAAACTGAAGGGATGGAAAACGGACCCTGCCTTATTACAGCGTTTGGTAGAAGCGCGGGAGAGGGCCTATTATGGCCGGATCAGGGATTCCCTCGCGGCGATCAACAAGCCGGAGATGGAGATGCCTGACCTGAATATAGGTAAAAGAGGACTTGGCAGACTGGAATTGCCTGATGACATGAAAGGAACGGGCGGTTCTGAGAAAGAGAAAGCGGATACTGCATTGAAGCAACTGACGGCCCGCTATGAAGATGCCGACAGGAAACTGGACTCGCTGCAGGCAGAACTTGCGAAACTACAGGCACTGTACCGGCAGCAGGAGACTGTCTATAACACGCGGAAAGGCGCCCTGGCAGATATACTGATACGCAGTAAGAACAATAAGGAACTGGCAGAGAACCTCAAGGCAGCCAACCTGCCGGATACTATGCTGCCAAAAGGGTATAAACACCTGCTGGCTATCCGTTCAGTGGGCATCGGCCGTACACTGGTCAATTATTCAGAGCTGACAGCGAAGGATATCAGTATACTGGGGGTTCAGGCGGAATACAATCCCTCTTACTATATAGCTTTTGCAACAGGCAGAGTAGATTACCGTTTCCGTGATTTTTTCTTCAATGAGAACAGGTCCAGGCAGTACCTGAACCTTGTGCGTGCAGGGCTGGGCATGAGAGATGGGAATAACATCATCATGACCTACTACACGGGTAAAAAGCAGGTATATAATTTCAATACTGCTCCCGGAGCTAACAATCCCGGCAACCTGGAACAGCGGATCATGGGCTTCTCTCTTGAAGGCCGCTGGCAGCTGGATGAGAACAACTATATCATAGGGGAGGCCGCCAAATCATCGCTGCCTACCTATGCAAGGTCGGCCGAAGATCACAGCAGTACACTGGGGACTGTGTTTAAACTGGATGATCATTCCAACGAGGCATATTCAGTGAAAGCCAGCTCATTCTGGCCACAAACGGGAACAAAGATCAATGGTATGTATAAGATGATGGGCGCCAATTTCCAGTCGTTCAGCCTCTTTACCACGGGCTCTTCCCAGACAGGGTGGTCTATCCGTGTAGATCAGCCGTTCTTCAAGCAACAGCTGATCATCAGCGGAAGTATCAAGAAGAATGATTTTACTACAAATTATCAGCAGACAAACTATCAGAGCAATACTGTTTTCAAAAGCGTACAGGCTACCTTGCGGAAGAAAAAATGGCCGGTGATAACCGTGGGATATTATCCGAGTTCCCAGATCACTAAGCTGAGCAACAACAGTTATCAGGAAAACCTGTTCTATAACCTCGTAGGAACGGCCAGCCATTTCTACACCTACAGGGGCATTATGATGAGCACTGTACTGTCTTACACACAATTCTATAATAAACAGACTGATAGCAGTTTCCTCTATTTCAACAGCAAGAATATGCTGTTGAACCAGACACTTTTTGTCGGCAAATTCACCGTCAACGGCGGTGGTTCATTTGCTACCAACCCGGAATACAACCTGTATGGCGCAGATGGGAACGTGCAGTATAAAATGAGAACATGGCTTGAGATAGGGGGAGGGATGAAATATAATTACCAGACAGTGTACAACCTTACACAGATAGGTTATTCCGGCAATGCAAGGGTAACTATCCCACTGTTGGGCGAGGTAGCTGTCATGGCAGAAAAGGCATTTATACCAGGTATGCAGAAACGCCTGGTATCCAGTAATAATGGAAGATTAACCTATACAAAGACATTTTAAACATGACCAAAATGAAGAATTACCTGCTGTTACTGCTTGTTTTATTCTTTGGTATGCAGACCAAAGCGCAGGTTAGTATGACTACGCAAGTACCTCCTGAAGGGGTACTGGTGAAAGCGCAATTGTGGAATATCGTATTGGTATCGGTATCAGAGGCGCCTACCACCGTTAAAATTGTAATGCGGCTGACAGATATCAAGACCAACCAGCCTGTATTGACTGGTATTTCCCGTAACATCACCCTTACAAAAGGAGCGAAACAATTGCAGGTGAGCGATGTGTCTCCCGTGCAGTATGAATACCTCTCAAATGTTGCAGACAGAAGCCCGAATGGCTTGTTGCCGGTAGGTAACTACCAGGCGTGTTACAGCCTTTATATACAGGGTGTTTCACATGGCGACCTGATCTCTGAGGATTGTATTCCTTTCACGGTAGCGCCTGTGGGGCCTCCCTTATTGAACACGCCTGCCGATCAGAGTGTACTGGAAACATTCAATCCGCAGTTCACCTGGTTACCGCCATCCCCTGCGAATATCTTCAGTAATCTGAATTATGAATTGCTGCTGACCGAAGTAAGGCCAGGACAATCTGCAGTAGAAGCGGTACAACAGAACCTGCCTGTTTACAGGCTGCCTTCTACCAACAACCTGTTTGCGAATTATCCATCCTCTGCCTTATCGCTGGATACAGGCAAGCAATATGCCTGGACTATTATCGCCAAGAACGGCCTTGCGTTTGCTGCACAGACAGATGTATGGACATTCAGGCTGAAATCCACACTGGTAAAGAAAGAAACGGCAGAAAATACGCATATTCAGCTCAGGAAGGAACTGGATGGAGCCGTGGCGGCAGTAAGCGGGAATGTACATTTTACCTATACCAATGAGCTGAACGATAACGTCGTTAAATACGAACTGGTAGGACTGGAAACCGGCAATACAGTGATCGCTTCCGGTGATCTGAATGTAAAGCCAGGCGACAATATGATGGCATTTGAAGTGAAAAGGAAGTACAATCTGCAGGACGGCAAAAGCTATCTGCTGCGTGTGAAGAATTCAAGGAACGAGTACTGGCAGATGAAGTTCGTTTATACAAAATAGTTCTAAAAAGATATGAAAGTGTTGAGAACAGGTTTAATGATGTTGTGCAGTATTGCGGTACTCCATACGGCAAAGGCGCAGGAAGTGAATGATACGGCAAAGTTATTTGCTGAAATGAAAACCCTGCAGGGTGTTTACCAGCAGAAGGCATTGTCTTTCGATATCAGGTACACCTATGCAAGTGAATTGCACCCTGAACAGGTGCTTGATTCCCTGAGCGGACATGCAGATATTGCCGGTAGCAGCTATTATTACCAGATGGCCAATACAGAAATGACAGCTAATGATAAGTATGTAGTCACCCTTTTTAAGGAAGATAAGATCATGTACCTGTCAAAACCTGTTGCGCTGAATGCTGCCGATCCGTTGGAGCAGATGAGGGCATCCATAAGAACTGCGGGTGTAACCCGGTGTTCCGTTACAGAAAAAGGAGCGGTGAAGTCCATTTCGGTTGGCTTCAAAGAAGGAGGCCCTTACAAGGAATTGCAGATGAACTTTGACAAATCTTCCGGTTACCTGATCTCCATGAGATATGTGCTTAAAACAACAATGCTGATGGAGACCACTGGCGGGGCCAACGCGGAAGTGCCTGAAGGGTATGGGGAATATGCAATTGTACAGAGCTATTACGAGCACTATAAACAGCTTTCCGGAAAGGAAAAAGCGTTTGACAGCGCACAATTCTTTTACAAAGAAGGCGATGAGTTTAAACCCACGGCTGCGTATAGCGAGTATAAAGTGTTTGTCGGCTCTCCGGATCTGCAGTGATCAAAGTGCGGATGAAGGAGCCGAAGACTGAACAGAAGCCGGCCATTCCCTTACCCATATACCGGGATAGTCCCGCGCGATGCCATGCTCATCAACCTCCAGGTCTGCTGTAAATCCGGACCATAAACTCTCATATCTGTATAACCTGTCGGCCAGTCTTGTGTACCGCTGTTTCACCGGCTTCACATCCATGGCCGGCAGGTCAAAATACAAAACGGTGATCTCCTGCGATTCTCCTTCTGCGAGCTGTAACCTGTTCACCGCCAGTGTATTCGTGAACGGTGTGATCGAAATATCGATATCTGCGCAGGGACTGAAGATCTCATGAATAGTACCCAGTTTATCATGCCATTCCCCATTTTCCCGTGTGAACTGCAGCTCTTTCTGTATATGATCGTGTGCCCTGATGAGGACACCGGTGGTTTCCCATGCTGCATTGGCCGTGATATGATAACTGACATGCAGTGGCAGATCGTTTACCAGTCCGGTAATGTACCCGCGAACATCGTGTGCATTATCAGACTGCAAATGAAGATATTCGAGCGTATTATAGTAAGTTCCTTTCCAGATAATTTGTGTGGAGGTCATACGTCGTTTTCCTTCAATTTACGAAAAAATCGTACCGATACATTTACGCAGGTGATCGCTGATCAATATGGTTCAGATTGCCAGTGTCTGTAGCCTGCATTGTATATCTGCGGCCTTTTGGAGCAGCGAAGGATCTTTTATATAAGGTGTAATGTCCAGTCTTTCGCTGATAAGGCTTTCTTTATAAAGCGCACTGAGATTGTGATATTCCAGGTGGAACTTCCATTCGGCAGAGAGATGATCAAATACCTTCCGGTTGCACCTGATAAGAAAAGAATGATCGATCACCAGGTACGTGGAAGAAGGTAATTGCTGCAGATGCTGTAATATAGCTTCATTGTAGGATATCCACACCTTCAGGTGGTGTTCGCTGTGTTTTCTCAGCAATCTTTGTTTCCGGTAAGGTTGTTTAAAATATCTCCATATCATCCGCGGCAACCATCCTTTCTGTTCATATTTCTGAACGCTTTCACCGTAGAGGCGTTGTATGAGCGAACTGACAACACTTTTGTAGTCGCGCAATATCACCAGGTAACGAGCGCCTGGCAGTAACTCCCTGTAAAAGGGTAGGAAAAGGCAGGTGCGCGGATCTTTCCATCCCCATTGCACCTGGCTTGCCGCCTTTTCCCGGATCAGCAGGCGGAGCGATTGCCGTTGCGCTTCAGATAAAGATGGCGGTTGGGCGGTAACAAGACCATCTTTGCGAAGATCATGTTCGCTTAATACCTGCTGATGATAATTATAAAAATCTACATCCTCAAAATGTCCTTGTGTATTACCAATGCCGGCGCCCAGGAACCGGTCTCCGATGTGTAATCCGCACCGGTATAACCACTGGCTAAGCAAAGAAGTGCCCGAACGGTGCATGCCCGTTATAATTAATACATTATTGCTCATGTGATGGTCTCTTAGTTGGAAGCCACGCTGGCATATTGCGCCTGCTGTAATGCCAGTGACCGGTTTATAAATTGAAGGAATAAATTCGTGCAGGCAGCAATGCTCTGATTATCTGTATGAAGATGAAGATCGGGCTGGACAGGTGTTTCGAATGGATCATTAATACCTGTAAGATTGTTTAACTTATCAGGGTGCCCTTCGGGTAACAAAGCCCGCTTGTAAAGCCCTTTAGTATCTCTCGCAATCAGTTTCTCCACTGTACAATCGATAAAAACTGTTTTTACGTGTGGATAGGAGATGGCCAACTCTTGCCGTATCGATTCATATGGATTGATGGCGCTTATAATGCTGATGATGCCATAATTTGATAAACGGCTGGCCACAAAACCCAGGCGGCGGATATTCTCACAGCGGTCTTCCCTTGAGAAACCCAGGTCCCGGCAAAGGGATTCCCGGTAAATGTCACCGTCAATGATTTCGATAGGAGTACCATCGGCCGCTGCTTTTCGTTGTACATTCCTGGCAATAGTGGTTTTGCCTGCACCGGATAACCCGCATAGTTGTATAATCATCGCATATTGATTTACAGGTTGAATAGCCGACAGCAGTGATGTAGGTAAATGGGTTGATGGTGCAGCTTATAGGGTAAATGGTGAGGTTAAATGTGTGCTCGCAGTGATATGGCCGCTAAACTAGTTAATTATGCCTGAGCGAAAAGATAATATAGATGAATCCCGGAAATATGCCGATGTATGCATGAAATTCCTCACACGTAATCTTTCCCGGAGCAGGCCGGTAGATGTTGATGCTTGTTTATGACGTTATACCGCGAATCTTTTGAAGGTTTCTTTGGTGATGATCCTGACATTTTCTGCCAGTTGGTCTAATGTACAACTCAGTAACCGGATATTATATGGAAGATTATCATGCATCTCGATAAATTCGAGATGCAGGCCACACTGATCTGTTACATTAGAGTTCCCTTTCAGCTGACGAAATATACTGTCGGCTATTTCTTTGTTATTACCTATGCAGAATTTGCCGAAATTTTCGTGTCCGTCCATTGTTTTCAGGTGTAACAAGATGTGAAAGGTGATTTCCATAGCACATAACTTCTTTTAGGCCATTAACAAAAACTGAAAACAAAGTTATTATTTTCAGCCCGGATGCAGACATATAGAAATGTGAAATTTGATGGTTTTGCCCTGAGCTGATCAGGCTGCCTGGTGATTGCCGTTCCTGCCGGAATGACCAGGCAGCCGGTTCTTAAAACAGTTCCGCCAGCTTGGTATCTAATTGGTCATAGTCGTCGCCTCCACTTCCAAAACGTGCGATGATAACACCTTCAGGATTGATTAGGATCTGGGTAGGTACAGCATGGACGCCGTACATATTGTAGATATCTCCCGGCTGAGGCTTGCCGTCTTCTTTAAATTTGTCGGTGTCCAGTCCGCGGAGCACATGGTTCCAGATGCCTACACCATCTTTTGCAACCGCTTTTTTCCATTCTTCCGGTTTATTGTCATTGTCAGCGATGCCCAGTATTGTTAGTCCCTTGTCTTTATACAGGGCGTATAGCTCTTTCAGATGGGTATTATTCTTCCTGCAGGGAAGGCACCAGCTGGCCCAGAAGTCAAGCAGGAGATATTTACCCTTAAAGTCCATCAGGCTGACGGGATTGCCGTTTATATCCCGCTGACTGAATAACTGCGCGCGGCTACCTGGCGAGCCATTCTGGATCTTTTCCAGGATATCATTCAACTCTTTGCCGTAGATGCTGGTCTGCAGCCAGGGTGATAGCTTCGATATATAAGATTTCAAGGTTTCGGGTTTCATATAAGCGGTAAAATAGCGTAGCTCCGCAGCCGTAACGTAGGAATCAGGATGAGAACGGAAAAAACCGTAACTGGCATCCCTGGCTTTCTCCTGGAGGGGCAGCAGTTTTTCTTTGGCCGCATCTGCCTTAGCCTTCAGTGCGCTTAGTTCGGCCTCACTTTTCCTGGCCTGAATGGCCTTGAGGTATTGCTTGTTGGCGTCCTCAAAGGCCAGGGCGAGGGGCGCCATTTCCTGTTGCGCGCCGGCCCTTTCGTTGAGGAGTTCCTGGTAATCAGCCTGGCTGGCCGACCCGGAGATGGTGGCCTCCTGGAAGGCGGGCGATTTAATACTGATGGTCATAGGGGCAGGGTCAATGTAAAAATTGATCCCGCTTTCACCATTGCCGCTGATGGTAGCCAAAACAGGTTCACTGAGCATGCCGCTAAAGGAAAAGCTGCCATTTTTGACGACACAGCTGTCTTCGATATAGAAACCATTGCCATAACGGAGATAAACATATCCATTGTCTTTGCCTGTAATAGTGCCGTTTAACTGGAAGGGGCCGCGTTTTTCCTGGGCCATGGAAACAAAAGTTACAAGAATGCCTGCAACAACAGTCAATAGTTTTTTCATAGGGTCACCGGAATAATGCTTACGTTAAAGATTTTAGTTGATTTGGGATTTCAATATAATAATTATTTAATAATTGGAGAATGGGGAATTATGAGTAAAGCTGCACTTTCTCTATCATTTCTATGACGTTAGATACCTGCAGTTTTTCAAAGATGCGCTTTTTGTAGGTGCTGACAGTCGAGATCTGTAAACTGAGTTTTTCTGCTATTTCCGCAACACTGGAGCCTTTGATCAGCAGCTGCATGATATTGTTTTCGCGGCTGGATAAACGCTGTATCGGATTGGCAGCAGATTTTTTATTGGTGAAATTGTTCAGCAAGGTTTGTTTCAGGGCCGGACTGAGGTACTTTTCGTCTCTAAGGAGGGTTTTAGCCGCGTTTTTGATCTCTTCTATGCCGGTCTTTTTGGACAGGAAACCATCGGCCCCCGCTTCCAGGTACCTCCATCCGAAGATCTGCTCGTCATAGCTGGAGAAAATGAGGATCTTGATGTCAGGATGCCTGAGGCGGATAACATCCAGCATCTGGTGATTGTTTCCTCCCGGCATGTCAATGTCCAGAATGACCAGGTCGAATTTTTTTGTAGATAACATCTTCAGGGTATCCTCGAAACTGGACGCTTCACTGACGTGCGCATCCTCGATGGATTTTTGCAAAATGAGCGTAGTTCCATACCGGACCACCTCCTGATCATCTACAACTAAGATATTAGGCATAGCAACTTATTGTGTAAAAGTACGTTACGGCGGTTAAATAAACAATGAATGCAAGATGAAGAACGAAACTTTTGTAGTAAAACTACTACATATTAATACAAGTTATTCTAAATAATTATATCAAACAAGTATATAAATTTGTTGCATATGAAAACCATCGTGTGATTTAAATAAAATATACCTATGAATGATTCGGAAGCACTTAGCTGTCTTCTGTCCCAATACCAATACACAATTACTTTCAGAATGAGATCATTTCTTCGTAAGTGCCTGGGCTGCATTTTTTTATGCTGTCTGCTCAGTACTTCTTTATCTGCCCAGACAGGTCCTGCCGGAGTGAACAACGGTGCTGTGTTGTGGCTGGATGCGGGTGATGTACTGGCCGGGGGAACAGCTCCCGCATATGGCACAACACTGGCTACCTGGTTTGACAAGTCGGGTAGCGGGCATAATGCAGTCAGCTCTGGCGCTAACGCAGTGATATACAATAGTGGTGGCGCAAATGGCCGCCCTGTCGTTAATTTTACCCGGACTTCGGCAGCAGCAGGATCCGGGATGACGATATCCGGATTGGATATAAGGGCAGTGACGTCTCCTGATGTTACCATCTTTGCGGTATACCGCCCGGGAACAAACGATGGCAACGCCCAGGCGGTCTGGGGAAATGATAATGCCGGGCAGCAACGTTACTTTAACAACAAAGCGGCGACCGGCACGACCGATGCCAGCCTGTCTACAGGAGGAGCGGCGGTCGTCATACCCGGTGGCGCAAAAGCCGGGGAGACAAGGCTTGTCACAGCCGTTTATAGTAGTGGCGCCAACGCATCCGCAGCTTACCTGAACGGGAAGCTGATTGCTGCATTTACGGACCAGACAGCCAGTGCTGCTGGTCTTTCGAGTTTTAAGATCGGTCTGGATGGCGATAATAATTACTACAATGGCGATATCAGTGAACTGATTGTATATAACAGGAAGCTGAGCGCATGTGAAATAGAAAAGATCAATGTTTACTTAGCCGCCAAATACGCCACGGACTTCACCGATATGGCGTCCAACTATACACTGGGCATTCCTTATAATAATGATATCAACGGTGTAGGCGTACGTACTTCGGCTTGTGGAGGCACCTACAATATAAATGCTTCTTTCAGCGCTATCCTGTCGGTAACCAATCCTTCTGCCTCCGGTACCGGCGTAGTGTTAAGCTTCGGTAATGACCGCGGCGGATATGGCAGTTCATCTCAGACGCCGTCCACATATACCACCAGGTTACAGCAGGTATGGCGGGCAGACCTGAACGGAAATATCGGCACAGTAGATGTTTGCTTTGAACTGACGGGCCTGGGCATTGATGTTTCCAACTCCGGTAACTTCGCCCTGTTGATTGACAAGGACGGTGATTTCAGCAATGCTACTGTTGTCAGCACAGGCGTAACCATCCTGGTGAACAGGGTATGTATTTCCGGTGTAAGCCTCACGAAGGGCGATTACTTTACGCTGGCCACAAAAGCCGCCACCAGCACTGCTTCAGAGATCACCTCTACGAACGAAGGTGTTCAACAGAAATCATTATTTACCACCGCAACTGTTGTTGATGATCAGATCCTTGTGAAAGGAAGTGCCAGCATCACAGATGGAAAGGTGTATATAGAAACTGGGTTTGTGACAGGGGATGTGCTCTCCTGGGGAACTTTACCTGCAGGTGTTACAGGAGCGTATAGCGCTGCCACGGGTGTAGCCACCTTTACCGGTACCGCTTCTGCCACCGACTGGCAGACCTTTTACCGGACCCTCAAGTTTAATACAACCAGCGGAACTACCGGCAACAGGACCATCCGTTTTGTATTGAGCAATGCGGTAAGTTATACGGTAGGTACCAAGCCTCACTATTACGAATATATTACCACTCCGATGAGCTGGACCGCGGCAAAAGCAGCTGCGGAAGCGCGGACATTATATGGTCTTCAGGGGTACCTGGCTACTATCACGGCGCAAATAGAAAATGATTTCATCACCTCAAAACTCTCCAGCGATGGCTGGGTGGGAGGATCCTGTAATTATACCATTGTAAATACCGCTGTAGGTAGCAACTTATTTAATAACCAGAACCAGGCAAATGGTAAATATTACTGGGTAACAGGTCCTGAAAAAGGAACGGCTATTTCCACGGGATTGAACACGCCTACGGCAGTGGGTGGTGCGTATATGAACTGGAACACGGGTGAACCGAATAACTACCAGAGTACCAACGAACAGTACATGCAGTTGTATTCCACCAACCAGGGTAAATGGAATGACCTTCCGAATACCTCCAACCTGGGATATGTGGTGGAATATGGCGGGTATGCGTCTGACCCTGTGCTGAATATCGACTATAGCAGGGTAATGGTAAATGCGCCGCCGGCCCCGGTTATTACAGCTTTCACCAGTGATAACGGGCTTAGTACGACCGATAATATCACCAATGATAATACACTGGTACTCAGCGGAACAGGACAGGCTTCTGCCACCATTACGGTGTACAGGGCAGATATAGGTTCAATAGGTACAACTACTGTCAATGCTTCCGGCAACTGGACATTTGACTATACCGGTACTTCATTGGCCGATGGCACCTATGCATTTACTGCTACCGCTACAACCGGAAGTCAGACAAGTGCTGCGAGCCAGACTTATACAATTACAGTAGACCGTACAGCTCCGTTTAAACCGGGGCAGCCTGCACTGGCATCCGGTAGTGGAAATGCATCAAACGATGTTACACCCGACCTCACCGGTTCTGCAGAACCAGGCTCGCTGGTCACAATATATGATGGCGCCACACAGATAGGCACCGCTACAACCAATGCATCCGGTCAATGGACGCTGACTGCGCCTTCCTTGAGCACATCTTTACATAATATTACTGTAACAGCAACAGATGTTGCAGGTAATGTAAGCGTCAGCAGTGATCCGTTCCCGCTGACAATAGATGTTACGGCGCCGGCCACACCTCCTGCTCCTACATTGCTGGGTGGTGTTGCAGGTGTAACCAATGACAATACTCCTACTATCATTGGTAAGGCTGAAGCTAACAGCACAGTGACGATCTATAATGGAGGTGTTGCTGCCGGTACTGCCAAGGCAGATAATAATGGTGATTATATCTTCACCTTCCCGGTACTTGCCGACGGACCTTATACAGTAAAGGTAACAGCCACTGATGCAGCGGGTAATACCAGCGCGCAAAGTCCTGCGCTGAACTTTACAGTAGATACCCAGGCGCCGCCGGTACCAACTGTTACGACAGCCCAGACCCTGACAAATGATAACACGCCTACTGTAACGGGTACAGCGGAAGCTAACAGTACTGTGACCATATATAAGGATGGCGTAGTGGCAGGTACTGCTACCGCGAATGCTTCCGGTAACTATAGCTATACCTTCAGTACTGCATTGCCTGACGCTACTTATAGTATTACCGCCACTGCCAGTGATGCGGTGGGTAATACGAGCGCACAAAGCAGTCCGCTGAATATCACTGTAGACGCTACCGCTCCGCCGGCTCCGGTTATTACTACCAATAAATTGGTCACCAATAATAACACTCCTACAATAACTGGTACTGCCGAAGCAAATAGCACGGTAACTGTTTACCGTGGAGGCGTTGCTGTGGCTACGACCACTGCTGATGCGAGCGGTAATTTCTCATATACTTTCAGTCCTGCATTAGCGGACAACGTATATGCTGTTACCGCCACTGCTACTGATGCAGCCGGCAATATCAGTCCGCAGAGTAATGTACTGAACATTACCATTGATACTCAGGCGCCTCCGGCTCCGGTAGTATCATCTGTTGTTACGCCGGCTAATGATAACACACCAACTGTTATCGGTAGCGCAGAGCCTAACAGTACTGTAACTATTTATTATGATGGTGTGCTGGCAGGTACCACTACAGCTAATGCCAGTGGTAATTACAGCTATACCTTCACTGCTTCATTAGCGGATGGCCTGCGCGGCATAACAGCCAGGGCTACTGACGCCGCTGGCAATACTGGTCCGCTGAGTGCCGCCTTGAATATCCTGATTGATACCCAGGCGCCGGGAGTACCGACCATTACAACTGCTCAAACACCAACAAATGATAATACACCCACTGTAACGGGTACAGCGGAAGCCGGCAGCACTGTCACTATTTATGTGGATGGTGTCGCTGCAGGTACAACTACCGCCAATGGCAGTGGTAACTATACCTTTACAGTACCGACCTCATTGTCTGACGGTACACATGCGTTTACCGCCACCGCCGCAGATGCATCGGGTAATACGAGTGGTACAAGTGCTACCCTGAATATCACTATCGATACGCAGGTGCCGGCAGTTCCGACTATCGCGACGGCGCAGACGCTGACTGCTGACAATACGCCAACCGTAACCGGTACAGCCGAAGCTAACAGCACTGTAACGATCTATGTTGATGGTTCAGCAGTTGGTACGACTACTGCTACTGCCGGTGGTACTTATACCTTCACGGTGCCAACACCGCTGGCTGATGGTACGCATGCATTCACTGCTACATCAACAGATGCAGTAGGTAATACCAGTGCTCCAAGTGCCACCCTGAATATCACCATCGATACCCAGGTGCCGGTTGTTCCGACTATTACTACAACTCAGACGCTGACTGCTGATAACACACCGACCGTAACCGGTACAGCCGAAGCTAATAGCACTGTAACGATCTATGTTGATGGTTTAGCAGTTGGTACGACTACTGCTACTGCCGGTGGTACTTATACCTTCACGGTTCCAACACCGCTGGCTGATGGTACGCATGCATTTACTGCTACATCAACAGATGCAGTAGGTAACACCAGTGTACCAAGTACGATCCTGAATATCACCATTGATACGCAGGCGCCGGCTGTGCCAACAATCACTACAGCTCAGACATTAACCAGCGATAACACACCAACGGTAACCGGTACCGCAGAAGCTAACAGTACAGTAACTATATATAAGGATGGTACTCTGGTAGCTACAGTTTCTACCGATATTAGTGGTAATTATACTTATACATTCACAACGCCACTGCCTGACGGCCCTTATGTGCTGACTGCCACCGCAAAAGATGCGGTAGGTAATACCAGTGCTCCAAGTGCGCCATTGAATATCACTATAGATACGCAGGCACCGGTTGTTCCGACTATCACCACAGCTCAGACACTGACTGCTGATAATACACCAACAGTAAGCGGTACGGCAGAGGCTAACAGCACCGTAACTATCTATGTTGATGGTTCAGCTGTTGGTACAACTACCGCTACTGCAGGTGGTACTTATACCTTCACGGTGCCAACACCGCTGACTGACGGTACCCATGCATTCACAGCAACATCAACTGATGCAGTAGGTAATACCAGCGCACCAAGTGCGACCCTGAATATCACTATCGATACTCAGGTGCCAACTGTTCCGACGATTACCACAGCTCAGACATTCACCAGCGATAACACACCAACCGTAACCGGTACAGCCGAAGCTAATAGCACTGTAACCATTTATGTTGACGGTAACGCAGTTGGTACAACTACTGCTACTGCCGGAGGTACGTATACCTTTACAGTTCCAACACCGCTGACTGATGGCACACATGCGTTTACCGCTACCTCAACAGATGCAGTAGGTAATACCAGTGCACCAAGTGCCACCCTGAATATCACTATCGATACCCAGGTGCCAATTGTTCCGACTATTACCACAGCTCAGACGCTGACTGCTGACAATACGCCAACCGTAACCGGTACAGCCGAAGCTAACAGCACTGTAACGATCTATGTTGATGGTTCAGCTGTTGGTACGACTACCGTTACTGCAGGTGGAACCTATACATTCACGGTGCCAACACCGCTGGCTGATGGTACCCACGCATTTACTGCAACATCAACAGATGCAGTAGGTAATACCAGCGCACCAAGTGCCACCCTGAATATCACTATCGATACCCAGGTGCCGGTTGTTCCAACTATTACCACAGCTCAGACATTAACCAGCGATAATACGCCAACCGTAACCGGTACAGCGGAAGCTAACAGCACTGTAACGATCTATGTTGATGGTTCAGCTGTTGGTACGACTACCGCTACTGCAGGTGGAACCTATACATTCACGGTGCCAACACCGCTGGCTGACGGTACACATGCATTTACTGCTACATCAACAGATGCAGTAGGTAATACCAGTGGACCAAGTGCCACCCTGAATATCACTATCGATACCCAGGTGCCGGTTGTTCCAACTATTACTACGGCTCAGACATTAACCAGCGATAATACGCCAACCGTAACCGGTACAGCGGAAGCTAACAGCACTGTAACCATTTATGTGGACGGTAACGTAGTTGGTACAACTACCGCTACTGCCGGAGGTACTTATACCTTCACAGTGCCAACACCGCTGGCTGATGGTACGCACGCATTTACTGCAACATCAACGGATGCAGTAGGTAATACCAGTGCGCCAAGTGCGATCCTGAATATCACTATCGATACGCAGGCGCCGGTTGTTCCGACTATTACTACGGCTCAGACATTAACCAGCGATAATACGCCAACCGTAACCGGTACAGCCGAAGCTAACAGCACTGTAACCATTTATGTGGACGGTAACGCAGTTGGTACAACTACCGCTACTGCCGGAGGTACCTATACCTTCACGGTTCCAACACCGCTGGCTGATGGTACGCATGCATTCACTGCTACATCAACAGATGCAGTAGGTAATACCAGCGCACCAAGTGCGACCCTGAATATCACTATCGATACCCAGGTGCCAGTTGTTCCGACTATCACTACCGCTCAGACACTGACTGCTGACAATACACCAACCGTAACCGGTACAGCCGAAGCTAACAGCACTGTAACGATCTATGTTGATGGTTCAGCAGTAGGTACAACTACTGCTACTGCCGGAGGTACCTATACCTTCACGGTGCCAACACCGCTGGCTGACGGTACCCATGCATTCACAGCAACATCAACAGATGCAGTAGGTAATACCAGTGCGCCAAGTGCCACCCTGAATATTACGATCGATACGCAGGGGCCAACTGTTCCGACTATTACTACGGCTCAAACATTAACCAGCGATAATACACCGACCGTAACCGGTACAGCGGAAGCTAACAGCACGGTAACCATCTATGTTGATGGTACAGCTGTTGGTACGACTACCGCTACCGCAGGTGGTACTTATACCTTCACGGTGCCAACACCGCTGGCTGACGGTACCCATGCATTCACTGCAACATCAACAGATGCAGTAGGTAATACCAGTGCGCCAAGTGCGACCCTGAATATCACTATCGATACCCAGGTGCCAGCAGTGCCGACTATTACCACAGCTCAGACACTGACTGCTGATAATACACCGACCGTAACCGGTACAGCGGAAGCTAACAGCACGGTAACCATCTATGTTGATGGTTCAGCAGTAGGTACAACTACTGCTACTGCCGGAGGTACCTATACCTTCACGGTTCCAACACCGCTGGCTGACGGTACCCATGCATTCACTGCAACATCAACGGATGCAGTAGGTAATACCAGTGGACCAAGTGCGACCCTGAATATCACTATCGATACGCAGGTGCCAGCAGTGCCGACTATTACCACAGCTCAGACGCTGACATCTGACAATACGCCAACCGTAACCGGTACAGCCGAAGCTAACAGCACTGTAACCATCTATGTTGATGGTAATGCAGTTGGTACAACTACTGCTACCGCCGGTGGTACCTATACCTTCACGGTGCCAACACCGCTGGCTGATGGCACACATGCATTTACTGCTACATCAACAGATGCCGTAGGTAATACCAGTGGACCAAGTGCGACCCTGAATATCACTATCGATACGCAGGTGCCAACTGTTCCGACTATTACTACCGCTCAGACGCTGACTGCTGACAATACACCAACCGTAACCGGTACAGCCGAAGCTAACAGCACGGTAACGATCTATGTTGATGGTTCAGCAGTAGGTACAACCACTGCTACTGCCGGAGGTACCTATACCTTCACGGTTCCGACACCGCTGGCTGATGGTACGCATGCATTCACCGCAACATCAACAGATGCAGTAGGTAATACCAGTGCGCCAAGTGCGACCCTGAATATCACTATCGATAGCCAGGTGCCAACTGTTCCGACTATTACCACAGCTCAGACGCTGACTGCTGATAATACACCAACCGTAACCGGTACAGCCGAAGCTAATAGCACTGTAACCATTTATGTGGACGGTAACGCAGTTGGTACAACTGTCGCTACTGCCGGAGGCACTTATACCTTCACAGTTCCAGCACCGCTGGCTGATGGTGTGCACGCATTTACTGCTACATCAACAGATGCAGTAGGTAATACCAGTGGACCAAGTGCGACCCTGAATATCACCATTGATACGCAGGTGCCAGTTGTTCCGACTATTACCACAGCTCAGACATTCACCAGCGATAACACACCAACCGTAACTGGTACAGCCGAATCTAATAGCACTGTAACCATCTATGTTGATGGTACAGCAGTTGGTACGACTACGGCTACCGCCGGTGGTACTTATACCTTCACGGTGCCAACACCACTGGCTGATGGTACCCATGCATTTACTGCAACATCAACAGATGCAGTAGGTAATACCAGTGCGCCAAGTGCGACCCTGAATATCACTATCGATACGCAGGTGCCAACTGTTCCGACTATTACTACCGCTCAGACGCTGACTGCTGACAATACGCCAACCGTAACCGGTACAGCCGAAGCTAACAGCACTGTAACGATCTATGTTGATGGTTCAGCAGTAGGTACAACCACTGCTACTGCCGGAGGTACCTATACCTTCACGGTTCTGACGCCGCTGGCTGATGGTACGCATGCATTCACTGCAACATCAACGGATGCAGTAGGTAATATCAGCGCTCCAAGTGCGACCCTGAATATCACTATCGATACCCAGGTGCCAACTGTTCCGACGATTACCACTGCTCAGACATTAACCAGCGATAATACACCGACCGTAACCGGTACAGCAGAAGCTAACAGTACCGTAAGCATCTATGTTGATGGTACAGCTGTTGGTACGACTACCGCTACCGCAGGTGGTACTTATACCTTCACGGTTCCGACACCGCTGGCTGATGGTACCCATGCATTCACTGCAACATCAACAGATGCAGTAGGTAATACCAGTGGACCAAGTGGCACCCTGAATATCACTATCGATACGCAGGTGCCAGTTGTTCCGACTATTACTACCGCTCAGACGCTGACATCTGACAATACGCCAACCGTAACCGGTACAGCCGAAGCTAACAGCACTGTAACCATTTATGTTGATGGTACAGCTGTTGGTACGACTACCGCTACTGCCGGAGGTACGTATACCTTCACGGTGCCAACACCGCTGGCTGACGGTACCCATGCATTCACTGCAACATCAACGGATGCAGTAGGTAATACCAGTGCGCCAAGTGCGACCCTGAATATCACTATCGATACCCAGGTGCCAACTGTTCCGACGATTACCACTGCTCAGACATTAACCAGCGATAATACACCGACCGTAACCGGTACAGCAGAAGCTAACAGTACGGTAACCATCTATGTTGATGGTACAGCTGTTGGTACGACTACCGCTACCGCAGGTGGTACTTATACCTTCACGGTGCCAACACCGCTGGCTGACGGTACCCATGCATTCACTGCAACATCAACGGATGCAGTAGGTAATACCAGTGCGCCAAGTGCGACCCTGAATATCACTATCGATACGCAGGCGCCAGCAGTTCCGACGATTACCACTGCTCAGACACTGACTGCTGACAATACACCAACCGTAACCGGTACAGCCGAAGCTAATAGCACTGTAACCATTTATGTGGACGGTACAGCTGTTGGTACGACTACCGCTACTGCAGGTGGTACTTATACCTTCACGGTGCCAACACCACTGGCTGATGGTACCCATGCATTTACTGCAACATCAACAGATGCAGTAGGTAATACCAGTGCGCCAAGTGCGACCCTGAATATCACTATCGATACGCAGGTGCCAACTGTTCCGACTATTACTACCGCTCAGACGCTGACTGCTGACAATACGCCAACCGTAACCGGTACAGCCGAAGCTAACAGCACTGTAACCATCTATGTTGACGGTAACGCAGTTGGTATAACTACCGCTACTGCCGGAGGTACATATTCCTTCACGGTGCCAACGCCGCTGGCTGATGGTACGCATGCATTCACTGCTACTGCTAAGGATGCAGCGGGTAATACCAGCGCACCAAGTGCGACACTGAATATCACTATCGATACTAAGGCGCCAGCTGCTCCGACCATTACTACAGATAAAACGCCTACCAGCGATAACACACCAACTGTAACCGGTAAAGCGGAAGCAAACAGCACAGTGACTATCTATGTCGATGGTAATGCTGCAGGCACTGCGAAAGCGGATGCAGCAGGTAACTATACATACACATTCAATCCAGCCCTGACTGATGGTAGCCATGCTATTACTGCGACAGCAACAGATGCTGCCGGTAATACCAGCGCACACAGCCCGGCCTTAAACATCACCATTGATGCAGCTGCTCCGGCAACGCCAGCTGCGCCTCAACTGATCGGTGGCACTAATGGCATCATTAATGATGCCACGCCATCTATCAAAGGTGACGCAGAAGCCAACAGTACCGTAACCGTGTACGTAAATGGCACACCTGTGGGCACCACCAAAGCCGATGCCAGCGGTCATTATACTTACACCTTTAATCCCGCATTGGCAGACGGACCGTACAACATTACCGTAACCGCAACGGATGCTACCGGCAACACCAGCGGGCAAAGCCCCGCTCTCGCTATCGTGATCGATACGCAGGCACCGGCGGTACCTACTGTAACGACCGACAAATCGCCTACAAACGACAATACACCAACTGTGACCGGTAAAGCAGAACCGAATAGTACCGTAACCGTTTATGTAGATGGTAAACCTGCCGGTACAACAACTGCCGATAATAAGGGTAACTATAGCTATACCTTTAATCCTGCACTGGCGGATGGTAATCACAACGTCACCGCCACTGCTACTGACGCAGCAGGTAATACCAGTGCACAGTCGCCTTCACTGAGTATCACTGTGGACACCCAGGCGCCCGCTGCACCAACTATTGTACTGGAAACTGCCAGCAACAATGGTGTGATCACTACCAACACGCCGACGATATCAGGTACTGCAGAAGCTAACAGCTCAGTAACTATTTATGCGGATGGGGTAGCAGTAGGTACTGTAACTGCAGATGCCAGCGGGCATTATACTTATACATTCAATCCCGCGCTGGCTCAGGGTGCTCATAATATTACAGCAACAGCTACCGATGCAGCCGGTAATACCAGCTTACCAGGCGGGCCGCTTTCCTTCTCGATCGATGCAGCGGCTCCAGGTATTCCTTCAGCCCCCGTATTGCCAGGTATAAATATTCCGGGACTTGTGAACACAGGCACGCCCAGAATAACCGGCAGGGGAGAGCCAGGTACCATCATCACCGTTTATACCAATGGCAAGCCTGTTGGCACAGCTGAAGTAAATACCGCGGGCGACTGGTCTTATACTTATGATCCTGCACTGACGGAAGGTGCGTACAACATTACAGTAACAGCTTCCGATAAACAGGGAAATGAAAGTGGACATAGTAACCAGGTTGTAATGACGGTGGATCTCACCAGACCGGAAGTTTCCCTGCTGACACGGGCCAAAGAGCCATTGAATGCTCCTGCTGTCTTTACATTTACTTTCTCTGAAGATGTGATAGGATTTGAAGCTACTGATATCAATGTGACCAATGGTACTGTGAAGGAAATCAAACAGTTGTCGCCCACTATTTATGATGTGACTATTGTGCCTTTGGAGAACGGAATGCTGACTGTGAACGTTCCGGCTGATAAAGCCACTGATATGGCAGGTAACGGCAACATGGTTTCCAGCACCCTGGCCCTTCGTATCAAATTCGGAATAAGTATAGACATTGTATACCCGATGCCGGCAAGTGATGTGGTGAACGTTCGCTTCAGCGGTTTTGATTACGGGGAAGCCAATTTTACAATGACAAGTATGGCTGGCCAGGTATTGCTCCAACAGGATGGCGTTGTGAAGAATGGCATACTGACCTTCAATACACAACGTGTTCCTTCCGGTACCTATGTATTGTACATCAGGACGAAAGATCACACCTTTAATACTACGGTCGTAATAGCAAGATAACAAATGATAGCCCCGGTAACACGGTTACCGGGGCTATACAAAACAACTGAGATGATACGTTTCTGTTTCCGCGCTGCAGCACTGGCTTTTATGATAGGAACAGTCCTGCCTGTTACATCGCATGCGCAGAAGACCATTAATGTGGCCACATCTGCTGCACCTTTCCTGAGAATATCACCAGATGCCCGTGCTGGCGGCATGGGAGAAATTGGCATCGCCACAAAGGCGGATGCCAACGCACCTTTCTATAATTTGTCTAAGATTGTCTTTGCAGATGCGCCGGATGGCGTAGCCGTTTCTTATACCCCGTGGCTGAGAGCGATCAGCAGCAAGATATATCTGGCTACTGTCAGTGGTTATCATAAACTGGATGATAACCAGGCAGTAAGTGCGGCGCTCCGGTATTTTAGCCTGGGCAATATCCAGTTTGCAGATGCTTCAGGTAATCCATTAGGTAGTTCAAGTCCGCGGGAGTTCTCCTTTGAAGGAGGATATGCCCGTAAACTTGGAAGCCGCCTAAGCCTGGCTTTGGCAGCACGTTACATCTACTCGAAACTGGCCAGCGGCAACGCTAATAATTCCGGCGTTAATTACAAAGCCGGAAATGCTTTTGGTGTGGATATCTCCATGACCTACAATGCAGTGAATGAAGAAGGGAAGGGGTTCACCACCGGAGCAACTATTACCAACCTGGGTTCACGCGTTAATTACAGTAACAACAGTGCAGCGAAGGAATACCTGCCATCCAATTTCGGGGCGGGTGTCGCCTATCATCTGCCGGCACAGGAAGGACATAAATTCACTTTCGGACTGGAGCTCAATAAGATGCTGACGCCTGTAATACCCAATGATTCGGCCGGTATTGCTTCATATTACGACTACAGCGTTGTAAAAAGCTGGTTTAAATCTTTCAGCAGCGCCAATGGCGGCTTTAAGTCCTTCCAGGTGTCACTGGGTTGCGAATACAGCTACAAAGATCAGTTCTTCCTCCGCACGGGCTATTTCTATGAGGACAAATACCATGGTGACCGTAATTACCTGACTACCGGTGTTGGATACAGATATGGATCTGCCATGATTAATATTGCCTATATCGTTCCGTCAGGTAGCGGCGCTACCAGGAGCCCATTGTCAAATACCCTGCGCTTCGGTGCCACCGTGGATCTTCCGTGGAAATAAAAAAGATTTTCCCCTGTCCTATATACCCTATACCTGAAAGGCCCGCCGACTGCGGGCCTTTTGTTTCTTATTTAAAATTATTTATATTTGTTATGCTCGATCAGCATATTCCCTAAACCTAAACTGAAACCTATGATTTTCTTTTATGGACGCAACAGTTTTAAAGTAAAAACTGTTCAGCTGTCAGATATTGGTATCCATACCGAAGTTCCGGGGGTACAACACTTCGAATACAGGCAACAATATGCACATCTGTACTGGATACCGATGTTTCCCATCGGGTCACAGTGGTGTGTACGTAAAACCGATAACAAGCTGTATGAAGTAAACCACGAATTATTACCTGCATTGAACGCTTTACCAAGACCTAAAATGGGCTGGCTGGCTTTTGCCGGGCCTATTATTGTCGCTCTGATAGTGATATATGTGAAAATTTTTGGTTAGCATTCACTACTGTACATAAAGATATCAGGCCTGTCCCAAGTAGGACAGGCCTTTTTTTATCCGCATACCTGGCCAGCGCGGTTAGGAGGGGGAGGCATGGAAAAATAACCGTTCTTCCTATACTTTTCTTGTGCTAATTGTTTTTTTGTACTTTCATTGTTATACCATGCCACGTTAAACACAAAAACATGAGCTCAAGAAGACAATTTATGCAACAGGCTGGCCTGATAGCCGCCGGTGTTATGATCAACCCATCTGGTATTTTCAGCAAAGGCCGTGAAAATACAGTTACCCAAATAGGTATCCAGTTATATACCCTGCGTGACCAGCTGGCGAAGGACGTGAAAAACACCATTGAGAAAGTAGCCCAGACCGGTTATAGCCATGTCGAGACATTTTATGGCTATAAAGCGCCAGACCAGAAGGAACAGTTCTGGGGACTGGACCCTAAAGGGTTGAAAGCGCTTTTAAAGGGCAATAATCTTGCGTCCCATAGCGGTCATTATCAGCTGAACGAGTACCTGACCCGCGGAAACGGCAAGGATGAAGCCCTCAAAGTGCAGCTCGGCATCGCAAATGAGCTGGGGCAGAAATACCTGGTTGTTCCAGTGCCACCCATGGGTATGTGGGATAAGCTGACGGCAGATGATTATAAATTCATTGCTGAACAGTTGAACAAAGCCGGGGAGCTGGCCCGGCAATCTGATCTGAAAATCGGATATCATAATCACTACTGGGAGTTCAGGCAGCAACCCGATGTCAAAACTTCGGGATATGAGATCATGCTGAAAGGCACCGATCCCTCTTTGGTAACTTTCGAGCTGGACCTCTTCTGGGCAATTAAGGCCAATGTCGATCCGGTAACGTTATTCAAAAAATACCCCGGTCGTTTTTCTATGTGGCATGTAAAAGACATTGATAAATCAGCTACAGAGAAAATTGCAGGTGGCGATGCAGATCATAAGACTGCTATGGAGATCCTGCCGCATGTGAAATTTGCAGAAGTGGGTACAGGCGCTGTTGATTTTAAGGACATTTTCGCCAATGCCAGTGTAGCAGGTGTAAAATATGCTTTCGTAGAGCAGGACAAAATTTCGATTGATCCGTTTGAAAGTATTAAGAAAAGCTACGGATATGTGAAAAGTAATTTATTAAAGGCATAAGACATATTTGATATTAAGATAAAACAGGAGGCTGTCTTCTAAGTTATTGAAGCAGCCTCTTTTTATTCTGCCTGATCATAGCCTGTAGGCCTCAGGGCTTCATTTATTTTTGATGCAGTCTTTCTTATGCGCTGCTGAATATTCCGCATTATTATACAGTTGCTTCAGTACTGCGAATTTTACTATTTCTTTAACACCCGCAATATTTACGTAGTTACTGAAATGTTTGGCCATACGTAGTTTCCGCAATGGTGGCTGATTTGAGCGTTTGTACTGCCTTTTATTTTGTCAGAAGCACCATTTACCCGCCAATTCTTGCCAGTTAGGAATTGCCATTTTTCTTTCCTTTTGGGATGATCTTACTTTGCATCCGTTATAATTTTCAACCCCCAAAAAAACGTATACAATGAAAATCGCAATGACAGCGGCAGCGGCCATGCTTCTATGCATACAGGCGTTTGCGCAAGACCCTCAAAAAGAAGAAAACGATGCACCAGAACTTCTGTACAAAAGCGTTAAAAAAGCAACGATAGCTATCCAGGACGGACCCGATGGCGATGAGATCAGTAACAGGCCTATTAGCCGCAGGCTAAGAACTATCACTCCTGCAAGGAGGATCAGTGCTACCAAACAGGTGATATTTACTGCATCGGATGCTCCCGGCATCGCAATGATGCGCAGCGGAGGCAGTTGTGCCCCTCCGGTTGTGGAGGAGGGTATGGATCCTGTATATGATGGTGTAAAAGCACATATGCCATTGTATCTGCCTTACAAAAGCAGTAGTGTGGGTATCTGGCAGGGCTTTTACTATAACTGGGACAAAAATAACGACGGCAGTAAAGATATCCACCGGGCTATTGATTATGGTAAAACTTCCATTGAAACCAATGAAGACCCGACTTTTGGCGTATATGCCATAGCTCCCGGTAAGGTTATCGACGTATATTGGTCAAATGGTGGCGGTAATATTGTTGTTATCGAGCACACTGCACCGGACGGATTCAAATATCGCAGCCGTTATCTGCATCTCCGCAATGGATATGACAATGACAGGGCGCTGGCAAAGAACTCTCCAACGGCCAAGTATAAAGCGTTTGCTACAAATGGTACTACAAGTAATTTATGCTGGGGCACCAATAGTCAGAAGATAAAAGTAAAGAAGGATGATTATGTCCAGGCCGGACAGTTCCTGGCTTATGCAGGTAATACAGGTTCAGGAGGTATTGGCGTAACTCTCAACGATGATGGCACGCTGACAAATCCAGGAACAAAATCGTTCAATGTGCACCTGCACTTCGAAACCAGTATTTTGGACACCCGCAGTGGTCATAGCGGTGAATGGGTGAATATAGATCCATATGGTACATACAATCACAGTGGTGTTAGTTGTTACGACCTGGAGTCTGTAACGCCTTATGCCCGCTTATTTGCGCCATTCTATCCCAGCTTCCATAATGTACCGCTGAATATTGTAAACAAATTCTGGTCTTACTATACCGGTATGGGTATGGCATTACAGACAGTGAGCGTTGACCGCCATAACGGCGATTTGTATGCTGCCGGTTCTTTCCAATGGGGATTATCCGGAGAGTGGTACGCACACTTCTATATGACAGGAGCTGTTTACCAGACTTATTTTAATACTTATAATGCCAAGGGCATGCGCCCACGCCAAATTTCAGTAACAAAAGACGGTAGCGGCAATCCCCGTTTTTCTGTGATCTGGGAAAAGAATCCTGCAGGTCAGGCATATTATGCTGTCCACAATGCGGATGATGCTGCCTTTGATAATGCCTGGAAGACATATGTCACCACGAAGAAATGGCATGTACAGGAGCATGTGGATTACTCCGTAAATGGCAGGAGATGGCATGCAGCGGTTTTTATCAATAAGCCTAATGACAACGGATTCTATTTGTACTATGGTATGAATTCAACGGATTTCAATAACAAGTTCAACGAGCTGTATCCTAACTGGGAACTGAAGAGCATTTGTGTAAACGGCAACCAGGTAGGAGGGGTATGGCGTCCTAAAAAGAACAACTATGCTGCTTATTACGGCATGACATCTGCTGACTACCAGGCCAAATTTAACCAGTTTACATCCCAGGGATTGCGTTTGGTGAAGGTGCAGAACTATGATGACAATGAACGTTTCAGCGCCGTATGGGGCAAATAAACGAATACCACCTATATGAAAAATGCCGTCCTGGAGAGCCAGGACGGCGTTTCCCTTCTAAAAGTCTATGTGATTGGCGATTTTGTATCAGGCACGGCCTTTTGAGTTATGCCTGGGAATGTTCTTCCTGGCGGTTGGTGGTTCAGCATTTCTGTCGATGAGCACTTCCAATGAAAAGAAACGGCTCTCCATCTGAACTTCCATGGCGACAAACCTCTGCTCGATATCGATCTGCCTTGATTCTATCAAGCTTACTTTGGTGCCGAGATCAGTCAGCCTGGTATCAAGTTCGTTTACTTTAGTGCTCAGATCAGCCATTGTGGTATGGAGATCTGTCATCATGGTGAGTAATCGCTGTCCGATTTCGTTGTTTGCCTTTAAAGCTGTAAGTATTTGCTGTTGTGTGTCAGCGCTGGTTGTTAATTCTGTCATAAGAAATTGAGTTAATGTAAATAGCTGGTTTAAAAATATTTGCCGTATGGTGTCAAGCACCATGGCAATGAACCACGTTTTTGTTGCGTAATCCAGGCCATAGCCCTTGAAACTTTTCCTACGGGTATTCTTCAATTGTCATATCTCAACGTCAGGACAATAAGTCCTCTTCCGCTTACCTCATAGGTAAACAGACGCTTTGATAATGCTGATTCATTAGGGGAGATGATGCTGGCAAAAGATCATTTGCCGCCAGGGGTGGTTGGGACTGTATACAAACAAATTGACTAGCCATGCAATCTTGCACAGGCTTGGGTCATAAACATGTCGGGCGGATATTGCTCCCCGCGCTCAGGTAACTTCTTAAAGATCTGCTGCGTTGCACCCGGGAAGAATATTGGCAAGCGGGCTGGTAAATGCTTTGTTATCATAAAAACAGTTTTCCAGGTAAAAATGATCGGTTTTAATCCGGGATAGCTAAGTTTCTCCTGCGAGTAAACTTAGAAATCCTATGGCGGATTTGCATGCATTATCATGGAACAAACAATGGTTTGGTATTACCCTCCAAAAATATTAAACCCTTTTCGGTTTTTCGTTATTCATTTTGTTCATTCTTACATTCGTTACCACTCCTCCGGTCAGTAGCAATAGCATGATGAGATAGCTTGACATCGCCAGTTTAATGCCAGTGTAGTATGATGTTGGTTCAAACCTGAAAGTGATCGTATGTTTGCCCGCCGGTATCATCATACCGCGCAATGCGTAGTTTACACGATAATAAGGCGCCGGCTTGTCATCGATGAACGCATGCCAGCCTTGCTCATAATACACTTCTGAAAATACTGCAAATTGTTGGGCTCCCGCCGCGGATCTGTAGCTGATCTCATTCAGATTATTTGCAATCAGGCTGATGGTGGCCGTTGAATCGAATGAAGGATTGCCCTGTATCACATCCTTATAACGCTGATCGATCACTACTGTATCCCTTGTATCAAGATGGTCGAGTGCTTTCATTTCTGCATCGGCACTCTTCGCCCAAAGGATATGTTTTACAAACCAGGCATTTCCCAATGCATCAGGGTTCTTTTGTACGACAGGGTGTCCATCATTTCCTGGTACGATCACGTATTTTGTATTGAGCATATTGAGCACCTTAATGTTATTGTGGCTTATCTGCCGCTCAATCAGATCCGCATATAGTTGCAGTTTGGCTGCATGATAACCACCTACACTCTTATGGAAATAGGATGTCATGGCGTCATCAAACGGTTGGGCGGTCAGATTAAACACCCTGTAATAGGGATCTTTATCCTGCAGGATCTGTTGGTCAGCTTCAGACGGCTGAAAGGAAATATTATAATTGTTTTCGTCCATAAAACTGCCGGTATTCAGATAACGGTTGTCAACCTGCAGCAGATCTGTTACAATTAACAGGGAAATGCCTGCCAGCAGCCAGGTAGTATTGAAACGGCCTTTGAGGAACAACCATAACAACAGGAACGCCAGTCCCGCGAAAATAACGGTACGCAATACATCATCGTGATATAGTTGTTCTCTGTCTGCATATAACGCGACCATCAGCTCATCAGCTATCCGGGTATTCCCCTGGAACATCTGCACCAGTTTAGCATGAAAGATATCATCTCCGCCCGGATTTTCCTGGCTGTTGGTGGCATTGGTATACCTGAAACTAAAAGACGCCACGTAGACCATCAGCAAGGTACCGGCGAGTATCATTCCCGTCCATTTCAGTTTCTTTTGCAGCTCCTCTCGGGACAGCTTCCCGCTGATCAGTTCCTGTAATGTCAGCACTGCCAGCACCGCAAATGAGAACTGAGGAATGATCAGTGCCTGAGACGGCGCCCGGAATTTATTATACAAGGGGAAATGATCGAACATAAAATAGTTGAATGCCGGAAAATTACTTCCCCAGGCCAACAGAATGCCCAATGTACTTATAGCGACCAACCACCATTTATGCCAGGAACGGATAATAAAGAGACCCAGTAATGTCAGCAGACAAATTACGGCGCCCATATATACAGGTCCGGAGGTGCCAAGATACGACTGATCTCCCCAATAGAGATTCCAGTGTTTGGTTACCTCCTCTGCACTTGGCTCCGGTACTCCTATAGCTACCAGTTTCTTATATGTTTCCGAACTGCTGCTCAGTGAACCGGAAGAACTACCTCCGTATATGTCAGGCACCAGCATGGTGAATGTCTCGAACTTGCCGTAACTCCACCGGAAGGCATATTCTTTGTCTAATCCACCTTTACTTTTATCAGTCGACTCATGTGGCAGCGGTGTAAGCTCTGAAGTACCGCCACGGGTACTTTCCCTGGCATATTCGTAGGTGGTCCATAAAGACACGGCATTTGACCCCACTGAGAGCACCACTGCCAGCATTATTAGCAAGCCGCTGATAATGAGATGCCTGTATTGCTTTTCGAGGATACAGTACACTGCATAAACAATTGCGATCACTCCCAGCATCAGGAAGAAGTAATAGGTGATCTGCAGATGATTAGCGCCTATCAGGTAGGTGAGAAATAATGCCATGATGCCCGTTCCAAGCAGGTATCTTTTGCGTATGATCAGCACAAAACCTGCTATCACTGCGGGCAGGTAAGCGAGCGCCAGCATCTTGGTTTCATGCCCTGTTACAATAATGATGGGCGAATAACTTGCATA
The DNA here is from genome assembly GCF_023100805.1 of Chitinophaga filiformis. Taxonomy (NCBI): domain Bacteria; kingdom Pseudomonadati; phylum Bacteroidota; class Chitinophagia; order Chitinophagales; family Chitinophagaceae; genus Chitinophaga; species Chitinophaga filiformis. The sequence goes on from NZ_CP095855.1 coordinate 4,575,196, forward strand.
AGTGTACGCTACTGCTCCCGCAAAGCCTATCCATGGATTCGTTCCCAGTACAATGCACAGGAGGTAAAAGCACAGCGCGGAAAGGAATAATACATTGACCGGCTTAGGCAATCCGAAGGTGAGGATAGCCGGAATGTAGTTGGTAAAGTCATAAGGCGTCTCCATCGCTATCTGATAGGTAGGCATACCCCCGAACATACTTGTTGTCCACAGCGGAGTAATACCATGCTCTTTTTTATAGTCCATGGCTTCCTTCGCCATTCCCTGCCATTGTACATTATCACTCTGGCTGAGTATTTTGCCATTCAGAGCTGGCTTACAGTAGATTATGGAGAGTATTAACAATGCCAGTATTGCAATGGCATGTGGCAGCAGGTTCTTTAAACGGGCGATCATAAATGTGAGATAATTGAACAATGAATATAGATATAGTTTAGACAAAAAAGGAGCCCTGCATTAAACAGCGCTCCTTCTCATATCGCTTGGGATACGTTATTTCTGTTCCTCTTCTTTTTCTTTGTCTTTATCCTTTTCAATATTGCAGATGTGTACCTTGGCAATACGGTGCTGGTCCATTCTGATCACTTCCAGTTTGAGGTTCCTCCAGCTGATACTATCGCCGGAAGAGGGGATTTTACCCATCCTGTCCAGTATGAATCCTCCCAGTGTTACGAAATTGGCAATATTCACTTTTTGAGGATCGGCATCTATGCCCATCAGTTCCAGGAACTCCACGAATGGCAGCTGACCGTCTACCAGCAGACTGCCGTCTTCATTGCGGATCACCTCGTATTCGAACTCGTTCGTTTCGGAGATGTCGCCAACAAGGGCGTCCACGATATCATTGATGGTTACCAACCCTTTGATAGATCCGAATTCATCTACTACCATTGCCTGGTAGATGCGTTCTCTTTTGAAGAGTTCCAACAGCTGGTAGGCCCTGTTATGGACAGTTACAACCAGTAGTTTCCTGCTGATGCTTTCCAGGTTATTGATCACCTCATTAAAATTATCACTGAGGAGATCTTTTGAATACACGAAACCTGTTGTATGGTCAAGATCTTCCTTCGCAAGCGGATAGACCGTGTGTTTCTGTGAGAGGATCTTAGCCTTATTCACCTCCGGATCATCCGTAATATCCAGCCAGACTACTTCATTACGAGGGGTCATCAGGGCGGACACCTGCCGGTCGCCCAGGTTGAACACGTTTTGTATCAGCGCTTTCTCGGTTTCCTCTATCACGCCACCCTGGTGGCTTTCAGCGATGATGACGCGGAGCTCTTCTTCTGTGTGGATGTCTTCGTGCTCATGTACCGGGCGTATACCTACCATTCGTAGTATTACGTTGGCAAGACCGTTCAGTATCCAGATGAAGGGCCTGAACACCACATAGAATAATTTCAGGGGCAGTGCAACGGTAAATGTAGTAGGCACTGGTTTGCGTATAGCCAGCGACTTAGGAGCCAGTTCACCGAATACAATATGAAGAATAGTAATGCTAAGGAAGGCAAAAGGAACGGCAATTTTATGTGCCACCGCTTCTTCCAGGTTGATATTTAATGCATGAAAAAGTTGTATGATCAGTGTAGTCGTGACTTTTTCGCCGACCCAGCCCAATCCCAGTGAAGCAAGGGTAATACCCAGCTGGGTGGCTGCAAGATAACCGTCCAGGTTATTAACGATGCTCTTAGCCACCTGCGAGACCGTTTTACTGCGGCCGGAATTGACTTCTATCTGCGAGGACCGGACTTTCACTATCGCAAATTCTGCCGCCACAAAAAATCCGTTCAGCAGTACCAGGAAGATGGTGAAAAATATGTCTAACGTCATGTATTGATGTGTCTTAATTTATACTAAGGATTCTTAAGATAGTACTAATTTGTCTTTTTAGGCCTGTGCACATTTCCCCAGTCGGAAATGATCTGCAACATTTGTTTCATGGACTGACCGTCGTTCGTGAGTTCATATTCTACTCTTGGTGGCACTTCTGCATATACCAGGCGCTTGATCAGCCCGTCTTTTTCCAGCTCCCGCAGCTGCAGTACAAGAATACGCTCAGATACGTCCGGAATGTTCTTTTTTAGCTCACTATACCGGAGTTTGCCTTCGAGCAGCGCCCAGAGGATCGCCGGTTTCCACCTTCCACCAATCAGATCGAGCGTATAAGCCATCCCGCAATTTACGTGTATCTTATTCCTGTTCAATGTATTAGTTGAGCTTTCCTTTCTCATTACTTACATTTTTGTCAGTACTTAATAATCTTGTCAGTACCTGTAAAATTAAGGCTACCGCTTTACTTTTACAAACAATTAAGAAAAATAGTTATTATGAAACATCTTGAAAACAAGGTCGCATTGGTAACCGGCGGCAGTCGTGGTATGGGCGCTGCCATCGTAAAGCAACTCGCTGAAGAAGGAGCAAAGGTGGCATTCACATATGTCCGTTCTGCAGATAAAGCGCGGCAACTGGCTGCAGAAGTATCAGCTACAAGCGGTCAGCAGGTTATCGCCGTAGCGGCCGACAGCGCCTCCGATACTGCTGTAGCAGCTGCTGTTGAAGAAGTAGTACGTACGCTGGGAGGAATAGATATACTGGTGAATAATGCTGGTGTCTACGAAAAGAAACCGCTGGCGGCACAAACAGGAGCGGATTACGATGAGATGATGAATATCAACGTGAAAGCCGTATTTGTGGCCTCCATCACGGCTATGAAACACATGAAGGAAGGAGGGAGGATCATCAGCATCGGCAGCAATATGGCAGATCGTGTAGCCGGTCCCGGCGCAACACTATACGCCATGAGCAAGTCTGCCCTGATAGGGTTTACAAAGGGCTTAGCCCGGGAACTGGGGCCCAGGGGCATCACCGTCAACCTGGTGCAACCCGGCCCTACCAACACTGATATGAACCCGGCCGTGGGGGAACACGCTGACAGGGCCCGTACCATGATGGCTATTCCGCACTACGGCAATGTGACTGATATTGCCAGCCTGGTAAGCTTCCTTGCCGGACCGCAAAGTGGGTTTATCACAGGTACCTCAGTGACGATCGACGGCGGATTTAATGCCTGATAAAGGCGGCAGGCGCTCAGCTTTTAGATACAGAATAGTGTGACGTCCCTATTCTGTTCATTCTGAACGTATGTGTATTGAATCGCCGAAATTGTAATCTTTAAAAAATGATAGCTATGGGATATCCGGCAACTGTCCTATACAAACAGTAACAGCGTCAACGCGATAAGTGCCGGCAATGCCTGTACGAAGAAAATACGTTTCCCTGCGGTCAGTGCGCCATAAATGCCTGCTATTGCTATACAGCTCAGGAAGAAAGCGGCGATCTTCAATGACCATTCCGTATCGCTGATAAAGAATGACCAGATCAGTCCTGCGGCAAGAAATCCGTTATAAAGTCCCTGATTGCCAGCCAGTGTTTTGGTGGGTTCAAAGAGGTGTGCCGGCAGTCGTTTAAAGACTTTTGGGGCACGTGTAGTCCAGGCAAACATCTCCAGCCATAGGATATAGAGGTGCTCCAGGGCGCAAAAGCCGATGAGAAATTTAATTAAGAGCAACATAAGTAGTAATTTAGAGTAGGTTTTCGATGGACTAAGATATAATAATTCCACGTGCATGCTGGCCAATGTTAGAAAAAGTATCTTAATGATACTGATTTATGGTTGCTATGCAACGCGCATAATGGCCCAGAACCTGGTGCTGAATGCTTCTTTTGAAGATGTAAATATCTGTACGGAATATACAGCGCCCTGTGCCCCGTCTGCCTGGCTCTCTGTAGCCCCGGAGGTTGCCAGAATGAAATACCTGTGCAATGGCACCGCTCTCCAGGGTGAGCACCATGTTGTCTTACTCCAGGAAGGTCGTGATAACCCCGATACCAGAGTATATATCCAGACACGTCTGTTATGCCCTCTGGAAAAAGGCAGGGCTTACAGGATACGCCTGTATATGAACACAGATAATTATCCCCTGCGTGCCGGGGTCCGCTTTGATACAGCATTTATCTTTACGGAAAACGCCATCTGCCTTACTGCTCCCGCCAGCGTTGAACTGACTGAGAATGATGTTGAGAAGAAGCTGTTCCGCCTCAATCACCCCTGGTATATCCTGGAAAAGACCTACGTTGCCACTGGCGCTGCTACACATTTGCTGATAGGTAATTTCAGGCCTCCCGAGAAGAAAAGTGGCGGTTATAAAAATGCACAACTCCTGATAGATAGTGTCAGTATAACGCCTGTAGATGGCCAGGTGGCCTGTTCGGGCCAGGACAGCGCCTTTCTGCAGCTGTATACAGAACATCACAGGCACAGTATTCCTGAAAGGTACATTCCCGCCGGTAGCCTTATCCGTCGCGTGGACAGTCGTTCCGGCTGCGATACCATCATCCTGAAAGATGACCTGTTCACTGCCGACAGGAGCAGCCTGAATGCCCGCTATAAACAGCAGATCGACGAGGCCCTAAAGAATTACCGGAGCGGTAACCGGGCCCGTATACTCCTGATCGGCCACGCATGGCAGGCGGCTTCCGATGAATTCAATAAGATCATCTCTGCAGATAAAGCGAAGGCTGTAGCCAACTATCTTGTTTATAACGAAGGGTACAGCTTTGACGACTTCGATATACAGGGGGTAGGTAAGCGCTATCCCCGGTACGATACGGCTGGCAATGCCGCCGGCGACAACAACCGTGTGGAGATGATCATTTGCAGGCCGCCCATTGCGAAAGACACTATTCGTCCACGGAAGGTGGTGCAACATCCTGATACCCTCGTCATTCCCGATATCCTCTTCAAATTCAACAGCAGCGAACTCAATACCGCGTTCTATAGCTCGCTGGACAGCCTCATGAAAAAGATTCCCCGTGATGGCAGTATACAGTTACAGGTAAGCGGTCATACAGATAATGCCGGCACCGCTGCATACAACAATACGCTCTCCGTTAAGCGGGCATACGCTGTAGCCCACTATATGCAGGCACATGGCCTTGGAAACGATATCAGGCAGATCAATGGCGCCGGCGAAAGTCAGCCGGTGGCCAATAACCAGTCTGCTGAAGGCAGAAGAAGGAACCGCAGAGTAGAGATCATCATTTTTTATAGTCCTGATTAACCCTTTCTTTGAACACCCGGTTAATGCGTTGTCCCATGCTTTCCGCTCCACTATACACATTTACCGATAGTCAGATTATAATTAAAATGATATATGAAATTCTTGTAAAAGAATGATTCTTTTTATATTTTGTCCTATATAGTAATATAAAATTGCTTGTTTTAACCAAAATCTGATAAGGAAGAATTGCTTATGTCGAGGAAACTCTAAGTTCGTAGCTATTTTAAAGGAAGCTGTTTATTGCACTATTGGACAAACCATGCTGTCTCCAGGGACGGTTAAATTTTCATGCTTTTTCACATCACTTATTCTAAACTTACAGCTTATGAAATTTTTTACAGGGCTGGCACTGGTCATGCTATTGGCTACCTGTTCTGCCGCATTTGCCCAGAAGGGTAGAACTGTGCGCGGACAGGTAGTTGCCGGGGAAAACAGGCAGGCACTTGAAAGAGTGGTTGTACTGGAAAAGGGTACACAGAACCATGTCTTTACAGGGGCAGCCGGTGATTATGCAATAACCCTCACCGGCGACAATGCTACATTGGTATTCTCTTACGTGGGATATGCCACACAACAATTACCTGCAGGAAATGGAGAGACACTCAACGTTACTATGCAGACCTCTTTGAAAGACCTGGGAGAGGTGGTGGTCACTGCCTTTGGCGTTAAGAAGGAAAAACGCGCACTGGGTTATACCATTCAACAGGTGGAAAGTAAAGACCTGAACGTGAATCATCAATCCAATGTGGTGAACGCGTTGCAGGGCAAGGTGGCCGGCGTACAGATCTCCAGTGCCGGCGGAGGACCGGGTCAGGGTTCCCGCATCATTATCAGGGGTATCAATTCCATTGCGAGCGACAGGAATAGTCAGCCCTTATTCATTGTAGACGGGGTAGAGATTGACAACAGTACCTATACCACCGGCAGTTCAGAAACAAGAGGCATGAGTAACCGCGCCAGTGATATCAATCCGGATGATATCGAGAGTGTATCTGTTCTACGAGGCGGCGCCGCTACCGCGCTATATGGTATCCGTGCCGCAAACGGAGCGATCCTTATTACGACTAAATCGGGTAAGGCCGGTAAGCTGCAGGTGAGCTACAGTGGTATGTACGGGCTGGATAAAGTAAATAAGACGCCGGAGGTACAATCCAGATTCTCCCAGGGATACCTGAGCGTGTACGATCCCGCCAGTTTCTGGCCTACATTCGGCCCTACTGTGGAAGAAGCGAAAAAGCTGGATAATACTCACCCCGACAAACTGTATAATAATTACAAACAGGCCTTTGAAACCGGTACACAAACACGTCATACTGTGAACCTGACCGGTGGTTCTGAAAAGGCGCAATTAATGGGATCAATGTCCTACTTCAACCAGGACGGTGTGATCCCATTCAGTGATTATACAAGCTATAATGCACGCCTCAACGCACAATTTAAAGTGAGCGATAAGATCAGCGCAGGTGCTTCGCTTAACTACATCAACTCGGGCGGTAACAGGGTGAATTCAGACCGCTATGGTGAGCAGATCATTTACTGGTCGCCCCGCTGGAACATGAAAGATTACGTGAAAGCAGACGGCACCCAACAGACCTATAGCAGTGGTACGAACAATCCTATCTATACTTTGTCAACCAACAAGTTCAGGGATAACGTGAACCGTACCATCGCCAGTACGTTTATCACTTATAAACCGCTGCAATGGCTGAATTTTTCCTATCGCATCGGGAACGATTTCTATACGGATGGCAGAACCCACCAGGCGCCCGGCCCGAAAGGACTGGTGGGCGAAGCGCCCAATCTGGATGACAATGAATACGGATTCATTTATGAATATAACCTGCGTAGCCGTAACCTGACATCTACCTTGCTGGCAAACATCACGCATACATTCAACGAAAAATATTCCATCGACCTGAAACTGGGCCATGACCTGCGCGATCAGCGGGTAAGGAGGAGCAGTGTAATGGGAGATACCCTGGTGGTGCCCGATCTTTTCCTGTTGGGAAATGCCAAACGCGTGACAGCCGATTCGTACATTTTCGACTACAGGAACTATGGCTATTTCGCAGACCTTACATTGGGACTGAACAACTACCTCTTCCTGGAACTGACAGGCAGGAATGACCTGACCACTACGTTGTCAAGAAGTAACCGTAACTACTTTTATCCTTCTGTTAGTCTGAGCTACATCTTCAGTGACCAGTTCAAACTACCTGACTGGTGGAGCTATGGCAAGGCGAAAATGTCGTATGCTAAGATCGGTAAGGATGGTGATGCTTACGCGATCACCAATGGTTTTGAAACCGGTCTTCCCCTGGGTTCAACCATTCCCTTCTACCAGAACAGGACCTTAGGAAACCCTAACCTTCGCCCTGAATTTACCCAGACACTGGAAGCAGGTGCCGAACTGAGATTCCTGGAGAACAGGCTGGGACTGGAAGTGACCGCTTATCAGCAGAAGAGTAAGGACCTGCTGGTGCCGGTAGACGTTTCTCCCACTACCGGTTTTGATAAGGCTTACGTAAATGCAGGTGAGATCAATAACAAAGGCCTGGAGGTGACGTTGTCCGCTATGCCGGTGCACACAAAAGACTTCAGCTGGGACTTCCGGGTGAATTTTTCAACGAACAGGAACCGTGTGGAGAAGCTGAATGACAACCTGGGACAGATCGTTATTTCTACGCAATTTGGTTATCTCAGTTCCAGCGTAACTACTAAACTTGTTCCTGGTCAGTCCTATGGCGCTTTATATGGCAGAACTTACAAGCGCTATTATGGTAGTGAAACGGATGATAAGGTCACCCTCCGCAAAGACCTTCCTCTCCTGATCGGGGCTAATGGTTTTCCTGTGCTGGATGATGCATCCAATCAGCGTTACCTGGGTAACAGCCTGCCTAAATGGATAGGTAGCACTACACAGACCCTTCGTTATAAACAGCTTTCGCTGTCATTGCTGGTGGATGTGCGTCACGGCAATTACAAATATAACCAGCTGTCCAACTTCCTGGCGGCCTTTGGGGAGTCCAGACAGACGGAGAACCGCGATCAGACGATCGTCTTCACAGGAGTGCATGCCGACGGAACACCCAATACCAAACCCGTTTACCTGGGTCAGGCCAAAGGTCCGGATGGGGTGGACTACGGCGCCGGCTTTTACAGGAACTATTACAGGGGAGCCAGTGAGAATTTTATTGAAGATGCTTCCTGGGTGAGGTTGCGGTCTGCGTCCCTTTCTTATACATTGCCTGCACAGTGGCTGAGCGGTACAAAGACGATCAGTGGGGCAACGGTATCATTTACAGGGAACAATCTCTGGCTCCATACTAAGTATACGGGCTTCGATCCGGAAACAAGTTCCTCTTCTGCAGGCAACAACGCCTCGGATGCGTTCTCAGGATTCACTTATCCGGCCACACGCAGTTTCCTGTTCAGCGTAAACCTTCAATTCTAAAACAGCCTATCAATGAAACGTACACATTTCAAAATATATATACTGGCGCTGGCGGCAGGACTGCTGTTCTCGCTGGCTGCCTGTAAGAAAGGATACCTGGATGTAAACCAGACCAATCCCAATCTGACGGAAAATCCGCCCATTAACGGTCTGCTGGCAGGGGCTACCTACCAGTCGGCGGTGAATGTTTTCTCCACGGGAAATATTACCTCGTACTATGTACAACAACTGGCCTCTCCCAATACGGGTAGCGGTTCCGACATTTACGACGATGTGGACAGAAGCACTAACTGGAGGGCTATCTACCTGAATGTGACCGATATCCGCCAGATGAAAAAACTGGCCCTGGAACGTAATGCATATGAGCACCTGGGTGTAGCTGATATCCTGGAAGCCTTCAACATGAGCATGCTGACAGCGCTTTATGGCGATGCGCCATACCGGGAAGCCTGGAGTGAGGGAACGAACCTGAAACCGGGATATGATTCTGCCCGGATCATCTACGATAGCTGCCTGTCGCTTATAGACCAGGGAGTGGCGGCATTAAACCTGGCTAATCCACAGATCACACTCGATGCAACGAACGACCTGATACACGGGGGCAACAAAGCCTCCTGGATCAAAACCGCTTATGCATTGAAGGCCCGCCTGCTGAACAGGATGAGCAAACAACCTGGTTATGATCCTGCTGCTATTCTGGCAGCGCTGGCAAATGCCTACACAGGTAATGCCGACGACGCGCAGGTGACCCGCTTCGAAAGCCTGAGCCTCTGGAATGGGGTAGCAAAAAATAATGCCAGCGGTACCCTTGACGGATGGCTGAGCGCCACTTTTGTAAATGCCCTTAACGGGACCACTTTCGGAGTTTTTGATCCCCGCCTTCCGCTTATTACCGACACAACACGTTTCGGCGATTACAGGGGGACTGCAAATGGGGTAGGCCGCACAGGTTCCGGTACAGATAACTCAGCATGCGCTTTATCGCCAAATGGGTTCTATTCCAGGGGTGGAGCACCTTTGCTGATGCTCACCTATGCCGAGATGAAATTCATCGAAGCAGAGGCCTCTTTTGGCACAGATAAGGCCAGGTCTTACCAGGCATACCTGGACGGCATTGCGGCCAACATGGATAAGATGGGTGTTGCTCCAGCCGCTAAACAGGCCTACCTGAGCAACCCGGTAGTCGCGGTAGGTATAGCGGCTTTTACTAAAGAGCTCATTTTCAAGGAGAAATATGTGGCCACCTTCCTGCAACCCGAAACCTGGACAGATGCCCGCCGTTTTGACTATCAGTACAAAGATTTCAAGTTGCCTACCAACGCACAGCTGAACACTTTTATCAGAAGAGTCGGGTATCCTACGTCCGAAACCAGCCGGAATGGAGAGCATGTGCCGGCAGTAGGTTCACTGGCAGATCGTCTGTGGTGGGATAAGTAAGGCGGGCCTTGAAATCCGTTTGATTCATTCGGTTGAGGTTCGGTAGAGGTTCGGTCGACATAGCCTTATCCTCCCTTAATCTTCCCTTCAGAAGGGAGGATTAAGGGAGGATAAGCGAACCTCCACTGTACCTCCACCGAATCTCTATAAGCACTTGATAATTTCACGGGGTATGTTACCCGTATCTGACCAGCTACATCGGCGATGCATGCCTGGTACCTCTCAGCGTGATGACATGGAGATGCTAACCTGCAGGCCGGGGATCTCATTTGTCATTCAGGATGTGATTTCTGAAAATGGGCAGGATGCAACGGTGGATGCACCGGCACTTGAAGAGGGGCAATGGCGATACTTCAGGCAGACAACTTTTTATCGCTGCTATTTGCCTGGCTAAGCGGAAAACTGGCGTAAAAGGTGGTTCCTTTGCCCGGGACGCTTTCAAACCACAATTCTCCATGCTGCAAAGTCAGCAGTTCCTTACAAAGCACCAGGCCTAAGCCGATGCCTTTTTCATTGTTGGTACCGAAGGTGGATTGGGTTTTAAGCGAGAAGAGCTCCTCCTGCTGGCTGGGATCGATCCCAATACCATTATCCGCAACCATGAGTTGACAGGTATCGTTTTTAATCCGCAGATCGATCTCAACCTGCCCGCCGGAAGGTGTGAACTTAATAGCGTTATTGATGAGGTTACGGATCACCAGTTCCAGCATGTTATGGTCAGCAGTGATGAAGATATTCGGATCTACGCGGGAAATAACGGTGACTGATTTTTTATCCGCCAGCATACGCTGTATGGACAATACCCTTTCTACTGCTTCATAGATATTTTCCTGCGACAATCTGACGCCTTTCCCATCCATCTGCAGTTTTGACCAGGTCAGGAGATTGGTCAGCAGGTTGGAGGTGTTTTTGGTGAGGGTCAGCAGTTCGTCGCCAAGCATTTTCTTTTCTTCTTCTTCCAGCTCGTATTCTGCAATGAGATGTAGTGTAGTGATGATTGAATTGAGAGGGCTCTGCAGATCGTGCGCTATAATGGAAAACAGTTTATCCTTTTTCTGGTTCAGCTGTTCAAGGTTAATATTCTGAATGTCAATTTTGTCGGCACGTACTTCCGCATTCTGTTTTTCCCTTTCATAGTTCTTCCTCAGGTAATTGGTAATGAGGTAGATACAAGTCAGCGTAACAATATAGCTGGAAAGGATATCAATATACCTGTTTGAAGCGTTCTTATAATAGCTGTCAGTTATCCAGCCGGGATGAAGGTATTCTTTGGTTAAGAGGATGACCGGGAGCAACAGATGCAACAGCGCCCAGATCCAGTGCTGGCTTCGGGGACTGAAAGCGATCAGGAGGTTGAAGGTTAAAAAGAACAGCAGCAGGGCAGGACCATGGCTGCCGGAATTGAGATAAAAGGTAGCGGTCAGGGTGATATAGCTAACTATTACATAGGCCAGCATACTGGCATAGTAAATGCGCCTGTAACGGGAAAGATAGAAAAAGAAAGCCTGTAACACCAGCAAGGTGGCTACCATTATCCACACCGCCGTCAATCCCAGCCACATATTAAAAGGCAATAATACAACCAGCAGTACCATCGTCACAACGCTGATGGAATTAAACGCGCGGTTCTCAAGCGAGAACGATGCGGGGTCTCCTACCAGTTCTTCCCATATGTCGGCTAGTTTACGTACAAGTTTATGCAAATGCGGGTTTTTAGAGTCTAAATGCTGATAATAGAATAAGTTACGCAAAGTTCATAGTTTAAAAGCGAATATTTATAACACATACATGTTATAACTTTTATATAACAAAATATGGAATGATCTTAGCATATTCTACCATTAAATTCCTTATTATGAGAAGTGCACATTGCAGGGGGATGGCAGCAGTGATATTTCTTACAACGCTGTTTTCCAATTATTTATACGCGCAGACGAAACAAGATAGCAAAGAACTGGCTATTGAAAAACTGATCACGGCCCGCAGTTATGTGTTTAAAGCCCAGACGGTTTTACCTACCAGTCCGACGGCCAACAGGCAGCTGAGCTCCGATTATGACGTGAAGTTCTCTCCGGACACGATCATCAGTTACCTGCCTTATTTTGGCCGTGCGTACAATGCGCCGATGGACCCCACCAAGGGCGGTATACAGTTTACCTCTACAAAATTTGATTATACCCAGACTGCCAGGAAGAAAGGCGGCTGGGATATCGTAATCAAACCGCATGATACACAAGATACAAGATTAATGTCCTTAAGTGTTTCTGAGACAGGATATGCTTCTCTGCAGGTAATTAGTAACAACAGGCAGCCTATCACATTCAACGGCTATATCACCGAAAAGAAAACTAAAAGATAAGTTAAAGTTCCGCTAAACGTCTTCAATTTCTGGCATAGAGGAATAGTTCTTGTTTTACATACGGCGAACTAAAAATTTTAACTATGTCAAAGAACAGTAAAGAAGGCGTTAAGCATGCAATCCAGGAGTTGGCAATGGGTAACTACAGAAGCTACCCTGGTGATTATGGGGTCGAAGCAAAGGATACAGCTGCCAATGTGCAGTCTTTGGCCAGGGGCTACTGGGATAGCCGCGAGATCAAGGAAATACAGCGCGATGAAAAACTGGGCATTAACCTGGACGATTATAAGCAGTGGACCCAGGAAGCGTTTGTAGTGTTCATGAAGGAGAATGAATATTCTTTAAGTTAAGGGATAGCGTCTTTGTAAAAAGGCACATGTAAGAGACTGCGGATAATACTATTACTGATAGTTTTATCCGCAGCTTTTTTTATTATCTTTAGGAAAACCGCTAGATCCACCGTTATGAAAGCAAATTCCGCCAGTCGTACAGCGCAATACATGGCGCTGTTCCGGGCATTGGAGACTAATCGTCCATCCGGGAAAAGACTGTTCACTGACCCTTATGCCGTTTCTTTTCTTACCACAGGCTTTAAATTCGTTACCCAGTTGTCAGTTATTCCCTTTATCCGCAGCCTGGTCTATCGCATCATCCGGAAGAGAATTCCAGGCGCGCTATCGTCCGGTGTGGCACGTACCCGCTATATCGATGAGCTCTTGCAACAGGCCGTACGTAACGGTGTTAAGCAGGTGATCATCCTGGGAGCAGGATACGATACCCGCGCATTGAGACTGGGCTTCCTGCGGGCCCTGCCAGTGATTGAAATAGATCATCCGTCTACCGCCGCACTGAAACAGGAGCGGGTGAAAAAGAGCCTGGGGAAATTGCCGGAAAATGTCCGGTATATCCAGACATACTTTAATGAGCGGAGCCTTGATCAGCTGGCAGCCGAACAGCAGATTGACAGGACCTTGCCCACTGTTTTTGTCTGGGAAGGCGTAACAAATTATCTCACTGCAGATGCCGTTGGGGCCACATTTGCTTTTATGCGGCAATTTGCACGAGGCACTTATGTGATCTTTACTTATGTGGATGAAAAGATCATCAGGTATCCTGCTGCGTTTTTTGGTGGTGAAAAGTTGCTGGAAGATCTGAAGCAGATCGAAGAGAACTGGACATTTGGACTGGAACCCTTCCTGACAAGACGTTACCTGGACAATTTTGACATGGACCTGCTGGAAGATTACAGCGCAGGAGAATACCGCAATCATTACCTGCCGGAGCGTAGTGAAAAAGGATATGAATTTTATCGTGTTGCCTTTGCCGTGAAAAGATAACAAAGCACTTATTTTTTTAATCGCTATTCTATATTTTTATTGTATAACCGAACTGTATGAAAATATACTCCATATTACTAGCATTTTGCATAATGTCAACAGTTTCCTTCGCACAGTCCAAAGAAGAAAAGGCCGTCGCTTCACAGGTGGAAATATTGAGAAAAGCCATGGTGGACGCAGATAAAGCTGCACTTGAAAAAGTAGCTGATGAAAAATTATCTTACGGCCATTCCGGAGGCAAAATAGAGGACAAGCCCACTTTTGTTTCCAATATCGTGAGTGGAAAATCTGATTTTGTTTCCATCGATCTATCTGATCAGAAGATCACTATCAGCGGGAATACCGCTATTGTAAGACATACACTTACTGCAGATACTAATGATAATGGTGTGGCAGGACATGTAAAACTGTATGTCTTATTGGTGTGGAGTAAAGATGGCAGTCAGTGGAAATTACTTGCCCGCCAGGCGGTAAAGGTGCCCGCCTGAGCCCGTCCTTTAATTTACCCATAATGATGAGAACATTACTCCAACTTCTACGGGATACAGCCCTTATAAGGAGAGAAATTCCTGTGGCATAATTTTGTGACCATTATTGCGTAACACAGAGGCAAAACAGCCTTATCTGTTAACCAATAAAACTAATATTATGCAAGCTACAGTTGAAACTATTGAGGTACTGAATGATCTGATCCAGATCAATAATGACCGTATAGAAGGATATGAAAAGGCGTTGAGAGAGTTAAAAGAGGAAGATTCAGATCTGAAAGCGTTATTCTCTTCCATGATCAGCGAAAGCCATGAGATCCGTCTTGCATTGGGTACAGAAGTAAATGCGCTGGGTGGTGACATGGACCATTCTACCACTACAAGTGGTAAGATCTATCGCGCGTGGATGGACGTGAAAGCCGTATTCACAGGCCACGACCGCCACACTGTACTGGCTAACTGTGAGGCCGGTGAAGATGCCGCACAACGTGCGTACAGAACAGCTCTGGAAGACGAAGATCTGCCTGCTTACCTACGCGAGATGGTCAGTGAACAACAGGCTACTTTGAGAGCTTCTCACGATCAGATCAAAGCGCTGCGCGATGCGAATAAGAACAGATAACCAATAAGCAGGGTAAAAAAATTGAAAGAGGCTGCCTTCATTTTGGAAGTGCAGCCTCTTTTGCATTATATCTATTCTGTGCCCATATGGGCCAGATCTTTTTCCATCATTGGTTTTATGGCGGCAAATATTTCCCGCAACTGGCTCACGCGTTTATCTGTATCATTGCTCCAGGAGGTGGTGCTACTAAGTGATTTCAATATTTCTGCAGCTCCCTTTACCTCCAGGTTCATGACGCTTGGCTTCATTTTGTGCAATACTTTCTTGAGTTCCGGGAGATTCTTCTGCTCCTGCAAGGTGGCCAGTTCCGCAAGATATTCATCCAGCGATGAAATAAAAAGCATGATCATTTTCTGAATGAACGAAGTACTGGTATTACTTATCTTGTAAAGGTAAGTATACGTATATAGTTGATGTTCCGGTCGCATAATAGGTCGATAGTATCATCAGGCGCCCTCTATTTCACCTGTCTGTAACATTTTATAAATGGTTGATTTGCCGATATCCAGTTTTTCCGCAACCAGCAGCACATTGTCGTCATATCGTTTCAGGTAATTGCGGATGATGAGCCTTGTGTATTCTCTTAAGGTCAGTTCCGTATTCAATACAGTATCAACATCGTGATTATTACCTGAGAGGAAGGTAATATCTTCGGGTTCCACGAGATTATTTTCCGACATTACTGCTGCCAGTTCCACTACTGATTTCAGTTCACGCACGTTTCCCGGGTAACTGTATCCCAGTAATTTTTCTCTCGCACTTGGGGATACTTTTATTTCGGCTACCTTATTTTCCTTACAGTAAGCGGCCAGGAAATGCTGTGTCAGCAGCAGGATATCTTCCTTGCGCTCGCGCAGGGGAGGAAGGGTGATGGGAAGACCAATAATGCGGTAATAAAGGTCTTCACGGAAATTACCTTTTTTTATTTCCTCCGCCAGGTTCTTATGAGTAGCCACTACCAGCCTGAAGTCCAGTTTGATCTTGCTGGTACCTCCCAGGCGGGTAAGCTCTTTTTCCTGCAATACACGCAGTAGTTTGCTTTGTATATTCAGGTCCATTTCTCCGATCTCGTCCAGGAAAAGAGTACCGCCGTTTGCTTCTTCAAAGCGGCCGGTCTTTTTGTTCTGCGCACCGGTGAAGGCGCCTTTTTCATACCCGAACAGTTCACTTTCTACCAGCTCTTTCGGAATGGCTGCCATGTTCACAGGCACAAAGGGATGACCACTTCTCGCGGAATTGTAATGGACAGCCCGTGCTACTAATTCCTTTCCGGTACCTGTTTCGCCCGATATGGAAACATTGATAAGCGAACCGGCAGCCTTGTCTATCAGCTTAAAAACGGTTTGCAGGGCAGGACTGTTGCCTATAATAGAGCGGGAATAATCGTATTTGGTCTTGAGTTCGGCCTTGAGCTCGGAGATCTCGTTTTTGAGAGAGAGTTTTTCCCGTAAACGGATGATCGCTTTCCATAATAACTGCTGGGTATTATCATCTTTTACCAGGTAGTCTTCTGCACCCATTTTAAGCAGGTCTACTGCCGTCGTGATCTTTTCCTGAGCACTGATGATGATTACGGGAAGGTTCGGCTGGGCCTGTTTGATCTTTTTATAAAGTTCTTCCCCGTTCATGTCGGGAAGCCCAAAGTCTATTGTCACAAGATCCGGTTTCCGGTGCAACTGCGCCAGGCATTCTTTGCCTGAGCCAATTAAGGTTATTTCGTAGTCGGGGTTCTGACTGAGGTAATGCTGTAATAATCCTCCGTACCACTTATCATCCTCTACAATAAAAATCTTAAAATCGAGCATTCATGGAATTTTCTGTTAATTTAGGAAAATTTCCAATCATCTAAAAAAGGCCTCCTTTGCAACACCTTCCGAAAGTGTACGCGCCGGAGGCCCGATAGGGATTATGTAGGCAAGCAAAAAAAAAATTGTTCACTGTTCTGATATATCATCAGTTGGCCCCTCTGCCTCACAATCCATTTGCATCGGGGCCCTGATGAAGCACTCTCAAAGTCGGCAAGGACCACGTCCACGTATAAATCTCTTCTTTTCAACGATCATCGCCTGGCCCCTCCACACACACTGACAGCAACTTCACGGGGGGCCGGGATGACAGTCCACATACTCAACACAATATTTTTAGAAAGATCTTTTTTAGTATTATCATCGCCTGGCCCCTCTACAACACTTCTCTTTTTTCACCGGGGCCGGGATGACGCATTCTCAAGCTGGCAAGCATAACATCCACATCCGTAATCAATTTCAATTTCTTTCAGACTCATCGGCCGGCCCCATTCAGACTCACTGGTAGCTCCTGCACCGGGGCCGGGATGAAATCCACAAACTCAACACACAACTTCAACTGGTACTTTGAATGACTCCTGAATTAGTCTAAGTCTTCTGAATTAGCATCCGGCATCATCCATATCCTGTATTAATTTCTTGAATTGTCAATGTATTCCTGTAAAGCAGCAGGGTAGAGCAGTACTTCTGCCAGTTGTTCTTTTTTGCGGGAAGTAGTGAAGTAACTACCTTCTACAAAGATGTCTTCTACCTGCTGTTTGAAAAGTTCCGGTTTGAACTGAGATGCTACAAGCTGTGCCGCACAAGACATGTCAGCATATAAAGGTTTGTTCTGTAGCAGCTGTTCTACGTGTTTGCGTACCTTTTCGATATAATGGCCGCTGATGCGATAACCGTTCCATCCGTGCGCCACCAGCTCATTTGCTCCGCCACTCAGTGGTACAATTACCGGTCTGCCATAACTCATTGCCTGCAGAATGCTGATATCGAACGTATCCTTGTGGTTCTCGACGTGAGAGAGGTTCAGCACCAAAGCAGCGCGCTGATAGAAAGGATGCAGGTTCAGCTGTGTACCATATACCATCAGGTTGTCCGGCATCTGGCAGTTTTCAAAATAAGCGTCAATTTCTTTTTTGTGCGCATTGATCACCAGTTCAAACTTTGTGGCCGGCATCAGTGCCGCCAGTTCGAGAAGTTCGCGCAATCCGCTTTCTTCATCCAATGGGGCGATCATCAATACAGTTTTGCGGGAACCATGATTGGAATGCAACACCGCTTCCTGTACGAACGACTGTGGCAGGCAACTGTGAATGACGTGTTTCTCCGCTTTAGGGAAGCTCATCTGCGACTGCAGGTACCTGGACCCGAACACAACATGTGTAGCCAGTCTTTTGGCGGATCCGTACAATACTGCGCGGAAGAAAGGCAAAGGCACCGCTGTTTCGTGTATGTGATAAGTGATCGGCGCCCTCTTCAGCCTGCCGGCCCATGCCGCTCCGAAAGGCAGTAAAGTATTGATATATACTTTCGCATCCGGTTCATACAGACTCAATACTTTCCTGAAGATCAGCACTTGTGCCAGCAGGAAGCTGAAGAATAAACGCCATTTGTTCCCCCGTTCAGAATAATTTATGTAGTGGTACTGTACACCCGGAATGCCTGTGAGGAATCCGGGCATCTCTCCCGTACGATTAGTAATAAGGTGTACTTCCATTTCCTTTTCTGCCAGTGTTTCCAGAGACTGGCGGAATACCAGCGTGTTACCGCTCCTGTCGTTCTGCAGATGTACTGCTATGATCTTTTTCATGATGTGCGTTGTTTGTGTGGTGGATATAGGTATAGGGATAAGCAGAACTCTTCTTTAACAGTTGTAGGTTTGGCAGGCAGCCTAGGTCATGAAGATCTCAATACGTCGTATAAGTAGCTGAACAATGAACAGGACGCCAGTATCAATCCAACGAAAAAGAAGAACCTGTTATTCCTTCGCTTTTTCTTCAGATAATCCTGCACTACAAATAGTTTATTAAGCGTGGCTGTTATATGATCCAATACGCTGTCGTCTTTAATTATATAATCGAACGCGCCGTTCTTGAGTGATTCTGTTGCGATTTCCGGTTGCTGACGGGAGCTGGCGAAGATCACGAAGATGTCTGAATTAAATCGCTTGATATCTTTCAGTAACTCCAGCCCGGTCATATCTCCAAGGTCGTGATCCAGCAGCACAATATCCGGCTCATCTGACAGTTGCAGCAGAAAGTCTGTGCCCGATAAGAAGCAGGTAACCTTTTCGTATCCCTGCGCCCTGAGGTGCTTATCGTAGGTGGCGAGACAGAATGGATCATCATCTACTACATAAATCTTGCTGTCGAATTTGTTTGCCATATTGCGTCGTTTGACTAAGTAGAATCCATTTGGATGCCAGAATGCCAGATCGCTCCAAATCGGCCATGGTGGCTGGTGTCAGGATTGGCATAGGGAGCTGGAACGTCCATTTGCAGGAAAAAATTCCAAAAAATGGAAAAATAGAGCTGGCTCATAAAAAAAACGTTCCACCGAGGCGGAACGTTTCAGATAATATGATATGCAATTACTTTCAGACGGTGGGGATGGCATCCCGATTTATGGTTTTTGCGGGTGGCTATTGCCGCTGCGTTGCCCGTTGTTGCTCTTGCTGCGATGTTGGGGGGCTTGTCCGCCGCCACGGTGATTGCTACCTGATGGTTTGTGGTTGCGGTTTCCACCACCGGGACGCTTTTTACCGTGTGCCCCTCTGCCTCCGCCGGAGCGGCCGGTTTTCGGAGTGTATTCAGGTACAGGGCCGAGGGCCGCAGGTACTTCCGCCTTGGTGACTGGTTTTCCCAACACTTCCTCAATCCTGGCAAATTTCCGCTGTTCCTTTTCACTGACGATGGTATAGGCGGTGCCATCGGTGGCCGCTCTGGCCGTACGTCCGATACGGTGGATATAGTCTTCCGCATCGTTCGGGACGTCGTAGTTAACTACCAGGTCAATATCCTCGATGTCGATACCACGGCTCAGGATGTCCGTGGCCACCAGCATTTTCAGTTTCCTGTTTTTAAAGTCCATGAGCACCTGTTCCCTCTTTTCCTGCTCCAGATCAGAGTGGATCTCTTCGACGGAAAAACGGGCCCTTTTCAGCTCATGGCAAAGCTGTTTTACGTTCTGCTTGCGGGAACAGAAAATAATGATGCTGCCGAACTGTTTCTGGGACAAGAGGTGCTTCATCAGCGCGATCTTCTGTTCCTCGAAAACGATGAATGCTTCCTGTACGATCTTCTCCGGCGGTTTGGAGATGGCAATATTGATCTCCTCCGGCTCATGCAGGATCCTGAGGGCCAGTTTCCGGATCTTGTCCGGCATAGTGGCGGAAAACAGGAGATTTTGCCGCTGTTTGGGCAGAAAGGAGGTGATCTTGATAATATCGTCGTTAAAACCCATGTCCAGCATGCGGTCAGCCTCATCGAGCACAAGGTACTTGACGGCGTCCAGTTTTACATAGCCCATATTCAGATGGGCGATCATGCGTCCCGGAGTGCAGATCACGATATCCACGCCCGAAGTCAGCGCCTTCTTTTCCGCAGAGAACAGTGCCCCGTTGCTACCACCATATACGGCAATAGAGCTGACAGATGTAAAATAGGACATACCTTCCAGTGTCTGGGCAATCTGTACTGCCAGTTCACGAGTGGGTACTATGATCAGTGAGTTGATCTTATGTGTATCGTGAGGCTCAGTAATTAAGCGATGCAGTATGGGCAACAGAAATGCTGCTGTTTTGCCTGTACCTGTCTGAGCGCAGGCCAGGATGTCTTTCCCGGCAATAATTGGGGGGATAACTTTTTCCTGAACGGGCGTCGCTGTGGTATATCCCATTGCATCTATTCCATCCAGAACCCGGTCATCCAGGTCAAATTCGTCAAAATACAAAATGCTTATATGGTTTTGATTCAAAAATAATTAGTTAAAGATACGGAATTGTAATCAGAGCACATACGGTATGTTCTTTGCAGCAAAGGCGGGAATCGAAAAACCGTCTGATATGCTAGAAAATCTCCAGCGGGACCTCCGCCTGCCTCCCTTTTTATGGAATATTTTGCTTGGTTTTGCGGCTGTTATCAGCGGCTTGATCATCAAATATCTCGTGTCGGTCATCCTGCGATTTACATCGAGAAAGGTTACCAATTATTCATTTGTGAGATCTGTACTGAACCGCCTGGGAACACCGGTCAGCTATTTCCTGCCGGTGCTGATCTTTGATATAGTGCTGCCGTTTATGGAGTTGGGCAGAAAGCCGATGGCCGTGCTGAGTAAGGCGGTGGAGATTTCCCTCATCGTGTCCTTTGGTTTTATGCTGACCGGCCTGGTGAAAGTGTTTGAGGACTATATAACACATACTTATGATCTTAAAAAAGAGGATAATCTCCGGGAGAGAAAGATGCGCACGCAGCTGCAGTTTGTGCGTAAGCTGGCTATCAGCACAATTATGATCCTGACGTTGTGCGCAGTGCTGCTGAGCTTTGACAACCTCCGGAAGATCGGGGCGGGCCTGCTGACCGGAGTAGGGGTAGGTGGTATCATTGTGGGTTTTGCTGCACAACGTTCCCTGTCCAATTTCCTGGCGGGGATGCAGATCGCTTTTACACAGCCTATCCGTATTGACGATGTGCTGGTGGTAGAAGGTGAATGGGGCAGAGTGGAAGAGATCACGCTCACCTATGTGGTACTGGGTATCTGGGACCAGCGCAAGCTGATCCTGCCCATCAATTATTTCATAGAGAAGCCGTTTCAGAACTGGACGCGCACCGGGTCTGCCATACTGGGCACTGCTTTCCTGTACCTGGATTATACAGCGCCTGTCGACCTGCTGCGCGAAGAATTTGAACGACTGCTGAAAGATCAGCCACTATGGGATAAACGGGTAAAGGCCCTGCAAGTCACCAATATTACCGAACAGACAGTGGAGATCCGTATGCTGGTGAGTGCCAACAGTTCGGGTAAGGCTTTTGACCTGCGATGTTATTTACGTGAGAAAATGCTGGCTTTCATACAGGAGCATCATGCATACTGCCTGCCGAGGAAGCGTGCTATTCTGGAAGGAGGAGAACGTCCGCTGATAGCGAATCAGGGATGATCGTCATTGATCTCTACCCAGTAGCCGTCGGGATCGGTGAAATATATCTGTTTTACGCCGTCCACACGGAGGGTAGGCTTATCTGCCTCACCTTTCCAGCTCTCGAAGGGGATGTGATGCTGCCGCAGGCGTTGCATAAATTCCTCTACTGAGGGAACGCTGAAGCAGAGATGGGAGTTTTTGTCGTGGGAAACAATTTCCTTCGCTCCTGATATAATGTGCAGGTGGCTGTGCTCAGCTACCTTGAACCAGGTATGGCGACCATCATGAAATGGCTCGGGGATGGTATCTATCTGGATAATATCCCTGTAAAAGGCTGTGCTCTTTTCCAGGTTAAAAACATAAAGCGCTATATGATTTAACATAGCGCTTTTCCGCTGGGCGAACGTTGGTATACCGGAGATGATCATAACAGCCACCAGTAAAAGGCATTGTGGAATCCGTCTTTTCATGCTCCAATATACTTATTGGGAATCAAATTTTATGAATTTTCTGCTCACTTTGATGCCCGTGTTCAGGAATAAGGTAACTACATATACGCCGGGATAGAACTTGCTGACATCGACGTCACGTTCAAATCTGGTGCCTGTTCCCGGGGTACGGGCTATTCCCTTTTCGGTGTACACAGTATTCCCGCCAATGCCTAAAATACGGATATCTATCGTTTTTGTGGAAAGGGTATCCATCATATAAACGATCGTCAGTTTGGGCGTTGTTACAATAGGGTTGGGATACAACACCATGTCATTATCTTTCAGTACTAGCAGGTTCTGAAGCGGGGGCTGCAGGAATCCTTGTGTAAGCATAGCCACCTCCGGATATGTGATAGTTTTCACAGCAATATCGCCTGCAGTCCAGTCCAGGTCAAGTCCCCCTTCGAACTGGGGGCCAATTTCGTAGGTGATGTTTTTGCCTGTGCTTGTTATTACCTGCCTTTCAAGGTACTGTGCGTGCGCCGCTCCGGAAACCAGGAGGGACGCACACACAGCATTAGCGGCAAATATTTTTCTGATGACTGTCATTGTTAAGGTTTTTCTTCAGTAAGGATTTCCATTTCCACCCTTCTGTTCTTTCCTTTGGAAGCCCTGCTGTCGTTGGCAGCGAGTGGTTTCGTTTGTCCATACCCTTTAGCGGTAATTCTGGCAGCGGCAACGCCTTTGCTAACCAGGTATTGTTTTACCGCTTCTGCTCTTTTTTCTGATAAAGTCTGGTTAAATGCCTCGGTTCCTTCATTGTCGGTATGTCCGCTCAGCGACAGGTGCCATTCGGGGTGCGCCTGCAGCAGGTTGGCCATTTTTTCGAGCGAAGGCAGTGATGCAGTAGCGATATCTGCTTTCGCGCTGGCAAACTGAAGGTTGGAGAATGCTGTATTGATAACTTCTTTTTCTGTTGTTTTCAGCGCTACTGTTTTAAGGGCCGGCTGCGCGGTAGTCGCCGGAACGTCAGGAGTAGCAGCAGTAGATGCTTCCATTACCGGTAAGGGGCCCGGACCAACAGGGAAACGTCTGTCTGAGTAAGGGAGCACTGTTCCGTCGGGCAGTACTTCATCCGCACGGGATGCTACGATCTGCCAGGTGAAAGGAACATTTGATTTGCCGCCCTGTAATTCTTTTACATCGAATCCTTTGGCTGATTTATTTGTCACGTATACGCCGTTACATTCACCTTCCAGCTGGATGAACACTTTCATGGGGTGTTTGGCGTCTACGCGGATCACTTTTGTAAGCAGGCCTTCGAGGTCAATATGAGCAGCACCATCTTTGAGCTCACCGGTTCCAAAGTCCTGGAAGAGCACTTCAGGCGCCTCTGTACAGAACAGGAGGCGGTTTTCACCTGCGGCGTCTTTTACCACAGTTGATTTGGTCCCGTTGGAGATCAGGCCATAGATACCGCTGGAATTAGCTCCGGCCAGGTAAGTATATACATGTGTTGCGGTGATACCAGTACCAAACTGGAAAACGCCGCCCCAACGGTCGATGTCAGTAGCGTTACCTTTCGCAAAACCATGCACGCCTACTCCAGTGTTCAACCCGCCTGCAGAACCGGCTATACCAGCGCCACCGATCGGATATACCACTACCTCGTTGTTACCGCCGCCAACTACGCCAATACCATTGGTAGCTGTTGTTCCAAAGCCAACCACACCTGCACGGGTACCAATGCCCATCATACCACCCCCAATCGTAGGAGGGTTTGTGAAGAGGTCTGGTTTCAGGTTGTTACCTATACCAACCACACCATAACCGGAGGCGTGGGTGGAAGAACCCATCACACCGGCAGACCTTACCTCTGTTGTTGGTTTATAAGGGGAGTTTGTAGTACCCTCCACACCCAGACCACCGTTGGTGGAAGAGTTGGTTCCTTTTACACCTTGTATGTAACGGGAAGTACCCAGTCCCAGAACGGCAGGGCCGAAAGCTGTAGAGCCTTTTACACCAGGACCGCTACCGAAGTTATATCCCGCTATACCAGCGCCCGTACTACTGTTCGCATAACCGACTATACCATTGGCGTAATTCGGATCGCCATTGATAATACCAGTAGGCACCTCACTCGAGAATACGGTTAATACGGCTTTACCAACCTGCGCACCCGCATCGTCCGTACCGTTTAAGATGGTCACTGGCTTATCGGGGAAGGTACGGAGCCTCTCATATGAAGGGGCAGTACCACCAGCCTTTATAATGAATGGATTATCATCTACAGTACCGATAAAGTCAAGCGCGGGGTTTGTGTCTTTGTTGCCTCTTATGAGCCAGGCCCTGCTTGATGACTTTACGGTATCGGCATTTGCAGTTGTTGTCAGGCCTATTGAACCGTTATCGAGATATTCCAGCGCAGAGAGGTTCCATCCTGTACCATCCTGTGCCATGATCTGCCAGGTGCCGGTGCTATCGTAGATGTAAGCTTTTCTGTCTGCACTGTTATAATAGGCCTGATTTACCAGGGGATCGGCAGGAGCGGCCGTTAAAGTACCCAGCCAGCTGATCGAAACCGCGGTTGAGCCATCCTGCGCCAGTACATGCCAGGTGCCGGTACCGGTAGTATCGTAGATATAGGATTTTTTGTCGGTGCTATTATAATAAGCCTGATTCTGCGACGGAGTAGCGGGTGGCGTAGCCAGTGTGCCCAGCCAGCTGATAGAGGTACCCGAGATGCCATCCTGTGTCAGGATCTGCCAGCTGCCGGTGCCGGTGGTGTCGTAGATATAGGATTTTTTGTCTGTTGTATTGTAGTAAGCCTGGTTTATAGCAGGACTGGCGGGTGGCGTTGCCAGGGACCCCAGCCAGCTGATGCCCGTTCCAACACCGTTCTGACCACTTTCAGAGAAAACCTGCCAGGCGGAACCATCATATATATATGCTTTCCGGTCTGTCAGGTCGTAATAAGCCTGGTTGACGCCGGGACTGGAAGGTGCTGATGTAAATGAGCCCAGCCAGGAGATGGATGTACCTGGTAAACCGTCCTGGGCCATAATATTCCAGGTGCCGGTAGCGCCGGTAGTATCGTAAATGTATGAGCGTTTATCTGTACTGTTATAATATGCCTGACCTGCAGCAGGTGTTGCCGGTGGCGCTGTGAGCGTACCCAGCCATTCAATGCTGACCAGGGTATTACCACCGCCGCTGCCGCCGGAGCCGCCATTAGCTGCATAAAGTGCATAAGGTACCGCCATGAATGGCATTACACCCATTGGCACAAAGTCATTTGTTCCATGTATGTCCAGGTCTACCCTCAGGTACTGGTTACCTCTGCTCCAGGGAATGGTTTTGAAATCCCCCACTTCAGGAGTACCGGTACCTATCACCAGGGAGAAGAGACCCTGGCTATTGGTTGTGGTCGAATGCTTTTCAGTGTACAGGGGATTACCATCGGGGCTACCATCCAGGATACTGAATTTTACCTGTATTGCCTGCAGGCCAATTACAGCACCCTTAGGGTTTTCCCTGGCGATTGCCTGGTAGTTGATACCCCACAATCCACTTTGCTGTGCTTTCGCGACGAAGCTGGAACAGACGAAAATAGGAACTAATAAAATGAGTAAAATTGCTTTCATCTCATACAAGTTATAACAGTAATAAGGCTATAAGTATATAATATTATATTATATCTTATATTATAAATAAAGTAAAGATATGATTTATATTCTATTTATTCTTATTTTAATGTATTGCCTGCACCAACCTGCTACACGTTGGATGTAGAAATGAAGGGTTTATACTCATTTCTCCTTATATTTTTACAACTTTCGTAGTATATGAACTGAAAGAAAACTTTAAGTGGAAAGGGGTTATATGTTGATTATCAATCGTGAATGAATTAACCGGGTTTCAGTGCTTATACTCAATTCCCAGCGCTTCCCCAAAACGTGTTAGCATATTTAAAAAGATAGTCTTATAGCGTATAACCTGACTAATTACAGCACATAACACATAGCGAATTATTTACATGGAATGGGCCTGACCCGGCTTATCCTTCGTTTTCTCCATTCTGCTCCGTATATTGCCTGTCTAAAGGAATTTTGAGATATGCAATTGGGACTTAAGCATTATCCTGTGCTGGCTGCTTCACTGTTATTAGCGGGCATGCAGGTAAAGGGACAAGAGAAAAAAACAGCTTTCACCGCGGCAAAAGATTTTAAACCGGCAGAATATGTAGATCCCTACATTGGTTCGGGTGGCCATGGTCACGTGTTCGTAGGTGCAAGCGTGCCATTTGGCGCGGTACAGGTTGGGCCTACCAATATAGTAAAAGGGTGGGACTGGTGTTCCGGGTATCATTATTCGGACAGTGTTGTGATCGGTTTTCCGCAGACGCATCTTAGCGGTACCGGTATCGGCGATCTGGGAGATGTACTGATCATGCCATACACTGGTAAGATCAGGACAAACCACGGCAGCCAGGAGAACCCGACCAGTGGATATGGTTCTCACTACACGCATGCGCACGAAACGGCTAAACCGGGGTACTATTCTGTACAACTGGAAGATTATAATATCAAAGTGGAACTCACCGCTTCCGAAAGGGTGGGTTTTCACAAATACACTTTCCCGCAGGGAGAAGAAGGTCATATCATTGTTGACCTGAAGGAAGGCATCGGCTGGGACGCCCCGGTGGAAACCTTTATTCAGAAGAAAGACGACTATACCCTGGTAGGTTACCGTTTGTCAAAAGGCTGGGCGGAAGATCAGCGTCTCTGGTTTGCTATCCGCAGCAGCGTGCCGCTGAAAGATTTCCAGGTGTTTAATGGCGATGAGAAACTGGCCGGTACCGAGGGCAAAGGCAAAAATATCAAGGGGGTGATTTCATTTGAAAAGGCTCCCGCACAGGCCATGCTGAAAGTGGGCATTTCCCCTGTCAGCAGTGAGAATGCCCTGGCAAATATCAATAGTGAGATCCCCTCCTGGGATTTTGCAGGCACCGTGAAGACTGCCACGGCAAAATGGAATAAGGAACTCTCCAAGATCCGGTTGGAAACCGCTGATGTTACTAACAGGAGCATCTTTTATACAGCGTTGTATCACACCATGATAGGACCTGCACTGTTCAACGATCATAACCGCGCCTACCGTGGCACTGACAAGAAAGTGTACAGCAATCCGGGTTTTGACAACTATACCGTTTTCTCTCTCTGGGATATTTACCGCTCCTGTGCGCCTTTATATACACTGACGCAGCCGGAAAGGGTGAACAGTTTTGTAAACTCAATGCTGACTATTTACAAACAGCAGGGTAAATTACCTATCTGGCCACTGATGGGTAGCGAAACAAATTGTATGGTGGGCTATCATGCTGTGCCGGTAATTGCAGACGCATACCTGAAAGGATTCAAAGGTTTTGATATCAATGCTGCCTTTGAAGCTATGAAAGCATCGTCCATGAGAGATGACCTGGGTATGAAAGATATCAAGGCGAAGGGTTACATTCCGGCTGATAAAGAATACGAATCCGTATCTAAAGCCATGGAGTATGCAATAGACGACTGGTGCATTGCTGCCGTAGCAAAGAAACTGGGCCGTACGGCTGATTTTGAATACTATTCAAAAAGAGCCGGCTATTATAAGAACTATTTTGACAGCAGCATCAGGTTCGTTCGCCCGAGAATGGATGATGGCAGCTTTAAAACACCATACGATCCTTTCAATTCCATCCACGAGAAAGGTGATTTCACGGAAGGTAACGGTTGGCAGTATACCTGGCTGGTACCGCAGGATGTAGAAGGTTTGATCAGCCTGATGGGCGGTGATGACGCCTTTACCAAAAAGCTGGACAGCCTGTTCATTGCGAAAGGTGATATGGGCGCCCAGGCCTCCAACGATATTTCCGGCCTGATAGGGATGTATGCACATGGTAATGAACCAAGCCACCACGTAACCTATATGTATGCTTATTCCGGCAATCAGTGGAAGACGGCTGAAAAGGTAAGAAAGGTGATGAAGGATTTCTATACCAAGAGCCCTGAAGGGTTGGCTGGTAACGAAGATGTTGGCGCCATGTCATCCTGGTACGTATTCTCTTCCCTGGGCTTCTATCCTGTAAATCCGGCCAAAGGTATTTACGTATTCGGTAGCCCGCTGTTCGAGAAGGCAAGCCTGAAACTGCAGGGTGGTAAAACATTCACAGTAGAAGCAATCAACAACAGCGCTGAGAATATCTACATCCAGCAGGTAACGCTGAATGGCAAACCTTATAATAACAGCTTTATCCGTCACGCAGACCTTCTGAAAGGAGGTGTGCTGAAGATCACTATGGGCAACAAGCCTTCCGATTTCGGAAAACTGGCGGCTAATCGCCCGGATTCAAAGTATTGATCATATATAGATATGGGTTCAATGGCTGCCCTGCATTTAGCAGAGCAGCCACTTTTCTTTATATTATAGCCTGTTTTCAGATGGCTGGTTAATTTACCTGCTGCGCCTCCCTTTCCTGCGCAATCGTTTACTTTTCCCGCTCATAACAATTTGTTAGCAAATGCGTTAACTGGCAATTAACAGTTTTAATGACCAGATGTACGTAGCTTCATGCAATAGATTGCAGTGAATGTACCTGCATGATCCACGTGCGGAGCCATCTACCATAAAATGAACAGTTTATAATGATGAGTGAAAATCACGAACACATTTACCAGTTATTGCTGAAAAAGCGGAATGGTACTATCAATGAATCTGACGATCAGTATGTTTCAGCGTTAATTAACGGTCATGAGGATGTTGAATTGATGTGGAGGGCCCTGAAACATAGTTTTTCATTACCTGGTGAGGAGAAATTCTGGCAGCAGATAGACGTAGCTAACGCCTGGAGTACGGTCAGAAGCGAATTATCTGTTAAAAATACAGGCGTCCACAGTATCAGGAAATGGCTGTTTGCGGCTGCAGTGCTGATGGTAGCTATGATCGGCATCAGTCTGATATGGAGGAACATGCACCGCAATACGGAGCAAAAGTCGCCGGTTGCTGTGGCAAGTCCTGCTCCGGCCAGGGGCCAGCAGTTGCAGTTACAGCTGGCGGGAGGAGAGACCATTGCCTTGCCCTATAACCAGGCAAAACAGGACATCAAAGCGGGGGATGTGCAGCTCAGCGCCGGGGCTAAAAAATTACAATTTACCGGAGGTACTGCCATGGGCAACGGCTTTAATACCCTGACCGTACCGCCCAAAATGGACTATAAACTGTTGCTGGCCGATGGTACGGAAGTATGGCTGAATGCCACTTCCAAATTACGTTTCCCGTTTAATTTTTCCGGCGACAAGAGAGAAGTGTACCTGGACGGTGAAGCCTTTTTCCAGGTAACTAAAAACGATTCCAAACCATTTATTGTACATACCGAACAGACAGATATAGAAGTACTCGGCACATCCTTTAACGTCAATGCTTACAATGACGATATTACCAGGACTTCCCTGGTGAGCGGCGCCATAGTAGCCAGGGCAGATGGAAAAGAGGTGCGCCTGCGTCCGGGGCAGGAGGCTGTTTACAAAGCAGACCAGGGTTATAATGTACACGCATTTGATGAGAGCGAGGTACTGGCCTGGATGAAAGGAGTATATGTATTTCACAATACCTCCCTGCTGGAGATAGCCGAAGTGCTGGAACGCTGGTATGGCGTAAAAGTTGTCTTTGACAACAAGGCCCTGGCCGGCAAAAAGTTTACCGGTGGCCTGGAGAAGCTCCAACGCCTGGATTATTTCCTGGAAACATTGGAGCTGATCGGCGACGTTCATTACAGCTATGACGAAAAAGGCGCCATACATCTGAAGTAAGACACAGGCAGGCCTGACGGTATAGCTCCCACCCGGGGAAAAACTCAGCGCCTGACGGGGTTTACCGCACCTTATGATAATACCTTGTACTGTTGCGTAAGGTGTTTTATCGCATATTTTATCAGTGAATTGTGCCCGGTAAGGTTTAGTTTTTTGGAGATATTGTGACGGTGATTTTCGACGGTTTTAATACTGATATTAAGTGTCTGCGCAATCTCTTTAGTGCTCATACCTTCTGCGATCATCTGCATTACCCGGAATTCCGTTTTGCTTAGTTTGTGATGGACCTCAGGAGGAATAACGGGCATAGAAACGATGGTAGTGTGCTTTTTTTCTCTCTGCTGCACATTAAAAATAGTAAAACGGGTAAGCCTCGACTTAATGCTAAGCAACAGTTCCTTACTCTTAAAAGGCTTTGACAGAAAGTCGTCCGCACCGAGGTTCATGCCCATACGCATATCTTCCGTTCCCTCTTTCCCACTAATGAAGATCAGCGGAATATGTTGCAGGGATGAATCATTCCGCAGCTCCATAAGGAAGTGGTACCCGCTTCCGCCGCGTAGCCGCACACCGCATACAACAAGATCCGGTTTATACTGCCGGCAGATATAAATGCCCTCTTCCGGCGTAGTGGAAGTATAGACGTCATAATGATGCAGGGTTAATAACTGCTGGATCTTCTTTATTAAAGCAGCATCTTCTTCAATAACCAGTATTCTGTAAATTGGCTCTTTCATTGGCTCTTAGTTTGAGGTAGTATATTCGTCTCCGTTAGTGCTTTCTTTGTTACACCCGTAAGCCGGACATTCGGCATATTTTTCATTAAACGTATAACCACCGCAGAAATTGGCAGTAGGCAAAGAATATATCCGCATAGTTATAGGTCGCGTATCAAATTTCGTGTTCAAATAAGTCTATTTAGTGTTCGATGAACAATTCACACCCGTAGTGCCAGCAGCAATGTAACCCGGACAATACAGGATTTACTTTTAATGAGGTTTTCCAGAGAAGAATGGTGGGTAAAAGGTTAAAGCAGCGAGCTGGGCGTAAATATGCGTCAAATAACGGGGCCTTTTAACGTCTAGTCCGCTGTGCTTCTCGAAAATAAGTGTTAGCACCTAGAAATATGTGTGTCCTTACTCATTTTCCATATAAGCTCCTGAAATTTACGAAATCGGCAGCAACAATTGTACATCTTTACATGAGAAATGCATAAATCATTTAGCACTAAGTGTATTTGAAGTAAAAATTAATATCAATAAGGTCTAAAAGTTATATGTTTAATCGACATATCTGACAATATTAAACTGCCATATCCATATCCATAATAAAGCCAAATGGTTTCGCTAGCCTGATATGCTGATTATGAGATTGTATACCGGGCAAATGCGAAAGATTTTTAAACACAGGTTTTCATAGGATAGATAACTAAATTGCCGCTCATTCCTGGGCGGCATCTTTATTTTGTTCCCATAATTCATTAGCTTTATTCTTTACAGGTTTCACCATTTTGCGTGGTATAACCGCAACGTGCATACTTAACTATCAAAATTCCATGGAACAACAACCTAATTCAAACCGGAGAAATTTCATCCGGAACGTATCACTGGGCAGTCTGGCCGCCCTCAGCCTTCCAAATATTGCATCAGCAGCTACAAAAGAAATGAAAGCCCATGCTAAGAAAGTAACATTGAAAAAGGATGCAGTCATCCTCTTTCAGGGAGACTCTATTACCGATGCCGGCCGCAAAAGGGATCAGAGTGAACCCAACAACACCGGCGCCCTGGGCAATGGATATGCCTACCTTGCCGCAGCAGCGCTACTGAAAGAGTTCCCTGAGAAGAACCTGAAGATCTACAACAAGGGGATCAGCGGTAACAAAGTATACCAGCTGGCTGAAAGATGGGATACGGATTGTCTGCAGATAAAACCCGACGTGCTGAGCATCCTGATCGGTGTAAATGATTACTGGCACACGCTGAACGGCAACTATAATGGAACGATCAAGACCTACCGTGAGGACTTCACCAAGCTACTGGAGCGTACCAAGCAGGAACTGCCTGACGTACAGCTGATCATCGGCGAACCTTTTGCGGTAAAAGGTGTGAAAGCAGTGGATGACAAATGGTTCCCGGCCTTCGATGAATATCGTGCGGCTGCCCGTGAAATTGCCACAAAATTCAATGCTGCCTTTATTCCCTACCAGGCTATTTATGATAAAGCCCAACAGTCTGCGCCCGGTTCCTATTGGACTGGGGACGGGGTACATCCGGCCATAGCCGGGGCTTCGCTCATGGCTGCTTCCTGGATGGATGTGATCAAAAAATAATGCTTGTTATATACTATAAAAAGCCGCGGAGGTCATCCGCGGCTTTTTTTATTAGTGCGTTATTGCACCTCCACTTTTGGAGGGATCAGTTTATAGATAATCGGCGTCACGATCCTCGACAGCAGCGTAGAGCTGACCAGGCCACCGATGAGTACTATTGCCAACGGCGCTATCAGGGGATTGGTGGATATGGCAATAGGGATCAAACCTCCGATAGCAGTCAGCGAAGTTAGTACGATGGGCAGGAATCGTATTTCCCCGGCCTCCCGGATCGCTTCATCGAGCGTCTTTCCCTGCTCTCTCAGCTGATTGGTGAAATCTACCAGGAGAATGGTGTTCTTCACTTCAATTCCCGCCAGGGCTATCATACCAATGATGGCAACAAACGAGAGGGAGTTGCCGGTCAGCCACAGGCCAACGGCAGCGCCCACCACGCCCAGTGGTATTACTGACAATACGATCAGCGTACTTTTGAAGGTCTTGAATTCCAGCACCAGCACTGCCACGAACAGGAACATGGTCACGATGATAACGCTCATGAAGCCGCCGAAAGAGTCCTGTCTTGCTTCTACCTCACCGCCCATTTCATAGCTGTAACCGGTGGGCAGCGGAAAGGCATTCATTTTCTCAATAGTACTGTTGATCACCCGGTCGGCCAGGAAGCCTTCCCGGACAGAGGCGGTCACCGACACTACGCGTCTTTTCTCCTGGTGGTTGATGCGCAGGGGAGAAGCCTCCATCCGGAGACTGGCCACCTGCGAGAGTGGATAAGGCTTATCGTCCTGGTTATTTACGTACAGGTTGTTGAAGACATCCATGGTAGGACGGCCGTCTTTATTGCGTGTCAGCAGGACATCATAGTCGTTGTCGTTCTTATCCGCATAGTGGCCCAGGTTCAAACCAGCTACTGCCAGTCTCACCGTTCTGTCTATATTAATACTTGGAATGCCCAGCAGCTGTGCTTTTTCCTTATCGATGTCCACCCTGATGTCTGTTTTAAGCAGCTTCACCGGATTGTTCACGTAAATAGCTCCTGGCACCTTCTGCAGCATTACCTCTACCCGTGCAGCGAGGCTACGAAGGGTATCAAGATTGTCGCCGAAAAGGCGCACTTCCACCGGCGCCGGCGCTGGTGGTCCCTGCTCGAAGTTGACCACCTCCACTTTAGCCCCCGGGTACGGCGTCCACTGCCTGCGCAGCTTTTCGATCAGCTGCAGTTTTTCATAAGGCGAAGTATGATTGTCCAGCTGGATGAATATCTCGGCAAAGTCGCTCCTCTCATTTTCCTGTATGACATTGTAATAGATACGGGGATTACCTTTCCCTACATTGGTAGCAAAGTAATTGATGGCCCTTTCTTTTTTCAGTGACTGTTCTACCTGTCGCGCAATGCTCTTGGTGTAAGCAAGACTTGACTGCGGGGGTGTGGTAATATTCACCAGGAACTGTGGCTTTTCTGATGCCGGGAAAAGGCTGAAACCCACTACCTGGAACAATACGATTGAACCACTGAAGATGATCACGGTAATGATGATGGAAAGCACCGGTCTTTTCAATGCTTTATCCAGTACGCGGGAATAGCTGCCATGGATCAGTCTTTTCAGTGCGCGCATGAAGATGTTCCCCTCCGGGTTCCCCGCATGCTCGGGCAGCAATTTGCTGGCCAGGAAAGGGATGATTGTCAGCGAGACAAACATGGAAGCAAACACGCTCAGAATAACGGCCATTGGAAGTCCGCGGATAAAGTCACCGGCGCCTTCAGGCAGGAATACCAGTGGCATGAATGCGATGACCAGTGCGGCAGTGCAGCCCACCACTGCAAGCCCGATCTGTTTGGTGGCTTTGAGTGTGGCCTCCATTCTCGAGTGTCCTTCCAGTATCCAGCGCTCGATATTCTCTATCACCACAATGCTGTCGTCTACCAGTAAGCCCAGTGCTACTACCAGTCCTACGATGCTCAGCTGGTTAAGGTTATACCCAAATACATTTAACAGCACTATCCCGATAGCCAGCGATAAAGGGATGGAGATCATTACGATCAATGCGGGACGGAATCCCAGCGGAAGCAGGGTAACAGCCACGAGTAGTATCGCGATGATGAAGTCTTTTCCCAGGCCGCCCAGACGCCTGTTCACATTGTCTGCCTGGTCAAAATGCTGGACCATGTCGATGTTTGAAGGCAGGGTTTTCTTAAACTGGTTCAGTACCGGCAGATAAAGTTCCTTGGTTTTGCTGATGTTTTCACCTTCTTTCTGTGCTGCCACTACAAAGGCGCATCTGCGTCCGTTCAGCCTTGTTTCATATTGTTCATCAGCCAGACCATAATAGATAACAGCAACATCTTTAAGAAAGATATTCTTTCCTTTGCTGTTGAAAACCACTGTGTTTTTTATTTCGTCCAGCTGCTGATAGCTGCCGCTGCTCTTGATGTTATAACTGCGGTTACCGGCTTCAATGCTACCGCCAGGGATATTGCTCATTTCGTTCTGAACGCTGGAGATGACCTTATTCACCGGTAAACCCATCTGGGCGATCTTTTCAAGGTTTAACTCAATTCTCACCTGCCTGTCAGGGATACCGTGAATCTCCACATTTTTGAGGGCCTTGATGGTTTCCAGGTCATCCTGTAACTTCTCGGCATAATACTGCAATTTGTCTTTTGATGCCGTTTCGGAGACCAGTGCTATCTGCATGATATTCACATCACTGGGCTGCTGCCGCAGCACGTCGATGTTGATATTCTCCGGCAATTCGTCCCGTTTACCATTTACAACACGCAGCACTTCCTGGTATTTATCGTCCACGTTGCTGTGGTATTTGTATTCAACCCGTATCACGGCCAGGCCGTCTCCGATGCTGGTCCTCACGCGTTTGATATTTTCCTGTGAAGACAATTCTTTTTCCAATGGGTCCACCACGAGGTCTTCCATGTCTTTCGGGCTGGTACCCGGATATACGACAACTACATTAAAGAAGGGCGATTTAACCTCGGGATCTTCAGACCGGGGCATTGTGAGGATGGTAGTAATACCGAGTACGATGATCATAATAAAGATCACCAACGTAAATTGATAGTTCTTTACCGCGTATGAAGAGATTTTCATGATTCGTTGATTTATTAGAGGAGTTCCCGTCGCTATGCGGTATTATTTTACAGTGATGGCACTGCCTTCTGTCAGATAAGCACTACCGGAAATGATCAGGGCGCCTGCATCCTGCAGTCCTTTGCTGATGATCACTTTGTCGGCTTCCATTCCCCCTATGGTGACAGCTATTTTATGAGCGGTCTTATTATCGTTGGTAACGTATACATAGCCTGTGCTGCCGTCGCCTTCCAGCAATGCATCGTAAGGAATAGCCCAGGGACCATTACCATCTGCAGCAGCAGTTACTACGGGTTTAATGACAGCTTTGCCAAACATACCAAAAGCAATAGCTGAGGGCTTTTCTCCGGTTAACTTAATATCCGCAGTAAAAGAGCCGCTTTGTGGCTGGATGCCTTCTGACTTACGGGAAACTACGCCTGCGAAGGCCTTGCCGGGAACGGCTTCCACCTCTACGCTGGCTTTGTCCTGCAGGCTGATAGCTGCCCATTCCTTATTGCTGACATTCACACGCAGGAGCCAGTTGCCCGATTGTGCGCCATTTGTTTCCAGTACAGGGGTGCCGGGTTGCACCAATTGTCCTTCACTGGCAAGTTTACGTAGTATATAACCGCTTTCCGTTGCCAGGATCTGCGAGTGCGTGTGGTTGAATTGTGCAGTCTTCAGCTGCTCACCGGCAATATCCAGTGCTGTCTTTGTATTCTGCAACTGTTCGAGGGTGGCCACACTATCCTTGTAAAGATTTTCTACACGTTTGTAATCACGTTGTGCTTTTTCAAAACCAAGCTGGGCCTGTTGCACCTGTGCGTTGATCTCTACCGGATTTAATACTGCCAGCAATTGACCCTTCTTAACGGCGTCTCCTTCCTTTACCAGGATGCGCTGAATGATACCACCTGTCTTAAAGGAGAGCAGCACTTCATCGTCTGTAGTGAACTGGCCTGATACGGAGATAGCCGGATTGGAATTCATTTTAGCGTTCAGGGGAAGCAGTTTTACTGGTATCCCCGAAGACTGACTATTGTTGTTTTCTGCTGCGCTGGGCGCTCCGCAGGAGATAACCAGGCAGGAAAAGGTTGCCAGCAGTGAAAAAGAGAGAATAGATTTCATGTTGAATATTTTTAAGGAAGTAGATTAAAGTTTATAGGAAGCTTGTGTGCGTTCAATGTCGGCGATAGCGGTTTGCACAGCGGCGAAAGCTACAGATAGCTGCAGTTTTGCATTGGTAAGCTGGTTCTGCGCATCCAGCAGTTCTATGTACAGTAACTGTCCTGCCTTGTACACCTTCGACTGGTCTGTATAATATTTTTCAGATAATAACAGCTGCTCCCTGGCGCTTTTGAAGTTGGCCACTGCTGTGTGATAGTTATTTTCAGCAACCTGCTGTTCCAGTTGAAATGAAATACTGGTTTCATTGTAAGCTGCCTGCAGATTACTGACGTCAATGGCCGCTTGTTGTGCCTTATACTTCCGCTGACCGGCGGCAAAAAGGTCCCACTGCAGGTTTACGCCCCACATGTAGTAGCGGGATTTGTTATCGACGTTCCAGTTGAAACCCTGTGAGCCGAGATCCAGGAAGGTGCTGATTTTGGGTACCAGGTAAGACTTTGACTGGCGATAAAAGAGTGAGGCGATCTTCTGTTGCTGGGACAGCTGGACTAATTCGTCTCTTGTGTTGCCGCCCGGAGCGGGAGCCGGCAATATTTCTTCAGGTATAAAGATGCTGCTGTCTATGGTAATAGGAGCGTTCAGGTCCCTGTTCAGCAGGAAGTTGAAATAGGCCCGGGCATTCCGTTGTTTATTCTCCGCTTCGGTAATAGACGCTGCAATCTTCTGCTGTTCTGCCTTTGCGCGGGTAAGGGCTGTACTGTTTGTGACGCCGTTGGCGAGGAAGCTGGTGTTGACCCTGATATTCTCCTGCACCTGAAGCTGGGCGGTATTGTAGATCTCCACTGCTTTCCCCGCCTGGTAATATTGATAATAGGCAGTTTTAATGTCTTTCACCAGCTTACGCTTGTAAACATTGACAGCCGCCTGCTGTAGCGTGATGCTTTCCTTCCGGATCTTGTTGGCATACCATATTTCCGTATTCACCAGTGGGAGAGAAGTGCGGAGGTGTACATCATAGAAATTATCAGGGTTCAGTAAGAACGACTGATTTTCCATTTGGGGGAATTTCTGGCTGTTGGTCAGCTGATTGAGTGTACTGTATACGGGGTTCAGCATATCTCCGACAGGAATATCAATGGTACGGCCGCCATCAGCTTTGGTATAGCTACCAGCAAGTCCGATCTGCGGAAAGAATAGGCTTTTGGCCTCCTTCAGGGCATAGAGCGATTTGTCCAGCTGAAAATGCTGCTGTTTCAGCCCCTGGTTCTGTGAGAACGCGCTCTGGATATAATCATCCAGGACCTTTCCCTGTCCATAGCCGTATTGAACGGACATTCCGGACACGGCGAACAGTATTATGAACATTTTTCTTTTCATGATCGTAGTTGAAATTATGAACAGTGTTTAGTGTCGGAGGATAAAAAAAGACACTTACGTGTCCTGGTATCTGCTATAAATCAGTCAGATACCGCTTTTATGTTGACAAGGTCAAATAAGAGGCCGGCGGCAGTTTTTTTAGACGGCTAATAGTTGATGCCGTCAATTATCATCCCGCCATCGTCTATTTTTTGATCAGCCGGAGATGCTCGTTTACGGTAGCTGCGATCACATTACGGATCTGATCGTCAGGCAGTTCCATTACCTTAATGCGTTCTCTGATAAAAAGCGAGATGAGCCCGTGTCCCAGTGCCCAGATGGAGAGCGCCCCGATCTGGGCATTCTCATAGCGCAACTGGTCCATGCACTTATCCATAGTGTCGGCCAGGAAACCATATGCTTCGTCACAGTTCGGCCAGTCATTGTCGTTCACCGCATTCATAGGAGAGCGGAGAATGAACATCAGGTCGTACAGGTCCGGATGCTCAAAGCCAAAATTGACGTAGGAGTGGAGCAGTTGTTCCAATCTTTCCATCGGGTCTGTGGCAGTTACGTCTCTGACGAAGGCATTATATAACTCCAGGAAGGCCTGTCCTTGTACTTCGTACAACAACTCATCCTTGTCTTTATAGTAGAGATAAATAGTGGCCGGGCTGTACTCTATTTTATCCGCTATATTGCGGATAGAGGTCCTGTCGAAACCTTCCTTAACAAACATCTCCATGGCAGCGTTAATGATGAGTTTCCTCATTTCCTGCTTTTCTCTTTCCTTTCTGTCTGTGATGCCCATATAAATAACTTTACGGCACAAACTTACTGAACAGTGTTCAGAAAATGAAATATTTCTTTTAGCTTTACGTCATTACTTGTAAAACAACCCTATTATGACCAATAATACACAATCAAACATTTCAGGATCAGGAATTTATACAATTTTAGGCGCAGGGGGGAGCATAGCACGGGAATTGACAGCCGTTTTACTGGAAGAGGGCAAGCATGTGAGATTGGTAAGCAGACAGGCAAAACCGGTGAATGGGGTATCAGATATAATAGCGGCAGATATTACCGATCCTTTGCAGGCACGCAGGGCTATCAGTGGTTCGTCTATCGTGTTCTTATGTGTGGGACTTGTTTATGACCATAAGGTATGGCAGGACAAATGGCCGAAGATCATTCAGAATGTAATTGAGGCTTGCAGCGAAGGCGGCATTCCCTTCATCTTTTTCGACAATGTTTACATGTATGGGCTGGTAGACGGTGCTATGACGGAAGATACGCCTCATCATCCGAGAAGCAAAAAAGGAGAGATCAGGGCAATGATCGCAGACAAGATCATGCAGGGGGTGAAACAGGGTAATATTACGGCGAGCATTGCACGCTCGGCCGACTTTTACGGCCCTGCTGCAGACAGTACCAGCGTGCTCAATATCATGGTGATCAATAAACTGGCGCAGGGACAGGCTGCTAACTGGATGGGCAATGACCAGGTGCCGCATAGTTATACTTTTACACCTGATGCGGGCAAGGCGCTTTACCTGCTGGCGTCAGATCCGTCTTCGTTTAACCAGGTATGGCATCTGCCCACAACAAATCCTGCACCTAACGGGAAAGAATATGTGGAAATGGTGGCGGCAGCCCTGCAGGTAAAGCCGCGTTATACAAAGCTGAATGGCTTTATGATCCGCCTGGCTGGCCTGTTTAACAGGACTATCGGAGAGCTGCATGAAATGATGTACCAGACCACGCATCCGTATATTTTCGACAGCACAAAATTTGAAAGACATTTCAATTTTACGCCTACTTCCTATGAAGAGGGGATCGCCCTGACCGTGAAAAGTATTGGAGACAGGAAAAAATAAATTTGGTGATTTAATTTGTTCTCTCATATCTTTGCACCAGTTCTTTAAGTTTCTTATCAAGAAAGGCAGAGGGAAATGGCCCTGCGAAGCCTTAGCAACCACCCGGTTCCACCAGACCGGAAAGGTGCTACATCCATCCCGCTTACAGCGGGAAAGATAAGTCAGTAGGTTTGATCTATTTTACTTGAAATAAATAAAACTCACCTGGCTACCAGGTGAGTTTTTTGCTTTTAAGCACTTCCTGCCACTATCTGCATCTCTTTTTGATAAGTTCCTCATAAGGACCTGTTTAATCAACAATTATCATCAAACTCAAAAACAAAAAGAGATGAGCACAATCACACAACTGATCCATTCCATTCCCGTAGATCCGCAAACAGGCGCTATTGCCGTACCTATTTATCAGACCTCTACTTTCGTACAGGAAGCGCCGGGTGTAAACAAAGGATACGACTATGCAAGGACCAACAACCCTACCCGTGAAACGCTGGAAAAAATAGCCGCACAGCTGGAAGGCGGCGCCACTGGTATTGCCTTCTCCAGCGGACTGGCAGCTATAGATGCTATCGTAAAACTGCTGCAATCAGGTGATGAGATTGTTGCCGTAGATGATATTTACGGAGGGGCCTTCCGGTTATTCAACAAGGTATATAGCAAATTTGGCATCAAGGTAACCTATGTGGATACCTCAGATGTGCAGGCCGTTTTCAATGCCATAACTCCCGCTACTAAGCTGATATGGCTGGAAACACCGACCAATCCTACATTAAAGATATCTGATATTGCTGCTATTGCGAAGGTTGCTGCCGCCAGTAAATGCCTGTTCTGTGTAGACAATACTTTCGCTTCTCCGGTCTTGCAACAGCCGCTGGCACTGGGTGCAGATATAGTGATCCACAGCGCTACGAAATACCTGGGAGGACATAGCGACCTTATTGCAGGACTGGTGGTGACCAGGACACCGGAACTGGGTGCGGAGATCAAATTTTACCAGAACGCCTGTGGCGCCATCCTCTCCCCGTTTGACAGTTTTCTGCTGATACGTGGTATAGAGACATTACATCTGCGTGTACGGCAACACTGTGCCAACGCCCAGGCAATTGCGGAATACCTGGAACAACACCCATTGGTAGATAAAGTGTATTACCCCGGTTTGAAAAGTCATCCCGGCCATGAAATAGCAAAACGGCAGTCGAAAGGCTTCGGGGGAATTGTTTCTTTTACCTTTAAGGACGATACGGAAGCAACAGCGATCTCGTTTGTGACTGGCACCCAATATTTTAAGCTGGCAGAGAGCCTCGGAGGTGTTAAAAGTTTGTTATGTCACCCGGCCAGCATGACCCACAAATCCATCCCTGATGAAAAGCGGAGAGCCGCCGGGGTGGCCGATGGCCTTGTCCGTTTGTCGGTAGGACTGGAGGAGCCGGCAGACCTCCTTTCAGACCTCGATCTTGCCTTTTATAAAATTCAGCAGGCGACCGGGTCCGTTTTAAGTTTATAGTTTCGTAGTTTGCAGTTTCTGGATTGATAAACTGCAAATTGTGTAACTATGCTAAAACGTATATTTCTCAGTGTTTGCCTCTCCGCTATTTGTTACTATACTTATGCCCAGGACAACACTTCTTTTATAATCAAAGATATTACCCTGATTGACG
Source organism: Chitinophaga filiformis (assembly GCF_023100805.1). Classification (NCBI taxonomy): domain Bacteria; kingdom Pseudomonadati; phylum Bacteroidota; class Chitinophagia; order Chitinophagales; family Chitinophagaceae; genus Chitinophaga; species Chitinophaga filiformis. Next base: position 4,616,664 of record NZ_CP095855.1, read on the forward strand.
GGAGCGGGGCTGAAGCCCGTTCCCATGTCAGTCTGGTTGTCAATGAAGATACCATTGCGGCAATACTACCCGCAGGCACAAACTATCCTGTTAAGGGCGCCGTTGAAATAGATGGACAGGGAAATACCGTAATACCACTGCTGGTGAATGGCCATGGCCATGTTGGATTGTTAAAGGGCGAGACAATTGCCGCCGCCAACTATACGCCGGAGAATGTTAACCGCCACCTGATGCAATACCTGGAATACGGTGTGGGAACTGTATTAAGCCTGGGAACCGATCAACCGGCTGCCTTCATTTTCAGGGATGCATCGCGGATGGAGATGTTGCCGGGTGCTTCTTTTTACACAGCGGGTTACGGTTTTGGCGCCCCCAAAGGCGTGCCGCCACCTGCATTCGGTCCCAGTATCCTACGCCCTTTAAGCGCAGATCAGGCCTTGCAGGAAATGCGCCGCCTCGCTGTATTGAAACCGGATTTTGTTAAGATATGGGTAGACGGAGAACCACGCCTTCTTCCCGAGATATACCATGCTATTATTACGGAAGCACATGCCCACAATATCAAGGTAGCCGCACATGTATATTACCTCGAAGACGCCCGCAAACTGGTAGATGCAGGGGTCGATGTGCTGGCGCATAGTATCAGGGACCAGGAGGTAGATGATTCCCTGATCATTGCAATGAAACAGAAGAATGTCTGTTATATTCCCACCCTTTGCATCGAAGAATTCGGCTTTGCTTATGCCACGTTGCCGGAATGGTTTGCTGATCCTTTCTTTATCCGCTCGCTGGAACCCGGTGTGTGGGATATGCTGAAAGGCGAAGACTATCGCCAGCAACAAAATAACGACCGCGAAAGGAAAATGAAATCCCTTCAGATCGCCTCCCGGAACCTGCATAAAATGGATAGTGCAGGCATAAAGATCGTCATGGGCACAGACTCCGGTGCACAGCCGGTGAGGGCCCTGGGCTTTTCGGAACACCGGGAACTACAGCTGATGACAGAGGCAGGAGTACCACCTTTAAAAGTGATCCAATATGCTACCTACAACGGCGCCGCCATGCTGGGAATAGAACAGCGGACGGGCAGCCTGGCGCCAGGTAAAAAGGCGGATTTTATGGTGCTGGACGCAAATCCTTTACAGGACATCAGGGCTACACGTAGTATCAAAGCTATTTACAAGAACGGAAAACAGATACAGTAATCAAAACTAGGGCGCAGCCAACGCGCCGGGGGAAAAAATATGAGATCAGCAGTCAAAATGAGTTTATGCCTGCTATTGTGCCTGGTAACATTGACGGCACAGTCGCAGCGTAGGAAGACCACAAAAGGAAAAGGCAAATCCAAAGCAGGAACAACGAAGACCGTAAAGGTTGCCACTCCTTCTTACAGTACCACGCAACAGGTACAGATGAGGAAATCGTTCTACCTGTTATACCTGCTGGAAAGAAATGGCCCTGCACATGATGTTATTGTAAAAGACCCGGTATTCAACCAGATAGCGAAAGACAGGCTGTCACGTTTAACGACAGCCTACAGCCAGTGTGCTGACGCTGCCTGCATCGGTAAAGCGCTGGAATGGACGGCAGATGAGATACACGATGTGAGTGAGGAATTCAAAAGACTGGCAGTCGCCAATCCTGATATAGCGGAAACAGTGCAGCGTCTCAAGGTGGTAGACCGTTACCCCTTATATGCTGATAACGCAGATACTACCTTTATCCGGAAGGCCTGGGAGGATGTGGCGACAGGTATCAATCATGTCTGCCGTGTATATCTGCAGGGCGTTCCTCCCCGTTATCCGAGGATAGATTCCATCTCTTTCCGCCCCTCAGATCCGGCATTTGTGAAACAGGTGAAAACGGCAGTGCAGCAGATCCTGCCCATAGGTACAGGGAATACATTCTATAAGCAACCTTTGCTGGGAGCGCTGAAGGCACTGGAAATCAACGGCCGTGATGAAGCTACCCGTTACGAGCCTTTATACAAAGAGCAGAACGCGGCGGCTTTTGCGAAGTCGAAAAGGGTGAACTGGAATGCCTATCGCTTCAGTACCATACTGGTGCCGGGCAGTGGTCCGGGGAAGGCAGGACAGTCCATGGACAGTATGGGCATGTTCCGTTGTAAGCTGGCAGCAGAACAATACCGCAATAATGTAGCTCCTTTCATCATTGTGTCCGGCGGCCATGTGCATCCTTACAAAACGCCTTTCTGCGAAGCGATCGAGATGAAAAAATATATGGTGGGCAAACTGGGGCTTCCTGACAGTGCTGTGATCATAGAACCGCATGCAAGGCATACAACAACCAACATCAGGAATGCGGTAAGACTGGTATACCTGTTCAATATACCTGCCGCAAAACCGATGTTGATCGTGTCCGATTCGTTTCAGTCGCTCGCTATTGAAAAGATGGCAGCGCGCTTCATAAACGAAATAGGCTATCTGCCTTATACCGGACTGGAAAGAAAATCGCCTACGGAGAATATTATATTACCGGATCTGAAAGCCTGGCAGCAGGATCCTGAAGATCCGCTCGATCCTTAAGCCAACGGCGCCCTTTCATTACCCTGGTCACCATCATGGCGGCTACTGTATCGCCGGTAGCATTCAGGATGGTAGCCAGGGGATCCACGAGGGTACCGATCACCATCACAGCAGGAAGGGCTTCTATTGGAAAACCATATACAGACATGACCAGCAATTCCCCGATATAACCACCATTGGGAATTCCTCCTTCTACAATACTCACGATCACCGTCACTCCCAGGGCAAGTAATACGGTATCTACACCCGTCAGCGGACGGTGGAACATGGCAAACACGACGCCTATTTTTACAACAGAAGATATACTGGATCCATCTTTATGCAGGGTGCCGCCCAATGGCACGACCACGTTCCCGATATGCTCCGGAATGCCCATACGCTGTGCAGCCAGCAGGTTAGCGGGTATGGTGGCGATGCTGCTGCAGGAGCCAAGCGCGGTAAAAGTGGGTACCAGGTTATTCTTCCAGTAGATCTTCACCCCCGCCATTCCTCCGGCCAGGAAGGCATAGACACTGAACATTACTATGAAATAAAATAGCCCGAAGCCATAATACAGGGCCATTGAACTGGCATAGGTGCCAAAGAGCTCAGGGCCCAGCGTGCCTACCTGGTAAGCGAAGTAGGCGCCCAGGCCGACAGGTCCAAGCAGCATGATGATATTGAGTAATTGCTTCATGACCTCATTGCCGGAGTCCAGGAAGTGCCGGAATGCCTTGCCGGATTCGCCGGCCTTCAGTGCGGCAAAACCTACGAGCGCGGAAAAGATGAGGAAGGGTAACATGTTTTTCCGGGACAGTAGTTCATAAAATTCACCTACTGTCAGTAGGCGGGTAAGCTGTTCTCCTGGTCCTGCCGTCTTCATTTCCTCCATCGCCATGGGGCCTGTGGTAACAGCCTGCAGGGGAAAGAACCAGATAGCAACGATCGTGAGGAAGGCCGACACAAGGACGGTGCCGACAAAGACCAATCCCATCACAGACATCACTTTGCCCAGTTTCTGACCCGGATCTACATTGGCAATAGCAGAAGCAATGGCAAAAAACACCAGTGGTATAACAGCTGTAAAAAGAAGGTTCAGGAATATATCGCCTATTGGTTTGATCACTTCCACCCGTTTTCCGAAGATCAGCCCGAGGATGCTGCCGGCAATAATTCCACCCAGCAGCAGTAGCAGGCTGCTATAATTTTTGAGTATGGTCCGCATGGCTCAAATATATTGAAAAGTCCACTTTATCAGATGATTTGTCCATTTCCTGCGCAGGGGTGTTAAGTACCTTTGTGTATGATGAACAGGAAGGATTTTCTGGCTGCAATGGCCATTTTACCTGTAGGAGGATTATATATGCAATTACAAGAACTGGGGAAGATCACCCGTGATTATCAGCGTACTACGTTGATGCCGGCTATGTTCATCGGTCATGGTAGCCCGATGAACGCACTTTACGACAATGCTTTCACCCGCCGGCTGAAAGAGATGGGCGAATCGGTAAAACAATTACCTAATGCTATACTGGTCGTATCTGCGCACTGGCTGACAAGGGGCACACATGTGCTGACGTCTGCCAGGCCTGCTACAATACATGACTTCGGAGGTTTTCCGCAGGCGCTGCACGAAGTGCAATACCCGGCTCCGGGAGCGCCGGAACTGGCCCGTGAAACGGCAAAGCTGATCAAAAGCACCCAGGTGGTGGAAGATGATCAGTGGGGGCTAGATCATGGTACATGGACCGTCTTAAAACACATGTATCCTGAGGCCAATATTCCTGTATTCCAGCTGAGTATCGACTATTACAAGCCACCGGCCTATCATTATCAGCTGGCACAGGAGCTGAAGGAGTTGCGCAAACGAGGAGTACTTATTGTGGGGAGTGGGAATATCGTCCATAACCTGAGGAAGATCAGTTTTAACGACAATGCAGCGCCTTTTGACTGGGCGCTGGAATTCGACGCTACTGTAAAGAATAAGGTCGAACAGCGCGCTTTTGATGATCTGCTGCATTATGAAAGGCTGGGAGAGGCGGCGAAGCTCTCCATTCCAACGCCGGACCACTATTTTCCATTTATCTACGGTCTTGGTCTGGCAGGGGTGGATGAAGAGATCAGGTTCACTTACGAAGAGATCCAGAATGGAAGCATTAGTATGCGGTGTTTCCAGGTAGGGGAGTAAGCTAATAAAACTTCAATACACAAGTGTCCATGGACAACGGCAATAAAAGGGCTGTCGTCCATGGATTTTTTTATGTCCGGAAGAAGTGAAAAATTTAATTGTAAATTTGACATTTATCATTAAATTGCAGCAGGTAGTAATTACGTTTACCTGAATTGTCCTGTCCGGGTGTTCCACTGTTATGCTATTTATCCGGCGGGCAACTAGTCTGTTGACAGCTCATTCATCTATAGCGGTTGCTTTCCTGGCTGCCGGGTCTGTTTCCTGTTTTTGAGACGTGGTGTAACGGTGTGGGGATGCCCGGTTTACTATATAAATGTTTCTGCGAACTGCATGCAAATTCCAGTAATTTTTGCCGCATGCGGTCGATTCAATAACGTGAACTAGATCACGAAGGTCGAACTCATTCGACCTTCTTTTTTTATGTTCCCGGAACCAGGTTCGTCACCTCCGGGGATTTCGCCACGCATTCACGAAGGATTAACTTCGACTATACTACCGGTTCCTACCTGTAGGCGCTACAGTCCTGCCCGTAGACCCACTATTCTATAGCGTTCGCTATAGAACAGCCCTCTAGTGCTATAGTAAAGTCCCCGTAGATACTAGCCTCCGCCGGATCCAAAGACTAACTTAAGCAAATAAGGATATAATTGGGACTACTCCGCAGCTATTTAATTTATTAGCTTTGACCCGCTAAATTGTAAAACAGGCATATGAAAAAGGCATTTATTTTTGACATGAACGGCACTATGATAGACGATATGGCATATCATCTGGAGGGCTGGTATAATACCCTGACTGAGCTGGGGGCGGGTTTGAGCCGGGAGGCGGTAAAGAAGGAAATGTATGGCAAGAACCAGGAGCTGCTGGTCCGTATTTTTGGAAAGGACCGTTTTACAACAGCGGAGATGGATGAACTGTCCCTGGAAAAGGAGAAACGTTACCAGGCGGCTTATCTGCCCCATCTGCAGCTGATACCAGGCCTGCAGGCATTCCTGGAAGCCGCCGGGAAGGAAGGGATCCCGATGGGAATAGGTACGGCGGCCATTCCGTTCAATGTAGACTTTGCACTGGATAATCTTCATATCCGTCATTACTTCCGGAGCATCATAACGGCCAACGATGTAAGCACGAGTAAACCGCACCCGGAAGTGTTCCTGAAGGCTGCTGCAGAACTGGGTGCGGATCCTGCTTCCTGCATTGTGTTCGAAGATGCGCCAAAAGGCGTAGAAGCCGCTGCCAATGCGGGTATGAAGGCGGTGGTGCTAACTACGATGCACACCCGTGAGGAGTTCAGCGACTACGATAATATCATCACTTTTGTACCGGATTATACGACGCTGACGCCGATGGATTTGTTCCGCTAAAAAATAATTGTAAAGTTGACATTTAAAGTTCTATCTTGTGTAGAAATAAACAGTCTGTGGGTCAAAAAAATGGCAATGTCAACAGGGAGTTTTATATTAGCGGAATTAAACTCCTGGATAGTATGACACGTTATTCCCGGCAAACCCGGATGCTGGTAGCTGTAGACTGTATTATTTTTGGTTTTGACGGACAGGATCTGAAGCTTCTGCTGATCAAACGCGGTTTCGAGCCGGAAAAGGGAAAATGGAGCCTGATGGGAGGCTTCGTACAGGCAGATGAAGACCTGGAAGACGCGGCAGCCCGTACACTGACCAAGCTCACAGGACTTGAAGGGGTCTATATGGAGCAGCTGGCAGCTTTTGGCAGCCCGAACAGGGACCCAATGGAACGTACGCTTTCTGTAGCCTATTTCGCATTGATCGACATCAACCAGTACAAGCAACAGATCACGGATGAGTACAAAGCTGAGTGGTTTCCACTCAAAGATGCACCTAAGCTGATCTTTGACCACGCAAAAATGGTAGAAGAGGCCCAGGCACGATTAAGGTACAAAGCGGCCATTCACCCGCTCTTATTTGAACTGCTGCCTACCAGGTTCACCATTCCCCAGTTGCAGATACTGTTCGAAGCAGTGTACGACGCCGGCTTTGACAAGCGCAACTTCAGCAGGAAAGTATTATCTACCGGCTTACTTGTCAAACAGAAAGAAAAAGAGAGGGCTACTTCCAAAAGGGGAGCATTCTATTACAAGCTGGATAAAAGAAAATACAGCGCCAAATTCCACGCCTTCCTCAATTTTGTTTCCGATCCCGGCAATCTGAAATAAGGATCTACTGATATGATTTCACCGTCATGGTGGCGCTCATATCAGCGTTTTTTTGCCTTATCAAATAATTGTCTCTTTGACAATAAAGTAGACCAGGACATTTACTCATTTTTTAAATAGTTGCTGTCTTCCACTGCTCACAGGCAGGGAGGACCGTTCAAGGATGTACGTTATGCAAGATTCATTTGTAATAGGTGTCGACTTCGGCACCGATTCAGTACGGTCTCTCGTAGTGAATACCCGGACAGGAGAGGAAGCAGGTAGTGCCGTGCACTATTATCCCCGCTGGCAGAAAGGACTGTATTGCGACCCTGCTGTGCAGCAATACCGTCAGCACCCCTTAGATTACCTCGAAGGACTGGAACAGAGCATCCGCGGAGCACTGCAACAATGCCCGGCAGGTACTGCCGCCCTCGTGAAAGGCATTGCCGTGGATACCACCGGTTCTACTCCCGGCCCCGTAGATGAAACGGGCACGCCGCTGGCCCTCTTACCTGGCTTTGAGAACAATCCTAACGCTATGTTCGTTCTATGGAAAGATCATACCGCCAATAAAGAGGCGGCATTGATCAATGACACCGCGCATAGCAATGGCACCGATTATACAAAGTACTGTGGTGGTATCTACAGCAGTGAATGGTACTGGGCCAAGATCCTGCACGTGATCACTGAAGATGCTGTTGTGAGAGAGAAAGCTGCCTCCTGGGTAGAGCATTGTGACTGGATACCGGCGCTGCTCACAGGCAACCGCAGTCTCAGCACCCTGTTGCGCAGCCGTTGTGCGGCAGGCCACAAGGCCATGTGGCACGCTTCATGGGGAGGTTTACCTCCGAAAGATTTCCTGGAGAAATTACACCCATACCTGGGCAAATACGATAAAACATATACCGATACGGTGGAAGCGACCATACCGGCCGGGACCATCAGCGAAGAATGGGCAACCCGTCTGGGACTTCCCAAAGACGTCGTGATAGGTACCGGCGCTTTCGATGCCCATATGGGTGCTGTGGGCGGTGGTATTCAATCCTATTCCCTCTGTAAGGTGATCGGCACCAGTACCTGCGATATCCTCGTGGCGCCTATGGAGGAAGCAGGACATCTGTTTGTAAAGGGCATCTGCGGACAGGTAGATGGTTCTGTAATACCCGGCATGCTGGGACTGGAGGCCGGACAATCGGCCTATGGCGATGTATTTGCCTGGTTGCGCCGCCTCATTATGGGACCATTATACGCGCTGTTGCCTGAGGATAAAGAAAAACTTGCGGCCGTGGAGGATAAATTATTGGGCTACCTGTCGCAACAGGCGCAGCAGCTGCCTTTAAGGGATAATGACCCATTGGCGCTGGACTGGTTCAACGGTCGCCGTACACCCGATGCCAACCATACCGTGAAAAGCACTATTACCGGCTTACACCTGGGAATAGACGCTGTGCAGCTGTTCAAGGCATTGGTAGAAGCCACCGCTTTTGGCGCACAGAGCATTGCTGAGCGTTTCGCAAAAGAAGGAGTGCCTATTAAGGAAGTAATAGCCCTGGGCGGCGTTGCCAAGAAATCTTCTTACGCCATGCAGGTGCTGGCAGATGTAATGAACAGGCCTATCAGGATCGTAAACAGTGAGAATGCATGTGCACTGGGCGCTGCTATGTTTGCAGCTACCGCGGCGGGCATTTACAGTGATATCGGGAGCGCACAGAAAGCGATGAGCTCCGGCTTTGAAACCGTCTGGCAGCCGCGCCAGGAAAATGTTCCATACTATGCAGCCCGTTACCGTCAATTCCAGGAACTGGGCGCATTCACCGAAAAATTGTATGTATGAGCAACCGTTATCAGGGCATAAAAGAACAGGCTTATGAAGCTAATATGCAGTTGCCCGCATTAGGACTGGTACTGTTCACTTTTGGAAATGTGAGCGTGGTAGACCGCGGTGCCGGCGTCTTTGCCATTAAACCGAGCGGCGTACCTTATAAGTTATTGTCGCCCGACAGCATGGTGATCGTTGATTTCGAAGGAAAGACAGTGGAAGGGACAGGACGACCTTCTTCGGATACTAAGACCCATGCAGTGTTGTATAAGCATTGGGAAGAAATAGGCGGTATTGTACATACGCACTCCACCTATGCTACTGCCTGGGCACAGGCGCAGCGTGATATTCCGATCTATGGCACCACACATGCCGATCACCTGACGGCAGATGTGCCCTGTGCGGCGCCCATGAGCGATGAAATGATCAAGGGCAACTACGAGCATGAAACCGGCTTCCAGATCATGCAATGCCTGCAGGAAAGGAACTTGTCCTATAAGGACGTGGAGATGATGCTGGTAGGCAATCACGCGCCCTTTACATGGGGAAAGACGGCAGATAAAGCAGTGTACAACGCGGCAGTGCTGGAAGAGGTAGCAAGAATGGCTTACCTGACAGAAAGCATCCGCCCGGAATGTCCTAAACTGAAAGAATCCCTGATCAAAAAACATTTCGAACGCAAACACGGGCCTGATGCCTATTATGGTCAATAATGCAGGTCACATCTAAAATTCCAACAGCATGATACAGTTGAAGCAATTTGAAGCCTGGTTCATCACCGGCAGCCAACATCTTTACGGAGAAGAAACTTTAAAGCAGGTAGCGGCACACGCAGAGAAGATCGCGCAGTCGCTCAGTGCAGACGCCAACATACCGGTACGGATCGTATTTAAACCGGTCGTAAAAACGCCGGACGAAATATACCGCATTTGCCAGGAAGCGAATACCGCCCCGGATTGTATAGGGGTGATCGCCTGGATGCATACTTTCTCTCCCGCTAAAATGTGGATCGGCGGATTAAAGATCCTGCAACGCCCCTTATTGCACCTGCATACACAGTTCAACAGGGACATTCCATGGGGAGAAATAGATATGGACTTTATGAACCTGAACCAGTCTGCCCATGGCGACCGTGAGTTTGGTTTCATGATGTCGAGAATGAGAATGGACAGGAAAGTGGTGGCTGGTCACTGGCAGGACCCTGAGGTAACTGCAGAAATAGGTACCTGGCTCCGTGCAGCAGCTGGCTGGTTTGACTGGCAGGGCGCCCGTTTCGCCCGCATTGGCGATAATATGCGCCAGGTGGCTGTAACGGAAGGTGATAAGGTAGAAGCGGAACTCCAGTTTGGCTATTCGGTGAATGGTTATGGTGTGGGCGACCTGGTAAAATATATCAAAGGGATCAGTGATGCGGCTATTGGCACACTGGTGCAGGAATATGAGCAGACTTACGTGATGGCGGCGCCTTTGCTGAAAGGTGGCGCACAACATGCCTCCCTGCGGGAGGCTGCCCGTATTGAGTTGGGCCTGCGTGCATTCCTGGAAGAAGGCAAATTCAAAGGATTCACAGATACATTCGAAGATCTGCATGGTATGGAGCAGTTGCCGGGTATTGCGGTACAGCGCCTGATGGCTGACGGTTACGGTTTTGGTGGTGAGGGCGACTGGAAGACAGCGGCGCTGGTGAGGGCCATGAAAGTAATGGGTAGCGGGCTGCCTGGCGGCAACTCCTTTATGGAAGATTACACTTACCATTTTGATCCGGACAATCGCCTGGTATTGGGAGCGCACATGCTGGAGATCTGTTCTTCCATTGCAAACGGCAAAGCATCCTGCGAGATCCACCCATTGGGCATAGGCGGTAAGGCTGACCCTGTGAGACTGGTGTTCAACGTAGCGGGAGGTCCGGCCATCAACGCGTCTGTGATCGATATGGGGAATCGTTTCAGGTTGCTGGTGAATGAAGTAGATGCAGTAGAGCCATTACATCAGCTGCCTAAACTGCCGGTAGCGAGGGTATTGTGGAAACCACTGCCGGACATGCGTACGGGTTGCGCTGCCTGGATACAGGCGGGAGGTGCGCATCACACCTGTTACAGCCAGAACCTCACGGCTGCGCATATGCAGGACTTTGCCGACATGGCAGGTATTGAGTATGTACGTATCGGTAAGAATACAGACCTGTATCAGTTCAGGAATGAGCTGCGCTGGAATGACGCATTCTACCTGATGAAAGGTTTTAAATAAGAACTTAGATCTATAACGGCTGAATAAGCCATGACGTGGAATATCAATCGCCGTCCGCCTTCTGGTGGATGGCTTTTTTTATTACAGCGTTTCCCAGTTCCTGACCAGTTCACCCAGTAGTACCTGTCCTGTGGGCCATTCGCCCAGGTTGGAATCCGCATTGATATGTCCTTTAGGGCCGGCGTTCACGAAGCGGCTTCCCCAGGCATCGGCAAAAAATCTTGCTCTCTCCAGGCTGGCGTATTCATCGTTCGTACTGGATACCACGATAGTTTTAAAAGGCAACGGCTCTAATGGGACAGGGGCAAATCCCCGGGCATCAGCCGGGAATCCGGGACGCTCGGTATCTGCCGGTGCTACCAGCAGGGCGCCTTTAATACTGAGCTTTGTCTGTTGTGCCCAATAGGCCAGCGCGATGCAGCCCAGGCTATGCGCTGCGATCACTACGTCGGGCCCCGCTTCCGCGACGGCCTTTTCAATCGTTTTTACCCATTCGGTCATGACCGGGGTGTCCCAGTTTTGCTGATCGATACGTTTATATCCGGATGTTTTTTCCCAGATGCTTTGCCAGTGTAATGGGCCTGAGCCATGTAAACCTGGTGCGGTTAATACCTTCACTTCCATAAAACAGAAACTTTATAGCACTCCCTTTAGCAGATAGGTGATGGAATAGTTGTGGCATACGAGTATAACAATGTACGCAAAAAGAACTAAAGGGAATCATCTCATCCGTTAATAAAACGCAAATTTCTACGGATGCCGGCATATTTTGACCGTTTCATGGGGGAACGGCGGAAGATCTTCTTAAATTCTTCCTCCGTCAGTTCTTCCCAGTCCTTCGTACTGAAATTAAGGATCTCGGGAATGGGAGCAAATTCTATTGTCTGGTTAGGCTTTGAAAAGCGGTTCCAGGGGCAGACATCCTGGCACACATCACAGCCAAACATCCAGTTGTCAAAGCGGCCCTGCATTTTCTCAGGGATCAGCAGTTCTTTCAGTTCAATGGTAAAGTAAGAGATACAGCGGCTGCCGTCTACGACACCGGGCGCTACCAGCGCCTCAGTTGGACAGGCATCGAGGCAACGGGTACAGGAACCGCAATAGTCGCCTACGGGGCTGTCATATTCCAGGGCCAGATCGGTGATAAGGGTAGCAATGAAAAAGAAGGACCCCGCCTGTTTATGGATAAGGTTACCGTTCTTACCCAGCCAGCCCAGGCCACTCCGTTGTGCCCAGCTTCTTTCCAGCACCGGGGCTGAGTCCACAAATCCCCGGCCGCTGACTGCTCCGAATGCCTCCTGCATCCGGGCCAGCAGGGTGTTGAGTTTCCCCTTTATGACCTCATGATAATCCTGCCCGTAGGCATATTTGGAGATCTTTGGCGCTTCAGGCTGCTGCTGCTGAGCAGGGTAGTAGTTCAGTAGCAGGGTAATAACCGAGCGCGCATTATCCACCAGTTTCCTGGGATCGATCCTTTTATCGAAATGATTCTCCATGTAATGCATGCTGCCATGCATGCCTTTGTGCAACCACTGTTCCAGCCGGCGGGCATCGTCATCAAGCTGCACCGCCTTGGCAATGCCACAATGATCAAAGCCAAGGTCAGCCGCATGCTGCTTGATAAACGCCGTATATTTTGCCGCTAGGTTCATGAGTGAGTGCAAGTTACGCAAAAATAAAAGTTTGCTATAGCAAGAGTTCGAATATGGTTTTTCCCTTACCTTCATCCCAAAATAATCCTTATATCCTGTATGCGTAGCAGATCTATTGTAATCCCCCTGCAGCTGGCAGCAGCCTGCTTGTTTTCACTTACAACATTTTCTCAGACCCGGGACAAGATCAAGTTTGGGAAGATCAGTGCGGAGGACTTTACTCCGACATCATTTGAAAAAGACACATCCGCGCATGCGGTCATACTTGCAGACATCGGCTCTTCGGAGTTCCAGCCCGATAGAGATCATTTTGAACTGTCGTATAAGCGGTTGAAGAGAGTAAAGATCGTTGACAAGAACGGTTACGACGAAGCCACGGTAACGGTCCCCCTTTTCGTTTCCGGGCAGTCGGAAGAAAAACTGCTCAATCTCAAAGCGGTAGCCTACAACCTCGAGAACGGGCAGGTAGTTGAGACAAAACTCGAAAGTAAAAGCGTCTTTACCGACAAGTTAGACAAGAACTTCATTATGAAGAAGTTTACCGTTCCAGGCGTAAAAGAGGGAACGATCATCGAGTATACGTATTCGGTAACTTCTCCCTTTTTCTTTAACCTGCAGCCCTGGACATTCCAGGATGAATATCCCTGTCTGCTCAGTGAGTATACGGTGACTATTCCGGAGATATTTGACTTCGTTTTCCTGAAACAGGACATCAATAGCATGCTGACCGTAAAAACAACACTTGACAGGGCGACGTATAACATGACATTCGAGACAAATGGCCCTACCGGTGCTTCTCAGCACGGCAGTTTTTCTGCCAATACGGTCAGGAATGTATGGACGGCCAAAGATATTCCGGCCCTGAGGGAAGAAAGTTTCACTACTTCCCTGCGGAACCATGTTACCAGGATAGAATTCCAGTTATCTGCCATAAAATACCCCGGTTCCCCGGTAAAACCGGTAATGGGCACCTGGGAGAAATTCTCCGAAGAGCTGAACAAAGACGAGGATTTTGGTGCAGACCTAAGTAAAAACAACGGCTACCTGGGAGATATCGTTGACCAGCTTACAGAAGGGCTGAAAGATGATACAGCCAAAGCCCGCCGTATTTACAACTATGTCCGGAATAACTTTACCTGTACAGACCATTCCGGCTTATACCTCAGCAAACCCATAAAGACGGTTTTTAGCTCCCGCAACGGTAATGAAACAGACATCAACCTGCTGCTGATAGCCATGCTGCGGCGGGCAAAACTGAATGCTGACCCCGTGGTGCTCAGTACCCGTAGTCATGGTGTAACACATGAACTGTACCCCTTGAGGTCCCGTTTCAATTACACAATGGCGGCTATTACGGTGGATACGCTGACGTATTTCCTGGATGCTTCCCGGCCTTACCTGGGCTTCGGCAGGGTGGATATGTCCTGCTACAACGGTCACGCAAGATTGTTGTCTAAAGACGTGCCGCCGCTGTATTTCAATCCGGACGATCTGCTGGAACAAAAGAACACTTTTGTAATGCTGATGGGCGGAGAAGGTGGTAGCCTGAAAGGAAGTATGCAGCAATATCCTACTTATTTCGAGTCATGCATGATCCGTTCCTCCATAAAAGACAAAGGCAAAGATGTCTATTTTAAGGGGAAAGAAAAGGATTTCGCTACGGAAACCACTATTAGCGGCGTGGAGCTGGAGAACCTGGATGATAATGAACAGGTACTGAAAATGAAGTATGATTTTGAGATGAAAGCAGACGATGCAGGGATGCTCTATATCAACCCTTTATTTACAGAAGCAACACGTAAAAATCCTTTCCGTTCACAGGAACGCAGGTACCCTGTTGAAATGCCCTGCGTGATGGACGAGACCTATACGCTGAACATGACTATTCCCGACGGATATGTAGTGGAGGAATTACCCAAATCAGCTATGGTTAAATTCAATGAGAACGAGGGGATATTCCAGTACCTCATCCAGCAAAATGAAAATTCCATCCAGTTCCGTTCAAGAGTAAAACTGAGCAGGGCTGTGTTTGCGCCGGATGAATACAATTCGCTGCGCGATTTCTTTGATATGATCGTAAAGAAACAATCAGAACAAATCGTCCTCAAAAGAAAAAGCTAAACATGCTAACCTACACATTGAAGAAGTATGCACACAGCATCGCCTGCTGTGTGTGTTTCCTGTTCTTCCTGACGCCAGTATTTGCAGGGGACCCGGTTTTCCCGGCATCTATGATCCCCGACTCACTCAAGTCAAACGCACACATCGTGAAGCGGATGGAGGAGGTGAGCATCAAAATAAATGATCCGCGGGATGTAAGGGTGACTACCCATTATGTGCTCACGGTGATGGATGCAGAAGGCGAGAGATATGCAAGAGCAACAGCCTTCTATGACAAGCTGACCGATCTCCGTTCCATTAAAGGCACCTTGTATGACGCAACAGGTGAGCCTGTCAAAAAACTGAAGCAGAGTGACTTACAGGACCTGAGCGGGGTAGGCAGCGAATCGCTGATGACGGACGACAGGTACAAGCAGCATGCGTTCTACTACAACGTATATCCGCATACAGTGGAGTATGAAATTGAAGTGAAATACAATCACTCTTTTTACCTGCCTTACTGGATGCCTCAACGGTCAACAGGTTATGCTGTGCAGCAGAGCAAACTGGTGGTGACCGCTCCCAAGGATTATGTGCTGCGTTACCACCAATTCAATTATAAAGGGGAACCGCTTATAACCAATGACGGGGGCGATAATGTTTATACCTGGGAGGTAAAGAACATGCCACCGGTGCAGGACGAACCTTATGCCCCCAGCTGGCATAAACGTACCACAACCGTGCAACTGGCGCCAGCCTCTTTTGAAATGCAGCAATACAAGGGAACGATGGCGTCCTGGGAAGATTTCGGGCATTTTATGTACGTCCTGAACCAGGGAAGAGATCAGTTGCCGGATGCTGTTAAACAAACCGTACATCAACTGACAGATGGTCTCAGCCGGGAGGAAAAGATAGCGAAGTTGTACGCCTATCTGCAGCAGCATACCAGGTATATCAGCGTTCAGCTGGGCATTGGCGGCTGGCAAACCTATGACGCCAACTATGTGGCTGCCAAAGGGTATGGCGACTGTAAAGCGCTTTCCAACTATATGTGCGCGCTACTGAAGGAAGCAGGGGTGAAGGCTTCCTGCGTACTCGTTTATGCCGGCGAAGACGATAAAGACGTTACAGAAGCGAGTTTCCCGTCCACCCGTTTTAACCACGTGATTGTTTGTGCACCCGGTACAAAGGACAGCACCTGGCTGGAATGTACGAGTAGTTTTCAGCCAGTGGGATATCTGGGAAGTTTTACCGCAGACAGAGACGTATTGTTTGTGGATGAGACGGGGAGTAAGCTGATCCACACCCCGGTATATACCATGGAACAGAACCAACAGATACGTTATATCAGCGCCACTATTACAGAAACAGGAGACATGACGCTGAAGGCCGATACACGTTATACCGGTCTGCAGCAGGATGACGTGAACGCGCGGCTGAATATACTGACCAGGGAAAAGATCCTGGAGCGCCTGAAACAGGCGGGCTATTTCTCCAGCTATGATGTGAATGGTTATGAATGTAAACAACTGAAAACGTCGCTGCCAGCAGTTGACGAGCACCTGGAGATCGCAGCCCATAATTATGCTACTGTTACGGGCAAACGTATGTTCCTGGAACCGAACCTGCTGACCAAAACCGGCAGGCGTCTGAGCTCGGATTCCGCCCGCAGATCGGATATATACCTGAACGATGCTTACCGGGATGTGGATACGGTAAAGATCACTATTCCGGAAGGATATGCACCCGAAGCAATGCCCCAGCCGGTGGCATTACAAAGCATCTTTGGCAGCTATTCTTCCAGGGCTACAGTAGAAGGCAACGTTATTACCTACACCCGTTCTATAGACCATAAAGGCGGCGCTTACCCCGCTTCCGCCTATCCGGAACTGGAGAAGTTCTATAATGGCATATATAAGGCCGACAGGGCCAGAATTGTACTGGTTAAAAAATGAAATAATTGCAGTCCGGTACCGGAAATGCTGTAAAAAGAGCAGTCCGGTACCGGTATTTCTGCCAAATTGCCCTCTTTGTTAACCTTGGAGCAGGTTTTGTTGTTCTCTTAGGGACGTTGAAAACGTTAAAAGGAGAAAACTAACTGTTATGAATCTGAATAATTTCACAATCAAATCGCAGGAGATACTGCAACAGGCGCAGCAATTGGCCTTTAATGGACAACAACAGGCCATTGAAACGGGACATTTGCTGAAAGCCCTGCTGGAAGACCAGGAAAGTGCTATAGATTATCTGTTAAAGAAGAACAATGTAAATACTAATTTCCTGTCGTCAAGACTGGATGAACAAATAAAAAAATATGCCCGCGTTGCCGGAGGCGAAGGCGGACAGGTATTAAGCCGTGATGCCAACAATGCCATGCTGAGAGCGGGCGCCAGCATCAAGGAATTTAAGGACGAATTTGTCAGTGTAGAACACCTCTTGCTGGGCTTACTCGGCGGTAGCGATGATACTGCCAAGCTGCTGAAAGACGCAGGACTGACAGAAAAGGGATTAAAGGCTGCCATCGCCGAATTACGTAAGGGTAGCACGGTGAACTCCCAGACAGCTGACACCCAGTACAATTCCCTGCAGAAATATGCAAAGAACCTCAACGAACTGGCAAGGGCCGGGAAGCTGGACCCTGTGATCGGCCGGGATGAAGAGATCCGCAGAACGCTGCATATCCTTTCCCGCCGTTCCAAGAACAACCCGATCCTGGTGGGAGAACCCGGTGTAGGTAAAACAGCCATCGTGGAAGGACTGGCACACCGTATCATTAACGGTGACGTTCCCGAGAACCTGAAGAGCAAGACCATTTATGCGCTGGACATGGGTGCATTGATGGCAGGTGCGAAATACAGGGGTGAGTTCGAAGAAAGGCTGAAAGCGGTGATCAAGGAAGTTACTGAAAGCGAGGGGCAATTGATCCTCTTTATAGATGAGATCCATACCCTGGTAGGTGCGGGCGCTATGGAGGGGGCAATGGACGCTGCCAACATCCTGAAGCCGGCATTGGCCCGTGGTGAGCTCCGTGCCATTGGCGCCACCACGCTGAATGAATACCAGAAATATTTTGAGAAAGATAAGGCACTGGAACGCCGTTTCCAGAAAGTAATGGTAGACGAACCTTCTGTGGAAGATGCAATATCCATCCTCCGCGGTCTGAAGGAGCGTTATGAAAGCCATCACCACGTGCTGATAAAAGACGAAGCGATCATTGCAGCCGTAGAGCTGTCAAACCGCTACATTACAGACCGTTTCCTACCCGATAAGGCTATTGACCTGATAGATGAAAGCGCGGCCAAGCTCCGCCTGGAAATGAACTCCATGCCGGAAGAACTGGACGAACTGGAGCGCCGTATCAGGCAGCTGGAAATCGAAAGGGAGGCGATCAAACGTGAGAATGATGAAGATAAATTACGCGAGCTGAATGAAGAGATAGCCAGGTTGGGAGAACAACGCAGCACATTTAAAGCAAAATGGCAGGCAGAGAAAGAGATCGTGGACAAGCTGCAGAACGCAAAAGCAGCCATTGAAAACCTGAAACAGGAAGCTGAGCAGGCAGAGCGTAACGGGGAGTATGGCAGGGTAGCAGAGATCCGCTATGGAAAGGTAAAAGAGCAGGAAGAACTGATCAATCGCTATACCGCAGAGCTGAACACGATATCATCAGATCACAAAAGATTGTTGAAAGAGGAAGTAGATGCAGAAGACATCGCAGAAAACGTGGCAAAAGCGACCGGCATCCCGGTATCGAGGATGCTGCAGAGTGAAAGAGATAAACTGCTTCGCCTGGAAGACGAGCTGCATAAAAGAGTGGTAGGACAGGAAGAGGCGATCATCGCAGTATCTGATGCTATCCGCAGAAGCAGGGCCGGGTTACAGGACCCCAAACGTCCGATCGGTTCCTTCATATTCCTGGGTACCACCGGTGTAGGTAAAACAGAGCTGGCGAAAGCGCTTGCAGAATACCTGTTTGACGACGACTCCATGATGACGCGCATCGACATGAGTGAATACCAGGAAAAACATGCTGTAAGCCGTTTAATTGGTGCGCCTCCGGGATATGTGGGTTATGATGAAGGCGGGCAGCTGACAGAAGCGGTAAGGCGCAAACCTTATTCCGTTGTGCTGCTGGATGAGATTGAAAAAGCACATCCGGATACATTTAACATCCTGTTGCAGGTACTGGACGATGGACGGCTGACAGACAATAAAGGCCGTGTGGTGAACTTTAAGAACACCATTATCATCATGACCAGCAATATGGGTAGCCAGATCATCCAGGAGAATTTTGAGAAGATCAATGAGAAGAACCGTGAGGATGTGGTGGATGCTACCAAGGCTGAAGTGATGAATCTCCTGAAACAGACCATCCGGCCCGAGTTCCTCAACCGTATAGACGAGGTGATCATGTTCCAGCCATTACTGCGTAATGAAATTAAAGGAATAATTAACATTCAGTTACAGCAGTTGAAGGACCTGGTGGCACAAAATGGCATGATATTGGAATTCTCTGACTATGCGATGGACTATCTCGCCGCCCAGGGTTTTGATCCGCAATTCGGTGCGAGACCACTGAAGCGATTGATACAGAAAGAGATCATTAACCTGCTGAGTAAAAAGATCCTGGCAGGGGACATTGATAAAAGCAAACCGGTATTGATAGATGTTTTTGACGGAGTAGTGGTGATAAGGAATAATAGTCACAATACCGTAAGCGCATAACCGCATAGCAATATCTTATATTCAAATACGACGATATACAGTTACGAATACCCGGATAATTCTTTATCCGGGTTTTTTTATGCCTTATGCATGCTCTTTTTTGTGCTGTAAGGGAGGCGCGTCATTTTTACGTACTTTTGGAAACAGTGCAATATCATTAAGCGATCATTCCGTCCGGGTAAGCACCGTAAGCGGATTGTTTAACATATATCAAATCACAAGTATTTTATGATCGGAGAACGAGAAAAGCGGTTTATGCAGATAGCAGTGGAACTTTCCCGTCAGGGAATGGAAAACGGAGAGGGAGGCCCTTTCGGCGCCATTGTGGTAAGGGGAGATGAGATTGTAGGCAGGGGATGGAACCAGGTGCTTTCTCACAACGACCCCACTGCTCATGCCGAGGTAATGGCCATCCGGGACGCCTGCACCCGTTTAGGTACCTTCCAGTTGCATGACTGTGAAATATATACTTCCTGTGAACCCTGCCCGATGTGCCTGGGGGCTATTTACTGGGCCAGGCCGCAGCGCGTGTATTTTGCCAATACAAAAGAAGATGCTGCCGCAATCGATTTTGATGATTCATTCATTTACCAGGAGATCGGGGTGCCCCATGACCATAAAAAGATCCCGTTCATTGCTTTCCCGTCTGATGCTGCTTTGAGTGTATTCAAAGACTGGCAGATAAAGGGGGATAAGACCTTGTATTGATATGCCCCGTAGTTCCCATAAGTCCATCTTTACCATTAACATCTGTTCCCTGCAGTATCAGCAATATAGCCGGGAATTGGTACCTGCTATCGGATAGTATCCACTTCCGGTTTGGGGCTCCAGTCTCCTTACATGCATAAGTATGCCCTTTGAGTAAGTACTTCGTGCTCTATATCGTGGGATAACTATGGCATGAAAAAAGAGGCTGACCGGAGGCTGACCTCTTTACAATGCCCGATCACCGTTATATGTGTAAGTCGTCCCTTTGAGTGAATACTTCCCGTTATATATCGCGGGATAACTACGGCGAAAAAAAGAGACCGCGGGGCTACTCTCTTTACAATACCCCGTCCCCGTTATATGTGTAAGTTGTCTCTTTGAGTGAGTACTTCCTATCCCATATCCCGAGATAACCAGGGTTAAAGCAAAAAAGAGGCTGACCCGAAGGCCAGCCCCTTTACAATCTCTTCGTTGCGCAATTAAGATTACTGTGCTTTAGGAGCAGCTTTTTTGTGCATTTTGTGAGCAGCTTTCGCAGTATCTGCAGCTGGTTTTTCTGTCTTTGCTTTTTCTTTCTTAGCAGGTTTCTGTGCAGGTGTCTGTGCAAAAACTACAGCACTAACGCTCATAAATACTGCGGCTACAATAAGACTTTTCTTGATGTTCATGATTAGTGATTTTTAATTGAGAGTTTGAATTAATTTGCTGATGTAAAGATACTACCGGCAGGAGGCTTACATGGGGCGGTTTCGGTGAACGGGGAGGAACTGTCGTTGAACAGGGAAAAAGCGAAGGCCGGGTTATAAGAGCAAACGCAGCGTTTCTTCTAATGCCTTTATGCACAATGTTTTAAGAGTATTGTATTGTCCGGTCACGAAGGCCGCATCATAGGTGTTGTCCAGTCCTTCAAGCGTCTCGAGCAGGGGATATAGCGTGGTTTCCAATCCGATAAAGGAAATAGTCGTCTTAATATTATGAGCGGTGCTACGTATAGCGGTGACCGATCCTTCGTCGATCGCTTTTTTTAGCAGGGAAAGGTCTTCCGGTAATTGTGTTACAAACTGCTGCAGCATGTTCTGCTCAAATGTTTTATCGCCCATGGATAACTGGTGCAGGTATTCCAGCTGAATCAGGGGTGTTTCCTGTTCTGTAGCATGTCCGTTGCTATTGCCATTATGAAAGGCGGAATGCCCGTTATGGCGAGCATATAGTTCCGGTGTGCTGCTCTTGCCGGTGAAGACCTGTATCATGCGGTACAGCTCTCCCTCACGTATGGGTTTTGACAGGTATTCATTCATTCCCGCCTGCAGGCATTTTTCCCTTTCACCCGACATGGCGTGGGCCGTCATGGCGATAATCGGAATATTGGATTGTAATTCCTCCCTTATTTTCCTGGTGGCGGTATAACCGTCCATTTCCGGCATCTGAAGGTCCATCAGCACCAGGTCAAAATGCTGCTTTGACAGGGCCGATACTGCTTCCTGGCCATTATTCACCAACTGATAATGCAGTTGCCGGTTGCCCAGCAGATGCTTTAACAGGTTCTGGTTCATCTTGTTATCTTCCGCAACCAGCAACCGTATGTCGGGCTGTTGCGGCAGGGCAAAATTGTCCTGGGAATAGGTGTAGTTCTCGCCGCTGTCGGGCAACAGCTCTCCCAGGGTGTAAGGCAATTCCACTTTAAAGGTGCTGCCCTTCCCCGGTTCACTCTCAACACCGATGCTACCATGCTGTAATTCCACCAGCTGTCGTACGATGGTCAGTCCAAGGCCGGTTCCTCCAAATTTGCGGGTGATGTCTGCCTCCGCCTGGTTAAAGCGGTCGAAGATGGCAGGCAGCTTGTCGGGGGAGATCCCTATACCGGTGTCGCTGACGTTAAATAACAACCTTACCCCGCTTTCTGCGGCTACCTGGCTCACCTTCACCTGCACTTTTCCCTGGTGGGTGAATTTGATGGCGTTATTCACGAGATTGACGAGCACCTGCGTGAGGCGCATCACGTCTCCGTACAGGATGTCGGGTACATGGGCGTCGATGCTGAAGGATAATTCCAGTTTCTTTTCCAGGGCTTTGGGTTGGAACATCAGTTCCATAGAATGCAGCATACCGCGTAAACTGAAGGACACGGGCTCCAGCCGCATCATACCGGATTCTATCTTGGAAATATCGAGTATATCGTTGATGATCTCCAGCAGGTTCTCGCCGGCATGCTGTATGGCAGTGACGTATTCCCTGGACTTTTCATTCATCGGCTGTTGCTGCAGCAGGTGCGTGAAGCCAAGTACAGCGTTCATGGGCGTCCTTATTTCATGGCTCATATTAGCCAGGAACTGGTCTTTGACTACGGTCAGCTTTTTTTCCTGCTGTCGCGATTTATCGAGCGCCTCGATCAGGTGTTCCTGTTTATAGATCCTGCTGGTAATATATAAAAATGACAAGAGGCTGGAAAGGCAGGCAAAGAACAGCATGATCGTTCCCCAGTTCAGGGCTTTTTGTCCGCTGGTATCGATCATGTGCGTTGTATGATTCACTTCTGTCTGCCTGGTGCTGTCGAGGGCATGAAGGATCACATTGATGGCGTCGCCCAGGCGTTTTCCCTTCTGTGCATTGATTATTTTCTCTGCGGGCCATTTCCCTTTCGTATAAAACGTGTCGAGTATGGCGATGTTCAGCTGGTTCTTTTCTTCTACGAGATAGTTCAGCTGGGTCAGTAATTTTTCTGTGCTGTCGTTGCTTACGAGCTTATTAATTTCACGCAGGTCGGCTTTGATAAGGGCTACTTCGGCTTCTATACCGGTGATATTCAATGTATCCTGGGAGATCACTGCACCCCGTACTTTACTATCGGTTTTGGCTATACTGGTTTGTAATTTTTGCAGTTCATTTTTGACGTTCAGTTCGTCGAGGAGTTTCTCATTGCCGGAAATGAGTTTCCGGATGTTCTGAGCTGAGTTGAATTGCAGCACGATGAATAGTACCAGTCCCAGTATGAACAGGCCTAGCAGGTAATATTTGATCAGCTTCGGCTGCATTTTTTCAGTGAGTATTTGTATTAAAATTACGAATGAATTTCGTTATGTTTATGATGGTTGTGATTTTGTTCGTATCTGAGGAAGCTGCAGCTTTTTCCGGCTTTAGGTCAATTCCCGGTTCTCATGAAAGAGAATGAAGGCCATCACAATCAGCCCCGATGAACCCCGCTGCCACTTATTGATATTGAACTGTGATCTTGCCTGGTACCCCACTATCTCTGCACTGCTCTGGCCCCTCACTGTATTTTCTCCCGGCAATACGAATGACGAATCACGAATACTATTTATTCGTCACCCGTCATTCATTGTTGTAAAACCCAAATCTTATTTAAGACAAGCCGGTCGTCCACATGCTCTTCATCGCTCTTATGCCTTTCATGCGTTCAATTGGTTCCTGCTGTTTGTGTTCTGTCCGTTTTGTACTTGCTTGTTTGTTTTCGATACCTTCAGAACCGCCTGAACTACATGAGCTGTTGATCCTGCTGCTTACTTAGCAGCTTTCTTCGCGTGATGTTTCTTGTGAGCTTTGTGAGCGTGCGTTGTGGTCGCTGCTTTAGGTTTTTCCTGTTGTTTTGCGTTAACAGTTGTAGTTTTAGCAGTTGCTGCTTTAGCTGTATGTACAGGAGCAGCAGCGAAAGTGGCGGTACCTGCGAAGATCAGGGCAGCAGCCATCAGAGTTCCTAGCTTTTTCATGATTTCTTATTTTTATTTGATGATTGATTTGTTTAACTATTCTGTTCAATTACTTTTTTATTCTTCCAGTTGATTGTTCAACTGTTTCATTGTTTTGTTGACTCAAAGATACAGGGCATGTGAAAGGCAAAAGAGGAGAAATGGTTTAACAGGCACGAGTCGTCGTTGGAAGGGGAACAACTGTCGTTGGGATATATTATATTTGTTCGCCACCGCCATAGACAGACATTAAATGTCAACCAAAATAAACCCTCATTTTGCATGAATTCAAAGAAGATCACTTCCGGTATTGCCCTCGTTTTGATGCTGCAAGGCGCTTATGCCCAGCAGAAACTGAGTGGTTTCAACGGTGAGCATGTTCAGCAACAGCAACAGCTCGAGGCCAATTTCGACAAGGAGCTGAGTGCGGCTGCTATCGGGAATAATATTAAGACGCTGTCGGCACAGCAACACTATCTCGGTATGCCGCGGGATAAGTGGGTAGCAGAAAACATTTTACAGCAGTTTAAAAGCTACGGCTGGGACGCCAGGATAGAGACCTACCAGGTGCTTTTCCCTACTCCGAAGACCAGGGTACTGGAAGCCAGCCATCCCGAGAACTATAAGGCGGTGCTCAAAGAGCCGGCTCTGAAGGAGGATCCCAGTACGGGCCAGCCGGATGAACTGGCTACCTATAATGCCTGGAGCGCTGATGGCGATGTAACAGGCGAGCTGGTATTCGTGAATTATGGTCTGCCAGAGGATTATGAGTACCTGGAAAGGCTGGGCATCAGCGTGCAGGGTAAGATCGTGATCGCGAAATATGGCCGTTCCTGGAGGGGTATTAAGCCCAAAGTAGCGCAGGAACATGGCGCTATTGGTACATTGATCTATTCCGATCCTAAAGACGATGGTTATTACCAGGGCGACGTGTATCCGCAGGGCGCCTATAAAAGCGAGTATGGGGTCCAGAGAGGTTCTGTTATGGATATGGTGATCTATCCGGGAGACCCACTCACTCCGGGCGTAGGTGCTACGGAAAACGCCAAACGGCTGGAACGGGCTGAAGCCACCAACCTGCTGAAGATCCCGGTATTGCCGATCAGCTATCACGATGCCGCGCCTTTACTGGCGGCATTGGAAGGACCGGTTGCGCCGGAGAGCTGGAGGGGCGCGCTGCCATTTACCTATCATATCGGTCCGGGCAAAGCAAAGGTGCATCTGAAACTTGAATTTGACTGGAAGACGGTGCCGGCCTACAATGTGATCGCTTTTATGAAGGGAAGCCAGTTCCCTGACCAGTGGGTCATCAGGGGGAACCACCATGACGCCTGGGTATATGGCGCTGCCGACCCTGTCAGTGGGCTGTCTGCGCTCCTGGAAGAGGCCAAAGCCATTGGTGTACTGGCAAAGAACGGTTACAAACCGAAAAGGACATTAGTATATGCTGCTTGGGACGGCGAAGAGCCCGGACTGCTCGGCTCTACCGAATGGGTGGAGGCGCATGCTGCGGAACTGCAACAGAAGGCGGTGGCCTATATAAATTCAGACGGCAATAGCCGTGGTTTTCTAGGTATAGGTGGTTCCCATGCACTGGAACCTTTTGTGGGGGAGATTGCCAGGGGCATTACCGACCCTCAGACGAAAGTATCTGTCCTGGAAAGAAAGCAGGCGGCTGATATCGTTACTGCTTCGACTGTAAAGGCCAAAAAGGAGCTCCTGGGAAAGAAAGACCTGACTATCAGTGCGCTGGGCTCGGGATCTGACTATTCATCTTTCCTCCAGCACCTGGGCATCCCATCCCTGAACATCGGTTTTGGCGGTGAAGGTGCAGGAGGCGAATACCATTCCATCTATGATACCTATGAAAACTATTCCCGCTTTAAAGATCCCGGTTTTGAGTATGGAGTAGCGCTGTCCAAATTGGGTGGTCATGCGGCGCTGAGATTAGCAGATGCTGATGTATTACCATTTGACTTCCGTAGTCTTGCCAAAACCATCAACGGATATACTACAGAACTAATCTCACTGGCAGAACAGATGCGGGAATCTACCGCGGTGGAGAACCAGATCATTAACAATAATGCCTACCAGCTGGCAGGGGATGCTACCAAGCCAATCAAGGCACCTGCCCTGAAGTCAGAAGTGCCTTACCTGGATTTCTCAAAACTCCAGAACGCACTCGTAGCGCTGGACAAGGCCACACAGCAGTTGCAGGAAGCGAGAAGCAAGGCGCCTCTTCCCGCTGCAAAAACGGATGCCCTGAATAAGGCGTTGTATCAGGCCGAACAACAGTTGTTATACGACAAGGGCTTGCCGAACAGGGCATGGTATAAGCATACCGTATATGCGCCCGGATTTTATACAGGTTATGGTGTGAAGACATTGCCGGGCATCCGCGAGGCGATAGAACAGCGCAGATGGCAGGAAGCAGAGGAGCAGATCGCGATCGCAGCGGCAGCGGTGAACCGGTTGACGACATATCTGCAACAAGCAGCGGCAGGATTGAAATAAATCAACGTCAGTCTACACTAAATTTCAGCATGATGTGCTGATCGGCGTCTGTCTGGAATTATTTACGCTAAGTAGCTTCGGTTTCAGTATGGGATGTCGGTCGGCGCCTCTCTGGAATGCTATTGGGCGTTTTCAAACGTATATGATTTGGATAAAGATTGGGCAGCACCAGTCGTATCACCGGAGAGCCGAAGGCCCGACATTCCCATCTGAAACCGGTGCTACTTACGCTCTCCCTATTAGTATATATTATCTCTCGCTGCAATGGGGTACGGGTGTTTCTCACCTATTAAGTCAATATCAAGGTGCTGGGATTGCCCTAATACTGTGTGCGCGTTAAATACAGTCTGCCTTATAAATGGGCAGTTGCTCTAATGAAATGGGGAATCAAGACATTAAGGAGGCCGCGCATAAGTAGCAACGGTTTCAGATGGGAATCGCTGGCCTTAGTTGTTCGAAGCAAGCTCACACGCTTGACGGGAGTTTAATACATATCCAACTGCCCATACGATTCCTAAAGCTTAAAGCACGTGGCTTCGAAGAACTACAGCCAGTGATCCCATACTGGAACCGGGCTACTTAGCGCAAATAATAGGAAACAGACGAGCAACAGGGACAATCTCCAAGCGCTGAGATTGCCCTAATACTGTGTGCGCGTATTTATAACTGTCTATCTTATGAAATACGTGCTCAATTAAGACGGGGAATCAAGACATCGAGGAGGCCGCGCATAAGTAGCAACGGTTTCAGATGGGAATCGCTGGCCTTAGTTGTTCGAAGCAAGCTCACACGCTTGACGGGAGTTTAATACATATCCAACTGCCCATACGATTCCTAAAGCTTAATAACACGTGGCTTCGAAGAACTACAGCCAGTGATCCCATACTGGAACCGGGCTACTTAGCGCAAATAATAAGCAACAAACGAGTAACGGCATACGTAAGCGCCAGGTAAACCGCCATCATTCTGTTAAGGCAGGGATAAGGTCATAACAAATTCAAGCGACTATTGAGCGCCGCACGATAAGCATCTGCCACAGGAACGGAATTCTTTGAAATAACAATCGCCCCATCCTGTATAGCTTCAATTTTATCCAGTGCTACTATATAGGAACGATGTACCCGCATGAACTTCGTTTCCGGTAATCTTTCTTCTATCGCTTTCAGGGTAGAATGAACCGCATGAAACTTCTGCGAAGTATGCAGCTTTACATAGTCGCCCATTGCTTCGAGATAGAGGATATCATCCAGCCTGATGCGCTTTAGTATGCCGCTATCCCTGATAAAGACGAACTCGTTGTCGGTATCATGCACCTCGCGGGAGGTCGCCTGTTGCACCTCTTTCGCCCGTTCTATCGCCTGCAGGAAGCGGGAAGGCGTAACGGGTTTGATGAGATAATCTGCCACATGCAGTTCAAATGCCTCCACGGCATAATCTTTCTTCGCCGTGGTAAAGATGATAATGGGGCCTTTTTTGCCGATATTACGTGTCAGCTCAATACCACTCATGCCGGGCATTTCAATATCCAGG
This sequence comes from Chitinophaga filiformis, assembly GCF_023100805.1. Classification (NCBI taxonomy): domain Bacteria; kingdom Pseudomonadati; phylum Bacteroidota; class Chitinophagia; order Chitinophagales; family Chitinophagaceae; genus Chitinophaga; species Chitinophaga filiformis. The sequence goes on from NZ_CP095855.1 coordinate 4,644,552, forward strand.
AGCAGGAGATCGATCTTTTCCTTTTGCAGGATATTATAAGCCTCCAATGCACTGGAACATTCGCCAGCTACACGCAGCTGATCTACATGACTGGCAAGTTGCTTCATGGCGGTGCGCGCCAGTTTGTTATCGTCGATAATCAGGCAGTTCATACGGCAAATATACACAAGCTCTGTACCGCGACGCCGGAACTGACATTATAATTCCCTTAAAACAGGCAGGCAGGCTATGTATTATAATTTTGTTTAAATATCTTGCATGCGTATAAATGGGTCTCAACTTGAAACAGCTCAAAGGGCTTTTACTTTTCCTTTCCTGCGTCTTCTCCCTGCTTCTGCTGCAGGGTGGCGCCCCATTTATTTCTTCCGGCTCAAAGCCTGTTGTACATCAATATAGCGCTGATAAGGCATATACCAGGGTGGCAGATCAGGTACACGATGTACAGTGTTTTAAGAGCGGTGTCCGGAAGTATAATCACCGTACAAGGGCATTGAACGACTATCACGAGCTATGCCTGTTTGTACCCAGTATCCGTATAAAAACGCTGTTTGTTTATATTCCTGTTGTTTACAGCGGATATAAGAATTCCTATATCAGTGTCGCCGTTACATTGAGCGACTGGCGTGGTCCTCCGCTGGCCTGATCTCCATATTCATTTTCTATTTTTCTTTATTTAATACCGTAGACGGATGTCTATGGTCACTCAATCGCTGTAGTTATGACTAAAAGAACTGCTGCAGGGTTGTGGGTGATAATTTTATGCCTGGTAGCCGGAGTTCCTCCCTGTGCAGATGCGCAGACAGCAGGAGACGATCTGTCCTTGCAACGGGCCATTACCCTGACCCTTCAACATTACCCATCATTAAAAGCAAAGCAAACATTATCACGCGCCGGTATTGCCCATACAACGGATGTCAGCCATAACTGGTGGCCTTCGGTAAAGCTGGTGGAAGAAGCCACCATAGGAACCGACAATGGTATTTATGGCTCTTATTTTCCGCTCAGTACCATTCCCTCCACTTCAGGCGGTATCCGCGGAGCCAACCGCAATGACCTTATGAGTGGCAATATTGCACTGGCGCAGGTGCAATGGGAGGTATATAATTTCGGCGCTTATCGTACACAGAAAGAAGAAGCGATGCAGCAGCAGAAAGTATTGAACCTGGATGCTGATATTACTGCCAATGATCTTACGGTGGCTGTGGTGCGGGACTACCTGGGCTTATTGCAATATCGCTCGCTGATGAAGATCCAGGAAGACAATATTGACCGTACACGGTCTGTACAGCGGGCGGTGACGGCTATCGTATTACATGGCCTGAAACCTGGGGTGGACAGCTCCATAGCAGCTGCAGAATTATCCAAAACAAGACTGAACTATCTCGATATACAGAACAATTATAACAGTGTACGGCTGCACCTGGGTATTTTAACAGGACTGGATACCAGCACTATCCGGCCGGATACCCTTTATAACAATGGCCTCTTGTCTTTGCTGGCAGGATTGGTTGATACAGCTGTAGTGGCGAAGGAGCATCCGGTGTTGTTATATTATAATGGCTTGTTGCAGCAACAGCAAAAGCATGAAGAGGTCATCCGCAGGGCAGCACTGCCTAAGATATCCCTGCTGGCTTCCGGGTGGACGCGCGGTTCCAGTGGACAGTTCAACGACATCTACAACAAAAACCTGTGGAGCGGACTGGGATACAGCCGTTATAACTACCTGGCGGGACTGGCCCTGACCTACAACCTGGCAGATATAGGACACACCAGGGATAAGGTGCGGGAACAGCATTTACGTACGAGGGCGGCCGCAGAGCAGCTGGAAACCACGCAAACCGTACTGGACAACCAGTTGCAACAGGCCCGGCTCAATATCAGTACTGCCCTGGACAAGCTCCGGGAAATGCCGGCGCAGCTGAATGCCGCCAGAGCAGCGGCCCTGCAGAAGATGGCATTGTACAAAGGAGGACTGACCAATATCATCGAGGTGACCAATGCCTTATACCTGCTGAACAGGGCGGAAACAGATCTTATACAGACGCGAAATGCGGCCTGGCAGGCATTGTTTACCCAGGCATTTACAGCTAACAATATTCAGGAACTGGTGCAGCAACTGGAAGTTGCACGCAGGCAGTAAAAGATAAAAATAATAGTATGTCATTAGTCACTAGCGCACTGAAAAAGCCATTGTCCGTGGTGGTCTTAACCCTCGGCATGTTCCTGTTTTCAGTACTGGCTGTTATGAATATCCCGATAGACATCTTTCCTAAGCTGAACCTGCCGACCATTTACGTCATAGAACCCTATGGCGGTATGTCGCCCCAGCAGATGGAAGGATTCTTCGCTACCCGTTTACAGGACCAGTTCCTCTATGTGAACGGGATCAAAAATATCAGCAGCAAGAATATACAGGGGCTGACCATGATCAAGCTCTCTTTTTATGAAAATACCAATATGGCGGAAGCCTCGGCACAGGTGGCCCTGCAGGTGAACAGGGCCATGAAGTTCTTCCCTCCGGGCGCTTTGCCTCCGCAGGTGGTTCGTTATGATGCCTCTTCTCTGCCGGTAGGACAACTGGTGTTCAGCTGTCCAAACCGTTCCCTGAAAGATATCTACGACCTGGCCAATACGCGTGTGCGGCCCATGTTCGGCGCTGTACCCGGCTTGTCGGCGCCGCCGCCTTTTGGCGCCAATTCCCGCTCCGTGATCGTCAGTGTGGATCCTGACCGCCTGCGCAGTTACAATATGAGTGCCGATGAAGTGGTAGAAGCCATCGCGAAGAACAATGTCATGACGCCTTCGGGGAACATCCGTATCAATAATACAATGTACGTCACTACCATCAATTCACTGGAAAAAGAAGTGAAAGATTTCGGGGATATTCCCATCACCACAAACGGCAATGCTACTGTGTTTATCAGGGATGTAGCCCGGGTGAGCGACGCGGCCGATATAACGGTGGATTATGCGCTGGTGAACGGACGCCGGTCTGTTTACATCCCGGTAGTGAAAACTGCGGATGCTTCTACCTGGGATGTAGTGAAAGAATTAAAGGCAAGGCTGCCGGAGATGCAGAGCCTTTTGCCGGAAGATGTGAAAGTGACCTACGAGTTTGACCAGTCAGTGTTCGTGATCAATGCCGTGAAAAGCCTGTTGACCGAAGGGATACTGGGCGCATTGCTCACAGGATTGATGGTATTGTTGTTCCTGAGGGATCTGCGCAGCTGCCTGGTGGTAGTGATCACGATCCCGATTGCCATCCTGGCTGCAGTACTTGGATTGCAGCTGGCCGGACAGACCATCAACCTGATGACCCTGAGCGGCCTGGCGCTGGCAATTGGCGTGTTGGTAGACCAGGCAACCGTGACGATAGAGAATATTCATCAGCATCTGGAGATGGGAAAATCCAAGCGACAGGCCATTTATGAAGCCAGCGAGGAGATTGCATTCCCTTTGTTGCTGATACTCTTGTGCATACTGGCGGTATTTGCACCATCACTGATCATGACAGGTGTACCGAAAGCGATGTTCCTGCCATTGTCGCTGTCCATCGGTTTTGCCATGATAGCATCCTATTTCGCGGCACAGTCGCTGGTACCTGTACTGGCCAACTGGTGGTTGAAGGAAGGTAAGTTCAATCACGGGCTGGCCTTAGATAAAGAGGAGATCGGCCAGGTACGGCATGATCAGGAACGGCACAACCATAAGCCCCATGGGGCGAACGGTTTTGAGCGGTTTAAGAACCGCTTCCTGTCATTGCTGGAATGGCTGGGCAGACGTTCCCGCTGGGTGATAGGTGTGTATATCATACTGGCGTTTGCCATTGCAGGAACGGCTTTCGTAGTGATCGGGAAAGACCTGATGCCGCATGTCAACACAGGCCAGTTCCAGTTGCGGCTGAAAGAGCCGGATGGTACGAGACTGGAAAGGACGGAGGAAAAAGTACACGAGGTGCTGGCATTGATCGATAGCACGGTGAACGGAAATGTGGCTATCAGTTCCGGGTATGTAGGGCTGGTGCCAAGCAGTTATGGAACGAGTAACCTGTATGTGTTTAATGCGGGCACGCATGAAGCGGTGTTGCAGGTCAATTTAAACGAGGATTACAAAGTTGACATAGAGGCACTCAAAGACGAACTGAGGGCCCGTATTAAGGCTAAAATGCCCGAAATGCGCGTAAGCTTTGAACCGGTCGACATGACGGAGAAGATCATGGCGCAGGGAGCTGCTACGCCTATTGAGGTAAGGGTAGCGGGAAAGGATATGAAACAGATTGCCGGCTATGCCGGAGGACTGGTGGATAAACTGAAGGAAGTCGATTTCCTCCGGGATGTGCAGATCGCCCAGCCATTGCATTACCCTACGATCAATATCAATATTGACCGGTTCAAGGTGGCGCAGATGGGGTTGAACATGTACCAGGTGGCCCGCTCTGTGACGGCATCCACATCGTCCAGCAGGTTTACCGAAAAGAACCAGTGGCTGGATGAAAAAGTAGCTTACACTTACCAGGTGCAGGTACAGGTGCCCGAATACATCATGCAGACCATTAATGACCTGAAGGAAATACCATTGGTAAAAGGGCAGCCAAGGCCGGTATTGGGCGATGTGGCAACATTCTCGAACGGGGAGATGCCGGGGGAATTTGACCGGGCCGGCACAAGGCGCTTTGTAACTGTCAGTGCGAACATCAATGGGAAGGACCTGGGTGCAGCGACAAAAGCCGTGCGGCAGGCTATTAATGAGATGGGAGAACCGCCCCGCGGATTGAAGGTAGAGCTGAAGGGAAGTTCGAGCCTGCTGGTGGACACTTTATCCAGTTTACAGAACGGGCTGATGCTGGCCATTGTCGTGATCTTCTTATTGCTGGCCGCAAACTACCAGTCGTTCAAATTAAGCTTTGTTGTACTCGTCACTGTACCTGCGGTAATTGCAGGCGCCCTGGTAATGTTATTACTGACAGGGGCGACATTGAACCTGCAGTCTTACATGGGTATGATCATGTCTACAGGGGTATCTGTGGCAAATGCGATCCTAATCGTAACGAATGCAGAGAAGCTCCGCCTGGAATACCGGGATGCCTATAAGGCGGCTATTACCAGCGCCGGTATCCGTTTGCGTCCCATCCTGATGACCAGCCTGGCGATGATAGCGGGTATGATACCCATGGCAACGGGGCTGGGCGAATCGGGCGACCAGACAGCCCCATTGGGCCGTGCGGTGATAGGAGGGCTTATTGCCTCCACGCTGGCGGCGCTGCTGATCTTACCGCTCGTATATGCCGCCATCCAACGCAAAGCATCCTATGAAGATCCTTCACTGATGCCCGAAAAAAAAGTCAACAAACCTAAAATAGCGACAACTCATGTATAAGTATCTCTTCAGTATAAGCCTCCTGGTGATATTGTTCACTGCCTGCCATGAAAAGGCGCCCCAAAAGAAAACGGCCACCAAAAGTAACAAGAGCAGGAAATTCGAGCTGGCAGCCGTTGTGCATGAACCGCTTTCGTCCAATATACAATTACCTGCCGTACTGGAAGCCTATCAGCGCGTGAGTATCTATCCGCGGGTAAATGGTTTTGTAAAAACGGTAACGGTCGACAGGGGCAGTGTGGTACGCAAAGGGCAGGTGCTGATCACCCTGGATGCACCGGAGATCATTCAGCAGTATTATGCGGCACAATCAAAATACCTGCAGGCCAGGGCCATGTTTGCGGCCTCGAAAGACAACTACGAACGTACGCTTGCCGTCAGTGAGACGCCGGGTACTATTTCCGCTCATGATGTGGAAGTGGCCAATGCCCGCATGGCGGCCGACAGCGCTATTATGAACAGCGAGCTGGCAAATCTCCGGGCGCTGGAGGCTACCAGGAGTTATTTAACGGTGACGGCGCCTTTTGATGGTGTGATCACTGAACGTAATGTGCATCCCGGAGCGCTGGTAGGACCGGGAACAAAGCTTGACGGCGGTGCCATGCTGATGCTGGAACAGGAAGATCGCCTGCGTTTGGTGGTACAGGTACCGGAAGTTTATAGCGCGCAGTTGTCGGCCACAAGACAGGTATCTTTCCATGTGAATGCCTTGCCGGGGAAATTGTTTGCGGGGGCTATCAGTCGCCAGGCAGGCTCCCTGAGCGACCGTTACCGCTCTGAAGCTGTAGAAGTGGATGTACAGAATGCCCAGCATCTGTTAAAACCAGGGATGTATGCGGAGATCACCATTCCCGTTACAGGGTCCCTGCAGGCGATGGTGGTGCCTGGCAGCGCTATCGTTACATCTACAGAAAAAAAGTATGTGGTGGCTATCAGGGAAGGCTATACGCATTGGGTCGATGTGCAGGAAGGAAATCACCACAATGACTCTTCCGAAGTATTTGGCAGTTTACTGCCGGGAGATAAGGTGATCGTTCATGCGAATGATGAAATAAAAGAAGGGGTCAGGATAGATTAGATCGGCAGGGAGAGTGTCTCATAATGATGGGCAAAAGCGCGGAACAGGGAACTATTAGCAAGGTTAAAGAAGTTTTCGAAGCTATGAAAAGCATGGAAATGGAGGGCAGCTGCCCTCAGCTATCATGCTCTTTAAGACACCTCATAATACCTCGTACCATAATGCTGCGTATCGATCTTGAACCGGTTTTGCCCGGAGCATGTTCATGAGGCATGGGCGGGTATTTTGATGGATATCTATCAGCAACATAGAAAAAAATAACAAGTCAAAACGAGGGCTTACACCGATGTGCTTGAACGCACCCCGGAAAGCCTGCACATGCATAAATGAGCTTTTGAACAAAGTAATCTGACTCTTTAAACAAAGTGAGCTGATTGACAGTGAGTTATCTTTGTCTCAGAAAACAGTTAAATATAAACAGTGTAAAAAGTTGTAGGTAAAAAGCGAATAGGGGCCTCTTTTAGGAGGCCCCTCTGTTTTATTTATTGCATAGTGTCCGGTGATCTCTGTTTTGAGTAGTTAACTATGTTATCTCCCCTGATGTCGCATCTTTGTTCCCCGGCAGCATTTTTGTATTTCATTGATAAACCTAATGATATGACGATCAAGAAATCCACCAATGAAAAGAGAGCCATCAAACAGGTGAAGCGTAAGAATGCAGGCGCTACCGATGTTGCCAAAGCAGCTCCCAAAAAGGAGTTCAATGACGACAAGAACAATACCCTGGAAGGGTATGATGAAAATGAATATGATGAGAAAGATAAAGCCGACGAAAAGCGCCGTAAGGCTTAGACGGTCCATCCATAAGGAACATATTCATTCTCAAAGCTGCCGTCGTCATAGAGATTGACCATGGCATAGCCATTTTCAGTACGATACCTCGTTCCCTTCCACCAGTTGCCGCTTACGGCCCCGTTACTGACATAGGTGATGCCATTATACATCACCTGTTCATAGAGGTGAATGTGTCCGCTCATACACAACCTGATGTTTGGATGCTGATCGAACAGGGCGACCAGGCGGGCGGCGTCTGTATGCATGGAGCCAAGGCCCAGCTGGTAACCGGTATCTTCCTTAAATTTATTATCTACTACAACCGTTGCTGCAGACACAATGGGAACGTGTGAGAATATGATAATGGGCAGCTGCGTATTGGCGGCGAGGTCTTTTTCCAGCCAGTCGAACTGTTCATCGTCCAGTTTGCAGGTATACCATACGCCATCATTTTTCGGCTGGATGCTATCCAGGACGATGAAGTGCCAGCCCGCTTTATTGAAACTGCGGTATGGCTTTTCAAGGCGCATCATTTCCAGTGAATATTTCTTACCATAGAGGGGATCGCTTGTTTCTCCCGCGCCCCATATATCATGATTTCCTATACAATATTCGATGGGCAGGCTGTTGTCGCTTTTCATCAGTCCGTGCCAGAGGTTCCACTGCAATTCAACACGGTCTTTGGGTGCTTTGAGGGCATCCATGATACAATCGCCTGTATTCACGATAAAAGCAGGCGCGTCTTTTTGTGATTGTATGTGGTGGAGGCATTTTACCAGTCCTTCGGGCGCCTTTAATTCAGGTTCCAGATGTACGTCCGTCAGGTGGGCGAAACGCAATACCCTTTTCTTAGGCTTGATGATATTATCTGTAATAGTAGCAAGCGCGCGGGTACCGGGGAGTACTCCTATCAGTGCGCCAAGGCCCAGATTTTTCAATAAGGAACGACGATCCATGTAATGTGATTTTGAGTGATACAAACTTATAGAGTGGCATCCGGAGATGCCAGGAAAGGGACGCTTATTAATATAAAAATAATGTAGCCTGTATGCAAGTTTAAACCTGGATTACCGGGGAACAACTCCGTTTTATACCACAGTTCGACTATGAGCTGGAAATCGCTTCGACCTCTTCCGGCAGCTCACATCGCACCCTTTCTCATTATCAGGCCCTATATTCTTACCTTAAAATATTGTAGTTGGTGTTAATATGACTGCAGTGAGTTCTCAGCTCGGGTTGAAACTTGCAAAATGGGGACCATCTCCATGCCGTTATTGGTCAGCGCCACATCGATGCCCTGTGTGATGCTGGCAATGTAGGCCAGGTGTCTTACATCTTCGCCCGAAGTATTACCCGGTCGGCTTGGAGGTAGTATGTCGAAAGGATACAAAAACGACATATAAAGGGCATAAAAAGGGTATCTATATATCCTTTCGATATTGAGGTGACCTTTATATATTATTTTGGTCTAGTTATGCATAGATATCTGTACCTTAACTGTACACTACCTGTAAGCTAGTAATCTATAACCTCAAAAAACCTTTTTATGGCCATTGTTAAGGATAATATCCTCCTGAAACTTGTACGGGGAACCCTCGGCAAACAACTCACGATCTACGAACGGAATGGGCAGGTCATCATGGCGACCAAACGAGGCCCGTCAAGGAAAAAGCCTACACAAAAGCAGTTAGCTGCAAGGGAGCGGATGAGCATTGCTTCGTCGCGTGGCAACGGGCGCTGGCCGATCCCGAGGTGAAAGCCTATTACGCGTCCCTGGCAGGGCCGGGGCAAAACGCCTATAATATGGCCGTGAGGGATGCCTACCGTAGTCCGGACATCCAAAATATCCGCATAGAAGATACGGAGGTGGTAGTGACCGCCAAAAATGAATTCCGTGTAGCAGAAGTGGAGGTAACGGTAGTAGACGCTGATGGTGTTGTCAGGGAGAACGGGCCGGCATCTTTAGGCTGGAACGGCGTAGACTGGCATTACAAAGCAAAGGTATTGCCTGCAGGCGGTAAAATCGTTGTGTCGGTGGTCAATTTAGCAGAGGTTCAAACGGTGAAGGAATTGCTGATTACATAAAAACAGAAAGGGCAAGGCGCCCTGAAGACCCTTGCCCCGAAAGTATGATCAACCACAAAATTATTTTGTCAACAGCAGCGATAGTCCTGCTGATTTCCATTGTGCATCGTAATTAGGCATCAGCATGATCCTGGTAGAGGAGTGCTCTGTATCATGGATAAAGAGGCGCTGCATTTTAGGATATAACCAGTATGCTGCTTTGGTGCTTAGAATACCGAGACCTGCACCTGTTACAACATCGCTTAACCAGTGACGGTTGTTATAGATGCGGAGTGCACCGGTGGTAGCAGCTACCGCATAACCGGCTACGCCATACCAGGGGCTTACTTCATGATATTCTTCCCACATAAACTGTGCACTCATAAATGCAATGGCGGTATGCCCCGAAGGGAAGGAGTTATAAGTACTGCCATCAGGACGAAGCCTGTTGGTAGCGCTCTTGATCGCGAAAGTACTTCCGGTAGCGATGAGCGAGGACATGCCGAATAATATGGTACGGTCGGCGAAGTTATGTTTACCATGAATACCTGCCATGTTCAACGCATATACGGCAGCAGCAGGCACCCATTTGAGGTAGTCGTCCACATTGGTGCGGAAAGTACCATGATCTTCCATGATCTCTTTCCTGGTAGACATGTCCAGAGAGCGTATTTTACCACCGCTGAGCGACACGGCGCCATAGGTCATCATGGCCGTTGGAACGATGATGCTTACTAATCTGGCGCTATAGTTCGGGATACGAGGTTTATACGCCAGATTGGTGTTAAATACCGGAACGGTTGTCTGATCTTTCTCTGATGTAGTGGTTGGCACAACATTTGTCTCATGGGTAGTATCCGCACTAATCCCTGCAACAGTTGTGTCTGCAGCTGCATAGGCAGAGTATGTCAACAGTTGCAGGCTAAGCAGTAAGAACAATCTCATATTTGAATAGGTAATTTCTTTTATGTAACTGGTAATACTATTTAAATTAATACAAAATTGCCAAAAGAAACTGTAGACATTCTGAAAATCCCACGTCTTTAACTATATTTTCACTTTTTTACACTTACAAATGGTATATTTGTGTTATACCAGGAAATGGTGTCTTCCTGCACAAGAACCGTCTTCGCCCAAATGACCAGGGCAAGTCTGATGGCGCCTGCAAATAACCACCTCCCTATATAATACAATGGGGAGGAGCAAACAGTTCGTATTTATTTGTAGGCTAATGAAATATTTCAGGCATTCTGTCGAACAATTGAAGATCGCTTACCAGCTGATCCGCTGGACGGTGATCATCATTCCGGTATCTCTCCTCGTAGGATCCCTCGTTGCATTATTCCTCTGGTTACTGGAACAGGTAACCCTTATTCGCGAAGAGCATGGATGGCTGCTCTACCTGTTACCGCTTGCGGGGATACTCATCTATTTTTTATATAAAAAGCTGGGTGGCAAGGCGGAAGCGGGCAATAATCTCATTATGGATGAGATACATGAGCCGGGCGGTGGCGTACCTGCGAGAATGGCGCCCCTGGTACTGGCTACGACCATCATTACCCACTTGTTTGGAGGCTCTGCAGGCAGGGAGGGAACCGCCGTGCAGATTGGTGGAAGTATGGCGAATATGCTGGCCCGCTGGATGCGCCTATCTCTGGCCGATGTACGCATCATCTTGATGGCGGGAATCGCAGCCGGCTTCGGTGCTGTTTTCGGCACTCCGCTGACGGGGGCCGTATTTGCACTGGAAGTACTGGCTATTGGCCTCATACGCTATGATGCGCTCATTCCCTGCCTAATTGCTGCTGTATTTGCAGACATTGTATGCTCCGCCTGGGGCATCCGGCACACACATTACCAGATCCTTTTTGATCAAAAGAATATCATCTTCCACTTTGTACATTTTGACTTCCTGTTACTTGCAAAAGTAATTGCCGGCGGCATCGCATTTGGCCTGGCCAGCTACCTCTTCTCCATTTGCATCCATAGCATTAAAGCGAATGCAAAGCAATGGATCCGGCCGGCCTGGCTGATCCCGGTAGCGGGTGGCATCATTGTCATTGCCGCCTGTCACCTGCTGGGCACACGGGATTATATCGGCCTTGGAGTGACCAGTCCCGATCCCGGTGGTGTTAGTATTGTCTCTGCCTTCAGCAATACGCCCATCTCATCATGGAGCTGGTTGTGGAAATTGCTGCTGACGGCCATTACCCTGGGGATGGGTTTCAAAGGTGGGGAGGTGACCCCCCTCTTCTTTATCGGAGCCACTTTAGGACATACGCTGGCCGTACTTTTTGGGGCGCCGGTGGATTTGTTTGCAGGTCTCGGATTTATTGCCGTATTTGCAGGTGCCACAAATACTCCGATAGCCTGCACCTTGATGGGCATCGAGCTTTTTGGCACGTCACATGTACTATACTTCGCAGTGGCTTGCTTCACAGCTTATTATTTCAGTGGACATGCCGGCATCTACAGTGCGCAACGTATAGCAGTACCAAAGAACCATGATATTGATTAACCAGACAAATTTGAACTGAAACTTATGAAGGCTGTAGCCGTTCCCCAGTTTAAGGCCATTCCGCAGGTGATGGAATTACCTAAACCACAGGTAAAACCAGGGACGATCCTGGTGCGTGTAGCCGCCGCCGGTATTAACCCGTTTGATTGGAAATTAATAGATGGTATCCTCGACGGGAAAATGCCACACAATTTTCCTATGGTGCTCGGTGTTGATGGTGCAGGGACCGTTGAGGCGGTAGGAGAAGGCGTTACCCATTTCAAGCAGGGCGATAAGATCTACGGACAATTTATACACTCACCTATTGGTGAAGGATCCTATGCAGAGTATGTTGTCGTGCCGGAAAAGGCCGCCATATCTCATGCGCCTTCCTCTATTTCCCTTGTGGAAGCAGCGGCCATACCGACAGCGGGAATGACGGCGCTTCAGCTGTTGGAACGCCTGGGGCTCAAACATGAACAAACCCTCCTGCTGGTAGGCGCTACCGGTGGCGTAGGCTCGTTCATTGTCCAGCTGGCGAATATGCAGGGCATCTATGTTATCGCTACCGTCAGCGATGAAGAAGGAGAGGAGCGGATGAAGAAACTGGGCGCAAAAGAGACGATCAATTACAAAAAGATATCTGTAGAGAAAGAGATAAAAGCTAAATATCCGTCCGGCGTGGAAGGCCTGATAGATCTCGTTAGCCCCGCGGCAGTGTTCAAGACAATGACCTCCTTGGTGAAAACCGGCGGTGCGGCATTGACGACCGCATTCGTAGCGGATAAAGAGACGCTCAAGGCGCGGGGAATTACAGGGGGGAATTTTGAGACGCAGGGAACGCCGGCTTCGTTGGATACTTTGGCGGATGCGGTGGATAGTGGGGCGTTGAAAGTACCGGTTGGGGTGGTGATCAGTATGGAGGAGGTGCCGGAGGCGATTGAGGCGAGCAGGAGGTTGAAGGGGAAGGGGAAGACGGTGATCAGGATTGAATGATCTCTCACGGGCAGGCGTTTGTTATTGCCACTTACCAGGCTTTTCAAGGGTTACGAGCTTGGTTATTAACGCGGAGTTTGACGTACGCGATCATTGCCTTCTTACTTTGGATGGTGGCGCTGATTTACCAGGTACGGCTACCCAAGGTTACGGAGTTTTGACGTAGGCAATTATTGCGATTGCCTTCTTACTTTGGTTTCAGATAGGACCGCGGGCTGTACCCCTTTCCGAGTACCTTGCTATCTGGCTTTTTCAAGCGTATGGGCTTGGGAAATCTATTGAAACTTTCAATGTCGTCTCCAACGCCCCGGAGACTAATAAAACCAACCTCGTACTACCGGCGGACACCTAAAAAACTACCAGCAATATCCGATAGCGCTCCGTCAGGAGCAGCGTTGTTTGTAGCCCGTAGCGATAGCTACGGGTTGTTGAATGATCGCCATTAACGATTTTCGTTTAATGATACGGGTTGATAATCCCATTTGATGATAACCCGTTTAATGATAATGGGTTCATGATACCATTTGACGATAACCCGTTTGATGATACGGATTGATGAATACCATTTGACGATAAACCGTTTAATGATACGGGTTGATGATACCGTTTGACGATACCGTTTACTGACGCCGTTAATGATACGGGTTGATAATCCCATTTGACGATAAACCGTTTAATGATACGGGTTGATGATACCGTTTGGCGATAAACCGTTTGATGATACTGTTTACTGACGCCGTTAATGATACCCGTTGACGATACCATTTATTGATACCATTTAATGATACCGTTTGATTACACCATTTTATGATAACCCTTTGACGAATACCGTTGATGCCGTTTTTGCCGGCACCGTTGATGATAGCATTCAACGACAGCCGTTTGGCACCCTTTAACGATCCCGTGATGATACCTTTGCCGATCCCATTTCATAACCTCACCATTAGTCGCTCAACGTATTTCAAGCATTCCACCAATTTCAATGATTTATCAATTCAACGATCTCGATCATTCAACGGGTTGAACGATTGAATGATCACTCGTCAACATAATCGCTCGCTATATTTAACTTCTCTATTGCTCCTGCGTCCAGTCCTAATTGAGTGGCCTTAATGAGCTCTTCCAATTGCTGTGTGCTGGTGGCGCTCACAATAGGGGCGGTGATGTAAGGGCGCTGCACAAGCCATGCAATGGCGACGCTGGTGGGAGTGGTGTTGAAGTCTGCCGCTACTTCGTCGAGCGTTTCGAGAATGCTTTGCCCCCTTTCGTCAAGGTAACTGGTCGCTTTTTCTCCCCTTGCACTTTTTACAGCGTCTTCCTTGCTTCTGTACTTCCCGCTGAGAAAACCACTGGCTAATGAGTAGTAGCTGATCACACCCAGCTGGTATTGTTGCGTGACAGGCAGGTATTCTCTTTCGAATTTCTGACGGTCGTACAGATTGTACAATGGTTGTAATGATTCATACCTGGGATAACCGTTTGTCTCACTCGATTCCAATGATTGCAATAGTCGTTCGGGACTAAAGTTAGATGCGCCGATCACCCTGACCTTGCCCGCCTTTACCAGCTTGTCGAATGTGGCAAGCGTGTCGTCTACCGGCGTGTTCGGATCATCGTAATGCGATTGATACAAGTCTATATAATCCGTCTGCAATCTACGCAATGATTCTTCAACTGTCTTTTCAATGTAGGCCGGTGAAAGGTCTCTTACCTTGCCTCCACCTACTTTTGTTGCTATGATCACCTGGTCGCGCTTCCCGCTTCTCTTTAACCACTTGCCGATGATAGCTTCAGATTCACCACCACTGTTGCCAGGCGCCCAGTGAGAATAAGAATCTGCAGTGTCGATAGTGTTGAACCCTGCACCCACAAATGCATCCAGTAATGAAAAAGATGTTGCTTCATCTGCTGTCCAGCCAAATACATTTCCGCCAAACACCAACGGTGCAACCTGTAATGCTGATCTTCCCAGTTGTCTTTTTTCCATGTATATTGCTTTTTATGCTTTTATATTTATGCTTTTAGTATGCATACGGAATGTTTGAGAGAGCCCTGAAGCAATGGCTGCAGGCCACAAACATTAATAGCACTACTGTCATTTATTATGCATACAGCATATTTGAAAAGGCCCTGAAGCTACGGCCGCAGGCCACAAACATTCATGGCACTACTATCATTTATTATGCATACAGCATGTTTAAAAGGCCCTGAAGCTACGGCCGCAGGCCACAAACATTAATAGCACTACTATCATTTATTATGCATACAGCATGTTTGAAAAGGCTCTGAAGCTGCGGCTGCAGGCCACGAATATTAATAGCACTACTATTATTTATTATGCATACAGCATGTTTGGAAAGGCCCTGAAGCTGCGGCTACAGGCCACAAACATTAATAGCATTACTATCATTTATTTCTCAATGTACGAGTTTGTTCCAAAACAGATACCATAAATTTCCGTATCTTCGGCGCTATTGCCATTAGCGCTATGATCCATTGTATCCTATAAAAAGCAGGCAGCGCTTACTTCCGTATCTATTTTCAGGTGCGTTTTTTGTTAAAGGCTCTCCGTACTACAGGAGTGGAATTGATATTAGCATAGATTTTTTGACTTAATAACTGTATTATGAGTAAAACCATTATTGTATCTAACAGGCTACCGGTAAAGATCACTGAAAAAGATGGAGAATATGTGCTGAATCCGAGTGAAGGCGGTCTGGCTACAGGCTTGGGATCCATTTACAGGCAAGGCTATAATATCTGGATAGGATGGCCGGGCATTGATGTGAGTGAGGAGGCACAACCACAGATCAGGGAACAACTGCAGACACTGAACCTGATGCCTGTGTACCTGACACAGGAGGAAATTAACAACTACTATGAGGGATTTTCAAACGAGGTACTGTGGCCTGTTTTCCACTATATGTCCGTTTACGCCCGTTATGAACAGGTATACTGGGATTTTTATTATCAGGTGAACAGTAAATTCAGAGATGTTGTTTTGCAGGTGGCAGAGCCAGGTGATGTGATATGGATACACGACTATCAACTGTTGTTGCTGCCAGGCATGATCCGATCTGAAGCCCCTGATGTTGCTATTGGCTATTTTCAGCATATTCCATTCCCATCCTATGAGCTTTTCCGCCTTATACCATGGCGATGCGAGCTCCTGGAAGGGATGCTGGGCGCTGATCTGCTGGGCTTTCATACTTTTGATGACAGCCATCATTTCCTTAATGCCGTTACCCGCCTGCTGCCCGTGAATGCTTCGGCCAACGTGGTGATGGTCAACGACCGTGCAGTGATTGCTGAGACCTTCCCTATGGGTATCGACAATCAGAAATTCGAACAGCTTTCTCATGATCCGGAAGTATTACGGCAGATGGAAAGCCTGAAGGAAAGTTTCCAGCAGACGCACTTGGTGCTGTCTATCGACAGGCTGGATTATAGTAAGGGTATTATCCAACGCCTGCAGGCCTTTGAATTATTTTTACAATTATATCCTGAATATGTTGAGAAGGTGATATTGTATATGATTGTTGTTCCTTCACGGGATAGCGTTCCGCAATACAGGGAGTTGAGAGATGCGATAGATATGCTGGCAGGTGGCATCAATGCCCGCTTTCGTACCATCAACTGGCATCCGATCAATTATTTTTACCGCTCCTTTCCCATAGAAACGCTGGCTGCTTTGTACAATTTCGCCGACGTCGGCTTGGTCACTCCTATGCGCGATGGCATGAACCTCGTGAGCAAGGAATATGTGGCCAGTCGCAAGAACAATGATGGAGTGCTGATATTAAGTGAAATGGCCGGTGCTTCAAAAGAACTGATAGATGCGCTGATCGTTAACCCTAATAATATCGGCGCCATTGCAAGGGCCCTGCATGAAGCGCTCAATATGCCGGAAGCTGAACAACAGCGACGTATGAAGCAAATGCGGCAGGTGGTAGGCAAGTTCAATATTTCCCACTGGGTGAAACTATTTATGGCACGCCTGCAGGAGGTGAAGCAAATGCAACAATCCATGCTGGCCCGCCGTATGAGCCTCGATATGCAGTCGACCGTCAGGAATGCTTACAAGAAATCCGCGAAGCGTGCTATCTTTCTTGACTACGATGGCACTTTAGTAGGGTTTCAGTCCAATATTGACCTGGCATCTCCCGACCAGGACCTCTATCACCTGCTTAAAACGCTTTCCGATGATCCTGCAAATCACGTGGTAATGATCAGCGGCCGTAAGCATGAAACACTGGAGGAATGGCTGGGGCACCTGCCAATGGACCTCATAGCAGAACATGGCGCCTGGAAAAAGAAGTATGGGGAAGACTGGGTAATGCTGCCGGGGCTTACCGCGCAATGGAAACAGGACATCCTGCCCATTCTCGATACCTATATGGACCGTACGCCCGGTTCCTTTATAGAGGAAAAGAGCTACTCGCTGGTATGGCATTACCGCAAGGTGGAAACAGGCTTGGGGGAATTGCGTGCCAATGAGCTGATGAACACCCTTCGGTATTTTACGAACGATATCGGCTTGCAGATCCTCCCGGGAGATAAGGTCATCGAGATCAAGAACATTGAGATCAATAAAGGGAAAGCCGCATTGACCTGGTTGCACGACCGTGAGTTTGACTTCATGCTGGCCGTAGGCGATGATTATACCGATGAAGATATCTTTAAGACATTACCGCCCGAAGCGGTGACAATCAAGGTAGGAAGCCAGGTATCTGCCGCCAGGTATTACCTCAGGAGTCACCAGGAAGTAAGGGCGTTTTTAAGAGCGCTTGTATTGTAGCGGAAGAGATTACTGCCTGAATATAGTAACATAAAGCCTGGCTCATACTTGAAGTGCCCCAAAAAGTTAGACACTTTTGGGGCACTTCAAGTATGAGCCAGGCTCTTTTCATTTTGGTACCTGGTGGAACCAGGTAGCCATTTAAGCGGCTCTAAGGATGTTCATTTATTTTTTGATACATTCTCTTTTCACTTTGGATACCGGACGGAACACGGTACATGCAGGGGCCAATACAGATCATGCATCGAACGAATAAAGATGAACTACACATCTGCAATTGCTGTCTTTATTTGGAAAGAAAGATCGGTACGTCCCGTTTCATAGCGATGCGGTAAGCAGCGTTCATCAATCCCACGTGACTATAGGCCTGCGGGAAGTTGCCCCATTGGCTGCCATTTTCTTCATCCACATCTTCACTAAACAGCATCAGGTGATTGGCGTATTGTAACAGGTTCTGGAATTCACGGACGGCATCGTCCACCCGTCCAACACAGGCAAGCGCTTCTACGTACCAGAAAGCGCAGACGAGAAAGGTAGTTTTTGGCTTACCGAAATCGTCGGAATGCAGGTAACGGTAGAAAAGGCCCTGCGGCGTTTTCAGCTCTTTTTCCAGCGCAGCCAGATGATCCCTGGCTTTTTCAGATGCAGGATCGAGGTAGTTCATCATGATGAGCTGCAGGGTGCTGGCATCCAGGTGCTGACTGCCGGCAGCATTGGTATAAACTTTCCTTACAGGATCGTAACAGCTTTCTATATGTGCAGCCGCCCGGTTTTTGAGAGCCACTGCTTTTTCGGCCAGCTGTTCATTGCCGATGGTGCGGGCCATTTTCTCCGCAGCGGAGCAGCCAGCCCATTGGAAGAGATTACTATAACAGTGTATGTTGGCGAAATTGCGGAATTCCCAGATGCCTGCATCTTTTTCATCGATCGTGTGCTCTATTTTGCTCAACAGGTATTCTATCCACCAGGTGGAGTCCTTTCGTTCAGAGAAAACAAAACGGTGATCGGTATACAGCGGCAACATGGAAATAAGTACCTGTCCGTAGATGTCGTTCTGAATATGTTCATACGCCTGATTACCGATACGTACGGGCTGATTGCCGAGGTATCCGTTCAGGTGAGGGAGTATCTGTTCTACCAGGTTCTTTTTGCCTGTAATGCCATATAAAGGCTGATAGCGGTAATCGCCCGAAAATGAGATATCGGCCACATAACTGAAGTACTTTTCCATTTCCTCGAAATGACCGATATGGTTCAGTGCGGTGATCACATAAAAAGTATCCCGCAGCCAGCAATAGCGATAGTCCCAGTTACGGCCACTACCGGGGTATTCCGGCAGGCTGGTGGTGCTGGCAGCGATAATGGCGCCGGTGTCTTCGTACTGGTGGATCTTCAGGGTGAGGGCGGAGCGTATCACGGCAGGCTGGTAGAAATCGGCGATATTGGAATGCTTGATCCATGTACGCCAGTAGACGGTCGTTTCCCGGAGGAAGCGTTCCGCAGTACTGTTCAGCGGTGCTTCGAGGGGATTGCCGTAACTAAGCAGCAAATATTTATCCTCGTTAAGCACAAAATGTTCCCCCTCGAAAAGGTAGCTCATGGGTATATTGGTGGTGAGGCGCAGGCTCTCTTCACAGCCCAGGAACTCTATATGATTGCTGCCGCGCTGGGCTTTGAGGAAACCACTGCCGTAATCGCATACCGGCTGGCATTTCACCCGGACACGTGGATTGCCCTCCAGGGCCTCCACTTTACGGATCAGCATCAGTGGTTTGAAATACCGTTCATACTGGTAAAAGCGGGGGGCAAAATCCGTAATACGGTACCTGCCGCTTTCACTGGTGATCTCGGTACATAAGATATTGGTATTTTCAAGATAGTACTGCTTTGATGTATAGTCCCCGGAAGGAAGAATGGAAAACTCGCCCCCCTTACCCGGATCCAGCATGGCGCCAAAAATAAAGGAGCTGTCCATCCGTGGCCAGCAAAGCCAGTCTATATTAGTGTTCAAATTGACATGTGCGAGGTAGGCACAATTGCCAATGATGCCCGTCTGATAAGTATGTCTTTCCATATGTGATTCATTGAGACACAAAAGCCATTCCAACAAGATCAACTACGGCACATTTTGTGTTAATTAAAACTAAAACCTCCTGTTGTTCACGTAAATACCCCTCATGCAGAAAAGGCTTCGTATACCCCTGATTGTTCTTGGCAGCCTGCTTGGTTTGTTGATACTACTATGGCTGGGGCTTGCCTTATACATCCGTCATAACAAGGCCGACATTCTGCAACAGATCAGCGACCGGCTGAATGACAGGCTACATGGGGGAACACTGCTGATAAAAGACATGGAGCCTTCGCTGGTACGTAGTTTCCCAAACGTTTCTGTGGCCCTGGAAGGGGTGAGTATAAAGGATAGTCTGTGGAATACGCATCAGCATCAGTTGCTGGAGGTAGCACGCATTTTCGTAAAAGTAAATACTTTCTCATTACTCAGAAAACAACTGGATGTACGGCAGATCACCCTCGAAAAAGGCAGTATTTACCTGTTCACCGATAGCACCGGTTATAGCAATACCAGCATCCTGAAGCGGAATACCAGCGCGGGAGCTGAAAAGAACAGGAACGGAAAGGGCGCAGACATTACCCGGTTGCAATTATCTGATATCCGCTTTGTAATAGAGAACCAGCAGAAACATAAATTGTTCAGTTTCGATATTGCCAGTCTGAAAGGTAGTTTCCGGAACAATGACTCCGGCTGGGTTTGTAATATGAACACTTCACTCCGCGTGCGTAGCCTTGCGTTCAACACAGAAAAGGGAAGCTACCTGAAAGATAAACCGCTGCAGACGGCGCTGGAGATCCGGTATAACAGGGCCAGGAAAACGCTGGATATTCCGCAGCAGGCTTTGCGTATAGGCGGACAAACCATTTCCGTGGGCGCGTCTTTCTCTTTCGGGGAACAACCACGGCCCTTTACATTACATATCATCGCAGACCAGATCCCCCTGCGGCTGGCAGCATCCCTGCTTACGCCCAGGATATCATCCAAACTGGATAGCATCAATATGGAGAACCCGCTGGACGCAGAAGCCCGCCTGAGCGGACATATGCAGCCGGGTGATAAACCTTCGGTATATGTTACCTGGAAGACCAAAGACAATGTGGTTACCACCAAAGGCATGGAATTGCAGCAATGCAGTTTTGCGGGCAGTTTTTCCAATGAATGGATGGCGGGCGAGCCGAGAGTGGACGAGAACTCCGTGATCAGTTTTTATGGCCTGAAAGCGAAACTTTATAGTCTCCCCGTATCTGCTGATACGGTCAGGATCACCAATCTGAAACATCCGACCCTGACAGGCTATTTCCGCTCTGCTTTCCCGCTTACAGATCTGAACGAGGCGCAGGGTGAGGATGGCGTATTCCGCTTCACAGGCGGAACAGCGGTAGCGGCGCTGTATTACAAGGGAGGCATCACCGCAGGCGATACCATCTTACCTTATCTCAAAGGTACTGTAGCATTGAAAGAAGGGGAGATGGAGTATACGCCGCGCAACCTGCAGTTCAGCGGCTGTCATGCGCTGCTGGCTTTTAACGGGCAGGATCTTTTCCTGCAGGATATTACCATCCGCACGCGGAAAAGCAACCTGCAAATGGAGGGAAGTGTGAGAAACATTACGCGGCTTTACTTTTCTGCGCCGGAGAAGCTGGAGCTCGATTGGAAGGTACGCAGTACCGGTATAGACCTGGACGAGTTCCGGTCTTTCCTTGGAAAGCGGAAACAGGGAAAACGTGCGCGGGCGGTCGCCAATCGCCGGAATATGAGCAGGATAGCCAGTCAGCTGGACGTGATGTTAAACAGCTGCAATATCAACATGGACGTTTTACTCGACAAACTGACATATGGCAATTTCACTGCGCAGCAGGTGAGGGCAGCGCTTTCATTGAAGGAATCGGATATTCATCTGCAGGGCGTATCATTCTCCCACGCAGGGGGCAATATCAATATGAAAGGCACTATGACGCAGGATGGCATTAATAACCGTTTTAAGGTGAATGCAGATATTAAGAATGTACAGGTGGACCAGCTTTTTCATGCATTCGACAATTTCGGTATGCAGTCGCTGGGAGCGAAAAATCTGAAAGGCGTCTTTTCCGCCACTGCAGCGGTAAGTGGCAACATAAAAGATAACGGAAAGATGGCGCCTCAGTCGATATACGGCACGCTGGCGTTTAACCTGCGGAACGGGGCGCTGATACATTTCGCCCCATTGGAGAATATTGGCGGTCTGATATTCCGCGGCCGGAACCTCGACAATATCACATTTGAGAACCTGAAAAATACATTGACATTGCAGGGGAACAAGATCATCATTCCGCCAATGCAGATCAATTCAAGTGCGCTGTATATGGACGTATCGGGCGTTTATGCCATCACAAAGGGTACGGACATGTACATCACTGTGCCGCTCCGTAATCCGAAGAGGGATGAGGATATTGTTGATAAAGAAGAAAAAAAGAACAGGCGCAGGAAGGGTATTGTATTGCATTTACATGCGACGGATGGAGAAGATGGCAAGGTAAAGATCCGCTTAGGGGGTAAAAAGGACAAGGCCGAAGGTGCTGAGATGTAACTTTTCAGAAGAACGGCCGTTTTATAGTAATTTAGTGCCTGACAATCAATCGTTCCATGAAGAGACTACTGGTTCCAGCCCTGCTTACACTGGCTGCCTGTAAGAAAGAAGACACAACCGTCCGCCAACCAGATTACGATGGAAAATGGTATATCCATCAGATTGTTGAGAAAGAATATACGCTGGAAAATGGTGATACGGCCTATACACATTATGAGGTCAATGACTATCCCGGTACGGCCAACTACCTGGATTTCCGTATAGATCGCGGGAAGGGGGAGGCTTTGCAATACCTGGAGAACCGGCTGGATTCGATGTCGTACGAAGCGTTATCCAGTGTTTATTTCCGCCTGGACAGTACGTTGTGCGAGGTTACACATATTACTGACAGTACATTCCAATTCCATACACTGATATTTGACAACACTACGATACCTGACAGGGTGCAGGTAACACAACATTTTTACGTTCTTAGCCGGTAACCGGGATGGGACATGCCGGTAAAAAGGCATGGTTTTTATTGTTTAAAGAGCGGACCATATTTTCGCAATAATGTCCAGAGAGTATATCAAAAGTCTTATACATACGCTTCGCGTAGCTTTCCAGGTATTACAAAAAAATGATCCCCTACGCCTGGCCGGGGCAACTGCTTTTTTTGCCAGTTTCGCGCTTCCACCTATTTTATTGATCCTTGTGCAGGTACTGGGATTGTTGTTCAATCGCCGGTCTATCGGCAGGCAGCTGATCATGCGGCTGGGAGAACTGGTCGGACGCGAAAGCGCAGAACAAGTGGTGGTTACACTGAGAGGGTTCCGCGGATTGGCGCAGACCTGGCCTGTAGCTATTATACTGTTTATTTTCCTGCTGTTTGTAGCAACTACCTTGCTGAAGGTCATCAAAAGCTCCCTGAACCAGCTATGGATGATCCGGTTGACAGGCAAGGCAGGTTTTCTGCAGTCGCTGGTAGACCGCTTACGTTCCCTGGTGGTAATAGGCGCCACCGGTATCCTTTTCCTGGCCAGCCTGTTAGCAGAAAGTGTGCAGGCATTTCTGGGCAGTTATGTCAATGACATATTCCCCCGCGCTGCATTTGTTTTCAGCGGGGTATTTCCGCAACTGGTGTCATTACTGATCGTGACAACCTGGTTTGCGGTCTTGTTCCGATATCTGCCTGATGCACGACCTACGTGGAAAGTTGCATTCTCGGGAGCTTTGCTCACAGGAATTTTATTCAGTATAGGGAAACTGGTCTTACGCCGCTTGCTGTATGGGGGCAATATTGGGATCCTTTATGGGGCATCTGCCTCCGCGGTGCTGTTGATGCTGTTTATCTTCTATAGCGCCATTATCTTCTACTATGGAGCTGCATTTACCAAAGTATGGAGCGAATTCAAACATCGTCCGATGCAGCCCCTCCGTCATGCCACCTTTTATAAACTGGCAGATGTGGAGGTACGCTGATCTACTCCCCCCGTAATACCATTTCTATCTGGTCCTTTACAGGATTGCTGAAGCCTTCCAGCTCTATTTTAGGATGCTGATCAAGATTGATACGGATCTTACCGTTTTCATTCACCAGAGAATCTGATAAGGGTTCCAATAGTGCATGCATCTGACGAACTCCCAACTGGGCGAGCTGATTCATAAAATTGTCTTCCAACTGGAGGAATTCGCGGTTTTTGTAGGTATATGTTACCTGGATCATGATAAATTTGTTTTTCAGAGGATATTAAGAAAATGATATATTGGTTAAATTAGACTATATATATTCGACAATCATTCACTGTATGATCTCAGCAATTTTCATGCGCAATTTAACGCTATAAATATATAAATTTAACTAATAACTTGTTGTATTTCACTTGTATAAAACTTTTCCACAATAAGTTTTCCACAAGTGGAACGGGTCATTTGAGCCCAATGATTTATCTTGCCGTTTCAAATTTACCAGACATAATGCGTTTACGTTATTTCAGTTGTCCCGGCAGCAGGGCACTTACTATTTTAGTCTGCCTGCTGGCGGTGAAAGCCAGTGCTCAACCCTGGAAGCAAACCAAATGGGGCAAGGACGGACAGTCTATTTATGAGGCCAATGGCACCAGTATTACCAGCTATCACGCAAAGGATGGGCGACAAAGCGTCAGGGTACCCAGCAGCCTGCTGACACCAAAGGGACAGCCAGCCATACAGGTGGAAGATTTCTCTTACACGCCTGATGAAAATAAGTGGCTGATCTACACAAAATCGCAGAAAGTCTGGCGATATAAAACCAGGGGCGACTACTGGTTACTGGATGTGCCCAGTGGAAAACTGCAACAACTGGGTAAAGGATTACCCGCCTCTTCCCTCATGTTTGCGAAAATATCTCCTGATGGGAAACAGGTGGCTTATGTCAGTGAACATAACTTATACGTAGAAGATATCCTCAGCGGGAAGATCAAAGCCCTCACGAAAGATGGTAACCGTCGTCTGATCAACGGCACCTTTGACTGGGCTTATGAAGAGGAGTTTGATTGTCGTGATGGCTTCCGCTGGAGCCCTGACAGTCGCTCGATTGCCTATTGGCAGATCGATGCCCGTAAGATCAGGGACTTCCTGATGATGGACAATACGGATTCACTATACTCCTACACAGTGCCGGTGGAATATCCGAAAGCAGGGGAGAGCCCTTCTTCCTGTCGTGTAGGTGTTGTAGATATCGCTACTGCCAAAACCACCTGGTTACAGGTGCCCGGCGATCCGCAACAGCACTACATCACCCGTGTAGAATGGAATCCTGCACGTACCGGCCTGGTATTACAACAGCTGAACAGGAAACAGAATGAAAGCGTATTGTACGTTGCAGACCCGGCTACCGGCAAGACTAAACAGATCTACAAAGAAAGTGATGCTGCCTGGATAGATATCCGTTCCCGCTGGAACAATGAACTCACAGGATGGGACTGGACCAACGGCGGCAAGTCTTTCATATGGGTGAGTGAAAAAGATGGCTGGCGGCATCTGTATAGCGTGGATATGAATGGTAAGGAAACGCTGATCACTCCCGGCGATTACGATATCATCAACCTGCTGCGGATAGATGAGAAGAACAACCTGGCATATGTGCTGGCGTCTCCTGATAATCCTACCCAGCAATATCTTTATAAAGTATCCCTGGATGGTAAGGGCACTCCTGAAAGAGTATCTCCTGTCATTGAAGAAGGTACGCATGACTATGACATCTCTCCGGATGCACAGTGGGCGGTGCATGATTTCTCTAATCATTTCTTTCAGCCTCACAGTGAGCTGGTATTTTTACCAACGCATAAAGATGATCTGAAGACCAATATTGCCATGGAGCTGCAGACTTCCAGGTTTGCTCCACGCCAGGAGTTCTTCCGTGTAACAACGCCGGAAGGTGTTACCATGGATGGCTGGATGGCTCGTCCCCTCAACTTTGACTCAACAAAGAAATATCCTGTTGTATTTTATGTATATGGCGAACCTGCTGCTGCTACTGCCAGAGACCAGTATGGTGCGGGTCGTAACTTCATCTATAACGGCGATATGGCGGCAGACGGCTACATTTACATCTCTATGGACAACAGGGGCACGCCATTGCCTAAGGGCCGTCAATGGCGTAAGAGCATCTACCGTAATGTTGGCCAGGTGAACGTACGTGACCAGGCTGCCGGTGCACAGGAATTGTTTAAGCGTCACCGTTACCTCGATACTTCCCGCGTTGCAGTATGGGGCTGGAGCGGTGGCGGTGGTATGACACTGAACCTGCTGTTCCGCTATCCGCAGATCTATAAAACCGGTATTGCTATTGCCGCTGTAGGCAGCCTCTTTACTTACGACAACATCTACCAGGAACGGTATATGGGCCTGCCACAGGAGACCCGTGAAGACTATATCAAAGGCTCACCTGTGACCTATACCCAGGGCCTCGTAGGGAACCTGCTGTACATCCATGGTACCGGTGATGATAACGTGCATTATCAGAATGCAGAGTTACTGCAGAATGCACTGATCCGGAACGGGAAGCAGTTCCAGTTCATGTCTTATCCTAACCGTACACACAGTATCAGTGAAGGTGAGGGTACCTTCAAACACCTGTCCACCCTGTATACTAACTATTTGAAAGAACATTGTCCTCCGGGAGCGAGATAAATTTATTATGAACAAACCAACTATCTTCGGATTAATTTCGGTAGCTGTCGTGATCATCAGCGCATTCCTGCCCTGGCTGACCATCGAGAGCAAACATTTAGCCTTTACCGGTATGAATACTGCCGGCTCTTCTTTCGGTGAACCAGGGAAGCTGAATATCTTTGTGGCAGTGATTGCAGGGGTGTTGTTCCTTGTGCCGGGGAAATGGTCTGCAAGGGTGAATCTTTTTGTGGCGGCGTTTTTGTCGGCGTGGACGTTCAGGAATTTCATGCTGTTTTCGAGATGTGAGATGGGGGAGTGCCCTGAGCGGGAGATTGGGTTGTATTTGTCGGTGGTTGCGGCGATTGCGGCGTTTGTATGTGTGATTTTGAGTAATGGCGGGAAGAAGGCGCCGGTTGAGTGATGGCAATATCATTTCTTAATAGAGCCTCGCGGGTTTCGCGGGGCTTTTTTTTCGAGTGTTACAATTGTGAGGGCGATTATGTTTTGTTGTTGTTTGTGGCGGGGATGTAGCTGCGGTTCCAGGTGGGACCCCGGGCTGTATCCCTTTCCGAGTACCTCTCTATTTAGCATTATCAAGCGCGTTTGGCATTTGGATGTTGATTAACCCCCTGGCAGGTCGTATCAGCGCTCTCCAAGGGATAAGGCCCTTGTGTCTCCACCCTCCGCTACTTTGGGGTGCTTTGGGATGGTTGGACGTCCGTTAGTAGAAGCGCCCGCCGGAGGTGGGCGAGTGTTTGCAAGCGGGGACGATAATGTTTGTTGTTTTTTGGGTGGTTGTGGGTGTTTGCTGCGGCTTCAGGTGGGACCCCGGGCTGTATCCCTTTCCGAGTACCTTTCTATTTAGCATTATCAAGCGTGTTTGGCATTTGGGTTTTATTAAACCCCTGGCAGGTCGTATCAGCGCTCTCCAAGGGATAAGGCCCTTGGGTCTCCACCTGAAACCCTCCGCTACATTGGGGGATTGGGATGGTTGGGCGTCCGTTAGTAGAGGCGCCCGCCGTAGGTGGGCGAGTGTTTGTAGCCCCGGGTTTTAACCCGGGGTGATAAGGTACGTGTGTTCAATACAGACGTTTCAACCCAGGGTGATAATTTGCATGTTGGATACATACGTTTCACCTCCCGCTGATAATGTGCGTGTGTTCAATACATACCTTTTACCCCAGGTAAATAATATGCCCCCATGGTTTATCTAAACACCAATAAAATTATATACGCACCCAGCCATACCGCGCCTCCATAGGCAAGGTTCCGGAGTATAATCGGGATGGTGGGCTGGCTGGTCATTTTTGATTTGATGAAACTGAATATGGTGATGGCAATGAACACATAAAGCACGCTTGTATTGGCTGCCGGGGTAAATTGTTCATTGCGCAGATAGGGTAAAAAAGGGATCAAACCGCCAAAGAGGAAGAAGATGCCCGTCAGAAGGCCGCTGCGGAGGGCTGCTGCAAGGTTGAAATGTTTTTCCTGTACCTGTTGCGATGCCAGGGTTTCTTCCCATTGCACGGCATCCTTTTGCATTTCCGCGGCGATATTTTCTATGATGGGCTCACTGATGTTCAGGCGCTCCAGTTTCTGCCGTTCTTCGGGCGATAAAGTGCTTTCATCATGCTGCAGATCGCCGCGGTTGGCCTGGTAAGCACTGATCATTACTAGTACACTTCCGGCTACCCATATGCAGCAATTCAGGGTGTAGAATTGCTGTACACTGACAGGCAGGCCATGCAACAGGAAGGTTGTGAAAAATAGAAGTAATAATCCGTCAGGAAATCCTATCAGGAAATCTGTTCTCCAACCGCTGCTGCGGATGGCTTTCTGTTGTTTAGACATGCGCGGCTATGGTATTTCAGCTATAATGTTTCGAGGCTTTTGCCAATGATCTGTACGGCTTCCCTGATCTGGGCAGCGGTGATCAAAAGGGGAGGTGCAAACCGGATCTTGTCGCCATGCGTCGGTTTTGCCAGCAGCCCGTTATCCTTGAGCGCCAGGCATAGATCCCAGGCGGCTTCCGGATGTTCGTGCCTGATCACGATTGCATTTAGTAGCCCCTTACCACGGATGGTACTGATATGGGGCGAATTGAGGGCCTTGAGTTCCTGTCGCAGGAGCTCTCCCATGGCGGCAGCATTCTCCATCATGTGCTCTTCCTTCAGGACTGTCAGCGCCGCAATGGCTACTTTACAGGCCAGCGGATTGCCACCGTAAGTGCTGCCATGTTCTCCGGGTTTAATGGTGAGCATGATCTCATCATCTGCCAGGACGGCGGCTACAGGTAATGTTCCTCCGGAAAGGGCTTTACCGAGTATCAGGATGTCAGGACGCACGTTTTCATGATCGCAACAGAGCATTTTGCCTGTTCTGGCCAGCCCTGTCTGGATCTCGTCGGCAATGAAGAGCACATTGGCGTCTTCACAATACTGACGGGCTTTCGACAGGTAACCATCGTCGGGCACCATTACGCCTGCCTCTCCCTGGATTGGTTCTACCAGGAAACCGGCAACGTTTTTATCCTGCAGTGCCTTTTCAAGGGCTGGCAGGTTATTATAGGGGATGATCTCATAACCCGGCATAAAAGGACCAAAGTCGGTCCGGGAAGAAGGATCTGTACTAAAGGAAATAACGTTCAGTGTCCGTCCGTGGAAATTGTTGGCACATACGATGATCTTTGCCTGGTTTTCCGGGATGCCTTTTACCACATAGCCCCAGCGACGGCATAGCTTCAGTGCCGTTTCCACCGCCTCTACGCCAGTGTTCATGGGCAGTACCTTGTCGTAGCCGAAGAATTCAGTAATAAAGGCCGCATACTCGCCCAGCAGATCGCTGTGGAATGCACGGGAGGTCAGGGTCAGTTGCTGTGCCTGTTCAATAAGGGCACGGATGATCGTGGGGTGACAATGGCCCTGGTTTACAGCAGAATAGCCTGAGAGGAAATCGTAATAACGCTTTCCGTCCACATCCCAGAGAAATACCCCTTCTCCCCGGTTCAGTACTACAGGCAGTGGATGGTAATTATGGGCGCCATACTGTTCTTCCAGGTCAAGGAAATGCTGTGTTCTTTCAGTAATCTTAGATGCGTGTAACATAACGCTTCAAAGGTACACAATACAGCTCATGTATTAGAATCAGGAGCGGAAAACAAGCCGTAAAGTCTGTAATATCATCTTACTGACGGCATTTTACTGTAAAAGAATTGCGCGACTATGATCATTAACTTCAGGTAACCTTCCAGACATGCCAGGCGCATATATACCTGGACAAACCTTTGTCTGCCACATTATGCGCATGGATACCTTGCAGCGGTTTATCCATTTGACCGCAGGAAGCCTTTCAGGCATGCCAGGCGCATCATATACCTGAATGACCCTTTGTCTGCCACAGTATGCGCATGGACACCTTGCAGCGGTTTATCCATTGACCGCAGGAAGCCTTCAGTCATGCCAGGCGCATTATATACCTGAACGACCTTTGTCTGGCACATTATGCGCAGGGATATTTTTCAGGGACTTATCCTTTCAGCCTGGTTACCAATGTAATATATTCCTGTTGGGCCTCTTCCTTAGACTTGCCTTTCAGCTTCTGCCAGGCATCATATTTTGCTTTGGCTACAAAATCAAAAAGATTGGTGGGAGGATCTGTGTTTACATCGCCTTCGGTTCCTTGTTTATAGAGGGAGTATAATTGCAGAAGTGTTTCATTATCAGGTTTTTGAGAGAGGGTTTTGCTGGCTGCAGCGGCAGCTTCGAACTGTTGTTGTAGATCCATGGAACTTTTTAACATTAAATGTAGACAAAATAGTATCAAATACGACAGGGTCACCCATCCGGGAATAGCAAAATTTAAATACCTTTGCGGCTTGACGCGGGGCGTTAAACGCCTGGTTTTAAAAGCATATATGAAGAATATCAGGAATTTTTGCATCATTGCACACATCGACCACGGTAAAAGTACATTGGCTGACAGGCTGTTAGAACATACCAAAACCATTTCCGACAGGGACATGCAGGCTCAGGTACTGGATGACATGGACCTCGAAAGAGAAAAAGGGATCACTATCAAAAGTCACGCTATCCAGATGAATTATATTCATGAAGGACAGCAATATGTATTTAACCTGATCGATACTCCCGGTCACGTGGACTTCTCCTATGAGGTATCCCGTGCACTGGCAGCCTGTGAAGGTGCATTACTCCTCGTAGATGCCGCCCAGGGTATTCAGGCTCAGACCATTTCCAACCTTTACCTGGCGCTGGAAAATGACCTGGAGATCATTCCGGTGATCAACAAGATCGATATGGAGGGCGCGATGATCCCGGAGGTAAAAGACCAGATCATAGAGCTCATCGGTTGTAAGGAGGAGGAGATCCTGCTGGCTTCAGGTAAAACCGGTATCGGTATTGAGGAGATCCTGGAGGCGATTGTAAAACGTATTCCTGCTCCGAAAGGCGATCCTGAAGCTCCGCTGCAGGCGTTGATCTTCGACAGCGTGTTCAACTCTTTCCGCGGTATCATTGCTTACTACAGGATATTCAACGGGTCCATCAAAAAAGGCGATAAAGTTAAATTCTTCAATACCGACCAGGAATACTATGCTGATGAAGTAGGTATCCTCAAACTGGGCCTCCAGCCTACGCAAACCGTTAAAACGGGTGATGTAGGATATATCATCACCGGTATCAAAAACGCCAAAGAGGTGAAGGTGGGCGATACCATCACGCTGAGTGCAAATCCAAGCCAGGAAGCGATCAACGGTTTCGAAGAGGTTAAGCCCATGGTATTCGCAGGTATCTTCCCGGTGAATACAGAAGATTTCGAGGAGCTGCGCGACTGCATGGAGAAACTCCAGCTGAACGATGCCTCCCTGACCTTCGAACTGGAAACTTCCCAGGCCCTTGGCTTCGGTTTCCGATGCGGCTTCCTGGGTATGCTGCACATGGAGATCATCCAGGAACGTCTCGAAAGGGAGTTCAACCAGACAGTGATCACCACTGTACCGAACGTAAGCTTCATTGCCCACACTACCAGGAAGGAAACCATTATCGTGAACAACCCTTCCGAAATGCCGGATCCCAGTAAGCTTGAACGCATCGAGGAACCGTTCATTAAGGCACAGATCATCACCAAACCCGATTACATCGGTAATATCATGACACTGTGCCTGGGTAAGAGAGGGATCCTGCTCAACCAGAGCTATCTGACACCTTCCAGGGTGGAACTGATATTTGAAATGCCTTTGACGGAGATCGTGTTCGATTTCTATGATAAACTGAAGAGCCAGACCCGTGGTTATGCATCCTTCGATTATTCACCGATCGGTTACCGTGACAGCGATATCGTAAAGATGGATATCCTCCTGAATGGCGATAAGGTGGATGCGCTCAGCGCCCTGATTCACCGCAGCCGTGCGCAGGACTTCGGCCGTAAGCTGTGTGAGAAGCTGAAAGAACTGCTGCCACGTCAGCAATTCATGATCGCTATCCAGGCAGCTGTAGGTGCCAAGATCCTGGCCCGTGAAACTATCAGCGCTATGCGTAAGGATGTAACGGCCAAATGTTATGGTGGTGACATCTCCCGTAAACGTAAGCTGCTGGAAAAACAGAAAGAAGGTAAAAAGCGTATGCGCCAGATTGGTAATGTGGAAGTACCGCAGGAAGCGTTCCTTGCTGTACTCAAGTTGGATGACTAAGGCGCGGTTTATATCAAATTTGGGAAATTAAAGCGGCCGGGAAACCGGTCGCTTTTTTATGCAAAGAAAATGGCCGGCAGAGAACGCTCTCAGCCGGCCATTTTAGTATTATTACTTACCTATTATGCCAATTGGCGTTTCGGCGTGATCGCTACTTGTTTTATGGCAGCCCAGGCGCCAAACAATACGGCGGTGAAGAACACATTACCCATCAGGCCATTCAGGGCGAAGCTGCTGAACATATTATCTGACTGGTAAAAAGGAATACCAGCTGCATAACAGGCTAACAGACCAGCGCCTGTTTTAGGATACAGGTCGGTGGTAATAAATGTGCCGAAATTGGAGATCAGGAAGAACAGTACGCCTGTACCGATAGACGATAACAGTAAAGTCAGTACGTTCACTTTCTTTATCAGTGTACCTATCCACGTAATCAGCAGGAATGCGCCATATACGAACAGCAATTGTCCCAGGTAATCACGGTCCAGTGCATGTATGCTGGTGAAGCATTGCAGGAAAACGTCAGACAGAAATAAAGACAATAACGGAATGACATACGCCAGGCGTTTATCTTTCAGTACAATACCGCCAAATAATGCTGCTGCCCCAATGGCGTTAAAGTTCCACAGACCTATCTGGTTCGTGAAAATGCGACATAATGCAGACAGGAATATCAGCATGGCAACGATCAGTATTTCCCGGATGGAATCCTTTTTCATAATGGGTTGATTATTTAAACCAAAGATAGTTGATTTTAAATAGATTGAACAGGCACACTTGCTTTAAAGATCACAACGCCTGCCTTACTTACGATACTGTATGAAGTATTGTAGTACGCCACTACAGCCTGACCTTTCTGCAGGGCAATTGTTTCTCCGCCCGCTTCAGTGATCTCAGCAGCGCCTTCCATTACCAGCATGATCTCTGTCGCCTCGCTGGTATGCTCATAACGCTGACCGTTCTGCATAGCGATACGGCTTACCACGAAATCCGGCGCGGGAGAGTGGTAAATAGTTTCCAGTCCGCCGCTTACACTTTCGCCGCTGAGGATCTTTGGATGTACGGGTTCGAAACGGGTATGTTTCAACAATTCGGGTACATCAATATGTTTAGGCGTCAGTCCGCCGCGCAATACATTGTCGGAATTGGCCATGAGCTCCACGTTCTGACCTTCCAGGTATGCATGGGGTATACCTGCGTCCTGGAACACGGCCTGTCCGGGGTGTACTTCCATGATGTTAAAGAAATAGATAGAGAAGATCCCTCTGTCCAGGTTTTCCAGTCCCTGTGGATCGTTTACGATCGCTCTTCCTGCCCAGAATGCAGGGTCAGATTTCGACAGGCTGCCACTTTTATATGCTGCTGCAACAACTTCTGCCAGTGGGCGCAACATCGTATTCACTTCAGCTTGCGGCATTTCCATTACGGCTTTATACAGTCCGTAGTAGCCTTCTTTTTCAAATACAGGAGCGAGTGGTGCGAATTCCTTTACGCTCTGTAATACCTTTCTCAGTTTATCTTCCGGCAAAAATCCATGCAGCAGCCAGAATTCGCTGAGTGCCACCATGATCTCAGGTTTATGGTTGGCATCCTTATAATTACGGTGAGGGGCATTCAGCGGAATACCGGCTTCATTTTCCCTGGCAAATCCTTTTTCTGCTTCAGCTTTGGTAGGGTGTACCTGGATAGACAACATGTCTTTTACATCCAGGATCTTGAGCAGGTAGGGCAATTCGCCGAAGCGCTTCCATACCTTCGGCCCCAGCACCTGTTCAGGGGCGGCTTTTACCAGCTGGTCCAGCGTGGAAGGCTGCGTACCGGTTGCTATCACAGCAGGTGCGCTCTGGTGTGCACCCATCCAGTATTCTGCACTTGGTTTTCCGTTTTCAGGAATACCTAATAATGCGGGAATATAATGGTATCCACCCCATGCGTAGTTTTGAACCTTACCTTCCAATCTGAATAATTTCTTCTCGCTCATGCGTAATATGTTTGTATTTTCCTGGAATTGTTAACCTGTTGTCGTCCTATTCTTATAAGGAGGAACAAAAATAGTCAAAACAATGGCATCCCATATAGCTTTGGGCAAAAAAGGGGAGCTGATAGCGAAGGATTTCCTTCTTCAGCAGGGATATAAAATTCTGGCGGTAAACTGGCGGTATCGGCGGCGCGAGATCGATATTATCGCAGCGAAGCCGGATTGCCTCGTGTTTCTTGAGGTCAAGACGCTGGCGAGTGATCTTTTCGGCTGGCCGGAGCGGCAGGTGGATGCGGCGAAGCGGAGGCATATTCAGTTGGCGGCGAATGTGTATATGGAGAAGCTACCGCGCCTGCCGCCGGCAATCCGGTTTGATGTGATTGCGATTACTTTTCAGCCGGATGGAGAGTATGAGTTGGTGCATTTTGAGGATGCGTTCTAGTGGAGGCGTTGCTGCGGCTTCAGATGGGACCACGGGCTGTATCCCTTTTCGAGTACCTTTCTATTATGCTTTGTCAGGCGTGTTTGGCTTTTTTGTTTTTATTAAACCCCTGGTATGTCGTATCAGCACTCTCCAAGGGATAAGGTCCTCTGATCTCCATCTGAAACCCTCCGCTACTTTCGGGTAGTTGGTGGGGATGGTTAGTGTTCAGGTGTTTATGGGCTTCACTAAAATGCAAGATGTTGTTTGGTGCGTTGCTGCGGCTTCAGATGGGACCACGGGCTGTATCCCTTTTCGAGTACCTTTCTATTAAGCTTTGTCAAGCGTGTTTGGCTTTTTTGTTTTTATTAAACCCCTGGTATGTCGTATCAGCACTCTCCAAGGGATAAGGCCCTCTGGTCTCCATCTGAAACCCTCCGCTACTTTGGGGTAGTTGGTGGGGATGGTTAGTGTTCAGGTGTTTATGGCCTTCAGCTAAAATGCAAGACGGACTACAGATAATGTGTGCGTTATGTGACATTATTTGTAATCCGTCTTGATTTATAATCCGTGTTGATACGATTTTTCTCGTTTGTCGATGTCCAATCTGTAGCAATGTCCAATCTGCATCGATACATTGATGCAGGCGATGTCGTGTTTTAGCTCCAGACGCCGGTGTAATTCTGCGGCGTGATAGCTTTTAGCTCCTTCTTCAGCGAAGCGCTGATCTTCAGGCCGTCAATGAATTTATGCATCGTCTTCTGTGTGATCTGTTCTCCGCCACGGGTGAGGTCTTTCAGGGCCTCGTATGGTTTAGGGAAGTTTTCACGACGCAATACTGTCTGGATAGCTTCTGCTACAACTGCCCAGTTATTTTCCAGGTCGTCCTGCAGTTTGCTTTCATTCAGGATCAGTTTATCTAAGCCTTTCTGGATGGATTTCAGTGCCAGTACAGTGTGTCCGAATGGTACGCCTACGTTCCGCAACACGGTGGAGTCAGTCAGGTCGCGCTGTAAGCGGGATATGGGCAGTTTGGCGCTGAGGTGTTCGAAGATGGCGTTTGCCAGTCCGAGGTTGCCTTCGGCGTTCTCGAAATCGATCGGATTCACTTTATGCGGCATAGCGGAAGAACCCACTTCATTGGCTTTGATCTTCTGCTTGAAGTAATCCATGGAGATGTATGTCCACACATCACGGCAGAAGTCAATCAGGATCGTATTGATACGCTTCAGGGTATCAAATTGAGCGGAGATATTGTCATAGTGCTCAATCTGGGTAGTGTATTTCATACGTTGCAGTCCCAGGGTGTTGTTGACGAACTTATCGCCGAATTTCTCCCAGTTGATCTTAGGGAATGCTACGTGGTGAGCGTTGAAGTTACCGGTTGCGCCACCGAATTTTGCTGCGAAGGGAATATCGCCCAGCAGTTTTACCTGACCTTCCAGTCTTTCAACGAATACCAGGATCTCCTTGCCCAGGATAGTGGGTGAAGCAGGCTGACCATGGGTACGGGCCAGCATGGGAATCTTCATCCAGGACTTGCCCATCTTTTTCAGGGCGAGCACAAGGTTGGCGATAGCAGGCATATATACATGTTCTACTGCTTCTTTCCAGAAGAGCGGAGTGGCCGTGTTGTTAACGTCCTGGGAAGTGAGCCCGAAATGCACCCATTCCAGTTTGTCGTCCAGTCCAAGCGCTTTCAGCTCATTCTTAACAAAATATTCTACAGCTTTCACATCGTGGTTGGTCACCTTTTCAGTTTCTTTGATCAGCTGTGCATTCTCTATGGTAAAATCCTGGTAGATCTTGCGTAAAGCAGGTACCTGTGCTTTTGAGAGGGTGAACAGCTTCTGCTCTGACAGGGCGATGAAGTATTCGATCTCTACCAGCACACGGTAACGGATCAGTGCAAATTCTGAAAAGTAAGGAGCCAGTTCTTCCAGTTGTCTCCGGTAGCGACCATCGAGCGGAGAAATGGCGGTTAAAGCTTGTAGTTGCATAATGTTAATTGATTAAGTGAGCGTTTATCACTTTTTACCTAATTTAGCCGGCAAAATTACTGAAATTGGAACGGAAAGTAAAAGTAGCGGCAGTAAGTTATTTGAATACCAGGCCATTATTATACGGATTCAGGGATCACCCGGTGATGAAGATGCTGGAACTGAGTGTTGATTACCCTGCCAGAATAGCCCAGCAGCTGATTGATGGAGAAGTAGATGTGGCCCTTGTACCGGTGGCTATCATCCCAAAACTGAAAGAATATCATATCATTTCTGATTATTGTATTGGTGCAGAAGGCCCTGTTGCTTCTGTTTGCCTTTTCAGTGATGTTCCTCTCAATGAGATCAAACGTATTTACCTCGATTACCAGAGCCGCACTTCTGTAGCTTTACTGAAAGTACTGGTGCGTGAGTACTGGAAACTGGACGCAGAGCTGATCGAGACCACCGGCGACTACCAGGACAAGATCAAGGATACAGACGCGGGTCTGGTGATTGGCGACCGCGCATTGGCGCAGCGTCATGTATCGCCCTTTATCTAT
Source organism: Chitinophaga filiformis (assembly GCF_023100805.1). Taxonomy (NCBI): domain Bacteria; kingdom Pseudomonadati; phylum Bacteroidota; class Chitinophagia; order Chitinophagales; family Chitinophagaceae; genus Chitinophaga; species Chitinophaga filiformis. The sequence continues at coordinate 4,681,551 of NZ_CP095855.1, forward strand.
GACCTGGCGGAGCATTGGATGCGCTTTACGAGCCTCCCTTTCGTATTTGCTGCATGGATCAGCAATAAGGCCCTGCCTGTGGAATTTATCCAGGAATTCAGCAATGCCAATAGTATCGGGATACATAATATCCCCGCTGTTGTGTCAGAGAATGCCTATCCTTTGTATGATCTGACCACCTATTATACGCAGAACATCAGTTACCCGCTTACCCCTGCCAAACGACAGGGCATGCAGCGGTTCCTGAGTTACCTGATGTAAATGGCCACGATACATCTGTAATGGCGGACCTGCATAAGCTGTCCGCCATTATTACATTATTGCATACCACATCCATTTATCCGATACCTACCCATATCAATGTCGTCAGACTGAAGCAATTAGACGCCTCATTCAGCTTTTTTCTTTATATTAGTTACCCCATCTGTTCACACAAACTCCTGCAACATGAAAATTGGCATCCTGGGTAGTGGCCCTGTCGGACTTACGTTAACGGAAGGATTGATCGCTGCGGGTCATGAGGTGATACTCGGTACCCGCAATCCCGCAAAGGAATCCCTTCAGCAATGGATCAGGAAAAAGGGAGGCCCTCATGTAACGGCGGCCCCGTTCCGGGAAGCAGCAGCCCAGGGAGAGTTGCTGGTCATCTGCACCAGCTGGGCAGGAACCCAGAAAGCCATCGAGGCCGCCGGCCTTTGGAATTTCAAGAATAAGGTGGTGGTAGACGTCACAAATCCCCTGGACGGTAAGGGGCCTGACCCGCAGGGACGACTGACCTTTTCCATCGGACATACCAATTCTGCAGGCGAACAACTACAGGCATGGCTACCGCCAGATGCCCACGTAGTAAAAGCACTCAGCTGTATAGGTCACGAATCCATGTTCCGCTCCCAGCAGGAACCGGAAAAAGAAACACCTACCATGTTCATCTGTGGTAATAAACGTGCCGCGAAGATGGCGGTAACTACCCTGCTGAATGAAATGGGCTGGAAGGACATTGTAGATATCGGTACGATTGAAATGAGCCGGAATATAGAGCCCCTGAGTATACTCTGGTATGCATATGGATTCAGGACAGGCACCTGGAGCCACGCGTTTAAACTTGTGAAATAAATATGGACCCGGGGAAATAAGGATGAAATAAGGACGAGAATAAGGCTGAAACCGAAGCAGCTTCGCGTGAATATCAATAGTACCATAAGGAAAAATAAAACCCCGGACCAATAAGTCCGGGGCTATAAATATTTTGCTACCGAAAGCGCAGTGCAAATAACAATTAAGTAAGCCTAGATCTCCTTCACATTAACATAAAAGTTCGGATCTACTTTGAATTTCTTCGGATCAGACAGGGTAATACCCGTTGATTGCCAGTTTCTTCCGGGATAAATGAAACGGTATCCATTATCGCTCAATGTTACCTTTACCGGCATGTTAAAGTTCTCAACGTCTGTTACCCAGCGGAACTTCAGCTGTGAACCTTCTATATGATATTCCAGTGTAGGAATAGAAGTGCGTGTCAGGTATTGTTCAAATACCTTGTTGAAGTTCATTTTTGTCTTTTCGTTGAAGTATTCTTCGATCTGCCGGGTAGTTACCGTCTGGTGCCAGAAGGTCTTGTTCAATCCGCGGAGGATATCCCTGAATACATAATCGTTGTTCACGATCTGGCGAATGGTGTGGATCATATTCCCACCTTTGTAATACATATCGCCACTACCTTCATTGTTTACACCATATTGTCCGATGATAGGGACATCGTTCCTGATGTTCTTCCTGGTACCTGTAACATATTCAAAGGCAGCCTGCGGACCATACTCACATTCAGTGAACAGCGTCTCGGAATAGTTGGTAAAGCTCTCGTGGACCCACATGTCGGCGATGTCTTTAGTGGTGATATTATTACCGAACCACTCATGGCCACTTTCGTGTACAATGATGAAATCCCATTTCAATCCCCAGCCACTGCCGGAAAGATCCGTTCCTTTATAGCCCATCTGGAATTTATTACCATAGGCCACAGCGCTCTGGTGTTCCATGCCCAGGTGAGGGGATTCCACCAGTTTATAGCTATCCTTATAGAAGGGGTATTTACCGAACCAGGCTTCGAAACATTTCAGCATGTTCTTCACTACGGCAAACTGTGTTTTAGCTGTATCTACATTGTAATCAAGTACCCAGTAGTCCAGGTCCAGTTTACCACCTTCGCCGGAGTAAGTGTCTTTGAATTCTGCATAGTGCCCGATGTTCATCGCCACATCATAGTTGTTGATCGGATTGCTGACATACCAGGTCCATACGATATTCCCGTCACGGTCCATTGCCTTCTTTTTCAGCCGTCCGTTAGAAACGTTTACCAGGTCAGGGGGCGTTGTGATGCTGATAGTCATATTGTTAGGCTCATCGCTCTGATGATCTTTGTTAGGCCACCATACACTGGCGCCCAGCCCCTGACAGGCGGTAGACACCCACGGCCTGCCCTGGTTATCTTTTCTCCAGATCAGCCCACCGTCCCATGGTGGGTTTACAGCCACCCGTGGTTTTCCATGATAAAAGATGGTGATCTTTTTGTCTTTACCCTTCAGTTGCTTTTTGGCAACCATATTGACAAAGATGGCGTTACCTTCCCGCTGATAGGTGAGTGATTGTTTGTCCTGTGCAATACTGTCGATCTCCAGTGGCTCCTGCAGATCTATCTGCATGATACTGTCTACTTTCAGAACCCTGTAAGTAATGACGTTGTAGCCTTCAAGCGTGCTGTCGCTGATATTAGGTTTTAGGTGCAGGTCGTAGGATCTTACATCCCACCATGCGCGTTCTCTGCCGATGGTTCCACGCAGGGAATCAGCACGCGTAAATGTTTGTTGATGTTGGGCACCGGCGGTGAGCGCCGTAAGCAAAACCAGGAAAAGCATTAGTATGCCTCGCATAGAAAATCTTATTTTATGGCGGAAAGGTATTAATTTTCATTTAATATGCCTACGCGCTGAATGACTAATGCTTAACGGTTTATGCAGATATACATGAACGGTAGGCGGGTACCAGCCGATGGCTGTAAGACGTCCGCATGTACATGAGATTCATTTTCATATCAATAATAGTCACACTGCTTGCCGCCTGCGGGCATCCGCCTACTTCGGGAAGGCAGGTGTTCCGTTACAATATGCAGGAAGGCATAGCGTCCCTCGATCCTGCATTTGCCAAAAACCAGGCTGTTATCTGGGCTGTAAAGCAATTATATAACACCCTCGTAGAGCCTGACGATCAGTTGCATATACGTCCTTCACTGGCTACCAGCTGGGAGGTGGCGCCGGATTATAAGACTTATACCTTTCACCTGCGCACAGATGTTCACTTTCATGACAACGCAGCATTTGCAGATGGTAAGGGCCGCAGGATGACGGCCGCAGATGTGGTTTATAGCCTGAAACGGATCATGGACCCGGCCACGGCGTCTCCCGGCGCCTGGATCTTTAATGGTAAGGTGAACCCCGATACGGGCTTCCGGGCATTGGACGATTCCACCTTCCAGCTTACGCTACTGCAGCCCTTTCACCCTGTGCTGGGCATTCTCAGTATGCAGTATTGCTCCATTGTACCACATGAAGTTGTTGAAAAATACGGAAAGGATTTCCGGAAATATCCCTGCGGTACCGGGCCTTTTACGTTCTTCCTCTGGGAAGAAGGACAAGCGTTGGTCCTGCACCGTAATCCCCGCTATTTCGAAAAAGATAGTGCAGGCCATGCATTGCCATATCTCGATGCGGTCAAGGTCACATTCCAGGAAAATAAGGCAACAGAATTCCTCTTGTTTCGCCAGGGACAGCTGGACTTCATGAATGATATTGACGCTTCTTTTAAAGACGAGGTGCTCACTAAAAAAGGGATGCTTAAGAAAGAGTGGGAGGGAAAGCTGGTGCTCGATAAAAGTCCTTTCCTTAACATTGAATACCTGGGATTTCTGCTGGACAGTACGAAGGCAGCGGTAAAGATGTCGCCATCCCGCCTGCAGAAAATCAGGCTGGCTATTAATTATAGTATTGACAGGACCAGGATGATCACTTATCTGCGGAATGGGATAGGCTCTCCGGCCAATGCTGGTTTTATTCCTATGGGCCTGCCCTCATTCGACACCGGGAAAGTAAAAGGATATACCTATGATCCCGCAAGGGCAAGGCAATTGTTGCGGGAGGCTGGTTTCCCTGAAGGGCGCGGACTACCGGCCATGCATCTGCTGTCGATCCCTGTTTATGAAGATTATGCCAATTATGTAGCGAACCAGCTACAACAGGTAGGTATTCCGATACAGGTAGAGGTATTGCAGAAAGCATTATTGCTGGAGCAGACGGCCAAATCGCAGGCGCTCTTTTTCCGCGGTAGCTGGATAGGAGATTACGCAGATGCAGAGAACTACCTGGCAGTGTTCTATAGTAAGAATGGTACTCCCCCCAACTATACAAGATATGCCAATCCTGCCTTTGACCGCTTATATGAACAGGCGCTCCGGGAAAATAACGATTCCCTCCGTTACCTGCTTTACCAGGAAATGGACAGGATGATTGTCGCCGATGCGCCGGTAGTGCCCTTGTTCTATGACCAGGTCATTCACCTTGTACAGCCAAATGTAATGGGCTTCACCAGTAATGCGCTCAACCTCCTGGAATTGCGGAGAGTGAAGATAAAAGTTTGATATTTGCAAAAAAACAAGGTCATGGCGGAGGTAGTTCAATTGTGGGATGCCCATTCAGTTGATCCGGCTAACAAGGGGTACACGGGCCCATATTTTAATGTTTATAAGGTAGAGGAACGTATGCAACCAGGCGTTTCGGCATACAGTCGCCGTGACTACTATAAGATCATGTTATTTCGCGGTGCTGCGATCTTACATTTTGGGGATCAGAGCATTACAATTGGTAACGATACCCTGCTGGTCCTCAATTCAAGGGTTCCCTATACGTTCGATCTCCTGCGCGAGGATGTTTCGGGATATTCCTGTGTATTCAAAGATGAATTCTTCAGGGAAGGCCTGCGGCTGAAGCTGGATGAGATCCCGCTTTTTATGCCAGATGCCCGTCCGGCCTTTCCGCTTGAAGGAGAGGCATTAAAAGAAGTGATCGATCTGTATGAGAAAATGCTGAGAGAGCTTAATAGTGATTATGTCTACAAATATGAGCTGATACGCAGTTACATCAGTGAGTTGGTTTACTATGCCATGAAGCTGGCGCCTTCGAGGAGTCTCCTGAAAGAATCCAATGCCACTGCACGTGTTACGACAGCATTTTTAGACCTGTTGGAGCGACAGTTCCCCATCGAAGCATTTGCCGGTCCTATCTTGCTCCGTACGCCCAAAGACTTTGCAGAGAAGCTCTCTATTCATGTCAACTACCTCAACCGGGCAATAAAGACAGAAACCGGCAAAACTACTACAGACCACATTTTTGACCGGCTGATGGCAGAGGCGAAGGCCATGCTGAAACATACCAATCTGAACATCGCGGAGATCAGTTATGCACTGGGCTTTGAAGACCAGGCGCATTTCAACAACTTTTTCAAAAAGCGGGTAAAGCTCTCGCCCTCGGCATTTCGTCAGGTTTGATTTTTACAAATATTGGTTTGAAGCGCACAAAGTTCCCATAGGCGGCTCATCTACCTTTGAGTCAGAAAATTTGATCTATGGAAAAGAACAAAATAGTGACTTTACAGGAACCAATTGATTCAGGCTTTGATGGGGCATCTACCGCCGCAGAAGTAATTAAGGGTATTGATCTATCCGGCAAAGTGGCGATTGTAACCGGAGGTTATGCTGGTATTGGCTTAGAAACAACAAGAGTGCTGAGTCATGCAGGAGCTACTGTGATCGTTCCGGCCCGTGACACAGAGAAGGCCACCAGGGCATTGACGGGAATAGCGCGGGTTGAGATAAGTCCACTTGACCTGATGGACCCACTAGCTGTTGATGCTTTTGCTGATAAGTTCCTGGCGAGCGAAAGACCTTTGCATATTTTGATCAATAATGCCGGGACCATGGCCAATCCATTTACGCTCGACAAGCGCGGATACGAGTCACAGTTTGCCACGAACCACTTGGGACATTTTCAGCTGACGGTACGGCTCTGGCCTGCTTTGCGTCGCGCCAACGGCGCCAGGGTAGTGGCCTTGTCCTCCTGGGGACATCGTTATTCGCCGGTGGTGTTTGAAGATCTGCACTTTCAGCAGCGGGCGTATGATCGCTGGCTGGCTTACGGGCAGTCAAAGACAGCGAATGTCCTCTTTGCAGTGGAGCTCGACCGGCGCGGCCGGGAAGAAGGCATCCGTGCATTTGCCGTACATCCGGGAAGTATTGCAGATACTGACCTGAAACGATATATGTCGCAGGAGGAACTTCAAAAGGCTGGGGTCTTTGATCAGGACGGCAAACTGATACTTGATCCCTCAAGACAGATAAAGACCATTGAACAGGGAGCGGCCACCAGCGTCTGGTGCGCTGTAAGTCCACAGCTGGAAGGCATGGGAGGCGTGTATTGTGAAAATTGTGATATTTCGCCCGTGACCACGGAAGATAAAACCAGGGGAGGGAATGATGTAAGTAAGCGGGCGCCAGCTAAGGCATTTGGTGTATTTCCCTATGCGATTGACCCTGCTGCCGCTGCACGACTGTGGGAGCTCAGTGAGGAGCTGACAGGAGTGCGATTGTGAAATTATTCATTAAAGATGCCATTCGGGAAGATCTTGCTTACCTGAATGGCATTAATTATTGACCCAACACCCGTGTGATCTTATGATATTAAATAGTTTACTTAGTTAAAAAGGTTCCTATTGCTTGTAATATTGGATAGAAAAAGCGACTACTTTTAGTCGGATAATTTTGAACGATTTGAGCCTGGAGTTCTCTTAATTCTTCAAGATCTCTTTGATCAAAGAGATGCAAGTTGAGCGTTGGTTGTTGGGCGACATCTCCCCTTTTTTTCCTCTTCTTCGCTATATTTTTGTTAATAATTCGCTGTAGTACCAAGACGTTCTCATTTCTGGAAACTTGTTGAAAACCAATTTTTTGTTGTTCAAGCGGCAGTGCCTTCATTTTGCGTTTGTTTAACAGCTTTTAAATAATTCCTCGTTACTATTAAATCATAAAGACGATCTGTAGCACACTCAATTATTGCCACATCATATTTCTCGTCAAATTTACCTTTACATTGACAATCTATGCATAGAAAGCCCAATACATCGTATTTGGACTTATCTGTAAAATATGCCGGAATCAATGGATAAACAATTTCACTTTCATAAGGCAATATCCCCGTAGTGTATGCATCGCGACTAGTATTCTCGTAATCTTTACTTGCATTGATATCGTTGTTGATGTAGATAAATTTTCTGCGGTTGCCGGTGAGTACCCCATTAAGTATTTTTTGAAACGGCGTATTTCCAATGATGGTATGATTTATTTTATTATAAACTTCCGTATCTCGGATCCTGGCGTGTTCAGAATCCCTACAGAGATTTTGTACAGAAGCATTCGCCGATACGTTTCCTGTAATCGGTACTTTAATAGACACCGAACATTTACTTTTTGTTTTTTTATTAAAAAAATGTTGGAGTCCATTACAAATTTCCACCATAACAGCTACAAATTCAGTATCACTGAAATCCTTAGCTCTCTGTAAAGCATTGACCTTTGCAAAAGCATCTTTTAGTGCAATAATAGCGTCTCCATATATTGAATCTCTATTAATAAAATGTAGGTGCTTAATTACCTCGCGTGCTAAAAAGATAGAAAAACGGATGATAAACAACAAAAATAAAAAAGCTCCACCGTATAACGAAGATTTTAGTACATCTAGGCCAAAGAAGTTCTTTACCAATAGGAGTACGCCGACTAAAGAGCCGATTCCTCCCAGGAACCATTTCCAGATCTTTCCTTTGATGGACTGTGTTATAGCTGTAGTAAAAATAGATACACTAGTTTTAGATGCCATTTTATTAAATTAACACGATTCAATATATATATCTAATTAACAAAAAGTTATATAAATAGCTTATTAGACAAGGGAAGTAAGCAAAATGTGACTTCGATCATCTAATTATTACTCTTACAAACTGTCATATAAACTCAAGTTATAAGAATCAGTTGCAGTTAAGCTTGGTACATAACCTATTAATGAAAGCTTTTTTAAAATTTTCTTCTATAGAGTGCACTAACCCAATAGGCCGATGTGCTTTTTCTCCGGCAGAGCTGGATAGTCGTTTTAATGATAAGGTAACTCGAAAATGGCCGCTTCGCCACGGCAAGGGACCATTCAGACCGACCGTGCTAGGGTGAAGAAACTAGCCTGCAGTAACTTCCTGGTAACAGAACCGTTCGTCTTGTTTGCGAAGGATCAGACCAACTTCAATATCATTTTCGGCGTCAATATTGCATTGAAAACGCGCCTTCAAAACAATTTTAACATTTCCTAAACACGCCCCTGTGGCGACCTCACTACTCATATAAGCGGTATCTATCATTGATACGTAATTATTTATAGGGGTTCCCGCCCATTTTAAGCTACCTTTGACAACTTATTAATTTATGTTTAAAGAGAGAAAATGACTGCGATTTTAATATTCTTTTTTTCCCACTGGTTCTTATCCTTGTTCTTTCACACCTTTTTCCTGCACAGATATGCATCCCACCAGATGTATACTACCAGTAAAGGTTGGGAAAGGGTATTTTACTTCTGTACCTGGTTCTTCCAGGGAACATCTTACTTAGTTCCGCGTGCCTATGGCGCTATGCACCGTATGCACCACGAATACAGCGATACTGAGCATGACCCGCATTCTCCGCACTTCTTTAAAGATGTATGGAGCATGATGTGGCAGACCCGTAAACTGTACAATGATATTTACACCGGTGCAAAAGTACTGGACGAGAAATTTACGACCAATCCTCCGCTGCCGGTATGGAATGCGATGGACCGCTTCGGTGACCATACTATTACCCGTCTGGCATGGGCAGGCATTTATATAGCTTTCTATGTTGCCTTCGCTCCAGCCTGGTACTGGTTCCTTTTATTACCTGTCCACTTCCTGATCGGGCCTGTACAAGGCGCTGTGGTGAACTGGTGTGGTCATAAATATGGTTACAAGAGCTTTGACAACGGCGATAAATCAAAAAATACTTCCCCTTGGGGTATTTTGCTGCTGGGAGAACTGTTCCAGAACAATCACCACAAGTATAAAGACAGTCCAAACTTCGCCAAGAAATGGTTTGAGCTGGACCCGACTTATCCGGTAATGAAATTCTTCAATGCTATTGGTATCATTAAACTGAAGACCGCCAAGGTAAAAGTAGTGAAACTTAAAGCGGCAGCTTAAAAGTAGAAGTAGTAAGTAGAAATAGATAGATGCATTTCAGGCCATCAATTACCGTTTAAACGACCGTGATTGATGGCCTGAGTGTTTTCAGAACTTCCTGAAGAAACCAAAAGTGGCTAATTGCAGCATGGGCCTGTCGCCGTCCGTATCGCCATAGGCATAGATATCGCCGAACACAGGCAGGTCATATTGCTGCCGGATGCGGCGTACTTTTTCCTCGCCGTTACAGTTCACGCCCTGAATGCGGCCGGTGACCCTGGCATTCCTGATCTCCAGCCGGGTACCGATACACTCAATACCTATGCAATCGCACCAGGGCTTCACCCATTCCTGTGCGGAAGCCGTCACCACTACCACCCGGTGGCCTTTGGACAGATGCTGATTAATCTCCTGCAAGGCATTCTCCCTTATCATACCGGGCAACCTGTCGCGGCAGAAGGCGGCGCATTTATCGCGGAACTCATCTACCGGGGTGTTACGAAAAAAGTGTTGCAGCACCAGGTCCTTACCTTTCTGTTTGGAGATCAATCCCAGCTTCATCATCACCAAAGCTGGCGACAATAAAGCCAGACCGGTATATAATGCAGTTTCACCTTTCTGGAAACGGATGATCTCGAACAGGGTATCTCTCCTGGTGATGGTACCGTCAAAATCGAAGAAAGCAATTGCTGGCTTCATAATTTGAGTTTTTTGAAGATACCCTCTGGTATTAATTTGATAATGAGCATAATATATCGCCAGAACCACTTCGTATAAATCACATTTTTCTTTGCAGTCACTGCCCGATAAACATCCTTTGCAACATCCTGTGGCTGGGCGGTCAGGAGGGGCGGTAGCTTCAGGTTCTCCGTCATGCGGGTATATACGAACCCGGGCTGAACGCTCAGTACATGCACACCTTTATGGAAAAGACGGTTCCGGAGCCCGCTGAGATAGGCTGTAAAGCCGGCCTTGGCGCTGCCATACAGATAGTTACTCTGACGGCCACGTTCTCCGGCCACGGAGCTGATGCCCACGATGGCGCCATTGCCACGCGCCGCATATTCATCGGCTACAATATTCAGGATAGAAACTGCACCGGTATAGTTGGTATGGAGGATGCGGGCGGCCTCATTCCAGTCGGACTGCCCTTTTTCCTGCGACCCCAGATATCCGAACACGGCAATAGTGATATCCGGCGCCTGGGGCAATGAAACATAAAAAGCAGCGTGGCTCTTAAAATCAGTTGCATCAAAGGCATGGGAGCTTGCACTTACCTGGTAACGGATGCGGAGATCCTGTCCCAGGGCGGAGATAGCGGCCAGATTACGGGCCGCCAGTTGGATATTATATTTGTTCCTGGCAAACTCACGGGCTATGGCAACAGCCATGTCTGACCCGGCTCCCAGAATAAGAACAGTAGGCATATATTGATTATCGGTATTTTAAGGTAGCAAAAGTCTATTCTGTCAGCAGTAAGCGGTCTGATTGTACAGAACGGAACAGCTTAGCACCGTTGTATGTTTTGATGATATCGGCAAATTTTTGCGCATTGGGGTAACTCTGCCAGAAAACCTCCTGTTTCATACGGGCGTCTTTCGACAGGTAGAGGCGGCCTCCGTATTGCAATACGATCTCGTCCAGCTTGTCCAGGAATTCGAAGAGACCTTTACGAACCGGGAAGTCAAGCGCCAGTGTATACCCTTCCATAGGAAATGATATCAGGCTGTCCTGCCTGCCAAAAACTTTCAGTACGGCCAGGAAAGAGCCCAAGCCTGCATCACTGATCCGCTGCAGGATGGCGATCAGTCCTTCTTTTTTCTCGAGAGGAAGTACAAACTGGTACTGCACGAAGCCTGCCTTACCATAGCCACGGTTCCAGTGCAGAATGGCGTCCAGGGGGTAAAAGAATGGCTCGTAGGGAATGACATTATTGATCTCCCGTTTGGTATTCTTCAGATAATACAGCCAGTTAAACGCCTTGACTGTCAGTGTATTCAGTGCAAAAGAAGGAAGATTGAAGGGCAGCGACAGTTTACGTTTGGCCGGTAGTTGCAGGGGGGCTTTGCGCTGTTGTTCATTCAACTCTTCCGGGCGGGCATGTTCACCCACTATAAGTATGCCACGGCCGAAGCTATCGCCTTTCTGCAGACAATCGATCCAGGCCATGGAATAGGTATAATCCTTATATTCTTCAAAAAGGCGGATCAGGTCTTCCAGGTTGCGGGCCTTGATCTGTTTCTGACGGATGTATGCCGTATCGATCTTCTTCAGCCCGAACTTTACCCGTGTAATGATGCCCGTAAGCCCCATGCCACCGCAGGTTGCCCAGAAAAGGTCGGAGTGATCTGCAGGAGAGCAGGTAATAGTCTCCTTATTGCCCGTAATGACGTCCATATCGATAATATGCCCAGAAAACGAGCCGTCTACGTGATGGTTCTTACCATGTACATCGGAGGCTACGGCGCCGCCCACAGTAATAAACTTCGTACCGGGAGTAACCGGCAGGAACCATCCCTGGGGAACGATAATATCGAGGATCTGATCGAGTGTGATACCGGATTGACATTCGAAGATGCCCTTCGTCGTATCAAAAGCGAGCACTTTGTCGTATTTAAGGGTAGAAACACTGTGTTGGGCCAGTGAAGCATCGCCGTAACAGCGCCCGTTTCCGCGGGCAATTACAGAAGAATGTGTGGATATAAAATCCTGCACCTGCTCTTCCTGCGAAAATGACGATTCGTCGCAGGAGATAACGGGGTAGTTCCCCCAGTTTGCTAACCGTTTTTCCATTACTCAAAAAAACTTTTGTTAGTGGGTAAATAAATTATCACATAAAAACTCAGCACCCACAGGAGTATGGTTAATTGAATGAAACGGTCTTTGTATAGGATTTTGGTGGGAGAACCTGTATTATTCTCCACATATGTTATTTGCAAATATCGTAATAATCCACCAATTACAAAAAGACATGTATAATAAAGGCGGTAAGTACCAAAGCGCGACATCGTTTCGGGGGCCATTGTGTACATCAGGTACGCCACAATGATGACCGCAGACACGAGGGCCAGCATCACGTTCATAAAGTCCATGTTATAGCCTTTAACAGCCTTGCGCATATCCTGACCGGACTGCGTCTTGATCAGCACATCGTCGCGCCGTTTCGCGATTGCCATGAACAGTGCCAGCAGGAACACCATGATCATCAGCCATTCGGATACGGCTATATTAGCGGCTACACCGCCTGCCTTTACCCTCAATACAAAGCCTGTTGACAGGATGAGAATATCGAGGATGGAAATGTTCTTCAATCCGAAGGAGTATAATAAATTGATAATGAAATAAATGCCTGCAACAAATGCGAATTTTGGTCTGACGTACCATGCCAGCAAGCCACCAATGGCCAGGCATAATACAAAGAAGACCAGGGCAGCCGGTTTTGAAACAGCACCGGAAGCGATGGGGCGTTTACGTTTTACCGGGTGTATCCTGTCGGCTTCTACATCTCTATAATCATTGATGATGTAAATGCTGCTGGCAATGAGGCTAAATGCAATAAATCCGATAAGTAATTCCACTACCTTTTGCAGGTTGAATATCTCACCCGCGAAGAAAAGGGGAATGTATAAAAAAAGGTTTTTTGCCCAATGGGAGGGTCTTAACAGTTTTAAATATTGCACGGGGATTGAACTTAATGTTGCCGCCAAGATACGACTGATTACCGAACAACAACACCATAAAATGCTATTTTCGCGTAAATTCTACTATTTTTGAGCCCGTTCATGTTACTTTATACTCGTTTTCATCAATTTATTATCCCCGTTTAGTTTATGCCGTCAACTCATGCTCCGTTCAGCCGTAAAGGTGCCTTTATTGCAGAATTGCTGATCATCATTGGTTTTGCCCTGGTACCTTTGTTTGTGACATTTCCCTACAGGGTAAATATTTTCCTTTCCTGGGAAGGCGCTTACCGGCTATCGCAAGGCCAGGTTCCTTACAGGGATTTTGGCTTACCACTGGGTTATGGCTTCTGGCTGATGCCTGCATTGTTCTTTAAGTTGTTCGGTCCCCAGCTGATATCGCTCGTGAAAGCCCAGGTTTTCATGAACATACTGGCAGGGCTGGCTTTCCGGTCCATCCTTAAAAGCCTCCAGGTACAAACGCCTATCCGGGTGATCTCTGTACTGTTGTTCGTACTCTCGTATTCGTTCTTCAACTTCTGGCCCTGGTATAACCAGACAGTGATCGTGTATGAACTGATCGGGCTGGCCTTCCTTTTCCGTTATCTGATGGGGCCACAGGGCAAGCTGCGCTTTTTATTCCTCTTCCTGTCTGCCTTTTTCACTTTCCTGTCTTTCTTTACTAAGCAGGATGGCGGCGGACTGGCATTGCTGCTTTCGCTCGCCTTATTGGCATATAACACTTTACAGGGCAAGAAGTGGCTGGACTTCGTTGCCTACCTGGCCTTTTATGGCATTGTAGCGGCGGCAGTCATCGTTCCTTTGCTGCCTTACGGTTTCGGCTACTGGTTCAATCACGGGCAGGCCCCGCACAACTCGCGCTTATCTGTATATGATATCCTGTCAGAGATCATGGGCTTCTCTCAATGGATCAAGTTGTACCTCTTACTGGTGATGCTATGCCTGGTACCTGCCTTCCGCCAATGGCGCAGCTTCTGGAATGACAGACCGGCTGTGCTGTTCACCCTGCTGACCCTGGGGATATTAGCAGAAGCGGCCATTTTCCAGGTGACCAGCTACACACCTCCGGATAACAATATTTTCTTTCACAGCTTCGCTTTCGCTTTCATAGCCAGCCGTTTACAGGAGCAGTTGAAACTGGACCTGAGCCGCTGGCCGGCTTTCGGCGCTGCAACATTGCTGGTATTGCTCTGGTGGTCCGGTTCATTCTGGAAATACCTGGACAGGGTCGTATCGCGCCTCGTTCCACCTGAGCGGGTGGTAGCCGGTAAGAGTGGTGTGCCGGCGGGCGATAGTTCCTCTTATGCGATCTACAATCCGCAGATCAGTCCTACGGGAGAGAATGTCGTGTCCCGTAATAATTTCATGATCAATGCCGATACGACGGATGTTCCCACAGACCAATGGATCTTCTCCGACCTCTGGGCTTTTCATAAGATCTATATGCCGCCTTCCACTGTACATGGTATGACCCGCTTGCAGCAACTACCTGTTGTAAAAGAAAAGAAGGTCACCATTAAGTTGTTGAATATGACCGAGTTAACGCCGCTGGCACAGGCATTGCCTTACCAGCTGGAAACAGGGAGCGATTATCCCCTGTGGTACCATTTGGGCGTGGGCATGTTCAACAGACAGCTGGATGCGTTTGTTAAAAAGGTACAGGATCACTATTATGATGTGGTTTTGTATGAATATGCACCGAGAAACAATAACTTTTTCCCCTTTGCATTGAGATATCAGCTGCAGCATCACTACCGGAAGGTAGACGAATTCCTTGCACCGCGTCGTCCCACCAATGCGATCATCGAGGTGTATGTGAAGGAGTAAGGGGTTAATATACAATGCTTTGCGGTTATTTACTTAATTTTTATTTAATTGCCTGTGACAACTGAAACTGCGTCTTCTAAACCGGATAACACAAAGCTCTGGGGATTCCTTTTTGCCGTATATATCATCTGGGGCTCTACTTACCTGGGGATGAAGATCGCCACGGAAATAGTACCTCCTTTTCTGCTCTCGGCATTTCGTTTTCTCGTGGCGGGAACATTAATGGCATTCATCAGCAGAAGCAGCGAAAAACAACTGCCTTCCCGGAAGCAGGTCTTGTCTGCCGCCTTTGTAGGCCTGATGCTGATCGGCATCGGCAATTCCAGTACAGCATTGGCGGTACACTATATGCCTTCAGGCCTGGTGGCTCTTATCGTGGCCGCGATACCAGTATGGTTTATCGGCTTTGACTGGGCGTTCTTCAGCAAGCAACGGCCTACGGTAATGACAGTGACGGGTATTGTTGTAGGATTAGCCGGTTTGTTCCTCTTATTCAACCCCTTTGCTGCGGCCACTGCCCGTAGTTACCCCTTATGGCCCATTGCTATACTGGCCGGAGGATGCGCCTGCTGGGCATTGGGATCGTTGTCAGTTTCCAAGCTCACCATGCCTGCGCCCATGCAATCTGCCGCCATCCAGATGCTGACCGGTGCTTTATTCTGCTTTTTCATAAGCGCCGAAGCTGAACCGGGCGCCTGGGATACCCTGCAACATCTTTCCACCCGTACATTGTGCGCCTACGCATACCTGGTACTGATCGGTTCCTTGGTGGGGTTCACCTCCTACAGCTGGCTGACCCGCAATGCGCCACCGCGGCTGCTGTCAACCTATGCCTATGTGAACCCTGTTGTAGCGCTTTTCCTGGGTTGGGCCATTGGCCACGAAAGCCTGTCGTCCCAGGCATTGATTGCCTGTATGATCGTCATTGGCGGGGTTGTGTTGATGACATTGGGGAAAAAGAAGGCGTGATGTAAGGGGCTGTGCCTGTTCACGCGAAGTAGCTCGGGTAAAATGCGACGGGAATGCGTCCCATTTACAATATCCTCAACTAAAAACAGCTTTACATTACCGCTATAAACAGTGGTGGCACAATCACTTAGCAACGGGAAACCACTTACAGTTAAGTTCGTCGGAAAGGCCGCGGTTGCTGTACTGATGTTTAAATAAGCGTCTAACAAAATTAGCAATTACTAAAAATATTAGTAATTTAGGGCCAGAGTTGATGCTTATGGAAAGGATAGAGGAGAAACTGGCGATACTGGCAGATGCGGCGAAATATGATGTTTCGTGTGCGTCCAGTGGTAGCGACAGAAAGAACGATACCAAAGGTTTGGGCAATGCGGCTCCCGGAATGGGGATCTGTCATTCATATACCCCGGATGGCCGTTGCGTGTCGCTGTTGAAGATATTACTGACGAACGTCTGTATTTATGATTGCGCCTATTGTGTGTCCCGGAAAAGTAACGATGTTAAAAGAGCGGCCTTTACGGTACAGGAAGTAGTGGACCTCACGATCAATTTCTATCGCCGGAACTATATTGAGGGTTTATTTCTCAGCTCCGGCATATTCAAAGACCCTGATTACACCATGGAACGCCTGGTGAGGGTGGCAAAGAAACTGCGGACAGAAAATAACTTTAACGGTTATATTCACCTGAAAGCTATTCCCGGCGCGAGTGATGAGCTGATCAGAGAGGCGGGCCTGTACGCCGATCGTTTAAGCGTCAATCTCGAACTGCCCACAGAAGCCGGATTGAAGCTACTGGCGCCGGAGAAAACCCGGCCGGCCATGATCCGGCCAATCCGTTTCCTGCAACATGAGGTTATACGGCTGGAAGATGAAAGGAAGGTACTAAAGAAAGTACCCACATTCATACCCGCGGGACAAAGCACACAGGTGATTGTGGGCGCTGCGGGAGAAACGGATATGGAGATCGTGCATATGGCATCTCACTTTTACCGGCAATTCCAGCTGAAGCGGGTATATTATTCTGGTTATGTGCCCATCAGCAATGACACCAGGTTGCCCGGCATTCATAGCCAGGTACCGTTGCTGCGGGAAAACAGGCTTTACCAGGCAGATTACCTGATACGGCTTTACGGGTTTCAGGCCCATGAGCTATTGAATGAAGGGCATCCAAATCTTGATACTGATATTGACCCCAAACTGTCCTGGGCATTGCGGCACCTGGACTGTTTCCCGATAGATATCAATAAAGCTGATAAAATGCTGATAGCCAGAGTACCAGGCATCGGGCTTGAAAGCGCGCGGAAGATCTGTGCCGCCCGCATACACGGTGCACTGGGATGGGATCAGTTAAAACAGATGGGCGTACAGATCAACAGAGCGAAGTATTTTATAACCTGTAAATCCCGGTCCCTGGAACGGAAGGAGCTGGCCCCGGAGCAGCTCCGGCAACTATTGCTGACACAGTCGCACAGTAAGTGGTTAAAAGCACATACAGCGCAACTAAGTTTATTCTGATATTAATATACCATATCGATATTCTATGATTATCCTCAATTACTATCGTCTGCCGGACTACCACCTGTGCTGTGGATAGGTAGTCCGCGGGCGGTAGGTTAAATGTTACTAAAATGACTACGTGGTTGTATGATGGAAGTTTTGATGGCTTCCTGTCTGCCGTATTTGACCTGTACTGGCAGAAGAGGACAGATGTCATGATCAGGAAGGAACAGGACCACGTGCGTGGCTTGTTTGAGAATGTAATATTCACGCCCACCGTGGTGGCCAATGCCGACAGGGTATGGGCTGGATTAAGCAGGAAATTACCAGCGGAAAACCTGCAACAGCTGTTTTGCTGTTATCTTTCAGAACTGCCTGGAGAAGAGGACAATATGGTGGGATTCATCCGACATGTTTTTGCGAATAAAGAGGATGTGACAAGTGACTTTGGCAATAAATACGTCCTGCATGTATCGCGGCTGGCAGCTAAAGTGTTACGGGAAAAGCACAGGATGGAAGCCTTTGTCCGTTTCCAGCTGACAAGGGACAATATCTTTTATTCTCTGGTATCGCCGGAATATAATGTGCTACCCCTGATAGCCCGGCATTTTAAGGACCGCTATGCAGATCAGTATTGGCTGATCTACGATGAGCGCCGCCGCTTCGGTATCTACTATAACCTGCAGCACGTTGAGACGATCCGGTTACACTTCAACGGAGACTATGATCCCTATTATCATAGTAGCAGCAATGTCTGGGCGCCGGAAGAAGAATTGTACCAGCGCCTCTGGCAGACCTATTATAAAGAAGTGAACATTCCCGGAAGGAAAAATCCCCGCTTGCAATTGCAACATATGCCGAAACGGTATTGGAAGTACCTGACGGAAATGCACCAGTGAAATAGGAGGAGGCCACGAAGGCTTCAATCCCCGCTTGCAATTATAATATATGCCGAAACGGTATCGGAAATACCTGACGGAAATACGCCAGCTTTTTACATCTTACCTGGCAAATAATGTAACTTTGTTGCATTTTAAATGCAATGCTATGGATAACAAAACCGGGGAACCGGAATTCTGGGAATCCGCCTTTACAGAAAAACAGGAGATGTGGGGCTTTGCACCTGCACAATCAGCCATATTGACAAAGGATCTCTTTGTTGAAAAGGGCCTGAAAAACATACTGATTCCCGGTATTGGCTATGGACGGAACGCACAGATCTTCAGAGACAATGGCATGGTCGTGACGGGGATTGAGATCTCAAAGACTGCCATTGAAATGGCAGAAAAGCACTACGGCAGGGATATGATCATCTACCATGGCTCGGTAACCGATATGCCATTTGACAACCATCGCTATGACGGGATATTCTGCTATGCTTTAATTCACCTGTTGGACAGCCAGGAGAGGGAGAAGCTGATCCGCGACTGTTACAACCAGTTGTCAGACAATGGGTATATGGTTTTCGCGGTTATTTCAAAAACGGCACCGACCTATGGTACAGGCAAGTTTATCAGTAAGGACCGGTTTGAGATGTTCGGCGGCGTTAAAATGTTCTTCTATGACAGCGAATCGATCCACGCCGAGTTCGGCCAGGCGGGCTTGTTCGAGATCATTGAAGTAAGGGAGAACTATCCTTTCTTTCTGGTGAAATGCAGAAAGGGAAAGGGGCAATAAGAGCGCTCCAAGGGAACCATTTGTCATATCTCACATGAGAGTAAATCCTTCAGGGACTTCTCCCAGGCGGAACCGGTTCACAATATTATGTGCCAGTCTGGTGGGTTCAGGTATGCGGTAACGCCCTACACACTGTGATATAATTTCCACAGTACCGGGTACATCCATGCGATAACCGGGAGAAACAAAAACAGGTTTAACGGCGTTCTTCGTCCGCAGGGCGGCACCCACCACTTCGTTCTTAAAGACAAGCGGGGTATTACTTCCTTTCTCAGAAGGTGGTTCTTCATACTTTCCGCAGAGCACTTTCTTAGCACAACCTACCGTGGGCGTGTTTGCCACTACACCAAAATGTGCGGCTATACCCATGCGGCGGGGATGCGCAATACCATGACCATCAACAACAAGCAGGTCGGGCCGCTGCTGAAGATTTTCCCAGGCTGCCAGCAGCGCCGGCACCTCACGGAAAGCCAGATAACCCGGTACATAGGGGAAAAGTACCTCCTTTTTTACCAGCGAATAACCTATCGGGATCAGTTGGGGGAATTGCAACAGGATAATACCTGCATAGACTGTAGTGCTGAATTTATTAAAGGAGATATCGGCGCCTGCAATGATATTCACCGGGAAATCTCTGGCCTGGATAATCGTCTCATTCCTCATCTCATTTTGTATCTGTGTTGCTGCTGTAACAGTCAGTGTATCATAATTTAATGTAGCCATATCGAACAATTAAATGCCTCACAGGATTTCAAAATTTAATCCAGAAAAAGGGCAACTCTGGCATGAAGTTCGCGCTATTTTTACCAGAACAATTACTCTATTCTAACACAGGGGCGACTACAAATTGTAGTCTGAGATGAAACCCTGATCATTTGAACTGGGTAATACCAGTGTAGAAAATAGGACAGAGAAATTATCAAGAGTCCCGGCTATTAAGCCGGGATTTCTTTTTAATCCTTAGCGGTAAATGAATGCAGATGAAATAGTCATGTGATAGATACTGATTAAACAAGACATTGCCTTGAAACAATGGAAGGACAAAAATCTGCAGGCAGCCGCTGACAGCATTGCTAGCATTGCTCATCAGAACAAGCTTAGCTGTGAACCACCTTTCTTTTTATCCGGCGGCAGGGCCTTGCCCATTACAGTGCGGCCGCCGTATCGCCAGGAGTTGTCCCTTTCCTCCCGGATGAGTTCCTCAAGCCGGGCATTGGGAATAAAATCCTTTTCGACCTGTTGCGATAATACCGACAATTTGCGGATAGCCTCCTGTTTATCAGATTGCCCGATCTTCGCTTTGTTCACAGCATCCTTCAGCACACTGATGGTTTCGTCGTATACATTTACCGGAACAGGGAAAGGATGACCATCTTTTCCGCCGTGGGCAAAAGAAAAACGGGCGGGATCGGTGAAACGGGAGGGAGTGCCGTGGATCACCTCACTGACAAGGGTTAGGGATTGCAGGGTACGTGGCCCGACACCTTCCAGCAGCAGCAGCGATTCAAAATCATGTAACTGACGTTCATGCGCCACGGCCAGCACGCTTCCCAGTCGTTTAAGATCGACATCCTTCGCTCTCACATCGTGGTGGGAGGGCATGACCAGGTTACGGATCTCCGGCAGGAGATGGGCTGGCTTTTCCTTAATCAGCTGCAGCATACCCGATTTAGTAGCGGCAGCGTCTTTATCTGTCAGGTTGAGGATCAGGCCCTGGTTATGACCATATATAAAAGTATGCGGTGTTTCGGTGAACTGTTTAAAAGCGGTGGAATGCCAGTGATAACGGCGGGCCATCCCGCTGGCATCATTCATACCCTGCTGCACAACAGCCCATTCTCCTTCATTAGATACTATGAAAGAGTGCAGGTATAATTGAAAGCCGTCCTGCACAGCTGTATTATCTACTTTGGCAGCCAGTTTACTACAACGCACCAGCTCCTGTCCCGGAAGCCCTGTACGTTCTGCGATAGCCAGCAATTCGGCAGGCGTCTCTTTCGAATGCCGCCCTTTTCCTCCACAGATATAAATACCCAGCTCCTGTGCCCTGGGGTTCAATGCTTTCTTCAAAGCACCCATTACGCTGGTAGTGATGCCTGAAGAATGCCAGTCCATACCAAGTACACAGCCCAATGCCTGAAACCAGCAGGGATCACTAAGGCGGCGCAGTACTTCACCCTTCCCGTAATCGGCTGCGATCGTTTCAACAATAGCACCTCCCAGCAGGCTCATTCTCTTTGCGAGCCAGGGTGGTACATGACCATAATGTAAGGGCAGATCGGCGTGGCCTCCTGACATAAGTATGTTCTCCTCCTAAAGTGGGTTTACCTGAACGGAAAAATGATGAATATTTTTATCTGCCAAAAGGAATGCGTTGACAGCCGCTATTTCCTGCGGTCTTCCGGCAACTTCGTATTTATCTTCTACAATAAACGCCTCATTCCTTGTATGCAGCAGTCGTTTATATTTTAAGTTGAAACGCCGGAACACATCGGCTATTTCTTCGGGACTGTATTGATCCATATGGTACCCGATAGTATAACTGCGTTTCTCCCTGATCTCTCCAATCTTACTTTCCACTACTTTAAAGCCTACCAACAGTAACAGTACTACGATAAGCGTAGCCGCTGCCAGCAGGTAATGGCTTACGCCGACCGCAATACCCAGGGCCGCAGCAATCCAGATAGTAGCAGCAGTGGTGATCCCGTCTATAGTGTAATCGCCTTTGAAGATTACACCTGCACCGATGAACCCTACTCCTGTAAGTATATTGGATGCCACACGGTCCGGGCTGGAAGGGTAGCCCAGCTCTACTGAGAGCATGGTAAATAATGTGCTGCCCAGGGAAATAAGCGCCAGCGTGCGCATACCGGCTGCTTTATGACGATATTCCCTTTCCAGGCCTAACACACCACCAATGATCAGGGCCACCAGGACCTTCAGCAACTGATGCTCTTCAATAACCTGAAATATAGACTGTTCCATATACGACGTTCAACTACAAATGTAAGCCTTGGCATAATTCTTTATACAATAAGCAGAAATCATACTTCAATTTTATTTGTTTAACCTGGAAAATAGTTATCATGAAAAAGCAAAAGAAAGACCTCGGAAATGCTGCAATCAACGTACGCCTGGCGCTGTGCAAAATTGGTATTACGACATGTCTTGCCATTATCCTGAGCATCTTCCTGTTTGCCTGCGGCAGCTCAAGGGAAAGTGGTAATACGACAGATACCGCCAATCTTATTCAATCAGATACTACCAATAGGGTAGATACCACCAGCAGGGCTATGGACACATCTTCACAGCGTCCTGATTCTATGCCGATAAAATAACATTTATGGGTAATGGGCGTTTATCAGCCTCCACTATTTGTAGAAATAATTTCTAGGACACATATCTATTAATTCGTATTCGTTAAACTGGTAAAAATATTTTTATGAAAATGAATCAAAATAGTAGACTGTTCCTTGCAGGGCTCTTCTTTGCAGGGGGGATGTTCATAGCGTCGTGTGGCGGCGGTAATAACACAAATACTGACTCAACGTCAACCGGCGTTACCGATACAGCGGCGGTGGCCCCTGATACGGCTTCATCCGAGATTCCACCAGGCGCCATTAACCCGGGTGAAGATTCTTCCCGTTACGGAACCGGTACCGGCGATTCCAGCAGGAACAAGAACCCGCAATAGCAGTAGCATAGTTGTCATGTGATCAGTAGCAGAACAGCACTTGTTACTTCAACAGAACAAACGGCTCCGGCAGGAGTTTCACATTTATAGCAATCACTTAAAATTCTGGTTATCATCTGGTAAATGTTGCCGATCAGAAAATATATTCCCCCGTTTCGACGCAGATTGGCTATTTAAAGTCGATAACACATTAAAAGGCAATTGAATCTTATTCGTGATTGTTTATTCGTCAACAGAAAGGAGGGTGTGTGGCCTCCTTTCTTTATTTATTTAAGTAGGATAAAATATCTACCTTCCCTGTACGTCATAACCTATACGACTCAAGCGATGTAAGCAGGTTGAGCATGCCTCCATATTATTTGTAATTCTATCCGCTGATGCAAGACACACAACAAAAGAAGCCGTTACGTGTAGCGGCCCTAAAACGCACGTTCAGGCTATATAAATATGTCAAGCCTTACTGGCCGGCCTTTGGTCTGGGACTCTTCTTTCTTTTCGTATCCAGCCTGGCTAACCTTGCTTTTCCAAAACTATTGGGAGAGCTGGTGGATGCGGCCAACACACATAAGATCATCACAGATCCTCATGAAATAAATCGTATAGGACTGTTGCTGGCGGGTATCCTGGTAGCTCAGGGCATCTTCGGTTATCTGCGTATCATGCTGTTTGTCAATGTAACCGAACGCTCACTGGCATCTTTGCGTCAGCATATTTATAATCATCTCATCAAATTACCTATGCGCTTCTTCCTCAGCAGGCGGGTGGGTGAGCTGGGCAGCAGGATCTCTTCAGACATTTCCCTGCTGCAGGAAACTTTCACAACAACAGTGGCGGAATTCATCCGGCAGTTGATCATCATTATCGGCGGACTGGTACTGTTGCTGCACACGTCTGTACAACTGACATTGCTGATGCTGGCCTCTTTACCTGTTATAATGGTAATTGCCTATTTCTTCGGGCGCTTCGTAAGGCGCTATTCCAAGCTGGCGCAGCAACAGGTGGCAGAAGCCAATACGATCGTTGAGGAAACATTGCAGGGCATATTGAATGTCAAGGCTTTCGCTAATGAATTCTTTGAGATGACACGATACCGGACGAAGATCCGGGAAGTTGCCAGCACCGGGATGAAGACAGGCAAATTCCGTGGCGCATTTACCGCCAGTATGATATTAGGCGTGTTCGGAGCGATGATAGCTGTGATATGGAAAGGAGCCTTACTGATCGCTGCCGGGAAGATGGATCCGGGCATGCTGTTGTCATTCGTACTATATTCCAGTTTTATCGGCGGATCTGTAGCAGGGCTTGCCGAAGTATACGCCAGCATTCAGAAGAGCATCGGGGCAACGGAACACCTGCTGGAAATACTGGACGAGCCGGCAGAACCTATAGAAGAAACGACAGCGATAGCCGCAGGAGATCAGCTCAGCGGACAGATCTCGTTCGACAATGTTTCATTCCGTTATCCGACAAGAGAGGACCAGGAAGTATTAAAAGACATCTCCTTCGATATCGAACCAGATCAGCAGATAGCACTTGTAGGTCCCAGCGGAGCAGGAAAAAGCACGATCGTCTCGCTGTTGCTAAGGTTGTATAGTCCGTCGGAAGGTATGATCCGTTTTAACGGGAAAAACGCTGCCAGCTTTCCATTATCAGCCCTCCGCAGCCAGATGGCCATTGTACCACAGGATGTGTTCCTCTTTGGCGGCACCATCAGGGAGAATATTGCCTATGGTAAACCGGGAGCAGGTACTGCCGAAGTAGAAGCGGCGGCCAGGAAAGCGAATGCCTGGGAATTTATTGAGCGCTTCCCCGAGGGACTTGATACCATCGTCGGTGAGCGCGGAATACAGTTGTCCGGCGGTCAGCGTCAAAGGATCGCCATTGCCCGGGCCGTGCTGAAAGATCCCCGCATTCTCATCCTTGACGAGGCCACTTCTGCATTGGATTCCGAATCGGAAAGGCTGGTGCAGGACGCATTGGAGAAACTGATGGAAGGACGGACCTCTATTGTCATTGCACACAGGCTAAGCACTGTGCGTCAGGCAGATAAGATCATTGTGCTGGATAAAGGAAGGCTGGTAGAAGAGGGTACTCACCAGGAACTGATACTGGTGGAAGGAGGATTGTACAGGAACCTGAGCGAGATGCAATTTTCACATTAACGGTTTCATTCGTGAGGGTAGGTCGGCCTGTGGCGCGGCGTGTATGTTTCCGGGGGGCAACCCGGGGATGACGATGAAACGAATACGACATCGGTACGTGGATTCAAAACGCCGATCAAAAATTCCCGATATCCATATGCGCCTGTTTCCCGGGGTTGAAAAACCCCGCGCTACAAACACCAGGACTCCTAAAGGAGTCCATCGGCGTTTTGTTTCCCGGTTTGTCGTTGAAACCCCTACCGGATCATAACCTGCAGAAAAACAGAATGCAGGAGACATGATCCCCTGCATTCGTTTTTATTTATGCGCATATCCTACATATACGGTTTCATCTCTTCTTCAATACTCTGCCGCAGCGCCATCAATTTCTTTGCATAATTCTCCAGCTCAACCCCTTCAGGGCTTTCCGGCGTCCATTTAGGGACCGGAACAGTTTTGCCATGATCATCAACTGCGGCAAAGACCATTACACAGTGCGTGGTCTTTATTCTTTCCTTTTTCCTTGGATTACCTGCCTGCACATTGATGGCGATATGCATACTGGTGTTGCCGGTATAGATGACAGTAGCAGTGATCTCGACCATATCTCCAATAGAAATGGGTTTAAAGAAGCGGATACCACCCACATATATTGTTACGCAATACTGACCGCTCCAGTTAGCAGCACAGGCATATCCTGCCTGGTCGATCCATTTCATTACGGCCCCTCCATGTACTTTTCCTCCAAAATTGACATCCGAGGGCTCTGCGAGAAAGCGAAGCGTAATAGTATTGCCGGTTATATCGATCATAGGTAATAGATTTTGGAGAACTAAATTAATATTCTTCTTTAGTTTCCTGCTGATCTTCTTTTTTACTATTCTTACGCTTGAATAGCTGTGTATCCATTTTACCAAAACGGTAAGCAACATTTATCCGCAGCTCGCGGGTAGCACGCTTACGGTACCTTTCCTGCTCAGAGTAAGCAGTAGTGGTGTATGTCAGGTTCCGGTCAGTATTGAAGATGTCGTTCAATGCAAGCGATACTACCAGGTTCTTTTTCTTCAGGAACTCTTTACGAACAGCGATATCGGCGGAGTACTGTGCCGCTCTTTCTCCCTGCGGCTGGATCTGTTTTGATTCGTAGTTACCCGTGATCTGGAGGGTAGCATTCCAGGGCAATTTTGTGTTACTGTTGATCTTACCGAACCAGATAAAACCCTGATTGCTAAGATTGTTCTGCAGGTTGTTGGCATTGATCTTTGTTTGCGCCAGGTTCAGGTTCGTGGTGATATCCCAGCCCTTGAGGATCTGGTTACGAACGGTGAATTCCGCGCCGTAAGCATTCCTGGTATCTGCATTCACCGGGTAAGACAATACGACTTTCTGCGACACACCATTGATGGTAAGGGTAGTATCTGTATAGTAATCGGTGATGGCCCTTTCTGTATTCCGGAAATATAAGGATACCAATACATTATGTTTCCTGTTGAAGTCTTTCAGGTAACTGAGCTCGAAAGAGTTGGTAAACTCAGGGCGCAGGGCGGGGTTACCGCGATTGGCACTCTGGCCGGTGTATTCCAGGTTTGGCAGCAGGTCGCGGAACCATGGACGGCGCACACGGCGGCTATAGTTCAGTTGCAGTTCGTGATCTCCCTTGAATTTCTGGGAAAGGAACAGGCTGGGAAACAGGCTGATAGGGTAATCTATTTTATAACTGTTTTTGTTGAGGCTTCTCATTTCACCATCGTAGAACGATTGCTCTGCACGCAGACCGCCCTGATAACCGAAGTTACCGGCTGTTCCGGAGTAGCTCAGGTAAGCGGCATTGATCGTTTCAGAGTAGTGGTAATCGTTAGAAAGGGAAGAATCTAACACGAAATCGCCTGTAGAGAAATCTTTTCCTTTGGTATTCAGCAGGTTATTGAACCTGCGGGTGGTGGTACGCAAACCGGCTTCTATCTTGGAAGTTTCTGTCAGCGGATTTACATAGTCGATCTGACCAGTGATATAAGTTGTATTACCATTACCACGGCCATAACGCTGTTGCGGAAGGTTGGGAGAATCAATAGGCTGATGTCCCGGGTTGTAATACTGTAACGCATAATCGGAGTTATCTTTTGACGTGGCGTAGTTGTAGTTGAAATCGGCGGTCAGCTCATGTCCCTGCTTTGCAAAAGTGTGCTTATAACCTACCTGGGTGCTGTAGTTACGGAAGTTATGGTTCTCATTATCAATACCGGTACCATAACGTACCTGTTGCTGCGCTTCATCAAGGTCGTACAGTCTCAGTCCGCTGTTGTCTTTGAAGTCGCCCGCCATAATACCCTGCGAGATGCTGAAGGTATTGCGGTTATCCATAAACCAGTCAAACCCAACACGGCCAAACTGAAAACGGCGTCCATTTTCACCATCGTTATACTGATCGAGATAGGTAGTCGTGTCTGCGCTCAGATTCTTACGGAAGAGGTGTGAGCGGGCTTTACCCTGGCGGCTTCTCAGGTTATAGCTGAGGGAGACGTTAAACTTTTCCCTGCGGATGTTAAGATCAGCACCGGCATTTCCTCCACCCAGCGTGGAAAGACCACCGCTCACCTGGCCGTTGATACCGGCCTTGCGGTTCTTTTTCAGCACAATGTTGAGGATGCCGCTAACGCCTTCTGCATCATATTTTGCGGAAGGGTTGGTCACCACTTCCACGGTGGCAATAGCATCTGCCGGGATCTGGTCCAGGGTCAGTGTAGTAGGGCGGCCATCCACAAAGATGGTGGGAGAGCCGTTACGTACGGTGACGTTCCCGTCTATATCCACATTTACAGAAGGCACCTGTTTAAGCACGTCGGTAGCGGTACCGCCAACACTGGCCAGACTTTTATCGACATTGAACACCCGTTTGTCAATCGCCATCTGGAAAGTAGGTTTATCGCCCACCACTTCCACACCAGCCAGTGATCTCACATTGGGGCTCAATTTGATATTACCGATATCTATATTATTATTTTTTCCTGTAAGTGAAACAGTTTTATAAACGGTTTCGTAACCAATGAAATTTACTTTCATAATATACTTACCAAAGGGTATTTCAGGGAAGTTGAAATCGCCGTTAGGTTTTGATAACATACCTGTTGCCACACTGGAATCGGCTGCACGGAGCAGGGCAACGGAAGCGTATTCTACGGGAGCGTTAGTTTTTGCATCGACAAGTTTTCCGTATAGGGCGCCATTATCGGCGGGCTTATGTGCCGGTTGCTGCGCATAAATAACTGACAGGGAGGAGAGTATCATTCCCAAACATAAAACGACAATTTTCTGCATGATCCAAAGTACTTTTCTGATATTAAGCCTGTAACTGCAGTAAAATTAGTCTGATTTAAAAAAAGATTGATCCATTAATGGATGAATGGCGGTAAGGGTTCCGTATCTTTACGTTCGACTGTTACATTCGAATCAATGTTTTATGCCTGACGCGTACCAACCAGACTGGGACATCTATACCTGCCATATCGAAGATAAGCCGGCTATTATAGGCCTGGACCTGGACCTGCGGCGTTTTGCCCCATTGAGTAAAAAGCCGTATGCCATCTTTATATCGGTATACCTGAAAGATCCACGTGCCGACGGTTTTCCGCAGGGGGATGAATTCACAGTGCTGGGAGAAATTGAGGACTGCCTGGTGCAACAGCTGGAAACAACTTTGCAGGCGCATTTTGTTGGTCGTACTATGTCAAATGGAGTGCGGGATTTTTATTTTTATGCGGCCGGTACTTTGCTGCATGACAAATACATTGCTGATGCCATGATCCAGTTCCCGGATTACCAGTACGATTTTGGAGTTAAGGAGGACAAGACATGGGAATTGTACTTCGATTTCCTGTTCCCGGATGTACAGGAGTTCCAGCGTATCCAGAACCGCAAGGTGTTGCGTACATTGAAACAACATGGGGACATTGCCGAAAGAGCCCGCCTCATAGACCATTGGATATATTTTTCTGCGGAAGCCGAACGGGAGTTATATGGCCAGCAGGTGCAACGCCTTGGTTTTGTCATAGAAGCCCGCCCGGTTGACGAAAATGATCCTCATCCCTATGGATTAAGGCTTTCCCGCAATGACCGGACCGACGAGGAAAGCATAGATGCAGCGGTAATGCTGCTTTGGGAACTTGCCCAGGAAATGAATGCACGTTATGACGGGTGGGAGACTGTTATTGTGGCACAATAATATTTAGTTAACTTATTACAACTGTTACATAATCTTTACGTTAAGTAAAGAAGATGCTTGCTTATTACTTCTAAGATCGAGTGAGAAAATCGCTGAAAATATCAATTTATGTCCTGATCAGCTGTTGCCTGGCCCTTGGAATTTTAGGGGCGTACGGCAATTCTTTCCGGAAGGAACGAGCCCGTTTCACTGTTGTTCCGGATACGGTAGTACCGGTGAGGCCTTCCGTTCCCATGACGCCCGTTCCGGAGGATACTATCTTTCCGCTCCTTCCCAGGGTGCCCAGTGTGCCGATCGTTCCCATTATTCCGGGCGATACCATCGTACCGGGGGATGTGATCCTGCAGGGCGATACCATACCGGTGTCGAAGAAGTATTCCAATTCCTGGCTGGGCCGTGTGCGTGCATACCGGGATTCCCTCCGGAATAAACAATACCGCGACTCCCTCATCCGGAAAGTAACCCGCCAGAATGTACCCGAACCCGGCACAGACAGCAGTATCATCAAAAGTGAACAATATTTTAAACCCTTTAGCGGGAAGGTGATCCGGGACATTTACTATCGCCGGGTGAATGTGTTTGGCCCCAGTAATATCAAGGATACCACCTTTTCTACCTCCATGAAACTGGTGCACCTCGCCAACAGGATGCACTTCAATTCGGAAGAATGGGTGATACGGCAACTGCTCTTTTTCAGGCAGAACGATACGATCAATCCCTTTGAGATGTCTGACAACGAGCGTTACCTCCGTAACCGGCCCTTTATACAGGATGCCCGGCTATATATTATTAATACAGGTGTGTCTGAAGACTCCGTCGATCTGTTGGTTGTGACCAAAGACGTATTCGAATATGGCTTTGACCTCTCGCGCCTGAGCACTTCAGGCATCCGGGCCAGCATATCCAACGACAACCTGTTCGGGGCTGGTCAGGGTCTTATGATTGGGGGCTCCTGGAGCGATAAGGACAATCCACCTTTCGGATCGCAGGCCCGGTATACGAAGACGAACCTGCTGGGTACATTCATAGATTTTTCAGGGGGATATACTACGCTGAACAACATCAATACGATCGACTCAGGTACTTATGAAGGGACCTATTACGTTGCTATCAACAGGCCGCTCTATAAAAGCGGGGCCAAATGGATAGGCGGGATCAACTTCAGCAGCAACTATTCCATTAATATGTTCAAGCGGCCGGATACACTGTACCGCGATTACCGGTATAACATCCTGGACGTATGGGGCGGTTTCAACTTCCTGAGACAGGACAACCGTAATCCGGACAGTCGTAAACCCAATGTGGCATTCCTCATCAGGCATTTTAACCTGGCATTCACGAAAAAGCCCTTCCAGGAGGCCTATCAATTTGACCCTGTCTATAATAACCACCGTTTCTACTTAGGGCAGGTCGTCACTTTCCGGCAGGAGTTCTTCAAAACAAGTCATTTCTTCGGGTTTGGGCGAACAGAGGATATTCCGCTGGGATATACCACCTCTGTAACGGGGGGCTGGGAGACCTGGCTGGGACGTACCAGGGGGTACATCGGCCTGGAAGCTGAAAAATTCTGGG
The DNA here is from genome assembly GCF_023100805.1 of Chitinophaga filiformis. Taxonomy (NCBI): domain Bacteria; kingdom Pseudomonadati; phylum Bacteroidota; class Chitinophagia; order Chitinophagales; family Chitinophagaceae; genus Chitinophaga; species Chitinophaga filiformis. Next base: position 4,712,182 of record NZ_CP095855.1, read on the forward strand.
TAACCAAAGGAAAGGGGATCCTGTCGGGAACACTGGGACTCAGTACTTTCTTCCAGAATGGCATGTCGGAAGATGCTGTGCTTCACGCCAAAGTGGAATACTATAGCAGGGCCTTCAGGTTTGCCGGAGGTAAGCTGCGCCAGTTCCTGTATGCCGACTATATCTGTAATCCAAATTACTATTTCTACCGTCCCCTCAACATCAACAGGGACCTGGGCGTATGGGGATATAAAGATGTGCCGCTGAGCGGATATCAGCGTTTAAATGTCAGGTCGGAAACAACCTATTACAGTCCTTTGAAAATCTTTGGTTTCAAGTTCAATTTCTTCTCGTCCATACAAGCTTCCCAGCTCACCTACAAGAGCAATAACATCTTTAAGAACCCTATCTATACCGGGTTGGGGCTGGGATTCAGGGTACGCAATGAAAACCTGTCCATCAATACCCTGCGGTTATCGGCCAACTATTACCCGAATGCACCGGCGCCGATGAAGTCTGTGTTCTGGGAAGCCACCACCACGGTAGACTTCCGCTTCAGCATCTTTGCACTGAGAGCCCCGGCCTTCTTACAGTTCAGATGATCTCCTGATCTTAATAATAACCAGTTTTGAGGTGGGCGTATTGCTTTTGTCGGCCACGCTATTGAGCGGTACCAGGGCATTGGCTTCCGGGAAATAGGTAGCAGTACATTTTTCCGGGATGTTATACTCCACCACCAGGAATTTATGGACGATCCTTTCCATGCCTTCAAAGTTATTGATCAGGTCAACTACGTCATTTGGTTTAAGTCCCGCAGACTGTATATCCCTGCTGTTCATCAATATTACCCTTCTTTCCTGGTAGATACCGCGATAGCGGTCATCCAGCCCGTAGATGGTGGTATTGAACTGGTCGTGGCTGCGGATGGTCATCATCATGTACTCATCTGCTGCCAGCTGTTGCACTGTAACATTGGCAACATTAAAATTGGCTTTGCCTGTAGTGGTGTTGAAACGTCCTTCCCTTGCATTGTTTGGCAGGTAAAAGCCGCCCGGATGCCTTACCCGGGTGTTATAGTTGTTGAAACCGGGAATCACTTTTTCGATATCCTCACGGATGTAGTCATAGTGCTGCATATAATGTCGCCACTCTACACCGGAACGTTCCCCGAGAGTTGCCATGGCCAGTCTGCATACAATCACAGGCTCACTTAACAGGTGGGAGGAAATTGGCGGGAGATTACCTTTGGACATTTGTATCACGCCCATGGAATTCTCGCAGGTTACGAACTGCCTTTGTCCCTGTTGCACATCCATATCGCTGCGGCCAAGCGTGGGCAGAATGATCGCTTCTCTGCCATGCACCAGGTGGCTCCGGTTCAGTTTTGTAGAGACATGTACGGTTAAAGCGCAATTACGCAGCGCTTGTGCAGTTACTTCAGTATCAGGTGTTGCGGAGAGGAAATTACCGCCCATGGCGAAGAATACGCTGGCCTTACCGTCGCGCATAGCACGGATGGCGTCTACCGTATCGTAGCCATGTTTCCTTGGAGGATTGAATCCGTAAACTGACTGTATCTTGTTAAGCAGTGCGTCTGAGGGCTGTTCGTAAATTCCCATGGTACGGTCGCCCTGCACATTACTATGGCCACGTACGGGACAAGTGCCTGCGCCCTCCTTTCCGATGCTGCCTTTCAGAAGCAGGAGGTTGACCACTTCCTTGATAGTATCCACAGCATTTTTATGCTGCGTGAGCCCCATGGCCCAGCAGGCAACGATCTTCTTTTTGTGAAGCAGCATGGATGCCGCCTGACGGATCTGTTCTAGGGAAATACCACTGGCATTCGCCAGCTTTTCCAGCTGTAGCTGCCGGAGATGCCGGATATAATCATCAAATCCGCTGGTATTATTATGAATGAAACCATGGTCGAACACGGTTCCCGGATGGCGGTCCTCTTCTTCCAGCAGGAGCAGGGCGATGGCCTGAAGCAGCGCCATATCCCCATTGATTTTAACCTGCAGGAACAGGTCGGTGAGCTGGGTACTGATGTGGAGCATCCCTTTGACTGTCTGCGGATTAAGGAAATTCAGCAAACCTGTTTCCGGAAGGGGATTCACAGAAATGATCATCGCCCCGTTTGCCTTCGCCTTCTGCAGGGCGGTAAGCATACGGGGATGGTTGGTACCGGGATTCTGCCCAAGAATGATGATGACCTCTGCCTTATGCAGGTCATCGAGCGTTACAGATCCTTTACCGATACCCAACGTATCAGAGAGGGCGACACCACTGGATTCATGGCACATATTAGAGCAGTCGGGCAGGTTGTTGGTACCATATTCCCTGACGAATAACTGGTAAAGGAAAGCCGCTTCATTGCTGGTACGGCCGGAAGTATAAAAGATGGCTTCATCGGGTGAGGCCAGTGTGTTCAGATGTTGTGCTATTTTCCCAAAGGCGTCTTCCCAGGAAATGGGCTGATAATGCGTAGCGCCGGGAGCGAGGTAGACCGGTTGGGCCACACGGCCTTTTTTACCTATTTCATAATCAGTCAGTGCAGCCAGTTCTGCTACACTGTTCTTTGCAAAAAATGCTGCGTCCAGTTTTTTACTGGTAGCTTCTTCGGCAATCGCCTTCACACCATTTTCACAGTATTCCGCAATAGAAGAGCGATCGTCATCAGGGTCGGGCCAGGCACAGCCCGGGCAGTCAAAACCATCTTTCTGATTGAGATGCAACAATGCTTTCATGCCACGTAGCACGTCTGTTTCCTGCAGGATATGTTTAGCGCTGGACAGTACTGCAGGAATACCGGCGGCCACCGTTTTAGGCTTGCTCAAACGAACATGTCCGGTGAAGTGTTCCGGATTCTGGGAAGGATCTGTCGTATTATGTTGCTTCATTGTTAGACTTTCATTGCTGATGGGTGAGCGATGCGATTGCTATCCTGTGCTCACCCGAATAAATATTAAACCTTTGCTGACGGAGGAATCCGATCAGTGTAATGTCCCATTCATGCGCCATTTTCACCGCCATTCCGGAAGGGGCGCCAACAGCGGCGATGACTTTAATACCCGCCATGGCGGCTTTCTGGATCAGTTCAAATCCCGCCCTGCCACTGAGCAGGAGGAGATATGCATGCATAGGGAGGAGTTGCTGCTGCAAAGCGGCGCCTACCAGTTTGTCCACCGCATTATGACGCCCGATATCCTCACGCATCAGTAATAACGTTGAAGACTGATCGAATAGCGCAGCCGCATGTATACCACCGGTATCGTCGAAAAGCTGTTGCTGATGGCGGAGCAGGTCTGGCAGACGATGGATCAGCTCTGCAGGCCACTTTGCGACAGGCTGCGCTGGTGTAGCTGCTGTAACAGGTGTATAGATAGCGGAAAGATCTGTTTTACCACACATGCCGCACCCGGAATTGGCAACAAAGTTTCGCTGCGCCGTCTTCAGGACGGGGATGACATGTTCGTGCAGGCTTACCTGTATGGTGTTGGTGATGTCGCTGTCGGAGCAGATAGCTTTGATGTCCTTCTCAGAACGGATGATCCCTTCTGTATAGAGAAACCCTGTAGCCAGTTCAGGATCCTGGCCGGGTGTACGCATGGTAACCGAGATGCTCTGCTGCTGTCTGTCGGCCAGTGGCCCGTAGATCAGCTGAATTTCGAGCGGCTCTTCAGCTGCCAGCGCATCTTCTGTTGCCGTAACAATCGTATCCTGTACTCTTGTTATGCGTGTGTAGGAAATGGCAGGGTTTAGCATGACGTAAAGTTACGTAAAATAAGACGCACGCAGCCTTATTCAGGATCGGTTGTGCAGTTCCGTACTGCCTGCTGTTGTCACAAAATAGCTGATGTCCCTGATCGTCTCTGAGAAAACAACTGCGGGAACATCCCTGAGCGGGAGCGGCTCGCCCTCCCTGTAAAAATTGATCATATCTGTGAGCACCGTTTCTTCCTCTTTCCTGTCTGCAAAGAAGTTGATCCTGATATCCCAGTCGGTCAGTATCATATAGGGTATATAAGCCCAATTGTGTGGCGTTTTGTGTCTCAGTGTCCAGCCGCGCTGTGTGATAACGCTTTTAAACTTCTGTTTATTGAGCACTTGTGAGGCAAACCGGGAGGAGTAAAAACCGTCAGCCAGTTCTTCATTATTAGGTGTATATATTTCGCGGTTCACCTGTTTAAAAGGCTGGTCTATATGACGTTGCACCAGGAAATCGCGCCAGGCCTTCACCATTTGGGCCTGTTCATGCATAGGATGCCACAGACTCACGGCTGTCTCTTCGGTGATGGTGAGCGGTCTTCCTTTATGGTCGATGATGTGGCCCTCCAGGCAGTAGCCGGTCGTTCGTACACCGTTTGTATGAAAGTTCCAGATCAGCCGCGTGGCAAGCGTTTTCACCAACGGATGATCCAGGTAATAGGTCTTCCAGTGCTTGTATGACCATGGGGTCATTCGCATAAAGGTCCTTTCTATCCTGGCGCAGTTGTCTATCAATGCCTGGTCTATATCCCTGGCCAGACGCCTGAACTCCTGTCCGGGAGCAAACGTGGACTGCGGACCTTTAGCCGGTTTACCATCCTTTTCCCAGGAGATACCTGATTTACCGGTGTTGCTGATGGTGTAAACGCCTGTGAGATCGGGTGCTACGGACATGCGGACCGTTCCTGCATTGTCCAGGCCAAAATCGGGTACAATATATTCTTCCAGTTCATAAGGAGGAATGTTATGCTGCTCTGCCAGGTCATGCAGGATCTTATCGATGCTTTTTATTGCGCCTGTATGCCTGATCACCGACCTGAACCTGCTGATCCTGGTCAGCGCCTCCCTGAAAGGCAGGAAGCTGAGGGCATAGATGCAGGCGGTACCGGTTTTGACGGATAGCGGGCCGCCGTTGCCTTTCTTTTTATACGCCCATATGGCATATGGTTCCAGCATGTCCAGCAATTCCTTGTTGCCGGGCAGGGCACTGCACCATATGATGGCCTTCAGCAGGTTATGATTGATGGCACTGAGATAATCGATATAATAATCAATGAAACTATAGGTGCGCCCTGCATGCTGTTTCATGAGGAGCCCCTGACAGAAGGATATCCAGTCTTTCAGCTTCATAATGAAATGCTCGGTGTTAATACGACCTACCAGTTCCTTTGCCCGTTTCCACCACTTACGGTTGGGAACACTGCTTTCTCCGGCGTTCAGACAGTGATCGATGAAAGCTGTCCAGCATTCCCTTTGCCTTGTGCTTCTGATATTCGACAGGAATTCGATGACAAGGATACCCAAAGAGTCCCGGCGACTGATAATCAGTTCAGGACCACCGTGCAGGATGATGTCTATCTGGATATTTACCTTATCGGCCATTATCGTCGCTGTTCTTTTCTCTGTGGTGTCCAGCAGTTCCAGGCAGAGGCGCAGGGTATTGGTCAGCCCTTTTCTGCTGATCTTCTCCTGAATGATGTTCAGGATCTCCTGCCGGGGGAACCACCATTCATTACTGCGCTTTAAGGTTGTTTCATGCCATTGAAAGAGTATTTGGAAGCATTGCTCATCGGAGGTGTATAAAGACAGGTATTTGATCAAGCCTGCGGTGTCGAGTGCTTCGGGTAGTTTGTCTGCCTGTATTTTCCCGATCCAGAAGTCTGTAAATTGCATAGCTTCATTAATGTAGAGGTGTAACAATGAGGGTACAGCACTACCCAATATATGTAAAAAACAGGTATTAAAAAAAATGAAGCATAGACTACAGCTGAATCAGGCAGGGAAATTGTGATGATAAAAGGGGACTAAAATTTCTGTACTTTCGACATATAAAAAAATCTAAATATGCGCTGGCAAAACAGAAGATTAAGCGACAATGTAGAGGATCGCCGTGGCGGCGGTGGTGGTATGCGAACGATAGGTATTGGTGGGGGTATTGGAGGCATTATTATCGTGGTGCTGGCCCTGTTATTTAACCAGGACCCGCAGCAGGCATTACAATCCGTGCAGCAGGGCAGCGGCAATGCACCGCAGTCTGAATCCCGCACAGTAACCAGCAACAGTGACGAGATCTCCAGGTTTGCGTCTACGGTACTGGCAGATACGGAAGATGTGTGGGGAGAGCTATTTTCCCAGATGAACAGGAACTATAAAGATCCTGGTATGGTCTTGTACACGGACTACGATCAATCTGGCTGCGGTGCGGCGCAATCGGCCATGGGTCCTTTTTACTGCCCTGCAGATGAGAAGGTATACCTGGATCTGAATTTCTTTACTGAAATGGAACAGCGCTTCAAAGTTGCTGGCGATTTCGCCATGGCTTACGTAATTGCACATGAAGTGGGGCATCACGTACAGAACCTGTTGGGTACCAGTCGTAAGGTACAGGCCATGCGCGCCCAGCTGAGTGAGCGGGAATACAATAAGCTGTCTGTTATGCTTGAATTACAGGCCGATTTCCTGGCAGGGGTATGGGCGCATCATGCACAAAAGAAACACAATATACTGGAACCGGGAGATATAGAAGAGGCACTTAATGCAGCAAGCGCTGTGGGTGACGACGCTTTGCAGAAAGCGGCACAGGGACATGTGGTACCGGATGCATTTACGCATGGTACCTCAGAGCAGCGCGTACGATGGTTTAAGAAAGGATTTGAAACCGGTGATATAAAACAGGGAGATACATTCAATGCGCCAGACCTGTAATTTCAGGGCGCCCGGATGTTATTTTCCGGAACATTGATCTTATCAGGGACTCCGTGAGGAGTCCTTTGTATTTATACCTGAGGAATGAGACAATTCCGGAATGCGGGCAAGCGGGGAACAGGGAATAATCAGCTGTTCACAATGCTTCCGTGATTATCTTTTACAATGATCGTATACCCCCTGTTCGACATCTCTTCCTCCAGGGATAAAGGAAGCGTGAAGTGGAAGCTTGTACCTTTTCCGGAAGCGCTGTGGAACCATATTCTGCCGTTATTGCGTTCAATGAAATCTTTCGACAAAGGCAATCCGAGCCCACAGCCTTTCTCATTGCGGGTGCCGCTGGTGGAATAATAGATGTTGGAGAATATTTTTGCCTGATCCGGCACGGCAATTCCCAGGCCATTGTCCTGTACTATCAGTTCAATTTTATCGGGCAGTAACAGGTAGTTAATATTCACAGCACCATTGACTGGCGTAAACTTGATCGCGTTACTGATCAGGTTTCTGAGCACGAGCCTGATCATATCGGGGTCTGCATATACCATTATAGGGCGTTGCAGTTCGTGCGTCAGCGTTATCTCTTTCTGTTTGGCAAGAGACTGCAGGAGTTCAAACTCACTCTTAAGAACTGCACTGATGTCAAAATCGTCCGGAGTAACATGAATGCCTTTCATCTGGCTGCTGGCCCACTGGAGGAGATTATCCATCATATAGGCTGTATTTTTCATGTCACGCCAGAGTTCATGGGAAAAGATCCTGAACTGTTCTTCAGACATCTTCTCGTCTCTTAACAGGAAGAGCAGTCCTTCAAGAATGGCCAGGGGAGAACGCAGGTCGTGTGAGATAACTGAGAATATCTTGTCTTTTACCTGACTACCGCTTTCCAGGGCCGCATTCTGCTCCATGATGATCTTATTCTGCTGTTGTACCTGTGTATTGCGATGATTCAGCTGGCTATACAGTTCCTGCTGCCGCCTGTACATCAGGTAAAGTACAGCGGTGATCACAAAAAGCCCCAGTAGCAACATGCCACAAAAGATGACGAGGATGCGCTGTTGTTTGATGGTAGCAAGATGTAATTGCTGTTCCTTCCGCAGTAATTTGTTTTCATGCTGTTTCTTCTCCGACTCGTATTTCTCTTTTGTATTGGCGATAAATTTCGTCTTCTCAACACTGAACATCTCCTCATTTATCCTGCTGAACTCCTTATAATTGGCCAGAGCGCCTGCATAGTTGCCACGGGCAGAATCCAGCGCGGCCATGTTCTTATGATAGATCAGCGTATTTTTCATGTTCCTGAGATTGCTGTTCAGCTGTGCAGCTGCAGCAAGGTGTTGTTCCGCTTCTTCATAACTGTGCAACATGGTTTTGGCGAAAGCTATGTTGAGATGGGACTTCACCAGGCCATTGGTATTATCTGCCTCTTTATAATACTGTTCAGAGATCTCGAAATAAGGCAGGGCCATTGCATATTGTTGCTTCTGCGTATAGATCAGCCCAATATTTTCATAAGTGATGGCCAGCCCCGGATGATCGTTCAGCGACAATTTGATCCGCTCCGATTCCAGCATAAAGTGCAACGCTGAATCTGACTTATTGAGACGAATATAACTTGCGCCGATGCTGTTCAATGTACGGGCGATCTCTGCGGGTTGCCCCAGGGCCTGTTTAATGCGCAACGCCTTTTTCTGATAACGTAAGGCTTGCCTGGGCTGATCCTGTTCCACGAGGATATTTCCCATATCTGTGTTCAGTACGCCGATAGCATATTTATCATCTAATTCCTCGGCCAGCTTAAGCGCATTGATAGTCAGATCCAGCTGCTTCTCCAGGTTCCCTTTAATGTTCTCAGCCAGTGCCAGATTGCGGGTAGCCCACATAATGCCAGGCCGGAAGTGCAGGCTATCGCTCAGCCTGAGAGCTTCACTGGCATATTGCGTTGTTTTAGCAGCGTCTTTAGGAAAGGAATTACGGCTTAGCTGGTTTAGTATACGAATGCGTACAGTATCCTTTTGGGGATGTTTCTCCAGTTCAGTTATCTGCGCAGAAACATTAGTAGCTAAAGTACATAGTAATGCCAGATATATATAAGTATATAAGTTAGTTCGGACAATCCACATTGATAGTCTAGTTGTCGGCACAAACGATCTTTAAGGGTTACCTGAATGCTGTGCTAAAATTATAAAAAAAACGGATGCAAATTTTCAAAATCTAAAATATTGTGATTCGTTGTATCTTTCGGACGAATAAGAGGTACTAATGTGAGGAGCATTGTATGTTTTTTTAGGCTTACACAAACTTTGGGCCGGATAATTTACATTAGTTGCATATGATAAACAATTACTAATTGTCAGACACAGATGAAACCGACAGTAACAATAGAATATTGTCCGAAATGCGGATGGCTGATGCGGGCAGCATGGATGGCACAGGAACTGCTGACAACCTTTGCTGAAGACATTTACAGCGTTACATTACAGCCAAGTGAGGTGAATGGTAGTTATATCATTTATGTTGACGGTATAGCATTGATCAACCGAAAGGAATTGGGGCATTTTCCCGATATAAAAGAAATCAAGCAGATTATAAGAGATAAAGTAGCTCCGGAAAAGAGCCTGGGGCACAGTGACAGAAAGTAGCATAAAAGTTGTTTCTTTGCATCCCGGATGAGTATGCAAAGGATCATAATTTTTACAGCAACACTACTGGCATTGAGCCAGGGACTGATAGCGCAGCAGCAGAAAGATACAACACAAAGCGCCCCGGCGGATACTATCGTACCGCATAAACGCAGCTTTTTTCCGCTGCCGGTATTGGGTTACTCACCTGAGAAAGGACTGGAGATAGGAGCCGCTATGTTGTATTCTTTCTACACTTCCAGGGATCCCGCACTCCGCAATTCTACAATTAACCTCATTCCAGCCGTTACAACGGAGCATCAGCTGAAAATAGATCTGAAAACAGATATCTGGACGGATGGTAATAACTGGCATTTTAAAAGTAATCTCCGTTATCATGACTTCCCTATCAATTTTTATGGATTGGGAGATACTACACGCAAAGCCGGAGCTACCCTGCTCGATAATAAGCGTTATAAGGTACAGCTGGAGGCTGAACGTCGTATAGGCGGGCATTTCTATGCAGGGATGTCTTTATTGTACCAGAAGGATGAATATAACGCACGTGAGAATAAGGGGGTATACCCTGATATGCCGCTGGTGGACAAAGACGGAGGACATGTTACTTTCATCGGCGCCACGGGTATATTTGACAACAGGGATAACCAGAACTATACACGCACGGGCACCTGGGTACGCCTGAATATCGCTTATGCGCCGGGCTTTCTCAGTAAACATGAATTATGGAAGATAGACGGGCAACTACGTCACTTTATTTCTATCTCTCCGAAAAGCACTGTAGGTTTTAATGGCTTATTCAACTCACTGCAGGGAAGCAGACGGCCATTTTACCTGTTGCCCGAAATGGGGAACGATCTTATGATGCGCGGATATTATACTGGCAGGTACAGAGATCAGAATTACCTGGCCGGACAGGTGGAATATCGTTATTTTCTTGACCCAAAGATCCCGATCAATATCTGGTTTGTACATATGCAACCCAAATTCGCGCTGGCCGCATTTGGCGGTTCCGGTGCGGTATTCAACAACAGGGATATTGCCATGTCGCACTTTAAACCAAGTTATGGCCTGGGCGTACGCTGGTTCTACGACGAAGGCGCCAGGCTGACCATGCGTATAGATTATGCCTGGGGTGAAAAGCGCTCCGGCGAACAGCGGCAATCAGGATTGTACCTGTCTCTCGCAGAAGCATTTTAGTACTTACATTTCCGTTGTTGGGCATATTAATTGTTACCTTTACCGATATCGATCATAGTTAAGTTTTTTACCCAAAAATTCCGTTATGAAACCAAAAGCAGCCCTATTGGCGGCACTATGCGCTGTCGCTTCTATGCCAGCAACCCAGGCACAGAGTATTAAACCCACGTCCAAATTTTATGTAAAGATTGCAGGAGGTTACTATTTCAGTGTATTTCCGGGCCAGTTCCCTAAAGTAGGCAGTTATCAGCCGCATGACCAGCACCTGGAGTATAATCCTACAACGGAATCGTCTACGTCTGTCTCAGAAAAGGTATTAACAGGCTCGTATGGCGCTGGTGGGAGGGGAGGACTCTCCTTTGGCTGGAACATCAACCGTTATATTGCTGTTGAAGGAACATTTAACTACTATCGCAGCAAGAAAAACCTGATGACCCGCGAAGTCACTACGATGGCCGGCAGCGGTCAGACACTCGGCAAAATTGAATCTCACGGCTACGTAGATGCCATTGACTTTGCGCCCGGCGTTGTGATCAGCCCTGGATTCGAAAAGGTGAATCCTTACGTTCGTTTCGGGATGGTCATACCTTTGTGGGGCAACCTGAAGATCGAAACTGACGCCAGCCGCAGCGGCACTGCATCCGTTGGCGGTCAGACGGTACTGACGCAAACAGCCATCCACCGGAACGAAACCGTAAAACCGAACGTTACGGTCGGTTTCCAGGGAGCAATTGGTGTTGCCTTCCCGGTCGCAAAACGACTTGACATTTTTGTTGAAGCGGAATACAGAAATATTCCTGTACGCAGCAAAGAAAAGGAAGTCACAGCCTATGATGAGAAGATTTCCCTTTTGAATCCTGCCAATGGTAGCGTGATCTCTACACAACATCGTGGCCTGAACGACATGTCGACCGCTGAACGGCATACGAAGTATGTAACAACGCTGGATCAGCATTCCAACACGCCGGTAAGCCAGCAAGGCGCAACGGTGAATTACAAGAATAATGATCAGCCGTCAAACGACCTGAAATCTTACATCAACATTGGTGGATTGGGCGCTAATGCTGGTCTGCGCTGGAGATTCTAGCCGCCAGGTGATTAACAAGCGCCAGCAATGAACTTTTCAGCTCCGGATCGGTCACGTTTCCCATTGGGTCCATTTTAGTGCGCACAATAGGAATAATGAGCTTATATTCTTCCTGGATATCGGCCGTCATTACTTTCAATGTCTGTACCAATGATGCATGTGCTTTATCGCCGCCGGTTGCAAGCGGTGAAGCACTGATCACCCCCGTAGGTTTATGGGTAAATTCACCAGAGGAAACAAGCCAGTCCAGGGCATTTTTCAGCACGCCCGGAACGCCGAAAGCGTATTCGGGTGTGCTGAAAATAACGGCATCTGCAGCGCGTACCTGGTTTCTCAGAGAAAGTACCGTATCGGCAGGCGAGGAGCCTTCCGTATCCAACTCAGGACTGAAATAAGGGAGCTTATCCAGACCTTCATAGATCGTCATATTGACATCGGCAGGCGCAATTACCGCACAAGCCCTGAGCAATGCCGTATTTGAAGAAGAACTTCTCAAACTGCCGGATATTCCAAGTATATTGATCGCCATTGTTTAAATTTTCTGTAATTTGTAGTAAGAATTTAAAGCCCCGGATCTGATTCTTTTTATGCATGCATCAGCATAGAATAAACAAAAAGTAAATGTCTGTCGCCTGTCAGCCTGTATGCGTTTTATATGCCAACTCAGATCGAAACCGTAACGCGTATAAAGGCGCAAATCTAGCCGTTATATTCAGATTAACATAACAATTTGGCTGACGATTTGAATCAGAAATTGGCTCAATACGGATCCTGTATAAGATCGCTGAGTCGTTTCGAAACATTCATTTTGCACCCATAAAAGATTCCGGGACGAGTCGGAATGCATTGATCCGTTATGCGGCTCAGCGTGTAAAAAAAAGTAAAATTTTCCCGCTTAAAGGTTGCGGTCCGGCAACAAAATTCCCGCAGCATTTATCTTTTGCAAGGCCGATATAAAATGAATAAAATGGCTGAAGGCTGTTCACGGATTAAAGCCTATAATTGCAGTTGAATAACCCCAGGACTTAGATCTATGGCTGCTTTATACCATCTACCTACCAGTTACTTTACTTCTATATAATACGTATAATTTATATTATGTTAAATAGATAGTTTCTCAAAATCCCCTCGTTGCTGCCCTGGCTTTATTTATCCCAATACCATTTCCTACTTCAGGATCTCCCATTTTTAAGCGCTTCGTTTTCCATATATTGTTCCCCGACCAGCGGCAACAGGAAATCAGGAGAACCTGATCTTATCCCACAATTTATTCTTCACCACCTGTTCAATTACCATGTCATGATAATTCCTGCTAATGGGTATTTTATTTGACCGGATAAATATCTCGTTCCCTTCAATGCCCTCTATTTTATCGATAGAGACAATATAGGATTTATGCACCCTGATGAAGGCTTTTTTGTCCAGGTTCTCTTCCAGGTTCTTCAGGTACAACAATGTCATGTATTTCCCTTTGCTGGTATAGATCGTTACATAATTCTGCATGCCCTGTACATACAGGATATCGTTGAAATATATCTTTTCATATTTGCTGCCGCATTTGATGAAAAAATAATCTTCCTCTTTCTCTGTCTTATGGGCATCGGGTTGTACCGTTTTATTCAGCAATTGGTAGTATTCCTTCGCTTTGTTGGCCGCTTTAAAGAAACGGTCAAAAGTGATAGGTTTCAACAGATAGTCCATTACATTCAGCTGAAATCCTTCCAATGCATAGCTGGGAAACGCAGTTGTAATGATAACCATAGGTGGTTTTGGGACGATCTTCAGAAAATCCAGCCCATTCATTTTCGGCATCTGGATATCCAGAAAAATAAGATCCACGGTGTGTTTGTCCAATAGCTGGATCAATTCTAGGGGGTTGGTACAGGTATCGACAAGATGAAGAAACTCAACCTCTCTCACATAATTTGAAAGGCCTTCCCTGGCAAGCGGTTCATCGTCAATAATTGCGCAATTCATCTTCATACAAGTATTATTAGGTTCAGGCTATTTTTTGCATGGGCAATGGCAGCTCCAATGCTGTCAGATGTAGCTGCAGCCTGACGTCAAATCTGTCATTGTGCGACTGTATATCCAGGTTGTACTGACCGGGATATATCAGGTCCAACCTTCGCTGTACGTTCTTCAGGCCAATACCACCGTAGTGTACGATATCATTACTGGTCATGTCCGATGTACTGTTGGATACAGCAAAGCTTAGCAATTCATCCTTCTGCTCAAGATGTATCCTGATCCAGTTGGGTTTATCCGCATGTTTTGACACATGCTTAAACGCATTTTCCACGAATGTCATCAGGATAAATGGCGCTATTCCCCACGGGCTATTGTTCTCCTGCACTATCTCTACCGTTACTTCCATGTTGTCGTTCTGCCTTAATCGTTCCAGCTCTATAGAATTCTCCATATAAGAGATCTCCTTAGACAGAAGGATCTGCCTGTCATTACATTCATATAACTGATATCTTAACAGTTCTGAGAATTTCGCCAGCGAAGCAGACGCCATATCCGGGTTCTTATGGATCAGGAAGAAAATAGAATTGATCGTATTGAAAAGAAAATGCGGATTGAACTGATGCTTGAGGAAGTTCAGCTCTGTTTCCAGTTTTTCCTTCTCCAGTAGCTGCTGCTTTCGCTGCGTTTGCAGCCAGTTCTTTCCCAGCTTGATGCTCATTGCCAGCGTCATGGCGGCCAGCGTGGAAGGTAATGTACTGCCCAGGTACCCATAAAAACAATCTCCATTGGCGCCATAAGCCTGCTGCATGGTTTGCCCGGAAAGAAAAACGCTCAGGTAATAACCGGGAATAATAAGCAGGGATGCACTGACAACAGTTATTAAAGACAATATTATGTACTGTGTGAACCTGGCCTTTTCGAGGTACTTTGGGATGAGATAATAAAGGTTAAAATAAACTGCGAGTGCCTGGAATAGCACATAGAATAAAAACTTTAATATAAAAGGAGTGAGGAAGATGGCGGTGAAGGCCTTTACAGGATTACCGATAGCCACCGTCCACCACGTAAAGTGATACAAGGCCCAGAAAGGAATATGGTGAAGTTTATACCTCAACAACCAGTTTTCCTTTGAATGATCATATCGTAAAGCGTTCATCTCACCTGGATTTTTCAGCACTGAATGAAAAAAGCCTTTTTGAAAGTTACATCAGTTTTCACCTATTTGGAAGCAATACTATCTGAACTGCAGGAAATAATTGACCAATTGTTCCTCCGGCTACAGGAGAGGTTCTCCCCTCCCATTTTTCAACTATTACAGGGCTTCGGTACAGTTTATTGCCTTTGATCAATCCATTCCTGTTGATGGTCAATACCATTTTTTCACCCTTTTCACAGCGTATTTCTTTGCAGTAGTGTGTTGTTTGCAACAGCCAGCGTTTGGCTGCCAGAGCAATTGAGTCCCGTTAAATCAATAAAATATGAAAAAACTGCCATTCCTCCTGTGTTGCATTCTTTTTCTTGCAAAGGCTTCCGGACAGATCTCGGGAAGGTTTGCCACCAGTACCGGACTACCGGTACCTTTTGCGCATGTAATATTGCTGAACGGATCAGATACCACGCTAGTAAAGACAGCGCTGACAGACGAAACAGGTGCATACCTGATCAGGAACATGCCCGCCGGAAAATATATCCTGCGCTTTAACAGTATGGGTTTTCAAACCTGGAACTCCCCGGTGTTTGAGCTGACTGCACAACAGGCAAGCAGGGACTTCGGGCTACAGGTTGTTACCGAAGGTGCGCAACAACTGGGTGAGGTAGTTATACAGGCGGAAAAGCCATTGTTACAGCAACAGGCAGAAGGTATGGTGGTCAATGTCCAGAGCAGCCTGCTTACTAAAGGCAGCACAGCGCTTAATGTACTGGAAAGATCGCCCGGTGTTGTGATTGATTACAGGAATAATAGTATTGCACTGAATGGGAAAAGCGGTGTAACAGTCATGCTGAACGGTAAGCTGATGCGCATGCCACTGGAACAGCTGGTCAACCTGTTAAGTGGCATGAGTGCAGATGATATTGAAAAAATAGAATTGTTGAGCACTCCTTCGTCCAAATATGATGCAGATGGAAGCGCTGGCATGATCAATATCATATTGAAAAAAGACAAACAGCAGGGAACCAACGGAACGCTATCTGTAACTGGCGGTTATGGCTAC
This sequence comes from Chitinophaga filiformis, assembly GCF_023100805.1. NCBI lineage: Bacteria > Pseudomonadati > Bacteroidota > Chitinophagia > Chitinophagales > Chitinophagaceae > Chitinophaga > Chitinophaga filiformis. Next base: position 4,727,961 of record NZ_CP095855.1, read on the forward strand.
AGGGAAAAAGCCGCTGCCAGTATTAGCCTCTCTCATAATGCAGCGAAACTCAACAGCTATGGCTCCTATAGTTACAACCTGAACCGCAGCTACAGTGATATTGATATACTCAGTTACCAGGACATGCCTGTTTTTGGTGGTCGCATGGAGGTAAGAGGCAAGGATATTACCCGCTTGCTCCAGCAGAATCACGATATTACGCTTGGACTGGACCTGAAACCTAATAGTAAAACCACTGTCGGCGCCAACCTGACGTACAACATCAGCCGGGCAAAAACCGCTAATCATCCTTCTGCACAGTATCTTTTACTGCCCGATTCCCTGTTAACATTTGATGGCAACATCAGCCGGGTAAACAGCTGGTATAACCTGGTATCGTCCATATATCTTGAGAAGGCGATCAATCCGACATCAAAGTTTAGTTTTGATATGGACTATCTCTATTTTAAAAATTATAACCCCTCCCTTGTATCCGGCTTTTTACGCAACAAAGCCGGTGAACAAATCGACAATAATGACAGTTTGTTTTCTCCTTTCCAGCGAGGTTTTGCAAATACGCTGATACAGGTCGGCGTGATCAGGGCCGATTACAGCAGGCAGTTCAGCGACAAGATTAAAATGGAATCAGGCATCAAGGGTACATATACCGGGAGTAACACGGTATCACGCATAGAGAGCTGGGTGGACGGCCACTGGGTAAACAGGACAGAAACCATCAATGACATGAAGATGAAGGAAAGTATCGCCGCAGCCTACATGTCCGCCAATATCGATATAACGCCTTCTCTTAGTCTGACCGCAGGAGCAAGATTCGAATATGCCCGTACAATAATGGAAAATACCAGGACGGGGAAAAATAACGTAGACCGGAAACTGGCCACCCTATTCCCTGACATTTTCCTGAACAAAAAACTGAATGCGCGTTCGGCACTGCAATTGTCTTACACAAAAAGGATCGCCAGACCCTCGTACAATGACCTCGCCTCTTTCGTGGCCTACAGTGATCCTACTGCCATCTATGCGGGTAATCCACAGCTGATGCCGACCATTACAAATAATATTAAGCTGGGATATAGCTATGACGCGTATAGTTTTTCCCTGCTTTTCAGCAGAGACAACCATCCCATTGCCCGCTACCAGTTAAGTCAAAGCGCAGCAGCCAACCTCTTATACATTTCTCCGCAAAACCTTGTGTACCAGGATAATATTACCTTTCAGGCTACCCTGCCTCTGAAAGCAACTGACTGGTGGAACATGAGCTACAGTTTTACCGGCGGATTACGGCAGTTCAAAGCAGATCATACCTTACAGCCTGTTACAAAAAGTTATTGGGGATATTCTTTCAACTTTACCGAATCCTTTACACTGCCAAAGGGTTACTCTGCTGAATTGACCGGCTGGTACAATGCAACGTCTTACAATGGCATTATCAAGGTAGGCAGCATGGGTACGGTGAGTGCTGGCATCAAAAAGGAACTGAGAAATAACGCCGGCAGTATTCAGTTGTCTGTTTCAGATATTTTTACAACGATGAACTTCAGTGTATACTATGGAACTGTTGCAGAAGAAGCTTTTCACATCAGGAACCATGTTAAGATCAATCTGGAATCCGGTTACTCCCCTATCTTCAAGCTTTCCTACGCAAGACCCTTTGGTACAGGCACTTTGAAGTCTTCCGGCAAAGAGGGGGGATCAAAAGATGAAAGGGACAGGATCAGAAAGGACTAACCTCTTCCCTCCTGCCCTTATAGAACGGCTAGATTCCTTTATGGTCGCTATTCTTCACGATTTTTAGGTCAGCAGGGGGAGTTACGTCTGTCTCAGTCACCGGTACGAACTCAATGCTGGTTGCTTTGAAACTCATTTTTTTGCTATCAAGGGCCAGCACTACACCTTTATCAGTAAAGGCACTTGCCGGGGTGCCAGCCTTCAAAGGAAGTTCCGTAGTATACCAGATCGTGAGCGGACCGTTCTTGGATTTAACGACCAACTTTCTGCAGTTATAATCCAGTATTTTTTGTGTTTCAGCACTTTCTGTTGCCTGGTCTTCATCCTTTTCAAACAAGGATCTCTCGACCAACACAGGAGGATTCTTTGCTTTGTCAACCCACCAGAGAGTCTTCCTGTCTACGTCCGCATATTTTTCATTGCCGTCTTCAGAAGACACCTTGATACTGGTATTGACGCCGTCCTGTTCATTTTGTATGTCATCATTAAAGTAGGATTTCAGGCGTTGTCCGTTGTATTTCAGTTCTGCTTTCTCCACAATGGTTTCCGGTACCAGGTCTTTGTATTGCATCTGGTCAGGCTTGAGAGAGGCATGAATATGATAGGTAATATCATAATGGATCACGCCCTGCGTTTTGTCCTGTGCGAAGCTGTATTGCTGAAAGCAGCTGATACCTGCCGCCAGGATCAGTGTACGGATGATGTGTTGCATGTTGGATTATTTAAGTGTTGAATGATTGTTCTTTGCAAAATGACGCAGCTTGCAGATCAGGCTAAGCATATAATAGCGCCCCAGTACATTATTTTGCCTGTCTTCCGTATAGCCGTTACGGGCCAGCCGGTTGAAGCTTTTGTTCTGGTTCAGCAGGTCATGAGCTTCCAGGCGGAGCGATAACTGTCTGTTGATTTCCCTGGAAAGACCGGTATTCAACAATGCCACGGTGTTGTTGTATGCGCCACTCAGCCCGGTGCTTGTATAGCATTCAATGCCGGCATCTCCATGAAGTTTCCAGGGTAAATTGGCCATGAGGTCCAGCCCATAGTTCAGGAACCAGTATTGTTGACTGGTACCAGAATTTGCCGCGCTGTGACGATCATTCCAGCTGGCATTCCCCCTGATTGTCATACTCAGATCACTGATGGGGTAATAATTGAAATTGATGTCGGGCGTAATTCCCCACTGCCTGATCTTGTCGGCGATGGCATTGAAATAGCCGGGATACCGGTTATAAGATAACTCTGCCCCGAAAGTCAGACTGGAACCGCCACCGCCAAAAGGCACCGATCTCTCTGCATGCAGGCTTCCGGAAAAATAACCATTGGCATTGATGGGAGAAATGAGCTGCCTGCCTGCACTGTCAATGGTGTAGTAGTCTGTAAACTGGTTCCTGATCACAGATATACGCAGCTGGACATTGGTGAAAATATTACTGTAGATATTGTTGCTCAGATAGGCCAGCATCAGATCATGATTGACCGCCTGCTGCAGGTCCGGATTTCCTTTCCTGATATATAGCGGATCACTGATGTCTTCCAGGGGGCGTAACTGGTTAAGCCCGGGCAGGACCGCATTGCTATTATAATTAAGTGTCAGCTGACTTGATTTCGAGAAGCGGTATCGCGCATAAAGATGCGGCAGGAACGTATTGTAATTGCCGCTGAGACGATAGGTTTTGTAATCGGAACTACCTTTCAGGCCACTGTTCTCTACACTCAATCCCAGGGTATAAATGAACTTTTTATATCGGCCAGCTACCGCCACATCGGCAATGTTCCTCGTGACCACACTGTTATAGACATCACTGTATCGGTTATCCAACACGTTGTATGCTCCGTCATCATGATTGATGTTATATGCCAGCTGCTCATAATCGCCCTGGCTGATATTGAATTGCTCCGTAAGGCGTAGCGCCGTGTGTTTTGAGAGTTGCTCCGTATAGACCAGGTTATTATTCAGCGTGTAATTATCTGAATGTCCCCTTGTCTGTTGATTGATACTATCTCTTGTGCCCAGGTTGTAATACTCGTTCCTGGCTATATTCAAACCATCGTTCTCCAGCCGGAGATATCCGGGTGTAACAGTAAGCGAGAGCGTACGGCCGGGCCTGGAAAAGCGGTGGCGGAACAGGATATCGGCCATAGCATTTGTATTCGTGTTGTTGCTGTTCAATACCTGTTCTCCCTGGTTCAGTAACAACGCATGGTCTGCAGTATATGAAAGGTAGCTTCTGTTACTTTTGAGTACTGATGTGTTGTGGTTAATAGCAGGCGATATTTTTAGGGAATTATATCTGTCCAGCTTTATATCAAGTGCGGCATTTCCCCGGTGATTATTATTTTCCTGCAGCGAGATGCCGTTTTGCAGGTAGTTATAGGCAGTGTCTGGCAACAGATAATGGCGGTCGTAGTTATAGCTGTTACGGGATGTAAAGCGGTTGTAGAAGTAGCTGCTGCGCAATTTAAGGGCGTCTCCCCAGTCATTGTTGTAGTTCACTCCACCATATTGTGTATTATTGATCCCCGTAGGGCGGGCCAATTGAGCCTTTTCCGCAGGATCGTCACTGTTGATACGCACGCCTTTCATCTTACTCAGTTCTGCAATAGCCGTAGCTGGCAGATTGTTAAACAACTCCGGATTGGCGCTTAACATCCTTATGAGTTCTGAGGCCGAGAACCCGGATTTATTGATATTATTCGCCTTAAATAACAGGGACAACTGCTGTTCTCCGGCGAAAATATTGATATTCAATCCAGCGTCGTATTTACCATCGGGGCCTATCCCGGCGGAGATATTACCGAAATATCCTTTCTTGCTGTTCTTTTTTGTAACGATGTTGATGGTCTTGACTTTGTCTCCATCGTCAATACCGGTGAATTCCTCCTGGTCGCTCATTTTATCCAACACCTGTACCTTAGCCACCATGTCGGCAGGCAGGTTCTTTGTGGCAATAGCGGGGTCGTTGCCAAAGAATTCCTTTCCATCTATCAGCACCCTGGCTACTTTTTCTCCCTGTGCTGTAATGTTGCCCGTCTGGTCCACCTTTACGCCGGGCAGCTTCCTGAGCAGGTCTTCCACTACGGCATTTTCCCTGGTTTTATATTGTGCAGCGTTGTATTCTACTGTATCCCCTTTCATGCGGATTGGAGGACGGCTTTCCACGACCACTTCTTTCAGATCGCGTATCCTGGGTCTACTGGTGTCCGTCCGCAGAGTATCTTTCGTTTGTGCGGACAGGTTGGTAGTAAGAGATAAAGAAAAAGAAATAATAACTGTAAAGTTTCGCATGGCCACTGTATTTTCAGACCATACAAAAGTAGCGGACAGCTTTACCCGATAACGTTAATGAGTCCAGCTATATCCTTAATGAATGTTAATATGCCCCGTTTATTAGTAAACCAATTTATAGCCTAGTCCGCGTACATTGACCAGCTGTACCGACGGATCGTATTGCAGGTATTTACGGATCTTGCTGATATAAACATCCATATTACGGGCGTTGAAGAAGTTGTCGTCGCCCCATAGCTCCAGCAGGATGTTCCTGCGGTGTGTAGTGGCATTGGGCCGTTCTGCCAGCATTTTCAACATATCGGCCTCCCTCAGGGAAAGACGGGTATCACCCTTTTCATGACGCAGTTCCTGCCTGTTATAATCAAAAGTATAGGTGCCCAATATATAGATACCGCTATTATTCGTTTTGGTGGCTGCAGGAGTATTGGCCAACTGACTGCGTTTCAGTAATGTCCTGATACGCAGGATCAGCTCTTCCAGGCTGAAAGGCTTTTTGATATAATCGTCAGCGCCGGTCTGCAATCCCTTTATAACGTCCTGGGTTTCACTTTTAGCTGTCAGGAAGATAACAGGTGTGTGTTCATCCACTGTGCGGATATCTTTTACCAGTGCGATACCGTCCTTTTTAGGCATCATGATATCCACCACACAGATCTCAGGGCGGAAAGACAGGTATTGTTCCCAACCCTGTACACCATTCTCCGCATGGCTGATATGAAAGCCATTAGCTTCCAGTGTTTCTTTAACTACACCTGCCAGTACGATTTCATCTTCAACCAGTAGCAGCTTGATCTTTTTCATGTTTCGGTAATTGGAAAATAAAGGTAGTGCCGTTGCCGGGAACACTGCTGACGCTGATGCTGCCATACAATTGATGTAACAGTGCTTTCACATGACTGAGCCCCAGTCCGTATCCTTTTGTATCATGGCGGTCTCCCTGTACAACGCGGTAGAACTTATCGAAGAGGAATGGTAAGTGTTGTTTTTCAATGCCATTCCCATTGTCTTTTACTGTAAAGCTATAGTACCCTGTATGCTCTCTCACACTCACGAGGATCTCTTTTTGTGGCTTATCGTTGTATTTAACAGCGTTGTCAAGCAGGTTGCTCAGGATGGTATTGAAGGCAGTGATATCGGTCTGAAAATATCCTGACTGAATATCATATTGCTGCCTTATACTTACCCCTGGCAAATGGGAAAAGCGGATAACAGCATCATTCACTAAAACTTTAAGGTCTGCAGGTACTGCAGACAAGGGTTGCTGTTCCTGCTCCTCCCTGGTGACCTGCATGATCTTATCGATCAGGTCCTGCAGTTTATCCAGTTCAACTTTGGAATGACGGAGGTAACGTACTGTTTTATCCGGATCATTGATACCCCTGAAGGTAAGCAATGCTTCATTAGTGGCCTTTAGAATGGATACAGGTGTTTTCAGTTCATGGGTCACATGACTGATAAATTCCCGTTTCATGCTTTCCAGTTTTTCCTGTCGCACAATGATCCGCCACAATGTCCAGATACATCCTATAATCAGGAAGGCAATGAAGATGGAAAGGATAATGGCGCTACCCATTTTCCTCAAAAGATGGGTATTGAGTCCACCGAATTGTACACCAATGGTCTTTTTCGGGTTATTCATGCCGGGGTAGATCATCAGTGTCGGCCGGCTGACAGTAGTATCGATCTCTTTCCCGATCAATATCCGAAAAGGCAGGGTAATATGTTTTTTATCCAGTTCCCGGCGATAGTATTTATTCAGCGTATCAACATCTGGTATTACATCTGTAAAGGACGAAAATACCGTAGAGACGAAATGCGCCAGCGGAGACATGGTGTCAAAAGACATATTGGTATTGGCGATGGAAGTATCGAGGTGAATATCCTCCGGGATCCCGCTTTTTGACCGTTCCGTCGTTGAGTCGTAGCTTATGAAGGCCCTGGGGCCAGGGGCCTCCTGTTCTTCTTTCGATGACTTGTCTACATCGATCATTGCCTGAATGGTGTACTTTTTATCTTTATGCTTGCCGCCCGACTTAATTTTAGCCGTGACAATGATCGCATTATCATATACATTCAGGAATGCCTCAGTAGCAGTAGCTACAAAAGCCTCCTGTTGCGACTGGTAGGTTTGCCGCAACCAGTATAACTGGAAGAGCAGTACCGCCAGTAATGCCGGTATGGCGATCCACCATATTCTTTTCCTGACCTTACCCATATTCCGGCAAATTTAACTTTCTAATATTTCCGGCTGCGGATTCTTTAACAATCATTAACGTTTGTTCACATTTGATTGTATCTTGCCGGCCCATAACAGACGCACATGATTATCGATACTTTAAAGAATGCAGATCGCTATTACGGCCTGGGCGCTAAATTCGTAAAGGCTTTTGAATATCTGCAACAAACAGATTTTTCCCAGGTAGAGAAAGGTAAATATGAAATTGACGGTACCAGTATCTTTGCCATTGTAAATGAATACGATACCATCCCGACGGAAGGCGAGCAAATGGAGTCCCATAAAAAATATATCGACGTACAATACATCGTAAGTGGTGAGGAACTGATAGGACATGATTTCCTGCGTCAACAAACGCCATCAAAAGCCTATGACGATGCGGCGGACTTCATGCTATTCGGCGAAACACCTACATTCTTCTCAAAACTGGAACAAGGAATGTTTGCCATCTTCTTCCCGACAGACCTCCACATGCCGAACATCAAGGTGAAAGACCCGGTACCGGTAAAAAAGGTAGTGATGAAGATCAGTGTGCAGTAAATACGGTTTCATCCAGGGCCTGGCATGATGCCTCTATTATCCGCCGGGTTGAAAACAGGCGTTGCAATCATAGCATCGCATCCGTGTATTAGTACCCCGGGTTGAAACCTGTGGCTATTAATACGGGCCCACCTACGGCGGGCCCGTATTAATAGCCGCCCAACAAAAAACAAACCCTCCAATGTGGCGGAGGGTTTCAGGTGGAGACCTAAGGGCCTTATCCCTTGGAGAGCGTTGATACGACCCACCAGGGGTTTAATAAACATCCCAAAGCCAGACACGATTGATAAGGCTAAATAGCAAGGATCTCGGAAGGGGATACAGCCCGTGGTCCCACCTGAAACCGCAGCAACATACCCAATAAACCACCACAAACAACAAGATCCAATCCGCGAGCTTCACAGGTTGCGTATTAGCTCCCAGCGCCCGAATGAAGCAATGCTGCCCCATCAACCAATGAAGCAGCACCGCCAATCCTTATTCCCTTATCGTACTTTTATCACTCAACGCCAGCTTCGCGATCTCATCCTTCCGTTTAAACACCACGCCCTTATGCCGCTGCATATAAGTAAACAACTCAGACGCGGCCTTTACCATTTGCGGAGATCCGCCGATACGATCATGAAAGCTGACAGACATCATGCGTCTACGGTAGGCCGATTCTTCATACAGCTGGTCGAATTCCATCTTCACCTGTTGCAGGAACTGATCAGTAGAAAACCATTGACCAGAAACCAGTACGATATCATTATTACGTAACGTATAAGGCACCACCACGAAGTCCTTATTGTTCACCTGGATGATGAAGGGCTCATCCCTGCTAAGATCATCGATATGATAGGTAAAGCCCAGCTCCTGTAATATCTTCAGCGTATTCTCCCCTCTTCGCAGCCAGTTGGCATTGTAACCTTTGGGAGTAACACCCGTTACCTGCTCTACTGCTTTCACGCCGTCGAGAATAAACTGCTTTTCCTCTTCGTAAGACATGGTATACTGTGTAGCCCAGTCGCGGCCATGTGCAGCAGCTTCATGCCCGCGTTGCACAATTTCTTTCGCCAGTGAAGGATTCTTCAATACAGCAGAACCAACCATGTGTGAGGTGACTTTGATGCCAAGTTTATCCCAGTTATCAAGCATCCGGGGAATGCCTTCTTTGTAGCCGTACTGGTACCATGTTTCCGAAGGCAGGTCCTTATATCCTTTCGCCATGTTTTGCGGGAAAGGGCTTTCTGCATTCACCGGCTGTCCGCCTGCCTCAAATTGCATAGATACACTTACCACGAGCCGCGAACCATCCGCCCAGCCAGATACCGGTTTTGTTTGTTTCGACGGACCTGCAGCCAGGGCAGACGGGCCCACCATACCGGCCATTCCTAAAAGACCGGCAGTTTTGAGAAATTCTTTTCTGGTAGTCATATATTATTTCTTAAGGAGATTATCCACTGCGCAACTATTGTATGTAACATAACTCAAAAGCAAAGCAAAAAAGGCCGCATGGACCAGTTGAGAAACGAGTGCCTCCCAATTCTCGATCAGCGTAGTGCCCAATATCAACAATATCATTACAATACTTCCGGCAACCAGCGACTGCCTGGTGAATAATCCGATGATGAGCAGCAGTCCTATGAGGAATTCTGCTATGGGAAGCGCATAACTGAAAGGTCTTACAAGTGCAGCAGGCAGCATAGCGTTCTCAAAGCTTTTAACCATCCAGTCACTGAACTTATCGAGTTTGGGTAGTCTCACTAATCCGTGTCCGAACATACTGGCGCCAATAGCCAGGCGCAGGATTAAAAAGCTGATTGTGTTGTTGATCATTTTGTGTGTATTTAACTGTTTGACAAGGCAAAGTTCGGTCGGGTAACACGCTTCCTGCTTGTACGATCAGGGGAATATTCTGTACTTTTTCAGGAAGCCTGGATAAAAATTATCCTTTTCATATTAAAAATAATATTATTTTGGCTGCTATGTTTAATGTTGTTAGCTCATGCGATTTATAAAGCAAACAAAGCTTTTCTTTAGAGAGGGGAATTCGGACAAAACCTATGAGATTGATTTATGTGAAGTTGGCCCCGGACAATATGTAGTAAACTTCCGCTATGGCAAGCGGGGAAGCGCATTAAAAGAAGGTAGTAAAACAGTATCACCCGTAGATCTGTCAGCAGCCACCGCTATCTATGATGCGCTTGAAAAGGAAAAACGCTCCAAAGGATATGCAGCTGAACAAGATGCCGGACCTGTAGCAGAATTTGTTGTTCCTGACATATCACAGGTACAGGAACCTATGCACGTAGCTATTCTGAAACGCCTGGAATATGCCCTGAAAAGACATTCCAAATTCAAAACCGAATGGAAGACATCCCGCGTCATCTGGAAAGCCGGCGAGCTACGCATCCGGGAGGCCGCTCCTTACATTGTCAAGCTGATCGAACGGGAAGATGCTATGCAACGTTATGTATCACTGTGGGCCTTAGGCCGTTGCGGCAGTGAGGCAGACATTCCCACCCTGAAGGCATATGCAGAGAACAGCTCATATCCCTATTACCAACGGCAGATTGCAGTACACGCATTATTACTCCTGTTGCCGGAGGAGGAGCGTAAACGTTATATCGAACAGTTTGAAAAGGGACTGGCGCCGGAATTTCAGGTGGCTATAAAGTCCGGCAGTAAACAGCAACTGCTGCAGTTGCTGGAAGAAAGGGTAAAGCTGCTGGTACAACCTGCCTATCCCTTACTGGAAGAGCTTTACATAACAGGCATCGCCAATCCCACGGTACGTGAAGTGTTACTGCGCTTCCTGGGCACCTTGCCATTGAAACTCAATTTCTTTCAACATATCCGTCACCTCTTCAAACAGGCGGAGTTAAGGGACGATCACGAATTGGTAGCACTGCTCACCGAACGTTTTGAAAGAGAGCAGGAAAACCCGGGAGACGGTTCTTACGCCAACAAAAAGACAAAACCCTACAGAAAGACTACCCGTCTTTATCTGCGGCGCCGGGTGTTGCGGCGCTTGAGGAAAATGGGGAAACGGGGTGACATTCAGTACGTAAGGTTCGCTACCGCTATGTTGTTGCAATACGATGCAGCCAAACATACCGGTCCTCTCACCCAACCCTGGCGCAATGCTCCCTACAATAGCATTTACAGCCCTGCTACCTCTAATCATCCGGCCCATGCCAGAGCGATATTATTGAACTATATCCTGCAGGGAGATAGTAAGGAGTTGCAGCTGGTACCGGATGGAACATTGTGGATTAAGGTAAGTGATAATGCCGCCGGTTCAAGGCAGCCCAAACAGGAAAACAAGGGAGAAAGCCTGCTGAAAAAAGTGGCTTCCTTATTCCGTGGCCGCAAGCACAATGATGTACAGCCAGCTATTTCGGCTGAACAGGTAGTGAAAAATGCGAATGCAGACAGCGAAGTGCCTTTTCTGCATCTGTGGCAACAACTCCCGCAGGCATTCATTCAACTGCTGATAAAAGGAAAACTGGACGAGATCCATGACTTCGCCCTGCATCAATTGCTGCAGCATCCTGATTATAACGCCCTGAAGGAAAAGATGGACAGCCAGGTGATACGCGCCCTGCTGGGGAATCCTTTCCGTCTGCCACAGGAATATGGTCTGCAGCTTGCACGCGAGAAGTTCGATATCAACAATCCTTCTCTGCCTATTATATTGGCATTACTACATAGCACGTCAACAGAAGCACGTGAACAAGGGATGGAATGGGCTGGCGCGAGACCGGACCTCTGCCTGGCAGATGTTGACTTCATCCGGGAACTGATCTTCTGTCCATATGAAGATGTGCGTGCTTTTGCACGCATACAGCTGGGGCAAGTGAAGCTGGGGGAAGAGAAGGTCAGACTGCTGGCAGCTAAGATCATTGCTTATCTCCTTGCTGTCAAAGATGCTGACAATCAGCTCAATGATACACTGACAGACGGCTGCCGCATCATTGAACAGCACTTAGGAGCAGCGCTGATACACCTGGATTTCCAGATCATCGAGGACCTGTTGCAAAGCCAGGTTGCTGCTGCGCAGGCACTGGCCGCCCGTCTGCTATTGCTGAAAAAGGAACAGTTTAATCTGGATCATATTACCGATAGCCTGCTGCATAGTTTACTTGAAAACGGGTATCAGCCGGTAAGAGCTGCCGGTATCGACGTTATTGGCGCTATCAGTGAAGCAGAGCTGTTGAAGCGTCAGGGCCTCCTGTTATACTGCTGTACCGCCCCGTATACCGATGTACGTAATGCCGTACGACCATTGCTGAAACGCCTCGCAGAAAAGTATGCGCCACTGGCAGTATGGCTGGTGAATGAACTGGTGCCCTTACTGATGCGCAAAGAAACTGCTGAAGGCCTTCACGCCGACCTGGCGCTGATATTAAGCAATGAGCTGGTTCGCCATCTGCAGGATATCGACCAGGCTACAGCCTTACGTTTACTGTATTCAAATTACCGCCCCGCGCAGGCATTCGGCGTGCTGGTACTGGAAAAATATATCCCGGCCGAAAGTCTCACCATCAAACAGGTCATTGCTGCGGGTAGCCATGAGCTACAGGTCGTAAGGGAATGGTGCTGGCGTTTCTTCCAGCAGCATGTAACGCGTATTCGCTATGAAAGAGATGCGGCGGTTACACTCCTGGATGCTACCTGGGAGGATACCCGTGCCTTTGCAGCGGAATACTTCCGTACGCAATTCGAGGCGGCTGACTGGTCACCCGAATCACTGGTGGCTATTGCCGACAGTGTGAACCCTTCCGTACAGGCTTTCGGTCGTGAATTGCTCACCCGCTTCTTCCGTGAGGAAGATGGCCCCGTTTACCTGATGAAACTCAGCCAGCACCCCGGTGTGGCTATGCAGTTGTTTGCAACGAACTACCTCGAGCACTATGCAGCTGGTAACCTCTCCTATCTGAAAGAACTGGAACATTATTTCAGGTCTGTATTGTCAAGGGTGAACAAGGCCCGTGTAGCGAAGGAAAGGATCTTTAATTTCCTGGAGAAAGAAGCGCTGAAATCGAGAGAAGCAGCAGTCTATATAGGAGAGATTATTGCTGATATATCCGCTACGGTGGCTATTGGCGACAAAGCCCGCTGTATTGCTGTCATGCGTAATATTCATCAGTTGTATCCTGACCTGTTCCTGCCGGTACGATTTAAGGAATTTCCTGTGAAACAATCTTAAACCCCCGAAGATGTTATTTAATTACAGATATAGCGGACAAACCGAGGTTTACAGCAATGCCACATCAGCTGGAATTTCATTTGCCCCTGACACCCGCCGCGAGCCGACATTCTTTGCCGGTAAACTGCGTAAGAAGATCGCTTTCCGTGAAGCTATTTCTGCCCTGCATGATGTAGTGGTTTCCGACCTTCGTTTCAAGCCCAAAGACAAAACAGCTTATAAGGAATGGGCCGCTCAGCAGGAATCGATATGGCTGGCAGAGTACATGGGGCAATATGATGCCGCTGCCGCCAATGAACGTATCAATGCCCTCAACCAGGAAATACGCGGCATTTACCAGGAGAAGGAAAAGGTAATGGCGCCCTACTACAAGGCTCGCCGGGCCTATTTCGACTACCTGTACCAGAAAGACAGGGATGCCTGGTTCGTGCTTGACCCGGTCATCAGCGTACATCCCGATGAGATATTCTTCGAATGTTTCAGCCAGGATGAATCAGCTTATGGTAAACTAAGTGCCAGTTACAACGTATTCAAAGAGGTGAACGAGTTCAAATGCGGCACTACCAATATTGACTACTCTGCAGCATTGTACAACGAGTTCCAGAAGATCCGCGACTATAAAGAAACCACTTTCACAGTAGACCCTGCAGGCTTTTCAGTGCAAACTACACAGGAGGAAATGTTCCGCGAAGTGAAGATAGACCTGCCCGACAGCTGGGTACGTGGATTCCTGCAGGTAAGTTCAGCCATGACTTTACCTGCCGCCAGCTTTGACCTGCACCCGATGGATGTCTACAACTTTTGTAGCTGGCTGCGTCGGTTCAAAGAAAAGAAAGGTCCGCGCTCCATTCGTTTTGTGCTGGATCCCGGCAAGCCCGTAAAAGCAATATTCGAGCCCTGGAACAAAGAGATCCTTTGTGCGCGCTCCATCTATACCGGCCCGCAACGCAGGGAGATCCGCATATGGGGCCGCAGGCGACTGCTGATACTGGAACGCCTGATCCCTGTGGCGAAGAAATTTACCGTACATCTGACCGGCAGCGGTTTGCCCTCCTTCTATGTAGCTGATCTGGGTGATATGCAGTTCACGCTGGGGCTTTCCGGATGGACTGCCAATGACTGGTCGCGCGCCGGACAGTTTGACCTCATGGCGCCAAGAGCAACAGTCGAAGATGCCACCAAACTGCGTGTATACAGCGAACTGCAGCAGATGTGGATGGGTAAACCGGAAGAAATTTCATCAAGAACAGGTGTATCTGTTCCTGAAGTATTGGCCACATTGGGCATCTATACACAGGCAGGAAAAGTGATCTATGATCTGCATACCGGTTATTACCGTTTACGTGAATTAAGCAGAGAGCCATTGCCGCTGGATAAATTGAGGTTCTCGAATCCCAAGGAGGAATCTGCAACAAGGCTGATAAAAGATGGTAAAATTACTTTCTCCGAGCAGCAGGTGCCTTCAATAGGATTGCAGATAGCCGGACAGATCACAGCTGAACGCCGTACGTACCATCCTGTTATTGTAATAGATGGCGACGAAAGGATGAGTACCGGGCATTGTGATTGTTATGATTATATCACGAACAAACTCTATAAAGGCCCTTGTGAACATATGCTGGCACTGCGTATGACACACGAGAAGAATAAAAATAATAATAACGCATAGCGGAATAAAGGAAGATGAGGCTGTAGAAAGAAATGAAAGAAAAAAATACAATATGTATTTGTTGTTTAAATAAATCTCTCTATCTTTCGCATCAGAAAAAGATCTTTGTAAAGAGGAATGATTGCACTTGCGCCTGGTTTCAGGAAGAGTGATGTTTCGTCACTCAGGTAACATGACATTTTCATGCTTCACTAAATGCAATCTTTACTTTGGGAGGGGCGTACCTACTAGTAATTTACGGTACAAGCCCCGGGGGCTTCAAATTACCAGTAGGTACGCCCCTCCCTGGAGTTGATTGATTTAGTCAATGGCTTGCACGAAGGCTGCATTCCTCTTTACACAGTTCTTTCCTGTTGAACCCCATCTCCCCTTCTGTTTCCGCTTATTCATCAACGTACACCTTTTATCAGCAATAAACCGTCTGAAAGATTATGGCAGAAGGATTGACGCGTCAGCAATTATATGACCGTATCAGAACATCCACCAAAGATGAAGTCATCCTGGAAGAAATGACCCGCCTTGGTTTCTGGAAAAAGAATACGCTTATGCCTTCCCCTTCGGAGGCCCTGATCCATAAGGAGGCAGAGCTGCATAGAGAACTTAACAAGTTAGTGGACGAAAAACGCCGCTACCAGAACCGGGAGAGAATGCTGCTCGAAATGCGCAAGCAACGTATGGCAGCAGCAAAAGCCAAAAGAGCCGAAACAAAACTGCGCAACGAAGAAAAGCGCAGAGAGAAGGCGGCGCAATGGGCTGAACAGAAAGAAAAACATATCGTATACCTGGGAGAAGATGTATCCCAGGGACTGAATAAAACTATTTCCGATACAGAGCGTCTCACCGCAGCAGGTCTGCCGGTCTACCATGACGGTGCTGCACTGGCGGCTGCAATGGGTATCAGCATCGGTAAGTTACGCTTCCTGGCCTTCAACAGGAAAGTAGCGCCTGTTACCCACTATAAGCGCTTCTATATACCTAAAAAGTCTGGTGGTAAACGCCTGATCTCCGCTCCTATGCCACAGCTGAAAGCCGCACAGTACTGGATACTGGAAAAGATCCTCTATAAGGTATCTAACAGCAATGCGGCGCATGGCTTTGTACCGGGAAGGTCTATCGTCACAAACGCAGTACACCATGTGGCACAGGACATTGTTATTAATATCGATCTGCGTGATTTCTTTCCCACTATAGAATACAAACGTGTGAAAGGGATGTTCTGCAAACTCGGGTATAGCGAACAGGTGGCTACTATACTGGCATTGTTGTGTACAGAGCCGGAAGTTGATCAGGTGGCACTTGACGGCAGGGACTATTATGTAGCCAACACCAATCGCCATCTGCCACAGGGCGCACCCTGCAGTCCGGCCATTACAAATATTATCTGCTTCCGCCTCGACCGCAGGTTCGAAGGTCTTGCCCGCAGGTTCAATTATACTTATACCCGCTACGCAGACGACATGACCTTTTCTGCCAAAGAAGCCGCTGCCGATGATGCAGGGAAACTGATATGGGGCGTAAAGCAGGTGGTAAAGGAAGAAGGCTTCGTGATCCATCCTGATAAGCTTAAGGTGATGCGGAAAGGCGACAAAAGAGAAGTAACCGGTATCGTGGTAAATGATAAGTTGAGCCTGGACAGGGAAACGCTCCGCAGGTTCAGGGCCCTGCTGCACCAGATATCTGTATCAGGATTAACGGGCAAACAATGGGGAAAGGGCAATATTGTCAGTAGCGTAGAAGGTTATATCAACTACGTACTGATGGTAAAACCTGAAACAGGTAAACAGCTGAAAGACAAATGGCGTCTACTGCTGAACCGGGATGATATCAAAGGGCAGGCACGTGCCGCTGCAACACAATCTGACGTATCAGCCACTCCACCACCCAATAAAGAGAATAATAGCAATAATGAAGGGGATAAGCCCTGGTGGAACGTAGTATAGTACACCGTCTTCTCCGGCTAACATCAAAACAAAAAGAGCCTGCATCGCTATCGATACAAGCTCTTTTTTTATAAATAGAGGATTAGTAAATCTCTGATGATAAAATTAAGCATTTTTATTGATTAAATGGATGCATATCGATCACCGTATCATTTCTGTAGTATGTACCCAGTTGCCGCTGGCCTTTTTCATTATAGGTGATGGTCGGTCCGTCTTTCTTATTACGCTTGTAAAATTGTACAGCAGCCACCTGCCGGTTGTAGTTAAAGACCTTTACATAGGAAAGCGATGTGTCTTTCTTATGCGTATACACTTCCGTCTTCAGATAAACCCCTCCCTGTCCCTGTAATGTCTCTGTAAGTTTATAATCTGCCGTATCGGCCAGTGCATATGGATCTCTGGTGTTGGGGCTTGCAGACTGCTTACATGCATAGCAGCTGAACAGCGCAGCAATGGTAATAGACAAGTAGTATCTCATATTGTGGTATTATCGCAGCAATCTATCTGGTTTTTTTGAGAATACTGTTCCGGAAGAGAGAAATCTTCAGTTGTTAACAAGCGGTTAACTTTTTCCTCAGCACATTAAACTATTTTAGTCAGGTGTATGTTAATGAGCTATAATATAGTGCTCTAGTAATCTTATCTTATATCAGGGACAATATCACAGAATCAGTATTCTACTTACAACTCAAAGATTGTATGACTCCGACAACCTTGACATCCCCTTTAACCTGGCATCAACAGATGCGGGACGAACAACCCGTTTATTTTGATCCGGCATTCAGGTTTTATTTTGGTGGCCAGGGCGCCTGGCAGGTATTTCATCACAAAGACGTGCAAAGGGTGCTGAGCGACTATGAGGTTTTTTCCAATGAGTACATGCCCAAGTCTGACGATAATCTGCTGGGCAGCAACCTGAACCAAACCGACCCGCCACGTCACCGCCAGTTGCGCGCATTGGTAACAAAGGCATTCTCTCCATCCATCGTCTCCAAAATGGAAAGCTGGATACGGAAAGAATGTAATGAGTTGCTGGAACCGCATTTGCAGAAAGGAGAAATGAATTTCGTAAAAGCATGCTCGATTCCGCTTCCCGGCAGGGTTACAGCACAATTACTGGGCGTACCCAACCAGGACCATGACCAGGTAAATGCCTGGATCAACGCTATCTCCAGTGATCTTGCCGTAATAGGTATGGATGCCTATTTCCAGGCCCAGCAGGAAATGGGTAAATTATTTATGACCTTACTGGAAGAACGCTCCAAACAACCGCGCGCTGACCTGATATCTCACTTATTACAGGCTGAAATAGACGGCGAAAAACTCAGTCTGCCTGACATACTGGCCTTCTGTATTGCCCTGCTGATAGCAGGTAATGAAACTACCAATGGTTTCCTTGCCAACGCTATGTATACCTTCGCAACCCTTCCTGCAGTGCAGGCACATCTGGCAACTAATATTAAAGACCTTCCCTCTGCACTGAACGAAGTATTACGTTATGAGCCTCCCGTACAGAGCATGTGCCGTATTGCCACGATGGATGTGGAGCTAGGCGGGCAACACATCAAAAAAGGGGATCTCATGAACGTATGGCTAACGGCAGCCAACCGCGATCCTTCCGTATTTACCGATCCGGATACTTTTAAGATCAACAGGGACAACATCAAAATGGTGAGCTTCGGACATGGCCCGCACTATTGCATAGGTGCTATGCTGGCCAGAATGGAGGCGAAGATCGCCTTTGAGATCATCTTTGAAAAGATGAAGAACATACAACTTAAGCCAGGCCAGGCGCCAATAAGGAACCCAAGCACTATAGTAGCAGGATTCCTGGACTTACCTATTGTATTTGAACAAAAATAAATATAACAAAGCACTAAAGGAAACGGTATAAAAAGTATACTGATTATACTAAGTAATATAATTTGAATGTATGTAAATTGCAGGTGGAACTAGCCCCAGAATTTTTATATTATACCACTGCTTACAGACGACTAGCTACAAAAACATCCGATTGAAAAACATTGACAGAATGGACCGAGTACATGTTGGGAACCTGTATTGATCCATAATTGTATGTCCCCTTTTTAACGTAAATGATTGGTGCATGACGCTACTACAACTACTAACTATTGCTGGCTGCAGCAAAGAACCCGATGAAGACAAAAGACGCACGCTCAAAATAGTGAACACTATTTCGCTGATTACTGCTGCCATGTCGGGCGCTTTCGGCCTCGGCTGCTTTATAACAACAGGCAATGTCGCTATTTCCGCCCCTGCCATGATAGAATGCGGCCTGCTATCGACCGTCATTCTTTTAAATTTCCTGGGCCGGAATGCGGCTGCGGGGCTGGCGCTGATCATTATCAATAATATCAGCATCCAGTACTACAGCGCTATCATGGGCAGAGTTACCGAGGTTCATCTCCTCTTCATTTTCCTCATAGGGCTTTCCCTCCTGGTATTTGAAAAGGATAAACCCAGGCGTGTCTTCAGCATCGCGTTTACCATCTTCGCCTTCCTCATCGGGGAGATCAATATGTACAACGGGTTTATATCCCCTGTTGTACCTCCTGAGGATCATATGGAAGCCCAGTTCATCATCAGATGGGTAACCATTCCAAGCATCCTGATCCTCGACCTGCTGGTGATCTATTATTATGTGAGGAATATCGAGAGACTGCGGATCAAGGAAATGCTGCATGTACAGGAAATGCTCGACACCGTGAAAGAACATAATAAAGACCTGGAAGTCCTTACCGCGCAGCTGGCCAAAGCCACGGATGCAAAAACAGTCTTTGTGCGCGAAACCAGCCATGAGATCCGCACGCCCCTGAACGCTATCTTCGGCATTAGCCAGCTTTTGCAACTGAAAGTGGATCAGGACCGCTCCCTGGCTCCCATCAAACAGCTGGCCGACCATCTGTATGCAGCCAGTTACAACACGCGCGATATCATCAATAACGTACTGGAATTTTCCCGCATAGAAGCCGGTAAACTCGATACCCCGCAGGTGGCCCCACTGAACGTCAGGGAATGGATGGAAGGTATCGTTAACATGCATCAGTATGTGGCCAGTGTGAAAACAGTAAAGATTAAAGCAACCCCCGATCCGGAGCTCCCCCAGCTTATCCTGGCCGATAAGATATTGCTGACGAAAACACTGAATAACCTCCTATCCAACGCCATCAAATTCACCCGCCAGGAAAGTATCGTAACACTCGACATTTTCAGGAATGAATATAAGTGGTGCCTGCAGGTAACCGACCAGGGCGAGGGTATCAG
This sequence comes from Chitinophaga filiformis, assembly GCF_023100805.1. Lineage (NCBI taxonomy): Bacteria > Pseudomonadati > Bacteroidota > Chitinophagia > Chitinophagales > Chitinophagaceae > Chitinophaga > Chitinophaga filiformis. The sequence continues at coordinate 4,747,842 of NZ_CP095855.1, forward strand.
TAGTGAACGGCAGTCCACTATCTTTGATGCCTTCGTCACCGAACGGAATATCTTCCTGGAGGGTACCGGCCTGGGGCTACATATCACCCGTCACCTGGTCACTTCTATGGGCGGCGAGATCAAAGTCTACAGCAAGATCGGCAAGGGTACTACATTTACAGTCATCCTTCCGCTAAAAACACCTGCCGTTATATGCAATAACGGATTGGACGACGATAGCGGATCTGTCAATCTCTCCGATACCAGCATCCTCATCATAGAAGACGATAAAATGAGCCAGATGGTGTTGTCCCGTTTCCTGAGTGGCATGGGCAGCCGCATCATACTGGCGGCAGACGGTCTCGAAGGATTGCTGCTGGCCAGAGCCTCCAGGCCGGATATTATTATACTGGACTCCCATATTCCAGGCATGAGCGGTAAAGATACACTGGAACAGATCCGCACAGACGATGTACTTAAAAATGTTCCCGTGATCATAGCCAGTGGAGATGCATTTAAGGAAAACAGTGAAGAACTTTTACTGGCAGGAGCAAATGAGTATCTCGTAAAGCCAATAGATTTCAAAGTTTTGCATAGTACACTGTCAAAATACCTGAGAGCTAACGCCCACCACTAATTCCCCCTATAATTAGTGATGGGCGTATCGCCTTTTATTAAGCTGTCTCCAGCATCGTAAAATGATACCTGTCCGTATCCCGCACGCTCCAGTCAATATTTCCTTTCATCATTACCGCCAGCGCATCTACATAACGACGCAACTCTGCGTCGGTTGTTGTACCGAATGATGGCAGGCGGCGGGATAAACGTTCAAACGCCATCACCTGTTCATCATGTATCTGTACGGCGGCTGTAATGGCTTCGTCGATGGTACAGTCCCTGTTATTGCGGATCAACATAACAATGTTCATTTCATCTCCCTGTTCGAGTTCCTTATTAAAGGAAAACAGGTCATTGGCCCAGCAGATGGTGTTGCTGCAAAGTTGTATCAGCTGCTGCACGGTGCCGTCAAGAAATACGTAGTCTGGTAAGGAAAATCCCTCTATCGCTTCCAGCAAATAGGCGAAAAAACTGGCCCCGCTGAAAAAAGGTCTCCATTTCATATACTCTTCCAGTGTTGGCAACTGAGCACGGCTCACCTGCTCAATACGCCATAGGTTAGCGGCAAACGCCTGCTGCAGGCTTTCAATAAAACGTACCTGCCAGCCCAGGTTACCCAGCTTGCGGATCCGTTTCCAGAAATCGCTGATCGCGCTCAGCACAGGCCCTCCTTTCTCAAGAGATACCTGCCTGTTGTGCTTCATAATACTAATCAACGCATGCACAAGCCTTTCAAACTGCTCTCTTTGCTTGATGCCGTCAGTACCTTCTCCATGTTCGTCGAACTGGTCGTCCAGTACAAACAGCAAGGTATTAAGATCAGCTGCAATGCCCAATGCATACAGATCGGCAGTCGGGAACATCCGGGCCACCATCCAGGTGAATTTTTGCCTGTGATAATAAGTCCATGTTTCTTCATTTGTAACGAGCTGGTGTTTTTTTACCCAAAGAGTAGTGTGTCTGTCTGCTTTGTCTACGTAAGGATTAAGGGTAGTCGGAAAAGGGCAGTATAGGCCCGGCAGCTGATGTGTGTACATAATAGGAATTGGTTTTTGGATAATGAAAATGAACAAACACTACACAGGGGGGCTTGTGAATCACATGACAAAGTAAAAGACCCAGTCAGGGCCTATTGCACACACTGCAGACAGGATTTATACAGCGCTATGGAATATACATGTTTATGGAGAATTAATCAAATACTTTGAATAGTGCTGATCACATCTCCGGTTCAGGGATCATAATGCAATCGGAAGTAGCGTTTGAGTATGGGGTCACTGGCTGTGGTTTCTGTTCCTTTGCTATTATCTGCGCTAAGTGGTCTGCGAGCGCTGACTGTGGTTTCTGTTCCTTTGTTACGATTATCTGCGCTAAGTAGCCTGGTTTCAGTATGGGATCACTGGCTGTGGTTCTTTGAAGCTGCGTGCTATTAAGCATTTGAAATCGTGTGGACTGTTGGATATGTATGAAACCCCTATCAATCGTTTGAGCATGCTTCAAACAACTAAGGCCGGTGATTCCCATCTGAAACCATTGCTACTTAGGCGCGGCTTCTAAATATTATTGCCCTCTAGCCTTAATAGAGTGGGAACATTTCATACGGCACACAGTACTAACAGAGGTTGTCAGGAGAGTTTAGCCTAACTATTGACTATGGACTTTACCGGCAACCCTATCAGGTTTCCCTGCTAGAACGGGGGATAATATATGCTAATAGGGAGAGCGTAAGTAGCACCGGTTTCAGATGGGAATGTCGGGCCTTCGGCTCTCCGGCGACACGACCGGTGCTGCCCTATCGATTCCCTATCCCTATTCGATTGAAAAAGCCCAATCGACTTCCGGAGAGGCGCCGACCGACATCCCATACTGAAACCGCAGCTACTTTGCGTGAATAATACAATACTTTTCCAGGTGAAATGTAGTACATATACGCAAACCGGAACCGCAGTTATTTTGCGTGAATAATAACGACAACTTAAAACTTCACCCAGGCTATACACGCCTTCTTCTCCTCTCCTTTCCGCGTGATCATAATGGTCGTATAAGTAGCTTTCTTCTCATCATAGTCAGACGCACCCAGCATACAATAGTATCCCTTGAAAGTTTCAGGCGTACCAAACAGGAACAGCCTTTCCTGGCTGGCATCCGTACACCGGTAACAAACCGTGTTCGCTTCTGTAAGATACCTTAGCGGCTTTTTATCCTGGTAGGTACCTCCCTGATCCAGGTAAGCAAGATAGTCATTGAAGATGATGTAAGTGGCTTTCGGCGTAGGCAGATATTCGTATGACAGGTAAGGCGTCGTATTCAACACCTGTATCCTGTTTCGGAAGTACCACTGCCCTTTCTTTTTACGATGAAAATACAGGGGGTCATAACTACCGTTCGCGATCTGCATTTTCACCAATGCGTAACCAGATTGCTCATGACCACTGGCATCTAACCTGCTCACACCGATATCGTTCATATTGGTATGCATCTTATTCCAGGAATTACTGCCGGTAGTGGTGAACTGGCTCATGGTTTCCAGGAGTATGGTACTACTGCCATCTTCATGTGTGATGAGCGCCTGTGGCTGCCCCGTATAGGCATCCGTATATTTCATCTTCTGCTGGGCAAAGGCAGTGATCTTATCAGTCGCCAGCGGCTGACTGGTTTTAGACGCAAGCGTGCCACCGTCCAGGTAGTTCATATAACTGGCAGGTACAGGTGTTTTGGATGACTGGTTATTGGTTGTGGTCAGCAGTACCTGCAGGCTATTCACGGCAGCTGCATATTGGATGGAAGCATGGATATCCGTGAAGTTGGCCGTATAAGGCAGCATAGTATGTATGAAGCTGCTGTCGTTCTTACCAATGGCAGATATCACCACCAGGGCACTGGTATCTTTCAGGCTTCTGCGGCTGCTAAGCGCTACGGTGGCCAGGTATATTTTCTCCGCTCCCTGTACCGCCATGTCCATATAACCCAGGTAGGGATAGTCTGTTTCGGAAACACTGTAAAAGCTACGCCTGATCAGTTGATGATCTGGTGTAAAGTGCAGTATCTGTACCCTTTCCGCTGCGGATTCCTTCCGTTGTAGCTCTCCGCCGGCAAAGGAGGCCACTGCATAGTAACCGCTCATCGGGTCTTTCGACACATAAAAATCGTGCGAGGCAAGGTTGTCCTGCACCATTACATCCCGGTGTAATACAGTAGGCAATTCGCCCAGTTTGTCCTCCTGTATCAGCTTACCATTGTTGCCATCCAGCACCAGGCGGTACAGGTTAGGCTTGTACTTCACAAGCTGTTGCAGGAAGATCACTACCTGGTTATTAATGGCATAGATACCATCAATTTCCGTGTCGTTCATGTTAGACGCGTCCCACAGGTTTCCCTTGATCACCTCTGTGGCCGCTATTGAATGTTGTTCGTTATATATATTCACAATGATCCCCTGCTTCTTGTCAAAATGCAGGTAACAGGTATTTCCACCGGGCAACAGCACAAGTTTGTCAAAACCCTCCCCGGGCTCCGGAAACGTAGCACTAAGCTGTACAGATGGCGCTGGTGTGGGTGTTTGTGCAAAAGAGTGGCTGGTGAATAGCAGGAAAAACAGGCCCATGCCTGTCCGGAAGTATTTCATAGGTTAAAGTATCTTTCTGCCGGTAAAGATATATTTTTTTTCAAATGTGTGTTTGGCTGTCACACAAATTGCACTGTACTTTATGCTTTTTCGCTATGAGCTTAAATGGCTTTTCTTATATTTATGGCTATTTCCAAATTGAAACACTAATGACAATCAACAAAATCCTGCTCTGCTCTGGTTTTCTGCTGGCAAGTTTTGTCCATGCGGCAGTTGGACAGACTGCTACTTCAAAGTATGACCAGCACGAGGCCTTTAGCCCCCTGTTTTATCCTACCAACGGTAACGAGTATCGCAGCGCCTCCGGCGCCCCTGGCCACAAGTACTGGCAAAACAGGGCAGACTATGCCATCACCGCTGTTCTGGACACCGCTACTCACCGTATCAGCGGTGCTGTAACCATCACTTACAAGAACAACAGTCCCGACAAACTGCCTTTCCTCTGGCTGCAGCTCGACCAGAACATCTACAGGGAAGATTCCCGCGGCGCTGCTACTACAGTGGTAACCGGTGGTCGTTTTGCCAACCGCTCCTTTACGGAAGGCTATAACATCAAGTCCGTAAACGTAGTGATCAACGGCAAGAAAACAGCTGTAAAATATAATATTACCGATACCCGCATGCAGCTGATCCTGCCTGAAGCCCTGAAAGCAGAGGGCGGCCTGGCAAAGATCTACGTAGACTATGCATACGAGGTGCCGCAATATGGAACTGACCGTACCGGCCGCCTGCAGACCCGCTATGGCTGGATCTATGAGATCGCACAATGGTACCCGCGTATGGAGGTATATGATGATGTACTGGGCTGGAACTCTATCCCCTACCAGGGTGCTTCGGAGTTTTACCTGGAATATGGCGACTTCGATTACACCATTACCGCTCCTGCGGGTATGATCGTAGCTGGCTCCGGTCAGTTACAGAACGAAGCCCAGGTGCTGACCGCTAAACAACAGGCGCAGCTGGCCAAAGCGCGTAACAGCGACCAGACGGTGATGATCAGGGACAGTGCAGAGGTGGCATCAGCACAACCTAAAGGCGGCATGCTTTCCTGGCACTTCCTCTGTAAAAATGCACGCGATGTGGCCTGGGCAGCTTCTACCGCATTCGTATGGGATGCAGCCAGAATTAACCTTCCAAGCGGTAAAAAAGCACTGGCGCAGTCCGTATACCCTATAGAAAGCATCATGGCGCCTAATGGCTGGGTAAGATCGACAGAATTCGTAAAAGGCTGTATTGAGATCTACTCCAAACAATGGTTTGAATATACTTACCCTGTTGCCACCAACGTTGCAGGTATCGTAGGTGGTATGGAATATCCCGGTATCGTTTTCTGCTCTCATAGAAGTACCGGCGGTGGATTATGGGGTGTAACCGATCATGAATTCGGTCACAACTGGTTCCCGATGATCGTAGGCTCTAATGAAAGGAAATATGCCTGGATGGATGAAGGCTTCAATACTTTTATCAACGATGGCTCCGGTAAAGTATTCAATAACGGAGAGTTTTACCAGAAACAACAGGGGCAGTCAATGGGACGTGCTATGAGCGGAGATCCCATCATGAGCACTCCTGATGTGATCCAGAGCAGTTACCTGGGTATTGCAGCTTATTACAAACCAGCAATGGGCCTGGGAATACTGCGCGACTATATCCTCGGTAAAGAACGCTTCGACTATGCCTTCCGCACCTATGTTGAACGCTGGGCATTTAAACACCCTACGCCGTGGGATTTCTTCCGTACAATGGAGAACGTAGCAGGTGAAGACCTGAGCTGGTTCTGGAGAGGCTGGTTCCTGAACAGCTGGAAGCTCGATCAGGCCGTGAAAGATGTAAAATATGTGAACAACGATCCTGCAAAAGGCGCACTGATCACTGTAGAAAACCTCGAGCAGATGGCACTCCCGGTAGTGCTTGCCGTTACCGACAGCAAGGGCCGGACAGACACAGTAAAACTGCCTGCCGAGATCTGGCAGCGCGGCGGCAGCTGGACCTTCAAACATAATTCAGATTCCAGGATCACTAAAGTAGTAATTGATCCTGACAAAGCTTTCCCGGATGTGGATCCTTCCAACAATGTCTGGGCCGGTGGTTCGAAGAAAGTACCTGCCAATGTGAGCGCAAAGGACGTTCTCAACAAATACCTGCAGGCCATTGGTGGTGTTGATAAGGTCAACGCCATCAAAGACCAGACTATCACGGCTACCGGTTCTGTTCAGGGTACTCAGATCAAAATGACAAAGAAATTCAAATCGCCCGACAAATTCCTGCTGGATGTATTCATCCCGATGATGAATGTTCACGCTACCAAACTTGTTGTAAACGGAGATAGCGTTTCTGCTATACAGATGGGTACACCTACACCGGTAGATGCTGCATCCAAAGAACGCATCAAAGCTAACCTGGCGCTGATCCCGGAAGTGGGCTACCTGAAAGATGGCGTTGAAATACACCTGTCGCCCAACATCGTTACTGACGACAACGGTACCGACACTTATCTCATCACCGTAAAAGAAGATGAGGATCTGGTTACTGAGTTATATTACGATGTTACTACAGGCTTCCTGGTAAAGAAAATAAGCCGCAGCGGAGAACAGGAAACTGGTGCAATTGAAACCAGTGATTACAGAGACGTAAACGGTGTGAAATTCCCTTTCCTGCTGAAGAATAATATCGGTGGACAACAGATCGATTTCAGGGTAGACGAAATAAAAACAAACAGCGGTCTTACAGATACCGATTTTAAATAACGTATACAGAAAAGATTATTTGTTGAAGGAGAGGCCCTTCTGTTGGTAAGTACTTATTATCCGGCAGAAGGGCCTCTCCTTTGGCTTTTTTTGTCCGTAATTATTTATATTGTGGATTATTACCTGTCCTGACTAAACAGGACAACTTGTGTATCATACAGGCCTATAACAACACTAACAAACCCCGGAAGCAATTCCAGTAAACCCAACGCGAATGACGATAAAGGGGACATTTCGAGCAATTACCCTGATTGGTGCAGATACCCTTGATCTAAATGAGAGAAGCAGGATCATTAAAGTAAACATTCTCGCCATAGTCACCGGTGTAATGGCATTATTCTTCGGGACATTCTTCTATATTGTCTCAGGAAAGCTTGGTCTTTTTTTAGGCACTTTCGTGGAAGGATCTGCCTGTTTTTATGTTATATTCCTCAACAAAAAACGCAAGTACGACATAGCCGCATTCTATCTGCAGATGATCCACAACGCAGCGACATTCTATTTTGGCTGTTTACTGTCGGACGTTGTCGAAGCCAGTTTGCTCGCTATATTTCTCATCGGAACATCCCTGCTGATTGTAAAAGATAAAATGTTCCGCACTACCTGTATTGTAGTGGCAATGATCACGCTGGTCATGCTCGAAGTGAACAGGCTGGCGGGCATTATTCCGCCATATGATTTTAACCCGCTCAGCAAGATCGTTATCCATTATTCAGCTATACTTGTCATTGTATCCCTGAACATTCTCATCATTATGTTTTACGTAAAGCATAATGATGAACTGCTCAAGGCGCAGAAAGAACACAGCGAGAACCTGGAACATCAGGTGCAGATCAGGACTGCTGAACTGGAACAGGCCAATAACTATAAAAGCGTTTTTCTGCGGGAAACCAACCATGAGATCCGCGTGCCACTGAATGCCATCTACTCCATCAGTCAGTTACTGCTGATGGATGCAAAAAAGAATAATGATACAACCTATATAAAACAGGCAGAACACCTCTGCGCTGCCAGCCATCACGCCCTGGATGTGATCAATAACGTGCTGGAATTATCGAGAATAGAAGCAGGCAAGTTGCATGAAGTACACAATGAGGCTTTTGCCATCAGAGGTTTGCTGGACAATATCGTAGACACCGGCCAGTACATTGCGAAAGCAAAGGGTGTGCATATTGTACCGAACTATAATAAACGGAAACTTCCCACGCTTCTGGTCACCGACAAGGTAAAACTCACCCAGATCATTAACAACCTCCTGTTCAATGCAGTAAAATTCACGGCAGATAACAGCACCATTACTTTATCGGCGACTGTGGAAAATGACACCTGCTGCATCAAAGTAAAAGACCAGGGAGAAGGCATCAGCCAGGATATGATAGCTCCTATCTTCGATCCTTTCATTACAGGATGGAACAGCTTTTCCGGTGGCACCGGCCTGGGACTGCACATTGCCCGACATCTCGCTAACCTGCTGGGAGGTAACATTTCGGTGGAAAGCGTAGTAGGGAAAGGAACGGAATTCAGCTTGAGTTTTCCCTTGCAGGCCTGCGCAGTACCTGCCGCACAGGAAGAAGTACCTGAAATACGGATGGACGAGGCTCCTTATGCCGGCGTAAAAGTGTTGGTCATAGAAGATGATGATATGAGCCGGATCTATCTGACACAATACCTGCGGAGGCTGGGATGTGAATTGGAATCCTGCGGTACCGGCGCAGACACGATAGATTTGTTGCATCATTACACCCCCGATATCATCCTGGCAGACAGGCATCTGCCGGATATGGAAGCCGGAGAGATCCTGGCCTATGTAAGAAACGCACCTATGCTCAGAAGAGTTCCTGTGATAGTCATTTCAGGCGACGTTTTCGAAGAAGACAGGATCGCGACGATCGAAGCCGGCGCCACTGATTACCTGATCAAACCGGTCGATTTTAAACTGTTGAATGTTGCCCTCAAAAAATGCCTGAATAGCCCGGCATTACTATAAGCTTTCTTCCCCCTGTTGACGGATCATCCTGGTCCAGGCCGCATAACTACTCATCTTCCTGACTCTCACGTCATTTGACTGCGATTATGTCGCGTCATCACAGTACATTTTTGTCTGAATTAGTTTTCTCCTCTCACTTTTAAACCCAATTTTTATGCAACCAATTAACGTTCCATTACTCAATTGTCCGTTTGAGGCAAAGATCAGCCCTTTTGTGTCTGAAATTGACAGGCACACTTCCTCCTGGCTGCAGGAATTCAACCTGCTGCAATCAGACGAAGCGTACGACCGCTTCCGTAAGTACAAATTTGCCTGGATGACGGCCCGCACCTATCCGGACGCAGACCTGGATTTCCTATGCACGGCCAATGATCTGAACACCTGGCTGTTTGTACTGGATGATCTGCTGGACCATGTTACTCCCGAGACTTCAGCGTACCGGGAGCAGGGCTACCTGCAACAGGTTATTACTGACTTTGTTAATGTACTGCGGTACGACAAATGCATCGGCAGGGAAACCAACCCGGTACTCGCAGCGCTTAGCGACTTCTGGAACAAGATGCGGCAGCTAAGTACAGTGTCATGGCAATGCCAGTTCACACTCAGCCTGAAAGCCACCTTTGAGGCTGCTGTATGGGAAGCTGAGAACGCGAAACAGCGGAGACATCCTTCCGTGTTTCAGTACATGCAGATGCGTCCTTTCTTCAGCGGCGCCAACCTGGGCACAGACATGCTCGAAGTAGCAGCACAGACCTACCTCCCTGTTTTCGTACTACAGAATGAGCAGTTCCAAAAGCTGGTCGACCTTGCACGGCGGGCAGTATGCTGGGCGAATGATCTCTTTTCACTGTCCAAAGAACTGGCCCATGGAGACGATCATAATCTTGTAGTGGTGATCGAACATGAACAACAGATCAGCCTTGAGGAAGCTATTGCTGAAACAGCCGCTATCCATAATCGGGAAATAGCGCTTTTCAACGAGCTGAGAACCCAGCTGCCTTCATTTGGCGCTCACATCGACCTTTCCATCCAACGTCACCTGGATGCATTGGGAACCATGGTACGTGGGTTCATGGACTGGTCCATCTACGATACCGCCAGGTATGAATTCAATTACACTGCCAGATAATGCTATCCTGTAAATAATGCTATCCTATGGCCTGGCAGGAGCCTTTTCCTGCCAGGTATCTCCCCCGGCTGTACGACCTGCTGTAACTGCGGTCACCACCGTCGGCAGCCGGTAATAAGCCCTGGAAGCTGCGCAGATGCCTTCCCCCGAAACCTGTCGGCCGTAACTTGTCTATCTATTGCGTTGCTAACCATTTCATAGCAATTTTGCCAATCCGGTAAGATGCTGATAATCAACATATTTAAAAAGTGTTCAGTTTCCGCTTGGTAATGTTTAATATAATTTTATATATTTAACGTCGTTGTAGTGCGGGAGTAGTAATGCCCCTCCCAGTGGAAAAACCTAATGCCCTGATTGCCAGACGTGAAAGATAGACCCGGTTTATTGAAAACTAAAACCTGAATTTTAATCATATACATAATCCTGCTATCATGAAAGTAACACCTATCAGCTTTCCGAGTGTTTTCGAAACTGCGTATGGTAACACAGAAAATTCCTCAAAAGACTTATTGAATGGATTGAAGATCAAAAAAGATGAAAACTGGTATATAGTCGGGAACCTGGCAAGACGGGGTGGGATCAACCCTGGTCGTGTCACCAATGCCGCCCCACAGGAGGACGATTATGAGATCCTGTTCAAGGCCGGACTGGTGAATGTACTGGATAGGGTGCAGCAGCCATTGTCCATTACCATGGGTTTTCCGTTTTCAACGTACAACATCTATAAAGGCGCAGCAGAGAACTTCCTGAACAAACGCCATTTCCTCATAGAATATGATACGCATACTTTCAACAATAAAGGCGCTATCAAAAAAGGGATGCTGGACATTGAGCGGTATGAAGTGATCCCAGAGATTGTGGGAGGTATTATCGGTTTGAAAAAGACCATCAGTGATCCTAAGACTGAAAACTTTATCGCTGTCAGTTTCGGTTTTGGTACTATTGAGGGAGGTATGGCAACGGCGGATGGCCTCATTCACCGTACCTGCTTCAGCTCTCACGGTATCAAGTATGCCATCAACAACCTGGCCCGCGAGCTGAACAAACAATACTACCTGGATATGAAAAATGAGCACCAGCTGGACGATGCTTTCATGAAAGGTTCTATCTTTACCAACAGGAAACGTATTGACCTGAAGGATGTACGCAAGGCTTTATTGACCCAGTACTACAAGGAAGTGGTGTCTCCGCTGATGAGGAACTACTTTACCGACCAGGACTTTGAAAACTGTAGCAAGATCTACCTCATGGGTGGAGGTGCACACTACCGCGAACTGACGGATGCTTTCATGGAAGATTTTAAAGACTTCATTCCCGTTGAAGTAGCACCGAATCCTGAAAATCTTGTAAGCATAGGCTATTTGTACAACTCTTTAAGAATATCAGACGACAAACATCATCGCAGTGTAGGGCTTGACCTGGGCAATGCATCCTCGATCATTTCTATTTTTGAAGAAGAAACTTTATCTGCTGGCTCAAATTTGTGATGTGCTTCCCTTGAAAGAGTTAATCAAAAAGGCTTTTGGAAAGGACATGTTCCTTATTCCAAGCCAGGTGTCCGTACAGGGCGCCGTCGAATCCACTATTCCCGGACGTATTGATGGCAATATAAGAGGCGATGTCCGTACAGAGGGCATGCTTGTCATAGGTAAAAGCGCAAATATCCGCGGTAATATCTATGCAACAGACCTTGTTGCCTACGGAAAGATCTATGGGGATATTATTGTAAGCAATAAAGCTGTTATCAGCAACAAAGCATATGTAAAGGGAGATGTGACCGCACTCGTGCTGGAAGTTGAACAGGATGCCGTCATTGAAGGCGCCATCCGCAAACATCCGACGGAGGCTGACGATGTCGTTCCCCCTCCTGCTGAAGAAGACGTTGAGAAGCCACAGCCTGCTGAAGACGAAGAGCAGGCAAGTTCGTGGTTTTGATAAATTATTGGTCTTGAGAGCCCACCGTTAGCTGGTGACGTATAGAAAACTGGTTTGTGGTTGCTGATAAATTTCCCGGATGATCAATTACAAGCCGGACGAGGATTAACTTAAAATGATTCTTGTTCACAAACTGTAGTTGATCATTTTTTTATTGGCATGATCAAGGCATAAAAAAACGTATCATCATGATACGGACATCTTATAGTTCAATTTAGGGGAATTCAATTTGAAATGTAATACGCATCAGTGATCACTTTTCGCACGTCAATTAAAAGCGCAGTCTAGGTTTCTTTTGTGGAGGAAGTTGTCTCCTCAGTTTCTCTTTCAGCCCCTGGACCGGCTTGAAAAAAGCTGCAGTTTCTGCATCACTTAGCACCCTGGCCTTGCCATTCTTTATCAGCGTGGCCAGAATTTCCGCTGATCTGCTTAAAGTAATTGCCATTTCAAAACCCTTTTAAATTATTTATGTAAACACTAAAATTACCCAAATCTAAACATTTCTTTACCAATCTGTTCTTCCTTCCGTTCCAACTATAAAAAATGTTTTTATAGCCACCAAAGATAAGTGCACTGTAACCATCGGGATTGGGTTCAGTTGCATCAAGGATAAACAATCCGAATGCTTGCCTTCTCTTAATATTCACTTTATCTGATATTTCAGCTACCCATATGAACTCAGACATAAACATATCAGTAATATATTCTCTGGCGTCAGAATTGAAGTTTATACTACGAGCGATGTAGTCTTTATAAGATCGGCTGGAAGCCAAGAATAACCGAACAAAAATCTCAGTGCCATTGGCAATGGGAAAAGTTCCTCTCAGTAAAAGCTCTTTTATATAAGCCTTGGCTGTAATTGCTTCGAGATACAGTTTTGGATGTAGAGGCACAATAAACTCGTTAATTCTACAGGCCTTCCAATCCGGGCCATTATAGTGTAATGCAGGAGTATCAAAAGACTGCAACCGATATGGAGGCATATTATCGTCTATAAATACAATTTTTCTGGGAATGTCATCATTATCAAAGAACAGAATGCCTTTATCTCTAATAATAGACTTTAAGTCACTATCAGACTCCTCGGAAACCAAGAGATTGTCTGTCAACTCGTCTGTTGTTTGCGTCCGACCGATAGCTATCAATGCGTGGCCAATCGTTCCCGTTCGATGACTGTTATCCATTCCAAGTATCAGAGGCAGACCACTTTCAATGTAGCTCGAAAAGGCCCGCCGGAATAAGATATCTCCTAACTCGTCCCGGGTATAAATTTTAGCACCGAATCCAAGCTCCCTGATGGCAAAGCTGATTTGTTCGGTCAGCAAGCCTTCTGTAGGTATCAGTCGTGCATGAGAGCGACTTTTAATAATCTCCGCGATCATAGATGGAGGCACCGGACTATATTCCGCATACCTGGATGAAAAATATTCCATAACGGCCCAGATCGAAGTTTCAGCACAACTGATCATTTCAGCATCCTGAGAAGAATGAGGAAACCCTTCTGCCACCAATTTTACAGCGTGAACACTGGACGGGTAGCTGGAAGTAACACAAAGAAAATTATCTTCCTGCAGCGCCTTCGGATGTATAATACTCCTTCCTATGACGTTGGGGATCGTTGGCCTAAGCACCATAAAACCATAGTACCTCTCCTGGAGTGTTGACAAGCCTGCATGCTCTCTGAAATCGCTTGCGGAAAGCGGACCATCGAAGAAAGACAAACGGATACAGTCCTTTTTATAGTCTTTTAATTTCGTGGCGAAATAGGAATAATAAGTATCCCGATACATACTGTCGGCGTAGGGTGCTTCAATAACGAAATGTACAGTAGGCTTGAGCTTTTTTATTGACTCCAGTACGACGTTATCATATATGGAAGCCGCTGTACCATTGGGAATTTCCCACTCATTCGCGAAAAGAGCTGTTAATTCTGTTCGTAATTCTGTTGGATTACAAATTCTCGTTAGTCCCGTCATCAGGTATAGTATAATTGGATTAAAAGGTTAACAATGCACGTTGAGGAATCTGCAAACTATTACATTTTTACTAAACAATCTTCAGGATAACGAAATAATTTTTTAGTGTTCACTTAGACATAAAATCATTGCATATTCAGTACGCCAATTGCACATCTCATTTCTAATACATTCAAACGTTGACGTTTAAACGAACACAAACAAAAATCCCCGGCATTACACCCGGGGATATATAATTTAATGACACCAATATTGGAGAGCCGGTTTAATGCCTTGGCTTGGCCCGTTCATATTGCACCGGCCACACAAACGATTCATCTTTCAACTCATGCGCCGCATGCATGGGGAAATACGGATCTCTCAGATACTCCCTCGCCATGATCACCAGATCAGCTTTCCCTTCCGCGATAATGGACTCTGCCTCAGTTGCCGTAGTTATCAGCCCTACTGCACCGGTCAGTATACCCGTCTCCCTGCGGACATGTTCTGCAAACGGCGTTTGATATAAGGGCCCGACAGTTATTTTCTGATGATGCGCTAATCCTCCTGATGAGGTATCAATAAGATCTACGCCTTTATCCTTCAGGATGCGTGCCAGTGCTGTCGTGCTTTCCAGGTCCCAGCCGCCATCTGCCCAATCTGTTGCAGAGAGCCGCACAAACAGGGGATAATCTTCCGGCCATACTTCTCTCACAGCTGCCACTACTTCCAGTACCAGGCGGATCCTGTTCTCAAAGCTGCCGCCATAGTCGTCTGTCCGGTGATTGCTGAGCGGTGACAGGAATTGATGAAGCAAATAACCATGCGCCCCATGTAGCTCTATTACTTTAAAACCGGCCTTCAATGCACGTGCAGCGGCCGCTTTAAAATCTGCTATTACTTTATGAATACCTGCTGTAGTCAATGCGATGGGTTTCCCGTATTTCTCTGAGAAAGGAATGGCACTGGGCGCGTAGATCTCTTCCCAGCCGCCCTCTGCGGGGGGTACGAGCCTGATACCTTTCCAGGGCACTTCCGTACTTGCCTTTCTGCCCGCATGCGCCAGCTGTATACCAGGCACGGCACCATGAGCGGAAAGAAAACCGGTGATCCTTTGCAGATTCGCAATATGCGCGTCGTCCCAGATGCCAAGATCCGCAGGCGATATCCTTCCTTCCGGACTAACGGCCGCCGCCTCTGTGATAATAAGTCCGGCCCCTCCTACCGCGCGACTCCCCAGGTGCACTAAGTGCCAGTCATTGGCAAAACCATTCTCTGAGCTGTATTCACACATGGGCGAAACGGTAATCCTGTTCCTGAATGTAATATTCCTGATCTGTAAGGGTGAGAAGAGTGCTGCCATTGATCCTGTTATTTTGTTTACGTTTATGGGTTAAAAGTTAAGAAATAATGTAACAGGATCAGCAGAATAGTACGCAGGTCATCAAACGTCATTAACAAACCTTTATAGAACTCCGCCAGGAGTCCCCTTGTTTGTAGCCCTGGGTTTTCAATCCGGGGTATGGGAATTCCCCATTTTATCCCCGGTACATGAATATCACCTCCCGTCTTCGTCAACCACCATAAAACAAAAACCCCCAGGCTTCGCCTGAGGGTTCATTGCTAAATGTATGAAAAAGCAAGCTTAGTCGATACGTCTAACGTTAACGGCATTCATACCTTTCCTACCTTCCTGCAGCTCAAACTCTACTCTGTCATCTGCCTGGATTTCGTGAATAAGACCGTTCACGTGTACAAAAGTCTCTTTATTGGATTCATCATGCTTAATGAAGCCAAAGCCTTTTGTCTCGTTGAAGAACTTTACAGTTCCCTGGAATTTTGTGTTCATTTGTACTATTTGAAAAATTTGTAAAGGTTGAAGGTAACTCATAAAACCTACTGTACCAAATAAAACTCATTCTCTTTCAATATTTTCTCATATTGTTCACAATTATAAGATTAACATATTTATAACATTTTTATATATCAATCCTTATATGTACATTGTGCATATGCAATACGGGGATGCGACTTTTTTTGAACTTGATTCCGCTCTTTCTTCTTCTGTTTTATCGTCAATTGCCAACATTTATTACCTACAACTGATCGCGAACTAAATTTTTTCTTTTAAAATCTTTTATGGCCAAAGTTACATTCAACAACAAGAAAGCACTCTTTTTTCAATCGCTCAAAGCTGCTGTGGAAGAGTACTTTAAGGAAAACAACATTAAAAAGACAGGGAACAGGCATCTGTATATAAAGACAATCGTGCTCATCCCACTGGCGGTACTAATCTATCTCTCCCTGCTGATATTTCCAATGGCGGCACTGCCCGGTATCGCGCTATCGGCAATACTGGGGTTCGTTCTTGCCTGTATAGGTTTTAATGTCATGCATGATGCCTGCCACGGCAGTTACTCGGAAAACTCAACAGTCAACGATATCCTGGGCCTTACCTTAAACGCCCTGGGAGGAAATGCTTTTATCTGGAAACAGAAACATAACATCATCCATCACACCTATACAAATGTGGACGGGATGGACGATGACATCGCGAAGAGCCCGCTGATGCGTCAATGCAGCACCCAGACATGGACGCCGGCACACCGTGTACAGCATATCTACGTCGTAGCAATTTATGCGATCTCTTCCTTTGCTTGGGTGTTTATCATGGATTTTGTCAAATATCTTAGCCGCAAAGTATATAGAACACCATTGCAACCCATGAAGATGAAAGATCATCTCACGTTCTGGGCCAGTAAGGCATTGTATCTTGTATTCTACGTAGCGCTTCCCGTTGCCCTCCTCGGCTGGCAGGCCTGGCTGATAGGATTTACCGCTATGCACGTAGTAATGGGCTTTACGCTGGCCATCGTTTTCCAGCTGGCACACGTAGTGGAAGAAACTAATTTCGAAGCCGTGGGTGACGAAACGAAAGTCATTGAGAATGAATGGGCTATCCACCAGATCAATACTACCTCCAATTTTGCACCGGGTAATAAGATCATCTCCTGGTTTGTCGGCGGACTAAACTACCAGGTGGAACACCACCTGTTTCCCCGCATCAGCCATGTGCATTACCCACAGATCAGTAAGATCGTGGCTGCCAAGTGCGCGGAGTTCAATGTGCAGTACAACTGTCTGCCTACTATGATGTCGGCCGTCCGTTCCCACTTCCGCTTTATGCGCGATCTGGGAAGAAAACCGGTTCCGGCAATAGCTGGTTGACAAGGTCAAGTAATTGAAAAATAGTTGCTTGACTGTATCAAGTAACTGGCAAAAATAAAGCCCGGCAGTCTTTAAAGGCTGCCGGGCTTTACTATCTAATGTTTTCAGACCTACATTGTAGCCTTGTTAATCTCGGTAAATAGCTGACGGAAACACTTCGTCTGCGTATGCACCGTATCTGCAGGTTTACCGTCTTCACGGGGCCTTGGCTGTTTCCTGCCGTAATATTCGTCCATGAAGTCTTCCGCTCCCGACCATACAGTCTGCATCATTCCCTGGTACCTGTCTTTCATGATCGGTGTAGCCGACGCACGGAATTCCAGCATATCCTTCACTTGTTGGGTGGCAAATTCCGGCTTCCTCCAGGGACAGGTGATCACCTTCAAGCCCTTCATCGCGAAATATACCGGCGTTTTATCCGGACGGTCGTAATGCCAGTCGCAGATCGTCACATCTTTAGGGATCAGGTCAACAGCGCGATAGGTATTGTTCAAACTACCTTCCCACATACCAATACCAGTGGTTTTACCATCTATAAGCCGATCGCCCCATATCCATAAATCCCTGCCCTTTTCTGCCAGGTGATTGCGCAACAGGCTCACCTCTCCTGCGAATAATTCCGCCTTGTCGCGGCCGCCACAACGGGGACACTTCGCTTCTCCTATATAGAATACCTCATCCATCCCCGCATGGAAAGCTGTGCTCTCAAACGCATCGCACAGCTCATCTACCAGCTTGAATACCACGTCGTGCACTTCGGGGTGCAGCGGACAATAACTCTTACAATACAGCCCGTCTGCATTAGGCCATTCGTATTTCTCCGGCATCTTCACCCAGGGCGTTTCGTCAAACTGGGGGAACTTCGTCAGCAGGTTGTGCGTCTGACCAGCCCAGGATTGATGCCCCAGCAGGTTCAGTTGCGGAATGAGATTGATCTTGTTCTGACGGCATACCTGCACCAGCTTCTTGATATCGGCTTTGGATAAGGCCACGGGGTCCCTCAGCTCAGGAAAACTTTCGTACTCATAGTTGTAGTCCACCCGTAGTATCAGGGTGTTGACCTTACGGGTTACCAGTTCTTCCCTGATAAATTTGATAAAGTCATCGAGTGCGGGCTTTCTCGGCGCTCCGATACAAAAGCCCCTTACGGGCATAATACTGTCAGGTACAGGCGCCTGTGTAGCGGTTGTCCTGCTGCCAGACCTGAATGCAGTCAGTACCGCCGCCAGCGCACAAAGCAGGAGCACATTTCTCATAAATGTGGCATTAAGCATGGAATTGAATTTAGAACGTGAACATGAATAATGGAAAGGGCCGTCCGCCTTCAGCGAACAGCCCTTGTAAAATAACAAAAATTAGCAGCAAATTATTTCATATTCAGATCAACGGCACCTCTTATTTCTGTTGACACCTCTCCTACCGCCGGGTCGCCTTTGTCCTGCTGTCCTGTATAGACCTTTACGAAATCAATGGCCGGCAACGTAACCGTCTCTCCATTGCTGTTCACGGCCCAGGATATATCAAATGAGTTGTACAGGTTAGTAGCATAAGGATCTTTAACTGCATCCGTTCCCCAGTTGTCCGCATAGCCCCAGGCAAAGCCTGTATTCACATAAGTGCTTGTCCCTGGCAATACACCGGAAGTGCTTTTCAGCAATGTTCCCTCAAACGAGATAGAATCCTGGTTAGCTGCAAACAGAGGATAATATGAATGATTATGGAAACTATTGATCAGCACTGCACCGGAACGCCCCTGGCTATCTTTCCAGGGCACGTCTTTCACGCCTCCGGGGTTGTAATAAGTCACCCTGTAGTGCTTGATAGTAGTGGCGGCGCCATATTCGCTACCAGCCAGCTCATACCACGCATCATCGGGCCGTCCGTTCCTGTTCTCATCCCTGCTCACCATTACAATACCAGGTTCGGACAACTCCACAGGCGGTTTCACCGGATTACCATAAATAGCCAGATCAGCGCCATTTTTATTGAGGATAGAATGATCGAATCCGAATACCACATACCCGCCAAATGCGCCCAAATGCAGCACTTCCGTCGTTCCACCAACGATCTTCCGGGCCCCCGCCGGCGTACCAATGCTTTCATTTACAAACTGTCCGGGTGCAGGCTGATAATCAAACACCGCACTGATATACGGACTGCTGCTATCGGTAACAGGCCTGATACCGTTATCCCCCGGTTCCGCTGTTTCGTCCTTAGAACATCCCATCATCACTGCTGCCAGCAGCCCCGTTGTAATAATCATTCTGTTAAAACGCATAAGTAATCTGGTTTACTGGTTAATTCCGTACAAAAGCAAAATGCCCCGGAATATCTCCCGTGGTCACACTCCATTTCTTTTTGCCCGCCGGGCTGAAACAATATAATGTACCCGGCAGCAGGTTGTCTTTCGCGTCCGTTACATAGATCTCTTTAGTGGTAGGGTCGACGGCTATACCGGATGGTGTTGTTATCTGCGCATCCGTTCCATCTGTAATGAACCGGTTCGTCAGGATATGTTCATTCTTAATATCAACAATACCATAGCTGATGGTATTCTTATTCGTTATATAACTCCACTCCACGCCGTAAACATAGGCGCTGTCGCCCGATATCCAAAGATCGCTGACCGCCAGCTGCAGAGAGTCTTTTACAATATCGAGCTGTGTATTGATGACATACAGCTTTGAATGCAGGTCGTAATAGTCGCCCCGGGAGGTCACATAGATATCGCCATATCTATCCGCCTTTACATGGTGCAGGTTCACGGCTACATCTATACGTTTTGTCTCTTTGAAAGTCTGCATATCTATCACCGACAGGCTGCGTTCAAAGTTCCCCGGACTATATCCCCCGGAATTGGCTACATACAGCTTATCGCCAGATATGGCCATCTCCTCCGGCTGCCGGCCCACACCGGCAGTGCGTATCACCTGTAAGGTGGCCGTGTCCACTTCCGCTACATAGCCATTCACACCGGAAGTGCCGCCAGCCGTGGTAGCATAAGAGCTGACATAAGCCTTTCCCTTGTAAAAAGTAATATACCGGCACGATGGCACATTGATCTGCCCGATACGTTTGGCCGTGTGTACATCCATTACTTCCACCTTGTCAGACATGGCGATCACCGCATATAGCCTGCCACCGTAGATCTTGAGATCGTTCCCCACATCCCCCAATTCCTTCGTTGCTCCGGGATTGATAGTACTGTAAATATTACTGCTGTAAATACCCGTACCGCTATTATAATAATCAAGCGTAGCCAGGTTCATACCCATATTGCCCTCATTCAGCAGGTAAAAACCATTGCGCAGGCTGTCTGCACCCACATGAGTATCATCACCCGGTACGACAGTGGCGCCCTTGCGACAAGCAGCAAGCCCCGTCAGCAATCCACACACAAGCAGCAATGATCTGTAAAAACGCATAGGCTAAAAATTTATACTGGCAGTAAGACGATAATAACGACCCGGCATTGGGTAGTTGATTACAACATCATAGTACTGGTTGAATATATTGTTCAATTCCCCTGTCAGCTTCAGCAGCTTGCCGCCAAACAATAAACTGGTTGTGACCGACACATCGCTGGTATACCAGGGTTCCATGTAATATAGCGGAATATTGGTATTCAGGAAATATCTTTCCCCCACATAAATAAAACTGTAGTTTACGTCCCACCTGTTCCAGGAGGCATGGGCCACAAACGATCCGCTATGTACCGGGATATATGCGATCTGGTCCTTGTAATTGACCTCCGCCGGATTGCTCATGTCCATGGCCTTTTGGTAGGTATACTTCAGGGAAAAGTCTGTCTTCACGGCCCGCAGCAATACGGGCGACAACTGCACGTTGGCGTCAATGCCATAAATGTCCACCGAGCCGATATTCTGCATCATCCACTGGAAATTGCGCCCCGGAGCAGCCACGATCTTGTCCTTTACGTGCGTGTAATACGCGTCTGCCTGCAGGGAAAGGAACTGCAGGAAGCCTTCCCTGTTCCTGGCATATCCTGCCCCGATATTATACTGTTTAGCATATTCCGGCCTTAACGCAGGGTTTCCCACCGTACTATAATACATGTCATTAAAGGTCGGCATCCGGAAACTGTTCTTATAAAAAGCCCTGAGCTTCAGGTCTTCTCCCCCGAAGGGCTGCCAGGACGCTAATATTGTAGGGGTAAACCGATGAAAATCCCTGCCCGCTGTATACGCTTTGGTGCGCTCATTCACGATAGTGGCCAACAGGTTTCCCTGCAGCGCAACCGGTCCAAGGCGTAGCTGTGTAGCCGCCGCTGCCAGTGTGCTGTAACGGGTGGGAATTGCAAAATGATCGAGATTCACTGCCGTCATTTCATTCACCTGGAAATCGGCCGATAAAGCCACATCCCAGAAAGAAGTAAGCCGATACTGGTTGGCGGAAGAAATGTAATATTCTTTCTGCTGATACCGGTTCATCAGCGGGCCATCCACTGTAACGATCGCCGTATCCAGGTAGCGGACATAATCATACATGAACTTCGCGTTCAGCAGCATGGTATACCGCTTCCCGAATTGCTTCCTGTAAGATGATTGTATGAAAAAGTTCCTGTCCCACTGATGCTGTCCGTTAAGGAACTTATTACTGACAATAGCGCCTGGCAATCCGCGTGTAGAATTATAATAATACACCTTTGCCTGCCAGCTGCTGCTGTCCCTCAATTGCCCAAACAATCCTGCTTCCACGCGGGCAGCATCGATCGCGGCATTCTCCCTGACAGCAGTGGTATCGTAGGTGCCATTGGTGTACCTGAACTTATAACGGCCATTGCCATGCAGCCATTCACTGCTTACTGCGGCCGATAAGCGCTCAGACAGGCGTTGCTCCAGTCTCACAGACGGATTCACCAGTCCAAAAGAGCCTGTTTTAAACGCCACTTTTCCATGGGTCTTTTCACCCTCCCCGAACACCGGCTTACGGGATTGCAGGTAAATGGCCGAAGCTGCGGCAAATCCTTTCGCCGGCTGCAGCAGCACTCCTTTCTGCGCGTTATAGAGATCTATCTGTTCTATATTATCCAAAGAAAACCTACCCAGGTCCACGGTTCCGTTCTGTGCATTGCCCAGCTGGATACCGTCGTAAAACACACCGGTATGATTGGTGCCCATACTGCGCACATTCAGAGTTTTTAATCCACCTAATCCGCCATAGTCCTTCAGCTGCACCCCGGAAAAGAAACGTACCGCATCGGCAACGGAAAGACTGTTCATCTTTTCCAGCGCAATGCCACTTAACGTCTGTACCGGCGATACGGGGTTACTCCTGTCAGAGAAGATGGTCACGCCCTGTAGCATCCTGGCGGCTGCAGAATCTTTCGCAGGCAGCGCCACTTTATCTTGTGCATGCAGTCTGTAGTGAGCTGCGATGCACAGGATAAAAAGAAATACGGATCGTATGTAGTGGCGATTGTCCAAATGTGTCTCAAAATGGATTAATGGAAAACAGCCATGCCAGGGAAATAATATCCCTCGTAAGTCTTGCTGCGTTGCAAGGCCCCTGTAGTCGCATTGTATATATAGATCGTATTGTTGGCATCAGCGCCGTAGATATTCGTGTTGCTGTTCAACACCAGGTAATTCTTCGTTTTATCATAACCGATACCTTTTCCGTAGAAGTATTGTCCTGCGGGAAGGGTGATGAAGGGCGTAGCCAGAGACGCAATATCACCGGTATAGCGGTATACCTTGTTATTGCCGGAAACGATAAAGATAGCATTATCTGTAGTGGATGCTACCATAGAACTATTGGTATATGTCCATTCATTATAATGAACAGGGAAACCGGTTGTGATGCTATCCACCGCCAGCGTAGCTGCATTGATCTTCTTCAACTGTGTGGCGGAGGCAGCCCATACATTACCATCTTTACCCTGTACAAAGCCTGATACTGCAGTCCCCAGTTTCTTCGCCAGGCTGTAATCATTGGCGTTCAGGGCCACGATGCCATCTCTGGCGGATATTAAAAATATATAATTACCGCTTTTGATCATATCTTTCACTTCACCATCCACACTGCTGATCTTAGTACCTAATGCGAGCGTAGACAGGGTAACAGGATATAAACCCACACCGGTACTGAGCAATCCACGGCTGTCATCCACACCCAGGAAAGCCCGGCCGTCATGGCCCGGCAAACTGTCCACTCTTCCGGTCTCTTTCAGGGTCGCTGCATCAGCCGCTACGAACGGGCCGTCAAATTTACCCACCAGGTATAACTTCCCATTGTAAATAGTTCCAAACTGCATGGTGGTGGTGGAAGTACCCAGCTTTTTACCGGGATTTTCCGCAGAATAGGCGTATTTATAGATGGAGTCCTTATCATAATCGTAGAAGTTAACATCACCGGCAGCAACACTATAATTGCCTTCGCTGATGATGTAAAAACCATTGTCATACTTGCCGGGAGGAGGTGTTACCGCATCATCATCAGAACAGGAGGCTACGGCTAACATTAAGCCGGCTATTAACCAGGAGCGTAAATTTTTATGCATAATTCGAACGTTTATCTCGTTTGATGAATACCATGACCTTCATTCAGCTGAATAGACCAATAGCAGGCAATCTTGTCTACAGTGACTTTCTTACCGGCACCAATAATATTGATAGAATAAGAAACAGCGCCTCTACAGGCTGTAACTGCATCAAGTGTCTTTCACCCGAAGGCACGGAATGTCTGTTGCTATTGGCAGGTCTTCTGGCTCTCCTGCTTTTTCCGGGCCTTCCCGTCCGCCTCAGGCAGACAGTGGCAATTGGGAGATTGAATGTCCGGAAAAACCGATCGTATCATACGATGCAGGATCACAGCTACGGGGATAGCTCCGGATTTACACCGGATTCCCTATTAATTCACCACCTGGTGAAACCAAATGCGGCACAAACCTACTGTATGAGTAGTTAATATCCAAAAAGAAAAATAGATAGTATCTTGCCGCAAAATATCAAAACTGTTCTGTTGAAACATCTATTCCTGCTGGTAGCACTCTTCTTCGGAAGCTATGCCGGTTATGCCCAAAGTCCGCTCAATAAAACGGTTACCGTCGATGCCGACCACCAACGCCTTGCCGTAGTACTAGATAAAATTAGTATGCAGGGCGGGTTTCACTTTTCTTATGTAAAGGAATTTATTCATGATGATAGCCTCGTAACAGTTCATGTAAATAACAAGTCTGTGAAACAGGTCCTGGATATGTTGTTTCAGGGCAATTTCCAGTTCCGCGAAATAGGCAACCAGGTCATCATACAGCCCGGCACCTCTTCCAAAGAGAAATGGTTCGTGGTAAGCGGCCATGTAAAAGACGCCGTTACAGGCTCTCCCATCAATAATGCCAGTGTTTATGAAAGAATGCAGCTCATCTCCACCATGACCAATGAACAGGGCTATTACAAGATACGCCTGCGTGAAAGAGAAAGAACTGCGGCCATGCTCACCGTCAGCAAAGACCTGTACCGGGACACTATTATGCTGATCCTTTCCGGACATGACCAGGAACTTGACGCCAGCATTAAACCGGCCCCGCCCATACAGCTCAGTGTAGTAGACATCAATAAATACTCCCATGTGGAACAAACCATGTTCGGCCGCTTCTTCCTGTCATCCCGCCAACGGATGCAGAGTCTTAACCTGAGCGACTTCTTTACCAAACAGCCTTACCAGTACTCACTTGTACCTGCTATTGGCACACATGGTAAAATAGGCTCGCAGGTGATCAATAAATTTTCACTGAACATGATCGGTGGTTATACGGCTGGCCTGAGTGGCGTTGAATTGGCGAGTGTGTTTAACATTGATCAGAAGGATGTGAAATGGGTACAGATCGCAGGCATATTTAATATTGTCGGCGGACGTGTAACCGGCGTGCAGCTGGCTGGCGTGCATAACCACGCCATGGATTCACTGAAAGGCGTACAGGCTGCGGGGATAAGTAATATGCTGAAACGCGGTTTCCACGGAATACAGGCAAGCGGTATATATAGTCAGACAGGTGGTGATTCAAAGGGCGGACAACTTTCAGGCGCTATCAGCTATTCCGGAGGGAATCTCGAGGGCCTGCAGGCTACCGGTGCTATCGGCGTGGCAAGAGGAACCGTGAGCGGCGCACAGGTGGCAGGTGCGGTCAACTACAGTCAGGGTATTGGAGGGGCGCAGATTGGTGGTTTGGTAAATGTCAATATCGATACCACCAACGGCGCACAGATATCCGGCGCTATTAACTATACCAGGCGACTGAAGGGTGCTCAGATTGGCGGTTTGGTAAATGTCAATATCGATACCACAAGCGGCGCGCAGATATCCGGCGCTGCTAACTATACCAAGGGACTGAAGGGCGCGCAGATTGGAGGTCTGGTAAATGTCAATATCGATACCACAAGCGGCGCACAGATATCCGGCGCTGTTAACTATACCAGGCGAATAAAGGGCGCTCAGATTGCTGGTTTGATGAATGTCAGCATAGACACCACCATCGGTACGCAGATATCCGGCCTGGTCAACTATGCCGGCATTCTTAAAGGCGTACAGATCGGATTACTCAACTACGCTGATTCCTCCGATGGTTACAGCATCGGCCTGGTTAGCTTTGTCAGAAGAGGTTATCACCAGGTACAGATCTATTATAACGAGGTGCTGGACCTGAACCTGGCCTATAAATCCGGTAACCGCAAGTTATACAGCCTCATGCTGGCAGGTATGAGCCTGGGCAGGGACAGGGCTTACTCATTCGGTTACGGTATCGGACATGATTTCAATTTATCCCCCTCGGCTTTTATTACTGCGGAAGTCACCTCCCAATACATCTACCTGGGCAACTGGAATGCTACCAATACCTTGCTCAGGTTACAGGCTGCCTGGAACAAACGGCTGATGAAGAATATCACCTTCTTTGCCGGACCTAGCTTTACGCTATATCATAGCGACAAGCCGGATGTAAGTGATCCTCCGCATGAAATGAAGGTGCTCAGGCACTACAGCCCCTTTACCTTTGGCAAAGATGTCTTCGGCTGGTTTGGCTGGCATATAGGCATCGGGTTTTTCTAGATTATTTGGTACTTTTGCCCCTTCATTTTTTAAACGGTAAAATTTAAACTCAGGTAATGTCAAAAGTTAAAGTAGGTTTTGTGCAAATGTCCTGCAGCAAAGACAAGGCTGAAAACCTTGCCAAGGCTAGCAAAGGTATCCGTGACGCCGCCGCTAAAGGTGCGCAGATCGTTTGTCTGCAGGAATTGTTTACTTCCCTTTATTTCTGTGATGTGGAGGATTACGATAATTTCTCCCTGGCAGAACCTATTCCCGGTCCTTCTACCGATTCCCTCCAGAAGGTAGCCGCAGAACTGGGCGTGGTGATCATCGCCTCCCTGTTCGAAAAACGGGCACAGGGTATCTACCACAACACTACAGCTGTACTGGATGCAGACGGAACCTACCTGGGTAAATACCGTAAAATGCATATCCCGGACGATCCGGCTTATTACGAGAAATTTTATTTCACCCCGGGCGACCTGGGATATAAAGTCTTCAAGACAAAATTCGCCACCCTCGGTGTACTCATCTGCTGGGACCAGTGGTATCCGGAAGCCGCCAGGATCACTGCTCTTATGGGCGCAGAAATACTGTTCTATCCGACCGCTATCGGCTGGGCAACCTCCCAGGATGAAGCAACCAACACAGAGCAGTACAATGCATGGCAGACCATTCAGCGTAGTCATGCCGTTGCCAACGGCATACATGTCGTAAGCGTGAACCGTGTGGGCTTCGAACAGGAAGGCCGCATGAAATTCTGGGGCGGCTCCTTTATCTCCAATCCTTTCGGTACTATCATTTACCAGGCCTCTCACGATCAGGAAGAAGTGTACGTACAGGAACTGGACCTGAATACGACCGACAGGTACCGTACGCATTGGCCGTTTATGCGCGACAGAAGAATTGACTCCTACGCTCCTATCACCAAAAGATTTATCGACGAAGCATAATGAACGGACTACCAACGCCGAAAGAGCTGGGATACTTTTTCCCGGCCGAATTCCATTCGCATATCGCTACCTGGCTGAGCTGGCCACATAAAGAAGCCAGCTGGCCCGGAAAGATCCATACGATCTATCCCTACTACAGCCAGTTTGTAAAATACCTGGCAGAAAGTGAACTGGTCCGTATCAACGTGAATGATGAAGCCATGAAGGCTTTCGCCACAGGTCACCTGCGCAATGCCGGTGTCAATATGGATAAGGTGGAATTCTTCTTCCATCCTACCAATGACGCCTGGTGCCGCGACCATGGCCCTGCCTTCCTTATCAACCCGGCTGCGCAGAAAAAAGCCATCGTAGACTGGAACTATAATGCCTGGGGCGGCAAATACCCTCCGTTCGACAAGGACGATGTGATCCCGACCCGTATCGCCGAACATTTCAAGCTGCCGGTATACAATCCGGGTATTATCATGGAAGGTGGTTCTGTGGAATTCAACGGCAAAGGCACGGTCCTGACCTCCTGCTGCTGCCTGTTGAATGAAAACCGTAATCCACACCTGAAACAGGAAGACATCGAATATTTCCTGCAGGAGTTCTATGGCGTTGACCAGGTATTATGGGTGGATGAAGGCATCGTCGGAGACGATACCGACGGTCATATCGACGATACGGTCCGTTTTGTGAACGAAGACACCGTCCTCACCGTCGTGGAAAGCAATAAGCAGGACGAAAACTACGAACTGCTGCAGGGCAACCTCCGTCAGTTACAGCAGATGCGCCTGCTGAATGGCAAACAGCTGAACGTGGTGGAACTGCCGATGCCGGATGCTGTAGTATATGACGACCAGCGCCTGCCCGCCTCATATGCTAATTTTTACATCAGTAATAAGCACGTGATCGTTCCGGTATTCAACTCTAAGAACGACGATAAGGCGTTGCAGATCATTGCGGAATGCTTTAAAGATCGTGAAGTCGTAGGTATTGACTCTACTGAGATCATCTGGGGCCTTGGCAGCTTTCACTGCCTGAGTCAGCAGGAACCCGCTATCTAAACTGTCGTTAAATATCATTTTAAGCCTGTTAGGAGACGAATTTCCTGGCAGGCTTTTCTCTTATCAGTATTTTCTGTTTCGGCGCTTAAAAGGCTTTATTTATGGACGAGCCTGTTTCGTAATATACTGTTATCGGTGGTGTATATGAATTACTATTAAATTTCCCTGTAGTTTGTCATACCAAGTCCCGGCAAAACAGCAAAATAGCAGTGTAAAGCTTAAATTTGCGCATCTGTAAAGCAAATAATGAATTTACGATAACACCTGTAAAGTCAAATCCTGAAGTTCCGCACAAGAACTGTAAAGTTTTTCTGTACTAAGACAGGGACCTGAAAAATACCGTCTTGATACCGCTTTAATACCGCTAATCTTACGTTAATCTTACGTCCCCGAACGTAGCTTTAACGTAAGATTAGCGGTATTAAAGCGGTATTAAGACGGCAAAAAGCGGCATCTTGAAAAACGTTTTCCCACTATTCCCCGTATATCAAACCGATGGTTCACCCCGCTATTCAATGTCATAACATCGTAAAACACATCCCAACAGCAGAGCTTAAATTACCCGCTTTCACATTTCTTTAGCATTTCCTGCGTTAATTTTGCATTAGTCATTTTACAGAAGCATCGCCGGACTCACATAAGCCCGGTTTATTTTTAAAAATCCAATCCATTTCCGTTGATGAAGAAACCTGTTAAAAAACTCATTAAGTACACCCTTGCCGCCGGTCTCTTTGCCGGAATCCTCTTTACCATTGCTCCGACTGAGGGAAGCAAAACCAAAACTATCCCGCTTGCCGAAAAGAGATTTAGCAACAAAGATGCCTTGTTTGCATTGTTGAAGCTGGATTCCCTTGGACTTTCGAAAGAGGCATTCAACTATGCCCTGTCCGGTTTGGAAAAACTGGAAAAAGAAGGTAAGTTGAAAAATCCCGACCTGCTGACCATCGCCGACTTTAGTCAGCCGTCCAACAAAAAGCGTTTATTCGTGATTGACCTGAAGAACGAAACTGTACTGTTTAACACCTTCGTGTCTCATGGACGTAATTCAGGTACTGCCGTGGCCACCTCTTTCTCCAACGCACCCGAAAGCTTCAAAAGCAGCCTGGGATTTTATGTAACCGGAGATACTTATAAAGGGCAGCATGGATATTCCCTGCGTTTAC
Organism: Chitinophaga filiformis; assembly: GCF_023100805.1. NCBI lineage: Bacteria > Pseudomonadati > Bacteroidota > Chitinophagia > Chitinophagales > Chitinophagaceae > Chitinophaga > Chitinophaga filiformis. The sequence goes on from NZ_CP095855.1 coordinate 4,777,252, forward strand.
AGGGTGAAGAGCAGGGTATTAACGACAACGCTATGAGCAGGGGCATCGTGATGCACAGCGCAGCATATGTCAGCGAGCAGATCGCTAAACTGCAGGGATATATCGGACGTAGCCTGGGTTGCCCGGCTATTCCTGAAAAAATACACCGGCAGATCATCGAAGTGATTAAAAATGGCAGCTGTCTGTTCCTGTATAGTCCCGACAAATCGTATATGGCTAATTCAAAGATATTAGCGGCGGATAAAGACACTACCGTCGCATAAAAGGCGAATCTGACATCCATTTTCCAATATCAGATCCACTTCATCCTTTCATCCTCCCTGGCCCCTCTTCAGATACTCACATGACAGCGCCTATGTTTACACGCTGCAATAACATTACCGGCCTCTGCATGGTGATAATGCGTGTACCGAAAAGGGCCAGGGGGATGGGATGAATGATATATTGTTATGTTGATCAGGTTGACGGTTATTTCGGATCCGTAAAGAGTTTAGCGGCTGTATAGGCGTCATGGTCGTAGATATCCTCTCTGAACTGCGTTCTTCCTCCTTCATCGACCCAGGCAGTATAATAAGTGATCAGCACTGGTACCGGGTCCTTTATCTTAACATATTTTTCCTTCCCACTGTTCATTGCACTATCAATTCTTTCCGGCGTCCAGGTATCATTGTCTGCTAACAGGTAGTTGGCCAGCCTGACAGGATCTCCCAGGCGGATACAGCCGTGACTGAAAGCCCGCTGATCTTTCTGGAATAAATACTTCTGATTGGTGTCATGAAAATAAATGTTGAAGCTGTTGGGGAACAGGAACTTCACCTTCCCGAGGGGATTATCTTCTCCAGGCAATTGCCGGATTACGGGTAGTCCGTTCCGTTCTCCTGTCACCTCCATGTGCTTTTCACTGAGATAATTGCCATTACGCGACATTGCGGGCAATACTTCCTCCCGCACAATACTGTTCGGCAGGTTCCAGTAAGGGCTGAACACGATCTGGTTCAGGTCGCCCGAGAACATGGTCGTACTCTTTCCCTCCTTCCCTACTACCACGGGCATATCAAACTCCTTGTTCTTACCATTCCATACATGTAAAGCGAACTCCGGGATGTTCACCAGTATCAGCCGGCCTTCCGGTGTAGGTGGCGCCCAGCGCATCCGCTCCAGGTTGATCAGCATCCGCTCTACCAGTTTAATAGCCGGAATATTCATCTCACGTAAGAGGGTATCTGTAATAATCCCCCTGGGCGTATGTCCATGTGTGGCCTCAAACAGTTTCACTGCATTCTCCAGTCCGTCATTGAACACGATTGTTGTATCTTTTTCAGGATATTCACCCGTCGTCTGCAAACGCCTTTTCACCCAGGCAATAAGGGCGGTACTGTCCCCCTTTTTATACCGTTTTTTCTTCTCTACTGTAACGGTATCCCATCCACCTTTTTTCGCGATATCTGTATACTGCTGCAGGGCCTTTACCAGGGCACTATAATTAGTGTTTAAGCCGTCTTTCTTTTTATCATCCAACATCGCCGCGGCCTTCTTCATGATCTCATCCTTCTTCGCTGGCACCGCACTTTCCAGCCCTTCCACTGTTTTATCAGGACCAACATTCAGGTAATAGTTAATGAGCCGCAGGGTGAGCTGCAACTCCGTCTTCACGATATTAGCATCACGCGGAGAAGCTGCAGAATCGCTGTCGCCCGTCATCATGGCGTTCAGGCGGTATTCGAGCGACTTATTATTCTCGCTTGTATCTACGCTGTAATCATAGAGACTGCGGAAGCCATAGGCCTGTTCATTCAACCCATGACTATCAAACCACGCAAACTCATAATTGCGTGCATTGTAAAAGCTACGCAAACGGTTGGCAAGCGTATCATTCAGCTTTTGCTTCGCGATGAAACCAGCAACATCACTGGTGTCAAGAAAAAGATCATTGTAGGCGTTTGCAGGCGTGATCTGCGTATTTCTTGGGGTAATGGAAATGGTCTCCTGTTGCTCTTTCACAACTTTGCTGTTACAGCTGTAGGAAAATACAAGCAACCCAGCCACTACCAGCAACAATATAGTTATCGTTCTCATGCCTAACACCTTTGCAAAAGGCGTGCCTCTGCCATTAGCGAATGCATGCCATTACACACTTGTAGAAGTTCTAACACAGCGGCAATACCACGGGCCGCAAAATGTGTTCATTCGCCACAATCAGGCGTCATAGCGCAACCAGGCTCTTATGGCCCCGGGCGCTACCGGGGCAACATAACGTGTTCATTCGGACAACACAACGGGCTCATTCGCTTCAATCAGCTCCGTCAGGTGCCGCGTGTTTGTAGCCCCGGGTTTCAACCCGGGGACAACACAACGGGTTCATTCGCTCCAATCGGCTCCGTCAGGTGCCGCGTGTTTGTAGCCCCGGGTTTCAACCCGGGGACAACACAACGGGTTCATTCGCTTCAATCGGCTCCGTCAGGTGCCGCGTGTTTGTAGCCCCGGGTTTCAACCCGGGGACAACATAACGGGTTCATTCTAAAAATTCAGCGTCTTCCCCTCTTTATTGAACTCCTTGCGTATCCCCGTCAATATATCTTTTAGTAAAATAACCTTACTATTTTTCCTGAGCGCTGCCAGGCAACTATACTGCACCACATTAATAATGGCGCCGCCGGCTAACTCGTATTTCTTGGCAATATCCTCCAGGTTCACATCAGCATCCAGCGCAACCTGTGCAGGGAACGATTGCTGCCAGAGGCGTTTCCGCTGCGCTGGTCCGGGAACGGGGAAATAGATCATCGACTGGAACCTCCTTCCGAAGGCTTCATCTATATTTGCTTTCAGATTGGTAGCAAGCACGACCAGTCCGGGAAAATCTTCAATTCTTTGCAGGAGGTAAGCCACTTCCTGGTTGGCGTAACGGTCGTGCGAAGAGTTGGTTGCACTACGTTTGCCAAACAAGGCGTCTGCTTCATCGAAGAAGAGGATCCAGTTCTTGTTCGCGGCCTGATCAAACACACCTGCCAGGTTCTTTTCGGTTTCGCCAATATATTTGGACACCACCATCGACAGATCGATACGGTATACATCCAGCTGGAACGTCTTCCCCAGCAAACAGGCGGTGAACGATTTACCCGTTCCCGGCGGACCATAGAACAATGCCCTGTAACCCGGTTTGATCCTGCTCTCCATCTGCCACTCCTTCATTAGCGTAGGGCCATGTTCTATCCAGGTGCGGATCTCCTCTACTTCTGCCATGATATGCTGATCCAGCACAAGGTCTTTCCAGTCCAGGTCTGTCCGGATCTGTTTTGCAGGGAACTGTGTGCTGTAATGCGGTTGATAGGCCGTACCCTGCGTAAAAAAGCTCAGGTACTCCGAAGAGATCTGCAGGCCGCCGCTCAGAGAAGGCTCGTCTACATGCGCCGACACCAGTTTCAGCATATTGTGTTTGGCAAAGAAATGCCCCGGACTGAATAACTGCAGTAACTGAAAACGCTGTTGCAGGTCGTTGGCCGCCAGCAGGAAGGCCGCTGTCTCTCCTGTTGGAAGAAAGCCGCCATGCTGGTTACCTTTAATGCCGCCAAATTCAGTGAAACCCCTGTCGTAAGTACTGTTCTTTACAAAGAAGACGTCCAGCAGCTGCGGCTGGATGTGCGGACATAAAGCCAGCAACAGCACCAGTCTTTCCTGTACACTCATATTATAGTGACTGACGATCTGGGAATATACCGCCCCCTTCACACCCGCTGGCGGTGGCGGCTCATCTGCCACATAGGTATGCGCCTGCTCGAAATACTGTTTCATTCTCAATTGCAGTATCTCGCTGAACCATTGCAGATCCTCATATAGCGCCCTCGCATTCGCTGCAATCAGGTGATTGTCCATTCTGTATATAACATTTTAGGGAGCCAGGCAAATCGCATCATGCCATAACTCCAGGGTAATGTCTGTAAAATAATATCGTAACTGCGCTGCTGCACATGCAGGAACCAGGCTTCTTCTGTCTGCCAGAGCCGGCCTTCCCTTTGCAGGAAAGAGGCCCTGAAGCTATCTACCGAACTGTTGTGCATCTTCGGCCATTGCTGGATGGCAGCGCCGATCAGTGAGCGGGCCAGCGCTTTCTCCGTATCTGTTATTTCAATGTCGGGCAACAATGGCTCCTCCCAGGGCATATTGCACAGCGTTTTATTCAATAGCAATGCATGCTCCTGCTGCTCCTTGCCATCGTCTACCAGTAACTGTAAAAGCCTGACAGCTTTCTGCCGCGCCATCTCACTGACAAATTTCCCTCCCGACAACAACTCCAGGCGGGAGAAATAGGTATGAAAGAATGGATGCAGCAATACCAGGCCCGCATTCTGTATGGTCACAGCCTGCTCCGCCGTTCCTGCGATGGGCTGCTTTCTGCCAAACAGGCTTTCGTATGGTCTTTCTTCCTGCATATCAGCTGTTGTTATTTCTTCTTTCCGCCGTGCAGGTACCAGGGTTTGCTGTTCCTCTGCTACTGCTGCCTGCGTTGCGCTTGTTTTTAATACGGCTGCCGTAGCCTGTTGCAACACCGGCACGGATGTACGTATCTGTGTAAAGGAAGATACTGCCCCCACATCAACGCTGACAATTGCCTTCATCAATTTATGCATGGTGGTTTCATCATAGCTACCAATGAACCTTGCCAGGTGATTGATATAGTCATCACTGTTGTTGACCTGTACCTTTCCTGAGAGCCATAACAGGTTGAACCTGCGGAACAGTAACCGGATGCGCTCCCGCTCCAGGTTGTCCGTCAGCAGGCTTTCCATCAGGCCCTGCCACTCCTTCAAAGCAGTAATGGTATGATTGCCCCACAACAGTGGCAATGCATCACGCATCATGTGCCAGAAATCATCTTCCGTGGTATGCAGCGCTACCTGCTGCAGCACGGCAACAGGCGCCAGGATATTCCTGTAAAATGCCAGCCTCTCTGTGTGGGAACGCTGCTGGTATTGTAACCATATTTCCCTGAAACTGTTCCGGTGTTGTATAAAGGTATGCGGCAATGCCTGTTGCAGGAACTGTATAGTATCCTGCTCGGCATAGGCCTGTAATTGTTTGCGGATGTTCTCTTCCAGTGGTGTAACCGGCCTGTCAAATAAGCGGTGTACTTCCAGCCTTGCCTGCAGCCGGTATACCGGTTGTTCCCACATCGATGCCAGCAAAAGCGGACGTTTCCTGAACAGCAGGATGACCGCCTGCTTCAGCAGCACATCCTGGCGTCCGGCCTGTAACCTGCTGAACCAGACCGGCAAAGGTTGTCCGCTGATGAATGCGCGGAACAATACCACCGCCTGCTCCCAGACCTCTTCCCGGTCTTCCTTGCTCACGATCGTATCATAGTTGATCCACAGCAGCGGCAATGGCAGGTCGCTATGCATCCCCCCGGGCAATGGTAATAAACGGGGCGCTACCACCTGCTCGTAAGCATTGTGAGGCATCACTACCAGCGCCTGACCGCCCTGCGAATGCAGCCCTGCTGCCTCATTCTCTTCATACAATACCTGTATAAAGGTGACGAAAGAATCGGAAGGGATGTATTGCTTGTAGGCGTCAATCGCCTTACGGAAAATATAAAGCAGGTGAAAGTAATCGACGTTGAAGTGCCGCGCCAGCCTTTCCAGGTTACGGCGGATGAACTGCTTCCTGTTGAACTGACCACTGTTGTCGGTAACAAGATAGGTCAGCACAAACAGCCACACCGCCCGCTCAAATTCGCTCTGGGCATTCTGTATCAGCGGCTGCCGGTTGTGCAGGGTAATGACCCCTGTAATATATCCCAGGATGAAAGTAGCCTGCGCTTCCTCCAGTGAGGTGATGATACGCTGCACCACGTTCCGGGAGAAATGCCAGGCAATCCTTCTGAGAATATAGTCCTGCTGCGCAATGTTGGTAATGAACGCGGCAAAACGCCCGGGATTGTCTGCGATCAATGCCAGCAACATCGTATCCAGCGCTCCTCCTTCTTCAGGCAGCGCCCACCAGGGCAGACTGCCGCTGCGCAGGTAATGCCCCACAAGTGCATAATAACGGTCTGCCTCCGTATGAAAGTGCAGTCCTTCTTCCGCATCGTGATGCTGATCTGCCTTGGCGATACGCTCTCTTAAAGCCTTTTCCAGCGCCTCCGGCAAGAGGCGGATGATATCCTGTTCAAAATTGACATAGGGCAAGGTGCCCAGGTCTATCTCCAGCTGAGAGATCCAGACGCTTTCTGCGGGCGACAATACCCGGTCTATGACCGCCTCTGCTGCGGCCGACAAATGAAGGTTGAACAGGCTGCTGAATTTATCATGTAAATACCTGGCATTATCCTTATCAGTATACTGCACATCAAATGTCCACTTGCGGATAATATGTTCGCCCTTTCCCATTTACGGCCGCCTGTTTTTATTGAGGAATTCCAGCAGCTTCGAACGCTGTGGAGGCACAATGCCATTGGTGTAAAAGTCCGGTAGCGCCTTCAGCCAGGGATAATACATGCTTTCGAACTGACGCATATCTGCAATGCTCAGCCAATGGAAATTGACCTTATAATAGACAGGCGTCTGTTCGCGGATAAGGTCTTCCGTAAACTTCCTGAACTCTGCATACTGGAACCTGGCCGGCCAGGAAGGCAGCACAATACAGATAGCCGGCCGATAGAAGCTGTCAGGCATGGCATGCCCGTTCCCCGAATCGACATAATATTCCATCCTGGGATAGTCTGCAACAGATCCCGCGGCGATCTGCCGGAGACTGACCGCTATTTCCATCATATCAGCTTCGAGGGTGGACTGCCCTGTATACACCAGGCAATACTTCAACAATTGCTGATACATGTCTGCCGGCGTCAATGCCGACCAGTCTGTGTCAATCAGCAGATTCACCGTATTGTCCCTGTCGTCGAATGTCTGGTAAGTACGTTGCTCCATCAGCAGTTTACCACCGCGCCCCAGCAATCGGTACCCATAGGCGGCGGTCTTCAGCAAGGGCCTCAACAGCGTATGTTCTACAATGTAAAAACCTTCTGACTCCCTGCTGATCTCCTGCAGGTGCCTGATCATACGGACCTGCGCCTGCGTGGCTGCCTGCTTGCTGAAATGCTTGGCAACCGCATGCCAGGTGTTCTGGCCGGGCGCTTTATATAAAACGAGGAAATGATTATTTGAAGGATCTTCCACGATCCGGTAGTTTGCTGTATCTACGCCATGTTTCAGCAGGGAAACCGGCTGATGTCCGAAGTAGTATTTTTCAGAGCCGATCTCGCTGTCGGCAATATCATCGCTGTACCAGATGGTTTCACCATTGACATGTATATGCTTCGACTGTGGTACCGGTTGCCATCCACCTACCTTCATGTCTACATGATCCCTGTTGAATACCGCCGTCAAAGGCTCCATCAGGTTACGTTCTATATGCAGCAACTTATACAGCCACTGGTGGCATCCGGAAAACAGGCCAGCGCCCTCGGTGTACTGCATATAATTGAATGCCTGTACACGCTCCGACAGCAATGCCGGCAGCTTTTGCAGGATGCCTGCTTTCCAGCGCAGCTCACAGTTGATCCTGTTCTTCTCATCCGGTGGCTGATAGGTCATTTCGTACAGGCTTACCGGGTACCTTGGCACCACCAGGTTAAAGCGCGCCAGCAGGTGATCGAAGATGCGCACCTTCCTTTGCTGATACAGTTCATCCTGTTCCGTCATGCGCTGCAGGGATCTTACATATTCATTGTCTGCATCTGCCGTAAACGCTTCCCAGCTTTGTTTGCCGGAGGTAAAGGCCTTCAGCAGGTGTTTTACATGTGGCACATCGTAGAGCGGTTGTGTAAAGTAGGTATTAGGAGCAACCTTATTGATATCCGGCGAAAAGACGGCCGACAGGTTGCCCAGTTGTGCCAGGTAATTGGCCAGTATCTGCTCAAAGAACAAGAGATAGGCCTTGAGCTGTTTGGCCTGCGCCTTGCGCTGTGGCGTTTCGTAACGGGACAATTGGTCATTCCCGATGCCATAGATGGCCGGAAAAAAATGTTGCAGGGAATAATACTGTTGAGCATCACGAAAGGTAGCTTCCAGCGAATGGTCCGCTATCCCTTTTTCCTGTCCTGTATAGTGACGTTTCTTCACTTCCCTGATCTTCTGGTATACGTTCCAGAATACCGCATCGCGGGAATGCTGCTCAAACTGATCGCTGTAAATACCGATATCATTGCGACTGTCGGCAATGTCCACGTAGGGGTAATAACCCGGTTGTACTACTACCGGGCGACTGCTAAAATTCACGCCATCTGCCGACACATGCAGGTATTTCACCTGCAGGACGCCGGTCACCGACGATACCGCTTTCACCATCTCCGAAGGATCGATCTGCTGCTTTCTTTCCAGCAGATCGCTGTCGGGCACAAAGCCCCTCGTGAGCTGCGGGCCCAGGTAAATATCTTCTACGGCATGTCCTGCCTCCAGCAGTTCCGCTTCTGAAAGGAAACGCACAGCCGGATGTACCACCTGCTCGATCGCATTGCAGATATAAGCCAGTGTTTCCCGCACAGGATAACGGGGATCGACCATGATCGTTGCCTTAATGGAAATATGCTGCGCTTTCAGTACCGAGATCTCTTCAAAGTTCTCTCCCACACTCCTGTAGCGCATCAGACAGTTCCTCACTGCCGCCACCAGCGTGTCTGTCTCAGATTGGCGCACCTCGATGTCCCGCGTCAGTTTATCATTCGGCTGTATAAATACCCGGTAAGTACCTTTGGACGCTCCGGGAGTGTATTTTGATAGAACGGGCTCTATCCAGATATTCTCTACTTCTTCCAGCTGGTCCAGTATCAGCTTGCGGTAATCCTCTACTGTTACCGGTCCCGAACTAAGTATATCTGCTTTACTGAAAAAGGCATTATCTGTCGCATTGATACGCCCGTTCCTGTCGGCCAGCAGTTCATTGACCGGAAAATCCGTTTTATAGGCCAGATCTGTCAGCGCAAAGCACAACTGCTCCAGCATGGTAACGCCGGGGTCGTGCAGATTATAATCCGTCCAGACATGACCAGACAGCTCCTGCACAAGCGTCAGTGCTTCCGCCCGCAGCCTGGAATACTCCAGCGAGGTGTCACGGTCCTTCTCCCGGCTGATCTGTAAAGGGATCTTTGCCATAAACGATGCTTAATGATAATAGTCCTCCGGCATGAATGTAGTATCATCCCATAAACGCATGATGCGGTAGTAGATGTCTACTTTTGGTCCGTAATTACTGTTGGTTCGCAATTGCAGGTCATAGTTATGTGTGCTGCCCTTCCATCTTAAACGCAACCGGTTCCAGAAGAAACCATAATGCGCGGTGGTACGGCGTATGCTGCCGCGCGACTTACCAAATGCGGCCACCGCTATGGCATGGATAATGGCAAAACGACCTGATTCCCGTTTACCAGTCCTCGCCATGATTTCATACGCATGACAGTTATCCAGTCCGCTGATGATGGAATGCCACCTGCCATCTGCAGGTACCTTGCCCATCATGTAGGTACCCACACGCCCTTCCATTGCTATAAAGCCGGCCACATCCATCTTATAGCAGGGATTACATTTTTTACCGACCCCCATATTGCCATTCAGATGGAAATAGAAGCTCTTCTCATCTGTGGGCATTTCTTCGCTGGCATCAGTATCAGGTCCCATCCGGAAACCGGGGTTTTCCCTTTCGTCTTTTTCCATCAGGAAAAAGGGCTTCAGGTCATCATTCGTTCGGTAGAAGGAAACAAATCTTTTGGAGGCGCCCAGGGCTGCTACCAGCATACCATTCTCCTCATCTTTCGAGAAACCGTCCTCCTGCTTGTTGATAGTGGAGTCTATCAGATGGGCAAAGTGATGCTCCGTAGGCAGCTTTCCATTCCGGAAATGCTCCTTCAGCTCCTCTCTGCCATAGATCTTCGTGTTGTTTTTCGTAGCCATAGTCCGTCATTTGGGTTGTATGGTGAGTGAGATAATTTCTCCTTCCGCATAATGGGAATCATCTTCCTCCCTGTATGTGGTCCTTTCATGCTGCCCGATGATCATCTCTTCGCCGGTGATGACATCACTGATGCCGATCGGTTCAGGATCACGGTATTCCCAGTCGTCCAGCACCCTGATGGAGTGATGTAATGCCGGGATCAGTATTGCTTCAGATCTGGATGCCCTGACATAGTCGGTATTGCTCACCGCCGTATCCAGCATACAATGTATAGGATTACCTTCTGCATCTCTTTCGGCGAAGAAGTGCACGATGGAAAACCCCGTCACATAAGCGATATAAGGTAGTTTCTTGATAAAATTCAGGATGTCTGCCATATACAATATACCCCCCATCTTAACGTCTGTCTGGCTGTCGTATAACCATGGCGTCATATAATGACGGATATCTTCCTGCAATTTTATCAGGTAATAATTCCTGTCGATGCTGCTGGTGCCTTTTACAAAACCCACATCACAAATGATCTTCAGCCGCTCATATTCAGGATGATGCATGGTCACCTTTACATAAGGCGGCAGCAGGGCCGCCACAAACTGATGGATGCGATACATGGTCGCGATATCCATCAGCGGCTCTTCGCTGTCGTACATGCCGCCTTCCGGAGGTTTAGGCACGATCACCAGCTGTACATCTGAAGAGGTGATCCCTTTTACACATTTCACGATGAGCACTTCAGGGAATGCATCCAGCACCAGTTGTATAAGGTCGATACTGGAGGTAGGGCGCTTCTTATGCCGCAGGCGTTCACTGACGCGCAGGTAGTATTCTTCCGATGTTTCTGCCGGTCGGCCGCCAAAGGAAGGAAACAACTGCCATACACGCTGAATGCCCCGCCATTCCTGCTGAAAGGACTTGATGGACAAAGGCGCCAGTGCAGTACCGGCAGCGGTATCCGCCTGGTCGCGTACGGCAAGGGCGGCGTTGACAAATATACCTTTCACCATCGGTGTTATCTGCATCTCTTCTGTAGCAGACAGCCGTATCCATTGCAACTGTTTATCCAGCCTTGTATTGCCATAGCAATCCATCGACGGCGTCCGCATACTGATGATGCCACTGCAGATAAACAACTGGGTCGTATCTGTCTGTATCTGATCACTGTTGAATGGTACCCAGCGGTCATTATAGAGATAGCTCCAGTGCAGCTTGGGCGACTTTGTTACAGTGGTATACTTGTAAAACTTCTCATCCATCTGGAACAGCAGGGAAATATCTTCCTGCGGTGACATCTGATCAAAGCCCAGGTACAGGCTGGCCTTATCGTCAAACGATGGCAGTAATGCGAAATCCTCCTTAAAGGGAGACGGATATGCCTGCCTGTGACCATAAGGATATAAATGGAACAATTGCAATGCCTGTTCCATATCGTTGGCCTTCTCGGGTTTCATGATCTCGGCCTGCTCCAGTATATAATCCACCATGATCGACTTCACGAGTGGCGTATAGGGGATGTTAGGGATAGGTCTTTTTTTATTCCATCTGCCTGCATTGTGTGTTGCCACTTCCGGGAACAGGCGCAGGTACAGCTTATGGCCAAATGCCTCCTGCGGAGCGGTCAGTTCCAGGCGTATGGCCCCGTCTGTATAAAAACCATCTGTTACAAATGGTTCCTTGTCCAGCAGTGGCTTGTTATGAAAACGGATCTTTTTCAGATCGATATCTTTCAGTGTCACGGTGTCGGAAAGCAGCAGGCGGCCTTCATCATCGCGATAGGTCTCGAACAGGTTCATTAACTGCTGCTTGTTCCTCTCCGGCTGAAACTGTCCATCCTCATAGGTACTGATACCTGCTTTGAAGGAGTCATTGAGCATGCCCGCATCATAGGCGTCGTAGTAGGCATTGAAACCATTATCCATATGCGGCAGTTCCAGCCATTCTATTTTGAGGCGGAATGCTTTTGTGTAGGTGTTGAAAATGTTGCTGTCCTTGATATCCAGGAAAGAGCCCACCGCCGGCTGGGCGCCGAAGAGCTGAAAAGGGTTCGCGGGACTGAGCGGCCCCGCATTATTGAACAACCTTACGGATCTGTAACCCTTCACGTTGGCGCGGATGGCTACTCTTTCGAGCCGTAACAAGGGCAGGTATGAGTAAGGATGATGAAAGCTGTTGTTATTCAACAGCAGCTTTATCAATGGCAGGGTGGTCTGGTATTCTCCCTGGTGTACAACAGGGTTATACAGCGCAGCCGCAGGAGCATTGGCATCGTAGGTGATACTGATCACGATGCAGTTAGGCCCGCATTCCGGCGGCGCACAACGTATACTGTGTTTCGCCACCCTATACCAGCCTTCTGCTGTCGTATATGAAATGATGAGCGCTGACGCCAGCAGCTCGTTCATCACCAGCGCTTCATTTTTGCCTGTTACCGAGGCGAAGTTGTTGACATAAGCCAGCAGCTTTTCAAAGGAAGCGGTCTCACAGTATAAGGAAATATCTATGGTACGACGGCCTTCCGTCAGGTAGAACAATGGCGATGCAATGATCAGCCCCATATCTGTCTCCTTCATTGTCCGCTGGTCCAGGGGCAGGTCCTGCTGCGCCTCGCCCATCAGGGCCCATGGCGCCACCGGTAATGCGCCCGGCAAATGGTCGGCCGGTGCAGTTACTTTATGCACTGCGGTATACACCTGTTGCTCTATAATGTCTGACTGCTGCGGATTGTTGGCCGAGATCTGTTTGTAGCTGTTCACATATACAGAAAGCAATGCACGCAACCGCGTCTGGCTGGCGTTCAGGTCATGCTCCAGCCGGTAGGTCACCGGTCGCGCGCCTTTACCAGGTTCCACAAGCATAGGCGTACCCTGTCTTACAGCAGGAGGTGCACTTTGCGGCATCGTGTCCACGAAAATATGCACCTTGTCAGGTACTGCAGGTCTTTGCTGTATCCCCAGCACGTTCCGGTAATAATATGACAGGTGCTGGCCTGTGAGGCCATTGATCTTGTCCTGTAAATGACTATACAGCTGTGTGAAGGCCATCAGCAATCCTATATGCGGATGATGCTCCATGGTATCGGGCCGCCTTCTCAGGTATGCCTGGGCGGCAGTCGTGACCTGGTAATATTTTGAACGGAGATTATTATAGATCTCGTTGAGCGACTGGTAGCCGAGATAGACCGGCCCCGCTTCATTCTGCCTGCTGATGAGCCTTGGAAAGAGTACCTGCAGCTCTTTGGTAATAGCGGCCGAACGGAAATAACGCACTTTCCTGAAAAGCCCTGCTGTCTCTCTTTCAAACTGCAGGGTATGAAGAATGTCTTCTTCCAGGCTGTCCTGCAGCTGATCGGTATAGATCCAGGTAAGGCCCTGCAGGTCGGCCTTCTTCAGCTGTTGCAAATGACTGGCCAGTTGTATGGCAATACCGTAAATGAGGTTAAAAAGGTCTGTTAATGGTTGTTGTAACTGTGCATCATTATCTGCCGCGTCGAGTACCTGTGCGATCTCCTGTTGCCTTTGCTGCCAGGAGGTGAAGTCAAGGCGTGAAATGGCAATGATCATGACGAGGACATCCGCCTGGATAAATTCTTTCCAGTCGCCCTCAATCTCATGCTGAAAGTTAAAATAGTTGAACTGCGAAGACAGGTTCGATAAAAACAGTAACAGGTCTTCCTTGCTGCGTTCATCAATCTTCACATAGGATGGCAACAGCGCTTCCAGTTTTCGCTCCGTCTGACTGACGCCATCCCTCATATAATCGAATAATTTATTCATAGCACGTACACGCTAAGGCAAAAGGTTGGGAGACACGATATTGGTGCCTTCCAGGAAATAGAAGGGGTAGACCATGTTATGCCTGGTGTTGGTAGTAATAATAGTATAGTGTATTTGTAAATGAAGGATACCATGTGCATCATCACGCAACAGGAGGTCGAGGCTTTCGAAATTCACCCTCGGCTCGAAGTCCAGCAGCGCATGTTCAATAAGATCGCTGATCTCTGTGATCATTTCACTGTCCACTTTTTCAAATACCATCCTGTGGAGATTGCAGCCGAAAGTGGGTTGCATCATTCTTTCCCCGGGTACTGTACCCAGTATGATGCGGATGCTCTCCTCTATATCCCCGACAGCGTGGCTCATCACCGCACTGCCGCCTGCTTTGTCAAATGCCGGAGGGAATGACCATCCGGTACCCAGAAAAGAATTGCTTGCCATTTATATTGTTTTTAACCGCCTATTAATACCGTCGGGCAGCCCAGCACAATACTGCCTCCATGGGCAGTGCTGTCGCCCATACGGGCTGCGGGCTTTCCGCCTATCATTACGGTAGCAGAGCCTTTTATGATCGAATCCGGCGGCCCTACGCATACACACATATCGCCCATCACTGCTGCCGGCATCTTGCCGATCAGCACTGTTGGTACACCGGGTCCCGTAACAGGGCCGCCTACATGTGGTATAGGTGGTATTCCCGGCGTCTGCATCGGACAGGTATGCATATCAGTTAGTCTTGCTGCGGGTGTTCCCATTTCATTTGTGTTTTAGTTGATCATGACCATAGCGCCCTTGATCACTGTCTGGCCGGAAGCTGATACTTCCGCCGTGGCAGTTCCCTTGGCCGTGAAGCCCATCTGGGCCGTCTGGTTGATGTTCATGCCTTTCAGTTCCATATCCTGCGTAGCCTGCATCGATACTTTACCGGTAGCCTGCAGGTTGATATTGCCGGTGGCCTTCAGTGTGAGATCTTTCGGCGTATCCAGTGTGATGCCGCTGCTATCCAGCTTTACGCTGTTGTTGTTCTGATCTTTTATCTCGATGGATTTCCCATCGTCACTCAACGTAATTGTATTGTTGCCGGGCGTCGTGATCTTGATGATCTTCTTATCGTCATCAAAGTTCAGCTGCAGCTTGCTGCGGGTATACAATGCTTTCACATTGTTCTTCTCGTCGGCCTGCGTGAGCGGCGGCACATTACTCTTGCTGAATAAAGACCCCAGTACAACAGGGTAACGCGGATCGCTTTCCAGGAATCCTACGACTACTTCATCGCCAACCTCCGGACAAAAGACAGATCCGGCGGATGATGTTGCATAATAACTGGCCAGCCTTGCCCAGATCCCTTTCTGGTCTGCAGCATTGGATGCCGGTTTCACCTGGATGCGGTACTGCGATGCAGGATCTTCAGAGATCTTCACCACCTTCGCCAGCTGCAAGCCATGTATGGCAGGCATCAGGCCATTGGCAGGTGTATAGGAGAACTGCTCCTTTTCAAAAATAGGCTTGTCCGGCGCACCGAAACGAACGGTGGTGGTCCACAGGCCATCCTCCATGACATGCCGTACGGCTACCATAAAAGCGGTACCATTGAAACGTTGTCCAACGCCTGACAGTTCCAGCATTTTCCCCGGCTTGGCAAGTGCGCTGCCAATGAAGGAAACGGTCCCTTTCATGGCATTCATGCGCAGGCGCAGCAAGGTGCTGTCTGCCCATGACTTCAGGTCGGCCTGTGCCATCGGCGCGGTGGAGATCAGCTTCAGGTCTGTCTGCGACAGCTTACCGGAAAATGACTGGGCCGTAAGATTACCATGTGTGTTGAGCGTCGGCTCTGTTGCACTGGATGTGATCAACGCCAGCGTTTGCGGGTCCCAGGCAGCTGCTTCCAGGGAAGGCGGCTGCTTCTCCGCATTCAGCTCTGCATCGAAAGAGATCATCCCGTCACCATAACCCACCGCCAGTACGGCATCACCAGTAAACGCAGGCTTGGCGATGGTGATCATATCGTCGTCCAGTATAGTGATGAAACCATTATAAGCCGCCCTGGCCAGGATAAAATCCCAGTCAGTGGCCGACTTCTGGAACAACACTTCGTTCTGGGCGCTGGTACTGGTTACCGTTGCAGAAAGGCCATAGGTACCCACGATCTTCTGTATCACATCGCTGTCGGTAGACGTGGAGAACTCCGCTTCCTTCTGGTTCAGCGTCATCTTCACGGCTTCATGTTTGCAGGTCACCACCACCTGGAATAATTTCGCACTACTGATGCGCAATGCCTGTTTAATGATGACACCCTTGAATACAGATTGCTCCGTCTCTTCTCCATAACCGGCAGTGATCGAGATCGTGTTACCGGGAACCAGGTCCGTGCTTTCGCTGGAGGGGAACTCCCCTCCGTCTCCGCCTTCCCCGATATCGCCGGTACCTTCTACAAATACGATCTCCGCATAAGAGATCTTATTGATCTCATGCGAAATATTAATGGACACTATCCCGTATTTCTCCTGCACGGCATTGCCTTCCACCGTTACGGTGAACCGGAGGGTAGGATCTGATATATTGGTAGGGCTCTGAGCTGGCATTATGCTTTCTTTAATGGTGGAAAATAAAGTTCATCTCCCGGCCTGATAGCATGTACACTACTCAGACCGTTGATCCTCGCCACTTCCATATAGTAGGACGGATCGCCATAGATACGGTAAGCCATCATGGGCAATGTATCTCCGGCCTTCACAGTACGGATATGCGTCATATCCGGCGAGTTCTTCTTCTCCTTTTGTTTCTTCGTTTTAAAGTCAAGCGATTTTGCAACGACCAGTTTCACTTCTGCCCTTAAAGCACTACCGTCCGGATTGAACAGTTTGTAGTTGGTCGTAATGCTGGTACACACGCCCCTGTACACAAAATTGCCCCAGGAGATCTTCAGGAAATTGGGCCTGTGCTTGTCTCCCTGGTAGGAAAACATCACATCGCGCAACTTATCTATATAACCGTCTACAGTCTGGCCTTCGGGTATCGGGATGATACCGGTGCCATCTACGAGCAGGTCAAGGTTCAGGTCTGAGTCGCCCATCCCCGTAAATACCATTGTAGGTTCGGATGCATTCGTTTCATCCGGCGATCCGTATTCTGCTTTATAGGTCAGGGAATAGGTGCTCGGGTTGATCATGGCGCTGATCTTGCTCAGCAAATTGTCAACGCAGGCGGCATCCCCATAAGCTGCTATCTGTAATTTCTTGATCTCTCCCATAGCTATCTGTCAGCTTCAGTTTTCATCCTGCTCAGGACCTTGTCTATACATTCCCTGATAATATTTTCCTTCCACTGGCGCAGTGTTTTTTCGTCAGGCAGCGCCGTATTAGGTTTGCCCGTATCTGTAGAGACGGTCACTTTGATCACAAGTTCTCTTACTTCCAGTGGCATCGGTTATCAGTTAAACTTTTCAAAATATTTGTAGGCCAGCTCCAGCGTCTCTATCGCAATTTCCCCTTCTTTCGCCTTGAGGCCTGAAACTTCCATCTTTACGGGATAGACGCCATAGAACTTCCAGACGTAGAGGGGCTGATGGAGCTCATCCAGTAGCATAACCACAACGGTTGTAGGCTTAAATTTAAAGGTAGATAAGGTAGTCCTCACCCAATCGGTAACGACAGAACCGACCAACAGGCCACGCTTCAGCACCAGGTTACTGTATTGAGGAGGGGAAGGCAGTTTGTAAACAAACTGATTCTCTCCCCCCTCCTTTACTGGTTCTGTGGCTATGTTAACGGAAATGCCGCTCACCTCCTGGAAATTCCCTTCTTCCTTACCCAGGTAATTGATAAAATTCACCTTGTAATGAAAGCCTGTCATTGGATATCCGGGATCCATACGCCTTATTCGCTGATGGTTAAACCTTCGTGCGCTACTTCCATAGACTCAACAGCTATTTCGTTAGCGTCCGATTTCATATCCGTTACAGTGATCTTGCACGGGAAAGCGTTCTTCAGCGTCCAGCTCATAGCGATATCCTGCTTTTCGTCCAGCAGGCTCACTACGATGTTGATACGCTTGTAAGTATTCATCGTGATACCTTTGTACTTATCCCACAGTGCCTTGTCTCCTTTGAAGATGCCCTTTTTCAGGGTGATATTGGAGAACTTCTGGATACCGGGCATTTTTACTGTTGAGTATACTGGGCTGCTGCCGCCGCGGTATTCAATGATCTGTGTTTCTGATGATAGTCCGGTTACTTCCTGGAATATCAGTTCTGCGCCGTCCCACATGACCTTGAAGGAAAATTTGACCAAAGGCCACGTGGTTTGGGCTTGGGTAGATCCGTCATCTGGCATAGTTGTAAGCTTTTAATAAGTAAGATAATAGGGTGAATGAGTTGTTGTTTGTTAAGATTGCTGCATCATCTGCTGGAATGTGATCACGATGAATTCCGCAGGTCTTACGATCGCTACTCTCACGGTGATCAGCATTTTACCATCGAGGATATCCTGTGGCGTCATAGTGGAGCCGAGGCCCAGCTGCACATCGTAAGCCTGTTCAGGAGCAGCTCCTGCCAGTGCGCCCTGTTTCCAGAGGTTGTTCAGGAAATTGTCGATCATGGCCTTTACGGTTACCCAGGTGGTTGCATCGTTTGGCTCGAATACGTAGGTACGTGCCGCCAGCTTGATAGATTGCTCGATCATGATGAGGGTACGGCGTACGTTGATATAACGCCAGTCCTGGCTGTTACCGTCCAGTGTGCGGCCACCCCATACCAGTGTACCGATGCCAGGGAAAGGACGGATCACGTTGATGGATTTACCTGCCATTACATCCACGTTCAGTTGTTTCTGTTCATCGTGCGAAATGTTCACAGAAGGCGCGTTCACCATGCTTACAGACACGTTGGCCGGCGCTTTCCAGACACCGCGGGTGCTGTCCACCATGGTATAGATACCCGCCATCGCACCGCTTGGTGGTAGTTCGTTCAGGTTGGACCTGATCTCTTCCAGGATGCTGTTATATACAGGACTGGATGCTTTGAGCGACTGGTGGTAATTCTTTTTAGCGTTCGCGTCAGGATTTGCAATGG
Source organism: Chitinophaga filiformis (assembly GCF_023100805.1). NCBI lineage: Bacteria > Pseudomonadati > Bacteroidota > Chitinophagia > Chitinophagales > Chitinophagaceae > Chitinophaga > Chitinophaga filiformis. Next base: position 4,796,035 of record NZ_CP095855.1, read on the forward strand.
CTTTATAGGCCGTCACCACCTGTTGCGCCAGTGTCTCGGGCAACACGGTGGCCAGGTCAACAGCCGGATCGATGTTTTCAAAGTCGATCTCGCCGGCCTGTACGATGGCCGTTTTCAGCCAGGGATAATAGGCTGCGCCGTAGTTCAATGCGTTGATACCGATCTTGTCGCGGAAGGCGGCCACCACAGCATCGGTGGTATCGGTAGCGCCCTGTTTTGCCAGATCAAAGAGGCCAAAGCGGCTCTGTGTTTTCGCGCAATGCGCCAGCACCTTTGTGTACATGGTGTTGTAAGCGCCTTCACCGAGGGCGATGATGTCGGGAACAACTACCAGGGTCGGTTCAAACTCTTTCTCCAGCGCAAGCAGGATATCGGGTTTGGTATCAGAACCTGTAAAGTCATCCAGGGCGATGTCCAGGCCTTCTGCCTTACCGCCGTAGGTACCTACGGAAACGATGTAACAGTTGGCGCCACCGTTCGCGTAGAACAGGCGAATGCTGTTGTAAAGGTAGAAAGTGTTCTTAGGCATGATCTTCACTACCTTCGGAGCGCCGTTCACGATGAATGTTTCTCCTTTGTAATCTGCTTCCGGATCAGCAATGCTGAACTTTGCACGGAAGCCTGCGCCGAAGAGTTCCACGAACTCTGCGAAAGAGGTAACACGGGTTGGTTTATTCAGTAGTGATTTACCAAACCGCTCGGCCTTTTCTGTGTAGCCGATAAAGACAGGGACTGCTGTTTCGACGGCAACGGCAGAACTGGGAAAGGCGTTCTTTTCTTCTATGTAAACGCCCGGTGTCATGAGTGTTGAAGCCATAGCTGTACGGGTTTGAGATTAGTATAAAAAGATTTCGGAATATGCTTGTGCGCGGTCATAGCCTGCTATGCCCGCCGCTGAAATAGTCTGGATGTCAGGCGATGGAAGCGCCGGGATCACGGTCCGCTGCAGACCGCCAATGCCACCGGCATCCACCAGTTGGAATGTATGTAAAGGTCTTTGCGCCAGTGCGATCGTTTCTTCCGAAACAAACACACTGGCGCGTGCGCCGTCGGGCAGCGTTACCGCCCGCGGTCCTGCAAAACGAACTTTATTGCTGGTGTCAAGAATAGCTGGTTCCGACAGTGCAGCAAGATTGTCGCTCATCAGGAAATAACACCAGCGTGTAGCCCTTGCCGCGAAGCTGATCTCATAGCTGTTTAACAGATCAGGTTTCAATTGCAATATGACCCGTCCGAATGGCCTGACGGATATAACGGCGACCTGATGTTCAAAAGCAACCACTTCACTGCCCGCCACAAACGCTTCTTTATGTAAGCTGCCCGGCGCATACCCGTCCGCGTTAGTGAACAGGAGTATACTACCGGGAATGTCTGTTTGTGGCAAACTCGTGTAGTTATAAAAGAACGGATCTGACAATTGTAGGTCAAATTCCAATGTGAGCTGCTCCCGCAGTAATTGTGCCCGCTGATCTGTATTGCTGTTGTTAAAAAGCAATACAAATCCATCCGGCAGCCTGCGGAAGATCAGATCATAACGTCGCATGTCTGTTGCTGTTTGCTGTGGCAACAGCACGCGGATATTTCTTAGACAATTGTCAGCAAAGAAACCGTGGCGGAAATAAATCTCCGTCAGCAAATCAAATCCCATTACGGTAATTCCGTTTACAGAAGTTTATCGTTTGTAGTAATGCCTGACACGGAAGGTCTGTATTCCCTGATGATGCTGTCGTCAAATGTTAACATACGCATTTTGTACACAACGGAAGGCATATACTTGGCGCCAAGTGTAGCCCATACGTTGTTCAAGCGCTCTGTGCCCATACTTTCCATCTCAAATACCAGCTTGTCGATCCGACGGTCAAGCGATGGTGTATCAGCCGGCGTAAATACATTGTGCGACTGAAAGAAAGCCATGACGAAGGAAATAAAACGCAATGCTTCCGCATAGTTATTTCCATTGAAGTATGCCGAAAATAATATGTAGAGATTAATACAAACCGGCGGCATAGACCTGGTCTGCATTACCCCCGAATTATAACCGGGCACACCTTTTCCCAACGCTTCTTTCTCAATGTTGATCAGCGTTACAAGTACTTTATTCTCTCCCTGTATAGCAATACTTCCATCCTGATTTACAATACCGGACAGCACTACTTTTTCCTCGTTGACATGCAGCTGCCTGCCGAAGTGTTGATTGATCACTTCAGTGACGCACGACAGGGTTTCGTAAATCATATGGCTATTATTTTATCAGGAAGTACTCTGGTGGCGTATGTCTTCAGGAAGTACTCAGTAAAACTGGCGTTGCACAATGTTTTGCAGTGGCAGTTTACGATGTTATGTTGTGTTAAAACTACTCGGCCTTTTTGTCCTCTTTATTTGAGTTGTGTTTACTTAACGAAAATCAAGGTACTAGGTTACTCTAAGGAACTAAGATTTTCATATTGGGCACAATATAGTAGTTAAATGAAAACAATAAAATTTTTATTTAAATGAATATTTACCTATTTTTTATTAATTATTATCACTACTCTTGCCGCGAAGTTGTTCCGTAAATTTTACAGTCTATGTATTCCCTGATCAGAACCGTTTCGGGTTTCTTTCTTATCCTTATTATCTTTTTGTCTCTTAAAAATAATGTCCACGCAAATAACGTATGCCCTTCCCCGTACGATACCGGCAGCGGCATAAAAACCATTAACTTACCCACTTTTCAGAAAGACACCACCGGGAAAGTGAAACTGCTGCAAAAGATCATTGCTGCTCTCAGGTTTACAAAAAATGCAAGGGCCAGGGAACAACAACGTGTGATCACCATCATCAGGACGGTCATGGCCGACTCTATGGTGGCTACTGCGGCAGACATCAAAAAACTGAATGCAGAGTTATCATTACAGCAGAATCAGCACTTCGACTCATTGCGTGCACTTATTAATAATATTATTGCCAGCCAGGAGAAAGATACCGTACTGGCACCCGATGAAACACCGGCGGAGCCACCTGCACCGATCCCTGAAACAGATGTTGCCTCTCTCATCAGCAAGATCATTCCCATCTTGCAGCAAAAGGAAAAAGAGGAAAGGAACAGCGAAGCACAGCAAAAGCAGTTGGTGGCAGTACGTGCATTGTACGGACGTCCGCACGACAAAGTAGATACCTTACGGCTGAGCGATACATTAGGCGTAACTTATACTATTACCCTCGGACATAAGGCACATGTAATAGGTGTTCACCCCTATTGGATGAACGACAAATATCTACAGTACAATTTCACCGCCCTGAGCACGGTCAGCTTCTATGGCTATACTACTGAAAAAGATATTAAGGCAAAAAACATTCCTCCCGCTCCGCTGAACATCTTCAACCTGGCAGCAGCGGCAGGTAAAAGCCGGATGTTCACCTATTATGAAACTGATCCTGCACATATTGAGGCGCTCCTGAAAGATGAAGACGCCCAGTTCCGCTGTATCGATTCGCTGTTACCTTTATTACAACAGTACCAGGCAGATGGTATAAATATCTGGTTCAGTCAACTAAGTGCAAAGCAACGGGATGCCTTCTCCCGCTTTGTAACTTTGCTCTCCAATTATTTTGAACATAACGGTCAGCAGCAATATACCATCACGGTCACCCTGCCTGCTTACGACGATCAATCTGCCTATGACCTGAGAGCACTCGACCCGCTGACCGACCACTTCCTGATCGACTTCACAAAAGCAAGCGGTACCCGTGCCGGTGCTTTGTCGCCCATGAAAGGAGATGCACGCCGCGCCATTGAACCAGTTATGTCCCGGTTCCTGAACCTGCAGATCGCTCCATCGAAGTTCATACTACTCCTGTCCTATTATGGTACCCAGTGGAAAAAAAGCCCTACCGGCGGGAAAGACGTTTTCACCCGGTATGTGCCTTTCAGTGAGATCAGGAACAAGTATCCCGGCGACAGCTCAGTTATCTATGATGAAGATGCCGTAGCTGCCTACATAGAAGAGAAAGATGCTAATGGCGATGTGACTTCAGAAATATGGTTTGATAACGAGAACACCCTGGATGTTAAATATGACTACATATTGAACAACGGACTGGGAGGCGTAGCCATCTGGCCGCTGGGAGCAGACGATGGTTATGGAGAACTCTGGGACGAGCTGGCATATAAATTCATCAGCATAGATACCACCTTCACTGATACCATAAAGCTGGGGCCACCAACCATAGTAACCTCGTCATGGTGGACGAGGGTTGTTAACAAGGTCAGTCATGAAATGCTGACGCTGAAACTGCTCTTCACAGATCCCTGCCAGCTGGAGGCTGAGAAAGACAGGGACGATAGTTTCTTCGCTTATGTCACCCTCTTCTTCTTCATCATTGCCTTGCTGATCGGCTTCTTCTATGCCTACAATGTACGTATGACCGGCATGGATTGGCCCTGGCGGAAACTGGTGTTGCGCATCCTGATAGCATGGGTGCTGATCACCGCCTTCTTTGGCATCGTTACCCTCTTCCTGAACCGGGATGTCCCTTTTGGCATCACCCATGCGGATGTCACTAATGCCAAATCAAAATGTGTAACCATTCCCATGCTGGATCTCCTGCTGATCTTCACCGTAGGGTTGCTGCTGGGTATGCTGATTATGCGTATCCTGATAAGGCCATTGCTGTCGAAGAATGATAAGCCTTAAGAGTAATTGCGTGTCTATTGAACCTGTCGAGGATCATAAGCCTTACAGGCAATTTGACTATGCCGTGCTGCGGTTTCAGGTGGGACCCCGGGCTGTATCCCTTTTCGAGGTCCTTGCTATTTTGCTTTATATGTCGTATTTGGCAGTTGAATATCTATTGAACCGTCCGGAATTACAAGCCTTCATGGCAATTTGACCATGCTGTGCTGCGGTTTCAGGTGGGACCCCGGGCTGTATCCCTTTTCGAGGTCTTTGCTATTTTGCCTTGTATGTCGTATTTGGCAGTTGAATATCTATTGAACCGTCCGGAATTACAAGCCTTCATGGCAATTTGACTATGCTGTGCTGCGGTTTCAGGTGGGACCCCGGGCTGTATCCCTTTTCGAGGTCCTTGCTATTTTGCTTTATATGTCGTATTTGGCAGTTGAATATCTATTGAACCCCTGGTTGGTCGTATCAACACTCTCAAAGGGATAAGGCCCTTGGGTCTCCACCTGAAACCTCCTCAGCAAGAGCCGTCAACCTGAGCTATTGACTGTTTGATGTCTATTGCTCTTGTCGGGAGCACCGGCACTCCCAAAGAGCTAAGTGATTCAGCCTCGACTTCAACTACCCGGACTTCAACTACCCCGACTTCAACTATCCCGGCAAAGGCCGTCTATCCAGTGATATTGGCTTTTGGGTATTTATTGAAGCCCTGCGAGAAGTCTCAGTACTTTCAATGGAATAAGTGCTTTCGGCCCCACGTCAAACCACCTCAGCGAGAGCTGTCAATCAAGCAATGTCGACTATCGGGTTATCGGGTATCTATTGCCCTCGTGTCAAAAGGCTTGGCATCCCCAAAGAGATAAATGCTTCTGCCTCGATTTCAAACGCCTCAACAAGGGCCTTCCTTCCAGTGATATCTGCCGTTGGACATCTAGTGAAGCCCTTATCAAGCGTCTCAGTGCTCTCAAGGGAATGTTTCAGGCTCCGCGTTAAATCTCCCCGGAAAGAATCGTCTATCTGGTGATATTGGCTGTTTAATATTTCTTACCCTTTGTCAAACGTGTTCGTACACCCGAAGATACAGCCCCTGGCGTTACCTGAAACCGCAACAGACGCAAATCCAAACTTAAATTGTAAGAGACGATATCATTAAACATGTCGGTCCGGTAGCATTCAAATAATTATCAAAGGGGAAATGAGTTTGTTGGAGGACGCTTACTGAGGGGTTTCAGGTGGAGACCCAAGGGCCTTATCCCTTTGAGAGTGCCAACACGCTTGATGGGAGTTTAATAGGCAACCAATAGCCAAACACGATTGATAAAGCCAGATAGTAAGGACCTCGAAAAGGGATACAGCCCGGGGTGCCATCTGAAACCGCGACAAACGCAAAACCAAATAAAAAGACAAGAGAAAGATATCATTAAGCATGCCAGGCCGGCAACATTCAGATAAAGAGAAATGAAGTTTATTAGAGGACGCTTACTGAGGGGTTTCAGGTGGAGACCCAGGGGCCTTATCCCTTTGAGAGTGCCGATACGCTTGATGGGAGTTTAATGGGCAACCAACAGCCAAACACGATTGATAAAGCCAGATAGTAAGGACCTCGAAAAGGGATACAGCCCGGGGTCCCACCTGAAACCGCGACAAACGTAAAACCAAATAAAAAGACAAGAGAAAGATATCATTAAGCATGCCAGGCCGGCAGCATTCAAATATGGGGAAATGAAGTTTATTGCAACCGCGACTTACGACGGCAAACAGCAGGTATCAGGGAAACATCTCCTTCGTTTTACTGATAATCTCCTTGATACGCTTTGTAAAGGTATCACAGCACGGTTTGCTGTATTCATAGAGTACCAGCTCCCCCTCTTCAGACCTGGACTCAATATTCATCTCTACGATGTGATGAGGATGATGACTGCAGGTTTCATTGCCAAACTGATTGGTAAGATAAGCCGCAATCCGTTCTGCTTTCGAATTGTTGTACCTGTTAGGCAGATTCTGAATGTAGTCAGCCATAGTATTGTCCGGAACGAGCGTCCTTCTTATTGCACGGAACTGGATCATAACAGTGAAATTATTGATGGGGAAACGATGCTACAAAGGTACGGATAAGCGCAGAATCAAGCCCGGATATTAATTTTTCTCTCATATTTCAGGGAATCTGTCGTCGATATAACCGATTTTTTCCCGGATGCTGATACTTTCCGTAAATTTATGGCTTCATTTAAAAAGCAAGTTCATGAAACATCTTATTTTAATTCTTTTAATGGGAACTGCCCTCGGCTCCTATGCGCAGAAAACTGATCAGCCGGTAAGCGTACCAGCCGCAGTTACAAAGAGCTTCCAGCAACAGTATCCCAAGGCTACAGGTGTTAAATGGAAATTAAAGGACAACCAGTACAAGGCTGAATTTGAAAAACACGATGTCTGGTATGACGCCACAGGCAAGCTGGCAAAACAAAAGGAAGACATTAAGGACGCGGATCTGCCTGCTACCGTAAAACAGGCCGTTCAACAGCAGTTCGCCGGTTATAAGATACACGACGCCGACAAACATACTGCCGGAACCACCACCACCTACAAGCTGGAACTGAAGAAGGATACCGAGAAAAGAGACGTGACCTTCGCTGCAGATGGCAAAGTGTTGAAAAATGAGCTGGATAAAAAGGACGGTAAGAGTAAGAAGAAAGAATAACCATTCAGCGTATACATAAAAAGCAGCCGTTCCGGAACACCGGGCGGCTGCTTTTTTTATGTATAATACAGATCGCCGGGCTCAAAAAGGACAGCCGGGATAAACATCCCGGCCGTGATTAAACCTACAACTTTTAACTGTTATTCTAAACTTTACTGTCGCTAAGATCCTTTGTTTTGGTATTGCCTGTTAGCGGGAGCCGGCCGAAGCGGACAAAATACCGGCTGAAATGCCCATGAACGGCTTTGAGCGCCTATTCCTCCGGGTTCAGAGAGCCGCCTGAATATATCTTAAAGAAATCCCGCTTATACACCTCCCCTATTGGTATTTCCGACTCCCCTACATAGATATTGCGATGGTCGAATGAATCTACATAGTTTGTGTTCACGACGTACGACTTACTCACCCGTATAAAAAGATGCTGCGGCATCTTCTGATGGATGGTCTTCAGATTCATGGCCGTGATCAGCTTCTGATTGCCGGTATATATCACTACATAGTCTTTTAGTCCTTCAATAAACCTGACATCACTGAAGTTGAGCCTGTGAAACCGGCGATCCGACTTAATGATCAGGAAATCACCTGTATTCGACTGCACGATGTTCTTCTCTGTTTCATCAGAAAGTAACCTTTTATATGCCTCGGCTTTATTGATCGCCTTCTCCAACCGTGCTTTATCAATGGGCTTCAACAGGTAGTCGATAGCATCCAGCTCGTAACTTTTAAAAGCATATTGCGGGTAAGCCGTGGTGAAAACAGTCAGGAGCTGCTTCGGCAATTGTGCAGCAAATTCCAGTCCTGTCACCATCGGCATTTCGATATCCAGGAAAATAAGATCTGCCTCATTTGTTTTCAGGAAGTCCATTGCGGTAAGCGCGTTGGAGAATACGCCTGCAACTTCCACCTGGGAAACTTCTCTGATGAGTTCCTGCATTTCCTCTCTTGCCAGTGGTTCATCATCTACAATAACGCATCTCATAAAGGTATAGTTAATTTGACAGTATGTTCTTTATCCGTAGCCGCAATTTCAAGGTTATAATTATCATGGTACAACAATTCCAGCCTTCTTTTTATGTTAGCCAGTCCCAGCCCGCTATTCCTTCCGTCAGAAGGCCGGTATCCGGGGTCTTTTGAATTGGTACAGCTGAAGTGAAGCTTATCATCTTTGATCTCGATCCCGACGTTGACGTAAGATTCATGGCCACTGATATCTACGCTGTGCTTTACTGCATTTTCCAGGAAGGTGGTAAACAGGTTTGGCGGCAAAGATACCCAGTTGAGTATCCGCGAAGGCGTATCACTGCAGATGTCAATAGAAAGGTTATCTCTCCTGAGCTTCTCCAGTGCCAGGAAGTTAGACAGGAAATTGATTTCTGAGCGCAGCGACGTCTTTTCCGCATTATTCTCATACAACTGGTAACGGAGGAACTCAGATAACTTCATGATCACGAGCGTAGCTTTCTCAGGGTCTTTTCGTATCAGGGCTTTGATACCATTCAGCATATTGAAGAGAAAATGAGGATTGATCTGGTTCTTCAGTTCGTTCAGTTCCATCGTCAATGTAAGATTGCTCAACTCAGCCATCCGCTCATTGTCTCTCATCCATCGCTGAAAGAGCTTTACCATCGTAGTAACAAGTACAACAGCGATCAATATGATCGTTCCTTCATAAATGCCTAATTTGTCATTGCTGTTTTGAATGGTGTCCAAATGGGACGCGGCATCGAAGTAACGCAATAAGCGGGACATTGCCATCCTGCCAACTATGACCACTGTCAACAGAAGCGCCAGATAAAGTATATACCTACCCCGGAAGAAAAACTGCGGCACCAGCACATTCATATTGACATAGCACATAAGTATCAAAAAAACAGACACACATATTAATCTAAAGTACCTGTCTTCCCCCGACCCCTGAATTTCATTGGTAAAGGAGATCATCGTCAGGATCCCAAACACCACCATTGCGTGCCGCAACAACCTGTACCGGTCATCAATGATCAGCCGTATGATCGTATCGTCATGCTTATGCTTCATAGTACCTTTTAAAAGTTCAACACAGTTCAAATATAAAGCGATTATATCCGCCGAGGGAGGGAAATTATACGAAACAGCTTCCCTGGTCTACCAAATTTTACCGCCGGAAGATTTAGTATAAAATGTAATCCGTTTTGTATAAAAACGAAAGAGCGGTTTTGCATTATCCCTTCCTTTGTACTGCAATATTCAATAGCTACGCTACGCCGGCTATTGATTGCAGCCAACTTCTCCTCATCTATAAACCGGACTTAAATATCGCATATGGACATTAAACAGAAATTAGTAACATCAGTATCAGGTATACTGATCTTGTCGGTAGAATGTTTTTCGCAGAACAGAGACAATATGCAAACGGGAAGACAGGATAGCCTCAATATGTCTAAGCGGGTGGAAACTTATGCCGCCGACAAGTTTGCCGTTACCCGCCCTCTGAATGTGGAGTTTATTTACACAACACCGTACAAATTCACTTCAGAACAACTGGGAAAAGCCTTGCCGGAAAGCAAAGTGACGGGGTTCACACAGTTGAAACTGAGTGCCAACTACAACTTTATAAAAATGAAGTCCTGGATGCTGGGTGCCTCTGCGGGTTACAGGCGAACAGCCATTGAAGCAGATATCACTCCACTTGCAGGAAGTATTAAAAACCTTAACGATGAGTTCCATTATATTTATTCATCTGTCAACTTCACCTATTTCTCAAAGCTATTCAACAAACGGACCATTTATACTTCCAGCCTGGTGGTAGATGGTAGTGAGCGATATCTCGAAAGGGTAAAGGGATTACTCACAGCCTCCATGATCCTGAAGGCCGACCAGCGTACTAGGTTGATCGTCGGGATGCTCGTCAATATTGATCCGAGCGCACAGGCGCCTGTTATGCCGACCATTGCTTATGAGCATAAATTCAGTAATGGCTTCACTGCAGATGTGGCCTTCCCCAGGTACCTGTACCTCAGGAAACTGCTACATACGAATGGAAGGTTGTCGTTCGGTACAGAGATCGACAGGACCTCTTTCTACCTGTATAATTCAGACAGTACATCTCAGAACCAGAGATACGAGTACCGGCAAATGGATCTTAATTCAGGATTCTTGTATGAACATATTCTGACAAAGTATCTTTTGCTAACCGTAAAAACGGGTATGAAAATGACGCCTTCGGGGAGGGTTTTCAGGAAGGAAGATTCATTTGGCGATTTTGTATATAAGAACACTCCCGACCCCGCTTTCTATTTTAATATAGGCATATCGTTCAATCCATTCACATTGCTGGGAGCGAAACAATAAGATATCATCAATCCTGTTATGCTCATGGTAAAAGTTTTTAAGACAGACGTGCTATATGCAGATGAAGTGAGGCGTATTATCACCGATATGCTGCGAAGAGACCCGGCGCTGAAGGTAACCTTCGACCTGGAAGATGAAGATAAGATCATGCGGATAGAAGGAGATTGCTTTAAGGCAGAAGATGTATTTCTCTGCCTTAAAGCACAGGGGCATTCCTGTATCGAATTACCTATTGACCTGCACCTAATTGGATAGGTACGGGCCAGCCGGAAGGATCCCATGTTATTTCTTCCAGCAGCAGCTTGGAACGTCCCCTGTCATGCGCATCATATCCATGCAGGAGCAGATAGTCTTTGCCGGTATCGCTGAATACGGCGTTATGTCCGGCGCCATACCAGTTAACACCATCACCCTGTGTTACCAAACTGCCCCCATCCAATTGTAAGGGTACGCCCTGCCTGTCCAGGTAGGGCCCCTGTACTTTTTCACTTCTTCCCACCACCACCTTATAAGTACTTTTCTCTGCACGGCAACAGTAGTCGTGCGATACAAACAAATAATAGTATTTCCCTTTCCTGAAAATGAACGGCGCCTCTATTGCCGCATTGCCCGCAGCTGTATCGGGAGTAGCGAAATCCCTCGGTCTGCTGGCAATGGTATACCATTCCTCCGGCTCGCCCGGCCTTAGCAGGTCCTTTTCCATTTTCACCAGCTTGATGCCCTCCCAGAAAGACCCAAAAGACAACCAGGGTGTTCCTCCTTCATCAAAAATAAGATTGGGATCAATGGCATTCCACATGTCACGCCCGGGAACTGATTGTATCACTTTCCCTTTGTCTTCCCACCTGTAATCAGGCGATGCCGGGTCTAAGGTTTTATTGACCGCAAGCCCTATACAGGAGGTATTTTTACCGAATGCAGAAACCGCATAGTACAGGTAATACCGCCCATTATAAAAGCTGATATCCGGCGCCCATATATGCCCTTTAAAACCCGGAACAGCTTTAACAGCCCACTCCGGAGGCCTGTCGAATACCGGCGCCTCTTTACGCCAGTGCTGCTTGTCCCGTGAAGTGAAAATGCTGATGCCGTTGCCTGTGCAGAACAGGTAATAAGTATCCTTCTCCCTGATCATCACAGGGTCATGTACCGGTGTGTTGCGGGTAGTAAATTCCGTTCCTGTGGACACAGTCTGTGCCCACAGGTGGAATGTCCCCATTAGTATCAACCAAAGAAAGAATGTACGTTTCACTATCGGATAATTTTTATCAAACTATAAACGCACTCTCAGCACACTTAGCGAACGCGGCGCAAGCTGCAGGGGGAAGCGCTTCCCGGGTATGCTCATCTCCATCTCTTTAGGCGATACCCTCCCCGGTTGTTCAAAGCTGTTGACAGTATTCACATCATCATGCTGCAGCACTGTCAGCCTGGCCCGCACGGCAGGTTTTGCATCCAGCTGTACGGTATAGCCCTGTTCTTTATCCGATACGTTCACCAGTTTGATGATCAGCTCATGGCTTTTCTCATCCAGTGCAGCAGTGGCATAGAGGCTATCCAGCCCTGCTATGACATCATTGTGCATATGCACCGGCACAACTGCCGTTCCCTTATTTAGTGAGAACAATTGCTGCACATAATAATTCGGCGTGCCATAAGACCGCAGGTTGTCTACCCATATCAGGTCGGGCGTCCATTGCCAGCCGTCTGCATGAGCAAATAAGGGCGCATATGAGGCCATGTTCACCACGGCGGCATTCCTTTCCAGGCCAGTCATGAAGGCGGCCTCAGATAGCGCTGTAAGCCAGTTGTTCTTGTTGTGGATACTGACTGTCTTGTCACTTTGCGCAGCATACTCTCCTGCAAATACTTTTGAACCATTCCGCGGGTAGTTGTCATAACGCCGGGCATTCTGCAGGAACCATTGTGGCGGACGATAATAATGTTCATCAATAATATCGGCATGCATATCGCGCAGCGCTTTGTTCAGGTAGTCGAAACGTTCTCCCTCGGGATCTGTTCCGGAACTGTTCACTAGCCTGATGTCAGGGTACCTTTCCCTGATAGCTTTCGTGAAGCGTTGCAGTCGCTCGACATACTGCGGGCCCCAGTTCTCATTGCCTATACCCAGCAGCTTCAGCTGAAACGGCGCCGGATGCCCCATATGCGCGCGGACCTTGCCCCATGTACTGGTCGTATCGCCGTTGGCAAATTCAATAAGATCAAGGGCATCCTGGATATACGGATCCAGTTCATCGAGTGGTACCAGCTCGGCGGAGTTGAACTGGCAGGCCATGCCACAGTTGAGGATAGGCAGTGGCTCAGCACCGATATCTTCCGCCAGCTGGAAGTATTCGAAGAACCCCAGTCCGAAGGTCTGGAAATAATCCGGCGTAGGACGGTGTGCAAACTCAAAGTTCCAGCGATTGATGATCAGTTGCCGTTCCTCTACCGGCCCGATGGTCTTTTTCCATTGATAACGTTGTGAAAGGTCAAATCCTTCTACAATACAGCCGCCAGGGAAACGGATAAAGCCGGGTTTCATATCCGCCAGCTGCTGTATCATGTCAGCCCGCATACCGCCCGGGCGTCTTTTCCAGGTATCTTCCGGAAACAGGGAGATCATATCCAGGTCAATCGTTCCATTGCCTTCCAGCCATAACTGCAGCGATGCTTTCGCCTCCGTTTCCGTAGCATGGAAACTTACTGCTTCCTTATGCCATGCAGTGTCCTGCTGTGAGGGCGTCAGTATCGTATCGCCAATCACTTTGCCGTTGGCGTTCAGCAACTGCACATGCAGCCTGATACCTGGCTGTTGCTGCCTGTAGTATACCGAGAAATCATAACGCAGTCCCTGTTTAATGCCTATGCCGCGGAAGCCTTCATTCCTCAGCCCTGCTTCGCCTGCTACTGTGTTCCTGACAGTGGCCCGCAGGAAGCGCGGATTGGCCGTATGGACAGGTGTTCTGTTCAGGATCAGCAGGTCGCCTTCCTTTACCTTTTCACCGCTCACTGTCCATCCCATCAGGGGCCGGAAGAACTCAAAGGAACGGTTCTTCACCAGCTCTGCATAGATACCACCATCTGCTCCCATGTTAATGTCTTCGAAGAACACGCCCCACATCGTTGGCGCTATTTTCGCCGTGATCGTCCTGGTCTCAATATTGATGACATTGTTATTTTGTGCTTTTGTAATACCCGGCAACAACAACAATCCAAGTGCGAGTACCTTTACTACCTTATTTTTCATTAGCTCCTTTATCTTTTGTTGAGATCATTACTTACTTTTTTTACCCCAAATGGCCACACCGTCATTATTCAGCCCCGTGAATACCAGGCCGGATGTCCTCTTCTCCCAGTCGCGGCCGCGCTGTACCAGTACCTTATCCGTATACCCGTTGCTCCAGCGCATTTCCAGCCAGGGAGCATTGTATACCCATTTGCTGGCGGCATCATTGTTCAATGTGCCATTGGCCGATATAGTGAGGGGGACAGACACCTGGAAATCGGGCGACACCTGTTCATTACCATACCCCGGTACTACACGATAACCGAGTATGATCTGCTCCCAGCTACCGGTGATACTGTCCACCGGCACAGAGGCATTGTCTTCCCAGGCGTAACGCTCCGGCGATACGACCGGCCAGCCGTCTGTGGTCCAGAATAATTTCCGCACGTGGAGGTCCATGAAGTATTTGTTGATGCCCGGCCGTCCCTGATGTGCCATATAGTATTGTCCACTCCCATCGTCAAACACCGTGCAATGCGATACGCCCTGCCAGCCACTATGACCGCTGAACTGGTAGGGGGCCGTGATCATGGGGCCATGGTCTGTATCGGTATTGGCATCAGCGCCTTTAAAATCGTAGAAAGGACCGTCGGGCCTGTCGCCACGCATTACACGGGTATTGTACTTTGTTTCCAGCCAGTCGTACGCGATGAACAGGAAGTATTTCTGCTGCACCGCATTATACACCACTTCTGCGCCCTCGATATTGCCGTTATACTTTCCACTTGTGAACCCGCGATTGGCAATACGCTTTCCTTTATCATTGCTGTTCAGCGCCAGCCCTGTTGCAGGGTCCAGCTTAACGACATAAATACCATCCCATGCAGAGCCATAATACATCCAGTGCTCTCCGGAAGGTGTTACAAGCACACTCGGATCAATGGCATTTGTCTGGATCGAGTTGTCATTCAATGAAGTCACCACCAGGCCCTTCTCCGTCCAGGACCCTTCGGGCGATGAAGCCGTTGCCAGCCCGATCACGCTGAGGCGTCCGAGATTGGAAGCCAGGGAATAATACAGGCGGTATTCATTGCCCACTTTCACCACACTGGGCGCCCACAGACTGTTATTGGGCGTACCACCCTTCTGTTGTATAAAGGAAGCTCCCTGGGATGGTAGCTTATCAAATACCCATCCCACAAAGGTCCATTCAACCAGGTCTTTGGATTTACGCACCTGTATACCAGGCCTTACGGAAATGCCGAAACCAACATCTGTACTGTAGCAGTAGTAGTAACTGCCGTATTTCCTGATAACAGGGTCATGTACGTTATACGGTCCCCATTTGGGATAATAAACAAAGGGAGCCACATCATCGTATGTATCATTGATACTGTTGATGTCAAAGCTGACAGGCGGCGGCTCTAAGATAGAGGTATCCCTGGTGGCAGGCGAAGTTGCATCTTTCTTACTGCAGGAAACTAAGCCTGCCATCAGCAAAAGCAGTACTGCCCCTGAACGAAAATGGATCATATGCTGCTTTTACTTTAGTAAGATGAGTTCTGTTTGAACCCGGGATTATTATCTATCTCTCCCTGTGGAATAGGATATAGTTCTTTACCGGCTTTATAGTTGTTGAACTCCGGATCGCGGGCTTTCAGCATAGCCAGTTTGTTTTCATCTTCCAACCATCCCCAGCGGCGTATATCGTCGAAACGGTGACCTTCCAGGCAGAATTCCAGCAGGCGTTCGTGCGATAGCTGATCGCGCATCTGCGCCTGTGTCATTACTGCCATTGCAGCGGTGATATCGGGTAGCTTTGCACGTGTTCTTACCTGCTGAATGTAAGGTGCTGCCAGGGCGGTCTGCGACTGCTCATTGAGACATTCTGCATACATCAGCAGGATGTCGGAATACCGCATCAGTCTTTCATTAATGCCCGACTTCCAGTCATATTCATTAGGCTTATTCCCGTCTCCATTTTCATATTTTCTACAGAAGATGTCATTGAGATAGGAGCTGTTGGCATATACCTGCGCAAATGGCTGCCCATAGATCATCTCACCAGGTTTGTTATAGAAGATGGTCGCATCCAGTCGCGGATCGGTTGCACCATCTACTGTCTTCTCCTGCATAAATTCATTGAACACTGCCATCGTTGGCTGTACGTCGGTCCATCCGAAATTCGGCGCACCATAAGTGATTGCCCGCGCGGAGGTCTTGGCCCAGGTAGAAGTGGGAATACCCTGCCATCCCAGATCGGTACCTCCAACGGTCGTGGAGAACTGTACCTCGAAGATGGACTCTGCGTTGTTCTCTTTGCTCTCTGTAAAATTGTCTTTATAATCAGGCATCAGCGAATAGACACCCAGGTCTATTACTTTTTTAAACTGTTCTGCTGCTTCCGGATACTTTTTATTGAACAGGTAGGCTTTGCCCAGGTAGCCCATGGCAGCGCCTTTGGTAGCCCTGCCTACCTGGTTGGCGTCTGCGCCGTTCACATCTTTGTAGGAAACCGGCAAAAGATCGGCTGCTGCTTTAAAATCAGAGATGATCTGCTGCCAGCCGTCCGCCGCCGTCATCTGTTTACCGTAGAAATCTGCCTTTGACTGCGGAGACCTGGTAGGCAATGCCACATTCCCAAACAGGTTCACCAGGTGAAAGAAATACAAGCCTCTCAGGAAATATGCCTGCCCAAGCACGCGGTTCTTCTGATCTTCGGCCATATTGATGGCGGGCACATTGTCGAGCACCTGGTTACAGCGGAATATGCCTTCATAGTATTCGTCGAAAGCCCATCCATAACCATCCGCATTGCCGGTACCCAACGCAAATTTACCCACGCCTGAAATGGCGGTCCAGGGACTATTGCTCCTGATATCATCCCCCCGTACATCCAACAGTATCGGTGTAAAGCGCATATAGGCGCCGTCGAGCAATAAGGGTGCATATGCCGCATTGATACCCTGAATGGCATCATTGCCTGTTTGCCAGAAGCTTGCGGAAGTCTGTGCATTCGGATTTACCTGGTCCAGCTTTTTGCCACAGCCGGCAGCAAGTATGCTGGCAGCGGTAAGGGTAAGAATATAATGAGATATAGTACGTTTCATTGTAATGCTGTTTAAAGATTAAAGGCCTAACTGTACACCAAACATCACTGTTCTCGGGTTCGGGAAGGAGCCATAGTCAAAGCCCCTGTTGAACAAACCGTCGCTGATGAAATCCGGGTCATAGCCTTTGTATTTGGTGATGGTAACCAGGTTCAATCCTGAGAGATAAACACGCAGGCTTCTGAACACATGTGTCCTGTTGAGGGTGGACTCGGGAATAGTGTACCCGATCTGCGCATTCTGCAGTTTTACATAAGAGCCGCTCTGCACAAAACGGTCTGAGAACCTGCTGTTATTGATATCGTTGATCAGTGGTCTTGGTACATTGGTATTGGTGTGTGCAGGCGTCCAGTAATTCAGTTCGTCAATATGCGCGTTACCATACTGGCCGGCCATCAACGCTGCATACACGCCGTTGTTCACCTTACTGCCCATATTGCCCTGCCAGAAGAAAGACAGATCGAAGTTTTTATAGGAGGCAGATACGTTCAGTCCATAGTAGAACTTAGGGATCACGGAACCCAGGTATGTCCTGTCTGCATCAGTAATGGCGCCATTACCGTCTATATCCTTGTATTTGATATCGCCGGGTTTAATACCGCCCGACTGATCCTGGGTGGCATGTTTGGCAATTTCATCCTGGCTCTGGAAGATGCCTTCTGTCTGGTAGCCGAACAGTTCCCCTACTTCGCGGCCTACTTCTGTTTTGCTGCCGGCCCCATACACCGGGTTGTTCTTGCCACCGAGTTTCTCCACCTTGTTCCTCAGCGTATAGGCATTGGCATTGATAGAATAATTCAATGCACCGATGTTGTCCTTATAGGTCAGCGTGAGCTCAATACCGCTGTTCTTCAGCGATGCGGCATTGGTAGTGAGCGTCTGCGGGAAAGAACCCACAGAATAAGGGATAGGGATAGCGGTAATGATGTCTTTTGAAAGACGGTTATAATATTCTGCCGTAAAGGACAATTTCTCTTTAAAGAGGCCCAGGTCCAACGCTACGTTGGTGGTAGTGGTAGACTCCCATTTCAGCGTAGGGTCTGTTACAGACACAGTAGTGGAACCGGTGGCCAGTTGCTCGCCAAACAGGTAGTTGGTGGTATTGTTGATATACGACTGGTAGTCATACCAGCCCAGGGAGGTCTGGTTACCCAATACACCATAACCGCCTCTCAGTTTCAGGCTGCTGATGAAGGAAGGCAGCTTCATGAATTTCTCATTACTGATATTCCAGGCGGCAGCAAAACCGGCGAAATTACCGTACCTGTTGGCTGGCGCAAACTTGGAGGAACCATCGCGTCTGAAGTTGGCCGTCAGCAGGTAACGATCATCATAATTGTAATTGATCCTTCCCAGCATAGAGTACAGCGCGGCGGTACCTTTCCAGCTGGTCACACCTTTCGCACCAGCCCTGGCTACGGCGCCAAAGGTCCTGAAGTTCAGGTCCGCAGTATCCTGCGCGGTGGCAGACATCCATTCGTTCTTATCTTCCTGGTAGGTCATACCACCCAGGAGGTCAATTTTATGTTTGCCTTTCTGCAGCTGGTAGGTCAATGTATGTTCCAGCAGGCTTGTCTTTGCATGACCATACTGCAGGTACATGTAGTATTGTGTATTGAGATAGTAGTATCCCATATCGAAACGCGGCTCAAAGTGGGCGTTCTCATAGTCGGTCCTGTCAAAGCTGGCATTGATCCTGTATTTCAGGTTCTTTACTATTTCCAGTTCGCCCCAGGCATTTCCCAGGAAGCGGTTACGGTCGCTGTAATCATTTACCAGGTTATTGATCCCTACTACATTGGCAGAGATGGCCCTGTTCTTTACCTGATCGCTGCCACCGTATCCACCCAGGCGGGAAGGATCATATACCGGCATGGTAGGAATGGCTGTCAGCATACTGGTCACTACCCCTCCGAACACCGCGTGCCCGTTGGTAGCGCCATAATTGCCCTTGTGCGATTGAGTATAGGCAGCCTTCACGCCATAGCTGAAACGACCTTTTTTGCCCTGCAGATTGCTGTTCAGGGTATAGCGGTCGTATTTCTGCGGCCCTACCTGTGTACCTGTCTGATTGAAATAGCCCAGGGACGCATTGTAGGAGATGTTCTCTGTTCCACCCGAAAGGCCCACATTATGGTCTTGTATCACCCCACGTTTCAGGCCTTCTTTCTGCCAGTCTGTATTGATGTTGGATACGTATGAAGGGTTGGTCGGATCGTTGGCAGGTGCCAGGGAAAGTCCGGCGTTGGTTTCAGCCGCCGATACGATCTGCTGGTATTGGGCCCTGTCGGTCAGCGGTATCTTCCTGGCCACTTCCTGTACGCCCGCATAACTGCTCACATTTACCCTTACCGGACCTTGTTTTCCTTTCCTGGTGGTGATGATGATCACGCCTGTTGCCGCCCTGGAACCATAGATGGCGGCCGCTGAGGCGTCTTTCAGTACCTGAATGCTCTCAATATCGTTGGGAGAGAAATCGTAAGGCGCGTCTACCGGCACGCCATCTATTACAAACAGGGGACTGTTATTTCCGAAGGTGGTCGTACCACGGATCTTGATCTGCACAAAACCACCGGGTTCCCCGGAGCCATGCACGCTGATACCGGCCGCCTGTCCCTGTAACATTTTTGCCACGTCGTAAGACACGTTCTTTTTTGCTTCTGACACATTCACCAATGCCACGGAGCCTGTGAGGTCTTTTTTCTTTACCGTACCATACCCTACTACCACCACGTCGTTCAGGTTCCGGTACGACTTTTCCAGTCTTACGGACAGCAGTTCATCGCCCTTCAACAGGATCTCCTTATTCTCAAAACCGATACTGCTAATGGTAGCGATGGTCCCTTCTTCCGCTTCAATGGTAAAATTTCCTGATATATCAGTCACTGTCCCTGCCCCGCCCTTCACACTGACGCTGGCGCCAATAACAGGCTCGTTTTCGCGGGAGATGACCGTTCCACGGTATTTTTTTCTGACGGTTTGCCGGGCGGATACCGGCTCAATAAGCAGCAACAGCGCGCAGGCGAGTATAGGGAATACGCTGCTGTTTAGCAAGATGCGGATCAGTTTCATAAACGTGTAATTATTAGTAATTCAAATAAAACTCATATATATGTCCGGAAAATCTTGCCCGGAACATTTTAAATAGTTACTTTTATTAGTGTGACAGTAACAATTAAACCTACTGTCTCCTTTTTCCGGCCTGTGATCTGGAATATTGGTATGAAGTTGCGATTATTAGTTTTCTTTGGCTCTACAAACTGTATCAAAACTTCAGCAAATCATCTCATTTTCGATTTTACGTTATGAAACGCTATGTGTAAACCGCGTTATAGTGAACAGGGACAATGGCATTCCACACCACGTTTTTATTTTCAGATACGCCTATGGCTGCTGATCTGTCTTCTTGCTGGTGGTACAGGACGCGCATCCGGACAATTGTACTATTTCCGGCACTACCAGGTTGAGAATGGCCTGTCGAACAATGCCGTCATCTGCAGCCTGCAGGACAGCAGAGGTTTTATGTGGTTCGGCACCAAAGACGGACTGAACCGCTTTGACGGTTATACCTTCAAGGTTTTCCGTCACAATCCTAAAGACAGCAGCAGCATTGGCAGCAACTTTATCCATGCCCTCTACGAAGGTCCTGACGGTACCCTTTGGGTGGGCACGGAAAACGGCCTCTATAGTTATAACAATTCAACTGAAAGTTTTCTTTTTATGGGCCTGGCACCCCGGGGGCAAATAAGGGCTATTCAGGGAGACAGTACAGGCAATATCTGGTTCGTATCCGGCTTTTCCCTGTTCCGGTACCACCCTGCCAGGCGCCAGTTGCAATATTTCAGTACCGACAGTTTCTTTGAGGTCAGTTCCCTTTGCCTCTCTCCCGATGGCAACATCTGGGCTGCCACAATCGATGGCTACCTGCAGCAATATGATGCCCATACCGGCACCTTCAGGGCTTACGATATGTTCAGTCATTCGAAACCGCCGGTCTCCCGCTGGATAGAGAAAATAAGCAGCACCCGGGACGGCAGCATACTGGTGGGTACGGCCAACCAGGGCGTTAAACGGTTTAATATCGCGTCCGGCGCCTATGCTGATATCCTGGCCTACAACGATGACCGTACCGATATCTTTGTCCGCAATTTCCTGCAGACAGCCGATCATGAATACTGGATCGCTACCGAGACAGGCATCTTCATTTATAACACGCTTACAGGGAAAGCAAAGAACCTCCGTAAGATGTACAATGATCCCTATTCTATTTCCGACAACGCGGTATATACCTTCTGCCGCGACAAGGAAGGCGGCATCTGGGCAGGCACCTATTTTGGCGGCGTTAACTACTATCCCACACAATACACGCCTTTCAGGAAATATTTCCCTAAAACAGGCGAAAACTCCCTCAGCGGGAACGTGGTTCGCGAGATCCATGCCGACAGGTATAACAATCTCTGGATCGGCACCGAAGACGCAGGGCTGAACCGGCTGGATCCGGCTACACAAACGTTCACACATTTCCAGCCGGGTGGTGCGGCTGGCAGTATATCCTATACCAATATCCACGGTCTGCTGCTGGATGGCGATGAACTCTGGCTCGGTACTTTCGAGCATGGCCTGGATGTACTGAATACCCGCACGGGAAAGGTGACCCGGCGCTTCAATATGCAATCCGGCCTGAGCGCCCTACAGAGCAATTTTATCTACTGTATATACCACCCTCCCGGAGGCCCCATTATGCTGGGTACTACCAGGGGCGCCTATCAGTATGACAAAAGCCGGAACGATTTCGCGCTGTTTACCGGTCTCCCGCTCGTGAACTGGTATTCCTGTCTCCTGCAGGACAGGTCGGGCGTATTCTGGGCAGGTACTTACGGCAGTGGTATTCATTTCTATGATCCCGCTACAGGTAAAAAAGGGAATTTCCGCTATGCCGAAAACGATACAACAAGCCTGAGCAGTGATCGTATCAACAGCATCTTTGAAGATACCAAAGGTCAGCTCTGGTTTGCTACAGAAGGAGGTCTTTGCAGGTATAACAGGGCCCGGAATAATTTTACGCGGTACACTACGGAAAACGGGTTCCCCAGCAATTTTATGCTCAGTATACTGGAAGACAAACAAGCCAATCTCTGGATCAGCACCTCCCGCGGATTGAGCTGTTTCAACCCACGGAACGGCATTGTAAAGACCTACACGAGGGCAAACGGTCTGCTGAGCGACCAGTTCAACTTCAATTCCGCCTACAAGGATGCCTCAGGGCGTATGTATTTCGGCAGCGGGAAAGGGTTCATCAGTTTCAATCCTGACGAATTTGTACAGAACACCTATGTTGGTCCCGTTTACATCACCGGTTTCCAGGTCAACAACCGCGAGCTGCCCATCGCGGCAAAAGGCTCGCCCTTACAAAGATCTGTTACCTCTACCGGCAGGATCGTACTGAACTATCACCAGTCTACCTTCAGCATTGACTTTGCCCTGCTGAGTTATACGGCGCCCGAGATAGCGGAATATGCCTATAAGATGGAAAACCTGGATAAGAACTGGACCTACCTGAAGACCAACCGCAAGGCTTATTTCACGGAACTGGCGCCAGGCACTTATACCTTCAGGGTGAAGGCCCGCAACAGTGGTGGCGTATGGCCTGCAACGGCAACCACGCTTATTATCGAGATCATGCCACCCTGGTGGCGTAGCTGGTGGGCGCTGGTATTGTATGCGGTACTGGCTACCTGCATCATCTGGTACATTATCCGGAACTATCATCAACGCATTGAAGCAAAGAACCGGCGGAAGATCGAACTGTTCGAAGCGGCGAAAGAGAAAGAAGTGTTTAAGGCCAAGATCGAGTTCTTTACAAACGTAGCGCACGAGATCAAAACACCGCTGACACTCATTAAAGCGCCATTAGAGAAAGTGATCAGGAAAGCCGGCCATATCCCGGAAATTAAAGACAGCCTCGCCATCATGGAGCGCAACACTAACAGGTTGGTAGGCCTCACAGGCCAGCTGCTGGACTTCCGGCAAACAGAATTGAATGGTTACTCCCTCAGTTTTGTCAAAGCCAATATCCCCGATCTGCTGGAAGAGATGTACACAGGGTTTAAAACACTGGCCGAACAAAGGCAGCTGGAACTTTCACTTGAGCGGCCGGCGGAACTATACGCCTATGTAGATATCGAGGCCTTCAATAAAATACTCAGTAACCTCATCGGCAATGCTGTAAAATACGCTGCTACCATGGCCGGCATACGTCTGCACATTTCTCCTGACGATGATAATTATTTCATCATAGAGGTTAGCAATGATGGTCATCTCATACCTGAAGAAATGAAGGAAAAGATATTCGAGCCATTCTTCCGGCTCAAGGAAACGGAGATGCAGAAAGGTACGGGAATAGGCCTGGCGCTTTCACGGTCTCTCGCGGTGTTACATAAAGGGACGCTAACCTTACAAACAGGCCATCAACAGCTGAATGTGTTCGTGTTGCGAGTGCCGGTACACCAGGAGATAGAGTTCAACCTGCAACCCGGCAGGACGAATAAATCAGTCACCGCCACAAACCAAACGCCATGACACTATGCTTTGTGTTTGTACTGCATATACACGGAACAATCAACATCAATAAATCATTCACCACTACAAACCAGATAGCATGAAACCACTGTTACTACTCGTTGACGATAATGAAGAAATCCTGGCCTTCCTTGGGGAAGAACTCAGTGAAAAATATACGATGCTGACCGCGCAAAACGGGAAGCAGGCTTTAGCTTTGTTGGGTACCGAGCCGGTACAGCTGGTTATCAGTGATGTGATGATGCCGGTGATGGATGGCTTTGAGCTATGCCGCCTTATTAAGTCTACATTTGATTATTGTCATATTCCGGTTGTTCTGCTGACGGCTAAGAATACGCTGCAGGCTAAAATAGCGGGGTTGGAACTGGGCGCAGATGCCTATGTTGACAAGCCCTTCTCGACCGAGTTCCTGATGGCGCAGATCGCTTCACTCCTGGCCAACCGTTCCAAGATCAAAGACTACTTCGCACATTCTCCGCTTGCGAATATCAACACCATAGCCTCCACCCGGCCGGATGAATTGTTCCTGGAGCAGCTGACGGCTATTATTCACGACAACCTGGAAGATGCCGACCTCGATATCGAAAAGCTTGCGCGGCTCATGAATATGAGCCGGCCGACATTGTACAGGAAGATCAAGTCTATTTCTGACCTTACGCCTAATGAACTGGTGAATGTAACCCGTCTGAAGAAGGCGGCGGTCTTGCTTGCGCAGGGCAGTCTCAAAATATATGAGGTGTCGGATATGGTGGGGTATCATTCCCAGACGAATTTCGGGAGGAATTTCCTGAAGCAGTTCGGTATGACGCCTTCGGAGTACCAGGCCTCAAAACAGGCTGAAAAACAAATGCGATAAAATTACCACGGACTAACATAACGGAATCATTCGCGTCAATAGGACCCCGTCAGGGGTCCTATTGTTTGTAGCGCGGGGTTTTCAACCCCGGGCGGTGTTTGTAGCCGGAGGGTTTCAATCTCGGGTCGGTATGTTACCACGGAATTTCAGCCCCGGGTCGATATAAATGCGATGAATTTATTTGTCCCTGGCGTCTTGCTGCTACTTCAGGCCGCTCAGGCGAGATCGATAAGTTTTGCAAAGGGATAAATAGTCGTCTGTCGATGAATTTATCCTTCTATCGTACACTCCAGGTGGTTCTTGTTTGCAAACGCCTGGTGCAGTGCCCTCATGGTGCGCTCATGCGCTTTCTTAATAGTAACCCGGCCTGTCTTCATGTTGTCAAGTATCTTGTCGCAATCTCCGCTGACATACAGCTTACCAGCGCATTTCCGGATCAGTTCAGCGCCCAGTAAATCGTTAGGCATGGTGTTCAGCCAACCATCATTTATCTTGGTGAAATCCAGCGTTGCCATGGCTGTCAGATCATCACTGGTCATCATGTCGAGCTCCATGGCTGTTGCGGTTCCATTATGACTCAGGTGATGACCTACTTTGTAGAAGACCGTATTTTCGAGGAAGTAGGAAATATCTTTCTTTACTGTTTACAGCTACTTATTATTACAAAAGTGATGGCCATATAGTCATGGAAGATTCCCTGATGACAAAATTCGATAGTCACGGCCGTTTTGCGTACACGAATGGGATCATGGCTTTAGGAAATCAGACCAGAGCCTCCTATTCCACATTTTCATACGTCAATAATACCGTGACCGAGAATGGAATGTCAGATGAAAGGTGAAAAGCGTTTCTATGTAAACAGATATTATATCCGTTAGTTAAGCCCATATCGCTTACGGATTTCCAGGTATATTGAACAGAGAAGGCGCCTCAATACGTTTGAGGCGTCTTCTCTGTTTACGACACATGCCATCTACTGTTTAACCAACCGCAATCTGCCTACCTGAACTATCAGGGTGTCTTCATTTCCCAGCTGTGCAAGAACCGCTTCATTGAATTGGTTGTTAATATCTTGCGATGAAGCAATACAAACCGAACGGCCGTTAGAGTGCTGCGTAAACATATAGGTTATACCAGGATATGTGAGATAGCCGGCTGATTCTTCTAAAATGGCATGTCTTTTCCCTTTGCGGTAATAGGTATTCATACCGTCACTCCAATACAAATAGGAATTAACATATTTGGTGATTAATGTACCTGATGATCCGCAATTGAGAACATCCGGAACCGGGCCCCAGGGACGTCCCAGGCCTTCATTGGTAACAGAATCTTTTGATAGCAGCACTATCAGTCCATTACTGTAGCTTATAATGTCATATGCCCGTGTATATGTCTTGTAGTCGAAGTAGGAATTACCTCCTTCCGGATCAACGTTCACGGTCCTGTATTTCTCGACAGAGTCCAAACCGGCCTTAAGATGGAATGTGACATTGTCCCATCTCCTTTCAAGTGCTCCATGTATAATCGTCGTATCGGTAATAACACCAGACTTTGTGTACAATTTTACAGAATCATACATAACAGCATTAGCACTGACATACAAGCCAGAAACTGGGTTTTCTTCTTTTCCTTTGCTACAGGCGGTAAAAAAGAGTGCAACTGAGCAAGCTGCATACATCATAGTACGAACAGAGGGCATTAGGGATATTATTTTTTATAATACAAATATATATAATATCCCCTAACCACTAAAAAAAACACCAGTGCAGGACTGCACCGGTGTATTGCTTAAACCTACAACTGTTATACTCTTGGTTTTGATCTCCGGGTAAGTATACCCCGGACCGCCGGTCAAAACGCAAAAGACTAATACTAAAACCGTGTCATACCTAATGTTTTATACAGGTTCGCTTCACTGATACGATAAGCTGTTTTTGCGTCAATGATATTGCTATACGCCTGCTGCCATATAGTTTGAGCCTCCAGCACATCCTGTCCTGTGATAGTTCCTGCCTTTAACCGGTCATTGCTCAATCTTAAATTCTCATCTGCCTGTTCCAGTGACGCGCCGGATAGCTCAATACGTTTAGCCGACTCATTCAGCTGCAAATATGCCTGCTGAACCTCCAGTGATATCTTTTCCTTTGTTTCCTGCAACTGATATTGCTGTGCGCTGATATTATGCTGCTGTTGCCTGATCTTCTGCTTTCGCTGTCCCCAGTCCAGTATTGGCATACTTACCTGCACGAGGCCGTAGTAGCTGGCAAATGCATTACTGGACGGATTGCCCAGGTTAATGCCCTGTTTCCCAAAACCAGCCAGACCTGCGCCGGTCAATCCGATAGTAGGCCTGAAATCTGCCTTCAACAGCCTGGCCTGTATCTGCTCTGCCTCGAGCGACTTTTGCAGGATCTTTATTTCGGGCCTGTTCGCTGTGATCTCTTCCATCGAGCGGTGGAGCGTTTCATTATTGAATTCACCCAATACGGAATCAGGAAGAACAAAGTCCGTGCTGTCGCCCAAGCCTGTTATCTGCGCCAGATTGAGCTTGGACAACACCCAGGTGTCATTCGCCCGGATAACATTCAGCTGATTGTTGTTCTGCTGTACCTTTACCTGCAGCAGATCATTCTTGTACGTGAGACCAGCTGTATAAGCGTTATTCAGTTCCTGGTACAAGCCATCCAGCTGCCGTGCATATTGTTCTGCCAGTCTTATCTTTTCCTTTGCGGCAACCACCTGCCAGTAGGCACTTTCGGCTGATAATAATACTTCTGCCGTTGTCAGCGCTTTCTGCTCTTCCGCTATTTCAATGCCTTTATCTGCCGCTGCTTTGCCTAACCTTATCTTACCACCTGCATAAATCGGCTGTGAAGCGCTCAGCATAGGGCTCACACCATATTCCGGTAAGAGTTTATTCAGCGGCGTACCGAAATAAAAGCCGGTCACCGAACCATCTACTGTCGGCTTATCTTTCGCCGACGCAATCGCCTTTTGCGCGCGGGCAGCACCTATCTTCTCCTGCGCAGCCTTCAGGTTATTATTCCTCGTCACTGCCAGCTGCCTTGTTTCTTCGAGCGTCAGTACCCGCTGTGCAGCCGCGTATTGCGACATGAACAGGACTGTGCTTACAAGCAGCGGTTTGATATATCGAACTATACTCATTTGCTTAAATAAAATTGAACGGTTTGAAAAGATGCCGCGTCCCTTTAGGCATGTGCAGGTTTGTACTGTACAGGATCGTCCGCATCTGCCTGAGGCATGTCCGGCATGTCAGGTACCGGTTTTATAAACTGACTGTACAGCACAGGCACCACGAAAAGTGTTAATATCATGGATACGATCAGGCCAAAGGCCAGTACACTACCCAGCGGCGCCCACATAGGCGACTTGCTGATGATCATCGGTACCACACCGACAGCAGCCGCAGATGAGGTGAGGAATATGGGACGCATCCTGCGCTTCGCCGCAGCCAGGGCGGCTGCTTTTAGTTTATAACCATGATCGTGCACCAGTTCATCCGCATAATCTACCAGGATAATACCGTTCCGCACCACAATGCCGATCAGGCTGATGATGCCCATAAACGCGGTCATACCGAGGGGATTGCCGGTGAGGTACAAGCCGGAGAAAGCTCCTAACAGGCTAAGCGGGAATGTGGCCAGGATGATCAGGGTCTTACCCAGGTTCCTGAACTGGAATAGCAAGGTCAGGAAGATGAGGATGAGACTTACACCGAGCGATACCATCATGGATGGCTGGTTATCTGCGGATGATTCTGCGTCGCCGCCATACGCTATGCGGATACCGGGCGGCAGTTTCAACTGGTCGATCAGTGGTTGCACTTCTTTCAGTATACGGGATGGCTTCTGCCCCATCTGTGCCTCTGATAATACGGAAAGTGTTCTCAGTCCATTCCTGTGCGCGATCATACCCGTATGCCACGAAGGCGTGAGCGCGGCAACTTCCTTCAGGGGGATCTTATCGCCGTAACGGGTGCTCACATGCAGGTTTTCGAGCGCCTGCGCATCTTTGCGGCTGGCAGAATCATAACGCAGGAAGATGTCGACCGGCTTATCGCCTTCCCACATTGTTGACAAGGCATATCCTTTCAAGCCGGCGCCCAGGGTCTGTGTGATGGCCTGGTTAGAAATGCCCAGGCGATTGGCCTTGTCCTCGTTGATCTGTAAACGGATACCAAAATACTCTTCCTCACAGTCTAGCCTTACCCAGTTCGTGCCTTTCGCCTGCTCCAGTATCTTTTTGACCTGGGCCGCTACTTTCTTCTGGTCATTTATATTGTCTCCTATCACGCGGACGGCGATGGGAGCGCCTTCCTGGAAACTTAACTGTTTCAGTTTGATATTGCCGTCGGCCAGGAAGCCCTTTAATGACTGCAGGTATTCATGTACCATCTCTTCACTTGCTTCGCTGCTGGTGGTGGTAATAAACACCTGCGCATAGTTCCTGCGGGGTGTTTCCGGTGCATAGGAGGTATGGAACCGGGGAGAGCTCATACCCATGAAACTGGTGATCTGCACCACGCGTTTGTCCTTTTTCAGTACCGCTTCCAGACGCTTTACCGCTTCTTCTGTTTGTTGCAGGGAAGATCCCGAAGGCAGCCATACTTCCATGTTAAACTGGTTACGTTCGCTGATGGGAAAAAACTCCGGATCTACCTTACCGGCAATGACAAGCGCCAGTAATACCGCTGCTATTCCACTCAGCATCGTTGACTTCGGCCAGCGGAAGCAAAGTTCCACTCCTTTGTCGAATACCTGTTGCAACCTGTCGAGCAGGTTCTTTTTCATAGGCCTGTCGCTCATCTTGTGTTTAAGTCCCTTTTTGATGAACACATAGCAGGTATAAGGCGTTAAGAGCAATGCTACCAGCATGGACGCGATCAATGCAATGGCAATCGTCACCGGCAGTGAGGCCATAAAGTCTTTTGCTATACCGTCCATAAAAAGCGCCAGTGGTGCAAAGGCAAAGATGATGGCGAGTGTGGCGGTAAAGATGGGCAGGGTCAATTGTTTAGCGGCCTGCCAGGCGGCCTGCCAGGGCGTGATCCCCTCATCCAGTTTCTCAATATAATTGTCTACGACTACGATGGCATTGTCTACCACCATCCCCAGCACAATGATCAGGGCTGCCAGCGTTACCTGGTGCAATTCCAGGCCCACGATATTCATGATACCAAAAGTGATCAGGATGGAGATAGGAGCCGCCACAGACGCTACCGCGGCAACACGGAACGGCAGCAGCAGCATCACAACAATGATCACAGATCCGATAGCCATACCAAATTCCACCATGAAATGGCTGATGCTTTCAGCGACTACTTCCGGTTGGTTCACGATCGTTGTGATCTTCACATCTTCCGGAAATGTGCGTTCTATCTCTTTGATCCTCTCTTCTACTTCCTTCCCGAACTGTACGATGTTACGCCCCGGCTGCATATCGATGGACAACACCATTGCCTTGTTCTCACCCATACGTACATAGGATGACTGTTCCTCGAAACGACGCTCAATAGTGGCCACATCTTTCAGTCGCACAATGGTGCCATCCGGCTTGTTAAAGATGATCTGGTTCGCAACGTCATTTTCCGTTTTATACCTGCTGTTGGTGTAAATGGGAACGATATAATCAGAAGCCATGCTAAGCTCCCCGGTATAACTTGTTACGTTCTGCTGCTGTAACACGCCTACCAGGCTGGCAATATCAAAACCGTACTGGCGCAATTTATCGTCGTTGACATTCAGGTACAGTTGCCGTTTCTGCACGCCGGAGCGGTTGATCTTCGACACTACTGGAATCGTCTTCAAACCATCTTCCAGTTTATCGAGATAGGACTCTATCTCTGCATAACTACGAATGGGAGAAGACACCCCGATGATCATAGCAGTCACATTACTGAAGTTGCTGTTCACGAAAGGGCCGATCACACCTGTGGGTAACTGTGGCCGCAACCTGGCGTCCATATCGAGTTGCAGTGTATGCCAGAACTTCTTCCGGTCCTTCACTTCAGTAAATATTTCTGTCGTAACAAAGGTTTGTCCCTCCCTGGTTTCGGATTTGGTACTACGCTTTTTTACTTCCTCGAAGGAAAAAAGATATTGCTCTATTTTTTTGGTTACTTCCTGTTCTACCTGTTTTTCATCGGCGCCCGGATAAAAGGCATAGACCAATGCAGTAGGCATATCTATCCTGGGATTTTCACTGCGGGGCATATTCAGTAGCGCAAATGCACCTATTACCAGCAACAGGCAGGTTACAACAATAACGACCTGCTTATGCTTCATCGCCGCTTCCAGGAAATGCATCTTTCTCGACTTACTCATCTGTTTCGAATGATTTAAATAGTAACTGAAATTAGCTTAGAACTGAATGTTGCTGCCGTCTTCAAGACGGGTCTGGCCTTCGGTGATGAGCCTGTCGCCTGCCTGCAATCCATCCCGGACTATCACTTCGTTATTGCCTGTAACAGCGGCAGCGGTGATGCGCCTGCGGATAGCTTTATGCTGGTCATCAGCTACAAATACATAGGTAATATCGTCGGCATCGTGCACGATAGCAGCGGCGGGTATCACGATCTTTTCCTGTGCCAGGCCTGTGTATACCAGCATTTCGGTAAGCATACCCGGTAACAGTTTCTCTGCTTTGTTGCTCAGTCTTACTTTTACGGCATAAGTCCTGGAACTGTTATCTGCCTGTGGATTGATGATGGTAACCTTACCCTTTAAGCTGTCGTTCAGCACAGGAATGATCACCAGCACCTCCTTCCCTACGGCCAGTTTGCTGATATCGCTTTCTGTAACAGGGGCTTTGGCATATACCTGGTCAGTCTTTAATATGGTGAAAGCAGGCACGCCCGGAGAGGCAGTAGCTCCTTTGTCGATCAGCTTAGCAGAGACAATACCGGTGTATGGTGCATAAAGTTTGGTATCGGCCAGTCGCTTAGCCGCAACGCGTACATTCGCTTCTGCCTGCGACAAGGCCGACCTGGCGGCTATATAGTCTCTTTCCGGCAAGCTGCCTTTATCGTGCAGTTCTTTCAGTCTTTTGAAATTATCGGCGGCCTGATCCTCTACAGCCTTCGCGCTCTGCAAAGCGCTGATATATTCTTCGGTTTCCACACTAGCCATCAGCTGGCCCTCCTTCACCTGTTGCCCTTCCTGGATATTGACAGCCGTGACTCTGCCCGCAACAGAAAAGCCAAGGGTAACTGTATTATCAGCTTCAATAGCCCCGGGATAATGCAATACTTCCGGTCTTGCGTCGGTTGTTATTTTTTTTACCGATACCTTTACAGCTTCCTGTTTCATACTTCCCGGCTGCTGATGGCCGCAGGAAGCCAGTACCGGCAAAGCCAGTACGAATGGAGCCCTTCCAAGAAAAAACTTCATGAGTATATATTTAGAAATTGCTATTCTCCTTTACCCGGAGTTAAATTGCTCGGGCAAAGTTGGGCATAAGTTCCCGCCGGGGGAATGTCTGAAAGTAGAGAGTATATGTCTAAAACGACCAGGGGGCGTTCAGGGGTTCAGGCAAACTTCCTGTATTCGGAAGGGGTAATACCGGTATTTCGTTTAAAGAATTTGCTAAAGAAGAACTGGTCGCTGAAATACAGTTTTTCAGCCACCTGCGCAAGGCTCAGGGATACATCGTTCAATAAGAGCTTGGCCTCTACGATCACCATTTCGTCAATCAATTCTCCCGCCGATCTGCCGGTCACTTCTTTCACCGTCTGGGTCAGGTGGCGGGGTGTTACATTCATTTGTGCAGCGTAGAATAACACGCTTCGTTCCTCTTTACAGTAATCATTCAACAACCTGATGAACCGCATGGTGATCTCTTCCTTCCTGGTAAGCTGTATCTTTTTATCACCGTTATTGCGCATATACACAGAACGGAGCTCATACAAGAAAGCCAGGAAGAGATAAAAGATGACCTGTTGATCGGCAGGCATTCCATCCGTAGAAGTGTATTTTTCGCGCAGCAGCATGAGCATGTTTAACAGCCTGTCAAATTCTGCAGGTTTCAGCTCAAAACCAGGAAGACTAGCCGAAAAGAAGTCCAGCATATCGGCATCTTTCTTACTGATACCGCTGCGTGCTACAAAACCGGAGGTAAAAACCAGTCCGGCAAAACGCATTCCCGTTTGCACTTCCTGGAACTGGCGTACAGCATTCGGGGGAATTAACAAGATCTCCTTTTCACGTATGTGAAAGTCTGTCGAATTGATCCGCACCTGCGAAGTTCCTTCCACCTGCATGATGATGATAAAATGGTCGGAACGGAATGGATACTGCACCAGGTTCCTCATACGATTGTCGTCCTCCTCGGTCACTATAAACAGGCCTTCTGTATGCTGGAGCCCATCCATCATGGAAAGCAGTTCTGTAAAGGTATGATAGGGAATACCACTGCCGGCGCCTGTGGTAACGGATGTATTTTTCATTGTCTGGCTTTAAGGAGCATGCTACTCACAGGCAAAAGTAAAATATTTTCCTTCACATTTTGCTGGAAGCGACTACCTATGGGGCTATTGTCATAAAAGCAATTGTGCTAAAGCAAAAAGCAGCCGCCGGAGAGATTCAGGGCAACTGCTTTTCTCATGTATGATTAATGGCAGGTAAAGCATATTAAGCAGTAGCCAAAGTACGCTGATGCGCTGTTCTGGCCTTCGTGAACAAGGCAAAGGCGCCCCACAGTACCAACGCCAACAGCAGGTATGCCTCGGCCAGTAAGGTTTGCGTTTTGATAGACAGTACACTGGCAATGGAATAGCTGAGGAAGGAAGTAAGCACATACAGGCTTCCCCCGGTGATACCGCTGGCAATACCGGCATTCTTCTGAAAACGTCCCAGGCAATAGGCAAAGAGATTATTGAAGATAAAACCACTCACCATATGGATGACAATAGTAAATGCCATCAGGGTGTACAGGTTGGACGCATAACCCGAAGTGCTCAGCATCCCGGCAATAGCCATTGCCTGTACAATAAGCGCTGTTGCGATCTTCTTTGAGAACGGACGCTTGATGAGTGATTTGGAGATGATCCCTCCTGCCATGAGCGATAAACCTGACAGCAAAGAACAATAGCCGGTCACTACCGGGGAATAATGATACAGGTGCTCGATGATGAAGGGGCTTGTCATACCATATACGATCACCATAGAATAACACAGGGCAATAATGACCAGTCCTAAAACGAAATCGGGCGTTTTGATCATCGTGCCATACACCTTGAGGATGGTATTCATCTTAAAGGGCTGGAAGGTTTTCAGTGATTCTCCGCTGTATTTCAATTCCAGTATGAGCAAGAGCAAGGCGGCGATACCGAGGAAATAGAAATTGGAATGCCACCCGAAATTGGTCTGCAGGTAACCGCCCAGGAATGGCGCCACAATTGGTGCGGTAGCCCAGATGATGGAAAACATGCTGGTATAATGCCTCAATTTTTCTCCGGAATAGATATCTACAAAATAGGCACGCTTGCCCACTGCGATAAGCGACACGCAGATACCCTGGATCACACGCATCACGTAAATGAGGTGAATATTATGGGAGAGGCCAATGGAGAAACTGGCGAAGGTAAATACCAGCAAAGCCGCTATGCCAAGACGGTAACGGCCAAAGCTGTCCAGGAAGCTACCTATGAACCACTGGCTGCTGCCGTAGCTGATCATGAAGATGAGCAGTGACAACTGCACTGCAGCATTGCTCGCGTTCAGATCGGCCGCCATTGACGGCAGCGAGGGGATATAAATGTCGGTTGCAAAGCCCGACAGGGGAATCAATGCAAATGCAAGAACGGTGCTGATACCATGATGGTTTTCCTTGATGAATTTCATGCCTGTTTAGATTTTAAAGCACCCCGGCTGCAACACACAAGCTGCAGCTGACGGTAGCCAGCGCCTGCCAGAGTACGCTGTTTATTACCCAATAATATACCGATTGGTATTTTAATCCTCCTAAAAAAGGACAGTTAAACTGTCCGTCCGGTTGAATCAATCAATCGAAAGATCGAATTCTATCGAACAAAATTAGACTCCACGGTCTATTTTTCCAAATAATTTTTGAACGATCGTTCGGGAAGTTGTTGGGTGAGAGTGTGATCGACGCCGGGCCCTTCCTTTGTTTTCCGGAATAGTATGGCTGACGCCCCTGGCGGGCCATCATCCTGCTTCGGGGTCCTTCCTTTATTCCGCCGGAACGGTATGTTCTCGTGACGGGGTCATTATCCTGCTCCGGGCTCTTGATTTGTTCAACAGCAACCAGTGTTTTGCAGAAACAACTGCGGGAAGGAACCATCCGCCTGACAGCACCTTCCCGCAATTGAAGTCACGGAGAAGTTCTTTGACATATTGCATTTAACACTAGCCGGTCACATCCGGCTCCTGCCGGTTGTTGCGGAATTCTCCTGGTGTCAGCCCTGTTTTGGTTTTGAATAATCTGCTGAAATGAGAGGCGTGTTCAAAACCCAGGTTGTACGAGATCTCACTGATGGACCTATTGGTGCCCCACAACAGGTTTTTGGCCTCCTGGACAAGCCTGAGATGGATATGTTCCTGGGTCGATTTACCGGTGAATTTCTGCAGCAGGTCGGCCAGGTACTTGGCAGACAGGTTCAGTTTTGAAGCGAAGTATTTTACATCCGGCAGGCCATCCTGTTGCAGTATATCCCGGGTAAAATACTCATTCAGTAAAAACTCAAACTGTTGCACAATATCGTTGTTCACCTTTTGCCTTGTCAGGAATTGCCTGTCGTAGAAGCGTTCACAATAGCTGAGCAACAGTTCGATGTTGGAGACGATCAGATGCTGCGTATGTTTGTCGATCCGCCCTGCGCATTCGCGCTCGATCTTGCTGACGCTATCGTACAGGATGGCTTTTTCCTCTTCTGAAACATGCAGGGCCTCATTGAGGTCGTAAAGGAAAAAAGAATACTGATGTATCAGCCGGCCCAGGCTGGAGCCGTTGATCAGGTCAGGATGAAAGAACAGGGCCCAGCCTTCTGCCATCTTAACTTCCTGCGCTACGCTCAGCACCTGCCCGGGGGAGGTGAACATGACAGACCCTTCTTCAAAGTCGTACGGCGATCTGCCATACATGATCTCCCCCTTAAAACGTTTACAGGAAACGAGGTAAAGATCCATCTGGTAACCGACACCCGGATCCAGTACGTTATGGTCGATAGACATGAGATCTATCACACTCACCAGCGGGTGCTTCGGCGCTCCGCAATTGTATAGCCGGTGTAGTTCACTGATTGTCCTGACCTTGACCACTTTTCTTTCCATCTTGCTAAATTAGTTGTTTTTACCTGCGTTTCCTGCTTATTGTAAGCCTAGCCCTTCCCTTTCGGCCTGTTAGTTTTTACCGAAGAACAGTTGGTCAAACTGCTCCCTGAAAGCGTCTGCTCCTATTTTGTTCCGGGTAGCGTAGAATTGTTTACCATCTTCACCGGCAATATAACGCAACTGGTCCTTCCCGTCAGTAGCTGCTTCATACACCGTTTCCGCAATGACTTCCGGCGGGGTTAATTGTTCAGGCTTCATGACCTGGCTGAATGCCTCATTGGCTTTGTCAAGTATGGATTGATACGGTGCGGTATTCAATGTGCCAAAAGCCATGGACCGGCCTACGAAATCGGTACGGATACCTCCGGGCAGTATGTTCTTGATACCGATACCCAGTTTGGAGAACTCAAAATGCAGGCTTTCTGCCAGGCCTTCCAGGCCCCATTTTGCTGCATGGTACAACGCATTTAAAGGGAAGGTGATCATGCCGCCAATAGAGGACGTATTGATAAAGAGCCCGGCTCCTTTTTCCCGGAAATGCGGCATAAATGCTTTCGTTACCCTGATCACACCCAACAGGTCTGTGTTGAGCAGGTTAGTGATCTGTTCATCTGAAAGCGTTTCCAATGGTCCGACAAGCCCATATCCCGCATTATTGAATACCACGTCAATACTAAACTGGCTGGTGGCGGCGCGTACGCATTCTTCTATGCTTGAAAGGCTGGTCACATCTAATTTTAACAAGGTGACATTGTCCAGTACCGACAATTCCTTTTCTTCTTCCGGTTTACGCATGGTGGCTATTACGTTCCAGCCTTTGCTGTGAAAAAGTTTTGCTGTTGCTTTGCCCAATCCTGAGGAGGCGCCTGTAATAAAAATTGTGTTAGACATTGTGTTTAATTTTTAACAAAATTCGGGCAGCGGGCGTGGAAGGAATTATACTTTTGGCGGCATGTCTTAACAATTTGGCGTATCGGGTGTTTTTTTGTTACGATAGCGGCAGGCCGGCAAACGAGCTGCGAATTGATCTTAGAATCGCCAGTACATGATAAGCCGACCTATCGTTTGATATTCCCATTACAAAAGATCTTAAGATTTTGCTGATATTTGGGCTTCTTATGATCCAGGAAAATAATACTGCATTAGCAGGCACACCACCAACAACAACCAAAAGTCGCCGTGTCGAATCTATTGATCTCCTCAGAGGTACCATTATGATCATTATGGCGCTTGATCACGTTCGCGACTATTTTCACGCGTATTCATATCTCAACGATCCGACGGACCTGCAGCACACCAGTGTCCCTATCTTCTTTACGAGGTGGATCACACATTTCTGCGCGCCTGTTTTCATGCTTTTAGCCGGCATCTCCGCCTGTCTTTATGGAATGAAGAATGGACGTAAAGCGCTCTCGGGATTTCTTTTAACAAGAGGCCTCTGGCTGGTAATGGTTGAGATGCTGCTTATCACCCTGTTCTGGACCTTTAATCCCCATTACCCGGGGTTCATTCTCCAGGTGATCTGGGCATTCGGTATCAGCATGATGGTACTGGCCCTGCTGATCCATTTACCCCGGCAGGCTTTACTGGTCCTTGGCATCGTACTGATAGCGGGACATAATGCGCTGGATAATGTGCATGTGGATGGGAATGGCGCCGGTGCAGTACTATGGTCGGTGTTGCACCAACCTAATTTCTCAGGATTCACCGCCGGTCCTTTCCGTTTTATAATAGGCTATCCCGTTATTCCATACATTGGCATTATTAGCTTAGGCTATTGCCTGGGTGGTCTCTATGCAAAGGATACCGCGCCCGAGACCCGCAAAAAGCTGCTTCGCAATATAGGTCTTGGCGCCATTGCGCTTTTTATTGTACTGCGTGGGATCAATATCTACGGTGACGCGGCGCAGTGGTCTGTACAGAAGAACTTTGTGTTTACCGTGCTCTCTTTTGTCAATGTAACGAAGTATCCACCTTCATTGCTATATATCCTGATGACGCTAGGACCGGCTTTATTGTTCCTCGCTTACGCTGAAAAGCCATTGAACAAGCTGACATCCAAAGTGACCGTCTTCGGCAGGGTGCCCATGTTCTTTTACCTGTTGCACATCCCATTGATACATGGTCTGGGCATACTGGCAGCCGGCTTGTCGGGACATTCGGCGGGCAGTATGGTCAACCTTACCACATGGGTAACGGCTAATCCGCAGTTAAGAGGATATGGATTTTCGCTGCCGGTGGTATACCTCGTATGGATAGTGGTGATGCTGATGCTTTACCCCTTGAGCCTGTGGTTCAGCCGGTATAAACAGGCGAACCAGGGAGGAAAGAAGTGGTTGAGCTATTTCTAAAAGATATTTATTGTTTACTGTTTACTTAGGATGAGACTGCCGGATGGTAATCTCATCCTATTGTTTTTTTAAGCCTATCAGAAAAGCGCTGGCACGATTATTCTGGTATTGTTCTGAAACGTTTGATCTATGACAGAAAAACTATCAATCAAGGGCCAGGACGTATGGGTGGTAGTGGAAGCACTTGAGACCCAGCACGGGAATCCTGATATTATTCCTGCGGAGTATTTCATTGCATACTACAACTTCCAGGAGCCGGCAATTGAAGCTAGTTCACATGAACCAGGTAAAATGCCGGGTACCCTGTTCAAGGCAGAAGATGATAGTCCAAAACGTTTCCTGTCGCCCGTAGAAGCAATAGAGTATGCTGCAGAAAAACTACCTGCGTTACTGGAATAAGCCATCATATGATATTCGCCGGAGCTCAGCAGCATAGCATCGTCGTTATATTTATCCCACCATCCCCGGGATGGGACGTCATGCTGCCCCGACCTTATCTATTCCGGCAATTGCGCTCCTACATGTGAAACACGTTGAACTTATGCCCATCGGGATCGGCAAACACGAAACCGTAATACCCCTCTCCAAACGCCTCCGGCCTGGAAACGATCGTTCCCCCGGCTTCCTGTATCTCCTTTTCCCAGCTATCGACCTCTTCTTTACTTCCCGCAGAAAGAGTAAATATGATTTCGT
Organism: Chitinophaga filiformis; assembly: GCF_023100805.1. Taxonomy (NCBI): domain Bacteria; kingdom Pseudomonadati; phylum Bacteroidota; class Chitinophagia; order Chitinophagales; family Chitinophagaceae; genus Chitinophaga; species Chitinophaga filiformis. The sequence continues at coordinate 4,834,854 of NZ_CP095855.1, forward strand.
TCCCTGCTTTCGCATCAATGATCTGTCCTTTCATGGCAGGTTCTAGTATGTCCTTCAAAAAGAAATGGATGATAAAGCTTTCTTCACCAAAGAAGAAGCTGGTTAGTTGCTCCGAAGCCCCGTTATGTTTAAATCCGAGTCGTTTATAGAACGCGGTGGTGCGTGCCAGATCCTGTACGCTGAAATTGGCCCAGATTTTCTTTGTGTTCATAAATTGATGGTTTTACAGTCAACAGTTTGTCTCTTCCGCAGAAGATGGACCTTTCAAAAATAGCCTATCGGGTAATAAACCAGGAGGGCTATTCACGACATTTTAGGGGGGCAGACAGCACGCCGTAAAAGCAGGGAAGGCTGTAACAGACGCTCCTGTTACAGCCTTCCCGCTTGCTAATATCGAAACGATCACACTTATCGGATCTTCAGGCACAAAGCCTCCTGGTTGGGCAAACTATCCGGCAATTGGACAATAAGCGCATCATTCCCTCTTTCAAAATTCACTGGTCCTCTGCCCAGCAATTCCACCTTTGCAATTTCAGCAGGATAATGACTACTGCCGGCTGCCAGTGATTTGACACGGATCTTACCGTCTGCAGGCGTTCCAAGGGCTATCGCATACAGTGTATCTGCTTTGGTGGTAAAGCGGATATCTTCCGCACCGAAAGGCTTACCTTTCCCTTCATTAAAGCCTGGACCATCCAGCGGTGCAGCGGTATCGATAGCAGGACCTTCGCCGTATATTTTCCAGGGTCGGGTACCGAATATCACTTCACTGTTCTGTTGCATCCAGGCGGCAACACCTTCTACCACCACCAGTTCCTCCGCATCAAGAGAGCCATCGCCACGCAAGGGAACACTGAGTAAGAGATTACCATTTTTGCTTACTACATCAGCAAGGGTGTGAACCACTGTTTTGGCAGATTTATAACGTTTCTCATTGTAGATCCTGCGGTCATAGTGCCAGCTGCCGATGCAGGTGTCTGTCTGCCATACAAAAGGCTCAATGCGGTTGCTTTGTCCCCGTTCTATATCCCATACCATACACTTCCGCTGCTCCTCATCCAGGATCTTTCCATTGAGCACTGCCTGGAGCTTACCATGCCTTTTAATGCTGCTATTGTACAAATGAGCCGCAATGCGTAGTCCGGCGTCACTTACCGGCCACAAAGGCAAGACGGTATCGTCAAAATATACCAGGTCTGGTTCATAGCGATCGATCAGTTCAATGGTGCGGTTGAAGAACTTTTCGCAATAGTCCTTGCTGGGTACACTTGCTCCGTCGCCCCAGGCCCATTGGTTATGTATACTGCCGCTGTCTTTCGCATTCGCGCTCAGGGGATGGTTTTGCGCATAGAGCTCCTGCGGGTCATATCCATTCCACCAGGTGTTTTTGCCACTGGCTTTCGTGATCTTCCCATCATACGGTACGCCCGCCAATGGTCCCTTTTTATCAGCCAGCTGCGCTGTTTCATACCAGGTCCAGGCATGTGCGGCATGCACACTCACTCCAAAGTGGAGCCCATGTTTTTTGGCGGCTTTCGCCCAGCCATCCATCAGGTCCTTTTTAGGCCCCATATTTACGGCATTCCAGCGGTGGTATTTGCTATTGTAATTATCGAAATTGTCGTGGTGATTGGCCAGGGCAACAAAATACTGAGCGCCTGCCTTTTTGTATAAAGAAAGTAGCTCATCAGGATGCCAGTTCTCCGCCTTCCATTCGTTGATGACGTCCTTAAAGCCAAATTTAGAGGGATGCCCATATTTCTGCACATGGTAATTGTAATGGTCGCTTCCTTCTTCATACATGCCCCGGCCATACCAGTCGCCATGTTCAGGTTGGCATTGCGGGCCCCAGTGCGCCCAGATGCCGAATTTGGCGTCCTGGTACCAGCCAGGTACCTGGTATTGCTTTAACGATTCCCAGGAAGGTTGAAAAGGTCCTTTCATCACGCGTTCCCCCAGTGGCAGGTTCTCAAAAAGAGCGGTAGCATGGCTATAGCGGGCAGCCAGTAATGCGGGGACCATTCCCGCCATTCTCCCGATTGCAGCACGACGTTTCATCTGATTGTTTTTAGAAAGAAGATATTATCACCGTCCTTAACGGGCAGCAGATAAGAAACTTCACTGTTATGATATTAAAGCACCACCCGGGTATGTAGTTCATAACGTGTTGTCCGGGTTGGTACAACGCTATCAAAGATACTCACTGACTTTTCTTATGCTTTATGCTATATCGATAAAAAGTTGCACTTTATCGATATTTAAATGATGTATTCGTTGACCTGGCAAATACGGGAAGCGTAAAAATATGCAGACTTGTCTGACCGATGGCAGCTATGCAGGCGCATACCTCACAGTGACGCATCTGCCGGAAACCGAACGATAGATATACAGATTCTATCTGCCGGGTGCCGGTCATACAGGTCGTATGCTTCACAGTGATACATCTGCCGGACCCCGGAACGACATGATAGCAGTCAGCAAAGCACTTAATCGGAATCATTCTTAATAGCCCTTCGATGAGATAATTTAGTTGAACATTCGCAGGTTTATGCAGAAAATTGTTCCCCTTATAGTATTAATGGCTGCCTGCCAGCCCATGACAGACCAGGTACAGGTAAATCCCGTGAACATCGCGCAACCGGCCCCGCATGTAGTATCCGATACACTGAGCGGCCCACCGGCCACTGCCGATACCACATTGTTCAACAAGATCCAGCTATTGCTGGTGCACAACAAGCCTTCTGTTAAATGGCCAGTGAAAACGGAGTATCCGCTACCAGGAGCCATACTGCCATATAAGCGGATAGTTGCCTACTACGGCAACCTGTACTCCGCCGGCATGGGCATCCTCGGGGCACTTCCGCCAGACGAAATGTTACAGCAACTCTCCGCAGAAGTGCGGAAATGGGAAGTTGCAGATACATCATTGCCGGTACAACCTGCATTGCATTATGTAGCGGTTACTGCGCAAGGGAAGCCAGGCGCCAGCGGGAAGTACCGCTTACAGATGCCCGACACGGAAATTGACAAAGTACTACAGCTGGCCGAACGGATAAACGCCATTGTGTTCCTGGACATACAGGTAGGACTTAGCACATTGCAGGAAGAGATACCCATGCTGGAAAAATATCTGCGGATGCCGAATGTGCACCTGGGCATAGACCCGGAATATTCTATGAAGAACCGGCAGCCGCCATGTACTTCAATCGGTACTTTCGACGCAGAGGATGTCAATTATGCCTCATCCTATCTCAGCAAACTGGTACAGACATATGGGCTGCCGCCCAAAGTGCTTGTCGTACACCGGTTCACGCAGGGAATGGTGACTAACTACAAAGCTATCCAGCTACATCCTGAAGTACAGATCGTGATGAACATGGACGGTTTCGGATCGCCTGCAAAAAAGCTTGACAGCTATAAAGGCTGGATCTCCAATCAGCCTGTTCAATTTACCGGGTTCAAACTCTTCTATAAAAATGATGTTGCAACCGGAGGGCATTTAATGACACCCGAAGAAGTATTGGAATTATATCCCCGTCCTGTTTATATTCAGTACCAATAGCGCCACCAGCGATGCGCGCGGCAATTCGCTACGGGTTAATGACTGCCATCACCAAGGCCGCTGTTGCTGATCATTGGGCAGCGCTATAAAAAGAATGAAATTGGTATCATCCAAGCTCCCAACATGAGGTATTTATTCTGTTTACTGCTGTCATGTTATATTATTGACCAGACATCTGTATCGTCGTCCCCAGTCCCCGTATTATGCTATCACCACATTACAATGGATAATAAGGGCAAAGGCAACGCCATGAGTATCAGCAGAACACAATTGAGCGCACAACTCAAAGCACTGGCAGATAGCGGTTATCACAGCATACTCCCCGATCAGTTGTATGCATACCTGCACGCAGGTACACCATTGCCGGCACGCCCGGTGATGATCTCCTTCGATGATACGCGTGCTGAGCACTTCAGCATAGCAGCACCTTTGCTGCAACAATATGGGTTTAAGGGGGTGTTCTTCGTGATGACAGTGCCCATTGGTAAGCCGGGTTATATGACAGCAAGTCAGATAAAGGCACTTTCGGATATGGGACATGCTATTGGCGCGCACACATGGGACCATCCACATGCTGCCAATATCCGGTCTTCGGATATAGAAACGCAGTTCCGAAACCCCAGGCGTCATTTGGAGAACGTAACCGGCAGACCGGTATATTATATCGCATATCCTTTCGGGGAGTGGAATGACAGCGTGATCAGGGATGTAAAACTAAGTGGGTATAAAGCCGCCTTCCAGCTGACGGGGAAGGTATCTCCCGGCGAGCCGTTATATTCTATACGCCGGGTGATGGTAAATGGTAACTGGTCGGGGGCCAGGCTGCAACAGGAGTTGAAGACAATATTTAGGTAGCATATTGTTGTCCATACATTTTACACGGTATGACACATAAAAAGCAGGTCATTTGACCTGCTTTTTTCTTTTAAAAAAGCCCAGCTCTAAGTTAACCGGCCTTTGTCAGCTTTCCTGATATCTTTCTGAATATTACATCAATAAATGGAATACCTGCAAACATCATCCACGGAACGAGGGACACAGTAAGCAGGAATGTTCGCTGATACAAAGGCAGCACGGACAACTTTTCTCCAAACAGATAAAGGAACAGGGTGATAGATGGATAGATCACCAGCCAGATCTTGAGGGAAGCGATCAATTTCATTTTTATTTTCATGCGCATAATTTAAGTACGGTATTAACTACAGGCAGACGTCTCCTTAGGTGGCAAACGTGTAATCACTAATATGGCTTGATCACCTGCCCGGTATTGGCACCAAACACAGCTTTGCGGAAACCATATTCCAGCTGTTGCATCGTTACCGGAATATCGCCCGGGAAATAGGGGAAATATTGCGGGGAGTTTTCAATCACAGTAGGACTTACCGCATTAATGCGTATGCCATTCTCCAGCTCAATAGCTGCCGCCCTTACAAAACCTTCCACTGCACAGTTGGCGGCAGATGCATTGGCAAAATTCTTCTGCGGATCGTGGGATAATGCGCCGGTAATTAATGTAAATGAACCTTTGGGATTGATGTAATGCTGACCGATCAGTACAAGGTTGATCTGCCCCATCATTTTTCCTTCCACCCCTGCCCTGAAGGTTTTATCGGTCAGATTCTTCCAGGGGCCGACGTATGTAGGTCCTGCCGTTGAAATAAGCGCATCAAATGGCCCCGTTTTCCTGTACATGTTTTCAATAGATGTCGTCGACGTAATATCTACGTCCACATCACAACCTTTGGTAGCGGCTGTAATTATCTCGTGCTCTCTCTTAAAGGCTTCGGCCAGGTATTTTCCCATGGTGCCTGATGCACCGACGATGATAATTTTCATTGTTTCGTATTTAGTGTTTTTTATGTACACAAAACTAAATACGTCCGGGAATGCTATTGCAGGACGATCATGCAGTTGTACAGGACTTATCTAAAAAACCTGAGCACCTGCCGGGTAAAGGGCTGGTATACCGGTTAAAAAACGGCAGGACCAAGAAAAAGCGATCAGTTGGAGGCAATTCCCAGGATCAGGTCTAAAACCTGAGAGTACCTCTTTGCGGAATTCCCCGGGTCCGACCGGGCAGCCGTTTGGCATATTAAGCCGGCTATTGGCGAAAATGAGAAGGGGGTACTAAAAGGCATCTATCAGCTCTTTGATGAGAATATAGACGCCCATCGCAAGTACGAACCAGCCGAAGGCCTTTTTCAACCCGCCCGCCGGGATCTTTCGGTTGAGGTAACTACCCAGCAGGATGCCAATAGTGGCCAGCAATGTAACACTGAACATCAATTTCCAATCTATACCGGCATCATGCAGGTTACCGGTAAATCCTATAAGTGAGTTTAACGCTATCACCAATAAAGATGTTCCCACTGCCTGTTTCATCGGCAGGTGTAATAACAACACCAGTGCCGGTATGAGCAGGAAACCACCGCCAGCCCCAAGCAGGCCTGTCACCAGGCCGATCCCGGTTCCGTAAAGCACAAGCTTTCCAATGCTAACCTTGCCTGGCATTGACCCCGCTCCGGTATGGATATCTCTTTTACGCATCATGAATATGGCCGAGATAAGCATCAGGATCGCAAAAAGTACCATTGTAAGCCAGTTCCCGGTGATAGAAAGACTGCCGATTGTTGCGATCTGCGCTGGTATGAGCGGCAGCAGCCATTTACGGGTAAGAAAAACGATGACCACAGATGTAGCGGCAAACAGTAATCCCATTCTTACGTTCACGGTACCACGCTTATACTGTTGGGCGGCGCCGACCAGGCTGGTGGATCCTACCACAAATAATGAATAGGAAGTTGCCAGCACCGGGGAGATCCCAAACAGGTACACCATGACTGGCATGGTCAGTATGGAGCCGCCGCCGCCAATCAATCCCAGCGATATGCCGATAAGCAACGAAGCAATATATCCTAACAGATGCATATAACTCATTTCACACAAATTTCGCTGCCTTTCTCCGCGCTGTCAGTGATAATAGTCACCTATCCCGATAATAAGCATTCAATGCGAATGTGACCAAAGTCACAGAACCTGCACTATAACTATTGTAACTCTGCAGCGGTTTAACCGGAACTAAGGCCCGGGTATGCAGTTGCAGGATAATGTTGGCAGACTTCGCTGCCAGCCTTCAGTAGCAGGCCGCCTGCCAGTTAAAATGATCATCTGCCGCTTCCGGTCAAAGCGGTAGCTGCTCCTGGTAAATGCAGTAAGCTGCCATTAAATGTTGTAATTTAATATCATGGAAAAAGTGTATTCTATCCGCCAGTTATTTCCCGGACTTGAAGAAGGTCTTTATGAAGAGATGGAGCAACATGGTGAAATCCGCCAGGTGCCCGCAGGTGCTGTCCTGCTGCGTAAGGGACAAACCATCAGGTCTACTATGCTGATATTGGAGGGCATTGTTAAACTGTACCAGGAAGATGACCAGGGGAATGAGTTCTTCATGTACGATATAGAGCCCGGACAGGCCTGTGCCGTGTCAATGCTCTGTGCGTTCCGTCAGGAAACCAGCCAGGTGATGGCGAGGGCATTGACCGATGTTACGATGCTCACCATTCCCCTTCAATATATGGATGAATGGCTGAGCAAATATAAAAGCTGGCACTACTTCGTGATCAGGACATGGCGCGAGCGTTATGATGAGTTGCTGAATACTATCAATGAGATCGCCTTTAAAAATATGGACGAACGACTGGAGTTCTATATCGAGGGACAGGTAAAAAAACTGGGCCGGCATGTTAAGCTCACGCACCAGGAAATTGCCAATGACCTTAATACTTCCCGTGAAGTGGTAAGCCGCCTGATGAAGAAGATGGAGAAAAATGGATGGATCCTTATTCACCGCAACTCCTTCGAATGGATTAGACCTTAAAAAGGATCCCTGTGTGACAGCTGTCACTGATAGCACAAAATTTACAGCGCATCTTTGTGCTAACAAAAAATCAAACACTATGTATTTTCAGCACATTTATGATAAGAGCCTGGCTCAGGGAAGTTACTTCATCGGATGTCAAAAGGCCGGCGTAGCCGCTGTGATCGATCCTAAAAGAGATGTCGATACCTACCTTGACATTGCGCGCGAGCAGAAGATGCAAATTACCCACATCCTGGAAACGCATATCCATGCAGATTTTCTGACAGGTTCCAGGGAACTGGCAGCGCTGACAGGTGCGAAGATGTACCTGTCTGACGAAGGCGGTCCTGAATGGCAATATGAGTTTGATCATGTGGGCCTGCGCGATGGCAGTATCATACAGCTGGGTAACCTCGAATTCAGAGTATTGCATACCCCGGGACATACACCGGAAAGCATCAGTTTTTTACTGACTGATAAACCAGCTGGTGATGTACCCGTAATGCTCTTTACCGGCGACTTCGTATTTGTAGGCGACATTGGCAGGCCTGACCTCTTAGAGAAAGCAGCAGGTATGAAAGGTACCCAGGAACCAGGTGCTCATCAGATGTATGCCTCCCTGAAAAAATTCAGTGCGCTGCCCCCTTATGTACAGGTATGGCCCGGCCATGGCGCCGGATCGGCCTGCGGTAAAGCCCTCGGATCAGTTCCTTCCACTACCACCGGCTACGAACTGGAAAGGAACTGGGCCTTCCGGTACAACGATGATGAAGCCGGATTTGTAGAATACCTGCTGGCCGATCAGCCTGAGCCTCCCAAATATTTTGCAATGATGAAAAAGCTAAACAAGGCAGACCGTCCTTTACTGCTGAAAGTCCCCACATTGCAGGCGCTGGAAAAAGACGAATTACAGGCAGCATTGAACAAGGGATATAAACTGATAGACACAAGGGATAAAACAACTTTTGCAGCCGGTTATATTCCGGGAAGTATCAATGTACAGCACAACAACTCTTTCAATACCTGGGCGGGCTGGTTCCTCGATTACCAGACACCATTCATAATACTGGCAGATCCCTCCGAGCTGGACGAAATTACACGTAAACTGATGCGTATAGGCCTTGATAATATTTACGGTTATATCCCTTCTGTGAAGGTGTGGGAAGACGCCGGCGGAAAATTAGAAAAAGAGCAGGTCATATCCCTGGATGAATTCAAAGACCTGTACCAGCATGATGCTATACAGCTGATAGACCTGCGTGGCGCTACTGAATATAAAGCCGGCCACATCAAAGGAGCCGATCATGTGTTCGTAGGCAGCCTGCCCGAAAACATGAACAGGATCAGCAAAGACAGGAAGGTAGTCATACATTGCCAGAGCGGAGACCGCGCTACTATTGGGTACTCACTGCTTGCCGGAAAAGGCTACAGAAATGTACTGAACTTTTCAGAAGGAATGAATAAATGGCTGCAGGAAGAAAATCCTGTAGTAAATTAAATACATCACTATTTTTTGCAGATAAATTGACAGGAATGCATCAGTTACTACATCAACCCTGGCCCTGGTATGTAGCCGGGCCACTTATTGGTCTTATCGTACCGGCGCTTTTATTGCTGGGGAATAAACACTTTGGCATATCAGCTAACCTACGCCATGCCTGCGCAGCGTGTTTTCCGGCGGATATAAAGTTTTTTCAGTACGACTGGAAAAAAGAGGTATGGAATTTCTTCTTCATTGCCGGCATATTTGCAGGCGCCATCATAGCAGTACAGCTCCTGGATAACCCGGCCCCGGTAGCCATACATCCGGCACTGGCAAAAGAACTGGCGGGATATGGCATCACAGATCATCATTCTTTACTGCCGGCGGAACTTTTCTCTTGGAACAGCCTGTTCACCTTGAGAGGGCTGATCATGCTTATCGGCGGCGGCTTTCTCGTAGGGTTTGGTTCACGTTATGCGGGAGGTTGTACCTCCGGGCATTCGATCATGGGCTTGAGCGATCTGCAATGGCCCTCGCTCGTAGCTACAGTTATGTTCATGGTTGGCGGCTTTATTATGGCCAACCTGATACTCCCCTTCATTCTTCATTTATAATAATTCTTCAATTACTACATCATGAAAATAGCAGAGCAAGGTATGGAAACACAAAGCGCAAATACAGATTTCGAAGTCCGGTCGCTCGATACCATTTGTATCAATGAATCGCAAAAACAGCATCCCTGGTGGTATAACTTTAAATACCTGGCCGTAGGTATCGTGTTCGGTATCGTGTTTGTGAAAGCGGAGATCATCAGCTGGTTCCGCATCCAGGAAATGTTCCGTTTACAAAGCTTTCACATGTATGGTGTCATTGGCTCTGCAGTAATTGTGGGCATGATCTCCGTCTGGCTGATAAAAAAGTTCAACATTAAAACCATACACGGTGAGAAGATATCCTTCCATCCTAAAAAATTCAATAAGGGGCAGATATATGGCGGATTGATCTTCGGTTTAGGATGGGCGCTTACCGGCGCCTGTCCGGGGCCCTTATTTGCGCAGATAGGCACGGGTGTAACGGTGGTGACAGTAGTGTTGCTCAGCGCCATCGCCGGCACCTGGACGTACGGATATTTCAGGGATAGATTGCCACATTGAGTTATACTAATCAATAAGATAATATATACAGACTTATGCATTCATGGTCTGTTTTTTAGATGGCCCGCCGGGAAACCCAAAATCCTGTCCTTTTAAGCTTCCCGGACATCAACTGAGCACAGAAATCCGGAACAGATCTGTAAATCACTAACCTGATTGTTGATCTGGATGGCCTTCGACCTCCCTGGCTACCAGACTTGCTTCATTCGACAAACCGTCGCCGGCAAGCCGTTCATCGAGCAGCTTGCCGGCGACGGCTATTTTCCAATAATTTTTTTCCGGTGTTCAGTTCCCCAATCACGTAAATTGCAAATAATTGGGAGCAAATTCTCGCTGTATTTTGTGAGGGAATATTGGACGGTTACAGGTTGTGCATTTAAGACCTCTCGTTTAATCAGCAAATTCATTTCCATATCTTTCAGCTCCCTTGTTAACATCTTGCCAGAAATCCCTTCAACTTCTTTCAATATTTCCGAATATCGTTTCTCGCCAAAACTCAATGACGTAATGATGGCAATTTTCCATTTACCACTCAGCACGTCCATAGTGTCGTGAACGGCCCTTATTGCCTTACTTCGTTCCTTTATTGTTGCCATAGAAAGTTACTTGGTTACCAAAATGTCCCTATCACTTTTTGTCCGTTAGGGACAAAAGTAAACAAGAAGTTCAGAACTTTGGCCCGACAATTTAAAAACATAGTAAAATGAGCAAAACAATTCTTGTAACAGGAGCAACAGGGCAAGTAGGCGGTGCAGTTGCAAAGCAACTACTAACGCACGGATTTAATGTGCGGGCATTTACATTTATAGGAAGTATGGAACGTGAATTTGAAAAAAGAAAACAACTTCAACAGTTAGGTGCTGAAATTTTTGATGGAGATATGAGTAGCGAAAGCTCTTTAATAGAAGCAATGAAAAATGTTTATGGCGTTTTCAGCGTTCAACCACCAGCCTTACCAATGTCAGAAGAAGCGGATAAACACGAATACAACTTGGGAGTAAATGTTGCTAATGCCGCTAAGAAAAGTGGCGTACAACAATTTGTTTATTCTTCGGTTCTTGGTTCTGAAAGACGAGCGGCATATCGTCCGTTATTCAAATACCAAATTGAAGAACACATCTGGAAATCAGATTTGCCTGCAACAATATTCAAACCGTCTTTGTTTATGGAAACCTTCTGTTTACCATTCTACGGACTTTCAGAAGCAAAACTTAACAACGCTGCACCTTTTGATTTGGCTATGCCAATTATATCAGCCGGAGATATTGGCGTGTTTGTTCGTCTTGCATTTCAAAAACCACAAGACTTCATTGGCAAATCAATAAATCTTGCAGGCGACAACCTAACTATCTCAGAAATCGCAGACATTCTAACAAAGAAATTCGGCAGACAAATTACACCTGTTCAAATTCCGCTTGACGTAGCCAAACAACAAAACGCCATATATGGAAAAATAATGGAAGAATATTACACGCAAGGTTACGCAAAAGTTGATTTTGATGAATTGCGTTTGTTGCACCCCGAACTTATGACTTTTGAAAGGTGGACAGACACCAAAGCAAAAGAAGAACTGCAAAATTTAATAGGGTAACTTAGTCATCTATTCGATGGAAGCAAAGGAAACATGACCATTGCCTGGCAGGTGGCCATTGTACATGAAACCGGCTAACAACAATTCTAAACTGTGAAGCAAATTAGGTGCGACTGTTTTGTGAAGGGAAGTTTTACGACGACGGGACATAATTGAGGTATCTATCACGTTCCTTTGGCGGGATGGAGCAATATTTGATGTAGAGAACAAAAACGTAACATATGCCTTGGTACAACGGCGATTACCCGCCATCATATAAAAACCAGCCGGTGAAGGTGCGTAACAAAGCTGTGGAGATAGCCAATGCACTCCTGGCTGAGGGCTTGCCGGAAGGTGTTGCAATTGCTGCCGGACTTAAACGCGCCCGTGAAGCCTTCACTCATAAAAGCCGCAGCCAGGCGCGGAAGAACACTTCTTCCAAAGAAAGGAACGGCGGGAAGAAAGACGTTGAAAATAGCGACCTGTAATATCACCGGAATCAACAGACGATTGCCTGTACTGCTGCGCTGGCTGAAAGAGTCCCGACCGGAAGTTGTTTGTCTGCAGAAGTAGAAATCACTCCGTTGGTGAGTACGTGCTTACAGACTTAAAGCAGGAGCATATGAAAGCAATTATTGTAACAAACGAGGCTGAAGGAACAGCCGGAATGAAATTAACTGAGTGGCCAGAGCCAAGGCCCGCAATAAACGAGGTTATCGTACAGGTCCATGCTTCCGGATTCACCCACGACGAACTTACGTGGCCAGCAACCTGGACCGATCGGTATGATGTTAATCGAACGCCGTCCATTCCGGGACATGAATTGGCAGGCGTAGTTACTGCCTTAGGCTATGGGACGACGGGCTTCTCGGTAGGACAACGGGTATTCGGTCTCTCCGACTGGTACCGCAATGGCTCCCTGGCAGAATATATTGCCATCGAGGCGCGAAACCTCGCTCCTTTGCCGGGCGATGTCGACTTCACGGTTGGGGCTGCCCTTGTTATGCCTGGACTAACCGCATGGCAGGGATTGTTTGACCACGGCCAACTCCAATCCGGGCAAAGTGTGATTATTCACGGTGCTGCAGGGGTCGTCGGCTCGATGGCTGTTCAGCTCGCACGCGAAGCTGGAGCGTACGTCATCGGATCCGGCCGTGCAAGCGGTCGCCAGACGGCTCACGACTTTGGCGTACACGAATACATCGACCTGGATAACGGCAACCTGGAGGAAGTAGGTAAGGTCGATCTTGTTTTCGACGTCCTGGGTGGGGAAATTACGACAAAGTCTGCCGGCGTGATTCGAACCGGAGGCACACTGGTTACTATCGCCGGCCCAACCCAGGCAAGACCGGTTGGTGGCCGTACAATAGATTTCATTGTTGAGGCCAATCGTCAACAATTGGTCGACATCGTACAAAGGGTTCGGGACGGACGGCTCAAAACCAACATTGGCAATGTTGTTACGATTGATGAGGCGATCGCAGCATTCGCTCCTAATGTGCGGCTAAAAGGGAAAACGATAATTCGCATTCGCTCTTAAGATCCTGCTGAAATTTTCAACTGCCGCCCACGGAAAAAATATGCCGTTTACCATTTACCGTTAGTGATGAGTGGCTGCTCCGTATACCTTTGATATGGTTTTTCATAGGATATGGTTTAAAGACATTGGCGGTATTCTTACCGCCTTTTTTATTATAATGCTAACTTGTATTTACTTAAATTCAGCATGCATTCATTCGCTGCAGTAAAGTTTGATGTAGCCATACCCGTTGTTAGCAGTTTGTTATTTACTTCTTCTGTTTTGCATACTTCAAAATGTCAACCGGTTGGCAGTTTAATCCCTTACACCGAAGATTAATATAGAGGGGATGTTAGGGATAGGTATTTCCAATTTATTCAACTTGGAAAAATTCTCTCGGGAGGGCAACATCAAAAAAAAAGAGATAATTGGTTCGATATTCCCCGAAAAATGGACGTTTAACGGTTTCAATTATCGAACCGCTGGATTGAATGAGGCTGGTTCACTGATATAGAGTCTGGGCACGGCTTCCAGCAAAAAAAAAGGACAAGGCGAAAAAAACGCTCTTGTCCTGTAAGGTGACCCCGTCTGGATTCAAACCAGAAACCTTCTGATCCGTAGTCAGATGCTCTATTCAGTTGAGCTACGGAGCCATTCCCGCGATTGGGATTGCAAATGTAGACAAAAAACTAAAACAACCAAAAAAGATTTCGAACTATTTTGAATCTTATGGAATGCCCTGAAAAGAGCAGCTCAAACCAGAAATGTATACACATAAAAACGAGACTTGACCAGGCAGAAGGTGCTCCTGTAACAAGGCGACCCGGCGTTCAAAAGATCACGTTGAAAACCAGGACGGCAAAACTACGCCTACCCACTTTTAAAGAGGGAACAAATGCTGTCAAAACAATTGACGTTGGCTGGCAATATTCCAGTTATGCAAATAACACTTCCAACCGGAAGGAAGCCACTTGTAACAATGAGAGCGTTTATGTAATCAGCAATTCCTTCACCGTTTGAACCTCTGGTAAATTGACCACTGACACAACGATTTTACCGCCTGCAGGCAATACTTTTGCCTTGTAATGCCAGTCTACGCCGTTCCAGCCCAAAGATGCCAGCCCGTTCTCCCTGACAACACCATCAGCGTCTACTACCGTTACCTCCACTTCTGCTACACGGAACTCATTTTTGGCGGTCACTACCACCTCCTCATCCTTTACCTGGATATTTTGGATTTCCGGACTGCGGTAGGCATCCCTGACTGCCATATTGTAGGCATTTTGCCCTGGGCCGGCCAGGGACGCATAGTAGGCTTTCACTTCCGGATCGGCCAGCGCCTGTTGCGCACGTGCTGAAGCAATGGTCATCTTATCCCTTGCTGCTAACTGTTTTTGTGTGGGCTTTTTCTTTGACGGGCCGCGTTTGGTCGCCATAATGATCTGCCCATTCCGTTCGTAAATCGTGAATCGTTTGCCGAGGGTGCCCCGTACAAGTTGCAGGAGGATATTGTCTTTAACAATGGCCATAAAAAGGTTTTTTTGAGGTTATATACTACAAGCTTACTGATTATATACAACTAATATACGGATAACTATGCATAATGGCATCAAAAGTATATGTAAATATAACCTCAATATCTAGGGATATATAGATATCCTTTAAATCCCTTTTTAGTATCATCCTGGCATCCTTTTAGTATGCTACTTCCGAGCCGGCCGAATGCTATACCAATGCTATACCGGTACTATCCCGGACGCGGAAGAAATGACGACACATACCTGGGCATCTTACTATTTTGCTGTGGGGTACTCCCGGATTGTTAAAAACCATTCGGTTCAGGAGTGCAATGCAAGGGAAACAGAAATGCAAATGTGGCCCAGCCGGGATGAACACCAACTTGTGGGACGCAGTTATAGATCTGGGATATTTTAACCTGAGCGGTCGGATCGGTTGGTTTGCTTGGGAGAATCACAGGCATAAAAAAAGCCTCACATTTCTGTGAAGCTTTCTCTGTGACCTCGTCTGGATTCAAACCAGAAACCTTCTGATCCGTAGTCAGATGCTCTATTCAGTTGAGCTACGAAGCCATTCCCGTTTTGGGGATTGCAAATATGCGAAAAAAATCAAACTTCTAAAAAGAGTTTTACGCTTTCTAATAAAATATCTTACAAAATCGTCATTTAAAAACAATCTCTTCCTGCTGAATACTATTGGATCCCGCTCAATTCATTTTGGAACTGCGCCACGTCTATCCTGCCCATCGCAAAGCGATGCTCCAGCAGAAAACGGCGCTCCTGCCGCGTTTGTGCCCTGCTGTAAATATCCGACAGGATCTTATTCTCCTCTTCCAAAGGGCTTGTAATAGATACCCGCCTATGGTATGCCTCATAATACCTTACTCCCAGTACACGTAACGATGCAGCATTGAAATGCAAAGCATCCGGGTTACTGGTTAGTCCTTCTGCTGTTGCAAAATAGCAAAGCGCTTCCGTCCGGGCATAGTGTAACAACGCCTCATTAACCAGCGGATAAGCACTAAAATACTTTCCATAAAGACCATTGGTCAGGAAATCTCCCAGTCCGCCGACAACAAGAGGAACCTCAGTAGCATTCAGTTCCTTTCGTAAAGCATCCATAATTATCTTTAACTTGCTTTCATATTCCGCCGCCTTTTCCGGGAAGCAATCACTTTCTCCCTGGTGCCATAGTATCCCCGTTAAAGTGCTGCTACGCTGAGCCAGCTTCCCCTGCAATAACGCATGGTCAAATAGCGGACCGCCAACTGACCAGTCATCCAGACTGGTACCGCCATCCGCACAAGGTATAAAACCGATTTCATCTTCCGGATGATGCATACGCCAGGCAGCACCAAAACTACTCGCCAGACCTATCCCGGCACCGGACCGGTCATTATGAACAGGCTCTGTCATCATCTGCCAGCGCCCATTCCGAAGTACTTTTATACCCTCATTAATAATGGCAGGCACTTCCTGACTGTAACCACGTCCAGCCATATTTGATTGTCCGATCAATAAAAAAGACGCTATCATCGGTAGTTATATATTATTAGAAATATGTTCCTTCTATTCCATGCCTATGCTTCTGCGAAAGGAATACCAGGCCAGTTTTTTTATATCATTCTGCGCAATGTCTCCCGACTGATACGCCTGTACAGTAGCTGAAATCATCTGGATAAATAGCAGTCGTATCCAGGTGGCATTAACGTATTCACTGATCAATTGCCGGCGCTGTAATTCGGGAATCAGCTGAAACCAGTTATCCCGTGTGGATTCGTAAACGCCACTTTTTGAAGTACTTACTGCCGTGTTTTCACTTAGCTGATCTGTCAATTTATGCAGGAAGATATATCTGACACCACAATCGATACCGGCGTACAACATTCTCTCCAGTTGTAACAACGGATCCTCGGTTGTATTACAGGCTTGTAACATGGCCATTTGCCATGTTTGCATCATGTCATCCCGGCACGCTTCAATTAACGCCGTCCGGTCTGTAAAATACCTGTGCAGTGTCCGACGGCTTAGATCAGCCCTTTCCGCTATTCTGTCCAATGGCGCAGAAAAGTCTTCGTTCAGGACTGTAATAGCAGCATCAATTATCCTTTGCCTCGCATCCATGACGCAAAAATAGGAAATATGTCACAATATTGTGACATTAGGTGGTTAAAACTTAAATGCGCTAACTGATCCTGTACCTAACTAATTAGCTTTTCAATAAGCCGGATCAGATGAAATATCCGTTAATTATTTACCATTTGGTAAATTCTATGTGTTATGTGGTCAGGAAATTTGTCAGCAAATCAAATGACGATGGACACATTAGAAAAAGCATTCACATTAAAAGGTAAACGAGTTATTGTTTTAGGCGGAAGTTCAGGCTTAGGCCTGGCTACTGCACAGGCAGCAGCTAAAGACGGCGCTGAGGTAGTCATTGTTTCAAGCAGTCAGCAACGTATAGATAGCGCTCTTCAAACTCTGCCAGCCAACAGTAAAGGATATGCCGCAGATCTCAGTGCAGAGGAAAACATTAAAGCGCTGTTTGAGCAAATCGGCACATTTGACCACCTGGTTTATACCGCTGGTGAAAATATCAGCCTTAGCATGATCGCTGATACGGATATTATAAAAGCACAGGAATATTTCAAAATTCGCTTCTGGGGTGCCTTTGCGGCGATCAAATACGGTGCTCCTTACATTAATAAAGGTGGATCGATTTGTTTGACCAGCGGTATTGCAAGTCAGCGACCCGGTGCTGGCTGGTCGTTAGGGGCATGTATCTGTTCTGCTGTTGAAGGTTTATGCCGCGCGATGGCTGTTGAACTGGCACCGATAAGAGTTAATGCCGTTTTGCCAGGCGTCATTCGGACGAATTTGTGGAACAGCATGACTGAAGCGGACCGGAACGGCTTATTTGATTACGTCGGTAATTCTCTTTTGGTTAAGCGGATCGGTGAGGCTGAAGAGATTGCACAGACATTTCTATTCATGATGAAGCAATCATTTGCAACCGGCCAGTGCTATGCAGTTGATGGCGGTGCGTCTTTGGTATAAATTTCTTCTCTAATTAATAGCAAAATCATGTTTGTAATAACTGGAGTTACCGGTCATGTAGGCCGGGTAACCGCAAATTTATTGTTGACACAACAACAACCCGTAAGGGCGGTCGTTCGAAACGCATCAAAAGGTACAGAATGGGAAACGAAAGGTGCAGAAGTAGCTGTTGCCGACCTTTTTGATAAAGCATCGCTTCTCAATGCTTTTAAACAAGCAGAGGGCTTATTCATCATGACGCCTCCTGCTCTAGACCTGGATGATGTTATTAAAAAGCACCTGGTAATGCTTGGTAACATCATTGCAGCGATAAAGGAGACAAAGCCTAAAAAGGTGGTTTACCTTTCTTCCATAGGTGCTCATTTAGAAAAGGGCACAGGCGCGATCAGGAAATTGTATGATATGGAACAGGCATTTTCCCAACTTGACATTCCAACTGCCGGTATCAGAGCCGGCTGGTTTATGGAAAACTTTGCCGGTTTGATTCCTGGAGCAATACAATCTGGAAATCTAATGAGTTTCCTTTGTCCAACTGATCTTCAGGTTCCTATGGTTGCTGTCAACGATATTGGTAAGCTGGCCGCTGAATTATTAAACCAGCATTGGGCAGGGCACCGTATCATCGAACTTGGGGGACCATGTCAGTATTCAGCAGACGATGTGGCATCAAGCCTGTCCTACTATACAAACCGGTCCATTACCGCTGTTCCGATTCCCCGGAGCGAATATGAGCCAACCTATGCCTCATTCGGCTTCACAGCGGACGCGTCACGTTTAATGGCGGAAATGAATGATGGCTTTAATACCCAATGGATTGTTTTTGAAGGTGGTACTTCAGAACACGTTTCAGGTGAAACCTTACTTGAGGATGCGCTGAAAACATACATCAAATAATATTTAATGGAAATCTCTGCCCGGATCGGATCGAGAAAAACGCTGCTGACCATTTTAGGGTCAGCAGCGTTTATGGTTCTCTTGCAGGCCTATCTTGTTGCTCCCCTTGTGCCTGTACTTACCCATGACTTTCAAAGCACAGATGCGATAACGGGGCTTGCCGTACCTGCTTATACCATTCCCTACGGGTTATCCACCTTGTTCTATGGACCATTGTCTGATCGGCTTGGACGTAAACCGGTTTTGTTGACTTTACTCGGATTAATGGCATTGTCTATGTTTTTGATTGCTTTATCGCCGACTATTGAAATCTTTTTGCTTCTAAGGGTGGTAACTGGAATAACAACAGGTGGTATCGTACCTATATCCATAGCCTTGTTTGGGGATATCTATCCCTTTGCAGAAAGAGGAAAGCCGTTGGGGGTACTCTATGGTGCAATGGCAGGTGGCATGACCTTCGGATCAACACTTGGTGCCTATCTAAATCCATTAATTGGTTGGCGTTCGGAGTTTGTCACTACCGGAGGTCTTTGCCTGATCCTGTTTCTATGGGCTGCATCTGAACATAGGAACTTCCCAGCCAAATCGCCTGCAGGAACTACTCTGAAAGAAGTGTTCAGTAATGCTAAGGCATTAATGCAGCGAAGGCAGTCCCGGTCCTTATACGCATACGTATTCCTGAACGGCGTCTTTCACTCTGGCGTATTTGCCTGGCTTGGCTACTTTTTTAAACTGAAATTTAACTTAGATGATCAAGGTATAGGTCTTGCTTTGCTGGGCTATGGTGTACCTGGTATGCTACTAGGCATTAGTATTGGCAATGCTGCCGATAAATATGGCCGCCAACGCCTGATTCCAATCGGATTGGCGCTCGGTGCGCTAAGCGTTTGTTTACTTGCGTTTAAACTTCCTCTTCTGGCTGCAGCCGCAGCAGTAACGGTGCTGTCACTGGGTTATGATATGACTCAACCATTATTTGCAGGCATGGTCACTTCACTGGTCGATCACTCAAAGCGTGGACAAGCGGTTGGTCTGAGCGCTTGTATGTTATTTCTTGGCTATGGGACCGGCGCATTGGTTTTTCAATGGTTCATGACCTGGGGCTTAGATATGGCATTAATCGTATTTGCCATTTTCGAAGCTTTGCTTTTTCTTTTTGCCCTACGGCTTTTCAAATTCAGCTGGTCATAAACAGCACGTAAATGGTCATAGAATCTATTAATTAAACATCAATTTCTTAACGGTATGGGGTTCAGCGGTCAGAATCAATCGCCGCAATTGTATTGGGAAAACGCTCCCTCAGAAACTAAATATTTCCGGTAACTATTTATGTTGTTTACGGACAAAAACAGTGATCTTAAGATCAAACAGATTACAAGGCTATCGGAAGGTAGCCTTTTTTTACTGGTGACAGATTTACTTTGCCAAAGCCTGGCCAAGGTTTCCCGCGCCGATAATGCCGATGTTTCTTTTCATATCCTGGTATGTGCTAAAAATTATGCTGCTCACCGGGCAAAATTTGAGAGTCGTGCAAAACCACTACAACCTGGCATGACTAAACGAAGCAAATTGACGACCTAAAGAGACAATTATCGAACCAGATAGCTGATATGGAACAAAGGCTAAACTACTTGCGGGAGCTGCTAGCAACGCAAAAAGTAGAGCCCGAAGACTATCGGAGAATGAAAGCTGAATACACTGAAAAGATAGACAAGCTCTTAGTAAAGATGGCAGAACCCAACCAGAATTTTGTAGATATAGAAGGGCTGCTCAGGACAGGAACTATGACTCTATTCAATCTTGAAAAATTGTATTTAGAGGGCGACATTATTAAAAAAGGGGGATAATTGGTCCGATATACCCTGAAAAATTGACGTTCGACGGTTTCAATTATCGAACCGCTAGACTGAATGAGGCCGTTTCGTTGATATACAGTCTGGGCGCGGGTTTCAGCGGACAAAAAAAACAGGACAAGGCGAAAAAAACGCTCTTGTCCTGTAAGGTGACCTCGTCTGGATTCAAACCAGAAACCTTCTGATCCGTAGTCAGATGCTCTATTCAGTTGAGCTACGAAGCCATTCCCTTGATTGGGATTGCAAAGGTAGGAATATTTCTGTAATCGCCAAATTTTTAAATATTTTTTTTGTTTGATTCATAAGCAGCGGGTTACGTACATTTACCGCCCGCCTTATGGACGGGCGTCTATCAAAAACAAGCCGAAGGTGAAAATACAGCTCTGGAGTATCGGAAAAGAAAACGACCCTTACATTAAAGAGGGCATCGCTGTTTTCCAAAAGCGATTGCAGCACTATGTAGATTTTGAACTGAAACTGATCCCCACAGTTAAACAGGCCGCCAGTCTTTCCGTTCCCGAGCTGAAGAAACAGGAAGGCAGGATGATACTGGATATGCTGCAGCCACAGGATTATCTTGTAGCCCTGGATGAATATGGTAAAATGCAAACAACGCTGCAACTGGCAGATTTCCTGCAACAGCGGGCGAATGCGGCTACCAGGCAGGTCATCTTTCTGATAGGCGGGGCTTTCGGGCTGGATGCCGCCGTACTGGAAAGGGCGCAATTAAAGTTATCCCTCTCTCCCCTCACCTTTCCTCACCAGCTGGTGAGACTGATCATGACAGAGCAGCTTTACAGGGCATATACAGTACTGAACAGGGAGAAATACCATCATCAGTAAAAAATCAGTATAATTACATTCTCATCAATTAAATCAATCGACTGGCATGGACATGACAATCAGCATCGCGATTATTATCATTACCTGTATCATTTCGATCACTTCGTTTAATAACGAAAAGCGGATAGATGACCTGAGCATGTGGCCATCTATGGTAAAAGAAAAGAACCAATACTACAGGTTCATCACGTCAGGGTTCGTGCATGCCGATTTTATGCACCTTGCCTTCAACATGTTCACGCTTTACTTCTTCGGGAGTTTCATTGAAAACATGTTCTTCCTGATATTTAAAGGCAAAGGATATTACCTGCTGTTTTATGCGCTGGCACTGGTACTCTCAGATATTCCCACATATATCAAACATAAGAACAATTACGGTTACCGGACCATCGGTGCGTCAGGAGCTGTTTCTGCGGTAGTATTTGCCGCTATTCTTTTCCAGCCATGGGCAAAGATCCTGGTATTCTTCATTCCCATGCCTGCTATTCTGTATGGTATAGTGTATCTCGGCTATACGATTTATATGTCCCGCCGCGGCGGCCCTACGGGAATTAATCATGATGCCCATTTGTGGGGCGCTGTATTTGGCATCCTTTTCCCACTGATATTTGAGCCAAGGATCGGTTTATTGTTTCTTGATCAGCTGATGCACGGTTACAGATAACAGCTTCATCCTTTTCCGGTTTGCTTTTTGCCAGATGTATAATGGACAATTTGTCCCAATACTGCAAAACAAGCCACACGCATGAAGCTAGACACAGCTAAGATCTTACAGAAAAGGAAAAAGCAGATTCTCGAATTGTGGATGAAGAACCAATTAGTGGATTTTTCTCTACGGGAGGACCTCATGTCAAACGAAGAGCTGACCCTACAGTCAGAAGAGCTCGTAAATGTTTTATTACAAAATTTAAATAGTGATAACCTGGAGGATGTACAATCTGCCTCCTTCGAACCACTGTATGAGGTCCTTGAGTCTATTTCCCTCTCCAGGGCCAAAATGGGTTATTCTCCACGGGAGACAGGTACTTTTGTGTTCAGCCTTAAAGATGCCTTACTCTCCGTTCTTCAGCAGGAGATTAAAAATGATCCGCTTCAGTTGCTGGAAGAAAGCCTGAAAGTGAGTAAACTGATAGACAGCCTTGGGGTGGTAACCTTCGAAACCTTCATCAAAGGAAGGGAAGAGGTCATTCTCCGGCAGACGGATGAAATAGCGGAGATCTCCACCCCTGTTATCCGCGTATGGGATGGCATTGTGGCCATGCCTATCATCGGCACACTGGACAGCGCCCGTACACAGGTGGTAATGGAAAACCTGTTACAGGAAATTGTTGCCACTTCCAGCAGCATCGCTATCCTCGATATTTCCGGCGTACCCGCCGTAGACTCTCTCGTAGCACAACACCTTATCAAAACAGTCAGCGCAACCCGGCTGATGGGCGCAGAGTGCATCATCAGCGGCATCCGCCCTGAAATAGCACAGACGGTGGTGCACCTTGGTATAGACCTTTCCGGCATTGTAACAAAAGCAACCCTCGCCAGTGCGTTAAGATATGCGTTTGCACTGATGCAGATGGAAGTAAAAAGAACAATTGTAAAAACAAAAGCGGGCATTGATGGATAAAATACCGATCCTCAAAATTGGGCATTTTCTCATGGTGGCGATCCAGGTGGATCTATATGACCGGCTTGCACTCAATCTGGAATCAGACCTGGTACAGGCGGTAAGTAAAACGGGCGCCAGGGGCGTATTGATAGATATATCTTCCGTTTCAATAGTAGACTCCTTTATGGGCCGGATACTGGGGAATATTGCCGGTATGAGCAAAATACTGGATGCAGAGACAGTGATAGTGGGCATGCAGCCTGCTGTTGCTATTACTTTAGTTGAACTCGGTTTGCCCTTGAAAGGTGTGCAAACAGCGCTGAATGTCGAAAAAGGAATGGAGCTCCTCCAGAAAAAAATTCACATCACAGAAACAGAAGAAGAAGCTATAGACGATGATAGTACTCTCCAGTGATAATATCCGTATAACGAAAGAACTGGATATGGTGCTTTTCAGGAACAGGTTGAAAGAGTTTGCTGTCAAAATAGGCATGAGCCTTGTTAATCAGACAAAACTGATCACTGCTGCCAGCGAACTTTCAAGGAATATGCTCCGTTACGCCGGAGGAGGTGCTGTCCTCATTGAAATAGTAAATGGTCAACGGCAAAATGGATTGCGCGTTACCTTTTCGGACACAGGTCCGGGCATACCCGATATTGATAAGGCCATGAAAGACGGCTTTTCTACCGGCAAGAGCCTGGGATTGGGACTACCCGGGGCCAAACGCCTCGTGAACGATTTTGATATTAAAAGCACAGTAGGTAAAGGAACTACCATCATCATCACCAAATGGAAGAATGGGTAACCGGACGGCATATCAGTTTTAATTTAGATGACAGAAGCTACCTGGCCATCCTGAAACGCGAAGTGCACCGTCTTTCTATACAATGCGGACTGACGGAAAAGAAAGTAGCAGAGATCGATATTGTCGTAGCCGAAATTGGCTCCAATATCCTCAAACACGCCGGTAGCGGAGAGGTATTAGTCATGCTTTCAGATACCCCACAGCCAGCCATCGAGATAATAGCAATAGATAACGGACCAGGCATTACAGATCTCGCCAGGATGATGCAGGATGGAATATCAACTACCAAAACGCTCGGTCATGGATTAGGAGCAGTAAAACGGCTTTCAGATTTCCTGCAGATCTATTCTGTAAAGGGCTGGGGCACGATACTATTGTCAAGGTTCTTTATCAAACCCGCGGAACAATATCCTCCGAAACCGGGGCCTGAGATCAGGACCCTGCTGGTAGCAAAGCCGGGCGAGAAAGTGTGCGGCGACGATTACTATGTCAGGGCTGACACGGCCGGTGTAAGGGTGTTCCTGGGAGACGGACTGGGACATGGTATAGAAGCGAAAAAAGCTGTTGCCGCTGCGGTTTATTCCTTCCGGTATTGCATGCTCTCCGACCTAGGCGAGGTACTGCGTCAGATACATGATGATGTGAAACGCACCCGTGGCCTGGTAGGCACTGCAGCTGTGTACAGTCATAAGACCCTGACATGGAAGATCTGTGGTATAGGGAACATACATACGCGTATGCTGACAGCTGCCGCAGCCAGGACTCATCTTCCATACAATGGGATCATCGGGCATAACATCCCCCGTACTATTAATGAGCAGGAAGTAGTACATGAACCCGGAAAGGAACAGGTACTCGTTCTATGCTCCGACGGTTTAAGAACCCGCTGGGATATGATGAAGTACCCGGCCATTTTCAGGTATGATATGTCTGTACTGGCTGCTGCCCTCTATAAAGACAACGCGCGCAAAACGGATGATATGTCAGTAGTAATTGTTAAAGTAAAATAGCCATGCAGGAAATAACCCGGATCACCCTGGAAACTGATATGGACCTGGTGCTGGTACACAAACGTATCATGAAACTGGGAGAGCTGGCCGGACTATCGCTTGCATCGCAGACCACCTTTGCCACTGCCGTGTCTGAGGTATCAAGACATGTCATCGAGTATGGATACAATGCCGTTCTTATACTGGCTGTCAAAACCGATGTAAAGGAACCGGAACAGTATCTCATCGCAAAAGTGCTGGATGGGAATCTGAATCTTACAGAGAAGGTCAATGAGAACCTGGTGTATGCAAGGAGGCTCGTTGACAGCTTCTCACTTGAGCGTGGAGACAGGGGAATTGAAATTATGCTGGAGTACCGGGTGCCCGGTGTCCAGAAGATCAACAACGGCCGGATCCGGCAGTGGATATCGTCTTTCAATGTGGAATTGCCGGTGTCTCCCTACGATGAGATAAAACGTAAGAACAAACAGTTACAGGAACTGGCGGAAAAATTAAAGGAAAGCGAAACACAGTACAGGGAAGTGACCAATGCCCTGCCATTGATGATATTCAGTCTCAATAACGAAGGTCAGATCATTTATGCTAATAGCTGGATGAAATCGTTTACTGGTTATGATATTCATCAATTGAACGAAAACAGCTGGCCCCTGGTGCTTCGTGAGAAGGTCTTCGAGAAAGCCTGGGAATACTGGCAAAGGCAACGGGGCACGAACAAGGCTATCAGGAAGGAAGTAGAGTTAAAAAATCATGCAACGCAGGAATACATCTGGCATCTGCTTTCCCTCGCGCCCATGGTCAGTGAAAGTGGAAAAACGATGTACTGGATAGGCTCCCTGGTGGATATTCATGCGCAAAAGGTCATGGAACAGACGTTAAGGGACAACAAAGAACTGCAGGAAACAAAGCTGCTGCTGGAAGAAAAGATCCGGGAGCTGAACCGGAGCAACCAGGAACTGGAGCAGTTTGCGTACGCAGCATCGCACGACCTGCAGGAGCCATTGCGGAAGATCGTTTATTACAGCGACTATCTGAGCAGGTATTATGCAGAGGTGATAGACGAGCGCGGTAAGCTTTATTTTGGCAATATGATGGGCGCCAGTCAGCGGATGACGCAGTTGATCCACGATCTGCTGAACTTCTCCAGGATCTACAGGGAGAACCTTCAACTGGTAAGAACTGATATGAACGTACTGGTTACAGAAGCCATGAACGACCTGGACGTAGTTATAAAAGCGAAAAGCGCACGCATAGAGGTGGCACCACTGCCGGTAATATCCGTATATCCGACGCAGATGCGCCAGTTGTTCCACAACATCCTGTCGAACGCGCTCAAGTTCTCTGACGAGCGGCGGCCACCGGAAGTCAAGGTGTATGCAATAATGGGAGAAAAACAGGTCCAATTGACAGTTGAGGATAACGGCGTGGGGTTTGAAGAGAAATACCTGGATAAAATGTTCAGCTTATTCCAACGTTTACATTCACGTGAAAAATACGCAGGCACTGGTATAGGACTTGCCATGTGTAAAAAGATCGCAGATCTGCACAACGGGTCCATTACCGCCAGCAGTATCCCGGGACTGGGCGCAAAGTTCGTGCTGACCTTACCATTGGTGGCATAAGAACGTATTAGTTTTTTAATTGTAAAGAAACAGTTATGGAGAATATTGTGAAGATATTATTGGCAGACGATGACCTCGAAGACAGGTTCATCATGCAGGATGCCTTTAATGCGATCAATCTGCCGGAGGTACCCCTGCTGGTAGAAGATGGAGAAAAGGTACTGGAATATCTTGCTAGCACACAGGCAAGCGCAGGTACTATGCCTTCTCTTGTGGTGCTCGATCTGAATATGCCACGGCTCAGTGGTACGCAGACATTGCGGGAGCTGAAAAACCTGGAAGTCTACAGGGACATTCCGGTGATCATTTTCTCTTCTTCCCTCAATGTGATAGAAATGCATGAGTGTAAACAACTGGGGGCTTTGTCGTATATGGTAAAACCATTTACTTATGAAGAGTACCTTTTGTCGGCGCAGCATTTTTATGATTTCTGCCTGAAGAAGCATTCCTTCCCTGAGTTCAACAATCTCATAAACAATTTCAAGTGAGAGGCCCGTTTTAAAGGGTCTCCCACTCTATTGTGAGAAGTTCTTTTGTCTGGTCGGTGATCTTAAACCTGTCATCTATCCGCAACCCCACTATCCACACTATCCGCTTCGCAGATTCAAGTACCCAGGTGTTCTCCTTCCGGGGAAGCGACAATTTCTGATCAATAAAAAAGCGGCTCAGCTTCTTTTTCTTCCGCATACCCAGCGGGTAAAAATAATCGCCCTGTTTCCATTTCCTGAGTATTAAGGGATATTGCAGCGCATGTTTGTCCAGGCAGGCTATATGCGCAGCCGCAGGTATAGTGGTAGTATCCTTTCTTGCGCTGGTCTTTAGTTTGAGCAGGCCACCTGCCATGGCTACGGCGGTACGGTCTTTTTCAATCACGATGACGGGCGCCTCCTCTTCCGCCAGGGGTGTGATCAGCAACCATTGCCTGTCGCGGATAATTCGGTGTGTACCTGTCTCCACCAGTTTCCCGGAACTGCTGTCCAGCAGTTCAAGCACCTGAGGCAACTGTGCCGGCGAGCAGCCATATTGCCTGAATATTTCCCAGGCAACTGTTTGCAGGGGAACGGTCTTCTGCAGTTTCAGCACGGGTATCATGTACATGTTCCCCTTCTGCTCCACCAGTCTTTTGATATGTGTTTCGACCGATTGTGCGTATAATATCTCCGCTTCGCGAAAACGTGTAATGCTGCCAGCGATATTGGCAACCACACCAGGATAAGCTTCCTGTATGACGGGAATCACCTTATGCCTGAAAAAATTGCGTGTATATTTGACAGTGATATTGGAGCTGTCTTCCACGAACGCAATATGATGTTCGGTGGCGTAGGCCTGTATATCTGCTTTCTGTGCAAATAACAGGGGGCGTACAAGATGTCCCTGTTTAGGCAGGATGCCATGAAGGCCGGCAATGCCGGTACCTTTGCTAAGGTTCATCAGTACAGTCTCTGCGCTGTCCTGCATATGATGGGCCGTTACAATATAATTGCAGGCGGCTGTCACCCGGGTCTGTTCCAGCCATTCATAGCGCAGTTGCCGTGCAGCTACCTGGATGGATACACGATGCGATGCAGTATGCGCCGTTGTATCAAACCGTACCTGGTGAAACGGCACCTGCAGGCTGGCTGCCAGGTCTTCCACGAAGGCCTCATCGCGCAGGGATTCTTCTCCTCTCAGCTGAAAATTACAATGGGCAATGGAAAAATTAAATCCCGCCGCTTTGAAAAGATGCGCCATCACTACGGAGTCCACTCCCCCACTGACGGCCAGCAGCATTGACTGGTCGCGCGTGAAGAGCCGCTCTTTGTCTATAAATGCAATAAATCCTGTCAGTAAATCCATGTACTGGTTTGATTATTAAATGAGATCATCCAGTGCAGCCTGTAATTCATTATAAGCGTGCCTGTCATTTGCAGCTTTGGCCATCTCCATACCTTTTTCAAATATGGCCATGGCTTCCTGCAGAAGACCCGCCCGTTCCAGGAGGCGGCCCAGGTGATAGTAAGAACCTACATAGCCTGGCTCGTAGGCCAGTAACTCTTCAAACAGTGACCTGGCGGCGCTGTCATCGCCGATCTTGATATATTCAAGGGCCAGCGCATGCTTAAGGAAGCTGTCATTCGGGCTGTCTTTAAGAAATTCCTTTATCCTGGCTATTCTATCCATTATTTAAATATATTTGCTCATACCGCTTTAAAAAACAAAACAGTTTAGGCCATGAAGATTTTAGTTTGTATCAGTAAAACTCCGGACACGACTGCAAAAATAGCTTTCACAGACAACAACACGAAATTCAATGAAGCGGGTGTACAGTTCATCATTAACCCCTACGATGAATGGTATGCCCTGGTCCGCGCTTTAGAATTGAAGGAAACCCTGGGGGCTACCGTACACCTGGTTACCGCCGGTGGTCCTGATACGGAGCCTATCATCCGCAAGGCGCTGGCTCTCGGCGGAGACGAGGCATACCGCATCAACACAGATAGCCAGGACAGTTTCTATATCGCAACACAGATCGCGGAACATGCCCGCAAACAGGGCTATGACCTGATCTTTACAGGTAAGGAAACCATCGATTATAATGGCGCCGCCATCGGAGGTATGGTAGCTGAACTGCTGGATCTTCCCTATGTATCTATCGCAGCAAAATTCGAGCTGAATGGTACTGAAGCAACCATCAATCGCGAAATAGAGGGTGGAGAAGAGATCGTGAAGGTAACACTGCCCGTTGTTGTATCCTGCCAGAAAGGAATGGCAGAACAGCGTATTCCCGGCATGCGTGGTATCATGGCCGCCCGCACGAAACCGCTGGCAGTGGTAGAACCTGTTGCAGCAGATGCGCTGACAAGCGTTGCCGGTTTTGAACTGCCGCCGGCAAAAGCAGGCGTAAAACTCATCAGCCCCGATAATGTGGATGAGTTGGTGAAATTACTGCATGATGAAGCAAAAGTGATCTGATCGCTGTATTGCTTGCAGGAACCTCTATTTTAAGCACCCTTTTTTAGTAATTAAATTCTACGTCAGAACATGTCAGTTTTAATATTCGCAGATCAGGCTCACGGTAAGATAAAAAAAGTAGCATTCGAAGCAGTACAATATGGCGCAAAAGTGGCACAGCAACTGGGCACTACAGCTACTGCACTGGTGCTGGGAACAGCGGCCAATGAAGAATTGGAGGCATTAGGCAACTATGGCGCCGGCAAAGTACTGCATGTTGCAGATGCGCGGCTGAACGAAGTGGAAGGCAGCGTATTCACAAAGATCATTGCCGATGCGGTAGCCCAGGAAGCCGCACAGGTGGTGATATTCCCGCATAATTTTGATGGTAAGGCCGTGGCGCCGCGTGTAGCCGCCCGTCTGAAGGCCGGCTTCGTATCCGGCGCAGTTTCCCTGCCCGATACCAGCAATGGCTTTGTGGTAAAGAAAAGCGTATTTTCCGGCAAGGCATTTGCCAATGTTAATATCAACACGGCAGTGAAGGTGATCGCTGTTATGCCCAACACCTTCGCGCTGGAACCTACAGCCGCAAAAGCAGCTGTAGCAGCCTTCTCTCCTGCAATCAGCGATGCAGATTTCAGGGTGAAGGTAAGCAGTGTGCAGACAGTGAGCGGAGAAATACCGCTTACAGAAGCAGACATTGTAGTGAGTGGCGGCCGGGGCCTTAAAGGACCGGAAAACTGGGGACTGGTGGAAGATCTGGCGAAATCGCTGGGTGCAGCCACAGCTTGCTCCCGCCCCGTGGCAGATACCGGCTGGCGCCCGCATCATGAGCACGTAGGACAAACAGGGTTAACTGTACGGCCCAATCTATATATCGCGATCGGTATTTCCGGCGCTATCCAACACCTGGCCGGGGTAAACGGCAGTAAGGTGATCGTGGTCATCAATAAAGACCCGGAAGCGCCTTTCTTTAAAGCAGCTGATTATGGTATTGTAGGGGATGCCTTTGAGGTAGTGCCCAAATTAACTGCTGCCATAAAGCAGATGAAGTAAGTAAGCAGCCAATGGCGCTTACTTATTATCTGTTTTTTAGATAAGGAATATTTTTTCTAACTTCACGTTCTTATAAAATATTCAGCGACAACGCAGGACAGATATGAGAAAAATAGAACTGGAAATAGTTGCTTTATCGCACAGCATTACGCAAACACATTCTTACGCCGTAGTATTAGGAGAGGTGAACGGTTTGCGCCGCCTCCCTATTGTGATTGGCGGGTTTGAAGCACAGGCTATCGCTGTGGCATTAGAGAAAATGCAACCCAGCCGCCCACTGACACACGATCTGATGAAAAACTTTATGAATGCTTTTAATATAGAGCTGCATGAAGTCGTGATCAGTAACCTGCAGGAAGGAATTTTTTATTCTAAATTGATCTGTTATAGTAATGAAGAAACAATAGAGATAGACTCACGTACTTCTGATGCCCTGGCATTGGCCGTACGTTTCGGCTGTCCTATCTTTACTTACGAGAATATTCTGAACAGCGCTGGCATCCTGCTCGATGATCCTGCCGGTAAGAAAAGCGGTGTAAAACCCGTTACTCCCACCATCTCAGAACATGAAAAAGGAGCGGAAGACGATCTCAAAGTGCTGAACCTGGACGAGCTTACACAGCTGCTGCAGGAAGTGCTGGAACAGGAAGATTACATCCGCGCCATCGCTATCCGCGACGAGATCAATAGCCGTAAGAGCCGCTGATAAACCTCCTTCGCATTTACTATTACAAAATAAACGATCCATAAACCATAGTGCTCCTATGGTTTATGGCTTTTTATAGACACCATGATCGTCTTTCCGAACTGTAAGATAAACCTGGGACTGCATGTAGTCAGCAAACGCGCTGATGGCTTCCACGAGCTGGAAACAGTATTCTATCCGCTGCCACTGACGGACGCTCTGGAGGTGATCAGCCCCTGTAGCCTGCAATTTGCTGCCAGCGGTATTGCTGTTCCCGGCAACAGCGCTGACAATCTTTGCCTGAAGGCCTGGCAATTGCTAAAACAGGATTTTCGGGCACTTCCGGAGGTCAACATTCACCTGCATAAGAACATTCCCATAGGAGCCGGATTAGGCGGAGGATCTGCAGATGCGGCATTCATGCTGCAGTTGCTGAACAACCGTTTTCAGCTGGGTATTACGGAAGAGCGGTTATTGATCTATGCCGCACAGCTGGGAAGCGACTGCCCCTTCTTTATACAGAATAAACCCTGTTATGCTACCGGCAGAGGCGAGATCATGACGCCGATAGACCTGGACCTCTCCGGCTGGTCTTTTGTATTGGTATATCCGGGCATTCATATCAACACAGGCTGGGCGTTCAGCCGTATTACCCCAAAGGCGCCGGCATTATCGTTAAGGGAAAATATCCTGCAACCGGTGGAAACATGGCAGCATACCATTAGCAACGATTTTGAAGCGCCGGTACTCGATGCACATCCGGAGCTGGCAGCCATTAAAGAAAAATTATATGCAGCGGGAGCGGTATATGCGGCGATGAGCGGCAGCGGCTCAGCTTTTGTGGGGATCTTTCCTAAAAACAAAACAGCCGGTATTACGTTTGACACCGGCTACAAAGTGTTTACTTTATAAACCAATCATGGCTTGTTTCTTTAAAGGGCTAGTTAGCGCTTGCATACTTCATGAAAACTAAACAGCCGGTATTACATTTGACAGCAGCTACAAAGTGTTTACTTTATAAACCAATCATGGCTTGTTTCTTTAAGGGGCTAGTCAGCGCTTGCATACTTCATGAAAACTAAACAGCCGGTATTACATTCAACACCGGCTACAAAGTATCTATCTTATAATTGTCGTTCCCACATCTAACGGAAGGCGCTGACATTTGAATATTTGTATTCCAATCGGGATAAAATTATTTTACGAAAGCTATAAGCGCTTTAATACCTCACATAACATTACTCAATCATCACAACTAAATCATTCTCGTCGATAGGACTCCACAGGAGTCCATTTGTTTGTAGCCCGGGGTGACAACCCCGGGATCCCGGGATCATCCCCAAAACAAGATAGCCGGCATTGCATTCAACACCGGCTACGAAGTATTTATCTTACAGTTACGATCCGCTTATTTTACGGAAGCGATCAGGCTTTTGAAAGTTGCTGGTTCATTCATTGCCAGATCAGCCAACACCTTCCTGTTCAGGTCGATATTCTTTTCAGACAATTTATGGATAAACTCAGAGTAAGTCAGACCTTCTGCTCTTGCAGCAGCGTTGATACGAGCGATCCACAGCTGACGGTAGTTTCTCTTCTTAAGTTTACGGCCTACATAGCTATATGTAAGACCTTTCTCCAATACGTTCTTGGCTACGGTATAAACATTTTTCCTTTTACCGTAGAAGCCTTTGGCCTGCTTTAATATTTTCTTCCTGCGGGCCCTGGAAGCAACTGCATTTACTGAACGAGGCATATAGTGCTTTTTTGATCAGGTTAATAATTAATTACACAACACCACATCTCATTATCTGAGAGCAAGCATTCTTTTTACCAGGTCCAGGTTAGCTGAACTAACAAGGCTGCTACCTCTCAGGTGGCGTTTTCTTTTGGTAGACTTCTTGGTCAACAGGTGACTTTTGAAGGCATTATACCGCTTAATCTGTCCGCTCCCGGTCACCTTGAAGGTCTTCTTCGCCCGGGAATGAGTCTTTACTTTGGGCATCTTACATCAAATTTGGTCTGCAAAGGTAGGTAATTATTTTAAACAACAAACGGCCAATATAAAATAATTATTAACGTCCTAAGGGTGTGGATAACTTTTGACCGCCTGATTAAACTTTTTTTTCACACTGTTAAGATACTGAATATCAAATTCCCCCCGCCCTCCTATTTCCAATTATCCTTCCATTTCTCGATTTAGAATATATACACATTTTTTATATTTACTATATTAGTTCTAATTTTAATTTTAAAATAGTCTCATTTCTTAGCCATATCAAGTAAAAAATGATCAAGCCTATGGAAACACTTTACACTTCTCAAAAAGCCATTCCGGTGCAGGATTGGACATCCTATCGATCGGTAAAACATTGTAAATCTGTCAGTTGGCGTGACGTCTAAATCACATCATCCTGATACTCTTTTCACAAAACACCTACTGATGAAAAAGATTCTAATCCTATTATATATGATGATGTGTTGCGCTATCGGAATAGTGCAGGCACAGACCATATATGTTAACACACCGGATACGGTCTGTATCTCGACCGCCAGTAGCACGGCGGGGCAGACCAAGTACCTCAGCGTCAACGCAATGGTCGTTACCTCTAACAGATATAAGGTAACGGAGCAGGCCTCGTGGGCTATAGCTGGCCCGACAGGCAGCGCGGCTGACTATGAAGTCCTCTACACAGGGAATACGTCTGCGGTCACAAAGGCGGATAAACTGACGAAGACCAAGTCGCTGACATTGCAGTTCCTCGTGCCGGGTACCTATACCCTGACGATCACATTACCTTACACGGATAATGGGGTCCCCAGGACATCTGTTCAGACCAAGAAGATCGTTGCGATGGACTGTACCATTAGTACGTGCGGTTCCAACGAGGCGAATGATAAACCCGGCTTCTTTGAAGATTTCGGCACCTTATCAGGTTCTGGCATTGTTCGCCGTCCCTACCCTATCAATGGCGTAGTAACTTACGACTACCAGGGTAGCGGAGATCTGGCGGACAACTACTATTCAATAGCAAACAACACACAGCTCAAGGGGGACTGGGTCTACAACACGGACCACACTGGTAACAACCGTGGTGGTATGTTGGTTGCCAACTCCGCCTACGAGCCAAGGAGATTTTATCAGAAGACCGTCACAGGTCTTTGTAAAGGATCCGTTTATAATTTTAGTGCCTGGTTGATAAACATCAACCCTATCGGCGTTTTTGAAAGTGGTTGCGTATCCGGTTATAGATATGCCGGTGTAACCTTCCAGGTAGTGAATGCTGCCAACCCAAGCCAGATCCTGGCTAACTTCCCGACTTACAACGTATCAATGGACCTGAGTGCTCCTAACGGCAGCTGGCAGAAATATGGAGGATCTTTCACGGTTCCTTCGAACATTGACTCGGTTAAAGTACTCATCATTAACAACAAGCCTGGTGGTTGTGGTAACGATATCGCGATCGATGATATCGAATTCGCATATTGTAGCCCGACCATTACTGCTTCTATTAAAGGTAAAACTGATAATCTGGCGGAGGTTGTCTGCGAAGGCGCTCCGATCACACTTACATCTAATTTTACTCCTGCCAACTATTTCGTAAATCCGGCCTACCAATGGGAAATGAGTGATGACGAAGGTCTCACCTGGATGAACGTACCATTTGGTACCAATACTTCAAAAGACCTCGTGATCGGTCCGGGCCAGCTGAAAGGCACCAGGACCGTTCCTACGTCTTACCGTTTCCGCGTCCGCATTTATGAAACCGGGAGTGACGCCGTCACGTGCGCCTCGCCCTCGGAATACGTCCGGTTGACGATACTGCCGATGCCGACGCTTTACCTGACGAAGAGCCAGGTCTGCGCGGGAGCATATGTTGAATTACAGGCGTCCGGAGGTTTCGACAGGTTCACCTGGAGAGACTTGCCAGGATATGTAGGCGCTACCCGTACAATACAGGTAAAAGGTGACACCACTATTATGGTGTATGGTTACGTGGACTATGCAGACGGACATACCTGCGTGGACTCAAACACTGCATTTATCAAGTCTGTCGACAAACCTGTTGTCGATGTCATTTCCACTTCACAGAATATCTGTGCCGGTTCTTCTGTTGATATCCGTATCAATGACGCGCTGGCCGGAAATACCATTAACTGGTACCAGGGTCCTGATGCAGGAGGTGTACTTACACCGTTGCCTCAGTACGATGGTATGACAGAGTTGGTCCAGGTTCAGATTAACAATGCTGCTCAGGGCGTATTTACAGTAGTCGTAAAAGACCCAAGTAATACCTGTCAGGTACAATCTGCTCCATTCATTGTTAATGTAACACCGGTACCGGTTGCCAATGCCGGACCAGACCAGATGGCCTGCGCCAGCATCAACACTACGGGTAACTTCACCATGGCTGCATTGCTGAATTCCGGCGAATCCGGGGTATGGACAATAGACACCCTGTGGGGACCTGGTGCAGATCCTGCGCTGACTGCTGCTAACTTTAAAGATTATGCCAGCATTCAGTTCCCGAACCTTGCGAAAACAAGGGTAACGTTGAAAAAAGGCGGTATAACCGTAAGGTTTAAATGGACAGTGAAAGCTACTGCCAACACAGCCTGCTCCAGCAGCGACTTCGTTGAGGTAACGCTCCTGTACGACCCAACCTTCAGTGATGCTGGCCGCGATACCACCCTCTGTGCCAGCAACGTGTTTACGATGAATGCCAGCAAGCCGGATGGAACACTGACCGGTCCTTATGCGGAAAGCGGTACATGGAAACTCATATCCGGTAACGCCACCATCGCAAACGTTAATGCATATAATACAACAGTTACATCTAATGTTGCTGAGCAGGATATCGTGCTGACATGGTCCATCACCAATGCCGCGAACTGTACGCCAAGCATTGACACTGTTGTACTACATAAAACAAGCCGCCCGGTAATTACGCTGAAGCCATCTATTATTACCTGTAGCACATCCGGTACATTCTCAATTGATACCCTGTCTACAAAAGGTAATCCGGATACTTACAGCATTAGCGCCGGTACTCCTGCCCTCCCTGGCTTCACTGCTGTTACCAACCAGCCCATCACGGCATGGCCGATAGTAGTGAACTACCCTGCGGGCACTCCACGTGGCGTATACAACTTCAACCTGAGCTATAAGAATAGCCTGAATGCAGGTTGTGACTCCACCGTTCCTTTCTCAGTGAGCGTAGAAACGCCTCCTGTAGATCCGACCGGGGTAACCGTAGGCTCTCCCAATATCTGTACTTCCGGTACTACCACGCTGACTGTTGTAGGCGGAAGCCTGGGGCAGAAAGCTGACGGTACGCCAAACGGAACATGGGTATGGTACGCCGGAGGTTGTGGAACAGGTACTCCTGTTGGTACTGGTCCTTCCATTACCGTAGCAGTGAACGCTACCACCACTTATTATGTGCGCGCTGAAACAACTGGTGCATGTTCCAATACAGCCTGCGCAAGCGGTACTGTAACCGTATACCAGATGCCGACTGCGGCAAACGCAGGTCCGGACCAGACCAAGTGTAACACCACTGCCTTCACCATGGCTGCCAATGCAGCTTCTGTTGGTACAGGTACATGGACACTGCCTGGCGGTACTACTGCTACCATCACTGCCGGTCAGCAGAACAATCCTGCCGCAGTCATCAATGTACCTGCCGGTGTAACCGTAACAGCTACATGGACCATCACCAATGGTGTTTGTACCACTTCCGACCAGGTGGTATTAACTAATAATGCGCTGCCAACAGCGACTGCTGGTCCTAACCAGACCAAGTGTAACACGACCGCCTTCACCATGGCAGCTAATACACCTGCTGCCGGTCAGACCGGAACCTGGACACTGCCTGGTGGTACCACTGCAACCATCACTGCCGGTCAGGCAAACAACCCTGCCGCGGTAATCAATGTACCTGCCGGTGTAACTGTGGTAGCTACATGGACCGTTGTAAATGGTACCTGCTCCGTTTCTTCTACTGTAACACTGAAGAACGACGCACTGCCAACAGCTAATGCCGGTCCTAACCAGACCAAGTGTAACACGACCAGCTTCACCATGGCAGCTAACACACCTGCTGCGGGTCAGACAGGTACATGGACACTGCCTGGTGGTACTACTGCTACCATCACCGCTGGTCAGGCAAACAACCCTGCCGCAGTAATTAACGTACCTGTTGGTGTAACTGTAGTAGCAACATGGACCGTAGTAAACGGTTCCTGCTCTGTTTCTTCTACAGTAACACTGAAAAACGATGCGCCGCCAACTACACCTGCTGCTGGCGCTGATCAGACAAAATGTAATAATTCTTCCTTCACGCTGGCTGCTAACGCACCTACTGTTGGAACAGGCGCATGGAGCGTGGTGTCTTCCACTCCTGCAGGGTTCACTTTCCCTGCTGCGAGCGTGAACAACCCGACTGCTGCTATCACTGTTCCTGCTGGTACAACAGTAACGCTGCGCTGGACCATCACGAACGGTACCTGCTCTCTCTCTGATGACGTGGTACTGAAAAATGACGCTCCGCCAACAACTGCTGCTGCCGGTGCTGACCAGGTAAAATGTAATACGCCTTCCTTCACACTGGCTGCTAATGCACCTACTGTTGGAACAGGTGCATGGAGCGTGGTGTCTTCTAATCCTGCAGGATATATTTTCCCTGCTGCGAGCGTGAACAACCCGACCGCTACCATCACTGTGACTGCCGGTACAACGGTAACACTGCGCTGGACTACCACAAACGGAACCTGTAGCACTACAGACGACGTTGTGCTGACCAACAGCCCACTGCCTACTACGCCAAATGCCGGTGCAGATCAGACCAAGTGTAATACACCTTCCTTCACACTGGCTGCTAACGCGCCTACTGTTGGAACAGGTGCATGGAGCGTGGTGTCTTCTTCTCCTGCAGGTTTCACTTTCCCTGCTGCGAGCGTGAGCAACCCGGCTGCTACCATCACCGTACCTGCCGGTACTACTGTAACGCTCCGCTGGACGATCACTAATGGTACCTGCGTTTTAACTGACGATGTTGTATTAAAGAACGATGCTGCGCCAACTACAGCTGCTGCTGGTCCTGACCAGTCTCAGTGTAACACCCCAACCTTCACACTGGCTGCCAACGCGCCAACTGTCGGAACAGGTGCATGGAGCGTAGTTTCTTCTTCTCCTGCTGGTTTCACTTTCCCTGCAGCCAGCATAAATAATCCGACTGCTGCTATCACTGTACCTGCCGGTACTACGGTAACACTGCGTTGGACGATCACCAATGGTAGCTGTGCTTCTGCTGATGATGTAACTCTCATTAACTATGTAGCACCAACTGCGGCTAACGCAGGTGCTGACCAGACCAAGTGTAACACGACTTCCTTCACCATGGCGGCTAACGCAGCTTCTGTTGGTACAGGTACATGGACACTGCCTGGCGGTACTACCGCTACTATCACTGCCGGTCAGCAGAACAATCCTGCCGCAGTCATCAATGTACCTGCCGGTGTAACCGTAACAGCTACATGGACCATCACCAATGGTGTTTGTACCACTTCCGACCAGGTGGTATTAACTAATAATGCGCTGCCAACAGCGACTGCTGGTCCTAACCAGACCAAGTGTAACACGACCGCCTTCACCATGGCAGCTAATACACCTGCTGCCGGTCAGACCGGAACCTGGACACTGCCTGGTGGTACCACTGCAACCATCACTGCCGGTCAGGCAAACAACCCTGCCGCGGTAATCAATGTACCTGCCGGTGTAACTGTGGTAGCTACATGGACCGTTGTAAATGGTACCTGCTCCGTTTCTTCTACTGTAACACTGAAGAACGACGCACTGCCAACAGCTAATGCCGGTCCTAACCAGACCAAGTGTAACACGACCAGCTTCACCATGGCAGCTAACACACCTGCTGCGGGTCAGACAGGTACATGGACACTGCCTGGTGGTACTACTGCTACCATCACCGCTGGTCAGGCAAACAACCCTGCCGCAGTAATTAACGTACCTGTTGGTGTAACTGTAGTAGCAACATGGACCGTAGTAAACGGTTCCTGCTCTGTTTCTTCTACAGTAACACTGAAAAACGATGCGCCGCCAACTA
This sequence comes from Chitinophaga filiformis, assembly GCF_023100805.1. Lineage (NCBI taxonomy): Bacteria > Pseudomonadati > Bacteroidota > Chitinophagia > Chitinophagales > Chitinophagaceae > Chitinophaga > Chitinophaga filiformis. The sequence continues at coordinate 4,873,998 of NZ_CP095855.1, forward strand.
CACCTGCTGCTGGCGCTGATCAGACAAAATGTAATAATTCTTCCTTCACGCTGGCTGCTAACGCACCTACTGTTGGAACAGGCGCATGGAGCGTGGTGTCTTCCACTCCTGCAGGGTTCACTTTCCCTGCTGCGAGCGTGAACAACCCGACTGCTGCTATCACTGTTCCTGCTGGTACAACAGTAACGCTGCGCTGGACCATCACGAACGGTACCTGCTCTCTCTCTGATGACGTGGTACTGAAAAATGACGCTCCGCCAACAACTGCTGCTGCCGGTGCTGACCAGGTAAAATGTAATACGCCTTCCTTCACACTGGCTGCTAATGCACCTACTGTTGGAACAGGTGCATGGAGCGTGGTGTCTTCTAATCCTGCAGGATATATTTTCCCTGCTGCGAGCGTGAACAACCCGACCGCTACCATCACTGTGACTGCCGGTACAACGGTAACACTGCGCTGGACTACCACAAACGGAACCTGTACCACTACAGACGACGTTGTGCTGACCAACAATGCGCTGCCTACTACGCCCGCTGCTGGTGCAGATCAGACCAAGTGTAATACACCTTCCTTCACACTGGCTGCTAACGCGCCAACTGTTGGAACAGGTGCATGGAGCGTGGTGTCTTCTACTCCTGCAGGATTTACTTTCCCTGCGGCGAGCGTAAGCAACCCAACAGCTACCATCACCGTACCTGCCGGTACTTCAGTGACGCTCCGCTGGACGATCACTAACGGTACCTGCGTATTGACTGATGATGTTGTATTAACGAACGATGCTGCGCCTACTACTGCTGCTGCTGGTCCTGACCAGTCTCAGTGTAACACCCCTTCCTTCACACTGGCTGCTAACGCGCCAACTGTAGGAACTGGTGCATGGAGCGTAGTTTCTTCTTCTCCTGCTGGTTTCACTTTCCCTGCAGCCAGCATAAATAACCCAACTGCGGTTATCACTGTACCTGCCGGTACTACGGTAACATTGCGTTGGACTATCACCAATGGTAGCTGTAGTTCTGCTGATGATATAACTCTCATCAACTATGTAGCACCAACTGCGGCTAACGCAGGTGCAGACCAGGCCAAGTGTAACACCACAGCCTTCACCATGGCGGCTAATGCAGCTTCTGTTGGTACAGGTACATGGACACTGCCTGCCGGTTCTACCGCTACTATTACTGCCGGTCAGCAAAACAATCCTGCCGCGGTAATCAACGTACCTGTTGGTACTTCTGTAGTGGCTACATGGACTATCACCAATGGTGTTTGTACCACTTCTGACCAGGTAACATTAACCAACGATGCGCTGCCAACAGCGACTGCTGGTCCTAACCAGACCAAGTGTAACACAACCGCCTTCACCATGGCAGCTAATACACCTGCTGCCGGTCAGACCGGTACATGGACACTGCCTGGTGGTACCACTGCTACCATCACTGCCGGTCAGCAGAACAACCCGGCTGCGGTAATTAATGTACCTGCTGGTGTAACTGTAGTGGCTACATGGACCGTGGTAAATGGTACCTGCTCTGTTTCTTCAACTGTAACGCTGAAGAACGATGTACTGCCAACAGCGACTGCCGGTCCTAACCAGACCAAGTGTAACACCACTGCCTTCACAATGGCTGCTAACACGCCTGCGGTAGGTATCGGTACCTGGACACTGCCTGCTGGTTCAACAGCTACCATTACTGCTGGTCAGGCGAACAATCCTGCTGCGGTAATCAACGTACCTGTTGGTACTTCTGTAGTAGCTACATGGACTGTAGTAAATGGTTCCTGCTCTGTTTCTTCAACGGTAACGCTGACAAACGATGCACCACCAACTACACCTAATGCTGGTGCAGATCAGACAAAATGTAACAATTCATCCTTCACACTGGCTGCTAACGCGGCAACTGTTGGAACAGGTACATGGAGCGTGGTTTCTTCTTCTCCTGCAGGATTCACTTTCCCTGCTGCGAGCGTGAACAACCCGACTGCTGCCATCACTGTGCCTGCCGGTACAACAGTAACATTGCGCTGGACCATCACTAACGGTACCTGCTCTCTTTCTGACGACGTGGTACTGACCAATGATGCGCCGCCAACAACTGCTGCTGCTGGTGCTGACCAGGAAAACTGTAATAATCCTTCCTTCACACTGGCTGCTAATGCACCAACTGTAGGAACCGGTAAATGGAGCGTAGTATCCTCTACTCCTGCCGGATTTACATTCCCTGCGGCGAGCGTAAGCAACCCAACCGCTGCTATCACTGTACCTGCCGGTACAACGGTAACACTGCGCTGGACCATCACTAACGGCAGCTGTACTTCTACAGATGACGTTACCCTGATCAACAACGCTCAGCCAACCACTCCGGCTGCCGGCGCTGACCAGGAAAAATGTAATACACCTTCCTTCACACTGGCTGCTAACGCGCCAACTGTTGGAACAGGTGCATGGAGCGTGGTGTCTTCTACTCCTGCAGGATTTACTTTCCCTGCTGCGAGCGTAAGCAACCCAACTGCTACCATCACCGTACCTGCTGGTACTACCGTGACGCTCCGCTGGACCATCACTAACGGTACCTGCGTTTTAAGCGACGATGTGACGCTGACTAACGATGCAGCTCCGGCTCCGGCAAACGCGGGTCCTGACCAACAGGAATGTAACAATACTTCAACCTTTACCCTGGCGGCCAATGCTCCGTCTGTGGCTGGTGCAACCGGTACATGGACAGTGGTATCTCCTGCCAGCTTTACTTTCCCTGCGGCTCAGGTGAACAACCCTGCCGCCAGCATCAGCATCCCTGCTGGTACCGTCCTGACACTGAAATGGACGATCACCAATGGTGTATGTACTACAAATGATGATGTGGTGCTGACCAACTTCGCAGAACCTGATGTAGCTGATGCAGGTCCTGACCAGTCTAAATGTGCTGGTACTGACTTCGTAATGGCTGCCAATACTCCAACTGTGCCTGGCGCCGTAGGTACCTGGACCGTGATCAGCGGTGCAGCTACGATCAAGGCCGGTGAAGAGAACCTGGCTGCAGCACATATCACTGTTGCAAACGGTGCTACTGCTGTACTCCGCTGGACCATGAAGAATGGCCTGTGTGAAAACTTCGACGAAGTTTCCCTGACCAACTTCCTGACTCCTTCTCCTGCTAATGCAGGCCCTGATCAGCGTGATTGTAACAATCCAACATTCGCGATGACAGCAAATGCTCCGGATGTTCCTGGTGCTACCGGTACCTGGACACTGGCTGCAGGATCTCCCGGTACAATCACACCGGGTGATGAAAACAAACCTGATGCTGTGATCAATGTACCAACCGGTACTACTGTAACAGCTATCTGGACCATCACCAATGGTACCTGTCCTTCAGTTGACACCGTACTGCTGACAAATGATGAAATGCCATCAGCAGCTGTTGCGGGTCCTGACCAGGAAAAATGTAATACTCCAGCCTTTACAATGGCTGCCAATGTACCATCTGTAGGCGTAGGTAAATGGAGCCTGAGTGCAGGCACTACTGCTTCCTTCGCTGTAGCAGACAGTACTAATCCAAATGCAGTGATCAACGTACCTGCGGGTGTGACTGTAACTGCTACATGGACCATCACTAATGGTACATGTGTAACTGCAGATGATGTAGTACTGACCAACTATGTAGCACCAGCTCCTGCTGCTGCCGGTCCTGACCAGGAAAAATGCGCTACACCAACCTTCACCATGGCTGCTGCTGCACCATCTGTAGGCGTGGGTAAATGGAGCCTGGTACCTGGATCTACAGCTTCCTTCGCTGTGGCTGACAGTACCAACAGAAATGCGGTGATCAACGTACCTGCGGGCGAATCTGTTCAGGCTATCTGGACTATCACCAACGGTGTATGTAGCACTGCCGATACTGTAAGACTGACCAACTATGTTGCGCCAGCTCCTGCTGCTGCCGGTCCTGACCAGGCACAGTGTAACACGCCTGCCTTCACATTGGCTGCTAACGCGCCAACTGTTGGAACAGGTGCATGGAGCGTGGTGTCTTCTACTCCTGCAGGCTTTATATTCCCTGTTGCGAGCGTGAACGATCCGGTTGCCGCTATCACTGTACCTGCCGGTACTACGGTAAACCTGCGCTGGACCATCACAAACGGTGTTTGTACCACTACGGATGATGTAACGCTTGTTGATAATGCGTTGCCAACCACTCCGGCTGCTGGTGCTGACCAGACCAAGTGTAATACGCCTTCCTTCACACTGGCTGCTAACGCGCCAACTGTTGGAACAGGTGCATGGAGCGTGGTGTCTTCTACTCCTGCAGGATTCACTTTCCCTGCGGCGAGCGTAAGCAACCCAACAGCTACCATCACTGTACCTGCCGGTACTTCAGTGACACTCCGCTGGACGATCACTAACGGTACCTGCGTATTGACTGATGATGTTGTATTGACAAATGATGCGCCTCCAACTACGGCTGCTGCTGGTCCTGACCAGTCTCAGTGTAATACGCCTGCTTTCACACTGGCTGCTAACGCGCCAACTGTAGGAACTGGTGCATGGAGCGTAGTTTCTTCTTCTCCTGCTGGTTTCATTTTCCCTGCAGCTGATGTAAACAACCCGACCGCTGCTATCAATGTACCTGCCGGTACTACGGTAACACTGCGGTGGACCATCACAAACGGTAGCTGTACATCTACTGATGACGTAACACTCATCAACTATGTAATGCCAGCTGCTGCCAATGCCGGTCCGGACCAGGCCAAGTGTAACACTACCACCTTTACAATGGCTGCCAATGCACCAACTGTAGGTACAGGTACATGGACACTGCCTGCTGGTTCTACCGCTACTATCGCTGCCGGTCAGCAGAACAGCCCGACCGCAACGATCAATGTTCCTGCCGGTACTTCTGTAGTGGCTACATGGACCATCACAAATGGTGTTTGTATCACTTCCGACCAGGTAACATTAACCAACGATGCGCTGCCAACAGCAACAGCTGGTCCTAACCAGACAAAGTGTAATACTACCGCCTTTACCATGGCAGCTAATACACCTGCTGCGGGTCAGACCGGTACATGGACACTGCCTGGTGGTACCACTGCTACCATCACCGCCGGTCAGGCAAACAACCCTGCCGCGGTAATTAACGTACCTGCTGGTGTAACTGTGGTGGCTACATGGACCGTAGTAAATGGTACCTGCTCCGTTTCTTCTACTGTAACGCTGAAGAACGACGCAATGCCAACTGCTGCTGCTGGTCCTGACCAGGCAAAATGTAACACGCCAGCCTTCACAATGGCGGCTAACGCACCTGCTGCCGGCCAGACCGGTACATGGACACTGCCTGCCGGTACTACGGCTACCATCACTGCCGGCCAGGCGAACAACCCGGCTGCGGTAATCAATGTACCTGCGGGTGTAACCGTAACAGCTACATGGACAGTAGTAAATGGCTCCTGCTCCGTTTCTGATGCGGTAATACTGACAAACTATGCAGCGCCAGTGCCTGCTGCTGCTGGTCCTGACCAGGAAAAATGCGCTACACCGACCTTCACCATGGCTGCAACTGCACCATCTGTAGGCGTGGGCAAATGGAGCCTGGTACCCGGATCTACAGCTTCCTTCGCTGTGGCTGACAGTACTAACAGAAATGCGGTAATCAACGTACCTGCCGGTCAATCAGTTCAGGCTATCTGGACTATTACCAACGGTGTATGTAGCACTGCCGACACTGTAAAACTGACCAACTATATTGCACCAGCTCCTGCTGCTGCCGGTCCTGACCAGGCACAGTGTAACACGCCTGCCTTCACCATGGCTGCTAATACGCCATCTGTAGGTGTGGGTAAATGGAGCCTGCCTGCTGGTTCAACTGCTTCCTTCGCTGTAGCAGACAGTACTAACCCGAATGCTGTAATAAATGTACCTGCCGGTGTAACCGTAACAGCTACATGGACTATCCGCAACGGCGTATGTACTACCAGCGATAATGTGGTACTTACCAACTATCAACAGCCAACTGCTGCTGCTGCTGGTCCTGACCAGGAACAGTGTAACACACCAGCCTTCAGAATGGCTGCCAACAGCCCATCTGTGGGTGTAGGTAAATGGAGCCTGTCTGCCGGTACTACAGCATCATTCGCTGTATCCGACAGTACTAATCCAAATGCTGTGATCAATGTACCTGCGGGTGTAACGGTAACAGCTACCTGGACCATCAGAAACGGTAACTGTGTAACTTCTGACGATGTTGTACTGACCAATTACGTACAGCCAGCTGCTGCCAACGCCGGCGGAGATATGACACATTGCGATAACGATCGTTTCGTGATGGCGGCCAATACTCCTTCTGTTGGTACCGGTACATGGAGCCTGCCTGCGGGTACAACTGCAAGCATTGCTGCTACTGACTGGAACAATCCGAATGCTGTGATCACTGTACCTGCGGGTGTAACGGTAACAGCTACCTGGACTATCAGGAACGGTACTTGTACCACTTCTGATAATGTGATACTGACCAACCACCAGATGCCGGTTAACGCCGCTGCCGGTGCAGATCAGACTCATTGTGACGATCCAAACTTCACAATGTCGGCCAACGTGCCATCTCCTGCTACCGCTGCCGGTACCTGGACCATCGTAAGTGGTACGGCTACTATCGCTGACATACACAATCCTTCAACCCGTGTGACAGTTCCTGCCGGTGGTACAGTAACCCTCCGCTGGACAATCACGAACGGTACATGTACATCAACTCCTGATGACGTGGTGCTGACCAACCAGGCTGCAATCCTGGGTAACACCATCACCGCAGATCAGCTGCTTTGCGCTAACCAGACTCCTGCCATGCTGCAGGGCGCTACCCTGAGTGGCGGTAACGGTACCTTCACTTACCAATGGCAGGTGAGCACCACAAGTGCTACTACCGGCTTCGTAAATGTGGCTACCAATGGTACAAGTGCAACTTACAATCCTCCAATGGTTACACAGAACACCTGGTACAGACGCGTGGTAATGTCAGGTGCATGTACAGGCAACATCAGCAATGCAGTAATGCTGACCCTGATGAACGTTCCGCCTGTTGTGATATCCGTACCTGGTCCGCTGACCGTGGAATGTGTACAGGGTACTGACTACACTACCAAATTCGGTACTCCGGTGTTCAGTCACGCTCCTTACAACAATGAGCCACTGACCGTTACATACAACGATGTAACTGTAACTGTTGACGCTTGTACGTTCACGATCATGCGTACATGGACAGCAACTGACCGTTGCGGTCTGACCACTCAGGCACAACAGACCATCGCAGTGGTAGACAGAACTGCTCCTGTATTCACAAGTGCAGCTCCTGCCAACATCACTGTAGACTGCGACAAGGTGCCTGCAGCAGTAAACCTGACAGCAAACGACGCTTGTACCGGTATACTGAATATCGTTCCGATCGAAGTAAGAGTTAATCAGCCAGGTGCATGTGCAAGCAACTATCAGCTGATCCGTAAATGGGTTGCTGTAGATGCATGCGGTAACGCCAGCGATACACTCAGACAGGTGATCACCGTAAGGGATATGACACCTCCTGTGTTCACAGCCCCTGCTCCTGCCAATATCACTGTAGATTGTGATAAGGTGCCTGCAGGACAACCGCTGACCGCTACTGACAACTGTACACCTGGTACCATCACTGCAAATCCGGTGGATGTACGTAAGAACCTCTCCGGTAGCAGATGTACTGACAACTACCAGATCATCCGTACCTGGACAGCGACTGACCTTTGCGGTAACAAAACCGTACTGACGCAGACCATCACTGTACAGGATACGATCAAACCAAGATTCTCTATGTCACTGCCTCCGGCTATCACTGTTGATTGTGATAAAGTGCCAGCCGTAGCAACGATAACAGCCACAGACAACTGTACTGTTGCCGTAGCAGTGAAGGTATCTGAGAAGAAAGAGTTCCTCTCTTCTGTATGTACCAGCAACTATAGATTAACGCGTACCTGGACAGCCACCGACAATTGTGGTAATACTGCCACCATGCAACAGGTGATCACTGTACAGGATACTACAAGGCCGGTATTCACCGTAATACCACCTGCCGATACCACAGTAAGCTGTGATGCAGTTCCTGCTCCGCCTACCAACCTGAAGGCAACAGACAATTGCAGCGCTGTGAAGATCTCTTACACCCAGACACGCGAAACCATACCAGGTGCATGCGCAAGCAACTACCGCCTGATCCGTATCTGGACTGCGAAGGATCAATGTGACAATACCGCGACTATCCGCCAGGTAATAACAGTAACGGATACCACCAAGCCAGTGATCGACCCTGCTCCGGCAAACGTAACACTGAACTGCGGTGATGCTATCCCAGCTGCTGCTACCCTGTATGCACGCGACAACTGTGATGCTACCTTCCCTAAGAAGGCAACTATGACACAGGATCCGTTTACAGTTGACCTGTGTGCCGGTTATACCATCACAAGAAGATGGACCATCTCCGATGCATGTGGCAATGCGGCTATCGAAAGAGTGCAGACAATCACTGTGAATCCTTGTCCTAAACCGGCACTGGATCCTCAACTGCCTGCCAACTGTTCTAACAACACCAAGTTTGCTATCCTGTTGCAGAACAAGGTGAGCAAGCCTAAATTCACCCTGGTGAGCGTAGTTCCTGCTACCGCAGTAAGCACACCGCTGACACAGAGCAGCAACGTGTTTGACCTGAATGGTGCTACACAGGCTACCTTCATCGTAACTGACGGTGTAACAGGTTGTGTATCCGATCCGATCACTTACGACCTGCAGTATGTAACCAAACCAGTGGTTGATCTGGGCGCCGATGTAGCTATCTGTCAGGGTAGCAGCATTACCCTGGACGCTGGTGCAGCCAACGCAGCTTACGGCATCCGCTGGTCAACCGGTGCAACAACCCAGACCATCGATGTAACAACTGCCGGCACTTACTGGGCTACTGTTACCAACGGTATCTGTGCTACCACAGACTCTGTGAATGTAACGGTGAACATACCGCCAGTAGTAAACATTCCGGATACTGCGATCTGTGAAGGCCAGTCCGTGAAACTGAATGCTTATGTACAGGGTGCTACCTATGTATGGAGCACTGGTGAAACCACCGCTTCAATTGTGGTGAACATGTCGGGCACTTACAGTGTAGACGTTACACTGAAAGGCTGTACCACTCATGAAGAAGCTACGGTAACAGTGGGTACGCCTCCTGCTATCACGCTGACTGATGATACAGAGATCTGTCCGAATGAAACCCTGCTGCTGACCGTTGAACCAGACGGTGGTAGCGTACGCTGGAGCACTGGTGAAACCACCAACTCTATTGTGGTAACGAAAGCAGGCACCTATGATGTAACCGTAACACGTGATGGTTGTGTGGTTACCGATAATGTAACGGTAACTGAAAGACCTGATCTGGCAATTGACCTCGGTCCGGACAGAGAGTTCTGTACAGGTGGACGCGTAGTAGTAGATGCTAGCAACCCTGATGCGATCTCTTACCTCTGGAATGACGGCGAGACCACTCCGGTTAGAGAAATAGTAATGCCTGGTAAATATGTAGTGTCTGTTATGGACAGGTTCTGTTCAAGAATAACCATGGATAGTGTGAATGTAACTGTGGCTGGTATTCCTGATGTACTCCTGGGTCGTGACACCACACTATGCGTCGGTGAAGACCTGACACTGAAAGTAAATGCGGGTACTGGCAACAATATCCGCTGGCAGGATGGTTCTACCGGAACTACCTTTAAGGTAACCGGTCCGGGAACTTACACTGTAACAGTGTTCAACGATTGCGGATCCGTATCTGACCAGATAGTGGTAAGCTATAAACCTTGTGAGGCAGAGCCACACTTCCCAACCGGCTTCACGCCGAATGGTGACGGACATAACGACATCTTCAGACCAGTCGTTAGAGGCCCGATGTACGATTACGACTTACGTATCTACAACCGTTGGGGTGAGCTGATCTTCCTCAGTAAAGACCAGAAGACCGGATGGGATGGCCGATACAAAGGCGCCCTGGTTGAAAATGGTACTTACGTTTGGATGCTGACCTATAAGAAGGTACTCGGTGGTGCAGTGAATATCGTGAAAGGTGAAGTAACCGCTATCAGATAGTAGAAGTGTAAAGTACAATAGGCAAAGGCGTCCCGGTTATTCCGGGGCGCCTTTCTTTTTGTCTGGTATGGTAATTTTTGTTAATTTGGAAGTGATAGGTACCTATACCACCCTCGTAATAACTATTAAAATGTCCCTCATGACAACCCGCAATTTCCATTACAAGCGGGTAATGCGTGTATTCGCATTATTCGTATTCCTGCTGCTGTCTGCAGTATTCCACGTTCAGGCGCAAACGCCCCGTTTCAAGGTGATCGCCTTCTACCACGGCACTTTCGATCAGGCGCATATTGCCTTCGTAAAGGAAGCCAACCAATGGTTCCCGCAAATTGCCGCCCAGTACGGCTTCTCTTATGAAGCTACTACCAACTGGGACAACCTGAACGCCAGTTTCCTTTCGAATTACCAGGTCGTGCTTTTCCTGGACGATCTGCCGGCGTCCGCATCGCAGCGTTCTGCATTCCAGACGTACATGCAGAATGGTGGCGGCTGGATGGGATTCCACGTCTGCGCATGGACAGACAATGCCGCCAGCTGGAGCTGGTATCACAACACTTTCCTGGGCTCCGGTAATTTTACTACCAACACCTGGGGACCTTCAAGCGCAACATTGCGTGTAGATGACCGCACGCATCCAAGCACGGCGCGTCTTCCAGCGACATTCACCTCCGCAGTCAGCGAATGGTATGGCTGGCAGAATGACCTGCGCAACAACAGCAATATCAGGGTTCTCGCATCCATAGATCCTGTGAGCTTCCCGTTGGGGAACCAGGCGGGTAACATCTGGTACAGTGGTTACTACCCGATTATGTGGACCAACAAGAACTACAAGATGATCTATGCCAACTTCGGGCATAATGCAATGAACTACACGACCAACACACAGACATCATCCACCTTCGCCAGCGAGATCCAGAACAGGTTCCTCATTGACGGATTACTGTGGCTGGGTGGTGTTGACCCCGGCCCTGCTCCTGCCATCCCCATCCCGGGTACTGTACAGGCAGAGAGCTTCACCACGATGAGCGGTATCCAGACGGAAGCCACCACCGATGCCGGCGGCGGACAGAATATCGGTTATACTGATGCAGGCGACTGGCTCGATTACAAAGTGAATGTCCAGACCGCGGGCGCTTACAAAGTAGAATTCAGGGTGGCCAGTCAGACCGCAGGCGGCGCTATCGAACTGAGAAAAGACGCAGCAGTACTGGGCAGCGTTAGTGTACCGGTTACCGGCGCATGGCAGACCTGGACCACCGTCAGCGATACAGTAGACCTGACAGCAGGCGAACAAACACTACGTGTGCAGGTGGCAGCAGCTGGTTTCAATCTTAACTGGATCCGGTTCTCCTCAGCCACCAATCCGCCTTCAGTCATTCCTGTCGGCCAGGTGATCACCCTGAGAGGTAACAACAGCCTCTATGTAAGTGGTGAGAACGGCACTAAGGCCATGATCTGCGACAGGGCTGCCCCGCAGACCTGGGAACAATTCTCCGTACTGGACGCAGGCAACGGCAAAGTAAACCTGCGCAGTATGGGCAAATTCGTGTCTTCTGAAAACGGCACCAAGGCAATGACCTGTAACCGTACGACGGCCGCGTCTTATGAAGCGTTCGACTGGATCACCAATGCCGATGGCACCATTTCACTGAGAGGAAATAATGGCATGTATGTGTCTTCCGAAAACGGGGAACAGGCCATGAACTGTAACCGTGCTACGATAGACGGATGGGAGAAATTCAATTTCACCATCGTAGGCCCCGTAGCCTCCGCCGCTGCGCTGGCGGTATCAGCGCCGGTACAAACGGAGCAGCCAGCGGCAGGCATTGTGTATCCGAACCCATTCGGCTCACAGCTCAATTATACGCTACCGGCTACGATCTCTTCCCATACGGTTGCGATCTATGACCTCTCAGGGAAGCAGGTATTGCGTACTGTGGTAAGATCTAAACAATCCACTTATTTCTTAAATGTGGGCAGCCTGCCAAGAGGCCTGTATATACTGGATATATCCAGTGGTACCTATCACCAGAGAGTTAAAGTGCAAAAAGCTGAATAAAGATCCATAGCAGGATCAAAAAGAAATAGGCTGCTCAAATTGAGCAGCCTATTTAGTTCGGGTACCTGGTGCGATCAGGTAAGCCCTAAGCGGGTTTGAAGATGTCTATTTCATCTTCGTGTATCTTTAAAGCATGTTGCTGTTAGTACAACAGTCTTGCCTTGATCGTATGATTCACTTCTCTCAGCAGGGAGAAGGCCTCCTTGGATAATTTACTGTCCACATCCAATACCACGTAACCGATGGTATCGTTTGTTTTCAGGTACTGACCCAGGATGTTGATCTTATTCTGGGACAATACGGTATTGATCTCAGACAACACGCCCGGCACGTTCTGGTGAATATGCAGGATACGGTGTGTATGGTCAATAGCCGGTACGCTGATAGCAGGAATGGTATGAGACCCGAAGCTGGCGCCTTTTTCCAGGTAGTTCAGCATTTTACTGCTCACATCCAGGCCGATATTGTGCTGCGCTTCTTCTGTGCTACCACCGATATGCGGCGTCAGGATGACGTTGGGCAGTTTCTGCAGCGGAGTGGAGAAGGCTGCGCCATTCTTTTCCGGCTCTACAGGGAATACGTCAATGGCCGCTCCGGACAGTTGCCCGCTGGTCAATGCCTCTTTCAGGTCGTTCAGTTCCACCACTTCGCCACGGGCATAGTTGATGAAGATCGCGCCTTTCTTGACATATTTAAGCGTTTCCTTATTGATCATGTTGGCGGTAGCCTTGGTAGACGGTACGTGCAGTGATATGATATCAGCCATTTCAAACAGCGATTCCAGGCTGCGCACCTGTACCGCGTTGCCCAGCGGCAGTTTGGTTTCCACATCGTAGTAGAACACGTTCATCCCCATCGCTTCGGCGAGCACACTCACCTGGCTGCCGATGTTGCCGTACCCTACAATACCCAGCGACTTGCCACGCAGTTCGTAACTGCCCTTGGCCTCTTTCATCCAGATACCTTCGTGCGCAGCGGCGTTCTTGTCAGGGATACGGCGTATCAGCATGATAGACAGGCCGATCACCAGTTCCGCCACAGAACGGGTATTTGAATAAGGCGCATTGAACACTGCCACCCCCATCTCGCGGGCGCTCTTCAGGTCTACCTGGTTGGTGCCAATGCAGAAACATCCTATTCCCTGCAACTTGTGAGCGGCTTCCAGTACTTTTCTTGTGATCTGGGTTTTGGAACGGATCCCCAGCAGATGAACATCCTTTACTTCACGGATCAGATCTTCTTCGCCCAATGCCCCCGACAGCCTCTTTACATTAGCATATCCTGCCGACGTAAACTCCGCCACTGCGGCATCGCTGATATTCTCCAACAATAAAATATTGATCTTCTCCTTCGGATAACTTGTCAACTTTTGCTGATCCATGATTATATTTTATGTGTTACCAATTGCAATAAACAATTGGCTTAATAATTGTTATAAGGCCAAACGAAGGCACAAACCTAAAAGATGTTCAGCAATTATCAAACAGTCTGTCCTTCAAATTTGATTTCGTCAAAAATTATATCGTATTTGGCCTTTTTTGACCGTTTCAGAGGTTTAAATCTTAAAATACCTTTAAAATCGGATTTTCAGGACTGTTTTTTTTGTGTAACAAATCATTAGGGCCTAATTTTAGCGCCTTTTATAATTAAGCAGAAACAGAATCGAGTCTAAAAGCAGAATGAAAGCAGCTTATATTGTATTGACTATCTCAGGGATCGCTTTATATGCCATTACCGCATGCCAGAGCAATGCGGCTAATAGTAACCGTAAAACCAAAACAACAGATACTCCCCGGACAGAAGTGTTGAGCGAAGCAGCGCTCTCCATCCTTAACTCACCGGCCACCAAGGCACAGCAAACAGAACTGACCGCTTTTTACCAGGACATGGTCCGCGCCGGCTTCAATGGCGCCATGTTGGTGGCTAAAAAGGGAGTGGTCATCTTTGAACGCTACCATGGCCTTGAAAATTACAGGAACAAGACCTCTGCCCTGAACGACAGTTCTTCTTTCCAGCTGGCGTCTGTATCGAAAACCTTCACCGCTATGGGCATCCTCTGGCTGATGGAGCAGAAGCAGCTGAGCCTGACAGATTCCGTACAAAAATATTATCCGCAATTTCCATATAAAGGTATTACGATCCAGATGTTACTGTCTCACCGCAGTGGCCTGCCCAACTACCTTTACTTCTGCGACAGCATCTGGCCTGACAAGGACAAGTTCCTTTCCAATGACGATGTGATCCAGCTGATGGTGAGACACCAGCCACGCCTGCAGCATAAGCCTGGTACACATTTCCAGTATTGTAATACGAATTATATGCTGCTGGGGTCAATTATTGAAAAAGTAAGCGGACAAAAGTACGCCGACTTCATGCAAAAGACCTTCTTTGGTCCCCTCGGCATGACCAATACCTTTGTATATGCTCCTGCTACGGCCCTGCGCCCTCATCAGACCTTCAGCCATAAATACAATGGCCAGCTGGAACCGGATACTTATTTTGATGGTGTAGTGGGCGACAAAGGCATTTACAGTACCGCCAGGGATATGCTCAAATGGGACCAAGCGCTTTACAGCGGCCAGCTCTTCAGCCCTGAAACCATTAAAGCAGCTTATACGCCTTACAGCAACGAGAAACCAGGCATCCGTAACTACGGCCTGGGCTGGCGGTTAATGGTCTATCCTGACAGCAGCGAAATAGTGTATCACAACGGCTGGTGGCACGGCAACAACACCGTATTCAACCGTATTATTAAAGATACTTCCACTATCATCATTCTGGGTAATAAATACAACCGCAACATCTACCGCGCAGTAAAACCGATAAGCGCCATTTTGGGGCATGGCACTGAGGATGGGGAAGAATGATCATTCACCGTGTTTCCGGTTAGGTAGCACATTCTCTCTCGTCCAGGGGATCAGCCCTGTAAATCTATCCTGTCTCACCGGGCATTCTGCCAGTTGACAGTAATGACAGCAGATAGAAATACAGGGATCGGTATGTATGAAGAATTCAACTTCTCCGGAGGAGAATTCGCTATTGACCAATCGTTCCAGCGCTTTCAGTTCGTCGTGCGCGTCGCTCAGCTCCAGGTAATAAGGCAGGGTCAGATGACAATCTATATGATAGTTATTTCCATATTGCTGCACCCGCATATTATGTATATCGATCCAGTTGGCCCGTCTGTGAGCGCTCAGGATCTCTATCACCCTGTCCACTACACGCATATCCGTCTCGTCCATCAGGCCTGATATAGAAGTTCTCAGCAGCTGGTATCCTTTCCGTAAGATCAATACGCCCATCAGCAGGGAGGCCAGCGGATCTATCCATTGCCAGCCGGTATAATGGATCAGCAACAGGGCTGCTATCAGTCCCAGGCTGCTGTACACATCCGTCATAATATGCTGCCCGTTCCCGGAGATAGTAATGGAGGATAATTTTTTTCCCTCACGCACCAGGAACAAACCCAATAACAGGTTGGCCAGCGTGGTGCCGCCAATGAGCCATAAGCCTTCATGGAGTTTGTCCAGTGCCGTTGGATTGAAGAAATATTGAGCGGTCTTGAAAAGAATAAGCAGGCCGGCAATAAAGATCATAGCGCCTTCAAAACCGATAGAGAAAAACTCTACCTTTCCATGCCCATAAGGATGGTTCTCATCCTTTGGCTTTCCAGTCAGATAGATACTGTAGCAGGCAAAGGCTCCGGCAACTACGTTAATAATGGATTCCAGTGCGTCAGATAAAATAGCGACAGAATTGGTCATGTACCATGCCGTGAATTTGGTTCCCGTCAAAATGAAACTGACAATCAGTGATACCAGTATAACGCGTAATTCTCTTCTCTGCAAAACGTGATGGATTGATCTACAAAGAAAAGGAAAATATTGCGTAAGTTAGTAGAGGGTTCTGTGACTGACAACTGTATCTGGAAATGCACTGATTTATCCTTAGTAATGTAATAATCCTGAGTATCATAGTATAATCGTTTTTCTTTCAGCTCCTTAATGGGCAACCAAAATCTGTAGTATGTACATTTTAAACCCAAAAGCAAAGTGGTTATGCCTGCTTGTATGTAGTGCATTCTGCGAAGTCCATGCAAACGCTTCTCCCCTGATCAGTACCGCTGTATCGCCCGGTAGTTATGGATTATTCCAGCAACAGCAGCCTGCCACGGAAACTGTTACCGGTATAGTCCGGGTATATGGCAAGAGCGGCCGCCCGGAAGCCATTCCCGGCATCAATGTGATCGAAAAGGGCACTGTGAATGGTACCATTACCGACGCCGCAGGCGCATATACGTTAAAGGTTAAAAAAGGCGCCACCCTTGTCTTTTCCATGATCGGATATAAGTCCAGGGAGCTGAAGGTGGAAGCTGGCACGCCCGTCAGTCTCATCCTTGAAGAAGACATCAGCGCCCTGAAGGAAGTGGTGGTAACGGGATACCAGACCATCGACCGTAAACTGTTCACCGGGGCCGCCGCCAGCGTGAAAGCGTCTGACATAAAGCGCGACGGTATTGCCGATGCAAGCCGTATGCTGGAAGGCCAGGTGGCCGGTGTCAGTGTGCAGAACGTATCCGGTACTTTCGGTGCAGCCCCGAAGATCCGCGTGCGTGGGGCTACTTCCATCACGGGCGACAATAAGCCGCTGTGGGTGGTAGACGGTGTGGTGCTGGAAGACGTGATCAATGTATCCAATGAACAGCTCTCCACCGGTAACCCTGCTACCCTGCTGGGCTCTTCTGTAGCTGGCCTGAACACAGACGATATTGAGAGCTTCCAGATACTCAAGGACGCTGCTGCCACCTCGCTCTATGGCGCCCGCGCTATGAACGGCGTGGTGGTGATCACCACCAAAAAGGGAAAGGTCGGCAAACCAGTCATCTCCTATACCGGCAATTTCTCCAGTTACCTGAAACCTACCTACGACCAGTTTGATATTATGAAGTCGGACGATCAGATGGCATTTTACAATGAGCTGTCCCTGAAAGGCTGGCTCAACCATTCTGATGCCACCCGTGCGGAGAATGGCGGCGTCTATACCAAAATGTACAATCTCATTGATACCTATAACGCCACTAACGGCCAGTTCGGACTGTACAACAGCCCAGCATCCAAACGGCAGTTCCTGGAAAGATACGCAAAGGCCAATACCAACTGGTTCGATGTACTGTTCCGCAATTCCTTTATGCAGGAGCATTCCCTGAGCGTATCTTCCGGTACCGACAAATCGCAGCTCTACGTCTCCACCAGCTTCCTGCAGGACCAGGGCTGGACACTGGCCGATAAACTGAAACGCTTTACGGGCAATGTAAGGGCCAATTACAATATCAGCGACAAAGTATCCTTCGGGTTCATTACACAGGCTGTTATCCGCGATCAGCGGGTACCGGGCACACTGAACAGGAACAGTAATCCTGTAACCGGGCAGTTCGACCGCGATTTTGATATCAACCCCTACAGCTATTCACTCAATACCAGCCGCGCCCTCACCGCCTATGATGAAAAGGGCAAACTGGAATATTTCACGCGCAACTTCGCTCCTTTCAATATTGTGAATGAGCTGCGCAACAACTACATGGATCTCAGCCAGCTTGACATCAAACTGCAGGGTGATTTCTCCTATAAGATCCTGAAGAACCTGAAATACACCTTCCTGGGCAACATCCGGTATGTGAAGTCCACCCAGGAGCACAAGATCAAGGAAAACTCCAATATGCCACAGGCCTACCGTGCCGCCGGCGATGCCACCATCAAGGACCGGAACCGTTTCCTCTATCGCAATCCTGATGACCCCGAAGCTGAACCTGTAGTGGTATTACCTTATGGCGGTATTTATACTACGGAAGATGATTACCTCGTCAGCTACTACTTCCGCAACACGGTGGAGTTCAGCAAGAACTGGAATGATATCCATATGATCAATTTACTGGGAGCACAGGAACTCCGCTATGCTAACCGACAGAACCGGCAGTTCGATGGTTATGGTTACCAGTTTGACAAAGGCGGTGTGCCGTTCATAGATCCGAATATCATCAAGCAGAATGTTGAGAACAACTTCAACTATTATAGCATGGCGATGAACTATGACCGCTACCTGGCATACCTGGCCAACGCCGCCTATTCATATAAAGGGAAATATAACTTCAATGCAAGCATCCGTTACGACGGATCCAACCTGCTGGGGGAATCACGTACTGCCCGCTGGCTGCCCACCTGGAACGTGAGCGGCTCCTGGAACGTAGATACGGAAGATTTTATGCGGAACCAGAGCACGGTGAACAGGCTGACGCTCAGAGCCACCTACGGTCTTACCGGAAGTATGGGTAATGCCCGGAACTCGAGCGTGGTATTACAGAACCGCAGCACCGACCGCCCTTACCTTTCAGAAATAGAATCCTCCATTTATATCCAGAGCCTGGAGAATTCAGAGCTGACCTGGGAGAAACAATATGAAACCAATGTGGGTATTGACGCCGGCTTTTTCAAGGATAAGCTGACCATCACCGTGGATGGCTACCTCCGGAAAGGCTTTGACCTGATAGGCCCCATCCGGACCTCCGGTATCGGCGGGGAAAGCATCAAGATCGCCAACTACGGGGACATGAAATCGCATGGGGTGGAAGCCACTATCGCCTACAATATCGTCAATGAAAGCAAATGGGGCCTGCGCACGCAATTAACCCTGGGCTATAACAAAGGGAAGATCACCAACCTGCAGAACATCCCTATCATCTGGGACCTGGTAGTACCCGAAGGCGGAGCTACCGTTGGGCACCCGGTGCGGGGGCTTTATTCCATACCGTTTGAGGGGCTCAATCCTAAAGACGGTACACCGGTGTTCACTAATCAGGACGGCGTGAAAAGCGGTAATGTTTACCTGCAGAGCAACAAGATAGAGAACCTGGTATACAACGGTCCTGTTGATCCTACGCTGACAGGCGGCTGGTACAATACCCTTCGCTACAGCAATTTTGCCTTGTCGGCCCTGGTTACCTACAGCACGGGTAACAAGATCCGTCTGAATCCGGGCTTCAAACAAATTTATACCGACCTGGATGCCAGTTCAAATGACTTCCTGAACCGTTGGACCTTACCTGGCGATGAAAAACGCACCAATGTGCCTTCGGTGATGGATAAGTTAAGTCAGTCGCAGCTGAACGGCGCCAGTCCCTACAATAATTACAACTACTCTACCGCCCGTGTAGCAGATGGTGACTTTGTCAGGCTGAAGCAGGTATCGCTGTCTTATAACCTGCCGCCGAAATTAATACGCCCTGCAGGCTTTAACAACCTGTCTGTCAGTCTGGTAGCGAATAATGTCTGGCTGATCTATTCAGATAAACGGCTGAATGGCCAGGACCCGGAATTCTTCAATTCAGGTGGAGTAGCCCTGCCTATACCAAGACAGTTCACCTTCTCTCTAAAAGCAGGTTTATAACGAAAAACACAGGCAGATGAAAAATACAAGCTACTATATACTTTCTGCCGCCGTACTGTTCTCAACGGGATGCAGAAAATACCTGGAAACGGCGCCGGATCAGCGTACCCAACTTAATACAGTTGAGAAAGTGGCAGAGTTGCTGGTCACTGCCTACCCGCAGGCGGATTATGCCACCTTTACTGAGGCTGCGTCTGATAATGCGGCCGACAAAGGTACGGGCGGTACATTGAGCGAAGAGATCAACACCAACCCTTTCTTTTTCCGGGACGTAACGGAAAGAACCCAGGGTTCTCCAAACTATTACTGGAACGCCTGTTATCAGGCCATCGCTGCCGCCAACCAGGCACTGGATGCCATCAGCAAGGCAGACAATCCAGCCGACTACACTGCCCAGAAAGGCGAGGCACTGGTAGCAAGGGCCTACAACCACTTTATGCTGGTAACCCTCTTCTCTAAGATATATGATGCCTCTACGGCCAGTCAGGACCCTGGTGTACCGTACGTAACCACTCCTGAAAAGGTGGTGAATGGCAAGTACGAAAGGAAGACAGTCGCGTATGTCTATGAACAGATAGAAAAGGACCTGCTTGAGGGTATGCCGCTCATTGACAATACCTCTTACAAGGTGCCCAAATATCATTTTAACAAAGCGGCCGCCAATGCATTTGCTGCCCGTTTCTACCTGTACAAAAAGGACTACCAGAAGGTGATCAGTTATGCGAACAATGTATTTCCGGGCGGAAATATCAAGTCAAATCTGCGGCCCTGGGTGACAGTATACAGTCAGCTGACAGGTTCAGAAATGCTGGCCATTTATACAAAGGCAAGCGAGACTGCCAACCTGCTGCTGGTAGAAGCGCCTTCCGACTGGGCACGCTCCTATGGCTCTTACCGCTATGGCCTGCGTACAGACCTGGCATACTCCCTGTTCGAGTTCCGGAATGTAACCGGCGCTGACTGGGTGCAACCCCTGTATTATTCCGGTGGCAATACGGATAACTGGCTGATACTGAAATTCCGGGAGCACTTTGTGCGTTCGAGCGCTAATGCAAATATTGGCGTTCCATTTACCATTTTCCCACTGTTCACAGCGGAAGAAGTGCTGTTCAACCGCGCAGAGGCCAATACCTACCTGGGCAATTTTACAGCTGCCAAACAGGACCTGAACGACTACGCCAGCATGCGTATAGAAGACTATACGGCCAATTTCAGGATCACCGATTCCAAGCTGAAAAACTATTATGGCACCTCCGATATGAAGGCGGCCCTGATCAGCACTGTACTGGACTTTAAACAGGCTGAATTCATCCAGGAAGGTATGCGATGGTTTGATATACTACGTTATAACATACCCGTTACCCATACCAGTGTGACCGGCGAATCTGAAACACTGGCCCCGAATGATCCCCGCCGCCTGTTCCAGCTGCCGCAGGAAGTGGAACTGGCAGGTCTTGAACTGAATCCCCGTTAATCCGCTTAAACTAATTGACTATGAAACAAATGCATATAAAATTGCTCATGGCCTTTATCCTTTTAGGCAGTCTTATGGCCTGCTCTAAGGATGATAAAATTGACAGCGTAAACATTCCCGGACTGGGTGGTGAAACCTGGGAGAAAGGCCCGCTCGATTTCTGGATAGATTCAGTTTTTACCCGGCCCTACAATATAGAAGTGAAGTACCGGTTTGAACGCTACGAGCTGGCGATTAACAAAACACTCGTGCCGGTGAAGGAAGAGAAAGTGGAACCTGTCATGTCTACCATCCTGAAAACCTGGGCAGCACCTTATATCGCTGAAGCGGGAGAAACCTTCTTCAAGACCTACTGCCAGAAACAATTTGTACTGGTGGGGAGCCCGGAGTTCAATTCCAACAATACCATCACCCTGGGTACCGCTGAAGGCGGCAGGAAGATCGTGTTGTTCTGGCTGAACGATTTCAATATTACAGACAAACCATTTGTACGTGAAATGCTCCATACCATTCACCACGAGTTTGCACACATCCTGCATCAGACCATCTTATATCCGGTCGAATACAAACGCATTTCCACCGGTTATACCGGTAGCTGGAATGACTATACACTGGACGAAGCGCTGGAAAAGGGCTTTATTACCCAATATGCCCGCAGTGCGCCGGATGAAGACTTTGTAGAAATGGTATCTACCATGCTGGTAGAAGGTAAAAAGGGATATGAGGCCATCGTCGCTTCCGCACCTGCTGATGCCCGGCCCAAATTCCGGCAGAAAGAAGAGATCATTGTCCGTTACTTCAAAGAGAACTGGAACATTGATTTCTACAATCTCCAGACAAGGGTACAGGATGCAATTGATCATTTGTAAAACAGGAAACATGCTTCATAACAGACTATATATCATTCTGCTGGCAATACTTTTTGCAGGGTGTAAGAAAGATAAAACTACCTCGCTTTTCGGAGAGAAACCGGAAGAACGGATGGAAAAAGCACTGGCGGAATACAAAGCCACGCTCACAGGCAGTACCTATGGATGGAAAACAGTTGTTTATCCTGCTGCAGGTGGCGGCTATAGTTTCTATTTCAGGTTTGGCACCAACGACCGGGTCACTATGTACAGTGATGTTACACTCGACGCTGCAAGCACCGGTAAAGAAAGCACCTATCGCCTCAAAGCGGTACAAAGGCCTTCCCTGTTGTTTGACACTTATTCCTATCTGCACCTGCTGTCTGACCCGGATCCGAATGTTTACGGAGGACAAACCGGGTCGGGCTATTCAGTTGATTTTGAATATGCTATAGACAGTGTTTCGGCTGATACTATCAGGCTGACAGGCATCTCTTTCGACACAAAGATGATACTGGTAAAAGCTACCCAGGCAGAAGCGGAAGCATATGCCGCCGGTAGTTTTGCGAACCTGATCGCCGGGACGGAGAACTACATGTTGCAGAATCCCTGGCTGTATCTGCAATTCAGTGACGGAAAACGGCTGCAGGTGAGTATCAACACCTTTACCAAGACCTTTACCCTGATCTATATCGATGATGCAGACCAGGTACAGCTGCTGTCCACTCCTTACTATTATACGCTGAACGGCATTTACCTGCAGCAAGCGATCGTCTACGGAGGTAATACCTTTCATGAAGTGTTTTGGGACAGCGTGAAGAAGGTATTTTATGTAACTATTGATGGTCAACGGATAGAAGTAAAAGTCGCTCCCACGTCAGTAGTGCCTATGCACAGATTGTTGGGAGTGGACTTTTCTTCCCTTATCGTGCCTCCGCAGGAGTTACCGGGATGGTCGCCTACTTTTACAACGATCTATACCACTGCTGCCAGTTCAATGCAAAATGGTCCCTACAGGCTGACCCTTTATTACACGGAATTTGCTTTTGATGTGAGTCAACAGGTGATGAATGTGGACGTCTATATTATCCAGGATAATACCCTTTACCTGGCGCGATATCCATTCACATACACAAAGACTGCCAACGGTATATTCAACTTTACGGGACAGACCTTCGGAGGCAATGCAAGTGCCATTGCCAGTGACATGAAACCGCTGCTCGATTACATCCGTAACGACCGCTTTACGATGGATTTTATAGTGGATACGCAGGGCGGGAACGGAAAACTGGGGCAATTGAAAAGTGTGGAACATCCTGATTTCTACTTTACAGGATTCCCGCAATAAAATGATTCGATATCAGATGAGGATGCAGGAAGAGAATTGTGCCTCGTGAGCATTAGTTAGCAGCCTGCTGTCTCCATGAAGCAAAGAGGGCGTATCGACAAATACGATACGCCCTCTTTATGTCTTATATTTTTACTGATCTGCCGGTAGTATGACCGTAAATGTAGCCCCTTCGTCCAGCCGTCCTTCGGCCCGGATGGCGCCGTGATGGTTCTCCACGATCTTCTTGCAAAGGGCCAGCCCGATACCTGTACCGGCATATAGCCTTCCCTCATTCAGGCGCTGAAAGATAGTAAAGATCTTTTCTGCAAATTTCTGTTCGAACCCGATACCATTATCGCTGAATTCAAGTTTGACATAGTTGAGATCATTCTCTAATTCCGGGTAAGACGCCCGTTCAGACGCCTCCAACCTGGTAGCCGTAATTGTGATAAGTGGCTGTTTGTCAGAGAACTTCAGCGAGTTGCCTATCAGGTTGGTAAACAGCTGTACCAATTGTGAAGGAACGCCTTTTACCACCGGAAGGTCGTTATTGCTGATACGGGCCTGTTTCTGCTCAATCAGCAGATCAAAATCTGTTCTTACCTGTTGCAGGATGGTATTGAGATCTGTGGAGACAAACTGCGCATCTGTATTGGACAAGCGGGAATAATTCAACACATCATTGATCAGCTGCGCCATACGTGCCGCGGAAGACTGGATCTTTTCAAAATAGTTGTTTACCGGTATTCCTTTCTGCAGGCCATTCTGAAGCAGTTCAGAGAATGTCCTGATCTTACGCAGGGGTTCCTGCAGGTCATGACTGGCAATGTAGGCAAACTGCTCCAGCTCCGAATTCTTACGCAGCAATTCGGCGGTACGCTCTTCCACTTTCTTTTCCAGTTCATCTGCACTATGTTGCAATATGTCAATAGCCTGCTGATGTAAACGGGAGATCCTGATCTGTGCGCGCACCCTTGCCAGCAGTTCTTTTGCAGAAAAAGGTTTGGTCAGATAGTCATCGGCGCCAATATCATAGCCCTCAATCTTGGATTCCTCTCCCGCCCTTGCAGACACCAATATCACTGGTAATGAACTGGTTGCCGGCTCATGTTTAATATGGTGCAGGAGCTGGATACCATCCATTTCCGGCATCATGATATCGCTCACCACCAACTCCGGGGCATTTGCAGAGATCTTCTCCAGGGCGTCCCGGCCATTGGCCGCTGTATCAACTGTATATTGCTTTTCGAGCAGGCGTTGCAGATAATCGCGCATATCAGCATTATCGTCAACAACGAGGATGCGGGCTTTATCTTCCCCTTCGGGAACATTACCGTTAATACCCGTTCCATTTTCACGTCCCAGGTGCAAGGCCTCGTTGACATATGTTTCGCTCAACCCTGATGCATACACTTCGTAGTTGTTTTCCATGATCCTGTCTTCCGGCAGGTGAGCGTTGCCCAGCGGGATCATGACTGTAAAGGTGGTGCCGGTGCCTTCCTCGCTTTCTACAGTGATCCCGCCTCCATGCAGCAACACCAGTTCTTTTACGAGCGACAGGCCGATACCGGTGCCTTCGTATGTACGGCCCTTGGTATACCTGACACGGTGAAAGCGTTCGAACATATGAGGGATCTCCTCAGGGGGAATGCCAACGCCGGTGTCTTTCACGCGTAGTATAGCGTGGTTACCTGCCTGTTCCAGGGACACAGTAATACTGCCCTTCAGTGTGTATTTAAATGCATTGGATAAGAGGTTGAGTAAGATCTTCTCCCACATGTCCCCGTCTACATAGGCACTTGTTGTCAGGGGGCTACAGTTTACAATGAACTGAAGTCCCGCGTGCTCTACTGCGGCCCTGAAAGTGCTGGCAATATCTTCGGTGAGCGTAGACAGGTTCACCGGGAAATAGCGTGCCTGTACCCTGTCTGCTTCAATGCGGCTGAAGTCCAGCAATGTATTTACCAGGCGAAGCAGTCGTAAAGCGTTACGGTGTGTGGCCATGACATGCGCTTCCTGCTCCGCGTTAAGGCTGCCTTCCCGCTGGGCCAGTAGTTCCTCCAGTGGCCCCAGCATCAGTGTGAGCGGAGTCCTGAATTCGTGACTAATATTGCTGAAAAAGGCTGTTTTTGCCCGGTCTATTTCCATGAGCGCTTCCGCCTTTTTACGGGCTTCTTCGACCGTATGTACATTTACGATACCACCTGCTACCTGGTCGGCCACCAGCTGGAAAAAACTGCGGTACTTTTCATCCAGCTGCCGGTAAGGGCTTAAGCCAACTATCAGCAGGGCGAAGGGGCATTCCTGGCCGCTTTGAACAATAGGTATCACTAATGCCTTGTCGGGGCTGACCGTCCAGCTACCTGAAGGCAAGAGTCCGTATTTATCCTTTAACCCGTTAACGATCAGGGATTTATTTTCACGAATAACCTCATTGAACTTCCAGTCGGCAGACAGGCTGGATTCGAGTTGCAGCATTGCCGGCAGTACAGTTTCGCCGATAGAAACATCTGTCTTTCCCGCCATTTCGAGGGTACCTGCTTTCAGGTCTGCACGATAAATACAGGCAAAGGGGAAATCGGCCGGATTTTCTTTCAGAACGGTGATAGTCCTGCGATATACATCTTCGTCGCTGGTACTGTCGGGCAGGTGTTTCCCCAGGTCTTTCAGGGTCATCAACTGTCTTTCACCGATAATCCGCTGAGTATCGTCCGTATTAGCGCAGATAATACCTCCCGGGCCACCTGTGTCGCCAGGCACGGGGCTATAGGAAAATGTATAATAAGTTTCTTCCGGGTATCCGTTACGTTCCATGATCAGTAAGAGGGATTCATCGTACGTCCCTTCGTTTTCCTGCATGGCAGTTGCCGCACGGGGCCCTACCTGGTCCCATATTTCCTTCCAGACGTCACGGGCAGGCATACCCAGCACTTCCGGGTGTTTTCCACCCAGGATACTTCTGTAAGCGTCATTATAAAGATTGATCAGATCAGGTCCCCACCAGACAAACATCGGTTGCCGGGAGGTAAGAATGATCCGCATACAGGTTTTCAAACTTTGGGGCCAGGTTTCCGCCGGACCTAGCGGTGTCTCAGACCAGTCCCTCGAGCGTATAAGTTCCCCCATCTCGCCACCTCCGGTGAGGAATTCAGGGATTACAGTCTTCGTTAGTTCCATAAATAAGCTGAATCAACATTATTCCTTTCTCAAAACTTGCTCCAATCTTTTTGTGAGTATTGAGATACTGGGTGGCTTCACGATGTAATCTGAAGCCCCGAGGAGCATCGTTTCAGTAATGTCTTTCTGCTCTGAAGAAGTGGAGTATATGATAACAGGGATATTATTTAAATGTGAGATTTTCTTTATCTCTTTAAGGCATTCTCTGCCATTCATGCGTACCATATTGAGGTCGAGGAAGATGAAATGAGGTGTAAAGCCCCGCTCCCTGCGTAATTTAGTAAGCGCATCCACACCGTCGTTGGCGGTGATGCAATCTATATCTTCGTCTATTGCGTTGAGCGCCAGAGAAAAAATTTCCTGGTCATCCTGATCATCGTCAATCAGAAAGCAAATAATCTTCTCCTGCATATTGTGTCAAAACTTACCCAATATACACAAAGTTGAGTACCGATTTGTTTCGAGATCCATAAAAAAACCCGGAACGCAAGGTTCCGGGTTCATTTGATATAATTGCACCAAGTAAATAAAGCGTATCGGATTATGCCTGCTGATCAGGTTTACCTTCGGAAGATGCTGCCGCAGGACGAGGTTCCTTCGGTTGCTGTATGCGTTCTTCCCTGGCTTCTTTTGTTTCCATTTTCTTTTTTGCGCTCTTGGGAGCGAAAATGGCGATCATACGCTTACCTTCCATGGTTGGCATTCCTTCGAGGGCGCCTACCTCTGCCAGCCTTTCGGCAAACTTCAGCAGGATCAGTTCACCACGTTCCTTAAACATGATAGCACGGCCCTTGAACTGTACGTATGTTTTTACTTTATTACCGTCTTTGAGGAATTTCTCGGCGTGTTTTGCCTTGAAGTCAAAGTCGTGATCGTCTGTATTTGGCGTAAACCGGATTTCCTTTACCTCGCTCTTATGAGCTTTGGCTTTCATCTCTTTTTCCTTCTTCTTCTTTTCGTAAAGGAATTTATTATAATCGATAATACGGCATACCGGCGGTACGGCATTTGGGGAAATCTCCACGAGATCCAGTCCCTGTTCTTCTGCCATACGCAGGGCCTCTTCCGTTCGGTACACCCCGACTTCAATATTCTCTCCTACCAATCGTACTTCAGGTACACGTATCATTCTGTTCGTGCGGTGTTCCTGTTGTTGTTCTCTTCTGAAATTGGGGTTTCTGCCCCTGTTGTTACTGTTGTTGTTAAAACTTGGTCTGGGTCCTTGTGGCATTAAAAAAAATAAAGTTACAAATTAATAATTGTCAGTAGTCGTCCATAGTCCATGAACAATGTCTTAATGATGTATCTTCCGCCGGGCGGATTAGATCTGCAGACATGCATCTGTTGTCTATGGACTATAAAAGCAATTAACGTACCCGAAAATACAAAAGTTCAATTAGTTAAAAATATATTTTATGATCTTTTGTAGAGAAATGACTTATTCGAATGGTTTCCTGCTGACTACTTCCTCTTTTACGAGCGCTATAAACTGTTCCAGGTCCATTGCGCCGAGGTCGCCTTTAGCTTGTCTGCGTACCGCAACTTTGCTTTCAGCAGTCTCCTTCTCACCTAACACGAGCATATAAGGAATTTTTGCAAGTTCAGTTTCCCTGATCTTTTTCCCTATCTTCTCGTTGCGGTCATCTATTTCTGCGCGAATTTCTGCATTTTTTAGCAATTCTGCCACTTTTTCTGCATAAGCCTGGTTCTTGTCGCTGATAGGGAGGATCTTCACCTGTGTAGGTGTGAGCCACAGCGGGAATTTGCCGGCGCAATGCTCTATCAGTACGGCAATGAAACGTTCCAGTGAACCAAATGGCGCACGGTGGATCATTACGGGGCGGTGTTTCTGGTTGTCCGCGCCTACATACTCCAGCTCGAAACGCTCGGGGAGGTTATAGTCCACCTGGATGGTACCCAGCTGCCATTTACGCCCCAGCGCGTCTTTTACCATGAAGTCGAGTTTCGGGCCATAGAACGCTGCTTCACCGTATTCTACCACTGTTTTCAGGCCTTTTTCGGCGGCTGACTCGATAATAGCCTGTTCTGCCAGGTTCCAGTTCTCGTCCGATCCGATATATTTTGCCCTGTCTTCCTGGTCGCGCAGGGAGATCTGGGCGGTATAGTCTGTGAAGTTCAGGCTGTTGAACACGTACAGTACGAGATCTATCACCTTGATGAACTCTTCTTTTACCTGGTCGGGACGGCAGAAAAGGTGCGCATCATCCTGGGTAAAGCCACGTACGCGGGTCAGACCATGCAATTCACCATGCTGCTCATAGCGGTACACGGTACCGAATTCCGCAAAGCGCACCGGCAGGTCTTTATAGCTCTTCGGGCTGGATTTATAGATCTCGCAGTGGTGCGGGCAGTTCATTGGTTTCAGCATGAACTCCTCGCCTTCTTCCGGCGTATGAATGGGCTGGAAGCTGTCCTTGCCATATTTCTCGTAGTGACCGGAGGTAACATACAGGTTCTTGTTACCGATATGCGGCGTTACCACCGGCATATAACCGCTTTCGATCTGTGCTTTCTGCAGGAAGCTTTGCAGGCGTTCGCGCAGCATGGCGCCTTTTGGCAACCATAAAGGCAGCCCCAGGCCCACCTTTTCAGAGAAGGTGAACAGTTCCAGTTCCTTACCCAGTTTGCGGTGGTCACGTTTTTTAGCTTCCTCTAACAGGTGCAGGTATTCGTCCAGCTCCTTCTGGGTAGGGAAAGTGATACCATAAATGCGGGTCAGCATTTTGTTCTTCTCATTACCACGCCAGTAGGCGCCGGCAATGTTTGTCAGCTTGATAGCCTTGATAAACCCTGTGTTGGGGATGTGCGGCCCGCGGCAAAGGTCGGTAAAGTTCCCCTGTGTATAGAAAGTGATGGTACCATCCTGCAGGTCCCTGATCAGTTCCAGCTTGTACTCATCGTTCTTTTCGGTGAAATATTTTTCAGCGTCCGCCTTGCTTACTTCGCGGCGTTCGTAAGTGCTGTTCTTTTTTGCCAGTTCAGCCATCTTATCGCCGATCTTCTGCAGATCTTCGTCGGAAATACTGCGTCCTCCCAGGTCAATATCGTAATAGAACCCGTTCTCGATAGCGGGCCCGATACCAAACTTCACGCCCGGATACAGTGCTTCCAGCGCTTCCGCCATGAGGTGAGCGGAAGAGTGCCACATGGTAGCCTTGCCGTCCGTATCTGTCCATGTCAGTAACTGCAGCGTGCCATCCGTTGTAATTGGCCGGGACGCATCCGTCACCTGACCATTAAATTTTGCGGCCAAAACTTTACGTGCCAATCCCTCGCTGATGGATTTGGCAACATCCATTGCAGTTACTCCTGCTTCATACTGACGAACTGCGCCATCCGGTAATGTAATGTTGATCATACGATTTGAGCTGTTAACCTACAGCTATTGCTGTGTTGCTTTTATATTGATTTTAAATAGCCTGTAAAATCGGCTTGCGAAGTTAAGAAAAATGACGGCATTTTTGTATATCAAATGTAATGGCCCTCACTGCATTCTTACCTCATGTGGCTTTCTTAATAGCGTAAACTGTCTGTAACCTCCACACAGCCCAGCATTCCGTTACCAAAGTAAGGATTTTGCCGCTTGCTGCTCCTGCTGAGCCAGTAGGCGCCCCGGTCATTGAATGCCATGGGGCAATATTGCCGGTAAACGGTCTTTCCCTTCAGTCCTGTGGCCTGGATAATGTCGTACAACATATCGGAGACCGCTTCAAAACCGGCTCTT
This sequence comes from Chitinophaga filiformis, assembly GCF_023100805.1. NCBI lineage: Bacteria > Pseudomonadati > Bacteroidota > Chitinophagia > Chitinophagales > Chitinophagaceae > Chitinophaga > Chitinophaga filiformis. The sequence continues at coordinate 4,904,216 of NZ_CP095855.1, forward strand.
TTCCCTTCCAGGTCCTTTTCTCCCAACAACCCCGTCAGCTCGGCACTGATACTGCCCGTAGCGGTCCGGATAGCGCCCAGTTTTGCGGAATCCATCTGCAGTGTGCCCAGTGGAAGGCTATCTATATGCTGCCGCAGGATGGCAGCCCATTTGTCGGTGTAGGTAGCATTGCCCTGCGACAGGCCATCGGTCAGGTCATAATAGGCATCCATGGTTGTTTGCAGTGAATCATAGAATTCGGTGGCATAGGGGGCCTTCAGCGGACCATTGTCTGCCTGTGTGGCGACAGGCGCCTTGGCGGCTTCATTGCAGGCAAGGAATGCGGTGATAACCAGAATTATAGCTGACCTCATGTTTTATTTTGCTTTTGCGTCCAAAGATAATCGAAACAGTCGATAGAACTGCTCACCAGACTATGGACTCTCCTCTAAAAGCACTACCTTTGCACCTTCAATTTAATTTAGCAATGCTAATCGCACTACAGGATATAACTTTTGAGTTTGGCGCAAGGGCCATCGTTGAAAACGCTTCATGGCATATAGTACCGGGCGACCGTGTGGGTCTGATCGGATTGAATGGTACCGGTAAATCTACCATCTTACGCGTGATCAACGGCGAGTACACTGTTTCGAAAGGAAGTGTCAACAAGATCAAAAACCTCTCCCTCGGGTTCTTCAACCAGGACCTGCTCAGCTTTGAATCTGACGAATCTATCCTGAATGTGGGCATGACCGCCTTTGAGCAGGCCATCAAACTGGAAAAAGAACTGGAGCGCATCACTAAAGAACTGGAAACGAACGAAGAAGAAGCCCTTCTCATGGAATACGCTGATAAGCTCCATGAATTTGAGGCCCTCGACGGTTACAATATGCGTCATAAGACCGCCCAGGTACTGGAAGGCCTCGGTTTCTCCACAGCCGACCTGGATCGCCCCTACAGCCAATTCTCCGGGGGCTGGCGCATGCGTGTGCTGCTGGCCAAACTGATCCTGCAGCAACCGGATGTGCTCATGCTCGATGAACCGACCAACCACCTTGACCTCCCTTCCATCGAATGGCTGGAGAAATATCTTCAGAGCTACAATGGCGCTGTGATCATCGTATCGCACGACCGTTATTTCCTGGACAGAATGGTCAACAAAATAGTAGAACTCTACCAGCAGCAGTTACACCACTATGCGGGTAACTACGAAGACTACGAACAGGAAAAGGACCTGCGCCGTGAAATGCAGCAGCGTGCCTACGAAAATCAGCAGGACTATATCCGCCAGCAGGAACGCTTTATCGAGCGCTTTAAGGCCAAAGCATCCAAGGCCGCGCAGGCACAGAGTATTGCCAAACGCCTCGACAAACTGGAAAGAGTGGAACAGGTAGACAATGGTCCATCCAAGATCCGTATCAACTTCACCCCTGACAGGATACCCGGTAAGATCATCACTACACTGAACAACGTAACCAAACGTTTCGGTAAGCTCACCATCCTCGAAGGAGCCAGCGCTGAGATCAACCGCGGCGACAAAATAGCCCTGATCGGTGCCAACGGTAAAGGTAAATCCACCCTGCTCCGTGTAATAGCAGGAACAGAACCAATGGAAGGCGAGCGTATCGGCGGACATAACGTCGTACCCAGCTTCTACGCCCAGCACCAGCTGGAAAGCCTGGACCTGAACAGCGAGATCCTGGACGAACTGAAAAACTTCGGTAGCGGCCGTACAGAAATGGAGCTCCGCGCCCTTCTGGGTTGCTTCCTCTTTACAGGAGATGACGTTTACAAGAAGATCAAGATACTGTCCGGAGGTGAAAAAGCCCGCGTAGCACTGGCGAAAACCATTATCAGCCAGGCCAACTTCCTCCTGCTGGATGAGCCTACGAACCACCTGGATATGAACTCCGTACAGATGCTGATTGATGCATTGTCGCAGTACGACGGTACCTACGTACTGGTATCCCACGACCGTTACTTCGTGAGCCAGACAGCCAACAAGATCTGGGAGATCGTAGACGGAAAGATCAAGGAATTCAAGGGCACCTATGCCGAATGGGAAGAGTATAAAAAGCGTCAGGCTGAAAATGCCAGACAGCTCGCCTCCGCCGACAAGAGCGCCAACGATGTAAAAAAAAAGGACATAAAGAACGAGCGGCCAGCAAATAATAACGCCACCAACAACAGCGGTAATAATAATAACAACAGTAACAACGGCAACAACAATAATAAGAACGCAGGTAATACCAGCAATAACAACAACAGCCAGCAAAAGAACGCTCCTATAGACAAGGAGAAGCAAAAGGAGTTGCAGAAACACAAACGTCAGTTCCAGCAACTGGAAGAGCAACTGGCCCGCCTTAATGAGAAAAAGGCTGCCCTGGAAACTTCCATGAACGATCCGCAGACCTATTCCGATAAAAAGCGCTTCCAGCAGCTCGAATCTGAATACGCGCTATTGGGTAAGGAACTGAAACAGGTGAATGAGGATTATGAGAAGGCCTTCGAAAAGCTCATGGAGCTGGAAGGCTAATCGCGTTTCCTACAATAGCATTCAGGGGCTATTGCAATGGCTGGCCGCTAAGGGCTCGCCCCTGATGACGTTACCGGTTATTGAATTGGACCTTAAGCGTAAACAAGGTTACTGGTTGTTGATTTGGAAGACGGGGGCTTAAATGTTGGCAAGGTTAACGGCTACAGCCCGGGGTCCCACCTGAAACCGCGACAAACTGCAACACGCCAAGAAACCGCCAATCAAAACCGCAAATATTACAAGCATAAATAAGCGCATAACTCGTACCTTCAATACAGCGAACTAACTGGGATAACATATGCAACGCATACTCGTAGTAGAAGACGAAATCAAAGTGGCTAATACCGTAAAAAAGGGTTTAGAGGAAAACGGCTTTGAAGTAGACGTTGCCTATGACGGCAGAATGGGCAAAAGCCTCGGCGCCAGTAATAACTACGACCTGGTGATACTGGACCTGAACCTACCCCACGCCAACGGCTACGAAGTATGTGAGGTGATCCGCCGGAAAAATAACGCCATCCCTATCATTATGCTCACCGCTCTCGGCGGCATGGACGACAAGATGCAGGCGTTTGAACTCGGAGCTGACGACTACCTGGTCAAACCCTTCGACTTCCGGGAGCTGATGGCCCGCATCAGGGTATTCCTGAAACGTGCAGGTTCTGAAGTACAGGAAAATACACAATATAAGATCGTGATCGGCGACCTGGAGATAGACCGGGAGAAGAAGGAAGTAACCAGGGCCGGTAAAAAGATCGCGTTGACCGCAAAGGAATACCAGCTGCTGGAATTCCTTGCCCTGCACAAAGGGAAAGTGATCTCTAAACTGGTGATCGCCGAAAAGGTATGGGATATAGACTTTGATACCGGTACCAACGTAATAGAAGTATATATGAACTTCCTGCGGAAGAAGATCGACAAAGACTTTGATAATAAGCTGCTCCATACAAAAACAGGAATGGGATATTACCTTGCCGAAGAGTGAAGATCAAGTATAAAATAGCGCTCTCCTATTCTATTTCAGCATTCGTACTGCTGAACACTTTCGCCATCCTGGCATACTATTTCTCTGCACAGTCCCGTAAGGCGGAATACCTGGAACGCCTGGAATACCGGGCCCGTTCCATTGCCAACGTGATCATTGAAGATGACCGCGTAAAAGTAGACCTGCTGCGGAAACTGGATAAAACTACCTTTCAGGACCTGTATAAAGAAACCATCCTGGTTTACGACCCGGCTTACGACCTGCTGTATTCCAATATAAAAGATACGGCTATCCGTACCTCCCGCCACCTGCTGGATTATATCAAAAAGTACGGCGAGTATAGCCATGAGCGTGATAACGGTGAGCTGGTAGGCGTATATTATACGGAGGGGAAGGTCTCAGTGATCGTACTGGTCACTTCCTTTGATAAATATGGCTTTCAGAACCTGCAGAACCTGCGGCAGATCCTCATCATTGAGATCATCGTAGCGGTCATATTACTGGTGGTGGTCGGCTACTTCTTTGCCAAAAGAATGGTGCAACCCATTGACAATCTTGTAGGACAGGTACAGACCATCAACGCCAACAACCTCCAGGGCATGACAGTAGACGCCAAAGGAAGGGATGAAATTGCCCAGTTGGGAGCCAATTTCAATACCATGCTGAAACGCCTGAGCAATGCCTTTGACCTGCAAAAGAGCTTTGTAAGCAATGCCTCGCACGAGCTGAGAACGCCGCTGGCATCTATCATCAGCCAGTTACAGGTAGCATTGTCCAAGGAAAGAAGTAAAGAGGTATACCAGGATACCCTAACCTCCGTACTGGAAGATGCCCAGCACCTGTCAGACCTGAGCAACGGACTGTTACAGCTGGCACAGTCAGGACTGGACGAGCAGCAGTTTGTCTTCACGGAGGTAAGGATAGATGAACTCCTGCTGGAAATGGGCAACCTGATCAAACTGAAGCATGCACCCGCCGGCCCTGGTGCAGAACCACATAAATCCCCCCGGGTGGATATCCGTTTCCTCAAAGTGCCGGAACTGGATACAGAACTGATCTGTGAGGGGAATGAAAGCCTCCTGAAAGTACTCTTCCTGAACCTGCTGGACAATGCACTGAAGTTCTCTTCAGACAATACCACCTACGTCACCATCGACTTTACCCCGGCCAGTATCCAGGTACAGGTAAGAGATAATGGCATGGGCATAGCCCCCGAAGACCTGGAGAAGATCTTTGAACCCTTTTACAGGGGCGCCAATTCCCACCAGGTACGTGGCCATGGCCTGGGACTTTCCATCTGCAAAAGGATCGTCGTGTTGCATAAAGGCCAGATCTCTGTCGCATCTATAGAGGGACAGGGCACCACTTTTACCGTCGTTTTACCGCACAGGCATCAATAAGATGTCTATTCCCAGCACATTTTAATGACTTTTTAATTGTCTTTAAAGCCCTCTTTAAGTAGGATTGCGGAGCTTTGCCTTAATTCTGAAATACGTCATGAAATGCATCTCCTTCATCCTCGTCTTATTTGTTGCCAGCCTATGCCTGACTGCATGTAAGCACCCGGAGATTGATGGAGGCGCCCAGAAGAAGACGTTCGTGCTGAGCGATACAATGTTGAAAACGATCAGGATAGATACCGCCAGTCTGAAACCCATACAAAAGGAGTTACAGCTGCCGGGCAGAATAGTCCGGAACAAGTGGAATGCCCGCAAGACAGATGTACTGATAGATGTTGCAAAGGCTGATCTGAAAAATGTGAAAGAGGGTAATGAAGCAGAGATCATTACAGCAAGCCTTCCCGAAAAAGTGTTCTATGGAAAAGTGGAGACCGTCTATCCGCCGAAGGATTCATCAGCCGGACGGCTGTATATACTGCTGACCGCCCCCGAAGCATGGCTGAAACCAGAGATGAAGGCATCAGTGATCGTTCACTGCAGCGCCGGCGATGACATGGTAGCCATACCGGAAACAGCCGTCATAGCAGACCATAGTAAGAATTTCGTACTGGTATTTAAAGATAAATATAATATCCAGGTAAGGGAAGTACAAACGTACACGACTACCGGTGATATTATTTATATCCTCAGAGGACTGAATGTGGGTGAAAACGTCATATCTGCACATCAGCAACAGATATACGAAGCACTGAGTGATAATTAACGCTGATCAATAGGGTTTTAGTTCGCATATAGGTTGATAGAATGGACATGCTACGCGCAGCTCTTACAGGTGTTTACATTTGTTTGAACTGTTCTACATGCTCAATTACTCCGCCCCGCCGCAGAAGAAACAACGCGGGGCGGTTTTTTTATTTTACCGGTGCATATTCGTCCAGGGAGGCAAAAACACATTACCGGTGCGTGTTACAAACGTGTTCTGTATGCGAAAATGCGTTATGGGGTATATACATCCCCGGGGTCGAAAACCCCGGACTACAAACACACGGCTCCTGACGGAGCCGATTGACGTTTTGTTAGTATACGCATTTCCGGGTTGCATGATTACAACAAGCGCAAACAAAATGCTGTTCCCCGGTTTCCCGGTATTCAATTTGAAAATCTGTTATTGTACTTTATCTTTTCCCAGCCTGGGTCTTAACCTTTGCTTGGATTTATTGAAGAACATCGTTCCTTTATCTACTCCTTTCCGCATTTGCTCCTGTTCTTCCGGCGACATCTGCACCACTGTATGGCACTCGTCACTGCAGGTACCTTCGTATTTGGCAGCGCATTCGTCGCACTGGATGAACAACAGGTGACAACCATCGTTCTTACAGTTAGTATGCGTATCGCAGGGCTTACCGCACTGATGACACTGGGCAATCACTTCGTCTGTAATGCGCTCTCCCAGCCTGTCGTCAAACACGAAGTTCTTTCCTTTGAACTTCAGTGGAAGCCCCTGGGCTTTTGCCTTGTTGGTATATTCAATAATACCGCCTTCCAGGTGGAATACATTTTTGAAACCATTGTGCAGCATATACGCGGATGCTTTTTCACAACGGATGCCACCGGTGCAGTACATCACGATATTCTTATCCTTCTTGTCTTTCAGCATATCAACCGCCATAGGCAGTTGCTCACGGAAGGTATCAGAAGGTACTTCTATAGCATTTTCGAAATGGCCTACTTCATATTCGTAGTGATTGCGCATGTCCACTACAATTGTATCAGGATCCTCAGTCAGCTCGTTGAAGCTTTTGGCATCGAGGTACTTACCCTTTGTCGACATGTCGAAAGTGGGATCCTCAATACCGTCGGCCACGATCTTTTCGCGGACCTTGATCTTCAGCACCCAGAAGGATTTGCCATCATCGTCCACAGCGATATTCAAACGTATGCCGTTGAGGAACGGATAAGAATAAAGGGTGTCCCTGAAAGCGTCGAAATTGTGTTCGGGAATGCTGACCTGTGCATTGATACCTTCATGGGCTACGTAGATGCGCCCAAATACGCCCAGGGTGTAGAGCCGCTGGTATAATTCGTCACGGAAAGCGTTGGGATCTTCGATCTTTGCGTACTGGTAGAATGATGTAGTAACGCGTCGAAATGTCTCTGCTGCCAGCCGAACCTTCAGTTCAGCTGCAGATACTCTGTTGTGTAATGCCATTTTGCGTAAAGAAATTTTAAGAACACTTGCCTTGTGAGCAAAATTTCAGTTTTTCGCCTTGCCAAACAATGAGCTGCATCAGTCATCCTAAAAAAAGTCAGACTTTTTGCTGACTGATGTCACTTTTTCAGCTGGCCAGGCGGCGCAAAGGTAGTAAAATTCTCAGAGTTCTCCCTGCCAGGTCTCCGTCTCCCTGGACCACTCGTACAAAATAGTGGTCAGATAATACGCCGTAGCACTGATAATCAACACATAACCGGCAAACCCGACAGTGAGGTATTCAGGCAGGCCATTCCAGTCATTCACTTCTGCCACATAGGCCAGGGTTGCCATTAAAATACCAAGAATGAAAGCAATCATTGCAATTCTCTTCATGAGGGATAGTTTAATTAGAGATCACATGAAAATGTTATACGATACACAGGTAAACTGGCTCAAAATATGATTTACTCTTACTACAACGTGTGGCATAGGGAAATTGTTCAGGAAACTTTGAACATATCCCAACCTTTATAACTATTTGATTATTATTGTATATAAAATAATGATAAGACTTGGCATCCTTTTTGAAATTAAGGTATCGGACAAGCAAATCAGATTAACCCAAAAATGTGAATTATGAGTACAGTTTTTCTCTACATCCTTTATTTTATAGTCGGTTTATGGATCTACCGCTTACTTGCTTATTTCTATGACCGTGATCCCAAAGAAAGCTATAGAGCAAGGAAGCAAAGATCTTAGGCAAGCAGGGGAAAGTCAGAGCGGCTTTCCCTTTTTTTATTGCACCGTTTCATCCTGTTGTGGTCTTACCAGGCCTCCAAATAATCCCCCGAAACCGACCCTTACGCCGATCCGGGTATCGTCTTTACTCTGATATCCTGCAATTACATCAACGCGGATCACTTTCAGAATATTTTCCAATCCTGCAAAAACTTCCACGTAATTATTATCCCGGTTCACATAAAAAGCATTTGATCCTGCCACAAGGTTCCATTTCAAACGATTGAATAATGGTATCTTGTTGGTCAGCAAGCCGTTAAAGTGATGTTCCACATTCGCCGTTCCGTACAGGGAGGATGTATTGCTATACCTGTAATAGGGCGCCAGCTGGAAGCTGTTCAGGTATTTGATATTATAAAAAGTCTGGTTGCCGTTAAAATGCTGGAAATCGGGTATATCCACATGTTGACTATTGAGGAAGCCGCCCACCCCAAAACGGTACTGAAATTCCCCGAAAAGTTTCAGGTTGACATTATCCCGCACTTCGAAGTTCCATTTGTCGAAATTAGCGTCGCTACCCGCGATGTCAGGAATACCCTTGCTGTACCCTACGCGGAAAACCGGGTATTTTGAACCGATAGCCACTTTCCTGTCAGGCAGCTCTATAAACCTTTGTCCGGGCTGGAAGGAAAATGACAGGTTCAGTACCAATGCCTGGTTTCTGTTGAACGGAATGCCTGCCAGTTCGTAAGGATGATTTGGCAGGAAATGTTTGCTGCTGTCTTTCCGGAAACTGTAATCTGTCGTATTCTCCACCGGGATCCTGTCTTCATAAGAGAGCCCCGCCATAATGGTAGCACTGCTTTCAAAGCGGCGCCTGAAGCGAAGTTCGCCGAACCAGTTCTCATACAGTTTCATATAGTTGTCCTTAAACAACAGGGTATAAAAGATGTTGGCGACAGGCGAAATAGGATTGTCGCGGTTGAACTGGGAAATGCGCTTCCCTCCTCCTATTGTCCAGGTATTACTGCCATAACGCCCTGCGAGTTTTGCGTCTTTCGCCCAGGACAGGTAGGTATAGGCATTCAGATGGGTATTACTAAAGCCGTATCTGATGCGGGGAATGATCCGCAGCTCCTGTTTTGCAGGCAGGTCGAACGTCAGTGTGGGTTCCAGGTTAATGGATATTCCTTCTACAGTATTGTATTCGACCTGCGTCAATAATGACTTCATTTCCAGGAGGTGATAATAAATACCGGTATCTCTTTTAAAGTAATATTTATGTTCTACACCACCTGTACTGTAAAGTAGTTTCAGGGGATTAACAGGCTTCTGCCTGCTGCGCAGTGTATCCAGTCGCCAGGCAGATTGCGCACTGTCTCTGCGATTGCGGGCAATGCTGTCTTTCTTATGAAAGTCCGACACTTCCTCCGGCTCCAGCGGCACGGGGCGTACGCTGTCCCAATAGGCCAGTTGTTTCCTGTCGAACGCAGTATCATAGCGCATGATGGTCCGGTCGAAATACCTCTTCGGGAAATTGGGCGTGAGGTTATAGTTGGAGTATACATTCACGAAGCTGCCCACCACGTTGAAGCCAAACTGTTTGATGCTTACGTTGATGACCTGGTCTTTCGTACGCCACACGTCTGCATTCACAGGTACATGTATCTGGGTGATATGCAGTGTATCCATGATCTCCAGCTGATATTCCTGTGTCACCATCATATCGACACTGTGAATACGCCAGTCATCGTTCGTGATAAAAATGTAACCGGAAAACAGCGGCTCGTACTTACGACGGGGGATCACTTTGATCTTATTCACTGTTTTACCGTCGTCCTGGAAAACGCCTTCCAACCTGTATTTATAATAGAACAGCGCATTTTCCGCAATGGGTGATATAAAGCCCCGCTTATTGAACTGGGAGACCATTGCGGTCACGTTATTCTCGTAAAAATCAATGAAAGCCGGGAAACTGAACCCGAAACCGCCCCCGCTCTGGCGGGCCGACAACACTTCAATCTTCACATCGTCTGGTCTTTTGACAGCTACTTTGGTGACTGATTCTGACAGGAACAATACACCCCGCTTGTTGGAATCGAGCCCCATATCGTCCAGGTCATCTTTGTTGATCTTCTGGCCCAGGAAACTATTGGGCATGTCCCGCATCTTAAAAATACCTTTGATATAGTCGTTACAGGTATACTCTTTTACCTGGTCGAGGTAGAATGCGCGCTTTTTAATTGCCTGACGGATAATGGCGTATGCGGGATCTTCTCCACCTGATTTTACGACGACTTCTTTGATCTGAAGACTGAGGGGGGCGAGCACAAAATTGATCTCCTGGCCGGCATCCGTAACCGTTACCTGCTTTTCTTCCTTTTTGTATCCCATATACTGGCAGACCAATATGTAGGTCCCCGCCGGTACATCAAGATGAAACTGGCCGGCTGAATTGGTAGTGGTACCGTTGGTCGTTCCCTTAATAAATACGGAGGCGAAAGGCAGTGCTTCCTGCTTTTCATTGGTCACCTTGCCCCGTATGATACCGGCCTGGGTATGATAGTAAATGAAAAAGAAAACAAAGGCTAGTAAGGTTTTGGGCATATCGGATATTTATAGGTAATAAGTTCCCGCTCTCCACAGGAAATTTTTACCGGATAAATATACTGTTTACGGAGGAACACGCGGGTGTACAGCAGTGCTTTTATTTCAATTTTAACAGGTGGATGATAAAGAGACTGCGATTCAGGCTACGGCTTTCTTCTTATAGCGCAGGTAACTGCCAGTCAGTCCGCCGAGACCAGCTACCAGTCCGCCAATAAATGCACTTATCACGCCTATCAGGATAGGGTTCCTTACTTTGACGATCAGTTCACTCATCCTGTTGGCCAGGATATGGTCATTCTGTATGTCCTTAAAGAAGGCCAGCGCCAGCCATAAGAGGAACACGGCGATAAAGCCATTCAGGAAAGAGCGCAGCGGAGGTAATGGTATCAATACAGCTACCAGGAATGCCGCAAGGGCCACGGTCCACCAGGAAATGAAATAACCACCCAGGAAACTGAGTACAATGATCAGGATGAAGCGAGGTACAGATTTCATATATGGAAAGATAAGAAATATTAAATATTAACGGATCATTGGGTTATCACCCCGGGGCTATAAACACACCGGGAAGCACATACGATGCTTCCCGGTATATAAGTCTTTATTTAAACCGTTCCGTAACTGTTTTTAGATGCTCCCGGCAACCGCTTATTTAGATTGTTCCAGTGCCTGAAGAATATCTTCCAGTATATCCTGTACATTTTCCAATCCTACAGAGATGCGGATCATTCCGGGGGTAATACCCACTTTTGCACGTTCCTGGTCAGTCAGTTTGGCGTGGGTGGTGCTGGCGGGATGGGAAGCGATACTTCTGCTGTCGCCCAGGTTAGCGGTGAGGGTCAGCATTTTCAGTGCATCCAGGAAGCGGGTACCGCTCTGCAGGCCACCTTTCAGTTCGAAACATACGATACCGCCGCCGCCGCTCATCTGCTTTTTAGCGATAGCATATTGCGGGTGGCTTTCCAGCATCGGGTATTTCACCCAGCTGATATGCGGGTTGCCTTCCAGTGCTTTCGCCAGTGTGAAGGCGCTTTCTGAATGGCGGGCCATACGGATGTGCAATGTTTCCAGGCTTTTGCTCAAAACCCAGGCATTGAACGGAGACATTGCCGGGCCGGTGCTGCGACAGAAGGAATAGATCTCCTTGATCAGTTCCTTTTTGCCCACTACCACACCTCCGAGTACACGTCCCTGTCCGTCCATCCACTTGGTGGCCGAGTGGGTAACGATATGTGCGCCATCCGCAATAGGACGCTGCAGTACCGGTGTGGCAAAGCAGTTGTCTACGTTGAGGATCACATTATGCTTGTTGGCAATATTGGCGAGCAGGCTCATATCTACTATTTCCAGGCCCGGGTTGGAAGGCGTTTCCACGAAGATCATCTTTGTATTAGGCCTGATCAGCGCTTCAACGGTTTCGGGTTTGTTGATATCGAAATAGCTGTATTCAATACCCCACTTAGGGAGGAATTTAGTGATGACGGTATGGGTAGACCCAAAGATAGAGCTGGCGGATATCAGGTGATCGCCGGCATTCATCAGGGCCATAAAGCTTGCAAACACCGCACTCATACCGGAAGCAGTAGCATACCCGGCTTCCGCACCTTCCAGGGCACATACTTTCTGTACAAATTCATCCACATTCGGGTTACTGAAACGGGTGTAGATATTGTTGTCCGTTTCATCCGCGAAGGTGGCGCGCATTTCTTCGGCGCTGTCGTACGTGAAGCTGGAAGTCAGAAAGAGTGGCGTAGAGTGTTCCATCTGCCAGGTTCTCTCTGTCTGTATCCTTACGGCATTGGTTTCCGGCCGGTATTGGTTTTTCTCCATCGGTTTATGCAGATATATTGAATGATAAGAATAGTTAGCCATTCAGGTTTCATATACCTGTCCGGCGCCTGTTATCAGGAGATGCGGTTACCCGTTCACCCTTGTTTCCCAGGTGAGGTCCCCTCCTGCCCTACGCAGGGTTTCCGCAACGGAGCAGTATTTAGTCATGGACAGTTCCACGGCGCGGGCTGCTTTATCGGGATCAATATCGCCGCTGAGATGAAATATCACGTGTACCTTTTCCCAGATGGAAGGTTCTTTACCTTTTTCCCTTTCCCCGTCAATCTCTATACGGAAATCGGTCAGTTCCTGGCGTTGTTTCTTCAGGATCATGGCCACATCAATGGCAGAACAACCACCCAGTCCCATCAGGAGCATCTGCATAGGTCTTACGCCATTGTTCTTTCCGCCGTTCTCCACGGAAGAATCCATTAATACCTTGTGTCCGTTCTGGTCAACTGCTTCCATGTTGAACGCATCATCTATTCTCTGTAGTGATATCTTCATTTGTAGCTAAATTATTTATCAAAGATACTTCTCCCCGATGCAAATCCCAAATGCCCCCTTACCTCAAGGTCATTATGCATTAAGCATTTTTTAACTTAGCTTTGCGCAAATTTTTCAGGGGCATTGACAGTACATAACTTCCATCATAAACAGCCATTTACCTTAGAATCCGGCGCAGTACTGCCGGAATTGCACGTTGCATATCATACTTATGGCACCTTGAACAGTACAGGCAGCAATGTGGTATGGATCTGTCATGCCCTGACGGCCAACGCTGACGTGATGGACTGGTGGAAGGGGCTGATAGGGCCTGGCCAGGCGATCGATCCTGAAAAAGACTTTATTGTCTGCGCCAATATCCTGGGCTCCTGTTATGGCAGCTCCGGACCGCTTTCCCACAATCCTGTTACCGGCAAGCCCTATTTCCATTCCTTCCCGAAGATCACCATACGGGATATGGTAAATGCGCACGTATTGCTGCGGAAACACCTGGGCGTTCAACAGGTAAAATTACTGCTGGGCGGATCTATGGGTGGTTACCAGGCCCTGGAATGGGCATTACTGGAACCGGCCATCATCTCCCGTCTCGGCCTGCTCTGTACCGGCGCCTCAGAAAGTGCCTGGAGTATCGCCATTCATACAGCCCAGCGGCTCGCTATTGAAGCCGACAATACCTGGCAGGAAGATAGTTACGCCGCAGGCGCCAAAGGCCTGAAAGCAGCCCGTGCGATCGGCATGCTGACCTACCGCAACTACCAGACCTTTGTACGTACACAATCGGACCCTGACAATGAAAAGACCGATCATTTCAGGGCTTCTTCGTATATCGAATACCAGGGCGACAAACTGGTGAAACGTTTCAATGCCCAATCTTACTGGTTGCTTTCCAAGGCAATGGACAGTCACAATATATCCCGCGGACGCAATACAGACCTGGCGGGAGCGCTGGCCCTCATAACCCAGCCGTCGCTGATCGTGGGTATCACCAGCGATATTCTTTGTCCGCCGGAGGAACAGCTGTTCCTCTCCCAACACATCCCACAGGCCACCTATCATGAGATAGATTCTACCTACGGCCATGATGGGTTCCTTATTGAATTTGAAAAGATCAACCGGATATTACAAGACTGGATGTGCTAGGCACAACGCAATCCAGGGTTATACCGAACGTACCCGCGTGTAACGCAATCCGGGGTTACGCCGAACGCGCCCACGTGTGACGTACACCCGGGGTTATCACCCCGGGCTACAAACATTACGACTCCTGACGGAGTCGATCGACGTTTTGTTGCCAGATTAACCATGTAACGCAATCCGGGGTTATACCGAACGTACCCGCGTGTGACGCAATCCGGGGTTACGCCGAACGCGCCCGCGTGTGACGTACACCCGGGGTTATCACCCCGGGCTACAAACATTACGACTCCTGACGGAGTCGATCGACGTTTTGTTGCCAGTATCCGGCACACAGGTCCGCCAGAGATTCGGTCGACCTAGCCTCATCCTCCCTTAATCTTCCGTTCTGGAACGGAGCTTTAAGGGAGGATGAGGCTAGGTCGACCGAATCTCAACTATATCTCTACCTGCTCAAAGCCGGCGTAACCCGCTTCCCCGAAGCTCCTCTTTCCCCCTGCAACACCTCTGCCCCGCAGTTAAAATCCGATTAAAATGGCCTTAAACTTCCTTAAGGCAGGACATTATCTACATACCCAAATATATATTTGTATCAGAAATACTATGATCAGGCTTTTTGCATACATATTACTCTTTATTCACATCAACACGACGATGTTCATCCCGGTAACGGATGAGAAAGACGTATATGATGCCTGCGGACGCCAGGTCAATGACATCAATACATTTTTCGAGCTGATCAACGATGTCATGCTGGGCAATACGGATGTATCCGGACAGGATGAAGATGACGACCATGCACATTACTTTACAGGTGACGGCATTACCATTTATCTTCCTAATGTACAGCAGGTAGTTCTCAACAGGGAGGAACCATCCACTACTGATCTGGCAATTGCTTATCCCCGGGCGCTGGTGCAGAAGATCAGCACCGTAGCTTACGATATTCTCACGCCCCCACCCAAGGCATAATATCCACATTTACTATTAAGATCTCCGCATGCGAGTACCTATGGCAGTCTTCAATGGCTGGCTATAAACCTTTATGTGCCTGTATTGTTGATCTCTTCATAAACTATTTCATACAAATATTATAAATAAACGATTCTATATGTCTAGTAAGGACTTTAATGTAGCATCACTTTTCCGGATCCTTACCTGCTGTCTGTTATTGCTTGCTGCCGGTATTTCAGCCAAAGCGCAGGATACCTTGCACATCAGTCTCCAGGATGCAGAGAAACAGTTCCTCGAAAGGAACCTGCAGCTGCTGGCGGAAAAGTATAATGTCTCTATCGCAAAGGCACAGATCATTCAGGCCCGGTTGTACAACAATCCTAACCTTACACTCAGTGGCAACCTATATAATCCTGACAGGAAAAAATTCTTCGATATCAGTAATCAGACCGGCCAGTACGAAATTGGCGTACAGCAGCTGATCTCCCTGGCGGGGAAAAGGAACAAGCAGGTACGGCTGGCGCGCACCAATGCAGATATGGCGGAGAATGCTTTCTTCGATCTGCTGCGTACACTCAGGTTCACCCTGCGTAGTAACTTCTACCAGGCATATTACCTCCAGAGTTCTATAAAAGCATATGATGTACAGATCGCATCACTTGAAAAAATGGATGCTACTTACAAAGATCTGCAGCAAAGAGGATTGGTGACACTCAAGGATGCGGTACGCTTACGCTCTTTGTTGTATAGCCTGAGGGCAGACCGTACCAATATGCTGAACCAGGTCAATGACCTCGAGGCAGAACTGCAATTGTTGCTGCAGAACAATCATTCCTGGTTTGCGCCTGATATACCGGACAATGCCATCGCCGGCATTCCTGAAGTAAGGCAAACCAGCTTGCAAAGCCTCGTGGACAGCGCCTATGCTAATCGTCAGGACCTGCAGCTGGCTCAGAATAACCTGCTGTACAACCAGCAGAACTACAGTCTGCAGAAAGCCATCGCTGTACCCGATCTTACACTGGGCGCCAGCTTCGATAAAAGGGGCAGTTTTGTGAATAACGCCTCCTTCCTGAACCTCGGTATCGACCTTCCCTTCTTCAACCGCAACCAGGGAAATATCAAGGCGGCAAAGTTCAGTGTTGACCAGACCAAACTGCTGGTACAGCAACAGACACAGGCCGTTGAGAATGAGGTACAGACAGCCTACGTAAAAGCTATTAATACCGATAAGATGCTGGAATCTGTAGATCCCGCATTCCGCGGACAGTTTGAGCAACTGCTGCATAGTATTACAGACAATTTTATGAAGAAGAATATCAGCCTCCTGGAACTCACAGACTTCTATGATTCCTATAAAGAGAACATCCTTCAGCTGAACCAGTTGCAGAATGACAGGATGCAGGCAATTGAAACACTCAACTTCGCGATCGGTAAAACTTTGTTCAATAAATAATAATAACAGCAATAGTCATGAAATCTTTTATCATATATACGCTTCCCTTTGCCTTAGTATGCATGCTGTCTGCCTGCGGCTCACATGAACCGGAAGTAAAAAAAGATGATCCTGTCATCTCCGACAGCCTGTTCAAACATGTGGAAACTGCCGCAGCAACGATGGAAGAACCCTCAGAGAATGTTAAACTGAATGGTAAGATCCAACCTGATGAAAGCAAGGAATCCAAGGTCTATGCACTGGTAAGCGGTAAGATCAGGAGTGTACAGGTGGAGCTGGGCGACTATGTGAAACAGGGGCAGATACTGGCAGTACTACAGAGCTCTGAAGTGGCCGGTATCTCGAATGATGTATCTATCGCGGAATCCAGCGTTGAAATGGCGAAGAAGAATATGGAGACACAGAAATCCCTCTTCGAAGGCAATCTGGCTACACAGCAGGATTACCTGGCTGCCCAGATAGAATATAAGAAAGCACAGTCTGAGCTGAACAGGGCCCGCCAGGTAGCCAATATCACCGGCGCCAGCAGCGCTGCTTATACACTGAAAGCGCCCATCAGCGGTTATGTGATCGAAAAGAACATCTCCAGCAATTCTGAAGTACGCCAGGACAATAGTAATGCACTGTTCACAATTGCCGATCTTTCTACCGTATGGATCATTGCCAATGTATATGAATCAGACATTGCGAACATCCGCCTTGGCGACGAGGTGAAGGTCAAGACCCTGGCCAATCCGGAGAAAGAATACCTGGGTAAGATAGACAAGGTGTACAATGTACTGGATCCGGCCAACCGCACTATGCAGGTACGTATCAGTATGCCGAATGCCAGCGGTGAACTGAAACCTGAAATGTTTGCCACGGTGAAGGTGAGCGCTAAACCTACGGGGGCTATCCTCAGTATTCCTGCCAAAGCAATAGTGATGGACAACAGTAAACAGTATGTGATCGTAAAGAAAGCTACTGGGCTTGAAATACGGGAGATCAACCTGCTGCGCAGGATCGAGGGCCGGGCATTCATTACCGGTCTGCAGGAAGGTGAACAGGTGGTAACCAGTTCACAGGTCTTTATTTATGATGCCCTTAACCTTAACTAGCCAAGCCGGATCTCATGCAGAAAATAATAAAATCAGTCATTGCCTTTTCGCTGAAGAACAGGCTCTTTATAGGTTTTGCGACCGTAGTCCTCATTATATGGGGCGTCATCGCATTCAGAAATATACCCATTGAAGCATTCCCGGATGTAACGAATACACAGATCACCATCATCACACAATGGCCGGGCAGAAGTGCAGAGGAAGTAGAGAAGTTCGTGACCGTTCCTATCGAGATAGCCATGAACCCCGTACAGAAGAAAACCTCTGTACGTTCTACCACCGTATTTGGCCTGTCTGTAGTGAAGGTGATCTTTGATGATAATGTAGACGATCCTTTTGCGCGCCAGCAGGTCAATAACCTACTGCGCGACGTGGAACTGCCGGAAGGCGCTGAACCGGATGTGCAGCCGCCTACGGGGCCTACAGGAGAGATATTCCGTTACACGCTGGAAAGTAAGACGAAAACAGTAAAGGAACTTAAAACATTACAGGACTGGGTGATAGAACGCCGTTTACTGAATGTGCCCGGCGTGGGTGATGTGGTAAGCTTTGGCGGTGAGGTGAAGACCTACGAGATCACTGTCAATCCGCAGAAACTGGCGTCCTACGATATTACGCCACTGGATGTTTACAGTGCTATCTCCAAAAGTAATATCAATGTTGGCGGCGATGTGATCGTCGATAATTCACAGGCCTATGTGGTACGTGGCATCGGTTTGCTGAACAACGAGGAAGAGATAGGCAATATCATTGTCGACAATATCAACAATACCCCTATCCTGGTGAAAGATATTGCCCAGGTATCCGTATCTGCGCTGCCCCGCCTTGGACAGGTAGGCCGCGACAAGCAGAATGATGTGGTGGAAGGTATTATCGTGATGCGTAAGGGAGAAAACCCCAGTGAGGTGATCAAGCGTGTAGAAGAAAGGATCAATTATCTGAATGAAAAGGTGCTGCCTTCCGACGTGAAGATCAATACGTTCTACAACCGCGACAACCTCATAGAATTTGCCACACATACGGTATTGCATAACATGCTGGAGGGGATCATCTTCGTAACGGTGATCGTATTCCTGTTCATGGCCGACTGGCGCACCACCGTCATCGTAGCCATTGTGATCCCGCTGGCGCTCTTGTTTGCCTTTATCTGCCTGACACTCAAAGGCATGTCTGCCAACCTGCTATCGATGGGGGCGATAGACTTCGGTATCATCATTGACGGCGCGGTCGTGATGGTAGAGGGTATCTTTGTATTACTCGACCATAAGCAGCACCAGATGGGCATGGAACGCTTTAATAAGCTTTCTAAACTGGGACTGATCAAAAATACCGGCGGAGAGCTGGGTAAGGCTATTTTCTTCTCCAAACTGATCATCATAGCCGGTCTGCTGCCGATCTTCTCTTTTGAGAAAGTGGAAGGTAAGATGTTCTCTCCCCTGGCATGGACACTGGGTTTTGCACTGTTGGGAGCATTGGTGCTGACACTGACGCTGATTCCCCTGTTAAGTAGTATCCTGTTGAAGAAGAATGTACGGGAGAAACATAATATCTTTGTAGAAGCCATCACCAATGGTGTGATGAAACTTTTTTCACGTACCTACCGGCATAAGCGTATCACGCTCATTATCGCGACAGCACTGGTGGCTGTAGGGTTGTTCATGTTCAGGTTCCTGGGAACGGAATTCCTGCCGGAACTGGATGAAGGAGCGATCTACATTCGTGCTACCTGCCCATTGAGCGTATCGCTGGACGAATCTAAAGCATTGGCTAACAAGATGCGCCGCATTATCCTGGCCTTCCCGGAAGTGAAACAGGTAATGTCGCAGACAGGCCGGCCGAATGACGGTACAGACGCCACAGGCTTCTATAACATTGAATTCCATGTAGATATCTATCCGAAGAAACAATGGAAAAGCGGTATGTCTAAAGAGGAGCTGATCGATAAGATGCAGCAACAGTTGGCAGTATACCCGGGGGTGAACCTGAACTTCTCCCAACCTATCATGGACAATGTGGAAGAAGCGGTATCGGGAGTAAAAGGCTCCCTTTGTGTGAAGATATATGGGGACAGCCTTACCTATACGGAGGCGAAGGCTAACCAGGTATATGATATTATGAAGAACATCAAGGGAGTGGAAGATCTGGGCGTGATCAGGAATATTGGTCAACCGGAAATGAGAATAGATCTTGATGAAAATAAAATGGCCCTTTATGGCGTTACTACAGCGGACGCGAACGCTATCATTGAAATGGCGATCGGCGGTAAGGCTATCACGCAGATCTATGAAGGAGAGCGCAAATTCCAATTGCGTTTACGTTATGAAGAGCAATACCGCAACAATGCCGAAGCAATCAGTAATCTGATGGTCCCTACCCTGCGCGGTGCGCGGGTGCCTATCAAGAACATTGCTACCATTCGTACATTAACAGGGCCCAGTATCATTTTCAGGGACGATAACAGAAGATATACAGCCGTTAAATTTTCCATCCGGGGGCGTGATATGGGTAGCGTTATAGCAGAAGCCCAGGGCAAAGTTGACAAACAGGTGAAACTGGATAAAGGCTACGAGATGCAGTGGGCGGGTGATTTTGAAAATCAGCAACGAGCAACGAAGCGCCTGACGCAGGTAGTACCTATCAGCCTCCTGATCATCTTCCTGATCCTGTTCGTCATGTTCGGCAATGTGAAAGATGCCGGTATGGTGTTACTGAACGTGCCATTTGCCATTATCGGGGGAATTGCAGCCTTGCTGATATCAGGGACTAACTTCAGTATTTCGGCTGGTATCGGATTTATTGCATTGTTCGGTATCTGTATACAAAACGGGGTGATACTGATATCGGTGTTCAAGAACAACATGCAAATGGTGAAGCGGCATGAATTTAATCATCACACTCTTGAAATAGCAATACGGGATGGGGTACGCACAAGGGTACGCCCTGTGGTCATGACAGCGTTGATGGCGGCTATTGGCTTATTGCCAGCAGCGTTATCCAAAGGTATTGGTTCTGAGACTTCCAAACCCTTGGCGATTGTAGTAATTGGTGGTTTGATCACTGCCACCGTGCTCACGCTGCTGGTGTTCCCACTGTTCTTCTACCTCGGCTACAGAAAAGTAGGTCAGAAGATGGATTGAGTGGTTGATGCTGTGCTTATGTAATTGAAAAAGTCTGCCAGTTGGCAGACTTTTTCTTTTTAAGTATTGCAATTCTTTACCGGGAGATGATAAACCGGACATCCCTGCTTTCAGTTTCTGTAATCACCCTGAGGATGAAAGTACCTGTTACAGATCCTCCAACGGAAAATGAATCATCTACCTGCAGGGTTGGTGCATACTGCCTCTTGCCGGCTATGATGCCGTTCATATCATACACATAAGCAACGATCTGCTGTTTACGATTCAACTTTATTCTGAAGTTGAAATTGCCGTTGTTGGGATTCGGTGATAGCATCACGGTATCTATCACTTGTACAGGCACACTATTACCAGGACCTGCATGGGGATCATAAGGAGCAATCTCCAGGTCTTTTCTCACAGTATAGGTACAGGCACCAAAGGTGGCAGTCATTTCTACCCAATAACTACCGGGGTCAGTAAACTTGATCAATGGAGTACCGTTGTCATATCCTAAGAGCACCGCTTTCGGGTCGTATGACCAGCTGATGTTGTCTGGCTCCGGCAGGCTGATATCCTTTATTACCAGGGTATCAAAGGCATTCCTGCGGGAGGCTACCAGGAAGTTCACCTCTGGTTTGGCGTTGGTCTTTGTAATAGTTACATCTCCACTCGCTTCACAGCCATGCGCATCCTGTACCGCCAGATTGTATTTACCCTCGGATAATCCCTTAAATGAACCGGCGTTCAGCCAGCTACTATGGTCCAGGGAATACTTGTAGGGTGTAGTCCCTCCACTTACCACTGCATCAATACTCCCATCACTTGCACCTTCACAAATACTTGTAGAGGTTAATGTCAGTTCCAGTTTCTTTGGCTGATCAATCGTATAAGTAACCTGCTGTTTACAGCCCTTACCATCGGTAATGCTGATTGTATAATCTCCCGATGGGATATTTTCAGCGGCACTGCCGGATAAAGAAGGGGTACTCCACTGATAACTATAGTTACCATCTCCCCCACTTACATGCAAATGCAGGGCTCCATTAGATTCACCGTAGCATTTTATATCAGTAATATCCGCAGTGGTAACCAATGGGGTATAGATAGCTGTCAATGTTGTGCTTATATCGGAAGTGCAACCTCCGGCGTCCTTCACCTTCAGGGTATGATCACCTGCAGCAAGCCCGGTAAACTCGGGACTATCCTGCCATGAACCATTGTCTATAGCATATTTATAAGGGCTGGTACCGCCTACTGGCGCTACCGTAATATGACCAACAGGATCAGCGCCACAACCGGCATGTTCCTGGGCCGTAATTTTTAATCTTAATGTACCGGCGGGCTCCGTCATCGTGATCTGCTGGGTATTGATACAGCCACGACCGTCTTTTACATGTAGCTGGTGAGTACCTGCAGTAATGCTTTCAATCAGTGAAGCTGTACCATATGCGCCATTATCAATTGCATAAGTATAGCCACCGTAACTACCGCCATTACCGCCAGTAGCTGTGATCTGCGCAAAGCCGTTATCATTGCCTTTGCAGGATACGTTGTAGCCATTGTAGTCAGATAAGGTATAGGTGAAGCTGACTGGCGCCGGAGGCAGTATCACTGCATAAGTGCCTGAAGCAGTGGCCATGCATCCACGTCCATCAGTAACACGCAGTCTATAGTTACCTGACGTGGTCAGTGCTGTAGCCGATGTGAAAGGGTGATAAGTAGCTCCATCCAGTGACCATTCATATACATAAGCGCCATCTCCGCCGGTAGCTGTGATGGATATATGAGCACCATCTGCCAGGCAGACAGCATCTTGTACTTTTACATTGGTGATCTGTACTTCAGATACAGTCTGGACAGTGCTTTCAGTAGATGTAATGCTACAGGCAGGAGATTTTCTATCAGTAACAATCACGCGATAAGTACCGGCGGGCAGGTCTTCTATCTGGGTATCGGTATCGAACCAGAAGGAACCGGATGTCCAGACACCGTTCTTCAGTTGTTGCCAGTTGTAGCTATAGCTGCCGGAACCTCCGCTTACAATGGCTTGGATAACTGCGCCCGGCTGACCGGAACAGCCTGCAGACGTTTGTTGCAGTTGTACATTCAAGGCGGTACGCTGGAAGACGGTGACGTTAAGGATTGATTCATCATTGCAAACAGTGCCCTGGTTCTTCAGGATGATAGTATAATCTCCTGCCGGCAGGCCTGTAAAGATGCCAGTGCTGTTCGTCTTATTAAGTCCGTTACCTGTGAGTGTGAATGTATATGCTCCCGCGCCTCCTTCTGCTGCTACTTCGATACGGCCGTCATTACCGCCGAAGCAGCTGACAGAATCCTTGGAGACAAATTTTACAGCCAGCGGTGTCAGCGTGTTCAATGTAACTGTACTGTCCCATTTCGGGCAAAGCGGTGCATCATTGTTTACGACCTCCGTTATGTAAGTACCCCCAGGCAGATCAGTGAAGGTGTAAGTATTCGAATTTATTACGCCAGACTGCTTCACCAGTGAGCCACCATTATATAGATTAAACTGGTAATTAACCGCTCCTGTGGCAGCTACAGAGATACTACCATCACCAGGAGAAACACATAATGGAGACGTCGCTACCAGCGTTCCCCTAACAGGTGCAGGTTGTGTGATAGTGATATCGTTTGTAAAAGCAAGGTTGATATTGCAGGTGCTATTCTTCACCTGCGCCTTATAAGTACCAGCCGGCAGGTTAGTCCATGTCATGCTCTTTCCTGTTCCTGCCGTATCAGGTCTTACTGCACTACCGCCGGATAAAAGGGTAAAGAGGTAAGTGGCATTCGTATCTGCACCACCCGCAGTAACAGTAATGGCACCATCACTTGCGTTATAGCAGGATACATTGGTATGTTGGGATATATCTTCAACTACTGTCAGCGGCGACAGTTCAGGGACGGTCACCACATAGGGCGTATAACAGCTGCCGACATCAGCGCCCGGGTTTAACAACCAGAGCGAGTAAGTGCCCGCTGCAAGTCCTGAAATGGATATACCGTTAGCAACGGGGACAGCACCGTTGCTCCATTGATTCAGGTCACCACAATTATTGGCACTTGGATCACAAGGTGCAGTTGCAATACCATTCCGCAGGACCCACCTCATTGTTGAAAACCCACCCTGTATAGCACTGCCTGCAATGGTAATGCTGCCGGTATGTTGAGTCCCCGCACAGGACGCCGTGATCTGAATATCATTATTAGCAACTTTTGGTGCGGATGGCAGTATCTCTATGGGATCTGATATAGGAGAATAGGGAGAATAGTAAGTGGTACCACTTTTATATACAGCTTTATGCCGGTATCTGAATCGCACATTTTGTACACTACTTTTTACTTCAGGAATCGACGCTTCCGGATTGACGTATATAACCTGCCAGCCAGCCCCGTTTGTCGCATAATCGCTCGATACTTCAGAATAAAACCCCTGCCATGCACCACCATTTGCCTGATACTCCCACTCAGTGGTAAATGTTACAAATTCATCAGATGGCACAGTCGCATTAGTACCTATAGTGGCAATAGGGAAATGTTGATTTGCACAGATCGTTTTATTAAAAGAAGTACTGTCCAACGCATACGGAACTGCCATTGCAAAAACACGCCGGGCACGAAATGTAATGTGTGGACCTGGCCCCGTCTGTGTACACATTACATATGGCACATCCTCCATGAGCTTTGAATTGGGATCGCTAAAAACCGCCAAAGCATTATTGTCTACAGGGTATATCATCTTCTCGTCAACGATCCAGTAGGGATAGGCATACTCGTACCATAAACCGTCCATAGTTGAAAATGTAGTGGGCGAATAACTATACCACATATCACCCGCCCAAAGCATGATATTTCCTCTATATACCTCATTTTGACCGTATTGTCCTAAAGAATAAAGGAAGATGTCATTAGGATCGCCATCCTTTGTTATCAGATAACCAATATCATCCCCCGAGTATGTACGATCAATTAGCATAAAAAAATCAATATACGCGTTTTTGTAGCGATCAATCTGTGCTACAGACCGTCCTCCGGACAAGAGCATTACTCCAGTTAAAAAGACAAATAAAGCAAGGTGCTTTATATGCCGTTTTTTTTGTATCATTTGGTGTGGTAGTTATCTTGATATAATAAACCTTACATCCCTGCTTTCTGTTTCTGTTATCACCCGGAGGATGAAAGTGCCTGTTACAGGTCCTCCAACGGAGAAGGAATCATCTACCAGCAGGGTTGGCGCATACTGCTTCTTGCCGGCTATGATGCCGTTCATATCATACACATAAGCAACGATCTGCTGTTTACGATTCAACTTTATTCTGAAGTTGAAATTGCCGTTGTTGGGATTCGGTGATAGCATCACGGTATCTATCACTTGTACAGGCACACTATTACCAGGACCTGCATGGGGATCATAAGGAGCAATCTCCAGGTCTTTTCTCACAGTATAGGTACAGGCACCAAAGGTGGCAGTCATTTCTACCCAATAACTACCGGGGTCAGTAAACTTGATCAATGGAGTACCGTTGTCATATCCTAAGAGCACCGCTTTCGGGTCGTATGACCAGCTGATGTTGTCTGGCTCCGGCAGGCTGATATCCTTTATTACCAGGGTATCAAAGGCATTCCTGCGGGAGGCTACCAGGAAGTTCACCTCTGGTTTGGCGTTGGTCTTTGTAATAGTTACATCTCCACTCGCTTCACAGCCATGCGCATCCTGTACCGCCAGATTGTATTTACCCTCGGATAATCCCTTAAATGAACCGGCGTTCAGCCAGCTACTATGGTCCAGGGAATACTTGTAGGGTGTAGTCCCTCCACTTACCACTGCATCAATACTCCCATCACTTGCAC
This sequence comes from Chitinophaga filiformis, assembly GCF_023100805.1. Classification (NCBI taxonomy): domain Bacteria; kingdom Pseudomonadati; phylum Bacteroidota; class Chitinophagia; order Chitinophagales; family Chitinophagaceae; genus Chitinophaga; species Chitinophaga filiformis. The sequence goes on from NZ_CP095855.1 coordinate 4,929,624, forward strand.
CTTCACAAATACTTGTAGAGGTTAATGTCAGTTCCAGTTTCTTTGGCTGATCAATCGTATAAGTAACCTGCTGTTTACAGCCCTTACCATCGGTAATGCTGATTGTATAATCTCCCGATGGGATATTTTCAGCGGCACTGCCGGATAAAGAAGGGGTACTCCACTGATAACTATAGTTACCATCTCCCCCACTTACATGCAAATGCAGGGCTCCATTAGATTCACCGTAGCATTTTATATCAGTAATATCCGCAGTGGTAACCAATGGGGTATAGATAGCTGTCAATGTTGTGCTTATATCGGAAGTGCAACCTCCGGCGTCCTTCACCTTCAGGGTATGATCACCTGCAGCAAGCCCGGTAAACTCGGGACTATCCTGCCATGAACCATTGTCTATAGCATATTTATAAGGGCTGGTACCGCCTACTGGCGCTACCGTAATATGACCAACAGGATCAGCGCCACAACCGGCATGTTCCTGGGCCGTAATTTTTAATCTTAATGTACCGGCGGGCTCCGTCATCGTGATCTGCTGGGTATTGATACAGCCACGACCGTCTTTTACATGTAGCTGGTGAGTACCTGCAGTAATGCTTTCAATCAGTGAAGCTGTACCATATGCGCCATTATCAATTGCATAAGTATAGCCACCGTAACTACCGCCATTACCGCCAGTAGCTGTGATCTGCGCAAAGCCGTTATCATTGCCTTTGCAGGATACGTTGTAGCCATTGTAGTCAGATAAGGTATAGGTGAAGCTGACTGGCGCCGGAGGCAGTATCACTGCATAAGTGCCTGAAGCAGTGGCCATGCATCCACGTCCATCAGTAACACGCAGTCTATAGTTACCTGACGTGGTCAGTGCTGTAGCCGATGTGAAAGGGTGATAAGTAGCTCCATCCAGTGACCATTCATATACATAAGCGCCATCTCCGCCGGTAGCTGTGATGGATATATGAGCACCATCTGCCAGGCAGACAGCATCTTGTACTTTTACATTGGTGATCTGTACTTCAGATACAGTCTGGACAGTGCTTTCAGTAGATGGAATGCTACAGGCAGGAGACTTTCTGTCCGTAACAATCACGCGATAAGTACCGACGGGCAGGTCTTCTATCTGGGTATCTGTATCGAACCAGAAGGAACCGGATGTCCAGGCGCCGTTCTTCAGTTGTTGCCAGTCGTAGCTATAGCTGCCGGAACCTCCGCTTACAATGGCTTTGATAACTGCGCCCGGCTGACCGGAACAGCCTGCAGACGTTTGTTGCAGTTGTACATTCAAGGCGGTACGCTGGAAGACGGAGACCTTAAGGATTGATTCATCATTGCAAACAGTGCCCTGGTTCTTCAGGATGATAGTATAATCTCCTGCCGACAGGCCTGTAAAGATGCCAGTGCTGTTCGTCTTATTAAGTCCGTTACCTGTGAGTGTGAATGTATAGGTCCCCGCGCCTCCTTCCGCTGCTACTTCGATACGGCCGTCATTACCGCCGAAGCAGCTGACAGAATCTTTGGAGACAAATTTTACAGCCAGCGGTGTCAGCGTGTTCAATGTAACTGTACTGTCCCATTTCGGGCAAAGCGGTGCATCATTATTTACGACCTCCGTTATGTAAGTACCCCCAGGCAGATCAGTGAAGGTGTAAGTATTCGAATTTATTACGCCAGACTGCTTCACCAGTGAGCCACCATTATATAGATTAAACTGGTAATTAACCGCTCCTGTGGCAGCCACAGAGATACTACCATCACCGGGAGAAACACATAATGGAGACGTCGCTACCAGCGTTCCCCTAACAGGTGCAGGTTGTGTGATAGTGATATCGTTTGTAAAAGCAGGATTAATGTCACAAGTGCTGTTTTTCACCTGTGCTTTATAAGTACCAGCCGGCAGGTTATTCCAGGTCATACTCTTTCCAGTCCCTGCTGTTTCAGGTCTTACTACAACACCATTCAACAACAGGGTAAAGGAGTAGACTGCGTTTGTATCTGCACCGTCAGCAGTAACAGTAATGGCACCATCACTTGCATTGTAACAGGACACATTAACATGCCCGGCCACATTTTCAGCCGCTGTCAACGGTTGCAGCACCGGAATGGTAAGCGGGTAAGGGCTATAACAGTTCCCTGATTCCTGTCCGGGGTTTAATACCCATAGTGTGTAATTGCCTGGCGCAAGATCTGTGATAGTGACACCATTCGCAATAGAAACAGCACCGTCACTTTGCTTATAGAAATCGCCACAGGCGTTGGTAGCACCGGGGAGTGCATTAGGATCACAAGGTCCGTTAGCCGTGCCGTTCCGCAATATCCATCTCATTGTCGAGAATCCTCCATTGATAGCGTTACCTGGAATTGTAATGCTGCCGCTGTGCTGCGTACCCGCACAGGATGGTGTTATTTGAATGGTATTGCTGGTTATTGTAGGCGCAGATGGTTGTATCTCGATCGGATCTGATACTGCAGAATAAGGGGAATAATAAGTATTGATCTTATAAGCCGCTTTATGCCTGTATCTGAATCTCACCATTTGTTTGCCATCTTTCAGCTCAGGGATTCCCTGCTCCGGACTAAAACGCAAATAATCCCAGTTTTCAATGGAATACAGAGGTTTCCATTGGCTAGCCGGCAAGTCCAACCGGTATTCCCACTCCGTACTAAATGTTACGAATTCGTTAGATTGTATCGTTGCATTATTGTTCACATGCGAAAAAGTAACAACTTCATTTGCGCAAATGGTGGTATTAAAGGACGGACTAGTCATCGGCCAGGGGGTCGGCATACCATAGACGCGCCGGGCATGATAAGGAGCCGTGTAAGGTTGGGTGACTATATAATTTGTCCCGATAAAATAAGGTATATCCTCGTTGAGCCTCGAATTATCATCCATAATGACGGCCAAAGCGTTGGAGTCTATCGGATATATCAGTAGTGGGTCTACTAAGGGAAAGGGGCCATCAACCCATACCCAGGAATACCCGCCCCAGGGATACTGCAAAAGAAGATCCCCGGGATAGTAAACGATCCGCGCCTTATATACGTCATTGGACCCAAAGTATCCAACGGAATCCATCCTTACTTCCGTCGGAATGCCATCTTTCTGATAAAAGGTACCTAGATAGTCATGCCATATACCCCGCTCAACCAGCAGATAAGTGTCAGCATAAGTATAATCCTGTGCAATTGATCTACCAGCCGGTAGCATCATTGCTACCAGTAACAAAAAAAACATTGCCAGCCGGCTAATCATCATTTCTCTGCGCCGGTTTATATTTAAAGTGGGACATACTTTTCTCCGGGATACTACTCTCCTTATCATGTACATGGGAACCAATGTGTGTTTTCTATTGCATTATATTTTAAAGCTGAGATGGCCATCCTCTGAGCCGGGGGATAATATCACAACGCTTCATACGTGGACATCCATACTGTAACCTTCTTCCATACGATGAACAGGTTGACATTACAGAAGATAAGTCCACCGGTTTAACCGCCGGTACTGCGGGTATAGGGGTACTATTATATCCGGGCATAGGTAACATAGGTAATGGGTGTAGGTGTCCCTTCATCTGTTTTTCAGGCTATACATGGTAAATTTACATAATAGAATAATATTATTTAAAAGAGAATGAGTAGTGGCTTATCAACTAATTGTCAATCAGCAAAAATTATTTTCAGCATGCGGTAGTAATACACAACATCAGCACAAAATGCACTGGAAAACAGTCGTTTTAATGTATCAGAACATAATAACGTGTGGGTTGTTATCTATAGGACGTCGCCTGTCGACTATTCAACTATTTTCCTTACATTCATCAAAACGTATACGTAATCCCAAGATCATCCTAAATCGCCACAGTATGAAGAACTATCTACAACTCACCTGTTTGTGCGCCCTTTTGTTGCTCATAAACTTATCTACCAGGGTCTATGGACAGCAGCAACAGACAGTAACAGGTACTGTAACAGACAAAACGACTGGCAACCCTTTACCGGGAGTCACTGTCAGTGTAAAAGGCTCACTTGCCGGTACTATCACCGATGGTAGCGGAAATTTCAAATTCAACACAACCCGCCAGTTCCCTATCACACTGGTATTTTCCTCCGTGGGGTATAGCAGCGCCCCGGTGGTGGTGAACAACGCGGGTAACATTACTGTGCAACTCGCTTCTACGGAGATCCTGGGAGAAGAGATCGTAGTTGCCGCCAGCCGTGTGTCTCAAAGCATACTGGAATCACCCGTATCTATTGAGAAGCTTAATGCCACGGCCATACGGGAATCTCCTACCCCTAGTTTCTATGACGCCCTGCCGTCCCTGAAAGGCGTTGAATCCAGCGTACAGAGCCTTACTTTCCGTACCATTACCACCAGGGGCTTCAATACCAATGGTAATACCCGCTTTAACCAGCTGATGGATGGTATGGACAACCAGGCGCCGGGCCTCAACTTCTCAGTGGGTAACATTGTGGGCATTTCAGAACTGGATGTAGCCAGTGTTGAACTGCTGCCGGGTGCATCTTCCGCGCTCTATGGTGCAGGCGGTATGAATGGTACTTTACTGATGACCAGTAAGAGCCCCTTTGATTACCAGGGCCTGAGCCTGAAACTACAGGCTGGCGTTAATCATGTCGGCAAAAAACAACAGGACAATATCGGTTTCATCCCCGACATCACTGCACGTTATGCCAAAGCCTTCGGCAGGTTCGCCTTCAAGCTCAATTTCGGGTATATGAAAGCCGACGATTGGCAGGCCGTGGATTCTACGAATTTCGACAGGTTAAACCTGCGTACAAAGGCTGGTTTTTCTCATGCTACTGATCCTAATTACGACGGTGTCAACGTTTATGGTGACGAGATCACCACTACTTACGGTGCTTCAGCGGGATTACTTAATGGCCAGGCTGTATCCCGCACCGGTTACAGGGAAAGTGACCTGGTTGATTACAGCACACACAGCCTGAAGACAGGCGCCGCATTCCATTATAAGATCACAGACAATACAGAGGCCATTGTCCAGGGTAACTGGGGAACGGGTACGACCGTGTACACCGGCTCTGACCGTTATTCCCTCCGTAAATTCAACCTGGGTCAGTATAAGCTCGAAGTAAGAGGCAAACGCTTCTTCGTACGTGGTTATACCACCCAGGAACGTTCAGGGGAAGCATACAATGCTACTGCACTGGGCACCCTGCTGAACGAGGCTTATAATCCAAGCGTAGTCAGGGACAACGACGGTAACGTAACCGGTGGATGGTTTGCAGAATATGCATCCATTTACAACCAGGCACGTATGGGCGTCTTTCCAGGTGCCCCGGGTGTAAAGACAGATGCACAGGCACATGCCATTGCCAGGTCTGTAGCTGACAGGAACAGACTGACGCCCGGTAGTGCAGCATTCAACCAAGCCAAAGAGACGATTACCAGCAACTATATCGGCTTTGGCGCGGGCAGGAACGGTGCTAAGTTCAACGATAAAACAAACCTGTATCACTACGAAGGATTCTACGATTTCACCGATCATCTGAAAATACTGGAAGTACAGGCAGGCGCCGCTTTCCGCAGGTACTCCCTGAACTCTGACGGTACTATTTTTGACGATGGGGCCGGACGTATCAAGATCGATGAAGTAGGCGCCTACCTGCAGGTGGGTAAGAAACTGGTACAGGACAGGATCAAGCTGACAGGTTCTGTTCGCTATGACAAGAATGAGAATTTCGATGGCAGGTTTACGCCACGTATATCCGGTGTGTTTACCGTTGCGCCGCGTCATAATATCCGTTTGTCGTTCCAGACAGCTTACCGCAATCCTACCAACCAGGATCAGTACATCGATCTGCCTATCCGCGCCAATACCCGTCTGATAGGTGGTTTGCCCGAGCTGCTGAACAAGTACAACCTTTATAACAACAAGGGGTATACGCAGGCCAGCGTACAACGCTACGCTGCTACCGGCGATCCGACCCAGCTGCAACAATACACTTTTGGCAAGTTCAGACCTGAAAGCGTAAGCGCCTATGAGATCGGCTACAAGGGCCTCATCAAGAACCGCCTGCTGATCGACGCTTATTACTATTACAGCGCCTATAAGAACTTCCTTTCCTACACAGCACTGATACAGCCTACTGTACCGCTGGCACAGGATCCGACCCTGAGCAGCGCCAGGATATTTGCGACCTACGTGAATAATCCTGAAAAGGTAAAAGCACAGGGCGGTGCTATAGGCCTGGATTACCTGATCAATAGCTGGACCCTGTCAGGTAACTTCTCTTACAATGACCTTACAAACAATAAGGGAGAACTCGACAATGCCTTCAACACGCCTAAATATCGTTTCAATATCGGTGTGGCGAGTAAGAGCATCGCTAAAAACTTAGGTTTTAACGTAATGTATCGCTGGCAGGATGCTTTTGTATGGAGCTCCAGTTTTGTAAGAGGCACTGTATCTGCTTATAGTACTATAGATGCGCAGGTTAATTACAGGATACCGAAGATCAGGGCAACAATCAAAGTGGGTGGGTCTAATATTACCAACCACTATTTCCAAACTTCTTATGGTAATCCGAAGGCAGGAGCGATTTATTATACGGCGATCCTGTTTGATGATCTGTTGAAATAATCTGATCTTATAGTGAAAAAAGCCCCGGGAAATACATCCCGGGGCTTTTTTATGTAGCTGCGGCATGTCTCCTATTTATTCTTTTCAGCCCACTCCCTCAGCATGGTAATGGTATCAAAGAGGACGCCTGCTTCTCCTCTGAAATCACCGGAGCCTTTGGGTTCGCCCGTCCGCACGTCATACCATTCATAAAAGCCGTTTTTTGCTATCGTTCTGCCAATGATGGGTTGCAATTCGTCCCAGGCTTCCTTTATAAATCCGTTGGCGATAAGGGCCTGTATCATTCGTCCGCCGAACCATGTCCAGTCACCGGCATTCTGGTATACATAGGGATGCATATTAGGAAATTCTGCTGCCGGATATGGAGGATATACCGTTATGCCGATCGTCGCGAACTTTTCTTTGGCAGCAGCGTTTACCATCTGTTTGTTTATAACGGCAATTTCCTCCGGCTTGTGGAAGCCTGCCAGGATAGCACAGGCGGAACCGCCAGTGTACAGGATTTCTTTTTCTTTGAAAGATGCCGGAAATGGGCTGCCATCCAGGTAGAGGTGAGGGATATATTTTTTGTCGGCCGCCAGCCAGAGGTGCTTCCGCACGTTTTCCCTGATACGCCTGGCGACTACTGTCCAGTCCTGCGTAGCATGGTAGGCTGCGGGCTTTATGGCCAGGAAATCATTGATGGCTATCGCATACATGGCATTGTCGTAAATATCGCATGCCCATTTTGTCTTTGAATTAATAACCACGCCCCAACCTGTTTCTGGTTGAACGTCGCCCCAATCGATCGTGGTAGCGCCTTTAACCAGCCCGTATTTTTCAGTCCAGCGTTCGTTCAGAATGTATGCAAGCGCATCTTCCATTCTCCGGATAACCGTTTTTTCTCCTATTTTTTCCTGCAGGATGGATGTATCGCCGGTTACGTCTACGTATTTTCTGACAGCCTGTATCAGGGATGATTCCTGGTCTGTTTCCACGGTATTTTTATGTGCTACCCAGTCAGGCGCCTGCGGGAAATAGCGGAATTCATAACCTACTGCCGCCTTTTTGATGTCTATAAAGCCATCTACAATATCTCCGCCGTTGCCCTGCATTTTGAAGAAGAGCAGCAGCATAGACCTTACTTTATCAGGGGCGTGTACCTTTAATGAACCCTTAATGAATGTATTGAGATCCCGTATCCAGACCTCTCCATATGATGTTCCGGCGTTAAAACCGGTCAGCAGGCGCAATGCCCTGGCCTGGATGGAGTCCAGACGCTGATCGTTACGGATGATAAGGGACAAGTCCCGGTTGTTCGTTCCCTGTGCAAAGACAGGTGCCTGAAAGGCAGACAGAGAAAGAGAAGTGATCAGGAAAGCAATAAATAACCTCATATATTGTTTGTTAAGACCTTGCAGCTAATGTACGAACATGAATTCACATGTACAAACATTCTGTACAGAGTGACAAAGTAAAGGATGCTTATATTTGTGCCATGCAACCCATTTTCCCAACCCTATATTCCACGCTCAGCCCTGCTGCCTTAGCTACTCATATCAGTCAGCAGTATACATTGGGCCCGGTTCAGTGTAAGTTCATTGTTCGCGGCGTAGGCGACACCTATTTAGTGACCACCGCCGACAAACAGTTCATTTTGCGTATTTACCGGCCTACCCATCGTAGCCTGGTGCAGATCCGGGCGGAAGTCGAATTGCTGACAGCCCTTCATGCAGCCCAGGTATCGGTATCCTATCCGCTGGCAGATAAAGACGGCCACTATATTCAGTCCCTGCCGGCAGCAGAAGGCACCCGTCATGCAGTGCTATTTACCTATGCCCAAGGTCGTTCCCACAATGTCCTGTCGGAGGCGCAGCTCGGCAACTTCGGCCGGGAAATGGCCCGTTTCCATAACATATCATCGCAGATACAGTTGAGTAACGACCGGTGGATTTTTGACCTGGAAACAACTTTGTTTCAGCCGCTGGCAGCAGTAAAAGATTATTTCGGTGAAGATCCTGCTACTTATGAGTGGTTATTGCAATCCGCAGAGAAAGTAAAGGCTTTCCTTAGACAGTTGGATACCTCCCGTTTTTCCAATGGCTACTGCCATTTTGATTTTCTGCCAAAGAACTTTCACTTTGATGCACAGGACAATATCACCTTCTTTGACTTCGATTTCTTCGGAAAAGGATGGCTGGCTAATGATTTAATGACATTCCACCAGCAATTGCTTATCGATGCGCATCTCGGCCGCCTGACTGCGGAGCAGCGGGAGAAAACATGGTCACTCTTTACAGACGCTTATCGCAGCGAACGGGCGCTCAGCGAAGAGGAACTGGCAGCTATCCCCTACCTGGGATTGGGTTTTTGGGTGTTTTATATGGGTTTCCATGCTACGCACGATCAGTTTTATCCGTTTATGCAATCGCATATGCTACAGGGCAGATTCGCGCTGGTTCGTAAGTTGCTGGAGCAGGGATGGAAGGAGGTGGATCTGGTTGGCAGGTAGTATCCAATCAACGAACATTCTCTGTTCGTCAGAAAAAAGATATACATTTAGACCCCAACCTCAAAACATGAAAAAAGTATACTTATTCCTGCCGTTGTTAGCAGCCATCATCTTCATCTATAGTGCGTATCATCTTTTTACCATTCAGCTATCAGACTCCAGTCTAAAAATTACAAGGGCATTTAAAGGATTTGACGACAAAGCAACAGATGATTATAGCAAACTTTTAGAAAAGTACCACACTAAAATTCAGGAACATAGCCGACAGGCAGACCTGGACCAAAGAATCTATTTCTGGTTGAGCTTTGGCGTAACAGCCCTCACAGCAGCAACAACATTAGTTACTTCTATTCAGGCCGCCCAGAAAGACACTGACAAACCACGCAGTCCCAAATGGGTGGAGATGTCGCGTTATATAATTTGATACAGGAGTTCATTCGACAGTTAAAAGAAAATAACGGTTCACGTTTATAAAATTTCAACTTCTAAAAATCAGCTTAATTTAGACAGGTTAGGGAGCCATTTCCGGCGCCCCCTAAAATAGCGACGTCCCGGGGAAGGCCCCGGGACATCTTAGATTTGTTGTACCCCTCAGTGGATAAACCCTGAGTATCTTTATACGTTGAAACGGAAGTGCATTACATCACCATCGTTCACGACATATTCTTTACCTTCTATACGTAAGCGGCCATTATCGCGGCACGCGGTTTCGGAACCATACTTCACATAATCCTCATAGGCGATCACCTCTGCCTTGATAAATCCTTTCTCGAAATCGGTGTGGATCACACTGGCAGCCTGAGGCGCCTTCCAGCCGGTGTGGATGGTCCAGGCCCTTACTTCCTGCACACCCGCTGTAAAGTAGGTAATCAGGTTCAGGAGCTTGTATGCGGAACGGATCAGGCGGTTCAGACCTGGTTCAGTCAGGTTGTATTCGGAAAGGAACAGTTCTTTATCTGCCGGATCTTCCATTTCGGAGATCTGCGCCTCTATACTGTTGTTCATAACCACTACTGTAGCATTTTCAGCCTGAACAGAAGCCTGCAGCTGCTCGGAATATTTATTGCCGGTCAGCATGGAAGCCTCATCCACGTTTGCTACGTAAAGTACTGGTTTTTCCGTCAGCAGGAACAGGTCAGCGATCGCTACGCGGTCTTCCTTGCTCAATCCCAGCTCACGGATATTTTTACCTTTTTCCAGGTGCTCCTGGCATTGTTTAAGAATTTCGAACTCTCTTTTCGCCTTGGGATCACCACCGGTTTTCGCCATTTTCTCGGTACGGGCGATCTTCTTCTCCACGCTTTCGAGGTCTTTCAGCTGTAACTCGGTGTCAATGATCTCTTTATCGCCTACAGGGTTGATAGCGCCTTCTTCCCTGAGAATATTATCGTCTTCGAAGCAGCGGATCACGTGTACGATGGCATCCACTTCACGGATATTGGCGAGGAACTTGTTACCAAGACCTTCCCCTTTACTGGCCCCTTTTACAAGGCCTGCGATGTCTACAAATTCAATAGTGGTTGGAACCACGCGGTTGGGCTTTACCAGCTCTTCCAGCTTTGCCAGCCTTTCATCCGGTACGTCTACAAGTCCTACGTTAGGTTCAATTGTACAGAAACGGTAATTGCTGGCCTGCGCCTTTGCGCTATTGCTTACCGCATTAAATAAAGTCGACTTTCCTACATTCGGCAATCCAACAATTCCTACTTGTAACGCCATTTTTTAAAAAATTTGCGCGAAGATAATGCTTTTTTAGCTATCAATGGCAAGTCGGCCGGAACTGATAGACTATAACACAGATTTATGTTTTTAATATTAAATTTTTGCCATTAGATTTGGCATTCAATCATTTCACACCATATGGCATTAAACTACGTCTGGCTGGCTTTTTTCCTGATCTCTTTTGTTGTGGCCGTCTGCCGGCTGATCTTCCTCCAGGATACTGCCGTGTTCTCTACGGTTATGAATGGCATGTTCGAGAGCGCCAAAACCGGGGCTGAGATCTCACTGGGCCTGGCGGGTATCATGACCTTCTGGCTGGGGATTATGAAAGTTGGGGAAAAAGGTGGAATGATCGGTATCCTGGCCAGGGCGGTAGACCCGTTCTTTTCCAAGCTCTTCCCTGGGATACCTAAAAAGCACCCTGCCATGGGCTCTATCCTCATGAATTTCAGTGCAAATGCGCTGGGTCTGGACAATGCGGCCACTCCCGTAGGGCTGAAAGCGATGAAGCAGTTACAGGAGCTGAATCCTGAGCCGGATACTGCTACTAATGCCCAGATCATGTTCCTGGTGCTGAACACCGCAGGTATCACACTGATCCCGACATCTGTTATTGCCCTGCGGATCGCTGCCGGTTCCCATAATGCGGCGGAGATATTCATCCCTACCCTGATAGGCACTATTATCTCCTTTGTGTCCGGTCTGATCGCCGTAGCCATATACCAGCGTATCAACCTGCTGAAGGCCCCAATCCTGCTCACCTTTGCCGTTTTCGGCCTGGCGCTGCTGGGGCTTTATTATGTAATGCCCTATCTCACAACCGACCAGCTGGCACAATACACTGCTTTCGTCGGTGGCTTTACGATCTTCGCCATTATCGTCGGCTTTCTTGCCTTGGGCGTTGTCAAGAAGATTAATGTATATGATGTATTTATTGAGGGAGCGAAAGAAGGTTTCCAGGTTTCCGTTACCATCATTCCTTACCTGGTGACCATGCTGGTAGCCATCAGCGCCTTCCGGAATACCGGATGCATGGACTATGTGCTGAATGGTATCGCCGCCCTGTTTGCCGCTATGGGCATGAATACAGACTTTGTGCCGGCACTTCCTGTCGGCCTGATGAAACCGCTCAGCGGCGGCGCTGCCCGTGCACTGATGGTGGACATCCTGAAAACACATGGACCAGATTCCTTCGCCGGACGCCTGGCCAGTATCATACAGGGATCAACGGAAACGACCTTCTATGTACTGGCGGTATATTTCGGCTCGGTGAACATCAAAAAGACGAAATATGCGCTGACATGTGGTCTGATTGCAGATGTGGTAGGCCTGGTAGCTGCTATCGTGATTGGATACATTTTCTTTCATTAAATAAATTCTTTCACTAACTTGGGGCCCACCACCAATAGATCCGCTTCCACCAAGGGGTACTCTTAAACATTTAATGTCACTTACTATCATGCCTAAGAAAACGCTGCACGAAGACTGGATTGCTGTTATCATTGCTTTTTTAACGATTGGCCTGGTGTTGCTGGGGCTTAAGCCTGTATTTCCGAAGATTGCCGTCTGGAACGACGCCTCCCTTGTGACGGCGCAGTTCGGAGGTGTGACGGTATGGCAACAAACAGGGCTTTTATTCCTGTGGGTCTTTGGCAGCCTCCTGCTGGCCAAAGCGTTTACAGGAAAAATAGCATTTGCAAAACTGCTGGTGTCTCTGTTGTTTATCGTCTTTATCACTTTACTGGCACAGTTTATCGCCAGCAACAAGACCCTGAAGGATTTCGGGATTGAAGTCGTTCTGTTCAGCCTTATATTGGGCCTGCTGATCAGTAACCTGGTGGGCATACCGGACATATTAAGGCCGGCTATACAGACGGAGCTGTATATCAAGATCGGCCTGGTGCTGCTGGGCGCCAACGTGCTTTTCCAGGACATCCTGAAAGCGGGCGGACTGGGTATCCTTCAATCTGTAGCCGTAGTGTTCACCGTATGGTACTTCAGTTTCTGGGTATGCCGTAAGTTTAAGCTGGATGATGAATTCCGTATGATGATCTCCAGCGCGGTATCCATCTGCGGTGTATCTGCCGCTATTGCGACGGCAGGCGCCATTGAAGGAGACAACAAGAAATTGTCGCATGTCATCTCCCTCGTTCTCATCGTGGCCATCCCTATGATGCTGTTCATGCCATATATCGCCACCTGGGCACATATGTCGCCCGCCGTAGCCGGTGCATGGCTGGGAGGCACCATTGATACCTCCGGCGCCGTGGTTGCCGCGGGTACCATTCTTGGCGAGGAAGCCCTGAAATATGCCACCCTGGTTAAATTCTCACAGAATGTATTGCTTGGACTGGCGGCTTTCTTTATCTCTCTTTACTGGTCTTATTCCCGCAAGGAAGCTGGTTATGAAAAGCCCACCCTCCTTACTATCTGGGAGCGTTTTCCCAAGTTTGTACTGGGCTTCATACTGGCCTCGCTCCTGTTCTCCTTTGCACTGCCGGTTGAAACGGTAGCCGCTGCCAAAGGTCCTTTAAAAGAATTGCAAACATATTGGTTCGCAATTGCGTTTACCTGTATAGGACTGGAGACTAAATTCACTGATATCTTTAAAATGGAGAATGGCCGTCCTGCAATGGCATTTATCATTGCACAGCTCTTCAACATTATATTTACGCTGGTGATAGCTTACCTTGTGTTCGGCCGACAATAACCGGCGCTGATCCACAGACCGCAGGTGAGCGATTCATCGCGGTCTGTGGATAGTCTGCCGCCGAATCAAGAACATGCTACGCCCCAGTACATACGAGAGAATAATATTGGCCACCGGCATTAGCGGTTACCTCCTGCTACTGCTCATCACTATACTGCACCGGCAACCTCCGCTATCTGACGAAGCGGTTTTCCTTTCCAATATTCATCTTCTACACCAATACGGGCTATCCCGCTCTTTCCTGTTAAACATCGACAAACAGACGCCAGGACCTCTATACCAGTTTGTACATTATGCACTGGAACCTCTTACACACCTGCAAACACCGGCCATCCGCCTGGTGAACACCAGCATGTTATTGCTCATCGTCCTGTTGCTGACAGGCATTGTGCGGAAGATGCAACGACGGGTAAAGAAAAGCGTATGGGTGCCGGCGTTACACATCATGGCGGTGCCAATGATATGGCAGGCATCCGGGATGGCATTAACAGAAATCCCGGCAATGTTCTTCGCTACTCTATCTATCTGGCTCCTACAACTGGCGCTGGATCATTCAAATAAACGCATAGGAATGGGTATATTCCTGTCCCTGCTGGCGGGATTAAGCCTCGGGTTGGCGATCCTGGGGCGTGCGCCTTTTGTAATGATCGTTCCTGCGGCGCTGTTATTATTGCTACAGTCGGCGGGAGAATGGCAGCGCTGGATAACTGTGAGTATATACATGGGTGTAGCCCTGCTTTGCTGTGTACCGGTATTCGTGATATGGGGTGGTTTCATGCCGCCAAAGCAGGCACTCACAGATACGGGAGGTCTCGTGCCCTGGCATGGCATACTGGCATTTGCATATGGGGCAATGGTCGTACTGATAATAGCACCGGGCTGGTTTTTCTACAACCGTCCGACATTGCTGGTATTGGTATTGCTGTATTTCCTCCTGCTGCCAGCTAACTATTATTGGCTGCACTTCGAATATGGGCCCCTGAACGAAGTCCTGACCAGGATCCTTCCGGCAGCCGCCATGCAAATATATTATTACCTTATATCTCCCCTGCTGATGATTATTGCGCTGTATTTTGTATACAGTACCTTCCTCCGGTGGATGGAACGGCGCACGGAGCCCTTCTTTTTGTTTATACTCCTCGCCACCCTGCTGATACTGGCTACCAGTTTCAGGGCGAATCATTTTTTCAGTTCCAGGTATGTGGTGTTGACGGCCCCCTTGCTCATTATACTGCTGGCGCCTTATATTCACGCCAGTAAAGAGCAGTGTATCAGGGTTGCCGCCGGAATGATCATTGGCCTGTTATCGCTGGAAACATATTTCCTTTTCAGATAGATATGGCTCAGTCGTACTTGCCCGTCTTATCTTCAATGCTGACGTCTGCATCTTTTTTGATCTGCATCTTTACGTATACCAGCAACTGTGAGGCGCCGGCTTTGAAACAGACATCCTGTGCTTTGCGGACTACGTCCATACACTCATCATAGGTACCTTCTAATACGGTTTCGAAAGGGCATACCCTATATTTCAGGCCGGAAGCCTGTATCACGGCAATAGCCTCGTCTACGACGGCATATACCTGGTCGCTGGGTACGGAAGGAAGGATCTGTAGTGCTAAATTGATCTTGTGTGCCATATTATTTTATACGATTATCTTTTAATGTTCAATCCGGGGTTATCGCCGGTCGTCATCCCGCCATCAGATGTTATCATTCATCCGTCCCGGGGTTACCACCCCGGGCTACAAACACAGACGCTCCTAACGGAGCTGATCGTAGCGAATGATCTGATTCGTATAACGCATGTATATTATTCATCACCCCGGACGTGATTACCGGCCGTCATTCTGCCATCAGATGTTATCATTCATCCGTCCCGGGGTTACCACCCCGGGCTACAAACACAGACGCTCCTAACGGAGCTGATCGTAGCGAATGATCTGATTCGTATAACGCATGTTTATTATTCATCACCCCCGAACGTGATTACCGGCCGTCATTCTGCCATCAGATGTTATCATTCATCCGTCCCGGGGTTACCACCCCGGGCTACAAACACAGACGCTCCTGACGGAGCTGATCGTAGCGAATGATCTGATTCGTATAACGCATGTTTATTATTCATCACCCCCGAACGTGATTACCGGCCGTCATTCCGCCATCAGATGTTATCATTCATCCATCCCGGGTTATCACCCCGGGCTACAAACACAGATGCTCCTGACGGAACTGATCGTAACGAATGATCTGACGCGATCTCCTTACACAGGTATTGCAAATACCACTCAATTACCTTTATCAGTTTTCTTCCATTTCACCTCATAGAGGTCCCTGCGCATATCCTTCCTTGTCTGCACGCTGCCAAAGGCGTTCAGCTCTTTCAGCAGCACCAGGTCCACATCAGCAATAACCACCATTTCTGTATTGGTGGTAGCATCTGCTTTCACACCTGTAACAGGGAATGCAAAGTCAGAGGGCGTAAACACAGCACTCTGTGCATATTGCAGATCCATGTTGTTGACCTTTGGCAGGTTCCCGACACAGCCAGCAATGGCCACGTAACACTCATTTTCAATGGCCCTGGCCTGCGCGCAGAACTTCACACGGTTAAAAGCATGCTGTGTATCGGTCAGGAAAGGTACAAACAATATTTGCATTCCCTGCTCTGACAAGATACGCGATGGCTCGGGAAACTCCACATCATAGCAGATCTGGATACCTATTTTCCCGCAATCTGTATCGAATGCTTTGAGCGTATCGCCGCCCTTTACACCCCAGGCATATACTTCACTGGGCGTAGGATGCATTTTGATATACTCTTCATGTGTCCCATCCCGGCGACAAAGGTAACAGATGTTGTACAATGCCTCATCAATTACAATGGGCATGCTGCCGCAAATGATATTTACGTTGTAAGACACTGCGTGCTGAATGAACTGGTCCCTCAGCTGCTCTGTATACTTTGCTACGCCCCTGATGGCGCCGGCAGCATCCAGCTGGCTGAATTCCGCCATTAGCGGGGCATTGAACAGTTCAGGAAAGACCACGAAGTCAGAACCGTAATCGCTCACCGCATCAATAAAATACTCTACCTGCTGCATAAAGCCCTCCAGGCTGCCATAGTCGCGCATCTGCCATTGCACCAACCCGATACGCACCGTGGATTTATTGTAACGGATGGTATCCTGGTCTTTCTCATAGTAGATATTATACCATTGCAGCAGGGTGGCAAAACCTTTGGAGGCTTCGTCGTGCGGCAGGTAATTCTTCAGGATCTTCTTTACCTGGAAATCGTTGGAAAACTGGAAAGTCAGTGTAGGATCATAGATCTCCTTATCGCGTACTTTCTCGATATAATCCCTGGGCGACATTTCATCCGCATATTTGAGATAATTGGGGATACGGCCACCAGCCACGATGCCACGAAGGTTCAGCCTTTCGCAGAGGGTCTTGCGGGCATCGTATAAGCGTCTCGCCAGTCGCCGGCCACGATAGTCAGGATGCACAAATACCTCTATACCGTAGAGCACATCTCCTTTTGGATCATGTGTACTAAAAGTATAATAACCCGTTATTTGTTCATACGTATGTTCGTCACCGAACTTCCCGTAATCAACAATGATAGACAATGCACAACCTACCACCTTATCGTTCACTGTGATAGCGATCTGCCCTTCGGGGAAGAGCTCTATGAGCCGGCGGATGGTGGGTTCGCGCCAGTAACTACCTTCCATATCTGCATATGCAGAGACCATGGATTCTTTGAGATCCAGGTAATCTTCTGCGGTTAACTGCCGGATATCGATTGTTTCGGAAATGTGTTTTGAAGTCATAAAATAATAGTTCACTTTTATCTTTTACTGCTGCTTTTCTATAATGTAAAAAAAGTAGCTATATTTGGGTCGTTTTTAGCCATGCTCCCTTGAGACCTCAATAAGCAATTATATCACCATAATTCTTAACTGCAGTGTCACTCATCAGGAACCGGGATATTGTTATCATTGGCTTACAGCAGTGGTATACCCCAATAGGAAGTAATTGTAAGAATATAGCATTACAATTCGCGCGCCACAACCGTGTATTGTATGTTAATTCACCGCTTGACCGGCGAACCATCCTCAAACAAAAGGATGATCCCAATATCTCTTATCATCTCAGAACTTTACAGAAGAAAGAACCTTCGATCGTACCAGTGGAGGAAAATCTGTGGGCATATTATCCATCTGCTGTACTTGAATCTATTAACTGGCTGCCGGCTAAGGCGCGGCCGCTCTTCTCCTGGTTAAACAAACGGAATAACAGGAAGTTTGCTGCCAGCATCAAAGAAGCGATCACAGCACTGGGTTTCTCCGACGTTATCCTCTTCAATGATAACGATATTTTCCGGGGTTTTTATATGAAAGAATTGCTCAATCCGGCCACTTACATTTATTACAGCCGGGATTACCTGCTGGGCGTGGATTACTGGAAAAAACACGGAGAAAAACTGGAGCCTGAGCATATTGCAAAAGCGGATGTAGCCCTGGCAAATTCTCCCTACCTGACAGACATCCTTAAAAAGTACAATTCCAACAGTTTTTATGTGGGACAGGGCTGCGATCTTTCCCTCTTCGATGTAACGCGCCAGTATGCAGTACCTGCTGACCTGGCTAACATAAAAGGGCCGCGGATAGGCTATGTAGGCTCCCTGAACGCCCACCGGCTGGACCTGGGTATTATCGAGCATATTGCCAGGGAAAAAAAGGACTGGTCGGTAGTGTTGGTCGGTCCGGAGGATGAATATTTCCAGAGATCTGTACTGCATCAGCTGCCCAATGTATATTTCCTGGGGCGGAAGGAGCTGAAAGAACTGCCAGCCTATATCAAGGCCTTTGATGTATGTATCAATCCGCAGCAGGTGAATGTACTGACTGTAGGCAATTATCCGCTGAAAATAGATGAATACCTTGCTTTAGGGAAACCGGTGGTAGCAACCGCCACCAGGACAATGGAATATTTCGATTCACACACCTACCTTGCCCGGAATGCAAATGAGTACGTTACGTTCATTTCAAAGGCACTTTCTGAAGATACTCCTGCCCTGCAGGAACAGCGTATAGCCTTTGCCCGCTCGCATAGCTGGGAAAACTCCGTAACAGCCATTTATGAGGCAATATTAAATACCGCATGACCAGATGAGTACATTTTCAAGCCTGAAAGAAAAGATCAAAAGTAATCCCGGCCTCAAACAATTTGCGCACCGCATGATAATGCCCAGGGGACAGGCCAGGCCACGTTTATGGGTAAGACTGGTAGCAAACCGCTTTATACATAAAAGGGGAAAAGGCGCTGTTGTGCGCCGTTACACACGCCTGGACGTATTTCCGTTCAACAACTTCACGCTGGGCGCCAAATCCATCATAGAAGATTTCGCCACCATCAACAACGGGATGGGCGATGTACTCATCGGCAATAATGTACAGGTGGGCATGGGAAATGTGCTGATAGGTCCTGTTACGATCGGCGACAATGTGATCATTGCCCAGAACGTGGTGATGTCAGGGCTCAATCACGGCTACCAGGATATCGCTGTCCCTATCGGCATGCAGCCCTGTACCACCAGTGAGATCAATATTGGTGCAGACAGCTGGATCGGCGCCAACTCGGTGATCACTGCAGGCACAAAAATAGGGGAACATGCAGTGGTAGCAGCGGGTAGCGTTGTTACCAAAGATGTTCCCCCATTCAGTATTGTAGCCGGGAATCCTGCAAGACTTATCAAACAGTATAACCCGGCTACAAAATTGTGGGAAAGAGTTCCCTGATGGCTTAATTAGCTTTTATGAACTTCGTACTCCATTTATAAGTGCTGTCTTTGTATACCACCTGCAGTATGTATGTACCTGCGGGCAGGGATGATATATCCAGTGCTTCCTGCTGGTTGTCGCCCGCCGGCAGTATATAGCTCTTCATCGCTCTGCCGGATATATTAAAGATCGTGATAGTCCCCTGTGTCGCATTCTTCATACGTTGTTTGAAGTACAGGGTGCTAACGGCAGGATTCGGGTAAGTCATGACCTCAGGAACGAATGCATCTCCTTCCGTATCCAGCACCGTCACCTCGAAAGTAGAACGGCTGCTCAGGTTGTTGGCATCTGTTACCGTCAGTTCAAACACATAGCTGCCAGGGAAGGCCATACCGGAGATCTTCGTACTGCTCGCATTCGGGGCCGAGAAGATTGCCTGCAGCGGACCATAAACCTGTTTCCATGCATAGGAAGTGATGGTACTGTTAATGGCGTAAGATGCGTTGCCATCAGCATTCATGCTTTGTACCGGTAATTTCAGCGTCAGGTCGCCCTGTGTACGTGCCACAGGCGCCTTATCATTACTGTTGTTATCGTCGGTTTTTGCCGGCAATACCCTCACCGTTATCCTGTCTTTGGCGGTAGCATTCTTATTGTCTGTTACCGTCAGCTCGAATGTATAAGTACCCTCTGTCAACGCAGACACTACATTGATGATACCCTGTGAATTGGAGAAGCGTACATCTTTACCCGCCACCTTCAGCCATTGGTAGTTGGTGATCACACCATCTGCATCAGAGGAAGCGGCAGCATTCAGGATGACACTGTTCACCGGCAGCGTGATGGTCACATCAGCACCTGCATTGGCAACAGGCGCTCTATTGCTGACAGGAGCCGGTTTCACTACTACCCTCATTGTATCTGTATCGAGTACATTATCATCATCAGCAACTGTGAGCGTCAGCACGTAAGTACCTTCTACGAGGTCTGTAGCCCTGGTAACAGCCACATTAGACTGTGTAAAGGTACCGCCTGAAGGACCACTTAATTTCCGCCATGCATATTTCATGATCCGGCCATCTGCATCTTTCGAGCCGCTGCCATCCAGTTCAACTGCATTGTTTGGCAGTGTAATGGTTTGGTCAGGCCCTGCATTGGCAACAGGAGCTATATCTGGTGGCTGGTTGTTCACCCTCACTACCACGTTGGCGGTGGATGTAGCCTTGTCATCGTCTGTAACCGTCAGGGAGAACGTGTATGTTCCGCCTACAAAGCCTGTGACTGTCGTCCTTGCGTTGCTGGCATTGGTGACTATACCACCGGCAGCCGGCCCGCTTATTTTCTTCCAGGCGTATTTAACGATCTTACCGTCGGGATCTTTAGAGCCAGAACCGTCCAGTGTTACCGTATTAACAGGCAATGTGATGCTCTGCATGCCGCCCGCGTCGGCTACAGGCGCCTTATTCGGTTGTGCAACAGGGTTCACCGTTACCGTTACATTCGCGGTAGCTGTCGCATTATCATCGTCGGTCACGGTCAAAGAGAATACATACGTTCCTGCCACCAGGCCTGTTACTGTAGTTTTGGCAAGCGTAGCAGCGGATAATGTACCTGCTACAGGCCCGCTTAATTTCTTCCAGGCATATTTGGTGATCTTACCATCCGCGTCTTTGGAGGCTGAACCGTCCAATGCCACTGAATTGACAGGCAACGTGATGGTGGTATTGGCGCCAGCATTGGCTACAGGCGCCTTATTTGGTTGTACAACAGGGTTCACCGTTACCGTCACATTCGCGGTAGCTGTTGCATTATCATCGTCGGTCACGGTCAAAGAGAATACATACGTTCCTGCCACCAGGCCTGTTACTGTAGTTTTGGCAAGCGTAGCAGCGGATAATGTACCTGCTACAGGCCCGCTTAATTTCTTCCAGGCATATTTGGTGATCTTACCATCCGCGTCTTTGGAGGCTGAACCGTCCAATGCCACTGAATTGACAGGCAACGTGATGGTGGTATTGGCGCCAGCATTGGCTACAGGCGCCTTATTTGGTTGTACAACAGGGTTCACCGTTACCGTCACATTCGCGGTAGCTGTTGCATTATCATCGTCGGTCACGGTCAGGGAGAATACATATGTTCCTGCCACCAGACCTGTTACTGTAGTTTTGGCAAGCGTAGCAGCGGATAATGTACCTGCTACAGGCCCGCTTAATTTCTTCCAGGCATATTTGGTGATCTTACCATCCGCGTCTTTCGAGGCTGAACCGTCCAATGCCACTGAATTGACAGGCAACGTGATGGTGGTATTAGCACCGGCATTGGCTACAGGCGCTTTATTCGCCACCGCAGGATTTACTTTTACAGTAATACTGTCTACGTCTGTAGCAGCTTTATCGTCAGTGATCGTCAGGGTGAAGATGTAGGTACCTGCCGCCAGTCCTGTTACACTTGTAGTAGCGATGGCCGCGTTGGTGATAGCCGCATTGTTTGGTCCGGATAACTGTTTCCAGGCGTATTTACTGATCTTTCCATCTGCATCAGTGGAGGCAGAAGCATCGAGTGTTACGGTATTGGTTGGCAGTGTGATGGTAATATCCTTACCGGCGTTAGCCACCGGTGTACTGTTATTGCCCTGACCAGGGGAAGCTGGTCCCTGGTATTCATAGGCGCCTACATCGAAGCCCTTGTTCATAGGGCGTCTATTGCCATCAAGATCGTCGGCCAGGCCTAAATCAGCAACCGATTTACCGGCATCGATCGCTTTGGATTTAGCGGTCAGGTGCAGATCGCCGCCTGCGCCATTTGTTACTACACTTGCGGCATTCGCAATAGTGGAGAAGAGGTTATTACCGTAGTCGAATTTAATGTTCTGCGCCCCCCTGATGTAAATGCCATCCGTGGGATAGCTGCCACCTAAAGACTTTTCGATGATCAGGTTGTTGTATACTTTATGGCCGATAGTGGTCAGGTATGCATATATCTTGATGCCACTATTGCCCGTATTGTAGATCGTGTTGTTGTATATATAGGCGGTCACCGGTTCAAGGATCAGCTTATCCGCCACCTGGATGCCCTCTCCGTTCTCTACGTTGGAAACGGTGTTGTTGTAGACGTAAGAGATGCCCGAACCAAACAATGCGATACCGGGCAGATAACCGTCATCAACCACGTTGTCGTACAACTTCACCCGGGAGCCACCGCCCATCAGCATACCATAACTTTGTGCATCCAGCTTGTTGGTGCCGTAGTTACGTACAACATTGTTGTGTACCCGGTTGTCTCCCATATCCGCCATGGCCACCTGTATACCATCCTGGCCCATGTACTGGAGATCATTATCGTATACTTCCAGGTCCTGGATATGGTGGGATTTAATGCCTTTGCAGAGAAGGTAATCCATGATGTAATGGGTGTTGCCGATATAGAACCCTTCATAGGCGGCATAGCGGCCTTTGATGTGGTGTATCTTCACATTCTTCATCACATACCTGCCTTCCCAGAACTGTGGATTGTCGCATTCCTGCGTGGTCTTCGCCACGATGAAGGAACCTACGTCGTGGATATAGAAATTGTGTACATCAATATCAGAGCTGCCGGAGCCCAGGTACATCCCCTGCATTTTGACACCGATCAGGTTCTTACCATTTACATCAAAGCCATATTCTATACCAGGCGTACCGGAGCCGGTGATGTGCAGGAATTTACCTCCCATGATGCCAAAAGAAACATCTGTTTTCAGGGTCTTGATACCCGTTCTTACCACACCGCCGCAATTGGTGATCACGATCGGTTTGGCGGCTGTACCTACCAGGTTACCCAGCTGTATAAACTCGTAGTCGCCGGCGGGTATACAGAGAGTATCGCCCGGGTTGAGCTTGAAGGCGCTCATGGCATCTGTATAATACATGCCATTACCAATATTGGGTTTTGCCATCACTTTCTTGTTGCCCGGCGGAGGTGGCGGCGGCGGACTACTCACAGGCTTTCCCTGCTCGTATTGCAGCATCCATTCGTATACGTTCATACCATTTTCCTTATAGGCAGGATCATAGGCCCTGGACCAGGCATCATGTCCTTTTGCGTCGAAAATGGTGAGTTTGGGTTGTGGATTGGGAGCTGGTTTATAGGCATCTATCATGGACACCCAGTCCTTTGAATATTGTGAGGGCACCATCGGGTCATCTTCATTATGAAGGAACCACATGGGCACATCGTATTTAGCTACATTGTTTGGAGCTGAGGGCAGCTGTCTGGGGTTCATATTACCTGCAATAGGAACAGCTGCAGCAACGATCTTGGCATAGGCGTCGCCCGCGCTCGCGAAGTCTTCCGTAACACCGCCACCCATACTCAGGCCGGTTACATAGATCCGCTTGTTATCAATCCTGTACTTCTTTTTCAGATAGTTGACCAGGCTCAATACATCCACAGGAGCGGGAATTTTCTTAAACTGCGGGGCAACAACTATAAATGAATAAGATTTGCCCTGTACTGTAAATGAAGCAGGAAACGTTCCGTTGGTAATGAGCTTCGGTATACCGTTCCTCAGCACAGCAGGCAGCTGTGTGGTACCGTTACCCAATTCTCCTATCCCGTGAATGAAGATCAGCAGAGGAAAAGATTCTTTGCTGCCTGCATAGGATGGAGGAACATATTCATAATACCCCCCGGAATTTGTAACATTGGTTCCGGCTAATGATACCGCCGTCATCTGGGCGGTTGCTGCTAACGTTGGGTACAGCCCCACTGCAAGGCATACAGTGAACAGTCTGACCATAGTTGTGTACAAATGTTTCATCAGTCAGGTTTTTCAAAAAAATTATATGGTGTGCATGCCGGGGTTTATCCCCTACTTCTAAAAAATGACAAAGCAATCAGTTGAAATGGTTAAAGCACGCTGGATGTAATCGTGTACGTTTTCCTTCAGAGGTCTTGTCAATGTCGCCGTGATGTTCCGTTTACTTCACCTGGTTGTTCATAAGGGCGTGTGATTATCTATGCTGGTGTGTCCCAATCATCTGATATTCTCCTACTTCTTAGATTTTTTTAATCCCGCGACAAAGTACAATAATTTTATTTGTCAAATAGAATATTTTTTATATGTAATTATACTAATTAATAAAGCATTATAAAAAATAATACGTAAATAAGTAGCAACGATAATATTGCTGGAGCAGTGGTAAATTAAATTTTGTGAAACTTTTACATTATGGTAATATTGTGGCGTCGGAATACACCTTCCCCAAATAATCTTATCCTGTAAAAAAGACCGCACAAAATTTCAATCACTGGTTTTATATCAAATACATGGGATTTAAATTACTATCGGTATTTAACAACAGGCATTTTCATTCTTTATTAGGTAATCTCGTCTCGGCTTTTCTGAATGTACTATCATTTGCCATTCTCGTTCGTTTACTGTCCCTGTCTGCCTTCGGGGAATGGGTATTGTTCATAGGCACTTACACTGTACTTGATCAGATCCGGACCGCCCTGCTGCAATCTGGCATTATTAAATTCTATACCGGCGCCGATGAAGAAAGGGGCCGGGAGGTGGCAGGCAGCGCATGGTACCTGGTGCTCATTTTAACGGGCATTTATCTGCTGCTGAATCTCATTGCAGGGCTTATACTATACAACTATTTCGATGAGACCTGGCGCTTCTTTATGCGCTGGCTGGGCCTTATGATGGTCGTTTCTGTACCCTTCAACGTGGCCAGCTGGTTCCTGCAGTCAGAGCATCGTTTTGACAAAATATTGCAGATCCGTTTCTGGCAGAACGGCGGCTTCCTGGTACTGATATTACTGTTCCATTTCTTTGGCAGCGTTACCCTTCCCAATGTGCTGGTTGCCTATATGACCGGGCTGGCAGCTACCAGCTGTTTCACGCTGCTGAAAGGATGGACGAAGGTACGTACCCTGGTATACAATACTAAAAAGCAGGTGATGGTGCTGGTAAAATACGGCTGGCTCATTGTAGGCAGTATGATCTCTTCCGGTTTTCTCAACTATTCCGATAACTTCCTGATCCGTACCATGATCAGTCCTGCGGCTGTAGCTATATACAGCATCCCCCAAAAGTTCATGGAAGTCATAGAGATCATCCTCCGCAGCTTTGTGGCTACCGCACAGCCTACGCTTTCCGGCGCGGCCAACAGAAATGAATGGGGAGAGGTGTCACGGGCTTTCAGCCGTTATACCGGCGTTGTCAGCATCGTCATCATTCCTTTTATCATTGGCATGATCATCTTTACGCAACCACTGATCATCATCCTGGCCGGCCGTGCATACCTGCCTGCTACAGATGTGGTGCGCATCTTTCTCTTATGTGCCTTTCTCTACCCTATTGACCGTTTCATAGGTGTAGCCCTTGATATGATCAACCGTCCGCTGACCAATTTCTATAAAAACTTCATCAAACTGGTGCTAAATATTATCGGGGACGTTGTCTTCATTGCGATTTTCCATGATGTGCGCTGGGTTGCATTTGGATCACTGCTGAATATGATCATCTGCGTCGTGATAGGATATTATATGCTGAAGAAATATGTGCCATTCACAACGGGTGAGATCATCAGGCTGGGATGGGCGGAATGCCTGGTAATGCTGGAGAAGGTAACCGGAAAGCTGAAACTGGTAAAATAACAGATGCCTGCCTCTCCCTGACAGAAAGGGACAGGCAGGCATCTTTATAAATTGACGACCTCTCAGGGCGTATCCATGCTCTGGATCAATGACACCAGCGCTGCCGGAGTTACCGGAGCCAGTGTAAAATTAATACCCACAAAGCCACCGGAAGGCGAAGGAATAGTAACAGGCAGTTTCTGCGCAAAGAAGTTGCCATTCAGCGCCGTGATGGCCAGAAATGTACCTGACTGACCAATAGGTACGGAATTCTGGTAGCTTAATAGACCCTGGCGACCAACAGGCGCATTCAGGATCACATTGTACAACTTTACCACCGTATTTACACCGGCAGGTTTGAAAAACAACATGCAGGGCTCTTCACCACCATAGCTGGTTTGCGTGGCGGGATTGTAGAAGTTTGTAAAGTAGCCAAGTACCGTAGTTTTCGGACCTGGCAGGTTGGTCAGCGCATCACAGTTCCTCCAGGCCATCAGGCTATCGAGACGGAAATTCAGCGTACCGTTAGTGCCGTTGAATAATGCGAATCCCGGCGCAGCATTCCAGGAAACACCCTGGTTAGCGCTGGCAGCAACGGGGATAGTTACCGGCTGATTCAAATCATTATAACCGGAGGTAGTGATGATCACAGACGTATCGCCACCCCACATGGGCACACCATCCTGTGCTGGTCTTTTGGCTACAGGCACCTGTACGGCCACGGCGCTGTCGGCACGCAGCTTCAGGTCCTGTCCTCCCTGGGTAGCCCGTACGAAGAATTCTCCGTAAGATGTGAGCTGTGCGCCGCCATTGGTAGCTGTAGGCCTGCTGGCGAAGATCATGCTGCTGGGCTTCAGGATCTCCTTAATGACGATGTCAACGGTGCCCGAAACCGGGCCGCCACTCTGTGTGGTCAGGGAGTTGGGACTGAATGTGTAAACAGAACCTTGCTTCGTTTTGATTCTACCTCCCTGTTTACCGTCAACTTTGAAAAATTCGTACTGGGGCCCGTTCTGCTGCAACAGTTTTGCCAGCATGGCGCCGTCCGGATCATCCTCAGCCGCTGTAACAGCCAGCTTGTTCTGATCTTGTAATTTCGCTTCTTTTGAACAGGATGTAAAACTGAGCGCGGCAATGCACAGGCCGCCCCATGTCAAGAGGGAAAAGGATTTCATCGTGGTTTGTTTTAAGTTAGGGGTTTTCTGTCGGGGACAAAATTATTCATAATGGCTGCTGTCATATAGACACCATGTTGTAACACTGAAAATACTTTTGCATATACGTTGCCCTTCCAGAGCAGTCCGGGCTGGCACATCAGCTGCGATCAAAAACGAAAAGGCCTCCAGGCCGCTGCCAGGAAGCCTCTCGCTCCTTAAAAACAATCCTGTATTAGACTAAATTCTTTTCAACACTTTCGATCTGATGATACTTTTGCAGATATCTGTGAAAGCCCGTGTGGCCTCCGCCAGTTCCTTTCCAAGGGAACGCTGCGGGAAATAATGCAGGACCATTTCTCGGGTCCAGGGCTCTTCGAAGTATTTAAGAATGTCTTTGTCTTCCGGATTCACAATAAACTCAAAATTGTCTTCCCATTCTACCCGCATCGTGTGCAGATTGGGGTGAGTCCTTTCCATGATCTTATACCCGATGGAAGCTTTGGGCAGGTATTCCAGGTACAGGTCGCCAAAGTCGAAACTGGTAGGAAAAGCGATCCTTTCCTTGTCTACCAGCACCACCTTTCCTTCTACTTCCAGCAGTACCCACTTGTGGGATTTCTTTGGGAACAGATGTTCTCCCAGCAGGGATGGTGTTTCAATATAACCTCTTTTAGCTACACGGAACTGTTCATTGAGGAAGGCCACAGGGTCTTCCACGTGTTCCAGTACGTGATTACAGATCACGTAGTCAAATTCCTTGTCTTTGAAAGGCAGGTGCTCTCCGTCTGCCTTCAGGAACTGCTGGTTCCTCAGCACTTTTATGTCGCCGCTGCGATGCGTATTATCGTCTACGTACTTATCTACCACCACATTTGACCTGGGGTGCGGATTGTGGCCGCCTCCCACCTCAAGTACCCTGTCCGTTTTTTTAATATTCAGGTCGAAACGGGATTGCGGATTTCTGATTTTCATGCGTATAGTTTATTAATCCTGTAATGGCGCCAGCATCTGCTGGTACACCGTTTCTATTTTATGGGTCATGTCCCGTACATCAAAATTTGCCTTCACACACCTGCCGGCATTTTCCTGCAGGCTGCTGCGCAATGCACGGTCCTTTATCAGTCTTTCAATAGCAGCGGCCAGCGCTGTCTCATTCTTAGGCGGCACCAGCAGGCCTGTTACCTCATGTTCCACCGCCTCCCGGGTACCATCTACGTCGGATGCGATCACCGCTTTGCCCATTGCCATCGCTTCCAGTACTCCTATGGGAAATCCTTCCCATAGGGAAGGCAGGCAGTAAATGTCAACCGCGTTCAATACAGCCGGTACGTCCTGGCGGAAATTGTCGAACACCACCCTGCCGCTAATGCCCAGGTCCCCGGCCAACCGTACCGCGGCGGCTTTCAGATCGCCCTCACCTATCATTAACAAGGTAAGGTCCGGAAAGTTGCTGCATACTGTTGCATAGGCCCTCAACATTCCCAGGGGGTCTTTCTGCTCCGTTATGCGGACAATATACCCGATCACCAGGTGATGGGCCGGAATGCCGTATAAAGCCTTTATATCCGGATATTCACCCAGACGGTTGAACTTGTCCAGGTTCACCCCATTTTTGACCACCAGGGACTTAAAATGCCCAAATACGCGCAGCCCTGTCTGGTGATTGGAATCGGAAACCGTAATATTGAGCCTGGTATGCTGTGTAATGAACTTCTCAGCCAGTATCCTGGCCTTCCTGTTCCAGGCAGGCAGACTGTCATGGAAAGACCATCCGTGGATGGTATATATCACCGGCAGGCCCAGTGTACGTGCGGCCCAAAGTACGTTAGTATTGGCGCGGGTACCATGTACATGTACGATATCTATCCGCTGTTCCTTCAGGAGTTGTTTCACCTTTCTCCATACCTTAATGTCAAAGGCTTTCTCGGTATGAATAACGTGGGCGGGTATACCCAGCTGGGTAAGGGACGTGATCATCGGGCCATCGGTAAAGGATAGCACCACCGGCTCGAACAGGCTTTTGTCAAGGTACCGGACGAGGTCCAGCACATGGCTTTCCCCCCCTCCAATTTTGCCCTGTCGGATCGTTTGTAAAACCCTGATCTTCTTAATCTCTTCCATCTTTTACAATTGTTCCATCCACCGGCTATACCACAACTGGAATACGAGGATATTCCAGAGTTTCTGGTGACTTACCTTTCCGCCGTCAAAATAGTTCTGTTTCAGTGTTTCGATATGCGCCGGATCAAAAAGCCCGGTCTGCTCCAGTTTGGCAGGCGATAAATAATACGCCATCTGTTCTTTCAATTCATCTCTGAACCAATGTGTGAGCGGGGCGATAAACGGTCTTTTAGGACGGTCCATCAGTGTTTTCGGTATATACTGGTGTACGATTTCTTTGAGGATGTATTTGTTAACCTTATTCTTTACTTTCACGTGTGCAGGCACCTTTGCCAGGAATTCCACCAGCCGGTGATCCAGCATAGGCTCGCGGCCCTCAATGCTTACTGACATGGTTGCCCTGTCTACTTTAACCAGGTTGTTGTCTACCAGGAAGGTTTTATAATCCACAGACAGCAGGCGGTTCAATGCATCATTGATATTGTTCAGTTCCCCGTTCATATCAAAGTTTGTCTTGTAGGTACAGTGTGCACCTCCCAGGTAGCTGGCCGCTTCTGTTTCTGTAATATACTGACTGATATATTTCAATGCCTGCTGTGACTTACCCGATGCCCAGATCAGTTTCATCTTTTCATAACGGCTGGCAAAGTTGTATTGTTTATTGAAGTAAGGAATACTGGCAGGATTTACCAGTTTCATCACCTTGCTTACCACCCCCTGCAGCGACTTGGGAATACGTTCTGTGTATTGCAGGGATTGGTTGAATTTATTATATCCGGCAAAGAGCTCGTCCCCCCCGTCTGCAGAAAGTACCACCTTTACCTGCTTTGCAGCCAGTTTACTGACCAGCGTGGTGGGAACGGTGGAATTATCGGCAAAAGGCTCGTCGTAAATCTCGGGCAGATGATCAAGTATATCCCTTGCATCTGAGGGGCCCACAATCCATTCGGTATGGTCGGTGCCCAGGTGCTGTGCTATCCGGCGGGCTTCTTTGGATTCATCGAAGGCGGCTTCTTTATAGCCAATGGTGAATGTCTTCAGACGGCTACCGGAAGAAGCCTGCAGTATGGCTGCCACGCTGGAGCTGTCATAACCACCGCTCAGGAAAACCCCAACGGGAACGTCGGCCACCATCCGGTATTTGTAGGCGCTCTCCATCAGTTCTTTGGTATGACGGATGATGTCACCTTCATACATGCCTGTCAGCGGCTGGCGGTAAGCATCCAGCACGCTCCAGTACTCGGAGGTGGTCAATGCCTTGTTCTTCAGCGAAAGGTGCATGAAATGTCCCGGTTTCAGCTTATGCGTATGCTCGAAGATGGTATATGGCGCGGGAATGTAGCTATATTGGAGGAACAGTGATACACTGTTCACATCGATCTTTTTCTCAAAAGCGGGGAAACGGCTGAAGCTTTTCAACTCTGAAGCAAACAGCAGCACATTGTTGTGCCAGTAGTAGTAAAGCGGTTTTACCCCCGCCCTGTCGCGGCAGAAGATCACCTGTTGTTCTTCGCTGTCGTAGATCACAAAGGCAAACATACCAATACAATGGTCCACGATCTTTTCTTTCCAGCAGTCGTAGCCTTTGATCAGCACTTCAGTATCGCTGCTGGATGTAAAATGATACCCCTGGTGTTCCAGTTCGCGGCGTATTTCTTTAAAGTTGTATACCTCACCGTTGAAGATCATAGTATACTGTTTAAAATGCATCGGCTGATGCCCGCCGCTGGAAAGGTCGAGGATGGACAGACGGCGCTGGCCCAGCCCGATCAATGCATTAGGGTGTTCAAACACTTCATAGCCGCCGTCGTCGGGACCACGATGCAGCAATGCATCCGTCATGTCTTTCAGCACCGGGAGGCTCGCTTTTTTGGAGAAATCAATAAACCCTGCTATGCCACACATGGTAATAATTTTAGTTGACGATGTTTTACGTTCCACATAATGCCCTTCCAGAAAGCCCTTAGGTGTTCCTTCTCTTTATTGAGAATGAATTGTAACGTATTCTTGGGAATGGTAAACAAGGTCAGGTACAGTAAAAAGATGATCCGGTTAGGTAATGCCACGTTCCTTCGCATGAACAGTATCCTGTTCCTGGTAAGATAGTAGGTCTTTAATGGACTGTTCTTACCCGTGGACATTGATTCTTTATGGTAGATAAGTGATTTATACTGATAATAGATCTTATATCCCTTACGCTTGATTTGCTCGCACCAGTCAAACTCTTCATAATACAGGAAGTATACCTCCGGCATCAGCCCTACTTCTTTCAATACGGAAGCTTTGGTCATCATGCCGCCGCCGTGTGCATAGTTGGTAGCAGAGACCTGGTCATACTGGCCCTGGTCGGGCTCTTTACAACCGATCATACTGTTCCTTCCGGTGAATACATCTACCGACTGATAACCGGCGTATTCGATAATGCCTTTATGGAAGAAGTAATGAAATTTGGGGCTGACCATCCCTGCATCAGGATGCGCGTAAAAGACTTCCAGCAGGCCTTCTATCAGGCCATCGGTAAATTCGGTATCATTATTTACAAGAAAAATATACTCGCCTGTGGCCTCACGGATGCCCAGGTTATTACCACCGGCAAAACCTTTGTTGCTTTCACTCCTGATCACCTTTACCGCGGGGTAAACTTCCAGCAATGCGGCGGTGGGGTCTTCCACAGAAGCATTGTCCACAACGATCACTTCCACGTTGCGGTAACTGTTCCTGCTGATAGAAACCAGCAATTCACATGTAACGCTGCTTGTATTATAGTTGACCGTTACAATGGAAACAAGCGGTGCTATTTTATTTTCCTGTAACATTGACCAGGGGATTATCGATAGTTGTTTTGGAATGCTTTGTATGAATGAAGGTCTTATCAGCGCCTTTGAGCTTGAATACCAGTGAGAGCATGATACCTACTACATGGGGAAGGTTCATTAATACAGTGAGCAGGTATTTTGAGTAGAATTTACCGGGAAGCGGCAACATCATACTGATCACGAATGCGCCAAGGCAGATAGCCCAGGCAGATAAGGGCAGTGTGAGGTACTTACCGAATACCAGGTAGATGCCAGTCATGAACACTACACCTGCCAGCAACAGCATACGTGGCAGTAACATATTCTGGCCTACGGACATATAAAAATAGTCAATACGGCCTTTCAGCAATGCCCTGAACCCACGAGTAAAGTAATGGCGGAGGTATACGAACTGGCTGGACAGCCAGCGTTTGCGCTGGCTTTCGAATGCGGCTGCATTGGCCACCTTCTCATCAAATATGAGCGCCTCTTCGAGGTAGTGGATCTTATACCCTTTATCCACCAGCAGTTGTTGCAGTACCTTATCAAAACCGCCGGTAGCTTCTGTTTCCAGCAGGGCCTGTTTCATCAGCTGATATTCGAAGCCAATGCCGGAACCAATAATGGAAGCAGAGAGCCCAAGCGCATTGGCGCCTTTGCGGTTAATGTGATTGGCGATCATTTCATTGGCAGCATCCAGGATGGC
The DNA here is from genome assembly GCF_023100805.1 of Chitinophaga filiformis. Lineage (NCBI taxonomy): Bacteria > Pseudomonadati > Bacteroidota > Chitinophagia > Chitinophagales > Chitinophagaceae > Chitinophaga > Chitinophaga filiformis. The sequence continues at coordinate 4,962,353 of NZ_CP095855.1, forward strand.
GAAAGGAGAATCCATGTTCTTTGCTACACGCTGGGCCTGTATGATGTGGTACCCCTGCTGGTAGGCAATATTGATCTTCTGCAGAAAATCGGGCGCCGGGATGTTGTCAGCATCAGCGATCACCGCCATATCATATATATTATCATCCAGCTGCGCAAATGCGGCATTCAGTGATTTTGCTTTTGTGCTCTTCTTAAAAGAGACAGGGATCACGGTGATACCCTCCTCTTCAAGCGTCTGGATCGTTGCCGGTTTCAGGGAATCGGCAATAACAATCACTTTATAGCAGTTGGCCGGATAATCGAGCGATTCATAACTGATCGCTGCGTGAAGGATGATATCATCTTCCTTATAGGCAGGTACCAGGATGGCGATCCTGCAATAGGCCGCAACATCTTCGGTAATTTTAGTTTTCTTCGGAAAGAATTTACCGGCAACAGAGAACAAGAGGTTGTACAATACGCAGCCTCCGAGGTATCCGAATATGATTAATTCAATCGTAAGGATCATTATACATTATCTTTTTGTATTAACGCTTTCGGAGTGTTGGCCATAATCCACATGTCGTAGGTGAAGCTATGCGAATTGGAATAATTGATGTCCAATGCTATTCTTTCTTCTACAGACATATCTTTCTTTCCCCTTTTACTGATCTGCCAGAGACCGGTGATGCCTGCCGGCGCCAGGAAGCGCTGTGCCCATTCATCTGTGGTCAGTGCAGCCGCTTCGTATAGTGGTAAGGGTCTGTTACCAACGAGCGACATATCTCCTATCAATACATTCAAAAGCTGTGGAAGTTCATCAAGGCTGGTGTTCCTTAAAAAGGCGCCGAAACGGGTTACCCGGGGGTCATTGGATACTTTATAGAAAACCGGGCCATTACCGTCCTTATATTGATTCAGGTGTTGCAGCTGCTGCAGTTTTTTGTCTGCATCTGCTACCATCGTTCTGAACTTGTAGAATTTGAATACCTGGTAGTTCCTGCCGGCGCGGCGTGCTGCATAAAACACGGGGCCCTTGGACTCCAGTTTAATGATAACGGCGATTAACAATAAAAGGGGGCTGATGGCAATCAGCAGGCAGCTGGCAACAACGATATCAAAAGTTCTTTTCAGTACAGCGTTCAGGGTTCTTTTAGTCCTGATCTTTTTACCGCCATTGACAACTGTCAGCGGAGGATAGGTGTTCAGTTGTTTGAATTTGCTGATGAAAGATATTTTAGATGGTAATTTGGGAAGACATTTTGCCGTAATGATCTCGTCGATGAAGGTATATTTCTTCGCCGCGGTTTTCATTTCAGGAGTGATCTCAGCCACGTCCACGTAAAGCAGGAAAGGAATGCAGGAGTAGCTGGATTCCTTCTTCAGGTATTCTTTCCAGGCGTTCAGCCCCTTCTGGTTATCAACGTTGGACCGGTATATAATAACGCCCGGCCTTCTTCTGAAGACAGATTGCAATTGTTCCATCGTTGCAGCAGCGGAATCAAAATCCTGTGCAAAGAAACACTTGTACCCCGCATCTTCAAATTCGGGGGCGTTCATATGTTGCCCTACAAACAGCACAATATTGCTGTCAGCCATTATCTGACGGGGCATTGCCTGTTCACATTCTTCAAACTGCTTTGGGGCCGCATTTTTCAATACGCTCAGTTCAGGTGTAAATGTATTCATGCTAACAAAGGAATTAATGGTTACATACTGATTATATATTTAGTGCTACGAAAAAGCAGGTACATGCTGAGCTCTCAACACATGATCAATTGTATCCAGTAAGATTACGGGATCAAAAGGCTTTTTGATAATCGTCTTGATGTTACCGGGGCGTATATTGGCAAACGACTCTTTAGTGTCATGCACACCGGAAAGCACCATGAGAGGTATATGCTGATACAGATTACTTTCGGTCATGAACTCAATGAGTTCCCATCCGTTGATGTTCGGCATCTGGAGATCCGTGATCACCAGGTCGGGGATATTGCCGTTTTTAAGCCAGGCCATAGCAGCCAGACCATCACACGCTGAAACAACGTTGTAGGTCCTGTTTAGCATCACTTCCAGTAAATATCGGATGGGTAAACTATCATCTATAATTAAAACTGTTTTTTTCACCTTTAACCAATTTAATATTACAAATAGATCCCAATACGGTTAAGCATTGGAAAAATTAGTGTTCGTTGGCTTTAAATTGGATAAGGTTTTACGGAATTAAAAAAACAGTTTCTCAGGGGATATGAAAGAAAAGAATCAAATATGGTTTCTTTTAAAACGCTTGCACTAAAATACGAAAGTAATTCTTAACTACAAGCTCTAAATTTTCGCAATAGTATTGTCCTTAAAAAAACAACGATGTAAAAATATAATACTTTATTCATTTCCCAATATGTTTTTGGTAAACGGCTGTTTTTTTTGGGTGAATGCGCAAGAAATTATCGTAAACGGATATTCAATGCCTTCGCACACTCATTTTTTTTAAATGTAGCATACGCTGCTGAAAAAATACTGCACAATTATTATACTTTTGCGGTGAACCCCCTTGTGGGATTGTTCTGTAACGTGCTACAACGCTCAGTTTATCCCCTCAATCTATATATATTATGACTCTGATCTCAGTGATCTTCTGGTGCAGCCTCTTTCTTGTTTGCTATAGTTATATAGGATATGGTATACTACTTTATATAGTAATTAGACTGCGCCGTTATTTTGTAGGCCCCAGACAAACGGATGAAAGAACGCCCTTCACTCCGGAGGTGACCCTTATGGTGGCTGCCTACAATGAGGAGGCCTTTATCAGGGAGAAGATAGCCAACACACTCGCCCTGAACTATCCGGCGGAAAAGGTACAGATCATCTTTGTAACCGATGGCAGTACCGACAACACCAATAATATAATAAGGAGTTACCCCCGGATCACATTGCTTTATGAACCGGAGCGCAATGGCAAGACGATGGCGGTAAACAGGGCCATGAAATATGTGAAGACGCCATTTGTAGTATTTTCAGATGCCAACACCTTATTAAATAAGGACGTCCTGCCTTGTCTCATGCGGCATTTCAGCGATGAACAGACCGGTGCAGTGGCAGGTGAAAAAAAGATCATAGTAGCGAAACAGGCAGAGGCGGAAGGCGCAGGGGAAGGAATGTACTGGAAATATGAGTCATTATTAAAGAAGTGGGATGCTGAACTATATAGTGTAATGGGAGCTGCCGGTGAACTATTTGCTATACGCACCGCCTTATATGAGGATATCCCCGCAGACACTATCCTGGATGACTTTATGATCTCTTTCGGTATAAATAAAAAAGGATACAAAGTGGCTTACGCCCCTGACGCCTATGCCCAGGAGACGCCTTCTGCTTCGCTGGAAGACGAATATAAACGCAAGGTCCGCATCAGTGCCGGAGGCTTTCAATCAATGAGCCGGCTGCTCGATCTGCTGAACATCTTCCGTTATCCCAAAATTACCTGGCAGTATGTTTCACATCGTGTATTCCGCTGGACAGTTGCACCATTATGTCTACTGTTGGCACTACTAACTAACGTAATATTATGTGCATCCGGCGCACCGGCCGTCTACTGGCTTATACTGTTCCTGCAGGTAGCATTTTATGGTATGGCTTTGGTAGGATATATGCTCGCAAGAAGACAGGTGAAAAGTAAAGTGTTCTATATACCCTTTTATTTTGTGTTTATGAATGTGGCCGTGTATCAAGGGTTTGGCCGTTTTGTAAGAAAGAAACAGTCTGCAGTATGGGACCGCTCACAACGTCAATTAACCACGGGGTGAGACGTACTTCTTACACTTACCGTTCACTTGTGTTACTTCACCAATTGTTTTATATCGTTCACCCTTAAAAAACAGATTTTCGCTAAAAAAGTCTACAACTATAAAAATATACACTTACTTTTGGAACTTGAACCGAGTACACTGGGCTTAATCCTTATCTGATTAATAAGAAAGCTACCAAGTGTGATGTAATTTCCTAACCTCATCCTACATAAAAGCCAATCTGGTAGTTATTCTCTTTTCGGGACTATCAATTTTAATTTTGCCATCTCCTCTGATCTGCCAGCCCTGAAAGCTTTGGGCTATTATTTATTTATTTCTGGCTAATCACCGGGTAACGCCCCGATTGTCCATAATATATATTTTCTTTTATGAAAAGAAATGTACACTTACTATTCAGCATTCTGAGCATTCTAATGCTTTTTGCGGGTACAGCTGTTGCACAGCAAGCTTTAAACCCCGCTGACCCCATTGTTGTGTACAATTCCAGCTCCCCCCCTACACCTCCACCTTATGGACGTATCGGGAAATGGGTGAAGACAAACCGCTTGTCCTGGAATACGTCAAACTTCAAATGTTACATTTACAAGGGACTTAACTTCCGCCTCAAATTCCCTAAGACCTACCAGCACAATGTTGCTGATGGAAAGAAATATCCAATCTTTGTATTCCTGCACGGCCGCGGTGAAGGCGGTAGCGTTTATGACAACGAGTACCAGTTACTGCACGGCGGACAGACATTTGATAACTATACCAATAATGGCAGCTTCGACGGTTTCCTGTTTTATGGACAGACAGCAGATGGTAACTGGGGAAACGGTCAGTACGACATTATCAAGGAATTACTGGACAGTCTTGCCCTGCAGGTAAAGGGTGACCTGAACAGGGTGATCGTTAACGGCCTTTCTGCCGGCGGCTACGGTTCCTGGCTCTTCGCGGAACGTTATCCGCAGTATTTTGCTTCCATTATGCCGATGAGTGGTATTGCCAACGGCGATGCCAGCACCACCAATATTAATAATCTGAAATACACTGCTCTCTGGTATTTTCAGGGAGGTAAGGACAACGCGCCCGCTCCATATACTGCCAATACGGTAGTTACTGCCTATCAAAACGCCGGTGCTCACCTTACGTATACATTATACCCGGATCTGGGCCATGGTACCTGGACCACCGCCTGGGCAGAACCGGATTTTGTTCCTTTTATGAACAGGAACAATATACTGACCCCATGGCCATTAGGTGGACGATCTGAATTCTGTCCCGGCGATCCGGTAAATATTACCGCCGGTATCCCGCCGGGATTTGCCGCTTATGAGTGGCAGAAAGATGGTAATCCCATTCAGGGAGCTACATCTAACAGTATTAATATCACCGCACTCGGCACCTATTCGGTAAGAGTAAGGAGAACTGCCGGCGGCGCCTGGTCAGAATTCTCTCCTATACCACTTGTCGTGAAAACGAAAGCGGCTACTGTTACACCACCAATTACGATAGACAGCCTTGCTACCAATGTATTGCCCGCTCCTGACGGCAGTACAACAGTTACGCTGAAACTGCCTGCCGGTTACGCTACCTACGAATGGCGTACCGTAGGGGGTAATACTTCATTAGGTAACACCAACACATTCACTGCGGGTGTAGGACAATATATTGCCCGTGTAACAGAGCAGTTTGGTTGTACCGCCAGTTTCTCTGCACCATATAGTGTCATAAATGCGGCTGGCACCAATGTACCGGACCAGGTAGGCGGTGTAACCGTGACGCCTGTTTCTGAGACCCAGCTGACATTGAACTGGAACGATAAACCAAACCCTCAGAACAACGAAACTGCTTTTGAAATATACCGCAGCACTACGTCTGGCAGTGGCTACAAAATGGTAGCTAAAGTACCTGCTGATGTGCTGGTATTTGCCGATAAGGGCCTTGCGTCCAATACAAAATACTACTACATCATCCGTCCGGTGAATGCCAATGGCGCTGCTCCTGTATCAGCTGAAGCCAGCGGTACTACCGAGACAGATGCCCTTGCTCCTACATCACCAAAGAGCCTGACCGTTACAAGCACCAGCTCCAGCTCTGTTTCACTCAGCTGGACGGCCGCGACCGACGACGTAGGTGTGAGCGCCTACGAAGTGTATGTAAATAATCAGAAATCATACACTGTCGAAGGCACTAAACTTAATATGGTGGCTTATGGCCTGACCGAAAGAGGTGTCTACAATTTCTACGTAATAGCTAAAGATGCAGCCGGTAACGCCTCTCCACCGAGCAACCAGGTTACTGCCGCAGCTATCAATAAAGGCATTGCCTACAAATATTATGAAGGCACATGGACCACACTGCCTAATTTCAATAACCTCGTACCGGTAGAATCCGGAAGGACTGCCAACATAGATCTGACTGTCAGGAACAGGGATATTAACTATGCCATCCTGTGGACAGGTTTACTGACCATCCCTGTAAGCGGTACTTACTACTTTGCCACCAACTCTGATGATGGTAGTAAGCTGTGGTTCAATACTCCTTACAGTTACAGTGGTTTAGCTACTGTAAATAACGACGGAGCCCATGGCACAACACAGGTGAGCAGCCTTCCAATGGTGCTGAATGCCGGCGTGTACCCAATTACTGTGGCTTACTTCCAGGGAAATGGCGGCCAGGCAATGAACCTGCGCTGGAGATCCAGTGCTATTAACGTGAACAACTTCACCAATATTCCGGACCAGTACCTGGGCGATACCATGACCATTCCGGGTTCTGCACCTGCAGCACCATTGATATTGGGTGCTACAGCTACTGCATTCAATAAGATAGATCTGACATGGAGCGATAACAGCAACAATGAATCAGGATTTGAATTGTACCGCAGCCCGACCTATAATGGTACTTATACCGTAGTAGGAAAAGCCGGTGCCAATACAACCACTTTAACAGACAATACTGTTGCCGCTAATACCCGCTATTATTATAAGATCCGTGCAGTAGGACCATCCGGTGAATCGGCACAGTCAGTAGGTTATCCCTACCTGGCAGTGTATCCGTTCGATAACTCCGCGGCGGATGTCAGCATCAATGCCAATAATGGAACTGCCAACCAGATCACCTACAATTCCGCCAACGAAATAGAAGGCACCTATGCGGCCTCCTTCAACGGATCCAACGGTTATGTGACTATCGGCGGCAATAACAGCGGCTTCCTGCATGATGCATTCTCTGCACGTACAGTATCCGTCTGGATCAAGCCAACGGTAACAGATAACACCCGTACAATATTCGAAATTGGCGGCAGCACCAGCGGTCTGGCTCTGCGTATCAATGCCAATAAACTGGAAGCAGGTGTTGCCAGCAACGGTATCCGTGTTGCAATATCAACTGCCTTTACCAGCACTTCCTGGACACATGTTGCAGTGGTGTACAACAGCGGTTCCCTGCGCCTCTATATTAATGGCGACCTGGCAGCTTCCGGCACCACCAGCTTCACTACTGTCAATGCCACCACTGACAACGCGAGGATTGGCTATAATAATGGCACCAACGCCTTCAATTTAACAGGTACTACTTTCAGTGGCCTGATGGACCGATTCGCTATTATCGGGCAGGCGCTGACACAAGCCGAAGTCAGCCAGCTGGCCGGACAAACCCTGCCATTCTACAGCGCGGTAACACCGGCATTGCCTGCAGCACCGGCTGCACCAACAAACCTGGTAGCTACTGCAAGCTCTCCTTCTGCCATCCAGCTGACCTGGACCAACAATCCGGCAAATGCAACCGGTTATGAAATTCAGCGTGCCTTTGGTAATAGTAATACTTTTGTATTGGTGAAGGCCGATACCCTGATTGGAACATCCGGTACGTTTACCGATACCGCTTTGTACGCTAACCAGCAGTATGTATACCGCGTACGTGAAACAGGCGACGGCGGCAACTCACCTTACTCATCCAATGCCACAGCCGTTACCGGCAACAACAGGCCGGTCATTGACGCTGTTGGCAACAGGTCAGCACGTTATGATGTGGAAACACATATCCCGATCGTAGCGAATGACGTGGATGAAGATCCGATCACGCTGACCACTGATAATCTGCCTTCTTTCGTTACACTGGCATCAGACGCAAATGGCTCCTACCTGAAGGTAACGCCAAATGCAGGCCTGCAGGGTACTTATAACAACCTGACAGTGTATGCGGCAGATCCGTTCGGTGGTAAGGATACCGTTACTTTCAATCTGACTATTAACGACAATTATAGCCCTGTCATAGCCTCTATTGCCAACATTTCCCTGAATGAGGGCGCTGGCCAGCAGCTTTCTCTCTCCGCTACTGATCAGAATGCTTCAGATGTACTTACATGGTCTGCAGCATCATTGCCCTCATTCATCACTCTCTCTGGCAGCAACCGTACTGCCAGCTTGAATGTGGCTCCCGGCTACGCTGACGCGGGCGTTTACACAGTGAAGCTGACTACCGTTGATGGCAATGGTGGTACTGACGACAAAACATTCACTGTAACCGTAACAGATAAAGATCCGAACTATAAGTTCTTTGTGCGCTTCAAGAATCAGACAGATGCTCCGGCGCCATGGAACAATATCACATCCTTATCTACCAGCAACCTGGTGAACGATAAGGGTGAAACTACCAACGTAGGCCTGCAGTTACAGACCGGCAACTGGTTCACCTGGAATGAAGGTGCGGTAACCGGCAATAACAGCGGTATCTATCCGGATGTGGTACTGAAAGAATACTACTTCTTCGGGTCCTGGCCCGGTATTTTCACATCCGACAATGCGATCGACGTGAAACTGACCGGACTGGATACAACCAGGAAGTACTCCTTCAAATTCTTTGCAGGCAGTGCATGGTCTGTACAGGCGAACAATGGCACCACCGTCTTTACGATGAACGGTGTCAGCAAACCGCTGAATGTACAGGGTAACACCTCCAATACTGCTAACTTTGACAATATCACGCCAAACAACAGTGGTGAGATCACCTTCAATATGGCGGTAGCCAATGGCACACCGGTAGGTTACCTCAATGCATTTGAAATGAACGCTATACTGGACGATGGTACACTGCCAGCTGCTCCTAAAGAGCTGCTCGCTACAGAAGATAACGGCAATGTATCCCTCAACTGGACAAATGTTGCCTACAATGCTACCGGTTACCGGATCCACCGTGCCACCGACAGCCTGGGCGTCTACAGTTTACTGGGCAGCCTGAACAGCGCAACTGCCCACAGCTATGTGGATAATACCGTACATGGTAACACCCATTATTATTACAAGGTCAGTGCTTCCAATTCTGAAGGCGTATCTCCGGGCTATAGCAATATAGCCGGTGTAAATGTGCCACAGAAGGCTCCTGGTATCAGCAGCATTGCTGATGTGAAGGTGAAAGCTGGCGCCTCTGCACAACTAAATGTTACAGCCACCCCAGACCTGGGTAACACTGTAGCCCTGACCGTAAGTGGTTTGCCGGCATTTGGCAGCTTCACAGACAATGGCGACGGTACCGGCTCATTCAGCTTCAACCCAAGCGCCAACAACCTGGGTAGCTATGCAGTGACGCTGACCGCCACTGACAACCAGGGTGCAGCCTCCAGGGATACCTTTAATGTGTTCGTTACCGACAAGAATACTACCAGCGTTTACCTGAACTTCTCGTCCAGCAGTCCGGCCGATGCGCCATGGAACAATGTGGCAGGATTCCCTTACCAGGGTGTAAGACTGAACAATGCACTGGATGAATCAGGTAACCCGACCGGTATCAGCGTAACATTTAACGAAGTATGGGAAAATGACCAGCCTGCAGTAGGCCAGAGCACTTACGACAATTCCGGTATCTATCCTGATATTGTGATGCAGTCTGCGGTATATGACAGCAGGAACATTACCCACACCGTGAAACTGTCCGGATTGAACAAAGCGAAACGTTATAATGTTGTGTTCTTTAGCAGTCTGAACTTCGGGGTAGCTGCCAAGGTAAGGTACACCATCAATACTGATAGCGTGGTAATAGATCCTGCATACAACACCAGCATCTCCAAACAGATCAATGGCGTATTGCCGAATGCGAATGGTGAGATCAATGTCCTGGTGAACAAAACACAAAATGGCTACTATATGCATATGAACGCAATGGTACTGGAAGCTTATGACAGTGCAACTGCTGTCCTGAATCCGATCAACCTGCGTGCAACAGCAACAGGCGCCAAGACCATCGCCCTGCAGTGGTCAGACAGGTCCAACACAGAAACAGGCTACCAGGTATGGCGTGCAGTTTCCGGCGGCAGCTACACACAGGTGGCTAGTCTCCCGGCCAACTCAGTGAGCTATACTGACAATAACCTGACCGTGAACCAGAAATACTATTACAAGGTGCGTGCGGTAAGAGGCCTGACCAATTCCGATTATAGTAACGCTGCATCTGCAACCAGCCTTGGATTCAGTATCAATGTGAACTTCAGTGAACTGCTGGTGGCTCCTGCTCCATGGAATAATACCGGTATGCGTCCGCAACAGGGTGTGGTGATCAGTAACATGCAGGATGGTCAGAACAATTTGACCGGTGTCGGCATCACCATCCTCCAGAACTTCGACGGTATGTACTCTGCCGGCATCAACACAACCAATAACAGTGGTATTTACCCCGACAATGTGATGGTGGAAAACTATGGTCTGTTCCCGGGCAACCACGCAGACTACTACATCACCGGCCTGAACCAGGCACTGAAATATGACCTGGTATTCTTCGGCAGCTCCGTAGAATGGGATGATATCACAGGTAAATACACCGTGAACGGTACCAAGATGGCATTGCTGAATGCATCTCTGAACAAGAGCGGTGTGGCAACTATCCGGGACGTAGCTCCTGATGCTTATGGCAGGATCCATGTAGATGTTGATCCTGGTACGGCAACATCCCGCTATGGACTGATCGCAGCCATGATCGTCAAAGGCCACCTGGATCCTGCTACCCAGAACGATGAAGGACCGATAGATCCGGCAGACGCTCAGGCAGCCAGAATAGACGGTAACACCGTGGCAATGGCAGCTCCGCCTGTAGCCCTGATCAATAAGGCGGCTGACTTCGGAGAAGCAAAGGTATATCCGAACCCATATGAAAATCAGTTCAACGTAGACATAGTATTGAAAGCCGAAACAGCTGTAAGAGTAGAGATATTTGACGTTGCAGGACGGCTGTTATATTCAGATTACAAAGGTTCCGTTCCGGCCGGTGCCAGCACCCTGCGTATTAATACCGGTTCAAGGATTAGTGCGCCTGGCATCTACCTGCTCCGCATCAGCGGTAAGAATGGCGAAACCAAGATGGTCAAACTGGTAAAGCGATAAGCTTTACCAGTTTCTCCCAAAAAGTCCGGGCAACCGGATTTTTTTGCAAGCTACAGATGTTAAATAATTACAATTAATATGGATATAATATATTTCATAAAGGCCCTGCTGAAAAAGAAATGGTGGATCATTATCAGTACCATCATTGCCGTTGTTGCTGCCCTCTTCTTTACCCTCGGCAAGCCCAGAATGTATGCTTCCGTAACCCAGATTGCGACCGGATTCACTATCAACGACCAGATTAAACTTCGTGATGAGAATGTCAATATTTTCGAAGCAGATGTAAAGTTTGACAACGTGATCGAAATCATCAACTCCCCCGTGGTAGTTGGTATGTTGTCTTACGACCTGCTTATTCATGACCTGACCAGCAATAAACCCTTCGTCCGCCTGCAGGAAAAAGACCTGAACTCAGACGTCTATAAAGCGGTAGACAAGCAGGCAGCGGTAGAGATACTGCGCAGTAAGCTCGACTCACTACAGGTCCTCTCTTCTTATAACCCCGTAGAGCGGAATATCCTGGCTTTTCTGAAGCTCTATAAATATGACTACGAATCCATCCGTAAAAGGATGAATGCCTCCCGTGTGCAACGCACAGATTACCTGGAGATCGTAGCCACCGCAGAAAACCCTGAGCAGGCCGCATATACCGTAAATACGGCGTACCGGGAATTCATGCGCTATTACAGGAGTATGCGCACCGAAAGATCCGTGGAAAGTGTCGAATCTTTTGATGAACTGGTAAGGCAAAAGAAAGCCGAACTGGATAAAAAAGTGGAAGCACTCCGCTTATACAAATCTTCTGAAGGCCTGCTCAATGTGGAAACAGCCAGTGGCAATGAGCTGGACCTGATCAAACAGTTTGAAAAAGGCCTGTCTGACGAAAGAGCTAACTACAATACCATCAACTCTTCCCTGCAGAGTGTAAACCAGCGTCTTGCTGCTGCCAGCAGCGGTAAGACCGTTTATACCAACAACAATAGCGAGATCATAGATCTGCGCAGGCAGATCAACGACCTCAATGAGGAACTGACCCAGAAAGGCAGCAATGATGAAGCAATGCGTACCAAACTGGCCGGACTGCGTGCACAGTTACAGAAGAAACTCGGCGCATCATCGACCGGTACGCAGACCGCAACTACCAAAGACGCACTGATACAGGAAAAAGCCAATCTCGAAGCGCAGCTGAATGCTTCCAGCCTGAATATAAACGCACTGCAGACGCAGATATCCAAACTGAAAGGCTCTGTTGGCTCTTATGCCAATAAAGAAGCTACAGTGAGCGGTCTGCAGGCCGAAGTCGATATGGCGCAGGAAGAATATAATAAACTGAAGGAAAAGCTGAATGCGGCACAGGACAACCGCACTACCCCGGACCTTAATTTCAAACAGATCCTGAAGGGACAGCCCGCCTTTAAACCTGAGTCTTCCAAACGCATGATCATCATGGGCATGGCCGGTATTTCCACTTTCCTGCTTACGTCTTTCATCGTATTGCTGATGGAATTCCTGGATGGTTCCCTGAAATCGCCATCTGTGTTTGAGAAACACCTGGATTTACGCCTGATCAGCAGTGTGAACCACGCTGACCTGAACAAGTACAGCATCCTGGAAGTGTTGCAGAAAACAACGATCTCTGACAAACATTCCAAACAACGCCAGAACACTTTCCGCGAGTTGCTGCGCAAACTGCGGTACGAGGTGGAAAGCAGCGGTAAGAAAATATTCCTGATGACAAGTACAGAGGCACGCCAGGGTAAAACTACCCTTACACAGGCACTGGCATATAGTTTGAGTCTCAGTAACAAAAACGTACTGGTTATCGATACTAATTTCTGTAATAATGACCTCACTGTACAGATGGAGGCAGCACCCACACTGGAAACGTTTTCTGTTCCTCCTTCAGAGCTGAACATTGAAAAGGTAAAGGACATCGTAACAACATATCCCGTACCGGGTATTGAGGTGATCGGTTGTAAAGGTGGCGACTATACTCCATCTGAGATCTTACCGAAGAATAATTTGTTAAACTATCTCCCATTCCTGAAGAACTACTACGACTTCATCCTGCTGGAAGGCGCACCGCTGAACGACTATACCGATAGTAAAGAGCTGGCGCAATACGTGGATGGTGTCATAGCAGTTTTCTCATCCAAGCTGGCATTAACACAGGTAGACCGTGAATCGGCCCAGTTTTTTGAAACCCTTGGTGATAAGTTCGTGGGAGCAGTACTGAACAATGTCCAGGAAGAATACCTCGAGTTATAACGAAAAGTGTACCCAAAAATGCCAGGCATCACATTCAAAGAACTGTTTAACTTCAAACCGCCACAAGCCAATCGGCTGGGATGGATAGACTATGCAAAAGGCATAGCTATTATCCTGGTCGTATACAGACACGTGCTATTCGGACTGAAAAGTAGCGGCATGGTTGTCAGTCAGTGGATCATTGACGGCAACAACATGTTCTACAGCTTCCGTATGCCATTGTTCTTTCTCCTCTCCGGGTTGTTCTTCGAAAGAAGTATCACCCGGAAGGGAGAAACGGGCTTCCTGGTTACCCGCGTCAATACGTTGTTGTACCCCTACGTACTGTGGGCATTCATTCAGATCACCCTGCAAATGCTCTTCTCCTCATTTGTTAACGCCCGCCGTACCGGCGCAGATTATCTGAACATCCTGATACAACCCCGCCATCTTGACCAGTTATGGTATTTATTTGCACTGTTCAATGTAACCTTACTGTATCTGCTTATAGCAAAACTATTCCGCTATGACAAATTTGCCCAGGTGCTCGTGTCACTGGCATTGCTGGCCATAGCTCCTCTTGTGAACAGTATCAGTACGCTTTATGATGTAGCATTGCACTACATCTTTTTCTGCATCGGCAACCTGACGGCAACTTATTTTTTTTCGGAAAAGACGCAGGAAAAGCTCTCTTCCGCATATGGATTACTGGTACTGCTGCCCATATTTGCACTCTGCCAGTATTACTTCCTCTATCATCAGCAGATGAACCTGTTCCTGTATGCAGGCATTGCGCTGATAGGCAGCCTGTTTACGATCATGGTCTCTTTCCAGTTGTCGAAGTACAATGCATTGCCCTTCCTGAGAACGTTCGGGCATTACTCCCTGTACATCTACCTGCTGCATGTACCGATCGTAGCGGCGATCAGGTACTTCCTGCTGGGCACCATGATGAAACAGCATATAGTGGTGTTACTGGTGTTGCTGATATTCATTGCCATTTTCTTTTCCATCATCACCTACCGGATATGTATGCAACTGAGGCTTGGCTTCCTGTTTACAGGGCCTTTTAAAGCCAAACCGTACAATCCGCAGCAACCGGAGATCGTCACCCAAAAAAATCATTTGTAATGCCCGTAAGAAAGAAATATACACCTGGTATCAGTAAAGCGTTCCATCAAACGATGCTGTTGATCTTTGTGGCGCTGACGATGATAATGCTATTTATGAAGATCATGTTTTTTTAAAGTATTCAGATAATTATGCTCAGTCAACAGGCTAAGAAAAACACCGTATTATACCTGTTCATCCTGCTCTGGGTGGTAGCTGTACCCGTTATCGCCTATGTGTCTTCCATGGATGCCAAATTCAGTATTGTGGTGTTTGGCGGTATTATCGGGCTGGCACTTGCAGTGATCAGCGCCATGAATTTCCGCCTGGGCTACTACATATACATTGCTGTTTCAATGATCGTGCACGTGCCGGAGAGGATGGCCGGCACAACGATGCCAGTGGGCGTTGTTATGGACCTTTTCCTCCTGCTGATGCTGGCAGGGGCCATCTTTGATAAAAAAAGCAAGGAGAAGTCAAATGTTGCCTATTTCAAAGATCCTCTCCTGCTGATATTGTACCTGTATACGGCTTACCTGCTGATACAGTTCTTCAATCCCAATATGTTGTCGATACAGGGCTGGTTCATCTTTATCAGGGTATACATCCGCAACTTCATCTTCCTGTTCCTCACCATCAAAGTACTGAGCGACTGGTCGCAGATATATAAGTTCTTTAAGTTCTGGCTGGCCTTGTCTACAGCCGCAGCGCTGTACGGCTGTCTGCAACAGGCGGTAGGACTGCTGCCCTTTGAAAGGAACTACATTGCCATGAACCCCGACAAGTTCAAGACGGTTATGATACAGGGACGTGCAAGGATCTTTTCATTTATGGCAGACCCCGCGGCGTTTGGCGTACTGATGGCCTGCGGCGCCATTATCGGCACAATATTGCTCACCGCCGGTCAGAAGATCGTAAGCTACCCTAAAAAATTATTGCTGCTTTTTATTATCACGGTCCATTTGCTGGCACTCGGATTTTCCGGTACCCGTACAGCATATGTGATGTTGCCCGTGGGACTGCTATTGTTCTTCCTGGTAAACCTGCATAACAGGAACACCCTGATCGCTGCTGCCATTTTCACTTTCGGTATGCTGGCCATCCTGTTCGGTCCTTTCTATAGCAGTCCAACCATCATCCGTATCCGTACGGCATTTATGGGTAGCCAGGACGAATCGCTCAGCCTGCGCGATGTGAACAGGCACAATATACAGCCCTATATGTATACGCATCCGATCGGTGGAGGTGTGATGACAGTGGGTAATGACGGCGTGACTTACAATCCCGGTCACCGGCTGGCAGGCATACAGCCCGACAGCGGCTACCTGCGTGCGGTACTTGAACTTGGATGGATAGGGCTGATCATCACCTGTATCTATACCTATATGGGCATACACTACGCCGTCAAAAATTATTTCAAAGAGGAAAATGAATTGAACAGGTTATTGCTGATAGGTATTGCTGCGGTGATGTATGCTATCCTGGTGGCCCAGTATGCACAGGAAGCAGCGGGCCTCGTAGAATCATCTATTTTCCTGAATGCCATTCTGGGCATCACCATTAAAGTACGGTATAATCTTTCAACATCTAAATAATACAGTATGAAAAAGGGACTTTTATTCATTATTGGCTTGGCGTTCTGTATATCTGTGCAGGCACAGAAAAAGGAATCTAGCCTTTATATCCCTCTCACCGATTCACCTGAAGTAACACAATTGAAAGCAGTATTGGTAGAACTTGCCATGCAAAACCCCGCATTAAAGGTGTACGACAACAAGGCGAAAATTGCCAGGTATCAGCAAAACAAAGCCACAGCCGGATGGCTGAACATGTTGCAGGCATCAGGCAACCTGAACGAATACACTTTGAAGAACAACAGTAACAATGCCACGTTCTTCCCCAGGTATAACTTTTCACTGACGGTGCCTATTGGTAGTCTTATCTCTATCCCTAATGATGTCAAGATCGCGAAAACAGAAAAGAAAGTGATCATGAACATGAAAGAGGAAGAACAGCTGAAAATAAAGGCAGATGTGCTGAATGCATACGAACTGTATGCTGCCAATAAGAAAATGATGGAACTGGAAGTGCCATTGCTGGAAGACGTATACAATCATTACAAACAGACGGAAGAGAAATTCTCTGCCGGTGACAAGGAAGTATCTGTAGAAACCCTGAACATTGCCTACAGAAGTTACAATGAAGAAATGGTGAGAAAGGTAATGCTGGAAAGGGATATCAGGCAGGCCAAGATCGAACTGGAAAGACTGATCGGTATCAGCTTTGAAGAGGCGGTACTGCAGTCACAGGCAAGAACTTTTAACAAATAGTGTAACCGGCGGATAATGAGATATTACATCCAAAAAAACTACCCTGTTATAGCTACATTACTGCTGCTGGCGGTAATGCTGGTTATGGTGTGCCGGCAGGTGCTGACACAGACGGGTGGCCATTTCTGTTACCCGCTGGATGACACCTTCATTCACATGTCCATCGCGAAGAACTTCGCCCTGTATGGCGTGTGGGGTATCAATGCGCAGGAATTCAGCGCGGCCAGCTCCTCCCCTTTGTATACCCTGATACTGGCCACATTTTTTAAAGCGGGCATCAACAGTATCTGGATGCCGTTTTACATCAATGTGTGCTTTGCTTTCCTGCTGGTGGTGATGACTGACAAACTCTTACAACGTTTCAGTCTTCCTGCCCCCGTAAGATGTATTATTCTGATTTCGCTTGTCATACTGGTACCGGTACCGGTGATGGTAGCAAGCGGCATGGAGCATATGCTGCATGCCTTCCTGGCGATGTGGATGTTATACCTGTCTGTCACATTCCTGACACCCGGTAATACTACCCGTAACCAGGTCTTGTTACTGTCGCTGGTGGCCGGACTGGCTATCCTGGCCCGCTTCGAATCCTTATTCCTGCTGGCCGGCGTAATTGTGGCCGGCATTTATAACAGGCGCTGGCAACAGACCAGTGTAGTGCTGGTATTGTCGCTGGTACCATTGGTAATATTCGGCTGCATCTCAGTACGGCATGGCGGTTACTTCCTGCCAAATTCCGTACTGCTGAAGGCCAGCAAGCTGGCCGGCGGGCCTTCACAGCTGATGAGCAGCCTGCAGGAGATCGTCGTCTACAAACTACTGTATGGCAACAATACCATGGTCAACATCTTCACCAACAAGTATTACCCGGAAGGATCTTCATCACTTTCTGGCACTACGGTGGTAAGAATGTTACTGATCATTCCCGCACTGATCATATTGCTGCGGCCGAACAACGACAATGTCAATACCATCGGTAAGGTTAAACAGCTTGCCTGCATTCCCCTCATCAACACCTTCCTGCATATGGCACTCGCAGCCGTGGGATGGCTGTTCCGGTATGAGGCTTACCTGCTGGCGCTGGACATAACGGTAGTGGCCATACTCCTCTATTATTACTACAGTCAGTTGCGTCATAGCCAACGCCGCTACTCCCTGCTGGAGAAAGCCGCAGGCGCCTTCCTGTTGCTCTTTGCATTTGCACCACTGCCGCTGCGGGCAGCAGGCGCTTTCCACAACCTGCCTGCCGCTGCGCGGAACATCTATGAGCAGCAGTACCAGATGGGGCGCTTTCTGCAAACCAGTTATCAGCATACAGCGGTAGCTGCGAATGATGTAGGGGCAATAAGTTATTTGTCCAGCAACAGGATACTGGATCTGTGGGGCCTGGGCAACAATGCAGTGGCTGCCGAAAAACTCAGGGGACAGTATTCACCACAGTTCCTGCAACAGTTCTCCAGCCAGGAACATGTTAAGATAGCGGTGGTATATGATACCTGGTTTGACAGCTCGCTGCTGCAGCGTTGGAAGAAAGTAGCTTCCTGGAAGATCGCGAACAATGTGATCTGCGGAGGCGATGAGGTGTTCTTTTATGCGGTGGACCCTGCGGAGGCAACATCCCTGTATAATAAGCTGGCGGCCTACAAGCCATTGTTGCCACCCGGCGTAACAGTCACCTATTATCCGATTCATCTGTAATGCAAACACAGACCAACTATATTAAAAGCCTGGATGGCGTACGCGCCATTGCGATACTGCTGGTAATGGCATTCCATTTCGGCGTGATCCGCTTTGGCTGGATGGGAGTGCAGTTATTCTTTGTGCTCTCAGGCTTTCTCATCAGCAGTATACTGCTGAAAGAAAAGGATAAGCCATCCCCGCTTACCCAACGTCTGAAAAAGTTCTGGATCAGGAGAAGCCTGCGCATTTTCCCCCTGTACTACATTTACCTGACCGTATTTGTGGTCATCTGCCTCTTTACGGCTTTTCCTCCCGGCTATTTCAGGGACCTTCCCTATTTATACTCCTATACCTTCAACCTGACAAGGATCAGCAACAGCTGGCATGAAAGCCCGGTATACACGCATTTCTGGTCGCTCTGTGTCGAAGAACAGTTTTACCTGTTCTTCCCGTTTATTGTTTTCCTGCTTTCCAGGAAAAGCCTGCGGCGATTGCTGCTGGTGGTACTGATAGCCGGCCCCTTGTTCCGCTGGTCTTTCGGTAACTACCTGGCGCAGATCGGGAAAACGCCCTTTGAAGTGTTCGATGTGATCTACTGGTTTCCGCTCAGTCACCTGGACGCCTTCTTTACAGGAACCGCTATTCCGCTGCTGGGACTGAAAGACAGGATCAGAAAGCCGCAATGGTTGTTCGCCCTGGGCTGCCTGCTGGCCCTGACCGCCGGGATGGTCAATTACCTGTATGAAAGTCACGGGCATTCGCTGCCCACTTCTATGGGTTACAACTTCGGAGATGTGAACAGCTATCAGCATGTATGGTATTACACAGTGCTGAACTTGTTCACCGCCTCCCTGCTGCTGTTACTGGTTTCAGCCTACAGCAGTATG
This sequence comes from Chitinophaga filiformis, assembly GCF_023100805.1. Classification (NCBI taxonomy): domain Bacteria; kingdom Pseudomonadati; phylum Bacteroidota; class Chitinophagia; order Chitinophagales; family Chitinophagaceae; genus Chitinophaga; species Chitinophaga filiformis. The sequence continues at coordinate 4,981,746 of NZ_CP095855.1, forward strand.
CCGGGCAATTTTATTAAAGGAATGCTGGAGAACAATGTCCTGGTAGCGATAGGCAAGGTCTCTTACGGTATGTACATTTTGCATTGGGTCATACAAACGCAGCTGGTAGAAAGATGGATCCCCGTCAGCGAAAGCAACAAATACTGGTTATTCCTCCTGGATGTACCGGTGGTGTATGTTTTCGCACTACTCAGCTTTCATTTCATTGAACAACGATTTACTCAACTTAAAGACAGATTTACTACCGGCAACACACCGGTAAAAGCCACCACACTCAGCACAAAAAACTAGACAATGAAAAAACTATTTATTCTTGCCATGCTGACTATGCCCAGCCTGGCAGGTGCTCCCGGTATACCAGGAGCGTTCAGACAGATAATTGTCCCGACCGATGAATATCATCAGGTGCCAGCTTTATTACACGTTCCGCAGGGAAGCCCTAAAGAAAAGTTTCCGCTGATCGTTTGTTTCCATGGAAAGAGCATCGCAGGTCACGACATCTCAAAATTATTCAGGGAAGGTATTCCCCGCCAGATCAAGGAAGGCCGCAAGATAGAGGCGGTCAACAAGGCAGACGGCAAACTGTACAAATTCATTGTACTGGCGCCGCTGGCAGAAAGCTGGGGGATCAATCCTCCGCAATTGGAATTCATTCTGAATGATGTATTGAAGAAGTACCCGGTGGATGCCGACCGTATCTACCTGACTGGTTACAGTGCAGGCGGATGGTGTACGCTGATGTCCATGACAGAAAGCCAGCATCTCACGTCCCGTATTGCCGCCACCGTACCTATGTCGCCCGCACCGATGTACCCGGAAAATTATGGCCGGTTTAAACTGGTGTCAGATGCAGGTCTGCATGCATGGTACTTTGCCGGCACAGCGGAGCCCCAATTCCTGGAGAACAGCCTGCGCTGCATAGATAGTACCAACCACTATCAGAAAGGTCTTGTAAAGCTCACAAAACACGGAAAAGCGCATACCGGCTGGCACGAGTTCTATGACCCTGCTTACAGGGATAGCACAGACAACATGAGCATTTACGAATGGATGCTTCAATACAAAAGAAAAAAATGAACCGGAGAAAAGCCCTGGGCAATATCATGCTCCTGGCCGGCGCCGGAGCGGCCGCATGGTCGGGCATCAGGCTGGGTAAGCTGTACAGCACTCCGAACCTCGGGAAGCTGCAGGCACACGCGGCGCTGATCACCGAACTGGCGGAGACCATTATACCCGCCACAGACACACCGGGCGCCAAAGCGGCGGGTGTTACGCCCTTCATCATCCGGATGATCAGGGACTGCACTCCCCGGAAGGAACAGAACCGCTTTCTTATGGGACTGGATGAAGTGGAAGACTATGCCAAACGTCACTACAACCATTCTTTTGCCCGCTGTAACATTGAACAGCGCCTGGCAATTGCAGATCATTTTGAAAGGCGGGACCGGCCCTATAAAGGCATCACGGGAAAGATCAGCCACAAGGTGATGGGAGATCCATTCTTCGTCATCATGAAGAAGTATACCGTAATAGGCTATTGCAGCTCCATGGAAGGCGCTACACGTGGTCTTGTTTATGACTACGTACCCGGACATTACGCGGGCGCTGTAAGATTGAAGCCCGGCCAGAAGGCCTGGGCCACAGAATAGTGTGAGATTGTCATGAATGTTTAACGAGTATCGAAGGGACAAAGAAACGTAGCATTGGAAATACGGCGCTGACAACGGAATACGGATGCAGCCTAACCAGTTAACCTTTAGAAAATCATGAATCTGAACATTAAGAGTGCGCAGCTGCGCACTTATGACGCTATTGTCATTGGCTCCGGCATCAGCGGAGGCTGGGCGGCCAAAGAGTTATGTGAGAAAGGACTGAAGACATTGGTGCTGGAAAGAGGACGTAATGTGGAACATATCAAAGACTATGCAACCACCTTTAAAACACCCTGGGAGTTTCAGCACGCGGGATTCAACACAGAAAAGGACCTGGCAGAAGATCCCATCCAGAGTGCGGAATACAACGAAGGCAACAAGCATTTTTTTGTGCGCGATAAAGCGCACCCCTATATACAGGAAAAGCCCTTCCACTGGATCAGGGGTTACCAGGTAGGCGGGCGTTCCCTGACATGGGGGCGGCAGAGCTACCGCCTGAGTGATCTGGATTTTGAGGCCAACCAGCAAGATGGTCATGGCGTGGACTGGCCTATCCGTTATAAAGACATCGCTCCCTGGTATACATACGTAGAACAGTTTGCGGGCATCAGCGGGCAGCCGGAAGGATTGGCACAATTGCCTGATGGAGACTTCCTCCCTCCTATGGAAATGAATATACTGGAAAAACATTTCCGGGAGCGGGTGAAGCAGCGCTTTGACGGACGCTGTGTTACCATTGGCAGAGTGGCTAATCTGACGCGCGGCTGGCGCGGACGCACGCCCTGCCAGTACCGTAACCTCTGCAGCCGTGGATGCCCGTATGGCGGTTACTTCAGCAGTAATGCCGCTACCCTGCCCGCAGCTGCGGCTACAGGCAATATGACACTGCGTCCCTTTTCCATCGTATCAGAGATCCTGTACGACAAGGAAAAAGGAAGGGCCAGCGGCGTACGTGTGATCGATGCCGAGACCAAAGAAGTGATCGACTTCTATGCAAAGATCATTTTCCTGAACGCCTCTACGATCGGATCCGCCTTTGTACTGCTGCATTCCACTTCAGATGCCTTTCCCCAGGGACTGGGCAACACCAACGACCTGGTAGGACGGCACCTGATGGACCATCATTTCAAGGTGGGCGCCATGGGCGACTACCAGGGCCTGGATGACTGGTATTATGAAGGCAGGCGCCCAACGGGCATCTATATACCCCGTTTCCGCAACCTGGGCGATGCCGCCTCAAAACGTGATTACCTGCGTGGTTTCGGCTATCAGGGATATGGCGAGCGTGAAGGCTGGATGTATACCGGCCTGACGGAAGACGGCTTCGGCAAATCGTTCAAAGATAAACTGCTGCGTCCCGGCAAATGGACCTTCTGGCTGGGGGCCTGGGGCGAGACTTTACCTTATGCCGACAACAGGGTAACACTGGATACTACGCAACGCGATCAATGGGGCCTGCCACTGGCCAGAGTAGCATTTTCCATCCGCGATAATGAAAAGGCAATGCGCCGCGACATGCAGCATAGTGCAGCTGAAATGCTGGAAGAAAGCGGCTTTTCAAATGTAACAGGCTTTGATTACAACTACGTTGGAGGAGAATGCGTACATGAAATGGGCACCGCCCGTATGGGAAGAGACCCCAAAACATCCGTGCTGAATGGCAATAACCAGCTGCACGCTGTAAAGAACGTATTTATTACCGATGGCAGTTGTATGACCTCATCTGCCTGTCAGAACCCTTCACTGACATATATGGCATTAACAGCAAGAGCATGCGACTTTGCCGTCGGGGAACTAAAGAAAGGAAACCTTTGATTTTTATTGATAAACCGTCCACAAGCAAAAAAGGGCTGTCTCACTGAGGCAGCTTCTTTTTTTTGGTAGTTTTCTGCTAGCGCCCCGCTCCTTTTGCCGGCATCCTTCTCTTTTCATAGAGCCACCTGTTTTTCTGCGCTTATTCTCCTTTCCTGATACCAACTGTCTTTTTAGTGCCCGCCGCTCTCTCTTTAGCGTCTGCCTTTCTCTTTGGCATCCGCCTGTTTTTTTAGCGCCTCTACTCCTTTCCTGGCGCCAACTGTTTTTTTGGTACCCTCCACTGTCTCTTTAGCATCTGCCTTTCTCCTTAGCGTCCTCTTTTTTTATTCACCGATGTCTTCATTCCAGAGTGTCGGGTGCCGTTCAATAAAGCGCTGCATCATATCAATACATGTCTCATCATTTTCTACGGTCAGCTCAACATTATTGGCTCTGAGTAAATCTTCTGCCCCCATAAATGTGTGGTTCTCGCCAATCACTACCCTGGGAATACCATACAGCAGTATAGCACCAGTACACATGGGACAAGGAGATAGCGTTGTATACAAGGTACACTCCCTGTAAGTGGCCGCCGTAAGCCGTCCGGCATTTTCCAGCGCATCCATTTCCCCATGCAGAATGACACTGCCTTTTTGTACCCTGCGGTTGTGGCCCCGCCCGATGATCTCACCTTTATGTACCAGCACCGATCCAATAGGGATGCCTCCTTCGTTCCGGCCCTTTAATGCCTCTTCTATAGCGGCTCTCATAAAATTGTCCATAAGATGATATTGTTGATAGTTGAGGAATGGTAATGCCATTAACAGGCATATTCTAATATACCGCATATTCCTGAACTGCGTTAAATGTCTGTCCGGAACCTCGGGTTAATTGACGTTGTCATCGCCCCGGGGTTTTCAACCCCGGGCTACAAACACGGCGGCTCCTAATGGAGCCGATCGAAGCGAAGGGATAACCGGTTGCTGCATTGATGGAGAAAAAATCCGGCACTTCATGCATAATAACGAAACAGCATTGGCCATGAATGAAATCGTCAGTCCGGAAGCAGCGGCGGTTCCAGGTGGAGATCACTGGCCTTAGTTCTTTGAAGTATGCTGATACGACCCACCAGGGGTTTCATAGATATTCAACTGCCTAATACGACATTCCACCGTCCAATGGCAAGGAACTTCAAAGAAGTACAGCCAGTGGTCCCACCTGGAACCGAAGCGCATCTGCAACAAAAAGACAATCAGTAAAATCTGCTCCTATGACGCTGTAACTTCAAAGATGTACAACCAGTGGAACCGAAGCTATACCTGCAGCAAAGGGCAATCAGACTACTATGGCTCAGGTAACTTCAAAGAGCCGCAGCCAGCGGAAAGGAAGCAATAAAAAAACCGCCTCATCCGAGACGGTTCTTTAAAAATTATTTACCAACGGATATGATTATAACCCGAAAGCTGATTTCACTTTTTCAACGTAATCCAGTTTCTCCCAGGTAAACAACTCCACCTCTACTTTCTTCTCATTCTTTTTACCCTTGTTGAACACCTTCGTCACAACTTTACTGTCGCGGCCCATGTGACCATAAGCAGCAGTATCGCTATAAATAGGATTACGCAGTTTCAGACGCTGTTCGATAGCATAAGGACGCAGGTCGAAGATCTGTTCAACCTTCCTGGCGATCTCGCCATCAGTCAGTTTTACTTTGGAAGTACCACGGGTATCGATGAATAGACCACAGGGCTTAGCCACACCAATCGCGTAAGATACCTGTACCAGCGCTTCATCGCAAAGACCTGCAGCTACCAGGTTCTTGGCAATGTGGCGGGTAGCGTAAGCCGCAGAACGGTCTACTTTGGAAGGATCTTTACCAGAGAACGCACCACCACCGTGAGCGCCTTTACCACCGTAGGTATCCACGATGATCTTACGACCAGTCAGGCCGGTATCGCCGTGAGGACCACCGATCACGAATTTGCCGGTAGGATTGATATGATAAGTGATCTTGTCATTGAACAGTGCCTGCAGTTCTGGTTTCAGCTGTGCCTTTACGCGGGGGATCAGGATATTGATCATATCACTTTTGATCTTGGCCAGCATCTTATCTTCAGCATCGAAATCATCGTGCTGTGTAGAAATAACGATGGTGTCAATACGAACAGGTTTGTTATCGTCGGAGTATTCGATCGTTACCTGTGACTTAGCGTCAGGACGCAGGTAAGTGATCTCTTTGTTTTCGCGACGGACAGCAGCCAGTTCGATCAGCAGTTTGTGAGCGAGGTCCAGCGCCAATGGCATATAGTTCTCTGTTTCGCGGGTAGCATAACCGAACATCATACCCTGGTCTCCTGCGCCCTGTTCTTCCGGGTTCTTACGCTCAACACCCTGGTTGATATCGGGAGACTGCTCATGAATAGCAGAGAAGATACCACAGGAGTTAGCCTCAAACATGTATTCACTCTTTGTATAGCCTATCTTACGGATTACCTCACGAGCAATTTCCTGCACATCCAGGTAAGCTTCAGATTTTACTTCGCCAGCCAGTACCACCTGACCGGTCGTCACCAACGTTTCACAGGCTACTTTTGAGGTAGTATCATAAGCAAGGAAGTGATCGATCAATGCGTCGGATATCTGATCGGCCACTTTATCCGGATGGCCTTCGGAAACAGATTCTGAGGTAAATAAATAAGGCATAAAATAATTGAATTTCGCTTTTAGATTAGTATTGAATTAGTACAATTTACCAACTTTTTGCATTTTGGTGGTATGCCTCATGGTAAACTGCGGCAAAAATAGGAAAATAGTTTGAGAATGAACTTTTCAGGGAATAAAAAAAGCCCCGTCTGTAACGGGGCTTTTTCTGCAAAGAGAAATTATTTTCCAAGTAGCTGGTTATATAATTGCAGATAGTCTGCAAGGTCTTCATTGTCCTTTTTGTAAGGGAGAATGATCTTGCCTTTTTCCGCTTTCAGTTCATCCACTACTTTCTTTTCAGTCTTTTCACCTGCCAGTACAACAGCATCTGCGTATTTACCGGCGCCTCTGTTCAGCGCACTGTTGGTACCTTCTTTATATAATTCCAGGTCTTTTTCCTTGATCTGGGTGCTGATAGTCGCCTTCTTCACAAAGCCGGCGCCCAGTTTCTCCTTAAAGGAGTTAGGCTCCATGGAATATACCACTTTGGAATGAGCAAATACCGGTTCCTTCTTGTAAGCAGTTTTCAGGTATAAAGGGATCAGTGAAGTCATCCATCCGCTGCAGTGAATAATGTCCGGCGGCCAGCCAAACTTCTTTACTGTTTCAAGCGCTCCTTTACAGAAAAATACTGCACGGGCTGCATTATCGTCATAGAATTGCTCGTTTTCGTCCGTGAACAAGGTCTTACGTTTAAAGTAATCCTCATTGTCCAGGAAATAAACCTGCAAACGGGCGTTGGGCAATGATGCCACCTTGATAATCAACGGATAATCGTCACCCTCTATCACAATGTTAATGCCAGACAGTCTTACCACCTCGTGTAACCGGTGCCTTCTTTCGTTGATAATGCCAAACCGGGGCATGATCACCCGCACTTCCAGCCCGGACTCATTGGACTTAATTGCCATTTTATTGACCATATTCGCATACTCTGTTAATTCCAGATAAGGCGACATTTCCTGAGCAATAAAAAGAATTCGTTTCTTTGTGGACATCTAATGCTGATATTAATGCAGTAATTTTAAATTTGGTTTGCAAAATTACGGATTTTTAACGGAAGAAAAGACAAATTGGCACTTTTAACATCCTTTTAAGCAATAAATTATGTATCTGTTCAAGCGGAAAGACGATCTCGAAAGGCATTTATCAACAGCACGGAAAGAGGGTAAACGTATTGGTTTTGTGCCTACTATGGGCGCATTACATCAGGGCCATCTGTCCCTTATTGCGGCCGCAAAAGAAAACACCGACCTCGTCGTGTGCAGTATATTTGTCAACCCGACCCAGTTTAACGATCCGGCCGATTTTGAAAAATATCCCATTACAATAGACCAGGACATCCTCCTGCTTACCGACGCCGGCAATGACGTGCTCTTCCTGCCAACTGTGCAGGAAATGTACCCGAAGGGCCTGGCGCCCGAAATGCATTATGATTTCGGCCAGCTGGAAACAGTACTTGAGGGCGCCCACCGTCCGGGCCATTTCCAGGGTGTTGGCCAGGTGGTGCACAAGTTATTGGACCTGGTTCAGCCCGATAAGCTTTTCATGGGTCAGAAAGATTTTCAGCAGTGCCTGGTAATCAATCGCCTGATCAAATTACTGGGTCTGAAGGTGGAACTGGTTATCTGCCCTACCCTGCGTGAACAGGACGGACTGGCCATGAGCAGCCGTAATCTGCGCCTCAACGCTACCGAAAGACAAAACGCCCTGCACATCTCCCGTGCACTCTATTACATAAAAGATCACCTCTCTGAGGCTCCTTTGAAGGAAATAGCTAACAAGGCCATTAAGGAGCTGAACGGCAATGGTTTCGATGTCGATTACCTCGACATGGTGTCCATCGCCCCGGATGGGAACATTGATTTTCCCAATACTCCCGGCAAAGATCCGCTTTTTGCCGTTGTAGCCGCCCGCGAGATCAGCAGTAATGTCAGGCTGATCGACAATATGCAGGTCAATTGACCGGCGGAAGAATCAATTCTCGCTAACAAATCATAACAGGACAGCCTTGCATGCTTAGCGCGAAATAGCATCCGGGTAGAGACTACGCCATGCCCGGTACCAATCAGCAGTCATCAACAACCCATAAAACAAACCATAACAGGACTCCGCCAGGAGTCCCATTGTCTCTTGCCCGGGGTGACAACCCCGGGTGGATTGACAACCCCAACCGGATGACACCCATGTGCGACAACCCATGCGTGACAACCCGTATATGACACCCCGTGGGTTGCCCCCCACCGGGTGACTCCCCTGGATGATAACCGGTGGGATGATCCCCCCTGTGTGATCAAAACCCCGTATGTCGTGACAACCCCATGTTTGATGACAACCGGGATGTGACGCCCCTGATGGATCCCCCAGACGGGATGACAACCCAGGTTGGTGCCCTTGGTCCGATGGGATGCCCCCGGACAATGTTTATTACATGAATCTCCCCGGAGATAACCGCAACACACCTGAGCAATGTATTGTATTTTTTTCCCTAATTTTGCCTTTACACCAGACCCACGGGAGTGGGATATTTTTTATCATGCACATTGAAGTACTGAAAAGTAAAATACACAGAGCAGTCATCACCGAAGCGAACTTACAATACGTAGGAAGTATTACTATTGACGAAGATCTGCTGGATGCTGCAAACCTCATAGAATATGAAAAAGTACAGGTAGTGAACGTGAACAACGGAGAACGCCTGGAAACCTATATCATCAAAGGAAAACGCGGTTCAGGAGTTGTTTGTATGAATGGCCCCGCTGCCCGCCTTTGCGCGGTTGGCGATATCGTTATCATTATCTCTTACGCATCTATGGACTTTGAGGAGGCAAAAAAACATACTCCCATCGCCATATTCCCGAAAGAAAATAATAAACTGTAACCGCAGGATCCCAAAAAGACTATACTATGCCCAAATTTTTGAAGTTCATCTGCTTTTTAGCCATTGGGCTAGGATTGGTTTGGCTTGTTACGCATAATCTTACCGATAAGGAGAAAGATGACATCTTCAACTCTCTGGAGCATGCAAATTACTGGCTGCTGATCCCTGTTATTATAGTTGGTATTGCCAGTCACTGGTACCGGGCTGTTCGCTGGAAGCTGATCATGGAGCCCATGGGCTACCATCCCGGTACACTCAATACATTCTTTGCCGTAATGGTGGGCTACCTGGCCAACCTGGCGGTACCCCGCCTGGGAGAAGTGACCCGTTGCGGCATCGTAGCCCGGTATGAAAAGATCCCTGTCGATAAACTGGTGGGCACGATGATCGCCGAACGCGCTGTCGACATGCTGCTCCTCCTCATTCTCATGGTCATCACCGTCATTATTCAGATAGACGTGATCGGGGGATTGTTCATTGCCGAGATCTGGCATCCCATTGAAAATAAACTGGGAAATGCCGGCAGCTCCCGTTCACTGATCATCATCGGCGCTATCATCATACTCATATTACTCACTTATATTGTTTTTCGCCTCATTGCCCGTTCCAAAATAGGTATCAAGATCCGTGCACTGGCCCATGGCGTATGGGACGGTATCCGTTCCATCGGTCAGATGGAAAAGAAAGGCTGGTTTATCTTCTACTCGATACTGATCTGGATGATGTACTTCGCTATGATGTACCTGGGTTTTTATTGTATGGAAGAAACCCGTTACCTGGGATTGAAAGCCGCACTGGCAGTACTCATCATTGGCAGTGTAGGTATGATCGTAACACCCGGTGGAACCGGCGCTTACCAGTTCCTGGTACAAAGAACGCTGATGGTGTACGGCGTACTGGATACTACAGCATATGCTTTCGGATGGATCGTATGGTCGGCCCAGACTTTACTTGTACTCATCGTTGGCCTGGGCAGCCTGGTTGCCCTCCCTTTGCTGAACAAGGCACAGACCCCATCCGAAAAAGCCGGTCAGACCGTTTGATACAGCGCTAATCACTTACGGATCATTCCCCTACACCTGATATATACAAGTATATCTAAGAAATATACGATAGATTACCGCTGCTGCGCTATTCACTATCGCTTTATATTTTCTTACCTTTAAGAATGCGTATCAGAAATTTAACATAAGATCTATTCCAAAAATCTGTATTGTTGTGATTAACAGTAATGAACCAGTATAACCACAACCGTTAATTACCTTTCAGATGCGATTGTCAATAAGTGAGCAAACAGCAATAAACACACAAGATCCGGTGATGGAAAAGAAAAGCAATAGCAAAAAGATTGTGCCGATTAAGAAAGTAAAGATGATCCCCCGGGACATCAGCTGGCTGGCCTTTAACGCGAGAGTTTTACAGGAAGCTGCTGACAATACCGTTCCCCTGCATGAACGAATCCGTTTTCTCGGTATTTTTTCAAATAACCTGGACGAATTTTTCCGTGTACGTGTTGCCACGCTTAAAAGAATGCTGCTGGTAGGCAAGTCCACCCGCATGCATATGGAAGAGAACCCTGAAGAGATCCTGGACGAGATACAGAGCATGGTAATAGACCAGCAACGGGAGTTTGACCGGATATGGGAAGGCATTGAAGACGAACTGAAGGCCCAGAAGATCTTCATCCGTACTGAAAAGCATCTCAATAAAGACCAGCAGAAATTTGTACTCAACTACTTCAACGAGGAAGTACGTACCAATATCATCCCCCTGATGATCGAAAGTATCCAGCACTTTCCTTTTCTCAGAGATAAATCCATCTATCTGGCAGTTGTACTGGCCAGGCAGGATAACTCCGTCAGACAGAAGTTTGCGCTGATAGAGATCCCGACCTCCATCCTGCCCCGTTTCATCATCCTCCCTTCGAAGGAAGGTGAGGAAGATATTATACTGCTGGAAGACGTGATCCGTTATTGCCTGCCGCATATCTTCTCCTACTTTGGCTTTGACAAGTTCACGGCCCATATCATCAAGGTGACAAGAGATGCGGAACTCGACATCGATAATGATATTTCCACCAGTCTTATACACCAGATCGAAAAAGGGCTGAAAGACCGCCGGAAAGGTAAACCGGTACGGTTTGTATACGATAAGGACATTGACCCGCTGCTGCTGGAATACCTGATGCGCCGCCTGGGGCTGTCCAGCAAGGATAATCTCATACCCGGCGCCCGTATCCATAATTTCAAGGACTTTATGGATTTCCCTACCAGCGTATTCAAGGAAAAGACGCATTCGCAGCGTAAAAGCTTTATCCATCCGCTATTTGCCAATGCATCCAGTGTGATGCATGTGATACAGATGCAGGATGTGATGCTGCATTTCCCCTACCACTCTTTCGATACCATCATAGACCTGCTCAGGGAAGCTGCTATTGATCCTAATGTGACCAGCATCAAGATCACGGCCTACCGGCTGGCCCGCAATTCCAAGATCGTCAATGCCCTGATCAATGCCGTGCGCAATGGCAAACAGGTAACAGTGGCCCTGGAACTGAGAGCCCGTTTCAACGAGGCAGACAACCTGGAATGGAAGACCCGCCTGGAAGATGAAGGCGTAAAAGTGCTGATCGGTATTCCCGGCCTGAAGATCCATGCCAAGCTGTGTGTGATTAAAAAACGTATCGGCACCAAGACCATTCAATGTGGCTTCGTCAGCACCGGCAACCTGAATGAAAAAACAGCGAGGGTGTATGGTGACCATTGTCTGCTGACTGCCAACAGGAATATCATGGCAGACATCAACCGCATTTTTGCTTACCTGGAAAACAGCAAGCACGATATCAAAATGCTGGAAGCCTGTCATACGCTGCCGGTAAGCCCTTACAGTATGCGTCAATTCTTTGTACGCCAGGTGGAGAAAGAGATCAAGAATGCCCGTCATAAAAAAGGCGGCTCCATGATCATCAAGATGAACTCCCTCTCCGATCCGCAAATGATCAATCTCTTATATGAAGGCGCAAAAGAAGGTGTGGACATTAAGATGATCATTCGTGGTATCTGCTGCGCCTATACGGAGAACAAGAAATGGAAGAAAGATATCACCGCCGTCAGCATAGTGGATGAATACCTGGAACATGCCCGTGTGTTTGTATTTGGCAAAGACGGACAGGAAAAGGTATACATTGCCTCCTGCGACTGGATGCTGCGTAACCTCGATTACCGCGTGGAAGTGGCCATCCCTGTTATGGATCCTGCCATTCAGCAGGAGCTGAAAGACATACTGGCCATACAGCTCAGCGGCAATGTAAAGGCCCGCATCCTGGACAACGACCAGAACAACGAATACAAACGTGATAATGGCAAAAAGATCCGGTCACAGGTAGAGATTTTTAAATATCTCCACGAGAAACAATATAATAGTTAGAAATTGGAAAAGGGGATCAGGATTTGTGCATCGATAATCCTGATTCCTGCTGCTAATTATATACATTTGCGCCCATGAAGCTTGCTGCCATTGATATCGGGTCCAACGCTGCCAGGCTGCTCATCTCTGAAGCATCTCCCAACAGCCAGGGCCGGATGGACTTTACCAAGGTAAACCTTGTCAGGGTACCTTTACGCCTCGGTCTTGATGTGTTCACTGAGGGCGCTATTTCCGAAAAAAGGGCCAATCACCTGCTGAATACCATTAAAGCGTATAAGCTATTGCTGGAAGTGTATGAAGTCAGGTATCTGAAGGCATGTGCTACCTCGGCCATGCGCGATGCCTCCAATTCAGCAGAAATACTGCAGAACGTCAGGCAGCAGACCGGCATAGATATCAAGGTCATCTCCGGGCAGGAAGAGGCTTCTTTCCTTTACGAGAGCCACATCGCAGAAAACCTCGACAAGACCCGCTCTTATATGTATATCGATGTAGGGGGTGGTAGTACCGAGGTCACTATCTTCAGCAACAACAGCCTTAAACATAAAGAGTCCTTCAACATTGGCACTATCCGCCTGATGCAACACCAGGTAAGGGATGACCAGTGGCAGTATATGAAGGATACCATCAAATCCCGTCTCCGGGGCATCAGCAATATTACGGCCATCGGTTCCGGTGGTAATATCAACAAGATCTTCTCTCTCTCCAAGCGTAAAGAAGGCAAACCGCTTACGCTGGATGTCCTGAAAGACTACTACAAAGAATTCAACAGCTTCAGTGTAGAAGAGCGCATTCACCTCTATAATCTCCGGGAAGACCGCGCTGATGTGATCGTACCTGCCCTTCAGATCTACATCAATATCATGCGCTGGGCAGATGCCCAGGAGATATTTGTACCTAAGATCGGTCTGGCAGATGGCCTTATCCAGTCACTCTATGCAGAGATCAGCAGGTAATTTCCAAATATTGGTTACCTTACGCGCGCTTTTACTTATCACAAAATAACAGTCTTAGGATGTCTACGCACAAAGAAGTTAAACGGATAACGACACATATTTTGCAGAAAATGAAGGATGACGGAGAGAAGATCTCCATGATCACGGCATACGACTATTCCATGGCCCGCATTTTTGACGATGCAGGTATGGATATCCTGCTGGTGGGCGATTCTGCATCTAATGTAATGGCCGGCTTTGAAACGACGCTTCCCATAACGCTCGACCAGATGATCTATCACGGCGCGTCTGTAGTACGGGCTATAAAAAGGGCCTTTGTGGTGGTTGACCTGCCTTTTGGTACTTACCAGGGCAACTCTAAGGAAGCGCTGGCATCTACCATCCGCATCATGAAAGAAACCAGCGCCCATGGCGTGAAGATAGAAGGTGGCGAAGAGATCATTGAATCAGTTAAACGAATTATCTCTGCCGGCGTACCGGTGATGGGACACCTGGGCCTGACCCCTCAGTCTATTAATAAATTTGGTACCTATACAGTGAGGGCTACCGAAGAGGCGGAAGCCCAGAAGCTGCTCAGCGATGCCCGCCTGCTCCAGGAAGCGGGTTGCTTTGCCATTGTACTGGAAAAGATCCCGGCCCTGCTGGCCAAACAGGTGGCAGAGTCCCTGCGGATCCCGACAATAGGCATTGGCGCCGGCAAATATGTTGACGGGCAGGTACTGGTAATGCATGACATGCTGGGCATCAATAAAGACTTTAAACCACGTTTCCTGCGTCGCTATCTCAATTTATATGACGAAATTTACAAGGCATCGCAGCAATACATCCACGATGTGAAAGCCAAAGACTTTCCGAACGATAGCGAACAATATTAAAATTGTTTTATGTTAGACTATGTTCTTAGCGGTCTGATGCAGCGCTACCAGGACCGGGTGCCTGACGTTGCAGCGATCATTGCCGCCATGATCAGTGAAAACCTGATCGAGGTTCCGGAAGACATTGAAAATGACCATATTGCCTTCCGTACAATAGGCGTACCCGAGCTCGGGATACAGTCGCTGGAGAAGATCTTCCTGCACTACGGTTACACCAGAAGGGATGCATACCATTTCAAAGAAAAGAAGCTGGACGCTTACTGGTATGCACCGCCGTCGCCGGAACATCCCCGTATTTTTATCAGCGAGCTGAGAGTACAGGACCTGAGCCCGGCAGCGCAACAGATCATCAAAAGCTACACCAATGAAGTGCTGGTAGATCCTGTCAGCAATCTCAACCTCGATGACGGGCCGGCGGTAGATGCCTTCCTGCACAGCTCATTGTGGCGTACGCCTACCCTGCAGGACTATCAGACCCTGGCAGCGGAAAGCGAATATGCCGCCTGGGTGATCTACAACCGGTATTACCTGAACCATTTCACCATCAGCGTACAAAACCTGCCTGCCGGTTACAACACGGTAGCAGACTTCAATAACTTCCTTGAGAAAGAGGGCTTCATCCTTAACAATGCCGGCGGCAAGATCAAGACAAGTCCCGATGGACTGCTCTTACAGAGCAGCACGGTGGCTAAGATGATTCCCGCCACCTTTGCCGGCAACGAGGTACAGAAGATAGCAGGCTCCTACGTAGAATTTGCAGAGCGGAAGGTATTGCCGCAGTTTGCGGATCTTCCGGCCGACAAGATCACCCGTGCGCACCGCCGGGAGGGTTTTGAAGCCGGCAATGCAGACCGCATCTTTGAAAGTACATACAGCTCACAGACAAACAAACAATAATTACCGCCTGCCGGAGCAACAGGCCATCCTGTTACGCCGGCAGGCGTCATATAAGTACTATCAGACTACTGCCCGTTAACTCATACATACATCAAAACACGCCGTGTCCCGTACGGCATAAACAGTACAACATGATCCAGGACATTCTGCAGCAATTACATATCAGCAATGTAAACAGTGGCGTCAGCACAGGTACCACCTGGCTGGATGCAAAAGGAGAAAATATTCAGGCCTCATCCCCGGTTGACGGCAGAGATATTGCGGGCGTCAAAGCGGCCAGTCGCGCTGACTATGACGCAGTGGTGGAAAAGGCGCAGGAAGCATTTAAGGAATGGCGTTTATGGCCCGCTCCCCGCCGGGGCGAGGTAGTGCGCCAGATAGGGGAAGCATTGCGGAAAAACAAGGAGGCGCTGGGCAAACTCGTGTCCTATGAGATGGGGAAAAGCCTGCAGGAAGGTTATGGGGAGGTGCAGGAAATGATCGATATCTGTGACTTCGCAGTAGGCCTCTCCCGCCAGTTACACGGGCTCAGTATGCATTCCGAACGCCCTGGCCACAGGATGTATGAACAATGGCATCCGCTGGGCGTTACAGGCATCATTTCAGCCTTTAATTTCCCTGTTGCGGTGTGGAGCTGGAATGCTATGCTTGCATGGGTTTGCGGCGACGTATGCGTCTGGAAACCGTCAGAAAAGACACCTTTATCTGCTATCGCCTGCCTGCAGATCGTACAGGATGTGCTGAAAACGAATAAAGTACCGGAAGGCGTCTGCTGCCTGGTAACGGGCGGCCGCGAAGTAGGCGAATGGATGGCGGCAGATACCCGTGTACCATTGATCTCGGCTACCGGTTCCACCCGCATGGGTAAGGCTGTGAGCAGCGTAGTAGGCGCCCGCCTGGGACGCGCCCTGCTGGAACTGGGCGGTAATAACGCCATTATTATCACTGCCAATGCAGACCTGGACATGTCCCTCATCGGGTGCGTATTCGGCGCTGTGGGCACTGCCGGTCAGCGTTGTACCAGTACCAGAAGACTGATCATCCATGAAAGTGTATATGACGCATTTACGCAGAAACTCGTAAAAGCATACCAGCAACTGCGTATTGGCAATCCGCTGGATGAACATAATCACGTAGGGCCTTTGATCGATAAGGATGCCGTACGTCTTTACCAGGAATCTATGGAAAAGGTAAAAGAACAGGGAGGCCGTTTCCTGGTGGAAGGAGGTGTGCTTTCAGGCGAGGCCTATGCCTCCGGCTGTTATGTAAAGCCCTGCATAGCCGAAGTGGAGAACAGCTATGCCATCGTACAGCATGAGACCTTTGCGCCTATCCTGTATGTAATGAAATACAGCCGTATAGAAGACGCTATTGCCATGCAGAATGGCGTGCCACAGGGATTATCGTCTGCTATTATGACGCTCAACCTGCGGGAAGCGGAATTGTTCCTGTCACAGGCAGGTTCTGACTGCGGCATCGCCAATGTGAACATCGGCACCTCCGGAGCGGAGATCGGCGGCGCATTTGGTGGGGAAAAAGAAACCGGTGGCGGCAGGGAAAGCGGTTCGGATGCATGGAAGAACTACATGCGCCGCCAGACAAATACGATCAATTATTCCACTCAGCTGCCACTGGCGCAGGGTATTAAATTCGATCTGTAAAAACTTTTTTGTTCCGCACACAATAACTGGAATAATAACCCGTTTAATATGCGGATAACTTTTAAACTGATATTAATTACAATATATCATTAGCTGTAGAGGCAGTACCTTTCTTTCACAATTGCATGTGAGCGAACAACGCAGATAAAAAAATAGCGAGGTTAGAGAACCTCGCTTTTTCGTTAAACGGAAACCATGCTTATGAGAAAAGTAACTTTAACTTTTGGAAAGTTATCAAGTACTCTTCCAGCTCTAAATATTACACTTTTTTCCGGAATTTCATATTCTACTTTTGTGGTATTTGCAACTTTTTTTTGACGAACGGTTATTTTTAAAGGCCGATTTCAATGCAGTGGCGACTTCTGTGGCAACATCGTTCACCGTTCAAAAGAAAATTTCGTTCATATTCATTTAATTGTTAAATTAACAGTACATGAGCGAATATAATTGAGTTACAGGTACTTCTATCTCTGCGGTTGTTGTTACGTAAACGGCTATCCACCTAATGAGCTACTGGCATATTGTATCTCTCGCTCATCATTTAACGCAAATGATTCCCTGACATTTTGCGTACCTTTAATCTAATTTGGTTTTTGATTTTGTAAAGCTTATAGAGAAAAAAACAGACTGATGAAATCTAACAGAGCTATGGCAGTCATGGCTGGTGGTATTGTGTTGATGACTGCTCTTACTACCGCTAACCCGACTTATGCCCAATCTTCAGCAACTCCCAGGAACTGGCACCTATTGAACTATGCGCAGGATAGTGTGTTCGGTACAGGTGTTGAAAAAGCATATAATGAGCTGCTGAAAGGCAGGAAAAGCAGCCCGATATTGGTAGCTGTGATAGATTCCGGTATTGATACACTGCATGAAGATCTGAAATCTGTCCTTTGGGTAAACCCCAAAGAAATTCCCGGCAATGGCATTGACGATGACGGAAACGGCTATGTAGACGACATCCATGGATGGAATTTCCTTGGTGGTAAGGATGGTCGTAGTATAAAGGAAGACAGTGACGAGGCTACCCGTGAATACTACCGCTACAAGAGCCTTTACGGTAATCCTGATTCTGCGCTCGACAAGCAATCCAAGGAATACAGCTACTGGCAGAAATTGCAGGGCAAGGTGTCCCGGCCTTCCGGCGAAAGCAAGGTTACTTACAAAACCATGCTGAAACTGCAGGAAAGCCTGCGTAAATGTGAGACCCTCATTACCGGTTACCTGCACCAGAATGACTTCAACGCCGCCAAACTGGATAGTATTCAAACTACCGACCAGGATGTAATGGTGGCGAAGAAATTCCTGCTGCGCATTTTCCAGAATACCGGCGAGGAAAATCTCAACTATTCCGAACTGAAATCAGAATTTGACGAATACCTGGCAGAACTGAAAAAGAAGGCAGAACTGGCCGACAACGAAGCGCCGGTAGATAAACGTGCTGACATTATCGGCGATAACGTGAACGACATCAACGATAAATACTACGGTAACAATGATGTAATGGGACAATTCGGTTTCCATGGTACACACGTTTCCGGTATCATTGCTGCTGCCAGGAACAACGGCATTGGTATAGACGGCATTAATAATAATGTGCGCATCATGATGGTGAAAGCCGTTCCCGATGGCGATGAACGCGATAAAGACGTAGCCCTGGCCATCCGTTATGCGGTGGACAACGGCGCACGTGTGATCAATATGAGCTTTGGTAAAGGCTTCTCCCCTCATAAAGACTGGGTAGATGCGGCTGTGAAATATGCAGAAGAGAAAGGTGTCCTGCTGGTACATGCTGCAGGTAATGATGGCAGCGATAATGACGTGGTGGACAACTTCCCTAATCCTGATTTTGCAGATCATTCCGGACGAGCGAACAACTATATCACAGTAGGCGCCAGCGGTAGCGGCAAAAACGGTAAAGTGGCCAGCTTCTCCAACTATGGTAAAAAGAATGTTGACGTCTTTGCACCCGGTGTACAGATCTATTCTACGGTACCCGGTGGTAATAAATACGGTAGTGCCAGCGGTACCAGTATGGCGGCTCCGGTAGTAGCAGGCGTAGCTGCGCTGGTGCTCTCCTACCATCCGGAACTTACTGCACAACAGTTAAAGTACATCCTGGTGAAATCAGCTACTCCTTTGCCCGATGGAACGAAGGAAGTGACCAAACCAGGATCTCCCGATATGAAGGTGCCTTTTGCAGATCTGTCTATTTCCGGAGGATTGGTGAATGCGTACGAGGCCCTGAAACTGGCGGATAGTATGGATACGAACAAGGATCTGAGAAAGAAGAAAAAGAAGGCCAGGATGGAGGCCGTTAAAAAAGGGTAATAGCTGTAGCGGATAAACATAACATACTTGACAAAAAAGAAAGGGACTCCTGCCGGAGTCCCTTTCTTTTTTGTCCGGGGTGCCCCCCTCGCGTGTGCCATAGAATGCGCATTCCCACGGCAACCATGTATGGAGACCATTGAAAAAGGTCAAACATTTGAAACCTGATAATAAAGAGAGAACCAACAAGCTGGAGGCTAAAAAATAAAAGGCCGGCCATCCGGCCAGCCCTTCTATAACAGTTTAGTCTCCATTACTTCACAAGTCTCCAGCTCAGCGGATACCTGTACAATACCCCGTTGTGCGCCTTCGTTGCTGCGATAACAGAGAATATAATATTCACCAGGTAAACGATCCCACGTGTGCCATGGAAAAGGGAAATATCTGTTATATCCCAGTAGTGAAAGCCAGGTCTTCCCCAGGCCCAATCCCAATGGTTGATCATACCAAAGAGGTTGAGAACGACGTTCACGATACTCAATGTGATCTGGAAGTTAAGCGCTTCTTTTCCGGTTTGATTCAGGAAGTCTGATTCGTTGCGTTTGACCAGCCAGAGGACTAACGCGACGATGATATTGCCTGCAGGCGGTATGAACAGCATGCCGGCAAGACCTCCCAGGTGCATGGCGAGCGCCCAGTTTCTTTCTTCTTGTTGTTGCATAGAGATTATATAGTTTCGGATTATGTTTTTAGGGCCCTTTTTGGTTGATCAGCAAAAGTTAAAAATAAAACTACAAACCTGTAAGCCGGATTCTGTTCCGCCTTGCGGCGGATGCTATCATTTATCTTCGATGTCGTTCACACGACACCTGTATCTGCCTACCCTCGGTCATTGGACGAGCAGCCCTTAAACGACCGTATACATGGCATTTCAGCACGCAAGGTTTACCCTCCGGATATGTTACCACACCCAGACGTGGGCTCTTACCCCACATTTTCACCCTTATCCGCCGTTGGCGGACGGTTATTTTCTGTGGCACTATCTGTACCATTCTTCGCTCTTTTAACGGAGAAAAGAACAGCCCCACCCGTTAGGTGGTGCGTTGCTCTATGCTGTCCGGACTTTCCTCATCCACCTTTCAGCGGAAGCGATAGCACGGTCTGTAGTTTCTGCAAATGTAATAGAAAAGACGGCATATGGGCTAGTGCCGGAAAAATATCTCGGTAGCGCCATAGCCATAACGGGGATGGTATTCGTTCACGAAACGCTCTACCTCAGGCGTATCCCGCAGAATAGCGTGGATCTCATCTTTCAGTTTGCCCTTCCCTACCCCATGGATGACGATCATGCTGTGCTGGTGATGTACAATGGCCAGTTCCAGGTAGTGTACGAATTCATTCAGCTGTATAGCCAGTATCTCAATGTTCTTAAGTCCACGCCACTCTTTTACCAGCATTTCTATATGCAGGTCAAGTTCATATTTAGGCTGCGCCGGCGGCTCAGGTGCTACAGGAACCGCCGCTGTACCGCTTGCTGATAGGGATCCTATACTGCTGGCGTCGAAATAAGGCTTATCATTCTTGCTTTTCTCCGGGTATTTTTCAAACAACAGCTGGCTCAGCGTAGCATCCCTCCTTGCCTGCAGTTCAGAAAGCTGCAGGAAGAGCTGCTTTACCTTCGGCTTCCATGTTTTCGGGAAGGAAGGCGCCAGTTTATCATTTTTCTCCTTCGGGAAGAAAACGAACTCCAGCCGGGGGCTGTCATTCAGCGACTCAAACAGGAGGTCTGACAGGTAAAAGTTACTGAACGGCTGGATCTCATTACGGATCTCCATTTCCATGCTGTTCCGCAACCATACCTGGAAGTTGAAACGGTAGGCCTCGCTGGTTTCATTCAGCAGGTGAAATTTGAGTGACTGGACATGCTCTTCATAAGCGTCCATCCTGAAAACAGGCAATATAGACAGGAACATTCCCCGGCTCATCCGGATATTATCTTCATATTTCTTCTTTTCCGGCTTAATGTCATAGCCCTGGATCTTTTGCGGCGGCGGTGCCGGCTTGGGCGTGGTAAAGCGATGGAAATAAGGGAAGTCTATCTGGTCAAGATACACCGGAAAGGTTACTTTGCCCACCTCTACCATTACCATATCGGCATTGATGATGTCGACAACCGTCCCCTCCTCTTTGGAATGTAGCAGTAATATTTTATCGCCAATCTCAAACTTCATACTTGCAGGTCCGCGATAGAAAATAAAGTTTTAACGTGAACTGCCATTACAAAGCAGTCCGCATCGCGGAGGGCAAAGGTAAGACAATTATCCTCAAGCCGGATGACGGCGCATATAATCGTCGAAGGATATGGGGCCGCTGCCTTCTACCAGGAAGAATACCAGAAGCAGCAGAACAAGGATAGAAAGGCCGGTCTCTGCATGTACATTGAAAATCCCCGTAGCGTTTAAGCCTACCGCGGTATGTACAAAAAAGATAGCGCCTAAAAGGATTGGAATCTGGGCCAGGATAGCCACACGTGTAAGTAAACCGAAAATAATTAGAAGACCTCCGAGCAAGTGAGCAAAGACGATATAATGTGCAAGCCAGAAAGACATTACTGTGAGCCATGGACTTTGGTCGATCACAGATTTAAGTACATCAATATTCTGTATGAAAACCACCCCTTTGTAGAATAAAAATACACCTAACAGGACACGGATGCCATCAAGCCAGCGGGGATGATGGCGTTCGCCCCAACGGTCAATTCGTTGTAGCAGATTCATAACACATGATTTTAATGATCAAAGAGCTTAACCGAATATACGAAATAAAGTTGACCATAGCAACTTTAAACTTGACGGCAGCAACAAATGCTTAAAATCATGATTTTCTTATGCTTGCGCCAGCTTACTTTTCTTATAACCGTAACAGAAGTAGATGGTCAGACCGATCAGCAGCCAGACGAAAAATACCACCCAGTTCCGGAACCCGATCTCCGTCATCAGGTAGAAACAGCTTAATAACCCCAACACCGGGATCAGTGATAGCTTTTTAAGGAAGGAAAGTATGGTGAAGGTCAGCGCCGCCACCACGAAGAAGAAGAAAGGAATATTATGTTTCCAGACATCCCAGCCGCCTGCAAAGGAAAAACGCTGCGGCAGTTCATTCCGGAACAGGTAGGCGAAAAGGACGATGATAGCAGGCACAATGAACTGTCCGTTGATATACGGCAGCCTGAAACGCCTGGAATTAGGGTCTTTTTCCTGCGGCGGCAGCAGCAATACTCCTCCGCACACCAGGATAAAGGCAAAGAGGGTGCCGATACTGGTCAGGTCAGTTACAATGGTCAGGTTCAGGAACAAGGCCGGAATACCCACCAGGAAACCTGTTACGATGGTAGCAAAGGAAGGCGTTTTGAACTTACGGTGGATAGTGCTGAATTTCTTCGGCAGCAGACCATCGCGGCTCATACTCATCCAGATACGGGGCTGCCCGATCTGGAATACCAGCAGCACACTGGTGGTGGCTATTACCGCACTTACCGAAATGAGGAAACTCACCTTAGGCAGGTTGACTGCATTGAATACAAACGCCAATGGATCTTCCACTTTCAGTTGCGAATAAGACACCATTCCTGTCAATACAAAAGCAATAAGTATATACAATACTGTACAGATGATCAGTGAATAGATCATGCCCCTTGGCAGATCGCGTTGCGGATTGGAGCACTCTTCGGCTGTTGTACTGATGGCATCAAACCCAATATAGGCGAAGAACACCGCAGACACGCCCTTCAACACCCCGGAAAAGCCGTTCGGCATAAAAGGGCTCCAGTTGTCTACATTCACATAAAAGGCCCCTACCACGATCACAAAGAGGATCACCAGTATCTTGAGGCCTACCATGAAATTGGCGCTCTTTTTACTTTCCCGGATGCCCACATAGGCCAGGTAAGTAACCAGCACCACGATGATAAAGGCCGGCAGGTTCAGGATGATCGGAATGCCTGCAATATGTGGCGCTGCAGCGTACAGCTCAGGCGAGGCACTGTCGTAATTGCTGGCCAGCCAGCCGGGGAATGACAGGTTTACCCCTACAGCCTTACCAATACCTGCCAGCAGGTTATTGAAATACCCACTCCAGGAAATGGCTACGGCTATATTCCCGATGGCATATTCGAGGATGAGCGCCCACCCGATCACCCAGGCGGCCAGTTCCCCGAAAGTCACATAGGAATAAGTATAAGCACTGCCGGATACCGGTACACGGGACGCAAACTCCGCATAACAGAGCGCAGAAAACCCGCAGGTGACGGCCGTAATAATAAAAAGTAAGGAAACACCAGGCCCTCCATGATAAGAGGCCTCCCCGATGGTAGAAAAGATACCCGCGCCGATCACTGCGGCAATACCTAAAGCGGTCAGGTCCCGCACCCGTAACACTTTGTTTAGTCCCCCTCCGCCATGCGCATCCGTCAAACCATCGTGACTGTCTTGCAGTATACTGATAATAGATTTCTTACGAAAAAGCGATTTGGACATGCAGGTATTTTGGTTACAGGTTTAGCTAATGCGCGAATATATATAAATTAAGCGATACACAAATTTGGAGGCAGCAGATAGTCTTCCATTAATGTTCCCTGTTCAACAGGTAGTTGGCCAGTTCTGTCAGCGGTTTTTTACGGTTAGAGATCACTGCAATACGTTCAAGATGTTCAAAAGCAAGCTGCTGGAAACGTTCCTTTTCCTTTTCCGCCCAGGTGTCCACCTTACAATCGTGGAATAGCTCCAGTACCTGCGCCACCTTATCATCCGGGCTGGCCGCCAGCAGTTCTTTCAGTTTTTTCCGCTGTACCGGGTTACACAGCTCCAGGGCCTTTAACAGCAGGAAGGTCTTCTTGTTCACCAGGATGTCACCGCCCTGTTGTTTACCGAACTTCTCCGGGTCACCGAATGCGTCCAGGTAGTCGTCCTGGATCTGGAAGGCGATCCCTATATTCTTACCGAATTCGTATAAATGCTGCTGGTTATATTCACTGCCACCGCCGATGATAGCGCCCATTTTCAGGCTGGCTGCCAGCAATACGGAGGTTTTCAGCGCAATCATGTTCACATAGTCATCATAACATACCTGTTCAGGCTCCATCTCTTCGAAGTCCATGTCTATCTGCTGTCCCTCGCATACTTCTATCGCCGCCTTGTTAAAGGCCGTGATCAGTTTCTGTTTATAATGCGGCTGCACTTTGTTCAGGTATTCATATACTTTGATCAGCATCACATCTCCCGCCAGTATGGCCGCCGTCTCACCATACAGGGTATGCACGGTAGGCTGGTTACGGCGCAGGGGGGCCTTGTCCATAATATCATCATGCACCAGTGTGAAGTTATGGAACAGTTCCACGGCGGTACCCACCTCAAATGCATCCGGGTGGATCTCATCAAACAGTTCATTGCCCATTATACTCAGCACGGGCCTGATACGCTTTCCGCCTATATTCAGGATATGGCTGGCAGCATTGTACAGTTTCTTCGGCTGCTCAGGGAATTGTTCTTTACTGAAATGTTCTCCAAACCGGATCGTCAGGTCTTTAAATGAATGCATGGTGTGTTTTTCGAATAAGCGGCTGTAAGTTATATAAATTATGGCTTTTTACGGGAAGAGGAAGCCTGCTTCTTTGCAGATGCAGGTTTCTTCTTATTAGCCGGATCTTTCTTTTTTCCCTTGGTCTTGCTTTCCTTTCTGTCGGCAGCCGCAGATTTGCGTGCAGGTCTTTCAGCAACGGATGTACGGGCAGACCTCCGTGATGGCATAGGCGCTTCTCCGCCCTCTTCCACCAGGTCATAATCCAGTTGTCGCTTCACCAGGTTGGCAGCAACCACCTGTATCCTTACTTTATCACCTATACGGATCTTCCTGCCGGTAAACATACCGATCAGTGCATACTCGTTCTCATCGTATTTGAACTCGTCTTTAGTGGTCATGTTATGAATGCTCACCAGGCCCTCACATTTGGTATCTACCGTTTCCACCCAGAAGCCGAAATGCGCCACGCCACTCACCACACCGTCAAATTCTTCGCCGATGTACTGCTGCATGTATTCCACCTGTTTATATTTATTGGCAGCTCTTTCCGCATCCATGGCCTTACGTTCCATTTCAGAGGAGTGCTTGCACTTCTTCTCCATCTGTTTGTCAGGATGGATGTCGTGTGTCAGGCATTGCTGCAGCACGCGGTGTACAAGTACGTCGGGATAACGGCGTATCGGCGAGGTGAAGTGACAGTAGTGGTCAAATCCCAGTCCATAGTGGCCGATATCGTCGACTGTATAGGCGGCTTTGGCCATGGTACGGATACCCAGGGTTTCCAGTACATGCTGTTCCGGTTTACCGTGTGCCAGCTGCAACATTTCATTGAAGGAACGGGCCAGTTTATCCGGGTTATCGATTTCCAGTTTATGACCAAACTTACGGGCAAAGCCGGAGAATACCCGCAGCTTTTCCTCGTCAGGCGTATCGTGTACCCGGTAGGGGAATGGTACATGCTGGTTGGTTCCGATGCGGATATTGTATACATACTCCGCCACAGTCCTGTTGGCCAGCAGCATCAGCTCTTCGATCAGCTGGTGGGCTTCCTTGCTTTCTTTCACGATGATGCCGACCGGTTTTGCATTCTCATCCAGCTGGAAGCGTACTTCCTGGGAGGAGAAATTGATGGCGCCATTCTCAAAACGTTGTTTGCGCAATGTCTGGGCAATCTTATTCAACAGCAGCACTTCATCCTGGTAAGGACCTTCGCCTGATTCAATGACATCCTGCACCTGCTCGTAGGTAAAGCGGTGATTGGAATGTATCACCGTTCTCCCCAGCCAGTGTTCCTTAATCTCTCCCTTATCATTCATCTTGAAAACGGCAGAGAAGGTGAGCTTGTCTTCATGCGGACGCAGGGAGCACAGCTCATTGGAGATCTTTTCAGGCAGCATTGGCAGCACGCGGTCAGGCAGGTATACGGAAGTGGCGCGTTTGTCGGCTTCTTTATCCAGTGCAGTATCGGGCAGTACATAATGGCTCACGTCTGCAATATGCACGCCTACTTCATACCAGCTGCCACGCAGCTTACGGATAGAGATGGCATCATCAAAATCCTTCGCATCAACAGGGTCGATCGTGAACGTAAGGATCTTACGGTAGTCTTTCCTCTTCTTTATTTCTTCCGCGTCGATATTCTCGCTGATCTCCGCCAGTTCTTTCATGACCTCATCAGGGAAACTGAGCGGGAATCCGCTTTCTATCAGGATCTCCTTCATGGCCAGGTCGTTGGTATTGCTGGCGTCCAGCACTTCCACGATCTCGCCTACCGGTTTGCGTGTTTTTTCGCCCCAGGCTACGACACGCACGACGGCCTTGTCCCCGTTCTTCGCATTCTTCATGGAATTGGCAGGGATATATATATCGGGCATGAACAGCCCCTTTTCCGGCACCAGGAAAGCGAAGCCTTTGTTGACCTGCAGGGTACCGGTGAACTCAATCTTTTTACGTTTAACGATTTCCGTTATCACCCCTTCCATACGACCTTCGTTCTTGCCCTGTTTGATCACATCAACAAGTACGTCGTCTCCATCGAGGGCAGTATTCAGGTTTTTCTGGCGGACCATCACGTCCTTCTCCTGTCCTTCAATAATTACAAAGGACATCCCGGAGCGGGTTATCTGTACAGTGCCGCGGAAGGTTTTCTTCTGGCTGCTGTGTTTTTGAGGTTTCTTCTTTTTAGTCATTCTCGTAACGTTTAATCATGGTTACTTCCAAACTGATCCACGTAAGTAAAAATATAATTATTAAATGATTCTCCTTCCCCGTAGAGGAAAGATATTTCGACCGGCATAACGGCGATGGGTATGTTCATGGGACGCAGGCGGTCTTCGAGCAGTTGTAGTCTTACCGCGTCCTTTTCCGTTGTTACCACCAGTTTGTGGCTGCCGGGAAGGTTGCTGAGTTCCCTGTTGATTTTCTCCAGATCAGGGACGGAATAGTAATAATGATCCGGAAAAGGCAGGAGGAACACGTTTTTATAGCTTTCCTTCAGTTGTTGTAAAAGCGGCTCCGGGCGGGCAATACCACAGACGAGGAGTATGGTGGTATCGGCAGGCGCGGTAACCGGGGTGCCGCTGAACATGTCATATAGCTCGCCATATTTCAGAGAAGTAAAGAACAGTTGCTGATGTGGCAGGGGTTTGATCTCCTGCCTGATGGCGGCTTTTTCTGTAACGGACAGTTGCGGCGGGCATTTGGACACAATGATACAGTTGGCCCTTTCATAGCCCCTACGGCCTTCGCGCAGGCGGCCGAAAGGCACTACGTGGTCTTTGGTAAAACGGCGGTTGTATTCGGTGATCAGGATGTTCATGCCCGGTTTCACAGAGCGGTGCTGGAAGGCGTCGTCCAGCAGTATCACTTCTGTTTCGGGGCGTTCTCCCAGCAGCTGTGGTATGGCCAGCATGCGTTCTTCACCTACGCAGACCTCTATATCCGGGAATTTACGATGGAACTGCATGGGTTCATCGCCCAGTTGTGCCGCCGTGCTGGCAGCATTGGCCAGCAGGTAGCCGCTGCTGCGCCGGTTGTACCCCCGGCTGAGCGTGGCTACACGGTATTTATCTTTCAATATCCTGATGAGGTGCTCTACATGCGGCGTCTTGCCGGTACCGCCTACCGACAGGTTACCTACGGCAACAACGGGCAGGTCAAACTCCACGGCAGTGAGTACATTGGTATCATAGAAACGGTTGCGGACCCACATCACGAGGCCGTACAACAGTGAAAAAGGGTATAATAAGATCTTCAGATGTTTCAGCATTCTTAGCTTTTTTTGAAATCATAAATTGTTTGCGGCGTGATGACCATGTGCAGGGGAACATCGTTTTCGTTCACATCTGCAATAGTCTCCACCGGTTCAAACAATGACAGGCCAATGGTGGTCACTGTTGGCAGGCATTCCTTCAGGAAACGGTCATACATGCCTTTTCCGTATCCCACCCTTTGCCCGTTTTTATCAAATGCGAGCATAGGTACAAAAACCAGGTCCATCTCGGAGGAAAGTAAGGGGATCCCGCCGGCGGGTTCCGGTATACCATAGGCATTCCTGACCAGTACGGTTTCCGGTTTCCAGAGGAAGTGCTCCATCGTTGCATTGCGCATATCCGACCTTGACAGCGCCCATTGCAATTGGGGATAGACTTCCCTGGCCCAGTGCACCAGTGCGAATGTGTCCGCTTCTTTCTTTTCTGTGATAGGAAGAAAAATGTGTGCCATTCTGAAAGCGCTGAGGTCCAGCTGCCGGCATTGGTCCAATAACTCCCTGTTCAGGGTGGCAATCACATCGTCCGGAAGGTTTAAACGTTTTTCCAGGTATTGCTTTCGTATATCCTTTTTTGTTAACAAGTGGATTTGTATTACCACAAAGATAGCTTTTCTGCCTGTTCCTTCACAAAAGCCCTGTCAACCAGCGCAGTGTGAGGTATCCGTCCCAGCAGGGGGTAACCGCTCCACCCTACCACTTCGGTTTCATTGCTGTGGTATTCTCCGCTGAAGATCCAGCCCAGTACAGGGATGGCACGTTGCCGCAATACCTGCGCAGTGAGCAATGCATGGTTGATGCTACCCAGGTAGTTCCGGGCCACAATAATGACCTTCGCCTCCAGTTGCTGAATAAAATCTATGGTGAAGACCTGTTCCGTCAGGGGAACCATTAGTCCTCCGGCCCCTTCTATGACCAGCGACCTGCCGGATGGCTGAATGCGGTGTGCCTGTTCAAGTATCTCTTTTACGTTAATGTTCACATCTTCCAGTCTGGCAGCCAGGTGTGGCGAGGCTGGCGCTTCCAGACAATAAGCTTCCCGGTGGCATACCGATACCGGGTTTGATATCAAACTTTTTACCGTATCTGTGTCTGTCCCCTCTGTTAATCCTGTTTGTACGGGTTTCCAGTAGTCCGCCTGCAGTGCTTCCACTACACAGGCCGATGTGACTGTTTTCCCTACCCCGGTACCTATCCCGGTTATAAAAATCCGTTCACTCATGACATGCAAAGATAGTATAATAGAAATTACTTTGATAATCAATTCCTGTTAAGAAACCATTAGCCTTTGTTTCCGTTCCTGATCCGGGCGGCAAGGGTACCGATCCGGTACAAACGGCCTTCGGCTGGCCTTAACTTACGTTCAGCTTACGTTCAGGACGTAAGATGAACGTAAGTTAAGGCCATTTGTACTATAGTCGTACCGGACCGGTACTGGCCAGGGCGGATAGCGTATTTGTACCAGGCAGGCTCCCCGGGGGGATGACGTGACATGCGGAAATTCCTTACTTTCGCCACAGTCCAACAAGATTTATATGAAATTTTGCAATAGCATACTCGAAACAATCGGAAATACCCCCCTTGTCAAATTACACCGCGTTACCGCCGGCCTTCCATGTCCGGTACTGGCAAAAGTTGAGTTTTTTAACCCCGGCAATTCTATTAAGGACCGTATGGCCGTAAAAATGGTCGAAGAGGCAGAGAAACAGGGTTTGCTGAAACCCGGCGGCACCATCATTGAAGGTACATCCGGCAATACCGGTATGGGCCTTGCATTGGCCGCAGTGATCAAAGGATATAAATGCATCTTCACCACCACCGATAAGCAATCCAAGGAGAAAGTAGATATACTCAAGGCCGTAGGTGCAGAAGTGATCGTCTGTCCTACGAATGTGGAACCGGAAGATCCCCGTTCCTATTACTCTGTAGCCCGCCGGCTGTCGCAGGAGATCCCGAACGCATTCTACGTGAACCAGTACGACAACCTGGCCAACCGGGAAGCGCACTATGAGCAGACCGGCCCCGAGATCTGGGAGCAGACGGACGGGAAGGTGACCCACCTGGTGGTGGCTACCGGTACCGGAGGCACCATCACAGGCGCCGGCAAATTCCTCAAAGAGAAGAATCCGGATATCCAGGTATGGGCCATAGACAGTTATGGCTCCCTGCTGAAGAAATACCATGAAACCGGCGAACTGGATATGAGTGAGGTATATCCTTACATCACGGAAGGTATCGGCGAAGACTTCGTACCGCAGAACTACGACATGAGCGTGATCGATCATTTCGAGAAAGTGACCGATAAGGACGGCGCAGTGATGGCCCGCCGTATTTCCAAGGAAGAAGGCATTTTCGTAGGCTATTCCGCCGGATCGGCAGTATCGGGTTTATTGCAGCTGAAAAGCAGGCTGAAGCCGACTGACCTGGTAGTGGTGATCTTCCACGACCATGGCAGCCGTTATGTGGGAAAAGTTTACAATGACCAGTGGATGATGGAACGCGGCTTCCTGGATGTAAAGACCGTAAAGGATGTAGTGAACGGGCGTCGTAACCAGCCACTGGTAACGATCGGCCAGGATGAGAAAGTAAGCGAGGCAATTGTGAAGATGAAGAAGTACGACATTGAACACCTGCCGGTACTGCATAATAACCAGATTGTTGGAGCTATCTCCGAAGGAGGACTTTTCAACCGCCTGATCGACGACGTCAACCTGAAAGACGCACAGGTCAAACAGGTCATGCAGGCTGCTTTCCCGGAAGTAAGCATGGACACGCCAATAGAAAAGCTAAGCGTATATATCAACAAGGAGAATGGGGCAGTGATCACTAAAGACGATAGCGGTAAACCGCATATCGTGACGAAATACGACATTATCCAGGCGCTAGGAAGCTGATATATGATGCCTGCTATCAATACTTACAAAGACCAGCTGGGGCGGGAAGTGAGCATTCCTTACCCGCCCCGCCGGATCATCTCACTGGTTCCTTCCCAGACCGAATTACTTTATGACCTGGGACTGGACGAAGAAGTGATCGCCATTACAAAATTCTGTATCCATCCGGACAAGTGGTTCCGCCATAAGACACGCATAGGAGGCACCAAACAACTACACCTGGAACAGATCCTCGCCCTGCAACCCGATCTTATTATTGCCAACAAGGAGGAAAATACGGCCGAGCAGGTGCAATACCTGATGGAGCAGGTGCCGGTGTGGGTGAGCGATATCCACTGCCTAAATGATGCACTGGACATGATCCGGAGCATTGGCGCCATCACCGGCAAAAATGAAGCAGCGGAACAGATAACCGACAACATCTCGCTCAGTTTCAGGCGAATGGATGAAAAAATGCGGGGGCAACGCCCCGTCCGCACGGCTTATTTTATCTGGCGGGAGCCCTGGATGGTGGCCGGCGGAGATACTTTTATCCATGCCATGCTGGAGCATTGCCACCTGGAGAATGTTTTTGCCGCGACAGCCCGCTACCCTGCTATTGACATTGACCAACTGAAAAGCATCGATTGCCAGCTGGTACTGCTTTCTTCGGAACCTTACCCTTTTAAGGATAAGCATATTGCGGAATTACAGGCCGTACTGCCCGGTGTGCGTATTGAATTGGTGGACGGAGAGATGTTCTCCTGGTATGGCAGCCGGCTGGAGAAAGCAGCCATGTATTTACAGGCATTCAGGGACAGACTGGAGGAACTGCCTCATTTTAAATCCTGAAGGCAATATGCGGGGAAAACAAAGGGAATGAGTGGGACACTTAAGACAATATTGAAGCAGGGCGCCCAAATCTATGACCAGCAATAAGAATTTGCCCGAAAAAATGACGAATTCCTATAAAAATCACCAGATTTTTTGTGATTCATACAATTCTAATTCAGAAATCTACTATAATAGTTAATCTTTAGTACTTATATTTGCTGTCCTTAAATGTAAAACAATCCGAAAGCTATGGGAAAATACAGAGCTGGCGTGTTATTCGGCGAAGAGCTGGATGCGCTGTACAATGATGCCAAGAATAACGCATGGGCAATGCCTGCTGTTAACGTAGTAGGTACCAATTCCGTAAACGCAGTACTGGAAACCGCTGCCAAAGTAAATTCACCTGTAATTATTCAGTTTTCTAATGGTGGCGCGCAGTTCTTTGCGGGTAAAGGAATGCCGAATGATAAACTGCAGGCAAATATTGCCGGTGGTATTTCCGGTGCAAAACACGTACACGAGGTGGCAAAATACTACGGTGTTCCTGTAGTACTGCACACTGACCACGCCGCTAAGAAATGGCTGCCATGGATCGATGGTCTGCTGGATGCCGGTGAAGCTTTCATGAAACAGAACGGTCAGCCACTGTACAGCTCCCACATGCTGGACCTCTCTGAAGAGCCGCTGCACGAGAATATAGAAACTTCCCTGAAATATTTCGAGAGAATGAACAAACTGGGTATGTCCATCGAGATCGAGCTGGGCGTAACCGGTGGTGAAGAAGACGGTGTGGACAACTCCGGCGTTGAGAACCACAAGCTGTACACACAGCCTGAAGAAGTAGCTTACGCTTACGAAACACTGTCTAAAGTGGGCAGCCGTTTCACAGTAGCTGCTGCTTTCGGTAACGTACACGGTGTTTACTCTCCGGGCAACGTGGAACTGCGTCCGGTGATCCTGCACAACAGCCAGGAATTCATCCAGAAGAAATTCGGTACTGCTCCTAAACCAGTGTACTACGTATTCCATGGCGGTTCCGGTTCTCCTAAACACCAGATCAACGAAGCGCTGGGTTACGGTGTGATCAAAATGAACATCGATACTGATATGCAGTGGGCATTCTGGGAAGGCGTACACGACTTCTACGAAGCGAAGAAAGGTTATCTGCAGGCACAGCTGGGTAACCCTGAGGGCGCAGATAAGCCAAACAAAAAATACTATGACCCACGCGTATGGCTGCGTAAAGGCGAAGAAACTTTCGTAAAACGCCTGGAAGAAGCCTTTGCTGACCTGAACTGCATAAACAGGAACGCATAATCCGCGAAGCGGTACAATTTATAGATCCTCAGGAAGTCATTCCTGAGGATTTTTTTGTAAATACACTTTTATTATAGCAGTTATATATATATCTTTCCAATCAAATTATTGGTTGCCAGGTACTTTAAGTATAAATCTAAGGGTAGAATACTTTGGAAGTTATAATAATTTGTATCTTGCACAACTATTTTGTAACCTAATAGCACAATATGTCAAGCTGGTTTAAGCGCATTAAACAAGGCATTCAAACGTCTACAAGTGAAAAGAAAGAGGCGCCGGATGGGTTGTGGCACAAATGTCCTAACTGCAAAAAAACCTCTACAGTAAAGGATCTGAAGGAGCACTATTATGTATGCGACAAGTGTAATTATCACAATCGCATTAATTCGGCTGAGTATTTCGAAATACTTTTTGACAATAATCAGTTCGAAGAGCTTTTTGAGAACATTTATCCGAAAGACTTCCTCGGATTTAAGGACCTCAAGCCGTATGGCGCGAGACTGGTAGACGCACAAAAGAAGTCAGGCCTGAAAGATGCAATGCGGGTAGGCGTAGGTAAGGTACTGGGTAACGACCTCGTGATCGCCTGTATGGACTTTGCCTTCATCGGCGGATCCATGGGTTCAGTGGTAGGTGAAAAGATCGCCCGTTCCATCGATTATTGCATTGCGAACAAAATGCCGTTGATGATCATCTCCAAGTCAGGAGGCGCCCGTATGATGGAAAGTGCCTTCTCCCTGATGCAGATGGCGAAAACGTCCGCAAAACTGACACAGCTGGCAGAAGCAAAGCTGCCATATATTTCCCTGATGACAGACCCTACCACCGGTGGTGTGACTGCGTCTTTCGCAATGCTGGGCGACCTGAATATTGCAGAGCCTAAAGCACTGATCGGCTTTGCCGGTCCGCGTGTTATCAAGGAAACGATTAAAAAAGACCTGCCGGAAGGTTTCCAGAGTGCAGAATTCCTGCTGGAACATGGCTTCCTGGACCTGATCATCGACCGCAAGGAGATGAAACAACGCCTGGCAGTGTTATTGGAATTATTTAAACACTAAGCACCAAAACTGAAGAAATCAGGAATTAGGAATTAAGGATTGGGATTGGGGAGATGCTTCCGGATTTCAATTTTTAATTCCTAATTTTTAGCTCCTAACTAATAAGAAGATGGCAGAACTCAAGAACAGATCGGCATATTTCGAGTACGCAATAGAGGATAAGTATATTGCCGGCATGGTGTTGACAGGCACAGAGATCAAGTCCATCCGTGGGAGCAGGGTAAGCTTCAACGATTCATTCTGCTATTTCTCAAAAGGAGAATTGTTTGTTAAAAGCCTGCATATCGCCGAGTATTCACACGGCACTTATGCTAATCATGATCCCCTGCGCGAACGTAAGTTACTGCTCACCAAGCGGGAACTACGGAAACTTGAGAATAAGATAAAAGAAAGAGGCTATAGCATTATCCCGCTTCGCATCTTCATTACCGACAAAAGCCTGGCAAAGATAGAGATCGGCCTGGGTAAAGGTAAAAAGCTGCACGATAAACGCGAAAGTATCAAACAGCGTGAAACGGACAGGGAGATCAGAAGATTCCTGAAATAAGAAAATTTATATTCGAGCATATGCAAAACCGTTTCTGGTGGCTGATTGCCCCTATCCTACTGATTCTGTCCTGTAAATCAGGTGAAAAACTCTACAACAAAGGCCGCTACGATGAAGCGGTAATGGCGTTCGTAAAAAAATTACAGAAAAGACCTGACAACACTGTTTCACTGCAACTGCTTCCTCAGGCCTATACACAGGCACAACGTTCCCACGAGGACAAAGTCAATGGCTACATGGTCTCCAACGACCCGCTGAAATGGGAATACATCCGCTCGGAATACCGCGCGCTCCAGCGTCTGTACGACGGCATTCACGCCTCTCCTGCAGCCCTGGCCATCGTTAAACCGAAAGATTATCGTAATGCTATCAGCGGCGCCCAGGAAAATGCCGCCCAGGTTCGGTATGACAGAGGCGTATCCCTCCTGGAACAGGGCGATAAAGCCGCTGCAAGACAGGCCTTTGAAGAATTCCAGGCCGCGCTCAACCTGATCCCGAACTACCGCAATTCCGCTCAGCTCATGGACGAATCTTTCCAGAGAGGCCTTGTAAATGTAGTGGTAAGGCAGGTAGACGTGCGCTCTCCTTATTACCAGTTCAGCGCTGACCAGTTCAGAGATGTACTGATCCGCAACCTGCAGCAGCGGAATATCAACCGCTTTGTACAATTCACCGACGAGCGCATCGCCCGCAACAATAAGATACAACCTGACCAGTTCCTGGAAATGCGTTTCAATGATTTCGTGGTAGGCCAGACCTATGTAGACCGATCTGAAAGAGAAGTGTCTAAAGAGATCGTTGTAGGTACAGTAAGAGACTCCAGCGGTAAGGCTACCATCAATCGCTACGGTACCGTAAAAGCAAAGGTATACGTCGTGAAGGCAACCGTTGTTTCCAA
Organism: Chitinophaga filiformis; assembly: GCF_023100805.1. Taxonomy (NCBI): domain Bacteria; kingdom Pseudomonadati; phylum Bacteroidota; class Chitinophagia; order Chitinophagales; family Chitinophagaceae; genus Chitinophaga; species Chitinophaga filiformis. The sequence continues at coordinate 5,017,234 of NZ_CP095855.1, forward strand.
AGGCCTGCTGGACTATCAGCTCATCGACGTGGCAACCAACAATATCATCCGTACCGACAGGCTCCCGGGCACTTATACCTGGATGAACCAATACGGTTATTATAAAGGCGACGAACGCGCACTCAGCGACGAGGACAAGGCACTAATGGTTGGAGAAGACATAGCCCCCCCTCCTCCACAGGAATTATTCCTGCAGTTCACCAAACCGATCTACGATCAGTTAACACGTGATATGCAGAACATCTATAACAACATGTAGGAACGCGATAAAGACCGCCAGGCGACCTGAGATAAAGGATGACTAGCGGAGACAATAAACAACGGTCCTAAGAGCATATAAAAGAGCACCTGAGGCTTTTAAGCCATTCCAGGTGCTCTTTTTAAGTTCTAGCGCATTCGCGTCAAGCCACCCAATAGCACTCATTTATACGGACCCCTGCTCTTTTCAGGTATCTAAACATTAGATAAATATGTATATTTGCACCCGTAAACGGGTCTGCATCAGCCGTTTACTACAAACCACAACACAAACCATAGATCTATGAAAAAACTCGCATTGTTCCTGCTTGCAGCAAGCATTTTTGCCGGCGCATGCAGGAAAGACGGGCAAGCGGGAAGGGATGAAGTGAAACCAACAGGCGGGGAATTTACGATAGAAGGGAAATCTTACTTATCAGACTATACTTACTGGACGGGTACCGACGGACTCGTTCTGACCAACGTTCCGCAGGCGCCCGAATATATTGAGAACGCTGTACAGATCTTTGTTGACAGTCTCTATTTCTCCCGCACGTATACATACATGGATCGTAATAATACAGGTTACGACAAGCGGAAGAATTTTTCCAATGCAATCGTAAAGTATACGCCCAGCGGCATATATGGTAACGGATATGAAATAACAGGTGTAACAGCAGGTACCATGAATGTCAGCAATAACGGGGAAACCTTCACCATAGATTTCGATATCACCGTTGCCGGCAGACATATGCAGGGCACTTATGTAGGGAAAGTTGCAGGGAAGAGATTTTAACGCATTAAGGATCAGTTCTTTATAAAAGCATACTGCACTTTCTTATACTGCGGTTTGTTGATCTGGGTTTTCAGTTTCCGGAAAGACTCCATAGGGCCTTTGGTGGCAAACAGGTTCACCAGCCATGCAGGAATACTTCCACCGGGATCAGCTTCCAGGGTGTACTCAATGTTCACCATATTGTTCTCAGCCGGAGTAATGATCCATTTACCGGAAGAACGCGTTACGCGTACAATACCGCTTTTCTCCGGCACATAGTCCGGCACTACAGGACCATCAATGGTCACGACTTTCGTATGCGGGTCCTGCCTCGCCGTCAGGTGACACACGAAATCCCTGTTGCTCAGGGGCCAGGGCAATCCAACTTCGGAATAATAGTATACCTCCGCGGGAGAAACCTGTTTCAGTAAAGTACTTGATTTAGTACTGTATAACCACTCCGTGGCTGTGTTAACATCCATAATCACCGCAACAAACTGGGATAAAGTAGCTGGTAATGAACATTTTACCCTGATGCCTTTGTAATTAGAGTTTTCGATAGTCTTGGTATAAATAGCTATACCATCCTTGTTGGTTTTTAATGTCCAGTTCTCCTGTCCATAACACACCAGGCTGAAAAGCAAGACCAAACTAATGATCGATAAGTGTTTCATGTTCGTCTATAGGTTGAAATCCGTCACAAAACTACCGAACTACGGCCATACTTTGTAAAAGTGAACAGATATTGTATTAAAAACGGACATTTTGGTTCTTACCCCTATTACTACATCACTGATTATTAATACATTAATAATCCGGCACTTAGTTGGCGGATACTAAGTATATTTCGTCTTTGTATGTTACACAGTTACCTTAAAATAGCCCTCCGTAATCTCTGGAAGAATAAAATCTTCACTGCCATCAACATAACCGGTCTGGCATTGGGTATGGCATGTGCCCTGCTTATCATCTTTCACGTAAGACAGGAGCTTGATTATGATAAAGCCTTTTCCAAAGCAGACCGCATGTTCCGCGTAACGATGCTGGGTCGCGGCGAAGGCGCCCAAAACTGGGCTGCAACAGCTTTCCCGACCGGCACTGCCATGCAGGAGGAATTTCCTGAGGTGACCGCCGTGGTCCGCTTCCAGAGACCCTATCCCTACCAGGTATTCAGCTATACAGCGCCTGATGGTACGCTTGCCAAATTTGAGGAGAAAGGCGGTTTTTTTGCCGATCCTACGGTAACGGATGCATTCGATCTTGATTTCGTGGCAGGCAATAAAGCAACCGCATTGGCGGCACCCGACAATATCATCATCACCGAAAAAATGGCCCTGAAATATTTTCATGGAGCAGATCCTGTCGGCAAAGTCTTGCAGGACGATATCAACGGTGCGCCGCTACGGGTGACAGGCGTTATCCGGGAGCACACATTTCCTTCTCACCTGCAGTTTGACTACCTGCTTTCTATGGCTACCATTCACCATTATCTGAGTGATGAGGCACTGGCCAACAGGACATGGAACGGCTTTTACACCTACGTCGTACTGGACAAAGCCAGCTCCCTTCAGAAGGTGCAGTCAAGGCTGACCGACTTCACGGTAAAGTTTTATCTGCCGATAGGCGAAAGCCGGGAAGATATTATGGCTGATCGTCTTCTTGCATTGCAACCTGTTACCGACATCCATCTCCATTCAAAACTCGAAAAGGAAATGGGGCCCAACAGCGATATTACTTATGTCAGGATCTTTTCCCTGGCAGCACTGTTCATTCTGCTCGTCGCCGCTGTTAATTTTGTCAATCTGTATACCACCCAGGCCTTCGGCCGGATGAAGGAAATAGGGCTGCGCAAAGTGGTAGGTGCTACAAAAAAGCAGGTGATCATACAGTTCCTGGGAGAATCGCTTATCACAACCCTGATCGCTACCGTCCTGGCGGTGGTCATATTCAAGGCCGCCGTTCCCTTCTACAATAATATCGCTCTCCGGCCACTTTATCTGCCCGATATACTGACCGCTTCTAACCTCGGCATCATCGCATTGCTGGTCGCATTTATAGGATTGCTGGCCGGCAGCTATCCTGCCTGGAGCGTAGGCCGTTTCCATCCTGTCACAGCACTCAAAGGCAGAGGGACACCGGGAAGCACCACAAATATTGTCAGAAAGGGCCTTGTCATTTTTCAGTTCGTCGTGTCGGTGTTCATGATCATCAGTACCATTGTCATCTATCGTCAGATCAGATTCTTCCATAACAAAGACCTCGGATTTGACCGTGCACAACTGGCGGGCGTAACCATCTATGGCCCCATGTGGCAAAGGTTTGGTGCATTGATCAATGAGATCCGCCAGAGTCCAGATATTGCAGGTTTCTCTATTGTTTCCACGCTTCCCGGCGACAGGTTCAGCTCACAGTCGCTCAGGCCAATGGGTGCAGATCCAAACCAGGCGTTTAACAACACCCGTGTGATGTGGTCGGACGAACGGCTTTTGTCCACCTTACAGATCCCTTTGCTGCAAGGGCGGAACTTCTACAATCAAATGCCGGCAGTAAAGAATAAAGAATTTATCGTCAATGAATCTGCCGTCAGGACCTATCAGCTGCAATCACCTGTTGGTCAGCAGATCATCCTGGACGGTGATACCGGTGCCATAGTTGGCGTGGTGAAAGACTTCAACTTTGCATCCCTGCATTCCCCGGTAGATCCACTTGTCATCAAGTACGACCCTTACAGGGCCAACTATCTCCTGCTGAAGATAAAACCCGGGCGTATACAACCCGCGCTTGCTTTCATGGAGCAGAAAATAAAGGCGCTGACACCGTCAGGTACATTCACGTATACTTTTATTGACGATAAACTGAACCAGCTCTATGCCTCTGAAAACCAGATGAGCACTGTATTCAAAGCCTTCGCAGCCTTTGCGATATTTATATCCTGTATGGGCCTGTTCGGACTATCAGCCTATTCTGCGCAACTGCGCATCAAAGAAGTAAGTATCCGGAAAGTGCTGGGCGCATCGTCCTCCTATATTGCAGTGTTACTTTCGAAAGATTTCGTCAAACTGGTGTTCATTGCTATTCTTTTGTCCTGCCCGATGGCCTGGTGGGCCATGGAGCGATGGCTAAACGGCTTCGCTTACCGCATTCCTGTCAGCGGCTGGATGTTTGTAGCGGCGGGCGTATTTGCATTGGTAGTGGCAATACTGACAGTGAGCTATCAGGCGCTTAAATTAGCGCTCACAAACCCGGTGAAGTATCTAAAGACGGATTGACAGCGGGTCAGTGACAACTGACCCTTAAAGCGCTCCTGCTATACATTATTTTGAATGTCCGCTTTAAGGGGCAATAGCAATCTATACCTGAGGCCTGACTATCTCTCCGACAGTGATCTTATGAATCGGATCAGTGACCTGAAATGGAGGATGGTAAACAGGATAAGCAGACAAAATGAGAGCAGCTCAAACCTGCATTCAATGCCGAAAAATATATCTGTAAACAGAATTTTACGCGTACTTGTGAAGACGATCAACCTTAAAATACCGGCCAGCAGTATGAGTAGTGTAATCAATTTTCCAACCCTGGGATTAAATCTCATCACAACTATACTTAGCAGTACAGCGCCGATCCCGATATAGAATCTGCTATCGTCATTCACCGCATCGTTCGTTGTGTTAATGATATACAATGTGCGAAGCTGTACCAGCAAAAGGATCAACGGGATAACGTAATCGCGGAATTTTCTTGATTTCATCAGGTTTTGGGTTTAAGCTAATATACTAACTATCCCCCACAAACCTGATGAACCAGGAATAACTTACTATTTATTTACCAATGGTTTGAGCTTCTTTCCTATCAGCTCAATAGCATGCATCAGTTTTTCGTGCGATACTTCCGCACTATCCATCTGGAAAGTGAGCCTGGATATGCCTCCCAATGCATTTGCATGCCGCAACACTTTCTCCGCAATCTCTTCCACACCTCCTACCAGCAATGCGCCTGTTGGGCCCATCTGGCTCATAAAACGTTCTTTCGTCATCGGCGGCCAGCCACGTTCCCTTCCTACTTTCGTCATGCTGGCAGCATATCCCGGATAAAAATCTTCTATTGCCTGTTCAGTGGTCTCCGCCAGATAACCCAGCGAATGCAGTCCTACGGTCAGCTTCTCCGGTGCATGTCCCGCCCTTCTTCCTGCTTCCCGGTACAGATCAATTAAAGGACGGAAACGGTGTGTCTCCCCTCCTATGATCGCTACCATTAATGGCAGTCCCAATGCGCCGGCACGAACGAACGACTGCGGCGTTCCACCCACGCCAAGCCAAACAGGCAATTGCTCCTGTATGGGTCTCGGATAGACTGGCTGGTTCTTTAATGCAGGCCTGAATTTACCCGACCAGGTCACAAACTCATGGTCCCTTATTTCCAGCAGGAGTTCCAGCTTCTCTGCAAAGAGATCATCATAGTCATCCAGGTTATAACCGAACAAGGGAAAAGCATCTGTGAAAGAGCCTCGTCCTACCACCATTTCGGCACGGCCACCGGAGATCAGGTCCAATGTGGCGAAGTTCTGAAATGCCCTCACCGGGTCCATCGCACTTAATACCGTCACAGCGCTGGCCAGCTTTATGCGCTTCGTACGCGAGGCAGCTGCCGCCAGAATGTGTGTGGGAGCCGCATCCAGGAAACCCTTCCGGTGATGCTCACCAATACCAAATACATCCAGTCCTGACTTGTCCGCATGTTCCATTCGTTCCAGCAATTGGAACATCGCGTCCTTATCACTCAATGCTGCTGCGGCGTTGTCGGTAAACCGGGCCGCAAAACTGTCTATTCCTATTTCTATCATAAATTTTATTCCGGGAAAATTCTTTTATTTATCTCCCGCCTCCTGATGTGATTTTTTATTGAGCAGCCGCAACCAATACAGGTTCAGTCACTTTTACCAGCTGGATCTCCATGTGCAGCTTCACCTCATCGCTCAACACAATACTTCCTGCTTCAGTAGCCGCATTCCAGCGCAGACCATAATCAGCGCGGTGCAGGCGCCCCTTGATGGAAAAGCCTTCTTTTTCCTGTCCATAAGGATCTGTCACAACACCGCTACGCACTACCTCCAGCTCAATGGCATGTGTATGCCCCTTGATGGTCAGGTCGCCAACCACCTTATAATTTTCTTCAGTAATCTTTTTGATCTTTTTTGATACGAAAGTGATCTTCGGATAATGGGCAGTGTCGAAGAAATCGCTGCCTTTCAGGTGTTCGTCCCGCTGTTTGTTCAGGGTGCTGATACTGTCTGTAGCCGCTTCAAAAGTAATGCTTGCGTCGTGGAAATCCTCGCTGTCGGTCCTAACACTTCCGCTGAACTGTGTAAAATAGCCGCTCACGTTAGTGATCATCAGGTGCTTTACTTTGAATCCAATTTCGCTGTGTGATTCATCAATCTTCCAGTGTGTCATAACTTAGTCGTTTAAGGCATTGATTTAATACCCTAAAAGTAAGCCGTGATAAGCTTTCAGTGGTTGCACAGAATTTTGTTATTGGTGGACAAATTTCCAAAAATCTTTAAATAAATGTTAAAGCCCGCCTCACTGTTTGCAATCCGGAGTTTTCTCCCAGCGTATAAAAAGAGGAAAACTCAAAAGTAAAAATGAGCGCTGTGGATCGCTTAAATGACCGCCTGACTCCATCAGGTACCGGATAGAAAGAGGGTGTATCGTACTGTCGATACACCCTCTTCAATATTTAGGAAAGCTTATAATTAAAATGACACTATCCCTCGAAACCAACGTCTTCCAGCCAGTTACCGCTATCGGCAGCCTGAGTGGCCAGTTCATCACAACGGTTGTTCAGGGGATTGGTAGCATGCCCCTTTACCCACTGGAATTTCACCTGATGCCGCTTAAAGGCAGGTATGAAACGTTGCCAGAGATCTTTGTTCTTTTTGTCTTTAAAACCGGTTTTTACCCAGCCCCATAGCCAGCCTTTTTCAACGCTGTTCACCACATACTGACTGTCTGTAAAGATCTTCACATTCAATCCATCTTTCTTCAGGGCTTCCAGGGCCACGATCACGGCCATCAGCTCCATCCTGTTGTTGGTAGTGAGACGGTATCCCTGCGATAATTCCTTGCGGACACTGTTCCACATCAGGATAACACCATAGCCACCAGGGCCAGGGTTACCACGGGAGGAACCGTCCGTGTAAATAATAACTTCCGACATAGCGGGCAAAGATAAGGATTAAGCGCTATGCTTTTACACCTGGAAAACACCTAAGCTGAATGTATCTTCCACAGGTGCATTATTGGCCGCTGCAATGCTTTCGGAAAGTATTTTACGTGTATCCAGCGGGTCTATGATCTCATCTACCCACAGGCGTGCGGCTGCATAGTAGGGAGTGGTCTGGCTGTTATATCGCGCCGTGATCTCGTTCAGCAGTTTCTTTTCCTCTTCCGGTGTGATCTCTTCCCCTTTTGCTTTCAATGATGCTACCTGTATCTGCAGCAGTGTCTTTGCTGCCTGTTCACCCCCCATCACTGCTATCTTCGCATTGGGCCATGCATAGATAAACCGCGGATCATAGGCCTTGCCACACATGGCATAGTTACCCGCTCCATAGGAATTGCCCACTATCACTGTAAATTTCGGCACAACGGAATTGGCCACGGCATTCACCAGTTTGGCGCCGTCTTTAATAATGCCGGCATGTTCGCTGCGACTGCCTACCATAAAACCGGTCACGTCCTGCAGGAACACCAGCGGTATCTTTTTCTGGTTACAGTTCATGATGAAACGGGCGGCCTTATCAGCGCTGTCGTTGTAGATCACACCTCCCATCTGCATTTCACCCTTTTTACTTTTTACCATTTTTCGCTGGTTGGCCACAATGCCTACAGCCCAGCCGTCTATGCGCGCATAGCCGCAGAGGATGGTCTTGCCATAATCTTCTTTGTACTGGTCGAATTCGGACCGGTCTACCAGCCGGTGGATGATCTCCAGCATATCATATGGACGGGTACTGTCTTCGGGGATCATACTGTACAATTCAGCAGGGTCTTTTTCCGGCAGGGCTGGCGTAGCGCGATTGAAGCCGGCACTGGCAGGCTCGCCTATCTTACTCACGATCTTTTTGATATGATCGAGGCATTCCTCGTCTGAATCAAACTTGTAATCGGCTATGCCGGAGATCTCAGTATGGGTCACCGCCCCTCCCAATGTCTCCGCATCGATCGTTTCGCCGATGGCTGCCTTTACCAAGTAAGGGCCGGCCAGGAAGATAGAGCCATTGCCTTCCACCATCAGCACTTCATCGCTCATGATAGGGAGATAAGCGCCCCCGGCCACACAGCTACCCATTACAGCGGCGATCTGGGTAATGCCCATTGCGCTCATGCGTGCATTGTTACGGAAAATACGGCCGAAATGTTCTTTATCAGGGAATATCTCATCCTGCATGGGCAGGTATACGCCGGCACTGTCTACCAGGTAAATGACGGGCAGCCTGTTTTCCATCGCGATCTCCTGGAGGCGCAGGTTCTTTTTTCCTGTCATAGGAAACCAGGCCCCTGCCTTCACCGTCATATCATTGGCTACAATCATACACTGGCGGCCGCTGATATAACCAATGCCGCCTACTGTACCGGCTGCAGGACAACCACCATGTTCGGGGTACATTTCATAGGCAGCAAAGGCGCCTATTTCGTTAAATGGAGTGTCTTTATCCAGCAGATAGGCAATACGTTCACGTGGGGTTAATTTGCCTTTCTGGCGGACTTTTTCGAGGTTCTTTTTGCCTCCTCCCTGTTCAATGACGGAGAGGCGTTGTTTTAGCGTGCTGAGAGATCTGCGCATCGCATCTTCGTTCCGGTTCATGTCCAGTTGCTGTGCATCCATATGATTGTTTTTGGTTCATGACCTTTTGTTGGCCATAACTAAAAATAAGGAAAAACAGCATGTCATCTGCACATTCAGGAACCTGTTCAGGCATCTTTCGATAAAATATTTTCCCAGCCATCACCATCAGGGCTAAAGAAAATGAAACGCTGCTCTTTCCCATGCCAGATCATTAGCCTTCCGCAATGCTTCCACTGGAAGATCTCTTTGGTGCTCTCGCTTAACCAGCGGCCTAGTAATCGCTTTCACTGCCTTCCTGTGCCGGCGGTAACACCATGTTGGTGGAATCTACCTGGATCACCCTGCGGGCAGCGATAAAGCGCTTCTTATAGTACTCGCTGTTGGTAATGTCTACAATATTCACGCCCTGGTTACTGGAATGGATCATCAGCACCTTCCCGTTGTCTACTTTGTAGACACAGCCTACGTGGGCGATCCTTTTCTCTTTGGATTTCGTGCTTCTCCTTCCGGCAAAGAACAGCAGATCGCCGGGGCTCCAGTCGGAAGGGGTAATGATATTACCCAGGGAGCTCATATCAGCCGCAGTACGGGGCAGGGTCATTCCGATCACGGAGAAACCAAATTTCATCAATCCGCTGCAATCAAAGGCGAAAGGTCCGATGGCGCCGCGGATATATGGTTTGCCCAGCTCAGACTCCAGCACAGCCAGGAGCTGCTTGATATTACTTTTAAGACCGGAGGTATCGTATGTATTGAGGGTAATGTCAGTGTTAGGAAAATATAAGCTATCAGGCAGCGGTGGTGGCGTCACTGCTTTTTTATGGGCAACAGCCTTGTGGGCGGTCGTTTTTTTATGATAGGCAGTATGTTTCTTTACTGGTGCGTGTTTAACTGGTTTCTTCTTTACTTGTGCGCCTGCTGTGGCAATGCTGGCAACGGATATGATTATTGGCAATAACTTCTTCACAGTAACATGGTTTTAATCAAATGTCCCCGCCTCCACCTCCGAGTATTTGAAGTCCTCTACAGATAAGGAACGGATCATTTTGAAAGCTTTCAATGTTGTATCCGGTTTAGGTATGCCTTCCCCCTCTTGCAGGAAGGAAAACACTTTATGCTCCACCAGGTTTCCCCCACTGGTGATTTTTACCTGCAGCAAAGGTGCAATATTATTGGGATATTTTAAATTGAATTGATGATAAGTTGCAAAATTTCCTAAGCTATAAGCAATTAATTTTCCTTTATATCTCTCCATACCCCTTACTACGTGAGGGCCGGAGCCGATTACAAGGTCTGCTCCCTCCTCCACACACATATGTGAAAAATGCCTTACATCTCCCCTGTTCTGTCCATAGAAGAACTCCCGGCCCTTAGGTGTATGCTGGCGGCCTGATCCTTCCCCGCCTCCGTGGAAGAACACGACCAGCAGCTGGCAAAGGGGACGTACCTCGGCGATTGTCGCCCTTACGAGAGAGTCGTCGTTCATGTCCAGGCAATTGCTATGGGGGGCAAAGGAAACAAAACCGATACGGGTATTCCTGATGGTAAGGGTATCAAAACGGTGCTGCGGCACACCGCTGGTTTTAATATTATTGCTGTCCAGGAATGCCAGGGTATGTTTCACGCCCGTCATACCGAAGTCGAAAGAGTGATTATTGGCCAGGTTCAGGTACTCAAAACCCGCCTCTTTATACCACATGGCGCATTTATACGGCGTACGGAAGGCAAAACACTGACTGGAGCCGCAGCTTTTAAACACCTTGGCGCTGTCGGACACTGCACTTTCCAGGTTGCCGATACGCAGGTCTGTCTGTTGTAAAAGCGGCATTGCATATTGCAGGATATTCCCCTCTTCTGCTGTTGGCAGAAAAGCAGCTGCGGGATAGGAAGAACCTACCATCATATCCCCTACTATAGAAAAACTGATCGTGTCGGGTAAAGTATCTGTAACGCGGCGGGAAGCAAAAACTGAATTGCCGGCGAGTGAATATCCATTTGTTGCACCTACTCCCCCGGTATCAACAAGCTGTCTGAAAGAATACTGTTTAATCCATTGCATATCCTTCCTGTTGCCAGACAACATGTAGGCCATTGAAAAGAAGATAACAACATTGAAAGAAAATAAATAAATACCCTTTTTGGCACGCTTAGGCATACAGTAGATAATATATTAAAATTGAAATTCAGTCGCTTAGTTAATGTTGTCTAAGGGGTATAATAAGATACTCAGAACATCCTCTTTTTGCATTCACGAACCGTCCCTCAGGGGTTTACGGCAGCAAATATATAGTAATCCATTTATAATTTGCAATAAGCATGCCGGTCCTTCCATGTCAGAACCGGCATGCCGTTAAATAGTCCCTTCTTTTACAATCAGTTATTTCACAAAAGAAAGTGTGATCTTTTTTCCGTTTTTCACTATCGTTACCCAATATACGCCCGATGACAGACCGGCTACATTGATGCTGTTACCGGACAGGCGGTTCCTGATCCTCATCCTGCCGCTTATATCCGTTACCGTCACATCCGCGCCGCTCAGATCATCTGAAGTTTTCAGATACAACGTATTACCTACGGGGTTAGGATACAATACCAATCCCTTTATCGTATTCTTTCCTGCAGTAGCCGTCTGCGCAAGTGTTGATGCTGTTGGCGCAGCCCCGGTTGCAATGATCCGTAAAGAGCTTGTCAGATCATTGAAATTCTGATTTACGAGACAGTTAAGATCAGTAGAAGTGGTTACGGAAGTTCCGCCGAAATTGTCGTGCTCATACAGTATTACCTGGTAGCCGCTGCTCACTTTCAGGGATGATATCGCATCGTTAGAAATGCCTCTTGCCTGCAGCTGTGTCAGCGTATAATTGCCTGCTTCCAGGCTGATTACATCGCCGGTATAATTGCAGTCTTTAAAGAAGCTGGCGCCCGCGGTGTAGTTAACAATAAGAGAGGAAACACTGTCATTCCAGGCGCCGCCGATCCAGGCACTGTTGCCGGACACCGTCCAGCTTTCTCCCTGGTAATTATCATTCTTAAACAACCTTACCTGGTAGCCGGCAGGAATTGCAAAAGCAGTAATGTCATTGTTGAGAATGCCTTTTGCCACCAGTGCATCTGTGTTATAGCTGCCTACTGTGAGGCCCCAGTAACTACCTCCGTAATTGATATCCTTGTAGAAATAGGATTGATCCAGCATAGCGGCTGCTTCTATCACTTTCACACCACTCAGTTGTGTTGCGTAATCTGTACTGCCGGATGGTTGTTGCGACCATACAGTGCCTACCAGGTTGGTAGAAGGATTGATACCACTTGTCTTCAGGGTCTGCGCATTAAAGCGGATCGCTTCATTATAGCGCGCTCTTGTCTCTGCCGGTATATTGCCTTCACGTGCCAGCTGGGCAAGGTAACGGATGAAGATACCCTTGAAAAGCCCACCATCGCCGCCGCCTGTTTCATCCGCAAAGAACATTCCGTTGGTACGTCTGCTGTTCATTGCATATTCAGCAGTTTTTACGGCATCATTCAGGTAGTTGACATCACCGGTTATTTTATACAGTTCCCAGCCTGCGCCAATGAAAGTACCCACGTTGTATGAGAAGATCCAGTCTTTGTTGGTAACCCCGGTATTCAGGTTGATATTATCCCATACAGCGCCTGTTACGGGGTCTACCAGGTGCGCTTTCATAAAGGAGTAGACATCCTTTATCAATTGCAGATCGGCCGCCGAATTCGTAATACGGTACATCCTTGCTCCCAGGATGATTGCCGGGGCATTGCCGCAGGAATTCTTACATCCGGCACAGCCCTTGTTCCAGTCGATAGCGCCATTGCTGTAACCGCCCTTAATATCGTTCCAGAGCGTACTGGCTACATTGTAATAATCAGCATCGCCCGTTTCATACCAGGCGCGTAGCGTCGCGATACCCATCCATTCCATATCGTCGTAGAAATAGTTGATGTAGGTATTGCCATTGAAACTCCTGACACCCAGCAGCAATGATTTCATGCGTGTCTTATAGGTCTCGGAACGTGTGCGCATGTATCCATCCAGCAGTGCATCCACACCATGAGCGCACCACCAGTAATTTTCGTTGGGCACGCCGAAAGTGTTGTACATACTGGTCTGTAATGCTTCTGCTGTTGCATTGAAATTGGCAAGCTGGCCTGCGCTGTTGAACTGTAAGCACAGTACTAATACGGCCACCTGTAAAAGTGTTTTCATGTTTAAATGGTTTTGAATTTTGAAGGATGAGGAATGAATATCAACGTGGTTGAGCAATCAGACATTGATCTGTTGCGAAATAGTAAAACAGCATGAACCGTATGCAAATGCATAGGCGTCCAAAGGTGCATGCCTGTGCATAAGGGCGCCGGTCATCAGGCTGCTGTCTATTCCAAACAGGACCTGACAGTAACGTGGCTCAGTCATACTGCCTGGAATAACAGTACCAGGCAGGAAATATGGATACGATCATACCTGCCAGAGAGAGGGCGCTGGTATAATGAGGCCATTGACCTTAGGGGCCATTGCTGACTGACTGATTGTAACTGGAGGGGAAGGGAGACCTTGCTAAGGTATGTGTCCTTACATGGATCATAACCGCTTTGCATGGCAAAACCGGTATACAGGTTAGCAGATGTTTCATTTTAAGGGTTTTATGTAATAAACACAATGAACCCTGGATGAACTACAGCGTACTAAAAGTATTTAAATGTTTTAAATAAAGCAAGGGGCTAACAATAAAAGTCTGTTCCGCTTAGATCAGATCTATCTCATAGCGTTCTTCCGTCAGCTGCAGTCCCCACATCGGCATATGTTTCTCGCCCGACTTGCGGAAGCCATTCTTCTTAAACAAGGTCGTTGCTGCCACCTGCTGGGCGGTGGTGATGAGGTAGATCTTCTGGAACAGCTTCTCTTTTGCTGCATTGATGGCTTCTGTGAGCAGGCGCTGCCCGATACCGAGCCCGCGGTAATCAGGATGTACCAGGAACCAGCGCATCTGCGTAGCATAGCGGGAGTGCCCCAGTACGGCGATGGAACCGATGATCTGGTTGCCATGCATGGCCAGGAACACCTGGTCTTTGGATGAGTTATAAGCTTCCAGGAATTCGTAGAAGGTCTTGCAGATATGCGTCTCGTATTCGAGGTTATATCCGGCTTCCTTAGCATAGAGGGAGCCGTGCATATGCATGATAAAGCCGGCATCGCCCGGTTGGAGGTCGCGCCTGTAGGTAATATCATCTGCAGAGATCCTGGCATCATCAGAGAGGATATGCCTTACCGTTTTCATAGCACCGGCCAGGGCCAGTTGCTGTTCTGTACCCAGGGGTTCCAGCAGTTGGGATATCTGCTGTGCAGAGCCTTCTTCCAGTATCTCCAGCAATTTGCGTCCTTTGGGGGTCAGCTGCAGATACCAGGTACGGCCATCCATGGTGGATTTACGCTTGGAAATAAGCTGATTTGTTTCAAAGGTCTTCAGGATGCGGCTGAGATATCCGCCGTCTATACCCAGGTTTGCAATCAGTCTGCCCGCAGTGCATTGATCTTCTTCCTCCCTTAACTTTACCAGCACACGTAAAGCTGATAATGATAGATTATTGTCCGCTAAGTGCCTGTTTAACAATTCCGCCAGGCTGTTGTAATAATTATTGAATTCACTAACCTCCCGCACCACTTCTGGATTCACTGACATGTCCCTAAAATTTTCCGCAAATGTTAAAAATCTGTTTGACAAAAGCAATTAAAAAACTGCGGCATTTACCCACACTGGATAAATGCCGCAGTTAAAATATTCACATTCTTTACTTTACAGTAGCGCGTACCGCAGTTACTTCCGCCGCGGAAACGGTGCTGGCCTTGTTGCCGAAGCTATTCCGGACATAAGACAGTATATCGGCGATCTCCTGGTCTTTCAGGGCCGCCTGTGAAGGCATCGGGTTGGAATAATATTCCCCGTTGATCTCTACGTCTTCGTTTAGTCCGTTCAGTAATATCCCGATCAATCTTGTCTTGTCGCCCAGTACATACTCCGTCTTTACCAGGGGCGGATTCATACGGGGTACGCCTGTTCCGTTTTCCTGGTGACAGGAGATGCAGTACTGTTTATAAAGTAGCTTCCCTCTTGCTATCTGGGCTGTACCAACGCCGGTGGTATGTTTGGCGGCTGCCGGTTTTGCCGGAGCCGGTTTCTTCGCCTGTGCATTCGCTAACAATACACCGAGCATCAATGGCATTGCTGCCAGTATCCATTTTCTCATGTCTATTTGGTCTTATATACGATCCTGTAAACAGTTCCTTTCACATCATCGGTCACATACAGTGAACCATCCGGTCCCTGTGCCAGTCCGCAAGGACGGTGTACCGCGTCGCCGGGCGATTTTACCGGGCCGGGACCTGCAAATCCATCTGCAAATACTTCCCACTTACCGGCAGGTTTACCATCTTTAAAGGGCACGAATACCACAAAGAAACCAGCCTGGTTCTCAGGAGAGCGGTTCCATGACCCGTGGAAGGCCACAAAAGCCCCGTTACGGTACTTTTCGGGGAACTGGCTACCTGTATAGAACAGTAGGCCATTAGGCGCCATATGGGCAGGAAAAGCCACTACAGGCTCCTCTATATTGCCGCTACCGGTCTTTTTACCATCGCCACCATATTCAGGCGCCAGCATCTTCTTATGCTGGAAGGGATCGTAATAAATATATGGCCAGCCGCAGTCGGAACCCTGTTTCAGGGCATACATACATTCTGCCGGCAGGTCGGCCGATTGTTTCTCTGTGTACAGATCCGGGAACAGGTCATGCAGCTGGTCGCGGCCATGCTGCATCACGAACAGCTGGTTGAGCGATTTATTCCAGTCAAGCCCCACCACGTTCCTCAGACCGGTAGCATAGCGTACGCCATCGCCATAGGTCTGGTTCTGTTTGTCGGCCTTGAACTGCCAGATGCCGGCCGCGGAATCAAGTATCGGGCATGGTTGCATGCCCAGTGAACCGGCTGTTCTGTCTTTCGTCTGGCAGGAGTTGGAATATGCCCCGATATTAACGTAGATATTACCGTTGTCGTCCAGCACGATCGACTTTGATTCATGCTGTCTGCGGTTGATGAGGCCAGTCACCACGGTTTGCGGATGTTCAGGATCGATCACCTGTTGTTGCGCATCCAGTTTATAGCGGTAAATGTCTTCGTTGGAAGTAGCATACAGGTAATCCCCTTTCACATAGATCCCTGTACCGCCATAGGCGCCAAAGCCGGTCTTCTTGTCGATCTTACCGTCGCCATTGGAGTCCTGGAGATAAAGTATGCCATTGTTGTTCTTGGCCCTGTCCAGTTTGATGTAGATACCTCCGTTGCTCGTTACAGCGATATGACGGGCCCTGCCCAGGCTGTCTGCTACTTTTAAAGCGCCGAAACCGGCAGGTAATTTCAATCCGGCATTGTTAGCATCCGGTTTAACATCAGTGGCGCCCGGCTTGCCCGGACCGCCGGCAAATACGGAAGTGGTAATGGCTGTCATTGCCAGGGCAAGGATCAGACATCCCTTTGTCTTTTGCATCAGCATATGGTAATTGGGTTTTATGAATAAAGCCACGGGAAAATTACGAAAACAAACAGGGAAACCTGGCAGGAATTCTATGAAAGGTTGATTTAGCTTACTATTTTTTAAGATGGTTGCTATATTTGTTTCTGAAGAAACCAGTCTTATGCTTGCTACGCCGCCACTGCCTGAGCTACATCAGCTTATTTTACATCATGTTCAGAAACGGATCCGTCTTTCTCCGGAAGAACAGGAACATTTCTGCAGCTTCCTCACATTGCGCAAGCTGCTGCCAAGGCAGTACCTGCTGCAACAAGGGGAAATATGCAAGTACGAGAGCTACGTCTGTTCCGGTTTTCTCCGCTCCTTTTATGTAGATGATAAGGGCGATGAGCATACCCTTCACTTCGCCATGGAAGACTGGTGGATCAGCGATGCCGGCAGCTTCATTCATCAGGTCCCTTCCCGGATCAATATTATTGCACAGGAGGCAACTGTCGTGCTGCAGATAGACAGGAAGGGGATGGATCAGCTTTTCACGGAGATCCCGGCATTTGAAAAGTTCTGGCGCATATTAAATCAGCAGGCAATGATCGCACAGGATCAGCGCATTTTAAATGCAATATCTATGACAGGCGCTGAACGGTATGAAGCGCTGATAAAGAAATATCCCACGCTTGAACAAAGGTTGCCGCAGAAGCATATTGCGTCATTTCTGGGGATTACGCCGGTGTTTCTGAGCCAGATCAGAAAGGGCGGGAAGAGGTGATGGCTCAAATATCTTCCTTAACCGGCGATAATGACAACAGTTTATCTTTAACAGTACCAAGCCCGGTTAAAACCCCATGATGATCCTCTGTCAGCAGCCATTCATATTTCTTTGACACCAGGTAATACTCGAAATGATGGAACTGGCCGATGATCTGTTGGATAGATTCAACCGTCCCCTCAAACAACCACAATTTTGCACGATCTCCTTTGGGCGCACCCGCTACAAACCAAACCTTTTCATTTTTGTCAATTATATTATTCAAATGCCTCCATGCGTCGTCTTGTGGAAACGACAAAGAAATACTGTCTTTTCTTAGGTTTTCCCACCACCAGTTAAACCTGGTATTTGTATTTTCCCGTATAATGAACCGGGATTCAATTTTCTTAAATATTTCCGGCCAGTCATAAATACCAACACTATCAAAGTGTCCAGCGGGGATACCCAGCTTCCTGGCTACGGCTAGTATTGCTGACTTGAAATCCATACATCAAAATACCAAAGGTACTAAAAGAACATTTCAAACGCTGTCATGCCTTATTTCTATTAAACAATTTTAACCCCAAATATTAAATTAGTTATACGTCCATCTCCTCACCTCCATCTGATCTTTGTGTTCTAATAAATGATCTATGAGCACAAATAAAGACATACTCTTCGAGCCAACAAAATTAGGAACCCATACACTCAAAAACAGATTCACCGTAGCTCCCATGACGCGCAGAAGCGCAACTGCCAATGGCGTTCCTACAGCCGAAATGGCTGACTATTACTCGGCATTCGTCAAAGGCGGCTTCAGTCTTGTCATCACCGAAGGCACCTATACAGACGATCTTTTCAGCAAAACCGACAATCATCAGCCAGGCCTCGTCACCCATGAGCAGGTAGAAGGCTGGAAAAAGGTAACAGAAAAAGTACATCAGGCAGATCCCAATGCGCTCATTATCCTCCAGTTAATGCACGGAGGCGCATTATCCCAGCATACTGATAAAACGATCGCTCCTTCCGCCATACAGCCCAAGGGCCTCCGGAATACCGAACCCGGAGATCTGACAGGCCCCTTCCCTATTCCGGCTGCCATGGGTAAAAAGGAGTTGCAGGAGGTGAAAGACGGATTTGTACAAACGGCCATCAGGGCACTAATAGCCGGATTTGACGGCGTAGAGATACACGCCGCCAATGGTTACCTGCTGGATCAGTTTATCACCCCGCACACAAATACCAGGGAAGATGAATATGGAGGCAGCTATCAGAACAGGCTAAGGTTCCCGATGGAGGTATTTACAGCCATCAGGAATGCTGTTCCTAAAGATTTCATCGTTGGTATACGTTTATCGGAAAGTAAAGTGAACGATCTCACCTACAGGTGGCCCGGCGGCGCAGACGCGGCCAGGGAGATATTCAACATCCTGAAAGAAGTGGACCTCAGCTATATCCACATCGCATCCGAAGGCGGGAACTGGGCAAGGGAATCACTATATGACAATGGAACATCTTCCAATGGTCTCGCCAAACAGATAACGGGGAAACCAGTTATTGTAAACGGTGGTATGCACGATACCATACTTGCCACAAAGCTGCTGTCCAATCAGGAAGCAGATCTTATATCCATCGGCAGATTCGCGATCACTAATCCTGATCTCCCGGAAAAAATAAAGAATGGAGCACTACTGGCCCCATTCTTTAAAGACTTGATCAGGGATAGCCTGACCTTAGCCCACACAAAGGAGATGCTAAAGGTATACGCAGAGACGGCTATAACAACAGTTGCGACAACAGCTACAGCTGCAACACCAAAGGCTACAGCAACAACGGCTACAAAAATAGCCAATGCACCGGCTGATACGACCGCTGATGCAACCGCTTCAACCACACCTGCAGCTACCTCCATTATCTGAGGCCGGATAGCGCCAGTTGAGTAGGCGTAGGAGGAAGTACTGTACAGTGCCGTCGGGACGCGTGATACGATTGACAAAGCCAGATAACTATGCAATCCCGACACGCATTACACCGCTTCATCAAGGTACTGAAGAGCGTTCCGCAGCACCGTATAGTACTTCCTGCGGATGCCGCCCCGGCGAAGCGGCTTCGCGCTAATCAACAAGCGCCAAACTACCAGGCGAGACAAGCGGTCTACTACCAATTGATTAAACAAAGCAAACTTTCAGGCGACACAACCAACAGAAAACTAATACCCCGGATTCTGCACCAGTTTATTATTCCTGTTCATCTCATCGCGCTGCAGCGGCATAAAATACATCTTATCCAGCCAGATCCTGTTCTCATTCACCAAAGTTACCGGCGTATAAGTATAGTCATAACTATTCTCATCATGCTGATACAGCGTCACCTTCACATTCGGCTTCAGTTTGCCTACTACATTGATCCCCCTGAGCGCACGCCCCACCGTTGCCGGCGCTATCATCCAACGGCGCACGTCGAAGAAGCGCTGCTCCTCAAACACCATCTCTATCTCTTTCTCGCGTTGCAAACGTGCTTTCAGCGCTGCACCCGATTCGGTTATAGCCGGCATTCCCGCACGTGTGCGGATCTCGTTGAGATACTTCCGTGTCTCATCTTCTTCACCCAGCTCCATACATGCCTCCGCATAGTTGAACAGGATCTCGGTATAACGGAAGAAAGGATACGGTACCTCCTGGCGGAAATACTGTGCATCCACAGCAGGATCAATGAACTTCTTCATATAATATCCTGTAAAACTACCGTTCCAGTTTTCAACCGGTCCCTGGCGGGTATCCAGTCCCGGCATATTGATGATCTGTGAATGTTCTGCATCCCATACCTGGTAGATGCCTGTCTGCGCCTGGTTAGCCGGATCTTTCGCCGCAACGTCAGAAGGCCGCGGACGCCAGTTGGCCCCGTCATACAGGATGCTTGCATAGAAACGTGGATCACGGTTGCGGTAAGGGTTTGCCTTATGTGCAGCATCGTTCCAGTTAAAAGGCGTACCATCTGCCATTTCATAGTCATCGATCAGCAGCTGGGTGGGTGTGTTGCCAGACCAGTTATGGTACCCGTTCAGTCCATTGTAAAGCCCGATCTGTCCACCAGCCTCTGATTTGGCATTCACAAAGTAACGGGAGAAGATGCTTTCAGAGTTGTCCTTCAGGAACATTTGCTGGTAATTACTACTTGCCTCTTCCGGAGTAGCAGGCGTTGGAGATGCCAGACTGTAACGGTTGAGCGCCATCACCGCTTGTGCTGCGGCTTTGGCACGTCTCCAGCGTGCAGCACGATCGCCGCTGGTATAACCCAGCACCTCATGGGTTGCCACTGTCGCTATTACCGGCGCCTTTGCACTGGCAGTAGGGAAATCATACAGGTCGCTCGCAGCATATACCAGCATGCGCGACTTCAGCGCCAGTGCCGCACCTTCCGTAGCACGGCCTTTTACAATAAGGCTTTCCTTACCCTGCAGTAAACGGGCCGCTGAATCGCAGTCCCTTACAATATGCTCTACACAATCAGAGAAAGAGGCACGGGCTACAGTATAATCCTTATCAGCCAGCGTATACACTGTGTCTATCAATGGTACGCCACCATAAGCACGTACCAGCTGGTGATAAAAATATGCACGCAGGAAGTATACTTCTCCCCTCATGCGATCGCCCAGTCCCGCTTTATCAAAAGGCACTTTATTGATATTCTGAAAGAATACATTACAGGCACGGATACGTTTATACATATCATCCCACTGGAAAGTACCGCGATTGTTCACGTACTCGGCATCCGTAGGACTGATAGTAGCCTCTCCCATATTCTTCATGCCATAGTTGTGGGTGAACATGGTCTCGTCGGTAGCAGACGATAACATGGTTTCCAGGAAACCACCACTGCTCAGACCATTATAAATTTCATTGACAAAAGCTTCTGTCAATGCCTGGTCCTGCCACACATCGTCTTTCGTCGCTTCCCCTAAAGGTCTTGTATTCAGGAAATCGGTATTACACGCAGCAACTGTCAAAGCGCCCGCCATACCGATACCAATGTATATTTTCTTAAGTAGTTGTTTCATGATACTGCTGATTAAAAAGTTAAATTGAAGCCTGCATTCAATACCCTTGACTGCGGATAATACTGACCATTACCGCTCACAGATTCAGGATCAAGGATCTTCAGATTGTCCAGGGTGAAAAGGTTCAGACAGTTTGCATATAATCTCAGCGTAGAGATACCGCTCTTCTTCTTCAGGAAATCAGGGATACTGTAGCCGATTTCCAGGTTTTTCAGACGTACATAATTAGTACTGCGGATCCAGTATGTATTCCCTGTTGCCCAATAAGTATCATTACGGTCATTTACACGTGGGTGCTCGCCGTTAGGATTGTCAGGGCTCCAGCGGTGATCATAATAGTCTTTGGTAAAGTTGCCGATCTCACCGGATTCTGTGTTGATATGCAGCGCACCGCCGGTGGCTCCCTGGAAGAGGATGGCCATATCGAAATTGCCATACTGCATATTCACATTCAGACCTCCTGTAAAGGTTGGCTGATTGCTCTTTCCGTAGCGTATCTTATCGTCTCCATTGATCTTTCCGTTACCATCAATGTCTTTGAACTTCATATCGCCCGGACGCAGGTTGTTTGTCAGCGCAGTATAATCTATGGTGTTCTTATCAATTTCCGCATAGTCTTTAAATACACCGTCATATTCATAATACAGGTTGGTATTCATTGGCTTACCGGTAGAACGCTGCCAGGCCGGAGCGCCAGGAGCTTCGTCCCAGAACACGATCTTGTTCTTGGAGTAACCGCCATTCACGCTCACATCATAGCGGAATTTACTGCCCACATTATCATTGTAGCCAACACGGAATTCAAAACCCTTATTGTCTACCTTACCAATATTCTCCGCAGGCAGTGTCATACCGGTAGTTTGCGGCACGGATGCATTCCTTCTTACCAGGATGCCGGAACGTTTGTTCATGAACGCATCCAGTTCGAAATAGATCTTACCGTTCAGCAAGGCGCCATCCAGACCAACGTTATAGTTGTTCGCTACTTCCCAGGTAATGTATGGGTTAGGTATACGCGCTTCGAAGAGTGATTTCACCACATTGCCTCCCAGGATGTAACTGCCGAAGCCATAAGTGGAATAGTACTGGTATTCCTGCAGTGTGAGGGTACCATCTCCGTTATCGTCAAAGTATACCTGGTCATTACCCAGTTTACCCCATGATGCACGCAGTTTCAGGTAACTCATGAATTTCACGTTCTCTTTGAAGAAGTTCTCTTCAGATATGCGCCAACCTAACATCAGACCAGGGAAGAAACCAAAACGGGAATTGCTGGGGAACATATAGGAACCATCATTCCGCCATACAAACTCCGCCAGGTATTTCTCTTTATAGTTGTAAGCCACACGACCAAAATAGTTCAGACGGGCACGGTCCCAGGCGCTACCGGTATTGTCTTTCTCTGCATCGCCACCGGCAAACAGCTGGTCGATCAACGGAGAAATGAAATATCTGCGGAAAGCACTGAAAGATGCCGAATTGACTTTTTCCCTTTCAACACCGAATACGAAGTTCACTGTATGGTTTTTGTTGAAGCTACGGTCGTAGGTCAGCAAACCACGCAGCAACAGGTTGCTCTGATCTTCATCTCCCTGGTTGAGGGTAGCCTGATCTGTACCACGTTTGCCCTTTACGAGCACAGGTGTCTTACCATCCTGCTGATAGGTCTTCTTATCCCATGTATACAGGTACCAGGGTGTCATCCAGCGCTTGGTGCCCTTGATGTATTTGTCGAATGCCACATTACCGCTCAGTTTCAGGCCGTCCACACCGGGGATCAATACATCGAGCTTGGCACTGGTCTGTACATAGTAGCGTTTATCCTTGTCGTATCCTGTCTGGTCGGTAGTGATCACCACAGGGTTGTTACCGTACTCGATATCCGGACCTGGCAGACCATTGGGCCAGAAAGCAGGCTCGGTAGGTTTACCACGCATCAGCATACGGAAAATGTCGCTGGCGCTGCGGGTAGGATAATTACGCTCTTCCTGGCGACCTAACATATCTACGCTCACGTTCACGTACTTGTTGATCCTGCCATCGAGATTCACGCGCAGGCTGTACTGGTCGTAACCGGTAGCCGATTTTTTATAATAGGCATCCTGCGACTGATAACCGAAGGAGGTCAGATAACGCATGTTCTCATTACCACCAGACACCTGTACGCTATGGTTTGATTGGGGCGACCATGTCTTAAAAGTGGATTTATACCAGTCTGTGTTCGGATACAGCCAGGGGTCTGTACTATTGCGGAACTTATCTATCTCCGTCGGACCAAAAGCCACATCCCATTTCTTGTTGGTAGTGGGCGAAGTATAGGTACCCCCTTGTTTGTATACATCCCAGGCAGTAGCCCACTCTCTTCCCGGTACATCGCGGTAAAGGCTCAGCTCATCTCTCAGCTGCGCATACTCAGCGGCATTTGCCATTTCAGGGATGTGGGTAGGTTGTGACCAGCCCTGGTTGAAGGAATAAGATAGCTGCGGTTTACCGCTTTTACCACGTTTGGTGGTTACGAGAATAACACCATTGGCAGCTCGTGCGCCATAGATCGCTGCGGAAGCATCTTTCAGTACGGAAATACTCTCAATATCCTGTGGATTTAAACGTTCCAGGCCACCGGTACGGCCTGCCACACCGTCTATTACGATCAGCGGGTCATTGTTACCCAGGGTGTTGGAGCCACGGATACGGAGGGATGAACCGTCAGCGCCGGGCTCACCACTATTCTGCATGGCAGTTACACCAGGCATACGTCCGGCAATGGAGTTGGACAGGTTCGTTGCGGGCGATTTCACCAGCTCGGCGCCTTTCACGGTAGCAATGGAACCCGATACCGCCTCTCTTTTCTGTGCGCCATAACCTACAACGACTACTTCGCTGAGGCCTTTGGTATCTGCATCGAGCGTTACGTTCAGGGGAGTGTTGCCGTTGACAGTAAACGTCTGCGATAGGAAACCGATTGCAGTAATAGTCACCTGAGCGCCATTTGCGACGCTCAATGAAAAAGAGCCATCGGGTAATGTGGTTGTCCCTTTTGAAGTCCCCACTACTTTGATAGTAGCGCCGATCACCGGTTCCTTATTTTTGTCAACGATCTTTCCTTTCAGTATAATATCCTGCCGGATTGAAAATGAGGTTGGATAGCCATCCGCAGCAGCAATAAGCGGATACAGGGCAGGCATAAAAAGCAGCAAAGTAAATTTCATGCGTAATAGTGTTGACTGCCAGGCATGACGCTGCCTGACCTTCAACAGGTCTACATTTTTCATACGTTTAAATTGTGTGGTTAAAAGAAAGGCGAACTCCTATCGCTGATTTTGGTTACGACGGGCAATGCAATAACATATCCGTCCTTAGACACTATTGGTTGTCATCATCATCAAAATGTGGTTTTTTGCTAGTTAAAGAATACATGGTAGCGGGTCAATAGCACAGTACAACTACATAGGTTCACAATTTTTACATAGTGTGCAGCTTGATTTTCATAACGATACTTTTCTCAACGTGTCGATTTTACACCTAAAATAGAAAAAATAATCAAGATTTATATTTCTTTTAACATACTGCGATAATATCGGAGTGAAAATATGCTTATCCAGCGCTCATTAACCTACGGAAACTGCCTGTTTACCGCTAAGTACAACCGCTACCAGGGCCAGCTGACGCGAATCCGCTACCTTCGGGACATTAAATGCTGAACAATGGAAAAAGCGCTGGTAAAACTTTCTTACAGGCAGATCATCGATGTCCATGCCGGGAGCACCTTCGAAAAGGATATCTTTCACGAAAGCTATAACGAATTTCTCATGCAGGTGCAGGCCTATAACCGGGAGCAGCAGTTCACTACCTGGGAACAGGTGCGGGCTGCCAATCCCAAGGCCGGGTCATTGCATTACAAAGTAGGGTTCTCCATAGGTTTGTTCCTGCGGGAGCTGCAGCAACAGATCCCGGGCCTTGCCGATAACCTGGGATATCCGGTTCCTTTCGAAAGTCACCGCTTTGAGATCGTCGCCTCCGATATTACCAGCAAGGCCGGTCATAAAGTCGCTATCGTTTATACAACAGGCACGCTTACACTCTTTGGGGTGCTGGGCGAATACCTGCTACTTGCGGCTGGCGATCAGCTAAACAATCCTGGCCAACAGGAGGTGCAGACATTCATGCTGAAACTGCAGCCTCAATTGTCTATATGTTCATTGAGTTCTTCCATATAATGCAGGTCTTCATTATTCGACACCTCCGTTTCAGGCTGGCTTCCTTGTTATAGCTTGTGCGTCGTGATACAGGTCTTCGTTATTTGTGATACCCCGGTTTCAGGCTGACTTCCTTGTTATAGCTTGTGCGTCGTGATACAGGTCTTCGTTATTTGTGATACCTCCGTTTCAGGCTGGCTTCCTTGTTATAGCTTGTGTGCCGTGATACTGGTCTTCGTTATTTGTGATACCTCGGTTTCAGGCTGGGATCACTGGCTGTAGTTCTTTGAAGCTGCGCGCTATTCAGCTTTGGGAATCGTATGAGCTTTGGAATAGGTATCAAACCCCTATCAATCGTACGAGCGGGCTTCAAATAACTAAGGCCAGTGATTCCCACCTGAAACCGTTATACTTATGGGCGGCCGCTTATATTCAGGTGACCTGTCAGTAAGGGCCGCAACAATTGAGAACGCTGTCGCCATCGTCCTGATACGCATACGCCTATATATAATTATAGGGAGAGCGGAAGTAGCACCGGTTTCAGATGGGAATGTCGGGCCTTCGGCTCTCCGGTGACACGGACGGTGCCGCCAAATCTATACTCAAAAGCTCATCCGCTTGACAAAGCTAAATAGCATTCCAGAGAGGCGCCGACCGACATCCCATACTGAAACCGAGCTACTTCGCGTGATCAGCTGATAACAGCCCTTCATTATTGGCCCCACGCGACAGCTACAAGCTGCCACAGATGTCGCAATTATAACAGGACCCGATAACCGCGATAGGGAGAGCGGAAGTAGCACCGGTTTCAGATGGGAATGTCGGGCCTTCGGCTCTCCGGTGACACGGACGGTGCTGCCAAATCTATACTCAAAAGCCTATCCGCTTGACAAAGCCCAATCGACTTCCAGAGAGGCGTCGACCGACATCCCATACTGAAACCGAGCTACTTCGCGTGAACAGCTAACACACCCTCTTCTTTATTCGATCTGCACGACAGTTATAACCCTGCCACAGATGTCGCAATTATAACAGGACCGATAACCACGATAGGGAGAGCGAAAAAAGTAATATGCGAACCACAGGAATTAGCTCAATAATCCTGCACAAAAGTGATGGAAGTTATACTGAAGGGATTACCTTTCGCTACAAGATAAAGGTCGTGTATCCCATAGGAGTATTTAGGGTTGCCGGTTAACTTTAGTGCATAGGTCGTATCTCCCGTAAAAGGGATCTTCAGCGTACCGATACGCCTGCTTTTCTTTCCTTTGGGACGGTCAATGCGGAATTCAAGACGGCCGTTCTTCTTCTCCTTATTCTGGCAGAACACCACTACCTTGAACCCGATTTCCCCCATGCCGAGATTCACCTGCCCGAAGCCCAGGTAACTGCCCGATTTCATTTTAAATTCTGTTTCAAAATTGCCTTTTTTCACTGGGCCTGCCGGAGCTACGGTGCCCGCCGGAGGCGGATCTGTAGACGGAGGTGCAGTTGCCGTCTGTCCCCGGGCAATCATCTGCACAATAATGAAAAAAAGACATAGGATAGGCCTCATAACAAATATGGTAGGTCGGCGTCTCTTTTAAAGAAGCCCAACCAGTGTCTAAAATACTAATTAGGTCGAAAAATTACGCAAATTTATATTAAAAATTACAATAATAATATACTCTGATTCCCAATATGTTAAACCCGGGCTGTTTGTATAATGCTGGAAATAGTAATGGCCCCGTAGCGGAGCCATTTCTGTGGGTATATTACGCTGAAAATACTATTTTATTGTATAGCTACTGTTGCGTTTCCGGAATGATAATGTGGAACGCCGCTCCCTGGTGCTCTACCCCGAATGCCTGGATATCACCGTTATGGATGTCCATGATCTTCCGGCAAAGCGCCAGACCGATACCGGTTCCCTCGAACTTCTCCTTCTGGTTCAGTCGCTGGAATATCACAAACAGCTTATCTGCATAGGCCTGGTTGAACCCGATGCCGTTATCGGCCACGACGATCCGGTAATAAGTAGGGCCTACCGGTAATGAAGGCAGGTCATTCAGTTCGGCATCCGAGATCTTATTGGACGTGATCGTTACCCGGCTGTCGCCTTCCGTACCGGAAAATTTCAGTGCATTGCCGATCAGGTTATAGAATAACTGGTTCATCTGCAATGGCACGGCATCTATCACCGGCAGTTCATCCACTTCTATCACGGCGTTCTTATCCCTGATCAGCAGTTCAAAATCTTCTATCACGTTGGTTACTATCTGGTTGAGATCCACGGGCAGGAACGCATTTTCCCCCAGCTCCAGGCGGGAATAGGAGATCAGGTCCCTGATCAGGTCTGACATACGTATGGCCGACTGCTTTACCTTGCGCAGGTAGAGCGCCGTATCGATCTTGCTCGTACCGGGCTTCACGCTTTCCAGCATGTCGGCAAACAGGCGGATCTTACGTAATGGTTCCTGGAGATCGTGGGAAGTGATGAAAACAAACTGCTCCAGTTCATGGTTCCGCTTGGAGAGGTTGGCATTAGCGTCTTCCAGGGCAATGGTCCTTTCCCTGACCTTCCTTTCCAGCGCGTCTTCCACCATCTTCTGATCGTCGATATCTGTACAGGCCCCGATAAAACCTACAAATTCATCTTGTGAATTGAAGCGCGGTATACCCGAACAGGCCAGCCAGTGGTAGGTGCCATCATATCGTTTCAGGCGGAACTCTGCATAAAAGTTCTTCCTGTCGCGGGATGAACGGCTGAAACTGATCTTCCATTTATCGGTATCTTCCGGATGCATGATGTCATACCAGCCATTGTCCTTATTCTGATCGTGCGTACGTCCTGTATACTTTTGCCAGGCCTTATTAAAGAAAGAGAAGGATCCGTCCTTTTCTGCGATCCAGATCATTGCCGGCGCGGTATCGGCAATCATACGGAAATAGGCCTCACTTTGCTGCAAATGTAACTGGGCCTGTTTTCTTTCTGTGATATCGAGCGCTACACCTATCACCCTTTTTGCGGTTCCCTCTTCATCATAGACGCCTTGTCCGGTGGCCGCTATCCAGTGGATGGAATTGTCCGGCCATTTAACCCGGTATTCCTCGACGTAAAGTAGTCGGTTGTTCAGCGCATACTGCAACGCTTCATCCGCCCGGCGTACATCTTCCGGCAGTATGAGCGACAATAGTTTTTCGTATGTGAGCTGGGTCTGTGACGATAATCCGAAATTGCTCCGGAACTGCTCATTACAATGCATGATACCGGTAGGTACTTCCAGTTCCCAGGAGCCCAGTCTGCCCGTCTGCATGGCGAAATTCAGTTTGTTGTTCACCTCCTGCAGGTGTTTTTCAAACTGCTTGCTCTCCGTGATGTCTGTTACCACGCCAAGTACACGCACCGCTGTTCCGTTCTCGTCGTAGAATACCTGTGCCTTGCACGATATCCAGGTCACTTTGTCGTCGGCAAGGTTGATCCGGAAGTCAATATTGATATATCCCTTGTCTTTGCCTGCCAGGGCTGCAGTGATGCGCGCCTGTACTGCCGGCGCATCGGCGGGATGAATCGCTTTGATAAAACTGTCAAATTCCATTGGCGCCGTGGAAGTGATGCCAAAGAGCTCCCGGCTTTTGTCAGACAATAACAACTCCCGGGAAAGCGGATTAAAATCCCAGGTGCCTGTACGGGTACCATCCAGCGCCAGGCGAAGCCTTTCCTCGTTGGTACGCACTATTTCCTGTTTACGGGCAATGCGTTCCCTGGCCTCCCTTACTTCGGTGATATCTTCTATGGCAATCAGGATCAGCTCTTCCCGCAGGTCCTGAGAAGTGATCAGCTGACCGTTCATCTTGATGGTCCGCAATCCGTTGGCGGAAGCCTTATAAGTCAGTTCATAATTGGCGAAGGGCGTCCTGGAGGTCATCAGGTTTTCCATCAGCGAACGCAGCTCGGAAGTGTTCCATTGCTTGTTTCCCAGTTCATAGAGCAGTTTTCCTTCCGTCTCTTTCCGCTCCATCTTGAAGGTACGATAGAAGGAGGCATTGGCGCTGACTACGCGGATATTCGTATCGAGGATCAACAGGGATTCATGTACGGTGTTGACAATGGATTCTGCATACAACCTCGCATTGTTCAACTGATTATTTCTTTCCACCAGGTCGTTATTGCGGGTGCTGAGTTCGTCATTGATGACCTGCAGCTCTTCCTGCGATACTTCCAGTTCCTCATTCAGGCTTTTCAGCTCCTCATTGGCAGACTGCAGTTCTTCATTGGTCGCTTCATACGCCTCCGCAACAGCACGCAGTTCTTCTTTATAGCGCTGCACTTCTTTTTCCAGCTGCAAAATACGCAGGTTCTTTTCATCGGTAGTTTCAGGTACTTCCGGTTTTCTCACAGCAGTAAGCTCTCCGTTCAGGTCCTGCTGTTGCTGATGATTGAAGATCACCAGGTAATAGCTCTCATGCAGATTGCTGATAGGTACTACTTCGAATGATACATTGAGCGTTGTCCCTCCCGTTGCGATGGTAAGGCCTTCTTTTCTGACATTTCTTCTGGCGGACTGCGCATGACTGAGCGCGCTCCTGAGACTATGTACCAGGT
This sequence comes from Chitinophaga filiformis, assembly GCF_023100805.1. Taxonomy (NCBI): domain Bacteria; kingdom Pseudomonadati; phylum Bacteroidota; class Chitinophagia; order Chitinophagales; family Chitinophagaceae; genus Chitinophaga; species Chitinophaga filiformis. Next base: position 5,047,215 of record NZ_CP095855.1, read on the forward strand.
CCCTGTGAGCAAGCTTCAGAATGTTCAGACTGGCTTTACCAGGCCCGTGTTCGAAAAACTGCATGGTAACACCTCTGAATTCAATGATATCGAATTTTTCATTGAGCAGCACAGCAGACGGTGCATACATAGAAAGTATGATACTGTCGGCCGCCTTCTGAGCATCAATATTCCCATCCCTCTCCTGATCAAAGCTTGGTGTCATATGCTTTATTTTTTTATTAGTTGGAAACGCATTTCTCAGCGTCCATTTATCTACGTTTTTCTTAAGGTAGATCTTCGTTTTCTTTGACGGCATATCAAAGAGGTCGGGCGATCTGTTGGTCTCCGACTTGCCCAGCCACAGAAAACCACGGTCTGTCAGCGCATAATTAAATATGCTCAGCATTTTCTTCTGCAGTACCGGTTGCATGTAAATAAGCACGTTACGGCAGCTGATGAGATGCAGGTTTGCAAAGGGAGGATCTGTCAACATATTGTGACAGGCAAACACGCATGCATCCCTGATAGTAGCAGATATTTCGTAACCCTGTTCCCTTTCCGTAAAAAATTTCACCAGCCGTGCTGCGGATACACCCGCTACTTGTGTCTTTGTATAAACGGCTTTGCGCGCTGTGGCAATAACGGCTTCGGAAAGGTCTGTTGCAAAGATCTTCACCTTATTGGAGAAGTGTTCATCTCCTATTAATTCATACAGACAGATGGCGATGGAATAGGCTTCTTCCCCCGTAGCGCATCCCGCTACCCATATGCGCACCTGCTCTTCCTTATCACGCGCCTGCCTTACTACCTGCGGTAGTACATACCTCAACAGGTATTCAAAGCTGCTTTCATCACGGAAAAAGGAAGAGACGTGGATCAGCAGATCCGCATAAACAATATTTTGTTCGTCTTCATTCTCTTTTATGAACGTAAGATATTCCTCAAACCCCTGGACATTTACAAGCGACATTCTCCGCTGGAGCCTCCTCGTAATAGTGGAAAGCTTATATTGCAGGAAGTCAACACCCGAAGATTCCGACAGGATCGCTAAAATACTTTTCAATGCAGCATTGGGTGCGGAACCAGATCGCCTCCTGTTCAACTCACCTTCAGTATGTGTATCCAACATGCAAACAGCTTTACTTTATGCCTGGTCGTTTAACCAATACTTTAGAACGGCTAAAGATATGTAAAAAACGAATCATCTCAATTTACGCTGTTATCGATCTTCAGGTGCCTTAACAGGAAACGTGCAATGTCTGCCGGTGGCAGGATCGCATGCGGGTCGTCCTTGTTAATAGCGCCCTGCGGCAGGATATTAAAATCGGTCGTATCCGGGTCCTGGACAATGACCAGCCCATGATAATCCTCAATTACTTTAATACCTTCAATACCATCATTGCCCATACCTGACAATATCACCCCGATGCCATTTTCCCGGTAGGCTTTCGCCATGGACTTAAAGAAAATGTCGATCGACTTGTTAATGACCTCCCTGGAATAACGCCGCCGCACTTTCAAATAACCGTCTTCCACAATCATCATCCTGTCTTCCGCAAGTACATAGACATGATCTGTTTCCAGTTTTATATCGTCTTCTACCTTATGTACCGGCATATTCGTAAACTTTTCTAAAATAGAGCTGAATCTACTCCTATGCTCCCTGCTAAGGTGGGGAATCACGACAAATGCAGCACCTGTTTTTTCCACAACCTGTTGAAAAAACGCACATGTCGGTTCCAGGCCACCGGCGGAACAGCCGATTCCGATACAAAACAATGGCTGTTGCCTGCCTACGTGCATAAGATATGGTTTAAAACACAGATCATTCAAAAAGCAACCTCGTCAAATATCAGGCCACCGGAATATCGGGAACCGGTTCCGGAAGCCGGGATACAATGTGTTCAAATAAAAAGAGGCTGTACCATACTCTTATGATACAGCCTCTCACACATTATTTTTTGTTACTTGGATTCCTTCAGCACCATATCAATAGTGATAGCCCCCGCTACGATCGCCATCTTATTGATATCTTCCGGGCACTCCTTCGCTATGGTAACGCGGTATTTATCTGCCGTAGTGAATACTTCCTTGAAAGCGCCTGCCCATTTCTTGGTGATAGCGCCCAATTCCCTTTCAGCAGTATCCACGATCTTGAAATTCCAGGCTTTCCAGTCGCCCTTGATCTCTGCCAGCACAGCGCCATTGGCATCCAGGATGTGGAACAGTGGTTTCATAAATTTGAACTTCTGTTTGATGCCGCCTACTACAACACCGTTCATGTCGCGGATCTCAATCTTCGACATCCAGAATGTCCAGCCACGGTGAATAGAAGCTACCACCTGCTCATTTGTATCCACTATATTCAGTGTGAACGGGAAGATCCTTTTATCCAGCAGGAGCCGCAGGAATTTATGCAACAGGGGCACTTCCTGGCGGATGTTCCCGATCTGCTGACCATCCTGGTTAAATACTTTATATGCATTCGCAAATTTCAACAAGCCCACCTTCTCGTCAATAAAATAATCATCACAGTGGAAGAATTCAGGTAATTTGGTTTGTCCCATGAGGTTTTATCAGGTTGTGGTTATAGAATGGGCACAAATATATACAAATATTCATGAATATCAGGATGTTTTGCTATTTTTCCTGCCTGGTTTTCAAACAATACCGACAATCCCTTAACTTGCAGGGCATCGCCATTCATGTTAACGTATATGGAACAACAAACTACACCTCCTCCCAGGAAGAATTTTGTTAAATGGATCAAGCGTATTGGCTTCTGGGGTTTCATCTTCTTCCTGCTCAAAGGCCTTCTGTGGCTCGCTTTGGGTTACTACGTCCTTAAATAACTGGCACTCATGATAAGTATAACCCGCTACATGACAGGTACACTGAAATAGGACTCAGGATAAAATTTCAGTTCCTGCAGTAATGTATCCAGCAGGGTCTGTTGACTCACATCCTTTGCGGCCCCGTAATTCTTTTGCCAGTACAGGTTTGACGCAGGGCTGATGGTCATCACGATACGACTGCCCTTTTTCAGCTGTTTACAGATCCAGGGAGTATCATCCAGTGTGATGTGATGTACTTCATGTTCCTTCCAGTAAACAGGTGTTGTTTTATCGATACTTAAAGACAAGCGTTGCACAGTATGCGATAGCGGCCATTTTTTCCCTTCCGCATCAATTTCCCACCAACTGATCATGATATCTGCATCGGGCGTACCTGACGACAACCAAAGATCGGCGGTAACCGATCCGTTCATGATCATATCCTCTTTCAAAGGCGCGGTACTGAAAGTGAGCAGGTATTTCTTTCTGAAAACGGCTTCAGAGATGATGGAACTGGCGCCGTCATAGATCAGGATCGTATCGTCAACAGGATCTGCAGCATCATAAGAGAATACCAGCGGCCTACCATTTCTTTTCTTTGTGTGTAAAGTCTCACCCGACTTCGCGGGCAAATAGAACGAGAGGGTGTCCCTGTTCATTTTCTCTATCGAAGGAAAATAATGCCACTTGTTCTCTCCCATCGCAAATACCGCGATCCTGTCCTGCAGGAATGCAGGTTTCTTCCCCCCTTTCAGCGTGTAGCTGAACCAGTCCAGCACCAGCTGCCGCTGATCCACCATGGCCACCGTATCGATATGGTAAGGTGGAATAAAATTCCTCCGCGGCCCACCCTGTCCGCCGGCATGGTCAAAGGGCCCGATAAAAAGATAGTGCCGGTTCACCCCATCCTTAGGGCCATACCGGTTATGCATATTGTAATAATGCATAGCGCCCCGCTGATCGTCGTCAAAGAAACCGGTAGTGGTCAGGATGGGAATACCGATCCGCGAGAACTCCTCTGCTGTAGGCGTCATCCTTTGCCAGAAGTCGTCGTATCCGGGATGCGTGATCCAGCGCTGAAAAACTGTATCCATACCGCTGCCCTCCAGGGAGTCCAGTTTATTGAACGGCAGTCCCCGCAAGAGGTACTCCGTATTAAGATCCTTCCATTTCTGCTGATTTGTGAACGTAGCCATGTCCATGTAACGGTTATTCCTCACCAGCTTCAGCCATTGCAGGCAATAGGTCAGAAATATACCTCCGGGATTAGGGTAATCAATACCCGGCCCTACCGCCACCTGTGGTACAATGGTCTTCAGCGCAGGATGTACCTTTTTCATCGCAGCCCATTGTGCAAATCCCAGGTAAGAGCCGCCGTACATACCTACCTTCCCGTTACACCAGGCCTGTTTACTGACCCAGTCGATGATCTCGTAATTATCTGCCGCGTCATTCTCCAAAGGATAAAAACTTCCCCCCGAATGGAGCTTTCCCCGGTTATACACAAAAACGCCTGCATAGCCGCTATCTGCCACGAACTGTGCCCGGGCAGTATCATTGCCCATCGGGTAACAACTGATCCTTAAAACAGCCGGTAAAGGCCATTTAGCATCCTTCTGGTACACCAGCATACAGCTCAGTATCGTACCATCCTTTAAAGGGACCTGTAAACTGCTGTCAGTGATATACTGCTTCGTTTGTGCGGAAAGTGGGCTACAAGGAAAGATAAAAAGGGTTAAGGAGATGAACAGCAAACATTTACGCATAGCTTAGATTTGGTTGAATCAAGGGAGTAGGTTTCCCCGATTTCAATATAGTGAAAAGATAATACAAAAAGCAAGGAAGCGGTCTTTTTTTGGGGTGCTGATTGGGGATACAAATACCGCTTTGATTGTCTTATCCTGGTATAGGTTTACACTTTTGGTGAGATAATCCGTTTGAATTTTACAATATTAAAAGATAATCCTAAAAAGGTTGTTTTCTTTAGATTTTAGTCCTGGATCAGGTTGACAGTATCTGCTGTTAATCCTGATTTTGGACCATCTTTTTTCTTGGTTCGCCATCTCCTTACTAATTCCCCTTGTTTTGTATGTGCCTGATTCGGAGTCAGATAGTCGCAGCTTGTATGAGGCCTTTGTTCATTGTAGATGCGGATAGTCTCTGCTACTATAGCAGCCGCGGCTTCATAGTTTTTAAATAACCGGTCCAGGCCAAATTCTAACTTTAATATTCCATTTACTCGCTCAGCAATGGCATTTTCATACGGGTTGCCCTTCTCGGCCATACTAATGCCGACGTGACTATCATTAAGTAATTCTATGTAGTTTTTACTACAATATTGTGACCCTCTGTCAGAGTGGTGAATCAGGCTATATTTGATGGGATTCTTTATATCCGATAAAGCCATTTTTAAGGCCTCAATAGGCCCTTCGGCCTCCAGTGATGGATGTAAGCAATAACCGACGATTTTTCTTGAATAAGCATCAGTTATCAGGCTCAAATAACAGAACCGGGAGCCTACCAAAGGAAGGTAAGTAATATCACTAACCCACACCTGGTTAGCCTGACTAAGCTTCAGCTCTTTAATCAGATTAGGATATTTTTTGAAGGGATGATTAGAATCGGTAGTCCGTATTTTCTTACGTTTTCTTTTACGGACAAGCATTCCATTTTCAGCCAACAGATTGAAAAATCGATCCCTGCCTAATTTAATTTTATGATGTTGAAGAGTTTGTGAAAGCATTCTATGAAGTTTTCTGGCGCCCAGTCGCTTTTGTGAAGCTCTGATTTGCTCCGCTTTGTCAAGAACGATGGCCATTTCCAGGCCAAATTGATGATCGCTGTTTTTCCGCTTATAAAAAGCTTGTCTGCTTTTACCAAACAGTCCGCAAACATTACCCAAATCCTTGTCCGGATAATGTTCTTTTACTCTGCAGACGGCTTGGTACCAGGCTTTTTTTGGATCTCAATATTAAATTGTTCTTCAGCAACTTCGATCATTGTCTGAAAAGCAAATGCCTTTAAATTGGCATGTTCCAGCTTTTTACGGAGTTCTTCATTTTGCTTTCTTAAAGCATCAAACTCCTTTTTTTCCTGTTCTGTCATGGCCGTAGATATTATGGGTTTTTCCAAAGTCGTTTGCCTAAGTTCGGAAGAAAAAAGAGAGTACCAATAAGCTATTTGTGGTTTAGTGATCTTATAACGAGCTGCGACCTGGCTCATGCTTTGGTCTCCGGCCATGTAATCGGCTACGACTTTGTTCATGAACGACTGCTCATATTGGAACTGTGGTCCCAGGCGTCCCTTGCGTCCACCTTTGTTCTGATTGTTTGAATTTTGCATGTTTTACACTTTTTAAGGTGTAAACCTATTTCAGGACCTGACAGATACCGCTTTGATACCGCTAATCTTACGTTAATCTTACGTCCGTGAACGTAAGATTAACGTAAGATTAGCGGTATCAAAGCGGTATCTGGACGGTAAAAAAGCGGCAAAAAGTCCTTCCATTTTCGCTTTAATACACCGCTTGTCAAATGCGCCTGATTGGGTGTCAAATCAATACGGGAAAAGCACTAAAATGTTCGGCATCCGTCTTAGTCTAAACGTTATTCTGTTACACAGCGGGCAATATCTTCTGAGGCCGCGCATAAGTAGCAACGGTTTCAGATGGGAATCGCCGGCCTTAGTTGTTCGAAGCATGTTCATAGGATTGACAGGAGTTTCATGCTTATTCAACAGCCCACACGATTCTTAAAGCCTGATAGCACGCAGCTTCGAAGAACTACAGCCAGAGATCCCTTACTGAAACCGGGCTACTTAGCGCTAAGCGCCCCCTGTTACATTCATCTATCGTATTAATATCCTGTATTCTGATACATTTTTACAGGATCAAGTTTGTACTCGTCAAACGGGATCGGATAATACCGGTCTTTCGTTGTGAAATTGCTCAGCTTCGCAATACCAAAGGACGCCTGGTCTTTTGCATGGAAATAATCCACCAGCTCCTGGGTGCTGAAGGCGCGTAGCAGATCAAACCAGCGGTGATTCTCGAAAGCCAGCTCTATGCGGCGCTCGTGCAGGATGGCCAGTTTCAGCGTAGGGAATTTTGCACTATATGCCGCATCCTGCATGGCAGTGGCATAAGCCGGCATACCAGCCCTTTCACGCACCATATCCAGGAATTGAACAGCCGTCGCATTATCGCCCAGGTACATGTTCACCTCCGCCAGCATCAGGATAACATCTGCATAACGGATCAGGATGAAGTCGTTACCGCCATAGCCATTCTTGCCTGCCGCATCGCTGACATCACGGAATTTGGTGATATACCAGTCTTTTACGTTGCTGGCATTGGCGAAGTGCACCGAGAAATCCTTTCTCAGGTCATTGGCCTCATATTCGTTGATCAGGTCAGCAGTTACATTACCGCCCACGCCACTGGCTGTTTTTTGTGAGTTGATGGTTTCGCCGTTCGCCTGGTTATTGGCGGCTATACCGGACGAGTAAGTGGCATCACCCTGTTTGTACACGATCTGCAGGATCAGCTCAGGACAGGTGCTTTTCTTGTCTACACTGAAAACATCAGTGTAAGGGATGTCTTTCAGTGCGCCAAACTTACGCATGTCGTAACAAGCCATCAGGTACTGTTTTGCCTTGGCCAGGTTTTCATCGCGCTTACCATTGGCGATGGTAGTTGCCATGGTCAGGTATACCTGTCCCAGCAATGCGTTGCCTGCGGCCTTTGACACCCTCCCGATATTAGCGCCCGTCTGGAAATCGGGCAGAGGGCTGTTCACCACATCCAGCAGATCGGCTACGATCTGGCTGTACACGGCGGTATCTTTTGAACGGAAAGTATTTGCCCTTACCTCATCCAGGCTCAGTTGTTTTGTTACCAAAGGCACATCCCCCCATTTACGCACCATGTGGAAATAGACCAGTGCACGCAGGAACTTCGCTTCTGCAGCATACCCTTTCTTCGTATCCTCGCTGGCAAACGTCACTTTGTCGATATTGGACAATACCAGGTTGGCCCGGGAGATCACCTGGTACATATCCACCCAGTGGGACTTCAGGTAGGTATTGCTCGGCAGCAGGGAGAAATCGCCAAACTGGAAAGGCTCGCCGGCGTTCGACTGGTTGTCGTTACGGCCGGTATTGTCAGAGCGTTCTTCCGAAAATAATCCGCTGCCTTCACCGAGTGCGTTGTTGCTTCTCAGGGCCTGGTACACACCGTTCACGGCCAGCAGTACATCGTTCTCTGTCTGGAAATAATTGCCTACCGTCTGACTGTTAGGGTCTGTCTGGTTCAGGAAATCCTTGTTACAGGCGGATGTTGCCAGCACAGCGGCAAAACCCAGTATCATTGATATGTTCTTCTTCATTTTTTTTGTTTAAGCGTCAATAGATCAGAAACCTAGTTTTACACCGGCATTGTAGGCACGAACCAGCGGATACATTCCATAGTCAACGCCTGGCGCCAGGTTGGGATTAGTGCTGTTGCCGTTAAAATCCACTTCCGGATTATATCCTTTGTATTTGGTGATCGTGAATACGTTGTCTACACTCGCAAATATTGTTGCTTTTGATACCCCCAGTTTTTCCTGCAATCCACGGAACTTAAAGTTGTAGCCCAGTACGATATTGGTACATCTGAAATAAGACGCATCCTGCAGGTAGAAGGTAGAGAGACGGGTACTGTTACTCTGCGTACCGGCGCGGGAAGCACGGTATACTTTACCATTGCCCGGCTGACTAACAGAACGGAAACGGTTCACAACGTCAGCATACTGGTTGCCGGAACCTTCCATGTTGTACAGGTAGTAATCCTGGCCGTCCAGTACCTGGTTGCCATAAGATCCATTAAAGGAAGAAGAGAAGTAAAAGTTCTTATAGGTTGCCGACAGGTTAAAACCGTAAGTGAATTTCGGATAAGGATTGCCGATCACATCTTTGTCTGCATCATTCACCACATGATCGCCGGTCTTGTCGTAGAAATAAAGATCTCCCGGATGTAAAGGGTTTGAGCTGGAAGCAGATGGCGCCAGTGTTTTGTAATTAGCTTCCGTTGCCACGCCCAGTACCCTGAACCCGTAGAACATACCTACCGGCTGTCCTGCCTGTGTAATGTGGGTCAGGTAAGAACGCTCCGCACCTGCTGTCAGGATCGTATTCGCACCTCCCATATCCAGTACCTTGTTACGGTTCACGGAGATGTTGCCGGCGAAGTTCAGGTGAAAATCCTTTCCATCTACTACCCTTGCATCCAGCTGTAAGTCAACACCCCTGTTACGGATCTTGGAATCACGCAGGTTAGTCAGCACGGACGTTGCACCGGCAATGGCAGAGATGGGCTGGTTGAACAACAGGTTATAGGAATAACTGAGATAGTAGTTAGCGATCAGGTTCAGCCGGCCATTGAACAACCCGATGTCCAGTCCACCGTTATACTGTGAGGTAGATTCCCAACCGATCTTCGGATCTTTAATACCTCCGGCAAAGGTGCCTGTGTTTACCGTACCATTACCCAGTGGTACACCTGTGGGCGTACCCATTACCTGGATAGCGTTGTAGTTACCGATGTTATTATTACCACTCAGGCCCCAGCTGGCACGCAGCTTCAGCGTGGAATGCTGTCCTAACCAATCGTGGTAGAATGATTCATTGGAAATGTTCCAGCCGGCGGCAACGGAAGGGAAACTACCCCAACGGTTTTCCGGACCGAAACGGGAAGAGGCGTCTGTGCGGAAAGAAGCGGTCAGATAATAACGGCTATCATAGTTATAGTTGATACGTCCGAGGTAAGACATCAGCGTATAGGTGTACTTCGAAGCCGTTGTCAGTGTGAAAAGCGCCGCATCTGCACCTTTTGCATTCAGCTCCTGGATACGGTCGTCCTGGAATCCCTGGGCTTTTACCTCGAGGATATCGCCGCTTGTTTTCTGTATGGTGTAACCACCCAGTACATCTAATTTATGTTTGTTAAACTGTTTGCTGTAGTTGGCTGTGAATTCGCCCAGCTGATCGGTGATGCCGGTAGTCTTCGCCTTTGCGTTGGCAGCAGCTTTTGCCTGTGTAGAGTAAGGTGCATTCACCCCGCTACTCAGACTCGTCGGATAATAGTAGTCGTACTTCTCCGCATAGTTGGTCATACCCAGGTTGGCCTTCAATGACAACTCAGGTAACAACTGGTAAACAGCATAACCGTTATAGGTACTGCGATTGCCTTTACGACGGATGTTGATCTCCTTTGCTATTGCCAGCGGGTTTTCGAAGCTGTTGTAGCCATAGGTGGCCGACAGTGCAGCTACCTCATTCTTCACAATATTCCCCTTATCGTCGTAAGCACGGTAAGTAGGCAGCATCAGCAAAGCCGCCATTATAGGGTTATGATCCCAGCGGCCTTCCTCTGTTTCCCTGTTCTGGTTGTTGGTATAGGAAACATTCATCCCTGCTCTCAGCTTTGCATTGATCTGGCCGTCAATGTTCGCACGAAAGTTGATCTTCTTCACACCGGTGTTCAGGATAATACCGTCCTGGTTCTGATAGCCACCGCTGATATAATACTTCACATCCTTGCTGCCACCGGAGAATGACAGGTTGTGACGGCTGAATACCGCATTGCGGTACAGCAGGTCCTGCCAGTCCGTATTATATTTCGGCTTGATCATTTTCTGACTGGCGAAATCGTAGAAGGTAGGATCGATCTGAACAGAGTTAGCGTTACCCACCTTCGCAACACGGGTGGCATTGTCGTCAGAGAACATCGCATCCGTCCATTGGAGGCCTTTGTTCACTACCAGGTCCTGGTAGGAATTGTTCCTGCCATCGATCATCAGCTGTGCAAATTCGTCTGCATTCAACAATTTTACTTTCTTTGCCAGCTGGTTCACACCTGACTGAATATCATATTCAAACCTTCCTTTACCTTCCTTACCACGTTTGGTAGTGATCAGCACCACACCGCCCGCAGCACGGGAACCGTAAATGGCGGCAGAAGCGGCATCTTTCAGGATGTCGATAGATTCGATGTCTTCCGGGTTGATGTAAATATCATTATCCATAGGATAACCATCCACTACATACAGGGGGTTGGAACCGGCATTGATGGAACCGATACCACGTACACGGATCTTGGTGCTGGCATATGGAGCGCCGCTTACCTGCGACACCTGTACGCCGGCCACCTTACCTACCAGGGCCTGTCCTACGGAAGGAGATGTGAGGTTCAACTCGCTCGCCTTCACGCTCGAGATAGCACCGGTTACGTCACTTTTTCTCACGGACTGGTAACCAATGGCCACGATCTCTTTCAACTGGCTGTTCTGTACTTTCAGCTGCACATTAATCATGTTTTCGGCGCCAACTGTTATTTCCTGCTGTGCATAACCGATAAAGTTATATACCAGTACATCACCCGTATTTACGGCAATGGTGTATTTACCGCTGGCATCAGTGGTGGTATTTTTCTTCGTATTCTTCTCATGAATGCTTACCCCCGGTACCGGCTGATTGTTCTCGTCAGTCACCGTACCCGATATCACGATCGGTGTAGCAGCAACTGCTGCTACGGGCAGCACTGCTTTTTCCACTGCTTTTCTTTTTTCCACTTTCAGGAAGATATGGCTTTCGTCCACCTGCTTTACGGTCCCCTGGTAATCTTTCAGCAGTTCCTGGAATACGGTAGACAACATTTCATCATCTGCCTTGTAGCTCACCGGTTCCATAGCATTTATTGCGGCTGTATTGTAGCCAACGGAAAGGCCGGTCTTCTGCTCAATGAGCAGGAATACATCTTTAAGGGGCTGATGTTTTACGTTCAAACTGATACGCGCTTTGCGTACTGTAACAGTGACATACTGATTCTGCACATCATTGGCAAAACAGATCACATGAGCAAATAGAAATAAGACAAGCAGTCGCAACTGCCTCTTTGTTGTTGGCGCATTACATTTTATTCGCATGACGCAATATTGATTTTTATTTCATTGTTGTTTATGCTGTAAGAGATACCTGACAGCTGTTGTAGCAGCATGAGCGCCTTGTTCAGCGGTTCATTCTTCAATTGTAAAGTATAACGGCAGTTGTGTTTTGCCTTTCCGGTGAGCGTAATATGTGCATTGTATTGTCTTTCGAGTATTGTTGCTATCTCTTCGAGCGATGCCTGTTCAAAAAATAACCTGTTCTGTTGCCAGCCTGCAATGTCGTCCGCCTTACAAGGTTTCAGCACATGTTTCCCTGTCTGCGCTTCGTACGTCAGCAGCTGATCTTTCGTTACGCCGGGAGCCAGTATTGCTGTGCGGCCACGCTCCTGCTTTTCGATACGTACTTTGCCATTCAGTACCGCTACCTGCAAAGCATCATCCTCCGGGTATGCTTTCACATCAAAAGCAGTACCCAGCACTACGGTGCGGACATTGCCGGTACAGACTATAAATGGCTGCTTACTATTCTGTTTGATATCAAAGGTGCCCTGACCGCTAAATACCAGTTCCCTAACGCTATCGCCAAAATTGGAAGGAATACTGAGCGTACTGCCGGCATTCATGGTCAGTGTACTACCATCCGGCAGGGTCAGTTTCTTACGTTCTCCCTTTGCGGTTGTAATAGAAGAATAAGTAACAGGTGCCGGCGCCTTCATATAGAACCTGTATATGAAGAGCAGGCTGGTAAGGGCCACCAGCAGCACCGCGGCCGCGCTGAGCATGATGTATCTGAAAGATGTTCCCCTGCGTGGGAAGAGCGTATGCATGGCATTGACCACAGCTTTATCGGCGGCGGCTTTCATTTCCCCGGCATCAGGCAGCTCCTCAAAACTGTCGAACCATTGCCGGATACGGGTAGTTTCTTCCGGCGTACATTTACCGGCGCGATATTTTTCCAAGAGCGCTAAAAGCGCAGCTTTGTCTGACGATGATGTTCCCATTCATCAGTAAAGTCCTCAAAAGTGAAAAGTGGTACCGTTAAGGAATTGTAAACTCAATGTTACCAGTATGTAAACAAGCACCAGGAAGAAAGCAGCCAGGCGCAGCCGGATGCGTTTGAGTGCGAGGGAGAGATTGTTTTTGACGGTTTGTTCGGAGAGGCCGTATTCACGGGCTATTTCAGGGATGGATTTGGATTCCCAGCGACTGGATACAAATATCTTACGCATGGTTTCATTCATCCTGGAGATCTCTGTTTCTACTTCTTCCCTGATCTCTATAGATATCAGCTGATCTTCCACGGGGTATGTGCTGGGTTCGTCTTTTTCGAGTAAAATGGTTTGACGGGCCAGTATTTTTTTATTTTCTATCTGCCAGTCGATGATCGCATAGTGTACGGAACGCTTCAGGTAAGCGGCTATATTATTAATACTATGGCGGTTCTTCCAGCAGGAAATAAACACCTCCTGTAACAGATCTTTTGCATCATGTTCACTACGGATGCGCGTGTAGATATACTTGTACAGCTGTACATTATATCTATACATGATCGCCTCAAATGCTTTCTCATCGCCGGTTTGTGAAAGTGATAATAACTCCGCGTCTGTCAGGTTCTCTGTCATAATAGTTGGCAGCTATGCAGCACGAAATTATAAAGCGACCTCTTACTTATATGTTATGTTTACGTTAACTGGGGCAGATACAATAAGGGGCCAGCCAAAAGGCCAGCCCCGTTCCTTCATCATCTCTGTCAGGTTACAAGGGGAATTCATCGTTAAACGTTCCTCCTCTTTCCATTGTCAGCAGTTCCGCTTCATTACACAGACAATCTTCCAGTTCCCTTATAATAGTATCTTTATCGAGCCCCCTGCCAATGATGACAAGTTCATTGTGCCGGTCGCCAAAACGTTTGTCCCACCTGTCTTCGATCTCATCTTCATTATCCAGGAATGATGCATACTGTATCCTCTCCCCGTAAGGCATGCTGCTCCACCATACGCCCGCACGTTCTGCACGCAGGCTGCCACCGGCCTGGCTCCAGTTCAGGGCATCGTCTTTACGTGAAGCGAGCCAGAAAAGTCCTTTACTTCGGATGATATTGGAATGCCAGTCGTTGTTCAGATACTGCCAGAAGCGTTCGGGGTGAAAGGGTTTCCTGCTGCGGTATACAAAACTGCTGATGCCGTATTCGTCTGTTTCAGGCGTATGATGTGATTTGTTCAATTCTTCTATCCAGCCAGCACTCTGGCTGGTAGCTTCAAAATCAAAAAGGCGGGTGTTCAGTATATGTTGCAGTTCCACTTTACCAAAGGAAGCCGTTATTACACGCGCATTGGCATTCATCTTCCTGATCAGGGCCTGTAGCATGTTCAATTCTTCCACGGTAATAAGATCCGTTTTGTTCAGGATAATAACATTGGCAAATTCGATCTGATCTGTCAGCAGGTTCACGATCGTCCTGTAGTCGCCGTCCATATCAGTAACCTGCCTGTCCTGCAGCGTTTCAATACTGCTGAAATCCCGGAGAAAATTAAAACAGTCTACCACTGTAACAAGCGTATCAAGTCTTGACAGCTGGCTCAGGTCAATACCATTGGCTTCATCCTGGTAGCTGAATGTCTGTGCCACAGGCAAGGGTTCACTGATACCGGAGCTTTCAATCAGCAGGTAATCAAACCTTCCCTCCTTTGCCAGTTTTTCAACTTCCAGCAGCAGGTCTTCCCGCAGTGTACAGCAGATACAGCCATTGCTCATCTCTACCAGCTTCTCTTCCGTCCGGCTAAGGGTCTGTTCATTCTTTACCAGCTGTGCATCAATATTGACTTCGCTCATGTCGTTCACAATCACAGCTACTTTCAGTCCTTCCCTGTTGTGCAGGACATGATTGAGCAAAGTAGTCTTACCAGCGCCGAGAAAGCCACTCAGCACCGTAACAGGCAGTCTGTTCGGGATCATATATTATAGTTATTAAAATAGTAGGTCCGTACCGGGATAATAGGCACCCGGAAGCGTCTGTACAGCACTACTGTACTGCACCTTATAGTATTTGCATCTTTGTTGCAAATGTATACTATTTAGATGTAAAACCAAATCCTTCGTAAAAATGATTTTTGCTTTGCAAAGCACAGCGCTCGCCGTCAGCCTTCGTGCAGCGGAGTGGGTTATCAGGTAAGCGAAGTAAATTGAAAAGTCCTGCTGCGCAGTATTGACAGTAGTAATGTTGGTCTACTGGCCGATCAGTAAGCCTATCCCGGCCACCACAATCGTGAGGCCAATGGCGACCAGTCTGAAATGCCCCCAGGGCTTTGATTCAGTTTTAAATTTGAACGCCAGCCAGGTCCATAAAAGCCCTCCGGGAATCATCGCGAGGCCAATCCATTGTAAGTCGGTCATAGGAATAGGTAATAAATTAAACTGAATCAAAAATACCGGCCTAATATATAAAATATATAATAACCATCTCCCATCAGAGCTTTCCGAAAATGGGAGATCCCAACAATTTTCCGTAAATTAAGTTACCGGAATCCACGTATCAACAGCCACGTTATCTATCCAACAGTCAGGATTGTTAATTACCTAAAACGTAACAGATGAGAACCCCTTATTTTCTAATGGTGGGCCTAATCGTTATTCTGTCCACTTCCTGCCGGAAAACAACGACCCTTCCATTCACACCTCCACCGCCCAACCCACAGGAAATTATCCCCAAGTCGGCTATCAATGCATTCGTGCACCAGCAGCTGGAAACACATGGTTATTTTGATTGGAAAATGGCCAGCGATACCATGGTCTGGAGCGCATTGCTTCACGGGGATAGTATTTTATCCGTAGGGTATTCCACGACATCCGGCGCAGCCGGTATATTACAACTGATCGGGGAAAAGGAAGGCATTACTGCGAGACAGGACCAGCGCACTTCCACTGGCGACAAACTACGTTTCCTGAACGTACGTGTCAGTCATTTTGAAACCGTAAAGGCATTGCGCGCTTCTCCCATTGTGCGTTATGCAGAACCCATCGGGTATGGCGCATTTATGCGGGATATAAGCCCGAGAGACGCTGCGGCAGCCTCAGACATCCTCGCCTCCGGTTGCGGCTATAATTCGGCTAAAACAGACCTTGTAGCCGGGGTTGACTATACCGCGACCTCCCCCGCCGCAAAACTGTCCTGGAACTACCCCTATCACCGGGTAGAACAGGCCTGGCAGCGGGCCACCGGACAGCATATCAAAGTCATGATCATTGATACAGGTGTGAGTCCGCAGCAGGAGAACCTGGGCAGTGCCTTCAACCAGGGCTGGTCTGCCGGCAGGACCCTCCAAAAGGTGGGCACTTACTACAATGGTAGCCCTGACGATCCCTGCGGGCATGGTACCAGCATGGCCGGTGTACTGGCGGGGCCCCGGGGTACCGATGGCAATACAGCCGGGATTGCCTATAACTGTGACCTTATCACAGTGCATGCAGCGGAGAATGTAGTGCTGCTCTCCACGGATGCCATCAATGGCGTTACCAATGCCTATGTGCTGGGCGCTGACGATCCGGCCGTAAAGATCATCAGTATGAGCATGGGGACTATCTTCAGTTCCGGCCAGATCAAAGACGCGCTCAGTTATGCTTACAGTAAGGGCAAACTGATGTTCTGCGCGGCCGGTACTTCTACTTCATTCTTTGCCAGCTTTGTAGGCGTGATCTTCCCCGCCAATCAACCACAGGTGGTAGCGGTGACCGGTATGAAAGACAACCTGAAAGACAGGTGTGACGACTGCCATACCGGTAGCAAGGTGGATTTTGCTATCGTAATGCAAAAATCCTCTACCGGCAGGAATCCGCTCAGCATTGCCATGAGTGGGGATGTTCCTTCTACCGTAGGTGGTTCTTCTGTAGCAACAGCCAGCTGTTCTGCAATAGCGGCGCTTGTGTGGAGTAAGTATCCGGCCTATCCGCGTGATAGTATCATTGCGAGAATGGCCAGGGCCTCCAGCTTTGCCAACAACAGAAGCAGCAAATTCGGCTGGGGTATTATTAATGCGGATGCAGCAGTAGGCCTTTGATCCTCTTTTGAGGAAGATATTGCAATAGCCTATTGATCATCTTTTTGAGGCGACGTTATAGTTGGCAACTAATCATCTCTTTTGAGGAAAATGTCAAAGTTGGCGGCTGATCATCTTTTGAGGATCTTGTCCTGCAGGATGCGTTGCATGATCTCTTCCTTCTGGTAACGGGACACTGGTACCTGGTAACCGGAAAGGCCAAGCGTATTGCCTTCTATAGCATCTATCTTATCCACAGCGACGAGGTAGGACTTGTGTGGCTGGACAAATTTATCGGCCGGTAGCCGCTCCTGCAGCATTTTCAGCGTAAGGTGCGTGATCAGCTTTTTATCTTTCGTGTAGATGACGATGTAGTTCTCCATGCCCTCCGCAAACAGAATGTCTGCTATCACTACCTTTTCCAGTTTGTTGTCTACCTTGACGAAAAAGTATTCCTGCTGCGGTTTCACCTGCTGCTGCAGGCTGAAGTAGTCGAAAGCCTTATTAGCGGCACGCAGAAAACGGTCGAAAGAAACGGGTTTCAGCAGGTAATCCAACACCTCCAGTTCATACCCCTGCACCGCATACTTTTCGTAAGCGGTGGTAAAGATCACTTTCGGCGGATTAGCCAGTGTCTTCAGCAGGTCAATGCCTGAGAGGTAAGGCATTTCTATATCCAGGAATAACAGGTCTACCTGTTCCTGTTTAAGGAAAGTATTTAACTCTACAGCGCTTTCGCATACGGTTACAAGTTCCAGGAAATCTATCTGTCCGATGTAGCCTTGTAATCCTTTTCTTGCATAGGGCTCATCATCCGTGATGACGCATCTGATCTTCATCTTCTTCAGTTATTATGGTCTGATATACAACAGGTTCAGGTTCTATGGATAAGGCTACCCTGAAGGTACGCTCCGTCTTATTGACCTCAAAAGTGTGCTTTCCCGGGTATAGAAGTTCTAAGCGGCGTTTCAGGTTCTCCAGCCCTATACCGCCGGCTTTCACCGGCATGGTGATCCTGGGGATGGCATTTTCCACCACAAAGTGGATCCGCTTATTTTCCAGCGAAGCGGTTATATTGATCCAATATTCTCCGCCTACATACTTGAAGGCATTTTCCACGAGAGGGAAAAGCAAGAGGGGGTATACCTGCTGATCATACAGATCGGGCGACAACCGGAGGTTCAGTACCAGTTTGTCTGAGGCCCTTACTTTCTGCAGGTTGATAAAACTGTGCAGGTATTGTATCTCGTGCCGGATCGACACTGTTTGCTGTTGGTCGTACAACTGGTAACGCAGCAGTTCGGAGAACTGTTCCACACTTTTCTTGGCGGCATTGACATCTTCATCCATCTGGAAATAGATAGTATTCAGTGCATTAAAGATAAAGTGAGGATGCAACTGTGACTTCAGGAACTTCAGTTCTGCCTGTAGCTGGTTATTCATTACTTCCTGCAGCTTCACCCTATTATTGACATAAGCCTGCAGGAAAGTATTGCTTCGGCTTACGCCATAATAGATCAGTGAATACAACAGCGGGATCAGGTTAATATCCGCCACGTCATACCATTGCGCGCCGTCATCGGTAAACATAGCCAGGGGCAGAATAATAACATTCTGGAACAGGACCGTCATGAGGGTGATGGCGCCAAGTTCTTTCAATACCCTCTTCCTGTAATCGTCCATGTCTGCCCAATGTTTGTCAAAGTAGCGATACATGTAATGATGAACGCCTATCAGGAGATAACCAAATACGATGCAACAGCTGATCTCAAAGAGGTTCAATCCCAGGGGTCTCTTCCAGAACCGCATACCAGTAACAGTATCCAGCAAAAGCCGGATACTGAAATAGGTAACAAGACCATAAAGGGCCGGGAAATAATATCTACGGAAATTACTCATGCAATATGATTATTTCATTATGATACCGGTAATAAGCTGCTCTCTTCTACTGCTTCTTTCTCTGCCTGCTGTTGCTTTTTCTCCTTCGCTTTGGCCAGTGGCTTCATGCCGAATAAAAAGCGGCAAACCGGATAAGGTTTTATCAGCAAATGATAAATACCCATTGAGATGATAAAGGTGGTTATCACGATGAACAGGTATTTGGCGCCGATCGTATCCGTTGTCTGCACAACATAATATGCAAGGATAACAATAATTGTCTGATGTAAGATATAAAAAGGATAAACTGCCTGGTTGAGATAGTTGAGTGATCGATGCGGCTTATCCAGGTATTTTTTGCCATAACCGATAGCGGTCAGCACCCATGCCCATGCGCAGATAGCCTTTAATGCAATATACGCATAAGTACGCGGATCATGCTCCCAGTTAGCCAGCACGTCCCATGGCTGACGGTCATTCCAGCGGAAGTAATTGATGGCTATAATAGACAGCAGGGCAACCAGGAAGGAAGTACGCCTGTTATTTTCCAGGCTGTTCATCAGCGCAGGCTGTGCCATGCAGATGAAACCGGGCAACAGGAAACATAACCAGTAAAAGAAGTAACAATAATCATGTACCAGGTCGTTCGTTTCGGGATACTGCCTTGCCAGCGCTGCATAAAGTACAATGCCCGGCACAGTGAGCAGGTATACCCTTTTCCCCTTCTCCAGCCATTGCAGGGCGCTGCGGAAGCCAGCTCCTTTGGCAGAGATGATCCAAACAAACAACGGTGCAAAAACGATATCGTAGATCAGCAGGTAGACCACAAACCACAGGTGATGCCAGCTGAGGTTACCTTTGGGATAAGCGCCTGTGGTAAACATCTGGCTGTAAAATTGCCAGAAATTACCTTTAAAACCCTGTGTGACGCGTTCCAGATAGACCTGCGGAGGAACAATAACAAGGATGCCAAGGATGACTGGGATGAGCAACCTTCTGACGCGCAATCCGATAAAGCCGCCGCCTGTACGGCTTTGCAACATGAAGTAGCTGACGGTTCCGGAAATAAAGAACAGTAACGGCATCCGGAACAAGTGCAACCAAAGTATCATTTCGAGGAATAGATTACTGGTTTCCTTATTCCGGATATGCCATTCCAGTTCGGCTCCAAAAGGCATTGCAGAATGAAAGATCAATACGCCAAAGATGGCCAGAATACGCAGCCAGTCGAGATAGGCCTGTCTGGTAGTAGTATGAGTTTGCATAGCAGGATGTTTTATTCAAAAGTATCCCTGCCGGCATACCCGGTAAACTTTCTTTGACATATGGCAGACTTCCCAGGGTCAATAGCAATATTTACCCTGAAAAACATGCTGATTTCCGGTGTATAGAGATAATACTCTATCAGTGGTGATGGTTATAAACACCCAAAATAAGGTTCGTTGGATTAAAAACTCTGAGAATGTGGCAAGCTACAGGTCGCGGTTATGAAAAGTAATGTGGTATACAGCCGGAAGAGAGGATTTATTCGAAAAATGCGAAGAACCCGTTAGCCTGGTAAATGTATGGGAAATGATCCAATAAATCTAAATTATATTTCTATCCATTAATCTTATATAGGTAAAGCACTGTCATGAATGTTTTACATGATGAAGAACAGTACCGGCCGGGGCTGCTGACTAGTCCTTTTATTGGCACAACTCATACAAAGCAGTGTGGTGATGATTACAACAAATCTCATAAGTATCAGGATATCACGTAATAAATGTTTTCTTTTATTTACCGGAACAAGGGCGTGGAAAACCGTATAGACCTTAGCGCCTCAGCAGCATCATCTATATAGTGAGTGCTGATTGAATCCTGTTTATCTGTAATTAGTTTACACTCGAACCTTATATCAGTAAATCTCACATAAGTATCAGCCTTCAGCAAATAAGTATATCTTTTCGTTTCAGGATCATATTCACGTGTACCAAACACTTGTAATGGTCTGTCTCCTATTTTATAGGTAGTATCCAATACCGCACTTTTTCTTTCCGGCGGCCAGAATTTCATATTCTCTCTTTCATATTGATAAGATGACCTGTTCTGATACATGCCGGTTGTATCTATATTAGACCGCCGCCCCCTGGGAACAGGATGACCAAAAGGATTATAAATGATGGTAAGCTGATCAACTGAATCCACGGGGGATAGTAGACAGAGATCACATAGGTCCATTTTTATGGGAGTCGATTTAGGCTGGAACCGACACTTCATCTCATGGCAGGGCACGCAATCAGATTGATGCAGCCAGGCAAAACCTGTGTCATACCGCTCTGGCACATACATCGTCACCACGCCCAGACTATCCATCAACCTTACAGCCACTTTTCGTGAATGAGCAGGCACAAACTCGGATGTTGTCTCCTGATGACATGCCGCACAAAGCAGGACTAAAATAATTACAACAAATCTCATAAGTATCCGGAATAACCTCACAAGATGCTCAATTACCCTGACATTTCCCAATCAGACAAGGGTCAGGATATAACATCCCCAAGAATACGTAATTTTGCCGCCAAATGATCTTATGACCGGAACTGTCCTTATAATAGACGACGAAGAGAAGCTGCGCAGCCTGATGAAAAGGATTATTGCATTGGAAGGCTTTAATGTACTGGAAGCCGGCAATATTAAAAGTGCGCAGAAAATAATCGACAAAGAAGAAATTGATGTAGTGCTGTGCGATGTGAAACTGCCCGATGGTTCGGGTGTTGACTTCTCTAAAACGCTGAAAGAGAAATACCCCTCTATAGAAATCATCCTGCTGACTGCCTACGGCAATATCCCCGACGGCGTTCAGGCTATTAAGAACGGCGCCTTTGACTATATCACCAAAGGCGATGACAACAACCGCATCATCCCCCTGCTGAACAGGGCGATTGAAAAGGTACAGCTACAGAAACGCATTGAGAAGCTGGAAAGGCAGGTGGGCAAGAAGTACAGTTTTGACAGTATCCTCGGCACCTCCCGCCCTATCCGCGACGCTATAGAGCAGGCCAACAAAGTAGCTCCTGCCGATACTACCGTACTGCTGCTGGGTGAAACCGGTACCGGCAAAGAAGTATTCGCACAGGCTATTCATAATAATAGTAAGCGGGCTGGCAAACCCTTCGTTGCCCTCAACTGCAGCGCCTTTAGCCGGGAACTGCTGGAAAGTGAGCTTTTCGGTTACAAGGCGGGCGCCTTCACCAATGCCAACCGCGATAAAAAGGGCCTCATAGAAGAGGCCAATACCGGCACCATTTTCCTGGACGAAATCGGGGAAATGCCGGCAGATCTTCAGAGCAAGCTGCTCAGGGTCCTGGAAACCAGTGAATTCATCAAAGTAGGCGATACGAAGCCCACCAAGGTCAATGTAAGGATCATTGCGGCTACTAACCGCGACCTGAAAGAAGAGGCCGAAAAAGGGCATTTCCGTGAAGATCTGTACTATCGTCTGAACGTCTTCGCCATTACCCTGCCACCGCTGAGAGAGCGGAAGAAAGACATCCCCGCACTGACAGAATTCTTTGTAGGTTTCTTCTCCGCCAAGATCAATCAGCGCAGGCCACAGATCACGCCTGCCTTCATCGAAAAACTGCAGCTTCATGAATGGAAAGGCAACATCCGCGAACTGAAGAATGTGCTTGAAAGAGCGGTGATCCTTGCAGGAGGCGCCGATCTGTCCGTAGAACATCTCCCCCTCGATCTCCAGGTAGCAGACAAACCGACCACGGGACTTTCATCCTTTGATCTTGCCAGTGTGGAGAAGCTGCATATTATCAAGGTATTACATCATACCAGGAACAATAAAACCGAAGCCGCCCGCCTGCTTAATATCGGCCTGGCCACCCTTTATCGTAAGATCGAAGAATACGGGATCAACACTCAGTTATAAACCACCCGCAGTGTCGTCCTTCTGTTCTCCCTGTGTTCAGTCTCTCCGCAAGGCACATCATTTCCGCAGGGATTGACCAGTTCCTTTTCTCCAAGGTTCTCATAATAGAGCCTGCGGGCTGCGACGCCCTTTTTGATAAGGTAATCTATAACGGCATAACAACGCAGGGCCGACAACTTGATATTATACTCGTCCGTACCGCGGCTATCCGCAAAAGAACGTATCATCAGTTTCCAATGAGGGTATTGTTGTAATACCACCGCTACCCTATCCAGCATTTCTCTCGATTCCGTTAGTAGAATGGCGCTGTTATAGTCATAGTGAAAACGGAGCTCCTGCAGTTTGTGCACCACTGCACTGTCTGTCGGACTAAGTACCGGTTTGCGGGGAGTGTTGTCGGCAACCGTTTTTTCCGGTGCTTTAGTGGTATTATCAGGAACTGGCGCCGGCACAGGTGGTTTTCCTGCATCAGGATCAGTCAGTTTTTCGGTGAAATGCGTTTCCAGGAAATGATAGATATCGTCTCCGCCTCCCCCGCCGTGGCGATTGGAAGCGAAATAGCCTTCATAGTTATTGCCTTTCATAATGAAACCCAGATCGTCTGCGCCGGAGTTCAAAGGACTACGGAGGTTACGGGGCTGGCTCCATGTACCGGCACTTCCTTCTGCCCTGAAAACATCAAAGCCTCCCATGCCGGGATGCCCTTTGCTGGAGAAGTAAAGTACATCCTGCTCATTGATAGTAGGAAAAGTCTCATCGTACCGGGTATTGATAACAGGCCCGCAGTTGACAGGTGTACCCCACTGGTTGTTGGCCTGGCGTTCACTATACCAGATATCCATTTTACCTATACTGCCCGGTCTGTCGGATACAAAATAGATAATGCTGCCTATGCTGTTCAATACGGCATTGCCTGTATAGCTACCCGCAACATTCAGTGTTGTAACAGGCGCCAGCGGCGACCACTGGTCCCCTTTCCTGAAAGACCAGTAAAGCGACATCAGGCGGCGTCCGTTCACTGGTCCTTTCTTCTTCTTATCCGCCATGTCCTTATTGTCTGCATTCAGCGTGACATAGATGGTATCCTTCCTGTTGTTATAGCAGACAGGCCCCACATGAAAGGGCAGTTTACCCAGGAGGTCAGGCAATATCTCTTCCAGGAAAGTATTCGCCCTGCTACCGGGAGCATATTCCCTGAAAAGATATGGTTTGAAGTAGGGTTGATTTACCCTTGGGTCCATATCAGGATTTCGCTCTGAGCCCGTCGTCAGCGCCATTTTACGATACCCGTTGGATTCCAGCAGAAGGCCCTCCTTTACCACTCCGCTTACCCAGTCGTCGCCTACAGTGCTCAGCTCCTTGATATTTTCCAGCGCATAGGTTGCCACGGTATCTTTCTTCCAGAGCAGCGCACTGTCGCAGCCCGCGATGGCCATATTCTTCCACCGGACCTCATCTGCATTAGCCGGATTGAAACGGGACAGGTATAACCTGGCCGTATCATACTCTCCCAGGTTCTTCTGTATCTCACCATATGCAGCCATGATAGACGAAGGGCAACCAGGATGTTCGATCATACGCATATACCAATACCCCGCTTCTGCAAACCGGGCCGTTTCCCGGTAACACTGCGCCGTCTTTTCCAGTAATCTGAGCGGCGCCCTTTTGCCTTTCTTGTTGGCCAGCCGCGCATACAGGTTGGCAGCAACAGCGTATTCTTCACGAACAAATGCTTCATCCCCCAATTCCATGAGGCTTTTTTCCTCCTGCCCATATAAAAGCACGGGGCAACAAAGTAAAACGATCAACTTAACGAACCAGCAACGTAACATATGTAATCCCCCCTTTTAAAAATAACGTGGACTTGATGTACTGAACTTCTTCTGCGGGAATAAAATGCCTATTGATATTTCATGCGATCCTCCCTGTGTTCCCGCGAGTTCATTGATATTTAAATCATACGCATAACCTATGCGCCATTTTCCTCCAATATAGTATTCCACAATGGCGCTGGCTGCATTCAGCGACTCCAGGCCATTGGGTAATTGTTTCTTCCAGACAGGAACAGCGGTGCGGAAAGAACCACCTATCCAGAATACCCTGTCGATCAGCAGCATGGCATTCACATCCAGGTTGGTCGGTCCCTTAAAATCATCCTTGATCATCAGGGATGGTTTCAGCTGCAGGTGTTCGGACAAAGGCAGCATGACACCTGTAGTCAGGTAGATATGCTGCGACTTCCGGATATTCTGATAATTAAATCCCTTCCAGGCGTACTTCGTACTGGTATACCTGCTGAACAGGTCCATTACTGAGAGACCTGCATAAAATGAAGGCGAGCTGTAATAGATGCCAAACCTCGCATCGGGTGTATAGGCGTTTACGCTGCCTCCGGGGAAAACGGGATCGTCATTATCAAAGTATGCCAGGGTATTCCCTTCCAGGTGATATTGCGTCACGCCTACTGCCAGCCCAAAACTTAAACGGCGCGTCTGTTCAGCATCCAGGGGAATGCGGTAGGCATAGGAGCCGTAAAGGGAATAAGACTTCTGCGGCCCTACCATATCTGCCATCAACTGTACCCCAAGTCCGATACCCGCTCCTGTTCTGAGAGGGCGGAAAGGGCCATCATAGGAAACCCCACCAGTAACCGGCGCACCGGGAAAACCCGTCCATTGCTTCCGGTAAATGGTGTTAAGATACCAGGCGTCTTTATAACCCGCATAAGCAGGATTTACACTCAGTCCGTTAAATACATACTGGCTGAATTGTACATTCTGCTGAGCACCAGCCCGCAAGCCGGCCATGATCAGTAATCCCGTATACAATCCTTTTCTTAAGCACATAACTGTTCGTTTAGTAAAACAAAAAATGTCCTTATTCATCAGTTTCGTTTTATCACAATCCATCCCTTGTATAATTTTATTCCTCCCGGTAGTTTCAATTCCAGTTTATAGTAATAAGTGCCTTCGCTTAATCCCTTAGCCGACCAGTCGTTCTGGTATGCCTTCGACTGGTATACCATACTGCCCCATCGGTTGAATACATATAAAGCAGCAGGCGGATATTTCTCCAGACCTTTTATCACGAAGTATTCATTCTTACCATCGCCGTTAGGGCTCATGGCATTCGCAAATTCAAGGTCACCGCTGGGATTTGTTCCTATCACAGTACCGGGTGTACCGCTACAATTGGCGCTGTGAGGGTCACAACCCCAGGTAGGGATATCTGTCTTACCGTCCGATACCGTAGCGGTATTGGTAATCACAGCGCCGGAATCCAGCTTATCATCTACTTTCACTTTAAACGTAAGATCCACTACAGCACCTACCGCGATATCCCTGACTTCCCAGCTAACCGTATTGCTGCCTGCATTGAAAAGCCCATCCTCTTCCGCACTCTGGAATGTAGTGAGCGCCGGTACCGGATCGGTCACGGTAATGAGCGGCAGCCTGACATTGCCGGTATTGCGTATGTGAATGGTGTAGGTCAGTATTTCCCCCGGACTGGCCTTATCTGCGCCACTTGTTGTTACCACTCCTTTCCACGCCTCGAACCTTACCAGTGTATCCACCTTCACATCTGTAGATGGACCAGGAGGAGGATTTGTCATCGGGTTATTGGGATCATCAGGATCAGCAGGATGTGTAGGCTCATTCCCTTTACCATTGCCATTGTCTACATCCGCAGTATTGGTAATACTAAGCGCACCTGTAAGGTCTTCCACAACTTTCACCGTAAATGAACGGGTTACATCAGCGCCACCAACAGGGATACTGGCAATCGTCCATGTCAACTTACCGGCAGACGGTGTAACGCCTTCATCAGCGCTTACGAATGCCGTATAGGCAGGTATCTCATCGCTTATTACAACATTTGTTAAAGTAGCATTGCCACTATTCCTTACGTGAATAGTATAGGTGATCTGATCTCCTGTTGTCACACCACCGTTTGCTCCTGTTCCGCTATAGCTGGCGCTTTTCCAGTTGTCGGAGTGTTTGCCATTATCTACGGGCACTTCCGTAGAAGGATCGTTCGGATCGGGATCCGGGTGCGGATTGTTAGGATCATTGGGATCCGGCGGTGTGGTAGGATGACCGCCCGTACCATCACCATTGTCTACATCTGCAGTATTCGTGATATATCCTGCACCTGTGAGATCGGTCACCACCCTCACTTTGAAACTGCGCACCGCATCCGGCGCAGCAAACAGGATCTCGGGGATCGTCCAGGTCAATTTACCAGTGGCATCAGGCGTAATACCATCGTCTGCACTGATAAATTCCGTATAGGCAGGAATGAGGTCAGTGATCAGCACATTTTCCAGTTTCACATTGCCGGTATTACGAACGTGGATCGTGTAAGTGATCACGTCACCCGCTTTCACCATGCCATTCACACCACTGCCGGTATAAGCTGCACTCTTCCAGTTCACTGAACTTTTATCCTGCTCCACTGGTACCTCGGTGGACGGGTCATTCGGATCAGGATTCGGATGAGGATTGTTAGGATCATTAGGGTCCGGCGGAATACTTGGATGTTCTCCCGATCCATCGCCATTGTCAATGCCAGCGGTATTGATAATGCTGGTAGCCCCTGTCAGGTCGGCTGCAACTCTCACTACAAAACTACGGGTCACATCTGCGCCTCCTACAGGGATGTTCGTAAGCGTCCAGGTGAGTTTACCGGTAGCATCCGGCGCAACACCGCCATCAGCGCTCACGAAATCTGTATATGCAGGGATCTTATCTGTAACAATAACACTCGCCAGCTTGATATTGCCAGTATTACGTACATGTATGGTATAGGTGATAATGTCCCCTGTTCTCACTTTCCCATTAGCGCCTGAACCGGTGTAGCTGGCGCTTTTCCAGTTAACAGACTTATTACCGCCATCATCTGCAGGTATGTCGGTAGAAGGATCATTCGGGTCAGGGTTCGGATGCGGATTGTTGGGATCATTCGGATCCGGTGGCGTAGTTGGATGATCGCCCGTACCATCGCCGTTGTCTACATCGGCAGTATTGACAATACTGGTAACACCGGTCAGGTCATTCACCACTTTCACTTTGAAACTGCGTATTACGTCGGGCGCACCCACTGCGATATTAGGGATCTGCCAGGTCAATTTACCTGCAGCATCCGGGACGATGCCACCGTCTGCACTGATAAAGGAAGTATACGCCGGGATCACGTCGCTGATCATCACATTCGTGAGCGCCTCATTACCTGTATTACGGATATGTATGAAATAGGTGATCTCATCACCAGCCTTCACTTTGCCGTTCACACCGGTACCTGTATAGCTGGCGCTCTTCCAGCTGGCAGAGTGCTTGTTATTGTCAACCGGCACTTCGGTAGAAGGGTCATTCGGATCAGGATTCGGATGCGGATTGTTGGGATCATTCGGATCTGGCGGTGTAGTAGGATGACCACCGGTGCCATCGCCATTATCAACATCTCCTGTATTGACGATAGTGGTGGCTCCTGTCAGATCGTTTGCCACCTTTACCTTGAAGCTGCGTATTGCATCTGCTGCGCCCACAGCAACGGCAGGAATGGTCCAGCTCAGCTTACCGGTAGCATCCGGTACGATGCCACCGTCAGCACTTACAAAGGTGGTATATGCCGGTAGCATATCACTGATCAATATATTGGTCAGTGTAACATTACCTGTATTCCGGATATGAATAGTGTAAGTGATCTCATCGCCTGCCTTCACTTTTCCGTTAGTACCCGAACCAGTGTAGCTGGCGCTTTTCCAGTTAGCAGATCTCTTAATCTGGTCAACCGGTACATTAGTGGACGGATCATTCGGGTCGGGGTTCGGATGCGGATTGTTTGGATTATTTGGATCAGGCGGCGTACTGGGATGTTCGCCGGTGCCGTCCCCATTATCTACACCGGCAGTATTGATAATGCTGCTTGCCCCTGTAAGATCAGTAGCTACTCTTACTACAAAACTGCGGGTCACGTCGGCGCCGCCTACGGGAATATTTGTAAGGGTCCAGCTTAGTTTGCCTGTAGCATCCGGTACGATGCCACCGTCGGCGCTTACAAACACAGTGTACGCGGGTATATTATCGTTGATGACAACGCTGGGTATTGTGATATGACCCGTGTTGCGGACATGTATAGTATAGGTAATAAGATCACCTGTCTTTACTTTCCCGTTTGCGCCGGAACCTGTGTAACTGGCGCTCTTCCAGTTGGCGGACTTATTGCCACCTCCATCTGTTGGTATATCTGTAGATGGATCATTCGGGTCAGGGTTCGGATGCGGATTGTTGGGATCATTCGGATCCGGTGGCGTAGTAGGATGATTGCCGGTACCGTCACCATTGTCTACATCACCCGTGTTAAGGATACTGGTAACACCGGTCAGGTCGTTCGCCACTTTCACTTTGAAGCTGCGCACCACATCTGCTGCACCTACAGCTATACCCGGGATTGTCCAGGTTAATTTACCCGTAGCATCCGGTACAATGCCTCCGTCGGCGCTGACAAAGGAGGTATGAGCGGGAATCATGTCACTGATCTTCACATTGGTAAGCGTCACGTTACCGGTATTGCGGACATGTATAAAGTAGGTGATCTCGTCACCTGCCTTTACCTTTCCACCAGCACCGGTGCCTGTATAGGTTGCGCTCTTCCAGTTGGCAGAGCTTTTATTATTATCGACCGGCACTTCCGTAGAAGGATCATTCGGATCAGGATTCGGATGCGGATTGTTAGGATCATTTGGATCTGGCGGTGTAGTAGGATGACCGCCGGTACCATCGCCATTATCAACGTCGGCCGTATTAACAATAGTGGTAGCACCGGTAAGGTCTGCCGCCACCTTTACCTTGAAACTGCGTGTCACATCTGCTACACCAACGGCAACAGCAGGAATAGTCCAGCTCAGCTTACCGGTAGCATCCGGTACAATGCCTCCATCTGCACTTACAAAAGTGGTATATGCCGGCATCATATCACTGATCAATACATTTGTCAGCGTGACATTACCAGTATTACGAACGTGAATGGTGTAAGTGATCTCATCACCTGTTTTCACTTTTCCGTTAGTACCCGAACCAGTGTAGCTGGCGCTTTTCCAGTTAGCAGATCTCTTGATCTGGTCAACCGGTACATTAGTGGAAGGATCATTCGGGTCGGGGTTTGGATGCGGATCGTCTGGATTATTTGGATCTGGCGGCGTGCTGGGATGTTCGCCGGTGCCGTCCCCATTATCTACACCGGCAGTATTGATAATGCTGCTTGCCCCTGTAAGATCAGTAGCTACTCTCACTACAAAACTACGCGTCACATCTGTGCCACCTACGGGAATATTTGTAAGGGTCCAGCTTAGTTTGCCTGTAGCATCTGGTACGATGCCACCGTCGGCGCTTACAAACACGGTGTAAGCAGGTATATTATCGTTGATGACAACGCTGGGTATTGTGATATGACCCGTGTTGCGGACATGTATAGTATAGGTAATAAGATCACCTGTCTTTACTTTCCCGTTTGCGCCGGAACCTGTGTAACTGGCGCTCTTCCAGTTGGCAGACTTGTTACCACCACCATCTACAGGTATGTCGGTAGACGGGCCATTAGGATCAGGAGTAGGATGCGGATTATCAGGATTGTTCGGGTCCGGCTGTGTGGTAGGATGCCCGCCGGTACCGTCGCCATTGTCTACTGAGGCGGTATTGGTAATATTTGTAACACCGGTCAGATCGTTCGCTACCCTTACTGTAAAACGCCGGATCTCATTTGTTACACCTACTGCTATGGTAGGGATTGTCCAGGTGAGCTTACCTGTAGCATCGGGCACGATACCACCATCTGCGCTGACAAACTGAGTATTGGCGGGAATATTATCAGTAATAACTACACCGGTAAGATTGACGTTACCGGTATTGCGGACATGCACAGTGTAGGTGATCAGGTCCCCTGCCTTCACCGGACCACCGGTAGCCGCACCAGGATAGCTGGCGCTTTTCCATTGCTGTGAGGACTTTACATCGTTATCCTGGATCGTAACGGTACCTGGATTATTGCTACTACCTATTGTCAGTCCCGATAAACCAGTTAAACTGGTAATAGTGAGGACCACTGTTTCCGGTCCCTCTATAGTCGCATCATCCTTTACTGTTACGGGTATTGTTACATTACTGGAACCTGCAAGAATTGTTTTTGTCAGCGTGATGGTGTTGTAGTCCGCACCATTTGTAGCTGTACCCGTTATGGTATATCTTACGAGAATGCTGACGGCAGCACTATATCCGGTGGGCCAGCCCACTGTAAAACTACCGTCATTCCCAGCCCCTCCGGGTTCCTTCCCGTTAGTAGTGCTCTGCACACCAATAGGAATATTGATATCATCATCTTCAATGATAACGGTGGCTGTCTTCTTAGTCTGATTATAGGAGAATTTTATATTGGATACTGCCGAGAAACTGTTGTCCTGTATTGTCATCTCCACAATTTCATTTCCTTCCACCAACTGGTCATCGTTCACCTTTATCGGAAGTGTGAGGCTGTTGGTATTCGCAGGCAATATTATATCTCCGGTCAGTGTGCTATTATTATAGTCGTATGTGGCCCCCGGACCACCGGTAGCAGTAGTGGTACCACCTATCGCATATTTTACATGGATATCTTCATTGAAAGTAAGAGACGGCGGTAAGCTGATGAGGAAGTTTCCATCACTTGCGGTACCACCGCCCAATTCCTTTCCGTTGTTCACTCTTTCAATGCTGATCCGGTTATCATTATCTATTACAGTAGTGGTGAGTCCGCGGTGAGGTGTGAGGTAGTCCACTCCATTCGTACCTAAAGCAGACGTCATCGTAATTTCAAGGTTCTCATCCCCTTCAATAAATGAATCGTCTATAGCCGCGATATCCAGCAGGACTTCTGTTTGTCCTGCGGGCAATGTAATGGTAGTTGGCAGGGTCACAATATCCACCCCATTGACGGCGGCGTTTGTTACTGTAGCATTTATTGTATAGTTGATCACTATATCTACCGGCGCCACTGCACCGTTCTGCATCCTAAAAGCAATAGTACCATGGCCGCCTCCTTCCTCCGCGCGTGCAACATCGAATATGTCAACGCCATCTGCCATCTTATGAGAGATGCCGGCAAGAGGTTGTTTCATCTTCCTGTGGTCAGGAAGGCGGTTCATGGCTAATATCCAGCCACCTAAAAGCATACTTAGCGCGAGGAACAATGCAGCGCTATGCCATTTCTTTATTAAGAGGGAATGCACCTGTCCTGGATATGCAGGCACATAAGTGTTGTTAGAACCAGATATCTGATACATAAGGCAACAGCAGTTTAACGTATAGTATGCAGTATGCATTCCTGATCAATGCAGGAAGGCGATCAGCATCTATCACGTAACAGAATATTCGTAGTGTTATTATTTCTTGCAGACAAACATTGGGTATTACTATGATTTGTCTATAAAACGCTAAACTTACCTGATTGCAGGCAAGTCAACAGGATGCAGGCATTTGTAAAGTTGTGCATAGATTAAGGGTATTATAGGTGTATAATAGATAAAATCAATCGCTGTTGTTATTACATAAAAATAATATAATTACTTAACAATAAGAAATAAAACTGCATATACAAATGCTATTATGGACAAATTTCTTACATACTCCAAACGCTCTCCTGATAAGGAAAGCGTTCGAAGCATATAAGAAAATAAATATCCGGCAGCTACGTAGTTTATCTTACGAGTAACAACTTGCTCGTATAGGTTCTTCCGTTAGCTTTTATAACACAGAAGTGTACGCCGGCCGGCAGTATTCCTGCGTCAAGTGTTAACTTGTATGTTTCACCGGAACGTACCTGTTGATTGAATAACAGTTTCTCTATATGTCCGTGCAGGGCATTATAGATCTCTACTGTTACTTTCCCGCTTACCGGCGACTTGAACGTTATAAACGCCTTGTCAGCAAAAGGATTAGGATAAGTACTGTACTCCACTGGCGTTGTTGCTGTTTGCGCTAAGGCCATAGTATTGGTAGCAGGAGTTGCTGTCAATACCAACCGTGCAGTGTTCTGGCATCCATTGCCTCTGTCTGTTACAGTGAGATCAAATGTTCCCTTCACACCTGCATTACCCGATTGGTATATCAGCGTTGCGGTTTTATCACCGTCTATCATCTGCCAGCTGCCATCAGGAGAAGTAAGTGTCCAGGCATAAGTGGCGTTGACTACTGTCTGTGCTGTGATCACATCTTCACTCAGCGGTTCAGGCATTGATGCAGGCGCATTAATGATTGCATCCGGCAGTTTCTTATCCTCTTTTACTTCTGTTTTTGTAGAGACGAAACAACCATTGCCCGGGTCTGTTACTGACAAGGTATATGTACCTGCCTTTGTAACAAAGACAGTTGCTGTCGATTCATTAAAGTTTCCGGGGCCGCTCCATTGATATGTTGCACCTCCGAGACCGGAACTACCTCTCAGCGTAACGATGTCATTGGCACAGGTCAGCGGACCATCGTTAGAAACCTGTACGTTACTTGGAGGTGTTATATTCTGATCTACTGTTGTAGATGTGGTAACATAACATCCGTTCGCGTTATTGGTAACTTTTAATGAATAAGTACCTTTCGTATTTACGTTCGCCTCCCTCGTGTTTGCACTGAAGTCGCCGGGTCCTGTCCACGCGTAAGAAACATTTCCGGTAGTCGTGTTACCAGTAATCTTCACCGTCTTCTTCGTACAATTCAGCGGTCCGTCGTTACTTGCCTGTACATCGGCAGGAAGCGTGATGTTCTGTATAACAGTTACACTATCCTTTTTAAAGCAACCGTTCGCAGATGTAGCGGTTACATAGTATTTGCCATAAGTACTTACGCTTACCGGATTTTGTCCGGCTGTAAACCCTGTCCATGTGAATGTAGTATTTGCGGTAGTTGATGACGCTGTTAAGTTGACACTTCTCAGGTCACAGGTCAGCACTTGTGGCGCGGTGATTGTCAGGTTCGGTTTGTTGATATCCTGAGTGACGGTCACACTGTCCTGTTTAGTACAACCATTCGCAGATGTCGCGGTTACATAATACTTACCAGCTGCGCTCACACTGATCGGGTTCTGGCCTGCTGCACTACCGGTCCAGGTGAAGGTGGTATTTGCAGTAGTAGACGATGCGTTCAGATTTACACTTGTGGTAGTACATGTCAGCACCTGTGGTGTTGCTATGCTCAGGTTCGGTTTAACGATATCCTGCGTTACAGTCACACTATCCTGTTTGGTACAACCATTTGCAGAGGTGGCGGTTACATAATACTTACCAGGAGCTGTTACACTTATCGGGTTCTGGCCTGCTGCACTACCTGTCCAGGTGAACGTAGTATTTGCAGTAGTAGACGATGCGTTCAGATTTATACTTGTGGTAGTACATGTCAGCACCTGCGGTGTTGCTATGCTCAGGTTCGGTTTAACGATCTCCTGCGTTACTGTCACACTATCTTGTTTGGTACAACCATTCGCAGATGTCGCGGTTACATAATACTTACCAGCTGCGCTTACACTAATCGGGTTTTGACCTGCTGCATTACCGGTCCAGGTGAACGTAGTATTTGCAGTAGTAGACGATGCCGTTAAGCTGATGCTGGTTCTCGTACAAGTCAATACCTGCGGTGTGGTAATGGTCAGGTTTGGCTTCACAATATCCTGCGTTACAATCACACTATCGATCTTGGTACAACCATTCGCTGATGTGGCAGTTACATAGTATTTACCAGGTGCACTTACGCTTATCGGGTTTTGACCTGCTGCATTACCGGTCCAGGTGAACGTAGTATTGACAGTAGTAGAGGATGCCGTTAAGCTGATGCTGGTTCTCGTACAAGTCAATACCTGCGGTGTGGTAATGGTCAGATTTGGTTTCACAATATCCTGAGTTACTGTTACACTATCCTGTTTGGTACAACCATTCGCTGATGTAGCGGTTACATAGTACTTACCAGGTGCACTTACAGTTATCGGATTCTGACCTGCTGCACTACCGGTCCAGGTGAACGTAGTATTTGCAGTAGTTGAGGATGCATTTAGATTTACACTTGTGGTAGTACATGTCAGCACCTGTGGTGTAGTGATGCTCAGGTTCGGTTTAACAATATCCTGCGTCACAGTTACACTATCGGTCTTGATACAACCATTCGCGGATGTCGCAGTTACATAGTATTTACCAGGAGTGCCTACGCTTATCGGGTTCTGACCTGCTGCATTACCGGTCCAGGTGAACGTAGTATTTGCAGTAGTAGACGATGCATTTAGATTTACACTTGTGGTAGTACATGTCAGCACCTGTGGTGTAGTGATGCTCAGGTTCGGTTTAACAATATCCTGAGTTACTGTTACACTATCCTGTTTGGTACAACCATTTGCAGAGGTAGCAGTTACATAATACTTACCGGCTGCACTTACACTGATCGGGTTCTGACCTGCGGCATTACCAGTCCAGGTGAAGGTAGTGTTTGCAGTAGTTGATGACGCAGTCAGATTTACACTTGTGGTATTACATGTCAGCACCTGCGGTGTGGCGATGCTCAGGTTTGGCTTAACGATATCCTGAGCCACGGTCACACTATCCTGTTTGCTACAACCATTCGCTGATGTCGCGGTTACATAGTATTTACCAGCTGTACTTACACTGATCGGGTTCTGACCTGCTGCATTACCGGTCCATGTGAAGGTAGTGTTTGCAGTAGTAGAGGACGCCGTCAGGTTTACACTTGTCGTATTACATGTCAACACCTGCGGTGTAGCGATGCTTAGGTTCGGTTTAACGATATCCTGAATAACCGTTACGCTATCTATAGTAGAACAACCACTGGTCGTCGTTGCCGTTACATAATACTTACCCGGTGCTGTTACACTGATCGGATTTTGACCTGCGCCTTTACCCGCCCACGTAAACGTGGTTCCTGAGGTAGTCGATGATGCCATCAGACTTACACTCGTGACATTACATGTCAACACCTGCGGCGTAACGATCGTCAAATTCGGCTTATTGACATCTTGTGTTACAGTTACACTGTCTGTCTTGATACAACCATTTGCAGCAGTAGCGGTTACATAGTATTTACCGGGCGCAGTCACACTGATCGGGTTCTGACCTGCTGCATTGCCAGTCCAGGTGAAGGTGGTATTTGCAGTAGTAGAGGATGCCATCAGACTTACACTCGTGACATTACATGTCAACACCTGCGGCGTAACGATCGTCAAATTCGGCTTATTGACATCTTGTGTTACAGTTACACTGTCTGTCTTGATACAACCATTTGCAGAAGTAGCGGTTACATAGTATTTACCGGGCGCAGTCACACTGATCGGGTTCTGACCTGCTGCATTGCCAGTCCAGGTGAAGGTGGTATTTGCAGTAGTAGAGGATGCCGTCAGATTTACACTTGTGGTATTACATGTCAGTACTGCCGGCGTAGCAATAGTCAGGTTCGGTTTAACGATATCCTGCGTTACAGTTACGCTATCGGTTTTGGTACAACCGTTTGCTGATGTGGCGGTTACATAATACTTACCAGCTGCGCTTACACTGATCGGGTTCTGACCTGCAGTTCTACCCGTCCAGGTGAAGGTGGTATTTGCAGTAGTAGAGGATGCAGTCAGGTTTACACTTGTGGTATTACATGTCAACACCTGCGGTGTAGCAATGCTCAGGTTCGGTTTAACGATATCCTGGACTACAGTCACACTATCCTGTTTGGTACAACCATTCGCGGAGGTGGCAGTTACATAGTATTTACCTGGAGTAGTCACACTGATCGGGTTCTGGCCAGCTGCATTACCTGACCAGGTGAACGTGGCATTTGTAGTAGTAGATGATGCCGTCAGATTTACACTTGTGGTATTACATGTCAGCACCTGCGGTGTAGCGATGCTCAGGTTCGGTTTAGTGATATCCTGCGTTACAGTTACACTGTCGATGCTGGTACAACCATTTGCAGTTGTCGCAGTAACGTAGTATTTACCAGGAGCAGTTACACTGATCGGGTTTTGACCAGCGGTCCTGCCCGTCCAGGTGAAGGTAGTGTTGGCGGTGGTTGAAGACGCCGTCAGGTTTACACTTGTGGTATTACAAGTCAGTACCGCCGGTGTGGCTACCGACAGGTTTGGTTTAACGATATTCTGTGTCACCGTTACACTGTCCCTGGTGGTACAACCATTTGCAGCGGTAGCAGTTACATAATATTTGCCAGGCGCATTTACGCTTACCGGGTTCTGACCGGTGGCAAATCCTGACCAGGTCAGTGTCGTATTAGCTGTTGATGAAGCCGCATTTAAAGTCACCGACGTATTAGTACAGGTCAGTACTGCAGGCTGCATTACCGTCAGGTTCGGCTTATCTATACTCTGCTGTACGGTAACGGAAGCTGTACTTGCACAGCCATTTATTGGATTTCTGATTGTTACCGTATAAGTTCCGGCAACACTTACACCCGGATTCTGTAACAGGGATGAGAAATTACCCGGTCCTGACCAGCTATAGGTAACACCCGCGGTTGCTGAGTTTCCGGTCAATACAACTGTTGGAGATGCACAGGTCAGTGGCCCGCTCACTTCTGCAGTTGCACCCGGAGAGAAATTGTTCTGAATAACAGTTACGGTATCCTTCGCAGTACAACCTGTTGAAGTATTCGTAACAGTCAGGACATAATCACCGGCAGCTGTCACTGCAGGATTCTGGACTGATGACGTAAAGTTGCCCGGACCACTCCAGCTATAAGTAACATCGCTTGTATTTGAACTACCTGTCAATGTTACGGATGATCTGGCACAGGTCAGTGTATCCCTGACAGTTGCACTGGCGGTCAACGTACCGGTAGGCGTACCTGTCACCTTCACATTATCTACATAGTAGAATTCATCGTTACCGGTGGCCCTGGCTCTGATCACCAGCTGAAGGCTGCTGCCGCTTAAACCTGCTACAGACACATAGGTATAAGTACTGGAATTACCATTAATGTCCGATTTACGTTCCGCATACAACACCTCCGATCCGCCATTCAATTTATAATAGAAACGAAGATAGTCCGCATAGACGCCTGATTCATTCATCACAGCGCCACCGGTTACAGCACTTCTTGCATTGGCAGAAATACCCACTCCGGTTTTACCACTGATGTCAATTACACCAGAGGTCCATACACTTTCACCGCCGGTACCCTGAGCACTTATCTTGAACTCATTGTTAGAAACGGCAAAGGTGCTGCCGGAAGGACCTTGTACAGACCATGCCGTACTGCCATTGTCAACAGTGGTTCCGTTGCTCAGTGTAAAGTCCTCCAGCCATAAGGTAGTTACCGTAGATCCAAGGCTGGTTACCGTAGTAGTAGCTGTATTCTTACAACCATTCACCGGATCAGTAACTGTCAGCGTATATGTGCCGGCTACACTTACTACAGGATTCTGCAGCGTAGAGGTAAATCCATTAGGACCAGTCCAGCCATAGGTCACACCCGCCGTTTCGGAACCTGCGGACAAAGTCACACTGGACGTCCCGCAACTCAGCGGACCACTTACGCCCGCAGCAGCCGTTGGTACCGCCGTAT
Organism: Chitinophaga filiformis; assembly: GCF_023100805.1. Lineage (NCBI taxonomy): Bacteria > Pseudomonadati > Bacteroidota > Chitinophagia > Chitinophagales > Chitinophagaceae > Chitinophaga > Chitinophaga filiformis. Next base: position 5,085,372 of record NZ_CP095855.1, read on the forward strand.
TGGCGATAACTGTCACAGTATCTTTCGCGGTACAACCCGAAGAAGTTGAAACAGTCAATATATAATTGCCGGCAGTTGTCACTGCAGGATTTTGTGCTGATGAGCTGAAGTTGGCCGGACCATTCCAGCTGTAAGTAACGCTGCTTGCATTTGACGCGCCGGACAGGTTAACAGCTGTTCTGGCACAGGTCAGCGTATCTCTTACAGATGCGGTAGCAGTTACGCCGCCAGTCGCCTTGTCAGCACCCGTCAGCTTCACATTATCAAAATAATATATTTCGTTACTGCTTGAATTCCTTGCCCTGACGATGACCTGAATGGTGTTACCGTTCAATGCTGCGGAAGCAATGCTGACCCGCGCAATACCGCCGGTGCTTGTACCTATCCCCGCTGCATCATTATATACCAGCACTTCGGCGCCACCATTTAATTTATAATACACACTGATATAATCATCATCTTCAAACACGTTGCTTCCCAACGCTTCACTTCGCAGGTCGGCGGTGATCACTACATCAGTCTTACCTGATATGTCGATCACGCCAGAGCTCCACTTTGCTTCAACAGCTCCATTATTGGTAACTTTAAACTCATTGTTCTGTACGGAAACAGTACCCGCTCCTGTATTTTCCAGGGTCCAGGCAGTACTACCGTTGTCTGCAGCAGTACCATTCGCCAACGTGAAGTCCTCCAGCCAGAATGCGGCAGGAGCGGAAGATGTGCCTCCGGATACCTGTACAGATGCCGAAGCAGTACATCCGTTGACAGGATTCCTTACAGTAACGGTGTAAATACCCGCAACACTCACCGCAGGATTCTGTAATGCAGACGTAAAGCCATTAGGACCAGTCCAGGCATATGTTACACTGCCAGTCTGGGAACTTGCAGACAAGGTTACACTTGTGGCGGTACAACCCAAAGAACCGCTTACAGATGCCGACACAGTTGGTGCAATGGTATTTGCAATAACAGTAACTGTAGCAGATGCCGTACAACCCGTTGAAGGGTTAGTAACAGTTAATGTATAATTACCGGCAGCTGTCACTGCAGGATTCTGTACTGCAGATGTAAATCCATTAGGGCCACTCCAGCTGTAGGTAACGCCACTTGCATTTGAAGCGCCGGACAAGTTAACAGTTGTTCTGGCGCAGGTCAACGTATCATTTACAGATGCGATTGCGGTCAAACTACCGGTTGCCTTGTCGGCGCCAGTGAGCTTCACATTATCGAAGTAGTATCGTTCGGTACTGTTCGAGTTCCTCGCCCTGATAATCACCTGGACAGTACTACCGTTCAAGGCTGCAGAAGCAATGCTGATCCTGGCCGTACCACTGGTACTTGTGCCTATCCCAGCTACATCATTATATACCAGCACTTCAGCGCCACCGTTTAATTTATAATACACACTGATATAATCGTCATCTTCAAACAGGTCATTGCTTCCCGGCGTTTCACTTCGCAAATCGGCATTGATCACTACATCACTCTTGCCGGAAATATCAATCACACCTGAACTCCATTTCGCCTCTGCGGCTGCGTCATAAGTAACTTTAAATTCATTGTTCTGTACAGATACGGTGCCCGCACCAGAGCTTTCCAGGCTCCAGGCGGTGCTGCTATTATCGGCAGTAGTACCATTTGCCAAAGTAAAATCTTCCAGCCAGAAAGCGGCAGGGGCAGATGTACCTGCTGATACCTGCACCGATGCTGAAGCAGTACACCCATTAGCAGGGTCCCTTGCCGTGACAGTATAAGTACCGGTAGTATTGACAGAAGGATTTTTGGAAGTACTGGTGAAATTATTGGGTCCGGTCCAGCTATAAGTTACATTGGGCACCGAAGAATTCGCATTCAGTGTTACACTCGTCATACAAGCGAGGGCGCCACCTGTTGCAGTAATATCCGGTGGTGTTTTATTCTCGGTTACGGTTACTGGAACAGTCACTGTACATCCCGATGACAATGTAGCGGTAACGATATATTCGCCGCCGGCGCTGACAACAGGATTTTGTGTTGCAGACGTAAAACCGTTAGGGCCTGTCCAGGCATAGGAAGAAACGGAGCCGCTCGGGCTTACTGTAATCTGTGCGTTACTGGCGCAGGTAACAGGGCCGCTAACAGTGGTGGTCAAGGTCACCGCAGGATCTACGGCCGTTACCTTTACGTTATCGAAGTAATAGAATTCATCACTACCCGACGCCCTTGCCTTCACAATGATCTGGATACTGGAACCACTTAAACCAGCTACGCTTACTGTCGCATTGCTGGTACTATGATTATTGATCGCTGATTTCTTTTCCGCGAACAACACTTCCGATCCGCCATTCAGTTTATAGTAGAACCTGATATAATCCATGTATGTGCCCGAATCGTTCATTGCGGCCCCACTACTCACAGCGCTCCTGGTATTAACAGATATACTCACATTCGTTTTACCGCCAATGTTGACGGAGCCGGATGTCCATACCCCTTCTCCACTGGTGCCAACACCACTTATTTTAAACTCATTGCCGGAAACAGAAAAGGTACTGCCGGAAACAGCTTTAACTGACCATGCAGTTGTGCCATTGTCAACGGTGGTACCGTTAGACAACGAGAAATCTTCCACCCATGTATCTACCGCTGCCGCGGTGCCAGCCTTCACCTCTACCGACTTCGAATTGACACATCCGTTAGCCGGATTCTTTACAGTGACAGTATAAGTACCTGCTGTACTCACCGTAGGGTTCTGCGTCGTACTGGTATAACCACCAGGTCCCGTCCAGCTGTATTGGGCGCCGCTCACGGAAGAACTTGCATTAAGCGTAACGCCGCTACCACAGGCTAAAGTGCCACCCGTTGCTGAAAGATCCGGGACCGCCTTGTTTTCCGTCACGGTGACAGTAGCAGAACCGGAACCAGAGGAATTGGTGCCTGTAACGGTATAAACACCCGCTATACTTACCGTCGGATTCTGTGATGTGGAAGTGAAGTTGTTAGGCCCTGTCCAGCTATAAGTAACATTTGAGGCACCGGAGCTTGCAGATAAAGTGATCGATGAATTCGCGCATGTCAATACGCCGCCATTGCCGGCAGTTACCGAAACCGGTACAGTACCGGCACAGGCGCCTTTCTCTTTAAACACCCTGTACTCTTCAATATAATATTTGGAAGTTTGGGAGCCTCCATTATTATAGTTGTAGATCTTTACGACCAGCTGTACTGTGTTGCCATTTAACAATGGGGAAGTAAAGTCGATCGTACCGAAATTGCCGGTACGCTGATCAAGCAATATCTCAGCGCCGCCGTTGATTTTGTAATAGATCCTGACATACTCGGAACTATTCATATCTCCTTCTGATGAGACCTTCACTGCTACCTGCCAATCGGTATAACCCGCGGTAGAAAACACTTTGGAATACCAGATCCCCTCTCCTCCCAGTTCCTGCGCATGTAATCGTTTTGATTTCACGGCAAAATACCCGGAGCTGGAAACCCTTGATGCATCAAGGTACCAGCCGGTTGCTGAATTGTCGGCAGTCGTTCCGTCTGCCCCCGGGAATCTGGCCGTGACGATCGGACACTCGGGGGTCGCCCATACGGGACCGCCGATAAATAATGACAAAAGAAGGCCTAGCCGCATGATATGCGCGCGCGCCATAATAGGTAGAGTTTTCACTATAGGCTCTGTTTTGTTTAATTCAAGGGTATAGAATATTTAATAGAATACAGGTTTATGTTACCACTTCCGTTCAATTCACATGTTACCATTCATTAAATACTATTGTTGATTTGTGCAACAGTCGCGGCATGCGCTTAATGCCACTGTTCTGTTTCTTTGTCACTGTACCCAATAGTGCAGGTCTGAGCACTACAGTTCTCTCTGTAGAAACGGTGTCTTTTCGGTTTCAATGCCACTGTACTAAGTCGTGTCGGGCGCTATACACTACAGTTCTCTCCCGGAAACTAAGTCTTTTGGTTTCAATGCACTGTACTAAGTCTTGCGGTCGCTGTACACTACGGTTCTCTCTTTAGAAACTGTGTCTTTTAGTTCCAATGTTACTGTACTAAATAGTACCGTTCTCTAAACACAACGGTCTGTCTACTGAAACTGTGTCTTTAGCTTCAATGCTATTTCTCTAATGGTATGTTATCTACTCTCTCTTAGAAACAGTGTCTCTTAATATCGAATCCGGATGTAATATTAAATAATAATACTATAACAAGTATACTTAAATGTCATGATAACATTTATTTTTTTATTGTCCAAAACACTGAATGATTGCGGCTTTTTGAGTGTATTGATACATTAATTAATTGATAGGCAATACTGGCAATTACACAAAATCTGTAAGTATGCTTCAACTGTCGTCTTCAAAAAAAAGTCGTCTATAGAGAAAAAAATGCGTCATGGCGTAATACCCTAAATACCTCCCAAATGAAAAACCATCTCAAAAATGAGATGGTTCTAATGGTCTATACGATATATATATGATAGGCCAATTCATGAAATACGCCGGTTTAGATCAGCTTAGTCTCCACATTTATATTTCCACGAACCGCTTTAGAATAAGGACATGTCTTGTGTGCCGCCTCTATCAGCGCTGTTGCCACCTCAGTGCTCAGGCCGGGTAGATGTACATTCAGACGGGCCTGCAGGAAGTATGCCACGCCTGAAAGACCGAGATCTATTTCTGCGTCAACATAGAAGTCTTCCGGTAAGGTCACTTTCGATTTTGCCGCTGCAATGCCGATCGCCCCCATGAAACAGGCTGACCATCCTGCACCAAACAGTTGCTCCGGATTAGTACCGGGATCTGTGCTTCCCGGAGAAGATAAACGGATATCCAGACGACCATCTGTACTCTTTGATTTACCTTCCCTTCCGCCAGTGGTATGTGTCTTACCTGTGTATAGTACTTTGTCAATCCTGGGAGTGCTGATCACTCCATTGTTATTGTTTTCCATGATCTGTTTTTTATATTTTGTTTTTACTTATTTACTGCTGTTAATCGCATCGGATGAACCAATCCTTCCTCTGATTTTAACCTGCTGCCGATACTATTTAGCCGCATCAGCTGCTGACTGCAACCCGGTCCTGGCAGCTGCCGTGATATGACCATCCCTGTTGCGCTGAACGAAGCCTATCATTTCCCAGCCATTCCCATTAAAGCCTTCCGGTAAGCTCATCTCTACCTCTTTACTGCTGTTCGCATCCACATATGCCAGCTGACGCACTATCTGTACATGAGATAACTTCCTTCCTGAATTCTCACCTGCCTTTACATCACTCTGCGCCTCTTTCTCTACCAGGGCAAGCACCAGAGTCGCATCCTTCTGCCTGCCGGATGCTTCATGCGTGATGTACAATTTACCCTGTGCAATCTTCGTATGGAGACTTACACTATCTGTCACGGTTCCTTCCAGACCATTGGAGATCGCTTTTACAACCGCGCCTGCATCTGATCCAACAAATTCCCTTTCACCATTTACCACCACCTGTGGAGTATAAATAGTAGAAAGCCCCAACCATCCGGCATACTGCTGCTGCCTTTCTGAATACCTGCGATCACTGAACCTGTCTTTCCAACCCTGGTGATCCCAGTAATCGACATGGAAGGCCAGGATATATATCTGTTTATTCTCATTGCCCTGCTGGATGCGTTCCATCAATGCATCGGCCGGCGGACAACTGGAGCAGCCCTCCGAGGTGAACAGCTCCACAACAGCGAAGCCTTTGCTATCCTTCGCTTTCTGTACATCTTTCATCATTCTTTCATTTGATATGCTCACAAATGCAGCCATCCCCATAAGGAGGCCTATTAAAGCGGTACTGATCATTAATATATTAACTGGTCTCATGTGTTTTAATTGATCGTTTGAATAATTGTCAATCACAGTACAAATGGACGACAAATCCGGGACAACGCATAGTGCTATGGCTCCTGTTGGACAAATCAGGTGGTGAACCGGACAAGCCGGACCGCCAATATCCGGGGGGAGTATGTTTTATCCAAATTGATAAACCCTTCTCAAAATGAGAGGGTTTTACCAACGTCGATTTGCACGCCAATCCCGGCTCAACAATTATACGCCCTCACCAGTGGCGATTTTCCGGTCAAACCGGTACTTCTACCCTGGACCGGGCATGCCATTCGCCTTTATACCCCTGTAAATTGATTTTTATGAACCAATATGAAGCCGCCGCCCAGATTGCGGACGAAATACCGGAAATACAAAAGGAAATAGTAGGTGCACCTGTTTTTGGCAGCGCATACCTCTCTGTAAAGGTATTGGCTAACTATACCGCCAGGATGCTGCAACAGCATCAGCTGCACCAGGTACAACGTTGTATGGTACTGGCAGAAAAGATCTACAACCGTGGCAACCAGCTGATGAAAACTGCCATCGAGAATGTTTTCATCTTTTCATTCTCCACTTTCAGACTGTCCTGCAGTCGCCAGGAGTGGCTGGAAATACAGCGGGTAATGCCGGCCGTGCTCTTTTCCCTTTACATCCAGCAGGTACTGAAGCCGGGCGTATAATCTATCATCTAAAAACACTGTCATATGCTTATAGCGACCTATCTGCTCATTATGCTCATTTGCTTTTATCTCTTCTATAAATCAATAGACTTTTTCGAAAACATATAATTGAACATTTATGATGACACTACTGCTGATCATATCCATCCTTGTATTCATCTACCTGGTGTATGTTCTCCTGAAACCTGAAAAATTCTGATCTCAAACCGATTACTAATGAACAGCGAAATAACAGGTGTTATTCTCACCTTTATCATAACACTGGCGATAGCGTTCCCACTGGGTAAATACATTTCAAAAGTATTCCGGGGCGAGCGCACTTTCACCGACTTCCTGAACCCTGTGGAACGTTTTATCTTCCACATTTGCGGCATAGATCCTCATAAAGAGATGAACTGGAAACAACACATGGCGGCCTTGCTATCTATTAACCTGGTATGGCTGATCTATGCCTTTTTCGTCCTGTTATTCCAGTCACATCTGCCACTTAACCCGGATGGTAATCCGGACATGACGCCCGACCTGGCCTTCAATACCGCCATCAGTTTCCTGGTGAACTGTAACCTGCAGCACTATTCAGGCGAATCCGGGCTTACCTATTTCTCCCAGCTCTTCGTTATCACTTTCCTGCAATTCGTATCTGCCGCTACCGGCGTTGCCGCTGTAGCCGTACTTTTCAGGGCCTTTGCCGACAAAACGACCGAGAAACTGGGAAACTTCTTTGTATTCTTCACCAAAACGATCACCCGTATATTGCTCCCACTGAGCATCATTATGGCCATCATACTGGTGTTCAACGGTACACCGGCCAGCTTTGACGGGAAAGACAGTATCGTTACCGTTCAGGGCGATTCGGTACAGGTGTCCAGAGGTCCTGCTGCTGGTATGATCGCCATTAAGCACCTCGGTACCAATGGCGGCGGATGGTTTGGCGCTAACTCTGCTCACCCGTTGGAAAATCCGAACTACTTCACCAACATGTTGGAGATCGTCTCACAGGTGATCCTCCCAATGGCGCTGATCTTCGCATTCGGCTTCTTCATCCGTAAGAGAAAACTCGGTTATGTCATCTTTGGCGTAATGACGGCAGGCATGCTGACATTAATGATACCTAACCTTATCTCCGAAATAAGCGGCAACCCGGTATTGGCTCACATGGGACTGAAAGATATCACTGCCATGGAGGGCAAAGAAGTACGCTTTGGTGTGCCTGCTTCCGCATACTGGCAGGTCATGACCACGATCATCTCCACTGGCTCGGTGAACTCGATGCACGACAGCTCTATGCCATTATCAGGCGCCATGCAAATGCTTGGTATGATGACCAACTGTTTCTACGGCGGTAAAGGCGTGGGCCTGCTCAACTACTTTATCTTCCTGATCATCGCGGTATTTATCTCCGGGCTGATGGTAGGACGTACGCCCGAATTCATGGGCCGTAAGGTGGAAGCGCGGGAAATGAAGATAGCAGCCATCATTGCACTTTTCCATCCATTCCTGGTGCTCGTTGGCACTGCGTTGTCAGCGTATTTTGCAGCACATCATCCGCAGATGGCATGGTCCGTACAACCTGCTGCATGGTTTAACAATCCGTCCAATCACGGCTTCTCCGAAATGTTATATGAGTATACATCTTCCTCCGCCAACAACGGCTCCGGCTTTGAAGGATTGGCAGACAATAATATCTTCTGGAATATCAGCACCGGTATCGTCATGGTACTCGGCCGCTTTATTCCCATCATTGGTCCGGTTGCCATTGCAGGCATCCTGGCGAAGAAGAAATATATCCCTGAATCCGCGGGTACCCTGCAGACGGATACCGCTACATTCGGTATCATGACCTACGCTGTGATCATGATCGTTGCAGCGCTGGCCTTCTTCCCTGCACTGACCCTGGGACCTATAGCAGAATATTTCCAGTCCCTTTGACAAAACCTTTTGTTACCATCCTAAGTCTAAATCACTATCAGGTTACTATCCTATGACGACCTTGTTCGCAAAACTTGAATTATATGTCTGAACACAATCATAATAAACTTTTTGAACCCGCACTGGTGAGCGGTGCTTTAAAACAGGCTTTCATTAAACTCTCACCCAGGATCATGTTCCGTAACCCGGTGATGTTCACCGTGGAGATAGGTACAGCCATCATGCTGGTGGTTACGCTCTATACCGCCATTAGCGGAAATACGTCCCAGGGTTCCTTCGCATACAACCTGGCTGTGTTTATTATCCTGCTGCTGACGCTACTCTTTGCCAATTTCGCAGAAGCCATTGCTGAAGCAAGGGGTAAAGCGCAGGCAGAAAGTCTCCGCAAAACAAGAGAGGAAACACCTGCCAGGAAGGTACTGGCAGTAGGTGAAGTGTATACCAATGAAATAAAGATCGTCCCTTCTTCGCAGCTACGTAAAGGCGATTTCTTTATCTGCGAAGCCGGTGACATGATCCCTATGGATGGCGAGATCGTCCAGGGTCTCGCTACTATCGACGAATCAGCCATCACCGGTGAATCCGCGCCTGTGATCCGTGAATCCGGCGGTGATAAATCGTCCGTAACAGGCGGTACGAAAGTACTGAGCGACAGGATCAAGGTACGTGTCACTACCGATCCGGGAGAAAGCTTCCTGGATAAAATGATCGCCCTTGTAGAAGGTGCCAGTCGCCAGAAAACACCTAACGAAATTGCCCTTACAATATTGCTGGCAAGCTTTACACTGGTCTTCACCATCGTTTGCGTAACCTTAAAGCCTTTTGGTGATTATGCCAACACACCTATCACCATCGCGGCTTTTGTGTCCCTGTTTGTCTGCCTCATACCTACAACCATCGGCGGGCTGCTCAGCGCGATCGGCATCGCAGGTATGGACCGCGCGCTGAGAGCCAACGTCATTACCAAGAGTGGGAAAGCGGTAGAAACCGCCGGAGACATCGATACCCTGCTGCTTGACAAAACAGGCACCATTACCATCGGTAACCGTAAAGCGACGCATTTCTGGCCGGCGCCAGGCATGGGGGAAAAAGAGTTCTTCGAAGCCTGCGCGCTGGCATCTATGGCAGATGAAACACCCGAAGGTAAATCCATCGTGGAACTGGCTGCCGAAAAAGGTATTAAAATGACTCCGCCCGCCGGCGAAGAAGCGACCTTTATCGAATTCACTGCCGAAACACGCAGCAGCGGACTGAATCTCAACGGGCTCCGTATCCGTAAAGGCGCTTATGACGCTATCCGTCATATCGTTGAGAAGGCAGGCCATCCGTTCCCTGCCGCAACAGAAGAAAAAGTAAAAGAGATCTCATCCAATGGCGGTACGCCCCTGGTGGTAAGCCGTAACGAAACAGTGATCGGCGTGATCGAACTGCAGGACATTATCAAACCCGGCATACGTGAACGTTTTGAACGTCTGCGCAGAATGGGTGTAAAGACAGTAATGGTTACGGGCGATAACCCGCTCACCGCCAGGTATATCGCGGAAAAAGCAGGTGTGGACGATTTTATAGCCGAAGCCAGGCCGGAAGATAAAATGATCTATATCCGCAAGGAGCAGGAAGGCGGCAAACTGGTTGCCATGATGGGAGACGGTACCAATGACGCACCGGCGCTGGCACAAGCGGATGTAGGCGTGGCGATGAACAGCGGTACCCAGGCGGCAAAAGAAGCCGGCAACATGGTGGACCTCGACAACGACCCGACTAAACTGATTGAGATCGTGGAAATCGGTAAACAGTTACTGATGACACGTGGCACGCTCACCACTTTTTCCATCGCAAACGACGTGGCAAAATATTTTGCCATTGTACCAGCACTTTTTGTAACCGCTATTCCGGCTTTGCAGGGGCTCAACATTATGCACCTCGCTTCCCCGGAGAGCGCTATCCTTTCTGCCGTGATCTTCAATGCGCTGATCATTCCTGCCCTGATACCACTGGCACTCAAAGGTGTTGCCTACAAACCTATCGGCGCCAGCGCCCTGTTGCGCAGAAACCTGCTGATCTATGGTTTCGGCGGCGTTATTATCCCTTTTATAGGCATCAAGCTTATAGATCTGTTCCTGACCTTATTCATGTAATTACCGATCAAATAAAACACAATGAAAAAGTATATATGGCCTTCTGTAAAACTGACCCTTTTTATGGTACTGGTATTAGCAGTACTCTATCCCGCCCTGATAGCGGCAATATCCAAAGCCGCTCCGGGACAGGGAAAAGGCAGAACAGTCTCCGTAAACGGTAAAGTTGTTGGCTATGAAAACGTGGGCCAGCGCTTTACTGAAGACAAATACTTCAACAGCCGTCCATCTGCCGTCAACTATAATGCGGCCGGCTCAGGAGGCTCCAACAAAGCCGCTTCCAATCCCGACTACCAGAAAACAGTGCAGGAACGCATTGATACTTTCCTGGCTCATAATCCGGGTGTAAAGAAAGAAGATATTCCGGCGGAACTGGTCACCGCTTCCGGTAGTGGCCTGGACCCGGACATATCCCCTGCTGCCGCCCTGATACAGGTAAAACGCATCGCGGCTATACGTCATCTCTCTGAAACAAAGCTGATGGCGCTGGTGTCCGATCATACTGAACGCCCGGTGCTGGGCATTGCAGGACCATCCAAAGTAAATGTACTTAAACTCAATATAGCTCTGGATACTTTAAAATAAGACGACCCGAATGACAAAGGGATTATGGGCGCTTCTCTGCAGAGAGGCGCCTGCCTGGATTCAGACAGAGAGTGGTTTTTTTGAACATACTGCCTATGAGCGAAAAAGAAAATAACGCGCAACACTTCCTCGACCTGATCCGTCAGTCCAGGCGGGGAAAGTTCAAAATATACATCGGCATGAGCGCCGGTGTGGGCAAGACCTACCGCATGCTGCAGGAGGCCCGGACCTTGCTGCGCAATGGCGTGGATATCCGGATTGCCTACATCGAAACCCATAACCGGGCAGAAACACATGCCCTGCTGGATGGCTTGCCCCTTATTCCCCGCAGGGAATTATTCTACAAAGGTAAAGCCCTCGAAGAGATGGATATGCAGGCCGTTTTGAACCTTCATCCCGAAGTGGTGGTCATTGACGAACTGGCCCATACCAACATAGAAGGCAGCAAGAATGAGAAACGCTGGCAGGATGTAATGGAGATACTGGAAGCGGGCATTAACGTTATCAGCGCCGTCAATATCCAGCATATAGAAGGTCTGCAGGACGAGGTCAAGGGTATCACCGGCGTGGATGTTGCAGAACGCATTCCCGACCTGGTATTGCAACAGGCCGATGAGGTGGTGAATATCGACCTCACGGCCGATGAGCTGATCACCCGTCTGAAGGAAGGCAAGATCTATACTCCGGATAAGATCGCGGTAGCTATAAAGAACTTCTTCCAGCCGGAAAGGATCCTCCAGCTGAGAGAACTGGCACTGAAAGAAGTAGCTGCGCAGGTGGAACGCAAAATAGATTCATCGCTGCCGCGAAGCGCCCAGGCCCGGAATGAGCGCTTCCTGGCATGTATCAGCAGCAATCATCTTATTGCAAAGAAAGTGATCCGCAAAACGGCCAGGCTCTCTGCCTATTACCAGTCCAAATGGTATGTGCTCTATGTACAGACACCTAAAGAAGATGGGGACAAGATCGGGCTTGCAGCCCAGCGGCATCTGATCAATAACTTCAAACTGGTGATGGAACTGGGTGGAGAAGTGATAAAGGTAAAAAGTACTAATATTGCTAAAAGTATCATGCAGACAGCCGAGGAAAAAAAGATCACCACGATCTGTATCGGGAAGCCACACCTCAACGTAATGGGCATGCTGATGAATACAGCCGTATTCTCACAATTGCTGGGCAAGTTGTCGGAATCGGATATTGACATTATAATTCTTTCGTGACATGCGTCTAAAGACGAAACTAAGTATAGGCATTGGATTTTTATTTGTAGCCATTCTCATCTCCGGTATCCTGGGAATCTTCTCCATATACCAGTTAAAGAATGACGCACGTCTTATCCTCGAAGACAACTACGAGACGTTGGTATACGGCAATAATATGCTGACACTAATGGACCGTGTGCCTTTCGATTCTACCGTATTCCCAGAATTTGAACGCAATCTTGCAAAGCAGGAAGCCAATATTACGGAACCCGGCGAAGGCCTTGCCACTGCTGCCGTCAGGAATATATTTGAACAACTGAAACACGATCCTGACAATGACTCCCTGCAAACGATCATCCGCCGGGAGATCTACAAGATCAATACTGCCAACCAGGAAGCCATCCAGCGGAAGAACGCCGTAGCAGAAAAGAACGCCAGGCGTTTCAGCAACTATACCATGTTCATCTTCGGCTTTCTCGCCCTTATTGCATTTACGCTGGCGGTCAACTTCCCGGGCATTATCAGCGAGCCGGTAAATACACTCTCGGAAGGTATCAAGGCCATTGTAAACAAAGACTATTCGAAACGTATCCGCATCTCACAACATGATGAATTCGGGGAACTTGCACAGGCTTTTAACAGCATGGCCGAAAAACTGGATGAGTACGAACATAGTAACCTCGCCAAGATCAAATTTGAAAAGAGCCGTATCGACACCATCATCAACCAGATGAATGACGGTATTATCGGTCTCGATGAACGGAGGAACCTTCTCTTCCTCAATAAGGTGGCTGAAAAGCTGCTCGGCTTGCAGGAAATGGAGATCAGGGGCCAATATGCGCCAGACATTGCACTCAACAACGACCTGATGCGCAACCTGCTAAAACAGGATAGTGCCAATAAAGAACTCAAGATCTATGCTGATGGGAAAGAAAGCTATTTTCACCTGGATGTGCTCAATGTAACAAACCTTGATAAGGTGATCGGACAAGTGATCGTGCTGCGTAATATTACCCCTTTTCATGAGCTCAATGAAGCAAAGACCAACTTCATTGCCACCATCTCCCATGAGCTGAAAACACCGATCGCGTCTATTAAAATGAGCGCCCAGCTGCTGACAGACGCCCGTATCGGCAACGTCAATAAAGAACAGGAAGAACTCGTAAAGAGCATCGCTGACGATGCCGACCGCCTGCTCAAGATCACCAGTGAGCTGCTCAATATGAGCCAGGTGGAAACGGGGCATATTCAGTTGAAGATAGAGCCGGTATCGCCCGACATTATCATCGATAATGCCACCAATACCGTCAGTGCGCTGGCGCAACAGAAGAACATCGCCATCCGGATCAATAAAAACACCAATGACCACAGGATTATGACAGACCCGGAGAAAACAGCCTGGGTATTGACTAATTTCCTCACCAATGCTGTCAAATACTCTCCGGAAGACGGCGAGATTGAGCTGACCACTTCACTCAAAGACAATAATATCGAGTTCTCCGTCTGCGATCATGGCAGGGGCATAGAGGAAAAATATCTGTCCCGCATTTTCGACCGTTACTTTAAAGTACCGGGAACGCCGGAGAAAGTGGGCACCGGACTCGGATTGTCCATCTCCAGGGAATTCATAGAGGCACAGGGCGGAACTATCTGGGTAGACAGCAAGCTGGGAGAAGGCAGCACCTTCGGCTTCAGCCTGCCGGTGTATCATGCCTAAAACTGCCGATTGCTAACAATGTCTCTCATTGGGTGTTGCAGGTATCTGCTAAAGGCGTCATCAACTCCCCTATTCCCGCTTCAGGCTTTTCACCGGATCCACCATTGCCGCACGGATCACCTCAAAGCTCACGGTTAGTAATGTAATACTGATCGCCAGCAATCCGGCAAAGACAAACACCAGCCAGTTAATGGTGATCTTGTATTCAAAATGCTCCAGCCAGGTGTTCATCCCCCACCAGCCGACAGGTATGGCTATTGCAATGGCGGCGGCTACCAGCTTCATAAAATCAAAAGTCAGCAATCCCGTAATATTGAGTACTGAAGCCCCCAAAGCTTTACGTACGCCAATTTCTTTGACACGGCGCTCCGCAACATATGCGGACAGTCCCAGCAATCCCAGGCAGGATATAAATATCGCCAATGCAGCAGATAGCCCCGCCAATGCCTGCGTACGTTGTTCTGCGTCGAACATCCTGGCATATTGCTGATCTGTGAACTGGTAATTGAAGGGATAATTTGGATTATACCGGTTGAATATTGCTTCTGCCTTCATTAAGTTCTCAGCAACAGGCCTGGAAGCGTTGAACCTGATATGCATGGTATTGAACCAACTCCCGGGGCCTTCAATCACTACCGGCGGTACCGTTCCGTAAGAAGAACCGATGACATAATCCTTCACGACACCTACCACCTTCCATGTCTTATTTCCGCCCGGCTCCCTTATAAGCTGTCCGATAGGATCCCTGAATCCCATTACCTTCACCGCTGTTTCATTCAGCATTACAGCAAAACTATCTGTCGGATAGCGATGGATATCAATATCTCTTCCCGCTTTCAGCTCCAATCCCACCGTTTTAACCAGGCCGGCGTCAGTGCTGAACAAGGCGATGGTGCCTGCAAAATCAGGACGTTTACCTTCCCAGTCCAGGCCCCAGGTATTACTGCCACGTTCAGTAATGGAAGACATGGTTTTCGTCACCGATGTGGCGATCCCCTCACTGATCAGATCATGTCTGATCAACGCATAATTCTTAGCAATATCTCCGTCAAAATTAACATTGATAAGATTACTCCTGGAATAACCGGTTTCCCTTTCCTGGGCATACCGGATCTGGTTCCGGATAACAATTGTAGAGATGATCAGGACAACGGCAAATGTGAACTGGAACACCACCAATACCTTTCTGGGCGAGAACCTTCCTTCTCTGCCCCTGACTCCGCCTTTCAGTACTTTGACAGGCTTAAAGGCAGAAAGATAAAAGGCAGGATACGCGCCTGCCAGCAAACCGGTGATCAATATGAATCCAATGGCACTGGCCCAGAAACCTGCATTGCCATAGGGCATGGAAAGTGCCACATTTACCAGCCTGTTAAAATAAGGCAATGCCTGGTGCACCATTACCAGTGCGATGACGCCGGCAATAAACGACATTAGTAAAGCTTCCGTCATAAACTGGGCGATCAGCATCCCCTTTCCAGCTCCCGCCACTTTACGCACACCAACCTCCTTTGCCCGTTTCTCACTCTTAGCGGTGCTCAGGTTCACAAAATTGATACAGGCAATTAGCAGGATCATTATCACCACAACAGCAAATAAGCGCACTACGGCTATACGTCCACCCGCAGGTTTGCCATCCTTGAATACGGCATACAGATGCCATTGCTCCAGCGGAAAAAGAAAATGGGTCCATATATCAGGGTTGCCGGAATAACGCCTCGCAATCCCTGCTATCTTATTGTCAAATGCAGACACGTTGGTATTAGGCTTCAGCAATACAAATGTCGATACATTGTTACTGAGCCAGCTGTCATTGTTCCACCCGATCTTATGCAGATAATCCCAGGGCAACAGATATTCAAAATCGAAACGCGTATTGGAGGGAAGACGCTTCAATACTGCTGTTACCTGGAAGTAGTCAACAGAATCGATCTTAATCACTTTATTCAAAGCATCCTCCTTTCCAAACAGCTTCTCTGCCAGCGCCTCTGTAATAACGATGGAATTGATATTTTTAAGCGGTTCGCGAGTCACTGTACTGAGCGCCGGGAAACTGAACATCCGGAGGAATGCAGGATCGACGAAGCCACCATTAATACCCGTAAAACGTTTGTCGCCCGCAGTCAACAGCAAACTGCTGACACCTGCAAACCGTGTCGTATTTTCTACTTCCCCAAAATCTTTTTTCAGCGTCGGCCCCAGGGGCTGTTCGGTCTGATTGATCACGATCTGCGTTCCATCAACAGCGGTCAGGCCCTGCACCTCATACAGGCGGTCCTTATGTTCATGGAATTTATCGAAGCTGATCTCGTTCTGTAACCACAGGAATACAAGGCCCGCTGCCGCCATACCTACAGCTAAGCCGGAAATGTTAATGATGGAAAAACGTTTGGTGGACAGCAGACTGCGCCAGGCGATCTTCAGGTGGTTTCTTATCATGGGATGATCCGTTTTGGATTGCGTTCGGGGTGTGGGAACAAGGGGTATGCCAAGGAGGAATGGCATCACTAACAATTGGTTAATTATTAAATATAATTAAATGTGTTCAGTATTATGGGGGTAAGTGTTCGATTTTGAGACATTTCATACACGTCTGATAAATGATATTCAGTACTTATATCTACATCTGTTTCAGGTATTTCGTACAAACATAAATGCTAGTTCCAGTGACATTGACTTTCTTAAGATTCTCTTTCCCATAAAAAGCCGGCGACAGTTTCCCGCTTGCGTCACCTATTCACCAAACGCCGACACTATATATATTCCTCATGACAGATTACTATAGATGAACAGTCTGTATAATCCAAGTAACTCAAATGCACGGAGACAACAAAGGAGTTCAACACGGAACTCCTTTGTTATTTTCTTAATATGGACACAAGTTTACTATTACAACTTCTTTTGAATTCAAGGTTTCTGCTCCCGGACTTCACAATGTGTTCATAAAGGTGCCGAAGGCCCTTTTACTTTTCCCACTCTTATCGATAAACGTTGGTAGCGGCCATGCGTTGAGCGTTCACTCATTTTATTGACAACTTTTTCCTATCGAAGCAATAAGAACAGTCATACCCAGACAGTCTTCCCATCTTGGAGATAAAACTAAATCAAATTAATGCCATTGGCACTTAACGATACTAATAAGGGTGATTAGACTCATTAATGTATTCATCAGATTTATAGATAGACTTTAACTTTTTTCCGCAAAAAGGGCAAAACTCCATTACTATAGCCTTAATCTTATCATCAAAAACATGATAGCCCTCTGTAATGTAATAGCGATACACATTATCGCCCCAATAACCCCGGTCTAAAAAGTTTTGACTGAGTTTGATAATTCGAAAATTAAGCCCCATTTCGCTATTGCCTTCGTAACGAAATCGGAACTTTTCGCAACAAAATTTCTTTTCCATTTTATTTTAAAGGTTTTGCTAAAGAGTTCACTGCTTCAACAACATTCTTCCCGAGAAACATGTATTCTGTACTTATCTGTCCTGCTACGTGTATTCCCGTCTTCATCTCTAATTCTCCCGCATTTTTTAATGCGAAAAGAGCATATTGTGAAATTTCATACTCCATAACCTGTCCACCATTTTTCACGTATGTTGCGGCCACTGCAGCATCATCCGTCAGAAAAAGTATGGTTGAACCGGCTTCCGATCCCGTTGTTCCTCTATATAACGTCTTGACAGCGTCAAATTCGTCCTTCGGCTTCATAATTTTAAGATACTCTGCTGCATCTTTTATCACTGGGGCCGCTTTCTTAAAGAACGGAATTGTTTTTACCGACAGCTTAGCAAATACACTCTCCACTACTGCCTCAACAGGAATCAACGGAATAGCCATATCAACTAGTTGTCCGGTCGTTGACGTCGAGCTAGGCTTTGCCGCTGTCGGCTGTAAAGGATCCGCAGTTATTACCGACCAGATATAGTATAAATCGTCGACAGCCTTTGCAAACTCAGATTTTGGATCATTTGTTGGCTGTGTTACCTTATTTTTTGTTGACGTATTTTGAGTTGTGACGGTCTCGTGTGGTTTGGCAAAGCCCTTAAATGCGGCGACCTGTGCCTGTTTGCTGTCTGCCCACGGACCGTTAACTGTTTGCTCCTTTCCATCTTTTCCTGTTACCTTGAACTCTTCGAGGCCGTCTAAATCAACAGCCCAAATCGGCGTATTCCCGGCAAACTGATATGGTGTATACCAAGGATAATCTCTCGTCAACGGATCCACACTTAAGAACCTCCCGATCCTCGGATCGTAGACCCTCATTCCATAATCCTGCTGATTCCCATCTCCCTTTACCTCATTGTCATTTTCCTTCCCATTAAACCCATAACGATACTTACTACTCGCCAATCCACGGCCGTACATCCGCATACCGAAAGGATAATATTCTTGCGCAGAAACCAGATCAGGCTGATAATAATCTATCACATTACCGTCAGAAGACACTCCGATCTTTTTATCAGACACCGTTGCCAACACATTACCCAAATGATTACTTAGCTCAAAGAATTTTCTGCCCCGGACAAAATTAATATTTATTCCAGACCCTAAGCCATTCAGAGGAGTTACTTCAGGCACTGTAACACTCTGTACATTGGTATTCAGCGTATGAATACCCAATCGACTATTGCCATATAAGTGTGCCTCTGTCTGGGTAAGTAAACCTCCGTTGAGCGTACTGTCACCCTTGGTATATATACTCATCACATTTCCTGTCGCATCCCGCACATACCAGGTCTGTATACCCTTGACCGTCTTACTAATACGGTTTTGATCCACGCCATAGGTATAATTAATTACACCATTACTTGCGGTACTAATCTGCCTGATCTTGTCATAGCCGGTCCACTGTGTACTTGTAATGCCTGCCGCTCTGTCTATGTTTAACTGGCCACCGGCAGTATAAGTATAATTACCTGTTGTCTGATTGTCTATATCATTCGCATAATTGGCCGCGGGAACTGCATCAGAAATATATGACAGTTTGTTTGTACCACTGGTATAATTATATACCATGTCATCCATATCGATCGGCTGCCCTGCAAATGTATTGTTGCCTTTGCGCTTATAAGTACGGATGTTACCGTTGGGATCATAAGATACATCTTCCTTGAAATCAGGTAACGGGACGGGGGCCCAGGCATTTGCCGATTTATTGAGGCCCTGGCTGACCTGCATTCCCACTATCCTGTTTAGCACATCATAATTATAAGTATACAAGAACGGCGCGCCGACAGACGGTATATTCTGACTGATCGCAGCAATATTGCCATTAAATAATGGTTTAAACGCGGCTCCTGCAGTACCGGCTCCTGCAAAAGGTCTGGCGGTACTATTAATCGGATTGTAGTCGCGATCACCAAAATAATGTAGTGCAAAACCATAAGCATCTTTCGCCACGGCGCTCGCGCCTGAGCCGTCGTGCCCAATATCGAACGTAGCGGTATCTGCCGTACTGTTAATCCCCTTCAACCAACCCTGCAAAGTATACGCATAGTCAATTCCCTGTACCTTTTGCTGACCAATAACCGC
This sequence comes from Chitinophaga filiformis, assembly GCF_023100805.1. Classification (NCBI taxonomy): domain Bacteria; kingdom Pseudomonadati; phylum Bacteroidota; class Chitinophagia; order Chitinophagales; family Chitinophagaceae; genus Chitinophaga; species Chitinophaga filiformis. Next base: position 5,105,005 of record NZ_CP095855.1, read on the forward strand.
TCTGGCCAGTCCTCCATGTTTATAGTACTGGTAATAGGCATCATTGTCCCAGTTGATGCTGTCGCGGCTGGTTTCTACATTGGTAATCCTGTTATTCGCGTCATAGCTGTATCGATGATAAAAAGCATCTGGTTGTCCCGGTTGATAAGCGACGTGATTCACGTTTCCGCTGATCAGATCATAACGATACACTATTTTCTTCCAACGGTTATTGCCATCTGCCATTCCACCGGTCTTAAAGTCCTGGATCAGGGTATCGACGTTTCCATGCGCATCGTAGCTATAAAACGTCGCTGAAGTATATGCTCCACTACTAATGGCGGCAATGCCAGCGTACGCCGCAGACCAGGCAACCCGGTTCCTCAGGTTACGGGGACTGATTATAGCCCCGGTCAATGGCGCATAAGGCTCGTCATAATTCGTGGTGACAATTTCAAGCCTGCTCATGTTTGCATACCATTGTGCCAGGGTATACGGATTGCGGCTGGTAATGTTTGATAATGAGCCGGATGTACTACCAGTTTGCGTAATCCGCCCCAGGTTATCATAGACAGTATAGATGCTATTGGTTGATAAGGTCGGCTGCGCTGCAACCAATCTTCCTATCCTGTCATAAGCGTATTTAAACGCCGCGGTGATATCCGGTGTCATCTTGGCAATCACCTGGTTCAAGGTATTATACCGGTAATTCGTTACCATGGTATGTGCAGGCAATTGCTCAAGGCCCCTCGCCCTGGCCGACTTTACAGCGTTCAGCCAGGTCTGCGTACGGTTTACCACAACACCCGCCGGCGGCACTGTCTTCACCAAAGATCCCGCACGATCATAATAATACAAGGTATAATGATACTCAGAGGTGGTATAAGATACCGTAAAGATCTCCCTCAATCCGGCATTCATGCAACTATCAATATATGCCTTGTTGAAACCGGCTTTCAGGGAATCCCGGTAAGCATTGAATAACTCTGTTCCTTTGCTTACCGCAAAGAACTCATTATCAGAACAGTTATTTATCTCATTCACATCCACATCTCCAAACACAGGTTTCGTATTACCACATAACAAGGGGCCTTTACTCATCCGGAAGCAGCTGTCAGCACCTACACAGTTAAATGTTCTGTGTACGGGCGCTATCGCGTTGCCAGTAAGGGTAAATGCCTTCACTGCGGTATCCTTGATAACAACATCCCAAACCATGACCGTATCGGGATTAACTCTCACACCAACAGGGTCAAAAGTATCATTGATCAGGCTATCGCTACATCCCATCGGACCACTGGGTGGCGTAAATATCATCATAGCACTCCGGCCATAATTACCAGCACCCACAAATCCGCCATCAGCATTCTCTATAAGCTTTGTAAAGAAAACCGAACTGTCCGATCTGAACAGATCCGACCAGAGCAGGTTGCCATCTCCACTGGTTTTCTCCCACACAATGCCATAATTGTTAGACAGCTGGATATTCTGTACCGCCATAATATTACCGTCCGATCCCACTGCTGTCGGCATCCACCGGATCACCGTTTTATTCAGCGGACGGGAAAACTGCTTCACATACTTTACCTGGCCATTGTCTGCTACACTCAGTATGGCCTGCCTAACGCCCCCGGCATCACCTGCTGAATAGCTGGTGATATATCCTCCCTTCACTTTATGAATATAATTCGAAAAGTTGGTGATGGTCTTTGTCGGCTGACCAATGTCATACCAGTGAACATGCAGTTGCTTACCCGTCTTTTTATCTACCTTCAATATCCAGCCATCAAACTGACCTGTAATGCCGGTTACCCAGGAGCATCCTGCAATCACCAATGTATCATTGTTCTCCAGCAGTGAATAACCTTCATCGCCACTTCCCTGTCCAAATCGTTTCAACCAGTTGAATGTACCGTCAGATTGAAGTGAGCCGACCAGAAAATCTGCCACCCCATCTGCGAGGTTATATCGCGCAACATAGGCATAACCACCGTCACTTGTCTGTATAATGTCAGCGCCGACCTCACCATTCGTAGTGTTCAAACCGACACGCTTACTCCAGGTCACATCACCTTTCTCCGTCAGCTTAACGATCATCGCATCTCTCGCTACTGCATAAGCTGCAATGGTTCCGACAGCAATATATCCCCCATCGGATGTAGATTTAATCTGGGCAAAATTGTCGTTGCCGGTGCCGCCGTAATGTCTGGACCACAGCACCTCACCCTTACTATCCGTCCGGATAAGATATGCGTTCTTATTATTCGCCGCTATTGTTGTTGACCCTGCGATCATAAATCCGTTATCCGGAGTGCGGATAACATCATAAACCGTGTCAATACTTCCTGTTGTATAACTATGGATCAACTGTTTGCCCCCGCGGCAAACAATACTGTCTTTAAATGAATAAAGCTGACAGGTATCCATAAAGTTCAGGTACTCCCACAGCTGTTTGTTCATTCCCAGCTGATTATTCATGAAGCTCACAAACAGCTCATTCTTCCGTTGCTGCACAGAATCCGCTTCTTCACGCAATGGTGTAATGCCCGGGTAGCTTGCCTGAAAACGGCTGTAGCTGTTCCCCACCACCTCACAGCTTGCGCAGGGCGCAGCTATGTTACATTGCATAATGGTGGGAATCACCAGCGGCTCCTCGAAATAAGTACAGGTAGTCGTTCCCGGCACATTGCATGCGCCCAGCAACTGCTGAACCTGTACTTCAGTTAAAGAAGTACCCCTTGTACGGTTCAGGTAAGTCGCCAGCGAAATATCAGATGGCTTCTTATAGGCCAGGTATTCTGTATTTAAGATCCTGAGTTGATTGCACTCGCAGTCAGTAGGCGCCGTGTAAGTCGGCCTGTTTGTATAGGCAGCCTGTTTATCGTACGGCGCCGGCAATGTAATAAGATATGCATTGCAGTTCAGCGGATCTGTAATACCGGCCTGCGCATTGTAGGCATTCAGTACATCACTGAAACTCCTGTAGTAGTTTCCGCTGGACGGTTTAACAGAGCTCGCTCCATAAGGATGATCTATGTCAGCTCCTTCCTTGCAGACAACCAGCAGTTTAGGTATAATGATACTATCCAGTACCTGCTGACTATACTTACAAGGCGCCAGTTGTTTCACCCATGCCTGTACATAGCTCCTGCAGTTCTCATCATAAGAGCGCTGCAGCTGTGCATTAGCAGAGTCCTTTAACACGGTAGTATCAGCATTGTTGCCCAGGAATCCACCTCCGTTCTCACTCAATGCCTCATTCACCACATAGAAATTAGGCTGCTTGCCTGCAGCACTCAGCTGTGCAGATGTTATCCTCGGGTAACCCGGATAAATAACATTGTTGATCCTGTCATTAATAATATTATGCTTGGTGGTCAGGTACATCTGGCGGAAGGCCCTCCACGCCATATCAAGATCTCCCTTACACATCAATGCTTCATTGAAAGCCTTTGCCGGCGTACTATATTGCTGGTAGCAGGTAGCGCTGCTGCGCGAACATTTTACGCTGACAGTTGCCATACTCCACATAGACAGCAAGCTTGCGCCACTGCCGCCATTAAAGTTATTAAGCACCTTTTCCAGTCCGTCTTTCGCAGTCGCAGCAAGTGGATCTTTATTGCCTGTTACTACAGGGAAAATAAAACTGTTGTTGGCCGTCGGATTCAGGTAACCCTTTTCCTTCGCCTCTGCATAGGTATCTACTCCCTCAAATGTCTTATCCCACAAATAGCTGTCTGCATACTTCTGCATTTCCAGCAGCTTATAATACTCCGGATGGAACTTCAGTAATGCCTCCGCCCAGGAGGCCTTGAATTTAGCCGCGAATTGCTCAGGATTCAGCAGTTGTGGTATTACATAGGTATCACTGACGTCATCATATACTGTATCCCTGCGTCCCAGCTCGTCATAATACACTACATCATCTCTCCTGTATGGCGCCTGCACATTCTCATCCGCATGGTAGAATATGGAATAGATATTCAGTGTATCCGCCGGATCGGCATATTGACCATAAGGTCCGGACACATCCAGCAGCATAGCATTTCTGATACCCTGGATCTCCGAACCGGAATCGCATAAAACATCACAAGCCGCTACCGCCGCCAGATAAGCCGCATATACGGCTCCCCTGTAAGACGCAGAATCAACAGGCGTAACGCCGGCTTTCGCCAGATAGTTATTCCTGAAAGTATCCCAGGTACCTATACTATCGCGGCAGCTCTTACAATCCGGTATGCAGGTCTTACTACTGTCGTTCGCCAGGATATCCCGTTGCTGCTGCACAAACTGCTCAAGTGTAGTACATAACTGTTTCTTCATGTACACACTATCCCTGTAATAATCCATTGCCTCACGGTTCACGCTCAAACGCTTGGTGATCTGGTAAGTACCTGCAGGCAAAAAGATGGTAAATCCAACGTTCATATCCGGTACTCCGCAGGTAGCAGGAACCGATCCCGGAGTATAATTATGCAATACGGTGTCAAATGGCTTGCCGCCCAGACGCTGATTGGATGCATCGTCAGTAATGCTGATCTCCAGGTCAAACAAACCATTATAACATATCGCGTTATTATTACAATCGCTACGCTGCAGGACCGGGGCTTTCAATTTGTAATTAAACACGTAATTGCCAGGCAGGGTCACCAGCTGGCTCTGTGTGTTTTCCATTACAAGGTCCTTGACGATCCTGTTGTTCGCTTTGGACAATGTATCTGTATAGGATATAAGTGGATTATAGGACAGTCCTGCCAAATCAGCACTATCCGGAACACCCGACAATGCTGTGGCGATAGTACGTCCATACATATCTACATAACTAACATGATACTGGCCATTGGCATCCTCTACAATATTTTTAAAATAATGCGATTTAACGCCTACCTCTGTTCCGAATAAAGCATCCAGGTCATTATCGCCGGGAGCACCGTAGCTATATTTCGTTTCATGGTTACTACCCAATTTAAATACCGGACCTACACCACTTTGACGGCTTACTCTTCCTGTTCTGTCCTGGGTATAAGATGTCTCAGTAAATGCATATCCGCCTGCATCGGGGATATACTGATTAAACCCATTGCCTTTCTCAGGATTATCAGCCGAATAGTATTGATTTGCCCCCGAAGCTGTTGACATCGGTTTGGCCGAAGCACTTAAAATATCTGCAGGACTGATAAGCGTATCATAATTCCCCTTATCATATTCACCACCATTAATACTTCTGTTAAAGTTCCGGGAATAACTGATCACCGATTTCAATGTCGGCGCACCAAGTACATTGATCACGGGCCTTCCCTGATAATCATAATATGATTCACCTACAATAGTCGTGTTTGTAGTATTATCTTTTGTCACCGTCTGTCGGCTACGAAGGCTTCCATCGTAGTACTGAACCACGGATTTCCTTTTCCCATCCTCAGCAAAAGCGGTCGTTGCCTGCCAGTTTAATGCCCGTTGATGTCCTGTAAAGCTGTACTGCCCCAAACCGTCCTGGTATAAGGAACTCCAGGCCGTCTCAGTCCTGCTTCCTCCATCGCCTTCCTGTACCGCCCTTACCCTGAAAAACAGAACACCACCATCATCATACAGCAATGGTATACTATAAGCATTATTCTTTACAGTAACTCTGTCTGCATTATTGCGAAATAATAATTCTCTGTTAAAAGGGTTGCCATACCGGCCACTCAGCAGCGCTGTGGAATCAATGTAGGCCCATTCCAGATCATATACATCGGCGCCGGTTATCACCGGCCATGTAACACTGATCTCATCTGTGGAATCTGTATTAGGCGGCGCCGGAGATACAATGCTGATGCTTTTCACACCATCATTTGTGCAGGACAACTTATAAAGTACCCGCGCATCCATCTCGTTCTCCAGTACCAGTGCAGGTAATATATCTGAGCTTGCATCGGTAGTCACGCCAAGCACTTTTACAGTTACCCTGTGCCCATTGTTAAACACAAAATTGTTCCTGGCTGTATAAACACTGGTATCCGAATAATTGATGGTCAGTGTCCTTTCCACTGAGTCCAAACTGAAATCCGGTTTCGTATAAATGATCCGTACGCTGACAGCTGCCGTAAAGGTAGCCGGCAATACCACCCGCGCATACTCATTTATCCTGAAGGTGATAATGTTCTTTACCTGATAAGGCGTATCCAGCTTACCCTGTAAAACAGGATTAAAATATGCTGTATCCTGCACAGTTGTGATCGAATCCTTAGCCAGCTGCCCTCTGGCGCCATCCAGCAGCCCTTTAAGCACGCTTACAGTCTGCCCCTGTACATTTCCTGAAACCAGCACAAATAACAATGCAAGGACAAGCATCACCGGTTTAATCATCTTAAACGGTATGCTCTTTTTCAGGCCGGGTTTTATTATTAATAATATACGTTTCATTCGTCCGTTATTTTCAAAATGATTGATTATGGCAACACCTCTTTCAACAGGGCGCTTCTTGTTTCCGAGATCGTTTTAATGCCTCTCTCGGTTTCTTTTTTCACGCGTATCAGGGTACCATCATCATCATACTCATACATTGTAGCATAGTTATTTGCATCCAGCTCCGCCATCAGACGAAGATTATCAGGATTATACACAAAGGATTTCATATTGGAGTTATAGGGATGGATCCGTATATCATCAAAATAAACAGGCAACTGACCGGTAGACTGCAGGTATAAGGTGATGCTGACAGCATCAGCAGGTACATCCAATGGCTGTTCATATTTTTGCCAACCCTCTATAATATTGCCGTTTGGTACAGCGATGACGGTAATACTATCTGTCGCCCTTTTTATTTTTATGAAGATCTGGTTGCCGGTGTAGGTACTGCCTTTACATGCGGACCCTTCTTTCACCCACGCACTGAGCAACAAGCGCTTGCCCGCCAGCGGGGAAAAGACGGGCAGCAGCACCTCCTTCCCGGCCCGTATACTTTTTAATATCAACTGCTTATCTATACAGCGGCTGCTGTCTTTGTTGATAGCAATGCTGAAATTATTAGAATCACTTGCTACGATGTCAGCTCCGATCCCCAAACTGCCTCCGGCCGCCACTTTCAGGCTATAGCGCCCCGTATGTTGTTCTGTCGTATCGAGGTACTGCTTGTACGGAGAGAAATCAAAACTGCGTGTCGTAGCACAACCATTACTGCATGTTGCCTCATTCAGGAAATAGTCCTCGAATCCGTCAAAAGCGCTTTCCCGGTACCTGCAGTTATCCGTCACCGCAACAGGCAAGGCATCTGCAAATCCATATAAGCCGGAAGTATATCTTCCCAGCGGGTCTTTGGTCTCCACCTCCATACCTCTCCTGTTATACAAAGTAGTCTCATTCATCCACAGCCATCTCACCGTATCCGGTTGTACTACCCATTTCTTATTGTTCAATTTCCAGTAATAGGTAAAATTGAAAATGGTGCCCGCCGTTCTGGCGTGCAGCGACTGCGTGGCATTAACTTCATTATGATCAGTATACATCGTATACTTCCTCAGCGGCCGCCAGTTCCCGGCCAGACCACCCACATAAGGATTGACGCTTGTATCGGTCACCGCGCTGTAACAACTACCTGAAGGCGCAACCACACAGGTATAACAGGTACCGATTGCCAGCTGCGCCACCTTCACGCTGCCACCGGCGTTATGATAGGTAACTACATCTGCACCGGTACAGGCATCACTGCGTAAACTGTCAAATCTGACAGCGCCGGCAGACGACTGCAGGGAAATCTCGCAATCGCCCACACGGGCCTTGTAAAGTGTGCCTACGGTATCTGCTGTGATGGCGTAGAAATTCTTATTAATATTCTTATACAAAATGGCGCATTGTGTATAAGATATATTGTACCCCGCCTTCCTTGCATCCCTTATCAGTGAAGAGATGACAACATGCTCAGCCTCCGGCGTAAAAAGCCGCCGGGAGCTGATCAGGTAATCAAATAATGGCCGCAGGCAGCCACAGGTACAGGAGGCCTGCCCCTGTGCAGACAGCCTGCTCTGCGTACCGGCGCCTCCTGTAAGCAGCAGTATCAACACCACTACCCTGTATAAAAATTTATATGCTTTATGCTTTTTCATATTGACTCAACTCGTTAATAGAACATCGGGTAAAAGATGATATGCTACTACTTCAGATTAAATATTTGCACAGTAGGATTGGTCAGCGTAAAGTTGGTCGTTACACCACTGGTGATCGACTTAACATACAGCGACACGGGCGGGCCCTGACAGGACTGACAAGTCCATGAGTGAAGGATATTCCCTTCAAATCCCTGCTGATAAATAACCGGGCCTGCAGTGTAGCTTGTTACCCCTGCCGGGATCCTTACTATACACGGCACTTCGGGGTTCTGGCCCCATGGTTGGGCGGTTGCAGGCGGTGTAAACAGGTTACTTCCCTGGTAGAACAGCCCGTTTACGCTATTATGCACATGGCCTACCAGCAATGTGACCTGTTGCGTCGTCGGCGTAGGGAAATTAAAGGTCAGTAATGTTCCTCCCTGCTCGGTACACCCCTTGTCCGTACATCCCCAGCTAACCGTTGCTACCAAGGCAGGCGAGATACACTGGCCTTTTGCATTTGCGGTATCCTGAGCGGCAGCAAGGGCCTTTGTATTGGCGTCTGCCTGGCTGACAGGAGAAGTAAATGTGCCGGCAGGTATCGTTACCGGAACAATCGTACCCAGCAATCCTTCCGGACAGTCATTCTTCCTGATCGAGTCCGTTATAATGCTGTTATAATATGTACAGGTACCTTTCGCGTTAGCATTTGCCTGACCGGCAATATTTGCTTTGACCAATGCAAGGCTGTCGGCCTGGGCCTGGCTTACCAGTGAAGAATCGGTTCCCGGCGGATGGTGATAGGGAACCACAGATCCAACTCCGCCAACACCACAGTCTTTTTTGGTAAAATCTTTATCTATACCCGCACTGTAGTAATACGGAATACATGTACCATTCATATCAGCATAGTCCTGGCCATTCAAGGTCAGATCAGCAGCTGCCTTCGCGTCTGCGTCCGCCTGGCTGATAGTGGATGCATAACTGCCCGCAGGTACAATATATTTAACAGGCGCTCCTGGCGCATAACCCCTGCCGCAGTTGCTGCGCTGGAAGAAACGGCTGGTATCTGCATTTGAATAATAGAAGGTGCCGCACTGGTCATTCCCTGCATATTCTGCATAGGTTTTCGGTACACAGTTCATGACGGTTTGTGCCTTCAGCTGATCGGCCACTTTCCAGAACTGACCGAAGGTGGTCACGCTGGACGACAATGTCCTGTTATTATCCAATACCAGTGAGTAGCCTGCTGCATTTCTCACCAGCGGATTGCCCAGGGAAGTAAACGCGCCCACTTCCGTGGCGATATTCCTTCTCCCCGAGCGGATCACTTTCATAGAGATATCATTCCCTGTAAAAGGCACACCATCGCGATCCACAAAATAGATATCAGGCGTAGCCCCCTCTGTCTGCGCATTGGCATCCACCGCGTACAAGACCGAGGTGGCAGCAAACGTCGCTATCTCAGGGAAACAGTCCGATCCACCGGTCTTTTGTTTGGAACCGATCAGGATCTCATCACCCGCAGCAAAATAGTCTGCTGCACCAACAAGGGTATCAAGCCCCCGGGTGATCCTGCCCTGGCTGATATATACATTACGGAGTATTGTATTGATATTCTTATAGGCGCCGCTCATACCGTTGTATACCCAGGCCGCCGGCATGCTGAAACTGTATACCGGGTCATCGTATTCATTGTAGGTGCGGGTAAGTACAGGATCTCCCGTCTCAGCGTCAAACAACATATTTTTGGTACTGACACGGCTCCCCTTATCCACGACAACAATACTGTCCAGTATACCATGGCGGTTAATGATCTTCGTGGCGCCTACCGACTGGAACTTCGTTTCCTCCCTTTGCGCCAGGTTCCATAATGTTGGTAACAGGAACACCGGAGGGAATGGGAAGGTAAAGTTGTCGCCATTCAGGTTCAGGTTCAGCGCATTGGTAACGGAGCGCTGCTCACGCATATCCATCATCAGCTCAATATCTTTCCCGATGGAAGCCACACTGTCAATGACGCCCTGCTCATCGATGGCCATTACTGTATTGTTCAGGTGCTTAACCGGGCTATTCTGGTTATCAACCTTGTAAAAATTCTCTGTATATGAAACCGGCGTCTGAGGGTTAGACTCAGAGAAACTCGACCTGGAACGTAACTTTCCGTTCATATCATTCAGCTCGATCTTGAAGCCCTGGCTCACCGCTACAAAATGACAGGCATTGATACGCAGGAAATTGCTCAGCGCCGGTTTGTAGCGTTTCTTACTATCCGCCAGCAAGCTCATATCTGTCAGCGTAGGAAAATCATAGCTGGTATAAAAACATGTTTCCTCAAATCCGTTGGCTGACCGCACATTCTTCGCATGGATCGTTCTCACTCTCACCTTGCTGTAACCAACTGATGGAGACGGATAAAAGGTCTCACCCAGGGGCTTCTCTGTATACCCGATACCAACCGGCGCTAATGCAGCTACCTGCTCTTTATAGGCAATGGGCAGTCTCCACGGATTCTCTTCACCTCCGATGGACGGCTCGAAAGTAGCCACGCCACTGCTGATCACTTCTTCGGTACCATTCACGCTGCGCGTGGTTGTGTACTGGTACTCCTGGCCATATACAGACTCACGCTGTTTCGTCATGGCGTTCCAGTGGTCGTAGGTACGAACACGTTTCACGCGCAGGCCGCCACCAAACTTTTTATAATAAGGATTGTTGAGACGTATAAAAGAACGTGAAGTATCTATCTGGTTGGCCCATCCCTTTATTCTGGCGGTATTATCATATGAAGCGAACATGTTCAGCACATTGTCCGCCTGCGATAACAACACTTTCACCGCATCTCCGAAATCTATATCATCTCCCACATCCGATCCGGGATAAGCTTTTGATGGCAGGTTCAGACGGAGGAATTGTGTACTTGCCTTTGCCAGCGGACTGTATACGCTTAACAACTTGTCCGTCTCGCCCGACTGGTTAATGGCCTTTAACTTCAGCCACATGGTCCGTCCATTATTATAGAAGCCGAAAGTACCCGGCTCCATATTGGCGTAACAGGACACATATTCATTGCCATTGCCAAACTTATCGCCCGGCATTTTTACGTTTATGCGGAAGAACAGGGTATCTATACCCTCAAGATAACGGGCATACAGGTCAGCATTACTGTTCACCGGCTTAGGTATGTTCACCGATACGTACAGGTAATCTTTCAGACCTCCATACAATTTCGTTTCCAGGTCGGAAAGGGTTTTCGGCACATCGCCGGACAAACCGGCAATCTTGAACATCTGCGCAGCCCGCCTGTTCTGTACGTAGGCATAGTCATCGCTCTCATAATCTATCTTCACCCTTCCGCCCGAAGGCAGCACGATGGAATCAAGTGTCCATGCCGCTGCATTCTTTGCCGCCAGGGCGCTGTCCTGTAGTGCATAAGGATATTCCGCATTCGTGATCAGGTTGCCTGCTGATGATCCCGGGTTCTGCATGGCCTCTTTATAGTTCCCCCACCTGTCGTACGATTTATTATTGTAAACAGGGTTATGTGCATTATAGTTAAACACATATGGATTGCGCTGTACCTTGTTATTACCATTGTAGGTAAACCAGATCCGCTTCAGCGTCAGCTTTCCGCCGGCACTTCCTTTGATCCCCTGGCAAAGCTCATAACTGTATTCAAAATGAACTGTCTTTACAGGCCGTGCTTTCAATGGGTCTTTCCGGTAGTCCGCCTTCACGTACAGGTTGATCTCCTCCAGCTTTTTGAGCACCTTTGCAGGAGCCGTCCCGCCATTCTCATCCATAGATGGCTGATCATCACGGTCGCTCAGCTTGAAGGTAGCGATCATGTTCTTCGACTCGATAGAGTTAAGGTACCACAGCTCTTTCTCACCGTACACGTAACTTCCCCGGTCATCGCGGTAGTCCGTTTTCAGCCCCTCATTGTACACCGCGCTATCGCTATAAGGTGTGCGCCATTTGTATGGATTCCTGATCCCTGCGATCTTCGAATAGTTAAACTTAACCGCATCCCCCCTGTCATCGTCAGAGATACCGTCTCCGGTGAGATCGACGTAGTCAGGAGAAAGTAATCCGGTCAGCAGGAATGAGTGTGCATAGGCAGGCACCTCTTCACTATTGAAGTAGTGATCATTCCCTTTGTCGTTATTAACGGTATTGTCCAGACCGGGTGTATATTTCACAAGACCATCCTTACTGTTTCCTCCCGCCGGATTCACAGAGAAGGTGACGTCCTTCTGCTTCAGGTTATAAACGGGTATGCCATATACATACCTGCGGCCATCACTATTTAATACACTGATCTCTGATATATGATTCTTCTTCCTGAAATCGTTGATCCTTTTCTCCCTCGACAGATCACCGTTACCAACGGTAAAAGTGTCTTTTGAAGGCATCAGGTAAAAGTTCCTGTTACCAATCGGCAATAAGGGCAGGCCCGCATACATCCAGCGGAATTGCATGGCGATCTTCTTCTTTGCCTGGTAATATTCCAGCCGGATATTATATACTTCACCTGCCACCATATTGACTGTGGCAGTATCCGGTTTTATGCCATGATCGTTCCAGCGATTGATGAACAGGGAGTCATTAATGTATAGCCTCACGCCATCGTCGGTGTGGGTTACCAGCTTGTATGTACCGGTAACGTCCGCTTTCAGCCTTCCCGTCCAGCGGATGGAAAAATTGCGGCTTACACCCGGTGCATTGGCAGGCTTGCCCACGTTAAAGTCGTTCACATTCAGATAATTGATCATCGTGTCGACCTTGGAGAACAGGAACTGCTCAAAATTACGTCCGGCATAATATTCTCCCAGCAAACCATGCCTGCTGGAATCCAGCTCTGAGGGGAATTCCATATCGCAGTTATTCGCGCCATATGAATTGATCGGGTAGTTGTCTATATACTTCGACAATCCCGCCACAGCGGCCTCCCCTGCCGTCAGGTAAGAAATAACCTGCGTGCGTTTGTCCCTCTCTTTCTTATATACATTGTCGGGCGCCAAAGTAGTCTGTCCTACCCGCTGTTTGTTTACATAACGGTTCAGTACATTGGTCGTCGTAATAAAAGGGCTACTGCTACCCGCCTGGAAAAGCTCAACGGCCACTACATCATCACCACCTATATTATCATAGAACGCCTTTGCGTTCACTGACTTCTCTCCCGGATTCCGGAAATAAGCCGCTTCAAATTGTTTGTTTGATTTCCTGAACGCAATTGTTGGCGCCAATGGGTTCATACTTTTCCATGGTCCGCTCTCGGTATACGACCTGTTCACGTTCAGGTCCACACCCCAATGCACCAGGTCGCCCAATGCCAGGTCACCACTGAACCTGCCGGATTTATCCTTCGTCTTCATACGATGGTCATATACATAACCAATATCCCCCCTGTAGGCCCGGAACATACCACCGGTGCCCTCCCCTGACATGGAAAACACATCATAGGTATAGGACGGAATGGCGATGTTGGGCACTTCCGGTTTCTCCCGGTACACCATCTCTTTTTCGCGGTTAAAATCCAGCAAGGCTCCTCCTGAGGGATCAGCATTTTGGTAGTTCAGGTAGCCATAAGCAGGTATCGCCATGTGCCGGTCTTCGGGTTCAATGCCTTGCTTAGCCACATAGCCGCTGGCAAAAATGTGCCCGTCCAATATCTTGGTAGTGACCCCTAATTTGGCCGTAACACTGATCAGTGAACTGGTATAAGGCAGCGTAATTGTCGGCGTGAACGATGGATGTGCAAAAGATATCTCGGAAGAGAAAACCGAGGTTCCTATGCTGGTATGCTTATCCGGATTATTCTTGAGGGCCTTCCCGTATTGTCTCATCCCGGACGATAGCTGTAGTGCCTTGAGCCCTGACCTTGTATTGGCAGCCAGGCCAACGGTAATACTTCCCGCGGGACTACTCTGGCTCTCAATAGCCTCTTTATCTCCCATCTGTAAAGACAGTGAGCTACCAACAGTGATCCCCTCCTGGGAACTGTTCGTAAAAGACAAAGCGGACGTTAAAGAACCCATGCTCTTAGCGCCCACATTAATGCTCGCATTCATGCCCGATTCAATACCAAACCCTCTGTAATTATTATGTGTTACACCCAGGCTGGCGCCCAGTCCTGCCTTCAGGCCTTTATCCTTCATTTTGGGCAAACCTGCAATCTCCACATCACCGCCAACGGTAACGCCTACGGTTTTATTCGCCTTGACGGTAGCTGTCTTCTGAATAGTGTCGGTACCATTAAAGTCATCCGGTATGCCCCGCAGGTTGCGGGTAATAGTTCCTGGATTGACATTCCAGCCCAATCCGACCCAGCTCGCTTCTTCATCCATGCTAATACCGCTGTTGTAGCCAATTGCTACCGGGTAGCCACCTACGTCGATCAATGGTATATTATAAGTAAAATCTCCGCTGAACAGATCGACCATGTTGTCGTTGTTCACGGAGTGAAAGGCCTGGCTCTCCGGCTGTGTGGGGCCTCCAATATCCGGATGCAGCGCTTCGCTGTGCCGGCTCCTGCCGGGCACAAGCCGCGGAGCTACAGGTGTTTTTATTACCTCCGGCTTCATAACTGCAGCCGGGAGCTTGCGTGGGAAATGTGAATTGGCAACAGGCGCTCCCAGCGCATTCCTGGGAATGACCACGTCGAAATAAAGCAATGCCAGCATGAAGAAAGCGATCTTTCTTTGCTGCTTTGCAACAAGTTCGATTATCATTGAAGTGTGTTTATCTTAATAGGTATTTTGTTATATGCTGACAAATGATATTTCGCCATGTAAAGCAGCCTTTACATGGGTACGGGACCTAAAATATCTATGTAGTAGGGATATGTTCCTCACCTCTCGTCCTGACAAGAGAAAACATTTCCTGCAATGGTTTCAAAACTTTTAATGGAAAACGCTGATGACTTAGTTTCTGCCAAAGTACAAGCCGGTCAACAATTCAGCCGGGTTACAGCTTACATCCAGAAATTCTACATAGGTATCGGATTCTTTAACGTTATATTTTTATAGAGAGCATACAGCACAAATAACAAATGGCCAACAAGAACATATAGGTCGGTAAGCAACTGCTATTTACTTTCTGCGATTTTACATGTCAAATACGAACAAAACAAAAGTAATACATAAATATATATTTCAAAGTTTTCATTGAAAATAAATTTATAATACCTGAGACACTCACTATTTTCTCAAACAAAAACTCCCGGACAGCTTTCACCATCCGGGAGATAAAATATATAACTAAACAAATTTACTTTAACGTCGCTACATCCAGTTTTGGTGCGTCTACCAGTTTATCCGTCATTCCGGCAGGCAGATAAGGTCTGCCTCCCGTTGCCGCTACGCAGGTACCGGTGAAGACAGCAGTGGTCATTACTTTGCCATTCAGGATAATAGATTGCTTAAAATGCAGTCGCGGCTGACCGCCGGCATCTGCAAACAACTCGCAGGTCACGGTGAATTCGTCATCTTTTTTCAGCGAGCGCAGGAACTTGATCGTGTATTGGGACAATACCATATGAACACCTTTAGCGGCTTCCTCAGCGAAGTCAAATCCCAGCACCTCCCTGATATAGTCATGCCGGCAGTATTCCATATAGAAAGGGTAATATAACCCATCCATAATACCCTGTACGTCGATATGTTCTTCCTTTACCTTATAGACTTTTGAATATTCCATGTGTGACCTTTGGTTTTTATGCCGGCAAAGATAAGCCTTGGCCGGCTGATTTTCCTACATGCTACCATCCCCTATTATGGGGATGTATCAGGACCATTCCCTGCCACCCGACACACATCATCGCGCCGCAAGTTGTATAAATAATAATGCCCCTCCCGGAATGGAAGGGCATTATGTCCTCAAAAGGTTAAAACTATTACAGTCTGAATAAGGCAGCGAGTATAAACCTGGTTTCAGATTTCACCAGGTCAGGACGCCAGTCAGGATCCAGCGGTGTTGTAGTGTAACCGGTCTGGGAAGTAACACCACCCTCACCTGCGAAATAGGGTACATTAGAATGCCTGTTCACCAGCTCAAATCTGAAGGTAATACTCTGGTTGGGCATATAGTCAAAATTGGTCGACATATCCCAGCCTTTGAACTTATCGCCAGGGTTCGCGCTGAATGGGAAGGCGCCTTCTGTTTTAGTAGGATCGGCCGGATTGGGCAATGGGCTTGCCTGACCGGTGGGGTACAGTACCAGGTATCTGCCAGGGTTGGTCATTACACCACCGCCTACCGTCCAGGCAAACCTGTTCCTGTTGAACCAGACACGGTTGTAGAACATACCGCTCAGGAAGTACTGCGCAGGACCATTCTTATCGCTGTCTTTAAATCCGTTCACCCCGCCACCTTTTTCAAAACCGACATCTCCTGTCAGAGAGAAGGCCATTCTGCTGATACCTTTTGACTTCGGCTTATTATAATATCTTATCAGCAGGCTGTTGTCAGAGTGAAACCGCTTTCTTTCAGGTATCCCCGCAGCATCAGTACCGTAGTAATCATTCGTCAGCACTTTCAGATTGCTGTTGTCGGACATGTAGGTGATATTGAAGCCAAATCCGGGCATTTTGTTGAATTTGCCATAGCTCTGCCAGCCATTGATGATCCAGGGTTCGATCTTTAAATTCTTTGTTGGGAAGATCTGGACACGTAACCCGTTAAAGAACCATGGGGTATTGTCAGATGTAAAGGATGCCTGGTATTCCCAGTTCTCAGGCTGATAGTATGAGTTCAGCCCCAGGTAACTCATGAACAACCCTGCGTCAATATTAATGCCGTACCATTTATTGATATGATACCCCGCATACGCCTCACTCAGATAGCGGTATGCATTGGCCAACTGGTACTGCCCACGGTATGGGCTATAGTCATTACGCGGCACTACGATAGAACGGGTGCCAAACTGGGTCATTACCCTTGCCCTGGCCCCTTTATAATAGAAATCGCCGCCAAAATGGAGCGCAGACAGTTCTACCTCGTTGTTACGGGCCAATGCGGTAGAGCCTACCACTGTATTGTCGTTAGGCCGGTTGAACGAATGTGTATAGTTGATATCCATCATGATACTTGGCGTGAAGAACTTCATGTCCTGAAATGCAGGGTTCTCTCTTCTGTCGTTCCCATTCTGCCAGGTTTGATCAATGCCGTCGAACGGTACTTTTTCCGTAGTTGTTGTGGTGTCCTGCGCCATAGCGCAGATAGTCCTTGATGCTAATGCAAGTACCAGAAATACTTTTTTCATTTGTTTGTGTTGTTTAGTTCCCATATTAAACAAGTTGCCTAATAGTGCTTACCATATGCCAAAGCACGTACCATCTGTCTTGGCCGGATTTTCCAAAAACAAACCTAACACAATGCTGTCATGTGTTTCAGGGGGAGTTACGAGCTACGCCACCATCCGCGTCCATTAAAAAAACCTTCTCATCTTGAGAATGTTTTATCAGAATAACAGTTCTTTCTCTTCTTATGTACTCCTTTCTCAAAACAAGCAGGAGCCATCTCAAAATGAGATGACACTTAAGACAGACATGGCATGCCGGGGAAATACAATACACTATACATCATATGCTTGTAAAATCAGGCATAAAGGGGCCTCACATTTGCCATTACAGGTCTGTCAATTTATGAAGCGTCACAGACTGACCTTAGGGAAGACAATATCTCTCTTATAATAATACGTAGCGTTTGCTGTTCTTAATTAGCTATCGGCTGGAGTACCTTTGTGCTCCGGCCTCTCTTTCCCCGTCCTATTGTATATTCATGGGTTAGTCTTGCACTTTTTCAGTATTCTGAAATCAATTATTAATATTTTTATTACTTTCCTGTTTTAATGTCCATGAAAAGGACGACAGATTAAATGATTTTACCATTAAATACAGCAGATCATATATTTTAAGCACTATGCAACAGCATCCAACAATTACGACATTATTCCTGGACATAGGCGGTGTATTGCTCAGCAATGGCTGGGACCGCGCTGCAAGAAGGGAGGCGGCCGCCAAATTCTCACTGGACCTTCCGGAACTGGAAGAACGTCACCATCTCACATTCGACACGTATGAGGAAGGCAAGCTGACGCTGGACGAATACCTGCACAGAACGGTATTCTATGAGCCAAGGGCTTTTACAGAAGAAGAATTTAAAGCGTTTATGTTCTCCGTTACCACGCCTATCCCTGAGATGATAGACCTGGTATGTAAGATCAAGGCGAAATACGGTATTAAGATCGCCATCGTCAATAATGAAGGCAGGGAACTGAACGAGTACCGTATACGGCAGTTTGGGATCAATAAGTTCGTAGACTTCTTCATCTCTTCCTGTTTCGTGCATTTCAGGAAACCTGACGCCGACATCTGGCGTATAGCACTGGATATTGCGCTGGTAAATCCGGAGGAGGTATTATATATCGATGACCGGCCAATGTTCGTATCTGTAGCAACAGGCCTTGGTATTAACGGCCTTCAGCATAAGACATACGAAGAGACCAAAGAGAATCTAGCTAAATATGGATTTGTAGTGGATTGATTCCAGCAATCCGTTACCGGATGAAGAAACCCGTTTTTATAACATTCGCTTTGCGACAATGATGTTATAAAAACGGGTTTCCGTAATATTTTTACTCTCTCTATGCCCTTGTCTGGTATTGCTGTCCCTCCACGCGTTCCTTCGAAGGGATCCTGCGCTTCAATATCTCTTTTACATATTTCGTTCTCCGCTCAAACACAAGATAGATCAGGTATGCACTGACCAGTGAGATGGCGATAGCAGCCAGGTAATAACCAAGTGATACCGCATTGATCGATCCGCTTTTAGGGAATCCAAAATGTACCAACACATATACTATTGGCAAATGCGTCAGGTACAAAGTATATGAAAAATTTGCCAGCCAGGTCCCGAATTTATTTAAAGCGATGGCTACTTTACCTTTCGGTTTGCGGTGTATCACCTGCTGAACGATAAGGCACATGGATATTCCCAGGCACAATTCGCAGATCGTTTTAATATTATCAACGTTATGCAGCTCAAAAGTACGGCTCTCTCTGCCGAAGAATTGAAGGGACAGCATAGAAGCGATCAGTGAAAGTATACCCAGGACCAACATGAAATTATTCTTCTTTACATAAAAGAAAGACATCGCTCCCAGCAACCAGATAAAAAGATAGGTCGCCTTCAGGCTGTTTGAAAATATCAGGAAATTAACAAACAGGAGCGCAATACCAACGTATCTGTAGGCATTTTTCGTGGTTGTTAACCACCAGGCCATTCCCCCCATCAGCACATAGAACCAGACCTCGTAGGCCAGTGACCATAAGGGGCCGCTGACCCAGGGCACCAGTATTCCCTGGAGTGAGAGTATATTCCCTAAATAATCGATCACGCTGTATTGCTGCCCGATAATGGTATTGCATATAAAGATCAATATCAATGCAGAAAGCAAGGGTAACATGATGCGCACCGTTCTGTCAAGCGCATACGATTTAAGATCAAAGGTACCCGCCTTTAATCGTTGAATAACCTTCCCTCCCACAAGGAAACCGCTGAGCACAAAGAAAAGCAATACGGCTTCATGCGATATACGGGTAAGAAAGAAGAATACTGAGTTCCGGACTGTCTTTTCAGCCGGAGGCAGTAAACCATATTCAACAAATAACATGGTGCGGCAATGGGTGGTAACAACGATCATGGCCGCTAAGCCTCTGAACAGATCTAACCAATAATAATGTTCCGGATTTTTGTTCTCCAGCGTAACGTGATTTTCTGAGGTTCGCATGACTATAGTTTTTCATTTTTTCAGTGGAATGGTGCTGTTGTTCGTGAAATGCCGCTCAAAGTGTATTTGTTCTCTGCTACAGGGGCTATTCTGGGATTGCCGCGAATGTATATAAATCCGGGTTTTCTGCAAAAGTTTTTTATTGCAATCGAAATCTAAACAATGGCTACAAATATATTTCTTCCTGCTATCCCTTCAAAAAATTTTGAGTTTAAAAAAAGACGTATATTCGCAGCCTCAAATTTATACTTACGCCTGTCGTAGTCATGAACGAAGTAGTTCATATCCTTTTTTGTTTGTAATACCTATTCTCAAAATTTTATTGTTCACATTAAAATTCCTGACAACGGATCAAAGGGATAATGGCATTGTCATTCCTTTATTGCAAGTGCTTTTACTATCTGTTAACTCAGTATTTAATTAGTATGTTAAAAGTGTATGTCGACACTTCTGTCATTGGGGGGTGCTTCGATCAAAAATTCAGAAAGGACAGTCTCAGGTTGTTTGAGGATTTCAAAGCCGGGAGAAAGATGATGGTATATTCGGATGTTGTATATAAGGAAATTGAGCAGGGGCGGGATGGTAAAAATCATCTGTTGCGGAAGTTCCATGAGGTTCCGGAAGAATATAAACTCGGGTACAAACAGAATGAAGAAGTAAAATTGTTGGCCGAAAAATACTTACAGAAAAACATATTAACCGGGAAAAGTTCCAAAGACGCAGTTCATGTTGCCACCGGCACCATATTCGAGGTTGATGTAATTGCCAGTTGGAACTTCCGGCATATTGTATATAAGCGAAAAATCAAACTATATAATGAAACGAATATCGAGTTCGGCTACAAACCTATTTTAATTAAAACACCAGAATATATACTAAAATCAAAACAATCATGAAAAAGATCAAAGGTTCCAAAACGCTTAGATGGCTGCACGCATATAGCTATCAATTTTATCTGAAGTATTACAATAATTGGGATGCGCTTCAAAAAGACCTTGATGAATCATGGCAACGCCACCTTGAATGCTGCCCCAATGCACGGACAATATCATCACGGGAAGAGATGCTTCGGTTAAAAGCAGAGGGTAAGTTGTAAAATTCAAAAAACAATGATGAGAAAGATCAAAGGTTCCAAAACGCTTCGATGGTTACATGCCTATAGCTATCAATTTTATCTGAAATACTACAATGACCGCGAAGCGCTCAAAAGAGATCTTAGGGAAGCATCTAAACGCCATGATGCACTCTTTCCTAATGTACGGACAATATCTTCACGGGAAGAACTGCTTCGATTAGAAGCCGAGGGTAAGCTATAAACGCTTCCCCTGACCGGCTGCGCTACCAGCCGGTCATTCTCTTCCAACTGCTACTGCTCCATCGCCTTATTCTTATTCCTGTACTCCGACGGCGACATACCCATCAGCTTCGAGAACATCCGCGAAAAATAATACTGATCCTCCACCCCTAACCTGTTCGCCACCTCCTTCACCGTGGCATTCGAGAACATGAGGTACTGACATGCCTTCTGGATCTTCAGATGATTAAAATACTCTATCGGCGAGTAACCCGTCTTCTCTCGGAATACGGCCGAGAAATGGGACACCGACAATCCGGCATAGCTCGACAGCTCCTGCAATGTGATCACCTGGGCCAGCCGCTCCTGCATCATACTGATGGTATGTGCAATGACATCTTCCGCCTCCTCATGGCCTGCATGATTAAACTTCTCCTCATACAATAAGGAGGAAAGAAAATGATTAAAGATCATATTCACATAACGAAGATTATCCCCACTATAGCCCTTCTGCAGGTTCAGACAGATCTCCTCAAACAGGTGGATACGGGTCTCATTATATGTAAGATGCAGCTTATAGTTCCTGGCCCGCTGAAGGATCAGTTCTACGATAAAAGCGGAGATATCCCCTTTAAAATGTATCCAGTAAATTGTCCATGGGTCGTCCTCTTCCGACATATATTTATGCGCCACCCCCGAAGGGATAATAACGAGTTGCGACGGCTGCACATCGATCCGCTTTTTGTCTATCTCTATCCATCCCCGTCCTTCTATACAATAGATAATAATATGCTGCCCGGCCCCTACCGTTCGCTTAACGTAGTGATAACGCGCTCTTGGATAATACCCTATATCCGTAATGTACAGCTGCCGGGTAATGGGATCCTTCGTCAGGAAATCGGCCGAGATCTTTTTAGGCACCACTATCAGCTGCTGCCCCTCAAACCCTTCCCGTTTTTTAAGTACTTTCTCTTTCATATTTCATGGAATCGGGACTAAGATACAAAAACCAGAAAATAATCCATCATTTTCATAAGAAACCCTATTTCCCCCCTTATGGTGAAAACCGAAATTTGAACCCTGAACTAAAACACGATTCCACATCATCCGCAAACCAACAACTGACAATCTAAACGGGTACTTAGTATTAATCAGCATTTCAAACACTGGCAAATTCATGTTATGAAAAAAATTTTATCCCTGCTTATCCTGCTGTTATCTTTCAACACATGGATATCAGCTCAAGACAAGACACCGGGGGGCAAGGTGCTGGATGCAGCATCAGGTAAACCGCTGCCTTTCGTCACTATCACCAACAACACCAACAAAGGAGCTTCCATGAAAGCAGATGCTGACGGACAGTTTCCTCTCCCTGCAACAAAAGCCGTTCTCACCTTCCGTTTCGTGGGCTACAAATCGCAGACGGTCACCTACAATCCCGGACAGAGCGCCCTTATCGTCAAAATGGAAACCGAGATTTCCGGGCTGGATGAGGTGGTGGTGATCGGTTATGGCCAGCAGAAAAAGAAAGACATTACCAGCGCAGTGTCCAGCGTGTCGGGCAAAGAGATCTCCGAGCTGCCTGTTACCTCCATCAACAGCGCCCTGCAGGCCAGGGTACCCGGTGTGCAGATCAGCAGCGCAGGTTATCAGCCAGGCGCCGGAACCACGATCAGGATCAGGGGGATCAATTCCATCACACAGGGCGACGGCCCCATTTATGTAGTGGACGGCGTCATCCTGACCGGCGATATCCGCGAGATCAATCCCTCCGACATTGAATCGATAGACGTACTGAAAGATGCATCCGCCGCCGCTATATATGGCGCCCGGGCAGCCGCTGGTGTGGTGATCATCACTACCAAAAAGGCGAAGACCGGCCGCGCCTCCATCGACTATAACGGCTACTACGGCGTGCAGAAGATCGTTAAGACCTACGATTTTATTGATGGTCCGCAATATGGTTACCTGCGAAGACTGGCCTGGGCCGATGAAGATCCTGTTGCCTGGCCGATGAATAACCCTGAAACTGACAGGAAGATATTCAGTCCTGTGGAACTGAAAAGCCTCGCGGAAGGCAAGACCTACGACTGGCCCGCCATCATCACCCAGGTAGCGCCCCAACAAAGTCATTCACTGAGCATCTCCAATGGCATCGGTAAGAACAAAGTATACCTGAGCGGCAACTACCTTAACCAGGACGGGATCATCAAAGGGTCTAACATGAAGCGTTATGCCCTGAAAGCAAACGTGGAATCGGCCGTGACAGATAAACTGACGATAGGCCTGAATAGCAACTATTCACATATCCAAACCAGCATCGTCAGCAATGAAGCCTATTACACCGCCGTGACCATGAGCCCTTTAAGGCCCATTTACGACTCCACCGGCAAGCCGTCCATAGAAATAGATCCGAATACCGGCAACATCACATCCAATAATCCACTGGCCCTTGTAATGGATGCCACCAACCACCGTATAGACGACCGCCTGATAGGAAATATGTACCTGGATTACAAAGTACTGCCCGGCTTAAGCTTCCGTTCCAATATCGGCGCTGACATTTACAAGAACCAGCAGTTTGAATACTACCCCCGGAACACCAGCGCAGGGTACTTACAGAAAGGCGTTGCCAAAGTGCAGAATTTCGGTTACCGCGACTGGCTCTGGGAAAACACTTTTACGTACGACTATAACCCTTCTGAGGAACATTCCCTCAACCTCCTGTCCGGTTTTACCTTCCAGAAAAGAAGACAGGAATGGAACTTCGAACAGGCTTCCGGCTTCCCGACAGATGAGCTGACCTATAAAAACATGAACCTCGCCACCAGGAGGGACTATATTTCCAGCGACTACTTCAACTGGGCTACCAGCTCACTGCTGGGCAGGGCCATCTATAAATACAAACAACGTTATATCCTCAATTTCACCGCCCGCTACGACGGGTCCTCCCGCTTCGGCGCCGCCAACCGTTACGGCTTCTTCCCATCCGTCAGCGGTGCATGGCGACTGATCGATGAGCCTTTCCTGGGCGTAAAATTCAAATCGCGCGTCAGCGATGCCAAGATCAGGATGAGTTATGGTGTGATCGGCAACCAGGACGTTTCCTACGACAAGATCTTCTCGCAAATGAATGCGGCCACTTATCCCTTTAATGGCAATACACAGTCCAGCGGCTACCAGGTGGGCGGTAACAAGGGTAACAGCGCACTGAAATGGGAAAGCCAGCATCAGTTCAATACCGGCTTCGACCTCGGCCTGCTGAACAACCGGATACAAATGACCTTCGACTTCTACAACAAGAATATCAAAAACCTCCTGTTGCAAAACTCACTGGCGCCGTCCCAGGGCTTCGATGCTACCATGATCAATGTAGCGTCTATGACCACCAGGGGGATCGACATCGGGCTGAAACTATACCCGGTTAAGATGCCAAACTTCGACTGGCAGATAGACCTTAACTGGTCTAAATACAAATCCAAAGTAACGGCATTGCTGCCTGGCAGAGACTCACTCAGCCCTTACCTGAAAGTGGGCGAAGCACCGAACAGCCTGATCGTTGATTATGTGTTTGACGGTATCTATAACAAAGGCGATGACTTTAAGCTGAACCCTACCGGCCGGCCTGGCGATGTGCGTATCAAAGACCTGAACAACGATGGTATCATCAATCAATACGACAGGGCGATAGTAGGCCGCACCACTCCTAAGGCCTGGGGTGGTATCTGGAACTATTTCCGGTATAAGAGGGTTTCCATGACCGTGTTTGCAAGTTATATGTACGGTCACGATATCTACAACAAGGCTTATATGGACTATGTCTACTCCGACGGCCGTAAAGTGATCCTGAAAGACGGACTGAACTACTGGACACCGGAAAATACCAATACCAATCTTCCACGTCCCAATGCATTTGGTAGTTCTACCAGGGCATTGCCACAGGGTTCTTCCAGCTTCGCCGTGCAGAAAGGCGATTTCCTCCGCATCAGGAATATCACACTGGCGTACGATTGCTCTCCGGCCATTTTATCCAAACTGAAAATAAGGTCGCTGAATGTATACGCCCAGGCCCTGGAACCATTCCTGTTCACAGGCTATAAAGGCACGGATCCCGAAATAGGCGTGGCGCAGGGGGCTTATGATATCTATCCCCGCTTCAGGACCTATCTGTTCGGTTTAAAAATGGGTTTATAATTTCCTAAAACGACATTTATGCAAACGCATCGCTATATATTATTCTTCATCTTACTTGCCGGGGCGCTTATCCCTGGCTGTAGCAAACAGCTCGATATTAAACCGGAAGTATTCGTTTCTCCCGAAGAGCTATACAAAGACGAAGCCGGCATTACGGCCGGTATTACCGGCATTTACCGCCAGCTGCTGGTACTGAAAAGATCAGACTATGCCGTTGTGGGCATGGTGGGTACCGATGAAGCAAAGATGACCATCTTCGTACCTACCTGGGGCCCTTACTGGCAGGGATTTGCAGCGGTGAACAGCTACTCGCCCCTGCTCACTGCACAGAACGATGTTGTACAGGGCTTCTGGATCAACTGCTATAAGGGGATCAATAATGCAAACATCGCTATCAAATATACGCAGCAGGCGTCCGTAAATGAAGATTTCAAAATGCGGGCGCTGGGAGAAGCAAAGTTCATGCGGGCACTGTTTTACTTCTACCTGGTACAGTTGTATGACGGTGTACCCATGCCAACGGATGCAGACAACCCTGATGCTGTGAGGGACGGCTATCCGAGAAGTACCGCGGAAGCGGTATACCAGCTGGTAATAGCCGACCTGCAGTATGCGGCCGAACATCTGAACAGCAAAGGAGATAATGGCATCGATCCGGGTCATGCTACCAAAGAAGCAGCGACCGCACTGCTGGGTAAGGTCTATCTTACCCGCAAAGCGTACGACCTGGCTAAAAGCACCCTGGAACCATTGCTGAGCTCCTCCAAGACCAGCCTTATGCCGGCATATGCCGACCTCTTCGTAGAGAAAAATGAGAACAATATTGAATCTTTGTTTGAAGTACAGTTCTCCAATGAGCCCGACAATACCAGCAACATGGCCAATAACACAGGCGCATGGCAGATCAACTCTCCCGGCCTGAGTGGCGCCGGCGGACACGTCATCATTCCTACAGATTACTTCTTCAACAGTTTTGAGGATAGTGATCTGAGAAAAGACGCGACATTCCGTACAGTGTTCTACGATGCGAACGGTAACCTTGTCGATTACTCCTGGTGGGCAGATGTAGGCAAACCGCATGTGAAGAAATTTGACATCACCAAAGGCGTATCAGTAAGCGGCTCTTTGTCGTCCAGGAACATGTACTACCTGCGACTTGCAGATGTAATCCTGATGTATGCAGAAGCGGCCAATGAACTGAATGACGTCACCACTGCACTCGCTAATCTGAATAAGATCAGGCAACGCGCCGGCCTTGGTAAATGGGAAGACGTACGTGGCGGCATTCCCTCACAGGATGAACTGCGCACGGAGATCATGATGGAGCGCATGCGTGAACTGGGCTTCGAAGGCTGGAGATGGTTCGACCTGAAAAGGACCGGTACCTTACTGAATACCGTAAAGGCCAACAATCCGGATGCAGCGCCTAATATCCAGTCCAGGCATCTGCTGTATCCTATTCCTGCAAAAGAATTTGAGAACAATCCAAAGCTCACACCTAAAGATCAAAACGAGGGCTATTAATCTATGAGGATCATCCGTAACATATCATTTGCCGGCCTGCTTTGCATAGCATACGGAAACATACAGGCACAAACAGTAACATCGTCGGCCGACAGCCTCGTGGTGTCCAATGCCTACCTGAAGCTAAGCGTGGATAGTCATAGCGGTAAAGTCAGTTACCTGTTCAGCAACGGCGTGCAACTGCAAAACACGGTCGCCACGATAGAAGAGCTGAACACCGGCAAAACAGCCAGTACTGATTTCTCACAACACAGATACAGCACTGCTCCCATGCAGGATGCTGCCGGCAAAGGCGTTACCATATCCATCATACATAGCGATCCTTCCAGGCCTTTTAAACTGGAACAACATATTACCGTCTACGCGCAATCGTCTCACCTGCTGCTTGACGTACAGGCCACAGGTGACGCGACACTGGAAACGCGTAACATCTCTCCATTAACAATTATCCCGGAACAGCAGGCTTACCTGTTTGTTCCGGGTAATACGCCCCGCATCCTGGACGTTCCCTTCGACAACGACAACTGGGTGCCGGTCCTTACCCGGCAATGGCCTTCCGCATCAGGTATCAGTTATGAGTTCACCTCCGTTTATGACCAGCATAGCCTTTCAGGACTGGTGGCCGGCAGCGTAACGCACGACTTCTGGAAAACCGGCTTCCGTTATAGCGCCGGTAAGGAAACCGGCCGTATCGATTCTTTCATTGTATATGGCGGCGCCGCTACCGCGGATGACAGATCCCTGCCGCCCGCGTACGGCGGACTTGATGGCACCCACGATCATGCGCCGCACGGCACCATGCGGGGCAACACGCTCAGATCCCCCCTCATTTACCTGGCCGCCGGACCTGATACCCGTAAGGCATTTACCGCCTATGGCCAGGTAAACGTGCAACTGGCAGGCCGCAGCGAATGGAAAGGAAACGCTCCCTTCTATTGGAACAGTTTCGGTGTGGAGGGCGTACTGGGAAATACCAAGGTAATGATGCCCCCGGGCGTGATTAAAACGTCCGACTTTATTGCCACCCTGGACAATTTCAACAAATATGCCCCTCCGGTGCTCAGCGTTGACTCGTACGACCAATCCATATACACAACCTCACTATTGACGTCTTTGTCGAAATACGGGCAGAAAAAGCGGCAACAAATGGGCTTCTACTTTATCCCTTTTGCCGTATGGACCTGGAAGAACTCCCTGGACAATCCCATTGGCGGTACACAGACACCGCTGAGCGAGGTTGTGCTGCGGGATGCGAACAGGCAGCCTATCCTGTATAAGGAAGGCGACTGGGCCTGTTACCCTATCGATCCTTCCCACCCCGCTACAAGGGCTTCCATTATTCAGCAACTGCAAAAGGCAAAGGCTATTCACGCCACCTTTATCAAAATAGATTTCCTCTCTGCCGGCGCGCTGGAATCCAGCAGGCGGTACAACCGCAATACCCGCTCCGGCATGCAGGCATACAATGAAGGGCTCAAAATGCTCCGCTCACTGGTAGACTCAATCATGGGACCGGACATCTTCATCACACAGGCCATCTCTCCCCTGTTCCCCCACCAATATGCACATACCCGTTTCATTTCTACGGATGTTTACTCACACCTCAGAGACGATCAGCCGGGATTTCCGCAATGGGGCAGTACAGCGGCTTCACTCGCAGCAGGTTCCCATATGTGGTGGGTGCAGGGCACATTATGGCCTTACACCAACCTGGACGTGATCGTGATGAAGAACTTCCAGAACAATCCCGAGCTCACAGAGCAGGAGATCAAAGTGCGCCTCTATGCCATGATGGTAATGGGCAGCATACTGGGAGACGGCTCAGATTTCAGGCAGAAAACAGCGGCGGAAAGAGCGAAAAAATTCCTCAATCATCCTGCAGTATGCGCCTGGTTCAGTCAGCCTGCTGCCTTTACGCCGCTAAGTATGTCTGACGGCGATAGCCAGGACCAGCAGATGACTTTCTTCCACCGGGGAGACACCACCCTTCTCGCCATGTTCAACTTCATAAAGGATAAACCTTTTGACGCCAGCTGGCAAACAGCAGATGTGGCAGACAAACGGCACTATGAGATCAGGGATTTCATGACAGATGCCATACTCGGAGAGATCAGCAATGGACAGTCGTCCTTTACGCTGACAGTGCCGCCCAAAGATGCATTATTAGTTAAACTGGTCCCACGGGATTAAAAGCATAAAATATAAAGCGATCATATGGAAGTGACAGTCAGGATAGAACGCGTATCCATTCCTACGTACAAGACAGGCACACCCGAGAAACACCCTATGTTCCTCGAGAAAAGAGTATACCAGGGCAGCAGTGGTGTTGTGTATCCTCATCCGGTTATCGAACAGATCGCCGATGAGAAGACCATGCAGGAATACACTGCGGTATTCCTGGAGAATGAATTCCTGCTCATAATGATCCTGCCGGAACTGGGCGGACGTATACAGCGTGCATACGATAAGATCAGGCAGCGGGACTTTGTATACTATAACCAGGTCATCAAACCTGCCCTCGTCGGACTGGCCGGCCCCTGGATATCGGGCGGCATAGAGTTCAACTGGCCGCAGCACCATCGCCCCAGCACTTTTCAAGCTGTCGACTTTACCACGGAAGAAAATGCCGATGGCAGCAAAACAGTATGGGTAAATGAAGTGGAAGTGATGTTCCGTACCAAAGGCATGGCAGGGTTTACACTGTATCCGGATAAAGCTTACCTGGAAATAAAAGGCAAACTTTTCAACCGCACGCTCTTCCCGCAAACCTTCCTCTGGTGGGCTAACCCTGCTGTGAAAGTGAACGATCATTACCAATCGGTTTTCCCGCCCGATGTATATGCCGTGTTTGACCATGGCAAACGCGACGTATCTGATTTCCCGATCGCAACGGGCACCTATTACAAAGTAGACTATTCACCGGGAACAGATATTTCCCGTTATCATACTATCCCCGTTCCCACTTCCTACATGGCGATCCGCTCGGAGTATGACTTCATGGGCTGTTACGAACACGACACGCAGGCAGGCATGTTGCACGTAGCCGATCATCATGTATCGCCGGGCAAAAAACAATGGACCTGGGGTAATGGCGATTTCGGTTATGCCTGGGACAGGAACCTGACAGATGAAGATGGACCTTATATTGAGCTGATGACCGGTATGTTCACCGACAACCAGCCGGACTTCTCCTGGCTGCAACCCAACGAAGGCAAGACCTTTGAACAATACTTCATGCCATATGCCCGGACGGGGGTAGTTAAAAACGCTACCAAAGAGGCGATGCTGAATATGGAATGGCGGGGCGGTCAACTGGCCATTAAAGTGTATGCCACTGCCCTTTATAAAAATGCAGTGATCCGCCTGCTGAAACAAGGTACCGAAGTGCAACAATTCCCCGCATCACTCTCACCCTATGCACCATTCTCAACTACATACGATTGCGGTGCCGATGTGGTACCGGAGCAATGGAAAGTGATCGTTGAAGATGAAGCCGGCCATACACTTGTATCGTGGCAACCCGCGCCACCGGCAGAACATGAGATACCACCACCGGCATCTGCTGCGCGTCTGCCACAGGATATTGAACAGGTAGAAGAACTGTACCTGAACGGTCATCACCTGGAACAATACCGTCATGCCACTTTCAATCCCGTCGACTATTATGAAGAAGGCCTGAGAAGAAGCCCGGGCGATATCCGTTGTAATAACGCCATGGGGCTCCTGCTGCTCCGCCGCGGACAATTTGCCAAGGCTGAGCCTTATTTCAGAACGGCTATCAAAACAATGACCAGCCGCAATCCCAATCCATACGACGGAGAAGTATATTACAACCTGGGATGCGCTTTATTCCTGCAGGGGAAAAAGGCGGCAGCATACGATATCTTCTTCAAAGCTACCTGGAACGATGCCTGGCAGCATAGTGGCTTCCTCATGCTGGCACGTATCGCTGCATCCGGTCGCAAATGGGATGATGCATTATCCCTTGTAAAAAAATCCCTGGTGCGCAATTACCACAATCATACCGCCCGTCATCTGCAAACGCTTATCCTGAGAGAAAAAGGCCTGACAGCAGATTGCATCGGTTTCGCCAAAGCCTCGCTGGAAATAGATCCTTTCAATTACGGATGCCTCTTTGAATGGTACCTCGCCAGCAAAGACGACAGTGTACTGGAAAGACTGCGTACTTTAATGCGCGGCAGCCTGAATAACTACCTGGAACTTTCGCTCGACTATGCGCATGCCGGTTGTTATACTACCGCCATCCAGGTATTACAGTCATACGCCGACGCACATGGCGCCAGCTCTCCACTGCTGTATTATTATATGGGATGGTTTGCTACAAATGACAAAGCGCCGGAACATGCAATCGCTTATTTCAAACAAGCTGCCCAACAGGATGCCGGCTACTGCTTCCCAAATAAAGTAGAAGAAGTGATCATCCTCCAAAGCGCACTGGCAGCCAATCCATCTGATGCCAAAGCAGCTTATTACCTGGGCAATCTCTGGTACGATAAACGTCAATATACGGAAGCCATTGCCTGCTGGGAGCAGTCGGCCCGCCTGGACGATACATTCCCCATCGTACACAGGAACCTCTCTCTTGCCTATTACAACAAACTACATAAGAAGGTACAGGCAATTACATTCATGGAGAAAGCATTCTCACTCGCCCCTGACGACGCCCGCATCCTGATGGAACTGGATCAGCTGTACAAGATCACCGGCAGATCATCGCAGGAGAGACTGGCATTACTGGAGAGCAATATGCAACTGGTAGAAAGAAGGGATGACCTCTACCTGGAACGCGTCACTTTATACAATAATCTTGGTGAATTTGAACAGGCGCGTCAGCTCCTCTCCCAAAGACAGTTTCATCCCTGGGAAGGTGGCGAAGGTAAGGTAGTTGGGCAATTCATCCTCTGTCATACCGCCCTGGCAAAGCAGGCTATACAACAGGAAGAGTTTGAAAAAGCGATCAGCCTCCTGCAGGCGCTATCGTCCTATCCTGAAAACCTGGGCGAAGGGAAACTGTACGGCGCGCAGGAGAATGATATCAACTACCTGCTGGGTTGTGCTTATGCAGGACTGGGACAGACAGATACTGCCAAAAAACATTTCCTGGCGGCTACTATCGGTATCAGTGAGCCGGTTCAGGCCATCTATTACAATGATCCGCAGCCTGACAAGATCGTATACCAGGCATTGGCATGGCAGCAGCTGGGGCAACCTGAAAAGGCCCGCCAGATCTTTGAACGCTTCATCCAGTTTGGCGAGGCGCATCTCAACGACACTATCCGCATAGATTACTTTGCAGTATCACTGCCGGATATGCTGGTATTTGACATTGATCTTAACCTGCGGAACCGTATACATTGCCTGTACCTGATGGGGCTCGGTCACCTGGGACTTCAGCAGGAACAGGAAGGACAGCAATACCTGGATGAAGTATTGACATTGGATGTCAATCACCAGGGCGCTACTTTTAACCCATTCACAAAGACGATTCAATGCTAAATGTTAATAGCAGGGCGCTATCCGCAACCCGTACACAATACGGCGAACTGCGGGGAGCGCCCCTTTATATGATCACCCTTGAAAATGCTGCCGTTACAGTACAACTGATCAATCTTGGCGCCACTATTACGGCGATATATGCGCCCGACAGAACAGGCGTGCAAAAGAATATTGTAGCTGGATTCTCTGATCCGTTGGACTATTTGCATAATCCAGCCTATTTCGGCTGCACCGTAGGACGATATGCCAACCGAATTGCTGCTGGTCGCATCATGATAGATGGAAAGGAATACCAGTTGCCGCTCAATAATGACGGAAACCATCTGCATGGTGGTTTTGATGGCTTTCATACCAGGATCTGGCGTGTGGTACAATCTGCAAAAAGCAAGGAAGAAGCCGGCGTCATCATGGAATACATCAGCGCTGACGGGGAGGAAGGCTATCCCGGTACACTGACCGTCCGGGTACAATATGTACTGGACGATAAGAACCGGTTGCATATCCGGTATACTGCACACACAGACAAAAGTACAGTGGTCAGCCTGACCAATCACTCCTATTTCAATCTTAGCGGTTTTGAGCAGCCATTGGTCACTGATCACCTGTTGACGGTCAATGCAAAGACCTATACAGAGAAGAATGAGCGGAATGTCCCCACGGGAAATATCCTTCCGGTGGCTGGCACTCCACTGGACTTTACCCGCCCCACCAGAATTGGCGAACATATCCATGAACTGCCCGCCGACGGCGGCTTTGACCAAAATTTCGTATTGCAACCTGATTACAGCAGCGGCGCTGCTGCATCGGAAGACGGTGGTAATGGAAAGACCTCATCCCCTGGCGCCAGCACTGCAGCTGTGGCAATAGAGGGAGATGCCAGGAATGGAACTTTCTTACCTGTATCTGCCAGCAACATGCCGGCGGCAACACTGGAAGATCCGCACAGTGGCAGGGTCTTACGCATCTTCACCGACCAGCCGGGCATACAGGTATACAGCGCCAATTACTGGGATGGCAGTATCAGGGGGCAACAAGGTAAACTTTATCTCCAGCATGGTGCGGTGGCCCTGGAAACACAGGCATTCCCGGACAGTCCGAACCATCCGCATTTTCCGGACACTATTCTTTCACCCGGTGATGTTTATCGCCGGCACACCATTTTTGCATTTGATGTGCAATAAATCATTAAACTTGCTATTTCCGTTATGAAACATTCATCTTTTAATGGCGCCTACATACTTGGTATCTCTTTCATCTCCGCATTGGGAGGCTATCTCTTCGGATTTGATTTTGCTGTCATAGCAGGCGCGCTTCCATTCCTGCAAAAGCAATTTGGCCTCGACGCCTACTGGGAAGGATTCGCCACCGGCAGCCTGGCTCTGGGAGCGATTGCTGGTTGTATCATTGCAGGCGCTATGGCTGATAAATATGGTCGTAAGCGCGGCCTCCTGCTGGCATCGGCCATCTTCGGGATCTCTTCCCTTGCCATGGCTGTAGCGCCGGACAGGAACATTTTCATTGCCTTCCGCTTCGTTGCCGGTATTGGCGTGGGTATGGCTTCTATGCTGTCGCCCATGTACATTGCAGAAGTAGCGCCCGCACATCTCCGCGGACGTATGGTTGCGATCAATCAGCTGACTATTGTCACCGGTATTCTTGTCACCAATCTCGTCAACTATACCCTTCGCAACCAGGGCGATGCTGCCTGGCGCTGGATGTTTGGTCTTGGCGTCATCCCTTCTCTCCTGTTCTTTATCGGCGCCTTATGGCTGCCGGAGAGTCCCCGCTGGCTGGTGAAAGCGGGGCGTTCTGCTGATGCACGGGCTGTGCTCAGCAAAATTGGTGGTGATGCTTTTTCGGAGGAATCATTGTCGTTGATTCAAGGTTCTCTCACAGGTGCTGAACGGATGAATTTCGCTGACATCTTCCGCAAGGCGGTATTGCCAGCTGTGGTGATCGGCATCATACTGGCGGTGTTCCAGCAGTTTTGCGGCATTAATGTGGTCTTTAACTATACTCCGCGCATATTCCAGAGTATCGGCGTTTCGCAGGATGGGCAGCTTTTGCAGACGGTGTTTATCGGGGGGGTCAATCTTGTCTTCACTATCCTCGCTATGCTGCTGGTCGATAAGCTGGGGCGGAAGCCGCTGATGTTGATCGGCGCCGGAGGGCTTACTATACTTTACATCGTCGTGGTGCGGATGCTGGCGTCGGGCTCCGAGCAGGTCTCATGGTATCTGCTCGCGGCTATCGGTACTTATGCCATGTCATTGGCACCTGTGACCTGGGTGCTGATTGCGGAGATCTTTCCTAATAAGATCCGTAGTGCGGCGACGTCTTTTGCGGTGCTGTGTCTTTGGGCGGCGTACTTTATTCTGGTGTTCACCTTTCCGATCTTGTTCGATCGTCTGAAGGATAGTACGTTCTATATTTATGCGGGGATATGTTTGTTGGGGTTTGTGTTTATATGGCGGAATGTGAGGGAGACGAAGGGGAAGACGCTCGAGGAGCTCGAGGGCGTCATGATGCATTAGGTGTTTTCGTCCGTTATTCTAAGATAACGGACGATTACGTTTTGACACTTGCATAAGTTGCATGATGCAATGCCTGTTGAAGGTGTCCCGCGATAAGGATGATTAGTTTGGGCGATAACTTGCATGAGTTGAATGATGCAATGCCCGTTGAAGGTGTCCCGCGATAATGAACGATTGGTTTGGGCGCTATATAGTAATTGGCAGTCATCTTCGTGCTGCGGTTTCAGGCTGAAGCATCGGGCTGTACCCCTCCTCGAGTCCTTGCTTCTATACAACAATCGCTCTAAGTTGCTCCAACTTTTTCTCTAATCGACTTATTTTCAGTTCATTATTTCTTTTCTGATATTGTTCAAGCAAGGGTGGATTAAATTCGGTTTTGTATCTGACCATTTTATAGTAAATGGTAGCCAGTTTATTGGCGGTGGCGACAATAGCATATTTATTTCCACCCTTTGCTTTCATACGGCGAAAATAGTCTCCTAGCCAATGCTCACTTTTCTGAACAGAATTTGCGGCAAAGCGGAAAGCCTGCCCGGCTATAGAGGATGGTTTTTTCATTAAACGTGAACTTATTAGTTTGCCACCAGATATTTTATTGTTAGGACAAAGATTTAACCAGGAGACAAAATGTTTTTCTGTGGGCCATTTTGAAAGATCTGTCCCCGTCTCAGCTAGTAATTGAAGGCCTCCATTATCGCTTAAACCATATATGGCTAATACATCAACGCCTAAAATATGTTGCAAGTAGCTGCGGACATTAAAACGAGGATTATTTTTAGATTTGGTCTTAATATTTTGTCGTTGCGTCTGGTCCTGTTGCACGCTACAGGTTGTTACTATACCATCATTACATAGTGCCTCATACATAGATAGTTGTTCCTCAATCTTTTTATCGCAATTATTTATTCTGGACAGATATTCTTTATAGAGCTCATAACATTGACCGAGGGTAAACAGATGTTCATCCCTCCAATTGCCATGTAATGATTTTTCGATAGTATCTTTACTAGCCTTGATCCGAGAACCTACTAACGATAATAGATTGGAGGGGGTACGTTCTCCTTTAAGAATGGCTTCCACAATAGCGGATCCGGTCTGGCCAACTATATCGCTAATTACTGTATGCAGCTTTACATTCATCAGTTCCAGTGATTTTTGCATACGCAAAACACATTTACTCGCCTCGGACTGTAAAGTTCTACGGAAACGAACCAGTGTTCTTAAAGCTTCCTGCTCGTTTGAAGGCAGATAAGAACTGCTTAATAAGCCATAGCTGTGAAGCCTTTGTAACCAGGCGGCATCGCTCTCATCTGTCTTACGGCCGCTCACGTTTTTAACATTACGAGCATTTACCAGATATACTTCAAAGCCTTCCTTTATTAGCAATCCGAACAAAGGTTTCCAATATACTCCTGTACTCTCCATTGCTACTGTATTTATATTACATTCTTTAAGCCAACTGGCTATAGCTTCCAGGTCGCAAGTCATAGTAGAGAAGGTGCGAACTGGATCAGGGCATCTATCCGCAGAGACAGCTACAGCATGAATCTTATCTCCGATGTCAATTCCGGCAGCATAAGGATTAACAATAGAAAGAGAATTGACTTTCTTCTTGGGAAAAGAGCTTTTCTTTACATTTGCCATAATCTTAGTTTTAAAAGGCAAAAGTTCCTCAGCCTGCTGGATTACATTAGGTTTATTCTTCTATACGGTCTCCAACGACCAATTTGAAACTTAATTATCCTGCAGAACCAGACTATTTGATGGAGTAAGCATCCATTGCAAGGGACGGTTTTAGCTGCAAAGGACTTTTGCCTCTACAATTTAACCAACATTGCTCTTCTGTTGTTTTTAGCGAAACAGTGGTCAGACGCTCTGGGGACTATTTAGCTTTGTCAAGCGTATGGGCTTTAGAATATGTATTTAACCCCTATCAATCGTATTGAGGCTCTCGAAGGCCTAAGGCCCGATGCCTTCACCTGAAACCTTGCTACTTCAAATCCTCCGATTATAGATTGTCGACCTATGCTATATGCGATACATTGGAAACATCCGACACTTGCATAAACAGCCAGGATTTAATACTCATGCTCCCATTTGAAAATCACCACAGCCTATGTATAGATTATAGATGGGGTGTGGATGATGCTGCACAGTAAATAACGCTAGAAAATAGCAGATAAGCAGTATCCACCTATTCATTTGACCACAGACTATAGTCGGCACATCGGAGTAGCAAGGTTTCAGGTGGAGACGTCGGGCATTATCCATTGGAGAGTGCCGACACGATTGATAGGGGTTTAATCGACATTCCAAAGCCCCTACGCTTGACAAAGTCTGATAGCAAGGTACTCGGAAAGGGATACAGCCCGATGTCCTACCTGAAACCGAAGCAACGGAGATGATTCCCATTTAATATTTTTCGCCTAACGCATAAAACAAAAGACAAGTATACCTGACGACAAGCCATAGTCGGCACATCGGAGTAGCAAGGTTTCAGGTGGAGACGTCGGGCCTTATCCATTGGAGAGTGCCGACCCGATTGATAGGGGTTCAATCGACATTCCAAAGCCCCTACGCTTGACAAAATCTGATAGCAAGGTACTCGGAAAGGGATACAGCCCGATGTCCCACCTGAAACCGAAGCAACGGAGATGATTCCCATTTAATATTTTTCGCCCAACGCATAAGGCCAATTAATGTCTTCCCCCCAACGCATAAGCCATTATCGCCAAACCAGCGTCACCACAGCCCCAGGCGCAAGCACATACTGATATACGCCACGCTGCTCACTGACAGAAAAAGCCCGCTCCTCCTTCGTAGTATTAACCACCACCATTACGCGCGAACCATCCGCATTCAGGAACGCAACATTCTCTATCCCCTTCTCCGGCAATGCAGAAGAGTAAATCCTCTTCGCACCCGGACGAACGAATTTACTAAAGTGAGCCAACGCATAATACTCGACATTCCGCGTAACCCCACCACCATTGGAATTGACTGTCACGACACCCCTGCACGTCATGCACCCGCGATTGCCGGTACCCGTTCCAGGCTGATTCGTAGTTGGACCGTTCTTCTCATCCAGGGCCATGTTCCATAAGAGTACATTCTTCGACCAGTTGTTAATGGTCCCGATCAGCAACTGACGAACCATATACTGCAGGTTATCCGCAAACACGGGCGACCAGCTTCCGCCGGAACACTCAGTAAAGTAAAGCCCCTTTTCCGGATGCGCATCATGTACCTTGCTCATCGCGCCGACTGCTCCCTCATAGCAATGAAAGGCCGCTCCGGCTGTGTATTTTGCTATCAGGCTGTCGTCGAGAATTGAGATCGGATACTCAGGACTATTCCAGTTATGGTCAAACAACATGATCTTTGTCTGCTCACTCAGGCCTTCTTTTTCCAGTAATGGCCCCAGGTGATCCCTAATGAACTTCCCTTGTTCCGGCGCCGTCATCTTCATAGTAGGATATAAGGCCTCATATTGCGGTTCATTCTGAACAGTGAGCGCCGTGATCTTAATACCTTCCTCTCCGAAAGCCCGGATGTATTTAACAAAGTAACGCGCATATACCTCATAAGCATCAGGACGTAAAGATCCGCCCTCCAGCTTACCGCTCGTCTTCATCCAGCCCGGCGCACTCCAGGGACTACCCATAATATGAATACCAGGATTGATCGCTACCACTTGTTTTAATACCGGCACAAGCTCCTTTTCATCATGCTCAATACTGAAATGCTTTAAAGAATCATCCCGCTGTCCCGCCGGCATATCATCATAACTGTAAGGGCTTGTTGAAAAGTCAGAGGCACCGATAGACATCCGGATGTAATTGATACCAATGCCCTTCTCCGTACCAAACAGGTCTTCCAGTAACGCCTGCCGCTGTGTGGGCGACATATACTGCTGCATCACATATGCAGAAGACCCCGTCACCGCGGCGCCAAAACCTTCTATCTCCTGGAACCGCCGGCTGGTATCCATCCGGAGATTAATGACTGCCGTATCTTTTACTACTCCCAGGGCAGCCTGCTGCGCAAATAATTGCCGCTCATCGGGTGTAGTGAGATAAACGGCGGCCGAATCATTGTGTTGTGTATCCCCCGCTTGCTGTCTGTTATTGCAGGCCGCCAATAAGACGCTCATGCAACAACCATATACCCATAGTTTCATGTAGGATGTTTTTCTTGTCTGATGAATGTTTCCGCTTTCTTGTCTGATGAATGTTTCCGCTTTCTTGTCTGATGAATGTTTCTGCTTTCTTATCTGATGAATGTTCTGCTTTCTTGTTTGATGAATGTTTCCGCTTTCTTGTCTGTTGAATGTTTCCGCTGATGTCGTTAGCATAGATCCTAACCTTATTGCCTGTTATAAATCCCATTCCTAAAAAGAAGGTCCCGTCCCATGAGAGACGAGACCGATCTTTTCCGTTAACCCTATTTTATATCCAATTAGTAAGTAAACCCAGGTATCACAACCTGAGATTCTGTTAGAACGGCACGTAACAGTCTCCCGTTATGCCGCTCCGATTTTCCTACCGTTGGTTTCGAGTTAAGTAGTTCCCAGTGTGCAAACAACTTTGGTCTGCGCACGGAGATTTGATGAAGCCATTTAACTGTCTTCATTCCTCCTGTTCGAAGTCTCTTGTATTTTCGTCTTGCCCATGCTTGGAGCTTGACATTTAAAATGTGCATAAACTCTTTCAATTTTGTTTTGTAAAATGTTCCATAGTAATGGATCCATCCTCTAACTACAGGATTGATCTCACGAGCAATATCCTGCAGCGTATTTGTTGTCTTCTTCAACACTTCCCACTCTTTCATCTTCTCATTCATCGCTTTCATCGCTTTTCTGCTCACAGCGGGTAGAAAGCTGGTGAACCATTCTCCTCTTATACTGTTCTGTGCACTTCTTGGCATAAACGTAAATCCAAGAAAATCGAACGATATATTTGGATAGTCCTTGTAAAACCTTCTGTTACTGTCCTTGCAGAAGACAAGCTTTGTTTTCGATGCATGCATCTGAAGACCACATTCGGATAACCTCTTAGCTACTGCTTTCATCACTGTCTGGCCTTCATTCTGTGACCAGCATGTTATGATAGCGTCATCAGCATAGCGAATAAGAGTACACTGTGGGAACTCAATGCTTAACCATTTATCCATTGTGTAATGGAGATAAAGGTTGGCAAGCAGTGGCCCGATAACAGAACCTTGAGGAACTCCTTTGGTTCTTGCTACTAGTGTTCCATCTTTTAGTTGAAGTGGAGCAACTAACCATCTTTCAATGTATAGAAGTATCCACTTCGTGTCGCAATGCTTCCTGACTGCTTTCATCAGCAGATCATGTGGAATGTTGTCAAAGAACCCTTTGATGTCCATGTCTACTACCCAAGACTGTTTCCAGCAACTTTTCTTTGCTTTCTCTACAGCTTGTACAGCAGATTTTCCTGGACGGTAACCATAAGAGTCATTTAAGAACAGTGGCTCAAGCGTAGGTTCGAGTAAACCTCTTACTACGGTTTGGGCAATCCGGTCTTGGATGGTTGGTATGCCAAGAGGTCTTAGTCCACCTCCTTTCTTTGGTATCTCAACCAGTTTCACCGGTGGTGGCATGTAAGAGCCTGAACTCATTTTGTTCCAAAGCTTGTACAGATGATTTCTGTAATCTTTGTCAAACTCGTTCATGCTTACTTCATCCACTCCTGCGCTACCTCTGTTTGATTTTACTTTCTGATAGGCAACCATTACCAGTCTTCGACTGATACTAAACGGTTTTGTTTTGCTCATTTTCGTACCTCCTGACTTGTTCGTCAACAAATCAGTTTTCGTTAATGAATAAAAACTGGAAAACAACTTCCCTTCGCTATTATTACTTTTCAGTAACCGTCATCACTACTACGGAAGTTTCTGCCCCAGTGCTGCACATCAATACTTTCCTTCTTGTAGTGTCTCTTACTTGAAGTTTTCTCTTAGCATTGCAACGACTGGTTCTCACGTTCCATGTAAATGCCTGTGTTAAGCTCACGCTGTCTATACGCCGGATGCCGCAGTATCAGTAAACAGGTATCCTTACTGCTTATCCCAACATTGCTACTACATATTGGTTTTGACATCATTTAATCCTTTCGACGCTTCTGCTGACAGTTCACTTATTGTTCGTCTTCATTAACACATACCTGACATCTTTCTCGATGCCTTTTCCTTTGATGCTCACTACCACAACTCTTTATTGCAGCAGCTAAAGGTGGTTTGATAACAACTCCTGTAAGCCGTTACCGATGGGCCGTCCATCATCATCTACATAGCATTAAATAACAATCTCAAAGAACTAATTTGAAAATGATCATTTATTCGTGACACTCAATAGCCGGGATTTTGTACCAGGTTCGCGTTCTGATCCATTTCAGCCTGCGGAACAGGCCATAACAGGCTCTGTTCAGTGAGGTGATAACCCAGGTTCACGCCCTTGCCGTCAGTGACTGCTTCCATGACAGGGATAGCGCGACCGGTACGCACGAGATCATACCAGCGTTGCCCCTCGAAAGCCAGCTCCAGGCGGCGTTCCTTTTCGATTGCCAGGCGCATGGCCGATTGCTCGGTGATGTTCAGCGGGTTCAGTTTTACGCGTCCGCGGATCTGTGTAAGGATGGCATTGGCGCCAGCTACATCTCCCTGTTCATTCAGCGCCTCTGCTTTCAGGAGCAATACATCTGCCAGACGATACATGATGATGTTCTGGGTGGCATCCGTTTTGCGCATTTTGTAAAAGAAGGGGAAGCTGTCCAAAGACAAACGGGCATCGCCCCATTTACCTGTTACATTTGCAAAGGTGATCGTTGATCTGAAACGTACACTGTCATGCTCCTGCTGGTAGGCACGGATCAGGTCATTGCTCGGATTGCAGAACTTCTTCCAGTCAGTACCAAGGAACATACTGGTGCCCCAGTTACCGCCTGTATCCCAACCGTCGAAGTTCAGTTCGAAAATGGCTTCAGCAGAGTTCTCATGTGCACCATCCCACAGCTGATCGTATACCGGCAGCAGGCTGTAACCCAATGCAATCACCTGGTCGGTGTACGACTGTACTTCAGGCCAGTTAACCGGTTTACGGGTGGCAGCTATTTTGGCCAGCAGGGTGTAGATCGCACCTTTGGTGGCAAAGCCTTTATTGGCGGCGGAAACTGCTGCCGCATCCACCGCCGACTTCAGGTCGCTGGTGATCTGATCGTACACTGAATCAGCGCTTGTGCGGGAAGGATATAACAGCGGGTAAATTTCCACCAGGTTATCAGCCGTAATGGTCGGCAATTCAGTGAGTACCAGCGGTACGTCACCAAATAATCTCACCAGGTCAAAGTAGGCACGTGCACGGATGAACTGTGCTTCTGCCACGATCTGCGCCTTGCGGGTGGCCGTCAGTGCGGCATCGGTGACCTTGGGCACATTTACGATCACAGAATTACAGGCAGAGATCTGGTTGTATAAATATCCCCAGTCACGGGCCACCCATGAGTTGGTAGATAATATGCGGAATTCATCGATCTCAAAACCGGCAGCATTGTCCGCACCTGCATAGGCGTTGTCAGACTGTGCATCGCTGATATTGAAATAGTCCAGCACATAATATTCAGCTGCATTGCTGCGAAAGAAGGCATAACAGCTGGCCAGTGCTGCTTCCGATGTGGCAGCGTCTTTAATGTAGGAGCCTGCTGTACCCTGCCCCTCATTACCAACAATTGTATTGGATGGCGGCTGCAGGTTCAGGTCTTTTTTGCATGCACCCAGGGCCAGTGAAGCCAGTGCAGCGGATATGATGAGGAGACGGTTCGTTCTTTTCATGACTCAAACGTTTAGAATGACAGGTTTAAACCAAGGATAAATGTTCTCGCTACAGGATAGGTTCCGTAGTCGATTCCCAATGTCACACCATTGGCAGCATTGCTGGCAAAAGCGTTCACTTCCGGATCAAATCCTTTGTAGCTGGTGATCGTAAAGAGGTTCTGCGCGGTGGCATATATCATCAGCCTGCTCAGGTGCATGGCAGACAATGCGCTCTGCGGCAGGTTGTAAGATAAGGTGGCGCTCTTCATACGCAGGAAAGAGCCATTCTCCACGAAACGGGAAGAGGTACGGGAATTGGTCACATCTCCATTGGTAGCGCGTGGAATGTCGGTTACCTGGCCGGGCGTGGTCCAGCGGCGTAGTACTTCGGTTGACTGGTTCTTGCTGTCGTACATACCTTCCGTTTCCATACGGGATGCATTGAACACATCATTACCCTGTGAGCCCTGCAGCAGGAAGGAGAATGACCAGTTCTTATAGCTCAGGTTATTGTTCATGCCATAGGTAAAATCCGGCTGCGCATTACCAATCACGGTACGGTCGGTCGGTGTTACCTTATCGTCTCCGTTTACATCTTTGTAGATGATGTTGCCCGTTTTAGGATCTACACCTTCAGAGATATATCCATAGAAAGTACCCAATGGCAATCCCTTTCTCAGCGTGATAATATTATCCCTGTTTTCCACGCTGGCATAATAGTAAACGTCCGACAGCTCAAGCGCTGTGATACGGTTACGGTTAAAGGCAATATTGAAATCGGTGGTCCAGCGGAAGTCCTTCTTGTCCACGTTCACAGAAGATAGCAGGAACTCCAGGCCTTTGTTCTCCAGTTTTCCGGAGTTACGGCTAATATATTTATATCCTGAATTAGAGGGAAGCGGTACATTCAGCAGCAGGTCGTCTGTCTTCTTGATATACGCGTCCGCAGAGAAGGTCAGTCTTGAGTCAAAGAGGCTCAGGTCTATACCTACGTTTGTCTGGGTAGTAGTTTCCCATTTCAGATCCGGGTTCGGTGCGCCATCCGGAGGCGTGATACCAGGGCCGGACAATGGGCTGGTAGGCGTCTGACGGGCGAATGAATTCAGTCCCAGGGACGCATATGGGCTCAGTCCTTCCACGTTACCGTTCTTTCCCCAACCGGCTCTCAGTTTCAGATCGCTGACCGCTGTTACGTCTTTCATGAAAGGCTCGGCAGAGATGCGCCAACCGGCGGATACGGAGGGAAAGTACCCCCATTTATGCCGCTTATCCAGCTTGGATGAACCATCCGCACGGAAGTTGACAGTAAGCAGGTACCTGCTGTCATAGTTATACATAACACGGCCCAGGTAAGACATCAGGAACCACTGGGATTCCTTGGTATCGCCGGTGATCTGGTTGGCCGCGTTCAGTGTTTTTACAGTAGGATCCGCAGGGAAGTCACGACCTGTCTGATTGGTTTCGTCGTAATTGTTCTTCTGCGTTGTAACACCACCCAATGCGGAGATCGTATGTTTCTTCCAGCTCTTATCGTAGTTAAGGGTATTTTCCCACAGTGTCGTCAGGGTATTGTAC
Source organism: Chitinophaga filiformis (assembly GCF_023100805.1). Lineage (NCBI taxonomy): Bacteria > Pseudomonadati > Bacteroidota > Chitinophagia > Chitinophagales > Chitinophagaceae > Chitinophaga > Chitinophaga filiformis. Next base: position 5,149,312 of record NZ_CP095855.1, read on the forward strand.
CGCTGGGAAGTGGCATAACCATGATCATTACGACCCGGAGTGGTCATGATGTAATCGAGGTAGTAATCGTATTTATGATTTGTGTAATCCACCCCATAATTGCTCCTGAATTTCAGGTCTTTGGTGAAGTTGATATCCAGCGCTGCATTACCCAATACACGGTTGTCTTTCGTGCCCTGTGTAGGCCCTTCGATGGCGGCCAGCGGATTATCCCAACCGGATTTATATGGGTTCATGGTATAACGGCGGTGACCATCTGCATCTGTTTCATAGATACCAATGATCGGCGGTGCATTGAGCGCGCCAAGGATGGCGGCGTTACGGCCGGCATTGTCGTTATCCTTGAGGTCTTTCAGGTCTACATTGGAATAACTGATGTTGGTGGTCAGTTTCATCCATGGTTTCAGCTGGTTGTCAAGGTTGGCCCTGAAAACACGGCGATTGTACCTGGCCGGTTTTACCATACCGTCGTCTTTGGTATAGGCGCCGGAAATAAAGTACTGCGATTTCTCGCTACCGCCGGAAGCCGATAACTGGTAGTTCTGGTTATGCCCTGTCTGGAACACCTCGTCCAGCCAGTTAGTAGTGGTGGTTGGCGTCGTTACTGCGAATCCCATTTCCTTCATCAGGTCATTGTACTGTGTCGGATTCAGTACGTCGATCTTCTTACCGATCTTAGATATGCCATAGTAGGTATTGAAATTGATCACCGCATCCCCGGAACGACCTCTTTTGGTCGTGATCAGCACCACGCCATTAGAAGCCCTTGCGCCATAAATAGCGGCGCTGGAGGCATCTTTCAATACAGTGATGGTTGCAATATCGTTAGTATTGAGATCCCTGGTATCGGTGGTGGGCACCCCGTCTATTACATACAGGGGCTCGTTGCCTGCCTGTACGGAAGTAGCGCCGCGTACCCTTACAGAAAAGGCGGCGCCCGGCTTACCGGAAGGCTGGGTTACCTGTACACCGGCAGCCTTACCCTGCAGGGCAGCAGCTGTCTGGGTGATGGGCCGCTCGCTGATGTCTTTCGTATTGACACTCACCACGGCGGTAGTCACGTCTCTTTTTTTCTGGGTACCATAACCAATCACCACTACTTCATTCAGGTCTGTTTTGGTGTCTTCCAGGGTGATAGCTATCTGTGTGCGGCCGTTCACCGGCACTTCCTGGGTATTATACCCTACATAGGAAAGCTCCAGCACAGCGTCGGCTGCTGCCTGAATAGTGAAGTTGCCGTCCGGCTGGCTCGCCGTACCTCTTGCAGTGCCTTTAATTTTGATGGAAACGCCGGGAAGAGAGTTACCCTGCTTGTCCTGTATGTGTCCCTTTACTGTGATGTCTTGCTGCGCCATGGCAAAACTCCACAATGCCAACAGCAATGCTGTCAGGAATGTTCCCCTTTTTTTCATAATGTGTCGGTACTTTAGTTTGTGGATAAGGATAATTCCTCGTATCAGTTCTTAGATTTCGATTTAAGTTCAATAAGCGGGAAATGGGTCGGTCACATTAAAGCCCCTTAGCTTCTTTCATACCTTCCTGTAACGTGTACTTTCCATTTCATAACAATAACCAGGCTTTCATTTGCTGCTTGCCAGGTTTCATATTGTAAAGATAGGGGGAGTTTCAGAAATGACAATGGAAAATATTTACACAAATAACTGATTTATAGACTATTATAAAGAAATTGATACGCTTTGATACCCTGGGTATTAACAGTCGGTAAGACTTGATTATGAAGGGAATTGCCCAGTTATAACGGATATATTATATAAGTGCGTTGATACGCTTCAATACCTTTCAAAAAAACTTCACTTTCTTTCATTTCAGGCCTCTTCTCTTTCATCTAAAACCAGCAAACTCCATCCCTGCCCATTAGCCTGCTTCAATTCTTTCTTCCTTTCTTCCATCATTTTGGTGATACGGCTTGCGTAGGACCAGCAGGTACTCTGCCTGATATCGAGGATCTCTGACAGTTTATGCGAGGATATCCTGCCCTTGGTGGAGTAAACCAGGAAGGTCAGGTAAAAGGCCTTATTGATCGGGATACGGATATTCTGGTAGATGGTATAGGCCGTAGCCGATTCTTCGTAGCTGCATTTACTGCACCGGCGACTAAAAGGCTGATGACCAGGATAATAATGCTCGTTACCGCATTTCCGGCAGTGATAGCTGGCCGTCCATTTCAGGTCTGCCAGGAAACGCAGGCAGCTTTCCTTATCGGGATATATCTTGCTGAATTCTTCAAAGTCGAGGGAGGTCGATAAGGCTCTGGCCCTGGTCACCTTCTCTACGTTGGTCTGCAACTGGCGGTTGTCCTGTTCCAGCAGTGCATTCATACGCGAGATCTCCGCCGCCTGGGCTTCCAGCAGGGCATTCGTCTTTGTCAGTACCTCATTCTGGGCGGCAATAACATCTGCCTGTTCTGACAACTGCCGCGTGCGTGCCTGTACCTGGGCTTCCAGTTCCCGGTTCTGATTGTCTTTCAGGCGGGCATTCTCCGTCATCTGCCGGATCATCTGGCGGTGCGCCTTATCCCTTTTTTTCTTCAGGAGCCGTACTTTATCGCCCACGGCGAATGAGAGGAAGAACATCTCCAGGATGAAACAGAAACTCAGGCTGTAGTAGCTGACAATGCCGAAATTCAGCCAGGTATAGCCCAGCATAATGAAGAATTTCAGCATGAAGCCGACAAACAGGAAACTGTATCCGAGCACAAAGAAACGGGCGGGCCGGTATCCTCTCAGCCATACATGGAGACCAGTATAGAAAGCTACCGCCAGAGGGATCAGTTCTATGAACTTATAATTGAACCAGTAGGGATTAATGAGCAGGCAGGCCAGGAAATAAGCGCAGCGGGCCACAATCACCCCCATGATCAGCTTGTTCAGGAAGGGCGCCCTGACATGTACCGCCAGCAGGCTACGGGTGAATAAGAGGGCGAAAATGCTCATACTGAGCAAGGGCCAGGCAAAAGCGTACTGGTTCCAGGTGGGAGCGTCTGGCCATAACCATTGATAGGCAATACCGTCTGTACACATCTCATAAAGCACCACGCTGAGGTTATAAAGCACATAGTACAGGTATTGCCGCTGCCGCATGGCAATGAACATGATCAGGTTGTAGAAGCTGAAAATGAAGATCATGCCATAAAAGATACCGAAAGTGAGGTATTCACTCAGGGCATAAGATACAAATCGGTCGATGGAACGTAACACAATGATCACGTCTGCCGTCTGGGCGGAACTGATCCGGAAATAGTAAACGGCTTCGTCCTGCCGGTCATTATCCAGCGACAGCTCAAAGTTCTTATGATGGAACCAGCGCTGTGCAAAGGGATACTTATCGCCTATCCGCTCCTGGTGGTATACGCCGGCAGTATCGGGCAGCCAGGCATCTATATCATCAATGGTCTGGTCGAAGAATTCCAGCAGGTAGAACCGGTGTGCTGCGGGATCATGTTTTATCTTTATGCGGAACCATACGGGCGCGCCGAGGTGCTGATTCTGGGGAGTGCTGACGGGGCTGGGACGGAAGCGTGCGGCAATACTGTCGCTCCTGACCTGGTCAAAGGTCAGGGTACCGGGCAGATCTTCCAGGTATTCGATCTCATTGTAGGTGAAAATATGCTCCCGTAACGTGCTGTCTATCTGCACCGCCTCCTGTGCATAGGCGGACGTCCCTGTCAGCACTGCTATTAACAGCAGCAGGTACAGGGCAGCGAATTGTCTTCCCCTGTTAAAATGCTTCATTCACAATTTCAATAATCCGAATTTGTACAGTGAATTTACCGGTTTATTGTCCCAGAACAGCTCAAAATCTTCCAGTCCGGCAGCCGTGTAGCTATCCATGACGTCTTTCAGGGTATAGGTCTTCTGGTTACGGACAGACAGCTTCTCCAGCATATCTGCCAGCCAGATCCCCTCCTCTTTGCTCACGCTGATATTGGCTTTCTCCTTCCTGTTCTGGAAGGTCAGGGAGCTCACTTCCCAGGAACTGCCTTTCTTGGTTTTGGTAATGGTTTGTACGCCCGGCGTTTTACCCAGCCATACTATTTTGGCCGTTGGTTTGGCGGGTGCATACTGGTCTTCCAGCAACGCCTTTTCTATATAATCGGGTGGTATTTTCGTTTTGGGCACCTTGAATTCGAACCATTTCTGTAAAGGATCGTCCAGGCAGATGCCATGCATATAGTTCAGCAGGGACTTTTTCAGTCCATAGGCGAAAAGTTCATGCTCCGCTCCTGTTTCATCGATATGTACGATGTCATTATTGGCAAACGTGCCGATTTCCTCCGATTCCTTCCGCACACTGAACATTTCCGGGTGCTGCCCTACGGGGCTGTGGGCCGTCATGGTAAACTGGTGCCAGAAGGCCGACTGCAGGATCCCGGTTTTGAACATCTGGCGTACCATTTCCAGGGAATCGATGGTTTCCTGGGCTGTCTGGGTCGGGAACCCGTACATCAGGTAAGCATGGACCATGATGCCCGCCTCTGTGAAGTTACGGTTCACCTGTGCTACCTGGGCTACGGTGATCCCTTTTTGTATCAGGGCCAGCAGCCTGTCGGACGCCACTTCCAGTCCGCCGGAAACAGCGATACAACCCGACGCTTTCAGCAGCAGGCAGAGGTCGCGGGTAAAGCTCTTCTCAAAGCGCACATTCGTCCACCAGCTGACGTTCAGTCTCCTTTTCAGGATCTCCAGTGCCAGGGCCCGCATCAACGCGGGAGGCGCCGCTTCGTCCACGAAGTGAAAACCATTCTGGCCCGTCTGCGCGATGATCTCTTCCATACGGTCGCACAAGAGCTGGGCAGCGATCGGCTCATACAGGCGAATGTAGTCCAGGGAAATATCGCAGAAGGTACATTTACCCCAATAGCAGCCATGGGCCATGGTCAGTTTGTTCCATCGTCCATCGCTCCACATGCGGTGCATAGGATTCACCACTTCAATAGCCGAGATATAGCTATCCAGCAGGAAATCGCTGTAATCGGGCGTACCTACCTGGCTTTGTTTGTAATCACCGCAGGCCTTGTCGTTCAGGTAAGTCACCTTGTCGTCAACGATGGTAAAGGTGCGTTTCAGCTCGTTCAAGGCCTTCCGGCCTTCTACGTGGGCCACCAGGTTCTCCAGCGGTGCTTCCCCGTCGTCCAGGGCAATAAAGTCGTAGAATTCGAACACACGTGGATCGGAAACGGAACGCAGTTCTGTATTGGCAAAGCCTCCTCCCATCGCGATCTTCACATCCGGATAATTGGCTTTGATCCATTGTCCGCAGCGGAGAGAGGCGTATAAGTTACCCGGGAAAGGCACCGATATTGCCACCAGTTTAGGCTGAACTGCCGCCATGTGCTTTTCCAGGATATCTATGAGTTTACGGTCTATGAAGGTGTAGTCTGCCTGTAAAGCGGCGTACAACTCATCGAAGCTGTTGGCGGAACGTCCCAGCTTCTCAGCATAACGACTGAACCCGAAATGTTCATCCACACATTCCATGATCAGGTCAGACAGGTCTTCCAGGTACATGGTAGCCAGGTGTTTGGCTTTATCCTGCGTACCCATGGAGCCGAACGCCCAGTCCAGGTCTTCCAGCTGCGCAAAACGGCTGGCTTCGGGCAGGAAGTCCCGCTTGCAGATGCGATGGGCCAGTGTGGGATTCTTTCCCTGGAGAAAAAGGATGACATCGTCGATGGTCTCAATGTAATCTTCCTGCAGGGCTATAATACGGGTAATATTATCTGAATGCGCCGCCGCCTGACTATTGATCAGGTTAAACAATTCCTGCAGCCCCTGTTTGCAGAACAGGGCCAGGGTTACCTCTATACCGAGGTCAGACTGGAAAGAGGTAATTCCTTTAGTATTTAAAAAGCCTTTCAGGTAAGCTGTAGCCGGGTAAGGCGTATTCAGCTGAGTGAAAGGCGGTGTAATCAGGAAAACAGAAGCACCCAAATCATTCAATTTGGATGCAAATTATCAATAATTAGGCGAAAGTCAGTTCTTCCGCTCTTAATCCGCTTGAGTACCGCTCTTTTACCTATACTATAATGTCTCCATAAGGTCATCAAAAAGTCACTTTAAGGTCACTTCAATATCTAATCGATATTGAGGTGACCTTTAGATAACGTTATAGTATCATAATGGTATAAGACACTGAGCGGTGTCTGACCGAAGATGAAGCGAATCGCTGTCGGAACGCTATCTATGTTATATGCTTTACGGTGATGAATGAAACCAATAGTCCAAATTGACTGAAAATGAGCCGCTTATGATTTCGATACACTTTCCCCGGAACCGGTATACCTGCGGAAGCCGGGGAGATCTACATCGTGCCGCATTTTCTTCCGGCTAGCTCAGTTCGCTGTATTTGAATATCTTTGCATACGAAAATATACCTATGAAACGATTTTTACTATCCCTGCTGCTGCTGGCAGCCACCCCGGCTGCGGCACAATTAAGCGGTAATGTTGAATATAACCTATGGAGAGTGCAACAAGGCGATACCATTACCATCTTTTCCGACAAAGCATATATCAGGCAATCCCCTTCACCGCAGGCCCCTGTTATGGATTCCCTTGTGGCCGGCAATACCGTTATAGCGGCTAAACTGACTGAGACCGAGCTGACCCTGAGAGGCATGACAACGCCCTGGTGGCAGGTACGTTACAAAGCGGGCGGTAAACAAAAGGAAGGGTATCTCTGGCTGGGACTGGCAGCCCTGGGGCAATATAAAAAAGACAGCGTACAACTGATGTACGGCATTGAAAAAGTGATCCCTGGAGCTACCAAAGAAGATGATCCTAAATATGTTGTGGTGATGAAGGCACTGGGGGCCAGTCGTCATCTGCTTGATAAGAAAGAGCTCATCGTTACCGGAGGACAGTTCGCCATCTCTGCCGAGGGAAAGCTGCTGGGGAATATGGGACTTGACAAGTTAACAGCCATCCTGCGTTTATGCTTCAGCGGCGAAGCCTGTGGCATACCTACCGACTATTACTATTACGGCTGGACAGGCACTAAGTTCCTCCCCCTGCCTCAAAAATCCAACATGTTTGATGCAGGCGCTATCAGCCACGATGAAGTGTTATTGTTTCCGAAAGAACCCGGCGGACAGGCAGGAAAGATCATAAAAGTGACTAAGGATGAAGAGTTTGGAGAGGACGGCGAAAAAGTGGTGAAGACAACCACCAATCGTGAAGTGTTTATATGGGATGGTAACAGTGCAAAAGCAGTGAAGAAATAATGTGGGTGGCCACACCATCTCTGAATATATGCGGCCACAATGCAAAAGGACGAAAAATTTGACAACCCGCGCTCATCACTAAACGTGATGTTACAATGACGGTAATTCGTAAATTCAGGAAAAAAATGCAACGCTTTACCTGTCTGACCCTGTTTTTTATCCTTTCTATTTCCTTTGGGACCGCTAAGGCCCAGACCACTGCCGACTCTGTAAAAGCGGCCGTTAACAGCCTTTTTACTGCCATGATGCACGCAGATAGCGTCGCGTTGATGAAATGCTTCGCTCCCGGCGCTGTACTGCAGACTGTTGTAAAAGATAAGCAGGGTGTTGTCAGTGTACGTACAGAAGCCATCAGCGGCTTTGCTTCCAGCATCGGACAGTTGCCGAAGGACGCAGCAGATGAACGCATCACCTTTGATGTTGTAAAAGTAGACGGCGATCTGGCCATTGCCTGGACGCCCTATCAATTCTATTTCCAGCAGCAGTTACTGCATTGCGGCGTTAATTCATTTCAGCTTGTAAGGTTAGCTGAAGGATGGAAGATCCAGTACATCATTGACACCCGCCGGAAGAACGGCTGCCAATGACGCGCTTTCGTTAAATGCAATCTTACTTTGGGAGGGCATATATGCCACAGCCAGTTTGCAATACGGTAGCCCCGGGGCCCGATAAACAAGAACTGCCTATTGGGCCCTTCCTACCTGGTACCAGGGTATATGAAATGCGCCTTCATAATAGTAGACGCCCACCTTGTCATTTATACCAACTTCTTCATACAAGCTACGGTCCACTGATTCACGTTCCTCCCCGGCTTGGTGGGCCCAGGGCTCCAGTGTCAGATAATAGGTTGTTGACTTTCCTTTGCTGATATGCTTATCCGTTACAGTGGTTTCATAGTATTCATACCCTTTTTTGTCAAAGAAAGCATTTGACATTACCACCAGCCCATAGCCATTGCCGAAAAAGATCAAAGACATGAAAATCGCACTTACAATATACTGCCCTCTTTTTTTGTTCAGATAGGCGCTACAAAGCCATAACATGACTGTCAATGCCACCGCTATACCGATTGCCAGCGGCCAGACCTTACTGTACTGCAGGATATGCATATGAAAACTACGCATTATCGGCACAAACACTGCAATGAAGGGTATTAAGAAAATAGAGGGCAAAGGGCTCTCTTTGCTGGTATCCAGTTGTACCAGTCCTTTATGGCGAAGTAATAACAATAAGGACAATGGTACACAGCAGAATAATGCCAGGAAGTACCAGTCCAGATATAGGAAAGTAAGCACACCTAAGGCAACTGTAATACCCGTAAGTGTATATACTTCTGTTTTTGCCTGTTTCATGAGCTTTTGCGCGTCCTGCCCGCCCGTTTGCCGTATTGCCTCATCATATACCTCCTGTGTTTCTTCTACATCCAGATCCGGATAACGTTGGGCCAGCAGGGCTTTTAAATGATTTATACCACTGAGATATGTAGAAGCCAATATTTTTTTTCCTCTTCCTTCATGAGGAAGGATACGTACATAATTCTTATCAATCCTATATCCTTTTACATCGTTCAACAGGATCTCCCTGTTAACGAGCCTGGACTCCTTCCTGATACTGTAATTATCAACGATGACCTTTTCATCAATTTGCAGAAAACCACAGACAATGAAAAAAATCGCCACCAGGGAGAATGGCAGCATGAAGACCATAACTCTTTTGAGAGAAGGATCTATAAAACAAAATATTGCCAGTGATACAAACACTGCAAAAAAAAGTCCCAACATAATGTACATGGCGATCTTCCAGCCACGGGATAACTCAAAAACGTCCATAAGTACGGTTAATATTTACTGATTAACATTATAATTCTTCCGCTTAAAAACCCACCTTCCTGATCACTTCCTGCGCCGCTTCCTTCGGCATTCCCGCTATCAGCTCATGGTTCACCTGCGTCAGCTTAGCCCAGTCTTTTGTCTGGATGGATAAACGGCCATTCACTTCCATATCTTTGAGCACGGCGTCATCACTGACAGCCCGCCGTCTGGATACCAGCTCTTTGAAAGTATTCACCAGGAACTCCGGTTCCCTCCATAACATCGCCATCAGCAGGTTACGCAGGGCATCCGACTTTTCCATGGTCCTGGTGGGACTGGGTGAGGCCAGGAATAACTCTTCATCTTTAATGATCTCGTAGAAATACTGCTGGTCCTGCTCCTTTCCGCCGGCGGTCAAACGCTGATGACAGGCTGCCTTTATCCTGAAGTAATAAGCCCTCACCTCGTTCAGCCGCTTTTCTTTGGTAGCCAGGTCCATTGCCTGGGCCAGTTTCCGTTTCCTGTCTTCCAGCTGATAACGTTTGTCGGTCACATCATCATCGGCGAGTACTCCCGCTGCTTCTTTGATGTTATCCATATCCTTCTTCAGGTCTGCCAGCTGTTTGCTGACAGCATAATTCTCCTGCTGGTTCGTTTCGAATATTTCATTCTCCAGTTTACGGGCCAGGATGCCGATATCCATTTTCAGGACATCTACAGGTGTATGCCTTTCCTGTGGCGTGAAAGTCTGTTTAAACTCCTGGTCCGCCATCTGGAGATAAGCGGTAACGGTAAGGTCCCTGGATTCTGAGATGTTAAAGGTCAGCTCTATATCGGAGCCTTTCAGTACTTCCCTTTGCAGTTTATCGCCCGCTATTTCAAGGTAGCCAAGGCTTTTGTTAGCTTCCGGCAGGGCATAATGCGGGCCTTCCAGCACATTGATCCGGATGCGCTCTCCATTGCCGGCTGAGATGGTTTTGTTCAGTACGCGCGTCATGCCTTTACGGGAAGGGAGCACGTTATTTTTCTGAAACACCTGCAGCAGCTTTGTTTCACCTGGATGGTCATCATCGTCTATTTCCAGGCAGATGTCTTCCGGAATTGGTTGTCCGCTGATGCCGTAACCACTGTCAATACCAATGATCCCCGTACCGGTATCAATTATTTTATTCTCCTCGTCATAGATGGTGAGCCTGAAAAAATTGTAGACATGCTGCACAAGGGGCAGGTATTCGCTGATACGCTCAGACAGCTTCTTAACGCCCGTATCGAAGCCCCCGTCCTCCCGCGTGATCCTGTAAGAGAGCTGGGAAGTATCGCCGCTGATTTTCGCCAGGAAGAGCTCTTCCTTCTCGCGGGACATTTTAGGGTACGTCACCTTGATGGTAACAGGGCTATTGACCGGGGCTTCCGAACCTGAGAGGAGATTCGGTTTACCCGAAGCATAGTATGCAGCACCCACGGCCACTGCCGTGATAGGGTCTATCTCACAATTCACAGCAACCTGTAATACTTCTTCTACCCGCTGGCGAACATACGGAATGAAAGTAGAGCCTCCCACCATCAACACAAACCGGAGGTCTTTTGCAGCCAGCCGGTTCCGTGTGATGATCTGCTGTACCATACGGATCGTATCATCCACGTAAGGGCCGATCAATTCATTGAAAGCAGCGCGCGTGATGGTATATTCAAAATCCACCGCTGTATTGTTCTCGTCCGTCAGGCCGTCAATAACGATCATAGCGCTGGTTTTGGAAGACAATACGATCTTTGCTTCTTCTGCCTGTTGCAGCAGTATAAAGTATTTCGCATTGTACTTCCCTTTTGCGCTCTTCATTTCCTGTTCCAGCTCCCGGAACTGATACCGTTCGGTAATGGCGGGGATCAGTAATTTTTCTACGATAAGGTTGTCGAAATCAGTACCGCCCAGGAAGTTGTCGCCTTCATGGTCCATCACCTTCATCTCCCCTTCCTTCACACGTATGAGGGCCACATCGAATGTACCGCCGCCGAGATCGTAGACCAGCCATTGGCCGTCCGGCAGACTGGTTTCTTTCTTCATATTCGCATAGGCCAGGCTGGCAGCAATAGGCTCCTGCAGGAGCAGCACCTGCCGGAAGCCGGCCAGGGAAGCCGCCTCTTTGGTGGCATTGGCCTGTATGGTATCGAAAGACGCAGGTATGGTGATCACCCCTGCCTCGGGATAGTCCCACTGAGGCAGGAATGTACGCAGTTCCTTCAGGATAATGGCCGATAGTTCAACAGGCGTTTTAGTACCTCCTATACTTTTGATATTGTAGCTTTCTGAAGTGCCCATTTTCCGTTTAAAGCGGCCTATTACGCTTTGCGGATCTTTCTCCAGCCACTCTTTTGCCTTCTTTCCGGCAATGATCCTGTTGTCGTGAAAAGCGACCACAGAAGGCAGTGTATAGCTACCCGGATCCGCGGGATGATGAAATAGCTGTACTTTGCCATCAGCAAATTTCGCAATAGCTGAATTGGTCGTGCCGAGGTCTATACCGAAATTGATCATTTGCTCCATTACTGGTTGTTTTTAGCTTTTACGACAACTACTCCCTTTTGTACAATGAAACTGGCGCCGCCGCTGTGAAGACGGATGATGGGCTTTATTACTTCCGTGATCTGTAAGTTCCCGGTGCTTTCACCTGCTATGCTGGCTTCACAGTCTGTGCGGGTAATGTTGTAGTCTTCCCCGATAGGGTTATGATAAACAAATCCTGTTGTATCATTGCTGCCTTGTATGCCCAGCCCCTGTTCCATGATCTCTTTCAGTTTATTCACATTTCGCTGGATGGAATTAGGTTCCTGCAGGGCGGATAACTTCTTTTCTATCTCAAACACCTGGTTCAGGATATCCAGGTATGACTTTGTTACTTTGATAGGATCGGTCATTGTTTAATTGTTTATGTGAGACATGCCCAACAAGCAGGAACAGATCAAGCTGACAGGATTGAACAAGGTACTGATACGCGCAACAAGCCTGTTAAGTCCCCGGGCAACCACACTTAAAGAGAATATTCTTTTACTTGTGACAAACACCCCGTCAGGAACAGGCTTTGATCAATATCATAAATACGATTACAGCCAGGGCAATGTAACCTATCTCTCTTGATCTCTTCGCATTAGCATCGTCAGTATCGTGCCCATCTACAACAGGTGCCCTGTCTTCATTGAAGATCTGAAACTTCGCCTGAGACAACAGTTCCAGTGTTTCCGCTTCCAGTCCCTGGATACGTTCTGCCATTTCTATATAGCTCATCGCTGCATCCTTATTCCGGTGATGCTTCCAGATATTGCCTCCCAATGTGCTCAGTTTAATAGCCAGGCGATATTTGATCGACTTGTACTTCCCCTCCAATGCGCTGATAGCAGCAATATCAATGTGTTTGTCGACCCAGATCTTCACACCTACTACATTCGTCTGCGGATTAGCAGCTGCTTCCACGATCTGGGACAATAGCCTGATAAGCTCCAGGTATTGGTTCACCACCGGATCATCTCCGTTTGCTGCTTTGATATCCTGCTCAATATTCAATAGTACTTCGTAATCTTTTACAATTGTCTCCTTTGCTACGCCATCGATCTTCAGCAATAGTATATCCTGGTGCAATTGTTTGGCGACAGGCAGATTGGCTCTCGTGTTATTGATCTCTACCGAGAAGTTCCGCAGGGCAATCGCCATCTTATTGCGTAGCTCCTGGAAATAGGGAGGCAGTGTGTTTAAACGCTCTTTGTCCATCAATATCTTTGCACGTTCCACAACCGCGTTGATATCAATTTCTTTCTTTGTGTCCTTTACTTCTTCCGTTAGTGCCAGCACGTCTTCCACCTGCCTGACAAGGGCATTTCGCAGGGTCTTGTAAGATGCTTCCGTATCATCTGGTACTATAACAGGATCAATCGCCGTCAATTGACTGAATGAGCCATCGTTCCGCTGCCAGGCTTTCCATAACATGCTGTCGTAAGCAGCGGCGAAATAAGGGCTTATAAAGCGTACAAAATCAGGCAGTTTGTAGATGCTCTCATGGCGGAAAGCAGTAAAGAAGCCTTCATCACCCTGCAGGAGGAATTTGCTCAGCGCAGCATGATTGGCGATGAAATGATAAAACTCCAGCTTATCGCGCTGTTCCAATTCATCGATCGCACGTTCACAGTCGGCCCGGGTCAGTTGTTGTCCATGGTAATCAAAAAAGCCATCATCTGAGAGCTCTATTTCCGCGAGTACGGCCTTTCTGCCCCTTTTTACAAGGGTGTCGTCAATGGTGGTGAGGTCTGTGGCAGCCAGGTGAAGGATCTCGACTGGATTAATAAATTGCGTCATAGTGTATTGTCCGGTAAAGGGGATACAGGGATTTTATAAAACATAAAAATATTAATATATTCTATACAGCGGGGAATAATTTCTATTGGCAGGTTAATGTATTGATCTTCAATCGGCTTCCTGCATACTCATTACTTTCGACGGAAGGTTCTGATTATCTTCATCTACTGGTGGTTATATCGATATTCAATCAACTTTCCGCATACTCAATTACTTTCGACGGATGGTCCTGATTATCTGCATCTACTGGTGGTTATATCGATATTCAATCAACTTTCCGCATACTCAATTACTTTCGACGGATGGTCCTGATTATCTGCATCTACTGGTGGTTATATCGATATTCAATCAGCTTTCCGCATACTCATTATTTTCGACGGAAGGTTCTGATTATCTGCATCTACAGGTGGTTATATTGATGCTCAATCAGCTTCCGCATACTCATTACTTTCGACGGATGGTCCTGATTATCTGCATCTACTGGTGGTTATATCGATATTCAATCAGCCATCTACATCGTTACAATTTCTCAAAGAGGCTAACAACGCGCTTGTATTCCGTATAGTAAGTTGAATCTCAATCGGCCATCAACATCCTCATTACCTCCCACAGGTGCTCACAACTATCCAGGTCTTTCACCGGTGAAAGACCCAGTATGTTTTTCCTGATCTGATTGAGGCTACTCAGGCCGGGTAAGGCGCCATCAGGGTGTGCAAGCAGGCAGGCCAGGGCGGTCTTGAGTACGGTGGCTTTTACCCGCATGCTATGAGGGGAATACCGTGCGGGATGAAGATGGATATATTTTCCCGGCTCATTACCCGGTAAAAGCACCCAGCGGGAAGTATCAGACAGGACGATCTCCACGTATCCACCGTTTGCCTTCAGCCATTCGAGGTAAGCTGCTTCATCAGTGATGCCGGCCTCCTGCACCTTAGCCGTGACCTCTTCAAAAAGGGCTGGGATATCGAGGTCGCCATAGTAAATATCCATTTGAGAATTGCCCAGCACTTTCAACCGGCCGGGAAGAGTGTCTGGTGTCATCTTCCCCAGTTCCCGGTGGATGTACGCACGATGATGCTTGAGTGCATTGAAAAGGATGTTGGACATCTTCATTGATGATAAGCGAACTTGTATAAACAGAAAAACGCCACAAAAATGTGACGTTTTCCCGAATATACAAGTAATGTATATTTATCGCCAACCGCCCCCGAGGGAACGGTAAAGATCTACCACTGCATACAGCTGATCTCTTTTGAGATTGCTGATCTCCAGCTCACTTTGTAATACGTTGCTTTGTGCCACAATCACTTCCAGGTAGGTAGCCCTGCCGCTCTCGAACAGCTGATTGGCATTGTGTACCGCCTGTTGTAATGCCTGCACTTTATTGGACGCAATATCATATTGCGATTTCAGTTTTTCGATCTTCACCAGGGCATCAGACACCTCTCCTACTGCATCCAGCACATTCTGTCTGAAGCGGATCACGGATTGTTCTCTTTCGATCTTCGCCACTTCAAACTGTGTTTTCAGCTCCTTACGGGCAAACAGGGGCTGTGTAATACCTGCTGTTGCCAGTCCGAAGAGGGATGAAGGGATCTGGAACCACTCGCTGAACTTCACCGCGTTGATACCTCCCTGGGCTGTAATGGTCAGGGAAGGATACATCCTGGCTTTGGTTACGCCTACTTTGGCATTGGCCATTGTCAGGGCCAGCTCGCTGCTTCTTACGTCCGGCCTGCGGCTCAGCATATCAGAAGGAATACCGGTAGACAGTTTGTCGGTCAGCGGATATTCATTCAGCCTGGTATGCCTTTCTATTGCTGCAGGCAATTCTCCTGAGAGGATGCGGAGTGCGTTTTCCTGTACCGCCATATTCTGCTCTATCTGCGGAATAAGCTGTGCGGCTGTAAGCTGTTGCGCTTCGGCCTGTTGTACAGCCACCAGCGTTACCTGTCCGGCGTCATACTGCAGGCGGATAATCCGCAGGGTGCTGTCGTTCAGTTTAAGATTACGCTGCGCTACTTCCATCTGTTCATCCAGCATCAGCAGGTTGTAGTAGGCCTTTGAAACGGTGCTCACGAGGTCTGTCTGCAACAGTTTCTTCGACTCTTCGGTTTGCAGGTACGCGGCTAAAGCCGACTTCTTCTGGTTACGGATCTTACCCCAGATATCTGCTTCCCATGAAAACTGCAGGTTAGCGTTATAATCTTCCAGGTGTTGTGTGCCCAGGAAGTTACTGAGGCTGATACCGTTCAGACTATTGTCGGAAGGCCTGGTGGTACCTGCCGTCACATTCAGTGTGGCGGAAGGTACATTGAGCAGTTTCGCCTGTCTTAACTGCAGCTTTGCAGTTTCGATATTCAGCAGGGCGATCTGCATATCATAATTCTTACGAATAGCGTTGTCTATCAGGCTTTTCAGGGTAGCGTCCGCAAAGAAGTTCTCCCAGGGAAGACTTGCGATGCTGGCTGTATCCGTTGTCTGAACACCATTCCTGAAAGCAGCAGGCAGTTCCGGCTGCGGGGTAGGTGTATCTTTGGACACTTTACATGCCTCCAAGAATCCTGCTCCTATTAACCCTATTAAAAAATACTTATTTATCTGTGCTCTCATACTAATTCCGGTTTAACGGCTTTCGCCTTTTCATTGTTAACAACGGCAGGTGATTTGCCGGTGATCTTCTCCTGGAGGAACTGGAATATCACAAACAACACAGGAATCACGAACAATCCCAGTACTACTCCGCTCACCATACCTCCTGCTGCACCAATACTGATAGAGTGGTTACCGATAGCAGAAGGACCGTTGTCGCTCATCATTGGTATCAGACCTACCACGAATGCCAATGAGGTCATGAGGATAGGACGTAACCTCAGCCTTGCTGCTTCAATAGCTGCAAACACCAGGTTCTTACCCGCACGTCTTCTCTGGCTGGCATATTCTACGATCAGGATGGCGTTCTTGGCCAGCAACCCGATCAACATTACCAGGGCTACCTGTACATAGATATTGTTGGAGATATCAGTGTAACGGATAGACAGGAATACGCCGAGGATACCGGTAGGAATGGACAGGATCACCGCCAGTGGCAGGATATAGCTTTCATATTGTGCTGCCAGCAGGAAGTATACGAACAACAGACAGAGTGAGAAGATGATCACTGATTGTCCGCTGGAAGAGATCTCTTCCCTTGTCATACCGGAGAATTCATAAGAATAACCGGTAGGCAGGTAACTGGCTGCTACTTCTTCTACTGCCTTGATCGCGTCACCGGAACTGAAGCCCGGTTTGGAGATCACGTTCAGACTGATAGAGTTAAACAGGTTATAGCGGGAAGTATTTTCCGGGCCGAATACACGTTTTAAGTTCACCAGTGATTTCACGGGCACCATTTCATTCAGCCTGTTCTTCACGAAGATACCGTCCATAGATGTTGGCGCAGCACGTTCGTCTTTTTCAGCCTGCAGCATTACCCTGTAGTATTTACCGAAACGGTTGAAATCTGCCGCCTGTGTACTACCGAAGTAAGCGCCCATTGTGGTCAGGATGTCTTTTACATTCACGCTCAGCTGCTCTGCTTTTTCCGCATCTACTTCAATTTCATACTGCGGATAATCAGCTCTGAAAGTGGTGAATGCAAATGCTATTTCGGGACGTTTCATCAACTCCCCGATAAAGCCATAAGCTACACCGGCGAATTTGTCCAGTTTTCCTGAAGTTTTGTCCTGCAGCACCATATCCAATGCATCTACGTTACTGAAACCGGGCACAGTTGGGAATGTGAACACGAAGAAACTTGCGTCCTGGATGGTAGCGAGTTTTCCTCTTACCTGGTCCATGATGGCGTTGATGTCTTTCACCGGTCCCCTTTCCTTCGCATCTTTCAGCAGGATGAATGCCACACCGGCGTTAGGGCTGGAAGCGGAGGTCAGGATGTTGAAACCAGACAATCCCATCAGGGTTCTTTTAGATGGCAGATCGCCCAGTACTGATTCCACCTGCTTGATCACAGCGGTGGTCCTGTCGAGGGACGCGCCTGGCTGCATAGACATGGAGATAGCGATGAAACCCTGGTCTTCAGAAGGAATGAAGCCTGTAGGCGTTTTTCTTACCAGGTAAACGGTAGAAACGATCACTATTACAAGTCCCACAATGCTCACCCATTTGTGACGGATCAGGAAGCGAAGACTGTCAACATATTTACCTGTCAGACGATCAAAGCCGGTGTTAAAGCCTGCAAAGAATTTCTCTTTGAAGGTCAGTTTATGGTTTTTGTCGTGCGGATCACCATGATGATGTACTTCTTTCAGGAACAATGCCGCCAGTGCAGGGCTCAATGTCAGGGCGTTCACGGCAGAGATCACGATCGCGATCGCCAGTGTGAAGGCGAACTGACGGTAGAACACGCCGGTAGAACCTTCCATGAAACCTACGGGCAGGAACACGGCTGACATTACGAGTGTAATGGACACGATGGCGCCGCTGATCTCGCTCATAGCGGATACAGTCGCTTCTCTTGGTCCCATATGTTTCTTCTCCATTTTCGAGTGTACCGCTTCGACGACGACGATGGCGTCGTCCACTACGATACCGATGGCGAGTACCAGGGCGAAAAGTGTCAGCAGGTTGATAGAGAAGCCCAGCAGGGAGATAAAGAAGAAGGTACCGATGATGGCCACAGGCACGGCAATAGCCGGGATCAGCGTAGAGCGGAAATCCTGCAGGAAAATGAATACCACAATGAATACCAGGATAAATGCTTCAATGAGCGTATGTTTCACCTGTTCAATAGACAGGTCAAGTGTATCCTTGGTATTGTAGAGGATCAGGTGTTTTACTCCTTTCGGGAAATCCTTTGACAGTTTATCCATCAGTTTCATGATGGAGATCTGGATCTCGTTGGAGTTGGAACCTGCCAGCTGGAAAGCGGCGATGTTGATACCGGGCTTGCCATTTACGCGGGTATAGTTACCGTAGGTGTAAGCGCCAAATTCAACCCTGGCCACATCTTTCAGGCGCAGCATAGAACCGTCGCCGTTGGACCTGATCACGATGTTCTCATAGTCTTCGGGTTTGGTCAGCTTACCTTTATATTTTATAACGTATTCGAAAGATTCCGTGCTGCTTTCACCAAATTTACCGGGAGCAGCTTCGAGGCTTTTATCCTGTATAGCAGCCGTTACATCTCTCGGAGTGAGGTTGTAGGCAGCCATCTGTTTAGGATTCAGCCAGATCCTCATGGAGTAGTCTTTGTTACCACCGAAGATGATGGACTGTCCTACACCGGGAATCCTTTTGATCTCAGGGATGATGTTGATCTGTGCATAGTTGGCCAGGAATGTCTGGTCGTATACCTTAGGATCTTCTGAGTACATGTCTACCACCATCAGCAAGCTATTCTGCTGTTTAGCGGTGGTCACACCTGCCTGTACCACTTCGGCAGGCAACTGTGCGGTAGCCTGGGCCACCCTGTTCTGTACGTTCACAGCCGCCTGGTCGGGGTCTGTACCGAGTTTAAAGAATACGGTGATCACCAGTGAACCGTCGTTACTCGCAGTGGATGTCATGTATATCATGTTCTCCACCCCGTTGATCGATTCCTCCAGTGAAGGCGCTACCGAACGCAGGATCGTTTCTGCGTTGGCGCCCGGGTATAATGCTGTTACCTGCACTGCCGGAGGGGCAATGTCCGGGAACTTCTGCAAGGGCAGCTTCGCGAGACCGAGCACCCCGAGTATAACCATTATGATAGAGATCACCGTTGCGAGAACGGGTCTTTCAATGAATTTCTTAAGCATGTGTATTTATTTTAGGAGAAAGACAAGCAGCATACCAGGATCAGATCATCCTTTTGCTACCGGTTTTGCCTTTTCCGGTTTGATTTCTGTACCTTCTTTCAGACGGTCCACTCCAGTTATTACGATTACGTCACCGGCTTTCACGCCGTCTTTTACCAGGTACTGATTACCACTAGTGCCTATAATGGTGATGGCCTGGCGGGTGATCTTGTTGTCTTTACCAACGGTGTATACAAACACCCTGTCCTGTACTTCGATAGTAGCTGCCTGTGGTACCAGGAGCGCCTCTTTAAACTGACGCTGCAGTCTTACTTTACCGGTATTGCCTGTACGGATAGTGCCTTTTTCGTTAGGGAAAACGGCCCTTAAGGTGATAGCGCCGGTATTCTTTTCGAACTGTCCGTCGATCATATCTACTTTACCTTTCTTTTCATAGATATGATTATCGGCCAGTACCAGTTCTGCAGGCGGCAGATTTCTCAGTTTTTCTTCCAGCGTAGTACCGGCATAGTTATCTTTAAAAGTGAAGAAATCGCTTTCACTCAGGGAGAAGTATGCATAGATCTCGTGTACGTCTGAAAGTTTGGTCAGCGGCTCAGGATCGTTGAGAGAAATGAGTGCGCCGGCCTTTTTAGGGATCCTGCCGATATATCCGCTTACAGGAGCGGTAATATTCGTATAACCGAGGTTGATAGATGCGGCAGCTACCAGTGCTTTCGCCTGTTCAACGTTGGCGGTGGCCACTTCATACGCCGTTTTAGCAGTGCGCAGCTGTATATCAGATACTACTTTGTTGGCTACGAGCGGCGTTACTTTGTCTACCTCCAGCTGTGCATTGAGTACGGCTGCTTCGGCTGCGTGCAGGGAAGCTTTTGCATTGTTCAGCTGCTCACGGTAACGGTGGTCGTCTATTTTAAATAATGGCTGACCTGCCTTTACGTAAGCGCCTTCATCTACATATACTTTCTCCAGGTAACCGTCTACCTGTGAACGGATCTCTACGTTTACCTTTCCTTCCAGTGATGCTGTATAATCGTTCTGCGTGTTGGCGTCTGCGGCACCAATCGTCACAACTTCCGCCGGCACAGCGGTAGGGGCTTCATTATGGGCAGACGAAGACTTACAGCTGTATAATCCTGACAGGATTAGTCCTACGAGCAAGCTCCAAATTAATACGTCTTTTTTCATGTTCTATTGATTGTGTGTAATTGACAAAGAGATCCCCGGTTCGCATAATAATATGCAAATCGGTACTGAACAGTAAATGCAATGCAAGGCCGTAATCGATGCTCAGAGAGCAATGATCACAGTTTGTAGTTGTTGAAGGTAAAGCGAGCGATTAAGGCGAGATGGTCAGATCATCACCTGTACGAAACGACCCTGTTAAGGGTTGGCATTCTCATTTATTATATTTAAAGATGCTATACATCGGTAGCAGCTGTTTCTGAAATGAGCGTTCCAAAATTACACAAAAAAAATCTTCAAATGCAACTCAATTTCTCAAATGTTTTTTCGTATAGGCTGCCATTTCTTTTATCAGGTCAGCATCTTTAAACTGAATAAATGATTGTTTCCAGCCACAGAAGCCGTTAAAGATAATATGAGCAAGCACCGAAGGATTCTTATCATGAGCAATTTCCCCCTGTTCTTTTGCCCTGCTTAGTAGATCGGTAAAAAGGCCGATCGTTCTATCACTTGTCTGTTTAATAATGCGGCGAACTTCTTCATCGTCGCCGGCCAGTTCGAAGGAGGACTTCATGCCCATACAGCACTTACAATCGTAGATTGTACCCGTCACGTAAACATCAATGATCCTTTCCATCGTTTGCAGGGGTGTCAGGTCCTTCAGTTTTAAAACTGATTCATAATCCTGTGCTGCGAGGTATCCGTATGTTCTCAGGCATTCCAGGAAGAGGTTATGTTTGTCGCCAAAAGAGTTATACAAACTACTCCTGTTGATCTGCATGGCATCCACCAGGTCCTGCATGGAAGTGGCATTGTAGCCCTTCTCCCAGAACACATCCAGTGCTTTTGCGATCTTTTCTTCAGGAATAAATTCTTTATCTCTGGCCATAACGAGGACAAAGATACATTCTGAAACGAACGTTCCAAAATAAATTTTCTTTATACCCCCTTATGGCCAGTCCGATATCTTTATAATCTTATCGAGAAGCCCAGGTTGATGGTGTAATCAGCGAAGGCGGCATCGCCATTCACCTTGTTGGTGGGGGTACTCCTTTCCTTATCAGTCACGCTTTGCAGCCTGTCGCGGCGCAGGGCAACAGGTACTCCCAGGTAGAGGCTGCTCCTTTTCATGGCGTAGGACACAGTGGGTTCCAGGGACAGGACATAGCCCGGCCGGCGGAAATCGCCGCTCCCTCCTACCAGGTCATGCACCGGAATACCTTCTATCCTGGCGCCCAGTGAAGCGGTGATACTACGGAGCATATAATTTACCCCTGCCCTGGCCATATATTGGTCAGGTACGCTGCAGATAGCCTCGTTGGCGAGGGCCGGCGTCAGGGTTTCCCTGTAGGTTCGGGTGCCGTTCTGTTCTCTCGGGTTGACCAGGTAATAGAAATTGCCATATATACCAAAGTGACGGGAGAAGTACTGGTAAGCGTTTAATTCAACGGTTAGCCCGGTACCGCCATCTCCCAGCTGGATGGACTGGTCGACGGTACGGAGCTCCTTGGTTCCGTTCGGGCCTACATTGTACCAATAGTCTTTGTAGTTGTAGTCGCCCGTAGCAAACTTGATACCCAGGCCCGCCTGGATATTCCCCATTTTATGTTTTTCTGGGTCCAGCAGCCAGCGGTAAACGGCCACCCTGATATCGCCCAGACCATAGGAATGCATGCTGTGGCGCTGATTATAGTTATTGACGCCATTCACCAGGCCATGTTCATAGAGGGAAGACCTGGAGTTGATCAGCAGCGGTACGTCTACCATTATGCTCCAGTGTTTATCTAATAAACGGGTCAGGCTGAAGTCGATGGCTGTCTGGTGGTTGATCACTTCTGTACCATTGAGCACTCTCTCCTTTTGCTCTTCCGCGCCTTTAAAATGTTTGTAAGACTTGAAATACCTTGCACCGGTGTTAAAGATCCATTTGTCGTTCCGGCTTTCCTGCTGCGTTTCCGGGTGGGTAAGCATACATGAGGGCGCCCCGGTACTGCGGATAGCGACACAGCCCTGTGCTTTTGACTGGTAGGAAATACCTGCGAATACCGCTGACAGGCAAACGGCTGATAAAATTCTGTTCATACTGTTACTGTTCTATTTGTGATAATGGGAAGCGTAATTCATTGTTCAATAGCTGCGTGCCATTCCAATAGCTGTATGCCATTCGAATTCAATTGTTCACCACATGACTAAATATAAGGTACAGCGCTCTTTAATGCTGACTGTTAATGACCATGACGTATGATATTGGCTGATAATGCGATCTATACACTCGAAATATAGAGAATATTTCAGAAAAAAAAGAAATAATCTCCCATTGCGGGGAATGCGGGTTGTATCAAATTTTTATCGTCCTTCCGGTAAATACCGGACGCTAAGATCATTGCTGTTCCGGAGATTAATTCAATAGCCTTTTCTATTGTACAGCGGTCAGCTTGTTGTCGCCAATATCAATAAAGCTGCAATCTTCCAATCTTATGAGATCTTCTATTCTTTTGAGAGCAGCGGAGGTTTCGATAATATTCCCCGTGAGCTTCAGGTTGGATGTGCATTTTGCGGCCAGCAGGGCATCTTTCTGCAGGATAAAATAGTTTTCAGATACGCTTATGTTGTTATGAACGGCTGTCTTACAGACAATTTTATTTTCAGGATGGATATTGATCACGGGTTCACCACAGCTGATAAAACGGTTGTTGCGGATGGTCAAATCTTTCACCAATCCGGACTCATACCAGCCGGAAGCATCATCATTTACAAAGATGCCACTCATCTGTGTGCGGTCGATGGTGTTATGCTCTATCACTGTCTTTCTACGGGTGGTGGCCAGTATACCTCTTGTCGGAATCCTGTTGATAGTGCTATGATGCACCCAGAGCTCCGGCGTAGCCGTCGTATTTTCAACAGCATCTCCCGGCTTTACAGCATTGGAGATCTTCCGCTTCAGTGTGAGCAGGATCTCTTTGTCGTTCAGCCTGCGGGCGTTAAGCACCTTATTATCTTCAATAGCCAATAAACTCCCTGTATTGATGAAAGCGATACTGTCACCCGCAGTGAAAGCGTTGAAGCCGAAGGTTTGCGGATGCATAAAGCGTACCTGTACCCTATTGGGAGCAAGTACCTTCGTGATCTTCAGGTGAGTGCCATGTACATTGATAGCGTCATCGTTGGCGGCAGAGAGATAAGCGTTACTTATTTCTATTTTACCACTGCATCCGGAGAAATGCAGGATATCGGCCCAGGCGGCACAGGTACGGCCACTGTTCTCCGCAGGTCTGACAATGATGCTGTCCATTTTTATCTGATGGCAATACTGGCTGACCACACCCATGCCATGCATAAAGTTGATACGGATATTTTTTAGCCGGACGTTCTCACTGTACTGCAGCAGGAGGCCAGCACAATCGCGGGTGACGTCCCTGTTCTGGTAGATAGCGCCGGTGTCAAAGCCGGGATTCTTCCTGAAGGAAATACGCACTGTACTATCAGGCAGTAAGGAAAAGCGGAGGCCTTTCATTTCTATGTTTGCACGCGACAGCTGGTTGGTTTGCGGATGCAATACCTGCCAGTAGTTGCCCGGCCGGTAAGTCCAAGCCTCACCTATCCAGGTAAGCAAGCTGTCTTTAATACTGAATTTTGAATCGGGATGCACTTTTACATTCACGTAGTCAGCGCCAGCCTCTGTTACTATCCATTCAGAAACGGTGGGCCGCTGATAATCATAGCTACATCCTTCCAGGGTGATGTTCCGGGAATTATTGACGAAGGTCTCTATCATTTTACCGTGCATGACAAATGCAGCATCTCTTGCGGCTACCTGTACGAAGCTGCAGCTATCCAGCATCAGGGCGATGGCTTTCGGTTCAAGCGGTTTGTCGTTGGTATTGGAGATATGCAATGCCTGTTTGAATGCCCCACCGGGATAGATGTCATACTTTCCCGGAGCGAATGTCACCTTTACCGGTTGTGCAGCTGTTCCCCTGGCCATCAGCAACAGGGATTCGTGAAATGTCCCGGGCATCACTTCTACAACATCGCCGGGAGCCAGCTGTAATTGGTTCACCGGCAGGAATGTCTTCCATGCCTGTGCGGATTGTGCCCCGCTGTTGTTATCATTGCCGTTTACCGGATCTATATAATAGGTCGTATTGCCCGGAGATGCCTGCCTGTTTTTAAAGGAAGGATATAGTGAAGCCTTACTGCCCGCAGCCGGCCGGCTGCTTTGAACAGCGGCAGCCTGCCTGCCGGCGCCTTCAGCTTCAAAAGAGTATAATGTGCCGGCCTTTGTTTCAAAGCTATACTGGTAACCATTGGACGTATTCCTGGCAGGGTATTTACCAGCAGATGTTAATGCATTGGGAGCGATCAAGGTACAGGTACCGCCGCTCTTTGACCTGATCAGCAGTCTTGTTATCTTCCCATCTTTCCACTGCATCTCCACGATCTCAAAGTTTCCCCTGGCGCGAAGCCCCTTTACACTTCCCGTGCTCCATGCCTGCGGAAGTGCCGGTAACAACTGGATAGCGCCGGTCTGGCTTTGCAGCAGCATCTCTGCAACAGCAGCTACATAACCGAAATTGCCATCTATCTGGAAGGGCGGGTGTGCACAGAAAAGATTGTTGTACAGTCCTCCACCCTGGTCATAGTTCACTCCTCCATTTCCTACTGGTCTGAAGAAGTTCCTGAGTATTTTATATGCATGATCGCCATCCTGCAGACGCGCCCAGAAGTTGATCTTCCAGGCCATTGACCATCCGGTGGATTCGTCGCCTCTTGCATTCAGGCTTACCTTTGCCGCCTGCGCCAGTTCGGGTGTTTGCGTCACGCTTATCTGCCTGCCGGGATGCAACGCAAAGAGATGGGACACATGCCTGTGTTTATCATTGGGGTCATCCCTGTCTGTTTCCCATTCCTGCAGCTGTCCCCATTTACCGATCTTAGGCTTCAGGAGATGTTCGCGCATATCGGCCACATGATTGCGATAGGCCGTATCTGTGTGCAGGATATCCGCCGCTTCGATGTAGTTGGTAAAAAGATCGTATACTATTTCCTGGTCGTGGGTCACACCATCTTCCGTAGGCCCGTGTTCGGGCGACCAGCCCATGGGCGCTACCAGTGTTCCGTCGGGACGGCGCTTTAGATGGTCGTCCCAGAAATTCACAATTTCTTTGATGACAGGATATGCGAAGTTCCTGAGATATTCCTTGTCGCGGGTAAAGGCATAGTGTTCCCATAGCCCCTGCGCATACCAGGCGCTGCCCGGTGTATTCCATTTAAAACTGGAGCCGCCGAAGATGTTGTTTTCTGTTTTGACGGTCCATCCTCTTACCCCGGGATATTCTTTTACCGTGCTCTCCTTTTTCACCTCGCGCATACTATTGATGTAATCGAGGTAAGGGATATGGCATTCAGACAGGTTAGCCGGTTCTGCCAGCCAGTAATTCATCTGGATATTAATGTTGGAGTGATAATCGCATCTCCATGGAGGCGTATTGCTTTCATTCCAGAGGCCCTGCAGATTGGCGGGCAGTCCTCCTTTGCGGGAAGAGCTGATCAGGAGATATCTGCCGTATTGGAATAAGAGGGATTGCAGTTCATGATCTGCTTCATCCCAGTTCTTTAACAAGCGCTGCGAAGTAGGCAGTTTACTGAGTGCAGCTGCTGTTGTACCAAGATCCAGTTGCACCCGGTTAAAGAGTTGCTGATAGTCGGCGATATGTTCACTCAATAATACGCTATAGGGAATAGTGGCCGCTGCCAGTGCCTTTTTCACTTCGAGGGCGGGATTTCCACCTCTCCAGTGATTTTCGCGTTTATTACTGTAGTCTGTTGCAGCAGAGAGGAAGATGGTAAAGCTATTTGCATTTTTTATGCGGAGTACGGTGGCCCCGTTAGCGTCCCGCTCAATAGTAACTGTTCCTCCCTTGGTAACTATGCGGGCAGCAGCCTCATAAGACAATCCATTTTCCAGCTTTCCGCCTATGTTCAATGTATTTCCGGTGGCTGTTGTCTGTGCCTGGTGCGCATCAAGAAGGCGGATGGTAGCCGCATACGCGCCCTTCCTGTTACCTGTGCAGGTATAATTCAATACCATGACCTTACGGGGAAAAGAACAGAAATACTCACGTTTAAAAGCGAGCCCGTTCATGGTATACGAGATCCGCTGTACAGATCTGCTGATGTCCAGTTCCCTGCGGTAATCGGCAGGCACAGCCGCGGCAGTATCCAGGCCGTCAAACCTGACAAACAGGTCACCAAAAGCCTGGTAAGCGCCTGTTTCCTCTTCATCTCCCGTCCACAGGCTCTGCTCATTGAACTGGATATGCTCTTCTGCTACTCCGCCGAATACCATGCCTCCTATCCTTCCGTTCCCCATCGGATAGGCGTCTGTCATCCAGGTGCGGGCAGGCATAGCCTCCCAGAGGCGTAATCCTTCTTTGGCAGATGGAGCAGGTGTTTGCGCCGTTGAGGCCATTGTTGTTCCAAACCACATTACAAAATAAAGCCAAAGCGATCGTGTCATTGAATGATGTTTTGCATGAAAGATGTTACCTGTTTACCCGCTAAAGCAGCAAGCGGCGTCCCAAAATAATAAATGTTACGTCAAAGTGAAAAATACCAACTACTTGGTATTGCCGACCGCAGGCTAAAAGGATATATTTGAATCGTTTAAATACCCCATAATATGTTTAACTCAGTTATCCTCGAAGTAGCAATCGGCATCATTTTCCTGTATGTTCTGGTTAGTATGATCTGTACCGCCCTCCGGGAAGGCATAGAAACATTTACCAAGACCCGCGCGGCTTATCTCGAGAGAGGCATACGTGAGTTGCTCCATGACCGGGAAGCACAAAATATTGCCCGAAGCTTTTTCGGGCACCCGATGATCAATAGTCTGTATACATCAGATTATACACCGGGTGAGAATACCCAGACCCCGGGGCTGTTTGACCGCGGAAAGAATTTACCTTCCTATATCCCCTCCAAAAATTTCGCACTTGCCTTAATGGACATTGCCGCCAGAGGCGCCCAAAATAATGCTGTTTCCAGTGATCCAAACGCGACAGAGATGTCGGTAGCCTCTATCCGGGCTAATATCCTGAATATCCAGAACATTCCCGTACAACGGGCGATGTTGACCGCCCTGGATAGTGCCCAGGGAGACCTGGGTCGTTTGCAACAGAACCTGGAAAAGTGGTTTGACAGCAGTATGGACAGAGTATCCGGCTGGTATAAACGTTCCACTCAATGGATCCTTTTCATTATCGGACTGGTTTTAGCTGTTGGTTTGAACATCAATACAATAAAGATTGCAGACTACCTGTTCCGCAATGACGATGCGAGAAAATTAATTGTAACGGAGGCTGAGAATGCATCCAAAGATCCGGCGTTCGCCCAGCGATCTTATACTGAGGCAAAAGATGAACTGGCAGCCCTCAAATTGCCTATTGGATGGGGAAACGGGGTTAATCCGGAGGGAGATGATTACAAAAGCGGCGAGACATGGAACGGCTATCTCATATATGTTTTTGGCTGGTTGCTGACAGCATTGGCAGCCACCCTGGGCGCTCCGTTCTGGTTTGACCTGCTGAACAAGATCATGGTGATCAGGGGGACTGTTAAACCCGCAGAAAAGAGCCAGGAAGAAGGCTCGGAAGACAGGAAAAGCGATAAGCCCAATACTGTCACTATTCAAATGGCAGGAGGCAACGGCGTGGGCAACGGTAACCTGGCCAAACCAGTGGCAGGCAACGGCGCACAGCCCGCTCCACCGGAAGGCGCCGTGACGGACGCACAAAGTGATATTGACAACTGTGTACTGGAGACTGCCGACATTACTTCAGATGAAGATCTACCACAAGCAGAAGGAGGAATTTCAAAATGATACGCGAACTAACATGGTTACCGGCAGTCCTTAAAAATGCCGGGCTTAAGGTGGCCACCGTCGACGGATGGGAAGAAAGAGGCACCAGCAGTGCCATGGGCACCGTGCTTGGCGTGCTTTGCCATCATACCGCAGGCCCGCGGGCAGGCAATATGCCCAGCCTGAATACATTGGTCAAAGGCACCAGCAGGGTACCCGGACCGTTAGCGCAGCTGGGCCTGGGCAGGGATGGTACTTTCTATGTGGTGGCTGCGGGCAAATGCAATCATGCAGGACAAGGGATATGGAAAGGTATCACCAACGGCAACACGCATTTCATTGGCATCGAGGCCGAGAATACGGGGAAAGCTGATGATTTCCCCTGGCCGGAAGTACAGGTCGATGCTTATTGCCGTGGCGTAGCGGCCATACTGAAACATATAGGTAAAGATGCCAGTTTCTGTGCCGGCCATAAGGAGTATGCACTTCCCAAAGGACGCAAACCTGATCCAGATTTCAACATGGATGATTTCCGTAAAAGGGTGGCGGATATTCTCAACGGCATCGCGCCCGATCCGGTATTGATCCCTGATGAAGAACAACCTCATGACGGCACGCCGGGAAGAAAGACCATCCGGCGTGGGGACAAGGGAGAACTGGTAAAGATCATCCAGGGAAAACTTAACCTCCAACAGGATGGCATTTTTGGCGCTAAGACAGAGGCGGCTGTCCGGCAGTTTCAACGTGAGCATAACCTTGTTCCTGATGGCATTGTAGGGCCAAAATCGTGGAAATTATTTGATGCCGTTCAGACACCGGCACAGCCTCAGCCTGCGTGATACCGGCAATTGTACACTGTTTTTACCTGCAATATACTTCTGATTTAACTAAGAGAAATGGTGCAATGCGGACATCCAGGCCCGTACATGTGCTACGCGTAAAAGCGTCTGCATCCTGTTCGGCGGCACAGCAGCTGTTACACCTGCTGCGCGCCCCGAACGGGATGCAGACACCCTTTATCTGAGCACCTGCTGAAAACAGCTTAGTAAGCACTTTTCAGTCAGCTCACTTATTGCACCTGGCATCCCTTTTTCTGAATACCGGGACTGCACAACTCAGATCTGTCAGCGTATCAGTGCTCTCTTCTCAGCGTGATATTCTCTGTCTTACCTAAGATCAGCGGAACATGTTCTGTGACTACGTTATTATAATCCAGTCCATAAGCCTTGGCATCCGGCAGACTTAGTTTGTCGAGAATGAAATGTACCCTCATTACGATGTTTTCCCAGAGGGACAGGTTATTTTCCACCGACAGGAAGCTCTTTAATATCACGAAACGAAAATCTCCCAGCAGGTTGCCATTCTCCGGGTCAAAGTATTTATTCTCGATCTTTATCTCCTTATTCTTCACCATCTCGGAAACTACTTTCTTAAACAGGATATTGATCCGCGGTACAATCCTGAAACCGAGTTTAAAAGTAACATGTACCACTTCCTCAGGCTCGATCACCTGTGCCGTATAGGTGGCGGTATAAGGCTTATCGTCCACGTCGACATGCACGAACCAGTAAAGGTCTGCTCTCTTCGGCTGCTGGTGCAGAATGGAGGCGATCACGCGGTCTTCCACTTTATCCGGTTTATGGGCGCTGGTGAGATATACCAGGTGGGTGGAATATTTCGGTACATCGGCGTCATTGCTCAGCTTCGTCAGCACGGGGATATACTTTTTCAATTCAACAAAATTCCTGTACCTGGCTTTAAATCTCCTGCCGGCATACCATATGTACATGGTACTGATCAGCACAAGACCGATCATCAATGAGAGCCAGCCGCCATGTGCAAATTTGCTCAGGTTCGCCACCAGGAAGGTTACTTCAATCCAGGTGAAGGTCAGGAACAGCAGGGCAACAAGCACCACGTGTACCCGCTGGGTATAGAGATAGAAAGTGAGTAAAACGGTGGTCATCAACATGGTTAAAGTCACCGACAGGCCGAAGGCTGCTTCCATATTGGATGATTCTTTAAAATGCAGCACCATGCCGATACAACCCAGCATCATAAACCAGTTGACAGCAGGTACATATACCTGTCCCCGCATATCGCTGGGGAACTCAATGCGCAGCCTTGGCCAGACATTCAGCCTGATCGCTTCATTGAATAGTGTAAAGGTGCCGGAAAGCAGCGCCTGGCTGGCAATGATAGTGGCGGCAGTCGCTATCACAATACTTGGAATGAGGAACCATTCAGGCACCAAACCATAAAACGCATCTACGGCCGCCAGCTGCTGACCATCATACTTCATCAGTAAGGCTGCCTCTCCGAAATAACAAAGCAGAAGGGCCACCTTAATGAAGATCCAGGCCACCTGTATATTACGTCTGCCTACATGCCCCATATCTGCATATAAGGCTTCTGCCCCTGTTGTACACAGGAAGACGCCGCCCAGTACCCACAGCCCACCAGGGTAGTTGACCACCAACTGGTAAGCATATAGCGGATTAATGGCTTTCAGCACATAAAAATTACCTGCGAGGTTGGTAATACCAAGAATGGCGATCATCCCGAACCAAAGCACCATTGCCGGACCAAAGAAAACACCGATACGGCTGGTACCTGACTGTTGCAAGAGGAACAACACTACCAGGATACCGATCGTAATAGGCATGATAGGCACGTTGGGACTAAGTACCCTTAATCCTTCAATAGCAGAGGTAACCGAAATAGGTGGTGTTATCAGGCTGTCGGCAATCATGAAGCTACCACCGATAATGGCGGGCCACAATACCCATTTGCCATATCTGCGGATCAGGGCATACAGGGAGAAGATTCCGCCTTCTCCATGGTTATCTGCCCGCATGGTGATAAAGACATATTTCAGGGTTGTCTGGAAGAACAGTGTCCAGAAGATAGCTGATACGCCACCTAATACCAATGGTTCTGAAATAGGCCTGTCTCCGATAATTGCCTTGAAAGTATAAAGGGGAGATGTGCCCAGGTCTCCGAAAACGATGCCTAAGGCAAGTAATACGCCTCCCCATTTAAAACGGTCGGGAGCATGTTCGTCTGCTCCGCTGTGTGAGTTGTTCATAGTAAATATAAATGTACTATTCCTGCTTCAGATATTAAATAAAAGAAAGGTTATGCGCCGACTGGCTCGAGCTGCTTGTTCCTGCAAGTTTTCATTTTTCAAGGGCTGTTGATACCGCTGCGACGCCAGTATGGGCCAGCGGGCTGTACCCCTTTGCGAGCACTATGTATTAAGCAATATCAATCGTATGGGCTTTGGAATCACTATTTAACTCCCTTCAATCGTATAGAAGCTCTCCAAGGGCTAATGCCCGCTGACTCCATCTGGCTCGCAGCTGCTTTCTGACTGCTACCTGTTTTTATAAGTTTCCGTTTTTCCGGCGTTGTTGATACAGCTGCGATGCCAGTATGGGCCAGCGGGCTGTACCCCTTTGCGAGCACTATGTATTAAGCAATATCAATCGTGTGGGCTTTGGAATCACTATTTAACTCCCATCAATCGTATTGGGGCTCTCCAAGGGCTAATGCCCGCTGGCTCCATCTGGCTCGCAGCTGCTTCCTGGCTGCCATCTATCAACTATGGGAGCAGGGCGGATGATTATTATACTACATAGGACATTGCCCATGCGTACAGGAGCAGGAACGGAAGGCGTATGACAATTTTCTGAGCACATCTGCAACCATCATTGTCAGCGGGTCAACTGGGCCAGCCATACGGTGGCGTTACATTCGGGGTCATCCTCCTGGTACTTCAATACACGAAAACCGTTTGCCTCCAGTACCGATTGATATTGATCCTTATCCAGGGATGCATGGAACAGGTGCTCTCCCCCGTTCTCACCCCATGCCTCACCATATTCATTGCCTGAAGTAAATAACAGGACGCCATTCTTATTCAAATGATCTCTGAAGACATTGAACATCGCCGGTTGGTCTGCCGAAGGCAGATGAAAAAAGCTATGCCATGCAATGATGGCATCGAATGTCCTGTTCAGCGAAAGGGCCCGCATGTCGGCTTGTATAAATGCTGCTGAAGGAAGATTTTCCCGCGCGATTTCCAGCATACGGTAACTGGCATCCACGCCGGTAACATGTAATCCCTGCTCCAGGAGGTAGCCCATGATCGGCATTCCCGTGCCGCAACCCAGGTCGAGCACACTGGCGTCTTTGCCTGTTATATCGATCAGTTTATCCAGGTATGACTTCTCCTTCAGTACCTTAGGACGGTTCTCGGCAAACCATCGGGCAATGATATTGTAGGTCTCAAAGACCTTGTTTTTCCTGTCGTCCATGGCTGATACCGGATGTTTGTTATGCGCTTAACACCTTTGTAAAGAATTCGAATGTGCGTTTCCAGGCCAGTTCTGCGGCGGCCTTATCATAGCGGGGTGTAGTATCGTTATTGAATCCGTGGTTTACACCGGGATAGATATAAGCGCTGTATTGTTTATTATTTTCTTTTAGTGCTGCTTCATATGCAGGCCATCCTTCATTTACACGGGTATCCAGTTCGGCATAGTGCAGGAGCAGCGGCGCCTTTATCTGTGGCACCAGCTCCTTTTCCGGTTGTCCGCCGTAATAAGGGACAGCACCGGCCAGGTCCGGTATACGTACGGCCATCATATTGGCGATCCAGCCGCCGAAACAGAAGCCTACTACACCAATTTTTCCGTTACATTCAGGATGTTGTTGCAGGTATTCAAAAGCTGCAATAAAATCTTCCAGCATACTGTTCCTGTCCCGCTGACTTTGTAGCTCACGGCCTTTGTCGTCATTGCCGGGATAACCGCCCAAGGGAGTAAGGGCATCGGGAGCAATAGTGATAAATCCTTCAAGGGCAGCTCTTCTGGCTACATCTTCAATATGCGGATTCAGTCCTCGGTTTTCATGCACTACCACAATGCCTCCCAGTTTCTTCTTAGAGCCGGCAGGTCTGGACAACAAGGCCTTCATCTTACCTCCGCCCTTAGGTGATTCGTAATAGATATATTCAGATGTCAAACGCGGGTCGTCAGCCCTCACCTGGATAGCACCCTGGTAATCGGGCATGAGGAAACTCATCAGGGAAGTTACCGTGAGGCCGCCTACGGCGTAAATAGAGAGCTTTTCTATGAAATCCCGCCTGTTTACGCGGTTATGCGCATAATCATCGTAAAGGTCAAATACCTCTTGTTTGATGTCTTCTTTTTTGATCTCATTTGGGTTCATATGGATTGCGTGTTTGTATTTAAAATTATCATAAAAACGGGAATATATTGTAATCCGGGGTTACAATT
Source organism: Chitinophaga filiformis (assembly GCF_023100805.1). Classification (NCBI taxonomy): domain Bacteria; kingdom Pseudomonadati; phylum Bacteroidota; class Chitinophagia; order Chitinophagales; family Chitinophagaceae; genus Chitinophaga; species Chitinophaga filiformis. The sequence continues at coordinate 5,182,854 of NZ_CP095855.1, forward strand.
ACACCGTCCCGGGGGGCACCCCGGGCTACAAACACGCGGCTCCTAACGGAGCCGATTGCCGCGAATAATATCGTTCGTTGATAACGTTTTGTTCGGGGCAAACCCGGGTGGGCAAACGCACACCGGGGTTGAACCCCGGGCTACAAAACACGGCTCCTGACGGAGCCGATTGCCGCGAATAATATCGTTCGTTGATAACGTTTTGTTCGGGGCAAACCCGGGTGGGCAAACGCACACCGGGGGGCACCCCGGGCTACAAACACGCGGCTCCTGACGGAGCCGATTGCCGCGAATAATATCGTTCGTTGATAACGTTTTGTTCGGGGCAAACCCGGGTGGGCAAACGCACACCGGGGTTGAACCCCGGGCTACAAACACGCGGCTCCTGACGGAGCCGATTGCCGCGGATAATATCGTTCGTTGATAACGTTTTGTTCGGGCAAACCCGGGTGGGCAAACGCACACCGGGGTTGAACCCCGGGCTACAAACACGCGGCTCCTGACGGAGCCGATTGCCGCGAATAATATCGTTCGTTGATAACGTTTTGTTCGGGGCAAACCCGGGTGGGCAAACGCACACCCGGGTTGAACCCCGGGCTACAAACACGCGGCTCCTGACGGAGCCGATTGCCGCGAATAATATCGTTCGTTGATAACGTTTTGTTCGGGGCAAACCCGGGTGGGCAAACGCACACCGGGGTTGAACCCCGGGCTACAAACACGCGGGCTCCTGACGGAGCCGATTGCCGCGATTTAAGGCCGCCACCTCGCCAGTCCCAGTGGTGAAAACACGACGAACAGCGCTACCATAGCCAGTAAGAGTAATATGGTATATACATGCCGCCTTTTCCAGGGCTGAAGATCCACTACATTATTCCATTGCTGTACGAAAGGTTCGCTACGGGGAAACAATGCACCAATTACCAGCATCAGCAATACCGTTGCTACAAATAAAATAGCGAGTACGTGCAGAAAATGCAAGCCGGTATTTACAAAGAGTTGGGACACCGAATAGGTGACAATGAAAAAGGTCAATCCAACCTTTGCTGCGATAGCAGGCATCCGCCTGTGCAACAATCCTACTACCAGAATGGTAAAAATAGGTACACTGAATAAGCCGCTCACTGTCTGAATATACGTGTACAGTCCCTGTTCGGCAAAGACAATAAAGGGTGCTATCAGCATTGCCAGCAGGCATACCAGTAATTCAAATCGCCTGCTTACCCGCACCACCTCATGTTCACTCACCGTTTCCCGGCGCCATGCCTTGAATGGTTTGTACAGGTTCAGCACGAAGAGGGTGCTGGTACTGTTCAATCCTGCATTGAAGGTGGTCAGCGCTGCTCCAAAGGTGATAGCCGCGATAAAGCCTGTCAGTACCGGAGAGCTGACATCGCTGACGATCCGCGGGAATACTTCTGCCGTATTACTCAGGTGTGGGTAGAGCTGCACAGCGATCAGGCCGGGAATATTCAGCAATAAGGGTGAGATGATCTTACCCAGGCATGCCACTGCGATGCCCTTCTGGCTTTCGGCCAGACTACGTGAGGCCAGCGCCTGCTGTACGATGTATTGTTCGGTACCCCAATAATAAAGGTTTACCAGGAACATGCCGGTGAAGATGGTGGGAAAAGGCACCGCATCCTTAGGGCCACCAATGGCATTAAAGTGATCCCGCCGTGAGGCCAGCAGCATTTCAAGACCTGTGCCGGCAGAACCGTGCCCCAGGTATTTCAGCGCCACATAAGGTAACAATATACCTCCTGCAAACATCCCAACGCCCAATACTGTGTCTGAAATGGCCACGGCCTTCAATCCCCCCAGCACTGTATAAAGACAACCGATCAGTCCTATGAGCCAGACCAGTATCCAGATAGTGGCCCAGTAACTGATATGCAGCGCATCTGATAAACCAAACAGGCCGTTAAATGCTATAGCCCCGCTGTACAGCACAGAGGGTAACATATTGACGATATAACTGATCAGGAAAATGACTGATACAAAACGTTTGGTGCCAATATCGTAACGTTCTTCGAGGAAGTCGGGGGTAGTGGAAATGCCGCTGCGGAGATATACCGGCATGATAAACTCGGAGACTAACAACATGGCCAGTACGGAAGACAGTCCCCAGGCCATGACGCTCATGTTGTTGGTGTATACCAGTTCATTCTCGCCAATGAACTGTACTGCGCTGATATTGGTAAAGAAGAGGGCTCCTCCTACTACCAGGAATCCCAGGTTACGGTTGGCGAAAAAAAGGCCCGCAGCAGTCTGCAGGTTCTCTTTCCGGGTTTTATACCAGGAGATCACCGCCACCAGGATGGTAACCAGCAGGAAACTCAGTAAGGCGCCAACGTTCATATGATCAAAGCGAGTTACGTCTGATCAGCTTCGTGGGAAGGACCTCGTGTACCGGTTCCCGGCTCAGGACTGCCTGTGCAGCCCGTTTCCCCATATCACTGAAGCTGACAGAATACGTAGTGATACCATTGCCAACGAGCTCTTTTACCGGCTCATCGTTGTGCGAAAGTATACCAATATCCTTACCCGGTTTTATTTTTTTTGCTGCACAGTCCCTTAACAGGTTCCAGAGCTCTGCGTTCTCATTCACATAATATACGACGCCCTTTTCAACAGAGCCAGGCTCATATTCGCGTAATACCTTTCCTTTAATATGATGCGCCTTTATGAACCGCTGGAAGGACTTTACTATCTCGGGCGGGAAAAGAGAATCCGGATTGTGGAAGAATACCATCTTATCAAACTTCTTAATCACCGGGGCCAGTTCTTCGAAAATGGTATAGGAAGACTTTTCAAATTCCTGCACGACATACTGGAAATCTCCTTCCAGCGGTTCATAACGGTCAAACATCAGCAATTTCTGACGGGGTATGGTGTTCAGCAACTCCCTTGTGCGGGGATGATGGATAGGAGAAATCACATACATACCATAGTGGCGGTTCCTTACCATGGCAAACATGGTTTCAAACACCTCTATGTTACCATGGTGGAAGAATACGTCCAGGTGTACATTCGGCCCCAGCTCATTGCGGAAGCTGCGGTAGAATTGTTCCTGGAAGGTGTCGATCGTATACATGAGCAAGGCTACCTTGAGCGACTGCTGGGTATTATCGTCAGAGACAAAGTACCCCAGGCGATTCTTGGACTCTATCAGTCCGCGGTTCTGCAGCTCCCGGTAACCCTTGATCACGGTTTCCCGGGCATAGCCCAAACCGGAGATCATAGCATTCACAGAAGGCAGGGCATCGCCCACACAGATGATTTTCTCATTGATAGCATTGACAATCCCTTCCACAAAGCGCTCGTGCTTTGAGTAGGAAGGTATGTCATCGAGTTCCTGTATCTTTTCAAAAATCGTATTCATTCCAACAGATTGATTTATTCGCTCAGCGCTTCATGGCTATTCTACCACTTCCAGCTCCAATATACGACTATGTAATTTAATTGTCGTAAACACATCTAATCCCACTTTCATCAGGTAATCGCCGGAATAGACCTTTGCATTGAATGCATCATCGGGATTTTTTCCCGGCATCAGGTTGATCTCCTTCACGCGGTACTTCGCTGCAGGGTTCAGGCCCTGACACTGTACTGCCAGCAGGTTCTCACCGAAACGGGGATGAATATCGTATGCATACAGGATAGCCTGTTTCTTTGATTCACTCACGTACATAGTCGCAGTGTGGTTTCCTTCATAAGGAGAAACAAGCCTGTACTGGTCGCCGCTGAAAATAATGTTTTTTATCCGGTTATACGTAGCTACCGCCGACTGGCAGAAGGCCTGTTCATCCTTCGGCAGTTCTTTCACATTGATATCAAATCCCAGTTTACATTGCATGGCCACATCTACACGGAACTTGATACCGGCGTCATGATTCCAGCTGGTGACGTGGGCAGCAATAGCTTTTGAAGGGAAGAACTGGGAGTATCCCCACTGGATAAACAGACGCTCGATCGGATCTGTATTATCGCTGGGCCAGAACTCGGTGAAGTAGCGGAGCCCTTCGTAATCGGTACGACCTCCACCACCTGAGCAAAGCATCATTGGCAGATTGGGATACTTCGTTTTAATGCGTTCCAGCACTTTGTACAGTCCACGTACATATTCAACATACAGGTTATTCTGCCTGTCTTTCAGGTAAGGCGAGTAGATGTTCGTAATGGGGCTGTTACAATCCCATTTCAGGTAAGCCAGTTGCGGATTCTCGGTCATCAGATGGTCTACCACGTTGAACACATGCTCCTGCACTGCCGGATTACTGAGATCGAGTACCAGCTGATTACGGAAATAAAAATGCTCGCGGTTAGGCAGCAGGATCACCCAGTCGGGGTGTTTCTCAAAGAGCTCACTTTTAGGATTCACCATTTCCGGCTCTATCCAGATACCGAACTTCACGCCGGTCTTAACGGCAGCCTTTACCAATGCGGGCACGCCATTTGGCAGTTTATTCGCCGTCGGCTGCCAGTCGCCCAGGCCCTGCGTATCGCTGTGACGTGGGTACTTGTTACCAAACCATCCATCATCCAGCAGGAACATATCTGCCCCGAGGAATTTGGTCTCTTCTATCAGGCCTTCCAGTTTCGTTTCATTGAAATCAAAACCGGTAGACTCCCAGTTGTTCAGGAGGGTAAGACGGTCGCCGTTACCATCTTTCAGCTGGTAGTTACGCGCCCAGCGGTGCAAATCGCGGCTACCTTTGCCGGTACCCTGGTTACTCAATGTAAAGATGAAAGCAGGGGTAGTAAATGTTTTTCCCGGATCCAGCGTATAATCTGAAGCGTAGGGATTGATGCCGGAGATCACGCGCAGGTTGTTCTCGTTATCTACTTCGAAGGTGAAACGGAAGTTGCCTGTCCAGGCCAGTGTACCCATTAGCACCTGTCCTTCGTTTTCACGGGCAGTCTCACCCAGTCCTACGGTAAAGAATGGAGACACATGCATATCAGCGCGGGCGCCCAGTTTTGTATCCACCTCTTTTTTACCGAAGGTCAGTCGGGTAGTGCTCATATTCACTTCCCTGGCCCAGTCGCCGCTGAACTCTGTGAGGAAGTATTGCGCACGTTTCCAGTACAGCATAGAGGAGGCATAACGGCTGATATTTACAGCCTGTTTCTCGTTGTGGCTGATCTCCGTCCAGGACTGGATGATATTATCTTTTGCATAGGCCCTGTAGTAAAGTTTCACCTGCACAGGGTACAGCTGATCCTTTAAAATGATCACGGTTTCGGTAACCCCGTCTGCTATTTTCTTTTCGGTATGGGACACGTACTGCAATACAGAAGCCATATTGCCATCATTATGCCTGATGCCAAAGGCGGGTTCGAAGTAGGTATCTGTACCGGATACAGGGTATACTTCCCATGCCTGGCCATCGTTTTTGGACTTCATCTTAGCACTGAGATGCGTATAGTCGTCCGGAGACGACAGGCGTGGTCCCAGGTACAATTGAAAGAGGCGGCCGTTCTGTGCGGTCTGCAATACGAGCGCTGTTTCATTGGTGGAGATATGTATGGTCTCCGCCTGAACTGCTGTATAGGTTACAACAACCAGGATAAACAAAATGGATAATATCTTCTTCCTCATTGATACAATTTATTGCTTATTGATTTTCAGGAAACGAATGTCTGTCAGTGAAATATATTGCTTATTTTCTATTTATTTTAAGGAAACGAACATCTTTTGCCGGAATATTGATCGTATCCGCAGCGTCTATGTCAGTATGTGACCAAAGGTCGCGCACTGTATAGAGCTTATGGGGATCAAGCCCCAGTCTTTGCAATGGCAGCTGCGTACTACGGGCATTTTCGGTGTAATTGAAAACGGCGTAATAGGTATTGCCTTTCGCATCCGTAAATGTGAACTGGTCTTCGGAGCGTTCCCCGGTACCTTCCACGGGACGGAAGCTGCGGCCCATGGCGGCAGCATTTACTTCGGCATTGGTCAGGAACTGCCGGGCTTTCGCCTTACCTTCTTCGCTGCCACCTTTACTGAAGTCGTCTCCGGAGATAAACAATCCCGTGATAACGGCGGAGGTAACACGGGCACGGTTCTCCCCTTCTGAAGCCTGTTGCAGCACCACATGATCGGCATCATTGAAACGGTAGATCTTATTGATCCACCAACCATAGGAAACTGCATTCAGGGTGTACTCAGTATCCTTGATCTTGTTCCAGGCATCGCAGGCTATGCGGCGAGACTGGGCATACTGAGCGGGAAATATTGGTGCAATGGAGAGGTTAATGTACATATTGCCGAAGTATTTATCCAGCAGCTGCATACCGTAGTTGTAAGCCGCAATACCGGATCTTACCTGGGGATTGTACCACTTATCTGCGTTAATAGCGCCATGCGCCATAAAGTCAACTTTTACATACTGAAAGCCACAACGATGAAAGAGAGCAGCTACTTTCTTCATGCGCTCTTCAATAGCCGGATGCGTAGGGTCGATGGCATAAGCCCCGTCCAGGTCCTGCGGCTGGCCATTCGCATACAGGTACACATCTTTGAACTTATACTGCGGCGCTTCTTTTATATCCGACTCCGGGCGTTTACCCCAGTCGGTAAAAGGCGTCCAGTATATGCCGGCCATCTGGCCATTAGCTTTGCAGTGCTTTACGAAGTCTTTCAACTGTTCTTCCGTAAAACGGTCCCAACCGGAGTCCAGTCCAATCACCAGTTCTCCGTCGCTGTTCACAAAATGATGATTCTGCAGGTTGTCATGGAAGAAGTCAGACACTTCCAAAGCCTTCTCATAGCTGATATTGAACTGCAATACGCCCCAGCTGTTCCATCCCATTGGCAGGGCTTTGTTCCAGGCTCTAGGAGGAGCGATGGCAGCGTTGGCGGTTCCGTAGGCATCCATACCTGCACGCCAGTCGCTGAAGACGCCGAGCATCACCTTAGGCGATCTGATAACACGCCCTTCACGTGCACCATGCGGCAGGATGTCGCGGGTAGTAGAATCAGCAATGCCCCCGAAGCAGGTCAATGTATATGCAGCGCCATCCTTATTCATGATCACGGCCGATTTCCAGAAGTCGTGCTCCACCGAACCTACCACTACGCCTCTACGGCTATTGCCATTGAAAACGGCAGTGGCTTCGTAGCTGGTGAGAGAAGAGAAATTCAAGGGGTGTGACTGAAAGCGGATCCACTTATCATTGTCGAAGGGAATGAACAGTGCGCGGTTGTCGCCCTTGCCCAATACCGGTGTCACATCTGCCAGGTTCACCGGCGCCATATAATTGGAAGCGATGTTGCCGGAAGCTGCTTCCAAAGTAAAATCGGTAAGCAGGTAGTCTTTACCCGGGTATTGGTAGAAAGACTGTACCAGGGTAGGCAGTTTTTCATCCTTATAAGTCACCTGGATCATTGTTCCTTTGCCGAATACATCTTTCAGTGCTTTCACTGCCTGTACGCCATTGGCATAATCTTTTGTCGTGATCAGTTTTCCATTCCATTTGTAGGAAGCATACAACAGAAAATCGACATTTCCTGCCGGGCGTGTAAGGTGCAGGACCTTAGTGTTTTTGTCGTATACGATCTTCCAGCCGGGCGGCGTAGCAGCATGAGCTACGTGCAACCATAAAAGCGCTGTCACCGCTAATAGCATGTGCGGGACTATTTTAAGCTTCTTCCTCATAATAATGATAAAAGCAGGCCCGCTGCCTGTAATCAGCGGACCTGCCTCTTTTAAAAGTAACGATTAATGATAACCTTCATTCTGATCAGCAGGTGTAATATCGCCATTTAACTTCATTTCTGTATCCGGAATTGGTAACAGTACATTGAAGTTCTGTATGGTACCTGACTGTTTTGTCCATTTGTTGCGGGCCTTTACATACTCAACATATTTACCTGTACGGATCAGGTCTATGCGGCGCCAGTCTTCCGCAAAGAGTTCACGCATACGCTCGTCCATAATGGCTGTACGGAAAGCATCCTGTCCCATCGTTGTCCACTTCCTGTTGTCGGGCAGTGTACCGCCCCAGGCGCGTGTACGTACTTCGTTCACTACATTTACTGCTTCCGCTGTACGGTTTAGCTCATTGAGGCATTCTGCGTAGCATAGTTTAATATCAGCCAGGCGCAGTACCGGAATATTCTTACCGGAGTTCCACATGTTATTGATCTTATTGTCGGCATGCTTGTCTGTGCGGAAGTCTTCATACTTCTTTACGTGCGGCATCAGCTCGTCATAGTCATTACCGAGATCTTCCCATTTAAGCGGGTCCAGGTTGGGTGTTTGACCATAGTAGGTAAAGTCGTAACGAATGGCTTCAAACCGGCGCTGGTCGCCCGGTTCCCATACTCCACCACTATCCACGGAAGAATAGGCATATTGAGTAGGTACGATCTTATCATACCCGGAATAATAGCAACCATCTCCGAAGAACGCCTGTACAGCACGGGAACCTATCTGGAACTGAATCTTGTTATTGTTCGGATACACGGGGCTGAACTGAAACTCCAGGATCGCTTCTGTTGTATTGGGGGTGTTATAATCCCACAGGTTCTTATAAGGCACCAGGGAGTAATCACCCATCATCTTCTCGAAACAGGCAGCGGCCTTTGAGAAGTCGCGCAGCCCTGTGCTTACGGGGGCAGACATATAAGCCTTACCCAACATTGCCCATGCGGCGCCGGAGGTAGCACGACCGGGGTCATTGGTCTTCGGACAATTGTCAGCCGCACGTTGCAGGTCTGCGATAATGAAAGTCCACACATCTTTCAGTGGCTGGCGACGGAAACCTAATTCAGCTTCATGGTCCAGGTCACGGATAGGAATTTCGCCCCAGTACATGGCCAGCTGAAAATCGAGGAAGCCACGTATAAAGGAAGCTTCACCCACCAGTTTAGCTTCACGGGAGCCAGGTTCAACAGGCGAAGAGCTCAGGCCTTTGATGATCCTGGCAGCTTCATTCACAATAGGCCAGCGGATACCCCATTGATTTGAGATATGGGCCAATGTGGAGTTGAGGTTACCATCGTAGCGGTCAATACCACCTTTAGCAGCATCGCTCTTCATCTGCAGGGCGCCCTGCTGGGTTTCGTCGGTACCCATCATCATAATAAGCGCCTGTTCATCGGTACGCACTGCTTTCCAGCTTGCATAAGCACCTTTAAGACTTGTTTCTACCAGGTTTACGTCGGAGTACACCTGGCTTTCATCCAGCCTGGTGGGGCTTTTCTCGTCGAGGAAATTGCTGCAGGAAGCCGAGAACATTGCAAATCCTGCTACCAGGCTCCATGTTAATATATTGCGTTTCATAATGATCTAACAGTTGAAGTTTAAAAACCTACATTCAGTCCAAATACATACGATTTAACCGGAGGATAACCGTAGTCGCCGGTTTCCGGATCCATTCCCTTGTACTTCGTAATGCAGAACAGGTTAGAACCGGTTACATAGAAGCGCAGGTTATTCAATTTCCAGTTGCTGAGGGTTTTTCCCGGCAGTGTGTATGAGAATGTCATTGCAGACAAGCGCAGGAAAGAAGCATTCTGGAGAGAGTAATCCAGCTCGGATGGAGCGTAGCGATTATAGCTTGTGTTAGCGATCACGCGTGGAATATCGGTATTGGTATGTTCCGGTGTCCAGCGGTTCAGCAGGTCAACGGTAGCCATACTTTCACCGGTGCTGTTGATCAGGCCTTCATAATAGCTGCTGATCTTCTTTGCACCGTAGGAGTATGTGAACATGGCGTTCAGACCAAATGCCTTGTAATTCAGGTTAGTGGAGAAACCACCATAGAACTTAGGATCTGTCTTAGCTACTACTGTTCTGTCGTATTGATCCACCACTTTATCTGGCACACCGTTCGGTCCGGAAATATCTTTTGCGAAGAGATCGCCGGGATTTACAGTCTTGCCATTATAATTTATACCATCCCATTCCTTACGGTTAGATTCCTGCGCGATACCACCTGAAACGTATGTGTAGACGGTATGCAGTGACTTACCGAGGAAGACGTTATTCTCACGCTGTATGACGTTCTCGTTGATGTTATAGATCTCGGTAGCATTACCATACAGTTTGGTTACCTTATTCTTATCGAAGGAGATGTTGCCGGATACGGTCCAGTTGAAATCCTTCTTCTGGATCACTTCCCCAATTACAGAGAACTCCATTCCCCTGTTATTGACACGCCCGATATTAGCCCACTGTTTGGTATAACCGGTGGTGGTAGCCAGGGAGCGGTCCAGCAGGAGGTTATCGTTGTTGATGTCGAAGAAGTCGGCAGTAAAGAGCAATCTTGATTTAAAGAAGCCTACGTTCAGACCGATGTTGCTTTGTTTTTGTTTTTCCCAGGTAATATTAGGATTACCGCGACGACCATCATTGGCGATCAGGGCATTACCGTTATCAATCCTGGAACCGTAAAGCGTCTGGTATGCGTAATTACCGATATCCTGGTTACCCACCACGCCATATCCAATACGCAGTTTTAACTGGTCGAACAGGGTTACATCTTTCATGAAATCTTCTCTTGTCACATCCCATGCAGCAGATACTGATGGGAAGACACCCCAGCGGTGTCCGGCAGCGAAACGGGAGGAGCCGTCGTAACGCGCAGTAGCAGTTAAGTGATATTTATCTTTATAGCTATAGTTTACGCGGCCAATGAAAGACATCAGGGAATAGGCGTAGAAGTCGGAACCGAGTACCGACTTCTCGATTGCGGCAGCACCACCCAGGTCATTATATCCCAGGTCATCGCTGGCGAAACGGTCGCCCTGTGCTTTGGTATAGTTAGAAGAACGCTTGCTGGAGCTGGTACCTACCAAGGCAGTGAATTTGTGATCATTTGCGATGGTAGTGTTGTAAGTCAGGGTGTTATCCCATTGCCAGTAAGTATCGCTCCATCTTTCGTGTTTAGCGCGTGCATCGCCATTGTAGTGACGAACAGCTTCCTGGATATTATGCGGCGTGAACTCGAACCAGTCCTGTGCGCCGTAGTCCAGCGAGTAGCTGGAACGGAAGTCCAGTCCTTTTATCGGGTTGATGTTGATATAGTTGGCAGTGGTTACACGGTTACGTGCCCTGTCGCGCTGCATCAGCAATGAGTTGAAAGGGTTGAAGTCATTGTTGTTCTGCTCTCCGTGTGAACGGTAGTAGATAGTCAGGTAATCGGGCGTAAAACGGGTAGCCGGGTCGCGGTAGGGCGCATAGTCCAGCAATGGGTTGGCATTCAGGGCCTTGCCGTATACATCATCGGAAGGGATCTGATCGTTGATGCGGGTGAAGCCGGTATTGGTACCCACTTTCAGCCATTTCTTCACATTGTATTCAGCGTTGAAACGACCGGTGTATTTATTCTGTTTGGTATTTTCCACTACGCCTTTGTTACCCGCATAACCGAGGCTCAGGTAAAACACCCCCCTGTCGGAACCACCGGAGAAGCTCACCGCATGGTTCTGCTGCAGTCCTGTACGGGTCACCTGGTCCAGCCAGTTGAAGCTTTGTTTCTTATTGTAGGTATCGAACTCCTGGTTAGAGAAGGCAATATTAGTCTTCATCAGGGTATTGTCGATATAATCCTGGCGATTCGCATTCGGATTGTCTTTCAGGTAACCATTTGCATAAGCGTCTATGCGCAGATCGAATAGCTGCTGAGCGCTCATGGTTTTAGGGATGCGTGTGAAATCGGAGGTACCGAACCAGGCATCGTAGGTAACGAGTCCATCTCCTCCCCTGCGCTGACCTTTCTTAGTCGTGATCACTACCACACCGTTGGCGCCACGGGAACCGTAGAGCGCTGTGGCAGATGCGTCTTTGAGCACCTGTATGGAAGCGACATCGTTTACGTTCACAGAGTTGAAACCACCCTGGTTGTTTTCCATGATCACACCGTCCACTACATAGATAGGGGAAGAACCGGCGTTAATGGTGTTCAGACCGCGGATCCTGATGGTTGCATCGTCGCTGGGACGTGTGCCGGCACTAACGAACACACCGGCAGCGTTCCCCTGTAAGGCCTGGTTAATGTTGGTCACAGGTCTTTCCAACAGTTTTTTGGAATCGACTGTTGCAATAGAACCCGTCAGGTCAGACTTTTTCATGCTGGCGCCGACTACCACTACTTCGTCTACGATAGCGGTGGCTTGTTGCATTTTGACGTTCAGCGCTGTGAAGCTGGTAAAGGGAACGGTTTGTGTTTCGAAACCTAAGAAGCTGAATTCCAGTGCGCCTTTGCTACTTTCAGCAGCCAGGGAGAATGCGCCCTGGATGTCGGTAACAGTACCGGTTTTCGTGCCGGTCAGCTTCACCGATACACCGGGAAGTGGTTCTCCTTTTGTGTCGGTAACTTTACCGGAAATTCTGCCGCTTTGGGCAAAAACGGACACTGAGCCGGTCAGCATGGCTATGATGCATAGGAGCGACCATAGCCTCTTGGAAGCATTTTTTACATGCATAACGTGAAGCATAAAGTGTTTGTAAAGATTCTTTTAATGACAGGTATACTGCTAGTTGACAATCTCCAATAAACGTGAAATTTGCATTTCGAAAATTCGTCCCCTTGGTGACAGAATGATGTCGACGCAATCATTAAGTCATTGATTTCCAGTACTATCTTTTAGACTTTGATTGGTTTGGTCTATTCTGGTCTACAGGACAAATATAGGGTTAGTTTGGAATAATCAAAATGAATTTTTTATGATTGGTAAAATTTGTGGTGAATGATAATGGAGGATTTTATGGTGGTGTTGCCTGGGTTTCGGGAAGGTTACTGATTATCGTGGCGTCAGGTGATGGAGGATTTGCTGATTTGATATTGCCTGGTGATTGACTCGCTTCGATTCCAGGCGGGACCAGCTCTTTGAAGATCCATGATATCGGGGTTGGGTGATTGACACGCTTCGGTTCCAGGCGGGACCAGCTCTTTGAAGATCCATGATATCGGGGTTGGGTGATTGACACGCTTCGGTTCCAGGCGGGACCAGCTCTTTGAAGATCCATGATATCGGGGTTGGGTGATTGACACACTTCGGTTCCAGGCGGGACCACTGGCTGTAGTTCTTTGAAGTTCCTGGACATTGAACGCCTGGATGTCGTATTGGGCAGTTGGATTTCTATAAAACTCCCGGTAGAGCGTATCGGCATACTTCAAATAACTAAGGCCAGTAGTCTCCACCCGGAACCGCCGCTGCTTCCGGGCAGACTATTTCATTCGTGGCTAACACAATTTTTATCTGTGTTCATCGCCGGCCATTTGAGTCCTGTCTTCCGCAACTTTCATCTTTATCCTTTATAGTAAGTATGTACCGCTCCTTTCTGTTCTACCCTGTTCATCTCATCCGGGTCCGCTCCAGCTTTCTAAAAAAAATAAATCACACTTACACGTATGCGGTTTTTCGTAGATAATCTTTTTTTTAAATTCAAAATTTCATATATTCACTATGTAAAGACCAATATATATCCAATAAAATGTTCTCTCCTTGAAACCCTGGTTTCAAGCACCAGATTCCGTGAAATTGATATACTATTAAATTTGCTGACTATGCCCTGAGCCTATATCCTGAGAATGGACCAGTAAAGACAGATCTGCCGACTACCACAAATATTATTTCTTTCCACGTCTGGCTGGTCAGGCCAGTCTAATACCAATACGGCAGCGTGCGAGCTTTCCCGGGCAGAAGTCTATAATCCACATAAGCGATCTACTGAAATTGACAATACATACCTGGCCTTCGTACATTAATATTACATGTGTTGATGTTATGTATTGATGCCATATGCATTGATGTAAAGTGTTTTGATATTACATGCCTGATATTAAGTGTTTTGATATTACATGCTTGATGTTTATGTGTTGATGCCAGATGCATTGATGTTAAGTGCTTTGATATTACATGCTTGATGTTTATGTATTGATGCCATATGCATTGATGTTATATGCGCTGATGCTACGTGCCTGACAATGGATGAGGGAAAGATAATGCCGGGCAGCGGCTGTCTGTTAAAACCTGAGATGAAGCTGATTTGATAACCATAAATAGCCAGTATATGTTTTCCCTGACTTCGCCTCATTCTATCCTCTACGACAGGAAGCTCGCTTTATTTATGATTTTATCCATTTGCGCAATCGTGTATATTCCTTTATATAACCCTGATTTCCAGGATGCATGGGATAATCAGTGGATTGTGTTTAACCAATATACTGAGGGCGGACTGTCTCCGGCTAATATTAAGCATATATTGTTCGACTTCTATCATGGTCAGTATGCGCCTGTAAACCAGTTCTTTTATTCAAGCATATACGCATTAAATGGGTACGATCCCCTTCTCTTTCACTTCTGCAGTTTGATGATACACCTGTTCAATACTGTACTCGTTTACCTGTTCATAGAAAAACTATTGAAGACCTGCGGACATGACGATGCCATTTGTGCGAAAACAAGTTTTCTGACAACATTCCTTTTCAGCATTCATCCTGCTGTAGTGGAACCTGTTTCCTGGCTGCCCGCCTCTAAAATACTGCTCTACTCATTATTCTATCTGCTCGCCTTGCGTGCCTATCTTGATTATATGTCAACGGAAAGAACCGGGCAGTACGTGCTGGCAATGGTCTATTTTATTTTATCATTTGGCGCTAAGGAGCGGGCAGTAAGCTTACCCTTTGCATTCTTTATAATTGACTACTTCGTGAAAGGCAGGCAATATGCTTTTTCCGGAAAGGTGCTCCTGGAAAAAGTTCCATTCCTGCTGCTTGCTGTTTTATCTGGCATCCTGGCGGTCTATTCCCAGGTCTATTCTGCAGGCGGAATGCTGGCAGATCAAAACGAATATCCTCTTTACCAGCGGTTGATGATTGCTTCCTACACATTAGCCGGTTACTTTACAAACATTGTCCTTCCCTTGAGGATAAACCACCTCTACCCTTCTCCGTTTAACTATATGAAGCCGCTTCCTGTAACCTTGTATGCATACACCGTTGCCCTCATCATAATTGCCATATACCTGATCAGGAATTTCACGGTCAATTACGTTTACTTTGGCATCTGTTTCTTTGTGCTTCATCTCGTCATGTGTATTCATCCGATACCCGCTACGCGTGTTGCTACTGTGGCAGACAGGTATGCATATATATCGGCTATTGGTGTTCTCTTTCCTGTTTCATATTACCTCGCAAAATTCAAACAAAGAACAATTGCCATCAGGATCATTGTGCTTTATTGTCTCCTGCTGTCTGTTTATTCCTATACCCGTACTTCCGACTGGCAGGGTAATGCTGTATTAAAGGATAGCATTAATTCCTGAGAATCTTAAAATTTTTAGATCTTAAGGTTCTTAAAGATTTTAGGATTTCAAACTGCCACCTATGTCAACAGCTCAGCGCCTCCCTGGATTGTAAAATAGTTTTCGTATAAGCGGTTGTGGGAGTAGCAGGTCCGCCATTTATATATTCCCCTTTTTCATTTCACCGACCGCATAGGTAGCCGCTCTTGCGGTAAGCGCCATATACAACAGTGAGGGACTTTGATTGCCGGTGCTCGTCATAGCTGCGCCATCGGTGACGAATACATTTTTGCAGTGATGCAACTGATTCCACTCATTCAGCAGGGAGGTACGGGCATCCTTCCCCATTCTGCAGCCTCCCATCTCGTGGATGTCCAGTCCCGGGGCCTGGTGATTGTCGTGCTGTTCGATGTTTTTACAACCCGCCTTTTCCATCATTTCTGCGCTTTGGGTCAGGAAGTCCTTAATCATCTTTTCATCGTTATCATCATAATCCACCGACATGATCAGCAAGGGTATGCCCCACTGGTCTTTCTTATCGGGGCTCAGCCGTACGTGATTTGTTGCTTTAGGGATGGTTTCTCCCTGCATATACATGTATGTACGCCAGCCACCGGGTTCGGTTAGTGCCTCCTTGTATGCAGCGCCGATATTGCTTTCCAACAGCTCTCCGCCGGCATGCGGGCGATAGGCGCCCATAAATGTGGTAAAGCCGCCGACATAATCAGTATCCTGTTTTTCGAGGTTGCGATAGTTGGCAATGATAGGCTCTGTTGGATTACGACCGTAGTAATATTTATCTTTCATGCCTTCCATTTCAGCACTGACAGATGCACGGTAGTTGTGAAACGCCACGTATTTACCCAGCAGGCCACTATCATTTCCTAATCCGTTGGGAAAACGTTTACTGGTAGAATTCAGCAGGATGAGATTTGAGTTCAGCGCAGCGGCATTGAGAAAAATAATGCGGGCGAAAAACTCGGTGATTTCTTTTGTATTTGTGTCAATGACCCTGACACCGGTAGCCTTCCCTTTTTTTTCGTCGTAGATAATAGAATGAACGACAGAGAACGGCCTTACGGTAAGATGGCCTGTTTTTTTAGCCCAGGGAAGCGTAGACGACACCGAGCTAAAATAGCCACCGAAGGGGCAACCGCGCATGCATAAACTTCTGGCCTGGCACCTGGTTCGCCCCTGCTGTATGTGCACGTCCTGTGGTTGGGTAAGTTGTGCCCATCGTGCATGCACCAGGTGGCGGTCTTTATAGTTGGACCGGATCTTTCGCTGGATCTCTGCTTCCACGCAATTCAGCTCAAATGGCGGCTGGAATTCTCCGTCGGGCATCGCAGCTATACCATCGCGGGTACCGCATACGCCGATGAACTTTTCGACATGGGAATACCAGGGGGCAATTGTATTGTAGTCGATTGGCCATCCCGTACCGTAGCCATAACGTTCGGGGGCGGTAAATTCGAAGTTGCTCCAACGCTGGCAGGCACGGCCCCAGGTGAGGGATTTGCCGCCCACCTGGTAGCCCCGGATCCAGTCGAAAGGCTTTTCCTGTATGTAGGGATGATCCTTGTCTTTGATAAAGAAATGCGCCGTGTCTTCTCCAAAGCCGGCAGCCTTGCTGATCAGGGGATTTTCCTGGAGGAACTCCTTTGATAGCTGTCCACGGTGTTTGAACTCCCAGGGAGCCATGGTGGCGGTGGGATAATCTTTTATATGCTCTACGTTCCGGCCCCTCTCAAGCACCAGTGTTTTCAGCCCCTGGTCGCACAGCTCTTTGGCCGCCCAGCCACCGCTGATGCCGGAGCCAATGACGATGGCGTCGAAAGTGTTTTGCTGAATGCCTTTTGTATTAATGAACAATGACTTAACGGACATAATGTGGAATCAGGTTGTTTTAAGTTGATACGAACTCTTCCCTTATAGGTTCAGTTTGGGTGTAGAATAAATTTAAGGATTTTGGGGAGATGCACTGCTATTATTTACACCAAGGCCCGGGAGATTTAACGGAGGAGCATGGGACTATCACAGCAGTAACTGTGCCCTATGCATGAAGTAACCATAGCGCATTGCCGGATCTGCGGACAAATTGTATTGTCGCTTCTATTGATGCGTTGGTCAATTGGAATATACCTTTGGTCAAATATTACCGGCGGATGATGGTTGTTTGATTAAATTTGGTTGTATATGCCGGTGTTCCTTCTTCTATAGGAACATCTGGGCAGCGCGCCTATACTCACCTGATAATTTCATATTAATGGAACATAAAAAGCACCTTTCCAGAAGAACATTCCTGCAGCAGGCAGGCTTGTCGGGTATTGCTTTGACAATAGGTTATTACTGGCCGGCAACAGGAAAGGGTACAGGAGAGATTGTGCTTGCAAATGAAGGGACGGAACTGATGTCATGGATCTCCATAGACGCAGCGGGCAAGGTAACGCTCTTCAATCACCGTTCAGAAATGGGACAAGGCACCTGGCAATCCATCCCGCAGATCATTGCGGAAGAACTGGAAGTCAGTATGGACCAGGTAAGTATCCGGTACGCTTCTTCCAATCCAACTAAATATGGGCCACAGCCACAGGAAGGAAGCTTTTCCATACGCGGCTGGTATCAGCAACTACTACGCGTCGGCGCCTCTGCCAGGGAAATGCTTATCGAGGCGGCAGCCAGGCAATGGCAGGTCAGTACCGGGGAATGTTACGCAGAAAATGGCGTTGTAGTTCATCGGGGAACAGGGAAAAGACTGAGCTATGGCGCACTTGTAAAAGATGCGGCTCAGCTAAAGCCCCCTGCTGACGTTAAGCTAAAGGCACGGAAAGATTATAAAATTATCGGCAAGCCATTACATCGTAATGACAGCACCGTTAAAACCAATGGTACGGCTGTATTCGGACTGGATAAAAAGCTAGCGGGCATGTTATATGCGGTGGTAGAACGGAACCCCAGGTTCAGGGGAAAAGTGAAAAGCTTTGATGATTCAGCCACCAGGAGTATTAAAGGCGTGAAACGTGTTTTTAAAGTGCAGCGGCCTGTATTTAATATTTGGTGTGAAGGGGTGGCAGTGGTAGCAGATACCTTGTGGGCGGCTATGCAGGGCCGCAAACTATTGAAGGTGCAATGGGACGATGAGGGATTTGAGCACCTGGGCTCAGAACAGATCTCTGCCAGGATGCGGGAGGATCTGAAGAAATTCTCTTCCCCTGATAGTTTTGAAACGGACCTGAAGCATTCTGTTGCGACGATAGAAGCTATATATGAAATGCCTTACCAGTCGCATAGCTGTATGGAACCGTTGAACTGTACTGCCGATGTGAAAGACAACAGCATAGAGATATGGGGACCGATACAGGAAGCAAACTGGATACAAGCAGACCTGAGTGAGAGATTCCGTGTTCCGGTTGAGAATGTGACTGTGAATATGACGTTCCTTGGTGGAGGCTTTGGGAGAAAAGCATTCCTTGATTATCCGTGTGAGGCGGCGCTTATCTCAAAGGAGATGAAGGCGCCTGTCCAGGTGATGTGGACCCGCGAAGATGATATGACGGCAGGGCCATTTCGCCAGGGGGCGTTGTACAGCTGCAAAGGCGGTGTGGATGCACAAAAGAAGATCTTTGCATTGCAGATCATTTCAGCTACACAATATGCGAGTGCGGGGGAAGATAAACATCCTGCGCCACAGGCATTGAAAGAGAATACCGGGAGGATAGATGGAATTATTTATGATTATTATAAAACAATCCCACACTACAGCTTCGGGAGTGTACCTATAAAATCTACCATACCTACTATGTGGTGGCGCGCCCCTGGCGCTAATATTGATGCATTTGCCTGTGAGTGTTTTATAGACGAACTGGCGCATCTTGCCTCACAGGACCCGCTTGCGTTCCGGAAAGCACATTTTGCGTTCACCCGGTATCAGGCGCTGGTGGACAAACTGTCGGAGATCAGTAACTGGGATGCGCGCCGGAAGAACGATGGATGGGGTGTTGCTATTACCGAATGCTTCGGCAGTATGGTGGGGCAGGTCGTAAAGGTATCCCGCCGACCGGACCAAACCCTCAAAATTGACAAAGTATTTGCACTGATCGATTGCGGCTGGTATGTAAACCCTGATACCATCCGCGCCCAGTTGGAAGGTAGCATCATTATGGCATTGGGAGCGGCGGTGAACCATGCAACGCATTTCGAACAGGGGAAGGCGGTGGAAAGGAATTTTAACGCCTACCCTATGCCGCGGATCAATGAAATTCCTGAAATTGAAGTGCATATTATGGAAAATGACGAAGCTCCCGGCGGTGTCGGTGAGCCGGGATTGCCGGCTTTTGCCCCCGCGTTGTGCAATGCTATTTTTGATCTTACCGGGAAAAGATTGCGTAAATTGCCTTTCAGACTGGAAGATGTTTAAGTGCCGGCCCCTGTAGAACGTCCTCCCTTTTTTCATGACAATCGTCAACACCTGTATTGACCTGCCTCATTGGAGACGGGCATTTTCGTCGTTAATTTGAGGCAGATAGTTAGGACTTACAATGTCTCGTTTATGAAATCTCCTTTATTTCTACCCGGTCTTCTTGTAATACTGGTTTCCTGCGGCAGTAAGCAGGAAAAAACAAAGCCTGTATACGAAAAGATCACAGAATCGGTATATGCATCGGGTATTGTAAAAAGCAGTAATCAATATGAGGTATTTTCCCGCGTAAATGGCATTGTAGACAAGCGACTGGTAAAGGAAGGGGATCTTGTTGACAAGGGCGGAGCGATTGTACAGCTTTCGGGCGTAACAGCGCAACTGCAGGCAGAAAATGCCCGTATTGCTGCGGAACACGCCACACAGACGGCCAATTTCCAGCGACTGGCGGAGCTACGTTTAAGCATTGATCTGGCAAAAATAAAACTGGAGCAGGATGCCATACAACTGAACCGGCAACGTAATCTCTGGGCTCAGCAGATAGGCAGCCGTAATGAACTGGATCAACGTGAGCTTGCCTGGAAGACCTCCCGCAACAATTACGATGCTGCCTGCCTTCGTTATGCCGAATTAAAACGTGAGATCAGCTTCGGCGAAAAACAAGCGTTCAAGAACCTGGAGATCTCAAAATCGCAGGTCAACGATTATACCATCAAAAGTGAATACAGCGGCAAGGTGTATGAGATCCTGGTTGAGGAGGGAGAAATGGTCACCATACAGCAACCTATTGCCGTGGTTGGCGATGCATCTTCTTTCCTGCTGGAACTGCAGGTAGATGAATACGATATTGCACGGGTAAGACCAGGACAAAAGATCATCATTACGATGGACAGTTACCGGGGGCAGCTGTTCCAGGCGGTCGTAACAAAGGTGAAGCCCTTTATGCATGAACGGTCGAAGACCTTCACTGTGGAGGCGCAATTCCTCCAACCCCCTTCCGTATTATATCCCAATCTGACCTGTGAAGCTAATATCGTAGTAGCGCAGAAGGAAAATGCGCTTACGATCCCGAGAGCATGCCTGCTGGAGGGAAACTACATATTACTGGCCAATAAGGAGAAGCGGAAAGTCATCACGGGCCTGATGGACTATCAGAAAGTAGAGATCATCAAAGGGATAACGGCGAGCGATCTTATTCTAAAACCTGCTCCATGAAACTACTCATCAGTATTGCCCGGTCTTTATTGCTGGCACGGTGGCGGCAAACGCTCGTCGCCGCTATCGGTGTAACCTTCAGTATCACCATGTTCGTAGCCTTGCTGGGCTTTATGCAGGGGCTCAATGAGATGATGGACTCCCTCTTCCTGAACCGTACGCCTGACATACGCCTGTATAATGAAATTAAACCAAGGGCCATTCAGCCGGTCCAGCTATCGCCCGACTACCATTCCGGTCACCATTTTATTCACTCCATAAAAGCCACCGGGCGCAGGCAGGAAATTTATAACAGCATGGCGATACTGGAAGCATTGAGGAAGGATGAAAGGGTTGCCGGGGTTGCCTCTAAAATAGTGACGCAGGCATTTTTCAATGAAGGTACTATTGATATAACGGCAACAGTGAATGGCATCGAAGAGCAGCAGGAAAGCGCGCTATTTCATTTTGCGGACTATATTGTAGAGGGTGATGCTGCATCACTTGAGAAAATACCCAACAGCATTATTCTTGGCAAAGCCCTGGCAGAAAACCTCCTTGTGAATGTAGGCGAGATGGTGCAACTCACGACGCCGGAGGGCGAGCGATTTCAACTGAAGATAGTCGGGCTCTGGCAGTCCGGCATCCAGGACTTCGACAAGGTACAAAGCTTTACCTCTCTGGCCACGGCGCAAAAACTGCTGGGCAAGACACGTAACTATGTAACAGATATCCAGCTCCGGCTGAAGAACAATACTGTGGCGCCCGCGCTGGCGAAGGAGTACGGCCGCCTGTTCAACACCAGTGCACAGGATATATATAGTCTCAGTGCAGAATTTGAAACGGGCAGCTTTATCAGATCGCTTATTTCTTATGCTGTGGGCGTTACCTTACTTATTGTGTCGGGTTTTGGCATTTATAATATACTTAACATGATGATCTATGAAAAAATGGATTCCATTGCCATTCTGAAGGCAACGGGGTTTTCGGGTCGTGATGTGAAAAGGATATTCATCTTTATTGCCATGAGCATTGGCATTTTTGGCGGGCTGGCGGGGTTGATACTGGGATTTCTGTTGTCGCTGGCTATCGACCAGTTACCCTTTCACGCTACCTCCTTACCAACTATGAAGACCTACCCTGTGAGCTATGCGCTGTTCATCTATTGTATTGGCGGCGCCTTCTCGCTCTTATCCACCTACCTGGCCGGCTGGCTGCCCTCGAGGAAAGCCAGTAAAATAGATCCGGTTGTTATCATCAGGGGTAAATAACATCAGTATGGCAGACATTATTCTTGAAGCCCGCAATATTAATAAATATTTTCACGATCCTGTTGATGTGAAAGTACTGAGCGACATTAATTTCAAGGTTGCCAAGGGAGAATTTATTGCTGTGACCGGGAAGTCCGGTTGCGGCAAGTCTACCCTGCTGTATATCCTCTCTACCATGGATACTGACTATGAAGGAGAATTGCTGATCGACAATATATCGATGGTGAACAGACCGGAGGCTATGCTGGCGCAGGTACGCAATGAGAAGATCGGGTTTGTGTTCCAGTTCCATTACCTGCTCCATGAATTCAGTGTACTACATAATGTCATGTTGCCGGGGCTAAAGCTAAACAAATACCCTGCACAGGAAGTGGAGCAAAGGGCTATTGAAAGACTTTCCTGGCTGGGGATTGAAAAGCTGGCTAATAAAAAGGCCAACCAGGTGTCGGGAGGTGAAAAGCAACGTGTAGCTATTGCCAGGGCGCTGATCAACGATCCCTGTATCATCATGGGCGATGAGCCTACGGGCAATCTTGACAAGAAGAATAGTGAGCTGGTGTTTGACATTTTCAGGCAGCTTGCAGAGGAACACCAACAGACCCTGCTGATCGTAACGCATGACCCTGAATTTGCTGCCCGTACACATAGGATCATACAGATGGAAGACGGGAAGATTACATCCTGATGCATTTATCAGACTGTAAGCGAAGGTCCTATGCCAGTTCACCCAATATCCGATTTTCCTTCTGCCGAAGCCGGGCGCTATTACCGCCGCCGTCTTCGGCAAGCAGTTACAATGGTAGAAGGATCAATTTCACAGATACATCAGACAACCACAAAGTATGCAATCTCATAAAGCGCATCAACTGACCCTTATTACCATTTACATTGACGCCAGTCATTGACTGCGAATTTTCATAGCAATAAATTTGATATCATTAAGCGTTACGGCTGTTCATCACGACTCTCTGCCGGATACATTGTCCCCTTCACATCATAAAATAAACTCTCATGGGAAGATTTTTAATGGACAAGTCGCTTTAGTAACAGGCGGCAGCTTTGGTATAGGCCATGCAACCGCGGTTGCCTTTGCGAAGAGGGGCGCCAGTGTGGTTGTAGCAGACTTAATTGAGGAGACGACAGCGATCCAAGGGTCGCAAACTATACTTATCTGCTCATGTTTTACCTCACCATTATCAATCAAACGTTATGCTAAAAGACGAATTGAGTATCATGCAACAAAAGGCGACAAGAGCACCTTATGTGACGATCATAGTATCGTTCCATGAAACGCCTCCATTGGACAAAAAGGCTGCGTTGCTGCTGTCGGAGAAAGCTATCCGGGAAGCAGACGAATTCCTGCAGAAGATGTACCCGAAAGAGGCGACGTCCCTGCTTGAATCACTACGGGCCTTGTTGGACGACTTTGACCAGCATTATGATTTAACCGTTGAAGGACTTGGTTTCTATGTTTCTCCAGGCTATAGCCGACTGGTCAAGTTCTTTTTCCCTGTGCAAAAAAAGGTTGATATCGGAGATGCATTTTCCATGCGGGAACTATTGTATCTGGAGCATTACGCCACCAAATACATGTTGGTGCACCTGAATGAAAAATCGTTCCATTGTTACAAGGGGCGTCTCAGCAGTTTGGAGGAAATAAATGATGGTACATTCCCATGGCTTTTCCGTGACAATTATGAATACAACCAACCAGCAAGGGCCGGTTCTTACTCCGGGCAGGCAGTTGTGCAGGGAGTTGAAGGGGACAAATCCACTAACGAAGCCAATCGCCTGAAAACCTTCTACCGGGAGGCGGATGAGTTGCTGTCTGCGCATCTGCAAGACATGCCACTGGTAGTAGTGGGGCCTGAAAAGGACATTTCGCGGTTCCAGGAAGTCTCTGCTCATCAGAAAAACATTGTAGCTACTGTTAAAGGCAATTACTCGAATGTTCCTCAAAAAGAGTTGGAAACCCGCGCCTGGCCGGTTGTAAGATCATGGATAGATGAAAGCCAGCAATCATATATGTTACAGCTGATGGAGGAGGAATGGCAACATCATGCGGTAGATGGCATGAGAGATGTCTGGAACGCCGTCAATGAAGGCCGCGGTTACAGGCTGATAGTCGAGAAAGACTATACCTGCCCGGCTTTCATCGATGATAAAACCGGTAAACTGCATCTCAGAAGCACTAAAAAGCCGCATCAGATTATCATTGACGCGGTTGACGAGGTATTGAGACTGGCGGTCGAAAAAGGCGGGGATATTGTGTTTGTTAACAATGGTACGCTTGATAATCATGGTCACATTTCTCTTATCACCAGGTATTAGACATATAAAACAACTATTATGGCTTCTACAAATTTCTGCCAGAGCTGCAGCATGCCAATTGATGACCCGGCAATGGCCGGTACTGAAAAAAATGGCGCTCCCAGCAAGGAGTATTGTAAATATTGTTATCAGCAAGGCGCATTTACCACACCAAATATGACGCTCGACGAGATGCGTACTGTCGTTAAGACCGAAATGGAAAAGCGGCATATCGGGCAGGAGATCATTAACCTGGCCGTTAATACGCTTCCCAACCTGAAGCGCTGGCGCAATAGCAATAATTGACAGGCGCCGGGCCTGGTATGATACCGCGCTGATAGCAGGGCATTACTTTTGAGGTGGAGATCCGAACCCTCTGGCGACGGTTTCTCCGGAAAGGACCTCTTCATTAGTCTGGCGAAACCGCGGCAGATACTAAACTCGTTTGTAAATGTCGGTTGAAAACAACGATGATAACTCTCTTCCGGGGAAAGGGAAAATGCGCGGTGCATACTGGTGGTCTTCGGCTATTCTCATAGTACTCATTGTACTCATTGTCCATTATTTCCCCGAGATCAGAAAAGAACTGAAGCTGCTGAAGAAGGTAAATGGCTATTGGCTGTCGCTGGCCATTCTCTCGCAACTTATGACCTATTTCCTGAATGCGATGGTCTATTTTTTCCTGCTCAGGAATCTTGGGCAGGAACGGTTGCCCGGTATTTGGGCGCTTATCAGAGCGTCCGTTATTTCCCTATTCTTTGACCAGGTAATGCCGAGCGCCGGGATCAGCGGCAAAACATACATATTCAGTTTTCTCGGGCGCTTCAATATTGCGGCAACAAAAGTAATTACATTGATCGTTGCTGAACTGCTTACATTTTATGTTACGCTTGAAATACTGATAATATTCCTGTTGACATCTACCATCTTTTATGACAGGATCCCTTACTTATTTAAGGGCATTTTGCCCGCAGGAATGCTTGCATACCTGGTAATTGGCGGCGTCATCATCTTCGCCGGCAGAAAGAAATTCTTTGACGCTCTTTACAGAAGGCTGGGCAGGGTAAAGTTTGCCAGGAGAATCCTTGAAAAAGCATCAAGAAAAATGCAACAACAGGCCGGCTCGGGTGAGGTACAGCTGACCGCTTTCCTCGAAAACAATAAAAGGAATGTGTTCTACGCATTTCTTGCACAGCTGTTTGTGATTGTAGCAGATGCGTTAACAATTCTTGCCCTGTTCAGAGGATTAGGGGCGCCCGCCTCCGCTTTTAATGTATTGTTATGCTTCATATGCACCAAGATCGTCTCAACGTTGCCCATATCTCCCGGTTCATTGGTACTTTATGAAAGCAGCATGACATTTTTCTTTACGAGCCTGGGACTGCCGCTGGGCGCCAGTGTTATTGTTACGCTCCTTTACCGGCTTTTATCGTTCTGGTTACCGATGCCGGCTGGTTTTATTCTTTACAGAAGCTGGCTTAAGGCAAAGCCCGGTAAAAGGCAGGTGTCTCATATAGAGAGATAGGGTCTCAGCCTTTTTGTGCTGACCGTTTAAAAAACCACCGTTTTAGCCACTCCCCTGTTATGACATAAGTCAGCAGCAGCAATATGATAGCGATCACCTGCCTGGTATGGGCGATAGAGAGCC
The DNA here is from genome assembly GCF_023100805.1 of Chitinophaga filiformis. Taxonomy (NCBI): domain Bacteria; kingdom Pseudomonadati; phylum Bacteroidota; class Chitinophagia; order Chitinophagales; family Chitinophagaceae; genus Chitinophaga; species Chitinophaga filiformis. The sequence goes on from NZ_CP095855.1 coordinate 5,208,957, forward strand.
CCAGGATATCAGCAAACGGAGACAGCGGCAGCACTACGGCCATCAGCACAGCAATGCTGCTGGTTATTACCAGCAATTTCCCCGGTTTACTTTTTAAAATGAATTTACGTGTCCGGACAATAAAGATGATGAGGATCTCGGTAATAACGGATTCCATGAACCATCCCGTCTGAAACGGGGACTCGGATAGCCGGAAGTGGAAATAAAGTATATAAAAGGTGGCAAGATCAAAAAGCGAGCTATGCAAACCATAGGTGATCATAAAATTCCTGATCAGGTTCAGATTCCATTGTCCTGGCATTGTAAGTTGGTCTTCATCGACACGGTCAGCCGCAATGGTCAGGAAAGGGAAGTCCGTAATAAGATTAGTGAGCAGGATCTGCTTTGGCAACATCGGCAGAAAGGGTAGGAACAAGGAAGCACAGGCCACGCTAAGCATATTCCCAAAAGTGGCGCCGGTGGTTATAAAGATATATTTCATGGAGTTGGCAAACGATCTCCTGCCCTCGTACACTCCTTCAGCCAGCACTGCCAGATCTTTCTCCAGGAACACGAAATCGGCCGCTTCTTTCGCCACATCGACGGCGTTGTTGGTAGAGATCCCTATATCCGCAGCATTGATCGCTGCCACGTCATTAATTCCATCTCCAAGGTAAGCCACAGTAAAATGCGATTTCTGCAGGGCTTTAACGATGCGCTCCTTCTGATGAGGTTCTGTTTCGGAGAATACATCAGTTTGTTTCGCCTTTATCACCAATGCCTCGGGCGACAGTTTGTCCAGATCTTCACCGATAAGCACTACCGGGTTTTTCATACCGATCTTTTGAGCGGCATGGAGAGCAGCATAGCGATTATCGCCGGTGATGATCTTAATGCCAATGTGCATTTTCTCCAGCTTCTCAATAGACGCCTGAGCGCTTTCTTTCAATGGGTCTTCCAGCAGGATATATCCGACGAAGGTCATTTGCTGTTCGTCCCGCCGGTTTATCTTTTCATTTTCCAGCTGTTTGACGGCCAGCCCCAGTACCCTGCAACCATCCTCGCTGTAGGCAATGAACCGCTTTTCTATTTCATCGCGGATATCCGCGGAAATCGGCTCTGTATCTCCGTTCTTTGAGCGAACACTGGTACAGACTTCCAATACATTAGTGAATGCGCCCTTAGTAATAAAGATCCGTTGTTGTTCATTACGAACAGCCACGCTAAGGCGTTTCCGGATGAAGTCGTAAGGTATTTCGTTAATCTTTTCGTACCCGTTTAAAGAGAGATTGAGCGAAACGATCGCCTTATCGAGCGGGTTCGGAAACCCATTCTGCAGATAGGCGTTCAACCACGCATAAAGCCTGATCTCATTGCTGGCAATACCATATGCATCTACAATGTCTTTTACTTTCACATTCCCTTCAGTAATGGTGCCGGTCTTGTCAGTACATAAGACGTTCATTTCCCCAAAGTTGAAGATAGAAGAGAGTTTTTTTACAATTACCTTTTTCTTCATCATACGGCGTGCGCCGGCAGACATCGCAAATGTCATGATAGCCGGCAGCAGTTCCGGAGCCATGCCTACAGCCAGAGCAAGGGAGAACAGGACTGCATCGAACAGCGGTTTCTTGAAATATAGATTCGCTATAAGAATAACCAATGCAAGGATGATCGTGATCCGCAACAGAAAGAAGCCAAATCGCCTGATCCCTTTTTCAAAGGCGGTTTCGGGTGTTTGTGTGAGGCTGTGCGCCATCTGGCCGAAGAGGGTCTGGCTACCTGTATTTACAACGAGGGCCCGGGCGGTGCCGCTTACAACGTTCGTACCCTGCCATAAGCAATTGTGTTTCCTGGCCAGGGGAAGCGTTGCGTCCACTTCGCCGGGAGCTTTTTCAACAGGATAAGATTCCCCTGTCAAAGTACTTTCATTGACATGCAGTTCATCACTCTCGACGACCCTGCAGTCGGCGGGGATAATGTCCCCCGCGGCCAGTTTCAGGACATCGCCTGCAACGATCCCGGCTGTAGCGACTTCTACGGTGCTGCCGTTGCGAAGCACAGTATGCTTCATTTCAATCATCTTTTTCAGCCTGTCAAAAGCGCGGCCGGCGTTGACTTCCTGCCAGAAGCCAAGCAGTCCTGTGACGAGGAGTATAAACAGAATGATATATGCGTCGGACGATTCTCCAAGGATAGCGGATAACAATACGGCCACCACCAGGAGCAGAACGAGGGGATTAAAAAACTGCCGGAAAAGCAGTTTCAGCTCCTTTTTAAACTGGCTTTCGGTCCTGAATAGTTTATCCTGCCGCTTTAGTCTTTCAGCAGCTTCTCCTGTTGTCAGGCCGTCTTTAGCGCACTTCAGCTGCGTATACAATTGTTCAACGGGCACGGCGGAGAACTGCCTGCTTCCAACTTCAGTTAACATAAACCCGGCAGAAATTGATTTCTGAATTTCCGGTGACTAAGTTAGTTTCCGGGCCGCATTTAAAAGATGAGGCATATCAACGGGAGCGGTGACTGCTATCAATCGTGCGTACTGATGTATGTGTTGTTCCAATAATGGCAACAGCGAACTTATCTGCGTGTTCATGCCTATTGTTTCCGGTGATGTACATCAACACCGCTGGTGATGATTCTCACTATATTTGACGGCCGAATGTGCTTTCTTTGACTTAAAAAGTTATGGGAAAAGAAATAACACCCGTGCAGCCTCCGGATATTCCGCAACCCGGAAACCCTGAAATAATTCCCGGAACGATACCGGACCAACCGGCATCGCCGGGCAAGCCGGAAATTGCACCTGTAAGAGATCCTAACATACCAACGGCTCCGCCGGAAATACCTGGTGGCGGTCCTGCCTGACTATTAATAATGCACATTTGATGCTATCAGCAAATTCCTTTTACTTCGGGAAATGTTACACCTATGGTTATTATCACTACAGGGCTACCAGGCTCGGGAAAGAGTTACTTTGCTGAACGTCTGGCAAAGGCCATTGATGCGGAATATGTGAATACCGACCGGCTCAGAAAAACAATGCTCAGCACAAGGACCTACTCGACGCAGGAAAAGCAGGCCGTATATGATGAGATGCTAAGAAAAATGCAGCGCGCCATTCAGGAGAAAAGGGATATCGTGCTGGATGGCACCTTTTACAAAAAGGACATCAGAAGAAAATTCATACAGGAAGCAAAGGATGGGCTTATCTTTATTGAAGTACAGGCTCCGGAAGCATTGATACAGGAGAGATTACAACAAACGAGAGCAGACAGCGAAGCCGACTATAAAGTTTATCAAATCGTAAAGGCACAATGGGAGCCTTTGGAAGAAGAACACCTGGTATTACAGTCAACCGACAAAAACATAACAGGTATGCTACAAACGGCAATTGATTACCTGCATCCGAAAGATGACAAAAAATGAAATTGACAAGCTGATTGAGCAACAGTATGCATTGCGCCAAATGAGGCCCGAGCTCATTGAAACCCATATATCATGGGTTTTGATAGATGAGCGTTACGTATATAAAATTAAAAAACCGATCACCTATTCCTTCCTCGACTTCTCCACCCTTCAAAAGCGTAAATATTACTGTGAAAGGGAGGTTTCACTCAATAAAAGGCTTACTGAGGGTATATACCTGGATGTAGTACCTGTGATGTTACATTCCGGATCTTACTCCATTGGTCACCAGGAAGGTGATATCATTGATTTTGCTGTAAGAATGCAGAAGGTGGACAGAAACCGGCAGATGGATGTATTGCTGTCGAAAAATGAGGTCACAGATGATGATATTCGCCTGCTGGCGGAAAAGGTTGCTGCCTTTCACAGAAAAACAGACATCATTTATGAAAAGAATGTGATGGAAATCCAACAGGAATTTAATGACCTTGGAACAGTGAAGCCTTTTTTAAAAGACAACCTTGATACACGTTATTGCGACATGATTGATAAGGCGATCAGCATCTGCGATAGATTCCTGGAGAAAAGCGATGCATTATTGCCGGACAGACTGAACAAAGGATTGTACAGGGATTGTCACGGTGACCTGCATACGAGAAATATCTTCCTGTTATCCACACCTCAGCCTTTTGACTGCGTTGAATTCAACGATCATTTCCGGCAGATCGATGTATTGAATGAGGTCGCCTTTTTATCTATGGACCTTGATGCTTCCGGCAGGCAGGACCTGTCGGATCTTTTCATTACATGCTACAATAGGATTTTTCCATCTATGGGTACACCCGAAGAAGCGCAGTTATTCCTCTATTATAAAAGCTACCGCGCAAATGTCAGAGCAAAAGTTAATAGTCTAAGGGCCAGCAGTACTCCCGATAATACCGTCAAAAAAGACTGCCTGAGGCAAACCGAAAGGTATTTGGGATTGATGGACCAATATATCAGTCAGCTGGCCTAAAATGCGGCAAAGAAGGGATTTTTCAGTTCCTCTTTATTATATTCCAGTTCTGACTGCAGATCCATCTGATACACTCCCCTACCCGATGCGTTTAAAATAGCATGGGCAGCAGCCGTATCCCACTCCATGGTTGGCCCTAACCGTGGATAGATATCGGCTTTACCTTCCAGCAATAACATAAATTTAAGAGAGCTCCCCATCGTTGTATCCCTGACATTGGAAAACTGCGAGAGGAACTTATTTGTTTCGGGCGACAAGTGGGACCTGGAGACCACGGCGGTTATTTCCCGCATATCCAGCAGGTCATTCATATGGCGTCTCTGAGGTAACCGGGTAAAGTCTACTTTATTATCCCCTTCGTATTTGTAAACTCCTGTATCTTCACTACCCAGGTATAAAAGATCCCTGGTGGGTACATAAATAGCCCCCGCTACTGGTTTATTCCTTAGCATCAGGGCGATATTTATGGTGAATTCACCATTCCTATTGATGAACTCTTTTGTACCATCCAGGGGGTCTATCAGCCAGAAATAGTCCCAGTGTTTTCGTACCTGGTAGTCAATATTCCTGCCTTCTTCCGACAATACCGGCAGCCTGCTGGTTTTAAGTCGCCTGGTGATGATGTCGTGTGAAAGCCTGTCGGCCGTCGTTACCGGCGTTTCATCCTCCTTCATTTCAACGTGAAATCCGGAAGAGTTATACACTTCCAGGACGGCTTTGCCCGCTTCGATCGCCGCATTTTCGGCTAGTTCCAATAGTTCTTTCAAGGAAAAGATATTTACTGATATAAAACAACTTACGCAGGTAAGGCCAGCAATGGGACTGAGGTATGATAACTCATTCGTTTTGTCTGGCTGGGATGGAATAACCGGCTCCAGATACCCTCCTCCTTTTGATAATTGATCATCACCAATATGTCTATTTCTTTCTCCTCTATGAATTTCTGAAGCGTTTCACCAAAATCCGGCCCGTAAAGGTGTGAAACAGGCAGCGTCTCTTCCGGATACTGGCGTTGCAGTAGTTTTTCATATTGGGGAATATTACGGAAATGCTCCACAGCAGCAGCAGTCTTTTCAGTCTCGCCTGTAAATACAGTCACCTGTAAACGGGCCATGTACAGATCTGCCAGCTCAAAAACGTAATTCAGTATATCTGGTTCTTTCTCAAAATGATTTGTTGCCAAAAGCATCTTTTCCGGCTTCCTCCACTCATATCCGTGAGGTACCGCCATAACCGGCACGTCTGTACTGCCGATAATAGCAGCGGTAGTACTGCCCCAGAGCTTCTCCTTGAGCCAACTGGCCCCCATGGTACCCATTACGATAAGGTCAACATCAACAACACCAACAGCTTCCCTTACAGCGTCTTTTACTGTGCCTTTAAATAGTTTGGTACATACGGTCACCTGTTCAGTTGCCTCGATGCTGGTTTTGATATCCTGCAGCTTTTTACTGGCATCATCGAGTAGTGAATTATTAAACTCTTTCTCCACGCCTATATAGTCCGTGTAGAGATTTGACTGTACATCAAAAGCATGGAGCAAAATAATTTCTGCCGGCAATATTTTCGCGGACTGTACTGCAAAATTAACGGCGTTGTTCGCACAGTCAGAAAAATCAGTAAGTGCTAATATTGTTTTCATATCGTTGGATTTACAGGATGTAAAGGTAGGCATATCGCCGGTTTTGAAACGGTGACGGTGATCAAGGGAATACAGATTTCTGTCATATGTATTGTGGCCGGAGAATGGATTTTAGCATTTATTGAGGCGGGGGTATAAAAAATATTTGGTATTTTAAATAAATTAGCTACATTTGCAACCCGCAACTGAAGGACAGTTGCTTTGCCCAGATGGCGGAACTGGTAGACGCGCTAGACTCAAAATCTTGTTTCGGCAACGGAGTGCAGGTTCGATTCCTGTTCTGGGCACTTACTTTAGAAAGCTTCGAATTTTCGGAGCTTTCCTTATTTTCAGCCCTTCTCAAGCCTCTTGCCAAATCTGCATATCAGGGCAATTACCTTTCTAAATGGTATGGTTGGATATGAATTATTTTCAAAAAGAGTTTTTCGGCCAATATCAAAGAGGACAATAGTGTTCAATCTGTCTGCTTAAAATCGAAATAATAGCCAATCCTGTAGTCATTCTAAAGTCGATAATGTCAAAGGAATCACTTTTCATGTTAAAAAGGAGATTTGAGGCAAGCATGACGATCTTCTATCTATATTACACAGATATTTGAATACTAGAACGAGTACCACCAAAATCGACGAAGAACCAGCATCTCCGGAATACACACGCAGAACGATTTTATCATTTTCATTCGGTTAATTTTATATAATTAAGTTTGCAATAAAATAATTCACCACCCCTAGACATTACTAAAAAGCGAAAACAAAAAAAACTAAATCTATGAAGTTGATGTTCCTTAATAAGTCTACGCCAGCCGAGCTTCAAATGTTGAAATATTATTTAATCGAAATGTCGTAAAGAGTGGGCATCGTTACCTGGTGCCGGCTACGGGCAAAATGAAAAAATAATAAGTCCGAAACGTTTGAAATAATTCAAATTAAAACCCACATCAAACAAAATCATAATAATTATGGGAGTAGAATGGGATCTTGGATGCTTAAAATGTAAAAGGCAAATTTGGCTTGGCTCACAGAAACCATTCAAATGGAAAGGTTTTCAAATTAAAGATGAAGATGTTAAACGATTTTTATCTCTGCACTCGCAGTGTCACAACAATATGAATGGAAATTTCCTGTTAACAAATGACGGAACGATTGATATTCCCTGGTATAGTGATGATACCAGATTAGAATGGGAAGAAGATATTTTGTCAAGAACTTTTTGTTATGACTCCTGGAATAATGAAGGCGGCCTTACTTGTCCAGGTTGTGGAAAAAAGATTGAGAGTGATGAAGAACGCCGAAAGCAGAACGGCAACTTAACGAAGGGCTCCTTTTTATGGTTTTGCAATGATGCCTGCTTCGATAGTTATGTTATATATAATAGAAACGAAAGGGAGAATTTCATTTACGATTCCACAAATGACCAGGTAAAACCAGCAACGGGAACAGCTTTTAAAGTTTGTTGCACCAAGTGTAAAACGTTTGTTGTAATAGACAATTTAAAAGACGCAGCTGAAATGACAAGAGACTTTGAATATTTAGCATTATTCTTATGTGACCATATAGGACATGACCACTTGTTAATGGTAAATTTTGAAAATGATAATATACTTTGGGAGGAAACAAAATATAGGGACCAGTGGAAAGAATATGAATATTGAAAAGCATTCTTACCTGTAATACTGACACCCCCCGGCTTATAACCATTGGAGTAAATATGCTGCAAGCTGAGAGCTTTGTTAAACATATACCGGGATATTTTACTCCGTCTTCCTTCTTCAAAAAGAGAGTTTCGCGATTTTCTTCCAGCACAGTCTGTCCATTGGCGTGAATCAAGGTTGTACCTTTTGAAGATGTTTGTGCAAATCGTTGCATTATTATCATGGTATTGCGTTCGGTAGCTTTCTTCCTGATTTCCCTAACATACAGCTCATATAATATAATTATATTAGCCAACCCTTTCGTGGTTATTTATGAAAAAGACAAAAATGAGTATTCCTTACTATACAGAAATCAATGATTTTCTTGCGTCCATACCGTGGCCAGCGGGGACGGTCAATCGCGATTTTTTCTGTCTTCGGCTAAAACCTGTCCCCGGACAAGTATCTGTATACCGACCGCCTTTCAAGCGTTCTTTTTATTTCTTTGCGTTATTTTATAATTCAGGGAAAATTCAAGTGAACTTCGGTGACAAAATCATCTATAATCCCGATTCCTATCTTGTTTTCCATTCTCCCAACCTCATTTATAGCTTTGCGCATAACAACGCGCTGGAAGGTTATATCATTTATTTCAAACCTGAGGCTTTTTCTTTCTTTAAACCTGATTTTCAAAAACAGTTTCCGCTGTTCGATCCTCTACATACTAACCTATTTAATTTTGGTCATACAACGTTCGATCAGTTAGCCCCTCATTTCGAGGCCGTATTCACAGCTTATGAGCAATCAGACAAGGACCAGCATTTAGAAGCACGATTGAAGTTGCTGGGATTGTTCTGCTATCTGGAGCAGTTTGCCAACGACTACCAAAAAAACAACCAGGCGCCGACAGCCCAGCAAGAGCTGCTGCGCAAATTCATCCAGCTGATCGAAAATCATTATGTTGACAAACGCACAGTTCAAGAATACGCAGACATGCTATCCGTCACATCAAACCATCTCTCTCAAGTCGTCAAATCTGTATCTGGAAAGAACGCGCTGAGTTTTATTTCTGGCCGCTTAGCAAGTGAAGCGAAATCGTTGCTGCTGTATACCAATTCAGAAATTTCGCAGATTGCCTATCAGCTTAACTTTTCCGATCCTGCAAACTTCGGCCGTTTTTTTAAGCAACATACCGGTATGACGCCATCAGCATTCCGCGGAAATCAAACTTTAGGAAATTGACTGAAAAAACCAAGATTTTGACAAGTATAGATTGGTCGATTGCGGTTTCTTTGCAACCAAATTCAATTCTATGCCAAGCAAAGTATTTATCAATCTGCCAGTGAAGGACCTGCAAAGGTCGATGACTTTTTTCAAAAACTTAGGATTTTCATTTAATCCACAATTCACTGATGAGAAAGCCGGCTGTATGGTTGTAAGTGATAGTATATTTGTCATGTTGCTCACGGAGACCTATTTTAAATCCTTTATCGATACTCAGGTATGTGATGCTAACCTGGAAACCGAAGTGCTCATTGCTCTCGATGCTGAATCATCAGACGAAGTAAAAGCATTTGTAAGCAAAGCGGAGTCGCTCGGTGCAAAGATTTATGCAGAACCTAAAGATCATGGTTTTATGTATCAGCACAGCTTTGCTGACCTGGATGGGCATAAATGGGAACTGGCGTATGTCAATATGAGTCAACTTTCACAATCTTAACCCGATGAATCAACAGTCATTTGTAGAGAGTTATATTGCTGAGGCAGAGGATTTCGCCAAACCAGTCCTAAATCATTGGCGCAATCTCGTAAAGGCTGCATGTCCCGATGTTATCGAGGTGATCAAATGGGGCATTCCTCATTTCGAATATTGCGGCAGTAATCTCTGTGTGATGGCCTCCTATAAGGCGCATTGTGCTTTTACTTTCATGAACGCGGAGTTTATGAGTGACCCACGTCTAAAGGATGGCAAGAAATCCAAGCCCATTAAACGGTTTTTAGGCAAAATTACGAAGCTCAGCGATTTGCCTGCTGATAACGAGTTTATCGCCATGCTGCGCGAAGCAATGCGGCTAAACGAAAATGGCATCAAGGTAATGCGGGAAAAACCAGTGACTGAAAAATCTAAAACACTTGATGTCCCTGACTACCTCGAAGCGGCTTTAGCCTTGCATCCGAAAGCAAAGGCAATATTTGAAACCAAGTCTAATTCCTTTCGCAAGGAATACATTATTTGGATAACTGATGCCAAAACCGATGAAACCAGGAATAAAAGGATAAGTGAAGCGGTAGAATGGATTGGAGAAGGGAAAAGCCGATTCTGGAAACATAAGAAAGCGGATAAGTAGAAGTTTAATCTTCCTGCATATTCTGGCTTGAATTTGGCCCCTTCTTGATTCTATCACAACATAGCATCGAAGATGCAAATGATAAAACAGCAAATCAAAGCAATAATCCGATTCATTATTTCCATTTTATATTGGCGTCCGCCAATGCAAAGCCTTTCCCAAGCGCTAACATGGAGCCCATAATTCTTCGTGTAAGCGCCTGGGTTTTTAAACTGCGGCTGATAGTTTATGGCTTACTGGCAAGCGGGCATCGAAGTATATAGTAGCTATAATTTAACAAAGGTCAATAAATGTGCGGTGAACAAAAATTCTAATTCCGTGTTATATCCCATGTGCTTTTGAAGTAAAATAACCAAACCCTCAAATCGTATGGAACACCACCATCACCACGGATGCGCACATTGTGCGTGTAGCAATCCCATTTTGAATATATTGAAAGATCAGCTCTTTACTCCTGAAAATTTCGCAAAGCTCCCAAAACAAAAGACATTTAAAAAAGAAGAACAGACTCAACCATTCATGGTCACCGGTGGCATTATCCGTCCTATGATCAATGGAGCCGTTGAATCTATAGGTGCTATTGGCTTTGCAGAAGGCGTCGTGGTTAAGACAGGCACCAAAGAGGAAGTAGCCGCATTTATGGATGATGCCTACCCCGGGTATGCCAGCAGGATACTCGAAGAGGGCCAAACCTTACTGCCGGGTCTGATTGAACCACACATTCATCTCGTTCCTACAGCTATGCTAATGGGCTGGACAAACCTGGATGCATTTGAAGGCCAGGTACTGAAACCCGACTACAACATTGACACCCTTGGCAAAATTATTGCTAAAGAGGCTAAAAAACTGGCCAGCCTGGATCCTACGTTATGGTTCCTGGGTTCAGGCCTTGATCCGGCGCTGATGCCTCTATTAAAAAATAATAAAGAGCTGTTAACGATAGACATCGACCTGCTGGACAGCATTACCACAGATGCGCCGGTGTGCATTATCGCTGCATCTATGCACACCTTGTATGTAAATACAAAAGCACTGTGGCTGATCTGGAATTTCCCGGGCAACATTGACCTCTTAAACACCTACTCGTCCTTCAATGACTACAAAGAGCAGACAAAGGGGCAGTTACAGGAAAGCGCTGGAATGACACCTGCATTGAAAGCCATTCCACCATCGCAGAAAGCAGACTTTTTCCTGAAATCATTCCTCTATTTAAAACAGATCTTTGACACTGCTAATTCCAGAGGTGTCACCTTCATGCATGATGCGGGCATGAATAAAGGGCAGCAGGAAATACTGGAAGCATATCTGGCGGTGAACAAGGGAACAGTTCGTATCGGCGCAGCCGAAGTATGTAATTCGATGGATGACCTGAGCAAAATAAAGGATTTCCCTGTTCCACCAACGGTATACAAAGACATCTACAAGAGTCATGTGAAAGTAATCACTGATGGTTCTAACCAGGGATTGACAGGGTATCAGTCCGACCCATATTTATGTAATCCTGCTCACAACTATGGTGTGTACAATTTCGCAGACAAGTACGATGATAAGCCGTTGATTCCTCCGAAGGACTTCCGGCAGCTGATGCAGGAGATTGTAAAGGTTAAACAATGGCCGGTGATGATCCATGCGAATGGAGATCGTGCCGTTCAATTTGCGATAGACGCATTTAAGGAATTTATTCCTGATCCTTCGTCAGGCGTGCGACACAGAATAGAACATTGCTCCTTAGCAACACAGCAAAACCTGATAGACATGAAAAATCTGGGGGTCTCTCCAAGTTTCCTGATCGGGCACGTGGGTTACTGGGGATATGCTTTCCAGGAGGCGATCTTTGGGGAGAAATCAAACATGCTGGATCTCTGTAACAGTGCGCTGCAACAGGGTATGCGGATCACTTTGCATAGTGATAATTCTGTAAGTCCGCTGGGACCATTGAGAATGATGGAGCAGTCTATCACAAGGAAAATGGAGGCGAATGACGAAGCAGGCGTATTGAATGGAGCAGAATGTATCACGCACGAACAGGCACTGAGGGCTATTACCTACGATGCTGCATGGCAATGTTATGCAGAGCAGTGGACAGGATCGCTGAAGGCTGGTAACTTTGCGGACTTTGTCGTACTGGCGCAGGATCCACTGACGATGAAGAACCCATTTATGAATATGCGAAATATCGAGGTGGTGGAAACCTGGGTAGCGGGAGTGAAAGTGTATAGTACGGTGCTGGAAGAAGCAGGTATGGTATGATAAAAGAAAGGAAATATAAAACAGCCTAATTGGGCTATACGGCGGAATACAGTTTGTTAACAATCAATACCAACTGGTTCGGGAACATTCCGTCACTGAGCAGGTAAAATGGTAAAGCCGCTCTTCACTTATAGCGGCTTTACCATTTTATAGTTATTTGAAAATACCACGACGCAACGCGCCATAAAACCGCTAAGCCGCACCATAAAAGTGCAGCGTTAGCGGTACTGAAATTTCTGTCCTGTACAAGCAGGTAAAGCAACATCTTACAAACCTTTAATGAGCAACCCGCCGTCAACGGCAATATTTTGTCCGGTCAGATAGGAGGACTTATCCATCGCCAGAAACGAAACAACCGCTGCAACTTCTTCAGGTTGCCCTACCCGGCCCAGAGGCGTACGGTCAACAATCCTTCCAAGGCGTTCAGGATCGTTCAAAACAGGTGCAGCCATTGGCGTACTGATATACCACGGTGAAACACTATTTACCCTGATCCCCCACTCTGCCCATTCGGCGGCAAGATTCCTTCCCAACTGGATCACAGCTCCTTTGGAGAGGCCATAAGCAACCCCAGCCTGAACATCGGTCATACCTGCAACAGATGCGATATTGATCACCGAAGCATGTTTACTGGCTACCAAATATGGAAAGGCCATACGACACATTTCCAGCAAAGCAACAACATTGAGGTCGAAGATGCCGCGATATTCCCCCTCCGTATAATCCTGGATTTTCTTTCTCACTGTCGAGGCGGCACTGTTAACCAGGATATCCAGTTTCCCTCCATACGCTTCAATTGTCTCTGAGATTTTTATCCGGTCGTCACCGCTCGTTACATCGGCTGCAATACCAATCACCGGATATCCCTGTTGCTTCCACCGCGAGGTGATATCCTCAAGATCTCCTGCACTCCGGGCCACGCATATCACTTTAGCCCCAAGGGCTAAAAACTCTTCGGTTATCGCTTTTCCTATACCTTTACTTGCCCCGCTAACCAGGGCAAGCTTTCCTTCCAAAGTCCATTTCATAACTTTAACTAGTTCATTTATTTCTTTCAAAATTAGCTCTCTTTGCCGCTGCGTTTCTTAAACTGGCTTAAGAAGTGAGCGAACAAAAAATACCAGTTAGTTATCAAAAATACCCTACGGTACCAAATGTGAATGAGGCATCAGTGTTACCTCGTGTTTGCCATATAATAAACTAAAAACGGGCTTCAGTCGCTTCCCTTCATTTCTCTTGTTACCAGAATGATAGTTACGGCTATTACCGCCCGGTAAAATCGATTAGTGGCATATCCGATGGCAACTATCATTAACAGTTTGCAAATACTCTTCAAAAGGCACTATATTTAATATGGAAATCATCAAGATGTTGTCCATTCAGGAAGCAACCATACTACAAAGTGATGATGACGGTAACGAGGATACTGTATTAAGGGCCATTAGTTAGTTGACTAATAATCAACACCAGTTGGTTCGAACACGTACGCTAGGGGCGTTAATATTGTATATGTCTGGCGATTATATGTGCTATTGGTTATTCTTTTCCAATTGCTGCATCTTCTTTCGTTCTCCTACAATCCAAACTATATCTCCCCATTCTAATTTGAACCCGGAATCCGGATTCAGGGTTCTTTCATTATTTCGCTCAATGCCTACAATTATTCCATTCGTTCTTTCACGCAAGCCGGAGTTTCGCAGGTCCTTGCCTTTTAGTTTGGTATGTTCGTCAACCATTATTTTTTGCAGGGTAATGTCTTCGACGGTCAATTGGTTACCTGTATTTGATTCAATCGAATCAAATACAGGTTTAAAGTTTTGTACCTGGTTATCGGTAGCAATAATACCTAACTGGTCAAAAGGCATTAGCCGGGTATCTCGCCCCGGAGCCTGGATCAATCTATCCCCACGTTTGATATAAACGATATTGATCCCAAATATTTCCCGCCATGACAGTTCCTGTAATGTTTTCCCGATAAATCCGGCATTGGGATTAACATTCATTTCCAGTATATGTGCATCCCAGGGTTCGAGATTGGATTCAATCTGCGCATTCTTTTCCAGGGCGCCAGCCGGATTCGAATTTTCCTCTGCCGTTGCCCTTGCATTCAGATTTGTCAGAAACCCCGATTCGATCCTGTTATAAACCTTTTGAATTCTTCTTGAAAAAATAAATAATGCCAGCAATGCTGTAGAAACTGCCATGGGAATGGCCACAAAGCTCGGGGCCAATCTTTGCGCCAAAAAAATAAGAAAGACAAGTCCCAGCACCGTCCTGGTTATCTCTATGATCAACAAGGGGCCGCGGTTATACTTCCTATCAAGCCAAAGCTCTTTATAGGTCTGGTTATTAGGTCGCTTTGCCATAAAAGCCCACAAGAAGGGAGCTGCAACGCCAAGGGAAACGCCAAGCACGATCAATGTCCTTAATGACCCGTTCGCCACATTTTGATTGACCAGCGGAACCAGGAAATTTATGGAAAGAAGCACCGTGGCCAATAAAACAACGCCATTTGTCAACATAATTCTCATATATGATCGCAATACCAACTTCCAATCGCTTTCAGCCTGAATTTTTTGAGCGCCTACGGAGTAATTGTTCAGACGGTTGATCCATTTTTGCGGAAGATATTTAGTTGTAAATTTATAAATGGGTTCGGTATACTTGATAAAATAAGGGGTGGTAAAGGTGGTTACCGCTGAAGCACCTACGGCAACGGGGAAAAGAAAATCGGATATGACTCCCAAAGAAAGGCCCAGCGTAGCGACAATAAAAGCAAATTCACCGATTTGTGCCATACTCATGCCCACTTCTACAGACTGTTTAAGGGGTTGACCGGATAGCAGCGCACCGAGCGTTGTGCTAAATAGCTTTCCAAAGATAGTGAGCAGCGTAATCCAAATGATAGGCCAGGCGTATTGCACCATGGCATTCGGATCGATCATCATTCCAACGGACACGAAAAATACTGAACCAAACAGATCTTTAACTGGTTTGATGACATGCTCCACCTTTTCTGCAGATGTCGTTTCTGCTATGATCGAACCCATAACAAAAGCACCCAGTTCTGCCGAAAAACCAACCTGGGTTGCCAACACTACCATTCCGAGGCAAAGTCCTAATGACAGAACAAGTAATGTTTCTTCATCCATCAGTTTCTTTGCTTTTCGCAGAAGCGTAGGCAACAAAAAAATGCCCGCAATAAACCATATAGCCAGGAAAAACAATAGCTTCAGGACAGTGAATAACATTTGGCTACCTTCAAACTTCCTGGTTACGGCCAGTGTTGAAAGTAACACCATTAGCAGGATCACCACTATGTCTTCGACGATCAAAACACCAAATACGATCCGTGCAAATTGTTTGGTTTTTACACCCAACTCATCAAATGCCCTTAAAATAATAGTAGTGGAAGAACTTGCGAGCATGCCTCCCAGGAACAGGCTGTCCATTGTTGTCCAGCCCAATATTTTACCCAGGAAATAGCCGGTGATAGTTATAAATGTTATTTCAACGAAGGCCGTTATCGACGCAGAGCCACCGACACGCATTAACTTTTTAAAACTGAATTCAAGTCCGAGACTAAAAAGAAGAACGATAACGCCGATCTCTGCAAAGGTTTTGATATTCTCGCGATCTGCTACTGTAGGCGTAAGATGAAAATACGGGCCTACTAAAAAACCCGCAATAATATAGCCTAAAACCAGGGGTTGTTTAATTTTTTTAAACAACAGGGTTATAAATGCACCGGCCATTAAAATCAATGCCAAATCTTCGATCAGTTTTGGTAAATGCCCCATGCCTTTGGTTTTAACTAAAGTTAAGCAAAAAACGGATGTGTCTCGCGAAACGAACTGGCGTTTTAGTGATCAGTTCTACCAATTTTTCATTGTAATATTATTTAACTGTTAAGACTACCGCCGGGCAGAAGGAATTCTGTCCGGGTCACCGGCGATAGCGAACTGTAGCTGACGTTAACGAGGTCCAGCCCTGCTTTTGGCAATACTCATGTTGCCAGCAGTGTTTTCTCAATAATCTCTCAGCGTAGCATATACGCCATAAGATTGTGCTCCAATATCAAACAAGGGTCTAAGCAGGTAGGAGTTTCCATTGTCGGTCAGCTTAAATGTTCGTTGGCTGATATTATCTACAGCTATATGCTGAAGCACTTCTTCTTTGTGCGACCTTAGAACAAGTTCAGACTGGCTTTCAAACGCCAATAGCATTGGCCCATAAAAAATGGCTATCACGTTCTCGTCATCTGGCATTGATTTGGCGTGGAAGCGATAATGAAATACAATCGAGTAGCCCTTGCATGAGTTTATGATAGGTATAATAGGCGGCCTAAACACCCTCGAATTTCTTTTCAAGTATATCAAAATCTGTCTGTGGAAAGGCACTCAAATATCCATTGCCTATTGCTTGCTGGTACTTGTACAATTCATCCGTCATGTAGTTTAGCCTGGTCAAGGCGTAACTCTTTTTGCAGCCCTCATCGCCGCCACGTCTTCAGCTGCATGCTCCCTCGCCCAGCTTTCCAAGGCCGCCAGCGCAGGCCCTAAGGCCTTTCCCTTCTCAGAGATCCTGTAATATACCTCCGGCGGAAATGTATTCTTTTCCTTTCGGATAACCACACCATCCTCCTCCATTTGTTTCAGCTGTTCCAGCAACACCTTTTTAGCCACTTTGGGAATGTTTCGCCAAAGCTCCGTAAAGCGGACCTCTTCCTCATGAAAAAGGTGAAACAAAATCACCGGCTTCCATTTACCTGACAATACGTTCAGCGCCACATTTAATCCGCAATATTTGAAACGGTCGTAATCCATGGTTACAAAAAAGTGAACAGGTTACAAAAAAGTCAACTTCATTAATAAATTTCTATGACAACTGACATTTGTGGTAACAAAATTAAATGAATTTTATGATGCAAATACAATTAATACGTCACGCAACGCTTCTGATGCATCTCAACGGTAAAAACCTGCTGATAGACCCCTTCTTGTCAGATGTCGGCACCTTCCCTCCCATCCCCCTTACAACCAACCAAACTCCCATCCCCCTGGTCCCATTGCCAACAGGGATAACTGCAGCCGGAGTGCTTGCTCAGACAGATGCGGTGCTGGTCACCCACATGCACCAGGACCACTGGGATCCTCATACCCAGGAACTGCTTCCTAAAAATACCCCTGTCTATTGCCAGCCCGCTGACGAGACCACTGTACGTAAGGAACAAGGCTTTGTCAACGCAGTGCCCGTAGGCGATACGGCTACCTGGAATGGTATAATGATCCACCGCACCAGTGGGCGTCACGGCGCTCCCGGAATCGCAGAAAGAATAGGCCCGGTATCTGGTTACGTTATAAACGACGTTTATATTGCCGGCGACACCATCTGGTGCGATGACGTTAAGGAGGCTATTGATACTTATCGTCCCAAACACATCATCGTAAATGGAGGAGGTGGCCGTATGGACTTAGACCAAAACGGAGGCCATCCTATTGTTATGAATATTAAGGACGTCATCACTGTATGTAATTATGCGCCCGAAGCGAAAGTATACGTAGTACACCTGGAAAATACCAACCATAGTCGTGAAACCCGGGCTGATATAAAGGAAGCAATTGCAGCAGCTGGTTTATCTGCTCGATGCTTTGTACCGGCAGATGGAGAGATATTCCTTACAGTGTAATACCCAAATGAGACGCAGTGCAAAGAAGCCGCCTCCTCGTTTTTACAAACACCGGGGGCGGCTTCAGTAGCAAGCAAAGAACATTTCCCGTCTGGTACCTCCTGATTGCCCGTAGAATATAAAACAGCAAAGCTCGTCAATTCAACAAAAACCGGAAAAATCCGGTATGCCACATTCATCGACTTCCACTAATTTTGTTTCAGGCCTTATCTGATCCATGTTACCATTCAATGCTTAACGCAACTTATTTATTTAGGTCCTCAACTTAACATATCATTATGAAAGCAGTACTTATCCTTATACGCTGGTGTGCCGGCATTTTTTTTTGTATGGTAGCTTTGGTGGGACTGCTATCGGGCGACTTCCTTGCGGGACTATTCATTCTCTCCCTAGGCCTGATCCTATTGCCTCCGGTAACTAAATTTTTATCCGGGAAAAATACTTTGGAACAAAAGCCACCTCAAATCATTTCATCCAATATTCAACCGCGTCTTGTTCCCATCACCAACTCACACTTGCCGCAACAAAATACTGATGAAAGCATCATTGATGTAACAGGAAAGTCAGTCAGCATTCCTATCTCGCCCGCCGAACCCAAGGAAAAGCTGGTCACCTACTGGAGCCATACATACATCTACAGTTATGATGATATCAGGTATGCTACAAAAGCCCAGACCGATTTCTACCACTATTTCAAACAGCAGTTCCTGAACGGAAAATATATTGACTTACAGGGGAATAATAATTATGCCTTTATCCTCTTATTTGATCTGTTAAGGCAGGAGCATGATATGCCCGGATTGGAAAAAAATCTCCGGATCCTGCGACAAGAATACCCTAAAACGCGTCCCTATGCGCTTCCCTTCTTTGCACAGAAACTGGCTAAACGTGGTGATACTGTTAATGAAGACAGGATCAGGCAGGAGATTTACGATGAGAGCAACTCATCCAGGCTCGGTACCAGGTATAAAAAAATACTACAGCTGGACAGGGCATCTGAGGAATTATTGAACAAACTATGGTACCCGGGTAATAACTTCTATGACATTCCATTCTGCCAGCAGCAAATAATCACACTCTTTCATAAGGTCATTGTCAACCTGCAGTCAGTTTATGCGGCAGCTCAGCAAACCATAGATCTGCAATTCTCGGCAGCCGCCGATGTAATAGCCAGAAAGCAATACAGATACCGGCAAGGCAGCGACAATTACAAATATTGTATCCAATCAAGCATAACCGAGTTTTATATATTGATTTTGAAACATTGTGAAAATGCCATACGCGAACGTTATGAACATAAGAGAAAACTTTCAATCGATACTTATACAATAAGCGAAGTAAACAATGCAGTCGAAGACCTTATCTTATCAAAGGTAAAAGAGATCATTTCTAAAGAAATAGCGCATGTTGTGCCACCGGACGAAGCGACCGAAATTGAATTGAATGCACAGAATACTACCCGCTGGAAATCAAGGCTGAAACAGCTGGAAAATGAATTACAGGATAAAGACGGCAGGCAGTTCCTGAAAGAAGTAGAACTCCTCGGAAAACTGAACAAAAAGAACCCCTCTATTGAGCATATCTTCTTTGAATCCTCAAAGATCATCTCCAGGTCAGACCGCGGAGTTGCGCTGATACTATACATCCAATATATCTCATACGATCTGATCTCTGCTACATTTGACAACAAGCCATTACCCAAAACATTACAGAAAGCCCTTTTTGATAATGAAGAGCAAGCTGCCACCTTTGATAATATTATCAGTACATTCATAAAAAACCGAAATGTAGAACAGGCCCTTGCAGAAGTAAAACAGCTGTATTTACCCAAAAGGAAAAAAATCACACTGGACCGGACCAGTATTACCGAGACATCCCGCAAACATAAAGATACCGTCGAACGCCTTACCTGGTTGCTGCAAGACGATGAGATCGTAGTCCAGGATATTCAACAAGACGATTATAAAGCCTTCGATAATATCATTACCACTGCTCCTGATACTTTGAATTTGAATCAGGACCAGAAAGGCCTGATGAAACTCTTTGAGAAACACAGTTACTGCCTTCCGAAATCAGAACTAAGCAATTACGCCAGGTCTGCAGGCATATTCCCCGATCAGTTAATTGAAAGCATCAATGAAACCTGCTACGACATCATTGACGACCTGCTGATCGAGGAAGAAGACGCCGTGTATATTATTAATGAAAACAAATACAAAACCATCTTTTTAACATGATTACAAATGTAAAACCCAAAGAGGCTACAGCAATTATTAACTCCTTAACCGCTGGTGTAGTTCCCAAAATCGGCGTTCAACATATCACCGTAGGACGCTCGGATGAGACAGATGCATTTATAAAAGCCCTGGAAGATGTAAAAAATGGTCATAGCATGGTTAAATTCTGGATCGGCGATTTTGGTTCAGGCAAATCGTTCATGATGCATTTAATGAACACTGTAGCGCTAAAACAGAAGTTTGTTGTAACTACTGCAGATTTTACGCCCGACAACCGTCTTTATTCCACCGGAGGACAGGCAGTTGCCCTATACGCCGCCTTAATGGACAATATTGCTATTCAGACCAAGCCTGAAGGCGGTGCATTGTCCGTATTATTGGAAAAATGGATTGAACAGATTATCACCAGAACAGCGCAGCAAACAAATATTCCATTGATTGAGATCCGCAAGGAAGAACATCTGCCGCTTATACAGGATAACATACTCAAAGCAATCAACGATATCACTGAAGTAGGAAGTTTCGACTTTGCAGCTGTTATCATAAAGTACTACGAAGGCTATATCAAAGACGATCAGGCATTAAGAAAAAATGCATTGAAATGGCTAAAGGGCGAATACAAAACGAAAACGGACGCAAGACAGGACCTAAACGTAAGAGAAATTATCAACGACGTCAATTACTACGACATGCTGAAGAACTTCTGTAAATTCTTTGTCAGCATGGGCTATAGTGGATTTCTCATTAACCTGGATGAGGTAATAAATCTATATAAAATCTCAACCTCTACCATGCGCGAAAAGAATTACGAAAAAATACTTACTATCTATAACGATTGCTTCCAGGGTAAGGTATCAAACCTGTTCATCAATTTCGCGGGTACAAAAGAAACGCTTGAAAATGAGCGCCGGGGATTGTTTAGCTATAATGCACTGAAAACGAGACTGGAAACAAACAAATTTGAAACCAGCGAAATACGCGACTTTGCACAACCCGTGATACGTATCCTGCCCCTCAACCATAATGAAATATTCGTACTGTTAAAAAAGCTCAAGGAAGTATTCGACTTTAATTACTCGGTCAATATCGATGTTACCGACGACGACATCCATTCTTTTATGGAAGAAATGTTTAATAAGCCTGGTGCTGCAGAATTCCTTACCCCCAGGGAAGTGATCAGAGACTTTCTGAACATTCTTAGCCTGCTGCGTCAGAACCCTACTCTTGACAAGAAAAGGCTGTTCGGAGAAATCGAAATAGCCGATGAACGCCCATCAATGACTGTACTGGATGAAATTACTGAATTATAATGCCTATCAGTTTATTATCAGAACCCATCAGGAGATATATCCGCGATAAACGCTGGGAAGAACTGCGTCCTATACAGGCAGCCGCTATCCAAAAAATCATGGCTGCCGACGGCAACTACATTCTTGCGTCGAGAACTGCGTCCGGTAAAACCGAGGCGGCCTTCCTTCCTATATTATCCAGGCTAAATCTAAAGGAAAATGGCGTACAGGTGCTATACATATCTCCCTTGATTGCCCTGATCAATGATCAGTTTCAGCGGGTGGAAGAGTTATGTAAGTACCTCGACATTACCATCACCAAATGGCATGGAGAAGCGAGTGCATCGGCTAAAAAATCCTTACTTTCCAATCCCAACGGCATTATGCTGATTACGCCGGAGTCTATTGAGGCAATGTTCGCCAATAAACCCTTTAACATTAAACATCTGTTCTCCAATCTCCGGTATGTGGTGATCGATGAAATACATTCCTTTCTTGGCACAGCCAGGGGTATACATTTAAAGTCCTTGTTGTCAAGGATCCAGGTGGCCACCGGGCATTCCTTCAACGTGATTGGCCTCTCCGCCACTATTGGCGACTACCAGGAAGCCAAAAAGTTTACGGGCAGGGAAGATATTACTAAAGTTCTCGTAGACAGAACGAAGAAAGAAATACAGGTAACATTCAAATATTTCGAAGGAACACCGGTTGAGCTACCACTTGCGCTGCTGAAAGACCTGTATCTTGAAACAAAAGACAACAAAGTATTCATCTTCCCTAATAGCAGGGGCACTGCTGAAGAAGTAGCCGTAAAACTCAAGAAAATATCAGAAAAGGTAGGCGGTCATAGCAATTATTTCTCTCATCATTCCTCGGTCGACAAAGAAGTAAGAGAATATGTGGAATACTTCGCAAAAAACAGTGACAGAAAAAGTTTCTGCGTTGCCTGCACTTCTACGCTTGAACTCGGAATTGACGTAGGTAGTGTGGAGGAGGTAGTACAGATTGATTCAGCGCACAGTATAGCGTCTTTAATTCAGCGGGTTGGAAGAAGCGGACGAAAAGATGGCCAGGCAAGTAAGCTGCTGTTATATGCCACCAACCGTTGGAGTTTGCTACAAGCTATTGCCTGTTGGGAGCTTTATCAGCAGGAGTTCATAGAGCCTCCCGAAATGCCGCAAAAGCCTTATGATATCCTGGTACATCAGATTCTTTCCATTCTGAAAGGTGCCAATGGTATAAGCTTTACACAGCTCCTGGCTCAGCTTACAGCCAACTTCGCCTTCTCTAACATCTCTCCTGCCGAAATTGAAGATATTGTGCAACATCTGCTTGCACTTCAATTCATCGAAAAAATCGGTGCAGAATTAATTGTGGGCGTTGAAGGAGAAAAACTTGTTAACAACAAAGATTTTTATAGCCTTTTTATTTCCGAACCCTATCTCAAGGTTGTACATGGCGGTAACAGGATAGGAGAAATACCATTCTCACCGCAGATCGCCGTCGATCAAAACATTTTACTTGCAGCCAAAATCTGGAAGATAAAGTTTGTTGACATCAACGCAAAGAGAATCGAAGTAGAGCGAGCGGTGGATGGGAAAAAACCAATATTTTCCGGTACTCATCCATTTATACATGAAAGAATACGGATGAAAATGCTGGAAGTTCTTTACTCTTCTCAGCCCATCTCCTATTTGGACATGTCTTCAGAGGAAGAGCTTCGTGAGATGCGCCAGGAATTTTCAGCTTTTAAAATCCTTAATATATCAACTGACAGGCCCCTGATTATTAAGGATCGTGAAGTGCAGCTATTTTCGTTCACCGGAACAAAAATAAATCACGCGTTGGAATACATATTCTGCATAAACAACATCCTTATTACTCCGGATGAAAAAACCAGTTCATTTTCGATCATTACTCCAATTGAAGAATTTAAGACGAAATGGGCATCATTGATAACAGGCCAGGAATATATTGATGAACAGCTTACATCCCTGGTCGAAGAAAAACCAGATTTACTCGACTTTTCCAAATGGGGTAGATACCTGCCAGTTAAGTACCAGGTAAGTTTACTGAAACAGCAACACTATGATTTCGATAATGCCAGACGATTTGTTCAAACCGTCAAACTTATCCCGGGAGCTGACTGATCCCCGCTCAGCCCTGGTATCGGGATACCCATGTTTAAACAGCCTGCCCTTCAGAAAACCGCCTGTTCTAATTGCTCACTCCTAATTCCCTATCTGTCGAACCTGCTATTCTAAATGTTGCCAGCAGCCCCATACAAATATTCCCATTTAAAAGAAACTTGCTATCTTTACCCGTATGAGAATGACTGTAATGTTATAATTCCCACCTTGCCGTAGTTCCTACGCATTGCACGCCATAAAACTATGGTGCGAATTTTCTTTCCCTAATGCAGGTTTATTTATCAGAATCAGGACAACATTTTGTTCCTGCGCAGGTACATTCCCAAATAAATAATTTATGTCAAATATATTAAGTGAAAAAGAAGTAGAACAGTTTATAACCGAAGGATTCATTCGTATTGATAATGCTTTTCCCCCGAATGTAGCGGAAGCTGTTTTAGGCATTCTATGGAAAGATCTTCCTTTTGAGCGGGAAAATCCCCGCACCTGGACCGAGCCGGTGATCCGCCTTGGCATGTATACTCAACAGCCTTTTATAGACTCTGTTAATACGTCCATACTGCATGCAGCTTTTAACCAGTTGATCGGAACAGAAAAGTGGATCCCATGCCGGAACGTGGGTACGTTTCCGGTAAGGTTTCCGGCTGAGAAGCAACCAAACGATACGGGCAAACACGTAGATGCAAGTTTCCCGGGAAAAGATGCGTCTGATTATTTTGAATGGCGCGTAAATATAAAATCCAAAGGACGGGCATTGCTAATGCTGGTTTTATATTCAGATGTAACGAATGCCGATGCTCCAACGATTATTTATAAAGGGTCCCACCTGGATGTTGCCCATCTCCTGCAGCAGGAAGGTGATGCCGGGCTCTCTTTTATTGATCTGGCACGAAGCCTCGATAAGTTGCCCGGGCGGCAGGAGGTGTTTGCGACAGGCAAAGCTGGCACGGTTTATCTCTGTCATCCGTTCCTGGTGCACTCCGCGCAGCCACACAGAGGTAACACACCTAAATTTATGGCCCAACCGCCATTACTTTTACGGAATGAGCTGACTATTACGGATTCAGATACCGGCTACGCGCCTGTAGAAGAGGCAATTCGCCTGGCCCTGGGTTTGTATTAAGGCACCCACACTGAGTACTGTTGCACTTAAACATGTTGATGAAGGCATAAAGGAGCAGTTCGTGAAGATCAATGAACTTATAAACGGAAGCCCCGGTAGGTGTTACCCAGCCGGGGCTCTTCCTTCAGGCTCCACTTAAAGTCATCGCTATCTGCACGACAGGTCCGGGAGCATTAGTTGTACGTGGCTGCTGATACCAATCGCACGTAATCAGATTAAAGGGATATTTCCCATGCAATTGCTTAATAAAGTCAGCCATATCAGCATTGGCGAGCCGCGCCAGCCCCTCCAATAGCAGGGGTTCTACTGGTGTCACTGTCAACGTTTTCATAACATAACAGATCAGATCTGATGCATGTGGCGTCAGTACCCAACTGATACCCCAGGGACTCGTCGGATTGGATGGGGCATCCTTCAGGGCCTTCAACTCCCTGTCCCAGAGCTCGGGGACGTTATCAACGCCAGCAGGTGAATCTGTCGCGTTGAAGCTACCTTCAAACACCAGGGAGTCATTGTAACTATACCTGTCAGTATCAGCATTTAATATAATCACCTTGGTTCCTGATCCGCAGATATCCGACATTGAAGTATCTGTAAAGAAAGTACTGAGATTATCCTTAACGGGAACCGGGTATATATTCTTTTCCTCGTTCTGATTCAATATATTTCCCAGCATTTTAACCACGCCACTGGTTCTGGCGGCAGTATCATCACCAAAATTTGTATGTGAAATCTGCAGGAAGATCAGCTCCCGGCGTATCGGCGTCTGCTGCCGTCCTTCACTGATGAACTGGTAAACATCATTCAATACGGTGCTTAACAGCGGACCGCGCAGACCATGTTGAAGATAGTAGTCGTTAGGTGTAGTTGTGTCATCGTAATATAAACGCAGGTCAAAAAAGCGAATGCCATTGTTTAACTGTGCATAGATAGAATCAGAACTATCCTGCGACTGTGACTGTTGCTTCACCACACTAATGATATAATCATACATCTCCGGGCCAACATAATAGGTCGCCTTTTCTTTCGGACCGCTACTAGTCCATGGCCATAAACCATTGGCGGGAGCAGACTGGTTACTGAGCTGCCACAAGAATGCAATATTTGAATAAGAGACGGTCGAAAGGGCATTGGAGAGACCATAGCTGCCGCTGTCATGTGTGCCCGGTATAACGATCTGACTAAGTTTTTTCTTCTGGATGGAGGGGTCGCTCATCCATGAATTTAGGTTGTTGGCCATTACTATAAATTTTTAGAAAGAAGAGACTCAATATCTTTATTGATGGAGGCGACTATCTTATGATTATAATTGTCATTGAGCAGGCCCTCCACTACCCGTGTACTTTCCGTGGCAGCCTGGACGATGGCCCAGATGATCGGGTTTATCGCAAATATGGGACCGCCTATACTTAGGTCACTCAAGGAGAATTTCAGATCAGATATAACCGCTGATTTCAGAGACGCGCCGTTAAACGTCACCATGGCATCTATCAGGATACTCAACCTGGAGGTTTTCAGATAAGCCTTAGCAAGTGGCACTACTGATCCAAAACTTGCTTTGCCCTCCAGATCAATAGATCCTGAGTTTATGATAGCTACGAGACGATAATTACCGTCCGCCAACGGCGCCACTGCAGCATAACTGGCATAGATAGAATCAAGCCCTTTGCACTCCGTCAACTGGACTGTGAGTTCCTTCCATTTCAACCGTTGTGCCAGTAAAGCGGATGCTATAGCTCCGGCATTAGCGGTAAATACCGAATTAAGCAACATTTGACAAATCGCCGGCCCTGAATAAACAAAAAAGTCAAAGCTGACATCGGCTGCAAACTGGTTCGCTGCAAGAAACGCTGTGAATGCGGGGGTATTGGAGACGTCGGTAATACGGGTTTTGTAATGACCAGTACCTAATTCAAAGTGAATCATGTTGCCGCCAAACGCAATAGTACCCCTGGACTGTTTAAAGAAACATTCGCCTTTATCTTTGGTTGTACATTTTTGTTTGTCAGATTGATAGGCCTTTAATGTGGTGTCTGACAACCCCTCTAAACAACTTGTCGAAAAAGAACAATTGCCGGCATCTCCGGTAAGATTGTTAAGATACATGCCAGCTTTTGTATCAAAACTGACATTTTCATTTACAGTAGTCATAGTCTTTTAATTAAAAGCGGTTATTCGTGAAATAATAAGTGAGAGCGGAGGGATAACAATCAGGCTAACTATGTCATTTTATCATCAATAAGGTCTAAGAGTAATTTACCGATAAAAAGGAATATCAAAAAAAAAAATTGATTTACATCTACATTCGTCGTTTACTACTATCACACACCTGGCGAACAGTTTTTTTATCTTAAGTCAAATAAGAAGATGGCAAAGGTCTTTTTGCCTGAAGTTCAGGGTGCCGGTACATTCAATTGGGATTTTGGTGTTGTTATAGTTTCTATTTGACTTCCAAACTAAACTGGGTATACTCTCCCCTGGCGTTTTTCTTCACGATCGTATGCTTACCTTTATAGAGCAACAAAGGGCGTACATGTGCATTATCGACATAAACCACGTCAGTAGCTATAGCATTCTGGTGCTCCTTCTTCAGTTCTCCGGGGTTATAAGCACTGAATACACAACCACAATCTTTCACTAGTGCGGGTTTGAACCAGGTGACTACCCTCTTTTCTACGTCTTTAAACAGAAAGCCAGGGCGCCCGAGGGAGTCCTTAAAGCTGGCATTGAAAATGGTATAATCTACCGGGTAGTGATTACCATAGTAATTCCAGATCTTTTTAGTTGCATTATCAACTAATACGAAGGCCTCAGCCCGGCGGATCGTATCATTGGTCAGTGTATCAATAACAATTTGTTTTTCATTTAACTCTGTCTGATCGATTGTAAGGACATCTTCATAATTGAGGAGCTTGCGTAACTGGCTACCCATCATCGGGCCCGACTCATTGATATGAGCATAGCCCGCATGAATGATAAACCTGGATTTCGGATTGGCACGGATAATAGCAAGAATGTTTTTCGCCTGTTGTTCCTCCCTTAATGATGTAAATACACTTTGTATTACTTCTCCTTTCTCATTTTTTATGATCGATGCAGAGTCCCTGGGTTGATAACTAATATACTTCATCGAGCCATTTTTGTCAAGCAGGACGCTATCATCCCATGTAGCCCGTGCCAGATACTCATAGGCCCTGACCTTATAACCCTTCTTTGCCGCATACCTGATCAGCGAGGCATAAGTCGGTTCATTCAGAAAGACGCCTTCACCTTTTACAGGATAAGTTCTTTTATCTAACTGGTTATTGGGCTGGATGCCTTCCGCGAGGAAAACATTATAACCCTGCTGATATAAGGCGCTTAAAAGCGATTTAGTAAAAAGTCTATGCTGCGGGCGGTAATGAGCTTCATTGATCAATATGATCCGATGTTTCGCAGCCTCTCTGAGAATGAATTCGCGGGCATCAAGGACATGCTTGTTATACAGCGTAATTCGAATAGGTGCCTTTGGCGTACCGATCGAATCTTCATATACCATACTTTCATGGTAATATCCCGCAACTGACAACGTGGTCAGATTCATTTCTGTAGCATAAGGAGCCCTGTTGTTCCTCGCGATAATAGAGTCCGCAAAATCATAGCTGGAATTGCCCGATTCGTGCTGATCTGCTGATAATGAAATGATAAGACAAAGAAGAGGAATGATAGCGAATTTCATGGGTGTAGCTTATATTTGAAACGTGAACAGATATATTCAGACTGGTTGTTTTTCATAATACAGTACCAAACGACCTTCTGACTTTGGGTAATAACACCATTATCAACAACATAGAAAAATATCCCGTGATCGTGAAATCCGTTTAAGATCAGGAAATAAGGCAATAGTCGCTATGCGTTGCATGAATTGAGGATGTTAGCCGATAATCGTGAGTAATCTTAGAAATTAACGGACCGGCTATTGAAATAGTATATTTTCGGTAATACTTTTTATATATATTATATAAGGTATAGACTTTAAAACATTCAAATGGTTAATCAACACCTATATTATACGACTTCACGATCAGGCACTTAAAATGCAAAAACCGCCTGGAGAGCGGTTTTTGCATTTTAAGCTATTTTAACACATTTCACAAGTATTTAATATTCAATTCAACCTGGTTCGGTTAATGAACCAATTTTCAACATCCCCCCTTGCCGGGTATGGCATAGATCACGTTGCCTGAAAACAATAAATTGAAAACCTTATCTCCTACAGCAGGAAGTAGTAATTCCCATGTCTTCCCCTTGTCTGATGATCTGAAAATGCCGTCACGATGAACACAAATGAAGTTTTCACCAACCGGGATAATTGAAACCGCGGAGGCTTTCACATTAGGACGATCATTCCAGGTCCGCCATATTGAATCATCAACGACATTGTCCCGAAGGTCGGCGCTAATCAGCTGCCAGGTTTTACCGCCGTCATGGGATGTCCTTAACCTCCTGGTATTCGACGCCGGATCAGAAGTGATAGCAGCGAATCCACCTTTGATCTGTTTTACATCCCAGGCCACATCGCCTTCAGTACTCACCACCGCCCAGTTTTCGCCATTATCGGTCGATCTTATTATCCCTCCCGTACTGATCGCCAGCAGCACACCATTCGCCTCTGCAAGATGCCCTACCAGGCTTCCGGTATGGACATGCTTCCAGGTCTTTCCGTTGTTAGCCGTTTTAAAAAAACCTTTGTCCGTGCCGATGAAAATTGCACCTCCGGCAGTCTCAAAAGTGCTGCGTATCCGTGGCTCAGCAAAAAGTTCGAATACCGGCGACCATATACTCGTTCCGTCTGCTTTTTTCAAATTTATACCCCAGTATTTGCCGACAACTCTCCCGGACTTACCTGCGGCAATGCCGCTATACTCATAAGGGAAAATCTCTTTGGCCCAAAAAGGAGCTGTGGCATTAGGCGCATTGTGATAGAATCCGTTCTCAACCTTTAAGTACAGTCCTTTATCATTTGCAAAGAAGCCATTTCTCTGGACACCACCCTCCAGCAAATTTTCGGGCAACCCTTTGCTGATGTCCTGCCAGCTTTGTCCGCCATCTGTAGATTTAAAAACGACCTTTCCAGTTCCTGCCTTCTCTTTTTTTGGGTCCGGATGCCTATCCGGGAGAAGGGAAGATGAGAGAACCGTGAAAAGGAGCAAAAAGGCAAGGATATAAGAATTCATCGCTATATTTTTTTTTGGTGAGCAATGATGCAAAGCTATCTGTCCTCAACTACCTCAAAGCCTTTTAGCGGTAAAACGTTGTAAAAGATGCGTAAAACGTTTGTAAAACCGACTAAAACCGGGGGCTATTGGTGTATTTTGCACACATGAAGCCATTTATTCTATTCGGATCTTCCATCATAATCACTTTTATTTTAATTTCTGTTGTTGCCTCGATCAATAAAAAAGATGAGATTCCTGAGAAGCATTTAGAAATTGTGTTACGTAATATAGGACATCAGCTTTTGCTCTCAGCTAAAGATTCTTCGTCCCGGGTGCTGCCAGTTAAGAAATTAAATGAAAATACCTACCAGATCTCCTTTCAAAATGACTTCGGGGTTATTTCCGATACACTCATCAATTTAGTTCAACGAACATTTCAAAAAAGCGCCCTGGCAAACAATTATATAGTAAGCCTAAAGAATTGTAAACCAAAGGAAACTGTCCTCGCATTCGAAATAAACAGGCAGGCTGGCAATCTCACACCTTGCCGGGGGCGTAAGCTTCAGGTTGGTTGTTATGTCGTTGAAATTGAATTTTTTAAGAAAACTACGTTTAATTACTTCTTGTTGTTGCCATTAATTATTCCTTTGAGTGCTGTTGGATTTTATGTAAAAAATAAGTTCCGGAAAGAAGAGGAACAAGTAGCGATCCCCGATAATAATGATTACCTGCAACTAGGAAACTTTAGGTTCTACGCAGATAATAACGTGCTGAAAACTGAGGATAAAAGCATTACGCTCTCGGAAAAAGAGACCAAAGCACTACAAATATTTGCAGAAAATATGAATCAGGTCGTAGAAAGGGAAAAACTGATGAAAGAGATCTGGGAAGACAAAGGCCTGGTGGTCATCAGTAGAAATGTGGATGTATTGGTGTCAAAATTACGTAAGAAACTGACCGACGATCACTCTATTAAATTTATTAATGTACCTGGCAGGGGCTACAAATTCATTATTGAGTAGATACACTTTCTCCCCTTTTTTAGAATGCCTTTTTCCAGACATATGACATAATTAAAACCATTTCCAACCTGTTTGCGGGAACGAACTCTTCCCGCCGTTAACCCTATACGATACCTCCATTTAAAGAATTAGTACCTTTGCAAAATGTCACACAGTGTATATTTAGTTAATACCAGCTCCCTTTCAGGAAAAGACAGGAATGATATAATGATGATGGAATGGGGGTATGAGATGCCACTATTATTACAACCTTTATTAATAAGTGGAGGCATTATTGAAGATGACATTCTATACTATAATGCCAAATCCGGTATTGAAAACCTGAAAAGGTTCTACAACTTCCTGGATACTTCCAAATCTCTTATTAGCAATAAAAGCATTTTTACAGCATGTAAAAATAAGCTATTTAAATACCTGGAGGGTCTGGAACATGCTTACTTTAGCCTGAATGCCCGTGACGTATTCAATATGGATGAGGCGCCACATAACGAACAGGCGGCTATCTGGCTGGCAGATATTGCGTATAACAATGCTATGATCACCCGTGCCATGGACAACAACGACATATCCCTGCTGCGTTACGACAAGCTTAAACATGTAAGCATGGCTTTTCACTCATTTGCTGAACTGCTGAACTACCCGGACTATTCTTATGGATGGGGACATATCAATGAAGATGTGCGAAAGGAAGAAATTTACTATGAGAACGGGTTATGGGGATTGAAAAACGCTGAAGGAGAAGTATTGTTGAGCGCTCAATTTGATGACTTTTATGAATTCAGTGAGCAGGGTATTGCCGTGGTAATGAAGGATCAGAAATATGGCTATGTACGCAGATCAGGTGAGATCATAGTTACCCCGGAATGGGATGAGGCCTATGATTTTGATCATTCTTATCTGGCGATTGTTCAGCGCAATGGTCTTTTGGGACTGATCAATCCTTCGGGAAAAGTTGTTGCAGCACCAATATATGAAAACCTTAACAAAGTTGGTTACAATGGTCATTACATTGCACAGAAGAATGGAAAATGGGGTGTACTCGGGGAAGATGCAAAAGTGATCATCGATTTTAAATATGAAAAAATAGAATTACTGCATGACAATGTATTCATGCTTCTGAAAGATGGTTTTTACAGCCTTACCGAAAACGGCGAGCAGTTCGACCTGATAGTACGTAAAGCCCCTCATCAGGGCTTTGCCTGGGCAATCAAGGACAAGAAAGTTTACCTGGTTGATAAATATGGAATATCAAGAGCAAATAAAGACCTGGTACAACAGGATGCTGAAAGTGATGGCTACAGTTTATATTATGATGAGGTAGTGCGTGAGAGGCTACTGGCATACACAAAGACGCCTGATGAAGAAACTGTTATAGATGCCTACACGCCGGTTGAAGAATTGTATAATATTGGTGTAGATGCCTATAACAGACAGGATTACCAGTCAGCCATCTATCACTACACGCTTGCTGCTGAAAAAGGATACGGTTATGCGATGAACAACCTCGCGTATATTTATTACATGATTGACGGATATGTAGATAATGACAGCGCATTTTACTGGTATGAGAAGGGAGCTGCTGCGGGCAATACAAATGCCCTCAATGGATTGAGCCTGTGTTATCAGAATGGCATAGGAACTGCCCCTGATATAGAAAAAGCCATTGACCTGTTGCAGCAAGCAGCGGAGGACGGGCTGGCAGCGGCACATAATAACTTAGGATTTCTACTTATTGATACAGATCCCGGGCAGGCACTATACCACTATCATCAGGCAGAGGAACTTGGAGAACCGGATTACGGTAGCCTGGGATACCTGTATGAAGAAAACGGGGATTTTGAAACCGCTCTTCGTTACTACCGGAAAGATGAGTCCGAATTTGGCGCGTTCAATCAGGGAATTTTTTACCTGAGAGGATTAGGGACAGCAAAAGACGTAAAAGCGGCAATAGGATACTTTGAAACAGCAGCAGACGGCGGTTATGCCTGGGGACATATTGAACTGGCACGAATATACCTGTCTGAAGAAGGCTTTATCGATAAGGATCTTGCAAAGGCACATATTTCAGCGGCAGAAAAAGCAGGTCTTGAAATCCCTGATGAATTATTAACGTAATACAAGGTTGCATTTCCCTTTTCCCACATTGGCCTTAATTATGTCGACTCAGGGCTTTGTCAATCGTATACACTCCTTATCATCTCCGTCAGGTCTATGTGTTCATACATAATGCATAGAGGATGGCCTAATCTAAACAAGCCCACTTGTCTAGGACAGGGGCTTGTATATAATTAGAACGGCGTATACCTGATTTACACTAATATCTCTACCTCTTCGGGGACAACAAACAGCAAAGTGCAACCTGTTGTTGTTGTAACAGCATGTTTGAAGTTGGGCGGAGTATATAAATAGTCCCCTTCCGATAATACTGCATTCTCAAAAGTAGCCTCTCCACTTAATACATATACTTCCTCACCTGCCGGGTGGTTATGATACGGATAAGAAGCTCCTGGTTCAAATTTTAACAGAATGGTCGTTGATCGTTCCTTCAGTTGATCATAATGAAGGGATATTACCGAGATGCCCTTATAATGCACACCTTTTTCAACTAACGGTTGCCATTCCTTTTGCGCTTTTCTCACAATATGATCATTAATATCAGTACTGATGGCAGTATTTTTCATAATTGTATATTTATTTAGTTAGTAATTGGTCAACGCTCAACTTGTAATAGGGAATAGTAGCCAGCAGGAATGCGCCGGCGCTAAACACAAATACGGAATAATCCAGCGGTTCTTTTATACCATATGATAAGGTCATGGCAAGTGCAAACAGGAGCGTTAATAAGGCGGCGCACAATGCAGCATAATTTGTCTTAAAGCCAATGAGCAGCATGACGCCCAATGTGAGCTCCAAAATGGTGCTTGTAACAGCCAGTAGCGGTATCAGGCTGTGAGGTATAAAAGAATTTACCTGTGCTGTGTAGTCTAAAAACTTGTTCCAGCCGGAGGAATGCCGGCCCCATAGCCCTAACCTGCTTGCAACCGCCGACAAAAATCCGGCTGATAATGCACATCGTAGCGATAAG
Source organism: Chitinophaga filiformis (assembly GCF_023100805.1). Taxonomy (NCBI): domain Bacteria; kingdom Pseudomonadati; phylum Bacteroidota; class Chitinophagia; order Chitinophagales; family Chitinophagaceae; genus Chitinophaga; species Chitinophaga filiformis. Next base: position 5,243,022 of record NZ_CP095855.1, read on the forward strand.
GATGCAATGTCTTGTAGCATGTTCATGATGAATGATTTAACGCTACAAAGATGACACCCGGAGGAGGACTAAAGAATAGAGAATCCTGAGAAAAGCATGTAATATTTATACAGGGTATTGGCTGGGGGATATACCCGTCTGTTTTTTAAAGAAGTTGGAGAAATAAAACGGATCATTAAAGCCGAGTTTATAGGCGACCTCCTTTACTGACAGGTCTTCATATGTCAGGAGCCTTTTGGCCTCAGAGGTGATCAGGCCATAAATAACATGCTGTGCCGTCTTTCCGGCATGGATCTTTGAAAGCTCGTTCAATTTCATGTCGGTAGTGCCGAGCAGCTGGGCAAATTTCGAAACGGGGTAATTATGTTCGAAATTATCCCTTACAGCTTCCAGGAATTTCAAAAACAAGGCATTGGGTTTCCAGATTTCGTCACCCCGATCAACTTTGGCCCGGTTGATAGATACCAGTATTAACTTAATACGCGCATGAACCGAAATAAGGTATTGATAGGGCTGTTCAATTAACTCCGCTTGTATAAGGCGGAGTTCCTGCCCCACCACATTACTGTCCACCGTAATAACCTCGTTCATAGCAAAATGACAGAATAGTCCATTATGGAAAATGAGTTCAATGTCATTATCGTCTTTCCCAAAATAATCTAACGTAAACTCAAGTATAAAGCCTTTTGCAGACGAGGCACCGTTAAACCTGTGAATCTGTCCGGAGGTTATCGTAATGACCTGGCCACTATTTAAAGAAAACTCCTTCTCATCAACTGTCATGTTTACTTTGCCGGTCTCACAATACACCAGCACATACTTCATGACGCGTCTTGGACTTTGCAAATCAGGAATGCTGTCGAAATCCTTTATATCAACCATTACGAACTGTTTATAGTTAGCACCGGAGCACCGATATTGGCATATCGGAGGCTTACAACCAGCTTCATCCAAATATAATATAATGTCGCATACCTATTTATTAATTAAATGCGGCCCTGAACTCCAAGGGCGATTGCCCGGTCTTACTTTTGAACAGCCTGCTGAAGGATTGCGGATGCTCAAAGCCTAATTGGTAGGCCACCTCGCTAACGGTCATCTTTGTGGTCAGGAGCAGTTCTTTAGATTTTTCAATCAGTTTCTCATGAATATGTTGCTGGGCGTTTAACCCGGTGAGTGACCGCAGCATATCACTTAAATAGTTAGGTGTATAGTTCAGTTGCTGAGCGAGGTATTGTACGGTAGGCCCGCCGTCATATATCGCCTTTTCCTCCCTGAAGTAAGCGTTTAAAAGTTCCTCGAATTGCTGCAGCAGATCGCTGGTGGCTGCCCGCCGGGTAATAAATTGTCGCTTGTAAAACCGCCTGGCATAACTGAGCAGCAGCTCGATCTGTGCAATTACCACTTCGTGGCTGAAGTCGTCTATCCGGTTATTTAGCTCTTCCTGAATGATGTTAAAAACAGCTGACACAGTTGTTCTTTCCTGTTCGGAAAGGTGCAGCGCTTCATTCGTAGCGTAGGAAAAGAACCCGTATTGTTTAATCTTGGCGGCAAGCGGGAAACCCTGGAGAAAGTCCTGGTGGAAGATCAGCGAATAGCCCTCATTTCCCTTGTAATTGGCAGTACTGCCTACTATCTGGTTAGGCGCGGTAAATACCATACTCCCTTCGTCAAAGTCATAATAGCCCTGGCCGTATCTGAATTTACCGGCTAACTTCCGGATAAATGTGATTTTGTAAAGGGTAGTTACATAGCGAACTGGCAAGCGGCTCAGATTGATCCGCTCGTCCCTTGTGTCCAGTAAACTGATCAGCGGGTGAGCAGGTCCGGGAATACCCAGCAAACGGTGGATCTCCGTTATAGATTCCAGTTTATCAATTTTGGGCATATTGCTTTTCATGCTGTAAGATACTAAATATGACCGGAGCCTTTCCTCAACCGGTCATATTTAGTGTTTAAATAAAGTGATAATGATAATGGGTAACCTGATGCTATATCACCATGGCAAGGGTCCTTCAGGTCCGGTAAAACCTCCTGTCGGGCCGTCTGTTTCCAGTGCTACACGGATCGGCTCCCGTGAACCAACTTCCAGGCTGTCTGTTCCCTGGAAATTATTCAGTGCAGTGGCTGTAAAGCCGGGGCTTACCGCATTGACCTTAATGTTTTCTTTTTCCAGTTCCAGGGAAAAGGCAAGCGTAACTGCATTAAGTGCGGTTTTGGATGCAGCATACACTATTCCGAAACTATCCCGTGCCCAACACTGAGGATCAGATATCCAGGTTAATGAGCCCAGCCCACTGGATACGTTGACGATACGTGCAGACGCCGATTTACGCAATAAGGGCAAAGCAGCCTGAGTAACTGCAATAACACCGAAAACGTTGGTTTCCCATACCGTGCGTACTTCGTCTAAAGATACATTTACGGCCCGCCCTGTGAGCATGAGTTCCTCCACGCCTTTAGGGATTGTTCCGCCATGTGATATGCCTGCATTATTTACCAGCAGGTCCAGGCGGCCATACTCGCTACCTATGCGTTCTACTGCCGCATCAATGGTTTGTTGCCGGGTAACGTCCAACTGAATAGCTTTTGCATTTTCTCCTATTTCGGCAGCAGCCTTTTCGCCATTTTCCATTTTACGCGACCCTACATATACAATATAACCATTGGCGACGAGCGCCCTGGCGATCTCATTCCCGACGCCCTGGTTAGCGCCAGTGACAAGCGCAACCGGCCTGATCGATGATGTTGTTTGATTTTCCATTAAATATTTGATTAACTGTCTGATGCAAAGGTCCACATTGCACATTTTGCACCCGTAACCAAATCAAGGATACTTGTAACTGAAATGAAACAAAAATTGATGATGCCTGACTGTTTGACTTTAACTATTGAATAGCTTGCTGAAAGATTACGAATTCCCGCGGATAGGGAGGGTTTATATGAAATAGGTTTGGGAAGAATGAATTAATACTGTAATTTAATATTGTATTCAAACCAATAGTTGCCCTTGCAATACACTCCCTGCGACATATTGAAACCCTTTATCAGGAATTATTCCGTAATCACCATCGACAAGGATATCAACAATGAAATTTTCTATCCAAGTGGATACGTAGATTTCATTGTTAAAATGCCAGATGGTAATGCCGCCACCATTATCGGCGGACAATACCGGGACACGCCTGCATTTGAATTACTAGGGCATCTGACAGTTCCGACCAGGTTGAATGCAGCCAAAGGAACTACAATACTGATAGCCAGAATGTATCCTTATGCATGTGCTGTATTCTTCCCAAATCCAATTACGGATTTTACCAATTCAGCTACCAATCTGCTGGATGTGTATGCCAGAGATTTGCGGGATCTCTATGAAGTAATGATGAGTAAAGTCTCAATTGGCCAACAGATAGATCTGATCGAATCCTTTTTTATTGAAAAACTAAAAAAGCATGAGAAGAAACAACAAAAGGTTCAGCAGCTATCCCTGATCTGCCGGCATATACTGAGCACAGGTGAAGGCTTCGATCTTAATCAGCTGTCATCTACACTCGGGCTTTCCAAAAGATATATTCAAAAACAGTTCTTTGAAATGGTGGGCCTGACACCAGGTACACTGTACGCATCTTACCGTTTCAATAGAAGTTTACGGCAAATACTTTCTACAGACGTATCGCTTACCTCGATTGCCTATGAATGCGACTACTACGACCAGGCCCACTTTATCAAAGAATTCAGAAAATTTACCGGCATCACACCGCTCCAGGTGAGGCGCACACTTATTAAAAATGGAGATGACTTTCAGAAAGCCGTAAATATTGGATTATAAATCTACTTTGACACCGGCTTATTGCTGCTGAACATATCCCTATGCATTTTTAAGCCATCAGCAGTGTTTTTCCAAACCACCATCACCTTACCTTCGTCCAGTTTATTTCCGTTAAGGTCTGTCATTTCATAATAGCTTTCCTCTGTAATGAATGTGCTGGCATCACCATACAAATGTTGTATAGTGAATTTGACATGCACTTTAGGGCCATCTTTAAAGAATTTCGCGATATTTTCTTTTCCGCATACAGGTGCTGAATTGGGAGGCAGCAGACAGGCATCGTCTGTGTATCTGGTGAGGATTGAACCATCATTCTTATTTGCCAGGTCAGCATAGATGGCATTGCTGGCTTCGATCGCTTTACGGGCTTGCTGCAAGGGATCAGTATTGGTTTGGGCTTTGGAAATTAGTGTTATTGCCATCAGCATAGCCAGGGCGAGTACGTTCTTCATAAATTATTATTTCCAACAAAGAAAAAGCGTTCGAAGAAACCAAAATTGTAAAAAAGCGCACATGGCCCCTCACCTATTCCATCTAAGTTCATCCAATGGGAATTTCAGATCTTACTTAATCAATCTCTTAAGTAAACTATCGAATGTCACTTTATCTTTTACTACATCGCTAAAAAACACATCATCCACTTGCTGAACAATACGATATGCCTCTCTTAGGGCCGCTATACCTTTATCGGTCATCTTTAATTGCTTCGCACGACTGTCGCCGGGATCTTTTACTCTTTCTATGATCTGTTTTTCTTCCAGAGCCGCCAATACCTTAGAGGTCATCATTTTATCAGTATTAGCGTAATCTGCTAACTGCTGCTGGGTGACTGCCTGCTTTTTCTTAGTCAACCAATAGAGACCCGCCATCAGAGAGAATTGAGTGAGTGTAAGCCCCACCTTTCCAAGTGCCCTGTTCATGCTTAACTGCCATTGCATCGTAACCTGCCAAAGCAGGTACCCGCTATTTTCTTCCGGTTCAATGTAGGAGAATATCTCATCCTGTGTATCCATCTTATATGTGCATGTATAATTTAATCAAAATGAAGCTTATTGATCAGAACAAACGTCCTAATTGTACACTACTTGCCGTGGCAGCCATCATGGTCGTGGTCACATTGCGTGACCACGACCCAAAATATTATTGTCATTAATCTTCCTTTGTTTCCTGCAAAGTAATTGCATAACCATCAGGATCGGATATAACCAGGATCCTTCCAAACGGCGTTGGATGGACATCCTTCACGATAGAAATTTTGTCACCTTTTTCCGCCAAAAATGCGTCCAGATCGCCTATTCCAAACCATACGGCTACTCCCCAACCGAGTAAATTTGCCTTGGAAAGTTCGATCATAGGTGTTCTGATAGCGAAGGCTGCACCATTCTTTTGCTCAAACACAATGGCACCGGGTGGAGATTTCAGAACTGGCTTAAAATTCAGAATCTCGGTATAAAATTTTCCAGATACTTCAAGATCAGTCACTTGAAGTGAAACAAAGCTGAGTTGTGTTGGTTCTGACATAGATCTAATTTAGTTGTCGCGACTACTAAATTAAAGATTATCTTTACAACCACAAATCTTTTTTAAGCCTGGGATGAATTTTCCGGAACCATAGCCGCCTTATAAAACCTGTTACAACACGCTACAGCAGTAGCCAAAGCCAGATATATTGTTTGGCTGTTAGTAAACGCTGAGCCACGGAATTCATGCACCCGGCAGTGTCAAGCTGAGCGAATTTTCGATATAACACGCGCTGTATCCCCGAAAAGGGCCTGACAGCGGAAATCGGGATATCTGTTAGCTTTTTGTTGTTATCTTCATCAAAAGCTTTTAAATCAGTACTTATGCCGCCTTGACCGGATGCTATTTCTATACGTCTTATCAAACGAGCATACATTTTGAATATCAACTATCATGATAGATCTATCTCATGCTGAGCATCAAATTCGCTGTGTCACGAATTTTCAGGACCTTGTTGCTACGCCATTTAGTGGAGAAATTAATGCGATCTGCTGGTCTCGTAAACTAACAGGTGATTTTTCTGAGATTGTCCAAAAGGTCAGATTAAGCGGAAATATTACAACAATTGATGAAGAGGAACTTCGTGAACTATATTTGAGTGAACAAGGACAAATTGCCCGTGACATCCTTCTAAATGACATGAAAGCATTGGAAGCTCATGGCGCATCGCCCACCCTTAATGTGATCAAGCACTATGAGCGGGATGATGCCTACCCCTTTTTTCCAACTGATGTTTATTCTTTTCATGTAGATCGCTCCCCTATACCAACCGATACCTTTTTATGCACTTACTATGGCGACTCGAGTGAGATATTACCGAATTCACAAGGCATAAAGAAAGTACTCATTCCGGAAATACGTGATGAACTCAAAAAACTATACCATGGACCAGATGAAGGCTTTGAATCATTCTTAAGTGAACATTTCTTTGATCTGCACTATCAGGCTAAACCTGATGCACGTCCTGTAAGCTTGGGCCTTGGTCACCTATGGAGGTTGGCAGTTGATCATCCCCAAAGTCAGGTGCCACCCTGTTTACACCGCGCACCTAAGGAAACATCCGGACGGAACAGGCTGTTGCTGATCTGTTGAATAAGATGATCCAGACGATAACTTGGCCGCTCTCCTTCCATATGCAGATATGACAACCGGTAGGATGAACGTTTCCGCTATCGGTTAGTATCGAGGAAATTACATCCTTTTAGCAGAAAGTTATTGTTGATTGTCCTCCTGCTGTTTCAGATCCGGATAGCGGGCTGCCAGCTCCTCGTGCAGAAGGCGCATACCGTTTACATATGTAGATACCAGGATCCTTTTACCCTTTCCTTTGTAGGGAATGATATGCAGATAGTTCCAGGCAAATTTGTATCCCTTTATGTCTGCCAGCAGGATCTCCCTGTTCACAAGCCTGGATACCTTACGGACACTGTGATTATCCCAAAAGATCTTTTCATCCGCCTGAAGAATACCACACACAGCAACAACAATGGCAATGAGCGATACAGGTAAAATGAGAAAGAGACCTCTCCTGAAAAAGGGATCGAAGAATGAATAGATCAACAGGCTAACAAACAAACATATCAGGGCGCCGAACAGGATGTAAGTGGCATTCCTCCAGCCGCGGGTCAGATAAAAAACGTCTTCCATAGAATGAGGTAAATATTTTGTGTAAATATAAATTTTGCCCGTTAAAATCCCCCTTTTTTACATGGCGTCACTTTCAACAAATCTCCCCCACGTCGCTAATTCATACTATTCTTCCTTATCCGGATACACGAAACTCATGATTATGACCATGGAATGCGCTAAATTCCTTAGCTTTAAACATCACCCGTACCTGTCTCCATTGACAGCTACATTCAGTCAACCAAATATGAGCAACATACCCTTTCAAACGATAGACTGGACCACTATCGAAAAAACAACACATACAGGAACAACAGGCACTGCAACCTGGCAAACGATGCAATTTGACGGGCTCAGGATCCGGCTGGTTGAATATTCAAAAGGCTACCTGGCTGACCACTGGTGTCAAAAAGGCCATATTGTTCATTGCCTGGAAGGAACTTTTATCAGCGAACTCGAAAACGGAGAACAAACCGTCCTTAGTAAGGGTATGACCTATGTTGTATCTGACGATCTGAGTTCCCACCGGTCTATTTCTGATGAAGGAGTTAAGCTGCTGATTATCGACGGCGACTTTCTAAAGTCAAGACTGGCTTGACAAAAGAACGCTGTGACCATTCTAAGAACAGTTGTTCATGATGACACTCAATGGTTACATTCCCGGTCAGCCACACAGGCGATAGATACTTTTCCAACAACCGGAAAACCCAAACGCTGAAAGAAGATGTAACCCAAGTCTGGCATCGGCTGTCCATCACTGAAGACATTGTCATTTGCGACTGAACGCACAAGGATGCTCCACCTACACCCGCCTGTTTTGCTTTTAAAGGATTTAAGGCATTAGCCAGTCCCTGCTATAAAGCAGATATAGCAATAGATCAGGTGAAACAGGTAAACGCCGCCAGAAAGAACAGTACAAGGGAAGACTTTTCACTACGAATAAAATAACGACATACTCAACTAAACTCCTATCATGAAAAAAAACTTGTATCGATTTGGCGTTCTTTTCCTGCTGGCAATTACGATGTTACAGGCACAGGCCCAGGAAAAGAAACGCATTGGCAATGAAACACCGGCTCAAAAACAAAAACGCATGGAATGGTGGACGCACGACCGTTTCGGCATGTTCATACACTGGGGCTTATATGCACAGGCAGCCAGGCATGAATGGGTAAAACGCTGGGAACGTTTGACAAATGACCAGTATCAGCCGTATTTTGATATGTTCAATCCGGATATGTTCGACCCTAAAGCCTGGGCGAAGTCGGCCAAAGCAGCAGGGATGAAATACGCAGTACTGACCACCAAACACCATGAGGGCTTCTGCCTTTTTGATTCAAAATTTACAGACTATAAGGCTACCAATACGGCTGCCAAAAGAGACCTGGTAAAAGAGTTCGTGGATGCATTCAGAGCAGAAGGTATTAAAATAGGTTTTTACTATTCCCTGCTGGACTGGCATCATCCTGACTTTCCTATTGACGCGTATCATCCTCAACAGCCGGCGGGTGACGCAGATACTGCCTATGCCCGCCTGAATAAAGGCAGGGACATGGCCAAATACAGGCTGTATATGAAGAACCAGATCACTGAGCTGCTGACCAAGTACGGAAAGATAGACATCATGTGGCTCGACTTTTCCTATCCCGGCAATAATGGCCATGGCAAAGGCAGTGAAGACTGGGGCTCAGTAGAATTACTGAAACTCATTCGCAAGCTGCAGCCAGGCATACTGGTAGATAATCGCCTGGGACTGGAAGCATATGAAGACGGCGCTGATTTCCTCACCCCGGAACAGGTAAAGCCGGAGGAACTGGAAAAATTCAAGGGACAAACCTGGGAAACCTGTCAGACCTTTTCCGGCTCATGGGGTTATTTCAGGGATGAGAATACCTGGAAAAGCACCCACGATCTGCTCGCGCTGCTAATCACCTCTGTTAGCCAGGGTGGCAACCTGATACTGAACGTTGGCCCCACCGCACGCGGTGTTTTCGACGACCGTGCACAGCTCGCGTTAACTAATATCAGCAACTGGATGAAATTCAACAACCGTGCTATTTATGGCTGTACTTATGCGCCCGACACATTTAAGGCCCCGGCAAACACGCTGCTCACCTATAATCCGCTTACAAAACGCCTGTATGTCCATTTAATGGAATATCCGGGAAGCACGCTGATCTTGCCGGGGTATAAGGGTAAAGTGAAATATTGCCAGTTTGCCCATGATAATTCTGAAATACTTCGCGATAAAACGGATAGTACGGGTAGCAATCTTATTCTCAAACTGCCGGCACAAAAACCCAATGTGGAGGTGCCCGTTATTGAGCTGGTATTAAATTAATTACAAATCCCCTCATGTAATTTTCCAAATGCCTGCAGATATCCATCTGCAGGCATTTCTGCTGTATACGCTGATAGCTGAAACGGCTGTTCCGGCTGTACTGGCTACACAGCTAATAATAAATAATCCGCTGTTCCTAAAAATGGTAAAGCATTTGGTGCATATGATCTATTACAGACAGCAGATAAAAAGCACCCGTAAATCTAAACGTAAGCCAAGAAAGCCCCTCTTATCCCTAGTAATGCTTTCTTGCCCCCTGCATTTCCCCTTTTCCGGGGATTGTCCCGCATACTGATAAAAGTTATATTACTAAGGATAGATTTTCCTTCATCTAAACCAAACGATTATGAAAAAAGAAACCAAAAAACTAAAGCTGAATAAAATAATTATTGCAAAGCTGAACGGAAATGCGCAAGCAGACCAGAAAAAAGCGCCCACAATAGGTGATTGGACCTGTGTCCTTACAGTCAGGACCTGTGCATCTGTTGAGTTTACATGCTGACCTCGCCTTGACAAGAGGGCCGGGCTTCTTTCAGAGCGGCAGGCTGGAAAGCTCGCCGTTCTGTATTTTCCCTAAGGTTAGTGTACTAAAAAAACCACCTATGGCAACACTACGGTTTCAAACCAATATTTGAAAAAATTGCGGATCTTTTCATTGGTCCTGTCAAACGCGTCCGGTTTCTGTACAAATGAACTGGCACCCAGCGCGTAGCATTCCTTCGCAATCTTCGGATCATTTGATTCTGAAAGGATAACTACCGGCAGATGGCGGTATTCCATATCTGCCTTCAATTGTTTTAGTACCTCCTTACCGTCCTGTGGGGTGATGTTAAGATTGATCAGTATTACAGCAGGATATGGCTGGCCAGAGAGCCGGCACTGCTCCAGGTAAGTAAATAAAGCTTTGCTGGTATTTATAAATTCCAGCTGTACCTGGTATTGCTGCTCCTCAAAAACAGTAGTGGTTAGAAATCGATCATCCGGATCGTGTTCCAGCATTAAGATCACAGGTAGAGAGATGTCTGGCATTGTTGAAAGTTTAAAATAGTCATTTATGAGTTATCATCTGCCTTTTCCTTTTCTTCATTGGCAAGCTCGTTCATCTTCACCACAGTGTCCTTCACCTTCTCGATAGAAGCCGGCAGATTTTTTCCATGACAGTTACTATATGGCTTCATGCTCCCACAATAACATGTACTTCCCAGCTTCCCTCCTTCTCTGAAAAAGAGTAATGCATTGTTGAACAGGGTGTCATAATGATTGTAGACGTTTCCTGTAAATGTGCTAAAATGATGTTGCTCATCTCCCACACGGGTAGCAAATTGTAGCAAATAATCTTTCATTCCGGCCAACAGAATGATATGATCCACCAGCGGATTGTCCACAACACTACTCCTGATATTGGCAATATGCTTTCCCTCGTATGTAAATCTGTCATCAGGAATAAACAATATCTTTTCCACCGGTACGCGCGATGGTGTGACATCAACCAGGTTCCCCTCCTCATCTTCCCATACAGCATGGTGTTCGCCCTCGCATATAACATCACTTAACCAAACTGCCCATCCATAAACAAGGCTTCCGCCGTCTCTGGCAACTTTATTCTCCACATTAGCATAACTGTTACCAGGCATCGCCACCGGATCGGGCCTTACAGGCACAATTTCATGTTCATATTCTGACCCGATCTTATCGATCAGTTTCCGGACCGGGCCGGTAATCTCCATTGGACTTGTCATAGTTAATCAACCTTAAAGTAATATAGGTACGGCATACGCTGCGTATCCCCCCTGCAGAGCAGTAAGGGGACAAAATTAGTGAAGTCATACGAATAATCAAGTTGCCCCGGGGTTTTGCCACGAAAGCAGCCCCCATAATGGTCGATATACCGTCAAAAACCATCATTTATTCCAAAGCAGATGTTTCGGACATGTTTGATACGCCAGTGCGCGCGCAAAACGTGATTTTCCCGATCCACACATCCCCCTCATCAGCAGGAAAGGCTTTGTTTTTATTGCCATCAACAGCTGGCGGTAGGGGTGGTCAAAATCCACATAAGCCGGAAAGGATGCGGCTAAGCTAATGCCCGATTTGTCGTTCCTTTTATTAGATATTTCAATGTTTGTTGTTCCCCCTTCGGTGGATTCACCCCCTCTCCCGGCAGGAGCACCGGAGGACGTCTCCGCTGACTCTTCCTCAAATCTATAGATCCGTCTCCTGCGCCTTCTGATATCTGACCGGTTAGTTCCTTGTGATACTACTTTTTCCATGATTTTCGTTTTTTAGCATATAACATGATTCAACCAAGCGGGTAAGGTCCTCGCAGAAAATAATATTAAAGGCGGAATTGCAGTCCTGATCGTGACATGCCATCAGGAGAAGCGCCTTGATATGTTCTCTGAACTCCGGCAAGGGATAAGAATATAGGAAATCGCGTATTACGTCCATTGGTGACGCAATCTCTTCTTTAGTAAGTGTGAGTGGCTTTTGATGCCATTCCGGAAAGCTGTTCATAGTATTGTATTTTAGAATTAAATAAAACGCTTCTGAAAGAAAATGATGTACAGGTATTCTCGTTGATAACCTAATCCCGTATTTCGCATGGAATACGGATGGTGAAACAGGTGAGGCCATCATTACTTGTAATTTCGATCTTGCCGCCCAGTGTCTCTGCATATAGCTCGCATAGATACAATCCTATCCCATACCCTGTTTCACCGGGACCGGCGTGATAATACAATCTCATCAGCTTATTGATCTCCTGTGCAGAAATTGTATGACCGTAGCTTAGGACTGAGAAGGACATATGGCCGTCCGATTCTGCAGCAATTAGTTGAATCTCTCTGCCCTCGCTATACTTGTAAGCATTATGGAGGAAGTTTTGAACTACTTGTCCCAGTTTAACTTTGTCGGTAACAATGGTTTTATGCTGCAGGTTGTTCAATTCGACAATCAGGTTTTTGTTAAATCGTTCATCAAGGATGTGACATGCAACAGTGCAGTCATCAATGAACGCTGCTATATTGAAGGGTGACACCTCCGCTCTCAATGCGAAATACTCATCTCTGAAACAGGCGGTATTGATCATATTTTTTAGGATAAACATGCTGCCGGAAAGAATAGATTGCAGCGTTGTAAGATAAAAGGCGACATCTGGTCTGGTCACAAAGAAGGAATCGGTTTTGTCGACTAACGATTCCACCGCCAGAGATGCGCCTGAAAGTTGCGATTTGATCTCGTGTGCAAACAATGCCAGGAATCGTTCCACTGCTATCTCCCTGTTGGCGTGGCTATGAACCAATAGGAATGCTGCTTCAATCAGTCTCCTGTATTCTTTATCAACCAGGTCATAGCAGGTCTTTTTATCATAAGCGTCCGATCGGGAGATAGCCTTAAGTAACTTGTCCAGCCGTTGCTTTTCCGCTTGCAGATCGGAGGCATCGCAGAAATCGTTAAAAACTTCTATTGGATGCATTATCTCTTCATGCGAGAGACAAAACGGGAAGAAATTCTTTTTCTGAGTTAACGCTTCAATTGTTGTATTCATTGGATATTATTTGTTAACAATGCCTGGTTACGGGCATAACATCTAAGGCTGTGGAAAGGAAGTTCCACAGACGTATGCTGGATATGCCCTGATCTTTGGTCTATCTGAAATGACTAATACTGAAATAGCTAGCCGCTAAATCCCCCATTCAGTAATGGTATATAACCATACTGCGTAAAGTTGCTGACGTCATTTTATTTGTATCGCTTCCGGATACAACCCTGGAATAAAGAAGTAAGAAATTAGTGCAATACTTTAGTAGAGGAAGCATTTAAAGTGCGGAGAAAATAATAAGGGTCGGAACCCACCCGCATTGTCGCTCCGGCTCTGACAAAGCCAACTACCTTTCGGTAGCCTGGTCCAATGCATAAGTAGGCCCAACCCTTTTTATGGGGGTTGAGCGCTTCAACTTATACCTCGTACCTAAACTGTCAGATTTGAGCGACGAGATTTCGTTAAACGCTTACCTTCTTGTCATAAGTAGCGAAAATAATGATTTCTTACCGAAAAGGTTAACTCATTATCGATAGCTATATACAAGCATGATAATTATAAAAGCAAGTTAATGAAGAAACAAATACACGACAAAAAAAATAATTCAGAAAATATATGTGTCGACGTTAGATGTGTTTTTCGAACCGATTGCATATTGCAATCGCTTTCATCAGATGGCAAGGCCCTTCCCTGTTTATCATTAATTGAAAAATCCGCAAGCGCCGCACCATTGCGATTTTGGACATCCGGTATTGTACTTTGGAGATCGGGAATATATTTACAAGCGGCAGTCATTTTGCGCCTCTTCTCCCCTATCTTTATAGCGGAAATGAACGTGACTAAACCGGACATTGATCATAGTTCGATCGCCCATTGATCGCTCCCGAACGAACAAACTACGAACAAACTACGACTGAACTACGACCAAACTACGACCAAACTATCTGGAAGACCCAAATGAAATACCCTTATAGCACAACTTAATTAATAAAAAATATAATATCATGGCACGACTTAAAAAAGGGCTCTTAAACGGCTTCTCAGGAATGATAGGTAATGCAGTGGGCTATGAATTGAAAGGACAGTATATACTCCGCTCCCGGCCTAAAAAAAGTACCAAACCTCCCACCGAGAAACAGCTGGCCTGCCGGGCGAAGATGCGGATCATCAATAGCGTCCTAAACGGGTTTTCTCCTTTTGTAAAAATTGGCTTTGCAGCAACTGCCAAAGACCAGACCTTCACCCCCTATAACGCCGCCGTAGCTTATCAGCTGAACCACGCCATAACCGGTAGTTACCCCAATTATGAAATAGACTACAGCAAACTGCGTGTTACGGAAGGCGTGATCATTACCGATGACCTTCATCCTACCGTCTTCCTGCAGGGCGATACACTGCTATTCAACTGGACCCCCGCTATAGATTACCCCGCCGGTACGGATCATGTTATGCTACTGGCATATGCGCCTGCGCTAGGGCAAGCAGTTTATAATTTATGCGGCGCCAAAAGAAGGACTGGTCAGGATGTCCTTCAGCTACCTCAAAGCTGGCGGCAACAAAAAATTAAGACCTACCTGGCATTCAGGAGTGAGACCAGTAGTATGTGTAGTAACAGCCTATATTTAGGTACCGTTTAATCTTATCTACAACGGTGAGAACCCAACGTTTCTACCAGTTAAGGAGCAAAATTTTTTTGTCGTTTTTGAAAAAAATGCTAGATTAATAATCTGTTAGCTGCCCAGGTGGCGAAATTGGTAGACGCACTGTGCTTAGAACGCAGCGTTCGTAAGGACGTGCTGGTTCGAATCCAGTCCTGGGCACGTAATAGGCTTGTAAGCAATTGACTTACAAGCCTTTTTTTTATTTTAGCACACTCCGTCTTTCCCCTCCTTTCGAAAATGTCGCTACTGGGCACATAGACTTTGAACCGTCCGTGATTACAAAGACAGCGAAGTCAGATTGTCGAATTTCCTGGTGAAGGATTTAAACCAAACAGGACCCCATCATTTACGGATTTATTTTACTGCGTACAGACTGTTTCGTCACCCAGTCCAATATATACTGATATGCGTCAACATCCGCCGGAATACGCACATCAGGTGGAAAACCTATACTATCAACTGTCGCCTCAGATAGACGGCATGATCGCTGGGTAGGAATGACTAATTCCATGAAGGGACATCCGGGTGGATTCAACCAGACAACATCCCCGTAATCTACCACTCCTCGTGTGTTGTCACCAAAAACAGTCACACGCTTGCTCTGTCTTGCCATACTTACAAAATTCTCTGCAGAACTTCCAGTAGCTCTATCCGTGATGATACTAACTCTCTCCGGGCGGGAAAAAAACAGTTCCATTTTAATGGTGTCGGTACATTTGCCCGCAAAATTGACAAACCCGGCCTTTCTTTCTTCAAGTAAGGCGATAGCACGATCAAAAAACGCTTTCATTTGATCTCCGATGTCTGGTTTACCAAGGGCTTCTTTGTATAACGCTATTGCGTCAGGAGATACCCTTACTTCCCGGTAGTATACAACAAATGGATTACTATAAATAAACGGCATTAATGAAGCATATGTCATGTCATACCCACCATCATTATTACGCAAGTCAACTATGAGATGAGGTGTTGCCTTGAGCAGCTCCACATTCGATTTCACAAGACTATCAATGATTGCCTTATACTTTTGCTCAAAAGATGGTAGCGTTAATAATACAGTACTATCATCTATCTGCTTAAAGGCAGTACTGTTGGTGATATGTGAAGTTAGAACCTTCCCGTTGTACATCACTTTCTTCAGAGAATCAATCCGCTCACGGTGCTGACGGACATATTCCCAGTTATATTGTGTTCTGACATGTGCATCCTTAAAAAATGCGGTATATTGACGGGTCAGCAAATAACAACTATCTACGTTATGTATTGCAGATGATTGCTTAATAAGCATCTTCAACAACAGATCATACTCCTTTTTATTAGCAGCAGTTACTTTGTTGGGGAATCCGGCATAAACAGTCTCTACTTTTTGCTGCACAAAACGCATAATGTCGGTACAGTTACAATTTTCCGCCTTTTGCGCAAAGGCCTTACCCGCCATTATGAATAGAAAGGTAAGCATGACGCTGGTAAATCTGGATAACATACGTGGAAATGGGTTAATGGTGGAATTAAAATACCGATAAAGATACTACTAGTTTCGTAAAATGCAAATCGAAAAGCACTACCTTCCAGCCCATTCTAATAATCATGTGCATTAAGTAGCTAATAATCGATGGTAAACCTCTTCTAAAAGCTGAATAAAATATGGCTCCTTTCGCTTAAATCTTAACGTGCAATTTATTTTACTATATCTAAAGGCTGATTTAATATATAAAGTAAGGCACTTTGTATATATAAAAATACGCGGAGTCAACAAAAATATACTTTAGCCCAACATCAACATTGAACGTTATCTCTTAGTAAATGAAAGCAGCATCTATATCCTTTCTGCCACTTTATTTTGGCAGTAGTAGTCCATGCATATCCGCAGGAGAAAGTTACCATTAGCGGCATAATATCTAATAAGCCCAATGACTTCACAGGAAAAAGACTTTATTCAACTTGCCGGCGATGTAGCCGGTCAGCAACGCTCACATTCTGGAAAGCGGTGAAGTCATCTGGCGATTTATCAAACAGGTCTGTAAAAAAAAGTAATGTGCAATGAATGTAAAGGTTATTAATAATTATTCTAAGCTCAAACCATCTCTATTTTATTTGCCCATATCCTTGTTGGCCGCAATTACTTTATTTTTACACCACAAGGATGCTTTACACACTGATAAATATGTACAGATTCAAAAGGACGTTTTCTTTTTTATTAACTATAATTTAGGCCAATACCCGGATATCATTTACAATCTTACCCAATTAGGAGATGCTTCAATTATCTTGTCTATTTTAAGCATTTTCATATTGTACGCGCCTAAAATGTGGGAGTCATTAATGTCGGCATCGCTTGTTTCCCTTGTATTCTCTGTCGGTTTAAAAAATATACTTCGCGTGCCGAGACCCGCTGTAATGTTTGATAATAATTGCTTTGTTATTATCGGGAAAAAAGCTGTTGGTTTTGCCAGTTTACCATCCGGACACTCAATTACAGTATTTACAACATTTACTGTTCTGTTGTTTGCATTTATGCCCGAAAAGCCGCCCCATAAAATCTTATGGGTTCTTTTTACAATCATAACAGGATTAACTATTGCGTTTACAAGGGTAGGCGTAGGAGCGCACTATCCGCTAGACGTTATCATTGGCAGTATTGTCGGATATATTTCGGGACTGGCAGGAATCTTTATCAGCCGGAAGTATAGCATCTGGGCCTGGGTCAACAATAAAAAATACTATCCTATTTTTATCTTATCATTACTGGCTTGTTTTATGTCATTGATCAGCCAGGTAATCGACAAAAATTTGATAATATTATATTTTGTATTAATTTGCGTGATTTTTCCGATCTACAAAATGGCTTATGCGTTTATTAAAAGATAATATAAAAATCGTCCACTTTTCTTTACTACTAAGTTGTCTTAACTTCTTATTCTTTCATTTTCCCTTTTTCAAATTCATTTTTACTAATGTAGATTATAAAAGTTTTAACGGCATCACCATAATTATTTGTTTTATTATTCTGGCGGTGGTTGCAAATGCTTTTGCCTTTTTTTTGCTGCTCTTTCTATTACGCTTTGTAGGAAAAATCATCCTGGTATTATTCTTTGTTGTCAGCGCAATTGCGGTTTACTTTATCAATACCTACGGTGTTATAATAGATGGAGGCATGGTAGGCAATGTGCTAAATACCAATTATACTGAGGCTGCTGGTTTCTTTTCCATAAAATTACTACTCTATGCAATTGTGCTTGGTGTTATTCCTGCTATTATTATCATTAAAGCCCAAATAGTATATGTAACATTCAAGCGATTTTTGGCCATCACTTCAGCTACTTTATTATTTATGTTAATTGTAGTATTTGCCAATGCCCAAAATTGGTTATGGGTTGATAAAAATTCGCCAGTATTAGGTGGGCTTGCAATGCCATGGAGTTACACAGTAAATCTTTCTCTGCATTATATACATAAACAACAGGAAAATGAAAAAGAAATATTACTGCCTGATGCCACTATAAAGGATAACCAGAAATCGGTTGTAGTCTTAGTGATCGGAGAATCCGCCAGAAGGGAAAATTTCTCTTTATACGGGTACAGTAAAAATACCAATCCGCTTCTTTCAAAAACCCCTGGTGTATTTCACTTTAATGCTACCTCCTGCGCCACCTACACTACTGCGGGTGTAAAATGCATTTTAGAACACAAAAATACCGGCGATTTGTATGAGATTCTGCCCAATTATTTATATAGAAATGGCGTAGAGGTTGCATGGAGAACCACAAACTGGGGAGAACCACCGGTTCATATAAAGAATTACCTGGGCAAAGACGCGCTGATGAAAGACTGTAAGGGCGAGGGATGCGAGTACGATGAAGTTCTCTTGAATAATCTGAAAGAGCAAATAGCAGCAAGTACAAAAAATAAGGTATTGATAATATTGCACACAAGTACAAGTCATGGACCTGAGTATAGCAAAAAATATCCGCCTCAGTTCGAAACTTTTAAGCCAGTCTGCAATAGCGTTGAATTAGCAAAATGTTCTACTACAGAACTGGTCAATGCTTATGACAATACGATTGGTTATACCGATTATATTTTATACAATGTAATTGAAGATTTAAAACAATTAAAGGAATATAGAAGTGCCATGATCTTTGTTTCCGACCATGGCGAATCTTTAGGAGAAAAAAATCTATACATGCATGGTATGCCTTTAAGACTGGCGCCAAAACAACAATATGAAATTCCTTTTATAGTTTGGACATCTGACAACAGTTTAAAACAACTGAACACAGAAAATTCATTGTCCCAAGAATATGTATTTCACAGCGTTTTAAATTTCTTGGGCATACAAAGTCCTGTTTATAATGAGGAATTGAACATTTTTAAATAGCGGACGACCAGGAACCGCTTAAACTTATTGAAAAAATGCCCCCTCAAATCCAACGATCTGAGGGGGCATTTTTTTGTCGGGCCGGCTGAAATCAGTCGGTCCCAGCAAAAGCGACCACACTGCTTGTCGTAAATCACCCTTAAAATGTCCCAATAGCCTACCTGGGTAGTAAGACAACCTGGTTACTTTTGTAAAAACTAATAAAATGAGAAAGATAAAATTACAAATGAACATCTTACTTGACAATAAATGGGACAGCGGAATGTCGGACTTTAGTATCGACAATCTCGCCAATGTGGACTGCATTCTGCATGGTAGAAAAACCGCGGAAGGGTTTATTCCATATTGGGCTGAAGTGGCAAACAATCCCAATGACGGTGAGCATAAACTCGGAATACGGTTTGCAGAAATTCCAAATGTGATTTTTTCAAATACCCTCAAGGACAGCAATTTGGACAATACAACCATTATAAATGGCAATTTAGCAGAGGCAATAAAAGCACTGAAAAATAAAGATGGCAAAGACATCATTGTCTATGGTGGTGACTCATTTGTATCGTCATTAATACAACATGATTTAATCGACGAGTATTATGTACTTGCAAACCCTGCCGCATTAGGTAACGGACAACAAACCTTCAATCCTTTAAAAAATGAATTAGCGTTAAAACTTGTAGACTGCAAACCGTTTGCCTGCGGCGCGGTTTTAGTATCTTACTCAAGACAGCGATAACATCAAAACAGGTATACCAGCCGATAACAGCGCATTCCAGTAACTTTCCGCTATCAAAGAACATAGTAACCAATAAGTATTAAATAGATAATGTCAGAACAATTATACTTTTTCAAATTCGATAAGGAAATTGCAAGCAATAAACTATCTACTTTGATTAAAGAGGATGCTAATTTTTCTTACAAACAATACCTCTCTGAAAATCATAGCAACAATAAGAAGAATTTGCAGTTCAATACCATAGTAAGCAAGATAGATAACAACATCGAACTGCTGTCAACCGAGGAACTCTGGAGCTTGTACTTTTGGTTTTCTGAAAGAACTGAAAAACTAAAGCCTAATATTGAATATTTTAGTATAGCTGGCAAAACGCATGAGGAAATGCGCAATTATGGTTTAGATTTATTCTATGAATTCACTACTACATCACAACTAAGATATTTTTATAACTTATTAGGAGATTACGACTCACTAACAGATCAGTGGATTGAAGATAGCTGTGTGTCTGATGAGTTAAATGGTTTTTTAAATTATGCTATTTGCTATTGTGGTGAATTGACGATTTTCCTGAACAAGTATTACTATAAAAGCCATGATACTGATGATGAAAATTTACATATAGCACAACTAATTAACGATATCAATTCAAAGTCAAATAGCTATTTTCATAAATTGGCACTATCAGAACTAGAACGATCAAAAGAGTATAATAATGAAACTATGCAATTGGTTCCAAAAGTGATTGAATTTCGTCAAGCCAATGATGGTAAATCTTATGAGATGCCTATGGAATTGTATGAAATTGAAAAAAGAGAAAGTAAAATTATCAGTGTTGCATGTTTACTAGACACAGCTATAAGCCTTAAAGAAGAAATCAAGAATTATAATGGACAAATCGTAAGATTACACGCGTATTAAAGGTCGGAGACATCTCCGACCTTTGGTTTTTTAATATTGTCAAGGCCTGCTCTGGTCCTGCCTGTCAGCTCGATGATTACATCACGTGCCGATAAATTATGAAAAATAGCGTGCAGACAAATTACAGCGCCAGAACTTTCCAGTATTAACTTACGTTTCTATCAATTAACCGTATATGCTTTGCAAAAAATCTTTTAAACTGACCGGACTCCTACCCAGTAATTGTTTTACATCACTTTTATTGGTATCGAATTCTCCGTTAGCAATCGCCACACAGAACCTTGCAATGTACGCTGCATCATCTTCAGAAGCACCGATCTGTACAAGCCATGCAATATATGAACTTACCTCCGGCTGTTTATAAGTTATTGTTTTTCCGGTAATCTCTGATAGTAGGTCAGCAATCTCCCCGAAGGAAAAAGCGGTTTCTGCAGCAATGACATATTCCTTATTTTCGTGGCCGGGAGTAGTCAGTACAACGGCTAAAGCTTCAGCCATTTCCGTTATTGGCAAAAAGGGAGTTTTGCCATCCCCGGCAGGAATAGAAATACCACTGTTTAATATATCCTTTCCAGATAATACGGGAATCATGTCAGCATACATGGTATTATCCATCAAAGTATAAGGAATGGCTACTTGTTTTAGATAATCAGCTGTGTATGCATGATATCGAACCTCCTCCGCCATTATACTTTGTTGTAAATTTTTCATGTCAAAGCTCGTATAGATAATATGGCCAACACCAGTTTCCCTGGCAGCATTGATCGCATTTTTGTGCTGCTCGAACCTCTTGCTTATATCTGATGAAGAAGATACAAGCAGCAGCTTGTTCACGCCCCGGAACGCACTTTTTAAAGACTCAAAATCCTGATAGTCGCCAAGTTTTATTTGAACTCCTTTTGATTTTAATTCTGCCGACTTCGTTTCATCTCTCACCAATGCAGTAATATCGTTTGGGGCTATACCTCTGTTTAATAATGAATTAATGGTGGCTTTACCTAAATTCCCTGTTGCACCGGTTACTAAAATCATATTTTTTGTTTTAAGATTAATTACTTTTGTCAGGCAAAGAAACAAATATTGATTTTGAAAAGTTACCCTTGCTTTTGGTAACAAGACAAAAAGTGGTAACCTAAAAGTGACTAATGGAAAATAATTTGGACCATGCTGACTGTCCTGTTACAGCAGCGATAGCCCTGTTTGCAGGGCGGTGGAAGTTGATGATTTTACATGTGCTTTCCAAAAATACCAGACGTTTTGGCGAAATCCAGGTTAGGGTACCTGCTATTTCAAAAAAGGTGTTAACCGAACAATTGAGAGAGCTTGAAGCTGATGGCTTGATCACCAGGAAACAGTATAAGGAGCTTCCTCCCCGGGTCGAATATACGCTCACTGACTTTGGAAGAAGCCTGTGCCCTTTGTTAATTGATATAGCAGCCTGGAAAAGAAAAAACATTGGATAAACCAATCAGGATAAGAAAAAGCGTTCCGATTGAAGGCAAATCAAAACTCCTGATCACTGTGACTGTAAAGTCGTGTCTGGGATAATAAGGATAATGCTCCCGCATTCGGTAAACCATTGCTCCATACCCAAAAGTTATTAAGCGAAGACGAAACTGGTGAAATGTTCAGTCAAAACCGCATAAAAACCATATACAGGCCCAGACCGAAAATAACATGGCCGAGCCCTACAACAATTATGTAAGAATATAAGGGTATTAACGGCGGGTTTGGATGCATCTTAATAAAACAATACCAGAATATCATGGCCACAATCCCTGCCGCCATACCAAACAGCATACCTGATCTGATGTCCGGCTCCATAACGGCTGATTCACAAAGAAAGTAGTAGATAAATGAAAATATAATACCTATCAGGTAATGTAAAACCACACCTATGAATAAATCTGATCGGGACTTTGTTAGTCCTTTGTCTCGCGTAGTGTGATTTGTTACCATAGTAGCCAGGATGCCTACCACTTTATAATTTTTCCTGGTAATAAGAAACAGCAGGTACATCGCTCCTGTCATGAGCAGCGTACCCCAGATGCCGGCAATGATGATGATAAAAAGGTCGTGCATATTCCTGTTTAGCCCGGTTAAGTTTGATCTGAATAATTTCTGTTTCTATACGACAAACAGAATACCAAAGCTACACGCGCAGCTGTTGCTGATCACCAGAGCCATTATACCTGTAATATTGAGGAAGGTAATCTTCGAAAGCGGCTCCAGGCGATTTTCGTCGTGGATATAAAGCCCAACTCAGCCAATAATTCACATTAACAACCCCCCCAAAGCATCCAACGCTCCGATACAGTAATATCCGTTAGGGTGCCACTACACTACAATATCATTAAAGAAGCCTTTTCGGCAGGCAAAAGTGTGTTAAGTGAATGGGCCTCTCGGCAAAAATCTGGAAGAAGCAGAAGAGCTGGCAAAGTCTTCCGGAATCGACCCACTATTTATAGCCCTACAAGTCCTTTACAATCTTGATCATTGCCTCCATCTCCAGCATCAGTTCCTGATCAGACGAATACCCCGTTGTTTGAAACCTGAGATTTCCATTCCTGTCAATAATAGCTTTAGTGGGAATACCGCTCACTTTAAAAGAACTGGCAACATCTGCTGCGGGTTTATCCAGGAATGTATGTACAGGAAGTTTATTCTTTTTACAATATTCATTTACGGCAGACGCTTTGTCTTTAGTAGCGATAAACAGGAACAACACCTCCGGATACTTTTTCCTTAGGTTCTCCATCGCTGGCATAGAAGCTATACAAGGCAAACACCAGGTAGCCCAGAAATCCACTACAACTATCTTGCCTTTCAATTTTACCAACGATACCTCTTTTCCGTTAAGATCCGAAACAGTGAAATCCGGAGCCTGTGTATCAACAATCATTTTTTGAGTTAATGACGCAAGGTGGATAGCCTCCAGATTTTGTCGGATGGAGTCCAAAAATACGGTAGTACGTATCTCACTACCTAATTTTTTAACACCCAGCTTCCTAAGCTGGATGTGCATAGCACTACTTCCTCTTCCCGCTTCTGCCATTTTAAGCAATATATCCCATGCCTCATCCTCCAGCCCGTTAGCAAGCAGCAGGGTGCTGTATAATTCCGCCACTTCAGGACTCAGCCCATCCATGTCTTCATTTTTTAAAGCCATTCTTAGATAAAAGAGCGCATCTTTATCTTTTCCGTTTGCATGAAGAATGGCTGCATAGGTTTCATAATAGGGATACATCGCCATTTGCATAAAACGGTTCCAGTCTTCCAGTGGAAATTCAGCTGGTTTAGCTGCCGGATCATCTTTATAAGATAAATATAAGTTTACCGTTTGGGCTGCTATTTTTTCTGCATATGCCAGATTAATTTTCTTATTTAAGAGCTCTTCCGCACCCATATTCAGATAAGAAGTCTGATTAAACTTGTTCCAGATCTGTTTAATATAGGCTTCAAATTGCGCCTCATCGTTAACACGCAGGTAAGCCATTGCTACTTCCCCTTTCAACATGTCAACATCTTCTGAATTCTTAAGGTGAAGGTCCTGAATGATGGCATACATTGAATCTGTAGCCTTTACGGGATCTGTTTGCTTTGCCAGAGCCCTTGCCCGGCTATAAAACATTTCTTTATCCTGTGCCCTGGCATCCCATACAGTACAGCTGATAGTAGTGATCAAGAATAAGGTGATAGTTCTCATGTTTTTCTCATTGGAGTTCGAAAGATAGAACCGAATTGTGTCGGGAGAGGAATTATTACGTAAACCCTGTAAAAAATGTGACGAAATCATCGTCCTCCTATTTATAGCCCCCTTTTGAACGCTTCTTACCCCTTCCTATTTTCTCCACCGAGTTTAAGATTACTTACTGGCCTTAATTATAAACAGGACAGATCTCGTAAATCAAAATCCGGAGCATTTTGAATATTTAGATTTATTTCATACTTTACGCATATTTCTTAAATCTTAACGAAATGTATAAACTAATTGCGGCTCAATCACGGCTGATTTAGTATGGTTATTTAGAATGTGATTAATTATATAATATATCAGGGTACTTTATACTATTAGGATGCAAAAGCTTACATGTGAAAGGGAGCGGGAATTACTTAATGCGCTTACACTTGACGATGAGCAGGCATTCGCTGTACTTTTTCACAACTATAAAAATAAGATCTACGGTTTCATCCTGGGGATCACCTCCTCAGAAGAAATTTCGAAAGACATCGTCCAGGACGTTTTTTTGAAAATATGGAAAATGCGCCATCGTGCCAGCGAAATTGAAAACTTTAATGCCTTAATTTATCGTATGGCAAGGAATGCTGCGCTTGATCATCTGAAGCGGGCTTCACGCGAGTCTACGGTGCTTTCACATCTAAGTGTGCTCTCAAAAGAAGCTACTGCCCATGATCCTTTCGAGGATATCAAGGCTGCAGAAATTAAAACAAAATACGAAAACGCTTTACAAAGATTACCCAAACAACAACGGCTGGTTTATGAACTAAAACATCTTCAAGGGATTGAATACCCGGAGATTGCTAAAAAACTGCGTCTTTCTGTTCCTACCATAAGAAGCCACTTCAGAAATGCCCTGAATGCCTTAAAATCCAACCTCTTTCTGACCCTGTTCATTATAATTACCCGCTTTTAACAGTCGGAAAAAAAATCTGCATCTTTCTTGCACGTTTTGGTCTTTTGATCGTCTTACAGATATACGCATGGGAAACCCGTGCTAAATAAGTTTAAACAAATGTCTGAAGATAGAATAAGACTTTTACTGTCAAAATATATCCACCGCCAGTGTAACCCGCAGGAAGAAGCCGAATTGTTCAGTTTCCTGAGGGAACTTAGCGATGAACAAAAAGACGATCTCCTGGCCAATATCTGGAATGATTTTGAGTCCAAACAGGAGCTTCCGGAAGAAGAGGCTGAGCAAATACTGGACGCTATTCTGACCAGAAGGCGCCGTTTCCCGCTTAAATATATCTCAATCGCAGCATCCGTCCTGATTGTCTTGTCTACCGGTGCGTACTTTTTATTGCACTCCAATAGGCAGTTATCTGCTGATCATAATAAGATTGCACTCACTGATATCAGGCCAGGTGAAAATAAAGCCGAACTCTCCATGGGGAATGGCAAAAGAATACTGCTCGGCACCGGCTTACAGAAAATCACTGTTCCGAATACGGACCTCGTAATTCAGGAAAATGCTAACGGATCGCTTACTTATAATAAGAGTACGATCACTGATACGGAGCCAATAACCTACGATACACTTAGGACACCGAGAGGAGGTGTTTACCAGTTAAACCTGGGTGACGGTACTAAAATCTGGCTGAACACAGCAAGCGCCATCCGTTTCCCCGAAAAATTTGGACACAGGAACCGCGATGTGGAGCTCCTTTATGGCGAGGCGTACTTCGAAGTGCAACATCGGACAGATGCGCCTTTTACCGTTAAAACTACAGCTGGTGTGATACGCGATTTAGGTACTCATTTCAATGTTAATACCGGCACTGGCGATGGCCAGGTAGCTGCTACCTTGTTGGAAGGCGCCATTCAGATCGAAACAAACAAGAACATAAAGAGAATAAAGCCAGGTCAGCAAGCCTTATTTAATGGAGGGAAATTATCAGTTCATGAGGTAGACGCTGAAGAAATGATTGCCTGGAAAGATGGATATTTCATGTTTGATGAAACCATGGAAAGCGCCATGCAAAAGATCAGTTTGTGGTACGATGTTAAAGTTGAATATCAGGATGCCGGAATAAAAGGAATTCCGGTACTGGCAACCATCACGCGTTCCAGCAACATCAGCAATGTCCTGAGCATTCTTGAAATGACGAAAAAGGTCCGTTTTAATATAGACGGCAGAACAGTTAAAGTTTTTTATTTCAACCAAAATACTGCTAAGTAAGTAAAATGACGATTATCCAAAAAACACAAAACAGCATGACAATAATTAAATGATCTTTTCTGTAAAAGGAAAAGGAGTGCTGGAACACTCCTTTTCAAACTCTTAAATCTTTTCCGATGTGATCGGGAATGAACGTTTTCTATAATTCATGATTTAAAAGCATGTAAATGTATAAAATTTCTGCAACAGATTTTATGCAGCACCCTCGCTGTGCCCTTAATATTTTAAGGAATGTAAAGCTATCTGCCATCCCTTTACTCTTGTTATTATTACTAGTGAGTGCATCCGGTAAAGCACAAAGTATTACACTCAACCAAAAAAATATTTCCCTGGTAAAAGTGTTCAGAGAAATCCGAACCCAAACCGGTTATAGCTCAGTGTGGTCAGCTACTGATGAAAAAGATAAATTAGTAAATGTGGCCTTTAAGAATACACCCCTGGAAGTCGCACTTAATCAAATACTTACGCCCTACAACCTGACTTATAACATTGACAGGGAAAATAAAGCCATACTGATCCATCCAATACAAACAAGTACTAAAACTACTGCTGCCGCCCCGCTCATAGATGTGAAGGGCGTTGTGGTGAATGTTCTGAAACAGCCACTGCAGGGAGCTACGATCAAAGTAAAGGGTGCAACCAGATCAACGCTGTCAGGCTCAGACGGATCGTTTCGCCTGACAGAAGTTGCCGCTGATAACACGTTAATCATCTCTTTCCTGGGTTATGCTAATAGGGAAGTGAATGCATCAGCAGATCTGGGCACAATTCAGCTTGAACTGGCTATTAATGATCTGCAGGAGATAAAAGTCACCTATTCTACCGGTTATCAGACCCTGTCGCAGGAACGAAGTGCGGGAGCTTTCTCTAAACCTGCCCTGCATGCAATGTATGACAGGTCAAACAGTACAAATATATTACAGCGGCTTGATGGCTTAGTCCCCGGTTTAACGGTAAATAATGCTCCTGATGCAGGATCTAACCCTCTTTTAATCAGGGGACTGACCTCTATTAATTCAACAAGAGGCCCCCTGGTAGTTGTTGACGGTGTTCAGCTACCGGATAATGCAATCCAGAATATCAATATGCAGGACGTTGCGGACATCACCATACTCAAAGATGCTACCGCCGCTTCTATCTGGGGCGCCAAGGCTGCAAACGGTGTAATTGTAGTTACAACGAAAAAAGGGAGCCCCGGTGATAATCTGAAAATTGATTACGATGGATATTACAATTTTCAGGGTACTCCGGACCTAAGCTATATTCAGAAAATGAATAGCAGCCAGTTTATAACTACGGCAGAAGAACTTTTCCCTCAATACGTTGGTGGCAATTCCTGGAGCTCAGTACAGTTGATAGCACCTGTTACACCACATTTACAATATCAGTATGACGCATACAGAGGCGCAATATCCCAGGATCAGGCTAATGCGAAGTTAGATAGCCTGTCCCGTATTGACAATGCTGGTCAGATCAGAAAGTACTTTTACCGGCCTGCGGCGACCACCAATCATACCGTATCTGTTTCCGGTGGTGGAAAGGCATACACTTTCTATGGCTCTGCTAATTATATAGGAGTAGTAAACAACACACCTGGCCAAAAAGACAACCGGTACAAGATTAATTTACGACAAGACTTTAAATTCAATACAAGTCTTCAAGCCTACCTGATAACCGATTTAACTAATCGGGTTACAAGTAGCAACAATTTAACCGTACCAAGCCTGGACTTAGTACCGTACCAGCTTCTCGCCGATCCGGCAGGCAATCCACTAACGGTTAACCATATGGGTAATTACAGTGATGAGCTTCGCGAAGATTACCAGGCAAGAAGCCGTATTAATCTGGATTATTCACCGTTGCAGGAAATCAATAGAGGGTATGCTAAAGGAACGGCACTGTCCACCAGGATAGTGAGCGGAGTAAAACTAAAGATCTTAAAAGGGCTGCATTATGCAGGAACCTTTGGCTACAGTATCAACTCTTCAAAAAATCGGGTTCAGTTAGATCAGAACAGCTACCTGGTAAGGGATGAAGTGATGACCTTCACACAGGCGCCAACGATCAATAGCACCCCGGTTTATAATGTTCCGGCTTATGGTGGACGACTTACTGCCACCGATGACATGCTGAGGAGCTGGACAGTAAGAAACCAGTTGTTTTATGACAATACCTGGCAGGATAAGCATCAATTTACCCTCATGGCCGGGCAGGAAGCAACCAGCAACTCCCCAATTTCGACTACTGTGATCTATAGAGGATGGGATGACCAGCTTCAGATAGCAAGACCTGTTAATTATGAATTATTGGGTGCCGGAATTACCGGAACAGTTCCGGGTGGCACAAGGACCTTAGCCAATAATATAACAGGCGGAGAAGGTGTTATAACAAGAACATCGTCATACTATGCCAACCTGGGCTATACATATATTCATAAATATACCCTGAACAGCAGCTGGCGTGTAGACCGGAGTAACTTATTTGGCTTTGACAACTCAGCCCAAAACAGGCCGGTTTGGAGTATTGGCGGCAAATGGGCACTGGGCAGCGAACACTTTATGCAGCCAATTACATGGTTAACCCATTTGGATGTCCGGCTAACCTACGGTATCACCGGTAACGCACCTACGCCCGGTACCGCTGCATCCTGGGATATATTACATGCTGAAACAAATGTGAATTACCCGACAGGAGTTGGCCTGGTCGTTACCGCACCCGCAAATAAAAAACTATCCTGGGAACTCACTAAAAACTACAACCTCGGCTTTGACTTCGAAATAAAGAACGGCATATTGCACGGATCGGTGGATGCTTATCTCAAGAAGACAAATAATCTGATAGGCACGCTAAGCACTGCCCCACTTACGGGATATCCTTCAGTCATTGGTAATTATGGAGATTTGGATAATAAGGGAATCGATCTTTCCCTCAATTCACTTAATATCAGTACCAGTGCTTTTACCTGGTCTACTTCATTTAATCTGGGATACAACAAAAATAAAATTACCCAGCTGGCCAATCCTACGCCAATTACAACAGGACCGGGTATGATCTCCACAAGATTTTTGGCAGGACATCCTGCATTTACCGTATTCGCCTACAATTATGCAGGCTTAAACAATTCCGGGGATCCACAAATAACAAAAGCTGACGGAACCATTACCTCAGGCCCCAACGCATCAACAGCGCTGGATGTAGTCTATAAAGGTAGTTCACAGCCGGTTTATAGCGGCGGCCTGTCAAATTATTTCCGATATAAAAACTTTGTCTTAGGGATCAATATTATCTATAATGGCGGTAACGTCCTGTTTCGTGATGTGAATACTTTTTGGTCTGGCGTGCCTTACTCTAATTTTATGCACAGCGAGTTTATAAACCGTTGGAAAGCGCCAGGTGATGAGAAATTTACAAACATTCCCAGGTATGCAGCTACAAGTGCAGTTAGCGGCAATAGGAACACAAATTATTACACCTATGCCAACACCAATGTTTTTAATGCATCGTTTGCAAAAGTCCGGGATATTACTTTATCCTACGATCTTAAGAGTTCTCTGCTGAAGAGAATTCATGCCGAGGCTGTCATATTCAGGGCACAGGTCTCCAATCTGATGCTATGGAAAGCAAATCATCTTGGCATCGATCCTGAGTTCCAGTCGCTGGGAAACGTTGGCCCAACGCTCACAGCCGGAAGCACGGGGGCAATAAGGAATCTGCGTACCGGGCAGGGAACAATCACATTAGGTGCCCATATCACACTTTAAAAAAGATTAACAGTCATGAAACCATCCATACGATACTATTTAATAACGTCGCTTCTTTGCGTAATGCTACTTGGCAGCTCCTGCAAAAAGAGATTTTTGGAAATACAGCCCAAAGGATCACTGATTGCCCAAACTACGAATGATTATGAGCAGATATTAAATGGCATATTCCTCCAGACTACACTATCGGCACCCGTCTACCTCGGGGATGACGTTGCTTTGCAGAAAAATTATATAGATGGAGTACCATTAAGAGTGCAACGTCTCTTCAGGTATGAAGACAGGGTTTATGAGTCTGATGAATTGCCGCAGGAAATAACAGCACCTACAGGTTATATTCAGAGACTATACCTTTTTAACAAAGTAATAAACGAGGTAATGTCATCCTCACAGGGTACTGATCAGCAAAAAAGACAATTACTGGCCGAAGCAAAAGTTGGCAGGGCTGTTTGCAACTTAGCCTTTTTAAATGATTTCTCGCTACCCTATAACCCTTCGTCAGCTACAACTGATCCGGGCATACCAATTATAACCACATCTGATGTTACCCGCACATCATTTACCCGCTCAAGTGTTGGTGAATGTTATTCGGCGGTTATCAAAGATCTTGCAGAGGCATTGCCAGATGTAGGCGCCCTGGTACACAGACGCAGGTTCTCAAAAATGGCTGCTGAATTCTTCCTGACGAAAGTGTATATGAATATGCTGGATTTCAGCTCAGCCAAAACACACATTGACGCGGCATTCTCTGAGTTATCGGGATCGACAATTCCCTTAGCGCTATATGATTACAATATAGTTTTGGATCCTGATACAGACAGCACCTGGTTTCCGCTTAACTTTTTAGGAGCATTGTCAAATATGCCACTTGCAGCTAATAATAGTCAAACTATTTACAACATATCAACTACAGTATGGAGATTAGATTTTGCCGACGCAATAGTTTACACTCCTTATGTTGCTTCTCTTTTTAGCCCAACTGATAAACGCTTGCTACTGTATGCTGACACTGAAATGTTCGGCACATTTATTTACCCCAAACAAATGCGTCGCTATCCCAACTTTTTCTTGGACCAGGGACCGTCCTTACCTGAGATGTATTTAATGCGGGCAGAGATCTATGCCCGGAATAGTGATCTATCAAATGCGAAAGCAGACCTTGAGCTACTTAGGGCTAAAAGAATGCCGGCTGCAGACGCCAAAGTACCCTCAACCGTCGCATCAGACCAGAAGGCATTGGTGCACTTTATTCTTGATGAGCGGGTAAGAGAATTTGCGCTTTCAGGTCTGCGGTGGTCTGACATGCGCCGTTTATCGGTTGATCCTGTTTATCATGATCACATTAAACCGAATCATGACCTGATTGACGCTGACGGGAATGTCGTACAATCTTATACATTAAAGCCTCAACGCTATGCCATGAAATTCGGAGAATTGATGTTAAACCAGAATAAAGGATTAACAGATAATCAATAATAATGTATAGCGGATCGCTTGATCATGCTTCCTTTAAATTAACTATCACAAAATCTAAAATTAAAATATGAGAATTAATACATTGTTTAATGGCTTCAGGAGCTTGGGCATTGCGCTCGTGATCAGTTTGACAGCCAGCGCACAACAACCCAATCCGCTCGCAGAGAAATTTGAGGAGTTCAAAATACTCGGCAAAGTGCGGGACCAGGAAAAATTTTATAAAGATCTGATCAAAAACCAACCAATAAATAACACCAACCAAAGGATGTATAACGCTTTCCGTGCCGAATTGGCAATAAACTGGCTGGCACAGGAAAACATAGACAAGTATAAAGAATACAGGAAGACGACCACTATTGACAATGGACTGCAAATTTTCGAATTAACAAATGTCCTGGAGCCATGGGTGGATGACAAAAAACACCTTGACTGGATCACTGAAATCTCGAACGAATTTATACCTGGTCTCGAAAGCGGGGCTATTAAGGACGAATTTGAACGCGCACACGAGATATTCCTGGAAATATCTGCCCTGGCAGATAGTTACAATGGGCACACCCAGTCTGCTTTAGAAAAAATTCAAAAAGCACTATTGGAACCTAAGATGAGAGATCTGAATTATTTCAAAGATTCTAAACCCAATTTTATTAACCGTTACGCAATAATACTGGCAGCGTCCGGTCAGGACCAGAAAGCGATAGATACACTATCTGCTGCTGTTCGAAATGCAGAATCCAACCCTAAGTTGCTGGCAACGCTTAAATCCATCTATGAGAAAGTACATCCGGGTGAGTCAGAAAAATATGCCACAGCACTTCAAAAGGAAGCTTATCAGCACTATTATAACGAATTGGAAACCAGCTGGAATGCAAGCGGGAAACCTGCTCCGGATGTTGTGATTTATACGTTAAATGGTAAAAACTTTAAGGTATCAGACTGCAAGGGAAAGATCCTGGTGATTGATTTCTGGAGTACCATCTGCAAACCCTGTATAGCTGCGTTTCCTGCTTTTGAGCGTGTAGCCGCAGAGTATAAGGATCAGCCCTTTCAACTGTACGTAACAGATATTGCAGAAGATCAGGAATCTGTTCAGGCATATGTAAACCACACCAAGCTTGCATTGGACGTATTACGGGATCCTGATATGACGCTTTTTAAAGCGATAGGAGCAAAAGGAACGCCTCATAAATTCATCATCGACCCTCAGGGAGTTATTCGTATGGAAGGAATTGGTTATGCAGGTTCTTCAGACCGTGAGTATTATAAATTAAAAGCGATGGTAGAAATTACAAAAAAGCATGCTGCAATTATTAATTGATATAAATATAAGCTTTAAATGAAAAAATCTGTTATCATCCTTATCATAGCCATTCTTCTTACATTCAAAGGGTTTGGCCAGATGTCAGATCCGGTCAGGTGGAGTTATGCTGCTAAGAAAACAAGTAAAAATGAAGCTTTAGTATTTGTAACTGCTACACTGGCTAAAGGCTGGCATTTGTATTCCCTGTATGTTAAGCCTGGTGGACCGCAACCGACTAAATTTAAATTCGAAAAATCAAAGGCCTACGATCTGGTGGGCAATACCATTGAGCCAGCACCAACTGTCCGGTTGGAACCTGAATTCATGATGGAAGTCGGTTATTTTGAAACTTCAGTAACATTTCAACAAAAGATAAAATTAAAGGGGAAAAAGGCAACCGTAAAGGGTGTGGTGAAATTCATGGTCTGCAACGATAACCAGTGTCTCCCTCCTGATGAAGCAAAATTTACCGTTGAAGTACCTTAAATATAGTATTACTACACTAAATTTTCAATAATTTATATGAAGAAATTAATGATTGCCGCCTGGTTAATGTTTCCGCTCACTGTATTTTCTCAGGACAATGGCAAATATTTAATCGAGGGTAAATACGGCACTTATAACGCGCCGGTTAAAGCTTACCTCGCATATACTATGAATGGCAGAGAAATGTTGGATTCTGTAACGCTGAAAAATGGATTTTTTAAATTTACGGGGAAAGCGTCCTCTTCGCCGGTATCCGCAACTTTAACTTTTGTGCCGAAAGGCATTAGAGCAAATAGTCTTGAACAGTGTACAGTTATTATCGAACCCGGTACTATCAAAGTCGAAGCAAAAGATAGTACAGTTCAAGGTATTCAGATAACCGGGACACCCTCGAACAATGATTATACCGACTTTAATAACCTCGTAGACGCGGAATTCGAAAAAATGAGCCCTGAAGACAAACGTTTCATGGAAGGCCGTGAATCTCCTGCGTCCACACCGGATTATGAAACTAAATTAGCCGCATTTAAAAAAAGGTACAGCAAACTGACGACAAGCGCGTATACAAAATTTATACAGTCCCATTCCGACGCAAAGCTCAGTTTAGAGCTATTGCCAAAGGTAGCTTACGAACAAGAATATGAGGCAGTAAAACCTCTGTTTGACGGATTAACAGCAAGGGTAAAAAACAGCCCTGAAGGTAAAAAATTCGCCGAAACCCTCCGGCAGATGAAGGTAACTGCAATTGGACAAAAGGCGCCGGATTTTGAGATGTCTGATACACAAGGACATCCGGTTAAACTTTCTTCTTTTCGTGGCAAATATGTACTGCTTGACTTTTGGGCATCCTGGTGCGGACCTTGCCGCGCTGAAAATCCTAATCTTATTAAGATGTATAATAAATTTAAGGACCAAAACTTCACTATTATAGGAATATCACTTGATAGACAGGAAAGTAAAGCTTTATGGTTAGCTGCAATCAAAAAGGATGGGGTGTCATGGCTTCAGCTTTCTGACCTTAAATCCTGGGATAATTCGGCCGCTAAATTATACGGCGTTCGTGCAATACCACAGAACTTTCTGATTGATCCTGACGGGAATATTATCGGCAAAACCTTATTTGGAAAAGATCTTGAGACGAAACTGACAGAAATACTTACCCAGGCTGCAAATAATTAATTGGGTAATTAATCAAAGTATAAAAAGCGCCCTGATTAACATCGGGGCGCCTTTAAACTCTTCTTTGATGCTACAAACAAAAGCATCATGGCTCAATTGCATGCTATCCTGGATTGGGCTAAACCGGGTGCCGATTCTTTAGACAGGCTTACACAAACCCGCCAGCCGGTATTTATTGTGAATGGAAATGACGATATTGTTGTTCCTACCATCAATTCTTATATCATGGCCCGGCATATGCCCAATGCACAACTGAGCCTGTATCCTGATGCTAATCATGGTTCTATTTTTCAATATGCAAACTTATTCGTCAACCAGGCTACTGAGTTTTTGAAAAGGCTGTAATGAACCATTGCCTGGTCATCAAACAGAAAATCCGCTCTCGTAGCGGATTTTTATTCTTATAAATTCTGCGATTTGTGTGACCTACTGTTAGTCAGTTGGATATAGCTTCGAGCGGCGGCTATTCTACGTTAGGTGTCCACATTCTGAAATACTTAAATTGTTTAGAGTATTCCTTTCTTGGGCAAAATACTATACACACTTCTTCATTATTTAACGCACTTTCTGTCAGTATCAGGTTTTTAGTCTCTGTTTTTGAATTTTCGAACTCGATATCATTTACTTTACACACAACTTTTCTAAATATTGAGTTAATCCAATTTTCCATATCACCATCTTCTTCAAACTTTTTGTAACAAGCTAAAGAAGCGTGCGCAGCAACTACTGGTACCAAATTATTTGGAACAGTCTCTTTAATTAAGATATACATTTTCATTATCAATGAGTTATTAAGTAAGATATTTTCATTGGTAGTGATACCCCGCGAAAATCATACAGTGGTAGTATGATGCCCTCTATCAATAGGTAGTACAGTATACATTTTTAGCTACAGGTATAACAGCCAGGTAAAAAAAACATCTACTCCGTTCTCCATTTCCGGCAACTAATAACTATCGGCCTGGTTCTGTTGCCCCTTTATCAATTCTATTGAATACTCGACAAAGTTCAAGGGGCTGTCTGGCCCTTTGTCGGTGGCAGTTGCTTCCAAAAGTATCCGACGTTCTTCCAACATTTCCAGGGACTTTTCTCTAACTTCCTCAGAAATCCCAGGAGCATATTTTCGTAGAATTTCGCACGCCTGATATCTTGGCTCATACTCCATTTCGCAGACCATCTTTACAAATTCAATAAACCGGTCCTTCACGTCCAAATCCTCCAATGCATATACCAAAGACCCGTTGTGATGCGACAACTTCTTGTCATTGATTTTTTCAATTATAAAAGGAATCGCCCTATTATATTTAGCGTCGGAAAAAATGAAAGCTATTTGATTTCTAATGACATGGTTCTCTGTAACAACAAAAAACCGTAGCAGTTCTTCTTTATCCTCTTCGCTAAGATTTTCAACATTTATCGCTTTTAACGCACGATATAGTTCCGTTTTCATAGCTTGTTTTGTTTTACCTTGTTCTAATGCATGTGAGTTGGCAATCTTCCGCTTCGATCCTGGATTACCATCTCCCTGGCTCTCTTTTGCGAAGCCTCATCCAGCATGTTTGTGATTCCCCAATCAAATATCTTATCAATGAGTTCGCGTAATGAAGTACCGGAGGCGGTCAAACCATAAATGATTTCCTGGGGCTGTTTACTTTTTCTTATTTCACGGGTGATAAGTCCGTGGTTTTCCAGGTCCCGCAATTGTTCCGTCAACACCTTTTTACTGATCTTCGGCATTTTCTTCTCCAGCAACCCAAACCGGTTCACCCCGTGCTGGATCAAATAAAGGATAATAGGCTTCCATCTGCCGCTGATCAATTCAATGGTTTTCCCAACAGGGCAGGAATAGGTATCGTATCCATTTGTATCCATCATACAAGAAGCTTTACAATTTGATAGTTACTGCCTGGTAACTTATTGATCGTTTTACACCGGCATTCTAACTTCGCTTTTATAAAGATAAATTTATTATGGCTGATATCTCAAATAACGAACAGAAGAAAGTGACGCTTTTTAGCATCCTGTTAATGGTTTTGACATCCATTCATCACATTTACGGAGCAATTATTTATAATACGCCGTGGCGCCTGCATGTCCTCTTTTTAAGCATTCCTGTAATCATACTCACGCTGATACTGGACCGGCTGCTCTCTCCTGTACACACTAACCGCTGGATATTCAGGCTATATTGGATACTTACATTACTTACCTCCATCATCCTCATCGGCGTGTTTGAGGGACTATATAACCATGTGCTGAAGAATATTCTCTTCTTCATAAGCCTTCCGGAGAAGGATATGGAAAAACTATATCCGAATGGCATCTATGAAATGCCGGACAATTTGTTTTTCGAACTAACAGGAATACTGCAGGGGGTGCTTGTAGCTGTGTTGATTATCTATTTTTCCAGGCTGATCCGAAAAGGTCACCAGCACTTATCCGGATGGTGAAACATGCTACAGCAGAAGGATCAATGTCAGCGGCCCTGCTATCGGATCAATCGCGATTCCCCGCTTTCCGGCTTCTGAAAACCTGGCCTTCCCTCCTGGTAAATTTGTAACTAAAGCTTAGTCTGAACCTGGCAGCATTAAAACTGTCGGTTTGGTCTATGATGTAATTTTCCACGCTAAGCACTGACCTTACTTTGCGGGAGTTCAAAACGTTGGTTCCGTCCGGGGCTGGCAGGCGACCTCGAACTTCCGATTGGCCGCCAATATAAAACAGTGGTCATGAAAACCCTGGGAATATGGGAATGACAGCGTAATGTCAATGGCATCCTTCATCGTCCATCGCTAATGCGGGTCAACCTACCAGTTTCAATTTCCCAAATATCATTGCGACTATAAAAGATAGCAAACCGATCAGGTACAGTCCTAAAGTAAAACTAAGTACGTAGCTTACATTTTGGTGAAATGGAAAAAAAGAAAAAACAAATGTGGGAATTTTCCAAAAGGTCAAATACGCACCGAAAGCGATTATTACATAGCCAGGTAGCTTTATCAGCCAACTGATACTTTTCTCATCACGTGAAAATATACCCACAAGTTTTGACAGGGAAGTAAGAACAAGAAGGATTGAAATCAATAATGTCAAAGCGACCGATATGATATTCTTATCAATCAGCAAATCATTTGTCCTTGTCACGAGTTCATTAGCTGCACTCAAACCAAACATTGTCCTGACAGCCAGAATAATGTAATTAAGCATTTCTGTTGTAGCCTGAAAAATACTCGCCGGTCCTTTTAGGGTGCAGAGGCTTAACAGTAAGACAAACAACCAAACCAGGGAAGGTATTAGGCGAAGGACCGTTTGCTTTGTCCTTGACTTATGCAAAAAAGAAAATGGTAATTCCTTTATAGCAATGCTTCCCAAATCCTCCTTTAACATTCCTAATGGCTTAATATAGGCCCCTATCGGCAACCAGCCTAATTGATATGTTGTACCATTAATTCTCTTCCTGAGTATAGAAAAGAAAGGATCCAGGAAAATGGCAAACTCCATGATCGTAACCTTCCACATTTTGCAAAGCCATACATAAATAAAGTTGCTAAGCGAAATAGCTAAGAAGATCAATGCTCCTAAACAAAAGGCATTATAGCTAAAGTACAGCATACAATTAAAAGTCAATTTATTGGGAGAAAATATTTACAGCTCCTTATTAAAAGGAGCTACAAATATATAATATTATGCATATAAAAGATTACCTCATGCCTGGGCGATAGGCGGTACGGAGTATCGGGGCTGAAAAGGACGCCTTAACCAGAGAAATAGCACTACCCCCTGATCGAAAAGACACTAATAAGGTATATTTCCTTTCTTTAATCTAAGTACCACATGCTGAATCTGAGGCAACAATAACAACATCACGATGACACCTACTACTCCAAAAAGCATCAGATCATAATAATCTCTTGCCGCACGAGCCATTATTTGCTGCCCCACCAGCTGATTAAAATACGTTCCTGCAACTCCTTTTGCTGTATAGATATCGCTGCCTGCATCTATATACTTGTTTTGGATATCCGTCAAAGTAACAGGCAATTGTGGGTTAATTTCCACCAGTGTTTCCCGGACCTTCTCCCTAACTGCAGATTTGAAAAATAATTGAAGCTCCGTATTAAGAACCAGACTGGCCGTAAAGCCAGTGAACCTGGAAAAAATCCCAATAAGTGATGCATTTACCGCAATCTTTGGCGGTGCTGCAGAAGTTGTGAACAACACAATTGGAACAAATAAAACGCCTGTTGCAGCGCCATAGATAAACATGGGCAGGATGAAGTCAATTGTTTCTCCCTGTACTGAAATAAAAAGTATCATATAAGCATAATAGATCGCCATCAAACCAAAACCTGCTATGATAATCCTTACCAGGTTGTATCCCATCAGTACAAAGCGGGAGGTAACAAACATACTCAGAACAGTCCCCGCAATTACCGCGATCCATATTGGAACAGTACTGATTGGATCATTACCTAAAATGACTTCAAGATACCCGTAAGCCAGTCCGGTACTTCCTTTGAAAATGTAAAATGTAAAAAGCAGCAGCAGGCCGATGACAAAATTCTTTACCTTGAAAATCTGCAGGTTGATCAAGGGTCGTTTGAGCTTCAATGCCCTTATCACAAATAGCATAAAGATGATCACATTGATAAAGCAGAGAAGAACAATCAACGGATTGTCAAACCAGCCCAACTGGCGTCCATAGATCAATATGTAGCCTGATATCAAAATAAAAGATACATAAAACAGGTACCCCACCCAATCCACCTGGTAAAGCGGTATCTTTTTTGTAAATCGTGCTTTGCTATTCATTGTCAACAACACAATAAATGTCAGGATGATGAGTATTATATTGAGACCATAAAACAGCCAGTTGAAGTCGTAAAAATGAAGCACCACACTGGCATAGATCGAATACACCTGAACGGAGATCTGTATGCTTCCATAAAGGAGACTATATGCGATCACCCGGGCACGTGTTGACTCCAATCTTGGGAAAGTGAGTTGTAAGACGATGCCTGACATCAACGCACAGGTAATCCCTTGCACAAACTGGCAGATGACAAATAGCGTCCAAGTTTTGAAATGAAAGCAGATGATGGAACATACCGCATTGATGGCTAGTGCCATGATCAGGTATCTCCTTGGAGCAAAATACTTTACAATGCGAAAATCCAGGGCCAGAAAAGCTACGGTTGAGCCATAAACAACCACCATGCCATATTGAACATCGGCGGGCTGGACGCCGTAAAAACCCATTGCCGCAACAGGACTGCTGTAAAAGGCGAAACAAAACAGGCAGGTCATGAGAATCGCAAATATCACGGATCTTGCCATCCATTCGGATACCCATGGTTTGAAAACCGGAATTTTATGTGCTTGCATGACTAATCCTTTAAAACGTAAACATTGGCATTCATTCCGGCAGAGAGACCGTCTAATTTTTCCGGCTTGTCGGTCAGTTTGATCCTTACAGGAATACGTTGTATAACTTTAACAAAGTTACCTGTAGCATTGTCCGGCGGAAGTAATGAATAACGGGAACCCGTGGTTGGGGAAAGTGATTCAATGGCTCCGCTGAATTTTTCGTTCGGAAAAGCATCTACTTCTATTGATACTGCCTGCCCGATCCTGAAATGACCTATCTGTGTTTCCTTGAAGTTGGCAATCACCCATTTTTCTTCGGATCTGTTCACCAGGAATGCCAATGTTTGCCCTGGTTGTATCAATTGCCCTTCCTGAATGGTCTTTTTCCCGATCTGCCCATCAAAAGGCGCGGTGATTACAGTATATTTAATGTCCAGCTCCTGCCGTTCGAGCAGCGCTTCCCTGATTTTGATCTCTGCCCTTATCACATCTTGCTGTGTTCTAAGGTCCTTCAGTTTGGATTCTGCCACCTTCAGGGAAGCATTTGCCTGGTCGTAGTCAGATTGGGTAATAGCTAAAGCGGAACTGACATTCTCGAATTTTTGCCGGGTGGTCGATTCATCTGCCAATAGATTTCTATAACGGTTAAATTCTCTCTGCTGCTGGTCCAATCTTGCTTTTGCACCTGAGAGCTGTGCTTTTATTACTTCGACGCTCCTGATCTGTGTTTCTTCATTAGCAGCCAAAACAGGCAATTTTGCGTGCGCACTCATTAGCTCGGCGGATGCGGCATCTCTTTTTAGTCTGTATTCATCGATCTCAATAACCACAAGCGTGTCCCCTTTTCGAACCTGCTGATTGTCCTTGTAATAAATCCTGCTGATATAGCCGCCCACCTTAGCATTCACCGGAGATAAATAGGCATCCACCTGTGCATCATTGGTTTGTTCATATCGGTATCCTTTTAAAAAATAAATGGCTGCCCAAATGACGATCGCGACAAACAAGGCGAGTCCAAACCATTTTGTTAACGTCACGATTATTTTATCTGTTCTGTTTTCTTTCATATTGTTTGTATTAAAGGATTCCAACGATTGCAAGTAGCCGGATATGACTAAGTTCTAAATTGGTTTGTGCGGTTGTCAGGTTAAACTTTGCCTCCAGCAGGGCATTCTCTGCTTCCAAAAGATCTGTCAACAGTGATTCCTGGTTGAGGTAGCTGTTTCTAATGACCCTGACGCTTTCGGCCGTTTTAGTGATATTTTTTTCTGCCGTTGCTACACTTTCCAAAGCCTGTTGCTGTTGTAAAAACGCCTCTTTTACCTGGATGAAAATTGCATCCCTTTTAATATTGGCCTTTTCTTTCGCCTGATCATTTACGACCTGCGCACGTGCAATGGAATGTTTGCTTTTGAATAAATTATCAATCGAAAACTGCACCTTAACGCCTGTTTGTCCAAATCCCCATAAATCGTTCGAGTAAGGATAAAATGAGATCTGCGGATAGGTATAATTATAATTGGAATACAAGGAAACTTTAGGTAACAGGGCCGCTTTAATTTGCCTGATATTCATCTCACTCAATCTAAGATCGCTGGTGACAATTTTATACTCCGGCGATTGGTTGAGCGCGATATCGACGTAATCGGCGTAATCCTCTCCCATGTTGGTGTCCGTTCCAAAACCACTCCTATAAGTAATATTAAATTGCTCTCCATTATCACGTCCCATCAATACATTCAGGCGTTGTTTGGTGATATCGATCCTCTTTTCAATATCTGAAAGGTTTAATTCCAACTGCGACAATTTCACCGAGGTCCTCAGCACATCACTCTTTAGCACAATACCGTTTTTGTGCAAGCTTTCAATGAGTAATAGCTGCTTTTTCTCCGCGGCTATTTCTGCAGCAATAAAATCACGGAAGTTCAGCAACTTATACAGGCCCAAATAAGCATCCGCAATACTGTATTTTACACTGTGCTTTTGCATATCAACTTCATATTGACTACGCGTCTCTTCTTCCTGCCTCATCCTGATATTCCTTTTGTCTTTACCACCGTTGAAGAGGGTAAAATTCAGGCTGTAGCCAACTCCGTAGCCATAACCTTTTACAGGTACATCCTGCGGAGAGGAAAATAATCCATTGTCATAAATGAGAAATTTTGAATTGGCTTTCAGATCTCCCCCTATTGAAAGTTCCGGCAGCAGCCGGTCTTTAGCTTCAAGTACCTCCAGCTTGCTTGCCTGAAGATTTAAATCCGATAGTTTTAACTGGCGGTTATTCATTTCTGCGATCTTCCACATTTCTTCCAAACTAAATACCTGGGTATTCGTTACATCCTGGGCATAGAGAGGCGCTGCGAACAGCAGCAGTATAGCGCCCAAAATTGACGTTGAACTGTATGATTTCATGCCCCCCTCTTTTTATTGATTGTACCTTCACTCTTACTTAAGAACCAGCTGTTTACCATCTTTCTTAATTCATCAAAGACAAAGGTTAAATCCATCATCGGCATAAAAGGATCAGCATAAGCAGGCAAGTAAATATTGGATGCATCAATTTCTTCTGCTGAATGCAATGCCGCATCATCAGAAGGCTTGTCTTGGGCCATAGGCTCAATATCTTTATCCGGTTTTATGATTTGCTGTTTCATCATGACTTACAATTATTATTTATGCAGCAAAATTATCTCCGGCTGAAACTAGTCCTTTTATATAATTAGCCTAATATTTGTTAATTTTGGCCATATGGATATTCTTAAACAACTTATAAATAGTGTTGATCAAAATCCGAAATCAATCCTGGTTATGCGCCAGCAAACCGAACAGCGTTTGCCTTCACATCAGCACGATAAGGCCCAGTTGTTATTGGTTTTTGGGGGAATTGCTTACCTGCAGACAGCTGAAAAGGATTTCTATATTCCATCCAATCACTATATCTGGATCCCGAAAAAATATCCTCACAACCTGATGTTTAATACGCAGGACCTTTATATTATCAACATCTATTTTCCAGGAAAAAGTATGGGCGGTTTTTACGATGAAATGGGAATTTATCCGGTGAGTAAACTTTTATCTGAAATGCTTTCTTTCACCGAAAAATGGCAGGGCGATTATCACAAAGGTTCGTGGGAATTTGAGTTTTTAACAACACTGAAAAATGTATTGTCCAGGGAAAATCTTCAAAAGTTTTCGATCCAACTGCCTACTACTGACGATCAGCGCCTCCAGGCTATTGTCGGTCAACTTCGAAGCCGGCTCAATGAAAATCTTACCCTGGAAGAAACGGCGGTGAAATCGGGAATGAGCGTGAGAAGTTTGACAAGACTATTTCAGACGAAACTTCACATCACTTTCGTTCAGTATGTAAAGATGTTGAGAATTATCCGCGCGATGGAACTGATTAAAGACACCGATCTGAATATGACCGAAATTGCTTATGAAGTCGGATACTCCAATATATCAGCGTTCAGCAATAATTTCTACCAATTGACAAACATGAGACCTACGGAATTTAAGGGAATGTCTTCGTAATAGATTTTAAGGGACCATCAATATATTTGTCGGCAAAAAATAACCAACAAATATACGATGTGCCCCTCCAGGTCTACCATTACTCAAATCCTGCCATAGGAATGCATCGTGATCATGGTGCAGCAGTAAGCATCTGTTGCGCCCTCTGCATGATAATCATGAACGCTCTTGTTAATTTCCGCTAATTAACGATGAATTTCCGTTGCTCCGCTGTTAGGAAAAGCTGGTCGGTCATCATCTTACTCACCTCAGCATCTGAAGCAGTTCTAAATAGTTGCGAGAACTTTGACAGATCGGCTTCACTTTTTGGTATAAACGAGCG
Organism: Chitinophaga filiformis; assembly: GCF_023100805.1. Lineage (NCBI taxonomy): Bacteria > Pseudomonadati > Bacteroidota > Chitinophagia > Chitinophagales > Chitinophagaceae > Chitinophaga > Chitinophaga filiformis. The sequence goes on from NZ_CP095855.1 coordinate 5,286,916, forward strand.
GGCGTTGTTTCTGGCGTTGTCCTGAAATTTCTTTATTATCGGCTTCATGAGTTTGTCATAGTTAACCAATGAAGTTGAAATATCATTCGATGATTGCGAAAGAAAATGTGCCAATGCCTTCGCCCCATATATCGAAAGTGAAGCACCCATACCCGACATTGCTGTGGGACAATAACCGGCGTCCCCCAGTAAAACAATATTGCCATTAAAAAGATCCGGTGTGTATACCATACCCATCTTGTCTACGAATGGCTGACTGCTATCTGTTATTCCGTCAATTAAATGACGTACCTCAGCACTATAGGATTTAAAGTTATCTTTCAGTATTTCTTTTATATTGGAATGTATTTTCGCTAGTTCGTCAGTTGTATAAATATAACATTGAATGGCAACCTCATTGCTGTTGATCGGATAAACAGACAGCATTTTATTAACGTCTAAGTAAGTGCTTACTGTTCCTATACTATAGGAATGTTTTCCTACAAGCCTGCCGCCCATGTACAACAAGTTAAAGTCTTCCAGCCGGCTTTCGGGAAAGTACCTTGATCTTGTCAATGAGCGCAACCCTTCTGATACAATGACCATATCGGCGACCGCTGTTATACCACTGGAAAGTGTGACGTGCACCTTTCCGGCATCTTGTTGCAGGTGGTCAATCGTGGTGTTAAATAAGATCTCAACTTTGTCTCTTATGTCTTCGTATAGTACGTTATGCAATCCGCCGCGGGTAATTAAAATTGACTGGCTGGTATTTTTGTTAACTTCTTTATAGCTTATATTACGGATCATACCTCCATTTGCATCGAGCCAATGCATAAGTTCAGATGGTGTTGATTCGGCTATTAAATGGCGCTTTAGTCCAAGTTCATCCATTATTTCAACCCCAAAGCTTTTAAGCGAAACCAAAAAGCCTGCTTTATTGAACTGCTTACCCTTATCTATTACAATGATCTCATGCCCCATGTTATGCAACAACTTGGCCGCTGTTAGTCCTGCAATACCACCTCCTGAAATAATAATCCGTTTTTTCATTTTCTTCTGGTTTGTTTTACACAAAAGTATTTATAGCTTCATGCATAAAATAGCCCGATAACGAGGAAAAATAGTCCACTAAAATGAAGCAGGAGAATCCTAAAGAACTGATGTTTGATCTTGCGTCCAGGGTTGGCACACCGCTCAACATGAGCGCTGCAGCACTGGATAGCCTGGGTTTGCGTGACATTAAAGTAATAGATCTGTTGCCGGACATGTTAATTATGATCCGTTCTGTACTGGCAAAAGAGGATTTTATTTTTGAGCGCAATCCAGTTACAATTATCAAAAATGGACTGATGATCTCATTTCAGAACGTCTTTGCCGACAGGCAAGCTGCAGCCCATAATGGTCATCATCACGAACGCGCTCACGTGCGTATTACGCCATTACACCTGGGCAGTACCGTAAGATTCTCGAAAGAGACGCAGTTACGGCAAATCACTATCCTTATAGACATAAATTTTTTGAAACAATTCCTCGGCAAGGACGAATCAAGGTTCCATTATCTTTTTGACCTCGAACGAACTTTCTGGATCGAAGAATTTATGTCGCCCGAAATTGCCGCCCTGGTTGACGAAGTGCTCGGCGTTAATGAAGGAATTTTGTTGCCGGACTTCTTTTATAAACACCACTGTATGGGAATGATCTACTATTTATTCAGAAATCTGTCCAGAAGGGAGACCATTTCACATCAGCATATGAATGTAACTGAGATCGACGGCATTTATAGGGTCCGGAATGCAATGGCCAGTTCTTTAGATAAGTCGATACCAATCGCCGAACTTGTAAAGATAAGTGGGATGAATGAGCAAAAACTTCGTAAACTTTTTATACAGGTATTTGGTAAAGGCCTTTCTGATTATCATCAGCATATTCGCATCATAGAGGCGGCCAGGCTGCTGAAAGAGGAAAAACTATCTGTTTCAGAAGCAGGTTACCACCTTGGATTTACCAATCTTAGTTATTTTGGACGACTATTTGAAAAACATATGGGTACGAAACCGAAGAAATGGAGTGGCAAACTTTAACACCCGTACCACTTTCCAAGCGCATTTACCTGTTTGAGGAGGACGTATCTCCCGATACCGCCCTTTTTCTTTTATGCGATATTTAGCTATTTTTAGACTGATTATCATTCTATGCAAGAATTCCTGCAATCGTTCGCTAACTTACCTGAAGTGCTTATCGGCGCCATCTTCCTGGTGGAAAATGTGCTGCTCACTGCACTGGTGCTGGTAGCAGGCAGGAATATCCAACGGCGGTTGTCGCCACATGCCGTGACCCTTATTGCCGCTACACGCAATGAGTGGATCATTTGTGCAGGCACTAATGTGCTGAACACCCTGGTTACTTATGCCGGCTACTGGCTGTGGAAGCAGGGATTCATTATAATCAGCTATGAAGTTTCATGGACGATTGCAACGCATTTCCTGCTTTTGTTCATGGCAATGGACCTGCTTATGTTCCTTTTCCATTACCTGATACACAAAACTTTTCTTTACCAGGCTGTTCACAGCTTGCATCACCAGGCAATACATCCCAAACCAATGGACCTGTTCATTCTGCACCCGGTAGAAACCGTTTGCTTCGGCGCCCTGTGGCTGTTCCTGCTTGTGATCTTTCCCTTTGATATCTATGCCATCATCCTGTACCTCATCCTGAACCTCGCTTTCGGACTTACGGGGCACCTGGGCATAGAACCGCTTCCTGCCACAATACGCCAATGGCCGCTACTCAAATATTTAGGCACTTCAACTTTCCATCATGATCATCATGAGCATGTTGGCTACAATTTTGGCTTCTACACAAACCTTTGGGACAGGTTGTTTGGAACATACAGGCGATAGAAAGGGCCGGCAAGCCACGTAAAACAAATTGCAATCAGGACTCAACTGATATACGGATCGGCTGGACCCCGGCCCAATCACTTCTATGAGGATTGTTCGCTATTGCTCCAGGCCCTCAAGGAAGCCTGTAATTCTTCTTCCGTTTCCGGTAATTGAACTTTTAAACTATGAGCAACGCGTGCCTGAATGCGCTCCACAAAGGGTTTAAACAGCTCGTTATAGTTTGCAAAAGCAGCACTGTGATCGTCACTGGCCTGCAGCTCTTTAGCCAGCAAGGTTGCTCCCTGCATAGCCAGGCTGGTGCCCATGCCGGTGAAAAAGCTCGGTGCGTATGCAGCATCCCCTATCAGGCCTACACGGCCTTTTGTCCAAACCGGCATATCAATCTGACATGCTTCATCGAAATAAAGGTCATCGGCGCCAAGCATCGAGTCCAGTATTTCAGGGATCTTCCAATTGGTATTGCCGCCGAAATATTCTCTTAAAATGCGCTTAGGCTGCTCACGGTCCCGGTAATGCCAATCCAGTTTAGGCGCACGGAAAACAAGGATAGTGTTCACGCCGTTCTGGAATTGATAGATCACCGCCTGTTTGCCCAGCTCGCGATACACGATGCCTGTAGATTTTGGCCTGCCTGTTTGTATCCGATCTGTGCCGGCAAATGCGAAGTAAACACCCAGAAACTTCTTAAACGCTTCCTCAGGTCCGAATGTGAGCTTTCTGACAATAGAATGGGTGCCGTCCGCTCCGAATACTAAATCATAAGTTTTGTATTCGCCTTTTTCGAAACACACTTCCACATGATCTTCATGCTGAACCAATGTGGATATGCTATTATCAAAAATTATCTCAACCTCATCTTTTGGAATAACGTCGTAGATGATCCTTATCAGATCTCCACGGTGAATTTCAATATCACCCAGGTATTCCGGCAAAGTATTTATTGCAAATGTAGCCAGCGTTTGATCTGCGGCGCCCACAATCTCATCGGTATGAATAAACTCATTGGCTTTGATCTGATCAAGTATGCCCATTTCCCGGGCAATATCCAACGCCTCCCCGCGCACATCGATAGGTGAGCCGCTTGTTCTCAGCTCCTTCCCAAGTTCCACTACTGTCACCCCATAGCCAAATTTATTCAGCCAGTATGCTAACGTTAATCCCGCAAAGCTGGCTCCGGATATCAGCACTTGTTTTTTCATCACTTGATTTATTTACTGTAATGTGTTTGTTTACAATGCAAAACTAATTGTAGCTTTACAAGTAAAATATTCGATTAACTAATATTTTTGATCGAAAAAATGAACGAACAAGGCAATAAATATATTGACAGCAGAATTTTTCAATTCACCAACAAGCTGGGTTTGGTTTTAGAAAAGGAGCTGCAACACTTTCAGGTGAACTTTTTTAAAGGATTTGCATTCCTGCCCGACATGGCCATGCACTTTGGGTCATTCTTCACCACAAATGACTTCACCCGCGTAACAGGAAAATCCCATATAACAGACGGTATTGGTTTTGTATTTCACAACATCTTTGAGGATAATGCGGACGATGAAGCGAACGGGCGTAAGACGAAGGGAACTACTGAACCGCCCTATGTGCGTATTTTTCCTTATGCGCTCAGCCAAAAGATGCATTTTAAGAAAAACACCCGTGTAACACATGTTTCCATCAGCATCAGTGCTGAGTATTTGAAAAACTTCCTGAACGAAGAGTCTGAACACTTTCTGTACCTTTTTGATAGTGCTAATAATTTTTGGATAGAAGAACTGATGACCGATGACATTTTACGCACCGTAAACGACATCGTCAAAAAGGAAGAGCCGGACACGATGAGTAGTTTTTACTACAAAATCAAGGCAATGGAACTGCTGTACCATCTGTTCAAGAGTTTGCGGAATCGCCAGAATGCTGTTGGGCAGAAACTGAACAAGAAGGAAATTGAAGCCGTTTACCTGGTACGGGACAAAATCATTTCATCATTGAACCAACCCAGTAGCATCGCAGAATTAAAACAAATTGCGGGTATGAACGAACTAAAACTCCGCAAGCTTTTTAAGCAGGTATTTGGCATGGGTATCTACGATTACTATCAACACTTACGCATGAAAGAAGCTGCACGACTTTTACGTGAGGAAAATCTGACGGTGTCGGAAGCAGGCTATCAAATGGGATTTGAGAACCTGGGGCACTTTACGAAAGTGTTTGAAAAGCATATTGGTAAGAAACCCAAAAAATATGTTCAAAGTTTCAATGTTTCAGGTACGAGTAGCAATGCGAAGTGATGATAAAACAGGAGTCCCCCTGCTCAGTACTCCGCAAGCTTTACTTTATATCTCAGCAATTAACGCTCCATTTAATAAACTTTCGCAACTTATGCAGCCCATTCTGCGAGTGGACTTGCACTTTACTCGCATTCCATTTCACCTAACTAATTATTATTCAACACATGACAGGTTTAATCCTGAAATTGTATCGGAATATACATTTGCAAATGAAGATTTAGACTAATTTGGCAGAATACAATTCGCTATGAACTATATTGAAGAAATACGGGCCGGCCTTAAAGAGATTTTTAATCAAAGAATAACAGAAATTGAGAGCGAAATTTTTATCTCACCTTCGGAAAATTTTAGATTGGAAGCAACCATGTTATACGATCAGAAATACGTGATAACAAGAGCTCAGATCTATCAGCAGTCAACCAATGAGAAAATATTTGACTTCCTGATTAACGAGGATAGAATTCTTTACTCATGGGTTGAAAAAAAAAATATCGAATATATGATCTGCGCAGAGGATCTGTTTGGAGGACAGACCATCATTGATCTGACCAATAGAAAGATGGTAAGCTATTCTCCAAAAACAGACGGGTACATCTGGACGAATTTCCATTTGTCACCTAACGGAAACCTTTTAGCTACAATAGGGTGTATCTGGGGCGGCCCATACTATATGAAAATATTTGACTTTACAAATCCGATGGTGTTGCCATTACCCGAAATAAAGGAAATTGACCTTCTCGACAATGATGAAGAAATCATTAAATGGATTGATAATGAAACGCTGCAAATGAAAGGATTTCAAAGAGAATACGAACGCGAATACAACGATAAAGGTTGGATGACAGTTAAACCAGTAAGGGAAACTCCGATGGAACGCATTGTCAGAATAAGCTAATCAACAAGCAACCTGTCAAAGAACCCTAACTAAAAAAACGTCGAGACGTTACCGGACGCTTCCTATCTTCAAAAAATCGCCACTCTCGCCTCGGTCTGATGTCCCTGCAAATTCCCTGCTGTTACCACCACCATTCCACCAGGATAGGCAGGATTCGCAACGGCGGTTCGGTAGCTCCAAACACCACTACTATTCATTGCAGGGCCTTTTTCAACTTCCCTATCCTCGGCTGATACGATACTGACCATTACATGATCAACATCTCTTATAATCATATAGATGATGTCGTTGATAGCGCGTCTGTAGTAGTCAGTAATTACCATCCTGATATCAGGAAGCTTGTCAGCTGGCTTTCCGTCTGAAAACGGCTGTTGCTTTGCGTGCGGTTGCCTCATGTTTGCAGCTGCTGAAGGAAATATGGATAACCGCTTAAGAATTCTCATGATACATAAGTTTTAATTGTGAAAAAAAACGCCCCGGCTACTGACCGGGGCGCTGGTTTACGTCTTAGGAAATAGTAGCAGTCTTCTCGGCTGCATTACCTGGTACATCAATCGCAGTAGCAACTACCCTCGTACCGGGCAGTGCTGCATTGGCGGTAGTTACCGTGTAAATCCAGAAACGTCTGTCCTTTGCTTTGATGACGGCATCTCCCTGTTCCAGTAAAACGCCAGTCTCCGAAAAGATGGCAACTTTTACCGACGCCGGGGTAATGACATCTCTTGCCTTGACAGCGATCTGGTCACCGACTGTTCCTTTATAGCCACCGGTGTCTAAACCATCAATGACAGGGGGACTCATGGCGTCCCGCAAGGCTACATTATATGCGGTCTGCCCACCTTTTGCCGCTTTCTGATACAGCGCTTTTATGGCAGGATCTCTCATTGCATCCTGCGCATACAGGGAAGCTGTTATAAATCGTTCGTTTGTTTCCTGCTGTTCTTCAGTCGGAGGTTTGGAACTGGGCCCACGCTTAACGGCGACTACCGTCTTTCCCTTTCTGACGCGAAAGTTCATCATATCTCCGATAGTACCGGATACTCCCTTCGTGAAGGGGTTTGCTTTTACATATGCCATAGTGATAAGTTTTAGTGATTAAAAATGTTGTTTAATCACAATCATGATCACCAGGTCAAACAGGAGGCGCCCCTCTCCTGTTTTAGGCGCAGCCCTGTTGATCGCGATTGCTGACACAATATTAGCACGATTAACAAGGCCATTCCGGGCCATGTGTACAACCAGCAAATCCATGTATACAAACTGCAAATACGTGAGGACGAACTGCAAAATGGGTGAGGATGGGAACAGTTAACAAACCCGGAAATGACTGAAAAACTCATCCTTGTACTCCCGGCCGATGGGTAATGGATCACCGACGATCATAGTGACCTCCGTATCAACAAACCTGATATAGTTGATGCAAACAAGATATCGTTTGTGTATGCGAACGAAAAGATCCGGAGTAGCTTCCTGCTGGAATTGCTGCAGGCTTTTTCTGATTGTAAAAGTACGGCCATCCAGGAGCTTAAGAGATATATAATTCCTTTGCACAGCGGCGTAAACGATCTTCTCTTCCAGGATCATCTCGCGAATTGCATCTTTTTTAAGTATCAAAAACGGGCGGTTCCGCATGCGAATGGATAATGAGGTCAAATAAAGCTGAATGGATACATGCAAAGGCTGAAACAAGTGATAGATATAACCCCATCAGTACTTCTGGGATATGTAACAGGAATAAGTGAGATAACCGGTATTGATTAGCTGATGAACGAACTACGGTTTTTAATTTGGATATAGGATTTGTCAAGCAATTCATTTTAGTTATTTGAGTGTTTAATACGGCCATGTAATTCATGAATACAAAGTTCATGTAAAGCCAGCACTTAAAGAGAATTTTGACACTTCCCTTTTTCCCCAATTTTTACACAAAAATGCACTGTTCGAGTTTGTATTTCAATGCTACTTTTTACCAGTTTAATACCGCTTTAATACCGCTAATCTTACGTTAATCTTACGTTCATGAACGTAGCTTTAACGTAAGATTAGCGGTATTAAAGCGGTATCTGTCAGGTCCTGAAATAGGTTTACACCTTAAAAAGTGTAAAACATGCAAAATTCAAACAATCAGAACAAAGGTGGACGCAAGGGACGCCTGGGACCACAGTTCCAATATGAGCAGTCGTTCATGAACAAAGTCGTAGCCGATTACATGGCCGGAGACCAAAGCATGAGCCAGGTCGCAGCTCGTTATAAGATCACTAAACCACAAATAGCTTATTGGTACTCTCTTTTTTCTTCCGAACTTAGGCAAACGACTTTGGAAAAACCCATAATATCTACGGCCATGACAGAACAGGAAAAAAAGGAGTTTGATGCTTTAAGAAAGCAAAATGAAGAACTCCGTAAAAAGCTGGAACATGCCAATTTAAAGGCATTTGCTTTTCAGACAATGATCGAAGTTGCTGAAGAACAATTTAATATTGAGATCCAAAAAAAGCCTGGTACCAAGCCGTCTGCAGAGTAAAAGAACATTATCCGGACAAGGATTTGGGTAATGTTTGCGGACTGTTTGGTAAAAGCAGACAAGCTTTTTATAAGCGGAAAAACAGCGATCATCAATTTGGCCTGGAAATGGCCATCGTTCTTGACAAAGCGGAGCAAATCAGAGCTTCACAAAAGCGACTGGGCGCCAGAAAACTTCATAGAATGCTTTCACAAACTCTTCAACATCATAAAATTAAATTAGGCAGGGATCGATTTTTCAATCTGTTGGCTGAAAATGGAATGCTTGTCCGTAAAAGAAAACGTAAGAAAATACGGACTACCGATTCTAATCATCCCTTCAAAAAATATCCTAATCTGATTAAAGAGCTGAAGCTTAGTCAGGCTAACCAGGTGTGGGTTAGTGATATTACTTACCTTCCTTTGGTAGGCTCCCGGTTCTGTTATTTGAGCCTGATAACTGATGCTTATTCAAGAAAAATCGTCGGTTATTGCTTACATCCATCACTGGAGGCCGAAGGGCCTATTGAGGCCTTAAAAATGGCTTTATCGGATATAAAGAATCCCATCAAATATAGCCTGATTCACCACTCTGACAGAGGGTCACAATATTGTAGTAAAAACTACATAGAATTACTTAATGATAGTCACGTCGGCATTAGTATGGCCGAGAAGGGCAACCCGTATGAAAATGCCATTGCTGAGCGAGTAAATGGAATATTAAAGTTAGAATTTGGCCTGGACCGGTTATTTAAAAACTATGAAGCCGCGGCTGCTATAGTAGCAGAGACTATCCGCATCTACAATGAACAAAGGCCTCATACAAGCTGCGACTATCTGACTCCGAATCAGGCACATACAAAACAAGGGGAATTAGTAAGGAGATGGCGAACCAAGAAAAAAGATGGTCCAAAATCAGGATTAACAGCAGATACTGTCAACCTGATCCAGGACTAAAATCTAAAGAAAACAACCTTTTTAGGATTATCTTTTAATATTGTAAAATTCAAACGGATTATCTCACCAAAAGTGTAAACCTATACCAGGATAAGACAATCAAACCGGTATCTGAAAGGCAATGTGTCTTAGTAAAGAAAAACTTTACATTTTTTGGAGGTGAGGCATCTTAGTACTAAAAAAACTTTACAGTTCTTATGATAAGGTTCAGCATTAGCTTTACAGATGATTGTAAATTCAATCCCAGCTTTACATCTGCACAAATTAAGCTTTACACAAACAATACAGAAGCGGAAAAATGACAGATTCACTTACAGAAAAGCGCAGTAAAGACAGGCATCGCTTCATAGCGACCAAATAATAACAAGACCCCACCTAGGATCCATCTGAAGCAGCAAAAAGCCGGAATTACAATATGCGAGGGGCCCAGGTAAAGACAGTAAGCAGCGGGGCGATTGTGCTGCGTTACGATCTTTGTTTCAGATAGTCCTTAATAGCGCTGTGATACACTGTACTTCCCGGATGCGCTTTGTAGTTCGCTTTCCGTACCGGATCATTAACAATTGCCCGGGCATATGCCACAGCTGCTGCAAACTTGGATTTTTCATCCAGTTGAGCGGCGGATGGAACCACATTGCTCATATCAGGATACTTGGTCAGAAAGGTCTGGCCCTTTCTATTTTTAACTACAAATTCTTCTTGTAATACAGCCTTACTAACCTTATAACCGGTTAATAAGACGTTTCTTGTTTTCGCCATAAGTGAATAATCTTTTTTAAAATCAGAAAAAATAATATTGCGGGCTTTACCTAACTTTTGCGTTGATAAAGTGGGGCCGGGCAAGACTACCCGGCCGTCGTTTTACCCTTCTTATACTTACTACTACTTTCTTTTATCGCGTGAATCAGGCTGAAAAGCAATCAGGTTAAACATCTCACGCATGCGGCTACGCACATGATCTCCATAGATGGTTTCCAGTTCTGCGGCATTTAATCGTGTGATGACATGTGTGATCATCCCATGAGAATGCATCAGATTGTACCTGGTGAACAGGATCTGTGACATGAGATTGATCTTATTGCCCCAATAGTTAACCAGGGGCTCAAGGCCAAGATCATCGAAGCAATGAACATACGGCATGCGCCTGTAAGGATTGAATGCCTTCCTGCTATATCTCATAATCACGTCATTACCCATGTCCGTAAACTCCAGGCTTATCTCCACAGAAGATTTAAGCATGGGACGGTGGTCAGGCAGACTGAAATTTGACAGGATGCGCATGATCGACGTTTTGCCGCAGCCTACGGGCCCGGTCAAAAGCAGCCCTTTGTGCAGGTCAACGTTCTCCTTTGCTGCAACTTCTCCGTCGCGGAGAAAATAAGCGAGCAGCTTCATGACAACGGGCCTGTCGATATCGTCGATCACAAAATCCCTGCGATACAGGTCACTGCCTTTCTCTTGTACCTGCTGCAGCAGGTAGTGGTAATCAAAGTGGGTCATCGTAACGTTTGTCTTTTGCTGATTCGAGCCCTCCGGTTGTTGATGTGGTATTTGCAATAGCATTGTTTTTTAATGAAGGAATGCGGCTGATCCATTTTTCCGCGGCGGCCTTCCAATCCAGGATAGGCATGCCGCTCAAAGTCCAGCCAATGGCCTTGTAATGAAAATAAAACAGCCCCGCTTCTTTGTCTGATTGCGCCGCGGAACGGAAATACGCACATATCTCTTCCAATTCCGGCGCCGCAGGCACAATAATTTTATCTTTACTTTTTTTTTGCGCGCGCGCTGTTTTACTCTCGTTTATAAAATTGTTTATTTGTTTATTATTATTAAAGTGGAGCAAAATCGCCCCCGTATGTGGGGCACAATTGCCCCCCTCACCTGGATCTTTATTGCTCCGCATATGTGGGTCACTTTTTTTCGCTGTATGTGGAGCGGTTTTGACAGACTGTGGTGCTTTTTTTTCCAGCGGGACCATTTTTACCGCACAGCGCAGGAATGGTCTTTCGGACGGATGATAAGTCAGGAAACCAAAGTCATGTAGCCGCTTCATGCATTGCAGGTATGTACGAAGCGAGCCTATCTTGCTGAGCTGCACCACTAAACTCCGGTCCACCATTAAGGTTCCCGGAAAATGCGCCAGATTCCACAAATGAAACAAGGCCACATAGAGGCTAATATCGTTTGCACGTAGTCGTTCGTGCTCGTGGACAAGGGTGTAGAATGCATTGAGGTGGCGGATGAAATTAACGCCGGCATACTGCTTATTCATAAATGATGGTTATTTGAGTTTTTAACAAATTGGGTTAACATCCTATTTACTGATCATTTCGAGCTCTAACATCCTCTTCGTGTGGTATATCTCCCATTTCAGCCATTCGTCCAGTACTGCCTTCAGCGACTGCTGGCCACTCCGGTAGGATGTGCCGTTTTCAACCAGCTGGTGCGCAATTTTCTTTCGCCGTTCTATGAGCCATATGTACCTTTTCCTGTTGTCGGCAATGGCGGTAGTTTCTGCCCTGAACCGGGACGTTAAATAACGTACATAATCTGCACTGTTGAAATCGATGTACTGCAGCCGGTTGTACAGTCGCCAGACATTGTCGTTGCCTTTCTTTACAAACCCCAGTAACTGACTCGCCAACTTTTCAATATAATCGCGGTTACAGTACGTGAGATCATCGTCATTCGGCGATGAGACCGACATTTCCAGTGGGGCAGTTACAATGCGCTGCAATCGGTCATCGAGCGACCTGAATCGGGGCGAACTCTTTACCGTCACCAAGGTTCGCATAATGAACTCATGAAACAAAAACCTGCTGTAAGCCGGTATCTTGTAGTCATCGTCCATATACTGGTAGAAATTCTTCTCCAGGAACAGGTGCAAATCGAACAGCAGTTTGTGGAGGAACTTAAATAAATACCTGCCTTCAGGATCAGGATCAAGTATGTCCATCTGCCTTACTTCAATGTCCGGAAGCCATTGCATCAATTTATCCAACAGCGGCACAATGCTGTACTGACAGGACTTTACAGCGACACGAATGGTCTCATCATTTGTTGAATTTTTGAGCGATGACAAGAACTCCTGTTCAGGATGTTCAAGTTTCGGATGTCGGCTAAACATTACCTGGCCGATAAATTTTGGATTGAGAATGGGCGACTTTCTCAATTGCCTTGGAATTTCCTCGTTAATGAGGAATGCGAGATGGTTTAACATCATCATGTTATTCAATTTTTGGTTAAAAAATAATTACAAGTTCAATGCAGGTAAAGCAGACGCAAATTTTTTGCGCACATACATACATGTGTTGAATTATTTTATAGTAAGAAGTCGTAAAAAGCTATGAAAGAAGGGGTAAGGAGTCCTGTAGAATTATAGTAGGACCGGTAGAGATAGTAGGGATAGTAGGGCTAGTAGGGATAGTCGGGGAAGTAGGGCTAACAGAGAGGAAGTGGCATTAACAAAAGTATAATTGAGATTTGAACCTGAGAGATCAGGCAAGTCGACCAGATCGGTCAACAGTCGGTTTAAAGCGAGCTTTGTATGCATATGTTTCAATTTGAAATTTGTGTTATTGAAATTATAACGAAATGCAATTTAGGGAGTTTGTGAATATCATTAATCAGCATCTTAATATATTTTTACTACAAATACGATTTATACATCATACTTGTAACGTCGTTTAGAGATATAAGATAGATCGGTCTCCCCCTCACCCGGGTGTGGCATTTCAAACGGTAAATGTGGTACAATATCGAAAAGGCAGCTCCCCTTAAAATGAAGCTGCCTTTATTGCCGGTTATCAATTTAAAAACTGTTCTATCTCTCTAACTGTTACATCCGGCTGTTCCTCCGGTAAAAAGTGCCCGGAATTTTCCACTTTTACGAGCTTCACATCGGCGGCCTTTTTAGGTAAGGCATATTTCAGCCAGTCATAGCCTGGACCTCCTATACCCAGCACCGGCATTTTCAGCATGGCATAGTCCTTATAGTCTTCTATATCCTGTGGAAAAGCCTGATACCAGGCATTTCCTGCGTGAATGGCTTCCTTGCTGTTATACGTAGCCGCATATACTGCCCGGTCAAATGAGGACATTGAACTGTCATCCTTTAACAGGTAGTGGAACACCGTCTTTTGAAAAACTGCCGCACGCCCTGCCACCAATTCTTCGGGAAGACCGTTAAGTTGATTAAATGCAAACCACCAGACATATGGACGTGCAGGGTCCAGCTTATCTGTGGGGGTGCCGGGAGCCGGAAGCATCGGGATAGCAGCAAACGTTTCGTCCGGGTGAGGCACGTCAATCATCACCAGCTTTTCGACCAGGTCCGGATAATTAGCTGCCAGGCTAAATGCCACCTGTGCACCAATATCATGACCGGCAACAAATACCTGCTGATACCCCAGCGACTTCAGTAAGCCAGCTATATCTCCTGCTACTGTCTTTTTATCATATCCACCGGCCGGCCGGCCAGAAGTGCCCATGCCACGGTAGTCTACAGCGATAACAGTGTAATGCTGCTGCAATGCAGGCATCATTTTATGAAATGACCACCACGTTTGCGGCCAACCTGACAGTAACACCAACACCTTTCCTTTGCCACCGGTCACATAGTGTAACCGGACACTATTGATGGTTGCATAACCATTTTTAAAACCGGGTAATTGTGCCACCAATGATTCATCTGAGATCGATTGGTGATTTTGTTTCTGCGCCATTAGCTCAACTGATGCAGATAAGGCTATAAAAAAGACAATCCCAAATACAACACGGGGAATATGTTTCATGATTTGTTTCATACAATCTGTTTTTGCGCGTACATCCCTGAGCTGTGCATATCAGAGATGTACACCTTGCTTATTTCAATTTTTCCAGCAGACCAATCTGTCCAAACAATATAGTGGCTGCGGTATAGCAATGGAAAAATTTGACCTTGCCATTTTCCAGGTAAAAGAAGTCCGCACATGGCGTATTAATGGTCTTACCCGTAGCTGGTATTGTACCGATCGGAAGCTCCAAAGGCCCATTGTGCGTGCCATTCAATGTCAGCTCTACCATTACCATATTCTCCTCGTCTTTCACATATACCCTGAGTAACTCGCGATGCATATCAGGAAATGCTTTTGCATAAATATCAACAGTGAGCCCTATGTCTTCACCATAATATTTCTTTCCGGCAGAAACGTCCCAGAAATAACCATCAGGAGTAAACATAGACGCAAATAATTTTGAATCCTGCACTTCTGCTGCCTGATAAAGGTTGCGGATGATCTGTTCATTACTTAGTTGTGTTGCCATCAGTAGTAAGATTTTATTGTTATTAAAAATTATTTACTTACCGTATCCAGGAATGCATACAGCGATTTAATTTTGCCCTGTTCAACAGTGATAATGTCGACGCCTTTTACAAGCGACGGGTGGGCCTTATCGCCATAGTTCCAGAACAGCCGTACCATATTATGATTTGCCTCGATCCTGGCAAGTGAAAAACGGAAACCGGGATGAGACTGCTGCAGATTGCCAATAAATGTATTCAGCCCTTCCTGACCGGTGGATACATAGGACGCATCTACGAAAAGTACATTGGCAGTATAAAGGGAGGCCAATCCTGCAAGACGGGCAGCGGCAGCTGTGTTATTCCAGATTTCCAGGTGCCTGGTTGCGAGCTGTTGAAGCTGTCCTTTGCTGAGCGTATCTGCTGCAGAAAGTTTTACGGGAACGTTTTTGGGTGACCAGAGTTTAACACCGGGATTGTGTTTCTCATATCCTTTGCCGTTAGGATAAGTCACCAACTCCATTTTAGAACCCCATGGCGTCAGGAAGTAAACCCATGTTTCTCCTTCGGTATCGCCTACCGGCATGGTGAAGGGCTCCCCAAGGAATGTCACACCTTTCGACTTCAGGTACGCGATGCTGGCCTTTATATCAGCTGTGTAAAAAGCGATGTGTGTAGCGCCAATATCATCACCACCAGGCTGTGTTGTACTGCCCTTATTTTTATCATAATAGAACAGTTCAATGTTAGCGCCATCGCCAGCCCGGGTCATTTTTATGGTTACGGGGCCAGTGGCCTGGTTCATGTGATTGGCTTCTTTCCAGTTACTATCTAAGGGTACAGGTCCAATCTGTGTCACTACCTTAAAGTCCAGTACATCTGTAAAGAAATTAACTGCCTGTTGTAAATCAGGAACATTGATGCCGAAATGGTCAACGCCCAGTAAACTGACCTTGTTTTGTGATTGAGCGCTGCCGGCAAAGAGCATCATTAACAGCACAAAGCCTGCCGCTTTAAGAAATCCATTTTGTTTCATACATCTATTATTTTAAATTGTTTACAGATAGGTGATCAGTTCTTCCATTGGCTTCCTCACTTTCTTCAGCCGAAGGTTCCAGTCGTTGGCTACGGACCTGTACCCTATCGCCATCAGCATAGAACTTCTAAGGCCTTTTTGCGGAAGTTGTAATAATTCATCCAGTTGAGCGGCGTTAAAACCTTCCATTGGCGTTGCGTCTATCTGCTGCAGGGCTGCGGCGGCTACAGCAAGCCCCAATCCGATATGCGCCTGTTTGGCAGCATGGTGAAAATGCTGTTCCTGCGACAAGCCGGCGAAATAATTAAGTGCAAACTGCCGTTGCCGTTCTGATACCGATGAAGACTGTCCACGGCTTGCATTCAGGTAATCAAATACATGATTAATCCGCTCCGGCGTATAACTATCCCATGGGGCAAAAACAAGCAGGTGAGAACATTCCAGTATTGCTGCCTGGTTAAATGCGATAGGGTAAATCTTTTCTTTCAATGCCTGTGACGTGATAACAAATACTTCATAGGGCTGAAGACCGATACCTGAGGGAGCCAGTCTGACAGATTCCAGGATGTTGTCCATGACCTTGTCCGGCACTTGCTGCCCCGTCATTCTCTTTGTTGCATAACGCCACTGCAGCGATTCGATGATGTTCATATGAACTGTGTTTGATAACGCAAAACTAGAACACTGCGAATCGTTGCATGTTGACTTATGCCAGAAAAAAACGTTGATAAATATCAACAGACGCATTGTTAGGAGCGGAAGGTATGTATTACACGAGTATGCGCATTTGCTGGAAAGATATAGTGATCCGCACTCCTGCACTGCTGTCAAATTCCACTTTGCCGCGCAGCTGCCGTACCAATCCAATGATCAGGTTAAGACCGAAAGAAGAGGTAGTCTCCGGATCAAAGTCTGCAGGAAATCCAGGGCCATTGTCTGCGATTGATAATGTTACCCGTTCATCATCACAACACAGTGAGATGTGAATGTGTGGTTCTGCGTTCGATGGTAATGCGTATTTGATTGCATTCGCCACTGCCTCATTGATGATAAGCCCGATAGGTACTGCCTGTGATACATCCAGTTCAGTGCTAGCAGGATTTATTTCCACCGTCATCATGTCGTGTATAGCGCAGCTATCCTGCAAATATTCCAGCAGTTCATTCAAATAGTAATGCATATTTACGCCGGAGAAACTATCAGACCGGTATAACTTCTGATGGATGATGGAAATAGCCTGCATACGGTTCCTGCTTTCCCGCAATGCCTGTCGCGCGGTTTCGTTGTTCAGCTGAAGTGCCTGTGTATTCAACAGGCTGATGACGATCTGGAGGTTGTTCTTCACACGGTGATGCACTTCTTTGAGTAACCAGTCCCGCTCGTCCAGTAGTTCTTTCAGGGTAATATTTTGTTGATTGATCTCAAACTGTTGTTGTTTCAATTGCAGGTTAGCACGACGCTTAATATTGTATGCCCAAATGCTGATCAGCAATAGCAGCAGCAGCAAGGATCCTATAGCATAGGAAAAATGACGCCTGGTCGCCTCATGCTGTATTAATTCTCTTTGTGCACTTGTTTCAGTAGTGAGCACCGAGATATGTTTTTCTTTGAGCTCCAGCTCCCGGTCTTTCTGTTCTGTTTCATATTCTATTTTTAACTGCGCCAGCTGGCGGTCGTGCTTCATCATTTCCATAGAATCCGACAAAACCATATATTGTTGGTAGTGCCGGATAGCGGAGATATAATTGCCTCTCAAAGAGTCCAGCGTAAAACGTTTTTTTTCGACCGCCTTTAATGCCGCCAGGTGCTGCAGTACATTGCTTCTGGCAGTATCTGTACGGCATTGTTGCAGCTGTTTGTTAAGTTTGGTCACTGTCGGCCCTTGCTGAGCGTGAACAAGGAAGCATTTCAATAATAAGAAAGGAATCAGCAAAAGTATTTTGTTGCTGGCATTTGGTTTACTCATAAATGTGAGGTTGCTGTTCACAATTCAATGGGTAACAATAAAATGGACAGACCTGCTAAAACGGTCAATCTAACACTTATTTTATAGTGCAGCTATAAAAGGTGCGTTCACTGTTACCAATAAGAAACCCCGCCCACGCGGGCGGGGTTAACATTATAAGAAGACGGAGCTTACTTGCCAAGCGGAATGGCCGCGCGCAAGGTAGGCCTGAATCCGGCAGGCCGGTTCTGCACTGCAGTTTCCAGGAATCCTTTTGCTTCAATCAATCCACCGCGAGGGAGGAAATACGCCAGTCCCGGCCCATATCCCACCACACGTTCCCTGGTATTGGTAATACCATATTGCGCAGCATAGTAATCACCATGTCCATCGAAACGATCCTGATTGAATTGCGCCAGCAAATAGGTTGCTACTGCTATCCTGAGTGAAGGAAGAATAGCATAATCTACTGAAAAGTTGCCGTTGTAGAAAGTTCCGGGTTGTGCCTTGGTTCCAATAATATGGGTGTTATAATTGACCTGGTTACGGGAACTGACACTAAACTTTTGATCCAACATCAAGGTAAAGGTATGATAGAGACCAAAGGAAAAAAGATGTGCAGAAGGATTAATATTATAAGCAGTATTATAAGCCCCCAGTGGCAAACTGACATCCAATTCTGTGCGATGAGAAAATGCTTTGCCAAAAAGCTTTTTGTCTGACCACTGCACTGCTGTACCCAAAATCGGATCTCCCCAAGCTTTGGGATTCACCGAAGGCGCCACCCCACCTGCATTAGAAGCACTTACCTGGGCTACAGGAAGAATAACGGTAAAGCCCAGATTGCCACTAAAAACTCTGATTCGGGAAAGATATATCAGCTGGTACAATGTAGCCACTGAATTTATTTTCAGGGAAGCAGGCCCCTTATTACCATGCTGGTCATAGATGTCCCTGGTCTGAAATACCTGCACATAGCTTTGGTATAAAAAACCGGGCTTGCCGGCAATGCCATCAAAGACATTGGCAAGCCCTAAATTAGTTGGCGGAAGCACCGGGTCTTGCGCAGAAATGTGCCCGGGCATTGCAAGCAATAAGGTAAATAGAAACCCTATGGACGTAAAGATGGAGAGTGCTTTCATGGCACAAAACTACCCCGCACGCCACGCCGTCCAAATGACAAAAGCAAGAAAAAAAAATTGATATTTATCAATGGAAATTTCTACCAATTGTCAATAAGGTTTTGTAATACAAATGAAATCTTTGTGCTGTAAAAAACATACAATATGGAACCACAGGATCAAAGCCTTATTGAAAAGCACTTCTCCATCTGGAGCGAAAGAGATATCGCCAAAAGAGCCGCCCTCATAGCGGAGGTATATGCGGAAGATGTAGAGATCATAGATCCACATTTTGTGGCACAGGGCCGTAGTGAGCTGCAGCTGTTGATCACAAATCTGCAAGCCAAATTTCCTGAACGCAAATTCAGACTGCGTCAACCCATTGAAGGGCACCACAATATAGCACGCTTATACTGGCAGTTTGGAACCGAAGATATGCCGGCCCAGGAAACCGGTGAAGATGTTTTTGTGGTGGAAAACGGCAAGATCAGGCGCCTGCTGATCTTTATAGACGTCAGGTAATGTTACAAAGTTTTATATCATACACAAGAACTATAGATACGACAAACAGGGCATGAAAGAACATGTGTTAATTGTAGAAGATGAATATATACTGGCCAATGATCTGCGGCTCTTGTTAGAACAGGCAGGCCATAAGGTCTGCGCAATTGCAGATACGCTGGAAGATGCGAGGGAAGCGGTTTTAAAATATCGCCCCTCCTGGGTGCTGCTGGACATCCTGCTACAGGACAATGCAATGGGTACAGACCTGGCCAGGTTCCTGACCGAGCAGGGTGTCGGCTTCATATACATTTCCGCCAGCACAGATCAGCACATTCTTGAGATAGC
This sequence comes from Chitinophaga filiformis, assembly GCF_023100805.1. Lineage (NCBI taxonomy): Bacteria > Pseudomonadati > Bacteroidota > Chitinophagia > Chitinophagales > Chitinophagaceae > Chitinophaga > Chitinophaga filiformis. The sequence goes on from NZ_CP095855.1 coordinate 5,306,672, forward strand.
CAAACAAACGCAGCCTGATGGTTTCCTGGTAAAGCCCGTGCGGGAACGGGACCTGCTGATGATGCTGGACATTGCCCGCAGTAAACATATCCAACACCAGGAAATAGCATCGCAACGAAAGCTGTCGGTACATAACCAGCTACAACAACTTGTAGATGGGGACCTTCCCCTGGAACAGATCTTAGCACGTATGCCCGGCATTTTTCAATCACTTGTGCCATTCGATTTTATGTGCTATGAATTCCTGTATCCCGGAACACACCTTACAAAAAGCAAAAGTTTTCTAAGGATTGGCTTTCATGAATACCAGTTAATCGGAAAGGAGGAACTGAACTCGATGCTCGGAAAGGGCCGGTCCCTGCAAAGGCAATCTATGTTACCACGCAATGTAGCCGGTGATATTTACAACCATGCTGCTTTCAGTCACTTAATCGAAAGAGAAGGCCTGGAACGTCTGCTGCATCAGCGTTTTGGCATCAATTCCTGCCTGCAATTCTGCCTTTCATTAGGCAAGATCAATGTCCAGCTTGCGTTTTATCATAAGCAGCCGGATATGTACAAGCCTATGCACTTGTCACTGCCGGCGGACGCACAAAAAGATCTGACAGCATTATTTAATAAGATTCAGTTAGCAGACAGCAGTTTTGCTGTCTGCACTAAAAAACAGGTAGCTCCATTGCCGAAACCGGCACAGCAGCATCCGGAAGGCATGCTGGGCAATAGTCCTGCCTTCCTGCGGGTACTCGACGATATAGAGACAGTGGCCAACACACCGGTATCTGTGCTCATCCTTGGCGAGAGTGGTACCGGCAAGGAACTGGCGGCCAGAAGTATTCACCAGCTTTCTTCGAGACAGCACCAGCCATTTGTAGTAGTGAATTGTGCAACACTGCCGGCAGAATTAATTGAATCGGAATTGTTCGGTCACGAGAAGGGCGCTTTTACGGGTGCTATTGATAAGCGAATGGGCAAATTTGAATTGGCAAACGGCGGTACGCTGTTCCTGGATGAAATCGGGGAAATGCCCCTCCCCTTGCAGGCCAAGCTGTTGCGTGTGTTGCAGGAAAGAGAACTGGAACATGTAGGCGGCAATAAAGTAGTGAAGGTGGACGTGCGCGTACTTGCGGCTACCAACAAACACCTGGAAGAGGAAGTAGCAGAAGGCCGGTTTCGCCTCGACCTGTTCTTCCGCCTGAATGTATTCCCGATGACCTTACCTCCTTTGCGCGATAGAAAAGAGGATATACCGATTCTTTGCAAGGCATTTCTGGAACAGAGCGCAGCGCGGCTGGGGAGCTTACCAGTACCGGTTCTGAGTGCGGAAGCGCTTTGTATACTGCAGGCTTATGAATGGCCGGGGAATATCCGGGAGTTGGAAAATTTGATAGAACGCATAGTGATCAGATGCCGAAAACCCGTGGTCGGTAAAGCAGATTTACCCGAACTGAAAAATAAGATGCTGCCAGATACCGCCGCAGATCAAACACTTTCGCAGAAAGAAGCAGCACATATTATTGCCGTGCTCAGAAAATGTAATGGCAGAGTGTCCGGCCCCCGAGGCGCAGCGGCAATCCTTGGACTTCACCCCAGCACCCTCAGCTCCCGCATCAAAAAGCTGGGTATTAAAAAGAAAATAATGTAAGCATCTGCCACTAAGCGTTCATCGTCCCTGCCAGTTTCTCCTGATGCGGCTCAATGTTTCGGGCTTTATACCCAGGTAGCTGGCAATGGTGTTCTGAGAAAAACGTTTTGCATATTCAGGCTGATTTTTTAACAGGTCCAGGTATCTTTCTTCAGCATTCATACTAAGCGCCATATGCACCCTGCACTGGTTGAAGGCCAGCCGGACATAATATTCTTGCTCGAGGAACTGACGGAATGCAGGAATCGCTATGGATAAAGATGCTATATGATGGTGACTGGCGGTCAATAATTCGGTATGTTCCAGCGCTTCGATATGATACCTGGATGCCTGACTGGTGCGAAAACTTTCAAGGTCGCCCAACCAGTTGCTCTCAGTATTGAAATAAAGAATGGATTCCTGGCCTTTATGATTCACGGCATAAGTACGCACGGCGCCTTGTATAATAAAGCCGAGACGCCGGCATACGTCTCCTTCCTGCAGAAAATACTGGCGCCTGCGTAGTTTGATGGGCTGAAGCCCGTCCATTATCTGGCATTTTTCGCCCGTTGTTAATTGCTGTCCTGTGGAGGCAGTCAGCGCCTGGAAAAAAGAGGTATAGCATCGGTTGAGCGAGGCGGATACTGCGACAGCCGTTTCTGTGCCCTTGTGCTGCTCCCCGTAAATATCATCATGAGGATTGGATATAACGTATAATTTAGTAGTGCTCATATAATCGTTTGAAGAGGAAACGATTAATATAATGCCCATTCTTAACACCATTGAAAATCAATAAATTATATTTCACATGGCAGTATATTTCGCGAAATCCCGCAAATTTTCGAAAGCAAGTGGCCTGATTCCGGTATCATATGCGTTGTGGTATTTTACAGGACGTTCATGAATTTAGGATCATTTTTCAATCCTTTTTCGAGATCCTCTCTGTGCTCCTCTCCCCATTTTTCCATTACGATGATGAGCGGGACTAAGTCATTGCCTAATTTAGTCAGTGTGTATTCAACTTTAGGGACCTTCGTATTGTATACCTTTTTTTCTAAGAACCCATGATTCACCAGCTCTCCTAACTGCTTATCCAGGACCCGGCGATCACCATTTTGTATTTTTTGCTGTAATTCACTGGGACGATGAAATCCCTGGGAAACATAATATATAAGCATCAGTTTCCATTTACCATTCAATAATTCTTTAAAGAAATGTAATCCGCAATTGAGCTGAATGGGTGTTTTCTTTTTATACATGCAGTTATAAAATTAGGTCAAAGCCGTATTAGTAAAAATACCCGCATAAAATTGTCCGGTATTGACTGCCAATCAGCTTAAAAATAGTTTTGCATTTAAATAAAAAAACATGCTGAAATTCACATTTTTGATTCGCCGGATTGACGGAATGAGTAGAGAAGAATTCATTAACTATCACCGGCAGATCCATGCACCGCTATTTATGTCCATTCCCGAATCGCAAAAGTACGTTAAAAAATATGTACTCTCCCACCCGACCGAAATAGCGGGTTTTCCGCCACCTGAATACGATAGCGTCACAGATATCTATTTTTCTTCAATGGAAGATTTTAATGCGTTCTTCTCCAGCGAGAATTATAAACTGAAGGTCCATCCGGATGAAAGTAATTTCTTCAGGCTAAATGATGTAGTAAGCCTGGTCTGCGACGAAAAAACGGTCGTTGATGTAATAAAGCCGTCGGCGCTGGAATAACTGCGGGTGATATGCAGAATATGGAGGGAATGTTCTGCTACCGGGTACAAAATGGCGCTGTGAACAGAAGATTTACAGCGCCATTTTTATTACCGAAGCAGTAGAATGATGCATGAAATGTAAGTCTTCTGCCTGCATCCGGCTGCACTGCCGACCAGGATGCTGATAACGCTTACAAGGCCAACAAATCAGTGTTAATATGACATTTATTTACTAACTTTCTCTCATCCGTTCATTATGCGATAAAACCAGGTATACATTAAACTTTTATTGGATGAAGTATTTTTTTTTGATTGTCATTTTTTTCCGCTTCAACTTCGCGCTTGCTCAGCATATGACGTCGCCCAATGGTTGTATAAGTGCCAGATTTTCGTTGAAAGATTCACTGGGTAATGGTGTATCAGCAGGCGAACCTTACCTCGATATTTTATATAGCGGATACAAAAAGGCCATTCCAATGCTGAAAGGCCTGAAACTAGGCCTGGATCGGGAAGATGAGCATTTCTCAAAAAACCTGAAACTGACTGGGGCAATTGATAAAAGCAATATTTCTGAGCGTTATGAAACCAGGCACGGTAAAAGAAAACAAAGGTCTAACGAGGCTAATGAGTGGATCTATCACTTTGAAAACGATCATCACAAAAGAATGGATCTGGTTGTCCGCCTTTATAACGATGGCGTTGCATTCAGGTATGTGTTCCCTGATCGGGACACATTAAAACATGCAGTCATAGATGAGCAAACAACTTTTGTTATCCCATCTGGTTCGCGGAGCTGGATGCAGCCTTTCACCGGCTCTTATGAGGACTTCTACTACTCCGACAAAGACAGCCTTCCTAATAAATCTCAAGAAGAATGGGGCTTTCCCTCACTTTTCAGCATCGCAAAAGACAGTGTCTGGATGCTTATATCAGAAGCAGATCTTTCCCGGTTTAATGCCGCTTCGAGACTGCATGCCGGTAAGCAGGCGGGCAGCTTCAAAGTAAGTGATCCGTATGATGTTAAAGCATCTTTGAGTGAACAGCTGTTTGTTTCAGGAAATTGGTCATCGCCCTGGAGAGTAATGATAATTGGTCATCTCGAAGAGATTGTTGCATCTACCTTAATTGAAGATGTCAGCACTCCCAATCAATTGTCCGATACCGATTTTGTAAAGCCAGGAGCTGTTTCATGGAACTATTGGGCATACAATCATGGTACAAAAGATTACCAACGCGTTGTTGAGTATGTGGATCTCGCGGTGAAAATGAAATGGCCTTACACATTGTTCGATTGGGAATGGGATCAAATGGGAAACGGCGGGAACCTGGCCGATGCAGTAAAGTATGCACGCAGCAAAGGAATTAAACCCCTTATGTGGTATAATTCAGGCAAATCGGGGCCTACACCGGTAGCACGATTAAATACACATGAAAGCCGGATGAAGGAGTTTGAGTGGTTAAATCATCTGGGCATTTATGGTATAAAGGTCGATTTCTTCGATGATGATAAACAGCATACTATTGCCTATTACCTGGACATTCTTCAGGATGCCGCTACATTTAAGCTGATGGTCGACTTTCATGGCGCCACGGTGCCCAGAGGCTGGTCCAGAACATATCCTAATCTGATGACCACAGAGGCTGTTTACGGAGCCGAATGGTATAATAACGGCCCTACAATGACTACAAAGGCCGCCTGGCACAACACCGTGCTGCCGTTCACCCGCAACGTTGTAGGCGGAATGGATTACACACCGGTTACCTTTACGAACTCTCAACATCCTCATATCACGACCTATGCTCATGAACTAGCGCTGGCAGTTGCATTTGAATCAGGATTACAACATTTTGCAGACAGGCCGTCTGGTTACTTGCAACTACCTTTACCAGCAATGAAATTTTTACAGGAAGTTCCTGTGGCCTGGGACGATACTAAGCTCGTGAATGGCTACCCGGGGGAAAGGATCGTTCTGGCGAGACGCAGTGGCAGCAAATGGTATGTGTCAGGGTTAAATGGCACCGACGCCAGTCAAACCCTGGAATTAACTTTTAAATATTTATCGCCAGGTAAATATACACTTACGTTAATAAGCGACGGAGCAACAGATCAAGCATTCAAAATTGAGAATATTGCTGTCACCCAGGCAGGAAAAATTAAAGTAAAATGCCTGCCACGGGGAGGATTTACAGGATATCTGCAAAAAGTGAAATAATACATTCAGCAGGAAAATCAAAAGTGAAAACTGTCCGGTCAGTTTTCCCTCTTGATTTTCCTGTTGATGGATACCTGTTGCGGAATGAGTGTTAAAACCACTTTATAGCCTGTTTTTTTCTCCCAGCGTGCCACTAGCCATGCAATAAAGCTCAGGGAAAAAATGTCGTTATTTTCCACGTTTTCCAACATGCCTGAAACTGTCCTTTGATACGCCGATGAAAAAATCACATCGGGGTTTTGCAGGTACTTTTCTACCTGCTTCAGGAATAATAGCACCCGCTCTTCCGAAGTTTTCAGCAGATATTTTTTATAACGCCGCCGGAAGCTGATCAGTCTTGACATGGCGAGCTCGATGTTAGAGAACTGTGCATGCACCAGAATTTCTGCCAGGTTCTTTCGAATGGTCCATAACATTCCCATCCTTTTTTCATACCAGGCATCAGTACGCGTCAATAAAGCCAGCTGTTTCAGGCAGCGCCGGTCATCGCACAGCGCTAAGAACATGGTCAGGCATATTCTTATGTCTTCGACATCTTCCGGTTTCGCTGTATGTTTGGTATTGGCCAGCGATTCCTGCAGCATGGAGATTGCGTCACCGGCAAAACCAGTAAAGAACAGGTTGAGTGCAGAGAGTAATTGATGACGCAAATGAAACGACGCCTGGTAGCGGCTATCCGTCTCCATGAGCGCTGTCATTTCCTTTAGACAGGCTGTACTCCTGGCAAAATCTTTTCGCCTCAGGTGGAAATTTGCCAAAAAGTACAGGATGGAGATATGGTAAAAGAGATTGGCCTGTTTTTTATGTCCCTGTTCCTGAATAAATTGATTTGTACGGTTGATATAGCGTTCTATTAATCCATAATTCTGTTGAATTGCCGCATATTCATTAGCGAGGAAAAGGATCTGGTAAATGGACTTATAGGTCATGATCTCCTGAACGGCAATTTTGTATTTCCTGATGGTGGTGATCATCAGCGATGTTAAATTGACGATCTTTCCCTTCAGGTGTATTTCCTTTAGTTCCTGCCTTAAAAATGCATAGGCCATATTAAGTTTAGCCTCGCGTTGCATATACGCCTGGTTTTGGAGAAAGCGTGCGGTCAACACGTCAAGGTCTTCTGCCCCTGGCAGATGAGCATACTGCAGCTTTAAGAGCAGGAGCTCATTCAACAAATTAAACTGCTCCGATTGTTCAGCCAGTCGCTCGGCCTTATCTAAACATTTGAAAGCAATTTTGACCACATCATTTTCTAATAAGAAACGGCTCACCACGACCAGGCGCAGCGCGTCATAAGTGTCAGAATGAGTGCTTTCGAAGGCTTTCTGCGATAAGAATAGCAGCAGATTATCCTGCAGCCTTTTGCGCAAAGCATGGTATGCATCATTATTTTTCTCCGATGTATAGAGGTTATTTAAGCCATCTATATCGTCAGTTTCCAAAAAATCAAGCAATTGCAGGTTTTTCACATCCAACCTTTTGTTTTTGCGATGTAAAAACTGCCTAAATAATTGTTTTTCAAATGAATTTAGCAAATTCACCAATTCCGAAAGCGAGTCCATAGGGTGAAACAGTTACTATTTTTAATGCATTTAAAGGTACAAAATTGAAAATTATATCGTCAGTAATTTACACAATCTGCCTTTTTTAGGTCTGCTTTACGGCCGACATTTGTTTCATATTAATCACTAAACCAAAGTAATATGGAACCGCTACTTCGCAGAACAGAAGAAAATACACCCAACATGAAACAGGGTGAGCATACCAGAAACCCATTTAAGCCAACCGGCGCATTTATAGGGGCATCCTGGCTTGCCCTATTGATAGGATCTGTGGGCTATTGTATTGGCTTATGGAATGCCAATATGCAATTGAACGAAAAAGGCTACTATCTGACTATTTTATTGTTTGGCCTGTTCTCTGTCATCTCGGTACAAAAAAGTGTCAGAGACAAGGCTGAAGGAATTGCCGTTACAGAGCTATACTACGGTCTAAGCTGGTTTGCCTCCATTGCGGCAGTACTGTTATTGACAATCGGCCTCTGGAATGCAAATATGACGCTGAGTGAAAAAGGTTTTTACGCTATGGCATTCTGCCTTAGCATGTTTTCATCCATTGCTGTTCAGAAGAACACCCGCGACTCGAAGTTAGCCGGGAACCAGGAAGTGTAACGTAGCGGTTACAGCCCCGCAGTCGCTTGCCTGCAAGCCTGCGGGGTTATCTTTTGTTGTTATAAAAACATGGATGGCTATGATCTGGTAGCTTCACCTTAGCTGAACAAAGCAGGGCGAACTAACCAAAAAGGGTCTTCAAATCCAAACAACTTGAAGACCCTTGTAATTGCAATTGCTATTAACAGCAACTACAGGTAAAGCGAACCATCTCACATCTGGTCCTTATTGCACTTTCACGAACTGAAAATATCTTGTTTTACCTGATCTCCTTCTCGTTTCCACGAAATACGTACCGCCTGGCAGGGCTGACACATTAATGCTGATCTTTTCCTGCCTGCCGGCATTGCTCATCGATAGTACGCGTATACCCAAACTGCTGAAAACGGTAATTGTAGAAATATAGTCAAGTCGGTTTTCATCCTGCACATAGAGCGTTGAGCTTACGGGATTGGGATACCAGCGGTAACCCGCACTGACTGACGGCGTTTCGGGTGTAGCTGTAGGCACGCTAAACCTCATGGTAACTGCATTGCTTACAGCCCTGCAACCTGCATCTGTCTTTCCTATACATCTGACCTTATCACCGCTTTTAGCAGGTGCGTAATCTATCAAAATACCCACAGCGCCGCTGATGTCCTGCCAGTCGTGCAAATGGGTGCTATCCTGCCATTGATATTCAAAATCCGTACTCCAATAGTTGTTGGTGGCCCTCAAACGGCCCTTAGTTCCGCCGATAACGACGGTATCCCCTGAAATCCTGACATCGGGTGTTTTCACGGTCATCCTGATTATCCCGCTGGTGGCCTGAGGCTGACGGCGACAGGCAGAAGGGCTGGTAAGCACACACTGAACGACGTCTTTGTCCCGCAGCGTTGAGGGGGAGAATACCCTTGCGTTTGGACCTGTGGCAATCCCATTCACCAACCACTGATAGTTGTTCACCGGACCGGCATTATCCGGAGTTGCCAGAAACACCACAGTAGCCCCTTCACAAGCGGTAGCACTATTGGTCCATATACTAACGGAAGGCGCACTCGTATCCTTTAGTGCCAGTGTAATAATATTACTTTGGGCCGGGTTGGGATATGCACAAGTGGCAGCGCTTTTCATCAGTACCTGCACGTAGTCGTTCTTCCTGAGGCGTGAACTGGTAAATGTTGCACTGTCAACGCCCTGAGATATATTATTTACCCTCCAGTCATATACCGGCAGGCTACCCGGATTCCGGGGCTTTGCCGTAAATGTAACAGGTGTTCCCAGACAGGCCTCGCGGTCAGATACGCTTATCTGCACGGAAGCAGTATCGCCATTCACATAGACGGTTATAGTGCTGCTGGTATCGCTATATTCATGGCCGCAAATATCACTATACATGGCGATCACCCGTACCCGATCCAGATTCCGCAGCGTATCGAATGAACGCGTATCATCCAGAAAGTAACCAACATCCTTTCCATTGATCTGCCACTGCCAACGATAATAATGGTTATAGCCGGCAGGGCCGGTAGTGTCGGTTGCAGCAAAGCTTACCCGTTTCCCAAGACAGAAAGTAGTGTCAGTGGCTGTAACGATTAAACCAGGACTGGGCGTATAGTTTAATTGCAGTACAAAAGTGCTGCTGTAGCGTCCATCGACGATGCAACGGTATTTATAGCCATTCCAGGAAACAGGTGTACTATCGAATTGCAGGGTGTTCGTCGTTTCGCCGGATAAGTTGGCGCTGCTAACAACATTGGTAAACCCGCTGCCGGCGTCCTGTTGCCATTGATAACTGCTTCCGCTGATATCGGACACCAGTGTGTTGCCACCTTGCCTGCTGGTACACATAGGCGTGATGACCGGAACATTGACTGTATTTTTATACACAATGACGGGTTGGGCATCATACAGGCTCGATGCAACAAGGTCAGGTTTGCCATCCCCATCAAAATCCGCCGCTGCAACCGCCCTGGCATAGATATGGGTGGAGTTGGCGCCAGGTCCATATACCAGGTCGTCTATTTTGGGAGTACCGGGTTGGGAACTATTCTTTCCTATCATAAATTGTCGGGATCGTCCGTAAGCGCCAACAACTATATCAGGTCTGGCACTTCCGCTGAAATTTGACAGGCATGCTCCATTCCCATTCCCATCTGGCAGCGGCATGACAACAGGAGGTAAAAAGGAAAAGCTGCCATTGTTCCGAAGTACGCAGATATTATCGTCATTGCAAATAACAACATCCGGTTTGCCATCCATGTCGAAATCCACGATTGAAATAAAGCTGGCCTGAAAACTGATGCCCGGCACACTTACCCTGACGAATGAACCGAAAGAAATCTCTCCCGGGATACTGGTATTGTGGAACAATAAAATGCTGCCGGTGGTGATACTGCTGGAAAATGCGATGACATCTTTCAAACCATCACCGTCCAGGTCGCCGGCAGCGATGCCATCAACTGTCTCCGAAGCATCGAAATTTTGTGTGGCGCCGAAAGACAGGGAGCCTGGCACGCTTGTATTCCTCATTACACAAATGCGATATTCTTCAAATGAAGTCACCGCAATATCGTTTTTCCCATCCTTGTCCAGATCCGTAATTACCGCTTTCTGAGTGCCTCTTCCGGCCGGGACCAGGTATTCCCTGTCAAACGAAACTACACCCGGGCTACTTGCATTCCGATACACTTTAACAAACTTGTCATTCGTTGGCATCACCACGTCAGGACGCCCGTCGCCGTCCAGGTCGTTTATAGCAAAGCCACCGAATGTAGGGAAGTAAATATAACCCACATTCACTCTTGACGCGAAGGAAAGTCGCCCGGCGGTGGTTGTATTACGGTAAACCGCCAGCGAATCGCCCTGTGCTACCCCCAGATGTACAACCAGGTCGGGTTTTCCGTCGCCATCGATGTCTTTTCCCTGTAAGTCAGAAGGAATTCGCGCGCCTTTATTCAGCGTCAGGGCCTCGGTAAAAGAATTAGGTGTAAAATTCTCAGTACTGTCAGCAAACGGTACATTGAAGGGCAAGGGGGATTCTCCCAAAAGGCCATTGTCCCTATTAAGCACCTGAATGGTACCCATGCTGGCCCCAACAGGCACAGTACATACAATTTGCCCGGAGGAAACCGACTGTAGCGTTGCCGGAACAGTTCCAAAGAAAACGTTATTCTGTGAAGGGTTTGCACTAAATCCGCTACCGGTGATCGTTACAGTGGTTCCTGTTATGCCCGCTGAGGGACTGACGGTCTCTATCACCGGAGGCGCCGAAACGGGCGGTGGATTATACGTGAATTCGCCAACCGGCATGTTGCTATAGAGCTGCTTCAAGGTAATACTTCCTGTAGCGCCGCCGGCAACGACAGCCGTAATCACCGTATCAGATACAACAGTAAAGGAAGCTGCAGGCGTACCACCAAACGAAACACCGGATACCCTGGAAAATTTTGAACCGGATATGGTTACGAAGGTACCTTTACTGCCCGATTTTGGATAATAGGAGGAGACTTCTGCGGTTGGCACTACGTCAAACTGCCGGTATTTTGTGAGGGTATCGGAATTTCCTCCGGCAGAGACGATCAATTGTAGTGTATCAACACTACTGCCTATATCATGTATATAAGATGCGTTATAGCCTGTGCTTACTAAAGAGCCATTGACCAGCCATTGGTATTGATATCCTGTATGGGAAAAATTCAACAGTTGAACTTCACCATCTGTATACATTCCGCTTGTGTCTGTTTTAAAATATGCGGCTATTGGGGTTCCTCCGCCGTTCGCTGTCATTTCCAGGTATCCATGCCCCCCACCTGCCCACAGCTGTGTGGCGGAAAGGCATTGCAGGTCAATATGGGAATAACCGAGGTAAGTGAAATTATTTTCCCTGGGGAGCGGTTCCCAGGTTACGCCGCTGTTTGTTGTTTTATAAACCCTATACGGAGCTACCAGTGCATAGCCGGTATTGACGTCGGTAAACCGCATCTTATCACAATTGAAGGGAGTGGCTTCAACGTCATTTTGAAGGGTCCATTGCTGGCCTCCGTTCGTTGTTTTATAAAAGTAGCGGTTCTGCTCCTTGTACATGCTTAGCCAGCCGACGTTGGCATCGAGAAAATACGCATAGGTCAGGACACCCGTCTGAGGCAATGTGATGCGCAGCCAGGACGTTCCGCCATTGGTAGTCTTTATTAACTTGCTTGCATAATAGTTGGTACCTATAGCAATTATATTATTGTTATCAACCGCCTCGAGATGGTCTAAATAGGCCCCGGCCTGCACCGTCTGCACAGACCAGTTCACCCCTTTGTCTGTCGTCTTCAGAATACGGTCTGCGTCAACAGCATAGCCAATATTATCATTTTGAGGGAAAATGATGTCCTTTATCCCCGTCTTCAGTTCCAAAGGATCATACTGTGAATGGAATACCAGCTTAAAAGAATTTCCGCCATCGGCAGAATATAAAATAGCGGGTACAAGTCCATAATCTCCATATACGATAAGGGTGTTCTTATCGAAGGCCTTCACGCCCCCGATACCAAAGCCGAATGTTATATTGATATTCGTATAGCTGCCATAGTTAACGTTAGTGGCTGTAATGAATTTCTTTGTAAACGTTCTGCCGCTGTCGGCCGTATAGCCGATCCAATTGTCAAAAGCCACATAGCCTTCAGCCGGTGAATAAAAACTTACTTTTTTGATATTGTTGTCTTCATCGGTATCCAGGTACATCTGCCGCATCTGTGCCAAAGCAGGTGAAAGGGAAAAAATGTAAATAGTAACAAGGGATAAGAAGCCTTTAAAGACTGTTTTCAGGTGGTATAGGTACATTAAAATAGTTTTAGTGGCATATAGCTACAGGGCGCAAAGGTATTCAATTTATTTTACCGTAAAAGCCGGAGGAGTTAGATTGTGCTATGTCAGAGATATGAAATAAGGGTGCAAATGTATTCACTCTATTTCACGATAAAAAGTCGAGAGGAGTGGATTGTGCTATGTCAGAGATATGAAACGCAGGCATTTTCAACAAGCATACTCCGAACGAAAAAACCCTTCAAATCCAGTGACTTGAAGGGTCTTATTCATATTTCTTTCCGTTCCTCTTCTCCTTCGAATTTGAACAATTACCCGCGTGGCCAGGGGATTGGTCCGGAAACAATTAAACATCAACACTTAGTTGCAAAAAGGATAAAGCGGGCAGAGTTTCAACTTCGCTTTTTTGATAGACTCAACGCTAACTTCATACTCTTCGGTATTGTTGGTTTTAGGCGTTTGTGCACCTTTGATCTCTGTTAACAATGTCCGGTAACGTTCCAGGATCTTAGCCAGGTTTTTGCTCGAGCCGTCTTGCTGGTAGGCCTCTGCAGCTTTCTGATTTAAGACATCAAATGCCTTATTTGCGTTGTCGTTAATAACGACATTCGCCAGGATCTCGCGTTTGGCTTCAGCCATCTTTACACTCAATGAATCTTTGGATTGTGCTTTTGTTTGCAGGCTGAAAAGCAGCAGGAATCCACATAATAGTTTGTACATCTTCATAAGATTTAGTTAAAAAGGAACTAAATGAGTGCGGTTCAAGCAGACTAAATAGTAGTGTCTGGTATTTTACTTTTGACAAACATTTAATTCCCAAAGCTGTAAAAGTACCAACTACCTGGTAGTTTTACAAACTCCCCTGACAGATTGGGTTATAAATTTTAGTAAATGCTAACATTATTGTCCGGAAAGGCCACAGAAATCTCCAGGCTTTTTATTTGCAGGCACGTCCGGGCCTGGTCGTCCCGGATCGCAGGCTACCAGTTTATTGATAAATCGGGTACAGCTAATAATAGCCTTTATGAGAAGCGCTTTTTTATCCTGGTAGGGTTATATCGTGATGTAACTACGACTGTTGCTGGCGCCGGGTTCAACTAAACGAGTCCCTGAACGCTGATGGCGACAACGCTGTCTTCGCCTTAAACAGCTTACTGAAAGATTGCGGATGCTCAAATCCCAACTCATAAGCAATCTCACTGACGGAAAGCGTGGTAGCCGATAACCTTTCCTTCGCCTTTTCAATCAGCTTCTCATGAATATGTGCCTGGGTACTTTGTCCTGTAAGCGAACGTAACATGTCTGTCAGATAATGCGGAGACAAATTTAACCTGCCCGCAAGGTATTCTACTGTAGGAAGTGATCTTTTAAAATCGTCATTCCCTTCAAACCAGTCGTCCAGGAGCTGTTCAAACTTCGTTAGTAAATCACTGTTAACCGCTTTCCGAGTGATGAATTGCCGTTCATAAAAGCGGTTGCAATAGTTTAAGAGCAGGTCAATCTGTGAAAGGATAAGGGGCTGTGTATGTTTGTCTATATGTCTTCCCTCCTGCGCTATTTTCCTGAAAACATCCACAATGTCTTTCTCTTCCTGTTGAGAAAGATGTAATGACTCGTTCACCGCATAAGAAAAGAAGCCATAATTTTTGATAGTCATGGTCAGTGGATGCCGTCTTAAAAAGTCCGGGTGCACCATTAAAACAAAACCTTTTCCAAACTGGGGGCCTGATGCTGTTTCATCTACCTTTTCAAGCGATTGTGCCTGCCTGGGGGAAGTAAAACTCATGATCCCTTTGTCAAAGTCATAGTACTGCTGACCATACTTCATTCTGGCCCGGACCTCCTTTTTAAGGGATATGGTATAAAAATCAACAGAAAAGGGCTCCCAAATAGCTTCATTAGCAGGCTTTATATCCTGGAGACGCGCTACACTTACCAGCGGATGTGTAGGCGCTGGTAATGACAATAAGCGGTGAAATGCGGATATCGTATGAATGCTATTCATAATCTGCACTGTAAATTTAAGAAAAAGGAATTGCCCTTTAAGCGGGTAATTCCCTTCGGCCTAACGACTACTGTTCCGTTGAAAGTGCCTTTTGCAGAAAGGGAACAATTTTTTCCATTGCTTCCGCCGTTGCTTCCGGTTGATCGTAAAGATCGTAATGGCTGGCTCCCTTTACAGTATGAATACTTTTGTCCTTCGAAGCAGCTTTATTATACAGCTCAAAGCCGTCCCTGTAGGCGCCGAAAGAGCCGACCTTATCTCCTACTATGACCAGTAAGGGCTGCGTTAATAAGTATTCTGCCAGATGAAAAGCATCAAATGCCATGAGGGCAGAGATGCTGGTAAAGAGAAGTTTATTGTTGGCATTCGGATGTTCTCCCCTGGGAGTTCTATAGTAATCTATTGCTTCCAGGAGATCGGCATCAGTCATTCCCGCCTGTTTTGCAGCTTCGGCGGATGCCGGGGTCCAGTTTATAACCAGCGTATCAGCGCCGTTTGCCTCAGCAGTACGTTGTCTGCCAACTGTTTCGAGCATTTCTATTGCACTGTATTCCCGATAAGCACGACCGATATTTGCGGGAGAGACAGACACCACCGCTTTTATACGTCTTTCCGTAAGCGCTGCGTTGGCCGCGTAACCACCACCTGCACAGACTCCCAATACCCCGATACGTTCTTTATCTACAAAGCCGAGCGTAGTCAGATAATCTACTGCACAACGGATGTCTTCTACACGGGTAGCAGGATCTTCCAGGTAACGTGGCGTACCACCGCTTTCGCCCTGAAAGGTGGCATCAAAGGCTATTGCTACAAATCCCTCCTTTGACAGTTTAGATGCGTAAAGCCCTGCTGTCTGCTCTTTTACACTGCTTCCCGGATGAACGCAGACAATCGCCGCATACTTTTTTGTTTTATCAAAGTTGTCCGGCAGATAAAGGTTTGCCGCGACTTCCCAGTCCCTGTTTAAGAATTTTACTGCTGTTTGCATTGTTTATTGGATTTGCTTAACAATGCAAATTTCAGGTACCGGTGATTGACGGACGTTGCCAAATCGTGTTTTGTCGTAGCCATTGCACTGATGCCTGACTTGACAGCAGGATGTTCTGCGCCTGTGAATATCCCGAAGCTGGCTTTCCTGTCTGCGTTGCGCCAACAGCTTCATTCCTGCCTGCTCAATGGATTACGGGAGCTAACATTTCTAATATGATCTATGAGCCATCCACAAGCCTTCTGTACGCCTATTCAAACGATGGTGGGGTTATCATGACAACAGCGGTAGTTTCTGAAATTTCACCAATCTTAAAAAATTTTCCTGGCAACAGATAAATCAGGTTTAACTTTGACCCATGCAATTGAACCTTCAGCAACTTTATGGAAATATAGACATATACCTCTTTGACCAACTGCTTAAAGGCACATATGATAATTGTAAAAAAGTGCTCGACGCAGGCTGTGGGGGCGGCCGTAACCTGGTTTATTTCCTGAGAAACGGCTATGAGGTATACGGCATTGACCCTAATCCAGATGCGGTATCAGCAGTTAAGCAATTATCTGAAACCCTGAGCCCTGCTAACTCCGAAGAGAACTTTGTAATTGCTTCGGCTGAAAACCTTCCTTTTGATGATAATTATTTTGACCTGGTGATCAGCAACGCGGTATTGCATTTCGCCAGGAATCCTGGTCATTTTGATAATATGATCCGGTCAATGTGGCGGGTGCTGCATCCCGGAGGCTATCTATTTGCAAGACTTGCGTCGGATATCGGGATTGAAACGCTGGTGCAGCCCCTGGGTAATGGCCGCTATCTTCTGCCTGATGGCAGCGAACGTTTTCTGGTCAACGAGCAACTACTGCTTCAATATACAGAACGCCTCAAGGCCCGGCTCCACGAACCAATAAAAACTACCAATGTACAAAACCTACGGTGCATGACCACCTGGTGTCTGCAGAAAATATAGTGTTATCTTCCTCCTGTTACCAGGTCATTTGACGTATAAACGACTCCCCGGCCTCTAAAAAAGGACATCAGGGGAAAAAGTATCGTCAATCGAATAATCATGAAAATAAAAAATAATACGTAAATTTATTGCTTCTCATGCCCTAATACCTCAACATTGAAGACTTTTATATCTCCAATTAAAAAAGAGAACCCTATTATATGGGTAAAATTCCTGCTGATCCTCCTTGCCATTTTCTATGCATGGTCTATTGCGGGAACACTCCGTATGCTGGTCGATTATGTACAATGTGAAAGTTGTCATCTTACCCTCTACTTATTCCTGAAATTCTTTTCGCTGTTTTACATACCCTGGGCCTTCTATAAACTGTCTAAACCAAAGAAACTATGGGGCTGGATCTTCATTTATGCGGAACAGCTGTTCTCTCTGGTTATTCACGTAGGAATGGCATACAGTTACTTCAAAGGTAAAGGGAGCATTGATGGTTTTCTGACACCATTGATGATAAGGGGATTCTTTGTGTATTGCTTATGTATAGACCCCCTGGCGGAATATTTTGGCGTCTATGTTGGATATAGACAAATAGCCAGAACGGTAATAATTCCCCTTGCAGTGCTCTATATTTTAGTAATATACCTCTTCTGACACTATTAAGATCGTATCTGGGTCTTAATAAAATTCGATGCAATCCCGCTATCGGCTTTCATAATTACTTCTATTCATTCACCATAATGCTTAGGACTGTCATGGGCCGGCCTAAGCATTATTTGTATTCAGACTCCACTATTAGCTGAAAATGGATGCTTAAAAATGCTCAGCTAACATTCAGTCATATCATTCAGGTAAACTCATCCTGTGCTGATCCTACATTGCGAACGGAAGATCAGCACAGGGTAAGTTTTACCTCACCAACTCGTACTCCCGTTGTGCCGCCCCTCCTACAATGCCAAATCCATTTACAATATTATTATAAACAATCACCTCCTCTGACAAGCCGTCGTCATTCTTTTCAGCTGCCAGGTAAGCACTGTTCAGATAGTTATAACTATGATAGGTAAGCGAGCTTATCTCCACGACCATACTACTGAAATCAGTATACACATCTGCTTTCAGCGTGAACACGGGGCTGCGGCCATTAAACAATGCATCCGTTGTAAAGAAATCAGAATGGAAATCGTCCTCGAGTATCGGTACAGCCGCTTCGCCTGTCTCGAAATATTGCTGTAGCTTCTGACGCCCCGTATCACCATTAGCATTGACCCATTTGGTAACCTGGTACAACCTGATACGATAATAATTCTGTATGTCCGGATTATCGTGTAGCTGAACGTTGATCGTAACCCTCTGCTGCCACTGATTTACTTTTGTGACGATCATCTTCATTTCACCGGTGGCCACAGTATCAGGGATCTGATCACTTCCGGACACTTCCTTATATCCCGGTACTGAAGCTGCTACGCGGTATACAGCACCAGCGCGCGGCAAGGTGCGGCTGCGGTAAAAGATATATCCTGACCGCGTGTAAGCACTAAGCGTTTCTTTGAAACTTCCATTCTCATACAGGCTGACTACAGCGTCCTTAATTCCGTTTCCGTCCGTCGTCTCATCCATGCGGGCAGACAAGGCTACACGGGCAATCATTATACTGTCTTTATTCATCAATAAGTTCAATACCGGCTTCTTTGCCTCTTCCGGAATCGGTATATCAAAAGATCTTTCACAAGCACTGATGACAGGTATAAATAACAATAAAAGTAAAGCTCTTAACTGCATACTTAAAATTTTAAACTATAAGAGAAACTGGGCACAAGCGGTAGTAAAATGATCCCATTGAGGCGGACCTTCGCCTTAGTATCCGAGTATCCGTTTACATAATAAAAGAATGGGTTCATTCTGTTGTAAACATTCAATATGCTGATGTTCCAGGTACGTATATTGCCATTCCTTTTTTCTTTAATGAAGCTGACACCCAGGTCCAGCCGGTGATAAGCTGCAATTCGTACATTATTACGGTTGTTGATATAATCTACGTTCGGCGGCCAATAGTGTGTGCCATCGGGATTTATCGGTCCCTCCACCCCTTCATAACGAGCTACGGGAATGGTAAAAGGAGAGGCTGACTGATACGTCCAGGTGCCGGAAAGCTCTATGTTCTTTCGCAGTCTGTAAATTGTTACAAGATGAAAATCGTGCCGGCGGTCGTATTTGTAATAGAATGTACGGCCATAATTTACGCCCGGGACATTACGGTCAGAAATAGCCCAGGTGTAGCCCATCCATCCGGTCAGGCGTCCTGTTTTCTTCTGTAATAACAGTTCCAGGCCGTAAGACCTGCCGGTGCCGGAAGATATCTGCTCCTGCCAGGTGTCTCCCTTGCTGGTAGTCAGATACTCCGCGCCATCTTTATACTCCGCTACCTTGTACATCTTCTTGTAGTAGGCTTCCGCAGAGAATTCAAATTTGTTCCGGAACAGGTTGCGCGCCACCCCTAACGCGAACTGGCGCGCCTGCTGAGGAGCTATTTTTTTAGTGGCGGGTACCCAGAGATCTGTAGGTAATGAAATTGAATTATTCGCTAACAGGTGAATGTATTGGGTCATGTGGGTATAGGAAGCCTTCAGTCCCCAGTCGCCCGGCAGCAGGAAGCGCATACTGACACGGGGCTGCAAAGAGTGATAAAAATGATCCTGTACGCTGAAAGCACTCCAGTGCAAGCCGGCATTCAGCTTCAGGCGGGGTGCTATCTCCCAGTCGTCTTCCGCATAGAGATCCATTTCTGCAGCGCCGATACGCCGGTTATTGTTCAGGGAATCCAGTGTGACGGCTTCCCCATCTGTCTGTTTCATACGAACGATACCTGGTGTGAATACACGGTACATATAAGCCGCTCCCATTTTCACCGCATGTGCGGGCACAGGACGATAATCAATATCTGTTTTTACACCATAATCGCGTATGCCGGAATTTAATTTCAGGGTATTGGTACTGACATCGGCGTCGTATTTATTTTCCGTATAAATACCAGTATTGAATCTATAACTACTGCCTATCAGCATGGTGTTGGTAAACAGCTTAGGGGAGACAATATGAGACCATCGCAATGTACCGGTAATGTTGCCCCATTGTAAGGCAAGATCAGAAAGGTCATAGTTGTCAACCGCCGGATCCTCGTCAGTTGTTGATTTGCTCCGTGTCCTCAGCCTGTCCTTGCCCATATAAAAGCTCAGGTAAAGCTTGTCTTTTGCAGAAAACTGATGATGAACCTTCGCATTAAGATCATAGAAGAAAAGACTGAATTTGTTCAGGTCCGCGTCTGAGCGTTTTACGATCGGAGTAGCTATCAGATCAGGATAAGACCGGCGCCCGGATATGACATAGGATGTCTTCCCTTTCTGCAAAGGTCCTTCCAGTGTCAATTGTGTAGAAAGAAGCCCTACCGAGAATTCGCCATGGTGTTTGTACAGGTCCCCGTCCTTTGTTGAGATATCGACAACTGAGGATAGTCTTCCGCCATAACGTGCGGGAAAAGCACCTTTATATAAAGTCACATCTTTCAGCACACTGGTATTGAAGGTGGAAAATATGCCCAGCAGGTGCATGGGATGATATAAGGGAGCGCCGTCCAGCAGTATCAGGTTCTGGTCGGGCGTTCCTCCCCTGACCAGCAAAGCACTGGATCCTTCCGTACCCTGCTTCACACCGGGCATCAACTGCAGGGCCTTTAACAGGTCAGGTTCTCCCAGCAAACGTGGCATCGAACGGATCTGTGAAGCCGGCAGGCTGATACGGCTCATCTGTGATGACTCCTGTATACGCGCTGCACGTGATCCGTTAATGGTGACCTCTTCCAGCTGTCTGCTGCCGGCCTGTAGCCTGAAATTGACACGCTGATCGCCCGTCATTCCGATGACAGTATCCAGCCGGCGATAGCCGATATATGATACCTGGAGATGTAATGAATCACCGGGCAGTGTAATACTGTAAAAGCCATAGTTGTTGGTAGTGGTACCCGCCTGCTGTTGTGCCGCCACAATTGAGACGCCGATCAGCTTCTCCCCGCTCACTGCGTCTTCGACAACGCCACTCAGTGTATTGGCTGCGGGGAGCCGTGAGATGATCAGGATATTACTACCTTTCTGTTTATAGTCCAGGGGCGTACCTTTCAGGATATCCCGCAGAATTGTTCCCAGCGGCGTATCCTTGTACACATGCGCCTTCACCTGTATGCCTTTTACGCGCGTAAGTTCATAAGATATAGATATTCCGCTTTGCTGCTCCAGCAATTTCAGGGTAGCTTCCAGGGATGCAGCCGGAATACTGATGCTAAGTCTGCGGTCAGTCTCCTGTGCAAATGCAGAAGACCAGGTAAGTAATAAAAGTACAGCTATAAAATGACGCATAGTTATTCTTTGTAGGAACATAGGTCTCCCCTGCCGCTATCGCAGCTGGTGTTGTTTAACAATATGTAACAGGTATCAATGTATGGTCACCTTGTTACCGGTGAGTGTATATTCAATTCCGCTTATGTCTTTCAGCATCTCCAACACGTCTGCAGCTGTGTCTTGCCTGCCAATACGGAATGTAAAACGATAGGATGCAACATTTGCTGCATTAAATGCTACCTGCAATCCATAGTGATTCTCCAGGATATGGGCCACCTCGGGAAACGATGCATTGCTGATGGTCAGATCACCTTCACGCCAGTCCGCTACCATGCCTTCTGTCTTTGTAGCCGTTCTGACTGCCGTTTGATAACGGAGTTGTTGTCCTGCTTTCAGTACAGCTAATACCCCTGCGCTGTCTGCCACCTGTACTGCACCGGAACTTACCATTACCTCCACGTTCTGTGACTGTGCGTATTTCTTTACAGTGAAAGCGGTGCCGAGCACTTGCGCGGCTACGCCGCCGGGCATACTGACGATAAAGGGGCGCGCTGATTGTTCTTTCACCGAAAAAAATGCCATTCCGTCTAACAGCGTTATCTGCCGGTTACGCTTACCAAAATCCTTCTGATAACGCACCACGGTACCTGGTTCCAGCCACATTTCAGATTGGTCAGGCAATTGTAATCTGACAACGCCTTTACCGGCAGCAGCATTTACAACAACATATGCCGGTTCTCTTTTGCTATATACCAGCGATACCAGCACAAGAACTGCGATGACTGCAGCAGCCTGCCACCAGATCCTTCGCAAGGATGATTTAACCGGGCGCGTCTCTTCAGCGGCTATTACGTCAAATATCTCTGCCCGCAGCGCATCTTTCATAGCTGCTTTCTCTGAAGCATTGGCCCAGACGCTTTCCCCCTGCGGGAAGTCAGCATACCATTTTTCCAATAAGTCCCTTTCCTCCGGTGTAAGGATACCCAGGGAATGCTTTTCTAACAAAGCGTCAATGATATGCTGTTCGGGTTGTTTCATACAGTCAACATTTAATAGACAATGCCCGGGATGGGTGAGTACTATGCGGGTAAAAAAAATTATTCCATGTAAAAATTGCCTAAGGCTTTCCGGAGTTTCTTCAAAGCATTAGACAATTGATTTTTAACCGTTTGTGGGGATATTGCGCGTTTCCTGGCTATTTCCTCTATAGAAAGCCCAAGATCTCTGCTATCTGTGAATACCTCCCTCATTTTATCGGGCAGGCGCGTAAGTTCACGGTGATAGCTGGCGCTCAGGTCGGACCTGGCCATGTATTCATCAGTGGGATAAGTAATAAGGGGCAAGGCCTGACCAGCTAACTGCTCATATTTCTCCCTGGCGCCGGCTGCCTTCAGGTAGTTTAGTACCTTAAAACGTACTGCAGCCCGCAGGTACGCGGCAATTGATTCGTTGATCTCTATTTGTGCTCTTTTCTGCCAGCAATACACGAAAACTTCCTGCACGATGTCTTTGGCGGTGGATTTATCATACAGATGCCAGTACGCTGCTTCAAACAGGGTTTCCCAGTGACGCTCATATAACTCGCCGTAAGCGGATACATCGCCACCTCTGACAAGTTGCCAGAGTTCATTATCAGTGATACGCTGAAAGTCGGGTAAGGACATAAATGGATTATAAAACGGCAGCGAAGGTAGGAAAAGTCGGACGTTTTATATTATTCTTCCTATAATAGCTAGCGAATAGCCAAGCCTTCCTATGCATTAGCCAATTGCGGTTAACGAAAACAATTTCAACTCCTTAGGAGTGATAATAACTATATTCTCCTTGTTCTGACTGACAACTAAACGAGAGATTTCTGCCTTCAACGAAACGGTTTCTACAGCTGTAATCTTTTGCTCTTGTTTGTTGACAAAGAGCAGTGATTTACCCTTACCCACAATCATCAGATCAGCATTCACAAATACTACATAGCTAAAGCTATACTTTGAAGGAAAGCGTGAAATATCAACTTCCCACAGTCGCCGGAGTAAACCATTTTCATAGCTGAAATACGATAGCCTATTGATATATGTTACAGCCATTTCGTTATCATAAATATCAACCGTCCGGGAGAAATTCCCCCGACGTTTGAAAAAAGTCAGTATGTATTTGACTTCCAGATCGTCTGTAAGTTCATATAGATCATCAAAAATCTGATGGTTATAGCTAACGAATGAGATCAGGTTGCCCTGTTGATTGATGACAGGCCTGATGATCCCGTTTTTAGATTTTTTGCTGCTGATCTTTTGAAAGTCTTCAGCCAGGAAAGTTATTGTCCAGTTGGAAGAACTGCAGACATAGATATTCTTTGAAGGCAGGTAAGTGATCTGATCCAGGTCCAATCCTTCCTCCAGTGTTATGGTTTTGATCAATTTGAAACTTGTTATATCGATGACCAGCATTCTCTTACCAGCCGTGGGAAGAATGAGGTGCCCGTTCTTGTCGAACGTAAAATTTCTCAGGGTAGGCGCATCGATTTCAATTACCTGATCAACTACTAATTGCTGCAGGTGCTTTACATATCTTACCAATTTTGATTTTTTAGTAAGTGCTATGAACCAATTGGGGTTGAAATCGCATTGTTTCAAAAAATAAGTCTCTTCAAACAAATATTTTTCTGCATTAACAGTTGTAATTGCATTGTCGATCAAGTCGGCATAATGAAGTTCAAAATGACTGAGCATCTTTTTCCTATAACCCTGCCTGGCTAACACATAAGGCGTTCTTCTGCTGCTGTCCTTCGTCCAACGGCAACCATGCTGATATGCAAAATCGAAAACCGCCGGCCGTTCATTCCAGGCCAGCCTATGTAATAATGTACTTTGGTGTTCATCACTGCCATTGAGATCAACACCGTGCTTTATGTACACTTCCAGACAAGCAACAGATGAACAGGCAAAATATTGCGGGTGTGCTGCATTGATGGTTGCTCCGCTTGTTAACAGCAGGTCTACAATATCCAGCCTATCTCTTCCTGTAGCTACATGTAAGGCCTCGTGACCTATAGTCGCACCATGGGCAAGGAGTAGTTGGGCTATTTCATAATTAGTCGCCCAGCATAATGCCGTATACACACCACTTCCTACCGCATTTATGTCTGCGCCCTTTTCAATTAAATATTTTACCATTTCAACATTGCCGCTTTCTGAAGCAATGTGTAAAGGGGTATTGTCTGACCAGCCCTTCAAATGAACTTCTCCGGGATTTTTCAGAAGATACGGCTTTGCTTCTTCATTCCTGTGCTCCTTAATCAACGTGAAAATCTCAGGTGTCAGGCTGTGATCCTGCTGATAAATGTTCTTATGGATCAAAATAATAAACTAAAGTTGTCACTGAATAAAAGGCAAGCCGCTGCATCATACAGCGCATGCCTTTCATTTCTGATTTTCCGGACCATTCTGGCTCGCGCAATAAAGGTCTCCCCTCTGGCTTTCTCTTTTGTGGAGCGCTTCAGATTGTAATTTTGTCAGGTCCCAATGCCTGCTAAATATATAAAGCAACTTAGTTTCATTGCCTTTAAATATTGGTATTAACATTGACAGACGTTTCAAAATTACAGCGATTCTGCCATCTCTCCGGCGAAGGATAGTATGCTTATCCTGCCAGCTGCTTAAGCGCGTAGGCATCGTGCGGTATACCGAATTCGTCAAACACTTCTTTACGATTAAGAAAGCCGGGGTCTTTTATAACCTCGTCGGCGGCTACCAGCAGTGCCTTTCTCCTGGCAGGTGTGATCTCCCGGAGCGCAGCTGGTTCCGGGAACAATACATCAAAGATCACCCTGAAGTAAGTGATTCTTGACAATATATCAACGGTAGGCAATTTATCTATTACCGGACCAATATTCTGCTCAAGTACTTCAGGTTTGGCTTTGCTTAATATCTCCCAAATGTAACGCTGTACGTCTCCATCTCTGGTATAAGGCACCATATCGCCAAAGTCGTGATAGATGGACTGATGATCGGCTAGTCTCAGCAACAGCTCGGTCAGCCAGTTATCCTGCGCCTTGTCTTTTGTTAATGCGACCAGGTAAGCAGACATAATAAAGCGGAGGAAAATATTGGTTTCTCCGTCGAATGCTGCTGATAAGGTGGCGATGAGCTTATCACTTTGCCTTTTGAGTAAATAGTAATAGCACAATGAATACAGGGCATAACCTCGACCGGAACTGCTTTTGGCAGTATTATGCCACTCCCGGACCAGGTATTGTTCGACGTCTTCCTTTCCGGTAAATACGAGGATGTAGGTCGCTTTCCTCGCCTGGCCCGCATCATCTCCATTGGCCAGCTGCATGAGTTGCGGGATGACAGCCGCAATGGCATTGAGCATTTCATTGTACAGTTCCTGGTCATCAGTGATATAATACAATCCCAGTACTTCATAAATATGTTGGATCAGGCGCAGCTGGATAACCTGGGAGTGGGTGTATAATGGCGCCATCTTCGCAAGTATCTCAGTCACTTTATAGGTAGATTCATATACGCTGTTCTGATGCTCTATTTCCATCCAGATCTTACCTTGGCTGAGTTCCACGACGGCTTCATCTTCAGAGAGCATACCATTGATGACAGATGGCAAATTGGCGCCACCGCCAAATGCTGTGTCAATCTCTTTCCAGTCTACCTTATCCAGTTCTGCCCGGAGTGCAGGAGGTACAGGCAAAGACTTCAGCTTTCTTTCTACCAGCTGTCTCTGGTATCTTTCCTCAAACTTTTCCAGTATCGCATCCCAGTCTGTTTGCGTCCGCTCATTGTCATAATCACCCAGGGAAGGCATAAACGTATCCAGATGCTTCAGCCGGTAGTCGTCGTCATGATTTGATACATGGATCTGCTGCACCAGCTGCCCCCTGGTATCGTAGCGGTTCCAGACGCCTGTACCTTCGCCAAGGGAAGTAAAATCGATCACCAGGGTGCCGTCTTCGAGATAATACTTTGATTCCATTACTGCATCTCCGACCTCACCGGTCCGAATACCTTCGCACACCAGCTTGTCATTATAGTATCTGCGTCTGTGGGTATCAGACAGCTTTTCATCACGTATGGAATAAAGCAATTTCCCCTTATCATCATAGTAACGATATGTGCGCTCTTTATCATTGTTCTTATAGATGGTCTGACTTTGCATCAGCGGCGGATTCACATTCCTGTGATAATAGGTGCTGACAAGGCCCTGGTTGTTATACACTTTCGACCTGCTGAGCAATCCGTTGTTATACTGATGTTCCTCCAATGCCTTACCTGTTGTATCATAGATCCTTGTTATGACAGGTTTCCCATTCAGGTCCCATTCGAAATATTCGCCGATATAAGCACCGATACGAATATCGACCTGTCCCATCACCCATGCGGTAGCGGAATGCATATTTGATACAAAGTGAGCACGTAGGGGTACATTGGCAGGACGTTCAGGCACAGGGTCGCCATCGGAGCTTACCGGGTTATTGTTCCTGTCGAAATAGCGCTGGGATTCGTAGATCCCTTCTTCGATATAGTCGAATTCCGCCATCCACACGTTCGGCGCTTTGTCCGCACCACCTGCGGGAAACGGTTCATTGGTAGGGTTGTCGCTTTTAATGTGGCGGGATACGCCCAGGAATTTGCTGCCGCCATACCAGTCAGCTTCTTCGCCCAGCGTACCATCGGGGTGGAAGCGTTGAACGTGGTAAGGAGGCGTACCATTGCCATATTCAACGGTGATCCAGCGATATCCCTCCGGATGCCAGGTTGTCCAAAGCCCTATTTTATGTCCGTCTGCATTTTTGTCGCCAAGTTTCCAGTTGCCGTCTTCCTCATAGAATATTGCGCCCGCTGGTATGTGTTGGGGTCTTTCCATTTGTATAGGTTATGTTGGGTTTAAAATTACAGTGCATTTTTATCACTATGATGTCAATATTTTGTTGCGCCGAAATAGCTTTAATTAATTGATTGTCCTGTTCTCGACAATTTACTATTTCCAGATCCCCGGATAATGCCACCATCCAGAGAGATTTGCCCGAATTTCAATGGAACGATTACCTCATTCTCCCGGTTCACGACTCCCCACAACTCACCATCCTTTGTCACTTTAAACAGTCCATTGCCTAAAAGCTCGCACTCCTTATAAGCAGTACCAAACAGTAATGTGCCATCTGTTGTAATATAACCTTTTTGCACGTCATCAAAATTATATACGGCCAACCC
Source organism: Chitinophaga filiformis (assembly GCF_023100805.1). Taxonomy (NCBI): domain Bacteria; kingdom Pseudomonadati; phylum Bacteroidota; class Chitinophagia; order Chitinophagales; family Chitinophagaceae; genus Chitinophaga; species Chitinophaga filiformis. The sequence continues at coordinate 5,333,746 of NZ_CP095855.1, forward strand.
TGTTGCGACATCAAAAGCACCCACATATTCGAATATCGGGGGGATCACTGTTTCTCCTTTACTGTTGATATAGCCATATTTTCCCCCATAGACCATCGTCCTGAACATATCATTACAATTGGCAGGTTCAATAGCCTGCCAGTGTGAATCGTTAGCCACCGTAGTACCATTGGATAAAACGAAGTAGCCTTTACCATCCGGGAGCAACAAATGACTGAGATCTTTGTCCAGGTTGATATAATTATCAAAGATGCTGTAAGTATTACCTTCTATCTTAAACTGTTGGATATGGCCATCGCAGCTATACAAGGTTGAGGTAGACCTGCTATTGCCCTGCCCGAAATCAGTTGCAATAAAACTTCGCATTTCCGGACCATAAAAAATGCGGGAATACACCTTATTCGGAATAGGCTTAAAATTAGCATCCAACAAGCTTTCTCCGTTCTGCAGGGTCACTTCATACGCATTGCCACCACATAATTCAGATTTCCGGATGCTTCGGTAAGGCAGCCCGCTTTTTATCACCCTGAAATCCCGCTTGCTTACCAGGTCTGACAGCACCGCGTCTTTTGTCTCAACAGTGGCCAGTATCAAGGTATCGCTTGCTGCTGATATCCTGGTATATTTAAACGGCAGCAGTACCTTCCCATGTATATCTATAATACCGCTTTTGCCATCTGTTCTGGTAGCTGCTATCAAACCACTATCGATAAAACTGATCTCTTTGTAGGTGGGTTGTATGGCCCATTTGCCTTTCGCGTTTATGACGCCCCAAAGGTCTTCCTGATTTACCTGTACGGAAGCCAGTCCCAGACCGTTCTTCTCAAAACCATAAATACTCCGGAATTTTGTATTAGTGAGCAGCTGACCGTTAAAATTGAACAGGTATTTGAATCCCTCACGATCCTGTGTGATAGCTAGTTGTTGATCTGCATCCAGGATTTCAATATAATACGAATCTTCGCAAAACAGGCGTCTTTTTGCTTTCACGTCAATGATGTTACCTGCAATATACCAGTAGCGGGTTGACAGGATAAGGGGGTCAATACCCTCGATCCCCCCAATCCATAAGGTATCCCTGAGGTTTTGGCTCAGGTAAAAAGAGGAGCCTTCCTGCCCATACACCTTATAATAATGCTGCCCTTTCGTACTAAATAGTTTGATGCGGGAATAACCAGGCTTAATGATCTCTTTTTGTAAAGCATCGGCCACCCCATAACCCTTTGCCGTTTGTACAATAAAGGTATGGATGCCCGTAGGCTCGATGGAATAATAATCTTTGCTGAACAGTTTTTTACCATCCTGCGAATAGTAATTACACCACTCCCCGCCATAGCCGACAAATCCGTTTTTGCCATCTGATACTATAGACACGAAGGAAGCAGGAATGATCACCTTCCCAGCTGCGGTTTTAAGCCCATACCGGCCCTTTTCAGAGAAAAGGATGTTACCATTGCCCAGGGTGATAACGGGCGGCTGATAACGATGTGTAGCTGCCTTAAAAAACGGCTGTGCGTGGGTCATGATATCAGTCAGCGCTACGGGGGCCTTTTTTTCCGGAGAAAATGGAGGATTAAATTCGACCGTACTTTCCACTTGCTCGCTATAACTTATGCGGGACAATGCACATCCACCGGGAGTCAGTTTTAAAACCTGGTAGACGGTTGTTATTTGTGCAAATGCCGTAGCGGAAAGCACGCAGAGGTATAGTGCCAAAATGGATGTTCTCATAGGTATATATATGATATGTAAAGTTACATTACGTTTTCCATAATATTTAAAATTTGGAAATTTAGAAATAATACTTTTCCGGCTAAACGAGCTGCACGCCAGGTATACCAGATTTCAAGACCTGAATTTGTCCGCATAGGGTACACAGCTACTTTGGAAAACTCCTCTTCAGGAATATGCCCTATATTAAGGAGTATACCTTTATAGTTTGTTATGAAACATGAACACAATCCAGGGCAGGCCAATCAGGCTGTCAGCCAGGCAATAGCCAACAGTCATGGTCTTTCAGGCGTTTCCCAACCTGCAGTGATGTCGATCCAGAAAGCAACAGCCGATAAACAAACTGAACAGGAAGCACTCAGCGAACTGTCAGACGAGCATTTAACACCCGCCTCCAAATCATTCATAGATCCATATGTCAACAAAAATGCTGTCCCGGCATCACCCGATATTCAACCATTCCAGTTAAAGAACAATAACACTGGCATGCCGGATCATTTAAAGTCGGGTCTCGAAAATCTTTCCGGTTATGATCTTTCACATGTTAACGTACATTTTAACTCTTCCAGGCCGGCACAACTGAATGCATTAGCGTATGCACAGGGTAGCGATATACACCTTGGGCCCGGCCAGGAGAAACATCTTCCACATGAAGGCTGGCATGTTGTGCAACAAATGCAGGGAAGAGTGGCGGCTACCAAACAACTAAAAACAGGCGTTCCCGTTAATGATAATGAAGGCCTGGAAAGGGAAGCGGATAGGATGGGTGACATTGCGAATGCAAAAAATACTACCACTGCGCCAAAGATGCTTAAATCGGCCTCCGCCGGTCAGGTGGTGCAGCGACTGGTTGGCTTCGAAATTGAAACACATATCAGGCTAACACCCGGTGAACGCGAACGGGCTTTGCAAAAAGACAAAGTTCTTTTAACCGGTATGGGCTGGACGCTGACAGTAGAAAAACAAAAAGGTGGTGAAGCTGTTGAATTTAAAATAAGGGCGGTAGGCGATCAGTCAGATCCAAGCCTGCTCGAAGACACAATGACCAGCCTTGAAATATTCGCCACCAGGCTTGAAGGGTTGAAAGAACCAATTACACTGGGCGAGCTGGGAAAACGGACAGGCTTTGCTTACGACGAAACATTTTCCGAAACCAGGCTCATTCCCAGTGAGGATATGACAGGTATGCCCCAGATGACTGCAGGCATTTCACTGGAAAGAATAACGAACCTCTTACAGGATATGACCAAAGAGGGAACGCAGTTGTTTGGCGGGCCCGGTGGCGGTGAAGTCGCCGAAAATGTCCGTGCAGGCATCAGTAGTTCACTTGTTGGCATACTTGAAGGACTAACAGGATTCCCGAAAAGTTACCAGGGTTTCATTTCATTACTGGTAAGCTACCTGCACGGCACCAGGAACATGGTGCCCTCCTATTTTAAGGCGGCCGTTGCAGCGCTTAGCCGCGCCGACCTGGGGAAATTCATGGAAGTTCCCGAGATCAGGGAGAGGCGGGATCTGATATTGAAAGATGTCCTCCTCTATGCAAAAGCCAAGGGTAGCGACAAAGTATTTCCACATGGTATTAAAGAAAAGGAAGAAGTTGTGGATGCGCCAATTACCATTGAATTTTGGGTTAACAGCATCATATCCGGAAACGATGCGCTGGCCTGGAGCCCGCAAATGAACCAGGAAAACAGGGAATTTGAAATGGAACCGGTGGGACCTCGCAATGTTACCGGTGTACCGCTTGAAATACGCTCCTTGCAGAAAGGTATACCCGTTGCAGGATGGAAGCCGTACATACTTCATCTGTTCAGTTATGTATCGAAATTAAACACCTCTTCTCCCCAGGCATATGAAGAACTTGAGACCGAAACACTGCTGCCGCCGCCTAAACTTCCCGTAGTGCATGTACAACCCATCGACCATCTGAGCAATATAGCCAAAATGGAAAAGGCGCTTGCAATAGCAACGGAAAAACGAGATATACACAAACGTTCATGGACAACGAACAAGCTGGTTGAATTTATTAAAAAGACCATTTTCGACTATAAGGTCGATATGAAGGGCAACGATTTTAAAGAGAGTTCCGCGAGATGGAGTGTATACGCGTGTAACAAATTCGTAGAAGACATGGATACTGCCATTGCAGAAGAAGAGCTGCAAAAGATCTGAGTCCATTAACAACGTTGATATTCAGGGCCTGGTTTTCGGTAATGTAGACCTATTATTGGGCGGTTGTAGCAAACAGTAAAAAAGAGCGGGCCGGGATAAAACAAAAAGGCAGCATGGAAAGTACCCTGCCGCCTTTTCTACGTTCCGGATTATTTTATAGTATACTCCAGCCTTACTGATGACTTTACCGACGAAACCCCACCTATGGATTCCCTATATTCATAGGTATGCAATCTGCCGTCAGGGAAAGAAGACAGCACGTGGCTGAAAGGTTGATTCATGTCATTGTATTGATAGTCTGCCGGCATGGTTGGGAAATAGTCGTTCCTTAGCCCATTCATAAAGCTAAAGTCGGTTGGGTTTAAGAATTTCTGAAAGTAGAAATCGCCCGTGACGGCAAGAAAGAAATTAGGACTCAACCTTGTTGCCAGCAAAAATAAGTAGGATCTGTCAATGTTTTCCAGTGATGCTATGCCCGGCACGGCTGTTTGCAGCCGTAAGCCCAACCTTCTGGGCAAAGCAAATGGCTGATTAAAGCCGTAATCGCATTGGATGGAATCGATCTGGTTATCGTCCCCCCTGAAATAAGTGAGATGAGAGCCCACAGTACCTTGTGACTCCCCTACTGTAGTAATATCAGTAACATGGCCTTGTGAATTATAGGTAATGAAACAGGTATCACCAGATGTATTGCCTTTTGCGATGATGCGGTCAAGCCGCTTGTTTTCATCATAATGGAGGTAATAATTGAGATAATAGCCTCTTTTTACCCCCTCAGTGATCAGCTTTTCAATCGTGCCATCATCATTGTAATAAAACAAGGATCTGGCGGTATCGTCCTTAAAGGGCGGATTGCCTATCACTTTCTCAATCTGGCCTTTTGCATTATAATAGATGCTGTCACGGTACAGGTAGTAGTCGGTCGAGTCACTCATCCAATAATAACCAGTTGTCAGTAAATATGTTGTATCCTTCGGAATGGAGTCAACAGACGGTCGGATAACATTATCGTCCTTTTTATCACAACCAAAGAATACCACAAGGCTCGTAACAATCAATAGGGCATAGGATAACTTAAAAACTTTCATTACGGGTTAAATTTTCACAAAGCTACGCCATTGGAAAACATATTTTCATTTTTTTGTATTTAATAAGTTATGTATGAGGCTTTGCCATGTTTTATGAAGGATGGGGATAAAATGAATGTCAGCATTATGATCAACGCTGTATAATTTATTTACAATCAATATCAAGATGTTGATTGTAATGTAGTCTTCCCCCCCGTCGATATTAATTAGTAGACGTAACTAGAGAGGGTAAGGCCACCAAGATCAGGTTATTTAACTGTAACTACTGAATAGAAGCAGAGAACACTATGTCTAACCGGTGTAATAGACATAATAATTCTGTTGTCATATAACCGATAAATCAATTTTAAATTCTGATTATCATAAAAATATCTGATTGTGACCATCTGATCTCCAGACGTCACTTTTCTCGATTTATAGTTATCCCAATAAAACCTAATATTTACAGGAATTACTCTCATTATATTTTCGATATTCAGGCTTTCATTATCCCGCTTTACACTCTGAAAAACAACGGCACTATCTGCATTTCCATTACTACATATTCGCTACTGCCCCCCTCTAAATAGAGGCCAATACTTTCCATTGGAGTAATTCTTATGATAACATTGTCTTCAATGAATATATCAAACTCCTCAATTATTTTGTCGCTATCACATAGTGGACAGCTATCCGCTTCTGCAATACCGTACACATTCACTTTTTTAAAGTCCGAATTGCCAATGTTATTCCTTCCCCATTTAACAGTATCTCCAATATGGTATTGTAAAAAAGCGGCATTCCCGTATTTGAATTGGATACGACCAGAATACTGCCTTCTACAATTTAAACACTGAACATCTGTAATCAACACGTTGAATGCACTCATAAGACATTACTTAATCCGGTAGTAATTTGAACTTAGCTATCCTAATTGCTGCATAAAGTTTAAAAAAAACCGCAGTCCCCTCGCCCAATCATGTATTGCCAGCATTCGCCCCGGCTGCGACGCGCCTATCCTTTGTCTTATGTATCAAAGGATACGACAACAGAGATAGGCGCTAGATTTTTACTGAAGATCTACAAGGCGAAAATATAGATCGCTGGTGTACACCGCCGTCGTCCATCCGTTTCTTAATGGAGAATTAAGAATGAAAAACGGTCCCAAAACACAAGAATAAATAAATTTATCTGGTTACCCCTCTGTTTAATCGCTCAATCTGTGGCATACTATTTTTGTGTTGCCTTAACACACTATAGCAATAATTTTTATTTCACTACCAGTGGATGATGTCTTTATAATATAACAATTCAACTTAAGGTCATCAAAAAAACCTCTCCACTTTTCGTAAAAGTACAATAAATCAGGATCGTTAGATGGTGCTATATAAGCGTCATCAATTGACTCATTGGCAAAAACAATTGCATTGTTATTTCAACGCAACACGGCAAGATAATTTACCAGATAAACACGACAACGGAAGGATATGGTTGCGCTCCAACTAAAAAACTAACAAAAGCTACATCTCTTTTTATTGATCCTTAGCCCGCGCAAAAATAAATCCTTGTCAGCATCAGCACTGGAATAATCATTAAGAGGAAGAATATAAGACAGAATAGAACATTTACTTTAGCTCTTGTCGCTGTCATTAAAAAAAGACCTAAAAAGAAACTCCATGACAAGATCTTTTCAAATACTTTGAAACTTATCATCTGTCCAAAAATCTGTTCGTAACAGGTCACTTCTGAAGCAGTACCGATTATTGTAAAATACATTCCACAGACGACAGAAATTAATGTAAGAATTATAAAAATGGACTGCTGTTTAGTAAGGCTCATATCTTGTTCCGATTAATATCTTCGAAGAAACATCATAAAATGATGTTTGCTTTATAAAGATAGACAAGATTGACTGACGAATCGCCAGCCACTTTTGATCTATCCATTAATTAATTACATTGTCATCTAATCGTCTTGCCTCTATTGCTTTCATAAGGTGGCCTACAGTTAACATCTTAATTTCCTCAGGCATAGGTATCATAGACGGCTCCGAATAGAAGTATTTCGTAAAATAAAAGTTACTAATATCTACACTATACATTTTGCTAAATTCTACTATAAAATCTTCTCCATCATCTCCTGTTATACCGAGATCATTTTCTATTGAAGTTTCCATCGTAATCGGAATGTCCAACCCCCTTGACTGACGATGTATAAAGGCCACTAAATCATTAAATAACCGTTCCTTCATATTCATTTTTTATCAGCATTGTCCGACTAAAGTAATGTAAAACAAGATAAAAAAGGGCAGTTCCGAAGAACCACCCAGATTAGTTATGTTTGAGTTACCACACAACAAACATTCCTAATGGGGGAAGTTAAAAAATTTCGCGGACAGCCGGTTCTGTCCCAAATATTAGATGTAACACCGAATTCAGACTTTACCGACGAAAACCCACCTATAGATTCATTGTATTCATAGGCCTGCAATCTGCCGTCCTGTTTAACCGATCAATATGAGGCATACTATTTTTGTATTGCCTTAACACACTATCAATATACTTTTGGTCAAACGTGCATTTATTTTTTTTATACCAATCTCTCCATTCCTTAATATCTTTTTTGAAATCACTATGTGTTTCATACCCTAGCGTGCTGCTATAGTCGGCTCTGGTATAAAGGCCGGTAGTAAAACTTAGATAAAAAAGTGCATAACGATAGTCTTCAACAAACGTTGCTTTTCCCTTTTGAAAACCTCTTACAATATTAAGCTGGTGCTCAAAATCCTTTTTAGCAGTTAAATCAATCACGCATTGCATAGAATTGCAACTCGTGATTATCAATACAAAAAATACTACTATTAACTGCCGCATTTGTATCAAACATTTAGTCACAACGTTATTCTGAACAAGAATTCATTTTACATATCTTTTACCGCACAATTGCGGCTTAAAGTCCCCAAGGAGAAAAACTCAGATGTTACTTCACCTGCATTTGACGCAAAATGACTGATGATGATATCATCGTTATTAAACCCTTCCGAAGATTTCACCAGATAGTTGCTTAACGGCAGTGAAATATTAGCGTTAGGAATAGTCATTGTAAAATTTTCCTTAATCCACCTCTTTTCATTTGAAAAGAAATAATATTCCACTTTGACATCTCCATTATTCTTCTTCCAAACAACATAGTTTCGAATAATGGCTGTTGCTCCCATTCGGTTTGCCTCAACAACAAAAACCTCCTTATTTTTCATCTTTGATAACAACATAGCCAAGAACTTATACCTCGCAGATGCAGTATCTACTAACTTCCAATATTTGAATTCATTACTGCTTTTAAATTCATCTAAACTCTGAGCATACCTAGCTCTTCTTTTTTCATCACTTGCCGACTTATACTGATTGGTAAGTGATTTCAAAGTTGCATTATTCCAGCTTATTAATATGCGACGGACATCGTCTTCATATCCCCTCTGGCCTTGCAGGCTTCCAACCCCTACTCGCAAAAGAAATGTTAATAATAATAATAATAATCTAATCATTGCATACGAATATTAAAAGTTGGTAAAGATGGTGAGTATGGTAATTTTCTAGGACCTATGCCATTTTCCTTTCTCAATTTATTTTCCTGAATTCTCGCACCTTTCTCCTCACTCGTCATTCCCTTCGCATTTCTATCTGGATCTATCTCTCCCGTAGAAGCTTTACTACCCTTTCCATTCCTGTATTGAAGTGCATGAAACAATTCATGCCCAAGTATAATGAATGGGGCCACTCCTTTACTTCCATCCTCGTTTGTAATTGCTATTGATTTATCCGATCCATCATTCCTATTTGTTGTACTATAACGCACTGATGAAGATGTGCCTGGTCCTCCGTCTTGCCCAGCCTCAGGCCTATCCGGCACTGTAAAGTCCTGATTCTTCTCCTTTTCTCCGGATTGAGTAATTGTAACTGTACTTCCAGGTTTCATTAAATCGTCTATCATAGCTGTTCCCACCGGTTTAGATATAACGTTGCCATTTGCATCTTTTGACACTTCACCAGTCAACTCGACATTACTGTTTGTTTCACTGGCATACTTTACATTACCTGACTCATCTAAAACCAATTGTCTATCAGTGAGTCTTTGAAGATCCTCAAAAGTCTGTTGTCTAAAATTCTTATCGCCGCCAATAACAATGTCTGTGGGGCCCATCCCGTCAGGATCGATGAACCTTATGGGATTGTCAAAAGCATAGTTATATACCGAATGTCGTCTCATTTTCTCTGCAAGCGGATCTACACCATGCCACCTCCCTATCTGAACATCATACATTCTCGCCCCATAATCATACCATTCCAACCCACTCCCATCTCCAAATTCCTTATTCTGTAACTCCTTTTCATTGTACTTCATCCTATTCTCCGCATAATTAAACCCTTTGAGTGCATTAGAAGATATCCCCGCCATCGTCAACCCATACGGATAATAATGCGTCTCCTCTAACAATGGTCCGCTATTCACCGCCAAAGCGACATTATCAAAGAACACGTCCTGCTGACTCTCGTTACTGGTATAAACATACAAAAATCCGCTCTTCTCTACTGCCATCTTCTCCACTCCCAGTTCCTGCAGCTCGTCCGGACTCTCCTTCACCTGTCTTACTCCACTATTATCTTCCACTAATTTAAAATCATCATCGAATAAAACAAAGTTTAAATAAGCTTTCGGGCGATTTGACTGGCCGTTGTCCTGGTTCTTTTCTTTTAAACGTTGATAGTTATTGTTATAGAAATCTGTATTAAAAGGTGTGTTATTAACAATTGCATCCGAGGCATGCGACCCATTTTCGCTTGCTACACCTCCAAATGCCTGCACAAGTCCAGCTACCATATCCTCTACCGGCGCCTTTCCATTATTGTCTGTCGGACCCTGGGACTTATAAAATGCCTTTGCCTTAATCTGAACGGTATCACCGGCCATTACACGTAACACCAATGAAGGACCGATCTTCTTCCCTCCTGCTTTCGCATTTAACTTTGCCGCAAACTTGTTCTTTTCCGTAGTCTCGTCTGCAGGATAGCCGGAGGGCACCTCTGTACGCGTCTCCTCCACATTGTTGAATAGCGCCACTTCCTGAGCAGCTACCTCCGTTTCCATCGTGGCAGCATACATAGTAAAATCAGTCTGATCAGTTAAAACTGTTCTTACATTTCCCAGGTGATCCTTTTCGAAATAATCATAAGCATATTGCACCGCTTGCCCGTTTTTATAAACAGGGCGAATACGACCTTCTTCATGGCTTATCAGTTCCAGGCTATCCTGCCTGTATACAAATGCTCCCGCATAATCCGTTATAGTCGTCTTTGAAGGATTGATGGTGTTATCCACCACAGTCTTGCTAAGTTTATTCCCGGCAGCATCATACTGGTAGGTAATTATTCCCTTACCAGCAATTGTAATTACAGCAGGCAGGTTGAGATGATTATACACAATTGAACTAATATGCTTATTGGAATCAGCCACCATATTACCATTGCCGTCATAGAAATAGTCGTTACCACTGTTAGTACCATCAATAAAATCCCCCAGTTTCGCGGATGCTGTTTTTGCAGGGTTAGGATCGGCTACAGCTGCCAGCTTGTTGCTATTAGCCAGGTAAGTATAGCTTAGCCTATCGATTGTGTCGATCTTTGTTCCGATCATCCCTTTCTGCCACATGGATTTAATGTTACCATTGGCATCGTAGGTCAGATTGCTAACCGTAAAGTCCTTTTTGTCCTGTGCCCAGCTACCACCACTCTTCTGCGTGAAGTAGGCACCAGTCAGGCGGTTGGCCTTGTCATAGCTATACCCATAAGCCCAGGCGCTATCCGCACGGGTCTTCCACTTAACACCAGATATGTTACCATTATACTGGCTGGAATCAAATCCATAATCATAGCTTAATTCCTGCCCAAACCAGTTGGATGTGCTCGTTCCGCTATTCACAAAGTTTTTGTTGATCCCTTGTAACCACCCGCGGATATTATAAGCATAGCTTAAGCTATCAATTACACCTCCGGAAGAATTTACTCCCAGACGCTTTAATTTTAATTGTCCCAGCTCATCGTAGTTATTGGCTGCAATCAACCTCTCCTGACTCACATCATCATTTAACCGTTTCCTCACTGTAAGCAATCGGCCTCCATGATCGTAGGTCAAAGTAGTCAGCAAGGTACTTTGTGCCGTAATGCTTTTCGGATTTTGATGACGAAGGTAAGTTGCCAATACAGCTCCTTTGAAGTTGTACAGCGTTGTAAGTACATCTTTACCTCCAAGATTATTTTCACTTAATACCTGAATAGCACGGCCCTTATCATTATAATATGTAGTTGTTGTTAACCACTTATTGGTTCCCAGTACCCGTACTTTACTTCCCGTCACTAATCCCGTAGTCATAGTACTTACAGGCAACTTATTAGGATACAAAGTATCAGCAGCTATTAACTTTCCAGTATCGGTCGCCATAAAAGCCAACTTGCCGGAATAGTTATAGTTGTCGTAGAAGGTATATGTCAGAGGCGTCAGTGCGGATGCCGCTATATTAGGCAATGGATTTGTAGCGGCAATCACGTTAGTATCCCCCGCAGCGGCAGGATCAATTTTTGCTTCTGTTTCTGCGCCTGCGCCGGAATCAAATTCACCCAACATAGTAACGCTGTTGGTGGCTGTATATAATGGACTTCCATCATGGTTATACAAGGCCAGGTCAGCTTCTGCCGGCGCTACATAGGAAATGGCCTGCGAAGCCGGAGCCCTGTTCATCCTTGCCTGTAAAGTATCTCTTGTAGCAGTTCCCTGATAAATAGCTGTCATGGTTGGACGGTTCAACTCATCGTAAAATGTCACCAGCCACTCCATAGGAGATTTCGTTCGCTGCACAGAATCCTGCGTAAATACAAGCCTGTCGCGCAGATCATATACCATGAATACTCTTCCCGCGCCGGGTACTTTTTTTACCACCATACGCTGCCTTGCATCGTATTGATACTGGAAGCATAATTCATCAGCGATAGCCGTAGTCATTGTCCAGGTGCCCTTTATAGCATCTACAGCCAATGGAGGTATAACGAAGCGGAGATTACCCAGATCATCGTACACATAGTAGGTGCATAACCAGCCTATATGCCCAGTACCGGGGTTAGCTGCTATCTGCACTTTCTTTAATATCACCTGGCCTTGTTTGTCCTTATACTCTATGACCTGGCTGCCTTGCTCGTCCACAGTCGCATTTTCCTGTAACTGCCCTGCAGCATAATTGCCGACGCTGGTAGGTATACCCGTTCCAATATTCCACAGTCTCACTGAATCAGTCACGGTGTTCACCTGATACCGCGCTTCCACAGGACGATTCACCCAACTATTACCTGGCGCATAAGTTTTAAGCGGTCTGTTAAGCGGGGACTGTTCAAACTGTTGCTGGCTATAGAAAATATTCTCCCCTGTAATGCCAGGGTTAAGCACCCCGTTCTGATAAAATGCTTTCTGCGCATTAAAGGGATCTGTCTTAAACTTTCCATCGCTCAGATTACCGGATTGCTGCACATAGGGAAGATACTTGTACTGTTCCCGCCCATAAGGATCATATATCACCGGCGCCACCAGGTCCTTTCCGCCGCTACTAATTCCTTTCGAAACTGTCTGTATCGGACGACCAAGACCGTCAACGTATTGAGTGGTCTGTTTGACCTCCCTCACCTTCCTTGCTGCAGATACCACTGCAGTAGTATCTGTCAATGGCATATCCGGCTCCCAGGTTCGTATATAATTAATGCTACTACTTGTATAGGGCGTTGGCAAGGTCACCGGTGTTGCGGCCGGTCTCGATGCACCTCCGGGTTTATTCTGCGCCTGTAGCTTGAATGCCAACATCAGGCACAGGCCGGATATATAAAAAGAAATCTTATTCATGTATAATTTTTTCAAGGGCCAGGAAACTATTGTGTGATGGACCGGGAATACTGATAATCGAATACTTTCAGAATATTTCTGTCATTATCTTTTATCATCCTGAGCCGTCCAAATCCATCGTACTCGTAATAAGTGACGTTACCTGCAGCGTCAGACTGGCTGGTTACTCCCACCAGCGGGTCATAGGTATATGTGTTCATCTGAGCATTCTGTGGGTGAAGTCTCAGCTCATCTATACTGGCTGAGCCACTGATGATAATTGTCGCTGTTCCTGCGGCAATCTGGTGTTTATAAAATGTCCATCCATTAGAAGTCCTTCCTGCTGTACCGGTCTGTCCGTTTACCAGCGCAGCACCTCCCTGGGACCAATATGACACCGTATAGGCTGTTGCCGTAGATAGATTGTTCCTTACAATATTTCCCCTGCTGAGCGTATAAAAGTTTTTACCGGAAAACGCATTGCCTACGGAGACCGCACCAGACAGTTGCCAGTAACCGTTACCTGTTGATTCGAAACCTGTGTAGGCAACAGTATTGATCGATGCGTTGGTAACCTTTGCGACAAGGCTGCTGCTTTTATGATCAAAGATCAGCGATTGGACCAAACCGTTCCGTTCCTTGTATTGTATTACATTGCCTTTATCATCATACTGTTGTATCAGTGCCGCTTCCTCCGCAGGGTTGCCCATTAAAGCGTTTTCCAGCCTGGACGGCGCGATAAGCGTGCCGGTAAACACACTGTAATTAATCCTTGTCATACTCAATTCCGGGCCTGCAGTTTTAACTGTCCGCTCTTCTATAACGTTACCAATCATGTTGCGGGCTATCATATCGTTATAAGGTGTTGTTTGCCCTCCGGCTACCATTTCATGCGGATATTTGTTATAAGTGGTCAGTTCATTCCCCTTACTGTCGGTAGTAATGGTGCGGGTAACGTTCAAATGTTTATTATTATCATAATAGTACCTTATCAAGGTACTCAATTCACTGCCATCCTGCGTATCGTATGTTTTCTGCTCTGTGGACACTTTCTGTACCCAGGAGGTGATCACATTATAAAATCCATATCCATAATCAAATTCAAAGTGGTCATTCACCGGGATATGTTGACCGTCCACCTCGTTGAAACATGGGTATTCAACAACTCTGAGCCGTTTTACACGCAAGCCCTTCATTCTTCTGTAGAGATTTGTAGTATCACCATCATTAAACGCATATTCATCCTTCTGACTGCTTACCTTCCGGTAGCCGATTCCATTTTTTGCATAAACCGTTTTTTCGGATAGTAATCCACGTTTATAGCTATAATCATTTACCGGTATTGAAGCGATCGCTGTCTGCAGATCAACATTGGGCCAATAGGTATGGTCGAAATAATAGTTATTCGTTGAGTCGGGATAGAACAGGTAATTATACTCGACGTATCCATTATCATTTCCCTGATTGTCAACATTGAATTCCTGAACAGAGGTATACCCGACACTCGAACCCTGAGTGACACCCAATATTGCCTGGCTGCTGCTGGTCACTTCCCGGTATTGTGCAAAGTCAGTGTTACATGGTCCCATACCTGTATGGCCTTCAACACCAAACATATCAACTGCGTAGTAGTGTACATATCTTGGATAACTGAGAATTTTCCCGGTAGAATATTTGTAAGTCTTTATCTCAGAAGGGGTTATGTTAAGGCCATCATAGTTCGTCATACTTTTAATGCGCAAACCGCCTGCAACCGGAGCGGCCAGACCGCCACCAGCGGGTGCTTCTACATATTTTTTGAACCATATATCAGCATAAATGGCAGCTTTGGTCGAATTATCTTCCGGGCATCTAAAGCCCGAGCAGGAGTTATCAGTTGTCAACCTGTATGATCCTGAAAACAGGGATGGTAGTTCGATGCTTGGAAAGCTAAAATCATATGTGCCATCTGGATTGGCCGGTATATTTCCACCTGGAAACTGATCATATGCATTCCATTCCTGAACAAGTACATAGTTACCATCGCCGGTAGACCTTTCCAGTCGGACGAAAGGCAACCATCCTTCTCTTTTCGCATTGGGCCGGGTATAGTTGGCATAGCTGATGGATATCGTAAGCTTATCTTGTGAGAATGGAATATCGAAGAATACAATACTATCATGGGGCATGGGCGTCTTATAGTTATACGTTGAGGCATACGCCCTGCCTTCCCCGATTTCGGCTATCGGCGTATTTGGGATGGAACCTGCTTCATAACGGTGCAATTCGTAATCAAAATCCGTATAACCTCCGGTAGGATATTTGATCCTTTTGAGTGTGCCGCTTTTGGCAGCCGACTCATTAGGCTCCCTGTTTGCAAAAATTGGTGTTTGGAAAGAAGGAGCACTGGGAAGCAGGTTTTGATTTGCTGCAGCATTATAATAGCCCCAATGGTCCTGGGCGTTGGAAAAACGGGATGGAAGTCCCGGATAATAGTAAAAGCTGTGTACTAGCTTATCGGTTCTTGTACGGTTATAGTCAGACAGAGAATCGAGATAATAGCGATTACCATCATAAGAGTACTGAAGCACGAAGTTCTTAATATTGTTCCCTGTTTCGGTAGCCCGAACCTTGATACTGTCCAGCAATTTTCCCTGTTGAAGATCCTGCCTTGAGCTCCCGGCGAAAAAGGTCATTTCCCCCTGACTCCAGCGGATGGAACTCAACAACCCCTTACCACGGGTGACATATCTTGTGTTCATCGGGTCATTGTTCGGTACACCATTATACAAAACCTTTGATGTATTCAATATGTCAGTCCAGGACGTGTTAACATCAGCCGGGTATCCTCCCATCTGAGCTGTCAGCTCACGAAGGGATTGAGTTGACCTCATGGTATAAGACTCACTTTTGTCGGTATATTGCAGACTGATAGTATCGCTTTTGTCGTTAGATACCATGCGGGTAAGGTACCAGGCATTGTCCCAGAAATTTTGCGCTGCAGTAGCATCTGTATTCACGAGTTCACTTTGTTCAACTCCACCTGAAGTCGCATCTGTTGGTCCGAAAGTATAAGTAGTCCCATTTTCATCCACTAATTCCCAGATGCCATCTGTACTCACTGATAAGAGTGGATTTTTAGTTACCTTCAGCGCGTTCTCCGGAATACAATGAAAGTTGCCGCGTTCGTCGAAGAAGAATTTGCCGGATCTTCCGTTGAAATTGAAAAAATAAACGTCTGGCTCTGTATCAATATCCCCTTCCGTGATTCCCTTAAATAAAACAAATGTATTAGGGTCCGTAAGCGTATAAGAGCTGTTTAGAAACTTCCCTTCACGCATTCTTGTATAGAAGCCGGTAGTTTCATTATCGGGCAGGCCGACAATGGTACGGGTAATAACACCTCCGGCATTCAAAGCCCAGCCGGTACCTACCCAGCCGCTCATTTCTTCTACCTTTACACCTGACGCATGATATGAAAGGGATACAGGTAAAGATAATTTCCTGCTTTTAATGTCATAAACAGGAATAGAGATATCCGGTGTACCTGTATAATAACTTACAGGCCATGCTCCAAATTTACCCAGTGAGGCAGCCGTTGGAGAGGGCGGAACAACTTCGGGAATAAAGCCATTGCTTAAGCTACCGGCTTTCGATTGAGACTTCACAATGTGAGCCCCTAACAGGCATATTATAAAGGGTATATAAAATACGGAACGTATAGAGAACTTCTTCATCATCAAAAAACTTTAGGTACAGTGGCCTATATCATCAGGCTCGATGTATATGTGACCCTCAATTGGATCAAACCCTCTCCGGACTACGTTATTTTGTAGTTTTGTCCTTTAACTCGTTAACCTGTTTCTGTAGCTCAATCACATGTAAGGTCAACTCCTCTATCTTCTGCAACAGGATCTTATTCATCTCTCCCAGGTCAGCACCATCTTTCGTCACCTCTTTCGCGGAGGGCACATCCGGCAGATGCTTATTAGCCTTAATATATGTCTCCAGATCCTGTAGTGGCATTAACTTATACTTCTCCCCGAAAACATAATCCGGCCAGTTATCGTAAGCCTTTACCTTGATCCTTGTAAACATCGCATCTCCGTTAACTGCCAGCTTATACCCCTTGGTATCGGTAGTCCCGATTCCCACATTACCGTTCACCGCATTCCGCGCCCCGGCCAGTATAACATCTCCATTTGATTTGAAGACCAGGGGGGCGAAATATCCACCTGTGATGGCCCTGGTCGCGTAAAACTCAAGGGTTGGTCCAGTCAGATCGTTGCTGAAATAGCCATCTTTCCTTAAAGATACCAGCCACATATTCGGCTTACCTGATGCTAATGCCGTCGATGTCTTTATACTAAATTTAAGGTCTGAATAGGCAGCGGCATCTCCATCACTGATCATATTTATTGCACTCCTGGTAGCACCCATATCTATGGTCACTTTGTCTGCCGCAGGAGCGGTGCCTATACCAACATTTCCCCCTGTGGTTAATGTGCCCTTCATATTCAGGTTGCCACTGTTGTCAAGGAACATCAGCTGGTCGGTATCTGTAGCATAATCAATACTTCCGTTATCATGCGCCAGCCAGCGAAACTTGAACCCAATAGACTTAGCACCTAGCATTCCGTAGTTGATGGAACCATTTGACTGATAAATAAAGCCTGACCTGTTGTTTCCTGTATACAGGCCCGTGGTAATAGTATTGGTGTATACATTATTGGGGAATTGTATAGTGGTAAAGGTGTCCGTTTGTCCGTTTACGTACGGAGATAATAATAACAATGCTGTTATGCTTAAAAGTTCCTTTTTCATGGTATATAGATGAATTTATATTATGTTCTCTTGATTTTGATCTGTAAAAATGGCTGTCCAATGTCAACACATGCTATGCTCACTATTGCCGCAACAGGTCAATGCACATTATTTTTTAACAATGCTATACAAACAAGATCTGAATCCAGGATTGAGAATTATGACTATGCTCGAATAAAGTATAGGAAACCTATGAATGGGTATTGGGCAACATCTAATTTCAACTAGCCACAAAGGTGATAAAATGATGCGACAAAATACATAACACCTTAGTTGTACGCATGTTATATCCCAGCAACATCCCACTCACCGCACAAAGAAAGACATGCTCAACGCAGCGTATATGCGTGTAGTCAATCAATTTTTTACCTCTCATTCTATCTATAATGATTTCTTTCAAAGAAGGTTAACACATTCCGGAAATAAGGGAAAGGCGGAATATACAGACAGGCATTCCGTGAAAAACGATGCTAAGTTATCTTAATTCGGGATTATTGTTTCAGTGATGGGAATATCGCCGGCATAGAGATCCCGAAAGGATCCATCCGGCTTGTAAAATGGCGGGAAAGTATATTAACAGGATAATGCAGGAACAAGCGCCGCTGACCTACCTGCGTTAACCAGCGATAGACAGCGGCGCGTCTCATTAACTTTTATCGACTAATTTATTCATGGATTCATTATACCGCTCACCTACATTAGGATATTTTTTGAGCAGGTCTTCAATCTCCTGTTTGTCGGCATCGGAGAGCGTGATATTCACCGCTCCGGCATTCTCCTCCAGGTATCTTCTTCGTTTAGTGCCCGGGATCGGGATAATGTCTTCTCCCTGGTTCAGTACCCAGGCCAATGCCAATTGCGCTGCTGTAGCATGTTTAGTAGCTGCCAGTTCAGCAAATGCCTGTGCCAGGTGTTTATTGTTCTCAGCATATTCTCCCTGATATCTTGGCAGATTCCTCCTGAAGTCATTTTCTTTTAGTCCATCTACATCCAGTGTATTGGTCACAAGACCACGTGCCAGCGGGCTAAATGGTACAAAGGAGATCTTAAGCTCACGGCAGACCGGAAGGATCTGGTCTTCCACATCTCTGGTAAGCAGGGAATATTCACTTTGTAATGCTGAAATAGGATGTACCGCATGCGCCTTCCGGATAGAGTTCACGCCTGCTTCAGATAATCCCAGGTAGCGAACCTTCCCTTCCTTTACCAGGTCGGCCATAGCACCTACGGTCTCTTCAATGGGTATATTCGGATCAACACGGTGTACATAATAAAGGTCGATCACATCTGTCTGTAATCTCCTAAGGCTTTCCGTTACAGCCTTTTTCATATATGCGGGTGACCCGTTAAACCCCGAAGGCTGACCATCAGGGCCGGCAAGGGTAAAGCCGAATTTAGTGGCGATAAACACTTTTGACCTGTTCGGCTTAAGTACCTTTGCCACCAGTTCTTCATTTTTACCATTGGCATAAATATCCGCCGTATCCCAGAAATTAATGCCCAGCTCAATAGCGCGTTCAAGTGTGGCAATAGACTCAGCATCATTTGCCTCACCATAGGCATGGTTCATGCCCATACATCCCAGTCCTATTGCTGACAATAAGACGTCTGTATTACCTAATTTTCTGTACTTCATAAGATCATCATTTGTTACATTAGTTAAAGATACAAACTAGTAGTCAGATGGCGCGAGGTATGCTTTAATATCCTGTTAATTAGTTGCCGCCATTATTTTAATGTCCTGCTTGTTCTATCTGGCAACCAGTCTCAGCTGATGTTACAAACACCACTTATCTGGCGTATTCTGACCCGCAACGGGTGCGGGGCTAAAGGAATGAAGGTATTGGAAAAGTCATTATTGGAAACAAGACGCTGATTCAACAGATGAGAGAAAAACGGGTAGCACACCTCCGAACTACTGTACCTTCACCTCCTTCAACATCATCCGGAGTCGTTTTACTGCAGCCTTTTCATATGCATCCTTCAATGAAACAATTGTGGTCGCTCTTATCACATTTTTATCTTTAATGGGAATAGCTATGAACTCCTTCTCCGGCACAACCGTTTCAATATGGATCGTATGCCACTTCCCTGTTCGTACCAGGTCCAACATAGTAGGGATATCGTTCACTTCGATAGCAAATTCGGGCTCATAACCCTTAAACATTTTACCAATAAAATGTTTGGTGTTATAGCCCTGGGTTGCCAATACCAGGGGAAGCTGTGTAATATCACTCAAGGTGACGGAAGTTTTACGGGATATTTCGGACCTCGCTGACGTGATCAGCCGCATAGGAGAACTGAACAGTTCTTCCGTTTTAAATTGCCGGGGCAGATTAAAATCCTTGAATATTAATATCATGTCCAGCTCAAAACGCTCCAGCATTCCTATTAATCCATCCGAGACGCCGTAAACAATCCTTACCTTAATGGCGGGAAACTTATTTGTAAAGCGTATCAAGGCCTGCGTAAAGATATTCCGGAGACCGTAGCTAACACCAATAAAAATAGTCCCGGTGTTCAACTTATTTAAATCTTCTATCAGGGAGAGACCATCATTTGCTTTTTTGATACTTTGGGACGCATAATCAGCAAATAACTGGCCTGCCTCGGTAAGCACAATCCGGTTACCCACCCGGTTAAATAAAGGCGTTCCCAGTTCGATCTCCAGCTGTTTTATCTGCTGCGATAGTGTGCTCTGGCTGATATGCAAACTCTGAGCAGCTTCCGTAAAGTTCAGCAGTTCCTTTGCTTTTAAGAAATATTTCAGTTGTCTCAACTCCATGGTGCATCGGTTTTATCGATGGGTTGCATCGAAAAATACAGTTTTGCCAATGTAGACATTTCTTTAAACTTTGCGGTAGGAAATATGAAAACTTCTCTACGCCGATTTAGAGAAATCATATTCCGTTTATCATACTAAACGAACTAAAAAAATGGCATTCGGGTTTAGAAAAGCATCAATAACAGAACAATCCAGGGTGTGGGAGATCCTGGAACAGGCCATCATCCGCAGAAGAGCAGATGGAAGTAATCAATGGCAGGACGGATATCCCAATCCTGCCGTCGTACAAAAAGACATTGAGGCGGGGATAGGTTTTGTACTGACCGACAACGACTTAATTGCCGGATATGCTGCGGTATTGATCAACGATGAGCCTACATATGCCGATATAGAAGGTGAATGGCTGACAAATGAAGATTTTGTGGTAGTTCACAGGGTCGCTATCGCACAGGACCACCTGGGCAAAGGCTTATCCGGTAAGATGCTCGAATATATAGAAGCATATGCCGCTGATAATAATATCTATAGCGTCAAGGTAGATACCAATTTTGATAACATCGCAATGATGAAGATCTTTGAGAAACGGGGATATATCTATTGCGGAGAAGTATATTTCAGGGGTTCTCCAAGGAGGGCCTATGAGAAAGTACTGCCGAGAAACACGGAAATCCGGTAGGAAGATCTAAGGGCAAGAAACGAATTCCTGTATCAGAGCAGAAGCGGCAGGCTGGTTAACGGCAACTGCTTAAAACACAGCCTGTCTGCAGACTTACCGAGTTCACCTATCCCTCAATGGCGGCGGCCCGTGCAGTACAAGTTCCCATTCTTCATACTCCGGATCAACTTTAAACGAGGGGTCGCAATATGCGCGTAGATAGTCTGTCGCTCTCTTCTCTGCATATTTAGCGTTGACAACGTTTCCATCATCATCCAACTCAATTACATTTGCATATATCGCAAACACCTGTTCAATTGCACTGGGCTCCTCTCCATATAGCGAAAGGTAGTCAATGCCTTCAAGTGTGTCTTGTGTCCCACTTGCCATGAAATAAGCAAAGGTCCTTAAGGCCCCACTAAATGAGTTACTTAATTTCATATCTTAAAAATTACTTTATAGCATCAGGAAATAACTTTCAGGCTGTTTAGCAGGATAGCAAAAGATCACCGCTTTACATTTGCATCATCCAACAACATCTCAAGAAAACCCGCCACATCATACCCGGTAAATATCTCTACCAGGTCGAGTCCTTTCAATGTATCCGGCTCCGCCAGCGCCTGGATGATGGTATCCGTCCAGCTCACATCCGAACGCGCCTCAGCATCCCGCACCAGGAAAATGGCCATGATCGTCCGCAATAATGCAAGTGGCTCCTGCTGATAAGCTTCTATGAAATGATTGCGCATTTTTCCATATGCTTCCTCTATCTCGTATAATCTTCCGAGGCAGAACAAAGCATATGCCCTTCGTTCCGGAGGGTGAGTTGCATCCTGCCATTCCTGCCGGAACAACATCTCCGTACCGGGCATTCCCTGTCCTGCATGCATCAGTATATGCTGCGCCTGACGCGCCATTACGTGATCAGGCGCTACTGCCCACTGCCGCAGCTGTGGCGCTAAAAATACCAGGGAAGATACCAGTTCCGCATAACCATCCGTACGCAAAGCCGGTTGCGACATAATTTTATATAAAAGCGCCAGCAAACGTTGCGGCTCCTTTGCCACTGGCAATATACGCGCCAGAACAGTAGCCGTAGCATACGCTGCATCGTAATACCCGCCATGCGCGCATACACTCCACCGGATGCGTTCAGCACATTTTTCCGCTATACGATCATCACCAGTTAATAATCCGTTGATATTAGCCGGCAATTCTTCTCCCGTACCAATGGCCGTCTGAAGTTGGCGCCAGTCAGTCTTATTCAGCTCTATCTGAAGGTAGTCGGGTATTACAGGGTCCCTCCCATCGGCCAGTTTTTCCAATGTGTATTTGGTGTTTTAGTTGGTTGATAAAATGAGACATCCCCTGTCTCCAGTACGTTTGCGATCTGCCGGAATGTTTCCACAGCAGAAGGCAATTCCTCACCTGAGAGGTCATTATGATACCATTCGTCCAGTCTTAACAGCAAAGGCAGATCTTTCGGTATCCTGTCCCTTATTTCTTCTTCTAATGCCAGAAATCCGGCCCTGTGCTCTGGTACGAAAGCCCGGGCAAACTCCCATACACTGATAGCAGGCGCCTTTGCCAACGTTACACCACGTGCGGCATAATATGCAGGGTCGTGTAAAACGGGTGTTTCCTCCCCGTTCAGTAAAATGGCGGTGGCCTCAGGATGCAGGGTCTCGCGGAAGTCAGGACCAAACGCCGGCATCCCCTCACAATCATCTGTCATCGTCATAAAGTTAAAGTTATGCGTCCCGGGAGTGAATGGCAGACAGTTGCCGTAGAAATAGAGGCAGTTGTATAATCCGTTATGCCCGCCGAAACGATAGTTATATCCGATGATATCGAACAGCAATACCCATCTTTCTTTATCGCCATACACGGATAAGCGGCAGTCTATGTGATACACGTTCCCGTTATCCAGTACCGGATATTCAAATTGGCTGGCATATGTGTCTAATTGCATAAGGATGTCCGCTGCTGTAAATGCTGCGTGCCGGCTTGGCTGGGATTCCATAGCGTTATTTTACAGGACAAATATACAAAAAAGAGAAAGCCAACTCTATGAACAGGCTTTCAGGGATTCTATATACCAGGATCTCCTTTCTCAGCCCTAATGGTAATTCGTTTCCCCGTCAGGGTCAGCGCCCCGCTACATTTATAGGTTGCATTTACCCCGATCATAACAACATCAGGCGTTTTCACTTTGGATATCAACGATCTATAATATAACCAAGGTAATTGTGCCACAGGCTGTGGCACAAACCTCTACAAAACAGCGGCATGCAGCACGTAGTATATACCCCGTTAAAAATGACTATGTATGCGGTTTGATTGCCGTTAGCATGGCCACTATTTGAGAAATGGTATCAAACTTGCCATGTATAATACCAAATATCTATCAGGCAAGAAGTGATGAAATCTATGACGCAAAGTGTGAATGTGGTTTTCTTAGGGCTGTTTATGCTCGTTAGTCTCGCCGTGGGCGCTCAGCCCATACCGGATGCACCAGAAAAAGAGCGAAAAACCGTCTATCTTTTTAGTGGATTGGGGGCAGACTCAAGTGTATTTATGAACCTGAAACTCCCGGGGTATCACAAAGTGTACATCACCTGGGTTCCCGCCTTGCCAAAGGAAACAATAACCGAATATGCCAGTAGGATAAAGAGCCAGATCACGGTCGACAACCCGGATATTATCGGACTTTCCTTTGGAGGAATAGTGGCCGTTGAAGTGTCCAAGCAGATAAAAGTAAATAAAATGGTATTGATCTCTTCCGTCAAAACAAAGAGTGAATTGAACAGGGTACAGTTTTTCTTCATGAAACTGGGCCTGTACCGGATCATTCCCGGTCCACTGATAAACCGCACCAATTTCCTTACCTACCGGTATTTTGGCGCCCGGTCCCCAAAAGATAAAAAGACATTAACACACTTATTGGAGAACACAGATGTATCTTTCTTCCGTTGGGCATTGAAAAGTATTGCCTGCTGGGACAATGAAACAGCACCGGAAAGAACCATTCAGATCAATGGCACCGCTGACAGGGTAATAACCACCGGGCGTGTGCATGCTGACTATCGTATTAAGGGCGGAGGGCACCTCATGGTTTACAATAAAGCAGACACGATCAGCAAAATTATCACGAAGTATTTCCGTGAACGATAAACCTGCGTCCTGCATGAGCGACTTGCCAAAACACAAAGCCATCAGCGATTGCTGATGGCCCTGATATCTGCTTATCAGACACGCAAGCTATTTTAATGTATAAGATAAACTGAGCTGGTATACCATCCCTGCCTTACTCACCTCCTGGTTTGGATCAGGCCTTTTCTTCCCTACCGGGAAAGTGATGATCGTCCATGAATTAAGCATAGATCCCGGAATGTAATCAAATTGCCTGAACTTGTTAATGATCGCATAACCCGCACTTCCTGAGAGTGTCAGATGCTTGCCGAAGGTATGTTCATAATACGCCTTCGCACTCCACTGTGTTGTTTGTATAAACCCGCTATTTTCGTAATGTCCGGGACCTTGCCTGTTTGAAAGACGATAACTGCGTGTAAGGCCCCTTATGCCCAATGCCACGTTATCCCGCTCTGTGATCAGGTAAGCCGCCCGCATATTGGTCGGAAACTGCCCATAGATGTCCCAGTGCTTGTTGGGACGGTAATCAAAAGTAACATAAGGGGATATCTGGTGACCAAAGAACTGGTTGGAATAAGCCAGGCCCAAACCATATTTCAGCCTCGGTGAACGGGCATATTTATATTGGAAACCAATGGTCCCGCGGATATCTTCTCCTGAGATATCCTCCCAATCAGAGAAAATCCCGATCTGTCCCAAGAGGGTGAACGTCTTCGTCGTATCACTGAATTTGCGACTATAAGCACCCTGTAAGGCCACGCTGTAAAGGGTTTCCTCCACCACATCCCGGAAATTATGGAAAGACATCTTTCCAAACTCCATCTTCAACATGAGTGACTCCTTCGGCTTCCTGAAAACAGGCATGGTAAATTCAATATCCAGCACCCTGGCACTGGCGGAAGTATCATTTAATTTGACAGGTATGTAAATGTAGCCGATCTGGGCTAGTTCCTTGCGCTGCTGCGCAATACCTATTACCGGCGCCAAACAGCTTATTGCAATGAGGAGATGACGATTTAACATATACTGATGTATTTAAATTGAGGATGGTTTATTTCATGATCATCTTATAAAGTACCGGTGCCACAAACCTGGTTAATAACAGGGAGCTGAGTAAGCCTCCGATCAGCACCAGTGCCAATGGAGAGAAGAAATCGGATCGTTCAACCACCAGCGGGATGAGCGCAAAGACCGCCGTGAGCGTTGTCAGGAAGATCGGCGTAAACCGCTCTTCTGTGGCCAGCTGTATTGCCTCCTCTTTCGAGTGTCCGGCCGCACGCATCTGCTCAGTGAAGTCTACAATGATAATCGTATTCTTCACCTCAAGCCCGATCAGCGTAATGATACCGACAAACGCCGTGAAGGAAAAAGTGTAGCCTCCTGCATACAAGGCCACTACAGCGCCAAGTATCCCCAGGGGAATAGCGGAGGCTACGATCACTGTTCCTCTCAATCCGCGGAAAGCCAGGATAAGCACCGCGAGAATTCCAAACACCGACACTGCCAGGGCAGTTGATAGTCCCCCGAAAGACTCTTTACGCTTTTCCGCCTCCCCGCCTGCTTCATAGAGATAATTCTCAGGAAACCTGATCTGGTTGATCTTATTCAATGCCTCATTCGTCACTTTACCAGTGAGGTAACCAGTCCTGACATATGCCGTTACAGTGATGCTTCTCCTTTTATTAAAGTGTTGCAATATAGATGGAGCGCTTTGCAGTTTGATCTCCGCCACCTGCGACAGTGGCACTAACTTACCCGTTGCCGCACTGACATAGATCTGCTTGAATACATCAAAACTGCCCTTTGCATACTGATCCAGGGTCAGGTTTACATCAAGACTATTACCTGCATCATCCGTAATCTCCGTTGCAGAGATTCCCGCGAAAGTTGTACGTACTGATTTAGAGATCTCGGCAATCGACACCCCGAGCGACAATGCCTTCTCATGGTTGATCAGCAGTTTCACCTCCACTTTCTGCTGCCTTAACGGATTATCAATATCCCTTGTACCGGGTGTACGCTTCAAGGCGGCTTCCACCTGCCCTGCCAGCGTAGATAAGGTCTGAAGATTGTCGCCGAAAATGCGGATCTCTATTGGCGTACCTACCGGGGGGCCCTGCATAAACTCATGCACCTGTATGATGGCCCCGGGATACTTCGCAAACTCACTCCGCAGGCTGTCCAGGAAGGCAGGGAAATGGTCTTTATCATAGTGTTCGGTAAAACACAGCAGCTGCGCTGTATTGGCCTTTTGTCCCGATTGACCGACATTATAATATACCTGCGGATTCCCTTTACCTATATTAGCTGCATATGCCCGGATGTAGGGTTTCTCATGCAAACGCTGTTCTACCCAATGAACAACCTTATCCACCGTTTCAATATTCGCGGCAGCGGGCAAGGTCACGTCTACAAGGAACTGTGGTTTTTCAGAACTGGGGAAAAAGCTGAAGCCAATTGCCCTCATCAGCATGAAGCCCGCCAATACCAGCGCTAATGCCACAACAAGCGTCATCTTTGGCCATTTCATACAGAATGCCAACATCCGCATGAAAGGCCCCTCATTGAACCTCATAATAGCCCGGTAGAATACATTGTCGCCTATCTGGTCTTTCAGCAGGAACTTCGACAGCAATGGCGTCATTGTTACCGATACCAGCAGCGAACCTGCCATGGTATAGATCACCGCCAGCGGTAAACTGCGTATAAAGTCGCCGGTAGAACCCTGCAGCGTTACCAATGGCAGAAAGGACAACAGGATACAAACCGTCACGGTAATGATTGCCCTGATCAACTGATTGGTGCCATTGATGGCAGCCTCCTCTCTGCCATCTCCCTTGCGGAGTTTTGCAACAATGTTTTCCACGACGATAATGGAATCGTCCACCAGTAAGCCCAGGGCAATTACCAGGCCCACAATGGAAAACTGGTTCAGGGAGTAACCGGAGAGGTCTAACAGGCCAATCCCTATAAAGATCGATACCGGTATACTGAACATGACAACATAAGACGCTCTTAAACCCAGAGGAAGAAGGGTAAAGAGGACCAGTACGATAGCGATACAGAAATCGCGGTAGAGATTATTCAGGCGGTGAGACACGCTGAGGCTCTGATCAAAGACCTTCTCCAGTTTAATGCCGTTCCCTGCATGATAGAAAGATTTCAGCTCCTGTTCTACCCGGGCCGTAATATCGAAGATGTTGGCATCTTCCTGCTGGGTGACTGATATGAATACTGCCCGTTTGCCATTATACCTCGCAAAATAGTTGTCAGGTTCATATCCCCGGGTCACATTGGCAACGTCTTTCAGATAAACGATATGGTCGCCGGAGGTCTTGATGATGGTGTTCCTCACCTGGTCTTCACTCCGGTAGTCGCCTCCTATCTTGATATTATACCTGTTCACCGAAACATCAAGGTACCCGGCGGGAAGATTGACTGCTTCGCTTTTAATGGCATTATTGATATCTGTCAGCGTGATGCCGTTGGCCGCCATCCGGGGCAGATCTATCTCAACATTGATCTGCTGTGCAGGAATGGCATGTAACAGCACCTCTCCTATCCCCTTCACCTTCTGAATGGCACGTTGTGCATTCTCAGCCATCAGCTGCAACTCGCTGTAAGGCTTATCTTCACTGACCAATGCATATTGCAGAATGCTTACGTTACTGGTAGATGACTGTTTTACATCAATGCTCTTTACGCCTGCAGGCAGATCTGGTTTAACCTTGTTGATCTCCCGCTGCACCTCGTCATACTTCTTCTCCTCATCGGCTTTCTGAAGAAATTTGATCTTGATACTTGCGGAACCGTCACTTATTTTCGTCTGTATATATTCTATCAGATCGAGTGTGCCCAGCTGCAACTCCAATGGATTGACCACCAGCTGCTCGAGATCGGAAGGAGTAGCACCCGGATAAACAATATTCACGGTATACTGTGGGAGCGGAAATAGCGGGTCTTCACTCTTTGGCATCTTCCTGAATGACTGATAACCCCAGTAGGCAATCATCAGGAAAACACAGACAGAGAACTGTTTATTGCGAATAAAAAATTGTGGTATATTCATTATTACCTGGCGTTTTCAATTTGTACCTGCTGCCCGTCTTCCAATCCGTCATTACCTGCTATGATAACACGCTCCGCCGGATTGATCGTTGTATAGAGCACCGCTTTGTTCTGTTTTATGCTGAGTAGTTTCACCGTCGACCGCCGGGCAATTGACTGTCCCGACACTGTATAAATGATGCCTACACCATCATTTACCTGTGTTACCGCCTCCAATGGCAGCAATGTATATGACTGTTCATTCCTTGCGGGCAACAGCAGTTTACCGGTAAGTCCATATACAATGGGCAGCTGTCCGGGATCAAAGCGGATATAACAATCGTATGTGAGCGTAACCGCATCAGGAATGGTGGACAGCCTGTATACCACTCCGGCTATGGGATGCTCCGGCAATGCATCGAGGGTAAGTATGGCTGACTCGTTCACTTTCAATCTTAGCCGGTCCCTGTCGCTCAAACTGACCTTAAACATCCAGTGCCTGTTACCATCAGTATCGTTACTCCCCAGCGTAAAGGCCAGTGCTCCCGAGGGCTTATATTCACCCCTATTGATCTGTTTTTTCAGGATGACACCGTCTGCCGGCGCATAAATAGACGTCTGCGCAAGGTTGTAGGCCAGCGCGTCCCTTTGCGCCCTGCTGGCGGCCAATGCAGTTTCCGTATTCTGTAACTGCTCTACCGTGGCAATGGTATCCTTCACCAGTACCTGCAGACGTTTAATATCGCGCATATGCTGGCTGATCTTATAATCCACCTGGTCAATCTGCGACTTATACTCAGCTGTGTTCAGACGTGCCAGCAGCTGGCCCTTTCTGACAAAATCGCCTTCTTTTACGCATACCTGCTCAACCGTGCCACCGGTTTTAAAGGAGAGATCTGATTGATCAATCGTAGTAATAAGACCTGTTGCAATGATCGTATCGGTTAAAGGTGCGATCTCCGGATGCACAACTGTGACGTGGGGGATGACGGTTTCCATCCCTTGTCCGGGTTTCTGCCGGCATGCCAATAGCGCTGATGCTATCAGCAAACCGGTCATGTGATGTTTCTGCATAATTATTCCAGCTTGAGTTTTTTGCCTGTGGTTTTCTGGTAGCCTGCCAGTTTGAATTGAAGATTGTAATACCATTTTATGAGGTTGGCATCTGCCTGACGAAGCTGTTCTTCGGCGTCCAGCAGCTCCAGGATAGTCG
Organism: Chitinophaga filiformis; assembly: GCF_023100805.1. Classification (NCBI taxonomy): domain Bacteria; kingdom Pseudomonadati; phylum Bacteroidota; class Chitinophagia; order Chitinophagales; family Chitinophagaceae; genus Chitinophaga; species Chitinophaga filiformis. The sequence goes on from NZ_CP095855.1 coordinate 5,363,292, forward strand.
CCATCTGCAGATCGAACTTTGACCTGACAGCCCTGAAATAGACATCTGCATTATTATATGCCGCCTGCGATGACTGGTAATTGGCCAGGTGGGTAACAATATCACTATATGCCGAGCGTTCGTTCAACGCTACCTGCATCAGGCTACTGTTATACTGCGCTTCTAAACTCTGTTGCTGGAAATAAGCCTGCTTTGCCCTGCTGTTGTTAACACCATTATTAAAGAGATTCCACTTCAGGGAGAGCTCAAATGTGCTGTATGGCAGCCTTTTATTATTAAAGTTGATACTGGACCCGCTGATGCCGCCGGTCGCTTTCAGCTGTACAACGGGCGTTATTGCCTGGGAACGGATAGCCCTTTGCTGTAAGCCTGCGGCATCAGCATTATGTTTGAGATAACTGGCATGGTATCCGGTATATGCTGTATCGCGTGTGTTGTTGAGAAGATAACTGTGTTGCGATTGAAACAGGTAAGCAGAGTCAATCAGAATACGCTCATCAAAAGAGCGGTTCAATATAAAATTGAAATTAAACTGCGCTTTCATACAGGCGTTCTCCCAATCCCTGTATTGCGCTTCCTTGTTGCTCAGATCTGCTTTTGCCCTGTACAGGATCTCTTTCGTCTGCTTCTGCTGGCTGATCTGCAACTGAATACCGTCCACGTTATCCTGCGCAATCTTTACGCTTCTGCCCGTGGCCTGTTTCAGCTCATTGGCCTGCAGATATTGAAAGTATGCCTCCCTGATCTGCGCATCCAGTTCTGTTTTAAAGTCATCCAGCTGACTGGCAACTGCCTTACTGCTTTCTTCTTTAACCTGCCTGTTGTATTGATTTTGCCTGTTGTAAATGTTCTGTGTCAGCTGGATGGCTGATGAATATTGATTGGGATTCGGGTAATAAAACTTACCGTTCTTAATAGTGCTCGTCTGCAGCTGAGAGAGAAAGTCTGCGATCTCGCCGGTATGACCTCCCGCCAGGTCAATGGGTTCCCTGATATACTTCGTATAACCAGCGGAATAATCGACCGTGGGCCCGGCTGTCCGCCTGCTTTCTGTGAAAGCCCATAAGGCATTCTGATAGTCGCTGTTTAACCGGTGTATAGTCAGATTATTCCGCAGCCCTGTTTCACAATAGCTTTCAAGAATATCCTGCGCTCCGGCTGAGGCAGTAGTGATAATAATAACAAGAAAGAAGACAATTCCGGCTGAATGCGCCCTGTTCATCATAGGTTGTTGTGTTTCGTAACGCAAACCTAGCCTATGAATCACTGTGAGGAAAGAAGAACCTGACCGATGTGGGCGAATTGGCGCCTCAACGGGTCAAAATATTATCTCAGCGATTTTCCATCCAGGAGAGAAAATCTGAACTGCGGGGTTTACTGACAATGATCTTTTCTTCTACCTTCACCTCGATATGTATCAATACACGTCTGCCCAGGTATTGCTCTATTTCCTTTATAGCCCGGAATGCCACCAGGTATTGCCTGTTGGCACGGTAAAACTCAGCCGGGTCAAGGCATTGTTCGAGGTCTTCCAATGTCTGGGGTACGACATAATTCTTTCCTGCAGATGTATATACAAACGTCACTCCGTGTTTAATCATGAAGCATGATATATCAGAGACGGGTAAAGGAAAGATCTTACTCTTGTGAGAGATCAGCAAACTTGTGCGATAGGGCTTATAACTGGCCTGAACAGACCTGATCAAGCCCTCAAGATTCAGCGCGCCAACAGGTGCCGGCGTATTCGTCCTGGCCAGATTAGCACGGAAGGTTTCTATTTTCTGCAAACTCATAACAAGCTTCTTCTCATCTGTAGGCTTCAGCAAATATGCAATGCTGTTCAGCTCAAAAGCCTGGATCGCATACTCATCATATGCCGTCGTAAAGATAATCGGGCACGTGATAGGATGTCGCTGAAAAACCTCAAAGCTTAGCCCGTCGGCCAACTGAATATCACTAAATATAAGGTCAGGCTCTTCGTGCTGCTCCAGCCACTCCAGGCTGCTGTCTATACTGTCTTTGACGGCTACGATCTGAAATGCAGGGTCCTGCTTCATGATCATGTTCTGCAGATCAATGGCTGCATTCACTTCGTCTTCTATAATCAAAATTTTCATACTTCGTAAATTAAGGGGAGCAAAACGCTGAACTTCTTTTCTTTTTTTTCGATCCTGACGCCTTTGTCAGACAGCAAACGATACCTGTAATCGAGTGTTGCCAGCCCTATCTTTTCAGATTTTTCAACAGAATAACGTGGCTGCAGGTCGTTCTCGACATGTATAAAATCCTCCCGGATGCCGATCCTTACATTAAGCGGCTTTGCCGCAGATACCACGTTATGTTTGACTGCATTTTCAACGAGGATCTGTAAACTTACCGGCGGTATAACGGAGCTGAGATAAGGCTCAGGCAGCTCTATCTCTATTGATAAATTCGTTTCATATCGTCTCTCCAAAAGAAATATATAGGACTGCAGGAATTCAAGTTCTTCTCTCAATGTAACCGTACCATTAACGCCATGTTTTAACAAATAGCGGTATACATCAGAAAGCCGGATCACAAAATCAACAGATCTTTCCGGATGCACCATGATCAATGACTTCAATGAATTCAGTGAATTGAACAGGAAATGCGGATTCACCTGCTGCTTGAGGGCCTCATATTTAGCTACAATGTTCTCTTTCAGTAGTATCTCATTCTTCAACAATGCCTCTCTCTTCGCAATGTTATTGTCCGTAGAAAATTTGATAATAAGAATGAAGACGTTAATTAAGAGACATCGGTAATATCCCCACTGACAAAGCACGCTCCATTCTTCAAACTTGCTCTTGTATTCCACCATTACGGGCCTGTAGTAATTTAATATCAGGATATAAACAGCAGCCGTCACAATCGTGATCAACAGGAAGCGCAAGGCTGCCTCTACAATGCGCCAGCGTTTGTAAGATATCCTGAAATCAAAGGAAGTGAAAATAATGATCCAGCTAGTCAATGATATGACAAAACCGGCCAGGAAGAGCGCCGCAATTTCGGACGTGGTCAGTAAATTATCCCGGTCGCCATAGTCGCCATAATGCCTGGCGCCACTGGTAATTAACGCGATAAAGATCGCATTAAGTATAGCGATCGCCGGACGGACCTTACGTATCTTTAGAAACATGCCCTAAAATTGCCAAAATTTGGGATGTTATTTCATAAAAATAAGTTAAAGTGTCCCGATTCCCGCCTGACATTGCCATTTCAGGGCCTGAGCAACGCGGCCCTCCGTGCTATAGTGTGCCTCCGATCGGCAAGCGCGCTGAAAGTACAGATCCCTGCTCCCTTACAGTTAAAAACAAAGCCTGGTAAAATTACCAGGCCGACACTTAAACCTACAACTTTCGCAAACTGTTCGCGACTGTTTATTTGTTAATAATAGAAAACAATGACGTTTTCATTTACAATACAAATCTTAAACATTCGCGTTGCCCTTTCAAATAAAAAACACCAAAGTGGGCAAAAAAGCACCTGAAAGGGACAGTAGCGGACCGGAAGGTCAAATATTCTCAAGGCGATATTGCCAACAGATCTTTAATGCTGAGTGATCCCCTTCCATTCATCTGTTCTGAACGGCACAGCAGGCAATCCTGCTGAATTTACGAGGTTGCATTCCGGATTATCTGCCCAGGCATATCTCACGGCCACAGGGGCTGCAACTTTATCTGAATAAACCACTACTTCATTTCCTTCAATGTCAGCTTTCGCCCAATAAAACTGTTTATCCTCACCTGCAACGGCAAAACCGCTCACTTCCTTTCCATCCTTCGTAGAAAAACCCGCACCAGTGTTTATAAAACTAAGGCGGATACGATTGCCCTCCTTTCTGTAATGTTTATACACCGGACCGGATGTGATGCCCTCCTGTTTGTACACCATCTTGTTGGCAACTAATGCCAGGCGGCGCCCCACTTCCTGTTTATTCTTCGGATGGATATCATTCGCCTCTCCGATATCAATAGCGCAGGCCATACCGGTATTGGGCAGCGAAAGCGTCATTGTCTGCGCTTCTCTCAGTTCTGCCCATTCGCTTTCAGCAGGAAGCGGCCTGGCTTTCATGTAATTTGCCAACTGAACGAATAAAAATGGAAGATTGCCTTGCTGCCAGCGTTGTCTCCAATCCGTGATCAGCATGGGAAACAATGTCCGGTAGTCATAGGCAGCGCCAGCATTGGACTCACCCTGGTACCAGATAAATCCCCTGATGCCATAAGGAATTAGGGGGTTGATCATCGTATTAAACAGCACTGTAGGATAATACTGATAGTTGCGTATTTTCGGGAGAGCAGTTTCAAGATCTTCTTTATATAACCACTTGCCGGCTAAAGAAACCCTGGCAGCACCTGCCGTAATATAAATATCGTCGGCCGGGTTCAAACCACCTCCGCCCCACAACATGGCGATTCTCACAGCAATTGTATTTTCGCCGCTCTTTACCAGCCGGGCAGGGATGGTATAGGCATGCGAAGGATTGGCATTCCAGACATTCTTACAGATCTCCTGGCCATTAAAGTAAAGTGAATAGTTCATCTCCGGATGACCAAGATTGATGGTCAGATTTTTCTGCAGAAATGAATCCGGCAATATCATTTTTTTCCTTAACCATGCCACTCCTTCATAAGAACCAGCGCGGAAATCCTTTATCAGTTTCGGCATCTCGACGCTTGTCCAGTCAGCATCATTATACTCCGCGGCCGGCACTATCTTATCGGCATTGTTTTGCGGATTATATATAAGATACCAGAATTTTATCAGGTTCAAACTATCCTGTATAAAATCTTCACGATCCGGAGCAAGGGTATCATTGCTAAGCGTTCTCGCTTTAGTGATCGGCGAAGTAAGCAGCATTTCCCTGCTTGTCCATGCCTCTATTGGGGTACCTCCCCAGGTACTTTGAATAATGCCAACCGGGATGTTCTGATCATGATGAATTTTACGGGCAAAATAGTAGGCAACCGCGGAAAACTCCTTTACACTTGTGGTATCGCAAACTTTCCATTTTCCGGCAAAAATATCGGGTTGAGGTTTTACCTGTTTGCTATGTTCAACCACCAGGAAACGTATTTCCGGGAAATTGGCATTTGCAATTTCTCTACTTGCATCCTTAGCCTGCTGTACCTGCCATTCCATGTTTGACTGGCCGGAAGCCAGCCACACGTCGCCGATAAGAATTTCCTTTAGTTTGATTGCAGACGCCGGTTTTCCTGATTCTGCAACTTCCAGTACATAAGGTCCTCCTGCTTTAAATACCGGAAATTTAAGCTGCCATTTTCCCTGCTGATCGGCTTTCGCTGTAGCCTGAATATTTCCAAGTTTTCCAATAACGAGGGCTCCGGGGCTTGCATTTCCCCACACCGGAATTTTGACACCTCTTTGCAAGACCATACTATCCCCAAATACTTTCGGCAAAGTGATCTGCGCCTGAGATGATGTTCCAACCAGAAGTATTATCAGCAACAGGGCCAATACTTGTATACGCGATTGCATCCTTTTTTATTCGTTTGTCTTTAAGAATATGCTTTGACCGATTACTCAAGCACCATTACAAATCCACCATTTGCATTCAGGGTAAGATCCAACTTCTTTTCTTTTGTTGTATTCAGGACCTTTTCTGAAAACAGTTGGTCTTGGCTACCATCTGTAAACAGCGTTGCCTTGCTCTTCTTAAATGAGGTAATATCAAGGCTGATCTTCTTTTCATTTTTTTCTCCGTTAATACCGGCAAGATACCAGCGATTACCACTTCTCCTCGCAATGACAACATATTTTCCCGGATAGCCGTCTAAAAATCTCACATCGTCCCAGTTGTCGGGAAGTTTTCTTAAAAACGTCTTCACATCATCAGGTACCTTCACCATTCCTTCAGGCGATTGGGCATAATGCTGTATACCCGATAAGAATACAACCGAAAGGGCCAGTTCAAAGGCGGGAGTAGTCTTTCTGACGCAATTAGACGACGTAAGCCCTGTAAGGTTCATCGGCGTAAAATCCATCGGGTCGAAGGCATTTCTGGTAAACGGCAGCATAGCGCAATGACTGGCTTGCTGATCCGCTGCATCCTGAACAAATGTTACCATCTCCATGCCGTAAATGGCCTCGGTTGTCATAAGATGGGGATATGTTTTTTCCCAGCCTCTTGGCAATGTAGCACCGTGAAAGTTCACCAGCAGCTTATACTTTGCAGCATCATTCAAAATGTCAATGTAGTATTGAATCATGCTTTGACCATCGCCGCCGAAGAAATCGATCTTCACGCCTTTAATGCCCAGGGCCTGCAGACGGCTGAATTCTTTCTCCCTCCCCGCCTTCGTAAGCAGCACATCCTTAGGATGATATTTGATCGTGTTCCAGTCACCCGCGGAGTTGTACCACAACAACAATCCAACATTCTTTTGCTTCGCATAGGCTGACAGCTCCGCTATTTTATCATATCCGATCTTTGTATCCCAGTCTGCATCTATCAGGCAATATTGCCAATGCATGTCATGGGCATAATCAATATATTTTTTCTGTTCATCGAAAGTGATATTATCGTCCTTGCTATTGATCCAGCTCCAGCTGGCCTTCCCTGGTTTCACGAAAGCAATATCCTTCAGCACTGCGGCCGGAGCCAGATCAGTACCCAATGTTGATTCTGCAATTGTTTTCAGACTTCCGATCGTTATAATACGCCAGGGTGTAAGCCAGGGTTTATTGTTCTTTGGTAAATAACCACCGTCCGTAAACACTTCCCGCGGATCCGCGAAACCGATCGAATAAACAGCAGAAGAACTGTCATTGGTCAGTCTTGTGCCGCAATAAGTGCCATCAAGCGCCGCTTCAGTGATCAGTACCCATGTATCGTTTGTTTTAAACAATGCCGGATATACCCAGCCTGACTTTAAGGGCGATACGGTACCAACAGGAATATCCTGCAGATAATGTTCTTCATAAGACGGATGGCAATGCTCAAACCCTGTTTTAGCCTCACTCATAGGCTGCAACCAGGCCCTTGCATCTTTATCAAATGAAAATGCAGAATATTCTTTAATGATCGTTTCTTCATTTTTTATCCAGGGAAAAGAATACCGGAAAGCGGCACCATCATTGGACAGTCTGAAAATGATGTCCATTTTTTCACCCTTTTCATTGGCAAAAGACGCCACCAACTGATTGGCCTGGTAAAGAATGTTGCTTTTTTTGGCATTCTTCGTCTGGTAGCTATCTGTTACACGCGCTGGTTTTGATATCATGACCAGTTTCATGCCTTGTTTGAAATCATGTCCCTTCATTGTCAGGCCCAAAGCCGAAGGCTGAATGACCGGAACGCCCGACTTTTGTATCCCGTATTGAATTTCACCTGCAGCGGATAAGGCTACATTTAACCTGATGGACTTGTCCGGACTCTCTAATTGCGCAAGCTGCTGCGCCTGTAACTGATTGCCTGCTATCGTTCCCCATGCATTCATGCCAACGAGGAGCCCAACTAAAAGAACTGCGTGCTTTGAACACCTTTTTAATACTATCATGCCTTATATACTTTGTCAGATTTCACAAGAAACATTTCTCAAAAATGCCCTTATTGCTTTTACATCCCTATTTACCACCAGCCAGAATCGCATCTATTGTGCGCTGATCTTTTACAATATTGCTTTGCCTGTCCAAAGCACCACCTGTATCCCACCAGAATGGCTTTATACCGTATGCCAGGGCCTGTTTGGTAACAAAGGTGATCCAGTAATCTACTGAAGCCTCATGTGTGGCCAGATCTTTTGGAACATGAGCGGTGTTGTTGCGCCTGTAAGCCCCATATTCACCCATCAATACCGGAATTCCTTTATCAATAAATTTCTCTTTCATTTTCTTAAAGTCCGCAAGGTGATTGTCCTCTTCTCCCCAGGTAGCATTACGATCCGGTTCAATAGTTGAATGATGGCCGTTGCCCCAGTAGTAAAACATCTTGCCCCAGCTGGCGTCTTCATTCAGGAAACAAAACTGTGCCGGCGTATAATTGTGTATTTCAATCATCAGGCGATTGGCCACAGGATCACTGGGAAGTACATTCATCAGGTCATATGTCAATGACATAGATGTAGTCGGCCCCTGGAGAATGAGCACGCGGTGGCTGTTCCTTCCTCCTGTAGAACGAACTGCATTAATGAACGTTTGATGATATAGTGTCAAGATGCTCATCTTGTCTGCATTATCGGCCGCCGGCTCGTTAGCGCTGGCAAACATCAGATGCTCATCAAAATCGCGCATAGTGGTCGCTATTTGCTCCCAGAAGGCCTTTTGTTTGGCATTGACAGAATCCTTTTTCTGCGCGGTAAAATTCTGCTCCAGCCATCCGCCGTCCCAATGGATATTAAGCATAACATACATATCATTGTTTACACAATAACCGACAACTTCTTTTACCCTGTTAAGCCAGTTTTGATCTATGTGGGCAGTTGCCTTGTTGTCAACATGAGAATCCCAGGCACAAGGTATACGAATAGAGCTAAAACCCAGCTGTTTTACATATTTTATATACGACTCGGTGATCCTGGGATTTCCCCAGGCCGATTCTCCGCCGGTGGCCTCCATTGTATTCCCAATGTTCCACCCTAATTTAAACTTGGCTGCCAATTGCACCGCAGTGCTCATTCCTGTAGAATCAGCCGCCTTGGGCGATGTATTATAAGATGGATATATCTCAGCAGTTTGTGAAACCGTCACTCTTCTCGACTGTCCGTTAGATGCGTTTACTGTCAATATGATAGAGCGGGTGGCGCCTGTCCCATTAGCACTTGCTGTTAACCGGACAGTACTGTTACCACTGCTGCCTGATGCTTTGTCCAATTGCAGCCAGGGAGCGGCGTTGTCAATGCTCCATTGCGCATTACCACTAATTGTTAAATCCGCTGTACCTGCTCCTGCGGCAAGCTTGATCTCAGATGGAGAAGCGGAGAGCTCCGCAGTAACAGGGTCGGCTTTCTTCTGGCAACTTGCAAAAAACAGCACAGCAATAAGAAGCCCCGCCAGTTTACCAGGATTGCTGATTTTCATTGTTTCTCTATTCATCGTTTAAGAATTATTTGTTTCATTGTATCACTCTTCGGTCACTTTACCTGCTTATCCTTACCATTTACTACCACAGCATCCATTATCACATATTTATATATATCCTACCTGGTACCCAGGTGCATCGATCATGAACCCGTCTGCCTCACAAGTCAGCGTAAGATGGATGTTTCTGACAGTAATGATTATTCCTAAGGCATCGTTTACCGGAAATATTAATTGTAGAGATAATCTGTGAAAGGAAAAGCACCTCTTTCTATTTGGTGGCTTGACAAGAGCTCTGACAAGATGACATCAGAGAAGGGTTGACACTGGAAGGTCAGCGACTGCGAACGTATTTTCATAACAGGAAATCTTTCTTTTATTTGAATGCCATAAAAATAGGGCGACGCTCTGTAAAATATGGTCCTCAAATGTTGCAGATTTAGGTAAAAAATGTTTCAGATCTTGGATTTTCGGAACAGTCCCGCCGTTAAAACTCCATTAAGAGGTAAAGCAACAATACTTTAAGGCTGTCAGGCTAAATCATATATCAGACTGCCGTCAGATATCGTATAGGATATTATGCTCTCCATAATAACTGGTGCTCACTATAAAAAATGATTAGGTCCAACAGATATTGACATTCTGTCACGCTGACACTAAATACCCGACCACAAACATTGCCGCTATGGAGGAACCTTATCTCATCTATTCCTGTTTCTGCTTCTTTTTTCCAGAATTTGGAAACAGCGCCTGCTTCATCTGTTATGTAAAATGTTGATTATCAAAATCAAAATACTTTTTTAAAAGACTGGCATTTCATTGGTTTCTTACTGCCGCAAACAAAGAAAAATCCATTAACCGAATACGCCCATGAATAAGATCCGTCGAAATCAGCTGTAATCGCGGATACACCGGGACATATCAAAAAACCTTCTGGGGAACACATCCCCTGTCACCTAAAAAACATATCCTAAAAGAATGAAGAATCGTAATTTTTTCGCGCAATCAGTGATTGCCGCCACTACATTATTGTTTGCTGTAAGCAGTTGTAAGAAAGAAGCCATATTTGATGAGAAACTCGATGCAGGTAACAATCTGGCAATTACCGCCACTACCAACGGAAGAGAATTCACACTTGTCCCTGACGTAAACGGCCGCCTGGTTATTGACAACACCAGCAAAGTATACCAGCCCGGGGACATCATCAGCCTGAAAGGTTCCTTTAAGTCGGTGCAGGCCATCAATCTGAGCGGAGATGCGTCAGCACCTATTACTGTACGCAACCTGACCGGTACCACCGTTACCATTGGAAATCCTGAGTGGAACGGTGGCGCGTACAGTGTTGCCTGTGTATTCTGGAATTGTCACTACATACGTTTCGGCGGACAATCAGGCCAGTCGCAAATTATTATCAGTGGATCCACGCAGGCGGCAAGGGCAGCTTATTATGACCTGCAACTGGGGAACAAGACAGACAATATAGAGGTTTCTAACCTGACCATTCAAAATGGCGGCAACGGTATTGTAGCTAAAACAGACCCGGTGAAAGGGGATGCAACAACTGCTTATCCAAACACCGTTATGAACAACCTGCAGATCCACGACCTGTTGATCAAAAACACTACCAATGAGGCAATGTATATTGGTCATACCGCCACCTACTGGGATCTTACCAGCAACGTTCCTTATTATGGTGCAACATCAGCATTCACGCCAAATCACCAGTATGTACAACCTATCATCTGGCGAAATGTGAAGATCTATAACAATAAAGTGCAGGATATCGGTCTGGATGGTATACAAACTGCCGCTATCGATCAGCTGGAGGTCTACAATAACGAGGTGACCAACTGGGCGATGCAGAAGAATTCATCACACAATGGTGGTATTCTGATCGGCGGCCGTACCACCAACACTAATACACATGATAACTATGTTCACGATGGCTGGGGAGAACTGTGCCAGTTCTATGGCTCGGGAGAAAATGGCGCGACGCACGTTATGCGCAATAACCTGTTCAGGCACACACAACAGGATGGAGTGAGCATGAGAGGGAGCGCTAATGCGATCGTAGAGTTTACAAACAATACAATTGCCTATACCGGCGGGAATAGCCTCCGTATCAATGGGTATACCGGTCAAACCGGCCCGCAGATCATAAATGCGAATGCGTTTATCCGTCCGCTGAACGGAGCAGCTACCATCTATCCTAAGAACTATATCTACCTGGAGGTTGGCGCAGTGGCGAAGGAAGGCGTAGGAGAACTGGAGAATAAGAAATTCCCCACATGGTCTTCAGCGAAGGTAGATGCTATATACTTCCAGCCACTTTCAGGTTCTTTAATGGGAACTGCAGGTTACAGGAAATTATAAAGCTTATCATGCTTGTCGCAACGCGCTAACGGACAAGATGAATACAAATAGAAAAGCCAGTGCCTGATACCAGGTACTGGCTTTTTGCTATAACGTCAGGATCATAATTCACCGATAGACATTGCCTCTGCCTAACCGGCTACCGGATTATTTTGCGGAAGTTGCGTCTCATCCATATAAACGATTTCCCATTGATGCCCGTCCAGATCTTCAAAGCTGTGCTAGTACATCCAGCCATAGTCCTGTGCTTCTGCATAGATCCCTGCGCCGGCCTGCCTGGCTTTGTTGATATATTGCTGTACTTCTTCCTTTGAAGCAGCATCTATTGCTATGAGTACTTCGGTGCTCGTTTTAGTATCACACACCTTTTTGGGCGTAAAAGTGGTGAAATACGCGTCTGTGAGCAGCATAGCAAAGATGTTATCGCTGATGATCATACAGCCGGCTTTTTCATCAGTAAACTGGGGATTGAAACTAAATCCGAGGGTTGAAAAAAAATCGATCGACTTTGCAAGATCCTTAACCGGAAGATTGATAAAAATTTTTGTTGCCATTGTTTGATGTTTTTGTACAACAAAACTAGAACGGCTATCAGGTCTTCCCCTTTACAAATGTTGAGGGGCCGGCAAAAAATGGAGCATTTGCTCAACATATGTTGAGTGATCCTGTAAGTTTTACCTCCTTATTTATTGGCAAAGAAGATGCGGCTCATTTGGGTAGGAGTAATTCCGAGGTAAGAGGCGATCTGGTGTTTTTTTATGCGGTTGATCAGATGCGGATACTTTTTGACGAAATCATCGTACCTGTCCCTGGCAGTATTCTGACGGAAGCCGATTTCCTCGGGTTCCTTTTCCAGGATCCAATGACGTTCCATATAGGCGATATAAAAAGCTGCGATGTCCTTGTATCGTTCCGTGAGCCGTTTAAACTCCCGGAAATCGTACTCCCAGGCAACTGTATGCTCGATAGCCTCGATACTGGTTATACTGGGCGACTCACTTAACAGCGAAGTAGTGGAAGCGGCAAAATAGCCTTCTGAAAAGAATCGTTTTATAAAGGTGTTACCGTCATCTGCAAGAGAATACTGGCTAAGCAATCCTTTGCAAACAAAGGCCACTGTGCGGGCTGTTTCGCCCTGGCGCACCAGGTAATCTCCCTTATTAAACCGGCGGCTGCGCAGGATCTTGACCCAGGCCAGTTCCGATTCGTTGCTAAGAGTGGTATATTCAGCGATCTTCTTGAAAAATTCTTCCATAGCTGCTCTTTTTCGCAGTGCTAATTTATTCAAAAGATCCGGGAAATATTGGCCCCCACCATCGCTGATGTGGGCCAATTGATCAAGGTAATGTAATAACCACTTCTTTCGTCACCACAAACACCTCTCCTGTTACATACGTCAAAGTAAGTGTAACCGTATAGGTACCAGGTTGATAGAAATGGTTAACCAGCGGACGAGCATTCAAGGCAGGCGCTGATCCGTCACCAAAATCCCAGTCGATATTGCTAACCTGGCTCAGGTCGGCAGGTATGGGCGTGGTAATCCAGATTGTAGCATACTGTATCAGCGGATTGGTACCCCATAAGGTAGTTACACGGTACGTAAATACCGGATCCGGTACGGCTTTCGGAGCCACTGATCTTACAGTGGGCTCTACATAGGCATTTGCATTTAGGCCGATACCGGTAAGTACTACAAGGATTAATAACAAGGATCTTTTCATTTGATTTGGTATTTGGTTAAACTGTTTTGTAATCCGGAAAATAGATGACAGGAGTTAATACAAGATGTGAATTGTTCCTGGTTGAATGTATGTCAACCATGTTTAATCTAAGGTTCAATGGGTGTAACAACAACCTGCTTTGTGATTGTAAATGTCTCACCGCCTACATAGGTTAATGTAAGTGTAATGGTATAAGTACCCGGCTGATAGTAGTGACCTGTAACCGGACCGCCATTTATTACAGGAGCAGAACCATCACCGAAGTCCCAGTTAATGTTGGCAATCTGATCCCTGTCGCCGGGACCTGGATTTGTGAGGAAAACAGAAGCGTGATAAAGCGTAGTCGAAGCCACTATCGTGGTTACGCGCACGTCAAACGTGGGTGTGGGCACTTTTGCATTACCGGTCTTTGCGTACATGCCAATGCTGACAAGTACCGCAAGAATCAACAACAATGATCTTTTCATTTAAAATGGGGATTTTGGGTAACAGAATATTGTATATCGACCTGAAAATAAAGGAGGATAGTTAATACCAGAAGTTAAAATACCGCAGTTGAGTGTATGCACTCACAAACTGATTACAGGAACTGCCAGACGTGGTGGATCCTGTAAATTGCAGGCTATTTGTAAAGCCATACAAAAAAGGAAAGATCGGGGCATTGCTGCCCCGATCTTTCCTTTTTGTATTTAAAGCATTACCTAGTGAGCAATAGCCGGTCTAAAACCTTTATGTCTCACAAGCCTGATGATTTTTAGGAAGGAGAATAAACGAACTACATAATATACAGGATCAATCTCATACCAGCGACGACCAAAATTAACAGCAGCGGGATGCTTATGGTGATTGTTATGATAAGACTCACCCAACATAAGTACATCCACAAATAGCAAATTCATCGCCGTATTTTTCAACCTGAAATTAATGTAGCCATACTTATGTGCAAACCAGTTAACGATCGCCCCATGGAAAGCACCCATTGTAATAACGATCGGCAATAGCAAATACAGCCAAGGGCTTGTCGCAAACACTACAAAAAACAAGACGTAGAGCGCCACCCAGAACAGCCTTGAAAAACTACCATTGGCAAACCGATCAAAGCGGTCCCAGGAAGGAAGATTTTTGCTGTACCGCTCGTCCACTTCCATTCTATGATGTAAAATGTCCTGGTATACCACTCTTGTGTGCCACATCATCGAGAAAATATTGGACGAATTTGACGGAGAATGCGGATCAAGGGGCGTATCAGTGTGCGCATGATGGAGCCTGTGCATGATGCCATATGTCCTGGGGCTCATATATGATGAGCCCTGCGTGATATATGCGACAATAAAAAAGAAGCGTTCCCATCCTTTACTCATCGTAAAGGCGCCATGGGCCGCATATCTGTGCTGGAAAAATGTTTGCGAGAACAATGACAGATACCAGATGGAAATAAAAAAGATGGCAATGACCATATAAGAGATTCTTTTGAAAGACGCTGGAAATAAATCTCAAATATGCTGTTGGATAGATGGAAATACGAAGCGTGATCTAGTGAAGTAATAAGGCGAAGTTAACCCTTTTTATGTTAAGGAAACGATAATGCAATAAATACCACCTAACTTATCATGGTCTTTATCAGCAATATATAATACTATTAAACACTATCCTATATTGAACAATTGTTGTATCAAAACCGAACACATTAAATATTGTTCAATTTATATATTATTTACTACCATTATCACCAGGCCGGTGGCACCATTATTGGGCCTTGGAGCATGCATGCTATCCTTGTGCAACGCTAATATCATATCTCTATGTTAAAGAATTATTTAAGATCGGCATGGCAAAATTTACGCAGCCATAAAACATATGTAGCGATTAATACCATCGGCTTAGCGGTAGGTATTGCCGCCTGTCTGCTGATCTTCTTATTAATTCAATACGAAACAGGTTTTGATACCTTCCATAAACGTAAAGAGCGCATCTACAGAATTGTAGCGGCAACCAAAACTCCGGAGGGAATGAACTATTCAGAAGGTAGTGCCTTCCGTTTGGCAGAAGGCCTGCGAATAGATTATCCGCAGCTGGAAAGCGTTACCCGCGTATATGCACGCCGTGAGAAGCAGATTACCTTGCTAAATGATAACGGGGCTACGTTGCAAAAGAAATTTAAAGAAAATGTGCTCTATGCGGAGCCCGAATTTTTCGACATATTCAATTTTCCCTTCCTTGCAGGTAATCCCAAAACGGCCTTATCAGCACCTAATACTTTGGTGCTTACACAGGCCAAGGCAGAAAAATATTTCGGAGACTGGCATACAACCATCGGCAAGCTCATTAAGTTTGACAACGAGCAGGTTTTCAAGGTAACAGGTATCCTGAAAAATGCGCCCGTCAATACCGATTTTCCTCCGCAATTTGTCCTTTCTTTCAAATCTGCTGAGCGGGAGGACATTTTAACTGACTGGGGAAGCCAGGACGGGTCTTTAAACACATTTGTAGTACTTCCCGAAAACATGCCGCCACAGCAATTTGATAAGGACCTTAAAAGTTTTGTAAAAAAGAATGTCCCTGCTGAATTTGCAAACCATGGCTATATATTACAACGATTAAGCGATATACACTTTGAAAGCCGGTTCGGTACCTACAGCGGAAAAACATTCAGCAAAAAATTGATCGCCGCCTTAAGCCTGATCGGGATATTCCTTTTGATCATTGCATGTATAAACTTCATAAATCTTGCTACTGCCCGGGCTGTAAACCGTTCAAAGGAAGTGGGTATAAGGAAAGTATTGGGCAGCAGCAAAAGACAGTTGGTCGTTCAGTTCTTGAGTGAGACCTGCCTCATTACACTTCTTGCTGTAGTCATCGCCATAGGGATAGCATTACTTGCATTGCCGCCGCTTAACCAGCTCTTACAAACGATGGTAAAGATACAGGCCGACCTTCCCCTACTCATATTTTTATTCTCCCTCGTTATAAGTGTTACCTTTTTATCAGGCTTCTACCCCGCAATTATTTTATCAGGATTTAGTCCCATTAATGTGCTGAAAAATAAATTTACCGGTAGGACCACGACGGGGCTTTCTATGAGAAGAGTCCTGGTCATTTTCCAGTTTGCTGTTGCACAAGCATTGATCATCGGTACGTTAATTGTTGTGCGCCAGATGAATTTCTTTCAAAATGCTTCAATAGGCTTTGATAAAGCGGCCATCGTTACAGTGCCCATACCTAATGACAGTGCGCGCCTGTCCAAAATGGATGTATTAAAAACACAATTGATGCAGCTGGCGGGAATTGAAAATGTGAGCTTAAGTGCGTTTAGCCCCATGGATAAAGCCGGCTGGGATAGCGATTTTAAATTTGACAACGCCTTAAAAAAATCAGACTTCAGAGCCGACTTTAAATGGGCAGATGCTGATTACTTTAAAACATACAATATTCAGTTCATCGCGGGTGGACCATATAGCCAGGCAGACACGGTAAATGGCTTCGTGGTAAATGAAAGAATGGTGAAAAAATTAGGTTTCAAAAAACCTGAAGATATTATTGGAAAAAAGATAGATTTCTGGGATGGAAGTATGGTTGCACCTGTTGTTGGTGTAGTAAAAGACTTTAATGGCAGCTCCCTGGCAAAAGAAATGACGCCTGTTGTGCTGGGTTCACACAAACTGATCTACCGTTTAATTAACGTAAAAATACAGCCGCAAAATGCAGGTCAAACGTTGGTAGCAATAGAAAGGCTCTGGAACAATATGTATCCTGATTTCATATATGAGTACCAGTTCCTCGACGACAAGATTGCCAGCTTTTACAAACAGGAACGCCAGCTCTCACAATTGTTTAAAATATTTTCGGCCATAGCCATATTAATTTCCTGCCTTGGCCTGTATGGCTTTGTCTCATTCATGGCCGTACAGCGTACAAAAGAAGTAGGCATCAGAAAGGTGCTGGGTGCTTCCGTGTTTAACATTCTTTATTTAATCTCCAGAGAATTCACCGTTCTTATTGGCATAGCATTTTTATTGGCAGCCCCGATCGCCTATTACGTGATGCATAAATGGCTGCAAAACTTCGCCTACAGGATAAACATTGGCCTGGGTATATTCTTACTCACCATTTTTATTTCCCAGATCATCGCCTGGCTTACTGTGGGCTACCAGGCAATAAAGGCTGCTCTTGCAAATCCGGTCAAGAGTTTGAGAGCGGAATAGAGGCGGTATGCCGTTCTCGTAATTTGCATAGTGATTGATCACAAAAATTAAACATAGCAATCCACTATCAGTTTTCATCAATTCACTATCAGGTTAGTTGCTGTTTTTTTGATACTTTGGAATCATTACCCTTGAATTCCAGTTATTGATTAACGTAGCAGACTTCCACGATGAAACCGGACTCCTGAGAGGATTGTCCGCCGGCGATCAGGCAGCCTTTAAAGCGCTGTATGATAAATACCACCATGCGCTATACCGCAAAACACTGCAAATACTTCGTTCCTCTTCGGAAACCGAAGATGTCATCCAGGAGGCATTTATTACACTCTGGGAGAAACGCAACGAGATTGATACAACCAGGCCATTAGGCCCCTGGCTTTTCACCGTTACCTTTAACCGTGCCATCAACCACCTCAAAAGGCAGTTGCGTGAAAAAAGCAAAGCGGCGGAAGCCACCCTGGAACCTGTTACCGATAATGATTTCCTGACTGTTGAAAAACAGTGGAACTTACTGGAAACGGCTATCAGCCAGCTATCCCCGCAAAAAAGACGTGTATTCCAGCTGTGTAAAATGGAAGGCCGCACATACGAAGAAACTTCTCAGCTGATGGGCATTTCCAGGTATACCGTAAAGGAATACCTGGGGGAAGTGATGTATACCCTAAGGGAATATGTACATCAGCATGTAAGTCACGATACTACCCTCCTTCTTTTCCTGCTGATGTATATTCTTTAAAAAAAATCTCACCTCCTACCCCCCCCTTTTATTATTACCGGTTGTATATACTATAAATAAAGGCTCCCAGGCATTGAAAAGCGATCAACAAAGACTAAAAGAGATCCTATCCTCCCCGCAGCGCAGTGCGGAAGATGAACAGTGGCTGCAGTCGTACCTGGAATCTACAGACGCTACGGAACTCCGCGAGCTGGCGGCCGATATTTTCCAGGATCACCTGCAGCAGGATAAGCGTCTCTCGCCGGATACCTCCACACGCATGTGGGATAAGATCCGGCAGCAGGTGGACATTACAGCAACACCCGTATTACGCCCTTACCGGAAATACCGGTGGATGGCCGCAGCGGTGCTTGTCCTTGCAGCTTTAACTTATCCGCTACTGCGAAAATCGCAGCCTAAGCCCTTCCTTGCAGCCGCATCTACTATAAAACCTGGCGGTAACAAAGCGGTATTGACGCTTGCAAATGGCGCCAAAGTACTCTTAACCGATACCGGCAACCAGGTGATCAAAGCCGGGAACCTGGCCATTCAACAAAAGCAGGGCAAGTTGGAATATGAAGGAGAGGCCCACGAAGCCAATGCATTTAACGAGCTTACTACCCCCCGCGGTGGCACGTTCCAGGTGAGTTTCCCTGATGGCAGCCGTGTATGGCTCAATGCGGCATCATCAATTAAATACCCCTTAAAGTTTGAGGGCAATCGAACCGTCATACTGACCGGACAGGCATACTTTGAAATTGCGCCCGATCCGGGACACCCGTTCATCGTAAAAGTCGGTGAAATGGAAGTACGGGTATTGGGAACCAGCTTCGACATCATGGCCTATAAGGACGAACAGGTAGTGAATACCACCCTGGTAAACGGAGCAGTGAAAGTGCTACAGGGAAATACATCTGCCACCCTTCACCCGGGACAACAATCAACACTGAACCCCGCCAACGGGAAAATGGAAATAGCCATTGCCAACCTGGAAAATGTACTGGCCTGGCGTAACGGAAAATTTGAACTGGAAAATACCGGCCTGCCAACTTTCCTTCGACAGCTATCAAGATGGTACGATATAGAGATTGCCGTCGAGGCGCCGGCAGAAGAAGTTGCCGCTAAGAAATTCGGGGGCCAGATAGGCAGAGATATGGATCTGCATGACGTCATAAAAATACTGGATCTCTACGGAGTTGCCTGCAAACTTGAAAACAGAAAACTTACCGTGCTCTCCGTTCATTCCTAAACAACCAAAAATCAGCAGCACCCAATGTAAAATCAACGATAGCCCATCACTAAATTCCACTAATCTATGCATCTGTATCACTTCATCAGAGCACCGCGTACAGCGGCGCCCAAGGCCTCGTTTCGCCATCATCGGCAATCGATTGCCGACAAACATGGCCATGAAAAACGAATAAGATCATCCGGGATGATGCGCTTCGCTCCCATCCTCCTGCTGCTGGCATTGATGAATATCTGTGTAAGCGGCGTTTCCCAGAACATCACTATTACTGCCAAAAATGAACAGTTAAAACCAGTGCTGAAAAAAATTGCCAAACAGGCGGGCGTGTATGTGGTATATGAAGAAAAAGAACTGGTCAATATTGCGCCTGTATCCCTACAGGTGAAAGATGTTGCGCTAAAACAAGCACTGGACCTATGCTTCAAAGACCAGCCACTGACCTATAGCATCATCGACAAAACAGTAGTGATAAAGAAAAAGGACCCCGCCAGAGAGAATTTGTCATCCGTGTCTCCTAAGCAACAGCAGCAAAAATTACTCAGGGTGTTGGGACGTGTCCTGGAAGCCAAAGATCCTCCCGGCCCCCTGGTAGGCGCAACCATTAAAATGAAAGACGCCAATAAAGGCGCCACGACAGATAAAGACGGGGTCTTCGAGCTATCTGTACCCAAAGGCAGTACACTGGTGGTATCTATGATCGGTTATAAACCACAGGAATACATTGTGAACGATGAGCAGCCCAACCTGATCGTCTCCCTGAGAGAAGACCTTAAAACCCTGGACCAGATCGTGGTAACGGGCTTCGGCACGCAGAAGGTGAAAAATATTGCCAGCTCTGTGAGTGTGGTCAATATGGATAATGTGAAAAACAAACCTGTTGCACAGCTCTCACAGGCGCTTCAGGGGGGCGGTACCGGCATCGTGGTGTCTCAATCCACCGGGCTGGTAGGTAGTGACCAGGCAAATATCCGGATCCGCGGCGTAGGCACACTCCTGAATGCAGCACCGCTGGTACTGGTGGATGGCGTACCCTTCGACATGAATAACCTGGACCCCAATACTGTTGAAAGCATCACAGTATTGAAAGATGCAGCTTCAGCCTCCATGTACGGGGCCAGGGCCGCTAATGGCGTGATTATCATTACCACCAAACGCGGTGTTGCCGGGGTGCCCAACATTGAATACAACGGTTATTATGGCATTCAACGCCCGCAGTATATGCCCGACTTTGTCGATGCGGCCACCTGGATGGAAATGAACAATGAAGCGATGAGGAATTCCGGCGGAAATCCTATCTACAGCGACTCTACCATACTCATGACACGCAATGGCAAGGATCCGGTCAAATACCCTAACACCAACTGGCCCGATCTGGTATTACGCAGGACCATTCCCATACAACAACATTCTATCCTCGTTTCCGGTGGTAATACTGCAGCAAGGTTCTCACTGTCCATCAACCAGACATGGCAGCAGGGACATGTGAAAAACTCCGACTACAGTCGTACTACTGTGCGCGCCAATACCACCGTAGACCTGATGAAGAACTTCTTCATCTATATGGACCTCTTTGCTTCACGTAATGTGCAGAACCAGCCCTATGCCACCAACAGGCTGACCACTGACATCTATCGCCGCGTATACACCGTACCACCAAATATCATTTCCAAATACCCCGGCAAAGCAGATAATCCCGACTATACATACTATGGGGTCTATGGCGAGAGCTGGAACCCTGTGGCAATGCTGGAAAAAGGCGGTACCCTGAGCAAAACAAGGGATGAGGCGTTGCTTAACATACGCCCCCAATGGAATATTCTGCCGGGGCTGAGCCTGAAAGGCCAGGCCAGTTACCGTGTAGCTTCGGGGCTCGACAAGGCAGACCAGGAATCTTACATCTTCTTCGATTACTATACTAATCGCACCGCTGGCGTAAACTATCCAACCGTAAAAACGGCTACACTTACAGCCCGGGAAAACTACCTGTATTTTGGAGGCAACCTGGACTACAACCATGATTTCGGAAAACATAACGTAAACGCTATTGCTGGTTATACGCAGGAACTACGCACTTATGATTCCTGGAAAGATGTGGCCCTCCGTTCCCTGTTTGCAAAGGCATTTTATACCTACGATGGTCGTTATCTGTTTGAAGCCGGCCTGCGCCGCGATGGTTCTTCCCTCTTTGGCGATGGCAAAAAATGGGGCGTATTCCCTTCCGTTGCTGCAGGCTGGAATATTGACAAGGAAAATTTCTTCCATGTCAAGTTCATCGACGCCTGGAAACTCAGAGCTTCCTGGGGAGTACTGGGCAATAATAATGTAGACCCCTACCTCTACCAAACAACCATCGACGCAGGTAATGGCACAGAAACCGTAATTGGTAACCGCAACCTGAGCTGGGAAAAGGTAAAGGAACTGAATGTTGGGACCGACCTGCATTTCAAAGCTGGTATCAGCGTTACTGCTGAGTGGTACGACAAACTGACCACTGACATGATCATTACGCCACAACCCAATTACACTTCGGCTACCGGTATCGGCTCCAGCAACGGAGGGGCTCCTGTTAACATAGGTAGCGTCAGGAACCGGGGACAGGAGATCAAGATATCCTATCACACATCATTAGGCAGGGACTTCACTTTCGACGCAGGTATAGGTTACAGCAAAAATAAAAGTAAAATCATGCGCCTGATCGGGAACGGTCAGCCCATCATCAGCGGCAATACCATTCTGTATGAAGGCGGCGCTTTAAAGGAGTATTACGGCTATGCCACGCAGGGATTACTACAGCAAACTGATATAGATAATACCAAGGTCCTTAAATTGAGCGGCCAGGCAGCAGGCGATGTACACTTTCTAAATGCCAATGGCGATACCATTATCAACAACCTCGACCGTGTACCATTAGGCAATACAGAACCAACAGACGTCTTCTTCTTCAATCTTGGTGTCAATTTTAAAGGCCTGGACTTCCAGACCTTGTTTTCGGGGGAATCCGGCGCTTCCTTATTCTACGCCGGCAACCTGGCCATACCATTGAACATCGGTGGAGAAAGCGGTACGCCACAAAAGTCACAGCTGGATTACTGGACGCCACAGCACACGAACGCCTCCCGTCCGCGGCTGACGCCTACACCAGGCACGAATGCAAACTTCTCTGATTTCTGGCGTGTAAACGGCAGATACCTGCGTGTCAGATATATACAGCTAGGCTATACACTTCCCGCTCCTTTGGCCCGAAAATTAAGAGCCAAAATGCTGCGGGTATACTTCAACGCACAAAATGCATTCACCTTCTCGAAAGTAAAATTGTTTGACCCGGAAAGTGCCGGCGATCAGAATACCGTGCCTTTATTGAAAGCATACACTTTCGGTCTTAACCTTAAATTCTAAAAAACAGTGTTATGAAACCAATTCATAAAACATTGGCCGCTCTGCTGACATCAGTCCTCCTCTGGGGCTGTTCCAAAGACTACCTCAACAGGGACAATCCTACTGCTACTACTGATGAAAAATGGTGGCGACTGGAATCTGACCTCTTCAACTACCTGGAAGTGATCTATAATAACCAGATGTCGCCCGGCGCCCTGCTCACATCTTCTACCTACCAGGCAAACTGCCGTATTCATATGAGCGGGATTACAGACGAATCAGTATTTCGCGCCAATTTCGGTAGCTGGAACAGTTATCCGCTGGGAGCAGTGACGGCAACAGATGGCTACCTTTCAGATACTTATCGTCAGAATTATAAGGACATCCGTAATGCTTCCCGTATCCTGGAAAACTACTCCCGTGTCTACATGGAAAATGCTGTGGTAAAAGAGCAACGTGCAGCAGAGGCAAGAGCGCTGCGGGCAAGGGCACACCTTAACCTGTTCCTTTTCTTTGGCCCTATACCTATTGTGCGTAAAAGCCTGGACACCGACGAAGGTGCATCTGT
Organism: Chitinophaga filiformis; assembly: GCF_023100805.1. Taxonomy (NCBI): domain Bacteria; kingdom Pseudomonadati; phylum Bacteroidota; class Chitinophagia; order Chitinophagales; family Chitinophagaceae; genus Chitinophaga; species Chitinophaga filiformis. The sequence goes on from NZ_CP095855.1 coordinate 5,386,558, forward strand.
GCCACGCAATACGCAGGAAGAAGTAGTGGATTTTATTGCTACCGAATTGGATTCCGCCGCAGAGATATTACCCGCATCCTATCCAAGCAGTGATGCCTACCGTATTTCAAAAGGCGCCTGTTATGCCATGGAGGTACAGTTATTCCTCAGCATAAAAAATTATGAAAAGGTGATAGCATATGCCAGGAAACTTATCGCCCTGGGAGTATATGACCTGCACTACAGCGGTTCTTCCGCTGTGAACAGTTATGCGCAACTGTTTACCTACGATGCACTGGAAAACAAGGAACGTATCCTCTTCCGCCGTACCGGTAACTCAGGCGCATTCTTCCGGCTGGCGCCCAAAAGCCTGTCGGGACAGGCTTGTAATGGTCCTACCGCTGCCATGGTAAACACTTACGAAACATTGCAGGGCCATACCTTACAAGAGCTGGGAACCGACAGCCTGACCTGGTACTGGAAAAATCCCCTTTATAACAATAACAGGGATCCCCGCCTGGCAGCCAGTGTTCTCTTCCCCGGACAAACGTTTGTAAACCGCCTGCTGGATCCCTTCACCGCCGGTTCTGTAGACCAGCTCGGGGCAACACAATCTACACAAACCGGCTTCTGGGTAAAGAAATACCTTGATGCCAAAGATGTGTCCCGCAACAATGCCGGTACATTGAATTTCATGATCATCCGCTACGCGGAAATATTACTGAGTTATGTAGAAGCGCTGGTAGAATCGGGCGACTGGCAACATCCGGACGTGCTGTTATATCTCAACAAGATCCGTAACAGGGCGGGCATGTCCAATGTAAATACCGATGTATATAATACACAGGAAAAAATGCGGGAGCTATACCGCCGTGAAAGAAAAGTTGAGCTGGCATTTGAAGGAACCCGCCTCTTCGATATACGCCGCTGGAAGATAGGAGAAGAAGTACTGAAAGGACCGGTAATGGGCGCTATTAATCCCAACACTAACAAACCGGTAGTTGTTGAAAACAGGATATTCGATCCGGAACGCGACTACCTCTGGCCTATTCCACTGGTAGAGATCAATGGCAACCCGGCAATGAAACAGAATCCTAAATGGTGATAATACCATATAAAGAAAAAATCCGCTCTGGTAGCGGATTTTTTCTTTATATACAATTATATCTGAAAGCGGACTATTATGACTTGTTGCTTAGCAATACACCTGCTCCGGATATGACTGTAAAGCAGATATTAAACGCGATATGTACAGGATAAGGCATTTTTCCCAGGATGCCTCCACAGGAACAGGGAATGTTCGTAAAAAAGAAATACAGGGTAGACAGGTAAAGACTGAACATTGCCATTACAAAAAAGGATAAAAAGAAGGCTGCTTTTCTTGTACCAGGAAAAGCCAGTAATATCACTATCAAAAACTCGGTACCTAATACGACAGGCGCCAGCAGGTTCTTGTCATATTTTACGAGCAGGGGCGATTTACTCATATCTGACAGGAAAAGCGGGTAATCCATGGCTTTGAAAATAGCCGCATAGGTGAACAACATTGAGATGAGGATCACAATAACAGTGATGATATGTTTTTTCATTTTTTTGTCAGCTTAAAAAGAAGAATGTTATTTTCATAAGCAGCGATCAGGGTATCTGCGGATTTTACCATTTGCAGTACGGGCTTCCCCTGATACCCCGGGAACCTGAAACTACTTTCGTAACGCCCGCTCTGCGCATTATATACATCCACTACGGGCCCTCTGTAATTACTTTTTATCGCATCCTGGGACAAGACATAGGAAAGTACATACAAATGCGCTTCATCGGCAGTAGCAGTGGAATTGACGATAATAGATTTGCTGGACCTTGTATATATATTGCCCGTTGGAACGGCAATATTGGACGGAGGTGTATTATCAATGGTATGTATCAGTTTAACATTATGATGCTCGCTATCATATTGTATGATCTCCGAATTATAAAAAGAGATGTAATACTGATGATAATTATTGCTGGTGTAAAAGCCATCCGCCGACAATCCGCCGTCTTCAAAGCGGGAAAACTCATAAATGGTGCTATCCAGCGCAGGTGTATTAAACTTCCGCAGTTTCAGTTGTGTAAGCTTTTTACTGGTATCGTAACTCGTTTTCAGATAATAGGCCGTGTTCCTGCCCGGCCCATAGGTAATGACGTTCTTTTCACTGTCATCGAAGATATAGAAGGTATTCGTGTCAATCTCCAATCGGGTCACTATTCCGTTATTACTATAGAATGAATCTATCTTTTTAAATTCAGTGTTGTATCTGAAGATCGTTTTTTTGCTGTATACATATCCATAGATATTTCCCTGAGCGGCTTTCATGATAGACACTCTTCCGGGAAAAAGAACAGTATCTATGGGTTGCAGGGTGAAGGTGTCATAGTTCCTTTTGTAGTTTGTGGTTATTCTGTCGGGTTCAGCTTCTTTGGCAAGGATATATGTAATGACGATAGCGCAGCACAATAGCGCTGATAGTATCAGTAGATCTCTTTTCATAAAGATAAGGCTGCAAGGGCAGCCTTACACCTTTTAAATTTAATGGAATAGCAATTCAATCAGGGGCAGATCTGTACTTTGATGCCCCATGCACCGGTAGAATTACATTTCAGATCTGGTTCACAATGGCAGTACGCAATTGCTTTGGATTGATTTGCCTTCACGGCAACAGCTACAGTAGTGCCTACAACGAGCACCAGCAGCAGAACAGCTAATTTTTTCATGGCTTATTTTTTGGGTTAAAAAACTGTAATAGTGAATACTACAGGGTTACATAAGTGAAGCTAAGGAATACTTTTTGATTTTACAATATTAGTAATGATAATATTTTTGAATGCCTCACATAAACGTAATATTAAAAAACGGCAGACTACCACAAAAAACCAATGGAGCAAAATCAGGCTATTGATGGTTTGCCAGGTTTAGTCCTTAACGAAAGAACACCGGCTTGTTAAAATTTGCTAAAAACATGTCATTATCTGTCCATCATTAACGTCAACTCTTAAGTAAGTTAGCAAAGATATTCGGAGAACTAACAGAACAACCAAAAATCAGTTAAGTACTTACCAGCATCAAAAGGATTTATACCTAGATTATACACTTGTGGCAGCCCGATTCAGATTCAGATCTATATTTAAAGTATAACCAGAAAGGACCGTACTATTCCCAGGTACATCCGGCTTGTAAGCATTGTAATAATTAATGACAATTAAATAGTCTCCTGTTGTTTCCTGCGTCCGTAAAAAGACGCCGTGGCATTGCTATTGATTCACCCGGACGTTCAGGAGCCTTACAGCATTTTTTGGGATCACACCGTGTATTATACCTCACCTCAATTCATATTATGCAAAGAAAATTGACCAAACCTCCCTTTACGCCCCTGCTATGCATTCTGTTTTCCGCATACAGCTTTCATCTGCAGGCGCAAAGCCAACCAACAAAAGATTCAGGATATATAACTGGCAGGGTCGTCACTGATGAAAGCGTCCCTATTCCAGGTGCCACTATTCAGCTAGTAAACAGCAGGCATGTTACCAATACAAATGAAAACGGTGTATTTCGCGTCCATCGCACAGATAAGGATTCCGCCATCCAGGTATCACATATCGGGTTTGTGACACAGGTAGTGCCCTTCAGCGGTGCTGGCAGCATTATTCTGAAAACATTGTCTAATGATATGAATGAAGTGGTTGTGGTGGGTTATGGTAAACAAAAGAAGATCTCCCTGACCGGCTCTATTGCCAGTGTGGGCACCAAAGAACTGAAACAAAGCCCGGTTGCCAATTTAAGCAACGCCCTGGCCGGCCGTTTGCCGGGCCTCGTCACGCTGCAAAACAGTGGAGAACCAGGTTATGATGCATCCGCGCTCTGGATCAGGGGTATGGCTACATTCACCGGGAGCCAGACACCGCTGATCCTGGTAGATGGCGTAGAGCGTTCTTTCTCGGGCATTGACGCCAACGAGGTAGAAAGTATCTCCATATTAAAAGATGCCTCCTCTACCGCCGTATATGGGGTTCGTGGGGCAAATGGCGTAGTGCTGGTCACCACCAAACGGGGTATGAAGTCAAAGCCACAGATCAACTTTACCCTGCAGGGTGGTTTACAGGAACCTACCCGCCTGCCGGAGTACCTCGACGCTTATGATGCATTGAAACTATACAGGGAGGCCCTGATCAATGATGGTCAGAACTATGCCATGTATACAGACGAATACCTGAATAAATTCAGGGACAGGTCACATCCGGCCTACAAGTATTTGTACCCTAACGTAAACTGGCTGCATGAACTGCTGAAACCAACAGCCCCTATGTATTCGGGTAACTTAAACGTATCGGGAGGTAATGATTTCGTGCGCTATTTCACGTCCATCTCCTACCTCAGGCAAAGTGGATTGTATAAATATGCCAACTTATCTGATTATAATATCCAGGCCCTTAATAACAAATACAACTTCCGCTCCAACATTGACCTGAACATCACAAAGAACCTGAGTATGGAGTTAAACCTGGGGCAGATCGTCTATGACAACAATTACCCGAATGTAGGCGCATCAGCGCTGTTTGCAGATATGCAGGCAATTCCCCCCTACCTCTATCCGATGCAGAACCCGGATGGTACCGTTGCATATCAATCCGCCAAACCTTACAATCCATTTGGCCGCCTCACGCAGGGCGGGTATCAGCGCAATTTTGAAAACACCTTGCAGGCAACTACCGGATTCAAACTGAACCTTCCCTGGATCACCAGGGGCTTAAGCACAAGGGCAAGGTTATCATTCGACTCTTACAATTTCAGGAACATTACGCGGTCGAAATCTTATTATACCTACAAATGGTCCATAGCAGATGACCAGGCCACCGATCTGTCGACCGGCACCTATACAAAGGTGACCGATGGTTCCAACAACCTTAGCTATGATGTGTCGGCCAACAGTAACCGCCGTACACAGGTAGAGCTCTACCTTAACTATGACCGCACCTTTGGTAAACATGCCGTCACAGCCATGGTACTTTACCAGCAACAGACCTTTTTCGATGCCGTCTCCTCCGGCAATGCCATCAATGGTCTTCCCTACAAGTATAATGGCCTGATCGGCAGGTTAACATATGCCTATAATTCCAAAATATTCGGTGAAGTCAATTTCGGATATAATGGTTCCGAAAACTTTCCTGCCGGCAAGCGCTATGATCTGTTTCCGGCCGTATCTGCGAGTTATGTTATTTCTGAAGAACCTTTCTTTAAAAATAATGTCTCCATTATCAACCTGCTGAAAGTACGAGCTTCTGCAGGTAGCGTCGGCAATGACAAAATAGGTGGCCAGCGCTTCCTTTACCAGAGCACCTGGGCACTGAACGGATCAGGTTACCAGTTTGGCCGCAATCATGATGGCTCCTCCTATGGTGGCGTAATTGAAGACAGGACCGGCAACATGGCGGTGACCTGGGAAAAAGCCAATAAATACAACGCGGGTATCGATCTGGAAATGTTTGGCAACGCACTATCCTTCTCCGGAGATGCATTCTACGAGTCAAGAAGTAATATCTTAGCCACGCCAGGCACCATTCCAAGTATGATCGGTATCGCGAATCTGCCCTACGTGAACCTGGGTAAGGTACAAAACAAAGGATTTGAGCTATCCATGGAATACCGCAAAAACTACCGGCGGGCCGGCTACTTCCTGAAGGCTAACTTCTCCTACAACGTGAACCGCATTATAGCAATGGACGAGCCCTCCTATTCCGGCCATACCTATCAGCGACACACCGGACGCGCTATAGACGATCAATACGGATATGTAGCCCTTGGCCTCTTCCAGTCGCAGGACGATATCAACAAAAGTCCGGATCAATCCTCGTTCGGCGCCATTCAGCCAGGCGATCTGAAATATAAAGATATGAACAGCGATGGGGTGGTCAATTCCCTGGATCAGACCTACCTGGGCAAACGCTCAGTACCTTACAAGATCGCCGGTATAGCGCTGGGTGCAAATTTTCATTCCTTCGATATCAGTATGCTCTTCCAGGGCGGATTTGGCGGGCATACCTGGTTCACCGGACCGCGTATGTGGCCATTCTCGGGTGATGCAGGTGTATTATCAGATATAAAAGACAACTACTGGACACCGGAACATACAAATGCTAAATACCCGCGCTTGTCTTACGCTGCAAATCAAAACAATGACCAGAACTCAAGCTGGTGGCTTTACAGTTCAAACTACCTGCGATTGAAGAACCTGGAGATCGGATATACGCTTCCAAATAACACCTCAAGACTGGTGGGTATCCGGAGTTTAAGGCTATTTGCCAATGGCCTGAACCTGGTTACATGGGATAAGATTAAAATATTCGATCCGGAAACACCAAACGATTCGGGTAACTATCCACAAATGCGTGTTTTCAACGCCGGCTTATCCGTGGGACTATAATGCGTGGGATCACTTTAAATACTACTATCATGAATATATTAAACGATATATACCGGTGCATTGCCATTACACTGACAACTGCCACCTTTTTCGCTACTACCTCCTGTAAAAAATTCCTTGATGTAGTTCCTTCCGAACTGGTCACCTCAGACCAGGTATGGGGCAATATCAATAACGCCAATGGCGTCCTGGCGAATTTATATACCAAGATGCCCGGATGCCTGACCGACGGCTGGACGAATGAGATCTGCGCAGCAACGGATGAGTGCTTCCATCACTGGGGTGCAGGTTATTACCCGCTTTATTATAATACCGGCGCCTGGAATGCCGCAAATAATCCTTACGACATATGGGCAGATGCCTACCAGAAGATCCGTCAATGTAACCTCTTCCTGGAGAATATTGACAAGGTGCCTGTACCGGAGAATCAACAGTCTTATTATGCCACTGTGCTTCCCCGGTATAAAGCAGAAGTAAGAGTGCTGCGCGCACTGTTCTACTTTGATATGTTCAAACGTTACGGTGCTGTACCAATACTTACCCGCTCTTATGCCGCATCAGAAGCGGGGGCGCTGCAAATCCCCAGATCACCGGCTGATACTGTCGCAAATTTCATTGTGACGGAATGCGAAGCAGCCGCAGACATCCTGCCTTTGACATATCCGGATGGCGACTTAGGCCGAATCACTAAAGGAGGTGCACTCGCCCTGGCGGCCAGGACCCTGGCATATGCAGCCAGCCCCTTATTTAACGGCAACCCGCTGTATAAGGATATTAAAAACCAGGATGGTACACCCTTATTCAGTCAGGCTGCTGACAAGGAAAAATGGAAGCGGGCAGCTGATGAGGCGCTGAAGGTACTTAACCTCAACCAGTACAGCCTAAATACCGTTGCAGGCGATCCTATCAACAGCTATGCGAAAGTGTTCAATACACGTAACTGGGATGAAATCATCCTGGCTAAGCAACAGGGTAACAGCAAGAATATAGAAATGGAATGTCTGCCCTATGGAGGCTGGTTCGGTGGCTGGGGCAAGTACAGCATATTGCAGGAATTTGTGGATGCCTATGAGATGGATAACGGGTATCCTATACATTACCCATCATCAGGATATGATTCAGTAGGTACCTGGTCGGGCGATATTTTCGGGGCTGATGGCTATAGTGAAAATGTACATTTGGACAACATTTCAAAGATGTACAAAAATCGTGATCCGCGGTTTTATGCCACAGTCAGCTTCCAGGGTAGTAAATGGGCCACCAATCATACCCAGAATACGCCTGTATGGATGTCCTGGTGGGGCGCCAATGGCGGTACATCACAAGGCTGGCCCAAATCTACAGGTACTTATCCGGTATCTGGTTATAATCCGCGGAAATGGATTGCGCCCGAAGTTGACATGCTGAACTACTGGACATCCCCGGATGCAAAACGGAATGATCCGGTGATACGCCTTCCGGAGATGTACCTCATATATGCGGAAGCGCTCAACGAATATAACCAGGGCCCTACTTCCGACGCATTCAATGCCATTAATAAAGTACGTGCCAGGGTAAATATGCCTGCTTTGCCGATCATTCCGGAAGACAATACAATGGACGGCTTCCGTGCGCGTGTACAGAATGAAAATCGCGTTGAGTTCGCATTCGAGAGCCATCGTTTCTGGGACGTAAGGCGCTGGCTGATCGGTACAAGCGTCGATAACGGACCGGTTCATGGTTTAAATGCCCGTCCAACCGGTCAGGAGCTGCAATCCTCAGGATACGATGTGAACAGTAAAGAAGCGGGATTATCAGTTTTCTACAAGCGCATCGTCATACAGACGCGCGTATTTCAGCCAAAGCATTATCTTTTCCCGATACCACAAACTGAAATCGAGGTAAATCATCAGCTGGTACAGAATTATGGTTGGTAAGATTGTCTGCTAAAGTCAATGACCAGTGCGTTGATATGCACTGGTCATTATTATGTTCTGACGTATTTTGATGTTGAATATTATGGAAGGAAAGAAACAAGACGATCACCAGCCGGTTCCAGGCGGAGAAACCGGCTATATTCCAACAGGTATAAAACCTTCGCTCCTGGATTACCAGACCTTGTATATTTCTCTCGAACCGGTTAAATACAGTTCGTGATAACCTTCCATTTTTTCTTTCATTTTCTGCATCTTCTCTTCGTTTTTGACTAACTCCTCCCAACTCTTATCATAAGCCGTAAGGTTATCATATTTGCTGACCATAATGACCCTGTTAAACTGACCGGTCATATCTGTCAGTATATTGACCACTTCCGGTTCTTCACCCATGACCTCTTTGAACAGTTTAGCCAGCTTGGAGGCATTGCCAGGTTTGCAGACGAAGATGTCGTGTACTAAGATCATAGTCGATATTTTACTAAAAGTTAAGTCCTTTTTATCAGACTGCCATATGTATACAAACAAGCATCTCAGTCGCTACAAAGGGTATTAAAAATTATTGCAATTGGGGAAACACGGCAATCACAATCCTTGTTGCTGTGACCGTAAATACCTTTACTTTTTCCTAAAAATAAAAGCCAAAACAAAAATAAGGATAATAGAAAGTATCGTATAAACAATAAGATATATTCCCCCTCTCTTTACCTTACCTTCATCATACTTTGCCATCCTCAAATCTTGGGGCTTCACCAGGTATGCAACAATCAGAAAAAGCGGTAGCAGAAAAAATCCCATCTTCAAATATTTGGTTGTTCGATCATCATCTTTGTTTAGAGGTAGTACCTCATCCACTTTATCCAGCAGTATCAGTATTTGAAAAACATGCATATAGATCAAAAATACGACAGCGCATAATGCGCTAAAATAAGGCGTGCGATCAGACGTACCTTTAGAATAATATCTATAAAATAAAAACATCGTAAACTTCAGGAGTCTCATACATTCTTCTGGTTGTGTATATTAACGATTATCATCTTAATACTACTCTCCAAAATCAATCTTATGGCTGGCAATTACGGAAATATTGCCAAGGCCTCATTAAGTAAACGTCTGAGCCCCGGCAAAACACGCCCATTCCCGGAGATGTAAACAATAAATGGGGATGTAAAGCAAAATATGAATTTCCACACGCTATTCTGTTAATACCCCGTTAATAGTCAGAACAAAGTGGCTTTCATCAAGCCCGTTTAGTTTCCTAAATTTCCTGCTCCCTCATAAGGGCAGCAGACCAGGCAAGTTCACTCATCCAGCGAACATTTATTCCATATGACATATCTTTGCAGGTAACACTGACAATTGATAAGCAATGCAACAAACCAAAGGATTACTGAGTAAGTTTAAGCATCACAATAAATTACCGCTTACCCTGAACGAAAACTGTAAAGTTGCCGTTCCTGAAGATATCTTGCAGATCTTCCTTCAGCCACATAAGCTGGGCTTTTATTACTTTGTTTTTATGGATGAGGGTAGGGCCACTTATCATGCGGATTTACAGGATATCACCCTTTCCGACAGCCAGATGATCTGTGGCTTTCCCAACCAGGTCTTCTATAATTCTCCGAAAGATAAAAACAACCGGTACAACAACTTCGGATTTGATGAATCCCTTTTAACGCTTTTGCCGCAGTCCTACCCTTTTTTGCTCAATCCGTTAAATGCTAACCTTGTCAATTTTGACCCCGCTTCGAAACAAAGAGTAAAAACTATCTTTAGCATTCTATTCCAGGAGATTCATTCACCTGACAAACAAAAAAACATAGAAGTCATCTTAGCCTATCTAAATATCCTCTTATTCGAGTTTAACAAGGCTTACTTCCGGGATGCTGATAAGGAAATTGTTTCCAACTCAAGATTATCAAAATATATAGAATTTAAACTCGCTGTGGAGGCGCACCTGACAGAGCAACATGATGTATATACCATCGCTGAAAAGTTGTCGCTGACCACCAGCAGACTGTATGATATTGTAAAGGAATTCTCTGGTGTTTCGCCCAAAGAATGGATCACAAACCGGTTGATACAGGAAGCCCAACGGAAACTGCAATACTCAGATCTTTCGGTAAAAGAACTGGCTTATGAACTGGGCTTTAATGATCCTGGTTATTTCTCCCGGCTTTTCAAAAAAAGCACGGGAAAGAGCGTCAGTACTTTCCTGACAGATCTACGTGATTTGTCCCATAAATAGAAAGATTTGTCCCTGTCATCCATTTTTCCGCTTACTAGTTTTGCTTCAAATGATAAAAAAATGAAGTCAGCACTAGTAACCGGAGCCAATAAAGGCATTGGATTTGAAGTAGCGAAACAACTCGCTCAAAATGGATACTTCGTTTACCTGGGTAGCCGTAATATGGAGAACGGTTTATCAGCAGCGCAGCATCTTAGATCTCAGGGTCTGGAAAATATCACGGCCTTACAACTGGATGTCACTCAGCAGGCATCTGTCGATGCAGCCCTTAAAACGATAAGTGAAAAAACTGCTATGCTGGATGTATTGGTGAACAACGCCGGCATTTCAGGCGCTTTTCAGCAATCTGCGCTCGATTCTACCGTCGATCAGTTCAAAGAAGTGTATGAGACTAACCTCTACGGTGTGATCCGTGTTACGCAGGCATTTATTGGTTTGCTAAAAAAATCTCCCGAACCACGTATTGTGAATGTGAGTACCAGTATGGCTTCCCTGGCATTGGCCGCAGACCTGGCTAATAGCAACTATCCAACCAGGTATGTGATGTACCAGTCGTCTAAAACAGCCCTGAATATGTACACAATTAACCTCGCATACGAACTCAGGGATACCCTTTTTAAGGTAAATGCAGTTTGTCCCGGATGGACTCAAACCGATTTTACCAACCATCAGGGAACAAGTACCCCCGAGCAGGCTGGAGCACGAATTGTTAAATACGCTATGATTGGTCAGGACGGGCCGACAGGGAAGTTCTTTAGTGAAGAGTACTTTCCGGCGCCTCAAACATGCCCCTGGTAGAAAAAAGGGGGCCAGGCATAAGTTCATTAACCGACCAGGAACCTTCCCTGGAAATATGACAGAGACAGAAGGAACCGTCTCCCCGTCGTCGAGACGGTTCCTTTTTTGTCGCCAGGCTGCGTCTTTCCGTTAACTGACCTTTTAGCCAAGCCTGATATCGCTAATATCTATCGAGATAAACATTGGCTCAGGTAACTTGGGAGTATTGTCTTCCAATCTTGCGTATACTTGTCTTTTAGTGGCAAATTTGACACCCTGCACTTCAGTATAATCCGACAGATAATGAACGGATGCAGCATTGCTAAGAATTTCAACATTGTAGTCGTGCCGCTTTATCAATCCTTCCCTGTCAATATAGAAAGTTTGCACCTGGTTGTGAGTCGCCACGTTTTCAGGAAAGGTCACCTGCAAACGTCTGTATACTTCATTATTCTCCTCCCATGGCTCCAGCTCCACAAAGCTGTAGCCTGGATCCAGAAAGCAAAACGGAACATTCAGATAAGTCCACATCGCGTAACCGCTAAAATAAGTCAACTGCAGCTTCGACCAGGGAGTGTATGTTTGATACCCCTCAAAAGTGGCCCTGGGATGCAATAATTCATCTATTACCTTTCCTTCGTCGTTGATGATAGCCACCTTGTCGGGCTCAAATGAATTATGCCAGTCCTTCTGAACAAAAGGATAAAAGGATACATACTGCCTTCGTGTGCTTGTAATGACGTTTATGTCGTCCATTATGCCTGGGACCTGCTTCATAGCCCAGGTTACACCTCCTATCTTTAATCTGGCAGATACGTGTTCAAATTTCCTCCAATTCCCGGCCCCGCCGTATGCTTCTATCACCAATCTCAATAAATCATTCATTTCCATTATTTTAAAAGATCATAAATTACAAAATACCTTTAATTTACTTGCAAATAACAAGTGCAAATATATGCACTTTCACTTGTATTTTGCAAGTACAAAAGCAAAAAATGATTAAAAAAGTATAATAATACTTACCTTTGCACTTTCGAATTGCAAGTAAAACCTGCGTTTAGGATCAACATGAAAGAGATAAAAAAAAGATCTGAATGTCCAGTGAGCTTCAGTCTTGATTTTTTTGGAGATAAATGGACCTTGCTCATTATCAGAGACATTGTATTACATGGTAAACATACCTTTGGAGACTTCCTTCAATCGGGAGAAGGTATTGCCACCAATATATTAACGGATAGGCTGAAAATGCTGGAGGAAGAAGGATTTATTATGAAATATCCTGTTGCAGGTAAGGCCAGAACGGGGTATTGCCTGACGGAAAAAGGGACTACCATTATTCCGATTGTAATAGAACTGGCGCTCTGGGGGGTGTCCCAGCACAATAATAACTTACAAAAAGAACTGACGGCAGCGCTCCGGAAAGACAAAGCCGGGGTAATCAAAGAACTTACTTCAAAACATCTCCAGCTCTATCGCTCACAAAAGTCCAATACCGCATTGAATACCTGAATGGCTGCCATCTGACACGTATAGCCCATCTGCTGGCGCTGTGACGGCAATGCTTAGCAACTAACCCGGCAAAATTCGCCTGGCATACTCAGGTATAACTGTGCTATTCACCTACTCAATTAAAATATTTCTGTTTGTTGTTCGTCTACTGATGTAAACATGCTTTTATTTATATGGCTAAAAGGCTTTCGCTGATATTGCTACTGTTTTTTGTGGGCGATATGTATTTCTACCAGGCTGTCACTACACTTACTCAAAATCCGATGCTCCAGCTGAGCTATTGGTTCCTTGATATCCTATTGATTGCCGGCTTAATCTCAACGATATTTATGTTCAGGGCCGGGATGCAGGTACAACGGTTGCTTTCACTGCTTATGACGGCTATATTATTGATTTTCATCCCGAAATTGTTCTCCTCTCCAATTCTGTTAGTGGAGGATATCGTTCGCATCTTCCGGGGCTTTCCGCCGCGTAGTATTTATATAAGTGAGATAGCGCTGGCAATGGCAGGCCTGATCTTTCTGATCATTATTTTCGGTGTCACACGCGGAAAGCATTTTTACAAAATCAGAAAGGAAACGATCTATTTCCCTGATCTTCCCGAAGCATTTGACGGCTTTACCATTACGCAGCTATCCGACGTACATTCCGGCAGCTTTAGTGATGCCAAAGGCGTACAAAAGGGCCTCGATCTTGCAAATGCACAAAACAGTGATCTCTTATTATTTACGGGAGACCTCGTCAATAACATGGCTTCAGAAATGGATCAATGGATTCCCATGTTTACAGAATTGAAAGCCTCTTACGGTAAATATTCCGTTTTAGGCAACCATGATTATGGCGATTATATCCGGTGGGATAGTAATGCGGCCAAAGCAGCTAATCTCGAGCGCTTAAAGGAGATACATGCTGAAACGGGCTTTAAATTACTGCTGAATGAAGCGGTAGAAATAAGCAAACAGGGCGAACGTCTTGCCCTCATCGGCGTCGAGAACTGGGGTAAAGGCGGTTTTCATCAGTATGGCGATCTGAAGAAAGCAACGGCCACGGTACCTGATAATTCTTTTAAAATACTGATGTCTCATGATCCTTCCCACTGGGATGAAGTAACTGTAGACCATGAGCAACATGTACATCTTACCCTGGCCGGACATACGCACGGTATGCAGTTTGGCATTGAGCTGTTTGGTTTCAAATGGAGCCCGATAAAATATTTCTATAAACAATGGGCCGGCCTCTACAAGCAGAAGGGCAAATACCTCTACGTAAACAGGGGCTTTGGCTTTCATGGTTTAAAAGGCAGGATCGGCATATGGCCTGAAATAGCGGTACTTACACTGAAACGGGGCGGTTCAGGTCAACCGGCATAGTGCACAGTATTGCAGGTTTGGGAGGAGCGTCTCGTTCCTCCCCTATTCTTTTATATTATAACCGACAGATATTGGGTAGTTGACCTGGCATATGCCAGGTTAACTTTTTCATTTAATACAACGCGGTACACTCAGCAAAGGACCTACAAAACACGTATTGACAGTCCAAAATTTTAAGCGGTCTTATTGTATAAATATGCTCACGTAGAACGGAAATGACACGACTAACAAATGTAATAGATGATATAGCGGATTACTAATGAAACCTTGTCGTATCTTCGCCCCACAATAGCAGTATATGGAAGCAGGAAATACATCAAAAGATCCATTACACGGAATAACACTTGAAAAGATCATCACACAGCTCGTAGACACCTACGGCTGGGATGAACTGGGATACCAGATCCGGATCAATTGCTTTATCAGCAATCCTTCCATACAATCCAGCCTTAAATTCCTGCGCAAAACGCCCTGGGCAAGAACCAAGGTAGAGGAGTTCTATAAAAACACCCTGCGGGAAGGAAAATTGAAATAGTCCTCCGGTAGTTGGCTTATATTTCCTATCTCAACAATTGCCGCCCGCTTCTGAATAGATTAAACCGGGCTATCAAAAAACTCAACGATGTGACCGGCCAATAATGCAGGAACCTCGCCATTCTGCGGCGACAGGTGATGAAGCCCTGGCAGCATCATGACCTGCGACGCCGGAATCACTCCCGCCAATATGCTCAGCATGTCATGAATAAACGGAGGACTTGCCTGCCCGCCAGCCAATAAAACAGGGCTGGACAATGTTGCGTACTTTCTATAACTGCCTTCAAGTCTCTTTACCTCCTGATGTTCACGCAGGTTACTTACCAGCAATTTCTTCTTCAGTTGCCACTCCTTGCCTCTTATCGCTAATCTTAAAATTAAGGTCGCCAGCCACCTTGGAGCTTTACTTAGTGGACTGTGTCCCATGCCCTGTACAAATACGGCAAAAGCGAGGTGGTATTTTTTACGCGCCATGGCAGATTGATAAACAGTTAGCCAGTCCCAATTCCCATGTATAGAAACTCCCGGCTCATAAACAATTATCCTTTCGAAAGGATTAAACAATACAGCAGTCTCCAAAGCTACCAGCCCCCCGAAACTATGGCCGAACAGCAATACGGCGCCAGTGGCCCGCTGTACTGCCAGCAAATCCTCACAATCATCTTCTATCTTATACAATTCACAATGCCCCTCCCTGTCCCGGCGCTGCATCAAATGAACTGTGAATTTGCCGGAAAGAAAGACCGCCAGTTCTGTATATTCTTCAATATCCGTCAGCGCACCATGTACAATAATAAGTCCTGGTCCCTGGCCGGTTGTTTCATAGGTGATGATCATACCATCCGCAGAGGAAGTGGTATTTTTTACAAAAGATGCCATATAATTTTTATGGTTGAAACAATTTTCAATCGTAAAAGTAAAGGATGCTCCTATTACATTTTTTTTTATTTCTGCCGAAAAATCTTTATAATTGAACAATTTTTCAATTATAGATTCTCATGCCTAAAGCTAAAGAGCAGTTTGAGGAAATGCGTCAGGAAGCCGTCCGGAAAATAAAAACAGCCGGACTGGAATTATTTGCAAGAAAGGGACTGGCAGGAACGAATATCAAAGAAATAGCGGAAAAAGCGCAGATCAGCCTGGGATTGATGTACCATTACTATTCGTCCAAAGACGAGTTATACCTGGCTTTGGCCAATGAGGCAATGGATATGTCCATTGCCTTATTAAGCGCCTTGAAAAAACAACGAACAGGCGCCAGGGAAAAAGTTGAAGGCTTCATCCATGGTTTTCTGACGGGTGTCCAGAAACATCCAGAGATATGCTACTTCATCATTATCGGCCAACAGTTTGAGACAAAAGACGATTCACAAAATGACGATCTAAATACGCGTAAGTTGAAATCGCTGGAACTGCTGGCCGCCATTATCAAAGCAGGGCAACGGGAGGGTATCTTTGTAAAGGGCGATCCTTTACAGCTTGCTGTCATGCTGGTAGCTGCTACACAAGGCCTGGCTGCATTTAAAATGACTTTTGGAAGCAGGTTTACAATGCCGCAGACAGAGATATTACTGAATATGCTGATAATATAAGATCGCTTACAATTTACCGGTTGGAGGTTTAGCTAAAAAAGCGTCCTTCCAGGATGACTACAACGGAACTTCAATTATTACCATCCGGGCGGCGGGCCTGACATTAAACGAGATGGCCGAAAAAGCAAGCGCTATGATGTGCGACAATTCAGCAATGACCATCGTCAGGAAGATCTTTTCCGGAAAATGAGCATCCCCATTCTAATTTGATAAACAGCATAGATTGCATAACTGACAGGCGCCGACCATAGAAAATCATAGACCAGGGAAAGGAAAAAATCCTTAATATTACTTATCCAATTTATCAACCTATCAAACACCTCAATGGCCAGATCGCCTAAACAATATTCCGGCACCGTGCAGCTGGTGCTGCTAGTCAGCCTTTATATCGGTTCCCTCTTACTGCTTGGACTCGCATCCTTTGCTGTATCTGCCCTTTTTACCGGTTCGGCCTTAACCGACCTTCAGCAGGCAGACCTCTCTGATCCAAAAATAATTCTTGCCTGGAAAGTAATAACATTCCTGGACCCTGTTTTTTTATACTTATTACCAGCGTTCCTCTTTGCCAGAATAGTAGCGCCCGGACAAACAGACTGGCTGGACCTAAATAAACCCGTCCGGTTAAAACCAGCCATATTCGTCATCATTATTCTCCTTTTAGCGAACCCGATGTCAGGCCTTTTATATGATTGGAATTACACATGGGGTATGGCACAATCATCCATACAAAGAACGGAGAGTATGATTGATGTTGGAAATGCAATAATGAAAATGCCCAATTTCGGCTATTTATTGCTTAACCTCTTATTGTTTGCATTGATACCCGCCATAGCGAGAGAATGTTTCTTCCGGGGCATACTGCAACAAGTGCTTGTGCGTATGATGCCCAAAGCTCCCTGGTTCGCCATTATTATCGCTTCTGTTATTTTCAGCGCGTGCTTCTTCCAATGGCAATGGTTCGCATCTATGATCCTCATTGGCATCATACTGGGCGTCATTTACTATCTGACAGAAAATCTCTGGCTGTCAATTCTTGCGGATTTCATATCCAGCTCAGAAAACTGGTTTCAATCCTACTTTTACCAGCGCCAATGGTCAAATGAAGACCCTTACCATCCATCAGCAACACCCTGGTATACAGCACTGATATGCCTGCTGCTTACTGTAGGCCTATTATGGTATTTCCGCAAAAGCATACCTAAACCGGTCGTAAAAATGGCTTTCCAGGAAGACATAGAATCAATAGGGAAATAGCCTGAAAAATCAGTTTCCTCCTTTATAATACAATAGCCCCATGCCCATGGCGGCTAAAGAGATAATGGATTTTTTTCAACAAAAATTTCGTATCTTCCTTACAGCAAGACTATAACCGTACCCTGTTTTCTGCCCCACCCCAGATACGGGAGTCCCTTTCGTTTAGTCATTATGCTGATTTGTTTGACGTTGAGCGTACCATATCCAGGAATCATTCATGAACAATGACATTAACAACCAATAACCCATATCATAAATTACCAATTATGTATACTTCTTCATCTGTATAATTATACCATACCAAACTTCGTATAGCCCATGGCATTCCGATACTGTCGACCACTATAATTCCGATCGCAGGGAGTTAATCTACATTTATGAAATAACAATATCTCACCTTTAAACCCTAATTACATGAGCAAAGTTCTACTTCTTGCAACAGCATTGTTGTTTAGTACAATGTCGTTTGCACAGAATTACTGGCAGCCACACGCAGCCGGCGCCAGGATCGTTACCGACAAAGCCATAGCCCGACTTGCATTTCCGGCTGAATTCAAATTATATGATCTGAATTTAGCGCCTCTAAGGAATGAAGTATTTAAAACGGTAAGCAATGCTTCCGCACATTCCACCATCATCTCTCTGCCTAACGCAGACGGACAAATTGAACAATTTGAAATTACAGAAGCTTCTAACTTCGAACCCGCATTACAGGCTAAATTCCCGGAAATAAGGGCATTTTCAGGAAGGGGTATTACAGACAAAACAGCTACATTAAAGCTGAGCATCTCTCCGCAGGGCATACAAACAATGGTCTTCCGTACAGGAAAGGAAAATGAGTTCATTGAACCTTATTCTGCCGACCATACTGTTTACACTGTCTTCAAAAAACAACCGAAAACCCTGCCATGGAAGTGTTCCACGCCTGAGCAAAAACTGGCAGCTAACATAGGCAATCAGCTGCCCAATCCTGCCGGCAGGTCAACCGGCGATGCCAAAACATTACGCCTGGCTCAATCAGTTACTGCTGAATACTCAAATTATTTCGGCGCCACCAGCTCCTCACAGGTGTCGTTGGTACTGGCGGCTGTCAATGCCACGCTTACCCGGTGCAATGGCGTTTATGAAAAAGACCTTGCGATCCACCTTAACCTGATCGCAGCTAC
This sequence comes from Chitinophaga filiformis, assembly GCF_023100805.1. Taxonomy (NCBI): domain Bacteria; kingdom Pseudomonadati; phylum Bacteroidota; class Chitinophagia; order Chitinophagales; family Chitinophagaceae; genus Chitinophaga; species Chitinophaga filiformis. The sequence continues at coordinate 5,405,355 of NZ_CP095855.1, forward strand.
TACCAATGTGTTCTATTACAATCCTTCCACAGATCCTTACTCCGCAGCCAGCACAGGTGCTGGTGGAGCATGGAACAGTGAGCTGCAAAACACATTGAACTCCGTGATCGGCGCTGCGAATTACGATATCGGCCACCTGTTCGGTGCATCCGGTGGCGGCGGCAACGCCGGTTGTATCGGTTGTATCTGTACCGACAATTCAAAAGGAAGTGGTTTTACTTCCCCTGCCGATAATATCCCACAGGGCGATAATTTCGATATCGACTATGTAGTACACGAAGTAGGACACCAGTTAGGCGCCAACCATACCTTCTCCATGAGCAATGAAGGCACAGGTGTGAACGTGGAACCCGGTTCAGGTATAACTATCATGGGATATGCCGGTATTACCAGCCAGGACCTTGCTCCCCATTCTATTGACATCTATCATGCTGCTTCTATTGCACAGATACAGTCAAACCTTTCCAGTAAAACCTGTCCGGTAACTACCAGTATATCTGCCAACAACGCAACACCCGTTGTAAATGCCGGCGCTAACTACACTATTCCCATCAGCACGCCGTTTGCACTTACCGGTTCAGCTACCGATGCTAATGCCGGCGATGTACTGACTTACTGCTGGGAACAAAATGACAACGCGTCCTCCTCTCAAACAGGCAGCAGCAGCGTGGCCAGCGCTACCAAAGCATCTGGCCCCAACTGGATCTCATTTGCCCCCAGCACTTCGCCAACAAGATACTTCCCCAAGCTGGCCACTATTCTGGCTGGTGGTTTAGTATCCGGTCCATTGTCAGGTGGCGATGCAGGAGCCAATACAGAAGCACTGAGCTCTGTTGCAAGAACTTTGCATTTTCGATTAACGGTAAGGGACAATGCTCCATATAGCTCCACGGCGCCAGTTACTATCGGGCAGACCAACTTTGCCGACATGACTGTAACCGTTACCAATTCATCAGGTCCATTCTCGGTAACGGCGCCAAATACCGCAGTGTCCTGGGCCGGCAATTCATCACAAACAATTACCTGGAATGTCGCCAGTACAACCGCATCTCCTGTTAGTTGCGCCAATGTAAAGATTTCCATCTCCACAGACGGAGGTAATACATTCAGCACATTAGTAGCCAGCACGCCTAATGATGGTAGTGAGGCGGTAACTATTCCTAATACGCCCACTACAACGGCAAGAATAAAAATAGAAGCTGTAGGAAATATTTTCTTTGATATTTCCAATACCAACTTTACTATCACATCAGGCTCTTCCTGCGCATCTCCGGCAGGATTGGCTGCATCCGCTGTTACCAATACATCGGCAACCATAGGCTGGACGGCTGTAAGCGGTGCTGCCTCATATGATGTGGATTATAAAGCCAGTTCGTCTTCTACATGGATCAATGCGGCAACAGCAACAACAGCTGTTTCTGCAGGCTTAACCGGCCTTACAGAAGGCACTACCTACGATTACCGCGTAAGAACTAATTGCTCCAGCGGTAGCAGTGCTTATTCAACAGCACAATTCACCACCACAGGAGGCACCTGTAACGCACCCGCCGGTTTGACCAGTTCAGCTGTAACAAGTACGGGAGCTACTGTTGCCTGGACGGCTGTAAGCGGTGCTGTAAGCTATGATGTAGATTACAAGCCTAATTCATCTTCCACATGGACCAATGCTGCAAGCGGCATTACATCCACATCTGTTAATTTAAGCGGATTAACATCAGCTACATTATATGACTGGAGAGTGAGAACAAATTGTTCCGGCGGCAACAGCACATATGCTACTGCACAGTTCACCACCTTAACAGTAAGTGGTTGTGCAAATACACTGGATAATTCAACCAATGGAACGACCAGCGGTGCTGCGACCATTCCATTCAATACGGATGTAACTGGCCTCATCAGCCCAAGCGGCGATATTGACAATTATAAATTTGTGATCAGTAGCCGCGGTACCATTACCATTACATTGGGTACCTTACCTGCCGATTACGACCTGAAACTGCTGAACAGCTCCGGCTCACAGCTCAATATTTCACAGGCAGGCGGCACCAGCAGCGAAAGCATCAGCAGAACCCTCAATCCGGGTACCTACTATGCACAGGTATATGGTTACAGCGGAGCTAACAGCGCTACGTCCTGCTATACATTGCGGGTACAATTAGGTACTGCCAGCCGTGAGTCTGACGTTAATACAGGCGATGTGGCGAAAGTGCTGGTATTCCCGAACCCTGTGAATAATGTGGTGAATGTTAACCTTACAGGTTTCAAAGGAAAATCAGAGGTAAGTATCTTTGATGTGAATGGCCGCGTGGTATTGCGTCGTGAAATGAATCCGGTTAACACGCAACTCGACGTCTCTGCATTGCCTGCAGGTGTTTATATGGTAAGGATTAAGAACGGAGCTAAAGACGTAAGCATGACGAAGATCATTAAACAATAAAAACAATACAGGACAGTATACAAGAAAGCCAGTGCCCAAATGGGCACTGGCTTTTTTTATTCAATAACTGTACGGATTTGGTTACAAGCTCTCCGGATTTGGCTACATCCGTCTTTACTGGCACTGGTATCTTTGACACATGAAAATAGTAGTTACAGGTTCCCTGGGGAACATCAGCAGGCCGCTTAGTACGGCGTTAGTAAAGAAAGGCCATTCCGTAACAGTGATCAGCAGCAATCCTGACAAGCGAAAAGAGATCGAGCAATCAGGTGCAAAGGCCTATATCGGCTCACTGACAGACGCGCAGTTTGTCGCAGAAGCCTTTACGGGTGCAGATGCCGTTTATTGTATGGTGCCCTTTGATTTTTCTGTGGCAGACCAGGACGCGCACATGCAACAGGTCACGGCAAATTATGTAACCGCCATTCAACATGCGGGTATCAGGAAAGTAGTGTTTCTAAGCGGATGGGCAGCGGAAGTGGCCGGGCATGATATGACGGAAGTATACAGACAATTGCCGGGCGTGAATGTATCAGAATTGCGTCCCGCCATATTTTATACCAACTTCTATCAGATGATGGATATGATGCGTGGTAAAGGCATGATGGGACTGGCGATGGGATTGCGCGCCTATGGCATCAGGGCGTTATTTGGAAGAAGAGGCCTGCTGCTGGGGAATTATGGCGACAATGACAGGATCGTGCTGGTGGCTCCCGAAGATATCGCGGCGGCGGCTCTGGAAGAGTTGGAGACGCCGGTTACAGGCATAAAGATAAGATATGTGGCAAGTGAGGAACTGACCTGCAACGAAGTAGCCGCAATATTGGGGGGCGCTATTGGTAAGCCCTGGATGAAATGGATCAGGATCTCAGATAAACAAATGTTGCAGGGTTATAAGATGGCGGGATTGCCGGAGCAACTGGCAGCCAGCCTGGTAAAAATGCAGGCAGCCGTTCATGACGGGAGCATACTCGCCCGGTATGAACGTCAAAGGCCGGTACTGGGCAAGGTGAAGCTAAAGGATTTTGCCAGGGAATTTGCAAAGAGGTATATTTAAGCATGCAACCGCACAGGGTAAAGACGATCACTGAATTTCTGCAGCTGAGGGCGCTGCCTAAAACCCTGCATCCTTTAATCAGCGTGATCGACATTGGCAGTCTTACAGAGATCCCTAAAGGTCCTAAATTGCTGATACCGGATTTCTACATGATCGCATTGAAGAAGGGCTTTTGCGGACAGATTAAAGTGAAGTACGGGCAGCAGGATTTTGATTTTGATGAAGGAGTGCTGTCGTTTATGGCGCCCGGTCAGCGGATAGGCTTTGAACTGGAAGGACCGATACCGGGCCATCCTTCCGGATGGATGTTGCTCGTACATCCGGATTTTTTGTGGAATACATCACTGGCGAAGAAGATCCGGCAATATGAGTTTTTCGACTACGCTGTGAATGAGGCGTTATTCCTGTCGGAGAAAGAGGAGATAACGATCAACCAGATCATTGCCAATATTGAACAGGAGTATCGCACGAATATCGACCAGTTCAGTCATAATATCATCATCGGACACCTGGAGTGCTTATTCAATTATTCAGAACGATTTTATCAACGGCAGTTTCTGACCAGGCGAATGACTAATCATCAGCTCCTAGGACAATTGGAGGATGTGCTGCAAACTTATTTTGACAAAGGATCAGGACTGCCAACCGTGACATATGTCGCAGAGGCACTGCATGTCTCACCAGACTATTTAAGCAGTATGCTGAAGACGCTGACCGGATTGAATACACAGCAGCATATCCATCAGAAATTGATCGGAAAGGCGAAGGAACAATTGTCGACCACCACCCTATCCGTCAGTGAAATTGCGTATCAGCTCGGGTTTGAGCATCCACAGTCATTCAGCAAGTTATTCAAGATAAAAACGAATCTATCACCGGTGGAATTCAGAAGATCATTTCAGGAAGGCAGCTAAATATGACTTTGGCCAGTTCCAGGTTTGCGCCGCGAATACCTTAAGGGCATTTTCTACACAGCATACAGGTCCGGCAGCAAGGCCTTCCCGCAACGCCAGCCCCACTTCTGTCTCATTCCTGTATCGCTCCGCACAGTCGAAATGCCGGAATCCTGCTTGCAATGCATCTTTGGTAGCGCTTATTGTCGTAGCGGCATCGGGGATCAGGGTACCAAACCCTAATGCCGGCATTTGAATGTTGTTATTTGTCTTCATGTTCCTATATTTTTTTACTCATCCGACTAACCAAACAAGTTCATCTATACAGAATACTCTTTTAAAATTCCTCCTTGTCTATCTTTCGGAGCAGGATATGAAGTACGGTAGAAATTTCCGCTACCTGCGGTGATCTACATCACATTTTTTATCTTATGCTATTTTTTAAAGAGATATTGCCGGGCCCTCCGCCTATCTAAAAGATCAAAACGGGGAACAATGCGATTTGCTTCACAATCGCCTGATTGCTATAGTGCTTATTGCACATGAGAATTAACTGGAGTATAAACAGGTGAATAGGTATTATAACTACTGCTGCTTACGCTGATGCTACCGGAAACAGAAAAGGTCCGCTCACTGTTAGTATACATCAAACCTATTCTGGCGGTGGGGTAAACACCAAAATTATTCGATCTCATAAAACTGTAATTCTTGCCAGGACCTGACTGGTAAAATATACCACCATTGTTCTGTAAAACATAAGGCGTTGCGGAAAGACTACCAAAAGCATATACATTGTTACTTACCTGCCGGGTAAGCTGCAGTGCCAAAGGAGCAGACAAATAGCTGCTGCTTCCTCCCTTATACGCGATAAACCCTGTGGAAATACCGGCTGATTTTGTAACAAACCATTTCTTCCGGAGGTAATTGGTATCCATCCGCTGACTGGTATTTCTAAAGACGGGGAATGTGTTATCCTGAACCCCGGAAAATAAAGGGAGCTGAGCCTTTACAGCTAGAGCCGACATTAAAATTGCGGTTAAAAGGATGGCACGTATCATACCATGAAGATAACTATCCTTTTTGTTAATATTGCTAATAAAATCCTAATATTTCATACCTGGATAAACTCAGGGGCGCTAAACGGCCGCACGATCGCCGGGCCTCAGACAATGCCGCTGATTCCCTGTATGGAGACGAATTAAACTATCAGGAAATTTAAAATAAAAGATATGAGCAATACCAGCACACACGATGAGCGTATCGCAAAAATGACCTTCGCCTCAGTCTACCCTATGTATCTGGCAAAAGTGGAAAAGAAAGGCAGAACAAGGGAAGAATTGGACCGGGTGATCACATGGCTGACAGGCTTCGATAATAAAAAGCTGCAGGAACTGATCGAAGCAAAAGCTACTTTTGAAACCTTCTTCCAGGAGGCGTCATTGCACCCTAATGCAAGTCTCATTACCGGCGTAATTTGCGGGTATCGCGTGGAAGACATTGAGAATCCGCTAACCCGGCAGGTCCGGTATCTGGACAAGCTGGTTGATGAGCTGGCAAAAGGTAAAAAAATGGAAAAGATATTACGGGCCTGACTTGCACGTAATTCAGATCAATAAATAAACCCAGCATGAGCTTCTCCCTCGTCGACATCCTAAATTATGGGCAAACGGCTTTCAATACCAAATGCCCATTACTCCTATCTACTTCCTCCAGGCATCGCCTGTGGCGCCGTCGTAGGTCCCTCTACTGTAAGCATACCATCCTTTGAGATCTTCATCCGGTCAATAAAGACAACACGCTTATCGCCGGAAGCCGATGTGCGGGCATGATACACGCATAACATCTCTTTCCCGTCGGGAGAATAGGTAATACTATTATGCCCTGTACCTGTTACCACTCCGCCTTTGTCGACGTTCTTCTGCAGAACAGGATTGTTGGCTGCTTTGGTAAATGGTCCCAGCGGACTTTTGGAAGTAGCATATCCCACCGCATAATTCTTTCCACCGAAATAATTGGCAGAATACATCATGTAGTAGGTATCGCCTTTTTTGAAGGCTACGGAACCTTCTGTCCACCGGCGGTTGACTTCTTTTGAAGTAACCGAGCGGCTTTCCCATTCAGCCTGTTTATCGTCCATTTTAACCGGAGGGCGTAATAAAAGCACCGGTTCACCGATCACTCCACTAAAATCCGGCTTAAGCTCAACGCCGTATACCCAGCTTTCCTCAATGGAATTATACAGCCCATTTTGTTTAGCCCAGGTAGCTACCTCACTCTCCACCGGATGCTTATAGCAACAACGGGAGTAGTACAGGTACATTTTGCCATTTTTATCAAAAAGCACGTTCGCATCAATGACAGGATAACCGGGGTCGAAAACAGGGCGTTTATGTATATCAATGAATGGCCCGATAGGCTTATCTGCCACAGCTACACCAATACGAAAATTCTCTTCTTCATGATGCGGGTTATCCTTCCATTGTGCGCTGTAAAACATATAAAACTTCCCTTTATACTCATACACCTCCGGCGCCCAGTAAGCGCCATCCCAGGCTGCTGTGGAGTCACTCCAGCCATTCCTGTTGGCAGCATAGTATACTTGCCCCTCTTCTTTCCAGTGAACCAGGTCGGCAGAGGAATAAGCTGCAAAGCCATTTCTTGCACCACCTGTTCCATACATATAGTACTTCCCTCCCTTGACATGTAGTACGTATGGATCGCCAAATTCAACAGATACCGGATTCTGGTAAGTCTCTGCCACGGCGGGCTTATGGGTCTGTGCAAATGATGCTGTGCTATTGAGGGCCAAAGTCAGCAAGGAAAATCCGGTCAGGATACGTGGTAATCGTTTCATTATTTACGGGTTTATCGGGGACCAAGCGGTCCTATGGCCGATAAAAATAGAATAATTTTTGATATTGGTTATACTTCAAGCCGTTTATGCTGCCTTTAGGACTGCACCCATTGACTTCTCCATGCCGGCGCATCAAAGGGATCTGCGAAATACTGCGTCTCATGTACTACCCTGCCACATAAACGATCGCATAACTCTCGGCCCTGTACGGCTCTTCGTGATATGGCTCACCAGCGCTTACGAAAAGGTATTCACCGCCATTATCGGGCACGGAGAAGAGCTGGCTATGCCTTGCGAGTGAAAAGGTCTTCATCCTCCCATCGTCCCCACCATTTGAACAATCATTATCAGGACAAAGCTAAAACAAGTTTTCTGAAAAACAGATACGCCTGGTTGCATACCGGCAAATGGCATAAAGTGGATTTGACAATACGCAACGCGGTATGTTATTTCATACGCTTTAAGGAGAATATCCTCCCGATATTTTGGTTACATTTATCATAGTACCGCAAATGATTAAGCACGGAAACTATTCTTGAGTCAGTCCTGATGAAACCCTTTTTAAAATTCAAATCTTAACCCTCAAAGTATGAAAAATCTATCAAGTGTATTTCCCCGCCAGCTGCTGTCTGTAGCCCTTTTGACACTATTAATATTCAGCTGTAAATCGGAGGAAGATAACCTAATAAAAAAGACACCGGCTGTAAGCGCGGCCGCAGCGCCACAGGTATCATTACGCTCGGTAATTAGTTCCGGTTTAAATGCGCCTATGCAGTTCGTGAACGCCGGAGACGGTAGTAAACGCATTTTTATACCGCAGAAAGCCGGGACTATAAGAGTGTATGATTCCACATTTAATTTCATTGGTGTATTTGGCACCGTATCAAACCTCAGCACCAATGGTGAGAGGGGGCTGCTTAGCATGGCCTTCCACCCCAACTATGCGAACAATGGATTTGTCTATGTTTATTATACCAATACCGCTGGCAATCTTGAGCTTGCCAGGTATCATGTCAACAGCGGCAGTCCTAATACAATAGATGCTGCATCAAAAGTCATCGTGTTAACCATTCCGCATCCTACCAATTCAAACCATAATGGTGGCGAACTTCATTTTGGTACAGATGGATATCTGTATCTGTCTACCGGCGATGGCGGTGGTGCCGGTGATGTTCCGAACAACGCACAGAACACTTCAGTGCTGCTGGGTAAGATATTGCGCCTGGCAGTTAACACTTCTGCTACTGCGCCATATTACACAATTCCTCCGGGCAATCCATTCTCCAACGCGGTATATGCTTATGGCTTACGTAACCCTTACCGCTGGAGCTTTGACAGAGCCACTCAGGATATGTGGATAGGTGATGTAGGACAGGATTCCTGGGAAGAAATTAACTTCCGCGCTGCATCTGCCACAGCTGGCGCCAATTATGGATGGCGTTGTTATGAAGGCAATGCCGCATATAACACCGCCGGATGTAATGGAACAACCTATATCTTCCCCGTGCATGCTTATGCAACACAGAACCCTTCAGCAAGTATAACAGGCGGCGTAGTGTACAGAGGAACGGCCTATCCTTCTTTACAGGGCTGTTACCTGGGTGCCGATTTCTATTCCGGTATTTTTTATAAGATTGTACCTGGCGGTTCCGGCGGATGGACAGTTACTACTCAAACACTTTCTCCAACAGGGATTGTTGACTTCGGGGAAACTGAAAGCGGAGAAGTGTATGTTGTATCGCACACAGGGAACAGTGTATACCGTGTTACGGCGAACTAATTATTGCGTTTAGTACATCAGGACTGAATTCAGAGAGGGCCGGCCATATGGTCGGCTCTTTTTGCTCAATAAGCATCCCTTCCCCTATCGCTCCAGTAACGTAACAGTTCCACATGCTGTAGCAGTATTACCAACCTTTGCGAACAGAGCAGCCCCTCCACCCGCCAAATTGCAATAACATCCCGCAGTACCATTTTACCCGAAAAAGGGATATATTGGGTGCACAAACCTTCCGCCGGGACCATGAACAGGAGGACATCCTACAAATTGAAGCAATTGGGAATCATTACAGCCATATGGCTGGTAGTAGGCTTTTTTATTCCGCTATACGACCGCCTGGCTTTGTTCACCACCAATGCAATAGCTCCTTCGCCCAAATACACCATTGCAGAAGCGGTAATTATTAACATGGGGGCGGCCCTGATAGGAGCCATGATAGGTGGCAGCCTGCTTGTCTTCTATGTAAACGTGAAGTTCCGGGATAAGTCTTATGGTTATACTATTGCGACAGTACTAATATCGTTCCTGGCAGTGATTGCCATTGTGAATATAGTACTACGGGTCTTCGGCATTCCTTCTGACCCGCTCAGGATACTGAAGAATTGTATGATCTGGGGCGTCATAGTCGCCATCACCCAACTATTCCTTCAGATCAACAATAAATTTGGGCAGGGCGTTTTCTGGAATATTCTGCGGGGAAAGTATAACACGCCCAAGGAAGAAAGCAGGATCTTCATGTTCCTTGACCTGAATTCCTCTACTACTATTGCAGAAATGCTAGGCGACAAAAAATACCATGCGTTCCTGAAGGATATATTCACGGATATTACTAATCCCATTCTTGACAATAAGGGAGAGATCTATCAATACGTAGGTGATGAGGTCATCGTAGCCTGGAAATATAATGATGGCATTCAGGACAGCAAATGCGTGCAATGTTTCTTTGATATCAAATACCACCTCCAACAGCTGAACAGTAAATATATGCGGCGTTACGGGCTTGCACCTACTTTCAAAGCAGGTATTCATTGCGGCAAGGTGGTAGCTGGTGAAGTGGGCATCATTAAAAGAGATATCACCTACTCGGGCGATGTGCTGAATACCACATCGCGCATACAGAATATGTGCAAGGAATTCAATGAGGAGATCATCGTTTCCGGCGACCTGGCAGCGTCCCTTCGCCTGGCGGGTAACATCGCAGTACAAACCTTAGGTTCCATCAAACTGAAAGGCAAGCAAAAAGAAATGCAACTGGTTGCGTTAAAATCAATCATAGTTTAATACAATTCCATTAGGCAGTCTCTATCTATGAAACATATAATTATCACGCTACTTTTATTTGTCATCTACGCCTGCAAGAGCTACGCACAGCGGCCGAAAAACGGCACTTATACCTATCAGGTCGCCTTTGCTGAATACCAGGGAAGATCTTTGGGCGCTACCGTACTCGTAAAGATTAAAGGAGATTCCATCTATGTTATTCACAATGGTAACAATCTTTCAGGGAAAAAGGGAGAAGTGATCGATTGTGGTATTATCATGCAACATCGTAAAACGGGAGAATGGATTATTGGCCACCATTCCAGTGACAAACTGGCGCCATACGTCGGTGGCTGTTCAGATGGGCCCCGCGTTATAGATTTTGTCCATAAGAAATTCTGGTTATGCTGATAAGGAAGGAGATTCCGCAATCTGACTTGAGATGAGTAAGATACAGCTGAATTCCCTAAAACCACCAGCTGTTACCCGGAAAACAAAGCAACAGCTGGTCGGCTATTAAGATCAGTCCTATTCCAGGGCCTTGGCTACTTTCTGTTGTCTGCCGGTTATACTTTCTCCGTTCAATCCATTGTAAATTGCATTTCTGTAGGCCAGTGCCAATAATCCGGTATTATTCTGACTTACCCCATTGCAGCAGGTGGACAATGTGCAATCCACTATTGAATCATACAACCAGATAAATCCGCCATTGACAGGGTATTGTTTACTGCCCCAGTCTTTAAATCTGGCTTGTATATCATCGGGGCAGGCACCTCCGTTATTGTAGGTATTCGTACACTGTCCGCTCAGCTCATATCCCTCACATTGTGGCGCACTTCCCCACCAGGGCGCTCCTCCAAAAAATACAGCTGTATTGGGCGGGAAAGTGCCGGTGGGAAGTACTATAGTCTGGTTGCAATAGAAAAAGAAGGTCTCACCTCCCAGCATGCTTTGCATTGCTTCATTTGGACTGCTGTACGTTCCCTGGCGTAGCATGCCCGACCAGTCACCATTGCCGTACATCGCAACGCCGGGCTTTGTCACAACATTACTTCCCGGTGCTCCATTCTGCCACCAACCGCTCGATTGCATGGCGCCCAGGCCGGGAATGAGTAATGTGCCGGGATTAATACTTGCTATAACCTGTCCCCATTGTTGAGGATCATTGCCCCTGCCGCCTGAATAGCATTGCAGGTGTATAGCACTGACAAAATTATTGCCTCTTTCACTGATCAGGTTCTGAAAGGTAGTGTCCCATATATCATCATTGTAGAATGGACAGAATGTAACTGAATTGTACCCTATATTCCCTAACATCAATCCGAAATTCACCATGGTGGTGACGTCCATATAATCTTCATTATCGAAATCAATGGCATCAATATCTCCGCCGGCCGCAACCATGGCCTGCTTCAATGCATTGAAATTATCGTATAAGGGATTTCCGGGGCCGGGCACGCCATCTTTTACGAATGATGAGATGTTCTGGAAATCGCTGGTGCCACCGGCGCCAACAGAGAATATAATACCGATCCCCTGGCTTTTCAGCTGTGCCAGACGGGTAGGCAAATCCATTTGCTGCGCTTCCGAATAAACGCCATTCGTTACGAAAGGGGTATTGTTAAAAATAAGGTTCCCTTCTGCATTCACATGGACTGACCAAAGGATGAGTGTAGTATAGTTGCCGGTTTGAATCGCTTCAATGGCACCGTTCTGACCGAAGGCAAATGCTCCTCCGGCATAGATCCTGGTTTGTGTGTTGTTCATAAGAATGGATTTTTGAGGTTTGGTTATTATTGAAAATATTGAGGTATACGCCGAGTCGGGATGTACAATTTACGGAATAATTTAAATATAGCGGCCTGGCCAACCTCAAAACGCCGAAGAGGATATCTACCGGTTGACATGCCGCTGGCTGATGACCACTTTACCAAAATACTTTCCTTCCTGCAGATACCTGAAGGCGTCAGCCGCTTCTTCAAATGGAAATACTTTGTCGATAACAGGATGAAGCTGATTCGCTTCGATCGCAGTATTCATAGCAATGAACTGTGCACGGCTGCCTACAGCTACCACACGAACAGAGGCACAACTCCGGAAGAGCATATTGATATTGATGGTTTGCGCACCAGCATCGAGGCGACCAACAAAATTGATCTGTCCTTCAATAGCGACAGATTGAATAGATTGCTCCAGCGTCCCCCCTGTAACTTCAACTATCTGATCGACTCCACGGCCATTTGTTAATTCCCGTACCCTGTCATGCCAGTCGGGCCTTGTGCGATAATTAATTACGTCATCAGCGCCCAATGCTTTTAACCGTTGTGCTTTCTCTTCCGAAGAAGTGGTGGCAATAACAAATGCCCCCATCATTTTTGCAAATTGAATTGCAAAAAGTGATACGCCTCCCGAACCCAGCGTTAATACTGTCTGCCCCGCCTGCAGTGCCTTACCGCCCGTTAATGCATTCCAGGCTGTAAGCGCGGCACAGGGTAAGGTGGCTGCTTCTTCATATGAAAGATGCGCAGGGATATGAACCACGGCCTCTTCACTCACAATGGCATATTCCGTTAATAATCCATCCAGTGAACCGCCGATCTGTGCAGCATGTTCAAGGGCAAAAGGACCATCGGTCCAGTAGGGGAACATTTGCACCGCCACACGGTCGCCCGGTTTTGTACGTGTAACATTAGCCCCCGTAGCAACTACTTCACCTGCGCCATCAGATACCGCTACGACATCCGGCTTCACAGGCAGTGGATAACTACCTTTGAATATCATCAGGTCACGATAACTAAGCGAGTTGGCATGTATGCGTAGCAGTACCTCTTCAGGTCCGGGTTGTGGTATTGGATGTTCTTTTACCGAGAGCGATTCAAGGCCATCGCCATACTGCACATGATAGCTTTTCATGCGGGCTTCCCGGTTGTATATGACTGTGGCTGCGGATTGTTGCTGCATTGTTTCCATAAAAAATATTTATGCAGCAAATCTAGGGCAGTCAGTATATTTGAGTCAAGTATGCACCTTTTAGTAGCCTACTCACTAATTGTATACTATTGTTGATAATCAGCAACAAAATTTTGCTAAAATGACGAAAATAAAAGCGCCTCAATCTAAATGTCCTGTTGACTATGCCTTTCAACGCATCGGCGGCAAATACAAGGGCCGTATTTTATGGAGTTTGAAAGATGGTGTAAAACGTTATGGACAACTGCGTCGTTTCATTTCCGGCATTACCCCAAAAATGCTCACCCAGGTATTGCGTGAACTGGAGGAAGATGAGCTGATCACACGAAAAGTATACCTCGAAATACCACCGCGTGTTGAATATGCCCTTACCGAAAATGGGTACAAGCTTATTCCATCCATAGAAATGATCAGTCTCTGGGGACAGGCGCAGATGCAACAGCATGGCATACAGGGAATGGAGCTCGCAGAAGAAGAGCAAGGCATTATAACCGATATAGATGAATAACCGATAACATTATTGCAGCTTGGCAGGAACCGCCTTACCGATCCTGCAGGCAGTTCTTTCTGTAACTCCCCGGATTCTCTCCCGTCATCTTTTTAAACAGGCGGTTAAAGTAGGAGATATTCTCGAACCCCAGGCTATATGCCAGGTCTTTGATGGACAGATCCCTTATCAGCATGATCTGTTGTGCCTTCTCAATTTTCTTTTGATTGATGTATTTACCGGGTGTACGACCCATATTCCTGTTGAACAGGCGGATAAAATGATCCTTTGTAAGGAAACATAAAGCAGCCAGATCTTCTATATTAATCGGCTTATCTATATTCGTATGGATATGATGCAGGCATTTCAGTATCCGCTTGTCGAGATCCAGCTTCTTTTCGGAGGCATGGACCAGGAAACGGGAAAAGACCTGCCTGATGATGCCCTGTGCTTCCATTTCAAAAGCAAAGGGCATGGTCTTGTGAATAGCTATATTCTTAATGAGGGTCGTGGAATTGTCATACGAGCAGGGATCATAGACCTGCAGCCTGCGATCCGGATTGATAAGGGCAAGGCGTTGTATCAGCTGTATCGTTAGCGGATCTGCACCTATTTCTACAGGAAAATCTACCATGTCAAAAATACTGGGGCCGCCATCCATTTCCTCATAGATGTGGATATAATACAATGACAGGGGACCTTCACATTCATATCCGTGGTCGATGTAGGAAGGTGTAAGATATAAATGATCCTTCTTCAGTTCATATGTTCTGCCTCCCCGGATTATTTTGGCTGTCCCGCTCTCTATGAGGTGTATCCTTGTAAAAGGACTGCATACATTCTTCCAGTTCCAGTCCGCATTATGGACGGCATGACCAATGTTCAGCAAAATGAAATCCGGGAACTTGCGTTCTCCACTCATGTTCATAGTAGTTACAACAAAAGTAAGATTGAATATCGATAAAGTACAGCTTTTTTGTCGATATAGGACAAAAGGCAAAAAAGGGATATCGGTATTTTTGGAAGATGAAATCATATTTTTTATTAAAAAACCAGGTCCTGCGGGGCCCTGTTCTGTATACCTCATGTTACTACGACGTGGTTGCCTTTTATAAGCGCCTTTACCTGAAGCATGAATGGCCATGGGTCCCGTTAAGTCGCTATATGAATCATTTAAAGGCATACGCAGCATCTGACCATATCCGGGATACCAGATCCGTCAGGCAGGCACTTTAGGGCCAGGTACCAGGCTGAAGAAGGTGATGGGGCTATGTATGCACAAACCTGTCTCCTTAGTATCAAAATAGACAACCCGGATGACTTCACCCACGCTATGAATAGATAGCCTACAACATGAGATAATTTTTCCGGTCAGGCTCCGCACCGGGTGCGTTATGCCGAAACTCCCTGGAACCTAAATATGCGTGTAGATTCCTGAAAAAGTAGTAACTTAAAAGGGAGGGATGGATTTCTTGTGGTAAATCTGCTGTAATGCGTTTTCTTATTTTCGTTTTTGCAAATTTAATATCGCTCGCTGTTTTAGCTCAAAGTGAACAATACGATTTTTCCAAACTTGATATACACAGTGGCCTTTCCAGTAACCAGGTGAACACCATCCTGAAGGATGCAGATGGCTTTTTGTGGTTTGGCACGTCTTCAGGGCTTAATCGTTATGATGGCTATTCCTGCAGGGTATTCCGCAGGCAACCAAATGATAACTCATCTCTCAGCGATAACTTTATCCGCTGGCTCTACCCTCTTCCTGATGGAAAGATGTGGGTATTGACAAAAGGCGCCTCCTGCATTTATGATGCACATACAGAAAAATTCGATACCGCCTGCAACGCGTATCTGCACTCGCTTGGCCTGCCCCCGGGTTTTATAAAAAATATAGTGAAAGGCGGTCAGGGAAGATATTGGTTCCTGTACGAAGATGGCGGATTATATTTATTCTCAGACAGGGACAAAAAAACAAGACTATTCAACCAGGGCCCCTCCCCCGATCCGGCGGCTAAAATAACCGGTGTTCAGGAAACAGAGGATGGAAAACTATGGATGGTATACGAGGACGGCTTTTTGCAGCAGTCTGACATCGCTGGCAATAAAACTGCTTTCTCCAGCACCGTGTTCCGCCAGTTGAACCCGGGGAACAATAGCTACAGCCTGCTATTGGACAATGACGGCGATGTCTGGATCTGGTGCTTCCCATATGGCGCATTTCTCTTTCATCCGAAAGATAATTCGATCAGGCGGTTCAGTGAAAGCTCCTCCCCAACTAAGCTAAGCTCAAACCTCGTTACCCAGATCGTGCAGGACAAAAAAGGCATTATCTGGATTGCAACTGATTACGGAGGAGTTACACTCATTAACAAAAAAGACAATTTCCGCACAAGTTACCTGTTAAATGATCTTAAAGACCCTAAAAGTCTCAGCCAGAATAGCATCAGGGTATTATATAAAGACTATGATGGCGTTATCTGGCTGGGCACCTATAAACAGGGACTTAATTATTTCAATAGCAATACGGTAAGATTTCCCTGTTATCGTCACGAAATATCCAATTTAAACAGCCTCCCATACGATGATGTGAACCGTTTCGTTGAAGACAAACAGGGGAATATCTGGATCGGTACCAATGGCGGCGGATTGATATACTTTGACAGAAGGAACAATACATTCAGACAGTACCTGCATAATCCCAACAACCCGAACAGCCTGAGCAACAACGTAATAGTAAGCCTGTGTATCGATCATAAAGGTATCCTCTGGATCGGAACCTACACCGGTGGTTTAAATAGTTTTGATGGCAATAAATTCACACCGTATAAACACGATAGTAAAGACACTTTCAGTTTATCGGAAGATAATGTATGGGAAATATTTGAAGACAGGGAACAGCGTTTATGGATTGGTACCTTAGGCGGCGGGCTTGACCTGCTGGACAGAACAACGAACCGGTTCCGGCATCATCAGTTTGAGAACGGAACAGGGCCCCTGAGCTCTAACTATATTACTGCCTTCATGGAAGACAGGCATGGTAATCTGTGGGTAGGTACTGACAACGGAATAACCATTTTCGAAAAGAATAAAACTACTTCCACTTTTTTGCGCGCTACAAATGCCAAAAACAGTTTAAGTAACAACAATATCATCTCTATTATAGAGGATAGCAAGGGACAGATCTGGGTGGGAACAAGGGAAGGATTGAACTTATTTGATGAACAGACAGGAAATTTCCAGTCTTTCACTACTGCCGATGGCTTGCCGGATAATATGATATTGAATATTATTGAAGATAACAACAACACGTTATGGATGTCTACGCCCCGGGGCCTGTGTAGTGCTATCCCCGGGCAAAAGGCAAATGCGCCCAGGCTTTTCGTCGTCAACTATGATGAGACGCACAATCTCCAAAACCGGGAGTTCAATGAAAACGCAGCGCTGAAAACCCGTAGCGGAGAATTGCTTTTCGGTGGGCCATCCGGCTTCAACATCATCGATCCGGGAAAAATTGAACAATCTTCTTACCGCCGGAAAATCGTCTTTACAGGCCTTCAGATCTTTAACAACGATATAGCGCCCGGTACCCAGGTCAATGGCCGCATGCTACTCCGGCAGGCACTGCCGCAGGTACATGAAGTGGATCTGAAATATAAGGAGAATGTGTTCTCTATTGAATTTGCCTCACTCGACTTTCCCCACAGTACCCAGGATAAATATGCCTATATGCTGGAAGGGTTTAATACGGACTGGTTGTATGCAAATGGCGACCAGCGGCGGGTTACCTATACCAATATCGACCCGGGGCATTATGTATTCAAGGTAAAGGCCTTAAATAGCGATGGCCAATGGAGTGCCATAAAAACCTTAGCGATAAATATTGAACCGCCCATCTGGCGAACACCACTGGCATATGTTATTTACGTGTTAACAGCTGCCGGCTTATTCCTGCTTGCACGACGCATCATACTGGGCAGAATACACCTTCGTTATGAAATGGAACAGCAGAAGAGGGAAATGGAAAGAGCCCATGCCATTGAACAAATGAAGACGAAATTCTTCACCAACGTGAGCCATGAGTTCCGTACGCCGCTAAGCCTCATTATTTCACCTTTGGATAAGATCATCAAACAGGCTACGGACGACGAGCAGAAAAAGCAATTAAATCTTGTGCAACGGAACGCCAGGCGATTATTGAGCCTCGTTAACCAACTGCTTGATTTCAGAAAGATGGAAGTACAGGAAATTAAACTCCACCCCTCCATCGGCGACATCGTCCCCTTCTGTGAAGACATCAGCCTGTCATTTACAGATATCGCCGAGAAAAAGAAGATCCGGTTTTCTTTCTCTTCCGACATCGACCGGCTTGAGATGTATTTTGACAGGGACAAAATGGAGAAAATCCTGTTTAACCTGCTTTCCAACGCCTTTAAATATACACATGATGGCGGAACAGTCAGTATCAGGTTGCTGTACACCCCACCTGTAAATAACGAAAGTAACGGCACTCTTGCCATAGAAGTAAAAGATACCGGGATCGGCATACCTGCCGATAAACACGAAAGGATCTTTGAACGATTTTTCCAGACAGATCTGCCCGAGAACATGGTGAACCAGGGAACCGGCATCGGCCTGGCAATTACAAAGGAGTTTGTGAAACTTCACTGTGGGGTCATCAACGTCGAAAGCGAGCCGGGCAAGGGCACCTGTTTTACTGTGCTGCTTCCTGCGAAAAAGATCTACGAGCCTCTTACCTGCACCAGTACCGGCCCCCTGCAACCGGAAGATGCAGCAGACCTAATGCATGAGGCAGGTAGTAAGAATGGTAAAAGAAAGACGATCCTGGTCGTAGAAGACAATGAGGACCTGCGCTTTTACCTGAAAGACAACCTGAAAGTACAATACCATGTTGAGGAAGCCACCAATGGAAAGGAAGCCTGGGAGAAATTAAAGGCCCTCAATCCTGACCTGATCGTAAGTGACATTATGATGCCTGTAATGGACGGGATCGAACTGGCCAAAAAGGTGAAAGCTGAAACGCTTACCTCCCATATCCCCATCATTCTGCTTACAGCCAGGGGTAGCGAGGAAAAGCAACTGGAGGGCTTTAACGTCGGGGTAAACGATTACATGACCAAGCCTTTCACTTTTGAGATCCTGGCTTCACGGATCAGGAATTTGCTGATGCAACAAAAAATGCTGCAAAAGCGCTTCCAGAAACAAATCGAAGTAAATCCGGGAGAGGTGACAGTGACACCGGTTGACGAAAAGTTCCTGCGGGAAGCCCTGGAACTGGTAGAAAAAAATATGGATAATGCCGACTTTTCCGTCGAAGATCTGAGCAGCGCTATGTGCATGAACCGTGTCACCTTATATAGAAAGATCCTTTCACTTACCGGTAAGACACCTATAGAATTCATCCGCTCCATTCGCTTGAAAAGAGCAGCCCAGTTGCTGGAAAAAAGCGGCTTGTCTGTTTCTGAAATCGCATATTCCGTCGGTTTCAATAATCCAAAACACTTCTCCCGGTTTTTCAAGGAGGAATTCCAGCGGCTGCCTTCCCAGTATGTCACAAATAAAGGTTCAAAAGACGCTTAAACATTATTCCTATTAACTGTCAAAACAACAGTTAAACAAACATGATCATATATCAGTCCACTTTCTTAAACGCTGTATCAATATTCCGGGGAGCACAGATGAACATGCCCGCCGGTAATAAAAGGACAATGCTAAAAAACCAGCCTCGTTGCCTTAAAACACCTGTAAAACAGGTAATTGCAACAATCGGGACCAACATCTGCAACATTCGCCACCCTACACTTTAAAGTAACAAACATAGCTTTACAATATTAATTAACTCACCAAACGCCTTTATTATGATAATTCCACTGTTGCCACGCAGGCGCTTGCTATTTCTTTTCTTTAATGACTTATTGACATATAAGCCCGCCTATACCGGCCGGCAGGTCAATTTTCTACGATTGATACGACGGTCGCCATTACCTCTTTGATTTTCCGCAATTATCGGGACAATGAAACACTGTGGGCAATGAACAAATCTGGACGCTAGTCCGGACAGCGACCCCGTTCAGACAATTAATCAAGTTAAACAAGCAAGTATGAAGTCAACCAAAATTCGCCTTTACCTATTACTATTGTGGGGGCTTTTTTCCGTGCTGCTGAGCACAAATGCTATTGCGCAAACGGCAAAGATCAACGGCGCCGTTCTCAATCAGCGTACCGCTGCTCCCGTTCAGGGCGCAACAGTTACTGTAAAAAACACTAAACGCCTGGCAACAACAGATGATGCCGGAAAATTTTCTATTGAGGCATCAGCCAACGATATACTTGTCATTAGTTCTGTGGGATATACCTCCCAGGAGCTGAAAGCGGGCGCCGGCAATGTACAGGTGCAGCTGCAGGAATCCATCAGCCAGATGGAGGGAGTGATCGTTATCGGTTACGGTGTTCAGAAGAAAAAGCTGGTTACCGGCGCCAACCTCCAGGTAAAGGGCGACGATATCCAGAAGCAAAGTACCACAAATGCCTTACAGGCATTACAGGGACAGGCACCGGGGGTGCAGCTTACCTCCTATTCCGGCCAACCGGGTTCGGCCATGAATGTGATCATCCGCGGTAAAGGTACGATCGGTAACTTTTCTCCTTTATATGTTGTGGATGGCATTCAGACAGGAGATATCAGTTATCTCAATCCTGCAGACATCGAATCTATTGACGTGCTGAAAGACGCCGCATCTGCTGCCATCTATGGCTCGCAGGCGGCCAATGGGGTGATCCTTGTGACAACAAGAACAGGAAAGAACAACCAGAAAGCGCAGGTTACACTCGATACGTACTACGGCTGGCAGAATGTTGCACACAAGGCCCAGCTGCTGAATGCGAAAGAATATGCCATCCTGATGAATGAAGCAGCTGTCAACTCAGGTAAAGCGCCTTATTTCACTAATGATGTGATCAACAATCTGCCGGTAAACACCAACTGGATGGACCAGATGTTCCAAAAAAATGTGCCTACCCAGAACTACGTATTAGGTGTACAGGGAGGCGGTGCAGGAAGCGCCTATTCGCTGTCATTAGGATATACCAACCAGGGAGGAATTGTAGGCGGCTCCGCCATCTCCAATTATGAACGTTACACGCTCCGGATAAACTCAGAGCACTCCCTCTACCAGAATGTTGTTAAACTGGGTGAGCATCTGACATTCAACTACCTGAATACGCACGGCATTGGCGTTGGAGGTCAGTACAATAACTCATTGCGCGCTGCTTTCCAGGCTACTCCTTTCCTGCCGATGTATGATTCTACCGGCGACTTTTACGCCGGCGATAATTTAGGCTGGTACCCCGGGCACCCGGACAGGGCCTGGGACAATGCACAGGCGAATCCTTATGCGGTGATGTATTACAATAACCAGAACAGGAACAGCAGCCAGGGGCTGTTCGGGGATGTATACCTGCAAATAGAACCTGTTAAAGGCTTAAGGTACCGCACCAGTCTCGGTTTGAATTACAACAGTAATCAGGGCCGTGGATATACCCCTGTGTATCATCTTTCCATCTTCTCATTCAACGATACCTCTAAGGTCAACCAGTCAATGGGCATGAGTAAGACCATCCAGTTCGATAACTTATTAAGCTATGATTTCAATATTGCCGGGGGCCACAGTTTCAGCCTGATGGCCGGCAGCTCTGCCTTAAAAACCGATGGTTCCAACATGAGCGGGTATAACTGGGATCTGCGTGTGCCCGACTTACAGCATGCGTATCTCTCTGTTGCCCAGAATGTAAACCGTGGCGCTCCATATATGGGAGTAAGCGGAGGTCCTTTTCAGAGTGCGCTCGTTTCCTATTTCGGCCGCTTACAATATAACTTCCGGGAGAAATACCTGTTGAGCCTCACCTTCCGCGCCGACGGCTCATCCAATTTCGCACCTGAACATCGCTGGGGACACTTTCCTTCCGTATCGGCAGGATGGGTAGCTACAAGGGAAGGTTTCATGAGCAATGTACATGGCCTGGACTTCTTCAAGCTCCGTGGCAGCTGGGGACGTGTGGGCAACCAGAATGTGGCAGCATATCAATACCTCTCTCCTATCAGCTTTACAAACGCTGCCTATATATTCGGGCCTGCCGAAGGCGCCAGTACACAGGGCGCATATCCCAACCGCTTAGCCAATCCCAATGTTAAATGGGAAACTTCAGAGCAGGTGAACATCGGCTTCGATGCCACCCTCATACAACGGTTGAACGTCACTTTCGATTACTATGTCAAGAAGACTAAAGACTGGTTAATTACCGCCCCCATCCTGGCTACAGCGGGAGCAGATGCACCACTGATCAATGGCGGTGATGTAAAGAATACCGGTGTCGAACTGGCACTGTCCTATCATAATACAATAGGCAGGTCCCTCAATTATTCAATCGGGTTGAACGGAGCCTACAACAAGAACCGGATCGGGAATATTCCTACCAACGATCATATCATTCATGGTAATACCAATGTGCTGTATGCGAATGCCCTTGAGTTCTACAGGGCAGCAAACGGCCATCCAGTTGGCTATTTCTGGGGATTGAAGACCGATGGTATTTTCCAGACCGAAGCGGAAGTTAATTCCTACGTCAACAAAGCCGGTGGACGCGTGCAGCCGAATGCACAACCCGGAGACGTACGATACGTAGACCTGAATGGCGATGGTGTGATCGATGACAAAGATAAAACGCAGATTGGCGATCCAAACCCGCACTTTACGTTCGGTTTTAGCATCGGCCTTGACTACAAAGGATGGGACTTCTCAGTACAGGCTTCCGGTGTTGCCGGCAACCAGATCGTTCAGTCATGGAGAAACCAGTCAGGCGCCAGAGACAATTATTCCGCCGCTATGCTGGAACGCTGGCATGGACCAGGTTCGTCCAACAAATTGCCGAGAGTAACTGAAGACAACCGTAACTGGACGCAGTTCTCTGACCTCTACATTCATAAAGGAGATTTCCTTCGTATCAACACCATTACACTCGGTTATGATTTTTCACAATTGGCGAAAAAGAGCTATCTGGGCAAAGTAAGGCTGTATGGCGCTGTGCTGAATGCATTCACATTCTCAAAGTATAACGGAATGGATCCTGAAGTAGGATACAACGAGGGATTTTCATCTGGTGTTGACCTGGGGTACTATCCAAGGCCAAGAACAATGATGATCGGTGCAAACATTCGTTTTTAGTAAAAATTGAAATGAAAATGAAGAATCTGAAATTATATATACCGCTCCTCGCATTGTTGTCATTGTTTGCGTGTAAGAAAAGCTTTCTTGACACAGAAGATGTGACAACCGCCACAGAGCAGAACTTTTATAAAACACCGGCAGATGCCTATAAAGCTTTGGTAGGCGTATATGACGGCCTGCAACGCGTATGGGCCGGTGGCATCGCATTGCCTGTTGCAGCAGAGATCATGTCTGACAATTTATATGGCGGTGGCGGCGCTTCAGACGGGCTCGGCCTCCAGATGGTAGACGAATTCGACAAGCTGAGGTCACCTTCCGATCAGACGCTATACGGCGACAACTGGGGCAACTATTATAAAGCGATATATCGTGCCAACATGCTGCTGACACATCTTGACCAGGTAAACTGGAAAGGAAAGGAAGACCTGCGTAACATCTATGAAGCAGAGACAAGGTTTATTCGTGCCTACTGCTATTTTGATATGGCAAGATTATGGGGGAATGTCCCTTTGATTACAAAACCTACAACTGATAACGTTCCCCAGGCCACTCCCGACAGTGTTTACAGTCTCATTGCTGAAGACCTGAAGTTCGCTGCCGCAAATCTTCCCGCCACCAGTTATACTGCGCAGGAAGCTTCCACTCATGGAAGAGTGACAAAATGGGCAGCCGAATCCTTGCTGGGACGCGTATTCCTCTACTATACCGGCTATTATAATAAACCAGATCTGCTGGGCGCCGTTTCCAAAGCACAGGCCCTGGCTTACCTGGAAGACGTGATCAGTAACGGCGGCTTTGGCCTGATCAGCAACTTTGCTGAACTCTGGCCTGCTGCATCGCTGAAAAACTATGCAGGAGAAGACAATAAGGAAACCGTCTTTGCCATCAAGTATACGTATACAAGCGACTGGAATGGCAATGTTGACGGCAATCATTGGATGGTACTGTTAGGCATCCGCGTTCAGTCCATTTATCCCTATGGCCTTGGCTGGGGCGCTGGTACCGTTAATGCGAAGCTTTGGAACGCCTACCCCGCCGGCGACACCAGAAAGAGCGCTTCCATTATATCCATTGCTGATGAAGGCCTCGATTTCCAGAACAGGAAAGATCAGCGTGAGTACACAGGCTATTATGTGAAGAAGTATACTCCCATGGCAGATTCTGCCGGCAAAAGCCTTGCGGAAAAAATGGGAGGCACCAGCTTTATGATCAGCCAGTACGAAGATTATGTTTCTATCCGCTACGCCGACGTGCTCCTGATGGCGGCAGAATTGGGTTCGCCCAATGCCCAGCAATATTTTGATGCAGTACGTCAAAGGGCACTTGGCTCCGGCTTTGTTCAGATCCCTGTCAATCCCGCTAATATCCTCAATGAAAGAAGGCTGGAATTTGCCGGTGAAGGGATCCGTTACTGGGACCTGCTGCGCCAGGGAGTAAATGTGGCAGCTTCCGCCATAGCGGAATCGGTGACACTTGAAAGCGGCGGCGTCAATGTAACAAAGACCATCAGCGCCTCCCAGATAACTGCAACAAAGGGACTATCGCAGATACCTTACTCACAGATCACTTTATCCAATGGGACGCTGAAACAAAATGAAGGATGGTAAGAACAGTATCCGTTTTTTAGAGGGACAATGAAAACATTTAAAATATCTACCGATGAAATTCATTAAATATATAGCGCTGTTGATTTTTCCTGCGCTGTTCTATATAGTAGCCTGCACAAAACAAGACTATCACCTGCCTGATATGCCTGACAAATCCACCATCAACATGGAAGTGAAACAGGACCTGACAGTCGATCCGGGGGGCAATACCATATATCTGATCAACCACACAGACCAGATAGAGCCGCTGTGGGACTTTGGCACAGGCAAATCGTCCAGGCAGACAGATACGATACATTTTGCCTTTACGGGCGACTATATCATTAAACGCAGCGCGGTTACCGGCGGAGGCCTGGTGTACCTGGATTCAGTGCTTGTTCATGTAACGAAAGACAACCTTAATTATGTAAACGATCCTTTCTGGAACATGCTGTCGGGAGGACCCGGGCAGGAAAAGAC
The DNA here is from genome assembly GCF_023100805.1 of Chitinophaga filiformis. NCBI lineage: Bacteria > Pseudomonadati > Bacteroidota > Chitinophagia > Chitinophagales > Chitinophagaceae > Chitinophaga > Chitinophaga filiformis. The sequence goes on from NZ_CP095855.1 coordinate 5,430,401, forward strand.
CTGGGTACTCGATATGACGGCCCAGGCATTTGACGGGCCTTTGTTCTTCTATGGTACTGATAATGGTTGGGGAGGTGCATGTACCAAACCGGGAGGCGATTGCTGGAACTGGAATCCGAAATATGCCGACAATAAATGGCTGTTACCCGACGGAGACTATGGTACCATGACCTTCAGCCTGAAAGGTGGTCCGTTTGTTAAGGTGACGCACGCCATGATACCCGAGAGAGGCACCGAAAATGGTACTTATTATCTCGATGTCAACACGAAAAAGCTTACCATATCCGGCGCTACACCGCTTCATGATGCATCCCGCGATGGATGTGTTGGCGCATGGGGAAACATTAAGTTGCTGTCATTGACAGAAAACGCGATGCAGTTCGCAGTATTGAGAACATCCTGCGACGGCCCCTGCCTGTTAGTATATAATTACGTTAAAAAACCATAACCTGTTCAGGAATGAATGGCTGGCTTGCACTGGCTAAAAGAGCTACAGTGTAAGCCACATTCCTGCAACAAAAGCATGCTGTATGGTTCGCTGATAATGGCGTTAGGCTTTAGCATCATCAACAAGGCCAATAATGCTGTAGGAGATCAGGAAACAATGAATGCCTCTTACAGGGCCTTGCAATAGAAGATATACATATGCAGCCGCTTGCTGCAGGTCCTGGCCTTGCTTTAAATGTAGGGCCGGGATTTATTGTAATAACAGAGAAATAGCCTGGTAAAGAATGAAAAAAACTAGTATTGTCTTATTAGCACTTACTTATCTTACAGCAAGTTTTACTTTCGCCCAGAACAAAACCGGCAAGAAAGCTGAAACAGCGGAAAGAACGATCAATATTGACTTTCGTCAGCAAAAGGGCCCCTTGAACACGATGTTCAAAGAATGTGTAGGCGCAGGCAGGGCCAATGAAGGCCTTAGGGCCGACTGGCAACAGCAACTGGCTTATGTAAAAAAAGAATGTGGGTTCCGGTATATACGGATGCATGGCCTTTTAACCGACGACATGGCCGTTTATAAAGAAGATAAAAATGGTAACCCGGAATATAATTTCATGTATATCGATGTACTGTTCGATTTCCTGCAAAGCATCGGTATGAAACCATTCGTTGAACTGGGATTCATGCCCGGATCACTTGCCAGCGGCAATGAAACCATTTTCTGGTGGAGAGGCAATGTAACACCGCCGAAGGACTATGATAAATGGTCCGCCCTGATCCGCGCCCTCGCACAGCATTTTACCGAACGTTACGGCACTGATGAAGTAAAGACCTGGTATTTTGAAGTCTGGAACGAACCAAACCTTTCGCCCGGATTCTGGTCAGGTACACAGCAGGATTATTTTAAGTTGTACCAATACACGGCGCAGGCTATCAAAAAGGTAAATAAGGACTATCGTGTGGGTGGCCCTGCCACTGCCGGCGCGGCCTGGGAAAGTGAATTGATTGATTACTGCCATCAGCATAAGGTAGCAATAGATTTTATAAGCACCCACGCCTATGGCGTAAAACAGGGCTATCTGGATGAATTTGGCAATGCCGGTACAGTGCTCGACAAAAATCCCATGAGTGTAAGCGGCGACGTACTTCAGTCACGCAAAGAGATCGCTGCTTCTCCCATCCCGGACCTTGAACTGCACTATACCGAATGGAGCGCATCCTACACACCCTCCGATCCTATTCACGACAGCTATCACGAAGCCGCATATGTGCTGCAAAAACTGAAGCAGGTGGGCGATGCCGCCAATTCTATGTCGTATTGGGTGTTCACTGACATTTTCGAAGAGGCCGGGCCCAGGTTCACACCTTTTCACGGTGGATTTGGTATGTTGAACATCCAGGGGATCAATAAACCGGTATTTTATGCCTACCAGTTCCTGAACCGGCTGGGAAATGTTGAACTGGTGAATAAGGACTCCGCTTCCTGGGCCTGCAAAGACGCATCCGGCAATACACAGATACTGGCCTGGGATTTCACGAACACCCATCCCGGCGATTCAGTGCATAACCAAAATTATTATATCCGCGACCTGCCATCGAAACCGAAAGGGAAACTAAAAGTTAACCTCTCCAATGTTCCTGATGGTATGTATGCGCTTGAAGTGTACAAAGTGGGTTACCGGAGCAATGATGCGTATTCCGATTATTTACTGATGGGCAAACCTTCGCAGCTTAACAGGCAACAGGTGGAGCAGATAAAAAAACAAAACGACGGATCTCCCTTGTCCCGGGAGATCATTACCATAAAGAACGGTCTTCCTTTCTCAAAAGAGCTGGACATCCGGGAAAACGACGTTTTCTTTCTCGAGCTGAAGGCCCTCTGATATACCTGGTTCAAACAGGTAGTGCGGGCTCACCAAAGTCATTGAGCAGGAAGATCCAGGCTTCCTGTCCGCAAGAGACGGCAATGGTCACAAAGACGATTGCCGTCTTTTTATACATGATGACAGGTATGCGCAACGCTTTCAACCGTATATAACCTGTCCTTCCCGGTATGATGAGGCAATACAGATCTCCGGCCTCATGAGCCATTCCACTATGCCGCCTTACCTGCGGTCACTGACAATCTCTGCATTCATTAGCCTGACATTGCATGCCCCAACAGATCCTTCTTTTGTAGTTTAAAATAGACGATCAGGTCTTGCCGGTGTGACTTATAACCTCACTTTATACCCGGCTCAAACAGCATCTCCCCTGTATACCGGGAACCGGCACATTTTTCGGCTTAACCTGATTACTGTGCGCTGATCTTGTGTACAGTCCGCAAAATATTGTCAACATTAAAAGACGCTTATGCTTGCAATGAATTACAGGGGGCCGTTCAGGGTTCGTGCAGAACAAAAACCGGAGCCGGAAATATTGCACCCCGAAGATGCGATAGTGCGCGTATTACGCTCATGTATATGTGGATCAGATCTTCACCTGTATCATGGGCTTGTACCCGATACACGTGTAGGTTCGACATTCGGACATGAGTTTATTGGCATTGTGGAAGTTGTCGGACCGGGGGTACAAAAACTCAAGGTCGGCGACAAAGTACTGGTCCCCTTTAACATTGCCTGTGGCAAATGTGCTTTCTGTAAACAGGAGTTATATGGCAACTGCCATGAGTCCAACCCTGAGGCCACCGCTGTGGGCGGCATCTACGGTTATTCTCATACCGCCGGCGGCTTTGATGGCGGACAGGCGGAATATGTACGTGTACCTTATGCTGATGTAGGGCCGGTGGTCATTCCGGAAGATATGCATGCTGACGATGCAGTGTTACTGACAGACGTTGTTCCTACCGGTTACCAGGCCGCCGAAATGGGAGGCATTAAGAAGGGTGATACTGTAGTAGTGTTCGGGGCCGGACCGGTAGGAATTATGGCAGCAAAATGCGCATGGCTCTTTGGCGCCGGCAGGGTCATCGTCATTGACCACCTGGAATATCGCCTGGACTTCGTCCGGCAATACGCACAATGCGAAGCATATAACTTCCGCTCGATGGAAGACCCGGTAATTTTCCTCAAAAGAGCAACAGACTGGTTTGGCGCAGATGTTTGTATTGACGCCGTCGGTGGTGATGCTGCAGGCAACGCCATGCAAACAATTACAGGAAGGAAAATGATGTTGCAGGCCGGCTCCGCCACTGCCCTGCACTGGGCCATCAACTCCGTGAAAAAAGGCGGTATCGTCTCAATTGTAGGGGTATATGGGCCAACAGACAACCTGATACCCATCGGCAATGTGGTGAACAAAGGCATCACCATACGTGCAAACCAGGCTTCCGTAAAACGCCTCCTGCCCCGCCTTATCGAGCATGTCAGGTCGGGATACATTGATCCGAAGGCGATCATTTCACATCGTATACCGCTGGAGGAAGTAGCCGATGCTTATCACATCTTTTCAGCAAAGCTGGACGACTGTATTAAACCAATTCTTATTCCACCGTCAGCAAGACAATAAATTGTAAGTTATGGATCTGGAGAACAAGTTTTCGCATATAAAGGGCTGGGGAGTAGATGCAGACCCTAAGAACGAGCCCACCTACCCCATAAAGAAATATACGGGGGATGATCACGAACGATTGAACTGGGAACGACCGGCGCTGCAACCGCTTACCGTAGAGGTGCTTCACTCCAACGAACGTCCGGGATTAAGTGCAGTTTATGGCACCTCCGTACCTCCATCGGGCTTAAGTGGCAATATCAGGCGGTTTGCATTTAAATACAGCGAATCCAGTTATGGTCACTGGCTTCCATTACTAGTGGCCGACCGGGTGAATGTCATAGAGGGGATCGTTGACGATATCAAAAAAGGTCATATACCCAATATTTTTGCAGAAAAAGGCTGGAAAGCGGAGTGGAAATATAACCGTGCAGGTATGATCAGGAAAATTGCCCTGACAGCATTGGCTACCGCTGCCCTTGTGATGTTATGCCGAAAGTCAAAAGCCGCTAAACGCTGACTATCAGCGGAAAGAGGCTGTCCTCAGCAGCAATGAGCAGCCTCTTTTCGTTCATACCATCCCGGTATCGGCTTCATGTAAGACCACCAGGGGCCTTTGATTTATCAAGACATTCTCTGCAAAGCAAGGATCCGCATTGTGTACAGGAACGCGGATATTCCTGATTTCCAGCATTGTAATTAATTCCCAAAAACTTAACCCCCGCTTTGGCAGTTATCTTGTTTTAATATTATCACATATAACATATATTTATACTTCAAGGGAACAATCCCCCGTTGACCTATGCCTAGAAATAACAGAAGCGTTCGACCAACGCTGCAAACTGCTTTGTGCGTAATCCAGCCAGCCATACTGACACCTGTACGCTTTATGTACAGCAACCATGTTCCGATATCCATCAACCGGAAACGCATCTTATATGTGCTGTTTTTCCTGCTGATGAATATCAGGGTATCGGCGCAGATATGGCACCCTACTGAACCGGCGCGCATGTACATTGCCATTGACCCGGTAAACAACAACCATCTTGGTAATACCTTTGCCACCTGGCCATACACGCTGTACGGTCCGAAATTCGTAGCCACTCCCATTCACCAGGAGCCTACAGAATGGTTGTATTACATGGACACCGTCGTTGTGAATCCACCCTGGATGATATATGAGGTGTATGACTACAGTTCTTACATTTATGAGACCGTTACCCTGGAATATATCAATGAGCTCTATCCTGTCACACAGGAGGTATTGTCGCAGCCAACAATGGGCCTGGGCGTTCCATTTTATCCGCTGGATAACTACCATACCAGTACAGGCATGCGTACCGATGATCCGATCAATATACAGTTCTATTATCTGATGGTGCCACCCTGGAACCTGAAAAATTATACAGGAGAAAGGTCTGTTTGTGCCAGTTCAAAACTACGCCTTGTCTCGATCGGCGATAACATGACCAACCCCGAAAACAACGATTATTACGAGGGTTATTATGTACTGGAATACAATGTTGGTCCGGACCTCAGTACAGGATGGAAAGCCATAGATTCCGTATCTGACCGGTATGGTGATGGATTTACCATTACACCCGCTCAGGCGATCCCGGAGGTAGCGAATACCAAACGAAACGTATGGTTCCGGCACAGGCAGAAAGCGGTGTACAACCATGGCGCTACGGTGCTCTATTCCCGCTGGTCACAACCTTCAGATGCTATCGAAATATCGCCTGCACCTCCAACTGTAGAAACTAACCAGATCTTCAAAACAACCGGCTGCTATAACGAAGGCGGAGGCACCATTACGATACCTGGTTCCGCTATCCATACAGGTTTCAGTAGCATACGCTGGACCCTCAGGAAAGGGATTGTCTCAACACCCTGTGACCCTGATCTGTCTAACCCGGGGTCTAACTGTGGCGACCTGCTGGCCCAAAGCAATGGCGCAGTTCCGGTGTCTGGCAGCATTACTATCGACAATGTTCCCAAAGGCACTTACACACTCTGGGTATTCAATCCCGGCGAAACGACCGGTAGCTGTATGACGCCCTATTACATTACTATAGAGGAATACGCTCCCTTAACAGCTGCAGAAAACACCAGCCAGCATAAAAACATCAGCTGCTATGGTGGCAGTGATGGCGCCATCAGTATCAGCGCCGACGGTGCAGATACAAATGCGGCGTATTACTTTGAGCTGCGCTCCGGTAGTACCGTTGTGCGCGCACAGGAGGAAGGTGTCAACAAAAGCATACTATGGGAGCACCTGCCCGCAGGTACCTACCAGGCAATTGTAAGAAATGCCCAATGTACCAACAGCGCACCACCGGTAAATATCGTGTTGCAGGAACCTGTCAGGGTAAGTGGTAACCTGGTCAGTAATGATCCTACCTGCACCTCACCGGGCAATGGCGCTATCTCCATGGCCGCGGCTGCCACCGGCAATTACGAATTTCAACTTTACCAGAATGGCTCGGTCGTAAAGACATCAGGCGTGCTGAATAATACGGGTACCTATACCTTCACAGACCTGCCGGGCGGCACCTATCGCGCGGTAATTATGAACAGCGATGCGCCTCTTTGTACGGGCTGGGACAGTACTGTTACTTTACGGGCACTATCTCCTTTAGGAGTAGCACTCTCCTCCTCCGACTCTGTTAGTTGTTCCGGCGGCAATGACGGACGCCTGCAATTCACGGCGAGTGGGGGTACGGGCCAATATCAGTACACATTGAACGGTATCAGCAACACCACCGGTCTTTTCACAGGTCTTGGCGCAGGTGCTTATACGGTTACTGTCAGCAACCAGGACAACACCTGCAGCGATGCAGTTGCATTAGCCGCCACTGTGTATCAGCGCGCAGCATTGAACGTACAGCTATCCACAACACCCCTCAGCTGCTATGGTCAGGCAGATGCGCTTATCAGCGCCGATGTGAACGGGGGCTCCGGCAATTATAACTATCGCTGGCAACAGCTGAAAAACGGCATATGGACAGACGGCGCCATCTGGTACGGTACAGATACCAGGATCGATGCGCTGGATGCAGGTTCCTATCGCCTAATCCTTACTGATAATAAAGCGACGGGGTGCAGTGTCACTTCTGCAGAAAGTACAATACCCGCGCTTACTGAATTGAAGATCACCAGCGTACAGGTACAGGATGCCGTTTGCCTCGCAGATGGCGCACATATCAGCATGAGCGGCGCTGGTGGCACGCCTGCTTATCTGTATGAATGGTCTACCGACAATGGTAACACTTATCAAACCTTTACACCTGGTACTGCCATTACACGATCTGGCGTTTATAAACTCAGGCTGACAGACGCGCACGGTTGCACCGTCGACGCGGAGAAAAGCTACACAGTTATACTGCCAGACCAGCCTCTGAGCTTTACCTATCAGCTTTCAGATTACCACGGGTACAATGTAGGCTGTGCAGGTGGTAATAACGGCTATATCGATATTACAGCTGCCGGTGGCAATGGCGCCGGCTACCAGGGCTATTTATATGCCATAGATAATGGCAGCTATGGCGCCAATGCACACATTGAAAGTATCAGGGCCGGCATGCATACGGTACAGGTAAAAGACGACCGGAATTGTGTAAGCAGTCAGCAGGTGAATTTCACAGCTCCTGCCAGCACTATCTCGCTGAAAGTGCTTAGCAAAACACACAACGGTTGCGGTGCAGATCCTGCAGGGCAGATCACACTGCAAGCCACCGGAGGCAATCAACCCTATACTTATTCATTGAACGATGGGCCATGGCAAAGCGATGCTACTTTCAGCAAGCTGGTAGCGGGCGATTACAAAGTGGCCGTACAGGATGCAGCAGGTTGTATGAACAGCATTGACATTACACTCACGGCAGCTTTTGAACCGATCGGGATAACAGCAGATATCAGTCCTGTCAGCTGCTTCGGTTTATCTGACGGGGCCATCGCAGTGAATACCAGCGGTGGTTCCGGCCAATATACCTATCACTGGAAAACCATTACAGCAGATAGCCAGGCGAAGAACCTGCCCGCGGGAGATTATCCGCTGGAAATTACCGACAGCAAGGGCTGTAAACAAAGCGCCACCTTTAGCATAACGCAACCAACGCAACTGGTGCTCAACATTGATGCACCGGCCATCTGTGATGGTCTCAGCGATGGTAGCATTACCAGTACAGTTAGCGGCGGTACCCCGCCCTACCAATATGCTTTGGACCAGAGCAGCTGGCTGCCTGCCGGCAACTTTAAAGGTCTCGCCCCCGGCAGCTACCGCATTGATGTACAGGATGCGCACCAATGTACGCAGATGCAGCAGGTAAGCATCGCCAAAAGCAATGTGCAGCCGGAAGTGAATTTCCTTTTATCCAGCCGGATGAACGCCCGCGATACCCTGGCCGTTCGTGAGATCTGCCTGCCTGCGCCGGACGACGTTAAATGGACTTTCCATCCGGACGCCGTGTACCTGGGCATGCAGGGCGATGTACCGCTCATCAGGTTTAATAATCCGGGAACCTATTGGGTGGAGATGAATGCGATGTTCGGACAATGCTCCTATACCTTACGCAAAGAGCTTCAGATAGGCGCCTATGACCCTTCAGCCGGCCCGGCCTATACGCAACCCGTACACGTAATAGATACCGTTCTGCTGTCTCCGAACCCTAACGACGGGCATTTTAATTACAATATTAAACTGAACAGGAAACAACAGATGATCGTGTATGTCTATGACCTGAACGGCGTGATGGCTGAGAAGCGGCAATATGCGCCTACGCTTGAAGTGAACGACTCATTTACGGTGGACGGTACTGCTACCGGCATCTTCATTCTGAGGGTGATTACACAAAGCGAAAGCAGGGATGTAAGATTTATTATATCAAGATAAGCTGGCGTACGCCTGTGATACAGCAATGCATCCGGAGGCAGGCATAGGTCTGCCTGTCTTCAGATGCATTGCTGCATTTATGCTACTCCAACCATCGCATGATTTTTTTGTACCTTTAGGCCTATGCTTACAGTTAGCGATTTATATATTTATCCTGTTAAATCATTAGGAGGATTTTCCCTGCGGGAAGCCCGGCTTACAGATCGTGGTTTTACATACGACAGAAGATGGATGCTGACAGATGAGAACAACCGTTTTCTCTCTCAGCGGGAAGTACCTGCCATGGCATTGTTGCAGGTCAGCCTCGGGGAGGAACACCTGCGCATCACCAATAAAAAAACAGGAGATCTTATCATGATCCCTTTTGCGCCGCTGACAACAACAAGCATCATGGTATCTGTATGGAATGACAATTGTATAGGTCAGCGCGTAAGTGACGAAGCAGATGCCTGGTTTAGCCGTCAGCTGGAGAGGTCCTGCAGATTGGTATACATGCCCGACAGTACGCAAAGGACCGTAGACGCCGCCTATGCCCACAATAAAGAGGTCACCAGTTTTTCTGATGGTTATCCCCTGCTGATCATTGGCCAGGCTTCTCTTGATGATCTGAATAGCAGGCTGGCGTCTCCGCTGCCGATGAATCGTTTCAGACCGAATATCGTATTTACAGGAGGTACTCCATTCCAGGAAGACAACATGAAACAATTCAGTATTGGAGATGTACAGTTCTTCGGTGTTAAACCCTGCGCGCGCTGCGTCATTACGACTATCGACCAGGAAAGCGGTGTTAAGGCAAAAGAACCGCTGAAAACACTTAGTACCTACCGTGCAAAAGATCAGAAAATATATTTTGGCCAGAACCTCTTGTTTAACGGAAGTGGCACTATCCGGGTGGGAGATATGATCACTTTGCCATAGTCGCAAGAACATCCCTTTCCCGAAAGGCTGGACACATTGGATCCAGAAAAGCCTCTTTTCCTATTTTACTACCGGCAAGGGCATTTTTGACAAGTCGGCTACTGCATAAAATGCAGACCGCTTGTTTGAGAATCAATTCTAAGCCTTAGTTTTGCCATATAAAGATTTTGCTTATATGGCTTTACGCATTAATCCATTTTCCAGGATCAATAACGATACTGGTTTTGGCAACAATTCCAACAGTTATGTAGGCCGTTTTATAAACCGGGACGGCACATTTAACCTGCGGAAGGAAGGGCTGCCGGTCTGGGAACGGATGAGCATCTACCATACCCTGCTCAACCTGCCCGCCTGGAAATTTTTCTGTGCCATCATCATCTTTTTCGTGTCTATTAACCTGGGCTATACGCTTATCTACCTGGCAATTGGTGCGAATGAATTTCAGGGTATAATGGGCACATCGAAATGGCAGGTGTTCAAGGAGGTCTATTTTTTCAGTACGGAGACCTTTACCACGGTGGGTTACGGCCGCGTGAACCCTATCGGCGACGGCGTCAACCTGGTAGCATCCATCGAGGCGTTGAACGGCTTCCTGTACCTGGCCGTTTTCACGGGTTTGATCTATGGCCGTTTTTCCAAGCCGAAAGCTTTCCTGAAATTCAGCGACCATGCGGTGATAGCCCCCTACAAAGACAAAACAGGCCTGATGTTCCGCTTTGCGTCCTTCAAGGATATGCACACGCTTACCGATGTGGAAGTCAGGGCTAATATAGCGCTGCTGGTACAGGAGGATGATAAGCCACTATACCGGTTCTTCGAACTGACACTGGAACGTAGCCATATCCAGAACCTGCCCATGAACTGGACGGTGGTGCATCCCATTGACGAGAACAGCCCTCTGCTGGGTTTAAATGAAGAAGATATCAAAACAGCGGATGTAGAGATCTATGTGCTGGTGAGAGGATTTGACGATGTGTTTTCCAACTTTGTGCTGAAGCGGACCTCCTATACATGGGAGGAAATACAGTTCAACCGGCGCTTTGTGCCTATGTACCGCGAAACAGGTAATACAACGGTCCTGGAGCTACAGAAACTGAATATGACCGTTCCGGCCGATGTAAAAAAAGAGGCAGAGCGCCTGGGATGACAGGCGATGCAATTTTGCACCACTATAAATCCGTTTTTTGCCGCTTTTTCCCCGTCTTGATTGTCTTATCCTGGTATAGGTTTACACTTTTGGTGAGATAATCCGTTTGAATTTTACAATATTAAAAGATAATCCTAAAAAGGTTGTTTTCTTTAGATTTTAGTCCTGGATCAGGTTGACAGTATCTGCTGTTAATCCTGATTTTGGACCATCTTTTTTCTTGGTTCGCCATCTCCTTACTAATTCCCCTTGTTTTGTATGTGCCTGATTCGGAGTCAGATAGTCGCAGCTTGTATGAGGCCTTTGTTCATTGTAGATGCGGATAGTCTCTGCTACTATAGCAGCCGCGGCTTCATAGTTTTTAAATAACCGGTCCAGGCCAAATTCTAACTTTAATATTCCATTTACTCGCTCAGCAATGGCATTTTCATACGGGTTGCCCTTCTCGGCCATACTAATGCCGACGTGACTATCATTAAGTAATTCTATGTAGTTTTTACTACAATATTGTGACCCTCTGTCAGAGTGGTGAATCAGGCTATATTTGATGGGATTCTTTATATCCGATAAAGCCATTTTTAAGGCCTCAATAGGCCCTTCGGCCTCCAGTGATGGATGTAAGCAATAACCGACGATTTTTCTTGAATAAGCATCAGTTATCAGGCTCAAATAACAGAACCGGGAGCCTACCAAAGGAAGGTAAGTAATATCACTAACCCACACCTGGTTAGCCTGACTAAGCTTCAGCTCTTTAATCAGATTAGGATATTTTTTGAAGGGATGATTAGAATCGGTAGTCCGTATTTTCTTACGTTTTCTTTTACGGACAAGCATTCCATTTTCAGCCAACAGATTGAAAAATCGATCCCTGCCTAATTTAATTTTATGATGTTGAAGAGTTTGTGAAAGCATTCTATGAAGTTTTCTGGCGCCCAGTCGCTTTTGTGAAGCTCTGATTTGCTCCGCTTTGTCAAGAACGATGGCCATTTCCAGGCCAAATTGATGATCGCTGTTTTTCCGCTTATAAAAAGCTTGTCTGCTTTTACCAAACAGTCCGCAAACATTACCCAAATCCTTGTCCGGATAATGTTCTTTTACTCTGCAGACGGCTTGGTACCAGGCTTTTTTTGGATCTCAATATTAAATTGTTCTTCAGCAACTTCGATCATTGTCTGAAAAGCAAATGCCTTTAAATTGGCATGTTCCAGCTTTTTACGGAGTTCTTCATTTTGCTTTCTTAAAGCATCAAACTCCTTTTTTTCCTGTTCTGTCATGGCCGTAGATATTATGGGTTTTTCCAAAGTCGTTTGCCTAAGTTCGGAAGAAAAAAGAGAGTACCAATAAGCTATTTGTGGTTTAGTGATCTTATAACGAGCTGCGACCTGGCTCATGCTTTGGTCTCCGGCCATGTAATCGGCTACGACTTTGTTCATGAACGACTGCTCATATTGGAACTGTGGTCCCAGGCGTCCCTTGCGTCCACCTTTGTTCTGATTGTTTGAATTTTGCATGTTTTACACTTTTTAAGGTGTAAACCTATTTCAGGACCTGACAGATACCGCTTTTATACCGCTAATCTTACGTTAATCTTACGTTCGTGAACGTAGTATTAACGTAAGATTAGCGGTATAAAAGCGGTATAAAAGCGGTATCAAGACGGTATACGAATGTTGTCTTAGTCCTGAAAAACTTTACAGTTTCCATGGTGGTGTTCAGGATTGACTTTGCAGGTACGCAAATTAAGCTTACACGGCTATTTTTTGCTGCCTGACCTTCTTTTTGGCGATCCCTCTTCGTACCTGTGCACTGCCAATACGGATTATTACCTCATCAACTGCTCTCCAGTCCACAATACACATTGGAGAAATCCTTCTTTTCCAGGTCACTTTTATGGATCACAAAGTAAATTTCACCGGCATCCCAGAACTGAAAACCCGGATTATTATCTGAGCCAACCCTCAGGAGCACCATCCATTCCTCCGGCTTGCCTTTTTTCGCATTTGCGGCCTCCATTTCCGGCGTATCATGCTGCTTGAAGACGTGGGAGTTCATACTATGCATTGGATTGACAGAAGAGGCTTTAAATCCGTTTTTCAGTTTTTCGGTCTCTTCGTACATATCTTCCATATCTGCAAGTGCCGGATAGCGCATGCGGGTATTGTACATAACAGGTATATCAGGGTATTTCCCGGCCTTAACCCGGAAAGGCCTGTATATACCCTGATCATCATAGATGAATGCCGGTTCTATATCCAGGTCTTTTGCTGATTGCAGCTGGCTGATATCACCATCATAATAAAGTACTTCCGGCCCCATCTCCTCCTGATCCTGCAGGTCCCGGACAAAGAAATAAAGCATGCCGGTCCGCGGCAGGTAATCCTGCAGCGGCGCAATGGCGGCACAATTGATCTGGGCAATGAACTGCAGCCCTCTTTCCTGTGCATAAGCGTCGATGAAAGAAGGATAACTCAGCCCCGGGGGCAGGTCGGGCAAACCACCGAAACGATGGTTCCCCTTTTCGGTATAAGTATCTTCTACTGTTGTTTCCAGGGCTATTGATCTGCGGGTATACCTGGCCAGGCCATCCCTGAACCTGTCCAAGCCTGCGGCCCTGATCCCGTCTTCCAGCAATTGCAGTAAGGCCGGGTCATATCTCGCATAGAAACGGCTATCATCATATGGAATGGTTCCCCGACCATCTGCGCCTTTGTAGCTATAATCGAGCAGCGACATTTTCTTTGCCAGTTCCAGGTTCAGTTGAGGGATGTTTTCCACTCCTGCAGGCAGGTGTTGCAGCGGGTTGTTTTCAATATTCAGGTACCGGAGCCGGGCTACCTGTTCCGGCACTGAAATAAGCCTGTTGTTCTCCAGCACCAATGTTTCCAGGCTCTCTGCCAGGGTGGGATGAACGGATTGCAGCTGGTTGTTGCCGAGATAAAGTTTCTTTAATACAGGCAGTTGCCATATGGCAGGAGGAATACTTTCTACCCTGCTATCGGCCAGGCGGATGGTTTCCAGCTTTTTCAGGTCACCCAGCCAATCCGGCAGCCTATCCAATGCAATTACACCGGTCAGCGAGAGGTCTTTCAATTCCGTCAGCCGGCGGATTGTCCGGGGCACTTCCTTAAAACCAGCTGCCTGTTTATTATCCCGAAAATCAATTGACAATACTTGCAACCGGGTGAGTGGATGAATGAGCGCTTCCAATATACCGGGGTCAGGGTCAGTAAGCGAGAGGCGATGTACAATTCCGGGGTCGGCCGTACGCAGCTCTTCCGGGCTCAGGAAGCGGTAGTGCTCCCAGGAGAGATTGTCTATACGCAGGCTTGCGGCCACCTTCACCGGATATTTGTTAAAATGTCCAATGATGAACAGCCACCCGTTTTCCAGGACGACATCTGCCGTAAGTTCCTGAGAGTATTGAAACCCGCCTTTCCAGACATAGGTCAGGGTGGTGTTGTTCCTTTCCTGCTCAAAATGGAATTTGCCGGTAGGTATACCCGATTGATAGATCCCCCTGAAATAGAACTCAAGGTATACCCTCTTGCCGCTATAACTATTGATGATATCACTTTCCTGCGGATCCATATAGTCAGGCGCCTGTCCTTCAATTCTGACATACAGTTCACCGCCTCCTTCAGAGATGTACGCCCGGCTTTCGGCGTTCAGTGTAAATGTATGCGGGCCGATCAGCCAGTACTCCCCGCCTTCAGCAGGAATATTCTCTCCGTCATTTTCTGCATTATCTGTATTCACCCGGTATTCCGGGGAGGTAATATCTGTAGCAGCACCTTTCGCAGGAGTCCTGGCAGGTTCGTCAAAGTATTGGAGGCTTTGCCAGATCTGCTCAAACAGGGGTTCATAAAATTCACGGGAGGCAACAGTACAATCGGCGGTAATGATATATCCATATTCATCGCTGACTGGTACCAGGCCAAAATAATAGAAAATTCCTTCCGGGGATTGTGCCGTCCTGATATCGGACTTGCGCCCTGCAACCGGCAGCGTTCTATCAGCTATTACCTCAACGGTACCACGCTCTTCGAGACAGCTTTCCCGAAAGCGTGCAGTAAGGTCATTGCCTTCATAGTAATCATAGAAGCTGAGCTCCTCCATACTGATGGAGACATAGGACAAACATTTATCGCCCTCCCTGTGCTCGGCCGTGATGCTTTGCCCGAAGGTCAGGATATGCTCATATATGGACGGAAAACTAAGGCTGCATTTATCGGTTATCGTTGATTGCATAGGGCGGATCATTTGTAAATACCGGCATCAAGTATACTATTTTTTGAATGAATATGCTACAAAAAAGACCAGATCAGCCGTTTTGAGCCTGTGCTGAAATCTGATATATTATTTTATTTTTGCCTCAAATAAATGAAATGGAAGATTTTGTAATTGTAGTGAATCGCATAGAAGAGTTGCAGTCAGTGGAGGACCGTCAGGAGCTGGAGCTGATATTTGAGAAAGCGAAACGGACGATAGTGGGAGGTATGGATGTAATACTGATGAGGGAAAACAGTAGCGGCAAACGGGAAAAATTCCAGACTATCTCCAATGAACGTGATTTTGAGGATTACAGGAAACAGGTGTTCCGTTTCCTGTAAGATGATCTATAAATGACATTTACAATGCCGGCAATTATTGCTGAGGCTAAAATGCAAAACGCCGGAGCGATGATCTCCGGCGCTTTTGTTTCTAATAAGGTTTGGCCTGCCTTATCATATAGCGATACCTGAAAGAATCATGGTAAGCTCCGCATACCAGACCGCCGCGTATTACCTGTGTACTATCTTTCCTGGTAACCGGGTAGCTATCGTCGTCGTAAATATATTCGTAGGTTGTTACAGTAGAATTATCAAAATCATTATTGTATCTACCTACTGTCTTTGCCACGTTGTTGGCAGAAAAACCGAAATTAGGATCATATGGCCTGATAATGAAAAACGCAGCCTGTCTTGAGCCATAGTTTACCTTATCAATTTTAGACGCCAGAACAGGGCATGAACAATACCGGTTTAACAAATTGAACCTTTACCGATACTTTTTGAACGCCTGCCTATCATCTGCCGCCGGCCCTCACATCTACCTTTGAGTAATAATTTAATCTTATGGAAAAGATCATGAAAGGAGTGTTACCAAAAGGTACAGCGTCTACGCAAATGTCTGCATCGGAAAGTAATGACACCGGTGCTTATTTCAGCAGATATTTCCTGGCATTGGCCGATTATAATATCTGGGCAAATAACATAGCTATTGGATGGCTGCAACAAACAGATGATCAGCAATGGGAGCAATCTGTCAGCAGTAGTTTCGGCAGCATCCGGCAAACGGCGCTCCACATTGCCAGCGCAGAAAAGATCTGGATTGACTACTGGAAAAAAGAACCTGATCCGGTCTTTTTATCTGCTGTATTTACAGGCACAAAAAGTGAGCTGATAGATATCTGGAGAAAATCATCTGCCGGTTTGAAAGATTTTATTGAGGGATGTCCTGAAGAATACTATCTGCAGGAAGTTATTTTTAAATGGCCCCGCGGCGGAGAAGGCCGGATGGAGTTTGCGCAAACTGTAGGTCACGTCATGAACCATTCTACCTATCATCGCGGGCAATTGGTAAACATATTGCGCCAGGTCGGTTTTACACAGCTGGCTTCCACTGATCTGGCTACTTACTATCGTGTGATCAGTCAAAAATGATTGGAACATCGCTTAAAGAACTACCCTACGCAATCAGGTACACGAATAAAACCAGGGTGTATCCTACTTTTTGATACGCCCTGGTTATCTTATCCGTTTGCATTGGAAGATGAGCATTATCATATTCTTAATCCATTGCATTCCCTGCTCCCTTTGCTGATTCCTGTAACATTATTTATTGCGAAGCATCAGCCGGGGTACTGCAGCCATGTTTCATCCCATTTAAACACAGTTATGTCACATATTTAACAGATATTCCGCGAATCTGTCGACCTTGTTGCATAAAAAAGTCATGAGAACACTGATCTTTCTTCTCCTGCTACTGCCCCTTGCAATATCAGCCCAGACGGAGAAAAAACTCATTTCCTTCGGACAGCCGGACAGTATCTACTCTGCTGTACTGAAAGAGAAAAGGCCGCTTTGGATATATAGTCCCAATGTTGATACGGCATATTTCGAGAAGCCCTCCTACCCTGTCTTATATGTACTGGATGGAGATGACCATTTTGCATCACTGCAGACCGTCATACAGCAACTGAGCCTTAATGGCAATACTGCGCTGCCGCAAATGATCATTGTTGGCATCGTTAATACGAATGGTAATCGTATGCGGGATCTCACGCCTACTCCGGATCCGAAAATGCCCGGTTCTGGCGGAGGTGAACAGTTTACATCCTTCCTGGAAAAAGAACTGCTTCCCTACATTGACAGCAAGTATCCCACCGCCCCTTTCAAGATGCTTTCGGGGCACTCTCTGGGAGGATTAATGGTGGTGAATACACTCATACATCATCCTGATCTGTTTAATGCTTACATCGCTTCCGATCCGACCATATTCTGGAACGATAGCCGGATACTCTCAACCATGGATAGTTTGCTGGAACACCAGGACTTCAGCAACAAACGATTCTACCTGGCCATCGCACATACCATGAACCAGGCCCTGGACACCATTCAGGTCAGAAGAGACAATGCAATGGGCTCTATACATACAAGTGCCATCCTGCAACTGGCAGAGAAACTGAAAACGCACCCGGGCAATCATCTCAACTGGTCTTATAAGTATTATGACAATGACTATCATAATTCCATTCCCTTCATTGCCCAGTATGATGGCCTGCGATCTTTCTTCCGGCTGTATACGTTCCCTACATACCTTTACCCCGACAACTCCGACGCAGATTCCCTGCGAACGCTGATCACAGCGCATTATAAAGCACTCAGTAAAGATATGGGATACCCTGTTCGTCCCTATGAATGGGAGTTTAATCAGCTGGGCTATCACCATCTCTCCATGAAGAATTATGCAAAATCACAGCTGTTCTTCCAGCTCAATATTGAATACTTTCCAAAGAGTTATAACACCTACGACAGCATGGGCGACTACTACATGCAAACAGGCGATTCTGCAAAGGCAGTCAGTTACTGGAAGCAATCGCTTGCTGTCAAATTTGTGCCGCGTGTCCAGGAAAAGGTGCAGCATGTTGCATTATCTACTAGATAATTATGCTGTATAAAAAGATAGTGGGGCGATACTATTTTATAAAAAAACAGTAAATTAGGGTAGACCCATTATCCGCGGATAATACCATAGACCTGTATATGACCTGTAATCTAAACCCGTAAACTTCTTATAACCCATCAATTTCCAACAAGGGATAGCTGAAAACCTTCAGAAAAGAGTAGGCATTTATTTCCTCCTAAATGACCGTTTATGAAAAAGAAAGCCAAAAAGAAACTGAACATCAGTAAAATGAAAATTGCCAGACTGAGTGAAACAGCAGAAAAGAAAATGCAGGCTGCTACCATTCCGCCTAACACATTCTGGTGTACCACAACAGGATTGTAATACTACTGATATACCCGTACTATGCTAAAAGCCGGTTGGATCTGAATCCTACCGGGCTGCGCCAAGTGACTACAGGGTAATAACGATCAGCGAAAATCATGATTAAAGAGCATGTATCAAAAGACCCGATACATGCTCTTTTTATTTTTAGGGAACCAGGCAGCAGACATACTGTTGAGCATCGTTCTTCACAGGGGCACTTGATTAGTTCATGCTAATCTCCTTTCTTATGAGTGTGATCCTGGCGGCAATTCCCAGGTCTTCATATTATACGAAAACAACATAATAAAGTATATTCACCTGGGTGGTAACCTTCATGTATGCACTCGACGTGCAATACCTCAGGGAGATTGGATTGGGCTTACTATGTCTGCATCTTGTGAGAGGAGTAGTCCGTTAGTCCAGATCTGTAACATTCGGTTAACAACTGGGATTTAGAATTTTTCGTTACTTTACCGGCGCCAACACTCAATTATGTTCTCAAATGCCAGGGCAACCCCAACCGTTGCTCTCACCTATGCTGTATTTCTCATCCTGCTTTTGCTGAGCTTTTCTGTTCATGCACAGCTAAAAGCCGACTTCACCCCCAGCAAGACAAGTGATTGTGAAAGCCTGATCACCAGGTTCAATGATAATTCTACCGGTAACCCTGTTTCCTGGCAATGGAATTTCGGTAACGGTTTTACCTCTACGCAGCAAAGCCCCAGTGCCTCCTATACCACTGCCGGCACCTTTACGGTAACGCTGACGGTGAAGGATGCTGCAGGCAATACCAGCACTGCAACGAAGACGGTGACCGTATGGGAAAAGCCCAAACCGGATTTTACCGCCAGCCCTGCGAAGGGCTGTATCCCATTTGACGTCACCTTTACTGACAAATCGAATCCCGTAAGTGGTACCATCGCCACCTACAGCTGGGATTTCGGGGATGGCGCTATCGGTTCAGGCAATCCTGTTGTACATACCTATAATAATGTGTTGTCGCCCACCGTTACGCTTACCGTCACCACCAGTAACGGTTGTACCGCATCCAAACAGGTTGGCAATATTGTGGATGCTGCGGCCTCTCTGAATGCGGGTTTCAATGTATCTGACAAATTCCTGTGCACTGCGCCCGGGGCATTGACCGTTACCAATACATCCACCGGTCCCGGTAACCTGAGCTATAAATGGGATTTTGGCGATGGCGGCACCGCTACGGGCGCTAATCCTGGTCCGCATAACTACACCAGCAAAGGCGTTTACAAAATAACCCTCACTGTTAACAGCGATAAGAGTTGTACCGCCACACAGACCTCCGGAGATATCAATGTGGCTAACTTTAAAACAGACCTCCAGCTGCCCGCCAGCACTTGTGAGAACAGTAACGCTACTTTCAATGCGGTGACCAGTCCGCAGCCCAACAACATTACCTGGAGCGTTGACAAAGGTTACGTCTATGGTTCCGGCAACACCGCCTCTTACTACCCGGCGGGCGCCGGCACTGTAAAGGTGACCATGACGGCCGACTATGGCTCCTGCCAGGAGACGGTGACAAAGGATTTTGTGGTAAACCCAATGCCACAGGCTAGTTTTGAGACCAACCAGAAAGCTATCTGCGATGTGCCGGCCACCGTGCAGTTCACAGACAAATCGCAGGGCGCCACCAGCTGGCGCTGGGACTTTGGTAACGGGCAGTCATCAACGCAACCCAATCCATCCGTCACGTACAATAGCCTGGGCACTTTCAATATAACACTGATAGCCAGCAATTCATTCGGTTGCTCCAGCACGGCGGGATATTACCTGTATGTAGCAAAACCGGAGATCCAGGCGTATGCGAGCGTTAATGAAGGTTGTGAAGGACTGACCCCCACTTTTAGCAGCTCCGTAAGTACCGGCGACGCCATCGTTGGCTATGAATGGGATTTTGGTGATGGCAGTCCGAGATCGACCGATGCTACGCCAACACATACGTATAACAAGGAAGGTACATACCCGGTAAAGCTAACCTATGTTACAACAAATGGCTGTAAAGGAACGGTGAGCCTGTATCCCAGCACCGTTATCGAGGTACGCAGAAAGCCGAAGCCTGATTTCTCATCTCCTGAAGCCCCCCAGATCTGCGGCAATAACTGGGTACATTTCAATAGTACTACAGATGTTGGC
The DNA here is from genome assembly GCF_023100805.1 of Chitinophaga filiformis. Lineage (NCBI taxonomy): Bacteria > Pseudomonadati > Bacteroidota > Chitinophagia > Chitinophagales > Chitinophagaceae > Chitinophaga > Chitinophaga filiformis. Next base: position 5,450,989 of record NZ_CP095855.1, read on the forward strand.
AATGCCTGGTCATGGAACTTCGGCGACTATACCAGTGCCCCCGGGTCCAATACGGTCCATAGTTACAGAGATCCGGGTACCTATACCGTGACGCTGACAGTTTCCAATTTCGGTTGCAGTGAGACAGTCACCAAAACGGCATATATCACAGCGGTGAACCCGTTCCCACGCTTCAGTGCGCAAAATATTGACTGCGATCACCGTACGGAGATCGGCTTTGATGAACATTCGCTAGGCACCGTTACAAAGTGGAAATGGGACTGGGGAGATGGAAAGGAGAATACTTACACCGCCAAAACCACCCCTGCCAGGCACAAATACGATAAAACGGGTGCATACCTTGTAAAGCTGACCGTTACAGATGGCACCTGTACCAGTACCGACTCCATGAGCATTAATGTGTATGCACCGACGCCTGTTACCATTACGGCAGACAAAACAACGCTGTGTAGCAATGAAACGCTCAAGCCCAGCGTAACATCTATTGAAAGAGGCATTTATGGTAGCTATACCTGGTATTCTTCAGACGGCACTTTACCCTACTGGGATTATTATTACGACTACCAGAGCGTGAAGTTCGTCAACCTGAAACCCGGCAAGGATACGATCCGCTTTGTGGCATACAATGTACAGGGATGCCCCGATACCAGCAACAGGGTTATTGTGAACGTACACGGGCCAGTGGCTAAATTCCTCTCACCGGATGTACTGGAATGCCGTGGAACTGAACTGACCTTCACCGACCAGACAGATGTTTCCCATGGAAAGCCGATAAAGACCTGGTCATGGGATTTCGGCGACGGCACTCCTGCAAAGGTTTTTACCGCTCCGCCTTTCAAATACACATACAACAGGTCGGGTTATTTCATGCCACAGCTGACAGTTACAGACCAGGATGGCTGTACCGGAACAGCCAGCGGCAACGTACTGCAGGTAAACGGTCCCAATGCTGATTTTATGCCGAGTGCCATGTTGATCCCTCCCGGTGGTGATGTATGGTTCTATAACTATACTTCAGAAACGGGCGGCTATGCTACTTATGAATGGGACTTCGGAGACAACACCACTTCTACAGACAACAGCCCGTATAAGGTCTATCCCGATAAGGGTATCTACACCGTAAAACTCCTGGTAAAGGATGACAACGGCTGTAAAGACAGCGCGCAGAAACAGATCAAGGTATCCAGCGTCAGCGCAAACTTTACCGTAACCACCACGTTTGTGAACAATAGTGGTTGTCCGCCGGTACTGGCCCGTTTCACCAATTCTTCCATTAATTATACCAGTTCCTACTGGGATTTTGGCGATGGCAGTTTTGCCACTATCGACAATCCTTCCCATACCTACACCTATGCAGGCAAGTATAAAGTGAAGCTAAAAGTGGTGGGTGATGCCGGTACGGAAGATGAGTACGAGCAGGAAGTGGAAGTAAAAGGCCCCTATGCCACTATCGCTACTTCTTCCAATGGCGGCTGTTTAACAAAAGAGATCGAATTCAAGGTATCTGCATCGGCAGCTGCTGTCAATTTCGCCTGGGACTTTACAGATGGTATTGTCCTGGAAACAACTGATTCTACTATTAAACATACTTTTAAAGAGCCCGGCATTTACAAGCCCCGGCTCATCCTCTCAGACCAGGCAGGTTGTAAAGGCACTGCCTTCCTGAAAGATCCTATTGTAATAGACAAACTGGATGTGCAACTAACTGCTGATCCTACATTTGTGTGTGATGAGGGTTGGATCGCTTTTACGCCAAAGTTCAACAGTTATTCGATTGACGAGCTGAAACAGGAAGCAAAATACAAATGGACATATGACGCTGGCTTATCAGCAGAAAATGATACCACTGCCACTCCCCGCTTCTACCTGGATAAAATAAAGGGATATGATTTCAGCCTTACCACGACCACGGCTTTCGGTTGTACGCAAACAGTCAGCAAAACGGTGCACGCTTATGCCAAACCTGTATTGACCATCAGCGCTCCTCCGCAAGCCTGCCAGGATGCGCCGGTCAGCTTTAGCGGAACAGTAGGCAAGGTGAATGATGTCAGCTGGAAATGGGATTTTGGCAATGGCAACACCGGCAACGTGCAGCAGCCTGCCGACCAGGTATACAGCCAGACCGGCGCTGCAGAAGTGGGACTTATCGTTACCAGTACTGATGGCTGTAGTGATACTGCCAGTCATAGCATCAATATACTCCCCAAACCGTTGATCAATGCCACTGCGGGGGCTGAGTTCATATGCCTGGGCAACAGCACCACGCTGAAGGCCGGTGGTGGTACTATCTACGAATGGACACCAGCCCTGGGCCTGAACAATCCGCAGGCGCCGGAACCGGTAGCCGCTCCGGAAACAAGCACTGACTACCAGGTAAGCGTAACAGATGTCAATGGTTGTAAGAATACCGACGAAGTAAGCATCCGCGTAGTACAACCATTCAGGATACAGGCCACACCAGATACGATACTGTGCCTGGGGCAGATATTGCCTTTATGGGCAACCGGTGCAGACCACTATGTATGGAAAGGAGATGGTCTGGATAATACCACTAGCCCCTATCCGCGTGCCAGCATCAACGCAGAAGGCGACTATACATATGAGGTAACCGGTTACGACGCAGAGGGCTGCTTTACACATGACACATCGCTGATAGTAGGTGTACGCCCTTCGCCAACTATAGACGCAGGACCAGATCACACAGCGATGGCGGGCGAGCCTGTAACGCTGATCGTACAGGGCAGCGCCGATATTGTTAAATGGAACTGGTCGCCGCCGGAATACCTGAGTTGTACTACCTGTCCCAGACCAGTAGCCCTGCCTAATCTGTCCACCAATTATTTCGTGGAAGTAGAGAACGGTTACGGCTGCAAGGCAATAGATGCAGTGACGGTACACGTCACCTGTAACAAGGGCGCTGTATTCCTGCCGAATGCCTTCACACCTAATAAAGATGGAAAGAATGAATGGTTCTATCCATTAGGGCGTGGTATAAAACAGGTATTATGGATGCGCGTTTATGACAGATGGGGCAGCCTGGTATATGAAAGGTCACATTTCCAGATCAATACGCCTACCGCAGGCTGGGACGGCACCTGGAAGAACCAGGTAGCGCCTATTGGAACTTATGTGTATGCGATGGAAGCGGAGTGTGAGGAAGGAACGAAGTTTTTGTTCCGGGGTGTGGTGACGGTGGTGAGGTAGTGGCGGTGCCTCTCAAAGCAGCATATTTTCATCACAAATTTCAAAAACTCGTTGAACACCGAGCGAAATATATTGTTAGGGATCACATTCAACTTTGATCCTTTATTCGGAGGAGTATAAAAGAACATTACACAGGTGGGCTTAGCTAACAAAATGACATTATATCCATCAACCTGGATTCCCCAATTCAGACAAAGACCTTGGCTCAACTATCTGTTATTTTTAGTGACCGATTAAAACTCAATCTTTAAAAACCTGACACACATTATGTAACACTACCCAGCAGGCCACGCCAAGTCTAAATTGAACACACTAGTTTCTTCTTTTATACTTTTCTATTTCTAATTTCAAAAGATCTGTGAAAGACTTTTCCCGAAAGGGAATACGATAATCTGTTTTACAAGGATTAAAATGCTCTTTATTTTTTAGCCCGACAACTAATTTCTCAATTTGAGATATGCTACTTATTCTTTCAATTATATACAGTCTTAACGACACGGGTGAATGAAGATCTTCCCATAATGTTGGTTGCAGATCAAAGCATTCATCAAAAATGAAATAAGGTATATGCAAAGTATCACTAGAAAAATCAATACTATTGATACTATCTACATATGGTTGCAGCTGAATTGACCTATCGAAGTATTGCCCTCCCAAAGAGTCTCTGTAGCCACTAAAAAGGCTAGATGATTCATATTTAATATTTGTACTTCTTTCGTTTTCTTTACAAGCAGATAACAGTAAGAACAAAAATACTACGCATACATTTCGACCCCTATTTGAGAATCCTGCCATTAGCTTTAACTTTAGTCTTTCCATTATTATATTCAATCGTTGATGATCCAAGCTCTTTTGCAGCCCGTTCATTAGCGTCTTTTTCCAAATCACTCTTCTTGGGATCCATGCCATTTTTAATGTTCTCTGCAATTCCTTCGCTAACTTTATTGACTGCATTCTGAAACGTTTTCCCAAACTGCGCTTGTCGACCTTCCCTAAATGGTTACTTAATTCAAAGACCTTATTGCCTTGTATGAACTTAATTTAAACCTGAATCTAATCCACGTAAATTTACAACAGTAGAAGGCTGCGCATCCTCCTAATTGGTAACCAATGAATTAACGCCTAAACGACTGGAACCATACAGGTGTACCTCTGACCTTAACAATTTGCCGCCATTGACGTCAGAATCTCCCTTTTCATAGACGGCCGCCGTTCCTCCGCGATGCTAAAGCTAGACATGCTTACCATAAATAACAACGTCCAACGTTAGCTGGACGTTATTATTTATTATATAAAAGACTCAAAAAAATCATTTAGTTATGAGCTCTCATTATCGTGAGGAACCTAATCAATAATTTTACTTTTATAAACTAGTTTCCTATCTATTATTAGTTGACCAAAATATACTACTTCTACCAATTTGGCTGATGTCCGCTTGTATCTATCACAATTTTTAACCCATTCATACCAACTGTATCTAGCTTATGATAATGATTCTTCCAAAGGGAAATGATTAGTGTATCTCCTGCTACCCTCATATCACTAATATAACTCGATTCACAAATCAATTTGTGGGTTTTATCAGTTTTCAAATCAATAAAGCAAGGAGAAAAGCCCGTGATTAAACTATAGTGGTATATTTCAACTTCTGACTTTGCATCTAAACTGATATTCTTAATTACAATTCTTTTATTATAATCTGGCTTCTGATCAGCATCGATAAAAAAGTTACAACTAGTTAGCAGAATAACAAAAAAACAAGAAAAATAAAAATTTGCTTTCATAATTTCTAAGGTCTATAACCATAATAACCAAAAAATATTGCGCTAGCTGACAAAGTATGTTCACCGTAAAATGGCCATCCTGCGTTATAACCATTTCCATGGTTCTGACTCTGATTATACTTACCCGCCTTCCGCATAACCACCTTGTAGTTAAAATCCCTGCCAAAAGTGGGAGGACCAGCAGAATGTATATTCATACCAAATAGCACATTGCCAAGTACTCGCAAGCTGGTATATGTGTTATTTACATAAGATACTCCGCTGTATTTATTCATGCCGAAACTCACTTTGATATCTAATATCTCGCCATTAGCAGAATATTTAGCCAAATCCATAAGCATTGCAGCGCCTGGCTCCCATGCAGTCATCTTATAAACAAATTCCCGATTTAGTTTATTAAGCAATTGTTGCCCATTGAGTATCGCCTTCAAATTGATATTATAACCATCTTTTGACAATTGCGAAGGTATATGATTATCAATACGTTCACCATATGCGGGCGTTGTAAAGGTACCCGTTACATCATCCGTATTCATAAAATCAAACCCTAGGAGGGTTTCTCCAATTTTTACTCCACTCTTACGCCCCATCCTTTCCAAAATTGATTTATCAGACTTCTTATCTTCTAAAAAACCTTTCCAATTATTATAATCTACACTCTTTACCCGAACAATATCTCTACCCTTATCTTTCATGTTAACATGAAGGACTCGATTATTCCGATCAACAATTGTTGTGGTATCACCATGCGGATCAGAAAACAGTATAGGACCATTCTCAAATGCCGAATATGGGCTGAAAGAAATATTAGGTTTCGGATCAAGATTCCATCTCCTTCCAATCCTAGAGTCATATTCCCAAAACTCCGCAGTATAACTATTACCTTCTCCTTTTATCTAATAACTCCTTTCTTGCCCATTAAACCCATAGCGGTAACCGCCTACGCAACTTCCCTTCTACAGATCACCTGCACTTTTTTTTTCAAAGAACAGGTTCCAATATATAGTTTCTCATTTCATGTATACGCCAGTTACTTGTTTCGGATAGTTTTGGGCTTTGTTTTGTTACGCAAACTCACCCACAAGTAATTGCCACATCTGCTTCCTATTCGTCAGGCCGAAGATTTACCGCTAGCTTCCTTCACATTCCTCCTCACGGAGGACACCCTTGCCTTAGGTTAACGCATCCCACTATCAAGGTGCGTTCGGGATTTTCACGCTAGAGTTTGCACCCATGCCGAGCGCAAACAAAGAAGTGGTTGTCTCAGTATGTGAGACAACCACTTCTTCAAAATAAATCTTCTAGACTATTATCTGACTTCGCGAACTAATTGCATCTAGCTACTATAAAATTCTATTTTTTACGGACCGTATCTACGGCTATCAGCGGTACGATTTCATTAAATATTACTCTTTTTTTGATATTAGAATCAATACAACTCATCCTAATATACAATTTGGCATTACGTCGATCTCCCAAAGAAGACTTGTATCTATATACTTTATAAGGGGCATATTCATCATCATTATAAGTATCAATTCGCTTATAAGAAATTCCATCAGTTGAGAGCTCAATTTGCATATCTTCAAAAACTCTGTCTGCAAATAAGATGTCTGAACGTAGACTATCGCCGTTAGAGTATTCACGCGCAAAATGTCCAACACAGGGCGTACCATGTTCCCCAATGAGGTGATGTAGACTGTCGTACTTTCTATAAAATGCGACATTTCGAGCGCTGTTCCTAAATGCATATTTTTTCAAACTTCCATCTGCATAGGTTGAGAGTTCCTCACCCCACACGGCTCCGTTACGAAAGGATATAATACCAATAATGGCATCACGTGACATTGTAACAACCTGTCCACTAAGCTTCTTTTCAATAATAGTATTGAAGGATATTATGTTTTCACTATTACCTTTATAAGAAGCTTCAAAAAGTATCATACCACCATACCCTTGAGGTATGAAAAATTCCTTTATCGGTAGAGTCGCCTTGTTGTTACTTTGACAAGACAACTGGAAGAAAATAGAAAGCAGAAAAAGCATTTTTTTACAATTTTCCATATCAATTATTTATCTATATTCACTTGGCGGAAGGTCATGTCTTTCAATTGTATCTTCGGGCACGCCTGAAGACGGAACCCAAGTATTTGAGCTATCTCTAAATACTCCCCCACAACTCTCACAATAAGTATCTGATTTTTTAACATCTTTTGGAATAACTACTTCAACAAATCCTATTCCTTTATTGCCGAGATCATATTTGCTTATATACCTCTTGAACATTTCAAGTCCAGCTTCCAGCTTCCCTAAATTGGATCCCTTGCCAATTAACTCTATAAGTCCCTTCCTTATTGTTCCGATATCTCGTACCTCAAATGCATTCCCTGTCATTCCAAGGCCATCTGCAATACCATCTGCAGACTCCATACTCCCGTCCACACGCTTTGCAGATGGCTCAAATTGACTCTGAGAACTTGCCCCTGGAATGCCATCTGCTTTTGCTGATGATGTAAACATTATACCACCTTCACGCTCCGGGCTTTTATGGGGAGAGAAGAAGTCAGCCGCCTTATCCATCCAGTTGGGCTCTCGAGGAATAAATACGGTTAAAGTCTTTCTTACAAGCGCCCCATCTGTTAATTTTCTAGTTAAATTTATAGTGTATTGGTCACCAATTCCGTACTTGCCAACTTCATTGTAATATGTGTGAATTCCATTCATGCCACTATAAAAATGCCTCCCCGACCTTAAGGATTCCATTTCATAAAACGTTGAATTAACAAGCTTATTATTCTCACCATACTCGATATCTATTTGGAAATACCGTTCTTCTGATCCATCAAGATCGGTTGCCCAAACCGGTTTATTTCCAGCAAATTGATACGGTGTATACCAAGGATAACTCTTCGTCAACGGGTCTACCGACAAGAACCTCCCCACTCTCGGATCATACACCCGCATCCCATAATCCTGCTGATTCCCTTCACCCTTCACCTCATTATCATTCTCCTTCCCATTAAACCCATAGCGATAACCTCTTATTTTTACGTTCCATTATGGGGGCTACCAACAAAAACAGCTGGCGAAAATCTCGTCCAGCTGTTTAGCATTTTATCGAACGTTCGGACCAATTGGAACCATTACATCCTAAAAATATTACCAATACTTCAAATAGTCGCCTACATTTCAATTATTCTACTCATCACCAACTTTTGTGTTGGATATAATGCGGCAATCATCGCAAAGTAAATCAAACTCTCCAAACATTTTTTCCGGGAGCTTCCAGTCACCATCGCAACACGGACATTTTTCATCAACCCGATTATTTCTATCATTAAAAAGATAGAAATAACACTTCTTCCCCGTCAACTTCTCAATTTTCTTACAAATTTCCAACCCTTGTTTTGATAAGGGACTATCGACTGAAGAAAGATAACTATAAAATCTTTCCTCCTCTATATCTCCGCGCCGCCAAGTGCCATAAATTGCACCATAATTATCTTCCCAAAAATTGATATCGTTATATGACTCACCATCTGTATAAGTATACGGGAACTCGTACAAGGGAATGGATTCAAAACTGTTAAAAGATCGTAAAGGTGATTGACCTCCCCAATAGAGAATAAATGCGGTCGATTTTGAAAAGTCATATATAGGCTCTTCACCGTCTGACAACACTTTGAATGAAAAGCTTAATCCATAACCTTCGCCTAACCTAGTAAGCCAATTATTCACATACTTGTTGTTATACTCAGTCAATAATGACCGAATAGAAGGCGTGTATGCATACAGCTTTACAGCATCATTTTGAAAAATATATACGTCGTTGCTAAGCGAAATCTGGCCGTTCCGTTTTAGGATACTTATAAAGGTGGAAGCATCTTCCAAAAAAGATTCCTTTTCATCTTTCAGGAGCTTTCCCTTGAAGGATAGTTCACAAGTCACCATAATTTACGTTGTTTTATTTTCCTTTAACTTTTTCTCCATTTCTCTGGTCATTATTTCAGCCTGTTCCTTCTCCCACTCCTTTAACGCCTTATTATATTCCTCGGCCTTCATTCTGAGGTCCCTGTACCTGGAAGGAGAAAGAGGTACTACAGTCTTGAAATGATGGTTGCCGTATTTTTGTATTTTGCTAGCCTCTGATCCAGCTCCTCCTTCCCAATTGCCTTTTCCATATTTCCTATTCATTAACCTTTTTGCAAACGCTTTACCGTCCTCATTGGCCCTCGGTCGGTAGCCTTCAACCCAGTCGGGAATATCATCTTTCTGTTTTTGCCCCTGCAGTTCCTTTCCTGACTTTTTCGTTTTATACTCTCCTGTATACGGAGTCTCACCTTCTTCAGGCTTATCATACTCACCTTCCCTATATGGCGTAGCATTAACCCTGCCAAAAGGTTGCCCTCGGTTAACTAGATATTCAATGTTAGCTTCAGGAATGCTCACAACACCTGGATCAGACAAGTCTATTGGCATACCTTCCGGTGCCCGCAAACCCGAAATAGGAGTAGTAGGCGCGGTAGGGCTTTGAGGCATTACTATGGGCGGCAATGGAATTGTAGGTGGTGGAGTGTAAGGAATCGTTACTGTATTAGGCACTTTTAACGTATTAGCCCACTCCCAAGGCAACGCAAGCCATCCCTCTAATCCATCCAAATCAATTAATTGAATTGGATTATTACTTGCAAACTGATAAGGTGTTAACATAGCATACTTGCTAGTAAGAGGATCCACACTCAAAAACCTCCCCAGCCTCGGATCATAGATTCTAAATCCATAATCCTGCTGATTCCCCTCACCCTTCACCTCATTATCATTCTCCTTCCCATTAAACCCATAGCGATAACTATCTAAAAGTACAGTCAATACGGCTATGAATGAGGCATAAAATATAATAAAAGGAACTCCAAGAATAGCGGAGCTGATTCATTTCATCAAATTATCAACCGGACATTCATATAGTCAACCCATTGGTCTTTATAGCTTTAACCGTCACAAATCAGCTTTAATTGCCAGACTCCTTACTCCACCGTAATCAATATTAAATTAGTAGATCTGCCTTTAAATATGTTCCTTCTTTATTGCGAATGCCTGGCGAAGCGAATTATTTCAAGCATTACTCATTTTATCTAATGTCCACCGAACTTGCAATAATCTTCAAGTCAGACATATTTATATTCTGCCTAATACTTGATAAAGCCCCCTCTGCCTTGGTGTAGTATGCCGATACACTCATCGCACCTACCACAAATTGTTTTTCCCCTGATTGAATAATAAAGAAGTTGTTATATACGCTTTTCTTATGAAAACCTATACGCAGCTTCTGAATCTCAATGTCAGACATTTTACTAACAGAAATACCAGCTAGTGAAGTAGGGATATTTAAATAGAAAACATCAAGAAATTCAATTTCTATGTATTTAAAAGTATCGGGGATATCACTCTCTCCTCTAAGAACAAGTACTCGATGCCCATCCATATAATCCCACAATTCAAATTTTTGTTCTGATTCATAAATTAGCATAACTTCTTCGTTTAATTTCCTAAGACTGATGAATTGAATCGATACAACTGCCATAGATTCGGAAGGCGTAATACATCTCTGTATCCATTTTCTCAAGAATCTTGTTCATCATACAGTTACTATCGGTTGAATTCTAGATGGTTTTAACTCAGCTCTTATACTGGACGATGATGGTGTAGTATTTACGTAATAGGCAGATAATGTCGACCCTATAATCACATATTCAATACCCTCGGACTCAATAACAAACCCTTTACTCCCTTGTTTCTGTTCCTGGAATTGAAGTGAAAAAAAATCTCCCGTTCCTTGTGGCAGTTCTTTTATTGTTATTCCACGCAAGCAGGTAGGAATATCCAGATAGACAACATCAACAAATTTGATATCGACATACTTAAATTTTTTATTAGCTACGGCTCCCCCCCTTAATAGTAATACCATAGAGTCTCTTACAAAATCGCAAATATTGAAGGTAGAAGTAGATTCGAATATAATCATACTCAGTATTTTATAGCCCTAATCTTAAATTTACTTTTTTCGTTATATCTTCTCCCATATGGTAAAAAGATGTCTTAGTCCTTAACGCGTCGTTTCTTAGGACTGTTTGCAGTTCCCATTGGGTTATGGTCCCTCCTCCTGGCAACCTGAAGTTTATACTTTTCTTCATTTTAAATAACTTTTTTGCGTCCATTTCAACTATTTGGCCCTGCCATTTGTGGAAAAAAGACAAATTAAAATGAATTGATGGCGCCTTAGTCGCTTCCTGTAAGAAGCGGTCCTCGTAGCCTTGCATTGTAGTAATTCCCCAATCCTTCCACGTTGAAAGACCTCTCTCCGCTGCAAAATCATCTAAGAATTCGCGCACACCCAACGCTAATCCTCTAAATTGCGAGTTGCTGTTAGCACCTGCCGCTCTCATCCCCTCAGAAAACGTTTCACTCGCCAATGACATGCTCAACTTTCCTGCGCTTTTTTTCCCCATGATGCCAATTGCACCTTTAGTAAGAGAACCTGCCTCGCGAAGAATTTCACCACCGAAAACGTCAAGACCTAAACTTAAAGATGCCATTGCGTAATTCCCTCTCATATATTGCATCCCGGCCGTATACCCTGGAATTACACCGAATGTTGTCTCATATGCATCAGCGGTCTTGTCCACTGCTTCCAATATAGCGTCTGCTTTTGCACTTGCTTCCACTCTTTCAATCGCTTGCTCCGCGGTTTGTGGCTGATGAAAGCTAATACCTATTCTTGCCTTTATCAAGTCCCATATTGAATTTGCATCACCACCTTCCAGTCCATCAATATCGATATTTTTTAAAGGACTGTTACTAGAGAACTGGTATGGCGTAAGTTCGGGATACTTTTTTGCAATAGGATCCACACTCAAAAACTTCCCTAACCTCGGGTCATACACCCGCATCCCATAATCCTGCTGATTCCCTTCTCCCTTCACCTCATTATCATTCTCCTTCCCATTAAACCCATAACGATAGCCACCCGCATTATACCCCCTACCTGGCATCTGCATACCAAACGGATAATACTCATTCGCCGAAAGCAAATCAACATCATATCGCAGGCTCGCCCCTTGTCCAGCCAGCACTTTCTTATCAGACACCGTAGCAAGTACATTACCCAAATGATTACTTAACTCAAAGACCTTCTTGCCGCGTATAAAACTGGCTATTTCTCCGGAGCCCAGACCCGGTAAAGAGACTGTACTTAAGGCCCCTGCGTTCAACTCCAGCTCCGGCCTTAAAACTCCTAATCTATTACTACCATACAAATGGCTTTCTGAGAGCCGGACATTGCCATCAGGCGTAAGCGTATAAACGCTCATTACATTTCCTGTAGCATCCCGTACATACCAGGTCGTTGTATCATGAACAGTCTTACTGATACGATTACCGCTCACATCATAACTGTAATGGATCGTATCATTGCCCGATTTTACAATATTAGCAATTTTACCATATAATGTCCAGTCAATTTTCTCAATCTTGCCGGTAACATCTTTTACGAGATTACCGATGCTGTCATATGCATAGTTGCCAGGCAACTGTTTATCAATATCACTCTCATAATTAGCAACATTTACAGCATCATCAACGTAATCCAGCTTGTTTGTGCCAGGGCGATATGCATAGGTAAGACTGTCCATACCCAGTGGCTTATTCGCAAAAGTCTGATTACCATTACGGTTGTACTTAAGAATGTTACCATTAGGATCATAGCTGACAGACTCTTTGAAGTCTTCCAACGCTACAGGTGTCCAGGCATTTGTCGCCGTGTTCAGGCCCTTGTAAGCCTGCATTCCTTTTATACGGTTCAGAGCGTCATATCTGTAATTATACAGGAGTGGATCACCCAAACCTGCTATTGACTGACTAATAGCACCAATATTACCATTATACAGGGGTTTAAAGTCGCCTGCCGTGGCTGCAAAAGGCACTTTATTGCCATTAATTGGCTTATAATCAGTACTGTAATAATTCAATGCGAAACCAAATGCATCTCCGGGTACCACAGAACCCGCCTTTCCATCAGCTCCCTGGTCACTTTCTGAAGTCAGCGCAGTACTGTTTACACCCTTCAACCAACCCTGCAAAGTATACGCGTAATCAATGCCCTGGACCTGTTGCTGACCGATCACCGTACGGGCCAGCGGACCATGCTTATAATACTGGTAGAAGGCATCTTTCTCCCAATACACCCTATCCTGGCTGGTTTCCACACTTGTCAGCCTGTTCTCCGCATCATAATTATACCGGTGATAAAACGCATCAGGTGCGCCCGGCTGATAAGCTACCTCATTTACCTTACCGCTAATTAAATCATAGTTATATGCCGTCCGCTTGAAACGGTGACCAGCGATCTCCATTTTCCCTTCTTTATAGTCCTGCAGGAGGGTATCGACATTTCCGAGAACGTCATATGTATAGAAGGTAGCAGTGCTATGATCACCACCATTTACTGCAGCCGCATCTTTATATAACGCCGACCAGGATACCCGGTTACGAAGGTTACGCGCCGCAAAATCATTCGCAGTAAAGAACGGATACGCGAGGTCATAAGTCGTCTTTGTGATCTCGCTGCGGCTGTTCGACACGCTATTGAACCAGTTGGCGAAGTTCGCCTGGTCACGGCTGATGACATCCGTCATTACAGTACCGGAAGACAATTCCCCGACTTCTGTTATTCTTCCGAGATCATCATAACTGGTATAACTGTAGTTATTGAATGGTTGCTGTTTTGAGTTCTGTGATACTACCAATCTGCCCAGCCTGTCATACCAGAACGCCGACTTGCCTGCGTCCGGTGTCTTTTGGGCTACAACGCCATTCAAAGTGTTATACCGGTACTCCGTTGCCATTGTATGAGCAGGAACCAGTCTCACACCTGCAGCCTTCGCCACTTCCACACTGTCTACCCAGGACTGTCTGCGGTTCTTCACTACCCCCGCCGGCGGAATGGTCTTCACAAGATTTCCGGCCTGATCATAATAATACAAGGTGTAATGATATTCGCTAAGCGAGTATCTCACGGCAAACTTCTCCAGTGATGCCGCTCTAAGCATTGTACGCATGTAGTCGGCATCAAAATCAGTTTTTATGGAGTCCGCATAGGTATTATATATTACCCTTGCAGCACTTTCCGCAAAGAAGGTGCTGTCTGAACAAGCGGTAGTCTCGTCGATCTTCACCGTCGGGAATACCCCCAGGTTGCCACACAATAAGGGCAGCCCATTTACCACATAACAGCTGTCAAGCCCCGGACATCCAGCCTGGCTTCTCACGGGTGTGCATGACTTTTCTGCCAGCGCAACAGCACTGATCCAGCTTTCGTTAAGATCAGTCATATTCGGCGTGCTGATTGCCTTACGAACAACAGATGCATAGATATCGTTGGTCCTGATATCCTCAATAGTGTCTTTACAACCTGTCTTACCTCCGGCAGTAGCAATCATTAACAAAGCCCGGTTATTCAGGATTCCGGCTCCGGCAATAGTGCCGTCGGGGTTCTCCGTAATGTTGCGGATGTAATCAGCTCCATCCATCCGTACATGGCTTGACCACAGGATACCATTATTCGCATTGATCTTGTGCAGGTATACATCCCTGGATGAACCGGCAGGGACAGTTTGTGCCGCCAGGAAGCCTCCGTCTGCAGCGGCGATGCCACTAAACACATCAACTTCTCCGCTCCCGGGAAGATCGATCTTCCGTGCAGACAGCACTGACCCGTCCCCTGTAATGTCTAAGAGCACACCTGAACGATCTCCCAATAGTTTATAACCTGAAGATGTCTTAACGATGCCACCCGCAACATTGTCGCTACCATTGATACCGTAGCCGCTTATATTCAATATTTCACCGGCAGACTTACCTTGTTTCATAACAACCGCATCATAATTAGCCCCTGCTGCACTCATTGAGGTCGCTATGACTAATGTATCTCCGTTCTCCAGCAGTGTGATCGCTTCTTTTTTCTCCGGAGAGGCAATGATCTTTGACCATTTCAGTGTACCATCATTGCTCAGCACCCCGGTCACCCATTCAAGCGGATTACCCTGTGATACACTCAATCCGGCAAATGCATAATCTCCTTCACTCGTCTGGATGATATCATAACCTTTACCTTCATAATTACTACGGCCCATTGTCATGGCCTTGTTCCACTCCACACCCCCCAGGCTGTCCAGTTTAGCCACCATCAAGGCACCTGCATCATAGCAATATGAATTGGTAGACCCTATAGCTATATATCCGCCATCTGCGGTCTGTCTTATACGTCTAAACTCCTCATGATTTTCTGCGCCGTAAGTCTTAGCCCACAGGAAAGTACCTGTTGCATCTGTTTTGATCAGATAAGCATCTTCCTGGCCGGCGCTACATCCTTTGGTCGATCCCGCCAGCAGGTACCCACCATCTCTACTGCGGACAATGTCCTTAATGTCATCATCACCACCATTAGAATACGTACTGGCCTGAGCATTTGTACCTGCCCTGGCAGGTTTGCATACAGTATAGCTATCGCCCGTCCCTTTTGTACAACTGTCCTGCAGGAAAGACAGGTATTCCCATGCCTGCTTATCAAATCCAAGACGGTTATTCATATAGGCGGCAAAGAATTCATTCTTCCTGTCCTGCAGGCTATCGTCTGTTACTATCTCAGGCTGAATGCCATATGTTGCTACAAACGAGGTGAATAAACGATTCACGTCCTCACAGGTAGCACAGGCCGGGGCCACATTACATTGCAGCAACGCCGGAATACTAATCTGCTCAGGCAACCAGCTGCAACTACTGTTGGCAGGACTGCTGCAGGCCGATTCCAGCATATCCAGGTCTGCCTGGCTGATGGTTACACCTCGCTTGCGGCTCAGGTAAGCCGAAAAGGTTTCGGAAGGCTGTTTCAGTGATGTATATTCCCGCCGCAGTTCTGCTAACTTGTCACATTGACAATCAGTAGGTCGGGAATAAGCTGGCTGATCGCCATAACTTACCTGACGATCATATGGTTTGGGCATCGTAATGACATCCGCATTACAGCTCATGTTCTTTGCAATACCATGCTGAAGGTTATATTCGTTTATTACTTCTTCAAAACTGTGATACTGATAGATACTGCCTGGCCTTATAGTACTGGAACCATTAGGGTGATCGCGGTCTGCCCCCTCCTTACAAACCTCCAGCAATTTCGGGACGATCTCGTTGTCGATCGCAGACTGGCTGTAACAGCCTGACAACTGCTCTGCCCAATAGGAAACATAGGCACGGCAGTTTTCATCGTAGGTACGGCTCTCCATTGCAGTAGCAGAATCTCTCATCGCTTTCTCCTCCGGAGCCCCCACCATATTACCGAAACCGGCATTTGCAAGCTGTTCACTGCTGGATGTAAAACGGAGCTGTTTTCCGGCACTCAAAAGATCATTTACCTTTGCACCGCAATTGATCGAGTTCAGGTAATCGTCCAACACGGTACGTTTAGCGGCCAGGTACATACTGCGGAAACTACGCCATGCCATATTCAGGTCCCCCTCGCACATTTTACTTTCGTCAAAGGCCAGGACTGGTGAATTGTATTGATTTACACAGTTCTTATCGATCGTTGTGCATTTGATAGAGGTGGCCGCGACGCTCCACATCGTGTAACCCGAACCATTACAGTTCTTCAAACGGGATTCCAGCGCTGATTTGAATTTAGCGGACAAGGGATCTGTATTGGTTCCAGGAAACGGGATCCCGTCCATATTCGTCGGATTCAGATAACCTTTGCTCCTGGCCTCTGCATAAGAATCAACAGACTCAAAATCACTGCTCCATTCCTCGCTGCTACGGTATTTACTCTTTTCCAACAGCTTACAATACTCCGGATGCAGATGCAGCAAAGCCGGCGCCCAGGAGGTTTTGAATGCTGCTGCAAAATCGGCGGGTCGCAGCTCCTGCGGATCTACAAACCGCCCACTGCCTTCATCGTATACTTTATCCGGTCTTCCGGCTTCATCAAGATAATGGATGGCAGTATCCATATAAGCATACGTCGTATCGCTGAGGTCCAGGTAGAATACTGAATATTTGTAGGCGGTATCGCTGGGAATCGCATACTGACCTGAAGGCGCTATCATATCCATCAGCATAGCATCTCTCATGGCGTCTGTTTCGGTACCGGAACCGCAAAGAATAGTACAGGCATTCAGGGCGTTGTTGTATGCAGCCAGTGCCTCGCTACGATAGGAAGCCGTGTCCGCTACAGGATAAGCATTTTCCGACATATACCTGTCGCGGTAAGGTTCCCAGTCGCCAAGGCTTGCCAGACATCCGGCACAATCCGGCACACACTGGACACTACGCATGCGGGTCAGTTGCTGCTGCAGGACGGTATCGTAACTCTTGCACACACTGCTCTTCAGTAAAACACTGTCCCTGTAGTAATCCATTGCCGCTTTGTTAATTGTCAGCGTTTTCGTGAAATCATAACTTCCTTTTTTCAGATAAACATCAAAGGTGACATCTATTGGTTTAGGTATCTGATTACAGTCCACACTGATACTATCCAACCTGGCCTTTACAATTTTTTCAAATGGCTTCTTATCATCAAAGCGCTGATTGAACGCATCGTCAGTGATGCGGATCTCCAGATCGTACAGTCCTGTGTAGCAGATATTATTGCCATTACAATCTTTCTTCTGCAATACAGGAGGAGTCAACTGATAGGTAAATGCGAAATAGCCACTTTCCGATACAAACTGGGAATGCCGGCTGCTGATCCTCATATCCGTAATCGTATTCTGTCCAGGGCCGGAAAGTGAATCAGTAACAGACAGGCTGTCCCTGGATGGCAGGTCTTCCAGTCCCCTGTTTTCAGGAGCTCCAGCCAGGGCTGTGGCGATAGTACGACCATGCATATCAACATATGATACAGAGGTCTGTCCATTCCCGTCAGTCACTGTGTTTTTGAAGTAATGTGTATTGTCACCCACCTCTGTACCAAACAGCGCATAAAGGTCTTCTTTAGCAGCAGTATTATATGTGTACTTTGTCTCGTGGCCACTGCCCAATTTAAAAGCCTGTCCTACGCCGCCCTGACGCAGTATCCTTCCTGTATTATCGGCCGTATATTCAGTTTCAGTATAAGCATAACCTTCTCCGTCAGGGATGAACTGGTTGAAGCCAATATTTTTCTCAGGGTTAGCAGGCGAGTAATACTGGTTAGTACCAGAAGATGTGCTCATCGGCGCCGCGGCAGCTGTCAGGTAGTTTTCCGGAGCAGCCAGTGAGTCATAATAGCTTTTGTCGTATTCTGCCCCATTTATAGCAGCGTTCAGATTATGTGCGTATTGCAGCACCGTATTCAGCGTAGGAGCCGGCAACACCTGTATGGCAGGGCGTCCCTGATAATCATAGAATGTTTCAGCAGCTACCACTGTATTCGTGGTATTGTCTTTCGTTACCGTCTGACGCCCCCTCAGGCTTCCGTCGTAGTACTGCACCACTACTTTCCGCTTTCCATCTTCAGCAAAAGAAATAGTAGATTGCCAGTTCAGTGTTGGCTCATGTCCGCCAAACTGATAAGCGCCCAGACCTGTTGTGGTGTCAGAACTCCAGGCTGTTTCTATCCGCTGATAACCTACCTTCTCCTGTACACCTCTTACCCGGCAATAAAGCGTACCGGCGTCATCATACAAAAGCGGGATACTATAAGTATTACCACCGATAGTTACACGGGTGGTGTTATTTTCAAATATAAGGGCGGGGTCGGGGCTGGAAGGGTTACCGTAACGCCCCAAGGAAAGGGCACTCTGGTCAATATATGCCCACTCAAGGTCATAGACATCCGCCCCAGTCATCACAGGCCAGTTTACCTCCAGTTCATTGGTAGTATCTGCTTTAGCGGGATTGCCATAAATATATTTCACAGCATTTGCCTTACAGGATAATTTATATACCGGATAAACTTCCATCTCATTCAATACCAGCAATGCGGGAATAATATTCGCCTGTACCGTGGAGATTATACCCAATACTTTTACCTTCACCCTGTGAGATCCATTGAACACGAAACTACTGCGCATGGTATAAGTACCCGCGGTATCATAGTTAACAGAAAGCTGTTGATCAACAGAATCTATTGAAAGATCAGCAAGAGTATAATAAATACGCAGGGTCGCGGTTGCACGGAAAGAATCCGGCAAGGGCAATGTTGCGTATTCATTTATACTGAATGTAATAATGTTCTTTACCTGGTAAGGCGTATCAAGCCTGCCTGCCAGTGCAGTATTAAAATAAACTGAATCTGACACAGTAGTTGCCGAGTCAACTGTCAGCTGTCCTTTTGCGCCGTCCAATATGCGTTTAAGGGTAAGGTGGCCACCGGCCTGCGCACGGGCTAACTGTGGCAAAGCTGCCAGTAACAGGAACAATATTGCTTTCAGAATGGTTGTAATTCGCCTCTTATAATTCATAGTTCCGGGATACGCTAATTCTTTTTCTTCTGCAGTCAGATACGCGGTGAATGGGATACCAGAGAGCAGCTGCAACTGTTTCATTATTCGCCCCATACATCTGCTTCAAAGAAATTCGTCTGATTATTTTTGCTTGCCAGCAGCCTTTTCGTTTTTCAGTCGCTGCACTTCTTTTTCCAATGCCTCGACCCTCGCATTCATCTCCTGCAATGCCTTTACCAGCAGCGCTACCGTATTGGCTTCATCAACACCTTTATGTTCGGGTGCAGCCATCTCTTCCGGGAGTTCATCTGCAATAAAACCAATATGCCTGATGTTTGCCGTGTCTGCCTTGAAGATGAAAGTGCGTACCTGTGCATTATTGAGAATGCCGGTCGCATTGGTTGTGAAAGGCTGAATGTCTTTTTTAAGACTTCTCAGTGAGGACTGAACAAATCCTGTGGCTGTGACCTGACCGGTTACTATAGCATTACCGCTGGCATCTGTCTTCAGTCGCCAGTTGGTACCGGAACCGCCTGTAAATCCGATGGTGTTGTCGTTTGCAGCATATACACTACCCCGGCTTACAGCGTCTGAAGTTTTAAAATCGAGGTATGTGACGGTTGTTCCTGTTGTACTTTTGAGTACCCAGCAGGAAGGACCGTTATGATAAAGTGCTGTGCCATCAGGGGTAGTCAATCCGGTTAAATTTCCGACCCTGATCCAGGTTTCCAGGCCCAATCTGCCATCTGCTTCCGTTTTCAATGCCACCCCTGCTCCTTTGGTGCCGAAGGTAACATTGCCGGAATGCCAGAATTCTTTCCAACTGGTCCATGTCCCATTACTCTGATTACGGAAATATACCCTCCCGAGATAAGTACCGCTCATTCCGCTCGCAATCTGCATCCCGTATTTATTACCGTCTGTAAGGCCGTTTCTGTGCCTTGTGGATATCAGATTCCACCAGGCACCATCAGTCGTTGGCGCATTTGTCCCCATACTCACCGATCCAATGAAACTGCTGCCCACCAGTGTATTCCAATCCGGGGGAGTTTCGTACACACCTCCTGTTACGTAATAAGATGGATTACCTGTATGGAGCACATCAAATCCTTTATACTGCAAACGATCCCTTCCAAGGGACAAAATATCTGTTTTCACGCCGCCGGTATTAGTAGCGTCATGCCTGAAGATCCAGCCTTCATTGTCATTGTCCCTTGCTTCGAAAATCATATTACCCGGCGGAGTATCCTGTGCAGACTCCACGAAAATCCTCCATGCATCGCTGTTATATACCCACGTTAAACCATTTGATGGATTGCCTGACGTCTTGTTAAATGTAATGTCATTAACAGTGGTACTTCCTCTTGCAGTGACTGTTGCCAACGTCTCCGGCGTTAACTGCAGTGTATCCTGACCTGTTATCGCGATGGCATTGCTACCCACAGTCTTTAACTCAAGTTTACGGAACTCCGTACGGCCATTCCCCTTATTGTACAGAAACCCGAGGGTGTCTTTTGTCTTATTCTCTATGATCAGTTCAGCAGTATCACAACCGCTGTATATTCGTACGCTGTCAGCCCGTATCTGGTATACATGCTTCTGCGCCATCACCTGACTTGTCACAAATGAAATGCTTAAAAATAGTAGCAATCGTTTCATTCTTCTGTTCATAGGTTTATGTAAAAAAATTTCAATTATGAGTTTATAAATCCGGAGCTCATGAGTGTGATTACTCAGTTTACTCCTTAATTAAAGCGCTTCTTGTTTCCTTAATTGTTTTAACACCTCTTTCAGTTTCCTTCTTTACACGGGTCAATGTCGCGTCGTCATCATATTCAAAGAAAGTGGCGTAATTATTCTCGTCCAGCTCCGCCATCATACGCAGATTCCTCGCATCATATATAAATGATTTCATGTTGGCATTATAGGGATGAATCCGGATATCATCATAGAAGACAGTTGTTGACCCCGTTGCAAGTAACACAACAGAGAACTTTGAGCTACCTGCCGGTACATCGATCACCTGTTCATATCGCTGCCAGCCGTCAATAATTGCCCCGGCAGGCTTAATTTTAAGCACCACACTGTTTCCGTCGCCAAGTGTTACAGCAAGTGATACCTGGTTACTTTCATAGGAACTGCATTGACAATCCTGTACCTCTTTCACCCATGCGCTGAACAGTACCTTTTTGCCTGAGAGCAAGGCGAAAGAAGGCAACAATACTTCGCTATCTGCACGCACACTCTTCAGCACAGTGGTGGGAATATTATTACAGGTGAAAGTTGTCTCATTGAAAGAAGGTGTCCCAAGCGTATCGGCAGTATCCATAACAGTACTGATAACTCCAACGGTATCCCCTGGCGCGACTCTGATACTGTACCTGCCGGTATGTCTCTGTGTAGAGTCTATTCTGCTCATGTAGGGAGTGAAGTCAAAGCGACGACCGGCAGGACATGCGTCCTGACACCCCGCATCAGCAAAAAAGTAATCTTCAAACCCTTCAAAGGCGGCTTCCTGGTAGTGGCTATTTTGTACTACAGCCACCGGTATGGCATCACCGTATCCATATAATCCCGAATTGTAACGGCCAAGCGGGTCTTTATTCTCAAGTTCAAAACCTTTTGCATTAAAAATTGTGCTCTCAGCATTCCAGACCCATGCCTGCTGCTTTTGGGCAGCCCACTTCCCATCTTTCACCTGCCAGAATGCGTCGAAGCTGGCAAATGCGCCGTCATTCCTGATATCTGTCGGTTTATCCGGATCAGACTCCGCCCGCGATCCATAATAGGTGTAAGAACGCATCGGGCGCCAGCTGCCTAAGAGCCCATAAACATATGGGTTAACGCTTGTATCAGTTATTGCGCTGTAACATACAGCCAGGTATGGTGCAGCACCAATTGTAACAGTTCCTATAATAGAATCACTGCACATATCCGAAGTAATGGCTACCCTGTATACCCCTGCCATCTCAGCTTTAAAATCAGGGATCAGCAATTCATTTACAGCGCTCTGCGCATGGAAATTATCAGGCCCTGTCCAGTATGCCCGTTTGGCGGTGGTAGGAAGATTAATAGTGCGAAGGCGGACGGTTTCCCCAAGACAATACTGAGGCTTATCGCTGGACACAACCTGCGCTGTAGCAAAATCTGTTATTTTAAGTGATTGCACCGCTGATGCGCCACAATCATCCTCCACTCTGATGTCATAAAGCTGGTTGGCAATCAGGCTATAAGCATTACCAGATGCAGCTGAACTGAAATAACCAGTGTTATTTACTGCCAGATAGGGTCCCGTGGCTCCTTTACCCGCCTCAGCCAGTTTAAATGTATAAGCACCCGATTGGGCAGTGCTACCGTTCCGGGCAAATGCCTTGATCGTCCCGGAATTATCCGGCTGCCTGGGGCAAACCCATCCAAGAGAATTCTCGACATCCACAGCCAGTGGCGGATTATCAAAACGTACATCCTTCCCATTCGGGCCAAAGTCTACGGCCGCACCCTCGTAAGCCGAAACGGCAACCCTGTATGCACCAGGAATAGACAACAACAAATTACTCCCCGCCGGTACAATCGGGTTACCTGATCCTGCAGGACCACCTACAATCTGATAATAGGTCGGCAGGTCCTGCCCTTTATAATAAGCATGTCCCGTCGGTATAACTGACAGTCCGGTACATGTCTGCATACTTGTATAGCTCCACGAATACCTGAATACGTCATTTTCCTCAATTGTTATAGGAATTTCATACGCACCGCAGTTATCTGTTACCCTTATCAGATAATTGCCCACACCAAATGTCTCTAACTCACCATTTTTCAGGGGATATGCTATGGGACTATTATTGTAATCTACTATGTACGTGAATGCCTTGTCAGCAGGACTAATCACCTCAATCCTGGTCCCTGCTGAAAAAAGCGAGGTTTTATGTACTGCGATCAAGGCGATACCTTCTTTTCCCAGGCTTGCAGAAGGCCCTTCTTCTGCCGTAAGAAAGTATGGCGACTCCCCCGCCGGCGCATTGGCCGAAAAATAATACTGGGAAACGAGCTTTCCATCCGCACCGGTAATTATAACCTCATAATCTCCAAATACAAGATGATTAATGGTATCACTTAAAGTTGATTCCTTATTGAAGGCGACGGTATCGTAACGGTATGAACTATTATTACTGTTCTTCAGACTAAGGTAAAGCGGATAACACACCATATTTGCGCCATTGAGGCTATACCTCAGATTAAAATCAGTGCTGCAATTATTTTCAATCTCCGGGGTTATACGGGTGGACGGCAGCGGTAGCGTGGCAGTTATTATTTCGTTGCACGGCGACTTGAAATTAATCTGCAACGGCGCCCCACGGAAGTCACTTATTGTGGTCCCCGCAGGCAAAGTCAGGTATCCGGGATCTGACATCAACGGTAAATATTCAGTAGACACTCCTCCTACAGTACAGCTCATCTGCAAAGGTGTACCTTCATAAAAGTACTTATGAAAGGCGGGGAGGTAGGTCCCTATATCTTTTATGCGCAGTTTCCGGCAATCCGACGGAACAGGCTCGATGGTCAATCCAACATCTGTTGTGGCTAAAGATGTAATCGCACTAACTGTAAGTGACTGTGTCGGAGCGGTAGCGGCACACGCGTCGGATACTGTCAAAGTATACGCTCCTGGCTTCAGGCTGTCCAGTACGAAAGTAGCAGCTGATGTTACAAAGGCCGTACGGCCGGTATACTCCGCAGGCTTTCTGGTTATCGTTATTGTATAAGGCGCATTTCCGCCAGAAAAAGTAATGCGTCCCTGCCCGGTATTACAAGTACCAAATGCCATCCTTTCCTCCTCAGTTGAAACATTCATCGGAACATACGTAGAGGAAACAGTAATCTCTGTACTGGCAGATACCGACACGCCGTTACATACCGCCTGCACTACTACCCGATATGATCCGCCCGGCACATTTCCGAATACCGGCGATAAACTTTGCGGCACACCATATCCACCTGTTGCCAACGGTTCAAGGCTGTATAGAATGTTGGTCAGGGAAGCCGCCCCATTACCGGTCAATGTTGCAGTTATCCCACCGTTTGCCGCACACGTAGACGTTTGTGCAGTTGCACTTACTCCCCACTGACTGCATTGGGCATCTGCACTTTCGTTGCGCAGTAATAAAAAACAGAATATCATCCAACACAAGATGACCTTCCACGTATACCGATCTTTAAATATCATCGAATCCCAAGTAATGTATTATTCAATAATTCCGGCACCTGTTCAGGGTGCGCTAATCTCTCCTGTACCCACATTGGTATATCACTTTCACCGCTTTGCCCCTTGTGGCATCCTGGTAATAAACTGAGGGCGGTGTCAATGTGAGCGATCCGGGGGCAACTGTATATTGATATGTTTTCATAATTGCCGGAAGCCCCGGGTTGATCATCTGCCTGATCCTAAGCAATCCGCCCCGGACAATATCATAGCTGCCGGAAAAAGCTTCCCGCCCACGCAGAAAACAGGAGTCTTTGGTAATGCGGATACCGTCAGGAATGCCCATCTTTAACTGGCCGACTTCCGCCCTTGGATCAACAGACATTTTCTCAATTAATACGCCATCCTTTTGTGAGTAGATCTCTGCCTCTATACTATATATATTCCAATCACCAAGTATTGCGACGGAATCAGATGCTGACTGCTGAGCAATTGCTATACCTGTAATACCAGTCATTGCTATCAGTAACGCTAATATTCTTTTCATCAACATATTTTTACTTCAGCCGGGTGTTTTAATATGCACAGTTTATCTTCTGTTTCTTCCTGTCCTGCACCTGCCAGTTCTGTTTGTATTCAACTGCACTGGCATTTATGATCTTCTTGCTTTTATCAATATTCAGAGAGTATTTCCCATTAATAAAGTCCAGGGGTGTTCTCATCATGGTGACCGTTCCTACGCTGGCATTTATGTTCCTCCTGCCGGAACGGAGCACTTTCATACTCACATCATTACCGGTATAAGGCATGCCCTTCTCATCCATGAAGTAAATATTCTTAGCACCTCCGTTCAGGTTGTTAACATCAACTGCCCATATCTTATCGGAATTACCGAAGGTAGCAACCAGCGGATCACAGTCATCGTCATTCACCTTGTTCTTGCCTGAAATGAGGATCTCATCGCCGGAGAAAAAGCAGTCATTGATTGTTTGCGGAGTTGCTCCCCCAATGATCTTTCCTTCCCTGATGAATATATGATCCAATGTGGCATTTACATTCTTGTATGCACCCGCCATACCTTCATACATCCATCCGGCGGGGTAATTAAACTGATATATCGAATCTCCGAACTCGTTCTGTGTTGCAGTCAGGAGCACATCACCGGTTTCACCATCATAAAGCAGGTTGCTGGTAACAACTTTACTTCCCTTATCCATCGCTTCAACCCTCTCAAGAATACCATGCCTGTTGATCACCTTCATAGCCGCTGCAGAACGGAACAGGTTATGTTCACTCTCAGGGATGGCCATGACTGTGGGGATACCTGCCACCGGCGGCAGAACGATCACATCAACGTTCCCCTGAACAGTAACACTATAAGTCTTCATCTCTACCTGTCTCATATCCATCATTAGTTCCACGTCCTTACCAATGGTCAGATCGGTACTGATGTTTCCTTTAGCATCCATAGAAAGAACAGTGCTATTCAACTTCTTAATATCCGAAGAATCATTCTCGACATGATAGTAATAGCGGGTATAGGAAGCCGGGCGACCAGCCGAATCCGTAGCTGCATAGATATTTTCAGCTTTCGGCTTTCCATGCATGTCGTTAAGTTCCACTTTAAAGCCCTGACTCATTACAAGGTGATGCTGCGCATCTATTTTCAGGAGATTTTTCAAAGCCGGTTTAAATGTTTTCTTGGTATCAGGATTCAACAGCGAATAGTCAGAAAACGTCGGAAAATCATACGCAGTATAAAACAGGTTCTCTTTATATCCGGTCTGTGATTTTATTCTGGAACTGCTATTATGAATAGATCTCGATATCACAGCACTATAACCTACCATCGGACCGGGATAAAAAGATTCGCACATGGGCGTTTCCACATATCCCATATTGGTGGGCGCCCACAATGCAGCCCGTTGTCCGTATTCTATAGGCACACGCAGCGGGTTTTCTTCCGCCCCCAGCATTGGCTCATAAGTGGCTACGCCACTGCTGATCTTCCGGTCCTTTCCATCTATATTCCTGATAATAGTATATTCATATTCAGTACCATACCGGGACTCCTTACGACCAGTCATAGCATTCCAGTTGTCATATATTACTATGCGCTTAACACGGTGCCCGCCACCATACTTCTTATAATCGGGTACGTTCAAACGCACCCAGGAACGGCTTAGGTCAATATCTCTTACCCATCCCTTGCTCCTTACCATATTGTCAAATGACCTTAGCGTATTAATAACATTACCGGCCATAGAAGTCAACATTCTCACACCATCTGTAAAGTCGAGGTTATCTCCCACATCTGATCCCGGATATGCCTTTGATGGAAGATTAAGGCGAAGGAACTGCGCGGCAGTTTTGGCAACGGTAGTATAGTCGCCACCATCTTCTCCTTTCTTATTAACAGTTTTGATCTTAAACCAGATTGTATTACCATTATTCAGGAAACCGTACTCCCCTGATACCAGATCTGCATAGGCAGGTACGAATTCATATCCTTTACCCCATTTATCAGATGGCATTTTTACACTAACCCTGAAAGCAATATTCTCATCCAGGCCGGACAGATATTTCCGATATACCTCTTCTTTTGAACCTACCGTCTCAGGAACATCTACTACCACATATGAATAATCTCCTTCCGGACCGTATAACTGCGGCATTACACGGCTCATATCAACAGGTATGATGGGAGAAAAGCCGGCTATATTGAACATCTTTGCTGCTCTTTTATGCTGTACAAATCCGTAGTCATCGCTTTCATAAGTAATTTTCATACGTCCCCCCGAAGGAAGTATGATCGAGTCCAGGGCCCATGCGGCTGCATTCGCTGCAGCTTTCACGCTATCCTGCACAGCATAGGGGCGGTCGGCATTAGTGACTTTATTATTCTCAGTATAACCGGGATTATCTGTAATGCTTTTGTAATTACCCCAACGATCGAATGATTTGTGGTCATAATCCGGGTTCTTTCCTGTATAATGGAATACATAGGCATTCTTACGGCCTTTTTTGTTGCCATTGTAAGTAAACCATACACGCTTTAATGTCAGCTTACCGGTGGAATCTGTTGTAGTCACATCTCCTCCCACACTACTGTATCCTTTGCACAATTCATACGTGTACTCGAAATGTACCGTCTTAACAGGTGTTGCCGCTGTATTATATTTCATGAAGTCTGCCTTGGTATACAGGTTGATCTCCTCCAACCGCTTAACCATTTTACTATCAGGGATCTTTTGTCCGTTTTCCTGAATTGGCTGCAGATCTTTCCTGTCTCCCAACACAAAGGTGGCGACCATATTTTTCGACTCAATGGAATTCAGGTACCACAGTTCTTTCTCACCGTATACGTAACTACCTTTATCATCCCTGTTGTCGGTTTTCATGGATTCATTATAAGTTGCACCCGTGGAATAAGGCGTTCGCCATTTATAGGGATTATCGGCACCTGCGGTACGGGTGTAATTGAATTTCACCGCGTTACCCGGATCATCATCAGAGATACCATTTCCGGTCAGGTCCACATAATCGGGTGAAACAATGCCGGTCAACAGGAATGAATGCGGATAAGCGGGTGTTTCTTCACTTGTAAAATACCAGTCAACACCATTTGTGTTGTCAGTTGTATTGTCCGTTCCATCTGTGTAACCAACTATACCTTCAACCGGATTGCCTTTATCATGATCTACTGCGAAGGTTACTTCCTTTTGCCTGATGTTATAAACAGGTAGCCCATAGATATTCCTCTTCCCGTCAGGGCTAAGCACTTCTACCTGTGAAATATGATTCCCTTTACGCAGGTCCGTTACCCGCTTTTCGTTAATCAGTGTATCAGGTATGGCTACAAATG
Source organism: Chitinophaga filiformis (assembly GCF_023100805.1). Taxonomy (NCBI): domain Bacteria; kingdom Pseudomonadati; phylum Bacteroidota; class Chitinophagia; order Chitinophagales; family Chitinophagaceae; genus Chitinophaga; species Chitinophaga filiformis. The sequence goes on from NZ_CP095855.1 coordinate 5,479,516, forward strand.
ACTCATGTACGGCGGCAGGAGCAAACAGGTCTTTCCCCTTTATGGTATCTTTACCGTTGTGGATATAGAGTTGTATGTACGCGTAACTTTCATAATTGACATATTCCACCCGTAGGTCATAGAAAACACCCGCTTCGAAGTTAACAGAGTCCTGGCCGATGCCGTAATGGTTCCACTTATCTATAAAGATCTTATCATTAATGAATACCCGTACACCATCATCGCAGACCGTCTCTATCTTATATTTTCCTGATACCGGCGCCTTTATCCGTCCTGTCCACTTCGCGCTGAAGGCTTTTCCCCCCTTTTCAGCATTCGGGGCCCCTGTGAGATCATTATATTTAAAAGCGTTAATATCCGGGAAATAAATGTTGGTATCTCTCCTTTCATACATTTTCACTTTCGTTTTCCAGTTCGATCCCCTGTAATACTCTCCGCGAAGTCCCAGGGTATCCAGATCGCCTTCACTGCCATTATGTGAAACCACATCACAATCGCTCTGCAGCTTATATTTATTCAGAAGGTGATTTTCTATATAAGTTGACTGTCCTGCGAAGCTGGCTTCCTTGGCCGTCAGGTAAGTGATCACCTGGGTTCGCTTATCACGCTCTTTTTTTACAACAGACTGATTATCTAATTGTACATCCCCCCGTTGTATGCCGCCGGCATATCGGGTAAGCGCGTTTGTAGTCCTGATGTCAGGTCCTGAACCGCCCTGCAGCAGTTTAGGGAAAACAACATCGTCGCCTCCCACTGCATTATAAAAAGAAGCCGTATTTACCGTCATCTCCCCAGGGTTACGGAAATAAGCAGGCTCAAACAATCCATTACCCTTTCTAAATGCAACCAACTGCGCAAGTCGATTTGACTTTGCGAGCCATTGACCAGCCTCAGTATAAGAACGCGTATATGTGATATCCATGCCTACATGCACTATCGAACCAAAACCAACATCCGTTCCCACATTAGCGGATCTGTCCTTTGTCTTTATCTTATGATCGTAAACATATCCTATATCGCTTCTATATCCACGGAAGCTACCTCCTACCCCTTCCCCTGAAATCGTAAAAATATCATAGGTATAACTTGGCACTCCGATGTTAGGCAATGTTGGCTTCTCCCGGTAAACAATATCTTTCTCCCTGTTGAAATCAAGAACAGCAAGGGGATTAGCCTCTGCATTCTGGTAGTTGAGGTAACCATACGCAGGCAGGCTTAGCCGCTGGTCTTCTTTTTCAATAGACTGCTTAGTTACATATCCTTTTAAAAAAAGGCTCGGGTGTACAACAGACGTTTCCCAACCTACTTTCATCGTAATGGTGGCCATCTTGTTCGTGTAGGGAACAGACATCGAGGGATTGTATGAAGGATAGGCGAAAGAAATGCTGCTGGATAAAAGCCCACCGTAACTGCCACGGGAAAACTGTAAAGGCCCAACCCTCAAGTTAGGAATTCTTGCCTGGATGGCATCTTTTCGCATCTTCGTAACCCCCGCGCTATACTGGATCGATTTCATGCCCTCCCTGCTGTTATAGGCGGAACCAATAGACAAGCTTCCCGCGTAGCCTCCTTTTGTATTTGCCTCCTTTTGCGAAATGTTGGCCGAAAGACTCGGAGAGATCGTCAACCCCTCCTGTGAATTACTGTTAAACCCCAGTCCGGCGGCAGCGTCATACGCACCACTTTTCGCCGCACGTATACTCACCCCCATACCTATTTCCGTTCCCCATCCACGGTAGGTGTTATGAAAAATGCCTATGCTCCCGGTAAGCTCCGGCGTTATTGACGTTGATTTCTTAAACGTTTCCTGGTCCACGCCTACAATCTCCAGGTTCAAACCGGCTGTTGCCCCGATCGTCTTATTTTCCTTTATATTCTGCGTTTTTGTGATCGAATCTGTGCCATTGAAATCGTCAGGTATCCCTCTCACATTACGCGTAATAGTACCGGGATTAAGATTCCAGCCCAGGCCTGTCCAGCTGGCTTCCTGATCCATTGTGATACCACTGTTATAACCAAGGGCAAGCGGGTAACCTCCTACATCCATTAAGGGAATAGAATAAGAAAAATCGCCTGTAAACAGATCGACCATATTGTCACTATTCACGGAATGGAATTCCTGCATCTCCGGCTGAGTGGGCCCTCCTTCAGTCTTTTCCGGCACCTTCGCGACTTCATCATCCCTTTCTGCAATGGCCGGAATGACAGCGGTGGCACTACCTTCAGGAGCCTTGCCTGCAATTGTCATCGCAGGAACCGGATTTGTATGTCTGCCATGGTGTAGTTTTACCACAGAAGCTCCTGACGCCATTGGAGGTATGATAACCTCCAGGTACAGCAGCAACAGCATGGCACGGGCAATCGTTTTCTTTCTCTTAGCGGCAAGAGCCAAAATCATCGTCGATCTCATTTATAAGTATAGCTCCGGTTATCCGGCTTATCTCGTATATGTAAATTCGTCTGGAAATATCATCGCGTAAATCACAGATGCATCAGGTAAGCGGCAGTAGTCCGGGAGGCGACTGACTATAAGCACCAGGCATCAAAATCAAGATGAGTAAGAAAAGGGATACAAAATATTTCATGGTATATAGCATCAAAACACGCCATAGTCATTATGTTCATAGAGACTATGATGTTAAAAAATTGTCATCGCAATTATTAATCAGGTCAGGCAAACAATATTGAACATCTCCGAACAATGTAATTCATTTAAAGGTATAGCTTTTAAAACGCAGTAAAGTTGAAAAGACATGTCTTACAGCTCAAACCATCACATAGTGTGATGACGTATTAATTGCCCCTGTTATTTGGACGCAAACATAATTATTTTTCCAAACATTCAACATAATAATTATGTTTTTTTCTTTTTCATAGACCGTTCCTTATAAAGCCGGTAGCAAATACCCCTGCCAACAGAAACGCTTGTATATTACCCGATACAATGCTTACTATGACACTAAAATGGCCGTCCATGTTGAATGATGGCCATCATGTTAAAAGCTTTGGTGAAACGCGTTGTAAGTGTATTGATATCAACACCTGTCAGCGTTTGCAAAAAAGACCACAGGTAGGTAAAAAACGTCGCGTGTCCCATGCAGTATGAAGCAGGCGTACATGCCATTCTACCCCATACAGCCCTTGCCACCGGTCTTAATCAATGAATAGTACTGGCAATATCTGTCAATAGTTGCCTTCCATTATAAGACATCCTCCTGCAACTGCAAATGAATGCCGGGCCTGTAAATCTCCATCAGGTAGGAAGGATTGCTCAGCTCCTTAAACCGGAACTGTCGATATAACCCATGAGCAGTACTGGTATTGAGCATCTGCCTCCTCAGACGTTTTGACCAGGGCTGCGCCAATATATGCGCCAGCATCTTCTTCGCCACTCCCTGACCCTGGTATGCCGGCAATACCAGGAAGTCTGCGAACCATCCGAAGGTGTAATAATCTGTTATTACCCGTCCGAAGCCTATCTGCTTTCCATCGATAAAAGCTCCGACACAAAAGGAGTTGGCAAGGGAATTGTCAACCAGCGCATAGGAAATACCCTTAGCCCAGTAGGAATCTTCGCTCAGGTACCGGTGTACCATTGTAACATCCATATTCTCCTTTCCTGTTTTGATAATTACATCCAGCATGTGTATCATGATTTATGGTGCAAAACTATGCCTGATACATCAATAAGCACAGTCTCAGTTTTGTGTATTTCGATGGGCACAGTTACCTTTATACTATGAAAGAGGACTTTCTTTACCTGGAGATATCAAACAACATTGCCGCGCTGATCAGGGATGGTGTTTTTAAAGCGGGAGATCGCCTGCCGTCTGTAAGAATGCTATGCCAGGAACATCACATCAGCATGAACACGGCGAAGAGGATATTCCTGGAACTGGAGGCACAGTCACTCATTCACTCAAAACCACAGTCCGGGTATTTTGTAAGCCAGCTACCCTACCGAAGACTGGCCCTTCCGGAAGTCAGCAAACCTTTAGTGGTCAGTGACAACAAAGAACCGGAAGCCCTGATCCGGAAAGTGTATGCTAATATGGGCAGGAAAGACCTTACGCCCTTCTCTATCGGAGCGCCTTCGGGTGAGATTCTGCCTTTAGCCAAACTAAACAAGGAAATAATGTATGCCACCAGGGAAATGGCCGCCAGTGGGACGGGATATGAACCACTACAGGGAAATGAAGAGCTGCTACGACTTATTGCCGCCCGCTCCCTGGCCTGGGGAGGAAGGCTGCGGGAAGATGAACTGATATCTACTGCCGGTGGTATGAACGCCTTATCGTTCTGTATGATGGCGCTGGCAAAGCCCGGTGATACTATTGCTATGGAAAGTCCCTGCTATCCCGGTAGTCTGCAGCTGGCGCGAAGCCTGGGCTTAAAAGTGCTTGAGCTGCCAACCCATCCCGTTACCGGTGTCGAAACAGATGCCTTAAAGAAGGTTATTCATAAGATCAATCTTTGTTTGCTGGTCCCTAACTTCAATACACCGTTGGGCAGCTGTATGCCGGAGGAAAATAAGAAAGAGGTGGTAGCGCTGCTCACAAAACACAACATTCCCCTGATAGAAGATGATATTTACGGCGATCTGTACTTTGGAACGCAACGCCCAAAATGTTGCAAGGCATTTGATACAGCGGGAACGGTATTATTGTGTAGTTCCTTTTCCAAGACCCTGGCGCCTGGCTACCGCGTAGGGTGGGTGGCCCCGGGTAAATACAAGGAGCAGATCCTTAAGTTAAAACTGGTTCATGCCATATCATCACCCGCTATTACGCACGCTGCGGTAGCCAGTTTTCTCAAAAGTGGCAGATATGAACATCACCTTCGGAAACTACGTTCCACCTTGCAACAAAACTACCTGCATTATATAGATGCAATAGCTGCGTATTTCCCGGAAGATACCAGGATAAGCAGACCACAAGGCGGACTTGCCCTATGGGTAGAACTCAATAAGCAGATCAATACCACGGAACTTTTTGATGCCGCCATGAAATATAAGATAAGCATCGCCCCGGGGAGGATGTTTACGCTACAGGATCAGTTTGAAAACTGTATGCGGTTTTCCATTGGCCTGCACTGGTCGGAGGATGTCCGGCTTAAACTAAAGCAGCTGGGGAAGCTGGTGACATCAATGCTATAAATCAGGGCAACCTTGCTACCAGGCGTTCGGGCATCCATTTCAACGCCGTATAAATCAGCTTCCACTTGAAACCTGGCACAATTACAAACCTGTTACCGGCATGCACCACTGCCTTTGCTATAAAATCCGGCTCCAGCATCAGGGATTCAGGCAGGTCCAGCCCGGCAGTCATCTTACTCCGGATGTAACCTGCCACGATCACATTCACAGTGATCCGCCTGCTGAACAGGTATTGCCGCAAACCAGCCAGGTATTGCGTAAAGGCCGACTTGGTGCTGCCATAAATGAAATTACTCCTCCTTCCCCTTACACCGGAAAGAGAAGACAAGCCGATGATCCTTTCCAGGCGGGCGTTCTCCTTATCCATAGCAATAATGTTAAGGATGGATACAGCGCCTGCGTAATGTACCTGCATCATCCGGAAACTGGCGGGAAAATCGAGTAAGGCTTCTTCATTGTTTTTGAGGTAACCGGCTGCATATACCACAATGTGAGGTTTCTCCGGCAACAATTCATAAAAGCCGGCATGACTGTCAAAGTCTGCAGCATCAAAATAAAGCACGGTTACCAGTTCTTTCAGGGATAACTGCTCGTCAACAAATGTATAAAGCGCATCAGTGTTCCGGGAAGCGGCCATCACGCGGAAACCTTTAGCTGCATACCGGAGGATGGCGGCTTTTGCTACATCCGAATTGGCGCCGAGCAACAGGACAGTTTTTCTTTGCATAGCCTAAATATAGGAACTCTTCACTGAATCCTCCCGGCAGGATATGGAATATCCTCACTTATCCTTTGCTTAAACGGGTACAACGGCATTCCCATCATATGATGCACACAGACAATATTATTAAAATCATCATACCGGGATCATTACTAATTGGTTAACAGTTCATTAACCAATTGGGCAAAAACTATAAAATAACTTTGTAAAGGAAGATACGGAGCATAATACCAGATACCAGGATCATTCCTATCGTGCTTTAGCTTGTCACAGTCAATATCCCCATATACAATTGCCGTATCTATTTGATGCTACAGACTGTAGTTCCACGCTCAAAAATAATTAAGATGCAAATCAAACAATTCCACCTCGTGAGACCAAAACAATACTTACTGCTTGCCACTATACTGCTATTTTCCTCAAGCCTTCGCGCACAACTCCCTAAGGTGTTGAAAGACGCCAATGAAGCGCTTAGAACCGGCACAGAAACAATGAGAAGCATTGGCGGATTTATAGACGCTACCAAGAGAACAACAGAACAGTTTAACAAGAATGTGAAGGTTGTTAAGAGTGGTACGCCACAACCCTCAGTACCTGCCGACCAGACAACCAAACCGAAATTTAAAAAGGGAGATTTCACCAATATTAAATGGGAGCCGATTGCATATTTCGACGGACAGATATTTCCGTCCATGGTAATAAGCATGGCAGATTACAGGGGCAATATCGATAACGCTTTTATGAACTCCGTTAAGAGCAGTGCCCTGGGATTCAGGTTCATCAGCAACAATTCCTACATTCCCCTAAAATGGGAAATAGAGAGCAGCGACAAATCGTACTTCGATAAGGTGAGCGGCGATTTCATGTTCCAGCAGGCAGGCCAGGAAGTTTATTTTATGCCGAACATTCCCTGGAATATGTCGACACTTGCAAAGCAGGTGTCCAGCTCTCCGATCAATATCATCTTCAGGCTATATGACGAAGACGGAAACAAAGTGGAAAGGTCTGTGCCATTATTTATGCGCAGCATCAATGATTGCATCTATCGTTATCATGAACAGAAATTTGACTTCCTGTTCACCGCCTTTATCCAGGAACAGCATCCGGAGATCGATAAGATATTAAAAGATGCATTGAAGACAAAGCTGATATCCGCTATCAGTGGCTACCAGGGTGATGATGTCAATACTATCCTGCAGGTGGCGGCTATCTGGAAGGTATTGCATGACAGGGGCTTTCAATATAGCAGTGTAACCACCACATCAACCAACAGCACCAACAATTTGGTGAGCCAGGCTGTGCGTACCTTCGATAACTCCATGAAAACAAACCAGGCAAACTGCGTTGATGGAACGGTGGTATTTGCGTCCCTCTTACGCGCCATTCATATATCGGCTGTGATGGTACTGACACATGACCATTGCTTCCTGGGATTTTATACCAGCAAAAAGAAAGACAAGATACTATACCTGGAAACAACGATGCTCTCCAGCTCTGACATCATCGATAAGGCGCCGCCGGCAAAGAAGAACCAGGCTTACGTAGACCAGTTCATGCAGGCGGTAAAATATGCATCTAATAAGGAATATCCGGAGTACAAGGCGGCGAATGACCTGGTAGAGATTGACGTTGATTATTACAGGAGTTTTGTAAGGCCACTCCCCTTCCAATAACAATTGCGTATATAAAAAAGCCGTCTCATTTGTTGCTGAGACGGCGCTATAGATACTGGTAATAAAACTAAAAGTTAAACAGGCAGTTAGCTCCGAAAACATGCGGCTTATAAGAGCTCATGCCCCGCATATAGGAACTCCTGATCTCTATGTTATGCTTCTTCTTGTGACCAACACCAATACGAAGGCCAATATTGGCAGCAAGGCCAGTGGCGCTTTCCGTTTCTGTGTGAGGGTAAACATTGCCAATTAAATTATCTTCCACAGTACCGATATGATAAGCATAGCCAGCGCCGACAAAAAATCCCATCCTGTCCTGGCAACCTTTGGCTGAACCGGCGCCAATGTTAAAATTGAGCATCAGCGGCACATTGATCATATAGCCGAGATCATTCTCCTCGTAATAACCATCACTGGTGTACCCTCCACTATATGTGCCGGAAAAACCAATGTTCAGGGGAATACCTATCGACAGCGAAGTATTTTCCGTCTCCGCGAAACTAAGACGGGGAGAGTACGTGAATGTAAAACTGCCTTTGGCATTCGTCCTCTTGGCATCTTCCACGAAGATACCAACGCCAAGGCCGTGAGTAAAATGTTGCGCTACCGACGATTTTACGCTCGCCAAACCAATGGCGGCTAACAAAAAAATTCTTTTCATGGTAAGGGTGTTGAATGAACAGTACATAATATAGTTGGGCAAATATATGTTTAGACGTTTAATTATGGAAATCGGGGATAATTTCCTCCGGCCTTTGGATACCCTGACCAATATCCTCCTATCCGGCCAACTTTGCAATATCAAATCTTCAAAACAATCAAAACGATCTATGGTACAGCCTAATTTGACTATCTTGGCGTAAATTTCCTGATCAGCAGGATCAGGACTATACATACCGTACATCATTTAACTAATCATATAAATTTCAGAAGGACCACATATGTCATATTGCAACGCGATCGAGTACATGTCGGAAGAAAAAAAGGCGATACATAAGACCTACCATGACCAGTACTACGGATTTCCTATACATGACGACAATGAATTATTCTGCCGCCTGGTGCTGGAGATCAACCAGGCAGGCCTTAGCTGGGAAACCATCCTGAAAAAAGAAGCCGGTTTCAGAAAAGCATACAGCAATTTCAATATCAAAAAGGTGGCCGCCTATACGGAGGCGGACAGGGAAAGGCTGATGGCAGATCCCGGCATCATCAGGAACCGTTTGAAGATCAATGCGGCCATAGAAAATGCCAAAACCATCCTGCAGCTGCAAAAGGAATACGGTTCTTTTGAAAAATGGCTGGAATTGCAGCATCCGAAAACAAAAGAGGAATGGGTGAAACTATTTAAGAAAACATTTAAGTTCACCGGCGGAGAAATTGTAAATGAATTCCTGATGAGTGCAGGCTATCTTCCCGGGGCCCATACTGCCGATTGCGCGGTGTATAAAAAAGTACAACGGGCAAAACCATTGTGGATGAAAGACTCGGCTAAGGCTGCGCCACAGGATCGTAAAAAATAAACCCGGGCTTTAGCCGGAACTTGCCGGACTTGTTCAGAGAGAAATATTACATAGAAAAAGACCCATTTTAAGCTTATTCCGGGCTCATTACCCAAGGTCCCTTCCCCAGGGGAGCAATGAGCCCGGAAACGGCATTATATAGCCGCTTCTTCCTTTTTATTCAGGAAAACCAGCTGACCCACATGATAGCTGATATGTGTAGTACGGCTAAGCAGTACGTTTAACTTGTTCCGGTGAGGCTCTTTCGCAAAGTCTTCTTCCGATACTTTCGTATGCCTCGACAACCAATCCTGCGGCTGCATTTTGCTGAAATGATCAGCCAGGGTATTGTTCACCTTCTCCCAGTATTCCCTTAATTCCGCTACGGATGGAATATCGTTAAAAGCCCTGTCAGGACTGGTGCTGAAAAGTTTCTCCAATTGAGGGTATAACCTTTCACTGATGCCAAACAATGGCAGCAGCCCATCACTGGACGATACCAGGTGCCCCAGCAGGTAAATGGCCCTGCTACGTCCCGGAGCTACTTCCTGTTGGTAAAATTCGTCCGGGTACTGTTTAAAAAACGCAGTTACCCGGCTACTACCCGACTTCCAGGTGGTCAGGATCTGTGAAATGATCTGTGCAGTCTGTGCTATGGCTGTGTTCTCTGTTTGCGTACTCATGATAATTTATTTTGAGCGGTGTACAAATGAAACAAATTGGTGGTACAGCAGCGACATTCCGTGCTGCCTGATATAATGTAACTACGGCGGCAAATATACAAGATTTATTGACCGAACTAAATATTTCGATAGATGGCCGGAAGTGATGGGGTACACAAAGGGTGCAAAAAGAGAATAAAGAGAGAATATGGAAAGGATAAGAAGAGAACCAGCAGAGAATACCGGGAGCTCGGGACAGCATGCGGAAGAAAATAAAATACGGCGGGAGCACCCGGGAAATGCAAAAAGCCTGTGCAAAAGAAAAAGGGGCTTAATGCCCCTTTTCAACTTTCTCTAAATCAATATTTTGTTTCTTCTTAAACTCGTAGTTCATAAAGGAGCCGTCGTCAGGCACCGTCATATGAAAGTCTTTCAATTCCGCTACTTCCACCTTCAGATCGTTGCCTGAAAAGCTCAGCATATGGCCTCCACGGGTACGGTCGTCCGACAGGAAATGAAAGTGATAGCCTTCAATGCTAAGTCCGTTGATATAAGTGGGCAACTTGTACCCTACCAGCACCCCTTTGGTATTTTTTATATCGAAGAATTGCTGGGTATTCAGCAGCGTGGCCAGCGGCGCATAAGGTTGCTGCGGAGGCGGGAATGCCCTTGTTTTAAGTTGATTAAAACTACCGGAGATCCTGATGGCGTACATACCATTCTTTTTCTTCAGGTAAGTGTCTATCTGTTTAAAGGCAGCCGCCTGATCCTGCGTACCATTGATGATGAAAGCTGTATCTGCTTTAAAGAAGGTAACGAAAGCGAGGGAGGTCCTGAAACTGTCTGCTACCTGGATGGTCTTACCGGTAGATTGTGTCTGGTAGCCTTTCCCATCGCAGATGGTCAGTTCACCGTCCAGCTGGTCTGGAGCACCCAGCCCGAAATCGCCCTGTTCCTTTAATTGGCTCCAGGTGTAATTGCCATCAAATACGCCCCCAATGAAAGCGTCGGCAACACCGTATTGAAACAGCGTGTTGTACTTTACAACACCGCCAGTCTGTATTGTTTTACCTTCTTTTTTGTGCCCTGGAAATTTCCTGGGGCCAGCTGTCTGTTGTTGCGCCTGGAGGGAAGAGAGTGAGCCTAATAGTATCAGCATCAGTAATGATCCGGTCCTGCAGTAATTAAATGCTTGTGTCATATAATTTATAGTTGGATAATGGTAATTCAATAAAAAATCGTCCCGCGTGAACCGGGACGACCATTAAGCGGAAAGATCCCCCATCAGATCTTCTACTTAAGCGTAGACATTTAACATGACTGCTTATATGCAAATGTCTGTCAACTAATACGATATTAAAATCCCCAAAGATGGGGAGTATGTTAATACAAGCAGCGGATGAGGCACAAAGGTAATTAACCAGCCTAATCTTTTCATGATAAATAGCCGGTAAAATGAGCCGTATTGAAGGATGATTTTAGCAAAAACTTTATATACATTTAAAATACAGGGGTTGCCCCTTAGTATTGCTATTTTTATCTTCGCCGGTCTCCGGAACGGGAGCGAAAACGATCATCAGGATAAGATCAGGTACAGCCAGGAACCCGCTGTTCATGTAAATAGATAACATTATTAAGTAAAGCATATGGATACCCGCAGAGATTTTCTAAAAAAGGCAGCACTGTTATCAGGAAGTGCGGTCCTTGCCGGCGCAATGCCACCGGCCATACAGCGAGCATTAGCGATTAACCCGGAGCCGGGCAGTACTTTTTATGATGCTGAGCATATTGTATTCCTCATGCAGGAAAACCGTTCTTTCGATCACCTGTTCGGTACTTTACAGGGGGTAAGAGGATTTAACGATCCCCGGGCTATCCGCTTAAGCAATAACAACAAGGTATGGCTGCAATCCAACAAGGAAGGTAAGACCTATGCTCCTTTCCGGCTCAACACGATGGATACAAAAGTACCCTGGATGGGATCCACACCGCATGGCTGGACAGATCAGACGGATGCACGTAATAACGGTAAATATGACCGCTGGCTGGATGTAAAAAGGACTTCCAGGAAGGAATATGCTGATGTGCCGCTGACGATGGGATATTGTGACCGTGCGGATTTTCCGTTCTATTACTCATTGGCTGACGCCTTTACCATCTGTGATCAAAACTTCTGTTCCAGCATCACCGGTACACATCCTAACCGTTATTACTGGATGACGGGTACTGTACGTGAAAAGAATGAACCGGAGGGAATAGCGCACCTGTGGAACATTACCAATTATGCCCGTCCGGAACTAGGATGGAAAACGTATCCTGAACGACTGGAAGAGCAGGGCATTTCCTGGAAAGTGTACCAGAATGAGGTGACCATCGGATTTGGCCTGAACGGAGAAGAAAACGACTGGCTGAGTAATTTCGGCTGTAATGTACTGGAGTATTACAAACAATTCAACATAAGACTGCATCCGGGTGGTATAGCCAATCTTGAAGTCAAGAAGGCAACGCTCCTCAAAGAGATCGAACGCCTGGAAAAAGAACCGGCGGAAGACCCTGATAAACTCAAACTGGCTGCGGCAAGGAAGGTGCTGGCTAAATTAGAAGAAGAGACGCAACTGTATACCATGGAAGCGTATAATAATCTTCCGGAAGCAGCCAGGAAACTGAATGCCAAAGCATTTACGGTGAACAGTAATGATCCGCATTACCATGAGCTGACCACTATAAAATATGAGGACGATGGCGCCAGCAGGGAACTGAAAGTACCTAAAGGAGACATCCTCCATCAGTTCAGGGAAGATGTGAAGAATGGTACACTGCCTACGGTGTCCTGGCTGACGTCGCCCGCTAATTTCTCCGACCACCCGGGAGAACCATGGTATGGTCCCTGGTATGTAAATGAGGTGATGGAGATCCTCTTGCAGAATCCGGAAGTGTGGAAGAAAACCATCTTCATCCTGACCTACGATGAGAATGATGGTTTCTTTGACCATGTGGTACCCTATGCAGTGCCTGATCCTTATAAAGCGCATACAGGCAAAGTATCGCAGGGTATAGACCCTAAAATGGACTTTGCCACGAAACATCAGCAAACGAATCCTTCTGCTATGCCCGACAGGATCAGGGAGAGCTCCATCGGGCTGGGTTACCGGGTGCCCATGATCATTGCCTCTCCATGGACCAGGGGCGGATATGTTTGTTCTGAGCTGTTTGATCATACTTCGTCTTTACAATTCCTTGAGAACTTTATTGCAAAGAAGTTCAATAAACAGGTGAAGGAAGAGAATATCACGCAGTGGAGAAGAACCATCTGTGGCGATCTTACTGCGGCATTCAGGCCTTATAACGGAGAGCAGGTCGATAGTCCGCAGTTCCTGCAGAAACAGGCATTCATGGAAAAGATCTATAGCGCAAAATTCAAGCAGACGCCAGATAATTTCAAGGCATTGAGCGAGTCGGAGATCGAGCAGATCAACAAAGATCATTTGCGGTCTCCTTATTTTCCTAAACAGGAAAAAGGTACCCGGCAGGCATGCGCTGTACCCTATGAATTACTTGTGAACGGCCGGTTCGATAAAGAGAAGAACAGTTACAGCATCCATTTTACTGCAGCTAATACTGCCTTTGGCGAACGCGCTTCGGGCGCTCCTTTTATGGTATATGCCATGCAGCCTTACCGGCAGGAAACCTTACGTACATGGCAGTATGCTGCAGCGCCGGGAGATACGTTGGTTGATGAATGGGGCCTGAATAATTTTGATAAAGGCCGCTATCACCTGAAAGTATATGCGCCCAATGGCTTCTATCGCGAATTTGCAGGCAACAGGAACAATCCGCCGTTAAAGATAGCAAGCAGCTATGAGAAGAGTAAAAAGAACGCGGCAGAGCCGACTGGCAATATCATTGTCAGTGTCACCAACTATGATACGCAGGCGCATACTGTTGAGATAAAGGACAACAGTTATAAGAACGGTATGGTGAAGCGCACTGTGGCGCCACAGGAGACAGTGGACGTTGTGCTGAACTTAGCCAGAAGCTATCAGTGGTACGACTATACTGTCAGCGTGCCGGGAACGGACATGTCTGAGACCTTCGCCGGCCATGTGGAGACAGGAAAGGTTAGTCAGACAGATCCGTTGATGGGCGGTGTTGTCTGACTGTGCTGCTGTAACTGACTTGTACTGTTTGAGCATGCCATGACGGAGAGGCATTGCCTATTCATGTGCTCTCCATACTGTTGCTGAGTATGGGCTATCTGTTGCTGCGCATTACATCGGGAACCTGATAGTCTGCGTTAGCATGTTTAGGAATGAATCGTTTAGACTTATCCATATTCTACATGTATAACATGCACAGAATTTGAATGTCTGTAGCGGACACTTATTCTTTTGTATATGGAAAACACGATGAAGGCTGCGGTTAAGAATGCAGCGGGAACATTTGATGTAACAGATGTAGATCTTCCGGAATTGCCTCATGACGATTGGGTACTTGCCCGGGTACGCGTAGCGGGTATTTGCGGAACCGACCTGCGGCATTGGAAGAAACATGAACCGTCGCTGGAACATAAAGTAATGGGGCATGAGCTGGCCGGCGAGGTGGTGAAGATCGGCAAGGCAGTCAAAGATGTAAAACCGGGCGACCGGGTAGTGATAGAAACACTACTGGGAGATGAGACCTGCGACTGGTGCAATGTGCAGCAGTACAACATTTGCCCGAACCTCTACCCGGTAAGAATGGAAACCATATCGCGCGCATTTGCGCAATACGTGATTGGTCCGGCTAAAAAGTTTTACAAGCTACCTGAGCATGTCAGCTTTGAGGAAGCCACCCTGCTGGATACTTTCTCCGTTTGCCTGCATGCTATACATCTCAGCAATATCGGTCTGAATGATAAAGTGGTGGTGATAGGCGCCGGGCCGATAGGGCTCGGGCAATTACAGCTGGCGAAGATCAGCGGTGCGGATGTATTGATAACAGATGTGGTAGATTCCTCCCTTGACATTGCCAGGGAACTCGGCGCTGATGTTGTTGTGAATACCAGTAAGGAGGATGCTACTGCAAAATTGAAGGAGTTTACCGCCAACCGGGGCGCCGATATTACATTTGAATGTGCAGGAGGGCCATCTATGCCGGAAACGCTGAAACAGGCGGTTAATTTTACCCGCATTGGTGGAAAGGTGGTAATAGTAGGCGGCTTTGAAGCGGGAGAGCAGGCTATTCCCTTAGACTGGCAGCACATACAAAAGGCGGAGATACAGTTGATACCCAGCGCCAGCTATGCTTTCAAGGGCATATATCCGGAGATGAAGATGTGCCTTGATCTGCTGGCGAAAGGGAAATTAAACGCCAGCAAGCTCATTACACACCGTTTTAAAATTGATGATATCAATAAGGCTTTTGAAACAGCACAAAACAAGCAGCAGACCCATGCTGTTTTTGTGGCGCTTAACATCTGAAAGATGTTAAGCCCGCCCTCAGTGATCATTCAATGGGAGGCCCCTGCGCTGGAATTCCTTCCAGTTGAGATACTCCTCTCCTTTCCGGTGCTCTTCCATGGTGATACAATTATCTACAGGGCATACCAGTTTACATAAGTTACAGCCTACACATTCTTCTTCTTTGACAGTATATGTGTTGTAAGGATTACCGTATGACAGATTGATGGCCTGATGCGAACCGTCTTCACAACTGATATAACAGAGGCCGCAATGAATGCATTTATCCTGGTTAATTTTTGCGATGATATGATAGTTGATATCCAGCTCCTCCCAGTTGGTCAGTGTAGGCACTGAGCGGCCGATAAAGTCGTCTGTTGTTTTGAAGCCCTTCTCATCCATCCAGTTATTCAGTCCATCGCACATATCTTCGATGATGCGGAAGCCATAACGCATAGCGGCTGTACATACCTGTACAGTAGTAGCGCCAAGCAACATGAACTCAGCCGCATCCTTCCAGGTGCCGATACCGCCAATACCGGATATCGGCACTTTAGCAGTAACAGGGTCCTGGCTGATGGTAGTGAGCATCTTCAGCGCAATAGGTTTCACCGCAGGGCCACAATAGCCGCCGAAGGTGGATTGCCCGCCGACATTGGGATTGGGCACAAAGGTATCCAGGTCCACACCGGTAACAGACTGGATGGTGTTGATGAGCGACAAGGCATTGGTACCGGCATTCACTGCCGCACGACCTGTTGGTACTACAGAATGAACATTAGGCGTCAGTTTCGTGATAACCGGGATGGTCGCGGCCTCCATTACCCATTCCACAACGCGGGCGGCAATTTCGGGGTCTTGCCCAACGGCTGCACCCATGCCCCGTTCCGTCATACCATGCGGGCAGCCGAAGTTCAGTTCAAGTCCGTGAGCGCCGGTATCTTCCACTTGTTTGATCAGTTCATGCCAGCTATTCCGGTTGTTGTCGGCCATGAGAGAAACGATCATGGCGCGGTCGGGAAAGAGCCGGACACATTCTGCTATTTCCTTCAGGTTGATGTCCAGCGGGCGATCGCTGATCAGTTCAATATTGTTGAAGCCCATTACCCGGCTACCATTGTAATCTACGGAGGAATAACGGGAGGAAACATTCTTTATCTGGCTGCCCAGTGTCTTCCATACCACTCCGCCCCAGCCGGCTTCAAAAGCACGCAGCACGTTCAGTTTCTTATCAGTAGGGGGCGCACTCGCCAACCAGAAAGGATTGGGAGATGTAATACCAAGAAAATTTGCCGAGATGTTTGCCATGATCAGAGTATTTATGAGCTGTAAACAGCATGAATTTATTGTGAATTATTTTCTGTGACCTGGTTGTAAGTCTTGTTCAGCAGGTATCAATTACCTGGCGTCAGTTTTTGCAGCACTTGTTTGTAATACCAAATCCTGTTTATATCCATTGCCTGAGACCCAAGCTTGCAGTATGCATTAGACGCCATTGCGCAAGTGCATTTGTAATTGCCAATCTATCATCAGATATCACTCTCCGTTCGGATTAACCCTTGAGCTCAGCACATTCTGCAGATATTCCAATATTGCCCTGGCGCCGTCTTTTCCTGCCTGGACAGCATCCACCACTTCTTTGCCGCCATTTACACAATCGCCGCCCGCGAAGACACCGGCAATACTGGTGACGCCAGTATCGGTAGTGGTCACCTTTCCATGATCGTTGTTTAACTGGTGACTATGCACTAATTGTTCAAAGGGCATTTGTCCGGCGGCCTTGATCACCATATCTACGGGCAGTGTGAGCTGCTCATCCGTAATGACCGGCTGACGGCGGCCACCAGCGGCGTCTTCGAGCTTTACCATATTGCAGACGAGGTGTGTCACCTTTCCATCTTCGCCCAATATTTCCGTAGGCGCTGCCAGCCAGATGATCTTACAACCATCTAATAGTGCAAGGTTCATCTCTGCTTCTGTACAAGGCATTTCCTGCCGGGTTCTGCGATATACCAGGGTCACCTCTTTCGCTCCCAGCCGCTTTGCCTGGGTAGCGGCGTCGATGGCCGTCATACCCATACCGATCACCGCCACCTGGTCGCCCACGGGAACGGTTGGAAAACCACTGTTGCGGATATCGTAAATGAAACTGATAGCATCTACCACTCCATCCAGTTGCTCGCCGGGAATATATAACTGACGGGCAAGACCAACGCCGAAAGCAAGATATACCGCATCGTACTGTTGTTGTAACGCTTCGAGCGTGATGTCTTTACCGAAGGTCTTGTTGTATTGAATATCTATTCCACCAATGGAGGTGATATAATCTACTTCTTCCTGGCAGAACTGCGGAGTAACCTTATAAGCCGCGATACCGTAAGTCATGAGGCCACCGCCCTTGCTTTCCTTTTCATAGATGGTCACGTCAACACCTTCTCTCGACAAGGCATGCGCACAACTCAGCCCTGCAGGTCCGGCGCCGATCACAGCTACTTTTTTACCGGTAGATGCTTTTCTTTCAAACAAAGGCCATTTCTCCTGTATTGCCCTTTCTGTAGCATACCGTTGCAGGCGGGCAATAGGGATCGGTTCTTCCTCCATAAGATTGTATACGCAGGCGCCTTCACAGAGTTTTTCTACGGGGCAGACCTTGGCGCAGCCACCGCCCATGATGTTGGAAGAGAATATTGTGTAAGCGGAGCCCTTGAGATTGTCTGTAGTGATCTGCTTAATGAATTTAGGAACATTGATGCTGGTGGGGCAGCTTTTGGTACAGGGCGCATCATAACAGAAGAGGCAGCGGTTTGCTTCTACCAGTGCCGCATCGCGCGTCTCAAAAGGCGGATGAATGTCACTGAAGTGCTGCTGGTATTCCTCAGCAGATAATCGGTTATTACGTACTGCCATATAGTTGATTTTATTGTTTCCCCCGGTTGCCGGATTTCCCGACGCCGGATTTCCGGGTGTCGGATTTCCCGGTTGTCGGATTGCCGGTTGTCGGATTGCCGGTTGTCGGATTGCCGGTTGTCCCCGGGTTTGCAACCCGGGGCTACAAACACCTGGACTCCTGACGGAGTCTGAATGCAGCAGATACAGACGTCCTGCATTCAATTAATTATGATTACTTACAGCTCGGTAAGCTTGCCATAAGTTTCTGGTCGTCTGTCACGGAAGAACTGCCATACACTTCTTACTTCATCTATCATATCGAGATCGAAAGTGGCGATGAGCAGTTCGTCTTTATCTTCCGAGGCGCTGGCAAAGATCTGGCCGCGGGGATCTACGAAATAAGATGATCCGTAGAACTTACCCAGGTTCCAGGGTTTCTCTTCTCCCACCCTGTTGATACATCCCATAAAATATCCATTGGCAGCAGCGTGTGCGGGCTGTTCCAGTTTCCAGAGGTATTGCGACAGACCAGCCACGGTTGCAGAAGGATTATAAACGATCTCTGCTCCGTTCAAACCAAGTACCCTGGCGCCATCGGGGAAGTGACGGTCGTAGCAGATGTAGATCCCGATCTTTGCATACCTGGTTTGAAATACAGGATAGCCAAGGTTGCCGGGCTTGAAGAAGAATTTCTCCCAGAAACCGGAGGTATGCGGAATATGGTTCTTCCGGTATTTACCAAGGTATGTACCATCTGCGTCAATAACAGCGGCGGTGTTGTAAAGTACCCCTGCCTGTTCTTTTTCATAAATGGGCACGATGATCACCATGCTGTACTTTTTCGCATAGGTAGCGATCCTCTCCGTAGTAGGTCCGGGAACGGTTTCAGCGGAGGCGTACCATTTAGTATCCTGCCCGGGACAGAAATAAGGGGTATTGAATATCTCCTGCAGGCAGAGGATCTGTACACCTTTTTCTCCTGCTTCTTCGATGAGCGGGAGATGTTTTTGAAACATGGCCTCTTTGATCTCGTCGATGCTTCCTTCGCCTTCTGTTTTGGGCAAGCTCATTTGAATAAGTCCTGATTTGATAATACGCGACATGAGGATCTATTTTAGGGTAATGAATTGTTCAGATCTTTCCGCTTACCTTATTACGCTTGATGAACTGGCCGTAGCCTTTGGGTACCAGGCATTCGTTGTTGTCGA
This sequence comes from Chitinophaga filiformis, assembly GCF_023100805.1. Lineage (NCBI taxonomy): Bacteria > Pseudomonadati > Bacteroidota > Chitinophagia > Chitinophagales > Chitinophagaceae > Chitinophaga > Chitinophaga filiformis. Next base: position 5,498,764 of record NZ_CP095855.1, read on the forward strand.
TGGCTACTTTGCCTCTCAGCAACACGGTCTTTACTTTACCGGTCAGCTCCCATCCTTCATAGGCGGAGTAATCTACATGCATATGATGGGTAGCGGCACTGATAGTATGTTTCTGTTTCGGATCAAGGATAATGATATCGGCATCGCTGCCAATAGCAATGGTGCCTTTGCGGGGGAACATCCCGAAGATCTTTGCGGGATTGGTACAGGCCACTTCCACGTATTTGTTGAGGGTGATCCTGTTCTTGTTCACACCTTCGCTGAACAGCAGTTCCATCCTGTTCTCAATGGCAGGATGACCGTTCGGGATCTTTGAGAAATTGTTCTCACCCATCAGTTTTTGTTTCCACATAAAGGGACAATGATCGGTGGCAACAATATTAACGAGCCCCTGGTTGATACCTGCCCATAATGTTTCCTGGTCTTTTAATTCACGCAGAGGCGGGCTCATGACCCATTTGGCGCTTTCAAAGCCCATATCATATTTCGAGGCATCGAGCAGGAGATACTGGATACAGGTTTCTACATAGACCTTCTGATTGCGGCGGGTAGCGTTGCGCACCGCATTCAGGGCGCCTTCACAGGTAAGATGGACAATGTATCCCGGACAGCCGGTATAATTGGCCAGATCTGTAAAACGGGCGGAGGCCTCGGCCTCCGTCACTTCCGGTTGCGAGAGGTAATGGTATAGCGGAGATGTATTCCCATCAGCCAGATTTTTCGCAACGAGATAATCGATAACGTCGCCATTGGTAGCGTGTACCGTCACCATACCACCCTGCTGTTTCACTTCCTGCATCAATGCGGTCATCTGCCGGTCGTCGATCATCAGGGCGCCTTTATAGGCCATGAATGTCTTAAAGGAGGTGATACCTTCCTGTTCCACCATGGTCTTTATTTCGGCTTTCGTACCGGGGTTAAAATCGGTCACCGCCATGTGGAAACTATAGTCGCCGACAGCAGTACCGCGGGCCCTGCTGTTCCATTCGTCCAGCGCTTCGCGCAGGGAATGTCCCTGTTTCTGCAACACAAAATCGATCACAGTGGTGGTGCCGCCAAAGAGGGCCGCCCTGGTGCCTGTTTCGTGCGTATCGCTGGAGAAGGTGCCCATAAATGGCATATCGAGGTGTACATGCGGATCGATGCCTCCCGGCATGACCAGCATGCCAGCGGCATCAATGATCTCTTCGGCATCAGCTATCAGTTCTTTACCGATAGCGGCGACCTGCTCGCCTTCCACCAATATATCCGCCAGGTAGTCGTCCGTGGCGGTAATGATCCTTCCGTTTTTAATCAGCAGTGACATAATTGACTTCGTTGTTTTTTCCGGGGGTGGTAATGATACTATAAGAACGCATGATGAGATAGTAACTGATGCCGGATACAAAGAATCCTACAAACCATGCATAACTGTATAATTGATTGATCCAGCCGGGGACAGCATCCGGGGATATGAATTTAATAGTGGTCAGAAAACCGGGGATGTTGGGTATAATGCCCAGCAGCAGAGCGATCATCGCATAACGGTTGAAGCCATTGGAGAAACTGTAGGTGCCCTGCGGATCATACAATTCATCCACCAACAGTTGCTGCTTACGGATCAGGTAATAATCGGCGATCATAATGCCGCCTACGGGGCCCAATAAGCTCGAATAACCGACCAGCCAGGTGAAGATGTAGCCGGTAGGGTCAGCGACCAGTTTCCAGGGGAAAATGAGGATGCCGATGATACCCGTGATATAACCACCCCTGCGGAAGTTGATCTTCTCAGGCGCCAGGTTCGCAAAGTCATTGGCAGGGCTGATGATGTTCGCAGCGATGTTAGTGGCCAGTGTAGATATCGCTACTGCGATCATGGCGATGCTGACCAGGATCTTGTTATCAAATTTACCGGCCAGTACGACAGGATCCCATATCGTGGTACCGTATACGATATTGGTAGCAGAAGTTACCACTACGCCGATGAAAGAGAATAAGGTCATGGACGGGGGCAGTCCTAAGGCCTGTCCTTTGATCTGTGCCTTCTGGCTGACAGCGTAGCGGGTAAAGTCGGGGATATTGAGTGAGAGCGTGGCCCAGAAGCCCACCATACCCGTGAGCCCGGGAATAAAGAAAGCCCAGAAGGCAGCGCCGGAAGTAAATTTTGAGGGCTGTGTCAAAATTGGACCTAGTCCGCCCTTTACTGAGGTCACCGCCCAATACAGAAGCGCCAGTACCGCCACAGGGAGAAAGATGGCTTTGAAGACCAGCAGTTTCCGGATACTTTCTATCCCTAAATACACAATATACATGTTGAGCAGCCAGAATAACAGGAAGCAGATAGCAGGACCAGTGGCTAGTCCGAAGGAAGCGGGGAATACCGGCGCTAAAGTGGCCAGGCCAGGTATCCACAGCTGCAGCATCTGGTAGAGAGCAAATCCGCCGATCCAGGTCTGGATACCGAACCATCCGCAGGCAACGATAGCACGCAGCATAGCCGGGATATTAGCGCCTTTAGTGCCAAAGCTGGCGCGGGCGAATACCGGGAAGGGAATGCCGTATTTCGCACCGGCATGACCATTCAGGATCATGGGGATCAGTACGACGGTATTACCGGCAAAGATGGTCAGGATAGCCTGCCACCAGTTCATTCCTCCTTCTATCAGTGAACTGGCCAGCATGTAGGTCGGGATGCAAAGGCTCATGCTTATCCAGAGGCTCGCATAGTTCCATGTGTTCCAGGTTCGCCGCGACGCAGGTACGGGGGCGAGGTCCTCGCTGTAAAGCGCGGAACGGGGAATATTTTGGTTGATGTCGTGGTTGCGGGCGTCCATTTATGTTTATGTTGTTTTATGATTTGTTTTTGGGGGTATCACCGTCCCGGTTTTTTTCACCGCCCCGGGGGGATCACCGTCCGGGGGTTGTCACCGTCCCCCGTGTTATCACCGCGGGCAACGAATACGGCGGCGTCTGCAGGACCTATTGACGTTCTGTTATTCCATTGTTGTTCCGGATATCATCATGCTGTTGTTACCATATACACGGTTCAGAGTACATATTCATCTGCAATTGAGAGTGCGTCGCTGATCATTGCCAGTCCTTCGTCAACCTGGGGTTTTGTGATACTTAAAGGTGGTGCAATAAATACATAGTTCCAGCGGACAAAAGCATACATTCCCAATTGTTTCAACCGGGCAGCTACCCTGTTCATGACAGCCATTTCCTCCGGCTTCGCATTGAAAGGCACCATTGGTTCTTTTGTCTCGCGGTTCTTTACCAGCTCTATACATCCCAGCAGGCCGGTGTTCCGGAAATCGCCGATACAGGGATGATGCTGTTTCATGATCTCTACTTCCTGTTCTATGTAAGCCCCCATTGCGGCAGCGTTCTCAATGAGGTGTTCGTCTTCGTAAATATTCAGCACTTCCACACCCGCTGCGCAGGCTACTGGATGTGCGGAATAGGTCAGGCCCAGCCAGAGCGTTTTATCGTCAAAATGGGCCGCTATTTTATCACTTACGATCAAAGCTCCCAGGGGGATGTACCCGGCAGTAATTCCTTTCGCGGTAGCGATCATATCGGGTACCACCCCATGCAGGTCGCAGGCGAACCATCTTCCTGTTCTGCCGAAACCGCTCATGACCTCGTCGGCGATCAGGAGAATGCCGTATTTGTCGCAGAGGGCCCGCACCTTCTGCAGGTAATCCGGCGGATATTTGATACAACCCGAAGAGCCGCTTTCTCCTTCCATCAGGATGGCTGCTACGTTTTCCGGACCTTCAAACTGGATGACCCTTTCTATGTGGCTTACACATTCGCGGCTGCAGGTGGTTATTTCCTTTCCCCAGGGACAGCGATAGCAATAAGGATCTTCCACATGTACAATGTTGGGGACCTGCTGCGCATCGTGGGCCAGCTTACGGGGATCGCCACCGGCAGTCATGGCAGCATAGGAAGCCCCATGGAAGGCCCGGTAGCGGGCGATGATCTTATGCCTGCTGGTATAGAGCCGGGCCAGCTTGATGGCATTCTCTATCGCACTGGCACCACAGACGGTGAATAAGGTCTTTTTCAGGTTGCCGGGGCTGATCTCTGCCAGTTTATGTCCCAGTTTGCCGCGTGCCTCTGTTACACATCCCGGCGTGACATAACTGACTTCCTGCATCTGCTTCACCACAGCGGCGGTGACGCGGGGATGGCCATGGCCGATGTTTACATTGATCAGTCCTGATGAAAAATCAAGGTAACGCTTGTCGTCATAGTCATAGAGATACACGCCGGCAGCGTACTTTACGGCAATGGGGGCAATGCCCTTTTGTTTACTCCATGAGAATAAGGTATAGTCCAGGTTTTCCTGGATAATTTCCTGTGCATGGGAGATAGTCCCTGTTTCTGACATAGCGGTCAATTTGGGTGTACAATGTGCTAACTCATCCAGTTTATTCCCTCTTCGGGATTCCATTTGGTAGTACTCTTCTTTAGCTTGGTCCAGAACTCTATGGAGCTCTTGCCGGTGATATCGCCTACACCGAATTTACTTTCATTCCATCCTCCAAAAGAGAAAGGCTCACGGGGTACGGGCACCCCTACATTAACGCCGATCATTCCGGCGCTGGCCCTTTCGGCGATGTAACGCGCCATACCTCCGTTCTGTGTGAATACGGAAGCAGCGTTGCCATAAGGATTGGCGTTTTCGATGACCAGTGCTTCATCTACGGTATTGGTGCGCATGATGCTGATGACGGGGCCGAAGATCTCTTCTTTCGCAACGGCCATATCAGCGGTTACATAATCGATGACAGTAGGACCTACATATGTACCGTTTTCCTTGCCGGCTACTTTTGCGCCACGGCCATCGACAAGTATCCTGGCACCCTGGGCTTCGGCTTCGGTGATATATTTTTCTATTCTTTCTTTCGATTCTTTACTGATAACAGCGCCGAGGTTTTGTCCGGGTACGATCTTCTTCACCTCTTCACAGACGAGGTCTACGATATGATCTACCTGCCCTACGCCAATCATGGCCGATGCGGCCATACAACGTTGTCCGGCGCAACCGCTCATAGATGCGGCTACGTTCTGGGCAGTCATACCAGGTTTGGCATCGGGTAATACCACCAGGTGGTTCTTTGCACCTCCAAGCGCAAGACAGCGTTTCAGGTTTTGCGTAGCCCGCTGGTAGACGATCTTCGCCACTTTGGTAGAGCCTACGAATGATACAGCTTCTATATCGGGATGATCGCAGATGGCGTTGACCACTTCACTATCGCCGTTGACGATATTCAGCACGCCGTCGGGCAGTCCGGCTTCTTTTAGCAGTCGTGCGAGCACGCCAAGGCTGAGCGGCACCTTTTCAGATGGTTTTATGATCATGCAATTGCCCAGGGCAATGGCGTTGGGAATCGTCCAGTTAGGCACCATGGCCGGAAAATTGAATGGTACAATAGAGGCGACCACTCCCAATGGTACATGAGCGGTGCGGCATTCCACTCCGGCGCTGACTTCCAGCACCTCCCCTGTGATCAGCTGCGGCAATGAAGTAGCGAATTCGGTCAGTTCAATGCACTTTTCTACTTCGGCGACAGCCTCCGTCATGGTCTTCCCATTCTCTTCGCTAACCAGTGCGGCCAGTTCCTCCAGGTATTGTTCCAGCAGGTATTTATATCTGAAAAAAACCTGTACTCTTTCTTTAATAGGAGTTTTACTCCATTTTGGGAAAGCGGCTTTTGCGGCCTGCACCGCTTCTGCTACATCTGCGGCAGTGGAGCAGGGCATTTCTGTCAATATGCTGCCATCTGAAGGAGAAATAACAGGTAGTGTACGTGGAGATGATACTTCCTTGAAGTGACCGTTAATGAAATTCCTGACCCTTTCGTATTTCATTGCCTTGGGGAGTTTGGGTTATGAATGCATTTTTTATACGATACCCTTAATTTACTGAAAAAAATGTACATTTAGTATGTACTTTCTGACATTTCTGCACATTTCATTTAACTCCTATATTCGAACTGGAAATGGCAAAGACTAAGCTTCCCCTGGATGACCTTGATTTCTCTATCTTAACCTACCTTCAGCAGGATGGCAGGGTTTCATTTACTATCATTGCTGAAAAACTCAATGTTTCTATTGGCACTGTTCGGACGCGGTTTAACCGGCTGATTGAAGAAGGGACGATCAGTATTATCGGCCGCGTGGATCCGGAGAAAGTAGGGTTCCGGTCTTATGCGCATATTGCGGTGTATGTTCGACCCGCGACATTGAAAGAGACTGTAGCGAAGCGGATCGCAGTGCTACCGGAGGTGAGCTTTCTGGCGATGACGTCGGGGGCATATGATCTTGAGGTGAATGTTATGTGCAGGGATAATGATCACCTGCTGGCGTTCGTGGATAAGCTGTCGACATTTGAAGGGGTGTATCAAACGAATACTACGATATATTTCAAGGTGTATAAGTATGCGCAGCCGGATTTGATGTTGCTGAAAGGGTGAGAGATTGTATGCGAATGATCGTCGCGAATAGTTAGTGGACGGTGCTTTTTGAGTATCGCGCGGTTTGAGATGGGACTGCGGGCTGTATCCCTTTGAGGGCACTATCTATTGAACTTTTTCAAGCGTATGAGCTTGGGGATTGCTATTGAACCCCTGTCAATCGTATCAAGGCTCTACAAGGGATAAGGCCCTTCGTCTCCACCTCAAACCCGCTGCTACTCATTGGGGGATAATTGAGTGGTGGAGTTCCTGCTTTTACTGCCGTCTTTTGATTTTTTTGCTCTCCGATTTTTATGATTCCTTTATCAGGTATTAACACACTTGTTGTTCATCCTTCTTGTTATTGCTGCTTATTATTATTGTTCCTGTTTAATATTGACTGCTGTTTATAGTTATTACTCTTTGTTGTTGTTATCGTTTCTGATTGATAACACACTGCTGGTGTTCATCCTTGTTGCTATTTAACTTATTGGTGTTCCTGTTTGTGAGGACTTGAAGAGACGTCTTGAGTGGAGAAGTTAATGCTGATATTCAGGGCCTCCAGAACGTCGGAAATGTGGTTGGCAAGGGTGATCTGGGGTTTTGCATGACCGTTGCTGGCGAATAAGAGGCCGACGATATTGTTGTGGATGTCGATGATCACGGAGCCGGAATCTCCTTTGTCGGAGAATTGCATATCGGGTTGGAGGGGCTGAATGGCAATCTGACCGGTGAAGGTGCGGTTCACGCCTTCTATGGGAAAGGAGGTAACAGGATAGTTGATATCCACGATCCTGCCTTCTGTGCGTCCGGATACGACTCCTACTTTAAAGACTGTTTGTCCGGCGATAGCGGCGGTCTGTCCCAGGATCACGTTTTGTTCCGGCCTGCCGTTCAGACAAAGTCCATTGATCTCGTTGAGATACTGAGCATCGCCATTGATGCGGGGATAATCAACTACTGCGATCGCAGCATCTACTTTGTTGTTAATAACAGCTCTGACGATCTTACCTACTGCATTAACGTCATCTTTAGGATGGTATGGTAATAACGACAAATTGATATCGGGTACTGCGGGAGCCGGCTGGTATATTCTATCGCCTACTTTTGCATTATTGGCCATCATTACATGCCAGTTGCTTAACAGTACCGGTTTGCCGGTTTCCTTGTCTGTTGCCAGGCAGCCAAGGGTGCCATGGGCTATTTCATTACCGAAGTTCTCCGGGTCCTGTACTACAATACGGTTCGTGATCTGGATGCCTCCGCGTAAGGGACGGTAAATATTTTCATCCAAACAGGCTTTAAAGTCGGGAATGACATTGACATCTGTAGGAATACCGTTGATCTCTGAAGGCAGTACTTCATGCGCTGCCAACTGGTCGTTGTTCTTTTTCTCCTGCACATATATCCGGATACAGAGCGTGTCTGTAATTTGTCCCTTCACTTCTTTTAAGCCAATGCTGACATGGCGTACACCGGGAATTTTGAGCAATAGATCTTCTACCCCGCTTTTCAGCATTTGCTGGATCATTTCGTTTTCCCGTTTCAGTTGTTCTGTCGTTTTCATACTTTATTATTTTGTCTAAAGATCGGTATTCGGTAATTGTGTTGCAAGTGTGTGTGGTGATTGTGTTGTTAAATTGGTATTAAAATCGCTGATGATGACGCGTGGCTGTGTATCATGTGCGGTAAATACCGGACTAGCAACGTCGCTATTGGGGTATAAAACCGGGTGATACATCCGGATGTATAAACAGGTAACATTACCGGTAAAACCGGGACATAAACCGGATAATACGTGCAACTTCAGCGGATGTAATTGTGCATCTTTAACAATCGTTCTTTCGCCTCGTTATAACATATATAACACGGCATCAGTGGTGAAAAGGGAGCAACGTTCATGAAAGTATTTTTTGGGGTCCGTAACTTTTCAGGAGAGGATGGTTTGTTCTATCTGTTCGAAAATATTTGGGGCGTTCTCCCGTCCTCTCTTACAGCAAACTACAAAAATTTTTGCAGAAATCAAACGAGACTAATGCGGGGGAAAATGTCATTTATGCGTAAAACCTAATTGGCATTTCGGAAATCTCCGATATATTTGCTCCTGGAATTCTTTTATCCCCTATTGGGTCAACATATATAAATGTAAACAGAATGAGTAATCTGAGCTTATTTAAGCCTTTCAGCCTCAAGTCGCTGAATATAAAGAACAGGATTGTAATGGCCCCTATGACGAGGTCATTTTCGCCGAACGGCGTTCCGGGAGATAATGTAGCTGCCTATTATCGCCGTCGTGCGGAGGGTGAGGTAGGATTGATCTTATCCGAAGGTACGGTGATCAACCGACCGGCATCTTCTGCAGATCCGAACATCCCCCGTTTTCATGGGGAAAGTTCCCTGAAAGGCTGGCAGCGGGTGATCAACGAGGTACATGAAGCCGGTGGCAGCATGGGACCGCAGATATGGCACCAGGGTGTTGCAGACAATCACTATTCCGGTTGGTTGCCCCTCACTCCTTTTGAGGGCCCTTCGGGCATTAACAGACCTGATAATACGAACGGTGTCGCGATGTCGGAAAAGAATATTGAAGATACCATCAAGGCTTTCGGCGATGCTGCTGCGGATGCAAAAAGACTGGGATTTGACTGCGTTGAGATACATGGTGCACATAACTACCTGCTAGATCAGTTCTTTTCTGAAAAGACGAATCTGCGGACCGACCGTTACGGCGGCAAAACACTGGCAGAACGCACCAGGTTCGCCGTTGAGGTGATCAAAGAAGTACGGAGACGTGTGGGAGATGATTTTGCAGTCATCATCCGTTTGTCACAATGGAAGCCGTATGCCTACGATAGCAAAATGGCTTTAACTCCGCAGGAAATGGAAGCCTGGCTGCAACCACTGGCGGATGCAGGTGTGGATATTTTCCATTGCTCACAACGCCGTTTCTGGGAACCAGAGTTTGAAGGCTCAGACCTGAACTTTGCCGGATGGGCAAAGAAACTTACCGGTAAATCCACTATCACTGTCGGTTCAATAGGATTGAACGGAGAGTTCCTTGCTTCATTCAGAGGCGAGAGCTCACAGCCTAGCTCACTGGATGAACTGATACGTCGGTTTGACCGGGGAGATTTTGACCTCGTGGCTGTTGGAAGACCGATTCTGGCAGATCCTAACTGGGTAAAAAAGATAAAGGAAGGCAGGACCGAAGAGTTGAAAGGATTTTCAAAAGAGGCGTTAGCGGAATTGCTATAACCATATCCGTTGATATAACAAACAAGCGCCCCGGTAGACACCGGGGCGCTGTTATCTAATTAAACCCCCTAACATCAATCCCTCATAAAAATAAAATGCCCTGGCTCATCATAGCCGGAAGCAGTTTTCTTATTACGTTACGCGTAGCTACAAACTCAGGCAACTTATGCAGTGCATGAAGCTGTTTTTTGCCCCTGACGTTTTGTAGGTCATGTACTGAAAATTTGCCGATAGTTGTGGCGAAGTTTATTTCACCCAGAAGATTTAACAAAAGCAGGTTAACCGCATTTTGGAATGCTGCTGATTGCCAGTTAGGCTGAGTTATATCCATATATAACTGAAGATCCAATAATCCCAAACGCTTATTATTATGTCGCGCCGTAAAATAAATATCGTCAGGAAAGAACACCATATCATCATGCGTAAACGTTCCCTTCACTTCCGTTGGATATACCAAATTGATAAAGAGCCAATCGTCCAGGACAGGGGCAACGTTTATTAAAAATGTGACCTCCTCAAACAATCTGAAATCTCCTTCTGCTGATATGATCAATTCTGCATGCAACCCATGCTCAAGGTTCAATACATACCCAAGATCCTTATGATACTTATGCAATTGATTCAACAATTCATCTAACCATGCTTCCTTTTCCTTTTCATTTACCTTATCTAAGTGTAAGTACACCTTCTGGTGGCACATAAACCACATCCAAAATGATTGCGCTGTTTTTATTCTAGGCATTGTTATTATTTTTTTTGTAATCAATATATTTTAAAACTATTCCAGTTCCGGTAGCCGGGCTCTCAAAGGAACACTGCTACAAGGGTTCCTGCGATTCATTCGTCCGTAACAGGCCTTCGGAATTTTAAAGAGAGGCCCGGCAGGAATACCAGGCCTGTTCTATTCCTCATAACTCTACGGATAAAAAATCGCTGTCATTGGAAATACAATCATGTTAATGCATCGACTGTCTCTCCAACGGATTTATTGAGAACGTATCAATCAACTTATTCGCAATAGCTTTCCCTCCCGGGAATGAGCTCTTCATTCCCAGGCCGCTTTATGACCTGTTCAGGCAAAAGAATCCATACTCCCGGGCCGGGCTTTGGCCAGCGACAGGAAAAGCGCTCCGCGCCCCGTTCTGAGAACGCAGCTGTAATTATTTGCGCAGCTTTTTAAGTATGCATTGCCGTTTGTTGCTGGTTATTCCTGGTATACTATCGTTTAGTGTACACCGATGGATAGCGTTATATCGCAGACTATCTGCGGAGCTATTCCGGAACTTAGCTGTAGGTAAGAATTATTTATTGCGTGGGGACTGATATCGGTATATGTAGGAGGCTTGTTGTGATCTTTAGTGCGTATTTTGCTTTCGGCCGGGGATAAAATTGTAGTGAGACCTGGTATGTGAGAAAGCCTGGATGGCCGATGGGTATTGAGGTGTACGTGATTCAGTCGCAGGTAATTGCTCGCCTGCATAGCGTATGAATCACTCAGAGGGTAAATGTAATTTGCTTGTTGTTTCATTTGCTAATGCAGGTTTGGTGAGTTGTAAATTGGACTGTCCTTGCTGGTTCTTTAGACGTAGTAGTAGTAGCGGTAGTAGTCCTAGGTTTGATAGATTTTTCATTTGTTTGGGTTTTAAATTTTGGTTTTAAATATTTTCGTTGGGTTATTGGTGTTGCAAAGTTAAGTGATTGATTGATTCAGAGATGATTATTTTGATATTTTTTTTCTAAACCATGCGGATACTTTATTTCAAATCTTCATATTACAGATTAACAGAATTTATCTCTTACGAACATTCGCCCTTTAAATGAGCCGCATTATTCGTTTTCATTGAAACCACAGAATATACTCTCCTTATATAAATATTCCACTTTTATCTGTTAATATTACACCCTAATCATCTACATCATGTTTCAATCAGCAGCAGTTTTCTGTGGTTCCAAACCAGGAAGTGATCCTCTCTTTTCACAACACGCAGCAGCATTGGGCGCATTACTTGCACAGCATAAGATCACGCTCGTTTATGGTGGCGGTAATACCGGCCTTATGGGGACTGTCGCTAATGCGGCATTGGAAAATGAGGGCAATGTAATTGGTGTGATGCCTAAATCGCTCGTGGAAAGAGAGTTCAAACATGACAGACTAACACAGCTCCATATTGTGGAAGACATGCATACCAGGAAAAAGATGATGTACAGTCTTTGCGATGCAGCGATCATACTTCCGGGAGGTTATGGTACACTCGATGAAGTGATTGAAATGATGGCATGGAACAGCCTGAGTATCCATGATAAAAAAGTCATCCTGCTTAATTCAGCGGGGTTCTATGATCCATTCGTACAGCAGATCTCAATAATGAAGGAAAAAGGATTCCTGTACGGCGATCCCGCACATGCTTTTACCGTGGTTGATACTCCGGAGGCTATCTTTAATGGCTGGTTATCCTAATAGTGATCCGACCATCCTGAGAAGATAAAGCTTGTTATTATTTTTTTGTTTGTTTAAAACTATCATCGTAATATTGCGATATGGGAGCTAGTAAAACAGACCTTTTCACCAAACAGCAAAATGAACTCGCCAGTATGGCGAAAGCACTTGCACATCCTGCACGTATTGCCATTCTGCAGTACCTGGTGAAGACCAATGCCTGTGTATGCGGTGACCTGGTGGAAGAATTAGGGCTTGCCCAGGCAACTACATCCCAGCATCTGAAAGAATTAAAAAACGCGGGGATCATCCAGGGAACTATTGAAGGCGCCAGTGTTTGCTATTGTATCAATCCGGCAGTCTGGAAACAGTATAAACAATTGTTCAACAGTTTCTTTGGGGAGGTAAGCCTCGATAATAAGTGCTGTTGATTTTTTTTGCCTTTATTCATCGTAATATTACAATAATACTTTAAACTCCATTTTATGTCAAACGATCAGCAAATCAAAGACATGGTGAAAGAGAAATACAGTGAGATCGCTTTACAGGATAAGGCCGGCAACCAGGCTTCCTGCTGCGGTTCCAGCTGCTGCTCCACTGAAGTATACAACATCATGAGTGATGATTATAGTACATTGGAAGGCTATAACGCAGATGCGGACCTCGGTCTCGGATGCGGCCTGCCGACCCAGTTTGCACAGATCAAAAAAGGCGATACCGTGATAGACCTTGGCAGTGGTGCAGGGAATGATTGTTTTATAGCCAGGCATGAAACAGGTGAAACAGGGAAAGTGATCGGGATAGATTTTACACCGGCCATGATAGAAAGAGCACGCACTAATGCGGAAGTACGCGGGTTTAATAATGTCGAATTCAGACAGGGAGATATTGAGATGATGCCTGTTTCCGCTAATGTGGCCGATGTAGTGGTGAGCAATTGTGTGCTGAACCTCGTTCCTAACAAAGATGCCGTGATGAAAGAAATTTACCGGGTATTAAAGCCCGGAGGTCATTTCAGTATTTCCGATATTGTGCTGGAAGGAAACCTGCCACCGGCTATACAACAAGCCGCTGAGATGTATGCAGGTTGTGTGTCAGGTGCTATACAAAAACAGGTGTACCTGGATCTGATCCATAACAATGGCTTTACCAAGGTTACCGTGCAGAAAGAAAAAGCCATTATCGTACCGGATGATATCCTGTCAGGTTACCTGTCAGCCGATGAGATCAAAGCGTTTAAAAACAGCGGAACAGGCATATACAGCATCACCGTATATGCAGAGAAACCAGCGGCTACCAGCTGCTGCGGACCTGACTGCTGCTCAAAATAAAAAATTGCTTATGCAGATCATTTCCATGCAACCTGCACACTGGGAGCAGGTAAAAACTATCTATGAAAGTGGCATTGCAAGTGGTAATGCCACTTTCCAGACAAGCGCTCCTTCCTGGGAGGAATGGGACCAATCCCATACACAACACTGCCGGCTGGTAGCTGTTGAAAATGACACCTTGCTGGGATGGGCTGCGCTCACGCCCGTATCCGGCCGCTGTGTATACGCCGGTGTGGCGGAGGTCAGCGTATATGTCGGAGAAGCTGCCAGAGGCAAAGGCATCGGCAGTAAACTGCTGCAGGCACTGATCAGGGAAAGTGAAGCGCATGGCTTCTGGACTTTACAGGCCGGCATATTCCCTGAAAATGTTGCCAGCATCAGGCTGCACGAACAAAATGGTTTCAGGCAGGTAGGCTATCGTGAGAAGATAGGCCAGATGAACGGCATCTGGAGAAATACCATACTGATGGAAAGAAGAAGCACCGTTACCGGTGTTTAATAAAAACTGGTAAATATGTCTGCGAATAACTGTACACCTGCACATAACAGAAAACAACTGAGTTTCCTGGACAGGTATCTGACACTATGGATCTTTATAGCGATGGCCATTGGTGTGGCTACGGGCTATTTTCTGCCTGAATTTCCCTCTTACATCAATGAGATGTCCAGTGGAACAACCAATATCCCGCTGGCCGTCGGATTGATACTGATGATGTATCCTCCGCTTGCGAAAGTACGCTATGAACAAATGGGACAGGTGTTCAGACATACAAAGATCCTTGGGGCCTCCCTCCTGCTCAACTGGGTGATCGGCCCGATACTGATGTTCCTGCTGGCTATACTGTTTCTGAACGGATATCCTGAATATATGACAGGCCTGATCCTGATCGGCCTTGCCCGCTGTATTGCCATGGTCATTGTATGGAACGAACTGGCAGAAGGCAGCCGTGAATATGCGGCAGGGCTGGTAGCGCTGAACAGTATCTTCCAGGTAGCGCTTTACAGTGTATATGCCTATGTGTTCATCACCGTGTTGCCGCCCCTGTTTGGGTTAAAAGGGTTGAACATCCATATCAGCATGGGTGATATTGCCCGCAGTGTGATGATCTACCTGGGCATCCCCTTTGCAGCCGGTGTTGTCAGCAGGTACAGCCTGATAAGGCTCAAAGGAGAAGCGTGGTATACACGGAAATTCATCCCCCTGATCTCTCCCATTACGCTCATCGCATTACTGTTCACCATTATTGTGATGTTCAGTCTGAAGGGAGCACTGATCGTACGTATCCCGCTGGATGTAGTGCGCATTGCTATTCCATTGCTGATCTATTTTTCCATCATGTTCCTGCTGAGCTTTTTCATCGGCAAGACATTGGGAGCTGACTATTCAAGGAATACAGCCATTGCCTTTACTGCTACCGGTAACAATTTCGAACTGGCTATTGCAGTAGCGATCGGTGTGTTCGGGATCAATTCCGGACAGGCGTTTGCCGGTGTAATAGGACCACTGGTAGAAGTGCCGGCACTGATCGCCCTTGTAAACCTTGCATTCTGGCTGCGTAAGAAATGGTATGGGCCTGAAGTTCAAAACATAGTTGCTTAACTGATAATAACGATCTAAATACACTCTTCATGAAGAAAATACTCGTGCTCTGTACCGGCAACAGCTGCCGCAGCCAACTGGCCGAAGGATATTTAAGACATTTTGCAGGCGACAAAGCCGTTGTTTACAGTGCAGGTGTGGAAACACACGGCGTAAACCCTAAAGCAGTTGCCGTGATGGCCGAAGACGGGATTGACATTTCCGGTCATACTTCCAATAATGTCAGCGAGTACAGGGATATCAATTTTGACTATGTCATTACCGTATGCGATAATGCAAAAGAACGCTGTCCTGTTTTTCCATCATCCGCAATACAATTTCACGAAAACTTTCCCGACCCTGCAAAAGCAACAGGAACACCGGAGCAGATCATGGATGCATTCCGTAATGTGCGCGAGCAGATCAAGACTTATTCCAGGCAATTTGTAGCAAATAATCTGTAAGGAATATATAGTACAAGCAATAATTTAGCAGCTAAGCATTTGAAATAATGAGTCAGGACAATGTATACGATGTAATTGTTATCGGCGGCGGTCAAAGTGCGCTGGCAGTAGCTTATTATTTAAGAAGGACAACGCTTCGCTATGTATTGCTTGATAAGGAAAAAGAAGCGGGAGGATCCTGGCAGCATGTATGGGATTCTCTCACCTTATTTTCGCCCGCGCAATGGAGCTCATTGCCGGGCATTATTATGACCGGCGGAAGCGACAAATATCCTACAAAAAACGAGACACTGCAATACCTGCGGGACTATGAAAGCAAGTACCAGTTTCCGGTGATACGACCGGTGGAGGTATTGGATGTCAGCAAAGAAAATGACCTGTTCCTGTTATCCACCAACCAGGGAACCTATGTTGCGAAAGCCGTTATCAGCGCTACAGGCAGCTACTCCCACCCTGTTATTCCTGATATTACTGGTAAAGCACTTTTTAAAGGGACGATCATACATTCTGCCGATTATCGCGGTCCGGCGGCATTTGCCGGTAAACGGGTCGTCGTGGCCGGTGAAGGGAATTCCGGCGCCCAGATACTGGCAGAGGTGTCTAAAGTCGCAGATGTATTATGGACGACCAGGAACACGCCTTCATTCCTTCCTGATCATGTAGATGGACGTTATCTCTTTGATGCGGCTACCGCACTCTATAAAGCCAGGCAGGAAGGTAAAAACTATCAGCCGCCCTCTCTTGGCCATATTGTACAGGTACCGCTTGTCAGAGCCGCCATTGAAAGAGATGTATATCATGCGCTACCTGCCTTTGATCATTTCTATGAGAACGGCATTGGCTGGAATGATGGCCGGCGGGAAGCCGTTGACGCGGTTATCTTCTGTACCGGTTTTCTTCCTGCATTACAGCATCTGGCATCACTGCACATCTGTCAGCCGGATGGAAAGATCCGCACACACGAAACGAGCGCCACCGATATTGCAGGGCTCTGGCTAGTCGGCTATGGTTCCTGGACAGGCTTCGCCTCTGCGACATTGATCGGCGTAGGACGTACCGCTAAAAAGACGGTTGATGAGGTGCAGCTCTTTTTAAAGGCCCCGCTTCATTGATTTTACCGGAACATGCAATAAATAGCACTATCATCAAAGAACAGAAAGCCGTATATTAGGTACGCTGTCTACGGGCGCATTGTACGCTACCCATCAGTAGCGAAGATGAAAAACTATACGGATATATTATTTATTTCACCAGTAAATGTTCATGATGTACCGCTTCGTGCTCACAATTTGCCTTTTCTTATTATCCACAGTTTCTTTTGGACAGGACAAATGGAAGATCAATGCCGCGAATATTGACGCGGCCAATTACTATGGCATTACTGCCGCCAATGGCATGATCGGGATCGTATCTTCACCGGAACCCTTTAAGGTAAAAGATGTGGTGCTTGCAGGCGCTTATGACCTGTATGGCCGTGGCAGGGTGAGTAATTTCCTGAAGAGCTTCAACCTGCTGAATATGTATCTTGAGGTGGATGGTAAAAGAGTGGACGCGAAGTCGGTCAGTAACTTTCAGCAGTCGCTCGATATGCAGCACGGCGGTTTCAGCACCTCCTTCGATTATACAGATAAAGCCTCTGCCAGAACAACCTATTACGCCCTGCGTCATCTGCCTTTTACGGTGTTGATGGATGTGGAAATAACTGCTAAGAAAGACATCACCATTACCGGCGCCAGCGTGATGGAAGCGCCGGATGCACTGCGCGATGTGCAGAATTACTACAATGAAATAGACAGGCCGCATGTAACGATATCCCTGCTTACTTCTTCCGCCAAAAGCCCTACGGGCAAACTGCTCATGTGTGCCTCCAATACCTTTTTATTTGCAGAGCCCCATGGTAAGGAGCCTAAGGTCATTCATGAAATGTGGGACAATAACATGCACCTGATGAAGTTTACACGCAGCATCAGGGCTGGTGAAACTTACCGTTATTCCATCGTTGGTTCTTCTATTACGTCGGCGCAGCATGATGATCCTTTGAATGAAGCCGAACGTATGACCCTCTATGCCAAACTGGAAGGAAGAGAACGGCTGATCAGCTTTCACAACAAAGCCTGGGAGGACCTATGGAAGAGCGATATAATTATTGAGGGCGATGCGCAGGTGCAACAGGACGTGCATAGCATGTTATATCATTTGTATGCGTTCAGCCGGGAAGGTACAGGATATTCTTTATCGCCCATGGGACTCTCGGGACTGGGTTATAACGGCCACGTTTTCTGGGATGCCGATCTGTGGATGTACCCCGCATTGTTAATGCTGCATCCTGAGCTGGCGAAGAACATGGTAGAGTATCGTTACAAAAGACTTGATGCGGCAAAACGCAATGCATTTTCGCACGGCTTTAAAGGAGCGATGTACCCATGGGAAAGTGCAGAAAGCGGTGTAGAAGAAACACCGGTCTGGGCGCTCAGTGGTCCGTTTGAACACCATATCACTGCGGATGTGGCCCTGGCGGCATGGCAATATTATAACGTAACGCAGGACAAAGCATGGCTGAAAGAAAAGGGCTGGCCGATACTATCCGCAACGGCAGATTTCTGGGCAAGCCGTGTAGAGCGGAATGGCCCCGGCAGATATGACATTAAAAACGTAGTGGCGGCAGATGAATGGGCAGAGAATGTTGACAATAACGCATTCACCAACGCTGCTGCAAAAGCGAATCTTTATGCTGCCACCGAAGCTGCGAAACTCCTGGGTATTGTACCTGATGCTGACTGGAAAAACGTTGCAGACAATATTCCTGTTTTAAAGCTTGACAATGGTGTAACGAAAGAGCATGCAGCCTATAACGGAGAAGGTATAAAACAGGCGGATGTAAACCTGCTGGCATATCCGCTAAAGGAAATTACAGCGAACTCACAGATAAAGCAGGACCTGGATTATTACGCCACGCGTGTGCCTAACGAAGGTACTCCTGCCATGACACAGGCTATTTTTGCTTTACTGTATGCAAGGCTTGGTGATGCAAACAAAGCAGCTCACTTTTTTAAAGATGCTTATGAGCCTAACCTGAATCCGCCCTTCAGGGTGATTGCAGAAACCAAGGGCGGCACCAATCCATATTTTGCTACCGGCGCCGGCGGCATCCTGCAAAGCTTAATGATGGGCTTTGGCGGACTTGACATTACTTCCCAGGGCATCAGGCAAGTGAGATCCGTTTTACCTGCTGGCTGGAAAAGCCTGACTATAACGGGCGTGGGGCCGGATAAGAAGACTTATACTATAAAACAATAAGGCTTCTTTTAAAGAACGCGCCAAATATTTGCACCTGAACTTTATAACAAAGCAAATTGAACTTTGCAACAAACCTGCGGCGGGCAGGAGTCTGTAATTTTGAGTAACGTTAAAACTTAAGATTATGGCTAAAGTTTGGTTTATTACAGGCAGTGCAAGAGGATTAGGCAGGAGTTTAACTGCAGCAGTGCTGGCAAAAGGAGATGTAGTGGCAGCGACTGCAAGGAATCCTTCACAACTCGATGATTTTGTACAGCAATACGGCGATCATATCTTTCCCGTTCAGCTGGACGTAACAGATTATAAGCAGGTACATCAGGCGGTAGCGGCTACTATCGCACATTTCGGCCGTATTGATGTGCTGGTGAACAATGCAGGATTCGGCATCGTGGGCGCTGCTGAAGCATTTACAGATGAACAGGTACGCAGCCAGTTTGAAACAAACCTCTATGCACCGGTAGAAATTACAAGAGCTGTACTTCCGTATATGAGAAAACAGCGTTCCGGCAGGATATTGCAGGTTAGTTCTGTAGGCGGACGAATTACAAGTATAGGGTTAAGTATCTACCAGAGTGCCAAATGGGGATTATCCGGCTTCAGTGAAGCACTGGCAAAGGAAGTGGCGCCATTGGGCATAAAAGTGACATCCGTAGAACCGGGGGGATTTCGTACAGACTGGGCAGGAGCATCCATGAGTGCAGCGCCGCATGTAGAAGGTTATGAATCTACTGTTGACAGCAGGGCTGCTATTTTTAAGAACAATCAATTCATTCCAAAAGGCAATCCTGACAAGGCAGCTAAAGTGCTTGTAGAATTGGCAGATCATCCGGAGCCACCCGTACATCTCGTTCTAGGCAGTGACGCAACCAACCTGCTGAAACAGGCAGATGCCGCAAGACGGGAAGAACTGGATAAATGGCTTTCTATAAGTGAATCTACAGACGAGGATAATACCAAATAAATTCTAGTTTTGTTATACCTGGCTGTCTCCCGGCAGCCAGGTCATTTATTCAGAAGATATGAATGAGCAAACACCATTGAAACAGATCACCTATTCCTGTTATTACAACCAGACGAGAGAAGGTGAGCAATTTGTACCGGAGCATGTGTTCAGTTACCAGCTATCTGGCAAACTGACGATGACTGACGGAGAAAAACAATATACTTTCCAGGAGGGTGATTTCAGGTTAAGCAAGAGGAACAGCCTGATAAAATTCACCAAACAACCTCCGGTAAATGGTGAATATAAAAACATCTCTGTTTTCCTCGATCAGCAAACGCTCAGGAATTTTGCTGCCGAGTATGGGTATAGTTCAGCCCAACACCTGCAAACCCCACCGGTCATGCTGCTACATTCCCATCCCCTGCTTAAAAGTTATATAGACTCTTTACAGCCTTATGATGCACTGATGCATGGTAACAACCAGGTGCTGCTGTCGCTGAAGGTAAAAGAAGCGATCGCCGTGCTGCTGCAAACAAATCCGGCCTTAAAAGACATCCTGTTTGATCTTACAGAACCCGGGAAGATCGATCTGGAAGCGTTTATGAACAAGAATTTTCTGTTTAATGTGTCGCTCGACAGATTTGCTTATTTAACTGGTAGAAGTCTTTCGACATTTAAGCGGGATTTTGAAAAAGCATTCGGTGTTACTCCCGGCAAATGGTTACAACAAAAGAGATTGCAGGAAGCGTATTACCGGATCAAGGAAAAAGGTGTAGCCCCTTCTGATGTGTATATAGATGTCGGATTTGAAGATCTCTCCCACTTCTCCTTTGCGTTCAAGAAAATGTACGGAATGGCCCCCAGCCGGATCTAAGGATCTACCTGCCAAGAGCAATACTTAATTGACTGATAATCTTCCTGCTAAGCACCTGCACTGCTAAAAGTGTAAAAAACACTCTTTCTGAATACTAATTTAATTAGTAATATTGCTAAATAAATTAGTTGTTCGTATTCAATCAGCAGTCAGGTATGCCAGGAGTAAAAGCAGATATTATTTCACAATTGCAGAAGGATATCCTTCAGATGCAAGGATTCAGGTCAAAGCTGACTGACACTATACCTGATATAGACCTGGGCCCTGTCAACACGGCTTTCCCGAATGGTATTTTTCCAACAGGCGCTGTACATGAATTTCTCTGTGCAGCAAAAGAACATGCAGCTGCAACAAGCGGTTTCGTAAGCGTCCTTGCCGGCAACCTGATGCAACGCGGAGGCGCCTGCATCTGGATAAGTGTGGCCAGGACGCTTTTCCCTCCTTCCCTGATGGCCTTTGGCATAGCGCCGGACAGGGTCATTTTCATCGATCTGCAACGGATAAAAGATGCGCTCTGGACATTGGAAGAAGCGCTTAAATGCCCCGGTATTGCCGCGGTGATCGCTGAAGTACCGGAGCTCAGCTTTACACAGTCCCGCCGGCTGCAACTGGTAGTGGAACAAAGTAAGGTGACGGGTTTCATTCTCCGCACTTCTCCCAGAAGTATCAATACAACGGCATGCGTAACCCGCTGGAAGATCACGCCTTTGCCCAGCGAGCTGGAAGGAGGTATGCCGGGTCTTGGCTTTCCCCGCTGGCAGGTAGACCTGCTGAAGGTGCGCAACGGGCGTCCCGGCAGCTGGAAGATGGAATGGGCGGAAGGGAAATGTGTGGTTATTTCAGACGATGTTGCTACCGTTATTGTGCAGGAGCAGCAATTAAAAGCAGGCTGATATGTCCAGGCGCTTTATGTCCATATGGTTCCGTCACCTGCTGACTGACTGGCATGTACGCCGCCAGCCGGAGCTACAGCATAAACCCTTTGTGCTGGCAGCGCCCGTGCATGGGCGAATGGTGATCACGGCTGCCAGTCCCACGGCAGAAGCACAAGGTATCAGTGCCGGCATGCCGCTGGCAGATGCCAAGGCGCTCGTATCCTCCCTGCAGGCATTTGATGATGAACCTGAACGGAGCGCACAATTACTGAAAGCATTGGGTGAATGGTGCATCCGTTACACACCGGTTGTGGGAACAGACCTGCCGGATGGCCTTTTGCTGGAAGTAAGCGGCTGTACGCATCTATGGGGAGGTGAACGGCCCTATCTGAAAGAGATCATTACCAAACTACGCGCCATTGGCTATGATGTACGTGGGGCGATGGCAGACACCATAGGAGCAGCCTGGGCTATTTCCCGTTATGGAAAAATAACGCCCATTATAGACAGCGGAGGGCAGCGTGAAGCCCTGATGTCTCTGCCTCCTGCGGCTTTACGCCTGGAGGCAGAGACGCTTGCCCGTTTACAGAAACTCGGACTACATAAGATCGGTAGTTTCATACAGATGCCGGGGCCTGTATTGCGCAGGCGTTTCGGGCAGCAATTGCTGATCCGGCTTGGGCAGGCTTTGGGATATGAAATGGAGGTCATTGAACCGCTTTACCCGCTGCCGCCCTATGAAGAACGTCTACCTTGCCTGGAACCGATCCGTACGGCCCCCGGTATTGAAATAGCCATGAAAGTATTGCTGGAACAGCTTTGTCTGCGCCTGCAGAAAGAAGGGAAAGGGCTCCGTACCGCTATCCTGAAAGGCTATCGCGTAGATAACAGGATGGTGCAGGCGGAGATCGGGACCAGTCATGCTTCACACAATCCGCAGCACCTTTTTCGGTTATTTGAGCTGAAGATCCCCACTATAGAACCCGCATTGGGTATTGAACTATTTACACTGGAAGCCACAAAGGTGGAAGAGGTATCGTCCCTGCAGGAAGCCTTATGGATAGGCAATCCCGGCATAAAAGCGCCTGCAGTGGCGGAATTCCTGGACCGGGTGTCGGGCAAACTGGGGGAAGACTGCATCCGCCGTTATCTGCCGGCCGAACATTACTGGCCGGAGCGGTCGTTCGAAATGGCGACTTCTCTTGATGAAAAGCCCGCTACTACCTGGCGGACAGATAAACCACGACCGGTGCAATTGTTGTCCAAGCCGGAGCCAATTGAAGTAACGGCGCCGATACCGGATTATCCTCCCATGTTGTTCCGCTATAAAGGTAAACTGCATGAGATCAAAAAAGCGGACGGACCTGAGCGGATAGAACGTGAATGGTGGCTGGATGGCGGAGAGCACAGGGATTATTATAACGTGGAAGATGCAGACGGGCAACGTTATTGGCTGTTCCGATCGGGGCATTATTCCGGCGATCAGTCCCAATGGTTTATTCATGGTTTTTTTGCATAGTTAAAGTGATGTTGTATGAATTACATTGATCTGCAGGTTACCAGCAATTTCAGCTTTCTGCGAGGCGCTTCCCATCCGGAGGAACTGGTGGAGCAGGCGGCGGCCTATGGTTATAAGGAGATTGCCATCACTGACCGTAATACACTGGCTGGCATTGTGCGCGCACATGTTGCCGCCAAAAAGAATAATATGCGGATCATTGTCGGGTGCAGGCTCGATCTGATGGATGGCCCCAGCCTCCTGGCATATCCGACGGATAAAGCAGCCTATAGCCTGCTTTGCAGACTGCTGACGAAAGGAAACCTGCGTGCAGAAAAAGGCGATTGTCACCTGTATAAAAAAGACGTGTATGAGCATGCGGAAGGCATGAAATTCATTGCTGTTCCACCAGACCGGCTGACGAGCTCCTTTGATTTTGAGACACCGTTCAAAGAGGCCCTGAAGGAGTATGGCAAACACCTGGGCCCACAGCTGTACCTGGCAGCTACACGCTCCTATCTCGGGGATGACCAGAAGAGAATATACCAGCTTTCACAATTATCTTCCAGCCTGCACATCCCGCTGATCGCTACCAACGATGTACATTATCATCATTCGGAGCGGCGGCAGCTGCAGGATATACTGACCTGCACCCGTGAAAAATGTACGATCTACAATGCAGGCTTCCGGCTGCATCAGAATGCGGAAAGGTATCTGAAGCCTATCACTGAAATGCACCGCCTGTTCAGGCAATATCCTGATGCTATTAAACGCACACATGAATTAGCCCGGGCATGCCAGTTCTCACTGGACAGTTTAAAATATGTTTATCCGCATGAGCTGACCACAGCAGGACGCACACCACAGGAAGAGCTCACACATCTTGCCTGGGAAGGCGCAAGGGAGCGTTTCGGGGAAGAGATCCCCGAAAAGATCTCGGCTAATATCCTTCATGAGTTATCGTTTATCAAGGAGATGAATTATGCTTCTTATTTCCTGACAGTGTATGATATTGTGCGTTTTGCCAGAAGTCAGCACATTCTTTGCCAGGGACGCGGTTCTGCGGCTAATTCCACTGTTTGTTATTGTCTTGGTATCACATCAGTAGATCCGACACAGATAGACCTCCTGTTTGAAAGGTTCATTTCCTCTGCCCGCAATGAACCTCCTGATATTGATGTTGACTTTGAACATGAACGCAGGGAGGAAGTCATGCAATACATCTATAACAAATACGGCCGGGACCGCGCAGCAATTGTGGCCACGGTCACGCAACAGCACCATAAGGGCGCTATCAGGGACGTGGGAAAAGCGATGGGATTATCCGTAGATACCATCAACCGTTTATCATCCTCTATCTGGCATCATTCAGACGAAGAGTTCAGTGAGCAGCGTGTTGCGGAACAGGGATTAGATACAAGGGATCCTCATCTTAAGAAGGTAATGGAACTGACAGAACAGATGGTTGGTTTTCCCCGGCAACTGGGGCAGCATACCGGCGGTTTTGTTATTACGGAAGATAAATTGTCCGACCTCTGTCCTATCCTGAATGCCCGCATGGAAGGACGGACCTGTATTGAATGGAATAAGGATGATATCGATGCACTGGGCTTTCTGAAGATAGATGTACTTGCGCTGGGTATGCTGACCTGTATCAGGAAAGCATTCGATCTTGCGAAAGCGCATCATCAAAAAGATTATACGCTGGCGAATATACCAGCAGAGGACCCCGAAGTATATAAGATGATCAGCCGTGCAGATACTATTGGCGTGTTTCAGATCGAAAGCCGTGCGCAACAGTCTATGCTGCCACGTTTGAGACCTGAACGATTTTATGACCTGGTGATTGAAGTAGCTATTGTAAGACCAGGGCCTATACAGGGAGGCATGGTACATCCTTACCTGCGCAGGCGTAATAATGAAGAAGCGCCGGATTATCCTTCAGAGGAATTGAAGGGAATACTGGCGAAAACACTAGGCGTTCCTCTCTTCCAGGAACAGGCCATGCAGATCGCCATGGTAGCTGCAGGTTTCTCAGCGGCGGAAGCGGACGAATTGCGTCGCAGTATGGCTACGTTCAAGGCAAAGGGTATTGTCAGCAAGTTTGAAAAGAAACTGATCGAGGGCATGACAAACAAGGGATATACGGAAGAATTTGCACGCCGTATTTTCAAGCAGCTGGAGGGCTTTGGTAGTTATGGATTCCCGGAAAGCCATGCCGCCAGTTTCGCCTTGCTGGTATATGTGTCTTCTTATCTTAAATGTTTCTTGCCTGATGTATTTGCCTGTGCTTTACTGAATAGTATGCCGATGGGATTTTATCAGCCTGCACAGATCGTGATCGACGCCCGCAAACATGGTGTGGAAGTCAGGCCGGTAGATGTCAATCACTCGAACTGGGATAATACTTTAGAGGAATTGGTGAATAATAAATATTGTGCCTTACGACTGGGATTCCGCCAGATAAGAAGTTTACAACAGGAGGAGATCGAAGTGCTCGTATCTGCCAGGAAAACACCTTATACAACGGTACTCGCGCTGAGGGAGGCAGGCGTATCGCAAACGACCCTTGAAAGGCTGGCCGATGCCGATGCGTTCAGGTCATTGGGATTGGACCGGCGGCAGGCATTGTGGGAAATATCTGCCCTGGGCGATCGTCCTATCGGGATGTTTAGCGGCGGGCCCTCAGAAAGCGCTATTGAAAAGCCGGTAGCACTTCCGAAGATGACAGATGCCGAACATGTGGTGCATGATTACAGCGCGTTGTCCTTATCCTTAAAGGCCCATCCGGTGAGCTTTGTCAGGGAGAAACTAAGCATGCTGCATATCCGGGCTATCAATGAACTGGAAAGCATGACTGACGGTATGCCCGTAATGGTAGCGGGCCTTGTGCTGGTGCGGCAACGACCGGGAACAGCCAGCGGTATCTGTTTCATTACTATTGAAGATGAGACAGGACATGCTAATCTTGTGGTGTTTCAAAAACTCTACCAGCAATTCAGGAAAGAGATCCTGCAATCCAGGTTACTGATGGTACAAGGTAAAGTACAGCGTGAAGGAGAAGTGATACATGTTGTTGTACAAAGTTGTCACAACCTGACAAGACTATTGCATCACCTCACGGCAGTGCAGGAGGAAGAGGTAAGCGCATCACAGCCATCCGCAGAAAATGTACTTTTTGACATGGATGAACAAGCTGCTCAAAACCAGGAAAATACACAGCAGATCAGGCTTCCTGAAGCAAGGAATTTCAGGTAAGGCTACTGGTGTTTGCCGGCCTGGCAGGATATATGCAGGGATAATAGTAAATTTATCAAAATACGATCTATGAAAAGGCCTTTCTTCCTGCTGCTTGCTTCATTATTTTCTACCGTCGTACAAGGTTTTGGCCAAAATAAGGATACTTCTTTTACAGCTATGATCTCGAAAGAGTGGAGCCTGGCCTTTTATGGAGAGAGTGGCAAAAAGCAGTCCCCCTCTGCCAGACAACAGGAAGACAGAATGATCTTTTATAAAGACAACCGGGTATTATCCATTGAAAACGGGAAAAAGGAGCATGGCAGCTGGCAGTATGATCCTGCTAAAAAACTGTTAATGATCACTGATAACCAGACCAGGGAACAGACCCTGTACCAGGTAATAAAACTGGAGCAGGATCAGTTCGTGCTTGGCTATAAGGACCCGGGGGGCATGCTGCTGGAAATACATATGTTGCCGGCTAAGCAATAGCTTATTTCCCTGTTACTTCGATCCATACAGGCGCATGATCGCTCGACTTTTCCCAGCCGCGTACATGGCGGTCCACCCCTGCCGCTTTAAGGCGTTTATTGAAGTGTGGGCTCAGGAGGAAGTGATCGATCCGTAAACCGGCGTCGCGGCCATAGGCATTCCTGAAATAATCCCAGAAAGTATAGATCTTCTCTTCGGGGTACAGTTTGCGGATAGCATCTGTCCAGCCCTGCGCCAGCAATTCCTGGAAAGCAGCCCGCGTTTCAGGCCTGAACAAGGCATCGTCCACCCAGCGTTCCGGTTTATAAACGTCTTTTTCTGTGGGAATGACGTTATAATCGCCTGTGAGTATTACAGGAAGATCTTTCGACAGCAATTCTTTCGAGTGTGCTGTCAGGCGTTTGAACCAATTGAGCTTATAATCGAATTTAAGTCCCGGTGCAGGATTACCATTCGGCAGATACAGACAGCCCAGCAGGAAGTCGCCATTAATTACAGCTTCGATATAGCGGCTATGAGTATCTTCCGGGTCTCCGGGCAGTGCACGCCTCACCTCTTCCACCTGTAGGCTGCGGCTTAAGATAGCTACACCATTCCAGCTTTTCTGACCATGCCAAATGGCATCGTAGCCGGCATCTTTTATAGCCGCTTCGGGGAATTTCTCCTGCGGAGCTTTCAGCTCCTGTAAACAGACAACATCCGGCGCCGTTTCTTCCAGCCAGCGGAGTAAGACGGGTAAGCGTCCGTTGACGCCATTGACATTATAAGTTGCTATCTTCATAATAATCGGCTTGGTTCAATTGCGTATTTACTTCCATAGCGAAGATAAGGCTTATGTAAGATCATACCACCAAGCTGGGCTTTGTTAATGACAGAGATTGAAAAAGGCCATAACTTTGCAGCATGGAACATTTGCTGAAACATTTCTTTTCCAAGACTATAGGATGCCTGGATTTTGATGCAACTAATGCCGGCGATATCAGGTATGAAGATTATAATTCCTTCATTAAGATCCTTTTCATTGAAGCGGGCGCCGAGGTAATGGTTGACTTCCGGGAATATACGCTGGAGCAGGATGCACTGTTCTTTATAAAGGATGGACAATGGTATAAATTCAACGGTAAGGGGACTTTATTATATTACAACCGCGACTTTTACTGTATACAGATCCATGACAAGGAAGTAGCCTGCGATGGTCTGTTATATAATAACGTGTATGAAATACCCGTGGTATTCCTGGATGCGGAAGCTTCCCGGCAAACGAGGCACCTGATACAGGAAATAAAGCAGGAAGCGATCAATGAGGAAAGCAGTATGGAAGAAATGATCCGCATTTACCTGAAGCAACTCATTATACGCTCCACCCGTATGTGGAAGAAAGCACATGACCTGGCCGACAGCGGTATAGCGCAGGAGGTAGAGTTCATCAGGAAATTCAGTCAGCTGGTAGAAGCGCATTATACGACGCATCATAACGTGGCTGATTATGCCAACCTATTAAATATCACACCCAAAGCGCTGAGTAAAAGGATTTCGCGGCATGGTTCGAAAACTCCAAATGATATTATTAAGGAGCGCATTATACTGGAGGCAAAACGGCTGCTGATCCATACAGATCTCAGTGTAAAGGAGATCGGTTATAAGCTGGGATATGAAGACCCGGCCTATTTTGTGCGTCTTTTTACCAACCAGGTGGACGCCTCTCCCCTTCTTTTCCGGAAAAAATACGCCGAGGGGGAAAAAGTACAATAAGTGTCGTCATTCGTGCATTGTTCCCCTTTGCCTGCTGTACTAGTTTTGTGTTATCAAATTAAAACAATCACAATCAACAACACACAAAATGAAAAAGCAAATACTTTCACTCGCAGCATCAGCTTTATTAAGTGTAGGCGCAATGGCACAGAGTGTTAATCCAGACAATGATCCAAACATCGACAGCCACACCAAGGCCTTTCTTCATGCCTTAAATAACAGTGGTGGCGCACCCCTGGAAACATTATCTCCCAAGGATGCCCGTGCCGTACTGGTTGGCGCACAATCGAGCGTGAAAGTGGATATTTCCGGCATTACAGTAAGCGAAAAGACGATCACACAGGATGGCCAGACAGTAAAACTGCATATCGTTCGCCCCGAAGGCGCTAAAGGTATATTACCTGTCTTTATGTTCTTCCATGGCGGCGGATGGGTATTGGGTGATTTTCCTACGCACCAGCGACTGGTACGCGACCTGGTTGTAACATCAGGAGCAGCAGCAGTATTCGTTGATTATACACCATCTCCGGAAGCGCATTACCCGGTAGCTATCAACCAGGCTTACGCAGCCACCAAATGGGTAGCCGCCAACGGTAAAGAAATCAACGTGGACGGAAAGCGCCTGGCAGTAGCCGGTAACAGTGTTGGTGGTAATATGGCAGCTGTAGTAGCGCTGATGGCGAAAGACAAAAATGGTCCTGCTATTAAGGTGCAGATACTCTTATGGCCTGTGACAGACGCTAACTTCGAGACCGGTTCCTATAACCAGTTTGCAGAACAGCGCTTCCTGACCAAAAATATGATGAAATGGTTCTGGGATAATTATACCACAGACCAGGCAGCAAGAAAAGAAATTTATGCTTCACCGTTACAGGCAACAACCGAGCAGCTGAAAGGCTTACCACCTGCACTGGTGCAGACAGCTGAAAACGATGTACTGCGTGACGAAGGAGAAGCATATGCCCGCAAGATGGACGCTGCAGGTGTGAAGGTTACAATGGTAAGATACAACGGCGCCATTCATGATTATGGTTTGCTGAATCCTATCGCAAACACTCCTACCACACGTTCTGCCATGTTGCAGGCAGGAAATGAACTGAAAGCTTACCTGAAGTAAAACGAAGGTTTGTTGGAAAAATATATCCTCTGACGGTATCGGATACCGTCAGAGGATTTTCAATTTTATATAGCCGTTAAAGTGGGAGAAGATAATTTTGATTTTTTAACTTTGAGTTAACGAAATATCCGGGGGCAGGATGTATATTTGTTGTGTGTTTATGTATAAGACAGATCCATTGTAATACACAGCACGGCTTCTCCATATTAGATTTATTGTTGTTGTTTCACGTTCCACACCACATCTTAGACCCACTAATGCAGCACATTATTGCCATTGCATTACCAGTAGTTTTAAATTTTATTGATAACTCGTAAACACAACAACAACATGATGCCTTTAAAACCTGTACAGCCTACTTCCGGATTTGCGGAAGAAAGAATACTGAATCCTTATCAGTATGTCAGGCTCGTAAAAACAAATATCAACGCTATTGAAACTGCTAAGTTTATACCACCTCCACTGGGTAGCAACCAGATCCTGGGGCATGTACGGGTTAAATTTAAACCAGGGTACCGATATACCACCGTTTAAACCAGCCTTGATATGTCCGATCCTACTATCCCTATACATCAGCAGGACCCAAACAACCGCAATACGCCACTGAATGTTGAACTGTTGCGGGAGATGGCTGCTGCTCAAAAAGAAGAGATCAAATGCAGACAACAGGAATTAGCCATCCGGATCAAAGAGATCAGTTTGGCACACGAGCTTTCCATGAGAAACATTGACATACATGCAGAACATGTGAGGGATACTCCTAAACATAGGTTCAGGAACCAGTTATTGTTCTTTTCGTTGGTGGTTACCGTATTACTTATTTTGATACTCTTCTTCATCTATTGTCTTTATAGCGGTAATAAAGAAATAGTCATGAGGGTGATCGAAATAGTTGTCACAGCGCTGCTGAGCGGAGGCAGCGGTTATGTGATGGGTAAAACCAAAAAAGAAAAGACAGCGGCAGCGGCAGAACATACATAGCCTGCTGCCGCCGGGTTCCTCAATGCACATTCCACATTCTCTACTTCAGTAAGATCAAACACGAATAAGTATTATATTTGGCTACACCAAAACCCGGATATGTTACACATTGGTCTTATTAGAGAAGAGAAACAGCCACATGATAACAGGGTAGCATTTACGCCGCAGCAATGTCAGTGGATCATCAGACACAACCCCCAGGTAAGTATTACGGTGCAGCCATCTGCCTGGCGATGTTTTACAGATGATGAATATAAGGCCGCCGGTATTCCACTTTCTGAGGACCTCTCCCATTGTGAGGTATTGTTGGGAATAAAGGAAGTACCCGCCGAGAAACTGATAGCCGGAAAAAAATACCTGTTCTTTTCCCATACCCGTAAAAAGCAGCCGCACAACAGGCATATGCTGCAAACCATTCTGCAGCGGAACATCACCCTGATCGATTATGAATGCCTGGTGCATGAAGACGGTCAGCGGATACTTGGCTTCGGATTCTTTGCCGGTGTGGTAGGCGCGCACAACGGCCTGTTAGCCTATGGAAAGAAGACAGGCCTTTATAACCTCGTACCAGTAAATAAATGTCACGATTTTAAAGAACTGATCAATCATTATTTCGGGGCAAAACTACCGCCGTTGAAGATCGTTATTACCGGCTCCGGCCGTGTAGCAGCCGGTACACTGGAGGTAATGGGATTGCTGGGTGTTAAGTACATACCGCCAGAGGAATTCCTGATCAATACCTACGCCTACCCGGTATATACACAGCTGAAAGCAGGGGAACTATACCTCCGGAAAACGGATAAAACATATAGCAGGGAAGATTTCCATCTCCATCCCGAGCAGTACGATTGCCGCTTCCTGCCATTTGTAACCGCTACGGATATTCTCATGAATGGCATTTACTGGGACCAGCGCATTCCACCGTTATTCACCTGGAATGACCTGGCAAAAGATAATTTCCGTATTAAGGTCATTGCAGATATAACGGACGATACCAACGGCTCTATCCCATCCAACCTGGGAGATTCTACCATTGAAGATCCTGTATATGGTGTAGACAGGCATACCAGGCTGCGGACAGCCCCTTACCTGTCGGATACGCTGGATATGATGTGTGTCAGCAATCTGCCTAATGAACTGCCAAGGGATGCCTCACAGTACTTTGGCGACCAGCTGATGAAATATGTGTTTGACGAATTGCAGCAGTCTGACAGCGCAGTTGTTCATAACGCTACTATTGCAGATAAGGGTGCCCTGACTGAGCGCTTTGAATATCTGAGGGATTATGTAGAAGAATAAGGCATTTTAATAATGCGCCGATCCATCGGGTTAAATCCTCGTAAACCTGCAAAGAATAAGAAACGAGGGCTTTCCCCAGCTAAAGCATGCCGCGTTAAAGGCGCGGAGCAGGCGGATAATCCCAATCATCCGAAGCAATTACATTCTCAGTGGAAAACATAGGGTGTACAAAAACAAACAACCGAAAACTAGAGGTATAGATAATAGGGCTGCAACAGCGAAATAAATGCGGGGGTATATGCCTGATGGTCTGCCTCCCTGATAGCCATTGACGCCACTTTGGGTTCGTGATGTTCCCTGCAGAAAATGCCTATGCTTCGAAAATAATCGTGACGTTCGCTTTGTTTCACCTGCAATACTTCCTTCAGGTAAAATCCGGCTGTACCGGCCATCGCTACAAAGTCGGCAAAAGGACGATGAGGCAACAGAACAGAAAACTCCCCTCCTGCCTTCAGGTGGCTGTCAATTACCTGCAGGAGCTCATTATAGTCCAGCGTAGTGGCATGCATTGCCTGGTTACGCAGGTGATTGTTGCTTTTCAGATCTGATTCGTAAAAAGGAGGATTTGTAATGATGAAATCATATTGTTCGTCAGCCACCAGGGCCCTGGCATCTGTTTCAAGCACCTGCAGTCGTTCGGCCCAGGGAGACGCTGTGAAGTTCGCCTTTGCCTGACCAGCAGCGGCCGTATCCAGTTCTATACCGGTAATAGCAGCGGCAGGCAATTGTTGCGCCAGCATAAGGGATAGTAATCCGGTACCCGTGCCGATGTCGAGAACTCCTGTTATACCAGGCCTGTTTGCATGAAGATATGCAGCTGTATATGCGCCTTGCAGACAGGCATCTGTACAGACCTTCATAGCGCAGGCCTCCTGGTGGACGGTGAATTGCTTGAAACGGAAATAGTGGTTCGCCATTGTACTTACTAATGATCAAAAACCGGCTCTTGCTCCGGGTACAGCATCCAGTCCTACAAATTCTCCTGCCTGGTATTTGTACCAGGCTGTTATTGCGATCATGGCGGCATTGTCGGTACAGTACTCGAATTTTGGAATGTAGGTCTGCCAGCCATGTTTTTCACCATACTGCTGCAGGGCCGTCCGGAGGCCGGAATTAGCACTTACTCCCCCGGCTATACCGATCTGCTTAATACCGGTTTCTTTGGATGCTTTCACCAGTTTGTTCATCAGGATACTGACTATACGGTGCTGAATAGAAGCGCAGATATCCGTCATATTGTTCTCTGCGAACTGAGGATCTTTCTGCTGTTGTTCCTGCAGGAAATAGAGGATGGAAGTCTTTAAACCACTGAAGCTAAAATCCAGGCCAGGGATCTGGGGTTCCGGAAATTTGAACCTGGTGGGATCTCCCTGGCGGGCATATTTATCGATGAGAGGGCCTCCGGGATAAGGTAAGCCCAGTAGTTTGGCACTTTTGTCAAAGGCCTCTCCTGCTGCGTCATCCAGTGTTTCACCGATGACCTTCATGCTGAGAGGACCATCGCAACGCACTATCTGGGTATGGCCACCGGAAACGGTCAGGCAAAGAAAGGGAAAAGAAGGTTTTTCCTTTCCGATGAAATTAGCCAGTACATGCGCCTGCATATGGTGTACGGCAATCAGCGGAACATCCAGCGCCAGCGCCATGGACTTGGCAAAACAACTACCTACCAGCAGGGAGCCTATCAGACCGGGCGCCTGCGTGAAGGCAATAGCATTCAGTTCCTCCTTGCGGACACCGGCCGCTTTGAGGGCCTGATCCACCACGGGAACAATATTTTCCTGGTGGGCGCGGGATGCCAGTTCAGGCACTACGCCACCATATTGCTCATGAATAGTTTGATTGGCAATAAAATTAGACAGGATCTCCCCATCGGCCAGCACGGAAGCGCTCGTTTCATCGCACGAAGACTCTATGGCCAGTATTTTTACAGACATGCCCGCAAAGGTAGGAAATTATCACCTTTATCAGTTGCTTCTGATGGCTACAACCGGATCCAGCCTGGATGCCAGGTAAGCCGGGATAAATCCTGCGATCACCCCGACAATTGACGAGATGGATAGCCCTAAGATAACATTGCTTAAAGTGAGTGTGAATTCGAAGAAATCGAAGCTGTTAACAATAGCGGTAATGACATATACGAAGAACAGGCCCAGTAATCCTCCCATGAGGCAAAGGATGATGGATTCCAGCAGGAACTCCATGAGGATCACTTTCTTACGGGCGCCAATAGCTTTTTTCAGTCCGATGATATTGGTCCGCTCCTTTACAGTTACGAACATGATATTGGCAATACCAAAACCACCCACTACCAGTGCGAAAAAGGCGATAAATCCTCCGCCCAGGTTCACCATACCGAACATCTTGTTCAGGTCTCCGCTTACGGCGGTGATCTCATTCAGGGAGAAATCGTCTTCCTCTTTAGGCCGCAGGCGGTGCATGCTCCTCATCACTCCTCTCAGCTCGTCTTTCAGTTGCAGCAGCGTGGCGCCGGGAGCAGCCTTTATAATAAGGAAAGGATCCGCAAAGCGGCGCTCGTCCACGATGGTACGGCCGTACAGGTAAGGTACAACAACGCTGTTATCGTAATTGATACCGTCCACCAGGCTGGCGCCCTTCTTTTTCAGGGTGCCGATAACACGGCAGGGACGGCCGGCGATAGCGATCGTTTTTCCGAGGGCTTTTTCCGGAGTACCAAACAGTCCTTCCCATATATTGGCGCCCAGGATAGCCACATTCGAGCCATTTTCATTTTCCTTGCCGGCAAAGAAACGGCCGCTGACAAACTTCATGGCCTGGATCTTTTCATAGTCACCACTTACGGCAAATAACTCGGTACCTTCCATGTAATCGTCCTTATATTCCACCCGCTTGCCACTGGCGGAAAATGCAAAGGCAGATAGTCCGGCACTGTGAACCTTTTCCTTAATAGGCTCCAATTCCTGGAATTTGGGCAGCGGACGGTTCACAAACTTCCACCAGGGAAAATCAGGACCACCATCCCAGGGCCATTTCTGGATGTAGATCACGTCGCTTCCCAGGGATTCCACCTCGTTGCGGACGTTCTTTTCCAGGCTGTTGGTAGCGGTCAACACTGCGATAATACAGAATATACCAATGGTGATACCCAGGAGGGATAAGAAGGTGCGGAGTTTATTGACCCGCAGCTCGAGGATAGCCATTCTGAGGCTATTCCACAAAATTTTGATCGTGGCAATCATAGATACATGTAAATTAAAGATTAAACGTGACAATTCCGTACCTTTGCACACATTTTTGGTTATAAAGTAATATGAAGTACGCAAGCGAGATCAATAAAAGGAAGACATTTGCCATTATCGCCCACCCGGATGCGGGTAAGACGACCCTTACGGAAAAGTTCCTGCTCTTTGGCGGTGCTATCCAGACGGCCGGTGCGGTAAAGTCCAATAAGATCAAGAAACATACTACCTCCGACTTTATGGAGATAGAGCGGCAGCGTGGTATCTCCGTTGCGACTTCCGTAATGACCTTTGAGTACCGCGATATGCTGGTCAACCTCCTGGATACGCCCGGTCACAAGGACTTTGCTGAAGACACCTACCGTACACTGACGGCGGTGGACAGCGTAGTACTGGTGATAGACTGCGTAAAAGGGGTGGAAGAACAGACCGGTAAACTGATGGATGTATGCCGCATGCGTGATACCCCGGTGATCATATTCGTGAACAAACTGGACCGTGACGGTAAAAATCCCTTCGACCTCCTCGACGAGCTGGAAGAAAAACTGAATATACGTGTACGTCCGCTGAGCTGGCCCATCAACATGGGTAAAGACTTCAAGGGTGTATATAACCTGTACAATAAGAGCTTCGTATCATTCGCACCCAATAAAAAGGCCACTGACGACGATATCGTTGAACTGAGTGACCTTAGCAGCAGTTATATTGACGAGCATTTCAGTCCGCAGGACGCTGCCCAGCTGCGCAATGATGTCGAACTCATTGAAGGCGTATACGATCCCTTCGACAATAAAGAATACCTGGAAGGTAAAATGGCTCCTGTATTCTTTGGTAGTGCGGTCAACAACTTTGGCGTAAAAGACCTGCTCGATACCTTCGTTGAAATTGCCCCTACTCCCCGCGACCGTGAATCGAGCACCCGCGAGGTAAAGGTAAGCGATGACAAATTCAGCGGCTTTATTTTCAAGATACACGCTAACCTGGATCCCCGTCACCGTGACCGTATCGCCTTCCTGCGCGTATGTTCCGGCCGTTTCGAACGTAATAAATTCTATAAACACGTACGCCTGGACAAAGATGTGCGTTTCAGCAACCCATATAGCTTCCTGGCCCGTGAAAAGAACGTCGTGGAAGATGCCTACCCCGGCGACGTGGTAGGTCTGTTCGATACCGGCAACTTCAAGATCGGCGATACGCTCACCGAAGGAGAGAAATTCTATTTCACCGGCATCCCGAGCTTCTCGCCGGAACTGTTTAAAGAGGTGGTGAACAAGGACCCGATGAAAACCAAACAGCTGGAAAAAGGATTGCGTCAGCTGACAGATGAAGGTGTGGCCCAGCTGTTCACACAACACGGGGGTAACCGTAAGATCATCGGTTGCGTGGGCGACCTCCAGTT
Organism: Chitinophaga filiformis; assembly: GCF_023100805.1. Lineage (NCBI taxonomy): Bacteria > Pseudomonadati > Bacteroidota > Chitinophagia > Chitinophagales > Chitinophagaceae > Chitinophaga > Chitinophaga filiformis. Next base: position 5,535,261 of record NZ_CP095855.1, read on the forward strand.
TGAAGTGATACAATACCGCCTGCTACAGGAATATGGCGCTTCCTGCCAGTTCAATACGCTGCCCTTCTACAAAGCCTGCTGGATTACAGGAGAAAAGCAGAAAATAGAAGAGTTCATCCGTTTCAAACAGGCGAATATTGTGGAAGATAAAGACGGACATCTCGTATACCTGGCACAGTCAGAATGGTACCTGAATACAGAACGTACCAACAATCCGGCTATTGAATTCCATTTTACATCAGAAATTCATAAATAAAAAAGCCGCATCCTGGGATCAGGCGCGGCGTATTTAGCATTGTACGACCAACTCAAATCGAAGTACAATTGCAGACTGTCCTTATGTATGTAAAACAATAACGCAAAGCTATACCAGCTTTGCGTTATTCATTTATACAATCGGGAAATTGATTTACGCAATTGGGAATCAAATTGAATACCCGGGTCACACCCGCCCGGTTATACGTCGCATGATTATTCCCCCGCGGGATTAATTGTCGCACGATTATTCCCACCCGGGGTTGCACCCCGGGCTACAAACACGGGGACTCCTGACGGAGTCCTATTATGTTTTGTTATGGACGTTTGATTGATGGTTATTTTTCACACGGGACAGTTATCTTACCGCTTCGTGTATTGCAGGATGATCTCGCGGGTAGTTTTTTCTTCTTTGCCTTCAAAATGAGCATCCATATGGGTCTCATCTTTCCAGCGATATACTATTTTCTGCGGATAAGGGCTTTGCAGGTTCTCAGCTACAAATCCTATGGGCTTCAGTACACGTACCCTGAACCTAAGGGGTTCGCCTGTTTGTTTATCCTTCACAGCTGCTATTGTAAAGTAAATAGCGGTACTATCCCGGAACAGGAACATGTCATCCATTTTCGTACTGTCGTTTCCTTCAATACGCATTGTCCTGCCCTTCCAGGTATTCTCATCCACTCTTTTCCACTTCTCAGCATAAACACCCAGCCGTGTCTTCATTGTCCAGTAACCTTCCATCCGGTCCAGATAATGAAAATCGGTCAGTTGCACCTGTGCGCTTACCATATGGCAGGCGCACAGGCAACATATCAGTAAGAGGCTATTGCGGAACCACGGCTTCTTCTCCATACATCTGGGATTTATATTTATGGGATGGAGAAGCTATGAATGGGCCGATGTTCAGCGATTGCCATTTTTCATCAACTATTTTGATGGTAGCATCATCTGCAACAATAATGTTCGGCCAGTCACGTTCAAAATTGTCGAGCAGGCGTGTTTTCAATGTTCCATCCATACCGATGCCGGCGCCGGTTTTACCCGGATGTCCCGGCAATGGCGGACGCACCACAAAGCTGTCACGGCGCGGATCCAGGTTGTTACAGAAACGCCACAATGCGGAAGGCAGGTCATTGACGTTGACGGTATGTTCAACATACAACACCATTTTCACGGCGCTCATTTCCGGCAGGCAATATAACTGCTCATTCAGTTCCTTAATATGCAGGGGACGGGATTTCTGTACAGCAACAAGGATACAGGGAATATCCTCTTTCAGCAGGGAATCATTAATCTCTTTCACTTCCGGAAACCGTTTCAGTACTTCCTGTTTGTTGAAGGCATGATCGCCCCTGATCTGTTCCCCATTCCCTTCCAGCTCTTCTTCATATTTACGGGTACCATCGATACACATTTTTCCGCCGAAGCCCATTTTAGAACACGAATGGTCCAGCACATCCATGGGGCCCTGGCTGAAATAGATATCTGTAGCAGGATTGAGGTGTTTGAACATGTACCGGGCCAGTGCTTTATAGTCCTGTATGTTCGTACCCTCGTCTGCTACGGCCAATATTTTGTTAAACATCATTTGTCCGGCGCCCCACATCGCATTCATCACTTTCTGCGCCTGTCCGGGATAATCTTTTTTGATCTGGGCGATCACCAGGTTATGGAACACACCCTCCACCGGCATTTCCATGTCGATGATCTCCGGCACCATGGTCATCTTGATTGGCGCCAGGAAGATCCTTTCTGTCGCCTTTCCGATCCAGGCATCTTCCTGTGGAGGGATCCCTACTATCGTAGAAGGATAAACAGCATCTTTACGGTGAGTGATGGCAGTCACATGGAAGCGCGGATACCAGTCGGCCAGTGAGTAATAGCCGGTATGATCTCCGAAAGGCCCTTCCCAGATCAGCTCTTCTTCCGGATCCACATACCCTTCTATTACAAAGTCAGCATCAGCAGGAACTTCTATTTCAGGCTGTGTGATACATCTTACGAGTTCTACTTTCTGTTTCCGCAGGAAGCCGGCCAGCATGTATTCATCTACGTTTTCAGGCAGCGGGGCTGTAGCGGAATAGGTATATGCAGGATCGCCTCCCAGTATTACCGCTACCGGCATGCGTTTCTTCAGTTTTTTATATTCCATGAAATGCTTGGCAGAGACCTTATGTTTATGCCAGTGCATACCTGTCATGGTTTTATCGAATACCTGCATGCGGTACATGCCCACATTGCGGGTACCTGTGTTCGGGTCTTTGGTATGAATAACGGGCAGTGTAATGAACGGGCCGCCATCTTTAGGCCAGCATTGCATTACCGGCAGTTTGCCAAGATCCGGTTCCGCCATGATCACTTCCTGGCAGGCGCCCTTGCCGCTCACTACTTTCGGCATCCAGGAAGCGAACTGTCCCAGTTTTGGGAGCATTGCCAGTTTATCCAGCAGTCCTTCTTTAGGTTTTGACAATAATTTCACCAGTGCCTCTATCTCATTTGCCACGTCATCCAGTTCATTTACTCCCAGCGCCATGCACATGCGTTTATAGCTGCCCATGGAGTTGATCAGTACGGGAAAATCGTATCCTGTATTTTCAAACAGCAGGGCTTTCCCTCCGTTGGGCGATTTGCTCACCCTGTCGGTGATCTCTGCTATTTCCAGCCTGGGATCCACATAAGTTTTGATCCTTATCAGCTCTCCTGCCTTTTCTAATGTATCTATAAAGTGTTTCAGGTGTTTATATGCCATATTTCTAATTGCGATAAATGCGAATGACGAATTACAATCGGTGCAAAGATACACACAATCATAATTCGTCATTCGTAATTCCGCTGGCCGGCTCAGACCGGAGGCTTCATCCGGTGCCGGGAAATTTACGTTCCCGGGCCACTGTTTTGTTTATCACGCAGTTAGCTGCTTTCCTGCAGGAAACCGGCGCTGGCAAAAACATGTCCGATCACAGTTCCGGCATATGGAATATTATCTTACAATCCGATCACAATAGGACCAGTAGCGATTACCACTCTGGGAGAACGCTGATATACGACTCTTGGAGGCGGTGGTGGCGGCGGGGCTGGTACGTATACTACCGGCGCTGGTTCAACATAGACAACCGGGGCTGGTGCGGGACGGCAGCTGTAGTATGCGCCTCTGTAATAATCCCTGTTGCAATCATCCCAACGGCCATGGTGCACCCTGTAGTTCCTTCCGCGGCAATCATCATAACCACGGTAATGGCCATGACCTCTTTTTCCCTGAGCCTGTGCACCGAGTATACCTCCCCCTATCAGCAGTAATAATAATACTATCTGTTTCATACTGTTGTCGTTTTGTTGTTGGAAAAAATAAAGATTGGAATAGTTCTCTCTGTTAAGAAATAATAATTTGATGATAAAGATGATGGTGTTCGCTTTGCTTTATTAAACGGTATTTTTTAATGTATAGTATGTAAATTCGGTTTCGACAGTTGTTTTGTTCTGTCTGGCAAGTAAAATTCAAGAAGTATGCCAAAAAATGTTTTTATGTTTTGCGGTTTGTTTTTTGTTGGCTTTTTGCTGTGGGGCCGAATGACCTCTCCTGCGTTTTGCTGTGGGGCGAACAGACCTTTTCCTGATCTTGCTGTGAGAGCCGAATGACCTTTTCCTGCGTTTTGCTGTGGGGCGAACGGACCTTTTCCAGATGGGACCGCGGGCTGTATCCCTTTTCGAGCGCTTGCTATCTGGCTCTATCAAGCGTAGTCGCTTTTAGTTTTCTATTAAACCCCTTGTCAATCGTATCAGCGCTCTCCAAGGGATAAGGCCCGCAGTCTCCATCTGAAACGGTCCGTACCTCAAGACATCCAATTATGATATTTTCCTCAGTTCACCAGGCCGAACATGAATGGCCTTAGGCTCCAACACAAAAGCTGTCGATAAGCATAATTGCTAACCATCTCGAAATGAAAGCGATTCATGACATTTTAGAAACATCTATGACCGACGAAGATGTTTTTGGCGAGAGCGTTTATTAAAGAGATATTTCCTAAGAAGTACTCCTGAAAAGGCGTTTCCTCAAATACATTTCCCTGAGACATTCCGAAGGGACATTTATTGAAAAGTATTTATCAAAAATGCTTCCTAAAGAAGTGTTACAGCAATAATATCCAAAACAGCTATCTTCCAGGTAAACTCTTACTGATAGACATAACGCAAATACCTTGTGCTATTTATGCCTGGACGTCCTAAAGAAGTGTTACAGCAATAGTATCCAAAACAGCTATCTTCTAGGTAGACTCTTACTGATAGACATAACGCAAATACCTTGTAACTATTTATGCCTGGGACTTACTAAAGAAGTGTTACAGAGACATATTTAATACAGCAATCTTCCAGATAGACTTATTACTGATAGACGTAACGCAACTACCTTGTGCTATTTATGCCTGGGACTTCCTAAATAAATGTTACAGAGACATATTTAATACAACAATCTTCCAGATAGACTCATTACTGATAGACGTAATGCAAATACCTTGTGCTATTTATGCCTGGGGCTTCCTAAATAAATGTTACAGAGACATATTTAATACAGCAATCTTCCAGATAGACTTATTACTGATATACCTTGTGCTATTTATACCTGGGACTTATTAATGATACTTACTGAAGCTTCTTTATGATTAGTCCTATTAAATAAAACTATACTTATCTGCAGGTTTCAGTGATATGGGGCTCCAGATCTCCAAATATGGTTCATAGAGGCCATTCTATCACCGTTAGCCCTGAAGTAGAGACGGTTTGAGGTGGAGATAGCGGGCCTTAGTCCTTTGAGAGCGCTGATACGATTGACAAGGGGTTTAATAGCGTTCCTAAGCTGGTACGCTTGAAAAAGCTCCATAGCAAGGACTCGAAAAGGAGTACAGCCCGCTGTCCCACCTCAAACCGCGACAAGTGCCTGTCAAATGCAAGTATTATATTGTCCCCTGGCAGTAAGAGGGCCACTGCCGCTTTACTATCCCGGGCAAGCTATGAGGACAGCGTAACATCATCTCAAAAAAAAGGAGCGACAGATAACCCATCGCTCCTTCCCATTATATATAATAAGCTAAAACCTCGGACAATTAGACACCTTCTGCTTTCCCCAGCGATTGGATCCATACCCGCCACCGCCGCCAAAACGATAGGCCAGCGTAAAGCCGGTAAAGACATACCAGTCATTATATTTGTCAGAACCGCGTTTGGTACCATCAGCCGGATAAGTACCCGGCGTAACGTGCCCGCCGGTAACCTCGTCACCACGGTAGGCAAAGTTTACAGCTTTGGAACCACGGGATCTCAATAATGTATTTCTGTCAACATATGTAAGACTCACGTCATCCAGGTAATCGGTAAATGTTTTACGAAAACCGATCTCAAAACCGGCAACCAGGTTGTCAGTTAGCAATAACTTTACACCAGCGCCAAATGGAATAGAGATCTGACGGAGGTTATACTGCTTACGGGTAGGATATTGCGACAACCCCTGCCCTTCCGTACTGAGCGCACGCAGTTTGACGGTGTTGCCCTGGGCATCTTTCGTGGTAGGATAAAAACTAAACAACGCTACACTACCAAAAACATAAGGTGTGATACGCTTTTCATCCAGGTCCAGGAAGTTGAACTCAGCACCCAGTTGTGCCTCGAAGATCGGGGAACGGAAACTGAGATTACGTTTCAGCAGCATAGTATCTGTGTTGGTACTATCAGCCCCGGCTATTCTTCCATAGGTTAATCCTGCACGGATAGTGAGATAACGGTTTATATCCCGCTTTACAAAAGCGCCAATGGAATACCGGGTATACTTCAGGTCCACCCGTTGCTGTACCAGGTCACCGCTATAATTGGACGTACCAAGAAAACCGCCGGCCTGCCAGTATTGGCTAAAGCCTTTAAAAGGGGCACAGATCAATAAAACGACAACTACTCTCTTCCATACAGCACAAGGCAGGCTTTTTTTCAATAAATTTAGATTTGGCATCAATTAAGGGGATTGATTTAAAGATCATGTTTAGTCGCCGGAAGAACATTCCGGAGTATTTCAGCAGGCATAAGGGGTAAACAGGGAAAAGATTGCAATAATTATACTAATTATAACTCTAACGCCGGAAATAGATAAAAATTGTTAAATATTCTCTAAAACGACGGCCGCAAATCTACGCATTTTCCCTTCTTCTACGCAAAATGTACTCAATTAAACATTAGTTGTTAAAACGTTTTTTATTATATACTGCCAAAAGCTTAAATTCGATAACCATCACTTAGTTAATTATTTAATATGTGATTTATTGATAAAGTAACACAGCGCAGAGAAACGTCAGAAAAACCTTCATAAACCATTTAACACCTCAAATTCGATTACTATGAACTACAACCCTGCCGCTCATGAAATGGAGCTAATGGCGATCAAAGCACTCTGTTTTGCAGACGATCATATATCTGAATCGTTCGAGATGAAGGATGTTTCAGAATGGCTTGGGATTTCTTACTCTTATTTCTATCACAGCTTTACGACAGTAACCGGAGAACCTTACTGGCAGTACGTTAAACGTCACCGACTGGAATTATCAGCCGGCCTGCTCAGGCACAGCGGCTATAACATCAGCGAGATCGGCGACCGTACCGGTTATGCTACCGTTGCTGCCTATACTAAGGCGTTTACCCAGTATTTCAACAAAAGCCCGCGTAGTTTCAGGAAGATCGATATTCTGCCAAATGAAAAGCGTACACTCGAAATGGTTGATATGATTGTACAGGCATTCGATAAAAAGGGACATTCTATTACTCCTTTGTTCAGCTTTGACATGACAGAGACTGATCAGCTGCCCGAAAGTACGCTGTACTATACCCTCTTGTCCCGCGGACAGGATCCCATTGCCCAGATGATCATGAAAATGACCAGGGAAGAGCAGCGTTTGCGCAATATCATTTCCGCCCTGAACCTGACAAATGCCAAAGTCATTACCAGCACACTGGACTCTGTGCCTGTCACCGACTACGAAAAAATGAGCATGTACGCGGGTATCCTCATCCCCAATAAGGACATCACACCCCTGTTCACGCAAACGGTGAATGCGGAAAGACTCATGTTCAAACGCATTCCGGGAGGACATTATATTACATTGCCCGTACCAACGGATTTCGCAACTGCAGGTATTCCAATGTATGAGTTCATAGACAGGTACGTAAAAGAAGGTGTGTTTAAAATGAGCGGCACCCACTTCTTTATATCACTTGTAGCACCTAATTCCTGCGTGATCTATATTCCGCATCTCAGACAGTTGTTGTAATTCCCACTCTCCTTTTCCCTCATTAAATATATATTTGAGGGAAATATGACTGTCCATGAACGAAGTGAAGCTGCCATTTAACGCCAGGCTTGCATGTACCCTACTCTGTATTATACTGATCGTTTATATTGCCCGTGTGGGGCATGCATTGATCATCCCCCTTGCCTTTGCCATGCTGGTGGCCATTATGCTGCTGCCTATTGCCAGTGAGCTGGAGAAATGGCGCTTTTCCCGGGGAGCGGCCGCTTTGACCGTAGTATTGCTTTTTGTCTTGTTCCTGGTGGGTGTTCTGATGTTGCTTGGCACACAAATGGGCGCTTTTGTTGCTGATTTCCCCCAGCTGCAGCAGCAGTTGTTACATCAGCTGAATTCGTTACAATCATGGATAAACGTCAAGTTCCATCTTGACTCCACACAGCAGATGGATTACCTGGAACAGATGGCGATGGGCACACTTGGCTCAGCTACCTCCTTTATCAGCAGTACCCTGCTATCCCTCTCATCCCTCCTGGTTTTCATCATCTTTGTACTGCTATATTCCTTTTTTCTCCTGCTTTACCGTTCCCTGATCATCACTTTCCTGATAAAGCTGTTCAAAGGAAAACACCGGGACAAACTCCTCAATGTGGTCATGCAAACGCGATATATCATCAAAGGGTATGTAACCGGTCTGATGATAGAAACCATCGTCGTGGCTATTGTAAACTGCAGCATGTTCTGGATACTGGGCATTAAATACGCCACCCTGCTGGGCATCATGGCAGCATTGTTTAATCTCATTCCTTATCTGGGCATTTATATTGCCACTGTGCTCTGTATGCTGCTGACGCTGACTAACAGCTCGCTGGCTACTACCATACAGGTTGGCAGCGGGTTGCTGATCGTGCATTTCCTGGACAGCAACGTCCTCCTGCCCCGCATTATGGGCTCCAAAGTGAAGATCAATGCCCTGGTGACCATCCTGGGAGTAGTGTTGGGTAACCTCATCTGGGGTGTTCCCGGCATGTTCCTCGCTATTCCGTTCATTGCCATCCTGAAGATCATTTTCGAGCATATAGAATATATGGAGCCATGGGCTATCTTGCTGGGCGACGTAACAATGAAGGGCAAAAAGAAACCGGCGATCCCCAAGGGGCCGGATCCTGTCAGTGAATAAACCATAATGGATGGAAATACCCACGCTTACGACCGGTAACATCAGCCTGCGGGCCATCGATGAAAGAGATATCGCGGCCTTATTCAGCCTGTTCTCGCATGAGAAAGTGGTGCGTTTTATGGACATTGAACGTTTTATCAATGTTTCGGAAGCCGTACAGCTGATAGCTTTCTTCCGCGACAAACTGGCCAGTGGAGAAGGTATGCGCTGGGCCATCACCCTCAACGGACATAATGAACTGATCGGCACCTGTGGCTTTCATCACATGAACAGAACCCATTATAAAATGGAACTGGGATATGATCTCCTGCCATCCTACTGGGGCAAAGGTATTATGACCAACAGCATACACCGCCTTATGCAATACGGATTCGAGGACCTACAGATGAACAGGATCGAGGCCTTTGTAGATCCCGCCAATACCCATTCCCATCAACTGCTCGAAAGACTGGGATTTGAACGGGAAGGTAAAGTGAGGCAGGCGTTCTTTCAAAAGGGAAAGTTTGTAGATGCATTTATCTATAGCCTGCTGCAGAAGGATTATAAATATGATATGCTATTTTGAGGATACTGGTATTTTCATGATAAAAAGAAAACAAATTACCATATAAATCAACCATATAACAATATAATTTCTTATAATATCTGAACTGAGTATTATCTTCGCGCCTCCTTATACCTAAGTTATATTATGCAGATCCGTAACACGCTGATGACATTGCTATGCATGTCACTCCCATTATTTGTTCAGGCGCAAACTGATTCGTCAGCCATTAAGCGCAAGATCTCCAAATCCAAAAAACCGGTCAACGTTACCAGGCTGGAGCTGGTATATAAGTCAAGAACGATACAGACGTTCCACACAGCCTATGACCTCTCACGCACGGGATCAAATGGCGGAATAAGGTCATATGAGGCCCCAACCACTTCCACTATTGAAGTGCGTTATATCCGTATCAATGATCGTGAACTCAAGCGACTGGACAGACGTGGCAATATACTCCGGCCTTATTATGCAAAAGCGCCGCTGGCAAACGAACAATTAAGACTGATGAATCGGGAACGGAGGATTGGAGCGCTTGAGGGCTGGCCATTAGTGGGTGTTGGTACAGGCTTCACCTTTGCCGGTTTAGGCGCTGCTGCCAGCAAACTCAGTGAAAACGACAACTCAAATCCTTCGATAGCGAAAGCCTTTGTATATGGGATACCTGGTCTGGCCATGATAGCAGGAGGCATTTTGCTTAGGCGTTACCACAATAAAAAAGCCGATAACCATCTGGAGCGTTCCCTGGAGATCTATAATATGCAGTATTATAAACCAGTCAAGCCCGACACTACAGTAAACAGGGCCGGGAATACCGACAGCGCTGCAATTAAATCCCTGATACCTATAAACTAATCTTCGAATGAAAAGAATTTTACATCTCATTTTATTACTGCTGTCATTTCAACAGCTGGCATCCGCACAATTTAAAGTACTAGCCGAAAGCCCAGCCTTCAATGAACCCGAAGAAGGATTTGCCAGGCTATTACTGCTAAAGAACGGTAATACCGTACTGACGCACATTCACCGCGAGCAGAAAGAGGGTATTGAAGTACAGATCTACAACAAAGAACATGCACTGATAGCTGTAAAACATATCGTGGCACGACCGGGAGGAAACTATGATCACGAATCTGTCAATGGCATCTTTGAGATCAACGGAGATATAACCTTGCTCATTACAGCGGTGATAGAAAAGAAGCCTGCCCTTTTCCGCATGATCATTAATGCTACCACCGGCGAACTGACCAAAATGGAAAAGATCACTGAAGCAGGAAAGCAGAAAATCGATCGGAATCATCCGCTGAGTAATCCGTTCCTGGTTCGCAAAGACCCTCTGAGCGATTACTACGCTGTGGCAATTTCCCGCAATAAGGATGAAAGTGAAGATTATGAACAGATAGAAGTAATACTTTATAACAAGCAGCATGCTGAAAACAGCAGGGCGAGCTATAAAGCCGCCGGCAATAAATATTCACTACTGCAACTGCATGACATGGTCGTCTATAATGGAGGAACTGTCGGAATCATCGGCTATGGCGATTATCATAATGATGCAACAAATCGCAGGGAAGGTCATCTGGTGCTGATGAAACTCGAGAAAAATGAGCATACACTGATGCTCACAGAACCTGGTATTATGAAAGGCTACCAGATCGATGGAAGTATTATCCGCCATAATCCCGTTACGGGAAAATTAGTCCTGCTGGGCTGCGCCTTAACGGAAGATGAGGTGGAACCCAAAGCAAAAAAGAATGCCGGAGAAAAACAGGAAAATTTGACCTATCTGGGCTTTGGCGCATTTGCCAATGCTACTACGATGAACATTGAAAATACATTCGACGTCTATCCTCAGGAAGCCAGCGAAGCAAGCCAGAAACTATATAAAAGTCAGGATCATCCTTATTTGGGTATGCCGCAAAACCTATACCTCAATGCTGACGGAGGATTTTCAGTTGTATACGAAATCCTGGCCGCTGTCTCTGTTTCTTACAATACCCTGCCACAGCAAACCGAAATACATACGGTACTCCTGAGTGATGTTGCTGTATCGACTTTTAACAGGGATGGCGCTATGAAAACGTCTGCGCTGATTCCTAAAGAACAGGTATTAAGTCCTTCCTGGCTGAAGCCTTTTTATCACTCAAGGAGAGACAATACCGGGAATGAGCTATTAGGAGGCGATCAATTCAAATCATTCTGTTATCTCAATTCCGGCAATAAAAACTATATACTCCTGAACGATACCGAACGTAATATCCGTGAACTGAAGTATGGTAAAAAAATCACCATCATGGGAGTAGGCAAATGTGATGCCTTCTACTACCCGATAGATGAGAAGAATTCTCTCCCTGATCGCCAGTTTCTGTTTGAAAATGAAAAAAAGAGCGTTAAACTCGCTGCTTTCACAATTTCAGATTATGACCAGGTAAATAATATATATGTCACTATGCAGATCGAAAACGGAGGAGGAAAGAAAAATACCAGGATCATTTGGATGCAACCATAAGGTCACACCAGCAATTAGCAGGAGCTTGTTCCTTCGGGGAGCAGGCTCCTGTTTTTTTACCACACTCCATTACCACAGAAATAAATTCCCTCTCACGAAAGCCGGCTTTTCATTAGGTTTGTAATCTTATAATTATTCTCCATACAATGACCTACAGGAACGCAACACTGGAAGACCTGCCAGAAATCGTCGCTATTTACAACACTACTATCGCCGGCCGTATGGTAACAGCTGATACTGAGCCTGTTACCGTTGAAAGCCGTATTCACTGGTTCAATGTACATTCACCCGAAAAACGTCCGCTGTGGATGGTGGAAGACAATGGCGTCACCATAGGTTGGGCCAGTTTTCAATCCTTCTATGGCCGCCCCGCGTATGACGGTACATGCGAGATCAGCATTTACCTGCATGAAAATCAACGGGGAAAAGGGTATGGTAAGGCCATTCTCCAATATGCCATAGAACAGTGTTCATCCATCGGTGTACATACTTTACTCGGATTCATCTTCGCCCACAACACTCCCAGCCTGCGTTTATTCGAACAAATGGGATTTAAGGAATGGGCCCACCTGCCCAATATCGCTGTCCTGGACGGAGTGGAAAGAAGTCTGAATATTCTCGGCAAACGGGTTAACTAATACATTTTGTCTATGTGGTGGCTATATGCTTTACTCTCTGCTTTATTTGCATCCCTGACGGCAATCTTTGCCAAAATTGGGGTTTCGGGGGTGAATTCAGACCTGGCAACGGCAATCCGGACCATTATTATATTGATCATGGCCTGGGGCATTGTTTTTTTCCGGGGTGAAGGAAAAGGCCTCCAGCACCTGTCAAAATTCAGCCTGACCTTCCTGATCTTATCAGGGATGGCTACCGGCCTGTCCTGGATCTTTTACTTTAAGGCATTGCAGATGGGCAAGGTATCGCAGGTAGCTCCGGTGGACAAACTGAGTGTTGCCCTGACAATAATATTATCCGTCGTATTCCTGCATGAAGCACTGACCATCAAAACAGCCATTGGCGCAATATTGATCATTTCCGGGACCCTGGTGTTGATTTTATAACAGTTGACAGGGTCAATCACACCTGAAGAGCATTATTTTCTGTGCTACCAGGCAGAACACCAAGTTGTTGATTATTAGCGACTTGAAAATAGTTGACACAATCAAAAATTCAATACAGATCCGCGGTGGTCGTTTACCATGGCGGATTTTTTTTGCCTTGGGAAGATCTGGTTTTGTTACCCTTCTCCCGGCTGGCCACATACCTTCTTTTAGTGATTGTCGCCCCCCTACCTCCGGCATTCAACACTATTCCTGTCTTTTCAACGGCCATTCCTCCGAACGCCATGGAAGCTACTTCTTACTTTGTCAGTACTCAGTGTTCGCTACATCTTCGCTTTAATTCCTTTACTATTACGTTTCCAAATCATCATCAAAAGGTCATCTTAAGGTCACTTATATATCTCAGGGATATACAAGTGACCTTAAGATGACCTATAAATATCGGGATGGAGACCTTATAGTATCGGTAGACAAGCGGAGATGTAGCGGACAAGAGACGAGACTATAGTACAGGCGATAAGTGAAAGACGGTGACGATGTGCAAAGGCCAATAACGTAACATCGAACAGATGGCGAAGTAAATATAGAGGACCTTTGTTCTATATTACCAATAATTGAGCCGGTGGCATTCGGCCGTTCAGCGCTTCAGGGCCTTTCCCGGAGAAGGCCAGCGCTGCTCCATGCATGCGCGGCGGCATTAAAATAAGGTGTGAATGTCAACTCAAAAAGGACTTTGTATTCATTTGATTATCAAATATATAAGAAGATAAGCTCGAATTCTTCTTTTTCATAATGCATTGGTTTTCATCCGATAGAACGTACTGGTATGGTCCTACCAGATCCATACCAGGTGGTACATAACCAATGATGAAGGTATAGCAAACAAGCGCGCGCTGAAACTGAGCCTGCACATAGTCCTAAAACAAAAAAGAGATGCATCCCTGAAGATACATCTCTCTAAATATATTCATCAAGTAAGAATTACCTACTGGTAATCAACTCCTTAACCCTCGATATTTTATATACACAGCGACGGTCGCCGGCAATAATATGATCCACACGTTTCACTTCCGCTTCATCCCCCATAATCGCCTGAAAGGTATTCAGCTCGGAAGTACAAATGTTTGCACACTGTGTAGCCGCACAGCAGATAGGACAATGGTTCTCTATAAAGATGAAACCATCTTCCTCCTCACGCCATTCGGCCAGATACCCTTCCGAGGTGCGGATAGCAGCAAACTGTGCCAGTCTTTCTGCCAGGCCGGTCACCCCTTCAAGTTTACTCATATATTTCTCCTGCTGCTGGAACTCGCGTGCCGCCACTACTTTTTCAAGCGCAGCTTCCCCCAGTTCCTTGCGGATGGTCTCTATTATTTGCAGCGTCAGCTCCACATGCGTATCCGGAAAGTGAGCGTGGCCCAGCGGTGTAAGGTCCCAGATTTGAACAGGCCGGCCTACTCCTCTGGATGTTGTAGCCGACACCACAAGCCCTTCCTCTGCCAGCTTCAGCAGCTGCAGGCGGGCGCCCTCTCCTGTCATACGTAATGCGGCTGCCAGCATAGCGGCCGATTGAGGCCCCTTCGTCTTCAGTAACTGCAGGAACTTGTCGGCAGTTGCTTTTGTGATGGGTCTATAATTTTCCAAGTTATTACTTGTTTTATTCTCAAATGTCGTAATTTTGTAGGAGTTAAAAAAATTTGTTGCCAGAACAACAGCTTAAAACAGAGGAACATTAAATGAACGTATTGATCTTCAACGGCACAATGGACAGTAGCCCCTATACCACTGCGAACCAGTTAACGGGCTATTTCGCGGAACAGTTCCGTCAAAAGGGATTTTCTACGGAGGTGTTCAGTCCTGTTGATGGCCATATACCGTTCTTTGCATATCCTAAGGGTGACATGCCCGATTCCGTTAAACATATGTGTGAAGTATTCCTGAAAGCGGATGTGCACGTATGGCTGACCCCTCTTTATCACGGGAGCATGACTGGTGTCATGAAGAATACACTGGATTGGCTGGAGATGACCAGCAAGCTCAGTAATCCTTATTTAACGGGAAAGGTTGTAGCTTTGGTATGCTGGGGAGACGGTTCCCAGGCCATGCAGGGCATTAACGCAATGGATTCGGTAGCCAAAGCCCTCCGTGCATGGGTGCTGCCTTTTTCAGTGCCAATTATGAAAGAGCACTTATATGATGCTGAAACTAAAACATTTACAGCGTCTTATAAAAATAAATTCGACAGGATGATCTCCCTGCTGGGAGACTCCAGGATCGGGGACAAAAAACCGGTGACTACCGGGAATCCCTGAGCACCAGGACCGGAAGAGAACCGGTGACAGATACCGGGGTTCTACCGCCAACTGATCAGGAAGGAGAAAACAACTCCCTGGTCTGCACACAAGCCAGAGGAAAACCGGCAATTCACAAGCAAGGCTTCTCCGGTCATTAATAATCATACAAGGTGAAATCTGTATAAAAGGAAGCAATATGATAACAGTATCAGAAAAAGCGGGCGAATATATAAAGGCGCTTATGGTCAAGGAGAATCACGCTCCCGGCACCTTTGTACGCGTTGGCGTAAAAGGCGGCGGTTGCTCAGGACTGGAATATGTGTTGAAATTTGAAGCGGACAACCATCAGGATGGTGACCAGACCTTTGAAGATAAAGGCGTAAAGATCGTGGTGCAGATGAAAAGCCTCCTGTACCTATATGGCACTGAACTGGACTATTCAGATGGTCTCAATGGTAAAGGGCTTTACTTTAACAATCCTAACGCTACCCGTACCTGTAGCTGTGGGGAAAGCTTCGCGGTGTAATCCTTTATCACCTCGGGCTTCTGCATTACTTAATTAACTGGGAAAATGAGAAACAGCAACGAAATAATAGATGACATAGCCAACCGGGAATACGAGTTTGGCTTTACTACCGACATCGAGATGGATATGGCGCCGGTGGGTCTGAATGAAGACACCATCCGCTTTATCTCTGCTAAAAAGGAAGAACCGCAATGGATGCTGGAGTGGCGCCTGAAAGGCTTCCAGGCCTTTAAAAAGATGCAGTTCCCCAAATGGCAGCACTTTGAGATGCCTGAACTGGACCTTCAGAAGCTTTCCTACTATGCCGCACCTAAGAAAAAGAAACAACTCAACAGCCTGGACGAAGTAGATCCTGAGCTGCTGGCAACTTTCGAAAAACTGGGCATTCCTATCAATGAACAGAAAGCACTGGCCGGCGTTGCTGTAGACGTTGTTTTTGACAGCGTTTCCGTTGCCACTACTTTCAAGGAAAAATTAAACGAACTGGGCATCATCTTCTGCTCATTCGGTGAAGCAGTAAGGACCCATCCCGACCTGGTTAAGAAATACCTGGGTACTGTAGTACCTCATTCCGATAACATATTTGCCGCCCTGAATGCTGCGGTATTCTCCGACGGCTCTTTCGTATACATTCCGAAAGGCGTGCGCTGCCCGATGGAACTGAGCACCTACTTCCGTATCAATGCGGAAAATACCGGCCAGTTTGAGCGTACCCTGATCATTGCCGACGACAACTCTTACGTTAGCTACCTGGAAGGCTGTACCGCTCCAAAGCGTGATGAGAACCAGCTGCATGCTGCAGTGGTGGAACTGATCGCCCTGGATCATGCAGAGATCAAATACTCTACCGTACAGAACTGGTACCCGGGCGATAAAGATGGTAACGGCGGTATCTACAACTTCGTGACCAAACGTGGTATCTGTAAAGGGAACAGCAGTAAGATCTCCTGGACACAGGTAGAAACAGGTTCTGCCATCACCTGGAAATATCCGAGCGTGATCCTGCAGGGCGACGATGCTGAGGGTGAATTCTACTCAGTAGCCGTAACCCGCAACAAACAGATCGCTGACACCGGTACCAAGATCTATCACCTGGGCCGTAACACCCGCAGCCGTATCATTTCAAAAGGTATATCTGCCGGCCATAGCGATAATACTTACCGCGGTCTGGTACAGGTAGGGCCACGCGCTGCCAATGCACGTAACTTTACCCAGTGTGACTCCCTGCTGATCGGCGATCGCTGCGGTGCACACACTTTCCCTTACATCGAATCCAGGAACAGTACTGCTACCGTAGAACACGAAGCAACTACGTCCAAGATCGGTGAAGACCAGATCTTCTATCTGAATCAGCGTGGCATAGATACAGAAAAAGCAGTAGCACTGATCGTGAACGGTTATGCACAGGAAGTGCTGAACCAGCTCCCGATGGAGTTTGCGGTAGAAGCCCGGAAACTGCTTTCTATCACACTGGAAGGAAGCGTAGGATAATAAAACAATTTACAAAGCAAAAACAACAGAGAAACATACAATCATGCTGACGATTAAAAATCTGCACGCAGAAGTAGACGGTAAACAAATCCTGAAAGGCATCAACCTCGAAATCAGGAAGGGAGAAATGCATGCTATCATGGGCCCCAACGGTTCAGGAAAAAGCTCGCTGTCTTCTGTGCTGGCGGGTCGTGAAAATTATACTGTAACACAGGGCGAAGTGATCTTCGAAGGGAAAAACCTGCTGGACATGTCTCCCGAAGACCGTGCACGCGAAGGCCTCTTCCTGGCGTTCCAGTATCCCGTTGAAATTCCGGGTGTGTCCAACCTGCATTTCCTCAAGACTGCGTTGAATGAGATCAGGACTTACCATAATCTGCCTGCGCTGGAATCAAAAGAATTCCTGAAGCTGACAAAAGAAAAACAGCAGCTGGTGGATTTTAACGCGAACCTGATGAACCGTTCTCTGAACGAAGGCTTCTCCGGCGGTGAGAAAAAGAGGAATGAAGTGTTCCAGCTGGCAATGCTCGATCCGAAATTAGCCATCCTGGATGAGACTGATTCCGGCCTCGACATCGACGCCCTCCGCATCGTGGCTGCCGGCGTGAACAAGCTGCGCAGTGCAGATAAGGCTTTTATGGTTATTACCCACTACCAGCGCCTGCTGGAATACATCGTGCCTGATTTCGTGCACGTACTGTATAATGGTCAGATCGTTAAGACCGGTACCAAAGAACTGGCACTGGAACTGGAAGAAAAAGGCTACGACTGGCTGAAAGAAGAGGTACACCAGAAAGAATCTGTATAACGCAAAAAGAACATGACGAGCGATAAATCATTTTACGACTTTATATCCAATGGGGTACCTGGTCCCGAGCAGAAAGTAGATGCGGATAACGCCATCCTTCCTGCCCGCAAGCTGGCATTCAGCCGCTTCAAGGAACTGGGCCTGCCTACGATTAAAACTGAAGAGTGGCGCTATACCAACATCCAGCGTTATCTCAAAGACGCCTTTACCCTGGCACAGGAAGAACAAGGTACTGTAACGGCAGACCAACTGAAAGCTGCCGGCATCCCGCACCTGGACAGCTACCGCGCTGTACTGGTGAACGGACGCCTCCAGGCCGACCTCTCTACCCTGCCTTCCGGTGGTAAAGTGACCGTTTCCAAGCTGAGCGATGCTGCCGGCAATGCACAGCTGCAGGCATGGTTCGATAAACATCCGCACCTGCAGTCGCAACCCTTTGCTGCACTGAACGCCGCCCTCTTCTCCGATGGCCTGTTCATCGAAGCAGGCACGAACGCCAGCCTGGATAAACCTTTACATATCATTCATGTATATACCGCTTCCGCCAATGCTTTCATTCAGCCCCGCCACCTGGTGGTACTGCATAAGAGCGCTACACTGGAAGTAATTGAAAGCGCTGTTGGTATCAGTGAGAATGCGATCGCTTTCGTAAATGCTGTAACGGAAGTAGTGCTGGAAGAGAATGCAGAACTCTGGCACTATAACATCCAGAACACCATAAAGAACAGCCGTCATATCTACCATACTTCTGCTACCCAGAAGGCTGACAGCCGTTATCATCACTTTAACTTTACCCTGCCATCTGCAGAACTGACCCGTAATAACCTCAGCGTAGCGCTGACAGGCAGCAATACGGAAACCAATCTGCACGGGCTCTACCTGGCTACAGGTTCCCAGCATGTTGACAACCACACTTTTGTGGATCACCTCGTGCCTAACTGTAACAGTAATGAGCTCTACAAGGGCGTGCTGCTGGACGACGCCAACGGCGTATTCACCGGCAGGATCCATGTAAACCAGGATGCGCAGAAAACAAATGCTTTCCAGCAGAACAACAACCTGCTGATGAGCGAAAAGGCCAACATCAACTCACAACCTCAGCTTGAAATATTTGCAGATGATGTGAAATGCAGCCACGGTTTTACCGTAGGACGCTTCAGTGATGAAGCACTGTTCTACCTGCGCTCCCGTGGTATTGGTGCAGAAGCCGCTAAATCACTGCTGGTAAATGCTTTCGCATTCGATATTACCGACCAGGTACACATACCGGCTTTACAGGATTTCCTCGCAGAAAAGATCCGCCAGTATGTAGCCGGCGCTATCAATAATTAATTCGATCAGAAATTCCGATCTTTGCACGAGGTCATCCAGGTTCTTCCCGGATGACCTCTGATGCTTCAGAGAGGACCGATAAACTACAGCGTATTATGCAACACGTACCAGACATCACTGTTCCGGCAATAGATATAGAGAAGATAAGAAAGGATTTCCCGCTGTTACAGGAAAAAGTATATGGATTACCACTCGTATATCTCGATAATGCAGCTACTACCCAGAAGCCGCAGATCGTGCTGGATACGTTAATGCACTACTATCTCCATCTCAACAGCAACGTACACCGCGGTGTACACCACCTCAGCCAGGAAGCGACCGCCGCTTACGAGAATTCCCGTAAGACCATCGCCTCCTTCCTCAATGCCCGTAAACCGGAAGAGGTCATCTTTACCAAGGGAACTACTGACAGTATCAACCTGGTAGCCTACTCCTTCGGACGCGGCGAGATCAAACCAGGCGATGTGGTACTGGTATCGGCTATGGAACACCACTCCAACATCGTTCCCTGGCAGATGATGTGTGAAGACAGGGGTGCAGAACTGAAAGTCATCCCCATGGACGAAAACGGGGAACTGATCATGTCAGCGTTCTCTGCCCTGCTGAGCGACAAAGTGAAGATCATCGCCCTGACATACGTATCCAACTCCCTCGGTACTGTTAATCCCGTACGCGATATTATAGCCCAGGCACATGCCCGTAACATCCCCGTACTGCTCGACGCAGCACAGGCAGTACAGCATATGCCGGTGGATGTTCAGGAGCTGGATGTAGACTTCCTCGTATTCTCCGGTCATAAGATATACGGTCCTACCGGCACCGGCGTACTCTATGGTAAGGAAGAATGGCTGGACAGGCTGCCTCCTTACCAGGGCGGCGGCGATATGATCAAGACCGTTACCTTCGCCAAAACTATTTACAACGTACTGCCGTACAAGTTTGAAGCCGGTACGCCCGACATCAGCGGCGCCATTGCCCTGGAAGCCGCTATAAAATACGTACAACAGGTAGGTGTTGAAAATATCCAGGCATGGGAAGAACAACTGGTAGATTATGCTGCGCAACAGCTGCAACAGATCGAAGGCCTGCGCTTCATCGGCAAACCAGCGCATCGCTCCGGCGCCATCTCTTTCCTGGTGGACGACATTCACCCCTATGACCTCGGCGAACTGCTGGACAAACAGGGTATTGCTATCCGTACCGGCCATCATTGCGCTGAACCTGTAATGGGCTTCTTCTGCATCCCTGGCACCGTACGTGCATCCTTTGCCATGTATACCACTTTCGAAGATATAGACAGATTAGTAGCCGGCATTAAAAAGGCCGCCGCTATGTTAAGATAACAGGATTATGACTATCAAAGAAAAACAGGACGAACTGATATCAGACTTCTCCTTCATGGAGAACTGGATGGATAAATACGAGCATATTATTCAACTGGGTAAGGAACTTCCGCTGATAGACGAAAAATATAAAACGCCCGATCACCTCATCAAGGGCTGCCAGTCGCAGGTATGGCTGCATACCGAGATGCAGGACGGGAAACTGGTCTTCACCGCCGACAGTGACGCCGTGATCACCAAAGGCTTAGTGAGCCTGATGATCACCGTATTCTCCGGGCATACGCCTAAAGAGATCGCGGAATCTGAAATATACTTTATTGATGCGATCGGATTGAGCAGTCATCTCTCTCCTACCCGTTCCAACGGGTTACTGAGCATGCTCAAGCAGATCAAGTTATATGCAGTTGCCTATGAGGCAAAATCTCAATCACAAAAAAACGGCAAAGAGCTATGAGCGAAAATACATTGACACTACGCGACAGGATTGAAGAGGTGCTGCGCACAGTATATGATCCGGAGATACCGGTGAATATCTTTGAGCTGGGCCTTGTATATGAAATAAGGATAGGCGATAATAACCGCGTTGCCATCACCATGACATTGACAGCACCGGGTTGTCCCGTAGCCGGCGATATCATACGTGAAGTAGATGAGAAAGTGAGGGATATTGAAGGCGTATCTGATGTGGATGTGACCCTGACCTTCGACCCACCATGGACGAAGGAGATGATGAGTGAAGAAGCCAAACTGGAATTGGGCTTCATGTAAACTGACAAGAAATTACATAAAGGCTGTCTCAAAATTTTATTGAGCAGCCTTTTTTTATTGGAACTACTGATGCCGCCAGGTAGTTGTGAAGTCCGCCGGAACTGTTTGCCCCTGGGGGCATTTCAGTCGTTGATGTTTCCTCTCTGTTTTTCCCCGATGATTTCTTTCCTGTTGGTGCTCACCTGGTTATGGGAATATCTTCCACAGTAAACGATACCTGTCCTGTTACATCAGCATGCACATTCTCATACAAGTGTCTGTTTCCATTTTTCCTTTAAACATTCATAACAGTCGGTTTGTTATTAGGTTTCCTACCTTTGTCATCTTATTACCTTATAAAACTCGGTTATGTTTGAACAATTAACACAACTCATCCAGCAAAGCGGTCTGCAATCTGTCATTAACAATCCCGAAGTACCTAACGAGCATAATGACGCTGTGATCGCCGAAGCGCAGCACTCCATTCTGTCCACCTTCAGCCAACTGAATGCCAATGGCGAAACACAACAGGTAAATGAAGCGCTTGCATCTGCTGATCATCCTGTTACGCAGAACATTCAACAGAACTTCGCCGGCAACATCATGGAAAAGTTTGGCATCAATAGTGCTACAGCTACAAGCATTGCTGCCACCTTGATCCCAACCGTACTGAACGCCATTAAAGGTGGCGGTGGCTCCGGCCATGGTGTGGGCAATGGCTTCAACATCCAGGACATTTTATCGTCCCTGGGCGGCACTAACTCCGGTAGTGGCGGTTTTGGCAGCGGCAATATCCAGAGCTCTATCAATAGTATTGGCGGCAAACTGGGCTTAGATAAAGATGGAGACGGCGATGTTGATCTGAACGATATTACAAAGATGTTCAGGTAATTATCAGATGGAATTTTCTCACCATTCCAACCAATAATTATGAGCAAAAAACAATTGAGCACTGCTATCCTTTGTATGGTATTCGCTGCCATGGTAGCCTGTAAGGCGAAACCCAACGACACGCAGATCCAGGCTAAAGTTTCGGAACAACTCAGCAGCATGCCGGAAGTAACGGCTGATGTCAAAGACGGTGTCGTAACCCTGTCGGGCAATGTTGCTGACGACGCGACCAAAGCCTCTGCGGAAGCATCCGTGAAATCGACTGAAGGGGTGAAAAGCGTTGTCAACAACATCATGGTGACACCTGCTGCTCCGCCGCCGCCACCGGCTACTGACACTGCCGCCATCGCCAATCCTGCCGATGAAGCGCTCCGTACCGGTGTTACGAACATCTCAAAAGATTTCCCCGGCGCCGACATTAAAGTCGATGCAGGCGTTATCACGGTTACGGGTGAACTCTCTGCCACTAAATGGAAGACGCTGAAGCAGGCTTTGGATGCCTTGCATCCTAAGAAAGTAGATGCCTCAGGTCTGAAAGTAAAATAACCTTCTAAATCACTGTTTATGTCATTACAGGATAAATACAAGGAACTGATAGATACTGCGAGATCTGCCGGCACCGGTAATCTCCAGGTGAATGAACAGGAAGGCGTATTACACATCAGTGGCGAGGCGCCTAGTGGTGCTGTCAAGGACAATCTGTGGAATATCTACGGAAAGATTGATCCTAATTTCCTCAGCGGCGATGTTGTCATGGATATCAAAGTGGCGACGGCTGTTGAGGGGGCGAAACTGGAGGTAGTAACTCAATCGTCCAATCTCAATGTGCGGAAGGGCCCTGGTGTTGATCAACCGATTATAGGCAAGGCCGCGCATGCGGAGGTTGTTACATTGATCAGTAAGCATAGTGATCAGTGGTGGTTGATCCGTACTAAAGACGGTGAGGAGGGATATGCGCATGCGCAATATCTCCGGCCGGTTGAATGATAATTACTGTTTTATTTTTAGAAGACGAATGGCGTGAGCTGTTCGTCTTTTTTTTTCCTTCCGCTGCTCGTGGAGGGAAGATGGATTAAGCGTCGCTTTGTATCAGTTCCGCTTATTGTAAAACGGCATAAATTGTTTGCATTCTTTTTCTTTTGCGAATGATCGTAGCGGATAGAATGGTGTGGAGATGGATGATACGCGATTCGGTTTCAGTAAGGGACTACGGGCTGTATCCCTTTGCGAGCACTAGCTATTGAACTTTATCAAGCGTATGGGCTTTGGGATCTCTATTTAACTCCTATCAATCGTATCAAGGCTCTACAAGGGATAAGGCCCTTCGTCTCCTTCTGAAACCTTCCGCTGCTCATGGAGGGAAGATGGATTAAGCGTCGGCTTTGTATCAGTTCCGCTTATTGTAAAACGGCATAAATTGTTTGTCTTCTTTTGCGAATGATCGTAGCGGATAGGATGGTGTGGAGATGGATGATACGCGATTCGGTTTCAGTAAGGGACTGCGGGCTGTATCCCTTTGCGAGCACTAGCTATTGAACTTTATCAAGCGTATGGGCTTTGGGAGCTCTATTTAACTCCTATCAATCGTATCAAGGCTCTACAAGGGATAAGGCCCTTCGTCTCCTTCTGAAACCTGCTGCTGCTCATGGAGAGAAGATGGATTGAGCGTCGGCTTTGTATCAGTTCCGCTTATTGTAAAACGGCATAAATTGTTTGCATTCTTTTTCTTTTGCGAATGATCGTAGCGGATAGGATGGTGTGGAGATGGATGATACGCGATTCGGTTTCAGTAAGGGACTACGGGCTGTATCCCTTTGCGAGCACTAGCTATTGAACTTTATCAAGCGTAAGGGCTTGGGGATCTCTATTTAACCCCTATCAATCGTATCAAGGCTCTACAAGGGATAAGGCCCTTCGTCTCCTTCTGAAACCTGCTGCTGCTCATGGAGGGAAGATGGATTGAGCGTCGGCTTTGTATCAGTTCCGCTTATTGTAAAACGGCATAAATTGTTTGTCTTCTTTTGCGAATGATCGTAGCGGGTGAAGATGGTGTGACGGGGGATGATACGCGATTCGGTTTCAGTAAGGGACTACGGGCTGTATCCCTTTGCGAGCACTAGCTATTGAACTTTATCAAGCGTATGGGCTTTGGGATCTCTATATAACTCCTATCAATCGTATCAAGGCTCTACAAGGGATAAGGCCCTTCGTCTCCTTCTGAAACCTGCCGCTGCTCATGGAGGGAAGATGGATTAAGCGCCGGCTTTGTATCAGTTCCGCTTATTGTAAACAGCATAAATTGTTTGTCTTCTTTTGGGATTGACTAAGCATCGGCTTTGTATCAGTTGCACTTTATATAGGATGTTAATGGGCTAAATGAGAAGGGATTGCTGAGCTAATAGCATCTAGCCGATACTGAGGCCACAACAGTATGAGCCATAGCGAATAAAAGCAGGACATTAATAAAGTCGGTTTGAGGTGGAGACTGCGGGCATTAGCCCTTGGAGAGCGATGATGCGACCCCGTAGGGGTTTAATTGTAATTCCAATGCTAAACACGCCATACAACGCCTGATAGATAGTGCTCGAAAAGGGGTACAGCCCGCGGTCCCACCTCAAACCGCGATGGTCGCCAAAAAATTCGCGCTGATCTGCGACACAAAAATAAGCTGATCGAAAACAATCATAAACCCTATCGCCATATCAGCGAGACATCGCAGAAAAACGAGACATTAATTACTTCGCTGTCCTCAATATGAACCCGTTCGCCTGCTTTTGCAAAGTGTACCTGACGGTACGCTGCCCGCCGGAGGGCTTAGTATCAAGATCGCCATCCTTGTAAACAGGATACACACGCACAATCTGCCGCTGCTGGATATAGAAGGAATCGCGCCCGCGATACCCTTGTTTGTCAGGATCATCGAAATCGCCGGAGAAAATGCGGACAGGTTTGTTGTTGATGTAAGTCACCCCGTAGACGCTGCCAGTCGCATCGGTGCCGCCGGAGGCGGTGAAAAGGTATATTTCCGGGTTTCTGTCGTTATTGAGGTCTTCTACTACTGTTTTCTGTAGCGTTCCTTTCACATCCCTGATCACCGTACTATCGGCTTTTAAGGAGTCACCTTTAAGATTGGTAGCCGCTATAGTGATGGTGCGACCTGAACCGTCGCCTTTGGAAACGATCGCATATTTATGATCCTTGAACCGGAGCGTACTGGAGACAGGTTCGGTTCCTCCTTTTACGACATTGGCATCCTCTTCACCAGGCGCCACGGCACTGCCGGCATTGGCGGTACCCCCTGCCGCATTCTGGCTGGGATTATTGGCCGCACTCTGAGAAGCTTCCTCCTGCATATTGCCGGAAGAGTCTGCCGCCATATCCTGTTTATTTTTTATAGGCGAATTGCATGCGATGCCAAATATCAGCAGGAAACAAATGATGGGTCTCATACTTTCTCTTTTTTAATTTTCTGAAGACGTTTTTGGACGTTCTCAGGATGAATGTCAGATATCTCATATTGTTTATCTGGTAAAAAGCGGAACAAGGAACATGCCGAACAAAAAAACAAGTATATGTCGCTGATGTTGTAAAGGACAAATAATAATTTTTTACCGTTCGTCAAATCAGTATTTGATTTAGCCTTTATCGTTTTTATCTTTGCAATCCCAAATAGTGTATTAACCTAATTATGGTAAAAACAGAGCTTCATATATTCCGCAGGTTTTTACTGTACATCATGCTGATATCCGGCCTGATGACGGGCCAGTCCGCTATTGTACAGGCTAAATCACCACTGAAAGCGGGTAAGACTGTCTGCTTTGAACGCCTCTTTGATCATGAAAAGATCCAGATCCCCTATATCGATAACGGGGGCATCCAGCTGGATCAGGAGGAAGATATACAGCTCGTTGTCGGGGTCAAAAAAGTACCGCGCAGAAAGCGGTATTATATCAATAGTACATACCAATCGTCCAGTTATACCACACGTTTCCTGCAATTTCAATATAACCAGGAATTTTATATACCTGTCAGAGAAAACAAGACCGGCGTGTATATGCAGCAACATGCATTCCTGCCGGCCTACTACAGTTTCCTGTCCAGGTATACGCCCTTCTGAATAGCATGACCACATCAGCTATTTAAGCACTTACCGTTACCCGTTTTTTTACAATAAACATGCAGCTATAACCGCTGACGGCACTTCATTGTCCGTCGGCCGGTGTTGCATGTATTCAACAAAAAGGACCGTGCATAACGGCCCTCTAAAACTATTCACTCCTATCATGCGAACGTTTTTGAAGATTAATATACTGGCAATGAGCATTGCCCTGGGCGGCTGTATCACCAGGGGAGAAAAGATCAGTAATGAGAATGAATTACAAACATTTCCTGTGCTGCAGCTCTCCCTTTCCGACACTGTGCTGCACAGGAATTATGTAGCGGATATAGAAGCCGTACGCAACGTGGAAATTCGCGCCCGCGTGAATGGATTCCTGAATAAGATCTATGTAGACGAAGGGCAACACGTACAACAGGGACAATTACTTTTTACCCTCAATGATGAAGAATACCGCTCCGAACTGGCGAAAGCGAAAGCGACCCTTAGCAGTGCTATCGCCGAAGCCAAAGGCGCTCAGCTGGAGCTGACCCGTGTGCAACTGCTGGTGGAAAAGAAAGTGATCGCGAAAAGTGAGCTGGAAGTGGCCAAAGCCAGACTGGCAGCCGCAGAGGCCAGGATCGACGAGGCAAGGTCTGCCGAGAGCAACGCTGCTACCAGGTTGTCTTATACCGTTATCCGCGCTCCCTTTGAAGGCTATATCGACAGGATCCCCTCCAAGACGGGAAGCCTGATCGGAGAAGGCGCCCTGCTCACTTCTGTATCAGATATCAAAGAGGTATATGCCTATTTCAATGTGTCTGAAACCGAATACCTCCAACATAAAAAAGCACACGCTACCACACAATATCCGGAAGTACGGCTCGTACTCGCCGATGGAACGGATTATCCCTATGCCGGTAAAGTAGAAACCATTGAAAGCGAATTTGAGGAAACAACCGGCTCTATCGCCTTCAGGGCCAGGTTTCCCAATCCGAAAGGCCTGCTGAAACACGGGGCCAGCGGAAAAGTACAGTTGAGCAATGACCTGCCCGATGCAATGCTGCTTCCACAGAAAGCAGTGTTCGAAATGCAGGACAAAAATTATGTATTTGTTGTCGATGCCGCTAACCAGGTAAAGATGAAAAACTTTGTGCCAGGTGCACGCCTGGCCAACTGTTATGTGGTACAATCCGGTCTTCAGGCCGGCGACAGGGTTGTCTACGAAGGTGTACGCAACCTCCGCGATGGTATGAAGATCATTCCGGCGCCGATAACGCTGGATAGTATTAAAGGATTATAAGACGGTGATCCTGCTAGTGTTAGTACTTGCAGCTTGCAGTGTCTGCAGCTTTTGAGCACCAGGTTTCAACACATGGAGCTTGCAGTGTCTGCAGCTTTTAAGTACCAGGTTGCAATACTTGCTGCTTATAGTGCCTGCAGCTTTTAAGTACCAGGTTGCAATACTTGCTGCTTACAGTGCATGCAGCTTTTAAGTACCAGGTTGCAATACTTGCTGCTTACAGTGCCTGCAGCTTTTGAGCACCAGGTTTCAACACATGGAGCTTGCAGTGCCTGCAGCTTTTAAGTACCAGGTTGCAATACTTGCTGCTTACAGTGCCTGCAGCTTTTAAGTACCAGGTTGCAATACTTGCTGCTTACAGTGCCTGCAGCTTTTGAGTACCAGGTTGCAATACTTGCTGCTTACAGTGCCTGCAGCTTTTGAGCACCAGGTTGAAATACCTGGTGCTTGCGTGCCCGCAGCGTTTTGAGCACCAGGTTTCAACACTTGCAGCTTGCAGTATCTACGGCTTTTTAGTACAAACTTGCAGTGCATGCAGTTTTTGAATACCAGGTTTCATTAAAGGATCACGTTCTATTATACTTAGGGGCCTTGCTTACAGCTGGTTAGCAAACACCGGCATGCTGCATTTAATAATGCTGCAGTCAGTGCCCTGGCAGTAGAGCTGAAGCAGTCCGGCTCATCATCATGAGGGTTCAGGGTGGCATCATCAACAGCCATCTGGAAATGCGGCAGGATGATGTACCGGCCCGCAAACTTTTTTTCATCTTTTATTACATTTTTATGTTCGATACTTTCATAAAGCGCCCGGTGTTGTCGCTGGTCATTTCACTGATCATTGTGCTGCTAGGGTTGCTGGCTTTATTTACATTACCTGTTACACAATTCCCCGACATCGTTCCGCCTTCAGTAACGGTGACGGCCAAATATACCGGCGCCAATGCGGAGGTCTGTGCCAAAGCAGTGGCCACTCCGCTGGAACGCGCTATCAACGGCGTACCGGGCATGACCTACATGTCATCTGTATCCAGCAACAACGGTATGACACTGATACAGGTGTTCTTTAACGTGGGTACTGACCCCGACCAGGCGGCAGTGAATGTGCAGAACCGAGTGGCCACTATCATCGACGAGTTACCTGAAGAAGTGATCAAAGCCGGGGTGACTACGGAGAAAGAAGTGAACAGTATGTTGTTATACCTCAACATTATGAGTGAAGACAGCACACTGAATGAGCAGTTCATCTACAATTTCGCCGACATCAACGTATTGCAGGAGCTGAAGAGGATCGATGGCGTAGGTTTCGCCGAGATCATGGGCGCCAAGGAATATGCTATGCGCGTATGGCTGAAGCCCGACCGTATGCTGGCTTACCAGCTATCGGCAGACGAAGTAATAAACGGGATACGCAAACAGAATATTGAGGCGGCTCCGGGTAAAACAGGTGAAAGCGCAGATAATGATCCGCAGGTATTACAATATGTACTACGTTATACGGGTAAATTCTTCGAACCTTCCCAGTATGAAAATATTATCCTGAGGGCTAATCCCGACGGCTCTGTGCTGCGGCTGAAAGACGTGGCAGATGTGACCTTCGGGGCGCTGAGCTATGGCATGGTATCAAAAACGGACGGAAAACCTTCCGCTTCCATCATGCTGAAACAAAGGCCCGGTTCCAATGCGCAGGATGTGATCACAAACGTGAAAAAGCGGATGGCGGAATTAAAAGCTACCTCTTTTCCGCCGGGCATGAGCTACAACTTTAACTATGATGTGTCCCGCTTCCTGGATGCCTCTATCCATGAGGTGTTAAGGACATTGATAGAGGCATTTATACTGGTGTTCATCGTCGTGTTCCTCTTCCTGCAGGATTTCAGGTCCACGCTGATCCCCGCGCTGGCCGTGCCCGTTGCCCTGATAGGAACATTATGTTTCATGCAAATGATGGGCTTCTCTATTAACCTGCTGACATTGTTTGCACTGGTACTGGCCATCGGGATAGTGGTGGACAATGCCATTGTTGTCGTGGAGGCCGTCCATGTAAAAATGCAGGAAACGCACCTGCCGCCTTTGCAGGCTACGCTGGCGGCCATGAAAGAGATCAGCGGCGCTATTGTGGCTATTACGCTGGTAATGTCGGCCGTATTCGTGCCGGTGGCATTCCTTTCCGGCCCCGTGGGCGTATTCTACCGGCAGTTCTCGCTCACCCTGGCCATTGCGATCGTGATATCGGGTATCAACGCGGTAACGCTTACCCCTGCACTTTGCGCCATCATGCTACGCCATACACATGATGCCGGCAAGCCGCGGAATATGCTGCAGCGTTTCTTTGATAAGTTCAACTACAGGTATAACAAGACAGAGCGCGGTTATCAGCGCCTGATAGGATATATAGCCGGCAGACGGATGGTGACGATCGTTATGCTGATCGTATTCTTCGTGGCCACCTGGGGCGCCAGTGCGATACTGCCGGGAGGGTTTATTCCTTCCGAAGACCAGGGAATGATCTATGTCAACGTGACCACCCCTGCAGGCGCCACAGTAGCCCGTACAGAGGCTGTGCTGGATGAGGTGCAGCAGATCGCCGCACAGCTGGAAGAAGCGGAGTCCGTATCCACGCTGGCTGGTTTTAGCCTTGTAAACGACGTGGCCGGCGCCTCTTACGGCATGGGGATGATCAACCTGAAGCCCTGGGAGGAAAGAAAACGTTCCGTAAAAGAGATCATCGCGGCACTGGAAAAGGATAGTAAGATCATTGCAGATGCCAGTATCGAATTCTTCCCTCCTCCTACTGTACCGGGCTTCGGTAACTCGAGCGGATTCGAACTACGCGTGCTGGACAAAACGGGTAGCGGTGATCTGCAGCAGACCGCCGAAGTGACCAACCGGTTCATTAAGGCCCTGAAGGAACGCCGGGAAATAGGAAGCGCCTTTACCAGTTTCGATCCGGAGTTCCCTCAGTATATGATCCACGTAGATCAGGCTATGGCGGCCCAAAAAGGCGTCAGTATCGATAATGCGATGTCTACCCTTCAGACCCTGCTGGGCAGCTTCTATGCGTCTAATTTCATCCGTTTCGGGCAAATGTATAAGGTGATGGTCCAGGCCTCTCCCCGTTACCGTACCAAACCGGAAGATGTCATGCACCTGTATGTGAAGAATGATATGGGCGAAATGGTGCCTTTCTCCAATTTCATCAGGATGGAACGTGTATACGGGCCCGAACAGCTGACCCGTTATAACATGTACACAGCGGCCATGATCAATGGAGATGCGGCCCCCGGCTTCAGCAGCGGTGATGCTATCAAGGCGATCAATGAAGTGGCGAAACAGGCTTTACCACGTGGATATAGTTTTGAGTGGAGCGGTATGACGCGGGAACAGATACTCTCCGGCGATCAGGCCATTTATATTTTCGCACTCTGTCTCCTATTCGTATACCTGCTGCTGGCAGCACAGTATGAAAGCTTCCTGCTGCCACTGCCGGTGATCCTCTCCCTGCCCGCAGGGATATTCGGTGCATTCCTGACCCTCAAACTGGCGGGGCTGGAAAACAATATTTATGCACAGGTGGCGCTGGTGATGCTGATAGGATTGCTGGGCAAGAACGCCATCCTGATCGTAGAGTTTGCAATACAGCGTAATAAACAAGGACTGTCTATCCTGGAAGCCGCCAAGGAAGGCGCGGTGTCGCGTCTGCGACCTATCTTAATGACCTCTTTCGCGTTCATAGCCGGTCTGATACCTCTCTGCGTAGCCAGTGGCGCCGGCGCTATGGGTAACCGTTCCATCGGAACAGCTGCTGCCGGCGGTATGCTGATAGGTACTGTGTTCGGGGTACTGATCATCCCGGGACTATATGTGCTGTTTGCAAGCATCGGTAAGAAGAAGCTAAAGCCCAGGGCAAGCAAGCCGGCGGCAGGCGTACTAACGGTATTGATAGTGGGTGTACTGCTGACGGGGCTCCCCGCCTGTTACACGCCGTCGAAACTAGTCCTTCCCGAAGCGCCCAAGGCGCCCGCTACATTCGGTGACAGTTTACAGACAGCCGGAGCGGCTACTGCCGATAGTATTGCCAGGAACGCAGCAGACAGCAGCGGCATCGGGACATTGTCTTATAAACAATTCTTTACAGATACCCTGTTACTTCAATTGCTGGACAGCGCCCTGGCGCATAATACTGATATGCTGCTGGCCACCCAGCGGATGGAGACCGCCCGTGCGCAGTTAATGGCCGCCAGCCGGGCATGGCTGCCGGAAGTGAATATTGCCCTCAGCGCCGGTGTAGACCGCTGGGGAGATTACACCCTGAACGGCGTGGGTAATTTTGATACGAATAAATCGCCCAACATCAACGACAAACAACGCATACCCGGACCTACACCTGATTACTTTGCGGGACTGCGCAGTTCCTGGGAAATTGATCTCTGGGGAAAGATACGCAGCCGCAAAAGGGCTGCTCTCATGCGTTTCCTGTCAAGCGCCCAGGGACGCAGGCTGGTTACCACGCAGCTGGTATCGCAGGTGGCAGGCATGTACTATCAGCTGATGGTACTGGATTATGAACAGGAGGTGATACGACGCAATATCAGCCTGCAGGAAAGTGCCCTGGCTACTGTACAGATACAACAGGAAGCCGGCAGGGCCACACTGCTGGCCGTTCAGCAATTCTCCGCACAATTGCTGAATACACGGAGCATGGCATTGGGACTGAAGCAACAGTCGCTGGAACTGGAGAACCAGCTGAATGCATTGCTCGGGCGTTTTCCCCAACCCATCAGGCGTGACACATCCCTGCTTGAAGCCGCATTGCCTCCCTTTGCGCAAACTGGCGTGCCGGCGGCCATGCTTGCCCGCAGGCCGGATGTTCAACAGGCCTCGCTGGAGCTGGAAGCCGCAAAAGCAGACGTGAAAGCGGCCCGTGCGGCCTTCCTCCCTTCATTGAACATTACGCCATATGTGGGATTCAACGCCTTTAAAGCAGGCCTGCTGTTCAATACACCAGCTTCCCTTGCCTACGGCGTACTGGGAGGCATATCTGCACCCCTGCTCAATAAAAAGCAACTGCAGTCGCAATACAATGTTACAACCGCCGCCGGGATGTCGGCGTTCTATCAATACCGGCAGACTGTCATCAACGGATACCAGGAAGTGATCACTGCCCTCGGACAATTGAAGAACGGACAGGAGGCTTACGCATTAAAATCGGCCGAGGTACAGATGCTGAAAGACGGTGTTTCTACGGCCAATGACCTGTATGCTACAGGGTACGCCAATTACCTGGAGGTGATCACCGCCCAGAAAAGTGTACTGGAGGCAGAACTGGCGCTGGCCGCTAATAAAAAGGACCTTTTCCTGGGAACTATTACATTATATCGCGCGCTGGGCGGAGGGCAGCAGTAAACTCAGTTCCCCGACAACTTACCGATTGTGCGGATGCAGGGATATACGAATAAAGTGCAGCTATTCGTACATTTATGCATCCGCACTTTTATGTTAAAAAGTCCGGACGGAACGATTTTTGAGGTACCCTATAGCCAATTACATTAGAAAAGAATGATATTAATCGTAGATGATAAACCGGAAAACATCTTATCCCTTCGGAAGATCTTAGAACTGCACGATTTGGAAGTTGATACAGCATCTTCAGGTGAAGAAGCCCTAAAAAAGATCTTACGGAACAACTATGCGCTGATCATACTGGATGTACAGATGCCCAGCATGGATGGGTTTGAGGTTGCTGAGGCTATTTCGGGATATAGTAAGGCGAAGGATGTTCCAATCCTGTTTTTGTCGGCCGTCAATAAAGATAAAAAATTCATTGCGAAAGGATATGCGTCCGGAGGATTGGACTATATCACCAAACCCGTGGATCCGGATATCCTGCTGATGAAAGTGAAAACCTTTATCAGGCTTTATGAACAAAACAGGCAGCTGCAGGAGATGCATGCATCGCTGCAGAAAGAGGTGGAAGTACGTAAAAATGCACAGGCCGCATTAAATGCCAAAGTGCAGGAGCAGCATTCCATGCTGGAATCACTCCCCCAGGTAGCGTTTACCGCCAGTGGGGACGGCGTCGTGGAATATGCAAACCGTCACTGGTTCTACTACTCTCCTTCGCTGTCGGAATTCCCTCTCACTTACAATCACGAACAGGTACAGGTGCCCGTCTGGGAAAATGCTATCAGGACCGGTATACCACTGGAAAAGGAGGTTTACCTGCATCACCGCGTGCATAATCATTATCGCTGTCACCTGCTGAGGGCCATTCCTCTCGAAGAAGAAGGGCGTATTGTAAAATGGGTAGGTACGTTTACAGACATTGCCCTTCAGAAGCAGGCCAATGAAATACTGGAACAAAGAGTGACGGAACGCACCCGTGAACTGCAGGAAATGAACCAGGCGCTGGAAGCCAGCAACCATGAGTTGCAACAATTCGCATCTGTAGCATCGCACGACCTCAAAGAACCCCTGCGTAAGATCCAGTTGTTTGGTACCATCCTGCGTGACCGCCACCTGGGCGCCAACCCGGACGCATTGCAATATATGCAGCGCATCGTGAGCTCGTCAGAACGGATGACCCGCCTGATCAATGACCTGCTGCAGTATTCAAGACTTTCCGCAGATGTTCCTTTTGAAGCGGTGGATATCAATGTTATCGTCAAAGAGATACTGGCAGACCTGGAGCTCTCCGTCCGGGATGCCTGTGCAGAGATAACCACAAGCTCATTTCCTGTTGTGGAAGCTATTCCCGGTCAGATCAGGCAGGCATTGCAGAACATTATCAGTAATGCGCTCAAATTCACCCGTCCGGGGGTATCGCCCTGTATCCATATTCGTGCAGAACGGGTGCTGGAGAAAGAATTCCATAGCCCGGCCGCAGCAGAGGGACCTTATTGCCGGATCACTATCAACGATAATGGGA
Source organism: Chitinophaga filiformis (assembly GCF_023100805.1). NCBI lineage: Bacteria > Pseudomonadati > Bacteroidota > Chitinophagia > Chitinophagales > Chitinophagaceae > Chitinophaga > Chitinophaga filiformis. The sequence goes on from NZ_CP095855.1 coordinate 5,569,852, forward strand.
TTGGGTTCAACGAGGCATATCTGCCGAAGATATTTACCCTCTTTCAACGGCTGCATAGCACGGAAGTATATGATGGAACAGGCATCGGACTGGCCATTGCAAAGAAAGTAGTAGAGCGGCACCAGGGTATTATCGGGGCCAGCAGCAAAGAGAATGAAGGGGCTACATTCATTATGGTATTGCCTATAGCGCAAACGAAAGCGACAGCCTGAGCCTGATTATACCACTCAGTCTTTCAGGTCTCTTACAAAATCAATGATCTCACCTATATTAAGCACCTTATCGACCTTTACCGCACCGATGGCGTACTTTGGCATAAAGGAAGCTTCGGCCGTACGCGGGTCCTGTACAGCGGTAACACCGCCGGAATCATGCACTGCCTGCAAGCCCTCCGCCCCATCCATATTAGCTCCTGACAGCAACAAACAATATAAATGACCGCCACACACTTCGGCAGCCGACATAAATGTCACGTCGATACTGGGGCGACTGTAATGTACCTTCTCGGACGCATCCAGCGTAAGCGAGCCATCGGGCTCTATTAACAGGTGATAGTCTGCCGGCGCCACATATATACGACCAGGCAACAGCATGTCCTTGTCTTCCGCTTCCTTCACAGGAAGACTGCTTCTGGAAGCCAGCAGGTCCGACAACAGTGTCTCACTGTCAGCCTTGCGGTGTAGCACGATAATCATCGCCAGCGGCCATGCGGGCTCCAGTTCAGGTAAGAGTTGCAACAGCACATCCAGGCTGCCTGCAGAACCGCCGATGACCAGCAATGTTGGAAGAGGGGTCATGTTGTTATTTTTCTCCAGATCTTTTCCTTTTGGGCAACCGGCTTGAACAAGGGGGCTACAGTGGTGAATCGTAGTGTTTCTTTCGCGCCCAGTGCCAGGAAACCTAATTGTTCGAGGCTGTCACTGAACAGGTGCAGCACCTTGTCCTGCAGGTCTTTGTTGAAGTAAATAAGTACATTCCGGCAAATGATCAGCTGAAACTCATTGAAGGAACGGTCTGTAACGAGGTTATGTGCAGCGAAGATAATCTTCTCTCTCAACATATCGGAGAACTTGGCATATTCATAATTCGCTGCGTAATAGCGGGAGAATTCCTGCTGCCCGCCCGATGCCAGGTAATTCTGCGAATACTGCTGCATATACTGTAAAGGGAAGATCCCCTTACGGGCTGTTTCCAGTACACTTTCATTGATGTCCGTTGCGTAGATGATGGATTTATGCAGGAGGTTCATTTCATGCAGCAGGATAGCCATTGAATAGGCTTCCTCGCCACTGGAACAACCGGCATGCCATATGCGGATCAGCGGATAGGTGGCTAACACCGGCAACACCTGTCTGCGAAGTTCCCGGAAAAACCCCGGGTCACGGAACATCTCTGTCACGTTCACGGTGATCTGCTCCATCAGGTGGACCAGGTAAGCGGGATCTGTCTTCACCCTGTACCTGAACTCTGCAAAACTCGGAAAACGGTCCGCGATATATACACGCTGCAACCTGCGCTTCACAGATGCGAATGAATAATCCGTAAAATCGTATCCATATTGCTCCAGTAAGTCATTTAACAATAGTAAAACATCCTCATCCTTCAAATGGCGCAGGTGATCCATCATTGAATATTCATGCTGTTTTTGCAGTTGTAAGTTCGCAAAGTTTTCCGGCATTTCCATGTTCACATATCAATCTCCCCTCATATTGCGCTATAACGTCAAACGTAATGCCAATCCTGGCTCAGCAATTAAAATCCAACGTAAATAGTACATGCATTTTCGTCATTGTTCCTATCTTTAACAGACCTTATCAGAAGATTCATTAGTATCGTAAATAATTATTCTATACCTAGCATAATGCCAGTTTATGCCACTCTTTAGGACTGAAAGCCGTCTTTGCGCGGCCTTATTGCTGGTATCGATCATTGCCAGTGCCTTTCGCCCGGTGAACAGCGATAAAGGCAAAATGCGTCTCCGGGGTATCAGTACTGCAGCCAGTAAAACAGTGATCTCTTACAATGCAGACAAAAGTATTGCAGCGCTGCTTACGATTGACCAGACTACTGAGAGCGGTTATACAGCCACGCGCATTCCTGTTTATAAAGATGGCAGGCTTATCAGGGTATTTGTGACAGATGAGGAGTCTTCACAGGCGCCTGTACTGTTCTCGTCTTTCGAGTATTCAGATAAGGGCAGGATCAGGAGGATCATCTATTACCTGGAAGGCGCGGTACATGGGTATGACTCATTGGCCTATAATGCCAATGGCCAGATAAGCGCACGTTATTTTTTTAACGATACGCAGGATGGAATTGCGTTTGAAAATAACAATTGCCAGTTATATACCTGGAACAATAAAGGCAACATTATTACGATTGAGAATATGGGGCGTGTGAACAGGAAATTGCCGTTCATGTTAAGTTCTACCACAACTTATACGTACGACGATCATCCCAACGCACAACACAGCATCCCCTCCTTGTGTTACCTGACAGATATTGCAGCAGAGAACATGTCTGCAAACAATATCATCACGGAAACCATCACGCCGGCTACCGGCGATAACAGTATCGTCAAGCATTATTCATATGAATATAATGCAGACCGGTATCCGGCAAGGATCACTGCCCGTTATGCGGTGGATGACGAAATGATGGTGACGGATCTGGAGTGGGATTAACAACAGCGGTCATTATATCGGACATATTGTGCTGAAAATACGTGACTCCTGCGGAGCCAGTTATGTGATAGATTGATATTGCTTGCCATCAATATGATCATATAGCTGTCCGCGGGAGTCACGTATTCTTTTTTCAACGTTAACTGTTCTCCGTTCCTTATTGTGGATAGAGGATCTGTGTAGCGAGTACATCACCAGCGGTAAAGCCGGCCCAGTTCAATACGAATGAATTCATCACGGAGTTGGCATCTACCGTCGGCGTACCGGTGATGAAGATGCCCTGGGTCTGGTTGGTGTGATAGAAACCGATGGTGTGGCCCAGTTCATGAGTGATCGCGAACAGTTTCTGACTAGCCGGCAGGCTGTTGTAGTTACTGTTGATCTCAACGCTTACACCGGGTCTGCCATTGGATGTGGGAAGGTAAGCGCGGGCGATCCAGTTGGCTGATTCAAAGCCCATAAATACCCTGGTATATACACCAGTTGCAGAGGTAGTGATGGACATGCCCAGTCTTGTACCGTTCACCGCATTCCAGTTGTTCACCGCACCCTGGATAGCTGTTCTCCATGCAGCAGGCACCGCAGGATCGATGTAGAGCCTTACATTTGTGTTGTAGGTATTGCTTACCAGGTAAGCGCCTCTCCAATGCTCACCTGAAGGGATACGATCAGGATTTGCATCGTTAGCAACACGTTTTTCCACTTCTGCTTTTGAAATGATCACATCGCCATCGAGGATGAAGTTGTCTCCTTTCAGGACGATCTTGTCCTTTTTAAATCCCTGTGTTTCCAGGTAGTTCACCAATTTCTCAGTGTTGTCTTCAGATTTGACATCCGCAGTTGCATTGTCTTTACTGCAGGCAAACAGGAACATTGACAGGGCGAAGAAAAGAAAATGAATTTGACGCACATAGATTGACTTGGTTTTCATACAAACGGGTTTTTATTTTGAGGGTAAAAAAAAGAGCTACAGTGTAAGTTGAATTTACAATAAAAAAATAATGCAAAAACAAAATATTACTATCACTGCTAAACGTAAATGCAGTTAAAAGCATCTCCCTGAAAACAAGACAGGACAAGCCTTTGTGGCTTGTCCTGCTGCAAATATATTGCGGCATCAGCAGCTGTTAATTAGCACCCTGCTGCTCTTTAATGAATGCATTTAATTTTTTGCCGCTACCGGCTACCCATACAATATCTCCTTCTTCCAGGTGCATATTTGACTCCGGATTTAAGATCCTTCTTCCTTTCCTTTCCACGCCCAGTACGATTCCGCGGGTGCGTTCCCGTATGCCCAATTCTCTTATGGTCTTGTTTGACAGGCGCGAATGCTTACCGATCAGGAACTGTTTCAAAGCAATCGGATCCGTATCCAACGCCTGTGGTTCAGCATCTGCGGTTACAGGTTCGAGAAAACGGTTGAACTTTTCCAGTTGTTCATCGGTCCCGATTCCCGTGATAACATCACCAGGAAACAGGCGTTCATTTTTATCAGGTGCATAGATCTTCTGTCCACTTCTGTTGATTAACGCAATGTTAATCCCGAAGTTTTCACGTAGTGCTAATTCCAACAAAGTTTTACCTGCAACCGGCGACAGCGGACGTACTTCAGCCACTGCCAGGTGCGCATCCCAGGGGGCCAGCACCGACTTATTGATCCCTCCCACCTTTGCATCGCGCGCATTAAAATTGGAGAAGAATCTTTCCTCTATGGTAGTATAAAAGCCCTGTACCCGATGGCGCAGTGCAAATATCAGTAACGCGATCGCCAATGTAACGATCAATGCGATGGAGGGAGAAAAGAAGCGGTCCATGAAAAAACCGACCAGGAACACCGCCAGCACTACTCTGGACAAACGTACCAGTAACAAGGGGCCACGGTACTTCTTTTGTTCCCATATATTGGAAGAAGCCTGGCTGCTGATATTCCTGAAAGCCAGTGCCCAGAGGAATGGCATCAGCAGTACCAGGGTGATCACCGCACTGGCTACACGCCCCCAGTTATAACCATTGATCCTGATAGTGACCAGTGGCAGGAGATAATAATACGACAGAAGTATAATAGCGAGGATGACCACTGCATAGATGGTCATATTTACAACATAAGACCTCAGTAACTGTTTCCAGTCGCTCACAACAGAGATAGTCTGCGCTGCTGCACTGTACCTGTTCAATGCCGTCTTCCAGCGATGAGGCAATACAGCTGCTATCTTTTCATAAAAAGGCGCTGATAAGCGGATCATATAAGGCGTTGTGAAGGTAGTGACTGCAGATACGGCAACGGCTACAGGATACAGAAAATCACTCGTCACTTTCAGCGAAAGTCCCAGCTGCGCTATAATAAAAGAGAACTCGCCTATCTGCGCAAGGCTCATCCCTGCCTGTACGGAAGTCTTTAACGGTTGCCCCGAGAGCAATGCACCGATACAGGTACTGATCGTTTTACCTGCCAGTGTGACCAATGTAATAATAGCCACAGGTCCCGCATATTTAACCAGCATGGCGGGATCGATGAGCATTCCTACAGAGATGAAGAATACGGCGCCAAACAGCTCTTTTACGGGCTTTATAAGATGTTCTATCTTCTCTGCCTGCGTAGTTTCTGCCAATATAGATCCCATAATGAAAGCACCCAGCGCTGGTGAGAATCCGGCCTGGGTGGCCAGTACTACCATCAGCAGGCAAAGGCCGATGGCGGTCACCAGCAGGGTCTCTTCATTCATCAGTTTCTTTGTTTTCCGCAGCAGTGTGGGAATAAAGAAGATACCTGTTACAAACCAGGCGATGAGAAAGAATACCAGTTTGATGACGGAGGAAAGCATTTCTCCGCCGGCGAACTGCTGACTGACAGCGAGCGTGGACAACAACACCAGCAGCACGATGGCTACCAGGTCTTCCACCACGAGGATACCGAACACCAGTCCGGCAAACTGCTGCCCTTTAATACCCAGTTCCTCAAAGGCCCGGATGATGATGGTAGTGGACGAAACAGACAATATGCCGCCCAGGAAGATGCTGTCCATGGAAGACCATCCCATCAGCTGCCCGATGAGATAACCCAGCAGCAGCATGAATACGACTTCCACGATAGCGGTAATGGAAGATGAACCTCCTACTTTGATCAGTTTTTTAAAACTGAATTCGAGTCCGAGACTAAACAAGAGGAATATGACCCCTATTTCGGACCATATCCTGATATTGGCCTCATCGGACACTGTCGGGAATAAGGACACATGTTGTCCCACCAGGAGGCCGGCCACAATATATCCCAGCACAAGTGGCTGCTTCAATTTCTTGAAGATCAGGGTTGTTATAGCCGCAGCAATTAGTATCAAAGCCAGGTCGGCGATCAAAGGTGGTAAATGCATCATCTGTATTTCCAGTTTGAATGAGTTAATAATTGTAATAACATAGCAGCCCTGCAGATGTCAATCTGCAGCGCCCGGGAACAAACAAGGCTAATGTTACATTAACTCACCAGAAAATATGCTGGGGATAGATAAGCGACCTGATGATAGCATGCAGATCGGACAACAGACGTACCGCCTGTACTTTACAGGATAATAAATCGTTTCCCGCAGGGAAATTTGTCCTGACAGCATCTGCTCCGTCACGGGTATCTGTTTTAACGGATGCGATGACTGATCGCTGTGGAGTAGTGATGATGGTTTGCGGGGAGGGAGGCATTCCACGATGCCTCAACTCCCTGTCGCATGACAATATCTTCAGGAACGGCCGGCTGGCGGGAGCCACTGCCCTGGCTTTATGACATCCTGTTATAACTGCATTGACACTCAGTCCGCAGCAAAATAACATGATCAGCAGGCACAGATAAGAAAGACTCCGCATACGGGCAAAGATATTTTTTTATCCCCGTATTTTGTCCAGCAGGTCGCTCAAAGTAGCGGCTTCTGCTTCTGTGATCCTGTCTGCCAGATCATCATAGAAGGTGTCCATCAGTATATCCACGTCCGACAAGAGCTTCAGCCCCTGTGGTGTGATACTGATATCCATTTTCCGCCTGTTATGCGGACAAAGCCGGCGCTGTACATATTCCAGCTTTTCCAGTTTGTCCAGCAAGCGGGTCACATCGCTTGCCTTGTCCAGCATGACATCTTTAATGTCGCCGGCAGATACAGGTTCGGGGTGACGTCCTTTTATGATCCGCAATGCATTATAGTGTTGCGGCAACAATCCATGTTCTTTCAGGTTCGCTCCAAGGGCGTCACGCAACCAGTTTCCCGTATATAACAGGTTCACTACGATCTTGTGATAATCGTCCTTGAACTTGCGCTGATTAATAGCTTGTTCAATTCTCATACATCAAAGATAAATAAATATGCGTGTTGCAACATATTTGCGTTAATGTATTCTTTTAACAGCCTGTGGATATTTAAAATATATGCTATAGTTATATTTGTTTTGTACCTCATCTGTCCTTTACCGGGGCCCGATAGCAGGCCTTTACCGGCTGCAGAAAGCCCCCATCCCTAACTGCCAGCAGAAATGACCAGATATTACTTCTGATAACGATTTTAGTTAAAAAGCCCTGGCACGCATGTATACATCAACAATACTACAAAAAAAGCACCATGGTAGCGCCAGAGCCCCCTTGTCACGCAGGCCCGCCGGGGGAACTACTTGATTGAACAGGTGTAAAAACGACGCATTACAATACAGGCAAGCGATAGCGGGATCAAACGATTACGAGGATGTTAATTTTTGGTTAACGGTAGGCGATTTCTTGCGTTAACCAGATAAAATATACCCTTTACCAAAATGAGAAAGCAGGGTCGAATGTCTCTATTATCTTTGGTACAGGTTTTTCATAGGATATGGTTAAAAAATTAGGGGCGGTATTCTTACCGCCCTTCCTCATTATAGCCCCTACATATCTCTTTTCCGTTTATATGTTTATATTTAAGGACTTATATTAAGAGTAAAAGATCACCTGAAGGATGACATATGCACTTATAACCGGGGCCAGTAAAGGAATTGGTCTCTCTATGGCACACGCACTCGCCTCGCGGAAATACAACCTCCTGCTGGTAGCCAGGTCTGAAGAAGAACTGGCAGGGATTTCAAAGGAACTATCATCCAGATGGCAGGTAAAAGCAGCATATCTGGCTATTGATCTGTCCCTGCCTGAAGCGGCAGCAAAGGTGTACGAATGGTGTAAAGCGGGCAACTATCCTGTATCAGTACTGATCAATAACGCAGGTTATGCAGTATGGGGCACTTTCGCCTCCCGCAGCCTGGAAGAGCACCAACAAATGATCCGGGTAAATGCAGAAACCCCGGTGGCCCTGTGTCATTATATGCTACCCCTGCTACAGCAACAGCCGCAATCTTATATACTCAATGTATCGAGTACCGCTGCCTACCAGGCGGTATCTACCCTGGCGCTTTATGCGGCCAGCAAATCGTTCATATTGCTGTTTTCCCGTGCCTTACGGCAGGAATTAAAGCATTCCAATGTCTCTGTAACCTGTCTTTGTCCCGGGCCTGTAAAGACCAATTTCATCAACAGGGCAAGCATGCAGGCAATACAGGCAACGGCAGACAAATACGGCATGATGCCCGATACTGTGGCTGCAATTGCCATCAGAGGAATGTTCAGGAAGAAATCCGAGATCATTCCAGGTGCCTTGAATGTCGTGTCTGCCTTCCTTACCCGGCTGGTTCCCAAGTCGTTAGTAGAGAAAATAGCAGCAGACCTGTATAAGACCAAAGAGAAATAAGCTTTATTTTTTTTGTGTGAATAATTTGTCTATCTTTAATCTACAAAATTGGTAGACTAATAATGATCCGCAAATTCTTACTCCCGTTCTCTCCCTCCTGCTTCCCTATGAGCAAGGAATGTCCTTATTGTTGTTACTGACATATTGAATCTCTATCTTGTAGAGAACAGATGCACTATCGCTTACGAAGCACAAGCAATTAACAACCTACAATTATTTAAACTTACTACATTATGTCAGCAGCTTATCACAAGTTTACGCTCGGCAACACGCTTACAGACGAGCAAAAAGCGTTTTTCGAAGAGCACGGCTACATTCACTTTTCCGGATTCCTTTCACCGGAAGAAGTACAGGAAATTGTCAGCGCTTCGGAAGAAGTGCAGCAGAACTGGATTGCCAACAAAGTAGAAAAAGTGAATGGCGTTCCTGTAAAGTACGGGAAAGACCTTGATGGCAAACCCATTGTACAACGTTTTGCATTTTTAAACCAGCATACAAAAGTGCTTGCAGACCTTCTCAAGGATAACCGGCTGCAGGCATTGCTTCAGTTAATAGGGCCGGGCGCCCGTATCGGTGCGGATGAAAAAGACGGGATGGTACTGAATCATTACGTGAATGGTCCTGAAAGTACCTTTACTAAAATGGGATGGCATACGGACGGTTTACGCGATATTTTCCTTGGCGGCAAACTGAATCCGATGTTGAATGTGGGCATACATCTCAGCACATTGCGCCCTGAAAATGGCGGCCTTCGCATTATACCAGGCACACATAAGCAGGGCATTCTGAGTATGTTGTTCCGCAAGAAATATTTCATCGGTCATAAACCCGATAAGAATGAACTGGCCATCACGCCGAGGGCGGGCGATCTTACAGTACATGACGGACGCTTATGGCATCGTGTTGCGAAATCAGATATCATTGGGGAAGAAAGCCGGAGAAGGGTGATCTATGTGCCCATCATTGCGGGCAAATATGAACCCAAACATGAGAACAGTCCCACCTTACTTTATCAACGTCTGGCAGGTGTTATTCTCAAATAATCCCTGCTTATACATCATTGCAAAATGGCGGATCTGCAGGTCCGTCATTTTTTTTCTCATTAATAAGCTGTCTTATTTTGCTGCTTTTCTTCAAACCGCTTCCTGTTCTCCAATATTGTGTCCATATGGGTATGGCCCCAGGCAGCGAGTTGCTGAATGTGCGGGACAAGGCTCTTTCCCAACCCGGAAAGTTCATATTCTACTCTCGGTGGTATCTCAGGGTAGAATTGCCTTATAATCAGTCCGTCCGATTCGAGCGAGCGCAATGTGACTGTCAGCATCTTCTGCGAAATATCGCCTATCGTCTGCGCTATCTGGCTAAAACGGAGCTTTCCCTCGTGGGACAACAATTCTATTATCAGGATAGACCATTTATCGCCAAACCTGTCCAGCACCTGCCGGATAGGGCAAGTCCCACCTCTCCAGATCTTTTCACCACTTTTTCTACTCATAACATATTGATTTCTACGATTGTTACTAAAAGGTTAGTAAGTTGCTGCGGTGAAACGTTCTTGTTTTACAATAACTCTCCTCCTACCTTTGGCTTTCTAAAAGAAAGTAACTCTCTAAAAGGAGTAAAATTATCACAAATATTTAAGATTATGAGAAAACGGGAATAATGTGAAGTATTAACCTAGTTTAAGATTTTCATTAACGATATATGTTGAAACATCTATTATCCAAAAAAAGATATACTTTTGAATTCTAAACAAGAGCAAACATGAAAAAAATCACAATCATCGCCTCTTTATTGGCCCTTTCAGCAACTACTTTTGCACAAACAACATGGTCTGTAGACAAAGCTCACTCAAGACTTGGTTACAGCGTTTCTCACATGACCATCTCTGAGCAGGAAGGTAACTTCAAAGATTACGATGTAAAGATCACCACTACTAAAGATGACTTCTCTGACGCTTCTTTCGAAGTAACTATCAATGTGAACAGCATCAACACTGAAAACGAAATGCGTGACAAGCACCTGAAGAGCCCAGACTTCTTCGATGCTGAGAAATTCTCTACCATCACTTTCAAGAGCACTTCCTTCAAGAAAGTAAGCGGTAAACAATACAAACTGACTGGCGATCTGACCCTGCATGGCGTAACTAAACCAGTTACTTTAACTGCAGTTTACAACGGTACTGTTGAGAATCCAATGAGCAAAAAACCAGTAGCTGGTTTCACTATCACCGGTGCTATCAAACGTGCTGATTTCGGTTTCGCTACCGCTATGCCAGCTGCTGTACTGGGTGAAACTATCAGCCTGAGAGCAAGTGGTGAATTCACTAAATAATAAAGAAGGCAATGAAAAGATTAATTATATTTTCATCAACACTGCTGCTGTCGGCAGCAGTGTTTGCCTACGCTGTACTGGCGCAGGCCTGGAACATCAGTGGTAAATACAATATCAGCTTCTCCAGCAGTGCTGCAGGCGGTATCTTCAAAACCTTCAAAGGCACCATTGCGTTCGACGAACAGAACCTGGCGGCTTCCAATTTTAACGTTACTGTAGATGTTGCCTCTATCAATACCGGCAACGCCCTCCAGAACAAACACGCTAAAAGCGACGAATGGTTTGATGCTGCGAAATACCCTGAGATCAAATACACTTCCAAAAAGATCGTGAAAGCGGGCGCTGGCTACCAGGTAACCGGTGATCTTGAGATTCACGGCGTTAAGAAGGAATTCACTATTCCTTTCACCTTTAAGAAAGCTGGCAACGCCGCTACCTTCAATGGCACATTCAAAGTGAACCGCAACGATTTCCATATTGGCAAACCAGGCGGCGACGTTCCGGATGTGATCGATGTTACAGTAGCTGTTCCTGTTGTTAAAGCCTAATCTTCAAATAGCATTTATGGGTAAAAAAATATTGCTGCTTGCGGTGCTCGCAGTATTGGTGGGTGTTCTTTCAGGCATAGCTGGTGTCGTTTACCAGAAAGTGTATATTGAAACTGTAGGTGAAGGCTTCGTAAATATCGCCAGCGTAAAAAATATTATGACGGGCTGTATACTGGGTACACTGGTAGCCGCTGTTGGTTACTTCCTGCTCAGCCTCGTTTTGAAGGGCAAAACAGAAATGGTATTTAACATCCTGTTTGTCATTCTTTCTTTTGCAAGCATCCTGGGACCAATTGGTTTCAAATTACCACTGGATCAGGACTCGCCTGAATTATTCCCCGGACTGACAGTGCCCATGCACTTTTTTCCGGCACTCGGGTGGTTTGCACTAAGGCCATTTTTTGGTAAATCAATCTAACTGTACACAGATACGATATAAAAAAAACGCCCCTCCCGGAGCGTTTTTTTTTATGTCTGTGAATATGCTTCTTACACAAATGAGCTGAATCCCGTAATGGCACGTCCCACAATCAGTGTATTGATCTCTTTCGTGCCTTCGTAAGAGTAGATCGCTTCCGCATCGGCAACAAAGCGGGCTACATTGTACTCCAGCAATATGCCGTTGCCTCCCATTACTTCCCGCGCTCCTCTTACCACGTCCCGCGTTCTGAGAGAACAGAATACCTTGGCAATAGACGCATGCTCATCTGCCAGCAGGCCCTGGTCCTGTAACTCAGATAAACGATATACCATGGTTTGCATAGCCGTCAGGTTAGACAGCATTTCCACCAGGTGGTTCTGTATGAGCTGGAAAGAAGCGATCGGCTTCCCGAACTGCTTTCTTTTCAGCGTATATGCCAGGGCATTTTCGTACGCGCCGCGTGCACAGCCTACGGCCAGCCAGGCTACACCCGCCCTGGTCATACGCAGTACTTTGGCGGTATCTTTAAAGGAATTGGCGTGCTCGAGGCGGTCTTTCTCTTCCACTACACAATCTTTCAGGGTGATCAGTCCATTCTGCACTATGCGCAGGGCCATTTTGCCATGCATCTTTTCCACGCTGAAACCGGGTGTACCTTTCCGCAGCAGGAAGCCCTTTACCTGGTTGTCATCCACATCCCTCGCCCAGATCACTACCACATCGGCAAAAGTGGCATTACCGATCCATTTCTTCTGGCCATTCAGTACCCAGGTATCCCCTACCCGTTTTACGGTGGTGGTAAGTCCGCCGGCAGCCCCGGAACCCACTTCCGGTTCCGTGAGGCCAAAAGCGCCAATCTTCTTTAACTGCTGCATGTCTGGCAGCCATTCCTTCTTCTGGGCCTCTGATCCCAACAGGTAAATGGAGCCCATGGCCAATCCGCTCTGTACACCGAAAAAAGTGGCCATAGAGCAGTCTACCCTGGCTATTTCCATGGTAACGATCCCCTCCATCAGGAAAGACTTGTTTGGCCCTCCGTAGCCCTCATACGTGGAACCGCAGATATTCAGGGCTGCCATTTTGGGCAGCAGTTCGAAAGGAAATTCTGCCTTCATCCAGTATTCATTCACTACGGGCTGGATCTCCTGTTCCATAAATTGCCTTACCCGCAGCTGCAGCGCTTTATCCTCCGGCGACAACATGCTGCTGAGATCATAAAAATCCCCGTTCACGGGTGGCAACTCTTTTTTCTGCCCTCCGCCACTGCTTTGGAGCATCCTCATTAAGCCTGACAATTGCTGGTCGTTCATCTTGCCAACAGTTGCCATTACCTTAGGCAGATCTATCTTCTCCGATAAACGCCCTAATTGTTCAAAATCAATGCTCTTCAGTAAGTGGAAGGCCTGTCTGATGGTGGATAATTTAACTGCCATGGAATAGATTTAGTGCATTAAATTACCCAAAACTGTCAAATGTTTATTCCACCTGGAAGATTAATTTGGAGGAATCGGTGGATAGACGGATGTGGGACATTTCCAGCTCCACCTTTTCCGTTACTTTCTTACGGGCTATTAAATTGTAGGGAAAACGTAACCAGATCTTGAACTTAATAGCAGGTTCTTCATTATCAAGCCGGTAGCCAAATCTTATTTCTCTGATCTTATTCCGTCCCAGGGCATTGGTGAGGTGACGGACCACCTCCGTCGGATTTTCCAAAGTTGTGTATTCTTGCATGATGATGGCTTAGGTTTAACTCCTAAAAGGTAACTTTCAATAAAAAATATATAACGATTGCGACCATTTCACAGGGGCTTCAGAGAACAGGACCTCAGGCTCAGCTGTAAATTTCAGATCTAAACAGGTATCTTTGGGAGAACACCTTCCATTTATGTAAACGCTGATGAAACTATACCTATTCTCTCCCATCGAAAAAAAATACAGGGAAGAATTTAATCATCATACAATGCTGCAGAACATAAAAGTTACAGCATTCATCTCACTCACCGTTGCTATCACTGCAATGACGGTACGTGTCATATCCTGGATTGTCCCTTACCAGGCAATGGTTTCATCCGATCAGTTCAATGAATACCGGATCATTAACAATTATACAATTATCACTTCCACGCTTTTTGCAGGCCTGCTTTTTTTCATCTGGAAGAAGTCCGCTCCAAAACAGCAAAATCGATACCATTTTATCAGCATCCTCTACTCACTGTCGTTTATCGGTTCCTGCATGGCCCTTACTTTCGTGGCGCAGCATAACCCTAAAAACACGATGACAATGATGCTGTTAGGACTGATCAGCGTGGGGGTACTGCTGGTGTACTCACTTCGTAATCTCTTACTGGTAGCCGGCTCCACCATTGTTACGTTTATGTTATTCTTTCACATCTTCCAGCTGTCTGCCGATACGCGTTCACTGAATTATGTGGTATTCTGGTTGATCATTACCTGTTTCCTGTTTATTTCCCGCCTCATATATTCATATCATGCGAATTACTTTATCAAGCTAAAAACCATCGAAGACAAGAACAGGGAAATCGAAAAAGCGAACCAACTGAAGAATAAAATACTCGCTATTGTGGCGCATGACCTGCGCAACCCCATTTCGGGAATACGGTCTGTAACGCATCTTATGCAGGAATACCCTTATACGAAAGACCAGGAAGAGAAATACCTCTACTGGATCATGGATGCCTGTAAAACAGCTGACCAGATCATCGAGGAATTGCTGATGGCTGCAAAACAGCGGGAAGCTGACCTCTTGCAGACGGATTATGTGTCGCTGAACGAATGGTTGAAACATGTACGGGACAACTGGCTGCAGCAATCGAACTTTAACAGGGATATTATGCTGGAATTGCCGCAACAGGAGTTGAAAGCGCGTATCCATACGGGGAAGATGCAGCGCGTGGTCGATAACCTGCTGCACAATGCCGCGAAATTCACGCCTGCAGAGGGTAATATCACTTTGGGCATGCAACAGTACAGGGGCGGCGTGCGTATATCCGTTACGGATACGGGTATCGGTATTCCTCAGGAACTACTTCCCACACTATTCGACCAGTTTACTGCTTCGAGCCGCCAGGGATTGAACAATGAACCTTCCAATGGCCTCGGACTGCATATCTGTAAACAACTGGTGCAGGAACACGGTGGCAGCATTTACGTTAGTTCCGAAGAGAACCAGGGAACTATCTTCAATATAGATCTCCCCTTTACACTACTATAACCGCTAACGTTATTTATTTTCCATCTCCGGACAGTTGCGGGCATCTTTATTGTCGTACTGCACTATAAGGGCCATCAGGCGCTTTTTCAGATCAGCTGTATTCTGCTCCCGGATTTCCTATTGCAGCTATTATGCAGCTCTCCTTCACCGTTCACCGCTGGCATAAAGGAAATAGCCCGCATATCTGCAGGCGCTTTTACACCGGCAATATCCGGTAAGGCAGGCGCCAGTCACTAAGGTTGCTCTGCTGGGGCCACAAATGGGGTTTGTGACCAAGGGTGAGGTTGAACAAATCCCTTCACGGGCAATCCTGTCGATATCCGGCGTTTGCACATACCTGTTACCATAGGCGCTGATGGCCGGGAAGTGTGATCATCCGAAAGAATGAAGATGATATTTGGTCGTTTCGACTGGCCGCTCAGTTTGGCGGGCGCAAGGAGTACAATTAGTGCGACAAATACAGTTTTTCCACATACACATAGAGATACTCGTTTAGCCATAGTATCCTACGTGCCCGTACATATTCTCAGGGATACGATGTGGCGCCTTTTCCACGATCTTCCACATGTACGACCTGGAGTATACGTGTGGCAATTGCATTCACTAACTGGGGATCCGCTGCATAGTCTGCATTAGGCTGCAGGTCGCCATTGCCCTGTAACAGATAATCGATAGAGTGATCCTCGTCGAGTACAGCTTTATAGTGCTCTATCCCCTTTGATTCGTGAGGTTGAACAACAACTACATAGTTGTCTCCTTTCAAATCAAAATCTAATGTAAAATCTTTCATACGGCATTTTGTTTAGGAAGAACAGTTGTATGTAATCTAAATATAACAAAATTAAGGCCATGTGGTTGCAAAAAGATTTCATTATGCACTAGTCTTCTTTTGCCCCTTTTTCTCCTGTAAACCAGTGCTCTTTCTGCTTAAATAGTACATTAAAGGTAGTAAGTGATCCGTATATCCTGGTAATATACTGCTGCATATTTATTTTGTCTTCGTCACTTAATTGCTTGTGACTGTTTATCTGCTGCTCCAATACACGAAGGCGGTCGCGGACCATCACTATTTTATGAAAAAACGCTTCAATGGGTATCTCCTTGGGCTTCAATGAAGGATCTTTAGGTTGCAATGTCATTACGCCCCCCTCCCATCTTTCACCCAGCGGAACCACTTCTGTCAGCCCGCCCCATAGCCGTAGTATTTTCAGCAGGGACGTTTCAACAGATGATACGGTTTCCAGTTCTATGCTTTGATTCTCGATGTGCAGTATTTCAAAAAGAGGGTCTGTTTTATCGACCTCAATAATGCCCTGATCCATAAAGGTGACTACATACTGCGCATACTTTACGCCGATAATCACTCCCGGGCCATAACGTGCGTGCTGTACCCTTGATCCCTTACCGGCAGTTAATTCTTCCATTGATGCGAAAATTTACCTGACAATATAATACAAGTTATTGAAAAAGTGCATTTTGTGAAATATCACTCCATATTCACAATCGCTTTTATAACGCCGTTGGCCGGATTCAGCCAGCTTTCAAATTCATCTTTTACCTCCCCGAAATGGACCCTGTGGGTAATGTAGGTAGTAGGATCGACCTCTCCGCTTTTCATACAGCGGATCACATGTTCAAAATCCTCCCGGGTAGCATTCCTGCTACTCATGAGGGTGGCTTCCCTTTTGTGGAATTCCGGGTGGCTCACACAGATCTCGCCTTTCTGCAACCCTACCAGTACATAACGGGCCCCATGCGCCATATAGGCAAAACCACCGTTTATAGCCTGCTGGCTGCCTGTGGCATCAATTACCACTGTCGGCATATCGTCGCCTGTGATCTGCTTTAAAGTGGCCATCACGTCCTCCGTTTTTGCATTGACAGTATGGGCCACTTTCAGCTTCTGTTTACAAAAATCAAGACGGGCGGGATTAATGTCCATCGCAATGACCTGCGCCCCTGCAATCCGCGCAAATTCCATAATTCCCAGCCCTATCGGACCGGCCCCTATCACCAGCACAAATTCCCCGGGCACTACACCGGCACGACGCACGCCATGGGCGCCAATAGCCAGTGGCTCCACGAGCGCCAGCGCGTCCATGCTCAAACCTTCCCCGTGCACCAGGGATGCCGACGGCACCAGCAGATATTCTACCATACCACCGTCCACATGCACACCACACACTTTGATATTTGTACAGCAATTAGGCTTCCCGTTCCGGCAGGCTACACAGGTCCCGCAATTAAAATAGGGAATAAAAGTAACCGGCTCGCCGGCGGTAAAGCCAGGTGCATTGTCAAAAGAGACCAGTTCCCCTGCCAGCTCATGGCCCAGGATGCGGGGATAGGAAAAATAAGGCTGTGTGCCTTCAAAAGCATGCAGATCGGTACCACAAATGCCTATCCTTTTGATCCTGACAATCGCATGATCAGCGGTCAATACAGGCATGTCCGTTTCTCCATATTCAAACTTACCAGGCGTGGTACAGGTGAGTATTTTCATAAAGTGTTCATATTGTGCCGGGCTAAAATAATAAAAAAATAACCGCCCGGTATAAAAAACCGGGCGGTCACCTGTACAATGATACTTATCTGGTATTATTCTTTTCGTACTTTAAGACTGGCAGAATCTTTCGCGGCCTTTTTCTTCCTGTCTTCTTCTTTTTTCTGCTGCTCTTCCGCCTGTTTCCTGGCGGCCTTTTCCTTCTTTTTGTAATAGCCCCTCAACAGGAAATTATGTTTCAAGGCTTCCATATTCTCACTAAAACCATCTGAACCTCTCCGGATGGATTTTACCGTTTTCTTCGCCTCCGTCACAGTACCTTCCAGGCTGTTCGCAAGGCTGTCGCTATACAGCAACCTGCCGATACTGCCCTTTCCCTGGTTGATCTGCGTGGCAATGCCTGCCAGCTGTTCGGTGATCACCTCTGCATTTTCGGCCACGCCGGAAAGCCTGTCAAGCACCCTGTCATAATCCATGGGATTCACTGCCTGGATGGCATCCCCATCTTCGACGGGGGTGTCATTCTGCGTACCGGAGCTGATGGTGATCAGTTTATCGCCCATCAAACCATCTGAGCTGATGCCCGCCACGGCGCCCTTCTTAATGAAAGGCTTCACCTTTTCCTTAATACGCAGGGCAACACGGGCAGTTGTATCGGATAATATATCAATACTTTCTACAGTACCTACATTTATACCAACGAAACGCACGTTATTTCCCACCTGCAATCCTCCGACGTTCTTAAAGGTTCCGTAAAGCACAAAAGTCCTCTGAAACAGGCTCTTATTCCTTCCGATCAGGAAAATACCCACTAATAATAGTCCCAGCGTAACTGTAGCAAAGATGCCTACTTTGATTTTCTGTTGTGTTTTCTGCTGCATGCTTTACTATTTAAAAAAGTTATTAATGAGTTCATCCGGCGATTTCGCCAGTTCATCATATGTACCCGTTGCAATAAATTCGCCATCATTCATCACAGCAATACGATCTGCCACTATACGGGCACAGGCCATATCATGCGTGATAATAATGGAAGATGTTTCATATTTTTCCTGCAGCCTCACGATCAGTTCACTGATCTCCCGCGAAGTGATAGGGTCAAGTCCTGTGGTCGGTTCGTCATATAAAATAATCTCCGGACGAAGTATCAGTGTACGTGCCAGTCCTACCCTTTTGCGCATACCTCCCGAAAGATCAGCAGGATATTTATCAATTGCTTCTTCCAGCC
Source organism: Chitinophaga filiformis (assembly GCF_023100805.1). Classification (NCBI taxonomy): domain Bacteria; kingdom Pseudomonadati; phylum Bacteroidota; class Chitinophagia; order Chitinophagales; family Chitinophagaceae; genus Chitinophaga; species Chitinophaga filiformis. The sequence continues at coordinate 5,588,546 of NZ_CP095855.1, forward strand.
CAACACTTTCCAGTACATCTTTCACCCGTTTTTCCATCTCAGCGTCATCTTTCATTTTCAGCACACGGGTAAGGGGAAACAACAGGTTCTCACGCACCGTCATCGAATCGTACAACGCGCCGCTCTGAAAGAGAAACCCCAGCTTGCTACGCAGCTCTTTCAGCTCATCTTCGGGCAGTTCCTTCACCTCTTTGCCGAATACCTTTAAACTGCCATCATCAGGTTCCAGCAGCCCGGCTACACATTGAATGGTCACGGATTTACCCTGACCGGACCGCCCCAATACGACAATATTCTCTCCTTTATGAAGTTCAAGGTTGATGTCCTTTAGTACCTCATTGTCGCCGAACGATTTTTTCAGATGTTCAATACGTATCACAACATCATCTTCTACGGCAGTATGCGTTGTTTTTTCCTCTACGGATGTATCATTCATATCTATCGGCTTAAACATTTAGTAGTTTGCTTTTCCTCTGCAGCGGTATCATTCATGCCAGTCAGCTGAAACATTTGGTAGTTGCTTTTTCCTCTACGGATGTATCATTGATGCCAGTCAGATAAACATTTGGCAGTTGTTTTTTCTGCTACAGATGTATTATTCATGATTCATGCTTGCCGGCCGGACATTTAATAATAGATCAGGTTCGTGAGCTGCACGGCGACAGCATCTATGAATATGATCCATATCGAAGCGCTCACTACGGCAGAGTTGGCGGCGTGGCCCACACTCTCCGTTCCCCGCGATGCATGATACCCTTTATAGCACCCTACGAACCCGATCGCATATCCGAAGAAAAATGTCTTTATCACCGCAGGTATCAGGTCGCTGAACTCCAGTGCATTGAAAGACTTCCGGAAGAACAGCGCAGGGCTGACATGCTCCTGTATATTCACGCCAACCCAGCCGCCCACCAGCGCCAGCCCATCGGCCATGATCGTTAGCAGCGGCACCATGATGGTACAGGCCAGGATGCGCGTTACTACCAGGTATTGCACCGGGTTAGCGCTGGATACTTCCATAGCCGCGATCTGCTCTGTCACTTTCATACTTCCCAGTTCAGCGCCAATGCTGGAAGCTATCTTACCCGTACAGATCAGCGCAATGATAACGGGCCCGATCTCACGCACAATAGAAATAGACACCATACCAGGCACATAACTCTCCGCACCGAAATCTTTCAGCGTAGGTTGTGTTTGCAGTGTAAGTACGAAACCGATAATAAAACCATTGATAGCCACAAGGCCGATGGAACGGTATCCCACAATAAAACACTGACGGAAGAATTCTCCCCACTCAAATCCGTCGCGGAATATATTACGGGCAAACTGACCGGTGAAAACAACCTGGTCTCCAAGCATTTCCATGTATTTGTTAATAGCAGATGTAAGCGCACTGGCCATATTTGTAAGCATTAGGTCAACTGATTCAGGTAGTGGAAATGATCATCCCTGATATAAGAAGGATGGAATTTTCATGCCATGGCAGGAAATAATGGTTTTCAGGCAGAAACAGCAATAAAAACTTACTTTATTGGGTAATATTTTGCCCAACCTGTACAAAGAAGCATAGCATTTCCCAATACTGTTTATTACTTTTGAAAAGAATATGTACACGTCTATGATTCATTTAAAAAGATACCACATATATCTGCTGTTGTTACTGTTTACCCTTGCCTGCGGAGAAAAGAAGGACACAGGCTTTACAATAGAAAAGATCCCCGACCCCATGCAGCATGGTGCTTATGTAAGCAATCCGGATCACCTAGTCAGCCAGGAGACCGAAACCAGGCTCAATGAACAAATGCGGCAACTCGACCAGTCCGGCCGTGCCCAGGTGGCGATCATACTGCTGAATACTATTGGCGATAAAGTTCCGAAAGACGTTGCGCATGATGTTTTCAGGCTGTGGAAACCCGGGCAGCAGGGAAAAGATAATGGCCTCGTGGTATTACTGGTGAATGACCAGCACAGGATAGAATTTGAGACCGGCTATGGACTGGAAGGCGACCTGCCCGACGTGATCTGTTTCCGGATCCAGCAATCAGAAATGCTGCCCTCTTTTAAACAAAACAACATCGATGAGGGCATGTTGAAAGGAATGACGGCGCTTATAAATGTGCTGCAGTCGGCCACAGATACCATAAATATCACACAGGTGGCCCAGGCAGGCGACGCCGCGCCATCCGACACCGAAGCAGCTAACGCTGGAATGGATGCGGCTACAGGTGCCCCTCAGGAACAAACATTCTCTGACGCCATTACCTCTCACGATGTACCGGAACATGAGGCGCCGGGCATCGGCTCACTGATATTGTATGTACTCTACGCATTATTTGCCACCATCTTCGTGGTAAGGCCTGGCATTGCTAAAAGACGTAAGGATCTCCCTCAATTATTCAAAGCAGGGATATGGCATAAGTTCTGGGTATACGCATTGCCGTTTGTAGTGCTGCTTATACTGGTGAGTATCCCGGGGTCTTCGTACCACTGGTGGATGCTCCCTGTTATTGCATACCTGAATCTCCTGGCTTACCTGAGTTACCGTGCATTCACCATCAATAAGAAAGCAGCTGTTTTACTGGCAGGTCTTGACCGCCATGTGCAATATGAAACATTAAACCTGGCGCACGCTAATAGCTGGCTATCTTCGATCCTGTTCCCGCTGCCCCTGCTTGCCTATTCAAGGTGGCATATCATGCGGATGAATAAGCTGCGGTATGATCCCTACAATTGTGAAACTTGTCATCGACCAATGCAGTTATTGAAAAGAGGGAAAAAACGGGAAATGCTGGAGCCGGTACAGGTAGCGGAAGATAAAGTAGGTGCTGTTATTTACGATGTATGGTACTGCAAAAAATGCGAGGAAAAAAAGGTATTAGGTTACCGTAACCTCCGCACGGATGCTACCAATTGCCCTTCCTGCAACGCGCTTACCTTCGTAGCAGGCCGCCGCCGGGTAATAACACCAGCCACAACCCGTCACGAAGGAAAAGGCATCCAGCTTTATGTGTGTAAACACTGTAATTATACCAAGGAAGAAACCTATGTTATTGCTAAGTTATCTTCGGGCGGTTCTTCCGGTTCCTCTTCAGGGTCATCAGGCTCCTCATCCTCGTCTGGTGGCTGGGGAGGAGGCAGTTCCGGAGGTGGCGGCGCCGGCAGCAGCTGGTAAAAAATCTGATCCCTGATCTTGATCATTGTTTATTGTCCGGAATAGGGATATTTTTGCACTTATGAATTCTGAAAAACAACTGAGGAAAGGACCTAACTGGTGGCGTCAATTCGACTTTTTGGGGATGCACCTGCTGCCGATTCTGGCAATTTTCACGCACGTGACAGCTTTTGACTGGATTTTATGTGCCGCATTGTATGTAGTTCGCATGTTCTTCGTAACCGGCGGATATCATCGATATTTTTCCCATCGAACGTTCAAAACTTCGCGCGTATTCCAGTTCATCCTGGCCGGAGGCGCACAGAGCAGTTTACAGAAAGGCGTATTATGGTGGGGTGCCAATCACCGTATCCATCACAAACACAGCGATACTCCGGAGGATCCGCACTCTGCTAATATATATGGTTTCTGGTACGCTCACATGGGCTGGATCATGGGACCTGAATATAAACCAACCCGTTACGACCTGGTAAAGGATTTTAAGCAACCGGAACTGTTCTGGCTGAATAAATACCACTTTGTACCCGGACTGGTACTGGCAGTTGCTGTGTATTTCGTAGGTAACAAAGTGAATGGTGCAGGCTGGTTCGACTGGAGCGCCGGTCTCTCTACCCTGCTGATCGGTTTCTTCCTGAGCACCATCTTCCTGTATCATGGTACATTCACCATCAACTCCCTGATGCACAAATGGGGCAAACCGAGATACAACACAGGCGATTTCTCTAAAAACAGCCTGATCCTGGCGCTCGTTACCTTGGGTGAGGGATGGCATAACAACCACCACTATTACCAGAGTGCTACCCGTCAGGGCTTCTTCTGGTGGGAGATCGACATCACTTACTATATTCTTCGTACACTGGGTTTCTTTGGCATCGTATGGGATATCAGGGGTGTTCCTGAAAAAGTGAAGACAAGCAACCTGCTGACCGAAGAGGCAAAAGAACAGGTGAAAGCAGCGAACAGAAAGCTTGTTGAGGCTAACAGGTAATTCAACTTTTTTTAAATAGCGAGGCTCAGTGTGTAATGCACTGAGCCTCATTTATTTTATAGTAGTTCAACGCTCAGTAGCGCCGGTTCCGGTATGGCGCCTCTCCGGATGTCGATCAGGCTTTGTCAAGCGAATAGAGCATGGAGCTGGGATTGAACAACATCTGCCGTATCAGGCCGACATTCCCATCTGGAACCGGGTGCTACTTACGCTCTCCCTACGACCATATATAGCGTCCACTTATAGGGTGAAACTGTATTCTGCTAATGCGTCACTCCTGAGAAAACGTCCATATTTAACGCTCAGTAGCGCCGGTTCCAGTACGGGATGTCGGTCGGCGCCTCTCCGGATGTCGATTAGGCTTTGTCAAGCGAATAGAGCATGGAGCTGGGATTGAACAACATCTGCCGTATCAGGCCGACATTCCCATCTGGAACCGGGTGCTACTTACGCTCTCCCTACGACCATATATAGCGTCCACTTATAGGGTGAAACCATGTATAAGGCGACTAGCCAGAATAATTACCCTCAGTCTGTTTGGACTTGTACCCGGGCTCCTGTCTATAAATGGAAGCCTGGAGAGTATAGCGGTTTCAGGTGGGAATCGCTGGCCTTAGTTTTTTGAAGCATCGCTCACACGATTGACAGGGGTTTAATATATATTCCAACTGCCCACACGATTCCCAAAGCCTAATGGCAAGCGGCTTCGAAAAACTACAGCCAGTGATCCCAGCCTGAAAACCGCGGTATCGCCCCATTCTGGCGATACAGGCGCCTAATGCAAGCGGAAGTCATAGCGGTTTCAGGTGGGAATCGCTGGCCTTTGTTGTTTGAAGCATGCTCACACGATTGATGGGGGTTTAATACTTATTCAAAAGCCACACACGATTCCTAATGCCCAATAGCACACAGCTTCAAAGAACACAGCCAGTGATCCCAGCCTGAAAACCGCGGTATTGCCCCATTCTGGTGATACAAGGAGCCTAAATACAAGTGTAAGTCAAGGAGGAAATCGCTGGCATTGTTACTTACCAACCCGTTTTTTTACAAGCAAATCTTTGATTTAAACATCAGACGTTTCAACCAAACATCATACCTTTGCTAAAACATCAGACGTTTAATCATGGCAAAAGCAATCAAACTGGCCGATCAGGTCATATATACACTACAAAAAGACATCTCACTGGGAAAATACAAACCCGGGGAGCTCATCCCACCAGAGCCGGTACTGATGGAACAGTTCGGCGTAGGAAGGTCCACTATCCGGGAGGCGATTAAGACGCTCTCTAACGCCGGCATATTGAAAGTGCAACAGGGCGCAGGTACCTTTGTCTGTGACCCAAAAACAACTACGGAACCGCTGGACCAAAGGCTCAGGCGAGCCGCGATGCAGGAAGTGAACCAGGTCCGTCAGCTGCTGGAAGTCGAAATAGTACAGCTGGCCGTGCAACACCGGCAACAGGAGGACCTCGACACCATGCAGGCGCTGCTGGAAGAAAGATGGCAGGCGATTGCAGCGGACGATTATGACGCCTGCGCAGACGCTGATATACGCTTCCACAGAGCCGTGGCTACAGCCTCGCATAATAGCGTATTGGCCGACCTCTATCAGACCTTCACAAATGTGATCATGGACGGCTTCCGGCAAAGAGAAAAACCGCACGTATCACAGTTTGAGCGCACGCACGACCTGCACGTACAGCTCGCCGCCGCCATCGCGCAACAGCAATCCGGCAAGGCCATTGAAACAGTAAAGGCTATTCTTGAAAATAATTTCTAAATAAACTGTCATGTCTATTCTGGTATTTACATTAATCCTCCTGGTCGGCGCCTTTATGGCCGGCATGCTGGGGTCTCTCACAGGTTTGGGAGGAGGCGTTGTATTGATTCCCCTGCTTACACTCGTCTTTCATGTCGACATCCGTTATGCCGTAGGCGCCTCGCTGGTGGCATCCATTGCCAACTCCTCAGGCGCCGCGGCTGCATATATTAAGGAAGGCATTACCAATGTCCGCATAGGAATGTTCCTGGAAATAGCCACCACCACCGGCGCCATTGTCGGCGCTGTACTGGCGGTATATACTCCCACACACCTCGTGGCGATCCTCTTTGGTTTTGTACTGCTGTTCTCCGCCGCTATGACGTTGAGAAAGAAACACGAGCATGGCGACAGCAACAGTAACAGTAAGTTAGCCCGCATCATGCGGCTTAACAGTTCCTACCCGGTAAATGGCGAAGAGGTTCCCTATAAAGTGAGTGGCGTGGCGGGCGGCTATGCCCTCATGACAGTGGCTGGCGTGGTATCTGGCCTGCTGGGTATTGGTTCCGGCGCGCTCAAGGTGCTGGCAATGGATGGCGTTATGCGCATTCCCTTCAAGGTATCTACTACTACCAGCAATTTTATGATCGGCGTAACTGCCGCTGCAAGTGCGGTGATCTATCTGCAACGCGGATATATCGATCCGGGGATAGCAATGCCCGTGGTACTGGGCGTACTTGCAGGCGCATTCGGCGGCTCGAAATTGTTGATGAAACTGAATACGCGCAAACTCAGGATCCTCTTTTGTGTTGTGATCAGCGCACTGGCATTGGAAATGATCTATAACGGTTTTACAGGGAAATTATAAGCAAATGAAAAAGTTATTCTCGAAATCATTCTGGCAGGAAAGAGACGTTGAAATGTTCATAGGTCAGCAACTACGCTGGGGTGTGATCACTTCCAGTATCATCGCCTTCATCGGAGGCATTATCTACCTGATCAATCATGGCGCCGCTATGCCCTCCTATACACAGTTCACCGGTGCACCGGAATATGTACGGCACTTACCAGGCATCTTCCAGGGCGTATTACAATTGGACGGCAGGGCCATCATCCAGCTGGGCGTTGTAGTGCTGCTGGCTACTCCCATCACCCGTATTGCCTTTTCCGTACTGGCTTTTGCCATGGAAAAGGATAGGTTGTACGTGGTGATCACACTGATCGTCCTGAGCGTTATTACATTCAGCATCTTCAGCGGACTGGGAGGCTGACGGCATCACGAGCTGCGCTCGTGATGCAACAACATGTTCATGGCATGACTAAAGGATCCCGCACGGGCAATCTCTCCGTTGTTCACAAAGAAGATCTCATCCGCATTCTCAATCGTGTTCAGCCTGTGTGCTATGATCACACGGGTGGTATGAGCCGGCAGCTTTTGCAATACCGCCTCCAGCTGTTGTTCCGTCACAGTATCTATATTGGCTGTAGCCTCGTCCAGCACCAGCAGGTCCGGATCCCGGAGCACTGCCCTCATAAAGGCGATGAGCTGCTTCTGTCCCAGGCTGATGCCATCATTACCAGAAACGATCTTTGTTGCCAGCCCTTCCTCAAATCTTCCCAGCAGGGTATCCAGTCCCGCCTCAGCAATGACTTCTTCCAGCTGGGCGGTAGTATAACCAGCATATCGCGCATTCCCGTACACGATATTTTCCTGGATGGTGCCGGAGAAAAGGAATGGCTCCTGTAAAATAAAACCGATCTTCTGCGCCCGCTCTTCCGGCGTATAGGAACGAATATCACGGCCGTTCAGCAATACCTCTCCCGCTGTAGGATCATAGAGCCGCGCTATCAGCGAAGCCGTCGTTGTCTTCCCTCCGCCGGTAGGTCCTACCAGGGCATAGGTTTTACCCTTTTCCATGTTGAAGCTGACATCATGCAGGATATCCTTGCTGCCCGGATAACGGAAATACACATTGCTGAAACTGATCAGCGGGGCATTCTCCTTCGCTGGACCTGCCGGTATCACCTTCAGGTCAGATTCAAGCTCCAGGATCTGCGAGATCCTGTCCCATCCTGCCATCGCCGTCTGGAAGTTGGTCCACAGGGCCGCCAGCTGACGGATAGGGTTATAAAAATGGTTAGCGTAAGACAGATAACTGATCAGCAATCCTACCGTAAACTCACCTATGGATATCAGGTAGATACCATACACCAGGATCGCCAGCATAGCCATCTGCGAACAGAAGGCAAAGACGGGTGTAAAAATATTATTGAACAAGCCTGCTGATACCGCCGTACGGTAGCTCTGCTGGTTGGCCTGATCAAAACGTTTGCGGAAATAGTCACGGCGATTGAATGCGATGATCACTTTAAAATTGCTCAGGCTCTCCTGTATCTCCGCACTCAGTCCGCCGGTACTTTTCATATTCGCCGCATTTCTGCGCTTTACCAGCGGCGATATCAGGCGGGTAAAAACGAGCAACATGAATCCCGGCAACAATGTAGCTACGCCCAGTTTGACGTTGATGCATAAGAGGAAGATACCAGCCCCCGTCATCGACATAATGCCACTGGCAAACTGTACGAGCGACTGTGAGAAGAACTGGTTCATCTTATCCGTATCATTGTTGATGCGAGAGATGAGATCTCCTGTTTTATTCTGGTTGAAGAAGGCTATAGGCAACTCCTGCAGCTTCACAAACACGGCGTTCCGGAGATTGTACAACATACGCTGGCCCACTCCGCCCATCATCCTGCTCTGCCAATAGGAAAACCCAAAGTTCACCAGGTACATACCCAGCAGAATGCCCGAACACAGGAGGATGCCGGAGAATTGCTTTGACTGCACATAATGATCGATCGTATAACCGATCACAAAAGGCGCTGTCAGCGTCAATGACTGGCTGACCATCATGATGAAGAATGCCTTCATCAGGTCTTTGTGCTCCGTTTTGATATAGGCCAGTAATTTCAGGAGACGTTTACCTGAAGTGCTTTCCTGTCCTGTTCTATCTGTATTATTCAGGTTGTAATTCATAATTGCTGGTACTACGTTGGGAATTAAAGATCTGTACGTATTCAGGACATGTCTGCATCAGCTCAGGATGGGTGCCGGCAGCTATTACTTCCCCATCCATCAGGAGAATGATCTGGTCAAAATGTTCTACAGATGCTATTTTTTGTGTAACGGAAATCAATGTCAGGTGCGGATAATTTTCCTGGACGTTCTCCAGTATCCTTTGTTCAGTATTGGCATCCACTCTTGCAGTAAAATCGTCCAGCAACAGGATGCGCGGATGAATAGCCAGTGCCCTCGCCAGCATGATACGTTGCTTCTGCCCGCCGGAAAGACTGGCGCCCCGCTCAGACACCACCGTGTCCAGGCCTTCAGGCAATCCTGCTATAAACTCTTTCAGCTCTGCTGTGGCAATTGCCTGCTGCATAGTAGCCTCGCTTACGGTCTCGTTGAAGGCTATATTCTCCCGCAGGCTCATATTGAACACGATGCTGTCCTGGAATACCAGGCCCACCTGTTGTAACAGGGCCGCTTTATCATATTCTTCAAGGTCGGTATTATCGTAGCATACACGCCCGCTCTCAGGTTTCAGCAAGCCGACGATCACGTTCAGCAGCTGTGTTTTGCCCGCTGCAGTCGGACCGATTATAGCGGTACGTGTACCCGCTTTCACTGAGAAAGAGACATCTTTCAGCACCGGCTTGCCGTCCATGGACAACACAATGTTCTCTACCATCACATCTCCCTCCAGTTGCTTCTTTACCGTCCCTTTGTCCTGTACTTCCGGCGCATACAATACCTCGCTGATGCGCTGGAAGGAAGCAGATGCCTGTGCGATCAGGTTGCTCATAAAACCGATCACGATGATCGGGAAGATCAGCAGGGCAATGTAGCTGTTGAATGCGGCAATGTCACCCAGCGACATCTCCCCTTCTATTACAAAGTGTCCTCCCAGCAGCAGCGTTGCCAGTATCGACATTCCCGCCAGGAAGCTGATAACCGGCACCAGGCCTGCAAACATGCGGACAATCGCAATACCGAGGGTCTTAGATTCACCGTTGGGTGCAATAAAACGGTCGTATTCCAGTTGCTGCGCATTGACCACCCTGATCAGGGCAGCACCGGTAATACTCTCATTGATCGTCTTATTCAACTTATCTACCACCTCTCTGCTGATCCGGAACATTGACCGCACTTTTTTCAGCACCCGCCAGAAAGCGATCGCAATAAAAGGGATGATAGAGAGTATGACCAGCCCCAGCTTCCAGTCCCTGCTCAGCAGCAACACACAGCACCCGATGATCATAAAGGCAGAAGAGGCGATGGAAATAATAGCCTGGGATATGAAGACCTTAATGCTGTCTACATCGCCCGTAAGGTTCGTCAGCAGCTTCGAAGGGTTCACCCGCTGTATATACGAATAGTCCTGCCGGGAGATCCTCTCAGCGAGGGAAGTCCGCAAGCGGCGTCCTACCTTTTCTGCCATGTAGGTCTGGATAATACTTTGCAGGTACGTAAAAACAAAGATAGCAGCAGCGGCGGCAATGAACTCGGTGACCAGTTCCCTTACCACCAGTGTTCCTTTCGAATAGGCATCGATGCCCTTGGCAGTCAGCGCAGGCAGGACCAGGCTCAGTCCATTACTACATAAAGCCATCAGGATCAGTAAGAATAATTGTCCTCTGTAAGGGCGCAGCAAAGACATCAATCCTGATTTTCCTTTCCCTGTCGTGGCAACAGGCGTATTTGTCTTCTTCATATCAATAACAAATATATGGCAGCCGGCAGACCTATTACTGCAAAAGGCCAATTAAAAGTAAAATTAAGTGCATTATATACGCAGGTATAGGGCGTCGGGTTAAATGCGCTGATAGGGGGACGAACGGGCAGCGCTAATATTGTATGAGGTGGAAAAAAAAGTCCTCCCGGCGTAACCGGAAGGACCTCGACGCGTCCGCGTCCCAGATATTTTTTATGGAGCAACCCGGTTAGGCGATACTAACCGAAGGTTTCCATGAATATTCTGTAGATTGCATGAATACCTCCTTTTCTTTAGTGAGTTATGAAATTACGGATTTTATCCGAATAAGCTATTCCCACTTGTCCAATTTTAATAGTAATTTTCGTGTTATAATTATGATCCGGATCGAAACCTATATTCCGCGCAACCTGACCCATCTGGTTAAAAACTGCTGGTACCTGGAAGTCCCTGCACAGCTCCCGCAGCCCTACCAGGAAGATATTTTGCCAGACGGGCATCACGAGATCATCTTCCACCTGTATCCGCATGTCGCCCAAAGAAAATTCAGTGATACGGAATGGATCGAAGAGCCCGCCGCTTTTATTGCCGGACAAACACTCACCAGTTACACCCTGCAGCTTATGCCCGGAGCGCGTTTATACGGTATTCGTTTCTATCCCCACACATTATCCGCCTTTCTGAAAATGCCGGTCCCGGACCCTCCTACAGGTATCACACCTTTGAGCGATATTCTTCCCGCCGGCAATTTTATGGCTTGCATCACAGCACATCCGCACACTACCTTCCGACGTTTCGAGAAACTGCTCACCGGCATGATCAGCAGCCTGCAGCATTCCTCCGGCGCTTATGATTATGTGCATGCCGCTGTACGCGAAATAATGCTGCACAAAGGAAATGTGTCTGTAGATCAGCTCCTGCACCGCACCGGTGTATCAGCAAAATATCTTGATGCCCTGTTCAAAAAACAAGTGGGATTAACCCCGAAAGCCGTCAGCAATATCATCCGCTTCAATCACTTTGTAGCCTGGCAAAAGGCTCACCCCGATGAGAATTACACTGCCGGCAGCTACGAAACCGGCTATTATGATCAGTCCCACCTGATCCGCACATTCCGGCAATACACCCAACAATCGCCCAAAGCCTATTTCAATAGTGATACCTGGATCAATAACGTTTTTGTCAATATCTGACAGTTCATTTTTTTTTACATTTTCTACCAAGGCGCCAGCAGTACCGTTGCATCTGCCTGCAACATCCCGCCAGCAGTATCTCATTTATAAAACCCCGCTATTGTCTCCAGGTAGTTCTCAATCGGCATGGAATTACGCATGTCCATCAGCTGTTTCCCCTGCGCACCTACCAATGTCCTGAACTGCCGGCTCTTACCTGTGGCCAGGTCATAGATCACATCCACGATTGTTTGCGGATCATCCAGCAATGCAGGATCTACATTGGCCATCATTGACTTTACCTTGTTAGTGATGTCATCATAATCACGGATCTCAGGATGTTTATTCCATACAATACGGTCTTTGAAATTATTCCCGCTGGATCCCCCCTGCTCCACCAGCCGCAGCTCAATATTCAGGGGTTTCAGTTCATAATAAAGCCCTTCTGTCAGGCCTTCCAGCGCAAATTTGGACATATTATACAGCGACCCTACCGGCACGGCCGTTGTAACTCCCATAAAAGAACTAATGTTGATGAACATTCCTCCTTTGTTTTCCCGGAAGTGAGGCAGGAAACCGCGGATGACATTTATAGGACCGCGCACATTCGTATTGTATTGCCAGTCTATCACGGATTCATATGCCGCCTCAAGCGCACCATAGCTTCCTACTCCCGCATTATTCACTACCACGTCTATCTTTCCAAATGCAGCAATCGCATCTCTCACAGCTGCCTGCACCTGATCAACGCTGGTCACGTCCAACCTGAAAACGCGGATATTCGGATATTGCGTCAGGTCTGTTTCATTTTCTGGCGTACGCATTGTAGCCGCTACATTCCATCCCTGTCCCGCAAAATACTTCGCGCTCAATTTACCTAAGCCATCGCTGGTACCTGTAATAAATACTGTCTTCTTCATGTCTCTTTATTGTGTTGAATTGAATTGATAAGATTGAATTAATATGATTGAACGAATGATTTGAATTACACCTGAATTTGAATTAATTGAGATTAAGCGCGATTAAATTGAACCCCAACCAGCAGCTTCGATTTGGATTGGTTTAACTAACCAATTCATTTTATCTCCAACCAGCATGATTTGAGCCGATTTCAATAACCCTGATCTTGACGAATCCGGACTCATTTAAACCTGACCGAATTAAGCGTAATTGAACCGACCCTTCATTGAAGCGACACAATAACGGAACTTTTGTTCCGCAAATATATACATAACGGAACAAAAGTTCCTAATTAATATTTCTCATTCCGGAATATTAATTCCGTTTCCGTATCTTCGTACCATAATTGCATCACCATTATGGCAAGGACAAAAAGATTCAACGAGGAAGAAATGCTAAACAATGCCATGCTGTTTTTCTGGCATAAGGGATACAATGGCACTTCACCGCAGGAAATATTGGATGAGCTGAAACTGAGCCGTTCCAGTTTGTATGACACGTATGGCGATAAAAGGAGCCTGTTTATAAGCGCCCTCAAGCGTTACAGAGACACTGTCACAGCAGAGGTCATTAATTTCCTGGAGGCAGCAGAGAATATTCCTGAGGCGCTGAAGACGTTGTTTCAGCGCACAAAAGCCCAATGTTTTGTAGGAGAAGATAAAAGAGGCTGTTTTATGGTTAATTCCAAAGTAGAACTTGCGCCTCACGATGAAGAAGTGGCTGCTATCGTAAAAGAGAACAGGGAGGCACTGGAAAACGCCTTCACCGCAGCTATAAAAAGGGGACAGGACAAGGGGCAGCTTTCAAAGGACAATCCTCCCCGCTCCCTTGCAAGATTTATCATGAATAATCTCTGGGGGCTAAGTGTGCATTCTAAATCCGGCGCCGACAAGAAGGTATATGATGACATCATCCGGATAACAATGTCCGTTATAAAATGAAGGCCACTCAAAAGGGAAACAATTATCTGCATCCCCCATACATACATCGGAGTCATGACAAGCGGACTTCGTAGCCAGTCATAGGGAGCGCATAAGTAGCACCCGCGCCCCAAACATGAAACGGGGTTATACCAAAGCGATACAACCCCGTTTACAAACAATTTCCTCAGCAGCAATTAAAAATCTGTCGACACTGTCAACGCCTCCTGCTCCTTAAACGCGTTCTTCAACAACTCCAGCTTCGCCAATCCCCTGGCATATGCATCTGAACCCAATAGCAGATACACTGGTGGCTTCTGCTCATTCACAATCGCAATCAATGCATTCGCCGCTTTCTCCGGACTGCCGATCTGCGCCCCATCCATACCCTTATACTTCGCATGAGAATTCCGGATCGCTGTATACTCCGGAATCGGCTCCCTGGCAATCACCAGCGATTCTTCCGTGAGGAAACTGGTCCGGAACGCTCCCGGCGCCACTACCGTTACCTTAATACCAAACTCCTTCACATCTTCTGCCAACACCTCGGATAACCCTATTACAGCATGCTTCGCCGCACCATACACTGCCCATCCGGTAGCCGGCGCAATGCCCGCAATAGATGAGATGTTAATGATATGCCCTGAGCGTTGTGCCCGCAGGTAGGGCATTGCTTTACGGATCACATTGAGCGTACCGAAAACATTCACATCAAAACTTTCTCTCGTTTCTTCATCGCTCAGCTCTTCAATACTTCCGCCAATACCATAACCAGCGTTATTTACAACCACATCGATCCTGTCAAACGTGGCCACTGTTTTATCTACAGCCGCTGCAACGCTTGCTTCGTTCGTCAAATCTGTCTCTAAGGGAAGAAATTGTTCAGACTCAATACCTACTGCATTGATCAGATCTGCTTTTTTCCTGGAAGTAGCAGCTACCAGCTGACCCGTTGCCAGTAATTGCTTCACCAGACTAAGCCCCAGTCCTTTCGATGCACCTGTTACAAACCATACTCTTTTGTCGCTCATCGTTCGTGATTTTAATGATACAAAGCTAATACAGGCAGTATCACCATCTCTTACACCTATCAAAGCGATGATTGCAAAATTCAAACAGTCCTGAAGGAAGAAGGGGTTACTTTGGTCTGTTTCTTGAAAAAGTTGTTAAAATGAGCTGGTTCCTCGAAGCCCAGGCAGTAACTGATTTCGGAGATATTCCAGTCAGTGTGCTTCAGCAGCGCTTTGGCTTCCCCGACCAGTCGCTCGGCGATATGTTCTGTGGTGGTCTTACCTGTAGTTTCCTTGATAGCGCGGTTCAGGTGATTCACATGCACTGAGAGCTGGTCAGCAAAATCCTTGGCCGAGCGTAAGGTGAACCGCTGGGAAGTGGACTCTATCGGGAACTGGCGCTCCAGTAGCTCTGTAAATACAGAAGTGATCCTGGATTTGGCGTCCGGATGCCGGTACAAAGTATCCATCGGCGTCATCTTCAAAGCGTAATGGACAATTTCCGTTACATAGTTCATCAGCAGGTCATACTTATATTTATAGTCCGACCCTATCTCGTCTAGCATCTTGGTAAAGATCTGGCTTATATGGTCATCCTGCTCTTTATTAAGCAGATAGGAAGGCTTGCCTCCCGGGGCGAACATCGGCAGCTCGTTGATATTCCCTCTCATCCGCTCCGTGAAAAACCCCTCTTTGAAGATGCAGAAAAATCCCGTCCTCTCCTCCGACAGTGGCTCGAAGGTGTAAGGTACATGAGGATTGAAGAACATTAATGCAGTACCGTCAAGTTCAATACTTTTGTCAGCATAGTGATACAGGGTCTTTCCCCGTACCAGGTTGATCTTGTAAAAGTCCCGGCGACTATATTTAAAAGGAGCAGCACCGTGCACTCCCGCCAGGCTGTCTTCCAGCCTGAATACATTGAAATGCCCGATATCCTGCTGAAGATTTTCCGGTAGCCAGTTAAATTTCTGTTGATAGAACTCCTCCAGTGTTTGTGTTGTTGCCATACCCCGAAGTTACAAAATTCAAACAAATCAGCGATATGGCGTAATTGTAACCGGTCCTGCCAGCCCCGAAGGCTGCACCGGCCAGCCCGCAGCATTAAAAGGAGTGTAATTAATGTTCACAAAATTGATCTCATGATACCGCCTCCAGGGTACCTGGTGCTGATCCATGTACCGGATCCTGTTCGCCATCAGGTTGGCTACTTCTATCCGGATCTCGTTATTACCAGCCTTTAAATAGTGCCCTATCCTGGCCCTGAAAGGAATTGCCCAGAGAATACCTGCGTCCTGCCCGTTCACCCACACATGGGCGCTCTCGTGTACCTCCCCGATGTCCAGCACATATTCTCCCGCCTTCTTCTCCGGCAAGGTAAAGGTCGTAGTATATACCCCCGATCCGCAATAGGCATTGGCTGCCGTATCGCCCAGGGCCGTCCAGGGCGTCAGTTTATCCAGCTGACGCGCTACCGGTATAAATGGCCCACCATTCGTGAAAGTCAATTGCCAGTTGCCGGATAATGTCAGCGGCACCTCCGGCGTTTCCAGGTACTTCCAGTCAGCCATTGTTCCTGCCTGTACCCCCTTCCCTGTATGCACGATCATTGCTTCTCCGGGTAATAATTGCAATTTCACTATGGTCCGGCCCCCATCCTGCCTGCTTTGTGCAAGGCCCGTTCTGCCCGTCTGGGGGTCCAGGAGTACCACTGTTCCTTCTGCTTTATTCAATGGCAGATACTCATCTATCTTTTGTGGCGTATGATTTACCAGGTAGTACCATGTAGTATTATTTTCTTTTCTGCGGATGAATTTAAGTCCCTTGTCGACCACCTTCTCACGATCTAACCCTACCTGCCATATGGCCTTTTGTACATCAGCAGCCAGTATCAGCCTCCCTTTGCCGCGCCGCGCCACCATCAATTGATGCTCGTCCGGCCTGAATTGCAGAGAAGCCAACAAGGTCCTGAGCGCCTTCCTCCGGCTCTCCAATCCGCCCAAACCGGGTACATCTTCCGGCAGTGATTCCATCACCACAGCAGATCCTTCTTCCGCCAGCCGGATCAGCTGCTGCATTGTTGTAACCGGCATCAATCGCATCTTCGGTATTACTATTAAGCGGTAGCCGGATAATGGCAATTTCGTACTATCATTTCCTTTGCCCACATCTGCCCTGAGCAATTGCGCATCCGAAATAAAATCCAGGGAATATCCTGCCCCCTGCAAAGCCTTCACCTGTTTGTAAAAAGCAGTAGGTTGCAGCCACTCGTCAATATCATGCACTTTCAAGGACATATCCCGGCCTTTTGCCCGGTGCCAGGTATCATATACCGGCCAGTATACCAGCAGTTCATTGTCGGGTACGCCCGATTGTAATACCGACTGCACCCTGGTAATATATTCGTTTAGCCCCGGCAGATGTGGCCAGAAACTGTTGGTTGGTACAAAATTCACTGAGGCGTAGAACAGCCATCCCGGCCAGGGCACCTCCGGTGGCGAAAAAGTATTGCCATGATAGAACACATGGTTCACACCTGCCAGGAATGCCTGCTCCACCTCCGGCTTGCATTGCGACAAGGAGGTCTTAAAATGCTCCGTCAGCCAGGTAAATGTCTCACACGATATCAGTGGCCGCCCCTGTACGTGCCCGGCGGAAGAAGCAAACTTCAGCATTACCGGGTCGGGGTCCACGTTCCGGATATCCGCGCTGTCCCTGCGCAAACCGGGGATGGGAAAATAGGTGGAGCCATAGGTCTCGCATTCAGGAATATCCACCGCTGCATAAAGATCCAGCAGGTTGCCGGGCGATCCATGTGCCTGGTTCTTCGACAGGCTCTTATAGCCATGCGCCCAATGTGTCCAGGGACGCGTAAAATTCTCCAGCAACAGTTCAGACATCGTCTCCCGGTAGTCAGACTTTACCCTCGCTACCAGGTCCGTACTGTCATCGCTGGCCAGCTCCCGCAGATACCTTGCTAAGTCATAACCCCGCTTCTTTTTAAACGCGGTCAGGAATGCAGGCGTCCAGTCAGCATTATACACTTCATAACTATCATTATAGAAAGAACGTACACCCGGCGCCTTATATTTAAAGGCGGTATCAAAACGATGCAGATAGACCTGCAGCCCTTTGGCCGATAAATGGTCGAGCGTATACCCTTCCCCTCCCGGCGCAGCGCGCTTTACCTGCTGTAATGTCCAGCCGTCAAATAAAGCATAGAGGTCCCATTCACCGCTGGCAGGCGACCAGCGCAAACGACCTTCTTTATCCACCTTATCCTTCAGCGATATGGCCTGATGGCCATTGTAAGCGGTCAGCGCCTGCAATGCGGCTCCTTCCTGTTTGGCATCGTCTACCCTTATAGGTTGTGTAAGCGATTTTCCGGCAGAGACATGATATTGCCGGATAATGAAACGGGAAGCAGCATAGGCTTTCGTCACCTGCGGTCCCCCGAAAGGCCAGCCGGTGCCCGTAGTAAGATCTACTCCCATCTGCCGTTCAGCTGTGGCGGATACAGTATGCCGTAGTAATGCCGTCCAGCGGGGAGAAAGAAAACTGACATATTGCGACTCGTACCCCATTGCCCCATAAATAGGCGCAATTTCAACACCGCCAAAACCAGCCTGTTGCAATACATCGAGTGAAGAAGACAGGTTCTTTTCATTCACGGCACTGCCAATCCACCACCAGCGGGTCCAGGGTTTAGTTTCTCTCTTTACAGCCGGCCACGCGGCCTGTTGTGCAAAGGCAGGCCATACAAACAATAAGCACAGGCCCGTGAATAACAGCCTGCCGGTTCCTTGGATTACAGTTTTCATAACGTCAATTATTGTTCTGTTGCCGACCAGTCAAATTCCGGGTGTTCGGCAGCAGTCTTTGATTGCTGCATCAGCATGGAGAGTGCTCTTACCTTCTCCGGATATCGGGCTGCCAGATCATGCGCTTCGCCACATCCGCAGAAAGACGGTACAGCTCAAAGCGGGCAGGCGTTCGGGGATCCTGCTGCCGCCCGGGCTTACTTCCATTCAATGCTTTGCTGTAAGATAAACCATCTATTCCGGATAAAGTAGCTGAATGTGTAAGATCGGTCAGGATAGGCAATATATTCCGGAAAGCCATTGAATACTGATAACCTGTCCGGCAGACACTTTACCCGGCACCCTCACATAGTTACCCGGATACCTCCTTCATACTGGTCTCGCCTGATACCGCTCAATGGTCCATTACTGTCAAAATACAAGGGCGGGCGCCTCCTTCTTTACGGAGGGCCATTAACGCCGGTGCGTCTGCCCCCGGCAGGATGCCCGCATCCATAGCGCTGCCTGCCAGGACTGCCATCCATAAAACACAAAAGCCGGGCTTAATACCCGGCTTCCTGCGTTCAATAATATACCCGATGGACTATTCTGCTACCTTAAATGTAGACACCGTATTGTCAAATACAGTAAAATACTTATCTCCCTCACCTGCCTTTGTAGTACCGGTAATACCATAAGCAACACCATTCTTCGGCACGATATACAATATTGCGGCTATCTGCATGCCACCCTGTTCAGCTGTATATTTCAGCCATTTGGAAGGAATACCGTTGATATCTTTGTCCCCTTTACCTGCTACTGTGAATTTTCCAAGGTACTTCTCCATAGAACTTACAGTCTTGTCGAAATACGTCTGCAGGGAATCCTTGCCCATATTTTCTGTCACCACGTTTATATTGGCCCTGAAACCGCCTGTTTCTTCCGGCGCCAGTAGTATGGTTGATTTGACGCCATTCAGGGTAGTATCTATCCGCTTCCATTCCTTAGGTCCGTCAATAGTGAATTTACCAGCGCCTGCATTCATGTTGGGCGCGGCCTCCTCCAATATTTCCTTTGCTGATTTCGGAGCATTATTGCCATTCTTACAAGCCGTAAACAACAATACCCCGGCAATGGTTAATAACGAAAAGTACTTCATAAATTCATGTTTATTAATCCATAAAGATAAGTGCATTTTATTTAAAATGAATATATCCGCCATAACTCATCCAGCCGCCCATACCATTCCATTCACAGATTATTATCCATTTTCTATATTTAATACACGATTTTCATATTAATTATATTATTTTCAACCTGATCTTATTGTCACTGCCTTTGCCAGTTATGTGATATGAATATTCAAACAGATAGCATTTTATGGTCAGATACTACGCAATATTCAGAGATGGAAGTCATAGCCCATTACACAGTCTCGAATCAATATCCATTTTACCCGAGTATTCCTACATCCTCATGACAACAGACACCTTAAAACCTAACGGTTATGTTGAATCTACCATCTACCAGTTTGTAAATGCCAAAGGAGAACTGGAACTGCTCAGGATCGGCAACTGGGAACTGCTGTACATCAGTCCCTGGACCTTCAATTCCGATGGGCTCCGCTACTGCCTGTACAATCACCTTACAAAAACCGCGCACGAATTTCATGGAGAAGAGACGGGATTGACTTTTTTCAAACATGACCTCTTCCCTAAACTGCGCGAACTTTCCATTATTCCCGATTACCACCAGTACCTGCTCAGTGAAAAAGTAGACCTGCTGGAAGAAGAACTTACCGAATTAAGAAGACGCCTTTATGAAGTCGAAAAAGTCCTGAAAAGATAACATCCTGCTTCTGTTTTACAACCACCTGCACACTGTTACAGATAATTGTTTTTCATAATTCATTTGTAATTGCGTACCTTTGCGTACGCTTATTTTTTAAACCCACATATATACTTATGAAATCAGTAAAATCAGCGTTATTGTTAGCCGCTGTAGCATCCTCACTTGTTGCTTGTTCAGATAACGACGACGTAAACAACGAAGTTAAAAATGGCCTGGAAGGGACTTACACATTCGTGGCTATGAAAGCCGACACGTATGTAGACGCAGAATATCACTACAGTGATGACGATATGGTTATTAGAACCATCTCCACTTCTACTTACGACGCAAAAAACCTGGGTGGTACCATTACAATTAATGCCACCAAATTTAATTCGAACAAGTTTAAGTACACCGTTGAAACCATCCTGAACGGTAAGACCTACACGAATGGTGAGCAAACCGGCTTTTCGAGTATGCCGGTTACATTCGATATTCCTGAATCCAGCGGCTCTTCCGACTACAAACTGATCGGTACAGACTCTATCTATTTTGCCGGCGGTTTTGTGAGCAGTCCAGCACTTGGCGATACCATGGCGTCAAAACCATCCGGTGCCAGATACAAATGGGAAGGCGACACACTGGTAATATCCTCCGAATTTCGTCAGCTCGATACAAGTCGTGTTAGCGACCAGGGTATGACCCAGACAACATACTCAGACAAACGTTCCAAACAGATCATGCGATTTAAAAAGAACTAATTTTCTTTCTGTCAGGAAAAACGGCTTATGCACAGCGCATGAGCCGTTTTTTTTGCTGCCACGACATCAATTAAGTGGGTAAATAATGATAAGCGCTGAAACAACATAAAAAGCCATAACTTGCTGTATCAGAATCACCAGGTATATGGCAAAATCATCAGAAGAAATTATTATCATAGGCGCAGGCGCCGCAGGACTAATTGCCGCAAGAGAATTGTCCGGAAAGTACAAAGTAACCATACTGGAAGCCCGGAGTACCATCGGCGGACGTATAAACACCATCTACCGGGATGGTATCAAAACAGCGGAAACAGGCGCCGAATTCGTACATGGCGAGCTCCCCATTACATTGGGATTATTAAAGGAAGCGGGGCTTAAATACCAGCTGGTAAGCGGTCAAATGTTCCATGTCGACAACGGGCAATGGTTTGCACAGCATGAAATGATCTCTGACTGGGATGCATTGCTGGAACAAATGGGAAAAAGCCCTGCCGGCATGACCATGCAGGACTTCCTCGACCAGCATTACCCATACGATCAACATCCCGGGCTGAGGGAGGATATCCAGGGATTTGTACAGGGCTTCGACCTCGCTGACCTTTCAAAAGTGGGCGTAAAATACCTCTATAACGAATGGACAAACGAAAATGAAAAGAACTTCCGGATAGACAAGGGATATTCCGCCATGATAGATTTCCTGGCAGCAGCATGCCGCAAACAACAGTGTAACATCATTACTAACACTACCGTCACCGCTGTTGACTGGTCGGCGGCCAAGGTGCAGGTACACGCGGCCAATGGTGCAAGCTGGCTGGCAGATAAACTGATTGTCACTATTCCCCTGGGGGTGCTGCAGAAGAATACGATATCCTTCTCCCCCGCCATTCCCGACTATATCAAAGCGGCCAACGATATTGGCTGGGGCACTGTCATCAAAACAATATTACATTTCAAAACTCCCTTCTGGGAAAAACATACACAGCAGATGGCCTTTCTGTTTGGAGAAACGCCCATCCCCACCTGGTGGACACAAAGCCCTGCGAGGGTGAATGTGCTCACCGGCTGGCTGGGAGGTCCGCCATCTGCTGCCTATATCGCGCAAACAGGCGAACAGTTGCTGGAACTCTCTATCAGCTCTCTGGCTTCGCTCTGTAACGAAACCCCGGCAACATTAAGAGAGCAACTCCTCTGCAGCTATATCGCCAACTGGGCTGCCGATCCTCATGTTGCAGGAGGCTATAGTTATGGTACACCTGCTACGCCGGCAGCACAAGCCCTGCTCAATACGCCTATAGCAGACACCATCTACTTTGCCGGTGAAGCCCTGTATGACGGCGCAAGCCCCGGCACCGTTGAAGCGGCACTGAGCACAGGTATGGCGGTCGCCGCTAAAATAAAAGGCCGTTAATAAAAATATTAACACGAGACCCGCCGCGGCGGGTTACAACCTCGGATCCACCGGCTCGCTCTCCAGCGCCAGCAATCCAAATACACATTGATGCACCTTTCTCAAGGGCTCCTTCGCCACAAAATGTTCTATCGCCTGTACACCCAGTGCAAACTCTTTCAGTGCCAGCGCCCTCTTGGCGCCCAGCCCTCTTTGTTTCAGCCTGCTCAGATGATTTTGCAGCGTATACTCAGGTCCATAGATGATCCGCAGGTATTCCCTGCCCCTGATCTTAATAGCCGGCTGCAGCAAGCCTCGTTCCCCTCTTTCTATGAATGACAGGGACTTCACCACCATTCCTTCTCCACCTTTCTCTGTTAGCGCCTCCCACCAATGCGTAGCATCCGCAATGCTCTGCGCATCATCCAGGTTTACCACTCTCCAGCCCGTGGCTACCAGCGGATTCCCTTCTCCACCGCAGTAACGACCCAGCTGCTCCATATGCCACACATGATCTTTATCAAAGTAGGTCCTGCCTTCTGTTGCCAGCAGATGGAACGGCGCCAGTTTATAGTCGCTCAGGGATTTCACCTCCCAGCAGTACTGCCGGTACGCGGCCGTAAACTGCTGACACATTTCTGCGCGCGCTTCATAATCCTTCAGCAAGGACGCAATGGCCGGATTCCCCGCTCCCGCCCTCAGCACTGCAACGGTCTCCGTCATCGCATTCACAGCGGCAGCGCCGGTAGCGGCATATTGCTGTTGCAGCAATGCCTGTGCTTTCGCATTCCATGGCATCAGCTCACTATCCAGGCACACCCAGTCCGTATCCATTTCCTCCCAGAAATGGCGCGCAGTCAGGGCCGCATGTACCATTGCCAGGAAAGCCTGTTCCGTTTCCTTATCAGTGAAAAAGGCCCTTCCTGTTCGCGTATAGCAGGCGCCTATACTGTCCTCTTCTATACCGAACCGGCGTTTTACCACTTCACTATCCTTACAAACGATCACCACCGCACGGGAACCCATATGTTTCTCTTCACAGATCACCTGCCTGATCCCGTTCTTCCTGTAGTAACCAAAAGCGCCATCGGGATGTTCCAGGTATTCAGGCAGTGTACTTGTTTCTGAAGGAGACATTGTCGGCGGCAGATAGATCAGCCATTTCGGATGAATACTGAAGCGGCTCATAGATTCCAGCGCCGCAGCCGTATGCTCCTCCCTCACCGTCACCAGGTTCAGCAAACGGGTAGGGATCACCTGCTTGCCCATCAGGTCTTCTATATCCAGCACATCATCCTGTTCATGCTGCAGGTTATTGCCTTCTCCGGGTATTCTCAGCGGCCTGGATGGTTCCATATAGGTAGCCAGTGCCGGTACGCTGTGCAACTCCCTTTCAGGATAACGCAGGGCTGTCAGCTTGCCGCCAAATACGCAACCGGTATCTATATCGATGGTATTATTGAACCACTGCGGTTCATATACCGGCGTATGCCCATACGCGACCATTGCCTTTCCCCTGTAACCGGCAGCCCAATTATACCTCACCGGCAGCCCGAATTCGTCTGTCTCTCCGGTCGTCTCTCCGTACAGACAGAATTCACGTACGCCTGCAGAAGCCCTCCCCTGCATCTCTTCCTTCAATCCCGCATGCGCTACCACCAGCTTGCCGTTATCCAGCACATAGTGGCTGATCAGCCCATCCAGGAAGAGCTTTAATTGCTCCCTGAAAGCCGCATCTTCTCCTGCCAGCTGCGCAACGGTCCGTTCCAGTCCATGCATCAGCTGTACATTCTTACCTTGTAGGAATTTCAATAATTTGATATCGTGATTGCCCGGCACACACAAAGCCACACCATCGCTCACGGCATTCATCACGAGTTTGTATACCGCGGGTGTTGCCGGACCTCTATCCGCCAGATCTCCCAGGAACACCAGCTTCCTGCCATTGTTCACCTGTACCTTGTGTCCGGTCGCGTCCACCGTATGTCCAAGTAAGTTAAGCAAGTTGCAAAGCTCTTCATAACAGCCATGCACATCACCGATGATGTCGAATGGCCCCTGTTCGCTATGCTTGTTGTTCCACAACGGCTCCCTTTCTATTGCTGTAACAGCAGCAACATGCCCGGGATCACGCAACTCAAATATCTTTCTGAACCCTTCTTCTCTCAGCTTACTGACGTTTCTTCTCAAAGTGCCGGTATGGGAAGTGATCACATGCGGAGACAGGTTCCTGTCTGTCCGCTGCTGATTCCTTTCCAGGCAAACCTTCTCAGGCATATTCAGCACAATGGCAGCAGGCAGCACATGATATTCTCTCGCCAGCGCCACCAGTTTCTTCCTGTCTTCCGGTCGCACATTGGTGGCATCTACCACTGTCAGTAATCCGCGCTTCAATCTTTTACCCACTATGTAGTGCAACAGGTCGAATGCATCTTCAGAAGCGTCCATGTTATTCTCATTATCGCTCACTATCTCCCGACAGGTGTCGCTGCTGACCACTTCAGCCTTACCGAACCATCGCCTGGCAAAAGTGCTTTTCCCGGAGCCGCTGGCGCCTATCATCACCACAAGAGATAATTCCGGTATCTGTATCCTCATAAATTCAATTAATATAATCCGATTAATAAACTGCGCCCTATCTTGTAAATACTGCCATCTGGGTGGGCGCTCCTATTTCCTCCACTTCATCTCCCAGGGGCTTGATAACATATGTATATCCGTAGGCATTACCAACCATCTCACACCATTGCTGAAACTCGGCACGCGTCCATTCAAACCGGTGATCACTATGCCGCATCTGCGTTGCATCTTCCGTAAAGGTGACATTCCATTCCTTGTTAGGTGTGGTAACCACCACCTTTGCCGGCCTCGCATAAGCAAATACACATTTCTCCAATGCCTTCAGCCGGTCCGGATCAAGGTGTTCGATCACCTCTACCAGTGCCGCCGCCTCAAATCCTTCAATCCTTCTGTCGCGGTAAGTAAGGGAACCCTGTATCAGCCGTATCCTTTTCCGCTGATTATCAGGCAGACGATCAATTTTCAACCGCCGGTAAGCTATTTCCAGCCGCTGGGAAGCTACATCCATTCCCGTTATATGTGTCAGCTGCTGATGCGGCAATAAAAGCTTCAGCAGTTTTCCCTCCCCGCACCCCAGGTCTACCACAGATTTTACAGGAGTACTCAGCAACTCCTCGCAGACCTGCTGCAAACGGGTTTCATGCAATCCCTGTTTAGGTTTCACTGCCACAACATCCGCCTTCAGTAATTCTTCCGGCATGTCATCCTTCATCAGCACAGCCAGTGCATCATCTGCCAGTGAAGACTGATGACGCAGGTAACGCCGTGTGATCAGCTCCCTTTCAGGATGCGTTTCCAGCCATCCCTTCCCTTTCGCCAGCAACTTCTCAATCTCCTCCCTGTTCACCCAGTAATGCTTGTCATTATCCAGCACAGGGATCAGTATAAAAAGATGTGACAATAGAACTTTCAGGGTGATGGTCTGCCTCAGCGTAACCGCAAAGTAGCGGCTGTTGCCCCACCCGGGGAACTGTGTATCCAGCGGATGCTGCGTAGCCGTGACGATATATCCCAGCGGATCGAACATCCGGTGTAACACGGTCTCCCCGCCGCTAACAGGCAGTACGGACAGGTTCACTTCCAATGGCAGGGGCATATCCACCAGTTCAGGCTTGTCTTTACACTTGCCGTTTATCGCCGAACTGAATGCCTTCACAATAGCAGTGCTCATAAGGGAAGAAGCCACATAGGGCCTGTCATTTACATATTGTTCCAGCGCAAACTGGTTACCATTGTTCCGCACCAGTCCTACAGGATCAATATCCAGTAGCAGGGCACAGGTACACTCATCCTCATTGGCCACCGGGTAGAAAATATGCGCTTTACCCTTGCCGAATTCCACCTCCTGCACCTTGGCAGGATGCTTATGCAACAAATATCCCAGGTCAGTAGCGGGTGTATGCCTCGTCGTAATAGTCAGTAACATGCTTTATTAAAAAATTGACAGGGCAAAGGTCAGCGCAGTGTGCGAACTCTTTTTGCGCAGGTATGAAAAACGTTTAAAATTTTATCCCCAATGACGTCCTCTCTCACGTCATGTCGTACCGGAACAACACGCAATTATACCCGGCATTCATCCAATCTATCCAACTGTCAGACCACATCACAAATGATACCTCCGTATCAGCGCATACGCCAGTGCCGCCACCAGTCCTGTCAGCAACGCATGCAACCATCCCCACTTATGCAGAAAACCGGGTTTCCCATCATCGGATGTTTCGTGATCATGATCATGATCATGATCGTCTTCATGATGCCCATAATACATCAGCACCTCCCAGTACACTTCATTGAGATCATATTCCGACAATACTTTCTCTTCTTCAATACGATACTTTGTTCCCACCAACAGATGCTGCTCCTGTTGTTCTATCAGCCGTTCCAGTCCTTCCAGTAATTGCTCCCCCTCCTGCTGCGTAAGCAGGTCTCCCTGCAGGAACCTTACCAATAATGTTTTTAAGACCTGTAATTCCATGCAGCCAATTTATAAACAATCCCCGGTAAACAAAAACCCCGCCGCATGATAAGTTCACCCTGCATTAGTTCTTGCAGATCTGTCAATACGTAGTACCTTTAAATTGAAAACTCAACGGGTATGCAATTCAAACAAATACCCCCGCCGGAATACATGAAAGATTACATCCGGTTTTTCTGGGTATTGGAAAGCCATGATACAAATGTCTCTGCTGCGTCGTTCAGGACTATTGCCGACGGCTGCCCGGGACTTATTTTCCAGCATCCCGATAAAGGCATTTTATTTCAGAACAATAAACAATTACCCGGCACAATTCTCTACGGACAAGCCACCACCCATGCCGAGCTGCGGATAAGCGGCAAATTTAACACCATCGGTATCTTCTTTTATCCGCATGCACTAAAGACCATCTTCGGACTGAATGCCGATGAACTCACAGATACCTGCCTCGATCTCGATCTGATGGCGGGAGAACAAGGCTATCGGCTGTCCCAGCAACTAGCCGATCTCTCTTCCCCACAAGCCCGGATAGATACGCTCTGCACTTACCTGCTGGCACAGATCAACAGGAATGATCAATATGCCGACAAGGCGATGCAACATGTACTGGATCGGATAAAAAAAGCAAACGGTAATATCTCGGTCAAAGAACTGAGAGAAGAGCTACAGTTATCAGAAAGAAGTTTTGAACGCCGGTTCAAACAGCATATCGGCATTACACCGAAACTGTACACCCGCATTTCGCGTTTCCAGGCATCCATGCAGCTGCTCAGGCAAAGCGATTACAATAAACTCTCTGATATCGCTTTTGAAAATGAATATGCAGATCAATCGCACTTCATCAGGGCCTTCAAGGAATTTGCAGGCTACTCCCCTTTCCAGTTTCAGAAAAGATCCAAAGAGCTCATCGAAAACTTATCTATTCTCACGAAATAAGTTCCGGTCCTTATATTTCTCATACGCCTGACAATATTCGCATTCGCCACCCGGGAGAACCATACCAGGATGCCCTGAAGCAGCCATTTCCGCAAAACACCAGGCTTATCCTATCAGGCAGTACCCACCTGTATCCGTCTTATCCATGGCATAGTTTTTACGGCCTCTTTCCTACACTTATTTAATAGTTTCCTAAAAAAATCAGGATATGAAAGCAATTGAAATCCATTCTTTCGGCGGACCGGAAGTATTACAGATGGAAGAGGTTCCCGTTCCACGGATCAATGCAGACGAAGCCCTGGTAAGGGTTTATGCGAGTGGTGTAAATCCGGTGGACTGGAAAATAAGAGAAGGAAAATCGGAACATCCGCTCCCCTTTATTCCCGGATGGGACCTCTCCGGCGTCATTGAAGAAACCGGCGCAAATGTCCGCAACTTCAGGAAGGGAGATGCTGTCTATACCAGGCCAGATGTAAAGCGCGACGGATCTTATGCTGAATATGTTGCTGTGAGGGCAAATGAGCTTGCCCATAAGCCTGCTTCGGTCGATCACATAACTGCCGCAGCTATTCCCCTGGCAGGTTTGACCGCCTGGCAATGCCTGTTTGAACACGGACAACTGGAGGCGGGTCAGAAAGTATTGATACATGGCGCCTCCGGCGGCGTAGGCACATTTGCCGTACAGTTTGCCAAATGGAAAGGAGCTTACGTAATGGCTACGGCATCAGAAAAGAATCATGCATTTTTAAAAGGATTAGGTGCAGATGAAGTGATAGATTATCATACACCTGGTTATGAAGATACTATCACCAGCGTTAATCTCGTAATCGATACGATTGGCGGCGATACACAACAACGCTCACTTAAATTCATTATGCCCGGAGGCATACTTGTCACTACCCTGAAGCCGGAAAACAAAGACATTTTTGAGGAAAAAGGCGTTCGCCTCACAGGCATGTATACGCAGACCAGGCCGGAGGACCTGGCCGCTATTGCCAAACTGGTGGACGAAGGAAAAGTAAAGCCCGTCATTGCCCAAGTGTTATCACTGGAACAAGCGGCGGAAGCACAGCAGATCGTACAGGATGGACACGTGCGGGGAAAGATCGTACTAAAGATCCATGAAGAATAACGCTTTACCAGGAGGACTACTCAAAAGTAAAAACAGGCGCTGGAAAAATCCATATCAGGAATATTGATAAATATGCCGCTTATACTCAAAAAATAATCTCCTCACCTACCTCCAGTTCATATGCCGCTTTCCCTCTCTGGAAGATCCTTGCCGGCACAGTTCCTTCCAGCGTGATCTTCGCGCCTTTCACCCTGATCCAGCTGCCTTCACGTAGTCCTACCACTGTCAGGTCCTGTTGTTCCTGGAATTCCCTTATCCTCGTTTCCCTGGTTTCGCCCATATGTGGCAGATCAGGTATAGGATCGAGATAATGCGGGTTCAGGTTAAAAGGTACCAGCCCCATTGTCTGAAAGCTGGGCGGATACACGATGGGCATATCATTCGTTGTCTGCATATTCACACCGCCTATATTACTGCCGGCGCTTGTGCCCAGGTAAGGTTTTCCTTTCTCTACTTCCCAGCGCAGCACATCCATTAATTCCTGTTCGTGCAGTTGTTTTACCAGGAGGAAAGTATTCCCGCCTCCTGTAAAAAAGCCAGCTCCATTCCTGATAGCTTCCGCCGGATCATCAAAAGTATGCAATCCCCGCACCTGCAATCCGGCCGTGGCAAACACCGCTGCTACCTTTTCTGTATACTCATCATGGGAAATACCTCCGGGACGGGCATACGGAATAAAGATCACTTCAGGAATGCCGGCAAAAAGCTCCCTGATCACCGGCAACAGGTAAGACAGGTAGGTATCCCCATGCAATGTAGATGTACTGGCTAAAACAACATTTTTCATAGCCTGCAATATAAAGAGATAAGCGATAACCATCGGCTACCGCTTACACTTTTATTTGGGTCCGTACGAAGCGTTCTGACCACCGTCTGTACTGATCGTTGACAGGAGGTATCAGTATCTGCCCAAAGATGCACATGCCAGAGCTGTTAGTATCCATGCAGCCGATACCATTTACATTACGGAGGGCGTCAGTTACTGAATCGGTTCTTCAACAGCGTCCTTAAATGCTTCAAACAGAAAATGACCGTTCCTGCGCAGTACGGCAGCTTTTTAGAATGCTTCTCCCAGGTTTATATTAAACGTACTGCCATACTTACTTATGCCGTAATCAAACGCTATATTGGTTCCTGATTTCTTATTGAACTTCACACGTAAACCAAGTCCTGTAGCGGGGTGCAATCCTGTAAAACTGTACGTATCCGGTTTTGTTACGGTGTTCGCATTCGCAAATACAACAAAGCCCAGTAAGCCGTTTTTTGTGATATCCCGCCTGTACTCTACTTCCAGGTCTATCAGCCCTTTTCCCCTGAAGCGATTCTGGTCTATTCCCCTGCCGCTCCGCGTATTCGGGTCCCAGCCAATGCTTGGCAAATCAAGGTAGGGCGTCTTACCGCTCAGCGTTGTCCAATAAAATCCCCAGAAAGCCAGTACATTCTGCTGCCTTTCATCACCGAAGTGAACATATTTCCTGTAATCCAGGTACAAAGATTCCCAGTTATCATTACTACCCAGGAAGGTGGGATTGATCCTGAAAACAGCGTTAAAATAATGCCCGGCCTGCGGGTTAATGGAGTTCTGCCTGGAGTCCTTCAACAGGTTAAGAGAGATCCCCGAAGACACTGTCTGACTGCGATCCGTTCCATATTTGTAGCTCACGAATTTAGATAGCGGCAGACTGTCATTATCCCTGATACCGATATTGGAATGCCAGTCCAGATGATACCCCACTCCCACCAGCCATTTGGGTCTTACTTTCCGGTAAAAGGTCTCATAAAAGCGGAAATAATTGTTCCCCAGTAACTGCCTTTGCTCGTCGGGTACGCCATTCCCCATTCCCCAGGTATACTGTGGATTGATTACGAAGCGCATATCCCCCACCATATTGTACATATTGCCCTCCAGCCATATATTGGACCGCAGGGCGAAGGAAAAGCGTCCTTTAAAGGAAAAAGACGGCGTAAATGACACGTTTGACAGGTTGGTTGTCCTTCGCGGCCCCATATAAAAAGCCGCATTCGTAGAGGTGAGCAGCGCTACACCGCCACCGGGTATGGAAGATGGCGCCGGCAGCAATGAATAATAGATCCTCCGCCTGCCCACTCTTTTGGGCGGCTTCGGCTTATAATGGATGGCACCCTTTAACAGGTCGATTACGTCCCTCCGGGGCACAGTATCCTCATCCGGATCATCATCCCTGCGCTGCGCGATCAGGCAGCAGGGAAGGGCTAAAAACAGTGCTACTATCAGGGTAACTTTCTTCATCAGCGTCGGCTATCTATTTCAATACTTAGTATTAGTCTAATATTATGCCAGTAGATATACCCCTAAGTTGGCACGGCCGCTTTGACTTTTGGGGCGGATGTTTTGGGCGGATTGGACCCTATCCGCGATCCGGTTCGAGGTGGGATCACTGGCTTAGTTCTTTGAAGTATTCCTTAATATCGAACTTTGGGAAGGCGGATGGGCTTTGGAATATTAATTAAACCCCTGGTGGGTCGGTCAACATACTTCAAATAAACTTAGGCCAGTGATCTCCACCTCAAACCGTCCGCCGTCATTGTCGTCCAATTAAAGAGAGAGGAAAGAGAGAGGCGGACGTATGCACGGTGACTTTGCATAATAGCAGCTTCTTTTCTACTTCGGTCTAACGATATCTCTGCTATGTTTCCTTTAACGTAAAGTATCACCTGATGAAGAAATGACCACCTGTATAGGACTGCATCGACACCAAATGTTGTCATTGACAGCAGCACCCAATATCTAACCAGTAGGGAGAGCATAAGTAGCACCGGTTTCAGATGGGAATGGCGGGCCTTCGGCTCTCCGGTGACACGACCGGTGCTGCTAAATTCATATCCAACCCCCATTCGCCTGACAACGCTCAATCGACATTCAGAGAGGCGCCGACCGACATCCCATACTGAAACCGAGCTACTTTGCGTGAATAACTACAAGCCCGCAGAGAGCCGACCTCTCATACTAAGCAAAGTGACTTCGCATGAATAAAAAGGATTGCATCTGCACATCCCCGGCATTATCTTTGCCTTACACCACCATAATGCTAATCCATGCCAGCCATGTCAAAGAAACACCTGCTGTTTATTGCACTGCTACTTTTATCAGTAATCCACAACATCTCCGCTCAGCAATCCCCCACCGCCATTCCCATTCAATTTACTTTAAAACAAGCCGGTTACGTTACCCTGGTTGTCGAAAACAGTGAAGGTATACGCGTTCGTAACCTGGTATCCGAAACATGGTTTCCCGCCGGAAAGAACACGGTACAATGGGATGGTCTGGACGATCTGGGAAGAGATGCTGACGCAGCAAGACATGGCGTTTACAATGTTCCAGGCAAGTTGGTTACGCCGGGACAATATAAGGTCCGCGGACTGGTTAGAGGCGCTATCAATGCCCACTACGAAATGACCACTTACTCAACCGGCACTCCGCCCTGGAGAACAGAAGATCATACCGGCGCCTGGCTGGCTAATCATACACCTCCGCAGGCGGCTTTATTCGTTCCCGGAGAGGCTTCTCCTACCGGCCAGCCTGCAGTACTGTTGGGGTGTTACATCACTGAGGGTCCTGATGGTATGGCCTGGGTGGACATGAACGGCCGCAAACGGGGAGGCCGTACCTGGGTAGGCGGTGTCTGGACAGCGGCTCCTTTCATGGCGATGGATAAGGGACCGAAAGCCATTCCAGGCACGGATCTCTATGTAGCTTCCGCATGGGAAACCAATAAACAGTCAGGCATTGCAGAACTCCGGCTCAATGCACTGAGCGCTAATAAAAAGAACGACTACGATGTAAAACAGATCCTCAAGTATTCTCTCGGCGCCATTGCATTGGATGACGTACAGGAAGCCATCTCCGGCATAGCAGTCAGCAATGGCATCCTGCTGGTCAGCCTCCGTAACAGGAACCGTATTTTAGTGATCGATGTAAGCCAGGGCAGGGTGACCGACAGCATACAGATCCCGGCGCCTGCAGGCATGTGCTATGATGCAACAGGACGTTTGCTATTGCTTTCGGGGAATGATCTGCTGCGTTTCACCGGCTCCCTCCGCAGTAACAGATCTGACAAACTCATTGACAATGGCCTGGATGCGCCCTACGCGCTGACGCTCGACAAAACCGGCAATATCTATATCAGCGATCGTGGCAAAAGTCACACGGTGAAAATATTCTCTCCCGCAGGTAAATACCTCCGGCAGATCGGGAGTCCAGGCGCCCCTGCTGCCGGTCCGTATAATCCGGAGCACATGAACAACCCCGCCGGCATCACTATCGACGCCAACCAGCAACTCTGGGTCACAGAATCCGATTACCTGCCCAAAAGGGTCAGCGTATGGTCACTGGATGGTAAACTGCTGCGCGCTTATTACGGTCCTCCGAAATACGGCGGCGGCGGTACCCTCGATCCGCAGGATAAATCGCGCTTCTATTACGCCGACGACGCTCATGGTGCGATGGA
Source organism: Chitinophaga filiformis (assembly GCF_023100805.1). NCBI lineage: Bacteria > Pseudomonadati > Bacteroidota > Chitinophagia > Chitinophagales > Chitinophagaceae > Chitinophaga > Chitinophaga filiformis. The sequence goes on from NZ_CP095855.1 coordinate 5,622,190, forward strand.
ATTCTCTCTCAACTGGCAAACGGGTACATCTGCATTAAAACAGGTCTACTACCGGCCCGACGCTGACGATCTGCCACTGGCATCCCGCAGCGCAGCGCCGGAAACACCCCTCTATTATAACGGGCAACAATACTTCACCAACTGCTACAACAGCAATCCTACCAGTGGCGCTCCTGTCGCCTTCCTCTTCACCAGGCGGGATGGTATTGCGTACCCTGTGGCAGCGATGGGACAGGCAGCACAATGGGACGTACTGAAAGGTGATGCCTTCAGTGCCTCCTGGCCCAAAGGAGTCAACCTAAACGCGAAAGGAGGCTCCAGCCAGGCTTTCTTCATATGGCAGGACCAGAACGGCGACAGCCGCGTACAACCCGGCGAAGTAAAATACCAGCAGGGCACAACAGGTGGTGTTACCATCATGCCTGACCTGTCTTTCTGTGTCGCCAGGGTCAACGATAAGGCCCTCCGCTTCGCCGTAACCGGCACTACCAGACAGGGTTTACCGCTCTATGATATCACCAAGGGAAAAATACTCGCCCAGGGCGTACAATCGCCTGCTTCTTCAGGTGGCGATCAGCTGCTCCAGGGCGCCGATGACTGGAGTGTGCTCACCTTAGGCGTGCAACCATTCTCAGCCCTCTCTGTCAGCGGTACGAAGAACGGAACACCCGTATGGAGTTACCCAAATCTCTGGCCGGGATTGCATGCATCGCATAATGCGCCTGTTGCAGACCTTGCCGGACAACTCACCGGTACCACCCGGCTGCTGGGCGGCTTCTTCAGTGTTAAAGGCTCAGATGCCGGTCCGCTGTGGGCTGTTAACGGCAATCACGGTAACGTCTATATTTTTACTGCAGATGGTCTATTCGTCGCATCGCTCTTTCAGAACATGAGAAGCGGCAGGATCTGGCGCATGCCTTCTGCACAAAGGAACATGTCGCTCGACAGCATCACCCTCGGCGAAGAGAACTTCTGGCCCAGCATCACTGCCACACCCGATGGTAAGGTATACCTGGTAGACGGTGCACGCAGCGCCATCGTAAGACTGGACGGCATGGACAACATCAGCCGCCTGCCCGACATGACCATCACTGTCAATCAGTCCTCGCTCAACAGAAGCCTTTCTGCCATAGCAGCCACACAGGCGGCCCGCCAGCTGGCCACAGGCCCCAAAACGCTACAGGTGAACATCCTTTCTCAAAAACCAGTCATAGACGGTAAGCTGAACGACTGGTCATCCGCCGCCTGGGCAGACATTGACAAAAGAGGCGTTAAAGGGTATTTCAATTCCAGCGCACAACCCTACGATGTAACCGGGGCGCTCGTTGTTTCCGGCGGAAGATTGTATGCAGCTTTCCGTACCGGCAATCCGCACCTGGCAGACAACTCCGGCGAAATGCCCCAGGCCCCCTTTAAAACCGGCGGTGCGCTCGATATCATGATCGGCAGCACCAATGCCAAGGCCGATCCCAATCGCCGTACACCTATTGCCGGCGATTGCCGCCTGCTGATCAGCGTCATTAACGGTAAGCCGCAGGCATTACTCTATCGCGCCGTAGTACCGGGTACCCGTACAGACGATAAAGTGCCATTCTCCTCCCCTTCAAGGACTATCACCTTCGACAGGGTCGACAACATTAGCGGACAGCTCCAGTTTGCCACTTCTGAGGGCAATTACGAGCTTTCCATACCATTGTCGGCATTGGGTATCCAACCAACAGACGGGCTTAAAATAAAAGGGGATATAGGCGTTTTACGGGGCAATGATGGCGAGACCACTTCCCGCCTTTACTGGAGCAACAAAGCGACGGGCATTACTGCGGATGTACCTTCAGAGGCAATGTTGTCACCTGACCTGTGGGGAACATTTCAGTTTAAGGCGAAGTGATATACGAATACTGAATACCAGATACAGAATACTGCATACCGATTACTGAATGCGGAACGCTCCATTCTGAATGTTGAATACCGATATTGAATATCGCTATCAGAATAATCTGCCTGCCTTAGCGGCTACCTGTGCTATCCGGCTTTTAAGATGGCCGCTGAACCCAGGCAATTGTTCTGCGTTGGAGATTGCGCTGAACCCTTCTGTCCAGACAAGCATCACTGCTTCATAATATTGTCTTGAATAAGACGGGGGATGTCCCTGATCAAAAGGGCTGGGAGTACCAGGTTCCGCTTCAGCAGTACATTCAGTAAGGCCGGCATGAACTATTTTTATCATTTCGTATATGGACGCTGCATTTTCTCCATTTACACCGGCATCGATAGCAGTCTTCAGCTTATATATATTTGCATTTGTAAGCCGGTCTTTATCTGTTGGCCGGAAGAACGAGCGCTGGTAAGTAAAGCTGTACTGTATTCTTTTTTCTTTAGGTTTTGCCTGGGGCTTTTCACTATCGTCCTCCAGATCCATACCTTTCACAGCAGTCCCGGGGCCATCCACCGGAACACCAACAGGCTGGCCACCGCTACTTCCCACAGATCCGTCAACAGCACCCGGCCCATAATGTTCCGCTTCCATTTCCCTTAACAACTCGCTCTCCAGGTCTTCTCTTTCTGTGATGGCGCGGTGATCCATGATAAGTCCCTTTACGTCCAATATTATTGATTCCATTATCTTCTCAGGAACACCGTCTGTATAACGCTCCAGCATATCTTCCACATATTTCTCCAACATACTGTCCACATTCCGGTCCTTAACATCGCCGATCATTTCTATTTTCTGCCCCATTACAATCCTTATTGCAACATCCAGTGATATCGTTCCCTGCTTCAGGTCTTTGTGTTTCAGCTCGCCGGATACCTGAGCCAAAAGCTGTTCTTCATTTTTATAATGTGAACGGTTTTGCGCCCAATATATGTCAAGCCAGCCCTTCTTACCAATAAGTGACTCATACATTGATTTCCGTTCAAACTCCTTCATCAGATCAGGCGGTACTATAATTGCATCATCCTTTGCCTCGTCTTTTGACTCGTCCAGCACTCCTCTTCCGGATGAAGACGGCAGAAAGGAAAGAAGGCTGATATTCTGCTGTTTCTTTGCGCCCTTCACCGCTCTATCACTGGCTGATCTGCCGTGGGGTGCTACATCAGCCGGAAGTTCATGCTTGATATTCAGGACAAGTGGCGGAAAACCCCGTTTATCGGACCATTGTCCGGGTGTTCTTTCCTCCTGGGGTATCAGCCTGAAATCCAGTGATTCCGGTACGCAATTTTCCTCCGGTATGGTGGTTCTTCCGGTGATGCCATAATTAACCCTTACCTGGTACGCAACCACCTCATTCTGTCGCCAGTAAGACCGGACATATTGTTCAATGGTATTGGCCATCAGGTTATTGGTGGCATAAGAGAGCGGTACAAGATTCCTGTGATCTCCCGGTCCGTGGAATTCCTCATTAAGCAAATGGCTGGCAGCATAAGCGCCCGGTCTTTCCCTTTGTAAAAGGCTTATTAATCTACCCTGCTTACCGTCTTGTACCGGGGATCCTGTTGTGTTGCCAGGCGCCTGGCTTAGCGGATCGGCATCCATTTTTTCCGGCGTTTCAAAAGCTCCCGCTCTTGTCATTCCGAAGGCCACCTTTGTTGCGGGCAACAGTTGTATCACACCACCAGCGGCTTTCCGTTGCAAGGGCGGCCCGGGGTAATTGCCGGTATATCCATTCCCAATATGTCCGCTACCTGTATATGCATCAAAACGATATGCATCACCGCCAGTTAGTGCTTTACTCCCCATGATATCAGCTTCTCTTTCCAATCCTTCATCATCATTCACATTCAGGCTGTCCTTCATCTGTATCGTAGGATGCACTCTACCCTGCTTCTGCTGCACCACATGCCATGCCTCATGTGGCAGATGTCTTTCCTGCCCGGGAGCGACATGTATATCCGCTCCCTGGGCAAATGCCAGTGCCTGCAATTGGGCTGGCCTCGAAGAATTATAGTGAACACGCACATCATCCATGGAGATACCTGAGAGGCCCTCTATACTACTCTTCAGATTATCAGGCAAGCCTGTATTGTTCGGCTTCAATTGAAAGGGAACAGTTTCACCATCTCCCTGTCTCCTGCCGCCGTTATTTAAAACCGGTACCATCTCCCCTTTCATCTGAATAGCAGCATCTCCGCCCGGGGAAATAAGATCTTCCTGTTCATTCATTCCATCTTCCGGTTTTTGTCTTTTTTGCGCAGGAACGACGGCGGGCCTTCCTATACCTGCTGATAACCGGTTATTAGCTGCGGGAGCAATAGCAGTTGTGTGATGGGTATCCTTACGTTCGTGGGGCATAGGATCATGTATTCGTGCCATACTAATTTACGCAAACTTATCTTATGTCACAGCACGAAATGTCACGGCACGAATTTCGCTGTTGACAATCAATAAAAAAAGCAGCATGTATTGACTGAAAAGAACAGCCTGTAGCCACGAGATAGGGCTAACCTATGTCTAAAAGCCAGTGATTGCAGTCACCGATTGTCCGCTTCCCGACAAAGATTGTCCAGATCCGGACAACCGCCGGCATCCGGAAAATGCGCAAGATGGCCATAAACAATGATTTGGAGGAGTGGCAACATTCTTGTGCCAGGAGAAGAAACTGCTAAGTATGTTCAGCACCCACTTCAAGATTGCCTGGCGGAATATGGCCAAGCAAAAAATGTATTCTGCCATTAAGATAGGAGGATTTTCCCTTGGCATAGCCGCCTGTCTGCTGATCGCATTATATATCCGGCAGGAGCTTAGCTATGACCAGCATTATCCCAACGCTTCACGTATCTGCAGGGCAGTAATAGACTGGGGCAATCCTAACAGCACAGGCACCTATTTCCCTGCTCCCTTTGCAAACGCTTTAAAGGCTGATCTCCCTGAGGTAGAACAGACAGGCCGTTTCCTGGATGGAGAGCTTTTTGGGGCCGGCAGTTGCCAGATAAGGCCCTCAGATAAACAGGAAAACACTTATGAAGAAGGCGTCCTGTTTGCCGACCAGGAGCTGCTTGATATATTGCAGATACCTTTTGTGTATGGTGATGCTGCTCATGCCCTGAGCGAACCCAATACCATTGTGATAACAAAGAGTAAAGCAGATAAGTATTTCCCCCATCAGAACCCGGTTGGCAAAACACTTATCGTAAACGATAACACCGGCAAACCTTACCGGATAGGAGGCGTGATAGAAGACCTTCCCGTCACCTCCCACCTGCAGTTCGATTTCCTGCTTACGTTGAAAGGAATAGAACTCTGGCCTGGCGAACAAACATATTGGCTGGCCAACAATTATCAGACTTATATATTATTACGCCCGGGAACTGACATCATAAAATTCCAGTCAAAACTGGCAGCATTTAAAGACAGGTATATCATTGCAAACGCAGCGAAGACGGGTGATAAAAGGATTATTGACATTGTAAAGAAAGTCCACTTTTCAATACAGCCACTAAAAGACATTCATCTGAGATCTGACAAAATAGACGATCGGCTAAGCCACGGTGATATCCGCCTGGTATGGCTTTTCGGGGCTATTGCGGGCTTTATCCTCATCATAGCAGGCATTAATTTTGTCAATCTCTCCACGGCCCGCTCTGCCAGCAGGGCCAAAGAAGTAGGGCTCAGAAAAGCCGTGGGGTCCGACCGGGCCAGTCTTGTCAAACAATTTCTGAGTGAGTCCATCCTGTTCAGCTTTCTCTCCCTGCTACTGGGACTGGTACTGGCCTGGATACTCTTACCTTATTTTAATTCGCTTTCCGGCAAATCATTAAGTATGCCCTGGAGCGCCTGGTGGCTCGCTCCCCTGTTGATCGTATCAACAACAATTATTGGCGTACTGGCCGGTCTGTACCCTTCTTTATATTTATCTTCCTTTCAGCCCATCCATGCACTGAAAGGCAAGATCAACCAGGGACACCGACGTTCCAATATGCGCAGCGCATTGGTCGTCTTCCAGTTTACCACTTCCATCGCACTGATCATCGGTACCTTCACCATCTATCGTCAGATGAGATACATTCTCGACAAGAAGATCGGTTTTGAGAAAGACCATGTACTACTCATACAGGGCACGAACACACTGGGAAACAGGGTTCCCGCATTTAAAGACGCACTCTCGAAGCTACCTGGAGTTAAAAGCGCCAGTGTCAGCGACTACCTGCCGGTAACAGGTACCAAACGGAACGACAACATCTTGTCAATTGAAGGGACATCTCATGAAGACGCTCCCATCTCCGGTCAGTTATGGGTGGTTGATCATGATTATATTAAGACCCTGAGCATGAACATTGTGAAAGGAAGGGACTTCTCGATCGATATGCGTACTGACTCACAGGCCGTGATCATCAACCAGACCATGGCGAAACAACTGGGGTTAAAGGACCCTATAGGCAAGCGTATCAGCAACACTGGCTCTGCCTGGACGATCATTGGCGTTGTTGAGGATTTCCACTTTGAGTCTCTCAGAAATAGTATCAGGCCACTTTGTCTTACAATAGGTAACAGTTCTTCTATTATATCTGTCAAAGCAAGTGCTGCAGACATGCACGATCTCATCGGATCCATAACTACCCTCTGGAAAGACTTTTCACCTCATCAACCAATCAGATACTCCTTCCTTGACCAACGCTTTGCCCGCATGTACACCGACGTGCAGCGGACCGGCCAGATCTTCACCAGCTTTGCCGTCCTTGCCATCATTGTTGCCTGCCTGGGGCTCCTTGGTCTCTCAGCCTTCATGGCAGAGCAGCGCACAAAGGAGATAGGCGTCCGGAAAGTACTGGGTGCCAGCATTAGCAACCTGGTGATGCTACTATCACAAGACTTCCTGAAACTGGTCTTACTGGCCATCATTATTGCCACTCCCCTTGCCTGGTATGCCATGGATCGCTGGCTGGAAAACTTTGCCTTTCACATCCCGATTGAATGGTGGGTTTTCATCCTTGCCGGTTTCATAGCAGTTGTTATCGCGTTGCTGACAGTGTCCTATCAATCATTAAGAGCAGCATTGGTGAATCCTGTACAATCATTGAAGTCGGAGTAAACGATGAAATCCGCATTATTAAATATTGTCAGTTGATTATTCACGCAAAGTAGCCCGGTTTCAGTATGGGATGGCGGTCGGCGCCTCTCCGGAATGCTATTTGGCTTTATCAATCGAATATGGTTTTGAATATAGATTGGTCGGCACCTGTCGTATCGCCGGAGAGCCGAAGGCCCGCCATTCCCATCTGAAACCGGTGCTACTTACGCTTTCCCTACAATATATTTTTCGTCGTCCTTATCACGAGAAAGCAATGCATGCGTCCGCCTCTTCATCCCTTCCATCAATTGGACGACTATAACAGCGAACGGTTTGGGTGGAGATGACAAAAAAAAACCGCATCCAAAAGATGCGGCTCTCAAAAACTTATTCAGCCTTAAGACTCTTCACAGGATTCATCAACGCCGCCTTCACACTCTGAAAACTCACCGTCACCAGCGTCAATACCAGGGCGCCTGCTCCCGCCACTACAAACACCCACCACGACAGCTCCGCTCTATATTGATACCCCGCCAGCCATTCATTCATAAAATAATACCCCACCGGTCCTGCAATCAAAAAGGCCACTCCAACCAATTTTACAAAGTCTTTTGACAACATTGTCCATAAATTGAATACCGAGGCCCCCAACACCTTTCTCACGCCGATCTCCTTGGTCCGTCGCTCTGCCATAAACGATGCCATGCCAAACAATCCGAGGCAGCTAATAAAGATTGCCAGTACTGAAAAGAACGCCGTCAGCTTCCCTACCCTGACTTCCGTCCCAAACTTCTTCGCATATTCCACATCAACAAACCGGTAGTCGAACGGTTGCTCAGGACTATACCGCTTAAACACTGATTCAATCTTCGAAAGGGCCGTCTGTGCATCCAGTTTTGGATGAATACGTATCAGCATGAGCCCCATATTATCGCTGTTCATATAAAAGACAGCCGGCCGTACCGGCTGATACGGCGATTCCATGATCATATCTTTAACAACACCAATGATAGTAAATGATCTGTCTCCCCACTGCAGGATCTCTCCCACAGGATCTTTTAATCCCATAAATTTTACCGCCGCCTCATTTACTACGAAACCCGAAGAATCTGAGGAATAGTCCCGCGAAAAGTCGCGGCCTGCCTTGAACTGCCAGCCTACGGCCTTACCGTATCCGGACGACACCGCAACAGTCGGCATATCTATCGTGAGCGTAGGATCTTTCCCCTTCCAGGAAATATCTCCATTCGTCTGCCAGACATTCGTTGTCGGCGTGCTTGCTTCTGACATCTCAACAATTGCCCCGCTATTTATCAGCTCACTGCGTACCGCGTCAAAATGATCATGAATGTCCGGTACATTCAGCTCCATGATGACCAGGCCCTCACGGGAATATCCCACCGGACGTGTCCTGGCAAACTGTACCTGCCGGAATACGACAATTGTCCCAATGATCAGTACCAGTGAAACGGAGAACTGCATCACCACCAGTATCTTGCGGGGCAAAGCAGCATGCCTCCCCACACGAAAAGTACCCTTCAGCACCTTCACAGGCTGAAACGAGGAAAGGTAGAAAGCCGGGTAACTACCAGCTACCAATCCTGTCAGCAAAGTGATTACAATACCAGCCAACCAGAAAACAGGATTGCCCCAGGGAATAGATATCTTCTTATCGGCCACAGTATTGAAAAAGGGAAGCGTTAACTGGGTGATAGCCACACATAAGACAAACGCCAGCAGCACTACGAGGAAAGATTCGCTGAAGAACTGACCTATCAGCTGTGAACGCAGCGAGCCGATAGATTTACGGATCCCAACTTCCCGCGCACGTTTCTCAGAACGTGCAGTACTCAGGTTCATGAAATTGATACAGGCTAACAACAATACAAACATGCCAATGATACCAAACAACCAGACAAACTGTATACGTCCGCCTGTGTTAATACCATTTTTAAATTCCTCATGCAAATGCCATTTACTCATTGGATGCAGGAAAATAACGGGATTAAAACGCTTATCCTCTTCACTGAGATGATCCGCTCTTAACTTCGCGATCTTCGCTGACGCAGCGGACATACTAACATTATCCGCCAGCTCTACATATACCAGGAACGCATTAAGCCCCCAGTTGTCTTTATTGTCCAGCAGACCCGGTTGATTATTCCTGATATAGACACTCCAGGGAGCAATAAAACCGACCTTGCTAAAACTGGAATTGAAAGGCAGATCTTTGTATATCCCCCTTACGACCAGGTTCTCTTTGTTATCCACCCGTATGGTTTTACCCATAGGATCTTCCTTCCCAAAATATGCAGCAGCCGTAGAGGCAGACAACAAAATAGCAGATGGGTCTTTCAACGCGTCCCGTGAACCGCTTAGCATTTGAACATCCATCAATGCCGGGCCATTAGGTTCCATGAATTTCCCGATCTTCCGCAGCTTTTTATCGCCTACGGAAAGCACCCTGTAAAAATCCCAGGACGACATTACCACCTGCCTGAAATCACTTCCATACCTTTCCCGCAGCGCATCACCTACCGGGTAAGGCATCGTCTGCCAGGTATCCAGGTGTCCGCCAAAGTCCTGCGTTTGCATTAGCTGGGCGATGCGGTCATAGTTTTTGTTATACTTATCAAAGGATAGTTCATCCCAGATCCACAGACCGATCAACATGGCCACTGCCATGCCCATTGCAAGTCCGCCAATATTAATAAGGGAATACCCTTTGCTCTTCAATGTATTGCGCCAGGCAATTCTAAAATGGTTTCTGATCATAGTGGTACGGGTTGTACGGTCACTGCGCACCGAAAGTATGCCAATTCAAGGCATCTGTGATTATCAATTACTTATCCCATCATCACTTCTCCTGTTGTCCGGTTTCGAAACACTATAATGTCCGTTCCCGGATTATTCTGACCTTGTAATTCCCGGCGTTAGGTGGTATAGTACGTACATCGTATTCTCTCCTGCTAAACCAGCATGTGTACATATACGAACACGAACACATACACATGCACTTCATTTCCCACAAAACATCTAAGCTCTTATATATAACCATCCACGTGTTGCATTAAACAGTATGTATCTATACCTATGTAAAGTCGTCTTGCATACGTCCGCCCTCTCTTATCCAACAATTGAACGACTACGACAGCGAACGGTTTGGGTGGAGATCACTGGCCTAAGTTGTTTGAAGTATGTTGACCGACCCACCAGGAGTTTAATCGATATCCAACAACCCATTTGCCCCAAAGCGTTCCACAGTAAGGATACTTCAAAGAACTAAGCCAGTGGTCCCACCCAAACCGGATCGCGTAAGTCCAACCCCACACTTCTCATCCCTTCCACAATTGGACGACTACGAAACCGGGCCGCGCACACCCAACCACATCACAATCAATCACTTACAAAAACCACCGCCTGCAATCCCACTGCAGCCATAATCACTAACTTAATGCCATCAACCGTTAGCTGACACTATCACTTACAAGAATTATCGCCCGGATATAGGAATTACAAATTTCAGTTATATATTTGTAGCATTATAACTATATACTTCTACAGTATATAATTTGTTAAATTATAAGGCAATACCATATTAAGAACACCATCTTTATTCATTTACAACCTAATTCAACATGCATATTGCATTTGTAATCGACCTTCTTGCATTCGAAGGATTGGGTACTACTCTCACATCACTCGTGAGAAATTGCGGGGACACAGAAAAATTGACACTTCACTTTATCTGTTCAGATGTTGCCCCTAAACATAAAAATAACATCCTACGACTCCTGCAGGAAGAACAATACCTTGGTAAAACGGAGTTCCATGATTTCGACGCCCCTAAGAGATTCGGTCACCTCAATTCTTTGCATGGTAACTGGACCACATACGGTAAGTTCCTCATCCCTGAAGTGATCAATGCAGACTATGCACTCTACCTCGACGCCGATCTGCTTATTCTGCTGGACATTCTCTCCCTGCAGGATATCACATTCAATGACCACTTCCTGGCTGCTGCGCCAAGAGGACCGTTTAAGAACGCATTGGATGGAAGATTCCTGATGGAAAAAATGGGCGTTGACGGAGAACAGCGCTGCTTCAATGCAGGCGTACTGTTGTTCAATCTGAAGGTATGGAAAGAACAACATATTGATCAGAAAATAGCCACACTCTTCGAGCAATTCCCACAGGAATTCCCATCACACGACCAGACCATCCTCAACGGTCTCTGTGGCGGTAAATTCCATTACTTCGAAGGCCGCTTTAACAATATCTGGACGCCGGAACAACAGCCACCAGCACAACTGGACAATGTGATCTTCCATTTCGCAGGAGCGCCAAAACCATGGGATCTCCTCGGAAAGACGATCCACTCCGGCTACAGCATCTGGGCAGACTATGATACCAACTTCTGGGATGCACAATACAAAAAATTCACGTTTGCGAAATTACACCGCACGTGGAAGATCAGAAGATCACTGGGTAAACACTATCTGAAAAGATTCCGCGGCGCGAAAGCACCTGCTGTCGCAACCGCAACTAAATAAAACAGAGCGGCCTGATACTTATTCAAGTATCAGGCCGCTCTGCTTAATGCAATGTTTTAATCTCCCGCCGACAAGGCCAACACCTCACGGATAATCTCCAGCGTGCAGAATCTCACCGACTTCGCCCTTCCCTGTCTTAAGTCTCAAAAGATTGGCCAGTGTAAGAGCTCCTTTCTCTGGCCAGCTCACTCAATGACATCTTCTTTTTCGCCATCATTACATCCAGGCTTACGATAATCGGCATGGGGCGATACCGTTAACTCATTTTCTCATTGCAATGCTACTCCTTTTTAAAATAATTCCTACGCGCTGTTCATCGTCTTCCTGATCTTAGTATATCGATCATATTCGATTTTATACATTATATTCGCACCACAATACGGTAGGCCGAATTTTGAAAACCTGCTGCCGCGTTGATCCATTACAAAACATCCTTCAGAAAACCATTTTACTGTACTGTGCCAACATGTACCTATCGAAAAACCTTGCATTCCAATTCCCTTAAATAAAAACCATATGATCACAGCCCGTGCTACGACACGCAGGAGAATGACGTTCCTCCTCGCCGTTGTCCTCTCCATTATCACGACAGGTATGATTGGTACACCCGCTTTCTCCCAGAACTGGAGACTGGCCCAACCCACATACCCTACTACCGACGCATTTGTTATCACCTACTCCGTTGCCGACTATGGTGCCAGCGGCGATGGTGTGACAGATGTTACCAGCATCTTCCAGGACCGCCTGAATGCTTTAGGCGCCTTAGGTGGCGGTACCTTGTATGTGCCTGCCGGCAAATACCTTATCCGTGGTAACCTGCTCATTCCGAAGGGCATCACCCTGCGCGGTGAATGGCAGAAACCTGTCAAAGGCCAGCCCATCAACGGTACCGTCCTGATGGCTTACGCCGGCCGTGGCGACGAGAATGCCACTCCTTTCATTACCATGCAGACCTCCGCCGCCGTTCGCGACCTGGCCATCTGGTACCCGGAACAACTGCCGGATAATATCACACCCTATCCACCGGCCATCGTTTTCGGAGCACCGAATTACTTTGGTAATGAATTCTGCAATGCCAGGAATCTTACTTTCGTCAACGCCTATACCGGTATCCTGTTTTCAAGAACGAATGGCGGTACCTGCCCGGTGATCAACGGCGTATATGGTACACCCTTGTCCAGAGGTGTGGAGATAGACAATATCGTTGACGTGGGAAGGATTGAAAATGTCAACTTCTCTCCCGCTTACTGGGCTGGCTCCGGACTGCCGAATGCTCCCGCTGCCGGCAGCTCCTACGCGAACTGGATCTATCAGAATGGCACCGGTATCGTGATGCGCAGGAACGACTGGTCATACACCGCGTTCGTAGATGTTGAAGGATATGCTATCGGCTTCCATGCTGTTACTTCTATTCCCAGCGCCCCGGCTATTCCTAACGGACAGAACTACGCGATGACCTTTACTAATTGTAAAACTGGTATCTATGCAGAAGTGGTCAGCAATGTAGGTATCATGTTTGCCCGTTGCACGACGGTTAACTGTGCCACTGGTCTGGCCATCGGCGGAGGTTCTTCCACTAATGGCGCCTTACAGCTGCATACCTGTACTCTCGGAGGATCCATTGATGCCATTACCGCTGATCCCACCTGCGTAGCCAGGATCATGCTGCAACAGTGTACCATTACCGGCGGTAACGTGACCATCGGTGGCGGCACCTTCGCCGCGTCTGACTGCGACTTCAATAACAAAGCTCCGCAGATAGTACTGGGCGCTAACGCAAGAGGTATCATCACCGGCAACCGTTTCAAAAATGGTGTAAGTATCGAAAACAACTCACTCTATACCAACGCCATAGACCATACGCCGCTGACACTAAAGAAACTGCCGCCCTTTCCTACCATCACACAAACCACGCATAAACCGTCCAGGCAGGTACTCTACCTGGCCACAGCAGCACCTTTCAATGCCAAACCTGATGGCGTGACAGACAATACCACCGCTATCCAGAATGCGCTGACCAAAGCCGGTACAGACGGCGGCGGTATCGTGTTCCTCCCGCCGGGGAAATATAAAGTGACTGGTCACCTGACAGTACCAGGCAACGTAGAGCTCAAAGGCGCAGCCGACAACAGCACTACACCTACTGGTCCCGGCGCCGTGCTGGAACCATACGCTGATAAAGGCAATCCTAATGGTACGCCTTTCATCAAACTATCTGCCGGTAGTGGTCTGCAGGGCATCACTATCAACTACCCGGAACAAATGGCTTCACTGGCGCCTAATTTCCCTGCATATCCTTACACGATACAGGTAACAGGCAGCGATGTCTATATCATCAATGTAGGCCTCCGCGCCGTGTATAACGGTATAGATATGTTCACCTACCAGTGTAACAACCACTATGTTGACTGGCTGGCCGGGCACGTATTCCACAACGCCGTTAAAGTGGGCGGCGGCACCAGCGGCGGACAAATCTCCAACACCCAGTTCAATACCATCGCCTATGCTGCCGGTGCGGAATCAAAATTCGGCAGCTGGCCCAACTCACCTCAGGGCGATAACTCAGCCATTTACGCCTACCAATTAAACAATATGGATTTCATCATCCTGGGCAATGCACAAAACGAAATATTGTACAACGATTTCGTATATGGCGCACATCATGGACTGATCCTCGCCAATGAAGGCAGTGGCGCCTCAGGCATCAGTATGGGCCTCGGACTGGACGGAACAAAAAATGCGATCAGCTTCGAAAAGCTGGGTGCCGGCGGCTTTGACTTCATCAACAGTCAGATCGTAGCCCTGAACAACAACCAGGACACTTCTACCAGCTATCTCAATACTACCAGCACCTTCACTGGTCAGATCAACCTGTTCAACTCCGACTACTGGGGTAATCCAGCCAGGTCTATCGTCACAACCGGCGGTACGATCAACATGCAGTCGGCCAATTTCGCAGAACCGGGCTTCCAGCACTGGGGCGTCATCCGCGGTGGGTCACTGAGCCTGCATAACTCCACTATCTGGCCCGTAGGGACTTTGCTGAATGCTGGTGCAGAACCTGCATTCTCTGCACAATCTTCCATCATCGACAGTTCCAACATCGACGCTTATAAAGCCGTCCTGTGGAAAAATAACCTGGGTAACATCTGGGCAGTTTCGGTAGCTGGCGCGATGGACAGGCAAGGCTGGACAGCCTCCGCTTCTGTAAACACCAACAACGCCAGGAATGCGCTTGACAGCAACGCCACAACACGTTGGGATACCCAGGGCAGCCAGGTAAGCGGACAAACCTTCACAGTCGACATGAAAACAGTCAATACCATCAACCGGATCGTACTTGATGCTACCGACAGTCCCTTCGACTCTCCCGCCGGTTACAGCGCTTATATCTCTATCGACGGCGTTAACTGGGGTAGCCCAATCGCTTCAGGCGCCGGCCCTGAAGGAATGACACTCATCACCTTCCCCGAAAAAGTGGGCCGTTACATCCGCATTGTACAGACAGGCTCCAAGGGCAACTACTGGTCCATCCACGAGTTCTATGTATTTGGCCGTGTGAATGTGGCCAGCGTAAGCGTAACACCATCATCAGGCACGCTCAACATTGGTAACACCCAGCAACTAACCGCTGCTATCCTGCCTGCAAAAGCGACCAACCAAGCAAAGACCTGGACATCCTCCAACCCTGCCATCGCAACTGTGGATACCAGTGGTAAAGTAACAGCCATAGCAGCCGGCATCGTTACGATCACTGTCACTACGGTAGACGGCAATAAAACCGCCAGCTGCATTGACACCGTTAAAGCACCCAACAACGCCTATAGTGGTACACCAGCAGCCATTCCCGGCAAGATAGAAGCCGAGAACTTCGACAACGGCGGACAAGCCATCGCTTACTCCGACGCAGACCCGGCAAACAACGGCGGCCTATACAGATCAGAAGGCGTTGACGTGGAAGCCTGCGCTGACGGCGGCTATGACGTAGGTTACATTGCTGCAGGCGAATGGCTGAACTACACAGTGAACATCACCACGCCGGGCACCTACACGCTACAGGCCCGCATTGCCTCGCCTTATGGCAGCAGACGATTACATGTAGAACTGGACGGTGTTAATATCTCAGGCACCATCAACATTCCCAACACGGGCGGCTGGCAAACCTACCAGACACTGGCTGTCACCACACCGGCCCTCACCACCGGCATCAAAACACTGCGCATCATGATGGAAACAGACGGCTTCAATATTGACTACCTTACGCTGACCCGTACCAGTACCACCAGCATTATTGCCACCACTGCCACTACGACTACCGGTACCACCGCCACTACGACTATCGGCACTATAACGAAACCAGCGAACAACACTGCCGACATCGTAGTTTATCCGAACCCAGTAACCGGCAACCAGCTGAACCTCCAACTGGCGAACCACACAGCAGGCAAATACCGCGTTGTGCTGTTCAACTCTCTGCACCAGCCTGTAGTCACTACAACAATCGGTGTTGGCAAAGGAAACAGCACCTATCCGCTGCCACTACAGAACAAGTTGCCCGCCGGTTATTACATACTGGAAGTGATCGATCAGAAAGGCAACAGTGAAGCGAGAAAGATCATTGTTCAGTAAGGCACATCTCTATAGAGAGGCGCCGACCGACATCCCATACTGAAACCGGCGCTACTTTGCGTTTACTATTTCTAGCAAACACCGCCATTGCAAGCGGATCTCATACCCGATTTCAGATGGGATGGCGGTCGACATTACTTTGCGTAAATTAAAAAGGGTTGTATTTTGAATACAACCCTTGCAATATTATTAAACCAGGCACACTCACCTCGCCAGATCCCATACCCGCAAGGCCTCCACCATCACCTTCCCGTTCTTCGCAAACAGCGCACAACCCGTAGCCTTTTCCCCCGGGAAGATCAACGTTGTCAACACCCGCTCCCCGCCATTCACGAACACCTCCACAGACGACTTGTCAAACAACACCTGCAAGCGAATCTTCCCTTCAGCCGGCTTCACGGTCAGCTTATCCATTACCAGTCCTTTCTCATTCGCAATATAAAGCTCATTACGGGCGGTATTATATCCTACAACAGTCTCTACCTTCGCAACAGGATCCTGCCCTAATTTGACCCCAAAATCCTCTCCCGTACCGGGTACGAACGTAACATCTATCCAATTGGCATTTGAATTAAATTGCCCGCCCTTGCTGATCGGCGTTTCCTTACTATCTATCTCAAAGCCCTGTTTCACCAGTTTCTTAGACGCCGGCAACTTGTCCAGCGAGGCATTAAGTACCGCTGCCGGCTGCTGGTACAGCTGCACGCCAGCAGGTGTTGATTTCAGCAACAGGTCCCGTGCAATGGACATCTGCCCACGCCATGGATAGGTCGGTGTCTCGAAAGGCATCAGCCAGCCCAGCATAGTCTGTCTGCCATCCGGCAGGTTGTTGTAAGGGATCGCCGCATAGAAGGTCCTGCCATAATCCACGAACTGCTGATGCTCCGCCGGATTGTCATTTTTGAAAGTCTTCCCGTCAAAATCACCCGTAAAATACTGCATGCCTGTAGCCGCATCGGGATTGCCGGAAGAGATCATGATCAGCCATTTCTTCTTTGCAGGATCCCCATCTACATACAAGGGCGTGAGAGAAGGGCATTCCCAGATCTTACGCGTATCTCCCTGATCACCGAATTCACTCAGCAAGTCCCATTTTTTGAGATCTTTGGAGCCGTAGAACTGTAACCGATGCTCCTGCGGAACCGCTACGGTCATCACCCATTGCTGCTGCTCCTCCATCCAGATCACACTGGGATCACGGAAATCCTTTTTATGAATATCCACTACCGGATTGCCTGCGTAGTTAGTAAAGGTCAGACCACCGTCATTGCTGTACGCCACAAACTGCGATTCTTTCTGTTGTTTTGGCTGATCGGCGGTATAGATAGCTACCAGCGGCGCCTTGTCCTTGCTGCCAAAACCACTCGTATTGTTTTTATCCAGCACGGCGCAACCGGAAAAGATCCAGGTGGTCGTGTCTTTTGTTTCTATCTCCGGGATAGCCACAGGCAAATGTTTCCAGTTCAGCAGATCTTTGCTGGTAGCATGCCCCCAGCTCATATGCCCCCACTTGTTCTCATAAGGATTGTGCTGATAGTAGAGATGGTATACGCCATTGAGATAGATCAGGCCGTTAGGATCGTTCGTCCAGTTCTTCGGCGGCGTGAAATGATATACAGGACGCCACTGCGGGGTAGGAACGTCCTGTTGCTGGGCCAGCAGCGTAAACGGCATCAGGCATATCAGCCATAAAGTAAACAGTTGCTTATTCATAAAATGGACAATGTTTTAATGGGCCAGTACAGATCACCAACCGGTATTTTGTTTATATAATCCTTTGCTATAATTCATCTGGTTTAGAGGCACCGGCAGATATTCATCCCTTCCTTTTTTAAACGCTGCATCTGCCAGATGAGCGCTCCTCGTTTTCTCCACCGCAAAATACGCATTCAGATATTCGGCAGCAATGCCCCAGCGTACCAGGTCAAAAAAACGATACCCTTCCATTGCAAACTCTAAACGGCGCTCCCAGCGTACAGCCTGCCGCGCAAAGTCCTGGCTCCAGGTACAGTTAACACCAGGCTTGTAAACATCTATCTTGTAATTGGATGTAAAAGAGCCGTCCGACTGCTTCAGCAAGCCGGTGCTGTTGCCGGCTCTCGTCCTGATACTGTTGACCAATGCCAGCGCCTCATCCTGCCGTCCCAGTTCTACCAGTGCTTCTGCTTTAAACAACAGTACATCGGCATAACGGATAATATCCCAGTTCTTGGAGCTCGACATAAAAGGAGGTATTTTCTGGAACGCCGCATCATTCGGTAATACCGCCTCCTTCAGGCTCAGGTAGCTGCCATATACATCCGGGGCGCGGGCCCAGGCGCGCTGGTAGATAAACTTGGGATCATACTTGTAAGGATGCCCGGGTATGGCTGCAGTATGGTCCAGCCGCGGATCAAATGTATTGGTCTGAAAATCACTGCCGCCGCTAATGTTCTTATCATTGAAGGTATTGAACATCGGCAATCCCGAAGCATCTGTTTTAAACGCATTGATCAGGTTATAGCTGGGCGAATGAAAACCACAGCAACCATAATCTGTGTTCATCGGATAATCCAGCGCATGTCCATAATCCAACCTGCCTTTAGGTGTGCCATCCTCTCTTGAATACTGGATGGCGAAAACTGATTCCGCGCTATTCTCAGTGGCAGCTCTGAAGTTGTTCGCAAAATCACCGTTCAGCTGATAGCGTCCTGCACCGATCACCTCATCACACAGGGCATTCACCTGCTGTAAAGTAGCGGCATCAACAGCGGTTACCGCATTGCTTTCATCCTGCTTATAGGCCTGGTACAGCAAGGTCTTTGCCAGGTATGCCTTCGCGGCGAATTTATTCACCCTGCCGATCTGCGGCTGTGTGGCCGGCAGATTGTCGGCAGCAAAACGAAAATCGTCTGCTATCTTCGTCCACAACTCATCATTGCCAAGCGCTTTATTTGAAATAGCCGGATAATTTTCCTTCGCTACCGTTTCATCAATATAAGGCATGTATTTGAACAGTATCTTCAGCAGGAAATAATAATGCGCACGGAGAAAACGTACTTCCGCCTGCCTTACTACTTTTTCAGGGAACGCATCTTCGCTGATGGCATTCAGACGCGCCAATGCATCATTTGTACGACCAATGCATACGTACAGGCGGAACCACAGCAGGTCCGTAAGACCATTGTCCACCCTGTTCAGTGCAAAGGTTTCATAAAAATGATATTCACTGATATCGCCCGCACCATCGCCACCCTTGTAGGCATCCCCGCTACGCAGGTTACCATAGGGCCACATACTGGAATAAGGCGCAGTATAATGGTCATTGCCTAATGCAGCATAAGCGGCAGTTACCATCTTATCTACGTTCTCAGGCGTATTCAGATCATCGCCGGATACAACCGCCTGCGGTGTCTGATCCAGGAAATTGCTGCAGCTGGCCAATAAGAGGCTGCAACAGGTGAAGAGATATATAAAACGTTTCATTGTGATCATGTTTAACAGGTACTAGAATGACAGGTTCAGTCCCAGGGTCCCGATAACAGGAATAGGATATGCATTGTTAGGATTCTCCGGATCTGTAGCAGTAAAACTTTTGCTTTTTACGGTGAACAGGTTGCTGCCCTGCACATACACCCTTGCTGTCTGGAACTGGCCATGGAAGAGATGTCTGAAGCTATACCCCAGCTGAATGTTACGCAACTTCAGGTAAGAGCCTGACTCCAGGAAATAGGTAGACGTACGGTTCTCATTGTTACGGTCTACCAGCGTCAGTGCCGGAATAGCTGTATTGGCATGCTGCGGCGTCCATGCATCTAATGTACGCTGCCCCCAGTTTGTCCCTGTCCAGATAGACGCAAAGTCGGTATACGTCTTATAGGTATTGTACACCTGTATGCCCTGTACACCCTGCAGAAAGAAAGACAGGTCGAAGTGTTTATACTCCAGCGCAACATTCAGTCCATATGTAAAATCGGGATCTCCTTTGCCGATATAATCCCTGTCCTTATCATTGATCTCTTTGTCGCCGTTCAGGTCCTTGTAACGGATACGCCCCACGCCCTTTCCGATCTGGCTGGCATGCTCGTCTACTTCCTGCTGCGACCGGAATATGCCATCTGCTACATAGCCAAACGTGGAATTGATCGAACGCCCCAGGATGGTTTTATCCTGACCATTGCCCGGATAAGAGGTCAACACTTCATCGGGCAGGTAAGTGATCCTGTTGCGATAGGTAGCAACGTTGCCCGTCATGGTTAAGGTCAACCCAGGGGCTATGTCGCCGGAATAAGACACAATAGCCTCCAGTCCCTTATTTTCCATAGATGCGCCATTCGCATACCTGGAACCACCTTCACCGATCACTGCCAGGTAAGCAGGATTGATCAGGATATCAGATGTCTTCTTGATAAAGTAATCAACCGACCCGGAAATATGATTGTCCAGCAAACCGAAATCGATCCCCAGGTTGGTTTCTTTGGTGCTCTCCCATTTCAGCGCTGTATTACCCTGCCTGATCAGCGTATAACCTGAAGGTAACTGCCCCGTACCACTGCCATTCAGATCGTAAGCACTGCCACTGTCAAAGTCCCAGGTAGGATCAATGCCATAGATAGCTGAATACAGTGTATAGGTGGCATTGTTCACGATCTCCTGGTTACCGCTTCTTCCCCAGCCTGCGCGCAGTTTCAGATCGGAGATGAACGGCAGGGCCGATTTCACAGCGCCTTCTTCACTGATACGCCATCCCAGCGAGAAGGCAGGGAAAGTACCAAAGCGGTTATCCTTCCCGAAGCGGGAAGATCCATCCCGGCGCAGGGTTACAGATGCCAGGTACTTGTTATCGTACGCATAGTTCACCTTACCGAAATAAGACAACAAAGTATATCCGCTGCCACTACCGCCATTATCCTTTTGCGTAGTGCCTGCATCGAGGTACGCGTAATCTATATTCTCCAATGCATATCCCTGCCTGCTGGCAAAGAAATTCTGCGCCATGTATTTGATCTGTTCTTCGCCCAGCAGAAAAT
The DNA here is from genome assembly GCF_023100805.1 of Chitinophaga filiformis. NCBI lineage: Bacteria > Pseudomonadati > Bacteroidota > Chitinophagia > Chitinophagales > Chitinophagaceae > Chitinophaga > Chitinophaga filiformis. The sequence goes on from NZ_CP095855.1 coordinate 5,643,388, forward strand.
CTACACGGTGTTTCTTCAATGCAACATTGTAAGAAAGTGTATTCTGCCATACCCAGTTGCCATTGTAGTCCTGCGAGGTATTTACCTGGTTCGTCTTATCAGAAAGGAAACCGGAAGTATAGGACTTACGCAGCACCCGCTGGAATGTGCCATTGTAATCAATACCAAAGCTGGACCTGAAATGCAGGCGTGGTATAATTTCCAGGTCAGCATACGCATTACCGAACAGTCTTACGAACTGGCTCTTATTCTGTTTATTATCTTCAATAAGACGCACAGGGTTTTGCCTGTCCGTCATACCCGGAGCAGGGCCACCCCAGCCGCCATTTACAGTATGTACCGGCACCACCGGCTGTTGTACCAGGGCGGCGAAAAGTATATCTGTTGCCGGCACTAATGCATCTTTGATATAAGTGGCAGACAGGTTCTCTCCCATTTTCAATCTGCCTTTAAAGAAGGAATAATCGGTATTAAAACGGGCAGTAAGTTTTTGCTGACGGGTGTCTTTAACGATGCCCTTGTTGTTGTACATGCCAACGGAAAAGAATGAATTACCTTTCTCTCCCCCGTTGGTCAGTGATATATTATAGTTCTGTAAGAGGGATGCCTGTGCTATCTCATCATACCAGTAAGTATCTGCAGGCTTCATCGTCTTTGCTGCATCAATGTATTCGGGCAGTATGATCCTGTTCAGTACCGGATTGTTGTAATCGCCGTTCCAGTCATACTGATAGATCTGGTTATTGTCCGGATCTGAATGATCATTCACAGCCGCCTGCCAGTAAGCCCGGCCACGGCCTTCGGTGTTCAGCGTCTTCAGCTTTGTACTGTAGTATTGCAGAGAGGAGGATGCATCTACATTGATCCGGCTAAAGCCCTTCTTCGCTTTCTTCGTCGTCACAATGATAACACCATTCGCTGCCCTTGAACCATAGATCGTGGCAGAAGAGGCATCTTTCAATACCTGTATCGACTCGATATCGTTCTGGTTCAGTTCCTGTAATCCGCGCTTGGTGGGAATACCATCTATCACATACAACGGATCATTGTTGCCCAGGGTGCCAATTCCCCTGATCCTCACTGTGGCAGCGCTATTGGGTGCACCATCCGTAGTGATCATAACACCCGGTACTCTGCCTTGCAGGGCTTTCAGCGGATTGCCCATTGGAATATCTTTGATCTCGGCAACATTCACAACGGCTACAGCGCCGGTCAGGTCAGCCTTCTTCTGCGTCTGATAACCGGTTACAACTACCTGGTTCAGGTCTGTGGCATTCTCTTCCAGTTCGATTGACAGTACAGCTGTATTCGCAGGCACTTCCTGCGTCATTGGTTTCATGCCCAGGTAGGTGAAGGTGAGCTTCTCGCCGGGAGCCGCATTGATAGAGAAATGGCCGGCATTGTCTGTAATGGCATTTGCCTTGCCTGCCTGTACAGTCACACCGGGAAGAGGCGTCTTGCCCTGGCGACTGGTAACAGTGCCCTGATAGAGCTTTTGCTGCGCTACTGTCAGCATGCTGAACAGCAGCATAGGTAAGAGGTAGAATAACCTTTTCATAAATGGAATTTTAGTTTGGTTGTGGAAATAAAATAGACGATATGTATTATTGTCCCGTGCTGACGTATGCTTTCTTTTTGACGATCATGTCTGTTATTTCCTGCGGATCGTAATCCGGGCAACCGCCCGGTTTCGATGCTACCAATGCCCCGAGTGCATTGGCATAAGCAAGACTGTATGCGGGTGTATACCCGCTGATCTGTGAGGTGAGGAAACCCGCCAGGAAAGCGTCTCCACTGCCGATGGTATCTGCCACTTTCACCGGCTGCCCTTCCTGGTAATAAAACTGCCCCTGTATATAGCCCATACACCCTTTACCGCCCAGGGTAACGATGATGGTTTGAATGTTGAATCTTTCAGACAATAGCTTTATCCGCTCCTCCGATGTTTTAAAATTGCCGTACCAGTCAGCGATCAATTCGAGTTCCCCGATATTCAGCTTCAACAGGTCACAGCTGAACAGCAACCATTCCAGTGTTTCTTTTGTGTAGTAAGGCGCCCGCAGGTTGATGTCCAGTACCTTCCTGGCGGGCGACTGCAAAGCTTTCTCCAGCGTATTGCGGGATACTTCATTTCTCGCCAGCAGGCTGCCATATACGAGGTATTGCAGTTCATCGTTCCGGAACATTGCATCCAACGCTGTATCCCAGCTGATATGGTCCCAGGCCACAGGATATACTATATCATACTGCATATCCAGTTGCTCATCCATACGCGCGTATACCTTACCGGTATCATACCTGTTATCGCGCTGAATAAGATCAGTAGCCAATCCCCGTTGCTGCATGATGTCCAGCAAACGCTGCCCATGCTGATCATTCCCTATTCTCGACACCAGTACCACCTTTTGCGATTGCTTATGCAGATGATAGGCAACATTCAGCGGCGCGCCTCCCGGCAGTTCCTGCTCGGGTAATATATCCCACAGGATCTCTCCCAGGCTTACGATATTGTAGTTTGTCATAGTTGTAATCAAAAGGGTTCAAAAATCATTTAGTGTACCACCATCGTCATTTCAATCTCTTCCAGTGTCCTGCCTTTCGTTTCCGGCATCCAGCGCAATACGAACACCAGCTGCAGTATCATCATCACACAGAAGAAGAGGAAGATATGTCCGCCCCCGATACGACTGGCCAGGTAGGGGAATGTGAATGCAATGACCGCCGCCATGATCCAGTGGGTAAAACTGCCCAGCGTCTGTCCCTTGGCACGTACCTGGTTGGGAAAGATCTCCGAAATGAATACCCAGATCACGGCTCCCTGTGAGAAAGCGAAAAAAGCGATGTATATCAGGAGGTAAGACACCACAGCTATACCGCCGGTATGCATATAAAAAGATACCGCCACCAGTCCCAATGTGGCAATCAGGCCGACCGTACCTATCAGCATCAGCTGGCGCCGGCCTATCCTGTCTATAAAGCGGATAGCGGTGAGGGTGAATATGAAGTTGACAATGCCGATGCCGACGGTGGAAAGCAGTGAAGATCCTGCCCCCAGGCCAGACATTTCGAAAATGCGGGGCGCATAGTAAATGATCGCATTGATGCCGGATACCTGGTTGAACATGGCAAACAATACCGCCAACATCACGGGTGTATTATATTTTGCGGTGAACAGCTTTTCACTTTGTACCTGGCTGGCCTGGACCTGCTGCGATTGCCGGATGGTGTCGATGTCAGCCAGAAATCCGCCGGGATTGATCACCTTCAGGGTGGCGATAGCCGCCTGCTCCCTGAGGCCGTTGATCAGCAGCCAGCGGGGACTTTCAGGCACCCATTTCAGTAGGACCAGGAACAAGGCTGCAGGTACTGCCTGTACTCCCAGCATCAGGCGCCAGGAACTATCACCTCCCATACCGATCAGGTAATTGGACAGGTAGGATATCAGGATTCCCAGTACCACGTTAAACTGGAACAAGGCCACCATTCTTCCCCGGTACTTTGCCGGCGATACCTCGGATATATAAACAGGGGCAGTAACAGAAGATGCCCCTACACCCAGCCCTCCGATAAAACGGCATAACAGGAAAAGATACCAGTTGCCGGCCAGGGCCGTCCCGACGGCGGAGAACAGGTAAATGGCCGCTACCAGCAGTAAGGTGGACCTCCTTCCTAACCTGTCGGAAGGGATGCTGCCCCCCAATGCACCGAATACGGTACCTATTAAAGCAATAGACACGGTCAAACCATGTTGCACTTCCGATAAACCCCAGTATTGCTGAATAGACTGCTCAGCACCGGAAATTACCGCCGTATCGAAACCGAAGAGGAAACCACCCAGGGCTACTACAAAAGCCCAGAAAAACACCGTTTTATTAGTCATAACGCAGAATCGTTTATGACTCAAACCTACTCAATCACCCCTGCCGCTCCTTATGGCTCCGTCTCCATTACTATCAAATTTGTAACTTTTCTAAAAAAACATAACCAACTAATTATCATTCATTTAAATAAATCAACAATAAAGATCAATACCCAATCATTTCATTTTTGTATCATTGTTTTTAGAAATCAGCACATTCCACCGTTTAAAAAACAACCACGTTGTCAGCCAACTTTCCAAAACAGATCTATATTTTTCTGCTCTCCGTCATTTTATGCGGCCTGGGTTGCCGCCGCGAAGCGGAACCGAAATACCGTATCGGGTTCTCCCAGTGTACAGGTAATGACGACTGGCGGAGGAACATGCTCACGGAAATGAAAAGGGAACTGTTCTACCATCCTGAAATGAAATTGCTGTATAAGGACGCCGAAAGCAGCAGTCCCCGGCAGGTGGCACAGATCAGGGAACTGCTGAAAGAAAAGATCGACATCCTGCTGGTATCGCCTAACGAAGCAATGCCCCTGGCGCCTATCATCGCGGAGGTATATGGGAAGGGTATACCGGTGATCATACTTGACCGTAAAGCCGCTACCGACTCTTTTACTGCTTATATCGGAGGAGACAACCGCAATATCGGCAAGCAGGCGGCGGAGTATATTGCCGCCCAACTGAAGGGGAAAGGACGCATCATCGAAGTAACGGGACTACGGGGCTCCTCGCCCACCGTGGAAAGACATGAAGGATTCCGTGCCGCCCTGGCGAAGTATCCCGGCTTAGAACTGACTGCCACCCTGGAAGGCAGCTGGGTAGCCGATAAAACAAAGGAAGCCGCCCAAAGGAACGACGCGGCCATCCGCCAGGCCAATATCATCTTTGCACAGAACGATGTCATGGCCTACGCCATGTATCAATATTGCCGGGATAAAGGCATTTCCAATGTCAGGTTTATCGGGGTTGACGCCTCTCCCTACCCGGATGCAGGTATCGACCTTGTATCGCGCGGCGTGCTGAGCGCCTCTCTCCTGTACCCCAGCGGCGGTAAGGAGGCGATTGCCATGGCGGCCAACATCCTGGCTGGCAGAAAGCCGCCGAGGAATACGCTGCTGCAGACAGTATTGATCGACAGCACCAATGTAAAACTGATGCGCCTGCAGATCGACAAGATACAGGTACAACACCAGGAAATAGAACAGCAACAGGCCCTCCTGCAGGAGCAACGCCGCCTGTACCAGGACCAGCAGCACCTCCTGCGCATTGTAGCCACCTCCCTCTGTATTGCCTTTCTCCTGGGGATCGTCCTGTTCTTCATCCTGCGCACTAACCGGCGGATCAATCATCAGCTGAAACAACAACGGGACGAGATACTCCTGCAACGCGACCAGCTGGTGGAAATGACCAGCAAGGCGGAAAAGGCCACCGAAGCAAAGTTTGCCTTCTTCACCAATCTCTCCCACGAATTCCGTACACCGCTCACCCTCATACAGGCGCCCCTGGAAAACCTGCTGGCAGGCAGACAGCTATCCTCCGTCCAGAAGCAACAGCTGGAGCTCATGCGCAGGAACGTGGTGCGCCTGATGCGGCTGGTGAATCAACTCCTGGAATTCCGCAGAATAGAAAGCGGCAAACTGCAACTGAAAGTTTCGGAGAATGAGCTTCCCGCTTTCGTCACCGAGATCATGGAAGCATTCAAAGGCATTGCCGTCAAGAAACACATAGATTTCCGCCTTGTCAGTCGTCAGCCCGGCATCAAAGCCTGGCTGGACCAGCGCCTCTTCGATCGCGTGCTGTATAACCTGCTGTCTAACGCTTTCAAGTTCACGTCCGACTATGGTAAGGTGCATATATACCTCGAACTGTCGGGCAACAATGAAGAGGCGATACTGCGTATTGAAGACGATGGCGCAGGCATGGACGAGAATACCCTCCTGCACGCTTTTGAGCTATTCTATCAGAGCAGGGAAAGCGAGCATAAAGGCACGGGCATCGGTCTTGCGCTCAGCCGCGAGATCATCCAGCTGCATCATGGCAATATCGTCGTGAAAAGTAAAAAAGGCGCCGGTACGACCTTCACGATCACATTGCCGGCTACCAGCGCACCATTCGCCCCGGAAGAGATCCAGCAGGAAGAAGAACATATCAACGTCATCAATGAATCGCTGCACAACTATGTAGAGGAACTGGAAAATATGGGGCCGGTGACTACTGTACCCGCTACCCGCCGGGACCAGTCCTATTCCCTGCTCATCATAGAAGATCACCCGGACCTGAACAGCTTCCTGGCAGGCTATCTCAGCGAATCTTACGAAGTATTTCACGCCGGCAACGGTGAAGAAGGATTACAGCTGGCCTTCCGTCACGTCCCCGATATTATCATCTGTGATATTATGCTGCCGGGTATAGACGGCATCCAGGTACTGGAAACCATCAAGAAAGATATCAGGACCTCCCATATTCCAGTTATCCTTTTAAGCGCCAATAGCAGCGAAGAACAGCGGATCAGGGGCATGCAGCATAAAGCGGATGCGTATATCAGCAAACCATTCAACATGCAGTATTTAAAAGAAAGTATTGCCAGTACGCTGAGTAACCGCGCATTATTGAAAGATCACTATATCACGGAACCGGAAACGAGGGTGCATGCCGTCCAATCCAATAAACCGGACAGAAAGTTTGTAAATGATTTCACTGCAATAGTAGAAGAAAACCTGGGGAACGATCAGTTCAATGTGGAAGATATCTGTACGCAGCTGTCTATTTCAAAAATGCAGTTATACCGGAAGGTAAAACAGCTGCTGGATTGTAATGTCAATGATTTTATACTGGATGCAAGAGTAAAAAAGGCGAAGTACCTGCTGGTGAATTCTCAGTCTTCCATTGCCGAAATAGCATATACCTGTGGTTTCTCCTCCCCTGCTTATTTCTCTACAGTGTTTAAAGCCAGATGTCAGCAGACGCCAAAAACATTCAGGGAACTGGCGTTTAAGAAACCAGGGGTGTAATGCAGGTAACGCATATTGTTGCTCATTGATAACGGCAACATAACTATTGATTTCTTACATATTCCTCTGCAGTGCTTACATCACGTTCGCAGCAGATGCTGAATACATTGGAAGGAACATACTTTTAAAAAGCGCGGGTTATTCAAACAATCATCGGAAAGATGCCCGTTAACAATTGGAAGTAATAACCGTCCCGGATGATTATCCCCCGGACGGTTATCACAATATCTTACAGCTCCGCAAATACTTTCTCCCTGCTATTTGCCAGCAATGCCAGTACATCTTGTTTCGTACCTGTGAACGGACCGGAAGATTCGATCTTCAGCGTAGCCATTGCTGCGGCAAACTCTCCTGCTTCCTGCAGTGAAGCACCTTTGATACGTTTGTATAAATAACCGGCCATATAGGTATCGCCGCATCCTGTCGCATCTATCACAGCAGTGGGCACATAGGCCGGGATATGATAAAACACGCCGTTCGCATAGATAACAGATCCCATACTTCCCAGCGTGATCACAACTTCTTTAACACCCCAGTCGGCCAGTACCTTTGCGCCTTTACGCACGTCTTTCAGGCCCGTCAGCACTTCCATTTCATGCTCATTTGCCTTCAGCGTATGGATATATTTCAATGCCTCCTGTTTTGCAGGCCAGTCTATTGCATGTACATCGTGGTTCTCCACCTTGCGCAGATACCCCTGTACATCCAGCGCAACCTTTCCACGCTCAGATAATGACTTGATCAATTCAACCGGGATATCGTCGGCCAGCAAGGGGCCTAAGTGGAAGAAACGGGCGTCCGTATGCGATAATGCCTCAATAGAAAAAGGGTCTGCCTTCTGCAATACGCGTTGCGTACGGTGATCCTGGTTTTCAGAATAAATATTCTCGAAATAGACAGTATGCCTGCTCGGTACCACATCCACCTCAATGCCTTTCGCGCGCAATTCTGTAACACTATTCATTTCACTTTCTGCAAGCCCTGTTACCAGTCTATACTTAACATCCATATGACGGATAGCATTGGAAAAGTAGAAAGAAGTGCCTCCCGCCATGTGCACCACAGACTTTGTGGTCACTACTTTATCCAACGTGATATGCCCTACGCAACAAATATCGTACATGTACTTTCTTATGTAATTATTATACCAACTAATATGCTAAATAAGCGTCAAATATAGCTAATAGATACCGATCTGCGGCATTATCGTCGCCGCTGGATTCATTTTAATTGATTTTCATTGATTTACAAGTCAACTCCGGCTACCATTTCCCATAAATTTCACTTCAAAAGGATGTAACCGGGGCCCTCTTAATACTCAATTTATACTCATACACATTGCGGTATAGTAACACGCTGCTGACAGCATATAACAGTAACAGAAAAATAGTGCAGCAACAATAGAATAAAAAACTATATGTCAGTTAATCATACATTATCTGCAATTCAAATATTGCATAAGTATTATTTCAAAAGAGAATGAAAGAGCCTGATGAATTTTCTAAATATTTTTTTTACATTCACTTAACCCTTTTTGTATTCAACCAAACGCACAAAAATCTGTCCGTTTCCAATCTTTTTTTCATCTTTAAAACCGTTCTGTAAGCAGCTTTTAAAAGCCATTCTGTTAAATGTTTTAAAACCGTTCTGTAGACTAAAAACAATCTGTTAATCACTTTAAAAAACATTCTGTTAAGTATTTAAAACCGTTCTGTAAACCAGGAAACACGCTGTTAATTACTTAAAACCACGCTAGCAGGCATTTTAAAACCAGTTCTGTCAACAAAGCATCTATGCTCATTGCTGGAAAAGCCATGCAGTTAAGCATTTTAAACTATTCTATAAACAAAAAAGCACACTGTTACTCACCTAAAAAGCTGGTCCGCCAGGCATTTAGAACTATTCCATCAAACAAAAAAACAAGCCGTTAATTACTCAAAAAAGTTACTCCTTTAAACACTTAGAACTATTCCAAAAACAAAAAACCGCGGTTAATCACTTAAAAAAACTACTCTGTTAATCACTTAAAAAGCGCTCTATGAAAAGAACTCAACTCCTTGCCCTGGCACTTCCCCTTATGATGCTGATGACCATTGCCTCTTGTACTAAAGACGACAAGATCCTCCGTGTCCGCGACAACGTCCTCGACAATAAACATCAGGACAGGGGTTTTATCATCATCGCCAAAGAAGGCGCTAAGCTGGAAGCTATCTCTGAAAGCCTGAGCAAATTACATGTAAGAAACTTCAAACTGAAAACAAGCAACCAGGAATTAGGACTGATCCGTGTACAGACCCCAGATCCCAGCTTCCCTGAAAAAGCACGGCAGGTGGCTGATGTAGAGTCGGTAGTAGTAGATGTTGTAATGAACTGGCGCCTCCCGGGTAAAGTATTCCGTGCCAACAAGATCGGGGCAGCACCTGCTGCCGGCGCTAAAACAGAAGCTGTAGCCAGCAATCCATACAGCTTCCTCCAGTGGGGCCTTAAATCAGTAAAAGCGCCACAGGCCTGGGCCAAAGGCTACAAAGGCAAAGGCGCAAAAGTAGCGGTGCTCGACGGCGGCTTCCTGCTGAACAATCCTGAGATAGCTCCTAACATCATCCTGACCCACAACTTCATTGAAGGGGAAGAGGTACAGTATCATGGCATAGAAGGTTTCAGCCATGGATCGCATGTTGCCGGCACCATCGCAGCTGTGGATGATGCCAATGGCGTGGTAGGCGTTGCACCACAGGTAAAACTGATCCTGGTGAAAGTATTGTCCGACGCCGGTTCCGGTCCTTTCAGCGCTATCATCGATGGTATCTTTTATGCCAGCAATCATGGTGCGGATGTCATTAACATGAGCCTTGGCGGCGAACTGCCACGCAAAACGTATACCGATGATAACGGTACTCCCGATGACCCGTCCGACGACTATGTAGTGGAATATAACAGGGACATAAAAGACCTCATCAAAGCTATTAACAGGGCCACGCTGTATGCTACTTTAAGAGGTACAACCCTCGTTGCTGCAGCCGGTAATGATGCGTATAACTACGACGTGGAAAAGCGATTCATTACCTATCCTGCTGCTGCACTCGGCGTATTGTCCATCGCTTCTAATGGTCCGCTGGGCTGGGGTATTAACCAGGATACCACTTTGTACAGACCATCTATCTTTACGAACTACGGCAAACAGTTCATTTCATATGCTGCACCGGGCGGTAACTGGGATATACCATTGAACACAACGATCGTAAATGTTGGCGGCGTTGTATTCTATGAATATGTATTTGATTTCGTCTTTAATATTGGTTTCTGGGATGAAGCAACGGGTGAATATTCCTATGGCTGGTCTGCCGGTACCAGTATGGCAGCGCCTCATGCCAGCGCAGTCATTGCATTGCTCTATGGCAAATACCCGAACATGAATCCCATACTTGCCGATATTATATTGCGCAGCTCATCGAACGATTATGGCCTGCCGGGTAAAGATGCTTACTTTGGTAACGGGCAGGTAAACGCAGGCAGAGCGGTTAGTTTCTAGTTGCGAAAATAACTACCTGAAGTATCGCTGTCTGAATAATAAACATAAGGTGTATCAAAAGTCTGATACACCTTATGTTTGTACGGATATCTCATAACGACTTATTACTGCTTAAGCCACCATGGACGGACTTATTCATTTTTGATACGTGCTCATTTATCGCATGCCAGATGGAGATTGTCAGATGTGTAATCGGTACTCCTCAATCAGTCAACTTTCAAAGTGTTCCATCGTTTATACTTCAGGCTGTTATACCTGATTGTAACAACCTTGCGGTTTATCTGTGTAATAGTGATGGACACGGAAAACGTATTTTATCTCTTCTTCCCATAATCAAATACCAGCTGGCAGAATATTTTCACACCTGCATCCAGGCGGGAGTCATCAATATAGAAATCTGGCGTGTGATGTGGCGCGGCTTTGGCAGGATCTTTTCCTGCAGGTAATCCGCCGAGGAAAAAGAAGAAAGCAGGCGCCTTATCACCGTAAAAAGAAAAGTCTTCCGCACCAGTTGTCCATTCTGCTTCCTTAACATTATCCCCTCCTATTGCCGCTTCAATTGATGGCAGCATCTGTTTCACGAGGGCAGGATCGTTATAGGTTACTTTTGTTTTGGTATCAATACTTATTTCTGCAGCAGCACCCGAAGCCTCAGCGATCTTCGTAGCCGTCAGCTTCATCTTCTCATGTACCTGTTCCTGCATTTTGCTGTCCAGTGTGCGGATCGTTCCTTCCATTACCAGTTCTTCCGGAATAATATTACTGCGTACACCGCTGTGTATTTTACCGACCGTGATCACCACAGGCGCTTTGGTCAGCTCTGCCTGCCGGCTTACAATGGTTTGAAAGCCCTGTATGATCTGTGCCGCAACAACAACCGGATCAATGCCATTCCAGGGCTGGGAACCATGCGACTGTTTCCCCTTTACCTTTACAACAAACCAGTCGCTGGACGCCATTTCCGCACCTGACTTATACTTCACTGTACCAATAGGCGTCTGTGAATTGATATGCAGTCCGAAGATGGCATCCACCTTCGGATTATCCATCACGCCTTCTTTGATCATCAACGGAGCGCCGCCTTCCTCATCGCCCGGGGCGCCTTCTTCCGCCGGCTGGAAGATGAACTTTACCGTTCCGGGTATATCTTTCTTCATGGATGCAAGCACAGATGCCGTACCCAGTAATATAGCTACATGGGAATCATGACCGCAGGCATGCATAACAGGCACCTGCTGTCCCAGGTATTCTGCACTATCCACTGATTTGAAAGGGAGCTCCACTCTTTCATATACAGGCAATGCGTCCATGTCGGCACGTAATGCGACTACTGGTCCCGGCCTGCCTCCTTTCAGTAAGGCCACAACACCGGTCTTGCCTACGCCGGTATGTACTTCCAGGCCCAAAGCTTTTAAGCGGGCGGCTATATAAGCACCGGTCTTATACTCGCGGTTAGACAGCTCGGGATGCTGATGAAGATACCTTCTCCAGGATATAACAGAATCTTTGATACTGGCTACGTTCTTATCCAGTTCTTTTAGCTGAGCCATCGCCAGCATGGGTACAAATGTCAGGAGTGCAATAAATCCGGATTTCATAGCAATGTCAGATTTTGGTTGTTTGATAGGACAAAATATAAAAAAATTTCCCTATCTCCCACCGTAATCTGCCAATGATCCACCCTGCCCCATATCAGACCAACAGAAAGCGTCAATCAGTTTCCCGGCTGATGGCCGTCATGCCGGGCGCCGGTCCGGCCTGCTAACTTGCACTATCAAATCTGGAATTCACACTATGAAAACACTCATTAAGACTATGACGCTGTTGTTTGTTGCAAATCAATTAACGACAACCACAATCGCACAGGTACAGTATCAGCAGAAGAACGATTTTACGCTTACCATCAACGGTACGTCCACCATGCACGACTGGGAGATGAAGACCTCCAAGATCGCCTGCAACGCTACTTTTACATTCTATGAAGATGGCGAACTGGGAGGACTGACCTTACTCAATTTCACGATGCCGGCAGAAAGCCTGAAGAGTGAACGAACGGGCCTGGACGCAGTTGCCTACAGGGCGCTGAAAACGAAACAGTACCCTACCATTACCTTCAATCTCACATCTGCTGCCGTATCCAAACAAGGTACTGTCATCTCCTGTAAAGGCAACCTGACAGTAGCGGGTGTTACGCAAAGCATTGATATTGTGGGCGCCGCCCAGATCAATGCAGACAGAAGCATCACTATTAAAGGCACAAAGCAGATCGACATGCGGGACTTTGACATTGATCCGCCCACTTTCCTCTTCGGCCAGTTTACAACCGGAGAAAATGTTACCATTACCTTCAACCTCACCTTCAGGCACTAAATGACCACCCTCCCTGTATCCGCCTTAAAAAGACAAAAGGTTATCAGCATCTGGTAAAATACGCACATCCTGGACAAAGCAATTCCGGGATCTTACAGTGCATCACAATTTTATTTAAACAGGTCTATACATGAGGAAATTATTGGTCATTTTCCCGCTGTTATTAGCAGGCATCCTGCCGGGAAAATACGCATCTGCACAGGAAAACGAAGGAGTACATGAAATGTCGAAAGACTACCAGGCTCCAAAAGATCCTTTAGTGATCAGGAAACTCTCCAAATGGCAGGACCAGCGTTTCGGGCTGTTCATGCACTGGGGCACCTATACCCTCTGGGGAGAGGTGGAAAGCTGGAGTATCTGTCCGGTTGACTGGGTAGTAAGGAAAGGCCCCTACAGTGAGGATTACAATACCTACCGAAGTGCTTATGAACATCTGCAGTACGATTTTAACCCTGTAGATTTCAATCCTGAGAAATGGGAGAAAGCAGCCAAGGCGGCAGGTATGCGTTATGTAGTGTTCACCACCAAACACCACGACGGATTTTGCATGTTCGATACAAAGGAAACCGATTATAAGATCACCAGTCCTAACACGCCCTTCTCTAAGAATCCGCGCAGCAATGTGACCAAAGAGATCTTTGACGCCTTCAGGAAGGACAGTTTTATGATCGGCGCCTATTTCTCCAAACCGGACTGGCATAGCCAGTATTTCTGGTGGAAATATTATCCGCCGAAAGACGAACATGTTAACTACGATATCAAGAAGTTCCCCGAGCGCTGGCAGAAATTCAACGACTTCACCTACAACCAGATCCAGGAACTAATGACGGGCTATGGTCCTATCGATATCCTCTGGCTGGATGGCGGTTGGGTAAGACCTGACGGTAAACAGAGCATTGACATGCCGCGCATTGCCAATATGGCCCGCAGCCATCAGCCGGGACTGATCATTGTTGACAGAACCGTTCCAGGTGAATTTGAGAACTACACCACTCCCGAACAGTCCATTCCTGATAAACCATTGCCTTATCCATGGGAGACCTGTATGACAATGGGATATTCCTGGAGCTATAGTCCCCGGGATGAATATAAACCCTCCCGTCAGCTGGTATCATTGCTGGTGAAGATCGTGTCGAGAGGTGGTAACTTCCTGTTAAATATCGGGCCCAGCGATAAAGGCGATTGGGCGCCTGAAGCATACAAACGCCTGGAAGACATGGGCAAATGGATGGACATCAACGGCGAAGGTATCCATGGTTCAAGACCGGTAGCGCCCTATTCCGATAAGAACGTTTACTTCACGCAGTCGAAAGACCAGCATTCCATCTATGCCTATTATCTTTCCGACAGCGATGAGGTGAAACTGCCGGCTGAAGTAAGCTTTGCGGTGCAGGATATCAAAAAGATCAACCGTATTGCTTTGTTAGGTACCAAAGCGAAACTGCAATGGACCTTGAAGGACGGTCAGCTGACCATTAAGGTTCCGAAGAACATACAGGAGAAAAGTGGTTTGAAATATAGTGCAGCGTTTAAGATCAGTGTGTAAATAATAACCATCCTATAATAGAAGGCGTCTCAAACATTTGAGGCGCTTTCTTTTTATCCAGGTACCTGGTGAGGACTGCCAGGCATATTGTCCACACCAACGCCCGTTGAAACTAAACAACCACCGGGCATTGTTAGTCTCCCCTATTGCAATGACGCCAGAGATCAACAAAAAAAATTATTCGTCTTTTTATGTAATATATACTATATTTACTTCTATAACATCTCAATAAGAAGATATCCTTAACCCTTCCTGAATAAAACATCACCCAAATAACAGGTAACATTTCCTCTCTATCTATACTATCCTTTAGTATACCGGATCAGCTGTGGTTGTTACTTCAACTCAAAATCGATTTCCCGTAATCAACACACGTTAAAAAACCGCACAACATGAAAAAGAACCTAATTATTGGTATTTCCCTCATGGCAGCTGTCACCCTCATCTGGCTCGGCGCCTGCAACACAAGTAACAACAACAACAACAAAACCACAGAAAGCGCAGTCGGCGCCGGTCCCTACTCCCGCATCAAACTACCCCAGGATGCTATGGCCAGCTGCACTGTATCGAAGGACTCATTTAATACCTGGTTTCAAAGTGGTAACGCTACTGAAAATGGTGCAGTCACTCCAGCCAACAGCGTCACCTTTCCACACCAGGACAACTGTGATTTCTATCAATGGTCGGAACGTATGTTCCTGTGGATCACGTCTTCTTCCGAGCAGTATGGCGGTTCTGTAATGGCTTCTCCGGTGTTTTTCAACGTAGTAGCCGATTCGGCTGGTGGATTACAAATGGAGAGACACATAGCGGGCATCATTCCTACAGCCAGCAGCAGCCTTGATAAGAACGGGCCTAACAGGTTGCCTGTTTTCAGGGACAAACAAGGCCGTCTGTTTGAAGTGATGTTCCACAAAGCAGGAGAAAAAGTAGTGTTCAAAAACAACGCCGGTAAACTGATAGAACTGGGCAAGGTGGAAAAGGTAGCCAACGCACCAGCACTACTTAAAGACAAAGCCGGCAATAAGATCGAACAGGCGCAGATCGTTACGAAACTGCTCAATCCCGAAAGAGTGCTCCATGCATTTCCTACGTCCACAGGCACCGTTTTCGTCGATATAAACGGTAACGAAGTTGATGCAGAAGTAACACAGGCTACACGCAATGCACTGATCGCTCAAAATAATTCCCTGGTATATTATATCACCATGGTAAATGATATGTATGCCTATTACCTCACTGCCGTTAATGATCCGAAGTTTAAGAACGACAGCATCTCAGGCCTGCAATTCCCGACTACGGCAGCGGAAAGGACCTGTATCGTGAACTACGCAAAGACACATGGCTATCCGGTCCCTACCGATTCAAATGCGCTGACCATGGAACTGAAAACCTCATGGGTAATAGCCGACAGCCTGGCTAATCCGCAGGACTATTTCCTGATGGAGGCTATGATTCCCACATATACCGCTTCCTCTGATACACTCTGGAAACTCTCCGGACAAAAGAAGGCAAAACTGGCCTTAGTAGGTATACATATTGTCGGCAGCGCAGCAGGCCACCCGGAGATGATATGGGCAACATTTGAACATCAGAGCAATACACCAAATGCAGCCTATCAGTATCTTAACACTAAAGGGCAGGTGCAGACCGTTGCGGCAGACAAAGGCCCCTGGCTCTTTAACAGCAATGCAGCCGACACTCCTTATAACGTTAACTACATTAACTTCGACGCAACTACGCAAAACCTGACAGCGGCTGTTCCAAAAATTGGCATAGCGCCCAGCAATACGCAGCGCATGTTCCCATTCGGCGCGGCTATGGACTCCATTCCCAATCAGCAGGATACCAGCGCGTCAGCTTCCAATACCGAAATTATCGCTATCAACAATGCGATCATGGGCCTGATACCAGGTGCTGACATCAGGAAGAATTACGTATTCATCGGCGCTGTATGGACATCCGGTGGTTCAATACCTAACGGAAATGTCTATAATCCTAGAGATTCCATTTCCGGGTTGGCTATTGGCACGAGCCTCTTGGCCAACAGCACCATGGAAACCTATTTCCAGTCCACCAGCCATACCTGCTTTACCTGTCACCATGGCGCCTCATTGGCCCCCGGCGATCTGAGTCATGTCTTCAGCCAGATAAAACCGCTGAATGCCATGCTGAACAAGATTGATAAGGACCAGAAAAAATAAGGCTTTATTCCGCTTTTAGCGCGCTTATTTCCGCGTCTGGGAATGACCCCGGGAAGATGTCATTATATTTGAAAAAAGGGCTGTATCCGGCGGAATACAGCCCTTTTTTATCCGGCACACCTCCACCTGGTATCAGGCATATATACACGAGGTGTTATTTACTCCGGAGCCTGCTTAACGTTCCTTTATCTTTCCCTTAACTTTTTATTACAATATCATTATACAATTTACAGCATCAATAAATTAACTGTTATGCTAAAGAATTGTACTATTGCTTTACTTTTATTAGCCTTCGTTTCCTTCTCCGCTACACGTACTTATGCCCAGGGCAAGATCGCTTACATTAATATGCAGCAGCTGGTGACCAGTATGCCGGAAGCAAAGCGTGCATACGACACGTTGCAGGTATACCAGGATGAACTGTCTAAAGACGGTCAGGCCCTTGTCAATGAGTTCCAGCAAATGGCGACAAAATATCAGGCGGACGAACCGACCCTCAAAGCAGATATAAAGGAGATCAGGCTGAAACAACTCGAAGCAGCTAAAAACAATATCGACGAATACCGGGCACGCATAGAGCAGAAACTGGCTGCGCGCGAACAGGAACTGACGGCCCCTATCCTGGCAAAAGCTAAAAAGGCCGTATCTGACCTGGCGGCGGAAAAAGGTATCGTATGCGTATTGGATAGTTCCAAAGAGATTGTGGTAACTGCCACCTGCGAGGACCTGCTGTCAGCAGCCAAACAGAAGCTGGGTATCAAATAATTTTTGTCTGTGTTAGTTATAAAGAAAGGGCCGCTTCATTTTTGAAGCAGCCCTTCATACTTTAAGGTGTATCAATTTAGAATCCATACCTGATACCGATCTGTATCTGCCATGGATTGCCTGAAGGCACAATTACTCCCGTGTTCACATTGACGTTGTACTTATAGGTGGAAGCAGCCCTGTCAAAGCCACCCAGCGAATAGATATTCTGTTTGCCCAGCGTCTTAACAGCGCCCCATTCCTTATTCAGCATGTTGGCCACGTTAAAGAAATCGCCCGACAGTTCAATAAACTGCGTTTTATAGGTTTTGATCTTCGTACCTATTCTCAGGTCCCAGATGCCATAAAAGCCGTTTACCCCGCCATTCCTTTCTGCAATCTTACCACTGCTCTTCCTGATGTAGTCTTTTACACTCTCCGACGCCGAAGGATTGTCGAGGATAGCCTGGATACCCTTACGGATCTTTTCCGGCACGCTTTGGTCTTTCACATCAAAAACGTAAGCCAGATCGTTGGAGGCTACGAAATCGCCATTCACGTTGCCTCCTACTGCGAGGGAGTAACGCGTGCCACCGATACCGGAATACCGGATCCCTACATTAATACCCCAGAAGCTGGGCAATGTACCGTAGAACACTACTTTATGACGAAACTGGTTGTCGGAATAAGACATGGTACGCAGGTCGCGGGGATCATCTTTCACCATCAGTGACAGGGTGGCCGTGTTGGCTACGTCACCGTTATAAGAGGTATTGTCCTTAGAATCATTCCAGGTATAACTGAAAGATATCTCTCCATCTTTCCAGTAGCGGTAAGTACCGTCTACCACAAAAGCGAACTGGTTCACCTTACCTTCACTGTTCAGTTCCAGTACACGGCCTACACGATTGCTCTTGCGTCCTTTCATCCAGTCTGTTGCACCATTACTCGCTGTGATAGTGCTATCAGGCACATACACACCACGATTCCCTTCATTGGCCAGACGGAAAAAAGGCTGGTCTGCCATATTACGATCAACGTACATATAGTTATGACGGGCCAGGGTAACAAAACCGGTAATGCCCATTTTGAAACGATCTGAGAAGAAATGATTGTAAGAGATGTTTGCCTTATACACTACAGGGATCCGCGCATCTTTTCCATTCATGTTGATGGTACCCTGACGCGGCAGTCCTAATTGATCAAACAGCTCTTTGCCAGGCGCTGAAGCAGGGTTCTTACGGTACTCAACAAAATTTGGCACAGGGACACTGGCCCCCTGCACATCCACGGTGAGCACCTTGGTACCGTCGAACAACATATTGTTGATCATTGCATAGTTATTGATATCGGAACCGAAAATAGCCGCTCCAAAACGCAGGTAATCCTTATGCTGCTCATTGATATCCCAGTTGAACTGCAGGCGTGGCTGCACCTGGAATGTCTTCAGCGAATTGTCAGTACGCAGTCCCAGGTCCTGGTACACCACTTCATTGAAGTTAGGTTTGTTCAGGTAAGTAGTATAATCAGCCCGGATGCCGGCAATCATCTCAAACCCCGGGAACAGTTTCGTTTGCATCTGTGCATACAATGCAGTGCTGATAATATTTTGCTTAACGCTGGGATCTTCTGCCAATGCCACCTCACGTGCATAACGGTAAGGTTTCAGGTTGTTGAAATTGTCCATCCCGGTGAAATAGAACCTTCCGTTCATTTCACTTCCATACAGTGAGTTCATATGACTGTACATGATATCAGCACCAAAAGTATAGTTCGCCTTGTTCGTACTGAAATATACGTTGTCAACCAGCTGCACAACATGGTTATAGAAATGCTCGGGAGAATAACGCTGTCCTCCCAGCTGGATAGCCGTATATACCGTATCTGTACCCACTACAGATTGTACCCGCTCCACGATACCGCGGGGTATATTCTTTTCCGGTAGCTGACTACCCGGCGTACTTTCTTCGAACGTATACAAGTGTTGTACTTTCAGCTCGTTGGTCAGACGCGGGTTCAGCACCGTACGCAGGGTAGCCAGGAGACTGTTGTTAACGGCTTTGGCGTCTGCATATACTTCATACAGGTTGATAGCGGTATTATCGTCCCGTCCAAGCGGAGCGCGGTCATTGATGTAGTTATCGCGCAATGTCAGCAGGCTCTTATCGCTCAGCTGCAGGTCAACACGTGCAAAGACGGCATCAGTACCTCTTTTTTTGTCGAACGATCCGAACTGTGGTGCATTGGCTACGCCATATTTGCCGCGTGCAATTGCCAGGAAATTATCCAGCGTTGTTTTGGTCACGTTGAGGCGCTTCTCATCGGCGGGCGATTGAATATCTGCCAGCTGCAAAGGACGGGCGTCTGCCTGATGATCCCAGGCCACAAAGAAATGCGCCTTATCTTTGATAATAGGCCCTCCCAGGGAGAAGCCATATTGCTTTGTAGAGAAGTCATTCACTCTCTTCGCTCCACGGATATCATAATTGCTTGATAATACATCTCCCCTGTAATACAGGAAGGCACTGCCGGAAAACGTATTGGTACCTGCTTTGGTCACAGTGCTGATAGTACCGCCACCGCTACGCCCAAACGTTACATCGTACTGGTTCGTCACCACTTTAAACTCCCTGATCGCTTCCATAGACAGTGCATAGGGGCCGCCTATACGGGTATTCGTGCCGCTGCTGGAAGTAGGGTTCTTGGCAGAGGTACCATCAATGGTAATATTGGTGGAAGAGCCCAGCTGACCTGCCAGGTTGCTGCCATTGCTCAACGGGGAGAGATCAATCAGTGAAGAGAAATTACGGCCATTCACAGGCAACCGCGCAATATCGCGGGCTGTGACGGTCGTAGCCGCTCCGAAATTCTCTGTTTTGTTCTTGAGCCCACTACCGCTTACAATGATCTCATTCATGCTGACGGTAGATGATCTCATCCGGACACTCACCTTTATGAGGTCGCCCTGATTCAAAGAATAACCTGTAAGTTTCTGTTCGCTATAACCAACAAAGGATACGGTGATGGTGTAAGGACCGCCGAGCGGTAATTCTTTCAGTGAGAATTCACCTTTCGCATTCGTGACCGTTCTGCTGCTAAAGCCGGTGGATTCATTCCTGACAAGGACAGAAGCGCCTGGAATCAGCTGTTTGGTTTCATCAGTGACAACGCCGGCAATGGAAGCCTGGGTTGTCTGAGCGGATAGTTGTGAATGGGCAAAACAACACAACAATAGCAATAGAATGCCAGTACATATAGGTTTCATAAGCGCGAAAATAAAATTGGGCACAAATCAATACAATATGGTTACAGTATGTTAACGTAGAATTCATATTACGCCATCGTCACCGGCGTGTCCATTCCTCATGGATAGGATCTCCTTTTGAGCTTTTACCGCTGTGATCCCATTTGTCACCGCTTACACTGCCTTTAAAACTAAGTGAGGCCCCTACTCTGCTGTTATCCCTGGAAAAGAATTCGATATTCTCTGTATATACACCATTGGTGAAGGTATACGAGCCGCCACCTGTACCAAAGAATTCACCGGTCTTTGTATTCATGGCGATCCACTGGAATTTGGTACCGGTGAGTATCTTGATGGTTTTCCTGTCGCCGGGTTTCATTGCACTCATTGTACCATTCGTTTCCCTGCCGGTTATCTGCCATACACCGCTCATTTCGCTGTTGCCGTTATCAACTCTTGTCCAGGTGGTCTTGTTACCGTTTAAAGCAGTGACAAGCTGATCCCCCTCAAAATCAACAGTCGCCTCCAGTTGCTTCCCCACCTGTGAGGGGTCTGCAGAGTTGAACTCAATAGTAGTTATACCGGTATTGTCGGACGACCCTGACCAGGTGCCCCCTAACGTAGATTTAAAACCAGCGGTATCATACACGGTGATACTAAAATATGCCGGGGTAACCAGCATCAGTGAAGTGGTAGCACCGTTGGTAGATTTCCATGCACCGAGCACTTCTGATTGAGCAGCTACCCGGGAAATGGTTACAATTGTGAATAATAATGTGAAGAAGAGTTTGGTAAGCGTTTTCATAATTGGTGTATTTATAAGTATAAATATACGGCATAAGAAAAGGGGATGTACGCCAGCTTCTTATCAAGCTGTTTTTTCCTCGCGGAGCTGATGCAGGACATGCCGTGTTACTGTCCTGTTCCCGGCCCTTTTCTCTGGTGGTTTCAACAGCTTTTCTGAGCATTGATAGTCCGGTACCTGTTTCTATCATTCGGCTTGTCTGTACAACATTTCACTGGTTTATTCCTGTTACATAACATTTACGGCAATGGGTGATAGCCCCGCAGGCAAGAGGGGCTTTAGGGCAAAGCACCTACTTCCTATTATTTTAATATAAAATCATCTCTTTTTTAGTACTTTAGTCTTTATATTGATCATTTTTATCCCTTACTATGAAGCTTCAGGTGCTAATCCGTTTCCATGCCAGGCGGCTCCTTCGTCTGAGTATGTGGTTATTCTTATATTGCCCTCTATCTGTACACGCCCAGAAAAACGACGATAACATAGAGCTGGCCAACGTAGACGAAACGTATGAATTTCAATACGATACCCGTCAAAAGCAGGTGATCGTCAAACAAACCCTTTACAAGGACTTTATATGCAATGGATTCCGCTCTTCCATTCCCTTCTCTGAAAGTTATAACGGCCAGGAAGAAATTAAGAATGTGACGATCACAGTAGACGGCAAAAAAGCCAGGAATATAGAGCCCTCCTACGATTATCTGAACATAGATGAATACTTCTATTCAGATCTGAAACTATGTCACTTTACCCTACCCTTTATTCGCCAGGGCTCTCATAGTGAAGTGACCATAGAAAAAGAGATCAGGGATCCCCGTTACCTGACCACTGTGTACCTGACCGAAGACTATCCCGAACAGCAGAAGAAGATCACGGTGATTGTTCCCCGCTGGATGGAAATTGAAATTCATACCTTCAATTTCCAGGGGCAACACGTCAGAACCCAAAAAACTTACGATGAGGATAAAGATGCCGATGTGTATACTTATACTGCCGCAAAGCTCCCTGCCATGAAATCGGCGACTATGAGCCCCGGCCCTACCTGGATATATCCGCATATCCTCGTGCGGGCCAAAGCGGCTAATTATAAGGGAGAAAAAACCGTCTATTTCAACACGACGAACGATCTTTACCAATGGTGCCATCAGCTGGCGTCCCAGCTACACCCCGATACCACTGCCCTGGGCGCCAAAGCCCGCGAGATCACTGCCGGCATGACAGATCCTTTTGCCAGGATGAAAGCGATCTTCTACTGGGTAGAAGAGAACATCCGCTACATTGCCTTTGAAGATGGTGTAGCCGGCTTTAAACCCGATGAAGCCCATGAGGTGTTGCGGAAAAAATACGGCGATTGTAAAGGCATGGCCAACCTCACCAAGGAGCTATTGCTACGCTGTGGACTGGATGCACGCCTGTGCTGGATAGGCACCAATCATATCATGTACGATCACAGCATTCCCTCGCTCAATACTGACAACCACATGATCTGTGCGGTGAAGTATAACGACAAATGGTGGTTCCTCGACGCTACAGAGAAGTATATGCAGCCAGGCATCTATGCAGAACGTATAGCTGGTCGCCAGGTAATGATAGAGAACGGAGATAACTTTTTACTGGAAAATGTCCCTGCGGTCACTCCGGATCAGAACACCCGCCTCTTCAAAGAATCCCTGACCATAGACGGCAACAATATGAACGGTAAGATAAAGTATCAGTATAACGGAGAAAGTAAATCAGACCTCCTCTATAACGTTAATCTTACCAAAACGGACCGGGTGCAGACAGCCTTGGAAAACTACATCACCAACAGTAACCGGCACTACAAAATTTCCAACGTCACCACCTCTCCCCTGGACCAGCGGGATGGTAACCTGGAAGTGAATTTCGATCTGCTGTATCAGGATGCCGTGTCCTCGTTCGGCAAAGAAATGTACATTGATATTGATTACAATAAGGAATTCGACAATGCTGTGATCGATACAGTGAAGCGTACTACAGACCTCCGCTTTGGCACGAAATCCAACTATATTACTGAAACAGAGCTGATCATTCCCACGGGTTATAAAATAACTACGCTGCCGGAGGATCTGCATATCACGTCTCCCAATTTCAGTTTCGATATCACTTATAAAGCTACCGGCAACAAGATCAGTTATCGCAAACAACTGAAAATAACTAACACTTACATCGCGAAAGCTAACTTCCGTGAATGGAACAACGCAGTCACTGCACTATCAAAGAAATACCTGGAGCAGATCACCGTTTCTCAACAATAAATACCTATTACCTATGCATAAATATAGATTTGTATTCCTTTCCATCCTCCTGCTGAGTACAGGTTACCAGGCCGGAGCCCAGTCAAAACAGGAAAGAGAATACCAGGAAGAAGCCACCCAGGTGAAACAGGAAATATGGGACGCTAAAAACCCCGCTTTTGCCAGAACGGATATCCCTGAAAAATACGCCAATGAATCGGCTGTTATCATCGCCCTGAACTTCACGTTAGGAGCCGACCATAGCCGCCGTAAGGATCATATCGCCATGACGCTGCATCAGCGCGTCAAGATCCAGGACAAGGCCGCCCTGGAAAACTACTCTGAGTTCAATCTGCAGAAACTGAGAAGCGGCGGATGGCGCAGCGGCTATAAGCTTACCTCCTACATGGGCATCCGCGTCATCAAACCCAACGGCCAGCAACGGGATATTGACATGAACGACGCGGTAAGCGTGAAAGATGAACAGGACGACAAAAAGCAGAAGATCGCTATCTCCGATCTGCAGGTGGGCGACATCATCGACTTCTATGTAAGGATGAATAAGGATGCGAGCAGCTTTTACAGCTCTCCTGATCCGCTGGATTACTCAATAGGCGAGAAATATCCCATGCTGGACTTCTCCCTCAACGTAAATGTTGACAGGAAAATGGGCGTTTCCTGGCGCTACCTGAATGATGATCAGTCAGCGCTGAAACGCAGCCAGGAAGGAGACGACTATGTTTTCTCCATTCACAAAACTGATGTCGCCAAAGTAACAGACGAACGTTGGTTCTACGAGCAAAGGGCTTTACCGACCCTGCGCCTGGCCTACAATGGGTTAAAAAGTAAAGAAGTCACGAACGGTATGGATGAAGAACGCATCCGTCTTTTCCTGACATATGAGATCATCAGCGTAAATGCCTCGTATGCCACTCTCCCGCTTATTCTGAAAGGCTTTCCTGATTTGCTGGATGATTATGCCACAAGGATCGGTGTAAGGAAAAAAGAGATGAGCAAAAGGGCCATCGCCGAGCTGGCTTATTATTATATTCGCTATGCCTCCCTCTACAAAGAAACCGGCATAGGCAGTTCTATAGAAGTAGGACAGCAGAGAAAGAGTTACTTCCCACGCGAACATTACACAGCCAACGTCTTCAGGGCACTGCTGAACCGCTATGACATTCCCACCGAACTGGCGGCAGCCGTACCCCGCCATGTTGGAACCCTGCAGGACGTAGTATCCCTGGATGATCTGGATTATTTCATCATCGCCTATCCTGATGATAAACCGATGTACTGCTTCATGGGTGGTATGCAGAGCTTCCCCGATGAACTGCCTCCCCGCCTGGAAGGTCAACAGGCCTACACTGTAAGTGTAACCGGCAGCTCAAAAGAAAAAAATGCATCGTTCAAAAAGATTACCCTGCCAATAAGCAGCGCAGATCAGAATGCGGAGGAGGAAAAGATCAACGTGAACTTTGCAGCAGACAACCTGCAGCAACTAAAGATAGACCGTATTATCCGCGTCAAAGGACAATACCGCTTCAACTATCTGGATATGCTGCTATATGAGGATATGCTGAATGATGAACGCAACAACCTGCGCGTAACTTCATCGAGAGACGAAGACTTGCTGGCATACGGCCCATACAGGAAAAGATCCGGTGAATTTGATGCCGCCTTCGCGAAAGCGCGGAAAGATATGGACGAAACAGTGAATTCCAATATCACCGGTGAGTATGGAACAAAGCCCACCGCCGTTACCTATTTTAAAGTGGCAGAGCACGGACTGCAGAAACAGAACAAACCGCTGACGATGCACCAATCATTCACTATGGATGGGTTTGTGAAAAAAGCAGGCAATAACTTTATGCTGGATATCGGTAAACTGATCACTGAGCAGATAGCACTCTCGCCTGAAGAGCGCAAACGCACTTATGATATTAACATGGCTTTCCCCCGTACAGTATCATACGACATCATCGTTAATATTCCCCAGGGTTATCAGCTGGAAGGTGCAGAGAACCTGAACAAGTCTGTCAGCAATGATACAGGCTCATTTGAAAGCAGCACAAAAATGGAAGAAGGAAAGCTTATACTGACAATCAGGAAGGTGTACAAGCACCAGCACGAACAAGCCGGCAACTGGGCACAAATGATAGCGTTTATGGATGCCGCATCTGATTTTAATAAACAAAAAGTGCTGTTGAAGAAAATCTAATTTAACCGGGCTGCTGAATAAAAGCAGCCCCTCACCTATATGCTGAACATGAACTATAACACCACCATAAGATATCTTCTTCTGTCCTGCGTTCTTTTTGCTGTATCCTGTTCTGAGCCGGAAAAGCCAGTCACAAAAGAGGAAGCGGCCAAAGTCGCCACTGCGTTGACGCGTGCCATTGCACGACAGGATGCCGACCGCTTCAATAACCTGCTGGATATGGACGCCATTGAAAAAAGGATTCAGGACCAGGCTGGCAGTAAGGTCAGCCGGCAATTGGTGGCACGTGCGATGAAAACCCTGCGGTCTGGCGACTACGGTAAGGAAATTGTAAGGACCGTTGGAACCAAGGGTACCTACGAGCTCGTAAAGCAATACGAGAAAGACAATCGTCAGCACCTGATTTTCCGGCTATATAATGATCAGCTTAACTACCACGACTTCGAGCTTATCAAAAAGAGAGATCAGGTTAAAATAGCAGACATGTTTGTTTACACCACCGGAGAGAATATAAGCACCACATTAGCGGAAACGCTGCGGTTTGCAGATGAACACGAAGAAGTAGCGGACCTGCCTGACAATACGCTCACCAATGTGCAGTTAATGAAAAAACATGTCCATGAGGGTAATTACGAACTTGCCGACAGTATTTTTAAGACGCTGCCTGCAGTGATCAGGGAACAGAAAGTATATAAGATCATATATATCAATATTGCCAGTGAGCTGGGAAATGACAAGTATCTCGCAGCATTGACCAAACTTCAACAGGAGTATCCGAATGCCCCGAATATGTACCTGCTGATGATCGATGCCTATATCCTGAAGAAAGATTATGCCGCCGCGCAAAGATCTGTTAACGGGCTGGACTCTCTTATCAATAAAGATCCTTTCCTTGACTATTACCGTGCATTGATCTGCAAGCAAGGCATGGATAATGTCAATAAGCTGGCTTACCTGGAAAAATTGCACCAAAACCTACCCGGTTTTGATGCAGGTACATTGGAACTTCTCTTTGCATATGTAGAAGATGAGAAATGGGATAAGGCGGTGCCGCTCACGCTACAATACAGGAAAAGCAAAAAAGCCAATACGGAGTTTCTTGAGACATTGTACCTGCTGTATCCCACCTTTAAAAAGAAAGTTGATGCAGCCACGGAGGACCTGCACCAGAAATCTCATTGAAAATCTCAACGGTGAGATAGTTTCAAAGCTCTTGAGAAAAAGAAATTAAGTACTAAAAAGACATCCCATGGTCAGATGCATTGACCATGGGATGTTTTACTTACATAACTTATTTTAAGCCGGATTCCGAAGCGTTAAACAGCCTTTTTATAATGCATACATACCACTCCGTTAGTGAAGGTCTTTGAGCTTAGTAGCGTGAGCGGCGTCGTCTGGGACACATTTTCAAAAAGAGGTATACCCTGGCCCAGCAGCACAGGGTTTACAAAGAGCCAGAATTCATCTACTACATCGTATTGCAGCAATGCGTGTGTGGCCGAAGGGCTGCCAAATATGAGGATCTCCGTACCTTCCTGTTGCTTTATTGCTTTCACGCGGTCTTCTATATCATCACTGATGAAAACAGTATTGGGGTATTGCTCTCCTTCCATGCTCTTCGACAGCACAATTTTTTGTGCCTTATTATACCAGGCGGCATGTTCAATGTCATGCTTACTTGCATTGGGTTGATCGGCAGCTGTAGGCCAGTACCCTTCCATCATTTGCCAGGTAACGCGACCGTATAATGCGGTATCACTGTCCTTGACGCGGTCACCGACATGGTCAAATATCTCCTCATCTACTTTTATCCAATCCATTTCGCCATTAAGACCCGCCACATATCCATCCAAAGAAACATGAAAAAACGAAACAAGTTTACGCATAACGCTCCTGGTTATAAGGTTAATTATAATTATTGACAAGCAAACTTACGTTCCTCATCTGACTTAAACAATGGCCAATCAGGACAATCAGGAGGGCCGTTCCCGTCATACTAAAAATAATCGATCCACTTTTCTCCCTGCAAATGCTAACAAAGGCATCGTTATGCAATAGTACACACCGCATACACTGGGATGGCCTTTCGCCGTGAGGCGCAAGGCCTCACCATAGGCAAATGTACACTACCACGTCAATTTCCATCAGGATCACACGAGCCTACTTCTGCCGTATTTAAATAGACTTCCTACAAAATGAATTTCAACCCATTTTTTTGTAGATTGCCATGGCTTCAGAATTACAGCCAATTTTAGACAATAACACTTTCATCTATGGGACTATTTGACCTTTTCAAAAAACAAGCTGCTCCAAAACAGCGTACAGCCTTAACACATACCCCTTATGGAGACAACGCCACAAACTTAATTTACAACCTGCTTTTTTGTGACGATCTGGAACTGTACAAAACTAATACGGAAGCACCTTATTCTTATCCATTCAACATTTTGTTTTCGGAAGCGAGCACAGTAGAAGATCTACAGAAGATCATAGACGATACAGGCACTGATACAAGGATAAAGATCCTTGCGTATAACAGCCAATATGCCAAAGGTCACCATCCAGGCAACAAGGAACTTCTTGCCGTAATAATTGAAGTAGGATTAGAAGGAGGACTCGATGTGCTAGCCTCTTTTAAGAATGGGACGGCCCGTTATATTAACCAGACAGGAAAAATATTGATCTGGGAAAGTACCACCGACGCAAAAGCTAATGAACTGACAGAAGATCTATTTGCAAAGAGCCTTCAAATCGTGCATCAAATCGGGCCCTGGGATCAACCCAGAAGACCAAATCCAACAAGTGGTAATACAAGAATCACATTTCTTGTCTCGGATGGGCTTTATTTTGGAGAAGGGCCTACGAACGTTTTGTTTAACGACCAATTAGCCAGCCCGGCTTTGACGAGCGCAACACGACTAATGCAATACCTGACGGAGAGATCTTTACAGGCAAATGAGTAAGACATCGTCCCTGGCCTGTTTTAAACATACTAATAAATACATTTGAATTAAAAGCCCGCTACCAGGGCGGGCTTTACTAAATCACAGGCCGTTCAGCATGATAACGGTAAATGATGCCGGCGATAACACGATCCTGAAACTAGCCGGGTCTACGTTCTTCTTAATCTCCGTTTTTATAACCGTATTCTCGTTCGTTGCCGAGTTAACGCCGTACAAACTTTTCCCTGTGTAAGAAATTTGCTTTAAGGTTACCCGCTGCTGGTTTCGTTGTTGATCTTTAACATGCACAATGGCTTCAGCAGCGTGATCAAGATCCCTGTTCACTATTGTAAGTATAATTTGATTGCTGTCAGCAGACCTGCTTGACGCAGCATCGATTGCTCTAATTCCGGGACTTGATTCATGTGTGGTGGTTTGCGTTGGCAGGTTGTATTGTCCTGCATAGTCTCTAAACGCTTTAAGCGGCGCAAATATGGTCTGACGGTAGGAACCAGCGGAATCAGACATGATCGGGGCAAGTACGTTGACAGTCTGGGCCCAGGTGGCCATGCCTATAGAGCGGCTATGACGTTGAAAGAGATTTAAAAATGTGGCCACACCTAAGGCGTGCGACCAATTGTATTGATATTCCAGGTTATAGGCGCCTTTGCCTTTGCCGGAATTAATGTCCCAGATGCCCCACTCATCTACCGCAATTTTTATTGGTCCTGATCTCGCCGGGAATCTGTACCAGCGGCTGAAGTTTTCGACCTTGACCGGTGTTGCCGCCAATAGCGAATCTACCTGGGTAAGTGGTCGTTCAATATGGTCGATCGATTGAATGAGTGAGCTAAAACTCGTATCGGCCGGGATGGAATAAAGATGAATGGATAAATAATCGCATACCGGTCCTAACCTCTCAAGTACTGTACGGCTCCAGTGAAGGTCCTCCGAATTTCCAACCAGGACGAGCTTCAAACTGCTGTCCTGCAGTTTCATCATTTTGACAAATTGCCAGGTGTCTTTAATATACACATCAAGGTCCTGATGCCGTCCCATATCAGGTTCTGCACCTTCCTCATTGCCGATGCCCCAGTATTTTACGTTGAAAGGTTCTTCAAATCCATCTTTCCTTCGCAAATTGGCGTAATAGGTGTCAGTTGTGCCATTGCAATATTCCACCCAGTTAGCGGCTTCCTCGGGTGTACCGGTCGCCATATTGACAACCAAAAAAGGTTCGGCCCCGATTTTACGGCAGTAGGCTATGAATTCCGCTGTACCAAAGTGATTATCCTCCACACCTCCCCAAATAAGATTCTTCCGCTTTTTACGGGATGCTTTCGGGCCAATCCCATCCTGCCAGTGATATATTTTTGTAAAAGTTCCACCGGGATACCGCAATAAAGGCGTGCGCAATTCCTTCACCTTTTCCAGCACATCCATTCTAAAACCATTTGAATCCGATAACTTAGAATGTTCATCATAAATCCCCCCGTTGATAGCCCTTCCTAAATGCTCAATGAATTGACCATATTGAAGCGGACTTATCTCCTGCCCTTTTTGTGTTGCGTCAATGGTTATTTCCGATTTGAAAGGCGTTTGCGAAAATGCGGTAATTGAAAGAAGGAACGCTAAACAAAATAGAACACACTTCATAAAATGAACATTTAAATCAACTAATAGCCAATTGAACAGGACCGCCAATTTACCATTTTCCCGGATCAATTCGAAAACCTTGGAGGAGGCTATGGCCCCCGGTCCAGTGAGGGAACAATACATGGCATGTTCGCCGGGAAATTGAGTGCGCAATAAGGTCAGCTGATCGGCCATCGCCTGCAAAGTGTATTTTTTTTAAACTTTCCTGTAACATTTTGTCCGGCTATGTATCAAAAGGCAAAATCAAACAAATTAACAGTTAAATCTACTGAAAATGAAAAAGTATAAATGGCTCATTATTATCCTATTATTTACCGCATTATGCGCGAATGTATTCGGTCAAACAACAGCTACCATGCCTTTTGAAGTGAAGAAAAGCGGACAGGGCAAACAGGCTATCATCCTTATACCTGGCTTAGGTTGTTCCGGCGAAGTATGGGATCAGACTGTAGCAGCATTTGAAAAAAACTATACCTGCTACACTTTAACCATGGCTGGCTTTGCAGGCGTACAACCTTTGCCCGAGGCAAGTTTCGCCAATTGGGAAACCCAGATCGCCAGGTATATAAGGAACAACAACATTCAAAAACCTATTATAATAGGACACAGTTTGGGAGGCGGTTTAGCTTTGGCAATTGCTGCCGACTACCCTCAGCTTATCGAAAAAATAATTGTAGTGGATGCTCTTCCTTGCCTATCCGCCCTGCAGAATCCTGCATTCAAACCACAAGAAAACAATGATTGCACGCCCATGATCAATCAATTTACCACCATAAACAATGAACAGTTTGAACAAATGCAAAAATCGAATATTGCCGGGCTGGTAGCTGATACATCAGGCCAAAAGAAAGTAGTTAGCTGGACAATGCAATCGGACAGAAAAACATTTGCCGGCCTGTTTTGCGATTTTCTGAACACCGACCTGAGAGAAAAACTCAAATCCATCCAATGTCCCGCACTGATCTTGCTTGAAAGCCCGTTTACCCGTATAAAACCTGCTATTGAAGAACAATATAAGAATTTAAAAGGCGCCCAACTACAATACTCACCCAAAGCTCTTCACTTTATCATGTTCGATGACAAAGAATGGTATCAAGATCAATTAACCGGTTTTATAAAATAAAAAAATGATAAGTAATTCCTTTCCTGCTCCATTGTTCTTATTATTGCGGACAGGCATTACAACAAATAACAGTACCCTCTCATTTCCTTATTTATGGCCCTTACTATAGTCTTTAAAAAACAAGCGCATAAAAAATGACATTTGAAGAAATCTACAAAACATATTGGCAAAAGATCTTTCGATTATGTCTGGGATATGTGAACGATTTCGATTGGGCCAAAGACATTGCGCAGGAAACCTTTATCATTGTCTGGCAACAGCTTCCCAAATTCAGGAACGAATCAGCTATTGGCACATGGATATTCCGGATTGCGACAAACAATTGTTTAAGGCAAATTGAGAAAGACAAACGCACTCCTAAAACGGCATTACCCGATGACCTGAAAGAGGAACAACAAGTCTCTATTGAACCACAGATCCGGTTCCTGTATCAATGTATTGCCGAACTACCCGAAACAGACCGCATCATTATATCATTAGAACTGGAAGATGTTAAACAAGCCGAAATAGCAAGCATTACAGGGCTTTCAGAGGCCAACATCAGGGTAAAGATCCACAGGATCAAAGAAAAATTATCTCAAAAATTTAAAACCCATGTCCATGAGCAATAATATAGATTTCAAGGCTTTGTGGCAACAGCAACCGGTAATCGAACCCGACATGAAGGATTTAATGAACCGCTTGCACCAGTTTAAGCAATCGAATATCAGAAGACTTATAAAGACCAATATTTTATTGATTGCAACAAGTTTGTTTATTGGCTTTATATGGTATTATTATCAGCCGCAGTTCATCACCACCAAAATGGGTATAGTAATAACTGTTTTAGCCATGGTTATTTTCCTGCTCGTTTATAATAGAATGCTTGCATTGTTCAATAAAATCGACAATACAAGCGATAACACTCACTACCTGCAAAACCTGATCCTCATAAAAGGCAAACAACGGTTTTTACAACATACCATGATGAATGTATATTTCATCATGCTTATGGCCGGCATTTCTTTGTATATGTATGAATACACCTCGCGCATGACAATGACGGCCGGAATAATTACCTATGCAGTTACATTGGCCTGGATCCTTTTCAACTGGTTTTACTTAAGACCTAAGGTGGTCAAAAAACAGCAGGCAAAGCTGGACGATCTGATTTCAAAATTTGAAGGTATCAATAAACAAATACTTGATAGCTGAAAATGAAAATCAGATGCCCTGCCAATACGATAATGATTTTATTATTGAGAAAACTTATCATTGGAATTACAAAGCCCTTCAAATCAAACGATCTGAAGGGCTTCTTTTTTTAGTTGAGGCCACCGGGAATTCTAACGAAGTCTGTGAAGCCTTGTTACCTGCCGGTTATTTTTCAATGTTCTTAAACATGATAAATTAGTCCGCTACCCTTATCCAGCGATTTGATACTTACCATATCATCGAAAGACAACTCAAAGTCAAATACATTGAAATTTTCATTTATCCTTTTCAGATTGGCTGATTTGGGAATAACTACGACTTCCCTCTGAATTAACCATCGTAGCACCACCTGGGCAATACTCTTATTATATTTGTCTGAAAGTGCCTTTAGAAGTTCACTATTAAAGAGATTATTTCTACCCTGCGCAAAGGGAGCCCATGACTCCAACTGGACTCCTTGAGATCTCATAGTTTTTTGCATCTCCGTTTTTTGGGAAAACGGATGCGTTTCCACCTGATTAATTGCCGGTATCACGCTATGCTGCTCAAGTAAATGCCCGATCTGATCCGTAGTGAAATTACTTACACCTATAGCCCTTACTTTACCTTCTTTATATAATTCTTCCATTGCCGTCCAGGAAGAATTTATGTCTCCCTGCGGGAGATGGATCAAATACAGATCAATATAGTCAAGACCCAATTTTCCTAGTGATGTCTCAAAGGCCCGCTTTGCATTTTCATACCCGGAATTCGCTGGCAAGAACTTTGTGGTCACAAAGATTTCCTCCCGTTTGACATTACTTTTTTTAATCGCCCTACCCACTGATTCCTCATTATGGTATGCAGCAGCTGTGTCGATCAATCTGTAGCCAACATTCAAAGCGTTTAGCACAGCCTGCTCACACGCTGAACCGTCTCGAAGCAAGTAAGTACCAAAACCAAGCAGTGGCATTTCTATGCCGTTATTTAATGTTATGTCCATCACTTTGTACCTGTCTGTATGCTGTTCCCGCATACTTTTTTAATCACTTGAATTAGGAGGAAGAATTTCATTCCGGTTGCGGCGGTGATAGAAATTAGTCGCCATAGAAGGACGTATCACGGCTATGCCTCACCTACCTGCCTTGCAGGTCTGCCAGGCTTGCGGGATAACGTTCTCCCTGAAGGCGGATGTTCTCCAAAGCCTTATTGATATTGACCAGGTCAGCATTACTTAAAGTGACGTTTGCACTGCCTGTATTTTCTTCCAGGCGAGTCATTTTTGTAGTTCCCGGAATCGGTACAATCCATGGCTTTTTCGCCAGCAGCCATGCCAGTGCAATCTGCGCCGGCGTTGCGTTGTGTTCTGCCGCAATCTTTGTTACCAGGTCAACAATGGCCTCATTGGCTTCGCGGTTTTCTTTGCTGAAACGAGGCAGGACATTTCTCCAATCGGTCTTGTCAAATTCAGTATCCGCATTCATCTTACCCGTTAAAAAACCTTTTCCCAGCGGGCTAAACGGAACGAAGCCAATGCCCAATTCTTCAAGCAATGGAATGATCTCTTTCTCGGGTTCGCGCCAGAACATGGAATACTCACTTTGCAGGGCTGCCAAAGGTTGTACGGCATGCGCCCTGCGTATACTTTGCACGCCCGCTTCACTCATACCGAAGTATTTTACTTTGCCCTCGGCAATCAGATCTTTTACGGTTCCGGCAACGTCTTCAACAGGTACATCCGGGTCTACGCGATGTTGATAAAACAAGTCGATATAATCGGTTTGCAGGTACCGGAGCGAGTTTTCCGCCACCTGCCTGATGCGTTCCGGGCGACTATTCAATCCATCTGTATTCCTGCCGTTCTTAAAGCCAAATTTAGTGGCGATGACTACTTTATCACGTACATTGTGCAATGCTTTTCCTACCAACTGTTCATTGGCACCTTGTCCATATACTTCTGCGGTATCGAAGAAAGTAATGCCCCATTCATACGCCTGCTGAATGATTGCAATAGCATCTTTCTCGTTTGTTGCCGGACCATAACCGTGGCTTAGTCCCATGCAGCCGAAACCAAGTTCGGATACTTCTAATCCTGAGGTTCCTAATTGTCGTGTTTTCATTTTGTATATTTTCTACTACAAAATTGAGGAGGAAGGGTGAGCCGTTTTGTATACAGATTACAGAGTTTCCTACCAATATTACTGATTCGGAGAGCCGGTGTCAAAAAGGATTGCCGGAAACTGTAATTTTGTAGCGATAGACGAATAAGGTATGGAAGAGATCGTAAAAATTGACAGTATCGCGCAATACAATACCATACGGGGCGTGACCACCAAACATCCGCTGGTTACGGTGATTGACCTCTCAAAAGCGCAACCGATGCCTGCCGGGGCATTCAACCTGGGTTTGTATGCGATTGGGTTGAAAGAGCTGAACCATGGCCAATTGCGATATGGAAGAAGGCATTATGACTACCAGGAAGGGAGCCTGATATTCGTAGCGCCCGGGCAGGTGGTAGGTGTGCAAGCCGGCTTTGAACCATTTACCCCGAAGGGCTGGATATTGCTCTTTCATCCCGACCTGATAAACGGCACTCCATTGGGCAAACACATGCAGGAATATTCTTTCTTTTCGTATGATGTGAATGAAGCACTTCACCTCTCGGACAAGGAGAAAAGTATTGTGATTGATTGCTTTTCAAAAATAGAGTATGAACTCGATCAAAATATAGACAAGCACAGTAAAAGACTGATCGCATCCAACATCGAGTTGCTGCTCAATTACTGTATCCGTTTTTACGACCGCCAGTTCATCACGCGCGACAATGCAAACAAAGGAATCCTGGAACGGCTTGAACACTTATTGAAGGACTATTTTTCATCCGACAAACCGCAGCTCGAAGGCTTGCCTTCCGTAGCTTATTGCGCCGAAGCCCTGCATTTATCACCTAATTATTTTGGCGACCTGGTGAAGAAAGAAACCGGCAGATCTGCTCAGGAATACATTCAATCAAAAGTGATAGATGTGGCGAAAGAGAGAGTGTTTGACATGAATAAATCTGTGAGTGAAATTGCTTACGAATTGGGCTTTAAATATCCACAGCATTTCACCCGTTTATTCAAACAAAAAGTAGGCGTCACCCCGAATGATTACCGGATGATGAATTAAATGAACTCGTTTAAAATTACCCTTTTAGTCATTGAATGACTCCCGAAAGGCGAGCGGTGACATACCGGTTTTCGCTTTAAAGATCCTGCTGAAAGATTGCGGGTGTTCAAAGCCTAATTCGTAGGCAATCTCATTTAAGGATAAGTTTGTTGAAGAAATACGTTCTTTCGCAACTGCAATTAATTTCTCCTGGATATGCTGTTGTGTATTACGCCCTGTTGTTGTAGTGAGCAGTGAGCTAAGGTAATTTCGGGAAATATGAAGCCGGTCGGCGACCTGCTGTACGGTAGGGACGCCAGCATACATGAGGCTATCGCCGGAAAATGCTTCTGTAAGAACATCTTCTAATCTTTCAAGAATTTCGTGATTAGCGATCTTACGCGTCAGGAATTGCCGGTGATAGAAGCGGTCGGCATAATTAAGCAAAGCTTCCAACTGGCTAACAATAATATGCTGGCTAAACCTATCCATATTGCCCTGATACTCCTGTTGAATATTCTGTAGGATACCCACAATGATGCCCTCTTCTTTGTCAGACAAAAACAAGGCTTCATTGACGGAATAGTCAAAGAACTCGTATTTTTTAATGCCCTTTGCCAAAGGTGTGTTCCAAAGAAAGTCGGGGTGGATCAGGAGCATCCACCCTCTGACTTCATTGCCGGCATCAGTTTCATCCTGCTTCATGCCAAACACCTGGCCAGGTGACATAAAATATAGAATGCCCTCGTCAAAATCATACCGCCGTTGCCCATATCTCAGATTAAGATTGAAATTTCGTTTGAGGGAAATGCAATAAAAATCAAATATCATTGAACCGGCCACTTCCAAAAACTCCTCATTGACAGCACTCAACTGCAGAACGCTGATCGATGGATGCATTGGCGGCGGAAATTTCCTGAGTCGATGCAGCTCACTGATAGAATGAATATGAAAAGGCGATGTATTTTTCATAAGGTAAAACTACGAAATTTAGTGTCCCTGCAGGTTACCCAGCACCTTAGCCATGTTGCTTTGCACCCAATGCTCCACATATCTCCCGTTCTGAAGCCGGATGATCTCTATTGCTTCAATACTCATTTGATTACCGGTGGCAGGGAGGCCAAACAAATTGCCACTATGAATGCCAGAGATGACTTTATGCGTTACAACTAAGTCATTCTCTGCAATCTGCCTTAAAACAGTCACTTTAATATCGGACAATCCGGTATGGAGCGCATTCAAAAAATGATGAAAGCTATCTTTCCCATTTGGCAGCCCCTGCGGGGTGGCATGATTAATCACCTCGTCAGATACCAGATCGTCCAATGCGATTGTGTCATTTTGTTCTATACAGGCTTTGTCGAAATGAAGGATAATGGCCTTGTTCTTTTCCAGATCTGAAGTATACATGATAGTAAATTTTGACTGCAAATTTCCCGTACAACGTGAAAATGGAATTAACCAGATGTAAGGAATCTATAGCTATATGTATGATAATCTCCAGAGGTTGCGCGCAACGGGAAGATTGGTTATGGACGCGATTATTGGCAGATCTATTCATCGCAATTTCAAAAGAGGCCTGTCCCTCCAATCACATGCCTCGCTGTGCAGGCTATCATATACTTGTCAATTCCTTGATTTTTTGCCATCAGAGTAAGTTTGCAGCCCAGGGAAACTTTCCAGGCATCGCAATGTGGTGATAAGGTGCCTTTACATGAACTGTTCGCAAAACCAATACAACAAAATTTCAAAGCGCAAAATGATAATCAATTGAAATTCTTTTAATAATATTCTATCTTTCTCTCTATAGAAGATTTCAAGCTGCCATCCACATTGTAAGTTGTTCTCTTTATCCAGTTATTATTTTTATCATAAACATATTCATGCCGGTAAGAGTCTTTTTTATTTAATTCACCGGAAATTTTGCATATACATTCGGTTCCATTGCCATTGGCGTCATAGGCATTAGTACATTCATAGATCCTATAATTACTGGTGGAACGATATTGAATGATTTGCTGGTTTTTGTTGTATATATGTAGCGTCTTGTCTTCAAATGATCCATGATGGTAACTTGTTGCTTCTACCGTATCGCCACTGTATTTCCATTCGGTTTTCCGGGTACATATTTTTTCGTTGTCGTAATAAGTCTCCATCGAAGTGGGCCGGCCTTTCGAATCGTATGTATACTTATAAGCGTCTGAGCCCGAGCCCAAACCGCGCGAAGTATAACTACCGCTTGCGTCATATGTTCTTTCATCTTTATATTTTACTCCTCCGAAACGGTCATAATTAATAAATTCAATCATCCTGCCCTCTTCATCAAATGCATAGGTGCATTTATAAGCCAGGCTGTTATCTTCATCATAAGCGGTAAGATGGGTATAGTTGCCTGCCTTATCGTACTCGTATACAATCCTTCTTTGAAATTCTTCATTTAGCAGAAAAGTAGTTTGCTCTTCCAAATTTCCATCTTTTCTAAACTTAAAATATTCCTTTGTAACAAAGTTGCTCAATGCACTATCGGGAATATACTGTTTGTAATTGAACTCAATAATGGATTTTACCCTGCCTTTTACATTATAGGTCTTCCAGTTCATTTGATATTCTTTATTTGGCTTAACAGGGCCCGAATTGCACCGGGCTAACGAAGTACATAAAAAAAGAATAGCAATTAAAATGTTGCGCATAGGTATGATTTAAGGGCTTTGAAAGCGCTAAAATATAAGATTTATGTCTAAAGTGAAAAAGTTTGCCCATACCCGTTTGTCCCTCTATGGACAGTTCACCATTGATCAGTAACATTTATCTGCACTATGTGCTGGATGAATGGTCCTTCAGACAAATACAGCCACTACTGAAGGCGATAGCTTTCTTATCCGTTTTGCTGATGATTTTCTGTAAGTGTTTACTAACAAGGAAGAGGCATTGGGGGTTATGCAAGCGTTGCCTTTACCAGACACTAATAATACATCATACTTAAATCCTGGTAAAAAGAAAACATCATGAGTCAGCACCTTGATCTGTTTCAACAATGGTCAAAAAGACCAGTTGTACAATATAAGAAAACGGCTGCCGGTAAGTTTTGCGTTGTGTAAACCCGCGTATCTTCCAAAGAATAATATGCAACCAACTTGAGCCTGGATACATAGAAACGAGCCATTGAGGAGTTTGCAGCCCGTAACGAATTGCTATTATGGGTTACTTGGCGGAACTATGAAAGCGCCAGCACCGATGGTCGAAAGGAGTTTCAGCGAATGCCAGAGGTCATTAAAAAGAACAAGGAGAAAGTAACCCATATTCTGGTGTATTTGCTCGGTAGGTTTAGTCCGACCAGCGATAGTACTATGCGGCTGTCTAAAGAACTCCGGGAGAAATATGGCGTTACCATCATTGCGGTTACGCAGCCCATTGATACTAGCAATCCGGCGGGTGTTCAATATGAACTATGCCTTTGACCGGCATCATGAAGCTGATCCCCAATCCCACGCCTGAAGCGTATTTCAGAAAGTCATAAAAATAAACAAGGCAGCATTTCTGCTGCCTTGTCCAGTTTCGTCGGGACGACTAGATTCGAACTAGCGACCCCTTGCACCCCATGCAAGTGCGCTACCGGGCTGCGCTACGTCCCGAACCGGTACCACCGCTTTTTCAACGGCGGGATGCAAATGTAACAATAAATTTCATTTTTTAAAATTTTAAAGCACTTATTTTCCGGATCCCTCCGATCAGATTAGCTGAGGCTTATATAATTGACTGTCAGACTGCTACAAGGCGCATTAAATTACAAAGTACATCCGAAGAACAGCAACCACCCTTTTATCGACAAAAGTGCTTCATTAGTTTCACCTGGTCGGATGTCACCCGTGTCTGATCATAGGCCAGATACAGGGTATTCTCAGTTTTCTCCATACCAGCCCAGATTATTTTCAGATCATCGTCCACCATATAGTCTGTCGCTATTGTCAAAGCAGTACAATGCTTAAGCGATTTTAAGATAATATTCATGTCGGGAATTACGCAGTATGGTGTAATGACCGGGCGCTTGTAGAAGTTCTTTTGCCAGAACCTGCGTACGATAGCGAGGTCTGTCGTGTATGCTATCCATGGTTGAGATAACAGCCATGTCTCAGCATTTTCCCATTCCTGTTTGCTGACATAAATATCAAATGCTGTCGTGTCAATGGTCTTATTGCCTGCTATGACAAAAGTCTCCTGTCGCACAGGTTCGAAAGCAAGGCCCTTGAAATCGCTCATTTTAGTTGCCACTACAAAGTCCAGGCTGCCCCTCTGTAACTTGCTGAGTAACTCTTTAGTGCGTCCAAAAGACAAAATAAGGTGAGCATCAATAGTGGTGATCTTTTCAGCTAATACGGACTGGAAATACTCCTGTACACATCCCAGCCGGATGACAGGCAATTGCTTTTTCAGGCAGGCAGCATTGAAACTCGCTTCCACTTTCTCCAGTTTCTCCAGCGGCCCCACTACCTGTGTATAAAACAATTTACCGTAATCGGTAGGCACCAGTTTCGGCTTCCGTTCAAACAATGGCTTTCCAACATTCGCTTCCAGGGAAGACAGGTGCTGGCTCACATTGGGCTGTGATATAAACAAAGCCTTTGCAGCCGCTGTCAGCGATCCTGTTTCATAAACGGCCTTAAATGTTCTATACCATTCTAAGTTCACCATGGCATAAAGCTATAAATATTTTTATAACCACCAATAAATCACATTATTTTATTTATAAATGCACAGTACAGAAATTTGCATTAAAACGATAATAAAATGGAGATTTTACCACAGGTACAGGAGGCTTTGGCCTATATAAAGTCAGTCAGCGTTACTGAGATACAGGACAAGTTACAGGCTGCAAGAATATCCTATGAAAAGTTGGCCCCTCTTGCCGGAGAACCGGAAGCAGTATTTGCAGTGGAGGACAAAACCATCGAATTCCCCGACCGGAACATTAATATCAGGATTTACAGACCGAACGGTGAAAAAGGTTTACCGGCAGTGGTCTTCTTTCATGGCGGCGGCTTCTTCAAAGGAAGCCTTGAGTCGCACGACAGGCCTCTACGGCAGCTTGCCAATTTATCGGGTGTAGTCATTATTTCAGTCGACTACCGGCTTGCTCCGGAATATCAATTCCCTCACGGCGTGAATGACTGTATCGATGCTACTGAATGGATCATCAGTCACGCGGAAGAACTGGGTATAGATGGTCTGTCTGTTGCAGTAGCCGGAGACAGCGCCGGTGGTACCTTAGCCACTGCTGTGGCGGGAAAAGTGAAAAACATCTTATGCCAGGTGCTTATATACCCTGCCACTGATTCCTCCCTTGCTACCAGCTCATGGTCAACATTTGCAGAGGGCCCTATACTGACCTTAAAGAGTGCTGTTGAGTTCTGGAATTATTATACAGAAGATAAAATACAGGCGGCACCGATATTCAACGATGACCTTTCCGGGATGCCCGATACACTCATCATAATAGGAGAATATGACCCTTTGCTCGATGAAGTCACGCAATATGCACAAAAGCTTCGCCAGGCATATGTGGAGGTAACTGAAAGGCTTTATCCCAAAATGCTGCATGGCTTCTTCCAGATGGGTGGTGTTATAGATGAGGGAAGAGAGGCTATTGAAACGGTGGCGAGATATATCAGGTATAAATTGGCACCTTAACTATTCAGTACGGTTGGTAAAATTTGTTTAGACCTTACCGCATTCCCGTAAGGCCTAAACAAACAAAAAGGAGATCAATTTCCTGATCTCCTTTTCTCATACTATCAAAAAATATCTCCTAATTTAATATCCCGTTCATCTCCGTCAAAATAATCGGCTTTCCATCAGTCACTACAATAGTGTGCTCATGCTGCGCCATATATCCGCCTTTATTACCTACCATTGTCCATCCGTCATTTGTCTCTGTTGCATAGGTTGAAGTGGTGGAAATAAATGTCTCAATAGCCACAACAGAATTCTTTCTGAATCGCCTTGTGTCGAATCGATTTTTGTAATTCAGCAATTCGCCTGGCTCCTCGTGTAAACCTCTTCCGATACCATGTCCGCCCAGGTTCTTAATTACTTTAAAGCCTCTCTTCTTAGCTTCTGTTTCCATCAGGTATCCGATATCAGCTATCTTCACTCCTCCCCTGATATTGTTGAGGGCCTTTTGCAATATTTCTTTGGATGCGTCCACCAGTTTTTGATGCTGATGAATATCATTTCCCAGCACAAATGATCCGCCGTTATCAGCCCAAAAGCCGTCTAATTCAGCCGAAACGTCAATATTGATCAGATCACCTTCCTTTAAAATTCTCCTTTCAGAAGGAATACCATGACAAAATTCGTTGTCAACGCTGATACAGGTATATCCGGGAAATCCGTATGTTAAAAAAGGTGCTGACTTTGCTCCCATATCGGACAATATCTTAGCGCCGTATTCATCCAGTTCTTTTGTACTCATACCGGGTTGAGCATAGGTCCGCATGGCTTTCAAGGTAGCTGCAACGGCTTCACTCGCTTTTTGCATCCCCAGCAGTTCAGATTCTTTTGTTATCGACATATATTGTTTTCTATTTTATTGCTACTAATATTTAAAGTCTATTATCGGCGTGCATTTATGCCTGTTGTACTTTCGCGCCATCCTCCAATCTGCATAAACGAAGGTCGAATTGATATGGGCCGGCACTTCTAGCTCTAATGATAAGTTGAATTTCCCTTTCCTTTCTCATTCATACAATATTGTGCATACCGGACAATTGTAATGCTATCAACAAATTTAAATCTTTCGCACAAATATTGTTCTGAAAATAAATAAACGGCAGTTTATTGAGTAATTCGAAGAAGAACACCGGCTGTTCGCACACGATAAAATATTGGAAGTATGAAATAAGTTTACTTACTTTGTATTACAAAGCACTTCTTATGGTGACAAATACAGTAAAATTCAGAAGGGAAATAAAGGCCTGGCTCATCTTTTTTATCGTTGCCCTGCTGCTGAGTGGCATCACCGCCTTCCCTGTAGAAACCGAGCTGCAATGGGTCTGTTCCTGGTGGCCGGAACAATATTCTGCCTTCTATAAATGGCTGTTTACCTGTTACCAGGCAATAAAGAACACTAACGAACAATATCCTTTCCTTGCCTATGGATACGATTGGCTGGCATTTGCTCACATTGTAATTGCTATCGCATTCATCGGCCCTCTCAGGGATCCGGTAAAAAATATCTGGATCATCGAATTCGGATGCATAGCCTGTGTTGCAATTATACCGTTGGCCTTTATAGCAGGGCAGATCAGGCAGATCCCCATTCACTGGCGACTGATCGATTGTTCATTCGGAATTATAGGAATAGTTCCGCTCTTAATATGCCATAGAAAGATAAAACAATTGGAAAAGGCAATCGCTTATAAAGTATTGTGATGAAGACATTTGTGGAAGACACATCAATTGTGAGGAAAATATGGGGTACGACAGATATTACACTTTTCATATTTGCCGGCGCCAGCGCAGAATTTGCATTGAACAAAGAGGTGGATTGGCTGTACTTCACAGGCAAATTGCCCGGCGATCCTATCGGACGTTTGTTTTCTACAGTCAAATACGCCCAGTACATTCTTTTTAAAGCCGAAAAAGAGGCCATTGCTTCGATTGAAAAGATAAACGTCATACACCAGCATATTGAAACAGCACGTGGCAGTAAAATAAGTAACGAAGGTTACCAGGACGTATTATACATGCTGATCTATTATTCTATCACCGCTTTTGAACTGTTGCAAAGAACATTAACCAATGAGGAGAAAGATGACATTGTGAACGCCTTCTCCAGGATCGGTCATTATATGCATATCCATGATATTCCTGCTGATTACAGGGAATGGAAAAAAACATACGAACACCAGCTGACCTGCAGCCTCCGGAACAGCGATTTTACCAAAGATCTCTTTCAGCAATATAAAAAACACTTAGGCACCTTCCGCTATTTCCTGCTGCTCGATATTCAAAGAATGTTGGTATCCAGACAAGTAAACGATCTGCTCAGGCTGGGA
The DNA here is from genome assembly GCF_023100805.1 of Chitinophaga filiformis. NCBI lineage: Bacteria > Pseudomonadati > Bacteroidota > Chitinophagia > Chitinophagales > Chitinophagaceae > Chitinophaga > Chitinophaga filiformis. Next base: position 5,687,280 of record NZ_CP095855.1, read on the forward strand.
CGACCACGAATTGTCCAGTTGATGATCCCGTTTTATCGGATGATCCGGAAATGTCAATGGCATAAACAGCTTATACTCATGATGGTGCCGTCTCAATTCAAAGCGCAGGTGAAGGCAATGGACCAGAATAATACGCCCGGACTACCAGGTATTACAACAGTTTAGCTTATAGTTTAATTTGCTAATACACAATCATGTGAACACATTTTTCTCTTTTTGCGTAGTCATACAGGTATATACCAATTGCGCCTGATTTCCCCTTACATGATGGCAGGAACTTCGATTGAGATTCGATTGAAACGGCTTTGAGAAGGCTTTATCTTACGTTCATCTTCCGTTCAAGACGTAAGATGAACGTAAGATAAAGCCTTCTCAAAGCCTATTGTCAGGTCCTGAAATAGGTTTACACCTTAAAAAGTGTAAAACATGCAAAATTCAAACAATCAGAACAAAGGTGGACGCAAGGGACGCCTGGGACCACAGTTCCAATATGAGCAGTCGTTCATGAACAAAGTCGTAGCCGATTACATGGCCGGAGACCAAAGCATGAGCCAGGTCGCAGCTCGTTATAAGATCACTAAACCACAAATAGCTTATTGGTACTCTCTTTTTTCTTCCGAACTTAGGCAAACGACTTTGGAAAAACCCATAATATCTACGGCCATGACAGAACAGGAAAAAAAGGAGTTTGATGCTTTAAGAAAGCAAAATGAAGAACTCCGTAAAAAGCTGGAACATGCCAATTTAAAGGCATTTGCTTTTCAGACAATGATCGAAGTTGCTGAAGAACAATTTAATATTGAGATCCAAAAAAAGCCTGGTACCAAGCCGTCTGCAGAGTAAAAGAACATTATCCGGACAAGGATTTGGGTAATGTTTGCGGACTGTTTGGTAAAAGCAGACAAGCTTTTTATAAGCGGAAAAACAGCGATCATCAATTTGGCCTGGAAATGGCCATCGTTCTTGACAAAGCGGAGCAAATCAGAGCTTCACAAAAGCGACTGGGCGCCAGAAAACTTCATAGAATGCTTTCACAAACTCTTCAACATCATAAAATTAAATTAGGCAGGGATCGATTTTTCAATCTGTTGGCTGAAAATGGAATGCTTGTCCGTAAAAGAAAACGTAAGAAAATACGGACTACCGATTCTAATCATCCCTTCAAAAAATATCCTAATCTGATTAAAGAGCTGAAGCTTAGTCAGGCTAACCAGGTGTGGGTTAGTGATATTACTTACCTTCCTTTGGTAGGCTCCCGGTTCTGTTATTTGAGCCTGATAACTGATGCTTATTCAAGAAAAATCGTCGGTTATTGCTTACATCCATCACTGGAGGCCGAAGGGCCTATTGAGGCCTTAAAAATGGCTTTATCGGATATAAAGAATCCCATCAAATATAGCCTGATTCACCACTCTGACAGAGGGTCACAATATTGTAGTAAAAACTACATAGAATTACTTAATGATAGTCACGTCGGCATTAGTATGGCCGAGAAGGGCAACCCGTATGAAAATGCCATTGCTGAGCGAGTAAATGGAATATTAAAGTTAGAATTTGGCCTGGACCGGTTATTTAAAAACTATGAAGCCGCGGCTGCTATAGTAGCAGAGACTATCCGCATCTACAATGAACAAAGGCCTCATACAAGCTGCGACTATCTGACTCCGAATCAGGCACATACAAAACAAGGGGAATTAGTAAGGAGATGGCGAACCAAGAAAAAAGATGGTCCAAAATCAGGATTAACAGCAGATACTGTCAACCTGATCCAGGACTAAAATCTAAAGAAAACAACCTTTTTAGGATTATCTTTTAATATTGTAAAATTCAAACGGATTATCTCACCAAAAGTGTAAACCTATACCAGGATAAGACATATTGTAACGAATCTCAATCGAATAAGACGTAAAGCATCTTAGCTTCCCGGCCAACATCCCATGCCCAACCCGGAGCTACTTAGCGTTTATAACAAGCCAATGCTCATCGCGCCAAAACGGTGGCAAAACTTCCTGTACGCACAGAAAAACGACGAATCAGGCTTTGGATTCGGTAGAGGTATAGTCGAGGTAGCCTCATCTTCCCTTAATCTTCCGTTGCGGAACGGAAGATTAAGGGAAGATGAGGCTACCTCGACTATACCTCCACTATACCTCAAAGGAAATATTCGTCAACGAACACACTAAAATGCGTATTTCCCGTATATGTTTTTCTTCCTTTTCGTCTTAACTTTGTTATGTGATCAGAAAAATATGGCCGGTAAACACTTACATGCTTATTGCTGTCTGATCGCCGTATTTTAAGAAAAATCCGCGTTATCAACGCGTCAAAATAAATGTGTATTTCGTTACTGAGACAGGCGCGATAGCCCCTGTGTTACTGAGCGGAATCACTGAGGATATTTGTTTAGGGCAGGTGTTTTTATTCGCTACATCCGATAAGGTTGATCCTGGATGCCTATAGATGTTCATTCATCCCTGAAATTCTCAACCACAAAAAGGTCTAATTCCGGATACCTGGCTGCTGCCCTCTCAATAAGGACTTTGACATCATTCCAGTCAAGACCACCCAGGCCAGCACCTATTTTGGGCAATGCAATCTTATCCACTTTAAGTGTTGCGGCAATAGATACCATCTTTTCAATAGCTTCTCCAACAGCCTCTAAATTGGCTCTTGTTGTCCAACTGACCTGTGTTCCCAGATTGAAAACATATCCTTCACCGTAACAATACTCAAAAACACTACCGAGGGTGAATTTACCAGACTTACAAAGCGCCTTGTACTCATTATACATTTTAGGGAATCTCGCTTTGAATTCAACCGCAATACCTTTTCCCATCGCTCCGGCACAGTTACATCCATGCGCATAATTCACAACTCCATTGATCTTAAATATGTTACCAAATTCAATATATCTAACCATTTGCATTTTTTTTGAGCGGCCAAAGATAACATAATCCATAGATTGCATTTAATTGTCCCTACGCAATCGTTATCGGCAACGATTGCGTAAAAAAATTCGCAACCACCTGATCAACCTGTCAATTTATTGCTGAAATTCAACTTACCCCCTCATTACTATCTTTCAATAATTTAAAACCCACATTATGAAAAACAACTCCCTCATGATCTTGCTTTGCCTGGCTATTGCCAGCTGTCAGAAAAACAATTCAGTATCTCCCGACATTGCCGATGAAAAACGCTCTTTATCGACCGGTGTCACAGCAGCCGCCAGCAGTGTAACAGTAAATACAGAATCTGCGCTGAAAGCAGCTATCAGTGCTGCAAAGCCAGGCGACATTATCACTATCAGCGGAACGATTAAACTTACGAGTACCCTACAGTTGCTTAACAGCGGTACCTCCAGTGCCAAGATCAATTTCACCGGTGGTGTATTAGACTGTTCGGGTATCTCTTCCGGCTGGGGCGTAAAATGTAACGGAAGCTATTGGAACATTACTAACATGACCATTAAGAATGCACCGGATTGCGGTCTCGTATTCCAGTATGGCGGTTACAACTATGTATATAATGTGACCACTTCCGGCAATCATGATTCCGGTTTGCAGATCTATAACCAGTCGCACCACAATAACATCAGTTATTGCAACTCCAATGACAACTATGACACGCAGAATGGCGGTGAAAATGCAGACGGCTTTGCCTGTAAATTGTCGGCCGGAGCAGGTAACCGCTTCGACCACTGTACGGCCAACCACAATTCGGACGACGGTTGGGACCTGTATGGGCAACCTTCTACAGTGACCATCACCAATTGCACTGCCACGAACAACGGGTATGGCGGCAACGGAGATGGTAATGGCTTTAAGCTTGGCAGTTCGGGGCAGAACATACCACATACTGTTACAGGCTGCACATCCAGCTATAATAAGGCTTCAGGTTATGATGGGAACGGGAACACCGGTCACATTACCACTACCGGCAGCTCAGGTACCGGCAATGGGAAAGCGCTGTTTTACAGGATATATTAAAGATTGATATGGGGCGGTCAATTTCCGTCCTGACTTCCCGGAGAATAGCTTTTTAGCTGCTAATCCATCTTGAGCAGTGATAACGCCCATGATAATCGATTTGCATCCGGTTAAGGTAGACATAACAAAAGGCCATTATTGTTCTAATGACCTTTTGTTATATCAGTTAAAATATAAGCTTAAAGAAAGTTTTCGGAAAGCATCCTTATTTAGCACTTCCCTGATAAGTAAATTTCTGTCCGCCAAGGGCAGCCTCAAGCATTAAACCGCCTTTCTCCTGTGTAAAGACGAGTACACCATCACGGTACTTAACATTGGCAGCAGCACCCTCTTTGGCAGCGATCGCTGAGGCCTGTCCTGAAAATTCGAGCTTGTTGTCTTTAAAGTGATCCAGTGCGGCCTTGTCTTCAAAGAAGATCACTTCTCTATACGCCTGTCCACCAAACTGGAAACCTGCAGTGACCTGTACCATTTTTGCCAGGCCAATGAATTTTCCTTTTTCATAAACGGCTCCCCTGCCGGCAGCTCCACCAACACCTGCAGCACCTTTACCTACATTGGGGAAAATGACATATCCGTAACTATGGTCAAAAAGAGCATCCATTAGTTTGTCTGTCTGAACAAAGGCAGCTTTCGCCTTTCTGCTGTCATCAATAATCCTTTGTTTTTCCTGCCCTCTAACCATCAACGGAAGTAATGAGCCTGCTAGCAAAATAACGGCAAGGCCAATCAGATACTTTTTCATGGCAATAACTTTTGGTTAGAAAATTATAACCGGGCACGGCAAATCATTTCATGTGACTAACCAGGCACGGTCTGTCCTCATAATGCAAGTAATATGCCATCGCCAACAATAACCACAACGACGATATCTTCAGGTAGAAAGTTTATTTAATATTAGCAGATGTTTAGCACCAGCTGTGTCTCAAAAACACTTATATTCGTTACGATAATTTTATAACCCAGACACAAAAAGAACCATTATCTATGAGAAAGTTGTTCCCTGTTGCATTAATGCTATGCGCTATCTTTTCTTTATCCAGTTTTGCACCTGTACGTTCTGACGCTCCTGCGATCGAAAAGACTGCACGCAGGTATTCTTTTCCGATCTCCGGTACTACCGATGGTACACCCGGAGCCGGCCAGCCTGCCGGTACCATTGCCTACGAAATAAATGGCAGTGGAACTATCCCGTCTTCCATCACCTTCAGAACCTTGTCCGGTACTTCATTGGGAACTTATCCTTTTAGCCTGAGCTCTCCCGGAAACTACCTGGCTGGCGGCATGAAAACACAAACGTCGATTACAGCGGTGTATTTTCACATCAGCAACGCATGCGGCACCGGATATTGCGTAGAGTTCATTGGCGGAATTTGATAGCTAAGTAACGCTTAACGTCGTACAATTCTTTCAATATGGCAAAGAGAGCCTGTATCAAAATTGAAGATACAGGCTCTTTTTATTCGGGTACCTGATTAAGGCGGATGTCGTTCTGCTTTCCGCTTCCACCCGGATTACAAATACAATAACATAAGCACCCGCGTTAGCCCCGTCTGAGCAATATCAGTTATTGAAATCCTCAGAATCAGTCTTTGTCCTGCTCTTCATCACCTTTTTCAAATCGTATCTGTTCTAGGTTTGCATCATCAAGAAACCAAATCACAATTATGAAAAAGGTACTTTTATTCAACATCTTATGCTGCCTCAGTTTATTAGGCTTTGCTCAACAGAAAGGAGAATGGCGTGCACGCCTGAGAGCTACCGCTGTAGTTCCTGATGCCAGTGCTACGATCAGCACTATAGGCGGAAGCGTTGATATCTCTAATACAGTGATCCCCGAGCTGGACTTCACCTATTTCCTTTTTAACCGCGTATCTGCTAATCTCATACTGGGAACGACCAGGCATAAAGTAACGGCTAAGGGCACTGCTCTTGGTGATGTGGACCTAGGAAAAGTATGGCTGCTGCCTCCTACCCTGACCTTTCTCTATCACCAGCCTGTAGGCAAAGGAATATTGCCGTATGCCGGTGCAGGCGTCAACTACACGATATTCTACGGTGCGAAAGAAGGCCCTGCCATTGCAGATATCTCTTACAAAAATAAATTCGGCTTTGCCACCCAGCTGGGGGTTGATATAGATATCAGCAAAAAATGGTTTATTAACGTAGATGCAAAGAAGATCTGGCTGAAAACAGAAAACACTGTCACCACAGTTCCAGAAGTAGCCGGAGGCGCAACCGTATATGCAGATACGAAGATCAATCCCTGGCTATTCAGTGTAGGTGCGGGATTTAAGTTTTGATAAAGGAGATACCAGGACAGGAGTTTTCCTGTAACATTTCAAACATGATGGCATATAAAGCGAGGCAATATCATCGTATGATACTGCCTCGTTTCATTCAGATACTTATAAAGTTTGCCAATATCGAAGCGCCCCTAAGGTGCTTATTTTGCTTTTCGGGTCCTCCTCTCTTCTAGAGACACACATATGCAGAAACTTATTGCTGCACTTCTGCTACCAATTTCAAGTTTCGTAGACTATACAATAATATCTTATACACATCAGCCTTATCATACTTCCCATTATTGTTGCTATCAAAATGCCCCGTAATTAGGATATTTCCTGTTTTATTATTGATCACCCAATCACGCGCAAAAAAATTATCATCGGTCAACTGTACAACATCCTTCCCATCCGGAGAAACTACAAGAATCTGAGTGGGATCGTCCCAGTCAATATGCTTGTTGTTATCAAGATTTACGGTTTTCGCCGTTACGAGCACCTTGTTAATCTGTAAACTATCTATTTTGATCTGCTCAACGTGATGCAGACTTGCGTCTTTAGGAAAATCAACCCGTTTCATCTGACCATTTTCGGTATTAACGAACAGGAGATACTGACTCTTAACTGCAAGCATTTTTCCCCAGTTTTCAACTTTTGACACCACGTATTCAGTCCCTTTAAGTTCCATCAGTCTGCCCGAATAAAGGTAATTATATTTATCCTGTCCATAGGCAGAAACTGTTAGTATTGAGAGAAATAGGATAACAATATGTTTCATTTTATAGTCTTTATGTTTGTGATCGGGTACTGTTCAGATGCCCAATAGGCCTCTAAAACTTGGCATTGGCCTTCAGGTGGATATTCTTCTTTTCAGTTTGCTTCTGTATGCTTTTGTATATCCTGTTTGTAAACGAGCTATCTACGCTCGCAGCTTCGCGGCTTTTCAGATCTTTCTCTATATACTCCTGCCGCTGTTTGGTGAATTTGACCAGTTCCCTGTTGAGGCTATCTCTCTCAGCTATTTTTTGCTCAAGGAATACCTTCCGCTGTGCAGCTGTCATGTTTTTAATAAGATCAGGCAATTCCTCTTCTTTTATAGAATCAAGGCTTACTGATTTGTCTTTATAACTCTCCAGCAGTTCTTTCTGACCATAGTATGCAACTTTACCCGCTTTGGTTGAATTATACTCTGCCCTTTGCGCCTTTACGTTCGCTTTGGTTCCACTGGCAATTATTTTGCTGTTGGATACTTTTTCATATGCAGCTGACTTTTCTTTTGCACTGCCATAATAAATCCTGGTATTATCCAACTTGTCTGACAGATCGGCAATCGCCTCATCATACGGGGTGTTCACTTCTATATCATTGGCATCCATCCCTACCTGTGCATAGCTACCCTGGTTGCATGCCGCTATCTCCTTCCATATACGCATTGCCTTACTGTCGTTCCCCATCAGGATCGTATTTAATACAATGTCCCTTTTTTTAGCCAGCCCACAACTTACCGGGTATTTTATATCGTCCTGGTAATCCATATGCGGAGCACGATCCCCCACCAGGAATACTGTTTTATACGTATTGTAAGCGGTATCCCAGCTAAATTTTGTCACTGCCTCATACAGGGCCTGGTTCACGCTCTCCGGCTCATCTCCCCCACCTTCTGCCGCTATCTGCATCAGTTTTGCATATACGTCGTCTATGTCGCTGGATAAAGCGACCTTCCTGGTGACAAATACATCTCCTTTGTCGCGGTAAAACAATAATCCCATCTCAATTACGGGCGCCGGTTCAGCCTGCGCAAGACTGCCCGCAATAGACCATATCTTCTCCTTTGCAGCGCCTATCAGGCCACTCATGCTGCCCGTGGCATCTAAAGCGAATACTATCTGGATTTTAGCCTGAGTGGTATTGCGTTTATCCTGCACCTTATCCAAAGCAGTATCCGCCGGCACTGTTATAGATCGCCGGTCTGTAATACTGTTTTTCTGCGTGTAAGGATTAAAGTTACTGGTAAACAATGAGGCTCCAACAATTGTCAGAATAGGAAAGAGAATTCTCTGGCTCATGAAAAGTTGATTTTAGGTGATACCTAACAGGATTCCCTGAAAATCAGATTTCCATAAATGCAGTTGTTAAGAATATCTTAAAAGAAAAAACAGCTTGATTTTCATGCAATTGCTGAATTGAAGAAATACATCTTTTTGTGGATACAAGATCAAACTTTAACGCTGTTCTTATTCTTTCCGGAACACACCTTCCAGGTTCAGTATCCTGATATTCCTGAAATCTATCGGTTGTCCTTCACTCTGCAGGGCAATAAATCCGCTACTCAGCAATTTCCCGTCCTGCTTCTGCGTAGCGTCAAATCCGTTCACCACTGGTCCGCCTATTTGTGGTTTCGAATACCTCAATACCGTGTCGCCGTTGATAATATGTGTGATCAGCGAATCTCCCAGCACGATCAGTTCTGCCTGTATCCACTCGTCCTTACCATAGGTCTTTGAACTGGAGTTTATACAATGCCGGGTATCCAGTTTTCCTTCATATACGATATGTGTACCGGGAGAGCACATATTACCCGTAGGTCTGGGTTTTCCGTCGTCCAGCCCCGCCAGGAACTGCATTTCGATAGAAATAGGCCAATCCTGCTCTTTGGGCATAGTACGGGGATCCTGCGAATGATACATCAATCCGCTGTTAAGCATCGTATAAGAAGGCGCTGTTTTCACCCATTCTCCCGTAAAACGGTACTCCAGTTTCAGATGGTAATAAGAAAAGGGAACTTTATAATACAAGTGTCCAAACTGCTCATTAAAATTACCGTATTGATCATAGCGCACCTGTATAGTACTGTCCTGCACCCGGAAGGTATTACCAAAATTATCACCGGTTTCATGATGGTGGATCTTTACGATCCAGTCATTAATATCTTTACCATTAAATAACGGCGTCCATTGCTCCTGCGCCCGGGCAACATACTGAAAGATGACAGCCGGCAGCAGGAAAGCCAGCATTCGTAATGTGTTTATCATAACGGAAAATAAGTGCTAAACCTAAATATAAACAGAAATTATTGCTTTTTCATTTCTCTTTGGTAACCCACCGCTCAGGTATCCTGTCATCGATTAATATTCCGGTCGGGTAACACCGCCAACGTTGTGACATAATACACCAGGGAAATCACCATTAAATTAAATATGGACAGTTGCCGGAACTCCCGTACCTTTGATCCAACTTTTCTCCCTATAACCAGCTCTTAGCACCAAACATCCCATCTTATTTAAACCCCGTTTTACAACAGCGCTTTGCAGAAATTATCAGATCAACCTATAAATTTTTGCGATGAAAAAGAACTATTACCTGCTGCTGCTCCTGCTGCTCTGTAGCGTAAGCCCCATAGCGGCCCAAAAACGGTTTATACGGATTTACGACCAACAGGGGCAATTGATTGCCAAAGGCGATTTCACGGCCACCACAGACACCTCCATCATACTTCAGGGTCATAAGACACAGACTGAGGTTCCCCTGAGAGACATCGGCACCATCAAAACCAAAAGAACATTTGGTCATGCCATCGCTATAGCAGCAACTATTGGCGTAGTATCGGGTGCTATTCTTGGCCTGGCAACAGGACAAGCCAGTGAGGATGTATGGGGAGGATTGGGGTACGAGAGCTCTCCCGGCGATGACATTGCTACAGGTGCATTAAGCGGTCTTGCGATCGGCGCTACCGTGGGTACCATTATCTCCGTGAGCCAGAAAAGAAAAACAATCATTATAAATGGGAATATGACTGACTGGCAGCTGAAAAGGAAAGTCCTGGACAATTGGCGCTGACGAGGATCTGCCGGTGACGGACATTCAATACAAGTCACGGAATTCACCATTCAGACTGTCCCACGTTTATTTCTTCAACTCATACACATTATTACTTCTGTCTACATCCGGATAAACCTGGTCGGGATCAATAACAACCCTGGAAACAGTCTCATTCCTGTCAGCCGCAAAGGTATAAGCCGTATTATACTGCCATATCTCTATGGGAAAAGACCTCCGCTCGTGTATGCCATTCACGTACGTAATGTCTACCAAAAGAGGCATGGCCGCCCTTTCAATATTCTCGATAGTCACCATGGTCTTGTTCCCGCCACTATTCTCAACTTTAGCGATCTTCTGGTCCAGCCTGAAGTTCTCCATAAACATGGACTTCCAGAACCAGGTCAGGTCTTCCCCTACTGAAGCGTTCATACTTCTGAAAAAGTCCCATGGCGTAGGGTGTTTATATGCCCAGTCGTTGATATATTTCCCGAAAGCTGCGTCAAAACGTTTGACGCCAACAATTTCATTACGCAGCAAGGCCAGCAGATATGCTACTTTCTGGTACTGGACATTATACACCTGGTTACCGGGAGTTATGTCAGGCCTGCTTAAAATAGGTAATAATGAATCGGCAAAAAGAGCTGTAACAGGCATGTCAATCTCCGCATATCCCCTGAACTCACCTTTGTTAAACTCCTTTGTTGCGATATTATCTATAAAGAGGTTGAACCCTTCGTCCATCCAGGCATATTTTCGCTCATTACTGCCGACTACCATAGGGAACCAGGTATGCCCCAATTCATGATTTACAACGGCCCAGTAGATGTTACCTGTGTCTCTCGCGGAGCAGAACACGATACCGGGATATTCCATACCATCCAGGTTGGATGCAACATTGACCGCCTTATTGAATGGATATGTAAACCATTTTTCTGAAAAGTGCTGCAGGGTGAATTTAATGTACTCGCCAGACCTTGCCCAGCTATTCGGCTTGTCTGATTCCAGGGGGTACAAAGAACTACCCATTACTTTTTTCCCGTTTCCCAGGCTGAATGAGGACGCTTCCCATATAAATGATTTAGATGCTGTCCATGCGAAATCCCTGGTGCGGTCCATCTTAAACTTCCAGGTACATGTTGGTTTCGCTGGCCGGGAAGAAGCTTCCGCCACCTCTTTTGCCGATCTGATAAACACAGGGTCTGAACCAGCTTTGGCAGCCTGCCACCGTTTGAGTTGAACAGGCGTCAACACTTCCTCAGGATTCAACAGATCGCCGGAGGCCTCTACAAGGTAGGATGAAGGCAGGGTGATATTCACCTGGAAATTACCGAAGTCAAGATAGAACTCACCGTTGCCAAGATATGGTAGGGTATTCCAGCCTTCTGCATCATCTAAGACACACATCCGCGGATACCACTGCGCTACAGCATAAATATCACCATTCTTCGAGGGCATAATATCCGTTCTGTTCACCTGGAAATCCGCATTCTTATAATTGACCGGGAAGAGATAACTGTATTGTATCCGGAAAGTTAACTGCTGACCTTTTTGCAGCGGTTGTGACAGCGACAACTTCATTCTTGTATCGTAAACATCATAGGTAATACTGCCTGCAGAAGCGCCGGCGGGTTTTACATCTTCAATCTGAAATCCACCATCGGCTACTTTTTTTTCAGCATCCTTATACTGAAATAACCCCGACAGGATCCCCCTGGAATCATGTTTGTAGACATTCTGGTCCAGCTGCAGCCACAAAGAAGAAAGCGCCTTCGGACTATTGTTCGTGTAAGTAATCGTTGCCGTCCCTTTAATAACATTTTTATGGTCATCCAACGTTACATCCAATACATAATCAGATTGGTTCTGCCAATAGGCGGGCCCTGGTTCTCCGGTGGCTGTGCGGTACTCATTGCCCGGCGGCAGTAAGGGGAGTGCGGGGAATAATGTAGCCGGATGATACCTGGATTGACTACGTGATATGTGACCGGTAAAAACGAGGATAGTGATGGCGGCAATTTTTGCAAAACGCTTATACATGTTGTAATCAGGTTATGAATATTATCGGAAAACAAGCATTCAGCCTCTCTTCTATACGGAAAGCAGTTCATCATCTCATTGTTCACCTGCCAGCGCATTTCAATGACAGCCCGGACGGCGGAATCCTGATCCGGGGACGTTCAATCCGGGTAAACTACAATATTTTTTTTCACCGGCAAAGCCCCATCCATCGCTTCACCCAATGAAAAAAACGGCATCCTGACATCGTTCACACAGGTAAATAAAAATTCGGCCATTAAATTAATATAATTTAACTTTATTACTCATTATCTACCTAGTAATTACCCCTCCTCTCTACCTATTTTTTAATTTTAAAAAACCAAAATCGATGAAGCAGTTAAGATTCTCATGTATGCTCGTTTATGCAACTGTGATAGGTTTACTGACCTCCTGTGGTGGCGGGGGCAAAGAGAAAACCAACACAGACACCACCGCAATGGACACCACTACGCCAACCGCTGAAGTGGCACCTGTAACCAATACTGTTGTTACAACCCCCCAAAGTATGATGGTTGCAAAATTCAAGGTCAGCAGTTTCGAAAAATGGCTGCCCTCCTATGAAGGGCATGATTCCGCACGCCTGGCCAGTAAAATACATAACTATGTAGTGGGCCGTGGCGTACAGGATCCGAACATGGTACTGGTGGCGGTAAAAGTGGAGGATATGGACAAAGCAAAAGCATTTAGCAAAGACGCCAGCCTGAAAGAAGCCATGAAAAAGGGCGGTGTTATGGGCACCCCGACCTTTAATTATATTACCATGGTATATCAGGACACAGCACAGCTGAGTACAGACCTCCGGTCCAGTGCTATGTTTAAAGTGAAAGACTGGGATGCCTGGCAGAAAGCATTCGAAGAAGGCAAACAGGATAGATTAGATAATGGTTTAATGGTAAGGGCCTACGGTCACGATGTAGACGATAACCACAAAGTAGTGGTGGTAGCCGCATTAACAGACAGCGCCAAGGCACATGCCTACTGGAAATCAGATATGCTCAAAAAGAAAATGAAAGATTCAGGGGTGGAAGGTGAACCTGAACGTTTCCTGTTCCGTGTAGTAAAGCGTTACTGACAACAACACGCCCACATAGATCAGCAGTCGCTAACCCGGTTGCGGGGTAAGCTACCCACTGTAAGGTGTTTTGCATAATAAAACAAAAAATACTAAAGCCTCACTGTCAGCAGGAGGCTTTAGTATTCATCTTATCCCTTTTAATGCTCCCTGTCCCTTTCTTCCGGAACAGTACTTCACGCTCACTGTTCTGATCCCGGCGGCGGTGTTATTCCCCGGCCAGCGTTCTTTTTCGGGCGAATGCCTACATACTCGCAAAACTCTTCACTTTCCCATCAGGTACTATCTTCGTCATCCAGGCGGCACCTATCTCGAATATACCCACAATCAGGTGCGGCAACCATACAACATCGGCGCCGCAATCAGCAGTATAGCCACGATGTAGTCAAGATACCCGTGCGCCTTTGTTCCGATAATTTTCATAATAATGATATTTCTCTATGCGGGAACAGAAGTTATGCCAGGAAGCCATTTAAGCGCTTCAACCAGGCTGCGGGGAAAGAAGTGTTGACAAACATACATGCTAGGTGTAATTAATGCCTTATCCGGCTGCCAATCGCATATCCACCTGCGTATTGTTCACCCATGGTATGTAATTGGCTACTATTCCATGTATTCTGATGTTTTATGAGCAAATTTCCACTCCTCTTTCTGCTGGCATGCATCTGCACGCTGGCCAGCTGTAATACCTGGAAGCCGGGGAAATCCGGCCAGCATAAACTTGCGCAAAAGACCTTTGTAATACTGGGTGCATCAAGCGGTTTTGGACGCGGTGTTGCAGAGCAGTTGGGAAGGTATAGGGCACGTGTTGTTATTGCTGCAAGACGAACAGATCTGCTACATGAAATAGCGGATACTATCCGGAAATATGGAGGGTCTGCCCTGGTTGTGACTTGCGACATCTCAAAACCGGAAGATATAAAGCACCTCGCTGATACAGCTGTTAAAACATATGGCAAGATAGACGTCTGGATCAATATGGCAGGCATTGCTACCATCGGGAAATTTTGGGACACGCCTCCCGCCGACCAGGTGAGGGTTATTGACGTTAATCTCAATGGCTTTGTTAACGCGAGCTATGCAGCTATAGACATCTTCCGCAAACAGGGTTATGGCACGCTGATCAACATGGGCTCTGTCGACAGCGAGGTGCCATTAGCCTACCAGGCCGCCTACGCAGCGTCAAAGGCGGGGGTGAGAAGCCTAAGCCTCGCACTCAGCCAGGAGCTGCGTATTGCAGGATATACACGCATAAAAGTAGTCACTATCGAGCCCTGGGCAGCCGATACTCCTTTCTGGCGACATTCGGCCAACTATACCGGCGGCACTCCCTCGATGGCATTACTGGACCCACCACAAAAGATCGTGAACGCAGTACTCCGTAAGTCGCTTCGTCCCCGCCGGGAAGTGCCCGTGGGCTGGAAAGCACACAGCATATCAATGTTACATCGCCATTTCCCCAGGCTTACAGAGCGGATCTCTGCCAACGTGGCCCACCACTACCAGATAAAGGCCGGCCCGCCGGTACCGGATACTGTAGGTGCTATTTATCACCCGATGCCAACGGGAAGAGGTATTGATGACGGTGTACGGGCAAGGGAAAAGAAGGAGAAAAGACAACGGAAGGGGCAAAAGTAAATGTATTCTTCTGGTATAGGGTTATTACTGATGGTATGAGAAAAGTGTCTTCGTTGTTATCGCATAATACTGAATAAGAAAGGGGCTGTATATAGCCCTTTTTTATTCGGATACCTGATTGAGATTGTCAGGCATATAGGCGATTTCCTGCGCCTGCTTTTATTTTTGGGTCTTCCTTTTCTATATTTCAGCTTGTACAGGTCATTAAATCATTCACCATTACCGCCGTAGCCAGCACCTTATCGCCACCACTATGAAAGTACAGGACAGTTAAAAACGGCCATTCTTTATATTTAGCCCTCAGATTATTAACCAAAATTTCGCGTTATGCAAAAACTGGTGCTTTTGTGCCTTATCTTCTTTAACTTTTTTGCCGGCGCCCTGGGCCAAACCCAGGTAAACAGCCTGCTCTGCGAAAACCGCATTAATCCGACCGGTATCGACGTATCTCAGCCCCTGCTTAGCTGGCAGTTATCGGGTAACCGGAGGAATATCCACCAGTCAGCATACGAACTACGTGTCGGTACCTCCTCAAAATCGCTCAGCCAGGGTAAAGGACTGGTATGGAACAGCGGTAAGGTAAGCGCCGATCAATCCGTTCACGTACCATACGGAGGCAATCCTCTTTCTTCCGGTAAAAAGTATTACTGGCAGGTCAGGGTATGGGACGATAAGGGACAGGCTTCGGGATGGAGCCCCGTAGCGGAATGGCAAATGGGATTGCTGCAGCCGGGCGACTGGAAAGCCAGCTGGATAGAACCGGGGTTCATACAGGATAGCGTTTCACGTCCCAGTCCCCTGTTCCGTAAAACATTCCAGGCCTCCAAAAAAATACAGTCTGCCACAGCCTATATCACCGCCCGGGGTATGTATGAGGCGCGTATTAATGGTCAGCGCGTTGGAGATGCCCTTCTCACTCCCGGCTGGACCAGCTACCGGACAAGGTTACAATACCAGCAGTATGACGTAAGCAACCTGCTTCGCCAGGGCGCCAACGCAATTGGCGTAACATTGGGCGTTGGCTGGTACAGCGGTCACCTGGTATGGGAAAACAGTAAGAATCACTATGGCGCCAGAACAGCACTGCTGTTCCAGTTAAACATCCAATATACTGATGGTACGGAAGAAGTGATCAGCTCCGACAACAGCTGGAAATCGTCCACCGGCAGTATCCTCTATTCTGAGATCTACCATGGAGAGACCATCGATGCCAGGAAGGAAAAGGAAGGCTGGTCTGATCCCGGTTATGACGACCATACCTGGTCAGGGGTTCAGCTAAGCGGCGATAATAATAAAAGTAACCTGATCGCTACCATAAATGAACCGGTAAAAAGGCATGAGCCATTCAAACCGATAAAGATATTTACTACCCCGGCCGGCGAGAAAGTGATGGACTTCGGACAGAACCTGGTGGGATGGGTACAGGTAAGGATCAGGGGTAATGCGGGCGACAGCATCGTGCTTCAACATGCAGAAGTGCTGGATAAGAACGGGAACTTCTACACTGAAAACCTCCGTCTGGCCAGGCAAAAAAACACTTACATCTTCAAAGGGAACGGTACCGAGCTTTTTGAGCCCCACTTCACGTTCCAGGGTTTCCGTTATGTTAAGGTAACAGGCTTTAACGGTGAAATAAGCCCGGACAATTTTACCGCTTACGCGCTCTATTCCGATATGCCTGCCACCGGCGAATTCAGTTGCTCCAATCAGCTGATCAACCAGTTGCAGCACAATATTCAATGGGGCCAGCGCGGGAACTTCCTCGATGTTCCAACAGACTGCCCGCAACGTGACGAACGACTTGGCTGGACCGCCGATGCCCAGGCCTTCTCCCGGACAGCAGCATACAATCGCCAGGTGAATAATTTCTTCGCCAAATGGCTGAAAGATGTAGCGGCCGACCAGCGTGCCGACGGCAGCGTTCCTTTCGTTGTTCCGAATGTACTGGGACCATCCGACATGGGCTCCGCCGGCTGGGCCGACGCGGCTACTATCGTTCCCTGGAATATGTACCTGGCCTACGCCGACAGGCGATTGCTGGAACAGCAATATCCCAGCATGAAAGCATGGGTGGAATATATTCGTGGTAAAAGTCAGCAGGACCTCTGGAATTCCGGCTTCCACTTCGGCGACTGGCTGTTCTATCATCCCGATGATGACCTGGACGGACGCGCTGCCGTTACTGATAAATATCTTATTACACAATGCTACTATGCCCATTCCACACAGTTGCTCATCAATGCAGCACAGGTATTGGGTAAAACGGCTGATGTGGCCGAATATACTGCCCTGCTGCAACGTATCAAGGCGGCGTTCATGAAGGAATACGTTACCCCCAGCGGACGCCTGGTATCCAGCACCCAGACAGCTTACGTGCTGGCATTGAACTTTGATATGTTACCGGAAGATCTGCGGGAGCAGGCTGCCCTCCGCCTGGTAGAAAATGTCAAAAGCTATAATAACCACCTTACAACAGGCTTCCTGGGCACGCCCTATTTATGCCATGTTTTAAGCCGTTTCGGGCATCTGGATGTAGCCTATACCCTGCTACTGCAAGAGAGTTATCCTTCCTGGTTATACCCCGTTAAAATGGGCGCTACAACCATCTGGGAAAGATGGGATGGACAAAAGCCGGATCACACCTTTGAAAATGCCAGTATGAACTCGTTCAATCACTATGCTTATGGCGCTATCGGCGACTGGATGTACAGGGTGATCACCGGCATTGATACAAAAGAAGATGCACCAGGCTACCGCCAGATCATTATCCGCCCACGTCCCGGTGGCTCGCTTACGCAGGCAAGCGGTACCCTGCAGACTTATTATGGACAGATTAAATCGTCCTGGCAGTTGCAGAACGGACAGTTTATACTCGATGTGGAGGTACCGGCAAATACAACTGCGACTGTTTATGTGCCGGTAAAAAATGGTGGTACCGTAATGGAGAACGGGAAAGCTGTCAGCGAACTGAAAGATATAAAACTCCTGAATAATGATAAAGACCAGGCCTTGTTTGAAATAGGGTCAGGTAAATACCATTTTACAACGGCGCTGTAAGCCGGTATTAAAAACAAGTGGCCCCGCAATTGTCGTACAATTGCGGGGCCACTTGTTTTTCAATCCTTGTTGCATTCCTGATACCAGGAATTTCAGCTTTCATCGCTGCCGCCATTGCCGGCGGAACAACGGCTGCTTCAATATCAGTTACCCTGGCTGTAAGCCGGTACCCGCATGCTTATTGAACCGGTCATAACTCAGCTCGTCCTGTACCCATAAAAAAATAAGCAGGCTGCAGGATGGCACACAGGCCTTACCGATTGGCGCAGGTTTTGATTTCCTATACATATGGAAAATAATATCACAGGCAAAGTCATCGTAATAACAGGCGCCTCCAGCGGCGCGGGCCGTGCTATTGCCCTTCATCTCGCACAGGATGGTGCATTTCTTGTACTGGCATCGAGGAACGAGACTGTGCTGGAAGAACTTGCCACAGAATGCAGGGACTTAGGTACAAAGGCGCTGGTTGTACCCACAGACGTCACCGACCATTCATCTGTCTGGCAGCTGGCACGCACTGCCTACGACTGGAAAGGCAGGATCGATGTATGGGTCAACAATGCAGGCGTGCTTGCTGCCGGCACTTTTGAGAAAATGCCCTGGGAAAACCACCAGCGGGTGATCGCTACCAACCTGCTCGGTTATATGAGCGGCGCACATGCCGTACTTCCCTACTTCAAATACCAGCAAAGAGGCATTCTCATCAACAATATCTCTATTGGCGGTTTCCTGCCAGTTCCATTTGGTGGCGCCTATAGTGCCAGTAAATTCGCTTTAAGGGGCTTTTTTGAAGCATTAAAGGCCGAGTTGACCGACTGGCCCCATATTCATGTAGTTGACCTGTTTTCCGCCTTTCTGGACACACCAGGCATACACCACGCCAGCAACTATACTGGTAAGGTGTTAAAGTCTGCGCCCCCGGTATACGACCCGATGATAATAGCCCAGGCTGCCAAAGCGGCTATCCTGCATCCGAAATCTACGAAGTACCCGGGAGCGGCCTCCCTGTTATTCAAACTCGGCCATGCCATTGCCCCGGAACTGACGGTGAAGCTGGCCGGCCGGCTCATGAAGATGTACCTCAGAAAGGCGGAAAGCGCCTCTTCTACTGACGGTAACCTCTTCAATACGGTAAATTTCGCTATGAGTACGAATGGCAACACAAAGCCACGTATTAAACCCGGTACCAAACGCCTGTTAAAAGCATGGGCGCTGCTCGCCGGAGCCGGGTTTGCCGTATATTTGATAGCAGGAAGAAAAAATAAACGACATGCCAGATAAATACCCCGTACATGCAGTTATAACCGGTATCTTCTCAGCAACACCGGACGAGGCTTTCAGCGCATTTCTCGATACCCGGCAGATCGGGCAGTTTATGTTCGGCCCCTGCGTCAGGGACGAAGAGATCGTTAGTCTTATCAACGAGCCTGTTGTCGGAGGTAAATTCACCTATTCGGTACGCAGGCAGGGCAACCAATTTGACCATATCGGTGAATTCCTTGCCATAGACAGGCCACGTCATATGGCATTCACCTGGTCAGTGAAACAAGACCCCGGCGGCAAACAGTCGAGGGTACTGATCGACATTGCCCCGATCCTGGAGGGATGCGAGTTGACATTAACACATCAGATGCCTCCCGGATCGGAGGATTTTATCGAGCAATCCAAACAGGCATGGGGTAAAATGCTGGATGTATTGACTGAAGTACTGGCTTAAATCCCTTGCAGATACATCAGCGGATTTTCAACTGTGGCAATGAGTCACAGCTGTATCCATATGCCTGAAGAACCGCTTTATCTGCACATGCTGATGAGGCATTCCCGGGCAGGCTGCCGGCGCCAGTCGTCAGAACGGATGATGCCGCATACCTCCATCCACTACTGCTACCGACCCCGTTACATACTTTGCCCTGGGCGATACAAGAAATACCGCCATATTCGCCAGATCCTCCGGCTCACCAAAATCACCCAGTGGAATCTCCCTGCTTGCAAACTCCCTCCTTTCGCCGCCTGGAAAAAAACGACGGATATTGTTTGTATCGATAAGTCCCGGCTGCAGACAATTGATCCTGATACCATACTTACCCAACTGCCCCGCAAGCTGCTTGGACCATACCACTACAGCCGCTTTTGCAACAGCCGAACCATTCACCGAGCGTAATTCGTAGGTACTGATCACATTCAGGATGGCCCCCTGCCTGCGTGCCATAAAATGAGGCAAAAACTGTTGTGTCAGTTGCCGGTGACGGTCGAAATCCAACGTCATCGCAGCTTCCCAATCCTCCTCTGCCCCCACTACTTCCATTGGTGCGCTACGCCCGGTGTTATTGACAAGAATGTCTATATGACCCAGTGCCGACAGCGCCGCTGTGGCAATGTTTTGCGGGGCATCCGCTGCCACAAAATCCTGCACGAAAATGACAGGCTCCGCTCCTCCCGCAGCTACTATTTCATCTCTTAAACTGCCCAGCAGGTCTTCATTCCTTGCGGTGGCAAAAACCTTCACGCCCTCTATGGCCAATTCCTTTGCTATGGCGCGCCCAATGCCCTGGCTTGCGCCGCTTACTACCGCTGTTTTCCCATTTAAATACAAGTCCATATCGAAAAATTTCGATCAAATATATTCAGTATTATCTGATTGCCGGATACCTACAAATTTGTTAGTACTACAGGATAAGTACCCCTGTTTTGACTACAACAATATTAGATCTGGCTACGTCTGTTCTTTCACTACCACTGACCTTTGTAACATAAAAATCAGCACTATGAAAGTCATTGTAACAGGCTCCCTGGGCAATATCAGCAAGCCGCTCACAAAGGAATTATTACAGAAAGGTCACGCAGTTACAGTTATCAGCAGTAACCCGGAAAAGCAGAAAGACATTGCAGCTTTAGGCGCCACTGCCGCTATTGGTTCAGTGGAAGATGCTGATTTCCTTACGGAGACATTCAGGGGTGCAGATGCAGTATATGTGATGACGCCACCCAACTACTCAAAAACGGAGGACCCGAGGGCTTATTACCGGGGCATGGGCATTCAATATGCAAAGGCTATCCAGGCCTCAGGCGTAAAAAGGGTCGTTCACCTGAGCACGATGGGCGCACACCTCGATAAAGGCACCGGCCTCCTCCTCGGCGCACATGATGTAGAACAGGTACTGGGCCGGTTACCAGGCATCTCCCTTACCAGCCTGAGACCGGGTTACTTCTACTACAATCTTTACAACTATGTTCCGATGATAAAGGCAGCCGGTTTCATACAGGCAAATTATGGCGGGGAAGATAAGATCGTGCTGGTATCGCCAAAAGATATTGCCGCTGCCGCTGCAGAAGAACTGACCACCACCGGCGCTACCAAAAAAGTGAGGTATATTGCAAGTGATGAACGTACCGTCAACGAAATTGTCCACCTGTTGGGTACCGCCATCGGAAAACCTGATCTGAAATGGGAAGTATGCACAGACGAACAAATGCTGGAAGGCCTGCAAAAGGCCGGCGTACGACCTCCCATTGCCGCCAGTCTCGTTGAGATGTATGCCTGCGTTCATAGTGGCGCATTTGCCGAAGACTATGAGCGGCACAAGCCAATTCCTCCCGGCAAGGTAAAACTGGAAGATTTCGTGCGGGAATTTGCCGCTGCTTTTCAACAGGGATAATAATGCTTTAAGGAATGAAGAACAAAGAACCACATCTGCTCAAAACAATATCTGACTACCACCAGTTCAGGGAATTACCGAAACCGGAGCATCCCCTGATCAGTGTCATCAAAATGGAAGCGGTAAGACAATTGCGGGAAAATGAACCGAAAGGCATCATACAGAATTTCTATGCCATCGCATTGAAAAGGAATTTCACCGGCAAGCTGAAATATGGTCAGCAGGAATATGATTTCGACGAAGGTGTGATGTTCTTTATTTCCCCGGGACAGGTTTATTCTATCGAAGCAAATAAGGCATTGGAACATTCGGGATGGTTGTTGCTCATCCATCCCGATTTTCTCTGGAATACGCCGCTGGCAAAGACTATAAAACAGTATGAATATTTCAGCTATGCGGTCAGTGAAGCCCTGCACCTCTCAGAAAAAGAGGAAGCCGTCATTGCCGCGATCATGCAGCAGATAGAGCAGGAATATCATTCCAATATCGACAAATTCAGTCAAAGTGTGATCATTGCTCAGTTGGAATTATTGCTTACTTACGCGGAGCGGTTTTATCACCGCCAGTTCATTACCCGGAAGATCAGCAACCACAAGATACTTGCCCGCCTGGAGGAGCTCCTGAACAGCTACTTCAACAGCGAGGACCTCCTGAAAAAAGGTCTGCCCACTGTTCAGTATATCGCCCAATCCCTGAACGTATCTCCCAACTATTTAAGCAGCTTACTGAAAGTGCTGACCGGGCAGAATACCCAGCAGCACATTCACAGTAAGCTGATTGAAATAGCCAAGGAAAAACTCTCCACCACGGCGTTGTCTGTAAGCGAGATCGCCTACGAATTAGGCTTCGAACATCCTCAGTCATTCAGCAAGTTATTCAAGACAAAAACGAACCTTTCACCTTTGGAATTCAGACAAACATTCAATTGAACAGCTCATTTGTTGTTGCCGGTGCGTAACGGGTATCTGTCTTTTTAAGGTATGATCTGCCATAGTTCGGCATCATACTGGTTCTCATACCATTGTTCCAGTTTGGTGCCCGGCGTCTGGTTGCTGTATGGTACATTCAAAGCGAGCAGGCTTCTGCGATTGATCAGCTTAAAATAACCGTTACCCATGTCCTGCACCCGCCAGTGCTGTGCGATGTTCTGGTTATCCGTCCACTGGATCAGGATATTCCCCGCGTTCAGCTGTCCGCCGGCATCATCCAGGTTCAGACCAGAGGCCACACAGGTTATCTTATAATAGCCGTTACCCAGGCTGGTGAAGTTCCACTTTTGCGCGGTGACGCCATTATCGGTCCATTGCTGTATCTGTAATCCTGGTGTTGGCGCTCCGTCAGGAACATCTACACATTGTCCTGTCACCTTCGACTTTATCCTGTACACGCCATTCGCTATTGGCATGGCATAATCCGGCCCGATAGACGGCGCCGCTACAGGAATACCCTTTTCTATCGGATAGCCGAAATAAGGGATGTTTCCGTCCCAGGAAAACTGTTGCGCCATCACTCTCCTGTTCCATCCGGAGCCATCCGAATTGGCGGCATGATATACGATCCACCACTGAATGTTGTCCGGCGACTTCACAAACGAAGCATGCCCGGGCCCATATACATTGCCGAACCTTGAAAATGCGGGCGTGGATGCCTTTGTCCAGGCACTTTTTGATAACAGGTCGCCATTGGTACAGGTCAGTCTTCCCAGGCAGTAATCGTTCGTCCAGCTGCCGCTTGCGGAATAAATAATGTTCACCGTGTTCCCACTGATGAGAGCCGTAGGGCCTTCATTGACGGTCGGCGACCCCACCTGTTCCCAGGCATGATCCGGCCTTGATATTTCCACCCTTTCACCGGAAATAGTATAAGGATTGCTCATTCTCGCTATGTAGATGTACTGGGAAACATTGGAAGTTCCCTCCCACCCGGACCAGATGAAGTACTGCTGCCCGTTGAAGTCAAAAACAGATCCGTCAATGGCCCATCTGTCGGTCGCCGCACTCAGCCTGGCCTTGTACGCATATCCGCCGTCCAGCGGATCGTTGGCATTGCTGCCGCCCTCCAGTACAAACATCCGGTGATTGTCATTATTACCATCATCCGCAGCAAAGTAAACATACCACCTTCCGCTACGGTAATGCAGCTCCGGCGCCCATAACTCCGACGAATATCCGGTACCCGGAGGCGGTGTAAAAATATAGGTCTTGGGTTGCAGCAGGATATCCTGCAGGGTTGCTGATTTTGTGATCCATAAACGACCACCGTCAGACCCGCAGTAATAGTAAAATCCGCCTACCGTGATGACCCAGGGATCATAATAACTGCCATTGTCTGAGGAAGGCAATGGATTGGTGAAGATCACGGAAGTGCTTAAAGTGCCTGATGTTGAAGCCCGCGTGCCGGTAAGTGGCGCTTTGTCTGCCTGTGGCTTCCTGCAGCCTGCAACTGACGCAAACAGGGCAAGCATGCAGAAGGGTAACAAATAGTTGTTTTTCATATCGGTTATTTTGAGGTGAATAAATGCGGTAATTCCGCTATGTAATGCAATGTTAAGAAAGATTTGCAAGCCATGCGTAGGATTATCCGCAGGATGTAAAATGGCGTGTACAAGACGCAGGAACGTGGAAACAAAACGTAAAAACATGCACCTCCCTTTTGACCAGAAAATTAAGGGAGGACGAGCCTGTCAAAGCGTGGTAAAGTTATTCGGGAGAGTAAGGACCGATTTTACAGATCTTTCCTGTCGTTCCGGTTAAACCAGTCGTCCTGATTGTTTCCCTGATCGCGCCTGCCATACTGATCGTGCTGATCGCGCTGATTATACCGGTTCGGTAAACCACGCTGGTTATACCGGTTCCCGTCATGCTGGCCATGCTGCTGCGGTGGCGGCTGTCTCCGCGGTGAATGATGCCGTGGTCTCTTACGCTCCCTCTCATCTGTAGGAGGACGATCAGTACCACGGTCTCTCTGCCGCTGATCCTGATTTGTTCTCGTTTCATTGGGGAGGGGTCTTTTTTTAAGCGGCAGGGGGCTCTCTTTTCGTTCTTCACGCCGCCGGTCGCGCGGTTCTTTCAGAGAATGACGCCGGTCACGTGTATCCGGTTTAAGTCTGTCTCTTTCGAAACTCCCCGAAGTAGAAGGCTGCTCATCCCTTTCCCGGCTATTACCCCGGCCGCCCCTTCCTTCTCTTCGCCGCTGCTTGTCATTGCTATCCCTTCTGCGGGAACGTTTGTCCGTGTCACCGTCTCTTCTCCCCCTTTCAGGATCAAGATCGATCAGATGGTCATGATTTGAATGGGACCGCCTGGTATCTTGTGTTGGAGTGCGGTATGAATCTACCATAGAAGTGACAAACGAACCCCTGTCGTCCTGCTGCGGATAGTTACTTCCGGGCGGCGGCGGATACCCACCGTTATCCCTTCTCCGGTCATTGTTTCCGCGCCCCTGCAGATTGATGGTAAGCAGGTGTTGCTGCTCCCGCCTGAGTCCCTCTATCTCCCTGTCCCGTATTCCCTGTACAAAGCCTGACTTGTAGGCTGGCGCCAGGTTGCTTATTCCATCAGTGAATCCATTATTATAAGCATCGCCATTATCCCAGGCTCCTTTATTCAGGTAAGACAAACGAAATAATAATACCGATGGGATATTATCCGGCAGTATATCAGTCTGCTGTGCGTCCATCCATCCAAGCTTATGCGCCTCCTGCTGGTACCGCGAGGCCATTGCAAACCCTCTGTAATACTCTTTTTCGCTATGCAATTGATCCACCTCTTTCCGATGTTGTTCTCCACGGCTCCAGCCTTCTTCATATATGCTGTTGCTTATCGGACTACGTGGCTCATATATTTCAGGTGAATCTTCGTTTCTATAGGCAGACTCAAATCCATATCCGCCGATATGCCGCCGGTTCAGGCGCTGGTAGTGATCACGCTCTATTTCTACGCCCTCCAGTTTTTTCCTGGTAATGTAAAGTTCTTCTTTTAGCTTTTCGATTTCAAGCCGCTGCCGCTCTGCCGCTCCCAATACCACTTCCAACCGCTTCTCCAATTGGGCCAGATCAAATTTGTCGATTTCAGAGAGTTCAATATCTGAAGACTTCTTATCCTGTTCAATTTCGCGACCAATCTTATTCAGGCCCGAGAAAAGCTTTTCCAGCAATTCCCTGTTCTTTTCAATATCTCCTTCCAGTTTGTTTATTTCCGCTACCCCTTCACCTAACAGCTTATCTTTATAACTTCCTTCTTTCTGGTAATGCTCTATTTCCTCCTCTTTCCTGTTGATTTCCGTTACTCCTTCACCCAATAGCTGATCCTTATAACGGCCTTCTTTTTGGTAATGCGTTATTTCATCTTCTTTTTCGCCGATTTCCTTCGCCCCCAAACCCAACAATTTGTCCTTATACAAACTCTGCTTTTCCAGGTCTGCAATTCGTTCATTTAATTGCCTTATCGGCAGGGAATAGATGGCATAGGAAATAAATTCGAGCTTTATCTGTTTAGTATCTTTTAAAAGAATATGGTCCTGTACATTTACATT
Organism: Chitinophaga filiformis; assembly: GCF_023100805.1. NCBI lineage: Bacteria > Pseudomonadati > Bacteroidota > Chitinophagia > Chitinophagales > Chitinophagaceae > Chitinophaga > Chitinophaga filiformis. Next base: position 5,713,387 of record NZ_CP095855.1, read on the forward strand.
GTACGTTGCCCTTTTTGCGCCCGGCGTAAGTCCCGTTAAATTAGGGGCCGGGTCGCGCAAGCCACCCGAAGTATAATGCGTGTCGGAAGATGATAAATATCCCTTTCCGGTACTATAGGCGGTGGGACTTTGTATAGGAAGATTATGTTCATAAAAATCTTCCAGATCTGCTTTAGGTATACTGTTAAAATTATTGAACTTGGGATCAGTAAAATCAGTACCTTCTTTATAAGTACCAAAAGAAGATCTGAGGTTACTGGCATACCACGTTGTGTTATCCTGTGCATAAGTTACTTCCACCTGGTAAAAAACAACTTCGTGCAGACTGTTTACCCGCAGCTTGACCTTCTCTTCAATTTTATCTGACTGCTCGGTATTTACATCTTTGGGGATAGCTGTTATATTCCGCTTATCGTTTCCAGGCCCTCCCAGATGGTCATTCAGCAGGTGACCCGCTATATAACCTTTGCCTGTAGTCTTCTGCAGCTTGGCAGCTTTTTTCTTTGCTGCTTTTGATGGCGTAGTGCCCAGCGGGTGGTCCGGGCCCAATAGCAATGCCGTTACCTTTTTGCCTTCACCTGAACCATCAACCGGCTCCCATTGTATCTTTGTCTTTACGTCTGTCTGCAGACTTGTTTTGGCGCCCACCCCATCTGCATTTGCAACGAACGTCTCCTTATTTTTTTTCCGGCTTCCCGCAAATTCCGGCTTGTACTGATCCCAGGAGGCTTCATCTTCAACAAGCCGTATGCCGTCCATCAGTAAACCGCTCGTCTGTAAGGCCTTGAAAGTGATCCCTTTCAGTCCGGTATCTTTTTCCTGCAAATAAAATGCTTCCTGGGTGATCCGCTTATTTTTCGGGTGTTTGACCTTGCTCCTTTGCTTCAGCCTCTTCTTGTTGATCAGGCCCAATTTAGCCAGGGCGTCTACATAGTATTGATTATCTTCTGCGTCAGTTGTACCGTAATGATAGATCCCTTTCATCACATGGAACTTTATCTGATCCATGAAAACATCTTCCTTCGTCTTCAATGCCCGTTGTACAACAGGCTTTGAGGGAGATACCTGCTTCATTGCGGGAGCAAGGTGCCCCTGCTTTTGCTGAACAACATGCCAGGCTTCATGTGACTGGTGCTGCCCCTGTAAGTCAGCATCATTCCTTTTCAGCTGAAAACGGCCTGGCTCTTCCTGGCGCCCATCATACATCTGAATAGCCCCTTTATCTCCTTTCTGCTTTTCAACAGGCACTTTTTGCTGCTGAACCGCTTGTCTGGATATACCCGAAGAACTTTCGCTATTGGCTGCTGCACGGGAAGAAGTATGTATAGCTTTGGTACTTTTGCTCTCGGTGGGCATGGGCGTGAGGGATTGTGTTAAAATACTGTTGTAATATACAGTAAAGTTTTTATGAAAACGAATTCCACGGGTGGCGTTGCGGAGACATAAAAAAAGGGCCCCCGGAGTAGAAGGGAGGCCCAACATGCAGTGGTCGACGTCTCACGATCGACCGACTACAATCATTTTATAATTATATCATTTTTCTATACTTCCCGTACAGTCTCACCACTGTTTTCACTGCATCCCCCTTCGGCACTGCCGCGTATTTATCATGACTGTTCACCCATTTCCACTCGAATGCCCTTACCTGCGTTTCAAAAGCCGCTAAATCGGCTGTTTTACCACTTTGCAGGCTGGACTCGAGCAATTTAAAGAACTGTGCCCAGCGGGGCTTATAAAAGCCTTTAATGAGGCCGTTCCACTGACGGTTGGAATACTCGTGCAGCGGACTGTCTTTATCGCCCCACAAAGTTACCAGGTCTTTCGCATTGAGCTCATACAGGTTACGTTCCGCTTCGGTAATACCATTGCTGCGTGCATCGCTCACCCATTTGCCCAACAGGAAGCCTTCCTGCGTACCCAGTAAGGTATCCATATCGTCCAACAATGCTAAGAACTGCTTGCTGTATTGCTGAAAAGCAGCCAGGTCCTTCTGCTGATAGGCCGTAGCAACTTTCTGCTGTAAGGGGCTGGCATAATTGCCCAATACCTGTCTTGTAAGATCTACCAGGTCGTACCTGAATCCGGCAGTAGGTTTTACCTGCGGAATAGCCTTTACGAACAGGTCCCAGGCAGGTATCAGTTTTGCCGGATCATAATTGAGCTTCGTTTTCACCCTTTCCGCTGCAATGTCCAGCGTAGGACGGGCCACGATAATAGACTCAGGCGCTCCTTCTGTAGGGCCACCGCTGTATACTGTATGGTACAGTATCTGCCAGGCCTGGTCTATCTGCTCATTATGCGTATTATAACGGCGTCCGGCATAGGTTTTCAACCACTCGTCCACATTCAGCGGCTGGTCGCGCCATACATTATCCAGCATCAGATGATATAAAGCCGGGTTCTGTTCAATGCCTTCCGGCGTAAGACCAATACCCGCCAGTTGCTTAGACCCCGGATGATGTAATGCTGCCGCCGGGTTGTGTGCTACGGAATCCATTCCTCCCCACATGCCGGTATTCCCCCCAAAGTTATGTAACATATTCCAAATCCAGGGCTTTCCGTAGTAGGCTTCTGTGTTATACCATACCGGGTGACTCTCACTGTACAAATCCAGTATGATCATATTATCGTCTGGCACCGCCTTCAGCAATGCACTGATCTGCGTTGGATGCCAGTAACTTGCGTTATAATGGAACATCCATCCCTGCATCACCCAAACCGCTTTAGGGTCTGCTGATGCCATGGAAGCAAATACTTTTTTACTCATCGCATCCAGGAAACTGGAATCGTTGGACGGGGGTACATTCTCATTAAAAGTATCCGCAGAATAGAAGTGATCAGTACCAAATGCCTTTGTCTGTACCTCGATGAAACGTTTACCGATCTTATCAAACATCGGGCTGCCGGGGTCAAGGATATAAACATCCGGGAATCCTGCATCCCAGTTCGTTTTCTTAACGGTCTCACCTGGGAATTTATCTTTGAAAGCCGGCGGTACATGCCCTGTAAAAGCCGGGAGTACGGGCATCATACCCATATTGCGTTCCGCCGCCAGTATCTTTTGCTGTAAAGCCTTGTGACTGTCCTTCCAATACTTCGGAAGAGGACCGCCCCAGGCATCAATGTTGCCCATCCATAACCAGGAGAAATAAGCAGGGCCGCTGAAGAATTTATCCAGCTCAGCATCCGTAAAACCCATCTCCTTATACACTTCCTGCCAGATGGCTTCTTCACCGGTAAGCGCCAATGGCATGTTGATGCCATTCATCGCCATCCAGTCAATTTCCTGCTGCCATCTTTCCCAGTTCCACCAGCACATACTGTAGTTGAACGTACAGTAGTTAATGTAATAACGGTATTTATAAGGCGTAGCATGATGTTCTTTCTGCGTCACTGCCGGTAACTTCGCCGGCAATTGCAGGTTACTGCCATTCCAGGTAATAATGCTGTTACAATAGTTCTTCAGGTAATAATTCAAGGCTGATGCAATGCTGACGCCATTGTTACCACGCAATACGATCCGGCCCGCCTTACTCTCTATCTCAAATACATCCCTGCCGCTGTCTGCAGCCAGGTATTCAAAGGTAAATGCAGCAGCCCTGTCTTTCACGATCCTCTTCAGAAATGCTTCCGTGGCTGTCTTGTTTAGCTGCGCCATGGCTGGTATACTCAGACCGCTTACCAATAAGGCAACAATGATTCTTTTCAATTGCATGAAGGAAAATTACTTTAAAGGGAGATGGCTGCAATGTATCAGCCATCTCCCCCACAAATTTATAAAATGCTATTTATAGTTTTCATTCTGGATCAGCACACCATTACTCCTGTCTATTTCAGACTGTGGCAGCGGGAAGTAATAGTGCTTGGGACGGATAAACGTACGGGCGGGTACCAGTACATTGCCGCCTTTTCCATACTTAGGCTTGTTATAATAGGTAGTGATATCGATCAAACCTGCTTTGTCCCAACGCATCAGGTCCTGGTGGCGTTCATTCTCACCACTCAGTTCGCAGCGACGCTCATGGATCACAGCTGCCATACCTGCACCGCTTACATCATTCAGGCCGGTCCTTTTACGCACCATGTTGATCTCTTTATCGCCCGCACCTGCACCCTGTGTACGGATCTTTGCTTCTGCTACCAGCAGGGCAATATCAGCTGTCCTTAACAGGGGCGTTTTCAGGGAATAGTTCAGACCACCATTCGGTTTCCAGTAAGAGAACTTATGGAAGTGATAGCCGGTTTCTGACATATCAGCGCTATAGGTAGCGATGCCTGAACCGATGTTGATCTTATCGCCGGGCGACATAATAGATACCGCTTTACGTACATCTCCCGGTTCAAACTCATCCACCAGGCTTTGTAACGGCTGATGGAAGTTCCATCCGTTCCATTCACGCGGTGTATAATAAGTGGTAAAATCTGAATAACCCCAGGTATCACTGGTCTGTACAGCAAACAGCATTTCGTCGTTGTTGCTGGTCTCTGGTGTGAAGTTAGCTACATAAGTAGGCGCAAGATTGTAATCGCCGCTGTTCAGCACTTTCTCACCATATATGAGTGCCTGGTCCAGTTTGTCCCAATACATGTACAGCTTACACAGCAATCCCCAGGCAGAGCCCTTGGATGCGCGTCCCCTGTCAGCACCCTCATTCTTGGCCGGCAGCAGATCTGCTGCTGCCAACAGGTCTGACTGGATGATGCCACGCAGACTATCGGCACTCACTTTAGGCTTCACATAGTTGCTCTGCGCAACATCTTCTTCCGTCACTACAGGCGCTTCTCCATATACCAGCAACAGGCGCCAGTAAGCGAATGCACGCAGGAAACGCGCTTCACCCAGGCAGCGGTTCTTGATGGTCTCATCCATGCCTTCTATCTTCGGAATGTACATCAGCGCACTGTTTGCACGGTTGATCATTTCATATTTCCATCTCCAGCCAAATCTTACCTGTGCATTGGCTGCATCATAGGTAAGGTTCTCAATGGCCACATCCTCAGAGTGGTCGCCCGCACGGTACTGATCATCAGAAGGGTCGTCAAAGGTAAACTCCGCATGACCGGTGAAATCTTCTTCCAGCAGTACGTTATAGATACCGGTAATACCGTTCACTGCATCAGATTGCGAACGCCAGTAAGTGGCGGTTGTATAGGTGCCTTTCGGCGTTACGTCCAGGATGCTGTCGCATGAAGACATGGACAGTAACAGGCCCGCAGCTATTATTAAAAACTTATTGTGAATACGTGTTGTCATGATCCATTAGTTAAATGAAGCTTAGAAATTCATTGAAGCACCTGCGGTGAAACTTCTTGCCTGTGGGTAAGTGGCTACGTCCACACCTCTCTGTTTATTACCGTCTGTATAACCCAGTGCAGGGTTCAGACCGGAATAATTGGTGATGATGAACATGTTCTGGCCTGCTACATACACACGGATGTTTGTAGAAGACTTGCTACCCCATAAGCGGGAAGGAATGGTATATCCCAATGCTGCATTACGGAGCGTAAAATAGTTACCACTTTCAATAAACCTGTCTGACGTACGGTAGTTACCGTTATTATCACTTAACGTCATGCGTGGTACGCTGTTGCTGGTACCTTCACCATGCCAGCGCTGCAGTTCTTCTGCGTAGTAGTTATAAGAATAGGTTGGATCCAGGCCCTGCATTTTATCGGCGTTGTACAGTTTCACACCTGCAACACCTGTAAAGGACAGGCTCAGGTCAAATCCCTTGTAGCTGGCGCCGGCCTGCAGACCGTACTGGAGACGCGGATTAGGATCACCCAGGTATACCCTGTCAGCTTCGGTGATAGCACCATCGCCGTTCACATCCACAAAACGTACATCGCCTGGTTTAATATTATCCTTTCTGCCATCTTTCGCAATATTGGGATCGCTGTCGATCTGTGCCTGGTTCTGGTAGATACCGGCAGTTTTCCATCCATAGAAGGAAGCGATCGGCTGTCCTTCATAGGTACGGGAGATTTCCTGGTTCTGACGGCCGTAGCTGCTGGAACCAATGTAAGTATTGGCAGAGTAGAGCTTTGTTACTTTGTTTTTGATAAGGGTAGCATTTGCCGCAATGTTGTAGGTAAATGCTTTTTTACCGCCCTGGTAAGACACTTCAAATTCCCAACCGTGGTTGTTCAGTTTACCGATGTTTTCATCAGGCACCACGGAAGTACCATGCAGGTCTGGCTTTGCAGCAGGCACCAGCATGTCGATCGTGTTCTTATCGAAGTAAGACACCGTTGCATTCAATGCATTGTTCAGGAATCCAAGCTCCGCACTGATGTTGGTCATATGTGCCTTTTCCCAGGTGATGTTAGGGTTGGCCAGACTGGAGTTCCAGATACCGGTGAATGGCTGATCGCCAAAATTGTATTTACGGTTTTTGATGATAGTAGCCAGGTACTGGAATTCAGTTACGTTCTGGTTACCCAGTACACCCCAGCCACCTGTCACTTTCAGGTTATTCATGAAGTGTACATTATCCTTGAAGAAGTTCTCGTCAGATATACGCCAGCCCACAGATACTGCAGGGAAGTAACCCCAGCGGTTGCCTTCAGCAAACCTGGAAGAACCATCCGCACGCATGGTCGCAGTCAGCAGGTATTTACCTTTATAGCTGTAAAAACCTCTCGCAAATCCTGATGCCAGGATATTGGTAGCATAATAGTTACCGGCAGCGTTGTAAACAATACTACCGTTGTCCAGCACCAGTACATAAGGCGATTCATCATCGAAACCATTACGCTGTGCGCTGAAATAGTTACCACTGTATTTCTGGTAGGAAATACCACCGGTCAGGCTAAGCTGGTGTACTTTATTCAGTGTTTTGTTATAAGACAGGAATGCCTCGCCCAGGTGAGTGCTGGTGCTGGTATTGCTCTGTGTTAATTCCGCATCATCACGGGTACGTACCTGTGTTAATGTTTTAGGCAGGAAGTTGAAAGAGTTGCTCAGTGTACCATCAAATGCATAGTTCAAACGCAGTTTCAGGTCTTTGATGATCTCTACTTCAGCGAAGGCGTTCGCCAGTATGCGATAGTTCTTGGTCCATGCGTCTGTTGTTTCTGCAGTATACACCGGGTTGTTGATATCGCCCAGTTCATTGTTTGCCTGTGCAGAACCATAGTTACCCATATCATCCTTCACAGGAATAGCAGGATTGAAACGCAGTGCGCTGAATATCAGACCTGTCTGGGAAGAATAGGTGTCCAGCGAGTTACCTTTACGGGCAGTCAGCTGGAGGTTCTCTCCTACCTTCAGGCGACTGTTGATGCGGTGCTCAGAGTTGATGCGGACAGTATATCTTTTGAAATAGGTATTGGTGATCAGCCCTTTCTCATCATAATAACCCATAGAGAACAGGTAGTTGGAATAGGCGCTGCCACCTTTGATGGAAACATCTGCATTCGTTACATGTCCTGTATTGAACAATGCCTTCTGCCAGTCAGTACGCTGTACTGCATAGTATGGGTCCTGCCAGAATGCAGGCACGGTAAGACCATCGTTGGTGTAACGTTCCTGTTTCAGTTTTACCAGGTCAGGAGCGGTCAGCAACGGTATATAGCGGTTTACATTGGAAATACCGCGGTAGATGTTTACGTTGGTATTTAATTTCTCATTGTAAGATCCTTTTTTAGTCGTGATGATGATCACACCGTTTGCCGCACGGGTACCATAGATAGCGGAGGAAGATGCATCTTTCAGTACTTCCATGGAAGCGATATCGTTGTTGTTGATATCACTGAGACCGCTGAGGTTAGGAGCAGGCACACCATCGATGATGATCAGTGGTTCTGCGTTGTTGATGGTACCTGTACCACGTACGCGGATGCTGGGAGTAGTACCCGGCGATCCATCGGAACGAACGATGTCCACACCGGCCACACGACCCTGAATAGCCTGGGCGGCATCACTTACAGGCAGGTTTTTGATATCAGCGCCTTTTACGGTAGAAATAGCACCGGTGAGGTCGCGGCGGGTCTGTACACCATAACCCACTACTACCACATCACTCAGGCTGGTAGTGGCTGGCAGCAGTGTGATGTTATCCAGGTTACCGGAAGCACTCACCGTCACGCTGGCAAAACCGATGGTTTTAAACACCAGGGAATCTCCATGGTCTGCCTTCAGGGTAAAGTTACCATTGGGTTCTGTTGCAATGCCCCTGTTCTTGCCTTTCACACTTACAGTCACACCGATCAGGGGCTGACCTTTGTCATCCCTCACCTTTCCTCGTACCGTAATGGAGGTATCTGCCGCCATTGCAGGCGCAATACCGGTCAGGTTAAGACCGAAAGCGGGCGTTTCAAATTTGCGGGTAATAATGATCTGTGTCTTGTTCTGTTCAAAGTTCAGATCATTAGGCTCCAGTAACTGGAGCAGTATTTTCTCCACAGAGGTATTGCTGGCATTGATGCTCACGGGCCCTGCAGCTTTAACCTGGGACGAATTGTATACAAAACGGAAAGGCGTGACCTGCTGGATCCTCTCCAGGACCGTTTCCAGCTTCATTTTGCTGGCTACGAGATTGATCTTCACCTCTTTAATATCCTGACCTTCAGTGCTCTTGGCGAACAGCGAAAGCGAAAAGGTATAGAAAAATACCAATATATAAGCCGAACATCGCATGAGGAATAATAAGTATTGGATACACGTCTCCCGTGTATACGCTGTTTTTTTCATAACTTTAATACGATTTGTTGTTATAAAATGATGAATTCAGGGTATGCAGGTTTGGCGACATGAAATACCCTGCCATAAAACGCTCCCTGTACTTTCTTTGCAGGGACGTTTTATTTATGCTACGTGCTGTTTGTCATTTTTAGCATATGATGTCCTGATATTTTGGTATACTTCCTTAATTTGTGACAATCTTTTCCCCCGTTACTGACACCCCTTTCCTTCCAAAGTAATAGTACTACTGTCTGCGCTAAAGGTATAGGTCGCATTGTTGATCTTACATAAGAGATCTATGACCCGTGACACCGGCGATTCCTTCTCGAAGGTGGCGGTGATCATGCATTGCTCCAGTGATTTGTTGGCAAAAACTATATTCACATTGTACTTTCGGTTGATGGTCCTGGCAATTTCCTCAAATGACTGGTCATAAAATGCCAGTTGTCCCTTTGTCCAGGAGTAGGCCATATCCGCCTTTACTGCTACCAGTACCGGTGACTGCCGGTTCGCATATTTTACCTGTTTATTCGGTGTTAAAAAGGTAACGATTTTGGTCTTCTTATCCTCCAGCTTTATTTTACCCTTTGTTACGGTAACGGCGAACGGCTCGCCGGGATATGCTTTTATATTAAAGGCGGTTCCCAGCACCTGTGTCACCATATTGCCCGACTGGATAATGAAGGGCTTATCCGGATCGCTTGCTACATCAAAATAGGCTTCCCCTGTCAGGCTAAGCCGGCGTTCTCCCATAAAAGGAAAATCTGTATAAACCAGCCTGGTAGCAGAATTGAGCCATACCCTGCTGCCGTCTTTCAGGACGACAAACCTGGGCTGCCGTTGTGCATTGTAAACCTGACGGCCACTGAAAAATACGGACAGTAACGCGGCGGTGAGCACCAGGAAAACAGCAGCGACTATCCGGAAAGGTCTTACCTGCATTAATATGCGCTTCCGGCTGCCTGCCCGGGCGTTCAGCTCATCGATCTTCGCCTTCATCCTGCTTTCCAGCGCCTCCTCGTCCTCTCCTTCCGGCAGTTCCACCGCCAGTTCCCCTCCCTCAAAGGAATAATACCACTGTTCGAGTATCTTCCTTTCAGCAGCTGTTGCAGTGCCATCCAGGTATTTTGTAGTTAAGTCAGTCAACTGCGCTTTAGTCATAATTTGATAGTAATGCAGATAAAAAAAACTACGTGACCAGATCACAGCAAACTGTATCCAATATAATAGTGTGAGAAAAAGCAGGCTACCCTACCTCATGATAAAAAAAAATTTCCGGAGGAAGATTCAGAACAATAATGACATCAACATGTGTTTAAACTGTACCCTTAACTGGCGGAGTGCCCGGGTCATATGCTTTTCTACAGCTTTGGTCGAGATATTCAGCTTTTCAGATATTATTTTATTGGCCAGCCCCTCTTCCCGGCTGTAACGGAATACCAGCCTGCACTTCTCGGGCAGCCGGTCTATTTCACGCCGGATCTCTTCTTCCAGCAGGCGGGAATCCGCCGTGCTCTGTTCTGCCGCCAGGGCATGCAGTTCTTCCAGGGATCCTGTGTTCCTGGCCGGCTGGGCAAAGTAATGGAAAACGGAATATTTGGTGGCTGTAGCCAGGTAGGTATATAAATGTTTGATCTCAGATCTTTCGCGGGAGGCCCAGAGGCTCGCAAAGATCTCCTGTACTATATCTTCAGCAGCGTTGCTGTCTCTCAGATGGTACAAGGATAAAGCGTATAATTTACGCCAGTAGCGGCGATAAATCTCGTCAAAGGCCTTCCCGTCAGAAAGCCTGACCTTGTCCATTAATTCATTGTCCTCCAATATGCTGTACGACATATGTGCCTATAAAGTGCCTTAAGGTAGCAATAATAATCTTTAAATCCAACCCTTCCTTTTTTTAGAGGGCGGCGCAAAGGTGCAGTATTTTTCGATAATAGAAAGTAAATCCCTTCACTTGCACGCCCTATTCTGAATTTCTATTACTTTTGCTGCCGGTATTTTTTCTCAGACAAGGTATAGACACAGTTAGTATTAAAGCATGCACATATTACTCAAAAGCGTACAGATAGTCGCACCATCATCCCCTTTTCACGGGCAACAGCAGGACATTCTGATTGAGAACGGCATCATCCGCCAGATCGGGAAGGACATTTCTTCCGCTCAGGCCCGGGTGGTGACGGGCAACAACCTGCATGTATCTCTGGGATGGACGGATATCTTCGCGCATTTCTGCGATCCTGGCCAGGAATATAAGGAAGACCTCCAGAGCGGGGTTGCCGCTGCTGCCAGGGGTGGATATACCACCGTACTGATAGTGCCCAATACCCAGCCGGCGCTTCACACCAAACCGCAGATGGAGTATGTGCTCAGCCGCACGCGTAACAGTGTTGTACAGGTGCTTCCTATAGGGGCGGTGACCAAAAACCTGGAAGGCACCTCCCTTGCCGAAATGTATGAAATGCAGCAGGCGGGAGCTGTAGCCTTCTCCGACGGACTGAAACCGATCCAGTCGCCCGGTATCATGCTGAAGGCCCTGCAATATGTAAAAGCTGTTAACGGCACCATTATCCAGCTTCCTGATGACCTGAGCATCTCTGCCCATGGCCTGATGCACGAAGGTATTTACAGTACCCAGCTGGGTATGCCGGGTAAACCTGCCATTGCGGAAGAACTGATCATCCAGCGCGACCTCGAGCTGGCACAATATACCGACTCACGTATCCACTTCACTGGCATCAGTACACGAAAATCGGCAGAGCTCATTGCCAATGCCAAAGGCAAAGGTATCAAAGTGACCTGCTCTGTAACCCCCTATCATCTTTCCCTTACCGATGCACACCTGGTTACCTACGATACTCACCTGAAGCTCAATCCTCCGCTGCGTAGCGCCGAAGACGTGAAAGCACTGCAGGATGCGGTAAAGACGGGAGTGATCGACTGCTTCGCTACCCATCACCTGCCGCAGGACTGGGATGCCAAACAGGTAGAGTTTGAATATGCAAAGAATGGCATGATAGGACTGGAAAGCGCTTTCGGCGTATTCCGTAAACATCTGCCGGAAGTATCTGTGGAAAGGCTGGTGGAAATGCTTTCCGCACAGCCCCGCAAAATATTCAATCTGCCGGAGCTGAGCCTTACCGAAGGTGCAACGGCCAATCTGACCATATTCGATCCTGAAGAGGATTGGGTGCTCACAACAGATCACCTGGCCAGCAGGTCGAAAAATTCAGCGTATATTGGCGCGGAATTGAAAGGAAGTGTGAAAGGGACCATCAATGGCCAATATGCCCAACTTTAATTAAGTCATTCGTGTACTATGAGTAATGCATCATATCCTAATCCCGGTGTAAAATGGGGACTGATAGCCGGTTTTGTAGCCATCGCTATTGGCGTCGCCCTCTATTTTACCAATATACCTATGTTGTTTAGCCTGAAATACGGCATCCTCCTCCTGATCGTTTTTGGCGTGACCGGCGTATTGGCTGGTCTGGAACGGAAAAAAGCCAATGGTGGCCTTATTAATTTCAAAGAGGCCCTGCAGCCTGTTTTTACCACTTTCGTGATCGGCTCGCTGCTGAGCAGCATTTTTATCTATGTGCTGGCCAATTTTATCGACCCGGGTATCATTGTGAAGATGAAAGAAGCCGCTATTAAAAGCTATGAAAGCATGGCGCCCATGCTGCGCACAATTGGCACACCGAAAGACGAATATGAGAAAGGATTGGCAGATATCCGGAACCAGGACTTCTCTGTGACGCTCTCCGGCAGCTTTATGTCCTATCTCATGGGCCTTTTCCAGTATTTTGTGGTGTCTGCCATAATAGCACTTGTACTCCGTAAAAAGTAGCGGACTCAGATTGGCACTTTATTAGATAGAAAAGCATCCTAAACACATTGCTATATAACATGGATATTTCCGTTATCGTTCCTTTAAAAAACGAAGAAGAATCACTGCCCGAACTGGCTGCATGGATTGACCGCGTCATGCAGGAACATCACTACTCATATGAGGTATGGATGATAGACGACGGCAGCACTGATAATTCCTGGAATATCATCCAGCAGCTGGCAGCAGCCAACCCGAATGTGAAAGGGATCAAATTCCAGCGCAACTACGGCAAGTCTGCGGCCCTCAATGAGGGCTTCCGTGCCGCACAGGGCGATGTGATCATCACCATGGACGCCGACCTGCAGGATAGCCCCGACGAGATACCGGAACTCTACCGTATGATCAGGGAAGACGGTTTTGACCTCGTCAGCGGCTGGAAGAAGAAACGCTATGACAGCGCCCTTACCAAAAATCTCCCTTCCAAACTATATAACTATACCACTACCCGCATGAGCGGAGTAAGGCTGCATGACATGAACTGCGGACTCAAATCCTACCGCAGGAAAGTGATCAAAAGCATCGAGGTATATGGAGAAATGCACCGCTATATTCCTGTGATCGCCAAATGGAACGGTTTCAGGAAGATCGGTGAAAAAGTAGTGGAACACCGTGCGCGTAAGTACGGCACTTCCAAGTTTGGCCTGGAACGCTTTATTAACGGCTTCCTGGACCTGGCTTCCATTATGTTCATCAGTAAGTTCGGGAAACGTCCGATGCACCTCTTCGGCGCCCTGGGCACTCTTTCCTTCGTGATTGGTTTTGGCATAGCATTATACCTGGCGATCGAGAAAATTATCTATTCCCAGTATAAGATGACCGAACGTCCTATTTTCTTCCTGGCATTGCTGGCGATGATCATAGGGTCGCAGCTGTTCCTTACCGGCTTCATCGGAGAACTGGTGACCAGGAACGCACCTGAAAGGAATGAATATCTCGTGGAAACTATCCTGGACCGAACCAAATAATAGCTGATGGGCAAAAAGAAAATCCTCTTTCTCGGACCGGCCTGGCCTTACAGGGGTGGACTAGCCGCCTACAATGAAAGGCTGGCGGAAGAACTGCAAAAGGATGCAGAAGTAGAGATCTGGACATTCACCGTACAGTATCCTTCTTTCCTGTTTCCCGGTAAAAGCCAGTACGCTACGGAACCGGCGCCTCCCCACCTGAAAATACGCAGGCTGATCAACTCTGTCAATCCGCTGAACTGGTTGAAAGTAGGCCGCATGATCCGTAAATGGGGACCAGACCTTATCGTCACCAAGTACTGGTTACCGCTCATGGGCCCCTGCCTGGGCAGCTTGCTGCGCCTTGGGAAAGGTAAAAATACCCGGGTGGTATCCATCCTCGACAACGTGATACCGCACGAAAAAAGGCCCGGCGATATACCCTTCACCAGGTATTTCCTGAAACCCGTGGATGCCTTCATTGCCATGAGCCAGTCTGTACTGGACGACCTCCGGCTGTTCGAGCCCGGCAAACCTGCCTCCCTGATCCCCCACCCGATCTACGACAACTACGGCCCTGCCGTATCTAAATCAGTGGCCAGGGAACAACTGAAACTACAACAGGACAAAAAATATATCCTCTTCTTTGGCTTTATCCGCCAGTATAAGGGACTGGACCTCCTGCTCCGTGCCATGGCCGACGAGCGCATGAAGCAGCAGGACGTACACCTTATCGTAGCAGGAGAGTTCTATGAAGATGCCGCCCCCTATCACCAGTTACTGGAACAGCTCCAGCTGGGCGACAGGGTGCTGATGCACACCGATTTCATCCCCAACGAGGCTGTCAAGAATTACTTCTGCGCAGCCGACCTGGTAGTACAGCCTTATAAGAGCGCCACCCAGAGCGGTATCTCGCAGATCGCCTACCATTTCGAAAAACCAATGGTCGTGACCCGGGTTGGCGGCCTGGTAGAAATGGTGCCAGACAACATCGTAGGTTTCCAGTGTGAACCGGAACCAGCCGATATTGCCGCCGCCATCGAAAAATATTACCGCGACAACCGCGAAGCCGATATGACCGCCGCCGTACGCGTGGAAAAGAAACAATACTCCTGGGAACGCCTGGCCGCTGAAATACATAAGTTGGCCGCCAGCAAATAGTTTGAGCAGTCTGGGTAATGGAAGAAGGTTGATGAGAATGGGGAGTGTGATGAATGTGGAAAGTATGAGATAGGATGAGGTGAGGATAAAAAGTATGAATATGATGAGAAGTATGAAGAGGATGAGGAGCGTGAGGACTATGAGGTGGTTTGAGGGGGGCTGAAAAGAATGAATATGATAAGAAGTATGAAGAGGATGAGGATGAGGAGCGTGAGGACTATGAGGTGGTTTGAGGGGTCTGAAAAGTATGAATGTGATGAAGAGGATGAAGAGCGTGAGGAGTATGGGAAGTAGATGGTATCAGGCAGTGAGCAATATTGTTATGTAGTATATTGACGCAATAACATAATTTGAAGACCGTACGCAACGAGCGGCAGGAGGGAATCGCTGGCCTTGGTTGTTTGAAGTATGCTGAAGCGACCTACCAGGAGTTTAATAGCATTACCAAAGCCAACCCGTCTTCCACAGCCTCATCGTAAGGAACTTCAAAGAACCACAGCCAGCGATCCCAGCCTGCACCGCGAGCAGGAGGTCGGCGCTATAATCACTGTAAGCCGACAAGCCACCTACCATACCTTCATTAGCACATCCAAAGCCAATCCGTCTTCCGGCGCTCCATCGTAAGGAACTTCAAAGAACCACAGCCAGCGATCCCAGCCTGCACCGCGAGCAGAAGGTCCGCGCAAGAATCACTGTTAGCCGGTAAGCCACATGCCATGGGTTCCAAAGCCAAATCCAACTTCCAGAGTTCATACAAAGAACCACAACCATTGCCCCCAATGACGTCCACGCAAGAATCACTGTAAGCCCCTAACCAATCCTTCCAGTTATCTTTTCACCACCAGACATATAAACATATTTTAACTTCTTTTAAACAAGATAGCCTTATATGCATGCGCAATTGTTTTATCTTGCATCACTTATAAAAACGGAAATACTGTGATTTATCGTAGCAAAGCACCTTTACGCATAGGCCTGGCCGGAGGCGGAACAGATGTAAGCCCTTACTCAGACATGTACGGGGGCGCCATTCTGAACGCCACTATTTCGCTCTACGCGCGTGCAGCCATAGAGCCAATAGCTGATAAAAAAGTCCTGTTCGAATGCGCCGACAGGAATGAAACCCTGGTTTGCGACGCCACCTTTCCGCTACCCCTCGACGGTAAGCTGGATATCCTGAAAGGTGTGATCAACCGCGTAGCGAAAGATTACGGCATTCCTTCCGGCTTTAAGCTCACCACTTTCGTAGATGCACCCGCCGGTTCCGGTCTCGGTACCTCCTCTACCCTTGTAGTGGCTGTGCTGGGCGCCTTTGCTGAATGGCTGAAACTTCCTTTGGGAGAATACGATATGGCGCACCTGGCCTATGTGATCGAAAGAGAAGACCTGAAACAGGCCGGCGGTAAGCAGGATCAATATGCAGCAACATTCGGGGGCGTAAATTTCATGGAATTCTACAATGGCGATAAAGTGATTGTGAATCCCCTCCGTATAAAAGAAAAATACCTGGATGAACTGGAGAATAACCTGGTACTGTACTACACTTCTACCAGCCGTTTGTCCAGCAGCATCATTTCCGAGCAGCAGAAGAACGTACACGAGAAAAAGGAAGCAAGTATCGAAGCGATGCACCACCTGAAAGAGCAGGCCGTAATGATGAAAGAAGCCCTGCTTCGCGGCAGCATCGACAAGATCGGCGAGATTCTTGATTTTGGTTTCCAGCACAAAAAGAACATGGCAAAAGGTATTACCAATTCCCAGCTGGACGACATCTACGAAGCAGCCAAACGCGCAGGCGCTTCCGGAGGTAAGATCTCAGGCGCCGGCGGCGGTGGTTTCATGATCTTCTACTGTCCGGGTAACACCCGCTACAGTGTGGTGGAAGCCCTCAAAACTTTCGGCGGGGACGTAAAACGTTACCATTTTACACACAATGGGATC
Source organism: Chitinophaga filiformis (assembly GCF_023100805.1). Classification (NCBI taxonomy): domain Bacteria; kingdom Pseudomonadati; phylum Bacteroidota; class Chitinophagia; order Chitinophagales; family Chitinophagaceae; genus Chitinophaga; species Chitinophaga filiformis. The sequence continues at coordinate 5,730,008 of NZ_CP095855.1, forward strand.
AATACCTGGTGTATCTGATCTGCTAACCAAAACGACTTACAGCTATGGCGAACAATATTATCAAAACAATACAGGAAAGCATTGCAGTAAAGCAGGCCATCTGCCAGGACGAAACGCTGATCAGCACTATCCAGCAGGTAGCCAACGTTATCACAGGCAGCCTGCAGCAGGGACATAAGATCCTCTTCTGTGGCAATGGTGGCAGCGCAGCAGATGCACAACACCTGGCAGCAGAATTCTCCGGCCGTTTTTATAAAGACAGGACGCCCCTGTATGCAGAGGCCCTGCATTGTAATACTTCTTACCTCACCGCGGTAGGCAACGATTATGGCTATGACCAGGTATATGCGCGCATCCTGCGGGGTATCGGCCAGCCGGGCGATGTGCTGGTAGGTATTTCCACTTCCGGCAATTCTGCCAATATCCTGGAAGCCTACAAAGTGGCCAAAGGCAAGGGTATGATCGTCGTAAGCATGACCGGCCATTCGGGCGGTAAAATGAAAGATGACAGCGATTACCTGCTGAATGTGCCTTCCGCTGATACACCACGTATCCAGGAATCACATATCACCATCGGACATATCATTTGTGAAATCGTTGAAAATAATCTCTTCCCATGATCAGGGAATGTATAGTACTGGCCGGCGGACTGGGAACACGCCTGCGCAGCGTGGTAGCCGATAAACCGAAATGTATGGCGCCGGTCAATGACAGGCCCTTCCTCTATTACCTGCTGCAATACCTGGTTAAACAGGGCATTGGGCATGTAGTGCTCTCCCTGGGTTACAAGTCGGAACAGGTCATTGAATGGTGCGAACAGGCCGATCTGCCGCTACAGTTCTCCTACGCTATAGAAGCGGAGCCCCTGGGTACCGGTGGCGCCATCCTGAACGCCGTTTCCCACCTGAAAGAAAATGAGTGCTTTATCGTAAACGGAGACACCTTTTTTGATGTATCCTTGCCTGATTTTTACAGCTTCCACCAGCAGGCCCACAGCAAGCTGTCCCTGGCGCTGAAGCCTATGCGGCAGTTTGAACGCTATGGCAGCGTACAGCTGGATAAAGACGCACGTATCACCGCATTCCTGGAGAAGAAATACTGCGAGGAAGGACTGATCAACGGCGGCGTTTACCTTACTTCCAGGCAATACATGGAAAGTCTGCAGTTGCCTGCACAGTTCTCCTTCGAAAAGGAAGTCCTGGAACCGCAGGTAAGAAACGGACAGCTCTACGGCTTCATCAGTGATACTTATTTTATCGATATCGGAATTCCGGCTGATTACGAGCAGGTACAAACAGATTTCCGTTCATAAAACCTGCACTATAAGATTATGCATATCGACGCTTCATGGACATTATTCCTGGACAGGGACGGGGTGATCAACAACGAGATCAAAGACGGGTATGTGCTCAGCTGGGATATGTTCCGCTTTGAAGAGGGCGTCCTTTCCGCCTTACCCGCCCTCGCGGGGAAATTCGGCCGTATTGTGATGGTTACCAACCAGCGCTGTATAGGTAAAGGCCTTTTAACAGAGCAGGGCCTTCATGATATCCATGCAAAAATGCTGGAAGTTATCACGCAGGGAGGAGGACGGATAGATAAGATCTACTATTGCCCGGACCTTGACAATGACAGCCCCTGCCGTAAACCGAACGGCGGCATGGCCCTGCAGGCAAAGGCCGACTTCCCGGATATTGACTTCTCCCGTGCAGTAATGGTCGGGAATACCCTGAGTGACATGAAATTCGGTAAGGATAAAGGAATGACCACCGTATTCATTCCCTCCACCAAACCGGATCTCCCCTTTCCCCACCCGCTGATGGACTATCGCTGCAAGGGACTACTGGAATTTTCGGCCATCATACAATAATTTTGTATTATATAACGTAATAAGCCTGTAGATAAAGTTTTCATTTCAAATAAAATTATGATCAGAGCCTGTCTTCTATTGTTATGCTGCACTTTCTTCACGTACACCGGCCTCCGGGCGCAGCGTGTAAGAATAAGCCCTGCTAACGAAGCTGCCCTGCGTTCACAGCAGGATTCCCTACAGGTCCTCTCCGCCACCATACTGAGAGGCAGGGATGAAGCCACGAGGCAGCAGGCAAATGACCGTTTTATTCCCAAACTGGTACAAGCGCTGAAAACGCCTTACTCATTCGATTTTAAGTTCGATTCCCTGACCACTGTCTCCATCCAGTACCCGGCCGACAGCACCTTCCGGATCTTTACCTGGGGACTGGAACAGGAAACCAGCTTTTATCATCACTATGGCGCTATCCAGATGAGAACTGAAGGAGGTGAACTGAAACTGTTCCCCCTCTTCGACGATTCCGATTATATGCAAAACACCGACACCATTGCCGGCAATAAAAACTGGTATGGCTGTCTTTACTATAAGGTGCTGCAGCGCCGTTACTTTAACCAGAACTATTACACGCTCTTCGGCTGGGATCCTAACAATATCCGCAGCCAGAAGAAGCTGCTGGATATGCTGACCTTCAAAGACGGCCAGCCCGTATTCGGAGGTCCGTTCTTCAGTTTTATGGAAGACACTATTCCTAAAAAAACACGCAACCGTTTCATACTGGAATTTAAAAAAGACGCTACCATCAGTTTAAGTTATAATCCTGATATGGATATGATCGTATACGATCACCTTATTTCGGAAAGTAACCAGCCGGGTAAGCCATCCACCTTCGTGCCGGACCTGGACTATGAAGGGTTTAAGTGGAAAGCAGGCAAATGGGTACACATCGAAAAAGTATTCCATGATGCGCTGCCCCAGGGCAAAGTACCTGTCGCAGAACCATTGAATCAGAAACAGAAGAAAATGACCAAACCCCGAACAGCGGAAGAGATCAATGAAGAGTTACAACCGAAGCCGAAAAAACCTAAACAATAAATAAAAGAGACTGCCTTTCTATATGGAAAAGCATTCCCTGAGATAAAAAAGATTTATAAAGGCTGGTTCTTAAAGACCCGGCCTTTATTGTTCCTGAAACATTCCTCCTTAAACCGACATCGTTATGCAAGCTGCAATTTCTTCCATTAACTTCTATGAGATGTCGCATACAGGCTCAAAAGAGCTCTAATAGTAAGTCACACGCAGACTCATACATTGACTGAACAGGCGTTATACAAGAACTTATTTTTAAAAATTGCTTACGGATATCAGATGATTGTTGCTCGCAGGAATATCTCCAACAGCGGGCAGGGGTAGCATGCAGATCGTAATTAATAAAAAAGCCGTCCGCTTGCGGCGGACGGCTACTATAGATCGATAAGATATTATCAGAACAATTCTCCCTGAACACCGTCGCCATCCGGTTCTTCCTCTTCAGACGCCAGCTCAGCGCTGATCAGCTCTTCACCTGCTATACGGGTACCTACGGTTCTGTAGCTTGTCACCTCCACAAATTCAGCCAGGTCCACTTCCTCCTCTTCCGGATTCCGTTTCTTGCCTGTCTTCAGCAGCACCACGGGTTCTGCATGGGTGGTGATCATCTCGAGGTAGTTACCTGCGCCTTCCTTGATGAACAGGAACTTGTTGTTCAATGTCTGCGTTTCAACCTTGAAACGTTTGGCGTTGAATTGTTTCTTGTCTGCATCAAAGTAGATGGCGGAAACGATCTTTTCAGGATTGAATTTCTCAATATAAACAAGCTCATTCGGATCGTAACGGTTCGTCAGCTCAAAATTGGTCAGCTCATAAGTACCGTTCTTGAAGGCTACAAAGATCTTGTCGTCTCCTTCAAAAGAACCGATATACACACCTCTTTCTTCCGTGTTGAGACGGCCTACTTCTGTATCGTACCAGAGCTTCTGACCAGACAGGGTGGATACGCCTTTCTCCTTGAATTTCACACTGCGGATCGGGTATTTCGTTACCTGGTTACCCTGTGAGTTACGTCCCTTAATGGCGATCGTCTCAAAGTACAGGTCAAACTCTTTATTTCTTGCCGCACAGTTAGGGCTCAGGCGGATGCTCACCACTTCCGCTTCCCCGTTCGGGTTGGCAGAGAAATAATGTACTTTGGAGTTCTTCTCACCTTTGATGGTCAGGTCGTATTCCTTGTCGCGCGTAATACCTGTTACATTGAAGCGTTTGGCATAACTCATACCGGTTTTGCCATCCACATAGATCATGTTATAGGTGGTACGCTCATCGTTCTTTCTGAAGACGTCGACATGAATGATGTCTTTACCTACGAATACCTTATCTGCCACCTTGGTAACGATCATCTTACCATCTCTGCGGAAGATGATGATGTTGTCCAGGTCAGAACAATCTGCCACGAACTCATCTTTCTTCAGTGATGTACCGATGAAACCTTCTGCCCTGTTCACATAGATCTTGGTATTGGCCATTGCCACCTGCTGTACCTGGATGGTGTCGAAGGTCTTGATCTCGGTAATACGCTCACGGCCTTTACCGTATTTCTTCAGCAGGTTTTCATAATAGTTAACAGTGAAATCAACCAGGTTGGCCAGGTCGTGTTTCACCTGTTTGATGTCGGCCTCAAGATTTTTGATCTGCTCATTCAGCTCATTGATATCCAGTCTGTAGATACGGCGTACCGGTTTTTCTGTCAGTTTCAGGATATCTTCACGGGTGATCTCCCTTTTCAGGTTTTTCTTATAAGGCGCAAATCCTTTGTCGATGGCTACTATTACAGCTTCCCAGTCTTTATGTTTCTGCTCCAGTTCCTTATAAATACCCTTTTCGAAGAAGATCTTTTCCAGGGAGGTGTAGTGCCATTTGTCCTGCAGTTCCTGCAGTTTTATTTCCAGCTCCTTTTTCAGCAATGCCTGGGTAAAGTCAACAGAGTACTTCAGCAGTTCGCCTACTGTCAGGAAGCGTGGTTTATCGTCAATGATCACACAGGCATTCGGTGAAATAGAGATCTCACAATCAGTGAAAGCATACAGGGCATCGATAGTGATATCCGGAGAGATACCAGGCGCCAGCTGTACTTCTATTTCCACGTCTTTAGCGGTGTTATCTACCACCTTTTTGATCTTGATCTTGCCGGTATCATTCGCTTTTACGATAGACTCCATCAGGGTCGTTGTCGTAACGCCATAAGGCACATCCTTGATCAGCAATGTCTTCTTATCCTTCTCCTCGATATGCGCACGCACACGCACTTTACCGCCGCGTTTACCATCATTGTAGTTAGCTACGTCTATCATGCCCCCGGTAGGGAAGTCAGGATAGAGGTCAAACTTCTTCCCTCTCAGGTGTTTGATGGAAGCCTCCAGCAGTTCTATAAAGTTGTGTGGTAATATTTTGGTAGACAAGCCCACGGCAATACCTTCCGCTCCCTGTGCCAGCAGCAGCGGGAACTTCATGGGCAGCGACAATGGCTCGTTCTTACGGCCATCATAGCTCAGCTGCCATTGTGTGGTCTTGGGATTGAATGCTACATCCAGTGCAAATTTAGACAGGCGTGCCTCGATATAACGTGCAGCAGCGGCATCATCGCCGGTACGCACATCGCCCCAGTTACCCTGGGTCTCGATCAGCAGGTCTTTTTGTCCGAGGTTAACAATCGCATCGCCGATAGAGGCGTCACCATGCGGGTGATATTGCATGGTAGAACCTATGACATTGGCCACTTTATTGAAACGGCCGTCGTCCATTTCCTTCATCGCATGCAGGATACGGCGCTGCACGGGTTTTAAACCGTCTTCCACGCTGGGCACTGCACGCTCCAGGATCACGTAGGAAGCGTAATCCAGGAACCAGTTCTCATACATGCCCCCCAGGTGGAGGATGTTATGTAATGACTCGTCTGTCGGTTGTGTATTATCGATGTCGCTCATAATCTTATTTATTGATCATCTTTTCAAATTCATCTCTCCAGATGCGTATGGAATCTTTCCGTACGTCAGCCATCGAGTTCAGTTCAATAAAGCAGCAGTCGGTCACTGCTATCAGCTGATGCCAAACATTGACCGGCACCTCTATTCTTGCCGGCGCTTCCATCTCCACCCTTTCAATGCTGCTGCCGCCCAGGGGGCACCAGTCCATTGCTGCTTTACCACTTAACAGGTACAGGACTTCCGGATTCTTATAATCCGCCTTCCCTTCATGATAATGTTGTCCGCTGCTGCTGCCGGCCTTCCGGTAACACAGAATGAAATCGCCGCTACGGTCGGTATTCCATTCGTAGTTGCTGCCTCTCTCATCTTCCCCCACCAGCTGTACAGGCGTTACTTTTACCATGTGTTTATCTATTATCTGTAATTACCTTTTCCGTTTTTAATACTGGTGATATTTCACTCACTACCGCCCTGTCAATATACCGGCTTACATGCACCACTGCCCTGCTTTCATCACCGGCAGCTGTTTACTTCCTGAGTGTTTGCAAGCTGCTATTCTGCAGGTGGCAGTTTCACTTCAAAATCCCTGATCGTTTTCAGTTCTCCCTTGCTTTCCAGTTTACCCTGTTTGATCAGTTCTTTCAGGCGCCATCCCAGGAACTGGTCCATAACAGGATATTTCAGTTTGCCGGTTACCAGCCCTACTACCTTCGATGCTTTCTGGAATTCTGCAGTACTTTGCTGCAAGAGTTCCTTATCGTAGAAGACGGCAGGTTCTCCCTTGATCTTCTTACCACCTTCCAGTAAACGCACACCGGCGTTCTCATTCATCATCCTGCTCCATTCATCTCCGTCTATTTCAAATTCAGCCAGGGAAACAGGCCTTGCGAGTTTCTTTGCTTTCAGGAACTCTTTTGCCAGGATTTGATGCAGATGGGTAGGATAAAATACGCTTCCCTTCTCATTGAGGAAAGGAAGGTTATTGAGGTAGATAATGTGAATGCGTCCTGCAAAGTCGTACAGCTGGCTTACCAGCCAGTAATATCCGCATACGTCCCTGGAATTCTGTCCAGCCCAGACGTATACCTGCTGTTCTGGTTCAGACTTCAGCAGGGCTTTCAGCTGCCGGAACTTCTCCTGGTCGCCCGCCTCCTCTTCCGCGACAGCCGGAGCCGGCGTTACCATCTGCGCTTCTGCCGCTCCCTCTGCCACTTGTTGCGGTTGTATGCCTGCCAGCTGATTCCACCACTGTTTACGGGCGGCCTGACCATCTTTAGTGTCAAGGATGAAAAGAGGACCTACTGAGAGGTCATCTTCAAAGTAAAGTATGTCTCCTTTCAGCTGCTCATCCAATTCAAATGCACCTGCCAGTGCTGTAGCGGATGATTCACCGAAAACGATATGTAACAGTGCCATTGATCTTGTTAAAATAATGCTGATTTAAATACCTGCTTCTATTCCGCTACCAGTTCATCAACCAGGTCCTTCTCATAACGCAGGTTGCTGATAATGAACTCCTGTCTCGTCTGTGTATTCTTACCCATATAGTATTCCAGCAGCTTCTGGATATGCGTGTCTGTAGAGAGGATCACCGGTTCCACCTTCATATCTTCGTTGATGAAGGCGCCAAACTCCTGTGGAGAGATCTCACCCAGTCCCTTAAAGCGGGTGATCTCAGGCTTGCCTCCCAGTTTTTTGATGGCTTTCTGCCTTTCCTCATCGCTATAGCAATAGATGGTCTGCTGCTTGTTGCGTACGCGGAACAAAGGTGTTTCCAGGATATACAGGTGACCGTTCTTTACCAGGTCAGGGAAGAACTGCAGGAAGAAGGTCAGCATCAGCAGGCGGATGTGCATACCGTCCACGTCGGCATCAGTGGCTATCACGATCCTGTTGTAACGCAGCCCTTCCAGCCCTTCTTCTATATTCAATGCATGTTGCAGCAGGTTGAACTCTTCGTTTTCGTATACGATCTTCTTGGTAAGACCGAAACAGTTGAGCGGTTTACCCCTGAGACTGAATACCGCCTGTGTTTCCACGTTGCGGGACTTGGTAATGGAACCACTCGCAGAATCACCCTCTGTAATGAAGATGGTAGTGTTCAGGCGTTTGGTTTCCAGGTCGTTCTTATCCTTACCGCTCACTTCTTCGTTGAGGTGGATGCGGCAATCGCGCAGCTTACGGTTATGCAGGTTCGCTTTCTTGGCCCTTTCGTTCGCCAGCTTTTTAATACCGGCCAGCTCCTTACGCTCACGCTCACTCTGCTCAATACGTTTCTTCAGCGATTCTGCTGTAGTAGGATTCTTATGCAGGAAGTCGTCCAGGTGTTTGGAAAGGAAGTCCAGCACAAACGCCTTCATAGACGGACCGTTCTCAAATACGGTAAGAGAGCCCAGTTTCGTCTTGGTCTGGGATTCGAACACCGGCTCCTGTACCCTTACTGAAATAGCGGCACAGATAGATGCACGGATATCCGTAGCGTCATAATCCTTTTTATAGAAATCGCGGATAGTTTTTACGAATGCCTCACGGAAGGCTGCCAGGTGCGTACCGCCCTGGGTGGTATGCTGACCGTTCACGAAAGAATAATACTCTTCTCCGTATTGGTTCTCATGCGTGATCGCCACTTCTATATCTTCTCCCTTCAGGTGAATGATAGGATAACGCAGCTCATCCTCATTGGTTTTACGCTGTAACAGGTCCAGCAAACCATTCTTGGAAACGTATTTTGTGCCGTTGAAGTTAATGGTCAATCCCGCGTTCAGGAAGCAATAATTCCAGATCTGGTTTTCCAGGAACTCAGGAATAAACCTGTAGTTACGGAAAACGGTATCATCAGGCGTGAAAGTCACCAGGGTACCGTTAGGCTCCTTGGTAGCTGCCTCTTTATGTTCTTTTGTCAATACCCCACGCTCGAACTCTGCTACTTTAACCCGGCCATCACGCACAGATTCCACCCTGAAGTAGCTGGACAGTGCATTCACCGCTTTGGTACCCACACCGTTCAATCCCACAGATTTCTGGAAAGCCTTACTATCGTACTTAGCCCCGGTATTGATCTTGCTCACCACATCCACCACTTTTCCCAATGGAATACCACGCCCGTAGTCACGGATGGTGACGCTGTGTTCCGTTACCTTGATGTCGATCTGCTTGCCAAAACCCATGGTGTGCTCGTCAATACAGTTGTCAGCCACCTCCTTTAACAGGATGTAGATACCATCGTCCATGCTGGAACCATCTCCCAGCTTGCCGATGTACATACCCGGACGAAGACGGATATGCTCACGCCAGTCGAGTGACCGTATCGAATCTTCGGTATAGGAGTTCTGGAGATCTTTCTTATCCGTAGTAGCCATAATTATATAGAAATTCCAATTTACTTTGTTACAATGCCCGGTTTCGATGCACCATTTATGCCAGGTTCCTCAAGATCAGTCAAATGGGGCATTTTCTTCCGGAAGGCAAATTTACTAAAACTTTTAGCAAAAGCCGGTTGCTGGCAAAAATAAAGGTTTCAGCGTATCATCCCAAGTATTAGTTATACACTATGCTTAAATAAATGAATAACAATTATTTGAGGGTAGCGCCAAAAAGAATTTTCGCTCCTGGCAAGGTTTTCCCGGTTTACGACGATAAAACAAATATAATTTCTTCAAATATTGTACAAAAGGGCATAAAAATTTATTCACAAAAGTGATTCAGAAATGACAATTTATATAATTAAATATTTTATATTTACAAAGTCGTCTTTTTGAAAACAAACCTCTGTCCTAAACTATGAAAGCTACATTCTTTATCACACTGTTAGCAGTGCTTACCATTGCACTCCTCATTACTTATATGGTTAATAAAGAGCAACGCTCTATGAACCGTTTAAGCAGCAGATTCATCAGATTGCTGGAAAGATTCAATTCCTGGCAGATGATGAGGTAACAACATTTCATTATCTTAATAAGACTTTTACCTATGAAAGCCGGTCTCTTATTTAAGTTGGCCTGTTTACTGATTGCCTCAATGGCCCTCGCGGTACATTTTATGCGCAAAGCGCTGGGGAAACTCGGGACAAGCAATGAACAGAAGTAAATCACTCATTATCCAGTAAAATTATAAAGGGCGCAAAGACAATCTTTGCGCCCTTTTCTATGCAATAAGTTAAAAGTAGTTGATTACCTGTTATAATATTTGTTCACCGCGTCAGTCCGGCTTCTCACATGCAGTTTCTCATAAATATTGTGTACGTGCCTGCGTACCGTTTCAATGCTGATAAACAGGTTGCTGGCGATCTCCTTGTACAGGAATCCCTTCGACAACTGGTCGAGGATCTCTTTTTCCCTGGAAGTCAATGCCTCCAGTGCCGGGTTAGGCTTGGCCTGCTTCTGGAAATATGCCACCACCCTGCGCGCTATCTGTGAGCTCATGGGAGAACCACCTTCATGCAGGTCGCGAATGGCGCCCAGCAGCTCGCTCGGCGGCGTTTTTTTCAGGATATATCCGCTGGCGCCCGCTTCCAGTGCCTGAAATATTTTATCGTCGTCTTCGTATACCGTCAACATCATGAAATGCATATCCGGGTATTCCCCCTTTAAACGGGCAATACACTCGATCCCATTCATACCGCCGGGAAGATTAAAGTCCATCAGCACCACGTTAGGCAACAGATTGGGGATCTGCTCCACCGCTGTCTCCCCATTGTTGAACGCTCCTATGCAGGCATACCCATCCGAGCCATTAATCAGTAATTCCATGGCTGTACGGATATCATGGTTGTCTTCTACAATCGCCACAGAAATAATATCCATGTTATCCTGAGATTTCTTTTTCGAGTATACAGTCATTTATAATCAGTTGTTATGTTTAGACAGAGGTCAACGAAATACCACATTTATGTTATTTACAAATCTAGACTAAATTAACGGGATATCTAACAAAACTATCGTACCGTGATGCGATGTGATATCAGCATGTCCCCCTACCGCCTGCATTCTCTTCTGAATGTTCTTCAGGCCATTTCCGAACAACCTCACTTTCTCCTGATCAAAGCCTTTGCCATTATCTTTTATCATAATCGTCATGTTCTTATGCATCTCTATTTGTATTACTACTTCCGAGGCCTGGGCATGTTTTACCACATTATGTAAGGATTCTTTTACTGCCAGGTATATATTCCGCCTGGTTCCACCGCTTAGTTTAATATTGGGGATAGATTCCGGGATATAGAACTGATGGGTGATATGCGCATGTTCCAGGAAGTCGGCTGCAAAACTACGCATGTAAGCGATCAGGTTTTCCAGTGAGTCGTTCGATGAATTCATGGCCCAGATGATCTCGCTCATCTTATCCACCAGCTCTCCTGCGGCTTCGGATATACGCTCCAGCTCCTTCGTCTGCGAAGTATCTGTTATTTTCCGCTTCGCGATCTCACTTAACAGGCGGATCGTAGACAAGCCCGAACCAAGGTCGTCGTGCATATCGCTTGAGATCCTCGCACGCTCCTGGTCTACCGCCTGCTCCTTCTCCAGTTTCAGCTTCTCGTGGCGGATCTTATAGTCGAGGTACAACGTTGAGAAGTAATACGCTACTCCCAATAGTAGCAACAACAACAGGAACCTGAACCAGAGCGACTGCCAGAACGGTATCCGTATCGTTATTTCCAGCGTGGTAGGCGTTGAGTTCCAGATATCGTCGTTATTAGACGCCCGCACATTGAACGTATAAGTGCCCGGCCGCAGGTTCGTATAACGCGCCATCCGGAAAGCGCCGGCCTGTACCCAGTCCTCGTCCGCGCCGTCCAGTTTGTACTGTACCTTGTTCTTCAGCGGATTAGTATATTCCAGCGGTACAAATTCAATGGCAATGGTATTGTGATTATAAGGCAGTTCTATTCTCCTGAGCAGTGACAGGGCCGTATCCGATTCGTAGGGTTTATCCAGCACTTCCATGCGCATGATCACCACTTTCGGCTTGGATGGATTGTTCCTGAAGTCCTTGGGATAAAAACCATTGGATCCGCGGATGCCGCCAAAGAAAAGCTCTCCGTCTACCGACTTGAAAAAGGCGCCGGTATTAAACTCGTTCGACTGCAATCCATCTTCGTAATTGTAGGTTGTGATCTCGTCATTGGCAGGATTGATCTGCGACAAGCCCTTGTTATGACTCACCCATATCCTGTCCTTCTCATCCAGCAGCACGCCATACAGGTAGTCGTTGATCAGTGCCGGATAATCGTAGCTATTGTAATGCTTCTTACGCAGGTTGTCTTCACCCAGCATGAACAATCCCTTGGAAGTTGCCAGCAGCAACTCTTTTCCCGCTCTTTTCGCGATGGATTTTACAATGGTGCCCGGTGGCAGGGTGATAAGGTCCCAGCCTGCACTGCCCACTTTTTTTACGTAGGCAGCCACCTTCGTTCCCACATATTTGTTTCCCAGGAAATCTTCGTAATACGTGGTCAGTATTTCATCAGGAAATTCATGTACGATCGCAACCTTGTATCCGCCTCTTTCTCCCCGCACGATCTGCAGCAGGTAACTGCCATAGTTGAAATACACTTCTCCGCTTGTACGTTTGAATATAAAAGGATAAATGTCTTCCTGCGGCGGTAACCCCGCAGCTTTTACGTACTTTGTCAGATCGTCGAACCGGCGGGTATGCACATTGAAAAGACCTATGTGCATATCAGAGAAATGGAACCACAGATGTTCAAAATCTTCCCTGCAGATGGCGTTCAGGTTCTTCGCCGGAAAAATGCTCTTTCCGTCATCGCTGGGTATACGTTCAAGGAACTTCCCTCCTTTCTCATAAATATCCAGTCCGTCGTTCAGCAGCCCTACGTATAGCTTGCCGTCGTCGTGCTTGTATACGGCCCTTACCATATTGTGCGTGGTGGCCGGAGAACGGTAGAGGTTAAATACTTTTTTATTGGGAGAATATTTCTTGATGCCATCGCCATCGGTGCCCACCCACATATTGTCTGCTGCATCCCTGTATAGGTAAGTCACAACATTCCAGGATCGCGTTTCCGAACCATTGAAAGAAACGATACGGTTCACGATCTCGTTACGCTTCACATTGTAGATCATAACACCGTCCGTGCCGCCTATCCAGATATTGCCGTTAAGGTCCAGCTCAAGGCATAAAGGAATGAAATTCGCATCTTTAGGATCGCGCTGGTCGAACGACAGGTCACTGTACTTATTCTGTTTTTTATTGAAAATGATCAGATGTCCTTTGCTGGCAATGATCAGGGTATCGCTGTTCAGGTTGCGGAGCACAACGTGAGAGGTAATGCCGGGCAAACAATAGGTGGTGAGCCGCATATTCTGCGTATTCATGGCCAGCAGCTCTCCCGCTTCAAAGTTCATCCAGATGGTATTGCCGTCTTTGTACACCGCGCTGGCTGCTATTCCCCGTTGCAACATGGGCTTAGGGTACAATATCACCTTCTTCTTGGCATAAGTGGAATCGTCCAGCACATAAAGCCCTTTCGCCGGGCGCCATACCCATAGATTATGATGTACGGAATCTTCCCCCAGTATCCTGAATTTATGACCGCTGTCGCGCTCGCCGTTGTTCTCGTAAGTAGTGTCTTCCAGTACGCTTTCGAAGGAATTCTTATACTCATCGTACAGGCTGATACCGTAATTGTGCGTCAGTATGAGCTGATGCCTCCGGTTACGGTAAAGAGAGTAGCCCTTATACCCTTTCAGGGCAAAGCGGTTAATCAATGCACGTCCCCCGTTGTTGTTCCGGACCACCAGGTTTCCCTTCCCCTGACCGGCCCGCTCCTGTAAGCTCGGATTGAACCTGTATTCATTGAACCCATATCCGTCGAATCTGTTGATGCCATCATGGGTGGCAATCCACATAAATCCCTGATTATCTTCCAGGATATCATATACCGAGTTCTGGGATAAACCTTCATTTACGCCATAAGAATCGAAAATGTACGGCTTGTCCTGTGCGCTCAACACAGATACGGATAGGGTACATAGGAAAAAAAATAATAAGGTCCTCGTCATCTGCGCCCGCGATTGCAATGCTTTTAAAGTAATAGAGGTTATTAAATTACTGAGTCCACCATAACGCAGTGCTTGCAAATATATAAATCTAGCGCACACTTTCTAATGATTTTGTATTTTTCTTCCGGTAATCCATCCCATTAAAAACACAAAAAAACATGCCCGGAAAAACTTCCATAGCTACAGTCAAGGTTTCGCAGTACAAATCACTCATGCTGACCCTGTTTTTATCTGTATTTTTTTTACCTGCAAGGGCTCAGTCCGGGTACAGCATCCAACAGCACCCTACTCCTCCAATCAAAAGCATCAGGGGCATGAGCGTGCTCAATAACGGCGTTATCTGGCTTTCAGGTACGGATGGCAAAGTGGGCCGTAGTACCGACCACGGCGCTCACTGGGACTGGATCACGGTACCGGGGTATGATTCCTGCGACTGGCGTTCACTGGTGGCCTTCAACGATAAGCGGGCACTGCTGCTGAATGCAGGAGAACCGGCCCATCTGCTGCTGACCACAGATGGGGGCGCTACCTGGAAAGAAGTATATTCCAACTATACCAAAGGCGTTTTCTTTGATGGTATGGCTTTCAGGAACGCCAAAGAAGGCATCGCCATTGGCGATCCTATCAAGGGCAGGTTTACGGTCATCCGGACGAAAGATAGTGGTAATACCTGGCAGGCAGATCCTTTTGAAGCATTGCCTGTGGCAAAAGAAGGTGAAGCCATCTTCGCTGCCAGCGGCACCAGTGTACGCATTATACCCGGCGGACAAGCCTGTTTTGTAACAGGCGGCACCAATAGTCGTTTCATCAGCGGCTGGGAGCGCTGGACACCCGTAGAATGGAATTTCACACACGGTAGTCCGGGCACCGGCGCATTCTCTGTTGCATTTGCCGATAAGCAACATGGTATAGCTGTAGGAGGCGATTATACAAAGGATACCCTTACTACAAACAACTGTCTCATCACGAAAGATGGCGGCCGCAGCTGGCAGCCTGTTGCTACACCTCCCAGGGGTTATCGTTCCTGTGTGCAATACATCGGCTATCATACTTTCGTTACAACAGGCACATCCGGTACGGATATCTCTGAAGACGGCGGTCTCAACTGGCATAACATCAGTAAAGAAGGATATCATGTAGCCGGTATAGCGCCCGCGGGTAAACAGGTATGGCTCGCCGGCAGTAAGAAGCTGGGCAGCTTCGGCAGGTTCAAATTATAATATATCACATAAAAGGGGTGCTGCTAAAGCACCCCCGGAAAAAATAGGTTAAAGCAAAAAGTACATTATTGATTCTCAAGATAAGGTACACACGAATATGTTACATGGGTATTTTAGCGAATGTGTTAATTTTACCGGTAAACGATTAGTTAGCAGCATCCATCGTAAAACCATGTGATAACAATATTTTTATCTATTTTGGGTGCTGAATGAGAATGGGAATCAAGGTATTCAGGACAGTACTACAACTGTTACAACCGGCCTCATAAACCGGAACGTTGATTCGGGAAACTTAAAAGCCAATTATGCAAGTAACAACCTCATCGGGTAAGTATTCAGCCAAGCATTATCCGGATATAATTAAAGAGTGGAAAAAAGAAGGGAACTACTTCTATTTTTATACATCAGAAACCATTTTGGAAGTCAGGATCATTTCAGATAAGATCGTTCGCTTCCGCTACGCCGCCGACGGTAATTTTCAAAGAGACTTCTCCTATGCTGTCAGCGAGCGGCTCGAAGAATCTCCGGTGAACTTCGGACTGCGCGAGTACGAAGAAAATTTCGAAATATATACTGAAGCCTTACGTATTTATATCGCCAGAGATGATATGCGCCTTACCATCACCGATCCGGAAGGCTTCATCATCAACCAGGACGAACTGGGCTTTCACTGGCAGTATTATCTGCAGAAAGGCGGCAAGATCGTATACTGCAGCAAACAGATACAGGAAGATGAATATTTCTTCGGTATGGGCGATAAACCTACCGATCTGAACCTGCACGGCAAACGCCTGGAGAACTATGGTACAGATGCCTACGGTTTTCAGAAAGATACAGATCCTTTATACCGTAACATCCCTTTCTACTATGGTCTGCATCGTGGAAAAGCATACGGCATCTTCTTCGATAATACCTTCCGCACCATCTTCGATTTCGGTAAAGAAAGAGAGAATGTGACCAGCTTCTGGGCAAGAGGCGGTGAAATGAACTATTACTTCATTTACGGACCTGAATTGCTGAAAGTAGCTGAAGGGTATACCAGCATCACCGGTACTGCCGAATTGCCGCCTTTATGGGCCCTGGGCTATCAGCAATGCCGCTGGAGCTACTACCCCGACAAAAGGGTCAAAGAGATTGCAGCCGAATTCCGGAAACGCCAGATCCCCTGTGATGTGATCCACCTGGATATTGACTACATGGAAGGATTCCGCTGTTTCACCTGGAGCAAGGAGGGATTCCCTGATCCCGTAGGACTGATAAAAGAGCTCTCCGCGCAGGGCTTCAAAGTGGTGGTGATCATCGATCCCGGCATCAAGGTAGACCCCGACTATAACATCTATAAACAGGGCATACAAAACAACTATTTCTGTAAAAGACAGGATGGCGCGCTCATGGAAGGCGATGTGTGGCCTGGCAAATGCGTGTTCCCCGACTATACCAATCCCGAAGTACGTAAATGGTGGGCCGGCCTCTTCAAAGAACTGGTGGATGCAGGCGTGAGAGGTGTATGGAACGATATGAACGAACCGGCAGTGTTCGAAATGGGTACCTTCCCTGAAGATGTGCGCCACGACTATGACGGAGAAGCCGTAAGCCACCGTAAAGCGCACAATGTGTACGGACACCTGATGAGTAAAGCAACCGCGGCCGGTATGAGGAAATTCCTGATGCCCAACAGGCCCTTCGTGATATCCCGCTCCTGCTACGCAGGCGCACAACGGTGGACCTCCTTCTGGACCGGCGATAACGTATCCAGCTGGGATCACCTCTGGCTGGCTTCTATACAGTGCCAGCGCCTTGCCGTATCGGGGATCTCCTTTTCAGGAAGTGATATCGGTGGCTTTATAGGCGAGCCCGATGGAGAATTGTATGTACGCTGGATACAGTTAGCGGTGTTCCACCCGCTGATGCGCACACATTCGGCCAGTAACGAAACCGGCTTTAACCAGGAACCATGGAGCTTCGGACCTGAATTCGAAACAGTGGCCAGGAAATTCATCCAGCTGCGTTATCACCTGCTACCTTACCTCTACACTACTTTCTGGCAATACAGCCGCTGGGGCACCCCAATGATCCGCCCCCTGGCCTTCGTTGCCCAGCACGATAAACAAACCTACGATCGCTCACATGAATTTATGCTGGGAGATTCCCTGCTGATCAGCCATGTGTCTGAACCAGGTATGAAAGAAAAGGAAGTATACCTGCCGGAAGGACAATGGTACTATTACTGGAATGACCAGGTATATAATGGCGGACAGGTAATTAAGATAGCCACGCCGCTCGATGAGATGCCGCTTTTCGTGAAAGCAGGGGTTGTAATTCCGAACTATCCGAAGATCCAGCATGTAGAAGAACGCAACACAGAAGAGATGATCTTACAGGTATATTATTCTACGCAGGAAACAAGCAGTTTTCTTTACGAAGATGCAGGCGATCATTACGGCTACAAAAATGGTCAGTATAACGATATCAGATTCAAACAAACTTCAGAAAAACATCGCTTCGCACTCCGGAAAAAATATTTCGGTCAGTATAACGCTGCATACAGAAGACATAACATACATGTACATGGTTTGCCATTCAAAGCAAAGGAATATATTTTGGATGGAAAGGCTGTAAAGCTTACTGCTGCTAACTTTGTGGGGAATGTGGTAAATATTGTAGTGGACAGGAAATTCGAAAATCTAGTTATCAGATAATATATTGATCCGATCAGCTTTTGATTATAAATCCCAAATTCTTCAGAGAATTTGGGATTTGTAGTTTTAAACCCTACATAAAAAAAAGGGCACATTAGATTGAGATCTTAGTGCCTTTTCATAACCTATGCCAACTTTAGAGTTATCCAAAATTAACATGTTATAACTGATACACAAAGCATATCAACGTCGTAAAGCCAAAATGAACAAAATGAACGGACGAAAAATTACTGAACAGATGAGTTTTGTTAATGCCAGGTTACAAAATGATTCCCAAATAATTAATAATTCAATTTCTTAACATCTCATTCACTTTTTATATGCGTTAATTGATGTGTTTTGACCCATATCCCTCGTTTCATCAGTGTCGTACTCATGCTACAGTTTGTTAACACTACTCCACGATCCTGATCATTTTTGTGAGAATTTCAACCGGCCAAAGCTGTTATCCAATGGGTTATACTACGGAATTGGCATACGCGGCATAATAGTTGTGCCTACTCTCACGATTCGATTCTATTTCCTCCGTTAAATGGAACCCATTTTTTAACCTTTCAAAATTCATTCTTATGGCTGCAGAACAAAGCAATCAATTCACACAAGAGCAGGAAAAACTGGAAAGGGATCAAGAGCGTGAAACCAGGGAATCAGGAGCACATGCAGAGAACAAACAATCATCCGAAGAAAAGAGTACTACAAACCGCAAAGATAAACGTGGTTTCGCATCCATGGATGCAGCGATGCAACGCGCTATAGCCAGTAAAGGTGGACGCGCCGCTCATGCTCAGGGTGTTGCTCACGAATTTAACTCTGCTGAAGCCCGGGAGGCCGGACGTAAAGGTGGAGTAGCTGTCAGCAGAAACAGGCAGCACATGGCCGAAATCGGTAAAAAAGGTGGTGAAGCTGCTCACAACAAGAGGAAGAAGGACAATTCCAACTCATCGGTGTAAAAGCTACTCCACACCGAAATTTCTCTTTCCTTAAAAAGGAATACCTGGCATGCATGACATGTATACCAGGTGTTCCTTTTTTTTATATTTGTCAGATACTTTAATCGTTAAAACAAGCATCCTTGCAAAAACTAACTGCCAATACCCGACAGCTCTATCCCTTTCTCATTCCCTATCTCTTCCTGCTTATCCTGGTACTTGTCTTCAAAATATTATATTCAAAAGAGGATATCTATTACTTCATTAACGGGCTGCATTTCCCTGCAGGCGATGTTTTCTTTCCTTACATGACGGAAGCCGGCAGCACTGTTTCCGCTATTGTAGCCTGCCTGCTCCTGCTTTTCGTGAGTTACCGCAGCAGTGTACTGATGGCCTCCAGCCTCATACTCACTACACTGATCAATGTACCGCTGAAGAACCTGTTCTTTGCGCCAAGGCCCAGGCTCTATTTTGCGGCACATACACGCCCGATCTATTATGTGCCCGATGTGGAAGTACTGGCCAACAATTTCAGCTTTCCCTCAGGGCATACCGTATGCGCTTTTACGATGGCTGTCGTACTGACATATATTACTCCCCGGAAAACCTTCGGATATCTTTACCTGTTACTGGCCCTTCTTGTGGCCTATTCCCGCATGTATATGAGCCAGCACTTCCTGGAAGATGTTACCGCGGGCTCTGTCCTTGCTACTGTCGTTACCATCGTCTGGCTTTCCTGGTTCGGCAACAGGCCTTTTTTCAGTGATCCACGCTGGAACGGATCCCTGAGCAGAAAAAGGAATGCCGCTTAGGATATACCATAAAAATAAAAGCTCCCTGGCCATTGACCAGGGAGCCTGAAGATTTTTTACTGAGACCGTGTAACAGTTGCGCCATCTGGAACAGGGTTTCTACCCTGTCGTCACCCCGATTGTTGTCATCACCGCGGGTTGTATCATTATCACGGGTTGTCACCCCTGGCTACAAACACAGGGCCCTGGCGGAGCCGATTGCGTTTTGTTGATTTGGCGTATATCCGGGTTGTTACCACCACCGCGAGTTATATCATTCCCCCCGGGTTGTCACCCGGGGCTACAAACACGCTGCTCCTAACGGAGCCGGTTGCGTTTTGTTGGTTTGGCGTATATCCGGGTTGTTACCACCACCGCGGGTTATATCATTCCCCCCGGGTTGTCACCCGGGGCTACAAACACGCGGCTCCTGACGGAGCCGATTGCGTTTTGTTGATTTGGCGTATATCCGGGTTGTTACCACCACCGCGGGTTATATCATTCCCCCCGGGTTGTCACCCGGGGCTACAAACACGCTGCTCCTAACGGAGCCGGTTGCGTTTTGTTGGTTTGGCGTATATCGGGTTGGAATACTTATGACCTGCCTTTCTTTTTCTGATGCGGCAGCGATGCAGGTGGTGGCGGTAGTGCAGGTTTTGCAGTTGCAGGTTTTGCCGGCTCTTTGCCGAATTCTTCTTCTGTGATCGGTTCTCCCCTTCTGTAATATTCTTTTGTCATCTTCCCTTCCTCGTCATATATCTTCCACATCCCGTTACGCTGGGAACTACCATCGCGCTTTACTTCCTCAAACCGCTCTTCACCGGTGATGGGGTCTATGATCCTGTAATTGTCTATCTCACCGTCTATACCCATCGCTACAAAAGAACCTTCGGCGCTTACCAGGCCATTGGAATAAAAATAACGGCAATAACCATTCAGCTGTCCATGTTTGTAGGTTTCTTCGGCAATCAGCCCGCCGGACAATGCATACTTCTTCCATATGCCCTCCTTCAGGTTATCGACATAGGCCCCCTCCCAGGTATAGCCCGGCTCTCCACGCACTTCGGGCATCTCCTCCTGCCATTCGCCCTGTTTGCGTTGCTGCGCGTCCACTTTGTTGGGCTTTATCTGCGGCATCTGCGCAAAAGCGGCCAGCATCATGAACTGTAGAAATAAAAAAACACTCACTTTTCTCATAGGATTAATTTCCGCAAAAGTACTCATAAAAAAAAACCGGCACAACAAACGTTGCGCCGGTACTCAATGTCGTCTTTTTGCTTTAACCTGTTTTGTCCTATTTGCGTAACTTAATGTCGCCTACTTTCGTATTATCACCCCTCTTCACGACGATACCCGTGATGGTAGTGTCTTTGTAACCATTTGAAGCATTTACAAACAGGTTGTATGTACCTGCTTTCAGTCCCCTTACTTTATACTGCCCGTCTATCCAGGGTAATGCATAGGAAGTATCCTTGTCATTATACACAGTGATCACAGGGAAGGCATCCCGCGGTGTTACCCTGCCGGAAATGCTGCCAGTCTGTTTCAAAGTGAATACATGGAGCACAGGACGCAGAATGAACTGTCCCTGACGGGTCTGGATAATAGAACGGTCGATGTCAAAGTCGAGCCAGAGTCGGAAATTCTTATCAGAGAATTCCTCCCACTCGTCGTGACGCACCTGGATAACGATCTTTACCTGGCCGGAAGGTGATTTCAGCGGATAAGTAGTGCTGTCCTTCACCAGGTAGTTGTTGTCGCCCAGGGTGATCCTGATCTTTTTCACCTTGCCCTCAGGTACGATACCGTCGCCCAACACCGTATCGGCGCCATTGCGCAGGGATAATACATCGTACACGCCGGCACGGATGCCAAGAGAATCCCACACATCGCAGTGATCCTTGTCATCGTGGTGGTCTTCCCACCAGCCGCAACGCTCGTAGTCATTGTCCCAACGGTCGTTGTCGTCGTCCGCATCAGTAGTACAGGTATCTACCAGTACTTCTACCTTGCGGATGTCCAGGAATACGTTGTCAAAGTAACCCGGATCGTCAGCGAAATAAACACTTAATCTTTGTTGCCCTGCGCCAGGTGACATGGACGCGGAATTGTCCTTCTGGCAGGCATGGAAGGCGAAAGCCAGCAATACTAATGCGGCTAGTCCCCATCCGGTAGTTCGGAGATAGGTCTTCATAAAAAAGAATGGTTTTGGTTAATAATACGCCCGCGTCAGATGGATTGCTTCCCTGAGTAAAGGCAGTATTTTAGATGGCAAAAATAAACAAAAGTTTAACAGAGAAAGAAAAACTGTTATATGTTCATAAGCTCATCCATATCAACCACTTACATTCCTATTGTGTCACTCTTTTTAAAATAGTCGCGCCCAGCGGGGGTATGCGCAGGCGCAATACATGGCTTTTACCATTGAATGGCTCCTCAGCGGCACTAAGGATGCCGGTATTTACAACGCCACTGCCAAAGAAACGGCTGTCGTCACTGTTGAGGATCTCCCGCCATTTTCCGCCACCTTCCAGGCCCATAGCATAATGTTCCCGCGGTATCGGTGTCATGTTCAGGATGATCAGTATGTCTTCTTCCGGTTTGTAGCCCTTGCGCAGGTAAGACAGTACACTAATGTCATAATCAGACAGGTTGATCCACTCAAAACCATAATAGTCGAACTGCTTGATATACAGCGCCGGTTCTGATCTGTACAGGTGATTCAGTTCCTTCACAAACTCCTTCAATCCCTGGTGGGAGCTATGCACCAGCAAATGCCAGTCCAGCTCTGAACGGAAGTTCCACTCGCTCGTCTGCCCGAATTCATCTCCCATGAACAGCAATTTTGTTCCGGGATGTGTGAACATATAACTATACATCAGGCGCAGATTGGCAAACTTCTGCCAGTCATCTCCCGGCATCTTATACAGCATGGGCGATTTACCATGCACCACCTCATCATGGCTCAGGGGCAGCATGAAGTTTTCCGTAAACGCATAGGCAATACTGAAGGTCAGCTGGTCCTGGTGCCATTTACGATGATAGGGATCGCGTTTGAAATAAGCCAGCGTATCGTTCATCCAGCCCATCATCCATTTCATGCCAAAACCCAGCCCTCCCATATATACCGGTTTGGACACACCGTAGAAGGAAGTTGATTCTTCTGCAATGGTCTGTACATCCGGGAACAAACGATAGATCGTTTCATTCATATGCTTCAGGAAAGAGATCGCCTCCAGGTTCTCCTCTCCCCCATGTATATTCGGTTCCCAGGCGCCCGTGTCGCGTGAATAGTTCAGGTGGATCATAGAGGCCACCGCATCTACCCGCAAACCATCCACATGGAATTTGTCCAGCCAGAATACCGCATTGCTCAACAGGAACGAGCGCACTTCATTACGTGCATAATTGAAAATATAGCTGTTCCAGTCGGGGTGATATCCCTTACGCATATCCGCATACTCGTACACATGCGAGCCGTCAAACCTGTACAGGCCATGTGCATCGTAGGGGAAATGTGAAGGCACCCAATCGAGGATCACGCCGATGCCTGCATGGTGGAAGGCATCCACAAAGGCCATAAAATCCTGTGGAGAACCATATCTCGACGTCGGCGCATAATACCCCGTGCCCTGGTAGCCCCAGGAGCCGTCAAAGGGATGCTCCATCACCGGCATCAGTTCCACATGGGTAAAACCCATTTCCTTTACATAGGGCACCAGCTTTTCAGCGATCTCGCCGTACGTATAGAATACTTCATGATTATGCCTGTCCGGCCGGCGCCAGGAGCCCAGATGTACTTCATATACACTGAAAGGGCTTTCCAGGCTATTGTGCGCTTTCCGGCTTTCCATCCAGCGTTTGTCCTTCCACTTATAATCCAGGTGCCAGGTAACGGAAGCCGTTCTCGGACGTACCTCCCAATAGTTGGCATAAGGATCTCCCTTACGGAGCTCCTCTCCTGAATTGGAACGGATAAAATATTTATAGAGGGTTCCTTTCTTTACGTTTGGCACAAATCCCTCCCATATACCGGACTTGTCCCATCTGGGGTACAAAGTGTGACTATAATGGTCCCAATCGTTGAAGTCGCCAATAAGGGATATAAAGGCTGCATTGGGTGCCCATACTGCGAAATAAGTGCCTTTCACCCCTTCATATTCTACTGCATGCGCACCGAATTTCTCATATAAATGGGCATGCTTTCCTTCCTGGAAAAGCTCTACATCCCTGGCGGAGAACAAGGAAAACGGTACTACTGCCTGTAGTTTCGGCTTTTTTTCTGTTGTCATAATTAGGGTGCGCTAAGGGTAACAATATAACGTAAATTTTTACATTTTGTCCCGCATGCTATGGTGAGAACGCAAGTTTCAGACCATTTAAACTACGGTGACATGAAAAGAAAAAGTCCACAGACGCTAGCCAGACATTCGAATGACTATCATCTGTGGACTGAATATTATGCCTGCCGGCCAGGATCTGCTTCCTGCAGCCGCTCAGCTATTAATATCTCTTTTTAAAACCGCCGCTACGGCCAGCTCCGCTTCCGGCGCTGCTGCCTTCCCAACGTCTGCCGCTGCTACCGCCTTCACGTGGAGGACGGCTGCCACCGGAACGACGTTTATCGCCATCCTGCGACATTTCTATACGCACGCTGCGGCCATTGTATTCTGCCTTCTTGAAGGTCTGCTGGAATTTCTCTACCACGTCGTTCTCAACTTCGAAGAAGGAGTAAACACCCTTCAGGTCAATACGGCCGATCTTGTTACCGCGTACGCCACTGGTATCGCAGAGGTAGCGTAACATGTCGCCACGGGTAAAGTCGTCTACAGAACCCAGGTTGATGAACAGGCGGGTAAATTTACCGTTGTTGCTTCTGCGGTCGGTACCACCATCCAATGACCTTCTTTCTTCCTTCACGTTCAGGTCCGGTGCATCCTGGTAGTATTCCAGGAACTGGTTGAACTCCAGGGAAGCAAAACGTTTGATGATCTCTTCCTTGCTCATGGCCGCAAACTCTTCGAATATGCGTTCCAGGTAAGGTTCTATCTGTTCTTCGTTCACTACAACGTTGTGTACCTTATGTACAAGTCCGAAGAGTTGTTTTTCACATACTGCGAAACCATCCGGTACTTCTACTTTGGTAAATTTCTTACCGATCACTCTTTCGATCTGGCGGATCTTTCCGATATCGCGACCGCTGATGATAGCGATAGATACACCGGATTTACCAGCACGCGCCGTACGGCCGGAACGGTGAGTGTAGTTCTCCACGTCATCAGGCAGTTCGTAGTTGATCACGTGTGTTACGTTGTCAACGTCGATACCACGGGCAGCAACATCCGTAGCTACCAGTACCTGCAGTGATTTCTCACGGAAGCGTTTCATTACCTTGTCACGCTGTTGCTGTGTAAGGTCGCCATGCAGTGCATCGGCATTATAACCGTCACGGATAAGTGATTCTGCAATTTCCTGTGATTCGATCTTGGTACGGGTAAAGATGATACCGAAGATCTCAGGGTTGAAATCCACGATACGTTTCAGCGCCGCGTATTTTTCGCGTGGCCGTACTACGTAATATTCGTGCTCGATATTGACGTTACCACTGTTCTTGTTACCTACAGTCAGCTCAAAAGGATCCGTCATGTATTTCTGTGCAATACGGCGAACCTCCTGCGGCATGGTAGCGGAGAACAACCAGGTGGTCTTCTCATCAGGTGTATTGGATAATATATTGTTGATGTCTTCCTGGAAACCCATGTTCAGCATTTCATCTGCTTCGTCCAGTACAACATAACGTACGTTGGTAAAGTTTACCGCCTTTCTCTCGATGATATCGAGCAGACGGCCGGGAGTTGCCACTACGATGTGCACGCCTCTTTTCAGATCGCGCAGCTGCTGCACGATGCTGGAACCACCATACACGGCTACGATGCTCACATCACCCAGGTGCTTGCTGAAGTTCTTCAGGTCATTGGTGATCTGTAAACATAATTCACGTGTCGGACACAAGATCAATCCCTGTGGATGACGTTGTTTAATATCTATCTGCTGTAGCAGCGGCAGGCCAAATGCTGCCGTCTTACCTGTGCCCGTCTGGGCCAAACCTACAAAGTCCCTGTCGCCCCCTAATAACACAGGAATAGCTTTTTCCTGTATTGGCGTAGGTGCAATAAATCCCAGGTCCTGGATTCCTTTTAAAATCGGCTCTTGTAAGCCTAATGTTTCAAATGTAGTCATTGATTTGCTTTGATCAGGCTCCGTCGGGAGCCTTGGTATACTAACTCAGCTCTTCCTGAACTGATTAATTTTATAAAGTTTTATATGGTCCGGTCAACACAATGGACATCACTGGCTTATTATACCAGTTCACCTTCCAGGTCATAATCATATGCCCTGGTGATCCTTACATTGACAAAATCGCCGGGTTTCAGACGTTTGCTGGTATTAATGATCACTTCATTATCCACTTCAACAGAGTCGAACTCTGTACGTGCCAGGTAACGGCCTGATTCTTTTTTGTCTACGATCACACGGAAAACCTTGCCAACTTTTTCCTGGTTCTTCTCAAGGGAAATTTCCTGCTGTACTTCCATGATCTCCTGCGCCCTGCGTTCCTTTTCCTCTGCAGGGATATTGTCTTCCAGCTCGTAGGCGCTGGTGCCCTCTTCATGACTGTATGTAAATACGCCCACCCTGTCAAAGCGCATCTTTTCGAGGAAGGCCTTCAGTTCTTCCACGTCTTCCAGCGTCTCTCCGGGATAACCGGTGATCAGCGTGGTACGCAGACAGATGCCAGGTACTTTTTCGCGGATAGCAGTAACAAGTTCCTCCATTTCCACGCGGGTGATCTGGCGCTTCATGGATTTCAGCATATTATCAGCCGCATGTTGCAACGGCATGTCAATATAGTTACAAATATTGGGGAATTCATTCATTACGTCCAGCACTTCCATCGGAAATTTGTGCGGGTAAGCATAATGCAGGCGTATCCACTCCAGCCCCTTTACATTTGCCAGCGCCCTTAAAAGGTCTGCCAGCCGGCGTTGTTTGTACAGGTCCAGGCCATAATAGGTCAGTTCCTGCGCAATCAGCATGATCTCTTTCACACCTGAATTCACCAGTTTCTCCGCTTCAGCCACCAGTTGCTCAATAGGCCTGGATACGTGCCCGCCTCTCATCAGCGGAATAGCGCAGAATGAACAGGTACGGTTACAGCCTTCAGCTATTTTCAGGTAAGCATAGTGTGTCGGAGTAGCCAGCAAACGTTCGCCGATCAGCTCCGCTTTATAGTCGGCATCGAATTTCTTGAGGATCAGTGGCAGCTCCATGGTACCAAACCAGGCATCCACGCCAGGTATTTCCGATTCCAGGTCTCCGCGGTAACGTTCACTCAGACAGCCCGTAACATATACTTTTTCCAGGCGTCCGCGATTCTTTAATTCAACCTGCTCCAGGATGGTGTTGATAGATTCCTCTTTGGCCTTATCAATAAAACCGCAGGTATTTACAACAACGATATTATGGTCCTTTTTGGCATTTTCATGCACTACATCGATGTCGTTGGCCAATAACTGACCACTGAGCACCTCGGAATCAACCATATTCTTGGAACAGCCAAGCGTAATAATATTAACCTTATCTTTCTTTAAAGTTTTTGTCTTCAAGCGCGAATAATTTTATCTGGCAAACGGGCCTGACACCTGCTTGCTTACCGCCACGAAGACATCCAGACACGAACGGAGAGAACAGCGAGACTTACTGTTATGTGACTATGAGCCTTAGTGGGGGTTATTTAACTAAAGAAATGCAAAGGTAACATTAAATTGCGAATTGTCAATTATTCAATTACGAATTCTGTGCGTAACAACCTTTCGGCTCTCTTTCTGGCCACTTTGCGTTTGTAATGATACCACCATTCCGGCGCCAGCCTGATCAGCAGGTTGTTCATTCCCCGCAGCCCCACCAGGTGGTACAGGCCATTCAGCTTCCCGGCCAGCGTTTCGTCCAGCGCCCGCAGGCTCATGGCAAACCCGCTGTCAATATATTCCATATGGTGCCAGTAGCCGCCGGGCATAAACAGGGTATCGCCATGTTCCAGGATGGTGGTAAGCGCCTTTGCCTGCCGTAATGCCGGGAAATGGTCCGTATCCAGCTGTTCATGCCAGTTCACAAAGCTGGCGGCGCTCTCTACCGTAAAGGGCATGCGGTAGATGTAGGGCGACTGGCTGTTCTCCAGCAGTAATACTCTTTTCCGGCCTATAAACTGGGTATGGAAGATGTGCGACATGTCTATGTCGTAATGCATGTGGGCAATGGAGCCAGCTCCTCCTACAAACAACATCGGGTATTTTTTAAGGAAACCGGAGGCCAGCTCGTCCGGCCAGGTAAAATCCTGTACCAGCTGCGGTGCATGCTGAAAGATGTTAAAAAGGAAGATCCGCAATTGTACGGGCCCCTTTTTGACCATGTCGAGGTATTCTCCGAAAGAGATGTAGGCGTCGGCCCCGTTTACCAGGGTCCTGGCCCCCGCCCTTTCGTTGTTGTACAACCCGACGGTCTGCTGCCCGACAATGGATTTGAAATAATCCCAGGTCCATTTTTCATAGGCCGGCCAGTCCCTGCTCAGACCTGTGATCACCACTGGTTTCCTTGGCTCATAATACTGTTTTCTGAATACTTCCGCAGAAATACTCTCTACGCGATCTATGGAGGTTAAATGCATAAAGAACAAACATTAAGGAGTTCTGAAACAATAAATCCTTTAGACTTTATGATGAGGCTTCGTTGCCTGATGGTAACTGTACGCTGGGTCTGGCAAATCCCGCAATAATAATGCCGCGTCTGTTAGTTCAGCGGGGGTAAGTTCCATGTCCATTTCGGGTTTCCCGTTCCCGTCGCCGAACACAGGAAGTTATGGGTCTTCTGCGGCCATCGTTAACAAAAAAAGAGACCTGCCAAGGGTCTCTCTTATTATTTTACAGACAGCATTATGCTATACTTTAATTATCAGTCATTTAAACTAAATAAAGAATCTACGAATTCCTCCTTGTTAAATACCTGCAGGTCTTCCATCCTTTCGCCTATACCAATGTATTTTACCGGTATTTTGAACTGGTTGGCAATGGCCAGTACCACACCGCCTTTGGCGGTACCGTCCAGCTTAGTGATGGCCAGCGCGGTTACTTCAGTGGCTGCGGTGAAATGACGGGCCTGTTCCAGCGCGTTCTGCCCGGTAGAACCATCCAGCACCAGCAGTACTTCATGAGGCGCATCCGGTAGCACTTTTTTCATCACACGTTTGATCTTGCTCAGTTCGTCCATCAGGTGGGACTTATTGTGCAAACGGCCCGCGGTGTCTATAATGATCACATCCACATCTTTTGCGGCCCCGCTCTGTACGGTGTCAAAGGCCACTGCCCCCGGGTCGGATCCCATCTGCTGCTTTACAATAGGCACGCCTACCCTGTCGCTCCAGATGGTCAGCTGATCAACAGCTGCCGCCCTGAATGTATCAGCGGCGCCCAGCAATACGCTCTTGCCAGCCTTTTTGAAGTTATAGGCCAGCTTACCGATGGTGGTTGTTTTACCCACCCCGTTCACGCCTACAACCATGATCACGTAAGGCTTCTTTCCAGCCGGCGTGTCAAAATCACGAAAACCGCTGTCCGGTGCATCTACCAGCAATCCTGCAATTTCCTCCTGCAGTATCCTGTTCAGTTCACTGGTACCGAGGTATTTATCTTTCGATACGCGTTTTTCTATTCTGTCAATGATCTGTACGGTAGTATCCACACCAACATCAGCAGATACCAGCGCTTCTTCCAGGTTGTCCAGTACTTCTGTATCAACACTGGCCTTTCCGGCAATGGCCCTGCCTATTTTGGTAAGAAAACTCTCTTTGGTCTTCTGTAATCCCTGATCCAGGCTTTCCTTCTTCTCCCTTGAAAATAGCTTATTGAAAAAACTCATGGTGATTCTTTTGCGGCCGACAGTCCTACGTCAACAGGACGGTGAAAGGCGAATATACTGGTAATTTACCGTATAAGCCCCGGGTTTGTTGCCGGTAGTCGGTTGTTAACGGTGCGTAAGTTACAGAAAATACTTGACGGGTACCATTTTGAGAGAACACAAAAAGCTGTCCTGATAACGGACAGCTTTTTTAGTATAATTGGTAAAGCCGAATTACTTCTGGTTCATGTGCTCCTGAACCTTATCCTTGTGCACGATAGCTTCTTTAAAAGTATATGCACCAGTTTTAGGAGAACGTACCGCTCTGATCACTTTAGTCCACACTTTAGATTCCGCGGCTGCCTTAGCATCTTTTACTTTCGCGTTCTTGGAGGCTGCTTTTGCCATAATATTCTAGATTAAAAGTTAATGTTAAAGTCAAAGGTTACCTGTTAATTGCTAATCGCGAAGGAATGCACTAACATGCTAACGATTAACGCTCAACAATAACTGTCAATTACTTAATTTCTTTGTGTACAGTCACCTTTCTCAGGATAGGATTGTACTTTTTCAGCTCCAGACGCTCTGGAGTATTCTTCTTGTTCTTGGTGCTGATGTAGCGGGATGTACCGGGCTGGCCAGAAGTTTTATGTTCTGTGCATTCCAGTATCACTTGCACCCTGTTGCCTTTTTTTGCCATTTTGTATACAAATTAAGTTGAATGCTTACAATTAGATGTTCTGTCCAGCTGCACGCAAGTCCTTTACTACTGCATACAAACCATTCTTGTTGATGGTTCTTAAACCATCAGCAGATACTTTCAAAGAAATCCAGCGATCCTCTTCCGCCAGGAAGAAACGCTTTTTCTGCAGGTTAGGCAGAAATCTTCTCTTTGTCTTAATATTAGAGAAGGAAACATGGTGACCCGTGATCGGCTTCTTTCCTGTCACCTGACATACTCTTGCCATGATAGAAAAATTTTGGATTGCAAAAGTCGCGCTTTTTTATTGATTTTGCAAATAATTACAATCCGATTTTATTAACAATAACGGAATGTGTAAATGTAAATTACAAATCACACTTCCTAATTCATTGAATACCATTAGTTACGACAACCTTAAAAAGCCTCAACACCAAGATATCCACATTTTAAAAAAACATAAAATCAGCTATCTATTTTACAACAGGGCCGCATTTTATGGTGATTACGATTACAAAAGTACAACTAAACTTCTCAGCACAGCACCTAATCTTACACCTTCCAGTACACGCTGTTGTGAAGTACCATGTTTCAGCAGCGCCTCTTCATGAGAAGTCACACACATCTCACAACCATTCAGTGCAGACACCACCAGGCTCACCAGCTCGAAGAATTCTTTTCCTAAAACCGGGTTGGCCATGATACTCATACGGATACCTGCCGGCGTTGCCGTATAGAACTCCTTGTTTACAAAGTGACGGAAACGGTAGTATACGTTGTTGGCATTCATCAGGGAAGTACAGCTGTAGATCTCAGCGATCTCCTTATCAGTAGCGCCTTCCTGGGTAGCCAGCTTTTCAAACGCAGCCTGCAGCTCCGCATGTTTCTCATTGGCGGCTACAGACAGTCCCAGCAGGTATGCTTCCTTTTTGGTCAGTGTAGTAGCTGATAATGAGTTAGTTACATTTATCTTAAGATCTTTCAGATAACGGGCGTCTGTATTGGCCAGGGTACGCAGGCGCTCAGAAAGATTGGCTTCTGTCAGCCCTACTGCCTGCAATAACTGCACAGCCGTATCTGTATTTGAAGTTGCGAACATAATATTAATTTTTTAAATATCTGGTAGAAATAAAAAGTCCATAGCCGGACCCTAAAAGGGACATGGACTATGGACCCTGCAAAATTAGTTAGCCTTGCCGGACAAGGTAGCCTCACCTTTTTCCCAGTTACAAGGGCACAGCTCGTCTGTCTGCAGTGCATCCAGTACACGCAGTACTTCTTTCACGTTACGGCCTACATTCAGGTCGTACAGGGAAACCCAACGTACAATACCTTGTGGATCAACGATGAATGTAGCGCGGTAAGCGATCTTTTCGTTAGCTTCCAGGATACCCAGTTCGTCAGCCAGTGACTTGGAAGTGTCAGCCAGCATTGGGAACTGCAGACCACGCAGGTCTTCATGATCCCTTCTCCATGCAACGTGTACGTATTCTGTATCAGTTGATGCACCGATCAGGATAGCATCACGGTCAACGAAATCCTGGTAGTGCTTGTTGAACTCAGCGATCTCTGTAGGACAAACGAACGTAAAGTCCTTTGGCCACCAGAACATCACCAGCCATTTGCCGGAATTCTTCAGTTCTTCGGAAGACAGTTCATAGAACTCCTTACCTTTTTCGATTGATACTACTGCAGTCTTCTTGAACTCAGGAAACTTTGAGCCTAATGATAATGTTACATTCTTCATTGCGCGTTATGATTTATTTTACGTTAATACATGACCACATGATGTGTCGGGTAGTACCTGGTATCTGTTTACATGATTCCCCGGTTGGTTTTACTGATATCGTGTTTATAATGATATCTTCCCTTTACATCTTTTTCCGCCGGCGGATACATTCACCTTAATGGCTATATGTCTTTGTTGGTTAATTCGGGTGCAAAATTGCGGCTCTATTCATTATTAATCAAATAGATTTTCAAATACATGGCATTGAAAATCTCTATATAGGGCTAAAAACTGCTATTGTATTGCTATTCCGCGGTTTTCCCTGTAAAAAACCTGCGCATTAATACAATCTTAACAGAATTTCCAGCCAAACGGAACAATTTGGCACGTTATTTAGTTATTATTGTAGTACCCGAATTTTAACAAAACATAATAAAACGACAGGCTATGAAACTAAAAAACGTACTCCTGGTGATCTTTACGATTGGAATTGCACTCATCCCGTTAATTAAAAACAGTCTCGGCAAAAATGATGAATTTGATGCTACACAAGACCTGTTCATCTAATGGTTAACGCGCAAGATGGTGCCATGTCCTGTAATGTTGGCCTTCTCCCCGGAGAAGATGGCACTTTATTGTCTTAATTTCACAAGGCTCCCTGCCGGCGCAGGGTTAAATATATAAGCCCAGCCTACGGCCGGGCTTTATTATTTTATATTGGTTAAGCTGCAACTCACCTGTTCAGGTTCATGCACACATCATGTTACATTGTTGATAATATCCTTAAAACTATTGATTCCCAGCACCTTAGATGTTTTAAATCCTTCTGCGTGAGACACTCCTACAATCTTCCCGAAGGTCACATCCCTGTTGATCACGCTGTCAAAAAATGCGGCGGAGGAAATATAGGTCTGCGGTTCCTTATCTGATGCCTGTCCCAGGAACTGTGTCTTATAACACCTGATAGCCTCTTTTTTACGCTCGATCACGGTACTCGTATCTACCACAAAATCAGGTGTTTCGTAGCGGTCCTGCATAAAATGGAAGACCTGTTTCGGGCGCCATGGGGCCTGTGCCTGTCCGTCTTCAAATGTCTCGATCTTCCTCAGACCGGCCAGGAAACAGCTATCGGCAATCAGGCGGGCGGCCCTTCCGTGGTCAGGGTGACGGTCTTCAAATGCGTTGCCCAGTACAATATCAGGTTGGTACTTTCGAATTGCTGCGATTAGTTTCATTTGCTCTTCCGTATCGTTACGGAAAAAGCCATCGGGTAAGCCCAGGTTATCTCTTACCGTCAATCCCATTACTTTGGCAGCTGCTGCCGCCTCTTCTGCTCTTGTTTCAGGAGTGCCACGGGTACCCAGCTCTCCCCTGGTGAGGTCCAGTATGCCTACCTTCATGCCCTGCGCTGCGTGTACCATCAGGGTACCTGCACAGGCCAGCTCTACATCATCC
Organism: Chitinophaga filiformis; assembly: GCF_023100805.1. Classification (NCBI taxonomy): domain Bacteria; kingdom Pseudomonadati; phylum Bacteroidota; class Chitinophagia; order Chitinophagales; family Chitinophagaceae; genus Chitinophaga; species Chitinophaga filiformis. The sequence continues at coordinate 5,763,332 of NZ_CP095855.1, forward strand.
GGATGCGCAGCTATTGCCAGTATGTCTAGTTTCATCGGAAATATCCTTTCTTTTGGTGGAGTGCAAAGATAAGGGTTTACCTGCTCGTCTTGCTTTTGATCAGCACCCACAACAATTTGTCGTTCGGCTCATAATCCTTTACAAGGTCTTTTGCCGTTTTGGGAGGCAGCACGACAATGTCCTCTATGTTTTTCCGTTCCAGGGCCGCCAGCATCTGGGGTATACTGCTGTTGATCTGAGAACCGTCCAGCACATACTGAAAACTGCTGTCGCTTCCGTACTGCTGTAACATCTTTGCGTAGGACTGGGAAATATCACTGAACATCCGGGTATAACGTTTACGGGCAAAATCGACGGTTTCTATAAAAATCACCCCGTTCTCTCCCCTGGGGCCATACTTTTCCTTCAGTTTTGCGCCTTTTACTATGTCTATCAGCGCTATTTTGCTGGGATCCAGTCCTTCCATCCCCTTTTTACTCTCAACGCTATCCACAAACATAAGGGCATTCTGCGGAACGCCCGGTATCGAGCTCAGGTCTTGCGCCATAGCGGCAGTCCTCCATACAAGAAGGCATACGGTAATAATAAATCTTACATGCATCTGTGAATTTACGGCAGAATTGGCATAAAGCCGGAGTAGTTAGTATGGATGGCGCTAAGTAGTGTCGCCCGGCCCGGTAAGCAAGGCCTCCAATCAGCTACTCATCCTCCTGCCATGACAATGAGGTGCCGGTTGCAGGGGCAGTCGGACAACAGCTTATAAATATGTTGGGAAATCAGGGTTAAGCATACACATGAAGGCATGTGCCGCGGCATTGATCATCTACGATGCCGTTTCTGGTAGCAGAGAATAGGTCAGCATGATCAATTATAGGCCCGGGAGCCTCTGTACATCTCGATCTCCTGGATGATGGCCTCAATATCCTTGTCTTCCTGGGCGTCGTATTCACTTTTCAGGTTGCCTCCGAAGAAGAAGGCCACCGTCTGCCACATCCTGGCGGAAAAGCCGCCTTTCAGTTCTTTAATGATCTCGTAGCAGTTCTCTCCCGTTTCCCGGTTGATCAGTTTCATGAGCACCTTACCCTGGTACACGGAAAGGTTTTCCAGTTTGTCCCCGAACTCTGCCTTCATCTTCTTTTCGATGTCAGCCAGGTATTTCTTCCGGTCACGTTTCTCCGGCAGGGAGGCCAGGTGACTGTTGACATCTCTCAGGATACGGGCGGCAGATTTAGCGTACGGGTACGTCACATACACTGCATTACGCAGGCGGGTCCAGGCTTCTCTTTGTTTACGGAATTTTTTGGGGAGCTTATCTACCACTTCCACGATCTGGAGAGTAATATACGGGATGGTATCGGAGCCTACTACCACAGCACTCACCGCAATACTGTCTGCACCATGGCGCGTCTGGGCACTGACCCTACTGCGCCCTGCAAGACACAACAAGCTGGCTGACAGGATGATAAAAGCGATGAGACGACGCATAAACTCCTAAACTAATCTTAAAATTATACTAAAGATATGCTAAAAAGTCGATAGGTCCCCCGATCTTATTTCAGTCCACGCACACATATAAAAATGCACTTCCTGTTGAATCTTTCCGCCTTTTCAGCAAGGTTTCGCTAATACTATCGTCGGCTCACACTGATGATGAACATCACGCATTTTATGACAGGTTTGGCTACGCAATTATCTCCTGACCATTCACTATGAACTTACGCATGACAGGTTCAGCTACGCGATTCTTTCCCCTCTCCACTGATAACGAACTAATGCACCGCCTATGACAGGTTCAGCGACGCGATCCTCTCCCCTCCACTGACGAACTAACGTATTGCCTATGACAGGTTCAGCGACGCTAAAGCCGGCCTCTTGTACCTGTTCGGAGTTGCTGATCACATAAAACCGCTTTAATGCTACCAATAACATCCGGAGCCCTTGTCCGCATTTTCAGGAAATGCTTCCATCCGGCAGCTGGCGCAGATTGGTTTGCATATATTGCACTTACCTCAGGCGCAGGCAGTTATAGCTATGCCTTTCCGGTTGGCTCTTTGTTGGTATCCGCAACAGCCGAGGCCATTGCGGATCAGTATCTTCAGCAGGATCTTACCTGACAGGTAACAGGCCCAATTTCCGTTCTGCAAACGAATCTATCGCTTTCTCCACAGACGGAATATCTTTCCCCGTCAGGTAACAGCCCATTACATGCGCCCCGGCACCCGGAATAGCAACAGCATCCTTTAATGCAGGCGGCGTACCCAGCTGCTGCTCCATATCGAGGATAGCAGATACCCTGACGGTCGGATCCTGGTGTTGCTCATCCTTGTAGTAATACAGGTTCAGCGCCGGCTGTTTAACAGCGCGGAATACAGACGGCCCCATAGTCGTCTCCAGCAGGTTTTGCAGCTCCGCAACCGCCTCGAGACGGTACTTATTATACCAGTACTTCCCTATCTCCGGATTTTCCGGTACAGATTCTCTGTATTTACCTTTACAGACAAACTGCGCCAGCTGTAATCCCCATGGATTGTTACTCAGGAAAGCCAGATCATTGTTGATAGCAATATTAGGCGACATGTTAATGATCGCAAAGATGTCGTTCGGATAGGTAGCCGCCAGCTTTAATCCCAGGGTTCCGCCCGTAGAACAGGTCACCAGGATCACTTTTTCGCCCAGCGCCTTGCCTATACTGAGGGCTTCTTTTGCATCATTCCAGAGACCAGTGGCCGTCATGGTCAGCAATGGCTCGGAGGTATCGAGACCATGACCGTCCAGCCGGGACAGGTACATGTTACAGCCATATTTTCTGGCAAAGTCGCGGTGTACAGGGTCTCCCTCTTCCTGGCTGGCGGAAAAGCCATGCAGGTATACCACGCTGTAAGGCGTTTTTTGACGCAGGGAATCATACCATACAATACGGGCTTCGTTATTAGGCTTGAGCTTATGCCGGTGCTCCTTAGCGCTCACATATTCTTCTAAGGCGTGGGATTGCCGGGGTACGGAAGGGAGTATGGGATCGTACCGGGGATTAGCGGGTCTTGGACCCAGGTAATATACAATTACCAGTAGTGCAACTACTATCAGGGATATTCGCAGCCAGCTGCTTTTCATGGGAGTAGTGTATTATTTTGATCCGGGGATGCAGGATGTTCTGGCCCCCGCATCCCGGATCAAAATGTTATGACTGAATCTTTTTTGCCTTATTCGCCTTCACCCGGTATACAATACTCATTATAAATCCGACGATCATGATCAGAATGCCTATCCATAGTACATTGATGAATGGGAAGATGAAGGCTTTCATCACAATATAGTCCTTAAATGTATCCGATTCCTTTACTTGTAAGAGGATCTTTTTCTCTTTCGGCAGTATTTTGCTGAAGCGCACATATAATGACAGTGGCGCTACAGTATCTGCAACGGATACTTCCTTTGTACTGTCGCGCAGACAATAGACCGGCAACAGGTTATACTGTTCGTTATTTTTAGTGACTACCTTCAGTTGTGCGCCCACAGCCAGATCGCCTGGTTCTGTCTTATAGTTCGGATTATTCGGTTGCGGTTGTATACCCTCCAGGATCATGTAACCATTAGCGAAGAATACAGAGTCGCCCGGCGCTATTTCATGAGAGCTGTACTGGGCGGTATCGCTCGCCTCATCCTTGATAGGCACTGCCGTGATATAGGTGAAGATATCTTTGGTCAGATAATGCCGGGAATCAGGGTTCGGCGTTAACTGTTGCTGGCCCCTGTTGCTCAGGAAGGCATCGGGATGCAGGGTGAATTTCTCCAGGATATTTCCATTCTCCGGGTCGCGGCGTTCGTACCTCACCAGGTAATAGGTCTTGGCGTCGCCGGGTGCTATTGAGTCGCCGGCATAAGTCACGTGATAATCGCCCATCTGCACAGGGAAGTTCCTCGGCAGCATCAGGTTCTCTCTTGGATTCTCTTTACTTTCCTTTCCGAAGAAACCACCGTCCAGCATCTTCATACGGTCGATAGAGATCACTTCACGTTTGGAAGCGGAGATCAGGATGCCCAGCAGCACCATACCGAAGCCGACATGCGCGATGGAAGCGCCGGCTGCTCTCAGTTTACCTTTCTGGCCGATGAATATATATGCCGCATTACCAATGATGGCATATACGCTGCAGAACAGCATGATGTAAATTGCCACCAGGAAGCCGGCGCCATAAACATCGTAGATGATATTTCCAAAGATCCCTATCAGGCCTGTTATTATGAGGCTCAGGATGGAAGGAACAGCTATTTTCTTTGTAAAGAACCCTTTCGGTGTATCCTTGTATTTCAGGTATTGTACAACGGCGGTCAGGAGCCCCAGTACAATAGCGATCCAGATCTGAATCTTATTGTAGTGGAACACACCATCTGACGGTGGTGCAATATCCTGCTGGAGGTTCAGCAGTTTTTTGATACCCAGTCCGTTAATGATCTTATTCCACACCGGGATGGAGGTGGTAAAAGTGATCTGTATCGCGCCTATCAGGAGTACCAGCGATCCGATGAACAGCCAGAACTCGCGTGAGTAGGTGCTTTCCTCCTTCACAATAGTGGGGATCTCTTTCCTTCTGGCGATCAGCATTCCAAAACCAGGCACTACAAACACGACCATGTACAACAACAGCTGACCACTCATACCCAGGTCGGTAAAGGAGTGTACGGAAGTATCGCCCAGCACACCGCTACGGGTCAGGAAGGTGGAATACAGGATGAGGATGAAGGTGATCAGGAAAAAGAAGAAGGTGGACTTCAGCGCATGACCGGAGAATTTGAATGCCAGCAAGGTGTGAATTCCCGCCACCAGTGTTAACCAGGGTACCAGGGAAGCATTTTCTACCGGATCCCAGGCCCAGTAACCACCAAAGGTGAGCGATTCATAGGCCCAGGCGGCGCCCATCATAATACCTGTGCCCAGCATCATGGCAGAGAACAGGGACCAGGGCAATGCCGGCTTGATCCATTCTTTGTAGTCGCGGGTCCACAGACCGGCAAAAGCATATGCGAAGGGGATAATGGTGGAAGCAAATCCCAGGAACAGCACCGGCGGGTGGATCACCATCCAGTAGTTCTGCAGGGAAAGGTTCAGGCCATTACCGTCGGTGATGAAGTCGAGGTAGTTGGCATTGGATACCCAGGGCAGTCCCAGGTTCTCTTCCGCCTGGCGCAGCAACAGGAATGGATTGCTGCCCACACGGTAGCCCAGTATATAGATACCGATCAGCATACTTCCCAGGCACACCTGTGCAAAGGAAATTACGGTCATTACAGGCGCTTCCCACTTTTTACCTACACGTAAGAGGATAAGCCCCAATACACTGTGCCAGATGGACCACAAGAGGAAACTACCCTCCTGGTCGGCCCAGAAGCTGGACAGGAGGTAACTTACCGGCAGATCGCGGGAAGAGTTCCTCCAGACATATTTGTATTCGAAATAGTGATTGTATAAAGCGTAGTACAGGCTGCCGAAGGTAGAGAAAACGGCCAGCGCCTGTATAATAAAGGCCCAGCGGGCCAGTTTCTTCCATGAATCTTTTACCAATTCCTCTTTGGACTGCACCGACATGAAATAGCTTACGGTAGCTACCATCGACGCAACAAAAGCCAATACCGCTGAAAAATGCCCTAACTGTCCGGGTAACAAATGCTCCCCTATATAATTTGTATTCAAAACCTGCTAGTATGAAAGCCCGCAGACGGCTGCCTGCGGACAATAGAATGAATAATGTTTTTCTGCATGATTCCCCCGGGCTACCTATGCTTTGCCAATAGCCACCTGGTCATTCTTATATTTGGACGGACATTTCATTAGAATCTTACTGCATTTGAATTCTCCGCCTGACATCTTACCGGTCAGTACAACACTCTCCGCCTTCTCGAAATCAGTTGGTTTGGTACCATAAAAAACAACGGGCCTGGTTTCTCCTGTTTTATCAATTACATAAAAACGGAACAGGTTGGCATCTTTCTGAGGATTGTACTCCATTACCTTAGTGGTATCCAGTTTTCCGATCACCTGGAATTCTTTTCCCTCTTTCTGCCTGGCAGTGGCAAAAGTCTCATAAGTACTGAAATCGCCTGCTACCGTTACAATTATTCCTATAGCCACAGCAATAAGTATCAGCAGGATAATGTTAGATTTCTTCATATCGTAAATAATTCAGATTCTTCCTTAATGCATTCCTTTGATTAAAAAAGCCGTACACCTTGTTTTACAATCAATATACAGTCTCGATCAACCGCAAAATTACACCAAAATGAAGTTCAAGTTCATTTTTTTACACAAAAGAAGACATGATATTTGTCATAAAAAGGGGTGACACCCATGCAGCCCCGACAGTGGGCCTTATCCTATGGCCGATGGTTCATAAATTACTATCTTTGCGCCGGAAAAATCGTTTTAAACGGTTGATCCCCTACGACAGGCCCGCCTCTGGTTGGCCTCTTTTTATCAAATTACATTATCATGGCGGATTTATCTCAATTTGATCCCAATTCGGTCAGCCTGTTGTCCAACAATATATTCGGGCTGCCTACAACTGAGGAAGATGCAAAACTGGTATTATTACCTGTTCCCTGGGAAGTGACGGTATCTTACACCCACGGCACAGCCAGGGGCCCCGAGCAGATCTTCAAGGCCTCGCACCAGGTAGACCTGTACGATGCAGATGTGAAGGATGGATGGAAATGCGGCTTTTTCATGCGCGATATTGACAAACAGCTGCTGTTGCGCAGTGATTATCTCCGGAAAGAAGCGGAGCTCTACCTCAAATTCCTCACCGAAGGCGGCGACATCAGTGATAATGAATTCCTTAAGAAAACGCTTGTAGATGTAAACACCGGTACCATTGCCATGAATGAATGGGTGTACCGTCATACCAAAGAATTACTCAGGAATAACAAACTCGTGGCATTGGTCGGTGGCGACCATAGTACTCCCCTGGGCTTTTTTAAAGCGATCGGCGAGTTCAAAGGCGAGTTCGGCATCCTCCAGATCGATGCCCACTGCGACCTGCGCGAGGAATATGAAGGTTTCCAGTATTCCCATGCATCCATCATGTATAATGCGATCAGGGAAGTGCCCCAGCTCAGCAAACTGGTGCAGATAGGCATCCGCGATTACTGCGAGGAGGAACTGGATTTCATCCGTAACAGCAATGGCAAAGTAGTGACCTTCTTCGACAAGAATATCAAAACCCGTCAGTATGAAGGAGATACCTGGAAAATGATCTGCGACGATATCATTGCCACATTGCCGCAACAGGTATATATCAGCTTTGACATTGACGGCCTGGATCCCAAACTTTGCCCACACACCGGCACACCGGTAGCGGGTGGTTTTGAAACAGAACAGCTGTACTATCTTTTCAGAAAAGTAATAGAAAGCGGCCGTAAACTGATCGGTTTCGATCTGAATGAAGTCAGCACTTCGCACGATGAGTGGGATGCCAATGTAGGTGCGCGCGTACTGTTCAAACTATGCAACCTGCTGGTACATTCCAATAAAGAATAGGTACGCTGATTTGCCGGACATTCAGGCGGTTCTGAATGCCTGCTGGTACATTCAAATAAAGAATCGGTACGCTGGTTTGCCGGACATTCAGGCAGTTCTGAATGCCTGCCGCTACATTCAAATAAAGAACAGGTACGCTGACTCGCCGGACATTCAGGCGGTTCTGAATGCCTGCCGGTACATTCAAATAAAGAATCGGTACGCTGGTTTGCCGGACATTCAGGTGGTTCTGAATGCCTGCTGGCACGCCTGCCGGACAGCACCTGACAATATTAAATAAATTAAGCCCGATAGCTGATCAACGACGATATGAAACAATATAAGATACGGATACTCCACCCTAATGCGGTCACTCGTCTTCGCCTGCAACCGGTAATGCATGGCCTGGCAGGTATACTTTTTTTAATGAATGGAATTGGCGTTTACAACAGCCCCTCACCCAACTGGGGCATGGCCATTTTCTTTATACTGCTGGGCCTGGGCAGCCTGGCCTTCCCGTTCTTCATGAAGCGTTTCCGCAACATACAGGCGGCCAACAGCCTGGCGCGAATGGTGCAGGCCTTTGTGAGCCTGACAGGGAGCCTATACTTTCTCAGCCATATGCAACCGCTTATCAGCGCACTGCTTTTCCTGACGGGTATTGCATCTGCCTATATCGGCTGGGCCGAATACAGGATATTCCAGCCCTGTTTTGTGAAGATAGACATGATGGGCGTACTGCTGCCGGGTACCTTTTCTGATAAGCTGATTGGCTGGAACCAATTGAATAACGTAATTTTGCGGAATGACCTGCTCACAATAGACTTCAAAAACAATAAAGTATTGCAGCTTGAAGTGCTGGATGAAACAGGCGCCGTTACGACGGATGAAATGAACGCATTTTTCAGAAGCCGACTCTGATAACTGCAAGGGAATATTACCAATTCAACAAGAAACGATTTGATCATTTGAAACAGTCGCCATACATACTTTATTCTGACGGGAAAGGCAACATCTTTGAAGACACCACCATGCTCACTACCGGCCGCAGTGGCTGGGACGCATGGCCGATTGAGCCGGACGAATGGATAGAACTGCCGGAGGGCGGTTCCCTGTATGAACTGCCTGGCCGCCGTGGTATAGGTCTCAACGCGAAAACCGGCGAAATGGAGCTCTGCGACAAAGGATGGGCGGTAGCTGCCTTCATTCCTCCGGCGCATACCGGCTATTACCTGGCTGCGTATGAAACCATGCCGGATGCACCTACCCTGCCGCTCTTCTGCTATACCGCTGTGGGTTGGCTGGATGGTAAATTTTATGTCCCTGCTACCCGTATAGAACAGGACATCCGCCAGGAATGTGCCGGTTTCGACGACAAAAAAGTGAAACAGGGTGTAAACCAGTTGCTGGAAGCATATCCGCATAATCGCCTGGTAAAACACCTGGCCGACAACTGCGCATTGACATATCATTGCCCTGCCGCACGTAACTACTTTATGGGGCGTTGGGAATGCCCGATCCCTTCCTCTCCTGCCTGTAACGCCAACTGTATCGGTTGTATCTCTTTCCAGCCGGAAGAAGAAACGATCGTTTCCACACAGGACCGTCTGCGTTTCAAGCCTACAGCGGAAGAGATCGTGGAATATACTGTTCCCCACCTGGAAACAGCGCCCTTCCCTATCGTGAGCTTCGGACAAGGTTGTGAAGGAGAGCCCCTGCTGATGTGGGAGACTATCCGCGATTCCATTATCGAAATACGTAAACATACTTCCAAGGGAAGCATCAATATCAACACCAACGGCAGCAAGCCCGACGCAGTACGCGAGCTCTGCAAGGCAGGCCTGAACAGCATCCGCGTGAGCACCAACTCAGCACAGGAGAAGTTCTATACGCCTTATTACCGCCCGAACAACTATGTGTTTGAAGATATTATCGAGAGCCTGAAAGTGGTGCGTGAATTCGGTGGATGGACCTCCATCAACTATTTCACCTTCCCCGGCATGACCGACAGTGTGGATGAATATGAAGCACTGCGCAAACTGATCAGGGATACTGATCTCCAGATGATCCAGTGGAGGAACTTCAATATCGATCCTGACTGGTACCTGGGTCGCCTCGGTGTGACCGAAGTGGGCGACTGCCTGGGTATTAAACAACTGCAGGAGCTGATCCATGAAGAATTTCCACACCTGAAATACGGTTATTTCAATCCTCCGATGGAAAGGATCAAAGGGGACTATACCAAAGACTTCGCACACTATTAATAAGGTTTCCTGTAAAATAACTCCGGCCTGTATCGAAACGATACAGGCTTTTTTATTTATGCAGCCTAAAGGAATGGCTGGCGCGAAATCAGGCAGGAAAAGATTGCTGTCATAAAAAGGCTTCAGGATAACTATAACAAAGACCTCGCATACGCTTACAAATAAGCGTTTTCCCAATCGATGCGGTGAAGTATCAATTCTTCTGCTAAAAGATTAACCAGACTTCAGCAAGCAGTTCCTCACAGCATAACAGGCCTTTCCTGCGGAATCAGTTGGGAAAATATTTTAATTCCGGCCTAAAGAGAATCCGGGTGATTTAAGGGAAACTTCACACCACCGACAAGCATTTCTTCGAAATCAGTTAGGAGGGTATTTAATGCTGTCTTCAAAATCAATCAGGAGAAGATTTTAATGCTGTCATTGAGAAGCTCATAAAGGCTTTAATGACGGATGTTCCGCACTACTGCTAAGCGTTTGCTGCGCAAATAGTTGGGAGAGGGATAAAGTTGCAAATATTCGCGAAGCGCGAAACAAAAACAAACTATCGCGAATGCTCGTGTACAACAGTCGTCATACTATTCGCCATTACTTTTTTGTACAGGAAATAGAACCCTGCGCCTGTGCTCATGCAAAGCGCTGCCGTGCAATACCACCAGGCAGAAAAGCCGAAATGCCCAACCATGTAAGATCCTAATGTCGGCGCACAAATGCTGGAGATCGAAAACGCCATCGTGTACAGACCTGCGTATTGTCCGCGGTTATGTTCACCACTGCGGTGTACAAAGAAAGAGTTCATAAAGGGAATGCTCAGCATTTCTCCTATGGTAAACATGAGGATAAAGAACAGTCCTGCTGCAGCCACCGGCGGCAGGATATTAAAGCTGAGGTATCCCAGTCCTGCCAGCAGCACACCTCTCGTAATATACTGCAGGCTGTGCATCCTCCCTTCCAGCTTATACACGAGCACCATTTCGATAAATGCCACGATCAGGCCGTTCAGCCCCATCAGCATACCAATATGCGCTTCTTCCATATGCACAACAGATTTCAGGTATAAAGGCACCATGGTGGACAATTGCAGGAAGCCCGTGGTGAAGATGGTGATCAGTGAAATAAAGGCGATATAGATCCAGTCCTTGTATACACTCGGCGCTCCCGGTACCACGGTACAATCCGGCGTGGCTTTCAGCGGTGGTTTCACCTTTACCGGAGGCAGGAGGAAGCGCATTGTTGTGACTGCGATAATACAGGTAAGGCCGTCTACCCAGAACAGCAGATGATAACTATAGCCAGCCAGTATACCACCCAATGCAGGACCAACGGACCATCCGAGGTTGGAAGCCAGCCTGTTCAGCGAATAAGAACGCGTGCGGTTCTCAACAGTGCTGTAATACGCGGTAGCGGCCACGTTAGCCGGCCTGAAGGTATCGCCCACGCAGCTGAGCACGAATATACAAACGCAGAACTGCGGCAGCGTTTCCATCTGTCCCAGCACCAGAAAGATCAATCCCTGCATTAACAAGCTCCAGAACTGAACGGGGTAAAAGCCGATCCTGTCAGACAATCTTCCTCCGATAAATGAACCGCAGATCGCCCCCATTCCAAAACAGGCCATCACCATACCCGCCTCCTGCACGGAGAAGTGTAATTTCTGGGTGAGATAAACCGTCATGAAAGGAATTGCCATCGCACCGCTGCGGTTGATCAACAAAACAACCGCCAATAACCAGGTAGAAGGAGATAAACCCGCGTATGCTTTTCTATACAGAGAAAAAATGAGTGACATCGTATCGTAAAACTCTAGGCGAGACAAAAGTACTTCAATAAACCCGATGCCCGTAATAATAATTCTAACTGGAAAACAGTTATTAAGGTATCAAAGCCCGAAACTGAGACAGGCAGACGATGTACACTTTAAAAAATATCCTTACTTTTGGTGTATGCCGAAAAAAGAAGACAATACAGACAAAAATTTAAAAGCAGCCGGCGCCACCATTGCCGTACACGCATTGGTGTTAGTGGTACTGCTGCTGGCAGGCTTCTCTGCCCCGCCCCCATTACCAGACCAGGATCTTGGTATGGAGGTAAATCTCGGTACTTCGGATGAAGGTATGGGAGAAGAACAACCCCTCAACCCGAATCCACCCAGCAGCGGTGAGGCCAGCGCCTCCACCCCGCAGAATGAGCCTGTGCCCTCTGCCGACAATGCTACGCAGGAAGATATCGCCACCCAGGATAATGAGGAAGCCCCTGAGATCACCAAACCGGAAAAACCGGTGGAAAAACCAAGGGAAACACCTAAGAACCTGGAGCCACAACCTTCCAAAACACCACCTAAAAAGAACTCAGATAATCCCCCTGCGCCAGTGCCGCCTTCGCCGAAGCCTAAAGCCGTATATAGCGGTGGAAGCTCCAGCAGCAGCAATAGCGGCAATAATGCCCAGAGCAGCAATAACTCTACCGGGGAAGGTAATACCGGCAAACCCGGCGACCGCGGACAGATCAACGGTAATCCTGACGGCGGTGGTTATACCGGCGGCGGTCTGGGTGGCGGACGCTCAGATTTCCGTCTCAACGGACGTACCCTGCTGAGCAAACCCTCCCTCACTTACGATGGTGATGAATCGGGTTATATTGCCATCAATATCAAGGTGGACAGGCAGGGCAACGTGATCGCAGCCTCCCATTCACTGAAAGGATCTACGCTGAATAACTCCCGTCTGATAGAAATTGCCAAAAGAGCGGCTACCCAGTTAAAATACAATGTCAACGACGACGCTCCTGAGGTGCAATTCGCACTTATAAGATTTTATTTTAAAGTCCAATAATATATTTAAATATATTTGCATAGGAAAAGACTACTGGTCTTTTCCTATTTTCTTTTGTAGTGCCCGCCAATAAACGGCCAGGTTTTTGCGTTATTGGGGGGAAACCGAACTGCCAACTAATTACTGTATATGCCATTTAGACTGTTTAGAGCCGCCTACTTGTTATGTGTTATTATCGTTATGTCATTGTTGGGTTCATTCAAAGCCCAGGCTCAATTTACTTTAGGGGGATATTCCAATAGCCACTACGCCGGCATACACGGTGTTCCGAACAACCCGGCATCTGCCGCCGGCACACACTATAAATGGGATGTCAACATTGCCGGCATTAATGCTGCCGCCGGAAATACATATATCCGCTTTCCGCGCTCTATCCTGCTGCATCCACCGGATTCACTGGAGGCACTGAAAAAGAACCGTGATTATTTCCTCGATACTGCCGCTACCGGCAAACAGTTTGGCTGGGGTAATATCGACCTCATGATGCCTTCTGTGCTCTATTCCATCGACGAACTGCAGTCTGTGGCCTTCACCTGGCGTGTACGCGCTATGGCCAATGGCGGTAACATCACCACAGACGTAGCGAACTTCTTCGCACAGGACTTTCCGAATCCGAACTTTGTAAAACGCCGTTATGATATGCCAATTGCCAATGGCAGCTTCCATTGGTGGAATGAATTTGGTTTCACTTACGCCCGTGTATTGAAAGACGATGGTTCGAACGTACTGAAAGGTGGCGTTACCCTGAAATTATTATCAGGTGTGGCGGCAGGTTATGCGCAGGTCGATAACGCTACATTCGTGATGAACACCACTACCAGCGGAGAGATCAACGATGGCACCCTCAAAGTAGGCTACAGCGAAGGAATTGCCAATTGGGAAAGGCCTAATGCCAGCAACTATAAAGTGTTTGGTAACATGGGAGTTGGTATGGACGTTGGTGTTACTTATGAGTGGCGTGAATCGATGGATGGCCTCACCGGTTATGATGACTCTCAGTGGAATCCGGAAGCTGACGACTACCGCTTACGTTTAGGCTTGTCCATTACCGACCTTGGGGCCATCACCTATAAGAAAGCGCCTAATGTTACTGATCTGGACCTGCGTGCCACCAACGTCAATCCGGATGATCTCCGTCTCCGTAAAAACGAAAGCTGGCAGCAATATTACCGTCGTATCCAGACCTACTTTACGCCGGTGGCTTCTTCTGAAAAATTCCGTATGAATACGCCTGCGGCATTAAACCTCATGGCGGACTATAATATTGATGGTCGTTTCTTCGTCAACGCTGGCGGCAGAATTGCCCTCAATGCCGGCAAATACGATCCGAGCAAAACATACGTGGTATCTTACTTCCAGGTAACGCCCCGTTATGATTCCCGCTACATCGGTGGTTACCTGCCGCTGTCTGTGAACAGGAATGGCCAGTTTGACGCTGGTCTGGGCCTTCGCCTGGGACCGCTGGTGATCGGTTCATCCACCATGTTGTCGAACCTGTTCCAGAAGAACAAGAACCGCCTGGATGGTTTCATTGCCCTGCGTATCATTCCTATCAAGCGGGGTGAGGGTAAGACCGGATGTCCGGCTGCACAGTTCTAAGTATTTTACTGATAATTTTCCTGGTTAATTTACATTTGATGCCGGAACAAATAACTTTGTTCCGGCATCACTATTTATATGAACTACCAGGAAACGCTAGAATATCTTTATCAGCGGCTGCCCATGTTCACCCGGGTAGGCGCAAGCGCCTTTAAAAAGGACCTGCATAATACCATCGAATTATGCAAACAACTGGGCGATCCCCAGCACCAGTTTAAATCCATCCATATAGCAGGGACCAATGGTAAAGGTTCCACCAGCCATATGCTGGCGGCGATCTTCCAGCAGGCTGGCTATAAGACAGGTTTATATACGTCTCCTCATCTCCTTGACTTCCGTGAAAGGATCCGCATCAATGGGGAAATGGTACCTACTACCTTCGTGACGGAATTTGTTGAGCAGCTGAAGCCTGCTATTGAATCGCTCGAACCTTCGTTTTTCGAACTGACCGTGGCTATGGCCTTCCAGTACTTTGCACTGGAACAGGTGGATATAGCCATTATCGAGGTAGGTCTTGGTGGCAGATTGGATAGTACGAATGTGATCACTCCCGAGCTGTCTGTCATCACGAACATCAGTTATGACCACATGCAGATACTGGGTAATACCCTGCCGGAGATTGCGTCCGAAAAAGCGGGTATCATCAAACCGGGTGTGCCTGTAGTCGTTTCAGAAACACAGTCAGAAGTAGAGGCTGTGTTTGCCGATAAAGCCAAAGCACTTGGCGCTCCTATTCACTTTGCTGACCAGGAATGGCTGGTGCAGCAATCTGAGTTTGCCGAAGGACATCTCATGCTTGGATTACAGCATAGTCATAACGGTGATCTTAAAACGATCCGCACAGATCTTACCGGTCAATACCAGATGAAAAACATTATGGGTGTTCTGTCGGCAGTAAAGATCTTACAACACGCTGGCTGGGAACTACCTTCCCAGACGGTGATGACGGCGCTGTCGCATGTTAAAAAGCTAACCGGTCTGCGTGGCCGTTGGGAGATCATCTCCCGCGATCCGCTGACGATCTTTGACGTCGGCCACAACCAGGCGGGCATCACGGAGGTTGTTCAGCAACTGGAGCATATGGTATACCGGCATCTGCATATTGTAACAGGCTTTGTGAAGGATAAGGAAGTGAGTAAGGTATTACCTTTATTCCCGCCTGCGGCGACTTACTACTTTTGTAAAGCGCAGATCCCGCGGGCAATGGATGAGAAAGAGCTTGCAGCAGCAGCGCAGCAGCATGGGTTGCGCGGGCATGACTATCCTACAGTGCAACAGGCGTATCAGGCTGCGAGGCAGCAGGCGCATAAAGAGGATATCGTGCTGGTGTGCGGGAGTTTCTTTGTCGTGGCGGAGGTGATGTGATTAGCTGGTTTGTTGTGCATTATCAAGCGTATGGGCTTGGGACCGCTGATTTAACTCCTGTCAATCGTATCAGATGCTGCGAAGGGCTAAGGCCCGTAAGCTCTATCTGGAACCGTCCGCTGCTTAGTGAGGGTTTATTGATAGATTGGCCTAAAACAGTTATAACCGTCATAGTAAGACAATGTATCAGAATAAACGAAACGTACTTGGAAACGTATTTGGAAACGTCTTTGGAAGATCCCTGGAGGCCACTGGAACACCTTAAATAACTGCAGTACATTGTTATGTACATAAAGCTAAGAGGCTGCTCAAATGAGCAGCCTCTTAGCTTTATAAAAAGATTAGTAATTACTAATTGCCCAATCAATCAACTGCTGATTGACGGCTTACAACTTCAGTTCCTTCAACTTTAGCAGTGCATAGAACAGGCATGTTACGTGCAGGCTTTGCAGGATCTTGTTTTCCTTCAAAAGCTGCTCTACATCTTCCAGGTCCATGAGTACTACTTCGATCTCTTCATGTTCATCCAGGTCCTGGTCCTGTACCTTTCTCCCCCCTGTAGCGAGGAACATGTGTGTAAGGTTATTGCTGGATGCAGGATTCGGTGCCACTGCTCCTAATGGGATCAGTTTTTCAAATTCATATCCTGTCTCTTCCAGCAACTCTCTTTTCATGGCAAATTCCGGATCGGGATCAGTATCATCCATTGTGCCTCCGGGGATTTCCAGTATGGTCTTTCCAATGCCCTGCCTGAACTGTCTTACCATTATGATACGACCGTCGGCTGTTACAGCGACACAGTTTACCCAGTCATTATATTCCAGCACATAGTAGGCGTCTACAATCTTCCCGGCGGGTGTTTCGCATGTATCCTTACGTGCTGTTAACCAGTTGCTTTTGTAAATGTATTCAGAACTTAGTGTCTTCCACTCTAACGATGCCATAATCCTTCTGTTTGATGATTTATTGCCAGTTGTTTCGCTCCTTCAGTCTTTCAATATGTGCCAGGTGATGTTTGCCATGCCATGAATAATTACCGGCAACCGCCTTCAGTACAAAGGTCTTGCCGCTTTCAGGATGAACAAATGTACGCTGCCATTGCTCTTCCGTCAGGTTATCCATCAGGTTCACCCAACGTGTATGTAAAGCGTGTAACAAGGTCAGTGAAATATTGATCGGCGTCTTCGACACATCAGGTAATTCCGCCCATGCAGCTTCGTCATATGCCTTGATGGTAGGATTGTCCTCCGTCAACGCCCATTTAAAACGTGTCAATGCATTGGTATGACTATCTACCAGATGATGTACTACCTGTGCAACAGTCCAGCCATCAGGTCTGTAAGGTGTTGCCAGTTGCGCGGCATCCAGGCTCTGAACCGCTATCTCCACCAGCGATGGTAAATACCTGATGTCGTTGATATATCCCCTTAGTATAGCAGCACTGATTTCAGCAGGCGCCTCATATTTGCCAATGGGATATTTTAATTGCTCAAGATCCATTATCTAAATATTAAGGTTAGAATTGACCATTCATCGTCAAAATCCAGAATTATTATCACGCGTCACAGCCACGATGTGATTTAAAATCCAGCACCAAATCCTGTATCATATTGACCAGGTGTTATGATAACAAGGGAAGTGCTCATGGGAATAAGCCATATTTATTTCCATGGACCAGGTCAGAAGCGTGTTTTATTCTTCTCTCAGGCCTTTCCCTGTCATATGGATAAACACATCTTCCAGGTTTGCCTTTTTCACTTCTTTCTTGCGCTCAAAGCCTCCTGCTACCAGCTGGTCGATGAGGGCATCAGGAGATTCGAGTGCGATGATCCGTCCGCTATCGACGATGGCGCAGCGATCGCACAGGAATTCAGCTTCATCCATATAGTGGGTGGTGATGACAACGGTAGTACCTTTTGAGCGTACTTCCAGGATCAGGTCCCAGAGGTTGCGTCTTGCCTGGGGATCGAGACCGGTAGTCGGTTCATCCAGGAAAATGATCTTTGGCTTGTTGATGAGCGTAGTAGCGATGGAAAACCGTTGTTTTTGTCCGCCGGAGAGGTTTTTGAACTGCGCTTTCGCTTTGTCTTCAAGATTGAATGCAGCGAGCAGTTCTTTTGGATTCACATCCTGGTTGTAGAGGCCACAGAAGAGGGTGATCAGCTCTGTCAGGTTGAGCCTTGGATAGTAACCGGAACTTTGCAATTGTACCCCGATCACCTTTTTAATGGCTTCCGGGTTTTTGTCAAGGTCAATGCCGTCTACGATCACTGTTCCGGAGGTCTTATCCCTGAGCGTCTCAATGATCTCAAGGGTAGTGGATTTACCGGCCCCATTAGGACCTAATAATCCGAAGATCTCGTTCTCGTATACATCAAAGCTGATGCCTTTAACTGCCGTAAAATCACCGTATGTCTTTACCAGGTCCTTTACTTCAATAATCTTCCTCTTTTCCATGCGTCTAAATTAATGCAAATAGCGACAGGCTGCAAGCCCGTACGGTAAAAAGCGGCATTATGACGATAAAAGAAGGCGCCGACCGGCATCCCATACTGAAACCGAGCTACTTTGCGTGAAAAAAAGAAGCGCCCTTTTTCCCCTGAACTTCGTTCCAGGAAAAAAGGGCGCTTAAATAAAATCGCCGATATTATTTCTTAACAAAGAACTGCGTAAAGTAAGTGATCCTTCCCTTAGGCGCAGCCCCGATACCGATCATATTGAAGTCTCCCAGCATATTACGGCGGTGACCAGGACTTTTGATCCAGCCATCCACTACTCCTTTCGCATCCAGGTTGCCATACGCAACATTCTCCCCTACACCGGACACACCATGAAATTTCAATGTCACAGCGTCATTACGGATCTCGAACTGGTCATGTCCGAAAGGAACCTTTCCAGCCGCCATGTTCTCGCTGTGCTTCTGCGCCAGCTGCGAACAATACGATTCCAGTTTCAGCGGAGGCAATCCTTTCGAGGCCCTGAACTCATTGGTGTAATAAAGAATATCCTTAATCAGCTTGGCTTCCCCTCCTGCAGGCGGTTCCTCACTTACAGCTGCCGGGGCATTGCCCTTTGCAGGTGAGGTTTTGGCCGGTACGGCCGACCGTGTACAGGAAAATACGAGCAGGTGAAATGCCAGAAAAAATGAAAAAACGGTAAATGTGAGCTTCCGGGTCATAGTATATGGTATAATAAATAATTTACATTAGACAAATATAACCAGTGCAGGTTTAGCAATAGTTATACCAAAAGCTCATATTTTACTTTTTTACTAACTATTTACTATTCGTTGCCATACATCCATCATGTTCTTTGACCCTAAAAATACGGGTACACGCTGGTGTAATTTGGACGGTTTCAGCTCCAGCAGGCGTTGTCTGCCAGTAGCCATTGCCAGTCCGCCGGCCTTTTCCATGATGAACGACATGGGATTGCACTCATAACATAAACGCAAACGTCCCCCTGCATATTTTCCGAAAGCCGGATACATGAAAATGCCCCCCTGGATCAGGGTGCGGTGTACCTCAGCCACCATACATCCTACGAAACGGTGGCGGTAGATCTTGTCATGCTCGTCTTTAGCCAGGAAATAGTCGATCGCCTTACGGATCTTATCCTCGTAAAGGTGATAATAACCGATGTTAACGGAAAATATATCGCTTTCTCCCGGGCACCTCAGGTTAGGATGCGAGAGGCAGAATTCCCCGATGGAAGGATCGAGGGTGAAGCCCTGTACGCTGCGCCGGGTAGCGTATACCAGCATGGTGGAAGAACCGTAGATAACATATCCTGCGGCAATCTGCACATAGCCTGGCTGCAGGAAGTCTTCCAGTTCGCAGACGCTCCCTGTAGGCGTGAGCCGGCGATATACTGAAAAAATGGTCCCGATAGACACATTCACGTCTATATTGCCCGATCCATCCAGGGGGTCCAGCAATACGACGTACTTGGAGTTTTTGGAGTATTCATCGTCAAACGCAATGAAGTTCTCCTCTTCTTCCGATGCCACGCCGCAGCAATAAATACTGCTGCGCAGGGCGCTGATGAACTGATCATTGGCGAATTCATCCAGTTTCTTGACCAGTTCCCCCTGTACATTGATCTTTCCTGCCTCACCGAGTATGTCTGCAATACCGGCCTTGTTGACCTCCACATTGACCCGCTTCGCGGCCAGACCTATATCACGCAGTAAACCAGATAGTTGTCCTGTTGCACCGGGGTAATTCCTGAGCTCCTGGATGGTGAATTCGTCCAGGGTCATTACTTTTCTGTTATTCATGTATAATGGATTAGTTTTCTCGTATTTGTGAGCTGCCGCATGCATTCTTCCTTTCAGCTAATTTACCGAAACAGACGCTATTTTAATGGAACTGTCATTTTCAGGTAAACAAATTTTAAAACATATTTAAAGTTGCCTTACTTTGCCCCGTATTTTTTCACGGAAGATTAAGCATATATGAAGGTTTTCAAATTTGGCGGTGCAAGTTTAGAAAGTGTTGAACGTATTCAACAGGTTGCAGCCATCGTACAGTCATTCCCGGAACAGCAACTGCTGATCGTCATATCGGCTATGGGCAAGACGACGAATGAACTGGAAAAGGTCGCCCAGAACTTCTTTCTGCGTAAACGTGAAATTGCCGCCCAGCTGCTGCATAACATTGAGCAACAACACCTTGAAGTGGCAGATAAACTGCTGGGTACCCGTGATAATCCCCTCTTCGCCCAATTACAGCAATTCTTTACGGAAGCTGAATGGACCCTGGGAGAAAAACCCTCCCGCTCATTCGACTACTATTACGACCAGCTGGTAAGCCTGGGTGAGCTGCTGAGCACTGCCATCGTCAGCGCCTATTTTAACCTGGCAGGGGTGAACAATGTATGGATGGATGTACGCGATGTTTTCCGTACAGACGATACCTTCCGCGATGCCAATATCGACTGGACGGTGACCAGCCAGAATGTACAGGAAAAAGTGTTACCGCTGTTCAAAAAGCATAACATCGTGATCACACAGGGCTTCATCGGCAGCACCGATCAGAATGAAAGCGTGACCCTGGGCCGTGAAGGCAGTGACTATTCCGCAGCCGTATTTGCCAACATGCTCAATGCCGAAAGCCAGACCATCTGGAAGGATGTGGAAGGCCTGAAAAATGCAGATCCCAAATTATTTCCCAATACCATCAACATACCCGAGATCACTTACAGCGAGGTGATTGAAATGGCGTACTACGGCGCACAGGTTATCCATCCGAAGACGATCAAACCGCTGCAGAACAAGCAGATCCCCCTGTACGTGAAGAGCTTTCTGAATAAAGATCTTCCCGGCACCGTCATCAGGGAGGAATCCGACATTAAGCAGTTACCGCCCATCATTGTATTAAAGAAAAACCAGGTACTGCTGACCATCACTTCCCGTAACTTCGATTTCATTACGGAAGACCGGATCAGCGACATTTATGAACGCTTCCACAAGCTGAAGATCAAGATAAATTTGATGCAGAATGCAGCTATCAGTTTCTCCTGCTGTATTGACAACAACCCTGAAAAGATCGAACAGTTGATGAAAGAGCTGCATAATGATTTTAAAATCTCATATAACGAAGGTTTGGAATTATTGACCGTCCGTTATAACCAGGATGGCCTGCTCGAAGAACTGAGCAAGGACAGGACCGTTCTGCTGGAACAAAGATCACTCATCACAATTCAGCGCTTACTGAAATAATTTTTCCTACCTTTTTGCAACCTTTTCTGTACCCGGTCGTCTTTTTAAAAAACAACCTGCATGAAAAAGGTATCCATACTGATCATCATAACCCTGGGTATCCTTGCCATTGTAGCACTGGAGGGCAGGGCTTTGCATCAACTGCGGAAGGAACATGCAGGCACCAATCCTGAAATGCTTCCTTTCTACCTGCTCAGCATAGGGCAAGAGTGGGTAGCACCAGTTAAGACACAGTCATGCCGTCACTCTGAGATTTGAACTTATGAAAAGAATTCTGCTTATCATGTTCCTGGCCATCGCCGGTACAGGGACTATCTATGCCCAGCATGTTTCGGGAAAGATCACTGTTAAAACCGCTGAAACAAATGGGCAACCCCTTCCCTTTACAAACGTATTGCTGCGTCATGTAAAGGACTCCTCCCTGGTAAAGGGAGAGCTCAGCTCCCAGGATGGTAGCTGCACCTTCGATAAGATTACCGAAGGCAGGTACTTTATAGAAGCTACCTTAATGGGCTATACCTCTGCAAGCACTTCGGCCTTCACCATTGATGCTAACCACCAGCTTGTTCAGCTGCCCACGCTAAGTTTATCGACCGCCAGCAAAACGCTGCAGGCAGTAAATGTAACGGCGCAAAAACCCTTCATTGAAAGAAAGAACGGCGCCACCGTATTAAACGTTGAAAGCAGCCTGGCCGCTTCCGGCGGTACAGCCCTGGATGTCTTAAAAAGAGCGCCGGGCGTGCAGATAGATAAAGACGATAATGTCATTCTCCAGGGTAACCAGGGCGCTACGATCATGCTGGATGGTAAGCTGACCTACCTCTCCGGCGAACAGCTGGCGAACCTGCTGAGAAGCCTTCCCGCTGAGAATATCGCTACAATAGAGATCATTACCAGTCCTTCCGCCAAATATGATGCCGCCGGCAAAAGCGGCATCATTAACATCAAGACCAAGAAAACCATTATCACCGGTATCAACGGTTCCATCAACCTGGGCGCCGGCGCCGGTAAATACGGCTTCTATAACGCAGGCCTCAACCTGAACTGGCGGACGGAAAAATTCAACCTCTTCGGTAACTACAACAACGGTAGCAGAGGCTTTTTCCAGACCCGTTACCTGGCCCGTCATATCCAGGGAGATGTTCCGCAGTTCTTCGAACTAAATGCATTTAACAGACGCCGTTTCAAGAACAATAACTATAAGGTGGGGATGGATTATTTCCTCGGTTCCAAACATACCGTGGGCGTACTGGTGAGAGGATATGACAATGCCTTCAACCAGGACGGCTTTAACCACACGCCTATCAGCAGCAATGGCAAGCTCGATTCTACGCTGTATGCCGGTACCTATGTCAGGAATAAATTTTCCAATATCTCTTTCAACCTGAACTATAAAGGCCAGCTGGATACTTTGGGGACAGAGATCGGCTTTGACGCCGACTGGGCAAGATTCAATGACAATAACTACATGACGCTGAACGACAGCATGTATTATGTAGTAAATCCTGTCAGGAATACACATGCCATCCTGAACAGGCCTGTTAACGAGGTGACTATCCGCAGTGTAAAGGCAGATCTCGTACTGCCTTTCAACAAGACCACCAAACTGGAAACGGGTGTAAAGTTCAGCTCCGTTAAAACGGATAATAATCTCAAGTACGATTCCCTGCTCAACGGGAAATACGTGAACGCCATTACCCAAAGCAATCAGTTCATTTATACCGAGGATGTTTACGCTGCATATGCCATCTTCAAAAAGACGATCCATAACACCGACCTGCAGATCGGTCTCCGTGCGGAACAAACAAAATCCGACGGTTATTCCGTTACACTTCAATCGCACGTAAAGCGGTCTTACCTCGATTTCTTCCCGAGCTTCTCCCTGGATCAGAAACTGAATGAATCGCATAAGATAGGGTTAAACTACTCGAAGCGTATTTCCAGGCCTAATTATGGCGACCTGAATCCTTTTGTATTCTATATCGACAAATACAATTACTTCAAAGGGAACCCCTACATGCTGCCGGAGTATACACACAAGGCAGAGTTGAGTTATACCTTTAAACAGAAGTATGTAGCGGCATTCTCTTACAGCATGACAAAGAATATCGTGCTGGAATATATGGTACAGAATGATACGTCCAAAGTAACGACTTACTACGACAGGAATTTCGACCGCAGTTACGTGTACAACATGTCACTGACCATTCCGATCGATCCTTTCAAGTGGTGGAACATCACCAACAATATCAACGGCAACTACAATTACTATAACATCAAGGATAGTACGATTGCCCTGAAGACAAATACATTCGGCCTGAACTATCAAACCACGCATACGTTCACATTCCCGGACGACTGGAAATTTGAGATCAACGCTTATTATGAGAGTCCTTTCGTATGGGGTGTATACAAAATAAGGCCCTCCTATGCCATCGGCTTAGGCGTACAGAAGCAGCTGATGAACAAAAAGATGACCATCAAAATGAATGTCTCTGACATCACCAACAGGGAACAATTCCGCGGCAGCGCGAAGTTTGAGAACATCGACATGTACATCAACAACCGCTGGCAGAACAGGCGCGTTAACCTGGCCCTGACATGGAATTTTGGTAACAGCAATATCAAGGCTGCCCGCGAAAGGGAAGCTGGTAGCGAACAACAAAGGGTAGGCGGTTAACGCGTACCCTTGATATAACCTTCCAGGTTGTCGATGATGAACTGCTGTTCACCGATCACATACTTTACGACATCACCAATGGAGATCATGCCGACCAGTCTTTGCTGGTCATCTGTAACTGGTAAATGGCGGATATGTTTATCCGTCATTTTTACCATACAGTCCTGGATGCTGTCATCTTCCGAAACCGTAAAAGGATTCTCCGTCATAATTTCGCTGATCAGCGTTTCTTTGGAAGCCCTGCCTTTGAGGATTACCCGGCGGGCATAGTCACGTTCTGAAAAGATACCTACTACTTTGTCGTTTTCACTAAGGACAACCAGTGCCCCTACATTCTTGTTTACGAGCACGCTTAAAGCGTCAAACACGGTATCATTTGGCTGGATAGAATAAACCACATGGCCTTTCACGCGAAGGATGTCACGCACTGTTCCCATAACGAGGTAATTTAGGTGTGAAGAATGGAAAATGACCCTATATTCCTAAGTTAAGATTTTATACGCAAATTTGCCTGCGTCATATAAATTTTCCCCCACAATTTGCATTGAGAATATTAATATATTACTTTACGCAATCGTTCGTCAATTTTTTATGTTCTATTTACAACCCTGATAATTAGCATTGTATGCGCAAATTGAGAATACACCTGGCAATCATGGCCTTAGCGGGCCTGCTGGTACCGTCCGGTACTGTATTTGCTCAGAAAAGTTTTAAAGACTGGCCTATGGGGACAGAGCCAGCAGCAATTGGGTTATTTGTTGCCAACCACTATGTGGCTGGTCCGTTTTCAAATTTTGGCAATCCCGGCCCTCCACAATCCATCACCTATCCCGAAGTATGTACCTGGTATGGCGCCTTACAGTTTGCGAAAGCAAGCGGCAACAGGGAACTGGCAGAAAAACTGGCTGCACGTTATGAACCATTACTGGCACAATCCCACAGCCTGATGCCTAAGCCAGACCATGTAGACCACAGCGTATTTGGCGCTATTCCACTGGAACTGTATGTGCAGACGAATCAGTCAAAGTACCTCGAAGACGGTAAAAACTATGCTGACAAGCAGTGGGAACTGCCTGAAAATCCGCTGCCCAATCAACAGGAGCTGCAACAGAAAGGGCTCTCCTGGCAAACCCGTATGTGGATCGATGACATGTATATGATCACGCTGCTGCAGGTAGAAGCATTCCGTGCCACCGGCAATAAAGAATACCTTGACCGGGCCGCCCGCGAAATGGTGGTATACCTCGATGCTATTCAACAGCCTGACGGCCTGTTCTACCACGCCAGCGACGCTCCTTTTCTCTGGGGCCGCGGTAACGGCTGGATGGCCGCCGGTATGACAGAACTGCTCAGCGCCCTGCCGGCCGCCCATACCGACAGAGCAAGGATCATGGATGGCTATAAGAAAATGATGGCCTCCCTGAAGAAAACGCAGGACAAAAACTACATGTGGCACCAGCTCCTCGACGATCCTAACTCCTTTGCTGAAACTTCCTGCTCCGGCATGTTCACCTATGCCCTGGTGGTGGGCGTGAAGAAAGGCTGGCTGGAAGAGAAGGAGTATGGCCCTGTAGCCAGGAACGCATGGACCGCACTGGTCAGATATATCAATGAGGCCGGCGACGTAAAAGACGTTTGCGAAGGCACCAATAAAAAGAACGATCAGCAGTATTACCTGAACCGTTCCCGCGTAACCGGCGATCTTCACGGCCAGGCGCCTGTATTGTGGGCTGCCGCCGCGCTGATAGCCAATTGATCGCGCTTAAGAAAGACACTAAACTTCCACTTATAATGATGTACAAAGGCCTGTCCATAACAGGATTTTTCCTTTTTTGCTTTTCCGGAATCCATGCCCAGCAGCAATACACGGTTGTTTCTCCCGACAGATCGGTAACACTTACAGTCACCGTTGGTGCAGACATTTCCTACAGCCTTTCCCAGGACAGTAAGGAACTGATCGCTCCATCCGTCGTATCGTTCAAAACAGACGCCGAAAAACCGGGCGCCTGGAAAGTAAGCAAAGCCAGACCAGGCTCGCATGATGGTGTTCTCACGCCTGTTATTATGCAGAAGACGAAGACCATTGCCGACAGATACAATGAACTGCATCTCGACTTTACCAACGGCCTGGCGCTGGAATGGAGAGCTTATGACAACGGCATCGCCTGGCATTGGATCGCCAATAGTAAAAAGCCTTACAAGATACTGGACGAACAGGCCAATTTCGTAATGGATAAAGAAGGCCGCTCCTGGTACCCTCAGGAGGATGGCATGTTCTCCCACAACGAACGTAAATACATCAATTATAAGCTGGACAGCCTGGACGATAAGAAACTGGCCAGCCTGCCCGCCTTATTCGAAGTAAAAAATACCAAACTGCTGCTGACAGAATCCGGCCTTTTCAACTATGCCGGTATGTGGCTGCGCGGCCAGGGCGGCGGTAAATTAAAGGCTGTCTTCCCCGCTTACCCGCGTGAGAAGAAAGTAACCAGCGACAGGGATGAAGAGGTAAGTTCCCGCGAGGATTACCTGGCTAAAATACAGGGCCCGCAATCCTTTCCATGGAGGATCGTGATGATAGCCCGCCATGATGGCGACCTGCTGACCAATCAGCTGGTATACCAGCTGGCGCCGCCTGCTACCGGCGACTATAGCTGGGTAAGACCGGGGAAAGTGCAATGGGACTGGTGGCATTATAACAACATCTATGACGTAGATTTCCGCGCCGGCATCAACAACGATACCTACAAGTATTATATCGACTTCGCCTCCAAATACGGTATTGAATATGTACTGCTGGATGAAGGCTGGTGCGACACCCGCGACCTGATGAAGCTGACGCCCGGCATCGACGTTAAAGAACTGGTGGAGTACGCCAAAGTAAAGAACGTACAGATCCTGCTCTGGACCAGCTGGCTGGTGCTTGACAAACAGCTGGACATGGCATTGGATAAATTCCGGGAATGGGGCGTAAAGGGTATCAAAGTTGACTTTATGCAGCGCGATGACCAGGATATGGTCAACTATTACGAAAAGGTATCCAAAGCCGCTGCGGCCCGTAAACTGATGGTGGATTTCCATGGCGCCTACAAACCTACAGGCTGGCTCCGCACCTATCCGAATGTATTGACCTCCGAAGGTGTATTGGGCAATGAGATCAGCAAGTTTGCCGACTGGATCACGCCACAGCATACTGCTACCCTCCCCTTCATCAGGATGGCTGCCGGTCCGATGGATTTCACTCCCGGCGGCATGCTGAATGTACAGCGGGACAACTGGGCAGCCGTGCCGGCCGAGCCAATGACACTGGGTACCCGTTGTAACCAGCTGGCCATGTATGTCGTGTTTGAGAGCCCGCTGCAGATGCTGTGCGACCTGCCTACGCATTACTACCGTGAACCGGTGGCCATGGAGTTCCTGAAAACAGTGCCTACCACCTGGCAGCAAACCATTCCTTTACACGCAAAAGTGGGTGAATATGTTGCCCTTGCCAGGCAGGCTCCTGACGGCGACTGGTACATCGGTGCAATGACCAACTGGACGCCGCGCGAGCTCAGCATCGATCTTTCTTTCCTGCCTGAAGGCAGCTATAAGATCGACAGCTGGAAAGACGGGATCAATGCAGACAGGAATGCAAAAGACTGTAAAATGGAATCCGGCACTGTAGACAATCATGCTAAACTCACCTTAAAACTGGCCCCCGGCGGCGGCTATGTGGCAAGGATCACGAAGCAATAAACTTAGCTTTAAAGATATCAGCTGCTTTAAAAACGAAAGCCCCCGGAAAGCATCTTACTTCCGGGGGCTTTTCATTTCTAAAATAGTCTCTTATTTCTTCGCTATATGTTTGTTTTCCTGGCAGCTGTTTCTTTACTGTGATGTTCATGGCGTCTGCTCGTCTGTATGCGCCGTTACGCTAATGCCATCTGTCTTACAACGATGTATTTTCTCTCACACTGATGTCATCTGCCTTCGGTATATTTTCGCGCACGCTGACGTCGCCCAATCTTATTCCAGCGTCTTCTCTCCTTTCACCGTCGCAGTTTCCAGCTGATGCTGATCCAGCACAATGATCTCATTCTCTCCTTTCTTCAGCCATGGCGCAGGGCAGTACAATCTTTTCTGCGGACCGATCTCCCAGTAACGCCCCAGGTTATGCCCGTTTACCCATACCATGCCTTTCCTGAAATTCGTCATGTCCAGGTAAGTGTCTCCGGTGCTGGTCAGCGTAAAGGTACCTTTAAAGAACTCGCCTGGTTTCACCGCTGCAGATGTTGAAGGTGATAGTTGCTGTACAAATTCGCTCTTCATCGGTAAGCCGAATACTTCCCAGTTCATCAGCGTCATGCCGTTCAGGGTTACACGGTCGGTAATACCCTTGCGATCTATCAGGGCCTGTGCAAAGTTGATACGTCCCATTCCTTCCACCAGTATTTCCAGTACAGGATCTTTCACATCTGATTTAGGCAGTTCGATGCTGTGCTCTCCCAGGCGTCGGTCTATCTTTCCCACATATTGCCCGTTCAGGAATACCGTTGCGTAGTCGTGCAGTTCAACGATGTCCAGCTTACCACTCTTATGACCGACAAGCGTTGTTTTATATACCATGAAGCCATAATCCTGACCATAAGCCTCAAATGTTTTCGGCTGAACAGATTTCACCGCAGATGGCAGATGCTCCCATATACTGGTGTATGGTTTCAATGTAATATCAGGGATGGTGATGGCGGGGATGGGCGCCGGAATAGCAGGCAATTTCTTTTTGCTATAGGAACCTATCGCCTCACGTAGTGCCATGTATTTCTCAGTAGCCCCGCCCTGCTCATTTATAGGCGCATCATAGTCGTAAGAGGTCAGGTCCGGCTCATACCCTTTGCCGCCGGAATTAGCGCCCGCAGTGAAGCCGAAATTGGTTCCTCCGTGTATCACGTACAAATTGAAGGAGCGTTTGGTGTCCATGAGGAACTTCACCTCTTTCACGATACCTGCTTTATCAGGACGGGCCCATTTCTCTCCCCAGTGTGTCAGCCAGCCGGGATAGGACTCACTGCTGAACGACGGCACATCGGGATTCTGTTTACCGGCAGCGGCAAAATCGCCTTCCGAGCTACCGGAATCCAGTCCGATGGCTGCACCCGGTACGGTACCTGCTTCCAGCAATGCAGATACGGGGCCGTCAGCCGTGTAGAATGGAACATTAATGCCGTTCTGCTCCCACAGTTCCTTCAGTTTGTATAAATACTGCCTGTCATTACCAAAGCTGCCGTATTCATTCTCTACCTGTACCATCAGGATAGGGCCGCCATTTGTAACCTGCAGCCCCTTTACCTGTTCTGCCAATGCCTTTACGTAGCGCGCTGTGGCCGCCATATAACGCGGGTCCATACAACGTACTTTGATATCCGGAATTCTCAACAGGTAAGGCGGTAAACCTCCGAACTCCCATTCCGCACATACATAGGGTCCCGGACGTAATAATACCCACATGCCTTCCTGTTGTGCGAGCTTCACAAAGGCGGCGATATCCCGGTTCTCTGAAGAGAAGTCGAATTTGCCTTCTTCCTGTTCGTGATAGTTCCAGAATACATAAGCCGCGATGGTATTACATCCCATGGCTTTAGCCATTTGAATCCTGTGTCGCCAGTATTCTTTCGGGATACGTGCCGGATGCATCTCCCCGCTGATGATCTGGTAAGGCTTACCATCCAGCAGGAAGTCTTTTTTTGCGAGGGTAAAAGAGTGCTTTGACTGGGCGGATACCGCAGAGGTAAGCGCGCACAATGCCAATGCGCTCATTACTACAATCTTTCTCATTGAGCCTGTAAACTTGAGTGAGGAAGTAAAATAGCAATTGTGACCATGATAATGAAAGGTTTGGGAAGATAATTGGGAGATGAGTGAAAATAGTATTGATTATCTCGTAACTGCTCCCTGATACTGGTATTGCAGCTGCTTCAGTATCTTTCCGTCCTGGTCCTTTATGGTCACTAAACGACCATCGCTGTCGTACAGGTAATAATTGGTGTTATTGCTTTCGTTGCAGATACCTGTCATGCCAACCAGCGGATCGTACGTATATGTGATCGCCGTGCCATCTGCAGGATATAAACGCAACTCGTCAATGAACCCTGTACCGCTGATGGTCACGGCCGCCTGAGCGCTTATTTTATGCTCATAACAGGTCCATCCGTTCGTCGTCTTTCCTTTCAGCGGGTAACCTGCTACCGTTCCCGTAATGCTATAAGGCGCTGCATTCTTTGTCCAGTAAGTTAAGGTGTAATTCCTGGCTGTTGTCAGCCCTGATCTGCTGATCGGACCTGCCGCCAGGTTATAACAATACTTCCCACTTATTGTTGTGGCATCGGGAACAGCGGCGCCAGCGTATGTCCAGTTACCTTTCCCATCCGCCTCAAAACCGGCATAGGCCACATCTGCCTGCCGCGCGTTCCTGAACTGTGCTACCATATAACCGCGGTTGTAATCCCATATATAAGCGCTCAGATCACTGCCCTGTTTTTCGGCTTCAATGATATTATAGCTGGCATCATACTTATGCGCCGTTGCTTTTAAGACATAGGCAGCGCTCTTCACGATGCCATTGCCTGCAACCGCTGCGGGAACAATGGTTTCCGAGAGCGCATCCGTTTCTGCGCTGTATTGCTTGTCAAACAGGACCACAGGGCCCGATGCGGTGGCAAGAGACCTATACGCCATATAATCCGCTGCGCTTGTCTGCAATACCTGCGATGCCAGTTTCCGCTGTTCATACCATTCTATAACCGGATGCATATTCGCGCCCTGCAGTTGCTTTATAGCCTGCGCCTCCTGCGTAAGCGTGCCGGCAGGCAGGGTATAATCGAGCGGATAGCGCATGGTGGTGATCAGTACCGTTCCATCAGACTGCTGCGCGGTAATTTTACTCGCCTGCAGATGCGATACATTGTCATAGGCATAAGCTTTTGAAGTCGTGAATGCCCGGGAAGGAAGCGTCAGATCATACGTTTCTGTGATGGTGGAATCGAGGTGGAACCATTCCGATGGATACAACCAATTTTTCCCTCCGGCAAATACCGGCTTATCACTTTCAAAATTGCCGGCAGGCGCACAGGGATGTTTGACATAGTAGTCGACCGTACTGCATGCAAAAGCCTTAAATCCCCTGCTGTCCAGGCTATATACGTTCCTTTCTTTACTCACAGGCTGAGACAGGTTGTTGTAAATTGTCTTTGCGCGCAGGTAACCATTCCTCCAGCCGGGATTGAATTCTCCCTGGAAGCTTGTGCTGTTTTGATACTGGTAGAGAATACATCCATTCGCTGCCCCTTCTCCGATGTTTTCTTTGACATAAGTATATCCTATATGGCTTCCCGTACCCAGTGATATCATACTATTGGAAGATAAACGGATACCCGTATACATGGCATAAGCGCATCCGGATCCTGTCTGTACAAACTTCACCACCGGCCTGTTATACATCGGCATTCTGTATAGCCTCCCGCTGGAATGGGCCGTATCGCCGGGTATGCGGTAAGTATATGATTTCACGATGGACTTTGCCGCCACAGGGTCCCAAAAAGTCATTCTCTTCAGGCGGCAACCACCTATCAATTTATTCGGTGCAGCAGTACTGCCTGTGCCTACTTTACCACTCAGATTACCTGTTACTGAAAAGCCGTTATCCCTTACTTCTGTCATTACAAAATAACGCTGACCGGCTTCCAGGATCAGGTTGTCTGTCTGGTTGTACTGGTTGCTCTCATTATAGGAAAATACAAATGTGGCGACGGCCATTCTGCCTGCCCGCCTGTAAACAGTAACGCTTCCGGCTGCATGATCGATCTTGGCAGCATCGCCAATTGCAGTGGCGGGGATATTCAGTCTGCCGGTAAATGTGGCGCAGATACCATCAGGATTAGCTGCGGGATCCACATAGTAATCCGCAGAACTATCTCTTTTAAAAGCAGTACTGGTTGGGTAAGAGGCGGTGGAACCAATATTCCGGGTCTGGTATGTAGTAACAGGTGGATCGTAGTTCACTACATCATGCAGTTCCCATTCAAAATTAGTATACCCTCCTGTCGGATAAGTGATCCTTTCCAGCATGCCGGCGGCTGCATAGTTGCCATTCGCTTCCCTGTCGGCGCCCGCAAAACGCAGTGTACCGGCTTCAGTGGCACAACTACTGCAATCCGGAGGAGCCGGACGTTCCACACAATTCGTATACGAAGGGATCAATGTGGTATTGTCATCAGCCCCATTGTAATAGCCCCAATGATCTTCGGCCCTGGAACTCTTGGCAGGCAGCTTCATGGCGTTGTACAGGAAATTGTACCGCTGCGCTTTCAAGGTGTCCGTACTGTTACCCCCG
The DNA here is from genome assembly GCF_023100805.1 of Chitinophaga filiformis. Lineage (NCBI taxonomy): Bacteria > Pseudomonadati > Bacteroidota > Chitinophagia > Chitinophagales > Chitinophagaceae > Chitinophaga > Chitinophaga filiformis. Next base: position 5,795,668 of record NZ_CP095855.1, read on the forward strand.
TTGATATAGACGCCTGCCAGTTTAAGCCGTTTATTATCTGTTCCGCTGCCATTATTGGTGAAATAGTCATACCTGAAGCTAATCGTCCTGAGTATCACTCCTGCCTTATTTTTTACGACCATCGCATTGATCAGCGGTACCATTCCCGCATCTCCGGGAGCAATGTCCGTTCTTGTATTCCAGGCAACCGTAAATTCGACACTTCCCTGGCTGAATTCAATTTTCGTAAGTTGTTTTCCGCTAAGTGTGTTCGTAAAGAGACTATACGCCTCTGCTCCTTCCTCATTCCATTCACCGCTACTCCCCTGGTAGAATTCCTGTATAAAGCTTTCTCCCCCGCCGCTGATATAACGGGTATTAGCGTAGGTAAAAACAACAGAGTCCACCCGGTCTGCCGAGAGTATCTTAGTCAGGTACCAACCGGCCACATTCGTGCTTCCGGCGCCATCCGACTTATTATAACTGCTTTCTGTTGCGTTGAAAATATACTTATGGCCATCAGGCGTCACAATCTGGAATTCACCGTCGCTGACCGTCGTTATCCGGAGATTGGTCATGGGCAATTGCCTGATCTGATCTGCAATAATAAACTTCCCGCTGTAACCAGGGATAGTATACATGTAGAGGTCCGGCACACCGTCAATCGTGTTCTGCGAAAGCGCATATGCCTGCTGATAATCCACGGGATCCCTGACATCAAAACCACTCTCCCTGGCCATTCTGTACTGCTGCCAGGTACTGTTATCAGCACGGCCATATACAGTGCGCGATATAACGCCTCCCGCATGCAAAGCCCAGCCCAGGCCAATATTGGACGCCTCCTGGCCAACGGCAATACCAGCCGCATGATAGTTCAGCGAAACAGGCACTTTGACAAAAGACGTACTGATCTCGTACAAAGGAATATTGATATCGGGCATGCCTGTAAAGCCACTCACAGGAATATCGGTAAACTTTACCAGGGATGCAGTTGCAGGTGATGGTGCAGATAAGCCGGAAAAGGGATCGGGTATGACAGGTTGTTGCCCTGATACAACTTTCACAAACAATGTTACCGCAGCCATTGTGTTAACAAGCCATTGATGGTATCTCATAGAAGTATGGTGATTACTGGATTAACTTTTTACAGCACTGTTGTAACTATATCATGCCCGTCTGACTGACAGTAACGTCACGCAGCATCCTTAATAAGACCTATAAGAAAGCTTATAAAGATCCTCTGTTCACATGCATAAGTCAGATGGAAAATGAAGGGTGTGACAAACAAAAAGGATTAACAGAAAAAGCAGCGTTTATACGAAGTAAATAAATTTCAGAACATCCAGCAAAAAAATTATGCTGCTAAAAATTTATTCCGTTGAAGAACCATTTCACCACCTTGTTATCTTTCGGATCTATCTCAATAAAAAAACTATTGAAGAACCTGTATCCGTTAAGTTCGATCCCTACCATGCAGTGCCCGTTTTTCAAGGGCATCCTTGTATATACTTCCAGGTAGAGAAAATATGTATTATCCTCGATCCCCTCATGGTGTTCCGTGATCTTCACACCTGGCGGTGCCACCACCTGCAGGCGTACCCCGCTCAGATCAGGGATCTTTACCGACCTGTCAATAGTATAGGCTTCTTCCGGCAGGTCTCCCATGAGATCGGAACGGCGGAAATGGAACTGGCCCGGATGAACAACAGGCTTATAATAAGCCATTTGATAGAAATAATCCCTCCCGGGGAATATATGTTGTAAGAAATAATCGAGCGCGGTCTGTTCGTACAGCACGCTATCATGGCTAACATTATCTTTCATGAGATGCAGTATAGGAAATATTGCTACGATATTAGCATTATTTTATTAAAGGAAAAAGCCTGCCGGTCATCACACCAGCAGGCTTACTATTTAACCTCAACAAACTTACAGGTTACCTTTCTTCAGTTCCTTCACTGCATAATCGCAGGCTCTTGCCGTCAACGCCATATAGGTGATAGACGGGTTCTGGCAGGCGGAAGAAGCCATACATGCGCCATCAGTGATGAACACATTCTTTGCAGCATGTACCTGGTTCCAGCCATTGAGCACGGAAGTCTTCGGATCGCGCCCCATTCTTGCAGTTCCCATTTCATGGATGCAATGTCCCGGAGGCGGCATACTGTCGTAGGTACCTACGTTCTTCAGACCTGCTGCTTCCATCATCTCTTTCGCACTCTCCGCCATATCCTTTCTCATCGCCAGTTCATTCTCTTTGAAAGAACAGTCTATGTCCAGGGTTGGCAAACCGTATTTATCTTTTTTATCCTTGTTCAGCGTTACTTTATTCTCATAGTAAGGCAGATGCTCGCCCCATGCGCCTACACCAAATGTCCAGGTGCCTGCCTCTGTCAGTGATTCCTTGAAACCAGCCCCGATACCATCAAAGGAAGTACCACGGCCACGGTCTGCACCTCCCTGGTAACCGAAGCCACGCACGTAGTCATTACGTTTGGTAGCCGCGTTCACGTTACGGAAACGGGGAATGTAGATACCATTGGGTCTGCGCCCGCTACTATAATACTGATCCTGGAAGCCATCATATTCCCCACCGGCGCCAACACCGAAATGGTGGTCCATGAGGTTATGCCCTACCTGCTCACTGTCATTGCCAAATCCGTTAGGGAAGCGGTGGGAAACAGAATTCAGCAGGATAGATGCTGTACCCAGTGTGGAAGCATTGAGGAAGATGATATTTGCGTAGTACTCTATCGTCTGCATCGTATGCGTATCCAGTATTTTAACGCCGGTAGCCTTGCCCTTCTGTTCATCATAGATCACTTCCAGCACGACAGAATCGGGCCGCAGGGTCATATTACCGGTTTTAGCCGCTGCCGGCAGTGTTACCCCATTACTGCTGAAATACCCCGTAAAAGGGCATCCGCGGGCGCAAAGATTACGGAACTGGCATGGGCCTCTGTCGTTATGTTTTTCTGTCACATGCGCCACACGACCGATGGTCATGATGCGGTCTTTGAACTGCTCCCTGATCCTGCCGGCTACATGTTTTTCCAGGCAGTTCATTTCCATGGCCTTGAGGAATTTCCCGTCGGGCAACTGTGGCAAACCTTCTGCCTGTCCGCTGATGCCTATGTAAGTTTCTACATAATCGTACCAGGGCTCAATATCTTTATAACGGATCGGCCAGTCAACGCCGAAACCGTCTTTTGCATTGGCTTCAAAATCAAGATCACTCCATCGGTATACCTGGCGGCCCCACATCAGGGAACGTCCGCCTACCTGGTAACCACGGAGCCAGTTAAAAGGCTTTATCTGGTTGTATGGATTCTCTTTGTCATTCACCCAGAACTGCTGCGTTGCTTCGTCAAAAGCGTAGCACTGGCTTTGTACAGGGTAGTTGTCCTTCTGTTCTAATGTTTGGTTAAGGCGGTGCTGGAACTCCCAGGGCGCCTTCATTGCGGTGGTGTAATCCTTGATATGTTCTACGTTACGGCCACGTTCAAGTACAAGTGTTTTTAATCCTTTTTCACACAGCTCTTTTGCTGCCCATCCCCCGCTGATACCCGAACCGACTACTATAGCATCATAAGTATTTTCTTTCTCCGCTCTAATGTTGAGATGCATAGTCCTGAATTAAATTAGGAATTAAGAACAAGGTACCCGGAATATCTTCCGTCATACACGAATTCCTAATTCCTAACCGATATTAAATATTTCCTTTCTTCATTTCTTTCACCGCGTAATCCACCGCCCTGGCAGTCATCGCCATATAGGTCAGTGAAGGGTTCACGCAGGCTGCAGACGTCATGGAGGCGCCGTCGGTCACAAATACGTTCTTTACAGTATGCATCTGGTTCCAGCCGTTCAGGATGGAAGTTTTAGGATCGCGTCCCATACGGGCTGTACCCATTTCATGGATCGCCATACCGGGATATGAACCCGCATCATATGTCTTCACATCTTTCAGGCCCGCGGCTTCCAGCATTTCCGCTGCATCATTCATCATGTCCTTACGCATCTTCATTTCGTTCTCCTTGAATTCTGCATCGAATTTCAATACCGGTTGTCCCCAGTCATCTTTCACGGATGTATCCAGTGTTACTTTATTGTCTTCATATGGCAGACACTCTCCGAAACCGCCGAGGCCCATGCTCCAGGACCCTGGTTCAGACAGCATATCTTTGAAATCTTTACCCACGCCCAGTTCAGCAATACCACGTGCCCAACCGCCACGGCTGGCGCCGCCCTGGTAACCGAAACCACGCAGGTAATCGCGTTTATCGCTGCCGATGTTACGGTAACGGGGTATGTAGATCCCGTTTGCGCGGCGACCAAAGAAATACTTATCGTCAAAACCTTCTGCACGGCCGGAAGCGCCTGTACGGAAGTGGTGGTCCATCAGGTATTTACCCAGTACGCCACTATCGTTACCAAGACCGTTCGGGAAACGGCTGGAGGTTGAGTTCAGCAATACGAAGGTGGTGCCCAGAGTAGAGCCGTTCACGAAGATGACCTTCGCATAATATTCGGTCATCTGTTTGGTATGCTTGTCTATCACACGCACGCCTGTTGCCTTGCCCAGTTTTTCGTCGTAGATCACGGAATTTACAATACTGTCTGGTCTCAGCGTCAGGTTGCCGGTAGCCATGGCCGCCGGTAAGGTGGAAGACTGTGTGCTGAAGTAAGCGCCGAACGGACAGCCCCTGCTGCACAGGTTACGGAACTGGCACTGGGTACGGCCCGGTAATGGCTGTGTGATGTTAGCCACACGGCCCATGGTGATCTTACGGCCCTGGAAAGCCTGCTCTACTTTCGACTTCACATCTTTCTCCACGCAGTTCATTTCCATGGCCGGCATGAAGTGGCCATCCGGCAATTGCGGCAGGCCTTCCGCCTGACCACTGATACCCGCAAATTTCTCTACATAATCGTACCAGGGCGCCAGGTCCTTATAACGGATAGGCCAGTCGATCGCAATACCGTCTTTCAGGTTCGCTTCAAAATCTATATCGCTCCAACGGTAAGACTGACGGCCCCACATGATGGATTTACCACCTACGATGTCAGGACGGTACCAGTCAAAACGTTTTACTTCGTTATATGGGCTCTGGGAGTCGTTGATCCAGTATTTTTCGTTATGCTCGCTGTAAGGATAATCGCGGCTCAGTTTAGGATGTGTTTCACGCTGGTCAACGGTAAGACGTCCGCGATGTGGAAATTCCCAGGGATCTTTTGTTGCAGTTTCGTAATCCTTAACGTGCTCTAATTTTTTTCCCCTGTCCAGCATTAATACTTTAAGGCCTTTCTCGGTGAGCTCTTTGGCAGCCCATCCGCCGCTTACGCCGGAGCCAACTACGATCGCATCATATGTGTTCTGCTCCTGAGCTTTCATATTCAGATTCATGGAATTCTTTGTTTTTTGTTGACATACTTGGTTCTCTTCTTACTTAGGAGGACTTATACAGCCCATGCCTTGTCCCCTTTCTTGTAAGGGATACAGCCTTCATATTTACCCGGCACGGCTACATAGCGCAGGGCTTTCGTAGCACCCGGTTCTGAAGTGAAATAACCGGTCAGGGTCAGTTCTTTCAGGATCTGGAAGTAATGTGTAGGATCTCCTTCTTTCTTGTTGTCTCTTTTATTGTAGTCAACACGTTCTTTATCGATTGCAGTCAGCACCGTGGTCTTTTGCTCTGCAGACAGATCTACAAAAGGTTTCTTGAATTGTTTTTCACTCGCTTCATCGATCTTTTTCAAACCATCCAATACTATTTTCTGGTCCTCCGCCTTATAACAGTCATTCAGCATCGTGACGATGAACTCATCTACTTTCGCGGCTTTAGCGCCCGGTGTGCTTGTTTCCGGAATGATCGTTTCCGCTATCTCTGCCAGGATATTCTTCGTTTCCTGCGCTTTCAGCGCATAGTTCTCAGGTGCCTTCGGGTTACAGCCTTCCAGGGCTGACAACGTGGACGCGGAAATAGCGGTACCCAGTAAAAGGGCAACGTTCCGGATGGCTTCTCTTCTATTCATAATAGTAAATTGATTTGACCTTTCGCCCTAAGTTTCAAAAAAAAATTGACTTTTCATAAAAAAATAATCAAACGGAAGGTTAAAATCTGAAAAATGTAAAAAAGCGAAAGGGCGTTTCATCTAAAACGAAACGCCCTATTCTATCCATTTTGTTGAGATATCTACATGATGTATTTGCCCTTTTCGTCTACCAGTATCACCGGTAATTTGTGGTGGGCCTCGAAATATTCGTATGCTCCTTTCAGGTCGGTCCACAGTTTTTCGGCTGTGGTAGTGGTGTCTTTGTCCTTCTCCTTCTCCCTCATGGCGAAATTGGTCAGGTAGTCCATGGAGCGCGCATTTCCGAACTTAACGGGGAATACGTGTACCGGGATGAAGTCCTGTCCGGCATTCTTGGCGTTCACTGCCAGGATATATACTTCTTCAATAAAATCGTCTGTTAAAGGGATACAACCTATGGTCAGGCAGCTGCCATGGATGTAGATCTCGCCACCAGGCTTTTTAGGATCGCTCAGGATCCTGTCTGCAAAGTTGGGATAGTTGATACCCAATGAGAGGTGGTAATTGCTGTTTGGGTTGAAATCATTGATATAGTAGAATCCTTCCGGTACCTGCCTGTCCCCTTCCTTCCGTTTAGGGCCCATTTTCCCCGACAGCGTACACACACGGTATGACTTAAATAACCGGAATGTGTCTGCCACACTATTCTTTACCCAGATCTCCAGTTCACTGTCCAGCTTAAAAGAGCGTAAGAAGATGTATTTAGCCGGATAAGTCAGCCCCTTCTTCTTAAACTCCTCCTTTAACTGCTCTTCTTTGTCCCTGTAGGCATACCCTACTTTCGGAAACATTTTCTGGTTGTCCAGGAATGATTGCTGCTGGGCCTGCACCTTGCCTATTGCCATCAGCATTAAAACTGCTAAAACGACCTGCTTCATAGATATTTTAACACAATTTTACAAGTTCACTTACGCTTCCACCTATCTTACGGGAGCATTTTGCTGTGGTTCCATATTAAAAGTCCTGTAAGCCAGGAAGAATAGTAACAATGCAAAAATAGCGTATATCACCATTCCCACCTTCCGGTTGGCGAAACGCAAAATGTAATGACGCTCGCCCTGGTAGATCAATACAGCCGTTATACATTGAAAAATCCCTCCCAACAAAAACAATACTCCTAACAAAGTTTGTACTCTCATAAGAAAACGATCTCTTATGCAAATTATTTTAAATTCCGGAACATTTACAATACCATGAAAGGGTCAGATAAAAAACAGGAACCGGTATACCTATCCTATCCCTGCTTTCGGAACCCTTCCAAAAGCAAAGATAGGACAGAATATCCCGATTCCTGATCATATCAGTTAGCGCTTACCGCTTAGCTGTCGCTTCATTCAGCCCACGCAACAAACGCCCTTTTCTCTCTAAAGCAAAGCTTTATAGCATTCCCTGCGCCCTGGTATTACAGCCCTGCCCGCGCAGGGGCTGCAAGGATATGCCTGATCAAAGCGAAGCCTTACAGGTTCCCTCTCAGGGCCTGTTCCCTTTCTATTGATTCAAACAGCGCCTTGAAATTGCCTTTCCCGAAAGATTTAGCCCCTTTACGCTGGATGATCTCAAAGAAAACAGTAGGACGGTCCTGAACCGGCTTTGTAAATATCTGCAAGAGGTAGCCTTCATCATCCCTGTCTACCAGGATACCCAGCTGCTTCAATGGCAGCAGATCCTCATCGATATGCCCTACCCTGTCCAGCAGAGTGTCATAGTAAGAACCGGGCACTTTCAGGAATTCCACGCCCCTGTTCTGCAGCTCGGTAACGGTCTCTATGATATTGTTGGTAGCGATGGCCACATGCTGTACGCCCGGACCACGGTAGAAATCCAGGTATTCCTCTATCTGGGATTTCTTCTTGCCTTCTGCCGGCTCATTGATAGGGAATTTCACACGACCGTTGCCATTACTCATTACCTTGCTCATCAGTGCGGAATATTCCGTGGAGATGTCCTTATCATCGAACGACAACAGGTTGCGGAAACCCATCACTTTCTCATAGAATTCCACCCAGGTATTCATCTCATGCCAACCCACATTACCTACGCAGTGGTCTACATACAGCAGCCCGGTATCTGTCGGATTGTAGGTTGTTTTCCATTCCCTGTAACCTGGCAGGAAGGGGCCATTGTAGTTCTTACGTTCTATGAACAGGTGCACGGTATCGCCATAAATGCGGATACCGCTGCGTACCACGGTACCAAACTCGTCTTTCTCAGTTACCGGCTCCAGGTAAGGTGTTGCCCCTCTTTTAACCGTCTCTTCAAAAGCGGAACGGGCGTCGTCCACCCAGAGGGCCAGGACTTTCACGCCATCCCCATGTTCTGTGATATGGCGGGCCATGTCATTGTCAGGGTTCAGGGGCGTGGTCAGCACAAAGCGCAGCTTATTCTGTACCAGCACATAGGAAGCCCGGTCTCTTACACCGGTCTCCGGACCGGCATATGCCAGCGACTGGAAGCCAAAGGCTGTCTTATAGAAATGGGCAGCCTGCTTCGCATTTCCCACGTAAAATTCAACGTAATCGGTACCATTTAACGGGAGGAAATCCTGTACATCGGCAGGAATAGCCGAAACGGCGACATCTGAAGTTGTATGCATGATGGATTGGTTTTAGAAATTTTGGTGTATGAAAATATTGTTGACTATACGTAATAGATGTTGAAACAATGCCTCAGCGCATTGAAGAAATGACAGGTAGAACCACTGTAAATGGGCGTGGAGAAAACTCAGTAAACAGATTGCGAAAAGGAAAACAGAACGCCCGTAAAGGCAGTATCATACCTGCACTTAGGAGAGTGCGGAATCCATAGCCAGCGTAGCCATCAGGAAGTAGTACTTGCTGTGACGCTGATCGGATATTTTATGGTATGTATGCAGGTGAAGCATAAATTAGTTGCTAATGCAATATTAGCACTTCGGAATATCAAATCCAAAAAAATACTGTAGAGAATGCAACCGGATCAACATAAACAACTTGTGTATCATTTACGGATGTATTGCTCAAAATAAGCCATGAACTTTTCATTGCCATAATCGGCCGCCCCTACATGCCGGTAAGCGACCTGTCCCTTTTTGTTGATGATCACCGTTGTTGGTATAGACCTGCCCAGCAATTCCCCTGGTATCTGGCTGTCGGCCACATACAATGGCAGGCTGTATTGTTGCTTTTTGAGGAAGTTATTTGCTTTCTTATAGTTACCATCCGTATCCACCGTCAGGAAGATCACGTTCTTATCTTCCCGGAACCTTTCATATAAAGCGTTGATAGAAGGCATCTCCGCACGGCAGGGAGGGCACCAGGTAGCCCAGAAATTCAGGAATACCACCTTCCCTCTCAGGGAAGACAACGTGAACGTTTTTCCATCACCATCCACAAAAGACATATCGGGCGCCATCTCACTTTCTGCGTTTTTCTCTTCAGGCATTCCCGGCTGGAACAGCCCCACCTTCATCAGTCCCTGCATCACGCCCGCCTTCACCGAAGGATTCACCAATACCAGTACCAGGAAAAGGACCATGATGCCCGTCGTAAAATTCGACCATGAGAAAAAACGTCTCAGATTCATAAGTGCATAGCTGTTTACAACACTAAATTACAACTTTAGCGGCTAACAGCCACTGCGGCAATAATTGGCATCAGCTGCCGGTACGCTGGGGAATATTAACAGCTGATTGTCAATCCTTCCGCTGATTCAAAAATTTGAACGTTTGATTAGCAGCAAGCCCTGCTCCTCTCTGCATTATTGAAAGCTTTATTGTTGTCTGCCGGAAAGCTTACTGAAAAATATTTCATAAGTAAACAAACATTTACTTACTTTTGTTCTGTCAACGATCGAAAAGACATATTTCATGAGACCTAAAAACCTGGAAAAGGAAGAAGCGATCCGTACCATCGCCCTGCAGATCATTGCTGAAGAAGGACTGGAAAACCTCAGCATGCAGAAGCTGGCGAAAGCGGCCAACATATCGCCCCGTACTATTTATATCAAGTATGAGAACAAGGAAGACTTTCTCGTCAAACTGTTCATCGATGAAGTATTGGGGGCCTATGAAAAAGCCATACTGGAGAAATTTAAACCGGAAATGGAATTCGCGGAAGGCGTAAAAAAGCTATGCACCAATGCATTCCGCTTCTTTAAGAACAATCCGCATGCCTTTGCCCTGATGAAATACGGTAAGTCCTCTCCCCTGCTGAATAAAGCATTCCAGGAAAAAGACATAAAGGAAGGCGACTTCTTCGCTCCCATTCACCGGTTCCTTGAAATGAACGCAAAAGCGGGCGTTATCAGGAAACTGCCGCAGGAAGCTTACAGGGCGCTGTTATTCTCTCCCATATTAGATCTGATCAATGAATATTTCGACTATCAGCAAAGGCATAAACAGATCATTACAGATAAGGTATTTTCCGACTGCTGCGACGCTGTCATAAAAGGTCTGCTGAAATAAAGCGCACTAATAAACCAACATATGAGTATCCTCAAAAACAAGAAAATTGCTATCGTCGGAGGTGGCCCGGGAGGCCTTACCCTCGCCAGGATCCTGCAAATGAAAAATGCCAGCGTAACCGTCTATGAAAGAGACGCCGGTAAAGATGCCAGAGCACAGGGCGCCACACTTGATCTTCACTATGAATCAGGATTAAGAGCATTACGTGAAGCAGGGCTCATGGAGGCATTCAAAGCCAACTACCGCCCGGGGGCAGACAAGCTGCGGGTGATGGACAAACACGCCAACATCGTCATGGAAGATGAAGACAGGGAACGCGGTGCAGAAGAATATTTCCGTCCCGAGATAGATCGCGGGCCGCTAAAGCAGCTCCTCCTGGAATCACTGCATCCCGGTACTGTTGTGTGGAACAGTCATTTTGCATCGCTCGCGCGACTGGATAATGGCTGGCAACTGAGGTTCCGTGATGGAAATACTGCCACTGCCGATATTGTGGTTGCTGCAGATGGCGCCAACTCAAAGATCCGTCCTTACATTACGTCCATCAAACCTTTCTATGCAGGGCTCACCGTGGTAGAAGGCGCTGTGTACAATTCCGCTGCGGTCATTCCTGACATACACCGTTTGCTTCAGAACGGGAAGATCTTTGCCATGGGCGATGATAAATCCTTAATTATAAGTTCCAAAGGAGATGGTAGCCTGGTATTTTATACCGGTTGTAAAACCGATGAACACTGGAGCCGGGATTGCGGGATCGATTTCTCTGATAAAGCGCAGGTCTTAGCCTGGTTCAAGACTACTTTCACAGGCTGGGCGCCGTTATGGAATGAACTGTTTGAAAATGCATCCTCACCATTTATTCCCCGTCCGCAGTATTGCATGCCATTAGATCAGACCTGGGAACCTTTACCCCACCTCACCATGCTGGGTGATGCAGCGCATCTCATGCCACCCTATGCAGGTGAAGGCGTCAACATGGCGATGCTGGATGCACTGGAACTGGGTCAATGTCTCACGAATGATGCATTTCCTGATACGCTTGCTGCTATTACATATTACGAACAGCACATGCGCGAAAGAGCAGCAGCAACAGCGGCTATGTCACTCGAATCGACAAACGTACTGCATTCACCCGATGCCATCCCTTTCATGAGGCAGACCGTCGGTTGATCAGAAGGTATTCTTCTTCTCCAGCTCCGGCAATACCTGATCTATACGCCTCGCTAATTCCGGCAGTTTAATGGTAGGCACCGCAGGGAACAGATGATGTTCCAGGTGATAGAACATGCTGAAAGTAATTTTATTCTTCCAGCCGCCCCGCTGTGTCCGTGCGAGTTCAGGATGCTCTTCCGTATCATGATGCACTGTCCAGACAGCAAAGAAGGCCATCAGGAATTCACCAGCGATCATGATGATAATATGATAGATGAGAAAAGGTATCTTAAAATAAAACACGATAAACGCAAAAACAGCAATAGCCGCCAGTTCTGCCAGTACATTCCTTACATACTTCCTGTTGCCGATCTGTAGTGTTATCTTATGGATCAGGAACATATGTACAGGGCCATAAAAGATAGCGCCGTACCAGCTCATACCGGCCGATTTTCCTTCACAATCCTCCTCAGACAAACAATACTTATGATGCCTGATATGATTGAACTTCACTGCATGAATAGATGCCATCATCAGTACACTGTTTGAGAACAGGGTGAACCAGGTCAGGAATCTGTTAGTGCCGAGAGAATTATGAAACCCGTTATGCACCTGTCGTAAACCGGTCAGAAAGAAAAATGCGGAACAGGGCAAAGCCAATATGTAATAACCGGAATATGCCAGTATCCAGGAAGAGAACAACCAGGTAGCGTCAGGTTGTTTTCAATCAGCATTTCCCTGACAGATAAGTCTTTGAGGTCTTTCCATGTTACCTTTTTTACTATCTCTGCATGTGTCATGTATAGGAATTTTAGTAGGGTTCATCAAAAGTACGGATCGTATACAGGTAACATATGACAAAAGTCATCTTCCACAAAACAAACCGGGCCATTCCGTAAGGAACGACCCGGTTTTTGTTTCACTGTTCTTTGACCTGTAACCGTTGTAGCAATAATTGATCATTTACAGCTATCAGCCATCATTGAGCTGATGTGTCCATCGTTATATAATCCTGAATTAGCCTGACAGATTTGATTCGCATTCAAATATTGGTAGTCATCTTTCAGATCAGCTGTAACTGGTACAACCTATCATTGATGAATTTTATTTCTTCCGCGCTCAGTTTAAATCCTGAATTAACCTGCGGATTTGATCCGCATTCAAATATTGATACCACCTTTCAGACCAGCTGCACCTGGTATAGTTTATCATTGATAAACTTTGTTTCTTCCGCGCTCAGTTTTACATTGATAGCCCTTGCATTCTGTATAGCCTGTTCCGCATTGCGCGCTCCCACCAAGGCCACGGTAATACCAGGACGGTTTATCGTCCAGCGGATCACCAGCTGCGCCAGTGTCACACTTTTGCTTTCCGCCATAGGTCTGATCTGATCAAGGAAAGCATTGATACGCTGCAGGTTGTCCGGCTGGTAGAACTTCGTGTTGGGACGATGATCGCCCTCCCCAAAGGGATGACCGGCTTTGATCTTACCGCTCAGGATACCTCTCTGCAAAGGGCTGTATGCCAGTATGCCCTTTTTGTTCTCTATACAATAAGGCACCAGCTCTTTCTCGATCTCTCTTTCTACCATGCTGAAAGGCACCTGGTTGGAAGCCAGTTTTATTGTTTTCTCCGCCTCTTTCATTTGTGCAACGCTGTAGTTGCTTACACCCGCTTCGCGGATCTTTCCCTGCTCCTTTAAGCGCAAAACTGCTTCGAAGGTTTCATCCATCGGTGTAGTTACATCCGGCCAGTGGATCTGGTACAGATCGATGTAATCCGTACCCAGTCTCCTGAGACTGTTTTCACATTCCAGTATAATACTTTCCTTGCCGGCATATTTGTAAATGTCGATGTCCCTGCCATTGTTATCCTTGCTGCTGAACGCCAGGGTTCCCCTGGCCAGGTCCCAGCGCATACCGAATTTTGTCATTACCTGGATCTTGCTTCTGTCCAGGCCTTTCAGTGCATCTCCGGTCAACTCTTCACTTAATCCCTGGCCGTAAACAGGGGCTGTATCTATAGAGGTAACGCCCTCGTCAATGGATGCGCGGATCGCCTTTACGGCATCATGATGTTCTGTTCCGCCCCACATCCAGCCACCAATAGCCCATGCTCCAAATGTAATTGCTGATACTTTCAGATCGCTTTCTCCTAATTGCCTGTATTCCATTAATTATCTGTTTCTGTTTTGGTTGTCTGTAAACGCGTGATATAAAAATATAAATTCCGGTTGAGTGCTCTTTACTACGAATTAAAATAGTCGTCCTGACCGTGGCACAGATTTAGTTGCCTGTTCTTAAAAATTAAAATATGGGAAATAAACAAGCTAATGAAAAGCCCGCCGGCAAACAACAGGATGAAGTCTCCGAAAAAGAGCACATCAATAAACAGGGAAAGAAAGAAGATACCAGTCCCATATATCTGGAGCCTGAGGAGGACAATACCCTTCAGACTCCAGAAGAATTTGCGAAAGATAAAGGAAAAAAACTGAGTGACGAAGACGAAAAATAACCTGGCTATTCAGCCCAGCTCATCACATATCTTTCATCTTCTATTCCTAGCGCATCCTGTGTGATCTGCAAAGGATGGAAGGTGTCTACCATCACTGCCAGTTCCTTTGTTTCCTTTGCGCCGATGCTCTTTTCAACTGCACCTGGATGCGGCCCGTGCGGAATACCACCCGGGTGCAGGGTGATCATGCCCCTTGTTACGTGCTTGCGGCTCATGAAATCGCCGTCCACATAATACAGCACTTCATCACTGTCTATATTACTGTGATTGTAAGGCGCCGGAATGGACTGCGGATGATAGTCGAACAGGCGCGGACAGAAAGAGCATACCACAAAATTATGTCCCTCAAAGGTCTGATGCACCGGTGGCGGCTGGTGTACACGCCCTGTGATGGGTTCAAAATCATGAATGGAAAATGCAAAAGGATACTCATATCCATCCCAGCCTACCACATCAAAGGGATGATGCGCATAGTGGATAGGATACATCATTCCCTTCTTTTTGATACGGATCAGGAAATCGCCCGCTTCGTCGATGGTCTCCAGGTTCTGCGGCTGCCTGATATCGCGTTCGCAGTAAGGCGCATGCTCCAGCAACTGCCCGTACTGGCTGAGATAGCGTTTCGGGTAACGAATAGGACTGAATGATTCGACAATGAACAAACGGTTGTCTGTTCCGGTAAATTTCATCTGGTAGATGGTCCCCCGGGGTATCTGCAGGTAATCGCCATACCCGAAAGGCAACTGCCCGTATTGCGTATGCAACACGCCTGAACCTTCATGTACAAATATCAGTTCGTCCGCATCTGCATTCTTGTAAAAATATTCCGTCATGCTTTGCCGCGGCGCCGCCAGCACGATATGACAATCGCTGTTGACCAGGACGGGTTTCCTGCTTTGCAGATAATCATCTTCCGGCCGGATATTGAAACCCTGGAAACTACGATGCTTCAGCATCTTTTCTTCAGCAACACGGGGAGCAACATCATAGGGCGTATCCACGCGCACGATCTCCGTAGGAGGATGACAATGATATAACAGGGTGGAATTGGAGGAAAATCCCTCCGTGGAGAACAACTGTTCGGAATAAAGAGAACCGTCGGGTTTGCGGAACTGTGTATGACGTTTATGAGGGACGTTTCCCAGTTTATGATAATGCGGCATGATGAATTGGTTTTTCAGTCCCTGCCTTCCGGCGAAAGACCGTGGAATATGAATGACAATTTTATGACAATAAGAATAACAGTGTACCTGCCCTGACAAGTTTCGTACCTGTCATCTGGCAGATCAGTTGTAAAAGGAAATAAGGAACCCTTACCGGGACAGCCAGATAAGGAACGGAGACGGGGAACAGGGCCTATCGGCTTACAATGCCCTCCAGCAGGAAGCAATACTTCCAGCGGCGCTTGTCTATATGATATGTAAAATTGCGGAAATAAGGCATGAATCAACGTGGTTAGGACAAATGTAAGGAATAGGATCGAAATAGGGCCAAAACCGCAGAAAGAGGCCCTCCTATCCAGCAAAGACATGGTACAGGCAGGGGCCTGTGTATTCGACTGGTATTCGCTACTGATTCGGTGGAACCTATAGCCTATAGGCTCTCTTCTATAGCATATTAGCCACTGTTCTATAGCGAACGCTATAGAACAGTAGGCTACATGTAGGACTATAGCGCCTTTAGGTAGTAAGCGGTAGGACAGTTGCATACTATTTGTACCGAAGAAGCTCCCTTGTCAACCCGGCCAGGCGACGGCAATCGAAGCCGCCGCAATCCCATAACACCCCATCTCCCTTGAAAATCAATAAATTTGTCCTGCCCCGCTCGATATGCGTAAAATTTCACAATTTCCCCTACCGAAATTTAAATAATTTCAAAACTTTGACAATTCATTTGTTAATCCGAAAGTAATTCCAGACTTTTGTTAGCGAAAAGTAAATTCATAATAGTGCTACCAATAGTTACATACTTCACATCTGCATCTCGCACCATCTCCGGCGCGGGTATCAGCACTATTACAATTACATCTATTACAACCCCGGTGCGGGGTTAATATTCACATATCATCCAACGACCACCCAGGTGGTACTCCCGGTAAGGGGACAGGACATTTTACGTATCAACATCTTCAGACATGCAAGTATTAAAATTCGGCGGAACTTCCATGGGAAGTGCCCAATCCATAGAACAGGTTTGTAACATCATACAACACAAAAAGCCTAATGGGCGCTTTTCCATTGTTGCCTCTGCCATGAGTGGCATTACCGATAAGCTGATCCAGTGCGGACAGCTCGCCGGACAAGGACAGGAACAATACAGGACAGTATTACAGGAAATTGAAAACAAACACCTGGATACGATCCGCACCTTATTCCCCATTACCGTACAAAGCGGCATCATCAGCCAGATAAAGAAACGCTTAAATACACTTGAAACTCTCTGCGATGGTATCTTCCAGGTGGGTGAACTAAGCGCCCGCTCCCTGGATAAGATCATGAGCTTCGGAGAACTTGTTTCCTCCTATCTGCTCGCAGAAAAACTGAAGTCCAACGGACTGAATGCCGTATGGAAAGATAGCCGCGAACTGATTGTTACTGATAATAATTTTGGTAATGCAGCAGTCAACTTCCTGGCCACTAACCATCAGACTGCACAATATTACCAGCAGCAGAATGCCGACTTCGTGGTATTACCCGGTTTCGTTGCAGCTACCGCCGACGGTGAAACCACTACCCTTGGCCGTGGCGGTTCTGATTATACCGCTGCTATCATTGCTGCCGCCCTCCATGCAGAAGTACTGGATATATGGACAGATGTAAGCGGTATGATGACCGCAGATCCCCGTATGGTATCACAGGCTATTCCCATCCCGCATATCTCTTATGAAGAGGCGATGGAACTGTCCCACTTCGGCGCCAAAGTGATCTACCCTCCTACCATACAGCCGGTCATGGATAAACGTATCCCTATCTGGATCAAAAATACCTTTGCCCCGGACGATTACGGTACTCTTATCCATACGCAGGATGGCAACGGCCGTACCTATCCTGTAACCGGTATCAGCGGTATCCAGAAGATAGCCCTGCTTACCCTGGAAGGTAGCGGCATGGTGGGTATCCCGGGTTTCTCAAAAAGACTTTTCGAAGCCTTGCTGACCGAGCGTGTGAACGTGATACTCATCACCCAGAGCTCGTCGGAACACTCTATCACGGTAGGCATCCATGAAGCAGATATGTTGAAGGCCAAAACAGCTGTGGACAGTGAATTTTCCCAGGAGATACTGGAAAAACGCATAGAACCGCTCATCGTGGAAAGAGATATGAGCATCGTAGCGGTTGTGGGCGATAAGATGAAGAACCATCACGGCACCAGCGGTAAGCTCTTTGCCGCACTGGGTCGTAATGGAGTGAACGTACGCGCTATTGCACAGGGTTCCACTGAAAAGAACATCTCTGCGGTGATCAATAAAGCCGATGTAAAAAAAGCACTGAACGTCATACATGAAGCTTTCTTCGAAGAACCACTGAAACAGGTGAACGTGTTCATTGCCGGTGTGGGCAATGTAGGCAGCAAACTGCTCGAACAGCTGGACCAGCAGCATAAATTCCTGATGAACGAACTCGGTCTGCATGTACGTGTAACCGGTATCGCCAACAGTAAAAAAATGGCCTTCGGCCATGAAGCGATCAACCTTGCTGAATGGAAGTCTGCCCTCGAAGCAGGTGAAGCCTCCGACATGGTTGCATTCGCACAAAAGATAAAGGCGCTGAACCTTCGCAACAGTGTATTTGTTGATAATACAGCCAGCCAGGAAGTAGCGGCTACTTACGGAGAATTCCTCCAGCATGGCATTTCCGTGGTGACCTGCAATAAAATCGCCTGCTCTTCAGACTATGCTTATTACAAAAGCCTGAAAGACCTGGCGCGTAAATACAATGCGTCATTCCTGTTCGAAACCAATGTAGGCGCTGGTCTGCCGGTGATCAACACCCTGAATGACCTGATCCGCAGCGGCGATAAAGTGAACAGTATCGAAGCAGTGCTGAGTGGTAGTCTCAACTTTGTGTTCAACAATTTCGTGAACGGCGCCAGCTTCCGCGAGGTGGTGAAAGCCGCACAGGACGAAGGTTATACAGAACCGGATCCACGTATTGACCTCAGCGGTGTGGATGTAATGCGTAAGATCCTGATCCTGGCGCGCGAAAGCGGAGCAAAGATGGAGCTGAATGACATTACCAACCATTCCTTCCTGCCGGTTGAGGCTTTGGAAGCGCCTTCGGTAGATGCTTTCTATGAACAGCTGGACGTGCATGCCGGTCATTTCCTGGCACTGCGTGAAAAGGCAGATGCAGAAGGAAAACGACTGAAATTCGTTGCCCGCTATGAAAATGGGAAAGCGTCTGTAGGCTTGCAGTCCATCGCGCCAGACCATCCGTTCTTCAAGCTGGAAGGAAAAGACAATATCGTACTCTATACCACCAACCGCTATGCGGAACAACCACTGATCGTAAAAGGCGCCGGTGCGGGGGCAGATGTAACGGCTTCGGGTATATTTGCTGATATCATCAGATCAGCCAGATAAACCGTACATCAGTAACACATATCTTAAATTTTGATTCCTCATGGGAAATGACTGTATAAAAGTATTCGCCCCTGCTACTGTTGCCAATGTAGCCTGCGGCTTTGACGTGATCGGACTGGCCATGGATGCTCCCGGCGACGAAATGATCATGCGGAAGAGTGACAAACCGGGCGTTACCATTACAGCTGTACATGGCGCATCTCTTTCCACTGATCCTGCCCAGAACGTATGTGGCGTTGCCATCCAGGCACTGTTGCAAAAGTATGGACAGCCGGAGGCAGGGATAGAGCTGGAACTCTTCAAGAATATCCCTCCCGGCAGCGGCATAGGCTCTTCTGCCGCCAGTTCGGCCGGCGCCGTAGTTGGCGCCAACCATCTGCTGGGCAATCCTTTTACGCCAAAACAACTGGTACGTTTTGCCATGGAAGGCGAACGACTTGCCAGTGGCGCAGCGCATGCTGACAACGTATCACCTGCCATACTGGGAGGTTTTACACTTGTAAGGAGTTACAAACCACTGGACATTACCGGCCTGCATACACCGGCAGAACTATGGGTGACCGTTATACATCCGCAGATAGAAGTGAAAACTTCCGATGCCCGTGAGATCCTGAAACAGAAAGTACTGATGACCGACGCCATCCGCCAGTGGGGCAACGTAGGCGCGCTTGTAGCAGGGCTTTACCAGGAAAATTACGATCTGATCAGCCGCTCCCTTGAAGATGCGATCGTAGAGCCGGTACGCGCTATACTCATCCCTGCTTTCTATGAACTGAAAGTAAAATGCAAGGAAGCCGGCGCGCTGGGCGGAGGCATCTCCGGCTCGGGGCCATCTGTCTTCATGCTGAGCAGAGGTGAAGAAAACGCCCGTAAGGTGGCGGCGATGATGGATACTGTCTATGCCCCGCTGGGCGTGGATTACAAGATCCATGTATCGAAAATAAATACGGAAGGTGTGAAAATTACAAAAGTGTAAAGTCTAATGAAATATTTCAGTCTACAGAATAAACAACACATTGTCTCTTTCGAGGATGCAGTAGTACAGGGGCTTGCGCCGGATAAGGGTTTATATTTTCCCGAGCGCATACCTGCTTTTGAAAAGGATTTTCTCGATAACATCGAAAAACATAATGACCTTGATATTGCCTACACTGCCATCCGGTCTTTCGTAGGCGATGAGATACCGGAAGCCACCCTGCGCCAGATCATAGCAGACACCCTGAGCTTTCCTTTTCCCGTACAAAAGGTAGCAGGCGATATCTATGCACTGGAACTGTTCCATGGACCTACCCTGGCCTTCAAAGATGTAGGCGCCCGCTTTATGGCCGGCTGCCTGGGCTATTTCAGAAGGAATGACACCCGTCCGGTAACCGTTCTAGTAGCCACCTCCGGCGATACCGGCGGTGCAGTGGCCCACGGCTTCTACAATGTTCCCGGAGTTCGTGTGGTGATACTCTATCCTTCCGGCAAAGTGAGCACCCTGCAGGAAAAACAGCTTACCACCCTGAACGGCAACATCACAGCACTTGAAATAGCAGGTACCTTTGACGATTGCCAGCGCATGGTGAAAACAGCCTTCCTGGATGCGGAACTACAGGCCCACTGCCTGCTCACCAGCGCCAACTCTATCAACGTAGCCCGCTGGCTGCCCCAGATGTTCTACTACCTGCTGGCATGGAAACAGCTGAAAACAAGCTATCCCAATGTTGTTTTCTCTGTGCCCAGCGGCAACTTCGGTAACATCTGCGCCGGTATGATGGCTGCGGCCATGGGATTGCCCGTTACACATTTTGTAGCCAGCACCAACGTCAATGATACGGTGCCAAGGTTTATGCAGACAGGCCAGTATACCCCCGGACAAGCCACACCGACCTTGTCTAACGCTATGGACGTGGCCGACCCGAGCAATTTCGTCCGTATACTGGAACTCTTCTCCAACAGCCTGCCGGCTCTGAAAGAAAAGCTGACATCCATCTCTTTCGACGATAAAGCGACCGCTGCCACTATGGAACAGGTATGGAAGGAACATCAGTATATGCTGGACCCTCACGGTGCAGTAGGTTACCTGGGCCTTCAGCAATACCTGCAACAAACGGGCGCAGGCAATGATACTGCAGGCGTCTTCCTGGAAACGGCTCACCCGGTAAAATTTGCCGATACAGCTCCGGCGTCCCTGCAGGACAAGATCGTTACCCCGGAAAGGGTACAATCCCTGTACGCCCTTGAAAAGAAAGCCGTACAACTTCCCAATGACTATAAAGCCCTGAAAGATTGGCTGACCGCCAATTGATCCGGCATGCAATCCATACAGAAGGGGCTGTCTCAAAGTATTGAGCAGCCTCTTTTTTTAGGCATATCTCCTAACTCCAAAAGATCGAGCATTTTTTATATTATTGTCTTATGAAATACCTGTTCGTTTTATCAATTCCTTTTTTCTTTTCCTGCCAGTCCGGCAAGCCGGAAGAGCAGGCCAGCCATAATGATGCCGACTCTTCCCTGTACGCGCCAATGGTACTCCCTTTAACAGATTCCATTGCACAGTTCCCGGATAACGAAGCGCTCTATTTCCGCCGGGCCCTGCTCCTCTTCAACACTGACCCTTCATTGGCGCAAAAGGACTTTGAAAAGGCAGCACAGCTGAAACCCGATGTGACCGACTTCTGGGCGGGCGCGGGTGAGGCTGCATTGGTATTGAAAGACTATTCCCGTTCCATCGCGCATTTCAAGAGGGCGCTACAGACCGCTCCAGGGTATCCCTACCTGCTGTACCAGCTGGCCACAGCCATGATAGAGGACAAACAGTATAAATCCGCCGACAGTGTAGCGTCCATATTGGGAGAATCGGAGGGTACGCACGACAAAGCCTTTTACCTGAAGGCCCGTATTGCGGAAGATAACAAGGACACTGCGCTGGCCATCGGTCACCTGACCACGGCCATCGATAAAGCAGGTTTGCAGAGTGATTACAGCGCTGTAATGGAGCTGGGCGACCTGCTACACATCCGGCATTCCCCCGCCGCTATAAAGTACTATAAACTGGCAGCACGCCTGGATTCTGTCAACTCAGAACCACTGGTCTCGCTGGCACAATACTATGAAGAGACCGGCAATTATGCAGAAGCGATCGCTACCTACAATAACAGCATCACCACTGACCCGGACGATGAAAGGGCTTACCTCGCTTTAGGCAGGATCAATATGAAGAAAAAGGACTGGAAAGAAGCCTTCCGTTATTTCGACCTGGCCGCCAAAGCATCTCCAGCCAATGCGGAAGCCTATTACTACCGTGCACAGTGCCATGAAAATTTAGGACGCGGGGAAGACGCCATAGACGACTATGTGAAGGCGCTTACCTTTAAAAAAGACTACCCGGAGGCAAAAGCGGCCCTGGACAAACTAAAAAAATAACCGCTATATTCGTGAACAACTTTAAACGCGTGGCTTTGGAAAACAGAAACACATTTGTCGCACCGTCTCTGCTGGCATCCAATTTCCTGGAATTGGGTAAAGAAGTAGAAATGTTAAACCGCAGTGAGGCTGACTGGTTGCACCTTGATGTAATGGATGGCAGATTCGTACCGAATATCAGCTTTGGATTACCCGTAATATCACACATCAGAAAGGCCACCAAGAAGACCTGCGATGTGCATCTCATGATAGAAGAACCGGAAAGATATGCAGAGGACTTTAAAAAGGCTGGTGCAGATATACTGACGGTTCACTATGAGGCCTGTACGCACCTGCACAGGAACATTCAACAGATCAAAGGCCTGGGCATGAAAGCCGGTGTAGCATTGAATCCGCACACACCGGTACATCTCCTGGAAAACATCATAAATGACATTGACCTCATACTCATCATGAGCGTGAACCCAGGGTTCGGCGGCCAGCATTTCATTCCGAAAAGCCTCGAAAAGATCCGTCAGACCCGGGAGATGATCAACCACTATAAAGCCCATGCCCTCATCGAAGTAGATGGCGGCATCAATGTTGAAAATGCCACTTCCATCCTCGATGCAGGCGCCAACGTCCTTGTTGCCGGCAGCACTGTTTTCGCTTCAAAAGATCCTGAGGCAACCATCAGCGCTTTAAGGAAGGCTTGAGACTGTAATCAGGAAACCGATCTGTAATTGTATTTCGTCCCCCGGTTGAAACCGGGGGCTACAAACACGCCGCTCCTGACGGAGCTGATTAATACGAATGATACCCTTGACGGTCTGCCGCCCAGCTATTATTTTGGAGACCGTACGCAGGCGAGCGGTCGGCACAGGAATTACTGTCAGCCTGTAAAAAGCCAAAGAAATCCGTGTTCCAACACATACCACTACAAAACATAAAAGGGCTGTACCTCCCGGTACAACCCTCCCATATAAAAAATATCACGCTGGCTCTCAGCTCGCCTGCAACTTCGTAATGATCTCGCTGGACAAAGGCTTCGTCAGATACCCTTTCACAAAAGAGTAATTATCTACTTTCTTCCGGTCTTTATCATCAATAGACGACGTCAACACAAAAATCCCGATCTGCTTGGCAAGATCTTTATAAAAGCCGGCATAATCATTCAGGAAATCCCATCCATCCATGACTGGCATATTAAGATCCAGTAAGATCAGATCAGGCAATTGCTCCGGTTGAAAGGAATGTTGGCGCAGATAATCCAACACATCCTGTGCGTCCGAAAAGGCCCGCACATGCTCACCAATCCCCTGTCGTTTGATCATAATGTTCGCGATCTGCTGATGTATCGGATCATCATCTACGATAAAAATCATGTTGTGCAATTGCATACAGGGATTTATTCAGTTTTAAAGGTAATAATAAATTTTGTACCCTGCCCCGGTGTACTTTCCGCCCGGATACTTCCTCCCATTGCCTCTACCTGGGTTTTGGTAATAAACAGGCCGATGCCTTTTGCGTCCTTGTTCTTATGAAACGTTTTCCGGAAACCGAACAGCTTGTGTCCGAAGCGCTCCATGTCTATTCCCAGGCCATTGTCTTCGGCTGTCAGAATGGTATGCCCGTTCTCCTGCCAGCTGGTAAAATGCAGGCGGGGCCGGCGTTCCTGCGTACGGTAACGGATAGCGTTGGTGATGAGGTTCTGCAGGATGCTGTCAAGGTACAGACGTGGGAACTCCAGCATAGGCGCATCAAAGTTGGTAGTGAGCTGGATACCGCTCTTTTCGATATCTGCAAAAAGCACTTCTTTCACGTATTGCAGGCGCTCGGAAAAGATCAGCGGCTCCCGTTCCATATCCACGTTCTTACGGATCTGTACAACGTCTACCAGGTCGTTCAGCGTCTCGTCGATCTTAAATATTACTTCCTGTAGTAAGGAAAGATACTGCTCTTTTTCATGTGGTAGCGATGAATCATTATGCATCTGCATCAGCGCGCTGAGATTGGCGATGGGTGCACGCAGATTATGCGAAGTGATATGTGCGAAGTCTTCCAGCTGCTGATTCTGGTTCACGAGGCTCTTGTTCAGTTTACTCAATTGTTTATTGGCGCGGAAAAGATCTTTCTGCATGTTACGGCTATCCGTTATGTCGCGGATGAAGACAGACACCGTGCCATCCCTCAAAGGAGTGATCAGGAACTCGTACCACTTGTAGCGGCGGGGAAAGTAGCTGCTGAAAGAAGCCGAAGCGGCACCTGCCAGCGCGGCAGAGAAACGGGTCTTGAAGGGTGTGGCATAGCCCAGTTCGGGGAGTATCTCAAAGATGTTTTCCCCCTCAAATATCCGCCTGCCGGCCATCTCTTCCGCCTTGCGGTTAGCGAATGACAGCGTACCGTCTTTTTCCATGGTAGCGTAACCCATATCCACCGCGTCAAAGAAAAGGTGCAATTGTTCCGTATTACGTTGCAGCAGGTTGCGCATCTGCTGTTCCAGCTTCCTGTCGGTAATATCGTTTACCAGCACCGCGACGATCTGTTGCTTATCCACCGGGTCTTTCAGCGGAAAGAGGGTAAGGTCCAGCCACACCTCACGGCACTGTGCCGTCCAGCGACTGTCCTTAGAGAAGTCCAGCTGCTTTTCCACCCGGATCACCTTATTTCCCACCATCACGTTCTTGAAGAGCCTGTCCAGCCCATATAAACGGGCGAAGGGATCGCTCATGATATTGAAAGGGGCTTCACCCTCTTCGTATTCGTACTGGAAGAATTCGCGCTGGGTATGGTTAATACGGCGGACAAAACCGAAGTGGTCGAATTGAATATAGCCTATAGGCAGGTGCTCGATGATCAGATCCAGCAGGCGGGCGCTTTTCTCCAGGCGTCTGAACGACAGTTGTTTTTCTGTGATATCCTTCATCACCAGCTGCAGCGTTGTGATAAGGCCTTGCTCATCTATCACAGCAAATACTGTTGCCTCGTAAAATGCGGGTAATATCCTGATCACGCCCTTGCTTTCCTTTTCGCGGTATCCCAGCAGTATCTCTTTCCTGGCGGATGCTTTTGTGCGTAGTACTTCTTCAAACAGTTCGCAGAGACCGGTTTCCCGGAAAACCGGTTCATCAAAGAGGTTATAGCCAGGCCGGGACATTGCAGGGTCTATCTCTTCCCATATTTCCCGCTGTACGTCGTTGATGCAGCAGTGAATGCCCTCCGGGGTGAACTGTTGCAATCCACACGGCAGGGAGCTTAACAGCGCATGACTATCTGCCAGGGGACGCCTGCCACTAAGGTCTGTACCTGTCAGCAGGAAATATTCTCCCGCAGCGCTAAGCTGCCACTGCACCCACTGGCGGGTATGGCAATACATATCCACAAAGGCATTTCTGCCCATTGTATGCAGATGACAAAGCATAGGCCAGTACACGCCGGTACCTTTCCCTATGACCTCGTTAAAATGCAGACTATTTAAATCTCCTGCCGGATGAAATTCCCCCTCCGGTACCTGCAGCCATCCCGCTGCCCCCTGGTTGACATATAACAGGTTACCGTGCAGATCCAGTAACAACGCTGGTATGACTTTTGCCAGCGCATTACCCATTATGGCATTCATCATAGATCCCGAACGATAATCCCTTTAAAAATACTCAATATATGATTAAAAAAGACTATTCCTTATAACTATCTGGCGGGACGACAGTCATTTATATTATTTAAGCAGTAATTTTGCGCTTTTCCACAATGTGGATTTCGGTTTTTCGGCAAATGTTCAAGGATAAATATCTTTGTCTCACAGCAACATGGCATAAGCCATAAATACAGATAACGATGAAAATACTCATTCTCATAGAATAAGAGGTGACAGACTACTATCAATCAGTTTTAAAGTTCTTTGGTATGAAGGTAATTGGAGGTAACATCTACACATTGTCATCCGGGCAAGTCAGGAGACGGTGTAACTTCACGCAGGAAATGCTTTGGCGTGGTTATTGCCGCTGCTGAAATAGCGACTGTTCTTCCTGGCGTGGTGCCGCTTATACCTCTCTGCCAGTTTTAGAAAGTACTATTGGAGGTAGCTTAGCCCCGGGGACGTTGACGAACTGTATTTCATTGTTGCAGGTACACCGGCCGTGGTAAAGCCGGTATAAAAATGCAGCTGTATCTGCTGCACGAATCCAGGCACCGCGAAATCCTGCCATAGCAGCAGGCAGCGGCCTTCAAAAAATTAAGGTTATAAACTATAGGTTTCTTAATGTAAAGCGTTTAAGGTATATTGCCTCAGACACATTACTCTCAGACACCTCAAACGATCTAAATAAAATATCACTTGACAGAATCAATTATCAGCTTAGATAGTATTAACCCTATCGAGTTCTTCGGAGTTAACAATGGAAAACTTGATCTGCTGAAGAAAAAATTTCCGCTGTTAAAGATCCTCTCCCGCGGTACACAGCTCAAATTGTCCGGCGCTCCGGAAGAAGTGGCTACTGCACAGGAAAAAATCGGGCAAATCATTTCTTACCTCGAGCGTAATGGCAACCTCAGCGAAAATTATTTCGAACAGATCCTGGGCGACGAGGAGAGAGTGGACAATTTTAAAGACCGTAATTCCAACGACATACTGGTCTTCGGCCCTAACGGACGCAACGTAAAAGCCAGAACCGCCAACCAGAAGAAGATGGTAGCCCTGGCCGACAAGAACGACATCATCTTCGCCATAGGCCCTGCTGGTACCGGTAAGACCTATACCGCAGTAGCGCTGGCAGTAAGAGCGCTTAAAAACAAAGCAGTCAGGAAGATCATACTGACACGTCCCGCTGTGGAAGCAGGTGAAAACCTGGGTTTCCTGCCCGGCGACCTGAAAGAAAAGATCGATCCATACCTGCGCCCGCTCTACGATGCGCTGGATGATATGATCCCTGCCGATAAGCTCAGTTACTTCATGACCAACCGTGTTATTGAGATCGCCCCCCTGGCGTATATGCGCGGACGTACGCTCGACAATGCATTTATCATCCTGGATGAGGCACAGAACGCTACAGACCTCCAGCTGAAAATGTTCCTGACGCGTATCGGTTCTTCGGCTAAAGCTATTATCACCGGCGACCTTACACAGATCGACCTGCCTAAAAATCAGAAATCAGGATTGGAAAAGGCCACCCGCATTCTCCGCCATGTGGAAGGTATCGGCTATCTGCAGCTGGACGAAGAGGATGTAGTAAGACACCGACTGGTAAAAGCCATCATACGCGCGTACGATGCAGCAAAGGAAAGGGAGGAACACTAATATTAACAATTCCTTAACAGTGTTTTAAGTATGTTCACGGCTTAAAGTAAACTGTTAAAAGTCTTCCTTGCCTATACCGGTTTACAACAAGGAAACCAACAATTTTCAAAAACAGGTCTGGAACTTTAAAATTTACAACCCGCTGCCTAGCTGCTTTTTGTAATTTTCCACTTTCCACCTATTTTTGTTAACTGTATTATAATAGAACATTTTTGCATGACCAGTTATCTGCGTATCCTCACCTTGGTATTATTATTCGGTACTGTACTTAGCAGTTGCAAAAAGCGCGCTTCCCCGCAGGAAGTAGCACTGAATTTTATGCACGCGATACAGGATTCGAACTTTGACCTGGCAAGGGATTACGCTACCAAGGAATCGCAACAGGTAATACAGCTTTACTCCTTTTTTGATGCCCGCCGTAACGATTCAGAACGGGATAAGATCAAAAAAGCCGGTATCAAGGTAATTGAAACAGAAGAAAACGGCGACAAGGCAACAGTAACCGTCCTGAACTCTTCTTCACAGCAAAAGGAAAGACTGCAACTGGTAAAGGAAAATGGCCGCTGGAAAATATCTCTCACTTTCGAAAGTATTATTCCAAACTATCTGCCGCCGGCAAGCGCACCATTGGATTCTACCAGTATGCCGCCTCAGGATACGACGTCTCCACTCCCAGCCAGATAAAACATTACGATTACTCAAATCTGTATAATTTTGCCGCTATTGCGAAATTACAGTTGAGTTCCTTATTTTTGCGACGCGCCAGCAAACTTTTATTCTAAATTCCACACTAGCATACGGTATAAACTCTGCCAGGGTCCCGAAAAACGACTTTGTGCTGTTATATCTTTGCAATGCGGAATAAATGCAGGGCACCAAAATAATAATAAACGAAAAAACAAGTTGATGATGACGACGAACAATCCCTGGCATAGTGTCAGCACCGGATCTGAAGCGCCTAAAATAGTGAATGCTATTATTGAAATTCCTAAAGGCTGTCGCGCCAAATATGAACTGGATAAAGAAAGTGGCCTGCTTAAACTGGACAGGGTACTCTACTCTTCCGTATATTACCCGGCTAACTACGGTTTTATTCCAAAAACCTACTGTGACGATCATGACCCGCTGGATATCCTCATCCTCTCCCAGGTAGATGTTGTTCCTATGTGTATCATGGAAGCCAAAGTGATTGGCGTAATGCAGATGATCGACAACGGCGAGGCAGACGATAAGATCATTGCCGTAGCTGCTAACGATATGAGCGTAGCCCACATCAACGATATCACGGAACTGCCTCCGCACTTCACTGCTGAGATCCGTCACTTCTTCGAAGAATATAAGAGACTGGAGCATAAAACAGTAAAGGTTTCTGAATTCCAGAACAAAGCTGTGGCTGAACGTATCATCCTGGAAAGCATTGAGTTCTATAACAAGACCTTCGGCGACAAATAATTAAAAAGGCCGGTAGCTACCGCTGCCAGCCTTTCAAAAAGAAACATCCCATAGCTACAGTACCATCATGGTGTCTATTGCTATGGGATTTTTATTTTCCAGTCATCAAAAGAATCTTTTGATGATCCTTAGTTTGTGCGTTCTCACACCGGTATCCACATTGGTAATTCCCTGGTTGTCAATAGGGTCTACCCTCACTTTCCCTGAAGCATGAATGATCTCGTGATCATTCAGCAATATTCCTACATGCGTAATGCGCCCTTCGGCATTATCAAAGAAAGCCAGGTCGCCCAGACGCGCTTCCTGCAGGAAATCGACCGTTTCTCCCTGCGTCGCCTGCTGGTATGCATCTCTCAGCAGTTCAATGCCCAGCGTTTTATATACTGTCTGCGTAAAACCGGAACAATCCACGCCAAATACCGATTTGCCGCCCCACAGGTAAGCTGTGTTCAGGTACTGGAAAGCAGCTGCCGTCAGCGCCTCAGTATTTACTGCATTCGCTTTACCTATCACAGCCGGGCTCTCCTCAAAATGTACCGTCACCCTTCCCCAGTTTGTAACAGGCCCCGTTCCAGGCTTTATGATGCATCCGAAAGGCACATACATAGGTTTACCATTCAGCTGGATCCTGTTCACCCAGGCGGTCGTATAATGCGTATAAGGAGCATTATACAACTCCTCATCAATGATTTCTACATGATTAAAAGTAGCCCATCCTTCATACCCGTCAAACTGGCATTTCACTCTCACCCACCCATCGGCGCCGGTAGTAATAATTTCACTGCATTCCCCCCACAAGGCTTGTGAGATAATTTCACTTTTATGAGATGGTTCAGACCTTAATGGCATCACCGGTACAACAGTAATCGCGTATGGCATATTAATTGTCTAAAATAATTATATGTCAAAGACAACAAAATGAACATTTTTGTCTTTAATATGTAAATATAGGTAACACTATGCTACAGCAGTTAACTAATTTATCAGATAAAGAATTGATTTCCCGGGCAAGAAAACTCAAGGACCAGGAAGCAGAAGGTGTTTTGATGGAAAGATACAGCCACTTAATGGTCGCTGTTTGCCTCCCTTACCTTAACAATGGTCCCGGAACCAGCCCCGAAGAAGTATATCCCAGGCTGCTGCAGCGCCTTAGCGCCAGTCTTAAAACCCAAACGATCCCGAAAGCCAATGAATGGATCCACTACACTATCAGGGCACAACAGGCTCAGACAGAAAAGAACAATCCATTTTTTCCCAGTACGGAATCCAGGGAACAGCAACAGATGGAAAACAAAGTAGAGAAGGCAGCCACCAACCTCAAAGAACAACAGCTGCTTGCAGCAGCAATGGAAGAGGCACTCGGTAAACTGCCCGCAGAGGAGATGTATTTTCTGAAAGAATTTTACATGAACAATAAGACCTTTACAGAACTGGCGGCCACCAAAAAGTATACTGTCGAAAAAACAAGGCAGATTCTACAGCAGGCAAAGCAAAAAATGGCTTCCTTATTGATGAATGAAACCTATGAGTAACTTGGAAAACAATGAAAAACTACTGAAGATCTTCAGTAATATCCGCTGTCTGAACAGGGATCAGCTTCCCCGTTACCTCGATGGCCGTCTCACCGATCTCGAAAAACACCTGGTGGAACAGCACCTCGTTGACTGCGACCTCTGTTTCGACGCATTACAGGTACTCCAGCAACCCCAGTACAGGGAAAAATATCAACCGCTCGCTACCAGCATGCAACAGTTCATTCGCAACAGCATCAAGCGGATCTCACAGGTGCATAAAGTGGAACGCTATCAGCGCCAGGAGCAGAAAAAGGAAAGCTTCCTTATCTACTTCTGGGTAGTAGCAGCTATTGCCATTGGTGCAGGCGGTATCTACCTCGTACAACAGCAACGTAAGTTCAAAGCGCCTGTATCCAGGGCTATTGCCAGCAATACAGAATTGCCCGCCGCACAATCGGAGACAAGACCTCCGGTACAGGCGGCCATTGTCACTCCCGTGCGTAATGAAAATGAAGTAAGTCATAAACCGGCGGCGCCCGTTACAGACCTTGCACCGGCAGCTGAACAGCCTGCGGCAGCAGCGCCACCTGTTACTCCTAAACCTGTAGTGAAAGACTCGGTGAAAGCGCCTGCCAAACCACCGGCACCCGCCGCCGTCAGAGATAGTATTAAGGACAGCGCCCGGAAACAACTGGCAGCAACTGCCCCTAAATCGCCTGAAGTAAAAGACGCGCCGAAAGACAAGCCACCTGCCCCCGAACATAAGGATACGCCAACCGTGGCCAAGAAAACAGAAGATAAACCTGAGCCTAAAGCGCCACCAAAGAAAGACAAGGACGATGCACCGGAAAAGAAGCCCGCTGCGGAGCCCGCAAGTACCGATGAATTCCTCTATAAGGCTGCCATGGTATATCACCAGCAGGGAGACCTGAACGAGGCTATTTCGCGCTATAAACACCTTTCTGAAAGCCCCGGCAAGTATGGTGAACTGTCCCGCTATCAGCTGGCCGTCTGCTACCGCAGTAAAGGCCAGACCGGTAAAGCCCGCCGCATGTTCAAAGAAGTGGTACGCATGAACGGCAGCATGAAGGAAAAAGCACAGGCAGCGCTGGACAACCTCTGATCATGTCAATTCTATAGCTCACCCCATAAACTGGTCAATAAGTCCATAAAGCATTCCTGCACCCCATCAAACGGAGTTCTTTATGGGCTTAACAGGCTGACCTGTCATTGCTTCTCTTCTTTTCAACTTCATCAAGCAAGCTGAAGACCGCTTCCTCCCCTGCTCATCATTTAATTTTTATGGAAATTCTGCGGCTCACGCATCTTTATATTACAAGTATTTTATCTTTATCCAGTGATTTATAAGAATAGCCAGGAATTAACAGACGAAGAGCTGCTGGAACGGTTCAGGACCGATGAGAACAGCGATTGGATAGGCATCCTGTTTGACAGGTATGCGATCCTTTTATTGGGTATGTGTATGAAATACCTTAAAAATGAAGAGGATGCAAGGGACAGTGTACAACAGATCTTCCTGAAGGTATTAGCTGAGGTCAATAAGCACAAGGTGCAATTCTTCCGGGCCTGGATCTACCAGGTAACCAGGAACCATTGCCTGATGCAGTTAAGGCAGAAAAACCAGGTAAGACAGGAGGAAGTCAGCGAAAAACACATGAACGACGCTGCAGAACAGGAAGAAGATAAAGCCAGATTCGTAGAAAAAGATAACTTGCTGGAAAATATGCAGTATGCACTGGAGCAGTTAAATCCTGAACAGCGTACCTGTGTCAAACTATTTTACCTTCAGAAATTATCTTACCAGGATATTGCCGGCCAGACCGGCTATACCCTGTTGCAGGTAAAGAGTTATATTCAGAATGGAAAGCGTAACCTGAAGCTGTTACTGGGTCAGCAGGGATAGTAAAGTATTGTTTGAACGCATCAGTAAGTATGCATGAATTTAATTATTGACGATTTTATGAACGAAGAATATCAGGATATTTTCACCACAACGGCTTGTCCTACACAGCAGCAATTGCTGGATTATGTGCAGGGCCGGTTATCGGCCGAAGAGCAACATGAAGTGGAACTTCATCTGGCTGATTGTGAGATGTGCAGTGAAGCTGTGGAGGGATTATCTGCATTTGAGCAGAAGGAAAAAATACCCGTATGGCTGCGCCAGATGAAATGGCAGATGCTACATAAACTGCGTGCCCGTAAACGCCGCAAGCACCAGGTGTCTTATTTTGTTGAACTGGCCATCATTGTGCTTGTAGTCCTTTTCATCATCCTCGGTGCATTCTGGACATACCATTTCATGACGCATAAATAAACATCTTTCACTCATAAAAAAAGTCCCGGCTGTATATACAACCGGGACTTTTTTTATGAAAAATGTATCAATACAATTATTTCAGATTTTCCAGCTTTTTCTTCACAACTTCTACTTTCGCATTGTCGTTCTTGATAGCATAGATCTTCTGCAGTGCATACAGACAGCTTTCGTAAGTCTGTTTGTCGCTTGGCTCCAGGCTTGCAGCTTTTGCAGTGAAGTTTTCGTCTGCTTTCTCGAAGAAGGGCAGCGCCTGATCCATCAGACCAGTTACTTTTGCCTGCAGTTCTTTTGCTTTAGGCGTGTTCAGCGATTTGCTGTCCATTGCGTTCAGTTCTTTGTTGAAACCTACCGCACGGTTGAAGTACAGCGCACCTAACTGGAAGTTGGCAGTAGCATCATCCGCTTTCAGCTCGATCGCTTTCTTGTAAGCAGCTTCTGCTTTGTTCATCAGCTCATCGTAGTTAGCTGGCTTTGCAGCATCTGAACCGTTTTCACCACGTGGGTTTGCCAGGTTGTCTACACGGATACCATAGTCCAGTACTGTCTGGAAATCGTTTGGATTTTCCTCCATTTTCTTTTCCAGCATCCCCAGTAATTCAGAAGTTTTACCGGTTTTGGAGTAGTACATCAGCTCCATATCGTTAAAACGCTTGTCTTTAGGGAAAGTAGCTTTACCTTCTTCGATGGTTTTCAGCCAGTTGGCATTATCACCTTTTTCTTCGTAAGTCTGCGCCAGGAGTACATACAGGGCTGGTTCAGCCTTGAAGTGCAGGTCAGCAGCTTTTCTCAGGTAAGTCAGCGCATC
This sequence comes from Chitinophaga filiformis, assembly GCF_023100805.1. NCBI lineage: Bacteria > Pseudomonadati > Bacteroidota > Chitinophagia > Chitinophagales > Chitinophagaceae > Chitinophaga > Chitinophaga filiformis. The sequence goes on from NZ_CP095855.1 coordinate 5,829,221, forward strand.
ATCTTTCTTACCAGCCTGGCTGGCAGCGTAACCTGCGTAGAAGGTCATAGATGTATCTGTACCGATGGTGCTACCTAAGTTCTTACTGTTATAGAAATCAGCTATGCTGAAAGCATCTTTAAAGTGGAGATATGCAGAATCCCATTTCTGGTCATTCAGGTTAGCGTAACCTGCGTTACCGATAGTAGCATACAGGTTAAACATACGATTGTACATTTCCAGCAGCGCTTCAGGTAATTTGGCATTGATATCCAGTGCTTTTTTATAAGCATCGAATGCTTCCAGTGCTTCTTTGGTATCTTTCTTCTCAGTAGCTGTTGCTTCGAAGATCTTACCTTTTACATACCAGGTTTTAGCGTCGCCCTTGGTTTTTTCATTTTCCAGTGCTGCCTGAATATCAGCTTTAGCTTTATCATAGTCTTTTTTAGCGAGTGCATCTTCTGCGCTGTTCACCTTTGCACGTTGCGCTACAGCAACCAATCCTGCACTGCAAAAGACCAATGATACCAGTAATTTTTTCATGTTGCTCAATATTTTTTTGTTTTCTATAAGTATGGCCTTAGATTTTAATGCCTGTTTCAACCATAATAAATACAATCTGCCGCAGGTTAACCATTATTAGTTCGCACAAATATTTTGCGGTTTCTTATAATTTATTCTGCAGGCGTTTCATCTTCCGAAGCCTCAGCTGCTGCTGTTCCCGGATCTTCTGAGCTGTTTTCCCCGAGCTGTTCGCTTCCTTCTGTTTCCATACCTTCGTTATCAAGTTTTTCTTCTTCCTGTTCATCCAGGCGTGCTACGGCCGCAATGGCATCAGTATCATCCAGTCTGATCAGGCGCACCCCCTGTGTGGCCCTGCCGGCCTCACGGATGTCAGCTACCGCCATACGGATGGTAATACCGGATTTACAGGTGATCATCAGGTCATCTTTCTCTGTTACGTCAAGGATCGCGATCAGGCTACCGGTTTTTTCTGTGATATTGATTGTCTTAACCCCCTTACCACCGCGGTTGGTAATTCTATATTCCTCAATATCAGTACGTTTACCGAATCCTTTCTCAGAAACCACCAATACAGTACGGGTGGCATCCTCCTTATTTACACAAATCATACCAACCACTTCATCCTTGTCATTATCCACCTCAATACCCCTTACACCGATCGCTCCACGGCCTGTGTCACGTACGGTATTTTCAGGGAAACGGATAGCGCGGCCGCTTCTGATAGCCATCATGATCTCGCTGTTACCGTTGGTCAGCTTAGCTTCCAGCAGCTGGTCGCCTTCATTGATGGTAATAGCGTTCACACCATTCTGACGCGGGCGGGAGAATTCTTCCAGCAGGGTCTTTTTGATGATACCGTTAGATGTACAAAGTACAATATAATGAGAGTTGATAAAATCTTTATCGCCCAGGTCCTTAATATCTATAATTGCCCTGATCTTGTCGTCTGTAGGCAGGTTGATCAGGTTCTGGATAGCACGTCCCTTACCGCTCTTCTCACCTTCCGGGATCTCGTACACTTTCAGCCAGTAACAACGGCCTTTCTCAGTAAAGAACAACATGGTATGGTGCGTAGAGGCAACGAACAGGTGCTCGATATAATCCTCTTCACGCGTTTTGCCGCCCAATGCGCCACGTCCGCCACGTTTCTGCTGACGGTAGTCGTAAGCGGAAGTACGTTTGATATAACCCAGGTGAGAGATAGTGATCACCACATCTTCTTCTGCGATGATATCTTCCATACGCATTTCGCTGGCCAGGTACTGGATCTCCGTTTTACGCTCGTCACCGAAACGTTTCTTCACATCTTCCAGTTCATCCTTGATGATCTTGAAACGCAGTCCTTCGTCAGATAATACATCCTTCAGGTAAGCTATCAGTTTCATTACTTCGTCGTATTCCTCCTTGATCTTGTCCCGCTCCATACCGGTCAGACGTTGTAAACGCAGTTCCAGTATTGCCTTAGACTGAATTTCACTCAGTTCGAAGCGGCTCATCAAACCATCTTTCGCTTCATCCGGCGTACGGGATGCACGGATCAGGGCGATCACTTCGTCCAGGTGATCCAGCGCTATCAGGTAACCCTGTAAGATATGCGCTTTTTCTTCCGCTTTGCGCAGCTCGAAACGGGTTCTGCGTACTACTACTTCATGACGGAAATCAACGAATTCTGCCAGCATCTCTTTCAGGTTCAGTACACGCGGACGGCCTTTTACAAGGGCCACGTTATTGATACCATAAGAGGTCTGCAATTCGGAATATTTATAGAGCTGGTTGATCACCACGTTGGCAATGGCTTCACGTTTCAGATCGATCACCAGGCGCATACCGTCGCGGTCACTTTCATCACGCGCTTCGGAAATACCTTCAATTATTTTATCGTCAGCCAGCTGCGCTATCTTCTGGTGCAGGGCCGCCTTGTTGATCTGGTAAGGCAGCTCATAGATCACCAGGCGCTCACGGCCTGCTTTTGATGTTTCTACGTTGATCTTACCACGTACCACTACCCTTCCGCGGCCGGTCTCGAAGCCCTGTTTAACACCTTCATAACCGTAGATGATACCTCCGGTCGGGAAGTCAGGCGCTTTCACATATTTTATCAGTTCCTCAATAGTAATATCACGGTTGTCGATGTAGGCGATCAAACCTTCCACCACTTCTGTCAGGTTGTGCGGCATGATGTTGGTAGCCATACCTACCGCAATACCGGACGCACCATTTATCAGCAGGTTCGGGATACGTGTAGGCAATACAGTGGGCTCTTCCAGGGTATCGTCAAAGTTCAGGGAGAAGTCCACTGTTTCTTTGTCGATATCTTCCAGCATCGCCTCTGCCATACGCTGCAGACGGATCTCCGTATAACGCATTGCTGCCGGCATATCCCCATCTACAGATCCGAAGTTACCCTGACCGTCTACCAGCATGTAACGTAAGCTCCATGGCTGGGCCATACGTACAATGGTATCGTAGATGGAAGAGTCACCATGCGGGTGGAATTTACCCATGACCTCCCCTACAATACGGGCCGACTTCTTGTAAGGCTTGTTACTGTTGTTACCTAACTCATTCATACCAAACAACACGCGGCGGTGTACCGGTTTCAAACCGTCCCGAACATCCGGAAGCGCACGACCCACGATCACCGACATAGAATAGTCGATGTAGGCCGTTTTCATCTGCTCCTCAATGTTGATCTGGATTATCTTGCCGTCTTGCTGATTTTCCGTATTTTCTGACATTGTATATTGTTGATTTACAATTTACTTCCTAAAAAAATAAATAGACGCAAATATAGCCATTTTAAGCCGTATTCCGGCCTTTTTGACAGAGAATGTGAATAAAAAAGGAATTGTCATATGCAACAAATACGATATGCAACTGCAACAAATTCTGCAGATACTCTATTTAATCCTTATTTTGCGACAACTCCTTCAATTAATATTCCATATAATAGAAAAGTGGAATATTGGGAAAATAAAATATTGGCAAACATTTTGTTTTTAACCCGGTGAAAATCAGAGGGTCACGGACAGTTAATTAAAATTCAGGTAGGTTAAAAACGAAATTTACTGAAATTTCGAACATTAGTTACACGACTGATGTTAAATCCCTGTTCTGTAACCATATTAAAGATGAACAAATTAATATGAAGAATATACTCTTGTTTGGCGCCGGTAAGTCGGCCACTAGCCTGATCGACTACCTGGTATCAAATGCTCCGCGGCAAAAATGGCATATCACTGTCGCGGACCAGGACCTTGCACTTATTAAGTCTAAGACCGGCAAATCCTATTACGTTACCCCCGCCGTTATTGATATCCGGGACCAGGATGCCCGGCAGAAACTGGTTCAGGAAACAGACCTCGTTATATCCCTGCTTCCACCGCCTTTGCATATTTTCGTTGCCAGGGACTGCCTGCAGTTCGGCAAAAACCTGCTGACCGCCTCCTACATCGATCCGGAGATCAGATCACTTGAAAAGGAAATAGAACAGGCCGGCCTGCTCTTCATGTATGAAATGGGGCTCGATCCCGGGATTGATCACATGAGCGCCATGAAGCTCATTCACTCCATCGAAAAGAAAGGCGGGCAGATCTCCGCATTCCGTTCCTACTGCGGTGGCCTTATCTCTCCTGAAAGCAATGATAATCCCTGGCAGTACAAGATATCCTGGAATGCCCGTAATGTCGTGCTGGCAGGTAGCTCCGGAGCCGTATACAGGGAAAAAGGCAAGGTGAAGGAGATCACTTACCAACAACTGTTCGATCAGCCTAAAACCATCCATATTCCCAGCCTGGGCAAACTGGCTTACTATCCCAACAGGGATTCCATGGGCTATATGAACGCCTATAAGCTGGAAGATATTCCCACCTTCATGCGGGCTACCCTGCGCTATCCTGACTTCTGCGAGGGATGGAGCACACTTGTAAAGCTGGGCCTTACAGACGATTCCAAAAAGATACAGACCAATGATCTCACTTATTACGACTGGGCCAGCCAGAAAATAGAGCGGGACCAGAAACTGAGCCATGAAGAGAATATTGCCAATTACCTCGGCATCAGCGCCAAATCAAAAGTACTCAGGCAACTGAAGTATCTCGGACTGCTGAACGGCGATGCCATCGGGCTAGGCGAACAAACCAATGCATCCATCCTCCAGCATGTAGTGGAATCCAAACTGGGCATGGAACCATCCGATAAAGACATGATCGTGATGACACACGAAATAGAGTTCGAAAGAAGAGGCATGACTACACGCCTGCATAGTTACATGATCACACAGGGAGAAGACAGCCTCCGTACCGCCATGGCCAAAACAGTAGGATTGCCCCTGGGTATAATGGCTAAACTGCTGCTGCAGGAAAAGATCCAGCTCAAAGGATTAAAGATCCCGATCATGCCGGATGTATACAATCCCGTGCTGAAAGAACTGGAAGAATACAATATCAGGTTTGAAGAAAGCTTTGAATAAAAGTCATTTTATATAATTGAAAGAGGCCGTCCGCCAATAAGGTGGATGGCCTCTTTCAGTTTAATCATTTCCGTTACCCTGCAGGCAACGCATTTTTATAACTTCGCCAATGCTTCTTCCAGGTCCAGTATTCCCAGCGTAGCCGGTTTTTCTATTTTTACCAGTCCTTCACGGTGAGACATTTCAGGCAGTTTTTTATCGATCACATAGGCAGGTACGCCGCCCCTCAGGCAATCAACCAGGCCGGCGGCAGGATATACGACGAGTGAAGTGCCTATCACCGCAAAAATATCGGCCGACATTACTATTTCGGCAGCATCCACGATCTTGGTTACGTTCTCTCCGAACCATACGATGTCCGGACGTAATTGCCCACCGTCTGCGGCCATATCGCCCAGATTGATATCTCCTTCTATCACATAACTGCGTGTTTCATCCAGCACACTGCGCATCTTAAAGATCTCTCCATGTAAATGCAATACATGCTTTGAGCCCGCCTTCTCATGCAGGTTGTCTATATTCTGCGTGATGATCTGCACATCAAATTTCTCCTGCAAACGGGCCAGGCCAAAATGAGCAGCGTTGGGTTCAGCCGCCTTTACATCCCTGCGGCGCATGTTATAAAAATCGAGCACCAGCTGCGGATTTTTCTGCCATCCCTGCGGACTGGCAACTTCGTATACATCATATCCCTCCCACAGTCCATCACTGTCACGGAATGTACGCAGCCCACTCTCTGCACTGATGCCTGCACCTGTCAATACTACTAATTTAGGCTTCATTTGTACAAGACATTTTTAAAATTTAAATATACGAGTTTTAACATTTACCGTAACTTTATCGCCATAAATAACAGCAATTGAAGATTTTACAGACGCTTATTCTGTGCGGCGTATTGTTAGTGCAATTGAATGCCAACGCACAATCCGACACCACTACCCTCCAATATACCGATAGTACGAAAACGAAGGAGGTACATACACTGACCGCTGCGGATACCACTATACGTTACCGCATCAACGGCGCCTATCTCGGAAGTATGTGGACCGACCTGAAATACACCGTATCCAGGCCCGCACACTGGAATGGTAAAGACTTTACCAGGCTGGGTATCGTTCTTGGTACTGCCGGTGGCTTACTGGCGGCAGACTATGAAGTGAAACAGTTTTTCCTCCGTAACCATACGAATTTCTGGAACAGCGTAACGGGGCAGATAGAACCTTTTGGAAACGCCTATTCTCCATACCTGGTAGGTGGCATGTATGTGGCAGGTGTGATATCAAAAAACAGGCAGCTGGAACATACTTCCCTGATGACGGCCAAATCATTGCTCATTTCTACCCTGATCTATACATTCTCCAAATCTGTGGTAAGGCGCGGCAGGCCAACATACTACGACGATCCGCTGGTATTCAATGCGCCCTTCTCCATGGATAAATACCATACCTCCTTCCCGTCCGGACATATGCTGACCGTCACTTCTGTGGCTACTGCCCTGGCAGAAGCCTATGGTGAGGACCATCCATGGGTACCCTGGGTAGCTTATTCCATTGCTATCATGACAGGTACCACCCGTCTTTACCAGGAAAGGCACTGGAGCAGCGATGTATGGCTGGGCGCGTCTCTCGGCTATTTTGTAACGAAAGGCGTTTTCAAACATCACCGCCAGCTGGAACGAAAAAAGGCAATGGCAGCCTTAGCGGCCACCATGCCTTAATCACCATCAATCACTACAAATCACTAATAAGATCACGCAACAGCTTTTGCCAGGCGGCGGCGTTTTCTGTACCTGCGGATAACGATAAAAAGTACAAACGTCACCATCCATACCGGCCATAAAGCGGTGAACGAGATAAGGGCTGTCAGTATACTGTTCCAGCCATCTTTGACAGAAAAGAAGATACGGGAAAAGAAACCTGGCCCCTGTGGCGTTGTATTGGAAAATGCCTGGTAAAAAGAGAGATGGATAAGGCTCATGGACACATTGTGATCTATATATTGCAGGCGTCCCTGGGCAGCTTCCACCTCCTCCCGGATTGTCTTTAGCTGCTCTTCTACTTTCAATACATCTTCCACATTCTTTGCCTGTTTCAGAATATCGAGGTAACGCTGCTCTATTTCCTTCCTGGCCTTCATCCGCGCTGAAACATCCACATATTCTTCCGTAACATCTTTTGAGGTAATATTTTTTTCAAGCAGGGTCTCATCTGCGCTTGCCAGGGAATTCAGGCAGCTGTCAAATTTAACCGAAGGTACCCTGATCTCCATCTGCGTTTGCTGTGCAACCTCTGAACGGCTTTCCTGCTCGCTGATAATTTCCCCGCCAAAGCGGGCAATGATCGCCGTTAGTTCTTTATGTGCACGTTTGAAATCGCCGGTAGTATAACGGATGGTAGCTTCTTTAATAATCTTTTTGGGAATGTCGGCGTAGTCCTCCGGTTTTGATGCCGCTGGCGGCTCTTCCGCATACGCCGTGAGCCCGTTATCAGATGCGGCCATAGCTCCGGCGGCGACTTTGTCGGTCTCCATTTCTTCCGACTTGTAGTAGGGTGCGCTTTGTATAGCAGCTACGCTTTGCGAAGCAGTGTTTCCGGAACGGCTGCTGCAGCCGTTTAATACCAGTGATATGGATAAGAGAACACAAGGGATAACAATAACAGTATGCCTTAAAGCAGAACATCTTCTTGCCATAGGAATTTATTTTTAGATAAATACTATAACAAGAAGATGCGGCTGGAATTAAAATTCCATAAATTATTTCATGTCTCCCATTTCCAGGATGGTCTCAAATTCGTCTGCAGTCACGGCACAGACGGAGAGACGGCCCTGGCGGATGAGGGAAAGATTTTCCAGTCTTTTTTCAGCTTTCATCTGCGCCAGCGTCACCGGTGTTTTAAACGGCTTCAGGGGCTGCAGGTCTACCACTACCCAGTTCGGATCCGGCGTGGTCGGGTCCTGGTAATGTTCTTTCGCTACTTTGGCAATACCCACTACGGCCAGGCCTTCATTACTGTGGTAGAACAATACCTGGTCTCCCTTCTTCATGCCTTTCAGGTTATTGCGCGCCTGGTAATTGCGTACACCGTCCCAGAAGGTTTTCCCGTCCTTTACAAATTGATCCCACGAGTATTTAAAAGGTTCTGATTTTACAAGCCAGTAGTTCATTGTCTGATGATTTTAATTCGTCTTCGCCGCTTACCAGCCACTGGCCAGTACATCGGCAATATGCATCGTTTTAATATTCAGTTCATGTTTCCTGATATAACCATCCAGGTGCATCAGGCAGGAAAGGTCTGTAGAGATCAGGTAATCTGCGCCGCTGGCCACTGCATTGTTCACTTTCTGTTCGCCCATACCGATAGAGATAGGTTCAAACTTCACTGAAAATGTTCCGCCAAAGCCGCAGCATACTTCGCAATCGTTCATTTCCTTCAGCTCCAGTCCTTTCACTTTAGAGAGCAGGCTGCGGGGGCCTTCCTTGATACCGCATTCGCGCAATGCACCGCAGGCATCATGATAGGTAGCCACACCATTGAGCGTTGCACCGATGTCTGTAACATGCAGTACGTCTGTCAGGAATTCTGTGAATTCATACAGTTGCCTGCGCAGCATCTTCACATCATTGTGTGCAGCGGAATTGTCAAACAGCTTGCCGTAGTAATTACGTACAAACCCTGTGCAGGAGCCGCTTGGCGCCACTATATAGTCGACAGTATGAAAGTCCTTGATGAATTTGTTGGCAACGGAGCGGGCTTCATCCCAGTATCCTGCATTAAAAGCAGGTTGTCCGCAACAGGTCTGGTTGGGATTATAATTAACGTTACATCCCAGCTTTTCCAGCACCTTCACCATATTGAAGCCTGTTTCCGGGAACAGCTGATCTACGAAGCATGGAATAAAAAGCTGTACGTTCATTGAGTTAGTCTTTAGTTATAAAGCCGCAGTTTTGGTAGCTGCTGGCAACAGGAATAAAGTAACCGGCCTGAAACTGTAGCGACAATGAACATCACACGTAACTAATATGGGGCTTAGTGGCTATGCCTGCAATTGACGCATCATAGATATCATTTTCAGTGCGGTGATAGCGGCTTCCTCCCCTTTGTGCCCATGTATGCCACCCAGTCTTTCCTCCGCCTGCTGCATATTGTCGACAGTCAGGATGCCGAAGATAACGGGTACCGGTAATTCCAGGTTTAATTGCATGATACCTTCCGTTACACCTTTACAAACATAGTCAAAATGTGGGGTTTCTCCTCTTATCACGCATCCGAAAGCAATAATAGCGCCAGGTTGCCTGGATGTACCCTGCGTACGTTCCCAGTACTGTTTGCAGGCGAAAGGCAGCTCAAATGCGCCTGGTACAATTACTTTTGAGACCTTGGATACCTTGTATTGTGCCAGCGAGCGGTCGCAACCTGCTACCAGTTCGTTGATCACCGTATCATTCCATTCGGTATATACTATAACAACACTGGCATCCTCTAAATTGAGAATGCCAGCATCGTTCAATAAACTTTGATTATGTATTGACATGACCAGATTAAAATATCAATTAATTCCTCACTTCGCCCAGGCGCGCCAGGTATTTGTCCATTTCGCGGCCTTCTGCGGTCTGAGGATATTTGTCGCGGATTTCTTTATAAACAGCAATGGCATCAGCAGGTTTGTTTGCTTTTTCCAGTGCCAGACCTGCGCGGAACAGGTAAGTAGGAGCAGTCAGCTCATTGTTGCTGTGATGACCTGCTTTCTTATAATATTCAATACCTTCTTCAGTTTTGCCCAGTTCCATGTAAGCGTCGCCGGCCAGGCCATAAGCCATTGCCTGTACGATCTGATCGCCGCTGCTATAGCTGCTCAGCAGATCTGCACCTTTCTGGAATTCACCCAGCTTTACATAGCATACGCCTGCATAATATTTTGCCAACTGACCTGTTTTGGTGCTGCCGTATTTATCAATTACCTGCAGGAATCCGTAATAGTTACCGTCTCCATTTAATGCAACACGGAAAGAATCCCGCTCGAAATACTGCTGTGCATGGAATACCATGTCCTGTGCCTTCTTTTCGTTAGGGCCTTTAATGAATCTGTTGTAGGCAAAAGAACCGCCCACTACCACTACTATTACGAGCAGGGCTATGATGATGCTGTTTTTATTCTTGTTAAAGAACTGTTCCGCCTTGTGGATTGAGTCTTCCAGTTGGAATTCCTTAGACACCGAAGTATTTTCAGCTGCGGTCTTATTTTTTGTCTCGGTCATTGTAAATGTGATCGTTAAATTGTTATTTCTTATTACGGTACAGGTACGGCTGTGTAAAATTCCCGCAAATATAAAAAAGGTTAGCGAATCTACCCGTTTATATTAAACAGCCGGGATCGCTAACCTTTTACATATTATTTAGTCAACAATGAATGGGTAATCCTGTTGAACATATACGTCTTTCAGCAGCTCATCATCTGAAGGCCATGGAGACTCTTCTGCGAACTGTACGCAATGCTCCACTTCCTGTTTCACCTTTTCGTTGATAGCTTCGATCTCCGCTTCCGTAGCCCATTTATTCTTCTGAATAGTAGCCAGTACCTGGTTGATCGGATCTTTTTCCTTATACTCTTCTACTTCCTCTTTGGTACGGTATTTAGCCGGATCGCTCATGGAGTGACCACGGTAACGGTAAGTCTTGATTTCCAGTAAGGTAGGACCTTCACCGGCGCGTGCACGTTTTACGGCTCTTTCAACGCCTTCGTGTACAGCTTCAGCGCTCATACCATCGATAGTAGCGCTGGGCATATCGTAGGCGTTCGCTAACTTATAGATATCCAGTACGTTGGAAGTACGTTCTACTGAAGTACCCATCGCGTACATGTTGTTTTCGCAAATGAATATTACCGGCAGTTTCCACAGCATGGCCATGTTGAAGGTCTCATGCAGCATACCCTGGCGGGCAGCACCATCACCGAAGAAGCAAAGCGCTACGTTGTCAGTGCCCTTGTACTGCTCAGCAAAAGCCAGTCCGGCGCCTGTACCGATCTGTGCTCCCACGATACCATGACCACCATAAAAACCTTTATCCGGAGCAAAGAAGTGCATACTACCACCTTTACCCTTTGAACAACCTGTAGCTTTACCATACAGCTCAGCCATACACTCATCAGCAGTCATTCCTTTTGCTATAGCCAGCGCATGGTCGCGGTAGGCAGTGATGAACTTGTCGTCCGGTTTAGTCGCAGTCATTGCACCTGCGGCAATTGCTTCCTGTCCGATGTACAGGTGACAAAAACCACGAATCTTCTGCATCCCATACAATTGGCCGGCTTTTTCTTCAAAGCGGCGCAGCAAGAGCATCAATTCATACCAGTACAAATATGTCTCTTTGGTGAATTTCGTCTTTACGTCTGTTTTTGTAGCCACTGTTTCTTAATTTGTCCGCAAATATAACAGGAAAATCCTAAAAACTAAATACTTTGCAACTTTGCAGCAACTTGTCCGTAAATAGCGGGTTTCCCGGAAGGCCTGATTACCAGTCTTTCCATGCACGCAGGCAGGTTACGATAAATTTATTTTTAATTCATAACTGATAATCAGAACGTTAATTGCTGTCGCTCAGAAAGATATCACTTGTTCAGTTTAAAAATTACTCCGGGAAAAGTTTCACCTTCCATAAACGCATCATCGGCATCACCGGGCGCAACGGTTCCGGTAAGACCAACCTGCTCGATGCCATATATTATATATGCTTCACCAAAAGCTACTTTACAAGCAGCGAAGCGCAGAATACCCATTACCATACCAACGGTTTCCGCCTGGAAGCATACCTCGACAGGGAGGGCCAGGAAGGAAAGGTGGTCTGTACCCTCAAAGACGGCAAAAAGGAAATTGCCCTCAACGATGAGCCTTACGAACGTTTCTCCCGGCATATAGGTCAGTACCCTGCCGTGATGATCGCTCCCGACGACGCCGAGATCATCCTGGGCGGTAGTGAAGAACGCCGTAAATGGCTGGATGCCCTGCTCTGTCAGCTGCATCCGGGCTATCTCGATCACCTCATCACCTATCAGAAAATATTACAACAGAAAAACAGCCTGCTGAAAACCATCGCTACCCAGGGCGGCAACCAGGACGCCCTCCTCGATATATTTGATGAACAGCTGGTGCATCATGGCACGCCTGTTTTTGAATGGAGACGCGCCTTCCTCCCCGGATTTATCAAACAGGTGCAGGAGCTATATGATTACCTGGCGGGTAAACATGAAATTGTCAATATACAATACCAGTCCGGTCTCCACGAACAGACCTTCACTGAACTGCTGGCTGCCAACCGGTATAAGGATATGATGATGCAAAGGACCACCGGAGGCATACACCGTGATGACCTGCAGTTCCTGCTGGACGATCATGCCATGAAAACAAGCGCCTCGCAGGGACAACGTAAAAGTTTTCTCTTCGCACTGAAACTTGCACAGTTTGAAGTCATTAAAGCACATAAAAAATTTGCCCCCCTCCTCCTGCTCGATGATGTCTTTGAAAAACTGGACCAGGAAAGAGTGAGTAGACTGATAAAATTAGTGAGTAGTCCGGCATATGGCCAGGTATTCATTACCGATACACATGCATCAAGAATATGCGAAGCCTTCAAAGAAAATGAAGAGAGTTTTCAATTAGTAGAGATGGAGTAACAACGAAATTCCTATCTTTGCCACATGCGCTACGGAATGACGTCAATGGAGGATGCACTCAGGGATTTTATGTCTAAAAGCCGGCTTAAACCGAGGCTGACAGAGGTGCGTATACAGGAGAACTGGGAACAACTCATGGGTAAGACCATCTCACGTTATACAGAGAATATACAACTCATTGACAATAAGCTACACATTACTACCACTGTTGCTCCACTTAAACAGGAGCTGAGCTACTCTAAAGACCGTATTATCAAACTGGTAAACGAAATGCTGGGAGAAGCCGTGGTAAGAGAAGTGATCATCAGGTAAATAATAACATTATTAATAAAAAGAAGCCGTTTCAATAATTGAGACGGTTTTTTCTTTATATAAAGGCTGTTACTGCTGCCGGCGATAGTATGCGCCTGCTGATAGCAGTAGTCAGGAAAACCAGCAAGCTGGTGCTTCCGACCTCCTGAAATTTATAGATGGTATATATGAAAACACAATTTTTAGCTCCCTTTTTTGTTGGCATCCTGCTGTGCTTCGGCTCATTTTGCCAGGCGCAGAATAAGACCTCCGGCGATAGCGCGGTTATTATGTTAAAGCAGTTCTATACCGCTTACATTACTGCAGATGACGAAAAGCAACTCAGCTCTCTTCAAAAGAAATATTGCACCAAAAAGATCCTGAAGAGGATAGCAGATGATGAAGAGTTGGACAGCGATCCTTTTATAAACGCACAGGACACGGACGCTGATTGGCTGAGGACCATGGTGATCAATAAAGATGCGCAGAAGCCCAATGTTTATGTCGTGTCTTATGTAAATAATTACACCAAAAAGCGGATCATTAACAAGCTACTCGTTGTAAAGGAAGGCAAGGCTTACAAGATAGATGATATCCTGACATATTAAGAAAGGAGCCTGTATCAAATGCGAAGGGCCTCGGAAAGTCAGACACTTTCCGAGGCCCTTCGCATTTGATACAGGCTCCTTTCTCAGATACCTGATGAAGTCCCGCAGGCTGTAAAACAATTCTCAGGAGATTCATTTAGCTTGGGGTATCTCCTTTCTTCTTTATAAAATGCGGTATATGGACTATCAGCAGTAATATCCGGCAAGCATGTTCCTTAATTCTTTGCGAATCCTTTTATCAGCATATTCACATCCTTCATCTGGAGGGTAGTTCGCAGGTTCACCATTACAAAATCGCTCTCATCCTGCACCAGTATCACCACACGGCCCAGTTCATCATCTTTTCCCCTGTTCAGGACATGCACTACACTGTTGCCCTCCCTTACTTCCACCAGGGCCTCAAATTTATCTTTCTCTACCAGCGTCTTTTTTAATTGCTGCATGTCGGCAATGTCAACAGCAGGTCTTCCCTCACCGGAAATAGTGTACACCTTTACTTTCTGCACCCGGGATAACAGGTGCTTCAGTGGTATGCTGTCTTCCTTCATCGCACTCTTCGGCACTATCCAGCTGGCGAGTTTCAGCGGCACCCTGCCTACGCCGATCCTGAAGGTGAACGCATCGCCGCGGTGCGCACGATAAAATTTACGGAGAGACTTCTTCTGGGCCATCGCCGGACTTACTGCCAGCAAAAGCGCTGCTACTAGGATGGAAAGATATTTCATGTCAAAAGCTTATGTGGTGATAAAGTGGGTTAAGGCTGCTTCTTGATGTTCTTGAGCTTGTCAAAACCATCTATATTCATATTCGATGCCAGCTGGCTGATCTCCGCTAGGTCAATGTCTCCTATCAGGCTCATTGCCAGGAATTCATTATCGCTGCCTACCAGCATGATCAGTTCTGCAATGTTCCCTTTCGCATTTTCCTTTACCATGAACCGGAGATCATCCTTTCCATCGCGCACGGTCATCAGCTCTTCAAATTCTTTATTCAGCATGGACGATGCCTCCTTAAATAAGAGATTACCTCCTTTCGTGTTTTCTTTCGCCAGGATGCGCAGGCCCCTGATCTTTTTTACGATCTGGAGGAATTGCTTTCCTTCGGAGGAATTGATGTCCAGTTTACTGAACATACTGAACATCTTGGGTGTGACACTTATCAGGGTGAAGCTCTGATCGCTCTCATACTTTTCAAAAAAGCGGTCGATCCCACTTCCCTGCTGGGCAAATAGCGGCGTGCTGGTGACTGCAACAAGCAGCAACAGTAACAAAAAGCGTTTCATGTGTTTTTTTTTTATCGAAATGTAGAATGGCCTTGATTAATTTGATTTGATCTTGTCGGTAGCCTCGTTGAAGTAAGCTAATTTCTGCATCTGTGCTGTACCCTTGTTCAGATTGCGGGACAATAGCTGCAAAGCTTTCTGTGTGACAGCAAATGCTTTTTCCGGATCATCATAAGTGTCCTGCTCCGACAGTGACGCCATTATCCGGTCCTGCCTTGACTCCGCCTGGCGGGCTGCATAACCTATACCCACCGCTACCAGCAGAACGGCTGCATACTTCATCCAGTGTTGCCATATCATTTGCCTGACCGGCCTTTCCGGCGCCTGCGCCACGGCGATCTCTATATCAGGGAATACCGGCATCGGTATATCTTCTTCCGCAGCGAAGTATCTGAATAAGGGCTGTGCCTCTTTCAGGTCTGCGGGAAGGTTGCTGATGTCCTTGCTGAAAAAACTGCGTAATGCTTCCTCTTCCTCCACTGTAGAGGTACCATCCCAATAACGGTCCAGTAATTCCCTGACTTTATTAAACTCCATACACTTGCAGTTTTTGTAATTGTTCACGTACTGTTTTCCGTGCCCGGTGAAGATTGATCTTCACTTCACTCATGTCAACACACAGTATATCTGCTATCTCCTGATAGCTATATCCGTCAATATCCCTTAGTTGCATAATAGTACGGTATTTTTCCGGCAGTGCCGCAATAATACGGTGTACCCTGTTCATCACGTCCTGTTGCTCTGCGGCGGCATGAGGGCTCTGCTGATGCGTTGCAGGCATATCCCCTGCCTTATCCAACTCTTCCGCCCTCCGGTATTTCCTGGCTTTCAGCTTGTCCAGCGACAGGTTACGCACTATGCGCATACACCAGGCTTCCATGTTTTGCAGATCTGTCATCCGCTCCTGCTGCTGCCATACTTTCATCAAAGCATCCTGTGTTACATCCATCGCATCTTCCTCGTTCTCCAGCAGTCTGTAGGCAAAGCGATACAGCTTCTGCCTGACTGGCACTACCTGGGAGAGAAATATCGCTAAAGACATAAATAACAGATTCCTTGTTCTAAGTTACTAATTACCCTCACCGCTTTTCTCTTCTCTCCTATCCGGATGCTACAGGGCGTTTATACAAAGAAGACGACCCATAAAATACTTTGTTACAAAAAAAATGAAGATTTTCAGAAAAAGAAGTTAACCTGTTTAAAATGAGCGTATTATAATTTCATCCGCCGGTCCATTTTCAGAACAGGCGATTAAACCGTTTAAAATGGACAAATTATAATTTTATCCGCGGATCTATAATGGTGTACAGAAGATCCGCCAGCAGGTTGATGATCACGAAAATGCCCGCCGTAAATAAGACAGCTCCCATCAGTACCGGGAAATCGAACTTCTCCAAAGCATCCACCGTTACTTTCCCGATGCCTTTCCAGCCGAAGATGTACTCTACGAAAAATGCGCCTGCCAGCAACTCGGCAAACCAGCCGGTGATAGCAGTTATAAC
The DNA here is from genome assembly GCF_023100805.1 of Chitinophaga filiformis. NCBI lineage: Bacteria > Pseudomonadati > Bacteroidota > Chitinophagia > Chitinophagales > Chitinophagaceae > Chitinophaga > Chitinophaga filiformis. The sequence continues at coordinate 5,845,550 of NZ_CP095855.1, forward strand.
GGGGTTCAGGGCATTCCGGAGTGCATGCCTCAGTACTACCAGTCGCCCGGGCAGGCCCTTGGCATAAGCAGTACGGATATAGTCCTGATGCAGCACGTCCAGCATGGCGCTTCGCGTTAACTGCACAATAATGGCCAGTGGCCGGATACCCAGCGTAATGGCAGGTAATATAAGGTTATTCAGATTGATGGTCCTTCCGGCAAAAGGATCCGTTTCATACAAACTACCCGTCATATGCAGCCCTGTATAGTCACTCCACACAAAGCCAAACAGGTAAGCCACCACAATGCCCATGAAGAAAGAGGGGGCAGAAATGCCCATTACACTTGCAAACACGGCCCCGGTATCCATCCAGGTATTTTGTTTTACTGCGGATATGATGCCTAGTCCTATCCCTGCCACTGTTGCAAACAGCATAGCGGCAATAGCCAACACCAATGTTCCCGGCAGGGCTTCCGTCAGTATTTCCCATACGTCCTTCTTTCCCTGGTAGGAACGGCGCAGATAAGGCGTTTTCAGCACCAGCAACCTGTTGCCCGATAAATGGCCCAGTGTGACATAATGCAACACACCTTCGGCTTCTTCCTGTGTATGAATACTCAGTGGGGAAAGGTCATTTAAATACAAAAGGAACTGCACCGGTAATGGTTTATCCAGGTGCAATTCCTTTCTGACATTTTCAAGCGATGTCACATCTGCTCGCTGTCCCAGTGTCAAACGGGCCGGATCTCCCGGCAGTACGTTGAACAGGAAGAATACAAGCAGTACTACGCCCAGCAGCACCAGTATTCCATAACCGAGTTTACGCAACAGAAATCTGAACATGCATTTATGGTATATCGTTATAATGCCATTTGCCCTTTACAGTGCCCTTTTCCAGCAATATCAGGCATGGATTGCTCCTACCTGCCGTCTTGATGGCGGTACCGTCCATCTGCAGGAAAGGGAACTGCAATCCATGTGCAGCGGTAAAGGCCGAAATATCAGCTTTACCGGAAGCGGTCACACCATATATATATACCTTGCCGGCTTTAAACTGTTCCTGCAGGGCATGCATTTTCGCATCCCAGCCTTTACCTGCTTCATTGACATTCTTCACAAGGAACAGGTATACCGGTGTTGGCTCAGACAGGATAGCCTGGGTCTGGTCTGCGCCATCCAGGTCAGTGAGGATGAAATCTTTTACAGGCGCCTCTCCTTCTGCTTCACGTACCAGTTTATCGCGACGGTCTACAAACTTCCAGGTGCTGTCTGACCATGGATAGTTTTCAGGCGTAAATTCCTTCTGCTGGCCATCCTTTTCGTATATCAGCACGGTTTCATATTCAGCAGGACGGGCGCCGGGAGGCAGTTTCATCTTCTCAGGCAGGTTGTTGCCCACTTTATATCCCAGGCAATCCACGATAGGCAGATGCGATAACGTATACCATTGTAAACCGGCCGCCAATAAAACAGACAGGAGGGTGAGCATCGCCGTCAGCTTTTTACCAAACAGCGGCTGAATGCGTTTCCGGTAGATGAAAATGATCAGTATCATCACCAGCAATATCACATCTTTCCAGAAGGTCTCTGTTGCCGTCAGTTTGATACAATCGCCAAAACATCCGCATTCCCTTATTTCCCCGCTGTACAGGGCATAGCCTGTCAGGAAAGTAAAGAACGCGATCATGATCAGCAGTAAGGTAGAGGTTAAACGCATGCTGAAGCCTAAGAGCAAAGCAGCGCCCAGCGCGATCTCCAGGGTATTCATCACCAGGGAGTAGGTAAGCGATAAGGGGGACATGAAGGTCATGTGCAGGACCTCGAAAAACTCCTCCATTTTATAACTGAGCCCAAGGGGATCGTTTGCTTTAACAAGGCCTGAGAATATAAATAAAACACCAACGATAATTCTTAATAGGTTCAGGAGCAGTTTCATGGATAACTTATTTTAAGTGGTGCTCACATACTTACTTGCAGATCACCACATTATTCTATTTTTGTCTGGCAAAATAATCAATAAAACGCAAATGGATACTATGGAAGGGAAGAACGGCGAATATAGCGGCACGATCAACTGTCAGGGCGCATTACTGGATTTGTCCAAACCAGTTATCATGGGCATCATCAACATCACGGAAGATTCCTTTTTTGCCGGCAGCAGAACGCAGCATATTGATCTCATTCTTGAAAGAGCCGCAAAGCTCCTGGAAGAAGGTGCACAGATCCTGGACATCGGTGCACAGAGTACCCGTCCCGGCGCCATAGACGTTGGTCCTGAAACAGAACTGGAACGCCTGCTGCCGGCGGTCAGGATACTCAAAGAACATTATCCGAAAGCCATCCTCTCTATCGATACTTATTATGCGAATGTAGCAGAACAGACTATACATGCGGGCGCAGCCATCGTCAACGATATCAGCGCCGGTGATATGGATAAGGAAATGATCCCGATTGTTGGCCGCCTGCAGGTACCTTACATCGCCATGCATATGAAAGGTACGCCTGCCAATATGCAAAAGCAGCCCAGCTATGAAGACGTGACACAGGAAGTACTGGATTACTTTATCCGTAAACGCGCGGAATGCCTGCAGGCAGGCATTAAAGATATTATCATCGATCCGGGGTTTGGCTTTGGCAAAACCATCGCCCACAACTATACGCTGATGAAGAAGCTCCACGTATTTCACATGCTGGATTGTCCGCTGCTGGTAGGTATTTCCAGGAAATCGATGATCTATAAACTGCTTGACACTACACCTGCCGAAGCGCTGAACGGTACAACAGTATTGCATACACTCGCTTTACAGCAGGGTGCGCAGATACTGCGTGTGCATGATGTGAAAGCAGCCATGGAAGCAATAAAGATCACACAGTATATGAATGCGCTTTAGCTAGTAAAATATTCGCTATTTTTACAATCTATGGAAAACTTATTTAGTTTTTACGGTTATCGTTTCCACTGGTTAAATATACTGGACCTGGCGATCGTGATCTTCCTGGTGGTACAGCTGTACCGCCTGTTGAAGGGAAGCCTGGCCTTCAATATCTTCGTCGGACTGCTGATCATATACCTGGCTTACTTCGTAGTGCAACACCTGCAGATGCCGATACTCTCCACCCTGCTGCAGAGTTTCATCAATGTCGGCTTGATCGCCATCATTATCATTTTCCAGCCGGAGATCAGGAAGTTCCTGCTGGTACTGGGAAAGAAGGCTCCGCTGAGTAAAGACAGTTTTTTCACCAAGCTGTTCCTGCCCGATAAATTCAAGAGCTACAAGGAAGAAGAGAATATCATCAATGAAGTGATCACCGCAATAGCCCGCATGGCCGGTAGTCGTACGGGAGCATTGATCGTGATCGCCAATACTTATCGTGTGAAGTTTGACACTGCTTCCAGCATAGCTATCGATAGTAACATCAACGCTAAACTGCTCGAAAGTATCTTCTGTAAAGGAAGTCCCCTGCATGACGGAGCACTGATCATTGTTGGCAACAAAATACTGGCCGCAAAGGTAATACTACCCGTATCAGAGAATCCTAACCTTCCTACCCGCATCGGTTTACGTCACCGTTCCGCCGTAGGCATCACGGAGCACAGCGATAACCTGGCCCTGATTGTTTCGGAAGAAACCGGTGCTATTTCCTACGCACAGGATGGTAACCTTGTACAGGATGTTTCACTGGAAGAGCTGAAGGTGAAGATGTATGAGGTGATGGTTGACGGGTATTAGAGGAGCGTGTGTTTTAACCGGCCGATAACCTGCACAGCACAACAAGGCATCATTCGTGGCATCATTCCACGCAATCGGCTCCGTCAGGAGCCACGTGTTTGTAGCCCGGGGTGACAACCCCGGGTTCGCGTGAAACCCCGGGTTGATAACGACAATTCACGGCGATAACCGGCACAGCACAACAAGGCATCATTCCAGGTCTCATTCCAGGCAATCGGCTCCGTCAGGAGCCACGTGTTTGTAGCCCGGGGTGACAACCCCGGGTTCGCGTGACAACCCCGGTTCGCGTGACACCCCGGGTTCGCGTGACAACCCCGGGTTCAGGTGACACCCGCCGAATCCCCCGCAATAGATGGATCACCAATAATCCAATAAAAAACGGCCGTCCACCCAAGGCGAACGGCCGTTTTTAATATTGGTAATTACTGATTATTTCTTACCTGGTTGCAGTGCAGCAGGAGCAGCAGGAGCTTCAGGAGCGCCAGCTTTAACGTCTACCAGCTGAACATCGAATGCCAGTACAGAGTTACCTGGGATAGCAGGAGGACTACCCTGTAAACCGTAAGCTAAAGTAGAAGGAATGATCAGCGTAGCCTTGCTGCCTTTTTTCAGAGCAGCGATACCAGCATCCCAGCCTTTGATCACGAAACCGCGACCGATAGGGAATTTGATAGGCTCGATCTTCATACCTGGTCTCAGTGTAGAATCCAGGCTGGAATCAAATACTTTACCATCCAGCAGTTTACCGGTGTAGTGTACGTAAACGGTATCGCCTGCTTTAGGCTGAGCACCGGTACCTTCTTCCTTAACGGACACATATACGCCCTCAGGAGTAGCAGTAGCGGTGATCTTGTTTTTATCCATGTATTCTTTAATGACCTTTTCGTCTTTTGCTTTCTGTTCAGCAGCTGCATATTTACCTACTACGATGAAAGTCACATTCAGCTTATCGCCTTTTTTACCGAATGGTGGATGAGGTTCAGGCAGACTATCGATAGGAATAGAGAAAGTAGCGCTATCGCCTTCTTTCAGCATAGCCAGACCATCCATCAGGTCGTACTTGTTAACGGACTTGGAGATAACGAAAGGTACGGGACCTCCGGCCATCTTGCGGGACTCAACGAGTACGGAATCGTTCAGACTTTGGATGATGTTCAGCAGTACAGTGTCACCCAGCTTCAGCTGCGCACCACTTCCTGACTTATGAACAACGAAGTCTACGCCACCAGGTGTCTTTTTACTGCCACCGGTACCGCAGCTGGCCAGCAAAAGGCCTAATGCTGCAACTAACAACTGTTTGTTCTTTTTCATTTGACTGTATTAGTAGGATTGAATAACTTATTGTAACTGTTCTTCGTTCTCTTTAATGGCTTCAATAAAATGCTGCACGGTTCTTTCAAGTGTCTCGGAGCTGTGGCCGCCGGCTGCGTGGAAATGCCCACCACCGTCGAAATATTTCCGGGCAAACGTGTTCACATCAAAATCTCCTTTGGAACGGAAGGATAGTTTTATTTCCGCATGACGGTCTATGATCAGCGCTGCCAGCTTGATACCCTGGATAGACAGCAGGAAGTTCACAACTCCTTCTGTATCGCCGGTCTGCAGGTCAAAACGCTTCAGGTCCGTATACGGGATGGCGATCATGGCTGTATTATATTCGTAATAGACCTCCATACGGTTCAGCAGGCTGTGGCCCAGGAAGCGCAGGCGGTTTTCAAGGAAATTGTCGTAGATCGCTGAGTGGATGATCTCGTGTTTGAGGCCGCGGTCAAACAGATCGGCCACCATACGGTGTACTCTTGCAGAAGTGGAGGTAAAACGGAAAGAACCTGTATCTGTCATGGTGCCTGCATAAATACACTGGGCCATATCTTCGTTGATCAGGTCCTCATCTCCCAGTTTATAGATGATCTCGTATATCAGCTGGGCTGTAGAGGCGGCGGTAGTATCGCTGATACCATAGTCAAAAACGGGCTGCGGCTCCAGGTGATGGTCTACCAGGATCTTGGTGCAGGCCATCTGTGTCAGGTATGGCTCCATACCTTTTGTACGGTACAATGCATTGAAGTCCAGGCAAAACAGCAGGTCAATTCCTTCCAGCGCCTTCAGCGCTTTATCCTGCATGGATTCAAAATCAATTACTTCCTTGGCACCCGGCATCCAGATCAGGAAATCCGGGAAATTGGTAGGGGAAATAACAGTAACATCATGACCTTTCTGTCTGAGATAATGATACAAGGCCAGTGATGAGCCCATTGCGTCTGCATCTGGTTTCTGATGCATTGTTATTACCACTCTTTTAGGGGTTTCCAGCAAGGGCTTAATTTCCTCTATCCTCTTCATTCTTAACCTTTAAGTACAGGCGTGCCTGCTTTTATATTAACAATAAAATATAACCGTTTTCTGCCAAAAAATGAAGTGCGAAGTTCTCTTTTTTTTCATCACTAAACAAATTCTGGTTACATTTGCGCGCAAATTAGTTAATTAGGAATCTAAATATATGGCTAACAACAGAACTTTTACAATGATTAAGCCGGATGCCGTTGAAAATGGGCATATTGGTGGTATTCTTGCGCAAATTAACGCTGCCGGTTTCCGTATCGTGGCAATGAAAATGACCAGGCTCTCTGCAGAGAAAGCGGGTGAATTTTATGCTGTGCATAAAGAAAGGCCTTTTTATGGCGAACTGGTAGAATTCATGAGCAGCGGTCACATCGTGGCAGCTATCCTGGAGAAAGCCAATGCTGTGGAAGACTTCCGTAAACTGATCGGTGCTACTAATCCTGCCAATGCAGAAGAAGGCACTATCCGTAAAAAATACGCTGAGTCTGTAGGTCGTAACGCCGTTCACGGTTCTGACTCTGACGAGAACGCAGAGATCGAAGGTAGCTTCTTCTTCTCCGGTCTGGAAAAATTCTAATTAAACTGCCGGCAAACTGATTGCCGGTAAATGATATAAGAGGCTCTCCCATCGCTTTGGGAGGGCCTTTTTTGTGTATATTGCCGTCCATGTGGGACATATACCTGAAAGGATTCAAAGCATATCTTCAACTGGAGCGATCCCTGTCAGTCAATTCTATCGAGGCCTATATCCGCGATGTAGAGAAACTGGTGCAATACCTGCAATCGGCTGGTCTGCAGCTTCCCCCCGACCAGGTAACATTAGCTGAATTGCAGGCTTGTGTACAATGGATCGCTAACCTGGGCATGAGCGCTACCTCACAGGCCAGGATCATTTCCGGTATCAAAGCCTTTTACCGCTATCTGTTGCTGGAAGACATCATCCGTCAGGACCCTACCCTGCTGATCGAGGCGCCCAAAACACGGCGGCAATTGCCGGATGTGCTCAGCTTTGATGAAATTGAGCAGATCATTGCCCAGGTAAAGGCAGGTACGCCGGAAGGCCAGCGTAACCGGGCTATCCTGGAAACCATGTACAGCTGTGGCCTGCGCGTCAGCGAAGTGGTCAGCCTCAAAATATCCCAGCTACATTTTGATGCAGGCTTCATCCGCGTAGTGGGCAAAGGCGACAAAGAACGCCTGGTGCCTATCGGCCCTGATGCTATCAAATACATCAATATCTACAAAGACGAAGTACGGGTACATGTGCCTGTTAAAAAGGGACATGAAGATATCCTTTTCCTGAACCGCCGGGGCAGCGCGCTGACCCGGGTAATGATCTTCCTCGTTATTAAAGACCTCACCGCAGCAGCAGGCATTGAGAAACAGGTATCACCCCATACCTTCCGCCACTCCTTCGCCACCCACCTTGTAGAAGGCGGCGCCGACCTTCGTGCCGTACAGGAAATGCTGGGGCATGAGAGTATCACTACAACCGAGATCTATACGCATCTCGACAGGGAGTTTCTGAGAGATACTTTGCAAAGGTTTCACCCGCGGTTTTGAGCCGGTATTCTGAAGGCTATTGAGCCTTGCCTGTTATTCTTCCTGTCCCGCCTTGCCGCTTATGCACGCTAAGCAGCGCGGTTCCAGTATGGGATGGCGGTCGGCGCCTCTCCGGAAGCCGATTGAGCGTTATCAATCGAATAGGATTTTGAATACGGATTGAACTGCACCGATCATGTCACCCGAGAGCCGAAGGCCCGCCATTCCCATCTGAAACCGGTGCCACTTACGCTCTCCCTACGATAATAGTTGGATCCTGCTTATCAGGACAACGATCGGGATACTGTCATTCTCCCCGGGTTTGCCATTCTTTGGTCGTCATCCGCTTGCTGTCATTCCGCATACAAACTCATTTTCATTCGACAGTGCGCCCCACCGGATTTCGTCCGGTTACCATCCTCCGTTTGTCATTCGTCATGAAAAAATATCTCCGTCCGATAGCGAAAACTTCGGATTTTTTGCCTGAAATCCATCTTATAACAACTGTACTCAATACAAATAAGATTCATTTTCATACACTAACGAAATAACTATTTTACATACTCCTTGTAAAGTCCCTACTATACTGCATTATCAGAGATAACCCATATATAACCCATATATAAGCCATATATGACCCATATATAACCCATATTTATAGAGATATGGGTTATATATGGCTTATATATGGTTTTAGGATAGATCACATATGGGATAGATCCCTGATTTAACCGTGTTGCAAAGAAATTTTCAATCCCTGTCCGGCCGGAGAAGCAATAAAAAAAGCCCTCAGCGTAAAACCCTTTTATGGGTTCTTACGCGGAGGGCCGCAACCCTTCGGACGGATTTTCGTCCGATTATTATCGTATTGTTAACTCCTTTTTTCTGATAGTTGTGCCCGTTATCTTGTGTGTCTTATTCATGCAGACTGAATTGATCCGTGTTGACGAATCCCTGCGAAATACCTGTAAACAGAGAACCTGTTAAACGTAGACCTAAAAACAGAAGACCTATAAAACCTTATAAAACCTTAAACCTACACTGATGAAAACACAACGTTTCATGCCTGTTGCAGGCATCCTGCTGTCTGCAGCATTTTTTTCCGGATGTTACAAGGAGGATGTGACCCAACCGGCGCTGAAAGCAGACAGTGAAGTAGCTGTGACAGCCCAGGCAACTGCGGTAGCTATGAACAGCTGGATGACCAGCCTTCCTGACAACAGCAGCATTGCTGCCCTGTCCATCCCGGGTACACATGACAGTGGTGCACGCGTTGAACCTGTGGCAGGCACCGCCAAATGCCAGGACCTGACCATCGCTGCCCAGCTGGAAGCAGGCGTTCGTTTCCTGGACATCCGTTGCCGCCACATTGGCAACGCATTTGCTATCCACCACGGTTCTATTTACCAGAACATGAACTTTAACGATGTGTTGGTGGCCTGTACCAGTTTCCTGACAAGCCATCCGGGAGAGACGATTGTGATGAGTGTGAAAGAAGAGTATGATGCTACTGACAACACCAGGAGCTTCGAGCAGACTTTCGACACTTATGTACAGCAGTATTCCGCCTTCTGGTCTTTAGGCGCCACTATCCCTACGCTGGGACAGGTAAGAGGAAAGATCGTATTACTGAGAAGGTTTGGCGCTACGGCCACTCCAAAGGGTATTGATGCCACTGCCTGGGCAGACAATACCACCTTTACCATCAACAACAGCAATGCCAGCCTGAAGATCCAGGACCAGTATGTGGTGCCTGACAACAATGTAAAATGGAACAACATTAACGCATTGTTCACCGAAGCCAATACGCAGAGCAATAATGTGCTGTACGTTAACTTCACCAGCGGTTACAAATCACTGATCTTCGGTATACCTAGTATTACGACGGTATCCGGCAATATCAACCCAAGGATCAATACCTACTTTACCAGCAATACGCACGGCAGATTTGGTATTATTCCGATGGACTTTGTGAATGCTGAAAGGGCTTCGCTGATTGCCAACACTAATTTTTAGGCATAAAAAAACAGCTACCCTGGGAACTGGAAAGGGGTAGCTGTTTTTTTAAATGTGTGTGTATGTGGGTCACCAAACTTAGTATCTGAGGGTATGTAGTACTGAATATAGGTTAAATAGTACCTTATCTCTTAATGACTTACCAGTGAGGACTTCCGTCCTGACACCGCCCAGTTGCTTAACCAACCGGGTACATAGCCCGATGTCTTTTTAAGTGCTACATCCTGCATAATGATGTTGATCATACTGCAGGGCCTCACACCTTTGCGTTCCGGCATAGCAGCTATCTGAGCTTCTTCTTCCCAGAGCAGCTGTTTGTCGCGGTACACTTTAAAATAGATATCCGGTCCGCTGACATTCCGGCGTTCACCGACCAGCATTAGTCTGCTGGTCAGTTGTTTCTTGCTGAACCGGAGTTGATAGCGCCCATTTTCATCGGTGCGCGCACATCCCAATAAGCGATGGTTTCCGGCATTGTACGCTTCTACTTTTAACTGTGCTTGTCCCTCCCTGGCATGTAATCGTCTTACTGTTCCTGCGATTATCCAGGTACCATAATTGGCCCTTATCTGCCGCCAGCTCTCAACTGGCAGGATATATGCATAAGCCGCAACATATTGTTGTCCAGAACGTTTCCATTGTGGCACCGTAGTAGTCAGATGGTAATGGGACTCCATCCCTCTGATATCTGCCTGTTCAGGCATGTGGCGCAAACAAATGTCAAGTTCAAGTGGTTCCGTAAATAAGTGTAATTGTTCCCAGGCCAGCATATAATTCCCCTTCTCATCCAACCTGGTCTCGGCAAGTAAGCGATCCCGCTTTGCCTCAACCTGTCCCGCTGTAAGCTGACCGGGACCATTTAATATGTCTTTTTTGGGGTGGGCTCCCATTGGGTGACGCCCATCTGGTAAATAAACACGTAAAAATGCATCTACCAAAGGTTCTGTACAATCATCCGAGATCAATGCAGAAATGTTTCCAATTAACAGGTAACACATAGCTTTAAAGTTTAAAAGAAGGGGTTAACATACTTAACCTCATTCTGGCCGATATGGATAGCCGCTTTTTTTCTCTCTGCATTGTCTAGTAAAGGAAGAACAAACATGGGTAGAAAGGCCCATTTTACTATGCTCGCGTGAGATAAAGAATTTATCCTCAACTCACAATGCAAAGATTACTAAGTTATGGACGGCAGACAAGCGTTAAAGTACTGTTTGTAAAAAATACGTAGTTCTACGTATTTTTTGTGGAGCACTACGTTAGTATTTACCCCATTAGAATGGACAAAATCATCATAACTAATTAATATTCATAATACTAATATATTATCTAAACACTACGTGGTACAAACATGTTATATACGTATGTGCTTTGCAAAGTGATTATTTATAATAATTTTACCACCAACTTAAAAACCACAGCACAATTATGGAGATACCTAAACACTTCCCCCCAGACGCCGGCTCCTTTGTCTCCAAAAAGGAAGCTGAAAGAATGAGGGACAATTACATGAAGAGGAAGAGAAAGCAACATGGCCATGAAGATTTCATCCAGGCTTACTTCTTCGGAAAAGAAAAATTCTTGGAGCTTTTATCCTGTCAAGAGGACGTCGTAGGATTACGCATCTACTACGGTGAGGATACCGACAATGACGGAATAGAAGACAAAAAAATGGTGATTTACGCCGTTGACAAAAATGGCCAGAACATTCTTTACAAGAAAAAGAAGGAAACGACAGATGCAAATGCATTTTCGGCATCCGCTGCAGCTAAAGGCGCAGACGATGACGAGGGTGGTGCACTTGATGGCGGTTTACCTTGTCCTGCAAGTTGTCCATGAGTGGTTAATCTAACTAAACCCAAATTAAGTGTACATTCAAATCATTTTTTTTTACATTATGCTGGGGATCGAATGCTTGCTTTTGATCCCCTTTATTATTCACTCGGGCAAGCTTGAGAAAAGTGGGAAGTGGGTATACTATTATCTCATCCTCAGCGTTGCTTCCGGTATTGGAACTATTGGACTGGCGTACCTATTGAAAAACAATCTTTGGTTTTACAATGCGATGTTCTATCTCCAGTTTGTAGCCCTTTCCTGCTATTTTCACGAGGTAATCAAATATCAGTTTGTCAAGATTGTCATTAAACTTATGATTCCGTTGGTATTCGCAGTCGTTGTGCTGGATTATGTCTGGTTTGAGGGTTCCTCGGCATATAACTCTTATGCTATCTCTACAGAGACATTCATTAAAATGGTGTACGGCGTTATATTTTTCTGGCAGTTACTGAGAGATGAAGAACTGGTCAAGCAGTCCATTTTTGTCAATATCCTGCCCGATTTCTGGTACAATGGAGGGCTGTTTGTTTATCATTGTGGCTTTTTCCTATTTTGTTTAAGTTATAATCTTCGATCATTTACCGGAGCAACGCTGTTAAAAAGTACATCTGACTCCATCCTCGCTATCACCTTCATTGCTGGCATTATTCAATTAATTCTTTTATATATTGGCCTAGTGAAAGAAAAAAGAATCCGGCTATGAATATTTCAGAATTAGTTATCATCGGAACGGCAGTCATGTTGCTGTTAAGTATACTGGTAGTTGTACTGGTTATTTTTCAGCAGAAACAGGTAATCCAGCACAAACTCGCTATCCGTGATAAAGATCTGCAATTACAGAAAGAACGGTTAATGGCCATTCTCCAGGGCCAGGAACAGGAACGCAAACGCATTGCCGAAGACCTCCATGATGAAGTGGGGGCGCAGTTATCCGTACTGAAACTCAATCTAAACCAACTACAACCTTTATTGAAGACCGGTAATGGAGAAATGGAGCAGTTAAAGGAAACCAAAGATTTTACAGATACGATCATACAGCATCTCCGCTTCATCTCCCAAAGCCTGCATCCCCAGGCGCTGGAAAACCTCGGACTTTCCAAAGCACTCGACTCTTTCTGTAGCCTGATGAATAAGAACAAACAGGTAAAGATCCTGTTTAAAGATGAAGGCGGACAACAGGAGGTGGAATTTGAGAAGGCGCTGAACATCTACCGCGTTGTACAGGAGCTCATCAATAACATTCTGAAACATGCCCAGGCTACTCAGGTAGAAATCACTTACAGAAGTACCCCTAACTTATTACAGATCAACGTAGCAGATAACGGTAACGGCTTATTGCTGCGTTCCCTGGACAATTCCCGCGAGAAAACCGGCAGCCTCGGATTAAAGAATATTGAGAGCCGGCTGAACGTTATTGGCGGTAATATCAGGTATCTTCCCGGCCAGAATTGTGGTACAATTGCTGAAATAAGAGTGGAAAATTTCCAAAGACCTGAGGAATAAGACGATTTTTTCTAGCTTTGTCCTGCTGAGCAGTCGATATATCCTATGACCGGGACCTGCAAATCCCATTCATAGTGAGCATTTATTGTGCTGTAAAGCAAGGGACAATCTAATAAAATACTTAAACAGCCTCCCCCTATGGTGAACAACATTAAGGTGGCCATTGCCGACGATCATAAGATCTTCCGTAGTGGCGTTATTAATACCCTCACCCCTTACGAGAATATAAGTGTTGTGTTTGAAGCTGAAGATGGGGCGCACCTGCTGCAGATAATGGAAGAGCAACAGCCTGACGTTATCCTGATGGACCTGAAGATGCCTAATATGGACGGTATTGAGGCCACCAAAAAGGTGCGTGAAAAATACGCAAACGTAAAAGTGATCGTTCTTACCATGTATGAAGACGATAACTTCATTGTGCACCTCATCGAAAACGGCGCTAACGCTTACCTCCTCAAGAACGCCGAACCAGGAGAGATATACGAAGCTATCTGCACCACCTACGAAAAGGGCTTCTACTTCAACGAGAACGTCAACCTCGCCCTCCTCAAAAAAGTGATGCACAAAAACAAGCAGCACTTTAAACCTACCTTCCAGAACGAAGTACAGCTGACCGACCGTGAACTGGAAGTACTACGTCTTATCTGTAACGAATACACTACCCAGGAAATATCAAAGGAAATATTCCTGAGTCCACGTACCGTAGAAGGCCTCCGGCAGAAACTGCTGGAAAAGACAGGCGCCAAGAACATTGTAGGCCTGGTCATGCATGCTTTCAGAAACGGATTGATTGAATGATAAGTGGGTTGCCAGAATGATAAAGATGATTCATCTTTGCAGCTCATTAAACCACCAGTCAATTATGAAACCTTTATTTCGTTACCTGGCTGCCGGCTCTCTCCTACTCAGCGCTCACTTATCTTTTGCGCAGGTAAAAATGCCAGCACCCAGCCCCGGACAGACTATCCACCAGGATTTTGCATTGTCATTCGTTGAGGTAAACTATTCCCGCCCCGCTATGAAAGGCAGGACCATCATGGGCGATCTCGTTCCTTATGGTAAAGTTTGGAGAACCGGCGCCAACAACGCTACTACCATCACTTTCGGTGATGATGTTACCTTCGGTGGCACCGCGGTGAAAGCTGGTAAATATGGTCTGCTGACCATCCCCGGCAAGTCAGAGTGGACAGTTATCCTGACTAAAAGTCTCGATGTAACCAGCCCTGCTGCCTACAAACCTGAAAATGATGTGGTTCGCGTAAAGGTAACGCCAGCGGAACTACCTTTCGCTGTTGAGAACTTCATGATCTCTTTTGACGATATCAGTGCTAATGAAGCTAACATGCTGCTGATCTGGGAAAAAACCATGATCACTGTTCCCTTGAAGGCTGATGTAGACAGTAAAGTAATGGCACAGCTGGATGCTGCTATGAAGGGTGATAAAAAGCCTTATTTCCAGGCTGCATCTTACTACTATGAAACAAACCGCGACCTGAAACAGGCGCTGGCATGGGTAGAAGAAGCTGTGAAGGAAAATCCTACCGCTTTCTGGGTAGCTACACTGAAAGCCCGTATCCAGGCTAAAGCCGGCGACAAAAAAGGCGCAAAAGCTACTGCTGAAAAAGCGATCGAACTGGCAAAAACCGCCAAGAACGATGATTACGTAACGATCAATCAGAAGATCATTGCGTCTTTGTAATATGCGATAAACATGCGCTGTTTCAGTAAGTGTATTATCAACCAGAAGTTCATTGCTTCTCTGTAATATGCGATAAACGTGCTGTGTTTCAGTAAGTATAAGATGTGCTGTACCCGCCTGGTAGTGAATCCCGATTAAATATTTTTCAATCGTATCATCGTTAGATGTCAATCGATCAGCATCAAGCGCAGACCAACCGGCTAAGGCACATCTTATCACTTACTGAAACATATTCTTCCAGCCTCCACCACTATTATCGAGGCCCCTACTCTTCTGTCGATTATTATTCTTTATCTCCCTGCTTATTACAGCTACTTAGTACTTACTGCTTACTATTTACTGTCACTTCTTTCGTTTGCAGCCGTCAATGAGCGTTCATTTTTTCCAATTATGAACTGGAAGATCGCGGCAATACCGATCACCAGGAAACAGCCGATGGCATTTAACCAGAGAAAGGATACAATGTTGCACAGCCATATCACAATAACACCTGCCTCCGAAACAACAGCGGCCCAGAATGTGGCAGTGCCGCCAATCCTTTTACAATAGAATGCCACGAGGAAGATGCCCAGAATAACGCCATAGAACAGCGATCCCAGGATGTTCACTGCCTCTATCAGGCTACCCAGCTGACTGGCAAATTGTGCTACCACGATACAGAATAGTCCCCAGGCAACCGTCCACCTGCGGGATACCTGCAGGTAATGACTGTCGGTCTCCTCCTTTTTATACATGCGCTGGTAAATATCGATCACCGTAGTGGAGGCCAGCGAGTTCAGTGCTGCGGCAATACTCCCCCAGGCTGCCAGGAAGATGATGGCAATAAGCAATCCCACCAATCCCTTCGGCAAATTGTTGACCACGAAATGCAGAAAGATATAATTCGTATCGTTTGTATCAGCTGCGGGATCTGCTTTTTTGATCAGGGCTATGGCTTTTGTGCGGGCTTCTTCGGCAGCATGCTCCGTTTGCTGCAAAGCAGCTTTGCCGCCGGCAATAGCCGCTTCGTCGCCTTTTTTTATAGCGGCAGCCATCTCTTTGACCTGCGCCTGCTTTACTATGGCCAGGCGATTGTATTCCTGCTCTACAGCTTTGAATGCAGTGCCCTGCTCCGATCTGTATACTTTCTTTATCTGTGCCTCATTGAAAAATACCGGCGCCCTGAAATAGAGATAGAACACAAATACCAATGCGCCGATCAGTAAGATCAGGAATTGCATAGGCACCTTCACCAATCCGTTCATCAGCAATCCCAGGCGGCTTTCCGTAACAGAGCGGGCAGTCAGGTAACGGCCTACCTGCGACTGGTCTGTTCCAAAGTAAGACAGCGCCAGGAAGAATCCTCCTATCAGACCACTCCATATATTGTACCTGTCCTTCCAGTTGAAATCGGTTACAATAACGTTCAGTTTATCCATTTTACCGGATACCTGCAAGGCATCGATGAAACCAACATTCTCCGGCAACAGATGCACCACCATCCAGCCAGCCAGGAACATCGCAGCAAAGATGATCACCAGCTGAAATGTCTGCGTGTAGCTCACTGCCCTGGTACCGCCCGATACGGTATAGATGATGAGCAGTCCGCCCATGATGATGTTTGTGAGATAGATATTCCAGCCCATTAAGGAAGAGAGGATAATGGACGGTGCATAGATGCTGATACCTGTCGACAACGCCCGCTGTAACAGGAATAATCCGGAGGTAAGGGTGCGGGTTTTCAGATCAAAGCGTTGCTCCAGGTATTCATAGGCCGTATATACTTTCAATTTATGAAAGATGGGTACAAAGGTGATACAGAGCACCACCATCGCCAGCGGCAACCCGAAATAATATTGCACAAAGCGCATCCCGTCAGTGTAGGCCTGACCGGGAGCAGACAGGAAGGTCACTGCACTTGCCTGCGTGCCGATGATAGATAATAATACGATGTACCAGGGCATCGACTGGTTGTCCAGGAAATATCCCTGCATGTCGCGTTGACCGCGACTTTTCCAGACACCATATAAGATGATCCCTACCAGTGTAACCACCAGTACAATCCAATCAGCTACGCTCATGAAAATACTTTAGTGAACAAATAAAAGCCTGCTATCAGTAGTGCCAGCCAGATAATTACAAATACGTACCACATCCACCAATGCGGCAGTAATGGCGGTTTTTCTTCTGTCATAACAGATTGTTTTTACTTCCTTTATCTTTTCCTCAACATGTTTCCGCTCAATAATCCCAGTCCAAGACCTATCAGCAGCCCTATATGCACTCTTTTGATCTCAAAACCGATTACCAGCCCTACTACTATGCAGAGAACAGCCATTATAGTAAGCCGCGATCCGCTTTCCCTTTTCTTACTCATGGATTGGGTTTATTTCTTAGTTGAAATAAGGTTCACGAACAGGCGGTAAGCGCCGGGGACACCTGCAGGCAATTCCCTGAAGAATGCCAGTGAAGTGTACACATATCTGCCCTTACCATATTTCGCTACCAGTGTGGAACCCTGCAATGCTTCCTCTCCCTTGTCGTGCATGGCAAACAGCTTTTCATATGCCGGATCGGCCATCTGGGTGAAGTAAAGTCCCCTCTCCTGTATCCAGCCATCAAAGTCATGATCAGTGATGTTGTTAGGATAATGCATGATCTCATTATCGGGTTGTAACAGGGTCACAGCGGCTGTTTCATCAGTTACACGATCGCGGGTGAGCGTAAAAGGATAAGGTCCGATATCGGTTGTTACCAGCGGAGAGCTGACATTGTACTGTACCAGGTAAGTACCACCGTTCTTCACATATTCCATGAGACGTGGCTGCCAGTATTTAATACGTGGATTAACGTTATATGCCCTTACACCGGCAATGATGGCATCGTATTGCTGCAGGTTGCCATTCATGATCTCCTTCTCGTCCAGCTGTGTCACTTCGTAACCTACCTGGCGCAGGGACGCGGCCACCATATCGCCCGCACCCGGGATATATCCCAGCTTACGGCCGTTATACTTCAGGTCTACAGTTACGAGTTTGGCTAATGCCTCAGGGAAGATATTGATCTCAGGAATATGATCGTATGCAATGGTATGCAGGCTTTGAGTATATAATTTACCCTCGCTGCGTACTTCCACCCGCAGGGTATCAGTGCGGTTAATGCCGGCTACTTTCTGCGGAACGATGTGAAAGGTCACCACGGTTTCATCTCCCTTGGACAACAGTTCATAGGGCTGCTCTGCCTCCTGACTGCTAAAGCCTGCAGGCAACTGCAAACGTACGGTGCCTTTTGTCTTTTGTCCCATTGCACGCAATTTCACCTGTACCGGCTGCGCCTGCGTTTGTGTGAAGATGAATACATTGGTATTCAGCATGGCCACTACCGGTGGCGCTACTACCAGTGGTTCGTATAATTCTCCCTTTACTGGATCAGTGAATTTGTATTGTACGGGCCTGGTGATAGTCAGCGGCTCTCCATTGATACGCAGTTTGATAACGGCTTCCAGGGCTGGCTTGTTTTCCGGGTAACCCACCTGCATAGGATCTTTAATAGTATAGATCCCGATCGGGTGTGGTGATTGCAGCCAGTAAGGCTGGGATACGGGCAACGAGGCCGGTAATGTCAGTGACTGGGGTATAGTGCGCAGACGGTTATACTCCAGCTGCAGTTTATTGAACACGGTGTCTTTCCCGTCAAAGCTGATCTGATCTACCGTAACATTGGTGTTGCTGTTACACAGCAACTGTACGCTGCCTTCCATCGGCTGGCCGGGCACCACCACCTGTGTATTGCTGTATGCTTCTGTCCAGATAGCAGCGCATGCAATGATCAGGTCTTCCGTTTCCTTCAGTTTCTGCGTACGCCAGTATCCTTCAGGTAAAGCCTGAATGGCCTTGCGGATCTCCAGCAGGGCTGGTACGGATGCCGCAGGATCTTCTATGTTATAGGCTGCCTGGGCCTTGTCGATCATTTCACCGATCGGTTTACCGCCTGGTACACGTGACCAGGTGGCGTTAACGCCGTCCAGCAAGCTATGTACAGGTTTATCTCCTTTTACGGGACTGAAATATTCGAAGGAGCTACCCCTGGAAGCCGGTACGCCGAATCCCTGGCTTTTATGCTGGGAGCGGCTTTCTGCAGCAATTTCCCCATATCCCCGGCCCAGCAGGTAATTGTAGGTACCCACGTTCATTTCAAAGAGATTGCCGGCAGAATTATCTACCTGGCCCGTCCAGTTAAAGGTATTCCACATGATGCGGTGCGTTTTCCAGGGCTTCAGCACTTTAAGCTGCTCCGGGAAGCGTTTCGGGTCGGCAGCCGCTTCAAAGGCTTCTTCTGCCAGCATAGCGGAGGCGGTATGATGCCCGTGGCCTGCACGGCTATCGGGCGGGAAACGGCATACGATAACGTCTGGCTGGAACTTGCGGATCATCCAAACCACATCTCCCAGGATCTTTTCCTTGTCCCAGATGGTGAATGTTTCGGTAGGATTTTTTGAGAAGCCGAAGTCCAGGGCACGGGTAAAGAACTGTTCCGCCCCATCTATACGGCGGGCGGCCAATAGTTCCTGGGTGCGGATCAGGCCCAGTAATTCCCCCTGCTCATCCCCTACCAGGTTTTGTCCGCCGTCCCCCCTGGTGAGGGACAGGTACCCGGTACGGTATAATTTCTCTTTTGCCAGGTATCCCAGTAAACGGGTATTCTCATCGTCAGGATGAGCGGCGATATATAAAACGCTACCAAGCGTATCCAGTTTCCTTAACTGTAACCTGATATCTGCCGCATTTACCAGCGGTGAGCGCTGAGCCCATGTGGTAGCGGCGAACAATCCTGATATAAGCGTTAAAAACAATCCTTTGACCATTGCTCTTGATTATTAAACAGTGGCCAAAAATAGTGATTAAATATAGCTGTTAAAGAAAATGTGATAAAAGGTGAGTGTCCTCATTTCTTAAACATAAAATAGACGGCACCGAGGATGAATAAAAAGGAGACGAGATAGTTCCAGCGGAGTGGTTCTTTTAATATAAAGATGGCAAAGAGGCTGAAAACGGTGAGTGTGACCACTTCCTGGATGGTTTTGAGCTGGAAGCCGGAAAAACCTTCCTGGGCGCCATAGCGGTTAGCGGGCACCATAAAGCAGTATTCAAAAAAGGCAATGCCCCAGCTGATCAGGATCACCTTCCACATGGGAACATTTTCATATTTTAAATGGCCATACCAGGCAAATGTCATGAAGGTGTTGGAAATCAATAAAAGAATGATTGTACGCATGATGTTCGAAACTAAAAGAAGGCATAAAGATAGACGATAGATCAAAAATAACCCCATTAACAGGCAAGCATTGTTGGAATTATCATCACTATCGTCTATCTGGTTAATAATATAAGGGGCGGAACAGGATATTCTTACAGGGCAGCAGGCGGAGGTTCCCTACGGCCGGAAGCCCTTCCCTGTTTCCGGAAACTCAGAAAAAAAATAAACCGGCCCAAAAGAGCCGGCCGGTTGTTACAGGTCTCAACTTTCCTATCATGCTTAGGAGTTGTAAGTTTAAACGCTAAAGCGGTAATGTTAGTCCAGCTTTATTTCCCCCAGGTCTGTTACTTTGCCGTCTTCGACTTTTACGTCTTTGAGGGTGGCGTCTTTATAAGGATCTTTAGCGTCGATAATCACGGTATAGGACCCCGCTTTGGCGGGCTGTACGGAAAATGCCCCGTCGGTAATGGGTGCTTTCAGGGTATCCATTCCTGAAATAGCCCATACTTCTGATGCCCCATCTGCCGGCGTTATCTTGCCGCTGATAGTTCCTCCATCGAAGGTGGTAAAAGCAAAAGCTCCAACTACCAGCGCAACAAGGGCCGACAGCCCAAACGTTGTCGTTTTCATACAATTTGGTTTTAGGTTTTTTACAATATTGAATGGTTATAAAAAACTTTATTAAAACCGCACTTGTTTAGCAGGCGCCTGCAAAGTGCCGCTTTGTTCACTGTCTACATATACAATACAACCAATTTGAACCTCACCATTAGTCCTTTTGAAAAAAAAGTTGTCTTTTTTTTAGCATTTAGGGAAATTCACTGAAAACCCTTTACTATGGCTGATTTAACTTTTTATAAATACTAAATATCCGGTTCAGCAGCCTATGGGTCAGGCAATTGGCTGATTAATTGCGAGAATAAACTAATTTTGCTACGTTCTGTTTTTGATAGCCGACTTTAGTCCGTTGCAAATAGCAATTACATAAAAAGAATAGAAAAGATTAGTTACAGGATGCCGCTCAACAATACAGATATAGTTAATGGGGTCCGGAACAGGGATAAACAGGTTTTTGAGATCATCTTTAATCAGTTTTCCTCCTCTATGTTCAGTATCGCCCTGCGATACCTGCGTGACCAGGACGAGGCACAGGATATTGTGCAGGACGTATTCCTGAACCTATGGCGCACGGCAGACAACCTGGACGAACGTGCTCCTATCCAGCATTACCTGGCAAGAGCGACCGTCAATACCTGTTTAAACCGGATAAAGAAAGCACAGAGACAGCAGCAATATAGTAAGGAACAACAGCTTACCGCTACGGAATCTACTGTCGAACACCTGTTATTGGAGCATAAAGAATTGGAAGCTCAATACTTATCCATCCTTGAGAAATTGCCGGAACAATGCCGCCGGGTATTTGAGATGAGCCGGTTCAAGGGATTGTCCCCCACAGAAATATCCCAACAACTGAATATTTCCATCAACACAGTTTATACCCACCTTACCACCGCGTTGAAAAAGATCCGGCTGGGGCTGCTGAATCAGCAGTAAAGGGGAACAAAGACCTTATATTATCTGTTTACCTGCTATATATATTATTATATAGCACTGATAATAAAGACAGCGCTCCCACTCACGAAGGTTTTTTTAAAAGAGACTAATGGTAATGGTATTTTTGATTGTATTAATACTAAGAGATGAAACAGCAACCTGATATCGATGTCGTTATCCGCTACCTGGAGGAACCAGGGAATGAGGAGCACAAACGTTCACTGGATGAATGGTTGCAGCTGGATGCTGCCAATCTGGATATCTTCCTGGAAACTAAAGCGTTGTGGCAGGGAGATGTATTACCGGCTGCTGCATCTTATGATATCTCCGGCCAATGGCAACTGCTCGATGCCCAGCTTACCGCAGCTGCCATCCCTCCAACTGTCCTTATTCCCCAGTCACAGGCTGCCCCGGCAGCACCCGCTGAGGAAAAAGGCCGGATAAAACCACTCATCACCCGTTACTGGTGGGCCGCTGCCGCTGCCGTCCTGGTTGTCGTAGCGCTGACCATGTACCGTCAGCCTTTATATATCGCTCAGCAAACCGCTCAGAACACAGACAGCCTCCTGCTGCCAGACGGCACACGCCTCTACCTGAATGCTCATACCAGCGTAAAATACCCCCGCCGTTTCCAGGGAAACAGCAGGGAAGTGTTTGTACAACAGGGTGAGGTATTCGTAGATGTAAAACATATGCCGGAAAAACCCTTCTCCGTTCACCTGAAAAATGTGGATGTGGAAGTGTTGGGGACCTCTTTCGACGTGAAAGAGACCAAACAGGGCGTGAAAGTCTTTGTTCAGACAGGAAAAGTGAAGGCGGTTTATAAAAACGGTAAGAAATCAGTCGTACTCACTCCTGGTGAAGAAGCAGAAATGCTGCTGGCCGGTACAACCATCAGTACCCGTCATCACCGGAACGATAACCCCATTGCCTGGAAAACAGGTCAGCTGACCTTTGTTGACGCTCCTCTCTCAGAGGTTGCCGCGGTACTGGAGGATTACTATAAAGTAAATATTGTTCTGAAAGGAGAAGGACTGGCAGATAAGAAACTGCTCGCTACTTTCCATAAAGAAACACTCCCTGAAGTACTGGACATCCTGTCCAAAACGTTGCAGGTAAAGGCCATACAAAAAGATAGCCTGGTAGAAATTTATTAGTCGTACGGAGGAAAATGCATTTGACGATACAGGCACTCCGTAAGGCGGCTTATTATAAGCGCTGGTGCATACTACTATTTTGTGTATGTATAGGCCTGTCATTTGCCCATGCTTCCCGAGCTACCAATAGTCCTATTCCCTATGCCGCTTTCCAGGATGGCGATACCATTAAAGTAACATTGAAGGTATACCGGGCCAGCCTCCGGCAGGTGATCCGCCTCATTGAAAAACAAACAGGCCTCACATTCGCGATCTCTTCCACCCTTCTCGATAATGCCCGCACTGTATCCATACAGGTACAACGTCAGCCACTTACATCCGTGCTCCGCCAGATCTTTGCAGGCAGCAGGTATGCCTTCGAGATCCGCAATAAACAGATCATCGTCTATCCCGAAGATGAGGCCCCGGCAAGACCGGGTATCATCAAACGGCCGGCAGACAAAGAGCTGGAAAAGTTTGTCGTAACAGGCCTGATCACCGACGGCGAAAGACCGCTGGCAGGTGTTTCCATACGCGAAAAAGATACGCATAACGGCGCCAGTACCAATGAAAGTGGCCGCTTCCGCATTGCTGTGGCCAACGGACAAGCAGTGCTCCAATGCTCACTTATCGGCTATGAGACACGTGAAATTGCCCTGAGAGACAGGAAAACCCTCGAAATCGTCCTTCAAAACGATACCAAGACATTGAGCGACCTCGTTATCATCGGTTACGGTATCCATAACAAAGCCAATATCACCGGCTCTATCACGAAAGTAGAGGGCCGGCGACTGAAAAGCCGTCCTGTGACCAACGTCATGGCAGCATTGCAGGGTACAGCGCCCGGGCTGCTGGTGACACGCAACAACGGCCAGCCGGGTAAAGAAGGCTTCAATCTCCAGATCAGGGGATTATCTTCCGGCAACTATAGCGAGCCGCTTGTACTGGTAGACGGGGCGCCCGGTTCCATTACCCTGCTCAATCCTAATGATATTGAATCCATCTCTGTGCTCAAAGACGCTGCCGCTGCATCGATCTATGGTCCGCTGGCAGCCGGTGGTGTTGTGCTGGTCACTACCAAAAGAGGTAAGCCCGGCAAGATCTCCGTTGAATATAACAGCCTGTTCGGCATAGAAAAGCCTATTGCACTGCCTAAGCGGATGCGCTCCTGGCAGGCGGCTGCATTGCAGAACGAGGCAGCACAAAATGCTGGTCTGCCACCGGTATGGACAGCGCAGGATATTTCGCTGATGCGGGATCCCAATATTAATTTCCTGCCCAAACTGGATGGCAGCGGGAATTATAATTATTATGACGATTTTGACCCGCTTGACAAGGTTACCCGCAACAACAGCACTACCTCCACTTATACCATCACGGCCAAAGGTGGAAGCGAAGCGCATCAGTACCTCCTCTCCCTCGGTCAGTTCTCCCGCCAGGGATTGTTCAACACAGGACCCGACAAAACATCCAGGACCAACGTGCAGTTCAATGCCAACAATCGCTTCAGCGATGTATTGAGCCTGGAAACAAGTCTGCAGTATGCCAGTAGCAACACCCTTTCTCCCGGCTGGCGTGTGGACGGCAACTATGGATTGCTCAACTTCTTATACCAGGCTCCGGGCAATGTACCAGTGTATGTACCTGGCACCAGGGAATTTACAGCAGGCTTTAACAGCATTGCCTTACTGAAGGATGCCGGCAAAAGGGATGAACGTACCTCCTATGCAGATGCCGTATTTACACTGAAAGCGGAGAACCTGTATAAGGGGCTTACCTTAAAAGCAGTGTACAGTCCCCAGCTGACTACCAGTCACGACGGCCTGGGCAAGCGTACTGTCAACTTCTACGACGGCAGCGGTTATATCAATAGTGTCAATGATCCTAATTCGCTAAAGGCGGGTTACCTGATGGAGGTGCAGCATAGCCTGCAGCTGCTGGCCGACTATGACCTTCCTGCGGGAAAGAACAACACCGTGCATATATTGGGCGGCTATGCCTACGAAAGCCATTATCAGCATCAGCGGATCATGACCGCGGCCGGTGTAACGAATAATGAACTGTCGCAGTTATCCTTCAATGATCCGCTAAAAGCCAACACCATACATTTTAAAGGCGCAGGAGGCCTGTCATCGCTGTTTGCGCGTATCAACTATAACTTCAATGACCGCTACCTGCTGGAAGCGAACCTGATAGCAGCAGCGCTGACTTACAACAGTACACAGCAGCCGGAAATAAACAGGCAGCATGTCTTCCCTTCTTTCTCCGGAGGCTGGCGACTGAACAACGAGAAATGGTTTGCCGCTGCATTTCCCTTCTTCGATGAATTTAAGCTACGTGCCTCCTGGGGCATGCTGGGCAATTACAACTGGCGCAGCGGGCTCAATGATTTTAATTACCGCGATCAGATACTGCATCCGGCAGCATATCCGCTCATGTCTTACGATGAGAATGACCGCTACATCCCCGGGAACAATAACTGGGAGACGGTATCCACTACCAACGCAGGACTGGACCTCACCTTCTTTAAAGGCAGGCTGAATATCAATGCGGACTATTTTGTGAAACACAATACCCGTATGCAGATCGCCACGCAGACCTATCCGCAGGTCAACTGGTTATCGCCCACCTTCTACACCGCGGAACTGCGCTCCTGGGGATGGGAGCTGAACCTGGGCTGGCGCGACAACCGCGGGCCATTCAGTTATTGGGTAAATGCAAACCTCTTTGACGATCAGAATAAAATATTAAAGTCCAATGGTACTACTGCCTGGCTGAACGGGAACAACCGCGGCCTGGTAGGACGTCCTTATAATGCCATAGCAGGCTACAGGGCCACGGGCTATTTCCAGAATGAAGCGGAAGTAGCAGGTCATGCTTACCAGGCTGCTAATACAGCGCCGGGCGATATCCGCTACCAGGATGTCAACAACGACGGCGTTATCAGCGGAGGCAGCCATACCGGCGATGACCATGGTGACCTGGTATACCTGGGCAGTACCCAGCCCAGATATTCTTATGGTTTTGATGCAGGTTTCTCCTGTAAGGGTTTCGACTTCTCCATCTTCTTCCAGGGAATAGGCGCCAAAAAAGTACTGGTGCCGGCAAAGTACAGTATGCCATTCGTGGATAGCTGGCAGCAGCCCTGGCTGATACATAGTGACCACTGGTCGCCATCTAATCTGCAGGCTGACTTTCCCCGCCTGTATGCCGGTTATAACCAAAACCTGCTGCCATCGTCTTTCTGGGTGATGAATGCATCTTATATCCGTTTGAAGAATCTTCAGATCGGTTATACCTTCCATTTTGACAAACGCCATCCGCTCATCAGCAGTCTCCGTATCTATTTCTCCGGGCAGGATCTCTGGGAGGTCAATAAGATGAAGATCCGGTATTATGATCCGGAACAGGCTACGAGTATTGGGTATCAGTATCCCTTCTTCCGTTCCTTTACGCTGGGATTGAATGCGAATTTCTAGGGAATATTCCGCCAGGCTCCCGGCAGAGTACATCGACTTCTGTCTACGGGTCTATTGCAACGCGGGGCTCAAGCCCCAGGGGCATAAAAAAAGGTGAAAGGTAGACGAAACCCTTCACCAGCTTATTTTTTAGTTGTGTTAATTACTCTCCTAATTTACCGGCTTTCTTTCCTGACAGCAGGTATAGAACCGCCATACGGACTGCCACCCCATTCTCTACCTGGTTGAGGATGATGGAGTGCCCGGAATCTGCAACATCAGAGCTGAGCTCCACTCCACGGTTGATAGGACCTGGGTGCATGAT
Organism: Chitinophaga filiformis; assembly: GCF_023100805.1. Taxonomy (NCBI): domain Bacteria; kingdom Pseudomonadati; phylum Bacteroidota; class Chitinophagia; order Chitinophagales; family Chitinophagaceae; genus Chitinophaga; species Chitinophaga filiformis. The sequence continues at coordinate 5,871,910 of NZ_CP095855.1, forward strand.
CACGATCTCTTTCTGCAGGCTGTCCAGCAGCTGCCTGTTCACACCGTAGGCCAGGGAATATTCCCTGAGGGAGGAGAACAAAGGCGTATTCTGTCTTTCCAGCTGTATGCGCAATACGTTTGCCACATCGCACCATTGGAGCGCTTCACGGATATCATAACTCACATTCACTCCCAACGCCGCTTCCATATGTTTAGGGATCAGTGTAGGAGGACCTACTACTGTTACTTCCGCTCCCAGCTGCCGCAGGCAGTAGATATTGGAAAGGGCCACCCTGGAATGCATAATGTCACCACAGATAGCGATCTTCTTTCCTGTTACATTCCCCAATCTTTCCCTGATGGAAAAAGCATCCAGCAATGCTTGCGTGGGGTGTTCGTTGATACCATCTCCTGCATTCACGATCGGTACATCAATATGTTTTGAGAGGAAGTGAGGCGCTCCGCTGGCAGAGTGTCTCATTACCACCATATCCACTTTCATGGACAGGATATTGTTGACCGTATCAATGAGCGTTTCTCCTTTGGAGACAGAGGAACCCGATGCGGAGAAATTCACCACATCTGCACCCAGCCTCTTTTCGGCCAGCTCAAATGAAATGCGTGTACGCGTTGAATTTTCGAAGAATAAATTAACGATGGTAGTATCCCTGAGAGAAGGAACTTTCTTGATCGGCCTTTGCAGAACCGCTTTGAACTCATCAGCTGTTTGAAAAATAAGCTCTATGTCCTGGCGCTGCAGACCGCGAATTCCGAGAAGATGATTTACTGATAATGACATTTAAGATGCAAATATAAATGACCTGACTACAAATCCCAAAATCAAAATCCGGATGCGGGCAATCCTGCGCATCCACCAGTATTGCTTATTCGAGGATGACCTCGTCTTTTCCGTCACGTTCTGCCCAGCGCACCTTCACTTTTTCAGAGATGATCGCATCGACGGTACGACCGGTATAGTCTGCCTGGATGGGCAGCTGACGGGTAAAACGGCGATCGATCAGTACCAGTAATTCCACCACGGAAGGACGGCCGTAGTCCAGCATAGCATCCAGCGCCGAACGGGTGGTACGGCCTGTATACAATACATCATCCACCAGGATCACTTTCTTATTTTCCAGGGAAAAATCTATGGTAGTTTCGTTGGGTACATGCAACTGGGTATTGAAGTCATCCCTGTAAAAGGTGATGTCCAGTTTCCCGTAGTTGATATGTACGCCCGGCAGTAATTTTTGCAGGGTGTGATAGATACGGTCGGACAGGTAGATCCCTCTCGGCTGTAAGCCTATCAGCACGCTCTTTGAAAAATCCAGGTGATTTTCAATCAACTGGTGACAAAGCCTGTCTACAGTTATGGCCACTTGCGTACCATTCAATATGGTCTTCAAATTGTGTGGATTTTAAAGCGTCAAAAATAGTGATTAATAGCGGGTAAGAAAAGTTTCCCGCCTATTTTCTATTTCCGGCGTACATTTATCACAACGTAAACAGATGAAAAATCTATCCATACTCACACTCTTTTTTATGTTCTTATTTGGTAATGCCGACGCCCAGCTTAAAGCGGGTGATAAAGTGCCTTCTTTTCAGTTGCAGGACCAGGATGGTCATATTTTCGATATTAACAGCGTGCTGGGTAAGCAACCGCTTGTTATTTATTTCTATCCCAAGGATGAAACCGGGGGCTGTACCAAGGAGGCCTGCTCTTTCAGGGATGCCTACGAAGATTTCACCAGCCGCGGGGCAAAGGTGATCGGCATCAGCGGGGATGATGTTGCATCGCACAAAAGCTTTGCCAACCATCACAAGCTGCCGTTTACATTGCTGGCTGACACGGGCAATAAAGTGCGTAAATTATTCGGTGTGCCGAAAACCTTATTCATACCAGGCAGGGTAACCTACATTGTAGATAAGCAGGGTGTTATCACCTATGTGTTCAATAACCTCAGCGATGGTCCGAGGCATGTAAAAGAGGCACTGGCAGCATTGGAGAAAATGAATTAAGCGAAACACAGTTGATACTAACACCGTCAGGAGTTCTGTGTTTGTAGCCCTGGTGACAAGCCCGGTTGATGAATGCGCGAGACGCCCAGTTACATTATTCGGATTGTAATGGCGTTATGCTCGATGGTGTAATACCCCGGTTTGGTAATACCCGTACACACCGTGTTACGTTCACCGTTGTATTATTGGGATCATAACGGCATTATGCTCAAAGGGTATTTCCCACAGGCGACACGACATAAAAAAACGGGGAGATCATTCCGATCTCCCCGTTTTCTATTTCAACGTATACACGTTCTATTTATCTTCCTTCAGGAATGGATACCTGTAATCGGTTGGCGGTACAAGTGTTTCCTTGATGGTCCTTGCGCTCAGCCAGCGATAGAGGTTCAGCGCAGAACCCGCCTTATCGTTGGTACCGGATGCACGGGCGCCACCGAAAGGCTGCTGTCCTACTACTGCACCGGTAGGCTTGTCGTTGATGTAGAAGTTACCGGCACTATTTACCAGTCGTTTGGTGGCCAGGTCAATAGCATAACGGTCCTGAGCTATGATGGAGCCTGTCAGTGCATATGGAGAAGTAGTATCAACGATATCCATGATCTCGTCGAATTTATCAGCCTCATATACGTAGATAGTTAGTACTGGTCCGAAGATCTCTTCGCACATCGTTACATATTTCGGATCTTTTACCTCGATAACGGTCGGCTCTACGAAATAACCTTCTGTTTTATTGTAGTTACCACCGGCGATGATCTTCACGTTAGGGTCATTCTTGGCGTTGTCGATGTATTTAGCGATCTTATCGAAAGAGCGTTCATCGATCACAGCGTTGATAAAGTTGGTGAAATCTTCTGTAGTACCCATCTTCATGGTCTTCAGTTCAGCCACCAGTTTCGCTTTTACGGCTTCTGCTATGTTAGATGGCAGGTAAGCGCGGGAAGCGGCGGAGCATTTTTGTCCCTGGTATTCGAAAGCACCACGGGCCAGTGCAATAGCCACTACATCTACGTTAGCAGATTTGTGGGCCAGTACGAAATCTTTACCACCGGTCTCTCCTACTATGCGGGGATATGTTTTGTATTTGCTGATATTGGCACCGATCGTCTTCCACATTTGCTGGAATACGCCGGTAGAACCTGTGAAGTGGATACCTGCAAAATCAGGGTGGCTGAAGCAGATATCGCCCAATACCGGACCATCGGCATATACCAGGTTGATCACGCCTGCAGGCAGGCCCGCTTCCTGTAATACCTTCATGATCACGTGTGCTGCCAGTACCTGCGTATAGGCAGGTTTCCATACCACCACGTTACCACACATAGCGGCAGATGTTGGCAGGTTACCGGCGATAGCGGTAAAGTTGAAAGGCGTGATAGCTACCACGAAACCTTCCAGCGGACGATATTCCAGGCGATTGTGCACACCCGGTGAACTAACCGGCTGCTGATTATATATATCGGCGAGATAGTGAACGTTAAAGCGGAGGAAGTCGATCAGTTCACAGGCGCTGTCTATTTCCGCCTGGAAAGCATTTTTGCTCTGCCCCAGCATGGTGGCAGCGTTGATCTGGTAACGGTATTTGGTAGCGAGTAATTCCGCTGCTTTCAGGAACACGGCGGCGCGCTGTTCCCATGGTGTATCCGCCCATTTGGCGCGGGCTGCCAGTGCTGCGGCAATAGCGTCTTTCACGTGGCTGGCGTCTCCCTCATGGAAGTGGCCCAGCTTGTGTTTTATTTCGTGGGGAGGACGAAGGTCAATGGTTTTACCGGTACGTACCTCTTTATCTCCAATGTACATGGGGATATCAAATTCCTGGGCTTTAAAAGCTGCCAGTTCTTTTTTCAGCGCATCCCTTTCGGGTGAACCCGGAGCATAGCTGTACACTGGTTCGTTGGCAGGTGCAGCAAAGTGGAAATAAGCGTTATGCATTCTCAGAAGTTTTTATGTTCGATCTTGTTGTTTTTCTTCCAGTTATTTGCAGGAATCATTTGGATTTTTCTCTCATCAGGCAGGGCCGCCGGGCCACCAAAAACAGGTTACGCATTGACGCGCAGGCATGCTGGTCCCGGCAAAATGCAAGGCGCCGGTGTCCGGGCCAGTGCTGCCTAATATGCAAAAGTGCTGATAAGTTGAGCATTCTCAATTTATCAGCACAGGGCATATTTGCAAAGTTACGTCAATCTTCTCCTTTGGACATCATCAGGTAAGCCTTGATGAAGCCCTCCAGTTCGCCGTCCATAACAGGCTGAACGTTACCTACCTCATAATCCGTACGGTGATCTTTGATCATTTTGTAAGGATGGAAGACGTAGGAACGGATCTGCGATCCCCATTCAATTTTGCGCTTGTTGGCGTTGGCGGCGTTCTTCAGTTCTTCCCTCTTACGCAGCTCTTCTTCATACAAGCGGGACTTCAGCATGGTGAGCGCCTTTTCACGGTTCTCGCCCTGCGTACGTGCCTGCTGGCATTCGATGATGATGCCGGAAGGAATGTGTTTCAAACGCACTGCGGTTTCTACCTTGTTTACGTTCTGCCCTCCTTTACCACCGGAACGGTAGAATTCCCATTCCAGGTCGGCAGGGTTCACTGCAATTTCAATGGTATCATCCACCAGCGGATATACAAAAATGGAAGCGAAGGAAGTATGTCTGCGGGCATTGGCGTCAAACGGAGAGATACGCACCAGCCGGTGCACACCGCTTTCCGCTTTCAGCAAGCCATAGGCAAAGCTTCCGTCCATTTCCAGGGAGGCTGATTTAATACCGGCGCCATCCCCGTATTGTACATCTATTTCAGATACTTTCCAACCCTGCTTTTCGCCATACATACGATACATACGTAAGAGCATCTCCGCCCAATCCTGGCTCTCGGTACCACCGGCGCCGGAATTGATGGTGAGCACTGCCGGCATCTCGTCTTCAGGCTCGTTCAGTGTTGATTTAAATTCCAATTCATCAAGAGCTGTCAGTGCCGCCTGGTATGCCTGCTCCACCTCTTCCTCAGTGGCTTCGCCTTCTTTCTGGAAGTCGAGCAGTACACTGCTGTCCTCTATCGACGTTTGCACGCTTTCATAGAGTTCCACCCAGAATTTGTTCACCTTGATCTCTTTCAGAATTGACGTAGCCCGGGCATTGTCGTCCCAGAAGCCGGGGGCTAACGTAAGTTGCTTATCATTTTCTATTTTTGCTATGCGGTCCTGGACGTTAAAGAAAACCTCCCAGGACATGGAGACGGTCCCTCATAGCTTTAAGTTGTTCTGCTGTCATAGGGCGCAAATGTACGGAAAAAGGGGAACAATATTTGCGGGACTTTTATCATATTAATTTCCAGTTATTTAAAAACTTATGCTATCTATGACGACCTCCCACAAAACCCTCTATTACAAGAACAGCGCGGTTTTCAATACAATAGGGTACGTGATGGTGATCGTTGTCAATGCCTTGGCCAACCTGAATCTGATCAACAACAAGAACACCGGCGACATCTCAGACAAATACGACAACCTCTTCGTTCCGGCGGGATTTACCTTCGCCATCTGGGGGATTATCTATCTGTCATTGCTGACCTTTATCGTGTTCCAGTTATGGCTGGCATTCTCAAAAGGACATCTGCCGGCCCTGGAACTATTCATGGAGCGGCTGCGCGGCTGGTGGCTGATCAGCTGTATGGCCAATTCCTGCTGGCTGTTTGCCTGGCATTATGAGCTGCTGCCGCTCTCCATCCTGCTCATGATAGCCCTGCTCGTATGCCTGCTGGCCATTCATCTGAACTTTAATGTGGCACTGCCGCATTCCTCCGCAAGCAAAGCGGAAAAACTGTTCGTACATCTCCCTTTCAGCCTGTACCTGGGATGGATATGTATAGCAACTGTGGCTAATATTGCGGCCTTCCTGGTATACCTGGGCTGGGACGGCATGAGCATTCCGGGGACTATTTTTCTCATTGTGTTATGCACGGCCGCTTCAACGTTGCTGATTATACGCAGACACAACATTGTTGTAGGACTGGTGGCCATTTGGGCGCTTTATGGCATTATTATGAAACGCCAGTCCGTAGGCGGCTCCGCAGAAATGCCAATTGTCGGCGCCTGCATCGGGGCCATGGTTATTATTGCGGCCAGCAGCACCTGGCGACTCATCACCAACAGAAGATTGTCGTGACACATGTCCTTTTTCAGGATTCCCTTGTATATCTTACCGGAAGTATAGTTTACACTGCCTGAGTGAATTATCTTTATTATTGGTCTTCCTTTCCGGCGGATTGGTTCTGAGACTATTCAACTATTTATTACTTTTGATACCATAAATTGCGTTTTTATGTTCCCAACGACTAATCCGACTGCTACAAAAGCCTGGCAACAATTGCAGCAGCATGCTTCCAAGATGAAGGAAACGCACCTGCGCACATTGTTCGCGGAGGATGCTGACAGATTTAAGAAGTTTACACTCTCTTTTGAAGATATTTTGTTCGACTATTCAAAGAACATCATCACAGAAGAAACGCTCTCCTACCTCCTGCAGCTGGCAAAGGAAACCGGTGTGGAAGAAGGTATCAAAGCCATGTTCAGTGCTGAAAAGATCAATGCCACTGAAAACAGGGCCGTATTACACACTGCCCTCCGCAACTTCTCCGGCAATCCTGTTGTACTGGACGGAAAGGACGTGATGCCCGAAGTACAGGCCGTGCTGAAGAAAATGGAAAGCTTTACCCAGCGTATCCACAACGGCGAATGGAAAGGTTATACCGGCAAGCCTATACGTTATATTGTGAATATCGGTATCGGTGGTTCTGACCTGGGCCCGGTAATGGTGACCGAGGCATTGAAACCTTACTGGAAAGAGGGAATTCAACCCTATTTCGTTTCCAATGTAGACGGTACGCATATCGCAGAGACACTTAAAAAAGTAACTCCGGAAGAAACCCTCTTCCTTATCGCTTCCAAAACTTTCACCACCCAGGAAACGATGACCAACGCGCTCACCGCACGTAAATGGTTCCTGGATGCGGCGAAAGATGAAGCATTTGTAGCGAAGCATTTTGCTGCCCTCTCTACCAACGAAAAGGCTGTAAAAGCATTCGGTATAGATCCGGCCAATATGTTCGAATTCTGGGACTGGGTAGGCGGTCGTTATTCATTATGGTCCGCCATTGGTCTGAGCATCGCGCTGACTGTTGGTTACGACAACTTCAAAGCACTGCTGGAAGGCGCACACGCCGTAGACAACCACTTCCGCACTACTCCGCTGGAAAAGAACATCCCGGCTGTCATGGCTTTAATTGGCCTTTGGTACGGTAATTTCTTTGATACATCCACCGAGGCGATCCTGGCCTACGACCAGTATATGCACCGTTTTGCAGCGTATTTCCAGCAGGGAAATATGGAGAGCAACGGTAAATATGTAGACCGCACCGGTAAGCCGGTATCTTACGAAACCGGTCCTATCGTATGGGGCGAACCTGGTACCAATGGTCAGCATGCATTCTACCAGCTGATCCACCAGGGTACCCGTATCGTGCCTGCCGATTTCATTGCGCCTGCTATCAGCCATAATCCTATCGGCGACCATCACGTGAAATTGCTGTCCAACTTCTTTGCACAGACAGAAGCGCTGATGAACGGTAAGACAGAAGCAGAAGTACGTGCTGAACTTGAAAAGTCCGGCCTGAAAGAAGATGAGATCAAGGCACTGCTGCCGTATAAAGTGTTTACCGGTAACAGGCCTACGAATTCCTTCCTGGTAAAGGAGATCACACCACGTTCACTGGGTTCACTGGTAGCCTTGTATGAGCATAAGATCTTTGTGCAGGGTGTTATCTGGAATATCTACAGCTTTGACCAATGGGGTGTTGAACTGGGTAAACAGCTGGCGAACAAGATCCTGCCTGAACTGGAAAGTGCTGATAAGGTGACCAGCCACGATGCGTCTACCAATGGGTTGATCAATGCGTGGAAACAGATGAAGAAATAAGTTTGTTCATTATATTTATCGGCAAGGGGCTTCCAATGGAAGCCCTTTGTTCTTTTAGTTACAATTGATATTTTCCATTCGTTGATTGACATTGCTTCGGTTCGGGGTTGATAAACATTGTTTCGATCCCAGGTTGATGAACATTGCTTCGGTTCCGGGTGGGACCACTGGCTGTACTTCTTTGAAGTTCCTTGCCATTGAGCCACAGGAGGCCGTATTTGTCATTTGCATATCTATAGAACCCCTGGTAGAGCGCATCAGCATACTTCAAAGAACTAAGGCCAGTGATCTCCACCTGGAACCGCCACTGCTTAAAGACTGATTATTCAATTAATGCCTACTTCATTTTTCATCCTTATTCATTGTGCTCCTATATTATGAACAACGTTTTTGTTCATATGATGCCTTCGGGGAAGGATACATCACACTATCATCCGCTTCAATAGGCTCCGTCAGGAGCCACGTGTTTGTAGCTCCAGGTGATAACCTGGGGACGTATATTGTATATTTACGCGGTTGTAATGCGTTTATACCCGAACATGCGTTTGTTCCCCGCAATACCCCTGGATACGTGTTTGCAATTTTTTAATACGCCCCGAACATGCGCATATTCCCGCGATGCTTGAAAACACCCGTTTGTAATTTCGTAATACGCCCCGAACATACACTTGTTCCCCACAATATCAGAAACACGTGTTTGCAATTTCGTATACACGGAACATGCGCTTGTTCCGACAATAACCTGGAGACACGTTCGCAATTCCGTTATATCTACCGGGATATTTGCTTGTATACCGCAATGCCCGGGAAACACCTGGCGGTAATTTTGTTATCCCCCCAAATATGCGCTTATCCCCGCAATCCCCGTACTATACATCACACACAAAAAAACCCCCGGAGAAACCGGGGGTTCTATTTATCATCAAATAAAAATGAATGATCAAGCTTAGATTACCACTTGTCTACGTCTTCGCTATGAGAAGAAGCGGATGCAGCAACAGCAACAGGTGCTTCTGATACCGCAGCTTCAACTACAGCTTCAGAAGTTTCAGCACCTTCACCATCTTCATCATCGCGCACGTAATCGTGGTTGTAGGCATCAAAATCGAAGTCGGGCATCAACTCAGTTTTCACGTAGTTGATGGTCTCTGTCAATGCATTCAGGAACTTGTTGAAGTCTTCCTTGTACAGGAATACTTTGTGCCTGTCATAACCATTGTCGTTGAAGCGTTTCTTGCTTTCGGTAATGGTCAGAAAATAATCATTTCCACGAGTGGTCTTTACATCAAAGAAGTAAGTCCTTCTTTTGCCCGCTTTCAATCGTTTAGAAAAGATACTGTCATTATTTCTTTCCTGCTGATTGGTATTTTCGTACGCCACAGTTGATAGATTTAAGTTGTTAACGAATCAAATCCTTTTTCCAATAAGAAACAAATATACTATTAGTTTACAAATATCAAAATAATTTTAAATGATTTTGAAAAATGATAGAATACTACTTTATCTACTGGTTTACAGGCATGTATAAGAAAATGATTACTATTCTATTACAGATTCCTCTTCCCCGGACTGCTGGCGGGCGTACAATTCTGCGTAATAACCGTTTAATGCCAATAATTCATTATGTGTCCCCGTTTCAACTATCCTGCCATCATCAAGTACGATGATCTTGTCAAATTCAAACAGCGCAAATATGCGGTGGGTAATAATTATAGCGGTTTTGTCCTTCAGATAGGCATACAGGTTACCGATGATCTCTTTTTCCGTACGCGCGTCAACGGCCGACAGGCAGTCGTCGAATACGAGCAGGTTAGGGTTCTTGATGAGCCCCCGGGCGATGGAAATACGTTGTTTCTGCCCTCCGCTGAGTGTTACCCCTCTCTCCCCTACCACCGTATCGAATCCTTCATTGAAACCCAGGATGTCCTTCTCTACCGATGCCTGGCGGGCAGCGGTCCTCACCATTTCAGGACTGGCCTCGGGGGTACCGAAGCGAATGTTGTTCATAACAGAATCAGAAAACAGGAACACATCCTGTGGCACATAACTGATCTGGTGGCGCAGGCTGTCCAGGGTCACCTGGCGGATATCCTGTTTATCCAGCAGGATCGCCCCTTCCTGCGGATCATACATACGTATGAGTAACTGGGCAAGGGTGGATTTCCCGGAACCGGTACGGCCGATCACCGCTACCTTCTCCCCTGGTTTTACCGTCAGGTTAAAGTTTTTAATGGCCTGGATGCCGGTATGCGGATAGGTGAAGGACACATTCTTAAAGACCACCTCCCCCTTAATGCTGAGAGGCTGGGCGCCGGGACTGTCTGCTATAGCCGGCTTTATGTCAAGAAATTCGTTGATACGTTGCTGGCTGGCGGCCGCACGCTGGATCATGGAGGCTACCATCCCTATGGAAAAGAAGGGGAACATCAGCATATTCACATATATCACAAATTCAGCGAGGTTACCTACCGTAATATTGCCATGAATGACCTGTATACCCCCGATAAAGATGGTCAGGACCACGCTGAGGCCGATCATGAGGGACATACTTGGCTGGAACAGGGCATCTGTTTTGGCCAGGCTCACAGAACTTTCCTTGTACGCTTCACTGGCCTCTTCAAAATGCCTGATACTGGCTTCCTCCTGTACATAAGATTTGATCACCCTGATGCCGGAATAGGACTCTTGGGCAATGGACGTAATATTGGACAACTGCGCCTGTATACGCTCACTCTTACGGTGAATGATATGGTTCACGTAATAGATGATCAACGCCAGCACGGGCAGCGGAGATAAGGTATAAAGGGTCAGCAGCGGGTTTACCTCTATCATCAGGTATACCACTATCACGATCATAAAGATGGTACGTGTGGCATACATGATAGCCGGCCCTACATACATACGCACGCGGGACACGTCTTCCGTAATACGGCTCATCAGATCGCCCGTACGGTGCATTTTGTAAAAGTTCAGATCCAGCAACTGGTATTGCTGGTAAATTTCGTTCTTGAGGTCATATTCAATATAGCGGCTCATTACGATGAGCGTCTGCCGCTGGAGATAAAGGAAAAATCCGCTGAGGAGGGCAAACAGGAGGATACTGATGCCATAGAAAGCCAGCACATTGGTGAAATCTCCCCGGAAAGGGGCTTTCAGACCAGTGTCGCTGAGCAGGTTATAATTGTTAAGGTTCAGGGCGAGAAGGTCGAAGATCTGCCTGACCATGATAGGCTGGAACACGCTGAATACAATGGATACAGCAGTACAGATCAAACCCGTGAGGAATCTCCATTTGTATTTTACAAAGTACTTGTTAAGCGTGGCCAGGTGTTTCATATTCGTCTGTAATCGGATATCTGTCAGTAACCGGCCGCAAAACAGGAACACAAAGTATTCTTTTGTTCCTGTCTGCGGTCAGTTGACATTTTCTTATAATTTCGGCAACGTCTCAATGATCTTCTTTTCAGCATCTGCTTTGGATACATCTTCCTTCACAAATTGCTGGCCAGTGATACTTTCGAACAGCTCGATATACCGCTCGCTTACGCTGGCAACAAACTCATCGCTCATTGCAGGCACCTGCTGTCCGTCTTTACCCTGGAAGCCGTTTTCCATCAGCCACTGACGAACGAACTCTTTGCTGAGCTGTTTCTGTGGCTGGCCGGCCTGCTGTTTCTCCTCATATCCTTCTGCATAGAAATAACGGGAAGAATCAGGTGTATGGATCTCATCGATCACGTAGATAGTATCGCCGATCTTACCGAACTCGTATTTGGTATCTACGAGGATCAGGCCGCGTTTAGCTGCCATTTCCTTACCACGTTCGAACAGGGCGAGTGTATACTTTTCCAGTTGCTCATAATCTTCCCTGCTTACAAGCCCTTTGGCGATGATCTCTTCACGGGAGATATCTTCATCATGGCCTTCATGCGCCTTGGTAGTAGGCGTAATGATCGGAGAAGGGAAGAAATCATTTTCCTTCAGTCCTTCCGGCATGGTTACACCGCACAGTTCGCGTTTGCCGCTTTTATAAGTTCTCCAGGCATGACCGGTGAGGTTACCACGCACCACCATTTCTACAGGGAAGGATTCACATTTCAGACCGATCGTTACATTTGGCAAGGGCACTGCCTTTACCCAGTTAGGAACAATGTCCTTTGTGGCCTCCAGCATGATGGAAGCCACCTGGTTCAATACCTGTCCTTTGTAAGGAATAGGGCGAGGTAATACCACATCGAATGCCGAGATACGGTCGCTTACTACCATTACCATCAGCTTGTCATTGATTGTGTATACATCTCTTACCTTTCCCTTATAAAAAGCCGTTTGCCCGGGAATCTGAAATTTTGACTCTAACATGAGCGTAATAATTACCTATTAAAATTGATTAATGAATAGCCCTCATTCCCAGGCTGTTGACAAGGAAGTCAACAAGTGGTTGTGCATTCAGGTTCGCAAAAATACTTTAGCTTGAGGGAATTATTGCAGATAATATCTAAGAAAACTTTACAAGTTCCTGAACATTGTTCCCCGCATGTGCGTGAATGAGGTTCAGAATATATTCATTTTCAGGGTACTGCGTCAGCCATTCCTTCACGGCATGTTCTTCTGTAACAGCCGTATCACGGGGAATATAGCCCATCCCGTAGAAGCGGCCCTTCTCCATCAATATACAACTCAGCTCCTGTGCATCACGACCGTTGCCCATGATCACAAAACTTGGCTGTTGCTGCTGCATATGGTTGATGGCGGCTTTTACCCGCAGATTATAGGTTTCAGGTCCTTCTTTCTTCTCGCAGGCGCCCCGGCAGGTATGATCGGGAATAGGCGAACAGGCGCCATTCCCTTTCTGCAGGAAGCATAAGCGCGGACAAAGATCAAACTCCCTGATCAGGCCCCGCAGCATCTGGTGCCCTTGTACCAGCAAGGGGAATGCATGTAAAGGCATGGTATACTTCCGCCGTTTCTCGATAGCCAGGCGGAGATAACCCTGCTGGTCTTCGAAACAGTAGAAGCCATATTTAAATTCTATATGTTTCTGCGAGTAGTTATATATCGGCCACAGACGTTTGATCTCCACACTTTCCAGTATATGGGCCATCAGTTCTGTGCCTGTCACCTCATGGGAAACGCTATAAATATTACGGAGGAACTCCTGCCGTTTGCGACTGGCGCTGTTGCCGGTAAAGTGGCTGTTGACCCTTTTCCGGATATTTTTGGCCTTGCCTACGTACACCACTTTCCCTTTCTGATCATGGAAATAATAAACACCCGGACTACCCGGCAATGCAGTAACCTGTTCCGGTGGCAGGTTAGGTGGCAGGAACTGCTCTTTGGAATGTGCATTCAATGCATGGGCAATGGCACTATTCACGTCCTGCCGCTGCAGGAGGGCGAATAGCTTCACCGTTGCCGCCGCATCGCCGCTGGCGCGGTGACGCTGGGTAACCGCTATCTGTAACGATTTACACAGGTTTCCCAGGCTGTAGGAGGGCAAACCCGGAACGATCTTACGCCCGAGCCTTACCGTGCATAATTTCTTACTGCGCAGCTGGTAACCAGCTTTCGCCAGGTGATATTGTAAAAAGGAATAATCGAAATTAACGTTGTGGGCTACGAAGATCTTATCGTGTATAAGGGCGTATATGTCGGCCGCCACCTCTTCAAAAGACGGTGCCCCGGCTACCATATCGTCAGTAATACCGGTCAGGGATTGAATGTACCTTGGGATGGGCACACCCGGATTGATCAGCGTTTCATACTGCTGTACTACTTCCTGGCCGTCGTAAATAAAAATGGCTACTTCAGTAATGCCATTCGCACTTGCATGGCCTCCTGTGGTTTCTATATCAACTATTGCGTACATAACTCTCCACTCAGCGAACAAATATAAAGACAAGTTCGTACCTGGAGAATTATATATTTCAACAAAAGAGTTGTTAGCCACCAGGAGCGACATTCCCGAACTCAACAATCTCTACCATCACCCGGGGACTAACAACTACTTATTTAACATTAATGCCGTAGCGTTTATTTCTTAATAATGGCCTGGATAGCCTTGGCTGAATCCTGGTGGGCTCTCAGTGTAGGCAAGGTATTGCCGGCCCATGTTTTCAGATCAGGATCAGACAGGTTGTTGGCGGCCTTGTCAAATTTGTCCACATCTTTGTCATGATCGTCCACCATCATGTCGATATAGTGTTTGTCAAAGTCTTTCCCTGACATCTTACTCATCTTATCCATGTGGTCTCTCGCATCTCCGGACACGCTATCCGGCAGCGCAATATTCTTGCTCTGTGCCAATCCCTTCAGTTCATCATTTGCTTTGGAATGGTCACGAACCATCATAGCGGCAAAATCTTTTACACGCTGATTCGTTGCTTTTTCCTGCGCCAATTTACCAAGTTGTACTTCCATCATTCCCCCATTGGCAGCTTCTACTGCAAAATCAGAAGATTCTTTGTCAACAGGAGCTGTTTCTTTGTTTACGGCCTGTGCGCTATCCACAGCATCTTCATGTTTAGCAGTGTTACTTCCTCCATTACAAGCCTGTAACATCCAGGCGGCCAGCAAAGTCGTGGCAAAAAAAGTGAGCTTTTTCATTTGTACCCTTTTTGGTTTAACAATTTTAGATGTAATCAGTAATAACGTATCGTACCGTTTACGTCTGATATTTGGCAAAAAGAGTACCATGCCGGCCTTTGAGCCGCAGAAGCAGCGGGCCAATCCCTGCAAGCCCTTATCTCTCCGTGATTTGACCAATGCGGCCTGTACCATAATGATAATCAATACTTATATAAGAAATTTGTAGATCATTCTCCCCGTCCTGTCCTTTCAGAAATATAATTCCAGAACATTCGTTCTAAAATAATTTGGAACATTCATTCTGAAATTCTAATTTTGTGACATGGCACGGAATAAAGCATTCGATCCTGAGGAAAGGCTGGCAAAAGCAAGGGATCTCTTCTGGGAGAAGGGATACAATGCTACATCTATGCAGGACCTCGTGGAAGGCATGCAGTTGAACCGGGCCAGTATATACGATACTTACGGCGACAAATATGCCCTCTTCCAGCAGTGCCTGCAGAACTACGCGAAAGAGAAGCTATTTGATTACAAACAGTGCTGCGACAAGGTATCTCCCATGACAGCAGTGGAAAGTATCGTACGAAGAGCCGTAACAAATAAGAAAGAGGGTAAAACCTGCCTGATGGTCAAAACATCCTTCGAACTGGCTTCTATGGATGATGGTATCAAAATGATCGTCCAGGAGCAGGCCAAAGCAAGCATCAGCGTTTTACAGGAACTACTGGAGAAAGCCAAACAAATGAATGAGATACCGGCAGAGAAAGACCCTGCCACGCTAGCCCAGTTCCTTTACGCCAGCTTTAGCTCCCTCTGGATGATGGACGTCCTTTTCGGTGATAGAGAGATGTTGGAACGTATGGCGGATCATATTTTACATAGCATCAGGCATTGATATTTTTTTACCCATTTTTGGAACAATCATTCTGGAATTATTAACCAACGACAGGCATGTATCCAACACTATTATCATCCACTACTATAGGCAACTACGCCATATCCAACAAGGTAGTTATGGCGCCTACCTTGAGCAAAACACACGTTCCTGCGGGTATTCCGAACGACGTGATGGTGAACTATTATAGCCAGCGGGCCAAAGCAGGCCTGATCATAGCAGAGGGGACCGGTCCTGCGGAAAACGGTATGGGCAAGGCACACATGCCCGGCATTTACACGAAGGACCAGATAGCGGGATGGAAAAAAGTTACAAAGGCTGTTCATGAGAACGGAGGCCGGATCTTCCTGCAGATCATGCATACAGGGCGCATATCGCACCCGGCAAATATGCCGGGAAAGGCTGAGGTAATTGCCCCTTCAGCAGTACCCGCCAAAGGGCAGATATGGACCGAGCAGCACGGATGGCAGCCATATGCTACTCCGAGGGCCATGACAACCTCCGAAGTACAGAAGATGGTGCAGCAATACGTGAAAGCAGCCACACAGGCTATTGATGCGGGTTTCGATGGAGTAGAGCTGCATGCAGCGCATGGCTACCTGATGGACCAGTTCCTGCACCCTGACACCAATCAGCGTACAGATAAATACGGCGGCAGCATCCCTAACAGGATACGCTTTATACTGGAAACAGTGGCCGCTGTAAGTCATGCTATCGGCAAACACCGCACCGGCATCCGCCTGTCGCCTTACAGCCAGGTCAACGACCTGCAGCATCACGACGAGATAGATGCTACTTACGAATACCTGGTGGATGCGCTGGATACGTATGGTCTATCCCACATCCATCTGCTGACAGAACCTGCTACTCCGGCTACGCTGATAGCAGGTATCCGCTCAAGGTTCAACGGTACGCTCATCCTGAATGGCGATTACGACGCCATACGTGCAGAACAGACAGTGCAGAACGGATTGGCGGATCTCATCGCTTTCGAAAATCCATGTGTTTCATCTCCCCTCTCCGGGAAGTTCGAAATGACTTCCAGCGAGCCACTTAAAAAACCCAATTACGCTTGCGCGAATTGTTGATCATAAATCTGAGAGTTGTTTAGTTGTTTACACTTCCGTAACGGAAGAGCTGTTGCGGAAGTGGTTCTTTCAAGTAAGAGATCAGGATACTTAAGTGCAGGACATAAATACGATTAGCTTTAATCAATCGCTTGAAGGACATTAAATAGGTAAATAGAACTTAGGCTGGGAAGAGCAATTCTCAAATAGTGCCGGCAGTATAAAATGGGCTGGATCTGTTTTTTAGACTGATAAAAGACGTAAACGGACAGGATTTCAAAAAAACAGCTTAGCCATAATTAACACACAACAGATCAGGCCCATTTTATACTGCCCGGATTTCTATGAATATTACCTGTGCGAATGTATTACCCGATACGTTTTTATGCACCATCAATAATCGACATTGCGATATGTGTAATATTCCTGCGATATGCGATATTTGCGATACCCCGGGTTGAAACCCGCGCTACAAACACTGACACCCCTAAAGGGGTGTAATTGAGCGTATATCAAAGTGCGATACCCCCCTCTTTTCATTCGGGCACCTGATTGGGCCAGATAGCCATTTAAGCGATTCTCAGCGCTCGTTTTCCGCTTCAACACCCAGCTCTTTCCAGTTAAAATATTGCTGCGCGTTATAGTAACAGATATCTTTTACCACCTTGCCGATCCATTCTATATCATTTGGTATTTCTCCATTTTCCACCTCCTGCCCCAGTAATTCACATACAATTCTCCGGAAATATTCATGACGCGGATAAGATAAAAAGCTGCGGGAATCTGTCAGCATGCCTACAAAACGACTGAGCAATCCCATATTGGACAAGGCATTCAGCTGTTTGATCATACCGTCTTTCTGATCCAGGAACCACCATGCAGAACCGAATTGTACTTTCCCGGGAACAGAGCCATCATTGAAGTTGCCGATCATAGTAGCCAGCAGTTCATTGTCGGCCGGGTTCAGGTTATACAAGATGGTCCGTGCCAGTTTATCCTGGCTGTCCATGCGGTCCAGGAACTTCGCCAATGCTTTGGCCTGCGGGAAATCGCCGATTGAATCCCAACCGGTATCAGGCCCTAATAAACGCATCATACGGGAGTTATTGTTGCGCAATGCGCCCAGGTGATATTGCTGCACCCATCCCTTCTCCCAATCCCATTCGGCCAGCTGTAACAGCAATGCAGACTTGATCTGCCTTGCTTCCTGCAGGCTAAGTCCTTTACCACTTCTCACTTTCAGAAAAATAGCATGGATGTCTTTGTCCCGGAAATCTTCCGCATAGATCTCTTCGATACCATGGTCAGATACGGAACATCCCTGCCCTGCAAAGAAATCGTGCCTGCTTTTTAATGCATCCAGCAGATCGGTATAAGTGGCAATCGTAATGCCGGAAGCTTCTTCCAGGCGTTGCAGGTATTGATTATATTTTTCAGGGTCATCTACATGCATGGATTGATCAGGCCGGAAAGCAGGCAGAATAGGTATCTCAAACCCGTCCTGTCTTAACTGCTGGTGATGTTCCAGCGTATCTGCGGGATCATCGGTTGTACATACCAATGCCACGTTCATTTTTCGCAACAGGTTGCGGGTGCTGTAAGCACTGGTTCCCAGCTGTGCGCTGGCATTTTCATAGATATCTGCCGCTGAAGCGGGGTTCAGTACATCATGTATATCGAAATAACGTTGCAACTCCAGGTGAGTCCAATGATACAATGGATTACGCAGGGTATAGGGTACCGTTTCCGCCCATTTCTCAAACTTCTCCCGGTCAGACCTGTTGCCGGTGCAATAGCTCTCTGGCACCCCATTGGCGCGCATCGCTCTCCACTTATAATGATCGCCATACAACCATGCCTGCGTAAGATTGTCAAATCTGGTATCAGCCGCTATCTGCGCAGGCGGCAGGTGACAGTGATAATCGATCACAGGCATTTCTTTCGCATAGTCGTGGTATAAACGTTTCGCAGTATTATTACTCAGGAGAAAATGTTCATCCAGGAACTTCTTCATTGTTGACATTAATTAGTAGTTAGTAAGATTACAGTGACACACCTCTTTTCCAGGGAATGAAATCATCCTGTCCGTTTATAACGGATCTGGCCTGCGTAATTCCGCTGGCTACATCGATCACATAATTAAGAATGCGTTCACCTGCTTCGGGGATGGACTCCTCTCCATCTATGATAGTGCCTGTATTGATATCGATGATATCGGGCATACGCTCATAGAGCTTCGTATTGCTGGACAGTTTTATAACGGGCGCCACAGGATTGCCGGTAGGTGTACCCAGACCGGTTGTGAATAATACAATAGTAGCCCCTGCGCCCACTTCCGCCGTAGTAGACTCCACGTCGTTACCGGGTGTACAAAGCAGGTTGAGACCAGGCTTGCTTACCTTCTGCGGATAATCCAATACAGCTGTTACCGGGGAAGTACCGCCCTTTTTAGCCGCCCCGGCCGATTTAATAGCGTCTGTGATCAGACCGTCTTTGATATTGCCCGGAGACGGATTCATATCAAAACCGGAACCTGCTTCTTCCGCCCGGCGTTGATAGGTACGCATCAGCTCTATAAAACGCAATGCATCTTTTTCATCTGTACAGCGGTCGCTTAACTCCTGCTCTACCCCACACAGCTCGGGGAATTCGGATAATATAACCGAACCGCCCAATGCCACCAGCAGGTCAGAAGTATAACCAATAGCCGGATTGGCAGAAATACCGGAGAAGCCATCAGAGCCTCCGCATTCCAGCCCTATACACAACTTGGACAGTGGTGCAGGCTGGCGAACGATCTTATTCGCCTCAATCAATCCTGCCATGGTCTGCTTTACAGCCGCAGTGATCAAAGCCTGTTCAGTCCCCGTCTGTTGCTGGTCCAATATGTACAGAGGTTTGCTGAACTGCGGCGAGCGCTTCCTGATCTCTTCTTCCAGCATGGAGATCTGCGCATTCTGGCAGCCCAGACTTAATACTGTAGCACCGGCTACATTCGCATGAGTAATGTATCCGGCCAGCAGCCCGCACAGCGTCTGTGCATCCTGCCTGATACCGCCACAGCCGCCTTCATGTGTCAGGAACTTGATACCGTCTACATTTTCAAAGAGCCGTGCTTGTTGTATTGCCCCATCATCTTCCGTATATATCGTTTCCAGTATACCTGCTGCATCTGCCCCCTGTTTGTACTTTGCTGCCAGCTTGCGTGCAAATGCCGCATATTTCTTCGGACGGCCATATCCCAGTTCTTCTACCAGTGTTTCTCTCAATACCTCCACATTCCTGTTCTCACAAAACACCATGGGGATCACCAGCCAGTAATTGCCTGTACCTACGCTGCCATCTGCGCGGTGGTATCCCATAAATGTGCGTTGCTGCCATTTGGAGATATCCGGTATATGCCAGGCCGTTCTTCTCGCCGGGGCCAACCGGAAATCGCCGGCTGCATGCTGTACATTACTTACCGCTATTTTAGCACCTGCAGGTAATGCCTGTTTTGCACGGCCTACCAGCACACCATACATCGTTATTGCATCTCCTGTATTGAGCGCTGTCTCTGTAAATTTGTGCTTTGCCGGTATATCTTCCGTCAGGACATATACGTGGCCATTATCTTGTACACTGTCTCCTTTTTTCAGGTCAGTCAGCGCTACTACCACATTATCGTGCGGATGCACTTTTAACACTTTCCGTTTCATCCCCGTCGTCATATCTGTTTTTATTTAAGCAATCGTTGTTTCTTCTGATACCTTCCTGATAAGCGACACTGCGCCCTCCGTGAGTAATGCTCCCAGCATCACCGTCACTGCATGTGCGAAACCTGTCAGTGCCGTCAGGTCTGTTCCCCATAGTGCGGCATCCTTCAATACTGTTTGTACCAGTACCGCCGGCTCCAGCCGCTGCCACTGCTCCTTGAAATATCCTGCATGGTCGTCTGTTACATTACTATCCCGCATGAACAGCAGGTAAGCGGCAAAGCCAAGCGCCATCAATGCAGGCACTTCTTCGTAGCGCTGGTAATGGCGTTGTAATACCGGTATCACCCGCATCTTCATCTTGGAAGTATATTGTATGGTGATGCTTAACCAGCGGTGTTCTATATAGGGATTCCTGAAACGGTCCAGCACACTTCCGGCAAAACGCAAAGCCACATCTTCACGGATAGCTACATCTGTAATAGCCGGTACTATTTCATGTTTCATCACTGCTGATATGCAACTTTCCATAGCAGCATCTTCCATGGCATCTTTCACTGTCTCAAAGCCGGCCAGGGCTGCCAGTCCGCAGCTCAGTGTATGGGTGCCGTTCAACAGGCGTAGCTTCAGTTCACGGAATACATTGATGTCGGGCGCGAGCACTACACCACTGTCAGTTTGATAGAATGACAGTTTCTTCCTGACGGTTTCATTGTCTGTCTCTATGGCCCACAAGGCATAAGGCTCAGACATGATCATCAGTTTATCTTCATAGCCCAGTTGTCGTTCCATCGCAGCTTGTGCCGCCGGCGGCAAGGCGCCGGGTACGATACGGTCCACCAGTGAATTGCAGATATGATTAGCTGCCGTTAACCATTGAATGAACGGCTCTTCCAGTTGATTACGCCTGGCCAGTTCCAGCAGAATATTTTTCAGTTTAGTACCATTGTCAGGGATCAGTTCCGTAGGAATGATCACCATTCCTTTACCCGGGTCTCCCTTGAAATGCTGGTAACGGTGAAGGAGAAATGCCAGTAGCTTGCCTGGGAAAGAAGCAGGCGGAGCTGCATGTACATCATCGTCTGATAGGGTGATGCCTACTTCCGTAGTATTGGAGATGATGATTTCCATGTCAGGAGCAGCAGCGCAGGCCAGTATTTTATCCCATTCCGCAGCGGCCGACAATACCCTGCTGATAGCGGCATTGACAATATATTCCTCTACCCTCCGCCCCTGCATGATCCCCTGTATGCAATGGGTATAGAGGTTATCCTGCTCCTGGTAAGCGTCTGTATTGCCTTTGTCCGTAGACTTGACCACAACAATACGGCCATTGAAAATACCCGCCTTATTGGCCTTATCAATGAAATAGTCAGGTAGTCCCCTTAACAACACCCCTGTACCGAATTGCAGCACCTTTTCGGGCAGCGCAGGCAATTTTCCACCGCTCAATAACTGTTTGTTCAATTGCATGATACCTCGTTTACATTATTTACGCACTACTTGTTTGAACAGCCACTCCGTAAGGTCCACAGCTGCCTGGTAGTTTTCAAAAGATGCCGGTAAACGGCGTCCGTCAAGATATTCGTTATAAAACCATGGATCGCCAACGGCGAACACTGTTCCTTTACCCACTTTGGATACGGCCATGATGACGTCCCCCTTATCAGTGTATACCGACTTTGCCGGTGGCGCCGTTGTGATAGTAGAGATCTCCTTGATATAAACCTTTTTAGTGTGCGGGAGCACCTCATTGCCTGCTGGCAGGAATAAGGCGCCCTGCTCGAACTGTTTGCCCTCCACATGGTTACGGCTGTCTTCTTTGAAAGTGATGCCGAAACGGCTTGTTAGTTTGTTGAAGCCCTTGATCTCGGAATTACCGGCATCATTCTGCAGGATCACTAATACCCCTCCGTTCTTTACCCAGTTGTATATTTCCGTTGCATGAGCATCTGTCATGTAATTCGGCCGCGCAGTTTCTTTTTCCGTATCCGGATCAACAATGAGGAAGATATTGGTCTTCGCCAGGCTGGCCGCAGTAGGCGCTGCAGACAATGTTGTTGTTGCTGCTCCCCTGTTATGGAAAATATGCCCCCAGAGAGAATAACCGCCATTGTCCATTTCATTCCATACATAATGCCAGGACTCGGGCTGTCCTGCAGGCCCCTTCCTGAACTCATTGTTGAAGTAATTATCAATAGTTACCGTCATGCCTTTCCCCGTCTTCGGAATAGCTGCCTGCTCCATTTCGTTGGCCGCCAGCATATATGCGCCTACGCCTTTGGGATCGTTCACCACTACCTTCTCACTGAGATAGTAAGCATAGCTCCCATCGCGGTAAGGATCTCCCCCCAGGCCGGCCACGCTCACGGTCCCCTCCAGGTTCACGCCACCTTCCGGTGCAGGCCTTACAAACTGTTTTGTCAGGCCCTTATACCCTTTATCTGCTACGGCGCTGTAACTGGCCGGTAAATATCCCAGGCGTACACCTTTAGCCAGGGTATATACAAACATGCAGGAAGCAGATGCTTCAAGATAGTTACCCTTCTCTTTGCCTTTATCCAGCACCTGCCACCAGCAACCACTGGCAGGGTCCTGGTATTTCTTCACCGCCAGTGCCATCCTGTTCAGGATCTGTATAAGACTGTCCCTGCCCGGATGTCCCTGTGGGAAATATTCCAGTGCATCTACCAATGCCATTCCATACCAGCCCATGGCACGCCCCCAGAAATTAGGTGAACGGCCGGTCGCTTTGTCCGCCCACCGCTGCTGACGCGATTCATCATAACCATGATACAGCAAGCCTGTTTTGGCGTCGCGGGAATGCACTTCCATCAATACAAACTGACGGGTGATATCATTGAATGCCGCTTCATCATGAAAGAGCGCTGCATACTCTGCATAGAATGGTTCTGCCATATACAGGCCGTCCAGCCACATCTGGTAAGGATAGCGCTTCTTATGCCAGAAGCCGCCCTCATTGGTACGCGGATGTTTGTCCAGCTGCGCCTTGAGCTTGTCGGCCGCCAGTTTGTATTTCTCTTCACTGGTCACTTTGTACAGCAACAAAAGAGAGCGGCCGTTTTTTATATTATCGATGTTGTAATCTTCAGCTTTATAAGTACGGATCGTACCATCCTTTTCCAGATAGTGATCGATACCTGTCTGTATGAAACGGAAGTATTTTCCGTCTCCTGTATTCTTCCATAATCCTGTAAAACCTTCCAGTACCACACCCTGGTCATATGTCCAGTGTGCGGGCCTTCCTGCCAGTTGCAATGAATCTCCCCATATCCGGATCATCGTTTCAGCCATCTTTGCAGACTGGGCAAAAGCGAATGCAGGCAGCAGGAGCAAAAGGGTGTTCAGTAGTTTTTTCATGCCGTTTATCGTTTTGTAATATCAAGTTTCACCTGTTTGCTGTCCTGCACATTGATCTTACCGCTATCTTTCGTAACAAGGGTAACATTGGTCAGACTGATATTACTGCCCGCAATACAGTCTCCCGCCGCCTTTGCCTTGATCGTGATATCTTTCAGGTAGATATCACTGATGGGCATTTCCGGTAGTCCGCGGATGAAGATCGCTTTCTCCGCTCCATGACAGACCACATTGCTGATATGAAAATCCCTGAACTGTGGTGTGGCTTCCGTTACAGGGAACAGCTGCACTTTAGGCGCTTCCCGCTTTTCTCCCGACAAGGGCACAGGATCTTTCGCCATGTAATACATATCAAACAGGATCGCCTCTGCCGGAATATCCTTCATATTGATATTGTTCACATAGATCTTCTCTACGATGCCTCCCCGGCCGCGGGTGGTTTTAAAACGCAGCCCGATATCCGTACCCAGGAAGGAGCAATTGGATACAAACAGGTTACGCGCACCGCCCGACATTTCACTGCCTATTACAAAACCGCCGTGTGCATGATATACGGTGCAGTTATTGACGATCACATCTTCCGTAGGCACGCCCCTTTTACGGCCCTGTTCATCCCTGCCCGATTTGATACAGATACCATCATCACCCACATCAAATGTGCAGCCTTCTATGCGGGCATAACGGCAGGACTCAAGATCCAGCCCGTCGCCGTTCTGTGCATACCAGGGATTCTTTGCATATACATTACGCAGTGTAATATGTTCTGTCAGCAGCGGATGGATACACCAGGCCGGTGAGTTCTGAAAGGTTACGCCTTCCAGCAGCACATACTTACAGGAGGTAATGCTGATCATATTCGGACGCAGGAAGTCCTTAATACTGTCATAGTCAGCCGCAGTCTTGCCTGGAGCTATAACGCCCGCCAGTTTAGTGTGAGAACCTTTTAATGATTTTTCGGAAGGGTACCAGGTCTTTTTATCCTCTCCTTCTATACCACCGGAAGCCAGCAGTTTGGTCCACTGCGTTTCCGTCAGCTTATCCTTCTTCACAATACGCCAGGCGTCTCCACCTCCATCCAGGACACCGCTGCCTGTGATGGCGATGTTTTCTGCATTGAGCGCGGACACCGGCGCCTGGCAACGCACGGCCATTAAACCTTCGTAGGTGGTTTCCACCAGGGGATACTGGTCAAAATCTGTCGTGAACTGTAAGATGGCATTAGGCGCCAGGTACAGGTTCACATTGCTCTTCAGCACAATGGGGCCGGTCAGCCATAAGCCCGGAGGCACCATTACCACACCGCCGCCTTTACTGTTGCAGGCGGTGATAGCATCGTTGATACCTTTATTGTTCAGGGTGATACCATCAGCTTTGGCGCCGAAAGCCAGGATGTTCAGTGTATCGCTTCTGAAATGCGGTTCATAGATCTCCGGTAGCTCAAAACGGTACTTCCCTTCAAAAGCGGTCTGTTCCAGGTATTTTTCCAGACCAATATGCTTCTCACTGATCTCCCTGGCCACCAGTCCTGCTACCAGGGTGGCGCCGTAGGTATTGAAATGCGTATTGTCGGTAACGCCATTGGGCAAGGTGGTATAATGCCCCGGCCCTGTGGTCTTAAACAATTTCTCAGAGCCCTGTACGCCATGCTGTACCAGCAGGGCTTCACTGCTTTTATGCAGGTCTATCAGCGGCACTTCATTGCTGGCGGCTATTTCCCGCACCACGCGTGGGTATTCCCCATGCTGGTCCACAAAGGCGCCCTTCTCATCAAACTTCCGGCGTTGTACCGGGGTAACAAGAATGGGATTTGCCCCTTTCGCCCGGGCTTCCTTCACAAAGCGGACCAGGTTATCCCTGTATTCGCCCTCAGGAGCCGCATAACGGGTCGGATCTTCCTTCTTGGCATCATTGTGCCCGAACTGGATAATAAGCCAGTCACCGGGCTTTAATTGCGCTAAAACACTGTCCCAGCGATGCTCATTGATGAAGCTTTTGGTACTGCGTCCGTTGACGGCATAGTTCCTTACGGTCACGCCTTTCCTTAAAAAGAGCGGGAACAGCTGTCCCCATCCTCTCTCCGGATTATCTTCCAGGGGCTTGTTGGCCATGGTAGAATCACCGATCATAAACACGCGCGGCGGATCGTCTGTCGCTATCCAGCTGATCAAGGGAAAAAACAGCGCCAATAGGTACAACTTCATGAGCTTTCGGTTTATAGTATTACTGATAGTTCGGGTTTTGAGTGAACTCACTCTTGTTTGTCACCGCATCGATCTGGTCCTGCGGGATAGGACGAACAGTGTGGAATGACTGGAAATTCTTCGCTGCGTCAGGATTATGTGCTGATATCTGTGTGCCCAGCTTACCGGTACGTTTCAGATCAAACCAGCGCAGCTGTTCTCCTGCCAGTTCGCGGGCCCTTTCAGCCAGGATGAAATCAATGGTCATATCTGCATCTGTCACCTGCATTTCCGCCTCGTGACCGGGAATGATCGCACGTTTGCGCAGCGTAGTGACATATTCCGCTGCTTTGGCCTTGTTGCCCAGGTTGATCTGTGCTTCTGCTGCGATCAGGTACACCTCACCCAGGCGAATGATATATGCATCACGGGCGCTTTGTTCCTCATCCTTTCCTCCGCGGGTCGGGTCTTCAAATTTCTTCAGGGAGATATAGTGGGTACGGTCAGCACCTCCCTCACCCGGAAGATAAGAAGTATTCCTGTCATACACACGATATGGTTTACCGGCAGTGTCTGCAGGAGCTACCACGTATTTGGTACATACCACCGCAGTGTCACCCGTTTTCATGCCTCTTCGTCCTGTTGCCGGGTTATTACAGTACCATACGCTTTTGAAGCTGGCGTCAAACCGTGCATCCGCTTTCTCATTGAAAAGTTCCAGCAGGTACAGGGTAGGCATATACCTGTTAAACGGACGGCCGTTGGCAACATCGCGCTGCATACCCGGCAGGTCGTCATATTTCATCGTAAACATCAGGTGCCCGTTGTTGGCGCCACGGGAATGCCCGTTGGGATATAAAGTAGCATCCAGCCTGTCGTTGAACACCAGATTCTTCATGTAGTTAACGGCCCATACGATCTCTTTGTTCTGCAGGTTGTCCATACGCCAGAGGTCAGCGTATTTGGCCTGCAGCGCATACCCGAAGTTATTGATCACCGAATCGGCCAGTGCAGCGGCCTTATCGTTCTGGCCACGGGTAAGGTACATGCGTGCCAGGAACGCCATGGCTGCCGGTTTGGTAGCACGGCCATAGTCGCTGGTAGTACGTGGCAGATTAGCAGCTGCCATTTCCAGGTCGCGGAAGATCTGCGCATAAAAAGTGTCTACCGGCGTACGGTTGGCAGTTGTCTGCACACCGCTGGTTTCTGTCAGCGTAAAATGAACACCGCCCCAGGTCTCTACAATGTGCCAGTAATAGAAGGCCCGGAGGAAACGCAGTTCTGCTTCGCGGATCACTCTTTTGTCTTCTGTCAACCCGGCATTGCCCACCCTGGCTATGCCCGTGTTGCAAAGATTGATAGCCGAATACATTTGCCGCCACAATCCGCTCATCACGCTATTGCTGGCCTGGAGGTTGATATATTGTGTAAGATCAGGGTATTTGTCGCCGGTACCGCTTGTCCACAGGTCAGTGCCCATCTCTGAGATGCTGTAGCCCTCTTCTTTTCCGTACCACCAGCGGTTGTAGGAATAAGCAGCATTTACCAGTGTTTCGAAACCCTCAGGTGTACTGAACACCTGGTCCACGGTGAGCCCGGAAGGATTGTACTCTTCCAGCTGTTTGTTACAGGCCGCCAGCAGACCGACGCCCAGCAGTATGGTAATGAAAAGATTTATATAATGTTTCATGGTTTGTCAGGTTAATTGAATGAGATCAGAATTCTACATTGAGGCCAGCCACATACATCTTCGTCAGCGGATTGCTCAGGTCACCTCCTCTCTCCGGATCATAGTCTTTCACCTTACTGAAGGTGAACAGGTTCTTACCTGTTACATAAACGCGCAGGTTACTCATATGCATGGTCTTTAAAACATCTGCAGGCAGGGTATACCCCAGTGAGATATTGCGGATCTTTACGAAAGATCCATCCTTATATCCCAGCGTTTTGATAAAGGGCGTACCGTCTTTTGACACACTTGCATTCGGGCGTGGATAGGCGTTCGTCTCATGCTCCGGCGTCCAGTAATCAAGCGGCGCACTATTTTCCAGGCCCTGCGGATCATATTTGGCAGCATATTCTGAATTGATCCATTGTCCGATACGTGCAAACACATACACGTTCAGATCGAAACTCCTGAAGCGGATATCGTTGTTGAAACCACCGCTCCAGGCAGGCACCTGTTTACCTACTACAATACGGTCGGCAGAATTCAGTACGCCATTATTGTCCTGGTCGCGTACCTTGATATCTCCTGGTTTGTACTTGTATCTGGCAGCAGCATCTGCTTCCTTGGTTTGCCAGATGCCGGTCTTCTCATAGTCGAAGAACACTTTTACCGGCTGACCAATAAACCAGCTGTTGGCTACGTCATTGGTGTTGGCATCCGCCAGTGCCACAATCTCTTCTTTGTTCTTTGAGAAGGTGATATTGGAGGTCCAGCTCAATCCATTCACGCTTACATTGACAGTATTGATACCGAGTTCAATACCCCTGTTCCTTGTTTTACCGATGTTCTGGATCACCGTGCTGACGCCTGAAGATGTAGGCAATGTTCGCTGCAGCAGCAGGTCTTTGGTATGTGTATCATAGTAGTCGACCGTAGCATTGATCCTGCCGTTGAAGAAGCTCATGTCCAGTCCCACGTCAGTAGTGGACGACAGTTCCCATTTCAGGAACCTGTTACCTACCTGGCTACCGATGCCATAACCCATAGCGGAGTTGGTATCATCATAAGAGAATGGGATCTTGTTCAGATAACTGGCCGTTGCATATGGCGGTACCGCGTCATTACCGGCAATGCCATAACTGGCACGCAGTTTCAGATCGCTGAAGATATGCTGGTCACGCATAAAAGCTTCGTCAGAGATTCTCCATGCCCCTGCAACAGCCGGGAAGAAAGCCCATTTATTGCCAGGCGCCAGTTTTGACGATCCGTCAGAACGCCCTGTTACTGACAGGAGATATTTTCCTTTATAGCTATAATTGAGGCGCCCTGTAAAGGAGATCAGTTTGCTGGCCATGTAGCTGGAACGGATGGCAATACCGCTCACACTGTTCTGCAGGGCATAATACAATTGTGAAGGAAGTAATTGCCCCTCCCCCTGCAGGAAACTGGAATCGCGCTGGTCGGAGAGCAGGCTGGCCACGCCGGTCACACCGAATGAATGATCGCCGATGCTGCGCTGGTAGTTCAACACATTCTCCCAGCTGAGGAAACGCCTGCTACCGCTGTTGAGCTGCGAGCGGGAAGCGGAAGCCGTAGCACGGTCGATCGTATTTTTAGCTGCGTAGATGCCGGTACGGGTATTATCCAGTGTTACACCAAAATTGGAGCGTAAGGACAAGCCTTTCAAAGGTGTCAGTTCTACATAGGCGTTCACAAATGTGCGGGTTACCCTGCCGTTGTTCTGATATGCATTGGGTTGTTCATCCGCCAGTGGATTGATCATCGTACCGCCGTTGGGGAATGTCACCAGCTTGCCTTCGTTATCGTAAGGAAGGCCGAGCGGTATGATCTTGTTGCCCTGGTTCAGCGGATCACGACGGGTATCCTGGTTGTAGTAGGTGATCTGGCTTTGCATGCCCACTTTCAGGTAGTCGTTGATGAGCTGGTCGATGTTCAGACGGGCAGCATATCTCTTCAGGTGATCCAGTTTGAAAAGGCCTTTTTCATCAAAATAATCCAGTGAGAGATACACCTTCGTTTTATCGGAGCCACCGGATACACCTACCTGGTAGTCCTGTTGCAGGCCGTCATGGATCAGGAGGTCCGCATAGTTTGTCCAGAGGTTGTTCTGGATCGCATTCACTTCTGATGCATTGAAGATGAGCGGATCGTCTGCTTCGCTTTTCCAGCGACCGGTAGTACGGTTCGCCTCACGTTTCTGTGCTACGTATTGCGGGCCGGTAGACATGTAGGGATATCCTGCTACCTGCGAGAGGCCGACATAGGTGTTGACAGTAACACGAGGCTTTCCGCCAGCGCCTTTTTTTGTTGTAACAATAATAACGCCGTTGGCGCCCCTGGAACCATAAATAGCAGTTGAGGAAGCATCTTTCAGTACTTCCATGGACTGAATATCATTCGGGTTAATGTCCTGGATGTTCTCATATTGTACACCGTCCACAATGTAGAGCGGTCCGTTATCAGCACGGATAGAGCGGTTACCTCTTACCGTTACATTCACTTTTGCGCCGGATGCACCGCTGCTTTTGGTAATATCCACACCAGGCAGTTTGCCCTGTACAGACTCCATCACGTTCGTGGAAGGGATCTTCTTCAGCTCTTCTCCCTTCACAGAAACAACAGCTCCTGTAAGGTCGCGTTTCTTCACTTCACCATAACCTACTACCACGACTTCGTCCAGCTGCTTATTATCCTTTTCAAGTTTCACAATGAGGTTGTTGCTGCCGTTAATGTTTTGCGTCTGTGCCTGATAACCCAGATAACTGAATATCAATACACCTGTTCTGGCATCGGGAACTGTAAGGGAAAACGCGCCGGTGGCATCTGTCTGCACACCTGTTGTGGTACCTTTAAGATGTATGTTCACCATTACGAGCGGCTCTCCTGTTGCTGCGTCGGAGACACGCCCTTTTATAACCTGGCCCTGTGCAAATGCCATCCCGGCAACGCCCAGCAATAGCCAGTACATCAATAACAGTTTTTTCATAACGTAATGTTGTATATATGTCTTCTAAATTTGGGTCTTGTTAATCCGCAACGGAATACTATTGCTACAGTGGCAATACAAAGCAGTACTGGTTTGTATCGGATCCTTCTACCGATATCCCCGAAACAATTCTACAGCTATATTCATTAATTCGGAAAGGTTTGCAGGTATTTATTTACGCAAACGTTTGCGGACTACATAACCGCTGCCCGTGAGCAGTGGCGAAGCAGGTTAACCTCGCAACCAAAATATCAGCGCTTTATTCATCTCTGAGGCGTTTTCATACGTGTTGGGATGACACCAATATAGTATAAGATAAATTATAAGTATATTTACTTATTCCGTTATGAAATTCGAAGCCGCTACTATAAAAGATATCGCTATTGCGCTGGGGTTATCCACCTCTACCGTGTCCCGTGCCCTGCGGGACAGCCATGAGATCAGTATTGCCACCAAACAGCTGGTGCTGGAATATGCCACGAGGATCAACTACCATCCCAACCCGATCGCCTTAAGCCTGAAAGAAAAAAGAAGCCGCTCCATCGGTGTCATCGTTGCCGAGATCGCCAACAGTTTCTTTTCACAGGCCATCAACGGTATTGAATCCGTTGCAAAAGACAAAGGGTATAATGTAATGATCTCACAAACGCATGAATCGTTCGACAAAGAGGTGATGACACTGCAATACCTGGCATCCCGCTCCATTGACGGACTGCTCATCTCTGTGTCCAGTGGTACGGAAAACATGGACCCCCTGAAGAGATTGCATGAAAGAGGTTTTCCTATTGTATTCTTTGACCGTATTGTGGAAGAGATACAGACCCATAAAGTGATGGTAGACAATTTCAGGGGCGCTTACGATGCCACACTGCACCTGATCAATAAAGGGTACAAACATATTGCTGTTATTGCAGGTCCGGAGAACCTGTCTATCAGCCGCGAGCGCATTGCAGGCTACCGGGAAGCACTGGCGCATACCAGGGTAAAACCGGGCAAAGCCCTGATCAAATACAGCCGTTACGCCGGACTTCAACTACAGGAAGTAGAACAGGCCGTGAGCCAGCTATTGAAACTGCGCCCACGGCCTGATGCTATTTTTACGGCGTCAGATAAACTGACCACCAATTGTATGCGTGTGTTAAAAAACAAAGGTATCCGTATTCCCCAGGACATTGCCCTTGTCGGCTTTTCCAATTCAGATTTAATAGAACTGCTACACCCGCCGCTGACCGTTGTGAGACAGCCGGCCTTCGAAATGGGACAGATCGCTACCAACCTGCTGCTCCAACTGATAGAGAGCAAAAAGCCCGTAAAGGAATTTGAAAGGAAGATACTGAATACAAACCTCATCGTACAGGCATCTTCCTGATACAGTTTATCATGCAGGCACCTGCTGTGCGGCCAGTTCTACGGTCAGCTCGGCGATCCTGTTAGAGATACCCACTTCATTGTCGTACCAGGCTACTATCTTTACCAGGTTGCCTATTGCACGTGTCAGGGTACCATCTACGATGGAGGAATGTGTATTTCCCAGGATATCCGCAGAAACCAGCGGTTCCTCTGTATACTCCAACACACCTTTCAGAGATGTATCCGCATAATTTTTAAACAACTGGTTGATCTCAGCCGCAGAAGCGGGTTTCACCAGGTTGAGCGACATATCCGCAATGGAACCATCAATCACAGGTATCCTGTAGGAGAAACCATCCATTTTACCTTTCAGATCAGGCAGTACATCGCCAATGGCTTTAGCCGCGCCGGTAGTGGTGGGGATGATGGACTGCGTAGCTGCCCTCGCTCTCCTGTAATCTTTATGCGGACCGTCCTGCAGCATCTGGTCCATGGTGAATGCATGTACAGTGCTCATATAACCGGAAGCAATGCCATATTCCTTATCAAGCAGGTATAATACGGGTGCAATACAGTTTGTGGTACAGGAAGCTGTGGAAAGGATCTGATCATCTGCACTTATCTGGTCGTTGTTGACACCTGCCACGATCGTCTTAACGCCACCGCTTGCAGGCGCTGTGATCAGCACCTTTCCCGCACCGGCAGTAATATGCTGTTGTGCCAGTTCCTTTTGTGTAAAGCGGCCGGTAGACTCAATCACTACGTCTACTCCCAGTTGCGCCCAGGGCAGTTTCTCCGGCGAGCGCTCGTTCAGCAGCAGGATGTTCTTACCGTTCACAATCAGATGTTTATCGTCGTGTGTCACTGTTCCCGGGAATTTCCCGTGAGAGGTATCATATTTCAACAGGTGCGCAAGCAACCCGATATCCGTAAGATCATTAACCGCAACTACTTCTACTCCCTTCTTGTTCTGTAATGCTCTCAGCGTCATTCTGCCTATACGTCCGAATCCATTGATAGCTATTTTCATCGTTATATATTTTTGGGTGATCAATTAAGTGTTTGTAATGATGTTCTGAAAGAACGCCGGTAGTCAGATGGAGACACCATCATGTGCCGCATAAATGTGCGCCGCATGGATACAAGTCCCCCCAGCCCGCATTTCTCCGCGATCTGCTCCATGCTCAGGTCACTGTCTTCCAGGTATTTCCTCGCTATTTCTATGCGTAATTTTTCTACGAATTTCGCCGGCGTCATACCTGTTTCTTTTATGAACACACGGTTGAAATTCCGCAGGCTCATATTGCAATGTTCAGCGAGGTGCTCTACGCGGAGGTCTTCCTGTAAATGGCGGATGATCCAGGGATGCAGTTTCCCTGCAATGGAATTCTCCATCGTATGCACCTCTAATAAAGAACTGAACTGCGACTGATATCCTGTACGTTTCAGGTATAAAACGAGCTTGCGTGCTGCATGCAGGGCAAGGTCGCGTCCATAGTCTTCCTCCACCAGTGCCAGTGAGAGATCTATACCGGAAGCCACACCTCCTGAAGTATAAACATTACCATCACGTGTATAAAAAGGATTTGTGTCTACTTTAATACCCGGATACCGGCGCTGAAAGTCCTGGCTGAACTGCCAGTGAGTGGTGGCATGCCTGCCCTCGAGTATGCCGGCTTCTGCCAGCGCATAGGTGCCTACGCACACAGAGCAGATACGCCGTACCTTAGGGTAGGTGTCATGCAGCCAGCCGATAAATGCACCGCTTGTTTCCAGCATGGCCATGGGGAAACCTGCTATGATCAGGGTATCGATCGGCTTGTCGATGGCGTCTACCCTTACCTCGCAACTCAGTTCCATACGGCTTTTTGTGGTGATCTTTTTTGTAGTGAGCGGAGAAGCCAGCACCACATCATAGCCCTCAGCGGTCGCCCCGCCCATTTCTTTCAATATGGCGTCTGCCGCGGTAAAGACATCTACCGGTCCGGCGATGTCCAGCAGGAAAGTACCTGGCATAGGTACAATTACGATCAGTTTCTTTGTTTTTCCCGGCATAAGAATGCTTGAACGTTACAAATGTAGTATGTACAGAAGATGGCACAAATGCCATAATTTATACAATTTATGCCATTTGCTGCCTATAAACGCCTGCCTGACGTGAAATACCCTGCTGTTTGCAGGCATAGGATAAAAGAGCCTGTAAAGTTTCTTATCTTTAGCGCTTCAGCTAGTCATTATATACTTGGATATTACGGAATTACATAATGAACGTGAACTATTAGGGCAGGTCGCAGCAGGTGATGAACCTGCATTCCGTACTATTCTCCGCTTCTATCACCCCAGGGTGTTCTCCCATGCCCTGACCTTCACTAAATCTTATCCTGAAGCAGAAGAGATCACCCAGGACATCTTCCTGCGCATCTGGCAGCAAAGGGAAAAACTACCGGAGATCGAAAACTTCCGGAACTACCTCTTTATACTGGGCCGTAACCAGATCATTTCTGCCATGCGCAGGCAGGTCATAAAAACGGACGCGGCTGCTGA
Organism: Chitinophaga filiformis; assembly: GCF_023100805.1. Taxonomy (NCBI): domain Bacteria; kingdom Pseudomonadati; phylum Bacteroidota; class Chitinophagia; order Chitinophagales; family Chitinophagaceae; genus Chitinophaga; species Chitinophaga filiformis. The sequence goes on from NZ_CP095855.1 coordinate 5,906,255, forward strand.
AGACCCGATGGAAGATATGCTGATCCCCGATCGGCAATACCAGTACAAGGAAACCTATGCGCTTATCCTGAAGGCGGTCGACAAGCTGCCTCCACGTCAGCGGGAGGTCTTTACCATGAGCAGGCTGGAACACCTGAGCCATGAACAGATAGCGCAAAAGCTAAATATCTCAAAAGCAGCGGTGAACTGGCATATTGTGCAGGCCCTGAATACCCTGAGGGCCTACCTGGCCAATTATCCCGAAGTGCTTATTTTCCTGATAGCTATCGCCCCAATGTATTAATAAAATAAAAATCTGAATTTATTTCCCGGCTGACCTATTATACCCCTTTTCCACCTGCGTCTTTATATGTGCAAGGGACAAATATTTTATTCAGAACCACCGTACAGGTTAACAGCTCATGGATCAAAACGTATTTACTTCATTACTGGACAAGTATATCGACGGCAGCATCAGCACAGCCGAAAAAGCACAATTTGCCCGTTTGATGGAGCAACCGGAAAACCGGGAGCTGCTGGAGCATGCCCTGCAGGATGCTATGCTGACCGACAAATACCTGTTCCCTGTACCTGTGGCCCAGACAGATCATTTTATAGAACAGTTGACAGCAAAACGCCATGAGCTGCCACCTGCACCTGTTAAACCTATATACATATACCGCCGCTGGGCTGCCGCCGCAGCTGTGCTCCTTTTACTGGGAACAGGCGCATACTTCTGGTACAGGCATACGCCTGCTTCACGCCCGCTTACATCCAACACTACTGTGAGGCCACTACACGATGCCACACCGGGTGTAACAGGCGCCGTGCTTACGCTGAACGATGGCTCGGAGGTGGTACTCGACAGCACCGGCAATGGCGTCATTGCCAATCAGAACGGTACGAAAGTGCTGCTCAGCAAGGGACAACTGGATTACAGATCCGGTACTCCCTCAGCCGGCATCTCCTACAATACCATGACCACTCCCCGCGGACGCCAGTTTAAACTGGTACTGCCCGATGGCACCAAAGTATGGCTCAATGCCGCCTCTTCCCTGAAGTATCCAACCGCATTCACGGGAAATGAAAGGAAAGTGGAGATCACCGGGGAAGCCTACCTGGAAGTAGCACAGGATGCTGATAAACCCTTTATCCTGTCTGCCGCCAACAATGTGACCGTAAAAGTATTGGGCACCAGTTTCAATATCAACGCCTATTCCGACGAAGCAGCGGTACATACCACGCTGGTATCAGGCAGTGTACAGGTAGCTACTGAAAACAACAACGCTGCTGTTACCCTGCAAGCAGGTAAACAGGCTATCCTGCAGAAACGAACAGGAAAATTAACGATACAGCCAGCCGACGAAGAGCAGGTGCTGGCATGGAAGAATGGCTATTTCTATTTTGACAGGGCCGATATTCAAACTATCATGCGCCAGGTATCTCGCTGGTATGATGTAGAAGTGGAATACCAGGAAATACCGGATAAAAAATTCAGCGGTACTATACCGAGAAATGTCAATGCTTCACAGGTATTCAAGATACTGGAGCTTACCGGTAACGTACATTTTACAATAGCGGGCAATAAAGTAATCGTAAGATCATAAACCAACCAATCAAATCAATCAGCCACCACAACAATTGTATTTGTTCACATTTTAAACAGCATTTTATAGATAGTACAAATCACATCTCTGAAACCGTCTTCCCATAAAAAATAAACCGGCGATGCGCTAACATCCCGGTTTGGTGGGTGACAATTGTAACGTTGGATCACAATTTCTTCAACCAAAACAAATTTATGTATTTAACTGCTTTGTGCAAAAACAAAGAGCGTGGCTTTGCTTTGCCAACCAAAATCTGGATGATCATGAAATTGTCCTTTATACTTATGCTGGCTTGTACGCTGCACGTCTGTGCAGCCGTCAATGCGCAGACCGTCACATTACACGGAAAAAATATCAGCCTGGAAAAGGCCTTTTCCGACATCCGTAAACAGACGGGCATGAACTTCTTCTATACAGCAGAAGACCTGGACCGTGCCGGGAAAGTAGATGCGGACATCAACAACCTCCAGCTCAGGGACGCCCTTTCCCTCCTTTTAAAGGATAAGGCGCTGACTTTTTCTATTGTGGATGGAGTTGTCATCATTAAGAAAAAAGAGGCGGTAAAGGCTCCGGAAACGCCTTTACCGCCCGGAGACATCACCGGCAAGGTAACCAACGAAAAAGGGGAGCCTATACCGGGGGCTACCGTTATGGTGCTGGGTACCAAAAACGGTACGCTCACCAACTCCTCCGGCGTATTCACCCTGCGTACCGGCAACCAGGATGTGACACTAATGGTAACCGCCATTGGCTTTAAACGGCAGGCGGTGAAAGTGAAAGGAGATAATGCCTTACAGATCGTACTGGAACAGGAAGCCACCAAACTGGATGACGTGGTGATCTCCACGGGTCTGTTCAACCGCCGTAAAGAGAGCTTTACCGGCGCTGTGGCCACCTTTTCTTCTGAACAGCTGAAAACAGTTTCCAATCAGAATGTACTGAAAGCACTCGCTATACTCGATCCTTCCTTCCAGATCGTTGAAAACCTGAATGCGGGCTCCAATCCCAATCAGCTGCCCGATATACAGATGAGAGGCCAGACTGGCTTTCCCGACCTGAAGGGCGACTATACCACCAATCCTAACCTGCCGCTTTTCATCCTGGACGGTTTTCAGACCACGCTGGAGAAAGTGAATGACCTGAACATGAACCTTGTGCAGAGCATTACCCTGCTGAAAGACGCTTCTGCCAAAGCCATCTATGGTTCCAAGGCGGGCAACGGCGTAGTAGTTATAGAAACCAAACCGCCTACCGCTGGCAAGTTAAGGTTGTCTTACAATGGTAGTATGGACATTACCGCACCAGATCTGAGCAGCTATAAACTGACCAATTCCATGCAGAAGATCGATGCCGAAGTGCTGTCAGGTAAATACAGCTCTGCAGATCCTGCTACCCAGGCACAATTGCTGCGCGATTACAGTACAAACCTGCAGGCGGCGCTGGAAGGCGTGAATACCTACTGGCTGTCACAACCACTCCGTAACGGCATCGGCCAGCGCCATGCTGTAACCCTTGATGGTGGCGACGATGCACTCCGCTATTCCGCTAGCCTGAACTACAACAACGTAGCGGGTGTGATGAAAGGGTCCGACAGGAATACCATTTCCGGTATTATCAATCTCATCTACAGGAAGAAGAATTTCCAGTTCAGGAACAGCCTGACCATAGACCGCAACCGCTCTGACAACTCTCCCTATGGCAGCTTTACGCGCACAGCCATGCTGAACCCTTACTGGAGAATAACAGACAGCAACGGTAACTATATCAAAACATACAACAACGGCGCCGCGGGCAATCCCCTGTACGACGCTACACTCAATTCAAAAGATTTCACGACCTATACCAACATCATAGAGAATTTCTACACCGACTGGGATGTGGCTCGTAACCTGCGACTTACAGCCCGTGTGGGAATACAGGCGCAGAAGAATGACCTGGAGCAGTTCACTCCGGCCAATCATTCGTCCTATGCCAACGTGCTGCCCGGTACAGATGCTTACCTCGACCGCGGGGAATACAGCATCCGCAACGGGAAAATGAATAGCCTGAACGCCGACCTGCTGGCCAACTACTCCTTCCGTCTCAACAAACATCATTTCTTCCTCAACGGCGCTTATTCCGTTACACAGGATGTCACTACTGCCAATGGCATGACTATGGTAGGTTTCCCGAACGACAAGATAGACGATATCTCTTTCGGCTACCGCTATAAACCAGGTACAAAGGCGCTGGGAACAGAAAATACCAGCCGCTCCATTGCACTTACCTCTGCGTTGAACTACTCCTACGACGACCGCCTGCTGCTGGACCTCTCCTATCGCGGAAATGCCAGCTCACAGTTCGGCGCTGACAGTCGCTGGGGACTTTTCTGGTCGGCCGGTGCCGGCTGGAACCTGCACAGGGAAAAATTCATGCAGTCGCTCCGTTTTATCAATGTGCTGAAACTACGCGGTAGCGTCGGTACTACCGGTACGCAGAATTTCAACTCCTACCAGTCGCTCGCTACCTACAATTACATCACCGACAGGACCTACAACGGAGATATGGGCCTTGACCTCGCGGCACTGCCCAACCCTCATCTTCAATGGCAGCAGGTGCAGGACAACAACATCGGTGCAGACATCACCCTGTTCAACAGTCTCAGCCTGCGCTTCGATTATTACATCCGCGATACCAAGAACCTGCTGAGCGACATGATCGTGGCTCCTTCAGCAGGCTTTGATACTTATAAAGAGAACATCGGCGAATCCCGCAACAAAGGCTTCCAGCTGGGCGCCAGCCTCCGCGTATTTAGTCGTAGTGAAACGCGCACTTCCGTAAACGTCTTTGCCAATATTGCACAGAATACCAACCGCATACGGAAAGTGTCCAACTCACTTGTGCAGCTCAATAAAGAAGCGGATGAAGGTAAAGGAGATGTGACCACCGGCAACAACGACAGCCGCAAGCCTGCTACCCGCTTTGAACCAGGTCAGTCAATGACCGCTATCTGGGTAGTGCCTTCACTGGGTATTGACCCTGCAAACGGTAAGGAGATCTTCATGAAAAAAGACGGTTCACTGACCTATATATGGTCTGCCAGAGACTATATCGTAGGTGGCGACAGCAACCCGGAATACCAGGGCTCTTTTGGTGTAAATGTGCAGCATAGCGGCTTATCGGCCAACTTCGCGTTCACCTTCAGGACCGGCGGACAACAATATAATACCACACTCGTAAACAGGGTAGAAAATGCGGACTTCAATTACAACGTGGACATCCGCGCAGTGGAACAACGCTGGAAACAGCCGGGCGACAGGACCCTGTTCAAGGATATTGCCGACAAAACAGATACCAGGCCCAGTTCCCGTTTCGTACAGAACCTGCATGAACTGCTGTTCTCTTCTGTAAGCCTGGGATACGATTTCAGTCGCGTCAACTGGCTCAGGACTGCCAACATCAGCCGTGTATACCTGGCGCTGAATATGAACGACCTGGCCCGGATCAGTTCCGTAAAAACAGAAAGAGGGCTGGACTATCCTTTCGCAAGGACCATCTCTACTTCTTTACAGATCACCTTTTAACAGTGCAATTATGAAACTCAGAAATATATTACTGCTGTTCTTTCCGGTCCTGCTGCTCACGGCCTGCAATAAGTTCCTGGATGTAAAGCCAAAAACACAGATCGACACCGACGATGCTTTCAGGGATGAACAAGGCTTTATGGATGCACTGACAGGCGTGTACCTGAAGATGAATGAAAATACGGTATACGGAAAAGAACTCAGCTTCGGACTAACGGAAGTATTGTCCATGCAGCACAGCCGCTTTACCAGCACCTTTCATGAATACTATTATGCTGCGCAATACAATTATACCAATGCCGCTATCAGAAGCAAGATAGATGGTATCTGGAAGGGACTGTACAATGCTGTTGCCAACGACAATAGCCTGATCAGCCATCTTAATACCACCGATCAGAGAATGTTCAGGGATGTGAACTACAGTATTATCAGGGGTGAAGCCTATGGCCTGCGGGCATTCCTCCACTTCGACCTGCTGCGTCTGTTCGCTCCTGCGCCTGCTTCGGCGGGTGGCCTCACGGCAAAAGCGATTCCCTACATGGATCAGCTGACAGTAAACGCTTTACCCAGGCTCACCGTTCAGGAGATCACCAATCGCATACTGGCCGATTGCGCCGTAGCCGAAGCCGCATTGAAAACCACAGACCCGATCGTACCAGGCAGCACTACGCCGACCACGACCACCGGTTATCTGCGCGACCGCTCTTATAAATTCAACTACTTCGCCGTAAAAGCGCTGCAAGCAAGGGTTTATCTGTATATCGGCGACAAAGAAAAGGCACGCGCTGCAGCTGAAGAAGTGATCAATACCAACGCGTTTGCCTGGATAAATATTCCGGAGATCTCTTCCGGTAATAAAGTATTTACCTCAGAACTGATCTTCGCTCTGTACAAGTCAGATATGGACGCATTTACAACATCCTATTTCACACCTTCTTCTACCAATGTGCTGACAAAAACAAACAGCGACGAGTTCCTGAGCATTTATGAAACAGATGCCGATGTCAGGTACACGGCACTTACTGCGCTGGAAAACACCTCTACTAATCTGCGTGTATCTACCAAGCTGGCCCAGCCTGCAGGCGTAAGCCTAAGCTATCTCAGGAAAATGCCGATTATGCGCATTTCTGAAATGTACTACATCGCAGCGGAAGCACTGAAAGAAAGCAATCCCGAGCAGGCAGTGGCGTATCTCAATACTGTGAGAAGAGCCAGGAACGTACTGGTTGACCTGCCGGCAACACTTAACACAGAACAGATACAGGAAGAAATATTCAAAGAGTACAGAAAGGATCTCTATTGTGAAGGACAACTATTCTTTTACTACAAAAGACTGAACCTGCCCACCATCGTTTATTCCAGTGTAAAGGCCGACAATAAGGTATACGTATTACCGCTGCCTGACAATGAAGTGGAATATGGAAACGGCAATTAATTCAGTAACAAAAAAGATCATCATGAAAACAGTTCATAAAATAACAGGTTTGCTGGTATTGCTGCTTTTTCTACTGACAGCATGTGAAAAGGATATTTCCTCTTACAATAACGATCCGCGGGTGTATTTCTTTGAAAGAAATACTGACCTTACGCAGACCCGTATCACTTTCAAATCTTTCTCCTTCCTGAAACTACCGATGGAAGTCACCAAAGATACCTTCCTGATCAGGGTGAAGATCATGGGGGACGCTGCTCCCTATGACCGTGTTGTACGCGGGCAGGCCATCCCTGACAGCACCACCGCCCAGGCAGGTAAGCATTATGATTTCATAGATGGCATTATACCGGCCGACTCCATCACCGGTTACCTTCCAGTCGTGTTATACCGTACTGCAGATATTGCTGACTCCTCCGTTACACTGAACATCGCCATCGCTCCTACCAAAGATTTCAAACCAGGTGTTACAGAAGACGATATCTTCACCCTCAGCTGGAGCGATAACGTGGTAAAGCCTTCCAACTGGGATGGGTTCATCAGCCTCTCTGCCTATTTCGGTACCTACAGCACTGTTAAATACCGTTTCATCATTGCCACCACCGGCATCGAGCAATTCCCTTTACAGCAAAGCGGAAGGGTGCCACCAAAAGATGGTGAATTCACCGCTGCAGCCATGACCGACATTAAAGCCATGCTGAAAGATGCACTGAAGGCATACAATGACGGCCATGATCCTGATCTCACCGACGAATTCGGACAACTGGTAACATTCCCCTGATGAGGGCCATTATTCACTAACAATGATGCTGACATGAAATTTATTTCCAGATATATACTCCCTTCCTTACTGCTCTTGCTGGTGCTGAGCGCCTGCAAGAAAGACCTGGGCGACTATGATTATACTACCGTGGGCATGCCTGTAATAGATACTGCCGGTATCGGTAATCCCTATTACATTGAACGCTATGCTTCCTTACAGATCGATCCCGCCATCCGTTACGAGGGGGGCGATACAAAGGCCTTACGCTACCAATGGTTGTTGTATCCGAATGTGACAGGCAGCTATAGTGGCACAATAGCAGTAAAGACAATATCGAGGGAAAAGACACTGAATGTGCCTGTTACCGAGAAAGTAGGTGAATATCGTGCAGAATTGATCGTAACAGATACCACCAACCAGTTGAAGGTAAATATGATCTTTACAGTGGTGGTGTCTGTAGGCATCGAATATGGCATCATGGTACTGCATACAGAGCAGGACTCTTCCGACGTGGATTTTATCACCACTGCGAATGCAGTGCCTGTTCCAGGTATTACGCCTAAACATATCCGGCATATGTTCTCAGCGTCTACCGGTAGCAAAATAGGCGGTGCACCACGTTTCATTGCACAGGAAAGACGCTCCCAGACCATGCAGAACTGGATCATGGCAGGTAGTGCGGGACATATCGCACGTTTGAGCGGTAGCGACTTCTCCCTGCTGAGAGAAGATAAAGCGCTCTTTCGCCGTAGTGATGCCGTGATCAATCCGCAGGCTTATATGCTGCTGGGAAATGGCTACAGTGCCCTGATCAATGCAGGCAGGTTACATATGTACACAACCGTCTATGAAACAGATGCATTGTTCGGTGCTTCCGTTCCGGGCGACTACGAACTGGCGCCTTACCTCGCAATGGGCTCCAACTACAGTATTGTAGCAGGCGTCTATGACCAGAAGCACGGAAAGTTCATTCACCCTGCTTCCATCGTGGGCTCCATGATAGACTTCATCGCCCCGCCGGATACCATACAACCGCCCTTCGACCTGCGTAATATCGGGAAGGATATGCTGTACATGGACCGCGGATTCAACAACTATACGCATGCCTTCTTCAAAGACAAGACGGGCGGCGGCTATTGGCTGTATATCATCAACTTCAATACTTCCGACAATGGCAATCTCGCTGTCAGTGCCAATGACATGAGTATGCTGCCTGACATCAGCGCTGCCAAGTTCTTCCAGGCCAGTGAACAGGGATATGTAGACCTCTATGCTACTGACCGGAAGATCTATGCATACAACTACCAGGGCGCCAATACAGCAACGCTGGCTTTTGACGGCCTGCCTGCAGGGGAGACTATCACCTGCATGAAGATCTATAAACCTAATCCCTCCTACAACCTGTCAACAGTTACAGGCTGGATATTGTATGTAGGCACCTGGGATGGTCAGCAAGGTAAGGTATACGAACTGCAGCTGAATGCACTCAGTGGTCAGATCGATGCTACACCACTTAACGTATTTGAAGGATTTGGAAAGGTGGCGGATATCAGCTCGAAAGCGAGAGGTTCAGGCACCTATTAACAACGGAAATCACAAAATATTTATGAGAAAGAATTTCATGATGGCAGCAACAATGATCCTGTTGCTGCTGACCACCTGCGTGTCTGCTCAAAAGGGATTCCGCGTTTCGCCTCAATATCCCAATGCCGGCGACACGGTCACCATCAGCTATAATCCCGACAGTACCATACTGAAGGGACTTGCCCCGGTAACAGGCACGATCTACCTGTTTGCCGACTTTAAATGGCAGGCAGATGACCTGAACATGCAAATGACGGACTCCGGTTGGGCAGCGAAATATGTATTGCCCGCCAACTCATCCATTATGGTTTGCAATTTCAGTGCTGCAGGCCAGACAGATAAAGGCGGTAAGATGACCTATGCCTGGATGATGACCGGCGATGACCATAAAATCGTACCAGGCGCTTTTCCCGGCTGGGCTTTCATACGCGCAAGGTCTATCCATGAAAGCGTTCCTGATGCTGTTGACACTGTAGCGTTCATCGATGATCAATTAGCCCTACAGTGGATGATATGGGAATTAAGAGATCATCGGGAGAGCGCCAGGAAGATCTTCTACAATGCATCCACATTCATGAAGAATTATTACGGACGCCGCGCTGATTCCTCCATCAGAGAGCAGATCAAATATATTACCGGCTTACCGGACGTGACGGAAGAGGAACTGATCGCTGTGTCCCGTGCCTATAATGATCTGCTGCATAGCAAAACCAGCGCCGACTCCATGAACAATATCATTATGCAGCAATTCCCTGCAGGCATCACCGCGAGGGATAAATGGATATACAGGATGTTCCGGGAATCCGACAAGAGGGACAGCCTCTGGCAGCACTTCGTACAGTTATTCCCGCCGAAGAAATTCAGGGATGTGAACACGGAGATGGACCGGATGTATTACCAGAAAGTGTACAGAGCGGTGGCCTATACGCCCATCATCAAACGTAATGACTACAGCGTCATGTATAAAATGATACAGGATGCGCCATTGATCTCCCTGACAGAGTTCCACCGCCAGGTGATCATGAACCCGGTTGAACATAATACCGTGAAACCGGACTCCGTTCTGTTCTACTCTCAGGCCATTGTTGATCAGCTGGAAAAATTATCCGGAGAGAAACAGGGCGCTGAGGCCCGGTTCCTTTCCCCGCTGGCCTGGAAGCGCTATGTACTGCAATATAGCAGCCCTGCCTTCTTCGGCCATGCCTCTCTCCTGCATATGACAGGCGATGACAAACGAGCCCTGGTATATATGGAAAAGGCGAAAGCATACCATGATCCTAAAAGGGTTGGCGCTGAATTCAACGGACTGTATACTACCTTGCTTGAAAAGAACGGTAAACATGCGGAAGCTATACAGATCATCGAAAACAGTGTACGTGAGAACAAGGCGACCCCGGAAATGATCGATATGCTGAAAAAAGAGTATATCGCCAAGCATAAAAGCGAGGCAGGTTTTGAGGCATACTTCAATAATATGAAGGATCCGGAGCAACTGAAAGCGCAACAGGAACACCTGAAATCAGCCCTCATCAGGCAGGCCGCGCCTTCCTTCAAACTGGAACAAATGAAAGGCGGATATGCTGAACTGGCAAAACAGAAAGGTAAAATTGTGGTACTCGACTTCTGGGCTACATGGTGCGGACCTTGTAAGGCAGCGCTGCCGGGTATGCAGATGGCGGTGGACAAGTATAAGAACGATGACAAAGTTGCCTTCTACTTTATTGCCACCCAGGAGATGAAACCTAACTACCGTGAAGAGATCAGGGCTTTTGTCAAAGAAAAGAACTACAATATCAATGTGCTCTATGATGCGCCTAACAAAAGGACCGGTCATCTGGACGACACTTATTCCAAATATGCTGCCGCCATGCACTTCTCCGGTATTCCGCAGAAGATGATCATCGACGGGAACGGGATGGTAAGATGGAGCTCCACCGGCTATATGGGAAGCCCCAGCGCATTGGTTGATGAGATATCTTATGTGATTGAATTGCTGAAAAAAGAGAATTGATATGTTAAGATCATTGATGCTTGTCCTGATTATTCCTCTACTGGTACCTGGCCGTACATACGGCCAGGTATTTCCCTACCGCAGCGATTCCGTGCATTTCAGCAATGCTGATGGTAGCGTCCGTTTTGGCGGCACGCTCACCATACCGGCAGGTAAGAAAAGCTATCCTGCCATTGTACTGATATCTGGTACAGGTAAGCAGGACAGGGACGGCACCATGGCCGGACATCCTATGTTCCGCGTACTGGCCGACTCCCTGACCCGCAGAGGTTTTGCCGTATTGCGTACAGACGACCGGGGTGTAGGCGAAACAAGCGGGAAATATGAAGACGCCACCACTAAAGATTTTGCGGAGGATGCACTGGCAGCGGTTCGCTTCCTTAAACAACATAAAGCGATCCGTAAAGCAGGTGTCATAGGCCATAGCGAAGGCGGCGCTGCTGCTATCATTGCCGCCGGTTCTTCCCGCGATATCGACTTTGTGATCACCCTGGCAGGCCTTGCCATCAACGGACTGGATGCCCTGAAACTGCAGAACTATGCCATCACCAGGTCGGCGCCCATCAGTGATTACGACCGTAAGCGTTACGATACCATCAACACGCGGATGTTTGACACCGTTTACAGGTATGCCGGCACGCCGGAACTGGAAAGTAAGTTGCGCAGCACTTATGCAGCCTGGAAACAGGCGGATGACAGCGCCTTTAAGAAAGACTTCCCGGATAAGTACGATCATATGCGCTTTTTCCCGGAATCTTACATCATGCAGGCTACAGGCCCCTGGTATCAATACCATATCAGGTTTAACCCCCTGCCTTTCCTGCGGCAGATAAAAGTGCCCATCCTGGCGCTGAACGGCGATAAAGATATTATGGTGACCTACCGGGAAAACCTCGATATGATTGCCACTACGCTGAAACAGGCGGGTAACGGTCAGGTAACCACGCATGTACTACTTGGTACCAACCACCTCTTCCAGCATTGTGTGACCTGCACAAGGGAAGAGATCAGCACCCTGAAGGAAGACTTCTCCGCAGAAGCATTTACGATTATCATTCAATGGCTGCAGCCATTCCTGGAATAACACGCTTCTTTGTTGAAGATTAATAGAGTGATGACAAACGCGGCCTTTCAAGGCTGCGTTTTTTTTTATTTGTGCCATTGATGATTTGTACATTTACGCTATGAACGATCGTCAGTCAGCTGCAACAGGGTACATTACCGGGCATATCCCCGTTCCCGAAGAATGGGACGAGGTATTTGACCCATTTTACTATGCAGCCAATTACCAGCAGGAGCCTGTCAGGAAAAAACTGTCTCCTACCTTCCAGACTATCCTCATCTTCAACTTCGGCGCCCCCTGCGTCTTCTACCTGACGCCGGATGAACCGCTGACTATCGAAAAGAGTATGGTGATCGGTCCTATCAAGCTGTCGCACGATTATGTATTGCACCCCGGCACAGACCTGCTGGTAGCCAATTTTAAACTGGACGCCTTTTACCGTTTTTTCGGCAGGCACCTGCAGTCCTATACCGACTTCATGCAACATCCTGACGAGCTTTTGGGAGACCACTGTTTTTCCAATCTCTGGCAGGAGCTGAAACGGCTCCCGGATATGCAGCAGCGGGTGAACCGGCTCCTGGATTTTTCCGCCGCCTACCTGCTTGAACGGGACAAAGGCTCGGAGGATATTGTGGCCGGCAGTGATCCCGATGGCGTAATCAGCCCCATTAAGGAGATTGCCGGCAAACAAGGACAGAGTGAAAGAAGCATACAACTGAAGTATAAGAAGTACCTGGGGTACAGCGCCAAAGAAATAAGCCGCTACCAGCGGTATAAAAAAGCGCTGGCCTGGTTGCAGGAACGCGCAGCTCAGGGCGACATCGACTGGTTCGAAATGATCCACGAATTCGGCTACTATGATCAGAGCCACCTGATCCATGATTTTAACCACTTTTTAGGCGTTTCCCCGGCGCAATTCCTCAAATTACAGTCAAGTATCTGTATCGCGTCAGGAAGGTCTTAATTTGGTCTTATTTTATATTTTTGCCAGACAGTAAGCTTACGGCAGCTATTCTATTCAACCTCAACCTGTTGAATACAACCAAAGAAAACATGAAAGCAATCACACTCAGACAGTTTGGCACAACGGACAATTTCTTCTTTACGGAAACCGATACCCCGGCATTCAACGACAACGACGTACTTGTAAAAATATATTCCACCGCCTTCAATCCCATCGACTACCAGATGAGAATTGGCGCCAACGAAAGTAAACGTATGCATTCCCATATCCTGGGAAGGGAATTCTCGGGCGTCGTGGCCCAAAAGGGTAAATCCGTAAAAGACCTGGAGATCGGGGATAGCGTGTATTGCGCATCCGGCAGCATGGGCTCCAATGGTACCTATGCGGAATATATCAGTGTGCCGCAGCAGATCCTTGCGAAGATGCCGGTCAATATCAGCTTTGACCAGGCAGCGGCCCTGCCCATCAGTACCCTGACCGCCATGCAATGCTGTAACCGGCTCAAAATATCTCCCGAAGAATCCGTTTTTATCAGCGGCGGCGCCGGCGGCGTCGGGCTGGTACTGATCAAGCTCCTGCTTTCCCATGGCGTAACCAGGATCATGACCACTGCCGGTAATCCCGGCAGCAGGCAGGAACTGATCAATGCGGGGCTCAGACAGGATCAGATCGTCGACTATAAAGCAGCAAACGCAGTTCCCCTTATTATCCAGGCGAACGGCAACCAGTTGTTTGATTATTGCATAGACCTCGTAGGGCGGCAGATGTCTGAACTCTGCAGCAATATCGTACGATTGAACGGGACCTATGTAGACGTGACTGCATTCACCACCGAAGAGGCGCGCGAAAACCTGTTCAACATCGGGGCCGTGGTGGTACACATCTCCAACTATGCCTATAGCCTGAAAGGCAATTTCTCCTACTATGGCGACCTGTTACAACGTATCACAACCCTGGTGGAAAAAGGTGTCATCAGCCCTTCTCCCATCCAGGTGGTAGGCAACTTCGAGCTGGACACCGTCAGGAAGGCCCATACACTCATGGAGACCAATCAGACCAAAGGACATAAACTGATCATGCGCATCAGCGAATAAGAAAGGGTGTACCAGCAAGCCGTGGAGCTGGCCTGTTGATACACCCTGTTGATATTGGTATGGCTGGATATGGACAGGCTATTTCTCCGGCGGACAAACCTGCATCAGTTCTACCGCGCTGCTGGCCTCATATGATTGCACAATGCCGGAAGGACAAGGCACTTTGTAATTCCGGTACATGATCCCTCTCGCAGCATCCCGGTTTCCCCATGCCATATTGATATTCTTCCGGATCCATGGCAGGTATTGCTGCTGTCCTGCCTCCTTCACCAGTGTCATGATATAGTGGCCGAAAATCGCTTTCAGTACCCCCTGTTCATTCCAGTCTCCTTCAGCGGGCAGGATACCATCGGCATCACACATATGCTGCTGTGTATAGTCGGCTCCTTTCTTTGCATTGTCCAGGTAAGACTGCTGACCGGTAGCCTTGTACAACATGACGGCCGCGCCGATAAAAGTGCCCTGGTTATAGGTATAGTCAGAGAACCCTTTGTGACCGTTAACGTTGTTATCTGCCACCCGGCCTGTGGTGCTGTCTGTCAGGTTTGCCAGCGACCAGCTATAGATGTCTTTCGCTTTATTCAGGTAAGATGTATCCTTCGTGATGTTGTACAATGTCATGGCGGCGATCACTGTCGGGAAATTGATGCAGGAATTCTTGCCTGAATGTTTAAAGTCCCACCACATACCGCCAGCTGCGGGATCGTATGATTCTTTGCAGACATACTGAAATCCCTCTGCAGACCTGTCCAGGTATTCCTTATTACCGGTGATCTCATGCGCCCTGGCCAGGGAGATGATCCACCACATCATATCATCATAGATAAACCACACTACCTTGTTACTCCAGTTATACCTGTCATAACGGTTATAACCACCCTGGTAGAGGTCGTCTATCATCTTACGGTGCGTTGCATCGCCGGTACGTTTATAGGTATCCATGATCAGGTCCCAGTACACGGCCTGTGTCCAGATAGCGCCTATATCTTTCTTTTCCGTATTGGAATAATACAGTTTATCCGTAGTGCTATAGAAATACTGGTTGAAGGTATTAAAAGCAGCAGTAGCATCTTTTGATGTAAAAGAAACAGGAGGCAATACCGGGGGATCTATGGTACCTGTACCCGGCGTATTGCTTTTACTGCAGGAGATGCTGCCCAGCAGTACCGCAATGGTCAGAAAACAACGTAATTTATTCATCACAAAAACAAGTTGGTATCAGTTAAATAAATATTACCATCCGGGATTCTGCACAAGCTGTTTGTCGTTATTTACATCATTGGATGGTATCGGGAAGAAATAATGGCGCCTGTTGAACACCCTTGTTTCAAAAGTCACCACCTTCAGGAAGTCCGGCATATCGGCACTGATGTTCAGTCCGTACATAGGTCCATTCTGTGTCTGCTCTCCTATCTTCCAGCGGCGTACATCAAAGAAGCGGTTATTCTCGAAGGCCAGTTCTACCCTTCTTTCTTTACGAATAGCCTCACGCATGGCATTCTGACCAGCAGGAGCCGGCAATTCGGCTGAGCCATATTGTGGTATACCTGCCCTTTCACGGATCAGGTTCAGGTACTTCAGTGCATCAGGATTGGAAGGATCTGCTTCATTTACACACTCTGCGTAGCTCAGGTAGACCTCCGCCAGGCGTACCAGTATGACCGTGCGGTTGGAGATATCCCATGCGCCAAGTCCCATGGCCTTACGGACAATGTAACCGGTAGGGGAATAATCGCCGCCACCTGTCTGTTTACCAGAGTTACCTGTATTATACAGGCGCGTGGTGATCTCACCAAAAGACCTGTTCAACCAGGTGCTGCCGTCAAAAGTGATGTTCACATAGAAACGTGGTTCCCTGTTCACCCACTGGTTGTAGATCTCTTTCTCATGCGTATCGTATGGCGTCCGGAACATAGAAGTGCCTTCCTTCATGTAACCGGATAATGGATCGTCTATGCTTCTGCCGTTCTTCATGAAAAAGGCATCCACCATGTTCTGTGTAGCACCCAGACCGCCACTGCCTCTTACATCGCGGGAGCTGGCACCATTGTGGTAAGGGGTCAGTTCATACTGCCGGGGACCAATGGAACTGCCTGGTCTGGCAAAGATCACTTCCTTGTTCCAGTCGGTCAGGATCGCATCCCGGCAGGACAGGTAAGGATCATAATTACCGTTGGCATCGTTCTTCCTGAACAGATCATAAGTGCCGGGAACAAACGTGGAAAGAAAGGCCTTATAAGCTTCCGCAGCCCTGGTCCATTTATTGACATCAAAGGTCTGGCTGATCAGGTGTTTACCATCTTTATTGGCCATATCAGCAAAATCAGTATTGCCGTTATACAAAGGACTGGCGGCGTACATCAGGGCATTGGCACGGAAAGCCAGGGCAGCGCCCTTCGTAACACGGCCATAGTCTTCATCATTCTCCTGTGTGACAGGAAGATCTTCCGCAGCCTTGGCAAGTTCTGTCGCCACATAATCCACGCACTCATCAAAGGAATTGCGCGGCAATTGCAGGTCCGCGTCCACAGGAGGCGCCTTCTCCCCCAGGATGATCACCGGTCCGTAGATGCGCATCAGGTAGAAATAATACATCGCCCGCAGCGCCCGGGCTTCTGCCTTGTATTGCTTGATCTTGTCGGGCGACAGATCTTTGATCGCATCTGCATTTTCCATAAATACACTGGCGCTGCGGATACCACGATAAAAGTTGCGCCAGTAGTCGCCCACAAAACCGGAGTTGGCATCCCAGTTGCCGATGTTCACGTCATTGGATTGCACAAAGCCCCATACATAATCGGCTTCATCAGAACCACCGGTCCACAGACCGCGATTATTCTCGGAACCGGGATTACGCTGTCCGTATTCATCCGGCACACTACGGTACACATCTGCCAGGAAGCGTTGCGCGGTACCCCATGTTCTGAAAGTTTCATCTAAGGTCAGCCTGTCGTCCGGTACCTGGTCAAGATACTTTGAACAGGAGGACATGAGTACAATAACGAGGAATAGATATAATAGCTTTTTCATCATCTTAGCTTGTAGTAATTAAAATCTCAGGTTCATACCCAGGGAAATGGTCTTGATGTTAGGATACCTGGAACCATTATCTGTATTCAGTTCAGGGTCCCAGAGTTTGAACTTGCTGAAGGTAAACAGGTTGATGCCCTGCAGGTAAACAGACGCATTGCGGATGCCCGTTCTGTTCAACCAGGTGGTAGGCAGGTTGTACGCCAGCTGTGCCGACTTCAGTCGCAGGAAGCTCACGTCTTTTATCCACCAGGAGCTGGCCTGTGTATTGTTCTTATTTTCCGCTTCTCCATATGCCAGTCGCGGATAGAATGCATTCGGGTTAGGATTATCTACTGTCCATCTGTCTTCCGCAATAGCGTACGCATTGGTCAGACCGCCGCCACCATTGAATGGTATGATGGCCGATCCTGCCAGCATCCTGTCTGCATCAGAAATTCCCTGGAACAGCAGGCCGAAATTGAAGCCTTTGTATCCCAGGTCAAAGCCAAAACCATACACGGTAGTGGGCAGATCGCCGCGGCCAATTTTAGTAACATCATAACTGTTGATGATGCCGTCGCCATTCAGGTCTTTGTACTTGATATCGCCGGGTTTTACTTTGGACTTATCTCCTGGTACTGCACTCTTGTTCACCTCATCCTCACTGCCAAACAATCCCTCCGCAATATATCCGTAACGTGCCAGCACATTATTGCCCCTGTGCTCCATCCATGGATAGGTCTGCGGCGGACGGTCGTCTTCTATCAATACATCTTTTGTATAAGTGATATTACCTCTCAGTCGCAGGTCAACCTCACCGATCCTTGTGCTATATTCAAGCGTGGCGTCAAAGCCTTTGTTATCCACGATACCGAGGTTGGCAAACTGCTGGTTCTGCAATCCCATGAAATCTACGTTCGAAGCCCTTTGCAGGAAGATGCCGGTACGGTGTTCCTTGAACAGGTCCACGATCACAGACAGGCGGTCTTCCAGGGTACGGAATTCAACACCCAGGTCCTGTTTATTCGATACAGACCATTTTACATTCGTTGCATAGCGGTTGATATTGATACCTCCAACATCATTAAACGTTCTGCCATACTTATATGCATGATCATACGTACTCAGGTTTGTAATGTAGAGGAAACGTTCTCTCGCACTTCCGAGACCAGTATTACCATTAGAGTAGCGGAATTTCAGGAAGGTGATGGCTTTCTTCAGTGGTGCGAAGAACTTCTCTTCAGAGATGATCCAACCCACGCCTACTGCAGGGAAGAACCCGAAGCGGTTGCCGGGTGCAAACAGTTCGGAACCATTATAACCGGCGTTCACTTCCAGGAAATATTTATCTGAGTAGGAATAAGCAACCCTGCCGGCAAAACCCAAAGATCTTTCGGGGATGGAGCCGATAAAATCCCCTGCCAGTGCATTTGTTTTGTCGCTGGAATAAAACAGTGCCAGTCCGCCGAAGCGATGTTTACCAAAGCTTCTGTCGTAATTCAAAGAAGCTTCGGTATAGAATTTACGACTGGTCTGCCTGTCGTTGCCGTTATTATCAAAGCCCAGATAGGCGTTCCCCGTGAATGTTTTCACGAGGTTGAGCGTGCCATCCGGTTTGTAAGGCATGTTCTGATCAGGATAATAGGTATCCTCTCTCTTGGAGCGGGTAATATAGTTCTGGTTATAGGTATCGAACGCAAACATGACGCTGGCGGTCAGTCCTTTGGTCAATGCATCCAGTTCCTGTGTAGCCCTTAAATTGGAGAACAACTGGTTGCGGAACTCATTGCGGTAACCTCTGCGGGTCAGGTCTGCATAGGGGTTACGGAAACCACCGTTAGCAGATTGCCCCGGCACCAGGCCTCCGGGATACATGATGGGGTAAGCAACAGGTGCTGCGTCCATCGCACTCTGGAAAATATCAGCAGAATTAATACCGGGATAATTACCATTGGAGAAATAACCCTGCAAACCTACATCCAGCTTAGTGCTTTTAGTAACGCGCAGATTAAGGTTGCTGGTGAAATTGTACCTGTTGTATTTCATGGATGAATTGTACTTCGCCAGGTCATCTGTTTTCAGGAACCCTGACTCATTGAAATACCCCAGGGATACATAATACTGGGCGTTCTCCACGCCACCGCTGGCATTCAGGTTAGTGCTGCGGGTATGCCCATATTTATTGAATACGGCGTCCATCCAGTCCACATCAGGATACAGTAAAGGATCTGTACCGTTTTTAGTGTTCTGGATATATTCCTGCGAATATTTCGGATTCTGGTTACGGGTGGTCAATGCCTCATTGGCCAGGTTCATATAAGAGATGCCATCCAGCATTTCCGGGCGGCGTACAAAAGTGTTTACGCCCTCGTTATAATCCAGGTAGATCTGCGGCTTGCCTACCTTTCCTGTCTTCGTTTTTACCAGTATTACGCCATTGGCGCCACGTACTCCATATACAGCTGTACCGGCCGCATCTTTCAGTACGGTGAAAGACTCAATATCTTCCGGAGAGATATTATTGATAGAACGTTCCACACCATCTACCAGGATCAGGGGACCGGAGCTGTTACCATCGCCGAAGGTAGAGATACCACGGATCCAGATATCCGCGCTTCCCTTACCAGGTTCACCGGAACGCTGCACGCCCACTACGCCGGCAATACGGCCTGCCAGCATGGTGGTGATATCAGCCGCAGGCTGTTTGAATTCTGTTACCCTTACGGTAGATTGTGCGCCCACCAGGCTCACTTTACGCTGTGTACCGAAACCTACTACGGCAACTTCACCGAGCGATTTGCTGGCTACTTTCATACGGATATTCAGGCTGGTCTGATTACCCACTGTTACGACAACAGTTTCATAACCGATGAAACTAAAGGCTAATACGGCGTCTGCCGACTGTACGATCAGTTTGAACTTACCGTCATTGCCGGTGGAGGTCATGGTGCTGGCCCCGCGTACGGCTACGCTTACACCAGGCATTGGATTGCCTGTTTCATCCAGCACGATACCCGATACCACAATATCTTCCCTACCTGTTTTGGTAGCTACAGGCGAAGGATTGCCGGCGGCAGCTCTGCTGATCACAACAACGTTGTTGACCTCTGCAAATTCCAGCTGTTTGTTGCGGAGTAATTGTTCCAGCACGATGTCCAGTCGCTGGTTGGAGAAGGAGCAATCCTGGATGGGAAAAGAGCGTAACAATTGTTTGTCGTAGGCAAAAGTAACTTTCGTGGAAGAGTGCAGCTCCTGAATAGCTGACTCCAGGGAACCGCTTTTCAGGCGGATCGTGACATTGGTTTCTTTCAGGATCTGTCCCTTACCTGCATATACCGGCAGGAAAAGAGAGGCTCCCATCAGGAGAAGAACAGCAGAGAAGAGCCGTCTTCTGAAGGTCGTGGCAATTTTTTTCATACGTAGTTTAGGCATTAAGATGTTACGTTAGCAGTACTCCCGTGACATTGGTTGCATACAGTGTTTTCTTGTGTTTGCTTGTACTTGTCTGTTAGTGTTAGTCTGTTGGTTTTATTTATGGAGTGTGACCACGTGGCCGGTCACTTCTATCTTCAGGTTATGAATGGCAGCCAGTACCTCAGCGGCTTTCACAGGGTCCATCGTCGTGGATAATTCCGTGGTGTACCTCGTTTCCCGGATCTTCACTTCAGAAGTGGTCAGGCTGAGGCCGAAGTTCTTCTGCATCAGCACCACCATATCATCAAAAGAGGCGTCGTTCAGTACCATGGTACCCTGCCGCCATCCCAGGAGGCTTTTATCAATGGCGTCTACCGTAGCGGTTTTTTTGGCCCGGTCATAGGTCAGGGCCTGGTCTTTCACCAGAACATCTGCGCTGCCGCCTGCTTTTTGTACGCTTACCTTACCATCGGTCACGGAGACACTCATCCTGTTCACGCCTTTATAGGCGCTTACGTTGAAGGCGGTACCGAGTACAGTGGTAGTCAGCGGGCCGCTCTGAACGATAAACGGAATGGCGGGATTGCCTTTGACATCGAAGAAGACTTCCCCGTCCACGATGTCCAGCCGGCGTTCCTTGCTCATATCTTTAGGTATACGGATCACGGAACCGGCGTTCAGGGTAAGCTGAGAACCGTCTGCCAGCTGTATGGTTTTCCTTTCACCAATGGCGCTGGCAATTTCCGTATAGGCAGGGGCGGATTTATTGACCATATAATAGGTCAGCCCGCCTGCCAGCAGCAGGAATATGGCAGCAGCGGCCGCCAGGCTTCTCTTCAGGTAATAAACCTTCTTCCTCTCCAGTTCCGGTTGGATGTTCTGCCAGATTTCCCGGCGGATGGCCTCTTCCTGCTCCCTGCTGAGAGGGGCAACAGGCTCATTATCAAAGGACTGGTACCAGCTATCGATGGTGTCGGATTCCCTTTTTCCGGCCTGCCCCAGGAGGTATTGCCGGAAGATGCGCTTCAGTTTATCAGTTTCCAATGTGGAGGTTTTATAAGCTTATCCGGGAAATGGAGGTTTGGTACTAGAGAGAGGGAAAAAAAATTTTTAAGCAAAAAAGAAGAGCCGCCCCATTATATGAGACAGCTCTTCTTCTTCGTCTGATTATTTTCCTTAATGTTTCACAACTTTCATCGTCTTGCTCTGAGTGCCTTGCCTGATATTGATATAATAAATACCAGGTTGCAGCTGCCCGCCAAGCTGGTAATTTACACCGGCATTTATCCTCGCCGAATAAACGACGCTGCCGACGTTGTTAACAATGCTAAGCACCGCTGGCGCTTTCGCGGAAGAAGTCATTCTTACATTAAACACGCCATCGGAAGGATTGGGATATATTTCCGTCGTAAAATCGAGCTTGCCATGGGTGTTTAATTTGTTGCCGGCTACTGCAACCAGGCTTTGGTTTGCAGTCACGTTTTGCAGGGTATCCCCCGGCTGTAATGTCCGCACTTCGATAGCTGCCACCGAGCCGCTGTAAGGATCATACAATCCTTTTTTAGGATAAAAGAATACCATTATCAGGCCGGCATTATCTGCTTTCGCCCTGATAGTTTTTATAACAGCAGTGTTCAATTTATTGCCTGCAGCCTGATAGATATTGAAATCAGTAAGGCTGTCGAGACCATTGGTGGCCTTTATGCTAAAGATCCTCTTGTTCTTCTCTGCATCCTGTGGCTCAACAAAGTGCAGGCGGATGGTATAAACAGTATTTGGAGCGAGCCCACGCAGATAATAGCGCATCTGGGTAACATTGTCTTTGAATACACGTACATACTCATAGACCTGCGGAGGAGCCGGATCAGTAACCTGGGACAGGTCTACCGGGGCATTCACTTTTTGTACCCAGGTATAACCGGCATGCCATAGTTTGTCGGTACCGGTGGGGCCTTCCGGAACATATTGCGCAAAGATGGTATTGGCATATGGACCGGGAGGTGTCAGCGTGGTTCCCGCGTTGATGCCAAAAACGGCGTTTTGATTAGTCTTTAAAACTTCTATGCAATAATCATCCAGCCATACGGTGCCAAAGCCTTCTTTCGCCACCCAGTAAGTGAGTCCTGTCGCACTATCGGGCACAGTGATGGTATCTCTTACCTGCGCCCAGTTATCGCGGTAAGCAGCTACATTGTGCAACTCTTTCGAATAGTTGGCGTTACCTGTGGAATTGCCCTGGTTGTCTACAAACCCTACGCCATATCCAGCCCACCACGGATAGCCGGTCGCGTCTTTTTCTACCTTCACCCATTTGCTAAATACAATGACACTGCCGCCTCTTACAGGAATGGATCCCTGAATGTTCATACTGGTCTTCACTGTAGTAAAGCCCATTGTTACTGCTTTGTCGCCGGAATGGCCTTTACCGCTGACAGTGTATACAGCGCCGACAAAGGGCGAGTCCTTTTTAAAAGTAAGCCAGTTAATCAGGTCGCTTTCGAAGCCGTAGTTGGGTATGCCACCGCAGGAGTCAAAGGGCACAATGGTTACGGGTAGTGTAGCCGATACATTCGATCCGTCCAGGGCACTGGCGGTAATGGTAGCTGTTCCCTGCCTGATCGCGGTAATGATCCCCGCAGTGTCGACGCTGGCCACCGTTGCGTCGGAGCTGGTCCAGGAAACATTTTTGCCGGTAGTGTTGGCAGGCGAGAAAGTATATTTCATCAACAAGGTATCTCTGGCGCCGATGATAGCGGAAGATGGCTGTAAAGTAAGCCCGGTGGCCAATACATTGACCACGTGCACATTGGCCTGCGCAAAAATTGCCGGGTTTTCGGCCGATGCTGCTTTTATGATCACATCGCCTTGCTTGATGCCTGTGATCGTACCACTGCTGTTTACTTTAGCCAGCATCGTATCTGAAGACGTCCATACCACTTGTTTGTTGCTGGCTTTCGCCGGCGCAATGCTGGCAGTCAGCTGGGTGGTCAATCCCACAAATACATCTGCCGATGATGTATTCAGTGTCAGGGATTGAACGGGTACATATATTACGTTGTAGGTCTTAGTAGCTGTGAAGCCGCTTTCTGCCGAGGTTGCGGTGATGCTAACCGTTCCGGCAGATTTTCCCGTCACCACTCCGTTCAGGTCCACCGTAGCAACAGCGGGATTGGAGGAAAGGTAGGAGACGTTCCTGTTGGTGGCATTCAGCGGCGTAGTGCCCAGCTTCAGGGTATCGGTATAACTAACATACAGGTTGCTGCTGTCAGACTGGATGCTGATGCCCTGAAGCGGAATGATACGCGCCTCAATGGCGGCTATGGAGGCACTATAGAGATCGCCGGCACCGGTTTTGGGGTAGAACCAGACCTCTATCAGGCCTGAACTGTTAGCTTTCGCCTGAATAGTACGCGTTACCACCGTGTTCAACTTATTGCCTGCGGCCTGGTAAACATTGAAATTGACCAGGCTATCGCCATTGGCAGCCTTTACACTGAAGATACGGTTCGCCTTATCAGCATCGCTGGGCTCTATAAAGTGCAGGCGTACCGCGTAATTGGCGTTGGGAATAAGGTTGCGCAGGTAATAACGCATTTGAGTAACGTTGTTCCTGGAGATGCGCATGTATTCATATACCTGGCGGGGGGCAGGCTCCGTTACCTGGCTCAGATCCGCCGTGGCCGTAATGCGGACATTCCCGGTATATCCCGCGTGCCAAAGCCCGGCGGTGCCGCTGGGGCCTTCGGGTACATACTGGCCAATGGTGGTATTCTGGTACGGCGTTGCGGGGTTACCTGTCGTCCCTGCATTGATAGCCGTCACAATAGTGTTGACGATCAGCCGCACAGTTCTGCTGGCGCCTCCATCTGCAGCGGTAACGGTGAGCATGGTGGTATCCAGCTTCAGGCCTTTTATCACGCCGTTGGCATCCACGCTCGCAACACTGCCGTCAGCCACTGTCCAGATAAGGGTTTTGTTGGTCGTATTCGCAGGCGTTATTGTGGCCATGATCTGCTTAGGGGTATTCATGGTGCCGTAGACGATGCTGTCTATCGTAATACCGGTGGATATGGTCGGCGGAATGACGACAATTGTGTGTGTGTCTGTTTTTCCCCCATCGACCGACGTAACGGTGATCGTGGCGTTGCCTGCTTTAATGGCGTTCACATTTCCGAATGGGTCCACTTTGGCTACCGAGGTATCGGAAGAGCTCCAGGTAACTGCAGGATTGGTGGGGTAAGCAGGGGTAAGTTTTACGTTCAACTTAAGCGAATATCCTTTTACAATAGTGTCTGATGAGGCATTGATTATTTCCACCGACTGAACAGGGCCTGCTACCGGGGTGCCAAAAAAGATACCATTCCCGTGAGCGGAAATAAACATTCTCCCCTTGTTATCTGCTGCGATATTCGGCGCTACACCCGGTAGCCTGTCTAAAATGGTCGTCCATGTGCGCCCCGTATCGTCTGAACGGAAAGCGCCATAGTAAACGCCGTTGATCGGAAGGATCTGGCTGGTCGCGTACAAAGCCAGGTGCGCATTAGGTGTAGTATCCGACATAGCGGCTGCTATCCATTTGGGTTTAAAATTCTCACCTCCTACCCTGGTGAATGTCCTGCCTGTGTCTGTTGTATGATAGAGTGCGCTGTATTCCGGATATGTGTCATTATAATAGGCGATCCATACATCACCTGTTTTCCCCGGTGTTGCCTCCACATTGGAAGTAGTGGCATAAGCAGAGCCGTTCGAATTGTTGCCTGCATTGGCTGTAAGGCCTTCCGCAGCTGTTTTCACGAACGATTTGCCGCCATCGCTGCTTACAAAGAACGATCCGCGGTCCCATACGTAAAAATAATCGCCGTTCACCTTATCGGCTACGAGATGGTTTTCGCCCGGATAAAGCACCCACTGCGGCCCGGCAGGCAGGATGCCGGAAGCAAGGCCGGTGGATTTTGTCCAGTTGCCCCCCAGGTTATCGGACCAGTAAACATTACCCGGGCTGTTGCCATCCATTTGCGTGAGCCAGAGAATGTTCCTGCGGTTCGCCGACACGGCTACACGCCCGCGTATGCCGGGCAAGGTAGGAAAAAGCGTGTACGTATCGCCGCCATCGGTGGAGTAACCCGCACGCGACGCGCCGATATCGTTATTATCCGGACCGTCGCTGCCCACACGTACAATAAAATTGGGGTCTGTATACTGGTAGGCTACGCCCTGCATGTTAAACGCTGAAAAGATGTTGGTGTACAGCGCGGTATTGGAAACAGCGCCCGTGTACAAGGGCTCCGTAAGGGAACGGTGATGGGCGCCACCAACATCCGCAGTAACTGAGAGCAACTGGTTCTTACCGCTGGGAGGGGCCATCAGCGGGCCTGTTACCATAATCTCTTCCAGGCCTACGACACGGATCTTCCAGTTGGCAGTAGCGGCAAAAACATTATCCGTGCACAGTATATCCAGCAGATCATTGGTCCATACCCGGTTCGGGTAAAAGGGATCCCAGGTAAATGCGATAGGATTATGCCCCGGGGCGTTATATGATACGCCGTCATTCCTCGAATGCGGTGCCTCCGAATTATCGCGGGATATCTTTCCCTGTGTGTAGGAACCGGGAGCGCCACCCTGCGTTGAAACAAAATAAGGGTCCTTGTTCCAGGTGCCACGTGTACCTACAAGAATTTCATTTGAATTGGCGGGGTCTACTGCCACTTTAGAGAAGTACCTGTCGGATTTATTCGGATCCGGGTCCGGCTCCAGGGTTACGGGAGAAATGTTCTGCCATCCGCCACTCTTATACTTGTAAACGCCTTTAGGCAAATTCTCGGCTCCGGCAGATACGTACAGGGTGCCGTCCGCGTGGATCGTAGCCCGGTAAGGATATGCAGGGCTGTTGCTCATCAACGCGAAAGAGCTGCCGCCGTTTTCAGACGCGTATACCCCGTTTGACCGGCCAATGTAGATCCTCCTGGTGACAGGTTGCCCGTCTATGGCAACAGTACCGGAACTTTTATCGAAAAGAATAAAAGAGCAATAGCCCTGCGTGGTGACGTCGCTTACCTGCGACCAGCTGGCGCCGGCGTTGTCCGATTTCAGGGCGCCATTTTGGTCCGTTACCACCCATACACGGTTGCTGTTGGATGGATCTACCTGTATACGATCGCCGAATTGCTGCGTACTGTTCGGATACACCCTGATCGGTACATGCAGATCGGTCCAGGTATCGCCCCTGTCAGTACTTTTCAGTATGGTGCCCAGGTCTGATTTACCTTTGCCCGGCCCGGCGCCTTCACTGTCCTGCACCGTGGCGTAAAGGATGTTGCCGGTAGAGTCGCTGGGATCTACCGCGATACTGCCACAACGCTGGTGAAACTCCCAGTTCCAGTAAGTGACAGGTATTTTTTTGAACAGCATTAAATGCTCCCATTTCTGCAGGTTCTTGTTCCACCGGTAAGGCGTACCTACGTCAGTAGTGATGAAATAAAGATCCGGCACCTTAGGATGTGCCACAAATGAAGGCAGCGCACCAGAGCCGCCTATCCGGACCTGATTCCAGGTATACGTTTGCGCATTTACTTCCCGCGAAGCGGTCAGATAAAAAATTGTTAGCAATAGGATGGAGTAGATCGTTTTCATGTACATAGTGGAATTTTTTAAGGTTTTTTTGGATGATGATCCCGGCTTATGCTTTGTTAATTCCAGCCGTCCCGGATATCTTTGGCCACATTAGGGTTATAATTTTTCTCTACATCGGGAATAGGGAACAACAAGTGTTTGTCCTGGAAAGGCTGTGTACCGGTTCCGGGTTCCGCGGCTTTTTCCGCGTTGATGGTTTGCTTGATAATGCCCCATCTCAGCAGGTCGAAATAGCGGCATTGCTCACCGCACAATTCCAGCTGGCGCTCGCGCATCAGTATTTTCATAGCATTATCTTTATCGCCCAGCGTGGTATATAAAACAGCATGCGAGCGGGAACGCACACTGTCGATCAGCGCCAACGGGGCATTGCCCGTATTGCCTTGCTGGATGTAAGCTTCGGCCAGCATCAGCATCACATCAGCCAGGCGGATCACCTGCCCGTTGATGGGACTTTTAGGATCGCCATATTTTTCCACGAGGTTGTAATACTCATACTTCTTCCAGCGATAGTCGCCCTGTGGATCGGTGGCATCAAAAGGAAACGCTTTTGCCCCTGTAGCGCATTGCTGGCAATACATGGTTTCTCCTCCGGAAGCGGCAGTACCATAGAAGGTGGATTTGGCACGGGGATCGGTATACGGTTCGCCGCTTGCAGGATTTGGATAGGTGAATGCTTTCACAGCGGCATTGCTGACGTACACGTTCTTCCAATCGTTCCAGCCATATTCCATCGCGCGACCAGTATGTGTTTGTTTACCTACCTGTTCCGCGCCGTTGCCAAACATATAGTACGGCGATCCAATACCCCAGTCGGTCCATTGCTGATCCATGATCTGAAAGATATTTTCCGGCGTGTTCTGGTTGGTAGTGCTGAAAACATTATCAAACGAGGAGTCAAGCCTGTAGGCATACGGTGCACCCATCAGCTTTTCGAAGGATGTTTGTGCAAGCGGCCATTTTTTCTGATACAGGTATACCTTTCCGAGTAGTGCTATCACAGCGCCTTTGGTCACCCTGCCTAATTCTGCGGCAGGATACACGGTAGGTAATTCCATAGTGGCTTCCGCTTCCGTCAGGTCTTTTTCCACCTGCTTCCATACGTCAGCAGCAGGACTGCGGGATAAATAGTTGTTATGAAGCGTGGTTTGATAATCGATATACAAGGGCACATCTCCCCATAAGGTCACTAAATGGAAATACGCATACGCCCGGAGGAACTTTACCTCCGCGAGGTATTGATTCAATTTTGCCCGGTCTGCAGTGACTGTAGGATTCCAGGCCGCTGCCCGGTCTATCACCAGGTTAGTCCGGAATATCATCCGGTAGAGCGAGCTCCATAGGGCACTCTGATCTGCATTGTTGGTACCAAAACTGTAATCGCCCAGTTCCTGTTCCGCCCCTAGCAAAAAGCTGGCGCGCTTGGCTTCATGCCCCATCAGGTCGAAAATATAATAATACTCTCTCGCCCACAGTCCCGGGTGTAGCAAGGTGGCATAACAGGCAATGGTAGCCTGGTTCAGCGCTCCTATGTTAGTGAAATAGGTATCGTATGCATAAGCACTCTGGTCCACTAAGTCGAGGCGCGATTTTTTGCATCCGGTAGAAATCGTCATCAGCCCGGCTATCAACAGTATTTGATGTATATACTTCTTCATAAGATCATGTTTAAAAATTAAAACCCTAATTGAATACCTGCCAGGAAAGTTCTTGGCTGTGGCACCTGCCCCTGATCAATACCACGCGCAAACAGGTAGTCGCCCGCCACTTCCGGGTCGTAGCCGGTGTACCTGGTGAGGGTAAGCAGGTTCTGTGCTGCTACGTAGATGCGAAGCGATTTAACGGCGCCCCCCGTAACATTGTTCAATATCGCCGCCGGGGTGTTATATCCAATTGTAATATTCCTCAAACGGAGATAGCTGCCATCTTCCAGCCACCAGTCGGACGGGCGGAGATTACCATTGCCGGTTACATTCTGACCTATTCTCGGTAAAGCGGCTACATCGCCGGGTTTACGCCACCTGTCAAGGATGTCGGTACCAGCGTTGTGCCCCGTAGACATGAAGCTGGTATTTAATTTTAAGCCATTCAGGAGTTTCAGTCCGCTGATCCCTGACAGCACCAGGTTCAGGTCAAAGCTTTTATATGTGATACCGGCATTGATGCCATAGATGTATTTCGGGATAGCATTGCCTAATATTTCCTGGTCCTTTGCCGTTACCACACCATCGCCGTTTATATCCCTATAAATAAAATCGCCCGGCAACAAGCCATCCTGGTACTTTGCATCCGGTCTGCCTGTTTTTTTGGCCGCTTCCTGGTTGAGGATAGATATTTCATCGGCATCCCTGGCCACATGATCTACGCGGTAACCATAGAAGGAGCCGATGGCACTACCTGCAGCGGTGTAAGTGGTGGCAGGTACCGGCGTAAAGGCGCCTGCCTGGATAGGTGCGGAAAACTGATCGCCTAATGACAATACTTCGTTGTGGTTAACAGATCCATTGATGCTCACATTGAAGCTGAAGTGATCGTTGATCTTATCCGCATACCCGATGGTCAACTCCACACCTCTGTTCCGGGCGTCGGCTGCATTGACTGTTTTACGGGGCTGCGCACCGGTAGTACTTACGCCGATACTGGCAGGAAGCAAAGTGGTTACCAGCAAACCGGTACTTTTACGATCATACCAGTCGGCTTCAATGGTAAGGCGGTTTTTCAGAAAAGCCAGGTCGATGCCTATGTCGATCTGATTGGTTTGTTCCCATTTTAAATCCGGGTTGCTAAGGGTGGTCAGGGTGGTGCCGGATATAAATGTTTCTGTGCTGCCCAGCGAGTATACCAGTGCGCCACCAGGTGTGCCCTGATACGTTTTTGCAGTATTCAGGAAGTTGGGGATATTATTGTTCCCGGTTTGCCCCCAGCTGGCACTCAGTTTTCCATCTGATAGCACAGGGAATATATTTTTTATGAATGCTTCTTCCGAGAAACGCCAGGACAAACCCAGGGCAGCGAAGTTACCGTAACGGTTGTTGGGGCCAAAGTTAGAAGCCCCATCCCTGCGGTAGCTGGTGGTCAGTATATATTTATCATCATAAGTATAGTTCAACCGGCCGTAGTAAGAGATCACCGAAGGGCGTGCATAGTTGGAATAACTACTGGTTACCGATTGCGAAGATGCTACACCTGGATTGGTGATATTATCATTGGGTTGCCCCGTTCCCCTGATGGAAGAGCTGTTGGTAATACCAGGATCGATATAGCTTTGTCCTGCAATCAAAGAGAGCTGATGCCTGCCAAGCAGTTTTTCGTACGACAGGTAGTTTTCCACCATATAGTATGAGTTCTCCGTGAAACTCAGCATCGACTGGCGGGCCTGGTTCAGGAAATTGGAGGCCTGGTACTGTTGCTGATAGCTGTTACTTCTGCTGGAGTTCACTTCTGCCGCAAACTGTGAACGGAATTTTAATCCATCGATGATACGCACTTCTCCCGATAGTTGCGGGAAGAAAGCCAGTGATTTGGTAGTCTGGCTTTTCATGGCAATCTCCTGTATCGGATTTACCGCATTGCTGAAGTCATCGATGTTGGAGACGATAGAATATCCGCCCTGGATAGATGGGTCCAGGATGGGTTTGTAGGGCGCATATTGTATGGCATTGATAATATTGGCATTGTAGCCTTTGCTGACATATTGCCGGACGATGATGTTCTGTGTGAACCGGAAGCGGCCCAGCGTTTCCTCGAGGCCAACACGTGCCTGGAATCTTTTGTTGGTGGCATCGGTTAAGATAGCCTGCTGATTGATATAAGTGGCAGATATACTATAGTTGACTTTTTCACCACCACCGCTGATGTTGAGGTCATTTTCGGATACCAGGGCATTACGGAAGATGGCATCCTGCCAGTTGGTACTGTCCTGTAAAACTGCGTTTGTGTTGAATTTTGCAGGCAGCACGGTATTTTTGGTAGCGGCAAGATCTTTAAGCGCCTCTACATATTGTGCGGCATTGAGCAGGTCCAGTTGTTTCCAGGCCCTGGCGATGCCCCATTGAGAGGTAAAGCTGACCCGGGGAGGACCTGTCTTACCTTTTTTGGTAGTGATGATCACCACGCCATTGGCGGCTGCTGAGCCATAGATAGCGGTGGAAGATGCATCTTTCAGGATGGTGATACTTGCTATATCCTGCGGGTTGAGTGTATTGAAAAGGTTTTTGGTACCCTGGATGCCATCCACTACATACAGCGGGTTAATATCCGTAAAGCTACCAGTCCCCCTGATGATGATCTGGGCATCTGCACCGGCGCTACCGCTGCTTTGCAGCACCTGTACACCTGCGGCCTTACCGATGAGCAGTTGCGAGGGATTGGTGGCATTTACCGCGCCGGCTTCTTTCACCGTTACGACGTTGAAGGCGCCTACCACATCTTTCTTCCTGGCGGTACCATAACCGATAACTACGATGTCGTTCAGCGCTGCCACTGTTTTGACAAGGCGTATAGAGAAAGTGAGCGTGGCGCCCGATTTCAGGGAGATGTTATTCAGCCGTTGCGTTTCAAAACCCATGTAAGAAATACTGAGTGCGTATTTTCCTTCGGGGGGTAATCCGGAAAAACGGAATACACCATTACTGTCAGTTACCACGCCGGCTGTATACATCGTCTTTTCATTGAGCGCCACTACAGAGGCATTGGGAAGGAGGTCACCCTGATCTGTGCGCACCGTGCCGGTCACCTGCATACGCCCCTGTGCCCGGGTGATCATCGAAACGCCTGATGTCAACATGACTAGCAGCAGATACAGACACCATTTTGGTTGATAGAACATCTTCATAACTGGAATGTGTTTTTAAAGTCCCGGGCATAGCAAGCCCGGGGGCGCTAAAGGCGCCCGCTTGTGGAATAGAACTATATCGGTGAATTATTTCCTCTTAATTATAAATCCGCTGTCATTCCGGATCAGCTTCAGGTTATTGGGAAGCGTTAAATCGGTTAAGATCTTCTCCAGTGAATCTGTCTTTTCAAACTTACCATCAAAATATATCTCCATCACGTCTGAAGGATAATAATAGATGGCTATTCCATAGTAATTACTCAGCTGATCCAATACCTGCGACATAGGCTGATTATTGAATTTATACCAGTCTGGTTTCGTATAACCAGTGTCTTTGTTGCCGGCTCTTACCAATACGTCCGTGCCCCTGGTACTGAAGTCAGACACGAGAACTTTTCCTGTTTTGCGATAGTAGTTGAGTTCTTTACCGGGGGTGAGCACTACATCGTTCATGATTTTCTTTTTATTGATGGCTCCCTGTATCATCACTTTCCCGCTGTTCAGTCTTATGCTGATCATATCTTCTCCCGGGATGGCTTTCACATGAAAAAAGGTGCCTAGTGCGGTCGTATATAGTTCGCCGCTATATACTACGAAAGGATGTGATCTATCGAATGCTACAGTAAAATCGGCTTCTCCTGTCAGGTAAATGTCCCTGTTGTTCCTGAATTGCTTATCATATAGAATGCTGGCTGCCGGCAACAACCTCACTACAGAGCCATCCGGTAATACGACCGCTATGGCTTTAAGGCTGGTATTGGTGGTCAGTTGCTGTTTTTCCGAAGGAATCATTATTGTCAGTCCCGGGTCACCAGCGGCTATTTTCTGCTGGTCGTGGCGGAGCAGAAACAGGCTGCCGCCGAGCAATATGCCGCTTGCTACCGCGGCAATGGCCAGTCGTCTGATCCATTTCTTCCGTTTATCAGCCAATATCGTTTGTTGATGAATATTTTTCAGCCACTGTTGGGAAACGGTTTCCGGGAAGTAGCCATCTTCCTGCAATTGCAGGAATTCTTCTTCCGGCAGGTATTTCTCCAGCATATCAGGATGCTCCTGCAGGTAATTGGCCACCCAGCGGACTTCTTCCGGCGTGCATTGATTGCCGAAGAACCGTTTCAGTAATTCATCATTTATCATATTGTATACAGCTGACAGATAAGTAATACGTTTGTAACAGGCGGACTACGTAGTCCGATGAAAAAATATTTTAAAACCGTCCGAACCAGGCCAGGAGAGAGACGATGAGCCCGAGATAATGTTTTATCTGTTTGATGGCCTGGAAAATATGTGCTTCCACTGTTCTGGATGACAAGGAAAGTTCCTGCGCGATCTGCCGGTGGCTCATGCCTTTAAACCGACTCATTTCGAACACTTTACGACGCATCGGAGGCATTTCTTTCAGTGCATTCGCCAGCTTCGCCTGTAGTTCTTTTTCCGCCAGCTTGCCCCATAGGTCGTCTACCGGCAGGGTATACTCGTCTATTACGTGGATTACTTTTTCCTTGTAAACGGTTTCCTTGCGGAGAAAGTCGATCAGCGTGGTGCGGGCAATGCGGAATAGCTGCACGGATATATCGAGGTCATCTGCGAGGTTTTCCCTGTAGTTCCAGCACTTGATGAATGCCAGCTGCGTCACCTCTTCCGCAATGAAGGATGACCTTGTTTTCTGGAGAATAAAATAGTAGATCCTTTTGTGCCAGGAATAATAGACCTCATTAAATACCAGCAGGTTACCTTGCTTCAAAGCAGCGATAGTATTCAAAACGTGGGGGATTTACCATAGCAATTTAAATAAATAAATATGGAAATGCCAGAGATATGGTCGACGCCGACCGACATCCCATACTGAGACCGGGCTACTTCGCGTGAAAACCCCGGAGAGGCGGCGACCGCCTGGAAACCGAAGGTAACCCGAGCCTATGTATTCGCTTGGTATTCGCTACAGGTTCGGTGGAGGCTCCTACCTACAGGCGCCCTACTATAGCATTATAGGCACTGTTCTATAGCGATCGCTATAGAATAGTAGGCTAAATGTAGGACTATAGCGCCTATAGGTAGGAATCAGTAGGATAGTTGCACCGAATCTCAAGCGAATGCCAGGCGAATCCGAATGCCAGGAAAGAGTGCTGGAGTGGTCTCAAGTCCGACCAGGCGTCTGGTATAAAGCGGGTTTAATCCCAGCTCAAAGGCAGGGTAAAGGCATGGTAAAAGCGTATTAGATCTACTATCTCACATGACAAAAGAGATAAGCCACCAGCAGGGCCCAGTCTCCCGAGGAACTGGATCTCAGGTACCCCCGCACCCTGCGAAGCGCTTCTGTCAGCTGGTTTTTAACCGTTTGCTCCGACAGGTTGAGCCGCCTGGCTATTTCTGCGATAGGAAGGTCTTCTTCCCGGCTCATCCGGAAGATCTGCTGCATACGGGTGGGTAACAGGCTGACGGCAGCGGCAATATTGGCACTCAGTTCTTTGGTTTCCAGCCTGTCATTGAATTCCTGGCTGTCCAGTATGTCGAATAAGGATATTTTTTTGATCTCTGCTGCACTGAAGGCATAGTGACTGATCACCCTGTATTTAATAGCAGCATGCAGGTATTTTGCGAATTCACCTTCCTTAAAAACGGGGATCTCTTTTCTTCTGCGCCAGAGGCTCAGCATGACTTCCTGTACCAGGTCTTTCGCATCATTGACGTCCACCCGCTGACAGGCCCGCGTATATAATGCTTTCCAATACCTGTTATACAGCATCTCGAAAGCAGCTGTATCATCTCCTTTCAGCAATTGCAGCAGGTCCCCGTCACTGATATGCGTTTCGAACATGTTGATCTTGGTGAGCCGTAAAGTAAAAGCGAATTACTTAAGAAAGCAAGTGCATTACAAATAATTAACCGGTCTCTGCTTAGCCGATGCGTAATTCCTCTCCTACCTTCAGCAGTTCCAGGCGCCCTTGTACTGCTCCTTGTTTTTCAAGTCCCTGCAAGGTTTTAAAAGGGTCGCTCAGCGGCTCGTCAGACAGTGCAAAAGTGCCATAATGCATGGGAATCATCACCCTGGCATGCATATCATTTGCGGCTCTTACAGCATCCCGGGGTGAAATATGGCTTTGCGACATGAAAAATTCGGGCTTATATGCCCCTATGCCTGCAATACAATAGTCTATCAGGGGAAAGATGCGGCCTGCATCCCTAAAATGACTGCCATATCCCGAGTCGGCAGCGAAATAAATGGTCCTGCCGCCTCCCTGGATCACAAAAGCGCCCCAAAGCTGCGTATTAACGTCCCCAAACCCGCGTTTGGACCAATGCCTTGCCGGAAGAAAAAAAATCTTTATACGGGCTTCTGTGCGGTATTGCTGGTACCATCCCGCCGTCTGCACCTGCTTACTACCCGTCAGTCTCTCCAGCAGGCCTTCCATCTTTAAGCCTGTCAGGTAGACTGCCTGCGGATTATTTTCTGCCAGTAAACGCAGGCTGCGCTTATCGCAATGGTCCAGGTGATTGTGAGATACCAGGATATAATCGAGGCCCTTTAATTTTGCCGGATCTATGGGAAAAGGCGTACGCCGTTTGAAGAGCAGGATATCATAGAAAACAGGATCGATCAATATGCTGACGCCCGCCAGCCGGATAAAGAAAGAGGCATGCCCCAACCACACGATACAATCTTTATCGGAATACAGGAAGTCCTCAGTATACAGTACCTCCGGATGCCAGGTATCCGCTTTCTTCTCTGCCTTCTGCGGATTACGCTGGAAACGCCATTTCAGAAATTCCAGGAAGGAGTAGATATGCGGGAACTCATGATTCACGAATCTCCCTTTTTTATCTACCGGGGTTCCTTTCCAGTCAAAAGGTAATTGCATACCGGACAATGCCGGGTTTGAGACATATTCCATAGCTGACGTCATGTGTTCCTGACAAATATACGTTATCGGGTACCGTTATTCTCCGTACCGCCTGCTAAGTTCTTTCAGCAGTACATCAACCGCCTCTTTTGTAGCGGAGCTTGCTGCATTCGTAAAGATGACATACCCCCGGTCAGCCTCTTTGATGATATGCACCCGCGTAATGAATGCACCGGCATTTCCTTCGTTATAGGCCACATGATGCTGTGGCAGCTGCAGTGGATTAAACCATCCATAAGAGAACTGTGGCATCCCAAAGAGTAATTGCTCAAAGGTCTTCTTTGGTAATAAATCACTCTTCCCTTTCAGTCCTGTCAGCAACATCCGCACAAACCGGGTATACTCCTCCAGGCTCACATTGATATTGCCTGCTGCCAGTAACCAGTTCATTTTATAACTTTCTGCAGGTGGCAACGGCTGCAGATCAGCGTTATGCCCCCAGGGTTGCGTAGTGTCTTTTAAATTCGGATAGTCGAAGTAGAAATTGATTCCCAACCGCGCCCCCAGTTCCTGTACAAGTGTTTTATAAGGCTTTCTGCTGGCTTTTTCCAGCATCAGCCCCGCAATGATGTAGTCCACGTTGGAAGGTGTCAGCCCGTTCTCATCCGGCTTCATAGGGGCTTGTGTCAGGAAATTCGCCGCCAGTTGTATACGTTGTGCGGCATAATCCCCGTGCAGGTCTTTGAAGCTGGGCGTTTCAGAATTATAGGAATATCCCTGCAGCCTGCCACGGAATGTCAGCAGGTTAGCGAGTGTGACGGTATCGTATACATATCGGGTTCTCCATCTCAGTTCGGGGAATATTGTCAGAATAGTGGAATTCCACCGGATCTTCTGCTCCTTCACCAGTAAAGCAGCAATAAAAGCAGTAATAGCCTTGGTATTCGATCCGATATGGAACCTGTCGCCCGGCTGGGCAGCATAAGTGCTATTAGCCCGTTTTACGCCCAATACATGGCATTCCAGCACACTATCTGAAGAGACAACGGCAAATGCCAGTTCAGGTACTTTGTACTGTTGCCTTATACTATCTGCGAAAGATACAATGCCCTGGCCCTGGCATAGATGAGGAATAGCTGCCAGCAATGGCAGCAGCAAGCGTTTCATAGGTATTAATCTTTATAGGTTCTGATTTGTAAATTGGAAGGTCCCTGCATCTTTACTTCTATACCTGTATTCGTCAACAGGCCGGTCTGTGCATTTCGTTTAAAGACGACCACATTACCGCTGATCTGGTTGGCCACCACCAGGAATTTCCCGGTAGGATCTATCAGGAAATTACGGGGATGTTCACCCTGTACGGGCTCATATCCTACAATGCTTAAGGTCCCGTTTTTGCTAATGCGGTAGATAGCTATATTGTTTTCATCTCCCCGGTTAGAGGCATACAGAAAACGGCCATCGGGCGAGATATGAATATCGGCGCTGTTGTAAAATTTCTGCGGCGCACTATGTGTCATGAGTCTTTGCAGAGAATCCAGCCTGCCCTTCTTGTATTTATATGCCGTTACGGAACCCGACATTTCCTCTATACAATAGGCAAAACGCCCGTTGGGATGAAAGGTAAAATGCCGAGGGCCGCTACCAGACACACTGCGAACAAAACTATCCGCCTGCAGGGGCTTTGCCTGGCTGGCATCAAAGGCGAAACGCCGTATTTTATCCGCCCCCAGGTCAGGAGCGAATACATAATCCTGCGCCGGAGAAAAGACCGTACTATGAATATGAGCGCTTTTCTGTCTCTCAGTGATACTACTATCGGTAAACGGAATAACCGTCACCGCTGTTCCGATAGTACCATCGCTATTCAAAGGGAATACAGAGATACTGCCACCGGTATAGTTTCCATTCACCAGCCAGCGACCGCTTTTATGCACGGCGAGATAGACGGGATTGTCGCCCCCGCTGGGCTGCTTGCTTAGTAAAGTGATTGTAGGCAGCTTCCGGTCGAAGCGGTAACTGCTTACACTACCCATACCTGCTGTACGGGTTTCCGTGCAGGCATAGATATATTCTCCATCCTGTGAAAGGGTCAGATAAGAAGGGTTCATGATGCCGGAAAAAGTGCAGACCTTATCCAGGTTTCCGCTCTCCATATTCATCCTGTAAATGTAGATCCCATCTTTATCTTTCGCGTCATTGTATGATCCGACAAACAGATAGGTTGTCTGGGCATAGATAAAACTGTTGGCGAGTAATGCCAGTAAGAGCAGATATAATCTTTTGAGCAAGGTGATGAAGCGGTTTATCGGGTCCGGAATTGATGTGCCGGACAAAGATAATACTTACCCTCATTCCATTTTAAGGCTTTTTACAGGATTGGTAAGCCTGGCTTTCAGCGCCTGAAAACTGATGGTCAGCCATGTGAAACAGCCTCCGGCAGGAAATCGGGATCGCCAACGCCTCCTCTCTTACATGTCCCTGCCATACATAAACAGCAGGTTTATCTGCGGATCGATACGTATCGTATGGTTAGCGTGTATATTGATCACCGTTACCTTGTCTTTGATCTGCACTTTATATATCCGGGGATCGTTGTCTATAGCGTATTCCAGCGGGAATGTGAACAAAGGTTCCTGTTGCTGCGTGATGATGAACTTACCTTCTCCACCAGGCCTGATGCTCAATTCCGGCATTCCCGGCATATATAGCCATTGCCGGAAGAAGTCGTCCAGGTTTTGCCCGCTTTCCTTTTCCATCACCTTTCTGAAGTCGGAGGTATTGGCATTATGCCCGCCATAAGTTGCGAAATAGCTCCTGATGCCTTTCCAGAAGAGGCTATCCCCCACCTGCCTTCTTAACATATGCAATACCCATCCGCCCTTCTGATAACTATTGGCATTCAGCAATTGTGTATATCTGTCTTTTGCGCTGGTATCGACAACAGGTGTATATCTCTTTTTCTCAAAGGCGATCACTTTCTTGCGGTCCGCCTTTAAACCGGTCTTCAGCGTATCAGTGCCATATGTATGTTCCATATACAGGTGCGTCATGTAGGTGGCAAAGCCTTCGCTGAGCCATACATGCTCCCAGCCGGTTTCTGTGATGGCATCTCCGAACCATTGATGTGCTATTTCATGAGCCAGCAGTTCCTCGATGTCTCTGGAGCCCACAGATTCTTCGGAGTAAAAGATAGCGCCGGCATTTTCCATACCGCCATAAATGGTCTTGGACTGGATATTAGCCAGCTTCTTATAGGGATAAGGCCCTATCTGCTGTATGAAAAAACGCAGGATCTCTCCAGCCTTGCCATAGTCGGCAAAGCCTTGTTTTTTATTTTCGGGGAACACATAGCTATATACAGGAATGCCCTGTACATCCGCTGAATGATCCACTGCAAAACCTGCTATACCAATTGCGAATATTTTCGTAGGCAACAGCGCCTTTTCCGTATAATGTGTCCTCCTCTGGTGGTTGCCTGTCAGTACATCCTGTGTTTTCAACCCGTTCGCCACCACAGTATATTTATCAGGTGTGATCACATCAAAATCCACGGCTGCTTTATCCGAGGGATGATCTATACACGGCAACCAATGATGCGCACGGTCGGGCCAGTTGTCTGTAAAGAAAGTACGCTTGCCGTATTTGTTCTTTGAGATGATCAGACCATCGCCGGGAATGCCGGCATATTCGATCCTGTAGGTATGTGTTTCGTCCTTCCTGCCATTAACGGATAAATACAGGGCGGCGCTGTCCTGCCGGAACGGAATATTCTTTATGTTATATGGAGCACCAGGTTTTGCAGCAGCGGAACGGCCTGCGCTTACTTTTTCTGTTACTTTCAGCACCGTCATACCAGTATCGGCTATAGCCGGCCCTACCAGGTCCAGGCGCAGCTCCGGCAGCTCATTCAGAAAACGTAGGGTGATTTCAGCGGTAGCTGTTATCTTATCAGTGTTATCGCGCACCGTCAGGGAAATGCCGTAGTGTTGCACGTCTACAGACTGGCGCTGGCCTAAGGTGTTGAAACAGATTCCCAGTAGCAGTAACGGGAGTACAATCAGTTTTTTTTGCATACGGTATAGTATCGGTTTTTCGCAGATTATTATTCTCCCCAGGCGGTGATGACCAGCCTTCTGCTGCCACCGCGATTACGGTGTTCGCATAAATAAATGCCCTGCCAGGTGCCCAGGGCCAGGTTGCCGTTCCTGATCGGGATCATCACAGAACTGCCCAGCATTGCTGCTTTCAGGTGCGCAGGCATATCGTCGGGCCCTTCATCGTCATGCTGATAGTCAGGATCATTTTCAGGCACCACTTTACTGAAATACATCTCAAAGTCCTTCCTGACGGTAGGGTCTGCATTTTCATTGATGGTGAGAGACGCTGAAGTATGCTGGATGAACACCTGGCACATGCCTGTCCTGATCTCCCCCAGCTGCGGCATAGCCTGTACCACTTCCCCCGTGATCAGGTGGAAACCCCTTCTCCTTTCATGGAGCTGTAACAATTCCTGGAATATCTTCATTTCATTCAATTTAAACATGGTTACACATGTTGTAACTACACTTTTCATGCCTGCTGTTAAATAGCATATTTATTTCAGATTTAGGCAGGACAAACTTAACTTAGTAAAAGAGAAAAATGAAATCGTTATGAAAACATTACTGATTCCGGTCGATTTCTCCACCACCTCCGATAATGCGGTCGATTTTGCGATAGAATGGAGCAAAGATTACGGTTATGAACGCATTATCCTGCTCAAGACCTTTTACGATACCGTTTTCGATCATATAGTGGTTTCTGCCGAATATGCCCCTGTCAGCCCTCATTACATGGCCAGGGAACGGGAGGAAGCCACTTTGCAAATGGATAGTCTTTCCCGGCACATTATTGGAAAGACCGACAATAGTCTGCAGGTTGTTTCCATGGTCAGCGAAGCTCCCCTGCTAAGGGCTATACTGGAAGTGGTCAGGGAAGAATCGCCTGAGATGATTGTACTGGGTAGCGACAACTTTAAATATTCCAGCGGCAGCTTCATTGCCGGCAACCTGATAGCCATCGCCAAGGCCAGTCCCGTCAGGGTGCTGATCGTACCGGCAGCCTATACCTATCAGCCGGTAAAGAACATCCTGGTGCCCTGCGACTATAAAACGCTGGACTCCCTCCATAAGCTGGAAAATCTCCGGATCCCTCCCCAGTGGAACGATAGTAAACTGCTGGTACTGAACGTAGACGCTAAAGAAAGGTACCTCAATCCTGACGATCAGCTGATAGCAGCAGAAGAACATGTACATGAACGCCTCCGGGAATACCAGCACGAAATCTGTTACAGCAGCGACAAAAATACCATTAACGGCATCCTGAGCTTTACAGAGAAACATAGGATCCAGCTCATCATTTCCTTACCTGGCAAACACAGCTTTCTTTACTACCTGACACATAAAAGTATTTCCGACGCTATCTGCCGTAATGCCCGCGAACCAGTCATGATACTCAAATAAATATCACTTTTCCGGGTACTTTCTCTCAAAAACTACCCATTATGCCAACAAATAATATGTATAATAAATTAATTTATTATTTTGGGTGGAATAGTCTGTTATCATGCCAATTTGGAAAAAATCATCTATTTTAAAGGCGCCCTCCCTTGGAATACTGTTAATGGGAAAGGAAGATGAGTTTTCCTTCGAGCACCGGCTATTCAATTTAACCGGGGCCATTACCCTGATGATCCTGTCTGCTTTCCTCGTCATCGATGTACTGATTGCCGCGCATAAATCCACCCTGCTTTTACTGGTGCTGATGGGCATACAGGTTGTCTATTATATCCTGTCCCGCAAAATGCGTAAAT
The DNA here is from genome assembly GCF_023100805.1 of Chitinophaga filiformis. Lineage (NCBI taxonomy): Bacteria > Pseudomonadati > Bacteroidota > Chitinophagia > Chitinophagales > Chitinophagaceae > Chitinophaga > Chitinophaga filiformis. The sequence goes on from NZ_CP095855.1 coordinate 5,947,904, forward strand.
ACCGGACTATCATTGTCAGCTATGTCATTGTCGTATATGCAGGCCTCAGCGGCAATTATTTCTTCAATGCGGGCATCGACGGACCCACCTTACTGCTGTTCTTCACCACGCTGCAGCTGGCGTTGAACATCTCCCACCGGGAAAAATATCTTTTATGGCTCATTTTAAGCCTTATCATACCCGGCACCCTGCTGGCTATAGAATTGTATTTTCCGGGACTAATAAGCGGTTACTATAAAACGCCGACAGAAAAGATCATCGACCGCTTCGGCTGTTATGTGCTGTCCACCATTTACATTTTCTTTGCCACTTCCAGTTTCAAAAGACATATCGCCCGCCAGCAGGAACGTGAGAAAAAAGGAGCTGCCGACATCGTGGAATACAGCATAAGGCTGCGTGCCTTCTTCGAAAGCCTGACCGACAATTTCGTGCTGCTGGACAGGAACATGAAAGTCCTTTACTTCAACAAGGCAGCCGTCGACCTGACCACTACTTTCTATGGTAAAAAGATCGAAGAGGACCTGAATATCGACCAGTTTGTACACGAATCCAATAAAGCATCCTTTTACTATTGTTTTAACACCGCGTTGAACGGCACCGCCATTTCCAGGGAATTCCAGCGGGTATACACCACGAAGGAAACCTGGTGGCTCAGCACCTTCAATCCGGCCAGGAATGAGCAGGGCGAGATCATTGGCGTGACCCTGATCATGAAAGATATCACAGATGCGTATCTGTACAAACTTAAAATAGAACGCAAGAACGAACTGCTGGAAAAGATCGCCTTTATACAGGCGCATGAACTCAGAGGCCCGCTTACCTCCATCCAAAGCCTCCTGGAGCTCATAAAGGAAGAATATTGCGATATGGACCTGATATATACCCGGAAGCTGGAAGAGGGCTTAAACAGGCTGGATGACAAGATAAAAGAGATCGTTACCCTGTCTTCCGGTCATAGGGAAGAGTTATAGGACTCCGGTTACGAACACGGGGCCATGTACGGGCTTGCGTAGGGAAGCGCCATAATATACCATCGCTAAAAGTTGTTACGAACACCGCGCAGCATACGGCCTTTCACAGCGCTAAAGCACCACAGGCAAAAGGCTGCCCCGCATGAAGCAGGAACAGCCCTTTTTAGTGAAAACCCGAACGTTATCAGAAGTTAGGATTTTTTACAGGCGCACTATCTTCACCCGGTGGGTTCAGATCTGCTTCATCTGCCGGTACATCCCAGTAATCCATGAAATTATAATTGATCGTGACATTGGTGTTCACCACACTGGCAGAAGTCAGGAAAGTATTGCCATAACTGCCGCCGCCATTGCTGATATCGTATGTCCAGCCCCATCTCCTGTTGTCATAGAAAGACAGCCCCCTGAACACCAGCGCGGCTCTTCTTTCCATTACCAGCTCTTTCAGCGCACCCACCTTTGTAAGCCCCGTACCGGCTACAGCGGGTATACCTGCTCCCATATACGCTCTCACAGCGTCTACATAGGCAAGTCCTGCATCAGTATTACCCAGGCGGATATTCGCTTCTGCCAGCATCAGGGCGTTTTCTTCATAGCTGGGGCCAATGAACAGTTCATAGTTGCCGGTCGACTTGGAGCCATACACATATACCCCGCTGGCGCCCGCGCCTCCGTCTATCATGCTGTACCGCGTACCGAATGAAAGATCATCCAGGTATTTGGTAGTGGTATTAAAATTATTAGCCAGGCGCTTGTCGCCCGGCTTCAGGTTCTGTACAAAGCGTTCACTCAGCCTGAATGTAATAGCGGTGTTCACACCAACGGTCAGTGCGGCTACGGTACCACCATCTGCAGTAAAGAAACCATTCGCCGCTGCGCTTCTGCCTGTAAATACATAGTCAGTGGGCTTAACACCATTCGTAGCCAGCGTCAGTACCTCATTCCAGTCGGCGGCTGTCATAACGTCTGCAGAAGCTTTCGTGATCACAGCATCCGGATTGCCGTTCACAAATGGCGCCAGCTTGTTCACGAGTATATTCCTGGCCAGCAGGGTATTGATATTCCTGATCCACATATCTGTGGTAAGTACACCACCCTTACCTACCTGGCAGAATGCAGGGATGAGCTGTCCTAATAGAGAGGAATAATCGCCTGAACTGGCAATGCCGGTCGACAATATATCAGACGCCATATGCAGGTATTTATTGGAGGCAGCGATCACCGAGTCTTTCAACACATACCTGTTACTGCCTGCACCATCCTGGTCAATGATCAGACCGGAATAATACATAGAACCGATGGAGGCATAGGCATATCCTTTCCACCAATAGCACCAGGCTTTGATAGTATTGCTCTTTGTTTTGGCATCACCGGAAAAAGTAATGTTGTCGACGATACTTAATACCTTATTGCAGGCGCCATTCAATGCATACATATTCAGCCACTGATAGTACAGCGGATTATACCCCGATCCGGTCTGTGCACGGGTATTGTTAGCCCGCAGCTGGCTGACGTTGGATATATTGGTATTCACCCTTGTATTGTTGTCCAGTATAAAATATTCCGGTATGCTGATCGTACTTACCAGCTGATTGGACGCCTGTGCGCCCACCACATCTGCCAGCAGTTCGCTGTAGCCGTAAGGCAATGAAAAATAACTGTCGCCCAGCCATACATCCCCTTTCTGAAACCCGTTGATATATACGGCGCCGATAGACAATGCAATGATGCCCGACTCATTATTCACATTCCCCCCTACCGTAGGCAGGTTGGGATTACCTACGTTGAGCTCTTTCTTACAGGCGAAGGTGCTGCATAAAATAAGGAACCCTAAAAGCCCTGAAACATATTTATTCCTGATCATAATTTTCTCTTTTTTGATAAACATTAGAATCCGACGTTTAAGCCTACTGCATAAGATTTGAGGTTCGGTATAGTACTGTTGTCTATGCCCCTGTCGAAAGAAGAGTTCACAGCGCCCGAACTCACCTCCGGATCAAAGCCGGTATAGTGGGTAACAGTCAGGAGGTTCCTGCCGGTCATCACTAACTGCAGTTTATTGAAGTATTTCATCCTGAATACTTTCGAAAAGTCAAAACCGACAGAGATATTCCGCAGTCTCAGGAAGGAAGCATCTTCATAGAAATAGTCTTTGGTGGCGTTGTTGCCCGGACCATACAAACTACCCCAGGAACCACTGTAAGCACTGCCGTAATAGGCAGTATATGCGGCAGTAACACCATTGATCGTAACAGGTTTGGAGAAGTCGCCGTGGATACCATCCCTGTACATCCATTCCTTCGTCTGGTTGTACAGGTGACTGCCATATATCCAGTCAAACTGGAAAGAGAAGGTCAGGAAATCCTTATAACCAAATGAACTGATAAAGGAGGCATTGAACTTAGGATTAGGATCACCCAGGGGATAAGCTTCTGAAGAGAACTGAATGCCCCTGGTACTAGTATCCACGAGGTGTCCGTTCACCACCTGGTACTTGCCTGCGTCCTGTTCTGAGATATATTTTGTTCCGGCCTTATTAACAGCATCTACGCTGGTCAATGCCTTATAACCATAGATCTGTCCGATCTTCTGTCCTGCTGTCAGCACCAGTGCTGTACTACCTGCCGCAGAAGTGAGTATGATGTCAGCACCACCATTGATCCTGTCGATCATAGATGTCTGATGACCGAAGTTGGTGGTGAAATCCCAGTTAAAGTTCCTGCTATGATACAAAGGCAGGTTCAGCTGGAACTGATAACCTTTGGACGACATATTGATCGCGTTGTTCAGGATACCGGTAGCGCCGGAAGATAGTGGAGCGCTCACAGTATAGATCACATTTTCACTCTTGCGTTTCCAGTAGGTAAAAGACGCATTCACGGTATTCAGCCATTTGCCTTTGCCGGCATTTAAAGTGAGGTCTGTACCAGCTTCAAACTCCTTGGATACTTCTACCTGCAGATGAGGATTCTGCCCGGTAACCGGTACGGAATACACTACGTCAGACCCAAGGGTGTTCTGGTCGAGCGTGGGGTACCTGTCAAAAGGCCCAGGCTGTATACCGGCTTCACCATATGCAGCTCTCAGTTTAAAATAGGGTATCCTGCTCTCCAGTTTATCGGCCCAGAAGTTAAAGGAAGAAGGGAGTATATAACCAAATACATTCGGGAAAGTAAAAGGAGAAGCACCACTTCCGAAAGCAGAAGACCAGTCGCTTCTGAAGCCACCACCTACGCCACCATAATCGCCGAAATCGATCTTCTGGTTGATGAGATAACCATAGGTGATGAAGGATTCCTCATAGTTGCCGGTTGTCTTGGTGGTGGTAGAATAAGGCGCCACATACAATTGCTTGGCAGTAGAGATATTCACCGGCGGAGAAAGCGGCAGGCCCAGACCATATATGTCTTCTTCCTTATACTTATTCTTCCGGTAGTCGTACGAGATCTGTGTTGTGGTCTGGACAGGCAGATGGATGTTGAAGTCTTTCTCAAAGTCTGTCCTGATATAAGCACTTCCCAGGAAGTTCTGGAAGGTGGTATTGTAGCTCCAGTTGTCTATTTCCCCGGTAGCATCATTGGCAAACTGGTACGCCCATGAGTCGTACAGCATGGTGTTCGCATTCTGTGTCTGGTTGCGATAGGTCCAGGTAGCCTTTTCTGTTCTGTAGTTAATACCATATTTCGCATCCAGTTCCAGGAAATGATTCACCTGGAAATTGGCGTTAAAGCTCTGTACGATATCTACCTTGTTATCCAGCCCGCTTGCATATTGCTTTACAAAGTAGGGGTTGAAGGCGTTGATACTTAAGAAATCGGCCGTTTGGTAAGCAGGTGCATTCCCATCAGCCATTTTATAGGTCAGGTCAAAGAAAGGTGAAGTGTTCAGGAAACTATAGATATTATCATTTTTACCTGCCGTATTTCCTTTGCCATACAGGTAACCGCCTGCGCCTCCCAAACCTGGTACGGTAGTATTTTTAGTATAGATCACCTGTGTGATGGAACGTAGTTTAAAGCCTTTGAACAATTCCGTTCCAAGGTTGGCTGTCAGGTTGGAACGGTCTACATAACCATTCTTCATGACAGGGCTCACCGTATGGTTGTTGGCAACGCCGAGAGAGAAATCAGATTTATCAGAACCGCCGGAAATGCTGATATTATTGTTCCAGGATGTTCCCGTCTGGAACACCTGTTTAAAGTGGTCATAATATTTCAGGTTGGCATTATATGGTTTGTTGGCAATATTTCTCGGATCGAGTATGCCGTACCGTGTAGCGCCGCCGTAGGCGTAGGATATACCCTCAATACTGCCCACATCAGTGTATTTCAGGATATTCCCCGATGCATCAACGATATTATTATTACCATCGGTTAAATATGGATGAAGACGGGCTTTCTCAACATGCCCGCTGTTGATATAACTGTTCGCAGCATAATTGGTAGAATAGGTAACGGCTATAGGGCCCCGTTTTCCTTTTTTGGTGAAGATCTGCATTACGCCGTTGGCGCCCTGCGCGCCGTACATGGACGCGGAAGCCGCCCCCTGCACCACTTCTATCCTTTCTACATTACTCAGGTCAAGCGAGTTGAGATCTGTGGCCGCTACCTGTACACCATCCAGCATGATCAATGGTTTGGTACCATTCTGTACGGTATTGACACCTCTTAACAGGATGTTGACAGGGTCGCCGGGGTTACCACTTACAGAAGAGATCTGTGCGCCGGGTATTTTACCTATAAGCGCCTGATCAATGCTGGTAGAGGGGCCGCTTACCAGTTTCTCTGCTGTAACAGATTCTACAGAGATGCCCAGCTTTCGTTTACTCGTAGCAGTACCCACACCGGTAATAACTACTTCAGATAGTATCTTTTTGTCCACCCCAAGTGTAACGTTCAGCACGGGACCATTTACTGTCACCTGCTTCGTTTCGTAGCCAATAGCCGTAAATATTAATACGCGGCCCTTTTCAACACTGATGGCGAATGCGCCATTGGCATCGGTTACAGTCCCCCCGCCACCTTTTATTTTGATACTTGTACCGGGCAGCGGCGCACCTGAATCGTCAGATACAATTCCGGTGATCTTAGTGGTGGATTGAGCATGAAGAGTGCTGACATAGGCATGGCATAGCAATACCAGCAGGCATAATAGCATTTTCTTTCTCATAATTGTGATTTAAATATTACTGTTTAACCGAGTAAACATGCCTGATAAGGGAAGCCGGGCAATAGGTACAATACTGTCCACTACCGCACTATAAAGCGCGGCATCAATAACAAAGCCTGTATGTACTGTGGTGTTCAGTACATAGCATTCCCCCTGGATAATTCGCTTATCTTTTCAATTCCAGTGACAAAAAATAATCAGGTTAAGTGGCAATTATTCTAACTGCACGGCCACTTTAAAAGCAACTGTTCACCACAAAAGTTCAATTCTTAAAATCAGGCATAGTACCTGGGTTTTCCAAGCTAATACGTCATCACGACAATGATGTCTGGTCGTCGATAATTTAGATTCTGGTTGACATTCTTATCATGATAAATATATAAACCTTTTGCTAGATTTCACAATTTTCGAGGCAGAAAAAGATAAAAAAGTAAATATTGAATTTATCATAATATGACGTTATATACATCTTACACTGTACTACCAGGACAGTGATATCTATCCCCATTTCCTTCAAACAGATTGGCAGCAGAATTGCGGAAGTATGCAGTTATGCGGACAAACATACTTACTTCGATACTTGATAACGACTTCTACAAGTTCACTATGCAGCAGGGAGTGATCACGCTCTTCCCTTATGCAAAAGCCCGTTATGCTTTTATCAACCGGGGCAAACATGTTTTTCCCATCGGCTTTGCCAATATCCTCCGTAAAGCTGTTGACGACATGGCTTTATTACAACTGAACAAACAGGAGAAAGATTTCCTCGGAACAAACTGTCCCTACCTCTCCCCTGTTTATCTTGACTTCCTGGAAGGCTATCGTTATGACCCTTCAGAGGTGAAGATCACACAGGAAGGAGATCAGCTGCATGTCAGCGTGGAAGGCGCCTGGTATCGTACCATTCTCTGGGAAGTGCCCCTGATGTCCCTGATCTGCGAACTGTATTACCGGTTAACCAATATTGATCGCATCAGTGATGAAGAAGTGATAGAGCGGACACGTAAAAAGATAGAAGACTACCTGTTGCTGGGAGTGACCGTCGCTGAATTTGGTACCCGCCGCCGGCATTCCTATGCCGTGCATCACCTGGTAATGAGGGCCCTGAAAGAATATGGTACAGGGGCCTTTATCGGATCCAGTAATGTACATATGGCCATGTTATATCAAACCAAACCTATAGGCACCCATGCGCATGAATGGTTCATGTTCCATGCGGCCCGTTATGGCTTTAAAATGGCGAATGCCCTGGGGCTTGAACACTGGACACAGGTATACCGCGGAGACCTTGGCATTGCGCTGTCTGATACATATACGACCGATGTATTCTTCCAACAGTTTGACAAGATGTTTTCCAAACTCTTTGATGGCGTAAGGCATGACAGTGGCGATCCGTTATTGTTTGCCGACAAAGTAATAGCTCACTACCAGCAGATGGGCATTCCTCCGTCCACCAAAACCATCATATTCTCTGATGCACTTAATTATGACAAGGTAACGCGTATTGCTGCACATTGCCGGAACCGGATAGGCATGTCTTTCGGCATTGGCACCAGCCTGACCAACGATGCAGGTCCTGCCGCCATGAACATTGTGATCAAAATGACGGCCGCCTGCCCGGAAGGAGAAGGCTGGACGCCGGTTGTCAAGCTGTCGGATGAACATGGCAAATATACCGGCGACGAGCAGATGATCGCGCTGGCCAAAACAATACTGGAAATTGATTGACGGAAACTAAACTCCAATTGTATGCAAGCGGTTGAACTGGATACCATACAGGCTTATCTTGACCTGATCAGGGTGAATAAGGAAGAAAATATACGTAATGGCAATATGGGAGATTTTGTTTTCCGCGGACAGGCGGCGGATTATCCATTGATCCCAAAAATCTGCAGATTGAAACCTAAAGGTGATCTTTTTGAGATAGAACGCGCCTTACTGATTGAATTTAAACGCACGAACCCATTGCTGGTAGAGCAACAGACGCCGCTGAACGACTGGGATTACCTGACCCTGGGCCAGCATTTCGGGTTGCCTACGCGCTTGCTTGACTGGTCCAACAGTGCGCTTACTGCCTTATGGTTTGCCGTATCAGGACACAACAGCGAATGCCTGCCGGCAGGCGCTTATGCTGTTGTATGGATATTGATGCCGACAAATGAAGATTTCAATTTTAATCCGGATGAGGTCCATCCATTTGATCTGCCGGCCACCAGGATTTTTCGTCCAAGGTTGATCAAACAACGGATCAATAACCAGTCGGGCGTTTTCACCGTTCCTTCCACGCAGGAATTACGTGAAACCAGGTATATGAATGAAAGCGACAGTTATGACCAGAAACTGATCAAAGTGAAGATCCCAACGGCCAGTCTGCCCAATATAAGGAATGACTTACACACCCTGGGTGTGAATGCTTTTTCCATCTTTCCCGAACTGGAAGGCCTTTGTACTTTTCTGCAGTGGCGTTACTTTGAGTAAGCTCATACTTCGAATATATAGAAGGGCATTTCATACTGCTTTTAACGCTGCAGTGGCATACTTGACCAGGCTCATACTTCAAATATATAGAAGGGCATTTCATACCCTGCTTTTAATAATACAGGCTTAGCTACGTTGAATACCTTCACACCTCCGGGCAATATGCCCTCCAGTGTGCCCATATGTGCATGGCCGTGAAAAACAGCCGCTACCTGCCGGCGGATCAATGGCTCTGCCAGCCGGGAAGAACCCAGGAAGGGATAAATAGGCTCCGGCTCGCCCTTCACAGTATCCTGCAGGGGCGCATAATGCAATACAGCCACCTTTTTCAGATGCTCATGCTGCTGATCTATCCTCGCCAGTGCTCTGTCGAGATGCAGCGCTTCATTGACAGCCTCCTGTACGAATGCCTTCATGGCGTCTTCTCCAAACATAGAGAGCATAAAATTATCAAATCCGCCGCCGAAGCCCTTTACACCGGCAAAACCTACATCTCCTATTACCACTGCCTCCCCGTCCAGGACGTGAACATTCTCGCTTTGCACTGTCTGCCGGATCAGTTTCTGCCGGCCCTTTTCATGGTCATGGTTACCCAGTACCGCTACCACCGGGATCGTGCAGGATTTCAGCTCATCGCATAAGATCTTCGCTTCACTTTCGTCGCCGGTATTGGTCAGATCTCCGCAAATGAGCAACACATCTGCCCTGCGGGATACCTCCTTGAAGTATTCCGTCCACTTGTTCTTGTCAGTGTCAGTTACGTGTATATCGGCGACGGCAGCAATGCGCATCTTTTTCCTTTCAGTGTTTTCAGCATCCATTATCAAACCGTTTTTATGGTCATTCCTTTATAGTGCCAGTCGGTAATATCGACTGCATATTGCGTCTGATCTATCAATGGGCCCCTGCATACCTTCTCCTGTGAAGGCGGCAGTTCATACTGCTCATGCGCCCTTTGCATCAGTTCGTCAAACAGCCAGCGGGGAATGATCTCCGTATAGTCGGCCGGGTAAACAAACTGAAACACAATCAATTGCGCCAGCAGCAGGTGCCAGTGAGGGTCACAGCGCTGCAGCAGCCGTTTCCAGTCCAGCTGCTTGCCATAACGTAACATCACGTGATTGACATCTGCCCCGTCAAAGCGTTCCCTGTTCTGTATAAAGACCTTGCTCCAGATCAGCTCTTCCGGCGCTATCAGCCTTATAGGTAAATCCATAAAGACGGTACTTACCGAGTGCTCATACCAGCTTTCATCAACAATACAGATATTGTTTGTACTATTGAATATAATGTCTATATAGTACTCGCCTTTAAATACCTTAGCCAGCCATCGCGCGTCGGTCAGCACAATCTCATACCCATGACGGGCAAACAGCTTCATAAGACCCGGATACTGCGTAGGTGTACAGAATATGTCAAGGTCCTTGGTATCACGGAAAAGACCCGTGTAATGGAATAAGGCGAATCCTCCTCCCAGCAAAAAGTCTTCCCCGCTCTCCACGAGGATCGATAATGCTTCCCGGTAAAAGGAATGCGCTTCCGTCTTTTGTATATCATTCATCGTCATACCTGTTATATAGACTAAAAACTATGCCGTTGCAGTTCTATACCAGCCTTATCAGGCCAAAGCCCGACTGCTTGCTATGCTTATCAAGCCAGCCGGCGCACAATTCCTGTGAATAATTGCCGAACGCTGTGAAGATTTTGCCCCATTCATTATATTTGAGTCAAATCCTTAATTTCAATCATGAAATATCTTCCGTTTATCGCCATCGCGATCTCATTGCTATCCTGCAGCCAGCAAAAAGAGGAATCGTCCACCGCCACTTCCAGATCACCACTAACAGGTACATGGAAACTGATCAGCGCAAAGTCTATTGAAAACAATGATACGACCGTTACTGCACCTGTTGCAGGACAGGAAACCATCAAAATATTCAATGACAGTTACTTTGCCTTCTTTACACATGATCTGAACCACGGGGCAGATTCAACCGCTGTATTTGGTTCCGGCAGCGGTACCTATACACTGGTGAAAGATGTGTACAACGAACACCTGGAGTACTGCAGCTACAGGGGCTGGGAAGACAAAGACTTCTCCTTCGTCATGCAGATCAAACAGGATACCATCATTCAGAACGGTATCGAAAAGATAGATAGCCTGAATATCAATCACGAGATCGTGGAGACTTATGTAAGGATCCGCTAAAAACAATAAAAAAAACAGGCTGTCCTTTCGCAAGGACAGCCTGTTTTTATTTTATACAGGTAATTGTTCATGAACAGCCGCTTATAATTCCATCCGCCTCAGCACCCTCACCATCGACAACAGTTTTCTCCTGCCAACATCAAACTGCCAATTGTATCCTTCCAGGACAATTGACAGGCAGATAACAGCTGAAATTTCCATTTTCGGGCTATTCTTTTAGCATTTCGGGTTATTCACCTTAAGTATCATCATCGAACTTTGTCACCGGCAATCTTGAAATGAATAATGGGGCTAACACCGGCCCATTATTTAAAAGCCATGGTTATACTGCGCAGTTACCTTATCAATTGATTAACAATTCACTTTCAACAAAGGGAATTACATACTCTCAATTTTATTAAAGGATTTTATGATTAAGTTAGCTATTTTATTAAAACGTCGGGAAGGCATGACTCACCAGGAATTTTTAAATTACCGCCGGGATATACATCTTCCGCTTCTGCTATCAATTCCTGAGACTAAACAATATGTCAGAAAGTTTATCTTTTCAGCTTCCATTCAGGCACCGGGTTATCCGGATCCTATATATGATGCTATGGTAGAAGCATGGTTCGATAGTCTTGAAGATCTGAATGCATTCTTCCTGTCAGATAACTTTGTAAATAAAGTCGACCCTGACCACGTACATTTTCTTGATGTTCCCGCGGCTGTAAGGTTGATTACAGAAGAGTCCGTGGTTATATAAACCAGTAAAAATTAATGATACTTTTTAAGTCAGACCTAAGCGGGTATTGCAATTGCGGAAAAGACGCCTGTCAATTGCAGTACCCGGCTTTTTTTCAGGAACGACTTATTATTTTAGGCTACATGAACTGAAAGTAGCCACATTATTTTAATTGAGGCTGCAGGTGATTTTGTTAATTTTGTCTTTTTTGAAGTCGATCAACATATGAAGAACTCCATACGCATTAGAAAGGGATTTAACCTGGTTGAAGATCTGTCAATTGATTTTTATAATGAAAGCAAGAAAGATGCTGTAAATGTCCCCGCCTACTTAGGAACTGGAAAGATCAGGGGCTTATATTTCCCTTCAGATTTAAATTTATATGTCGGCGATTACCATCTGAATGTCCCGTGGCAACTGGAAACAATCAACGAATCGGATAGCAGAACGTTCTGCATTTTTGCAAGCATCATATCAAATAAAATTACAATCAAAAAAGATAACGAATGGGTTGCAATAGATCATAACGGTCCCAATACGCAGCTATTTTTTTCATCCGGCTCATCTGTTGAAATAGCATTTCCGCAAAAAGAAGCCTTTAAGACGATAACAATAACTTTTACCGCTGAGACTGTGAGCGCAATTATAGATCACCCAGATGCGCTTAAAGGCCTTAATCCTGATGCTCCGTTTCTCTATTTAGATGAAACTGTTCCTGAGGCAGAAAATTATATCCGTAGATTAGCCAGTATCCATGATGAAAATAGTCCGACCCTCTTCGATACATATATTACGCTTCTTCATCTGCTTAAGCTAACGCTATACCGTACCTTTATTATCAAAGAACGCTACAATTCTTCCGGCCTTTTAAAGGAGGATGTCGAAAAGCTATTTTCTATCAGAAAAAAGCTGATGGAAAATAGTCATTTAACAATAAAGATCCCTACGCTCGCCGCGGAGATAGGTATGGGACAAAGTAAAATGGTTAAGCTATTCAAACAGGTCTTCAACCGTACTATTTCTCAGTTTGCTCAAAAGGCTAAGATCATCAAAGCAAAAGATCTTTTAAGTTCAAAGAGGTATAGCGTATCTGAAGTTGGTTATATGGTCGGGTACAACAACCTTACTCATTTTGCAAAAGCATTCAAAAAACACTACAAAGTCAATCCTAGTGAATATCTTAAGGATATACTGAGTAACAAGATAAATCGCTAATGGCGGGAATAGAAACTTTAGAAGTTGTTGATTGTGACTGTTTCTGTTTCTTTATTAATTACACCTCAACCGGGTTGGGGGACGGAAGTTTTCCTAGAACTTATGTTTCGACAAATAGCCGGTACAGGTTTAAAAGCAAACGCCAGGAATAATTATCTCCGGCGTTTGCTTTTAAGTGCTCAGTAGCGGATCGAACCTGCAGGCCGGATGCCCTGCCCATTCATAGCCCCCATGTCTCACCGTGCTTTATTCAACCTACCGCTTACCCTGTTCATTTGGCTCAAACAACTCAACCAGATTCCCTGAAGGATCCCGTAATAATATCTGTTTACCTCCAGCTCCGGCAGTCAGTTCATTCCGAAAATCCGCATTTTTTGTTTTTAACGCCGCTATATACTCTTCCAGGTTACTCACCTCCAATTGTATCCGGCTCCATCCCCCCGGCGCCACCGGCGTACCATCGGGCATCGGTTGTCCGGCGCCTCCAAAGCCCGGTTTATTCAGATACAAATGCAGGCTGTCTTTTGACAACATGGCGAACCCGGGTGCAACCTGCATATTCACCGTAAATCCTAATAAATCTTTGTAGAACGATACAGCAGCATCAATATCGTTCACGATATAGCGAACGCCGTAAAAAGCTACATGTTCATTATGCTTTTCCATAGATTATGAATTTTGGCTTTTGCAAGAATACCTGTATCAATAAGGCGACCTTCTACACCCGTTTTGCACGGAGCGCCAGGCTACTAAAAGTTATGCCCAGCAGTCCCAGCACCATAGCTACGATAGCGCCGGCCTTTCCACCGCCAGTACCAAAGCCGCCACTGACAGTGGCCAGATGCACCGTACTCAGTATAATGCAGATTATCCCCAGTACAAGGGCTGTGACAGATGATGATCGTCTGCTGGTAGTTCCATTAGCAGCACGGGCTTTAGCCCGCCAACCGATGATCAGGCTAATCAGGCCAAACACGGCGCCAGCAAGTGCCCTGGCTCTGCCAGCAGTAATGCCTCTGGGAACTGCGGAAGTGCCATCAGTTTGTGAGAATACTTCCTGGGTTACAAAAAAAGAAAGTACAATGATCAGGCAAGCTGCTAAAACAGATGAAATATGTTTTTTCATTTAAACAGGTTTTTACAAGGCAAAATAGCACCCCGGCAAACCTTAAAATTGTAAAAATGCGACATATTTCAGTCTTCCGACCAGGAGTTGAATTCTTCAAAAGCACGGTAATCAATCGCGTCCTTTTGATTTTTGAAGAACGCTTTGGGATTATACCCGGAGAATAAGCGAAAATCATGGATAAAATGAGACTGGTCGTAGTAGCCGCAGTTATATGCCATTTCGGTGAGCGATCCCGGCCTCTTGTCAAATCCTTTTATGACAGCATTGAACCGGGCAATTCGCTGGAAGTGTTTGGGGCTGTACCCGGCATAGTGAACAAATCTTCTTTCAAACTGTCTGCGGGACAAACAACAACTATCAGCCAGTGCCGGAATAGACAACGCAGCAGATGAAAATAATATTTGCCTGATAGAAGTAAAAACAGCGCTATCCGTCTCCCTGCTCTTCGCCAAGCGCTGCAAAATGAATTGTGAAATGATTGTTGCCCGCTGCATGTGATCGGCAGCTGCGAAGATTTTCTGCTCAAGTAACTGCCCTTCCCTGCCCAGCAAAGTGCCTGTATCAACTGTCTGATCGCTCAATGCATGCGCCGGTAAGCCAAAAATACCCGGAATTGCATAAGGGAAAAGGTATATACCGAACAGACAGAAATCGTTTGAAGTGTACAATTTTTTAAAGTCCTGCAGCTGTCCGGATAGACATGAAAGCGGAGTTCTTTGCCCCTCAGGGCTCTCGAATTGCCCTTTGCAGTAAAATATCCATTCAGGTGAGCTCTCTGCCATGACGCGGTGAAAGAAGGGATTTACGGGCGTAGCCGAACCTTCCAGTACCCAAAAGAACTGAACGTATTCTGCAAGTTTAACCGGAGGTGCAATCGTGTAATAGTTCATGTTTTAATAGTACAGCAGGTTACTATTTATTTGCCTCAAAAATTCTGCCACAAGAACTGCCTGTGCTTTATTTGTCCGCAGTATCTTTTACTGCTACTGTACTTCTACGTGGTGTCCCCTATGACGCTGTCACAGACACTTCTTGCATTTTCTCTCAACATTAGTTTTCAGGACACTAAATACCTCGCGCCGATCAAGAATTCATAGAACGAGTGGAGCTTGTTACCAGCTTGCGAACCTCTACACGGAAGAAAGAAATATAATTAAAACCAGCAGCTATAAAAACTAATCCTACCACCTTTGCCTTCAGCGAACAAACACAGTATATACCAAACAGTGCGAGTATCAGTCCCATAGTAGCTACCCTTAGATTTGTCAGTTCTACATTTTTGTCAGAGATACGAATCGTTTTTTTAGGGAAACGGAATCTCCTGCTGAAATCTGTCTTATAGGTCAGGATGATATTGATAACAGAGCAACAGGTGATCAGGCCAGCTACGAGTAATGCCTGCGGCAATGTGAAGTCAATAAAAAAGACTGCCGCCTGCGACAGGAGTACGATAGCGAGGGCGATGTACAGATAGATCTTCATCGGATGTTGTTGGTTAATGGGCCGAAGCTACATATATTCTTAAAACCTTGCAACTCACCTTCCAGGTCAAAATAACCAGGCGTTTTATCGGGGAAGAAAATGTTACCGTAACAGAAGCTTATCATTACTGTTATATATTTCAGGCACCGCGGAAATACGTTCTGAAAAAGAAGACAGATACGGACAGGCGTATCTTTCTACCGTATGTTATATATTCGCTGAATACCTTGCTTATTTATGAGCTTAATTAAATTCGAAGAGGTACTCAATGACCTTGTAGATTATTTTCTGCTTGGAGATCCTTACCTGTTAATGGACTTCAAAAAGGAACACCAGCTTCCAGACGATCTTATTTCGGAGTTTACAGTAAGTATGGAAGGTGACCGGGTCGTGGAAGAGGGCGTTATGATACCATTACCCCGCGTCAATAACTACCCATATACCGTGTATTTTAATCTGAGCGGCGATACTCCTGAATTGTTGAAAAACGGTAATCTGGTGCAGGTAAGACAGGATGGATATAAACTACAGGTAAAGTATGGCGCTGTTTACCTGTATACCATTCCCTACATCCGCCAATTTAATGACGAAATGCTGGAAAAGCTGTGCCGGTATAAGATAGCAAAGATCACCCTGCCCAATGGCTGGTATACCGTTTCCGTGCTCGGCGGGGAAACTCGACAGGAAAGCGGTCTGGAGCCGACCTTCGAGTTTGTGCTCACTCCCGTTGCAGCTGAACCGGCGTTCAGCGCAGATATCAATTACCAGTTCACCGTTACTGCTTCGGCACATGAATAGGTATTAACAACAAGTAACAACGTTATAACCATCCAATACATCTTTTCATAGCAAGAGCCGGTCATTCCGACCGGCTCCGTTGATGTATTGTACATGACAATTAATGGGATTAACGGCAATGAGTGCCAGGCCTGCTGCCTCAGTTATAGGTTGAACTTCCCCTCTACCAACTTACCAATCAATGGTATAGGGCGCTGCGCCTCGTTGGACGCTGTTATGATTCCCATCAGCATCAATACAAACGGGCACAGCGAAATAATATAGAACAGGGTGGCCAGTGAAGGCAGTATTCCTACCAGTATACCGCTAACGATACTTAATACTATAGAAAAAAGAATAATACCAATTGATTGGGTAAGATGATATCTCACCAGCGGACTTTTATCGTCGGACTTACGATATGACAGATAGGCAACCACCCATCCGATAATAGTAATATAGGCAACTATGGCCATCGTGCGGTTCGTCATGATATGATGTTTTTTTGATACGGTGCAAACCTAGTCACTACCGCAGGGAAAACCATAAAAACAGCAGCTACAATGAGGCTACGTCAACCTGTAGACGCGTCTACAAAGCGTCTACGAAAAATCATAACCTATATGATTTTCAATTATTTAATATTTTACCACTTTTTTAAACCTGATTCTTTTCCCTATTTTTGAAGGAATGTTACGAGCTATTATAACCATATCATTATTAAGCTGTCTGCCTATACTTACGTTTGCCCAGCAACGGTACAGGGATTCTCTTGAGCAAAAATTATCTCAGGCCAATTTGTCAGATTACGAGAAAGTGATCGTCCAGTGTAAGCTGGCAAGAGCATATTTTGAAACCGACCTTGATAAGGCCATTGCATTCACAAACAATGCCGCCGGCGCCTCCGGAGCAGATGCGAAAGCCTGGCTCTATGCAACAAGGATACACCTGCTTGTACAAAAGAAGAATAAACCGGCAGCATATGCCGCCCTGGATAGCGCACTTATATATGTAAACCAGGCCAAAGATCCCCTGGCGAAAGGTATTGTCTGGCTGAGGAACGGATGGCTCGATATTATTGATAACGAGAATGACCTGGCTGTTTCGAAATTGCTGAAAGCGGTTGGTTACTTTAAAACACCAGCCGGAGCGCCATATGCCGCACTTAGCTATCACTATCTTGCCAGCGTTTATAGTTACGGGACAGATACCGCCAGACAGGGAAACTACGCGAAAGAATGTTATGCCCAGGCGTTGCAAAGTGGGGAACCTGATATATTGAACACCGCTTACTATACGATGGGACAGTATTTCCATGATTGTTATAAACTGAACTCCCGGAAGCAACTGCTTGATTCAGCATTATCTTATTATAATCAATCAATAACACTTAGCAACCGGGAGAGAAGCCGGATCATATTACGCAGTAATACTGCGGCTGTGGCGCTGAACACTGCCAATATCTATTTCCAGCACTACCCATCGTCTTTCCGGGACAGCGTATACCGCTACCTGGACATAGCCGAGCAGATAGCCACAGAAACCAGGCTAACAGAAATACTGATCAACTGTTATGGAATGCGGAGCGAATATGCTCTTCGGAATAACAAAGCAGATGAGGCGGAACAACTGCTGCTGACTGCACTCAGCGAAGTTGCTGCGTCCACGATTAAAATGCCACTCACCCAATCCCGGATATATCGCGCATTGGTAAGAGTAGCAGAACAGAAAAATGACCCGAGACTGGCCTTGTCATACATGAAAAGTTATGTATCCAGCAATGAGGAAGCTTTTAACCAGGAAAAAATCAACAATGCCCAAAAGATCGACGCACGATACCGCGCAGCACAACAGGCCCAGAAAATAGCCTTGCTGGAACAGGAAGCAGCCTTCCGGGAGAAACGTAACCTGCTTTCTATTGGCCTGGGAGCAGCGGGAATTGCCGCCCTGTCATTCCTGCTGGTTTCATATAACTATAAGCTGAAAGCATCCATGCGAAAACAGGAGCTGATAGATAAAGAAAAAGAGGAAGTCATCCTGAAGGTGAAACTGCAGGAAGCAGAAACTAATCAACTGCTGGCAGAACAGGCCCTGTTACGTGAAAGGCAGCAACGCCTGGAGAAGGAACTGCTGGCCGAACAACTGCTAAAGGACAGTAAAAACCAGATCATGGAGATACTGGCCGATAAGCATACAAGCGGCAACGAAGAGATCAAAAAGCTTATAAAACGTCAGCAACAGCTTGATGAAGAATATGAAGACCACAAAACCGATTTTGTAGAGGTCCATTCCAGCTTCTTCGAACAGCTGCAGCAACGCGCCGGTAACTCCCTTACAAGGCTTGATATGAAATACTGCTCCTATATACTAATGGGGCTATCCAACAAGGAAATTTCAACCCGGCTGAATATAGAACCCAAAAGTATCAGGATGGCCAGATACAGGATCAAACAGAAATTAGGCCTTGGGAAAGACGATAGCCTCGATAATTTTATTAAAACTTTAAGCTAGCCCCGCAAAGAATCGCGTTGAGTACAAACAGTTGCAGAAAGGGTAATCAATAATGAATCAGCATCTTTTCACATCAACTTACATTCTCAGATTGATGCTGTAAAAAAAGAGGATGTATCAAAATAAACGCACATCCTTAAAATCACTTTCATGAAGACCTGAAACCATCAGGTATTCGAATAAAACGAGGCTGTATCGTACTTTGATACAGCCTCGTTTTGTTAATATGCGTAATAACATTAGCTTACCGCCTGCATCTTTTCTTCCAATGCCGCCAGATAGTTCTCAACGCTTCTTTCTTCAAACACGGTATACAGTAGAGGCTCTATCAGTTCCAGCTCCATTAAGGCCAGCTTCCCGTCTACAAGCACACCGTCCACACGCGTATACAAGGCATCTGCTGCAAAACGGCGTACCAGCGCTGTAGCTTCTTTGATCACAACTGCATCAGGCTGTACACTGTGAATGGTAGCGCCATATTGTGGCTGTACACGGAAATCGCCTTCTTTCGGCTTTTTCACTATCGCATGACTAAAACGGCCGCCAAAGAAAACAAGCGACCACTCACCTGCATGGATCTCTTTCAGGAAGGGCTGTGCAATAAACGCTTCCTGCCGCAACAATTCATTCAGGGGATGTTTCCCTAATTCAGGATCTCCCTTGACCAATGTGAAAGTGTTTTTTGAACCTCCGCTTACACATGGCTTTACAATGATCTTATCTGCTCCCAGACGGGTAAATAAACCAGCAAGGTCAGTCGTAACGTCCTTTTCAAGGAAGATGGATGGAATAATATAAAATCCTGCCTCACTGATCTCTTTCAGATAATGTTTATCTGCATTCCACAATACCATCTCCACCGGGTTCAGTAAGCGTACGCTCAATGCAGACAATTTATGCAGCCAGGTGCTGAATTCATTCAGGCGGTAATGATAATCGTAAGGCGATTTCAGGATGACAAGATCGTATAAGGGCCAGTCAGCCTGCGGGTCCTTCCAGTCTTTCGCTTCTGCTATCCAGCCACGTGTACGAAGGCTTTCCAGCAGTTTTTTATCCTCAGTCCCTGCCATCTCAAATAAATTGGCAGGGTCTTCACATATCAGTGCTATTTTCTTGTTGTCTGGCATAGTAGTTTGTTTCTGCATTACGTTATTCTGCGCCCTGTAAGGTATAAACGCCACCAGCACTTGTTTTAAGTGCATATGGATAACCGGCGGATGGATCTTTTGGTTTCATCGGCGCCAGCTGTGCATTACCGGTCGCTTTCAGGCGATGTTTTGATACGAGATAACAGGTGCCCGCTCTTGTGGCATGGACCGTTACTTTAGTGATCTTCCCTTCTTTCCAGCTCATGTCAATTGTATGACCATCATAAGCCAGCAAGCCTTTTACCTCACCACTGGCCCAGCTGTCGGGAAGAGCAGGCAGCAAATGTATGGCATTTGACTGTCCGTTCAGCAACATTTGCGCAATACCGGAAGTGCCTCCGAAATTGCCATCTATCTGGAATGGCGGATGCGCACAAAACAGGTTAGCGTAGGTACCACCTGCATCATGCATATCGATGGAGCCTTTACCTGTTAATGTCAGCAGCTCCCGCAATAATTTATATGCATGATTGCCATCTTCCAGCCTGGCCCAGGTATTGATCTTCCAGGCCTTGCTCCAGCCGGTACCACCGTCGCCCCTGATCTCCAGTGTACGTTTGGCTGCATTGGCCAGTTCGGGTGTTGCTGATGGAGAGATCTGATCGCCGGGAAAGAGACCATATAAGTGTGATATATGCCGATGCTCTGCTTCAGCTGAAGGCCAGTCTTTGTACCATTCCTGCAAGCTGCCATCCTTCCCTGTTTTAAAAGGATACAGGCGGTCGGCAGCTACCTGCAATGAATCACGCAACGCATTGTCCACCTGCAATACTTCCCCTGCTTTGATCACATTATTGAACAGCTCACGAATGATGGTCATATCCATCGTACTGGCTACAGATACAGCTTCACGTGTACCGTTTTCCAACACGAACATATTCTCCGGAGAAGTAGCGGGTGCAGTAACAAGATACCCCGAAGCAGGATCTTTCACCAGCCAGTCAAGGCTGAAAAGCGCTGCCGATCTCATGATGGGATATGCGGTATCTCTCAGGAACTGCAGGTCGCCTGTATAACGATAATGCTGCCATAGGAACTGGCATAACCAGTTACCGCCCATCATCCAGTTAGCCCACTGGGGATCTCCCCTGCCGGTATCGCCCACAGGATTTGAGATGGCCCATATATCTGTATTGTGGTGCGCCACCCATCCGCGGGCATTATAAAAGTTGCGTGCTGTATATTGACCAGTTACAGACAATTCTTTCAGCAACTGGTACAATGGCCTTTGCATTTCCATCAGGTTACACACTTCTGCCGGCCAGTAGTTCATTTCTGTATTGATGTTGATGGTATAGTTCGAGCTCCAGGGCGCGCGTAACTCTTTATTCCAGATGCCCTGCAAATTGGCAGGAGCGGCCTTTGCACGGGAACTGGAGATCAGCAGATAACGACCAAACTGGAAATAAAGACTTTCTAATGTTGCATCCTTCCCTCCTGCCGCGTAACGCCGTAGTCTTTCATCTGTGGGCAATGCACTCTGATCGGCGCCATCCAGTTGAAGAGATACGCGCTTAAAGAAAGAGTGATAATCCTGCTCATGGCGTTTCAACAGGTTGTCGTACGACAATGCCGCTGCTTTTTTAAGATATCCATCCACCAGCGCTTTCTCATCCAGTCCTTCACTATCCGGGCATCTATCATACCCGTTAAAGCTGGTGGCAGCTGTGAGCAATAAGGTCACCTCAGTAGCGTTCTTTACGGTAATACCAGAAGTATCTGTTGTAATATTACCATCAGGACTGAGCGCTCGCATCCGCAGTTCGTAGCGCATACCATTGCAACTGCCGGGCGCCTCGTATTTAATTGGTTCTTTGTTATAATTTACATAGTTAGGATCAGCATGAGAAGGTGCTTTACCTCTCATAGCAATCTCCCTTTTACCTGTAATCACATTGCTATATCGCAGCTGACTGGAAGTAGAAACGGTAAAGTTTAATTGTCCTTTCTTATTTGCTTTAAGCCTTATTACGATCACCTGATCGGGTGCGGAGATGAACATTTCACGGGAATAGGTAACGCCTCCGCTGGTGAAACGTGTCAGGGCTTTCGCATCTGCAATATCCAGGTCGCGGTAATACTGGCTTACCGCAGTATCTTTCAGCTGCTGCCGGATATGTACATCCCCTAAAGGCAGGAATGACTGGGAATAAGCTCCCTGCATCTTCCGTAAAATACTATCCGCTTCGTGGTACTTTTCTTTAAACAAAGCTTCTCTTACGGCTGGCAGATACCTGGCTGCACCAGGATTGATATTGTTATTAACGGGCCCGCCAGACCATAAAGTAGCTTCATTGAGCTGGACCAATTCTTCACTGGTACCGCCAAATATCATCGCACCTAACCTGCCATTACCTAATGGCAGGGCCTGTGGCCATTCCACAGCCGGTTCTTTATACCAGAGTTTCAGCTTGTTAAGGGATTGCTGCGCCCGTACATGACCTGTTCCTGCTAAAAGCAAAGACAATAAAATGAGACCTGTTCTATTCATACACGTGAAAAAATAAAATTATTGTCGAATTAACAAGTTCTGGTTTTTTAGTACGAAATGCAAACGATTGCGAAAAAAAGAGAGCAAACCTTTGGTTATCACTCACAGGGGTATTACATTTGTTGTGTCAATCATATATTACCGGGATCGGATATTAGTTACCTCCAGCGCAAGTGAATGAATGAAATCATCCCGGGAAATGTTGATCAGCCAATATAAGCTCATACATCCAGCGAAAATATCATCATATACCAATAAAAAAGTATTATAAGTTAGCTTTTTTGAGGAAACTGGTTTTGAGTATAACATAGGTCGATGTATGCTGCATCTGTGTTCATTATATCAAGATTGATCCGTAACGGTACGTTGAAATAAGGCAAAGCCTTCTAAATAACGCCTCGACAGACTAACTTAAAAGATATTAAACTCTTTATGGACCTGAGTACCATAACGTGGAATTTTAGCACAAAGGTCGAATTCTTTCGACCTTTCTTTTTTTATTTACCTGAGAGGCTCTATATTGTAGAACAGACATTTAAAATTCTATATCCGCGTTAATTACACAAGTGGACAAAAAATTATTTATTCTATTCCTGCTGGCGTTTTTACCCGCCTTACTGAGAGGACAGACAAGCGCATCACAATACCAACTGACCAGGATAGATATTACACAAGGACTTTCAGCGAACCAGGTCAATTGCATCCTGAAGGACAGTCGCGGGTTCATGTGGTTCGGCACCATGTCGGGCCTTAACCGCTATGATGGTTATAATTTCAAAGTATTCCGCCAGGCGCTCAGCGACTCCACTACCCTTTCCGACAACTTCATCAGCAGCCTCATGGAAGGCCCCGACGGCCTGTTGTGGCTCACGACCCGTAATGGACAAAACATCTACCATCCTGACAAAGGGAACTTTCAGCGGGATATCCGGCCTGTACTCAGGCAATATGGCATTCCCGGCGATTCCGTCAGCCAGATCCTGAAAGACAAAGCAGGTGTGTACTGGTTTGTTTTACCAAAAACAGGTTTATTTGGATATGTACCTGCCACACATAAAACAACGAAGGTCTCTTTTAAAGCGACGGAAAACAGTGCTGTTACCTCCATTGCAGAAGACGCCGCCGGCAATATCTGGATAGTACATACGGACGGGCTCCTGCAAAAAATGGATGGCCGCAGTCACCAGATCGTTTACCAGGTACAGCTACCCGAACAGGATGGCAGCAGCAAGCAGCAGGACTACCAGATGATGGCCGACAATGACAGCGATCTCTGGATCTTCAGCAATTCTGATATACAGGGTATTTATTATTATAATCAGCGTCAGGCTTCTTTTACACACTATAACCAGAACACCGGTACAATAAGGCTCAACACGAATATTGTACGTGGTGTAGTGCAGGACAACCAGGGATTGATCTGGATAGGTACAGATCATGGCGGACTGAATATCATCGACAAGCAAAAGCAATCAATACAGTACCTCCTTAACAATAGTGAAAATCCTAAAAGCCTGAGTCAAAATAGTATCAATGCTTTGTACCGTGATAACTCAGGCATCATATGGATCGGTACATATAAAAAAGGCATTTGTTACTATCATGAGAATATTGTCAAGTTCCCTTTATACCAGCACCAGGTGTTTACCGCCAACAGTCTGCCTTATGATGATGTGAACCGCTTTGCGGAAGATGCAAAAGGTAATCTATGGATAGGTACCAATGGCGGCGGATTGATCTACTTCGATCGTCAGCGCAACACTTTTAAACAATACCTGCATGAAGCCAACAATCCCAATAGCCCCAGTGGCAATGTGATCGTAAGCCTGTGGATAGACCGTGCGCAGAAGTTGTGGATCGGCTCTTATTTCGGGGGACTAGATTGTTTTGATGGCAGCCGCTTCATTCACTACAAAAATGATCCGGCCGACCCTAACAGTCTTAGTGACAACAGCGTATGGGAAATATTTGAGGATAGTCAGCAACGCCTGTGGGTCGGTACATTGGGTGGAGGATTGAACATACTTGACAGAAGCACCGGCAAGTTCCGGCGCTTTGTCAATGGCGTATCCAATACCCTGCGATCGCCCTATATAGCGGCGCTGCTGGAAGACAGGGCAGGCAACATCTGGATAGGTACTGCTGATGGCATAGACGTCATGAGCAAGGCAGGTAA
Source organism: Chitinophaga filiformis (assembly GCF_023100805.1). Classification (NCBI taxonomy): domain Bacteria; kingdom Pseudomonadati; phylum Bacteroidota; class Chitinophagia; order Chitinophagales; family Chitinophagaceae; genus Chitinophaga; species Chitinophaga filiformis. Next base: position 5,972,384 of record NZ_CP095855.1, read on the forward strand.
GTTCACGCATTATGATACGGTGGATAAACAAGCGGGGGGGCTGAGTAATAGGAACATCATGTGCCTGTTCGAAGACAGCCGTGGACTGATATGGGTAGGTACCCGTGAAGGATTGAACCTCTATGATCCTGCCACCAGGAAAATACGCATCCTGCGAAGGGAAGACGGCCTGCCCGACAACACCGTGCTGAACATTCTTGAAGCAAAAGACCATACACTCTGGATGAGTACCGCCAATGGTATATCCAACCTTAGTATAAAGGGACGATCACCAGGATATGCCTTTCACTTCAAGCACTATGATGAATCGGATGGGTTACAGGGAAGAGAATTCAATGAAAATGCAGCTTTAAAGACCAGCAAGGGAGAACTGGTCTTTGGCGGAGGTAATGGTTTCAACCTGTTCTATCCTCATTCAATTGCTATTAATCGGAATGTGCCGCCCATTGTATTCACTGATTTCCAGATCTTCAATAAAAGTATGGAACCGGGAGAAGCTATTAACGGGCGCACATTGTTGCAGCAATCTATCACACAGACCAGACAGATCACCTTAAAATACAGGGAGAATGTATTCTCTGTTTCCTTTGCGGCATTGAACTATTTTCATCCGGAGAAGAACCAGTATGCCTACATGCTGGAAGGGTTCAATAATGAGTGGCTGACCACGGATGGCACCGTGCGCAAGGCAACTTATACCAATCTCGATCCGGGCAACTATACCTTCCGCGTGAAAGCGTCCAACAATGACGGTGTATGGACACCTGCCCCGGTAGAATTACACATCACTATACTTCCTCCCTTCTGGAGAACGCCGCTGGCATTTTTATTGTATGGCCTGCTCATTATAGGTGCATTGATACTCGCAAGAAGGATTGTACTGGAAAGAGAAAGATTGCGCGCCCGCATTGAGCAGGAGAAACAGGAAGCGCAGCGTATACATGAACTGGATGCATTGAAGATCCGCTTTTTCACGAATGTCAGTCATGAGTTCCGCACCCCGCTGAGCCTGATCATCACGCCGCTGGAAAAGATACTGGGTAAAGGTCTGGAGGGTAATTTACAACAGCAGCTTATACTGATACAACGTAATGCACGCCGCCTGCTGAACCTCGTTAACCAGCTGCTTGATTTCCGTAAGATGGAAGTGCAGGAGATCAAACTATATACAAGTGAAGGCGATATTGTTGCATTTATAAAAGAGCTGACCACCTCCTTTTCCGACCTCTCGGAAAAGAAACAGATACACCTTGACTTTCACAGCAGCATCAAAGAGCTGAACATGTTATATGATCCGGACAAGATAGAAAAGATCATCTTTAACCTCTTAAGCAATGCATTCAAGTTTACCCCGGAGCAGGGCAATATTTCTGTGGATGTGCAATTACAGCAAGGGTCGGTATTAGCTATCATAGTCAAGGATACAGGGATCGGCATTCCTTTGGAACAGCAGGAGCGCATCTTTGAAAGGTTCTTCCAGCATGATATTCCGGGCTCTATGGTGAACCAGGGCAGCGGTATTGGCCTGAGCATCACACGTGAATTTGTGAAGCTGCACGGCGGCACCATCACTGTTGATAGTGCACCTGGCATGGGTAGCTGCTTTACTATCCTGCTGCCCATACAGGGCATCTCCGGAAAGCCTGTTACCATCGCCCCTGAAACTACAGCGATCATGTCTGCCGCTCCCATCGCAGCGAGCGGCCCTGTAACATATGCGGGGAAGAAACCGGTGCTGTTGCTGATAGAAGACAGTGAAGATTTCAGGTTCTATCTCAAGGATAACCTGAGTGTTCACTTTCACATCATCGATGCGCCCAACGGACAGATAGGATGGAATATCCTGCAGCAAACGGTTCCCAACCTGGTAGTAAGCGATGTGAACATGCCGGAAATGGACGGTTTAGAGCTTTGCAGGCGGATAAGGCAGCAGCAGCGACTGGCACATTTGCCCGTGATCCTGCTCACCGCACGGGCCTCGGAAGAAGACCAGCTGGAAGCGCTGGATAACGGCGCTACAGATTACATCACCAAGCCTTTTAACTACGAAGTGTTATTGTCGCGTATCCGTAATATCATTACCCAACAGGCATCCCTGAAGAAAACTTTCCAGCAGCATATAGACGCACACCCGGAAGAAATAGCCATCTCTTCGCAGGATGAGCTGTTCATTCAGCAGGCCTTACAGATTGTTGAAAAGAATATCTCCAACCCGGATTTCTCGGTGGAAGAATTAAGCCGCGAACTGCATATGAGCCGGGTATCTGCATACAAGAAACTTTTGTCCCTTACGGGGAAAACGCCGCTTGAATTTATCCGTTCCATCCGCCTGAAAAGGGCGGCACAGTTGCTAGGCAAAAGCCAGCTGACGGTAGCAGAAGTGGCGTATGAAGTAGGATTCAATAATCCTAAGTATTTTGCGAAATATTTCAAACTGGAATACGGCGTATTGCCTTCAGCCTATAAGAACACTTAAAACTGATTGCTATGCAAGCATTTCTCAACAAACTGGACAGTCACCTGGCAGGTAAAAGAGCCGCTTACTATGCTACCTTACAACCAGGACTTACAACGGAAGAAATAACAGCGCTTGAAAAAGAATTTAAGGTAACGATCCCTGCAGATCTTCGGGCACTGTACCAGTGGAAGAACGGGCAGCGTGATGATTCTTATGAGGCATTTGTCAATAATTCCATGTTCCTGTCGCTGGAACATGCTTTGGCCACAGGAAGGGAATATACGTCCATGATAGGATCGGATTTCGAACTGGAGAACTGGTGGCATCCTGCATGGATTCCCATCTTCGATAACGGGGGTGGCGATAGTATTTGTTACGATACTGCAGGTGTATTTACCGGTATCAGGGGGCAGATCATCGAATTCTGGCATGCGGACAATGACAGGAACACCATTGCACCAGACCTGACCTCGTTTATCATTTCTCTCAATCACCTGTATGATACTACCGCCGCAGCGGATTTCGATGAATACTTTGAAGTAAAGGCGCCCGATGGTTATCCGAAGGGCAATTATGCGGGAGAAGCAAAATGATCAGAAAAGCGTTTCAGGGAGATTGTAAGTTCTTACTTCACCGGAGTTGTGCGTCAGTAATAGCTGATGTTGCTTAGTGAGTGCTACGGTGACAATCTCTCCTGCATAGTCAATGACAGCATTAGGATTAGTAGTGGGTCTGCCTGCCATATCGTAGGCCCTGATCTCACAACCTTCAGGGATGAGCTCTCCCCTGCAGCTCAGGCTCTCCCTGTCTATCAGCAGCAACCTGCCAAAGCGTGTGAATGCGAGCAGCGTTTTATCGTTTACATACAGGACCACATATTCCACACTATCTCCATCGTCTGTAGTGGGGTATTCGTTCCTTTCTGCAAACAGCTCGTCGCTTTCCAATACAGCCGTCTTTGTTATCTCCGGAAATGAGAATAACTCGATCCCATCTTCATGATGGGGGGCAGTTACAAACTCTCTTCCATCCGGAGAGAAGCTTCCCATGATCCTGTCGTGGCACTGGGACAGCTCTTCACAGCTGATCTTCCCGTCTTCCAGTCTCACCCGGTAAAACAGACTGGCGTCCTGTCCGGCGGCAGCCTCGATGATCATAGCTTTATTATCGGGTGTCGCGTAGAACATGTAATTATAATCCTGGTTACCGTCCATCATCCAGGTATCAGCCACTTTATAATCGCATGCTTTGACCGCGTACAGGATATCATTCTCCATGGTCGAAGAACCCGGTATGATAAACCAGATCAGTTGTCCGTCGGAAGAGAAAGCACAGGGCGATCCAAGGAACTTACCCCAGGGCTCATGCGGCAATGCCCACAGCAAATTAGCGTCGAGGTCTAATATGCGGATCGTTTCATTACCGGAGAGCGCCATCATCTTTCCATCAGGACTTGCAGTGATCATACAGTTGACATAGTTGATCGTTTGCGCCTGCAGATCTTTCTTCCAGACCTGCTTCAATGAGCTGTCCAGTCTGATGACATGCGGGTCTTTGTTGAAATTAAGCAGGTAGCCGCCATCAGCCAGCTCTGTTATACAGATGGGATTAGCTTCCAATGCCAACCTTTGATGGATGTTGAGTGATATTTGTGAGAATGTATTTGCCATAGCTTGCCAGTGATGCAAATTACTGGTAATATTCGAATTTTTAAGGCTCAGCATGGTACATCACGACTAAAATTAATACTGTCTAAATCACCCCTTTAAGAGGTCTTCTTCACACCGCTTTTGTACAGATTTCTAAAGGTAAGTTTGCTGTATCAACACACGCAAAAAATTACCGTTATGCAAAAGATCACTCCTTTCTTATGGTTCGATACCCAGGCAGAAGAGGCAGCGAAGCTGTATACTTCCCTTTTTACAAATTCATCTATCGGTAAGATCAGTCGTTATCCTCCTGGTATCCCGGGACAGGAAGGAAAAGTGATGACCGTGGAGTTCACCCTGGACGGGCAGGAATTCATAGCACTGAATGGCGGACCTCATTATTCCTTTACTCCGGCAGTGTCAATGTTCATCAAATGTGAGACGCAAGAAGAAGTGGATCGGTTATGGGCAGCGCTCACAGAAGGGGGAACAGCAGACAGATGCGGGTGGCTGAAAGATAAGTTCGGCTTATCCTGGCAGGTAGTGCCGAATGGCTTGCAGGAGTTGTTGCAGGATAAAGATCCGGGCAGGGCGCAGCGAGCTGTCAGTGCCATGATGCAGATGCAGAAACTGGATATCGAGGTGCTGGAAGAAGCGGCAGCGGGATAAGATCTTTATTGATGATATGAAAAAGCCTGCCGGTTATAGCGGCAGGCTTTTTATTGTCTTCAACACATTACTTACCCAATCGCCATCATACTCCTTTACAATAAACGTCCGGAAATTAAACCGGATCCCCGCTCTATCCCGGGCGAATCATCAATATGCAGATCAATATTGAATACGGATGGCAACTTGGATGGTGTACTCATCTGTCCCATTAATCCCTATCATATTGTCATCAGATGCCTACCGTTTTGTCATGCTTTCATACAAGTTACACGACAATCTCCTTCAATCCGCCAAGGGGGCATACAAAAACAAAATATGACGAAGTCAATTAAATATAATCCCTCCCAGCAGCTTATCCGGCACCCCTGATTTAACAAATTATACCCTTCCCCTTATCAAACACTTACTCTCTTTCCCCCCTGCGGTTAACATTTGTACCCCTAATCACAAACAATACCGTCCCCTGGGTCTTAAAACGGACCGCTAAATTTGTCTCAACACGTTAGCAATAGAAACCATTAATAATATATTCTATCAGCAGCCAACAATAAATTATCAGATCAATTCCATGGATATGAAGAAAAAGAGACTACTCCCGGTCCTGGCGTTTACCTTTTGCATGCAGTTCTGCTATGCTGGAAAGATTGAAAGATTTAAGGACGGTTTGCTCGTACGGTTAGAAAAATCTACCGCCGGAGGAGTTAAACAGGTACGGTTACAGGTAATCACTGACAACATTATCAGGGTTACTGCCAGTCCGGCAGATTCTATTTCCGGAACGCCCAGTCTTATGGCTGTTGTAGGCGGTACCCGGGAAATAAAATGGACCAGCGAGGAGAAAAACAACCAGGTTACATTAAAGACAGGCACATTAACCGCCAGTATTGATCTGACTACAGGAGAAGTGGTTTTTAAAGATCTCAAAGGACAGGTGATCCTCCAGGAAAAACAGGGTGGTGGAAAGACCTTCACCCCTGCCGTGATCGATGGGAAGCCCCTTTACAAATTACAGCAGGTATTTGAATCGCCTGCCGGAGAGGCTTTTTATGGACTGGGTCAGCACCAGACGGGGTTAATGAACTATAAAGACCAGGATGTGGACCTTACCCAGTATAACTCTGTTGCGGTGATCCCCTTCCTCGTTTCCAGCAGACATTATGGTATACTCTGGGACAACTACTCTATTACCCGTTTCGGAGACGAAAGGCCGTATGAAGAACTGGGTAGTCTGCAGTTATCAGATAAAAACGGTAAAGCCGGTGGCCTGACCGCTACCTATGCCCTGCGGAATAAACCAGACAGCATCTTCCTGCAAAGGCAGGAATCGCTGATCGACTATACCTTCCTGCCCGATCTGAAGAAAATGCCAGCAGGCTACCCGATGGGAAATGGCGTGGTAACCTGGGAAGGCGATATCACCTCTCAGACCGGCGGACAGGAGAAATTCTATATGACAGCTTCAGGTTACATCAAAGTTTGGATCGACGGTGAGTTAAAACTCGACAAATGGAGGGAGGGATGGAACCCTGGCCCCTCCGTTTTCCGTCACCAGCTGGATAAGGGCAGAAAACACAGGCTTAAAGTGGAATGGATCCCTGAATCCAACCAGGCGTTTGTTTCCGTTAAACATCTCTCCCCTACGCCTGCAAAGCTGCAGAACAAGGCAGCGCTGACATCAGAGGCGGGCGAAAAGATAGACTATTATTTCGTGTACGGTCAGCAGACAGATGATGTCATCAATGGCTACCGCACCATCACTGGTAAAGCTGCTATCGTTCCTAAATGGGCATTGGGCTATTGGCAAAGCCGGGAGCGTTACAAGACCCAGCGTGATGTGATCAGCACCGTACAGGAATTCCGCAAAAGACAGATACCGCTGGACAATATCGTTATGGACTGGTCTTACTGGAAAGAAGACGCCTGGGGCAGCCAGGAATTCGATCCACAGCGTTTCCCCGATGCGAAAGGCATGATCGATTCCCTGCACAATATTTATCATACCCACTTTATGATATCGGCCTGGCCTAAGTTCTATAAAGACATTCCGAACTACAAACTCTTTAACGATAAAGGCTGGCTCTATAAACAAAGCATTAATGACGGTATCAGGGATTGGATCGGCCAGGGATATGTATCTACTTTCTACGATGCTTTCAATCCCGGCGCCCGTAAACTGTTCTGGCAACTGCTCAGCAAAAACCTGTTCAGCAAGGGCGTCGACGCCTGGTGGCTGGATGCTACAGAGCCGGATGTACTGTCGAACGCTAGTATCGACTACCGCAAACAACTGATGAACCCTACGGCGCTGGGGCCATCTGCACAATATTTCAACACCTATGCCCTCCTGAATGCAAAAGGTATTTATGAAGGTCAGCGCCAGGAAAAGCCGGATCAGCGCGTGTTCATCCTGACCCGTTCCGCTTATGCCGGTATGCAGCGCTATGGAGCAGCTACCTGGAGCGGAGACATTGCTGCACGCTTTGATGAACTGGCAAGACAGATACCTGCAGGGCTGAATTTCAGCCTGTCAGGCATGCCCTATTGGACAACAGATATCGGCGGATTTTATGTGGAAGATAAATACGACCAGCCTGACCCACAGGGAGCAGACCTGGAGGAATGGCGGGAGCTGAATACACGTTGGTTCCAGTACGGATCATTCTGCCCATTGTTCCGCTCGCATGGACAGTATCCTTATCGCGAACCATTCAACATTGCACCGGAAAATAGTGTCGAGTTGAACTCAATGGTGTATTATGATAAGCTACGTTATCGTTTGATGCCATATATTTATTCCCTTGCAGGACACACCTATCATCGTGGCTATACCATGATGCGTGCGCTGATCATGGACTTTGACAAGGATACAGCTGTCAGGAATATCGGTGATCAGTTCATGTTTGGTCCTTCACTGCTGATAAATCCGGTATATAGTTATAAAGCCCGTACCCGTAAACTATATCTTCCTGCCAATACCGGCTGGTATGACCTTTACAAGGGCACTTATACTGAAGGTGGACAATACATTACCGCGGAAGCTCCGCTGGACAGGATCCCCGTATACGTAAAAGCAGGCAGCATTGTTCCTTTCGGTCCGGCTATGCAGTACACTGCACAACGTCCGGCCGATACGATCACACTGTATGTATATACAGGAGCAAATGGAAAATTCACACTTTACGAAGATGAGGGTGTTAATTATAATTACGAAAAGGGACAATACAGTACTATTAACCTTACATACGACGAAGCAGGACAGACGCTGACTATTGGCAAACGGGAAGGCAATTTTCCCGGCATGCTGCAGCGCAGGACCTTCCGTATTGTGAAAGCAGGGAAAGACAAACCAGTGAGCATGGATTTCGGTAACAGCAACGCAACCCTTGTACCATATGATGGTGCAGAGAAAAAGATATCATTAAAAATTTAAGCACTTACATGAAGAAAAAGAAGTTTAACAACTAACACGTTGTGAATTGTATTCACGTATGACCATCAGATAAAAACAACCCGTAACTACTAACATTCTAACATTATGAAAACTGCTTACAAAATCAGAGATTTTGTGACTGCCTGCATGATTCCCGTTTCATGCGGATTAAGCAGCCTGCTGCTGATGACGATGCTGTTGCCCGTCAACGTGGCAATGGCGCAAACGGCTAAAAGAGCGCTTTCCGGAAAGGTGACTACCGGAAAAGACAACAGCCCTTTACCCGGCGCCAGCGTACGTATTAAAGGCACCAACAATGGTGCTATTACCGATGCCAACGGTAGCTTTAACCTGCAGGTGAGCGATAGTGACTCACTGGAGGTAAGCCTGGTGGGTTTCTCCAAACAGGTGATCTCTGCGAGAGGCAAATCGTCACTCACTGTGAGTCTCTCCGAAGGCGCTACCGGACTGGATGAGATCGTGGTGGTAGGCTATGGCACCGAAAAGAAAAAACTGGTAACCGGCGCTATTGACCATGTAAACACACAGCAGCTGGAACAGAACCATGCCCTGCGCGTTGACCAGGCTTTACAGGGACAAACACCCGGCGTACAGATCACTGCTACTTCAGCACAACCCGGAGAAGGCATGAAAGTGCGCATCCGTGGTACAAGTACTGTTGGTAACGCTGATCCTCTATATATCGTGGATGGTGTACCTACTTCCGACATCAGCTACCTGAACGCCTCCGACATTGCTGCGATGGATGTACTGAAAGATGCGGCATCCTCCGCTATCTACGGTGCAAGGGCAGCCAATGGCGTTGTACTGGTGACCACCCGTAAAGGCCGTGCGGGAAGCATGAAAATGTCTTACGACACCTACTATGGTATACAGAATCCTTCACATAAAGTATCTGTGCTCAATGCACACGACTATGGCGTGATCATGAACGAGATGGCCATTAACTCCGGCTCCGTTCCTTATTTCACCCTCGATCAGCTCAGTAAACTGGGCAAAGGTACTGACTGGCAGGAGGCGATCTACAACAAGAAAGCGCCCATGCAGAATCATTCCCTGGCATTCGCCGGTGGTAATGAAACTTCTGTGTTCTCTTCTTCCGTTGCCTATACAAAACAGGACGGTGTGATCGGCCTGAAGGATCAGTCGCAGTACGACAGGCTATCCTTCCGCATGAACAGCGAGCACAAAATGTACAAGGACATTGTGATATTCGGCGAAAACGTGACCTATACACAATCCCGTAAACGAGGTGTTGGTGTGGGCAATATCTACGGCAATGCTATCCGTTCTGCGTTCACAGTAAGCCCGCTGTTCCCGGTATACAATCCTGACGGCAGCTACGCAAAGTCTACTTTCAACGTGCAGGAAGCCAACCCGGTGGCTGTGATGGATTATCAGAACCAGAACAAATCCAGGACTGACCGTATCATGGGTAATACCTACCTGCAGGTATCTCCTGTTAAGGGACTGACATTACGTACTGATTTCGGTATTGATGTGAGCAATAACGATTCAAGAAGTTATACGCCGATATACAACCTGTCTACCAACGTGGTGAATGAACATTCCCGCGCTACGCAGGGCATCTACCGTACACATACCTGGAACTGGGATAACACCATCAACTACCAGCGTGATTTCGGCAAACATAATGTAGGCGTACTGGTAGGTATGAACTCCAACGAAACAAAAACTTCTTATCTGAACGGTTATAAACAGGACCTGACCAAGGAAGGACTGGATAATGCCGTTATTGACAACGGTACTACAGACAGCACACAACGTATCTTTGGCGCCGACAGTTCTGCTACACTCTATTCTTATTTCGGACGTATCAGCTATTCCTATGCTGATAAATATATGTTCACTGCCGTGGTAAGATCGGATGCGTCTTCCCGTTTTGGAGCGAACAACCGCAGAGGTACTTTCCCATCTTTCTCTATTGGCTGGGTACCTACTAATGAAGATTTCTTCAAACTCTCCTGGCTCGACTTCCTGAAAGTACGCGCAGGCTGGGGACGGAACGGTAACCTTCCTACAGGATATTATCAGTACCTGTCTACCATCTCAACACAATACCTGGGGTATTATTTTGGCAGCGGCGACCTTCCTTTTATTGGTGCAGCGCCTGTCAAGATATCTAACCCTGATCTGAAATGGGAAACTTCAGAACAGGCCAACGTGGGTATCGATGCGACACTTTTCAGAGACTTCAACCTGACAGTAGATGTGTACCGTAAGACAACAAAAGACTGGCTGGTACCAGTGAACGTACCTGCTGTTTCCGGGGCATCAACTGTACTGATCAATGGAGGTAATGTGCGTAACCAGGGTGTGGAGGTTTCCCTGGGCTACAATCACACCTTCAATGGCCTGACAGTAGGTGTGAATGGTAATATCGGTGTGAACCGCAACGAGATCACCGATATCCCCAACCGGGAAAAGATCATCAACGGTTCAACGGGCATCACCTTTGCCAGTATGCCGGAATTTTACCGTGCGCAGGTGGGCTTCCCAATGGGTTATTTCTACGGATACAAGACAGCAGGCATCTTCCAGAATGAAAATGAAGTAGCGTCCTATGTAAGTAAAGACGGTAAGAAAATACAGCCTAATGCCCTTCCTGGTGATGTTCGTTTCCAGGACCTGAACGGAGACGGTGTGATCGATAGCAAGGATGAAACGCAGATCGGTAATCCTTATCCTAAGTTCACTTATGGCCTGAACTTCAACCTGGGGTATAAAGGATTCGATTTCTCTGCTTCATTGTATGGCAACTATGGCAACCAGATATGGGACGGAACGCATGATTTCTCCAGCCCGCTCAGCAACTACAGGACAGAAATACTGGGCCGCTGGACCGGCGAAGGCACTTCTAACCGCATTCCGCGTGTAACAGATGGCGCTGAACTGAACCAGAACTGGATCCGCTCTTCCGATCTATATGTACACAATGCATCTTTCCTGCGTGTAAAAAGCCTTAACCTGGGATATGATTTCAAAAAGGTGTTACACACCTTGCCTTTACAACAGCTGAGATTATACGTTTCTGCTACCAACCTGTTCACTTTTACTCCTTACAAAGGGGTAGATCCTGAAGTAGGTTATGGCCCTACCGGATGGGCTTCCGGTATAGACCTGGGTACTTATCCGCAACCTAAGACAGTACTGGTTGGTCTGAACGTTAAATTCTAATCCGGTAAATCAATCCACATGAAAAAGATCTTCGCATCCATTATAGCAATTGCACTCTTTGCTGCCTGCAGTAAAGACTTCCTGGAGCTTTCGCCTGTAGATGAACAGACGGAATCCTCCTTTTACCAGACACCGGCACAGGCTTTACAGGCGCTGGTGTCCATATACAGTCAGCTCAATATCGGTGACTACGATAATATTCACCTGGTATCGGAACTGGCCAGTGATGACTGCTTTGGCGGTGGTGGTACTTCTGACCTTGTATGGAAACAGTGGGACCGCTTCCAGGAAGCGTCAAATATGAACCTGGGTCTCTGGCAGAGAGGTTACACCGGCATTTACAGAGCGAATGTATTACTCTCCAAAATAGGCGGCGTGAACTGGGGCGCAGACACCACCCTGAAAACCACCTACACTGCTGAAGCGCGCTTCCTGAGAGCGTACTTCTACTTCGACCTGGTACGTGTATTCGGCAATATTCCACTGGTAACCAAACCACTCACTGTTTCCGAGTATAATATGCCGCAGGCTGCTCCGGCTGACATATACAAACTGATAGCCGAAGACCTGCAATATGCAGCCAATAATCTGCCTGCTACTGCTTACCAGGGCATTTCACCCAACAATTATGGCCGTGTGACCAAATGGGCCGCACAGTCACTGCTGGGCCGTGTATACCTTTACTATACCGGTTACTATAATCAGCCGGACCTGGCGGGTGTTGTTACCAAAACACAGATGATCAGTTACCTCGACAACGTCATCAATGCAAGCGGCTACGGGCTCGTAGACAGCTTTCCCCGCCTGTGGCAGGCATCCGGAAAGTCTTTCGTAGGAGAAGACAATAAAGAAACGGTGTGGTCTATCAAATTTACATACAAAGGCCTCGGCAACTGGGACCAGCATAATGGTAACCGTATGCAGGTGGATATCGGCATCCGCAGCCAGGTGCTGAATCCTTACTATAAAGGATGGGGCGCCGGTACGGTAACGCCCAAATTATGGAACGCCTACGACGCGACTGATACCCGTAGAGGGGCCAGCATCATTTCCATCGAGGATGAAAACCTGACGGCCTATTCAGTCGGCGACCAGGCACAGTACACCGGTTATTTCTGGAAAAAATATATGCCCTTGAATGATGGCAATGCAGATAGCAAGGGAGGTAATTTTCAGATCGATAACTATTTTGATGATATCATTATCCGCTATTCAGACGTACTGCTGATGGCGGCAGAACTGAATCTCGACGTTGATCTCTCCAAGGCGCAGAACTACTACAACCAGGTACGTGACAGGGCATTCCTGAACACCACCAGCCGTAAGACCCTGACCGGCGATGCCAATGGCAAAAAGCTGATCATGGAAGAACGCCGCCTGGAATTTGCACTGGAAGGACAGCGCTACTGGGATCTGCTGCGTCAGGGCCTGAGCGTAGCCAAAGCCGCTATTGACAACAGCGGCAGCGATAGCCAGTTCGACGTGAATTTCCGTACAGAAACACAGGGATTGTTTAAGATCCCCGAACAGGAGATCAACCTGTCAAGCGGCGTTTACAAACAAAATACCGGCTGGTCTAACTAATGTTGAATCATTCAAAAAACTGCAGTATGAAAAAATTTATCACCTTATCCCTGCTTGCATTATCGGCGATGCTGGCGTCCTGTACAAAGGAAGATGAAGAGAGCCTGGGCGGACCATCCATTGCCAAAAGCGATGTAAAATTCTCCGTTACACAGCAACAGGGACATGACAATATAGTAATGTTAAACAGCCTTACACAAGGCGGTTATATCCCCTACTGGGAATTTAACGGTGGCTTCTCCAAGAAGAAACAGGATACGATCAACCTGCCTTTTGCAGGCGACTATAATATCCGTTATACCATCTATACACAAGGAGGTCCGATGGCAGATTCTGCGAAGATCACGGTATCACAAAACGATCCACAATACTTTTCCAGTCCTATGTGGAACCTGCTGGCCAATGCACAGGATGGTAAGACCTGGGTATGGGCATCAGATATTCCGGGAGGCATCTGTTATGGCAACGGATCGGGCGGCGCCACAGCACCTGAATGGTGGCAGAACGGCATTGCCTACCTGACGGAAAAGGGAGTTGCTGCAGATGAGATGACCTTCGATCTGAAGGGCGCCAAAAACTATACATTTACCCATGCGGGTGCGTCACAGAAAGCAATATTTGAACTTGATACTTTAAATAAGACGTTGAAGATAACAGGTAGTGATATCAGCCTCGGTAACAAGGTTACTTACGTGATAGTAAAACTGACTGCCGACGAACTCACCCTGGCACAGCAGGGTGATGGCTGGAGAAACATCTGGATGTACAAAAGGAAGGGATTTAATTATTAGTTTACGGGATGTAAGATGGAAGAAAAAAGGGATGAGGTTTCGTACTTCATCCCTTTATTTTTTTTGAAAATTTGAAGGAAAATTTTGAGAACCGAAGAAAAGATGTATTTTAGTGGTATAGAAAAAGCCACCCTTGATGTCATACGTCAGGGGTGGCTTTTTTTTTATAATAATATGTTCAGCAAGGACGAACCATTGTTTATGCTAATACCTGTGAAATGCATTTAAATCACTATTTGTTTAGATTAACATCAAAAACCAAAACAACAACGGAGTATGAATTTACGAGTATCGGACCCAGGGGGGAAATTAGAAAGACCATACTGTTCTCACTGATAGAATATAACTGTTATAATCTTGCATTTGGAGAAAAGGATGTACAAACAGGAAATGTAGACGACAATATAAACTCCGGGAATAATGACCATGAGAAGATATTGACAACAGTGGCTGCAGTGGTAGAAACCTTTACTACCGAACATCCTGAAGCATTTGTATATGCAAAAGGCAGTACGCCTTCAAGAACAAGGCTATATAGGATCTGTATTACCAAATATTGGAATGACATCACTGACCAATTTGTAGTACTTGGATTGCAGAATGGTCAATGGCAGCATTTCATCCAAAATCAAACATACAATGCCTTTTTAGGTAAGAAGAAATCTTTCGAAATAAACAATTAAATTATCATTCATGGAAATTACAATCTCAAAAAGGGAAAATGTTGAAATGCATACTTCCCCCAAAAAAATTAATATCCCCAATCGGCCACTGCGTCAAATGACGCTGGAGGAAGTTTTAGAAAAAAGTCCTTTTCTAAGAAAAAAGCATGAAGATGCAGTTGCTACATTGAAAAAATACCCTATCCCTGAAGAATTCCGGCACAAGAACAAAAAGAAATAAGTTCTTTTTAAAAATCTTTATTTATGGAAGAGGTAATATCAAAAAAACGAGAAACGAGAACAGATGGATTTTTAATAAAACATAACATATTGGTCGAAACACGAACCCGGTATAACGCTTGAAGAAATACTGGCAATATGTCCGTTTACAAGAAAAAAATATGAGCAGGCAAAAGCAGCCCTGGGGAAAAAAGGCGCCTCATTTACGAGACGCCTTTTCTTTATTTAATAACGACTGTATCTATCTGGTAATCATTTTCTCCTGATACAAATTTCAGGTAATAGGTACCGGGAGCCTTTTCTGTTATTTTGTAGGATGCTTTCCTTTCAGGAATATCCATGGTACACATACAACCTTTATATACTGCTTCTACAGAGATAGTACGTGTATTGCCGCTTTTCTTTTCATTGAATTTATGAAACTGTCCGCAGCCATTGTTTACGTTAAAATAAACGGTAGTAGCGCCATCTGTACCGGATGATGCTTTATCGATCCTGGTAACATTGACTTTCTCATACTTCAGGCAATCCTGCGTAGGTACATTCTTCTTGCTACATCCGGCCATGACAATTGCGGCCAGGGAAATAAAGGTTAGTGATCTTCTCATGAAAATTAATTTAAGCCCCTTCCCTGCTTGTGGAAAGGGAACTGTAACCTTAACGCATGAGATATGCCTTTGGTTACAGCTCACTTAAAAATTAACTTTATTTCAATCTGACGATCTTCCGGCTTCCCATCATGCCGAACCGGCCTTTATCTGCCTTCAGGATCCACACGCCGGCGGGCACTTTACTGATATCCAGCTGTACCTGCTGAGCGCCCTTAGCGGCTGGTATTACAACCTGTTGAAGCACAACCTGGCCGGTTTTTGTATTCACCAGCGACAGCAATACTTTTTCTGTACCAGCGTCTACTGCCACGTTAAGGCTGTTACCTGTAACAGGGTTCGGATATGCTTTCAATGATCCGTTAGCGGGAGTGACCTGGTTTGCTGCCGGTGCAAGCGCAGTTGTTACACTGGCAATGGCCGTAGTACAGTTGCTCACGAATGTCCAGGGTTTGCCATCGCCGGCATTGAGGTCTGGCTGATCTCCCTGTGTCCACCATTTAGCCTGGTAGATCTTGTTGCCGTATGCCACCTTGTTGCCTGCCAGGTAGATACCTCCTGGTGTCCAGCCGGCCACACCGTTGCAGGGCTGACCGGTACCACCGCCATCGCCGCCATTGCCGTTGCAGGCGCCCACAACAGCCCAGGTGGTATTTGTGCCGGGTACATCGCCGCTGCCTGCCCACCACTGGTTACGGTAGATCACGTTGTTGTACTTTACAATATTGCCGGCAGTTTCATAGATCTTTGAGGATTCCCATGCCGGCAGGGAAGCACAACCTTCAAAGGTCTGCGTGTTCCATATTGTAAATGAGACAGTAGATACAATGGAATCCTTCCCATTTCTCAGGCCAACAGCCGTAGCTGTCTGTGCGCCATAAGCAGTGGGCGTCCATTGTACGCTGGTGCCGGCTAGTCTTAGTCCGCCGATCTTGATATACACCTGCGTGATCTCATTCCCGGGATCATTTTTTGATACGGTCAGCGTGACAGGCGCTAAAGAAGTTACCCCGATAATGCCGTTGGACGGCGAAGTAAAGGTCAGCGCGGTGATCTGGGAACATTCGGTATTGTCGATGCTGAAACGGGGCATGGTAGCGCAACCGCAATTAGCGGCGTTATTACCGCCATTCAGCTCCATACTTACCTGCTTGATGCCGGTATAACGCTGGAAGTGACCGATGCGGCCCAGTACTTTTGTATTTTCTGTGCCACTGCCGCATTCAATACCACCGTTGATGATATTGACAGTAGCGCCGAAGCCCGGTTTGAGACCAGCGGCGGCCTGTGAGGCTGTGGGCGTCCATTTACCGGGGATCATCACATCATGGCAGGAAGGTTTCGGATATTGCTGCGCCATCCAGAACCAGATACCTGTTTCAAAAGCGATCACACCATCTTCGATCACTTTTTCCGGATTGGCCAATAGTACGTTCTTATCGCCGAAGATGAATTCACTTGCCTGTCCGTAGTTATAGTTATAACTCAGCTGTATAGGGCCGCGGCCGTGGTAGGATTTGCCGGGAGCGGGCGGGTAAGTGGCATCGTCTATACGGTAACCGATATTGCTGGTTCCTTCATATCCTACCTCTTCGCGGAAGTAGAGGCCCCAGGCATAGGGACCGCCGGGAGCAGTAGGCCAGCCACCGGTAGTCTCCTGGGAGATATTGGCCAGGAACGCCATCAGCTCCCTTTTGCGGGCGGCCAGGTCGCCTTCTCCGGCGAATGTGGCGTAATCGATCGTTTCCCGGATAATAGCATTGGCTGAGATATCAAAATCGGCATCTTTACGGATCACTACAGTGGCGCCGGTGGTTTTATCCACGCGGGTCAGCTTATAGGCGTTGGTAGCGCAACGCCTTTCCGAGATGATCTTAACGTTGGACATTCGTCTAACCGCTTCCGTGAAGTTCGCATAGGAGTAAAAGTCCTTCGCCGGCGTGCCGGGAGGTATACCACTCCCCGACCGGTCGTCGGGATTATAACGGTGCGGAAATAATACATTCCAGTCTGCGCTGGTGATCACATCACCAATCGTCTGGGCATGGGCTGCCGACATGCAGCATAACAACAGGAAGGTTACAATGAAACGTGCTATTTTCATAGATAGAGGATTTGGTACCTGGCGGTACGATGATTATTTTGAGTCGCTTCAAATATAAGAATTCCTGATTCTTTTACTATTTTGTTTTCCCAAACGTTCCCGATATGAAAAAGCTGTTTTATACCCTCATTTTATCAGTAATATCTATGCAGGTTTTGGCCCAAACAAAGGAGAAGGATATTATCCATTTATGGCCGGGAGCAGTACCCGGGGAAACTGGTCCTAAAAAACCGGCAGTTCCCACGCCGGATACAAGTAAGGGTGTAACCCGTCTCACCGATGTAACCGATCCGCTGATGCAGGTATTTATACCGGAGAAAGGCAAGGCTAATGGGGCCGCAGTGATCGTATGTCCGGGCGGTGGTTACCAGATCCTTGCCATCAACCTGGAAGGCTATGAAATAGCGCATTGGCTGAATGAACAGGGATTTACAGTATTTGTGCTGCAATACCGGGTGCCACAGAAGCAGGAAGGAGCCTTGCAGGATGTGCAGCGGGCCATCCGTATAGTACGGAGCAGGGCAGCTGAATGGCAGTTGCAGGCGGAAAAGATCGGCGTACTGGGTTTCTCGGCCGGAGGTAGCCTGAGTGCCAGGGCCAGCACCCTGTACAACAAGCGTACCTATACCCCGGTGGACGCCAGCGACAGCAGTTCTGCCCGTCCCGATTTTGCGCTGCTGATCTACCCTGCTTATCTTGATCAGGGGCCTAATCACAGTATCACACCAGAACTTCAGATAGATGCCTATACCCCTCCCACATTCGTATTTGCCACTGCTGATGATCCTTATGGCAACAGCGCACTGGTAGTAACAGGCGCCCTGAGAGACGCCAAAGTGCCGGTGGAGCTGCATATGTACGCCAAAGGCGGGCATGGTTACGGGCTCAGACCCGGCAACAGGGCCGGACTGGCCTGGACAACACTGGCTGCCAGGTGGCTGGACAGGAATGTGAAGGAAAAATGAGCATTATCATTCCGGCGGATGACCATCATCATATGACCATATGTTCCTGAAGAGGAATTTTACAGTCTATAAAGTATATTTACTGCGTATTCTTTTCGCTGTAAATATATAATATGAAGAAATGGATCAATAAGCTGATGACAATGCTCCCTGGTAACAATGTTTACAAAAAGGAATATAATAAAGAATTGCAGCGCTTTGAGGCGCTGTTCAATTATGCCAGCATCGGCATACTTGTTACCAATCAGCAGGGCCAGATCGTACTGATCAATGATTTTGCACTTACCCAATTCGGGTATGAGCGGGAGGAACTGGTAGGGGAATACATTGAGCAACTGTTGCCCAAACGTTTCCGTGAACGGCACGTAGGGCACCGTGATCATTACAGTCATCATCCGCAGAGCCGTCCTATGGGTATAGGCCTGGACCTTTTCGCGGTCAGAAAGGACGGTTCGGAATTTCCGGTAGAGATCAGCCTGAGCCAGTACAGGCATGATGAGGGCGCTTTCGTGATCGCCTATATCAATAATATTACTGAAAGGAAGAAAGCGGAAGAGAAGATCGAGAAGCTGAACAATGAGCTGGAACACAAGATCAGTGAACGCACGCAGCAGCTGACCAATGCCCTTGAGCAGCTGGAACAGTCCAAACAGGAGGTGATGGCCGCACTGGACAAGGAAAAGGAGCTGAGCGAACTGAAATCGCGTTTTGTGTCCATGGCATCACACGAGTTCCGCACGCCCCTCAGTACTATTCTGTCTTCCGCCTTCCTGGTGAACCAATATACCACGGAGGCCGATCAGCCTAAGCGCAGCAAACATATACAACGTATTATTTCTTCTGTTACACTCCTGACGGAAGTGCTCAATGACTTCCTGTCTGTCGGAAAAATAGAAGAAGGCGGTGTACAGGTACGCAGCAGTACTTTTGACATAGCGATGCACGTCAGCGGTACCATTCAGGAACTGCAGGACATTGTGCAGGAAGGACAAAAGATCGAATATGAGCATCAGGGGCCGACTTCCGTACAACTGGACCCTTCCCTGCTGAAACACATACTGTTAAACCTGCTGGGCAACGCGATCAAATTCTCCGGGAAACATACTGTTATAAGGGTGCGTACTGAACATACCGGAAATAATGTAATATTGAAGGTAAAAGATGCTGGTATCGGTATCTCTCCGGAGGACCAGCAGCACCTTTTTGAACGTTTTTTCAGGGGCGCCAACGTCAGCAACATCCAGGGAACCGGTCTTGGCCTGCACATTGTAAGTAAATACGCTGAACTGATGAACGGAAACATTACCTGTGAAAGTGCACTCAATGAAGGCACCACCTTTATAGTCACTTTCCGGCAAGCATAATTAAAAGAATGATAATGAAAACGATACTGCTGATAGAAGATAATGATGACATCCGGGACAATACCGCCGAGATACTTGAACTGGCCAACTATAAGGTGCTGACTGCCGAGAACGGGAAAACCGGGGTGGAAATGGCGCTGGAACATTTGCCGGACCTGATAGTATGCGATATTATGATGCCGGTATTGGATGGGTATGGCGTATTACATTTGCTGCAGAAACATCCGGAAGTAGAAGATACTCCGTTCATTTTCCTTACCGCCAAAAGCGAACGTGGCGATTTCCGGAAAGGTATGGAAATGGGTGCGGATGATTATATTACAAAGCCATTCAGCGGTACTGATCTGCTGAACGCGGTGGAAAGCCGTTTAAAAAAATCAGAACTCAAAAAACAAGTATTACCTGCAGACATGGAAGGAATACAACAACTGCTACTTGCAGCTACAGGCACTAATCCTCTGAAAAAACTAATGGAAGAGGGCAATACAGACAGGTACAAAAAGAAACAACTGATCTACCAGGAAGGGAACAGACCTACCAGCCTCTATTTCATTGAGAAAGGCCGTGTTAAAACATACAAAGTCAACAACGACGGTAAGGAGCTGGCGGTGAACCTTTATAGTGCCGGTGAATTCCTGGGTTATGTAGCCTTACTGGAAGGCAGCAACTACCATGAGAATGCGGAAGCACTGGAAGCCTGTGAACTGACCGCTATTCCCCGTGAAGACTTCGAAACCCTGATCAATAACAACCGCGAGGTAGCACAACAGTTTATCAGGCTGCTGGCTAAAAATATCACCGAAAAGGAGCAGCAGTTATTGCACCTGGCTTACAGCTCCCTGCGTAAAAAGGTAGCAGAGGCCCTGCTCTTCCTCAAGAAAAAATACCATCACGTTGCTGACCAACCTTTTTCAATCGATATATCGAGAGAAAACCTTGCCACCATCGCCGGAACAGCTACCGAGTCCATGATCCGTACGCTGGGCGATTTCCGGGATGAAAAACTGCTGGAAATCAAACAGGGCGTGATCACCATCCTCAACGAACAGAAACTGGCCAACCTGGTGAATTAATGACAAAAATCAGTTTTTGCGCTGATGCAGGTCCTGTGTAGCGGGCAGGCAACTATCTATCTTTATGTAAGATAAGATAGATTTGTAATGGAAGATCTGCTAAATGAACTAACTGCATTCAGAAAACAACTGGCGGTACTGGAAAACCAGAATATCGCGCTGAAAATACAGCTCGCACATATACTGCAATATCATTTCGATCGTTCACTGCTGGACAGGCTGGAATATTTTCATACGGCATTCCTCCAGCTGGACACACGTTTTGAGGCATTAAAAAGCGAGCTGGCCCTTCACCAGGCCTGGCTGGCCGACCCCGACATGAACACCATTAACTACGACAACATCCGCGCACATCAACTACACATCTGGGGCAAGCTCAATACAATGGAAGCGGATGTAAACAAACTGAAATCCCTTTTCAGTGATTATCTGCAGGAACACTTCCCTGCGGTTGCTCAATCAATATTATAAGTTACCACATTATTATTTCATACTTTAAGTACTCTTATAAAATACTTTAAATGATTTAGAAATTTATCCTATATTGGAGACGCGTTATTATCCTATGTCAAGAAAACTGTTGTTGGAGATCCTTTCTGCTTTATTGGTATTTCTATTTATTTATACCAGTATAAGCAAGTTGCTCGATTATGATACTTTCCGAAGGCAACTGGGACAATCGCCATTTATCACCTTATACGCTCCTGTAATTGTATGGGCGTTACCCGTAGGGGAATTAATTATTGCTGGCTTTCTTTTATTTGCGCGTACGCGACTGACCGGATTCTATCTTTCATTCTTCCTGCTCAGTCTTTTTACTTTTTACCTGGTGGCTATGCTGCGGCTTAGTTATTTTATTCCCTGTTCCTGCGGAGGTGTATTACAACATCTTTCATGGAACGCACACATTGTCTTTAACATCATCTTTGTCATATTTTCAACTATTGGGGTACTGCTGCAGGATAAACAGGAACAGACACCTGCACAATCAACTCTCTGAGTTCTGAACCAACCGGCATTAATATAGGGGGAGCCGAAAACCTTCAGAACAGAGTAGGCATGTATTATATTTAATAAAACACACCATGAAAAAGACACTATCTTTAGCGTTTTTCGCTGCCCTGTGCGCAGCAGGGAGTGCTTTTGCCGGTAAGCTGAACGCCGATCCACAATGGATGCTCAATGATGACACCATTGTAACCGGCACATCTACCCAGATCAAAGTTCTCTACTGCCCGGGACCAAACAATGTTCAATGTGCTGTAAGCCTGGATGGTAATGCTACCATCGTGAGAAAAACATGATTACCTGTTATAGCAGGAAGCCTTATGCACTAGGCTTCCTGTTTTGCTTTCAAGTCCTATGAAAAAACGTATTTATTACCTTGCGTCGCTATTACTGGCGGCATTTTTAATTGTTGTTATACTCGTTTATACGGCACCGTCGCCCAACAGGCAAGCCAATGGTTTCAGCAGGTCATATCTGCAGGCTGTTCCGCTCAAACCTTATATGACGATCCCCACCAATGACCGGATACTGGACATCGCGGGGACAGACGACAGTACCTTTTATTTCTCAACAACTGATCCCTCCATCCTGCTCTCTGCCGCTATGGAAACGGGATGCCACGTGGATACGTTTCAGATCGCATTAAGGCAGTCATTAAAAGATTCCATGGGCACTTACTTTTTTACTGAAGTGAAGAAGGGGGCCTTCTTTGTGTATGGGTACAACATTCCCGCTATCTGTAAAACAGGCCTTACCACTTCAGGCGCCCCTGCTGCGTATACGACATTTGCTGCCGGAGGTTTTTCACAGGCACATGTGCTGCGGGACGGTGAACATATCATGTTGCGCAAACTGGACCTGAAAGAAAAAGACCAGTTCTTTACGCGCGTAACGCTTAACGGCGACAGCATACTGACAGGCAGCGGACTATCGCCTCTGCAGCGCGATGGCGGTATGAGCACGGACGGTTCTTTGAACTATGACATCACAAGCGGCCTGTTCACCTATCTTCATTACTACAGTAATCGATACGTCACTTTCGACAGCGCCATGCACCTGGTCAGCAAGGGTAGCACGATCGATACTTTTACGGTATCCCGGTTCAGCATATCTGCAGCCATGGCCGGCAAGAACGTGTATATGAACCAGGGACCAGACCAGATGGTCAATGGTTTCAGTTGTGTACACAAGGGGATGATGTTTGTACAGGCTAAATTGAAAGCAGATAATGATGATGACAGGTTATTTCACGAACGTTGTATTATAGACCAATATGACCTGCGTACGAACAGGTATAAGGGCAGTGTTTATCTTGATATTCCTGTAAAAGCCAGGATCAACCAGCTCTTCGTTCATGGCAACAAATTACTGGTACATTGTACGGACAGTGTATATGCCATCAGGATCAATTACTGATAACCGTTATTCTGTGAAAGATGGGGATTCCTGTTACGCTCTTCCTGTGGAATTGGGTATAGTGCCGCGGTTGATTTCCAGCCTGGTTTCAATGCCGACATCACCTGATCGAGGCGACCGGTACGACGGAGGCTGAACCAGCGGTCGCCCCATTCTGTAAACAGTTCCATCCTCCTCTCCCGCTCTACCAGTGACAGGCAGGAATCTCTTATTATTGTATCCGACAAGGCCGGAAGCCCCGCTCTTGCTCTTAATACATTCAGGTCGGCAATAGCGTCGCGGGTATTGCTCAGATGTGCAAATGCTTCTGCGCGGATAAGGTATTGTTCTTCTATACGCAATACCATAAGATACTCTTCCTTTCCGGTTACTGCGGCCGTTCTGTTGTGATATTTGTAACAGTTATAATAGGTTGCTCCTCCATACATGAATGATCTTGTCCAGCTGGCCTTTCTTTTATCTGCCGGGTCGAACGACTGCATGAAATCTTCTGTAAAAGGATAAAAAGAGAAACTACCTTCCGCCGGCAGGAAGGTCTGCCCTAAAAACGTGTAACCTTCATTTCTCCAGATCTGTAAAATAGCGGGACGGCTGTTGCGCAGGAATACACTGTCTGCCGGGATCAGCGGTGTATACGCTCCTGAATTGATGACCTGCGAAGCCTGTACGATAGCTTCCTCCCAGTTGCCCCTCTGCAGCTGTACCCTTGCCAGCAATGCAATAGCAGCCCACCTGTTAGCCCTTACTTTCTCACCCGTACTATAATATGCAGGTAATAACTGGCTGGCATAGTTCAGATCGGAAATGATCTGCGTATATACGGAATCTACGCCGGTACGTGGTGCAAGTGCAGTCTGGTTCACATCTGTGGTTGTGAGCAGCGGTACATCTCCCCAGCAATTCACCAGGTAGTAATAGCAGAATGCACGCATGAACACCGCCTCTCCTTTCAGCTGCCGGGCCTTTTCGGCAGACAATCCGCCGGAAGTGGCCAATCCTTCCAGTACGGCATTGGCGCCGTAGATCACTTTATAGATCTCTCTCCATGAAGACAATAAAGGAGGGTCAGTAGGCAGGATAGCATTATTTACGTAGCGGAGATAAGTACCATTGAAGGTATTCAGCTCGTCAGCAGTCATACCATTGATAACAGGCAGGATATTGCTGGCAAAGTAGCTGGAAAGCGAATAATACAGATCCGCCACTGCTGCATCCGCCAGGGCTTCATTAGAATAGACCGATCCTGCCGGGATCTCGTCAGACGGTGCGTTCACTGTGATCAGCTTTTTACATGAAGTGATCATCATCAGCAGCAGTATAAAATAATATGTACGATAGTGTGGCATTGCCTGTCAGCTTAAAGCGTTAACTGAATACCGCCTGTAAATACTCTTAATGTTGGTACAACGATCTGTGTTTCCGGATCCGCGCCTTTATATCCTGTTATTGTCAGTAAATTTTGTCCCTGCACATATACCCTGCATAGTTGCAGGTGTAGTTTCTTCAACACCGCTGCCGGCATAGCGTAAGCCAGCATCATGTTCTTCAGGCGTATATACGAAGCATCGTCATACACCGCATTGGAAAGGAGCAATGTGGTATTGAGATCATAAGCCTGACTACCTGCTGTAGCCGTGGCCCGTGGCACATCTGTCACATCGCCTGGTTTACGCCAGCGCTGCAGACTTTCTGTGAGCTGGTTAGCAAAGTCTCCCGGTTTGACCGCTACCGTTACCCCCTGCTGTTTAATGAACTGCCAGAAGAAGCCCAGGCTGATGTTCTTATACTGCAGATCGTTCTGGATACCGCCATAGAACTTAGGGTCCATGTTGGCGATGGTCACGAAATCGTTCAGGCTGGAGAGGCGGCCATCATGATTAATGTCTTCAAACTGCGCCAGCCCTGTCTGTGGATTTACGCCTGTAAAATGGTAGCCTCTTACAATATTGAGCGACTGCCCGAGTACATACGCATTTGCATAGGAAGACACCGACAGGTCCTGGAATTTCTTCAGCCTGTTGCTAAAGAAAGATATATTGGCGCTGGTGGTCCAGGTGAAATCAGTTTTACTGAAGTTTTTCGTCTGTAATTCAAATTCCCAGCCGGTATTCTCCACCAGTGCCGGCAGGTTGGCCTGGTAACTGGTAAAGCCTGTCATAGCCGGCAGCTGATAGCCTACCAACTGATTACTGCTGCGGTTACAATATTTTGCAGCGGAGAAGAACAGGCGGTCCTGCAGGAAACCCAGTTCAACAGCCGCCTCCATTTTACGGTTCTCTTCCCAGCTATACCTGTTGTTGACGATGCGCAAAGGCCTCAGCGTATTATTGCCTTCATAGTTGCCATTGCTGCCATAATTCTTCATGTATTGGTAGTCGGCGATCTGGTCATTGCCGGTAATGCCTCCGCTGGCCCGCAGTTTTCCGTAACTCAGCCAGGATAATTGTTTCATAAAGGGTTCTTCCGTAAAGATCCAGGCGATACCTACGGAGCCGAAATCGCCAAACTGGCGTCCGGGCCCGAAACGGGAAGAACCATCTCTCCGGTAGCTGACATTGAGCAGGTATTTGCTTTGCCAGTCGTAGGTAACACGAGTAAAGAAGGAAACATACCTGTAGAGGGTATAATTATCCGGTTTATGGATGATGGTATCAGCGTCGTAGATACTATTCATGGCCGATTCGTTGGCGTAGCCCTGGCCGGTGGCCAGCGTACCATTCCTCGAGGTTTGTTGCCAGGTGCCCCCGACCAATGCATGCAGGCTTCCCTTGGCGATACGCAGCACATAATCTGCCTGTGGCTCTACGATAAAGGACCGCCGCTTGTTTTCGGCCGTACGTATAAAACTGGTAGGCGCATTATTGGGATGCTGTGCCGACTGCGGGAATGCGAAGAACTGCTTCATGCGGATATCTGCCAGGCCCAGGCTTGTTTTCAGCTGCAGGCCGGGTAATAAGCGGTAGCGCAATACCAGGTTACTGAGCATGTTCCGTGTATTGCTGTTGGACTGCTGCCGGAAATAGGCAATGGGATTATCGAAGGAGGAGCCCCAGAACAAACGCCCTGCGGAATCGTACAACGGATAATTAGGTGGCAGGTTATAAAAGGGAAAAATGTCATTGGCAATACTCTTGTTCCTGTCGGCCACAAAACTGGCTGTGAGGTTGGCTTCCAGGCGCTGTTCCGGGTGATGGTGCTGCAGGCTGACGTGTACTCCTCCCCTGTTATATCCCAGGTCGGCGGGCATTACGGTGCCTTCGCGGTAGAAATTTCCGCCGACAAGAAACGTATTATAGTTACTTCCACCGGAAAAGCTGGCCTGTGCATTTGTGATGCCGGCCGTTCCGCCGGTAAGTCGTTTAAACCAGTTCACGTTCTGCGTCGTATCCCATAGCAGGAGGTCTGGTGCGCCTGCAGCTGTGGGCTGTACGCCGTCGTTGGCAAATGCCTCCCTGCGGAGGGCCAGGTAATCGTGAATACCAAGCATGGACATATTCCCGGCAGTTGCGCCGATGCCCTTCCGCACATTCAGATCCAGTTTCCCCCTTCCGGGCTTTCCTTTCCGGGTAGTGATCAGTACTACGCCATTAGCTCCCCTTGAGCCGTAAATGGCCGTAGCATCAGCGTCTTTGAGCACGTCAATACTTTCTATATCTGCCGGGTTGATGCTGTTAAAAGGGCTGATACGCCCCGCAGCGCCAAAGAGATCTTCCGAGTTGTTCAGGGGAGTAATATCGAAGGGCACGCCATCTACAATAAACAGGGGATCATTGCCGGCAGCGATGGAGTTCCGGCCACGGATATACAATTTGATCTGGGCGCCTGGCAATCCGTTCGTACTGGTGACCTGTACACCGGGTATCTGTCCCTGCAGGGCAGACAAGGCATTGGCAACGGGTTGCGCTGCCAGCTGCTCTCCGGTGATCCTGCTAACGGCGCCCGTGAGCAGGCGACGGCTGCTGGATCCATAACCGATCACCACAGTGGCATCCAGGGTATTAACTGCTTCTTTCAGGTGGATATCGTGCAGGCGGGTGCCATACAGGGTGGTATCTACAGGGGCATAGCCCAGGGATGAAATACGGAGTAATGCCGGCTGGGGCGCCTCAAACAATTCGAATTCGCCATTGTTGCCGGTGGTCACACCGCGGGAAGTACCTTTCACGACAATAGTAGCACCGGGTACAGGCTGATCGTTCACATCGGTGATACGCCCCCGTATCGTTGCCCGTAAAGTGTCATCCTGTATCTGTGGCAGTTTGCCCGTTTCTGTTATTTGCAGGTATATCCGCTTTCCCTGTTTCAGCCAGGTGATGTTCCTGTTCTTCAGTACCTGCGCCAGTACGTCTTCCCAGCGGGCGTTCTTATAATAAAGGTTGACTTTTTCTTTACCATCGATGATGGCATTGTCGAATACGAAATAATAACCTGTTTGCCGGGCTATACTTTTGAAGACATTGTTCAGGGGCATATTCTTTCCGGTAATAGTAACCCTTGGGCTGTCCACAGTCACCTGGGCTACAACTAGGGTAACCGGCAACAACAGGCAGCACAAGATCAACAGCATACTGATAGCCTTACAGACAAGCTTTACCATTCTTTTAATTTATGGTATACAGATCACAGTTGGCTTTCTACACGAATATGGCTTTATTTTGATCTAAGATATATCTTATCATCCGTAATACGATAGGTTATACCGGATGTTTTATCAAGGCTTTCCAGGAAGTCGGCCACGGGTTGGTTCTTTTCAATGACGCCGGTAAGCATCTTATTGGCCAGCAGGGGGTCTTCAAATATCAGTTGTTTTCCATACCAGTGGAGTAGTACAGCATCAAGGGTTCCCAATGGCTTGTTATAATAGACATATTCTCCTTTGCGCCATGCCAGCGTAATAGCCTCGTCGAAAGCAACCGTTTGCTGGCTGTAGCCTTTGCGGTAGATAGATTCCATGCCGGGGCGCAGCACAACGCCGTCGCTCTCTTCTACTTTTGTCATCACGCTGCCCTGAATGAGGGAGGTGACCACCATTGAATCTGAGTAAGCATTGACGTTAAAAGAGGTACCCAATACCCTGACGGATGTTTCAGCTGTATGTACAATAAAAGGCTGACTGGCATTGGCGGCAATATCGAAATAGGCTTCCCCCTCGAGATATACCTCCCTGGTTTTGCCATCGAATGAAAAAGGAAAGCGCAAACGGGAAAATGCATTCAAATGGACCGTAGATCCGTCAGATAATACCACTTTATAGTCTTTGCCGGTAGGCACAAAAAGCGTGTTCCAGCCTTTACGCTGTTTACCTGCTGTAAAGGAAAGCAGTCCGGCGCCCGGGTGCAGAAGGGCTTCTTTTGTATTGATATCGGCACCGGCCTTACCGGATAAAGGGATCGTATCGCCATTGTCCAGCAACAGCTTCATATCTCCCCATACGGGTATTTCACCGGTATTCACAGCGAGCGAATGATCGTATAGGGAGGCAGACCTCTCTCTGAGCATCCAGTATCCGCCGGCTGTTATCAGCAGCAATGCTACCGCGGCGGCCAGCCACCACCTGTTACGGGAGGATTTCTGAGAGGACGTTTCCTGCATATTGACCACAGGGGTTTCGTCTGAGGTGACCAGGGTCATGGCAGGTTTCTTTTCCTGGTCGGCCTGCAACAGGGACAATACGCTGCTCCAGGCCCTTTCGTTATGAAGGTCGTTCATAAAATCAGGACCGGCGGCATCGCGGGCACCTTCCAGTTCTTCGATGCAACGGCGCACACTGGGGTCTTCCCGGGCAATACGCTCGAGATACCGGTTGTCTTCGTCGCTGATATCGCCACTCAACTTTTCCAGTATTAACTGAAAGATATGTTCCTCATTATAACTCATGTGGGAAATACATAGTTCTTACTCATTACGGGCTATAGGTTTCGTTGGCATTTCATAGTCTTATCTGAAACATCAGGGCTTTCAGGGCTGCTTTGCACTTGCTTTTAAACGCCTTGATACCTTTTCTCAGTATAGATGATAAGTCCAGCGGATATCTTTTGTCTGATAACAATGATAAACTGACACCTCCACTATGTACCAACGCCACCTGTCTCTTATATTGCATCAGGTACCCGGGTAAAGGTAAAATAACCTGCTGCATCAGTAAGAACCCCGGATCATTGGATAACCGGTTATCGGATTGACCTCTTTTAAGAATGTTGACACAACTGTTATGTACCATCCTGTAAAAATATCCTCCAACCGAATGTTCTATTTCCAAATATAATTTCTCTTCCCAAACCTGCACAAACACATGCCGCACCAATTGCTCTGCCTCTTCCATGTTATTCAGCATCATACGCGCTTTTAAGCAGAGCGGCTTATAATATTTCATGAAGAAGTACTGATAAGCCTTGATCTCGCCCTCTTTAAGCGCAATCAGCATTGCCGAATCATCCATGTGCTGCATAAGAGTTGTTTTGGGATATGTTAACAGTTGTTAACGTAAATATCCGTTTTCCCGCAGCGCAAAAGCGTTAATTACATGTTAACACACAGATGTTACGCTTTCATTCACAGCTGAAAGATACTTAATATTTGGATCATCACATATGGAATTCATTTTTTAACAGATGGAGTAAAATGTCCTGGTCAATGGGCTTGGACACATATGCAGCCGCCCCGGCGGCCAGGCACTTTTCCCGGTCTCCTACCATGGCCTGGGCTGTGACGGCGATGACCGGAATATGGTCAAAAAGGGGATTTTTCCTGAGCTGTGCAATGGCCTCATAACCATCCATTTCAGGCATCATCATGTCCATCAGGACCACCCCGATGTCTGCCTGTTCCTCCAGCAGCTGAAGGCCGGTCTGTGCATCCGTTGCCGTGATACAATCGAAACCCTTCGCTTTCAGCACCATGCGTAAGGCGTAGATATTCCTGTTATCGTCGTCTATGATCAGCACTTTTTTAGTGGAAGATCCCATACTCTTTCAGATTCTTAATGATCAACTTCTGTTATTGTCGTACAGCCAGACACGCAGCAGGGACACCAGCTGGTCTATATCCACCGGTTTGGAGATATAGTCGGAGGCTCCTGCCCTGATACATTTCTCCCTGTCGCCCAGCATCGTTTTCGCCGTTACCGCCAGTATAGGCAGGTGCCGGTATTTGGGTGATTCCCGGATGGTCCTGGTGGTTTCATATCCATCCATTTCCGGCATCATCATATCCATCAGGACAATGTCCACCTGCGGATTATTTTCCAGCTGCTGCAGCGCTTCCCGGCCATCCAGCGCTGAGATGATATGCATCTTATGCTGTTCCAGGGCCTTGGTGAGGGAAAAGATGTTGCGCACGTCATCATCTGCTATCAGCACTGTTTTTCCTTCCAGTACTTCTTTCAGCGGCGCCTGTTGTTTCCTGCCCGGTTTATTGTCGGCTCTTTCCTCCACCAGGTGCAGGAACAGGGCTACCTCGTCCAGCATACGCTGATAGGAATGCGCTGTTTTGATGACGATAGAATCCGCGTACTGGCGAATGCGGTTCTCTTCAGCGCGGGACAGGTTCTTGCCTGTAAATATGATAATAGGCAGGTTTTCCAGTCCGGGGTTGCTCTTTACCGTTTCCAGTGTCTCGTAGGCATGCTGGTCGGGTACTCCCATGTCCAGGATCACACAGTTCACATCTTTCTTCTGCAGGGCTGTTACGCTGCTGGTGATATTCCCGGTGATCTCGGTACTTACGCTGAAGTTTTCCAGGAAGTAGGCCAGTGCCTGCGCATGTTTGGGATTTTCTTCCACGATCAGCACTTTCTTCGGATTGCGGGTCAGGGCATTTTCCAGCTGCTGGAATATCCGTGGCATCTGCTCGAGGGCTAGTGGTTTGTCGATAAAGTCCACCGCGCCCCGTTGCAGGCTTTCCTTCTTTGCACCGAGGGAGGAAATGATGTGTACAGGAATTGGCCGGGTAGCGGGATTGGATTTCAGTGCTTCCATCACCTGCCAGCCGCTCTGGACCGGCAGCACGATGTCCAGCAGGATGGCCGCTGGTTTATAACGCTGCGCCATTTCGATACCATGATCGCCACGTACTGCCACAATGCCTTTATAACCACGTTTACGTGTAAAGTCGAGCAGGATACCTGCATATTTTGTATCATCTTCCACGATGAGGATCACCTTATCGCTGGCCCTGAGGTTGTTGCGGTCGTCCGGTATCTCTGCCGGTATTTCTGTTGCGATATAATCGTCTTTCTTATCTCTTGCCGCTACTGCATCTCTCCATACATCTTCTGCCTGCTGTTGGGTGGGCGGCGCCGTTTCTTCTTTTTCCGCCTGTGGATGAACGGGTATGCTTACGGTAAACTCGCTGCCTTGTCCCGGCTCGCTCTCCAGGCGGATCTCACCACCTAAGAGTTTTGCCAGCTCACGGCTGATAGACAGCCCCAGTCCTGTTCCCCCGTACTTACGGCGGGTAGACCCATCGGCCTGCTGAAAGGCTTCGAAGATGATCTGCTGTTTATCTGCCGGTATACCAATGCCTGTATCTTTTACGCTGAAGCGGATGAAAGCCGGATTTTCCGGAACGGCTGCCACCTTCAGGGTGACCACTCCCCTGGCAGTAAATTTCAGTGCGTTGGACAGGAGATTTTTGAGGATCTGTTCCAGGCGCATTTTATCTGTTTCTATCAGTGCCGGGGCTTCCGCCTGCACATCTACCTGCAGCGCCAGGTTCTTTTCCCGGGCAATCGGCGCGAACAATGCTTCCATATCAGTACAGATCTCATGCACCGGTACGTCGGCAAACTCCAGATCCATCTTGCCGGCTTCTATTTTGGACAGATCGAGAATTTCATCTATCAGGTTGAGGAGCCCTTTGCCGGAGCTCTGGATCACCTGGGCAGATTCTACCTGGTCGGGATTCAGGTTCTTGTCATTGTTTTCCGCCATCAACCTGCTAAGCAGGAGGATGGAATTTAAGGGAGTACGCAGTTCGTGCGACATATTCGCCAGGAACTCCGACTTGTATTTTGTGCTGAGCTCCAGTTCTTCCGCTTTCTTCTGTATTTCGAGGTTACGTTCCACAATGACCTGGTTGCGGTCTTCGAGTAAGCGGGAACGTTCTTCCAGTTCCTGGTTGGCCTGTTGCAGCTCTTCCTGCTGTACACGCAGTTCTTCTTCAGAGGCCTGGAGTTTATGCGCCTGGGCTTCCAGTTCGGTATTGATATTCTCCAGTTCTCCATGCTGCACCTGCAGTTCTTCCGACTGTGCCTGGGTCTCTTCCAGCAGTTCCTGCATACGGCGGCGGTTCTTTGCGGTAGTGATGGCTATACCCACGTTATGGGTGGCCGCTTCCAGGAAAGACAGCTGGCTTTGATTGTATGGTTGCAGGGAGGCCAGTTCCAGTACTCCCTTCAGATATCCTTCATACAGAACCGGTACCGCTACGATGTTGGCCGGCCGGATCTCACCTGCTGCATAGCTGACGGTGATATTTCCAGGTGTGACATCTTTTAGTAAAAGGGTTTTGCCGCTGGCAGCACATTGTCCGGCGAGGCCCTGTCCTACAGATATGACGCGGCGGTTTTCAGCAGGCAAAAAGGCGAAACTACCTGTTAATTCCAGCTGGTTGTCAGCGCCGGCCAGATAAAGTACGCCAACCTGACTGGAGGTATATTCTGCCAGGAATTCAATAATATCCCCCGCCAGGGCATTCACATCTTTTTCTCCCACCAGGCTGGTGTTCAGACCTGCCATCCCTGTCTGGTGCCATTCTTTTTCGGCCAGCTGGTTAAAGGCGGTTTCCAGGGAGGCAGCCATCCTGTTCAGGGCAAGTGAAACGCTTCCCAGCGCATCCTTCTCTTCATCATTCACGCGTATGCTATAGTCGCCCGCGGAAATATTTTCTGCAATACCCCTGATAATGTGTATACGGCGGCTTATTTCCCTGTCTTTTTTCTCCAGCGCATCCTGCAGCTGGGTGCGTTCATCATAATCACGTTTTACCCGGGCATAGAACACAGTAGTGATCATCAGGGCCAGCAAAGCGGCGATCACAATTACAATGGGCGTATAGGCGGCAACACGGTCCAGGTTCTGTGTACGGGTTGCCAGTAAAGTTTTCTCCCGGGCTTCCATCATACCTACCAATGCCCGGGCATCCTTCATGATCATTCGGCCAGCCTGCAGGGAATCGAAAGTGATGCCCTGCCCGCTTTTACGGGCATTGATAGTGCTCTGCAGCAAGGACTGGCGGCGGGCCATCAATGACGCCAGCCTGCCTATCTCCAACTGCTGCTGCGGATTGTCTTTTGTCAGTTCCCTGATGGCTTTCAGGTTAGACTGTACGCTGTCATATGCATACCTATAGGGCTCCAGGAAATCCTCATCTCCGGTCAGCAGGTATCCCCGCTGGCCGGTTTCCGCATCTTTCATGAAAGAGAGGGTACTTTCGAGCCTGTAGATCACCGCATTGGTATGATCTACCCAATAGGCGCTTTGCAGGAGATTACGGATACTGAAAAAAGAGGCCACCGAGCTCACTACGAGCAGTAACAGTGATAGTCCAAATCCAATCAGCAGATTTCTTTTGAAGGTAGCTTTCATCCTTGAATAGTTTATCAGATAGCCGGGTTGGCTGCATATGCTTTCCACAATTCGTCCAGCGTGCTCCCGGTTAGTTTCTTCCAGATCTTATCTGTGTATTTTTTGCCACGCATTGCGGCATCCAGTTTCTTCACAAAGTCTTTATTCCTGTTCTTTTCCACCCACACGAAGAAACGGGCGGTGATCCGGTAGCTTTGTGTGTAATGCTGTTTTGGTTTAAAAGCAGGTAATGCCCATTTTGCGCCTGCATTATCTACGCCAAATACGTAGCGTACATAGTCTGCAATCCCTTCTGTGACCCAACCCGGACCAGCGTCGTCGGGATAGGCCTGGACCACGTGCATGGCTTCATGTGTCACCACGTCTATGTCGCCCGGGTGAGCCCGGAACCAGGCGGGATTAAATACGATCACATCTCCGCTGGTAGCTGCAACACCTTCATAGCCAGGATCAATCACAAAGCCTACTTTCTTCGTTGCCTTTTTATTGTAGCGCGCCGCTTCCTGCGGATACACGTGAAAGAAGGCGTCTATGAGCCGTCTTCCTACAGCGGTATCAAAATCGGGCGACTTATTCGTGTATTCCAGCGTATAGCCGTCACGGGTGATCGTTTGCGGTGCATCCTGCGCGTATGTCAGGACCGGCAGCGTGCAAACAGACAGGCATAACAAGCCCATAGTTCTTTTCAGACCTTGCATTGAGTAGACCATTAATTTACGTGGTTGTTATATAAAATAATATAAATCAGGTACAAAATAATGAATCCCGCCGCTTAGTTGTCCTCTTTCTGTTCGAGCGGTAATTCTTCTGTTTGAACGCCTAAGCTGCGTATACCCGTTTCCACTGGTTTTGTCTCCGGCAAGGTCTGCTTTAGTGCCGGGCCAAGGTTGTACAATTTCCGTGCCTGTGGCATAAAACGGCTTTCGAGGGAGGCCACGGCATCGTTGTAATGGCTTACTGCCATTTTGAGACTATTGCCTACGTTGGTGAAGTGGCGTACGAGCACGTTGGTACGGTTATACAGTTCTATACCTGCGTTCCTGATCTCTTCGATATTGGCAGCCACGTGCAATTGCTGCCATACGAAACCTACGGTACGCAGTAAGGTGATGAGCGTAGTAGGTGTGGCAAATACCACCCTGTTGCGGATGCCTTCTTCAATGAGTGCAGGTTCTGCCTGCAGGGCGGCGCCGAAGGAGGATTCTATCTGCATATAGAGGATGACGTAGTCGGGCGACTGCTGCCACTGGCTCCAGTAGGCTTTTGCGCTGAGTTTCTTGAGGTGATCTTTCACGGCGGCTGCATGCTGGTTCAGCAGGAGCCTGCGTTCTTCTTCATCTTCTGTTTCAAATGCCCGCATATAAGCGCTTAGCGGCACTTTGGAGTCTACCACAATAGTCTTCCCTTCCGGCAGGCGGATGATCATGTCGGGGCGCAGCACGCCTTCCTCTCCATTCACCGATACCTGTTCGCTGAAATCGCAGTGTTCCGTCATACCGGCAAATTCCACCACACGGCGCAGGGCGATCTCTCCATAACGACCCCGGATGTGAGAAGTTTTGAGGGCGCTGACGAGGCTATGGGTTTCTTTCTGCAGTTTTTCCGTGCTTTGCTGTACACCCAGGATGAACTGGTTGATCTGTCCGTATTGCTGCTGGCGGTTACTTTCCAGTTGGCGCATGTTTTCATCGAAGCGGTGCAGTGTTTCGGACAATGGTTTAACCATGGCATCAATGGCCTGCTGTCTCTTTTCCAGGTCTCCTTTAGCATCTGTGAGCTGTGTTTCCAGGGCAGATTTCGCCAGGGCTACAAAAGAGGAATTATTATGCTTCAATGCTTCTGCCGACAGTGCATTAAAGGCATCTTTCAGTTTCTCGTTGGACTGATCAATAAATTCCTGCTGTTCCCGCAGGCGGTTTTCCATTTCTCTCAAACGGGCTTCTCCATTGCTTTCTATACGGATGCTCTCTTCCTGTAATATCTGCAGGCGGGCATTGAGTTCGTCAATAACAGACTGTTTGTCCTGTACCTCCTGCCGTAGCGTTCCGGCAGTCTGGTTCACCGCTGACAACTGTGTTTCCAGAATGGCTATGCGGGTCTTTAACTGGTGATTCCCGCTGACAACCTTTATGACCGCTGCCAGGGCGGCACAGGCGATCAGGGCGAAGATGATTACGATAAGATGGTCCATATGCGACCACAATGTTACTCCAAACAACTATAATAAAATAAAAAAAGAAGGGAATTATACCGGCAGGAATAAAAGATGGTTTTCTACATTTCGTCGACAATTATGGAGCTTCTATCCTGTTTGGGCTCCAATAGTTAAACCTGGACAAGGAAACTATATCTAAGAGCTGATAAACTTTTAAGGGTATATTAATTATGATCTTACATGAATTCCGTATGTTTGCCCGCAAATTTTTTAGCCTGAATTGCGTGGCAACATACGTAATTCATTTTTGATCATCTGTAATCGTCAAATAGTATCTATGAAAAAAGGATTATTACTGGCAGGGATATTAGCAGTTATGACAGGTACTGCAGCCAATGCACAGCGTCTGCATTACGGGTTGAAGGCAGCTTTGTCGCTTACCAAGATAACCGGAGCCGGTTTGAAAGAAAACCTTGCACCGGGATTCCAGGGAGGCGCTTTCTTTGAATTCGATCTGACTAAAGACAGGAAATGGGGTATCCAGCCGGAATTGCTTTTTACACAGACTTCCGCTAAAAAGGGGCCTGACTTCGCCAACAAGTATGTGACCTACCACAATACCGAGGGCAAGGACAAGATCTCCATCAGCGCGGCAACTATTCCGTTACTGGTACGTTACACACCGATCCCGGCCATTACACTGAACCTGGGTGCGCAGTACACTTACATGTACTTCATTGACGAGAACCTGCTGAAAGCCAACAGGGATGCGTTCAAGAAAAGCGATGTAGCCGCTGTTGCCGGTGCACAGGTGAATGTAGCCAATGTACGTTTCTTTGCCCGTTATGCTTTGGGACTGTCCAACATCAACGATATTCCTTTGCCAAAGTATGAATGGAATACTCACCAGGTAACTATCGGGATGGGCGTAGCTTTTAAATAAGCTATTCCGGCATCATTCTGATCAGATCATAAAGAGAGCGGGCCCGCACAATTGTGCGGGCCCGCTCTCTTTTATAGCTATCGCTTGTTGTTTGCTTCGGTCCCGCCTGTGCAGGCCATCGACTAAATTAATCCATCCCAGGGAGCCGTGTACCTGCCGGCAAGGGCGCTGACAATAACATCATTTTCTCCCTTCGCTCCAGAGTATATTTTAAAATACACCTATCTCCAGCCCGGCTCCAAAGCACCTTGTATTCCGGCCCTACGATCCTAGAGCTTGTAAAAATGCCAGCTGGCTTTGAAGTCTTTCCCGATCAGTTTATTGGTCAGGATCACTCTTACCATTTCCACCGGCAGGGCGTTTTCTTTCATTACGGCATCATGGTACTGCTGGTAAGTCATTTTTCCGCTGTCTACGAGCTCTTTTTTCAGCGCCATGAACTGCAGACCTCCAATCATATAAGCCACCTGGTATAAGGGGCTGTAATCGCCTTTAAATGAGCGGCGTACCTCACCGGCTGCATTCGCCCTTTCATGCCCAACCCTGTCTACCAGGAAGTCGATACATTGCTGGGGCGTCCATTTGCCCAGGTGATAATTCAGCGAAAAGATGATCCGCGCACAGCGGTGCATCCGCCAGAACAGCATACCGATACGGTCTTCGGGCGACTGCGGGAACTTCAGGTCCCATAGCAGCATTTCCCAGTACAGCGACCATCCTTCTATCCAGAAAGGCGTCCAGAAATTACGGTAGGTGCGGTAGCGGTTGCCCATATATTCTTCCAGCGCATGGCCGGCAAACAGTTCATGGTGTACGGTGGCTCTTGAAAAGTGAGGGTTATTGCCCCGCATGCTCATCAGTTTATCGCCTTCCTCCATATCGTTGGTGGGATAGGAAATACTCAGCTCTTCTCCTCCTGTAAAGAAGGGATTGACCAGCTGCCGTTCGGGCGTCATCATGATCATCCGCCAGGTCTCTTCTGCCAGGGGCGGGATCGTGATCAGGTTTTTCGTTTTCAGGAAAGCCATGGACTCGTCGTAGATCTTCATGATCGCGTCCGGCTGTTCGCCTGCGGGCACATAAGTGTTCTTTACTTTTTCCAGGGCTTTATGCCAGTCTTTGCCGAAGCCCATTTCTTCACTGGCCTTCAGCATTTCTGCATCGCAGAAGGCGAATTCCTTATTGGCGATCTCTATCAGTTCTTCGGGCGAATACGGGATCAGTTCATTCTGCAGTTGTCTTACCAGTTCCTCCCTACCTATCGGGGAGCCTACTATGCCACTGCCGTCATCTTTTCCGCCGGGCAGTGTTTTGATCTTCTGCTGCCATACATTGCCATATGCTTTGAGCACACTATCCAGTTGTTTATAAGGGGCGGGAACCCACCAGGTGAACTGCGGGTCGTACCCGTTGTAGAAGTCGTAGACGCTGTGGACCGCTTCCTGCAATCCACGGGTAATACCGGCGCCTCTGCGCAGGAGGTACATATCGATGCCGGTAGCGGTATTCAGTTGTTTTGCTTTTTCCTGCAGCGCCAGCGACATATCCCGGAAGGTAGCTGCCAGGGCCTGTGCGTCCTGTTTTGTACCTCTCCTTCTCAGCTTTTCCGACGCGTATATTTTGTCGGCGAGGGGGAACCAGGAAGACAACTGTTTATATTGTCCGGCCTGTTCATCCAGGCTGCGAACTTCCTCCTGTAGCTTCGTCCGGAACAGGACATAGTCCACCCGTTCTTCCACACCTAATTTATCAAAATTGAAAGCATTCAGCTGCTGCAGGTAATCTGTATTGAATGTTTTCAGTCTTTCGGTCCTTTCCGGCGAATTATCGATCTGGTAGAACCGCATCAGGCTTCCTTTGTCGGCTTCGTAGTGCGACAACAGTACTGAAATGTCTTTCTCCTGTGCAACGGCGATACCGGCGCTCATGCACCATCCTGTTGCCAGGCAGTAAATAAGTTTCTTCATAAGTACGTTTAACTGAATCTTTCTACTTTAAAAGGCGTGATATCCATAGAAGGCTGAACGTGCGCTACCAGTTCGCTGACCAGCTTACCTGTGGCAGCGCCCAGGCTGATTCCCAGCATGGAGTGCCCGGTGGCTACGGTCACATTCGGGTAACGTTCCATAGTCCCTATATGCGGCAGCCCGTCTGCACTGCAGGGGCGGTAACCATACCATACTTTGTCCGGTGAGGGTAAGGGAATATCGTATGCCGGAAAATACCTTTTTACGGAAGCCAGTATACCTTCCACTCTTTGCATGCGCGGCGGGGCGTTCAGCCCGGTGATCTCCATGGTACCGCCAAAACGGATCTTGTTGCCGTTCATGGGCGAGATAGCCACCCTGGCTTCACTCAGGATCACGGAATGCCTCACTTTGTAGGGAGCGTCTTCGAAAGTAACAGAATAGCCCCTGCCTCCTACCATTGGGATGTTCAATCGCAACTGGCGGGCCAGATCGCGGCTCCATACGCCCGCGGCCACCACGACATGGTCGGCGGTATGAAAACCGGTGGTTGTTTTAACGCCCTGGACTTTATTTCCCTCGGTGATAAAGGCCGTCACTTCCTGGTTGCCCGCAAACCGTACACCATGCTGTTGCAGGTATTTAATCAGGTTTTGCATGAGCTGATTAGGATACAGTTGGGCATCGCCGGGGAAGTATATGGCACCTAATGCATTGATCTGTGTATCCGGCTCCATTTGTTGTAAAGTCTGCCGGTCTATGAGCCGGGCGTCTATTCCCAGGGCAAGGGCATCTTTTGTAGTCTGTTCCGCATGATGTGCGTTCTCTTCTGTATTGAACAGTTCCAGCATGCCCTGCGGATCGTAGGAGAAATCCATTCCGGGGATGCGGCTCCACTCTTCGTACAGCTGTTTACTCAGCAGGGCGATATCTCTCAGCGGCACGGCTGAGCGCTCCACGTGCGCCTTGGTAGCGCTTTTCATGAACTGCCATCCCCAGCTGATCATACTGCTGTTGAGGCTGGGTTTGATGTAGAACGGGCTTTTCGGGTCCATCATCCATTTCAGTCCCTGCCGGACGATGCCGGGTGTAGCCAGCGGGACAAAGTGGCTGGGGCAGATATAACCTGCATTACCATAAGAGCAGCCCTGCTGCATATCTGTCCTGTCTATTACTGTTACGGTATATCCTGCCTGCTGCAGATAAAAAGCGCTGCTTAAGCCAATAATACCTCCGCCTATAATGATTACTTCCATATCCTTGTTTAAATCACCTGTAGTCCATACGCATACGGATCGTCTTCAGGGTCTATTGTGATCGTATTATATCCGTATATCCTTGCCCATCCTTCGATGCCCGGACGTATGGCAGGCACGCCCGCCACGGTGGTCTCTTCTTCTATTGTACCAATAAAACGGGACCCTATGATGCTTTCGTGAATGAAGGAATCGCCTTTTTTCAGTTTCCCTTTGGCATACCACTGGGCCATCCTGGCGGAGGTACCGGTGCCGCAGGGAGAGCGGTCGATCGCTTTATCGCCGTAAAACACGGCATTACGGGCAGTAGAGGTGTTATCCATAACAGCCCCTGTCCACAGTACATGTGAACATCCGTTGATATGCGGATTGTCGGGATGTACGAAAGTGTGTTTCTCATTGATGCGCTTGCGCAATTCCCTTGCCCAACCGATCAGCTGGGAGGCGGTGTAATGTTCGAGGCCGGGGAAGTTCTCCTGGACATCTACAATAGCATAGTAGTTTCCGCCGTAGGAAACATCCACTTTCAGCGGGCCCAGGTCAGGGCATTCCACCACCAGATCGGTAGCAGCGAGGTAGGACGCCACGTTGGTGAGCTTCACGCTCTTTACCTTGCGGCCTTCCTGTTTATATTCGATCAGCACCAGTCCGGCGGGTGCTTCCATCCGTACGATACCGGGTGTTTTAGGCGTGATCAGTCCTTCTTCAATTGCGATAGTGATGGTACCGATAGTGCCATGGCCACACATGGGCAGACAGCCGCTGGTTTCGATGAACAGAACGCCCACGTCGTTGGCCGGATCGTGTGGCGGGTACAGGATACTGCCGCTCATCATATCATGGCCTCTGGGTTCAAACATCAGTCCTGTTCTGATCCAGTCATATTCCTTCAGGAAATGGTTCCTTTTTTCGCTCATGTTGTTGCCCTGCAGTACGGGTCCGCCACCGGCTACCAGCCTGACAGGGTTTCCGCAGGTGTGTGCATCTATGCAAAAGAATGTTTTCTTCACGTTTCCTTATTCTGTTTTAAAAGACATTGGTTGATCTACTCTTTCAAAAATACCGGTTGAGGACGAACAGGATATTGCAGCTTTTGACCAATGGTATGCAGAAATTAACATAAATAAGGGAGATATTCCTGCAAAGGGTAAAAAATGAGCAATTCCGGGCAAAGTCAGCTACCCGGCTCTGCCTTTTTAACTGAAAATCAATATGTATTGATTATATAATTAAATTGCAGTATAGTTCCATGTCATATGAATGAAAACGCTGCCCCAAAAAATGAGAAGGCACGGCTACGAGCGCTCAAGGAATACGGGCTGCTTCAGTTGACTCCGCAATCGGCCCTCGATCAGTTCACAGAACTGGCAACCCTCAGTTGTCATTTCCCTTACGCTGTTATAGCAATTGCCGGAGCTGAAAAGCAGCTGATCATTTCGTCCACTACTATACCAGGCGTACAGGAAACCGCCACTGACTGGGGCTTTATGCAGCAGATTATGGAAGCGCAGGCCTTTACGGCGGTTGAAAATACACTGGCAGAACCTGCATTTTCTGAAAATAAGGCAGTAAAAGAAGCCCCACATATCCGCGCCTTTGCGGGCTATCCGCTGATTGACAACCGGGGCTACGTTTTAGGTGCATTTTACATGATGCATCATAAGCCGGATAAACTCAGCAGTAAAGAAGAAAAGGCTTTGGGCATCATTACACGGCAGGCAGTAGACGCCATTCAGACAGAGCGGCAGAAGGAAGAAACCCGGTACTATGGGAAACTGTTCAATCTGTCGGAAGGGCTGGTATGTGTCGGCTCTTACTCCGGCAAACTGAGAAGGATCAACAAAGCATTCACCTCCCTGCTGGGCTGGGAGGAACATGAGCTGACGACTGTTTCCGTGCTTGAGCTGGTACATCCTGACGATGTGGAAAACACCAGCCGGGAGCTGGAACGTCTCCAGTCGGGCCATTCCACCGTTAACTTTTCTATCCGCTTCCGGACGAA
Organism: Chitinophaga filiformis; assembly: GCF_023100805.1. NCBI lineage: Bacteria > Pseudomonadati > Bacteroidota > Chitinophagia > Chitinophagales > Chitinophagaceae > Chitinophaga > Chitinophaga filiformis. The sequence continues at coordinate 6,014,536 of NZ_CP095855.1, forward strand.
GGATGGCGATTATAAATACATTCAATGGATAGCCACCCCGGAGCCGCATACCGGCAATATCTTCGCCATCGGCAGGGACATTACACGTGAAAAAGTCAAAGAGCAGGAACTGGTAGATAGTGAGAATGATGCCAGGACATTCTTTGAGAATTCGCTGGGTATGATGTGTAAACATGACCTGCAGGGGAACCTGACATCTGTGAACAAGGCCAGCGCCGACAGTGTGGGCTATACTATCCAGGAACTCATGAGCATGAGTTTGTACCAGATCATTCCGCCCGAATATCACAGCGATCTTGACCAATACCTGGCCAAGATCCGGATGAAAGGCAAGGTGACCGGTTTAATGCATACGCAGCATAAGAATGGTAATATCCGCATCTGGCTGTTCAATAATACCCTGGTGACGGACGTGAAGGGCAATACCTATGTGGTGGGCAATGCAGTTGATATTACCGAAAGGCACGAGCTGGAGATAGACCTCAAGCGTACCAAGGAAATGCTGGAACGTACCAACCAGGTAGCGCGTATAGGCGGATGGGAATTTGACCTCGTGAAACAGGAGGTTTTCTGGTCGACCGTAACCTGTGAGCTTCATGAAGTAGGTCCGGACTTTAAGCCGACTGTGGACAATACCATGATCTTTTACGCCGGGGAATACCGGCAGCAGCTTGATGCGGTGATCGATCATGCTATGCGTACCGGTACGCCCTGGCAGCTGGAGTTACAGATCACGACAGCCAAAGGGCGCAAGCTCTGGATCCGCTCCATAGGCCATGCCGCCTTTGAAAATGGCGTCTGTACAAGGTTGTTCGGCACCGTCCAGGATATCAATGAAAGGAAGAAGGCCACGGTGGCCATTCAGCAATCCCGGAAGCTGCTGGAAGATGTGTTACAGTCTGCTTCTGAGGTCAGTATTATTGCCACGGATCATAAGGGGATCATCACCCTTTTCAACAAAGGAGCGGAAAAACTACTGGGATATAGCGCTGCGGAGCTTACGGGGAAATATTCCTGGGAATTGCTCCACTCGCCCGGGGAAGTAGCCGCCAGGGGAAGAGAATTGTCGGAGCAATACAAGACACCTATAGAAGGCTTCCGTGTGTTTGCCCATATACCTGAACTGGAAGGCTCTGAAGGGCGGGAATGGACCTATGTAAGAAAGGACGGGACCACCACAATTGTCTCCATGGTGGTAACGCCTATACGAGATAATACGGTCATTACCGGCTACCTGGGTATCGCCACAGATATTTCCAAGCGTAAGAAGGCCGAAAAGGAGCTGAAAGAGGCCAAATTACAGGCAGAGCATGCCAGTAAGGCCAAGTCGGAATTCCTGGCCAATATGAGCCACGAAATACGCACGCCGCTGAATGGTGTGATCGGGTTCACAGACCTGCTGATGAAGACTGCGCTGAACGAAACGCAGCAACAGTATGTGTCTATCGTCAACCAGTCGGGCAATTCCCTGTTGAGCATCATCAACGACATCCTTGATTTCTCGAAGATTGAAGCCGGAAAGATAGAGCTGGACATCAGCAAGTGCGACCTGCTCGAGTTCAGCAGCCAGGCCAGTGACATCCTGAGTTTCCAGGCGCAGCAGAAAGGGATTGAAATGTTGCTGAACGTATCTACAGACCTTCCCCGTTTTATGTGGGCAGATGTGGTACGGCTCAAGCAGATCCTTCTCAACCTGCTCAGCAATGCGGTAAAATTCACCGACCAGGGAGAAATAGAGCTGGAGATCAGGCCCGTGGGACATCCTAAGGAAGGGTTAACCACTATCCGTTTCCAGGTGAGGGATACAGGTATTGGTATCCATAAGAGCAAACAGCAGAAGATATTCGAGGCATTCTTACAGGAAGATATTTCCACGACTAAAAGATATGGCGGCACCGGTCTGGGACTGAGCATTTCCAACAAGTTGCTGGCGCTCATGGGCAGCCAGTTGCAACTGGAAAGTGCTCCCGGGAAAGGCAGTACGTTCTTTTTCGAAATAACGGTAAAAACAGAAGACGGCGCTCCCATTGCATGGGAAAATATCGACCTTGTCAAAAATGTGCTGATCGTTGACGATAATGAGCATAACCGGACCATCCTGAAAAAGATGTTGCAGATGAGGGGCATTAACTCTGATGAGGCTTCCAACGGCATTGAGGCTTTCCAGTTCCTGATGACGAAGCAGCAGTATGATGTGATCATGATGGATTACCATATGCCATTCATGGACGGACTGGAAACCATCAGGAAGATCAGGACAAACTTCGAAGAGCTGGAGAAGGAACCCGCCATCATCTTACTGCATAGTTCTGCAGATGATGAGAAGATCATCAGGGCATGTGAGGAGCTGCACGTCAACCAGCGCCTGTTAAAACCTATTAAGATACAGGAAATGTACCATGCCCTATCCCATTTGTTCATCAAAGACACCGCTGAGACAAAGAAGACTGAAAGCCGGGAGCACAGGAAGATCAAAGCCAATATCAACATCCTGATCGCGGAAGATAACCCGATCAACATGCTGCTGGCCAGTACTATTATCCGGAAGATCGCCCCTGCGGCGCACATTGCAGAGGCAAAGAATGGTAAGGAAGCATTGGAAAGCTGCAGGCAGCAATTGCCCGATATCATCTTCATGGACATCCAGATGCCTATTGTCAATGGCTATGAAGCCACCCGGATGATCAGGGAGATCAGTCCGCATATTCACATTCCTATTATAGCGCTGACGGCGGGAAATGTGAAGGGAGAAAAAGAAAAGTGTATAGCAGCCGGTATGGACGATTTTGTGACCAAGCCCTTTGTGGAAAGTAACCTGATCGCTGTATTTGAGAAATGGCTGACGTGGAAGTCAGTCAATGCTTAGGCATTCCAAAAGATCAGTAGTGCAATGCCCTGCACGCTTCTTCCAGGACCCCAATGATAAGCTGTGGCGGATTCCCCCATTTTTTTATACCCGTATCTTTCAGCAAAGGGTATGCAGAGCTGGCGCCGCCTATGTCGCCGGTGGTCAGCCCTATGACAATGGTAGGTATGCGAGTATGGCGGATGACGTAAGCGCACATGATACAGGGCTCGTGGGTGGTGTACATGATGCAATCTGATAGGTCCCGGGTATCCGGCAAGGCTGTCGCTTCCCGGATGGCTTCTATTTCGGCGTGATAAGTGATGTCTTTATGTGTTTTACCTCCTTCGATGCCACGGGCGATGATCTCGCCATTGCGGACGAGAATGGAGCCTACGGGACTATCGCCTCGTTGTTTGGCGATTTGGGCGAGCGAGAGGCATTCGCGCATGAAATATTCATTATCCATTATTACATCAATTTTGCAGGCATGGTCTGGTATTCGAAAGTTAATATTACGACAAAAATGTCTGGCTCATCCTTGCGTATCTAAATCCTTTGTATATTTAATGGATATTTTTTTAGTTTAACCCGAACCCGAAATCTATGAAAAGATTATGTTCCCCTTTTTCCCGGCTACTTACTGCCGTTTGTAGCGTTGTATTATTTTCAGCCTGTAGTCATGATGACAATTATCCGTACATTACGGTGACCTCAATTTACCCGGAAGCCGCAGGTGGCGGCGATACCGTTAAAATTTACGGAACGAATTTCCCAATCATGAAATCAGGCCACCAGGTATCTGTATCCCTGAATGGCGAAAAGGTAAAGGTCCTCTCATCCAGCCGGGATAGCCTATCGGTTGTTATACCTGTGATGGCAGGCTCCGGCGAGTTGACCGTACAGGTAGATAATCATGCTTATTCAAAGCCCTTCACCTACAATTATGTGGCAACAGTCACGACTATAGCAGGATCGGGCGTTGATGGCAGAGACGACGGCGTTGGCGCAGCGGCCAGCTTTAATTGTCCCTGGGGACTTGCGGTGGACAACAGCGATGGCACGCTGTATGTCGCCGATTGCTACAACAGGTTGGTACGTAAGGTAAAAATACCCGGCAATACGGTATCCACCATTCCTATTTCTTACGATGTAGAATTTTATTCTCCCCGTAACATCACGCTGGATCAGCATTCAAAGCAGCTGTATCTGACAGACTTCAATACGCATGTAATGCGTATTGAGCCGGATGGCAGGAACGTACCGATATACCAGGGCGCAATGCCTTTGGCTGGTATCGCATTCGGGCCGGATCATAACCTGTATGTAGCTAATACCAACTACGGGTTTATCCTGCGAATGGATACTTCAGGGCATCATGACACGACCTTCGCCTCCGGCCTCACTACGCCTCAAAACATCGTTTTTGATGCAGCCGGTACCATGTGGGTGAGTGCTTACCCGCATGTCAAGATCACACCAGATGGCCAGGTGACTCCTTTACCGCTGGATCCCGGCTTTGGCGGCTGGGAGATTGCGCTTGATCGCCGGGGAAATCTCTATCAGGCGGACCACTTCAATAATAACCTTAGCCTGATTGAAAAATCGACAGGAAGAAAGGTGGTTATTGCAGGCAGCGGTAATGCCGAAGATGTAGATGGAGTGGGGTTAAATGCTTCATTTAACGGTCCCCAGGGACTGGTGACAGACAGACATGGCAACTTGTATATAAGCACGTATAACTACGATACACGCGGTGGGAACAAGATCCGGAAGGTTGTAGTGCGATAAGGTTTTAAAAACGGTATAATGGAATGCCCCCGGGAAGTGGTTTACTTTCCGGGGGCATTTTTATTATGGAAAAGAAAATTTTGTTTTGCCATCAGCGATTATTCTGTGAGGTATAAATTTACGATAATCCATTGGCAGTGATCATCTTAGCAGATGAAGATCTTCCTCAGGCATGGAGTGGTAATGTGAATAATCAGCCACCATTTTATTGAGGAAATAACTCCTGGTCTTACGATTTAATCAATCAGGAACGGGATGGTATAATGCCCGCCTGCAGTTTCAGGACTGGAGAAAGCGTACCCGTAAAAACAAACGAATAAAATCACACCGGTAAGGAAGTGTATTAAGCCAATGGTTAATAAATACAAGAACAACTTAGGTCTCCTTCTCCTGAAGAAAAAGCAGGATGCCAAATAAATTAATGAACAGAATATGAGCGTCATCGCGAAGAAATCGTAGTAGAATGTTATTTCATCCATAGGTGAATAGGCCCAGAGAGCTGCTATAAAGATGGGGGCAAAAAATAGCGTTGCTATGTCAAAAAATCGCTTCATGCTTCCGAATAAATATAAAGATATATTATTATTTATCGTCGATGTATAAATACACCGAAAAACATTCCTGTTTCACTCGTGTATTATAAAATCCTTACTTTTTTACTTAAATTTAAGCCAGGGGGAAATCATTATTGTTTAGTGTTGAACGAATTTACACATACCGACGCCGACCAGGAACTGCTCAGTCTTATTAAAACAGGGTCAGAAACAGCATTCCAGCAATTGTTTCAGCGACATTGGGAAAAACTGTACGTGGCAGCCAGTAAGAAACTGGGCGACCAGGAACTGGCACAGGAACTTGTGCATGATCTGTTCCTCGACCTCTGGAGGCGCCGGGAAGAACTGTCTATACTGAATCTGCCCGCTTACCTGGGCAAAGCGCTCCAATATCGCATCATTAATAAACTGATCTCCAAAAAGGATAAGTTCTTCTTTGAGCTGCTTGAGAACACGGAAGAATCGCTTTACAAAGCCGATCAGGCGCTGCTGGAAAAAGACCTTACCTCCCTCATCATTTCATGGGCAGAGATATTGCCCGAAAGGCGACGCCAGATATTTATTCAATATTACCTGCACCACCTCACCACACAGGAAATAGCCGAAAACCTGCAGATCTCGCAAAAAACCGTACAAAACCAGCTCAGTATCTCTGTACAGGACCTCAGAGCTCATTTCGGACATTTACTCGCCCTGCTCATCCTCCTGGATGAAACTTTATAGGCGGAATCAAAATTTTTTTAAAAAAAGTGCCCCGCGGACGGGAAAGCGGTCCCTTTTTCCTGACTATAGTATTAAAGCCACCTGTTATGTACGATTCCGGCAAGGACCAAAGTCACTTTTTCAAACTGCTCGCCAGGTATAACGAAGGGAAAGCATCCCCGGAGGAAACGGCGTTTGTGGAACGTTACCTGGAACTGCTGGACTACCGGGACAAGGACATACTGAAAGATTTTGAGCAACAAAAAGAGCTGATCGGCGCAAAGCTGGAGCAACAGCTTTTGCAGAGCATCCGGCAGGAACCAGTGGTACGGCGTATTTCTCCTATACGCCGGTGGGTGCCTGCAGCGGCAGCGGTATTATTATTACTGGGCAGCGCGTATTATCTGCTACGTCAGCCACATACACCTCAACAACAACAGTTAGCGCAGCATACAGATATTCTGCCGGGTAAAACAGGCGCCATCCTTACCCTGGCCGATGGCAGTGAAATTGTGCTGGACAGTGCCAGGAACGGCGTCATCGCAATGCAGGGTAGCACAGCTGTTCAACTGAAGAATGGGACTGTATCTTATGATAACACAGGGAGCGGCAGCAAAACAAGACCGCTGGCTTATAACACGATCAGCACGCCGAAAGGACGACAGTACCAGCTGGTATTGCCTGATGGCTCAAAAGTATGGATGAATGCTGCCAGCAGCCTTACCTACCCCACTGCTTTCAGCGGCAGGGAAAGAACGGTACGTGTAACAGGCGAGGCTTACTTTGAAGTGGCAGCCAGTGCCAGCCAACCATTTAAAGTGATTGTCAATGATGCTACCAGCATCGATGTGTTAGGAACCAATTTCAATATCAACGCTTACAATGATGAACCGGGTATTAACACCACACTGTTACAGGGAGCGGTAAGAGTAACTTATCGTCACACATCACAGCTGCTTAAACCAGGACAGGCAGCACGGATCAGTCAGCAGATCCATCTTGTGCCTGATGCAGACGTCAACAGCGCAATAGCCTGGAAAGACGGCATATTTGCCTTTAACGATGCGGATCTGCCGGCGGTGATGCGGCAACTGGCCCGCTGGTACAATATAGAAGTGAGTTATGAAGGTAAAACACCGGATGCCACTTTTACGGGGGAAATAGATAAGACCCTCACTTTATCGCAGGTGCTCGAGGGATTGTCAACTACAAGAATCAACTATAAAATCGAGGGGAACAGATTAATTATCCGGCAGTAAAAAGAACCAAAATCGCATGAACTAAATGAAAAAACCGGGCGCAAAGATTGGCGTCCTACCCCCGGTTTTCGTTTAAGTCTGGCTTATTACTAAACATTAAACGTTGCAAATGTATGCAAATTAAGGGTCATTTCAATCCCGGGGTCCCTCCTATGTCCAAAGGGATCAGGTCAACCAAAAACCTTCCTGTCATGAAACAGGCAATCATGCTTTTCTTTATGGCCCTGCTGCTCGCAGCCGGCAGCGCATCAGCGCAGACGGTCACCTTTACCGCCAGGTCAACACCATTAAAGAAAATATTTGCTGTCATCAGGCAACAAACCAGTTACAAGTTCTTTTACCGCAATGAAGACCTGGAACTTGCCAGCCCCATTACAGTACAATTAAAGGACATGCCATTGGAGCGGGCCTTGCAGATTATCATGGCTAACCAACCGCTGACTTTTAATATCCAGGGCAAGACAATTTTTGTAAGTCGCAGAATCCCCTCTTCCGTGGCTGTACCAGCCGATGTTGAAGCAACCCCGCCCGGCAACATCAGCGGCAAGGTAACGGACAATGAAGGGCAGCTCTTATCCAATATCACGGTGATGCTCCGCAACGGACGCCGTTATGTGTTTACAAATGAAAAAGGCGAGTTTACATTATACGGTCTCATGCCGAATGATACCCTGTTGTTCACGAGTATTAACTACGAAAGTGTACTCGTGCCATTTTCGGGAATGTCGGAGAACATGACTATCATCATGCGCCCCCGTATCAATGCCCTGAGTACCGTTGTCATTTACAACACCGGCTACCAGCAGCTAAGCAGGGAAAGGGCTACAGGTGCATTTGGCAAGCCGGATATGAAAGTGTTCAGGGAACGTGTCAGCACCTTTGATGTAGTGGGTCGCCTGGAAGGACAAATACCCGGTCTTACAGTAGGAACAGGTGTCACGGCTTCCGGCAGAACCGGCAATGGATTCTCCACCAGGTCGAGCGTTATCAGGGGATATACTACGGTCAACGGCGGACAGCCCACCAATCCACTATATGTTGTGAATGGCGTGATCACCACGGATTTCAGTTCTGTTAACCCTGATGATATAGAAGATATTACCGTGCTGAAAGATGCGGCAGCGGCCGCCATCTGGGGAGCGAGAGCTGCCAACGGGATCATCGTGGTGAAAACCAAGGAAGGCAGCAGGAACCAGAGCCTGCGGGTGAACTATACCGGTTCTGTCAGCTTCCAGAGCAAACCGGATCTTAATTTCGGTCAGCGGATGAACAGTGAACAATACATACAGGCTGCAAGGGAAACATTCGACCCGGTAAACTATCCCTGGAGCTCACTGGCTACACAGGTTGTACTGCCACATGATATTATTCTTTACAACCAATACCGCGGGTTGATCACCGCAGATCAGGCAAACAAAAGCCTGGACAGCATGAGCAGGATCAGCAATCTTTCGCAGATGAGAGACCTGTTTTACCGCAATCCGCTTACTACCAATCATACCATCTCTCTTTCCGCGGGTAACAGTGTTTACGCCATGTATGCTTCACTCGGCTGGACAGGCGTACAGAGCAACACACCGGGCGATAAGAACAATACTTATAAAGTTAACCTCTCGCAAAGTTTCAATATCGGCAAACGGATCAATGTATCACTAAATACTTCCCTGATCAATAACGTAAGCAGCCGGAAAAATATGCCGGCTGTTGATAACGGTTTTGTGCCATACCAGCTGTTTGTTGACCAACAGGGCCGTGAGCAGAACATGGCATTTACCAACGGCTGGTCTGATTCAACACGTAATAATTATTCAGCAAGAAGCAGGATCAACCTGGATTATTATCCACTGCAGGAAATGAATTATGCGCATTCCAATGGCAATACGCTCAGTATCAATACAACCGCTAATATCGGCATCAAGTTGTGGAAAGGTGTCAGCTTCCAGGGTACCTATGGTTATCTGAAAGCGCCGGGAACGCAGACCTCTTTTACAGACAGCCGCGCACTCTCCCAGCGCAAACAGCTGCTGTCTTTCACGGTAGCGCCCAGCCCTTCGTCCACGCCGGTTTATTATCTGCCGCAGAACAACAGCATGTATGTAGCCACGAATAATGATCAGCGTAACTGGACAGTGCGTAATCAACTGGTATATAATGCCACACCCAGGTCAGGAAAGGATATGCTGACCTTACAGGCAGGACAGGAAGCACAGGAGGCACTGGCATCACGGAATACAAGCACTATTATCGGATATGATGAGGCTTTGGGCACCTACCCTTTAATTGATTATGCCACCCTGCGGCGTGGTGTGTTCGGCACCGTGACGGGCTTTGGTTTCTTCAGTACGCAGCCATACCAGGTATTCAGAGAGCTGACACGCTTTACTTCCCTGTTTGCATTGGCCAGTTATACCTTAGACCATAAATACAGCCTGGACCTGAGCTGGCGCCGCGACCACAGTAACCAGTTCGGCAGCGATATATCTGTTCAGAACAAACCTGTATGGAGCATAGGTGGTAAATGGCAGGTGCGCAACGAGCAATTTATGCAGCAGGCAGACTGGGTAGATGCACTGGCCTTAAGGGCTACCTATGGTATTACCGGCAACTCTCCCTATGTTGGTTCTGCATCATTGTATGACATCTTATATGCACAACCCCAGTCGCAGACCGGCGGCGTGGCGGGAGATGCACTTACCCTCAATCAGCCGGCCAACAGGAAACTGTCCTGGGAACGCACACAGACCACCAATATTGGTGTAGACTTCTCTGTGTTGCAAAACCGCATATCGGGTGCAATAGATGCTTACAGTAAAACAACCACAGACCTGCTGGGAAGAGTACCGCTGAATCCTTTCACGGGGTTTGACGGCCAGGTGGGCAATGTAGGCAAACTGGTGAACAGGGGGATTGAATTATCCCTGCGTACTGTGAACATCCGGAAACGGGACTGGAGCTGGTCCAGCAACATGGTATTCAGCTATAACTACAACAAGCTGGTATCTTATGCGGCCCTGAATCCTTCGCTGAACACTGCCAGCTACAAATTAACCGCTCCCTACTGGATAGGCTATAACTCGAAGCCCCTGTTTGCTTACCAGTATGCGGGGCTGGACAACATGGGCGATCCGCAGATCAGGCTATCAGATAAATCGGTGACGAAGGAACCTTACATTGCCCAACCGGAAGACGTCGTATATGCCGGCACGACACAGTCGCCCGTGAACGGCGGTTTCACCAACCGTTTCGAATATAAAGGCCTTTCGCTCACCATGAACATGATCTATAACATGGGAGCCGTGATGCGCAGGAACGTGAACATCTACTATACCGGCAGAATGCCGACTTCCACCTCTCTGGGCGGAGAGAATCTCTACACCTCCTTCCAGGACCGCTGGAAAAAGCCGGGTGATGAAAAGATCACCAATATTCCTTCTTATGTATCCAACATGGGTACCAGTTATACGCGCAGGGATGTGAACTACTACATCAGCGGAGATCTGAATGTGCTGAGTGCATCCTATATCAAGATCAGGGATATTACCCTGGCCTATGAGCTGCAGTCAGCAGCCCTGCACTTCCTGAAAATACAACGGCTTAACATTTATGCACAGACCACCAATTTCCTGATCTGGACCGCCAATGACGAGCGGATAGATCCCGAAACCGGTTTCCCGGGGGCATTGTACAAACATCAGTATAACCTGGGCATCAATGTTACACTTTAATTCACTTTTAAACAGAGAAGGATGAGAAAGCTTATATATATCGCCATCATGGTTTCGTTTATAGCCTGCAAGGACAGTTTCCTGGATGTAGTGCCTTTGGGATCGCAGGTAGCCGTTACAACGGACGACTATAATAAACTGATGAACGATCCGCAGTACTATGCACAGACCTTCGCCGGTGGCTGGCAGGAGCCGGCATTAATGGAAGACGATGTAGCTGCAGAGGAAGCGTATCTTTTACAGGGCAGTCCGCAGATGCTCCGGCTCTTCCAGTGGCAGGACGTTGTATACCAGCAACAGGACCAGACGCCCTGGGCCATCAGCCTGTGGCTGGAACAATTGTATACACTGAACAAGATCATCGGCGAAGTCATGAATGCAAGCGGGGGAACAGATGCACAGAAAAGGATCATCCGTGCAGAGGCGATCGCCACACGCGCCTGGACCTATTTCCAGTTCATTAACTTTTATGGCAAGCCCTATGTGCAGAGCACTGCAGGCACTGACCCCGGCTTTCCCATCATAGAGCAGGCAGATGTGAACGCGCAAACGTTCACGCGTGCCTCCGTGCAGGCAGTATATGATTTTATTATCAAAGACCTGACGGCTGCTATTGCGGAATTGCCGGTGAAGCCGTCCATACGTACCCGCATGTCCAGACCGGCCGCCGAAGGTTTACTGGGCAAAGTGTATGTGTTCATGGGCAGGTACAATGATGCCCTGTCTATGTTCAATGCAGCATTCGCCGACCTGGCAGACAGTGATGCGCATTTATACGATTATAACCAGACACTTGCAGCAGATGGCGCCTTTCTGCCGATGGACATCATCATCGGCCCCTCCCAGGGACCGGGCAATAACATGAACGACCTCACAGAAGCGGTAGTATCGAAAGTGTTTTACAATGGGCCTTACAGTGGCAACCAGCTGGGCAACAATGGCCTGGTGCTGGCGCCATGGGCCGCGGCCTTGTACGGGACATCAGATCTTCGCCTGTTGTTATATACGGATACCAATCCCGACCAATCGCCCAACGCAGGAGGCCGCCTGCGTAAGTACGGGGTAACCTATGCGAGAATGGGCCTGCAATTGCCCGATATGTACCTGTTGAGCGCAGAGTGTAAGGCCCGCCTCAACGACCTGGCGGGAGCAGTGGCAGATGTAGAAACGCTGCGTAAGCACCGTATGCCGGCAGCCGATGCAGTAGTACCATCAGCAATAGCGGCTGATCAGACAGCATTGATACGCTTCATTTTCGAGGAGCGCATCCGCGAGTTTGCGACAGAAGGTTACCGTTGGTTCGATATGCGCAGGCAGTCGGTAGATCCCATCTTTGCCGGACAGGTATTTACCCACACGCAATATAATGCAGATGGCAGTGTCAGCACTTTTACACTGAACCAGCCCAGGCGGCTTGTATTACAATTGCCGCCTTCATTTATCACAAGTAATCCGGGTATGCCGAACAATCCTTAATCCAATTCCAAAAAAATAATCAATGAACAGTATTGTAAAGCTGGAGCATTTATCACATCGCTACACCAGCTCATGGGCAATCCGTGACATCAGTATGGAGATCAGCCAGACTGGTATAGTGGGGCTGCTGGGCTCTAATGGTGCGGGTAAATCCACTACCATGAATATTCTCTGCGGCGTATTGAACCAGACAGAAGGCAATGTATTTGTGAACGGCATTAATATGCGGGAGCAACCCGAGCTGGCCAAACAGGAGATCGGTTTCCTGCCACAGCACCCGCCTTTATATATGGACCTTACGGTAGATGAATACCTGGGCTACTGCGCCGGCCTTCGCATGATGCCAAAAGCAGCGATACCGGCAGCCATGAAAGAAGCAAAGGAACGTTGCGGTATAGCACATTACAGTAAGCGTCTTATCCGCAATCTTTCCGGCGGCTACCGTCAGCGCGTAGGCATTGCCCAGGCTATCATACACCGGCCTTCGCTGATAGTACTGGACGAGCCTACCAATGGCCTGGACCCTAACCAGATCATCGAGGTGAGGGCCCTGATCAAGGAAATTGCTACTGACCGTGCTGTGATCTTCTCTTCTCATATCCTCTCCGAAGTACAGCTGCTCTGCAAGGAGATCAAGATGATCGACAATGGCAAGATCGTATTTGCAGATACCATGGACGCCTTCAACAACTATGTAGAGCCGCACAGTGTGCTGATGCATATGGAGAACCCGCCGGCAGCTGCAGCACTTCTGGCGATAGAAGGTGTGACGAAAGCTGATTTCCTCACGGAGCGGCAGGTGCGTGTTTTCTTTAACGGCGACCAGAGTATCTCTGAACGCCTTATCACCGCCAGCGTTCAGCAGGGCTGGCGGCTGAGAGAGATCAGTATTGACAAGACGGCGCTGGACGAAGTATTCAAACAATTATCCAATCAATCAACACAATAGATAGCATCATGAAGATGGTTTTCAGAATTGCGAAAACGGAACTACGCACCCTGTTTTATTCACCGATAGCATGGTTTTTACTGATAGCGTTCCTGGTGCAATGCGGCCTGGCATATATCAATGCACTGGACGGAGCCGCCCGGTCGCAGGAAATAGGCGGCATGTCGCTCGAGAACATGACCCGCCTCACCGAGCGCATATTTGCAGCCAGGGGTGGTGTGTTCAGTGTGGTTATGCAGACACTGTATTTGTACATACCACTGCTGACCATGGGACTGATCAGCCGGGAGGTGAACAATGGCACTATCAAATTGCTGTACTCCTCTCCTGTTAAGGTCAGCGAGATCATCTTCGGCAAGTTCCTCGCCATGATGGTGTATAACCTGTTGATGATGGTTGTACTGGGTCTCTTCATTTTCGATGGAATTATTCATATCAACCATGCGGATGCGGGAGAATTATTCTCTGCCTCACTGGGTTTCTACCTGCTCTTATGCGCCTATTCGGCCATTGGGTTGTTCATGTCCAGCCTCACATCCTACCAGATCGTAGCGGCGGTATGTACCTTCATGATGGTAGGTTTCCTGAGCTATATCGGCACGTTATGGCAGCATATTGCCTTTGTACGGGACCTTACCTATTTCCTTTCGCTGAGCGGCCGTACTGAAAAGATGCTGGCAGGGCTCATCACGAGTAAAGACGTGATCTACTTCCTGGTGATCATCTATATTTTCCTGGCGCTGAGTATCTATAAACTGAAGGCTGGCAGGGAATCGAAACCTGCTATCGTTAAAACAGGCAGGTATGTGGCTGTTGTGGCGCTGGGTTTAGTAGTGGGATACATCACATCACGTCCTTCACTGGTAGGATATTTTGATGCTACTGCCAATAAAACAAGAACGCTCACGCCTAACTCGCAAAAGATCCTGAAAGAACTGGGGAATGTTCCGCTGGAGGTAACTGCGTATAACAACATGCTGGGCTCATTCTATTATTTCGGATCCGAAGAGGGCCGTAATATGGACCTGGCGCGCTGGGAGCCTTACATGCGCTTCAAACAGGATATTCATCTGCAATATGTACAGTACTATGACAGCCTGCTGGACAATCCGAATATCATGCGGTTCTACCCTGGCAAGGACTTCCTGGACATGGCCACACAGCGGGCCAAGGGAATGGGGTTTAAGCTTTCCCAGTTTAAATCGCCCGCAGAGATCAGGAAGATAATAGACCTGCGCCCTGAGTTGAACCGATATGTGATGCAGCTGAAATACAAGGACAAGGTTACCTTCCTCCGTGTGTTTGATGACCAGACGCAATGGCCGGGAGAAGCGGAAGTGGCGGCAGCACTGAAACGCTTGTTACAGTCCGAATTTCCAAGGGTAGCCTTCCTGACGGGCGACCTGGAAAGGAGCATTGAGAAAGAAGGAGACCGGGAATACAGCACGCTGACGAAAAAGAAGACTTTCCGCTATGCACTGGTAAACCAGGGTTTCGATGTAGATACCCTTTCACTGGAGCACCAGGATATTCCTTCAGATGTTACTACACTGGTAATTGCTGACCCAAAGAAGGAATTCAGCGCTGTTACAATGGCGAAGATCAGGAAGTATATCAGTGAAGGCGGCAACCTGCTCATTACCGGGGAACCCGGCAAACAGTCCATCTTAAATCCGCTGTTGCGCGAGCTGGGTGTACAGCTGATGGACGGGATGATCGCCCAAGCGGCCAAAGAGACCGCTCCTGACCTGGCTTTGCCCTTAATGACAGCTACAGCTGCCGGCTTCAGTAAATCGCTTATAAAAGGCTTTAAAGACAGTATTGCGGTTTCTATGCCAGGCGCCACATGGCTTGCTTACAACGACAGCATCTTCAAGGTGCAACCTTTGCTGGTAACAGACGCCAGTAAGAGCTGGGTGAAGAAAGACCGTTTTGCTGCCGATTCTGCGGAGGTGGCCTATGACCCTGCCGCGGGTGATGAGAAGAAATCAGTGCCGACGGTCATCGCCCTCACCCGTAAGGTGAACAACAAAGAACAGCGCATTGTGGTGACTGGTGATGCGGACTTTTTAAGCAATGACGAGCTGGGACGATACAATGTACAGACCATCAATTTCGCTTTTAACACGGCACTCTTCAGCTGGTTGAGCTATGGGCAGTTCCCGATAGACACTTACCGCCCGGAAGCAAAAGACACGCGTGTATCAGTCAGCACCGATACGGTGGATATACTCCGGATCCTGTACATCTGGGTACTACCGGGTATACTGGTGGCATTTGCCGCTATTCTGCTTATCAGGCGTAAAAGAAAATAAGCTATGTTATTTACAACGGATAAACAAACACTGGAAGATCTCAATATTTTCGGCCGGTATGGAGCGGATTCCGTGTACAACATCTTCAACCATACGGTGACACGCGGAGGTGCGGCCCTGCTGGAAGAGACCTTCCGCTATCCATTATCAGACCATGATGCGATCAACCGCCGCAGCAGCATTATCCGGCATTTTGCTGCGGCGGGTACCGCTTACCCGTTTCCCGCCGCTCTCTTTGACGCCATAGCACCTTACCTTGACAATACGGACGAGCGTACAAGACTGAGCACGGAAGAACAATCCATCAGCAAGAAACTGGCGGGGATGATAGCGGCAGACGGAAATATGCAGATGGTGTATAAAGGCGTGCAGGCGCTCATAGAGCTACTACAGGGGGTACAGTCTTTCGTCAGTGCAGAAGCAGGCGGTGCGGCTTACGCAGCCGACAGGAAAGCAATCGCCACGCTCCTGTCCGAGCATGCATTTGAACCTGTACTGGCCCATAAGGGTAAAGCAGCGCATTCCACCATCGCCGCTTTTGATGTGCTATTCCGTTTCCGTTATCGGGCACTGATACAACAGCTCCTGCATCACCTGTATTGCCTGGACGTGTATATATCTGTCGCCAAAGTTGCCACCGAACGGGGGTTTGTATTTCCGCAGGCCTTACCCCGTCATACCTGTCGCATAGATGCTGAAGGCGTATACCATCCCTTGCTGAAGAAAGCGGTGCCCAATAACATCCGGATCAATGAAGAAAGCAATGTCATCTTTCTCACCGGAGCTAATATGGCCGGCAAGTCCACCTTTATGAAATCGCTCAGTATTGCCTTGTTCCTCGCACACATGGGGTTCCCTGTTGCCGCTGCGCGGATGGAGTTTTCTGTGCTGGACGGTATTTATACGACCATCAACCTGCCCGACAACCTGGGCATGGGGGCCAGTCATTACTACGCGGAAGTGCTGCGTGTTAAAAAAATGGCGCAGGAGCTGAGCCAGGGTAAACACCTGTTCATTGTATTTGATGAACTGTTCCGGGGTACTAATGTGAAGGACGCGTATGAGGCTACTATTGCCATATGTAAAGGATTTGCCGGCAAGCGTAACAGCATATTCGTCATCTCTACACACATCATCGAAGCCGGCGAGGTGCTGAAAGCAGCGGCAGCCAATATCCGGTTTGTATACCTGCCCACTCATATGGACGGGCACAAACCTGTATACACCTATACGCTGGAGAATGGCATTACAGACGACCGTCATGGCATGATCATTATTAACAATGAAGGCATTATCGATATGCTGGAAGCCGGCCTGACCAAAACAACATGAGCATGAGTTTTATAGCTGATAAACAAACGCTGGAAGACCTGAACCTGCTGGGCCGGTTCAAGCCTAACTCCATCTATAACCTTTTTAGCAGAATCAAAACCACCGGAGGGGAACAACTGCTGGAACGTATGTTCCAGCAGCCCCTTACTAATACTGCCGCCATTAACCAGCGCAGTGCTACCTTCCGGTATTTCCAGCAAAAGCAGCTCACTTTTCCCTTCAACGGGGTTAGTTTCCGCCAGGCGGAAAACTACCTGAACATGGGAGGGGCAAGCAGCCTGCCTGCTATTCTCAAAAAGAGACTGAACGCATTTTTAAACGACGACGAATACGAAAAGCTGCTGACAGGCTTAAAGGCAACTATTGGAATATTACGCACCTTCCGCAAGTTCCTGCAGGAGCTCAGTGATTACAATGAGGCCGCAGCCTGGCGGAAAACCTTATCTGGCATTTCCTGGCTGGACAGCGACAGGGAACTAACCTTACTGACAGTGGCACGTTACGACCGTTTATTACGGCATACCTTACGCCATGAAATGGAGCAATTGCTGGAAGCTGTTCATCAACTGGACGTCTATATTGCAGTAAGCGATGTAGCACGGCAACGCGGCTTTCATTATGCTACTGCCCTCCCCTCCTCGCCCAGTGTGTTCCGTACCACAGCGCTGCGGCATCCTGCATTGGACGCCGGGGTGGCGAATCCTGTAACCCTCCACAGTGACTCCAATGTTATTTTCCTCACAGGGGCTAACATGGCGGGTAAATCTACCCTGATGAAGTCTTTTGGCATTGCTTTGTACCTGGCGCATATGGGATTTCCTGTAGCCGCTGCGGATATGGAGTTTTCCGTACGTGACGGGTTATACTCATCCATCAATGTACCGGACAATCTCAATATGGGGTATAGTCATTTTTATGCGGAGGTCTTACGCGTAAAGCAAGTAGCGGCGGAGGTGAGTTCAGGGAAGAACCTGGTCATCATCTTCGATGAGCTATTCAAAGGGACAAACGTGAAAGACGCTTATGATGCTACGCTGGCTGTAACCGCAGCTTTCGCCCGTTACCGGAATTGCTTTTTCATCATTTCTACGCATATTATTGAGGTGGGTAATGCGTTGCGTCAATACGCCAACCTGCAGTTTGCCTATCTGCCGACATTGTTAGAAGGTACGAAGCCGAGGTATACTTATCAGCTTAAAGAGGGGATTACGAGTGACAGGCATGGCATGATGATCATTGAGAATGAGGGGATAATAGCGTTGTTGAATAATTAGTGGAAGGCCGTCCTGATTAGTTTCGGGATGGCCTTTTTTTATTTGAGTTCAATGGCCTCCCTGCTGACCATTTCTGATATTCAGATCTTGCAGTGAAAAGACCTCTCGCTACAAACCGTAGATCACCTTAGAGGAGCATCTTATTGCTGTTGTCCAGTTCTTCCATATTTCGTTCACCATATTTTTTTAAGAAAGAAACTACCTTTCCGTTCCTCACCCAGTATGTTTCGCCCCATCCATCGGAACGCAATCCTTGTTTGACCAAAAATCGCAGCGCGCCAGCTTCGTCGATATCAAAAATGAACAGGTTAATTCCCTCATAATTCTCCATAGCAATTAATAAATTTCGCAGCTGAACAATCGTAGTGCTCCAGGCACAATAAAGAAAAACAACACCCCTTTCTATTTTCTCAATATCAATCGAAAAATCGTTGACTCTTACGTTGGCATAACTAGCAATATTTCGCTCTAATTTGTTTAACATTATTATGTAATTGAGCAGTTAGTAGTTAGGGTCCATTGTCTTCTCTCCTACTTTATTCAACGTAAGATATAATTTGAGTGAAGTTTTTCATATTACGAACCGCAATGGTAATGTCCTCTAAATTATCTTTCATTTCCCAATATATAGGATACCTTCTTACATGATTTATTATTCTATTCTTAAAATCATCCAAATTTACTTGCTCAATAAATTCCGTTCTAAACTCGATCCTATTCATTCGCTGAAAATATCTTATTGAATCTTTTAAAGATGCCGTTGTAACCCTGACAATTCCACTAATCTCGAAACAATTACCTATTGCATCGTATATTGTACCATTCTCATAAAATGGTTCTCCACCCCGTGAAACAAGCCCCAATGCTCTGGAATAGAACACATAGATGCCGGGATCATTGGTTTTACATTGACAAGAGGAAAAACAAATTTTGTATACATATAAATAGATGTTGTATTGGTCTTCACTTAAACCTCATCAGACTATGCTGGCACCAGACACTCATCAGTTCCATCAATGAATACTATTAAACTGATCATATCCCAGTGGATACCAAATACCGGGCATCTCTGGGTCACCCATGTTTAAATAAACATGTTTCTTTTCGACGTTTCTAACGTCAAAGTTTTCGATAACAGCGTTGACACGTGGAAGCTTGGAGTTTTCGAATATTTTCTCCTGAATCATCTGAATTGCATGATCGCGGTTATCAGCAGTTACTCCGAAACCAAGCTCCAATCCATGTACTGTGCACACATGGGGAGTTGCAACAAAACTTATCCAAAATTTCATCATACAAAGTTTGACACTGCTCTTAAGCCGTTTACTTAATAACGTCCGGGCATTAGCCACCTACCCGTATTCCAACAAACATCTTCATACAACGACTAAAGGGTAGAAATTGCAGCTAAACGGTTGTAAGTTGATCGAATAGGATCCTTAAATGCCTGAACTCTATAATTCTCAAATTCTTCGTACAAAGAAATACCTACTGCCAATTCATTTCCAGCCTTATCTAAAACTATCAGCTCCCATAGGTCATCCTGTTTGATATAATTTAGTTTCCAAGCTCCCCCATTGTTTTTCTTTAATAGTTCACCAAGATATAAATAGATCCCTAAAAAATTAGAATCAATAAATTCATCGTCGACTGTAAATTTGGCAAGGCGCTTATCTATTAAGTCTAAACTATTTGGTTCACCGTTTAAAGCTCTCCTATCAATACCTAAACTAATACACATATTTTTGACAATTTCCTCCTGTCTAGCCAAAACATACTGATCATAAGGATTTAATCCTGTTAAATAACTTTGGCCTTGTGGTATCTCTGAAACCGACAACAAATCATCTATGGAATTATAAAGTAGATAGCTACCTCTATTCTTAACATTAAGCCGGAATCCAGGTCTGCTATCTCATAGATCTCCCCTCCAACATCCTGCGTTCTAAACCTGACATCTCCTTTAATGATATTTGAATCTATTTTATAGTAAAAGATTTTTTTTTATTATTAACATAAAGGATTCTCTTTTCGAGATTTTGGATATTTAGCTTACCCGTTCCTTTATTCCTTGTTTGACTACATGCCATTAAAACTAACAATCCAATTAAGCTACAAATTAATCCTTTCATATATCTTCGTTTTGCCCTGTTTAGGTCCAGTATAGATGCTGTAGATAGTCTGCCGTCCACCGTACCGCTATCTACCCACTTCTGGAATATATATCTTACCATTATGCATATTCATATAACCTTTTCTACCGTCCGGCATTTCTATCAAGTACGCGCCCACTTCATAGTTAGCGTGATACACACGTTTAAGAACAGGCAGACTCAGTACTCTCCAGTCAGTTTTAATCAGCCCTTCTTTGCCATCTAGCTGGGTCACAAAGAAACCACCTTCATTTCGGATGCTGTCATAGATACAAGGTAGTATAACATTGCCCTCGGGTGCTATCAAGCCAGTTTTACCGTTCTGCACTACCTTTAGCAGGGCTTGCGGCTGCATCGTTTCATCATAGTAAAATTTTTCAACGTTAGTAAAACCAGTCAACTGGAATTCTTTGACAGGGGTCACCGGTGAACTAGCCCAAACTCGCTTTTCATAAGTCACCTTCCAATCGTTGTCCTTGCCTTTATATACATACAAGCTCATATTTCCAACATAAGAATCGTCAATCTTGGTTGCATCGATAGGGATAGCAGCGGACGACGCCGATTGGTGCTGCGTTAATATGGCGGCATTACCCGGCCTTGACCTGCCATCGGCAGTGTAAGAAAGCACTTTATCCCCTTCAATGGCGTCAAAAGCCCCCTGGCTTTTGTATACCAAATGATCATATTGGATGGGGGCAATCAAAGCACCGGTGGTAAGATTTAATACTCCATATTTACCGCCTTGCTGCACCACACCTTCATAATAACCGGTGGTAACAAATCCGATCTCATCATAGCCTTGCTTGTTGATCAACTCTCCTGTAGCCATATTCATGAAATGCCATTTAGCACCGATATGTACTGGCAGTATGGGTGGATTATCGTGATTACTCTCGTCCCATTTATCGAATAAAACTCCAGAAAGCTCTTTACCAGTACTTACATCCACCAGGCGGTACTTACCTTTCGACAGGGCAGCTGCAATGAAACGTCTGATAATGACAATGGAATCATAGCGACAGGGCAATATCGTTGTTCCATCAACTCCTATTGAACCGTATAAACTATCCTTCTGCACGATGGCAATCTTTTCTCTAAAAATCCAGAACTCGGAATCGTACTTCGGCGGAATCACTACCTGATTGCTATCGTCAACCATGCCCCATTTATGGCCGTCGTAATAAGGATATTTAGGGGATTGTGCATAACTCTGGACTGTAAGGAGAGTAAGTAGTAAGTATAAAACTTGCCTCATAGGTTGGATATTTACTTTTATTGGCATTCCCAGACAACATTAACCTGATGGTCTATTTTATTAAAATATATTAAATATATCAAAATAACAAGTACTTGATATTCCCATCCTCATTTTCTTGGTGAATTGATTCTTCATCCAGCATCGAGACCAGTCTTCACCTGAAGTAACAAGGAAATATTAACATATTCACCAAGACCATTTCGTTGACCGAAAAATGTCATCATTAAGCCATTCCCGCTGCTTCGCAAACTCAATGAACTCAAGTGAATTATTGGGTGAAGGCTCCTCCAAAGTCATACAAGCTATTGCCGAATTGGTAAATGATTTTATATCCCTAAATATTTTGACATTTTCTCTCATATCGTCGACATCATCAAAGGTCCCTAATAGGGAAACGCCCAGAATCATTTTAGCATCATCGGTATAAGTAAGTATAGCAAACGCAATCAATGAGCTTTTATTAAGATTCTTTATATAAAAATTATCAATGCTGTTGATATGTTATTATTGACAAAAGTGACCATCAGCTGCCATTTCCCTTCATTTAAAAGAGCAGCCGAACCATCTAGGTCGACTGTTCAAAATTATTATTCCACCCGTCTGACCAAATCACATCTTCTTCAAGTCAAGTAATGGCCTTCCAAAACTGACTTTATGGAAAAAAAACCGTAATCACCGTTACTTTCGTCCCCGAATGCGTAATACAACCTCAACCCATTACTCAAATGAATACACACAGTTTGTAAATATGTCTTCTCTTTATCAAATGTCCAGGCAACATTTAATTGCATAAGAATGCATATTAAACTGTCAAAAGAGATACTTGCATCAAATGCTTTAATGATATCATTCTCATTGATTATAAAATCAACGTCGCGATTCTTATCCAGATCTAATCTAATTTCAAAACAGACGTCTGCTTTATCGAAAACAATTATTAAACAAACACCCGCTTTCATTTCTATTTCATAGTAATTAACATCTTCTGTTTGGATATCTGGACAACTAAGTCGGATTCCTAATACTGCCTCTACTACACTTTTAGCTTGTCCAACCTTCAGACCTGGATAAAAATTACCATTTACTATTAAACCAGTCAATTCCATATATATTTTTTACGGGATGAGGCATTAGGGTCGGTATGTACGAAATCCATAATCCTGGTGATTCTCTTCCCTTTTCACCTCATCCTTAAAATGCGGATATAAAAAGGTAGAACAAGACCCTAATGCTGAAAATAAACCTCCTACTTATAAACATCCGTAAAGAATTGTCGAGCTTCATTAATCTTTTCTCTACCCACCTCCGGTACAATAAATTTAGCACTAAAAACATCGCTTATAAACTCCCCCGGCAATAGTGACCAATACCCTCTATTTAAATAATAAGGCAAATAACTTGGCCATATCCATTTCCCGTCAGTATAAAACACAAGTGGTGCAATAAATATACCTCCATCAAAAACCTCCTCCAAAAACGAAAACACTCTAACACCGTGTTCCAAATAAAAAACAACATTATCAAGATAATCCTCTTTTCCAGCCGAAGCTGTTACGTCTTTAATATAGCGCCCACCTTTCACTCTGAAATTTTCATGATCTCTTATTATCCCGACAAATTTCATCAGAAACTAAATTACCTTTTAAACATTAACATTTTCTCCAGAAGCAAGAGCTACAATACAACCAGATCAGTCATTCACGTTAGTTCTCGTAAAAAACTGATATACTTGTTCAACAAAAACAATCTGTGAATTACAACTTTTCTACTTCATACTTGGGACGAACAAGTAGTAATGACGAGAAAAAGTTTTCGCATACGATACGCGCTTAGAGTTTCTTAAATAAATTATTTATTACCTGGTCATTATGCGCATACTCCCAATCAAAGTTTCGCAATAACCTTAAAACCACCTCCTCTTCAGTTCGACCATAAACAGACTCCATTTCTCTCTTAATATAAGACAACAGATATTCCTGATTGTATACTTCAACTACTATAAGATGAGAAAATAAACTCAACTTATCTAAGCTTCCGTCCTGGAATCATGAACTTAAATAATTATTTATCCCTAAAGGAGTTGCTGCGGAAATTGAAAAATACTCGGCACTCTCGTCTTCATTTTTCTCATCAAAGGAGTAATATATTGTTACAGCACAGAAAAAATCACTTTCTCCATTCTGTCTATGAATGTCAATATAATAGTCTTGTATATAAACTCGTTTCACACGCTCTTAGTTTGCTGATGGTGGTTTCTCACGTGCAAACAAGCATCCCAAACCAATAATACTCCTGCGCCGACCTGATATCCGCCTTATACCATCCTGCCGCCAGCAGCCATTGCTTATCACTTACCGTTGTCAGTACGTTCCCTAAATGGTTATTTAACTCAAAGACCTTATTCCCTCGTATGAAATTAATATTTAATCCTGAAGCTAAGCCAGGTAAAATTACAGCCGTAGAGGGTTTGGGTATCTTCCAGATTGGTAACCAATGAATTAACGATCAACCGAGTGCAAATCAATGTGATTAATGTCTCTATGACTCAATCTGCCCTTACGACAATGCTATCGCTGAAAGGGCTAATGGTATTTTAAAATAGGACCTTCACACTTGGGAAGACTTTTGCGGCTACCCGCAGGCCGTAGTCCCAGTGAATAAGGCAATAGATTGCTACAATAGGCTCAGGCCTCACATGAGCTTTAATAATCTGATGCCTGATCAGGCCTATTTAGACTGTGGAGCATTAAAGCGAAGATGCATTGCTAAAAAGAAGGTAAAAACAACAAATAGCAGTGTAAAGCTTATTTTGCACAGATGCAAAACACATAATGAATTATTACTATAACCTGTAAAGTCAATCCTGAACATCGCCGTTGAAATTGTAAAGTTTTTTAGTTCTAAAATATTCTCTTTCGGACCTGACAGATACCGTCTTGATACCGCTTTGATACCGCTAATCTTACGTTAATCTTACGTTCCTGAACGTAGCTTTAACGTAAGATTAGCGGTATCAAAGCGGTATCAAGACGGTAAAAAGTAAGATCGAAATGTAAATCTGGCCAGAACGTTTTTGTGCAAAATTTTTTTTAAAATAATAACTGACAAAATTCTACTTCAGTAATTGCTTTACCAGGACTTATACATGTATGTATTACATGTCTGCTAAGAGGACATATTAAACACTCAAAATAACTTAAATGAATTGCTTAACAATATCTGCATCCGATTTAAAAACCGTAGTTGGTCCGTTAGCTAATCAATACCGGTTATCTCATTTATTCCTGTTACATATCACAGATGTTCTAATGGAGTTGCATTTATCAGTTATTCCAGTCTTCGTACCTATCTGTTCAGCTTTATGTGATTTCATGATCCATTCGCATGCAGAGCCGCCCGTCTTTGATACTTAAAAAAGAGTAAGTTCGCAAGATGATTTTAGAAGAGAAGACCGTTTACGCCGCAGCACAAGGAACTATATATCTTTTAAGCTCTTTGATGGCCGTACCTTTACAATCAGGAAAAGCCCGCAGCAACTCCAACAGGAAGTCACTGCGGATCTTTTTATTCGCTTACACAAGAAACACGTTGTTTGTATCACCTGTATCAGGTTTGTTGATACACAAGTGACTATGGTTGTCGGCGATTCATTACACACCGGCCCGGACTACAGGGATCAGTTTTTCAGGCATTTTCGGGTTTATTAATAGCGCAGATAAGTTCCGAGCCTCTAGTTTTTGCAGTTCGTCCTCACGTATTTGCAGTTCGTATACATGGATCTGCAGATTGTACACATGGTCCGAAACGGTGTTATGAATTGTGCTAATATTGTGTCAGCAATCGCGATCAACAGGGCTGCACCTGAAACAGGATAGAGGCGCCTCCTGTTTAACCTGGTGATCATGATTATGATAATCAACATTTTTTAATCACTAAAACTTATCACTATGGCATAGGTAAAAACAAAACCTTTCACAAGGGAGCATCCAGTACTGTTCGAGATATGATGAACTTTCGTGTAAGAAGGAGAAAGACGCTAGCCGCAGTTAAACGGGGTCCCTTATCAAACGCCGACTTAAGAACAGCAGCAAACAAACGAATGATTCATACCAACGTCGTTGTTTGCCCAGGATGCAATGAAAGATCCTGCTATAAAAGCGCTGTATCAGAAAGCAGCAAAAGGCGGTCAGGCCACCTATACCGTCGCATTGCGGGATGCCATGATTCCACTGTCATTGATGGTTTATACATCGATGGCTAAACGGAAAAGAACAGCTGATGACCTGATCTCTGTGAAGGCAAAAAAAATCCCCCTGGGCATCAGTAAAAGTTGCCATCTTTTCGCGGGCTTGCGTTTAATTGGTGCAGAGAGATGCAGTCATCAACGCAAAGGACTGACGTTTTTGGATCATAGGGGTAACTAACGCCAATACGGCACCGCACGGCGCCATGGGACTTGCTAATGTGACGGATTTGCCTGGTAATGCAGCCGGAAAGACAGTCACGATTTGCTAAAACCTACACCAGCCCCCAGGGCAATGGCCGGGCATTATTATTAAACATTAAAACGTATGTATCATGAAGATCTTAGCATTTTCAATATGCCTATGATAACATCGCTTACTGTTTAATAGCCACCATACTCGTCCCCGGACTCATTAAGATTAGTTTTGAATTCAACTTTTGATTACATTTGAGAAATACATGGCGTACTCAGCAGCGCCAGCTCAAATCCTTACATCTATGAGTCCTTTTTTGTCTGTGAAGAAATCTCTTCCTAAGAAGAATCTAAGTAAATTACTTTCTCTTCTTATTATGGGCTTATGCTTTAATGAATTAGCAGCTCAGCCTATTATTAGATCTTTTACACCCGTCTCAGGAGCACCAGGAACGGTAGTAAAAATTGTCGGTAGTGGATTTGATGTTACCCCCGCAAATAATATTGTTTACTTTGGGACGGTCAGGGCTTCCGTCACAAATGCGACAAACACCCTACTCACTGTAGTAACACCTTCTGGCGCAGGTTTTAATCCCATAACAGTCACACAAAACGGATTAACCGCCTATTCATCCATTTCATTTACAGCAACCTTTCGGGGCAAAGATCAACTTCAAAACGAATCTTTCACTCCTGCGGGCGACCTCACTACAGGAGAAAGTCCCTACAGTGTTGCTACCGGCGATCTCGATGGCGATGGTAAACCGGATATTGTATCCATTAATGGCGGATATCCCTATTCTGTGTCGATATACAGGAATATCAGCGCCAACGGAGCAATTTCTTTTGAAAAGAATACCAGCCTGAACACGGGTAAAGTCCCATATGATGTGGCAATGGGAGATATAAATGGAGACGGAAAGCTGGATCTTATTGTTACCAACAGCGGCGATATATACTCATATTCAATTTCTGTTTTTAGAAATACCAGTACGAACGGATCGATATCTTTTGATGAAGGGATTCGGTATGAAACTGGTGGCAGTCCCACCAGTGTATGTATAAGTGATCTAAATCTTGACGGGAAGCCAGACATCGCAGTAACAAATTATATATCTGGTACGATATCGGTTTTCCAAAATGCAGGGACAAATGGGGTTATTTCATTTGCTACAAAACAAGATTATACTGTAGGTACTTATCCTACCGGAATCGCGTCAGGAGATTTGAACGGTGATGGCAAGCCAGAACTTGCGGTAGTAAATAATCTTCACGAAACACTTTCTGTCTTAAAGAATACCAGTACCACTGGGTTAGTGTCCTTTTCAGACAGAGTAGATTATAGCACTGGGACTTCCCCAAGCAGTGTACGCATTGATGATCTCGACGGGGATGGGAAATCGGATGTAATTGTTTCCAACGCAGCAGCAAAAAGTGTTTTTCTCTTCAGGAATACGTCAACTGGAGCTGGCCCCATTTCATTCGCAGCGACGACCGAGTCGATTCTTGGATCGTTCGCCAGTTATTTTGACCTGGCAGATCTGGATGGTGATGGTCGTCCAGATCTCGCTATAACCGGTGATTCTATAGTATTAGCAAGGAATACGAGTAGCATTGGCAGAATTACTTTTGACAGGGCCTATGCCATATCTCGTGCCGACAACATATCCGTTGCAGATCTGGATATGGATGGAAAACCAGATCTTGCAACAATTAATGTAGATGATAATATCATCTCGATATATAAAAACACTATAGATGGACCATATGTGACTTCTTTCGCACCTACAAGTGCGGTTACAGGAACAGCAGTAACGATCAGGGGAACTAATTTCAAAGCTACTAACGCGGTAACATTCGGAGGAGAACCCGCCGCTGCATTTACTGTAACTGCTGATTCTATCATCACGGCAATCGTAGGAGAAGGTGCTTCGGGGCCAGTACAGGTCACAACGGCCATCCGCTCGGGAAAGCTTTCAGGGTTCATTTATCTCTCACCGCCTGCCATTACATCCATAACGCCGTCAGTTGGTACTAAAGGATCGGTTATTTCAATTAAGGGAAAAGACCTAAAGGAAATAACTGCTGTTTCTTTTGGCGGAGTCCCCGCAACATCCTTTACATCGCAATCTGATACAAGCGTAATTGCTGTAGTTGGAGCAGGAGCTTCGGGCCCAGTCAGCCTATCCACACCTTACGGTAATTCGTCTCTTCCAGGGTTTGTTTATGTTGTGGAGGGTATTGCTCCAGTCATAAACAACATTTCTCCTTTATCAGGACCTGTCGGGACGATTGTGACGATCAGAGGATCCAACTTCAGCACTAATCCGGCAGCTAATATTGTTCGTTTTGGTCCTGTTAGAGGAAAAGTAGTAACGGCAACAACTACAGAATTAACAGTAGCAGTTCCAACAGGCGCCAACTACCGGCCCATTACCGTAACAACTGGGAGACTGACTGCTAGTACGGCTCAACCATTTAATGTGACATTTTCCAGCGGGGGTGGACCGTTTACTTCCAATAGTTTCAAATCTCCTGTTAACTTTCCTGCCAGTATCAGACCGGAGGCTATCGAAATTGATGATTTGGATGAAGATGGGAAAAGCGATATCGTGATAGCACACTCTAAACAAGGTGGTACATGTGGATCAGTACTGAAAAATATCAGTACGAACGGAACATTGGCCTTTGATACGTCATTGAATCTCCAGGGCTACGATGTAGGTGGAGCTGTCCATGTAACCTCCGGAGATTTAGATGGCGATGGCAAGCTGGATCTTATATATTCTACAAATTATGGGGGCGTCTGTATATTCAAAAACGCTAGCTCCCTGGGCATGATTTCATTCCCTGAAAGAATACTTCTTCCAATAGCAAATCGTCCTGACTTCACAGTGATTGCAGACCTGGACAGCGATGGAAAACCTGACATCGCAGCCATTAGTGCAGCATCTTCGACAATGACGCTTTTCAGAAACACAAGTATAGCCGGCGTAATCTCTTTTCAAGAAGCAGGTGTTGTCAATACAGGTCGCTATCCACTTGCTATAAAGGCCGGCGATCTAGATGGTGATGGAAAACCAGAGTTGATAGTTCCAAATTCTAATGACAATAATATTTCCATATATAAAAATATGACAGCAGGCAAAGGGATCTCATTTGCCTCCCGGGTCGATTACGCGACCCTTGAATTTCCCTGTCGTGTTGCCATTGGTGATTTAGACGATGACGGAATGCCGGAAATCATCGTTGCGGGCAGAAGCTCACCAAACGATAGTTTATCTGTATTTAAGAACAGAAGTGCCGGTGGTTTAATCAAATTTGCCCCCATGATAAATTATCCAACAGACTGGGGAGCAAACAATGTTGAGCTGGAAGATCTGGACGGCGATAAGAGGTTAGATATTATTTCACCGAATGGTCCCCATTCAATATCCATGTTTAGAAACACAAATAGTAATGGAACCATTAGCTTGGAGGACAGCGTCAATTTTGATATACGTGATTTCACAACAGGACTATCTATAGGAGACATGAATGGAGATGGGAAACCTGACATTGCTGTACCTTTAATATTTAGTGACATTCTGGCAATATTACAAAACGATATTGCTACCGATCAATCACCAATAGTCCACTCCTTCACTCCTGCGGCAGCCCCCGCCGATGATATTATAACAATCCGTGGTCAACATTTCACAAACGCTACCACTGTTGCCTTCGGAGGCTTACCTGCAAAATCCTTTACGGTAATGTCTGATAGTGTTATTTATGCTATTGTAGCCAATGGTGCTTCTGGGATGATAAGCACAACAACACCATATGGTACCGGAGCAATCGACGGGTTTAACTTTATTACGAACACACCGGCACTCACGGTTGGTGCTATATTCCCAGATAGTGCTACTACTGGAACAATTGTTACGATAATCGGCACCGGATTTTACAAAATCAAAAATGTCTTATTCGGGGGATCACCTGCCTCCAGATTCATAATTGTGTCTGATACATTGATTTCAGCAGTCGTTGGCACTGGTGCCTCAGGAGATGTCGGTGTTGCCGGATTGGATACGACGGTATATATACCAGGTTTTTCATACATTACTCCCCCTCCCGTAATTACCTCGTTTAGGCCTGTATCAGCCACAATCGGCCAGCCTGTAAAGATCTATGGTCGCAACTTTACCGGTATCACACAAGTATCTTTTGGAGGTACACCTGCAACTTCATTTATAGTAGATTCCACAGGTGTTATTACAGCTGTTATTGGTTCCGGTATTTCCGGCGCAGTAAGTGTAACAGCCGAGGGAGGAACTAGTACAAGGCCAGGTTTCACATACATCACGCCTCCTCCAATCATCAATTCATTTACACCTGTAGCAGCTACAATAGGAGACACTGTAAACATTTCCGGAGAGAATTTCTCAAGTACAAAGGATGTCCTGTTTGGAGGTGTATCTGCGCTCCGGTTCGTAGTTAATTCAGACTCCAGCATCACAGCAATAGTGGGTCCAGGCACATCTGGCGAAGCCAGCGTAGTAACGGTTAACAGTATTGGTAAACTTGCTGGATTTACATATATTGTACCTACACCATTTATCAAGTCGTTTGTACCATCATCTGCTACTACTGGGACAACTGTTTATATCAATGGAAGTAACTTTACGGACGTTTCACAAGTAATGTTTGGGGGAATTCCCGCGGCATCGTTTGAACTAGACTCTACTAAAGGTATAAAAGCTATTGTTGCTAATGGCGCTTCTGGCGAAGTGAGTGTAACTACTGCAGGTGGTACAGCAGTCTTACCAGGGTTCACCTACATTAGCTCTTCCGCCACACCGGTTATCACGTCCTTTACGCCATTATCGGCAACTAAAGGAGAAACAGTAAGCATCACAGGCAGCAATTTAAGCAACGTTACACAAGTGTTGTTTGGCGGCAAACCGACTACTTCATTTGTGATACACTCTTCTACCAGTATAACTGCTATAGTTGGCGATGGTGCTACAGGCCCGATCACTGTTATAACTACTAAAGACACAGTAAACCAGGATGGCTTTACGTATATCCTTCATTCACCCGTTATTAGTTCATTTATACCAACATCGGCTGCCAAGGGTGATACAATTAGGATCAGTGGAATAAATTTTAATAATATTACACAGCTATTATTCGGAGGCGTACCAGCGGCTTCATTTGCAGTAAATTCAAATAATCAAATTATGGCAATAGTAGGAGATGGAGCATCGGGCGATATTACAGTGATTTCTGGCGAGGGCAATAGTAGTATGGCCGGCTTCATATTTATGGCACCTCCTATTATATCTTCTTTTGCACCAGTATCAGCTACATCCGGCACTCTGATTAATATCAGTGGAAATAACTTCTTGAAGGTGTCTCAAGTTCTGTTCGGCGGTGTTCGGGCTAATTCATTCATAGTAAATTCACCTACGAACATCACTGCAATTGTGGGCGAAGGAGCATCCGGGGCAGTAAGCGTTATTGCAAATAATAGTATTGATTCTCTTCCTGGTTTTACTTACAAGAAGCCCCCCTCAGTTTCTCCAAAGGCTTTAGTGGTATATCCCAACCCTGTGTTCAATGGTACAGTAAGCATTAAACATCCAATGAGCGCGAAAACTGCACATATTTTACTGGTTGATATAAATGGAACGGTCATAAAGAGCCTTACCGTTCCACCAGGCGAAACGCAAACAAGCCTAACCGGAATGGATCTTTTATCAGGTATTTACCAGATATATTGGTCTGACGACGATCGTCGGATTCTACAACGAGTCGTAATACCTTAGTGTTATTAACTTTTAGGTGAACTGGCAGTTCTGTAACTGTCATTCTCGAGATAAATCAATAAATGTTCAGGTTGGCATTAATGGAGGTACTTGTCGGAAATGAGTTTAATGATAGTGCCGCCTTCTTGGAACGGAATTCAGTTCTTCTAAGTATTATCAATAATAAAGCGACCTGCTTTAACAGGACTTAAAATCCTAATTAAAACAGGTCGCTTTTACCTATAGCCATCTTCCCTTACCTTGCAATCACAATCTTCCTCATAAACACCTCTCTCCCCCTCACCTTCAACACATACACGCCTGGTTTCAGCCCTTCGGCGGCCGCATTGAGGACGAAGTTCGGTGAAGCCTTTACTCTCCTGTTCAGGACCACTTTGCCTTCCGTATTATACAGCGACAGTACCACCTCTTCATCAGCGGTGAAATTATGCATGCTGATATTGATCACCGTACTGGCAGGATTCGGATATACTGTCACCCCACGGTTCGTTTCGGTCGCATGCACTACAGCCAGCGTGCCGGCAGCCGGACAGCTAACCGTTCCCGTAAAGGCCATCTGTGCATCGGTGAAGCGGGTATAAGCAGCATTGACATCTACATTCGAAGTATGCGTAGCGGGCCGGCCATC
Organism: Chitinophaga filiformis; assembly: GCF_023100805.1. Lineage (NCBI taxonomy): Bacteria > Pseudomonadati > Bacteroidota > Chitinophagia > Chitinophagales > Chitinophagaceae > Chitinophaga > Chitinophaga filiformis. The sequence goes on from NZ_CP095855.1 coordinate 6,047,048, forward strand.
ACATTCTGTACGGCCATTGTTGGTATGCGGTACCTGCAGATAGACACCGGCGGTACTACAGCTGCCTATTTCCGCATCACCGCCAACCGTAACGCCGGAGCCGCCGAAGGTAACACCCCACTCCATCGCATTGCCTTTTACGATAGCATTGCCGGATAGGGTACAATTGCTTAGGATCGCATTCTCACCGATATTAGCCGTTCCGGAGTAGGTACCGTTCCATACACTGGCATTGCCACCTATCACCACGCTGTTCTGCACCGTAGCATTCTCCACCCAGGCGGTACCTTCTATTCTCGCAGTACCGGAAATATTTGCGTTGCCCAATACAATGGCATTCGGGCCAACATAAGCAGTGGCTGCTACGGTTGCCGAATTGGCCACCCAGCCACCGCCATTGGAATGTGTATGCCCGTTGGTTTTGTAAGCTGCACGGAAACTGGACTGGTAGCCCTCAGGTACAGCGTTGGCCACGCGGATCTCGTAAGGGTATCTTTTGATCTTTGGCCAGCCGGGTTCCCATACATAGGAAGTATGTGTGGTGGGCGCTCCCATTACCACGAGGTATAACTGGGTTTCATTACTGTTCATCTGGAAACTGATCTCTGCCTCATTAGCGCTGTTTAAGGCCCCGTAACGGGACACAGTACCATCTGCATTGGCAGCGACGAAACCGTAACGCCAGCCGGCAGTGCTGTTCACTTCCGTATGTCCTTTGAACTTCACCGTCACATTACGGGAACTGCAGGTGGTGTATAATGGGATGATGTTATAACCATAGTCCTGCGGCGCAAAGGCATCCGGCACCACATAACGGCCGGTAGTCGCATTCACCTGGGTCAGTATGGTATACAGCCGCCAGATGTAATGAGGTTCGTTGTTTTTCAAAGCATTCCTTGCTGCCCGCATAATGCTGCCGAAATTATTCACCGGGTAGTCGTAAGTCACCTCGCGTTTCGCATAACCATACAGGAAATCGTTCAGCTGTGATTGTGTCCATCCCTTTAACCTGCGATAGGTGATCAGCGGATGTTCGTTCGCTACAGACTCTTTCCATAACCTGTTCACCATATTGATGCCTTCCGTTTCCTGGATGGTATATAACCATTTAAAGGTACCATAATGATGCCTTGTAGAACTGAGATGGAACATTTGTGTGCCCATCCAGCGGGGCAGATCATCGCCTGCAAAACGGGGATACATCTGCGTGCGCATATAGTTGGCATGCGCCTCCCAGAAGAAACCTGCGGGCTCGTAATTGACATAACCGCCTCCTGCCGTGTTCTCCTGTATGGAGATCATGCCCTGCAGAGCATGCGTCAGCTCATGACTGATCACCGCACCATCGCGTGTAGCGTTCGGATGTACCCACATGGCGCCGATGGTATTGCCATAGGTACCTCCGAAAGCCCAACCGGAGGGCCCGTTGGTGCCCCAGGTATCGTTCATCACAATGATGATCTTGTATTTACCCAGATTCTTGGTTGGCGCATCAGAGCAGAATGCAAGCTCAGTTACAAACTTCGTGTAGATCTTTTCCAGGGTGTCGCAAACGGACTGCGGATTAAAACGCAGGTTAGGATCTGAGTAGCTGGCCGGATCAGTGCCTACGATATTGCCCCAGAAGACAATGAAGTTGGCTGACTGATAGGACTTGCTGTAAGACCAGGTGTTCAGCGGCGCATTTGAAAACTCCGCGGGAATGTAAATAGTTTTCTGCGCGGAAAGACTGCCCGTCAGCAACAGGCATAGCAATAGTAGTACACGTGTTTTCATGGATCGTGTTTTTTAATGTACAGTTAACAATAAATTGCGGAGATGGGCTACAGGTACTTATGGCCGTCCAATAGGGTATCAACGCTTATAAAATTAATAGAAATGCTCTCCGGCGCGCCAACAGATATTAACGTATATGGGCAGGATTTTAACTGAAATGAGCATCCAGGCATGGTGGGTAATGATCAATATGAAAGCGGGTGTCCCCATAATATGAAGACACCCGCTTTCAGTGTTTATCGTCTATATTTTAGAACCTGTAAGATACGGTACCCACGAACTGGGTAGGCGGTATCGGGTTGATGCTGTAGTTCTCGTGTACGTAATAGTTGTAGGTGTTGGTAACGTTAGATACCTTAGCCAGCACAGAGAAACGTTTGAATGAATAACCGGCGCTCAGGTCCAGGGTAGAGAAACCCGGTGCAGAGATGAGGCGGTTATATTTCTGTGTCTGGTTGATAGTGTTGTTCCAGCCACCGAAACGCTGACCGATGTAATAGTAACCGACACCGAACTTCAGTCCTTTCAATGCGGATTGCTGAATGGTATAGAACACGTTGGCATTGGCAGTATGATTAGGATTACCTACCAGGCGTTCGCCATTGATAGAACCGCCACTCAATCCGCTGCTACCTTCTATCGTAATGTTGTTGTAGCTATACCCGGCAATCACATCCAGGCCTGGTAAAGGATGACCTGCGATGTCCACTTCCACACCACGGCTTAAGGTTTCGCCGATCAGCGCTTTCAGGTTAGTGTTGTTATTAGGTGTCACACCATCTTTCTGGAATGGAGCCGTCTGTGCGTAGTTGTTGTTCCTGATACGATATGCGGTAACATTCACTGACAGTTTGCCTTTCAGGAAATCGTTTTTAACACCGACTTCATACTGATTGATAACAGATGGATCCAGGGTGGTGCTATCTACAGCCAGGCCGGTATTAGGCGTGAAAGAGTTGGAATAACTTGCGAATATTGCCATGGTCTCTATTGGCTTGTACACGATACCTAATCTTGGAGAGAAAGCGTCATCATATTTGGCAGCAGTAAAGGTAGTCTGGCCGGATTTATAATCGTAAGTAGCCGGCGCTTCATTCTGCAGGTAAGAGAACCTCACGCCTGCCAGTACATTCAACTTGGGCGTGATTTTGATCAGGTCCTGTACATATACACCAATACGGTTGATCGGGGTGGTTACATCCTTGATCCTTACTGCATCCGGTATATCGGTACGCGGTGTATACAGTTCAGGATGCAGGATATTGATAGTGTCGTATGTAGCAGGCTGATTGTAGGTATAAGCCTTTGTATAGTAGCGATCTGCATCTACCCCAGCCAGTACGTTATGTTCGAGGTTACCGGTTTTGAACTTGCCATTCAGGTCTACCTGTGCCAGGTAATAATCTTCACTGTTATAAGTCCTGTTCAGGGGACGGGCCCACTTACCGGTGGCATCTGCCTGGATCCTTTCTACGGCGTAATAATCCCGGCTGTAACGCTGATAAGAGAACATACCGTTCAATGTCCAGACATCATTCAGCTTATGTTTGACAGAAGCGCCTGCAGAAGATTGCTGTGTATGCGCATACTGCCATGGCGTACCATAAAAGCTGTTACGTGGTACATCGGGTATCTTGTTATTGTCCAGGGAACCGATACCGAAATCGGGCGTAAAGTCATGTTTCAGATAATCGCCCTGTACCAGCAATTCTGTACGGTCACTTAATTTAAACAGCAGGGAAGGATTTACGTAATAACGTTTTGAATGTACTTTATCGCGGTAGCTGTCTGTTGTTTCGAATGTACCGTCAATCCTGTAGGCTACTTTGGAAGAGATAGGGCCATATACGTCGAATGCAGGCTTTAACAGGCCATAACTACCGGCGCGTACGTTCACCTCTCCGCCAAAGTTAAACTTAGGCTGTTTGGTCACCATATTCATTACTGCACCGGGAGCTACGTTACCATACAGGATGGCAGCGCTTCCTTTCAATATCTCCACTTTCTCCAGTGAGCTCATTTCCGGCATTACGCCAGAGTTGACGCGTGCACCGTTCTTAAACATATTGGTGCTGGAAAAAGCATATCCTCTTGCATTAAAAGCCTCCTGAGTGCTGGCACGGGAAGAAGCCATGTATACGCCATTCACATTCTTCACTACATCGCTCATGCGCTGCACCTGCTGTTCTTCCAGTACTTCATGCCCGATCACGGCAACGCCCTGTGGCAGGTCTATTGCTGCAACAGGGATCTTACCGATGTTAACAGGAGTTTTGTTGATCGTCCTGGTCCTGGTACCTGCTACCACAATTTCATTCAGCTGTGCAGCAGTAGCTTCCAGGGCCAGTGAAACATCGGTGGACTGGTCAGCAGTTACAGTAACTGACTTATGGATCGTTTTTGTACCGGTGTAAGATATGACCAGTACATAGTCACCTTGTTTTATGTTTTTGAGTATAAACTGTCCCTCTTCATTGGTCAATGCTCCCTTCTTCGTATCCTTCAGCCCCACAGTTACATATGCGGCAGGCTTGCCATCGGCTGAACTAATGGTTCCTTTAATAGTACCGGTTTGTGCGAAAGCGGCAATATTGACCAGGACGAAACTGAGAATAAAGTATAAATGTTTCAACTACAGTAAATTTTATGCAAAGAAAGCACACTAAACAGTAGAAACCGGCTCGGATCGGGAAAAAATAAGGTACTATAAAAAGGCGTAGCGGGGCGCTGATGCCGGCATCGCTTCAAACCCCAAAACGCTTTACTGTATTGATTTACACCTATCATAAGCCCCGCGAAAAACAGGCTATCAAACCCGGTATTCCCGATTCGCTGCCGGAACAGTTCCTGCATTCAGAATTAATTCAGAATTGGGAAATAATATTGTGACATGAAACTATTGATCATCGATGGCGATCTGGCACTATCGCAGGTTATGATCTCCTATTTATCTGACGGGAATTATATATGTGAATACGCTAACAACTATCAGCGGGCACTGTCTAAAATAGAGATGTACGAGTACGATTGCATCCTGATGGATCTCGTACTGCCGGATGGAGATGGCTGTACGCTGCTGGAGGCCATAAGGGCGCATAATAAACCGGCAGGTATCATTATCATTTCCGCTGAAACTGCCTATGAGGATAAGATCTCTGCCCTGGAGAAGGGAGCGGATGATTATGTAACAAAGCCATTTCACTTACCGGAACTGGCTGCCAGGATCTTTTCCGTGATCAGGAGGAGGAAATACGACAACTGCAATATCATCCGCCAGGAAGAACTGACCATCGATCTGCTGGCCAAAACTGTACAGATCAATAATACCCCGGTTACCCTTACCAGGAAAGAGTTTGATCTCCTCCTATACTTCCTCGGCAATAAAAACAAGGTGATCTCCAAACACGAACTGGCAGAACAGCTTTCAGGCGATATTGCCGGTCTCCGGGAAGACAACAATGTCATTTACGCCCATATCAAAAACCTCAAAAAGAAACTCCACGAAGCGGGTGCAGGCAGCTACCTGAAAACCATCTATGCCACAGGTTATAAATGGGAAGTTTAAAAAACAGGTATTATGCCCCATTACATTATAAATAAAATTATATAATATTATTTCAGGCAATCCTACTCATATTTCAGAATCTCCTTCTGAAATATGAACTCTTTTTGAAGACCCTGCTGTTATTTCTCCCTGTAAAACGTTAAATTGTAGCTGAGGCCGAAATCTTATTAACCCTTAAACCACTGGTATGAGCCTGCCAACATTATTGGAACAATACGATTACGCCACCGGCATCTGGGACGAGATGTGCGACCGGCAACAGATCAGGGAGCAATACAGCAAGGTCATTGCCACCCTTAAGCAGTTCAATATCAGCGACCTGCAACAGAAAGACAGGCTGGCCGGCGAGCTTTTTATGAACCAGGGCATCACCTTCACTGTCTATAGTGAGGATGCCGGTATCGAACGCATTTTCCCCTTTGACATTATTCCCCGCATTATTACCGGCCAGGAATGGGATCACATAGAAGCCGGCATCAAACAGCGCCTGAAAGCGCTCAACCTGTTCCTTAAAGATATTTACAACGAACAGCAGATCCTGAAAGACAAGATCGTACCTGCCTCACTGATCGCTTCCTGTCCCCATTATACCCGCGAGGTATTTGGCATCAAGGTACCGCACGATGTGTATGTCCACATTTCCGGGATAGACCTGATCCGGGGAGAGGATGGCCTCTTTTATGTATTGGAAGACAATCTGCGCACGCCATCTGGCGTCAGTTATATGCTGGAGAACCGGGAAGTGACCAAAAGGATCTTTCCCGAACTGCTGGCCGCCAGCCATGTGAGACGCGTCAGCAACTACCCCCTCCTGCTGCATGAAATACTCCTGCAAATGGGACCGGGACAACTGTCTAATCCACTGGTGGTATTACTTACACCCGGTATCTATAACTCCGCCTACTACGAACATACCTTCCTCGCCCGGCAGATGGGCATTCCGCTCGTGGAGGGAAGGGACCTGGTGGTGAACAATCATAAGGTGTATATGAAAACGACCAATGGCCTGGAACAAGTGCATGTCATCTATCGCCGTATCGATGATGAATTCCTGGATCCGCTGATGTTCCGTCCCGACAGTGCGTTGGGCATTCCCGGACTGATGAGCGCCTACCGGATGGGCAATGTCGCCATTGTGAATGCGGTGGGAAATGGTGTTGCGGATGATAAGGCGGTCTATGCCTATGTTCCGGCTATGATCCGGTATTACCTCAATGAGGAGCCGATCCTTCCCAATGTACCCACCTATGAAATGAGCGACCCCGATGCCCGGCAATATGTGTTTGACAACTATACACACATGGTCATCAAGAGGACCAACCAGTCAGGCGGCTATGGTATGGTAATGGGCAATAAGGTAGCCCCGGAAGAATGGGCAAAGGCGAAAGCGGCTATTGAAGCAGAGCCCCGCAGCTTTATTGCGCAACCTATCATTAAACTGTCTACCGTTCCCTGTTTCATAGACGGTACTTTCCAGGCGAGGCATGTGGACCTCCGTCCTTATGCCCTTTGCGGTCCGCAGGGTGTGCAGATAGTACCCGGCGGACTTACAAGAGTGGCGCTCCGCAAAGATTCCCTGATCGTCAATTCCTCACAGGGAGGCGGTAGTAAAGATACCTGGGTTATAGATTGATTCACTAAACGAAGTTTTTATTCATGCTAAGCAGGATCGCAGATTCACTATTCTGGCTGGCTCGTTATATGGAGCGGGCAGAAGGACTATTACGTGTTACGGCTACTCATAACCTTTTATCGCTCGATAAAGACGTGAACGGCCCCCTTACCTGGCGGCCTGTTCTTGAAACCTTTACCAGCGCCGGTGAAGAAGAGATCAAGGCCATTGAAGGCAATACAGGTGCGGCGTTGAAGAAGCTACTCACAGACACCGCCAACCATAACTCACTGAAGTCTATCATTGGCAAAGCCAGGGAGAATGCCCGCGGCATCCAGGACTATATTACGAAGGAAGTATGGGAGGAGGTCAACTCCTTCTATCACCTGATCAACCAGCCGGCACTGGACCACCGGCTGTCCAATTATGAAGCTGCCGATATCCTCGACACATTCACCAGGCATTCCGTGCTGTATACGGGCATCACTGACATCACCATGGCCCGGGGCATTGGCTGGGGATTCATGAACCTGGGAAAATATATCGAGCGCTGCCTGGAAACCATCGTGCTGACCGACAAACAGTACTCTGTGAACCGGTACAAGGTAGACGAGATCAAAGACATCATGCAGTGGCGGCATCTGCTGATGTCGCTTTCAGGTTATGAACTGCATCTGAAAACCTACCGGTCATATCAGTATACCCACGATGTGCTGCACCAGGTATTATTCAATGAAGATTTTCCTCATTCCGTTATATATTCGCTGGGCAGAATTGACAGGCACCTGCAGGATGTGACCAAAGGTCATATCTCTGAAGAGAATGCAGCCCTGATCAGGAACTTTGGAAGACTGCACAGTAAAGTGAAACACCTGGAAATAGATGATCTCAACAACCAGACCTTACAACCTTTCCTGGCAGAGCTCCGTCATGATCTCCTGCATTTTACCAACCTGTTGAGTCAAAAATTTTTCTCCTACGCATAACTTAGCATATGGCCATTTTCAGAATACATCATGTTACGAGATACGAGTACGACAGACCGGTTAAAGAAAGCGTAAATGAGATCAAGATCTTCCCGTATAAATGCCCGGAGCAGGAAATACTCCAGCATGACCTGCTGATCACGGGGCAGCCGGAAGTACAGACCTTTACCGACTACTGGGGGAATAAATCAGGTAATTTCAACCTGCTGCCGCCGCATAAAGTGCTCACTATCGAAAGCAAGCTGCTGGTGCGCACCACCGCCTCTTCACAGTTGCAGATCAACTTCCATTCTACCTTCGAACAGTTGCAGGATGAAATGGAAGGCCAGCTGCTGTTGCTGGAGCTGGCACAGCCTGATGTGATAAAGACACAGAGCGCCATCAATAACATCATCACGGTAATAAAGCAACCAGGCAAGAGCGTGGCGGCTGTTACCGAACATTGCAGCGAATATATCTTTAAGAATTTCAAGTACCTGAAAGGTATCACCAATATCGAGACAACTGTAGATGAGATACTGCAACACAGGGCCGGCGTTTGCCAGGACTTCGCGCATCTTATGCTACACATACTTCGTTCCTGCGGCATCCCCTGCCGTTATGTAAGCGGGTATATCTGTCCGAATAAAGATGGTATGCGGGGTGAAGGCGCTACCCATGCCTGGGTGGAAGCCTGGATACCCGGATACGGCTGGGCGGGTATTGACCCGACCAACAATGTCTGGGTGACCAACAAACACGTGAAGCTATCTGTAGGAAGACATTTTAATGATTGTAGTCCCGTGAAAGGTACATTCAAAGGGCCTGCGAAACAAAAGCTGTCTGTATTCGTAGCGGTAGGCTATGAAGATGGCAATGTATTCGAAGAGACCAATGATGTACACCTCCACGGGGAGGTAGCTGCAATGGAAGATAATTCCCAGGGGCAGCAATAAGTCAGGACTTATTGCGCCATACAAAATAATATACGGGTATGCCCAGCAATACAATGCCTAGCCCGGGCCATGTATACATCGGTTTATAGACCAATAGCGCCAGGCAAATGGTAGCGGCGGATACTATGTACAGCAATGGCAGTACAGGGTATCCAAAGGCTTTATATGGCCTTGGCAGCTCAGGCCTTGTGCGGCGTAACCTGAAGATGCCTGCAATGGTCAGGATATAAAAGATAAGTACCACGAAGATCACATAGTCCAGCAACTGACCGTATTTGCCGCTGAGGCACAATACTGATGCCCAGATACATTGTATCCACAAGGCTTTTCCCGGTACAGCATTCTTGTTCAGAGTGGCCAGTTGTTTAAAGAATACGCCATCTTTTGCCATCGTATAACATACGCGGGCGCCGGACAGAATGAGCCCGTTGTTGCAGCCAAAAGTGGAAACCATGAGCAGTCCTGCGATGATATAAGTACCCTTCATACCAAATATCTTCACCGCTGCCGCCACTCCTACCCTTTCATTCTCTGCAAAAGCTATTTCCTTCAGCGGTAAAACGCCCAGGTACACCATGTTCGTGGCTACGTAGATAACAGTAACGATCAGCGTACCGAGGAACAGGCTTCTGCCGATATTACGTTCAGGATTCTTGATCTCTCCTGCGATGAAGGTCACGTTATTCCAGGAGTCGCTGCTGAACAGACTGCCCACCATACTGCCGGCAATAGCGCCAAATGCAGCCAGTCCAAGGTATGGCGCCAGTGTATCTGCCTGTTCTGTCATTTTACCGAGATGAAAACCCGTTTGCCAGTTGGCGTCCCACACGCTTTTATCGGCCGCAAAACAGCCGAATAAGATCAGCGCCAGCAACGCAGCGATCTTGGCCAGGGTAAATCCTGTCTGTATCAGCTTGCCTTCCTTCACACCCAAAGTATTGATAAAGGTCAGCAATACAATGAGGAGAATGGAAGTGATCTGCGCTGCTGATATTTGAATGAATGACAGATCAAGCACTATATTCTTTTCACTGAGCACCGGGAAAAGATAAGCGGAGAATTTAGCAAAAGCTACGCCCACTGCTGCGATGGAACCTGCCTGTATGACCGTGAAAAAACTCCATCCGAAAAGGAAACCGGTGAGCCGGTTAAAAGCTTCCCTGAGATAAACGTATTGACCACCAGCCTGCGGGAACATAGCGCTCAGTTCTCCATAACTCAATGCGGCAGTCAGTGTAAGAATTCCGGTGATGATCCATATCAGTATCAGCCAGCCGGCAGAGCCGACATTGCGGGTGATGTCTGCACTTACCAGGAAAATGCCGGAACCTATCATGGAACCGGCCACAATCATTGTAGCATCCAGCAGTCCGAAAGACCGCTGGAAAGATTTTGGTTGATCTGACATATAGGGTATTAAGTTTATCTCGTAAACTGGTTGTCTATCTGCCGCCAGATACCCAGCGGGTTGGCGGCTTTCAGCGCATCGGGTAACATATCGTCAGGGAAGTTCTGGTAACATACCGGTCTTACCCAACGACGGATAGCGCCTGTGCCTACGGAGGTAAATCGCTGGTCAGTAGTAGCCGGGAATGGGCCGCCATGCACCATGGCAGCACATACTTCCACACCGGTGGGCGGGTTGTTCAGGATAACGCGGCCAGCCAGGGTAGATTGAACGGCGATCACGTCTTTCCATTGCGCCGTATCGGTGGCAGTGCCTACGATGGTGGTAGTGAGCTGTCCGTGGAGGCTTTTCAGTACTGCCAGCAGTTCCGCTTTATCCTCACACTCCACCAACAATGAAAAGGGACCGAACAATTCTTCCTTCAGGCGCGGATTGGCCAGGAAGTTTTTGGCAGCAGTACGGGCCAGTGAAGGCCATGCTTCCATATCCGCGGGAGCGACAGACTGATTAACCAATACTACATTCTCCTGGGCAAGCATATTTGTACGGCCTTTGCCATAGGCTTCGCAGATGCCTTTGTGCAGCATCTTCTGTGGCGCCACGGCAGCTATAGCAGTACCCAGTAAGCTGGCAAAATTGTCCAGGGCAGCGCTCTTCAGGCCGATCAGCAGACCGGGGTTTGTACAAAATTGCCCCATACCCAGGGTAACAGAACCTGCAAAAGTCTGTGCCAGTTGTTCTGCCTGGGTAGCCAGTGCATCCGGATAAAACACAACAGGATTAATGCTGCTCATTTCTGCGAATACCGGGATAGGTACTTCACGTTCTGCCGCATATGCCAGCAATGCTTTCCCTCCCTGGAGGGAGCCGGTAAAACCAACGCCCGTGGTTTGCGGGTGTACTACCAGCGCTTTACCAACAGCATTACCTTCGCCTGTAACATGCTGCACAGTATATTCAGGCATACCTCTTTTACTGATCGCCTTTTGAATGGCTTCAAATACCAGCAGGGAAGTGCGCGGATGGGCAGGATGACCTTTCACGACAACCGTAGCACCGGCAGCCAGCGCACTGGCAGTATCGCCACCGGCAGTAGAGAATGCAAAAGGGAAATTGCTGGCGCCAAACACCACTACTGGTCCTGCGGGAACTAACATTCTGCGGAGGTCCGGCTTTGCGGGTGTAGCGTCCGGCTTTGCCGTATCGATAACAGCTTCCACCCAGCTGCCTTCTTTTATCAGGTTGGCAAAAAGCTGTAACTGGCTGGTGGTGCGGACAATCTCACCATTGAGCCTTGCGGCAGGCAGATTGGTCTCTGCCTGCGCTGCTGCTACCAGCGTATCCTTTACTAATGTTATTTCCGAAGCGATCGTTTCCAGGAATGCTGCGCGTATGGAAGGGGCTACCTCTTTATACAGTGCAAACGCCTGTGCTGACCGCTGCATGACATCGTCTATCTGCATGGTGCTGTTTAGTATTGTAGTTGTAGTGAATGATACTCGGGTAATACAGGTCTGGCGGCAATAGCGGTGTCTATCACCTTTAGGATCCTTTCCCTTTCTTCGCCTACCAGTTTGAGACGGGGCGCTCTTACTATTTCACTACCCAGTCCTGCCTGTTGTTCTGCCAGTTTGATATACTGTACCAGTTTCGGATGCAGGTCCAGTTCCAGCAATGGCAGGAACCAGCGGTAAATAGCCAGCGCTTCTGCAATGCGGCCTGCTTTCGTCAGTTTATAGATAGCTACTGTTTCTTCCGGGAAAGCGCATACCAGTCCACCAACCCATCCCTTAGCACCCAGGATCATCTCTTCCATGGCCAGTGTATCTACACCGCACAGGATGCTGAAGCGATCGCCGAAACGGCTGATCATACGGGTTACATTAGATACGTCCCTGGTAGATTCTTTCACCGCCTGTACATTGCTGAATTCCTGCAGCTGATCAAAGATGTCCAGTGTAACTTCCACTTTGTAGTCCACCGGGTTGTTATAGATCATGATGGGTAATTCTGTGGATGCGGCTATTGCTTTAAAGTATTCCGCAGTCTCGCGTTCATCGCTTTTATAACGCATAGGCGGCAATAACATCAGCCCTTTCGCGCCCCATGATGCCGCCAGCTTCGCCTGCCTGATAGCTTCGCTGGTAGAGCCTTCCGCGATGTTCATGACAACCGGGATCTTTCCTGCCACCTGTTCCACTGCATATTTCGTCAGTGTCTCTTTTTCAGCAGTGGTAATAACGCTGGCTTCCCCGAGAGAGCCGCCTAAGATCACCCCATCAATACCAGCCTTTATCTGGGCTTGCAGGTTCTTCCCGAACAACGGCAGGTCCAGTTCATCAGCGGCTGTAAATTTCGTAGTAAATGCAGGAAATATTCCTTTCCATTCAATAGCCATAGAAGAACAAATTTTTTTCAAAAGTATCAGAAACAGGGAAAGGGAGCCTACCTGATAGTAATCAATTATTAGCCGATATTAACCTCTTTCATATCCTTAGCAGCATCATACTGACAACGTTAACCTTTTTTTCACCGGTAATTTTATTTTTTTGCTGAATCCGGGTTAAAATTTGTAATATTGGGTGATCAGGAAAATAATTGTACGATTCACACTCATTAGTGTCAGGACAATCAACCAATATAAATTGTAATTGCCGCGCAGAAGAATTTAAACACCTGTAATCACATTCCTGCAAGCGCCAACAACTTGCTATACTTTAAAAATGCTAACAGATGAAAGTGCTACAGTTTACCATACCTGTTCCGCTGGACAAATCCATCATTGTGCAGAAAGACGTGTTGCCCTATTTCTATCCTCATCTGCACAGGCACCAGGAAATTCAACTGACCTGGATACAGCAGGGAGAAGGCACCCTCGTTGCTGACAACAACATGCATGCTTTCCGTCCGAACGAGATCTATTGGCTGGGCGCCAATCAACCACATATCTTCAAAAGTGAGGCTTCTTATTTTCAGCCCAAGAGCAGGAAGAAGATCGTAGCCCTGGTTATTTTCTTCAATCCGGATGGTGAACTGGCAGGCTTCTTCAACCTGCCGGAGATCAAGGTGCTGAAAAACTTCATTCAGCAGCATCAGTCAGGATTCAAGGTACCGCAGGAGCATGCTACGGAAATATCCAGCCGTATGCTGAAGGTGACTAACAGTTCAGGTACAGAACAACTGCTGCAGTTCGTGGAACTGCTGAAGCAATTGTCCACCTACCAGGATATTGCGCCCCTGGCATCGGGTCAGAAAACGCAGCATGTCAGCGAGCATGAGGGTATCCGTATCGGCCATATTTACAATTACATCATGCATAACTACGATCAGCCGATCACGCTCGAAGATGCTGCCAAACAGGCCCATATGACGCCACAGGCATTCTGCAGGTTCTTCAAGAAACATACCCTGCATACATTTGTATCTTTCCTGAACGAGGTACGGATCAATGAGGCTTGTAAAAAACTGACAGACGGTTCTTACGATAATATTGCTACCGTGGCATATACCTGTGGGTTCAACAGTATTACCAATTTTAACAGGGTATTTAAGACGGTGACCAACAAATCGCCCAGTGAATATATGAACAGTTATTTCCAGAGCGTTTAGCCTTTCGCCTGCTCTCTAATTAAATAGTATTAGCCTGGCAGCCGGCTGAGTGGGTAATTTATTGCCAATAACTGCTATCTTGGGTGTCCAAAAAATAAATTCCATATGAGTGCTTATGTACCCGCCGGTGACCGGTATGATGCTATGCTCTATAACCGCTGTGGTAAAAGCGGGATCCGTCTTCCTGCTGTTTCACTCGGCCTCTGGCATAACTTCGGTTCCATAGATAATTTCGAGAATGGCCGCCAGATAGTACGCCGCGCCTTCGACAAGGGAATCACCCATTTCGATCTGGCCAACAACTATGGTCCGCTGCCCGGTTCTGCGGAAGAGAACTTTGGCGCTATCCTTCAGAAAGATTTTACAGGTTACCTGCGCGATGAGCTGGTAATTTCCACTAAAGCCGGCTACCTGATGTGGCCTGGCCCATACGGGGAATGGGGTTCCCGCAAATACGTGCTGTCCAGCCTCGATCAGAGCCTGCGCCGTATGAAACTGGATTATGTCGACATCTTCTACTCCCACCGTCCCGACCCGGATACGCCTATCGAAGAAACAATGGGCGCACTGGATACTGCTGTACGCCAGGGTAAAGCTTTATATGTGGGATTGTCCAATTACACCGCAGAACAAACCACCGCAGCACTGGCGGTATTAAAATCATTAGGCACCCCCTGCCTGATCCATCAGCCGAAATACTCCATGTTCGAAAGATGGGTGGAAGGCGGACTGCTGGACGTACTGGAAGCCAATGGCGTGGGATGCATCCCCTTCTCGCCCCTGGCACAGGGACTGCTTACCGACCGCTACCTGAAAGGCATTCCGGAAGGTTCCAGGGCCAGCAAACCAAGCGGGTTCCTGAAGGCTGAACAGATCACTGCCGATAAACTGGATAAGATCCAGCGCCTCAATGCTATTGCACAGAAAAGAGGGCAGTCGCTGGCGCAAATGGCGCTTGCCTGGCTGCTGAAAGACAAACGTATCACTTCCGTGCTGATAGGCGCCAGCTCTGTTGAACAACTGGATAATAACCTGGGGGCTTTGGACAGGGTACAGTTTGATGCAACGGAACTGCAGGAAATAGAAAGTATTCTGAAATAATAAGCGTTCAAAAGAAGAGAAAGCCGTTCGCCGATGGGTGAACGGCTTTTTTTATAGCGGTACCACTCCGGTAGGGATTTGCTTTGACTGTCCTACCGGTTACTACCTGGAAGCGCTATAGTCCTACATTTAGCCTACTATTCTATAGCGTTCGCTATAGAACAGTGCCTAAAATGCTATAGCAGAGCGCCTTTAGGTAGGAGCCTCCACGTAATCTATGGCGAATACCAGGCGAATACATAGGCTCGCGAAGTAAGTTGGTTTCGGCGCCTCCGCTGGAGAATTCACGCGGAGTAGCTCGGTTACAGTATGGGATGTCGGTCGGCCTCTCTGGGTTTTCACGCGAAGTAGCTCGGTTTCAGTATGGGATGTCGGTCGGCGCCTCTCTGGAATACTATTTAGCGTTTTCAAGCGGATGGGCTTTTGAATATAGATTTAGCAGCACCTTTCGTGTAACCGGAGCGCCGAAGGCCCGACATTCCCATCTGAAACCGGATGCTACTTCCGCTCTCCCTACAATAATAGCGTGGTCTTAAAAAAGCGGGACTGACCTTCGAAAAGAAAAGGTCAGCCCCGCTTATGGATATTGCAAAATTGTAGAATCGTAACCTGTACACCTACTGTAAAAACCTATTTGCCTCCGTCAAGGAAGAAATGGAAGCTGTCGCCACGCAGGCCTACACGCATGGCTTCCAGGGAGATCACCTCCTGGGGTGCGATGTTGCCCAGGTTAGCATTGCAGCCGATGAGGTCCAGGAAATACAATTGCTGGTCTTTCCTGGGCGCTTCCCAGATGATCTTTTCACCGGGTATCTGGGTCAGGATCTCCTGAACCAGTCCTTCGCGCACTTCCCCGGAATCGCGGTATAAGCCCACGGTACCGTTTTCCCTTGCTTCTGCAATGATATACTGGGAACCGGCAGAAAATTCTGCCTTCATCAGTTCTATCCATTTATAGGGAGGGGTGATATGCTCGCGGTCTTTATCTTTAGAACCAATTTCGCTCAATACTGTACCCAGTTTTGCCAGTTTCTCGATGTAACCGCATTTTTCAGCATGCGGGATGGAAAGAGAACCGTCGGATACCTCAAAGTAATTGATACCGTACTTTTTAATGACTTCTATGTAATCATCAAACTGGTTGCGGATGATGAAAGCTTCCAGTAGCAGTCCGCCGAAATAAACGGGAATGTTGAAAGACTGGTATACTTTGATCTTCTCATCCAGGTTGGGCGTAACATAAGCAGTACCAAAAGCCAGTTTCGCCATATCCACATGCGGAGCGGCCACGGAGAGGAAGTCTTTTGTATCCTGCAGGCTCAGACCTTTATCGGTCACCATTGTAATACCGAATGAACGTGGCTGCTGTGTACGATCAGGAATTTTGTCCAGATTAAAATTCATTTTACCTAAAAGTTTTGTACTGCGATTTACTTCCTTGAATTAAACTTCCGGACAAAGGTATTCAAAAAATATCAGGTGCGTTGCTGATTAAAAGATAGTTTATAAGAAGGGAAATTTGTTAACAGTACTCCCAGGAGGATCACTACCATGGCCACCAATTGCATCCAGCCCAGTTGTTCATTCACGAAAACCCAGCCCACCAGCACCGCAACTACGGGATTAACGTAGGTGTGGGTGCTGACCAATGCCGGCGGACGCACTGTTATGAGCCAGGTAAATGCCATATAGGCTATCAGGGAGCCGAAAATAACCAGGTAAAACAAGCCTGCCCAGGCTTCGGCAGGAACTTCAGCAAAACGGATCCTGCCCCATTCACCGGAAACACCGCTCAACAAACTGCTGCATATTCCGGCGGCAAATAACTGGATACAGGAACTGACAATATTGGGAATACCTTTCTCCAGGCGGCCTTCGGCATGTAAAGCGCCACCTACCCAGAAAACAGTGCCGATCAATATTGCGGCATACCCCATCCATTGTGTACCAACATCTCCTGTAGGCGCTGAAGCAGCGTCACTGCCGCCAAAGAACAGCACGATACCGGCAAACCCGATCAGCAGTCCTGTGATAATGAAGCGGTTGGAGAAATACTGCCGCCAGCGTTTCCTGTCTGCCAGTAAGAAGAGGAAAGGTTCCGCGGCAATAACAATGGCCGCCTGTCCGGACGTAACATACTGTTCCGCCCAGGCTACCATACCGCTACCTCCTACCAGCATGAACACGCCGCTGATGGCACAGGTACGGACCGTCTGCCAGCCAGGCCATTGCTCCTTCTTAATGAAACACCACACCAGCAATAGCAAAGCTGCAATCAGGTAGCGCAATGCGGAGAGCATAAAAGGAGGAAATCCACGCAGGCCATAAATGACGGCCAGGTAGGTAGTGCCCCATACAATATAAACAGCCATAAATGCCAGTACAATCAACCACTGTGGAGCTTTCCTTTCTGCCATCACCTGCTCTTTTTACTTGTTAAACTATATTTGCTGGTATAAAATTAGCAAACTTTTATTACCAGCAAAATATTTTTTGATAGTAATAAAATGAATTGCTTTACCTTTGATATGGATGAGCAAAGAGAGATCTATAGCAACCCTGCCGCTGGATGGCGGCGCACTCTGTTTTCATTTTATCAATACGGTAAATGCATGGAGAGGCATAAATCTGCATGAATACCTGGGCAGCTATGAAGAATTGATAGACTGGTGCAGGAAAGTGGATATCCTCGAAGAGGGGCAGCGAACAGCTTTGCTGCAATATGCCATATCAAATAAGTCAGCAGCAGCGACGGCATTACAGAAATTAAAACGTACCCGGGAAATCCTGTACCATTTCTTTTCAGGCATTGCAGAAAATAACGGTATCACCCTCTCACCTGCCGTATTGGAAAAGTTCAATAAAGCGCTTGCCAATGCCCTCTCCCGCCTGCAGTTCGAAAAGACGGAATCAGGGATTGCGGCTATCCTGCAAAGGGATGATACGGACCTGATGGCGCCATTGTGGGTGGTAATGAAATCAGCCTATGATGTGCTTACCAATGAGGAACATGCACGGATCAAAGAATGTGAAACCTGCGGATGGATATTCCTGGATCATACCAAGAACAATAAAAAACGCTGGTGCAGCCCGCTGACCTGCGGTACCACGGATAAGTCAAAACGTTATTACCAGAAGAAAAAAGAAAAAGCTGACGAATAAACTACAAAGAACGCCGCACCACGGAAGGACTCCGTCAGGAGTCCCAGTGTTTGTAGCCCCGGGTGACAACCCGGGGATGGATCATTATAACCCGGGTGACAACCCGGGGATAGATCATTATAACCCGGGTGGCAATCCGGGGATAGATCATTATAACCCGGGTGACAACCCGGGGAATATAACATCATTATCACCCAGGTGATTTAATAAACCGTCACCGTCCAGCTTCTCTCAAAATGTTTACCCTTTTCCAGGATGTGGATCCCTTCCTTACCGGTAATTTCTCCTGAAGCATTTACACTGTCGGCAATACCATTCCAGGGCTCTATGCACACAAAATCCGCATCTTTCGCCGCCCATATGCCCATATAGGGGAAACCGTCATATTTGAGTTTCAGTCCGCGGGGCGACTTGTCACTTTTCAGTTCTATGCTATTGGATGCAAGCGTTTTGAAAACCAGGGCATCGTTATAGAACAGCGAATGTTTCAATGGTAGTTTATGCGTCTTTACCAGGAATGGTTCCGGTGTCAGTTCGATCAGTCCATCTGCTGACAATGGCCATACGCCATCATTCTCTTCCTCGTTAAAAGACAGGTAGTAATCTTCATACCCCGTACCTTCCGTCAACGGTACTTTAAAGGCAGGATGGGCGCCTACGGAAAAGTACATGGTATCTTTCCCTGTATTCTCCACGAGATAAGTCACTTTCAGCGAGGTATCGTGAATAGAGTATATGACGTGGAAACTGAAATGGAAAGGATATACCTCGAGTGTATCTGCAGTGTCTTTCAACGCAAAGATCAACTGGTGATCTGTCTGTTCTGTCAGGGTAAATACCTTGTCACGGGCAAAACCATGTCTGCCCAGTGTGTAGCTTTTACCTTTATATGTATAAGTGTTATTTTTAAGAGTGCCCACTATCGGGAACAAAACGGGACTTTTCTTAGCCCATTCCGGTCCCGCATGCCACAGATATTCCTGACCTAAGTCCGTGCGGACGATGTTTTGTAACTCGGCTCCTTTTTCGGCAACAACTACCCGTAGTTTCTCATTCTTTAATTCAGGCATACGAAACTTTTTGCCTCAAAAATAACTATTCGGGTCTTATATGCCTTATTTTTTCCTGTTGCTCAATACCAGCACCAGTCCCACTACAGCTACAATACCACCTGCATAAGTAGGCCAGCCTATCCAGCGGTTTTCCGTTTTATTGACTTCCAGGGGGCCCAGGTCCACTACTTTCTTTTCCGTCTTTACAGAGAAGCCGCGTATCACGATCATAGCAATACCGGCAATGATGAGGATAATACCAAGTGTTTTCATGTGTTGCAGGTTTAATATGCCAAGCAACGCAATACACATGCCAGCTGATCAAAGGAGCGGAAAAGGACTGAGATAGTCTGTCAACTGAAAACGTCCGCTTTCTTTCATGGCTTTCAGGCCTCCTTTGATATCTACCAGGTTATGATATCCCCGCGTACGCATAATGGATATAAAGATCGCGGAACGATAACCACCGGCACAATGTACATAGTAGAGTTGTTTCTTATCCAGCGTCTGCATGCTGTCATTGATATATTCCAGTGGCATATTGATGGCATTCTCTACATGCTCGTTACCATATTCACTTCTTCTGCGTATATCCAGGATGTTTGCCTGCACCCACAACATGCGGTCGGCCAGTTCGTCGGGGGTGATCACAGTAATATTATCTGTTGGCCTGCCGGCTGCTTTCCAGGCATCGAAGCCGCCTTCCAGGTAACCGATCGTATTGTCATAGCCTATGCGGGCCAGGCGGGTAACCACTTCTTTTTCACGTCCGGGATCTGCAACAAAAAGGATGGGTTGTTCCACACCGGGAATCAGGGTACCGGCCCAGGGAGCGAAACTACCATCCACACCAATATTGATAGCGCCGGGAATAAATCCTTCTATGAATACTTCGGGGCCGCGGGTATCCAGGATCACAGCATCGGTTTCATTGGCGGCGGCTTCAAAAGCTGCTGGTGAAAGCGGACGTATGCCCCGTTTCACAACGTCTTCCATATGCCCGTAACCTTGTTTGTTCATGTTTACATTCATAGGGAAATAAGCAGGCGGGGGCGTTAAGCCTTCGGTTACTTCCTTTATAAATTCTGCTCTCGTCATGTCCTTCCTGAGTGCATAGTTCACCAACAGCTGATGAGCCAATGTATCTGTTGTCTGTTCACTCATATTCTTGCCGCAGGCACTACCCGCGCCATGACCGGGATATATGGTAATATGCCCGGGCAGGGGCATGACCTTGTTACGCAGGGAATCGAACAGGATACCGGCCAGTTCTTCCTTTGTTTTCCCCGAAGCCTGTTGTGCCAGATCAGGACGTCCTACATCACCAATGAAAAGTGTATCGCCCGAGAAGAGCGCAAGCTCTTCTCCCGCTTCGCTGAGCAGTAAAAAGCAGGTGCTTTCCATGGTATGCCCCGGCGTATGCAGGACTTTGAGTTTTACATCGCCCAGGGTCAGGAGCTCACCATCTGCGGCAATATGAGCAGGGAAACCCGGTTGTGCTCCCGGGCCGTAAACGATGGTAGCGCCGGTAGCTGCTGCCAGCTCCAGGTGTCCCGACACGAAATCAGCATGGAAATGGGTTTCCAGTACATACTTTATAACAGCATCATCCTGCTGTGCTTTCCTGATATAGGACGCCACATCGCGCAGCGGATCAATGATCGCGGCGGCTCCGTTACTTTCAATGTAGTAGGCGCCATGAGCCAGGCAGCCTGTGTAAAGTTGTTCGATTTTCATGTTTAACCGTACTTATACTGCAAAGGTCCGGCAAACGTAAAAGCGGGAAGATGACGATCATCACAGTAGAGGATGATACTGATGCAGTATAGCAGACACTGCTGCAGGGACCATTAGCTGCGGGGGTAATAAGCAGTTAAGATGCAGGTATCAATGTTGCTCCGCCCCTGTCAGCAGCTCGCGGATAATGTTCTTGCTGATCGGTTTAACGAGGTACCCGGAGAGGCGGGGAAATTCTCTTGCCCTTTGGAGATCGCTTTCGTGCGTGGAACTGGTAAGGATGTATATTCTGATATGTTTATCTTCCGGCAGCGACAGCTTCACAAATTCGCGCATAAACTGCCAGCCGTCCATATATGGCATGTTAACATCCAGCAGGATCAGATCCGGTAAATCATCCGGACTATTGAGATGGGTTTTAATGTAATTAAGGGCCTGTTCTCCATCCGTGAACTTATGGATGTTTTCCACTAGCTCCAGCCGCTCAAAGTGCTGTCGCATCACAAACTGGAATAGCTCATCATCATCGACAATGCAAACATGCTTAACTTTATTCATCTTGCTGAAAGGTGTATACGCGGTTATTAAAATAAACATAGAAACTGCTACCCCTGCCGGATTCACTTTTGACTTCGATATTACCTCCGAATGTCCTGATCTGGTTCCTGATCTTAAAAAGGCCGACGCCATTGCTGTCGTAACCGCGGTGAAACATCCTCTTGTACCGGAACAATTGTTCCTGATGTTTTTCAAGGTCAATCCCTATGCCATTATCCTGTACCATCAACACGATGTGATCATCCTCTTTCCATGTTTCTATCCTGATGT
Source organism: Chitinophaga filiformis (assembly GCF_023100805.1). Taxonomy (NCBI): domain Bacteria; kingdom Pseudomonadati; phylum Bacteroidota; class Chitinophagia; order Chitinophagales; family Chitinophagaceae; genus Chitinophaga; species Chitinophaga filiformis. Next base: position 6,068,819 of record NZ_CP095855.1, read on the forward strand.
CAGGTATTACCCCGGGCCGCGTATAAGTTATTGCATTATTAATCAGGTTAAATAAAATATTTTCCAAATATACTTTCACATAGTTTATAACGGGTACGCTCAAATTGAGCGACAAATGTGCATTTTTTTCCTCAATCTGCGGACTTAATAATTTCCACACCTGCCTGATCATTGGCTCCAGTTCACAATGGGTAAACGGGCTCTGCTTACTCACCTGAAGATCAATCATTTCCTTCAGGTCGTTCAGGGTTCCGAGTATGGAAACTGCGGCTGTTTTCATGTGTTCCAGCAGTGTTCCCCTGTCTTCTTCGCTATGCACATCGCCCAGCAGCTCGGTAGAGTCCATCAGGGCTGTGGCAGGCCCCCGCAGATTGTGTGCAATGATGCTGTTGAATTCCTGTAGTTGCCTGATCTTCTGTTGCAGATCGACGGAGGTGGCATGCAGCACTATATTCTTCTCCTGCACCTGCGTGATCAGCTGCCTGGCGGCTGATATATCCAGCATCTGGACGATGTAGAAACGAAGGCTTCCATCTATGCCCAGCATCCGGGATGCCGCCAGGAACACCCAGATATAATCTCCGTTGCGGTGCAGGTACCTTCTTTCTGCCCGGTAGGTATTTGTTTCTCCTTCCATCAGCTTCCGGATCTGCAAACGTGCTTCCTGCCGGTCGTCAGGGTGGATAAGGTCGAATACGTCCGTGCCTTTCAGTTCTGCCGGTGAGTATCCCAGTGTGGCGGCCAGCGACTCATTCACATCCAGCCATACAATATCGGAGCTGATAAGGCCAATACCTGCCGGTGAATAATCGAACACGCTTTTGAATATCCGCTGGCTTTCATCCAGCTCATTGATCACCCGATTAAGCGATGCATTGGTGTCCATCAGGCGGGTAACGTCTGTAAATGTAAGGATATATCCTGTGGCCGTGCCTGTTACAAGCGGCTTTCCATTCAGCCGGAGCCAGGTATGACCACCGTCTGACTGTGGAAGGCATAGTTTTCTGTTCTTCACCACTTCTTTTCTCTGCGCTATCGCCGCAAATGGCTGCATGCGGACAGCCTTCCAGAAATCAGGTGAGGCTATTTGTGTTTCAGATACCTGTAGCGCCTTTAACGCGGATTTATTATACGCGATGATCCGATCCTGCTCGTCGATGGCAATATACCCTTCTTCAATAGCCTCGGCTATTGCTGGTAACCAACTGTTCGCATGATCAATCTTCATCAATTCATAGTTATTTTGACACACCGAGTCAAATAATACCGGATTAATTTGAGCTCTTACTGGGGCGTAGGATATGATTATAAATGGATTATCTCTAATTGACGGCAATATAAAAGAAAACTGCAAGTTTGCCGCCAAAAAAGCGGTATTCATCTCATTTTTTTTACATAATATGGATTTTTGAGGTTCTTTTGGGTTATTTAACTGTTACATACGGTAATGACAACTACTACTGACACGAAGCAGGCCTGGTATTCGAGAAGATGGGCGCAGGTTGCTCTGCATGTGATTGCCTGGGTGACGCTATTTTCCCTCCCCTATCTCTTACGTCCCTCGCCTGATCAGCGGCATGCGCCGGATCCGGATGAACATTTATGGCAGATCCATTATATCATCAATGCCTTTGTGCTGATCCTCTTTTTCTATCTGAACGCCGGTGTCCTGATCCCTAAGCTTGTATACCGTAAAAAATACCTTCAGTTCAGCGGCATACTACTGTTCTTTTTTGCAGCACTGGTATATTCGCGCCGCCTGTTCATAGTGGCTTTTATAGCGCATAAACAGTTTGAATTGCGCCCTACCATCCTTTTTACTTTCTTTACCCTGCTGTTTATCCTTTCCTGTAGTACAGCCTGGAAGATGATCCGCGACAAGCTGAATGCAGACAAGCTGGCCAGCGAAAAGGAAAACGAAAATCTTAAAACCGAACTGTCGCTCTTACGCTCGCAGGTCAGCCCCCACTTTATGTTCAACGTACTGAACAACATGGTGGCACTGGCCAGGAAACAGTCAGACCAGCTGGAGCCATCGCTGATCAAACTATCCTCTCTCATGCGTTATATGCTGTATGAAGCAGATGAAGATAAAGTGCCACTGGATAAGGAGACGGATTACCTGCAGAGTTACATTGACCTGCAGCAGCAACGCTTCGGCGCCAAGGTACAGGTTAATGTTGTAATGGACCTGCCTGAGCATGGATATGAAATTGAGCCTATGCTCCTGATCCCATTCGTGGAAAATGCGTTTAAACATGGAACCGGTCTGATACCTGACGCGCGCATTGACATAGAACTACGTGCCCGTCAGAGCCTGCTGCAGTTTACCGTGATGAACAGGTATAATCCGGAGTATACCGAAATAAAAGACAAGACCTCGGGTATAGGGCTTACAAATGTGAAAAGAAGGCTCAACCTCCTGTACAAGGACAACCATCAGCTATTGATCAGTAAAAAAGAAGGATGGTTTGTTGTGTCTTTGCAATTACATTTACATTAAATTGAGTTATGACCTTACGTTGTATAGCTGTCGATGATGAACCATTAGCTTTGGATTTGCTGGAAGACAACATCCGCCAGGTACCCTACCTTGAACTGGTAGCCAAATGCGCTGACGCATTTGAGGCTATCAGAGCATTGCAGGAAAAAGAAGTGGACCTGATCTTCCTTGATATACAAATGCCCGGGTTGACAGGACTGCAATTTATACAAAGCCTGGCGCATAAACCCATGATCATCCTCATTACGGCCTATGAAAAATACGCGCTGGAAGGATTTGAGCTGGACGTAACGGATTACCTGGTAAAACCCGTATCATTGCCCCGTTTTATCAAGGCCTGTAATAAGGCCCGGGAACTTTACCAGCTGAAGCATCAGCCGGCAACCGCTTCCGCTGCCGGCACACCGGAATTCTTTTTTGTCAATTCCGATTACAGCCTGTTGAAGATCAATGTGGCCGACATCATCTGGATCGAAGCTTTGAAAGATTATATCAGGATTCACCTGAGCGGAGCAACCAAACCCGTTGTAACACGTATGCCATTAAAACAGGTGGAAGAACAACTGGCACCCGCCAGGTTCATCCGCATTCACAAATCATATATTATTGCGGTGGCGCATATTACCGCCATCCGGAAAAACAGTGTGTTTATTGGCGCCATGGAACTACCCGTGGGCGACAATTACCGGGAAGCGGTGGCCGCCCTCACAGGCATCAGATAAGCCTTTACCAGCTTATCATGTAGGGCCTGACAACGTTAATTTCCGGCTATTTCGTCGCATTATTTTCAGACGTTGTCTCATTTGCTATGTATAATGGAAATACGCTATTAGTTTTGTCTCTATAAGAATGTTAATCATGCAAAGAATTCTCTGGCTTTTCGCCTTGCTAACTTTCTCCGTTCAACTATCCGCGCAGCAGAAGCCCGGAGGTTTTGCCGGAGGTAAACCACCCAGCATAGGCCGCCTCTATGGAAAAATACTCGACAACGAGGGAAAGCCCATGCCTTATACCTCGGTGATCGTATTCCAGAACCGTTTCGACTCCGCCACGAAGACCAAAAAAGATGTGTTGATAAAGGGGGTTATTACCCAGAATAATGGTGAATTCAACCTGGAGGAACTGCCTATCATGGGCCCCCTTGTCCTGAAGATCTCTGCCACGGGCTTCAAGCCTTATTCCCAGGTAGTGTCCTTCATGACAAAGAAACCGGCTCCGGGCACCATGCCGTCTTTCGATAAAGACCTCGGCAACATCAAACTGACCAGCGATATCAGTCAGCTGCAGGGCGTAACGGTGACCGGCACCAAGCCGCTCATGAAAGTGGATATGGATAAAAAGGTGTTCAATGTCGAAAAGAGTATTTCCAGCGCCGGTGGTACCGCCACGGATGTGATGAAAAACGTGCCTTCTGTTAATGTCGACATCGATGGTAACATGACCATGCGCAATGCGACCCCTCAGTTGTACATTGACGGCCGTCCTACTACGCTCACCCTCGACCAGATCCCTGCTGACGCTATTGAAAGCGTGGAGGTAATGACAGCTCCCAGCGCCAAATACGACGCTTCCGGGGGCGGCGCAGGTATTGTGAACATCGTACTGAAAAAGAACCGTAAAACGGGCTATAACGGAAATCTCCGTGCAGGCGTGGACAAACGTGGCGGCTTCAACGGCGGCGCTGATTTTAACCTGCGTCAGGGCAAGCTGAACCTGACTGCCAGTGGTATGATCAACCAGATGCGCGACCGTACGACCGGTAAAACAGACCGTTATGACATTTCCAGCGATCCGGATATCCATACCCTGCAGGAAAATACGTCTAAAAGCAATGGCGGGTTTATGTTCGGTCGCCTGGGAGCTGATTATTTCGCTACCAACCGTACCACCTTATCTGTTTCCGGTATCAGGGTACATGGTAGTTTCAAACCTTCCAGCATCCTCGATATCAATACAGACACACTATTCAGCGGCGCTCCCACAACGGCGTTCAGCCGCAGGGTAACAGCCGGCAAACGTGTGTTCAACGGAACCGGTTTAGTGTTGGGCATGAAACATCTCTTTCCTCATGAAGGAGAAGAACTGACAGTGGATGCGAACTACTTCGGTGGCAGCGCTACCAATAGTTCCGATTATAATACAGACTTCTACAATATCAAAGGCGGTGCAGTCAGCAGCAACAAACTGGAAAAGATCTCCGGCAATGGTAAGATGCGAAATATTACAGCTCAGACAGACTATGTAAAGCCAATCGGCGCCAAAGGCAAGCTGGAGGCTGGTCTGAGGGCCAACTTCCGTCATATCGAAAACGCCAACTATAACTACCTGTTCAACGAAACCAGCGATGAATACGATCTCACATCCGGTAATACGAGCAATTACAAGAACAATGAGAGCGTATATGCTGCCTATGTAACGTTCAGCAACAGCATTCATAATTTCAGCTATAAACTGGGGTTACGCGGTGAAAGTTCAAAATACACAGGGGAACTGATCCAGACGGGACAAAAATTCAGTAACAGCTATCCGACCAGCCTGTTCCCTACCATTTTCCTGAGCCAGAAATTCAAACATGACCAGGAAGTACAGCTGAGCGCTACCCGCCGTATCAACCGTCCGAACTTCTTCCAGCTGATACCTTTTGCAGACTCTACCGACAAGTTGAATATTACAAAAGGTAACCCGGGCCTGGTACCGGAGTTCACACAGTCACTGGAACTGTCTTACCTGAAAACGTTCAAGGGTAACCACACTTTCCTGGGGTCCGTATACTATAAATACACTGACAACACCATTACCAGTTATATAGACCGCCAGACAGACCCGACCACGGGCAATACCGCGCTGATCAACACCTTCATCAATGCGAAGGGCAGTTATACTACCGGTGCGGAGATCACGGTGCAGAACTACTTTACGAAGTGGTGGGACATGTCGACCAACATCAACATGTACAATTCAAAAGTAGACGCCGGCCAGACGGCGGTAGCCAATCAGAAAGCATTGTGGAGCGTATTCGGTAAGCTGAACAGTAACTTTAAGCTGCCAGCCGCTATGGAACTGCAACTGACTGCCACCTATCAGTCAAAGACCAACCTGCCGATCAATACCAACAATGGTTTCGGTGGTGGTCCTCCCGGAATGGAAGCACAGAGCTCCTCACAGGGTTATATACGTTCTTTCTATGGTATAGACCTGGCGCTGAAGAAGAGCTTCCTGAAGAGCAAGGCGCTAAGTGCTACAATTGCGGTCAGCGACATCTTCCGCAGCCGGAAAACGGATCAGTATTCATACAGTGCTTATTTCACCCAGAATTATACCCGCTTAAGGAACCCGCAAATGATCAAGCTGAACATTGCTTATCGCTTCGGGAAAATAGACGCCTCCCTCTTCAAACGTAAGAGTTCGGGCGCCGGCAACCAGGGCATGATGGATGGTATGCAATAATATCATATACAGGAACAACAAAACAAAGAACGAATGGTCAGACAGCCATTCGTTCTTTGTTTTATGACAATATTCTTCAGGGGAAAATCCCTCAGGCATTCATGAAGTCGAGATCAAAGTAATATTCCCTGCAATCGGCAGGATTCAGGTAGATAGAGATCTGCTGATGCCTTTCCAGCAGGAAGTTGACCGTCACCCGGTCTTTATAAATGTAGGGACTGAGTAATTCAATATGCGTGTTGTTGTCGGCCTGGTAGGCGCAGGATAGATAACATATCTCCCGTTCCCTTACATGGTCGGTCTGGTGGCCAATGAGGCCATCCAGCATGCGCACTTCGAGGCTGTCGGTATTATCTGCTTCCTCATAGTAATTGGATGTAAAAACAGTAAAATCGGCAGCGTTCACCGTTATTCTGTTCCCGGTCATTTTCAGACGGGCATTGGGGTCTTGTCGCGTCGGGGGAAAGAGCAGTCCAATGAGTCGTTTCAGCATAATAAATCACTTTAATGATGACGATCAGGCTGGCATTGGTTTCAGCTATTATAAAAGATCCTGGCTGGTATTAATGCCAGTCCGCCGATAGCGGACTGGCTGTTGTTCCAAATATACAAAGTATCATCAAATATCCTCGGAATCGTATACGATCACTTTTTTCCAAAGGGAAGAACATTCTTCTATAAACTTCAGGTGAGCAGGATCTGTCTGATAGATGTCCTGATCAGCTTTGTTTTTAAAGAACAGCAACCAGGACACCTGATAAGACCGGTCTATTACATCGCGATTGGTGGTAGAAGGCGTACCGATATGGTGCTGTTTGATAGTTTTAGCCCCTTTTGCCAGCTTTTGCAATCCGGCAATCAATTTGGCTTTGTCTTCCTGGCTATCCGGATTATGCAGCCAGAAATAAACGTGGTGCACGAATACTTTTTCTGCCGGTGGCATTGCCATGGCGGCTCCGCCGGTCATCGTAGCTACGCCTGCCACCGCGGCTGTTTTACCTGCTGCGGAAAGGAACTGTCGTCTGGTTTGTTTCGACATCGGGTTATTTTTTATCAAGGAAAATAGGAAAAATATCCGGATATCCCACATTAGCATCCTATCTTCACCAAGGTGTGCCAGTTCAACTGGTTCGCTTTTTGTAATTCTATGATCAGGATCATACTAAGACACATACAGCTTTGAACCCCGGCCCTATTTATTCCTCACCGGCTGATTTGGTGGACCTATTGGCAACTACTTCGTTAAAAACAATTATATGGATACATTTGATATGAAGCCAGAGATTCTCTTTGTGAGTACTTACTCCCCCCGCAAATGCGGCATAGCCACTTTTACCGCCGATCTCACCAAAGAACTAACCCATCTGCTGAAGCAAGAGTTTGAGATCAGTATATGTGCATTGGATAAAAGGGCCAATACAGAAAACTATGCAGCACCCGTCTCGATGGTGATGGATGGCTGCCGGTTGAATTCCTGTATAGCGGGTGCGGAAGCGATCAATCAGAATCCTGCTGTGAAGATGGTTTGCGTCGAACATGAATTCGGGCTTTTCGGCGGAAATATGGGAGAGTATGTACTCGCCTTCCTTTCCTTACTGAGCAAGCCTTTTATCATCCGTTTCCATACTGTATTACCTGATCCTGACAATGAAAGGCTGAAGCTGGTAAGAAGCATCTGCCTGCTGGCCGACAAAGTGATCGTAATGACCCAGCATTCACACAGACTACTCGTGGAAGACTATGATATTGAACCGGAGAAGCTGCTGATCATACCTCATGGTACGCATCCTATTCCTCCTGCCAACAGGGCAGAATTGAAAAACAGGTTCAATCTGCAGAATAAAAAGATCCTGACCACCTTCGGACTGCTTAGTCCAAACAAGGGAATTGAGCTCGGCATCAAAGCAATGGTGAAGATAGCTGCGGAATTTCCGGAAGCAGTGTACGTCATACTGGGGAATACTCACCCCAATTTAGTAGAGAGTGAGGGAGAAACTTACCGGGAAAGTCTCGAGCGACTGATCGCGGAAAATAATCTTACACAAAATGTAAAACTTGTCAATGAATTCATCCCGACAGATCAACTATTGAAGTATCTGTCTCTTACTGATATTTATCTTTTTACTTCAAAAGACCCCAACCAGGCTATGAGCGGTACGTTTATGTACGCGATGAGCGCCGGTTGTGCCATCATATCCAATGCCTTTGTGCTAGCCAATGAAATGCTGGACGAAGATACAGGCATCATTATTCAGTCGGGCGATGAAAATGCGCTTGCCGATAACGCCATCAATCTGCTGCGCAATGAACCGCTGAGACATGAAATGGGTAAAAAAGCATTCATGCGGACCAGGAACACCCTTTGGGGTACAGTTGCCCGCAAACATGCGATGCTGTTCTATGAACTGATGAGAAAACAATCTTCTACATACAATAATATTGTAGCACTGTAACCGGCATCGCCTATTGTTCACTAAAAAAAATAATATGCATCCGCATTTGCAGCCAACGAAAACCATTCAAAAAAAAGAACCCGTAACCGGCAAAATAGCCTTACCGGCATTTAACCCTGATCACGTGTTGAATATGACTGACAGCACGGGCATGATACAACATGCCCTGCGCAATATGCCCAACAGGAAAGAAGGTTATTGTACTGACGATAATTCCCGGGCACTGTTACTCACTGTGCTGGCATGGAAACAGGTCAGACACCCCGAGATGCTGAAGCTGATGTCCGTTTACCTGAGCTTTATCCATTATATGCAAATGGAAGACGGTTATTTTCACAACTTCATGCATTATAACAAACAGATCGTGATAGACGGCGGCTCGGAAGATGCTTATGGCAGGACTATTATGGCCCTGGGTTACCTGGTAGCTGACGGGCCCTCGCCGCTGACCATCAAAACGGCGGAAGATATTTTCCTGAAGGCTGCGCCTCATATGGACAAGCTGATCTCCCTCAGGGGCATTGCCAATAGCCTGATCGGGTTATGTATGTTCATAGGCTCCCATCACCCGCAGGACGAGCACCTGAACAGGGCTACGCAGCTGGCGGATAAACTGGTACATGAATATCGCAGATACTCGGATAAGGACTGGCACTGGTTTGAGGAAGTGCTGACCTACGACAATGCCATGATACCGCTGGCCCTCCTGCATGCTTACCAGATTGCACGGCAGGAAGAGTACCTGCATACGGCCCTGGAGGCTATCTGCTTCCTGGAATCCAAAGTGTTTCGTGATGGGGTACTGTATCCTGTCGGTAATAATGGCTGGTGCAGTAAGGGTGGTACTACCGCCTTGTTTGATCAGCAGCCCCTGGACGTGATGGCCATGGTATTGTTCTATCAGCAGGCATTCCATATCACGGGCGATAAAAAATTCCTGGCCAGGGGTATACGCTCGTGGCAGTGGTTCATGGGTGAGAATGCCTTAGAGCAGCCCTTATATGATAAAGATACCGGTGGTTGTTCTGATGGTTTACACCCCGACAGGGTCAACGAAAACCAGGGCGCAGAAAGCACCATCGCGTTCTGGATCGCTTATTTTGCCGTTTCTGAAATGTTAGACAGATAAATGAAAATAGCAGTTCTATCCCCTATCGTCTGGCGCACTCCTCCCCGCCAGTATGGCCCGTGGGAACAGGTGACCTCCGTACTTACTGAAGGTCTTGTAAAAAAAGGAATTGATGTAACACTTTTTGCCACGGGCGATTCTGTCACCCGTGCAAAATTGTCGTCCGTATGCGATCATCCCCTGGGAGAACAACCGGCTGACTTCAAGGTATGGGAATGCCTTCATATTTCAGCCCTGATGGAGAGAGCAGATGAATTTGATCTCATACACAATCATTATGATTTTCTGCCCCTCACCTATTCCCGGCTGATCTCCACACCGATGCTGACCACTATTCACGGCTTCTCTTCGCCGGACATTATACCGGTGTATAAAAAGTACAACAATAGCGGTCATTATGTATCTATCAGCAACAGTGACCGGAGCGGTGAATTAAGGTATATTGCTACTGTATATAATGGCATTGATGAGTCCTTATTCTCTTTCCGGGAAGTACCGGAAGAATACCTGTTGAGTTTTGGCAGGATACATCCTGAAAAAGGCACACACCTGGCAATAACGATTGCACAGCAATTGAACATGCAGCTGGTCATCTGTGGCCTGATACAGGATGCCCGTTATTTTAAGGAGCAGGTGGAACCTTTTATTGATGGCGACACTGTTATTTACAAAGGGAATGTAGGACCTGCAGAGCGTAACCAGCTGCTGGGCGGTGCAAAAGCATTACTGCATCCTGTAATGTTTGAAGAACCCTTTGGATTGAGCATTGCAGAAGCGATGATGTGTGGTACGCCTGTCATTGCATTTAACAGGGGCGCTATGAAAGAGCTGATACTGGAAGGGAAGACCGGTTTCCTCGTCAATACAGTAGAAGAAGCTGTAGCTGCCGTAGCGGGTATAGAGAACATTCAACGGTATAGCTGTCACCGGCATGCAATGGCCAATTTCAGCCAGGAGCAAATGGTAACCCGTTATATCGAGGTATATAAAAGGATAGTCAGTACAGCCTGACTATCCTCCTTTTAATAAAGCTTTCAGTAATTTATCCAGCGGTACACTGGCAAATGATGATGCATAATCGGATACTGCATAAGGAATAAAGACCATCCCTTCATGGATCATGGCACCACAGGAATAGACCACATTCGGTACATAACCATCCCGCTCATCTTCCTTAGGCATCAGCAAAGGATATTGCAGACGGCCCAGCTCCTTCGTAGGATCTTCCAGATCGAAGAGAGCGGCGCCCAGGCAATATTTACGCATAGGCCCTACGCCATGCGAAATGATCAGCCATCCCTTTTCAGTCAGCAAAGGTGAGCCGGCATTACCTATCTGCACAAACTCCCACGGATATTTAGGCTGCTGCAGCAGGATAGGATTCTCCCATTCATAGAGATCGTCTGAGAACATGATATAATTGTTCACGCCATCTATTCTTGACAGCATGGCATATTTCCCGTTGATCTTTTTGGGAAAGAGTGCGAGGTTCTTATTCACTGCCCCTTTCCCGTATAAAGGAGACACCTCGAAATGCTGGAAGTCGCAGGTCTTGATCAGCTTAGGCAGGATGAACGAACCGTCATAAGCGGTGTAAGTCGCGTAGTAAGTGCAGGATCCCTCTTCCTCTACAAATTTCACAAAACGGGCGTCTTCTATACCATTCTTTTCTGTAAAGGTTACCGGGAAGATAACACGTTCTGACAAGCCTGTATAATCAGGGAAATGCAGCTCATAACTGGCGTCTACTAATTCAAGTACATGTTGCTTCATGTTCTGCTGGTCGGAAGGATCTTTAATGCCTCTCAGCAGGGTACGCAGTACGATATCTATTTCAGAGTAGGTGAATTCCCCGGTAAGCTGGTGCAATATGCCGACGTGGATGTCTTCCGGCAGGCGTAACTGGGACAATTGCTGGGCAAAATGTTCTTTATCATTCAGCTTTTCACCGGTCAGCTTTCCTTCTGTCAGGAACCGGGCGGGAGGTTCGAGGTGGATGTTACAATCCTTGTCCAGCACTCCTTCCCGGAATTCGATAGAAGAAATATGACTTTCTCCCGTTGCTCTGAAGCTGACTATGACCCGCTTTTCCCCGGGCTTCAGGCCCGACTGGTCGGGTGCTTCCACCACAGAAGGATTAAAAAGAGCGGCGGCTTCCAGGGAGTATTCCATGGTAAAATAAGCTCCCAGTAAATGCTGCCTTTCTGTGGTCACTGTCATTCCATTGGGCACCAGGTGACTGATCCTGCTGTAGTGTCTCTCAAAGATCTCATTGATGTCTTTGTACCTGCAGGAAAATTCTTTCTTCACACTGCCTAGCACTTCACATACCGCATCCTCCGGCATTTCCACCACTTTGTTGATGATTTGAAGAGAACGTTCGTTCCCTGAATTAAAAAAGCGTGGAATCACTCTCTTAAAATCGGGGGTAATCCTGATGTTTTTTCTCGTCATGCTTAACATACGCAACAATCTACTGGGTTAAGAAATATATACCTATAAAGTTAACTCTTTTAATGTTAAGGATTTACGATCCACGTAGCGGCGTCACCGTTTGGTGCTTTTATAGCGAATGGAGGGAGGCCGCAATATGAGCCTTTGAGCAAACAATATTTGAGCCAATGGAAAGGATAGCGGGCACATCTGACTGGAAATTCTTATCTTTAAACAGCTGAGGCACGTTATGAAAGTCACTAAATTTCTCCTACGCCACTTTATTAACAGGGGTGAAATGTTTCATCTTGCCCGGGTGAAGATCTTTTCACGCGATGATATATCCCTGCATAACCATGACTTTGCAGAGATATTCTGGATTGAGCATGGCAGCGGTACCCATCTCATTAATGGGAAAAAAGTACCCCTGAACACCGGCGACCTGGTCATGATACGCGCAGAAGACCAGCATACATTTGCCTCCAACCGGCAGGGCATTACCATGATGAACCTGGCCTTTTCCCTGAAAACGGTGCAGTATTTCCGTAAAAGGTACTTTAGCGGAACGGACGATTTCTTCTGGAAAAAAGGCCCTCTTCCCTACCAGGCGGCCCTTGACGTCAATATGCTCCGTAGTGTGACCCACCAGGCGGAAAAGATCTGGAAGCACCAATACTCCGCCATCCACCTGGACAGTTTCCTGCTGTTGCTTTTCAGGCTTTTGTTGCCTGATGAACAGCAACCTGATAATCAGGACATTCCGGCCTGGCTGAATAATGCTGTTCAGCAGTTCCCGGTCCAGTCAGACCTGTTCCGTCTTGGCGCCCGTGGTTTTGCCTCCATCTGCGGCCGTAATATTGATCATGTGAACCGGACCGTCAAAAAATGCTATAATAAGACCCTATCCTCGCTTGTAGCGGAATTACGTATGCAGTTTGCCGCCAGGCAACTGGCGGTGACCAATGCCCCTATTAAGAGCATCTGCCATGACTGCGGATTTAACAACCTGGGCCACTTCTACAAACAGTTCCAGACCATTTACAAGCAGACACCTTCCCAGTACCGCGATCAGCACCAGCGACTGGCCTAGATCGTTATAACGTAAAAAATATATTTGTTAGCGCAATAGTATGAGCGCTTTATTAACTTCGCAGGTTATAATTTAGTATCCGATGAGAAAATGCATCCTGGCTGCCGCAGCCATGATCTGCTACCTACCTGTGAAAGCCCAGACAGCGGAGTTATCGAACAGTGTAAAACAGGAATTTGTAAAAGCCTGGGACACCTACAAACGATACGCATGGGGCCATGACGTGCTATTGCCGTTAACGAAGCAGTACACAGACTGGTATGAAGCACCACTACACATCTCTCCCCTCGACGCATACAGCACCATGAAAGTGATGGGCCTTCAGAAACAGGCCAGGGAGATAGAAAAATACATTACAGACAGCTGCAGTTTTAATACTGACGTATATGTGAAGACCTTTGATATGAATAAGCGTGTGCTGGGGGGCTTGCTTGCCATGTATTCCTACACACACAATCCGAAAGTGCTGGAGCTCACAAAAGATCTGGGCGACCGTTTGTTACAGGCCTTCAAATCGCCTACAGGTATTCCCTACTACTGGGTGAACCTGAAGACGGGCAAGGCAAGAGGAGAAAAGGTGAACACGGCTGAAGCGGCAGCGTATACCCTGGAAATGGGCATCCTGAGCTACTATACAAAAGATCCGAAATATTACCAGGCAGCCAAGAAAGCAACGCTGGCCGTTTATGGCAGACGTTCTGCGATCAATCTTGTAGGAAACGTGATCAATACTGAAACGGGAGATTGGCTGGAGACAGTCAGCTTTATCGGCGCCGGCGGGGATGTCTTCTATGAATACCTGCTGAAGACCTGGCTGCTGTTTAAAGACCCTGAGATCAAAACCATGTGGGAGCAGACCATCACTGCTGTTCACAGGTACGATGCGGAAGAAAGTGATACGGCATTGTGGTACAGGAAAACAGATATGTACACGGGTGAGATGAAGAACAGCACAGTAACGCTTTATGATGCATTCCTCCCTTCGTTGCTGTGCATTGATGATGACGCTGAAAGAGCTGCCAAGCTTCAATCTACCTGGAATGGCCTGTGGAGGAAGTATGGACTGGAACCGATGATCTATGATTATCGTAAACAACTGCCTGCTGCTCCCTCCTATGAACTGAATGCTGAGATCATAGCGTCTGCCTGGTATCTGTACGATTATACAAAAGATACTACCTACCTGCAGATGGGTAAACAGTATTACAGCGATATACTGAAATATTGTAAAACGGTAAATGCCTTTTCATCTATAGCCGACGTACGGACAAAGCAACAACAGAACGGACTACCGACCTATTTCTTTGCAGAAACGATGAAATATTTCTACCTGCTGTTTACACCGGATACCGGTTTGAATACGGCGGAATATGTTTTCAATACCGAAGCGCATCCTTTCAGAATAGCAGATTTTAAAGCAGCAGAAATAGAGAGACGGCTTGGTATCACATTATAAGTTAACCAGCGCTATATACAGCAGAGAGGGTGTTTCAAAGTAATTGAGGCACCTTCTCTCTTTATACTTATCTATCCCAACATGCTTGTTATTGTATACCTGCTTTGTTTTATATTGTGAAAAATATCAACCATGAAAACAGTAGTAATCGGTGAATCATCCGGAGCCTCTATGGAGACTATTATGAGCATTTACCCCAGGCACAAGGCCGTGATGGAAAAATATATCGAAAGTGGTGAGCTGATTGGTGCGGGGCCTTTTGCAGACAGGGGAAACATGGCCATTTTCAGGACGAGGGAAGCTGCGGAACAGTTTGTGCAGGAAGATCCGTTTATCCTGGAAGGAATGGTAAAGTCAGTAACGATCAGGGACTGGATGGACGAGATGCTATAAGAGGATGCTTCAATTATCTGAAGCACCCTCTCAGTTCTTTAACGGGCCAGTACCACAGTACCTCTCCTTAATACATCCCCGCAGATCGTTTTAGCTTTGATCATGTATATGTAGGAACCTGCCGGCTGCTCCATACCTTTGAAGGTCCCATCCCAGCAGTCGCCCGGGTAGCGTGTATTAAACACGAGGTTTCCTACGCGGTTATATATGCTGAACTCGAATGTATTTGTTTCACCCCAGAACTTTAATCCGAAGCAATCGTTCTTACCATCGCCATTAGGTGTAAAAGCCGTTGGAATGGGCGAGCGCGTGAAAGCCAGTGCAATGTCCACATTCACGGTCACTGTTTCCACCTGCGTGCAGCCGTGTTCATCCATCACCGTCACTTCATAGGTAGCTGTTTTTACCGGAGACACGACAGGATTTGCCACTAAGTTGTTCGCCATACCATTGGCAGGCTGCCAGTTGTAATAAACACCTCCGCTGGCCTCAAGGAGCACTTCCGGATGCGCGCAGTCAATATCGCCAGATTTTGTAACCGCAGTAACCGGCAGGTCGTATACCTTTACCGGCACCAGGAAAGTGTCTGCAACGGCACAGGTATGCTGCTCCATGTAGATCTTAAAAGTGGAATCGCAGGTAGGCGCTACAGCGATCAGCGAATTGGTAGTCAGTAATGAATCCCGGTCGGTATACCACTCATACACATCGGCGCCCCTGGCCTGGATCTCCACCGACTGCCCCAGGCACACCACCGGTGTATCCGGCATCACTCTCATATCGGGTGCAGGATTTACAGTGATATTGATAGCAGATTTGCTGGTACAACCGTATATGGTGGTTGCGGTTATAGTATAGCTGGTACTGGTGAGCGGAGTAGCAACAGGATTGGGAATAATACTGTTGTTCAATGAAGAATCCGGCCACCAGCTGTAAGTAGCCGGAATATCGGAAACCGCTGAAAGCTGCAGACTGTTGCCGGCACAGATAGCGGTATCACTTCTTTTGGTAAATATGGGAGAAGGATTGACATAGATGGTAAGCGTGGCCGTGCCGGGGCAACCGGAAGCATCTACTCCGCTTACCTTATAGGTAGTTGTTACCGTGGGTGTTGCCACCGGATCGGGAATACTGTCTGATGATAATCCTGTGGCAGGCGTCCATTTATAGCTGATGCCACCGGTAGCATTTAATTGTGCCGGTTTACCGGCGCAAAGCACCATGTTGGATAAAGTATTGATATTGGCCGAGCAGGGCGCTTTGATGCTGACGAGATAATCTTCCACTTCTCCATCAGGCGCAAGACCGTTGGGCGTTCTAACAGCCTGCAGATCGGTTGACAAACGGAACCTGAATCCATACAGGGGAACCCTTCCGGCAATAAATCCGGCAGGCAGCGAGGTCCAGGTCAGTGTAGCCACTGTTGCATTGGGCGCTACTGTTGCAGTAACAGATTCATTCACCTCGAACATACCGTTGCGGTTATAGTCGAACCAGGCACTGAGATAGGCTGTTTTTCCCGTGGTATTTGTGAGTGGAACAGTGACATCATACACACCATTGCCATTATAGTCGCGGAAGGCTGTAACAGCTTCCTCATCCTGTCCCTGCTGATTATCGTCGCTCATACCAACAGCATCTGCATCGCCGGCAATACTGCCCAGTTTCAGGTTAGTATCCCATGCAGTGGCCGGCAATGGCGCCTGGGCATTACAGGGGTTTTGTGTAGCGTATACCAATTGATGTGTAGCATAGCCATAACTGGCAGGCAGGTCGCCTTCATCCACCGCTTCAATAATGCCAAAGGCAACAGCACTGCTGCCGTGTGTAGACCTCAACAGGCTGACGTCTACCTTTACATTTCCTGTTGCCGGTACGTCGGTAGCTACGATCGGTAATTGTCCGACGTTAGGTGTTCCTGCATATGTTTCTGTAATGCTGATCGTTTGTGTACCGCAACCGGATGCAGGATTATTTACCTGCGATGAATTCCTGAAGAATTCCAGCGTGCGCCAGTTGCCGGCGGAGGTAGTCATGGTCAGCGTTTCCAGTGAATTACTTGCTTCTGCATCGCTGGCTACCAATGTAAAGGCAATTGGCTTCCCACGGCGGGTAGCCTTCACAGTAAGCGTGAAATTGCTGTTGTTGAAATTGTTCGGAGCAGCAATGGCCGGCTTGATGGCCGGATCAGAAAAGTTGTACAGGTTTTTCAGGATAGCGCCATTCCAGGTATTCATAATACCGGGTGCAAGAGGCGTTCCCGCCACACCTGAAAAGGTGGCAGTGATGGTAAGCCCATCAGCGGTAATAAATGTTTTCGTAATTCCGTCTTCAATCTTCACATCAGCCCAGTCCATCCACCACACAAGGTTTTTCAAAGATCCGGCCCCTTTATCGGCCAGTTGCGCAAATGACTGAGTATGAAACCATAACAGGAATGTGGATAGTAGTAAAAATTTTGGCATCAGATTATATAATTATAGGGATCGTTTTTCAGGTATAGATATGCGTCTATGGCTAACTATTTCATTTTCATCACCTACGGCCAAAACAAGCTACTACAGCGGCTTTCAAGTATGTTCTCCTGTAAAATACATCAAAATAGTAAAAAAAATAATAATTTAAAATAGTAACTGGCCTCTATCATATAACAAAAAATGTATATTTGCAACCAGTTTACATTAGCCTGGGACAAATCATTGACTGCGAATAGCTTATTACTGCATCATAAACCTCTTACCTGATTACACACTACAACCCTATACATATGAAAAGAAGAATTATCTGGGGCGTACTGCTCCTACTTACATTCCTGATATGGTATACCTGGATGCCGGCAGATATGTACCTGTTTATGCCGGTTTTCCTGGCCATTGTCGGGGGTATTTTATGCTTCATCTTTATGGCGCAGACATTTGCAGACTTTACAGACATAGAAGAGATCACACAATGGGACAGACATCCCAAACAGTGGTATCACAATATGGCGTTTGTATGTATACCTGTTGCAATCGTACTGATGATCGTATTCGGGATGCATTACACTAAACTGGAGAACGAGGAATTGAAACAGTTCGGTGAAAGAGTGCCTGCTACCATCGTAGATGGTTATTACAGGAAAAGCTCCAAAAGCAGCACTTACAAATTGACAATATCCTACTACACCAAACAGGGGAAACATGTACGTACCCAAAAGGACGTAGAAAGCGAACAATATGAACATGCCAGCAAAGGCCAGCATGTGGAAGTGATCTATTCCACCAAACATCCCTCTCTTGTGAAGATCTTGCTGGGAGACGAAATGGTAGAGGAATTTACAGGTATCAAAAGCAGGAATCTGACCCTTGAAGACATGTCAAAGATGCTGAACATGCCGGGCGACAGCATTCTGCCGGCCTTGAACAAGATCAGCTATCGCTGGACAACAGCTGATGATGACAGCACCACTTACATGAACGAGAGCAAAAAGGTCTTCTTCAGCGCCGAGCCACATGTACGCGTGACTTATGTTGCGATGCGCGATGGTTTCGTGAGCATGATGGACGATATCCGTAATTCGGGTTTCAAAAAGGAAGCAACAGACACTACTGCCCGTGAAAACCAGATAGGCACCTTGTCGATCTATACCAAAGGTGATCTGAAGCTGGTAGTACATAAAAAGCAGCTGGAACGTGAGGTAGATCAGAATGACAATTCTTCCATTATTGCTGCGGCAGCGGGCCTTAATACGGAGACGGCTCTGGTGGTGACTATGTTCAGGAATTAGCTATTTTCTCCCGATAAAAAAGGCGTCTGGTTTATTCAGACGCCTTTTTTATTAACAGAAAAATTTGGCTATTTTTTGAAAGCTTATTAATTTGGTTTGCTCTCTGAGAGATACTTCGGGATGTAGCGCAGCCCGGTAGCGCGCTTCGTTCGGGACGAAGAGGCCGCAAGTTCGAATCTTGTCATCCCGACGAAACACACCTTAATTCGTTTTAAAGCCCGCAAATAGTCAATATTTGCGGGCTTTTTCTTTTTCCAGCCTATCAAATTATATCAATTCATACCAATCTATCCGTGAGTAATTCCGTGAGTAATTTTTTTACCGAACATTACTCACGAAAACCGTTGTAACTCTTTGGCATTCAAAAAGTAATATCATTTTTTCTGTTGCCTTTTGGTGCCGTTTACGTG
Source organism: Chitinophaga filiformis (assembly GCF_023100805.1). NCBI lineage: Bacteria > Pseudomonadati > Bacteroidota > Chitinophagia > Chitinophagales > Chitinophagaceae > Chitinophaga > Chitinophaga filiformis. The sequence continues at coordinate 6,087,899 of NZ_CP095855.1, forward strand.
ATGATTTCACTGCCCGGCGGTGAGTGGACTGTGAGAGTGATAACAAACGGCATTAAAAACCTAAAAAATGAATTGTTATGAATGCACAAAACACATTTGGCATTGACTTCATTGTGCGCAATGTCAAAGGCTCAAAGGATCTTGCAGTAGTATACGCTAGAATCACGTTAAACGGAGGCGAGCCTGTAGAAATCAGCCTCAAGGATCAAATTCAAAAGGATCAATGGAATTCAGAATCGGAAACAGTAAAGGGCAAATCTGAGGCAGCAAGACTTCTAAATAACCATATTGACAATGTCAGGTTCAACCTTAAACGGATTTATAAAGAACTTGTCGATAAATGTGAGCCTTTCGAAGCAGAAGACATAAAAACGATCTATACCGGAAAGCAGGTGGTCAAAAATAAAGATCACACTGTAATGGCGTTGATAAAATTGCATAAGATTCATGAGGGAAAAAATCTCGCGCCAGGGTCACTTAAAAACTTTGGCGCTACTGCGGCCTATGTGGAAAATTTCATAAAGTATAAGTATAACAAGGAGGATATACATGTTTCCCAATTGGATTTTCCCTTCATAAAGGAGCTTGAAACCTACATCCCTCTTCATCCTTTAAAGAAGCATGATCCCTGCCACATTAACGGAACGGCAAAACACTTGGACAGGCTAAAGCAAATAGTAGGCTGGGGCAAACTGATGAAATGGTTAAAGGAAGATCCTTTTGTAGATTTTGCGCCTTTCAGAATAAAGACGAAAACCAAGAAGCTCAAATGGCACCAGATCGTGGCATTGGAGAAATTAGATCTTGTTACACCGGAATTAGCTTACGCAAGAGACCTTTTTATTTTTAGTTGCTATACCGGCTTTGCCTTTGCTGATGTTATGGCACTGACTATGGACAATTTTGACGTCACACCATCAGGCACGTTCTGGTGCAACCATTATCGATTAAAATCCGAAGAGTTCACCGCGGTCCCTATCCTACAAACTGCTGTCGCAATTATCAAAAAGTATAAAGACGATCCACGAGCAGTGGCTAAGGAAAAGGTTTTTCCGCCAATCACCAATCAGGAAGTCAATCGTTGTCTTAAGATCCTACAGGAGCTTGCCAGGATTCCGTTCACCCTTACCTTCCACATTGCTCGCCATACCTTCGCTTCAACTGTTGCGTTAAAAATGGGTGTGGATATTAAGGTTGTGCAAATGATGATGGGCCATGCTAAAATCACAACGACCGAAGGGTATACAGAAGCGGACGAAGAATGGATTGAAGAAGAAACCAAAGGACTGGAAAATAAGATTAAAGAAAGAAAACAACTGCTGTCACCTATCGAATTGTTGGAGGTATAAATTATTGGGGAGTAGGGAGAGTATGGGATATAAGCTCTTCCATTAAAGTGAGTTTTCGGCAAAACTCATTTTATGGGAGAGCTGACTAATGATCCTAAAGGAACTGGAGGACTACTTGTGCCTTGGGTTACTTTGGAAGATCTCAAGAGGTTTAAGATAGAACTACTGGAAGAAATACTGCAGTTATTAGGGAAAAGCCATAACGAAGAACCGAAGAAGTGGCTAAAAACTTATGAGGTACGAAAACTATTAAATGTATCCGCCGGTACATTACAAACACTACGACTAAATGGAACGTTACCATATACGAAACTTGGAGGCGCTCTATATTATGACTATAAGGATATAGAAAGGCTTTTGGACAAAGAGAAAAGAAACTTGCGTAATCCCCGTAAATAAAAAAAAGGGGGCTTCCTTTTTTATTAATACTCTGAAGGCAGAAGCAACAAATTATCGCATAAATAACGTTGTACTATATACGTAATAAAATAACACGAAGGCATTTATGCAACTATTTGAAATGCAGTATACCTTCTCAATCGAAAGTATACTCTTTAACAAAGCCGGTGAGCTTAGCCCGTCAGAACGCTATTTACGGGCATTTTCCGGCTAATTGCGCCGTTGAATTTCTTAGAAGAAGCGCCTTCAGTTGTACAGGAACGCAGTAATAACGCTCACGATTATGCCTTGCAAATATATGCTCAGCAGCATTTTGTAGATAAAACTGGTGGATGCCACCATTTTTTAATGGTCTGAGGCTGCGCTATGACGCCATAACTGAAGTACAGCATCACTTAATTACATAGTTAAGTAGGAATAGATTTTTTTCTAACAAATAATAACAAAAAGGGGATGATGACACACGGTCATCAGCTCCCCTTATTATTATTTCCATGCATATTTTTGACCTTCCAGGATTTCCAACTCCTCACATACGATAGTAATTACACTATCCAGCAATATTGCCTGACCAGTTGTACATCTGCCCCAATATGTATGCATTCCATTCTGGATGATCGTCTCACCGTGCGCCTTCAACTTCTCACCTAACCAATTCTCAACAATCCACCATTCATATACCTCAGATGACCTCTCTTCCGCTTCCTCAAGCAGCTCAATTCGCTGCCTTAAACCGAATATCTTACTTTCTATCGCTGTCCTCAATTGTTCTTCCAGTGGCTCTTCCAGCTGATTTTCCAAAGCATCCAATTCACTTTCAACTTCCTCCTGAAGACATTCTTTTTCATTTTTAGAGTAGGTATTTCCCTCGGAGTCCTCGTAATAATATAAATTTTCAAGGTCGTCGTAACTGAATGGCGCTTCATCATGATCTGCCGAAGTTTTCGGAATATATTCTACAATCTGTGTGACATTTGCGATAACATTAACCTTTACGAATTCTCTTTTGATCTCTTGATTTTTAATGCTGTTAGCTTCCATAACCAATCATTTAAATTGTTAAAAAATTAGTTCGGAAGCCTCCACCGGAAATCCTGATAAAGGCAATGAAGGAACGCAATAAATGGGGGGGCTGTGCGGCAGGCTTTGTGTTTATGGCGGAATTCCATTGCCGCTCGCAAAGGATTTCCGGAACTTTGTGTAGGATTAATTGCTCAACTATCCGTCTTTTGCACTTCTTTTCAATGAAAATGTCGTCCTCTTCACAGAGAAATTATTGCAGCTAACGACATCCCAAAACATAGCACTCGCATCTTGAATGTCAATGTCTTGGTGATTGAACTAATAAAATATCGCGGTGATTTTTGCGCCAGACATAGCATTAAAAGCTCACAAACACTAATGGTACACCTGGTTTTTTTCAAGGCACTTACGTAAGAGGAGGCCCTCGAGTAGTTATCTATAGCACAAGATATTTTGTTCGAATGCCATCAAACGTGTACGGTGAAAAGTGATAGAAAAAACGTGTATTCACTTTAACCAACACTTTTCCTACAATGATATTGGTCAACTCATCGCCATCTTCTGACGGTTTCCTGCATCAGCGACCATACATCGGCCGTGTAAGTTCTAACCGCCATTCTCTCCTGCCGTTCGATAGTGAGCATAGAGTGAAACAGGCTACCTGGCTCATTAGCAAAAAACCGTACGAAAGGGGGCGCAACCGTTACTGTTGAATTATCTGCCAAATAAAACTTGATACCGGAAAATGCGTACCACCAAGCGCCGACACAACATCATCTAAGCTGTATATGAAGCATGCATTTTGAAAGTTCTTGATGATGTCAGGCCAGATAGGTAAAGGTCGAATCGGGAGGATCGATGGTGTCGGCTTCAGATCGGCTAGTGACCGCCATTTTTCAATTATCAATCATTCTTTGGTACATGCGGATATAATGATCGCATAAATTAAAACAACGAATAACTTTTTCGTTGGATTTTTTTCCCAATGATAAAAAAGCCTCGTGTTCTTTTTTACCAGTTTTGGGTACCTAGGAAATAAAATTCATTAGGGCGGTAACAGCAACGACATCTAATCCTTGTAACTAAAGATATTTAGGGCAAACTTATTGAATTCTATGACGGGAACATTAACGTCCTATTTAATCTATTAAATGATTATGTGTTTTACTATCCCTTCTCCTAAAGACTCACTGCCTTCACTAAAAGCAAAGCGTTTCCCTTCTTTAAAATCCTCTCCTAAATATTCAACGTGTAAAAATGTGATATCAACCTCACCTTCATCCCCTGGAAAAAATTTGTCTCTTCCAATAAGATCAATGCTACCAGACGTTTTCATTCCTTCAATAAACGTGAATAAAGGTCGATAACCGGTAAAAAAAGGTGTTTTTCGACCGCCTAAATAAAGTTTGATATATGCTCTTATTTTAACCATGGGCTGTAGTTTAGAGGCGTAGCCTTTAACAAATGTAATTTATCTGCAGGAATTGATATTGCGTTCATACCATCTGCCCGGAATTGATATGCATTCTGCAGTACTTTATTGGGTACTTTCACTTTCATAACCGTAATTGAAAGTTTATCAAACTGAAAATTATTTTTTCCAAACTGAGCTGCCTCCTTAAGTGTGGGCGCAAACAACTTACCTGTTTCATAAGCACCCTCTTTCGCCCTCAAACCAAATTTCATGATATCGTCTACCTCAGCCTGTGAAACAGCTCTGAATACCGTTGTAGTGCCGCGGCTACCGAAACGAGCGGCAAAATCCGTAAGCTTGTTCTTAATTAAACCTCCAGCCTTGGCTAGTTTACCTAACCCATATTTTCCAATCGTGCCTGCCAAGTATAAATCTCCAAAGGGCAACGGCCCATCCATCACAGCAGCCATTCCACCAGCCGCCATTAATGCCATATCATACTCTGATGGTTTTAAAAACTCGTATACATTTTCTCCCCACTCCTTAGCTGTCTGCTGGAATTCTTCTACACTTCTTCCTTCTGGATCAAATTTGGTGATAGGATTATTCAGGTTGAATGAATAAGGACTTGTACCGGCATAGCTTTCAGCCATCGGATCGATACCCAGCCATTGGTAGGTATGAGGATCATAGTATCTGGCTCCATAATAATACAATCCTGTTTCCGGGTCCTGTTCCTTACCATTGAAAGTGAATTGACTACTATAGTCCCTCCTCAGCTCCATAAAGGTTTCGCCAAACGGAAGGTATTCTACGTATTGTACAATATTTTGATCCTTGTCTGATATAAAGCTACTGCTACCGATGTGATTGCGGTGGTAGAAATACCGGAATTTTTCGTCTCCATCAATCTGGTCATTCACCGTTCCGGTTGCAGAGGAATTGGGATCTATCAAAACCGGATACTGTAACACTGGCCATTTCTTAGTAAGAGCGTTATGTGGAATATTTCTGTGTGGAATTTGCAGACTGTCGAAATAACTATTTACTAAAGCTTCAGCTTTTAGCATTTTCTTCAAATAAGACACAGTCAAGTACTTATTTTTAGGAACCAGGACTTCAGTCATAACCAACGTATCTTTTTCTGGATGAATGGTACTGACTTCTGTGTTCATGGTCGGCCATTTACTATAATTAGTCAATTGACTCACAATTCGTTCCCGACCGATATATATATGTTTGGTCCCAATTCCTCTAGCATTTCGAACCGAAAAATATGGGTTTACATACAAATTGTAGGTAGCTGGGATGGAATAATCGCCTGCGAATTGACCATTGATGTATACACCTTCGATTTCATTACTGATTTTGATCGTTCTTTCACCGTCGGCATCATAGGAATAACTGCTCAAATAACCATTACTACTAATTGCTCGGATGCGATCTTCCTGATCCCACAATATCTTCCGCTCATTGATATTGTTATGAAAACTATCAGCAGTAGCTGTAAAGACATCATTGCCGTCATCATCATAGGAATGATAGATAGTGTTAACTTCTTTATATACCTTAGGCTTCTTCGGATCTGCTTGTTGAACTATCCGCGAAATATGTTCCGTAACAACAGACAATTGAAATGGAGACTTATGCTCGTATTCAAACTTACTGGATACTGACCTATTAATTTTGGCCGAATTAAGCTCCAGCTTACGTGTTTTCACGTTGAACTGGTCATCATATGCCAGTTTCAGGTCGTACTTGGTTACCGTATTCCACTTCCCTTCTGCCGCCATGAGTTGATTTTGATTGTCATAAGCATACCCATGCTCCATGGTTACAGCGACGTGCCCGGAAAAATTTGACTTATTGGTATTTCCCCTGATGTTATTGAGTTCATCATATCGATAGGTACTCAACATTATTTGAGCATCTCCTTTAAGCGTCTGTACAGATTGCAGACGCCTGAGTGTGTCCTCATAGGAATAATTGGTTACAAGTCCATTACCATATTCAATCTTTTTCCGTTGTTCAAATTCATCGTAAAAAATATTATTTGCATAGCGAAAACTAGTATCTGTCGTTCCATATTTGCTGCCGTATACCCGTATCAGGTTACCTCCAATATTGTAGTTATAGTTCACCTTCTCTCCGCTGGGATATACCATATATAACAAACGTCCCCAGCTGTCATATCTAAATTTTGTAGTAAAAGTGTAAGTCGTATCAAAGGGGGCAATAATTGTACGGGTATTGTAAACCACATTGCCGTATACGTCATACATGAATGATTGTGCCCCGGTAGCATCTATCTGAAAAACGATCCGACCCGCGTTCGTAGTGGTTTGGGGACCTGATTTTACACCATAAACATACCTTACGCTATCTTCAGGATGACTGGAATAATTGGTGCGGATGAGGCGCCTATGTTCATAGTCATAGTTGATAACGTCTCTTCTTGCATTCATCTTCTTTTTTAAGTTACCTACCTTATCGTATTCATAAGTAGTTGTGCCACCATTAACATTGAAATAACTTACTTTGCGTGTGCCCCAATCATATTTGTAGGACATCACCAAGTATTGACGACCATCATGGATATTGAAGACGTTTTCCGTGAGATGAATCGGTGTGTACTGGTATTTGGTGACTTTCACAATTGAATCAACGCTAACTGTAGGGTATCGTTTTTCTGTGGTCACTAGGTTAGCACCGTTGGTATATACTTCCCTTTTATTCAGATTCGCATCTTTGCCATAAGTAGTGATAGTGAGCTGGGCGTCGTTATTAAATCCATCCTTACCTATTTTATATCTATTAGCTTCAAATAATTGCCCGTTGGGAAGGTAAGTGTTTAATTCACGGTCCAAAATGTCATAGTTGGTTACTGTTGCGGGTACTCTTCCAGTGTCCGTTACCAAGGTAGTGCCAGCGGCACCAATGGTCATGTCAGCTGAAACATCATAATTCTGAGTAGAAGGATAATAAGTCCTGGCAACACGATATAGGTCGTCATAAAATTGTCGGCCACTCACTATCCATCTGCTGGTGCCGTTGACAACGCCGGTTTTCTTAGTTTGTATGTTCTTCCCGAATCCGTCTACAAAGCTGACAGTATAAATGCCATCATTCTGATTGGACTCATCAAAATGTTTTAGGATCGAGTAGGATTTGCCAGGAAGAATGTGATAGGCAATTTTGATTGTGTGATCACTATCTTCTATGTCCGTAGAATTTTGATGCGGCCCTTGTACTTTCACGACACGACCAAATTCATCATATTTTGTTTTAATGGCGAAGCCGCTGGTCAGTACTTTTAGCTTTTCTGTGCCAAATCGATAATCATATTCGAACCTGTTTTCCAATTCATATGGATCTTTGATCCGCGATACATAAATGCCAAACCGGTCTTCAATCTCAAATGTATCCCGCAAACCATTCGCATAGATCTTTTTGATAAGATTTCCGGTCTCATCATCATATCTAAAAGTTGTCTTAGCGGAATTTTTATCACTGAAATAAACCGTTTCAGATTCCATTTTAGGACCAAAATATTTCAGTGGATATGTAGCCTCTACCTTTTTGAGGGTCTCCCCTGCTTTGTTTGTAACGACTATAGATGTTGGCAATCCATATATATACGGATTATCTTCGACTTTCTTATATATAATAGCTGTTTTATAATAGGACTTATCTTTTTGAGAAGCACTATTTCCTTCCTCATATTCAAAACTTGATATATTGAGCAAATTATCATACTTGTAACGGGTTCTGTGCAACATTGCCCGATTAGTGTCACCCTCATAGGAATAAACTGTTTTAGTTCGAAGCAAACTCTGCATTACAGCCGCTGTTAACAACGATTGCGGTGGCGGAGGTGTTTCACCTATTTTAGATGCACTGCTTCTATATTTTTCTTCGTAGTCGTATTCTTCATATTGAAATTTGTTACCGGCAGCATCTTCGGTCCATTTTTTTGCTATCTGATGACCCACAAAATAATGCTGGTTATTGTACTGTGCCACCGATCTGCGGTACAACTTGCCTTGAAAGTAATCAGCGGCAATGACCTGATGGAAACCGAGAAACTCTCGCTCATAGCGGTCGAAATGACCTTGCTTATAATCAAATTCTGTCTTAAAGTTTTCTCCATCGCTTTTGACGCCGTCATCTCTCGTAACGCTTGCCATCACCCACTTGCCACCTGGGTGTCTATAATCTCCCTCGATATGCTTATAATCCAGCTGCAAACTCCCGCCGAGGGGCCCGGATACATTCTTCAAACGGTTGACCTTTGCCAGGTTAGATAGTTTTAAAGTAACTTTTTTATTATCATAACTTACGAAGTCTACAAACCCGTCTCCATTGATATCTATCCATTGGGATTTAACGGAGTTGTTACCATCACCGGTGTTAGCAGTTACTGAAAAAACTATTTTACAAACGGGTACAAATAGTACAAAAACATGCGGGGCAAATGTATAGGCTCCGTGTATCCCCCTGCTGCTGGAAACTGATTCTCCCAGATCCACCGCGCTTCCAAGATTGATAACCTGACCTCCGGTCCTACTGATAACTTTGCCGGTGTTTATGTAAAAAATAACATCATTTCCTGCTGTTCTTACAACGTTATCAATCAATCCGTCTCCGTTGAAATCGATCAATGAGCTGTATTGTTTGGTGGTCGTTGTTGCGAGGCTAATCCCAGCCGATGCACTATAATTATCGAAATTATATCCACCACCGCCACCAAGGGACCTACTTTCATTTTTCTGAATGTTGAGTAATTGCCAGTTGATGGTCTGTCCAGAAAATCCGTTACCTTGATTAAGATAAACATTTCCGTTTTTGTTCACTTTGTCAGGTAGGCCATCCCCATTGACGTCATAGAGGTTGGCTTCAACTTCATCACTGTTTTCATTGTATCCCCCGGAAAGTCCCGAGAGCGCCGCTGCTATCTTAGAGCTGGCTGTTGATATATTATTTCCTTTACCGTTATCTGATTTTCCTCCAGCGATAAATGGATGGAAAAATACTCCACCAAGGTTGATACCCCATGAGCTAGCAATGGCATGTTGCAAACCAGTGGAGATGGCGGTCACATTCCGCTGCAAACCACCCAACGAGTTAGTAAATTGAACTGATTCTGTGCCTGCAATATCAGGAAACCTGTCTCCATTTAAATCGATATATTCAGAATAGGTAACAGAATTACCATTTATACTTTTGTTAACTGACACTCCAGCCCCGCCTCCTGCTATGGACGTGCTCGTACTCTTTGTGTATCTAACTACTGCTCTGGCGCCTGAGGCATTAATTGCACTATTGACAATGAACAGCTGTTGAGGGGTTACATCGGCCATGGCCATTCTGGAAGGGCTAAGTGTATCCTTGTGAATGTATATTCTTTTGTTCACGCCGGTATTACGTAGAGTCCGTACATCATGCGGCATTGCAAAAAACTCTGTCTCATAGAAATTCGTCCGTTTTATCTGTGATAGCTGGAATTTGTTGATATCAATAGGCTGTTTCAGGTAGTTCGTTGCATTGAAGACCGCGTGGCCCCAGCCTCTATAAAGAGCGCCATAATCACTTGTTTCCCAGTTATGAAATACCGCTGCAGCCTGGGACAGAATGGTACTGAATTGAACGGGACTGTGAGTCACGGTATCGATAAAACTAATTACATCATTCTCTTTTAATAATACATTGTCGAGTGTATCGCGGTTATGAGGCAGGGAGTCTTTACCATTAATCTGAATGACAGACCTCGCCAAAGTGCGTTTTTGTACACTATAGAAAGAATAGCGGCCGGACTGAGGTACTACCCAATTGTGAAAATCATTAGGAATGAGTAGATATGAAGGTGTTTGAGCGTTTGCACCCGTTACATCTAAATCTGCTGGGGAATTCACTTCATAGTGCACGGAATAACGCTCGCCTTTATTACGTACAAAAGAAACAGTGTCCGACATAAACGCAGACTCAGTGATTTGCTTCCTAAGTATTACTTTATCCTTATCGCTCACAACTAGGGTAGCCTGGCCTTTTTTAAGGCTGTTCAAAGTGATAATAGGGCTGATTTTTACATCGCCACTGTCTTTAACCTGAACATAAATACCCGACTTATATAGTTGACCTTTGAAATTAACTTTTGGGAAATAGACAATTGTATCCTTTTTCCAGCGTTCGTCCGGTTTCTGTTCTGTGGAATCGTAATATTGATATCTTATCTGTGGCTTCCAATCAATCCCTGTCATATCAAAGTTTGACGCCGGTGTGATTGCAAAAGACAGCGCCGAGTTGTACCCATATTTTTGTGGTACTGCAAAGTTAGTGGCGAACACCTGTGCGCTGGTATCCAGCATTTTAGCATATACGCTATCGATGGTAGTGTATTTATACTCGACAACTGAAATAGTAGTGTCGCCCCCCTCATCTTTAGGACGCTGAACCTTAAAGGAGCTAAGTACGCTATCGGTTACGATTTTTCCGGACAATCTGATTGTTAGTGTAACAGTATCTTTAGTCCGGGGTTTGACAAAACGACCAGCGATTGTATAGGTACCAGAATCTGGGAGGTTAAAAACTTCATTGCAGTAGAGGTGATCTTCCACTGCACTATATTCAACCTGGTTGGCCTTGAACGGATCAAAAAAGTGCTTGTCATTATCCTTGGAAAGGTAGGTGATAACAGGATTCCATTGCACCTGATCGTAGTATCCATTCGCGGTCGGATGATTGCCTGACTGTACCCGGAACAATATTTTATCCCCTTTGCTCACTCGTACAGAAGGTATTACTACTGCTTTTTCGCTAAAATCTGCCCGATTGATTTGCAAAGGATTAAAAATTGGGATACTGTTTCGTTGAACAGAAACATAGACACCATCCGAACCGTTGTATTCGGTGGAATCTTCACTTTTATTGCCCAATACTGGTTGCAGTAGCCTGACTGGCGCGTTGATACGTAAGGTACCGCTATCTGGAGCAATCCACACTTTGATAATATCATGCAGGGGGCTTATTTTAATGTTATTCGCTAGTTCCTGATCCATTCTTGTTTGGTCTTCAGTTACGAGCGCATTTCCGATTGTGGCCCCACTGGAAATGGGACTTGGGGTAGCGGCTGATGAAGCAGTGAATTGAATGCCTCCATTGCCTCCATCGTATGTATTAAATTTCACCTGACCGTCTTCAACCACATCTGTGAGGCCATCACCATTCGCGTCGGTGAAATAGGTTTTGGAGTAACTGTGGGTCGTATTCCTATCGGTGCCGCCGTATATCCTCGACTGGGTGGGGCCGTTTACTTCTCCACCAATACCGTGACTTGATCCGTCATCTTTTCCAAAACTGCTTATGCCGGCAATCGGGCGTTCGGGACCAAAAGTGATTTTGTCAAGACTACTGGTATTGGGCCTATAAGTGATACGACCCTTATTATTGCGGATAATATCTGGTCGGGCATCTCCATCAATGTCGATAAAACTCACCACGGATTCTGATTCATTTTCCTTATAGGAAAAGCGTGCATCAAACGACAAGCTCTTGGACGTAAACTGAAAATCCGGTGCGCCAATCCCAGTAGCGCCGCCAAATCCTAATTTCGCTTGGGTTTCAGATTTCCCAAGGAAGTCATCGGCAGGCATATTTATTTGTGCGTCGGTAAAATAGTTTCCTTCCAGTGCCTCAAGGCTGTAATAATCGAAACGTTGACCATAGAATAGCTTTTCTACATCTCCATCATATCCAAATTGTGAGATGCTGTCAAGAATCATTTTTGAATAACTGCCATTACGATAGTGAAAGGCATATTTTCGTATGTTTACCTCATCTTGAGCAGAACCGTCCCCACGGTAGTCGACGGAGGAAATGTGTATTGTTTTGAGTAAGCGGGCATTATCAGAGGTGAAAAAACCGTATCTCGCCGAAAAATTGAAATCGGATCTTTCAGTTTGGTCATCGTAGGCAATGTCAATTTTGTAAACATCTTTCAAATGTTTCTGATCCTGGTACAACGTATACAGTACACGGGAGAGATAAAGCGAATGGACAACATTGTTATCTACATTTCTATCCTTTGGTTCATAGGTGAATTCCATACTGTTTTTGAACAGATCTATCACTTTTCGCAGTTTCCACTCTGCAATTTTGTCCCCTTCCCGCAAGACGGCGTCCACCTGGTGACTTCCGTTATCTTTTATTATCCCACCGTAATAGTATTTGGTGCCATTTTTATCCGTTACTACCCATATATAGTTTTTTAGAGATCCAACGCGCTCAATTTTGCTGAAATTAGTTTCACGCCTGCAGAAAAACCGTTTTGTTGCTTCAGGTGCTCGTGCAATGCCCAACTTACGGTGAGCCATAGTCAGAATGTCCTTATCATCGGCCATCGCCAGCATTTGGCCGTCCAATAGATAGGTTTCCGACTCCGTGGCAGCACTATAGGTGGGAACGCCCCATCTTGTTTCCACTGATATGGAAGAAGTGCCAGTTAAGCTCCATCCCTCTCCCATGACACCATTGCCGCCATCGCTATTATAAGATACATCCAAATTGGGCTGGATATCCTGCCTTCCAACTGGGGTTTCTATGTGAAAACTGAGTGTCGCAGATCCCTGACTGTTGGGAATAGGGGCCTGGATGAGATTGACCATCGATGTAGGATCCCCCAATTTCAGATCATGAAGTGTGGTAGGTGCGAAGCCGGCAGTTTCTGGCGATTCGGGACTTTTAATGATCGCATTGATATAATCCCCATCTTCAGTATTGGCCGAATAAACGATATTATGGTATAGGTCTACACTATCCCTTTTGAGTTGTATCCAATCTTTGGAAGCATCACTGTAAAAATAGGTATGCACGTCAGCCACTGTATAACCATCGGGGATGGCGCTTTTATCAAACCTGATTGCTATGAGTTTTACCGCATTGTTGCCACTGCTGATCCGGTAGCCACGATGATTGTCGCTAACATTTACCATTCCAATGGATAGGGGATGAAATCCGGCGCTATCTAAAGGCCGATAAGATGTTGTCGGTAAGAACTGGGCAGCTGATTTTTTAGTGCGTCGTCGTGACATGATGCCCGGCAGTGGCATTTGCGCGAACTGATTAGAGTCATTGGTACTGCTAATTAATGCAGACTCTGTTTTAATATTATGGTTGAAGCCATTAGCACTGCCGGCTACCGGCTGTGGAGAGGAATGCCACCAAATGAGCATGCATATCAATAAAAAGACAAACAGTATTTTATAAGCAGTAGTAGTAGTGAATATAAGAGTACCCACTTTGGGAGATGCGGTGGTAATCATGATAGAAAAATCAAAGGTTGGAAATCTGTTTTGGCATTCTAATCTTAATAGGCAATGTTGTTTTCTGACCAAGGTCATCGGTCACCTCGATTAAAAACCTGCTGTTCAGATTTAATGGAACTTTTAAAGGTATATTCACCAGGAATTCGACAAATTTTTGTTGGTCAGCCCCCACCCTTCTTTTAATGTATTTTATGGGCGCTCTTTCCCCAACAACAGCACCTGAGGGATTGTCTTCATCGGGTGGCTTTATTTGGAAGTTTACATCTTCAGTAGTCACGGGTGGGAGTTCACCTGCAGTTGAATCTATGGGAGCCTGTTTATTAGTTATATAAGCTGGTGGCAAAACCTTCCGTTGACCGTCGCGCGACAGTAGATATAACTTAGCCCGTAAATTTCCCACGCCCACACTGGTCTTAAAGGAAAACCTTAAAGTAGAATCCGCCCCTTTATAATTATAGACTAGCACGGTGGTGTCAAAACGGGTCTCGGCCATTATTGCAGAATCTTTGTAGTATGGATACTCCAGTATCTTGCGGGCATTGTCATATGGGTTGTTTACCATCAAAAAGTTTAAGATGGGCACTTTTCCAAAAGTAATACAGTTATAGCCGGAAGGATGATCAAGGGTTAATTGATCCCACACTATGGCCCAGGTATTAAATTTTAGACTACTGTTATTTTGCTCTCTGCCAAAATAACTACATAGCACCGGTTTTTCAATGATTGTATTGTCTTTACTTTTTTTAATGATTACAAATCGATACAACTGGTAATCATACGGCTGATATAAGGTGGTATACAAGGTTTTTTGCTGGTAATTGCCTCCTGCTATGACTATTTTCAAGGGATAAGGCAGTTTCGCTGGATTGAAGATTAACCAGTCCCTTTGTACTGTTGATAGTGTTGGATACTGTTTGTAACGAACTTTGAATTCTGCAGCTTGTACATTTAGTGCATTATCGCCCCAAAAAATAAATTCACCGTTTTTTAACTGGCTGAAAGTGCTATCAGTAAAACCTATGGTGACAGATCTGAACAAGGAAGCTTGTTCTCCCCGGGGAATAAAGGTCCAGCTAGCGTTTACAGTGCTATCGTTGGCGTCGGTGTTATAGGATGTCTTGTCACTGAACGCTTCTTCATATGTACTGTTGGACTTGGGCTGAATAAGGCCTGCCAGTGAGTCTTTTCCAATAGCACAAACACGATTGTGAAATTTATTTAAAATGGGATCTTTCATATTCCACAGGAGTTTGCCATCACGTCCCACATAGGAGTCGTCGAGTGTGGTACCGAATTTGATCGATAAATAGCTTTCGACTTTCGATCGCTCAAGAGGCGTCAATACCCTATTGTAAATAATCAGTTCAGGCAAATACCCGTTAAATGCAGCAGAGACGGTCGTTCGTCTATCTTCTCCCCAGATGGAATAGTAGTTTTTGTTGGAGGCATAATAATAGACAGTTGTCTTCATGGCATTTTCCTGTTTGGTCTGCCCGGCTACCTCCAATGTAGTTCTGTTTTGGCTGTTACCAAAATTGTAACTAAAACTGCCTTTACCTATTACACTATTGTTCTTTAAAGTTCGCATTTTGTCCAAATACTCAAACGTAAAAAATGGAAGCCCTTTATTTTTGTCATTAGGAAAAAAGGCCGCTGCTACTGTCGCCTGATTGAACGCTAGCAAGTCAAAATTTTCTCCCGCGTCTGCCCATAGATAAGCGGGATGAAAATTGATATTGCGGGCTGCACTCCCCTTTTTAAGGGAATAGTTATTGCCGGAAACATCTACCAAAAAATATTCATTTCCTGTTTTCTCGGTCACCCACCAAAGTTTAGTACCCTCTACACCACCTGGTTGCTGCGCCATGGAAGACAAGGAAAGAGACATATTAACGAGTGACAGAAAAAATAATAGTGGCAGGTTACGCATCACCAGAAACAAGTTAAACATAAGGAACATTTCATTCGAAGTTATTGGGAACCATTGATTCATTTTACCGTGTTTTTCCCGTATTTGCCAGGGATGTGAAAACAGGCTCCAGCGGGAAAATAGGAAAGATGTTTACGTCGTTAGTCGAACCGTTTGTTTTGAGATAATGGCTGTGCAATTGCTATCATGTTGAAGCCAGAGGGATGCATTGGCCATGGATTCTTGAAGCTGGTTGAACTACTGCTCAACGTTGTTGGTAGTAAATGGGGCATATCGCAAGGTTTGAAAGGGGTAAATAATTGACCACCAATATAACCAATCTGTTATATTAGCACAATACAAACTAGTTTGTATTTTTTGTTCCAAATGTATAATCGTCTGGCTGTTGCAGGAATGCTTATTGAATTGAAACCTGTAATGGTTCATCATGGAGCAGATAAATATGAAGTGGCTGAATGTGATCTCCATTGATTATAAGAACCCTTTCTTCCCCCCTGGTCAATCCGGGACTTTCAGCCGACAGTGTATATCAACGGTCAAAGCTATTGCTGTTTGTTTAGTGCGGATACCCAGGGCTGGCATCCCAACGAAACACACCTTAATTCCTTTTAAAGCCCGCAAATAGTCAATGTTTGCGGGCTTTTTCATTCTCCAGGCCTATCAAATTATATCAATTCATACTAATCTATCCGTGAGTAATTTCTTTACCGAGCAGTACTCGCCAATACCGTTGTAACTATTTGGCAATCAAAAGTAACATCATTTTTTCTGTTGTATTATGGTGCCGTTTACGTGATCATTTCACCGCCCGGAGGTGAGTGGACTGTGGGAGTGATGACAAACGGCATTAAAGACCAAAAAAATGAATTGTTATGAATGCACAAAACTCATTTGGCATTGACTTCATTGTGCGCAATGTCAAAGGCCCAAAGGAGCTTGCAGTAGTATACGCTAGAATCACGTTGAACGGAGGCGAGCTTGTAGAAATCGAAAGCACTGCTGCCACAGCCAATAATACCGTCTGTAAAATCGACAGGAGTTATGATAGTTGCAGTAGCAGTTGGCCGATATCCAAAAGCTTCTCGACTGCAACCTTTATCTTCCTGTGTAAGATCAGCCGATAATCTGGTTTCTTTATTCCGGTTTAGCAAAACGGATTCGGATAGTTTAATTTTTCTTCCCGATTCAATGGCCAGCAAGTCCAGTATATTTGAGGCGGTGAGTTTAATTCAACATGAACAATCTAAAAGCGAACCCTCCTGCTGTATTTAACAGGACATGGCATCAAAAGTAGCTACGGATCTATGTTTTATTTCATGCCTTTTGATGGTGGGCTGACGAGTAAAAAATATTCCTCGATATCTACAATAGATTTAATTAATTTGTTGAGAACTACCACATTTAAAAACATCGTGCTGATGGTTGATGCATGTTTTTCTGCTGCTATTAAACCAGGCATAGAAAAAACTACTCAATACCTTGCTGATAATGAAAGAAAAAGTATCGCTTTGATGGTATCATCGAATGACGACGTAAAATCATATCAAAATAGCATTTCAACCGAATTCTATGAGAAATTAAAAGAAATGTTTGACAAATGTGAAAATGATGCCCAGGGTTATGTCCGAATAAGCAACCTTAAGGTATATACCAAGTCTAAATTTGAGAGTAGAACAAACAAATCAGTCATCATAGCACATTGGGGATCCGATTTCACACTTTACCGACGACCGCTGCAAAAAAAATGAAACTTCCCGGCATAAAGAGGTCTAAAACCAATTCAACGGTAATTAATTAATAGCGATACGACTCTTTTATGAAATTGACAATAATATTTTCGTTTGCTGGCAGAATCTTATCTTAAGAATTATTTTCCATAGCACTATCCACAATTCCGAAACAGATTCGCAATTTTTTAACGTGGCTGAACATTACAAAAAACAAAAACAGCAAGCCCGACAGTTTCATGCAGGGCTTGCCTTACTGTTTCTACAACTGCATTATTTATCCGCATCAGTCACTAATGGATTTGATTTTGGTTTCCTAATGCATAAACTCAGCTGATCTGTGCCTTCTTTGTTTTCATACGTTTCCCCGATGGTTCTAAATCCCAATCCCGTTAAAACGAAATACATGGGCATGTTAGTCATTCGGGTGGTTGCATAAATGGAGTGTTGCTCAAACTGGCCGATTAAAGACTGGCATAATCGCCTGGCAAGACGATGGCCGCGGTATCGTGTTTTCGTGTAGACATATCCCAGCTCAAGATCGTATTCAACCCCTTTATCAGGAACTTTTGCCTGAGTAAAGACGTAATTGCGATACCTCGTTAAAGGCTTTTTGATTGATGCGGTGGCAACAATCCTGTCATCGGCCTTGAAAACAGCGATAGCCTCAGTTGACTTTAACCTGCCCGATAGTGTACGTGCATTAACTTCTCCTCCTGCTTTGATCAGTGATTCTATTTGCCGTATTTCATCTTCTGAGAACTGATTATACTGTTTGATTTCGGGCACCAGGGCATTAAATCTTTCGTCAGAATACTTATCTCTTTGGTTCGAAAATCTTTCGTCCCAAAACTTAATATCCTTTAACTCACCATCTTCCTGATACACAAAATACTTCCGACATTTTTGAAAATGAGGGACATGCTCAATTTCTGGAACAGAGACTTCCCTGGCTTTAAATTGCTCTACAAACCAAACCATCTCCAAATTGTTCTCGTCCAAAGCATTTTGCAATGCTTGTTTGTTAACTACCACTATTTCCTGGTTCTCTCTTTGCCAAAGCGACACTTTATGCAGGAATGCTGTTATTTTTTCCTGTTTGTCGAAGAAAAAAGAACCTTGCATTTCCACCATACCAGTTATATTTCTCAATAATCGTGAAGGTATCATCAAATGTTCCTCACCCTCAGTACTATTTTTGGTCACCCCGGTTAATGCAAATCCGATCGTAAGTTTCTCTCCTTCTATAGGGATTGCTTCACCGGTTTCCCTTTCTTCAATCCAATTCATCCAAACCAAATCCGAAGGGTTCGAATAGATATCGGTATCCGGAGAGGCATGTAAATTATCAAGATGGGTTACAAAATAAGGATCACGGCGATCATTCTGTAACACCTTCAACAATCGCGATACCGCACCCTTTGGAACTAAGCAGGCAGATATTTGCATTCTACCATACACAAATCCAGTATTGTCATGTGTACTGGTGTAATTATAGAGGGCGACAAGATCTTCATCAGTTTCTGATAAGTAAAACTGTGTTTCATTGAAATGCAGCCATTTCCCAAAGTCGATAACAGGATCCTGTGTTACCTGCGCCTCAATAAGTAACGATGGTTCATCATTTAATACAGCAAATATGGGTTCCTGCTGTATCCATTCGTCAAAGACTTCAGGTTGATCTGTTTCTGCCACTAAGTCTTCAGCAGGGTTGGGTACATTGATAATGGTATTGTAATCTTTGATGAATCCCCATGTCTCATCCTTATTATACGGAACATAGTCTGCCAGATAACCATTCAGGTAGTGAACTGCCAGCCAGGTGTACTTCTCTTCATAAGTAAATATTTTGCTTTTACTCCCATGTGACGCTTCTGTGAAAGAACTACCATCTACAGCATCAAAGCCCAATCCTCTTACATAAGCTATGGCCGCTGCCATGCGCCAGCCACTGGCATATAACCGCACACCATACTTTTGCGCGTATAAATCCAATAATTGTTGTGCTTGCGGACTATCCTTACTTTGAAGTACCGGTCCGGAGCCGTCGGGGTATTTTAAAAAACCATTTGTTGATTTTTTAACCACATACCAGGCCAGGTCATGCACAATGGGATAAATTTCTTCTCTAGGCGATGTTAGTGCACCATTATCTAAAGAAAGCAGGATTAGGTCATTTTGCTGCTGCGGGCGACATAATGCTACTTCCTCGTCCGTAATCAGCTGGTATTGGTAGGCCCTTTCAACGATAGCCCTAAATCCCTGTCGTACGATGATGTTTCTGTTTGTGAGTGGATCATTAAACACATGATTTAATGCCCATTGGGCCAGCTTAAAAATGGCCTGCTGGTCTTTTAGACGTCCCGCTAATGCTAAGGTGATTGAAGCTAAATCCTCCTGTATTTGCGGATCCTTGCAATCGAAAATTAAGTCCAGGAGTAGGATAAATTCGTTAGGTTGCGAAATAGCCCATCTGGCAAGGTTTTTTCTTAATCTCTCCCGGAATTTTTGATCAAGCGTAGATAAACACCAAGCATATACCAACGGCATCTCATTATGTAAAGCATAATCGGACAAATATAAATCTTGGGAGTAAGTGTCGATTATCTCTTTTACACCATACTGACAGGATATCTCCTTTGGATATCCATAATAATCCTTGCCATTCCAGATCTTATCCCGCTGATAGGCATTGGGAATACTGATCAGTATCTGATGCAAATAAAATGCGCCAAAGTTATTTTCGGCGTTTTCACTGCCTGGAAGGATTTGCTGCAGCAGTAGCTTATACCGCTGCTCATGCGATTCCCAGAACTGCTTGTCAATACCTGCTTTATATTTGGCAGCCAGTGCAGCCGGTGCTTTGCGTAAGGCTTCCGTCCGCATCCTTTGAATCTCCAGGTCGGTAAAGCCCTTTGTAAGAAACCCTTCCTCGCCAATAAGTTTACCATGCTCATGAAACATGGTATTAACAATGATCTGTGTGATTCGCTCATTAGACAATTCCTGCTCCTGGCCCGTGCCTAAACGCAGTCTTTCAAAAATTAGAGCAGGGATTTGCTCAAGGTTTTCTGAGATAATGGTTTTGATAGTGCGATTGGCCACTACTATTTCTATAATGGAGCGATATGTGATATAATACTCGGTTTTAGAAATAGGGATGCCGTCAGCATCATTATAAGACACATTCTTAATCAGTATCCCGCTATGGGCTAAATAATCCAGCAGCTGATCGATGTCAGCAACTGTCATGTATGTAAGCTCTGGTTGCAGGCACTGTACCAGAAAATTGTGTTCAATTTCCACTTTTTCCAAAAATTGGCCAGCCAGCACTGAAATGGCAGTTGCGACCGGGGATCTTGATTCTGCGAATTGCGTACCCATCTTTACCTGAAATTCACTTTCCATTTTCCCGATTTTTCCTGCCAGCAGATCTTTACCAGCTGTAATAAGCTGATCAGACTCACTGAGGGACCTATTCCGGTAGATTTCACAAAATAACCTTAAAGCAAATAAGCTATCCAGGCCCCTGATCAGTGATGGTGAGGTGATTGTTATATTATAATTTTCCGGTGTAAAGTAATGAAGGGCCAGCTTTTGTAGTCGTACATCTCCTTCTGCCGGGAGTTCGTGAACGTTTAAAGGTAATGTATCGGGCAGCTCACTGGATTTAAAAAATTGTGGACGGGCACTATAAATAAACTTTACCCGCGGGAACTTTTTTCCAATCAACAGGCTTTCTCTAATCCTGGTATTCCATTTCCTCCAGTTCGTTAGATCCTCTTCCAATCCATCAACGTTTATTAATACCGGGGTGGGCTCACGATTTAATTCTTCACCAAAACTAACCATTGAGTCGGCTAAGCGTCGGTCGTTTCTTATGGCAATGGATTCCAGGGCATTTAGGATTTCATTGATACTCCAATTAGTTAATTCAAGTCCTGCACTAATAATTTCTCCCCAACTATTGCACGGGGTGCCAAAGGCTTGTATGATCATAGCTGGCGCCTGTCTTTGCAGATGCTGTTCGACTGCAAATGCCAAACCATGGGTTTTGCCTGTCCCTGGCCCACCCAAAATCAATAACCCTTTGGTATCCATAGCTCCTTTTAACCGGAGAATTTCTTCTTCAAAATCAGTATCTTTTAGTCGGAGCATGGCGTTAATCAGAAAATCTGCTTTAACAACGCCCTGATGGTCATAGCCAAAGTTAACACAGCTGTCTATCAACTTATCAAGTGAGTCGAATGGAATGACTGGTATTGGATCCACCAACTGCCCAGTTTTTACTTTCTTTTCCAGATCTTTTATAATGCCAATGGTCTGGATTATTTCACTACGTGCGTCAACCAGGTCAGACCTAAAGGTTTCATCGTCGAATTCTTGTTTTAAAAATTTATCAATTGCTGTAACGACTCTTTGCAAAGCGATAACATAGTATTTGGCTACCGCGGAAAAGTGATTTCGATAGGTTTCACTATAATTTAAAACGGCTATATCCTGTTGGATAAATCCCTGGGTGTGTAGTTGTGGAACATATCTTTCATTCAGCCAGCCAGCTTTCTGCCGTTCAAATTGCTGCTGTAGATAAGTTACGTTAATGACTTCATGGGAAAACCAAAATTTATGAAGACCTTCATTATCCTCCCGCATCAATTCCGCTTCAATCACTTCGTCCACCCACCAATGCACTGTCAAATCCGCAAACTTACCTTTCAGTTCTGCATCTAGCTCGTCAAGCAACTGGTCCTCTGACGACCTGGTCACTTGCTTATCGGCTCCTGCACTTCCCCTTACAAATCTCAGAGACGTCAGCTTGCGCGGTATGCAGACAAAATATTCTTTGATGTTTGGACGCAGTTTCTTTGCCGTGTTAATGGACTTTCGGATCTGATCAATTTGCGAAGCGCCAAAATCATCCCTGAACCATTTTGATTGCACTGCTCGAATCGCACCATCGGCAAACTCTGCATATGATTCGACACCACCATCTCCACCTTTACCGTTAACAGCACGGAACTTTACAATATCCTTGTAATTTCTGAAAATGTAGTTTCGGAAAAGATGATTACAGAGCGTTTCAAACGCATTATTGGGAGAATCTCCATATGTATTAAATGAACTCCAACTCATATACGAAAAGAATAAATGTTTTGTATATTAAATAAAAATCAAAATATAAGTAATTCTCCGTCAATTTGTTTCAAGAATAGTAGGCCTCCTATTACTTATTAACAAATCAATCACGAAAAGAATTTTAGATATAGTACACAAAAACTCGATTTTGTTTCAGACCACCTGCAGATCTAGGGGCTGCCGTCTATTTCCAATCACTCGCTCATAGCAAGGATATTGAAAAGCTTTTGGAAAACGAGAAAAGAAACATACGCAATCCGCGTAAAAAGTAATGGGCCTAAACACGAAGAGCTTCTACATTATGTAATTCGAAGCACTTATTTTTGAAAGGTTGGAGTGTTGTCTACTGCATGACAGTTTTTTTTCAATAAATTAACTGTGAAAAAAGGGCTTATTACTTTGCAATATTAGGTGCCCGTCACAACCTTAAATGTATTCGTTATGTGCCCAGAACAGGCATAAAAGATATCTTGATAATCCTGTAAATGCGATCTCAGTGCGTCTTAACTGTGTCAACTATACGTTTTATTGCAATATGGCGTCGATCTTTCACGCTTATTTTCCTTCTATTTTGTAAAGTAAAGAATAATGCGAGTCACAAAAAATTTTTACGGATATTTTTTTGTGTCACTTTTAAACGCTTTCTCTCTATTAATGGCCGAAGTTTGGGGAAGCCAACATCTTGTCCAAGGATCCCTGCGTATAGGAGACAATCTGTTCCAGATTGTTTTTGAGTTGTCGGTCAGAGACGCGACAACGGCAGTCGTATTAATAGGCTGAAGACTTGCGGCAGCGGGGTTAGATTGTTTGAGCAACGTTTATATGTTCAACGATATGCTTTTTTGAAAATTTATTAGACGAATAATTTTTTCCTGTTGTCAAACTAACAACAAAAAAGACCTTGTCTTTTGAAGAAAGTTGTTGTAAAATCCGGTTGTACAAGTCTCCCGTGTTATAATCAAGTTGAATTTGTTGCCCAGCCTCTAATTTCATGGGGAAAGTTCCTCTTTGCTTTGGCACAATAAATTTGTTATCGCCATTTATCTTCTTGGAGAGTTTTAGAGTTGGGTTTTGAATATAAACAGCTTTATTATCCTTGTTTAGAATAGTACAAGTCAGAAGTGGTATTCCTGCATTAACACCGAAGGCCGATTGAATTATCTGATGACTAATCCCTGCGCTTACTTTAAGTTTGGAAAATCTACTTGTAAAAAATTTGAATAGCGGTTTTAATAGAAACGTTAACAAGAAGGTTAGGGTAGTAAGAGTTGTAGCCCATGCTGCAATTTTTACTGCATCGTTTGGATTTGAAAATAAATTAACGTACCAATTCCAAGCACACTTTAGTTCGTTCATAAGCAGTAGCTGAAATAATTAATAATAATCAAAAAGCCTCTTCAAAGTAGGACGGCTCAATATTTTTTCTCACATCCTTGATGTTCGTGGGTTGCCAGTCAAAAGACACGACAACGCTGTGAATACAAGGTTCTTCTTATAGTTCACCCTTAGGACCGCTCAACCACGGCGGATTGCTACCGGTAGCCTTTTTGTATTCCTCCAAATCCATGTCTATTTTCTCAAGCAATACTGCGGTAACTTGTTTGCCAGGATTATCTTTCCTTGCTCTTTCTTGAGCCTTGCCTTTTACAATGTTCGGATCATACCCAGATCCACTAACTGTTTCAATAGAATGATCCTTTCCGTCCACAATAATCCTGAATTTGGCTATGTAATAATTTTTCATTTAGAAAATTTTAATTGAGTGTTGTTGATTCCGTCCGGCAAGGGCTCCGCTTAGAAAGGGCAAATCGCCATTAAAATCTGTCGTGCGTCTATTTTCCCATTTTTCACTATATGCTCTTTGTTGCTTTTGAAATCGTGCAATAATTCGTTTATCCATTTCTTCCTCAGTAAGAGACGTTTTTTTACGGCAACCTTCGGACGTTCCAGTTCTTCAATACTATTACAAGCCCTATACTCACAGTCTTTCTCGTTTAATTTCCGCACTCTATATATCTTCAAATCAGTATCCGTCGTAAGATCTGCCAAACTCGTAATCTGCAGTCCTGGTTGTCATCTAACAATTCTTAATCGCTGGAAGTCAGTTTGATAATAATTTTTAAAGTCTGTTGCATTCAGGTGAACCAACCTGCTCAGTTCTTCGTCCGAATATCCCAACTCCTCTTTATGAAGTTGAAGAATCTCTTTTAACAAAGTGGGCGTTTCTCGTGGTATATTAAGTTCAAGAGGCTCTTTGGTCTTATACCCAAGGGCTGATAACTGTGCAAAAAGATACTTGCCTTGATTTTCGGTAATGAGTCCTGTCTGCTTTGCTTTGTATATCAGGGAAGACATGGATACCTTCCAGTATAGTTTCAAATTAGTTAGCGCCCTGAAGTCAAGATGATCGAAGTCCTTCCTGAATTCTGCTGTAGGTACCAACAACTCGCTTGCGAACAAAAACGCTTCTTTTTCTACGTCCCGTGTTTCCGCAATCGGCTTGCCGAAGTGTAAAATAAGATGCCCAACCTCATGAGCAATGGTTAGCCGAAAGCGATCGCCTGGTAACGTACTGTTCACAAATATTACAGGATGATTTTTTTCTGTGTACAAGCTGATACCATCTACCTTCTCGCCTTCAAAATCAAAAAGTACGATGATTATACCGTTATCCTCCACCACCTTTGAAATGTTATCCACCTTTCCCCTGGGAAGTTTCCATCTTTCCCGTAGCAGCTGTGCTGCCTGTTCAATTGGACCATGATCTTCAACATCCCATCTGAAAAGGTTTGTTTCCGGAAGGTCAACGCTATTTAATAGTTTTTCCAGGCCCAGTTTGATAATGTTCCGTTTAGCTTCTGAAATAGCAAGGCTCTTTTTGGACATGCTAATCCTGCGCCTGTAGTATATATAGCTGGGAGCGTATAGGTAGTCCGGTTGGGAGAAAAAAGACACTGGATAGTCCAATACCTGCGCGAGTTTTGATAGCACTTCCTCAGAAGGTTGCATCACAGCATTTTCAATCTTCGATATCGTTCCCTGGGCCACTCCCAACAAAGTACAAAGTTCATTTTGACTATACCCACGCGATTCCCGCGCCAGCTTAATCATTTCTGGGTTAATGGCTGCCATAATATTTCCTTTTTTATCAGCTATTTATCGTCTGTACCAGTCTTTGATACGCCTTTCTTCGCTGTAACTCTCCCTGTTCTTGTTTCTTGTTCTTGCGCCGGTTGCTCCTGCGGAGTGATAAACAAATTTCCCTGACTTACTTCATGCGTCAGGTCTTTCTGCCAAATAACCCGATCACCGTTACGGCAAACGAGATAGATATTCCGAATATTGGTCCAGGACCGATCGGGCCGGTAGCCGGCTATTAATAGTGTAGGTTCGTCTTCCAACCCAGGTATTGCCCCCTGATTATTGTAATCATCATTTTGCCCTGATTGATGGTTCGAAGTAGTCATATCATCATTAAACTTCTTAAACCGGACGAAAATGCTACCCGTCTTTCCCTTAATTACAATCCCGAAAATCTGATTGAAATCGCCTATGATCACATTTTCATCCTCACCGATCTGTTCTTTTATTTTCGTCTTGATGATATCATTGATCATGGACCCACACGTCCTGGGCTCGAAATTCGTAACCCCAGCCGCTGCCTGCACCCTACGCAATTCCATGTAATCTGCGAAAGCATCCGAGATGGCTGTTGCCATCTTCGGATAGTAATTTCTCGCTATAGCTTCAACCTCGCTCTGCGATAAAATAGCCATGTTTTACTTCAGTTTAGCCATACAAACATAACTACATTTTCCAAATTAACAAATAATATTCCTTACAATATTCTTCTAAGTAGCTAAAAAATATTCCTAAGACTGATGCAAAATACAAAGATCTGTTACCAAAAGGTGGGGACAGAGGCATGAAACCTGACATATTTAGCTATGTATCAAATATATATCCTATAAACGTCATTTTAGACTGGACGGCACTGGCCATAGCCCCCTTGCTGGAGAGTCCGGAGGGCAGAAGCGATGGAACTGGATAGATAATTGTCCCCCGCAGCAGGGTGTATTTATTGAATCACTAATAGTAAACATTTCATATGGAGCAGCTGAGTATGGAGGGGCTTACAGGAGATCTCCATTAAACTCTGTGAAGATCCTCATTTCCCGAAACCGACCCAGGAATTCCGACCAGAAGGCATACGAAGACGCCTGTGACTACTGCTGTCGAATCCGATACTGCCTCGTGCCAAATTTTGAAGATCGGTTATTTCAGCATACGTAGACTCTATGGGCCAATAATTATTTTGATGTTATTAAAGAGCTTAAATCCATGTATAACTGCATGTAGCCATTAATTATTTTGAGCGAATACTCGTAACCCCGATGCTGCCATTTGCGACCTTTCCAACTGCCCTCTTCAATTTCTGACCTGCTAAATAAACCCAGGTCGTCAATATCCTTACCAAACAATTGATTAAGCTTTTGAAGTAGCATTTCAATTTCTATTAACAGAGTACGGCTATTATTAGTAGGCTTACTACGGATAACATTACAACTATATAACTTTTATCCGCCGCAACCATTATATTTATTTTATTAAAATAATCAAATATAAAATAGGGAAGGTAAAAGGTACGGTGAATTCTTCCTTCATCGACATTTTCTTAGTAGTAATCCGAAGTCAAAAGATAATGAAACAGAGAAAGATGTTTCTCCAAGCTATCAATCTGTAAGTATTGCTTATAATGTTCTACAAACTCCTCGGGTTTGAGGATAATCGTGTTGATTTTCAGTTTTTCATATACCTGCTGGGACTTTTTATAGGCTTTATTATCATTGCTAACATAGAAGTCGGCCATCGATCCAAAAGCTGCAATGCTTTACCGACCGAAGTTCCGCGATGCGCATATCAATATAATACCGGTCGCCGACCAGGTCCAATACCGGGAGTGGTCCATTCAGCCTGGAAAAGATCGTTTGATTTACTCTTCTGCCGTACGACGCTTTATAACAAGTGGTGAACCTCGCCGTTGAATAAACAAACAGATCTCAATAAAAAACAAATGCCATGATATTTGGAAGATAGCAAGCTCTGCCCTCCGCGTATCGGCAATATCCGGTAACTGAGATGTCGTCTGTAAGACTGTAGGGCTGGTTCCGACTGCATTAAATAGTCCAATGCCGGAAAGACAGCACTTTTCTTTTGCTGATAAAACTCCGCTTTGAAAGCCTCTCTGATTTCAGTTCGGGCAAAAAGCTGCTCGATTTCTTTGGGCACCTTCTGTCCAAATTTCGCTGTAACGGTAAAATATATTGACTCGAAATGTTTCTTGTCTGCGTCAAGCCGCAATGCCTTTACTACCCGGTAAAAGCGACCGGATTTTTTCTCATTGATATCCCGGATAAGTTTCATCACATTTACAACCCCGATAAACTTCAATATTGAACCAATGCTCATATTTAATATTATTGCAAGAAAATTACGGAACAGAGCCAGATAAATAAAAATCCACCGTATGGCCTTCGCTGTAATAGTTAAAACAGAAAATGTTATCTTAAAACGACCATCCTCTCGCTGCCGTCCAGCCAAAATAAAGGCAATACATCTTTCCCCGAACTCCGAAATTCTCATGTAGACGTATGGTTGCCCTCCTACCGTGCTACCAATAAAATTATCCGATAGCAAACCTTTTGCCTGCAGGACTTGTTTATAAAACAAAAACTCGTCGTCAAAAGAAGTATACCAGATTAACATGCTATTTACCATGCAGTTCATTGTTGCTCGGAGCGTATTCAACTCCGATTGATTCCACTCAGGTTGGTGATATCCGCGTAACATTTTCCGTTCGAGGTATTTCAGGGACACCTTGTCCATTAGTAAGCTACCATTCAAACAATTTTAAAATCCTGGCGGCCGCAAGCAAATCTCTGGGAATCATCAATGTGTTAACAATTACATAAGCTGGAATACTAAGAGTAGTTAACCGGGTGCTGATGTTGGAATAACCTCAGTAATCGCCTTCGATTGCAGAAAATATTAAAAAAACTGGTTATTATAATAGGAGGCACTCATTCCCAGGTTAAGCAACCGAAATGACATAGCGCCGACACTGACGTCAAATGTTTTCGCCAGCTCCCTAATTGAATCTTCGCT
Source organism: Chitinophaga filiformis (assembly GCF_023100805.1). Lineage (NCBI taxonomy): Bacteria > Pseudomonadati > Bacteroidota > Chitinophagia > Chitinophagales > Chitinophagaceae > Chitinophaga > Chitinophaga filiformis. The sequence continues at coordinate 6,116,362 of NZ_CP095855.1, forward strand.
ATTGAGATCAAATTCCTTATCGGTAACCATTTCCAACAGTAGAAATTCTGGCATCAGAAGACTGGCCGCAAAGGCATTGGCCTCCCGTTCCATCCGAATTTCACCAGGTTCTGGTGATTTGCTCCTGAACATAACTTTAAAATCTTTATCAACGAAGACTCTAGAGCCATCTCCCTGCTTAACATGGCAAATATAATGGCCGATTTCGTGGGCGAGGGTAAATCTGCGACGTACACGAGATTCAGTTATATTATAGCCAATCGTCGGTACACCATTACTGTCGATCAACAGAACGCCGGACACAGCATTATCCATAGGAAACGGCGCTACCCTGATATTAAGGGCGCGGGCAATTGCTTCCACATCAATGGGAAGTGTAGTAGCACCAGTCCGTTTAATAATGTCGGTAGCTAAATGTTCAATTCGTTCTAAAACCATTAACTCTGCTTAATAATGTGAGATATAAATTTCTCCACAGCCTCCTTTGTTGAGGCATCCGTATTGATACTTACAATATCCACACTATTCATATCAAAATTTGCGCCTACTGACGCATTATGTGCAGGTAAGGTCTGCCTGGTCGGAGGCAGCAATTTATTGATGTCTACGTTTAGAACCGAGCAAATCGTCAGAAGAGTATGAATTAATACCCGCTGACGTCCTTTTTCAATATTCGCAATTGAGGCGTTTGTTAAATCCAGATGCTGTGCTAATTGTTCCTGAGATATAAACGCGTCTACTCGTGCTTGCCGGATATTTGCTCCAAGTTCGGCATAGAAGTCCTTGGTATCCTCGGCTGTCATCATGGGAAGTGTATCATTTATCAATACAAATATAATGTACCACCATCGTATCACAAAATTTAGTTTTGTAATACTTAATAGGTTTTGTAACATTTAATATATTTTTAAAAAAAGAGGTAAAATAATTTTGGAGATTTCGAAAGTGCAATGTATTTTTGTATCGTCTATATGTACAATATAGAAAAACCAAGCAGGAAAATCCGGCTTGGCTAGTAAAATTCACACTTACCAGGCTAGCAGCCTAGTTCGAATGAGGTGTAGTTTCGTATTGAGACCACAAAGCTACTAACTCACGCTGAAAATTACAAGCCCCAGCCCCATAAATTTTCCCGCCTGGACACTTTTTAACATTTTAATATAAGTACAGCTTTAGAGCCACTTTCCCAATGCCGTGCGTTTTCGCACATTTACTACGGTCCTGTTTCAACCAGGACAATTCTTAATTTTTTAACAATTAATTTTCAAATAAGTGGAAGATTTAAAAGAAGGTACCTCTAAAGCACGTACCTATGATGTAACCATAGACAATGAAAAACACACGTTTGACAGGCCTATCATCAACAGGGCGGACATTATAACCAAGGTTGGAAAAGACCCGGATGGTTGTTACGATGTGTTTCAAAAACTTGAACACTGTGATTTTGAGTACGTTAGACCTGACCAAGAGATCGATTTACGTCAACTGGCTGTGGAGCGTTTTGAAATCAGAACTGCTATTAACGCACATTATCGCTTTGATAATGAGCCGGAGCAAACCGATCACAAACAGCTGACTCCGATTCAGATATTAAAAGCAGGTGGAAAAGACCATGAACAGTTCTACCTCGTGCAACTGCCGGCGCATGCACCGGAGATTGTATATGCTTTTACGGAAACGGAACCTATACAGATCAAATGCCGTGGTATGGAGTTTGTCTCCCGCCCATGGGTTAATGAAATTGATATAGAACAGTACGGGAAGACCTGTAGGGAAGTTCTGCCAGCTAAACATTATCGTATAAAGGTGAATAACGCTTACTATACGGTAAGTAACCCTTTCATTACCAGAGAAGAACTATTGAACCTTCCAGGTATCGCCAACCCGGCCGCCTGGGATGTATACAAATTCTATAGCACCAATCCTACACCGGAGCTTATTGTACCCGGCGAGGTTGTTGACCTGCAGGAAAGATGCCTGGTTAGATTTGTGCTACAACCTAAGGAACAAACTGACGGCCGTACAGGCCGTCAGCAGTTCACCCTGCCGGCAGAAGACGCTGAATACCTTGACAAGTTGGGTCTGCCATGGGAAACCCTGGTACAGAACAACATCACTTGGGTATTGATACATCAATATCCCTTACCGCAGGGATATACAACAGCCAGCACTACCGTGGCGCTGATGATACCTCCCAATTACCCTATCGCAGAGATAGACATGGCGTACTTCCTGCCCGCGCTGGTAAAGACCAGTGCGCGCCCCATACCTGCATCCTTTGTGCAGCAATTGGATGGTCAACAATTTCAAGGGTGGTCCAGACACCGTGCCGCTGGGCAATGGCAGCCGGGAATTGATAGTCTTGTCACTCACCTGGTGCTGGTCAATAATTGGTTAGTTAAGGAATTAAACCGCTAGTAATGAATAAAATAAGAATATCAAAACATCATTACCAGTTACTTTGTCATCACCTGTTTCCGGGTGATGACAGAGAAGCGGTAGCCCTGGCCCTTTGCAGCAGAAACATACACGGGTCCGATCATATTCTTCAGATATTGGAACTTTTTCCAGTTGCATATGAAGATTGCTATGAACGTAAGCCCGATTTGGTGAGATGGCCGACTAACCTGGTGAACCCCTTGCTGGAAAAAGCGATGGGACGTGGTTATGCCATTCTAAAGATTCACTGCCATCCTGGAGGCGGCGAACGCTTCAGTGAGTTTGATGATGAGTCTGACCAGACACTTTTCAGCAGTGTGCATGCCTGGTTGGATAGCACGCAACCCCATGCCAGTTGCATCATGCTGCCGGATAAAAGGCTTTTTGGCCGCTTTTTTACTGCTGACATGCAAATAGAAACCATTCACCAAATCAGCGTGGCTGGTGACGATCTGCTGTTTTGGAACTATTCAGAGATGCCTGAGCTGGATGAACGTCTTCAAGCGCGCAACCTGCAAACCTTTGGCAGAGGAACGGTTCAACAATTCAGCCAGATGAGAATTGGTGTTGTTGGAAATTCCGGCACCGGAAGCCCAACTATTGAGCAGTTAAAAAGACTAGGCGTAAAGGAGCTGGTGCTGGTAGATCCCGATTATATTGATCACGTCAACCTGAACAGGATACTCGGGGCAACGCTACAAGATGCCAATCAGCAGGTGCCCAAACCGGAAGTGATGAAACGCGAGATAGAGAAAGTAGGTTTTGGCACAACCGTGACCTGTTTCAATAGTACGGTAGCTGAACCCGCTGTCATTAATGCCCTGGCCCAATGTGACGTCTTGTTTAGTTGTGTGGATGGTATTGAAGGAAGGCACATCTTGAACCTGATCTCCTCTTGTTATCTCATCCCACTATTTGATATGGGTGTAAAACTACAAGCCGACGGTAAAGGTGGAATAACCGGCATCTATGGTACGGTTCACTACATCATTCCTGGAGGTTCAAGCTTGCTGAGCAGAAAGCAATACACAATGGCTGGACTGCAGGCAGAATCGATCAGGCGTGCAGATCAAGCTGGCATATTAAAGAACCAGTACCTGGCAGACGTACAGGAATCACAGCCAGCGGTAATTAGTATTAACATGCAGATCGCAGCCATCGCTGTGAACGATTTTCTGGCAAGGATTCACCCGTTTCGCAACTTCGATAATGATGAGGTCAATATAATCCGCTATTGGTATTGCGAACTGCTGACAAAGCTGGAATGTGATAATGAACCATGTCCAGTATTCTCCCATTACGTCGGACTGGGAGACTGCGAACCATTATTGAACACTCCACAATTTGGTAAACTATGATCCATCGGTGGATTCGGGCGATAAGGCGCATATTCGGACTTACGGTAAAATATCGCTTCCGAAAAGTAGATGAATTACCAGGCAAGCTTCTGCCTGAAACGGTCTACCTTGAACAACACATTGGGCAGCCATGGCGTGCAGCCATGACGTGTCCCTGTGGTTGTGGGAAGATACTGTATCTAAATCTGCTAAGAGATTATGCGCCCTATTGGGCGTATAAAACCGAAGGTAAGATCATCAGCCTCTCCCCTTCCGTTCACAGAACAGTAGGATGCAAAAGTCACTTCTTTATCACCGATGGAAAACTCATTTGGTGCAGATAACGTCTTTTTTTCAACAACTTAAAATAACAATCATGTCAAAAAAAAGCAATCAACATGTAGTGCCCAGAGGAAACAACTGGGCCGTTCAGGGCGCCGGTAATTCCAGGGCCACTGCTATTGTTTCCACTCAACAGCAAGCAATTGATATTGCCAGGCAAATTGCCATTAACCATTCCTCTGAGATGTACATCCATGGTAGAAATGGACGTATCAGAGAAGCTAATAGTTATGGCAACGATCCTAACCCTCCAAAAGGGTAATCACTTTAAAGAGGTAGTCGGCAGACTGCCTCTTTTTTAGTTTGCCATCGTCGTATTTACCTGCGTGATGGCACTTAACCTGTGAATGAGAAAATCGATATACTCGATAGCAGCGGGGTGAGTAAACAGCTTAACAAAACCTTCCCTATTACGTTGTATATGGTCCAGCAAAATAGCAGGTAACTCTTCAGGGAAACAAAGCACCTCCGTAAAGATCATTCCTTTGCGAACATGAGTGGCGTCGAAAATAAAATCCATGATCTTTTCGGTCCCGATATAGGCAGAAGCTACCCACACATACTTAGGCATGCTTTCTTTCATCAAACGAAGTTTGGTGGCGGCATCAATTTTCTCCGTACGTATTTGCTGTTTATACTCCTCACTATAATTGATACTAATATCCCATACCAGATCTGCCACCAGGCTATCTGCCAAAAGAAGTCTAAGAATTGCCGCCAGCCCAACTACAATTTCCAAAATGTCCTCGTAAGCAATCCTTACTTTCGGATAGACAGGTACAATAATATTGGTTACAGAAGTAGGCAATTGGCCGGGATGAAACTGCGTCCATGGGGTGTTTAGTTCAAATCTCCCGTTGAAACTTACCCGGGCAAAGGGGCCCCACTGATCATCATGCACATAAATCCGTTCGATGTTATCGGCAAGCCACCGAATATCCTTTCGGGGCTTTTTGTTGCTGAGTGGCGTCATGCGATAGCCCATCACTGTAATAGCATGACTGGCATCCGGGCTGTTGCCTGGTACCTTAATAATTAAAATAATTGGTATACCCAAGGGAGAATAAGCGCGTAGAATACGCCGCAGGTAGCTGTTAGAAATAACCCGATTTTTTTCTCTTAACACATAGTCCGGCTTTTTAACTTCACTTACCAGGCCGGAGTTAAAGATGGCCTGGCATATCTGAGCTAAATCCAATCCCTTGTTTGGAAACAACCGGCTGCCGTCAAACGACATTTTAGCCGCATCGCTAGTAATCTCAGCAGGTGTCTTTAAAATGGTGTGGTAGTCTGTCGCAGCCTTATTAAGCATTGTCCAGATAGCAGTAGTGGCACATGCCGCTAAAACACCGTCCTGCTCCTGAAAAGCAAGCGATTTCAACTGAACCTTTCTGCCGAAAATGTGAACGTGATAATTTCTAAGCCCCCAGAAGTGGCGCCTACCAACTGCCGATCCTTCCTCATAAGTCTTTAGCACAGTATATCCTATTACAGTAACGGGGATGGGCTTAACGACCACAAAACCGAGATAATGCCGCATCCAGAACCCTGCATTCATTTCCTCATTTTCCTCCAGAAGAAGAGCATCTAGCTCTGCTTCAGTAATTTCCTTATCGAAAAAATGGATACGCTTGCAAAACTTTGAGAAGTTCTCAAAACAAAGCGCGTAGTAGCTCGCAAAATCGTGCAGGAAATCTTTGCTGATGTAACGGTCTTCTATGACGATTGCCTTTGCCTTGATCCCATGCTCTCCGAGATAGTGCACTAAGTATTTGTAGTGATTTTTCTCTTTTATGACGGTTGGTGGCGTTGAATCGTTTGATAGTGCTACGGCCAAATTTTCAGGCGTGTAGGGAATAATCTTAACCAATGTCGGCTGGTTTGATATTAAAACTGCACCACAGTCTTCATCCCATTTGGATCTATCTGTTTGAGTGCTTGAATTTCCTGTTGCTGTTTATTTGTGGAATCTATTATTTTTTTAAATACTTTATCATGTTGCGAATAAACGTGGCTTTTAAGATTAGTGTTTGGCTTGAGCAAATGCGCAAGCTTTACGTGGGCGTTGTTGTTAGGCTGTTTGAGGCTCATAGTAGCGGAAAGGTTTAGCAAGTTAGGGGTGTCTCAAAAAATAGATACAGAGTCGCACAACTAAAGATAATTATTTGGCGCAAAATTTCCAAACCAAACGGGGCTATTTTGAATCAATAACGAACATATTAAATATTAACAAATATATCACGACTTTATGCCTATGTTTAACGTGTATGTAAACTAAAAGTCAGGGATATTATGAATTGAGCTATTGGAGATCGAGTTTCGATTAAAGAAACCTCATAAGTACCATTCCATGTTGGCATAGATGGGTTGAATGGCATCCCTGCACCGGACACGCAATCAGATGTTGTCAAGGGAATGGCCCTGACATTCCAGATCCCTCCGTAAAGAGGTCGAAATAATCGAGTTTGAACAGGACAATATCATGTTCGCTTTTCAAGAGGTTTACAGGTAGTTGATATGTATGTGCGCAACATGAATAGCAGTGGCGCCGGAAGTGAGGTCTGGACAAACAGATTTCTATTTTTCGACAAATCGATAAAAAAATAGATGGAAAGAAATTTATGGCATATTTAGTAATAAAGCTGTCTAAAAATGCAGGAAAACATTTATGGTAAAAGTCTATGAGTGTAATTGAATGATACAATTGATACCGAGTAATTATCATTCTCAGGGTGGTTCAAAACGCATTGCAGAAATGAAAGGAAAGGCCTTCACCCCGGCGCCTGGCTGTATGGCTCTTGTGTTTCACTCATTGCATCGTTACGCCTAGCTTGGCTCTGTTTCCTTTAATAGTTTTGGGTAAATAGCGGCAAGGAGACGATAACATCTGTCAGCCTCTAGGAAATCCTCTGAAGCTTTTAGTTGTATTAGGTGTTCATTTATAGTTTACCAGACGTGACCCATGCATTTTTAACGGAGTCAATCTAATATTATTCATGGTATCACTTTTAAGACTGTTGCTTGTAAAGGCTGAAGGGTTTACTAAGCTATCCCTGGTCTGTCTATGCACCATCTTTAGAAGGAACACGATTGAATCTAATTTTTTATTGGTGGCGCCTAAGTAAAAATCAACCTGAGACATCTGTTGTTGACCAATTTTTGTCCCGTCAGAAAGCCATCCTCTCACGTTAGTATAAGCACTGATCAATAGAGAGATGGTAGAAATCGCTATCGCAATAAATGTATTCCTGATCTGTCTTTGATACCGTTGTTCATCTCTCGCTATAAAGCCTTCCTTGCAAAATCTCTCGAACTCGTCATTTGTGATTAAAACCCTATCCACATAATTGATTAATGAATCTATAATCGCTTTATCATGGAGATCGCACCTTACTGGAACGCCCACTCCACGGTAACCAAAGTCGTGCTTCTTCTCTGTGGGTGCTTCCTGATGCAGAACCAGATATCCATTTTTCTCCAGTAAACCGATCAAATGGACAGCTGTGACAAGTAAACTCATCATTTCCCGATACCGTTTTTTGGCCTCATCCTGGTTTATCTCAGAAGTTTCTTGTGCGCCAGTGAATATTTCTATCCAGGCCAATTTTTCACCTTGTGGACCTAATTCGGTGTGAAAGGTTGCGCCTTGGACATGGCGAAGAATGATGTTTTGAAGAAAAATGTAATTGCCGTTTTCTTGTAGGATAGTCATACACAAATCCTGTTCTAACTTGTTCAATAGTCTCATGAATGGTATAATTTGTTTAGCTTGTTGGTGATTAATATGGCAGAACGCGAATGGAAATGTTACAATTGTCACAGCATGCATTTTACGTAGGAAAATCGCTTCTATGCCAACGTAATCTATTAGTCAGATAGAAGTATAGCCGAGTTATGCGTAACAAGGGATAAAAAATGTGCACATAATAAAGAAGATGGAATTATATCCATTCGATATTAATTATGTAACCGCTATACTGTGAAACACATTCTTTACAACTTGTACGGCCTACCCTATTCAAGCAGTAGCGACACCTTGAAATCATTGTCATTATATCCCTGGCTTCAGATATGGATACTCAACGCGCCGTGTGTCTGGACCAGTGGCAGTCATCTCCTGCACTTGCAACACCGGTTGCTGGTAATGGTCATAAATATACTCCTTCAATCTAAAAAAGCAGACGGTAGCTATTTTACCGCAATACATATAGTAAGTTGGTGTATTGATTATAAATAAGGCTTCCACAGTCAGCGTATCCGCTTCAAGGACAAGCTCGGGAAAACTATTGCGAAAATGTGCGCAGACCAAGGCTTTATTGTCATGCAGCCATTGGCGCTTATTTTCTATTTTTCGTTCATAGTCACCGCTGAATTTCGCGAAGTCTGCTGAATATGATATCATATCATAACGCGCCCTGCTATATTTGCAATCTGCAATGACAATGCGGTTGTTCGCAGCGTCGAGCCAAACAAAGTCCATTTCCCCAACATCGTGCACATCAACGCGTACGGAATGTCCTGGTCGGTCAGAGAAATATTTAACATTTCTGTGATACGGTAATTTTTCCTGAACAAGCACCTCCTCAACCTTATCTTCAAGCAATTTATCGTGCGCTGCAGCCTTGTCCAGAATGTATTGGTTCATGCACGGATTTCGCAACCACTCCATTGGCGCCCTGTTCCATTGAAAGGCATTCGTGCCCAGCACTGTTATGCTCTCGGCCCATTTGTTTACCCCGATAAAGTCTCTATCACTCCCCTGATGACGGATCCTCAAAATCGGTTTAAAAATGTGACGGTCCATTTCGTTGACTTTGTATACTGCATCCTTAATGACCATTTTGTTATGTCTCCCTATGACAAGCGCATTATAAAAATTTTCTGCATCATCGATGTTAACACTCTTGGCATGGAGATTTTGGGCAATAATACCAGGCTCTATACTTTGAAACTCCCAGCCGGCTTGATTATGATGTTTTTTTTGTAGACAATCATGGCACATGTCGCGTCGTAATTGATACCCATACAACGTTGAAGCGCAGCTTTCAAATCACCTGTTGCATTGTCATCCATAATACCACGTGTATAATCTATTTGAGCTTGCGCTTTCAGGCACCCCACTACACCTTCCACGTCCGCTGGCCGGGTAACATCAAATTGGCTTTCGCTCAGCTTACAGGTAAAAGTACCTGGCAGCATTCTGATCTCTGCCAAATACTGCCCAAACCCTACTAATTCATCACCGACGAAAAGTAAATCTTCGATAATTGTATCAAAATGTGTCAACCGTTCTTGGCTTACATTCAGCTGGCCTGTATAATCGACATCACAACATTGTTCCAATGCGAGCTTCAAAACTCTACGATTCATACTGAGCGCATCCTCATTTATGCCGAGCGTCTCGGCAATATCTTCCCCTGTCAACGTACGTTGCCATAGAAGAATACTACATTCATGATATTTGAACAGACAATAAAACAGCAACGGATCTGTCGTGGATTTTACCAGGTTTTCAAAGGTAGCGGCACGCCAATCAAAGGCTTCGGTAAGAATTGTTTTTACTTCCTGGACGTTTGAAGTTTCTACCGCGCCAAACGTGGCATATAAATGAGTGGTTAGTTGTGGCAGGAATTTCAATCTACTCCGTTCACCATAATTTATCCAAACAATGTCGTTGGAAACAAAAATTTTCATATTTAAATTTATATATAATGCATAAGGTAGCTCTGGATGAGAAGGGCTCCGTGAACAACGAGCTAATGTTGTCCGCATGTCAACCAGTATTTGCGTCAGCAAACCACAACGATTGCAGAAATTCCTTGGGCGCTGTTAGTACAGGTATCCTCAACAATTCCCATCGGTATCATAGATACAGGTCTAGAACTGCCGGTAAACTCAGTAAATTTAACTCCTAATAGGTCGAAACAAACTGTAAAAAGTACTCTTAAGCCACAAAATTATTTCCTTTTTCACATTCGACAATTCAACGGGCGAAATGGCTTTGAGGAGTCATTCCACCAGAACTGTTGCGATGGACCGGTTTTTTGATTTTGATAATACTTACCTTGCTCACAGATAGATTTTACTCAAAGCCGCACCATCGCCTCCCGTTTATGTGATGAAATACACCAGCTGGTGCCTACTGTCAGTACGCGTAGCGAAAGCAGGTCATCCCGGGGTGATAAATTATATATAGATGCCGGCCAAAATGACTATGCAGACACCCTGGCGGCACCTTACTCCATCCGCCCCTACCACCAGCCATTGGTATCCACTCCCCTGGACTGGAAAGAACTGCGCCCAACTTTAGACAGATGGGCGTTCAATATGGATACTATTGCGTCCAGACTGCGCAGGAAAGGCGATTTATTCAAAGGCGTGCTGGATGGAAAAGTAGCCGCTATCAATACCAGGGCATTACTCAAACATTATCTGTAGGACATAGGCAGGTACACTTGCGAACTGAAACCAGTATGTACGATAACCGGTAAAATTCTTTTCAGGGCGTCTATCGTGTAAAATCACCTTCGTCACCTTCTGTTCCATGGGGTTCTCTTCACCCTGGAAACAGTCCTTGGCTTTTTATACATGGCGTCGAATAATTTCGGACATACGGCTCTCATGTCACGAGGATTATCCATTTGCCAGGCAAATCCAGCAGAGGATATGTTGAGGTTTTTTGCTAATGAGGAGGGCTATTCCACGATGGGTGCCTACAAACGTCTATGTTTGGTTTTAATTTGCTTTGGCGCCATGACTCTTTCCGGCGGCAACCCCTTCTTTACTCTATTTTCTTTAATGATGGCAGCCATATAAGTCTCAGATATGTGTTGAAAAGTCGCTGTTGGATTGACGATCATTTGCACGTCGTTGATGTATTTTGCATCATTCCACTCCTTTTCGGGGCGCCACATATTATCAACTCTTGCGGTACCTATGGGATCAATTTTATACCAATCCGGAAACTGCACCCAATATACGTTAGCCGGTGTCGTTACCAGGGCTTCTTCGTCGAAACTGACAACCGTTTTATTTTTTTTATCATACCAGCCACAACTACCATTGGCTTCAATTGAAAAGTCAACGAATGGAATCGTAATCATGAAGTTTTTTATTGAGCGAAGCTCCTGCAACCGAATATCCACGTTGTATTTATCGCCCGCCAGATCCAGTACAGTGAGTGCCCCCTGAAGTCTGTTGAAAATAGTTTTACTCACCACCACAAAATTTGATCTGTCTTCAAAACTTGCTGCATTGATGGCATTTAAGCGGCGATCATCTGATATCGGTCCTCCCAAAAGCTGCTCGGGCAACCTGACCACCGTTTGAAACGATGTCGTCGGCTGATCTATTAGCAGCAATTTATTTTGCAACCGGTCAAACACCATGGCGTATGTACCATTCACTGCATTTGCCCCGTTAAGACAAACACCACCTTCAACGTTTCCCTGCGGATAAATTCTTTTGCCATGGTGTTCTAAATTGAAAGCCCGGCCATCAATAAACAACTGCCCTATCTTCGGATCACCAATGTGATTAAGCTCTATTTTCATGTCCGTCCAATTTTCAACATACACAGATAATATCTATCGTTGCTTAGACAAAAATGAGATGACATGAAACGCTAAAATGGGAGTTATACAAACATGGGAAAAATGAGAGAAGGTGGCTAACCAAACGGATTAGGTCTGCAATCAACCCAATACCACCTCATCGCAATCCACTCAGGTGAATTGGATCTGCTTGTGATTAGAACCTGTGAAGCCAAGATAGAAGTAACTGGGAGTCCAACAAGAAATTATTGCAACCCTGGGGACAAATGGAGTTTATAGGTAGCGAAGCGCGGCAGAAAAGTAAAGCAGGTCCCGAGCAAAAGCGAGCCCTTAATTTAACAGGTGATGTAAATAGGCAGCAGAAGTCTTAATAGCTTTACTCATTTTGATCAATTCCTTCTCGGTCGCTTTCTTTTCTAAGCGGATAATTTTAAGTCTTTGTGGACGTATTTTCGTATCCTTACAGAACCGGGTTGGGGAAATAAAAATAAATACAGATTCAAAATTGCGCAGATCTCCTGCCTCAATAACAGCCTTGAGCCCCTTGTATTTCCATTCAATATTACTTTCCATAACTGAATTAATTTTTGTCAGGAAAGCGCAAAATAACATATTTTGTTTTGAGCTTATGAAAGAGGATATAGACGTGGAAAACTATTAATCGTGTTGAGTAGTTTCACCTTTATTAAAAATGTGGTAATGTTCTATCAATAACTTGATAAACATCGTCAATCGGAATTCTTTGGCTAACCGCTTGCTTCCAAGAATCAGCCTTACTACTCTGCTTTACAATCTCAACAATATTACTGCTACCATAGTTACTGTAATACCTGGAAGGTTCAGAAATACGGGTAAGTTATCATACTTTTTGAGAATATTTGTAGCGGAAAGGAGCAGCGGTAGTTACATAAAAGGAGGTTGACAATTACCATTTGCCTTAATAATTTGATTTATCATAGAATTTCAGTAAGTTAGGGCAACTAAACCCCAATATATGTCTGCCCCACTTCGTATTGACAAAAAAGCTACAAAAGTAATGGGAGGCGATGAGGCCTTTAAAGATTACTTAAGTCGGCTGATAAAAATGATCCCCGCTGAAATTGTTGGTCTTTACATGATCGTCACAGGCTTTATTCCGGAAGATGAGCATACCTGGTTGTTAATCGTTACCATTATTTGCCTGATCTTTCTTATAATAGTTCGTGTGAAGGCAACCAGTGATAAAGCCAATAATTTACCTCCGCAGCAGTTTCCAATCTTCGTGGCTGCAATAGCATTTGTACTGTGGGTATATTGGTTAGGAGGCCCATTCAAACACTATGAAGGGGTTCACAAACAATTTGTTGCCTCCGTATTAATTGTTCTGTGGTCTTTCATAATTCCAGTTTTCTATAAAGGGTCTGTATCGTGAAAAATAAACATGCATTCCAGCTTATTTTATATATCGTCCTGATCTTATCGATACTGCTAATCGTAAGTGTGCTGCCTGGTATTGATCTGGAAGGACCTATAAGGATCTCTCCCCAAAATGAAGGATTAAGGTCAATACTGATTGTGCTGGGAGGAGGTGCTATGGGAAGTACATTGCGAGCGATTCTGTCTATGTCGGCAATTATTTATGGTAACATAGATACAGGCACAAGTCTGCCATTCTATTTTCAACGTGCTTTTACCGGTTTGTCCGCTTCCCTGATCGTGTATTTCATCTTCAAGGGCTTGTTGCTCAGTCCGAACACACCAGCTCAATACATCAATTTTTCGGGTATCCTGGTCCTGTCTATCATGTCAGGCTTCTTTGCAGATGAATTTCTAAGGCAACTAACCGCTTCGTTGTATCGGTTAGTTAACAAAGATGCCAGGGTAGATGAGAAAATTAACAATTTGACAATGGCCTTGGGCATCGATATCCTGGATAATTATGACGGGAAGTTCTGTTTTTTTTTAACAGATACTGATGGCAATACTTTAATTCCAGCCATGTCCACGAGAAGGTTAACGGTAACCATGAACAGGGAATATATCCTGCATTGGTACCTCAGGCCTAAAACGGAAACGGAAAACCAAGATTCCATCACCGAAGACCTGATTGTCAGCGGTGGCAAGACAAGTGAAACGGTTACTTTCACCATAGTACCCCATCTGAACGCACAACGCCTAGCACCACGCGAACAAACAGTAAGCTTTCCCGTGCACCGACGATCAGAAACCAAGACCATACCTTTTTCAATTACAACAGAAAATGAGCGTCCAGACCTTTGGCTTGAAATTTTTCAAAAGAACCGCCTCATCAGCGTTATCAACGTTAACCTGAACTTTGAGGAGGCACCTAATTCCAGTACATTGAATCCTTAAATTTTGTATGCATTCCGGAGCGCCTAAATTAACGATCGATATCGAAGGCAAAGATTGGCTGACCGTAAAGATCAAAGCCGGACGAATGGAATTGCCGGCTATAGAAGTTGATTTTTCAGACCAACGCATAGGAGAATACTATAATATCTTGTATGATGCGCTTGACAAATTCCTTGAAATCATAGGCGACGAAAAACAGATAAGTATTTCCGATGCAAACAGAGCTTTGAAGTATCTGAACTCTGCCGGCGCAGGTTTGATGTTCTACCTTTTCGGTAACAGAATCAGTGAAGTACGGGATTTCATGCGAAGAGCTGTTGAGACATGGAGAATGAGTTCAACAGATGCGTATACTGTGCCGTTTGTGGAAGTAAGATCCCTACAAAACAAATATATTCCGGTTGAATTTTTACCAGTTTTTGATAGTGCTGCCCCGGCGGCCGCTACCAACTCAAATGACCTGCTACTAATTGCCTCGCGGTTTCTTGGCTTTTCAACCTGTATCAATCGTATCTACCACAGACCCTCGCTTCGGTCCCAGGTCAAGACCGATGCAAAAATTGCACAGGACGCCAAAATGCGCGTACGCTTTTTCAAAAACAGAAAGCTTACGCGCTTGCAGGAGGAGGAAGATTTCCTGAGAAACCACGCCGGTATTGAACTGCTTAGTAAATGGCCGGTTGGCATTGCAGCGCCAGATCAATTTATTAATGAATTGGCCGCCTTGATTTGGAATGGCAAGGACATTGCTACGGGCGTGGCTGAACCGCAGGATGATATTCACCATTTCACCTGTCACTGCATTAATGACTATGCATTGTCTTCAAACAGCAAATTACATCTTACCTATCCCCACAAGGGCCTAATTTGGACATCAAATAAAGATGTGTATGTTAGCATTGATAGCCTGGCAAAAGAGTTTGGCCAGCAAAAGAGCCGCGACACCAAAACTTCATATCCCCTGGTGTTCCTGAACGCCTGTAAATCAAATAAACGCAATCCTCTCGGTTTGATGTCTTTTCCAGACCTGTTTGTGAAACATGGGAACAAAGGCGTAATTGGCACCGAGACAATGATACCAGAGATGTTTGCCGGCGAATTTTCAAGGTGCTTCTATGACAAGCTGGTCAATGGCTTTAGCATATCTCAAGCGCTTCATACAAGTCGCTGGTACCTGCTGAAAAGGTTCAACAATCCACTAGGCATATTATATACGCTCTATGCTGATCCAGATCTGCGCATGGAAAATCATTCTCATGCTTAATATTATATTGGAGTCAATGGAATCGTAAGTGAAGTCTGCTAAGATACTGAAATAAATTATTGTCAATATAATAGTTTTATTATCGCTTAGGATATGTTATGGATCACTTATAAAAGGGCCATTCATTCAGGGGCAATACCAAGTGGGCTTGTTTATGATCACAATGATGTATACTCAAATAGAGAGAGACATTTATGGCAAACTTAGATATAGGAACGTTTCGTCTTGATACAGCAAATGAACCTTCATTCAGTCAGCTAACTCAAGGATCAGAAATAGAAAAGGATGCTGCCGTCCAAAAGATCTATGACCTGGCAAAGACAAAGAACGGAATGGAGCAATGGAACGATTTTGCCATTGCATTGGGCATCTTAGGTAAAAAGGAAGTCGCCTTGGGCCTTTTTAAAGACCTAATTGAAAGATTTCCAGATCACGATGTACTTCGATATAACCTGGCCCTCTCCTATGTTTACTGTGGGATGAATGCTGTAGGTCGATATCATCTGATTCAACTATCCCAGTCAGCAAACGAAAAATCATTCCGGAAGTTCAGCCGGGAAAGCCTTGAGAAGTTTGAATCTTATTTAGGTATTACAGAAGCCGATGATCGCCTAAAGGATCTGCAAATCTCGTACTTCCGCAAAGCAATACTTGCGGCTGCACCGGATAGTAACATTTTTTTGTCTCTCGGCAGATTACTTTTCGACAGAATGAATAAGGAGATGGATGATGACTGCGTTTTAGAACTAATTGCGCTTCTGGAAAGAGGAACTAAAATGTATCCGAGAGATTCTCAGCTCATGGAGATGCTGCTGGCTACCAAACTATGGTACGAACCATATAAAAGCCACCACAGTATTGCCGATCAACTCGCTTGCATTTCCCCCTCCTCTCCCTTATTGGTCGAATATCTCAGCAGGAAAAAATGCGATACAATCATGCATTCTAGAACAAGCAAAATCTTTAGAGTTCTCGTCGAAGAATATATGAGCGGACAGGAGGAATTCAAACAATATGCACTTAAAGATCTCGCCGCCTTCGTGTTCCTGGACCCAACCAATACTGCTTACAGGATTATGTATGCGCTCGCGCTGGCCTGCAACAAGCAGTATGCTGCAGCCTTGAAACAGGTTGCTAAGGCAGAGCAGGAACCCCACAAAGATTATGTATATTTTTTTAATGTGTCCCAGATTTTTCACAAGTGTGGTGACAAACAAAAGGCCCTTGATTATGTAGAAAAAGCAGAATCGTTTGTCGAAACTGAACAGGACAGAACCGATCTTGACAAAGTGATCGCCCTTATCAAAAATGACAGTGAATGGAAAATAGCGTAACACAACAGTATGTAAAATTCGTGGAGGCACTAGTACACACAAAAACTGTTGCCACTATGAAAGACCTTATCCACTCGGCTACCCACCTGAAACCGGCCACACTGCATAATATGCTAAACCAACAGAGAAAAGAGGAGAAGGAAGCTGGAAATGAGGAGAAATATAATCTGTTGACCTTCATACATGAGATAGTAAATCGGGAACACAGGAATGACGAATTGGAAACAATTACGGATACACTTACCCTATATAAGGCAGCGATAAAACAGCGGAATATCATAAGGTTGAAAAGCCTTCTAATAGCACATAAGAACTTTGTAAACCTCGACTTGATACAGCTGACTATGGGTGGCAGTAGGGAGAACCAAATTCCCTTGCAGGAGGATATTATGATCATGTTTGTTGCGTCGTTGATTATAGCCAACATAGAGTTTAAAATGATCGCCTGCTTATTATGGGTTCGGTTTCTGTTTCATAAGGGGCTTTTCAAAAAAGGAAAAAAACGAATAGACATTGCCAAAAAACAAATGTCGGATTCGCAGAAGGATCAGTTACAACAAACCCTGCTCGCTCTTGAAATTGCCTATGCTCGGGAACGAAAAGAGTTGCGAACAGCACTTCAACTGATGGAAAATATGCGTCTTCTTTTGAAACAGGAAGATACCGGTAATGCTCTTTTTGAACTACTGTATTCCATGGCAAGAATTGCCAGAGAATTGGGGCAATACGAAAAATCAATCGGGCTGCTTGATGAACTGTTTGAATTGCTAAACATAGCCATGCAACAACCTGACATCAACGTGGATCAATTTATTTTGGGTACATGTAGGTTACGCGGGCTTGTGCTGGAGGACATTGGCCGTGGCGACCTGGCACAAACAGATTATCAACAGGCATACAACATATCCATAAAGATGGGCGATAAACACGAACAATTTGTAAACCTGACAAATATTGCTATTTCTTATGTTAAGCTGCACCGGAAACAAGAAAGCCTGTTCCGTCTTCAACAGTTATTACAGACAGTGAGAGAGTGGGGCGATCCTATCACAATTGCATCTACCCACAATAATATCGGATCCATTCTTCAAAGCATGGAACGCTATACAGAAGCTCTTTCACACTATTATGAGGCTCTTGAAATAAAGGTTGACTCCCCATACAAGTTTGGGGAAGCAGTTGCATCGTTGGGCATAGCCGATTGTTATTTGGCCATGAACAACCCCGACCTTTATCGCGTGTTTCACAGCTATGCCTTTGTGCCAATACTTCAAACTGGTGATGTAGGCCTAATGGCGACTTACGCAATTGGAAGGGCTGCGCATTACACAGACGAATCGGAACAGGATCAGAACAGGAAAGATCTTATGCTCGCCTTGAATATTGCCAAGTCGCTAGACCAAGTCGTTTCGGTCGCCAGACTGATTCCCTGGCTTTGCCAAGTGTATGAAAGAACAAACAAACTGGATGATGCTATTGCATTGTGTCATTCTTTTCTGGAAGAGCATCCCAATCTTACTACTCATTCAGTTTTTTTCTATAGCATTTTAGCCACCTATGCCAGACTTCTGCTGGTTCAAGAGGCGCCGATCAGGCATCTTTTTGACAAACTGATGCACACGGTTACACATATCAATAAAAATATAGAGGAGACTATTTTCGACAAGCATCGGGGAGAAATGGTTGGTCAATCCATTCTTCTGTACAATACAATTTTCCGGATATTATTGGAGTATAAGGGAGACGAAGTACTGATAAATGAAAAAAGCATAGCCATTTATTGTTTTAATTTGCATGAACTGGCTAAGTCGAGGACATTTCTGAGCGACCTTTCTGTTAGTCGGCTCACTTTACCGGAGAATGTGCCGGAAGCACTTGGCAACAAAGAGCAGGAACTAATAGCCCTTCAATTGAGCTATCAGCAAATGGAGAATGCTTACTCTGAAGCATACCGACTACAACGGCTTCAAGAACTGCGTATGGAACTGTTTGCCATCCGGGATGAGATCAAACTTTTTGCTCCAGATTATGTACGCGCCAGGGCGGGACTTCCCTACCAATATGAGGAAGCACAGGCATTTCTTGATCGCGAACCGCACGTGGCCTTTATATCCTTTTTTTGTGACACAGAAAACACGACTGTATTTGTGGTGCTTGCAGAAGAACCGGAACCCCGGGTATTCCGATATGCAGTTGGATCGGATGAAATTGAAAAGGTTGTGAAACAGATGCAGCGTGCATTCAACGGAGCGCCGTTCGAATTTCCCCCTTATCCTCCTATTCTTCCCGATCGCCCTTTTGAAAGAGAACTGGATTTTTTGGATCAACTCGGAGCATCCCTGCTCGGATTCACACATATCCTCACTGATGTGGAAGTGTTATGTATTGCCGCTCATGGCGTACTGCACCAGGTACCATTTCACGCCATACGGCTAATCGATGGCCGGTATTTGGCCGAACAGTTTGCCGTAGTTTATACTGCTAGTATAAGCACTACCCTGCTGCAACAGACCGGGCAAAAGAGAAGCACTAGGCCGAATACTGTGTATGTTGCCTGTGTGCCCTCAAAGGAGGACAAACGGCCTGATCTCTTTGAGCAGGACCTTGACCTTTTTGATCCGCATATCTGGCCGAAAGTTTCAACCGATATAGGAATAGCTGCTTCGCGCGAAAAGGTATACAGCGAAATATCCGGTCACAATGTCATTCATTTCTCGTGCCATGGCTATTTCGATAACACACAGGGTCATCAATCGGGATTGATTCTTTCAAATGGAATCGAACTGCCTACCCGCTACGGGCAAAACATGTCCTTTTCTGAACGAAACCAATTTGCCCTTACCGCCAAAGACCTCCTCAGTACCCATATCGATGCCGATCTGATAACGCTTAACGCTTGCTCTACAGCTTTGCAGGAAAACCGGAACCACGGCGACGAATGGGATGGATTTATCCGTTGTTTATTGCTGGCGGGCGCCTCATCGGTGTTGTCAACCATGTGGAATGTGGATCAGGCTTCTTCAGCAGGATTTTTGAAAAATTTTTACGCAGTGTGGAAGGGAGGCGCTAGCGAAGTAGAAAAATGGAAAGCACTGTCGTATGCACAAAGGTCGTATATTTATTCTGAGAACATCCATTTACGGCATCCCTACCACTGGGCTGCATTCACACTTTCCGGAACCTGGCATTAAATGATGAACGATTACAGCTTGATACAACAACAAGACACTGAAACCTGCATTCTGACTATCAGCCACCTCACCGACAGGTTGCGGCAAGGGCTTTCTGAACAAGAAAAAGGCTGCATCACTAGCCAGGAGGAGGCAATCAATTTATTGAATGCCCTCGCAGGCGCACCCATAACAATTGTTGACCATGAGATACTGGAAGATATTTTGGATGAAAAACGACTGAAACTCCTGTTGACGGCACTATGGGAAGATGAGGCAATCAGACCGGAATTGAAAATACTTCTCGATCGTCCTCCTTACTATGCGCAACGATCTTTTGAAGAGTTGAAAACAGTAGCAGTTGTCTTGGGCTGCCTAGTTGCCTGGCTGCAGACGAAAGTCCATTTCCATATTAAACGCGAAAACGGCAAAACCGAATTTGAATTTCAGATACTGAAACACAAAACCAGCGATTCTATTTTGCAAAAAATAATAACGGTCATCCAGGAGGTTGCAGGGCGTAAGAAATTGCCGAATGAAAAAGATCAATCAACCGAGCATGATTGATCCAGTGAGACGTCAATGAGACCACCTAACAATCTTCTTTACCCACTTATCGTTAACTGGTGCCTGACATCAGTACGCGTAATGAAAGCAAGAACGCCCGCCAGGATAAGGTCTATATTGACGCCGGCCAAAATGACTATGCCGATAGACTGGCGCCCCCCTACTCTATCAGACCTTACGCCTTACTTGCCAAAGCGGCAGTCAGGATTTATCAGGTGTCTATCGGTTCGTATCATTACAACCTATTAAAGATTCAGCATTCTATTTTGAGAAACCCTATAGCCAGTATGGATACATTAGTGAGCGCTACAAAGAACCGGGTCTGGTCAAATAAATTGGTAGCTGGCATTTTGAAACTACAACTGAAGAAAAAAAGCTGATGGCACAAGGCCACCAGCATCCAATTACTCCCATGCATATCGTTGACCATCCAAAATTTCCATTTCGGTGCATATTTCAGCAATTACACTATCCAGCAGTATTGCCTGTCCGGTAGTGCATCTGCCCCAATACGTATGCATGCCATCATAAATAATAACCTCACCGTTATCTTTTAACTTATTCCCAAGCCAGTGTGAAACTATCCACCATTCATATACCTCTGATGGAACTTCTTCGGCGTTATCAAGCTGGTCTATCCGTTCTCTCAGATCTTGTACTTTACTTTCCAACTCTAAAATAATGCGCTCATCCTCGCTTTCATCCTGCAATTCTTGCAAACTTTCCAGTTCCTGCTGGAGTTCCTCCAATAAGTCATCTTTTTCTGCTGCAGTGTAACAATTACCATCAGTATCTTCATAGTGGTATAAATTTTCCAGATCATCATAACTAAATGGTGCTTGATTGTTATCGACAGATGTTTGAAGGATGTATTCAACAATTTGACTAACATTAGCGATAACATTGGCATTTACAAATGCTCCCTTGATCTTTTGATTCTTAATGCTGTTAGCTTCCATAACTAAAAATTTAAATTGTTAAAAAATTAATTCGGAAGCAAGCGCCGGAAATCCCGATAAAGGCAATGAAGCAACGCAATAAATGAAGGCCAGTGCAACGGCCTTCCGTTTATGGCGGAATTTCATTGCCGCTTCAGAAGGGATTTCCGGAACTTTGTGCAGGATTAATTGAAAACCGCCCAGGTCTTTACCTAGACCATATCTGTAGGTTATGGGCAATTCTCCCGCCATTTCAAACAGGAGTGCATCATACCACGATAAGGCACATACTGTTATGTCGCGGGTGAAATCATTTTCGTTTCTTTTGAGTTTTTTTTACCGGAGCAATCAACCTTTTCTTTTTATACATAAGGTCAAATAATTGGGGACATATAGATCTCATATCATTACGATTACCTGTTTGCCAGGCGAATTCAAGCTGGGGGTATTTATTTTGACTGTATGGAAAATCCTTAGGATAACCAAAAGGAAACTCCACTCCGGTCTTTAATTTAAAAGCATATTCAGGCGCATAACGAAATTCTTCAAAACCGTACAATTCACCTTTGGTTTTGACCTCTTTTGTCAAACTGTCTGGCTTGGATAAGGCATCATAGTATACATCCTTTCCTCTGGAGATAAGCCAGGTTTTAAAGTTCATGAAGTTATCGTCCGAAACAAAACGTTTATTCATTATAGTGGCTGCGCACCATAGGTTATCAGTATGTGCCTTGAACAATAGTTCTTCGGTTCGTAAATCAAACTGGCAAATAGCATCTGTAGAATATTCCTGTAAAATGGACACAAGATTTACAAGCTGGGATTGCTGATCAGTTGCATTTACTAGTGATCTGGCAACAATATTCCAATAAGTGTGTTCATCTAGTGGGAAGGCTCTGGCAGTTCTCATTTTAATGAAGTTTGGTAATTGTGTTAGTATAAATCGCAATACAAAATTCAAGTGCTATAAATATGAAAATGGTACTTTTTGGAACCTTGGAAAAGTTAAGCCCAGTGTTGTAAGACAATCAACCTTGAAAAAGGGGAGAGTGATCGTAGGCCGGCCTTGGTGCAATAAACGGCTGGTGCCGCTTGGGACGGGCATGCTTATTGAATTCTATCTATTAAAATACTATTATGGAGCAGATGAGCATGGAAGGGCTGGAAGTGATCTCCATTAATTATGAAGACCCTACCCTTCCGAAGTTGGTTAGGGAGTTTCGTCCCGCTGTATATCTGGATGGTCAGGACTATTGTTGCCTGCTGGGTCCGGATCCCCAGGAGGGCATTTTCGGCTGCGGCCACAACCGCCAGGATGCCATTAACGACTGGATACAACATTTTAATGAACGAATCAGCAAACCGGCTGCCAATGATAAAGTGGCAACAGAAATTATTGATTCACTTTCCATTTCAAAGGGTGATGTATGGTAGTGGCCAAAAAAAGTGCTGGCAAGCGGAAAGTTGCGATGCCGAAAGGCATTGAGCCAATGCTATGTACGCTGATCGCCACACCCATTGACGATCCCGATTACATTTACGAAGTCAAATTCGACGGTTATCGTATCATTTCCTATGTACAAACAGACGACATTCGGCTAGGCAGCCGCGGTGGAAAGGACTATACCAGTAGATATCCGTTGATTGTTGAGGCCTTGCGCAAGATTGGATATCAGGTGGTGTTGGACGGTGAAGTGGTGGTCTTTAATGAGGATGGGGTACCGGATTTTGATGCCTTACAATCCTATAATGGTCACACCACTCCTATTTCGTACTGTCTATTTGATTTACTATGGCTTGATGGTAGGGATTTAATGCAGTTGCCACTTATGGAAAGGAAAGCTAAGCTGAGAGATCTTATTGCCGGCATCGAAGGCCTCGTTTACAGCGAATCTTTCGATGATGGTCCTGGCTTGTATGACCTCATGATTAAAAATGGCATCGAAGGTATCGTCGCCAAACGCAAAGGCAGTAAGTATCTACCCGGCAACCGTGGTTACGACTGGTTGAAGGTGCCAGTTAAAATAAAACAGGAATTTGTGATTGGTGCTTATGCGGAGTCAGACACCAAACGCGCCTTCAAATCCCTGTTATTCGGCGCCTACAATGATGAAAAAAAGCTCGAATGGATCGGACGCTCCGGGGGTGGCTTTAAAGAAAGGGAGATGCCAGCTATTCTCGCAAGGCTCCAACAGCTGGAACAAAAGCGAAGTCCGTTTGTCAACCCGATCCTTGACACAAAGGGGGCCAGGATTCACTATCTAAAGCCTACCCTAGTGGCAAATTTCGAATTCTCAGGATGGACAAAGTCCGGCCGTATCCGCAAGCCCGCCACTTTTCTGGCATTTCGCGAAGATAAAGGTCCCAAGGAGGTGATACGGGAAGTACCCCAACAGGTGCACCGCAACACAACCTCTTCGTCTCGCAAGTCGCCCATACCAGATATTAAACCGATACTGCAGCAGCGCCTGAAACGCGGCAAAGGTGGCGTGGGCAAATATTTAAATAAAGACAGCAATTGGAAAAAGGTAGATGCAGAACAAAAGGGCGCCACATGGATGCCGTTTGAAATGGAGCAGTGCACTATCCAGGTGCATAACATTGAACGCGAGCTATGGGAGGGTATCCCAAAAGCAAAGCTGCTGATCTATTATAATGAAATGGCACCGCTGATGTTACCCTATCTGCGAGACCGTCCTCAATCCTTGCACCTTAAGCTCAAAAACGCGGGCGCATCGCGCGACTTCATAAAGGACATGGAAGACCGGCAGCCAGACTGCGCGACCGTTTTTACCGACATTAGGCGGAACAGGAAAGAAGGAAAACGGGACCAGATTGACTACCTGGTCATTAACAATGCTGAGACACTGATTTACGCCTGCGATCTGGGTATTGTAGATGTAAATCCATGGGCATCCCACTGGCAAACGCCCGATCATCCGGATCAGCTATGGATAGACCTGGATCCCACTTCTGTGGCAGGTAAAACGAGAAGTAATCCGTATCAAAGCGAAGATGAGGGTTTTAAAAAAGCTATCGAGATTGCGCGTGCAGCAAAGGAGGTACTAGATAAAAGGAAAATAAAAGGGTTTCTAAAAACTTCGGGAAAGACAGGCATCCATATCTACCTGCCGTGCACGCAAATAGATTTTACCCAAAGCCGTATAATTGCATCACATCTATGTGATGAAATACATGAACTGGTCCCTGACATCAGCACACGTAACGAAAGTAAAAATGCGCGGGGCAATAAAGTCTATATCGATGCTGGCCAAAATGACTATGCAGATACACTGGCAGCACCCTACTCTATCAGGCCTTACCACCAGCCGTTAATATCCACCCCGCTGGACTGGAAGGAATTGCGCCCCAGTTTAGACCGATGGGCATTCAATATGGAGACAATTCACGCCAGGCTAAGCAAGAAAGGAGATTTATTCAAAGGCGTTCTGGACCGGAAATTAGCCGTCGTTAACACCAGATTGTTGCTCAAACATTATCCCTAGCATATGGCAGTACGACTAGCTTCAAATCGTTAGGCGAATAGTTAAAAGACCGATCAAAATATTTGTCGTGCCCAATACATAAACAATCGCATATAAATCTCAGATCCTTGTTGAATTCGCCTGGTTTCCTTGGTCCCCAATTCACCAACTTACAATATACGTCTCCCACGACGGCATCAGTTGGTGTAGGTTGCCTTTTATCTAATGAAGAAATCCGGAATGCGAAACGGAAAGGTGCCCCTACTAAACTTTCATATCCCTGGGCAATAGCCGATATCGCTTCATAATGTTGCCCCACCTCTAATCTCATGACGCCAAATTACTAATTTTTTTAGCATCTTAATAGAGCAGTACAAACTGGTGATATATTTTGATGCACCTTCTTCTATCACTATAGCTTTTACTTTCCATGAAACAAATGCGTATTCACCAACTGTCCCACCACTTTTGGTAACAAAATTAACTTTCTGTCATACTGGAAGGGCACAACTCCAGCAGACGGTATATCAGTCTATAAAAATCAATACTACGCTTGATGCCTATCACGATCAGGAATTGGAGAGACATTCCAAGGCTTATTGGGAGATGACCTTGTAGCCCTATGTCAATGGCAAATCTGCTATTTCGAGAAGCGTTGAGTCATAAGATACAACGTTGCCTAAACCAATCACTTTATAATCCGAATCTTCAATGCCTTGAGTTGAACCTGTAAACTCCCACATTCCATCATCTTCGTGATGAAACACGTTCAGTATTGGTTCTGCTCTTTGGAATACCCACTTGGTAATAATAACCGCAGTATTTGCTTATTCTTTAAAACGTTTCATTCATGGAATTTGACTGTTAACATCGATGTAATATAAATGTAATCTACATTTGACACGTTCCATCAATAACAAATCTATTTCACAAAATTTATTTGATTTCTATGTTCATCTGAAAGACAAGACTCCTCATAATTCCACTTTCCCTGATCCTCTCCATTCTGTAAAAAGATTTTTATCGGCCGATAATCAACATTTTTACGGATATTAACAGCCAAAAGATTCATTTCTTTTAGCATAGTGGTTTTACATCCAAATGTTTCTTCAAACTCTTTGTTGATCTCTCTACGAAATACTTCGTCTTCTATTACTAATCTGACTGTACTGTTTCCAGAATATTCAATAAACTCATCGAAGTAATACTTATCGTCTCCCTGGTCATATTCGACACTAATAATGTCACTGAGGGAGATATTTTTAGCAATACACGGTATGTTATCAAGAATATAATTCTCACTATCTTTATTACACCACATCGTTTCCGTGTGATATTCGTCACCTTCTAATGCTTGAAGGAAATGTACTTTGATCTGTTCCGTATTCATTGTTGGATTCTATTTGATTTTGCGTTATTACAATCGGGGCGGGGTTATGGAGTACGAGTACTATTCAGGCATCAGGGAATAATAAACTTCGATCCGTCGACGGTCATGGTGGCCCGCGTTTTATTAACCCAGTTGATGAAATTTTTTGTACCATAAATATCTGTTAATATACTTTTATCCTTCACTAGAAACGCCTTCTTAAAGGCTTTAAATATATTGTCTGCCCAGAATAAGAATTCTTCATCCTTTTGGAAAAGGCCATCGCCTTCATAATACCGCGGAACAAAATACAGTCTGCTCCTATGAAGTTCTTTGTCGCTATAAGGATAAAAGCCGCCAATGGAAAATTCAATAGCATTACTTTTTGTTGTGTCTATAGAATATTCCTGCCTGGTATCAAGATATGTAAATATCAGCGTTTCCAGATACTCTGGTCTGCAAAGGCAAACCTGAAATACAAAATCCAGATTTTCTTCCACGTCATAGTAAACGGGTTGCCCCGCATTACGGGTTTTCGTCTTAATAACTTCACAACCCTTATCTGTGAGAAATTTAATCACATCAGCCAGATCTTCTGGTGCTAAAAAGAAATTTACCTGTTTTGATCTCATTTGAATTTGAAAATTAAAATATCAATTATATGCTACAAACCTGGGACGCTGTATACTTGCATTTCGTACATCATCCATAACATTTACTTTCCATAAAACAGCCGTTCCATTTGTGTTTGCCTACCTTGACCTGGTCTTTTGTTTCAGTTTTTCTCTGATCGGTGATTTATTCGATTTTTCGGCTAATAAAGCAGAGATAAAACTGCACGTTACTTAAAGAGAGGGAGGACCTTTTGTGAGTCCCCCTTTTGTCAGAGCTATTTTATACTACTCTTGATGCCTGTCCCGATCAGGAATTGGAGACAATTTCCAAGGATCGCTCGGTGATGATCTTACTGCCCTATGCCCTAACGGTAAGTCTGCTACTTCATAAATTCCGGGATCAATAATAACCAATTCCAATCAGCGTCTTCTACTGCCTGGGTGCCTCCTGTAAATTCCCAAGCTCCATCTTCCTCGTGATGAAACACATTTAATATAGGTTTACCTTTGTTGGTGACAAATCGTGTCATAAACACAAGCGTAATTGGTTTATCGTTAAAAGTCTTCCTTGCTTACGCTTATATGTTTATTTTGTCATGCCAATTCTCTTTCATAAGGACAACCCTAGAATTACTGTTACTATTCGAACCGTCATCTGTCGTTTACTTGATATTGGCAGGAAAGTGATACAGAGAAAAATTCTCTTGTTTTTTTCTCCACAACACCGGCGTCTAAAACCAATGGTGCCTAAAATTTATCCGGACATTTTATCTAAAGAGAACGTGAGGAAGCCTACAATGTAACTTCTTCTCGTTCTCTTTTTTTTAATGTTCTGAATTAAATACTAGTCTCGCGCAGAGTCAAATTGTACTAATAATTCTATCTACAATTACGTCTTCCTTGCCACGATCGTCTCTATGTCAATTATAAGTTCCAAAAATCACCATGTTATCCTTTTTAAAAACCCAATATTTCCAAATGCCATCATCTTCATACGGAAGATAGTCCGTATATGCATAGTGGTCTGTCAATTTTACAGAAAAATCAGTATGTCTGTCAGTTAGGTATTCCTCTAAAAGATCTTTTAAAAAAACCTCTTTATCCTGTGGCGGATAATAAATTGAAAATTGAAGTACACCAATAGAGTTATTACCATCGAACAAAGCAATAATGCCGTCATTATTTTCGACAGTCCAATCATCAGGAAAGGAAAAGCCAAAGTTATTGGTTTTATGTTTATACAGCTGCATGCTGAAAATTATTTAAAACGGAAGGTAGAATTGTTATGGCTTCGATGGTGCCGGTGATACCAACGAAAGGGTCGGTGGATCTTTTCGTTTCATTCTTAGCAAAAAAGAAGGTGCCTCAACAACTTGAGACACGCATTTGTTTTGAGTTCACTTTTTTTATCAGTTATCTATCAGACATTTCTTTTTCACGACATCAAATAGTTCTTTGTTCTTGTAAAATTTACCTTCTTTTTTGTTGAAAAACACTCCACTTATATCAGTACAGTATTCGACGCCCTTATGTTCAAATTCAAATCTTATCACGGCCCTGACATCCATAGATCTCCGCGCAGTTGCAACAAATTTACGCCTATACAAGTTTAATTTAGGAAGCTCACTGTCTTCTAATACAATCGTGTGAAGCGTTTCTTTGAAAGTAGGTCTAAATGCCTCACAAGTAACATTTTCACCTGTCGTAGTCGTAAATTCTTCATATTCTATTACAACCTTCTTAAGTCTTTGGCTGTTTGTTTGCCCATATGAAAAGTTAACGACACAAAAACATGTAACAATCAAAGCAAATATAAAAGTTCTCATTTGTTTGTCTTTCAGCTTAATAAATCAGACAGCTTGGCCATTAACACCTTCATCTGTCCCCAAAAACAGTAGAAATGAAAGCCACCTCAATAACAAAGGAGGCGGCTTCACTTCATCTAACTTATTTTACGTATCAATATATTTTATATTGCTTCAATTATTTCATCGACGACCTTTTCCTCCAGGCCACGCTGTTCTTTATCACAATTATAGGTACCAAAAATGATTGCTTCGTCTTTCCTAATCACCCAGTACTTCATGTACGATCCGTTTTCTTCCAATAGATAATCAGTATAAACATAGTGCTTGCCTTCATGTATATCAAAGTCATTATGATTGTCACTCACAAAATCTATCAACTCATTTTTCAGAGATACAGATCCTGCATCCGGTGGGTAATAGACCGAAAATTGTAACACTCCTAGTGAGTTCACATAATTGTACATTGTTATGAGATTATTCTCGGTCTGATCCAATTCCCAGTCATTAGGAACCAGGAAATTTAAATTTGTGTTTTTATAATTGTAATACTCCATGTCAAAACTTTTAAGCGAAAAAGAATGCAAGCAAATTTCATGTTTCTGCCTTTATAAACCAAGTTAAGGTGTTGGTGGTGTTGGTGGCGTCGGCCGATTTGGTGGATTTGATGATGGAGGATCATAGTAAATTACTCGTCCAGGCTTGCCGGTAGCTCTTTCATACTTTTTTATTTGTGATGCGCCCTTTGCGCGTCCAGACGGCGTATTCGGCTTGTATTCAAGTGGATTTCCACCTGGGGTAACGACATCTGGTACAACTGTTTGCCCAGTAAGGGGATCTATTAATCGTGGTTCCGATTGCCAATTTGGTTTAGCTTTCACTTTGTTAGCGAGCTCTGCATGCTTCAGGCTTCCATATCTCGCTTTGCTTGCTGTAGCCGGATTATTCATTCCCCTCAAGGTGGGGGCTGAAGTTGGCGGAGCTTCTACAGTTGGGGCTGTTGCCGCCGGAGCTTGACCTATTCCTTTTGCAGCCCCTTTCAATGCACCGAGTCCTCTTGATGCGCCTTCCGTCACTAATGCAAGTGACGCTTGTCCTGCTGCTTTACCCACAACTTTCCCAGCACCATAGCTGCCTTCATTTACCACTGTCCGAACATTGTCGATTGCATTATAGGCAGAACTCATAACGCCTAATGGGTCTACTAATCTTATAGCTATATTCCGGACTGTATATTGGCTTTTTAAAGTTTCAATTGGGTGAGTAACCGCATTAACAATACCTGAAAAATAGCCGGTAAAGCCTGCTTTTACGCCCTCTAAAAAACCTGGTCCGCCAGGACCTGGAATATCTCCCAACACATCATTATATTTAACCGGATTGTCATAATTGGAAGCGTATGGACTCCAGTTTTCCATTTCATCTGTCTTCGGATCCATTTGCAGCCACCTTCCGATTTGGGGATCCAATGTCCGGAATTGAGCCTCGTACTCATTAATATCGAGGTCGCCATTGAATTCAATACCGTTGTATTTTTTCCGGTTGGTATAATAGTCATCACCTTTCAGCGCATGACTACTAATGCCAGCCATTGTCAAGCCATACGGATAGTAGTGCGTTTCTTCCAGTAGTGGCCCACTGTTGTGGATGACTGAAAGATTATCGAAATAAACGTCCTGGCCATTCTCGTTATTTACGTATATATAAATGAACCCCGTCCGTTTGATAACGATCTGTCCTGTTGCCAGGGTCTGCAGGATATCCGGGGAATTCTGCACCTGACGTACCGCCGAATTTTCACTAACCAGGTTGAACTGGTCGTCAAAGGCTGCGTAGGTCAGGTATGCTTTAGGCCTGTCCGATAGGTTCTGACTTGGATCATTGTTTTTGACATCGTTGTATAAACTGGATGTCATTGCAGTGATAGGGCTATTAGCACCTGATCCCTGATGTATGCCATCTATCACCCCACTACTATTAAAAGACGATAATAAGGCGTTCAGCATGTCGGTGGCCGTTGCATTGTAACTGGTTGACCCACCACTTTTATAAAATGCTTTTACACCGGCCTGAATTGTATCTCCTGCCATCACACGCAGCACAATCGATGGCCCTATTTTCTGACCATTCTGGGCGTTTAGTTTGGCCACAGAACTATTCAGGCTTGTGGTAGGATCGGCCGGATAACCACTTGGTTTAGCCGAACGAGTATTGTCGATATTACTGAACAGCAGGTTTTCAGTTTGCGTATACTGACTTTCCATTGTAGCCATGTACCTACTTGTGTCCATACTGGTGCCCAATACCATACGGGTATTGCCGATCGGATCACGTACAAAATAATCCAAAGTATACTTCACTTCGCCGTTGCTGTTATGTTCAAGCCGTACGCGGCCTTCATCATGCGTAAACTGCTGAAGGGTATCATTTTGGTAAGTAAACGCATCCATGTAGTCTGTCACCGTCTGTTTGGCCGGGGTTACGGAAACATCATTTACAGTTTTACGAAGGCGTTTACTGTCGGCAGTATACACAAAGCTGATGGTTCCTTTACCGGGGACAGAGATATATTCCGGCAGGTTCAGCTCATTATAGCGAATACTATCAATACCCTTGTTTTTGTCGCGGGTAAGGTTATTATTGGCGTCATACCAATAATCACGAGAGGTATCGTTGGTAGTTTCATTAAAATCGCCTCGCTTACTTCCGGTTTCGTTCTTATAGTCCTTAACGTAGTTTAGCCTATTAGATGATGCGAAATATCCAAACTCAAGACTATCTATGGTCTTTATTACCGGCCCATCGAGCCCTTTCTGAACCATGGAGTTTATATTTCCGTTTTCGTCGTAGCGGAAAGTGGAACTGAAATCGACAAGATTGCTTTGCCATGTAATACCTCCCTGATTCTGCTGGTTAAATGAAGAGCCTGTAAGTCTTCCGCTATTGTCATAGTAAAAGGCCATGGCACGTGCAACACCATCTCCCCTACTCTTCCATTTGGTGCCGCTCATTAGGCCACTGAAGGATTTAACATTAAAACCTTTGTCATAACTATTCACCAGTCCAAACCAGTTAGCAGTACTGCCAGGCGTATTGACAAACGCTTCGTTGATCGTGGTGATATCACCATTCAAGGTATAGCCATAGTCAAAAGTTTCTAGTTGCGTGTTGATACCTGTTACACTTACCTTTTTCTGACTGATTTGGTTTAGTTCATTATAGGTAGTGTACGCTATGGTTCTCTGTGTGGCGGCATCGTTGTTGAACCTTATTTTTACGGAATCGGGTTTGCCTGCCAGGTTCAGGTGATAAAGATATAAGACAGGCTGTGGTGCACTGGCCTGCGCATTTGTGTGCGATACATATTTACTTAATAATGTGCCTTTAAAATTATATAGGGAGCTGGTTACTGTGGTAGCACCGCTGAGATTCTGCTCCACAGTCTGGCTTAGTTTTCGGCGCGGCGTATAGTACAACGTACTGGTGAGCCATTGGTCAGTACCCAACACGCGGTTTTTTATTCCGGTGGCCAAGCTTGTGTTGATAGGATTAAACGAACTATAGGCGTCTGCATTATTATTGCTTAGCGCCAACGGCTTACCGAGATCACTGGTAAGGCCTTGTTGAGCGCCAGGGAAATTATAATCGTCATAATACAGATAGACATTCGGCTTTATGGCGGCTGTATTGATGGCGCTCATAAAGTTGTCAGGCGCGAATGCAAGCGTTTCACCTGTGGCGGCAGCGTTGATCTCCAGTGTAGTGACATCAGTGTCGGAATCAAAACCAGGAAGCAGCGTAATGCTATTTGTGGCCTGATATAAAGGCGAACCATCATGCTGGTCCAATACCAGGTTAATGTTAGGATATGTTTTTGAAATCGTTTGGCTTTGAGTAGAATAATTGTTGATACTATCCTGCAGAACAGCCCTGGTCCCCGGGGACACATAAAAACCGTTCATAATCGGGCGGTTTAAAGCATCAAAGGTGTAAATAGACCATTGCCCTTTGTTTTTCTCCAGGTTCGTGCGACTAAACACTTTCCTTTCCCGACCATCATATACATTCTCAACCGTCACGTACCCCGGTTTGCGGCTTATGATGGGGTTACCATTGTTATCGTAATAATGACTAAAACAAAGTTCATTATAGACAGTGGCATTCAACACCCAATTGCTCTTAATGGCTTCTACGGCTTTTGGCGTGATAATGCACCGCAGTTTATCCATTTCATCATATACATAGTAGGTACAGAGCCAATCTGTATGGTCCTCGCTTATCTGTCCACTATTTTGTCGCTTGCTTAATACAACCCGGCCATCCTTATTGGTATATTTGATAACCTTATTATTATCCTCGTCAGTTGTTTCCGTCACCAGAAGGCTACCAGCTGCATAGGCGGTAGTACTGGTGGGGATATCTGTTTCATTGTACCCTATATCCCATATACGTACAGCTTCGCTTGATCTGTTTGCCCGTATTAAAGTGCGGCTGCCCCGGGCGTTTCCTTCGAAGGATTTACCCGCCTGGCGGCTTTCCAGCACATCACCATCTGGAGAATTATCATAGATCAACCTCTTATAAAAGAAGTTCTCCTTACCGCCAAACATTGCATTATAAAATGCAGGTTGTGCAATAGCCGGGTCTGTTTTGAAGTTACCATCGTTGGTGCTGGCGCCATAGCCTTTATATTCAAGCGACTCACGTCCATAGGGATCATAAAAGTGCAGGGTGATCAAATCCTTGCTGGCTGTGGTTGCCTGTTTGCTTACTATTTGGAGCGATCGTCCAAGTCCATCAAAATATTCCGTTTCCTGCTCAACATCCGCGAAACTTGTTAAAGCAGTAGCTGCCGCTTCGGTAGTTACACCCGCTTTGTTGATGATACGTGTACGGATGTAGTTCATGTTGGTCGTATTGGCGCCGCTGCCATACGCTGGCATAGCAGCTACCGGCTGGGTGGTGCTTACCATCGTTACCGTATCAGGAGCACTGGCCACACCGCTGTTGACCCTTACGATCACGGTATTGGAATAGGTTACTTCCGTTCCGCAAGTCACTTTTCTGCGATACCAGGTGCTTGCCATAATGTTGGAGACAGTAGCGGAGGCGAAATCTGTCCAGTCAAGCTCATTGGCCGATTTCTGCCAGATATAAGTATAACTGCCACCACAGCTACCATTGGTGGCCGGCGCAGCGCTGGCTAAAGTAATAGTGCCGCCGGGCGCCACCGATGATACCGAGGCGGAGATTAACCCACCGGTCAACTGCACCTGCACCAAAGCCGATGCGGAATAAACTGTTACCCCGTTGCTGGTAACCTTCAGCCGATAATAGGTATTAGCGCTTAACTCCCCCGGATCGACAGTCAGCGCATTGCTGTTGGTAATATCCGTCCAGGTAGTGCCATTCGTTGATTTTTGCCAAACATAACTGTAACTGCTACTGCCACCTGCAGGCGCTCCACAACTGACAGGTGTGGCGGCGGTACCCGGCAACACTGTTTGAGCCAGGGGCATAATGGCGCCCACTGTCAATGGCGGGTATACATTGACAAGTGTACTCTGGCTGATAGAGGTTACTCCACCGCTGGTTACCAGGCAGCGGTAATAGGTGTCTTCCGTCAGATTGCCCGCGGCATAGGTACTGGAAGAACTACCCACATTCAGCCAATAACTATTGTCACCGGAAACCTGCCATTGATAGGTATATGTTCCATTTCCCCCTGTCGGTGAAACACTAAGGTTCCCAGGGGCAGTATTATAGTTGATGGAAGGATTATTGGGCGTGATGGCTCCAGCTTTGAGCTGAGGCAGCACATTCACTACCACACTGCCGGATGTAGCAGATACGCCATTGCTGGTAACAATAACGCGGAACCAGGTGTTTGCGGTTAATCCACCGTCATAATCGAGATCCTTATCGGCGAAGCCATCATAATTCGTCCATGTTGAATTGTTCGGTGACGTTTGCCACACATAGCTATACGTCCCGTTGCCGCCCGTTGGATTAGCTGTGAGTGTTGGTACGATAGTATTATAGCTGATCGTTGAACTGGCTGGGGTAATACTGCCTGCCTGCAGGGCTGGATACACATTAATCGTGGCTGTATTACTGTAATTGGTAACACCATTGCTGGTAACCTTTCTGCGGTAATATTTCTTTGCTGTCAGATTGCCCGGCGTGTAATGCTGACCCGTCGCTGTGGGAATATCAGTCCATGTCGCATTATCATCGGAGGATTGCCATACGTAATCATAAACGGGCCCTCCTCCTGAAGGAACGGTACCAGTAAGCTGGCCAGGACTGGTATTGTAATTAATCGTTTTGGAGGCAGGCGAAATAGTGCCTCCTGATGTAAGTAGTGGTGTTACTGTAATGGTCAATACATTACTATATGCGGTAGCCCCATTGCTTTGCGCCGCTCTACGATAATAGGTCGTTGCGGTAAGCGCAGGCGGGCTGTAGTTGATAGCTGTAGCCCCAAAGACACCGGTAAATGTGATATTATCGGGGGAAGACTGCCACTGGTAGCCAACCGTTCCATTGCCTCCGGAAGCGACACTTCCGGTCAGTTGGGCAGGAACATCATTATAATCTATGGTTTGATTACCGGAGATAGTTCCAGGCGATATGGCCGGATACACCTGAATATAAATGGCATTTGTGCCTTTGTTTTCTATGCCACAGGTAACGATCAGCCGGATATACCTGGACACGGTCATGGTGCCAGGATTATAATTCAGGGCATTTGCACCATTAATATTTGTATAATTAACGCCGTCCGCCGATGCCTGCCAGCGATAGGTATAAGAGCTGCTGCAGCCGCCTCCGGAAACTGTAGGACCATTGATGGTGCCTGGCGCCGTACTGTAATTGATAGGCCCAGACACCGGGTTGGTAATGCTACCAACGACAAACTGCGGATATACGGTGATGGTCACTACGTTACTGTACTGTGTTTCCGACCCAATGGATACTTTTCTGCGGAAGTATGTTGTGGCAGTGAGGTTACCAGGTGCATAGCTGGTGGAAGAAGCACCCTGAATATCATTGTAGGTACTTCCATTAGTGCTTTTTTGCCACACGTACACATACGAACCTACTGCACCACCCGTAGCCGTAGTCGATGAGGTGATGGTACCCGGGTTGCCATTATAGACAATTGGGCCTGATACGGGGCTACTGATGGTTCCTGCATCAAGAGGGGCAGTAACCGTAATGGTAATCTCATTGGAGTACATAGAATTGCCATTGGCCGACACCTGTCTTCGGAAGTCGGTCGTAGTGGTCAGTGCCGGCACACTGTACGTCGCATTGGTTGCGGTGGTAATGTTGGTCCAGCTACCCCCGGATACCCTTTGTTGCCAGAGATAGGTGAAGCCACTGCATTCCGGCGCAGTTTCAACAGAAGTTAGCGGCGTAGGTGTATTGCCGGATACCACTTGCTGATTGCCGGTAATATTGATCTGATTAGTTGTTAGGACCACTGGCGCCAGCGTAGTAAAAGAGCCCCCATTTACCGTGAGTGATACCTGGGTAGAAGGTGCATCCGCCGTAAAGGTGACCGTGATGCTGGGCACAGGTGTTCCGCTCTTGCAACTCGAGGTGGTGCCCTGGATACTACCTCCATTTACACACCACTGCGAGTTATCACCCAGGTTGGTTCCGGTAGAGTAATAACCAATCGGAAAACCGGGCAATACGCAACCAGGGCCCTCTATAGTGACAACGCGCTGGCCAATCATTCCCGACAACGGAAAGGGAAAGCTAACGGTTGAAGGAGACGTTTTGGGAACCGCCGCCCAACTCGTGTGTGACAAGGCCACTACTGCGACGAGCAGTAAGAGTAGCCTCCATTTAATATCTTTCATATGGTTTGGCGTTAACGTTATTTCTTGTATTGGTATTCAATCGTCTTTATAATGTTATTGAACTCACGTGCCAGTTTAAACCGGTTGAAGCTGTCATATTCGTACAACTTAAGGTTGCCTGCATCATCGGCAGTGGCAGTAACGCCTACCAGTGGATTGACCGACCGTGTGCCCATCCTGGATCCGAAGGGGCAAAGACGGAGTTCATCAATCATGCCCGTACCCGAAAACGTCAGGCTCGTGATACCGGTGATCTTGTGCTCATAATAGGTCCAGCCCTGGTAGCTCAGGCCCTTTATCGGATAACCGGTCTGTGTTCCTGAAAGCGTATAAGGGGTGCTGTTCTTTGTCCAGTATGATATGCGATAGGACTGCGAGGAGCTCAGTGTGGGGAAGGTGATGCTGCCACTGGTTTGCCCCAGGTTATAGACCATTTGACCGGTAGGCGCTGTAGCATCAGCCGTAGCAGTGCCGGTATAAATAAAATTACCTTTAGTGGCAGTTTCAAATGAGGTATAGGCTACCTCGGATATATTTGCGTTGACGGCGACAGCCACGACTTCCTCATTATTATAATCCCAGAGCTGGGCTGTAGGCCCGGCCATCTTTTCTGTGAACTGAGACAATGCTCCTCCAGTATTATAATTATTAAATACCGTGCGATTCTGGTAACGCGAGTCAAACTGCAAGGCGCCGCCAGAAATGGAGGATGCTACAAAATTGGTAACAGGCCCGTCTATAGCCAGATCCTTTTCGGTATCCTTTACAATATCCCTGCTGCTGTTTACCAGTTTATACGTGGTCAAATCCGCACCAGTGATTTTTTTTGTGCTTGTTCCTTTATCAACTTTATAATTTACTGCTTCAATAACCGGGGTTTGTACGTTACGGGCCAGCATGCTGTCCAGCACCGCGCTCCCGGTAGTATTTCCTGATAGATAATCGGCCGCATATTTTTTGGTCTGAAACAAGGTATCTCCTTCGCTGTTTATCTGGTAAATCCTGCTCACCTGCATGTGCTTAAGATTATTATAATCATTGACCACTACGGTTTTATGATACCTGTTTGGATCACCGTCATCATAGGTCATATTGACCTTACTTGTCAGCAGGTTATCCCCGGAAATAATGTTGTAATAGTTATAACGAAACGAACTGGCGTCATTTGGACTCAAACTACTGGAAGGCAGAACAACGCCATCATCTATTGTACCTTCATTCACCACCGTTTTAATGGCCACCATTCCCACATTCTGGAAAGTGCTATCAATAAAGGCCTGGTAATAGGATTGTTCAGCTTCCTTTAAGAGATACTGGCTACCCACGCGTTTATAGATCGTTTTGCTCAGCGGCTGTCCACGCCGGAAAAAGTAACTATTCTTCACCGGTTTGGTCCACGAAGCAGAGACCAGTGGATCGGTAATATCATTAAATGTTACCACTGTTTTACCGGAGGCACCTAAGCTGTCAATATATTCGGTTACCTGAGGGTACACCACTGCGGCTCCGTCCCATGGGACAATGTCAATAGCCGGACTGGCAGCAATGGTACGGGAGGTTTTGGTAGCAATTATGTTAATCCCATAGGAAGACGGATACCAGTAGCGGTGCGTACGGGTAGCTATATAATAAGAATTATTTAAAGTAAAGTTTTTAGTACCTGCACTGTTTTCATTTAAACCATATTTATAAAAACGGGTCAACCGGGTGTTGCCAATCGGATCGTAGGCCTTAATAGACTTAATACGCAAGCCACCTGCCAGTTGTACAGCACCATTCTCCAGGTACCGGTTCGACTCATATTCGTAATCGTTATATCCCCCTGTTGGCAAATACAATCGCTTCAGGATAGATGCCTGCGCTTTTACCGAATCCACCTCCCGGCCGTCTGCAATGTTACTCCCCACAGTGATCTGTGTTCCGGTACCCACTACGCCGGTAGTATAGACTACCTGCATTTGGGGGATCAGCGTATTATTGTTTTTCCCATTGTAATACCCCCAGAGATCTTTTGCTTTGGAGCTACGCACGGGGAGCATCTGGTTATCATACTGCATACGGTAAGAAAATACCCGCACATTGTTTTTATCCAGCACCTGTACAGAGTCCAGCCGTAGCCTGCGACTCAGCGAGTCAGTTCCGTTCATGAAATAACTTTGGTACAGCGTAAACGTCTGCAGCAACTCATAGGTGGTGGTGCCCGGCTTCAGGTTATAGATTTGTATACTTTGAAGGGCTTTTGATGTATTAAAACCAAAAGTAAAATCCTGTCTGCCTAATGGCGCCTGGTTAAATACGATCTTGCCGTTTTTAAACAAGATCTGGGTTGGCATATACTCACCGGTGATCGAAGAATGGCCGCTGGATGACTTAGAAGCCATTGAATTGGGGGAATATGGCGGGGTCGGTTGTTGTTCCAGGCTGCCTGGCGGTAAAGTAACGCCATAATTTTGCACATTGTCTTCTATCACCCATGTATCGGCAGCATCTTCTTGTGGAATAGAACTTTGCATGACATAGCTAAACGCTATCGTGTCACGCGTGTCTGCAGACACCATTTTCTCAAGCATCCAGGCAGTGGTGTAATCGAAGCTGACACCACCATTACTGCCGCTACTGACCTCACGATAGTTATCTCCGAAAATACATTTTATACCTTCGGGATTGGCTATATCAAACCATAGCTTGCCGGTGGAAGCATTAAAATATTTGTTTACTCTTACCGGCGCAAAAGGGATCAGTGATGGTGCAAAATTGTTATTCCGGTTAAAGAAGAAACGCCCTGAGTAGCCAGGGACATCATAGGAGAAGATATCCGGCTCGGCGTCATAATCTCCTTTTGCAATATCATTGATGTATAGCAGGTCAGCATCTACGTTGGTGTTCAAATCCGTTCGTAGGGTGTTTCGAAGAAAGCCTGTGCCGGATTCATCGGCCTTATTGCCCACGATGGCGCGGGTAACTTTACCGCCGCTGCCCAGGCTCCAGCCCATGCCCGCCCAGCCGGGCACTTCATTGACTTTATTACCGCCTGCATGGTAAGAGAGTGTAAGCGGTAAATTGAGACTGCCTGATTCGATGGTATATATTGGAATCTGGATTTCCGGGACGCCGGTATGATAAGCCACTTCAAAAGTGGTGAACTTATGAAACTGTGTGGTGTTGGGTCCTGCCGTTACAGTTTTCGGTAGCAGATCAGCGTTATTACTGCTTTGTGCCATCAGCTGCCCGGCGCTTGCCGATATTAGTACGGCGAGGTAGCAAATTAAAAATTTCATTAGGAAAAGGTTTACGGATTAACAATTATTGAATGCGCGTTTTGAGCACATCTATTTCTGCTTTTAACTGGAGGATATAGAGCGTAAGTTCCTCTACGGTTTTTACCAGCGCCTTCTGGTTTTCTGCCAGGTCGATCCCCGAAGCCTCTATTTGGCTGGCAGCGGGCAAATGCGGGAGGTGCTGTTCCTTATCAATGTACTCCCTCAAAGTGGTAAGGGATGGCAACTCATATTCTTTCCTAAATACATAGTCCGGCCAGTTGCCGTAGAGTTTAATAACTGCTTTATTAAAAATGGCAGTGCCATTTACAGCCAGCTTATAGCCTTTTGTATCTGTGGTGCCAATACCTACATTGCCTCCCATCCAGCCGTTACCTGTGATGCGCAGGTCAGCTACCTGATCTGCCACCTGCTGGTTTTGAATGGTATTGTCTCGAACATCGCTCAGATCATAGACGGCAGACGATGCCACTTGCCATACCAGCGGCGTTGATACAGTGGGTGTGTCGCCTGTCAGGAAAACGTAACCACCGGTGCTGAACGTACCTGTATAACCACATACGATCATAATAGCATAGTCTTCCCATTTGCCGGTACCAACATTATTGGTAAGCCATTGGCGGACAAATCCGGTACCCATTAAATTGCTGGCATAGTTGAGCGTATAACCAACGGGGATCTTGGCACGGAACAACTGCACCAGTGTTTTATTTGCGCCACTCATTGCAGGCTGATAGTAGCCACCCAGACCGGGGGCCGCAGCACCTGTATGTGTAATTTCCAAACAATATCCTGAAGTATTGGGCACCCCGGTTACGGCAACACGGTTCAGGGTAACATTTCCGTTGCCTGCGTTATTATAGAGAACACAACTATTAGTGCCATTGTTAAACTGCTCATCGGGATGTAACCGCTTACCAGACCGCAAAGCCGGCAAAATGAGGTTGAATATCCCTCGTTCCTGTGTGGAAGCTACCTGCGGCAGGACGAGTTGCTTGCCAAGTGATATGGAATTGGCATTAAAAGTACCATTTACATCAAGGTTGTAGGCCGGTGTTGTCGTGTTTACGCCTGCGTTTCCAGAGGTAGGGAAAGTGTTTTGTGC
Organism: Chitinophaga filiformis; assembly: GCF_023100805.1. NCBI lineage: Bacteria > Pseudomonadati > Bacteroidota > Chitinophagia > Chitinophagales > Chitinophagaceae > Chitinophaga > Chitinophaga filiformis. The sequence goes on from NZ_CP095855.1 coordinate 6,157,188, forward strand.
AAAGGCGAGACCAGCACTTAGGGTAAGTGCGGCTAACAATAGAATCTTTTTCATGTTTGATCGATTGTGAGTAATTATGCTGACTATTTAGAATATCCGAAACGAATGATCAGTGGACTTTGACGCGGCGACTGATGGGTGGCCAGGAAATCATACAGTAGCTGTACATTTCCTTTTATCTTGGAGTTGACCTTGTATTTTTTACTGATGCCCAGCAAGGCGGCGGGTTGCCATTTGTTCCAGGCTTTTACATCATTAAAATCCCGTATGGCGGTAATATACCTGCCTTCAAATCCACCATTGAAAAAGAAAGAGCCCTTTAGCTTCCAGTCCATAAAACTGCGGATGCCCAGGGCGTGATGGCTAAATTTGATATGATCCCAGCCCGTGCCCATGCCGAATGCATAAGATGCCCCCAGGCCCGCACTGCTTTTATTGTTAAGTTTATAGGCCACCTGCACTGCGAGCTCTGTATTGGAAGGGAAATACGTGGAGCTCTTTTTAAACTGAATATTGCCGCCGACCTCCAACCGGCGAAGGAAGGTCTTCCCCTTCATGGGGTTGGGTTTAAAATCGGGCATGTCGGCAGCACTGTTAAGATCAGGGAGCCTGGATTTATAAGTGGCAAATTCCTGCTGCGCCTTATCCATTAACTCGGAAACTGCTTTTTTGGCCTCAGGACTGGTACCAATGTGCTGTTGAATAGTTTGTTCTACTGCTGTACGGGTCTGCAGCCCCTCTAATTGCTGCGCGCCATTGCCACCGGGGAAATTAAATAAGTCTGCCAGCATTGAATTGCGCTGCATGAAAGTGCTATAGGGCTTATACTTAGAAAGCAACTCCAGTGCTTTTTTCTCAGCTTTCTTCTTATCACTGAGCATAGCCTTGTATTCACATACCTGCTGACTATAGTAATAGGCCGTTTTATTCAGTTTGGTAAGATCCTTTGTCAGGTTGCTATAGGCACTCAGTTGCGCTTTGATAGCATCCTTTTGTGATTTAAGGTATTGCTGGATCTGAGCGGCATTGTTAATCGACTGCTGTAAAGTGGCCACCTTTCCTATGGCTCCTTCAAGGCTGCCTTTACCATTTTGTAAAAATGCCTTGTGTTCGTTTAAGAACTTCAAGGTTGTCTGACTGCTGTCCAGGTAGGGTACGAACTGCTTTGCAGCACCGGGCAATTGCAAACTTTTTAGTCGCATCGCCTTCTTCAGCACAACCAGGCTGTCCATAGACTTTTGAAATAGCTGGCTGGCTTGTTCAGGATTAATTTTTTGCACCTCTTTATATAACTTCGACTGCTGCTTCATTAAAGCGGCCATCGCTTTTTGTGTACTGGCATCTATGCGGCGAGTTGCCCGATTCGCTTTTTTTGTGAGTTGATCTACATATTTATTAGGTATGTTAAGCAAACTGTCCTGAGCAAAGGAATAGTGCGTAAGGGATACCGTTAGGGCAAAGCATAACCCTACGAAGTAAAAAAGCTTCATCTGCTACTGTTAGGTGGTTAATAAACGTATGCTTATTTATGAGGGGAAAAGAAGGTATTGGGGTGATGGGTAAACTATTTCATAGAGGGGCTGGATTTATTGAGGATCAAAAAAACAATTATCATCCTAAAGATAAATGTATACACGTATAAAATAGTTAATTCCATGTTAACGTAAATAAATTATTGAATTATACACTAAATATGAATTTTTGAAAACACTAACGTATATGAACAGGTGTGTTCATTTTTCATTAGAAATTTACCAGAAAAGCGCCAGTAATGCTAACAGGAAAAAAATGTCAGCCGCCGCTGCAAAGGTAGGAAACTCGTCGGGCGCCACGCAGATGGCGCCGGGTTTACCATCCTTTCATTCATATAAGCCATATTGAGGTAATTGAATGACGTAACAAATACATTGCCTTGACTTTTGAATGTCAAAATTCCACCTGGCCTTTGTGGCCGCCATATCGATCGTTCTCCATGATTCCGTAATAAAATTCAATGCCATTAGCTGCTCAAATTCAACGTCTCCCCTTAACGGTATGTTGATCTCAATGTTGATATAATCATCCTCCATGAAGCAGCTCAAAGACACGATCGATTGAATCTTTGCCAGACAAAATGATGTCATTCCCAGATTTCTGAAAATGAGCTGTAGATTTTCTGTGGCCACGATTGCGAGCGGTGGTACATCCGGGTGCAAATTGCGGGTCACCTCAATTTCCAGCATCGGAAAAAAGGACCACCATGGCTCAACTTCGCTGTCAAACAGCTGCATAATATCAACTGCATTGTTCTTAAGCTTATCTTTTTTACGGTATCTTGATATATAAATCTGGTCTTGTTGGATAAGCTGATAGGTTAAGCCAATAAGGCGGTAATGGTTCTGTCTATAATACTCCAGGGTTCCTTCGGCGTTCCCGGCAGCATTATCCAACAGAGCGTTTTGTGCAACCACTGATGTCGCTGCTATGCTATCGGCTGTAATATCCATTGTACCGAGGAAGGTGACCACATCTGTCAGGTTTTTAAACAATACATGTCTAAATAATGTGAGCAATTGCTTACGCTTTTTTTTAGGAATTTTAAATGATGCACCCTGGCATTTGGCAGCCGTGGCCATACTGTTGATGTACTGCAATAAAAAATCCTGGTCTTGTTTGTACTTCTTATAATTTAGACGTGCAAACCAACCAAACGAATTCCATTGGAGTTTCCTCAATATTTTCTTTATCCAACCCCTTGAACTAGCTACTTTACGAATCATATTTATATAATAGTGTGTTTTCCATTTAAATGAGTAAGTGTACTGCCTATCTTCCCCTGGTATTCGAACACGTTTATACCATCTTAAATGCAACTAACAACTTCCCCGCCCAGGAATAAGCAGGGTTTTGCCCGTCGTATATATACACAAAATGTCTTCGTTACCGGATCCTTTCAAACAGAACCAGCATTATTAATTCCGAAAATTCCTGTCTTAAAATGGAAATCTCTAAGAGTGAGTTTTGAAACTAAAATCGATTAATGGTGAACAAGGAATTATATTTTGTGGTAATTATGACTATTGTCCCGATTTATCAATCACCAGATTTATACTATTACCTATTGTTGCATCTGTTACCACTAACTGTTGCCAAAATATATTTTTTGCCTTTTCAACTTTTCTGTCATCTTTAATATATGGGGATCCGCAACTGATAGTGATATTCACGTAGGTGATATCAGGTAATGCTGATAATTTATTTATAAATTCTTCAGAGATCATCATGAGTTGATCATAATTATTTTCCATAAAACCAATCTTTTAAAACAATAATTGGAGTATTAAAAACCATCCCGACCAGGAGTGTGTCAGGACTTCACTTAATTTGTTAAACCCTAGTTGTTTGAAAACTCTATCAATCATATCATGCAAATTGATAGATTCGATGAAATCCATGTAATTGAAATATACCGCAAACAAAATTTACAGTTCAGAAAAAGGCCTGGTATAATCGATGCCTTTACCCCAGAACACAACCCAGAAAACTAACAGAAATCCAAGAGCAGACTCTGGATTGTTCATCCTGATGGTCGGGTAAAAGGCATCGATTAAGGCATAATAGATGATTGGTATTTAACTAAGCAACCGAGAAAATTTTTTATCCTGAGTTGTTGCCTATACGAATACAAAAGGGAGGAAATGGGTGATTCTAAAAGCAGATTTTTTAAAATTTTTAATACCAATGGTATTTACCTTCCTTATAATATACATGGATTCCGTATGCTCTTACAAGGTCCATAGAGGTTTCTAAGGTTTCATTTCTTAGGATGGTTCCGGTATAATGCTTGTTTTCAGCTTTCTTTTTATTGTCTATAACAATTTCAACACCATATAGGCGGTAAAACAGGCGCGCAAGCTCCATGGGTGATACCTGATCGAACTTATATCGTCCCGTTAGCCAGGCAAGCTCCCATTCATTAAGTTTTTCAACCTTGATAGCATGATTGTGCATAATAGCGGCTTTTCCTGGTTGCAGTTTCACCTCCTGGTCATCAATTATACAGGCTACTTTACCCTTGACCAAAGAGACCTTTGTTATACCGGTAGTATATGTGTTGATGTTAAAAGCAGTTCCCAGTACCCGAACCGTTCCAGAAGGCGTGTTGACCACAAATGGTGTCATACCAGGTGCTATCTCCATATATGCTTCTCCGGTAAGGGAAATTTCGCGGTATTTACCAGAAAACTGCAGTGGGAATGTCAGCTCAGAGACACTATTCAAATGAATCTTTGAGCTGTCAGATAGAATAATCTGGTAATTCATGCCTATCGGAACCCTTAAAATATTGGAACCCTTGCCCCCGGTTCCGGCATACTTAACGGCAATCACTTTAGCGTTCGTGTCAATTTTTAAGCGTAAGCCACCCATTATTACATCGGCAGGCTGTGCATACAGGTCAATAATTTCACCTGTTGCAAATTGTATTTGCAGCGAATGAGAGGATACATTTTGGGCAAAGACTACCGTATCCCTGCTCTTTTCCGGCAGGAACATTTTAGTCAGGATAACTATGCCTATACCTATGGCCGCGGCGGCGGAATACCCAATAAGCCTGCGTCTTGCTTTCCTTCTTTTTATCGCACTATTAATTATTTCCCAGTTAGCTTCAGCACTCCCCTCTTTATAGTGAGGATCATTGATGAATGCTACAAATTCTCTTTGCGCCTGAAGGAGTTCTTGTTTGACTTCGGGGTTGTCTCTTACAAGTTGCTCAAGAATTTGGTCATCTGCCTCACTAATTATTCCCGTTACTTTGTCAGAGATAAGTTGCCTTATGCTATTTTGATCCATTTATTAATAAAAGAGATTTAATATGATTGCCAGAAACAGCGTAGTATTAGTCACGCCCAACTGTTCACGAAGTATTTTCATGGCATTGCTCAGGTGCGTTTTTGCAGTATTATCGCTGACGCCCATGATGTCTGCGGCCTCTTTTCTTTTAAGATCTTTCAGGATAAACAATTCTACAACTTTTCTTTGCTGATCAGTAAGTGCCTTCCATAATTTAGGAATGTCAATTTTCCTGGAAGTAGAAGCTCCTTCTATTGGTGTTTCAGCAATATTGAGAAATTCCTCATCGACCCTATAACTAACCGGGTCATTTTTTTTCCTTTTCAATAAAAGCAGGCAGTTATTTCTTATAGACATGTAGGTATATCCCTTAAAATCCCCTTTTACATGCAGATATCTCTTTTTATCCCAAAAATCTACATAGAAATCCTGCACCACATCCTGGGCCCATTCAAGGTCTTTTAACATTTGATAGGCTGTAAACAGAAAGGTTTTGTGATATCGCCTGATGGCCTCGGCAAAGGCGAGTTCATCGCCCAGCTTTATATACTCCGACAATTGTGGCTGGGTAAGATTTTGGTACGATGAGGGGTTGCGGAATTGTTTCATTTTCAGGGAGATTGGATTCAGTTTAAAGATAAAACTCTTTCCATAACTATATTGCTCACCCAAATTAAATAACACAAACGTGTTATTAACGAATATAGACAGCCGGCGTAACCATCAACCAGATAAATGATAGTTGGTATCATACAGCAGAGCCTGGAATGTGATCCTTTTTTAAAAAAATCAAAACGCTGCCACAGCTGCTATAATAGTCACAAAATCGGGTAAGATAGACGTATCAAAATTACGTACAGATAAAAAGTTGATATTAGCTTTACATCAGCTTATCAGACTGACTACAAAAAATAACTACACATTAGTTATTATTTGGTAAGTGAATATTTGGCCACCCCTCGCCTTAAAATGGCACATATTGCCACTCACACAGGTTAATATACTGATTATATAGCATCGCAAGAGCGGTGTAGTTATGAGTGACTGAATGAATAATTCAATCAAAATCTTTATACCTCAATATTTCTTCACAAGAAAGTCTATCATTTATGAAATCGAATGTATCTACCATTAAATTAAACGCTGTTCAGGGAAATGTAATTCAGGAAAAAATCAGTTTATTATGTAATAATGGATTTACCTGGAGAGAAATATCCGCACTGACTGACCTCCCTAAAAAATTAATTAGGCTAATCGCTAAAGGCAATTATGCGCCCAACAAGGAGGAGACCCATCGGTTAGAAAAAATTTTTGATGACACCATAGAAAGGTTGCGCATAGGCACTGAGCGTGTTACTGAAAATACCTTTCCGGAGGCTGATTTTGACGCGGAAGATCACGTATGTTACAAATTAGATGTCAAGAGTGTAACCTTATATAAAGGAACATATGATGACAAAATGATTGTTCAAATTCACGGTATTATTCTGCATTCCTAGCCTTTGTTCGGCTTAACCCAGCCCGTTTTTAATCTCGACTCTTACAGTAATTGCGAATACTTTATGAAAACTAAAAACTGCTGCCATCCCTCCAGCCATTTTAATATTCCTCAGGTAAAACTTTCCTATAAAACTAAGGTCAACATATCGGAACGTCCTTTTATAAGGGGATCATTAAGTGCCGGAAAGTTTTTATTATCAACCTGGGATAAAAATACACTTGAGTTGCAGGAAACATGTAGGGTAATGCTTTTGTCTCACTCACATCGAATACTCGGCATTTATGACTCAACCATCGGAAACGGCGCTTCTTGTATTATTGATATACGTCATATTTTTGCTACTGCTTTACTGGCTAATGCTGCTGCTATTATTGTTGCACATAATCATCCGTCAGGCAATTTGAAACCAAGCAGGGCTGACGAAGCCATTTGTAATAAATTAATTAAAGCCGGCAGATATCTGGATATTGCTGTTCTGGATTTTATAATAATTACGCGGGGCAAGTTTCTATCATTTGCTGATAATAAACTAATGGAAAGTGTCCAGATTTATGATAGTGTTTTGGATGAACAGGAAGAACAGATCTCCCGGGATTGTATTGAAAGTCAATCAGGGTTACCGGATTTGGAAGATACATCAAAGGTTACCAAACACCTGCATGAGTTAGCAACATCTGTTAAACAGATTCCGCATTTATTAAAGGCATCACCTCGCAGTCTAAAGGTAGAACCTCATAATCGAAGAAGCCGGTCCAAATGTACATTTCGTCCCCCGCCCGGTCGTACGACCAGCAAAATAAGATTAACCGGCAATTGGCTACAGAAGTCGGGCTTTCACTGTAACAGCCGGGTATCAGTTTTACCAATGGAGCGTATGTTGATAGTAATTCCGGAATAAAGTTACCACCATGATCCGCAATCGTTGTATAGATCATCATGCAGCAGCTACAGAAGCCAGGTATTGCTTATTATGTGGTGCAGCACTCAAGGGGCGTGCAGATAAAAAATTTTGCGACGATTACTACCGAAATGAATACAATAATACCTCACAGAAAGACACAATTCCACTTATTAAACGCATAAATCGGATCTTGAAGCGTAACCGGGATATTCTACGGGAGGCGTTGGGGAATGGCGTTAATATAGAACTTCATTTACAGGTTTTGATAGAAATGGATTTTAATTTCAGCTATCATACCCATTTCAGACAAGATGGGTATGGTAATACAACTTTTTTTTGTTATGAGTATGCATTCAGATTATTAAGAGATAGCTGTGTAATGATTTATAAAATAAAAAACCTCCCTTTGGAGGGAGGTGCGCTAATCAATACCAACATTCACCATTAATCATAATTAGTTTTACCATCATAGATGCTGATTAAGTCTTTATCCAACGAACCGCCTCAAAAGTTGCCGGTTGTATGGTAGTCCTGCACCATGACTGTAATGTTATTGGACGGCTCCTAAGGGAGGCCGGATTTACCGGATCATTTGGGTGGTTCAATACAAGGGAAGTACCGCTGTTCATATGTGTCCTATTTGGATTCCCCGAAATAACGGCAAACCCACTTTCTATTGAATTTTTTAAATGTTTATCTTAGCGGCAAAAGCGTTACTTTTAGCGCTATTTTACCATATTATTTAAGTAAAATATATTTGCAATATGTTAACCTCTACAGATATGCCAGAAAAAGTACACCATGGAAAAAACATTAAACGTTTCCGGGAGATGCTGGATATAAAACAGGAGGCTTTGGCACTTGAATTGGGAGCTGAATGGACGCAACGAAAAATATCTTTGTTGGAACAAAAAGAAACAATAGAGCCAGAAGTGTTGCAACAGATAGCTAAGGCGTTAAAAGTACCTGTAAAGGCCATCGAGAATTTTACAGAAAATGGCGCTGTTAACTATTTCAATTCGTTTCATGATCAAAGTTTAAGTCATAGCAATGGTGCTTTTGGGGCTAGCCATTGCACTTTTAATCCGCTGGAAAAGTACATTGAAACAGTAGAAGACAATAAAAAATTATATGATGCTTTGTTGAAAGAGAAAGACGAAAAGATTGCGTTACTTGAAAGAATACTAACCGATAGAAAATAAAGGAAATCGCAGTGATCATAAAAGCCGCCTTTGATGTGTAATAGTCAATATTTGATCTGACAGTACAAGGGATTTTGTATGATTAAACTGTAGCTAAAGATAACTGATTTAGTTGTTTTTCCTTCGCCAAGTGTTTAGTTGCCATAAAAGTCTCCATGGGAGTTTTACCGTAACAGTATTTTCCGCTATGTGGCCGTTCATTGTTATAGTAATTGAGCCAACTATCTAAGTCAGTCTGCAGCTGCTCTAATGTAGTGTAAAGTCTCTTGCGGAATGCGATAACGTAAAACTCCTCCTTTATCGTCCTATTGAGCCGTTCACATATTCCATTTGATTGAGGGCTACGAACGTGTGTTTTAGAGTGTTCTATGCCTTCTATAGTCAGGGTATAGCTCATATTCATGATGCTCGTATTTGCCCTTATATTCGGATCCTCTATCGGTTAGGATACGTAACATAGGCACATCTTGATCTTCGAAGAAAGGCAACACCCGATCATTAAGAATGTCAGCTGCAACAATTGCATTTTTGCGATCGTAAACCTTTGCAAAAGCGATCCTGGAATAAGTATCGATGAATGTCTGCTGATAAATACGGCCAACGCCTTTAATGCTGCCCACATAGTAGGTGTCTTGTGCTCCGAGATAGCCAGGATGCTCTGTTTCGATCTCACCATAAGCTTCTTTCTTTTCCTTTTTGCGCTCAAGTGCCATCATTTGGGCTTCCGTGAGAATAATACCTTCCTTGGCAATCTTTGCTTCCAGCGACTTTAATCTCTTATCGAATACCTCCAGGTCGTGCCTTTGCCATACGCTACGAACACCGCCTGCAGATATAAAGATGCCTTGCTTACGAAGTTCATTGCTTACTCGCTGTTGACCAAAGGCGGGATACTCACAAGCAAGCTTTACAACTGCATCTTCAACAAATGGTTCTACTCGATTTTTAAGAATGGGCTTAGATCGGCTGATCTCCTGAAGGGCTAATTCTCCGCCTGTATCATACATCTCTTTTATGCGATAAAAGCTGTCTCGACTGTATCCCATCACTTTACAAGCTCGAGAAACATTACCTAGATTTTCTGCTAACTTGAGCAGTCCTAACTTGGTTTTGATTAACTTGTCATTACTTTTCATATCTGACAGTTTTAAAGGGGATTAATTAGAAGTGTGGTTACTTAAAGTTAATCCCTTACTGTCAGATTAAGTCTTGACTATTTCATTTGATGAAAGGGGCTTTTGATTGATCTTTCTCAATTTCGAACCAAAATTTCTTCGCACCATTAATTAATTTAATGCTAATGGCATCTAGCATTGTGGGATGGCGAAATAAAATAAACTGAAGGTGGTGAAAAATTCGAATACCATTTTCTCCCATTACTTTACTACCACGTTTTAACAGCATCAACATTTTTTCAAGTTGGATTCCAGCTGTTCCTCTCTCCAGTTGACAGGATTAGCCTTTAATGAAATTAAGAATTTGCGCATATTGACTTCTTCTCAACACTTTTTTAGCACTATTGTGTACTACCTCGAAAGCCCTATCAACCTCGATAAGAGTATCTGTCAAATATTCCTGCTGACATGATGCTCTATGTTCGCAAATATACCAATGTTCAGAGACAAGACGGTCTATGGCCGCTCTTGCTTTTTTTGTCAGATACAGACCAGCTATACTTTGGCACTCTCTTACGCTTTTAAAAGCTTTTATTCCTTCGTTTCGGCATGCCTCGTAATTTGGCGTGTTTACATGTACATTATATATGATGAGCCAGGCTCCTGATAATAATTCAACCTTTCCTGAAGTGATTGTTTCCATAAACCTATATTTCGCAGAATATCGACATAATATTTTTCGGCCGTATTCCATTTCAAGGCCTGTCTACCCCACAGAAATAGAATTACAGCAGTCAACATAATTGGCAAAGGAATCCCTATGCTGGCCGCCGACTCGTTAATTTTTTGGAATCCCTGGAAAAAGCCTTTGAAACTGAGTTGAATTGTGTTTAACAACATTGACAAATATTTTTAACTGTATGAATCTAAAATGGAGTATAGCCTTTTTGATTTGCAGCTCGGAATCATCAAAAAACATCTAAAGCAGATAATCGCTGTTTCAGTCCTTCTAACACTTGTTCATTCACCTTTGCCAGCGTTTCCAGTCGCCCAATATCTTTCTTCAGTTGTCCTATCTCGTACCTTTTTACCTGGGCCTGATCGTCGAGTTCATTCTCATCCTCGCTTCTGTCATCCGAAAGTGCGATCATCAACTGGATATCGATTTTGTCCGGCAGGTCTATGCCGGCTTCTAAGAACTGTTTTGTTGTATCATTGTCTATTGTAAGGGCCGCCTGTTTTAATAAGTACTTGATGCAGGCCCGGGCGCCTCTATCCACGTCCATAATTTGGGTGTCAAATTGCTGTTCTGGAGTGAGATTAGTTTTTCCCTCGGCCAGTGTCGCCCTTTTAAATTCGGCGACCGTTGAATAGAACGGATCCCTATTGTCTGGTGATAATTTTTCCAACACCTCGAGAAGATGCTCATAGCTTCTAAGTGGCTGTTTGCCTTCGGGGAAAGACCATCGTTGCTTCCATAGCTTCAATATAACATCGAAGCATTCTACACGTGCATCCTCTTTTTTCTGTTCTGTGGCCGCCGTTTCAATTAATGCCATCTTTTCCGCCAGGTAGTGGGCCATCCATCGGGAAAGGATATCAGTGCTATCTTCCAGACCCAATTGATCAACAAGGATTTTACCCAAGTTGATAATCTGCTGTTGTTGTAGTAAGTTTTCCATGTTTTGATAATAAAAAGATTCTGGAAACAGGGTGTCGATATTCAGCATCTCGGCTTCGGTATTCGGCCGGGATATCTCTTCTGATGCGTACATCAAAAATAATGTCACAGTCAAAAATATCGCATACATGCTGCAGGAAAGGCAGGGTGGCTATCAGCCGCATGCCGTACTGGCCTGGCTCTTTATCTGTCGCGTCCTGGTAACTGCCCCACGTATCACATTGGAGGGCCAATTGACCAGTAGCACCATCCAGCCAATGGTTCTCAACGTTTCCCATTTCCAGTCCACATTTTCCGATAATACTATCTCCTAATTGAAAGAAAGGGTAGTCAACACGACCTGCATATGGGTCTTGTTGGTCTATACCCTTGGAAATATGATGATCCTGCACCCATCCTTTAAGTGCAAAGGGAGCTATATCAAACTCCAGCCAGGCATCCTCATAAGCGGGCAGACCGTAATCATACGTACTTTCATATGTTGACAATGTCCGCAGAAGTGCCGAGGCTGCTGCTGTAGACACCAATGCAGAAGATATTGATACTGATTGCATTCGACTGCGGGTATTTTCCTGCCAACTTCCCTTTATTATGAGCCCCTCTTTATCTAAAAGCTGCGTTTTTAAACAGGCGAGAAAATCCTCCGTAGTAATCTCTTCCTGCCAATGTGTAAAGTCATTTTGTGCAGCCTCATTGTTGACCAGCCTTGGTGGCAATGGCGCCCTATGATCTGCCAACCACTTACCGTCTTTTCTGGTCAACCAATGCTCTGATAACCAATCTTCCAAGGGATCCTCTCCAGTTTCTTCTATTATCACTGGCATAGTTTGCAGCAGACGCCCAGCGACGACCATCAGAGCATGGTAGGATAGGTAAAACTGTAGATTGTCCGTCTTGGGATAGTTTCCATGGCTGCTCCATACTCCATCTTCAGCCGAGGAGCTTGCCCATTGAGTGCGTCTGGCGTCCTGCTTAAATGCATCTTTATTCCCTTGTGCCCATTCATTGATAACGACGTTTGCAGCTATCTGTTCAACCTGTTGTTCTGAAATACCAAATACCTTTCCCTGCGGTGCAAACCAATAACGGTCAAAATCCCAGGCAAAATCGAATTCGATGTTATCGTCTACCCTACCCTCTTGGTGCAGATAACTATCTGTAGTGTAACGATGTGATTCAACCCTTTGACCAATTGGTCTTCCAACGTTGTTCAGCGCTTCCAGCATTTGCGCATCAAAAGTGTTGGGAAAAGACTGTTCAACAGTTAAAGCAATATCTCTTGCCGCACGTTGAATTAGAATATGATCCTGCTTTAGTGCCAGATCTGCAAAGCTTACTGCATATGAGTTGAGCAATGTAACCCGGCTCTGGCTTATCCTGGAAAGGGCTATTAACAGGTAAAGCCTTGCATGCAGATGATAAAAAACAAGCTGCTTTCCGCCGAAGGCACCAACATGGTCGCTATGCAAACACTGTATCAACGCATCTATTTCTGCGTTACAACCGAAATCTGAAAGTTTTCTTACACAATGGGCAGCACTCCATCGCTGGCTTGTTTTAGGAGCACCCAGAACCGACCATATAAATTGAGCAATGTTTTTAGCCGCAGTGTTGGAAGGACATAGCCACTCACTCCATGGCCCATCACCAAAGTCTGGTTCGCAGTGCAGCTCAAAACGCCCGATGGCATAATCCAGTACCTGGGTTGCCTGCTGTGCATTCAAAAGTGAAGCCACCTGTTGTGCCAAGCCAAAAAATACAGTAGCATCATTTACTTCAGAACCACCTGCCAGGCCAGCCATGACTCCTACTTTGAGAGGTTTTGACTGTGGCTCCTTTATACCTGTCTGCTTGATGAATGTATTAAAGTTATACTCATTGGTCAGGTCATGTGCATAACGCATTCCGCAATCATGGATTACTTTTTCCCATTTTTGCTTAAAACTCACTCTATTTTGCCAGTTTGTTGGAATCAGTGAAAGAAAGGTCGACATCTCAAAGTGATTGATATGGTCACAATCCAATAATACGTTAATAAAATCCCATAGCTGCCCTTCTTTTATCCGACCGATCACTTCAGCGAAAAGTATCTTATGTCCTGTATCGTGCATAAGATTATTTGACTTGTCTAACAGCATCAAAAAGTCGTTGAGGTTGAAAAGGTCAATACCTGCAAACACTTCATTCCAATCTATGATTTTCGGGCTGGCATTGTCAGTTGGAGTGATTTTATCGGGTGCATTATCACTGTCATGCCTAACCGTTACAGCGACTTTGTCGTGCACGATGTCGGGGATGCCAAGAGAATGGCGCTGGCCCAACGTTGACATTTTCACCCAAGCGTCGTCCTGGACTCCTTGCTGTGATAGGAGCACTATAGCGTCATCAAAAATCTGCTGTTGTATAACCGGTGAGGGTTCATGGATTAAACAACTCTCTAGTATATGCTTAACATCATAGCCTGGAAGCAGCCGTGTCAGGGACCAGCTGATTACGGGAGTGATGTATCCGGATTTAAGGAGTTCTATTATTAATGCCTGGAAATTGTACTCAAATCTACCAACTGCTCTGTCTCTCCACCGGCTAAGGGAAGCCAAGGCAACTGCCGGAGACATCTTAGCACAGATACTGATAGCCTCGTTGCGGCTCCAGTGTTTTTCACGGGTGACGCTATTGCCGACAAGTTCAGCACAACGGATAAAACGGTACGCCAATTCCTCCGGTATCACGCCTCCGGCAGCCTCCTTGGCGAGCGATGCGACTGCTTCCCATCGCTGCACAAGTTCGTCTCCAAACTTGGACACGATGATTATCGCCTCATTAAAATACAAGCGGGCGTCATCAATGGAGGTATTAATTACAGCGCGGGACAGTGCCACATAATCGTCCGAAATTTCATCCTGTCCTCGTCCGGTTGCCCGCTTTACTAATTCGAACGTCGATAATTCCAAATCCTGGGCTATAGACACCAAATGTGTTGTACGATTAGCTGCACGAAGTATTTGCAATCGGATGCGAATATCAAATGTTGAGGCCTTATGAAGATATTGTTGGTAAAAAAAGGCAATTTCATCAGCGCTTCCCTGTTGGTAGTTAATCAAAATACTCGCACATACTTCGGTAATTTCTACAGGCAAGCGATCATAGGCCCGATATCGGAGCCTTGTCGCTTCTTTAGAGGCAGTGGACACTTCGCCGATAAGTTCCAACAATGGTAATCGACTGTTATATATTAGTTTTGCTCTTAGCAAATACCAGGGCAGCAGTCCACCCGATATTTCCACAAATTGTTGACGAGATTCTCTTTCGTAATCTTCTTTACTGAGTACCCATTGCTGCGGCATCAGATGATCGGGAGATATGCTGACATTTTCCTGCAACAATGATCTGATAGCAACTGCTTTGAAGAACAGCGCCCTGTCCTGGCTATAATTCGAGCTGACAGACATTGTCATCGCCCTCATCGGCACATATGCGCGCAATACCCATAATATTTTCACTTTAGACAACCGGGATGCCAGACAGGCTTCTAAAAACAATATAATGGCAGGCATTACCCTGTCATGAAGTAAATCTTCGGGTTTTGCAATGCGTGTATCACGATGAAAAAGCAGGTCTAAGCAGCCGGTAAGCAAAGACGCTTCGGGATAACGTCCCACCTCCGCAAGTGCGCTGGTGATCGCGACCGTAAAGTAGGGTTCAGATTGGCACTGATACAGTAGTGTTGTGATCTCATCAAAACGCCCCATATCTACCAGCCTGTTTGCCAGGTCCTGGACAATTCGGAAAACTGCTTCATTGGGCTGAAAGCCGGATAAAAATTCCAGGCAAGCGTCGACGCCATGAATATTTAAACTGGCGTAGGCCATTTCCAAAATATCCTGCTCGGCAACTTTATAGCGGCGCCCATCGGTATCATCCTCCTTGCCCGCTTGCTCAAAACAGATTTCTAACCACCGCTTTGCCGCCCGTAAAAAGCCGGCCGCTTCTCCATGACTATCTTTAATACCCGAAAGCAATGCAGCAGCATATATATTCTCTGACCCGTCCCATTGTCCCTTCAGCGATCGCTTAAAGGCAATTTCCTGTACCTTCTCTTTGTCCTGGAGGCTGACAAGCAAATCGATATTGTTCTGCAATAATTGAAATTGCCGCTGATCACCTGCTACTTCCTCCCCTGCCCGCATGGCCAGCTGAACAGCATCCTTATATTGAGATAAGCGCAACGCCGCTTTAAATGCAAATTGAAGACGGTAGACCCTGACATTTCTAGCATCGATCGGATTGTCGACCGGCAGATACCGGTCCGAAAGCGCGATATCAATCAATTTTGCGTATTGCTCTGTCTGAAGATATAATTGAGGCAGCACAGCCGCGACGTAAACAAAATCTGTGGCTATAGGTTCCAACAATTCCATGTACTTTTCATAGGCCTGCCGGGAAGCGATGAAAGTTTTACGGAACCAAGTTTCTGTCGGCTCATCCCGGAACTGGATGGAAGTATCCGATATCCATAATGAACTACCAATGTCTGCAACAAAGCTACGCAAAGTGCTGACTTCAATATCTGATACCTTCGCAAGCACCTCAATAGGGATATAGGGGGGCAGACTTGCCAATCCCTGGCAAACTGCGTCAATATTGCCATGATAAAGTCCGGGTAGGCTATCCTTCAATCTACCTATGGCCAGGCGTAGCTGATGTTCGATCTGCTGGTCTACCGATATCCCTGAAGGGCCAAGCGATTTAAGAAGATCCTCCACTGTTGCGTATTTCCCATGGAGTGTGTTGGCCTGCGCTCTTGGATTGCCAGCGGTCAACCGGTGAAATTCCGTCCCTTCGATGGATGACGACGCTGGAAAATGCTGTTGAAGGTTGTGCCGCGACTCTTGCGGTGAAAAAGGCGCTAACTCTAATCGTTCGACCAGACTGGGAGGCTGTAATAAAGCAATACGCTCTGTCCGACAAGAGTACACAAGGGTACACCCCTGCGGCATTGTTTCTCTAAGCAGTTCATGTACAAAACAGGGCTCTCCGAATTCAGTGGCTGCCATTTCAGCATTGTCAGCCGCATCAATGATAATAAAGAGCTTCGCATCCGGGACGGTTTTACGTAAGGAATCCACAACCGTATGCATCCGGACAAGAAAGGTACGCATAATCTCCTTTTCCTGGCTTCCCGCATGCACGATCATGGGTGAACAAAACCCCTGAGACGCCAGTTCATTTGCAATCTGCACTAATGCATCTCGGTGTCTGTGTCGGGTAGAGCTTCGGTTTCTGTAGCCACCAGCTCCAAAACAGTCATATGCGATGCCCAGGGATCCTTCCGGTAAAGATTTGACGAATTGTTGACAAAACACAGACTTCCCAACGCCACCATCTGCATGAACAATAACAGGTGCCGACGCGGCTATGATTTTCGATATCAGCACATCATAAGCCTGCCTGTTGATGATGTTATCAATATGGTTAAATATTGGTGGTGCCGGATGTAAGTCCCGCTCAGCAGTGACACCAAATCGTTGTAAAACATCTTCTTTTTTGATAACACCATTCGAATCAGGCATTACCTTGTCCTGCATCAGGGTCGTCACGCTGTCCATTTGGGGTGTGTCGATAGCACCTGCCATCAGCTGGTTCAATTCAGCCCTAAGCTCATCGCGCTGGACATTATAATCTCCCAGGCCGTCTTCAAACCTCAGTCTACCACAGAATAGCTGCAGCTCATCTGGGCTAAGACCCTGTCCGTAACGTTCAACCGCACGTTTAAACCGGGTATCTTGACACCTGCTTTCAGACATAGCCAGCATATTGTCCTTTACATCCGGCTCAATAGGTCTGTTAGTGATAATAGTAAATGTAATATCTGCCGGTTGAATATCTCCTAAACGAAGATGCTGGATAAATTTTTTGGCAAAACCAGTCAGGGTCTTTTTAAAATTACCTAGTTTAAATGGTGTATCCCCCTGAACGGTTGTATGTTTGAGCTGTTGATATTCTACCTTTTCTCTTCCATCGAAAGTGGCATATTCCGACAGGTCAATAACATGTTCCCCTTCATGCTCTTCCTCCGAAGGAATTGCTCCCTCAATGACAATGGTATGTAATGCTGCATTTGGATAGACCAGTCGCAAACAGCGTCTGGCCGCCCATCTATAATGAAAGACATCTCCTGCCCTGGAATAACTAACTGATTCGTTCGACATAATATTGATACGACTATTATTCAGGATCCTGGTCCCTCGTCCTGTCGGCCATTTTCATATATCCATATTCTCCTTCATACCATCCAAAACGGCGCCCATTCCGCATTTCAAATCCTATGAGGAGGGATCATGAACAACACACTCCTATCTTCAGGACTTGATTAATACAGGATCCCAATTTCTAAATCTGATAAATAGCGCTTAGACTTGTAAACTTACCGAAGCTGAAACTACCCACACTAAAAGTGTGCACATGGAGGTTATTTCATTAGGAGTCAGGAACAACCAAGCAAATTTTACCATCTCGAATGTAAGTAATTTTGCGCAACCATGTGGCAGGTGAGACATAAATGTTCTAAATTAACCATGTACTGATCGCCGACGCAGGAAGTATCTCTACGAAAATATTTAACTGTGAAATTATTTCTGCGTAGAAGAAAGGATTAGCATTTACACGCTTTTGCTACTGTATGCACAGATAATGGTTGTAGTGAGTGCGACGAACAGCCAGATACAATTTTTTACATGTCTTTCCGTAGAAACTATTAATCGGATTTCAATATTGAAATTGCTCACCTCAACGCATGCAGATGTCATCGTCGTTTTGCGAACTTTTCTGCTATGAATCGCCAATTAAGGTAATTGTTAATGATTTATCTTTTTTAGCTTTTTTATTTATATTAGTAGCAGCGTTTGTTAGCATCTTATACTTCAAGCCGGGACAATAAGAATGAATTAAAGCGGCAGTTAACCCATACGAACCTCCCCAGGTTTTCCTCGGATATACGGCTTAATTCAACAATCATGAAAACAACTACCCTTGTGGCATGGATATCCTATGCTTTATTCTTTCTGTTTATGTATGCCAGCATCAGTAAGCTGATAGCGTTCGAATATTATCTGTACGATCTTACCAGGTCACCTTTATTAAAAACCTATGCGCTGACAGTAGCCATAGCTGTTCCTGCCTTGGAATTCATAACTGCAGCCTTACTGGTGCCTGGAAAAACACGTGTTTTTGGATTGGCAAGTGCAGTGATACTGCTGCTGCTGTTTACAGGCTATGTCTTGTATGTACTTTCGTTTACTAAAGATCGCCCGTGTACCTGCGGAGGCATCGTAAGACAGCTCACCTGGCCGCAGCACCTGGTTTTTAATCTGGCTTTTTTGCTCCTGGCCATTGCCGGGTTCTGTCTACAACATATTTCTTTTACCCTTAAAAACAAGTATCATGAAAAAGTCTAAAATTATACTGGTGGCAATCGTTCTACTTGCCGCAGTTGGCGCGGCTATGGCTACAAAAGCCCGGTCCTTTATTGGCTATATCAATATGGGGGGCGTTTATTCTCCCGTATGGGTGCCTTTTGATTGTCCACAGGCTGGCTGGGGATGTGTGTATACGTCAAACAACATGACGTATCAAATCTATACGCTGTCAGGCATCTGGTTTAATCCTGTACGTCCATAAAAGAGGGCTGGCAAAAAAACCAGCCCTTTATACCTATTTATCAACCAATTTTCAACTATCAATTATCAGTAAGTAAACCCAGGTATCACAACCTGAGATTCTGTTAGAACGGCACGTAACAGTCTCCCGTTATGCCGCTCCGATTTTCCTACCGTTGGTTTCGAGTTAAGTAGTTCCCAGTGTGCAAACAACTTTGGTCTGCGCACGGAGATTTGATGAAGCCATTTAACTGTCTTCATTCCTCCTGTTCGAAGTCTCTTGTATTTTCGTCTTGCCCATGCTTGGAGCTTGACATTTAAAATGTGCATAAACTCTTTCAATTTTGTTTTGTAAAATGTTCCATAGTAATGGATCCATCCTCTAACTACAGGATTGATCTCACGAGCAATATCCTGCAGCGTATTTGTTGTCTTCTTCAACACTTCCCACTCTTTCATCTTCTCATTCATCGCTTTCATCGCTTTTCTGCTCACAGCGGGTAGAAAGCTGGTGAACCATTCTCCTCTTATACTGTTCTGTGCACTTCTTGGCATAAACGTAAATCCAAGAAAATCGAACGATATATTTGGATAGTCCTTGTAAAACCTTCTGTTACTGTCCTTGCAGAAGACAAGCTTTGTTTTCGATGCATGCATCTGAAGACCACATTCGGATAACCTCTTAGCTACTGCTTTCATCACTGTCTGGCCTTCATTCTGTGACCAGCATGTTATGATAGCGTCATCAGCATAGCGAATAAGAGTACACTGTGGGAACTCAATGCTTAACCATTTATCCATTGTGTAATGGAGATAAAGGTTGGCAAGCAGTGGCCCGATAACAGAACCTTGAGGAACTCCTTTGGTTCTTGCTACTAGTGTTCCATCTTTTAGTTGAAGTGGAGCAACTAACCATCTTTCAATGTATAGAAGTATCCACTTCGTGTCGCAATGCTTCCTGACTGCTTTCATCAGCAGATCATGTGGAATGTTGTCAAAGAACCCTTTGATGTCCATGTCTACTACCCAAGACTGTTTCCAGCAACTTTTCTTTGCTTTCTCTACAGCTTGTACAGCAGATTTTCCTGGACGGTAACCATAAGAGTCATTTAAGAACAGTGGCTCAAGCGTAGGTTCGAGTAAACCTCTTACTACGGTTTGGGCAATCCGGTCTTGGATGGTTGGTATGCCAAGAGGTCTTAGTCCACCTCCTTTCTTTGGTATCTCAACCAGTTTCACCGGTGGTGGCATGTAAGAGCCTGAACTCATTTTGTTCCAAAGCTTGTACAGATGATTTCTGTAATCTTTGTCAAACTCGTTCATGCTTACTTCATCCACTCCTGCGCTACCTCTGTTTGATTTTACTTTCTGATAGGCAACCATTACCAGTCTTCGACTGATACTAAACGGTTTTGTTTTGCTCATTTTCGTACCTCCTGACTTGTTCGTCAACAAATCAGTTTTCGTTAATGAATAAAAACTGGAAAACAACTTCCCTTCGCTATTATTACTTTTCAGTAACCGTCATCACTACTACGGAAGTTTCTGCCCCAGTGCTGCACATCAATACTTTCCTTCTTGTAGTGTCTCTTACTTGAAGTTTTCTCTTAGCATTGCAACGACTGGTTCTCACGTTCCATGTAAATGCCTGTGTTAAGCTCACGCTGTCTATACGCCGGATGCCGCAGTATCAGTAAACAGGTATCCTTACTGCTTATCCCAACATTGCTACTACATATTGGTTTTGACATCATTTAATCCTTTCGACGCTTCTGCTGACAGTTCACTTATTGTTCGTCTTCATTAACACATACCTGACATCTTTCTCGATGCCTTTTCCTTTGATGCTCACTACCACAACTCTTTATTGCAGCAGCTAAAGGTGGTTTGATAACAACTCCTGTAAGCCGTTACCGATGGGCCGTCCATCATCATCTACATAGCATTAAATAACAATCTCAAAGAACTAATTTGAAAATGATCATTTATTCGTGACACTCAGTAGCCTGGATTCTGCTGCAAGTTGGGATTGAGCAGGGTTTCGGCTTTAGGAAAGGGCAACAGCTTATATTCAGGCTTCCAAAAGTTATTGTTATTGAGAGCCAGGGCCTCCATTACTGCATCGCAGCTGCCGGAGCGTTTAAGATCGAACCAGCGGTGGCCTTGTTCGGTGAACAGTTCTACCTGCCGCTCTTTCATTATTAACTTTAGCAGGTTGGCCTGTGATATTTGCGTATTGTTTAACGTATATAAAAATAAGCCGGCCCGCTTTCTCAGTACATTTATATCAGCCAGCGCTTCCGCATATCTACCTAAATGCACACGTGCCTCGGCTCTTATCAAATATAGCTCCGCCAAACGAAGCATCATAGTATATTCCGTTGGATCGGTACTATTCTTTATTTTATATTTATACGCATAGTAATATGATGCGGGATGTACAGAGGCAGTGTCAATATAAACCCCTGTCCAATAGGTTCTTCTTTGGTCACCTGCTTCAAATGCATCCATTAATGTTTTGCTCAGTGCTGTTCTATGGTCATTTTTGGGTGTATTTGTGAGTATAAACCAGAATCCTTCCATAGTATTAATGTTCATCGCGTTAGGCGTAGGTAATGCGAACTGCCAGATGGCCTCCTGGGAGGTACGCAGAAAAGCCGACTGGATAGACTCTATTTTATAAGCCGGATTGCTGATTACTAAAGACGCCGCCCGTTCGGCTTCTGCATATTTAGCATCATACAGATAGGCCCTTGCCAGCAGCGCGCCGGCACAGGCGCTGTTAGGCCGGGTACGTTCGGCATCTATACTTAAATTGCTGTCCTTTACATATGTTATGCTTAGCTGTTGCCGGGCAATGATAAGATCATCTATGATCTGTTTATATACATCACTCACAGGCGTACGGGATAATTCAGCATTCGCTTTATAGTCGCTATTAAGCGCTAGGGGTATATCACCAAACAGATTAACCAAGTTCAGATACCAGTAAGCCCTTATAAACAACGCTTCTGCCATTAATTGCTTTTTTACGCTGGCATCAAGTGACGGTGAAACACTACATTTTTCGAAAATTACATTAGCCCTGGAAATATAATTATATGCCAGCTTCCAATACTGGGAAATGTAACCATTGGTACCACAATTGATGCGGTGGTAGTAAAACTCCTCTTCATCTTCATTAGTAGGATAATCCAGTTCGTCCCCTATAAGACCGGTAAGCACCGCCGTATAATAGGGACTGGCTTGCATGATCAGCATTTCGCCATAAATGCCGCGCATGGCAGATATAGCGGTTTCATTGGAACTAAATACTTTCTCTTCTTCAATTTGGGTGCCGGGCTGCGGTACATTTACAAATTTTTCACAGGCAGTAGCCGGCAGTAGACATAACAGTAGTAAATAAATTCTCAGAACATTCTTTTTCATAAAATACGTAGAATTGTTATTGATAATTAAAAGGTGATTTGAAGACCTGTCACCATAGTGCGCATGGGAGGTAAGGATGGCGGTAGACCGTAATGGCTGGTTTCCGGATCAGCGCCTTCATAGCCTGTTATAATGAACAGGTTTTGTCCCTGCATATAAAACCGAGCATTTTGAACTTTTAGCTTGCGGAGTATACGATTGGGCAATGTATAGGATAAGCATACATTTTTGAGCCTTATAAACGAGGCATCCGTAATAGTGGCATCACTTTGCTCATACTGCTCAGCAGCCAATAACGCCGCCGCGTCCGAAGCGGAGGCCCGCTGGTACCGCGCAATGTCACCAGGTTTTCGCCAGCGGTTAGTGTACCGTGCGGGCTGATTGGCGCCGCCGTATAAATTGCGTCCCGGGGAAGTAAGACCGCCGGGAAGATAACCGGTTTGTTTTACAAACTGGAAGAACAGATCCAGGTTCCATCCTTTATATGACAGGGTATTACCTAACCCGCCAAAGAAATGCTGCCCTATAAAGGTGGGCACCTTATCATATCGGTTTAGCACGTTGTCCTCTTGGTGTTGGTGAAAGGTGTACAATCCTGTGGTAGGGTCCACCCTGTTATAATCATACAAATAACGGATACTGAGCGGCATATCCAGCGCGTATTTGAGCGCATAGTCAGATGCCGGAAAATTGGGATAGGATAAAAGCCTGTTTTTTGGAAAAGAAATATTAAAGTTTGTTTGCCAGCTAAAGTTGTGCATGCGGATATTTTGCGAATGCAGCTCCAGCTCAAATCCATTATTTTCCACCTTAGCGGGAATATTTGTCGTAATACTGCTATAACCTGTAGTGGCTGGTATGGCATAGGCCACCAGCTGATTGGTGGTGCGGTGCAGGTAATACATAGCATCAATAAAAATCTGGCTGCGTAAGCCCAACTCCAGCCCGATCTGCGATTTTTTGATCACCTCCCATCCAAAAGCATTATTGGTAAGCTGCACAGGAACCAGTCCCCCATTGCCACCCATCCCCGCGCCTACCATATACCGGTTTACATATTGATAATCCTGTATCTGGTCATTGCCCGTAATACCATAGCTGGCCCTTATTTTACCGAAAGTTAAAAGCGGCAGCAGCTTTTTCATAAACTCCTCCTCGGTAAATATCCAGGCAGCACCAATGGCTCCAAAGTTTCCGAAACGTTTGCCAGGGCTCAAACGGCTGCTTCCGTCCCTTCTTCCTG
This sequence comes from Chitinophaga filiformis, assembly GCF_023100805.1. NCBI lineage: Bacteria > Pseudomonadati > Bacteroidota > Chitinophagia > Chitinophagales > Chitinophagaceae > Chitinophaga > Chitinophaga filiformis. The sequence goes on from NZ_CP095855.1 coordinate 6,180,745, forward strand.
TAAGGTTAAGCAGGTATTTGTCGTTATACCGATAGCCGACACGGGCAAACAACGCGTTATAAACATATTTACTGTTGTCTTGCCGACCGGTTAACAGTTTGCCCGCGGCTACATTAGTGATCATATCGTCGTTATCAAATCCCAGGGCGTCCAACCGGGTTCTATTATTGATGCTCTGCTGAAAGGTTGCACCGGCAGTTACTTCCAGGTTGTGTAAGCCGTTAAAGATTTTGCTGTAGTTAACCTGTGGCTCATAGTGCCAGGTCATCACTTCATTGAAGGCTGATTGATTCAGCCGGTTCTGTACAGTGTTTTGCGTAATGGGATTAAAGGAGCTGGACGGCGTAATAGCCCGTTCACTCAGTTCTGTGGAAATATAGCCGAAATTGTTGATTAGTTGCAGGCCCTCCACTAACCGGTAGCTCGCTTGAAAATACCCCATCAGGTTCCTTATGGTAGTTTCTGATGTTTTTAGGGATTCTGCTGCCGGATTTAAAAACATGTCCATATCCTTTGGCCAGTTCAGTTTACCGTCAGGATTAAGCGCCGCAGGCGCATTAGGGCTCATGAAGGCGTTTTTGTAAAAATCGGTCTGCGGTAGGACGTACTTCAGATAAGAATAATCAGCACCTAGTTTCATCAGAAACTTTTTATTGAGCGACTGATGATAAATGGATCCTCCGAAAGAGCGTACACGGTTAAAAAAATCTCCCGGATGATACACCGATTCTTCGTGCCTGTATTTGCCCACTATTCTAAACTGCGTTTGCTCATTGCCCGCGGAGATTCCTATTTGGGCAGTGGTAAGTTTTGCGATTTTGCCTGCCAGGTATTTTTCCCAATCAGTATAGCCAGAGGTGTCCCAACTGCCGTTAATATCATAGTCATCAGAGCGCGGTGTCGTTTGATCATTCTTTACTGCTTCCCTTCGCAGCTGAAGATAATCGGCAGTGTTCATCAGCTTTAGCTTACCGGCCACCTGGTTAAAACCCGTGTAAACGTTCACGTCGATTTTGGTTCGGGTGTTAACGGTTTTCTTAGTGGTGATGAGTATTACACCGTTTGCACCTCTTGAACCATAGATTGCCGTTGCATCGGCATCTTTGAGAATTGTTATGCTCTCTACATCTTCCGGCCTGAGTACAGTAAAAATGCTGAACGTGCCTGGGGCGTTGGGCGTTTGGGATAGCGCTGGCAGGTTAAAGGGAACTCCATCTATTACGTACAGAGGACTATTACCGTTGGCCATGCTGTTGATTCCCCTGATGTTCACATTTACCGATGCACCCGGTATGCCCGAATTTTGGGCAACATAAACACCTGTTGCCCTGCTCTCCATTGCCATTAGAATATCCCCAACCGGTTGGGCGGATATTTCATTACCATTTATAAGGGATACAGCTCCGGTGTTGAACAGCTTGAAAACCGAATAATATCCACGCGGTAGCGTAACCTTTTGCTCTTTTAATACCTCCAGTTTAGGTATCAACGTAATGTTAAACAGCGTTCGTTTTTCATACCCCATCTCCACTGTCTCAAATCCAAGATGGCTGACAATCATTGTGCCTTTCGGCGGTACACCCTCCAGCACAAAATTCCCATTGCCGTCAGTTTTTGTGGCTCGTCCTGGAATTTCCTTTAATTGTACTGTTGCCCCTATCAGCCTTTCGTCTGAACCACCCCGCACAGTTCCCGAAATGTTCACGGTAGCCTGAGTGCCTGTCCGCTGGCCGGAAAGGCCACCAGAACGAAGTCCTTTATATTTAAGGATAATGTCGGTGCCGTAGAGTTTCCAGTTGAAAGGCTGTCCCTCCATCACTTTTGCCAATATCTTCTCGATATCTTCGTTCACAAAATGCCCCGAGATCAGTCGGGTCGCGATGGTTAATGTTGTGTCGGGATAATAATCATATCCCCAGGGATCCAATGCGTTCATGACTTCTGCTAAAGGGGCATTATTAAACGTCAGGTTTATTTTCTGGGCATCGGCATAGAAAAATAACCATGAGGTAAGGATGAGAGTAATGAATACAGTTTTTCTCATATTAAAATTAATTTTTAATGATTGGTTCGCTAATCTAGTTTTCATCCACATGGAATCCTTTACGATGGTTATTTGCATGCTATCATTGAAAAGCCCTCAGTCCGAACAAGGGTCGGTCATGAGGGCTTTCGGCATGTTAGGTTGAGGGAACTATTTTTTCAGGACAATCTTTCGTCCATCTAATTCGAGTTTTATGTTATTGGCCCTGTATATGTTTTCCAATACATCTGCCAGTGGTTTTGATTTTCTAAAGGAGGCAGTAATCCTTTTGTTAAATTTGATATTTGTGGTATCTACCTCCACATCAAACCATCTGCCCAGCTTAATCAACACTTGCGACAGAGGTTCCTGGTCCAGCACAAAGCGGTCGTCACTCCACGATGTTAATTTAGCGGCATCAACCTTTGATGTGGTTATTGCTTTACCATAAACATATACTGCCTGCTGATTGGCAACCAGTACTTGTTCCTGCGGTCTTGCTGTATCCAGGGTTTTCAGCTTTACCTTCCCCGTAACTACGGTGGTAACCACCGGCTCACCACTATAGCTGCTTACACTAAATGAGGTACCCAATACATTTAGGGTTTGTTTGGTAGTGACTACCTTAAAGGGGTGCTGATGGTCTTTCGCTACATCAAAAAAGGCTTCTCCCTGTAAGTAAACGATACGATCAGCTCCATTGAGCAAGGGAGCAAATTTTAACCGACTGGAGGCGCTAACAGTAACAGTGGTTCCATCTGGTAATTTGAGTTTATACTGGCCACCTCTGGGAACGTCGAATTCACTGAACGCCTCTATCTGATAGCTGCCACTCTTGCTACTGGTATATGTAACAACTCCATCGTGTGAGTTAGAGATTGAAAGTCCGTCTTTTTGATACACTACACCCGTCACTAAAGGGTTGAGAGGAATAATGTTACTCTCACCCAGTTTTATGGTAGCCTGAGGCTTTGCCGCCAGCAGATCTGTATGTGCTATCGCTTCAGGTGCTGGTAACATAGCCTGGCGCCTTCCGTTGAAATAGAAAACACTACCAGCTATCAATAAGGCCGCTATGGTAGCAGCAACTGACTGGCGCCGTCGCCGGTATCTTACCTGCTCAGGGGCCATATTCAATTCATGCTGGTATTTCGCTTTTAACTCGCGTAAAGTACCTTCCAGATCTGCCTGTCGCGCCAGAAAGTCGCCAAACCGATGCGCTTCAGCCCTTTCTTCAGGAGTGGCTGTCTCATCCAGGTAGTTATCCATTAACTGTTTAATATCCATCTTAGACATGGGGGATTAATTTGGTTATAAATCGGGTTGCGTTACATATTACAATACGACGGACAAACCCTGACATAGGTAGTGGTTCAAAAAAAAACTTCATTTTTTATTGTTTAACAGCGATTTAATGCCGGATAGATTAATCCGGAGGGAGAGCTTTATCAACTTGTAGAGGCTCTCCCCTTTCATACTATCAGATGAGTATAGTACAAATACACCCAGCAAAACGAACAGCGTAGGAATGGCCATTAAAATGCCGGTAAACCTGAACCAACTCATGCCGCTTTCCCCCAGATCTTTAAGCGCGTAAATCAATCCGCCCAGGCTACCGGGCCAGAACAAGCGCGATATAAAAGTTTCCTTCACCGGATGTTGCTTCATTTCTGCCGTCAGGCGTTCATATCTGTCCAACCGCCGTTTTAAATCATACACTTCTTTCATGAGTGCAAAGATTTGGTTCGTTTTTTCATGCCATTCATCAGCAGATGCGTCTTTCTGCAGACGTTTCTTCTTTTCTGACCTTTTATGTCTGCTTTTTCCTGAGGTGGTTCCTGACATACATGTAAATTTTTACTACTATTCACGTTAGTTTTTGTTTTTGAAATGCTTACTCTGTAATCGATTACTCTTAGTTAGCTGATCGTTCGCATATTGATTACGACTGTCAGGAAGGAAATAGGTAGTTGGTCCGACAAAAAAGTTTATTTTTTTATTAAAATAAAAATCTGCCGCCAGTAGCAATGACCAATACCACAAGTAAAACTTGAGCCAGCGTACAATGGCCGGCCGAAGTTTTTTCTTACCATCCCGTAGTTGTGCGTTCACAGTCGTTACGGGTTTCTGCAGTAATTGGGATATTTCCCGGGCGTTCAAATGATGTTTTACGCTAAGGGCTAATACCCTGCCCATTTCCCTTGGAAGATTAGTCAATTGGCGATCGACCATATCGTCAAGCTCCTCCTCAGTCATGAGTTGCAAAAGGGAAGTATCCCCTTTTTCAGCGGCGCTCTCATAATCTCGATACAGCTTGTCTCTTCTTTCGCTGGCTTTAACATAATCCAGTCCTTTATTGTGTATACAACCAGCAACGTATGCGCGAAGTGATCTGTTTACATCAAAGTCGCCGATACCCTTTTTAAGTATACTATAAAAGACATCCTGAACAACATCTGCAGCTACCTGCTCATCTCTGAGTTCACGCAGGGCGATAGAATAAAAATATGCTCGATGCCTTGTAAACAATTCACCTATTGCAGCCGTATCCCTACGGAAAACATGTTGTGCAAGTTCTTCTTCAGACATTATAGCGTACTGATCCATAACAATGACTGGGATTCTTTGAGGTATCCCATCTAAATACGACTGTCAAAGACGGGATAAGTAGTCGTGTTAAAAAAAAAATGAAACATTTTACTTCGAACCACTGTAGTAAAGTGTTCCAGAAAAAGGTTACTATTTAAAGTTGGGTGATTAAACAGTAGAAGTTTAACACTAATTAACTTACCTGGTCGGGTAACCAACAAACAGGGATTGGTTAAAAAACACCTGATAAGGACATAATAGCCCTTTTCATTTCCAATAGTTGCACTTTTTTCTCTAGAGTGACATAAATACTGCGATCAATTCTCCTTCTCCTAATAATTTTCCCGGATCTCCTAAGTTCCCGCATGCAGTAATATTGCAATTTGCAGGTAGCTAAAACAAACAACAGCTAATGCACCACCAAATAGGCAAAGAGCACTGTTCGTTAAGATAATTTAGCTTTTTTCATGCAAAGGGGTTTCAGCTTGGGCTGAGACCTTTTTGTTAAAAAAACTTCCTGAACAGTTGTCTGAAAGAAGAAGAGATTAAAGTGTGATTGAACAAAAAAAAACGTTCTCTCCAAAGTTTATTGACTAACTACTAAGTGCAACTGTACCACGCTCTGCTATCTTCGTATTAGTAAGTCATAGACAAAACCACCATAATCACCACATTTTTTAACCCAAACGAAGACTATGTGTCCAAATTCCATATGCTAATTATTCATTACTGCTGTTGATTTCTTCAATCACCATCTTAGCATGAAACAATTTCAGTCCTACGTACTATACCTAATGACTGTGACTACCTGCTCGCTAGCGTGGATATTCACAATACAAATTTACTACTGATCGGTAATGCCTGAGATGATTGCAAGCATCCAGACATAATACATGGAGCAGCCGAAAACCATTAGAAGAGAGTAGGCAATATTTAATTTATTTAAGTTTAGCCTTTTAATTTACAAAGGCAGCTATTTTATGAAGAAAGCACGTATAGTTCTTTCCGCAGTAGCATTACTCGCACTTATAGGAGGCGCTTTTGCATTTAAAGCTATGCGCACCGGTTTACCAGGAGTATTACATCAAACAACTGCTGTATTCCTGGATGGAGAAACCTATACACGGGCTGGTAATGCTACATTCGTTTATACAAGTCCTACGCAATTCACTACGGCCGCGCCAAATGGAGTTGCCACTACAACATGGACTACAACTGCAGTTCCAGGTCTAACCATTACCCTGACAAAAGTGGGTGGTACTGAAACCATAACTATTCCAAACTATGGTACAGTAATAACTACAACTTTCCAAACCAGGGTTACTTCCCTTGACTAATTGAGTTAAAGATTAGTAGTAATTCAGCATTTACAACTAATCTGCTTTTCCGAAAATTCAGTATCTCCACGGCAGTAAATGTCGTGGAGATTTTTCTGTAAACAAATGTCCGATGTAGTAGGCATAATAACATCTACAAAGGCCGAAGACTGCGGGAGCTAAGACTATGGCTCTCTTCCTAATGAATCGAGCTGCAGACCAGATCTGATTCCTTTCAATTTAACTGGAATTCCTTCAGTCATCCAAAGCGGGGCCGGCTTCCCGTTCAGATAGTGATCGAAAAATTGCTGCTGTCTTAAAATAAAATCCGTTCCGACTTTACTATAACCATCCATTAGATGTCCAGCTGCATATTGTAGAAACCATACCTTTTTTCCAGCTCTTCTTAATGCTGTGAATAGTTCAATAGCCTGCCCAATGTTAACAGCACCGTCATCTTTACCATGCGCTATAAGTAAAGGAGTCACAGCATTGCCAGCACCAAAAATGGGAGAATTATTTACGTACACGTCTGGCCTATCCCAGGGTGTGTATCCTAGATTATTCTGAAAAATTTCTATAGTAGCTTGCAAACTTCTTCCCCCAAAACCAAGTCCTCCATAACAACTAATAAAATCACTTCTTCCTGAACTCGATTGTGCAGCAGCAAATAATTTCGAATGTGTAGCTACAAAATTCGTAATGGTGCCTCCAAAACTGTGCCCCTGTAGCCCCATCCTCGATTTATCTATCCATTTGTAATTACTACAAAGATGTAATGCTGCGCTCTCAATGATATCCAACGCATTTTCAAAAGTATGTCCCTTTTTACGAGGGATGTCAGGTACAAAAACGAGATAGCCCTTGCTTAGATAGACAGGTATGTTAATGTTAGCAGCATTTAAATCAGGTCTAAGAAATTTGCGAAGTTCACCACTACGAATTTCATAATAATTAAATAGTAAGGGATATTTCATCGTAGTGTCTAAATTATCGGGAATGTATAGAATACCTTTTCTAGGTTCACCATACTTTGAAGTCCAACTTATCAATTTTGTATGAAACCAAATAAAATCTTCCTCAGGATGAATATTAGTAAGAGAGACTTGATCAACGAAATTATTCGTCAAAACTAAATTCAGCGACTTTCTATCGCTCTGTTTTTGAATCAAATATACATTTGAACTCAATGCCTTTAAAGGTGGTCTTGGGGGATTTTCAGCAAATATTCCAGGAAAATAATATAAAGATGGCTCCAAAATTATCTTTTTTGGTTGAACCGCCGATGACAACCTAATCTTGTAAAAGCCGTTATTCATTGATGAATCCTCCATCGCAGCAACTATTACTTCATCGTTTAATTTTTTCATTTCTAAACCTTTCTGATCATCAATCAGAGCAAAGTTTATCTTTTTCAGTTTTCCATAACCAGCTGTAAGGCATATTGCGGATTTGACGCCTATTGGATCAATTTGCCATAGGTCATAATCATCGTGACAAATGACAAATGCGTCATTTGCTGTCCATCCATCCAGGTAAATTTTATCAAGCAAGCTTTTGCCGTGACCATCGGTTTTACCCATCAAAGAAATAGTGTTCCCTGTTCCAATATTGTAGCAATAGTATGCTTTTGCACTTGTATCAGCCCAGGTAATAAATTTTCCCGAAGGCGATAATTGTACCTCATGAACATTTTCATACGACTTCAAAAAATCGGTATGAGTACCATCCTTTAATGAAACTAGCTGAAAACTAGGCCATTCGTTCGCTCTCCAATATACCTCATGATCATTATTTAAAGTCTTTATTACTGCATATTCGTTTCCCATAGATAAGTGAACCAATGTATCTGCATTCTCAAACAAAAATGCTGCTCCTTTGTTGGTTAATGGCATTACACCTTGATACAAATGGTCGGCGTCAAACTCGTCTTTCTTATCTAGTTGCTCCGACTGAAGAAACCTGTCTTTGTAATTCCAAATATCAACATACTTGGTTATTAAATTGCTATCCTGTTGAGGTTTCTGCTTTACAATTTTATATTTAAAAAATATAATATCGTTAGTATTATTAAAACCCAAGCCCTGACTCGACAACAATGTCCCTTTCCTCATACCAGGAGAATTATTTGAAATAACTTGTTCAGTTTTATTAGCAATCGACAAATATTTATGTATAGTTACCGTATCGCCATTTACAACCGAAAATAAAAGTTGATCTCCTAGACCATTAAAACATATGCTCTCAATCCTACCTCCAGCATATACTAGATTTGATTTATGATTAGTAAGATTAAGTAAGCACAAGGAATCCTCATATTTAACCAACAAGCTCTTCCCAGAAGGATCAAACCAACACTCTAAGGCTCCATCCATAATACGCTCAGATCCATCTTTTATATTCATCAGCTTCATTTTATTGTCGTGATTGTATAACGCCCAATCGCTATTTTCGGAAACTTTTAAGTCTCTTGCATTCTTAATGAATAATTCCTTAAAATCATATAACCGGATTTTATAAATTCCTTTCTCTGAAGTGAATAGGATATTTTTACAATCATTAGAGAATTCAGGGCCGTAACAACGGCTATACGATATCTTTCGCTTGCCTGAAGCATTTTTAATAAATAGCATAGATCCTGTACGCCCAGAATCCACTACATACCATACATACTTTCCATCATTAGATATCCCATAACTAGCAAGATTCGGCCAGGTATTAATTGCATTGAAATCCATTTCTTTCTTTTGGGCCAACGACGTCGTTGCTTCTAATAACATAAAAATGAAAATGAATAGCTTTTTCATAATAGCAGAAGAAAGGTTTACATTTTGTTTGAGCACCAACCTTAAATGTACCTCATTGCAGTGTGATGGCATCTCAGTGTTTTTAATGAATTAATACATTTGATATTCTAATAACGCAGAAATGACTAATAAGTATTATAATTTTCTATCGGCCGATTACTTTATGTGATTTCTTTGGCTACAAATGTCAGCAGATATACTGTGATACAAATTTAGTTTTATAAACCACCGCGAAGGCCCCCAGTAAATCGCACAGCGATATGCCGGTTCTCCAAGGTTTACCATACAATCTCCAAAAAAGCTTACCCGTATTTATAATATCTTCCTTTATAGGACATAGTGAAGTCTAAAATCAGCTTAAAGAGTAGACAGTATTCATTTTTAAATTTAGCCTTGAACTACAAAACGATTATTTTATGAGAAAAGCAATAACAATTCTTTGCGCCATTGCACTATTTGCAACAATTGGAGGCGTCTTTGCGTTTAAAGCAAGGTACACAGGTTTCCCGGTTTTTACCAGAACAACTGCGGTGGTTTTGGATGGCTATATATATACCAGAGCAGGTAGTGCCTCCTTCTGTTATCCAGATGAAACTTTATTTGTTACGGTAAATCCATACGGCGTTCTGAGTACTATCATGACTACTTATGCGATTCCTATGCAAGTTTATACCCTGACAAGAGTAGGAGGAACGGAAACGGTCTTTATTCCAAATTTTTGCACTGTTTCTACAACGACCGCAACAAGGGTTACAGCCGTCGATTAACTCAATCTTTTGTGTTACAGCGCTGTTAATAACCAAGTCTGTCATTTTTGTGTCTGTGGATCGACGACAACAGGAGGGAAACAAAGTAGTGAAGCAAATCGAGGCGCAAACGCACTGCTTAAGTTCCCTCCTTTCGCTGACAAACGGCGAAGTAACGCAGACTGAAAAAGCGTAATTGATAAAAAATGGGTAAATATAGCGAGAGAAGACCTATGATAAAAAGCTACTTAATGTGGATGATTCCTTTTTCATCAGTAGAATAATCAATGGTATTGGTAAGTTGAATACTCTTTAGCATAAGTTCTACCGGTTTGCTTCTATATAATATTCCAGTAAACCGTTGGCTCGCGGCGTCTTTTGTGTCAACAACTACAGTGCAACCATACCACCTACTTAATACGGCGCTCAATTCAGCGAGTGTTGCATTGTCGATATAATACTTACCTTCCCGCCATGCGAGCACTTCATCTGCATCAAACAAGCCGACAACAATATCATTTGCAGTAGCTACGGCTTCCCTTCCTGGTTTTAACAGGGTAGCGCTAGCAGGAGTTTTGATTCTAAGGGATCCTGAAACCAGTGATATTCTCTCCACTGCACTATCGTAGGTGTTGATATTAAATTCCGTGCCCAATACTTCAACTGTTCCAGCCGGCAAATGAACTATAAAAGGTTTTTCGGTATTGTGTGCCACTTTTAAATAGGCTTCTCCATCAATCGTTACCTCCCTGATGTTGCCCGTAAATGTTAAGGGAAACCGCAGCTTCGTAGCAGCGTTTAAATGTATCTCCGAACCATCTTTTAAATGAATTTTGTAATCTCTGCCCGCAGGCACTGTAAGCGTGGCATATTCAGCAGCAGACGCATCTATATTCGCAGCATAAGTCAGTGTACGGTTCTTGGTACTGATTCTGATCCCTCCCACCTGTAATTTTTGATCAGTAGAATCGAGTTGCATTCTCCTGCCATTTGGCAAAGACAATATGATATCATGTGATGATGGCGGACGGGTCGCGATGGTTGTATCAGGGACATTAGACCCACGGTTGTAAAAAAAGTACCAGATACAAGCGAAAATGATTAGACTTGCCGCTGCAGAAATGCTGATAAGCCTCAATATATTTTCACGCTTTTTTTTATGTGCCTGAATCTTTGTTATTATCTCCTGGGTAAATACTTTCTCATCGTTTTTTAGCAAAAAGTTCCTCAGCGCAATAACATCTACCTGACTTCGTATTTTTTCAGCAAGCTCACGCGCCTTAGCATCGCTTTTTAACACCTCGCTAAGCAGGGCCGCTTCAGAGGAGGTGATATCGCCTGAAATTTCTTTGAGCACAAGGGTTTCTATCAGTTCGTGTTCTATTTGCATGACATTTTAATAACGCGAAAACCTCAAAAATGTATTAAGAATATTTTATTTTACCATATCATGCAATTTAGCACGCAATGTCTTCAGCGCTGAGTGAATAGTGACTTTAACTGTGGGCAGTTTAATATTATGTTCTTTCATTACTTCCATATGACTTTTCCCTTCGAAGTATACGGCTTGAAAGATCTTTTGCTGTGTAGCAGTAAGAGATTGAATGGCAGCAGTAAGTCGGCTGCCAAGCTCTGCGTTCTCAAGTTCATCTACATGTGAAAACTGTGGCTGTCCATAACAGAAATTATCTGTACGACGCTGTCTTGTCTTATTCTTTCGTATTACTGATATACAATGATTCTTCGTTAGGGTGTTCAAATATTTATCTAACGAGGTTGATTTGGTAAGTTGATCCTTTACCAGCCATAATTTTATAAAAACATCCTGGACGGCATCATTGGCTTCATCAACATCACCTAAAATATAATAGGCATAATAGATCAGCTGATTACGGTAGCGGTGAATAATCTCCACAAGGGCTTGTTCCTTCCCTGCCATAAGCTGCTTCAATAGATCTGCTTTCAGGATTCTATCTTCATCCTTCATACTTCCTTTGATGGTTGGTTAGTATTTAGTTCCCTACAAAATGAGATATACAATTATATTTTACTTAGCTAGTTATTGGGATCTGTAGATTTTGTCCAATTTAGCCATAAAGTAACAATTTTTTAATAACCTGGCGAAATTTGATATTGAAAATAATACTATAGCCCTGCCGAAAATTATTTTGAAAATCTCATAATACCTTTTTTAAAGTTTTGCGTTATTGTATTAGAGGGAACAGTACTCATACATGATATACCATAAATGTTTTATTAAGCCTGTGTTTGCTTATTGCAACCGCAAGTAATGGTTATTGTCCATTAAATCTGATTCTTCCTTTTCCTTTCACCAATAACCAAAAAGAGGTGCCGGTCTATCGGGGAACTAAACATTTATCCGCTAATCAACTAGTTAAAAAACGTGCCACTTATATCTTAATATAACGTGTCTGGAGCACCATTATGAATTGAACCAACTATTTATTTATCAACCAAATTAATTGCAGTTATGCCTTCAGCTGTTCATTCCGGTAATCGGCTTTTTTACAAGCTGTTATTCATCATTATTTGCGTTCAATGTTATTCCTTTGCGGAGGCCCAGGGTAATGCCCGGATCTCTGAAAAGCTCGTGACATTGTCTGTAAAAGGTAGCCCTCTGAATGTAATTCTTAAAAGAATTTCTAAGAACACAGGTATTACCATTTATTTTAACAACCTTCATGTTGCCCCTTTCACCAATGTTTCAATTAATGTTAAAAATAAGCCGTTTAAGGAGGTGATGCATGATTTGTTGGATCCCCTTGGTCTGGATTGGGTGGAAGTTAATGAAAGTACGATCACCGTGAGGAAAGCGCCTGCGCCAATTCAATCCACCAACACATCCACCTCTGATACCACTATTTCGGTTTCGGGAAAGGTGATGAATGAGAAAGGATCACCAATCGTGTCTGCAACGGTAGCGCTTAGCGGCACAAACCGCGGTACGACAACAGGTCCAGATGGATCATTTATTCTCAATGGAGTTCCGAAATCAGCATCAATTACAATTTCCAGTGTGTCATTTTTAACACAGCAAGTTTCTGTTAAAGGCAGGAGTAATCTTGGAGCTATACCAATGAAGGAGTATGTCTCAGATCTTGATGAAACAGTGGTAAAGGGATATTATAATACTACCAAGAGATTCAACACCGGAACAGTGTATAGTATTAAGGGAGAAGAACTGGCAAAACAGCCAGTTACTAATCCCATTATGGCATTACAGGGAAGAGTGCCTAATCTTATAATAAATCCCTCATCCGGCCTTCCTAATGCGGCAATTAAGTTTCAAATGCGAGGCCAAAACAGTTTAAGTTCCTTTTCTTTAAGATCAGAACCACTTATTATTATTGATGGAATCCCTTATCCAAATACAATCCAAGCTGGCGCCTTCGGTTCATTAACCATCAACAATGATCAGATTTCTGCACTAAGCCTTATCAATGTTAACGAAATAGAACAAATAGATGTTTTGTCAGACGCTGACGCAACCTCCATCTACGGATCGAGAGGAGGAAATGGCGTTATTCTGATTACTACCAAAAAAGGTAAGACGGGTGAAATGGCCATAACCCTTTCTTTATCAACAGGCATGAGTCAGGTTAGCAATAAACTTGAACTTTTAAATACAGAACAATACCTTCAGTTAAGAAGACAAGCATATAAAAATGATGATTTAGCGATTCCCGACAGATCATCTCCAGTCAAAACTTTTAATAACTATGATTTAACGGTTTGGGATCCCAATCGTAATACAGATTGGCAGAAAGAGTTCCTTGGGGGCACTGCAAGTACTTATACCGCTAATTTGTCCGTACAAGGAGGTTCTCCAACCATTCAGTATTTGTTAAGTGGCAACTATAATACTCAAAAGTACATTTACCCAGGTAAAAATAAATATGAGATTGGAACAACGAATCTAAGTATTACTGGCAATTCCCTTAACGGAAAATTCCGTGCGCAATTGAACAGTTCATATACTTTTAACAACGTATTATCCCCCGGTTCAGATTTTACCAAATTTGCCGTTACCTTAGCTCCTAACGCGCCATCTTTATACGATAGCGAAGGCAAATTAAACTGGGAACCAGATACCACCGCATCTGTAAGAGTTTCCACATGGGTTAATCCATATGCACAATTGTTAAGAACTTCCGAGTTAACCAACTCAAATTTCAGAGAAAGTGCTGAATTAAGCTATAAAATATCTGAAAATTTATCTGTGAAGTCAACAGTTGGCTTCGCAGAAGTGAGGGCGAAGACCCTGTCAATCTATCCAATTGCCTCCATGGATCCTTTCATTTCAACTAACACGGGATTTGCTTTCCGATCCGATACAAAATCGCAATCATTTACAGTTGATCCTCAAATAACATATAGCAAGATATTTAATCTCGTGAAGCTTGAAGCGTTATTGGGTGCATCTTATCAAAGTTTAAACCAGGAGTTTGAATATATTAGTGGTGAGGGTTACACCAGCGATGCATTATTACGGAGTATTCCAGCTGCTCGAATCATAACTGGTGACAACACTAATTCACAGTACAAATATGTTGCAGGATTTGGTAGGTTGAATTTTAACGTGTCAGACAAATATTTATTCAATGCTACCGCGCGACGAGATGGCAGCAGCAGATTTGGTCCTGACTATCAATTTGGAAACTTTTGGTCACTCGGTGCGGGTTATATTTTTTCGCAGGAAGATTATTTCAAACACATCTTGCCTTCATTAAGTTTCGGTAAACTTAGAGCTAGCTACGGAACGTCAGGAAATGATGGTATTAGTGACTACCAGTATATAGAATTGTATGAACCACAAAATGGTTATTCCTACCAAAATACCACACCTTTAAGATCCCTCGGGGCAATAAATCCAGATTATCACTGGGAAACGATCAAGAAGTTAGAGCTGGGTATCGAAATAGGCGTTTTCAACAACCGATTATTCTTAAATGCTTCTTACTGGCGGACAAGGGCTAGTGATCAGCTAGGGCTGTTTCCTCTTCCGGCAACAGCAGGAGCTGACGCCATAGTAAAAAATCAAAATGCCAGGATACAAAATATGGGATGGGATTTTGTATTGAATGCAAAAGTTTTAAATAGCAAGCGTATTACATGGACCTTGAGCGCAAACCTGGGTACTCAAAATAACAAACTGTTAGCCCGGCCGGAAGGATTATATAATGGCTATGGATTCAACCGTTTTGTTAAAGTGGGAGAACCATTTACAGGATTTGCAGTTGCATATCGGTCTAAGGGAGTTAATGCGGCAAATGGCCTGTACCAATTTGAAACGGCAGATAAAAACGTTAGTACGGATTTGAACAATTTTTATGCGGAGGCTTTAAAGATAAAAACCATTCCCCTAACAATGGGAATAAACAATTCTTTTACATTCAAAGGGTTTAACATAAGTTTCTTTTTACAGTTAACTAAACAAATGGGAAGAAATGTTTTGTTTGACCCTGCATTTACTTTCTACAATCCAGGATCATTTACAAGTCAAAACCCGTCTGAGTATGGCAATTTACCTGTAGAATATATGAATAACTGGCAAAAACCGGGAGACAATGCAGTGTTTCAAAGATTGACTTCGGGCAATTTTTCAAATCCTTCAAAGAATACTTTGGGAAGAGCGGTGGCGAGTGATTTGGCTTGGGTTGATGCTTCATTCATTAGATTAAGAAATGTGTCTTTGTCTTATGCTGTTCCTGCATCTTGGATAAAAAGATGGCATCTAAATACTTTCTCACTGTTCCTACAGGCGCAGAACGTATTCACAATAACTAAATACAAGGGCCTTGACCCAGAAGTCCAGAGTGCAACGTCGCTTCCGTTATTACGAACTTTCAATGGAGGTATTCAAATTGGTATCTAGTTTTCATTCAATCCTTCAGTGGTCTCTGAGATCGAGATGCTTACTACACACATGAAGGCAACTTGGCCTAATAGAAGAAGGCACGTAGCTAATCGACAATTGATAGCTCCATGAGTACCACTCCTATAGCCAATGAAGAGGAAAATGTAGAAAAGTCCGCTGCGGTGGTAGGTTAATAAAAAAAATTAAAGTCATGAAGAGTGTTATAAATAACAAATTCTCAAAAGCAAATTTCAGCTTTACTGCATTTGCTCTTATACTGTCTGGTAGCCTTTTGCTTCACAGCTGCAAAAAACTTATAGAAGTCGACCTGCCTATAAATAGAAACACCAATGAAACAGTTTTTGCAAACACCTCGACGGCAGTTGCTGCAATGAATAGTATCTATTCATCAATTGGAGCAATTTCTCCTTTCGTGGGCAATAGTGGTATTTCAATCCGGTCAGCAGTGATGGCAGATGAATTAAGCTCAATTATACCTGAAACGGACCCAGAATATCTAAATAATTACACAGGATCGGAGGGATGGAATATTTGGTTAATGGCATATAAAGAACCTATATATAGAATAAACTCAATCCTGGAAAACATATCTCGCTCAACTACATTACCTAATCGAACAAAACAAATAGTGACAGGTGAAGCAAAATTCTGCAGAGCTTGGCTGTATTTTTATCTCGTCAATTTGTATGGGGATATCCCACTAGTATTAGGAACTGATTTTAATATTAATTCCTCCATCGCCCGTTCACCGATAGAGGTTGTGTATCAACAGATTGAAAAAGACCTGGTTGACGCGCAACAACTTTTGGTAGAAGGATATTTGGACAAAGATCTGGTGACTTCGACAAATGAACGTATCCGACCGAATAAAGCGGCAGCGACGGCGCTATTAGCCCGTGTATACTTGTACCGGGAAAAATGGCAGCAGGCAGAAACAGAGGCAACAAAAGTTATCAGTAATGGTAACTTTGAGTTGTTACCTGATCCTGATCAGGTATTTTTAAAAAACAGTACTGAGTCAATCTGGCAATTGCAGCCAAATATATTAGACGGTGATGGTCAAAATACCCCCGACGGCCGTTTCCTTATCAATCCTTACGGAGGTGCCCCATTATACTATATAAGCTCTCAGCTACTGGCAGCCTTTGAACCAAATGATCAACGCCAAAATAAATGGATTATCCTCAGTCCTTCAGGTATTGTCATTCCTTATAAATATAAGGAGGGTTGGGCAACTACAGAACAAAAAGAATATACAACTGTACTCCGAATAGCTGAACAATATCTCATCAGAGCTGAGGCACGTGCGCAACAGAATAAATTAACAGGTTCTAATAGTGCTGAAACTGACTTAAACGCGATTAGAAACAGAGCAGGTTTACCCAATACCACCGCAATAACCCAAAGCGATTTATTAACAGCAATTGCAAAAGAACGACAGGTGGAATTGTTCCTCGAATGGGGCGATAGATGGTTTAATCTTAAGCGTACGGGGAAGATTAACGATGTAATGTCAATTGTTACTCCCTTGAAAGGTGGCACTTGGATTCCTTACAAGGCTCTTCTCCCCATTCCATATGAGGAGTTTAATTATAATCCGGCATTAAGGGGACACCAGAATCCCGGCTATCAAGAGCAGCCATAAGTAAGAACAAATAATTTAGTCAAATTAATTTTACTTCAATGAATACAAACACTTTTATACTGTTGGTAATTCTTTGTGTCGCTTTTTTATCCTGCAATAAAGAGGACGCTGATATTACCGGAGCGCCTGCAGCGATTACCTTAGTAAACTCAGTAGCAGGTAGTGGTTCTGATCTCACAATGAATTTTAGCGGTCAAAATATTAATTATATAGATAGCAAGAGGTTGACTTATAATGCCAACGATGGTAAGCAGAACAATGGATCATTAACATTTGGCGTCCCTGTAAACCTACCTATTCCCTTAATTGTCACCTTAGTCAAGGATACAACAAAACCCATTTTTAGTCAGTCAATTACTTTCCAACCGGGAGACATTTATTCTCTGTTTTTTGGGGGTAAGCCTGAAAGTGTAAGCTATGTCCTGGTAAAAGATACACTGCCGGAAATAAAAGACAGTTTAACTGCCATTCGCTTCATAAATATGTCACAAGATCTGAAGACCGTTAGTATTAATTTAGTTGGACAGCCCAATGGTTCAGAAGTAAGTAGTTTAAATTATATGCAGATTACTGGTTTTAAAACATATCCTGCTAAATCCACCAATTCGTCGTACATATTTGAAGTGCGCGACTTTGCAACTGGAAATTTCCTTGCCCGTTACAATTATAACAATATAGCGCGGCAAAAGCACATAACCCTAATTGTCAGAGGTCTAAAACCAGGTTCTCCTGGACCTTCAATGGTTAGAATGAATAATTGGTAATTGCCCCTTGCGGTTCTTCTCTGATGTTTGTTTCTGTCACTGGTCGCTCTCAGAAATTGTGATTACAATAGTAAAGGTTCACCAAAGAAGCAACCCAACATTTTCTTTTGTTGGTTAGAAGACATGACAACAGCGGAACGTGCGAATGGTTACGAGCAAGGTTGGAGCGAAAAAAGACAGTACTGCCGAGCCCCTTTCCTCTCACTTTGGTCCTTCCATGATCTCTGAGATCTTCGACACCAAAGGGTAAAGGTTCTTGGTGGAACGTAAAATGAAAATCAAAACCCGGAATAAATCAAAATTCTAACGTAATGTTTAAAAATGAATGCAGGCTTTTAGTCACGGTCTTTTGTACCGTTTTCCTCAGTACCTGTGCTATTGCTCAGCAAAAACCGGCCTGGCAAATCCAATCTGGCACCATAACCACACGCTGGGCTGACCAGGTAAAGCCGTCCAATGTGCTTTCTGAGTATCCTCGTCCTCAACTGGTACGCAATAAGTGGATCAATCTTAACGGTCTTTGGGAGTATGCTATTACTCCTAAAACTTCGGATGTTCCAAATGCTTATGATGGTTCAATCCTCGTGCCTTACCCAGTCGAATCAGCCTTGTCAGGTATTAAAAAATTCCTGAAGCCGGAAGAGCTGCTATGGTATCGTCGTAGCTTTAAAAACCCCACCACCCGCTCAGGCGAAAGAGTGCTGCTGCATTTCGGAGCGGTTGACTTTGAATCCACCATTTTTTTGAATGGCAAACAACTTATGGTGCATATTGGAGGCTATCAACATTTTACTGTAGATATTACTGACCACTTGAAGATAGGCAGGAATGAGCTGATAGTTAAGGTCTGGGATCCGACTGATGCAGGTCCTAACCCACATGGCAAGCAGGTTTTAATTCCACAAGGTATAATGTACACTCCCAGCAGTGGCATCTGGCAAACAGTTTGGATGGAAGTAGTGCCGGAAAGCTACATTCAGGCGCTCAAAATAATTCCTGACGTCGATAAGCAGTCCGTTTCGTTAGAAGTTGCCATCAGTAAAGGAGAAGCAACGTTTTCTGATGATTTCAGTAACGATTTAAATACAGAAGCAGATCTTTCTGATTATTCGATTAATATCGAAGTTAAAAAAGGCAATTCAGTGGTAAGCCGCTGTGCTGCTCCTGCTGGTAAGCCAATCATCGTCCAGGTCAAAAATCCGCACCTTTGGAGCCCGGATGATCCATTTCTTTATGACCTTAGGCTACAACTGGTTAAAAAAGGTAAGGTGGTGGAAGAAATAGGAAGCTATTTCGGTATGCGTAAAATTGCTGTTCAGAAGGATGAAAGGGGAATCGATAGGATATTCCTGAACAATAAGTATATCTACAACCTTGGCACCCTGGATCAAGGTTTTTGGCCAGATGGTCTCTACACCGCGCCTACCGATGAAGCATTAAAGTTTGACATTATTGCAGCCAAGGCCATGGGCTTTAATACCATTCGTAAGCACATAAAAATAGAACCGGATCGCTGGTACTATCATGCTGACAAATTAGGGATGCTGATATGGCAGGATATGGTAAATCCAGGCAATGATACAAAGGAAGGGCGTGATGAGTTTGAAAAGGAAAACAAAATAAACATTGCGCAACTCTATAATCACCCCTCTATTGTGACCTGGGTATTGTTCAATGAGAAATGGGGACAATATGATCAGGAGCGTCTTACGAAATGGATGAAGGAATACGACCCTACACGCCTGGTAAACGGCCACTCCGGTGAAATGCTGTATGTAAATGATCAGCTCCGCAGTCTATCACCCAATGCCTGGATGGCAGCAGATATGACCGACGTTCACTCTTACCCCTTTCCAAGAATTGCACCTTATCAACCAGGTAAAGCGATGGTTTTGGGCGAATTTGGTGGTATAGGTGTCCCCGTGGAAGGTCATTTGTGGGATGATCTGGTGGCAGGATGGGGTTACGACGGGGTAGTTACCCCTCCTATGATGCAGCAACAATATACGGCTATGGTTGATTCGCTGAAGATCCTGGAAAGCCTGGGTTTGAGTGCCTCCATCTACACACAGCCTTTTGATGTGGAGTCCGAGCAAAATGGCCTGATGACTTATGACCGGGCTATTATCAAACTGCCGGTAGCTACCCTTAGAAACATACACTCAAAAGTATGGCAGGTGACCGGCAATTATGCTGTAGCTACCAGTGAGTTTTCAGCTAGGGTTGCCGATACTATTAATAGGGATTATGCAGCACGTTTGGAAGAGTACAAATCCGGCAAAAATGACTCAGCATCGTTACGGAGCCTTACTATAATGGCTTTAAAGTACAAAGACAAAGCAAATGTCACAAAATTTTCCGCAGAATATATTAACAAGTTGAAAAATCCTTACCTGGAAAACAACCTGAGTTTTATAGAAAAGGTCACCACTAAAAAAACTGATCCAGGATTCACAATATTGGAGAAAAGTGTTGCTTTGGTGGGTTACGATAATATTCCCAGATCTATTACAGCTAAAATGGAGATGCTCATTTTTGATAATGAAGTGAAAGGGATTTTAAATGAAAGCCCCGATTGGATTCAAGTAGAGGAGATTATTCGCAAGCATCAACCTCTGGAGGGAGAATTGATACGTGGCCTTTGTGTCATTAATTACCTTAATGCAACTGTTGCTGGTCAGAAGAATGCTACCAAAAATTTGGTTGAAGCCGCAACTCGTTATGATGACCGTTATCATTCTGGCAATTATAATGCCTGGGCCTGGTTATTATTTGAAAAAACAAAAGAAAGAAGAGAATTAGAAAAAGCTATTGAATGGAGCCAAAAGGCTATCAATCAGGAAACTGATCAAGCACGTAAAGCAGCTTCTATGGATACCTATGCTAATCTGCTTTATAAATTAGGCAATAAGACGGAAGCACTAGAATGGCAGGAGAAAGCTGTTGCAGCATCTCGTGGTGATCAAGAGATCAAAGCGAACTATGAGAAAATGAAGCGCGGCGAACCAACCTGGCCTAATGTTAATTAAGCCAATTATATTACCCAAGAAGCCCTAAATAGGCACAACGCATCTGAATACAGTTCCAAAATGCGTAACCCCAAAAAGGAAGGCTTCGGCCTTCCTTTCTATTTGAAAACAGATATCCTGCAAAAACGAACTCCTTTTAAACCACCTAATGAGCACAATAAAATTCCGATTAGCCGATTGAATCTGATAATAAATGATATAATCCCTTCTATAGCTAAGGCTACAGAAGGCAACTTATGCGAGTAACGACACTTTAAGAATAAAGAAATATTTATCTAGCCAATGCAGCGGTATCTACACTTCGCCAATTTTGTGGATCGATGAGTTGGATAACATCATTACCTATCAAATATAGTAGCCTGTGCTGCCACCGGAACAAATGCGGTACGTACCAGGTACCACCGTTTATCAGGTCCGAAGAATAATTTAAGGCTGGATCACCATACTTGTCATGCCCCATACACAAACAATCACAGATATACTCCATCGGCCATTTAGTGTCATGCTTTCTCGGCTGCCAGTTCACCAGCTGGCAGTATACATCACCCACAACGGGTCCTGTTGGCGTTGGCTGCCTTTTTTCCAAAGAATATATCTTAAATGCAAACCTGAATGGCATACCCACCATTTTCTCGTATTCCAGGGCAATTGCAGACGTCGTCTCATAATGCTGCCCTACCTCTAGCTTCATGCATGAAAATTACTAATTTTTTTTAGCAAATCATTGAAGTAAATTTTCCTCCTTATTGCATAATAACTCTACTTACTCTATTCTTTCACGCTTTACTTTTTTTCTAATTTTAAACAGGGGCCTAAAACGAGAGACAGTTATTTTGATGGGTTTACTCATTTTTTCTAATTCATTGTTAGTTGGATTCCTTTTCAAGCGGATGCTTTTCATTCTTGCTGGCGATATTTTGGCATCATAGCAGTATCGGGAAAAAGAAACGAACACAAAAACATCTTCAAAATCAGTAGCGGCACCAGTTTCGATTACTGCTTTTAACGCATGATACAACCAATCAAAGTTTTTTTCCCTACTCATAATTCATCAACTTTAAAAAGATAGGATTGGCCAAAAATATCAAACTTATTGAGTAAGTCCCCTATCCTTTCATTCGGGATACTGTTAAAAGGCATCTATAAAGTGTCAGGAAAAGTTATACCTATTTATACTATGGGCTTTTTCTTTTCACCGACCTCCAGTCATAAAATTTCCCTACTGGTAGTTTCTCCCAATTTAACACTCTGCTGAACGGTAGATTTGTATCGATTAACCATTATTTGGTTGCAGAAATTTATAAACAACACTTTCACAGATGCACACCCTGGAAACACAAATTCAGCTTTTTTTGCACTACGCTCTTAAACTGGGTTACCTGGACGCGCAAGTCACTGATACGGTAACCGACATGGAAAGCAGCTTACGCCAACACATACAAAATGCAATACACTTTCCCCGTTTCAACCAGCAGCGCTGTGCTATTGTAGACCAATGGGATATTGTCAGCGTAAATGCTCAGAAAGACACTGGCAGCATCCAGGTGGAGTTCGAGTTTATTTTGGAGCTCCATCACCATTACGAGACCTTACAAGTACGGGCACTGCGGTTGATAGCGGCTGGTCAGCCGCCCACTTATTTTCCTTTCACCCATCTTTCCAAACTACCGCCAGTCATGCATTTAATTGAAAGCTGCCAGTTTTCCAGCAGAAAAACGACCATGGGATTAAATGACCGTAGGTTTCGCGCATGACTCAAATTACGGACTATGTCCAATCATGACGTAATAAATACGCAGTGGCACTTTTGAAATTTTTTATCTCTGCATGGATGAATCTCCATCTTTTCTTTAGCTTTTTTATAATACAGGATCAACACCCATGATAAGTTCACTTTTATAATAAGCCAGTTATGTCAAAGCTGCAAAATGAAATCAATCGATGGTTAGAAGTGTTGGAAAATAAAGGTTATTTCAGAAATCTGAATCCTGAACAAAACCGGGAGATGAAGGAAGCATTTTCTTTATCCATCCACGGTATATTTGAAAAAAATAAACTTGTAGATACAGAGAAAGAAGATTTTGTAATGGCCTTTCAAATATACGGCCAAAACAGTGATATCAAATGGAATAGCGAATTCAGGATTGCTCTGAACAAAAACCAGGAGATAGAGATAGCTGGTAGCAATATCTCATTAGAAAATAAAAATAAGGGCATCTCCTTTGAGGTGAGCAGCGATAAATCCTTGCTGGATCTGGATAGCATCCTTACGATCGGGCAAATTTTGCCGGCAAGACTGGAATTTTATCAGATCCCCCGGCATGACCGCACTTTCAATCCTGATAAAGGCAAAAACCAAGGTCCCAGTCTGAATTGACCCTATCGCTGCTTTCCTACTGTTTTATTCACCCATGCCAGCTACATTCAGAGACTCTTTTACCGGCGCCAACCTGTAAGGAATCAATATTTCAACCCTGGTGCCGGTGTGTGCTGCGTCCTCATTTCTTTCCGTAATAGTAAGTACAGCCGGCTTGCCGGACTGCCGTGATAAGATCTGTAAGCGTTCGGTTGTAATGGCGGTGGAATAGGAAGGTTTACCTTTCCCTTTATCCGGCGCCATTGATCGCAGCCCTTTACCGTTATCTTCAATTACGCAATGGAGCAGTTGTTCTTTCAAACTTATACGGATACGCAGCTCTCCTTGCTCCGGCAGCTCTTTAAAACCATGTATAATGGTGTTTTCTACAAAGGGTTGTAGTAACATCGGGGGAATGTATACCTCTTTTTCTTCCAGCGCCGGGTCCAGCAGGATCGCATAGAAGAATGGGGTATCGGCCTGCATGACCTGTAAGGAAAGGTATTGTTCCAGTGCGGCCACTTCACTATCCAGGCTCACAAAAGGTTGCCGGGCATTCTGCAGGGATAGGCGAAGTAATTTTGAGAACCTACTGAGGTACTCCGTCGCCCGCTCAATATCGTTGTCATAGATATATCCCTGTAGTACAGATAATGTATTGAAAATAAAGTGGGGCTCCATCTGGGTGCGCAATAGTTGCTGACGTAAGGCAGTTTCCCGCAGCTCATTTCTTAATCTGCGCCGTCTATACCACATCACGCCAATAATTGCCAGCAATACAAACGTGATGGATAAACTCACTATTAAGATTCGCTGCTGACTGCTGATTTTTTCATTGGCTGTGTTTAGCGACGCCAGTGATTGGATTCTGTCATCTTTGGCCTTGACCTGGTATTCGGTCTGTATCTGCTGTGCCTTCTCCGCAATGGATGAGTCCATCAGTACCTGCTTATTGGCCAGGGCCGAATCTGCAGCCCGATACGCCTCCCGGTAATCACCGAGTTTTACTGCAATCTGTCCTTTTAGTTTCCAAACGTTGGTGACGGTTTCCCATCGCCGCTGTTGCCTGGCTATAAGAATGGCACTGTCAGCGTATAGTAACGCGGTGGGATAGCGCGCTAATTTGTCGTTAATGGAAGCCATGGTACTGTACAGTATCGCCTGTGGACCATCATATTTTGTAATGGCGGCAAAACCGCTATTATATTTTGTCAGGGCCAGTTCATACTGTTTTTTCTTTAGTAACAATTGGCCCATATTCCAATCCAGGACACCTTTATAATACGGTTGCAGATGGCTCACTGTATCATTTATAGCTATGTTATAAAAGGCGATCGCCGAATCAAATTCTTCCATTTGGACATAAAAAGCAAAATAGGCGCAGGCAAAAGCAGAGGCATGGGCAGTGGAATCGTAGCCGGACAAATGGCTCATACGCCACCCCTCTTGCAGATATTTACGGGTAGCAGCATAGTCTCTTACGCTTAGATAAATCTGCATAAGTGAATAACAAAGCTTAGGCACTTTGGTGGAATCCACCTTTTTTGCCAGATAGTAAGCATTTTCCAGGTGACGCAGTGCAGCTTGCAGGGAGTCGCGGTCTATCAACCAGTTCGCATACTGGGCCTCTGCCACGAGGTAAAGCTTTCGGCTACTGTCCTTTTCCAGTGCATAACGCATTTGCTCCATCAAAACCGGACGTGCACTATCGTATTTGCCTTCTCCCATAAGCTGAACGGACTTGGTGTTCAGCCAGAACAGATTTAAGGTAACATTGTCCAGGCTATCTAATTTGGGACGCAGGCTATCCAGTAGCTGCCCAACCAGGTGATATTGTCTTTGGCGAAGCAGGTCATCCAGAGGGCCATCCATGTATCGATGGAGACTGTCAATGTCGGACCGTTGAACGGATATGCGGGACGGAGCAGGCTGACAGGCGATCTTTGCTGCAGTCAGCAGGCAAAGTAACAACAAACGGTACATAACAAACGCTTTACCGGAGTTTTCTAATTAGGGTCGTGATTAATTCCTTTCGCCGGGTGGCAACAGGTATCTGGATATTGCCTTTTAGGATGATATAGCCATTCGTGTGATACTTTTCAATAAATAAGGTATTAACGATATAAGACTGATGCGGGCGGATAAACAGCGCCTGGGGCAATGTCTCTTCGTATACTTTGATGTTCTTTGAGGATACAATTTTTCTTCCGTCCCCCAGAAAAAAAATCGTATACACGCCGCTGGCTTGCAGATAAATAATATCAGCTGCCTGCAGCACATGTAGCAGTTCACTGGTTCTGATCACCAGGCGCTGGTTGTCAACACTGCTGTTGTATTGCATGCTGGCCACCTGCAACTGTTGTATAGCAGGTGTCTGCAATTGCTGCATTCTTCCAAGCGCCTGGGTCAATTCCCCGGGGTCCAGGGGTTTTAGCAGGTAATCCAGGGCGCCATATTTGATGGCCCTGATTGCATGCTCCTGGAAGGCTGTCAGGAATATAACCTTAAATGCCGGAGGCCAGAAATGTTGCAGGATGTCAAATCCTGTCCCATCGGGCAGTTGAATATCCAGTAGTAGCAGGGCGGGTTGCTCCCGGTTGATAAGGGGGATGGCGTCTGCTACAGTAGCACAACTTCCCAATAGCTGGACTCCGGGATGGGCACCAAGTAAATGAGCTGCATTTTTTCTAACAATGGGCAGATCTTCTACAATCACTACGGTGATCGCAGCAGGGTTTAGCGTCATCCGTCCGGAGTTTTAAATTTATGTTACTAATTTATTAATTCTTTTAGAATGCGGATATGCATTTTAGTTACAATTCTGTGTTCATTTTTTGTTCATTTTTACTTCACGCGTAATGACCCTGACGGATGCGCTGTTACAGCAGATGAGTTTGTCGTGATATTTATTAAAAAATAAAAGAGGAAAACTCAAAAGTAAAAATAAGCGCTGAGAATCGCTTAAATGGGTACCTGACTCCATCAGGTACCCGAATAAAAAGAGGGTGTATCGTACTTTTGAGTTCTTATGTTTGAAAAAGAAAACATGGCTTCGAGATGAAATGTAACTTTAATTACAAAATCTCTGAGCCATGTTTACAAAGTCACTTAAAGTTACCGATTTTACGGGACAGAACATTTATGTGGGCTTAGATGTCCACCATAAGAGCTGGATGGTGAGTATTTACAGTGATGAATTTGAGTTGAAGACTTTTAGCCAGTTGCCAGATGCATTAAAATTGGGCAATTATTTGAGGCAGCACTATCCGAATGCGAACTTTCATTTAGCTTATGAGGCTGGTTTTTGTGGTTTCTGGATACATCGGGCTTTTAAAGCACAGGGAATAAAATGCATTGTCATTCATCCGGGAGATGTTCCCAGTAGTGACAAAGAACAAAAGCGAAAAACGGATGGGGTTGATAGTCGTAAGATTGCCCGAGGTCTGAAAAATAACGAGTTAAACGCCGTTTTTGTTCCTGGAGAACAGCAAGAGGCAGATCGTATGTTGATAAGGAGCAGAGCCAAGACGGTAAAAGATCTGACCACCGTTAAGAATAGGATCAAGGCCTTTTGAAGATCTACGGCATCGGCATTCCAGAAGAGTTCAACACAGGGAATTGGACAGGTCGTTTTACAGAATGGTTAAATCAATTATCATTTATGGAACCCAGTAGTAAACAGTCCCTTCAATATTATGTGCAACAGTCTAACTTTCTAATAGCTCAACGCAAACAAATAGAACAGGGTATACAGAGCTTAGCAACAAGCTCCCACTATGCATATAAAGTGAAGTTATTAACTACTATTCCGGCTGTGGGGATATTAACGGCAATGACTTTTCTTACAGAGATAGGAGACATCACACGGTTCAAAAATATAGATCATTTATCCAGTTATTGTGGCCTCACACCAGATTGCCGTAATAGTGGACAGACAGAACGTATCACTGGTATAACCAGGCGGGGAAATGCTACTGTTAAAACACTGTTGATAGAATGTTCCTGGATGGCTATTAGAAAAGATCCGGCTCTACTACTTTATTATAAACAACTTTTACCTAGAATGAATGGTAATAAAGCCATAGTGAAAGTTGCGAGAAAGCTACTAAATCGCATTACCTACGTCATGCGCAATCAGCAACCATATGTATTGGGTGTAGTTGCTTGATTATCCAAACCGGGTGAGGCGCTGTTGCCGCGCCATCCCCCCTTCCCCCTCCCGGCAGGGTTCCAAACAATGTCAGGAGGCCTACAGAATATTGAATAATAATTCTTATAAAAACTTTGGTTGCCAATCAATGCAGGAGGGTGTATGTGGCTAATCTATTAGACCACTCTTTTGAGTTTGCATGTGGCATCCTATAGAAAATGATACAAGAAATTGCAGCTTGCATGGCAATGTCTGCTTAGAGAAGATTGTTTTTATAGGGATAACAAAAATAAAAGCTGGCCTTAAAAGACCAGCCTTAAAGTTCTTTTAAAACTTTTTTTCTCGAGGGCTTGTTTTTCAACATAGAATACACCCTCTTGTCATGGAAATGCTACATCAATACAGCATTACCCCATCGCAAACAAGAGATCTACGCCCTGTCTGAAACGCAGGTTTTTCACTTTATCGCTGATGCTATATTGTAGCAGACAATGTTTGGTTAGAAATGCCCTGTCACCTTCAAACAGTTGCTCACTGAATTGAGTGCTGCTTTTTTGCAGTTTACCATCCGAGGAGCGTATACGGCGGCTGATTTCTTCGGCCAGTTCCAACCAGAATGTCCCAGGAAAAAGAGCTGTATCGGTCCCCTGCCCTTTCAACTGTTCTCTTTCCTTCTTGATCTTTTCAGCCATCTCCGCTGCATAGGGAACAAAGGCAGCTGTGTCATCCGGAAAAAGGTCAAACAGCAGTTTGGCTCTTTGAATATTCGTCATTCCCAGTAATCCTTTCATGATACTATTGATTTGAAGTGCTGATCAATCTATTTTGCTGGTCGTCACTCTCATTTGTTAAACAACTGTGAGCGTACGTCAGTGAACGACAGTATTTCTTCAGCTGATATAACTGCAAGCCCCTCCAATGGCGCCATTGCAGGTACAGGGTATATGCGGGATCCGGCGCCGCTGTCCCCGCTGTAGGCCCAGCCTTCATCCCTGCAGCAGTAGAATCTTGTTGCAAGGACAGCCAGTCCTGCAGATAACGTTCATATCGTCTGCAATAGTCGTCGATCATTTGCTGTACCGGTGTACATACCGCAACAACGGCTGTCTGAAAAAGCTGGGACAGGTCCTGTTGCAACTCGCTCGCATAACCGTTAAGCAGAATTTCAGCCAGTTGACGACCACGATAATGGCAATCAGGATAGGCTTGCCGGGCAAGCGGTATTAAGTGTTCAAACCTTCGTAGTTCCATCTTCATGTTTTTTAAAGTGGTTATCGCCTTCGTTTTCGTCCTGTACCTGGAGACTGTGGTCTGTACTGCGCCAGTCTCGCTTTGCCGTACCCCATCTTGAGTAAACGTCTGGCAGCTTCGCGAAAATCTCCATTACATGCAAGGATGGCAAATACGGCGCTGGGCCGGTAGGCGACCTCATGCTCAAACTGCGTGCTGGTAGAAAACACCTTAAAACAACGCAGCCCATGGTGATAGTTACCGGAGCTATAACTATCGGTGTCGCCCGGTCTTTTTACCAGGGTGCGCTCACCATCCTGCCCTACAATTGTCCAGCCATAGCTTAACAATAAGGCTATCACGTCGCCGCGGGCATTATAGTCAGTAAGGGGATCATCGCAGCTTGTACTGCGGTGGGTGGCAACTGCGGGTGTCCATTTTTTTTCCGGTACCAGATTAAAACTTTTCGCGATAGTCAGTAGAGACAATCTATCCGTTGCGGAGATCAATGGCACCCGATACAGGTCACCTTGTATAAACGCGTAGCCAGGTGTCGGCGGGGCGACTACATAGCCCTTTTCACCTCTGGTTTCGATGAGCACTTTTAAGGGCTGATTAGGTGCTGTGCGCCGTTCCTCAGTAGTCGTAGGACGACTGGCCAGTTTGGCATTACTACCTGCCTGGTCACACCGATAGTACAGATGGTAACCGCCGCTTCGGGTACGGGCCACCACCAGTTGCGCTGCCAGCGAGGGAGAATATTGCAGGATCTTTGACCATAGTTTTGCAAACAACTCCTGATCCAGCGCATGTTTACAATCTATGTCGATCACCTCCAGGCCTCCGCTGACAGCACCGCATACCAGGGCTATGCCATTTGCAGGCGGCAGTGAGAACATCCACCGCAAGGTTGCTGCTGTCGCGGGCGACTGCTGGTAAGGGCGCCACTTGACACAAGGACGTTTACTCGTACCTACAGCAATGGGCGAATAACCTATAGAAGCATATGTCAACGCTTTCTCCCAAAGCCAGCAACCTTTCCAAAGGGAGGATGTTGCCTGCCTATGCGATATTTTTGGTTGCATCTTACTTTATTTTCCTGTTGCGCCGCTGACCGCTGGAATTTTTGTTATCCGCCTGCACGCGCAAACGTTTTGGTAGCACCTTTTTCTCCGGTAGCTGAAGCATATATCCATTGTCGGTCTGCAGCACAGCAATAAAGGGTCCCAGCGTTTTCAGCAGGCCGACGGAAAGTTTTTCAGCCGGAACGAGCAGATGAGCTCCGCCAGGGATCGTAGCCTGAATGGAAGGCCGTTTCTCTCGCTGCAACAACAAGGCACCACCCTGATATATACTGGCGCGCCGTATATAGGCCGGCAGTCCAATCTTATGGACTTTTCGCGCATCAAACAGATCATCATGGATGGTCCTCAGCTGCTGAAAAGCCTGCTCGAGTGTTGGAAAGGCGTCCCTCAGCTTCTGCGTACCAGGATCCCGCTGCCGGGCTAACTGCCGCTGTACATTACACCATTCTATTTCCAGTATAATTGCAGGTGTTTGTTCTTTCATCATGTGTTGATATTAACTAACAGGTCGACAATGTTTATTTGATAGTACCAGTATGTTTTTACACCCGGTTTGCGTTATTACGTGACCATGCCGACTCCCGGACGACACGCTGTTGACTGGGCGCCGGTGTAGTGTCAATAGGACTGCCTGTTGTATAAATGCCCCGTGCCTGCGCTGGTCTATCTATGCGTTTTTTCGTCAATTGCATCGATGTCGAGAGCTGTGTATAGCAACTGGATAGAGATACCGGGAGGAAGAGCATAGCTATGACGGAGGCCGATGAGTTTATCTTCCAAAAGATGCTGCGGGTCCCCGGCGATGCGCATACCGGCAAAACCAATGACCACGGGTAAACGAAAAGCCCGGGTAGCCATTTTAACAAAATACCTGTTATTAAACCGTTGCAGGTACAAAGTGCCTGTCAAAAGGAATAGGCCTGAAAGAACGCAATCCGGTGATTAAACGTGTTCAACGGATTATAGCTCTCCATATAGAACAGATATAGCTGTTGTCTGGCCATGATCACTTACTAGCGAGTATGTTAAGCATAGCCACTGACAAAATGTAACTTACCCGGGCCTGTCCAGCTTTTCTGTTACCGGCCGACCTTTTTATCATGCTTGTTTTTGCCTTCCTTCACTTGTCTTGGTCGTTTGTTGCCCGTTGACTGCCGGGGGGTATCATTTTTTTTTTCATTATCGCCCGCAGCTTCCTTTGCCTGTTTATTGGAATTATCAACCATATTGACCACCGTCATCTGCTGGTGGGCGTTCTTTTTCTCCAGGGCCTCAGCGGTTCGAAACTGTTGATGGGTCAGGAAATTTCCTTCCATATCACGAATAGCATACCCTCTGCGTTCGGGGTTGGCGTTAACACGGACCATATCATACTCCTTGTTATTGACAGGGGTGACAATGATTTCAGCGCCCTGCTCCATGATCCTAACTGCCTCCCTTCTTTTTTCCGGCGTCGACAGTTCTACAAAAGCATACTCTTCCAACTTTGCCACCGGTTTAAAACCGTAGTTATCATGGAAGGTTTTAACAACGTGGTTGTCATTTTCCGTCTTCTGGTTAAAGTCTAATTGTAACCAGGTGCCATATCGCTGACTATTGTCGTCATAGTAATGTTTGTATACTGCTCTGGGGTTTTCCTGGTCAACTAGCAGGTTAGCCGCTTCGGTAACGGTGATCTTGTCATAGTAAGGAAAGAACTGCGTGACACCGGTGGTGGCTCCATCTTTATACAATGTTGTTTTCATACCGTTGTAATAAGCGGAATTTCCACCCAGGCTAAATTCCAGTTCTGCTGTTAGTTTGTGCCTGTCTTCAATGGGTGCTTCTCCCATGAGCTTAAAGCGCGTTTCTCCGGCTGCAAAACGACGGTCGATTTCCGCGTCAAACTGGTGCCCCCAGCCGGCGTCATGTACCTGAGCCTTTACTGTGTCCAAACGTTCGATTGTCTGTTCCATGATGTGTAAGTTTTTATGGTGATCAATAGTTATCAGCGCACTGTCTTACCCCTGGAAGCCTTTGCAGCTTGTTTTACACGAGGGCGCCCGTTGGGTTTATAGGCGACAGCGGTCCTTGGGTTTTGTGTCGGTTTGGGTGCAGGTTGCCCAAGCATTGTTTTGAGTGTTGGCTGAGGGATACGGCTACGCTGGCTATAGCCGGGAGAAGGTGGGGAGACTGCTGGCGTCTGACGCACAGGTGTACTACCAGTACGCTGGTTGGCCCCCGCCAGCGCCCCTGCTAACTGCCCGGTTACACGGGCTGTCCCTTTCATAAGTTCCCAGCCAAGTTTTGCGGTTCCTAACAGGAGGTTACCTGCCAGTAGTACAGTGCTTCTGGCCAGTCGCACAAGTCCGGAAGGATAACGCTGTTTAACCAGCGCTTTTTTCTGTGACTGCAGCAGCTTTCTTTCTGCCTTTTCTGCCCAATTGAGATCCTTGTCTTTAAAGCGGTTGATGATCTCCTTCAGTATCTGCTCTTTTGCTTTGATATAATGCCTATCCTTTAAAATATCGCTGCCATATCGCTGGGTGAAATTCCTTTCTATGCGGTCCCAGATGGCAACGACGTCGGCCACCCTGTTAGACAGCGTTTCATTAATCTGTGCCATAACTATCCCGTTTTAATGATTGAATAGATGATTGTTGTTGGAGGCTGCCAGGATGTAAGAAAGGGAGGGCGCTGGGCAGAGGCTTGCTGCGCAGCAGGTGTTTACCTTTCAGTGGCAGCACCAGATGCCGGTCCCCCTGCCCTTCAAATACTTCGATGACAAGCTTTTTACTATCTGCAATAGTAAACTGTGGAAAGGCCAGGACAATGGTGTTATTGCTGCCGGCGTCAACGGCCTGCATATGCAGGTGACTTTGCTGCAGGAGCTGCTTTTCTACTTCCATCACAGAGGTACGTTTGCCCTTGCGGCGGTCACGTACCATAGCACGGCAAAAATGCAGGGGATAGGGAATGGCCGAGTGATTATGCAGTTCCAGTTGCAGGAAAAGCACTCCCTGATAGAGATAGCTGCCACCAAATTGCAGGTGTGTACGCCCGATGGTTTTAGACCGGGGCCGATGGACGTTGCAGCCACTTTGGCTGAGCTGCGCACATATGGCTGCAATAGCAGGTGCTGTGAGCGCTCCTTCACTGAACTGCAGCGGCCCTGATGAAGAAGGTGCTGTCTGTGAAAAATCCCACGTCGGCTGCGCCGGCGAGGCGTTGTAAGATACCTGGAAAGTATATACGCGGGCGTCAGCAGTGAACACATGCAGGCTGGTAGGTATCAGGGTGTCGCTGGCAGCCTTCACTTTTAAAATGTTGTCTATTCCAGCTACCGGTTTGGCCAGCAGGGTATTTCTACCCCTGTCAATTGCTTTGATGCCGGCTGGGAAGATCAGCACGGTGGTGTTGCCGGTTGATACTTCAAGGTGATACTCGCGTAGTGGTGTAGGCCTGTCTGTAGATTGCCCCCTGCCGGTTAGCAGTATCAGCAAAAGCAAAACGATCAGCGCAGGCGCTTTTTGAAAAACAGTATACATAATGGTGTTGAATTTTTTTTGTGAAGAAATGAATTGCTCGCCCGTGCTGTTTTAGTTGCTCACCAGTAGGACTGGATGGTCAGCTTTCACGGTGACTTTGATTAACCTGATCTTTTTACCGAGCAGGTTTTTAGCCGTTTCTATTCCCGCAGCAGCAGCCTGGGCGCCCAGGGAAGGATCCAGGCTGCCCATGGCTAAGGCCTGCATGGCTTGCTGGGAACCCTCTTTGGCGGCATCCCGGCTTACGCTACCGGGTATACGTATACCTGGCAGTCCATCTCCATCATATACTTGCAGGGATACCGAAAATATGGAGCTGCCATAACGTATGGAAGGGATATTGACCTGTAGCCTGTCGGCCTGTAGCTGACAGCTGCCGTAAACAAAGCTGCCGGCAGGTATCAGTACCCCCTGAACGAAGGCGTTTTGTTGCAGGCGCAATTTGATGGTGGCACCACTGACCAACACCTGGCTTTCATGCACAACGGCTGCCACAGCGTTATTAACAGCTTCGGGGGTGGGCGTTTCCAGTTCATAAAAACCGTCGCTGGCAGAGCTGCCCACCGATGTCCTTGCACCCGCAGTACCGGTGGTGGTCATAAGCTCCGCAACAGGTGAGTGCTGGGTATCAGCGATGACAGGAAAGGCTGCCGTTGTATTCTGCAGGGAGGCTTTCTTTATTTTTTCCTGCAGTAGTTCGGGGTGTTGTATGTCGATAATTTTTTCCAACATACCTTCCAGTTGATCCAACTGGGCATCGCCACTCTGTGGTGGCAAACTGGCGGCGGGCATGCCCGTCGTAAGCAGAAGACTGTCGCCCGGTGGGTAAGCAGCAGCAGGTGGCGCTGTCGGTATTGGCATCACCGGTTGGGTGGTATCTGTCCTGGTGACCAGTTGTTGTAATAGCGCCAGTCTTTGCTCGACTTGTGCTTCACTGGCTGCTGTTGCTGTGACCGGATTGTCTGCTGCTGGCAGTAGCGTGGTGGCCGTTGGCTTTGCTGGCGCTGGTGGCCACGTTTGGGCTACACTGCTATCACCGAACAGGTAGGGATCGGTGGCGGCAGTCTCCTGTTTGTGGAGGGCCTCTTTTTCTGCCAGTTTATACATGGCCAGCTTATCCAGATCCCCTTCTTCAGCAAGTTGCGCTGCAGGCAGGGAGGCATTCAGTCCGGTCGCCGGCGGCGTGTTTTTGCTACGGGCCTTACCTCCTCCCAGCCCATAAAACAGCAGGGTTAAAAAGGGGATCACAAACAGGGGTAACATCAAAAAAAACTTCTTTTTCCTTTCAGCTACATTTTCCATACACACAAAAGGTTTACTAATGATGAAATTGTCGTATCATATGCTCGGCCTGGTATACACTATCCATAAAACCAGGGCGGGCCTGTAAAAAACTATCCAACCGCCCTCTGGCGGAACTGTGACGCAGGCTGTCGATATAATATCGAAACTGCCGGAACAGCAGCGTATCCTGCTGCATGGGCGCCGGTGGCTGCGGTAGGGTATGCAGCGGCGTTGGCATGGGTGCAGTCCGCAGGGTCTTTTCCAGGCGCTGCTGCTGCCAGCGGTCTGTTGAAAAGGTCGCTACCAGCAGGTAGGTACTGGTACCCCCAAATACCAACAGCACCGCATATAGGAAATTAGCCTGTTGTCGCACTTTCCAATGGCGGGTACGCCGCTGCATCCAGGCGGCCCACCGTCGCTGTGCGCCTACGATTAGCCGGGCCAGATAACTACTCAATGCATCCCTGGCCCTTGGCAATACCTTATGTCGTTTACTGGCCATATACTTTATCTTTTTATCATGTTGATATCCCTGTTCTCTATGGTCACCCATTGGGTGATCAGAAAACCATGGGTATTGTTATCGGAGCGATCCACGTTACGCAGGTATCCCTCCGTGACCAGGCTGCGGGTGACGATGGCGCTGGTGCGGATAATACGCAGAGTGCCGTAGTAGCGGAAGCGATAAGGATACTCGTTCAGGTTTAGCTGCACGGAATCGCAGGTGAGCTCCTGGCTGACGTTGGCGCTGATGATAGAAGTGAAGTAGTTTTTCTCCTTCAGGTCATAATAGGCCTCTTTGGCGCTTTCATCTGCCAGGTACAGGGCGCTTTTCATATGTGCATCGATCACCTTTTCATCGGGAGAGAGTTCAAAAAACAGTTGGTGAAACAGGCGTACATGGCCCCTTGCCTCTACCGGCACGTTGTCTTTGCGGTTGCTGGCGAAAGCTTCTATTGCCCTTTCACCGGCGATCAGATAGATACGCTGTTGTGCATTTTCTACCTTATCCAGACAACTGTAGATAATATATCCGCAAAGGCAGGTATATGCTATGACCAGTACGGCACTGAACAGGCGCGTATGCTTAAAAGCGGTGTCGATGTTTTTGAGTTGCTGCATCATCAGTCACACATTTTCATTTTCACAAATCGCGATACATTAACTATTGGGATCGTCACTCAGTTTGCTGCCGAAGTAGCCGGAACCAGTGCCATGGGCGCCCATTCCCTGGCTCATCATCAGGTTCATGTTACCAAAGGCATCGCCGGCCATGCCGCCAGCTCTGTCGACCATGAGTGCAGCTGTGCTCACACCGCCCGTGGCCATGGCCGCCGCCGTAGTCGGCGCAATGGCCGCCATGCTGGTGATTTTTGCTGTCAGGGCGCTGCCTCCGCCACTGTTAACCACCATGTTACTAAGGTTGGGGATGGTGGTGTAGGAAATAATACCAATGATCATAAAGATCAGGTAGCCGACATCTGAACTGGTGAAGAAGGTGTCTCCGTACTGGGTGATCTGGTCAATATCCAGCTTTAACATCCCTTCCTGTATTTTGCCCAGCAGGGCACCCAGGATGTTGGCGATAGGCAACCACAGATAAAAGTTGACATAACGTGCAAGGTATACCGTGAGTGTATGCGCAAAACCATCAAAGCAGGCCAGCCCAAATACAAACGGACCGAGTAACGCTAACACCAATAAGTTAAAGGTGCGCACGGTGTTGATACATAGGGCGGCCGCCTCATAGAGTAGCTGCAACACAAAGGAGATAAACTCTTTGAACCCGCTTTTGAAGTTGTAGTAGGCCTTGCTCATGGCAAATTCTATGTCATTGCCTATACTTCCCAGCAGTCCCTCATCACCTACTTCGTCATCATGGGTGTACAGCATCCAGAGATCTCTGTCTCCCTGCCCGTCGTTGATGCCGTACATGCGGTAAGACACCGTTTTTTTCATTTCCTCTTCCCGTTTTGCCAGCAGGGCGGCCACGCTGCTGTTGGCCTTCTGGCGCAGGGCTTCTGTACCGACGACCGTAGGCTTTAATATCGAATTACAAAGCGCTATCACCTGGGGGAAGATGAGGATGCAAAAACCCAAACAGAACGGCCTGAATAAAGGAAAGAAGTCCACCGGTTCTGCGTTGGCAATATGCTTCCATACCCGATACCCGATATAAAAAGTCGCAGCAAAACCCGCGATCGCCCTCCCTACTCCGATCAGATCTGCACACATAGGCAGCATCTCCTTATAGAGTTTGTCCAATACGCCATGCAGGCCATGCACCTGGTCCACAATGCCCTGTGCCCAGCAGCATTGCGGAACCAGTATTGTGAGCACAATTATCTTTATCCACTTACCCATCATCACAGATTTAATTGTGTAGTCTATTATTGTTTGTCAATGCCATGCAGGCTGCGCAAGGTGCTCAGTTCTGTTTTTTCTTTCATACCGGCAATGGCCACCAGTTTTTGCTGCGTGTTAAAGCTGCGCAGGAACAGTAGTTTCTGCTCCATGTTATTATATATCCTGTCGATGGCCGCCAGACGCTCATCATCACTCATGCGCAGCTGCTGTGCAGTCAGTATCATCGTCAGCTCATCCAGTTGAAAAAGGGTGTCGTCCATCAGGCGCTTGTAGACGGTGGCCAGATAGGCCAGGTAGTCGGCGTCGAAAGCCCCGCTGCTACGAAACTGCTTTAGAGCGGCTTTGTATTCCCTGACCATGGTCAGCTGATAGGACAGTATATCGGCTACCCGCGCGTATTTGCGCACGGCGGGGCTGACCAGGTATAGTCCGTCCAGAAAGAGTTCATGCAGCTTGTAATTACCACTGGTGATGTCTTTGACTTTGTTATAACCCTCGCTGATAATGCGATAACCGTCATACATGGACTGCAGGATTTTTTTCAGCTCTGCCAGTTTTTCAATGTTGAGTGCCAGTTGTGCCAGTTCATCTGCCTGCGCCCGGGCATAGTGCGGGCTCGTACCTGCTACAAACAGTAGCAAGCAGGCTAACCATATTGCTCTCATGTTGCTGGATTATTGGATGCCGTAATAATTTTTGATCACCTGGTCTTCTATACGCTCACCCTGTCGTTGCTGGCCCAGCCAGGCCGCCTGCGCACGACAGGATTGGAAAAAGGCCCATTGTTCACGACTGCGCTGGCGCAGCTCTTCCAATATCTGCAGGCGGTGGTCATCACTCATAGAGAAGGTATGAGCAGAGAAAGCAGCGTTCAGCTGATCTATCAATGCCAGGGCATCGGTGGACAGACGACCACAGCCGGTGACCACAGTGGCTTTGGCGGCAGGGGCCAGCATGTTGTTTTGCTGCGCCGCGTGCCTGAGTGCCTGGGCCTTTGTCACCAGCAGCAGCTGGCTGGCCGCCAGCGCACCCACATCGGCATGTGCCGTCAGGGCTGGGGAGACCAGCTGCAGGGATTTGTAGAACAGGTCATGAAGACCAAACTCGCCATTTTTAATCTGGTGAATAAAAGCGATGCCCTGGTTGGCAGCTTTATATCCTTTCTGTAGTAATTCCAGGTATATTTTCAGTTCAGCGATCTGGGTCAGCAGGTATTCTTTCTGGGTCTTTTTCTGCTTGAACCATTCTTTAAAGGTAGGCGTCTGCGCGCTGGCTATGACAGTCAGCAGACAAAGACATATACAACAACACATTTTCATACGCACATATTTTTTCTGTAACAAATCACATTTTCTTTTTTACAGTCGTCGTCTTCGTTTAGCCGGTGGCGGTGGCAGCACGCGCTGGCGGTTGGTTTGCGTTTTTTGCGGCACGAGCTGATGGATAGAGGGCAGCTCCCAGTTATTTGCTATGCGCCGTTGTTCGCACATCCCATGCATGGCATGCAGGTTGAGTTTTTTTACTCGAAATCCCTCTTCCTGATTGTGGGACAGCTGAAATTCCAGGCGGTATACCTGTTGTGGTTTTCCCAGACGCACATCTGAGAGCAGCCGGAACTCTGGTATGGTGCCTTGTCGGCGTTCACATTGTGCCACATATTGATGCAGGCAGCCTTCAAGGGTACCGGAGGCCAGTACATGTCCACTATGCAGGGGCTGCAGCTGAAAGGGTGCCTGGTATCCTTTCAACTTAAAGATGCCAACCAAAATGCCGATCTGTTGCTCATTGCTTAACGTAGGCATACAATAGTTTTTTTAGCTGATCACTTTTGCGGATACACCGGCATCATTTAGCGTAGGCCATACATGGCCTTAACTGTACTCAGTTCCTGTTTATCTTTGGTACGTTGCAGGCTTAATACAATGTTCTGGTTGGAATAGTGACGCAGGTCGGCAATGTTTTTCTCTATACGGCCTGCTGCTTTGTCGATGATAGCCAGCCTTGCGGCGTCGGACATCTGGGTGGCAAAGGCATTTGTCACCAGTAGGATCTCATCCAGGTTTTTTACACACTGTAGTAACATACCGTTGTATACCTTGCTGATCTGGTATAACTCAGTGGGTGAGAAATGAGCGTCCCTTTCAAACAGGGAGTAATATTTCTTGTAC
Organism: Chitinophaga filiformis; assembly: GCF_023100805.1. NCBI lineage: Bacteria > Pseudomonadati > Bacteroidota > Chitinophagia > Chitinophagales > Chitinophagaceae > Chitinophaga > Chitinophaga filiformis. Next base: position 6,219,730 of record NZ_CP095855.1, read on the forward strand.
TCGCTTACCAGGTCGGCTTGCTGGCGGATGATCGATTTGATACGCTTATAGTAGGCGATGGCAGCGCGTACTCGTTGCAGTTCTTTATAATAGGTATCAAAGATGGCCCTTTGTTTTTCCCCCCACTCACCTATCTCCTGTAGTTTCAGTTTGGACATGGCATTTTCCAATGCCCGCTGTGCAGCCTGCAGCCGAATAGTCTCGTTCTGCACGCGTTGTACAGCCAGATCCATGGCTTTGATCACTTTCTTTAATGCCTCTTTTACAACCACCCAGATCACGGCATGCGTTTGCTGGGTAGGGACAAGGGTAAGCAGTCCCACACAGACCATAAAGATCCATACACACCTGTTCATTTTCACATATTTTTAAGGTCCTTTCAAATGCACAATCCCCCTGCCCTACCCATCGGCAAACGCTGTCAGGGCTGTTTATAGTAGGTATTGTCTCCTGCCTGCAGGGTTCCCTTTTCCAGATTGAAATAGTAGCGTAGTCCATCAGTTCCCAGGTCCATCATGTGCTGTGAAGGATCATAGACACCATGAAACTTCCTGACAGTAGGCAGCTTTCGCTGTGCGGTACCGCCGCTGTCCAGGTGATGGGCACTGCGCCGTATCTCAAACTCACGCCCTCCCCGGGGGCTGGGCGTAATAACGATGGTTTCCTGCAGGGTGCCTGCTTCATGGCGCCAGATACGCTCGTAGGTGCCGGTAATGGCACTGCTATCGAAATGGCTGCAGGATACTGTATAAATTAGTAGCAGCATGACAAGTAGCTTCTTCATAAAATGCTTTTGCGCATAAAACAGAGTAAAATTTTAATACAAAACACACATTGCTGCTACATTTTTCTATTTGTTCACAACTTTTCCGGCGCCGAGGCTTAATCAGGCACTGGCTTTTGCCTGATGCGCAATCAGCGCCTGGATACCTTTTTTCATATCACCCCCACATTGAGCTGTAAACTGTTTGACCAGCACCTTCTCCTTCTCCTCGGTAGTATACGCATAATACTCTTGTGGGGAGGGTTCATAGCCATAGACTTTCATACTGACTCCACCATGATCAATATAGACCTCCCGATATCTGCGTTTGGGATCGTTGGCTTTGTTTAGTGACAGCACCATGGGTTTGCCTTTGTCGGGCATGCCCATCACAGACTGTAACTGATCAAACTTATTCTGAAACTTACGCATGTCCAGCAGTATCTTGGTGTCTGCATTGTTTAAGATGGCTTCCTTCACCACGGGGCTGCTGAGCGCATCATCCACTTCCTGGCTGACGGTAATAGCTTCGCCAAAAAATTTGCGCACAGTTTTATACAAGTAGCGCATGAATTCTGCCATTCCGGATTTCGCGATTGCCTTCCATGCCTCTTCAATGGTAATCACCTTGCGAATGCCTTTTAATTTGCGCATCTTACTGACAAATAGCTCCATGATAATAATAGTCACCAGCGGGAACAGGATGGGATGATCCTTAATGCTATCGAGCTCAAAGACAATAAATCGCTGATGAAACAGATCAAGTCTGTTACGTGCGTTGAGCAAAAAACCATATTCGCCTTCTCCATAAAAGGGCCGCAGGACGTAAAGAAAATTGTCAAAATCAAAATCTTTTTCCTTTACGCCATCCTGTGACAACACCTTAGCATACTGGTCCCTCAAAAAGTCATAAAAACTGTCAAAGCAGGGAAACACTGCCGGATTTTTGTCAATGTATTCAAAGTAACGATGCAGGGCGTTGGACAAGGCAACGTATTCTGAGCGCTTAAAGCTCTCGTCATCCTTTTTCCATAGTGCAACCAGCAACGACTTAATACTTTCTTTCTTTTCGGTGTCCAGGGTATCCCCTTCATCAATAAAAAAAGGATTAAAGCAAAGTGGATTTTTCTCATCGTAAGTAAAGTAATAACCACCCACCAGCTGACACAATCCCTCATAGCTATGCCCAACATCTACAATGACCGCATGTGCTCCCAATTCAAAATAGCTGCGCATAAGGTGACACATGAACATTGATTTTCCTGATCCCGATGCACCAAATACTACTTTGTTGCGATTGGATATCCATCCCTTGCGCATCGGCTCATCGGTAATATCAACATGAATGGGTTTTCCCATTTGCCGATCTACCAGGCGTACGCCAAAGGGACTTACTGAGTCCTTATAGGTGGTCTCCTGGATAAAAAAGCAGGATGCCTGTTCAGCAAAGGTGTCAAAGGTCTCGTTGGCAGGCAGTGCCCCGGCATTGCCTGGCAGACCACACCAGTATGTTTGTGGAGCGCCTTTGATGGTCTGGCGTGGAACCACATCCATTTGTGCCAGTGCGGCGCTGGCCATATTGCGCAATTCTTTCTGCCGGTCTGCATCGCTGGACCACACCATTATATTAAAGTGGGCTTTTACCGGCAGTCGTCCCTGGCTGATGGCTTCATTTAAGAAGCTGTTGGTAGCCTCTCTGGCGATGGCGTTCTCGCGGGAGTAGGCACTGAGCGATTGCAGCCGCCGTCTTTTTGTTTCCAGTTTTTTCAAGGTCTTCTGAGTGTCTTCGATGACCACAAACTGGTTATAGATATGATTACAGCTCAACAGTTGCCCCACTGATGCGGCAAAGCCTATCGGAAATTTAGCTTTGTCACTGGAGTATTTGTCATAGGTAAGGCGGCTGCCACACAGCCCGGGCAGGTCATCAGGGCTGCTGATGGTATATAGCTGGCAGAGGTTTTCGCCAATACGCAGCTCTGGTTTAAAACAGATATCGCGTACCATTGGCGCCTGCTGGGCATGAAGCAAAAAGCAATAGCGCTCTATCAGGCCAGCCTGTTGCGGGCTACCTGCCAGCTGATCGTCGGTGAGCCGTATTACTTTGATAAAGCCTCCTTCGCTTAACAGACGGGAAAACTGTGATACTTTATCATTAAAGTCCAGGAATTCCTGCTCGTTTAAAAGTCCCGGTGCTACCAGTGAAGGACGCAACAGGTTGGAGAAAACGGCATTACTTAAAGGCCGCGTCCCCGCCCTGCGGGTAATCATCAGGTAGCAATGGTGTTCCAGCACTGGCCTTTCATTAAAAAAACGATCACTGCTGCTATTAAAAAAGCTATCTGATGAATTCACAAAATCCGGCTGGAACTGCTCCTCTGTAAACCAGTCCTGCTTATGCAGGATCACGCCAGGGGGCAACAATTTCATTGCTCTGACCCATATCTGGTGTAATGTTTCATACTCGTCGCTGCTGAGGCTAAATATTTCCGGCAGCTCCAATTGCAAGGCAATGGTCAGGTCTCCATTTTTTGCGAGTATACAGTCCCGTTCTACTTTATATACCGGCAGTAATTTTTCCAGTGCTTTACCTGGCTCACTGCTGTCTTTGAGTTGTAGCAGCAGGGCTGCCACCACCACCATGGTTACGATCATTATCACTATCATCATGCGCACGTTTTAGTAACCTTACAAATACATTTCTATTTCTACAGATAATAGCGGAGGGTACCTGCCGGAAAGCAGCAGCCACCATCAGGCCATGCTCTCCATACTTGTGACTGAGTCGATAAACCCAGGAAAACAACACAAATCCACACGCTGCCACTACCACCAGGCACAGGTAGACAGATACCCCCGCTATATATCCGATTGCAAACAACACCAGCAATGCTACTAACCCGGCAGCCAGATAAGTGATATATTGCCCTTTGAATCCTTTGAACTCCACCGGCTTGTTAATGCCTTTATTGATTTCATAAATACTGCTCATCACTTTTTGCTTTCAGGTGTTGGATAACAATGTTGCCTGCTACAATCCGGCATGTAACCCAATGGGCTAAACGCCAAAAAATCCCTTCAATACAGTAGCTACTACTACAAGAAAAATGCAGCTACCAAACCAGCTAGCCGCCACCCGCGACGTATCCTGCTCGCCCGAATTCCATTTGTTATACACCTTGACGGCTCCAACCAACCCGACGATCGCGCCAATCGCATACATTAAGGTGGTCCCAACGGCGAAGTATCCTTTAACTTCTGTGGTGGCAGCGCTGATACCACCGCTACCACTGCCAGTCTGTGCCTGAACCGACTGACGTATAGCCAATAATATTATCATGACAGATAACATTTTCGGAGATGCACTCAGTGTCGCCTCTCCCCATTTTCTTACTCCACATTTCATACGCTTCACGAGTTTAATATTGAAAAAGAACTGTCTGCAACCTGGTGCCGGCAGGGCATGGCTTGCCCTTCCCCTGTGATCGGTTGCCCTCACAGGTGTTAAAACATATTGTACTGTTATACTTATCTGAAAAAGTGCGCTGTTAGGACCATAGCGCTTCTGCCTCTGCCATGGTGAATTCAATATTACAATCCACCTGTGCCGCTTTTACGATGAGGTTAGTGATGGCACCTTTAAAGGCTGGTTGATTTAAAGCGGGATAAGCTGCAATCTGCTCCCTCAGCTGTGCACTCAGGTTTGCTTTGCTGGCGTTAACGCCCGCCTCTGTGCAGATATCCTGCAGTGCTACCGCCAGCGACTCCAGCGCAGCAAAGGTTCTGTCGCTTGCAGCGCGCTCCTCGTCTGCATCTCCTTCCTCTGCGACGGCCATACCGTTCATTTCCGGTACCTGCTGCACACCTGCCGGCGGCCGTTGTTCTACCTGCCAGAATCTTTTGGGAGTACTTTCTGCTGGTCCGGATCTGGCGGGTGGTTTAATTTTCAGCTGACCTGTCGCCAGCAGTACGATAAAATACAGAAGCAGAGCCCCTGCTATGATGACAGCAAAATATCCCCAGGTAATACCTTCTAACATACATTTTCGATTTTGCTTTTAAATAATTGCCGCTTACTGGCGTATCTGGAAACAAATAACAGATTCCAGGTGTGGGCCTTTTAAAACCTTTTGGTAGCTGGGAAAAAAAAATCTATAGGCTGTTCTCATCGTCGGTCTCCAGTCTACGTATATAACTGTTGGCGAGTGCATCCAGAAAGGGTTTACGCCCTTTTTTACGCAGACGGTTGTCTTCATATATTTTGAAGATATTACCCAGTTTGATATTGAACACTTTTGAAAAATAGTCCGCTAGTTTCTTCAGGGGTACACGGGTGTTATTAAATACACCATGTTCCTGCAGGGCTACGATCAGTTCTGTCAACGCAGCTTTGGAGCCTGTCCAGGTCAGCAGGGGTCTTTCTGTCGCAGGCTCCGAGCCTGCCGGCAGTTGTTGTGCAAGTAACCACAGGCGGTGGTTGATGTAGGCAGCCATCATCTCATGGGCTTTGATAGTGGCCAGTTGCAGACTCATAGGGGCATTAAAATGCTGATCATGCATCCAGTAGTAGTTGTAGGGGTGCAAGGCATAGGGAACCTGCTGGCGAACAAAATAGTAGTTGTCCAGGTAAGTATGCTGCATGCGATGGTAAAGATAAAACTCGCTATGGGCATCAAAGTAGCGATCTATCGCTTTGCTTTCAATACCATAGTAGTTACGGATGGCCTCTGCTCCGCTGGCAGGCTCTCGTACCAGCAGGTGTGTCAGCCGCAGGAAGTGCATGAGCCGTGCATCGAATTCCGGTTTGATGTGTTTAAAGAAGGTGATCTCTTCTGCTGTATCGGCAAACCCTGTTAGCGTGACCTGTTTTTTTACTTCTTCCAGGCTGGCAGCTGTCAGGTCAATGGCTTTCTGCAACTGGGTGGTGTTCAGATCTTCTTCACTTGTCAGGCTGTCCAGTTTTGCCAGCAGCTGCTCCAGCAGCTGCGCAGGTGCTGTTTTCATAAACTTTGTTTTATAGGTTATACATGGTGTTTAGTTAGTACAAAACACGGTTTTTCACAGATGTGAAAACAGCCCCCGGGACCGGGACGGGGATCCTCATATACATTGATATACAATGATTTTAAAGCGCTATTTTTTCTAAAAAAAGATGTGGGATTATTTCGGTTTGATGTTTACGTTATCACACAATACTGGGTTTAACTCCAACGATAACATGGCCAGCGCGCAGGATCAAGGGAAAGCAGGCGATGGTATGTGGATGGGCAATGGGGATTATCCTTGTGGGTAGGAAATAGTGAACAACAGCGCAGCGTAGATTTGAAGCAGGTTGCTATTCTTCTTTGAGCAGATCCAGCAGTCGCAATAACAGTTGCCTCATGACTTTGATAGCATGCAGGGAGGTGTTTTTGTTTTTGGTACGGATACTTTGAACGGAGATATCAGCAGATTTTACAGTGGAAAATACCTGGCTGGTGATACGAAATACTTCTGCTTTGGACTGGTTATTGATGATGCCGGCTTTCAAACAAAGTTTAATAAACAATGTCAGCACAGGCACGGAGACAGACAGCTGAATACGATGTTGGTATGGGGGACCGGCGGCTTCGGAGGTTGCCTGCAGGGAGACATTTTTTTCTATCAGCAGTCTATGTACATGCCGCAGTGATGAGACGATCTGTTCGGTGACGGAGGGCAAGGTAGGAATAAAGCAATAACCAGGCAGTGGCTCCAGTTGTTCCATGGTACGAAAATACCACTGTAGGGTAGCGATTTTTTCTACATCTGATTTTTCTATCAGTTTCTCATCCAGACGGGTGGTACAGAGCAGCACATAACGGGGCAGGTTATAGTTCATTTGTATAAGTACAGTATGTATCTCCCAGTTCATATCCTTGACACCCAGTTGTACGGTGGTGTCATATAAAAAGGATAGTTGCCTGGCCAGGGTTTGCAGATAATGCAGTTGCCGGTAAGTAGTAGAGGATCTTTCGGAGGTGACAAAGTCGCGGATGGGTTGAAGGGCCAGTCGCAATAGCGGCTGCTCCACCTCCGGGTAAGTGTAGGCTTGCTCCAGTTGTTCCAGTGCTGCTGACAGCTGTGCCTGACTCTTTAACCAGGTACTATAGGGAATTTCAAGATTGTCCTGGAAGTATTGAGGCAGGAAGCGGCGGATGTGATCCATTACTTTTTCCAGGCTGGCAGCCACCCTTCCATAATAGGGCCACAGGTAGTGCATGGCGCCCTGCGCCAGTTCCCTCATGTAGGTCCCTACCCTTTCGAGCAGCCCAAGTATGCGTAGCTGTAACTGGTAAATATGTTGTTGTCCCTGCTGGGTGTGGGCGTTGTCCACGAGCGCAGCACAGAGTAGGCCCACCTGCTCTTCTATGAACAGCAGCCCCTCGTTACTTTGCTGCAGATCCCCTGTCGTCTGTTGCAAGGCTAACGGATGGATCATCTGGTTGACCCATTCTTCGATTGTATGTAGTGGTTCCTGTTCCATTAAATAACCCTGGCGCATTTTTCCAGAAAAATGTGTCAGCTGGAAATTGAAAGGATGTGAACAACAATAAGTTACGACAATCTGCCAATACTGCCAACACTCAGCTAATAGCCGCTGGCAATAAATTAATAAGCGCGTGGACAAATTTAATAAGCGAAAATTTGGTTACCCCTTATGTACCGGTTTATACCAAAAAAGTTTGCGGACTTGCTGCTTGCGGCCAGCCAATCCGCCACCAGGCCATTTTTAGCTTCCGGGAACAGAGGGCAGCTCGTCCTCCGGTTTGATGAACAGCAGGTGTGCCAGCTGCGGGTCCTTGCGGATACGATCAATCTCTGTTGCGATCAGTTGCGCAATATCATTTTTTATCTGTATGTAGTTTTCCTGTACTTCCAATATGGAGACTTCTCTGACGATGGGTAGTGGCTGGTAGGCGGCCTCCTGGGTACTGATAGCCTGCGGATCATTGATGATATTACAATGAAAGGTTTTTAGTTTAACCGGTGTGTTAGGGTTATCTGCTACCATGCCGACAAACTCACCACTGCTCAAAGCGGAAATACGCGAGGGCGGTACGGCGTAGTCCAGTTGCGTATTATGGCTTACACTGGTATCCTGCCGGTTGATAGAAACGCTATCCCTTGTCTGTACAATTTTTCCGAAACGCTCGCTGAGTACTTTGGCAGTATCACCAAAGGTTTGTCCGCACAAGATGTTTCCGGGTAGGTTGATGATTACATCTGCCTGTTCACGCCCATAATCTTTGCGTAATTGTTCTGTCGACTGAACTGCCAGCAGCACACTTACAAGATTGCTCCTCGCCGTTGCCAGGCACGTGTCCAAAGGTGCGTAGATAGTGGGATACTCGTCAAAAATCAGGGAACACTTTTGTTGGTTTTTGCGGTTTACCAGTTTAAGCATGCGGGATATATAGAGAGAAAGTAAGGCCCCATAGATCTGAATCTTTAATGGGTTATTGCCCATGGCGACAATCTTGGGCGCTTCGGGATTGTTGACATCGAGGGTAAATTCACTACCGCTCATGACCCAATATAATTGCGGTGAGCTTAGGCGCGCCATTCCAATTTTCGCACTGGCTATCTGGCCTTCCAGTTGTTCGTTCGCTCGTGCCAGGTAGGCTGAGATAAAGGGGTTTAAAAATACATCACACTGTGGGTCGGTGCCCAGTACAGGGAACAGGTCATCATAGTGCACAGACATCATTTCAATGACATGGGGTAAGGTACAGAATCGCCCTCCCTGGTAGCCACGTAAAAACCAGATCACCGCCGTCAGAAAGTTGCAGGGACTCTCCACGAAGAAATCCCCCTGGCGTCGGATCCAGTCCCTGTTAAGACCCAAGAGGATGGTGCGTGCCGCTTCTGCCGCATCCGTGATATCGGTCATCATATCGGGATCCAGAGGATTGCAACGATGGCTGCGGCTTAGGTCATCGAAATTGATGACATAGAACCGGGGAGGTATGCGGTAGGCAGACTGGTTTTGCAGTAAGGCGTTGTAGGCAATTTTGGTCAGGTCGTCGTATTTGAAATCATACAAAAACATCGTATAACCCTTACTGATATGTTGCTCTATCCATGAGCGGACAACAAAAAATGTTTTACCTGCCCCTGCGGAGCCGCAGAGCAAAGTGCCCCTGAACGGATTCTGAATATTGATCCACATCTGCCGGATCTTATTTTTGAGCCGATAGCGTCCGCGCAGGTTAACAGAATATTCGTTTTCTATCAGCTCCTCCTGCTGTGGGAATGTCTCATTGATCTCGTTGAAGATGTCTTTGCCTAATTGCAGTTTGATCAGCCGTGACAGGCGGGCACCTGCGGAGAGCAGCGCCAGATAGCCAATGCTGGTGACGCTGATATAGAGGGTGGCCAGCGTAGACACGGGGAGTACCAGATACAACAACAAGGCTGCCCCCCAGTACAGCAGCAGCCCTATTACCAATAAAGACAGGATAGTAGCCAGGGTGGCCTTCTCATCTTTTTTACCTTTGGTGCCAAACAGTGAAATGGCGAGCAGCCCAATTACGGCTCCCTTGGTATAGAGCGGATGGCTAAATAGCGGTGTTGCGGCAATGTTGACTAATACGCGCTGCACTATTGCGGGTACCATCCCCCATTGTACGAAAGCGAGATAGCAGTAGATGTAATAATGTAGTCCCAGTAACAGGATGGAACCTTTGCGGACAAAGTCGATGATGGCCCGCAGTCCTTGTTCATTTTCTCCAGTATTCATACACACACGATTTTTTCATACACACATTTTCTCTCCCGCTGGTCGTTGTGCTACCGGCTCAGGATAAACGTTTTCTTTTCTTTTTCTTTTTGGCTTCTCTCAGCAGCGCCGCCGGTATCCAGTTATCGGTATATACCGGCTCTATCCATTCGATAAAAAGTGCGCTGTAGGCCTGGGTCAGCATCGCCAGTGCGGCTATGAAAGGCGACTCCTGGCTGTTTGGCTGGGCCGTTAAATATGCCTGACTGCTACCGGCTGCCGTAGCCGATGTGGAAGTGCTGGCGGCAGCAAGCAGGTAGGCTTGTACCGCTTTTGAAGCCAGCACAAAACTGGCAGTATCACTCCCCTGCCTTCCCATCCAGAACAAAGGCGGCTCAGGATGTTGCGGTTGGGTAATCAGCTGTAGTCCTGCCTCCTGCCAGTATTGCATTACTGCGGCTGTACCTTGCGCGAAGGGAGTAAGTTCCATCAGGGTGTCGACAAACTGCTGATTGGATGCTGCCGCGCCCACCGGCTCGGTAAGCATTTTTCGCAACAGTGCAGGTGCGCTATATTTTTTACCCAGCTGGCTACCGTTGAAGACACAGCAGCTCAGGTGATCGATGTAGGTGAAACCATAGATGATGCCTTGTGAATTGCTACGCACTACCAGACTAATCTCTTCTTTCTCCAATGCGGCCGATAGCGCTGACAGTGACAGCGGCTGTTGCAGCAACTGGTCTATGGTACGTGTCAGGCGTCCGGCATACTTTTTCTTATGCTGGGAGTGTTTCAAAAACTGGAGGTGCAGATTTTTGATGGTAGGCGCCTTATACAGACTGCTCGCTTTGATAGGTACGCCTTGCGGCTGTCCCTGCTCATCCAGCAGCCGGTATACTAACCCCTGGTGCGCTGCCAGGCGGCTGCCAGGAGCACCACTGTCTGCCATCACGCCAAAATGCCGCAGTACAGCATTATACTCCTGCAGGCTACCAAAGTGGTAGTTGCGTAGTACGCCACCGACGATTTCTGCGATGGTTGCTTTGGTAGGTTTCTGGCCATAGCGCACCTTACGCAGCCAGGCTGCCGGCAGCTCTCCGGTGTCAGAAGCCCTTCTGCCTTTGGCAGGTATTAATCCATAGGCCGCCTCTATGGCCAGGCGCGCCGGTGCTGATTTCTCTTTGCCGATGTTATGCGTGGGGATGCGATCACCATTTGCCTGTATACAGGTAGTGACGATATGCAGGTGTGGGTGACCGGCATCGAAGTGTTGATAGACCAGGTAGGGTTGGTCACCAAAACCTATGCGCGTCATATAGTCGGCGGCAATCTGCTGCAGGACATCACAGTCCAGCTGCTCTTCCGGTGGGAAATTGAGGGAGATGTGAATGACGTTTGTCTCTGCCACCTCATTGCGTGCTGCCAGCGACGAAAAGCGGTGAAGCTTCTGGTAAAAGTTGAGCCGTTCGGGACCAAGCCCAAATCCTTCCGCCGCCAGTAGCTGCGCTACCCCTTTTTCTACTTTGAGCTCGTTATAGCTGAGCAGGCGCCGCATATGTTTGCCACAGATCACTTTTGCAACCATTTTTCTGCCAGCGCTTCTATAGTGGGAATCAGCTGTTGTGTCGTCGCAGACACCTGCTGCAATAACGATGGCAGGGCCAGGGTATGCAGCAGTTTCCCGGCATGGTCTGGTGCTGCGTTGATCTGTCGGGCGAGCTGATTGATATTAACACCAATGGCGTTCATTTCCTTACGCACCTTTACCAGCTCCTCCATCACCGTTCCCAGGCTGTCATCTTTTGTGTAAACCGTCAGAGGACGTTCACAGATAATGATGCGCAGCAGCCCACTCATATTCTTACAACGGGAGGAAGCCAGCAGTCGCTGTAAACGGTCGAAATGATACTGATTGATCCTGGTCTTTACGTCATAGGCCAAAGCTTCCTGCTGCGGTACTTTCTTTCTTGGCATAGTGCTGTTTTGATTGTTTAAAAAAAATCCGACTTCGGAGGATTTTGTAGCGGGGCAACCATGCGTTGCCGGCTACATCAGTTGTGCATATTGTGCACAACTGTACATCTTGCTGGACACGCCAAAAGGTGTCCGCCCTAACCCTTGTTGAGACAAAAGCTGTTGCAGCTATAACATAGCTGCCTACACTGATTAATAACTTAGTATTGTTGTTCTCCCACTCCTTTTCGCTCCCTTGTTGAAGGCATCATTTATGCGGGATACTTGAGCGCTTTGCGGAACATATCTTACCGACACCATTATATATAATGGTGAGAGCCTGCCCGCGGCTATCAGATATCGGCAGTTACCCCTGCTCCTATTTGCAGAAGCGGATTTTACCATCAGAAAGCAGTATGACGAATGGAAGAAAAGGGGGAATCGTTCCTGTTTTAGTAGTGCCATATCCCATTAGCTGATCCCCCCTGCAATGGCTCGCAGATGCCTCATTTTTTATTGAAAGGAATCTATGATCAATGATCTTTAAAAGGTGACTGTTATCAAAGTCTGCAAACAGCTGAACAGCGTTGTTCCTGTCATTCGATAAAATAGCTTTCCCGGACCACCGCACGCTCTCCGCCTACAGTGGTGGGTTCAATAAAATTTACCTCTCGGTCCTTTTTTCCTGTTGGCCGGTTGCACCAAACGATGGTTAAGGTTATTAGGTACATACAGTTTTTTGCCAACAGCATAAACAACGGCTGCATCAATCGTCGGCAATTGTTCCGGTGCTTCTATTGGTATATGGGAGGTTTGCCCGTCTGATAGTTTTACCGACAGGCTGGATATTGTCAGTTGCCTGGTATCTGTCTCCAGCTTAAAAAAGATGGGAAAGGTCACCTGCTGTGTAGCCATCTGCGCTATGATGGGCAGGTCGAACAATTCCCAGTTACCCGCCTGTGCCTCTTTCGGCAAATAGTTATTTAACAAAATGCCATGTATTTGTCCCCGTAGTGCATGTTCAAAGTCTGTACTACTGGTCCCCTGTCCATTATCGAGATATCCCTTGCTTTTCAGCAAGCCGATATTTCGCTGTATTTGTTCATCGATCAGTTTATCCGACATGGCTTTTTACATTTTACACAAGTAATTAATCAAACGCCTCAAAAGATATCGGGTAGTTGCTGCTTTTTGCGACCAGTAGCTTCCGGGTTTTGCACCAGGATGCGGCAAATGACTATTGCAACATGGCCATCAACAGGAAAAACGGTATGTTCTGGTTGATGACATATTCTCCGGGTTGCAGGTAAGGAACGATTCCCTTCAGTGCCTGTTCCAGTATCCGGCTTCCCTGGGTAGAGGTCAGCAGGTAGTCAATACTGGCATGTAAAGGATGGTAGCGCAGGTCTCCATCCAGCCGGCCATAGACGATGGCTTTTTCCATGGCTGCCGCCAGTTGTGCATCCAGTCGCCAGATCATTCTACGTTGTATACATTGATAGACCTGGTGTTCAACAAAATGCTGCAGTGCACTTTGCCGGTGGTAAGATGGATCAGATGGATCTATGACTGTTGGGCGCAGGGTATAATGTAAAGCGCAGCACCGGGCGACCTGACCCAGTAGCGGTCCATCTGCGGGCCGCAGGGGCATGACCTCAATACCGGCCCCCTTTCCCTGGTCACGGAGCAGTGCCACGACACGATCGTTTACCGTCAGCAGTGCTGTAAAGGCGATAGCCTGCCCGCAACCCGCTTCATCTATATCTATGTTCTTTACCTGGATATTCATTATGTAAACTCTTAATAGTTCCTGGTAAGACGAATTGGCTAAGAGTAATGCTTTACCGTCTATTACCAAATGCTATCCAAAGGTAGATGTGCACAACAAGGGCTTTTTGAACCTTTTCCCAGCAGGGAATAAATTTTATGCTTTTCCGCCTGACAATGTGAATATGCTATTACTCCATTATACCATAATCAGATCCCCTATAGCAACTACCGCTATGATTTCGGTCATATGCAATAATCTGCAAGATGTATGAACTCATAGGGAGAGGAGCAACTGTAATTTTATTTCAACATGACCTTTATATGGAAGAGGAAGTTATGACGCATACGTACTTTTGAGGTGGAAGCAGTATAACAGCTAAGTCAATGATTTCAGCTGCTGACGAGATGCCAACTTATGGAATTTTACCGCGGTGGCAGGACGCATTTTGGGTTGGTTTCATCACAGACGGAACAGCCTATATGAAGCGGCTGTCAAAGCGCGCAAGCGGCCACTCGCCCACAATTTGAGAAAATCTAAAATACCGGGATTTCTAATGGCAGCCAGATCAAGGCAGAGCAATTCTATTGACAGATAGCGCGCGGTTCGTAAACTGTAAACCAGCGAGAGGTTCAATATAATACCGATCGGTGGGTGAACAAATCCGCATTTAGCCAAATATGTGGTTGAATCACTTCCTCGACCTTTGCAGATGTCGCCGACAGCAACGCCCTTTTACATTGGCACGATAAAGGTTTGTGACAAACAATTTTCATTGCTTGTTTGCCGTAATATAAATTTTGGGAAACTTTGAATACAGCATATGTTCGTTTCAGCAGGTTGTTAAAAAAAAATTGGAGGGAAGATCCGGGATTTTCTCCAACCGATGTCAGACTATTTGTTCAAACAGTGAAGGATATGAAACAGTTGGGTATTTAAACAGGTGCTCTCAGTTTCCTGTGACCGGGAAAGCTCAATTACCACCGGTCCATTTATTAAAGGTTCACTTCACCGGTTTTTATCTAATAACTTCTACATTATAAAACAGGCCAGCTGGTGAAGTATTGAATCCAGGAGACTCTCCTAAAACAGGAAGTTTGCTAGACGGCATTGACCATCGCCTATCCGGAGATGCCAATGGAGCAGTTGACGATTAATCGCTTATTGACACAGGGTAGAATACTGTAATATATGAAGTTCAGACAAAAAATGGGGGAGCATTAAAATTAGATACCTCTTCAGTAGCCAAATATTTTTCTTTGTAAATTAGTATACAACCAAATGTGCAGCCCTGGGCCCAACTCAGTCGCTGGATTTCCGTGTTTAAGGAAATATACATAAAGTACTATCCTCGAGTATATGCAACCGCATACTCGCTGCTACGACAACGTGAAAAAGCGGAGGATGTGGCACAATCAGTATTTCTTCGGCTTTGGGAAAGCTGGGATACGATTTCCCCGGAAAATGTCGAAAGCTATCTGGTTACCATGGCCAAGCATGCCGTACTGAATGAGTGGCGTAAAAATGCTGTACATGCCCGGTACCGAACGTTTTTGAAAGAACGCTTTCAGGAGTCTACCGACAATGTGGAAGAACAGACAATTTCCCGACAGCAACACACCTTGCTGGAAAAAGCAATACAGCAACTCCCGGCCCGCCAACAGGAGGCCTGGCGCCTTTCCAGGGATAAAGGAATGACTTATAAGGAAATAGGAAAAATCATGAAGATTTCCAGGTCTACTGTAAAGGAATTAGTCCATAAAGCGATACAGGCATTAAAGTCATCATTGCGATCATTCTGGTCTTATCTGCTTGTTTAAATAAATTTTTTTTTCTGAACCACCCTCCCACCCTCTGTAGAAAAGTGTCTAATTATATAGAAGGCACCAAATATCATGACAACTGATAAATTCCAGCTGCTGTTGGAAAGATATTTGAATGGACGGTTATCCAATCGAGAATTGGCCAGGTTCCTTGCTGCCCTTGATCAGATAGAACACCAGGAGCAAGTACTTAAGTACCTGGAGGCTGAACTGCAGGAAACCACCGTCGCGCCAGACGAAGAATTTGCGGAGAAAAGCTATGAAGCATTGGTCCAATTAATCAACAACCGTATGCAGGATCCAGGCTCCAGTATTGCACTCTCTCCAAAAAAATGGCGTATTGACAGTCAGTTCTTTCGATATGCGGCGATCGTTTTGGGCATTGTAATGGTCTCAGTGATCGGGTATTGGCTGATCAACAAACAACGGGATGTGCAAACGCCGTATGTAGAAAGAAAAGTGCCGCAACAGCTAGACAGCCTGCGGCAAACGTATATGATCCTTGAAGATGGAACCGTACTTATATTGGATAGTTCAGCACTAAAAAGTAAACATCTGCAGGATATTGGAGCAACCGTTGATTTAAAGAACCGCAGGCTTTTGTTCCAAACTGGCGGCCAGCGTCCTGGTTCGTCCCAGGGGATCAATACATTGGTTACACCCAGGGGATGCCAATATAGTGTTCTACTACCGGATAGTTCCAGCGTGTGGTTGAACGCATTGTCACAATTACAGTTTCCAGCCCAATTTGGTGACCGTGACCGAAGGGTAACTTTAAGCGGAGAAGGCTTTTTTGAAGTAAACAAAAGTGCGGGTCGTTCTTTTCAAGTGGCTGCAGGTACAGTGACTATAAGGGTGCTTGGAACGCAATTTAATGTACAGGCTTATAACAGTGAGCCGACTTTACGTACAACAATAATACATGGAAAAGTCCAGGTTTCGAATGATAGGGAAAATTATGCAATTTCTGCCGGTACGACTTTGGTAATCTCCGGCACCCATTGGAAAGCGTCGCGCACACCGGATGCATCCCAGGTGATTGCATGGAAACAGCAACTTTTTGATTTCCGTAAAGCCGAATTGCATACCATTATGCCAGAACTATCCAGATGGTATGACATCAGTTATGAATTACCACCCAATATCCACAAAACATTTACCGGCAAAATATCAAGAACAGCAGATATAGCCACCGTACTGGAAATCCTAAAGGCCAGCGGGATACGTTATCGCCAGGAGGGAAAAAAAATTGTATTCCTGTAAACTGATAACGCACTCAAAGCGCTGTTTCTCCTTAGCGTCCAGTCCCCCTTCAGTTCAATATTGAAGCGTCTATTAGCAGAGGATCTTGAGGAGATCTCCCTGGGCCTCTTTATGTAAAATCAAAAAAATAAAGATTAAGCATTAAATCTTCTCCTATGCGCAATTGTTCATCTACACGTTTGACCAAAAGGTCAGTTGAAATCGCCACAAAAGCAATCACATATATTGATCGCAATTATGATCAACCTATAACCCAGGAGTCCCTTTCGTATGATTTTAATGTACCGGTAAGAATTTTACAGGCCGCCTTTCAAAAGCTGGTAAACGCTTCTGTCCACAAATATCTGGAGAAAAAAAGGCTGGAGGCTGCAATGACCATGCTCGAAGATGAAGAAATTTCCATCAAAGAGATTTATACAAAGGTTGGCTACAGCTCGCAAAGTCATTTTGGAGAATTTTTTAAAAAACATACCGGTATTACACCTGCGCAGTATCGGATTCGAAAAACTGCCTAATGTTTATTAAATAGAAAACGCGGTACACACTTTCGATAAAGATTGACTTGTTTTCTACAAACTCATGCCACTAAATTGCATTACACACGTACCTGTTGCTGATAGTAAAAAGCGACCAGGCAATTTTTCCGGACTGCTAATTGAATTCTGAATCCTGGTAATTAGCAATATACCTCGATGGTAGAGAGGCCAACCCTTGTTCTTGAACTATAAATGTTTATATCCGAATCATATGGAACAAGCACAGATAAGATAATTACAGCCAGTAATACGCAATTTACCTGGTAAAGTACAAATGCTGGAAACACGCCAGAAACCTGACTATACCATAGACCCAAATGAAGCGAGCCTTAATTATGAAATCAATCCGACCAGGAAGATAGTATACCAGTATATCAATAAAACTTAGCCTATTATGAATACTTCAGTCAATTCAGAAGCTTTGAATGAGAACGATTGTAACTTAACGCCTGATCAACTCCCTGTTCTCACCCATCATTTAACTGAAGCTGAAGCGCTGGCTATCAATGGTACGATGCTACAAGAGGCCGAGTTCCAAAAATTTGTTCGGCTCTGGTGCGATGCACACAATGAAACTGGAGATTCACTTTCTTTGGTTGAACTTTTTGGTGCCTATTACTGTCAGGAGGCTTCACGCCTTTGCGCCAAAAATGTAGCATCCCATGAATTATTACTTCGGTCCCTAAATCATTATACCGTTTTCCTGCAAAACCCAACCCTCAAAAATGATATCAGGTATTTCGCCCAGTGGCAAATGGGTCTTGTCATGGAAAGACTATGTTTTCCATGGCCCGAGGTCGAAAAAACGCTCCTGGCTGCCAGCCCGATACACGAGGGACGTGGTGAAGCGACACGGCATGTGATCCAGCATTACCGGGCAAAAAAAGCGTGGACTTTCGGTTATTTATATAGTACTATCGCCATTAAAAAATTCCATGAAAAAATCCCTACGGATTGCAAATGGTTCATTGATCCGAGTTTCTATACTTGGAAGGTAATGTACTACCACGCTGATATCTGTTCCAACCTGCGTATGGAAGAAGAAATGATGAATGCCTATCGAAAAATATTGCCCTATGTCGAGCAACATCCTGAGGAATTTACCAAAAAACAGATAAAATTCTTCCAACAATTTAAAAACTAACACTTCGTGAAAAGGCAACAAACATATCGAGCAGTTATCGACCGTTGGTTTGAAAGCAGAAGCGGCGCCGGACTTACAGGACAGGTATTCCACCGCTCATTCAGAGCCTTTGTATTCCGCGATCCCGCCAACCGGTTCTATCTGCTGGCAATTTTGCTTTTCACTGTCATAGAATTCTTCCTGTTTAAACTTTGTTATCCTTTTCCGGATTTTTTCTCGGACAGTTATAGTTACATTTTCGCGGCATTTGCCAACATGGACATTAATATCTGGCCAGTCGGATACTCGAAATTCTTACGATTTTTTCACATGCTGACATCATCTGCTGTAGCTTTGGTATGGTTTCAATTCCTGTTCTTTGAATGCTGCTGCCTGCTGTTATATTTTACCATTGACTACTTGTTTGGGCTAAGAAAGATCTATAAGCAGATTCTAACGGCATTTCTCTTCTCCAACCCATTATTCCTGTATCTGGCCAACTACGTTTCCAGCGATACATTATTTCTTTCCTTAAGCATACTTTGGATCGTGCAGTTAGTATACATTTTAAATCGACCCAGGTGGTACCATGTTCCGCTACAGGCGATCCTATTGTTTCTGTGCTTCACTGTAAGATTTAACGCGATGGTTTACCCTTTGATTGCTGCTTTAATTTTTACCATGTCCAAATTCAAAACTATATGGAAGTTCGCAGGGATTCTTGCAGGGCCGGCGCTTATCATACCATTTGTTATTCACTCAAGAACAGTAGCCAAGCAATTAACCGGCTCCCCACAGTTTCCGATGCTCTCTGGCTGGCAATGGGCCAACAACGCGCTCTATATGCGAGGATATATTACTGTGGCGCCCGGAACATGGACAACACCTGAGTTACGGGAATTAGACCAGATATCCGAGACTTTCTTTCAATCCACCCCGCCCGAGAAAAGGAACCTGAGCGCATATGTTGCCAATTATTTTATTAGAAAACCAAAAGCGCCCCTAAAGGTTTACATGGACCGACATGTGCATACAACGAACTTCTACCAGTACCTGTTGGGATGGGGAAAGGTCTCCCCTCTTTTCGGGAAATACGGCCTTACACTGATCAAACAGCATCCAGGTGCCTTTCTCCGGTACTTTGTAGCAATAAATACAAAAAATTACTTCTACCCTCCGCTGGAAGTGCTTTCCCTATACAACCTGGGAAAATCGCAGATTTATCCTTTCGCGGTAGATTGGTTCCAATTAGAAACCAATCAGGCAAAATCAATTTCCAAACACCTGCAGGGAGTCGTGCTGTTGATATTCCCGCTGCTATTCTTACTACTAAATATCTTCTATACAACCACGCTATTGCTCTTTAAAGTAAAGCGAGCAATGGCACTATTACCCAGGTCTTCATTAGCTGTGAGCTTGCTGCTGTTATTGAACTTCTGTTTTAGCATCTCGGCTAATATCATTGTAATAAGATATCAAATATTCCCTATGATGCTACTACTGTCTTTCGGATTAATAAATACAGAGATACTGTTAAAAATGAAGCAAAGCTATGGTGACAGGCAATACCCATCGAGAGCGGCGCCATCTCAACAGTTGATTATTCAGTAATATTCAACAAAATTTTTACCATGAACGCAAATCTCTATAAACTACTGGCAACTGGCTTTTACCAAGGCCCAAAATACATAGAATCTGTATTGGATAGAATGGCAGGAGAAGTGATGGCTACAAGTGACATGTCATATGAAGTTTATGAGGCCTATTTGAATACGTTGACAGCAGCCAAAGAAAAAATGATAAAATACAACACGGCTACTTACAATTTTTTACTTGCTTATCTGCATTTACAAGCCGGCAATATATGTAATAAAGAAAGCGATCGGTATCATCATTTTGGTATGGCCATTGATGGATTCAAAACATACATTCATAACTCGCGCAAAAGCGATGAATCCCTGTACATTTCGTATTGGAAACTCGCTGATCTTCTGGATCGCCTAAATACGCCCTGGCCAAGAATAGAAGAATTATTACTTCAAGCTTTCCAGGTATGTCCCTCTCGCGCCGAATCGTTACGGGACATCATTGTGCATTATTATAATGAGGATAATCCGAGGGCAGCATTTGTCTTCAGTTCGTACTGCAGTGATTATTTATATGGAAAACAGCCGAAAACCGACAATAAGTGGTATGTAGATGATTCCTTCTACCAATGGAAAGTGCTCTATTATCATGTTCCTATTTCACTATCCATCGGAAAACTGGTGGAAGCCAAACAGTGGTACGAAAAACTGATTACCTGTATTAAAAGGTGTCCCAGTTCGATTAATACAGAAGAAATTACCAGGATAAAAGGTTATGAACGGTATTTCAATATTCAAAAGCAGGCATCATCACATTCACCACTTGAAGTTATAATATCATGAAAAAGTTGGCGCTCAACTTCATTTGCAAAAATGAAAGTCATATAATTGAAACAATGCTGAGCTCAGCCTTGCCGATTACCGACCTGATCGTAGCCGTTGATACGGGTTCAACAGATAACACTATAGCAATCATAAAAAGCTGGGGGAATGTTCATGCAATTCCGACGTACGTATTCGAGCGGTCTTTCGACGATTTTGCCAGCTCACGGAATTTTGCCCTGGACAAGCTACTTGAAGTAGTAGAACACCTCTGTTGGAACAAGCAGGATATCTGGGGATTTTGGTTTGACTGCGATGAGGAAATGAAGTTTGTGGGAGATTTCAATAAAGACGAGATTAATGATGACCTATATTTTGTAACCGGCTTATCTGAAGATATGGCATTTTCAAAGCAACTATTCTTCAACCTCTCAAAGCCGTTTCATTGGGAAGGACCTGTGCATGAATACCTCCAGTGTACCAGCGAGCAAGTTACAGTATCTCATTGCAACAATATTATCATGAACTATGAAATGAAAGGCGCCAGTTGGAAAACTGACATAGAAAAAAAGTATCTCTTCTATGTTGAAAAACTGAAGGAATACATTGCCAGAGGACACAGGACCTATCGGTGGTTATTATACCTGGCCGATAGTTACTACGCCGCGGCTATTAACTGCAAAGACCCGGTGCGGGAAAGACAATGGCATTTGCTGGCTCAGAAATCTTATTTAGAAGTCGCTGGTTTAGAGGGGATCGAGCGGTATGAACAATGCCGGCTATACAACCATATAGCAGCCAACCAAATGGATCTAAATGAACCGTGGCCGTTAATCAAGGTCAATCTTTTAAAGGCATTTCGTGCAGATAAAAGGTTTGCAGAGCCTATAGAAACGATTATTGAATTCTATATAAATATGAGGCAGTGGAACATAGCCTTCATTTACAGCAAATTTGCAGTAACCCAGTTCCACGGGCGACGTCCTCATGGGCCGGGTGTAGCGGATGTGAAACCTTCGCTGTATCAATGGAGGCTTTTGTATTACCACTATACAATACTCATGCAAATTAAAAGGTTCTCCGAGGCTAAAGCTGTATATAAAGCCATAAAACAGAATCAAATTGAGCATCCGGACAATTTTTCCGAGAAGGACGTTCAAATGATATTTGTGAACTCTGCTTTTATTATACAATTCCGATCAAAAATTGAACTCAGTAAGAAGTGGATTAAAAGCGTAATTCAAAAAGCATCTAAACCAATTCCATTGTATCTAATACCAGAAGTATGATCACCGATAATGACAATATCATTATTAGCAACCTTCGGATCGAGCGAGAGTATAGCGCCCTTGGATATACTGAAATTCTAGAGAAGTTTCGGCTCCGCTTTGCGGAAGATGAAAAGTTTCTGAAAGTGAATCAGCGTCCACACAAAGGAGGTTGGGTTCTGTACATGTCAGTAGTAGTGACTGAGATAGAAGCATTGTTGGTACAGATCGTTCCATACCTGGCCAAAACCAATTTATCCTTTGATGTTGCAAAATCTCCTGCAATAGTCCGCGCCCTATTTGCTGGCTTTTATGGATATGATATGATCGGAAAAATCATCACTATTTACCCTGATGAAAATGACATTTGCCAACTGGCCGCGACCTTAATTAAGCTTACCAGTGGATTTAGAGGACCTATTATTCCAACAGCATTCCACATAAAAGGTCTCGTGCATGCCAATATAGTAGACAACAGCAAGGAAAGCAACGTATCAACAAATGGTATGGATACAGCCGCCACTGATTGTATCAATGTACCTGGCGTTCTGGTGGCCCGGCAACTTACATGGCCGTTTATTTCCATTACTGCGCCTCCAGCCATTAAGAAACAGAAAATATTAGCCAAAAGGTACCTAATTGATAAAATTTTAAAAAACGACGCTAAGGGACGGGTGATGAAGGTCCTGGATCTCAGGTCACTTAGATACCGAGTGGTTAAGGAAGGAATAAAATACATGTCCTATGATTACGCCGGCAGAGACGTTACGGACAGACTCCTCTGGCAATTTGAGATGCACAAGCGACTATCCCAAATTATTCCCGCTCCGGATGCTTACGCTCTTTTTGAAGAATCCGGAAATTATTACCTGGTGATTGATTTTAAAAAGGGTATGCCATTGAGCCAGTATATTGATGAAAGCTATGCTTTAGGCCATTGTTCAACCTTGCCATCAGACGTGTGGGAAAACATATTAAATGCTTTAAAGTCAATCCTGCTGTTGTTGATTAAGCTTCACTCTAACGGCTACATATTCAGGGATGTGAATCCAAGAAACTTTCTTATTGACAGACCTCACTGCGTCACGTGTACTGACTTTGAGTTGACTTATCATATTGATACGGGTAAACCATCTCCTCCTTTTGAACTTGGAACGCCTGGTTATATGTCGCCCGAACAAAATGAAGGTGCTACGCCGACAGTACAGCAGGACATTTATGGCGTCGGAGGGCTGATGGTCCGGTGTTTGACCGGAATATCACCTATGGCATTTGATCTGGACAATATAGATGCACTACGGAAACAACTCAGCTTTCACATGGGCCCCAACCAGGCGAGCCTGGTAAGTCAATGCTTCTCCCCGGTTGCTGAACACCGGCCAACGCTATCCGGTATCGCTGCCGCTGTGAATACATGGCCGAATAATTACTTTAGCCCGGCGATGTTTAACATGGGTAAACCAAATCCTGAACAAGTGAGATCAGTTATTCAGCATGCTATTGCGGGATTGACCAGTAGAAAAGTAGTGAATTCTGAAAAGTTGTGGGTTTCAAAATCTAGTGATGCAGCCGGTATCCATCCAAATGAAGTTGCTGAAACCGTAATATCACCAGACCTCTACCAGGGCATTGGAGGGATTATTTACCTCTTAATGGATGCGAAAAGTCTAGGATTTGATCTCTCTCCATGCAAAGGTGTACTGGAAGCTAATTTCAATTACCTTTTCAATCACTATGTAAATAATACTCAAATAGCAAATACCGGATTGTTTTATGGAATGGAGGGGAATGCATTATTGGCATTGAAGGCAATCAATCTCCAATGGGTTACCTCAACTCCTGAAATTTTAAAGGCAATACGAAGATCCACAGGGCTGTTATTGCCTGAGCTTAATTTAGAAACCGGTTCGGCTGGCATAGGAATAATACTAATTGAAGTTTGTAAAATCTTCCAGGAAGATTGGCCGAGACAAGCGCTGGATAGCATTATTCACCGAATTTTAGAACAACAATGCAAAGATGGCTCCTGGCGCCTCAATTCTACGACTGGCTCAATTCCTAAGGATATCGATTTTAGTTTTTTTACTGGAGTTTCCGGAATCATATATTTTTTGCTGAAGGCATATCAGTATAAGAAAAGTGACACCATCATTCTAAGTGCGATGAGAGGTTTAGAATATCTTATAAAGAGTGAACGACGGCGCAGATCCCGACAAATAAAAGCCCCCTGGATCAGAGCGGGAATTGCAGGGGCAGCAATTCCTTTCTTACAGGCATATGGTATTACCCAGGAAACCAAGCTCCGAAAACATGTAGAAAAATTGCTCAGGAAAATTCCCAATAGACTGAATGCAGCAAACCTGGGGTTCTCTAGCGGTCTTGCCGGTGTTGGGGAAGTGTATTTGCAAGCAGCAAATGTGGCCAGCTCACAAGAATGGATGGAGAGAGCTGACTGGATCACCAATTATGTACTACACAGAGCCATCCATGATTCTGGAGAAGGCCTGCTTTGGGCGACTGACACAAGCGGTGTTTTTACCGGAAGTCTTATGACAGGCAATGGCGCTATAATTCATTATCTGTTAAGATACCTTAGACCTGATAAAATAACCTATCCCATATTTTAACCATTTTTATGAAAAAAGATATCATTGTCACCTTACTTGGGGCCGTAATCGTACTAACCTTTCTTTACACAGCGTCCGATAAGCTTATTAAGTTTAATGACTATACTGAAATTATGGGGAGACAGCCTCTCCCAGCATGGTCCAAGCCCATACTCATTTGGGGCATTCCTTCGTCCGAATTTATTGTTTCTATGCTATTGTTCATCCCTAAAACCCGAAGATTGGGATTTGTGGGAGCCACAATATTGATGATTCTATTTACTGGCTACATAGGATTGGCGTTAATACACGCATTCAAGTATGTACCCTGTATTTGCGGAGGAATATTTCGAAATATGAGTTGGGAAAATCACTTTCTCATCAACGTAGCACTGTTGGCGATTGCAGCCTCCGGCTGGTTCTTCAATAATAGATCAACCGAAATTGCCAAAACTAGGAGAAACCATAGGCAAGTGTGACATTCTTTACACTTGCGTTAGAACCGCAATAGATAATGTCTGCCCCCAAATTAATTCACGGGCATATTAATATCCGAAATTCCATCCGGGAGTGCATCTTCTCTCCTGTTGCTATGTATTCATCTGGAGAAAAGTATGCGCTCACTGTAAAAATATTTCATGCGCAAGAAGTCAGGTTAACTGTCGAATCCTGATAAAATCGACAATTCTTTAAAAAATTAAATTAGGGTTTATGAAAAAGTTACAACTGGGTATTATGGCAATCGCTTCACTTACTGGCGTCGGAATAGCTTCATCTGGATTCACCGCCAAGCATAAATTTGCTACAATTACGGTTTATGCTTATAAAAATGGTAGTACATTTAGTTACTACACTCAAACTGCCAGTCTTCCACTAGGTGCCGTATGTGGTGGGACTACGGACCCAACATGTGTAAACCTCCAACGTGCCCCGTCTTTTTACTATCGACATTTCACCAGTAATATCTCGTGATATTCCGTTTTTCATTTTAGCGTGATTTTGTCGATATTTGGTTTACAACCAAATAGTTCCGTTATGTTAACGTTCTCCCCGCCCGATAGATTGACTGTAGGCCAGGCGCTGGCTAAATTGAGAGCAATCTATCAACCCGACAACACCGCTTTTTCACAGGCCCTGCGTACTTCCTATACGACATACTTGAAAACAGAACGGGATCAAAGAGAACTGAGCTTTTTAATGGCATTGAAGATCTGTAAATTTTACAAGATCGATATTCACGATTTGGTCGTCATGCTCAGTGATGAAGAACTTGATAGAAGAGATCAATCTGTTATTAGGGCCCAGGAGAAACGCGACAGGAAGAAGGCGGAGGCAGAAAGTGCAAAAGTGATAGATCTCGCTACCGGCAAAATAAAGCAAGGGATATAATCGGATATCTGTCAGACAGCCGATTTATGTGTGGTGTTGGACGATTTCCAGTTCTGGGGCAAAAGTTCCAGATACTTGTCTTTAGGGTGATCAGTAATTCTTCGCAGCACATCATCCAACCATTTTACAGGATTGACACCTTGTAGACGGCAAGTAGCCAGCAGACTGTAAATAATAGCAGCGCGTTTACCTGCCAGATGAGAACCCGCAAACATGTGGTTATGCCTGCCTAATGCCAGTGGTCGTATTTGTGCTTCCAGTAAATTGTTGTCAGCCTCTAACATTCCATCAGTTGTATAGATCATCAGTGCGTCAAAGCGGGTAAGTGCGTAAGTAATAGCTTTATGCATCGGAGTCCCCGGTATAGTACCAGGAGCTTGTTGTTCCAGCCACTGACGCATTGCTAATAGTACCGGAACGGATTCGGCCTGTCTCTTTTCAGTGATCTGATCATAATCCAGGTTCAATGCTTTACATGCTGCTTCGATGGCATATAAAGGTTTAAAGAAGTTATCTAAAGCATATCCCGCACGGCTGGAGTCATAATTCAGGGCTTGCGTAAAATATCTTCTCACATGCACAAGACATTGTTGATGGATGACACCTGGCTGTTTACCATAGCTGGTATACACCCCATAACCATCTGTCAGCAAGTATCCCCGATACCCTGACAATATTTTCGCAATATCCTTTTTACCTCTTCCTTCCTGATAGGTAAAACCAGCTATGCGCTGAACAGGGGACATTATTGCCCACATCCAGCCTAAATGTGATTTCTTACCCTTCTTGCGGGTGTCATCCAAAACCTTGTAACAACTCTCATCAAAATGAAGATGCCTGCTGCTTAATATTTCCTTAAGAAGTAAATGCCATAATGGTTCCAGTATATCGCAGACCCTATTCGTAAAATAGGATAGCGTGCTATAAGATAGCGTGATCCCATACTGGACAAAACGTCTCTGCTGTCGCCATACAGGCATATGATAAAGGAACTTGTCAATCAATAGCATTACCAGAACACTAATGTCTACTTTACATCTGGGGATAGGATGTTTTGGTAGCGGAGCTACGAACTGTTTAGCATACAAGCCATCTTCACAAGAAGCTATGTAAACAGGTCTCCTGGTAACTTTGACGTACCACCGTAGCGGACTACAAGCCAACTGCCGCTGTTCTTCTATTCGCAAAAGTCTGGCGCCAACAGGCAGATTTTCTACGTCCAGGACAATAATCTCTTCTTCCAACCCTTCAGGAAGATCATGTCGACCACCTCTTTTCTTTGGGGCAATGGTAATACTGGTCCTGATATGAGCGGCTACTAGTTTTCTACTGTTTATGTGACATACACCCCAGTCATCAACGTCCAGGGATAATTTGCCTTGTATCACATCTACCGACATGGGGAGTTCGTTGCTGGTATGACGTTTCTCACTTTTTATCCCATAGATCCATTTCTTTACTATACGCAACTCATGCCGAAGCATATCTAGCTTACTTAACTCTTTATTCTGTTCGTCTAAGTGTTGCTGCTGTGTAGATATCTGTTTATGCTGGTTGGTGATCAGTTGATCATACTGAGATAATTGTTCGACTTGTTGTAGGATTGTTTGCTGATAGCTGGCAAGTTGCAGATCCTTATCGCATAAATACTGATGCTGTCTGATGATCAATTGGTCCTGCTCTCTGAGTAAGTTATCAGTAGTCTCACGATCCTGCTGCAGGAGCAATATTTGCTCCTGTAATAGTACAATTACCTGATCCTTTCCATCAGAGATAGCAGCTTTGTTGTATGTTTCGTGAGATTGTTTCATCAGACACTACCAATAACAGCGAAGGCAGATCTTTGTTCGATCTACCTTCACTGTTAAACAAAAATAATTTGCGCACTGAGATTAATAAAAGATTAAGTGTATTGACGATACTTATGGAAAGATAATCCTTTAAGAATAGATAATAAGTCACTGGCATTTAATGCAACTGCGTTGTTACCTCCTTCCTGCATCAAAAGATCGAACCTCCCCTTATCTAACTTACGATACAGCATCGTAAAACCATTGTGTTCATGCAAGAGTATCTTCATGTGAGTCTTGTCTTTGTTGAGGAATACAAATATGTCATTATCTGTGATAGTCATGTGCATCTCATTTATCACGATTCCGCAAAGTCCTGCAAAACTTTTACGCATATCAGCACTGCCTCCATATAAAAAATACCTATACCGGTCTGTAAACAATATTATGTTGCTCATGCCAGTAACGATTTGAGATAATCAGGGCCAACTGGCTGGTAAAGACAAATATCTCCCACTTTGGCAAATAATCGTTCTTCCGGTAAATCTCTAGCGGGAAGTGAAGAAATGATTTCTATAAATCCTTCTGAAGGAGCTGTTTTTATGGGTGGATATTTCTTTCGCCAATTGTAAAAGGTGGCATCGCTTATATTATGAAGTTCGCAAAAGTCCTTAACTCTCATTCCTCCCTTATCAAACATATCCATCAAGCCACTGATTTCACTCTCCGTGCGACGCATTTTAACCGGTTTGTTTAATTTGCTGCTCATAGTTTTTTTTAGCAGCAAAATTAATGGGCAGAACACCTATGACCTATGTGGGGCAGGTTGTTGGTTTACCAACATGTACATTTACCACAACACTATCCATTGCAAGACTGAATGATGCAACTGCCAGTCCCAATTATACAACGAACTTCCCAGCAGAAATAACAGGGGCAGGGCAACACCCCTATGTTAACTATCTGAGTCCTGGTAAAATTTGGAAGTAATAACAACAATGAGGGTAGCTGATATCATCGGCTATCCTCCTATCTCGCGCAACATAACTTTTCAAAATATTTTTTTTATGCGGAAACTACATTTGACGGTTATGGCTATCACCTCTGTCGTAAGTATTGGCATTGTCCTGACTGGATTTTCTTCCACTCATAAGTTTACGACAATCACCGTTTATGCTTACAGAAGCCTGAATGGAGTTTACAGCTACTATTCTTCAAAATCGACCTTACCATTATTTTCTACCTGCGTCTTTGGCTTTTTTTACGAAGTATGCACCTTTACTACAACTTTATCAATCGCTAGGCTAAATGACGCATCAAGCAATCCGAACTATACGATAGTTTTTCCATCAGAAAACACCACTTGTCATCCGTACGTTAATTTTTTGAGCAATACAGGCAGGATATATAAGAACTAGACGCAGAGTAAAGATTTTTTCAAGGTTTGCCGACTTTCCAATCTATGTAATTATAAGTCACAAATTATTATGAATTAGCTCATTCAAATGAGCACCGTTGTCAACGTATGGAATAATTGGACTTCCAATTAAGCGGCCATTCTTATTAATTAGGATTAATGTCGGGAATCCATTCACTTTATACTTACTTGCAACATTGTGGAATGTATCAGCATAAGCCTTATCAATTAAATTGATGTCGATTTGGGAAGTATATACTTCATCCATGACTAACCTCCTCCATAATTTTTTATTTTGGGTCCCACTTGGTGAAAAAATTCCTATTACAACAAAGTCCTTGTGTAAATACTGTTTACTGATGCTATCAATTATAGAATGATTTCTCCTGCAGGCCCCACATGGATGGCAATAGAAATCGAGTAACACAACCTTACCTTTAAAATCTGTTAAACGAACTCTTTCTCCATGAATATTCTCTGAAGAAAAATTAAAGGCTTTTTTGCCGGGGATTAATAAGTCACAATAGTCGACTAAAATATTTTTTACCGAATCAGAATCTACAAAGCCACTTTTAATAGCATCTTTAACACACTTTTCAATGTTTTCTCCGTCCTCGCTATCTAGGTTATGTTTTTGAACAAGGTTTAGAATTGCCCATTCTCTAGCCGGCCCACTAAGTTTTCGCGTTATGTACTGATAGCAATTTTTGAAATTTATTCTTGTTTTTCGGCTATAACATGAATCGAACTCATACTGGCTAGTTAAGAAGTCAGCATACATAATAGATTGCCTTGCTATTAAGGTCGTTTTGAAATATTCGCTTACTGATTCATTCCATATCGGGTTTTTATAATTGAATTTTGATATTGAGTCATAGTGATTTAAGCTTATTATTTCAATATTTTTTTTCCGCTGACATCTATCAATAATAAAACTTTTGATTACCATGAAAACACTATCAGATATTTCATTCTTATATTCATCTAATACATTTAGACTTAATAACGAAATAGAGTCAAGATAGTGGATGTAATTGGTTTTACTTAATGAACGTTGCGATGTGGAGGAAAATAAAATTTGATTTAACCGATGTTGACATTTATATTTTTCAGATTTGTTTCCACTGAAATTAAACATGCCGTTATTATAAATTATTTTTATGGAATCCCCAGGCTCTATAAAAAAAGGGAGAGTGAATGCTATATTCTCAGAAATGTAGCAGTCGATCTCGGCATATCTGAGGCCAACGGGATAAATTTTAGAGAAATGGATACTGTACATACCGTTGCCAGAGTTAGCAGCTTTTTCATCAATTACCTTATTTCGATTTTCATTGTGCTCCCGTCTGGAATCTGCAAAGTATTCGAAATCTCGCATGAAAAGTTGAGCATGGGAAGAACTGCTTAGATTATTACCTTCAATACTAATCGTAGCATATGTTGTAGAATCTTGGCTAAGGGCGTTTAATTTTGGAGCTGTGCTACTTAATAGGAGAAATGGAATACTTGAGCAAAAGTATAACTTTATTGAACTTTTAAAATTTTTCATAAAATACAACATTTATCTATTATTTTGTTGTATTCCGCTCAATTCTATTTCATTGTCGGGGATTGGCATTGCATATCGGGAATCGTTTGGTGTAAGTATGTACTTTGTCCCGTTAACAATTCTCTTTAGTGTCACGGAAAATCTTGGATCTTTATTAAGTCGTCTTAGGTCCGTCCATCGCGTACCTCTAAATGGCATTTCTTTCCTTCTTTCTTCCAAAATAAGTTTTAAGGCCTCCAGTGGATCTTTTGTCACCTTAATAATGTATGTACCTTTCTTATAGCGCTTCACCAATAATTTGTTTAAATCACTTATTGCACTCTCAACATCTCCCATTCTTGCTGCACATTCGCCCCTAATTAAATAAAGCTCGTCGTTGGCAATTCCTTCATACTGACTAAGAACCATTTTGAATTCATAAGATCCTTTGAACCTTTTTTGGCCCAAGTAGTCCATGAAGAACATCGATTTCCTTAAATCATTTTCTTCATATGAGTTGTATAAAGAAGAATCAACAATTGTTCTCGTAACAGAACTGCTTAGGGGATCTCCAAGAAATATTGTATGAAAGATATCCTCTGGTACTGGATACTGTGATAGGCTCATAAAGTAGTAGAATGCGGGGCCAGGTTCAGCCAAATTATAATCAAACAGAGTATCATTTATATTGAGTGCCGAGTTTGCATATAATCTAGCATCAGTATAATTTCCTATGGCAAGACAAACACGAGCGAGGA
Source organism: Chitinophaga filiformis (assembly GCF_023100805.1). Lineage (NCBI taxonomy): Bacteria > Pseudomonadati > Bacteroidota > Chitinophagia > Chitinophagales > Chitinophagaceae > Chitinophaga > Chitinophaga filiformis. The sequence continues at coordinate 6,250,863 of NZ_CP095855.1, forward strand.
AGCCATATGCGGCATTTTGACTTGGCAGGGTTATATAGTCCGCTTTGATAGGCAAATGCATTAAAGTAGACAATACATCAGAAATAATTTGCCTGTAACATTCTTGCTGCGATGAACGTTGGGGAATTTCATTCATATTCGAGTTTAACTTCAGGGGAATCCCTAATGCCGTCGATGCTGTTGCAGAATCATATGGAGTCGTAAATATCTGCATTAAACTATTAAAGGCATAGGATCTGTAAAACAGAGCCATTGCCCTGATTCTTTCAACCCGTTTCGAATCTTCCGCTTCGATATGTAGTAACTTCAAAGCATCCAGTATAGTGTTGGCGTAATACACTCTCGAGTAGGCATCGGACCAATTCGCGTCGTTTGCCCCTGGACTATATATTTTTTTTGCCCAAACATAAATGTTTTGGTAGATAGGTTCCAAATTAATCAAATCACTTTCACTAACAAAATACTCATCAGTAGATGCCTTACCAAGAGTGGGCTGAAAGTAATTAAATATGCGTTCATTCTGTAAAAGATACTCACAATCTCTCAGCGTTGAGATAGTGAAGAGTTTGTCCTGTGGCTTTACGTCAAGAAACTTGTCCTCTTTTTTACATGATGATAGTATTAATAGAGCTAGAGTGAAAATCACGTGTATCTTTATGGTGCCTTTGATATTCATATGGTAACAGTTGAGTGATTAATGTTAATGTCTACATTACAATCCTTACACCTACCGACACAGATTTTGTTGGGGGGATTCCAATACCTTGAAACAAATCAGGATCTAAGCCGTCTTTGTTAGCCCTCCAGATGATCCCAAGGTTACTGAAATTTGAGTATATTTGAACTTGATCAAAAGGGAGCCATTTACTCTTTCCTTTTGCAATTTGATAACTCAGCGTAATATCCTGCAAGCGTATGTTATCTGCCTTGTCCACTAAAATCGAGGAGTATTGATAAAACGTCGACCTGTTGGTATTAAATGGGGGATATTGTATAAGAGGAATACTTGTTTTTTCTTCATCGCCTGGTGCCTTCCAACTATTTTCAAAAGCTTTTTCTCCTAATGCCAATCCACCCAAAGCAACGGAACTAACATCAATTGTTCCGCTTTTTCTGAAGAAATACTTAAGCTTATAAATAATATTGCAAGAAACAGAAACATTCCCGAAGCTAATCGTATTTCTAATAAAACCAAAGTATCTAGGCCGCGCAGCACCGCTATAGTGTATACTATCAAATGAACCTGCACTAAAAATTGACGCGTAGTCATTAGTGGATTTCCCATTTAGATTGCCGAGAGGATCACCGTTATTGTGATCAATTCCTGCCCATTCATAACTGTAAATTCCATACATTTCTTTTCCTTCAAACGGAACAATAGTTCCTGCAGGATTGTCATTTCGAATATACTGGAGTACTGTTGATTTTACTCCATACTTTGTTACCTTATCATATACATAACTAAAAGAGAAATTAGTCGTCCACTTCAAATTTTTCCTACAAATATTTTTACTATTTAAAACAATGTCAATTCCTTTTCCAGAGGTGTTGGCTGTGTTCCCAAAAAATGATTGAAGACCAGTGGTCGGGGAAAGTGGTGAATACCCAAATAAGTTCACCCCTCGCTTTATAAAGTACTCAAGGCTTCCTGAAATGATATTCTTTTTAAATGAAAAATCCAAACCAAAATTTATCATTTTGACTTTCTCCCATCTTAAGTCTGGGTTGCCGGGATTTTCAATGAAAGCGTAATTATAACCTGAGAACGGCGAAACTGTATTTAATGAAATTGTAGTTGCAGCTGTTGCACTTTTATTAATATTTGCATTATATCCATAAGTAATTCTGGAACGCAAATATGGGATTAAAGGTAAATGGTAGAAATTTTCACGACTGGCTTCCCATGAAACACCAACAGAATATAGAGGTACAGCCTTCTGATTTGTATTCACTCCGAAAAGATTTGAATGGTCTACCCGTCCACTAAGAGAGAGTGAGTACAAAGAGTTATATGAAAACGTGCCGTTGGCATAATACGAAACAAACCTGTCTGTCCCCCTATTGAAACCTACACCATTTGGGATCTGTCCAGACCCGTAAGGATTTATAGGGTAATAATTCTGATAGTCAATTGTCCCTACGCTGTTCCTCGTTTTCTTATCATATCCATAGGCAATGCTTCCCTCACTCTCAGAAACTGAATGTCTAATTTCCGAACCTGCTATTATATTTGCATCATACTTATTTTTCCATGTATGGTTAAAATTTAATTGTAACCTCCCCTGGTGGGAGTACACAGCCGATTTTGACAGTTGCATTATTCCACTCACTGGAACCGGATAGCTTAGACTACCGTCCTGTGAAATCTGTGTATATTGATTCACCAAGTTTCGAGTGTAATAGGAGGAGTCACTAAAATAGTTTTCATTAGAATAGTTTAGTCGTTCATATTGGTATTTTGCTTCTATGGAAACTCCTGGAATTAAATTATAACTTATACCTAAGTTGACTCGATTGTCCACTCCTTTGGTTGTATTGTCGCTCAACGCTAACTCATTTAGTGGAACATATTTCCAATTTAAAAAACCCATTTGTTGCATACTATCCTTGTAATAGTCAGATCGGTCCTTCAGTACTGGGATCGGATTTCCATGGGGGTCAGCCAATTTTTCATAAGGAAATAAGGGCTGCAATTCACCCAAGATACCTGCCACTTTGCTTTGATTTTGAATGAAGTTTAAACCGACTGACAACGTAAGATTCTTTACAGGAGAGTAGTTGTAGTTGGAGTTTATAGTGACACGGCTGCTTTTGTTCCCTTTGACACTGGGAACCATCCGATCATATCCAAATGATATGATATAGTCATTATTGGAACCTCCCCCATTCATGTTTATGGCATACTGCTGGTTGACAGATCGCTGATAAAAATATTTTAGCAGATCATTTCTTACATCTTGCTTACTCAATGCTTCCAATTGAGAATTCGCCTCAGACTGTGACATCTTCCCTAATCTCTGACTGTTTAGAATTTGTACAACAGGGGACACTATAACTGTCGGATCCTGTAGTGTTCCGTCGTAAAATCCTGAATTGAAGAGATTCTTTTCAATTTCAATGTAGTTGCCTGCACTCAAGTAGCGTGGATCATAAAACAGGTCTGGTTTGCCCTGGAGAGTCACGTTTGTGTTGAACTCCGTTTTTATTTTTTGATTTCTTGCGCCTTTTTTTGTGGTAATTACTATAACGCCATTTCCAGACCGTACGCCCCATATACTGGCTGCTGCGGCATCTTTTAATACAGTGATGGATTCAATATCATTTGGGTTGAGATTTCCAATATCGCCGTCGTAGGCAAAATTGTCGACCACGATTAGGGGCTGGTCGTTTGCGAAAAGCGTATTATGCCCCCTAATGCTCATGTCGTACTGATTTGGGGAATTTGTGTTTTTATTGAATATTAATCCGGGTACATTGCCTTCAAGTCTACTTATTACATCCGGGCTTACTCTTTGATTGAATAATTGCTTATCAACAAACGCGAATGAGCCGGTCGCTCGTTCTTTGGGGATTTGTTGAAACCCGGTGGATACTGGTATCACTGTCTCCGCAAGTTGCAAAACTTTCCTTCTGAGTTGTAAGACGATATTTGTCCTACCGGCCAGTTGAAGAGTGGTATCGAAGTACCCTACACTAGATATTTTGATACTGGCATTAGGATCCACTCCCTGAAGCCTGAATTGCCCATCCTTATCAGTGATTGTCATTTTCTTGGTTCCGGGAATAACTACTGAAGCGCCCGATAAAGGTTCAGCTTTTTCGTCTATGATTTTTCCATCTATGTCAACAGGAGCTGAGAGGAAAGGAGAGCCAGGTGTGGGAGACCTGGCTGGTTCCTTCGCTTTAACCAAAATCGTCTTGGTCTTATTGGATATGGAATAGGTGTATGGTTGGTCTTTGAAACACGCTGCTAAAACTTCTTCCAGACTAGCTTTAAGAAAATCCATGGTGACTTTGCGTGTCAGCTGTTTACTATTGTCATAGTACATATAATTATAACCGGATTGCCTGGACACTTGTGTAAGCACATCATCTAAGCTGGCATTTGTGGCTGTGATGGTGATCCTACCCTGGCTGTGGACTCGGGCATTCACATGAAGGCAGGCGATAAGGAGAATAATGGATAATTTCATACCAAGTAGTTTTGGTGTTTTGCCGGGTGCAAAGCATACTTGCACCAGTCGGTTGGTTTGCATAACTCTAGTTCGTATTTCGTGTGGTTCTTTAATGAAGCAGTTCTGCCGTTCCATTACAGGCCTCATAACGTAATAGCCGCACCCCCGCCCCACCGGTGGACGGTTTTGTTATGAAGCCTATAAATTTTTTGTATTACTGTTGGGAATAATTCACTATAGCGAATGACCCTTTCATTTCACAGTCATGATAAAGACACTGGAATTGGGAATAATAACGAAAAGCAAGTTCCTACCAAACCATACTACGATCCGGAAAATGTCAAAATTAAATCAACATGCATTTAGGGAGCTTCAATAAGCGCGCAACCCTGACGCGGCAGCCAGGTGCCTTCCCTCAACCGCCAGTTTATAGATTATGGCAGGTTACCCTTCGTTACGGTAGTACGGTAATAGTCTTGTTTTCAACTTTCAAATTAACGCCACTCATTTTTAATAACTCCAGTAGATCATCTGCATTCTTCATCCGGCTGATCCTGGCCGACAGCTGCTTGTCCGGGACAGCGCCTTCATACTTTACCTCCAAATTATACCACCGCGATATATCAGCCATTACGTGCCGAAGATCCGCGTGTTTGTATTCAAAATAACCTACCTTCCACGCCATTACCTGAGCAGTATCTGCCGGCGTCACCGATATTGTACCTCCTATTTCTGCCTGTTGTCCTGGCTGCAATATGGTGGCGCCGGCAGGCGAGCTGACTTTAACAGCTCCCTGCATCAGCGTGGCGCTTGCTTTCTCGAACTCTTGGTAAAAGTTAATATTAAACCTGGTGCCCAATACCTGTATCTGGCTATTGCCAAAATCCACCATGAACGGTTTCGCTGGGTCATTTGCCACCTCAAAATATGCTTCTCCGGTGATCCGAACGTGACGGTCCTGACCATTGAAAGCGGTAGGAAACCTGATAGAAGAAGCGGCATTCAGCCAGACCCCTGTGCCGTCACTAAGCACGATGTGGTACTGACCACCGGCCGGAGTGACAACAGTATTAATCATGATCCTTTTCTCATTGCTGGTTCCCTGCTTATAATCCAATCTACCCTCGCCCTGCTTTATTAATTCAGTGCCCCCCTGTGCCCCTATGGTACCAGTGCCGGATTTTTCCAGATCCAGCCGACTGCCATCATCAAGAACAACATACGCCCTGTACCCCCCCGGTGCCAGCAATGGCTGAACCTTTGATGACGGGAGTTTTTCGACGTCGAGGCGACGCTGATAAAAAATAATAGCGGTCGCCGTAACAGATATGACTGCAGCAGCTACGGCCAAACGCCAGATTTGTCTAGTTGATCTGGAGACCAATAACCGCTTATTTAGCCGCTCAAATGCTGCCGGTTGCAGCTGCTCGCCACGCTCAAGTTTTTTAAATGCGTCAAGTATATTCTCCTCATTTGTCCTTCTTTCAAAAGCCGCACGATGCTCAGGATTCTCAAGCCATTGGTTGAGCTCCTGCTGTTCGGCAGTTGTGATCCTTGCCGTACTATATTTGATCATAAGATCCCTTATCCGGGATAATTCTTCTTCCTCCATCTTTGGATGAATATGCCTCAACGGCCGGTGAAAAAATGCTTGTTGCCCTTTAGATGATATTAAAACGCCTGAGCAAAAAAAAAGTCGACATCAATTGCCGACTTTTTTGATTTTTCATGACTTCCAGGTTCAGGATAAACTGGAGATAATGTATGTGATCACGGTTAGGCCTTCTATAAACGACTGGGATTGCAACAGCTCGCGTAAACGCTGCAGGCCTCGGTGCCTTAGTTGCTTAATGGTGGGCACCTTGGTGGCCATTTTATCTGCCACCTCCTGCAGACTATGGTCTTTAATATATAACAGGTCCAGTACCTGCTGTTGTTTTTCGGGTAGCTGCTTCAGGTAATTCTTCAACATAGCCCGCAGAGTTTCAAAGTACAAACCATCCAATATATCATCGGTAGTTTGTTCTGCAGGTAAAGTTGGGAGTAGCTTCATTTTCAGCGCCCGCGTACGTTTGAGCTTTCTGAAATGACTCATACAGCTGTTACGTGCTGTCACATAAAGGAATCCCCTCACGGTGGCCAGGGAAGAAAAATCCTTACGCTTTTGGTAGAGCTTGAACATGGTGTCGGACGCAATATCTTCAGCCTCCTGCTCATCACCTAAAAGATTATTGCAAAAACGGAACAGTTCGGCAAATAACATTTTATGTAGTTGTTGAAAGGCCTCCCTGTCTCCCTGTTGAAAGGCTGTAACTATTTGTTGAGGATCCATTATTTCACACATACGTCAAATTTTAGGTACGGATTGTAAGGGATTTTTGAATCTACTACTATGCGGCTATATCATCTGCAAATGCTTCTCAGGGGCATGTTTACGCCCCGCGTTATTTCTTACAATCATTATAAATTGCTGAGGGAAAGATTATCAGAAAGTAGTCGAGTGTTTTTTGTACGACTGTAGATGAACGGTGGAATTTAAGATTTCTGCTAAGTTAAATTTTTTTTGTGACAATACAAGAGCAGGCACTCATTCATAGCAACTGATATTTATAATATCGTTTATTGGTTAGTTCTTAAGATTTTTTTTTAATTTTATATAGCTTGTTGTCTTAGAATCTTAAATTCTTGTTGCCCCGAAGAGCCTTTTAGATACATCTGCGGATTTTTAAAAAGTGATTCTATGATCAGCATTCTGCCATTCGAAATTTGCTTCGCAAAAAAATCGGCTCCTGCGATTTGGGGTATGGGGCTGCCAAACGAACTGACAAATTACAATTTGCCTTTTACAGACAGCTATTATCTGGGTATAAAGCAAACAGGTCATGTAGTTGCACATCAGATACCTGAACATGATACACAGACCTGGACCAATCATTTCTTAACGGGAGATGCGCCTTTCAACTGCTTTGTCAAATCCAAACATAAGCACATAGTTTTTTATTATGTAATAAAGGGTTGTGTTGAATACAGGCATAGAATGCAGTACAACGTCGCAATTTCGGGCAACATGAATTTACTGCCATCCATCGATCACGAGCTTAGGATACACGAACATAGCCAGCTATTCCTTCTATATATCCCGACTGAAATGATGTGCGGATATAAGGAAACGTTCCCTAACATTACAGAAATACTTTCCTGGAGTAGTGATTCTGAGATAGTGGCATTTAATGCACATAACATTGAAGATGATGGGCGCGTTGGCCGCTTGGTCAGTGAATTCTTCCCTGCCGGGAAGGTAACCGGCCAGTTTGGGCCAAAGTTGATTGAGAAAATTCTTCTGTCTGCACTGGACCAACTACTTCCTTTACCGGACGAAAGTTGGACTGGGTCTCAGTTTCCGTCAGCCATTAAGGTTGTACGCTCAGTGATTCTGGAGCACTTATATGAAAGGCGCCCGCCATCACTGGAAGTGCTGGCACGAAAAGTAGGCCTCAATAACAGGGTACTTCAAACCGTTTTCAAACAATATTGCAGCACAACGATGCTCGATTTTTACCAGAACGCGCGTATGGAGGCCATTTACCGGGCACTCTATGATCGTAACAGGTCCCTGCAGGAGATTGCCGATTCCTTTAACTATGAGGATTACTCCACTTTTTCTGCAGCCATCAAACGAAAATGGGGAAGAAGTCCCAGGGAACTTCGCAATTATCTATTTAGTTCACCTATTAAGTCAAAAAGCTACACGGCAAACAATCACCTGCCCTCCTAAGTTTTCATACGCCTGTTCACAGGAAATGGCCCTTCAGCTCCTAATCACTATTCGAAATTCGGATGGTAAATTTGAGATAGAAATCGCTTCATTCGCAAATACGAAAGAGCGTTGTACACCAACCAACAAAAGAAGGAGTAGGTAATCTCCTTTCTCGTTGAAAGAGAGCAAAAACACATTCATGTAGGTGTTCACCTGCATTTGAATAAACTGAGCTCTTCACGAAAGTGAGATTACCTGCTATTTAGCCATCAATTATGTTTTAGCCTGTGTATGAAAAGGGACCACATTGTATTTATCATTGCAGTGTTACTGCAGGTATTATTCCTATATGCTGCCGTCAGCAAAGTGTCTGATATGGAGAAATTCAGGACCGAAGTCGGCCAATCTCCCCTGCTCACTTATTTCGTGCAGCCGATAGCCATCGGCGTCCCGGCTTTTGAATTAGCCATTGTTGTTCTGCTGTACTTTTCTTCAACGAGACTAATGGGCCTATATCTCAGTTTCTTTTTGATGACAACTTTTACTGCATATGTCGTGGCCATAATGTACTTCGCATCCTACGTACCTTGTTCATGTGGCGGTATACTGTCTGAAATGAACTGGGAGCAACACCTGGTCTTTAACCTGACCTTTACAGGTATTGCCCTTGCCGGAGTCATTCTTGCTGAAACCTTATTATTCAAAATAGACAAAAAGGTAAAGCCTGCAGCCTGATTGTGGGCGTATTTATATATCAAAAATCCAATTCAAATGAAGATTCAAAAAATTCTAATGACTGCTTTACTATTGTTGACTGCCTATGCCGCTTTCTCGATGAAAGACCGGTCAAAAAGAGGACCATATATCTATGGTGAAGTACAAGCTCAATGTCGGGCGCTATGTTCCACTACTGTCAATCTGGTTTGTGCCTATAAATCTGATGACAATATCTACTATGGACTTGCTACATGTTCAACACCATATGCCGGTATGCGGTACGCAATACCAGGTACAAAACGTTAGTCAACAGGACCGGAATTTTTCGGTCCTGCATAATACAATTGAGTAAATGAAAACAGGAAAAAATATTTTCGGATGTTTTATTGCGGGAATCTTAATCATCGTATTCTTACAACAATACGCACGACAAAAGGAGGGATTTCCAAACGGGTTTAATAGAACGATTATACAAGGCATTCTCGAACCTCCAGTTCTAACAGGGTTAAAGATAAATTCATATTACATCATTGGATTCTCCAATGATCGCATTTATCTGGGAAACCATGCCCGATCTCGTCAAATACTTGAATTGCCTTACGATTTAGGTCATGTAGATACATCCTGGTTAAATATTAAAGATTCTGTACTATTCGGTTGGGGGGCCGCTACCATTCATAAACAGGGAAATTCGTTTTACCTGGCAGAAGGTGTGACGCCATGCATCATTGGATTCCCAAAAACCGATACAATAGGGACCGTATTGGAGACGGGCACGAATCATTTTGACCTCATTTTACCTTCAGAAAGATCTTTCGTATTTCGCACCTATGACACTTCCGTACATAGGAACGTGCTGGCCTATGCCCAATATGGAAAACGAAGTCTTACGATACCGGCTCTCTTAAAAGATCAACAAGATGGGGTTTTTTCGACCGACGGAATGCTGCTTTATGATAGTCTGTCAGCGCGGTTCCTGTACATCTATTACTACCGCAACCAACTAATGTCGTTTGATAACAACCTTAAAAATGTAATTCATGGCAATACTATCGACACTGTAACTCGAGCAAAAATTCAGATACATGAAATTAGGAGCGAGCATAGCATCACTTTTTCTGCACCACCATTAAAAGTCAATAAATTAGGATGTACATTTCACGGTTTACTCTTTATTTACAGTGGCCTACGTGCAGATAATGAAATGGGTAAGATAGCACATAAATCATCCCCAATCGATGTATATAAAATAAACGATTTTAAATACCTTGGTAGTTTCTACATACCAAACTATGATGGGAAGGGTATCAGGGATATGGCTATCTACAATGACAAACTGGTTGCTCTAAGAGAAAGCGAAATTACAATATACAATCTGCATTTGTCATCGTTTATTACTAAAAAATAGTGACAACTGTTCACACATGCTAATATCCTGCGTTTTGCGTAAGATGAGGATTGAGAATAATGTCTGACTGCGGAATGGGATACAATGTAGCAGAAGACTTCCACCATGGAGATTTATGGATACCGAGCGTCTGGTCAATCATTCCTGTTCTCTTCAAGTCAAGCCAACGATGCCCCCATTCGGCAAAAAGCTCCAGTTGTCGCTCTTTATTAATCGCCTGCAAAGCATCTTCCTTTGACGCCAACTGCATGGGCTGCAACCCTGCCCTTATTCGTATCATATTCAGATCTGCAGTAGCGCTATCCGGCATACCCAGTTGAGCATAAGCTTCACCCCTTACAAGATAAAGCTCACCAAGTCTAAACAACATTAAGTACTCCCGAACAACATTAGGTGCCTGAACTTTATATTTATATGGAAAATAAAATGTATCGTGACCTGTAGTAAAGCGTCCTATCCAGCCACTCATCCGTCTGTCGAACGATTCAAACCCCTTGATAAGTTGTTTACTACAGGTGACACTGGTAGGGTAGGAATTCAAAATGAATACGTCCGCATCAAAAGTATTATATAAGGGTAGAGTTGGCTGGAGCTGGAGGATAGCTTCTGAGCTATTCTTGAGAAATACGTCCTCGATCTGCGGACAGAGCTTGTACTTGTCACTTCGGTTAATTACTAGGGAGGCACATGCAACACTACGTCGCCAGTAGTGGCGGTAAAGATAGATCCTGGCAAGCAAAGCGTTCACTGCTGAACGATTCGCACGTATCCGTTCGGCTCCTGAAGCATACTCATCCTCAAGAATCTGCCTTGCCCGAAGTAAGTCATTTATTATTTGGTCATAAATAGTTTCCACTGAACTTCGATGTAGCGTATCGTTTACCTGATAATTAGTAGTTAATGCCATAGGCACTGGACCATATAAATTGACCAGATAAAAATAGAAAAAGGCCCTGAGAAATAATGCTTCCCCGGAAAGCTGTTGCTTAAGGTTTGTTGCAATCGACAAAGAACCTGTAAGTCCTTCTAAAACACTATTGCACTGATAAATTCCCTCATAGAGCTGATCCCAAATGCCACTATTAATGTTATTTATAGGGCTAATGTTGTTATGATAGAATTCTTCCAAATTGAAATTGCCGGAATAATTATCCAATTCGTCTGCACTTAGCCCTGTCAGCAACGTAATGCTTTTGTTGCCGGAAGTGAAATATTCCTTGTGTGAACAAAGTGTTTGGTATACACCGATCAGAGCTGCAGTTGCCGTGGAATCATCTGAAAAAACAATTTGGCTTACTAGCTGATCCTGTGGAGCTTTAACAGTTAGAAACTTTTTGCATCCAGTGGTTAACTGGAGAAAAATGAGTATTGCAACAAAGTAAATTTTTGTCATAACATAACTGATAATTAAAAATTTATGTCCGTTCCGATAATAAATATCCGGAGTGGAGGTATGGTGTTACTTAAATTCTGATTTTCCGGATCGAGTCCTTGATACTTGCTGTATGTAAAAAGATTCTGTGCTTGTAGAAACAATTTAACCTGTGTAACTCGGATTTTACTCAACATCTTGTTCTTTAATTCATAACTAACAGAAAAATTTTTTACTCGTAAATAGGATGCATCACTAATAATAGCATCACTTTGAGTAAAATTATTAAAGGCATTATAAGCTGCACTTCCCAAACGCTGTGTGAATTGTTGGATACCAGCTTCCATTCCAACTTCCTGCCATCGATTCAACACATAATTCGGCTGGTTAACAGACATTCCAGGTGCCGGTGCCCAAATGCTACTATACACATAGTATGGGGATATATAATTAAAACCGGATTGTTTAACAAATTGGATAAAAATGTCGATATCCAAACCTTTATATGAAATCTTATTAAGCATCCCGCCATAAAATTGCTGGTTAACAGATTTATAGGCTGTGAAGTCGTTTGGAAAAGAAATCCGCCCATCTTTATCAACATCTTCAAATATATATAACCCTGTATTTTTATCGATACCTGTAAAATGAAAAGCCTTCAACACATTCAAGTTTTTTCCGATAACATATTCATTACGATATTTACTTGCCTCCAGTTTAGGGAATGCTTTTAAAACGTTCTTCGGAATTGTGAGATTAAAACTGGTGATCCATTTAAAAACATTTGAGCTCACATTTAACGTGTTAATTTCGAACTCTAACGCTCTATTCAATACAACCGCTCCAAGATTTCCCTGGACAGATTGAAAACCAGTTACTCCGGAAAGAGGATAGGATACAAGTTGGTTAGACGAGCGTGCACGATAGTAACTCATAGCCAGTTGTATCCTGTTGTTCCAAAAAGCGGTTTCAATGCCCATATTCAATTTGTGGTTACTCTCCCACCCATATTCGCCATTGTAAAGCCGAACCGGAACAAGCGCTGCTCGACTGCCATAAAATGTTGTAGTGGGTCGCCAGGTGGGTAAGTATTCGTAATCGAAAATCTGGTCATTACCCAAAACTCCGTAGCTGACTTTCAGTTTAGCAAAGTTGGCTACCTTCAACCACTTTTTTTTAAACCAGGTTTCCTCGGAAATTAGCCAGGCAATGCCGAAAGCGCCAAAGGTGCCAAATTGTCGATCCGGTCCGAATCTGCTGCTACCATCCCTTCGTCCTGTGAATTCTGCGATGTAGCTGTTCTTTAGCTCGTACTTAATACGGGCATATGCCCCCACGTACCGATATTGAGAAAAGCCTTGGTTTACTACACTTAAAGCGGCTGCCCCATCCAATGCTTCCAACAACGAGGGGTCGGTATATCCTGTCGCCGATATTAATTTAGAATTCGTTTGTATATGCTGAAATGTCACACCAGAGAGCAAAGAGATTTTCCCACGGCCAAGGTAGCGAGTGTACTCCAGTTGTGGCTCCGCAATCCACGAGAAAACGTTATTGTGGGCAAACGTACTGGAACTTGTTGTAATGCCATATGCTGGATCAAGTGTCGTCACAGGTATCGGAGTTATCTCTTGTAAAATGGTACTGGTAAGCCCAAAGTTGGCTTTCACTTTAAATCCTTTCCAGGGATTATAAGTTATGTTGGCGTTTGTAATCAAATTACTACCCCGTGCTTTATATAACTGGCATAGTATCGGGTACGGATTGTTATAACCGGGTGTCCAATTAAATGAACCATCAGTATTGTAGCCTGAGGGAGTATTGGGGGGAAGGGTTAAGGCTGCGAAGGTGGGATCCGAAATAGGCAAAACCTTTCTGTCTATTGCGCCAATAATCGAAAAAACTGCGATCAAATTCCTGTTCGCGGAAGTAGAACGTACATTTGTATGAAAGAAGCCTTTATCGTTAAAAAAATCACCTGGAAATACTGTTGTTTCCCGACGATATGTTACCGACGATTGAAAGGAAGTTCTTTGGGTTCCTCCGGATACAGATAATCGTTGCTGATGAATACGGCCAGTGTGACCAATGAGTGCTTTCCGCCAGTCAACATTTCTTAGGGTATCCCAGGTCAATAAATCATAATCAATAGTGGGATCAGGTTCAGCCTGATCATTTTTAAATGCTTCACGCCGCATTACCAGGTATTCAGGCGTAGAAAGCAACTTCATTTTAGAAGCCACCTTACCAGTACCTACAGCAGAGGAAAAGGTGATTTGCGGTTTGCCACGGTGCCCCTTTTTGGTCGTGATTAGTATTACTCCATTTGCGCCGCGTGACCCGTAGATGGAAGTAGCGTCTGCGTCCTTCAGTACCGAGATACTTTCAATATCTTGCGGATTCAGATAAGTTAATGGACTACCGTATAGGATAATCCCTCCGCCAGTTTGTATCAAACTTGAAGTTGGAAATGGAACACCATCAACAATATAGAATGGCTCGTTACCACCAGAAATACTGTTCTGGCCACCAAGGTGAACTTTTACCTCTCCGTCTGTAACGCCTGTCGTTTGCTGAATAAATAGCCCCGGAATTCGGCCCTGAAGTGCCAATAAAGGATTAGTGACCGGTTGGATCCCAACCTGTAAACTATTCAAGGTACCAACAGATCCGGGATTGATCCGCTTTGAAGTTGTACCATACGCTATAACAACAGGTTCGTCCAGTTCCTGCACTGATTTCGACAGCTCAATTCGCAACACTGGCATTTCACTGATACTAATTTCAAGGGTCTCATATCCTACTGAGGAAATGATCAATATGGTGTCGGAAGGATTCCGAACTAAAAAGAACTCTCCATTTGGACCAGTAATGACACCCTTCCGTGATCCTTTTATTTGTACTGATGCACTTTCTAACGGTTGACCTTCTGAAAACACCGTCCCGCGAATTTCCCGTAAGACCGGGACTACCTTTCGTCGATTGATGACAATTGTATGGCCAATCACTTTATAGCTCAGTGGTAGGTTTCGGAAAATAACTTCCAACGCCTGTTCAAGTGTAAGATTGTGTACATCCACGTCAATTCTGGGCGCCTTGTCCAGCAGTCCGTCCTCCATCCAGGCCATGTATCCGGTTTGCGCCTCGATTTTCTTCAATACCTGCTCGATACGTAACTGTCTGCCGGAAATGGTTATCCTCTCCTGCCCTTGTGACGTCCAAGCAAAATGTAATAATGTGATAAGTATAAAAAGCAGCTTTCCCGAATGAACAATTTTCGGTTTTATGTAGGCCAGCAAATTATTTGCCGTCAATAGGACAAGTGTTTTGTAGTAGAAACGAGTAGTCATAACTTTGTTTCTGATCTACAAATGACCCATATTTTGTAGTCGAAAGGCGGATGTTGATACCAGCAGCATCCGCTATTTATTTGTGCCACGTGCAACTTTTTAAAGTTGCACGTGGCTATTATAAAGATACAACCGGAAGGTTACATCTGCATATTTCTAAGATGCATTTCTTGTGCGGTAATACCGATGTGCGCCGGCAGAAATAGCACGAAGAGAAGGCAACGGAAAGACAATGTAAAAAACACTAACTTTCAAATGGGTACGAAATAAAAAAAATTATATCCCTGAATGAAGCTCAAAATGGCTTTTTCCCTTATGTATGGTCGTTTGACATGTTTTTTTACAATTTTTATCGTTAATAATGTAGTTGCGAGGGCCTTATTTGTAACCTGGAGCATGTGGTTGAAGCCACATGTTTAAACCTGCGTGTTCTCGGAAATATGCTTTGAAACCATATTCCAGTATGCTACTGGATTTCTAAAAGGACCTGAATACACTCAATGGGAAAACAAAGCAGAAAGCAGGACTACATTTCGACCCTAAAAACCATGATTACTTGTCCTGCAGAGACTTTCCTTTTTGAATTATGAGCTCTTTGCTTTTCCGCCCTTTCTACTCTTAATCAACTTGCGTTGGCGCATGAGGCTATAGCGCGACATTCCTAAATAATCAGCGAGATCTTCTATGGTGACGAGGGTTAGCAATCGCTCGAAACGGGCTGCCAATTTTTGATAGCGTTCGGAATGCGTGAGATATTTCAGATCATATCGCAGCTCTTCTATACGCTGCATATAACTGGAGGTAAGTAGACGAGATAACATCGCCGCATCCCTGGGGAAACGTTCTGCCACCTGTGAAAATTGGTGATGCGTGAAAGTAATTAGCACTGTATCTTCTACTGCATCTAATAATACATCAGCCCTTTCTTCGGTCCAAAAGACACTTTCTATGCCAATGAGCTGACCAGGAAACCAAAAAAAATCGGTCTCATATTTATGCGTTCTGGGGGATTTTACTTTGCGTCGAATGGTCCCTTTTACGATAAACCACAAGTATAACGGTACCGTATTTTGAAAGTGTAGTATGGCTTTATTGGGTACAATAGAAATAGCAGGTTCTTTCAACAGATACTCACGAAATTCCCTGCTAATTGGCCACAGCTTCGCGAGTTGCTCAATCATGAAAAGGCTATGACGATGGCTTTCGTCCATAAATAATGTTTCCCGTTAATAAATATGACTTAATTAGAAATGTTATATTCGAACTAATATGGGAGAGATCTTAGCTTTTTACCTATGAAAACAATCATAAAAAGCAGGCACATAAGTATACAACTTAAACCATTATCAGCCACATTATTTCAACCACTGATAGTATTATTATTAATGGTGTCAGTACGCCCCTTAATACAACTACTTATTTGTTCTTTATTTTAAGTCCCCCTATATTTTGATATCTATTCTTACTTATTTAAACATTCGATGCCATCATCCTAATGGCAAGAGTTATTTACGATTATCATAAACACCGGAAGCCAATTCCCGATAGGTCATTCCCAATCGCTATATGACATACGGTTGAACTTTCGCATTTCAGAGGTTCAACATGTTTTAAATATGGGTAAGCCTCAAATAATCGATGCGTTCTCTCGTTTGCCTAAGGGACATCATTTCCTCTAACCAATTGGTGGCAGCAAAACTATAATTGAAACAGGTGCATCGCTATTTCCGGTAACACTTTCTGAGATGGCTGATGCTACAAAATTTAGGTGGCACAATGCGCATTATTGTACTACCATTTGCTAACATCCAAACAGATACAGGTAGATGTTCGCTCATTCAGAAACAACAGACTGCCCAAACACCCTTATTGTGCCGACTATTTTTCGTCTGTGTAATAAAAGAACTGTAAATGCCTCTTCATCTGTAAACAGGTAATATCCTTCGGTTGGCATAATCAATGAGTGTCCAGGGTAACTTCCACACAGCATGCCGCCTGGATCCGTCCTATTCCAATTCTCCATTCATAAATACCCAAAAGCAAAATATTATGGAGCACTGCTATACCATAACACATTTAGTTATTTGCTATATTAATAAATTCGCCGGCCTTTAGGTAGAAAAAAATGTACGCCGTGCACAAGGGCCAGTTCCACGGTTATCTCATAAATAATTGAGAGGATAGAAGCATGGACTAACGGATAAACACCGTATCCCCTACTATGACATAGTTAAAAGCGTTGGTTTCTTTTAATAGGTCCAGAGATTGCGAGATGGGTGCATTCCTGTCAATAAAGCCGGTAAATCTACTCTTACCGGTTTTACGATTCTCGATAATCACCTCGACACCAAACCAGCGAGGTAAAATCCTACTAACTTCTTCAAAGGTGGCATTGTGAAAGAAATACAAACCCCGGCGCCAGCTCAGCCGTTCCCTGGCGCTAAAAGCGTCTACTTTCATCTCCTCTCCCTCTGTAACAGTCGCTTCGTTACCAGGCGTCAGTAATAAACTTCTATTGCCGGCCGCCATCTTAACAGATCCTTCCACCAGGGCAACCCTTTCCTGGCCGACTTCATAGGTGTTTACATTGAACTCCGTGCCCAGTACCTGTACGGTAGAATGTGGCAGATGTACGATAAAAGGCCGCTTGGGGTCTTTGGTAACTTTTATATAAGCTTCCCCGATAATTGAGACCTCCCTGGTATTACCTGTGAATTTTAAAGGAAACTCAAGGTGTGTAGCTGCATTTAGCTGTATCTGCGTTCCATCATCTAATTGAACCGTATAATCCTTACCTGGCGGGACAATAATGGTAGCTTTCTGGCTCCCCTCTTCATGGCTGGAATAGGTCAGGGTTTTATTGTTGTTACTCAGATGGGTATTGCCTACATTTATTTCCCCCTGACGACTACTCAGGCTAATTGCTTGTCCACCCGGTAGCTGCAGCATAATCTGTTTGGATTGATTTGCTGCAATAGGCATATGATCAGGCGAAGAATTTCTGGAAAGTAATAAATAAGTTCCTACAGAAATAACAACAGCCGCCGCGATACCGGCAGTGGCTTTCAACCACAGCTGTCTGGTTTTTTGCTTACGAATCTTATGTAATATAATTGACTCATTGGGCTGGGCCTGAAGCGCCACCTCATGAAGGTACTCAGTTGTGTATTGCTCATGAAGTGTTTGATAGATCTTAAGTGCTTCCGGGTTCTCAGCAATTAGTTTTTCCAGATAAAGCGCAGACTCCTCATCTATGGTGCCTGCGATCTTGTCAAGTACCAGTTCCTTTATGTAATCCGGATCGAAATTCATATTAAATTAACATATAACTATAAGGCATGAAAAAGGAAGAAATGGGGTATAGGAAGACTAAATTTCATTGATATTTCTCAATTTCTTCCGCAACTTGCGAAGTACATTACGAACATGCGTTTTGACTGTATGGGCACTAATACCCAACTCCAAAGCGGTTTCCTTCTGACTTTTATGGTCAATATATATCATTTCAAAAGCTGTACGGCTGGCAACCCCCAATTCGCCCATGGCTGCGTGTAGCGTTAAGCGTAATTCGGAATTTTCCATGGGCACAGCTGTTACCATGGTCTCTTTTAAGTAGGCATATTGTTTTCGGCGCTTCTCCCCCGTCGCCAACTTGTCCAGTTTGTTGATGCATTTGTTACGTACTGCCTGCAGCAGATACCCTTTTAGCGTGGTGTTGATGACAATAGATTCCTTATTCTGCCAAAACCAGATGAAAACCTCCTGAACGATATCGCATGCGTCGGCTTCATCCTTTAAAATACTATGAGCCCCCAGATGCATACGCGTCCAGTACCGATGAAACAAAGTAGTAAAGGCTGTCTCATCCCCCTTTTTTATAAGGCGTAATAGTTCATTGTCATTCAATGTGTTCATTGCATTCGCTTGAGATCACTATTTTATAATCAGCCCTTTTGGGTTATGCCAAATAATTAGTGCAGGATGAATGGGTTTAATAGCAAACGGATGGATGAGGTTTGCAAAAGTAAAAAAATGTTAGTCATAATTCCAATAGTCGCCCAGTTCCGTTTTTCGGAAGGCTAATATTAATAATGACACCCCCGGATACTATTTAGCTGCATGAAAGCATTGCTTACCAGCGCATCATGCGTTGGTAAGCAATGTTCGATTGTATTCGTTGCTGCAAATAACGAAATTGGGAGGACAAATCAGTTAATGCCAGGTTAACAGCCTAAGAATCACGTTGCAATGTTATGCTTATGTTAAGCCGACTACCTTTTTCTATTAGGCCCATCCGCTCAAAATGCCTACGGGCCACGATTACAGGTCAATCGACAAAAAATTACAGAATAACATCGAGGTATTTTTTTTAATAAGCAGATACCCCTTTTTTTTCAATTTTCGGCCTTAATGATATAGGGCTGCCAATGTGGTATGCCAACCAGGGGATTCTGTAATGTGTGTATTGTCATTAAGACTGTCAATTAGTAGAAAACCAGTGTTAGCTATTGTATTCGTTACGTATGTCGACTTTTTGAGTTTATTCGAAAAAACAGTTTTATCGATTGTCACGGGGACGTTCATTATTTATCAGCAAACCAACACCAAAAATCAACTATCACTTATGAGTAGGATTCTAAGCGGGCACCCTGCGTTCAACAGGTTAGTCATGTGCCTATTGCTATTGCACATTGGCATTTTTATGCAAGCTCAATCTGCCAGGGCCGGCAAAAAGGTAACTATCATCGCGAACAACACGCCTTTGCGGGAAATTCTAATGTCTGTAACTCAACAAACCGGTTTTGAGTTTGTATACCTGAATGAGGATATAAACGAACATGAAAAGGTTACAGGACGGTTTATCAATCAGGAAATTGATGAGTTTCTCGCAAAGCTATTTTCTGGTAAAGGTTTAAGTATCAGCTATAGAGGCAATGCTATTACTATCAGAAAGAAAAGCGATCGTCCGGTTGTCAATACCAGCACGCCACCAGGCGACTCCAGTACCATAGGTACCTTCTCTGTTTCCGGGAGAATAACAGATGGTAATGGTAATGCACTACCCGGTGCCACTATCATGGTCAAAGGTGCGCGGCGAGGTGTCTCTGCTGACGATCAGGGACAATTCGCATTTGCCGCTATTCCGAAAAATGCAACTCTTACCGTTTCACTTATTGGTTATGAACCTAAAGAAGTGATTCTGACGGGTAACGCTTACGTAAGTGTGAAACTGAAACCAGTCATTGGAGACCTGGATGAAGCGATCGTTGTCGCTTACGGAACAACCTCCAAATCAAAAAATACTGGCGCAGTCACCGTTGTCAAGGGCAGCACGATCCGCGACATGCCGAACCAATCATTTGATAGATCGCTTCAGGGACAGGTGCCCGGACTTCTGGTAACTACAGGTAATGGTCAGCCAGGCGGTGGTGTCAGCAATTTTGTGCTGCGTGGTATAGGGACCGGAACGTCGGCAGCAGGGGGCAGTACAGTAAGACAGCCTTTAATCGTTGTAGACGGTGTTCCGTTAACAGATGCAGGGTTTATTAATTTCCGCATTAGCGATGGTGCAAATCCAATATCCAATCCATTATCGCAAATTAATACGGCAGACATCGAATCCATTTCTGTGTTAAAAGATGCCTCCGCGATCGCGCTGTACGGCTCAAAAGCGAGCAATGGCGTAATATTAATTACCACGAAAAAGGGAAAAGTTGGGGATGCTAAGATTAACTTCAGTTCTCGTGTTGATATTGCTTCTCCGGTTACCCATAAAAATAGCGTGCTGACAACGGACGAATATTTGGGGCTGCTGTATGAGTCTTACAAAAACTCCAATCCTACCCAGTGGACAGATGAGGCTATAGACAAGGATTTAAAGGCTAAGTTTCCTACAGTAACCAATAACCAGGGGCAAACTGCATTCTATGAACCGCAAGACTGGTTTGACGGCTTATACAAGAGTCCTGTAGCGACTACTTCAAATAACCTGTCTCTATCCGGTGGAAGTGATAAAAGTACCTATTATCTTAATCTGGAGGTAACTAACCAAAATGGTGTTGTCAAGAATTCCAGCTTTGACAGATATTCGTTAAGGTACAACATGACCAATCAAGCCAGAAATTGGCTAAAGGTCGGCTTAAATTCAACCTTCTCATATACCAAGCAGGATTATCCAACCTTCGACGACAATGTTCAAACCCCTACCGGCTTCGCATACGTTGCGCCACCTCTGGATCCAATTCGACTGTCTACTGGTAAGTACTATCTTCAACCCTTCTATCATCCGGCAGTAAAGTATTTCAATAATCCTGTTGCTCAATTGGATTATAATAAATATAATATTAAAGCGTATCGTACCATAGGCAATTTATTCGCAGAGGCCATGTTGAACAAAAATTTGCGGGTACGAACAGATGTTGGTGGTGATGTGATGTTTTCGTTCAATAACGAGAAGCTTGATCCACGGTTCTACATAAGTTCAATGCCTCCTGGTATTGGGCAAATAACATCCTACAATTTGTTAAGAACCCGAGTAATCAATACAAACAGCATCACCTATCAGCAGCTGTTTAATGAACACAGTGTAAGCGTACTTGTTGCACAGGAATCGCAATTAGAATACCAACGTAATCAACTAGCCATACGCCAGGGCATCCCGAGCGTTGATCTGGACGATCTGTCGGCGGCAACAACGTTAATAGATGGCAGTGGCGTGAGTAACAAAGTAACATTAATGTCCTATTTCGGACAGTTAAATTACAGCTATAAAAACAAGTTGAACGCTACAGTGTCTGCAAGGAGAGATGGGTCTTCTAAATTTGGTCCCAACAATAGGTATGGTAACTACTGGTCAACAGGTGCTGGTTGGGTGGTATCCAATGAACATTTTATGAACAGGCTTTCCAAGGTAATAAATTTATTAAAGCTGAGGGCGAGTGTAGGAACAGCAGGAAATTCAGCAACGATTTTGAATACTACCAGGTACGATCTGTTGCAATTTGCTACCGATAATGGGGTGACCTATGCCACTTTGAACGACGTTGCAGGCAATAGGGATATAAAGTGGGAAAAAGTTTTCAATAAAGATGTAGGCCTGGAGTTTAGCCTTTTTGACCGATTGAATGGTACTGTTGACTTGTACGAAAGAAGCATATCAGACCTTCTGTATGCTGTTAATCTGTATGCTACCTCGGGTTACAATAGCGTCATAGACAACATCGGAAAGATGAGCAACAAGGGTATAGAAGTGGGGTTGTCCGTAGATGTTATCAAGAGCAAGGATTTTTCCTGGCGACTGGCAGGCAACTGGAGTACCAACAAAAACAAGCTGGTGAAGGCGAACCAGGCGCTGGCTGTCAACGGCAAGCTGATTGACAAGGAGGGCGAAAATTATAACTCCTTTTATCTGGTTAGATGGGCTGGCGTCAATCCAGATAATGGCAAACCAACATGGTATGACATTTCAGGCAAAGTAACGGAGACCTATTCCCTTAATGACAGGGTAATCGTCGGTAAACCGCAGCCAGATGGGTTCGGCAGCCTGTCAACGACCATCGACTACAAGCGGTTCCAGTTATCTTCACTGGCTGTGTACCAGTATGGATTCCAGGTATTCGATGTTTCCGGCGTTACATTGTTAAATGATGGCGTCACCTTTTCCTATATCAATCAATCTAAGAAGGCGCTTGACAGATGGCAAAAGCCTGGCGACATTGCCATGAATCCAAGACGGGTGCTAAACAATGTTGATGGAGGCAATAGAAATTCCACAAGGTACTTGTATGATGGCGACTTCATTCGCCTGAAGAATATATCACTCAGCTACGCTTTCGGAGAGCAGCTGCTTTCAAAACTTAAAGTTAGGCAGCTAAGGGTATATGCCAATGCATATAATGTCGCATTATGGACCAAATACAAGGGCCTGGATCCGGAAAACGTTGGCGCTCTGGGTGATGGTAACGCATCTTACCCTCAAAGCCGGTCCTATTCTTTGGGATTAGATCTTACATTTTAAACCTGAAATATTTTATGGCACGTATATATATATTCATTTTTATTGGAGTAATAGTTTTCTGCTCGGGATGTAAAAAAGGTTTCCTTGACGTTACACCTTCCAATCAAGTAGAATCCGGGAAATATATTAGCAACTTGGCTGCCTGTGAAACCGTTTTAAACGGTGCATATGTGGAGCTGAAAACCAGGTTCTACACGGGATATGCATTCATCTATGGGGAGCTTGTAGCAGACAATATGAAGCCTATTATTAGCGGCACTCCTCTTACTTCACACTATGCCTGGCGGCAGATTGCAGATGAAACCAATAGTTATCAAATGAGCAGCAGTAGCAGCAATTTAAATCCTTTCTGGATTTCCGGCTACCATATGCTGCGCGAAGTCGCATTGGTTTTAGAAAACGTAGATCGGTTTAAACAGGAAGATAGTGTGAAAGCGAATAATTTAAAAGGGCAGGCGCTGGCATTACGTGCACTTGCTCACCTGCAGTTGTTAAATTATTTTAGTCAGCAGTACAATTATTCCGCAGACGCCTCCCACGCCGGCATACCGTATGTGACAGCTTCAGACTGGAACACAGAGTATACCAGAAATACTGTGTCCGACAACTATAAGCAAATATTAAATGACCTGCAGATAGCGCTAACATTGTTACCTGCCAATGTCCTTTCGAATCAGGTCCTTACCAAGACGGCGGTCCAGGCATTAATAGCACGTGTCTATCTTAACAAAGGTGAGTATGCACTGGCAAAAGACATGGCGGTATCTGTATTAACTAAAGTCCCCTTGATGGTTACGGGTTATCCGGAAAATTTATTTACAAATAAAGAGTCAGAGGCCATATTTCAGCTGTCACCGCCACTAACTGAACTGGATCAAAGAGTTGCTTTTCCGGGATATTACTTTCGGGAGTCATTCAAGTACTACGGAGCGACCAAAGATATAGCGCTGCTGCTCACTCAATACCCTACCGATATTCGCAGAGCCTGGGTAAAGGATACCGCCGGCGCCTGGGAAATACGCAAATATCCGACAGGTATTGTTGCCAATTCCAAGTTTCCCACCACCTCCTATTACCAGACTCTGATACGCTCATCCGAAATGTATTTGATTGCAGCGGAAGCTTTCGCTCAAAACAGTATGAAGGACAGTTCGCTGTATTATCTTAACGCTATTCGGGTAAGGGCATATGGTGTAAATAGTGCTATAGATGTTTCAGGCGGCGCTTTGCTGGACTCAATATATATGGAGAGACGAAAAGAACTCTGCTTCGAGGGGAATCGTTTATATGATCTCTCACGACAGAAAAAAGCGATAAAAAGGGCCGATGTCGCTGACAACGTTGGCCCGGAACTACTCTATCCTAATGACAGATATATAGCACCCATTCCTCTTTCAGATGTGCTTGTAAAAGGTCTGAATCAGAATAAGGACTATTAGGGGTTACTCATACTCTTGCCGCCTACTAAAATGTGAATGTTATATGAAATGTGAATGTTATATGAAATATACAATCTTAGTCCGATTTGTCAATGTTATTTTCCTGGCGATGGCTGCGCTCTATCCGGCCTCGTTTGCTCATGGGCAATTTCCGGATACTTCCGGCACTTTTACCCTCCATGGTACTTTTGAGGGCACCAGGTCGATAGACAGCATCTCAATTGTTGTTTTACAGGATATAAGTAACCCTGATGCGCAACATACTTACAAGGTGCCTGTCACTAACAATGAGTTTAGGCTGACAACAACATTAAACCAACCTGCGCGTTTTTGGATTCGGGATTTCATGCGATTCGATTATTTTGTCGAACCTAATGACGACTTATCAGTTGTTATCAAAGGACGTAATGATAGTTGTATTTTCAGCGGACGAGGTGCTTCCAAACTTATTATGCTTCAAGGTATGCAGCATGAGTTCAAAAATAAGCCTAAGCCGTCTGCTGCAACTTCTTCCAATTACTTAGATTATTATCTGAAGTTATCCGGTTGGACCGATACAGCCGTTGGTGTAATGAACGATTACTTATCGAGGTTTAAAACCACGGTATCGCCGACAGCGCTGGAGATAAGCCGTATCATGGTAAAGTTTCATTTAGAGGAGGCAAGGTTCCAGACAATGCAAATGTTAGTCGTTAAAGCGCCCTCTTTGAGTATGTCGACTAACGACCTGATAAGGATATTCGATACCACCATCAACATCAATGAAATTTTCCAACTGCCGGTGACCGATTACATGGCCAGCATGGGTTTGCTCAGTCACGCCCGGCAGATCATTGAGTTATCATCCTGGCGCAGTATAGACTTTGCCAAACAGTCATCTATGTTCCCTGAGATTCAATATAAGCTGGCGAAGTCCAAATATAGTGGCTTGGCCAGGGACATTGTTACCGCAAAGCTGATCAAAGTATTACTTCGCCATGATGGGACCTCTGAGTCGGTCATGTATTGCGTAAATGACTTTTTGAACAACGCCTCAAACGCATATCTCAAGGAAACCGTTAAGAAAGATCTGGGGCAGGCCAGGCGTATCGCTATTGGTCAATCAGCGCCTTCTTTTAAGCTCTACGATGCGCGAAACAGGCTTATTACTGATAAAGATTTTAAGAATAAGGTCATTGTAATGGATTTTTGGTTCACTGGTTGTATTCCATGCTCCCGCCTGGTGCCCGTGATCAGGGAGATCGAACATCGCTTTAAAAACGACACTGGTGTCGTTTTTATAAATGTTTCCGTTGACACAGATAAGAAAAAGTGGCTGAATAGTCTAAAAGAGGGAAGATTTACAACAGGAAGTGGCATTTCACTCAACGCGACCGGTGAGCATGCTTCTGATATCGTCAAAGATTATTCTGTGCAGGGATTTCCGAAACTGGTGTTAATAGACAAGAAAGGAAGGATATTGAGTTCAATGCCCCCGGACGAAAAGCCTCGTGCAGGTGAAATCGACGATATTTCGGGTGTAATTTCAAACGCATTATATGACTAACGCCGTCGGTAACTACGCAAATGATATTACCGTCCTGTAGGGTTTGGTTACATGAAGACAGTGCCCTTTTCGGCTTATGCTTCAGGCTGTAGCGATGGACAGCTTGTTACTCAGCTGGGAAGGGCACTTCTCGTACTATTCCAGGAATTTAAGGACTTACAACAGGAAAGGAAAGCTAAATGAATAAGGGGCGCTATAGCGGATTAGAAAATGTATGATGCCTGCATTGCCGGAGGTAAAGCTGGCAATGGGTTTGGGCTCTTTTTCTATAAGCCAGTACGTGCCAGATTGAGCGCTTGATTTTTTAAGACAAAGTAAGTGTTGAACAATCTCTTTTGCCCGTTCCAGCCATTCAGGATCCCTGAACACTTTATATGCCTCTAAATATACCTCCCCCAAACCGGTGAGGCCATAGGAGTGACTTAGATTATTATGTATGATGTTTCGGTCAAAATATTGCAACGCTTTGTAAGCCAGGTCGCGGTAGTAAGAGTCTCCTAAAACCTCAAATGCTTTTATGTAGGTCAGGGCTATGCCACAACCGCCATTATATAACCACTCATTATACCGAGACACAGACCAATCGCTCCAGAATAACGAATTTCCCTGTCTATGTGCCCTTGACTGTAGCCAATGCAACCCTTTCCTGATTGCCGGTATTAATTTGGGGTTCTCACTAATTTTAAGGTAGCGTATCAACGCCAGTAGTATACCGGCCGTCCCGGTAAATAGAGATATGGACGTTTTTTGCCCATTGAGTCCTTTCCAGCTGCCGTTTTTATTTTGACTGTCGAGTATACTTTGTATGCATCGGTCCAGCTCTTCATTTATATTTTCGTCTGCATGATCTTCGACCAGCGTTAGCAGTGCGAGTACCTTTCCTGCCAGGCCTCCTTTTATTTCCTGCGTACTGGCAGCCTTTGATACCAGGACTGCCATCACGCTGTCGTATTCCTCCCGTGTAGCTAATGGGATCACTTTTGATACATAATGTAAGGCCATAGCGATGCCATGACTCCCCGAATAGAGTCCAGGCCTTATTCTATTAGGATCTTCCAAATATGTCTTCAAAAGGCTCCAGGTCCTGGAGGCCAGGCTATCAAAAGCGTCCACCCTGAAGTGTGCTTGCCGGGCAACAGACAGCAGATATAGCACGCCTGCCGCGCCGTTATGTATTTCACAGCGATATTGGCGGGGATTGACTTTCTCGTTGGGACTATTATTTTCGAATGAAAACCACCCATGGTCATCAGCCATTAACGGCGAGCAGACTGCATCAATGGCACTTTGAATAATTGTTCCAAGGGCATCATCCGAAGCTGCCATTATCGATGAGGACTGTCGTTTCATTCCTTGGTCCCTGAGGCGTGTCTTAAAGGCGCTCAAGGCATCCTTTATTACTTCAAGTGAAGGCCTGTTATCCGGGTCATCATCGAAACATCGCAAAAGCATATTTGAGAGCGCATCGTCTCCAATAAAATGATCCAGCTTGCTTTTGGTGATAAGCTGGTCCTTTTCGACAATTTTATAAGGGTCGATGCCGGTCAGCAACCTTATAATAAGTGCTCCCATTGCAAAAATATCTTCTTTAAAGGTAGGCGTCTGCTTATTGAGTTGTTCCGGCGACATATAACCTAATGTACCAAGCTCAAAAGGCGGCGTTGGGAACTGCCTATTTATCGAGTAGGAAAGTTCAGGATCAATTAATACGACCTTTTTGGCGCGAGTAACTATGAAATTACTTGCTGTTATATCCCGGTGAACATAACCGTGCTCATGCAGCCTGCTTATGCTCGAAATGATGTCTTTTAAGTAATCTAACATTTGTAAGCCAGGGTACCGCCCGCGTAATAGTGAAGTATGTATCGCCTTATTGTTTTCTTCAAATTCCCGCTCTATAGTTTTGCCCTTTATATACTCCATGGGCAGATATAAGTTACCGTTAACCCGTAATTCCTGCCTAATCCTGGGAACTGGCACTAATGGCTTAAATTCCTTCAGTAAATTAGCTTGCCATAGTAGTCGGTCTATATTATTTCTGCCTGCAGCATCCAGATTGTGGCTGGCGTTCGCTTCCTTCAAAATACATATCCCCCAATCAAAAATACCTTTGATATAAAGACATTTATAGACAGACCCTTTCCTATCTTCCTTAATGATGCTAAGAACTAAGTATGTTTGATCTACCAGGCTCCATTTCTTCAATACATTGTTTGTTGCCATGCTTGGCTTCTCAACGGTTGCGGAAATTGGTTGAGTTGTCATGCCTTAAAAATTTTACGTACTATCTTGTTTGTTACCTGTATTTGGGAATAAGTGTACCCAGGTCTCAACCATGGATACTCCTATTCAAAAAATAACTGTAAATCCTCTTTGACTGTTATTGAATTGGATGTGACTCGTTTATAGGCTTTTCTATCATAACAATAATATGCGGTGGGACGTATGTATACCAATTGCTCTTTGAAGGCGACATTCTGATGATCCAGGATTATCCTGTCATCAGTTGGATCCTGCATATTCCTGGATGTGAAGTAGGCTTTAATAGTCTTGAGACCATTGGCCGATATAATTGCAAAATGTCCCTTTTTAAATTTACTTCTATGCTCCAGTACCGAATCTATCGCTTTATCCCGACATGCATCGCAGGCGGCGTCAATCGGTATGATGAGAATCGCGATAGAGTCGCCTATCTCATCGGGTTTTATTTTTCCATCCAACAGTGTCGCAATGTTTTTGAATAATGAATCCTGTTGGTGTTGATCACCAATCGCTTCAGTGCTTTTTTTCCTCGGATCTTTCTTTTCGTAATCCTGCTGGCGGATACAACTGGCAAACAGTATGCAAATCAGTAAAATCAATTTATTGCTCATTGTCTATTGTTTGTATACTAATTTTGAAAAGTATATGGTATCCTCGTTTACCGAGGTTTCAATTTTGGCATATATGCCATCATTTGTAGTAAATAATGTATAAAGGTTTAAACTATCCGGCACTTCAGTTTCTCCAATAATTTTAAAGTCCTTATCCAGTATGACAAGGCTACTCTTTTTGTTGAAGATCTTTTGATCATACTTATCCTTGGTAAGCTTTTGTTCAGCTACTCTCAGGTATCTATTCGAATAACTATCAAAATAGACGGGACCATATGAATCCCGGAAATATCTTCCTAATGATTGTTTGTCGCTATTGCTGTACTCTTCTTTTGTAAAAGGTGGAATTGCTTCAGTAATGTACTGGCTACCGCCGAAATAGGCTGTTTGGCGATCATCTAATTTTGTCACATAGAGATTGGAGTCTGCAGGCAGGCTAAAAACGAATCGCGAAGAGTCGTTATTATAGCAATAGTAAGTTGTCAGGTAACGTCTCGCATATACGTTCTCTTTGAAAAAGGGAGGAAGGGAGTAAGCTAATTCAGCCTTTTTCCTGGTCCAATCGAGGATGAACATGCGTTTCCATTTTCTTAATTCCTTCTGTTTGCGCATATCCAGATACGGATAGGCCGCAAAGAACATGGAATCGCTTTTAAAGACTGGCGGCGAGAATCCATTGAAATCGCTTAGTGCTGCGTAGGGTTTAGAGGGAAGTTTTATTCTTTGCTTTACCCTACCTGTACTGTCTATCATATACACGTCAAGTAAGGTATTCAGATAGATGCTGTCAAAGCTTTTTACAAATACGGTAATCTTGGCTAACCGGGATTTATTTTCTTTGATGTTTCTGGTACTTATCTGTGATACCAGTGCGCGCCGATTTACATCATATATATTTATTCTATTTGTCAACTTATCTATGAAGGCCAGGAATAAAGTGCCTTTCTGTTGAAATACGCTGTAAGAGGAAAAGTTTGGTTTGGTCAGGGAATCCAGCGGCAGCTTTAAGACATCGCCTGTGACTTCCAGACGTATGTTATGGTACTCCGGTTTACTATAATGGTAATCGGTTACCATATGATCTGTTCCTTCATTACATGATTGGCATATGGATATATTGATCAACAATATCAAGGCTAAAGAAATGGATCTGACAAGACTACTGGGTATTTTCATTTGAACGCGTGATTTTATGATTTCATAAGCAATTGCTAGATAACCTGTCGAAGGTGTGCCCGCGGAGTTTCTATCAATCATTTCCCGTTGATAGAAGCTACTTTCGGAGCTCATGCTACTATCCATTATCAACTCACAATTGCACGTCAAATTTGCTCCTGTGATTCGTCTGAGATAATGATCCGGAAGATTCGTTAGTTAAGTTAACACCACTGATGGCCGGTAGGTGATACATAGCGCGCAAACTCACAAAAGTATCTATGGGGCTCAGTTGACCAGGCTTGTTAATTGCTGCACCTGTTTAACGGTATTTATGTTTAGTCTTCGTGTGGTGATGATACGCTGCCTTATACAAATGGAAAAACGCTCATCGGGTTTGAGACGTTGAGTTAACTACACTTCTGATTTCATTTAATGAGTCCAACGTATATTATTGCCCCACCATAAGGTGGGGCAATAAATTTTAAAATATCAACCGCAAGTATCAGGTGTTGCTGCGATAGTACAAGTTGGAGGAGCAAGGGTTACAGAACATGTCTGGGTTGCGCCTACTTGGGTACAAGTTCCATTAAAAACGAAATTTTCATCATCGTTAGAACTGTTTGCAGCTACGCTTAGGACTGGGGATGAAGCAACTGCCGCTATACCCAACAGCAGTAAGCCATAGATTTTCTGTTTCATAAGAAAGAAGAGTTAAAAAAGTTAACAAAATAATATTTAGGCTTCGACGCGTCTTTGAAGTCTTTGTAAAATTAAATGTTGAAGCTGTCGTTTTAGATCACCGAAAGAAAAAATATGCTTCTTTTTTTATTGTGTCGATCGTGATACTTTATCTTGTTACTTTAATATTCAGAGCTGGAAAAACTCTTCAATATAAAAGAAGATACTGCAAAGTCATTGCAGTGATATAGTTTTTGCGGGTTAATACCACTTAGTCTCTGTTTTGAATAGCAATTGTATTTTCATCTGAAGCGATGGAGAAAAGGATATCGACTATTCGTTCTTCGAATTGCCTTTGATTCTCCAACTTCTTTAAATCAGTGCTAATTACTTCATCCAGTGTTTTACCAAAACCTACCGGATAGTCCAGCAGCCGATATTTACCACTCTGCTTTTTTAATCTTTCAAGAAGGCGCCTGGCATTTACTATATTTTCACCAGGATCGTTCATCTCCTTTCTGGAAAACTCAATACGGCTTATTTCGTAATTTCCTGGTGTCAAGCTTAGCTTTTGAGTAGTACTTCCCCAGTAATAAATGAGCAGTTTATTTTTCGCCAGTTGTACTTCGTTTTTATCGTCTATCAGCACGTTCACTAAAGACGTATTCATTGTTTGTATCACTGTTTTCGGATTTTTCATTAAACAGATCAGGCTTAATGGTGATTTAACATATAGACTAAGCGATCGTAGCATAATTCCTTCTTTTGAATATTCATGCACTAAGATATCTATATAGGGAGAGCTTACTGAATAGGGTGCAGCAAAGTTCTTTATTTGATGACTGTAATAAATCGGAATTGCTTTGCTCGATCTAAGTCTATAGTCCGGATGTTCATGTATTTGGAATTTCATATGAATTAAGCTTATTTGTGTAGAGGCTTAACTGCAATGTTAATTATAGGTACTGCATTTTAGGTGCAGCCCAAAGAGGTTGAGAGAATCACAGCAACTATTTTGCAGTGATGTTAAATTTTTATGATGCCGATTTAATGAAACATTTATTGTTTAATTTTAATTCAACGACTAGTGAGGGTGTATTTATCTGGGAAATATTCCAATATGTTTGATGCCCCCATATGCAGCTAAAGAGAATCTTTATCATCAACCTTTATTTACACTACTGCATTATCAAGCTTG
The DNA here is from genome assembly GCF_023100805.1 of Chitinophaga filiformis. Lineage (NCBI taxonomy): Bacteria > Pseudomonadati > Bacteroidota > Chitinophagia > Chitinophagales > Chitinophagaceae > Chitinophaga > Chitinophaga filiformis. The sequence goes on from NZ_CP095855.1 coordinate 6,282,551, forward strand.
CTGGTAACCATTTATATGATGCAGTACACTGCTTGACCCTTTTTACTAAAAATGTCTCCAGATGATTATTGACATTGTGCACCGTTTACAGCGAATTGACTATTTAATAAGAATTAAAGGAACTGGAACTCCAAAAGCGTTAGCACAGAAAATCGGCGTTTCCCAACGCAGAGTATACATATATCTGGATTTAATGAAGAATTTGGGGGCGCCTATTAAGTATTCAGATACCAGACAAAGTTATTTTTACGACATGGAAGGAGCTTTCGTTATCAGATTTATCAATTTTGATAGGGATTCGATTTTCAAAGATGATCATAAAGATAAACTATTTGAAGACGGTAAATGATTTATGGCCCATGATATGTCCATGTACTTATTCCTGTGTTATTGGTGACAGAAATTAAATCAACTGAGACAAATGCAGATAAATAGGATATTCAGTTAATTATTAACTTGGTAGAAGATAGTTGTTGTGCTGTGATCTTGGAAATACTCCATTGTAGCTTTATCTGTGCATCATTTGCTTTTCGCAAAACGAAGAACGGTTTGGCCCGATCCCACGATATATGATCACACTTCAGTTGTATGTCTTACAGAAATGACTTTAAGTTTAATATCTAAACATCGAAGGCAATATCATGCGTGCCCCGCGACTGCTATTTGCTGAAAATGATTTATGCCTTTCGGCTTTCTTTAATTAATCATCTTTTCAAGGTTAATAGAATGAATTTGAAAATTGCAGCTCACCCATCAATGGGATTTAGACGTATTAACGAAGTACCCCGTTCGTGTTTAGATTTCGTTAAGCCATTTTCCAAGCCAACTTGTTATACCTGCCCGGTTTTAGACATCGTCGAACAGGAAAGAGTTTATCACGGTTTCATGGTTAGATCCATAATCTATAATGCCAGGGAGAGCGTAACCTTTTCGGGTAAAATCAGGAGAGAACGGTTTGAGTTCCAGAGTATGATGTATGGTGCAATGTATGTTGTAGTTCCTTCAGTTGCAACCTTTAATCTTGACAATTTCCATTACACCCTGATTCAAATGGATAGGCGTGAATACAGCTACACATTACAACCCGGCCAACATCATTTTTTGAGCGTAAATATCGCCAAGACCATTCTTGAGGAAAACGCATTGCTGGACGATGTTGTTGGTCATTGGCTAACCAGGTTCAATCCAGGTGCCAGCCATTTATATGGTGCACACTTTAAAATGGAACCCTTTAAGATCTTGCTGGCCGAATTACTTAACATAAACGTAAATAATAGATTAAGAGAACTCTTATTTGGTTGTCAGCTGAACGAATTATTGTTAAAAATCATTGAAGATCAGGGCCGATATTAGGTGTTCGTCGACAAAGCTGTACAAGAGCATATACTACTGCTAGTAAGACCGACACCACAGGTAACGCTCAGGATTCAAATACTGAATGATAGACGTAAGGATGTGATGTTTGTAAGATTTCGGCAGTGTCAGTTTAAAATACTTCTTTGGTTTCCTTTTGGTTCAGTAATTCTTTAATGGTCTGGTAAATCAGATAATCCTCGTCGGTCTTAACTGTTCCGAAAGAACAGCAAATCGTCCGGCAGGTCCCGTAATTGGTCAATTTTTTCTCAATAGACATTGTTGTGGCAAGCACGATCTCATAAGACATTCATCAACCGGTCTACACTCCTCTCCCCTTCCCTGGCATAAAGTCTGCCGCTTCTATTAAAACCATCCGGTGTCAGTCAGATTCCGGACCAGTTACTACTTGTGAGCATCCTTCTTTCGCAGGTGGTACGATGTGTATGGAGCTGCTGACATAATTCTAATACTCTGTGTTGTCAATCGCCATTTTTTTCGAACCTACCGGTAACTCCCATTTTTTCCATTTGGTGATTCTCATTTTTGCTATGTAAAAATCAGAAACATAAAAGCCTTACCTCATAAAGGTCTCGTGTCATTGTGGAAATCAATTAACCGTAGGCATATATGAGTGACCAGATTTCAAAATAATATTGTATGCAAATTGAATTAAAACGAATAGCGTTCTCCGAACAACTTTCAGAAGAAACATTGGCGTTTAGTGCAGACGTCTATATTAACGGGTATAAAGCCGGATATGCGTCGAATAATGGACACGGTGGCAGTACAGACTATCGTTCTTACGATGAGAAAGGCCGTTCTCTGATTAACGAAGCAGAAAAATACTGCAAATCCCTTCCTCCGGAAGTGAGTGAAGATATTGTGATCGATGGAAAACCGATGGTGACAGAAATGACGCTTGAATATTTCATCGATAACTTAATCCAAAAGCACGTTGAAAACAAAGCATTAAAAGCGTTTAACCAAAAAATCGACAAATACGCGAAGAACGGTATCGTTTATGGTATTGAAAACGTAGAATTCGGCACTGTTAAATTTGCACACCGGTCCATTGAGGAACTTTTAAATAAGCCGGAGGGGCAGGAACTGTTAAAAAGAACAATTATTAATTCGGTATTACCGGAATTGCACGCAAATCCAGGATACAAAATATTAAATAAAAACATACCCCAGGATATTATTGATTCGGCGATACTGCACGGAAAAAATGCTCAACTGATAAAGCAGAAAAAACGAGAAATTAAACCTCCCGATAAACCAGGTAAACAGAGATCTGCAAAAAGAAAATAAATAACGATAAATATGGAGACCAGCAGTTATGGTACATGGAAGCGTGTTTTCCGGGCTCGGCGGATTTGATCTCGCAGCACAGTGGATGGAATGGGACAACAAATTTTATTGTGAAATTGATCCTTTTTGCAGACGAATATTAAAATATTACTGGCCACATGCAGAAGAATACACGGACATCAAAGAGTTCAATGCAACTAAGTTTCGGGGAGTGGTTGAAATCGTCACAGGAGGGTTCCCCTGCCAACCATTCAGTATCGCAGGACAGAGAAGAGGAATGGAAGATAACCGTTACCTCTGGCCAGAGATGCTTAGAATCATTGGAGAGATTCAGCCACGTTGGATACTTGCAGAAAATGTTCCTGGCCTCCTTAATTGGAAGAAAGGATTGGTATTCAACAAAGTTCAGACTGATTTGGAGGCTGCAGGGTACGAGGTCCAACCGGTTGTACTTCCGGCTTGTGCCGTTGGAGCGCCGCATCTCAGATACCGATTATGGTTTGTTGCCTACTCCAACGAGTTCAGACAGCTGGGACATAAAAAATCCCCGAAAGGAGTCAACACTTTTGATTGGAGGCAAACATTCTCTGACTTTAATGGCGATGGGACACGCTGGACGTCTACCTACTCCGACTGCACGGGATTGGAAAGGACCGCAGGCCAGAGCATATCGTCAACAGGCGGACGATTTGAGTGGTATAGTTCGATTCCAGTATGGGATAAGTGGCCAACTCAATCCCCAGTTTGTAGCCGAGATGATGGGATTCCCCGGGAGTTGGACGGTGTTACCTTTTCTAACTGGAGAGCCCAAAGCATCCATGCTTTAGGCAATGCAATTGTTCCCCAGGTGGCTCTTCAGATTTTCAGGTCGATCGAGGAAATGAATAATAGGATCAATACCTTATGAGTCAATGCGCGTGTACTCACCCTGGAGCATTCCGGGTAATCAATAATATTTATTTATCATATAACATATTCGAGAGGTATCACCTAAAGGTCACTGCAGGCAATAATGGATACTTTTAGCCAATACAACACAATTGCGGCAAGGCGGCGCCTAGCACCTAAATAGAAAGTTCCAGGTAATTTGTTAACTTAGAAGGGATAGCTATTGTTGGTGCTAACCCTTTCGGATATGTTTTATCAAAATCGACCTGATTTATCTAATTGGATTATTCATTTCGTTCATGACAGGGATCCGTCTCTGCAACCGCAGGACTACAGCAATGAATTGTCGACGCCGACCCTCTCTGCTAATAGTTACGATTACCAGGGCAACGATATCGACAAGGTATACGGAGTTTGCGATGACGAGTTCCCACTACAACCAGACGCAGATGCCTTTTTTGTGTTACAGAAAATACTCCATTGTGGATTTATCCGTGCAGGATTTGCTTTTCGCAAAACGAAAAGGGGACTGATCGTTCCCACGATTTATGGTCCCAAACCAGCTGTTTGTTTTACCGAAATGCCATTTGGCTCCTATCTTGAATACGTAAAGGCAAGAAATAAGAACGATATTGTGTCCCCATATGCGTTTGCCATCCATCGCAGTGATTTATTTGCTGTAGGTGCCCGGCCGGTAATCTATGGATTAAGTGGTAGACACCAGGAAAATACCAATGGCAATATCTTCTACGAAAAAGGGCTGCGGACGCTCCATACAGACTGTGGCATCTCTCTCAGGGAACAATATAGGTATGTTTACACCAACCTATCAGGTTTATCGCCTATCGATTGGACGCATGAACGGGAATGGCGCTGGGCTGATACTGATGATCGTTATGAGACCCCAGGATTGCCTTTTTTACTCCAGTCGCTTTGTCACACATTCAAGGGTATGTTCATTCTTGTGCAATTTGAGGATGAAGCGGAAGAAATACAATCCCTCTTGCAATACTATTACCATAAAAAAGTCAACTACGCTAATGATGCCTACAATCTACAAACATTAGCCAATTTGCGCGTCACTTCATTAGAGTTACTAAAAAAAGAAGCTATAGACCTGCAACAGGCAAAATTTGAAGATTTTGCCCGACCGGCTATTTCCAAATCGATCCCTCAACATCAGCCTTCTTCTGAGATAATTGAACTGGTAAAATCGGAAATGGATCAGGCAATTACTATGATAGAAGAATTCGAACAAAAAATAAAAGGACAAGTAATCATAGGGGGTAAGAAGCGGGTGGATTATCCCTATTTTGTCGGTATCGTGACTGAGGAAACTTTAACACCTATCACACAAACAATGATCGATCTGGGGTATTTACAAACTTGGGAGGGAGAAGGCTATATTATTTGCACAGAGCCACTGACGTACAAAAATAAACCCAACAGTCGTTTTATAGAAGATACATTTGTGAAAATAGCCGCTTATCTAACTGAAAGATTGGGGCAAATGTTTTACTGCGTTACAACGTAATTAAAGAAGTTTTCCGCATTGGCCTTATGTTGCATGTTGCCATGTCAAAACAACGGGCAAGCACAGTATGAGCCACCTTCTGCAGCTGGCATCCTGCTTCAAGCAATAGCATTCTTGGTTGTGGTAGCTTCCCCTTGAAGCGCCTTGACTCAGGAAAGATATAGCTGCTAGGCGCCTCGGTAGCAGGCTCAACCCAACCGCCAGTTCGCTACCATTGGGTATTGTTTATAGAAATAGTTAGTAAATTTTCACATATGATATTGTTTGATAAAAAGGTTGAGGATTTTGACCAGGCTTTTATTCAGTTGTTGATCGATGATAAGGTACCGGAATCCCGTACTTTGGATTACAAATTGAAGGTGGATATCACCAGAGATGATAGTAAGGAAGAGCTTCTGAACGATATCTGCTCTTTCTATAACACTGAAGGGGGCATCATGATTTTTGGATTGGATGAACTAAGAGATGGCAAAAAAAAATTAGGTATACCAGCGATACCGGCCACCAATGCCATTGAGATAGCGGATTATCCCCAGTTTCAGTCGCGTCTACGCAGTGCCCTGCAGTCAGGTACAGATCCTTCTATTATAGGGATCCGGTTTAGTCCATTAATCAAAATTGACGGGATTTTCGTTTTTGCCGTCGGTATTCCTAAATGCAGCTCCATGTTGTCGATGGTAACTTTTAATGGAAGCCATCGTTTTTTCCGGCGAAATGAATCAGATAAATACCGGCCAAGAACTTATGAACTATTTACGGCACTGACGACTTTTGGTCACTTAAAACAGCAGATTGAACGTTATACTGAATCACGGGTACTGACCTTTCCGGCGACTTTTGCTCATGATCTGGAGGGCAGGCCGGGCGCCTTGGTCCACATTGTCCCTACCACATTTTTGGAAACAGCATCCATTCCTGCCTTCACAAGTAAAGATTTTGTCAAACAGGCCGTTGGGCTATTTCCATCCCAGGGCCGGTACATTAGTACAAAATTTGGTTATAACATTGATGGCCTTACTTTATTACATATCAACGAAGATAATGCCCCTATAAGAGGTGAGCGCGGCAGTAACCTCGACGCTTATACGGTGTTGTTACGTAATGGTGCAATAGAAAATTTTAGCTCAATCTTTGTTGCCATTAATCCAGGTTCTTCGCCTGAACTTTATTTGGAGGGGCTTGTTACCTTTATTGTAGAAACTATTAAGTCTGCCTTTAAATATTATGCCTTTGTAAAAATAGCTACTGAATTTTATGTTAGTGTTCGACTAATCAATCTTGGAGCGCATGCCCACCTTATCAAAGATTCCGGAAGCGGTGAGTTAAGACAGCCCGAGCTAAAAATGCCTATAGTTTTTATAACAGATGAAGAAACCGCTACTGGTAGTTTTTCACTATTATTCGACATCTTATGGCAGGCAATCGGCGATCGAGGATGCCCAGATTTGCTTAAAGAGAAGTATTTAAGTGCGGGATGGCTTTACAAAGAATAGAACATGTGAAATTGTGCACAGGAAATTTTACATTTGTAAAGCCGGAACAATTAGGGGCTATCCTTTTGACCGGTTATAAAGAAAAACCGTTTTAAAGCTCTTTACATGGTCTCCCACCTGCTATGCGGTGAGTAAATCCGTGAGTAGACAACAGAGATAGAAGTATATTTAATTGATAATAAGGCATTTGCTAAGGCAACTCGAATCCAGTCCACCCGACTATAAGGTGTTGAAAGCGAACAAATTAAATGATTTCAAATCTAGGTGAGTAAATCCGTGAGCCGCTCTTAGCTCATCAGTGAAGACGAGCCACCATATTGATAATCAGCAATTTATTCGAATCTTGTCATCCCGACTGGAAGAAATTAGACCGCATCGTAATGGTGCGGCTTTTTTTTGTGTTATTGCGTCCCGATTAGGATCGGGAAGGTCGCAAGAATCTTGCTGTTCCGACTGGAAATAATAATTAGACCGCAGTAGGCCACTATCGCCATAGAGCTTAAGGCACTCCGATATCGAAGGGGCCAACTGTTGAATTTCCCATATTTCTTATAAACAGGTTTGAAAATTCCAGTTGTCCCGACACTAAAAAGTCTCTGGTATTATCCAGGGACTTTTATTTTTGAACTTGCTTAAGCAGCTCTGAAAAGAGCTATTTTTTTTGCATATAATATCGCTGTTCAATATCTTTGCAATTCTTCTTCCCAATTTTGTGAATAGATAAAATGACAATAAGGTAATTCATATTCTCTCAATTATGCCTGGTTCTCGTGGAAGGACCCGATCTGGCACGTCTATACCTTATTTTTAATCATTACTAATTCAAAAATGAATACGAACGTTCAAAATGGTTACATAACCATCGATGACATTGCCATATATTATGAAGTTCAGGGAAGCGGGTACCCCCTTTTGTTAATCCCTAGTATGGGCGGAGATAGTTGGTGGTTTTACAAAATCGCCAATCACCTGAGTTGCCATTTTAAAGTAATAACATATGATATGCGTGGTTGTGGCAGAAGTATTGCCAACCAGGTTATCAATTTTGAAATCAGCAGGCATTGCGATGATATATCAGCCTTGTTGGATTCCTTAGGTGAGCAACCGGTATATATTGCCGGCTTTAGCAGTGGAAGTGTTATTGCTTGTGAGATGGCCATTCGTTATCCTTCATTAGTCAAAGCGATGTTGCTATTTGAGCCGCCAATGGTGAGAATACATCCCCGTCATAAAAAATTGCATTCAATGATAGCCGGAGTGTATCGGACAGCGTTCAGGTACGGTCCTATTATAGCAGGTTTAAAATTTGTGTGGGGGGCAGGATTGCCTTTACAGCCTTTATTAAAGGGAGGGGCAGAGCAAAAGCAATATCTTAGTCAAACAAATATTAAACCTAAGCAAATTTCACTGGCCGATCAATATCTGGAATTCGTAATTGTCACCAATTACCAGCCTAATATTGAAAAATTAAACCTTTCAGGGGTAAGAATATTTACCGGCGCAGGTAAAGACTCTTTACGCAAAAAGCGATTTTATGCGCAAACCGCTGAGTTATTAGCAGCTTCACTAAAATGTAAACTGGTAGTTTTTCCGGGCCATCACTTTTCATTTTTTCATTCAGCTGCAGATTTTGCCCAAGTGTTAAAGTCGGCTTTCCTTAATGACTAGTTAATGTTATAAGCCTTGAAACGTAATTCTAAAAAACATTTCAGGGTTTTGTTATCCGAGTCAAGCGGCTATCCCGACCCCTATAAATTCTCGATGAAGGTTTATAAATTCACCAATTACCTTTAAATCTTGAATTAACAGGTTAGATATTTGTCCAGTTGTTCCGACAAAACGTATAAAAGAGAGTAAATTCGATCAAATCTGATCATTTACTCTCTTTTGTTTTATCTAAGCGCTATATTGTTTCTTTATTTACCTACGGGGTAGCTACCGAAATTTGTAAATTTTGTCTCTGTACATTTCGTCCGGTAGTCAACAATATTTTTTATAACATCTCTCAATTTTTCATATTTCGTAGGCTTGGAAAAGAAGCCCTGTACTGAATTCACATAGGATATAATAACATTATGTTCGGATGTAGCCGTTGTCACCCAATAATTTATTCGGAAAACATGCATGATTAGTTTAAGAATAGTTTGATTTTATCAATGGGCAAATGGTCGCCAATGTATTTTCCGTAATAAGCGGTTTGTACATTTCCATTCTCGTCAATTAGAAAGTCTGCGCTTATCCGGGTTGCGTTTCCGTCTAATTCAATTTTCTTCTTGAATAAGGCTTTCCCTTCTTTCATTTTCCGCATTGCTCCATGAAACATTCCTTTCATCATTTTTCCAGCACTTCGTTCAACGTCATAAAGCTTATACAAACTTTGGTCGGGGTTAGGAATCATGGTAGCATAGAAAGTTTCGCCTTCCATATATTGTTTTATATTCTCGGCTGTGCTTTCATAAACTGCTAACACTATCAGCCCTTTTGATTTGAAGTAGGTGGCTTGTTCCTGCAATTCGTGAAACCGAAGATTACAAATGGGGCAGCCTACATTCCTATAAAATGTAAGCATTACTTTTTTGCCTTTGTAGTCGGCAAGGTTTACTGTTGCTCCATGTACATCTTTAATTGTAAATGCTGGCGCTGTTTGTGGCGGTTTAATTTTCATTGTGTCTGTTTTTATTGTAAATGATTGAGTAGTTAGAGTTAATCCTACTATTGCCAATAAAGCAAAGCCTGTCAGTCGGTAATTATTTAATAACATACTATTTTGATTCTTTTGATTGATTATATATTAATACCAATCGGTACAGAATAATCACCAACAGAAAATAAAAATGGCGAATCATTTTTTATAATTCGCCATTTCGGTCCCAGACTTTATAAAGTAGCTTACCCAAGGCTTTTAGAGCCTTTTCTTGCTTGTTCTAAGCATTTGAATTTTTGATTTTGTGCATTGTGTTTGTTTGTATATTGAAACTCCTTTGTAACAGTTTCAATATTTTTTTCATCAAAGAATATCGCCGTTAAAAGCATCTTGCATTTATGGCTTACTTTCTTAAATACATTTAATGCTCTCTTAATTTTGTTTTGATACGCTTCTACTTCTTTCTCTTCTGCTTCTTCATAATCCGTCAGGTATTTTTCATACATATTTAATTCGGTTTTCACTATTTTACTGGCATCTCGCAAACGCTTTAGCCATAAATTACTGCTGATGGCGAAAATGTATGTTTTTAAAGAAGATCTTAAATCAAAATCTTCCTTGGGAACTTTGGTTAATAACACTAGGATTGTTTCCTGAAAAATATCTTTTGCATCATCTTCACTTCCATTGTTCTTGCAAATGAAGTTTTTTACCGAGGGGTAATAAAATGTATATAGGATCTCATAGGATCTATTATCCATCATTTTTAAGCCGTTAAGTGTTTCCTGGTCGGGTTGTTTTTCGATATTCATACACTTCTTTTGCTGGTTAATACCCAAAAGGGATCAAAAATCACCCAATGGAAAAAATAACTAAGAATTATGGGGGCTTTTGTGGTTGGGGCGTCTGCCCCACAAGCTTAAACGGACCACCAGCGACCGCAGAAAAGAGCATGTTTCAATTGGTAGATCATAAAGAAAACATCTGTAACAGATATGTTGGGATTCGCTTGGCCAAGACCGGTGTATTATAAAAATATATCGCTAGAAATCAAAAATAATTAAAACCAATAGCATTTGAAGATTAATTTATGAATTTAGAATTAGCTTAATTAAGTTATTATTGAAAATTTCTTCAACTATCTTTTTGGAAGATACAGGCTCCTGTAGTGGATGTTGTTGAAAAATGTACAGGAGGTAAATTGTATGCACTATTAATTATACCTGTGTACCGGACGAGAAATAGTGCCTGATGTCAAACGCCAAAAAGGGGGCGTTACTTCGCCCCCCTTTTAACGTTAATGCAGCATAGAGATCAAATCACTATCATTCCCATCCGCAATACACCATGCAATTTGCGAGTACTTTACATATGTCTTCAAAAGATACGCCTAGTTGCATTGCGACTTCAACTGTTGGATCTAATCCCGGATAATTTCGCATGGCCTCACCGCCAACCCAATTGGCCACTTCATTAGAATAACCCATACCTTTCAAATTGTCGTAGGTCATCCTCCCCCAGCATACTCCATCACCTATCCATGCGCTGCCAAATGGAGAAACCCACCGCCGGTGAATGTCAGGACTGCTGATAGAGATTACAAAGAGCTGGCGGGCAACAACACGCTCCATCTGCAGCATGGGCACCGCTTCGGAGGAACGCTCTCCGTCGGGTAGAGGGATCGCACCCGTAAAGATAAAACAGGTAAAGAGGGCTAAAGTGGTCTTTGTCAGGAAACGTAGGGGCATAAATTGTTTTTTAATAAGGTTAAAAAATGGGATATCAGTAAATATAAATTTTTCCGGATTGCATCAGAAAATCCCATTTTGACATTTAAACATAAAAGGTGTGTTTTGCTGAGGTATTACTCAATGTCAAACAACCTGATATTTTCCACTGTCCCATTAAAATCTTATATTCATACATTAATACGATTAATTGTTAACTTGAATATAGCTTAACCCAGGTTATTTCGGCACATTTCTATAAGACTATCCACATGAAAAAACACGCTATTCTACGTAGATTACATCACTGGTATCGGGAAAGAGAATTCTGGGGCTTTAAGAATAAGCCAGTCGAACAGATCTTTTCTGACATTTATAAGAACAACACCTGGGGCGGTCCATCCGGTGAATTTTACTCCGGCGATGGTACATACAGCCCCAATATTCATTTGTACATCAATAAGGTGGTAGAAATTATTAATGCCAATAATATTAAATCAGTCCTTGACATCGGATGTGGCGATTTTGCAGTAATGTCACAGGTGGTTGACAAGGTGGATGTAAATTATACCGGCGGTGATGTCGTTAAAGATTTGATTGACCGGAATCGGCAGTGGTTTGAAGGCCCCAAGACCAAATTTATTCAGTTAAACGCCATTGAGGACGAATTGCCAAAGGCTGACCTGGTTATGATAAGGCAAGTGTTACAACACTTAAGCAACGGGCAAATTTTAAAAATATTACCCAAGTTATCGAAATTCAGGTACGTACTGATTACCGAACACGTGGTGGTCGGAGACGATGCTGTTCCGAATTATGACAAGATTCCCGGCCCACATATCAGATCAAGATCTTCGTCAGGGGTGTATATTGACTTGCCGCCGTTTAATATGAAAAATGCAAAAGTTGTACTGGAAACACGGGAAGATGAAACCTTTAAAGGCAAAATATACCCTGCCGTATTAAGAACGCATTTGATTGAAAACAAATAGCAGGCTTATCGGTGTGAACAGTTTGTAAGCCAGGCAGCTTATTAACCACTCGTTGTTTTCTCTTCTTCTTTTACATATTCCAGAATGTCACCTGGCTGGCAGTCTAATGCTTTACAAATTGCTTCTAATGTGCTAAAACGAATTGCTTTTGCTTTCCCTGTTTTCAGGATAGAAAGGTTGGACAATGTGAGATCAACCCTTTCGGAAAGTTCATTGAGAGAAAGTTTTCGCTTTGCCATCATGACGTCTAAGTTTACAATAATCGGCATCGCTTAAATTGTTAAGTCATTTTCAGATTTCATATCGATGGCGTTCTGCAATATCTTTTCGAATATTGCTGCAGCAGTGGCAACTACGGCCGAAACAAAGGTGGTTACGATACACATAGCAATAAAACCCGCAGGGTCGTCGTCTTTATTATGGAATATCCTGATGTATATTCCTGCCAGCACAATTAAAATACTTAGCACGATCGCACAATACTTTATGCTCTTTAAAGCCTTAACAGCGTTTGATGAGAATACTTTATTCTGCCCGATATATCCAAGTAATTTAAACGCCTTGTATAAGGCGACAAAAAAAGCAATGGATGCCGCATACCCATACAAGATGAAGGGGTCAGCGTAAATGCTAAACAAATCTAAGTTTGCGGCCCTTCCTTCGGTTAAGGGAACCCTGATCAAAATGGCAAGTGCGATAAGGGCGATAAGCACGACAACTCCCTGAAGAAATATTATCGAAATTCTTTTCATATGGATTTTGTGAGTTTAAGATCCTGTTGCAATAGTAATAAATATTTATCGATAAACAATAAATATTTAGTGTTTTTAAGGAAATAAAGGATGAAATAGTCCCGGTCGTTAAACTGCTACAAGTTCAATTTTGAATTGGCAGACTGGTTGTCAGCCCATTCCGGGGAAATGAAAAAGGCTTTATGACAATCGTCATAAAGCCTTTATTCAATTAAAGACCAGCACTTAGCCCCTTCTACCCTCGTGTTTCATAGGATACATAGTACGATTTATATTTTAGGTAATCATTCCCCTACTCCTGTTGCTTTCCTACAAGCGTTTAAAAATATGTTCAGAGAACAGATACAGGTTACGATCCCACTCAATATTATCATGGCCATTAGTATCTACATTCCAAACGTGCGGTAAACCGATTTCGCTAAGGTACTGATGGACCTTTTCACTGATTCCCCAAAGGCCGTCTTTGTTACCACATCCTATCCATAGCAGCTTCAACTTTTCGCGGGCAGCTTTAATGTCCGGAACCAGTTGAATATCTGTATACATACCACCAAACTTATTCGTATTAGGTGCAGAAGAGAATCCACCCACATAGGCAAACGTCTCCAGGTGATGCAGGCCAATATTTAACGATTGCCCGCCGCCCATGGACAAACCTGCCAATGCACGATGTTCAGGGTCATTGATAGTAGCATAATGTGCATCGATGTAAGGAATGATATCTTTCAATAAATCCTCTTCAAATGGTTTTCCGTAACCTTCGAAATTATCTGCTCTCCCGGAACGATTGGCCGAGGATGTGTCTGTTACGGTCAGCCTGGTATCGCAATTTGGGAAAACCATTATTACAGGCTGAATTTTACCATCTGCAATCAGGTTATCTACCACATTATCTGCCTGGCACCATTCCGTCCATTGACGATAATCCTGGCCCAGACCATGCAACAGATATAATACGGGATATTTCTTGTCAGGGGAATATCCCGGAGGCGTATATACACTCATTTCCCGCGGTTTCCCCAGCGTTTTCGAGTCGTACTGAACCACTGATAATTTTCCGTGGGATACATTATTACGCTGTACATTAAATCCGGCAGGCGGATCCGGGAAAGTGGGTATAGTGTCCGCTTTTAGTGAAACCTTACCTGTTATTGCCAGACAAGTATGACTGGCAATAACAAATACGATCAAAATAAACAAATAGAGCTTGCTCATTTTATTTTTCATTACGCTAATTTTATTCGTTCCAAATCATACCGCCTGGTTTCAGTACGCTGGATGAAAGATCTGTCAGGGCACGATGAGCTTCTTAGTGAAACTGGCTGCTTCCGAGTCTATCCTGACAATGTAGAACCCTGCCTTCAACCGTGCATTGATATCTATTTTGGTACCACCGTAAGCTATCTTTTCGTACAACATTCTGCCCTGGTCGTCATACACCCTTACGACTGCTTTCCCGGAAATTTCCGGAAGAAGGATCGAAAACCTTCCTTCACTGGCCGGATTTGGATACAGGCTGACAGTCTTATTAATGTTGGATTCAGTTACTTCCGCCGATTGCATTCTGGCAGCCAAAGTAGCGCCTCCTCCGGGAAGGAAGGGGGAAAGATAGGTTCCGGCAATGACCTGTTGTGTAATACCAGGCCCCTGCCAGGCCACCGCTACATTATCTCCACCGCCAGCTTCCTTGTGAAGGACTTCAATGTAATATTTTTGTCCGGCAACCAGGTTAACCGTAGCGGACTGCTGTGTGCTGTACTTATTCCATTCTCTCGAATTGGTCCATCCATTCACGTAAGCTATTCTTGAGCTATTGGCCGGGTTGTCATTGGTACTCAGGTAAAGATCTGTGTTGTCATCTCCCGCAACCCAGAATGTATAACTACCACTTGCAGGAGGATAGATATATCCACGGATCCTGGTGCCATAGTTATCTGCCCAGTTTGTCGGGCCTTCCAGGCTGGTGATCTGTCCTGCTCCCGTAGGATTGTTTGGATAACTGGTATTGGAGGTCAGGCTGCTAATGGTAGTTCCGCTGATCCCAGTCCAATATTCTCTTAGTATCGTGCCTGTCACAGCGACGTTAAATGTCTGTGTGCTTTGGCATCCGCCGCTATTGGTGTAGGTAGCCACATAATTCCCTACCTGGTTGGCCTGGATATTTGAAATGGTTACTTCGCGTGTAGCTGCACTAAAATTACCCGGCCCGCTCCAGCTCCATGATCCTCCCTGCACAGGCTGAGGACCAAATTGTACGCTGCCGCCTGCTGCTAAAGAAGCATTGGCCGCCTGTTGCCAGCTCCCTCCGTTCAACCGTAAGTACGGAGTGATGGCAGTAGGTGTACATGCAGCGGGCTCCCAATAGATCAGACCTCTTCCTCCACCGGCACTCATAAATACCCTTCCGGCAACATTCATGTCTCCGATCAGCAATGGTGCACCTGCGAACTGATGAGCGTCATCATTTATCTTCGACCAGCTAAGCCCCTGGTCTGTTGATCTGAAAAGCCCCGTTACATTCGAAACTGTTCCCCAGATGAAAATAGTGGGATAATTGGATCCGGACATCGCCTTTCCTATCCCAATCGTTTTACAATAGGTTACATTTGAAACAGTGGTATAAGCCGCTCCATAGTCGGTTGAATATTTTAATCCATTGCGGCCAAGAGGCACCCATACATGTCCTTCAAAACCCGATACTGTCCGGATCTGTGCCGCCTCCCACGGATAATTCGCGGTGGATGCGCCCGGCGTGCCCGCCAGTGAAAAACTGACGCCTTTATTGGAGCTCCTCAGCACCTGTCCGTTGCGCGGATCGTATACATAAAAATAGTTTGCATTTACCTGGTCAGCTACAGGAGCCGCATCTCCGAGTGATACACCTGAACAGGCAGACCAGCTGGCGCCGTTATTCGTTGTAAAGTACGTGGTTGTCGAACCTCCGGGGCAATGTAGTATAGTTCCTCCGTCCGCACTGATGGCGACCTTTCCTCCTTTACCCATGTTGGTGGCAGTTCCTGTCCATGATGTCCCCTTATCTCCGGAGTAGTAAACAACGCTTCCATCATTGGAAGCTCTTACTACCCTGGTTGTATTGACCGCAGCATAGGCAATGCTCTGGTTATTCTGATCGGCAGGTGCCAGCCTTTTTGCCGGATAAGACGTCAGCGGTTCATGCACAAAGCCTGTTACATCACCAAAGGAAGAAATAAAGGGTCCTCCGGGAATGCTTACCCCGTCAAGCAAGGCTGTTTCCTCAATCCCGATCACATCGTATTTCCAGGAAGGATTTGTAGCTGTAATATCGGAACAGGTATATACGCCACCACCACCAACTACCCGCACCTTTGAAGGGTTGGACTGGTCAAACTCGATACAGTCCATCCAGTTAACCGCGCCTCCGTCTGTCCATGCCATGCCATTACTATCATATGTTGCGTTCGTACCGTTCTTAAGCGTCCAGGTCGATCCACCGTCGGTAGAGAGGAAAACAAAATCGCCCCAGCCGGTGCCAAACTGGTTGTTCCAATACATACCGCAGGAAGAAACTATCACCCGGTTAACATTAGTAGGGTCTATACTTACGCCTCCGTACGGATAGTCTTTCGAAGAAACGGGGGTAACGTTTGCCCACACACCGGTAGCTGTGTTGAGCTTATATAACTTCCCATCTCCTCCGCTGGACTGTGGCCCTGCATCGTCTGAATAGGTAACATACATGGTAGTTCCCTGCAGCGCTGCCCGGTGCGGCATAAAACTGGTGGTTGCAGAAATGTCAGTAAAGCTGTTTCCGCCATCTGTGCTTTTATAAATATTCGCGCCTCCCGTGCGGGAAACACCTATGTATATGGTTTGCGTGGCTCCACCCACCACACTGCCGGAGGGATCATATAGTACGAAACATATCCCGTTCTCATTCGGAGTGGTAGTTACGCCGTTCCAGGCAAGGTTCCAGGTAAGGCCGGCATCTGTACTCTTCCATAATCCGTTCGCCCGGGTTCCACAGAATAATATGTTGCTGTTGTGCGGATCTACCGCGAGCCTTTCTCCATTTCCGCGCCCGTTGCCATTTCCATGCGCTTTAAACTTAGCCGTAACATCGGTATAGGTGAACGTATTCCCTTTGTCAGTGGATTTCAATATAGCCGTTCTTCCACTGTTGATATAAGAAGTACCGCAAAGCATATAAACGTTGTTGGGATTCTGCGGATCCAGCGCCAAAGCTTCCACTCCCACAAATCCATTTTCATCCTCATTGAGCCAATCCAGCAGTTGCACCCATTTATTGTTCGCTGCATCCCAGCGGTAAGCGCCGCCTACATCTGTGCGGCAATATCTGTCGCCCGATGTCTTGTGAGTAACGATCCCTGTCACAAATCCGCCACCGCCAACAGGTGCATTCTTCCAGACATAGCCGGTTTGGGCCTTCAGTTCATAGCCCTGAAAAACAATACTTACAAGAAGTAAGCATAGAAAGACAAGTTTTTTTTGCCTGAATAGCGGAAATACCTGAGGGAAGGTAAAAGTTCCGAATACAAAGGGTAGCATCCCCTTTTTTTTAAATGGTGTCGGTAATTTTGTTTTCATAGAAGTTATGGTCGTTTAAGTAAAACTGTGTGAAGAAAACCGGCACAACGAAACGTGTACACCTGTCCGGATATTTGACGAAGGTGCTGAAAACATAACATTACGCCAGAACAGCCGCGGGAAACAAAAGCGGCAGCAGGCGCATTTTCAAAACGGCATTCATTGTCTCACTGTGTGTTGTAAAACTACTGAGATGTTCTTAAGATGAGGGGGCTCAAATGTTGCAGATCATGGCGGAAAATGTTTCAAATGTTGATTTTCATAGGGGTTTTTACGGGGTCAAACTGCTTTACAGGCCGTTTTTATGCAAGTGCCCATCATACCGGCACGGATGATTCTTTGTTTTTAGCAGGCTTTCTGCCTGCCCATGAAAAGAACACGGGTACCGGATATGATGGGCAAGAATGTGGCGCGCGGCCCAGATAGCGCTCACCTGACTTACTGTTATCCTTCTAGTTGTAATGCCCCATCGCCTGGAATACCTTCCCGTCCTCATTGAACACGAAATATTCCGCCGCTTTCTTTCCACTAACACTTGTGTAATAAAGGATTACAGTATTCATGCATGATAAAACTTCGTGCAGATCGAAATGAAGATCAGGATATTTTGCCATCGCCTTTTCCCAGTAATTCCGCACATTTTCCTTTCCCTTCAGACGGCCATCCGGGCTGATGCCCATTTGTAGTATAAAAGGACTGCTCATTTCAAAATCGTCCGTATAATGTGAAAGTACCGCATCCAGGTCGTGCGCGTTCCATGCGGCTACCCATTCATCCGCAAATTGCAGGGCTTGTTCCCGTGAGATCATATATTTTTTTTATAAAAGTACAGCGCCGGAACATGTGGGAATAGGACAAAAAGGTCAAATTGCCAGCTGACCCGGTGTATGCCCGAAGGCTTGTTTGTACCTGCGGATAAAGTAGGACACATCTTCGAACCCGCTCCTGTAGCAGGCCTCTTTCACGGATAGCCCTTTGTGTTGCAGCAGGTATTTTGCCTGTTGTAAGCGTTTTTCTATCATCCATTGACCAGGACTGCAACCCACGTTCTTTTTGAACCATCGTTTAAAAGTGCTCAGGCTCATATTGTGAGCGCTGGCATAATGCTGCAGCTGCATCCTGTCGGCAATGTGGCAGGCCATGGGACTGAGCAAGGTATCCGCATCGCCAAGCAGCAGGTTCAGGCTTACAAAAGGTTCCCGCTTCACAATGATGTCAGAATACAAAATGGAATTTTTCGGAACGAAAAGCGCATCACCGGCTTTCATATCATAACATTCACCGTTCAGGAAAACCACTTTCCGGCCTTCGCGTACATAGGTAAGTGCGGCGTAAGGCATGAAGAACGCATCTTCTGAAGAGCGCCGGTACTGGCAGAAAGCCATGTTCATGGCATCATCCGCATATAACAGCTCTACCTTTGCCTTGCGCTGGTTGAAGTTTTCATATAGCTGGATCATAGCCGCCAAATTACAAAGTCTACATGATATTTCCGGAATGTCGCGGAAGCTAACGGGTGATTATATCCAACTCTGCATAACCCGCAGCATCGTTCTGATGGGAATTGCGTAGCGCACGCAACCTGATATAACGGGCCTTTACCGGTATAAATTCCTTTATCTGCCACAATGGGTTATTCTTAATATTGGAAAACTCTCCTTCATCCACCACTTTCCATTCCTTATTATCTTCTGACACGCAGAACTGATAATGCGTAATAATCCCCTCTGTACTGCCCTGGCCAGGCAGGTATCTGAAGCCGGATACATTTTCTGTCTTTCCCATATCAATGTCAATATCTGCCGGCAGTTTTTTGTCTGCCGCCTGGTACCATGCCGTTGCAGGGTCGCCATCTATCACACGGGTCACTTTATCGTCATCGATACCTGATATTTTCCAACTTTTCCTGGATATATCAAATTTCTCAGTTGCAATGGCGCTGCTTTTTTTCGACATGGGGTCATATGCAATCGCCTTTACGTTAACTTTTCCATCAGTTTGTACAGGTCCTTCATACCGTTTCGCGCCCTTCGCAGGCACGCTGCCATCCAGTGTATAATAGATAACGGATGCACTGTCTGCAGGCCTGATGTACACTGTCCCGGACTGATCCCTGATAATTTCAGGGGCCATCAGCACAGGAGGCGCATTATAAACGCCGATATTGGATATAAGAGGGCAAGCTTTTGCACCTGTGATGGTAAAACGTAGCCTCGTAGCAGTTACAGCAGGAAAAAGCAGGATGCGTTTGTAACCAATAGTTGTACCATTAGCCAACTCTTTCCAATTGCCTCCAACCAGACCTTCCACCTTAAAAGCTTTTACCCGTTGGCCTAATTTTATATATTCCTGGGCAAGAAAACGGTTAAAAGTAACAGGCTTACCAAAGTCTATAGTTAGTGATGCCCTTGTTATTGTATCATCGGTTGCCCAATAGGTGTTCTTATTCCCATCCACTGCCATACCTGCACCGAATGTTTTTACGTTACCTCGCACATTTGAAGCGCTCACTTTTTTCTTTTCCGCAAGGTTTACGGCAAATGCTTCCTTGACGGCTTTTGCCAGTTCCAGCACTGCCTTCTCATCGGTTTCATGGATCAGGCCCCTCTTGTCTACAGGAAAGTTCAGCAACAGGGTGCCATTACGTCCGAAAGAACTGTAGTAGGTATTCAGCAGATCGGGCAGGGATTTTACCCTGCTGTCTTCATAGGCATGATAGAACCATCCGGGACGGATGGAGGTATTCACCTCGGCAGGCACCCAGGAATCGCCGTTCTCCAGTCCATGGTGTAACATATCGTATGGTACCTCACCCGTAGCATTCAGCAGGCTCCAGTTCGTTTCGCCCACATAACCGCCCTCCGTACCTACCCAGCGCAGATCTCCGCGATCCCCGCCGTCATTCCATATAACGATCTTGGGCTGCAGTTGGCGTATGAGCTTATAAGTGTTCTTCCAGTCATAATAGGTTGTGCGGTCTATTTTCCGGGTTTCCCTGGCGCCGCCGTAGTAGCCCGAACCACCGTTAGCCCCGTCAAACCATATTTCAAAAATATCTCCGTAGTTTGTAAGCAGTTCTTTTAACTGGTTTCTGAAATAAGTAATGTATTCAGGTGTTCCATACACCGCGCTGTTCCGGTCCCAGGGAGACAGATAAATGCCCAGCTTAAGCCCATATTCCTTACACGCATTTGCCAGATCACGCACAATATCTCCTTTGCCGCCACGCCAGGAAGCGTTCTTAACCGAATACTCCGTATACTTTGATGGCCATAAACAAAATCCTGAATGATGTTTGGCGGTAAGAATAATCCCCTTCATACCCGCTTCTTTACATACGCGGGCCCATTGGCGGCAATCCAGATTTACCGGGTTGAATATTTTAGGGTCATCTTCACCATATCCCCATTCCTGGTCGGTAAATGTATTGGTAGATAAATGGATGAATGCGTAATATTCCATTTCCTGCCATCTCACCTGGTTCTCAGAGGGAACCGGACCACAGGGGCCAGGGGTACTGGTTTGAGCATAACCGTTCATTGCCAGAAACCCTACCACCATCATTACCTTACAGATTTTTCGAATCATAATGTTATAGCTTTTCTTACCTGTTATTCTTTACTCAAAGTATGATTTTCCCCTGATTTATCTTAATGACCAGACCAACACGCCCCCGGGTTGCAATGTTCTTTCACCTACGATAACACTGGCTGTTGCAGGTACGTTCATGGTATAATTATCCGAGGAATAATTTACCGCCACATAAAAACCATCCCGCCAATAAACATATACACCAGGCGGATAATTTTCGGTGGTAGCCCCTGCAGCGGCATAAATGCCACGCAATACATCCTTTTCCAGTTTTGCATCATCCGTATCCACACCGATATAGGTTACAGTACCTTTACCCACCTTATGCCTTACTACCGCGGCTTTTCCTTTATAAAACTGGTTGTCATATACAGCAAGTGTTTCCGTGTTTTTATCCGGCGCCAGCAGATCGGCCCAGTTATTCCAGCTATAGTGGTTTGATCCCATAAGGATCTCTCCTTTGCCGTTATTTGAAAGCATATCTGTTGCTTTCACCTGTGCCCCTATAAGGGCCGACAACGGAGCCGCCCATTCCGCCTCCCAGAAGTGTCCCATGCGATCTTTGGTGGCGGTACGGCAGGTGATGATCAAATGCCCCCCATTAGCCGCATATTCGCTCCATTTCTTTACCAGGGAACTGTCGGCCATTTCGTATGCGGGAACTATCACAAGGCTGTATTTCGACAGATCTGCAGTTTCCGGGATCACATCTGCCGGGGCGCCGAACGATTTTGCTATTTCAAGGAATTTAAGCGGGTAGTTCCAGGTATCCCATTGCCAGGTTTGTTTTTGCCGATCAATAGTCCAGTAGTTTTCCAGGTTCCAGACAATAGCGGTCGACCGCGCAACCAGTGATGCAGGCATAGCAGCTCCTGGCTTATATTGCTTCCTGAGCGTTTTAATTTCCCTGATGAATTGCATATATTCCTCTCCGCCCGGCGAAGGCGTAATACCATCCGGTTGTATTACGCCTGCATGGTATTGTTCCGCGCTGTAATTAATCTGACGGAAGCGGTAAGAAGAGGCTAGTTTTCCGCCTGCAGCAAAGGTGTGGTATAGCCACATACGTACCGTACCCGGCAAAAGCAGCGGGTTGTAGCCGCCCCAGTTCACCGGGCCGGGCTGGATTTCCATTACGCCCGATACCCCACCTGTTGTTTTATAATATTCAGCGGCAAAGAGGATTACCTTACTATTTCCCAACCGAAAGCCCTGTTCTCCAATATTATCGGTGCCACCATTTGGATAAGCAGTATATGTAGCAAAATCAAGCTTATTCGTTCGCCGCGGATCGGCGCCTGTGGAGACGGCTGTATAATTGGTGGTTATAAACTGCGCCTCAGAAATGTAGCTGCGTAATGTTGCTGCCTGAAAATCCAGAAATTCCGCCTGGGCATCTGCCGAATACCTTTTAAAATCAAGGAGGGCATGGGGATTATTGCCCCACCAGCCTACCAGGGAGGTATTGGGAATAATGATCTGATCAAAACTGCCGTACCACTGGCTCCAGAAAGCAGCCCCCCAGGCAGCATTCAATGCCTCAATGGTCTTATACCTGTTCTTTAGCCATTGACGGAAAGCTTCCTGTGAAGAAGGACTATAATCAGGTTTGGCATCAGGCTCATTATCCAGCTGCCAGCCAATCACATTTTTATGCTGACCGTAACGCCTGGCCATTGCTGTTACAATGGTGGTCACAAATTTGCGATAGACAGGATTAACAATTGACCCTAATCCGCGGGTACCATGCTCGGCCCGGATGTAATGACCATCCATGACAAAAGTTTCAGGATACCGGGCCCTCATCCAGGCCGGCGTAGCCGCAGAAGGAGTACACATCAGCACTTTCAGGTTATACTTGGCGCAGAGGCCTATCACCTTGTCAAGCCAGTCAAATTCAAATTTCCCTTCCTGTGGTTCCATTTTAAACCAGGCAAATTCGGCCAGGTGCACAAACTCAAAGCCTATATCGGAAATCTTCTTTATATCCCGCTCCCATTGATCTTCATTCCAATGCTCTGGATAATAATAGATGCCGGTTGTAATGAGGTCCTTCTCCGGGAAAAATCGCTTGCCTTCCTGCGCAGTTGTATTTAATCCGGAGATCAAAATGATTATGATAAAGAGTATTGTGTATCTGTTCATCTTAAGGCCTGTTTTTCTGTTAGCGATCGCAATTATACCCGTAAATGCTATTTAACCTGGATCTTTACCGATCCTGCAATATTGTTTGACGAATTGCCGAAGTGTAATACAAATTCACCTGCTTCCACATTCCAGGCCTTTTTGGCTTCGTCATAAAAAGCCAGATCAGCGACCTTTACATTCAGCTCAATGGTTTTTACCTCGCCAGGACGCAAAAAGACTTTTTCAAAAGCCCTGAGCTCTTTTTCGGGACGCAAAACAGCACAAACCGGGTCGCTGACATAAAGCTGCGCAACTTCTGCTCCATACCGGGAGCCTGTATTTTTAATGGTGCATTTTGCATGGATGGTCTCTCCATTCTTATAACTGGTTTTATCCGTTGAAAAATGGCTTAGCGAAAAACCGGTATAGGAAAGACCATAACCAAATGGGAACTGAGGAACAATTTTCTTTGTATCAAACCAACGGTATCCTACTAAAATATCTTCTTCATAATTTACCTGGAGATCTCTCCCCGGAAAGTTGCCTAATGCATGAGCAGGCGATTGATCAAGGGATACCGGCAATGTGAAGGGCAGTTTACCGGATGGATTTACTTTACCGCTCAGCAGGTCGGCAACCGCATTTCCGGCTTCCATTCCGCCGAACCATGACCACAGTATGGCAGGCACGCGATGAACGATCCCCGATAGTTTTACCGGTGAACCGGCAATGATCACAACCACTGTATTAGGGTTGGCTTTGGCTACTTCGCGGATCAGGACATCCTGTCCATAAGGCAGATCCATATTTTGCTTATCGAAAGATTCTGAATCAAAATCATGATTTAATCCGCCGAAAATGACCACTGCTTCTGACTCCCTTGCTACTTTCACCGCTTCATCAACCAGTTTCCAGTCAATCTTGTCAGAGCTTACTTGTCCGGTGTTGCTGCCTTCTTTGAAAGTGGACTGCTTTTCATACCCCTGTGCAAAGTTTATCTTTACGGTAGCCCCGAATTTTTTCCGGATAGCGTCAAGTGGGGTAACTTCATACAGCGCTTTTATTTCGGAGCTAAGCCCGCCATTGCATTGCAGGCGTGTGGCATTATCCCCGATAACTGCAAGGGACTTTATTTTATCGAAATTCAGTGGGAGTATGTGCCTGTTGTTCTGCAGTAACACTGCTGCTTCAGCGGCATCGTTATATGCCGCCTGCTGATGCTCCGGCGTGTTCATCTTTCCTTTTTCCCGCCTTTCTTCATCAAACATTTTGGTCTTTGTCATTACCCACAGTACATCCGCTACCTTTTCATCAACAACGGAAACCGGTATCTTTCCCTCTTTTACTGCGCTGATCAATGGATCAGCGAAATACCATTCGTTGTAATCCTTTTTATCCGTCCCCATTTCCAGGTCAAGACCGGTCAGCGCAGCTTTTATTGTTGAATGTGCGGCGGCCCAGTCGGTCATCAACACTCCTTTAAAACCGAACTCTTTACGAAGGATCTCCCGGTTCAGGTACTCATTTTCAGAACACCAGTCGCCTCTGAACTTATTGTATGCGGCCATTACGGTGTAAGCGCCGCCTTCGGTTACCGACGCTTTAAATCCAGGCAAATAAATTTCACGTAATGCCCTTTCGCTCATGTGCACATCAACAGAATCTCTATGCGTTTCCTGGTTATTGGCCAGCCAGTGCTTTACACTTACTGCCACATCCTTCGACTGCAATGCCTTGATATAGGCAACCGCCATTCGTGAAATAAGGAAAGGATCTTCGCTCATGTACTCAAAATTTCTTCCACAAAGCGGCGAACGGATAATATTGATACCGGGTCCCAGTAAAATATCCTTTTTCCGGAAACGCGCTTCTTCACCTAACACAATTCCCCGCTCATAAGCCAGTTTAGGGTTCCAGGTCGCAGCCAGGGCTGTACCCGGCGGAAAGCAGGTGGCTGCATCATTGGCCCATCCGGCATATCCCCAGTCGTGGCGGTTTATTTCCGCACGCACGCCATGAGGCCCGTCGCTCAATGCCCATTCAGGAACACCTAACCTTTTTATTCCCGATACATAAAATTTTGAATTCCCATGCAGGAGACTGACTTTTTCCTCCAGCGTCATCCGGCTGATCAATGAGCGGATATCGTCTTCCTGCCCGCCGGCATTTACTCCATGCTGCGCACTGGCAATACCCGCCATCATTACGCCTGCCAAACCAAGTACAAATTGTCTTACTACTTTTTTCAATTCTATTAAATTTCTATTTCAGTTATTAACCAGCCACCACCAGTCATCAGTGGCGCCAATATTATTTAATCTTCACTACCCTGATGTTATCGATAGCTGCCTGCAGACCCGAAGCAGAAGGTAAAGCCGAAAAATTCTTGGTCTGAATATTTACTGCTCCATTGCCATTAGTACCTAGCAGCGTGCTCAGGCTTGCAGCTGCAGAACCTTTACCATCATTCGTCCTGAACAGGGACAATGGAATGGTTACTGTGCGCCATCCTTTTGTAGTGAAGGGAGATACTACACCGTTAGTACCCTGCCACGGCTCGTAGCGGGCCATATAGTCAAATGAATATCCCTTTATGACATATATTGAAGTACCGCTCCACGCAAGGGGTACGCTGATCTCAAACTTAAGGGCATATTCATCCAGGGAAAGGCCTAAACTGTCCGCAGGCACCCATTGTACATCGTTTGTATTTATACTGCGCTGCCAGCCCCACCAGGTGCCATCGCCTGCAGGCAGAATACCATTGCTCAGCACTGCGTAATTACCCCTGTTGCCGGGAAAGTTAGCGCTGCTGTTATCAATACCCGTGCCCCAGCTGAAAGTATTTGTCTTATCAAAATCACATAGAACGCCTGTTGTAGCATCGTTTACATTAAAGGGGGTAGAAGCCTTACCCGATTTTGTAGTCACCACTACAGGACCGCTCTGTGTGAGCGCCGGCAACACAAACCCTATGGAAGTCCCGTCACTGGCTGTTGTATAATGGGTAATCTGCGTACCCGAAAAAGTGAGCTCACTTATAAAAAACAAATTCAGCCCGTAGATATAAACGGAATCGCCTTCATTGGCATTTTCGTTGGAAATGCTTGTGATGGTGGGCGGCGGGGCCACAATATCAAATGTAAAAGTAGTAGCTCCCTGCCGGGTAACGTAACGGATCGTGTTCAGATCTTCTGCAGACACCGACGGAAACGGTATTACAGCGGGTACCAGCACGGTAGCGCTTGTATCTGAGAACATGGTGCTGTTGATAGTGGCAGGTATGCCATTGAAGGAGACCTGTACAGCGTTCCTCAGGTTATGTCCGATCAATACCACCCACTGACCGGTAGTAATGTCACTCACAAGGGTATCCGCAGGCGACGCTGCGTAATTCCTGACGCTGGTTATAACAGGGGCGCCTTCCGTTACCTCTTTCTTACAGGCGGACTGCATCCATGCAAAAGCAGTAGCAATCGCCAGGAACAGTAATCTGCTATAATGCTGGTTGAATATAACTTTATTCACGGTAGAATGTTTTTAGTATGGCTTAATAATATGATACCGGAGGTTCCGACAATTTCGGGTTGGCAGTAACCTCTGAAGAAGGCAGGGGGAAAGTGAAGCTTTGAATAGTAGGCGGCGTAATAACACCATATGGCGCTGCAGGTGTTAAAACACCATTTGACAGGGTAAATGTCACGCGCGTTTCCCCCTTCAATTTACTGATGGCCTTTGCCGGGTTGTAATAAGACAACCTGACCAGGTCTGCCCAGTATTGCCCCTCTCCTGCCAGCTCAATCCGTCTTTCATTAAGCAGGGTATCAATATCTATTTTAGTAGTCGGAGTAATACCTGCCCTTGTACGAACCTTGTTAAAGTAAAGCAGCGCATCGCCGTCCGCAGTTTCACCGCTGTTACCAAGTATGGCTTCCGCATAAATGAGGTAAACATCCGCCAGCCTTAATAATGCATTATGTTCTGCAGAGGAGGTCAGGTTCATGGTGGGTGCATTATTATCCTTGTTTGTGCCGATAATATGCTTCTTCAATCCACAACTGCCTGTATACTTATATCCTCCGCCTGCTGCGTTCAGTTCGGGGTAATAATCACCATTGATCATAAATGTTGCCTTACGCCTTACAGAATCGCTTGTGCTGTAAAGCTGGTACATATCTACAGTCGGACTGATAGCAAACCAACCTGGGGATCCATTGGCAGATATTTCTGCTCCTCCGGGAGAATAGATCTGCAGCATATTTCCTTCCAGCCATCCTCCACCGGGAGCCCACTGCAATGCAAACAATGACTCAGGATTATCGTTGAACTGCGTCTTAAAAAGGTCGGCATAATTAGCTGCCAGTGCAAGGCCGCTATTCTTACACACATTGCCTGCATATTTCCTCGCACTATCCAGGTAAGCCTGATCCCTGCTGCCGCCCTGCTGGTTCAATCCTGCTGCTGTTAAATACACCTTACTTAACATACCTTGCGCCGACCAGGTAGTTACCCTTCCGGCGGCGTCGGAAGGCGGAAGATTTTCTGCTGCGAAGGTCAGGTCATTAATAGCGAATTTATATACGTCCTCCGTTTTTACACGGTTGATCAATGGAGATATGATCAGCTTACTGTTATCTTCAATAACGGGTACGGCGCCCCATAACACCGCCAGGTTATAATAGGCAAATCCACGTATAAAGCGGGCCTCAGCAATAGCAGCCTTCTTGTCTTTGTCGGGAATGGAAGCGGGCGCCTTCTGTTCGATGGCATTGATAGTAACATTACAGTGTGCAATGACGCTATACATTCCTTTCCAGTTGGAGATCATGATGCCATTCAAGCCGGTAACTGTAAACGTGTTGAGCTGCACCGCATCGCCCCAGTAACCAACCGCCATGTTGCCACTCAGTACATCGCCAACAGGTAAATAACAGGTATAATTCCAGTCTGCCCATTGTGAACCCGCATATAATGCGGCTGTTGCCAACCTGAGATCATTGGAAGTCTGATAAAAGTTATCAGCGCTTATCTGCGACAGGGGCGGACGGTCTAAAAAACTTTTGGAGCATCCCGATATCATTATCATGGTTAACAGGAAAGCAATGATTTTTTCCAATATCGTTTTCATAACTATTTATATTAAACAGATGAAGATTTACTTAGTCAATTTAATGTTGGCGCCAATGGTATACACCCGGGGCTGTGGATAATAACCGCCGTCAACGCCCGCGGTCAGCGGATCCCAGGATCCGATCTCAGGATCCATTCCCTTGTACTTTGTAATCATGAAAGCATTTGAGACGTTGAAATAGACCCTCACATACTTAATGCTGGCTTTTTCAACAAGTCTTTCAGGGAGCGTATATCCTAGTGAAATATTCTTACATCGTACGAAAGAGCCGTTTTCCACAAATTTGTCAGAGTTCCTGTTATTATCGTTGGTATTATCATTTCTAATGCCGGGAATCCTGGTATCGGGATTCGTTACACGTATATTATTGATATCGGTAGCCGATCCGTTCGGATCAATCAATGTCAGTTTTGCATAGTTCATCAGCGACCTGAGATACCCGAAACTTGTTCCCGGATATTCTCCGTTCACACGCAGCTGATTATATACCTTATTGCCCACGTTTGCCGTGAAGAATATGTTCAGATCAAAATTCCTATAAGAGAAAGTGTTATTTAAGCCAAACTGGTATTTAGGTACGGGAGAGCCGAGGAAGGTCTGATCATGTTCATCAATAATACCATCACCATTAAAGTCTTTGAACTTCAGATCACCATACCAGATGCTACCACCTGCAGCGCCAACCGGCAAGGCCACCCCGTTTTTAGTGGGTAATGCATGGGTCTTAAAATCTTCTTTCGTGGCAAACACACCTCCGTCAATCACATATCCGTAAAATTCGCCAATAGACCTTCCCACTATAGTTTTGCTGTACTGCTTGTTCAATGAGGCGCCATCTGTATTGAGCTTCAGCACTTCATTAATATTGCGCGAAACGGTTACATCTGTTTTCCAGGAAAAGTTTTTGCTTTTAACATTAGTTGAACTGATCCTGAAGTCGAAACCCTTGTTATTAACTGTACCTACATTCACGTAAGGGGCATCCAGCGAGCCTGGTGAATAGCCGATCGCCGTACCGGAATACAATGGTAACGGGATCTGCAATACAAGACCGTCGGTCCTGCGATTGTAAACGTCGACGGAGAAGTTTAGCCTCCAGTTTAACAGCGCACCATCCAGCCCGATGTTTGCATATTTTGTTTTTTCCCATTGCACATAAGGATTGCCCACATTCTGGGTTAGTTGTGCAATGCCTGTAAGCCCCGTAGCCACAGTAGCCAGTGTAGAGGTATAGGCATAATCCCGGATATTCTGGTTGTTCGTTAAACCATAGCCCAGGCGCAGCTTTAATTCATTAACGCTTTTTGAAGACTGTAAAAATCTTTCTTTATTGATCTTCCAGGCAAATGCTCCTGAGTAGGTGTTCACCCAACGGTTCTCAGGGGCGAACTTCGAAGATCCGTCCGCCCGGAGATTGATGGTAAACAGATATTTATCATTGATGCCCAGATTTATGCGTCCAAAGTATGATTCCTGGGCGCTTTGTCCCTTACTGCCGGAATTGGTGGCGGTAGTAGGGTCCCCGCTGCTGATCACCTGCACATTGTTGGATGGAAAATTTGATCTTCCCGCAGCACTACTTTCACTGGTGCTCAGCTGCGCTTCATGCCCCAGCAACACATTTACATTGTATTTATCTTTAAACAGATGTGAATAGGTAAAATAGTTCCTTATAGTTGTAAATAAGCTTTGTGAAAAATTATAAGATGCGCTGTTGGTGTTATTTTTTACCAGGCCGAAAGTATAGGAAGGATTAAAACGGTCTTCCGTTGCCATTGAAAAACTGGCCGTTGCTTCATTTCGCAGCACCAGATCTTTGGTAAAAGCAATTTCTGCATACAAATTACCAAACAGCTGTTTCCTGTTTGCCTGGTCTTTATTAATAAGGGCGATTGCATAGGGGTTCACTGTGCTGTTGACCCACCCATTGGGGTTATAGGCGCCACCCCAGCTACCATCCTCATTCTTTACAGCAATATCCGGCGTTTGGCTTAATGCAGTATTAATTACATTTGAACTGGTTGAATTCACATTTTCTTTGATGCTGACAAGTTGCAGACTGGTCCCGATCTTCAGCCAACTGGTCGTTTTATTGTCAAGGTTCAATCTTAATGATATCCTGCGGAAATCGGATCCCAGGGCAATACCTTCCTGGTTGAAATAAGAGCCGGACAGCAGGTATTGTGTTCTTACATCTCCCCCGCTGATGCTTAGCGTATGGTTGGACATCGGTGCATTTCTGAAAAGCGCTTCCTGCCAGTCAGTTCCCTCACCCAGGTATTTTGGGTTCACGAATTCCGGCCGGGTGTCAAATCCCCAGCCTAAGCCCGTATTCCTTTCATTGATAAAAGCGGCATATTCCCTTAAATTCATTACAGGCAGCTTTTTTGGTATTTGCTGGTAGCCTGTATACATATCATAAGAAATGCTCGGCGGAGCCACCTGTCCCCTTTTGGTTGTTATTACGATTACGCCATTTGTTGCCTGGGATCCATAAATTGCCGTTGCAGATGCGTCTTTCAATACATCGATGGATTCAATTTCAGAAGGATTGATACCTGCCAATGGATTAACGCCTGCGCCCAATGTGGCTGTACCGCCAATAATAACCCCATCTATTACATACATAGGCGAACCTCCGCCAAAAGAGGACAAGCCCCGGATCTGAACAGACACCGCTCCACCTGGCTGACCTGATATTTGTTGAGCTACTAAGCCCGGAACCTTTCCCTGCAAGGCCTGATCGAAGGTTACAGGTTGTGTTTTACGGATCTCATCACCGGAAACAGAAGATATGGCGCCGGTAACGTCCGGCCGTTTTATTTTGCCGTACCCGATTACAACCACGTCACCCAGTTGTGAAACATTTTCAGCCAGCTTCACCTGAATGGAAGTACTTTTGTTAACTACCACTTCCTTTCTCTGGTAGCCTATCATTGTAATCACCAATACGTCTCCTGTTGACGCCTCTATTGTAAATTTTCCCGCTTCATCGGTGATCGCGAAGCGATGGGCGCTTTTTACGGCAACGGATGCTCCCGGAACCGGAGCAGAATTGCTTTGATTAACGATCGTACCACTTACTTTTACCGTTTGTGCAATGAGGTTAGTGCTGAAAAGCAAGCCGCAGAGCATACCCAATAACGGCAGTATTCGCGAGCGAATCATTTTGGTTGAATTCATACGTGTAATTTAAATTGGCTATTTTTTTATGTTTAAGTGTTTCCCTTCATAGACCACTTCTTTATCGCATGTTGTATCAAATGCCAGGCGCCCGGGTTTGTCTGGCGTTATAATATTTATACGGAAGGTTCTTTTTTGCAGCATTCCATTGAATGATCCCTTCCGGTCTCCGATGGTAATGGTTCCTGTTGCTTCACTATACCGTACCGGAATGATGGTAAAAGCGCCTGCTTCATAGTTGTAATTGGCTCCTTCATCTTCATACAGGTTAAAGGATGCGTCAGCGCCGGTATAAATATTTAATGTGATGGTATCCGGCTGCTTTTCTGTAGTGTATTGCAATTCGGGGCCGAAGGGAAGGATGGAGCCGGCTTTTACAAACAGGGGCATCCGTTCATAAGGCGCTTCGGCAATGATCTTCTGACCACCGGTATACCATTTTCCGGAATAGAGATCATACCATCCGGCACATTGGGGCAGGTACAGGGTACGCGCCGTTTGCCTGTATTCATAAACGGGGTTTACCAGGAGCGCAGGGCCGAACATATACTGATCTCCGATGTTCAACACAGCTGTATCTGCCGCAAAGTCCATTGCAAGCCCACGCATTATGGTATAGTCATCATGGTATGCCCAGCCTGCCAGCGAGTAGACATAAGGAAGTAAACGGTAACGCAGCTTATCGTAATAGAGAAAACTTTTATAGGCAGGGTGGTTCTCAGGAGCTGTATTATATACCTCCCGGAATGGAAATTGGCCATGGGAACGGAACAAAGGAGTAAATGCGCCAAATTGCGACCAGCGGGTCATCAGCTCCCTCCACTCTTCCAGGCTTTCATGATCCGGTTTTTCAAATTTTACGGGCACTACAAAACCACCTATGTCCATGGTCCAATACGGGAGTCCGGACATGGAGAAATTCACCCCTGCTGTTATCTGCGCTTTCATATCCTGCCAGGTGGAACCAATATCACCGCTCCATATGGCCGCTGCATAGCGCTGAGAACCTGCAAAGCCAGAGCGTGTCAGCAAAAAGACCCTTTTACCCGTATCGGTTGAACGTTGTCCTTCATAGATGCCCCTTGCATTTTGCAGTGGATAGGCGTTCAGGAATTCGGCTGCACTGCCTAAAGCGGTAGGCGTCATTTGCAGCTTCCGTTTATCCGGACTTACATTGGAGAGAATGTCCGGTTCACTGGCATCCATCCACCATGCGTCAATTCCTTTACTATAGATCTTCTTATTGATCAGGTCCCAGAAACCTTTGCGGGCAGCTTCATTGAAGGCATCGTAAAAAGTGGATACATATCCGTTGCCAATCCAGTCTCTTTGCCGGTCGGCAATATTTCTTTTATACAGCCATCCGTGCTTGTCAAATTCATTGTACGCTGATATGCCGTCATAAAATTTAGGCCATACCGATATCATGATCCGGCTATTGTATTTATTATGCAGCACACCGATCATGCTATCAGGAGCGGGAAAACGTTTTTCATCAAACTCCTGGCTGCCCCATTCGGCTTCCCTCCAATAGCTCCAGTCCAGAACGATGTTGTCAAGCGGGATCTTTCTCTTACGGAATTCATCAACAGTGCCAAGGATCTCTTCCTGTGTTTTGTATCGTTCCCTGCTTTGCCAAAAACCAAGGGCCCATTTCGGCACAATAGGCGCCTTACCGGTGAGATTCCGGTAACCGGAGATCACCTCATCCATATTATTACCATACACGAAGTAATAATCGATCTGTTTGCCGGCTTCAGAATAAAAGCCAAAACTGTTTTGCTCTTCTTCGCTCAATGGCTCCTGCCATCTCAATGAAAGGTAGGATTCACCTCCTTCCGGTGTCCATTCAATTCTGACAGGCACTTTTTCCCCTTTTTTGAAATTCCAGGGAACCAATGCAGACGCGGGATTCCAGGCCTTCCTCCAGCGGTCCAGCACAAGCTTCCCGTCCAGCCACATTTTCAGGGAACCACCGTAGGTGAACCGGAACTGGTGAAGGCCTGACAGGTGACTGGCAAGGCTCCCTTCCCAGGTTACCATGCCCGTAGCGGGTGTAAATTCACGGGGGAGCTGGATCTTTGAGTCGCCCAGGAACTCCATATTAATATTGCCCTCTGCTCTTTCTGTACTTATTTCCTGTGGCTTATGCACATTGTTGGAATAGGCGGCGGTAAGCCAGCCCGGGTCTCCCTGCTTTGAAAAAAGCTGCATGGAAGAAAGCGGATGAAGCGGCCTGACATCGCCGACCCTGGTCAGGGAATAATTATCCCACAGAATACCATAGTTCTTGTTGGAGATTAAAAATGGAATGGCTACTTCGGTATTGTTCTGGAAGAAAGTAACCTGCTGCCCCCGGTAATTCATTATACCATCCTGGTGCTGTCCCAATCCATACAACGCATCGCCACCTGCCGTCTGAAAGTTTTGCGTCAGCGTGTAATACCGTTTGCCGTCAAATACTACAGATTGAAAATTTCTTCCAAGCGACTGTTTTTCAGCCAGTATTTTTTTGCCTGCCGGGTCTGTGAAAGTGACAGCCCCGGTTTTACGGTCAACAATAGCCGTCAATTTCTTTGTCCTGAGGGTCAGGCTTTCCTTAGAAGGAATAACATTCCACGTAAGCCCCGGCTTTTTGTTGTAAACAGTGATCAGGCTATTACCAGGAACTATTTCCCTTCCGGGAGCTGCTATCACTCTTATTATATTATCCGCAATCACTTCCAGTTTAACGGCATGCGGTGAGCCCGTCAGCAAAGGATCGGTAAAAAGCATTATGCCATCAGGCAGTGTAACATAGGTGGGAGGCACTGCAAATAAGTCATTCGAAAACGCAGCAGCCAACAAGCTAAACAGCAGCAATCTCAATTTCATATACGTGGATTAGATGCTGTAAAGCTATCACCTTGCCTTCTGAAAGCGGGTGGCCTAATGTTTCAAATTGGGGGGGCAAATGTTACAAATAGCTGATTTTCATCTACCTGCCCGATACTGCCAGTACTTTCCTCACGTGTCAGAACGCCAGGACCATTGGCGGAGGAGTATCTCCCGCCGCAGCATTATGCCCCCAATACAGATATGGGGTAATCCTAAAACAAGGAGGCTGCTCAAATTTGGCAGCCTCCTGTTTATCAACCAGAACATTCTATCACTCTTCGCTCTTTACCGAAGATCAATCTTAACAGGTTTCCAATGGATGATGACCTTTGCTTGCATCGATCAGGGATATTGTATGTTTTCTTACCGGCCCGATCAGCACGGTGCTAATGGTCGGGTATTAACTAATCAGACGCCCGTAAATGGCAGGGCCAAAAGTCTAATTAATACTAACAAGGTTCAGGCGTATCTCATTCTTTTCCGGTTGCAGGCGGAACACTGCA
The DNA here is from genome assembly GCF_023100805.1 of Chitinophaga filiformis. Lineage (NCBI taxonomy): Bacteria > Pseudomonadati > Bacteroidota > Chitinophagia > Chitinophagales > Chitinophagaceae > Chitinophaga > Chitinophaga filiformis. The sequence goes on from NZ_CP095855.1 coordinate 6,317,247, forward strand.
CCGTTGGCAGGCTTGGAGAAACGCCCTTTGCCGGCGGACATATGATAATTAAATTTCTCAAAGCTACCGTCTATCTGCCGCGCTGAGATATTTGTGAATGGCAGACTGGCCCCCGGCGCTGTTTCCAGGTCGAGATACCAGCCAATGGATTGGTTGCCTGCCAGCTTTATAGAAACAGTTTTCTCCCTGAGCGTCACTTCTAAGGTGCCTCCCTGGCTCAGCGGCCATGATACCTGTACAGTTTCCCTATCCTGGTTTTTGAATACAGGGTCTCCGCCTTTTAATGCCACTTCCTGCCCTCCAACAAGCGCCTTTAAGCGTAAGCCGGCCAGCTGCCCTGGTTTGCTCCACAGATAACCATCTACAACAGGCAGGGTAAAGAATGTGCATTCATTGGAGGTGGCTACCTGGGTGGTGTAGATATCCGGGATCTTCTCATTGAAGAGATGTATGTCCCTGATCCGAAGGCTTCCCTCCTCCCACAGTATATTCATCCTGTAAAAACGGCTGTTATACCATAAAGTCTTACGGTCGCTTCCCTCCACGTCTTTTGTCACGGAGAATGATGTAGGAGGCGTCACCTTATACTTTGCGCTGAACCATTTGCCGGATTGCTCCATGGTCTCCAGCCTGATCCTGCCCTTGTCCCTCAGGCCGGCGATCAAAGGCATCTGTATCTCAAAACCTTTAGCCATGGCATTCCAGGTGAAAGAGTTCTCCTGCCCTGCCTGGGTATAGTTAAAGTTCAGGGAAGGATCTTCCGTGAAAGTCCTGAAAAACCAATTCACCCAGCTTTCACTACCGCCTGCCTCCGGATATACCGGCTCAAGCGTGATCACACCCTGCCGGGGTGAACTGATGCCCTGGTCATACTGGCGCACAGGATCGCTCCCCAGCATCCTGAAAATCGGCACAGGGATCTGACTGGCGGCGTTCTGCGCCGGCATATAGGAGTTGATCCTGCTGGGATAATAGGCCTGGTTCCAGTAGCCTCCCCATAAGGTGTAGCCATCCGTGCCATATTGGTCTTTACAATTTGCAGAAGCAACGATCCTGTATTTGTCATACAGGTATTGTAAGGTATGTGCATCAATAAACCAGGAGGCAACAGAACGCGGATAATAGCCGAAAATGTGTTTAAAGTCTTCCATATATACGTCTGCGATCTTTTCCCGTTCAGCAGGAGTATAACCGGTCGAAAAACCTACATCTGCATGCCAGTCCCAGGGATAGCGCCCCCTCCATTTCAGTCCGGCTTTTTCTATCAGCGGCTGGGGAAGCTCCCACCAGGCGCCTATCTCAAATGAATCTTTGGGCAGGTTCCTCAGCAGGTCCTGGTAACGACGGTCCATCAGGGCATCATATTGCAGGAGGAATGTACCTGTAAGGTGATATGTACGCATGATGTTTACCTGCTTCACCACGGTCTGGTAAAGCACATCTTCCGTGATCTGCGGATCCCTTGGTTCCAGCAGGCGAATGAAATTTACGATATTGACAATCTTCGGTTCCTGGCCTGCGGTTGTCTGCGCTGCGCTGGTCATGCCTGTAAGGGCCAGCAGCAGCAGTATTACTTTTGTTCTGATCATATGTGATATAAGTAGTTATGCATTTTATGCGGGTTACCAGCCCGGATTTTGTTCAAGGGTCTTTCCATTAGCCGTATAAAAGGCAACTTCCTTTGTAGGTAGTGGCTGCAGATAATCTTTCGCCGGATCGAATTTCCGGTCTTTCTCAGCAATGAGAAAGCCATTTGCGTCGACCTTTGATAAATACACAGGATCGCTGTAAGGCGCCCTTGTAGCCCAATCCGTACCGGAGATCTTAATACCCTTTATATCCTGCAGCAATTCCGTTTCTGCTGTTTTCCAGCGACGGATATCATCATAACGGAACCCTTCCAGCGCCAGTTCCACGGTACGCTCCCTCCGGAGTTCCGTACGCATATCCAGGCCATTGGCAGCAACGAACGCATTGGTGAGATGCGGCATATTCACCCTGTCCCGCAGTTTGTTTACAGACAGATCAAGGTCATTATCACTGATAACGCCATTCTTTTCAAACAGCGCTTCTGCATAGATCAGCAGCACTTCTGCATAGCGGATCAGGTGGCGGTCAAAATCAAACAGGCTGGCATCGCCAAGACGGCCGGAGTTATTAGCAATGGGATCTTCCGACATGTATTTATACAGCATATACCCTGTGTTAAAATTGCGCTGTGGCTTATCCGGCCAGTTGGCCACCTTGGTTACGGGATAGAATACCCGGTTGGTCAATGTACCCGGGATGATCATCGTCATAGTCATGCGAGGGTCTCTGTCCTGGTATTCCGAAATGAAGGTGCTGTAGCCATGAAAGACCGTACCACTGGCAGTAATGGGCAATCCGTTTTTATCAAGGTACATGTCGGCCAGCTTACGTGTGGGATTATAACCATCCTGGTCGTACATATATGGCGCATCCTGCCCCAGGATGTTACGGGCAAAGCGCCTGTCCAGTATAGATTCTTTTGAATCATCACCAGGCTCCAGGAAGAGGTAGCGATAGCTTTGCGCACCATTGCCGGTATACAAGGCATAAGCGCCGCCGCTGATCACTTCACCTGAACTGGCAATAGCTTTATCCAGGTATCGGGCAGCACCTGTTTCCCCGCGGAACTTCTCCCAGGTACCTTCAAAAAGAGCCACCCTGGCAGACAGCGCAAACGCTGCACCTTTGCTGATCCTGCCAATATCCGGGGATGAAAGATCAGACTGCAAAGGAAGATCTTCCTTTGCTTCATCCAGGTCTTTCAGGATCATGTCAGTCGTTGCCATACGGCTGCCGCGCGGTGTAAACAATTCAGGATCGCCGATAGACAATACTTTGGTAATAAGCGGAATACCACCATAGATCCGCAGCAATTTCCAGTAATACCAGGCCCTGAAAAATTTTGCTTCTGCTACATATCTTTTTATATCCGCATCCTGGGTCCCGGCACCTTTTTCGATGATCTTATTGGCAGACCTGATATACCCATAACTGGTATTCCACTGGTCCGACGTTTCTGAAGGCTGAAGGTTACCATTGCTGACAGAATTGGGTACATTAAACGCAATATCCGATTCCGTATCTTCTTCACCGAACCTGTCCAGGCCATTATACAGGTTGTTGGCGGCCAGTTTGAAATCATTGCCCGTTTTCCAGAAAGTAGCATCTGTGATACTGTCCTGCGATACGAGGTTCAGGTCCTTGTTACAGCTCCAGCAAATGACTGTGAACAGTAACAGGTATATTTTATAGTGTGAAAATTTAAATTCCATAGTGCGCTTCATTAAAATTTTACATTTAAGCCCAGTGAATACACCTTATTGAAGGGATAGGTACCCTCATTACGATATCCGTCTTCCGGGTCAAAGTTCCCGCCCAAAGTGCCCTTTGAGAAGGTAAAGAGATCCTGTCCGCTGAAGTAGATGCGGGCTGATTTGATCCCGGCTTTTTTCAGGATACTTCCGGGAATATTATATCCCAGCGTGATGACCTTGAACCGCAGGTAAGCCACGTTCTGCCGCGTAAGGGCGGAGGCACGGTAGTTATAGCTCCTCACATCATCATATCCTAAATTGCCTGGCAGGTACCTGGGATATTTTGCGTCTGGCCTGTCGGGCGACCAGGTCTTGCCATAAAAGTATTCCAGTGAAGGCCAGAAGAAGGTGTTAGGCTGGCTAATGGCGCCTTCATAGATGACGTTCCGTTTGCCTACACCCTGCAGGAAGATCTGCAGGTCGAAATTTTTGTAACCGGCACTGAGATTGGCAGAATAAGTATAACGGGGAGTAAGATTACCCAGGTATTTCATATCGCCCGACAAGCCTTTGGTTTTGTCGCCGAATGCCGTCAGCTTCCCATCCCCGTCCACATCTTTATACATGACATCACCAATTGATATCCGGGAAGGAACGCCCTGGAGCTTTTTGTAATTATTCAGCTGTTCGGCTGTTTTAATAATGCCCTCATACACATAACCGAAATAGGAATAAATTGGATAACCTTGTCTGAATTTGTTGAGCCCCTCGCCGTAATTGTCCGTATTCCGCAGTTCCACCAGTTTATTCCTGCTATCGCTCAATTGCAGGGACACACTGTACCTGAAATCATTTACCTGGTCTTTCCAGGTGATCATCATTTCAAAACCTTTGGTGTCGAGTTTACCCTGATTGGTGGAAGGAGGCGTAGCACCGTATAGCGCCGGCACAGCTACGTTCACGAGCATGTCGTTATTGATCTTATTATAGTAATCAAAGGAAAAGGAGAGCCTGGACCGCAAAGCGGCGAGGTCAATACCGATGTTCCGCGTTTCTATGGTCTCCCAGGTCCTCGTTGACGATGCAGGGTTGGCGTTAGCCCCTGGCAGGCCTGCATTAGGCGAGCCTATAGGGTAATTACCACCGATGGTGATAAGCGGGATATAGTCGTATAGTCCCAGTTCCCCAATATCCTGGTTGCCCATTTTGCCCCAGGATAATCTCAGCTTCATCAGGTCAAATACATTCATTTTTTTGATGAACCTTTCCTCTGACAGGTTGTAGGCTACGGCCGCAGAAGGGAATACGGCGCTCCAGCGCTTTTCGGGCGAAAACTTAGAGCTTCCGTCCGCGCGGGCCGTAAAGTCGACGATCAGTTTTTCCCTGAAGGTATAGCTTAACCTGCCGAAGTAAGAGGCCAGCGCCTGGTTGTTCAGGTACCCGGTAAAGTTTGCATAAGCCGCCTTCGTTCTGTCTGCGAGGTTTAGGGTAAAGATGTCATTACTGATGAAATTATAACCGTTGGTGGTCTGTCCCTCACTCCTGGTTTGCTCCAGGGAGGCCCCGCCGGTAAAGTTAATGCCGTGATCCCGGCCGAATTTCTTATTGTAATCCAGGTAGCCCTGGTATAGCTTATTCAGTAGTTTATCATTGCTGTAATTCGCGGAATTCGGGGTATTGCGCACATCCTGTACACCTCCCTCCCAGTTATGGCGGGTAATGGTACGGTTGGTTGTACTGCCATTCTGGTATTCCATTCTTACAGCCGCCTGTCCGGTAAGCTTAAGGCCAGGAATGATGGTATAATCTATTTTCACGTTTGCACCAAAGCGGGACAAATTGCTCAATTGCCGGCCACCTTCCTCCAGGTACTGTGCAGGGCCTTCGTAACCCTGGTAGCCATAGAACTGTCCTACCTTATTGTAAACAGCCTGATAAGGGAATTGCCTTGTTACATTCGTTAAGGCGCTTCCCAGCAAGGTAGGCGTCACCACCGCCCTGTTATCAAAATAAGACCGTGTTTCCACAGCAAAATGATCACTGAGGCGAAGGTCATAATTGAGGCGGAGATTGTAGCCGTTCGATTTGTTCTCCCCGAACCGCACAATGCCATTATCGCGGTTGTAGCCGGCAGACAAGAGGTAGCTGTTATTCTCTCCGCCGCCGGAAACATTGATATTATGTAACTGCTGTGTCGCGTCTTTGTAAATGACCTTATTCCAGTCAGTATACCCGTAGAAACCAGGATAATTCGTAACGCCATAATTCCACCCCGTAGGGTCTGGCGGCGCGTTGGCAGCAATCTTGTCGAACACTTCCTGGGAAAAGCCGTTTATACCTACGTTCCGCAGTCCCTCATCCATGAATCTTGCAAACTCCATAGTATTCTGCATTTTCCTCAGGTAGGTAGGCGTTTTGTAACCGATATTGGCGGTATAGGTAACGGTGGGTGGACCTTTTTTACCACGTTTGGTACTTACAATGATCACACCGTTGGCCGCCCTTGCGCCATAAATGGCCGCAGCAGCATCCTTTAAAACAGTTACTTCGGCAATATCATTGGTATTGATGGTATTGATATCGCCGGGAATGCCGTCAATCAGCACTAATGGAGCATTACCATTCACAGATGAATAACCTCTTACCTGGAAGCCGTAGGTGGTGCTGCCCGGCTGACCGCTGGCTTTGGTGATAGTAAGGCCTGGTATGGTACCCTGCAATGCGTCATAACTGTTATTAAGCGGTCTGCTCTCAAATACATCCGATTTTACAGTAGAGATGGCGCCTGTGATGGCACCTTTTGTTCTCGTGCCATAACCGACCACCACCACCGCATCCAGCTTGGCATCTTCACGGAGCAGCTTTATCTGCAGGGTGGTCTGATTGCCTACGGCTATCTTCTGCGGCTGGTAGCCCACATAAGATATTACGAGTACAGCACCGGCTCCTGGCACATCGAGAGAAAAGAAGCCCTTTTCATCTGTACTGGCGCCTATAGCGCTTCCCTCTACAACTACAGATGCTCCTATCAATGGCTCTGCATTGGTTTCATCTGTAACAGTACCGCTTATTCTCAAGCGCTGTTCCTTTTGAATATCGTTATCGTTTGCAGGCTGAGGGGCCGGTCTGGCCATGATCAGCACCGTTTTGTTTGAAATGGAATAGCTGACCGGCTGGTCTTTGAAACACCTGTCCAGCACTTCCCGCAGGTTCGCGTTCTTTATTCTTAAGGTGACCGGTTTGACGTTTTTTATCACCTCGTTGTTGTAGAGGAAATCGTAATCTGTTTGCTTCCTGAGTTCGGCAATCACTTCTGAGAACCTGGCATTGTTAACGTTGACAGAGATCTTCTGTGCAAACGATTCTGCCTTTAACTGGATGACAGCTACGACTATTAAAATGGCGGTGAGCTTCATTTTTAAATGGAAATTAGACCAGGCATGAGCATGCCTCCTGAACAGTAATTCAGTGAATTTTTTATACATTTGGTTGTCAGCTTTTTGTTAATGTTATGATACAGCGTTAATCAGGATGCCTGGCACATAACCAGGGACGCTTCCGACGTTCCTGGTTTTCCCGGCCATCCGACGTGGAAATGTGTTAGTTCTGTTTTCTCAATATTGCTTCGTTTTAGGTGATTGATGAATATTTGTTGCGGCACTCAGGTTTGATATTCATAGACGGTTATTACTGCACCTGTGTGGTCACGGTCACTTTCCCGGGAAAGAGCTCAAAATGTACATGTCCGATCCGTTCGAGGTTCGTAAGTATTTCCGGCATATAGGAAGCGCGTGAAAAAGTACCCCCAAATCTTTCATTGCCCGGTGGCCCCTTGTATTCAATATCTACATCGTACCACCTGCTTATTATTTTCATAATGCTTGTAATATCCTGGTCGTCAAACAGGAAATAACCATTCTTCCATGAAATGGCATCTTCTGCATCTACTGACCGAACGTCCAGTTGTGCGCCGGCGTTCATGGTGCTGGCTTGCTGTCCCGGCTTCAGCACAGCGGCAATTCCTGATGTCATATTGGTCACCTTCACACTGCCGGTTAGCAGGGTGGTACTGATATCCGGATCATCCGGATAAGCCTTCACATTGAAATGGGTGCCCAGTACAGTGATCTCCTGTCTGGCGGTATGCACTTTAAACGGCTGGCCTTCCAGTTGCGCCACTTCAAAATAGGCCTCCCCCCTTACCGTCACGCTCCGCTCCTTTCCATTAAAGGAAACCGGATAAGTGATGGAAGATGCAGCATTGAGCCAGACCTGCGTACCGTCAGACAAGGTAAGATGATACTGCCCGCCCCTGGGAGCGGCCAGGGTATTCAGTGCAGGGCCTGTACCCTCCTGTTTTCGTGGATGGTCATATACCAGCTCACCATCTGCCTTTTTGCTGATAGCAACGGAGGCGTCCTCTGCCAGTTCCCCGTTCTGCGCGTTTGTTAACACGATCTGCTGCCCGTTGGACAAGGTCAATGTAGCCCGGTTACTCCCCGGCATAAATTCATTCGCCTGCTTGCGGACCGCCACCATTTTCGTGGTGTCTGGCTTTTTACCGGTACCAGGGCCGAGGAAATACAGGGCAGCCCCAAGCAGTACAAGCACTGCCGCAGCAGCGGCCAGCTGTTTCCGCCAGTGCCTGCGAACGGGCGCCGCATCCTGCAGGTGCAAAGATTGCCACACCTCGCTTTTAAGCGTTTCCAGCTCTTCAGCGGAGACATCCAGCGGCTCGGGGCGCCATTGCAGGTACCAGGTTTCCAATAAGGCCATCTCCTCGTCAGTAATGACGCCTTTTTTATATTTCTCCAGTAGTTCCTTTATTTCCGGTGCTTGCATAGAATGTTTTCCGTGTTGTTATAGTGTAGACAGGAAACAAGGGGGTAAGGGGGGTAAAAAAATAAAAAATATTTTAGCGGGGTAATTATTATAATTACAGCGGGATAAAACCAATCTTTCATTTTCCACGAGATAAGTGTAATCATGGCTGAATATGATAGCATGAACGACTTCGAATTGGTTAATTTGATCAGGTCCGGCAATAAGCATGCTTTCGCCAAAATATATGAACGTTATTTTGACGTGCTTTATTTACATGCCTATCAACGTTTACGGGACAAGGACGAAGCCAAAGATCTTGTACAGGAACTATTCTCTCATCTCTGGAGCAGCCGGGAAAGCCTTCCTCCCGTTTCGAATTTTTCCGGCTACCTCTATACATCCGTCAGGAACAGGATATTGAATATCCTTGCCCATAAATACGTTGAAGATAAGTTCCTCTCATCGCTGCAACATGCTGAAAATAAGGCAGAAGCCATTACTGATCACCTTGCGCGGGAGCGCCAGCTGGCCATGATCATAGAGAAAGAGATACAATCCTTGCCCCCAAAAATGCGGCACGTATTTGAATTAAGCCGGAAGGCAAACCTGTCGTATAAGGAGATAGCGGCAAGACTGGAATTGAGCGAGCAGTCTGTCAGGAGCCATGTAAAGGGAGCCTTAAGGCTGTTACGGACAAGGTTAGGCCTATGGATATGTTTATGTGTGATCATTAACATTATGCCCGTATCAGCTCCTGGTACAGAAGGCAGACTGTTACCAGGTATTTCTCGTGAAAAAAACATGTTTGCTCAGTAGTAAGCTATACGCTGTGGATGATACCTGTGCCCTTACAAGACCAATCCCATTGCAGCATCGGCTACTGCAACGGGATTGTTTGTCCGGTATGATGCCGGGAAAAAATATTCCTGTCAGTTATAAAGAGTATGCGCTTCCAGCCCATTCAGCACAATACATTTTAAACTTATTGCTTTGTCTTTCCCGGATCATCTGCAGGATCTACATACGTTACTCCTGAAGGACCATATCCTGTTATTTCAACAATAACAGCTTCTCCCCTGGTCATTGCAAAATGATTTTGATCCGGCAGTTCCGAGTAAATACTTCCAACGGGCAGCTTCTTTAACTTGCCCTCATCAAATACGTCGCCATACCCGAAATACCATGTTCCTGCTACCACAGTGCCGATCCTGTCGTCCGGGTGCAGGTGGGCCGGAATTTTCGTATTCGCCGCCACCTTCAGCAAAATTGTGTACAGACCAGGTTTGGAAGGATCTCCGTGAATAACGATCACCTGCACAGCACTTAAATTAGAAGATCCCGGAGCTGATGGACCATTTGATCTTGCTGCTATAACTTCCTGTGGTGTCATTCTGAGCTGTCCCTTATTATCCGATTGCGCGCTTGCCGGCGTAACATACCAACACAGCAGAAATAATATTATCAATTTAACCGTATGCATAAATTTTGCTTTATTACCTATGATGAGACTTTAGAAATTTGCTTTTTTCTCCGCGAAAGGACCGGGCCATACGCGATTTACTTTGCAAGAAGGAATGCAAGTAAATCATGTTGTACCTGCGGAGTATTTTCCTGTACTATCCAATGGCCAGCTCCCTTGATAATAGATGAAGTAACATGCTCGGCAACCAGCTTACAATGGTCCGGTAAAAAACTACCTCCATACTCGCTGCCCATAGCCAGCAAAGGCATCTTTAAGCGCTGTTTCATAAACACCTTATTATCCAGTGCATCCTCGTCAAAGGCCGCAAACCAATGAAAAGCGCCATATGTGGATTTTGGCGTGCTATAAGCGCGTATAAACTCTTCCGCCTCATCCCTGGTAAATGCATCATGTATATGTCCTACTACAGGCCAAAACCCGGTGAGGAACTGTCTTTCCTTCCCGGCCACAACATCTGCAGACGCTGGCATGGCAAAAAAACCAAACCACCATGCCTTCGCCCTTACCTCACTCCAGACAGGTTCCACACCAGGCAGTAATGCATCCAGCAGCGCCACCTTCACTACCTCGTCACCAAATTGCGCAGCGTACGCATATGCTACCATCAAACCAATATCATGACCCACTACATGCACTTTGTTATAACCAAGCTGCTTAACGAGCCCATGTAAATCCTGCGCCAATTGCTTTTTTGTATAACCGGTATCCGGCTTGTCACTTTCACCAAGCCCCGGCAAATCCGGCGCGATAACAGTAAAATGTTTAGAAAGCTCCGGCAATAAGCGGTTCCACATATACCAGTTTTGTCCAAATCCATGGATCAGTAATAATGGCTCTCCCGAACCGCCAGCTACATAATGTATCCTGAGGCCATTGACATCAGCTACCTGGCTTTTAAAATTCGATGGCGGCTGTGCAGGCTTCGGCACTCCTTTACTCGTATCTGTATTCATAGCGCCGGCGGTTTGTATATGCGGCGGCTGGCTGCTACATGCTGCAATCAGAAAAGCGGCAGCGAGAACAATTGTCATTTTCATAGTAGAAAATTTTAAGTAATTATTTGAATCTTTGTTTGAGTTTATTGTACAGAATAATATCTTCGGGGTACCCTTATCCAACAAGTTTTGTTCATACTACCCCGACTGCTTTTCTATCCATTCAAGAATATAAGTAGCGTCTGTTTCCCAGGTAGATTGTCCTAAAACAAAATGATTGCGACCTTCAAACTCCCTGTACTCCGTGACGGAATTACTGTGCCTGTATTTTCTATAATTGGCATAGTTAAGAGACGCCGGTATAGTGTGGTCAGCACTACCGGCAGTAAGCAGTAAGGGAGCATGGGGATTCTCAAAATTCACACGCGCAGCCCGGGTTATTGTGTCTCTCACAATAAGTTTTGACTCCGGTATAGCGAACTGGTAATAGGCCTCCTTTTGCGCCTCGCATTCCATTCCGTTCGTGAATGCATATTGCCACTGTTTAAACGACATTAAGAACGTATTCTCCGTTGATGTAAAAAAACCAAGCGGGCCCCAGCCGGCTTTCAAAAATGATAACTTAAAAGTGAAGATACCCTGCGGCGGAACAGAGTGAATGGCAACTCCCGCAGCACCCAGTCCCTGTTGTAATAAAAGCTGAACGATGAGCCCCCCGATGGAATGCCCGATCAATACAGGCCGTTCGGGCAACGCTTTCACAATCGAAGCATAATGATTGACTAATGCAGGCAGCCTGATGGATGCGATCTTTGTATTCGGATGGCTATTACGCAAAGCTTCCGCCGGTGCATCTTTATATGGCCACGCAGGAGCAACTGTTTTATACCCCCTGCGTTCATAATAATCCTTCCATTTATCCCAGCAGCTATGGCTTACAAAAGCACCCGTAATAAAAACTATTGTTTTTGTAGGAATACCTTTCATGATTCATTTTTTGGTTAGTAACCACTTCCAACACCAAACAAATGCCATCAATCTAAACAGGTATCAATCAGTCACTTGTTGAAAACGAAATACAGGACCACCGCGAAATATCGCGGTAACAAAACAATGCCATGAAATAAAACGGCATTATTGTATCTTTAAAAAGGATATAAGAAACGACATTGCAACCCGGGCACTATATTTTCTAAGACAATATGATAAGGCAACTTGTATATGTAGCTATATTGATAACAATAGCACATGCTGCTGTCACTGCACAGCGGGTAGACGATAATGCCGCTGATCTGCTTTTACAATTAAAACAAAGTAAAGAAGATACCAATAGAGTAATACTGCTGTTGCAGTTAAGCGACCAGTATTTCCATAAGGCATCTGAAAACACAAAACATCTTGACAGCGCGCTATTACATGAATATGCTGCCGAACAGCTCAGCAGGAAATTAAATTACCCCAGGGGCATTGGAAATAGTTATGAACAGCTTTCCAAAATCCTTCATGTACAAAACAAAACGGCCAGTGCAAGGAGCTTCGCCGAAAAAGCAATCACCATCTTCAGGGAACATGATTTCTTCCTGGAATTAGGTTATGCATACTATGACCTGTCAGGTTATTATTCAATAAATTCCAACGAAGGGTTAGCGGAGAGAATACGTATTGTAGAGCAACTTGCACTACCTGCCTTTCAAAAGTCCGGAAGCATATTAAAAGAAGCGGACATCCTGAAAGAGCTGGCTGACCTGTTGCAGCTAATAGGAAACTATTCAAAGGCCTTAGCCATGCTACATCGCTCGCTTCAATTATACCAATCCATACAATATACTCGTCTCGAAGACATTTATGATCTGCTAGGCGCCGTTTATAGTGTAACGGGAAACAACGAGCAGGCTTTAAAATACGGATTGCTTGCTGTAAACGCCGCCGCTTCCCTCAACGACACAAGCATCCAGCTGGCTACTGTTTTTAACCGCGTAGGTTCAACCTACAACCGCATGAAGAAATATAACGCAGCGTACGAATACTTCCAGAAAGCACTATCAGTTGCGGAAAAACACAATAACATTGAAACAATTGATCTCCTGATATCTAAAATCTCGAGAACGTTAATAGCCTTACATAAACCGCATGAAGCCCTGGATATCTTGCAGGAGGCAGAACAAAAATACCCACCCGGCGACATCTATTCCAGGCTATATCTCACCGCAAGTTTACTGATCACCTATAAAGAATTAAAACAATATCAACAGGCACAAAAGTATTGCGATCAGCTCCTGGCTATTTCAAAAAGCCTTGATAAATATGAGCCCGACCAGAGCGAAGCGCAATATCCGGTAACAGAATTCTACCTCGCAACACATCAATATGAACTTGCCCGTAAACATCTTGCCGGATCTGATACTTTTTACAAAGCGATTCAAAGTCCCCTTGAATTAAACCATAATCATTACCTATGGTTTAAGCTGGATTCCATACAAGGGAATTACCTTGCTGCAATTTCCCATTATCAGCTATATAAAATGCTAAGTGATTCTTTGCTGAATGAAACTACAAACAATCACATCGAACAATTGCAGGTCGAATTTGAGACCGAAAAGAAAGACCAGGATATTAAAATGCTCGAAAATGCGACGAAACTCCAGGAAAGCAGATTAACCCAGGCTACGCAAACCCGCAACTGGGTGATCGGCGCTGTTCTATTGCTGCTTATCATCATAGGCTTGCAGGCAAACAATTCATGGATAAAGCAACAGGCCAATAAAAAATTAAAGACACAGCAACAGGAAATCGAAAAGAAGAACATTGCGCTTCAACACCTGATCAGGGAAAAAGAATGGCTTATAAAGGAGATCCACCATCGTGTAAAAAACAACTTCCACACTGTGTCAGGCTTGCTGGCTACGCAATCGGCATACCTCAAAACAAATGAGGCTATTGAAGCCGTGAGTGAAAGCCATCACCGCATCCAGGCCATGTCCCTTATTCATCAGAAATTGTATCAATCAGATAATCTATCTGCCATCTATATGCCGGACTATGTATACGAACTGGCAGATTATCTGCGTGACAGTTTTAATATACGCAAGTCGGTTCAATTCAATTTACAAATCGAGCCCATAGAATTGAATCTGTCACATTGTGTTCCGCTCGGGCTAATTATGAATGAAGCTATCACCAATTCGATTAAATATGCTTTTCCGGACAACAAAAATGGAACTATCTGCATTTCATTAAAACATACGTCAGAAAGCAACTTACTGCTAACAATCAGCGATGATGGTGTGGGTTTACAACAAAACCCCGCTTCCCAAAGCGCTCAGTCAATGGGCATGAAGTTAATGTATGGATTGAGTGAAGATATAGACGGCAAATTTACCATAACCGGCTGCAAGGGAACTGAAATAACACTGGAATTCATTTACGATGCATAATAAGCATACTTACTATCGCAATTAAGCATTTAAAAGACAACTTATTCTATATGAAAGAGAAAATACTAATTGTGGAAGACCAGTTTGTAGAAGCTGACTATCTACAGCTTATGCTCACGCAGGCAGGCTATACCATTGCAGGCATCGCACGCTCAGTTCCCCAGGCAGAGCAGATCATAAAAACTGAAAAGCCCGATTTTGTGCTGGTCGACATTTTCCTGAAAGGCAAGCAAACAGGTATTGATCTGGCCAAACAACTATCTGCCGACAACATTCCATTCGTTTATCTGTCTGCTAATTCAAATGAAGAGGTACTGAACGCCGCTAAAACTACCGAGCCATATGGCTTTCTAGTAAAGCCATTCAGGGAGAAAGACCTGCTTATTGCACTTGAAATTGCGCACTACCGGCACAAACACAACCAGGAATCGAAATGGCAAAGAGAAAAACAACTACGAAACGACCTGTTTAATATCGAGAAAGAAGGAGGCAACTGGAATACCAAAGTTATTGAAACGGCCAAAGCACTTCAAAAGCATATACCTTTCGATTGTATGTGCGTATATTTCAAACCCCTGGAAAGCAGGCATTACAGTGGTTTTATGTTCAGAAGATCAGGATTTAGTGAATACCAGACAATTGACATTAACAGTCTCTCAAATATATCCGCAAGGCCGATAGAAGACATTAAACGCCTGCTCGAGCATAACCCTATTGATAATACGGCAGGGTGGTATAACGGTGATGAGTTTAAAAACCTGTTACCCGTTCATCCTATGAAAGCCATGCTTGCAAAAGTATTTGGTTTTTCTTCCAACATTGTGCTGCCATTTTTAACCTCGGACAGCTATATGTTTTCACTCAGCTTCTTCCGTCGTTCGGAAGAAGGCTATAGTGCTGAACATCTCGACATGCTTTTCCGCCTGCAACAACCCTTGATCGCTGTTATGAACAGCATCTCTCCAAATGAAAAAAGATCTGCATTGTCCATACATCCAGAGTTCGATATGCTTGCCCCGGCTAAAACAGCCGGCATAAGTCCGGACTTCGGAACTATTATTGGGAAAAGCCCGGCACTGCTGAATGTAATGGATCTAATAGGCCAGGTGGCTTATTCAGATACCTCTGTGCTATTGCTTGGGGAAAGCGGAACCGGGAAAGAAAAAATTGCGGACGCAATACATAATTTATCTACCAGGAAAAATAAACCATTTGTAAAAGTAAATTGTGCCGCACTGCCCCCAACCTTAATTGAATCTGAACTATTCGGTCATGAGAAAGGCGCCTTTACAGGTGCGCTTGACAAACGTATCGGGAAGTTTGAAAAAGCTGACACCGGCACTATCTTACTGGATGAAATCGGAGAAATGCCGCTTGAACTGCAGGTAAAATTATTGCGGGTATTGCAGGAAAAGGAAATAGAAAGAATAGGCGGCAGAAATACACTAAAGATCGACGTAAGAATTATTGCAGCAACGAATAAGAACCTCGAAAAAGAAGTAGCGGAAGGGCGTTTTCGGCTTGACCTCTACTATCGTCTGAATGTTTTCCCCATCCGGATCCCCCCCTTACGTGAACGCAAGGAAGATCTGCCCGCACTGGCCTATCACTTTATGAACCATTACAATCACAAATCCGGGAAAAAGATCAGCGGTATTTCAGACAATGTCCTGAAAAGCATGATGGCATATGACTGGCCGGGCAATATCCGCGAATTGGAGCATTTGATAGAAAGGAGCGTGTTGCTTACCAGGGGAAGTGTGATAGAAGACATTCAACTACCAGCTGCGCCCAAAAAACCAGACGCAGGCATTGAAGACTCGTATATAAAGACCATTCACGAGAATGAACGGGATTACATCATTTCAATCCTGAAAAAATGTAACGGGAGGATCTGGGGCGCTGGAGCAGCGGCTGAAATTTTAAATATTCCTCCTTCTACATTAAAATCAAGAATGAAAAAACTGGGTATCAGGAAGGAGTTTATACCATAGCAGATTGCCCGGCAATGCTGACCCTTTAAGCAAACCAGATTGACCTTTTAAAACAAGCCCACAAACATTGGTTTGGCGAACTTTGTATTGTAAATACAGAGCGATGCTTAATACCGGTGACATAAGAAGTCTGCAAAAACCAATTATTCTCTTCAATAATTATGGCAGTGATTTTATCGAAGGAGAAGCATTTGTGACGGATCACATATTTAGCTATATCATATCCGGTACACAGGAGATATGGTCCGGTAATCAAACTTATGCTTTCAAAGCCGGCGATTATCGATTCTTCAGAAGAAACCAGCTGACCAAGTATGTGAAACGCCCTGCCCCGCAAGGGTTTAAATCAATAGCAGTACACATCGATCAGGGTACACTCCGGGAAATGGCGGCTTTATATGGAAATCATCATAAAAGCCCCTACCAGGGAAAAGAGGTGGAACTGCTCAAGCCCTATTCCTCCCTGGAAAGCTATGTAAACAGCCTGACGCCTTACTCAAACGGATCAGGAATTTATGAGGAAGCACTTGTTTCATTGAAAGCCAAAGAGCTGGTATTGCTTTTACTACAAACAAATCCGCTGGTCGGGCAGGCCCTGTTTGATTTTAGTGTGCCTGGTAAAATAGATCTTGTTGCCTTCATGAACACACACTACCGGTACAATGTGGGACTAGACCGGATGGCCTACCTGACCGGACGTAGCTTATCGACTTTTAAAAGGGATTTCAAAAGAGCGTTTAACACCACTGCCGGCCGCTGGCTTACAAAGAGACGACTGGAAGAAGCTAATTACCTGATCACCCAAAAAGGTAAAACAGCATCCGAGATCTATCTGGATCTTGGATTTGAGGACTTGTCACATTTTTCTTCTGCATATAAAAAGATCTTTGGGACCTCCCCTTCCTACCGGTGGCTACCATAGTATTCAAATTTTACTAAAATAAACATCATGGATTACAAATTAGCGGGCAAGCGTGCGCTGGTAACAGGTTCCAGCGCCGGCCTGGGAGAAGCTATTGCCCTAATGCTGGCAAATGAGGGTGCACATCTGATCGTACATGGACGTAATGAAAACAGGACTAATGCCATAGTACAGCGGATTATTGAAAGCGGAGGCAAGGCAGAAGCGGTGCTGGGCGATCTCTCCACTGATGAAGGGGCAGATCAGGTAGCCAACCAGGCATTGGCAGGTGGGCCGGTAGACATACTGGTAAACAATGCCGGCTTTTATGCACACACTTCGTGGTCAAATACTTCCTGTCAGGACTGGCTGGACGTATATAATGTGAACGTGATCTCTTACGTACGCATGATCCAGCGGATAGTCCCTACAATGAAATTACAGGGCTGGGGAAGAGTCATTAATATCGGCGGCGGCCTCGGTTTACAACCAATAAGCGATCTGCCACATTACAACGCCAGCCTGGCTGCGCGTCATAACATGAGCGTATCACTGGCAAGGCAATTGAGCGGGACCGGTATTACATCGAACGTAGTAGCACCCGGCGCCATCATGAACCCGGGCGTTGAGCAGTGGCTCCGCCAGGCAGCGCCGCAGAAAGGCTGGGGAACTGATATTGAAGAAATGGAGCGTAATGCAGTAAAAGAGCTAGTGCCCAATGATGCCAATCGTTTTGGAAGACAGGAAGAAGTTGCTGCCGCAGTAGTTTACCTTGCCAGTCCTTATGCAGATTACGTCAGTGGCGCGCTGCTGCGCGTTGATGCGGGCACTGTCCGCAGTATTTAAGGATAAATGGTTGTATATCCGGGCAACTGAAAAGCGGTTTCTTTGCGACCGCTTTTCAGCTGTTAAACAAATTGTATTTCACCCCTCTTTATTCCCTCATCGTTTATACTTGACAGCCGGAAGTCTTAACGGCGAAGGGTTCCCAAGGACCCATTTTACGCCAAGTTCACACATTCGGGTTGTATCGCCTGATTTTCGTTTCACTGCCTTAACGATCTCTTCTGCTTCTTTTAGTTCAGCAGCTGGAAGTTGTTTGCCCTCCCCTACAAATGACAAAAACGCGTCAGCCATCCCCTTAAAATCCTCATCCCAGTTTATTCCTCCATTACCTTCCAGTTCATGGGCGATTCGCCCGGTAATTCTGATTACTTCCCCCTGAATAGTTTCAGCCGCCCCACTTGATGGGACCAGGAGTTCCCAAAGCTCCTGATGCTGTTCCTGCCAGTTTTTTGCATTCGTCGTTATCGGAGATCGTCCATCATGCAAAACCCGTTTTGCCACCGGTTCAACACCAAACATGCTGTAAATTTCCTGCAATGCATTACTTACTTCTTCGACGGACTCTTTATTGAAACCGGCTCTGTGAAACTCGAACCGCTTACCAATTTCAACTATAAACTCCCTCATTCTTGCGGTAACTTGCACGCCGGCATCCAGGTATATTCCGGACAGTTTTGCTGTTCTGACTATGTCTATATTATTGCAGGTTCTAAGAGCCTGCTCCAATGGTGTAAAGCCGCCTGAATTTAATGCATCCATTTGCGCACCATGTGCCAGTAACAGCATCGTATTTTCAACATTATGAGAATCTGCTGCTGCATGCAGAGGAGTACCAATGGAACTGCTTTTATTATTTACGTCTGCCCCTAATTCCAATAAACTCTTTATATTACCATATATGCTACGGGACCGGCTATGAAGTGGTGTATTTCCCCAGGTATCGGTAGCTTGCAGATCCGCTCCCTGCTCAACTAACCATTTTGCCAATTCATGAGGGCACTTATCATATGCCAGGGCAGTCTGTTTACTATATCCTCCACGGGCGTCGGGTTCACATTTATCAAATATCTCTTTAAGTTGCTGAAGAGTTCCCTTGTCTAACAAGTCTTCAAAGTCTTTGGGAAGTGTTTTTTTCTTCTTTGCCATGTCATGTACGATAACTTATTTATTTAATCCGGCACCTCAACCATCTTCAATCGCTTATGTCGATTACCTGCCTCAAAATTAAAAGATAATCCTATAAATGTTAAATGCGTTATCGTTTATATTTCCATAACATTAGTTCAACAGATATCCATAGATCTGGTATCCAGGTTACCCTGGAGAAAACAAAAAGCCTTCAAATCATTCGATCTGAAGGCTTTTCGAGATATGTTTAAATTGAAGAGCTTATAATGGTTTACTCTTCTCTGTCCATATAAAGTCTATTGCGATACACCAAGAGATTGGGTATCAGGTCTGGACGCCGGCATTTTATTGTTCGAATTTTGAGCCATTTGCCAAAACAAAAAAAGGGAAGCATTGTCTTCCATAAACTGTTTAAGCCTATCTCCTGGTGATTTCGAAAGCCATATTTTTAGTTGTAAGTCTTTTATTGGCTGAGGTGTATCATTCATGTTGTAATAAATTAAATGATTTTAATCTTAGCTGTTCAATCCATTTGGCGATATATGGCCAATCCAACTGATCAATTTCTGTGAGATTTTTGATATCTTCCATTTGTTGGGCTGATTGAAAGTCCTGTATCCAGATAAGCTTTGAAAGCAGCAAGTCCTCCGGAGATACTACATAAACAGTTTTATTAAAAAAATCTACTCTTTTCCTCCTGTTAAACTCTTCCTGTCGAAAGGCTTCCTCCTTTAACACAACAAAATCCGCTTTAAATCCAGACGCATGATCAATAATGTTAAACATACTTCGTCTCTTTACGGCATCCTTTATAGCATCACGGTCACAGTAATAACCTTCCTGAAAATGTTGAATGAAGCGATCAATATCCCTCTCTTCAAGATGAACAACAAAATCAAAATCTCTTGTCGCTCTTGGTACAATGTAAATACTCATCGCCACACTGCCAGAAAGCATATAAGGAATATTTGACTCATCTAATACATCTGTTATTTTTTGAAAAAATGCGATCATATTAGGTTCAAGTTACTTCAAATCGCCGATTTTATCAAAAAACAACTATTAAATAATTGATTTACAAGACAATACATCGACCTAAAGATATGAGCTGTAACTACCGGGATACGATTTAGCCTTCACGCCTTGCTTCTCTGGAAAAATATTAAGCCATTCATGACTAGCACCATAATATCCATTGCCCCCCATTATTTGCCATTTGGCAAATGATACCAGTTTTGTCAAAAGTACCTTCGCACCATTCCTTAACTTATAAAAACAAAAAGAATGGCAAAAACAGTTTTGGTAACAGGTGCGTCATCGGGAATTGGTAAGGCTACAGCGATCTATCTGGCGCAAAACGGCTATAATGTTTATGGAGCCGCCCGGCGAACAGAAAGGATACAGGCACTGAAAACATTTGGTGTCAAACCGATTACACTGGATGTATCCAAAGACGAGAGCATTAGCGCAGCTATAGAGCAGGTACTAAAAGAAGCAGGAAGCATAGATGTTTTAATCAACAATGCCGGATCGGGCTCATATGGCGCGCTTGAAGACGTACCTATCACCGAGGCCAGGAATCAGCTGGAAGTAAACTTGTTTGGGGCAGCACGATTGATACAACTGGCATTGCCTAAAATGCGCGAAAACAGGTACGGAAAAATCATCAATCTCTCCTCTGTTGGCGGTAAAGTCGGCTTACCAATGGGCGTATGGTACCATGCAAGTAAATTTGCTATAGAGGGACTGAGCGATTCACTACGCAACGAGGTAAGACAATTTGGAATTGACGTGATTGTAATAGAACCAGGCGGTACAAAGTCTGAAATGACAACAATCGGATCCGAGGCCTTACAACGCACCTCAGGGGATACAGTTTACAAAGGATTGGCGAATGGCATTAAGAAGATGTATACAGACATGGAAAAGCGCGCCGTCGAACCAATCGTGATCGCCAGGCTTATCAAAAAAGGAATTGAAGCAAAACATCCAAAAACAAGGTATATTGGAGGTGCTATGGCAAAGCCAATGCTGTATCTTAGGAAAATATTATCAGACAAAATGTTTGACAAGATCCTGATGAGCCAAATGAAATAGCATATCAATGGAACAACTTATCAATTATTTATTGCAGTTTGGGCATTTAAACCCGCAGCAGATAGCGCTGATAAAAAGTAAAACTGTACTAAAAACAACTCCCAAAGATGCATACTATCACGAAGCCGGTAGAATTCCCCGCGAGGTTATTTTCCTGACAGCCGGAATTATGCGGGTCTGTTATTACAACAATAAAGGCGATGAGATCACCAAATATTTCATTGGCGAAAACAACTTTGTAGCAGATGTAAACAGTTACAACCAGGGCATCCCTTCCACCGAATATATACAGGCTATCACGGATTGCGAATACTTTGTACTGTCAAAGACCGCCATGGAAGAACTATCACTGACCATTATAGGTTGGGATGCCATTGTTGCTAAAATAACTGCTAAGGCCATGGCAGAGAAAGTAAACAGGATCAGCCCGATGATGACAGAGGACGCAACGGAACGCTACCTGATGTATTTAAATAATTTTCCTACACTGGCCAACAGCATACCGCTATCTTATGTAGCTTCCTATTTAGGCATAACGCAATCATCATTAAGCAGAATAAGAAAAAGTGTATCCGGCAGGCAAAAAAAGTAACCTGCATCGTTATAATGCAGGTTGTTAAGGCGTTATCTGCTACTTATCAAAATGAATGGAATACCCATACCAGGGCCTGGTTTCTGAAGCCGAATATATTGCATAGGATAGCGTGATCTTCTCATCATCTTCCTTTGCAGGCCGGACGAAAACAGCCTGGTTTCCCCCTCCCGCTACTGTCTGGGCAGGGAACGTGTTACGGATATTCACAAGCTGGCCTCCTTTAATCGCATATACGCCTTTCTCACCGGCAGCCAGAATGATCTGATCATGCGCATAGGTCAAACCTGCAAAATCCAGCTCCGGATCTGCTACCGCCAGGTCAAAATGTTGGCCGTCCCTTGTTTTCCAGACTCTTCCCTCCTCACAGGCCAGGTAATAGTCCCCATCAGGGGTGCGGGCAATCCCTTCTGCTATCATCGGCCCTTGTTTATTTTCATCGTATGCTGTACGGCGCCAGGCCTTTCCATCATAATACAGCAGTTCCCGGGAAAATGAACCAATTGCGTAAACGTCACTTGCAGAAGAACCCGCAAAATGAGTAATATATTTTCCCTCGTTCTGACTGACCGGTGTTTCCTGTTTTGTCCAGGTTTGCCCGTCCCACTGGTAAACATGTCCTGAATACGTCCCTACAAAAACGTTAACACCGTCCGGCGACCAGATCGAAGTCGCATTCTGAACGGCGTCAAGACAGTACATCTTCCATTCAAGCCCACTATTCCGGATGTCAGCTTCATCCAGGTCGTAGGGTGATTTAAAAGCACTTTCAGGAAACTGGACATTGGCAGTTGTATAGATATTTCCATAGGAACTACATAACCAGATATCGCCGGTGGAAGACACCCAGACATCATAGATGCTGTCGCTGTTATAGAAAAGCAAGGTTGATTCGGGCTTTGCACCGGAAAAATTGTACAGTAATAACTGACCCGGAGTATCGAGACCGCCGTTATCCTGAACAACTAATGCGAGCGCGGTTTCTGGTTTTGGGCCGTTTACGATCTTTAATAATTGCATGTTCATAGGCACGTGTATTAAGTTACGCCGGAATGAATCCTTAATTTCTTTGTTATTGGTGTTAAAACAACACAATATATAACGAAATTTACTTTTTTGTATACTGGGGATTTAGACTACACATTTTACAAATCAGGCTAAGTTTAGATAGCCGACTTTACTGATCTTTGTACTGGAAAACGATATTAAGACGAAGTGCTACCAGGTACCGCCATAGAAGCTGGGAAAAGGCCCGGTAAATCAGATATCGAAGAGATTTATAATTTATAAAGCCTGATTCATGAAAGCGACACCGCCTCCTGTCATCTATAAAAGCATCTCTGAGCTGATGAGAGCGATAAATATGCCGGAACCGCTGCATCCGCTGGTGGCCTTGGTAAACTATGATAAGCACAAAGGCGGCCCCAGCGAGGACGTGCATAGCTTCCTGATCAATTTTTATAAAATTACTTTTAAGAAGAATTTCAGAGGCCAGGTAAAATACGGGCAGGACTATTATGATTTTGAAGAAGGCGGACTCGCCTTTTTAGCGCCTAACCAGCTGATAACGATGTCCAGGGATCAGAACTGCTATCAGGGTTATAACCTGTTCTTCCATGCCGATCTGATCCGGAATTACCAGCTGGGAAAGAATATTCAGCAATATGGTTTCTTCTCATATGCGGTAAATGAGGCATTATTCCTTTCTGAAAAAGAGAAGAATATCATCGCCGGCTTGTTTGAGAACATTGCCGCCGAACTGGAGAACAATATAGATGCTTTCAGCCAGGACGTACTGGTTTCCCAGATCGAACTGCTGCTCAACTATAGCAATCGCTTTTACAACCGGCAATTCCTGACACGCAAGGCAATTCATCATGATGTGATCAGCCAGATGGATACTTACCTGTCAGCCCGCTTTGCGGACAAGCAGGGAGGCATACCAACCGTACAGGACGTGGCCACGCACCTTCAGCTATCGCCGAGATACCTGACAGATATGCTCAAGACCCTGACCGGGCAAAGCGCTCAGCAGCATATACATGACCGCTTAATTGAAGAGGCGAAGGTGGTCTTAAGCACTACCCGGCTAACGGTTGCAGAAGTAGCATATCAACTGGGGTTTGAGCATCCACAGTCTTTTAATAAACTATTTAAGCGATACACTAATCTTTCTCCGACAGATTTCAGGAAGTCTTTTAACTGACCGCTAAAAACAGCGCTTGCGCTGTCATTGCAGGCAGTACAACACCTGTTTAAGTGGTCCGCTGAAGCAACTATAACCAATATTCCCGCATCAGGAATATTGACCGGTATCCTCCATCCCTATACCTCGTATATCTGATAAACTTTTTAAGGAAACGAATTGAGCACGGCACTTCATAGTGTCGCCTGTCAGGGCGCTACATGCCTGCATCTTTTCGATTTTAAAAACGACAATATAAATAGCATAATAAAATGAAACAGGTTGAAAACAATGTAGATAAGATTGAAAGTATTCCCATGATGAAGGCCGTCCGCCTGCACGAATTTGGTGGTCCTGAAGTATTACGTTACGAGGACGCGCCGCGTCCCGAACTGAAAGCGGGTGAAGTGCTCATTCGTGTGCACGCGGTAGGTATCAATCCGCCGGACTGGTACCTGCGCGAAGGATATAAGGACCTTCCCCCGGAATGGCAGCCGAAACTATCTATGCCGGTTATTCCAGGATCTGACGTATCGGGCGTAGTAGAAGCGGTAGCCCCCGATGTGCAGGGTTTTGCTGTTGGCGATGAAGTTTTTGGTATGATCCGCTTTCCCAGCTTTGGCGTAAGTGCTGCTTATGCTGAGTACGTAACAGCACCCGCATCAGACCTGGCACATAAACCGGCCAACATCGGTCACGTGCAGGCCGCAGCAGTGCCAATGGCAGCACTCACAGCATGGCAGTTCCTGATCGAACTGGGGCATGAGGTACAGAATCCGCTTCAGGCAGAGGCGCATCGCCCGGTACCGCTAAATGGTAAAAAGGTACTGGTCAATGGTGCTGCCGGAGGTGTAGGACACTTCGCACTGCAGCTGGCGAAATGGAAAGGAGCACATGTCATAGCCGTAGCCTCAGGCAAACATGAGTCATTCCTCCGTGGCATCGGTGCCGACGAGTTCATCGACTACAAAAAGACTGCCCCGGAAGACGTGGTGCAGGATCTGGACCTCGTTGTCGACACCCTTGGCGGTCCTACCACCGGTCGTTTCCTACGCACGCTCAAGTCGGGCGGCGCATTGTTCCCGGTGTTCCTGGGCTTCTCAGATGCGGAAGAGGCTGCGAAACGAGGCATCACAGTATCAATGACGCAGGTCCGCTCAGACGGTTCACAGCTCGAAGAACTCGGACGCTTGCTCAATGCAGGGATCATTCGCGTAGCCATTGATAGTACGTTCCCCCTTGCAGAGGCTCATAAGGCACATGAACGTGCCGCCCGTGGGCATATACAGGGTAAGATCGTACTTACTGTGGCGTAGTCATAAAAGCGTCGAAGAGCGCGCCCCCTGGGCGTGTTCTTTCGTTAAACACCATTAATAAAGCAAACATGGACATCAAAGAATTAGCAGACAGGGTTTTACTCAAAGACCTGGTAGATAAGGTTTCCATTCTGGCAGATAAAAAGGATATACACGCCATGGCACAGCTATTTTCTGAAAATACATGGTCAGAGACTTTTGCCGGAGGCGTGTCAATCTTACAGCTGAATGGCAGAAAAGAGATGGAAGAAAAGCTGGAAGGTTTTCTTAAGAACTTCGAGACCGCTTACCATCTAAATGGTCAGCAGCAGGTAACTATCAATGGCGATATGGCCACCGGAAAGGTTTACTGCCTGGTAGTACTGGTCAGCACAGAGAACGGAAAAAAAATACAGACCACCATCGGGGCTACTTACCAGGATGAATATGTCCGCGAGCATAATCGTTGGTTGATCGCTAAGAGAATAGGGAATTTTGAATGGCAGGAAAAGCGGGAATGCCCCGCTCCGTGAGACATTTTTGTTAGGACATAATGCTCTTATAAAAGAGGCTGTATTACCAGAATACAGCCTCCAACCAACAACTAATGGATCAACCTGGCTAATTCACTTTCCAGGGCCTCTCCTCTCAGGTTCTTACCCACTATCTTTCCCGAAGGATCAATCAGGAAGTTTTGAGGGATTGCCCGTATATTATACAGTTTAGCAGCTGCGTTATTCCAGTAACTCAGATCAGAAACCTGCGTCCAGGTCAACCCGTCATGTTGTATCGCCGCCAGCCAGGCATCTTTTTTACTTGCCTGGTCTAAGGATACACCGAGCACCGTGAAATTGCGGTCCTTATACTTCTCATATACCCTGACAACATTGGGGTTCTCCGCCCGGCAGGGCCCACACCACGATGCCCAGAAATCCAACAGCACATACTTCCCCCTGAAATCGGACAAACGGACCGGCTTTCCGTTCACATCATTTTCCGTAAAATCAGGCGCCATAGCTCCGATTGAAGTCGGACCAGTATCAAACAGTTCATTCCCCAGTTTCTTTCCTGCCTCAGTGTTCCTGACTTCGGGCAACAACTGTTTAAATAACTGCGCGGTTTGTGTAACAGGGAGCTCGCTTGCCAGCTCTAACAGCGTCTCAAGACTTATATACGACTCAGGATGGCGCAGGATGTAAGCATATTTCAAAGAATCACGCTGCTTCAACAGCTGCTTTGCCTTGTCATACAGCGTAAGCAGATATGCACTGTCAACCGGCTGCGTGGTAAGCGCTTTCCTGTAACGTTCGTCCAGCTGTGCAAAAAGCACATCGCCCGATGCCATTACCTCCTTGTAATAAGCAGCATTCTGCGTATTGATCTTCCCTCCCTTCACTATTGCCTGCTTTAGTGAGTTGGTTCCCTTAATACTGATCACGCCGGGTTCCAGGTAAAAAGTGATCGCATCCTGGCTTTCCCCGATCATAATACTTACCTTCTGCGGATCTGTGATCGGCCCCTTGAAGGTGAACCTGCCTCCCGATAACGCTGCAGAATCCAATATCTGCTCGTTCGTCCAGCCCATCGAATAGATCAGGTATGCTTTTGCCGGCATTTGCACCTTGCTGAGCTGACCTTGTATCGTATAATGTTTTTGCGCAACTGCAGGACCTGCAAATAAAAGTCCCAGGCCCGCGATAATAATTTTTCTCATCGTTTAGTATCCGGAAGTTTGAGTAAGGTTAGGATTATAGGTAATTTCCGAAGGTGATATTGGCCAGAATTGCTTGTAGGCAGCCCATACACCATTCCCTTTTGAAGCAACTATGGCGGCTTCCAGCTTGCCCGTGCGCCTCAGGTCAAAAAAGCGGTTTCCCATTTCAGTGAAGAGCTCCACCCTGCGTTCCTGTGCAACAGCAGCCAACAGGTCTGTCTCATTGGAAGCAGTAGTATTTAGTAAGCCCGCTCGGCTCCTTATTACATTAATATCTTCCTGCGCCCCATTCAGGTGCTTTAACCATACCCTTGCCTCTGCTCTTACCAGGTAAATATCTGCCAGTCGCAGGATCATGGATCGTTCAGCGCCATTGGCCACTGATCTGTATTTGTTAGGGAAATAATAGGTAACGGCAGGCCTTACTCCCGTATAAGTTGTAGCCCTTACCCAGTTAGCATATCGTTCATCGTCAGGTTCAAAACTGTTCAGCATATCGGCAGTTAAGTGTATCTGTACACCGTAGGTAGTAACAGGGTCTTCGCTCACCGTAGCCGGCATAGATTTGTTATAGAGCTGATATTCCGCTGTTACTTCATCATTTATAGTAGCCAATGACCAGATGGTTTCCTGGCTGTTCTTCAAAAACACATCGGCGGTCGGTACCAGCTTGTAAGTAGCCTTATCTTCTATCACGGAATCTGCCATATCTGCCGCATGCTGCCAGTCGTTTGTAGCCAGGTACATCTTTGCCAGCAGCGCCTGCACTGCACGAAGATTCGGACGGGCCCTGTCTGAAGTAACTGCGCCATAACCGTTTTTATAGTCAGCTGACAACAAGGATGCAGCCATCTTCAGGTCACTGATGATCTGCTGGTATACATCATGCTGTGGTGCACGCGACAGCTTATTGGTGATGTTAAAATCGGAATTCAGGGCCAATGCCACATCTCCATACAAGTTGGTCAGACAATAGTAATTGAATGCCCGTAGAAAGTAACATTCACCTAACCACTGGTTTTTGAAATACAATCTGGCATTTGTAGCATTGATCCCTTCTATTGCCAGGTTCAATGCATAGATCTTGCTGTAG
This sequence comes from Chitinophaga filiformis, assembly GCF_023100805.1. Lineage (NCBI taxonomy): Bacteria > Pseudomonadati > Bacteroidota > Chitinophagia > Chitinophagales > Chitinophagaceae > Chitinophaga > Chitinophaga filiformis. The sequence continues at coordinate 6,345,052 of NZ_CP095855.1, forward strand.
GCAGGCGACCAGAAATTCACAGTAGCGGGCGAAATAGCGTCTGCATAACACATCTTGATCTTATTGTTGGCCGATGTATTCGGCATGGTCAGTAATTCGTCTGCATACAGACTGGTAAGCTGCGGGAAGTCGCCGGGACCATCACCATTTAATGCCGCGAGAGAACCCGTTACAATGGCTGATATTGAATTGTCGGATACATATGCGTCTGAACCGGCAATTGTGCCTGCAGGCAGCTGACCATTATCCAGGTATTTTTTGCAACTGGCGAACAGCAGCGATAAGGCCAATAATTTTATGATGCTGATTTTCATTTTCATCTCAATTAGTTAGTATTAGAACGATACATTTAATCCCGCTGTGATCACTCTCATGGGTGGTATTACCGACAGGCTCAGGTTTTCAGGATCAAGACCTCCAAGATTTGAAATCGTGAAGAGGTTCTGTGCCTGTACATATACTGAAAGGTCTTTCACATGTAATTTGGAGACTATCGCTTCGGTAAATCCATACCGGATGCTCACATTTTGTAACCTGGCATAGGTCGCGTCACTATAAGCACCGGTACTGTTTACAAACAATTGTGAAAAATTGATCAGGTTCATTAAACTGGCACTCATGCGCGGAATGTCAGTAACATCGCCGGGCTTTTGCCAGCGGTCCAGCCAGTAAGTAGGCCCGTTCAGCCCATAGAAGCCTACTGCAAATCCGTTCTGCGCCAGTCCATTCAGCGCCGTACGCTTGGTGAAAACAAAAGAAAAATCTAACGACAGATGTTTATAAGTAAACGTGTTCTCGATTCCTCCATAATACTTAGGCGCCAGATCAACAAACTCGGTTTTATCTTCATCCGCCAATTCCATGACCTGGTAGTCCGCCTTTTCTCCTTTGGCGTTGACATAACTGAAATAGCCGGTTTCAGGATTTACACCGGCATAGTTGAACAGTTTAATACCGGTAACTGGTTTATCAAGCACATAGTTCATCCCCAGGTTCCGATACGTCGGCAGCTTCACCAGCTTACTGGCAGGAATAGAAATATTAAACCGCGTGGTCCAGTTAAAATCCTTTCTACGGATATTGTTCGTGCTCAGGCTCATCTCCCATCCGCTGGTACGGATCACTGCATCCGTGTTCACAGGAAAGGAACCGAAGCCTGTTACTGTCGACAATGGTATATTGATCAATTGGTTCGAAGCTATATTGCGGTAATAGTTTCCTTCCACATGTACCCGGTCTTTAAAGAAGCCCAGTTCCAGTCCCACTTCCGTATTCCTGTTATGTTCCCAGCTCAGATTAGGGTTTGCCAGGCTGCCCGGATAAAGGGTCGTACTGCCGGCATAGGTACCCGATCCCGCCGTATATTTACTCAGATAGGCAAAGTCGCCTACGGCGTCTCCTCCTATAATACCTGTACTGGCACGGAGCTTTCCATAGCTCAGGAACGGCAGGTTGTATTTGATAAAGGATTCTTCACTGAAGATCCAGGCAGCGGCCACAGAACCGAAAGTGCCGAATTTTTTACCGGGCCCGAAACGGGTAGAGCCATCCCTCCTTCCATTGAGGTTAATGATATATTTCTGGTCCCAGATAAATTTCATGATAGCATACATACCAATATCCCGGTAAGGCGTCTGGCGGTAGGAGCTTGTCACCAATGTAGCTACAGAAGGATTGCTGAGCAAAGCATCCGAAGCAAAGCCTGTACCTGAGATCTCATCGACAGTGCTGAGATTGTTATCCAGTTTGCCGCCCACCTTAAAGCTGAAATCCCCTTTCTGCCAGAAGTTATTGTTATACTCTGCATAAGGCTCAAGGGTTACATTCCGCGTTTGAAAATGATGGAAGCTGCTATATGTCTGGGCTGCAGCATCTACCTTTGTTGGCGCCATGGCGGTAGTAGGATATCCCATTAATTGCTGTCCGTTGATATTGCTGTAACCAAGGTTCACCCGTAATGCAACATGGTTGAAAGGCCGGTAGCTGAGGTTTGTGTTGCCGAGTAAATTGTTGGTTACATTACGATAGGTACGGTTGATGTCTGCCGCAACTGCGCTGGCAGGATTTTCCCAGTTCACACTTCCATCGGGCAGAAAAGGAGGTGGTGCATTCGGTGGTGTCATTACTGCCAGCGCTGAAAAGTCTGTCGGCACCATCTTATTCACACTGGAAAGATAAGTGCCTGATATGGCATAACTGAATTTATTATCTTTTGTATTGGTATTGATGGAAAAATGCAGAGAACCATCCAGCATTGAACCTTTATGCAACTGGATGTTGCCGGTCTTGCGGATACTGCCGCTTACCATGTAACTGCTGGTTTGTGTACCGCCGCCATAACTAAGGTTCACATTGGCTGTTTGTGCCATTTTACCCAACAGCTGCTTTTGATAGTCATTATCCCTGTCCAGCGGATACGTTCCGTTCAGATCCAGGTCGCCGTCACCCACAGTGGCGCCATCATTTTTCAGGGCCTCCCGGCGCAGCATAAGGTATTGCGCTGTATTCATCGGCTTCACATGCTGCCCCAACATAGAAACGCCGTCATATATATTCAGATTCAATGTAGGCGTTCCGGCTTTCGCTTTTTTCGTTGTGATAAGGATAACGCCATAAGCACCTTCTGCACCATACAACGAGGTCGCATCTGCATCTTTCAGTACACTGATACTCTCAATATCATTTGGGTTGATGTAATTCAGGCCATTACCTCCCTGCAAAAAGTTGCCGGTACCAAACAGCGTATTGGTTTCCATCGGCAGCTTCGCACCCGGATAGGTCACACCATCTACCACTACCAGCGGAGGCGGCGCCGTGGAGCTAAAGTTGGCCGCATTCCTCAGGCGGAGGGAAAAAGCGCCGCCGGGCTGGCCGGTCACCTGCTGAATGAATAAACCTGGTATCTTGCCCTGTAAGGCTTCCAACACATTGTTGACAGGGTTCTTCTGAATATCTTTAGCCGTAATAGTGGTTACATCGCCTGTATTAAACCGTTTAGTCGTCGATCCATATGCAATGACCTGCACCTGGTCCAGATCTCCTACGTCCACCCGTAAAACGACCTTCAATGGCCCCGCACCGCCACTTACAGGTACTTCGCGACTCACAAATCCCACGGAAGAAAACTGCAGGATGGCTTTCTCGTCGGGAATGACGATGGTAAAATTTCCTTTTTCATTGGTCAGGGTTACCCGCTGCAGATCTCCCTTCACCTTTACGGTAACACCCGGCAGGTAATTACTGTGCTCGTCTGTCACCAGACCTGTGACCACCCGGGGTGGCACAGGCTCAGTGATTGCAGGTTTAGCATGGATCAGGATAATATTGTTTTCAATGCTGTAGGTAAGCGGCTGATTTGCCAGGCATTTGCCAAGCGCTGCCGGCAGGTCAAGATCTTTCACATGAACTGTGACCGGTTTGCTGGAGCTTAGCATATCATCGGTATAAAAGAAGTCATATCCTGTCTGTTTCCTGATCTCCCTGAAGACCTGCGACAAGGGAGTCTTCTCCATATTAAGCGTGACCCTTTGTGCGTAGCCGGAGGCACTTGCCTGTACAATGCCGATTGTAGTAAGGATGAGTACGATCAATTTCATAATGCGCAAGGACATTAATGCGCAGGTTGTCCACCTGCCTGATTTTTCAGGACAAAAATTCATAATTTTGGTTGAGTTAATTCGCAAAGCAGCCTTGCCCACGAAGCGATGCCTGCAACGCGAATAAATTTTAATGAATAATGTTTAGTCTGGGACCGGCCACACCGGTATCAGCAGCTAAGCACAAATCCTTAACCGGAAGTGTTCCACCGCTTCCGGTTATTCATTTAATGCCATAGCCCTCCATAAAGGCGTAGGTGAATTATTGCATTATCGTCATAGTATTTAATGTGTTGGTTGATAAAATAATGTATGGTTGGTCCCTGAATTACGATCTTATTTGTCAGCTAAAGTAATGTGGTTATTCCTCACAGTAAATTTTACCGCCGCGGTGCTTTCCAGCATTTTCAGCACTACAGACAGGTTCCGGGACCGGGATATCTCACCGCTAAAGGTCAGCGTACTATGGCTGTAATGCCCATAATCCACGTCTACATCATACCACCTGGACACCTTGCGCATAATATCGGGCAGGGTCTCATTCTTAAATATAAAATCCCCCTCTTTCCAGTCAATAGCCACTGCGGGATCCACTGTATGCAGCTTCACCTGTTGACCGCTATTCAAAACAGCCTGCTGTCCCGGCTTTAATACGGCGCTTTCCCCACCATCGGCCGTTACGCGAACGGCGCCCTGTAATAATGTAGTTTTGATCACCGGCTCATCCGGATAAGCATTTACGTTAAATTGCGTGCCCAGTACATCTATCCTTTGTCCCTTACAAACCACCCTGAATGGCTGACCAGCATGTTGCGCCACTTCAAAATAGGCTTCGCCGGTAATTGTTACTTCACGTTCCGCACCATTGAAAGTGACCGGGTAGGTGACAGAGCTGGCTGCATTTAACCATACCCTGGTGCCATCTGCCAGCACCAGCTGATGTTGTCCCCCACGGGGCGTACTTACGGTATTGATCATGGGGGCGCCCTCTTCATCCGGCATCTCTGCACCGCTATAATGCAGCTCGCCATCTGCCTTCTTTTGGATAGTGACATTCCCCTGCTGCGCCAGCTCTCCTTCCCTGGCATCTTCCAGTATAATGCGCCGGCCATTGGCCAGTGTAAGCACGGCCTTACTAGATCCCGGGAGGGCATCATCCTTTATTGCTACTATTGGCTGATGTTTCCGGGTATTTCCGGAATGATATACAAAGTATCCCCCAGCCATCACCAGTACAGCTACAGCCGCGGCCACAGATATCCATGGCCGGCGGTTCCGCTGTTTGGCTGGTAAAAGAGGGATAAGTAGTTCTGTTTCAAGCAACTGCTCCTCCGTCAATGCCTTCAGACCAGGTAATTCCAGCTGGTCATACCACGATTCAATGATCGCTCTCTCCTCCGGAGTGCATTCTCCGGCGTTATATTTATGTAGCAGCTCTTTAAATGATACTCCCATATAATGTATGACAGTACAAAAAGGGGGAAGGGCTAGTGGAAATGAAAATTTTTAAAAAAAATAATGCAGGGCTATCAGAGTACATAACCCAATCTTCAAACGCAGGATCTTTAATGCGCCTTTGATATGGTTCTTCACGGTAAATTCAGATATATTAAGCCGCTCGGCAATCTCTTTATGGCTTAGATGTTCCTTCCGGCTCAAGACAAATACCTCCCGCATTTTGGGTGGGAGCGCGGCAATTTCCTTATCGATCAGTTGTTGTAATTCCTTTTCCCGGAGCCGGATATCGGACGTATTCAGCCCTTCATCCATAAAGTTTTGAAAATTAAGTGCATACCGGGCCTCCACCTGCTTGTGCTCAATGTAATTCAGGACCTTATTACGGACCATCGCATATAAATAGGCCGATACCTGCTGAATGGACGGAAGCTGCTCCCTTTGGCTCCAGAGGGTGGAAAACACCTCCTGTACAATCTCCTTCGCATCTTCAGGTTCGCCGATCTTCTTATAGGCGTGGATGATCAGGGGTTTCTTATACCTGTTGTAAAGTTCTGTGAACGCAGCTTTATCGCCCGCCTGCAGCATGACGATCAGCGCGCTGTCATTGGCATGTATTAAGACCCCCATTCAACCAAAATTAAAAAAAAGGGGGAGATTTTCGAAGATTGGCTTTTCCGGGCTGGCATTTTAGCAGGAAAAGCTCTGAGGTGCAACGAACAACGCAGGAATGACAATGCTTGTAATATTCGGGGCCAGGTAATTATTTCCCTGTTGCCTTAGGCGTCTTTTCCGTCTTCCATTTTATAACATGGTACACTGCTCTGGTGTTACCCACATTCCTGATACCATGCAGCTGATTAGATGCCTGGAAAATAACGGAGCCCGGACCAACACGTTTTGTGATACCGTTTGCCGTCGATTCAACTATCCCTTCCTTCACAATGATCAGTTCTTCATCAGGATGCTGATGTGGCGGATGTGGCGCCTCTCCGGGATTTAAGGTGGTTACATGCAGTTCCAGCTCGTCCAGGGTTGGCGTAGGTGCCTGCAGGAACTGTCTTTTTTCTCCCGTTTTGGTGGGTTCGACCTTGATATCATTCCAGTCGTATATAGCGGAAGATAAAGGCGGCTGACGGTCCTTATGCGCAATAATGGCCAATGGGATACACATTATCAGCACTGTGATGCAAACAAAAGTTATTTCGCGTTTTGTCATTGTATCTGGGTTTACGTAAACTTAATTTACAGAAAAATCTGTGAATCATCCACGTAAAACCGTGATATGTTAACCACCCACGCCTCTTGTTGAGCGACCTTTGTCAAAAGTTAAAACAATATGAAAAAAATACTTTAACCGCCTATTCAGAAAGGTGATTGGAATATCTCCGGGCGTATTCCGCTCAGCAGCACAGGAGCAACTACAGTACCTGGCTCAGTAATGAAACGCTAATTTATTCAGACGCGTTATCCGCGGATTGTTCTCAAAGATACCAGCAAAATAAGCATGCCTGGCGTACTTACCTCGTTGATTACATCACAAAACTAACGAGAATACCGGACATAACATATACGGGAAATACGCATTTTTTCTCTCATTAAATGCATTCCGAAAGTACCTTGCACTGAGATATAGCACAGGTTCGCCCGAGGTAGCCTCATCCTCCCTTAATCTTCCGTTCGAGAACGGAAGATTAAGGGAGGATGAGGCTACCTCGGGCGAACCTCCACCGAACCTCTGCCGAAGCGCAATACAGGATAAAGCCCAATTTTCAGCATGACAAAGCCTGGTTTTAAAATAGCTGTGTAAAACTTAATTTGCACATCTGTAAAGCAAATAATGAATTTACAATAACAACTGTAAAGTCAATCCTGAAGCTCCGCACAAAACTGTAAAGTTTTTCTGTACTGGGACAGTACTAAAACAAATACCGGTTTGACACCGCTTTAATACCGCTAATCTTACGTTAATCTTACGTTCCTGAACGTAACTTTAACGTAAGATTAGCGGTATTAAAGCGGTATGAAGACGGGATCAAGCAACAAAAAAAGCCACTTTATTAAAGGCATTGATGTAGAAAAACAATAACGAATAATCATGACAACTGCAGAATAAAATGAATGAAATGAACAGCATTTGTTTATATCAAAAATGTATTTTCGCCGTCGCTATGAATAAAGAAAAATATCCGCTGAAGACCGACTATACGCATGCTAATTTCGAATTCGATAGTCATGGACCGAATGCGGCAGCGCCGGCAGTGGCTGATTATCTTTGCGCTTTTTAGCCATTTTTCTTACTTTTCCCCCTATTTACACTAAAATCAGTCACTGCCCCGGATGCAGACCGCATATCAACGCCGGCCCATCACCGCAGTATGCTATTTAAACGCCTGGTATATTTCTTTCATTATGGCAACAGATATAAAGTCCTACAGATTTAAAGCCGGCTTTCGCCACGAAATAGAGGTCCAGCCTTTAAAGAAATTGTACACCGAACACCGGGATATTCTAAGCGAGCCACATCGCGCTGATTTTTATCACATCTTCTGGTTTCAACAAGCGCCACAGGTACATATGGTCGATTTTAAACCTATCCACCCCATGAATAATACCTTGCTGTTTGTAAACAAGCACCAGGTACAAACCTTCCAGAAAAGCCGGAAAGTAACAGGTAGAGTGCTGTTATTTACAGATAACTTTTTTGCCAAATCGAACGAGGATCTCCAGTTCATTAAAAATTCCATTCTCTTCAATGACTTCTTCGACACCGCCACCTTTAAGGTTGCTGCGAGGTCAAATGCCATCATCGATTGTTTCACCGAAATTGAAAAAGAACTTACAGAAAAAGAAGATACTTATACATACGACATCCTTCAGAACCTGCTACATACCCTCCTCTTACGCTGCGAACGTGCATATAGACGTTTAGGGCATCACGAAATAAAAAAAGGGGCTGATCTCGACTATACCACACTATTTAAAGACCTGCTGAATCATCAATATAAAAGCCTGCGTTCCGTTCGTGGCTATGCCGGTCAGATAAACGTTTCCGAAAAGCGGCTTACAAATGCCACAACAAAAACACTTGGCAAAACACCGAAGGAAATGATAGATGAACGCGTAATGCTCGAAGCCAAACGCCTGCTTGCCCATACGCTTCATTCCATCAAGGAAATAGGCTACGAACTGGGCTTCGAAGAGCCCACCAATTTTATTAAGTTCTTTAAAAAACATGCAGAAAAGACCCCGATAGAGTTCCGCGAAAGTCACTGATGCCCGTATCTCCATCATACATCCATGAGTGGCGGGCGCAGCCTGCGTTCCACAGGCCACTCATCCTCCCTGTTCCCAAAAGTATCATACATATTCCCATTTTGACCTTTCCCACGCCCGGGAATTGAAAGACCTTCGTTGTGTCAAAATGAAACTGAAATGAAACTCAAATCCATCATTTATCTGGCGGCAACTGCGCTGCTAATACCATCACTATTTATTTACGCTAAAAAATCTGACTATATGGAGAAAAAAGAACAAGTTGCAGCACTTTTAAAAGCTATTGAGACAGGAGCAAGTGAGCCCGTTGCTGTCATCAATCCCAACAAATATATTCAGCATAACCTGGGCGTATCGGACGGATTGGCTGGTTTCGGAAAACTGCTGCAGCAATTGCCGCCCCACTCCGCAAAGGTGAATACAATACGCGTATTCCAGGACGGCGATTATGTGTTTGCACACACCGATTACAACTTCTTTGGTCCCAAGATCGGGTTCGACATCTTCCGTTTTGAGAATGGAAAAATTGTAGAGCATTGGGACAACCTGCAGGAGAAGCCAGCTACAGCTAATCCCAGCGGACACACCATGACAGACGGCACAACAGCAATAAAAGATCTGGACAAGACAGTAGCCAACAAGCAAGTGGTTAAAAACTTTGTGGAAGATATTCTTGTAAAGAATAAAATGGAAAAACTGGCCGGATATTTCGACGGCGACAATTATATCCAGCACAATCCACTGATACCCGACCAGCTGTCAGGCCTGGGCGCAGCATTAGGCGAAATGGCAAAGCAGGGCATCACCATGAAATACGACAAAATTCACAAAGTACTTGGTGAAGGCAATTTTGTGCTGGTTGTAAGTGAAGGACATCTTGGCGGCAGGCATTCATCATTCTATGATCTTTTCAGGGTAGAGCATGGTAAAATAGCAGAACATTGGGATACGATTGAAGAAATACCAGGCAAAGACCAATGGAAGAACGATAATGGCAAGTTCTAAAATTTAGTGACGAGGGTGCCAACAGTAAAAGGGCACCCTTTTTTCATTTTTATGCGACGCTGTACGGCGTGAAAGCGCCGACACAATAAGTGTTAATAATTGTAATGATGAAGGCAATGCAGGAAAAAAGGCGGAGACGGCTTTATCTGATGCCGTCCCCGCCCCTGCTCACATATACACTACAACTATGTTCCTATAATATCTCACCCGGGAAGAGGCTGTTCATAACCGCTACACCCCTGGAAAGGATAGGTCTCACCCACCAGGCGGTTGGTACCGCCGGCTTCTGCATCTGTGAAAGGTGTATGCGCAAGCCGCCTGATGAATAACTTCTGGTATTTCCAGTCGGCTGCTGCACCTGCCCATGCGCCGTAAACACCAAAGGGATCCACGCGCCATGGAAGGTCTTCATTTGCGGGGGATGGGAACCAAAGGCCAACAGCCCACCTGCTGGCTGCATCCGGAACAAAGCGCCTGTTTACCTGGATCAATTGTCCATCCACATAATACTCTACTCTGTCCGCATACCAATCAAACCTGAACTCATGAAACGCCCCATCCCACAGATCTTTTCCAGCGGATGTCTGCATAGCAAAATATTCATCTTCGGAAGGATAACCCTCGTAATTAATACCATTGCCTGGGCCCGTCTCGCCTATCCCGGCGTTACAACGAATAAAGTCTTTACTAGGCTCAGCTATATACTGCACCTCGTTACTGATCTTTGTCCAGCTTGTCAATAATGACGGCGCTGCGGTATCATCCAGCCGCCAGGTGCCAATATTCTCAGGGCTTGGGTCGTCCGCCACAGCCACCAGTTCACCGGTCCATTTAGCATAATAAGCGTAGGAGAGCATTTCCTCAACAGTGGAATAAACATACATCGCGTTACTGCAAGGCATTTCCATACTTACCTGGTCATAAGCTACTACCCACATATCTCCATCCCGGTTACCGGCGGGGGTTAAACCCTGGGCCACCATTGTATCATAGCGCGGATCCTGTATACGGGCCTTTACATAATGCGATGTCCATAGTGCAGGCGCAACGCCCATATTACGGGGCAATTTTACTTCCATCACATAACGGCCATAACCATAATAATCTCTGGAGATCAGTGCGGCGCCTACCCTTGTGGTCCAGGGATCCCCCAGGGAGGGATCTCCCGGTGCATCATGACGTTTAGGCTCGCCCGATTCTGTAAACCCCTGTGAACGGCCGTTGTACTGGTCTCCATGTGCTTCAAGCACCAGCAGGTTGTCCTGGAAATAAACGTGTGTTGGCGCTACGCCGCCACTGGCGCTTTCTTCACCATTAATGCCACCCCAACCTTTTGCCATTGGATTAAATATCTGTTTGAAGTCATCGCTGTACTCCTCGCTGTTGGGATCAAAATGAACGGTTACGGGGGAATTCGCTTTCTGTACAGCGGAGATATTTACCTCCACCGGAGCACTTCTGCCAGCACTGGTCTCAAGATAAAACACCCTGCGGTCAAGCGGTACGTCGGCAGGCAGTGTGAAAACAACCTGCTTATTATCTATTGCCACCAGGTACTTCGCCGGGATAGTATATCTGTTCTCCGGCTCGTAGCGGGCCTCCAATATACCAACAGGATATGGCGGATGCTGATACTTCTCAGCAATCGTATTATCTACTGTAATGGAAGTAAAATAAACCCTGCTGAAAATACCGTTCATTGTTCCCACGGTCAGGAAATCAGGGCGTCCCTGGTACACACTGTTCTCAGTAAATGCCCCTGTGAAAGCATTAGAGGCATTCAGCCACATCCGTGACGCAGCGATATTGCTGTCCCGGAAAACAAGTACCTGGTTCCATGCCCCGGTGTTGATCGTGCTGGTACTGATGATCTCCTGCGTAACGGTCTCACTTGCCTGCCGCCAGTGTACCTTCTTTGTTGCACAGTTAACATATACATATACACCATACTCCCAGCTGGGTACTTTATACGATAACAGCGGCCACTCCCCTGCTGTGGGAAGATCTTCAGCAGCTACGTAAAAATGTACGCCTAACGCATACTGTGTTTTCATGGCATGCTCGAACGCACTATCAGTCATTACCTCCAATACGCCATATTCATAGGAAACGTAATGGCCTCCCTGATCATCCTTTCTTTGCCACGTCGCGCCGCCGACCGGCCTTATCTCCTTGTCGGAATCAAACCAATCTTTGGTGGTATACTGCAGGCTGTAATAAAAACCTGATTTAGGAGGCAACATCTGATCCCTGAAGCCCGCGCCAACATATGTCAACTCCGACTCCGGATAATATACTGCGTCTGGTGCAACAAGCTTAAACGTTTGAGGCGTTGTATAATCAATGTCAAATTCTCCTCCGGCAGGATCATTGTTTATGAACCTGAAGGTATAGTTTTCAGATGCGTCCAGATCATTGATCGTTGGCGGATTTAATATAGTGCCATCTGTATGCACTTGTAGATTTTCTGTAATAGTGGTATAGCTGGCTTCCTCATCAGGGTCACTGGTCCTCCTTACATGCAGCGTCATCAGCTGTGGCATTGACGCTGCATTTCCACCTTCCCAGGTTATCTTCTTTAATTCTATATTCATTTCATATCATTTAAGGGGATCAATTAAACAAAACAGTCTATGTCTACGCTGGCGATCTTACCAGGATTATTCACTATGCCTTTTGTCATGTATAACCGGAACCATTTGTTGCTGGTCTGGTCAAACTTTTCATACAACTCTCCACCTCCTGTGATAGCAGGACAGATCACCTGGAAACCTGGTAGCGCGTTCGGGTACTGTGTGTTCAGGTCTGTATCGGATAATGCTGTCAACACATCCATCCGTACTATCTTTGAACTGGCCCCCACCAGATCCTGCACCTGCTGGTACAGGATAAGAAATGCCTCCAGGTCTGCCTTATTATCCACAAGGCTGCGCAGGCCGTTTATATTATCAATGTCCAGCTTGTCTTCCGATTTATGTACAAAGCTGTCAATCCAATCCCAGAACTGATCTTGCGTAGGGTAATTACCGGTTTGGAACCAGCTTTTTAATTTATTACGTTCACGAATTGCCATATGATTATAATTTCATTATCCAGAGGGAAACAATGTAAGGAGGACGGTTCTCGTGTGCTTCGCCGGATCCCGTATAAGTGGTATCAAGGGTGTGTCTGTACCTCGCATCCTGTTCCCGGGCTGCGTTAATATAAAAGTTATTATTGGCGTTGTCCCTGTCACCACCATGGTCGGGATTTCCGCGTGCAGATACCAGGGTAGCTCCTTTGTGCATATGGGGCGGTAGTTGCCAAACGCTCAGCGACACTGTTTCCTGGCCTCCCATATTGCCAATCACGTTATATTCCCACCTGGATGGATCATAACCTACAGGGAACCTGCCTCCCCGGTTGCGGGTGCCGTTGTTGCCGTTGCAGATGGCCCATCCGGTTCTTTCATTCCTTCCAAGGCCGCTGCCATCAAAGTTCGCCGCCAGGTAATCTCCGCTGCAATCAATCTCAATGATATCACCCCGTTTCCATACCCTGTCAATCTGCTGTGAGATGCGGGCTTCCATCGCGGCCAGCGTGCTTTTTAAGCCTATCAGCGTGTCTATGCGCTGCAAGCTGCTGTATGGGATACCGCCAGCCGCAAACCTGGCCTTACGGGTAAAATACACGGTGCGGCTCACCTGGTCTGCAAAAAGCCGGTTCTCGGTTGCTTCTTCAATGATCCAGGTAGATTGTTTGGGGCCACCTGTAAAGGGAAGTAACTCTCCATTATAGCTGATCCAGCCATTGCCTACTATATTGCCGTTCTCCTCCATACCGGACACGATCACAGCACTGCCTACCAGGTTGGCCAATGCGCCCAGCGCATCCCGGTACGATTGCTGCATAAAGTCCAGCGTATACTGGGTCATAGGGAACCCGCCGAGGTTTGTAAGTTGTTCTACTTTGTTCATACTTTTTGAATTTTATAGCGCTTGCCGGCCAGCTTATAGTTGTTGATCAATGCCGTCATTTCATTTTCATTATAGAGCAGATCGGAGGGCATCAGCACATAGAAATCAACTGAGTCGCTCCCTATTTCGTCATCTGTAAACAGGTATACCGGCTTATGCTCTTCTTCCTGATAGATGTACACCGGCTTCAGCTCCTGATCCTGATAGATATACTGAGGCGCATATACCAACGCATCCCTGACCCGGATCCTGCGCAGCGATATATCATACCGGTCATTCAGCAGTCTTTCCATATACACTACCTGTGGTGTGATGTAAAGCCGGTAGAGGTTTGCATCCCTGTTACGCCGGAATTGCTGGTACAGGTAGTTCACAGGATTTGTCAAAGCCTGTAACCAGGCCACATGTTTTATCTTCCGCAGTCTCGGCGGCAGCAGGAGCCGTACCAGTTTGGGAAAATCTACATCGAATAGCTTACTCATATGATCACGCTTTGTGGGATATAAGAAATCTGCAGGCCATCTGCATCCAGTATCCGGAGATAACCGGCGTCAGGATTGTATTTCACATCAAATGCAATCGGAGAGATCTCTCCATAACTTGCACGCGCCTGCGAAATATGAGGGATCACCACACCGTCCACCTGCTGCAATGCATCTACCAGGTAAGCCAGCACCATGGTGCCGTTAAAGGGCAGGTTCTTCAGGTATTCCCTTACCTTCTTCCCTACAGGGTCCGGGTCAGTGCCATCCAGCCTTGCACCGGTACTATCCAGTACCAGCGGATTATAATAGATATTCAGCGACAACCGCAACCTGTCTGCCGGCCTGCTTTCTATGACCAGCGGATTAACGCCGGCATCTTTAATGCGGTTCATATATTCCACAAATGCTTCCAGCTGTCCTGGCTCCAGGGCATCCAGGTCGTCATTCCTGATCCTGGCCACCTTGATCCGCAGGCCTTTTTCCTGTTCTACAACAGCGCTAAAAGCAATGATCTTTTGTGCAGCTACATCCTCCTCGGAACGATTGGAATTATCATAATAATCTTCTTCATGCACCAGCTCCGCGCCATATTGGAAATCCTTTGACTTGTTGGCATACCATCGCAGGCTGTGCGGCGCTTTTTCATTAATGAGTGTATTCACCTCATTCCTGTGTACGTCAAACAGGTTTTCCAGGGCCCATACCGTTACGGCTACAATGTAGGTCCACATCCGCCATACAGCTGTTTTGCTGGTGCTGTTCAGCTCAGCCAGTCCTGCTGTTGCGCTGATCCTGCTGATAATATCATCCTGTATTTCGGTGATTGTTCTTGCCATAATACTTTTTTTACTTTTTTAACTCACACGGAAGTCCATCTGTATTCCCATGTAGCCGATACCGCCCTTTATAGCGGCTTCGTCTTCTACAGTATAGCCGTTGGCAGGTATTACCAGTTCCTCCTTCAAAGTCAGGAGCGTACGCCGGTCAATGACTTCCACATCGGGCACCCATAAGGCGCTGCCGGATGTAAGATCATCGGTGATACTGATACCATTCGCCATTGCAAAGTCGAACATGGCATTAATACTGCCCTTCTGCTGCATGGACAGGTCCATCAGGCACTGGTGGGGTTTTACATTAATTGTCTCCATAAACTGCATCAATATTTAACTGGCCATCGTCCGTCATGTTGATCGTTTTCACCCGCATGCCATCAGCTGTAAACTGCTTGCGGATCTCCTGTAACAAAGCCGCAGTATCATTATCCTGCAGGTAGCCAAAAGCATCCACTCCAACTACAGGAAACTCTTTTATGTTTCCGCGGTTGTTTATCAATATCAGCTCCTGGTGCTGCAGATCGCTGTAACCGGCATGCAGGTCGCCGGCCCGTATATCCAGGTCCAGTTCTTCATTTAACAATATATCTTTCATGATAAATTACCTTGAAATGTTCCTGATACCGGCCCTCCGCTGGGAGTACCAAGGCCGGTGACATAATTGATCTGCGCGGTTTTAACAAAGGCGTCCACCGCCTCAGCCAGCTTGCTGCAAAGGGTATTCAGCGCTTGTTCTTCATCGCCATTCCCATCCTTCATGTTTTTGAATGCACTCTTGATACTTTGTTCCAGTGCGTTTTTGTTCAGGGGCATATGATCATTTTAAAAGTTTAGCTAATCGGTTTTTGACATCTGTAAAGGCAGACTTGTTCATAGGGGCATAGATGGTGATGATCTCGTCCAGGAGATCATCCAGGCATTTTTTCAGGGATTCATCACCGGCGCTTAGCTGCAGGCCATCCTTATCCAGTTCCAGGTATTTTTCGCCTATTGTACATTTCAGCAGCTCCGGCTCCTGTATGCTGATCACGATGTAATTGTCGCTCCTGTTGATCCTGGCCATCAGCACGCTGCTACCCTTAAGGGGGAATATGAGCACGCCTTTACCATCCTTATCTATCACTGATCGTAATCGTACATCATATATATGCACGCCTTCAAAGGTCACTACGTCAATGGTGCCTGTCTCTTTATTTGACTCCTCCACCTGCGCGGGTATGATGGTGGCCTTCTCCTTGCTCAGGTTTCTGAGCGCCTCAATCAATTTTGACTGTTGTTTGCTCATATTACTTACTTATTTTGGGGCCTATTTCGCAGATCCTTCTCCCGCCACCGCTGCCAAAATTCACTTCCGTGCTTTCTATCAGATAGGTGCCTTCCCGTTCGCTGTAGTTCGGATCCTGCAGCACAACGCTATAACCAGGCAGGGCAAACGGCTCCAGGAAGCCTGTTACTTTTCCTTCATAACCATCGTAGCGCAGCTCCTTCACATTTTTTTCGGCCATTTTTTTCAGTTCCGATGCCGGTGTGTTATGCTGCGCAAAAATGGTCCGGATAGCGCCGTTACTATCGCCGGCTTCGGCTTTAACAGCTTCGTTCCTGTTATTAAAGGAGATCATCTTCACCAGGAGCTTTATATCGTCTGCCTTTCTGAACTTTAACTCGTTATCCTTTACCAGGTTCCATCCTACGCGGTATTTGATCTTCCCTTTATCTTTCATATCCAGGTAGGCCAATCCGGCATATAACTCCTTTCCGGCAAAACAGACAGTGAGGTAGAGGTTCTTTTTCAGCCATTCCAATACTTCCGTTCCACTGATATCTCCTTCGCTGATCTGTTGCACCTCCATATCCGGTATGTCTTTGCTCAGGGTGATGTCTGTTCCTTCCACCACTTTTGACAAAAGGCTTTTCAGTTTTTCGGGCGTTTTTCCGGTTGACCAATGCACATTTTTTCTGCTCAGTTGCCAGCTGTATCCTTCACATTCTATTACACAGGGCATGGTCGCATTCACCCTTTTCACAAATCCGCTGAATTCAAGATGAAGATCAGCTTCATTATCATATCCCAACCAGATCTCCACCATATCACCTTCCTTAAAGTTCGCGGATGTTGAAACAGATGCAGGCACATTAGCCGCATTATCCTTTAGCCGGGCAGATGCAGGCAGCGTAATGGAGGCGGTGTCAACATAGGAATAGATGCTCCTTTTTATCTTCACAGCCGTGGCGGCCACCATCTTATACTTACCTATTATTATCTTGCATTTAAGTATAAACATCTATTTAAGTATTAGTTCAAATGGTCTGTCACTCAGCAGGTTCATTTCATATGTTTTCACATTCTGCACGCCTGCTATTTCCGGCCAGCTGATATCTGTGATCACCACACTATTGTTATCCGTCAGGAAAATATTCGTTAATGCGCTGCTGATCGTTAAACTGGTGTTCCTGCTGTAAAGCTCATGGATGGTAGCGATCATATCTTCCGGGTAGGTGCTGTCCTCCATAATGATGATCCCTTTGATATTGATCTTATAATCTTCCTGCCCTATCAGTTCTTTTACCGTACCTATACGACCTACCAGGGCCGTTTCTACGATCGTTTTCTTATTGGTGACCTTGATCACCGGGTTGGGAAGGTCCACTTGCCCGAGTTTCACAGGCATGAAATAAGAGCGGCCCGAAAGATCCCTGCCGAAGTAATTGGCCATCTTTGACGACTGCTGCGGCTGGCGGATAATATTCTGAGCGTCTACATCAAAGACCGCGGGGTTGTACCCCCACGTGTCTTTGAAAATTTTTTGTACGTTAAAACTAATTGCCATGATTAAACTTGTTGTTGTGGGGGTAATGCATTTGCACTGTTCAAAACACGCAACAGGGCTTCTGTCACTATTTCCTCCATCTCCGATACACCTTCCTTAATAGTGGTAGAGCTGATGTTTATATTATCAAAAAGCTTTTGCAGGTTGATAATGATACTACGCGCTCCTCCGTTGGTGATACCATCTACTTTATCCCTGGCGCCCGTTCCCCCGCCGCCTGATGGCTCAGGGGCTCTGCTGACGGCGGTTTGCTCTGTTGCCGGTTTCATTTTAGTTGAAGCCGGGCCGGCAGGTTTGGCCGGCGTCTTAGCGGGTGTTGCATTCTTCAGCGCATCAAGCGCACTTGGTTGCTTCGCTGTTGATGCAGGCCCATAGCCAGGCGGCACAAGGTCAAGGCTGGATGATGCAGGCGTTTTACCCGGAGCTGCAACGCTCCATCCGGCGGCCTTTGGCGCCATGGCAGGAGCAGCAGGCGGTTCAAGCGCTGGCTTAGATGCGGGTTTCTTATTGATCTCGTCATTATATGCTTTAGACACTGCGCTACCTAATTTGGAGGCATTGTCGGCCGCATGTTTCATCGCATCTACTCCCACCAGGTCTTTCACCGCCTGCTTACCCGTTTCCCATGCCTTGCTCCAATCGCCCTTGAACACATACATAAGCGCCTGTCCAAGGCCGCTGATGCCGTTGATCACGCCTTTGATACTATCTACCACAAAATCCCAGATCAACGAAGCAAAGCCTTTCAGTGCCTCCCAGGCCCCCATAACAACTCCTCTGAATCCGGCAAATGTGTTCCATGCATATAATACCGCTCCTATAACGGCTCCCACAGCCAGGGCTACCCACGCTGCCGGGCAAAGGTTCATCGCCGCATTAAGCAGTGCCTGCGCTGTGGCTGATAGGTTCTGCCACATAGTAAGCGCCTGGTAACCAAGATAGGCACCGCCTATGGCGATAGCCAGGATCCCGAATAGTTCCTCGTGCTCTGAGATAAGACCGGCTACCCACTGGAGGGCGCCTACCATTGGCATCAGCGCATTATCCACAAACATCGTTACAGTGGGTAACAGACCGGATGCAAGCGTGGTGCCTGCGGCCTCCAGCCGTTCGCTGAACTCCTGCCATCTTCCCGAGGCGGTGCTGCTCTGATCAGTCATAGAACCAAAGAACTGTCCTCCGGGGCCGGCTGCCAAGGCCAGCGATTCAGATAACATGCCGACTGTTATCTGGCCAGCTTCCATCTTCGTCTTTAAGTCGTCCATGGAAAGGCCCGTTTTCTTCGACATTTCGTCCAGCGGATTAAAACCGGCGCCTATCATTCCCTTCAATGCATCGGATGTAAGTACACCGCCTAACTGCACTTCTGAGAAAGCTTTGACCATGCCCTCCATGTGCTCTTTATTGCCATTACTTGCATCGCCCAGCAGGATAAGCGTCTTCATTACGTCGTCTGCAGCTGTACCGGATTGTAACAGCGCTTCGGCATCTTTCATCAGCTCAGTGGGGCTAAAAGGTGTTTTGAAGGCCATATTCTGGAGGTTGCTCATCAGCTCCTGGGCCTTAAACGCGCTGCCGGTAAGCAGCTCAAAGGACTTCTGTGTCTCTTGCAGGTCCATTGCCATCTTTAACATGGATGTTCCCTGCTTCAGAAGGCCGTCAAAGCCCTTCTCCTTATCTTTTTTCTCCTCTTTGGCCGGGTCTGAAGCCGGCGTGGATGCACTGCCTGCGGCACTGCTTGCAGCACTGCTTCCGGTGCTGCTTCCGGGATTGCTTGCAGGATCACCGTAGTCATTCCTGCCGGTTGGTGCATTTCGGGATGAAGGACCATGCCTGAGCGGTGGCACGCCACCAGGGGCCACCGGCCCGTTGGCGAAGCGATCCCTGAGCTCGTTTGCAGACGAGCTCAGGGCCTTCGCACCTGACATGGCGGTTTCACGCAGCATGGAGATACTATTGGCAGCAAAACCGGCGGCCGCTCCCATTTGATTTAACTCCTCACTTGTTGTTCTTGCCATTTTGTTATTTTTTTGCACGATCTCTACCTTGAGAGTAATGGCAATCCCTTTAACTCCCGCTGCCGTATGTCGTGCAGTTGCGCAAATTTTTCTGCCCACTGTGCGTCAGTCAGCTGCGAGGTGTCAACCTGGGGCAGATAGTATTCGAACAGCGTTTGAATGTACCCTAAAGGGTTCTTTTCAAAATCGCCGGACGCCTCGCTTAGAGCTTTTCCACTTCAACCTTCTTTGCTTCCAGCAGTTTATCCAGCTGCGAGCCCAGGCCATACAGGTAAGACTTGTCATTCAGGATCTCATCATCCCCACCCAGCCAGGTGGATTTCAGGATGGTCTCATGATAAGCCAGCGGATCGCCTGTGATCAGCGTCATGGCATAACTTACTTCGTCCCTGTTAGGTTTGCGGCAATAACCGACTTTTCCGTCTGTAGCTGTCAGCTTAAATACATCTCTATATTTCTGCTTCCAGGCATCAATGTGATCTTTGGTAATAGCTACCGGTTTTTCTACTGTCATAGTATGTTAGTGTATAAGGTATTGTTTTTAAATAAGGTGATCGTGCAATGTGATTATACGTTCTGTTGCAGGCCCATGAAAACGATCGGCATAGTGATCTCCATGAACTTCGCTCCTTGTTCCCAGCCCTTTTCAAATTCCTTGAACTGGAAGCCGCGGATAATATCCGTACGCGGAGCGGAGGTGACATCTTTCACATAGGTAACAACGATATCTGCGGTAAGGTCCAGCAGATCCCTGCCGCCAGCTGCTTTTACAGCATCTTCCAATACATCGTATTCGAATTTCAGCAGCTTTATCTCGCCTTCATAAGTGCGTTTGCCGCGTTGAATGCCGATAGGCTCATCACCAGCGCCATGCAGATGTTCTTTTTCCTGCAGCAGCTTGTATTTAATACCACGGATACCTACCAGTTCTTTACCCAGCACTACCACCTTCATGTTGGCCCAGGTGCATTCTTTGTTGTCAAAAATCATAATGGTTTGTTTTTAGAGTGAATAAGGGCTTACTGTAAAGCAGGATTAGTGAAGCCAAGCAATACTTCTATTGTTTTGGTATATCCCACGGGTACAATAGCTGCTTTTACAGTGAGCTTGCCTGTGCTCAGCACATTCTGGCTGGCATCGATGTTCGCGCTGAAAGAACTGATCTCGTCCACCATGCCAAGGTTTACGGCAGATTCGATCCTGCTCTGCAGATACTTGATGACAGGCACGCTGATCTTACCATTTTCGTCAATGGTGATCTCATCATTCAGTTCGTCCACATAGGTCTGATAGGCGATCATGATGGCCTTGTCTATTACACGGCCCAATGCCAGCTGGCTGTAGTCGTCTGTAACAGGTGCACACATGGGGTCATCATTCAGATAATAACCGGAGCGGCCAACAAATGTGCGGAGGAAGATGTAGCCTCTGTCATGCAACAGATCGCCGGCACTAAGCTCTTCTGCTTTGGTGGCGTTTACATATGCCGCCAGTACGGGCAAAGCGCCATCTTTTACACGGCCGATATTGCGCTGCACAGGAATGGAGGCTGCACGTCCCAGCACTAAGCCTACAGAAGCGCTGCCATCGTTAGTGGTGCTGCCTGTTACCACGCCAACATGATTTGCGGTATAAGTGCGCAGGTCTTTTAAGGTAGCGAGGTTGGTGGTATCCAGCTCACGGCCTTCAATCAGTATACGTACAGGTTTGTACTCCGCGCCAAAGGCCAGCGCTAATTGTTGCGCCATGGTAATAGCGTCCAGGCTGTCCTTATCCAGGCCGGCTGTCAGATCCGGTACATAGGCAGCTGCAGGGTTACGGGTAAGGCCCAGTAAACGGATGCGGCCTTGTGCTGCGTTCAGCAGTTTTGCAGCGCCATTTGCATTTGTCAGGTCTGCCGCCTGTGTGAGCGTTACGGTGTCTGCAACAGTCATGATATGCAGTTCAGCGCCTTCACCTGCCAGGTCATAAAATTCTTTGATGTGACGGTATGCGCTGGCATTGCTACCCTCAGCCAGGATGCCGAGGTCTTTTGCTTCGCTCAGGCTAAAGATCACTTTCGGAGTGCTCAGGGGCAGGTTTGCTGTTGCTACGCCGGTCAGCACCAATCCCGCTACTCCATCATTGCTGGCAGCATTCGCTCCCAGGTTACCGTTTCCTAATGTAATTGCTACTTTTGGTAATCCCATTTTTTACTTTTTTTGGTTCATTGTAATTGGTTTAAATGCTATTTACTATTGCTGTAAAATCGTTGAACTCCTGGCGCGCATCAAAACAGGGGCACGCTTTCTTAACAAATGGAAAATCCCGGTGGCCCTGGATCTGCGCCTGCGGATACTGTTTCTTCAACTTTATGATCAATACCCGCATTGACTGCCGCTGCGCAGGCGTTCTGTTGTCCAATGGCTTGTTATCAGCATCTACCCCGCCGATATAACTGACGTGGATGCTATTTGCATTATGTCCTGCTACGCCGTTACAGATACGCTCTTCAGTAGCCAGTTGCCTTACATCGCCCGATGCTTCTATCAGGTAGTGGTAACCGGGATTTTTCCATTTGAGATATTCTTTCCAATAGTGCTGGATGGCTTCAGGACGGGTATCCTGAGGGGTTGCAGTACAATGGATAACGATGAAATCTATTCTTCTCATTTTTCTTACCTGGGGTTACTCCTGTTCAGCACGTCTTCCAGCCGTTCCATCACTTTCGTGTTGTTCTCTATCACGCCCATCATTTTCTCGCGGTCGTCATCCAGGTATTGGGTTAAACGATCTTCCAGTTTTATCTGGCGTTTCCATAGGATCCATGCAATACCTATTAACACGATCACAGAGAATGCCTGGTCGCCCAGCCGCTGTAAGACGGTCTGCTCAGGATCTGCATTTATAATTGTATTTAATAGTAACATCTGAGGTTAACTTTATAACTTTCACAAACTGCCTCTTTCACACTTTACTTACTGTGTCAGCAAGCGATTACAATACAAAGGAACAACATCGCCGCATGCTGAAAAAATCAGGAAACAATGCTTATTATTTCATTGCATAATCATACTTCATCCGCTGTTCAATCATTAAAAGTGCAGCAGGAAAAGAAACCAATTGCACCGACCTTTATACCGGAAATTGATCACTTTAAATAATAAAGAATGGATAGTTTATTTTCGAATCTTTTCCTTTCACTGGAAACACTTATTGAAGAGAAAGCACCTTTGATTAAAGGTGTATACCCCGAACTTTCTCAAACGGAGAATTACAACGGCACCCCTTCCCAATGGCCCTGCCTGTTTATTGATTTCACCAACCTCGCGTATGCGGAGCTCACCGGCTATGCACAAGCCGTATCCGGTGAGCTGCAATGCAGGCTGGTCACACAGATCACAGTGGCAGACGGCATCACCTTCCTGGATACTCCCACAGCGCTCGCCTGTTACGAAGCAGAGCTGCAAATGCACCGGGCATTACAGGGATGGACGAATGGTGCAATAGCGCCCTTGACACGCATCAAAACGATCACAGAAGACAGAGGGGATGCATTCCGCATACGGGCGCTCACCACTGTAGACAAACACGATGCCTTCCGTGTGCGTGTGCTCACCTATAGCCTCAACTTTAATGAGTACCCTGTACCTGCTGCTACAAGCGAGATCCCTACACCGCCACTGGACATGCGCCCTTAAACAAACAAAAAACGCTGCAGATGCTGCAGCGTTTTTTGTTTATCCTTACCATGCCCACCAGGGATATAATACTCTTAATTGCTTTAAATCCGGTTGCTCCTCTTTCATGATCTGCTCCAATCTTTCACTATTACATTGCAGGCGGTAAATAATGTTGCTGTTCTTGATCCAGAATTCGGCCGACAATTCCTGCAGCGCCATATCGTAGCGCTTCCCCTGCAATTTGATGTGATAATAGTAACGGTATAGCAGGCATTGGTCCCTGAGTGCGATCATATCAGCAGAACGCCCTTTCCGGCTTGTTTTCTTAACAGGCTTTTCAATATAATTATCGAAAAGTGATTGTTGTCCTCTCATATAGCAGTGATACTTTTAGTTGTGATGAAATAGTAGTTATCCGTCCGCATCCAAACCACCAGGAAGTATGGATGGTGGTGGTTGAATGCGGTCGAACAGCTTCGAGGAATTATCCCCGGTCAATTAAATAGTTAAAAGGTGTTTGATTTGCGGGCAGGCATAGGGATCATCATCCCTTCCAGGTTAAACAGCGTTTGTATTCGGTTCAGTCTCACATCGGTCCTCATAAATGGCTATTTTGGCTTAACAATATCAAAGTTAGCCGGGCACTTACTATCCATTATGCGCAGTGAATGATTTTATGGGGAAGTTATCCACAGGGAATGCACAGGGCTGCATCACATATATTTGATTACCAATAACAGCGCTGAAACGCGGGGTTATGAAACATATTAACTATTATAACAACCACAACATCAAATTAAAACCAAACGGCTTGAGTCCGGTATTTAACCGGGCTCAAGCCGCTGAATTATTAAACATCTTATTCCTGTTCCGCTCCCAATTGCGCGAGCATTTCCTTTGCTTCATTATACTCCTGATCTTTTGCGTCCATAGTTTCCTTGAACCGGATCAGGTTTTGAAGCATCTGCCGTGAACGCTGCACATTAGTGCTCCTGTATTGCCGGGCGAGTATCATCATTGCACTGAATTTGCATCCCTGTTCACTAAATTGGTCGCCGGTGGCGAGCCGCTCAAAACAGGCTGTCGCTTTATCCGGTTGTCCGTTTTTCTGATAGATAAGACCTGCGTACCACTCCTTCATGGGATGCAGTTTTTCAGACCTGACATATTGATCGGCCATCTTCACGCCAAACCGTACAATCCGTGGATCTGCAGATGCGCTCACCAGCTCAAATGCAGTGGGACTTTGCCAGATCTCATCTGAAGGATATTGCTTTATCAGCTCTTGTAAAAGACGTCCGGCCGCTAATGTATCGGGATGAAATGAGCGGGGCAAAAACGATAATGTCGTTGCTTTTGCAAATTTCTCCTCAACGGGCAGGCGTGAGTTCACCGTTTGCGGTTGAACATAATTTCTGAAGAACGCACATGCCAGCATAGCGTTAAAAGGATTACCATAACCCAATCTCGTTGTTTCCGACGGCAAGGTGCAGGGCGAGAGGATGATCAGCGTAAGATTTTTTGAAGGCACCCGGAGCAGAAGAGCGGCATCACTGCCGCCATATCCGTAGGCCCAGTGCAATGCTATACCTTCAAAGGTAGTCGTAAACCATCCCATACCATAGGGGCTACCGGGGTAAAAAGGCGTGGTGATCTTTTTGTATTGTTCCGCTGTCAATAATTTATGCCGGCCAATTGCTGATGAATATCTGACGAGATCATTTACGGAACTCATCATCCCAAATCCCGGCCCGCTTTGCATGTTATTAAGATTAACCGCATTGGGCATAAACCTGCCCGCTGCATCCAGGTGGTAAGTCCGTACAACCCATTTCTTTAAATGTCCATACTCACTTTCCGAAAACCTCAACAGGGTATGTTCCATTTTCGACGGCGTCAATATCCGCCTTTGTATCTCGTCAGTGAAAGGCCGTGCAATGTCGTTCGGGATGTTTATCTTATTAATAGCGCAAAAGGCATTGAACGCTATATTGTATTTGCTCCCATTGTAAACAAACTGCGTTCCCGGCGGATCGCTTTCAGCGGTCTGACTTATCAGGTGAGCGAGAGTAGTTTGCTGGTTCCACCTCGCAGGAGTAAAGTATTGGTTGGGATATTTCGAAATAAGGTCATTCAGCGACAGTTTCCCTTCTCCCTCCATTTGTTCGAGCGCAACTGCTGTAAAGCTTTTGGTTAGAGACGCAATAGGAAAAATATGATCGGCTGTGAGCGGCTCTTTTGTCGAATCGTTGGCTGTTCCGATACTTTTAAAAAAGATAAGACTATCACCAAGCGCTACCCCAACCACCAATCCCGGCAGATGCAGCAATTGTGAATAATCTTCAATGCTTTTACTGAATGCAGTTGTATCATTCGCACATGCCATGGGCTGGCATTTTCCACTGGCCGCATGGTAAATCACGGCATTTCCGGAAGCTGCAATCCTGCAATCCCCGTCGGGAGTCGCGCTCAGATGTTGTGTGAGAACAACAAATATTATCATGAGCGTGACTGAGAATGTGGAACTTTTTTTTCCTGGCATATATGAGCTGTTAAGAATTACTTTTCTCATTCCAATAACGGGTAAATACACAAACTATGCGGGTGGTCTCGTCTCAAATATATCACATTTTCAATTGTCTTTTATTCCGCTCCACAGCGCCGCTTATTTTCCCCGGCAATGAAACATCAATCACTTCCCGGTCACCTTTCTCTGCCTGCAGCTCAGTGCTTCTACCTGCATGCCATAAAAGTCATTTACCTCTTTGCTGCGCCATATATATGAAGAATGAAATGGAACATAACGTTTAATCAGACCTTAGCCGGGGATAGGAAAAACCTTCATGAGGACGGCTTTAGTAAATACCGGAAAAAATTAGTGTAGCTTTAACGCTTTTAAAACAATTTTTGTAGCATTTATGGAAGAAAGATTCGCCCAAATGGAAAAGGAGCTAAGAAGGCTCAGACGTTATACGGTTATACTTACCTTACTTTTGGTTATCACCGGATTATTTGCCTTTTCTAAGTCTGGCATTGACCATTTTAAAGAGATTTCGGTGGAACGTATTAATATTGTTGAAAATAACGGCCAGTTGAGAATGGTCATTTCTAATAAGAGTCGCTCACCGGAGAACCTGTTGTACGGAAAGCCTATTACCCCGCCTATTCCTGGCGGTACCAGGCCGGGAATGATCTTTTATAATGATGAAGGTACTGAGAACGGAGGCCTGGTATTTACGGGCGCGAAAGACAGTAGTGGCAAGTATAATGCTTTTGGTCATTTTTCATTTGACCAGTATAACCAGAACCAGGTACTCTATCTGAGCTACCAGGATACTAACGGAGACCAACATACCGGGCTACATATAGACGACTGGCAGACAAATCCTGAATGGGCAGATTGGCGTGCGGCATATAAGAAGGCGCAGAAACTCCCGGACGGACCTGCAAAAGAGGAATTATTGAAGAAACTGATGGAGCCGGAGGAAGGCAGAAGAGCGTTTGCACAACGTGTTTTTGTTGGTAAGGACGATACAAAAACGGCCATGGTAACTCTTTCAGATCGCATGGGGAAACCAAGACTTCAAATGCTTGTAGACTCAAACGGTACAGCTAAATTGAATTTCCTGGACCAACAGGGCAAAGTGACTTATAGTTTGCCAAATTAGTTTTCAGGAAACAGGATATAACCAGGTAAAGAGCTTCCAGATCAACACATCCGGAAGCTCTTCCTGTTTTACATATACTTACCACGACTAAGCTGAAATACTATCCAATTGCGGTTCCTGCACCTGATCACTATCCTGCGGAGCCCTCACCCTCAATTTATCTATTACCAGCTGATGCAGTTGTTTTGCAAGATCCTCGCGGATCTCCCTGTATGCAGGGTCATATGCCAGGTTAGTATATTCGGATGGATCGTTCACCAGGTCATACAGTTCAAACTGGTTGTAGTAAGCGCCTGCTGCATCAAAATAATAGGTAAACTTCCATTTCTCCGTACGGATACAGCGGATGCGGTTGGCAGCATTTACCGCCGACCATTGGCTGTTGGAACCAGCCTTTGTATCGTCGTAGGTGAACAATATGCTGTCCTGCACCGGTGTGCCGTCTTCTATGACCGGCAGGAGGCTGGTGCCTGCAAGTCCTGTTGGCGGATTGGATACGTTGGCGATCTCCAGGAAGGTAGGCATGATATCCGCCAGCGTTGCGAGGGCCATGGAGTTCTGAGCCTGGTCGCCTGAAAACAACAAAGGATTGGAGATCACCAGCGGAATGCGCAATGCTTCTTCGTAAGCCACGAAAGTTTTCTGACGCAAGCCACCATGTGCAAGTCCCATCTCTCCATGATCGGAAGTAAAGGTAACGATGGCAGCATCTGCCAGGCTTTTTCCATTCGCATCTTTAGCATACAGCTCTTTTACAAGGTAACCGATCTCTTTGTCAACCCAGCTTAAGAGGTAGCCATAAAAGTTAATATAATTCAGCTTTTGCTCTGTTGTAGCCAGGGGACCCAGTAAGCCCGCCATCCCTATTAAGATCTGTTCCTGGGCCATTGGTTTTTTATTGGCCAGTAAATGCTCATTCACGGTATCGGGCAAACCGATCTCTCTTCCTGACCAGGAATCAGCATGATAACCTGAAGTGCCGGCTGTTTTCGGATAAGCCAGTACATCGTGCGGATTTACCAGGGATACGATCAAACAATAGGGTTTATGATAGCCTGCCGCTCTTCTGGCCTTTACTTCCTGCAGGTATCGGATCGCTTCTGCTACGTAGCGGGCATCATGATTGGCAAATCCACCGCCGAAGTTTAAAGGATTCACGTCTTCGCCTGCATCTGGCGCCATCCAGCCCATGGCACCGAATAAGGCAATATCTGCAGGCGTTAAGTTATCATAATTGGTTACAGCACCATTGCCCGCAACGCCTTTACTCATATGCCATTTACCACGATATTGCACATCATAGCCTTCAT
The DNA here is from genome assembly GCF_023100805.1 of Chitinophaga filiformis. Classification (NCBI taxonomy): domain Bacteria; kingdom Pseudomonadati; phylum Bacteroidota; class Chitinophagia; order Chitinophagales; family Chitinophagaceae; genus Chitinophaga; species Chitinophaga filiformis. The sequence continues at coordinate 6,373,147 of NZ_CP095855.1, forward strand.
TCCAGAGCACATTCATAATGTTGGGCAATGATGTACTTAGGGTTGGCTCTGCGGGCGACAAGGGGCCCCCTATGGTCAGCGTTTGGGAAACCATATGTTTGGCCGGATATATGCCGGTAAATAAGGTAGCCCGGCTGGGTGAACACATGCAGGTGTTACAGAAAGCCCTGTCGAAGCTAAACCCGTTCTTTTTGAGGAAAGTAAGTGTTGGAAGGTTCTGCGCTTCCCATCCTGGCGGGAAATGTTGTGTGGCCCGCTGTTCGTCAGTAATGATCAGGACGATGTCCGGCTGTTCGCCAAGTTGTGCTAACTTTTCTTTGAAGTTCATGGTGTAACGTGTTTTTATTAGGAAATATGGAATAAATCAGATGATGTTGGGGCGTTGTTCACCGTGGTGTGGGCATTTGAATCCTGCCAATACCTACTTATTACATTTATGCATGAAGAATTAAAATAAACTATAACATTTTGACCTGTTCCAGGCTGAAGGGATTACATCAATTAATTAAGACGTCAGGTATAATTAGAATTGTCTCTCCGGGAAGGATACGGTCTCTCTCTTAGATTTCATAGTATTCCCGGCATGCTTTGCTCTCTGCATTGAATACACTCCTTTACTAACCAAATAGTTTCGCTTTTGTTTAAAAAAGATACATCAAAAAGGAAACTTGTCTTTTAAATGCTTTCATAACAGGGATGTTGGTTAACTGTATAAAACCGATTACAGTAAGGAGAATGGTACTTAGGTTTGATTTTGTTAATTTTACCGGATGAACAGACATCCTGAATGCGAAGCTGCCGCCTTTCGTTCTTCCGATTTGAAACTGAAAGGCTTTAAAGTGCATGAGATCACCGGGCCTGCCTATGCGGCACTCTCGTATGGCAGACGGGACTTTTATAAAATAGTGCTGGCTACGGGGCATATGAACATCTGCTATGGCGATAAAACGATCAATATCGACGATACATTCCTGTTTTTTGGTAATCCGCATATCCCCTATTCCACAGAACACCTCTCTCCCGAACAAAAAGGTTATGCCTGCCTGTTCACAGAAGAATTTATCGGCAGCAGGGAACGTAAGGAAAACCTGCTGAACGCCTCTATATTCCGTATTGACGGTATACCCGTCATTCCCGTAAGCAGCGAGCAGGCAGCGTTTATCGAAGGGCTTTATAAAAGGATGTTATCCGTATACAGCGGCGAGTACGACCGGAAAGACGAAATGCTCAGAAGCTGCATAGACCTCATCATCCACGAAGCACTGAGAATGCAGCCGCAACACGCACTGAAACAAAGGAATGCTGCCGCGCGGATCACTTCTTTATTTACAGACCTGCTGGAAAAACAATTCCCGATAGAGACCGCAGCAGATCCTCTCACACTAAGGACAGCCCAGGACTTTGCAGAAAGCCTCTCTGTTCATGTAAACTATCTCAACCGTTCAGTAAAGGAAATTACCGGCAAACCCATCTCTGTACATATTGCCGAGCGCATCGCCACAGAGGCAAAAGCCCTTTTGCAACATACCAACTGGAGTATAGCCGACATCGCCTATGCCCTGGGCTTTGAATACCCAAGCTATTTTAATAACTACTTCAAACGCGTAAGCGGCATCACACCCAATTCCTTTAGAAAGACTAAAGGGAAAGTATGAAAATCATAATTTTTCGTTTGATTCTCTTTAAAATTGAACGCTGCTTAAGCGGAGCTTTGTATGCATAAATCAAGTGAGCGATCAGTCACCAGGACTGATCTTACATTAAACTTAATAATACAAGCATCATGGAAAAAGAAGCATCAAATGGATCAGCAACATCAGCAATAACTGCAGGCCGGAATACAGCCATCGGCACACCAGCCCGCGTCATATCGGTAAGCCCTGTTACACTGCCTGTTCCCGGGCGTGGCGCAGACCTGCAGGTGCGGGTATCAGCACCGGTTAGCGGTACACAGTTGCCGATCATTGTGTTTGCACACGGCTATGGCTCTTCATTAGACGGCTATGCGCCACTCGTGAATTTCTGGGCAGCCCGTGGATTCGTCGTTATACAGCCCACCTTTCTTGACTCAAGAACACTCGCTATCAGTCCCGAAGATCCACGCACACCGCTTATCTGGCGCTTCCGCGTGGAAGATATGAAGCGCATCCTGGATCATCTTGATCTTTTTATAGACGCCCTTCCCGGCCTGAAAGAACGCGTTGACCAAAGCCGCATTGCAGCAGTTGGTCATTCCTTCGGTGCGCAGACAACGGGTATGTTATTAGGTGCAAGGGTAATTGGCCCGGATGGCAAGCCGGGAGAAGACATGTCCGACCCGCGGATCAAGGCTGGCGTATTGCTTTGCGCAGGTGGCCGCGGCGGTGAAGACCTCACTCCTTTCGCAGCGGAGCATTTTCCTTTTATGAACCCCAGCTATGCAGAGATGACAACGCCGACACTCGTGGTTTGGGGCGACAAAGATGATTCTTTCCTCAGCGTTCGCGGACCGGAGTGGTTTACGGATGCGTATACACTGAGCACCGGGCCTAAAGCACTGCTTACCCTGTTTGGCGGCGAGCACCTGCTGGGTGGTATTTCCGGATACCTGGTAACGGAAACATCAGACGAGAATCCTGCGCGTGTGGCCACGGTACAACAGCTTACATGGGCCTATCTCCGCAGTCAGCTCTATCCCGGCGATACTGCATGGCCGGCAGCATGTGCTGCGCTGATGGAAAACCCGGAACGGAACGGGAGTGTTGAAGAGAAAGCATGATATTTAAAACACAAACAGCTGGTGGTACTCCCACCAGCTGTCTGAAAATATACCTGATACTTCTTACTTCATCTTCGAATTGATCTTGCCCAGTGCAGATGCAAGATGGCTAATAGATTGCTGCAGACGGTCGTATGCCACACCCGCATCCAGTGCCAGGTCCCGTTTACTTACATCCAGGCCCGCCAGGAATGCCTCCAGGTTAGACAGGAACTGGGTGCCATCACTGTTCAATACATTAAATATCTTGTCGTTCAGGCGGTCTCCCTCTGCCCGTAATTCATTATTGGTAAGGTCAGTAACATTGCGCATCTGCCTGATCACATCCCCCATCTGCGTCTTCAATGCCTCCAGGTTGTCCGGGTCCTTCTTGCCGGGAGCCATATTATTACGGAAAATGTTGTCAGAGAGATTTTTCCGCGTCTTCATGTAAGTGGTGAGATCCCGCTTCAGGGCTTCAAAGCTGCGGTTCAATTCTTCTCCTTTCTCCCTGGTGAAATATTTGTCAACATCAGCATCAAGGTGCTTGGTCCAGTTGAGCAGGCTCATGGAAACATCTACCACCGGTAAGGTCTGAGCGAAACTATTGGTGGCAGACAATAAAACGATAGCAAGCGTTAAAATACGGAAGACCATTTTCTATTGAAAATAAATAATTTATAAAATACAGCTGAATAACGTCCGGTTATTTATTATATTTTAAAAAAGACTTTTTTATTTCACGTATTACAAATAATTAAAATACTATATATTTGCGCCGGAAATACGCGAATGCTTAATCTTTTCAGTTAACATAAACCCATTACAACACTTTAACCTTTAAATATAAATCTGAATTTACACAAAAACCTATGAAGAAACTGTTATTAAGTGCGGCCGCACTTGTAGTATTATTTGCTGCCTGCAGCAAAGATGACGACAACAAACCTGAATCTGCAAAAAAGTATCTGCTGCATATTGTATCTGATGAAGACAGCGTGGAAGTAACATACGATGCTGCCTACAACATGAAAAAAATAGGCGCCTATGGTAGCTCAAAAGAAATTTCGGAGCTGACCTATGAAAATGGCAGGCTTACAAAGAAGAGCAGCAGCCGCAACGACGGTCCGGTGCAATTGCTGCAGACTTTTGACTACAATAGCACAGGTAACCTGTTGAGGGTAAACAACTATAATTCAGATGGCTTCAGATCCCGCTACGATAGTCTGACTTACGATGCCAATGGTCGTCTGACCGGTTTCTATGAACTCCGTTCCGGGGAGACTGGTTACCAGAAACAGGCGAAATACGCCTATACCTGGGACAGCAAGGGAAATATCATCAAAGAAGTAAGAGTTTCCATGCCGGCTGGTGTTGAATCAAAAGACAGCTCTTTCACTGATTACACTTACGACGACAAAGTGAACTTTGCATCCAGACAGCCAGAGTTCTTCCTGCTGGAATCTGACAATCCTACTTTCGGATTATCTGCGAACAATGTCGTTAAATCTGTACGTACCATCAACACCATCCCTGGCTATGTTTCAACTGCGACAGAAGAATATACTTATGACGCAGACGGATATCCTGTTACAAGGAAAGAAGTGGAGAAAGACGTGCGGGACGGCGTGGTAGAATACACTTCTGAGGATTCTTTCAAGTACCGTTATATCAAAAAATAAACGGTAGCTATAATAACAGATCAGGTGTTTTCCCAAGGAGAAAACACCTGATTTTTTTTGCACTTAAATTACCACAGGCCTCCGCAACTACACCCCTCACCGATAAGCCTCCTGTGGATCTATTCCTGAATCAATCAATTCATTTACTTCCCTTCCGTTTCCGCCAGTTTCCATTCCGGGCGGATAAAATGGCAGGTATACCCAAAAGGATGCTTCTGCAGATAATCCTGGTGTTCTTCCTCCGCATCCCAGAAATCTGCGGCCGGCACTATCTCCGTAACGATCGGGTTACGGTAGATGCCCGCTGCGGTCAGTTCCTTCACCAGTTCTGCAGCCGTGTTTTTCTGCGCTTCATCCAGGTAAAAGATTGCTGAACGATAAGAGGTACCTATATCATTCCCCTGCCGGTTACGGGTGGTAGGATCATGTATCTGGAAGAAAAATTCAAGCAGCTTGCGATAAGAAAGCTCATTTGGGTCGAACTCGATCTTTATGCCCTCTGCATGTGTTCCATGATTGCGGTAAGTAGCATTAGGGACATCACCACCGGTATATCCGACCCTGGTCTTCTTTACACCAGGAAGCGCACGGATGAGCTCCTCTACGCCCCAAAAGCAACCTCCCGCGAGTATGGCAGTCTGTGTTGACATATAACTTATTTTAGCCTTTAAGCCCCATTTTTATGCCAGGGATGAAACGGCAGTCATTTTAGCAGATAAAAGCGGGAATGAGGCCTGTTCTGTCAGGATGTCAAGCAATTCCCCTCAATATCCCTCCTTTCCTATCTTATATAAAAAATTCTGTTTGGAAGCTTCTCCAAAGTAAGCCACTTCCATCTCACCTACTTTCTCTGCACCCAGGCGACCAATAGACACCTGTGAGCGGATATTATTCACTCCTATATGAAAATACACCTGCGAAACGAATTGGAAAATATAATCGAGCATCATTCTCTTAACGGAATGATTGAAGCCTTTTCCCCAATACGCAGTAGCATAAAAGGTATATCCGATGCATATGCTGCTTTCCTCCTCATTATAATCATAAAAACGGGTACTCCCGGCTACTTTGCCTGTTGCTTTATCCACGATCTTAAATGCGCCCCTGCTCCGGATAGCGCCATCGAAGAATGTGCGGAACACATCGTGCTGCCATCGCTCCCTGTTAGGATGCTGTTCCCATATTTCCGGGTCTGCAGCTACTGCATAAACATCCTCAAAATCCTCTTCCCGCAAAGGGTAAAGGATGGCATGTTCATTTTCAAGTACAGGCTGAATATCGATCACCATATCTTGTTTTTTATAGCGTTACAATATTGATCTTACAGGTCTTTAATATAATTCGCCAGGTCTTTTTCAACCGTATTTTCACTTTTCTCCAGCTGCCGGACGATCCGCTCCCGCTCAGCATCCGTTTTGTTCTGGCTTAGCTTTTTCTGTCCCTGCAGGTCTGTTACTTCCAGTTCAAAAGCCACGATCCCCCGCATCATACCTGTCTTATATTTTTCAGAAAGCCCTTTCCATTGTTCCAGGTATTCCCGCTCATAAAAAGTGATCATCTGCTCCAGTATGCGCAATTTGGAAGCCTCATCCGCCAGGATCTTCGCCTTTCCATACGCATGCACACTGATGTAGTCCCATGTGGGCACACTTTCTCTTTTGTCGTAGTGCATGGGAGAAATATAGGCGTGCGGCTCAGTAAATATTACCAGGGAAGTATTGGCTTCAATATACCTTGTCTGCGGATTAACGGCTGAGAAATGAGCGGTCAGTATCAGTTTGCCTGCATCTTCACTGATAAAGAATGGCAGATGACCGGCAAGGGGCACAGCATCTCCCATCGTAACAATAGTAGCAAAGCTGTATTGCTTCATGAAGTCTATCATCTCCCTGTTGTCCTGGAACCGGAATGACTGAGGAACATACATAGCGGATTGTCTTTTAACTGGTACAAATGTATTTTCAGATTGGATTATATTTGTAGTCCAATTTCAACAAAATGGGTAGTCCAATTTTAACCCGGGTCTTTCATGATATCCACCTCGAACATGCAGCGGAAAGACCCGTATATCTCCAGCTGGCGGACGCTATTTTGTCGCTTATCAAAAAAGGGACACTCCGCCCCGGCCTTAAATTACCCAGCTCGCGGGACGTGGCCGGCCAGCTGCAGATCAACCGGATTACCGTGTCCAGGGCATATGAGGAACTACAGATGCAGGGATGGCTGGAAAGCGCTGTTGGCCGCGGTACATTCGTTACCTCGCATATACCGGAGCCTGCACCGGGAACCTTAAAGCATGCGCCCACAAACAATGCCTCTCAAACGGCAGGTTTCAGGCTTCCCGATCAGCAATACCTGGAAGTTTTACCAACCTTCATTAATAGCGAATTACATCTTGATGACGGGTTTCCTGACCCGAAACTGGCGCCTTTAAAGGAATTGTACAGGGCTTATCGCAGCCAGTTAACCAGGAGTGGCTTATACAACAAGTTCGGGAAATACGGTCAACCCGATGGCGCTGAATTTTACAGGAACGCTATATCAAAATACCTCAACGAAACACGCGGATTAAGCACCACTCCACACAACATCCTCTCTGTAAAGGGAACCGTAATGGGCATTAACCTGGTGTGTAATGGCCTGATCAGTCCCGGCGATATTATTGTATCCGGCATTCCCGGATGGCGAAGAGCTGAGCAGAACTTTATGCATGCCGGCGCAAAACATATCGGTATTCCGGTAGATGAACATGGCCTGGTAGTAGATGAACTGAAGAAGATCTGCCGCCGGAAGAAAGTAAGGATGGTATACGTCACACCGCATCATCACTACCCTACCACCGTCTCGCTGCGGATCGACCGAAGGCTGGAACTATTAAGACTGGCAGGTGAATATGGATTCATCATCTTTGAGGATGATTATGACTTCGATTTTCATTACAAACACCGCCCCCTGCTGCCGCTGGCAAGCGCCGATGAAAATGGTATGGTCATTTATTGCGGTTCTTTCAGTAAGAGCTTCTCTCCGGCTTTCCGCATCGGGTACCTGGCCGCTTCGCAGAATGTGATTGCACACCTGAGCCGTGTCCGCATCCTGCTGGACAGGCAGGGCGATCATATCCTGGACAACGCCATAGCAGAACTGCTGCATGACGGTACCATGCAACGTTACCTCAGGAAAACATTACCTGTATATAAGGAAAGGAGGGATTTCTTCTGTGACTTGCTGGATCGTGAATTAAAGCCTGCTGTCAGCTTTAATGTGCCGGAGGGAGGCATGACAGTATGGACAAAGTTTGCGGCGTCGATTGACGTAGAAAAGCTGGCAAATGATGCTTTGAAAAAAGGCCTGTATATATCAAACGGCAAAAACCACCTGTACCCAACCTTCAATGCCAATGCCATCCGGCTTGGCTTCGCATCTTCTTCCAGGGAAGAACTGGAAAAATGCGTAAGCATACTGAAACAGCTGCTGAAAAAACAGCGGCTTATATAAAATCAAAAAAGAGGCTGTCAAAAAATGAGCAGCCTCTTTTCACTTTTTTTTACTTGTAGTCATGCAGGCACCCGCGGGGATGTTCATTTATTCCTGATACATCCGCTCTTCGATAACTACGGGTGTGTGTAAAGCCGGTATACCAGGGTTCCTGAAGGTGGCAAACCAGGACCGCCATCGGTATAACCGATCAGCACTAAAGTTCCATTGGTGGGATTGGTGTCGGCATCGCTTACGATTTCGGCATTTGCCAGGGTACTCCAGGCTACGAACTGGCCGGAAGGACTATACCAGGCATAGTTTATAATAGCCGTGCTTACCTTTTGCTCCTGCCGGGGAGCAAATGAACTGAACAACAACACCATGGTAAATAGTGAGATCGACAAAAGGGCTTTCATTTCTTTCATGTGAAACTGGGTTTTAATGATTAACAAAAAAGAGGGTATATCGATTACTATTTTGTTGTTCCTGAATACGAATACAATATCACGGGTACACTTTTCTCTGTGGCCTTAATATCAGTGGCGGGTTATATTAAGGATCGGGCTATAACGATTGTAATATACTGAAATTATTTTACAGCGCAACAGGTATCCGTTGTCACTTATACTTTCCCTTATTACATCTTTTTTCGTATATTTAAGCTGATATATCCTTATTGTGAACCCATCTCCATACAGTTAAAACTTGTTCAAATTTCGTTCACGTTATATTATGGTCTCAGAAACAGATTCTCATATGAATCACTTTATGTCACTTAAACCAAATTACTGATTGTAAAAACGTTAGCCTATGATCACACCAATTAACGGGACTGTCCGCCCGCTAACCGCATTTTTATTGCTCATCCAGTTGTTCATTACGCCGGCAATGGCACAGATAACCTGGCCTGCAGGACAACTCCTTCCCTCTTTTCCCGCTACGGCGCAGACCCAGGACCTTTTCATCCTGCGCGAAACATCTTCCCGCTGGGAAGCAGAAGGACCCTCGCTAAGTCATAAGACCGGAAGATTAGAAACAGACGGCTGGCTATGCCAGACCGGCATCGACGCCGCAGATGAGCACATGATCTACGGTCCCTACGACGCCAGCATTCCCGCAGGCCCCAATGTAGCCGAGTTCCGCATGAAGGTGGACAACAACACCGCCAATGACGATCCTGTTGTGGATGTAGATGTCAGGAACGCTACCAACGGCCAGCTTCTTGCCTCGAGAACCATCACGCGCAGGCAGTTCTCTATCGCGGGCGACTATGTGAACTTTACGTTACCATTTACACTCCCTGCCAATAATCAGTCCATCGAGCTCCGCGTGTACTGGCGCGGCACTTCCTATACGAAAGTGGACTGGGTGGGCGTTCAGCAGAATGCCTCTTCCGCAGAGATGTATCTGTTCGCATCCCTGAAGGGTATTGTTAACAGAACCCAGCCACGCCTTTTCTCTTATGAAGGAGATGCATTTGCAGAAGGACAATATACATGGCTGCGTTCCCTGGGATTAAGCTGGTCTGAAACCTCCGACAAATGGAGCCTTATCAGTAAATACCGTAGTGAAATATCAGGATTGATCGTCTACGACCCGGCACAGATACACACGGTCAACCTGGCCACCATGCTGGCGAAAGACCGGAAAGCGCTGATCGCTTCACCACTGCTGTTATCACGCTTAACTGCAGCCCCTTACAACCTGCCCATATTAGTGGACCTGCGGGGTCAATTCAGCAGCAAACTGCAGGTATACCAGTCCATCTACAACAACTACTGGCCCTCCCTCGATCATCGCGTGCTGATAGGCCTGAACCCTGAGATCCATAAAGCGGCGCTCCGTGAATACGCAGTAGCAACAGGGCTTGCTACCATCTGGCTGGATCCCAACGTAGCCGGTGAAAGTGAATTGCTGAACAGCTTTTTAGGTTCCATGCCGGCCGGCTCCAATTATATGGGATGGTGGCAGGACGAAGGCTCCGGTGTTGAAAGGGCGTCAAGATATGGTGTTGCCACTGTTGCCAGCGACTGGGCTACCAATCTCACCGTTCACAGCGGTATGCCCAGAACGGTCAATACGAAGCCAATGCCGGCCAAACCTGCCCTCCAAAACAAAATGTATGTGGCGTTTATATTGAGCGACGGCGACAATCTGCAATATGTCGAGCACCTGATGCGCAAATTGTGGGATAATCCTGACCGGGGCACTGTCCCCATCGGCTGGACAATTTCACCAGCTATGCTCGATGCAATGCCCGGAGCATTGAATTATTACTGGCAGAGTTCCACCAACAACGACAACCTGATCTCCGGTCCATCCGGCTACGGTTACGCTTATCCCAACAGCTGGCCCGATCAGGCACGTTTGAACCTGTTCGCGTCCAAAACAGACGAGTATAACCGTCGTGCAGGATTGAGGGTTATCACCATCTGGAACACCATTACAGGCGGTATTAACCAGAACGTAGGACAGGCATTTGCCGCCAATGCGCCTTATACGCTGGGCCTCACCGCCCAGAATACCGGCGGCGGGCTCACCATCTACAACAACAGTCTTCCGGGTATGGCGCTTTCCTGCAACTACTGCACCAATGAACAGGCCATGAAAGATCATATTACTTCCGCTTCCGCGGGATGGAATGGTACTTCGCCACGGTTCATCATAATACAGGCGCAGCCCTGGCAAAATGTAACGCCTACAAGCTTTAAGAACGTGGCTAATTCCCTTAACGCCAACTACGTAGTAGTGCGTCCCGATCATATATTCCAGCTTATCCGGGAAGCCAACGGTCTTCCGGTGAATCCGCAATAAGAATAAGGCATAAATGAAGCGGGTGTATTGTACTTTGGAGTGCCCCCAAAAAGTCAGACACTTTTGGGGACACTCCAAAGTACAATACACCCGCATTTATTTAGGTACCCGATGGCGTCAGCCAGTCGTTTAAGAAACTCTCCGGTCCATTTTACTTTTGATCTTTCTCCTTCTTTATGCTTAGCCCGTATATCTCACAAGACACTGCTTACCCGATACTGTTATCCTTCGGTTGCATCCTTCTGTTGCCTGAGGCGGGCCTGCCTCACACGTGTCAGCGTTTCTCTTGATACGCCAAGATAAGACGCTACCATGTGCAATGGCACACGCCTGAATATATCCGGGAAAGAGTTGATGAAGTTCTCGTATTTCTCTTCAACACTATAGCTGATGTTCATCATGATCCTTTCCATACTTGCGTCCAGGTTATTTTCCTTCAGCCTGTCCGAGAAGGCCCTGATGATAGGTATGGCGCTCATTATCTCATCAAAATCTTCCCGTTTCCACATGATGATATCAGTATCTTCCAGGGCGTCAATATTATATTTTGATGGCAGCTGCTTGTTATAACTATCATGCACCACGCTCCAGCTGTTCTCTGCGGCAAACCGCAGGATGTGCTCGGAACCGTCGTCTTTCAGCTGGAAGGTTCTCAACATGCCTTTTACAACAAATGCCTTATGACGGCACACCTCCCCTTCTTTCAAAAACAGCTGCCGCCTGCAGAGCTTCTTCACTATTGCCAGTGAACGCATGTATTTCAGCTCATCTTTGCTAAGCTCACCATAGGCAGTTATATAAGCTTCAAAATGATCAAACATTGATTAAGGCGTTTTAAACGGTCTTTGAGCCCTGTTCCTTGTCTTCCCGTGGATCTTCCCGGGCACAGCTCAATAATGCAAATTTAGGTCAAATGACCTCAAAAAATTGCGTCAAATCTCCTTGCTTCCTGCCTTGGTTCCTTCGCAATTTTGTGCCGTAAATGTTCCAACAGATTGTTTCAGGAATCGATTTATCAATTAAAATTACAAACTATGCGTGTTTTTGTCACTGGCGCCACAGGTTTTGTCGGTACAGCCGTTGTCCAGGAGCTGCTTGCAGCGGGCCACCAGGTATTGGGCCTGGCCCGTTCGGAGGAGGCTGTTGCAAAGCTCACCGCTGCCGGCGCTGAAGTACACAGGGGTACACTGGAAGACCTCGACAGACTCAGGGAAGCGGCGCTTGCTGCGGATGGTATCATCCACACGGCCTTCATCCACGACTTTTCCAACATGGCAGCCTCCGCTGCAACAGACCAGACGGCCATTACAACCTTTATCGAAGCCCTGGCAGGAACGGGCAAGCCCCTGGTAGTCACCTCAGGTATTGCCACCATCGGGGGCCTCGAAGGCGGCCGGCTGGGAACGGAAAAAGACGCTCCTAATCCCGAAACGCCGGGCAGGCACCGTGTTCGCTCTGAAGAGATCACACTGGCTGCCGCTGCCAGAGGGCTACGCGCTTCAGTAGTGCGGCTCCCCACATCCGTACACGATAAGGACGATCATGGCTTCGTTCCGGCCCTTATCAACATTGCCCGTAAGAAAGGCGTTTCCGCCTACATCGGGGAAGGGCGCAATCGCTGGCCGGCAGTACACCGCCTGGATGCTGCCCGTGTTTACAGACTGGCACTGGAGAAAGGAGCCGCCGGTACCAGGTTCCATGCCATTGGCGATGAAGGTATTCCTACCCGCGATATCGCCGCCGCCATCGGTAAGCAACTGGGACTGCCGGTGGTGTCCATACCACCCGCCGAAGCTGCAGACCATTTCAGCTGGCTGGGACATTTCTTCGCAGTGGACTGCCCCGCGTCCGGCACCCTGACGCAGGAATGGCTGGGATGGCAACCGGTACATCCGGGGCTGATTGAAGATCTCAGTAACGGAAGCTATTTTGGCGACGGAAAGTAAAAACTGAACCTTCCCCCTAAAAGCCCCTCTCAGGTACTTCAACCAGAGAGGGGCTTTTTTACAGATCGCCGGCAGCTGTCATTTACACCAGCAACGGATCTCCTTGTGGTAAAATCACTATCTTGCAACGTCATCAGTAACCAGGCCTCATGGAGAACATTCCCGTCAGGAATATTATTACAGTCGAAGAAGGGGAACCTTCTAACAACTTCAACATCCGCGACCTGCAGGAGCTACTCGCCGGGAAAGACATGATCCAGGAGCTTCACCGGCATAATTTCTTTTATGTACTGGCATTAAAAACAGGCGCAGGCAGGCATGATATAGATTTCACATCGTATGAGGTTGCCGGCAATACTGTTTTCTTTATGCGCCCCGGACAAGTACATCAGCTTACATTGAAAGCTGCCAGCACAGGTTACCTCATGTCATTTAAAGCCGACTTCTATACGCCGCAGGATAAGACGTCCAATCAACTATTACGCAAAGCAAGCGCCATGACGCATTATCGCCCGGATAATGAAGGATTCGAAAAGATCAATACCCCCTTAGCCAATATGTTCCGGGAATACAGCAGCAAACAGGAACAATACCAGGAAGTCATCAGGGCCAACCTGCATATCTTCTTCGTGGAACTGATAAGGCAATATAACAAAGCATCCTCCGCTAATGTTAACCTCTATACACAGGAACGGCTGGAAGAATTTGTATCGCTGCTGGAAACACATATCACTCATATTAAACAGGCCTCTGAATATGCTGATATGATGCACCTTTCTCTCTATCAGCTGAATGCCATCACAAAATCAACATTGGGCAAAACGTGCTCTGAAATGATCAATGAGCATATCATCCTGGAAGCAAAACGATACCTGCTGGCCACTTCCAGCCAGGTGAACCAGGTAGCGGACCAATTGGGCTATGAAGATGTCTCTTATTTTATCCGGTTCTTTAGAAAGCACACAGGACATACGCCGGAAATGTACAGACAACAGTTCAGATCAGCCTAACAGATCACCAGGTGCCACAACTTCGCACAAGTTCCATTCAATTACATTTCTGTCCTATCCCTGAAATGTTCATGTATCCTAGCTTTACCGGCAAATAACAACAATACTATGCAACAGAAATGGGATGAACGTTATAAAGAACCTGAATTTGCCTTTGGTAAAGCCCCTAATCTCTTTTTCAAAGAATGGCTTCCAAAATTCACCCCGGGCAAGATACTGATGCCGGCCGACGGAGAAGGACGTAATGGTGTTTTCGCAGCGCGGCTGGGATGGGAAGTGACAAGCTTCGATTATAGCATAGAAGGCCAGTCAAAGGCTTTACAACTGGCAAAAGAAAACCAGGTCAGGCTTGAATATATTGTGGGCGACTTTGATGATCTCCATTTTGAGAAAGAAACGTTCGATGCTATCGGGCTTATTTACGCGCATTTTTCAGCTGATAAAAAATCTCTCTTCCACAGGAAATTAAATGAGTATCTAAAACCCGGCGGTGTTATCATACTGGAAGCATTCAGCAGCAGGCACCTGTACTTCAACAACCTGGATCCGAAGGTAGGAGGCCCAAAAGAGATAGACATGTTATATTCCGAAGCGGAAATAAAGGCCGATTTTGACAACTATGAAATGCTGCAGCTGGCTGAGGAAGAAATTCAGCTGAATGAGGGCAAATATCATATTGGCAAAGGCGCCGTGATCAGGTTCGTAGGAAGAAAGATCAGGTAATGTTCACGATCATTCCCGGACATACCTGTTTACTTCCCCATGATCTCTTTGCGGTGTGCCAGCCCCCAGAAATGCAGTTCGTCCAGCACCTTTTCCAGGGACATACCATGCGCTGTGATCGAGTACTCCACAGCCGGCGGGAAGGTATCATGCGTTTCACGCTTTACCAGCTTATTGGCTTCTAAATGCTTTAATTCCTTAGACAGCATTTTATCGGTGATACCACCGACTTCCTTTGATATCTGTTTAAATCGCTTCGGACCAGCGTACAATGAGAATAAAATCAGCAGTTTCCATCGTCCTTCCAGCGCCTCCAGGGCATCTTTGATAGAAAGCATCGTTTTAGGGCATCCTTCCCGTGTCAGCATTTCTTATTTCTTTTAGCAGTTTACAGTGTTCACGTTACTATACTGATGGAAAGCGCTATCCGCCGGGATAGCGTTTTCTTCTGAAAAGCAAACATAGATACTTTTGAGCCGCTAACGAAAAATCCTTATTTGCATGACAAATCAACAGCCATCTTCCAGGGCACTGAATATCGTCCTCTGGATAGCGCAGGTATTCCTGGCAGCCGGTTTTCTCTGGGCGGCCGCTATGAAATTATTACAGCCTATCGAAAAACTGGCAGCCATGTGGCCATGGACCGGGGAAGTACCTTCCCTCATTGTAAGACTGCTCGGAATAATAGATCTCCTGGGCGCTCTCGGGCTAATACTACCTGCTTTACTGCGTATTAAACCAAGGCTTACGGCAACTACGGCGCTGGCCATCATTGCACTCATGATATGCGCCAGTGTCTTTCATATTGTACGGGGGGAAGCAGCTGCAATATGGTTCAACATCTTCTTTGCTGCTATTGCGGCATTCATAGCCTGGGGAAGAGGGAAAAAATAAAGGTCCCGCTTCAAGGAAGTCATTGACAATCGCCGGGAGGTACGTCAAACAAGAAAAATCCTTAATTAATTTAGTAACAGCAGTCCGTTCTGCAAA
This sequence comes from Chitinophaga filiformis, assembly GCF_023100805.1. NCBI lineage: Bacteria > Pseudomonadati > Bacteroidota > Chitinophagia > Chitinophagales > Chitinophagaceae > Chitinophaga > Chitinophaga filiformis. Next base: position 6,388,526 of record NZ_CP095855.1, read on the forward strand.
CCTTACTAAACTAATTAAGGACTATAAATAATACAAACGCTATCAAAAATAAAATGTAAAATATCCAGGTAAATACACGCACTAACTCTGTTTCCTCACATACTGTGTCAGGATCACGATCACCTGCCCTTCTATTTTGCCCTCTATCTGCGCGGTATTGTTCTCTACCAGGCGGATATTCTTCACCACTGTACCCATTTTAGCATTCAGTGTAGAGCCTTTAACATCCAATGACTTGATAAGCACTACCGCGTCTCCGTCCTGCAGTACCTGACCGTTACAATCCTTGTGCAGCTCTACTGCGGCATCGTTCTCATGATCGCCGGTCGCTTTCGCCCAGGCCAGCCGCTCATCGTCCAGGTACATCATTTCCAGGTTCTCCATGGCCCAGCTTTCCTGCTTCAGGCGGTTCAGCATACGCCAGGAAACAACCTGGATGCCAGGCACCTCGCTCCACATGGTTTCCGATAAGAAGCGCCAATGATTGCTGTCCAATTCGGCCTTCTTTTCCAGCTGCGTCCTGCATGTATTACAGATAAGGATACTATTGTCTGCATCTGCACCTGAAGCAGGCGGCACCTCATAGATCTTTAAAGCCGCTGTCGATTTGCACAGTTCACATTGATTTTCACTTCTTTTCAGTAGTAGTTCGTCCAGTTTCATTGCTAGTTTTATAAAAATATGCGCGAATGTAAAGCTTTTGCCCTGGCAAAAAAGTGATATAATGCAGGTACGATGCTGCTCATAGCGCCCCAGGGGCTACCCGATCGCTTTTTTTGCTTATCTTACCTCCATGTATGCCAGCCTCATCTCAGCCATCGAATATTTCATCCGTCTTGACGATACGGAGAAGGAATTAATATCATCACTTGCCATTCCTAAAACATTTGCAAAAGGTGATTATTTTTTGCGGGAAGGCCAGGTATGCCGTGAGGTGGGCTTTATTGAAAAGGGACTGATCCGCTATTACATGACCAACAACAATGGCGAAGAGATCACCCAGTCCTTCGGTAAGGAAAACGAATTCACCTGCAATTATCAAAGCTTTCTCGATCACTCTGTATCCACATTGGCCATCCAGTGCCTGGAGCCCAGCGAAATACTGGTCATCCCCTACAATAACCTGCAAAGGATATATGAAGAGGTGAAAGAGGGGCAGAAATTCGGCCGGCTTGCCTGCGAATATATCTACCTGCAGGCGACAAGCCAGTTAAGATCTATGTATACGGATAACCCCGAACAGCGCTATATCAATTTCGTAAATAACTATCCGGATCTGCAACAGCGGGTACCCCAGTATTATATTTCCTCCTTTGTCGGCGTGAAGCCGCCCTCGCTGAGCCGTATAAGAAAAAGACTTATCTTATGATTTATAACCCGGAGCAGCGCTATATCAATTTCGTAAACAACTACCCGGATCTGCAACAGCGGGTGCCTCAGTATTATATTTCCTCCTTTGTCGGTGTGAAGCCGCCCTCGCTGAGCCGTATAAGAAAAAGACTTATCTTATGATTTATAACCCGGAGCAGCGCTATATCAATTTCGTAAACAACTATCCGGATCTGCAACAGCGGGTGCCTCAGTATTATATTTCCTCCTTTGTCGGCGTGAAGCCGCCCTCGCTGAGCCGTATAAGAAAAAGACTTGCCTTATGATTTATTAACCTGGGTGAACGAACAGGTCTGAGGGCGATCCTACCTTTGATACATCAATTCAAAAATGTATCAAAAATGAAAAAAACAAGTGCTGCAATCGCTTATGGGCTCACCTTCATTACCGGTTCGCTGCTCATATTTATCGGCGCCCGCTTTTTCCTCTCACCCGATGTAGCTGAGCATGCCTTTGGTATACAGACTGTTACCGGCAACGATTTTTCCTTTCATTACATCAAAGGCATACGGGATCTTTCGGTTGGCATTGCCATACTGGCGATGCTGCTGACACGTACCCAAAGGGGCCTGGCTATCCTGTTGCTGGCCGGATCTCTCGTTCCGGTCACCGATTTCCTGGTCGTGCTGAACGCTCCCACCCATCTTACATCACAATTGTATCCTCATTTAACGGCCATTGTACTTGGCCTGCTGCTCGGATGCTATTATCTCTTCACCAAACCTCAACCTGCTTCATATGTTGCTCTTTAATACCATACTCCTGATCCACTTTTTGTGTTTTGCCATCTACTTATGTGTACTACTGGCCCAATGGCGGGATTATGATACCCGTGTGCGGAACGCCTCCGGCCTGATCCTGGGTATCATTCTGCTGATCAGTGGTATAGCGCTGGTAGCATTGAAATATCCTCACGTGAACTACTATAAAATTGTTCCTAAAACCAGCTTATTTGCACTGGTCACTATTATCAATATTCGTTTCACCGGGAAGCCATATACAAAGCAGGCCTATTATGCACTGATAGCCATTGCCATACTGGCCGCATGTATTGCTGTATACCGTGTTTAAGGCATTAGTTCCGGTTTTAGGTAAGCGTGTGTCAGGATAAGTTCCATACTTTTTTCTGACACACGCTTTGTTATAGTCCCCCTGATTTCTATATTTAACCCCTAATAGGCAAATATTGCCATACTCAGGTCAATAAACTTTTCAAAATTATGAGGAATTCCACCGCAGGTCCTTTCATGCTTGGGCTTGCCATGCTATTTGCTGCCACGTCAGGTAAAGGGCAGTCGCCAGGCAGCTACACGAAATATGTCAATACTTTCGTGGGCACAGCGCCGCTTACAGATCCGAAGATCCTGGGCTACCAGTTACCGGAAGGCTGGCGCTCCTGGGCAGGCCTTACATTTCCCGGCAGCTCTTTGCCGAATGCGATGGTACAGTTAAGTCCGATGACAGAATACGGATCAGGCGCCGGATATGAATACGAGGATACCGTTATCCTGGGCTTTACGCATACCAACAAAGGACACTGGAATCTATGTAACATTCCCATCCTGCCGCTTTCCAATCCGGGCGCTACATTCGGCTCGAGGTTCTCGCACAAAAAAGAAAGTGCCTCCCCTGGCTTTTACCAGGTGTACCTGGACGACTACAACGTAAACGTCAATCTGACCTCCACGCTGAGATGCGGCTATCATCAGTACACCTATAAAAACAACGCAGGAAGACAGATACTCTTTGACCTGGCCAAAGCCAACAACAGGATCTCCGACTGGCATATTGAACAAGCGGGCACCTCAGCTGTACAGGGCTATCAGCGTGCAGGCGGTAATATCTACTTCTATGCCGTACTGAACACCCCTATAGAAAAACTGGAAAAAAACCAGGAAGGCCAGCTTAACGGTTATGCCATCGTTCATGTAAAGGACGGCAGCAATGGTCCTGTTGAACTGAAAATAGGATTATCATTCGTCAGCACGGAAAATGCGAAGCAGAACCTTGAACAGGAGATCGGCAACAGATCATTTGCCGATATCCGTAGTGAAGCGAACCGTACATGGGAAAAATTACTATCCTCCATACAGGTAAAAGGCGGTACTGAAAAACAAAGAAGGATGTTCTATTCCTGCCTGTACAGGTCATTCCTCTGGCCGGCCTTACGCAGTGATGTAAACGGGGAATTCACGGATGCAAAAGGCAAAGTGACCAAAGCCGGTTTTAACTACTATACCGAGCCTTCTCTCTGGGACACCTACCGCAACAAAGATGTGCTGTTGGGACTGATCTCTCCCCAGGTAACGCTCGACGTCATCAAATCCATGAAAGACGTGGGCGATAAAACAGGATTCATCCCCACCTTCTTCCATGGCGACCATGGCGCGTCTTCCATTGCAGGGGCCTATCTCCGGGGTATCGACAACTTTGACGTGAAAGGCACCTATGAAATATTACTGAGGAATGCCAATGTAGAAGGCGCCCGTCCGCACCTGAAAGAGTACATTGAAAAAGGTTATATCTCCGATCCGGATATTGCAGATCCGCATGTAGAAACAAAGGCAGCAGCAGGCGTATCTAAAACACTGGAATATTCCTACGACGACTATTCCCTTGCCCAGATAGCCAAAAAGCTGGGCGATACCGCCAATTACCGGATACTGATGGCAAGATCCAAAAACTACAGGAATATGTTTGATCCCGGCACACGCTTTATGAGAGGAAGACTGGCGGACGGATCCTGGATCAAAAACTTCAATCCGCAGTACCCCTACTACGAATATATGTACCGGGAAGCCAATGCATGGCAGGTCTCCTTCTTCGCCCCTCATGATATGAAAGGCCTGATCGAACTGTATGGCGGAGCGAAAGGATTTGAATCCAAACTGGATTCTCTCTTCACCCTTCCATGGAACCCGCAGTACATTGCCAGGAATGTGGAAACCATGATAGGCCAGTATTGCCATGGCAATCAGCCAGACCATGAAGCGCCCTTTGCCTATTATTTCATCGGTAAACCGGAAAAATCACAAAAGATGATCGACACCATCCTCAATAGCCTGTACGGCATTGGAGAAGAAGGTATCGCCCTCTGCGGAATGGATGATGCAGGAGAGATGTCGGCATGGTATGTATTAAGCGCTTCGGGCCTGTATACGTATTCCGCTACCGATCCTGAATACCTTGTAACCGTTCCGCTTTTCGACGAAGTGAAATGGCGGACCAGCACCGGCAAGCTGCTGACCCTAACAAAAAAGGGAAAAGGCAGAGCCCTTACAGCCATCAGCGTGAACGGAAAAGAACAGAAAGGATACTTCGTACCTCATGACCTCTTCAGGAATGGCGGGAAGATTGAGATCGTTACCAAATAAAACAACGGAAAAAACAGAAAATTAAAGAAAAGGTACTTCATATCTCGTGACTTGTCCGGGATTGATAAGCAGATTGAAATGGTCACGATATCCTGTTCTGATCCACAACAACAGAAAGAGGCTATCTCCTGTCTATACAAACAGCAGATAGCCTCTTTTTTTTCGCCTCTATAAAATGAGGGCATAAAAAATGTAAAAGACGTCGGTAAAAGAAGCCACCCAACAACCCAACAACCCAATAACTCAATAACTCAATAACCTAATAATCTAATAACTCAATAACCCAATCAGCAGCCAGGAAAGGCTGCAGGTGGAGATTCCTGGCCTAAGTTATTTGAAGCATGCTGACATGCTTCACCAGGGGTTAAATCGACAAACCGATGCCCAACCAACCTACCAAAGCCAAATACCTGGAATGCTTCAAAGAACTCAGCCAGGGGTCCCACCTGCGAGCCTTTCCGGTAAGCCACCACAACAACACCATTACGCCTTGTGATATGGACGACAATAACCAATATCAGCAGCCTTTCTGTTTAGCCCACCATCACAACACCAATTCGCCTTGTGATATGGACGGCAATAATTCAGTCCGAACAACTAAGCTTCCGGCACCTCACATATGTAATCAAGGACGCCCTTTCGGCTTAGGGATCACCTTTGTACCCTGCAGCTCAGGTATATAAACCCCATTCACCTTCTTATCTATTTTCTCAGTATAAGCGGCATCAAATACAATACGCCCTTTTTTGATCTCGTAGAACTTCGCCGGAACGTAATACATTGAATCCGCAGCAGGATAAGCCTCGGTCAGCTCACTTCCGCCGAACTCCAGCAACTCATCATGGTCCCAGTCTTTGATATCAGAAGCCACGGCCGTCATCAGCGAATCAGCCACCGAGTTATTAATACCGAATATAACCAGCTTATTCCTGCCCGGATTAGCTGTAACCTCTAAAAACAAAAATACATTGCCACCATCCTCCATCAGGCGGTTACGTTTGCTTTTATAAACAATATTGTCTGAAGCAAATTTGAAGGTCTTGTTGCCATTCACAATGATAGTGCCTTTGTACACCGCAATTTTCTGTTGTTTGCTGCTTGTAAAGTGCAGATTGTCCTCTGCCTTCTGGGCAAAAGCCGGTAGGCCGATGAACAGCAGCAGTAGATGTCTGAGTTGAAGATGCATAGGAATATTTTTTAATCAGGTGCCGAACTTAAACAATTTTTCCCGAACCATATCATTCACAAAGCGGGGATTTTTACAAGGTGGGCAACCTCACCTCACCAGGTGAGGAAAAAGCTTCTCATCGATCCTTTTCTTTTGTCGCAGATGATGCCTCATATGCATTTCCGCAAACTGCAGCCATTCAAAGGCATCAAAGAACGCAAACCCCGGATGTTCTGTTTTTCCGAGTGCGGTTGACAGGTCAATGTTATCAAACAAGCTATTCACTTCTGCTTTAATAGATGTCAGCGCCTGCACTAATTCATCCTTACTTTGCGGCGGTGTTAAATTGATATCGTTAAACGGATTCTCAAGCGCCATATCGGGGAAATCATTGTTCTGAAACATGATCCTGGCACGTGAACGCATACTTCTTTCAGCATAGCGGTTCTTTGATGCCAGCGCCGCTTTCATCTGCTCCAGGTAGAAATTGGTATCTTCTATAATGTGCACATACACCTGTCCCAGCGACCACCCATCAGCCTGCGGCTGTTGAAGCAGCATGTCGATTGAATAGTGTTCCAGTTGATCTATCCAATGCTGTGTAGTATGATTGAATTGTATAAGTAAGGCTTTTACTTTGCTGGTTTCCATATAAAATTGGGGTTTAATATCCCTGTATATCAACTGCAATTTATCATTTAACACAATTCATCCCAAAGATATTAACGCGCTCATCAGGAAGAACAGTAACCATTGAATAACAATCAGTTAACCAACATGCAGGTAAATAGTTCCTACCTTTATTGCACTATTACCAACTAAACGCTGAACGATGAAAAAATACCTATTGCCAACGGCAGCACTACTGTGCTGTATATTGTCATATGGCCAGCAGAACAGTACGCTCAGTGAAGTGGCCACTCTTCTATTCAGAAATGCAAAAACGAATTTAACAACAGCAGAAAAAAACCAGATCGCCACGAAACTTGGCTTCGTTCTTTCAGGCAATAGAGAGCTTCCTTTTGCCCAGGACATGGAGAGCAGGGCTTATCCATTTAACGCCATCGTTTATCCGACCGACCTGAATAAGGACGGTAAACAGGAGATCTTTGTCTGGTTTGGCAACTCCTACACGTCAGGCAGTGCAGGCTCCAGTATCTCGCTGTTCATTAAAAATTCCGGCGGCGCTTATATAGATCATCTTGGCTTTCCCGGGCTTGCGCCCGACGTGCTGACCACGGTCAGCAAGGGATATCCTGACCTCCTTATCGGAGGCCCCGGGTTAGAATTCCCCGTGCTGAGATGGAATGGCAGAACATACGCCAATTTCCAATCCGTCAGGAACGAGGATTATGACAAGCTGAAGAAAACGGGTGTAGAGGCCTTCGTCGTAAAAGAGTAATTGCCCGGCCAACTTACAGCTACCGGCCTGTCGTTCCTGTTAACAATGGTCCGGCAGGGGGATATTATTGACAGAGATCAGGCTGTCCAGCCTGATCACAAGCCCGTTATCCATCCTCATATATTCCACTTTGTTCAGGGCATATACGTCTGCAATACGTGCGCTAAGGTCCTGCTCTTCGCCTGCTTCATCTCTGAATACGATCCTGCAAATAGTGCGCATGGTTGCCCAGGCCTCCAGTCGGTCATAGTAATTGCAATCAATTGGCTGATACGGCATATCTGGCATGTCCATTAATTTACTTAGCATAAAGTTACCTTTTGCCCGCTTATTTTTCCAACAATTATCCGATGCAGACCGCTCATAAAGCGTAACGCTTCCCCCGCAGACATTTTACTAATTTGGAAGCACCAACAATAAAGGCTATACTATGAAGACATTGTTCCTATCGCTTTACCTGCTGGCCGCCGGTTGCCTTACACCGGTCTTCGCTGCCCGGCTGGAAAGGGTAAATCAATTATCTGCAGGCGGACCATTACCCGCTTCCCTCTCCGATACCAATCTCACTATGTTCGGGCGTGGCATGTATCCCGGAGATGATACGACTTATGAGCACCTGAGGAATTCCGGTTTCAATACCGTGATCCTCTCCAGCTTCTACATCCACGCCAATGGAGACGTTTATTCCGGTGATGACCACAGGAATCCTGTCATACATGACGGTCAGTATGTAGGGAACAAAGCGTGGCTCAAATACGTAGCCTCGCTGAAGCAACAGCCTTCCTCTGTAACACGTATTGAAATATTGCTGGAAGGCAGGTGGTACAATCAGCCGCCCAATACGTACGACTACATACAGGACTGGTATGACTCCACCCGCACTGTGGACGGCATTGTAACAGGCATCGGTCCTAACAGCACCTTGTACAAGATCATCCGGGTGATGAAGGAAGACATCGGCGTAGATGCTATCTGTATCGATGATGAATCTGTATACAACAGCGAATCCATCGCCAAACTGGGAGAACTGGCGGGCCATCTCAACCTGCATATGACACTATGCCCTTTTAGGAAAACCGAATACTGGAAAGACATCATCTGCCGTTCCCAGCCCGGCCTGATAGACGCCATCTACCTGCAATGTTATGATGGCGGCAGGTTCAATGTGCCTGGTACCTGGAAGAACAAGCTACAGACCATGCTTCCGGTATATCCCATCTTCCTTTGCCGTGGCGCCTTCAGTACCTGCAACCCGGTACACAACAGTAAAACACCGGCCGATATCAAAGCTGAAATGATCAGGTTCAGAAAGGATTATCCCGAAATGAACGGCGGCGCTATCTGGCAGATGGCGGATGTAAAAAACTATATCAGGAATAACTGCGCTGTGCAATATCCGGAATCCGGCACATCCACCACATTAAGCCAGTATATCCTCGACCTCCGGAATAGCCTGAAGGACGGTCTTAGCGAATAGATCCTGCCACGCTTTCAATACAGGCAAACATATTTTCTATAGAAGGCCTTGTGTTCAACAGACACAGGGCCTTTCTTATATACCTCCCAGGGTAGCGACAATTTTGTACTGATCTGGCATCCCATGGTTAAATATTTCTTAAAATGACCATTTACAGACGGGGGCATTAGCAGCAGCACAGGGATCATACTATATTTAGGCCATCACTGAAATCCCGATATATGCTGCAACTGGCAGATTTCGAAAAGGCGTACAACCACACGCCCGTCCTGCAAATTCCCCGGCTCGAAATAGGACCGGGCATCTACTGGATCAAAGGAGCCAATGGCTCGGGAAAGAGCACATTGCTAAAGGCGATTGCCGGTATTATTGACTTCTCAGGAAATATCCTGCTGAATGATACCAGTATCAAGAGGCAGGCGGTCGACTATCGCCGGCGTATCAGTTTTGCGGAAGCCGAACCAGTGTTCCCGGAATTCCTGACGGGCAGGGAAATGATAGCGCTTTTTATGACTGCCCGGCAGGCACCCGCCGGACAAGCAAGTCCTTACCTGGAAAGCATGCAGATGCAGGCATACCTCGATCAGCCTTTAGGCGCCTATTCCAGCGGTATGCTGAAAAAGCTGTCACTCCTGCTGGCATTTATAGGTACGCCCAGCCTGATATTGCTCGATGAACCACTGATCACTTTAGACACAGCCTCACTGGCGATTCTTTACGACTGGATCAGGGAAAGACAAGCGGCCCAGGGCACTTCCTTCCTTCTCTCCTCGCACCAGGCACTGGAACAAAACACCCTGCACATCAGCGGCACGCTTCAGGTGGCAGATAAAACCGTAAAATGGCTTCCGGCATGATCTCTCCGCTCACTATCGTACTGACTAAAATATTCTCCCGCGGCTTCTACCGGGCAAATGCAGGATCGCTGCTGTTCTTTTTTGTGGTGGTGATCAGTTACGCCATTTTTATCACACCTGCAGGCACCATGTCGCACGAAACCTTCCAGTTATACGAGGTGATTGTGATGATGACATTGATCAGCAACCCGGTAGCAATGAGCGTGATCTTCTTTGCCTGGCTGCTGTATACCATAAAAAGCTGGCAATATGTAACAGGGCAACTGACCGCTGCGGAAAATGGCTTCCTGTACTATAGCAGTACAGCATTGAGTAAATTCAGGCAAGTCCGCAGCTGGTGGTGGATGCAGTTCGTGATCACACTACCCCTTACAAGCTACGGACTTTTATCTGTCGGATTCGGCATCATTTATCATCACTATCTGCTGCCCTTGATCACCATATTGTACCTGTTCCTGCTCATCACCGTCAGCGCTGCACTTTATGTGTGGCTGGCCAATCGCCTGTCGGCCGGTACACCTGCCACTGTTAGCCTGCGATTGCCCATACGCTGGAAGAAACCCTTCTTTAGCCTGTTCCTTTATCACATCGTTCATAAGATCAAACTGGGAGCGCTGCTCACTAAAATATTCTCTCTTTTCTGTCTTGCCAGCGGCGCTTATTCACTCTTCAGCGGCAACCGCCATGATACCCGTGTTGCCGGACTGCTGGTACTCACTGCTACAACCGGTCATCTTTACCTGCTCTACCAGGAGCATCGTTTTGAAGTAATGACACTGGCCTTTTCCAGGACCTTCCCTTATAGCCGTAACCGGCATTTCCTGTATATGGTGTTGCGCTATTTGTTGTTATTCCTGCCGGAGATCGTTTTCCTGGTTGCTACCACTCCCCCACCTATGGCCATCCTGCTGCCAGTATACGCCATCAGCGTCATGTTGTGCTTCCGGAGCTTATTATATTGGCTGGGACTGAATATGAATATTTACCTGCCGTTGATTTTCGGGTTATATATAGTCCTCTTCTGGCTGATCATGTACGGATATCTATGGCAGTCTGCTGCTGTAATGTTACTCCTTGCCTATGGGCTTTTCTACGCCAGGTACTATAAATTAGCGCCTGCTGAGTAAACAGCAACCCTGACTGCGACTATAAAAAATATCATTTAAATGTCCTTTTAACACTTTTTTATTACTACTTTGGAGTAATGAAAAACACGATACTGATCATTGCCTTTGTTCTTTCAGGTTGTACTGCATTTGCACAACAAAAGAGCGATTTCCACACCTGGGCAGCCACGCCTCCGATGGGATGGAACAGCTGGGATTGTTATGGCCCTACTGTTACTGAGACCGAAGTAAAAGCCAATGCCGACTACATGTCGCGTTACCTGAAAAAATACGGATGGGAATACATTGTTGTAGACATCCGCTGGTATGTGGCCAACGACAAATCCCACGGTTATAATGAAAATAATCCCGACTACAATATAGACGCATACGGCCGCTTCATACCATCTGTCAATCGCTTTCCTTCCGCTGCAGGCGGTAAAGGCTTTAAGCCGCTGGCCGATTATCTGCATAGCAAGGGACTGAAATTCGGTATCCATATTATGCGGGGTGTGCCGGTGATCGCTGTAAAACAGGGACTGCCCATTAAAGGAAGTAAAGCCACTGCCAGAGATATTTATACCGAAAAGGACCAGTGCAAATGGCTGCATGATATGTATACCATTGTTCCCGGTAAAGAGGGTGCACAGGAATACTACAACTCTATCTTCGAGCTATATGCCTCCTGGGGACTTGATTTCGTAAAAGTGGATGACCTGTCTGCCCCTATTTACTTCGCGGAGGAAATAGAAATGATCCGGAAAGCCATTGCGCGTACCGGCCGTAAGATCGTGCTAAGCACCTCTCCCGGAGAAACGCCGGTTGCACAGGGGGCGCATGTACAGCAACATGCGAATATGTGGCGTACCGTGAATGATTTCTGGGATAACTGGAAGCCATTGAACGAGCATTTCGAAGTATTTGAGCGCTGGAATCAATGGCGTGCGCCAGGTGCATGGCCCGATGGAGATATGTTGCCGCTGGGACGTATCGGCATCCGCGCAGAAGTAGGAAATCCGCGTATGACTGCTTTCACACACGATGAACAGTACACCCTGATGACACTCTGGTCTATTTTCAGATCGCCGCTGATGTTTGGCGGGAACCTGCCCGATAATGATCCTTTCACACTTTCCCTGATAACGAACAAAAACGTATTGTCTGTCCTGAACAAGAGTAAGAACAATAAGCCCGTTCTTACTGACGCCACCAGGGCAATCTGGACAGCAGAACCGACCGACAAAGCAGGTAAATACCTGGCTGTGTTCAACAGAACAGAGCAGAAAATGGCCATTACAGTTGAGCTCTCATCTTATGGCTTCCAGTCTCCGGTTACCATTACAGATCTCTGGACGGGTAAAGTACTGGGCCAATTCACCGGCACTTTTGCGCCGGATATCAATGCCCATGGAACGGGATTGTATCTCGTTTCGGGTAAATAGACTACATGCTGGCTGCCTGCCGTTTGAACTGGTTGGGGCTGAGGCCCACTTCTTTCTTAAACAGGCGGGAGAAATAAGGAGGATTTTCGAATCCCAGGTTATAGGCAATTTCTGCCACCGTCTGGTCAGCTGATTTCAGCAGGTTCTTTGCCTCTGAGATAAGAGAAATATGGATCAGTTCTATGGCAGTTTTGCCTGTTTCCTGTTTCAGCAGGTCACTCAGATAACGGGGAGAGAGATGTAACTGGTCGGCCATGTAATTGACAGAAGGCAGGCCTTTATCCTGCAGGAGCCCTTTATTGAAGTATTCCTCCAATATACCATTGAATTTAGAAACCGTCTTTCCGGATACTTCTGTACGATGAATGAACTGCCGTTTGTAAAAGCGCTGCGCGTATTGCAGGATGGAGCCGACATGCGCCAGTATGATATTCCGGCTGTATTCGTCCTGGTTATTGTAATATTCTATTTCAATCTTCTTATAGAGGTCCCAGATGATCTCTTCCTCTTTAGGCGAAAGGTGCAATGCCTCATTCACCTCATAGTCAAAAAAACTATATTTTTTGATGTCTGCATGCAGCACATGACCATTGATGAAATCTTCATGAACGAAGATGAGGAACCCGTCCTCTTCAAATTCAAGTCCCGTCATTTGTATAACCTGCCTTGGTCCCACAAATGACATAGAACCATTCTGATGATCATACTGCGTTCTTCCGTACTTAAAAACACCCGCCTTCAGTTTTTTAAAACCGATCATATAGAAATTAGTCGTGAATGCCCGGTCACCAATGGTGCAGGACCTGTCGCAGCGCGCCAGGCTCATTAACGGATTTTCCGGGAGGGCAAACCCATTCTCACGGTGCAGGTCGGTCAGGTTGCTGTAATGTTTCATATGATCTCATTTAAAGCCGGGACTATGTGTAGAACATAGTTCCGGCAAGTATTGTTGTACGTTAATGTCATTAATGACCATGGGCGGTTATGGAAACATCTTTCCACTCCTCTATGCTGGCCAGGCGTTGTGCATATACATCCTTTACAAAATTGTACGCCACTTTACCGAACAACACGCGCAGTGGCGGATTTGGACTGTCTACGACTTTCAGGATGGCATCTACGGTTGCTTCCGGCTTACCCCAGGTATCGGGAGTAGCGCCTTCTGAGAAAGCCTGTTTCAGCGGACTATATAATTCCAGTGCCTGGGTCTGGAAAGCGGAGGCGCCGGACCAGTCTGTCGAATAGCCATTTGGTTCAACCAGGGTCACATTGATACCGAATTGCTTTACCTCTGTGGCCAGTGTTTCGCTCAGTCCTTCTACTGCAAATTTGGATGCATTGTACAAACCAAGTACCGGCAATGTTACCAGTCCCAGAACGCTGGATACCTGGATTATATGACCACTTTTCTGTTCCCTCATCACCGGCAGTACTGCCTGGCTAAGCCAGAGCAGGCCAAAGAAGTTTGTTTCCATCTGCGCTCTTGCTTCCTGTTCGCTGGTTTCTTCCACCGCGCCAAACAGACCGTAACCGGCATTGTTGATCAGTACGTCGATCCTGCCAAAATGTGCTTTTGCCTTTGCTACCGCTGCAAAACTCGCTTCCCTGCTGTTTACATCCAGTTCCAGGGCCAGGATATTATTGCCGTATTGCTTTACCAGGTCATTTAATGTGTCCAGGTTCCTTGCCGTAGCAACTACTTTATCTCCTCTTTTCAGAAATGCTTCTGCCCATAACTTACCAAATCCGCGGGACGCGCCTGTTATAAAAATTGTCTTTGCCATTGTTTGATGATTTAATGACACAAAGCTATTTTAGACCGCCCGGTTTATTTTATACAAAAGTAGGGAATAAAGATACATTTTCACGTAGGGGTAAAAACACCTTGCAGGCTATTATGCTGTTTTTATTCAGATTCAGTCACCCCGATGATCACGCCAAAATTGCCATCTGCCTGTACCCAGTGCTGCGCAGGAAGATACGTCCTTGATACAAAACCATCCAGGTATAAAGCCTGCTTACAGCCAAGGCGCTTAAAGTAATCCGCAAAATCATAGAAGTTGATGCCCGACTTAGACATCGCAAAGACAAGTTTGCCGTCAGGCAGTAAGCCAACGCCATTTCGGACATTTACATTAGCAGAGCCCTTTTTAAAAGCAGGATGGATATCCCCATCAATGAGCAGCATTGGCCCTGACTGCGTGGCAAACTTTATCTGTTTACTATATTTAAATGCAGGAGTGACGGATATGCCAGCTTTGCCGTCTTTCGTAATATATAACACACCATTGGGCTTCAGATAAAAATTCCCGTTCCCTGAGCTGGTATCCAGCGGAGTCTCCATAACGTGCTGCATAATAAAAAGCCCTACCGGCGACTGGTCAGGCTTAAACATACCACCATTCATGGCAAATACCAGCTTGCGATGTTCTTTCGAAACAAGATCTTTCAGGCGCTGAATACTGCCCAGCGGCTGCCCGTTTTCGTCTTTCCAGTAAAAGCGGAGGTCCTGTACTGCCGGATCCACCGTATAACTTACCATGTCATCGTCAATGGCATGCTTATGTATAATGGCAACAGCAATGGCTGTTAACAAAACCAATATCAGGGATAAAATGGTTCTTTTCATATACCTGCAATTTATTTAAAAGGGCTTATACCCGCTGTAAACTTCGGTGTAAAGAAGGCCAGCCGTCTATCCTTCGATACATTACCGATGCCATTCATGTAACGGTGATCAGGGAAAACAACATCATACCTGCTGTAGCCTGCGGTAAAAGATTCCTGGATTCAATCCTCACGCTATAATGTCAATGCAGCTGCAATCAGGGAAACAACATCACACCTGCTGCAACCTTCCGCTAAAAGCGCTCCAGGCATCCAGCCTGCGCTGCATCAATTGTTCTACCAATATCACGGCCTGTTCAAAACGTTCCTCCCAGTTACCTTTGACCTCTTCAATGCGAATACCATAGCGCTGTAACACGCGGCGGTGCGACTGGTCGAGCAGATTCCGCTCTTCCTCGCCCAGCCGGGTTCCGTCTTGTATATATGGCGCGTCATTGTTCAGATAAAGATACAGGTCGGCCCTATTGCGCTCAAAGATGGACGGCGCAATGTCCAGCACTGTCCCAAAGGCATGTTCGCCATAAGACAGGGTGATATGAATATCGGTGTCGATGATCAGTAATGGGCTCTCTCCCGTAACCTGCCTGTCAATGCGCCTGGCATGTTCTTCGGCTATCAGGTACAGATCGTCGATCCCGAAATCATTGGAGTCAGCTACGATATCCCTGCCGGCCTCCATTACAGCGCTGCAGTTAAAGTGGGCCGCCAGCCGGCCGGTGAGTGTGGTCTTTCCGGTCGACTCCGTGCCGAGTAAAACGACTTTAGTGATCAGGGATGCCCTTACACTATCAGGCAGGTAAGCCCAGCTGGCGGGCAGGTTCGCCCTTATTTTCGTTGCAGACACCGGGTACCGGCTTTTCTGCATATCAAAGGGGATATGTGTGATGCCCATATAATCCGCTACCAGTTCTCCATAAGGCTCTGAAGTAACGACGATATGGTGATCAGGGAAAAGCTGCTTAAACTGCTTTGCCCAGACGGCAGACACAGCTGCAGATGTTTCAGAAGTATTCGGTAACAAATGTTCGTCATATCGGTATACCAGCACCTGTACCCGGGGCTCATCCCGGAAAGTAGCTGCTACCCACGATTCACGTACGGCGGCAGGCAATGTTTCGCGGTTACTGCAACAAACCAGTACAGACACGATGTCGCAATGAGACAGGGCAAACCTGATCATTGCCTCATGCCCCTTGTGAAAGGGCATAAATTTTCCGAAAACAAAGCCTTTACGCATACGTCATTTTTTTCCGCCATTGTAATAGTCCGTAGGTGGCCAGTCCTAAGAACACCAGGTATTCCAGTGATAAAAAGTAAACCCCTTTTATAAGATATAATACAACACTCACCACATCCACTACGATCCATAGTATCCAGGTCTCTATCCGTTTCTTTGCCAGCAGGAATGTAGCCAGCATGCTTGCCACCATTACAAAGGAATCTGCAAAAGGATAGGTAGCAGGTAATGGAAAATAAGCAGGCATCCAGCGATGGAACTGCTGAATAATGAAGCCTGTCAGGAGGGTACCCGCCAGCAATGTGATGCCGTATACAGCCACCATCCGGGGCCACATACGGCTGATGGGTACTTCTTCCGTCTTATTATGCCAGTTATACCAGCCAAAGACAGTTACCACCAGGAAGAAAACCTGCAGCAGCATATCGGCATACAACTGTATCTGGAAGAACAGGCCAAACAAAGCCACTTCATTCACGATACCGGTAGGCCAGGTAAGTACATTAGCTTTTGATGCATAGTATACAGAGATCAATCCAAACAGGGTCCCTATCAGTTCAATATAACTGATGGGGTAACCCAGTACACGGATCGCGATATTGGTAACATCAAAGAAATTCATCAGAAGCTGTATTTGAATGCAACATACATATTCCGCGGCGCCTGTACAAAATACATGCGAGTACCATCCGCCGCTACAGCGCCGTTATTATAATACCGGGCGCCGGAAATATTGTTAACGAACACTGAAAGCGTGCATCCGCCCAGAGTATACTGCGCTCTCGCATTCAGCAACACATATTCCTTCACCGTCGCTTCGTTTGCAAAATCGATATATGCACGCTGCTGATACCTGCCTGATACGGCCAGCCCCAGACGCTGGTGGCTATAAGCCACTTCCTGGTTGATGATCAGGGCAGGCGTCAGTATAGGACTGAAGGACGTTGCCTGTTCCTTAATGCGGCTATGATTGAATGAAGAGTTGTTGGTAAAAGTAAAAGCATGCAACTGACAGGCGGCATACAGTTCAATACCTGTGCGGTAACTGCTTTTCACCTTATTGGTCAGGAGCAGCCCGTTCGGGCCTGTCTGTCCATTCAACACTATTTCATTCTTAAAATTCATATAATAGCCATTCAGCTGCAGGGTAAAATGGCGCTGCTGAAAACGTAGGCCCAGTTCATGATCTACGACCGACTCTGCGTCACGGTTATAGATAATTGCCTTACCGCTGCTGTCTGCCGTCAGGTCGTCATTGCCGCCAAAGATGTCGTTGCGCGTCGGTTCCCGGCCGGTCCTTCCCGCACTATAATAAATACTGGCATGATCATTCACAGCAAAGCTCACACCGGCCTTGGGGTTCAGGAAATGCCAGTTCATTCTGTCAAAGGTCACACTGCCTTTATAATCGAAAGTGGTATACCGGTATTGCAGGTCCGCATACAATGTAAAACGGTGCAGCGAATATTCTATCTTACTGAATGCACTGATCTCATTTTTATAACCGTCATTTTTATACAACTCCCCCAGCCAGTTGTCAGTGCCCTTATGCTGACGGGTATACAGGTTGCCGTGTATGCCGCTGGTCCATTTGAAACGGTCGTAGGTCAGCGTATAATTGCTGAAGAATCCTCCGAAATGTGAACGGAAATGATAGGTGAACAGGTTCCCTTCAGAGGCAAGCCCCAGGTAATTGTTCAGGTCAAAATCATAACCGCCTTTCAGGTAAGTATAATAGAGGCTGGAACTAAGCGTTACATGACTGCGGGGTTGCCACACGTTCTGTAATTGTACCAGTCCCTGGAAGAAGCGGTCTTTTTCATCCCTTGTATTCGCGTTGGACCTTCTGTCTTTGGCGATCAGCGAATCTGCCACTGCCAGCCAGGCCATACCATTCTGCTGATGCCCGGCCACTACGTTGAGCTTCCAGGTGCTTTTATCATAATACAGTCCGCCGCTCACAAACACCGACTGCGAGTTGTTGGATGAATGATATTTATAGCCATCTGTGTATACCTGCGAAGCGCGTACATACAATGACTTCCTGTTCTTTATGGCGCTCTGGTGCTCTGCGAATATCCTGAAGCTATTGTAGGAGCCATATCCTATACCCAGGTTGGTACTGGCGGTATTCCCTGCTTCGGGAGAGAAGAGTTGCACACTGCCGGCATAACTGGCAGCCCCGTTCTTGGATGTACCTACTCCCCGCTGTACCTGCAGGCGGCTCACAGAATTCAGGATATCCGGGTAGTTGGAAAAATAGGCTCCCTGGTCTTCCGGCTCGTTCAGCGGCATCCCATCCAGGGTGGTGTTGATCCGTGTCTGGTCCATGCCCCTCAGGCGGTAATACGAGTAGCCCTGCATGTTACCGGCATCAGAATATACTGTAATGGAAGGTGTTTCTGATAAAAGAAAGGATGGTTCCTGGCCGGTATTCTTCTCATCCAGTACTTTCATATTGAAGTTCTGATAGGTTACCGGGGTAGCTTTACCGGCCTGATAGGTAACGATGATCTCCTTTAAATGCTGGCTGCTGTCTTTTCCGTTCGGTAAAGTATCCTGGGCATTGGCTAACAAAGGCAATAACAGGGCGGAGACGGAAATAGCGCTCACATGACTGAAAACGGGCATAGGTAAAAATTGTAATAATTACACAAATGTATTAAGACAGCTGGGAGATCGACTAACATGTTCGTGTTAGTTATTTTGAAAAATGACACTCCGGGTGAAAATAATGTTTATATTTATCGTCCGGCGCAAGCTATGCCACACCGATCAATCTCTACCTTAGAATGCGTATTATCCCAATAATTTGCGATATGAAAAGCGATGCACCACTCCTCAACAAGCTGGAACAGAATAGAAAATTCCTGTTAGGATATCATCTGGCTTTTGAAACGGACACGCAGAGAAAGAACTGGCGACAAATTGTGCTGCTATGGTTTTCCGCCGCTTCGGCAGGGCACCTCAGAGCGCAGTTCTACCTTGGCACCTGCTATGATTATGGTCGTGGTGTTGAGAAAAATCCTGCTATTGCCTACAAATGGTATTTAAAGGCCGCCCTGAAAGGCCATATGGAATCGCAGTATAATGTCGGTTTCTTTTACCGCGAAGGCGAAGTAGTGAAACAAAACGACAGGAAAGCCGTGTACTGGTACAAACTGGCGGCTGCCCAGGGCGACACTGAAGCTGAAAGAGACCTGGGATACTGTTACTTCTATGGTTATGGCGTAAAGAAAGACGAGCAGAAAGCAGTCTTCTGGTATAAGAAAGCCGCGGCCAAAGACGATCCCAAAGCCCTCTACAACCTGGGGCTGTGTTATAAGCACGGCGATGGCGTTAACAGATCCCAACGCTGGGCGAAATATTATTTCGAGCGCGCAGCCAGGCTGGGAAACAGTGCTGCCTCCATGCAACTGCGGGAAATCACGATCACCGGCCAATTCTCCTGAAAACACCCTTTACCGGCTCCTACCCCTATTCCTCCCCTGCCAGCCGCAGGAGCCAGGGAATGTATAGTCTGTCCCTTTCCCGATGCACTGAGCTTCCACCCGTGTAAAAAAAGCTACATCAATCATCCTCCTGACTTATATTGGAATACGTTATTGTATCGTCCGCTTTATTATCACCTCTCCATAAAATATGACCATGAGATCTTTCAACATGCTTGTACTGTTTCTATTCCTGTTGTGCCCCGGAATAGCAGCAGCCCAGTCCACAAAGCTGATCACGAACCACGTAGGGTACGAGTTCAGCAAATCCAAACGTGCCATCATCATGGCGGAAACCAAAATCGCCGTAGGAAATTTTGAACTGGTGGATGCAGCAACTGGGCGGAAAGTGTACACAGGAAAACCCGTTTACAGTGGTCCGGTCAGTAAATGGAAGAACTGGCTGTTCTGGACCATCGACTTCAGTGATTATAAAACGCCAGGCACTTATTTCTTAAGAACAACAGCCGGCGGACAGCCCCTTCAGTCCTATCCCTTCACCGTTGGTAAAAATGTGCTGGAACAGGCCACTATTTCCGATGTGATCTATTATTTCAAAGGGCAGCGAAGTTCCGGCCTGCTGGACCAGGCAGACCATCACCTGCTCTTGTCAGGACAAACAACCGATACCATCGATGCGCATGGCGGCTGGTATGATGCCACGGGCGACTATGGCAAACATCTCTCCCACCTTTCCTTTTCCAGTTACTTTAATCCGCAGCAGGTATCGCTCACCGTATGGAGCCTACTGAAAACTTATGATCTGCTGAAAAGGAAACCGGGTACCGACTACCGGCAGTACATCCGGCGGGTGCTGGATGAAGCGATGTATGGTGCAGACTATCTCGTACGACTAAAGGCGCCGGGCGGCTCTTTCTACCGCTCCGTATCGGCGCCTGGTCCCGGTAAACTGGCCAAAGACCGCACGATCAGGGCGGAAGACAAAGGCTACAGGATCAAACAATCCAAAGATCAGTCCTTTGGTGCAGGCCTTGCAACAGCAACCAGCAACTGGCGCAGCTACCAGTCCAGTTACCGCTCCGGCGCCGGTCTTTCCATCGCAGCTTTGGCAATCGCCTCCACTTACGATACTGCGGGTGAGTTCACCAACAAGGATTACCTGAAAGCAGCGGAAGACGCCTTCGCCTTCCTGGAAAAAGAGAATGCACTGATGACCAACGATGGTAAAGAGAATATTGTAGATGATTATTGCGCCCTTAGCGCCGCAACAGAGCTCTATAAAGCCACGAAGAAGCCCTTATACCTCGAGGCGGCTAACAAGCGCGCAAATCGCCTTATAAACAGGTTGATCAGCAAGGGTAAATACAACTATTTCAGGGCCGATGAAAAAGACAGGCCCTTCTTCCATCCTTCTGACGCCGGACTGCCCATCGTGAGCCTCCTGCATTACTACCCGCTGGCCAGCACCGGCGTGCAGGCATCACTGAAAACGACTATCCGGAAATACATGCAATATGAACTGGCGGTGACAGCTGAAGTGAACAATCCATTCGGATACAGCCGGCAATATACCGAAGACACGGCCGGCATCAGGAAAACAGCCTTCTTCTTCCCACACGGCAGTGAGGCTTCTCCCTGGTGGCAGGGCGAAAACGCCAGACTTGGTTCCGTTGCCACCGCCGCCAGGATGGCCGCGCAGCTCTTTAAAGACGACAAGCCATTCCATGACAGCCTGGAGAACTTCGCACTGAACCAACTGAACTGGATACTGGGACTGAACCCCTATGATGCCTGTATGTTGCAGGGCACGGGGCATAATAACCCTGCCTATGGTTTCTTTGGCACTTTTGAATATACCAATGCACCGGGCGGCATTGTGAACGGGATCACTTCAGGACTGGAAAATGAAGATGATATTGACTTCAACCTGTCTTATGCTGTAACAAAGAAAGACTATGACTGGCGCTGGGCAGAACAATGGCTGCCACACGCGGCCTGGTACCTGCTGGCTGTTGCTGTCAATGAATAATGACCGACCGGGTGCGCCGATAAAAAAAGCCTGTCCGCCTTTTAGGCGGACAGGCTTTTAAATTAAGTTCCTTTTATCACTAGTTCAGCAACTCTGCCAGCTTCTTATTCAGTGCTTCTCCTCTCAGGTTGTTTCCGATGATCTTTCCGTCAGGCCCGATCAGGAAACCCGCCGGTACCGCTGTTACACCATAGAGTATACCTGCTTCATTAGACCATCCCTTCAGGTCAGACACATGAATCCATGGTACGCCATCTTTTTCGATCGCTTCTTCCCACTTCTTTTTATCGCTGTCCAGGGATACCGCCAGTATCTCAAAGCCTTTCTCCTTGTACAGTCTGTACTGCTCCTTCAGGTTAGGGTTCTCTGCGCGGCAAGGGCTGCACCAGCTGGCCCAGAATTCCAGCAGCACCGTTTTCCCTCTCAGGTCTTTCAGTGAAACAGGGTGTCCCTTTACGTCTTTCATTGTAAAGACCGGCGCAACGGCGCCTTTAGTGGTCAGCTGTACGGACTTGATACGCTGATCTACCTCCTTCCCTTTCTTGGAATTACGGTATTTCGCATTCAGCGCATTGTAGACAGGTGTGATCTCTGCCATGTCCTTTTTAAAGGTCAGCACTTCTGACAATGCTACCAATGCGAACACGGAATTCGGATGCTCTTTGGCGAACTGTAACTGCTTCTCTGTTCTGTCAGCCACACGCTGGCGGAATTTTTGATCAACAGCCTTCAGGAAGTTGGAATCAGCCCGCTGTGCTTCCGTACCGGAGGAATAATCGTAGTTTGCATTTTTGGTAATAGCCATGATGGTACCGCCAATGGCCTTGTTATAGGCATCTTCCTCATCATGTACTTTGGAACCGGTAAATACAGCATTGCTCAGTGAATCTTTCGAGCTGATAACAAAGTTCTCCGGGCCAAACTGGAAATAGATCACATCTCCTGTGTACACTGCCTTCATTTTCCCGTCTCCATGATGCGCGAGCGCCATACGGCAGGTCGCAATACCAGACAATTCCCCGGTGAATTTGAAGGTACCGTCCACTACATCTGCAGAATCTTCCCTGCCACCTCCGGCATTCAGGAAATCAGTGTAGTCGAAATAAACCCGGGCAGGTGCGTTGAGATGACCTATTTTACCTGTAATGGTAAAAGTGTTGGATTGCGCTTTTGCGAGCATGGGTAAAAGTGCTGCAACAAGCAAAATTTGTTTTTTCATGGTTGATCTGGTAAGTTGGTTGGTTTGCCTCTAAACTAATAAATGAAAACAATAAAGATTGTTAACAGATATTAAAGCTGCAAACATCCTCTTCCTGTTGACGTTACACACAAACAAGGGCATACCAGTCTATCAATAAACTATACTATCAGCCTGTTTATTTACCCGGGTATTTCTTTTGCAGATATACTGCGGATGCTTCTACCAGCTGTGCCAGTACCTGTCCATCTACATCAGACAGTTTTTTGATGTAGAGACAACCTTTACCGGCCTTATACTTCCCCAGTTTGTCCAGCAAGGCCGGTCGACTGTCAAAGTTCATCACATACAACGAGATATTCTGTTTACGCGGAGAAAAACCAGCCAGGCAGGCATCACCTTCATGCCCGCTTTCGTATTTATAATGGTACTGACCGAAACCTACTATACTGGCGCCCCACATCCTGGGAGGAAATCCCGTTGCTTTTTCCATCAATTGTGCGAGCGCAATGCAGTCCTTCCTTACATTTTCATCTGTCACGCCTTCCAGGAAGCTTGTTACTGCCTGTTCGGTTGGTTTGGTTTTCTGTTCTGCCATATGGGGGTCATTAATGCTTGTACATAAAGTTAGGATAAAAAAGATTGCCCCTCTCACCAGTGCAGATGAGAGGGGCAACCTCAACTCAAAAACCACCAACTGATCACACAGTATCGATGATCAGCGGCTTATCTTTCAAAAATAACAAATTCAGTTCTGCGGTTTGCCTGATGTTCTGCTTCGGAGCAGCGCACGCCATTGGCACAACGATTGATCAATCTTGTTTCGCCATAGCCTTTCGCTGTCAGTCGTTTCTTATCGATGCCTTTAGCCAGGAAATAAGCCAGGGTAGATGCAGCGCGGCGCTGAGACAGTTTCAGGTTGTAACTGTCATCAGAGCGACTGTCTGTATGGAAGGACATATCCACTCTCCAGGATGGATTTTCCTTCAGCAAACTTATCAGCTTATCCAGTTCTCTGGCTGCATCCGGACGTACGTCGGCCTTACCGAGATCGAAATAGATGTTCTGCGGATTGAATTTACCTGCCAGGTCGATCTTTTTGGGAACGCCTATTCCCTTAACCGGCACAGGATCTTTCGGCTTATTTTCCACAGTCTCCACTTCTATCTTTTCCAGGTAGAGGTCGCGGTGTAGTACTGCAGATTCTGTTAATCCTTTAGTGATAACGGCAACCCCTGTTTCCGGTCTGAACAAGGCCTTTTCGCCATCCAGGCCATAGGCAGACAAACTGTCCAATGCAAAATGAAAATTCCCTTCGCCGTCGGTCGTGAATTTCTTTACGGCGCCGGTTTCCTTATTGCGCAGGGTGATCTCTGCACTACCCAATGGTGTATTCGTTTTCTTATTCAGCGCTTTACCTTCCAGGCTGAAGACCAGTATTTTCGCCGGCGTAAACCGATAAAGGTCGTCACTGCCTTTTCCGCCTTTCCTGTTGGAGGAAAAGTACAATGTGTTGGTGCCGTTATAGGCGGGTGCAAAATCGTCCTGCGCACTGTTTACCGGTACGCCCATGTTCAGTACTTCCCAGGCGCCGTTCATCTTGACGGCCCTGAATATGTCCAATCCACCCATACCAGGCCGGCCATCGGTCGAAAAATAAAACACACCGGTGCTATCGAACATCGGCGAACGTTCATTGCCGGCGCTGTTGATGCCAGGCCCCATGTTAACAGGCTGCTGCCACTGTCCGCTGGCGTCTTTCGTACAGTAATAGATATCTGTGCCACCCTGTCCCTTTTCGCCATAGTCGGCTACAAAATAGAGCGTTCTGCCATCTGCGCTGATAAACGGGTCTCCTACAGAATAGTTAAAGATCTCGTTATAAGGGAAAGCGGGACCCTGTTGCCAGGCGCCTTTGTTGTCATCCCACTGTTGTGTTCTGAGCTCGATATTCAGAGTATAGGGCTGCTCTTTCCCCAGCAGGCTGCCACGCTTCCTGGCCAGGTTGGTCACTGCATAATAACAGGTCTTTCCGTCAGCTGTATAACTGGCATCTGCACTGTGGTAATCGCCATTCACTGCGCGCGCCATCGTCATTACGTGCCCGCTGTCCAGTCCTTTGCTTTCATACAGGTGCAGGTAACTGTTACCGGTATAACCATAGCGCTTTCTTTTGATGTTGGTGTTATTAAAAAGTGCGTCTCGCCGCAGCGAATCGTAAGGGCGGTCGGAGGCGAAGATCACTTCTCCCTGTCTGAAGGCAGTGCTCCAGTCAGACCATACACTGTTCAGGCCTTTCAGGTTCTCCATATCCCCTCTTACGGGAGCTGCCAGCCATTTCACGGCGCTGTCACAACCCGCCTTCATACTCTCCGCTATTTTATCGCCCGGTGTTTTACCCAGGTAGCCGGTCAATACTGTTTTGGCAGCTGCATACTGCTCATTATTCATCAGGATGCCCGCATAATGCAGTTCATCGGCTGCCGTATGCTCCGGCATCGCCACGAGCTTTTCATACCAGCCTGCAGCAGCTGTATAATCTTTCAGCCGCCGGTAGCCGTCTGCCAGTCCGCGTGCGGCTTCCACTGTTTCTTTCTTCCTGTATGCTTTCTGGTATAAAGGAATAGCAGCAGCATAGTTATATAATGTAGCCTGGTTGTTGGCCTCCTTGATAATATATTGTCCACTTGCACTTGTAAACATTCCCATCACCAGCATAGCACTTAAGAGTGCCGGAAGGGTATAGTGTTTTCTATTCATAATGGCTGTAATATTCAGTTTTAAAAAGCAATGATCCCCGCAGGCTTAGAAATATCGTGGAGATAACATCCTTGCTTTGGGGTTTGCCCAGGTGTAAGTCAATGATACCTCATGAGTAGAAAAGCTGTTCGCTCCCGTACCGTTTGTAGTCTGATCATAAGCATAGCCAATGCGTAGCTTGCTGTTGATGAAGACATCGATCATACCGGCAATAGCGCCTGATTTAGTCAGAGAGTTTTCGATCTCTCCTTTATTAAAGACGGCAGTACGGTAGGAAGCCCCTATCCACAGCTTCTCATGAAACAGGAAAAAGGCGTTCAGATCTGCACTGGTAGGACCGGCAAAATCTTCTTTTACCAGCAGGGATGGCTTGAATGAAATATTTTCAGATACCGGCAACAGGCCTCCAACCGTCACAAACAGGTTCGGTTTCAGCGGGAGATAAGTTCTGAGTTTATCAGATTTCTGGAAAGAGCCGGAAATGATATTATCGGCAGATACACCAGCAAACAGGCGCTCGCTATTATAGAAGATACCTACACGGGCATCCGGCATCATAGAAGTACCTTTTGCATTCATCAGCAGTGCGTCGTTCTGTGAAGCGGGATTGAGTGCTTTCAGGTCCAGTCGTTGCTGTATAAAGCCTGCGCTTACACCGATCGCCAGGCGTTTGTTGCCATCAGCATCCAATGGAATGCGATAAGCATAGGTACCATACAGGGCGGTATTTTTCTCAGCCCCCAGCTGGTCGTTTACCACCTGGAGCCCCAGTCCTACCCTGCCGTCATTGATCACTCCATCGGCCGCGGCGGAGAAGGTCTTAGGCGCCCCCGGCAATCCTGCCCACTGGGTACGGTAGAATAAATTGACGTTCCATTGCTCTTTGTAGCCTGCATATGCCGGGTTGATGTACAACCCGTTAAACATATACTGGCTGAATTGTGCATCATGCTGAGCATGCGCAGACTGGAATGATAGGAAGAAAGCTATTGAAAGAATAATCTTATAAAACTTGCTAGTCATGATCTCTTTTTTTTACGTTTAAAAGGGAGTGGCATTCATAACAAGACTGCCGGCAACTGCCGACAGTCTTGTTTTACTGCTGCTTATCGCAACAGCATGATGTAACCATTGTAGGTATGCCATTGTCCATTAGCGTCCAGCCCCTTCAAAGTATAATAATAGGTACCTGCGTTCAGTCCTTGTCCATCCCATTCACCCTGGTAATTTTGCTTCCTGAAAAGCACATTGTTCCAGCGGTTATAGATCACGATCTCGTTCTGCACAAATTTCTCCAGTCCTTTGATCACCAGTTTATCATTGCTGCCATCACCGTTTGGCGTGATCACGTTCGGTACTTCTACTTCATTCGGGATGATATTCAGGTTCACTGTTGCTACGTTACTCCAGTTACCGTGCTGGTCTTTCACTTTATAAGTGAAGGAATCCGGGCCGGTATATCCTTTTTCGGGAGTGTATACAACAGTGCCGTCTTCATTGACTACAATTGAGCCATGTGCAGGCTGTTGTACGATTTCCAGCGAAGCAGGATCAAGCGGTGTATTGGGATTTCCCGGTGTATCGTTGCTCAATACAGGAATGGTCACCGGGTTGTCGGCCCTCACATCGCCATGATTGTCGGTAGCAGCTACCGGCAGTGGTTCAGGTGTAACAGGAGCCGCAGCACATGCCGGGCAGGCCGGTGCAGGATCAGGTGTTTCACTGGTCACAGCAGCCACATTCACCAGGCTGCCAGTAAAGCCTTCCGGCGTTAATACTTTCACCTCATAAGTCACCACAGCCGCATTTGGCATCACGGCGATAGTCTCATCAATATCACCGCTGCCGCTGGTATGAGGCAGGGCAACAGTACCATTGGTCACAGTAGCGGTCCAGCTGCTGATAGTAGTACCCGCCGGTGCGATGTCCTTAATATTCACCTTGGCAGCATCGCCCGGGCCATTGTTGGTCACAGTGATCACATAGGCAACTTCCTGACCTGCAACAAAAGTGGTTTGTGCTGCATCTTTCAGTCGCTTTACCGTTACGATGTCGGCACCTACTACAGGTGTAGGATTGATACCTGGCGTAGTGCTGGTATTATTGCCGGGAGCAGCATCCGGAGTGCTGCTTTGTACAGCGGCGCTGTTGCTCAGTGTACCTGTAAAATCAGCCGGCGTCTTCACGGTTACTTCGTAAGTAACGACTGCTCCATTCGGCAGGGTGGCAATTGTCTCATTCAGGTTACCAGTACCGCTGGTGCTTGGCAGGGTAACAGTTCCTGTCTTTACAGTGGCAGACCAGGCACTGATGCTGGTTCCGGCAGGCGCGTCGTCTTTAATATTGACAGTCTTTGCGTCACTTGGACCGTTGTTGGTCACGGTGATCACATATACCACATCTTCACCAGGTACAAAAGTTGTCTGACTTGCATCTTTCAACTTCTTCACAGTAACGATGTCAGCAATCGCGGCTGGCGTGATAGCTGGTGTAGTACTGCTGTTATCTGTCTGATCATCATCCTGGCTGCTGGTGGTTACAGTAGCTGTATTGCTCAGATTAGCTACATAGGAAGCTGGTACAGCTACCGTCACTGTATAGGTCACCACGGCCCCATTAGACAATGTAGCAATGGTTTCATTCAGGTTGCCGGTACCGCTGGTATTAGGCAGGCTTACAGTACCTGTTGTTACCGTTGCAGTCCAGGAGCTGATAGTTGTACCTGTTGGTGCATTGTCTTTAATATTGACAGTCTTCGCATCACTTGGACCGTTGTTCGTCACAGTAATGGTATACACCACATTCTGACCAGGCGTAAAGCTAGTAGCTGCGGTTGTCTTCACTACAGACACATCGGCTTTTGACGCTGGTGTAACAGAAGAAGAGGTATTACTGTTATTACCTGGTGTAGGATCGGTTGTTGTACTTGTTACTACAGCAGTGTTGCTCAGGCTACCAGAGAAGGAAGCAGGCGTTTTCACGGTTACTTCGTAGGTAACGACTGCTCCATTCGGCAGCGTGGCAATGGTCTCGTTCAGGTTGCCGGTACCGCTGGTATTAGGCAGGGCAACAGTTCCTGTTGTTACCGCAGCATTCCATGCGCTGATTGTGGTACCATTTGGTGCATCGTCTTTAATATTGACAGTCTTCGCATCACTTGGACCATTGTTAGTCACAGTGATCACATATACCACATCCTGACCTGGTACAAAGGTTGTCTGACTTGCATCTTTCAACTTCTTCAGGGTAACGATGTCAGCGATAGCAGCAGGTGTAATAACTGGTGCGGTGCTGGTATTATCTGTCTGATCATCATCTGGATTTGTAGACGTTGCAGTTGCTGTGTTGCTTAAGCTAGCCGTGAAGGAAGCTGGTACACTTACCGTCACTGTGTAAGTCACTACAGCGCCGTCAGGCAAAGTTGCAATGGTCTCATTCAGGTTACCGCTACCGCTGGTATTAGGCAGAGTAACTGTACCTGCTGTTACAGCTGCACTCCATGCACTGATAGTTGTTCCTGCTGGCGCTACGTCACTCACATTTACATCCTTCGCATCACTCGGGCCGTTATTGGTTACTGTAATAGTATATACCACATTCTGTCCAGGCGTAAAGCTGGTAGCCGTGGTTGTTTTCATTACAGATACATCGGCTTTCGGAGTCGGTGTTGTAGAAGAAGAAGTATTATTGTTATTACCTGGTGTAGGATCGGTTGTTGTACTTGTTACTACAGCGGTGTTGCTCAGGCTACCAGAGAAGGATGCAGGTGTTTTCACTGTTACTTCGTAAGTAACGACTGCTCCATTCGGCAGCGTGGAAATTGTTTCGTTCAGGTTACCGGTACCGCTGGTATTAGGCAGGCTTGCTGTACCTGTCGTTACAGCAGCACTCCATGCACTGATAGTTGTACCTGCAGGTGCTACGTCGTTCACATTTACGTTCTTCGCATCACTTGGTCCATTGTTAGCCACAGTGATCACATATACCACATCCTGACCTGGTACAAAGCTTGTCTGACTTCCGTCTTTCAACTTCTTCACAGTAACGATGTCGGCGATAGCAGTAGGGCTGATAGCCGGTGTTGTACTGCTGTTATCCGTCTGATCATCATCCGGAGTAGTAGATGTTACATTAGCGGTATTGCTGATAGTGGCAGTGGAGGAAGCCGGTACACTTACCGTTACTGTATAGGTTACTACAGCGCCATCAGCTAAAGTAGCAATCGTCTCATTCAGGTTACCGCTACCACTGGTGTTAGGAAGGGTCACTGTACCTGTTGTTACAGCCGCTGTCCACGCACTGATAGTTGTGCCGGCAGGTGCTATATCGCTCACATTCACATCCTTCGCATCGCTTGGGCCATTGTTGGTCACAGTGATGGTATAAACTACATCCTGGCCAGGTGTAAAGTTAGTAGCTGCGGTTGTTTTCGCTACAGATACATCGGCTTTAGGAGATGGTACAATAGTAGTTGCTGTGCCGCTGTTATTTGCCTGATTATCATCCGGAGTAGAAGATGTTGCAGTTGCTGTATTGCTCAGACTAGCCGTGAGGGAAGCTGGTATGCTTACCGTCACTGTATAGGTTACTACAGCGCCATCAGCTAAGGTAGCAATCGTCTCATTCAGGTTACCGCTACCGCTGGTATTTGGCAGGGTAACAGTTCCTGTTGTTACAGCAGCACTCCATGCACTGATAGTTGTTCCTGCTGGCGCTACGTCACTCACATTTACATCCTTCGCATCACTTGGACCATTGTTGGTGACAGTGATGGTATATACCACATCCTGACCTGGCGTAAAGTTAGTAGCTGCGGTTGTTTTCACTACAGATACATCGGCTTTAGGAGTCGGTGTTGTAGAAGAAGAAGTATTATTGTTATTACCCGGTGTAGGGTCGGTTGTCGTACTTGTTACGACAGCGGTGTTGCTCAGGCTACCGGAGAAGGAAGCTGGTGTTTTCACTGTTACTTCGTAAGTAACGACTGCTCCATTCGGCAGCGTCGCAATTGTTTCGTTCAGGTTACCGGTACCGCTGGTATTAGGCAGGGTAACAGTTCCTGTTGTTACGGTTGCACTCCATGCACTGATCACAGTACCTGCAGGCGCTACGTCGTTCACATTTACGTTCTTCGCATCACTTGGTCCATTGTTAGCCACAGTGATCACATATACCACATCTTCACCTGGCACAAAGCTTGTCTGACCTGCATCCTTCAACTTCTTCGCAGTAACGATGTCGGCGATAGCAGCAGGTGTAATAGCTGGTGCTGTGCTGCTATTATCTGTCTGATCATCATCCGGAGTGGAAGATGTTACATTAGCGGTATTGCTGATAGTGGCAGTGAAGGAAGCCGGTACACTTACTGTCACTGTATAGGTTACTACAGCGCCATCAGGCAAAGTGGCGATGGTCTCATTCAGGTTGCCGGTACCGCTGGTATTAGGCAGGGTAACTGTACCTGTTGTTACAGCCGCTGTCCACGCACTGATAGTTGTGCCGGCAGGTGCTATATCACTGATATTTACATTCTCCGCATCACTTGGGCCGTTGTTGGTCACTATAATAGTATATACCACATTCTGACCAGGCGTAAACTTAGTAGCTGCGGTTGTTTTCGCTACAGATACATCGGCTTTAGGTGCTGGTACGATAGTAGTTGCCGTGCCGCTGTTATTTGCCTGATTATCATCCGGAGTGGAAGATGTTGCAGTTGCTGTATTGCTCAGACTAGCCGTGAGGGAAGCTGGTATGCTTACCGTCACTGTATAGGTTACTACAGCGCCATCAGGCAAAGTGGCAATCGTCTCATTCAGGTTACCGGTACCGCTGGCATTAGGTAATGTAACAGTTCCTGTTGTTACGGCAGCGCTCCATGCACTGATAGTTGTGCCTG
Organism: Chitinophaga filiformis; assembly: GCF_023100805.1. Lineage (NCBI taxonomy): Bacteria > Pseudomonadati > Bacteroidota > Chitinophagia > Chitinophagales > Chitinophagaceae > Chitinophaga > Chitinophaga filiformis. Next base: position 6,419,941 of record NZ_CP095855.1, read on the forward strand.
CAGGTGCTATATCGCTCACATTCACATCCTTCGCATCACTTGGACCGTTGTTGGTCACTGTAATAGTATACACCACATCCTGTCCAGGCGTAAAACTGGTAACTGCGGTTGTTTTCACTACAGCTACGTCAGCTTTCGGCGCAGGCGTCAGCACGCCTGAAGTACTGTTGTTATTTCCGGGTACATCATCCCGACTGCCGGTAGTTACTGTCGCAGTATTGCTCAGGTTACCGGTATGGTCAGCAGGTACGCCGACGGTCACCACATATCGTACTACCGCTCCGTTTGACATACTGGTAATAAGCTGGTCAATGTCACCCATACCACTGGCGGTCAGCGGAGATACCGTACCTGTTATTACACTGGCAGTCCAATTCCTGATGATAGTACCCGCAGGCGCTACATCTTTGATGTTCACATCCTTCGCATCAGCAGGACCATTATTGGTAACTGTGATGGTGTAGATCACATCCTCTCCCGGCGCATAAGTGGTTTTTGCAGCATCCTGTACGACTTTCACCGCAGCGATATCTGCACCTGGTTCCAGTGTAATGGGCGTAGTTGTGCTGGTATTATTACCCGGTGTTTCATCCAGTACCGGACCGGATGCGGAAGCTGTATTGCTCAGGGCACTGTTATACCCAGCGGGTAATGTTACCTGTACTACATAGGTTACCGTCTCTCCTGCCGGTATGGTGGCAATCGTCTCATTAATATTGCCGGTGCCACTGGTATGCGGCAAAGCCACAGGACCAGCAGCAGTAGCCGTCCAGGCACCGATGGTAGTACCTGCAGGTGCAACGTCCGTTACATTAACATTTGTTGCTGTGCTGGGACCATTATTCGTGACAGTGATCACATAGTTCACTGTTTCACCAGGGGCGTAGGTCGTCTTTGTGGCATCCTGTGTTGTCTTTACTACCACAATATCCGCGCTCGCCACAACAGCTACACCACTGTTATATTTAATGTTATTACAATTCTCTGTAGTTCCGCCATTCTTACATTCCACATGTGGATCTGTAGGTGGCACTGCAGCATTAGGATTCGTTGCATCAGGATCGGTCACGTCTTTCGGACGCATGATACTGGTTTCTATATTGATGTTGCCGCCCGCCAGAGAAGGACCTGCTGTACCTGTGAGATTGAAAGTAACGATACAGCCATTCGGCAGATCAAGCAGGGCGGTATAATTACCTGAAGCATCCAGCGCAGCATTCTTCACGGTGCCGCAACTTGTGCTGGCAGTAACTGCCGACAGGTCAGCAACAGTAAAACCGGCAGGCACTTTAATAGCAAAGGGCGCACCGGTTACATCGCTTGGACCGTTATTCACAACAACAACCTTATAAGTGACCGTTTTACCCACAGTTACCTGGGTAAGGGGTGTGGCCGGACCTACACTTTGAATAGCGAGATCTGCTTCCACGATGTTGAGCGTGGTATTCCGGGAAGCCATGTCACCAAGTACATAGGTCCAGGTATCCATTGTTTTCACGTCCCCATAGTTGTTACTCCATTTGTGTCCGTTTGTATTACTGGAAATACCGCTGCCACTGTTACCATTGGACCTGGGATTACTGGCTCCGGTCGCGGTGGCGAAGGAAGCATCATCCCAGTAAACGATGTCGCTCTTTACGGTATTATCATCGTTTAGTTGTTCTATGATAAGACCATTGGGGTTATTTTCCACATCGATAAAAGGGAAATGTATCTCAGCGCCCTGCAATTGTATATTGGCAGTAACTGAAGCTGTTCCTAATGCAGGTGTTACACCGGCGCCATCCTTACCATCCCAGAAAATGCTGTTATTGCCGGCAACAGCCGTACCTGTTATCTGTTTGGTCACAAAAGAACCGGTCCCTACCAAAGAAATACGGTAAGTACCTCCGACGCTGGCGGTGAACTTAATATAGGCGCCCTTCTTACTTACCTGTCCGGCAGTACCTTCCACACCATCCACACTGATATTGGTCACGGCAGGGATGATCTTTGTCCCTCTCAGCCAGGTTGTTTTACCTCCGGGCATGACAGACGAAGCCGGCATATCTGTAGCAGGTACATGATAGAACATTTTGTGCGTGACACTATATGTGCCGTCGTCTGACCGGGGATCCCATACATTGAAGTCCGTTCCCCTGTTCGTACCCGCCACACTTTTATAAAGAGGCTCACCGGCATCTGTAGCGTTTGTGGTAAGTCCCTTGTTGTTCACAAAGGCTACAAAGCCGATACCGCTTGATCCGTTATTATTTACTTTGTATACATAACCATCTTTCGTCAACACATAGATAACACCTCTGTAGTTACCGAAGTCCACAAACATATTCAGCACATTCGTATACACCCTTCCCGGTATGATCGTTCCACCTGCGCTTCTTACGGAAATATCCCAGGCAGCAATGGCGCTGCTCGCAGTATTCTGTGTCCATGCCGCATCTGCCGCCACATTAGCGCCCGCACCTTCTGCAATGTTGGCCGGAGGATTTGTAGATACCAGTTCTATCTTCCACACTCCCGCCTGCCCTGCACCTACTACCTGCGAAAAAGGCGTATAACCTACCCACGGTCCCTGTAGTTCCTGCGTACGATTGGCGATCTGACCTACAGTAGTAGTACCTGCCGTTGAAGTATATACGGTACCGTCGGGCGCAGTCAGGATGATCTGTCCCGATCCTATCCCCTGCGCACTGCTGGCTGCGCCCAGGGTTTCGCCCGCCTTGAGGTAAGCATAATGTACCCCCATGTTGGTCAGGGTCCATCCGGTCTTGGTTCCCGTTGTAGAGACCAGGAACGCACGACCACCTGCTATGCCGCTGGGGTAAAGGTCCTTCGAACCTTCCGCATAGCCCCGGTGGCCTGCCAGCAGGCCTGACATGATGAATAAAAGGGAAAACGTCGCTTTGTAAAGTCTACTCATAAGTATTGAATAAGTAATAAATATCCCGGCGGAAAGGCTTCCCGCACGGACATAATCGTCCCGGCACGACAAGTGTGGTTGTCATGCAAATATGTTCGTAAGAGTAATGTGTTGCGATAGCAATAGCATGGAGCCCCCTTTAGGGCCCTGGCGGTTTCCTTTACATGTTACAGTATCTTTTTTCTAAATTATTTCACAGGGTCCATAATCACGGTTTCGGGTCTTTTTCAGGATTCTTTTCTCAACAACATAGTATCTTATAGTATCTTAACATCTATACAAAACACCTATACGAAAGGTCATTTTTTCGCCACAAAATTACTTTGCCATCCCTTATTCATGCATAGTAAATATTTGACATACTTGTAGTACAATTACTACAAGCTGTCGATTGACATTACAAAATAAAATATTATAAATTTGCTCCATATGCCTTAAAGGCTGCGTAACCATATACCTATTTATCCGTTAATGAATGAACTATATCCTTATTGCCCATGAACCCACCATCATGCGTGATGGCCTTTCTCAGATCATTACCATGTTGCCCGCACCTGTTACCGTACTAATGGTGCAAACCGCAGATGACGTCATGGCAGCTATGAAAAAACAGCCATTTAACCTGCTTATCCTGAGCAGATATTTCCCGGGGGCCGAAACGCCGTCAATGATAGACATGATCAGAAAACAATCTCCTGCCACCAGGATATTGCTCTTTTCTTCCCGTCATGAAAAAGCATTGATCATCGATTCATTATACCAGGAGGCAGATGGCTATCTCTGCAAAAATTCCACAGAAGAGGAAATAGAAATGACCCTTTCTTCCCTGTTGAAAGAGGAAAAGGAAGTACCCTTATACGTACCGCCTTCTTCCAATCCTTTATCACAACTTTCCTCCCGCGAAATAGAGGTCATGAACCTCTTAATTAAAGGACTGCCCCTGTTAAAAATTGCGGCAAAAATGGAGCTGCAGCTAACAACAGTCAGCACCTATAAGACCCGCATTTTTAAGAAACTGGAAATCAGCTCAGTAGTTGAACTACTGGAAAAGATCAATATTTACGGCGCCAGGAGAGCAGTATAATGCAGCAAACAACACGGCTGGCGGGCCTTTCAGACTGATAAATTAAATTTTTATCATTTGAATATTATTTTTAACTTTATAGACCAGCTATCCTGCCAGCTGTGTATATATACTATTATTAATAGCCCCAAACCCCGGTTTCCAATGGACAAGTCATTCCGTATTGTGATCTACATTGTACTTGCACTTACGTGTATCAACGCCCTCATTACCTTCTTTGAGAAAAGCCAGTTAAAACAGATCCAGAAAAATATTGAAGCCTCTCAGAGAAATATTGACACCGCATTGAATTACATCAATGCCTCCCGCGCCCGGCTCGATTCCCTGCAGGGAGACGTTGATAAGTTCAAGTATTACATCAAGAATATCCAGGCCAACGTTTCCATTTTAAACACCAAAAAAGAAATAGAGGAAGCTAAGTCGAATGCCAAGCTGAAAGAGACACTTAATGAACTGAATGAAAAAGTAAAGAACTTTAAAGAAGAACTGAAAGCTACCGACAGTCTTCCCCCCTTTGACGTAAAACCCCTGTAAACTGATATTAACATATGAAACCATTCACCTTGCCCAGGCTATTGCTTGTGATGTGCTGCTGCTTTGCCGCCACAAAAGGATATACCCAGGACCGCCTCAAAACTTTCAAAGACAGTTCAGGCACCAGCATCTATAGCATCTACAGAGGCGACACATTGCTCATTTATTGCGATACTGCCTATATACTGAACAAAACCACTTTCAGCATCTACAAAAAATTCTATGATAAAACCCGCCAGGGCAACAGCTCTTTTGCAGGTATCATGGCCAGTTATGAAAACATGATCCACCAGCAGGATACCATGCTGCGGCAAAAAGAGATCTATTATCAGCAGCTGAAACAACAGTTTGATTCACTGTCCGGCAGCTCACTCGCTTTCATGGACAGAACAAGTACAAGCCTGCAGGGCATCTCTTCGTCTCTCGATAAAGCCACCACCAGCCTTGTAGAAACACAGAAACTGCTGGCCGACTCCCGTAAGATGCTGGAAGAAGAACGGCGGAAACGGAACTCCCGCGCCCTGAAATTCGGTATCGGAGGCGCCGTGATAGGAGCGCTTGTTGCCGCGCTCATTGCCGGCAATTAGGACCGCCTGTTTTATACAATAACATTTTTAGTAACTTGCTTCATTCACCATTCTATCGGGGAATGAAAGCCATCACTACATATAATATATCGAAGCTGTCAAACATCTTTGCATTGACAGACAGGCGTGATGATTTTCTTTTCATCGGGGAAGAAAATTACACACCATCCACAGAAGAGCCTTTCAGAACAGATACATATGCTATTGCCTTTCTGAAACAGGGACAGCTAAGTGTTACGGCAGGGCTGAATACCGGTGTCGTTACAGGTCCCTCCCTGCTTACGTTCGGACCATACATTATTCGCAGCATCCATAAAGTGGAGAATAATCCACGCCTGGACCTCATCTTCTTCAAAGAAAGTTTCTTCCTGGAAAACCAGTCCGATATCTTCTATCTGCTGAAGTACAGCTTCTTTGATAATGAAGATTCACATATCATTCCCCTGTCGCCGGAACAATTAAAGCGGTTTTCCGCTATCTATGACCTGCTGCGTGCTACCATGCATGAAGGTCATCCACACAGGGACAACATCGTCAGAAGTTACCTGAACATCCTGCTCTGCGAAACAGACCTCGCCGCCGCCCCTTTAAAAGAAGCTAACCCGGGAAATACCAGCAGCACACACCCTTTACTGGCTAACTTTAAAACCCTGCTGACTAAAGAGGTCTTACAGCAACACTCCGTCCGCTTCTATGCTTCCCGGCTGAATGTAACTCCCAAATACCTCTCTGAGCTCATAAAAGAACAAACCGGGAGGACCGCAGGGGAATGGATAGACCAGACCCTCGTCCTTGAAGCCAAAGTCTTGCTCCAGCGAAAAGACCTCACTATTGCACAGATCAGCGACCTGCTCCACTTCTCCGACCAATCCGTTTTCGGTAAATTCTTCAAGGTAAATACCGGCATGTCTCCGCTTAACTACCGGAATTCCCTCACCTGATGACCATTCTTACCTTAAGACCAGGACCACGGAAAAAACAACCCATCTGTTCCCCCAACCGAAAAAATGACGAATAAGGCCGTGTTTCCACCCTTCCCTGTGGCCCCTTCCTGTGTGACCTTTGTTCTGACAAATCAACGGGATCATGAAAGAACAGAAAAATCGCATCAAAGACCTGCTTCTCATTACAGCAGAAGTGATGTTTGCGGAGAATGGGTATGAGGGAACCACCGTCAGGGATATTGCTGCCAAAGCGGGGATCAATCCTGCTCTGATCTATTATCATTTTGAATCAAAAGAGCATCTGTATAGGTCCATCTTTGAGCTGAGGCTTCGCCTGCTGACAGACGCGCTCAATGCCCTGCCGGTGAATACAACAGCCGGCAGCTGCGAAAGACTGCTTAACTATGTAACTATTTATATCTCGGGTATCAGGGACAATTTTTATTTCTACCGCATTCTGAACAGTGAGGTCTTTTCCTTCCGGAACCCCTCCTTTAAAACAGCCATCCTCGATACCGTCAAAGCCAGCAGCGATATGTTCAGAGAGGTGATAAGGACAGGCGTTGCAAGGAAAGAATTCCGCGACATTGATACAGACCTGTTCCTGATGACGCTATTCCATTTGCTGCATCAGATCATCGGCCGGTCTCCCCTTGCCAGTGAGCTGCTCAACCTGGAAGAGATAACAGAAGAAAAGATTGCCGACCGCATAAAGAACTTCATCAGTCATCAACTCTGTCCACCGCATACAACCTTGTCACAACAGCCATTATAAAAGCATCAATTACCATGAAAAGTATCATTAAACAAGTGCTTATCATCCTGCCTGCGGTCCTTTTTTCTTTCCCTTTGCTTGCACAGGATTCCGTCTATAGAATGTCCTTGCGCGATGTCCTGGAACTGGCCAGGCAAAAGAACAGGCAGATCAATATTGCACAAACAGAAGAAGACGCGGTTGATGCAGACCTGAGAGATGCGCAGCTCAGTAAGCTTCCGCAGGTAAACATCAACGGCAGCTACCAGCGTTTCAGTAAAGTGACACTTTACGATGGTGGCCTGTCTGACGGACATAGCATCAGGCGCCCTCCAACGCCCAACAGTGCGGCCCTGGGAATGGAATCAGCCTTTACCCTGTTTGCCGGTGGCAGGCAAAATGCTGCTATCAGGGAACAACAGATCCGGAAAGACCTGGCATCCCTGAATACACTCGACCTGTCCGGTAATATATTCCTCCAGGCAATATCAGCCTATCTCAATATCATCCGCCTGCAGGAACAGGATACCGTGATCAATGAACAGATAAAACGTGCAGAAACACGCGTCAAAAATATAGAAACACTGTTCCGTAACCAGCGGGTAACAAGAAGCGACCTCCTGAGAGCACAGCTCATACTGGACAACCAGCGCCTGAGCCGTGAACAGAACGAAAACGATCTTGCCATTGCCATCTCCAGGCTGAATGTATTACTGGACCTTCCCCGGCGTACACAGATCATTCCGACAGATACGGTAAATGGCGAGCAGCCCGGACCTGCCTCACTGGCAGATCTTGTTAACAATGCCCGGGAGACCTCCTACGCCGTATTGAGATCCCGACAGCAACTAAAGCTGCAGGAAAACAGGATCAAAGCGATTAAAGGCGCTTACCTGCCTACCCTTCAATTGTATTCTGCCTATGGCGTGAACTATCCGAACAACCTGGTATTCCCACCGGTCGATCAGGCATATTCAGTCGGATTTATAGGTGTAAAGGCGCAATACAGCCTCTCTTCATTATATCATAATAAGAATAAGGAAAAAGCCGCAAAGCTCCGGCTGAACGCATTGCAGACCCAGGAAGCAGCTGTCAGGGACGATGCGGACCAGGAAGCCAATGCGCTTTACATCAAATACAATGAATCGCTCAACAGGATAAGCGTTGCCAGGTCATCTATAGAACAGGCCAGCGCCAACTACAGGATCGTCAGTGCCAAGTACTTCAATCAACTGGCTTTATTGACAGACCTGCTGGATGCAGACAACCTGTACCTGGAATCAAAATATAATCTTATTAAATCACAGACAGATGCGCTGGCCTTTTATTACAGGTTGCTGTACACCAGCGGTAAACTCTGATGTGCATCTCTTTACTTATTCTTAAACCTTTCACGATATGTCACAAGCAAACAATACAACAAAAGCACGGATCAGCCAGCGGATCATGACCACCCTTGCCATCATTATTATACTGATCGCGGTTGTCTATTTCTATCAAATGTTTAATAACGCACGGCTCTTTGAAGAAACCAACGATGCCCAGGTGGAGGCGTATATCAACCCGGTATCCGCCAGAGCTGCAGGTTATATTCAACGGATATTGTTTGAAGAAAACCAATGGGTGAACAAGGGCGATACCCTCGTCATCCTCGACGACAGGGAATACAGGAACAAAGTACAGGAAGCCGAAGCAGCATTACAGGACGCCTATGCCCAACAGCTTGTGCTCGATGCCGGTATTTCCGCAGCGCAGTCAGGCACTTATATCAACAAAGACCAGATATCTTCTTCACAGGCCAGGCTATGGCAACAGCAACAGGATATCAAAAGATATGAGAACCTGGTAAAGGAAGAAGCGGCCACGGGACAGGAATATGAACAGGTAAAAGCGCGCTACGATGTAGCAGTCAGTGAATTTAATGCTGCCAACAATACACTTAAAACCAGCTATTCCAGGATTGATGAACTGAAAAGCAGGAGAAGCCTGCTGGCGGCAGACCTGAAAAGGAAACAAACACAACTGGACTTTGCCCGCATCAACCTCGGATACACGGTGATCACCGCACCCTACAGCGGACGCCTTGGCAGAAAGGTGATCCAGGAAGGACAACAGATCCAGGCAGGACAACCACTGGTCTCTATTGTAAATGAAAACAGTAAATGGGTCACTGCCAATTTTAAGGAGACACAGATGGCGGCTATGCGTGAAGGTAAAACCGTGGACATAAAGATCGACGCTATTCCCGGTAAAGTGTTCAAAGGAAGGATAAGCTCCGTCTCCCCCAGCACCGGCGCTAAATTTTCGCTGTTGCCCCCTGACAATTCAACGGGCAACTTCGTAAAGATCACACAGCGCATACCGGTAAAAATAGCATTTACCGATACCAGCCTTACCGATGTTAAAGTAGGCATGAATGCAGTCATCATCGTTAAAAAACAGTAGTATGAACGCACCGGACTTTTTCAAACCCTGGGTAAAAAACAGGAAAGGACTTATCTGGATAGGCCTCTTCCTTATTCTCCTCTCCGGCATCGTCCAATTCGGCCTTTATGCACTCAACCAGAACTATGTGCTAAGTCACTTCGGCGCGCAGGCGGAAGACGTCAGCATGTCCCTGCAGCTCACCTATGCCGGCATTCTGGCTATTCTGCCGGTACAGTTCAGGTTTCTGCGGTACTTTGAAAGAAGGTCCTATATGCTCTTTATTATCATGGCCGGCATACTGCTCAGCATTGCCAGTATGTACACAACGGATATCTCCGTTTTTATGGGCCTGCGGCTCATCACAGGTATAGTAGTAGCCTGTATAGCAGGATCGGTTTTAACCCTGTATTTTTCCAGCCTGCCTCCCGCCAAAGCTACCGCGATCGCCTCTACCATTTTTTATACCACCATCCTGGCCAATACGGTGATAATAGGCTTATTGAGCGCCTGGGTCACGGATAATTATGACTGGCCTGCTGTCTATAAATACCTGATCGCCTTCCAGGTTTTTACCCTGCTCATTGTATTGCTGCTGCTGAACCCGCGAAGCAGTATGAAAAGATACCCCCTGTACCAGATCGACTGGTTCGGGTTTGTGGCGATGTTATCTGCCGGTATCAGCCTGGCTTATACTTTTATCTATGGACCCAAATATTACTGGCTTACAGACACACGTATAATATCGTCTGCCCTGATTGCGGTGATCAGCATTGGGCTGCTGTATTACCGGCAAATGACACTGAAAAGGCCATACCTTCATCCCGCCGTACTCAGGTCAAAACAGTTCATCAGGGGGATCCTGCTGCTGGTAGTATACTTTGGCGCAAAAGACAGTATTAACCTGGTATACGGCTATTGCGCCGCTGTGCTGAGATGGGATACTTACAAAGTTATGTGGCTGGCAGCGTTTAACTTTTCAGCCATCTTCATCTCCACTATGATAGCAATATTATTACTGAGCAGGAAAGTGCCCTTCCGGGTGTTGTTCATCATTGGATTAACATCACTGGCTTCTTATCATATCTGGATGTATTTTACTTTTACGCCCGATATAACATTCTCTGATCTCAGCTGGCCTGTCTTCTTCCAGGGTATGGCCTCGGGTTTTCTTTTTGTGCCTGTCATTGTTTATGCGGTATCCGGGTTACCGGCTTTCACAGGTTATACCGGCATCAGCCTGGCAGCCATATCGAGGTTCATTACAGGCCTGAACAGCGCCGCCGGATTTTACACACTGCAATTGTATTTTAATCAGCTGAACAGGGAAAAATTCCTGCCTCATATTACCGATGTGGATGACAACTTCTCACAAAGGTTTAACCAGTTTGTACAATTGTTCCGCTCCAAAGGATGCAGTATGGATCAGGCATATGCATTGGCCCATACCAATATCAACAGGGCGCTCACGGTACAATCCCAGTTAATGACCAATATGTACGTATTTAAACTGATGTTCATTATTTCTGTAGCGGCACTGTTGATCGTGATAGCCGGGCCATTGCTCACCAAAGCCCTCCGCCCTCTTGTCTCTCTTAAAAATGTGCCCGCCCTGAAGTGAGCACGGGGATATACCAGTGGAATTTCTTAAACCAGGATAAGATTTTTACCTGTTGTAACATCGACCTTTGTCATTCCAAATCATCAACGATATGAATACCAATACGATCAATTTCTCACAGGCATTTCTGAGACTGGCCTTTGCAGCAGCGCTTTTATCGGCCGTAGCAGACAGACTGGGTATATGGGGCCCTCCGGGAACCCCCAATGTATCCTGGGGCGACTGGGAGCATTTCCTGGCCTATTCCAATACACTGAACTTTTATGTTTCTCCCGGGATGGGCAATATCCTGGCTATCCTGGCAACAGTACTGGAGGTGATCTTCGGTGTAATGTTGCTGGTAGGCTACAAGACCAGACTCGCATCATGGGGCACATTCCTGTTAATGGTGATCTTTGCATTAAGCATGACGGTTGCCATGGGGGTTAAACCACCGCTTTCCTATTCCGTATGGACATCGGCAGGAGCTGCCGCCCTGCTGGGATCCATCAACACCTATAAATGGAGCATCGACAACCTGAAATAAACGGATAGTGTTCTCTTGTTTTAATATCAGCCTGTCTTAATATAAGACAGGCTGTTTTATTTAATAGCAGTGGTTTTTACAAGAATATTCCTATATTTGCGTAACCAGTTACATAACTAACTACATAAACCGTCTGATATGAGCTTTTTTGACACTGTGGGCAAGTTTGCCGTAGGGAGCAGGCTTCGCTTATTAACGGAAAAAATCACAGAAGATGCCACGCAGATCTACAACATGTATGGCATAGATATGAACCCGAAATGGTTCCCCGTATTCTATGTACTGTCGCGGGGCGAAGCCATGACCATTACAGCCATTGCCAAAGAAATAGGGCACTCCCACCCTTCCGTAAGTAAGATCATCAGTGAAATGGTAGAGAAAGGCCTGGTAAAAGAGAAAAAAGATAAAACCGATGGCCGCAGGAATATGGTCAGCCTTTCTGCCAAAGGCAAAGAGATCACAGGTAAAATAGAAGAACAATACACCGATGTAAGGAACGCCATAGAGGCCATTTCTGCAAATACCACGCACGACCTGTGGAAAGCCATTGCCGAATGGGAATTCCTGCTGGAACAGAAAAGCCTGCTGCGCTGGGTACAGGAACAGAAAAAAGAAAGGGAGAGCAGGAAGGTGAAGATCGTCGATTATCAACCAGCCTATCAGCAGGCATTCAAAGAGCTGAACGTCGAATGGATCTCTACCTATTTCAAGATGGAAGAAGCTGATTACAAAGCACTGGACAATCCGCAGGGATACATACTGGACAACGGTGGCCACATCCTTGTTGCCTTGTATGATGATGTGCCGGCAGGTGTATGCGCCCTCATTAAAATGAAGGATCCCGAATACGACTACGAACTGGCTAAAATGGCCGTCTCTCCTGCCGCCCAGGGTAAAAGCATCGGCTGGCTGCTGGGCAGCGCTATTCTTGAAAAAGCAAGATCATTGGGGGCGAAGAAGGTATACCTGGAAAGTAATACTATTCTGAAGCCTGCGATTAACCTGTATAATAAATTAGGGTTTGAAAAGATAGTGGGGCACCCTTCTCCGTACGAGAGGTGTAATATACAGATGGAACGGGTGTTGTAATGAGGGGCTGTAATACGTCGGAACAACTACCGCGTAATTAAATAATGCATGTAGGATGTTGTAGCGACGCCAAACATGTAATACATCCGCATAACCAAGGTATGATGAAATAATACCGTTATAGATGCAGGATGTTGACGATCGCGATAATCTCCGAGCAATGAAATAATACGGTAATAGATGCGGGGGGGCATACGTTCCCATAACCACACACGCAATAAAATAATGCCGTTATGGATACAGGGTGTGGTCAATCCCCATTGTGTCACGATTGCGGGGTTTCCAACGAATAGCCCGGCGGAATGGCATGATGGAATGGCCCCGATGGAATGACCCGATGGAATGACCCCGGGTTGAAACCCGGGGCTACAAACACGGTGCTCCTGACGGAGCGTTAATACATCAGGAGAACTACCCCATTGTAAACGACATGTTGTGTCAGGAGTTGGCAAACTATAATTTGTAGTTTCCCTTGTATCATGTATTTTTCCCCCATGCAACGTAACAGAATCCTACTCTATGGAGCCAATGGTTATACAGGGGAACTGATAGCCAGGTATGCCGGTCAGTACGGCTTAACACCTATCCTTGCCGGCAGAAAAAAAGCTGCCATTGAAGCCCTTGCAAAAGAACTCAAGCTCGATTTCCGCATTGTTGAACTGGATGACGCCGCCGGCATGAGGGCCGCCCTGGAAGATGTAACGCTGGTCATACAGGCTGCAGGGCCTTATCATATCACCGCTCAGCCCATGATAGAGGCCTGTCTGGCCACTAATACGCATTACATTGATCTGAACGGCGATCTCGACGTGTTTGAATTATTGCAACGCTACGACCAGCAGGCTAAAGCGAAAGATATCATGATACTGCCGGGCGCCGGGTTTGACGTAGTACCGACTGATTGCCTTGCATTAGCTTTAAAACAGCAGCTGCCGGATGCCGACCAGCTCACGATCGCTTTTGCGGTGATCGGCAGTGCCTTGTCGCGCGGCACCTCCATCAGTACCTTACATAAACTGGGTACTCCCGGCGCTATCCGTAAAAACGGGCAGATCGCCTATGAACCCATGGGTAAAAAGGGCATGTCAGTCAAATTCCCGGGGCATAAAGATCCTGTATTCGTGATGAGTATTCCCTGGGGAGATATCAGTACAGCCTACTTCTCCACCGGTATTCCCAACATCAGGACATACACGGCCATCAATAAAGCGGCCTGGTATTTCCTGAAAGGCCAGGCTTTATTCAACTGGCTCCTAAAAACATCCTTTCTCCGGGGTATATTGATGAGCATCTTTAAAATGCAATCTGCGGGCCCAAATCAGGCCGTACGCGACAAAGCGGTAAGTCATATCTGGGGAAAGGTCACAAATGCAAAAGGGGCGTCTGCAGAGGCCAATATGGAGACGCCGGAGGCATACTCGCTGACCGCCTATGCGATACTTGTTATTGCAAAGAAAATTATAAACGGGGAGTATAAGCCGGGATATCAGACACCAGCCAGTGCTTACGGGCCTGATCTGGTCATGGAAATTCCGGGTGTAAAGCGTGAGATAATCCTGTCTTAGAGTTTAATGACATCCAACTATTTTAAAGCGGTGGAATACCAGTGATAACGACGAGCCATCCCGCTGGCATTATACCCTGCTACACTGGTAAGCAAAAGGCCCGGGAAGGATATTACCTTTCCGGGCCTGCAACTTTTTACAATATCATTTTCGTCAGGGCTGTGAAAGCACAAAGCTGCTGCATGTTCCGTTAGACTCCAGGTTTAAAAGCTGTACGGGCTGTCCGCCGATCAGTACGTAGCAGGTAGTGAACCCGCCCGCACAGTATCCCCTGTACACACATGGGGAACCCTGGCTGGGCACCTGTTGCAGATTCGTGTACCCGCTTCCCGGCGACCTGCCGCCATTGGTGGCAAAAGCACCTGCAATGGCAAGCGCACATACGGTTACTGATAGTCCGATTTTTTTAAAATTCATACAGTAAAACTTTGAATTCAGATACATGCCTACTATTTTCTACAGGTGTTCGGCTCCGCCTGTTCTATTGCAATAGAATAATATTATTGTTTTGCGATGGTGTATGCATTCAGGACATGATCGCACAAAGCCAGCAGCTGATCGCCCTTTACAATAAAGTCAGTGATGCGTTCTTTTCCCTGAAGCGGTATGTGTAGGGTATAAATGTATGCGCCATTATCCAGCGAATACACATCGATGATCTCCGTATCACGCCTGGCCTGCCAGTGCTCATTGTCGGCCACCAGGGTAGAAAGTATATAGATCCTGTTATCCGCCACCCTTGCCAGGCTGTTTACATAAGCAGGCGGCGCGGAGAACTTGCTACCGCCGGCAGATAAACTTGCTACCTGTATCTTAGCCATCGTATTGGTATCCAGGGTATGACCGGTATAGAGCGTATGCAGGTTGGTATCCAGCGCCACAAATTCATTCCGGTAGTGGTATACATAGACCAGTTTCCCCGTCCGTCTGTCATAATCCAGTGTACCATCTGTACAAAAGATGCCATCCACCTGCTTTTGGATGATGTCCTTTCCCAGGGTTACATAAGGTGAATCTGTTTTTATCTTTGCCAGTATGTTCCGCCTGTTTCCTGTTGAATCCTGATGAATGCTCCGCGATATAAAGGAAGTAGCAGAGATATTTTGCAGCATGTTAAAAAAGCAGCTTTGCTGCAGGAAGCGGCTCATATGCAGATCGTCCAGTCTTCCCCTGTAAAGCGTAGGCGTACTTCCCTCTGCCATATATACTACAGGAGAATCTACTATTATCCTTGCCAGCTTCCAGGCATAACGTTCACCTGGCGCGAGCTGCAACGTTAACTGCTGCGTGTCTTTCAAATGCTGATCTACTGCCAGCAAATGCTGGGAAGCAGAATAGTTGCCCAGGTAAATATGTTCATCTGTATGACCCGCAATGTAATAAGCGGGATACTTTAATTCCAGCGAACTTTTTAGTGTTGCCACCGGCAGCACTTTGCGGCTAAAGCCGTTCTTCCTGTCATTCGGCTTATCTGCAAACGCGTACAGGATCAGTACAAGCGCAATACAGGCGATCACACAGAGTGCGGCAAATCGAAAGGGTTGTTGCATCATTGTCGGTTCAGTTAAACGTGGATCAGTTCAGATGAAGACGGATGATCGTCCGGCTGCTTTGTATACAACCACATGCCCAGCAGTGCCAGCAGCATAAAAACAATGTTGAAATAGAGATGCTGTGTCCAGCTCATTTGTGAAATAACGCCTCCGCAGGAGCAGGGAATTTTCTCAGATAAGGTCAGCAGCACTATAATGTAAACAGTGAAAAGTGTCATGATGGCAAAAGACGCATAGAGCCCCGCACGCCGGTAACGAGGAATGACGAGGAGCAAAGCGATCACTATTTCGGCTATGGGCACCACAACTGCCAGTACAGGTGCAAAGCGTGTGATAAGAGGAGACTGACCTATTACGGCCCGGAAATTTTCGTAATCAATGAACTTACTGGCAGCGGTATAAACGAACAATAGAATGAACGAGAGACGTATCGTCTCCATAACGAACTTTCTTAACATGGAATACTAATTTACAAAATGGAATAACGGAATAAATTTCAGGAAAGTCTTCGGGTTCACACTGGCATTCATTGGCTATTTGTCATCCTAATCTAAGAAAATATTCTGAATATTGGATGACCCGGCGGTAATTTTTTGTCAGTTTGACACATTCAAGGCCTGGAGGCCCTTTCCTGCCCAACGCAGTAGTACCTGGAGGAAAACAGCTTGTAAGGTCTTTTGAAACGCTTGCGGGGACGCAGTTAACATGATGACCGGGGCCACCTGAAACACAGAAGGCGCCAAAATTACTTTTGACACCTTCTGTATTTTCACCCTGATGCAGGTTGCCTTCGTTGAAACGACTTCTTGACCTTCATCTATGTGTGATATATTTTCTATGCGTTATTTGAACTTCAGGTTCACCGATACGATATTTGAGCTCATGTTTATGTTCTTCATATAATGTCCATAACGCAATTCGATCATATTGAAGTGTTGCAGGCCAAATACGCCCCGCGGCGGCGCCAGGCGAATACCAGCTCCCACAAAATTGCTGCTGAACTTTGAAAGGTCATAATTACTTGTGTAATACTGGTCGCTACCGCTATGTTGCTGATAAGGTGCGAAATATTTCACGGCCGACTGCGTATAATACCTGTAAAAAGGGCTTACGGATACAAACGGCGTGATCTTTACAGGCACTTCTATGTTGGCCGTATGCGATGTCAGGCCCCAGTCGTCAGTATAGAAGCGATAGTAAGTCCTGATGATGAACCTGTCGCCAAGGAAGTAGTTTGCCCTGAAGCCGACAGGTATTTTTAAACGACTGTCGGGCAGCTTCTCCTGGTGTACAGATCCATCTGTAAAATATACCCGGTAAAAAGGCATGCTCAGATAACCCGACTGGCTGACCAGGTCTGCCAGTAAGGTGACCTGCAGGCGCTGATTGATGATCTGCGAATAAGACAGGGAACCCGCGTAGGTCCTCCTGTTAGCGCTCGGATAATCATCGTCTTCCCGACCGCCCTGCCTTAGCTCTACGGGCGCGATCACTTTTACAATGTCCTGGTAGGTCTGGAACTTGACTGCGAACTCCCCGTTCCTGTTCCTTGTTTTCTGGGCAAAACTTACATTAGCACCGAACGACAGGTAGTCAAACTCTTTTGAGGAAGAGACGCCTGCTCCGAAGGTTGTTCCCTTTTTCTCATTTTCCACCGTCCATGTCAATGATGGATAGATCCTGGTATCACCATGAGATGCCGATGAATTGGCCTTCAGGTCAATCCTGTCTGAAGATGCCGAAGTATAATTATCCAGGCCGATCTCGATATCAAAAGTATGTTTGCGGTGTTTCCTGTCGTACTTAAACAGCCTTACATCAAACACATTCGCAATGTCTGTCAGCTTTTGAGAACCAATACCTCCTGTAACAGCGGCGTTCTCGCCATTCTGCTGATAATAGCTGGATACCAGGTTGATCTCCTCTATCTTTAATTTCCTGCTCTCATACCCCGTGCTGTCTTTCACTTCCTGTGCATTGGCGCGCAGTATAGTGAGGATGGCAGCGGCTGTAAAAAAAATCCGTTTCATAGATACATTATTTCATTGCTCCTGATAAATTAATTGCACCCGCATCCACCGCCACTCTTCCCGGCATTCGCGCCAGACGAGCCTTCCCGGTAGGATTGAAAGTTCAGTTCCGTTTTCTCCACCTTACGATTGCCTAATACCATTTCCGAATCATTCAGCCTGTTCTTCTGGTATTCCTTTACTGTCGTACAGGAAGAAAAGGTCAGTGCGGCTACAATAATTCCCAGTGCTACCGCTGCAGAAAAGCCTTGCCTGTTTGCCCTCATTGTAAATTGATGTTTTTTGATGTGTAGATGTTGTTGTGATCGTCTATGATAATACAACCCAGGTGCCTGATCTGATCGATCATATTCAGACCGGCCTTTATTCCCATGATCGTTACCGGCGTTGCCATGGCATCCGCTATCTCAGCATTGGGGCTGATAATAGTCACACTTTTGATACCCGTCACGGGCAGACCCGTCTTTGGGTTAATGGTATGCGAATATTTCCTGCCGTCAATGATCACATATTTTTCATAATTGCCCGAAGTAGCCACCGCCAGATCTGTAATGTTCATGTAGGAAAATGGCAGATGGGCATTATCAGGATGAGCAATACCGATCGTCCAGGGTTTATTGTCGGGCTGCAGCCCCCAGGTAGTAAGATCTCCCGAGGCATTCACAATACCGCTTTTTACCCCTTCCCGCTTAAGCAGTGCCTTTGCCATTTCCGCCGCATATCCCTTACCAATACCACCAAAACCGATACGCATGCCTTTTTCCTTCAGCAACACAGTACAGTTCTCTGCATCCAGGATCACGTTCCGGTAATTGATAAGCTTTACCATCGCTTTAGCTGTTGCTTCGTCCGGCAGGGAGGTCATAGACTTATCAAAGTTCCATAAGCGTTTGTCGATAGAGCCATAGGTGATGTCAAAAGCGCCGTCTGTAATACCTGATATCCGGTTAGCGCGTTGTATCAGGTCAAATACTTCCCTATCCACTTTCACGGCACTGATACCCGCCTGTTGATTGATCTGGTTGGTCTGGCTGTTCTCATCAAAGGTGGTCAGCAACTTTTCAATACGGCTGATCTCTGCCACTGCCAGGTCTATCTTTTCCTGCGCCCAACGCTCATCTGCTGCCACTACGGTGATCTCGAAGGTGTTGCCCATTAACCTTTGCGTCCGCTTAAATGCGGTGAGTGTCTGCTCAGTGTTTGTTAGCATCACAAATACTTTTCACCTGCCGGGTAAATGCCACTGCATCTGCCTTGGGCAGACCATCCCAGGAAGCGATCACCTTTCCATCTGCATTCAATAACACAGTAAAAGGGAATTTGCCCGCAGGATTATATTTTTCAGCAAGCGCTTCATTTTGTGACTGTATCTGCTTGTCGGGCTGATTCTTTTTATTTCGGGGAAAGTCGGCATTTAATATGATCAGCGTGGTGTCTGCCATTTTGGAAAATTCTTCACTATCAAATATTTCCTTCCTCAGCCTGATACAGGGGCCGCACCAGTCAGACCCCGAAAAGTTCAGCAAAATAAGCTGATCCTTTTCCCTTGCTATCTTCTTTGCTGTTTCAAAATCAGGCTGCCATGCGGTAAACGACATCGCTATTAGTCCGAGCAGACCGGCAAATACATATTTCATTTTCATCACATGATTATACTGTTATTCAAAATTAAAGGTCAATTCTGGATACATTCTGAAGGAATCCTGAATTGCAGTAAGAGAGACCTGAATTTAACATTCCTTTAAGCTGGCGATGCAGGCATTCCGGAGCACCCTTTCAATAAACGCAAGAGGCTGCCCAAAAAGTATTGAGCAGCCTCTAAGCCGATGAATTATGAATAGTTTGCAGGATGTTCCTTCATTCCGGGTGCATCCTTATAAATGTCGTATCGTTATTTCTTCAGCGCCTTGACAGCGGCATCGTCCGCTTCCACAACACTAATGGCGTATCCGCCACCCGGTGCACATTGTTGTGACAATGTAGACTTATTTGTCACCACCATCTTCCTGATCTCGTATGCCTGCGGGTTTTTCTCGTAATGCGCATCTTTTTTATCGCTGTAAATGGTAGCGATATATTTCTTACCTGCATCCAGGTAATCAAAACTGATCTTTGACACGCGGCCGTTCTCATCGCAGGTACTGCCAATAAACCAGCTGCTCCTGCCCTTCGCTTTACGTGCAATGGTAATATAATCGCCCGGCTCTGCTTCCAGCACCTTCGTGTCATCCCAGTCAACAGCCACATCTTTAATGAACTGGAAGGCATCCATGTATTTCCTGTAAGTCTCCGGGAAGTCGGCCGCCATCTGCAAAGGGCTGTACATCGTTACATACAGGGCCAGCTGACGGGCCAGCGTACTGCGTACCCAGGAAGTATTCTCCGGGTTATAGGCACTGATCTTCATCTGGAAAATACCCGGTGTGTAATCCATCGGTCCTCCTATCAGGCGGGTAAAGGGAAGGATGGTTGTATGATCAGGATTGTTACCGCCGAAAGACTCATATTCTGTTCCCCTGGCAGACTCCTGTCCTATCAGGTTGGGATAGGTACGGGAAAGGCCTGTCATATGCACAGATTCATGTGCATCTACCATGATATGATATTCAGCGGCCCTGGTTACAGCATACAGATAGTGATTCACCAGCCATTGCCCGTAGTGATGTTCTCCCCTAGGGATGATGTTGCCGACATAACCGCTCTTCACAGCGTTATAGCCGTTATTGACCATAAACCTGTATGCAGTGTCCATATGCCGTTCATAATTGCGAACGGAAGAAGATGTTTCATGGTGCATGATGATCTTCACACCTTTGCTGGCAGCATAGCGATGTAATTCCTGTACATCAAAATCAGGATATGGCGTCAGAAAGTCAAACACATAATCTTTTGTTTTGCCGAACCAGTCTTCCCAACCCTGGTTCCATCCTTCTACGAGCACAGCGTCAAAACCATTTTCAGCGGCAAAATCAATGTATTTCTTCACATGGGCGGTATTGGCGCCATGCTTGCCGTTAGGCTTTGTTTTGGTGTAGTCTGTAACGCCGAGTTGTACATTCTCAATATCCGTATAAGCCCAGGTACTCTTTCCCGTGATCATCTCCCACCATACACCTACATATTTCACCGGTTTGATCCAGGAAGCGGGGTCTTTATACTTAGTAGGCTCATTCAGGTTGTAGATCAGTTTAGAGGTCAGGATATCTCCTGCCTTATCGCTCACGATCACCGTTCTCCAGGGCGATTTGCAGGGCGCCTGCAGATACCCTTTATCGCCCACCGCATCGGGCGTCAGGAAAGATCTGAGAACAAAGGTTTTGTCGTCCAGCTCCAATGATAACGCTGAATATTCTATCAACGCAGCTTCATGAATATTGATATACAGGCCGTCCTTACTCTTCATCATGAGCGGCGTCTGTAAGCCGGTGGGAGAAAAGACGGTCTGCGAAGCGTTGGGCGTCACCGCTGCTTTCATCTTTCCCCTGACTTCCGACAGATTGGATGTAACGGTACTGTATTCCTGGGTATCGTAATCGCCCGGCAGCCAGAAGGCTTTATGATCGCCTGCCAGTGCAAACTCCGTCCGCTCTTCTTTGATCACAAAATAAGCCAGGTGACGCTGCTGCGGGAACTCATAACGAAAACCAAGTCCATCGTTGAACAACCTGAAACGGACAATCAGCGTACGATCTGTAGAGCGCTGGTGTAAATTCACCTCCAGTTCATTGTACTGGTTACGGATCTCTTTGACCTCGCCCCATACCGGTTGCCAGGTTTCATCGAAAGAAACGGTCTTCGTACCGGCTACTTCAAAGCTGTCTAAAAAGGAGGCATCTGCCTTTAGCTCTATACCGAGACGACTGGGTTTTATCACGTCCTTCCCTTTGTAGGTAAGTGCATATGTAGGCACCCCGTTTGGTTGTATGGCAAACTGTAAGTGCAGGTTTTTATCGGGTGATGTCAATTCCTGGGCTCCGGCCATCTTCCATAGGAAAAGGCAACAGATAAAAATGAGTTTTTTGCGCATGCTGTGTAATTTAATGTAGCGATATATACTGCTGGTGATATAACGTGAAATGTTAATTTAACCGGCAATATAATAATTGTGCGCAAAAAGTCTTCTTTTTTCAGCTGCCGCAAGCTGTGTTCCGTTTACATTTTCCCGTAAAACCGGACGCCATACACCGTCGCCACCCTACGGCACTGACATCTATAACCGTTTATTCCTCCTTTCCGAATACCTTCCTTAGCTCATCTTTGGCATCTTCCAGCACATGCTGCTGTTTTTCAGGCAGGTTCTTTCCCGCCCTGTTGATATAAAAATTCAGCATTGACATCGCCGATTGATATGGTGTGCCTTTTTTCCGCCTGCTTTTCGTAGCGGATCGTTTCAGGGAACGGGCTATCTGCTCCGGATCACTGCTTTTGAAGATGCCTCCTTTCAGGTCCAGGGCATCGCTTGTACGGGAAACACGCCCCGACCATTTCCGGCCGGACCGTTTTCTGCCTGCTTTTCCAACGGTATGTTTTTTTGTTCTGGGTCTTGGCATACTATCGTTTTCACAGGTTCCCACAAGCTTCAGGCCGGAACTATTGCTGATCCTGCCCGTCAATTCTGGCAAAAATGTTGTGAAGACAAAGCGTATCATAAAAAACTCATCAGCATGGTAACTATTTTCGACAAATGGTGGCAGACAGGTGTCATTTACCAGGTATATCCCCGCTCATTCCAGGATAGCAACGGCGATGGTATCGGCGATCTCAGAGGCATTATGAGCAGGCTGGATTATCTGCAGTGGCTGGGTATAGACGCCGTCTGGCTCTCACCGATCTATCCTTCTCCTATGGCCGATTTCGGTTATGATATTGCCGACTATACAGGCATACATCCTTTATTTGGTTCCATGCAGGATTTTGATGCTTTACTGGATGAAGTACACAAAAGAGGCATGAAGCTATTGCTTGACCTTGTGCCCAATCATACATCAGATCAACATCCCTGGTTCCTGGAATCACGCTCCTCCAGGGATAATCCGAAAAGGGACTGGTACATCTGGCATGATCCGCTACCGGACGGCGGTGTACCCAACAACTGGCTGAGCGTATTTGGCGGCGAAGCATGGGAATGGGACGCCACTACCCAACAATATTACTACCATGCATTCCTGAAAGAGCAGCCTGACCTGAACTGGCGGAATCCTGCCGTAGTAGCAGCCATGCTCGACGTGATGCGTTACTGGCTGAAAAAAGGTGTGGATGGTTTCCGTGTAGATGTGATGTGGCATATGATCAAAGACCAGCAATTGCGCAATAATCCGGTCAATCCGGACTATGCGCAGCACATGCCTACCTATTCGCAACAATTGCCCGTATACTCAACAGATCAGCCGGAAGTACATGATGTGGTACGCAAGATGAGGCATGTTATGGAAGAGTTTGAAGGCGACCGCGTGATGATAGGAGAAATATACCTGCCTATCCAGCAACTAATGGCCTATTATGGCATAGACAATAAAGGCGCTCACCTGCCTTTTAATTTCCAGTTACTGTCATTGCCCTGGGATGCGGCTTCCCTTGCGGTGGCCATCGATCAATATGAAGGCGCTTTACCGGCCCAGGGCTGGCCAAACTGGGTATTGAGCAACCATGACCAGCATCGTATTGCCAGCCGTGTGGGGCAACAACAGGCCAGGGTTGCTGCGATGTTGCTGCTGACCCTTCGCGGTACGCCTACTATCTACTATGGCGATGAAATTGGTATGCGCAATGTGGCTATCCCCTTCGATGAAGTACAGGACCCGCAGGGACTGAACATGCCGGACAAAAACCTCAGCAGGGATCCTTCCCGTACGCCCATGCAGTGGGATAAAGGCGTAAATGCAGGATTTACTGCAGGCAAACCCTGGCTGCGTTTATCAAAAACATACCAGCGGGTAAATGTAAGCAGCCAGATGGCAGACCCTTATTCTATGCTGTCGCTCTACAGGCAACTCATCGCTTTACGCAGGCGGGAGCCCTCTCTGACAACCGGCGATTATACGCCTGTGTTCTCCGACAACCAGATCCTGGCTTTCATGCGTCAGCAGGAGGGCCATCCCAGCTTCCTGATGGTGTTGAACCTGACGCACCTGCCCTGTTATTTCAGACCAGCCAATTTCTCTTTCCGCGGTCGTATTGAAGTAGCTACTTTTCCTGAAATGGAAGGCAGTATCGTAAGCGATACCATCAGCCTGGATGGGGACGAGGGATTAGTGATAAGACTGGAAAGGTAAACTCACCTGTGTGGTGAAAAGATTACCGGGTTCTGTGCATGATAAATCCCCTGTCTTCCTTTGTAAAGCCCACCTTCGGATAATAGCTCATGGCCGTGGGAACAGAGAGCAACAGGATCATCGATTGTTCTCCGATCTTTTCCCGGGTAAGGGCGATCAGCTTTTTGCCTATTCCAAATTTTTGATAGTCCGGGCTGACAGCCAGGTCTGCCAGGTAACTCGACCAGACCCAATCTGTGATAGTACGGGAAACGCCCGCCAGCTTTTCCCCATCCCATGCTGTGATGATCACATTTGAATGTTCATACATCTTCCTTATCCGCTCAGGATCGTCTGTCGGTCTCGGAAGGCCTGCACTGTTGTAAAGCTCGATAACCTGTTCGGGGGAAGGCGTTATATCAGATCTGTAAGCAATTTCCATGTATCAGTTTTTTTGGTGTGTAGGGTGTTACGCAAAACAATGTTGCCGGGAGTTGAACTTTCCCATCTAAAGATATACACTAAAAGTAAACTAAAACAGGTTTAGGCTGTTCCATCAATAAGGGTAAACACTGGCCTGATTTTTTCGCCTTGTTTTTATAAAATCCTTCTCATGCAAACCATCCTCGTACTTACAGATTTTTCCAATGTAGCGCTACGGGCCGCTCAATATGCCATTCACCTGGCAGGGCAGCTGCATAGCAGGCGCATCCTTTTGTTCAACGCCTACCAAAGCCTTGAACCTGTTTCCAATGTACCTGTTACACCGGAACTACCGATCATACAGGCCAACCCTGATGAATTGTATAAAGAAAGTATCATGCAGCTGGACAAGCTCCGCGACTTGCTGGAACCCACTGCTGCAGGTATTACGATCGATACGCTTTCAGAAGATGATATACTCGAAGAGGCGGTCAGAAAACTGATCAGTAAAGAACAGGTGGACCTGGTAGTGGCTGGTCTTGCCGATAAATCTAACCTGGAAAAATTCCTGGTGGGCAGCCATAGCATCAGGGTTATGGAGAGTTGCAATTATCCGCTGGTGATCGTTCCTGAAGATGCCAGGATAACGCCGCTTGAAAAAGTACTGCTCGCTGTTGACTTTGAGACCCTCCGGCGGGGGAAGGCATTAGCCGGACTGGTTGAAATACTCAACAGCATACATGCCGAACTGTATGTGGTCAACGTTGCCAGCGATGAGGGTTATTCATCAGAGACGAAAGAAGATATTCAACACCTCCATCAGCTGCTGGACAAATATCATCCTTCATTCAATTACGTAGAAGATACCAACGTAGTTAACAGTATCAATGAATTTGCCGCTGAGCATGATATTTCAATGATCATTGCCGTGCATGAAAAAAAAGGCCTGCTGGCAACTATATTCCAGAAAAGTGTATCGAAGCAACTGGCATGGAACAGTAACGTTCCTCTGCTGATCCTTCCTGCCTGAAACATCACTGTACAGGTTACAGGATTCCGGGATATACTTTTCGCTGCATCTTCCGATACCTGTTATGATATCACGATACTTTCCGCGGATGACAGATGTATATCCCGGTCAATGTAACATGCATATCGTTCATTTTACTCAGGCCACTGCCAATGATGCGTTTCCTTTTGCTGCTTCGAAACGTTTCCAGGCATAATACGGCACAAACATGATCAGCAATGCCACTACAGGTGGGATCAGTTCTCCGATCGGATCGCTAACTGCTGCGCGGGAACAAAATGCCCCGATAAAATTGATGGTAAAACCAGCATATGCCCACTCTCTCAGGGTCTTGAATTTAGGCTGCAGAATAGCCAGCGCACCCAGTAATTTAGCGACGCCGAAAATGGTCAGTACATACTCAGGATAACCCAGATGTTTCATGATAGCCACACCGGTTGCCTCATGTGTGATCCCTCCTATGCTATCCATCAGCATCAGTAATGCAAAAATACCTGTTGATACCCAGTAAAAAATTCTGATCTTATTCGTTTTCATAATTGTGTGTTTTATGATGCAAACATATCTGCATTTTCCAAGTGATGTAATGTGCAATTCGGACAGTATAAGGGGGAATTCCGGACATTCCCCTGATTTCTGGTCAGTCAAGCCATAGTATAACATTCCGTCTTTATTTAGTAAATTGATCCGCAAGACCTTTGACCAGGCGTTCATTAAAAGACAGGACATGAAAAGCATTACCCGGCTATATCTGACATTATTGCTGCTGACAGCGGCTACTCCCTTCACCATTGCTCAATCCCGGTTGCAAAGCTTTGACGACAGGGCACTGGAATACCTGGAAGCCCACCGTACACCAGGGCAGACCAAAGCCTGGCTGCTCATTTCCAACACGAACGACTATGTGAATGTGGCCATTCCGGCAGGTTTGCTGGTAGCGGGCATCATCGATCACAATCCCGATATGCGTCAGAACGCCCTGTATGTAGCCAGCAGCACCGCCACCACTTTCCTTGTGAACACACTTATCAAGAAACTGGTGAGGCGCCCCCGTCCCTTTATATCGAATGTTCATCTTACTGCAGTATATCAACCCTCTTCCACTTCTTTCCCTTCCGGGCATACCTCGTCTGCCTTCAGTTCTGCAACTGCGCTGGCAAGGGCTTATCCGAAGTGGTATGTGATTGCACCGGCTTTCTTATGGTCTGGTGCTGTAGGTTATTCGCGGATGTACCTGGGCGTACACTATCCCTCCGATGTTACCGCAGGCGCTCTGCTGGGAGCAGGAACGGCGTTTGGGCTTGGGTTCATCAGGCCGTGACGGCGGGTTCATTATACCCTGATCTCCTTTACAACAGTGGTCTTATTGCCGGGAATGTTTGCAGCACTTATTTCGACCCTTGCACTGCGGGTATCCAGCTCTTTTGTGGCCTGATAGATCCAGACCGCCGGTATCCAGTCTTCTGTTGCATAGCCCTCCTCTATTAATGTTCCATCTTTATTGAAGATCTTCACACTGACCTGCCACACCCTGAAAAAGTTCCTGGTTCGTATGGTGATCTTTTCACCGGGGCGACCGTTGTAATCCTGAAAATCCACATCAGTGATCTGAGGTGTGGTCATGGCGTCTTTTAATGCCATGTTGCGGGCATTCTGTGCTCCGGTAGCAAGCGACTGGTAATAAAATTTCAGGTCCGGGTCTGCCACAGCCTCCTGTGCAAAACCGGATGCGATCTCAAACTTAGTTTGTAAGGCGATCTGCTCCGCAGTAAATTTCAACTTACGCGTCGTTCTTGCCTGCCTTATTACAGGTGTTCCTTTACGGTTGTAAAAATTCAGGTTCCCGATCGTCCCCGAGATACTACTGGTTAAAATGTTGCGAATTACTTTTGCCATATAAAATTGTTTTGGTGATGAAATGATTTACAGCGCAATATCAAGCAGCCAATCAAAACGCATTCAAAGAAAAATGTGAGCGATCACTCCTGCAAAGTGAGCTGCCGGTATTGCGGCGTGACCACCTTATCTTCCTTTCTAAAAAACCGCTTTCCCGGATTTGCTGTAATAACATTGTAATAGCAATAGTACATACTAATGCAAAACAGTTTTCAGGAAAGTGCACGGGCAGGCGAAACTAACGGGCAGGCGAAATCCCGTCATAAAACGTCAATTTTCCTCCTATAAAACCTCTTTGATTTGTTTCTGCGAGATACTATATGCAATATTACGCATACAAATAAAGTACTTAAAAAAAAACTATACGAGAGCCCCAAATTAACAAATAAGAGGCCTTTTTCGGCTCATAAGAGCCTTTCTGTCCTTTCAGACAGCCTCGCTCAATACTTCGTCTATAGTGGAGCCTATAACCTACAGGCGCTCTACCCCTACATTACAGGCACTATTCTATAGCGATCGGTATACAATAGTGGCTATAATGTAGGAGCAGAGCGCCTGTAGGTTATAGGTTCCACTATATTGCTATAGGATCCTGACGCTTATTGTAAGCTGAAAATGTCCCAATCTACCCCCTATTATGTCGTTTTCACGACCCGTGCAACCAAAAGGTTTCACATATTTTTGTACACATAAGGCGCCATAAAAGGACCTTATAGCGGCGGAGTCCGATTAAAACCTGCAACCTGAAACTTTTGGTATATGGTGGAAGTATTCAAAACCAATGTTAACAAGAGGGAGCATGCTTATATGCTCCTGACACAAATGCACAGAATACGCGCTGAATATAAAGCAAATTTTGACCTGGAAGACTGCGACAGGATACTGCGTGTGGAGTGCAGATCCGGCGCCGTTAATCCTTCAGTAGTGATCAACCTGCTGAAAAGATATGGATTTGAAGTAGATGTGCTGGCAGACGAAGTGGTACTTCCTCATGCCTGATCATAAAAATGCAACAACATGTCCCGGCCTCAGCGCTATGCCTGCAAAGGAGCCTGACAGCGGGGCCTCATATTTCTCCTTTCGCCATCTCAAACTACACCGGAGCCGGCAGGATACTGATCTGTCCTTCCCTCCGGTTAGTTGTTATTGCCCGGCGGAAATCCCAGCATTGACTGCATGATCCTCGCTATATTTTTTGCGCGCGCCTTGGCGTTGTCAGCAATCTCTCCCTGGAACAGTGCATCTACTGTACCGTTGAAAAGCGACAACCACTGACTAAAATGATTGGGCGCTATGGGCAGGGTTAAATGTTTACTCATAGGGTCGCCCTTATACTTTCCGGAATATAAGAGCATAGTGCTCCAGAAATTGCACATGATGTCAAGATGCGGCCCCCAGTCGGCGATCGCCTGATCAAATACGGGCCCCAACAGCTCGTCTGCCCTTACCTTATCATAAAAAGTATATACGAGCTTCGCTACATCTTCTTCTGTCTGAATGTCTGCCAGGGGCGGCCTCATATCAATATCTGTCATAACTGTATCTTACCTGTTTTATAATTCAAAAACGGTAAAGGAAATATACCTGTCTCCCGCCGTTTCTGATGTCAAAGTTATAGCTTTTTAGGAATTAAAAGACTTTTTTGTCTTTTAATAAAAATCTGTACTATATTTGTTCCATAATTCGAAAGGATGTTTTCAAAAACTTGTGAATATGCCATCCGGGCAATGATATTTATTGCACAGCAGTCGAAGGATGGAAGCAGAGTGGGTATCAAGGATATAGCAAAGGGAATAGATTCTCCTGAGCATTTCATCGCTAAAATTTTGCAGGATCTCGGCAGGAAAGGTGTTGTACAATCGCTGAAAGGCCCTACCGGCGGTTTCTACCTCGATAACAGCGGCAGGAAAACAAGCCTTGCCACCATCGTTAAAGCCGTGGACGGTGATGATATCTTTTCCGGCTGCGGCCTCGGACTGAAACAATGTTCAGACAAGCACCCCTGCCCTCTTCACCATGAATTCATCAATATCAGGAAAGATATTACCAACATGTTGAATAAAACAAAAGTGGGCGACCTCCAGGAGCAGCTGGATAAGAAACTGACATTCCTGCGGCGGGACTAAAATTTTTTACAATAATAAAAGACAAAAAGGTATTAATATCCATTATATAAGTACAACATTTCATAGATAACCGGAACAAAAATTTACTTACTATAAATACACTTAAGATGAATACAACAAGAATCCTGGATCAGGTAACCGTAGCCGATATGGCAGCAGCCGATTACCGTAACGCGGATGTATTTGCCAAACTTGGCATTGACTTTTGCTGCGGCGGTAATATTACATTGAAAGAAGCCGCCCGCCGGCGTGGCATAGAGGAAGCCGTTCTTATTTCCGAACTGGATAAGGCAACCCGGGAAACTGCGCCGCCATCAGATGATTATATCAACCTGGACCTGCATGTACTGATCGACCATATTGTTGGCGCCCACCACCAGTATGTCAGGGAGAATGCACCTATTATAGCGCAGCTGGCCAGCAAAGTAGCCCGCAGGCACGGTAAGGAACATCCTGAATTAGTAGAACTGGAAGCAGGCGCTATAGGTTTCCTGGATGACCTGCTGCAACACATGGAAAAGGAAGAACGGGTATTGTTCCCAGCTATCATCCGCCTCGAACAATTACAGAGTAGTGACGAATCGCCTGCAAAAAGTTTCATCGTGAGTGCCATAAAAGTAATGCGTGCAGAACATGATACTTCCGGCGAAGATCTGCGTGTATTCCGCAAACTTACCAACGACTATGCTTTACCGGAAGGCGCCTGCAATTCCTATACATTGCTTTTCGAAAAAATGAAAGCCTTTGAAGCAGACCTGATGCGCCATATCCATCTTGAAAATAATATCCTGTTTCCGAAGGCTGCACAACTTGAACAATCAGTGTCCTAGGAAAGCCTCTCCCACTCAGTCCATACCAACTACAAAAAAGAACCATGACTACTAAAAAACTATGGCTTTGGCTGGCCCTGGTAATGGCCAGCTCATTTGCCGTGCTTATTTTCTTCGGTAATGATATATACAGAAAAGCGCCTCCCATCCCTGCAAAGGTGCTTAGTGAAACAGGCGAGGTGCTGTTCACAGGTCAGGATGTGAAAGATGGCCAGAATGTGTGGCAATCTATCGGCGGACAAACAGTAGGCAGTATATGGGGACATGGAGCGTATATTGCTCCTGACTGGACGGCCGACTACCTGCACCGTGAATCACTCGCCATGCTCACCGCACTTGCAGAGAAAGACGGGAAGGTGTATAGCAGCTTATCTGACGAAGAACAGCTTGTGTACAAAGCGCGTATGAAGCATGAGCTCAGGACCAATACCTTTAATGCCACTGAAAATACTATCACCTATTCCGCCAGCAGGTCAAAGGTCTTTCATGAGCTGGCGGCCTATTATACCAAACTGTTCATGAACGATCCTTCCTTCAGCGTACTGCGTAATCAGTATGCCATAAAGGAAGGTACTATCCAGGATCCTGAGCGTATGCGGCTGATGGCGGCCTTCTTTGCCTGGAGCACCTGGGTATGTATCAGTGAAAGGCCTGATGGTACCAATGTCACCTATACCAACAACTGGCCCAATGATGAACTGGTAGGCAATGTGCCGTCTGCTTCATTACATCTCTGGTCTGGTTTCAGTGTATTACTCCTGCTGGGGTGTATCGCATTGCTTGTATTATATCATGTACGCAATAAGGACGATGAACATGTCAGGCTGCCGGCGGCAGACCCGTTGAGAAATATGCAGCCCACGCCTTCTATGAAAGCAGTGCTGAAATACATCTGGGTGGTGAGTATACTCATTCTTGTACAGATGCTGGCGGGTATTATTACAGCGCACTATGGTGTGGAAGGACAAGGCTTTTATGGCATACCGCTGGATAAATTCCTGCCGCAGTCCATCTCCCGCAGCTGGCACGTACAGTTAGCCATCTTCTGGATCGCTACCTCATGGCTGGCCACGGGGCTTTATATGGGACCAGCCGTATCCGGTTACGAGCCGCGTTATCAGCAACTAGGCGTGAATATCCTTTTCATAGCGCTCATTATTGTAGTAGGCGGTTCCTTAACAGGACAGTGGCTCGGCGTCATGCAGAAGCTGGGACTGGTAGATAACTTTCTCTGGGGGCACCAGGGTTATGAATACATTGAACTGGGAAGGATCTGGCAGATCTTACTGCTGACAGGCCTGGTGTTATGGCTGGTATTAATGCTTCGCGCACTGCTGCCGGCATTAAAGAAGAAAGATGAAAGCCGCCACCTGCTAAGCTTATTTGTGATCGCATCAGTAGCTATTGCTGTATTCTATGCAGCGGGCCTGATGTATGGCAGACAGACACATCTCGCTATTGCTGAATACTGGCGCTGGTGGGTAGTGCATCTCTGGGTGGAAGGCTTCTTTGAAGTATTTGCTACGGTAGTATCTGCATTCCTGTTCTGCAGGTTAGGATTATTACGCATGCAGTCAGCCACTACCAGTGTACTTTTCTCTACCATCGTCTTCCTGTCGGGCGGCATCCTGGGTACTTTCCATCACCTTTATTTCAGTGCTACACCGGTGGCAGTGCTGGCACTGGGCGCTACCTTCAGCGCACTGGAAATAGTACCACTGGTGTTGATAGGATATGAAGCTTACCACAACTATACGCTCAGCAAATCGACCGAATGGATCAAAGCATATAAGTGGCCGATCTATTGCTTCATCGCGATCTGCTTCTGGAACTTCCTCGGCGCCGGCATCTTCGGGTTTGCCATCAATCCGCCGATCGCTTTGTACTACATACAAGGCCTGAACACGACAGCAGTACATGGCCATGCGGCGCTGTTCGGTGTATATGGCATACTCGGTATCGGCCTGATGTTGTTTGTACTGAGGGGTTTGTATCCTAACCACCACTGGAATGAAAAGCTGATCGGCACCGCCTTCTGGATGGTCAACGCCGGATTGCTTGTGATGGTAACTGTCAGCATGCTTCCTATCGGTATTATGCAGGGTATCGCTTCTATTCAGCATGGATACTGGTATGCACGTTCTGCAGAATTCATGCAGACATCTACCATGCAGACCCTACGCTGGCTGCGTGTACCAGGCGATATACTGCTGGCAACAGGTGAATTGCTGCTGGTTGTATTTATTATCGGGCTAAAGACCGGATGGTCATTGAAAGATAAACGCTGACAAAAATTATACGGGGGATTAATTACGAATGATGAGCAACCGTCCCAATGATATTGGGGCGGTTTTTTCTTGTTAAAAAATACTATTTTTGCTCACGTATGACATTCAGCAATACTACACACCGCCCATCTTCCGCCGGAATGCGTTGCAGCGTAACGCAGCTGGTACATTAAGTCCTGCTTAATACCCCTGCGTTCCCCACTTCCTTATTTCATATTTTTTATGAACCGATGCCCTGTTGCCCGGACACTGCATATTGTCCGCACGCACAGCGCTGCAATCTATTCAACAATGTCATTATTATCACAATATGGCTGGAACAGCCATTTCGAACAATACTATACATCCTTTTTACACCAGGGCCTGGAGGCTGCCCGTGTAACCGCCATTAACGGTTACAATCATACCATCATCAGCAATAAGGGGCTTTCTGCAGCCATACTGGCCGGTACGCTCATGAACAGCAAAGAGACCTGGGAATTACCCAAAGTGGGCGACTGGGTGGTATGCAAACCTTACGACGATCAAAGCATCATCATCGACGTATTGCCCAGGCAAAATGCCATCAGCCGCAAACTGCCCGGCAGGAGCAGCCAGCAGCAGGTGATTGCCGCCAATCTTGACGCGGCGCTGATCATCCAGGGCCTTGACCGCGACTTTAACCTGCAACGGCTGCAACGCTACCTGCAGCAGGTGTATCAATGCGGTATACAGCCTGTTATTATCCTGAACAAACAGGACCTTGTAGATGATCCTGAAGCATACCGCCGGCAGGTACTGGAACTGGGATATAAATGCCCGGTGTTGCTCACAAGCGCTTTAGATCGGGCGCAACTGGAAAGCTGGACTTCACAGTATTTGCAGGCAGGGAAAACTTTCGCCTTACTGGGTTCTTCCGGCGTGGGAAAAAGCACGCTGTTCAATGCCTTATCGGGCATTGTTATACAAAAAGAAGGAAACCTCAGCACATTCAATAATAAAGGTAAACACACCACCACTGCGCGGCAGCTGGTAATGTTGCCTAATGGCAGTATGCTCATCGACTCGCCCGGCATGCGGGAATTTGGCCTTACCATAGATGCAGACGAAGGTGTAAGCTTCTATCATCCACAGATAGAAGAACGCTCAGCAAACTGCCGTTTCCGTGATTGCACACACCAGCAGGAACCGGGTTGCGCTGTCATTGCTGCGGTTGAAGCAGGTACATTGCCGGTGAATGTGTATCGCAATTACCTGAAACTGGTCAGGGAACAATACCATTACCAGGCAAGCAGTATGGAAAAGAAACGAATGGATCAACAGTTTGGTAAACTGTCCAAACAGATAAATGCGCTACGTAAAAAGCGGAAGTATTAACATATGGTTGCTTACCAGGAGCATTAGTTTTCCTGGTAAGCAACTTTATAGTTATTACCTTCTTTCCGGGTTGTTGTCAGAATTGAATTGAATTGAATGTGTACAGGACTACTGGGGTGGGGTGAAGAAAGGCATCTGATATCACCTGCCTCTGACTTACGAAGTTTTCTTTATTCACTTACTTTCGTATTCTCAACAGCAGCCCTTTCCGACAAATTCTCTTCACCGATGGTATAATCAAATACCTTCTGTTGTTTATACTCTTTAAAACCATTCTTGACATAGAAGGCATGCGCTCCTTCCCTGATCACGTTACTGCGTACACGCAGTGTACTGATATTCCGCTCTGCGGCCCATTTCTTTGCTTTGTCAACCAGCAATCTGCCAATGCCCCGGCCGTGTGCATTGCGTGCCACTACCAGGCCACCGATCTCGCAAAAAGGACCTGATTCCAGGCGGATGGTATAGAGTACATGGATCCATCCGAGAACAGTTTCTCCATTCACTGCAACGTAGGCTACGTCACAAATACTTTTATCGATTGCCTGGATGTACGTGATCGTGTCTTTAACTGTTGAGGGGTATCCCAATTCACCTGATAAAGCGGCTACCTGCGCCGCATCTTTCACGGAGACATGCCGGACATAAATCGCACCGTTCATTTACTGCTTAGTTTATCTTAATAAAATTCTCAATATAACTGAATGGAATAAAAGTACACATTTTCGCGCTTTGGCATGGCATATTTATTGGGTTATTTCTACCAAAAAGAAGTGCTATGGAAACGACACATGAGATTAAAGTTATTCCTGTTGATTATAACTCAAACGAAATGCCGGATGCTGTAAGGAAATACAAACCTGTTCTTCTAAATGACGGCCAGGAATACTGCTGCCTCCTGGGTGAAAGGCCTGAGTACGGTATCTACGGCTGTGGCGATACCCCTGAAGAGGCTATCATGCACTGGAACCAGAAATATCTGCAAAAAACTGTAGAGGGCGCACTGTTCTCCACCAAAAAGCCTGTACTGGAAGGCAATAACGATGTAGTGAGGGCATATTTCTACCGTAGCCTGTCCATTTAATGCTACATCCCGTAGAAAAAGACGTATCTTGTATGAAGGAAACCTTGCATATATGTCGACACTTACAGCCTTAAAGGAAATCTTCAACCGGGATCTTAACAAGCTAAAAACAGAAATATCCTTATATCAGCATGAGCCTGCTTTATGGATAACCGAAGCTAATATTGCAAACACGGCCGGTAATCTTTGTTTACACCTGGCCGGCAACTTAAATACTTATATTGGTGCACAGCTGGGCAACTCCGGTTACGTCCGCCACAGGGACCTGGAATTTTCCCTGAAGGATGTACCCCGTGCGGAACTGCTGCAAAAAATAGAGGACACCATCCATGTGGTAGATAAGACACTGAACAGTCTTTCTGAAGAAAAGTTAGCGGAGGAATATCCCATTGTTGTTTTTGATGGTAAAACAACCACAGCTTATATGCTGATACATCTTGCCACTCACCTGGGTTATCACCTGGGACAGATCAATTATCACAGGAGATTACTGGATAAGTAAGTACTCATTGCTTCTTTCCGGCAAAGATGATCTTATTGTAAAACGGATCGTTTACGGTAAACGTTAATATGGACGGATCATAAAACGCTTCCCCTAAACCGGGGCGGTTGTATTTATATTGTTTATCGATCAGCTTTTGGTGGTAAACCGCGACATCCCTGAAATCGTCTACATACACAGTACCACCAGGACTGGCATCACCGTGATGTTCTGAAATATGTAATACGATATCGCCCATAGAGACCT
This sequence comes from Chitinophaga filiformis, assembly GCF_023100805.1. Classification (NCBI taxonomy): domain Bacteria; kingdom Pseudomonadati; phylum Bacteroidota; class Chitinophagia; order Chitinophagales; family Chitinophagaceae; genus Chitinophaga; species Chitinophaga filiformis. Next base: position 6,455,604 of record NZ_CP095855.1, read on the forward strand.
GCATATAAAAGGGCGTATTGTCAGGCCTGTCTTCCCAGTCTACCTGGAAGCCCAGCCAGTCGACATAGAACTCTATTACTTTCGCATGATCAAATGCCCGGAGCACTGGTTTTACAATAGCCATACTGCATGTTTCAGGTTACCAATAAATTGCTGATCTGTAGAACTCACCTGGTGTTTTACCGGTGAATGATTTGAAGTCTTTTATGAAATGCGCCTGATCAAAATATCCTGCATCATATGCCAGTGCTGTTAATGTGCTGCCATCGGCCTTTCCGATCAGGCTTCTCAGGCGGACGATAGATGCAAACTGTTTGGGAGTGGCGCCTGTTATTTTCCGGAAACGTTTCTCAAAAGCATCCTGGCTGATGTGCAGTTCCTGCAATAGTTCTTTTATCCGCAGATTACCGTCTGCCTGCCTGATATTCCGTATCGCTTCCCGGACCAGCAGATCGGGTTTTGTCTGTCTCAGGACCGTCAACAGGAAGCCCTGCATAATAGCTATACAAGCCTGATTATCGCCAGCGGCAGCCAGTTGTTCCGTGATATCGTCCAGTTGTTGCCTACGGATAAAATTATCCAGTGAGGCAGCGCCTCCGAATAATTCATGCATCGGCTCTTTAAAGAAGGCCGCGGCGCCATCTTCGCGGAAAACGATCAGCAGGTTGGTGGTATTGCCGGAATAGGCCAGCGACCTGAAGGTCTTCCTAAGCCCGCCAAGCGTAGTAGCCGGCAATATTCCCTGGTCTTTATCCATCACCGTTCCCCTCAGCCGGAAAGCCATTACAACAGCGGTATCCGGCAGTATCTGGTTCTGCACGGGAAACTCGCTTTCAATGATCATGAAAGATTTGATGAAGGGCTGCAATGTGGCTACCGGTATATATTTTTCAATATGCATCAGGGCAACGCGATATAGAACAAATATAATCCATATTCCGGCTTATTCCATCCGTCGTAAGATCCGGTAATCAATATAAAAAGTACCGAATGGGACAAAACACGCCAGCAGCACTTTCCATGTCACTTCACTGAACTTCCATTTGTACTCAATGCCAACGCTTAATGCATTGATCACAAAGATCACAAAGAAAAAACCATGTATGGGCCCCATCAGTTTTACCAGGGACGGGTCATTGGCAGCATATTTCATAGGCACGGCTATTCCTATTAAAACCAGCAGGGAAATTCCCTCTATAAACCCGACCAGCCTTAAACGGCCCACTTTTGTACGGAGAAAACGCATCATTATTAAAATGTTCTTATGTATGGCCTGTGCGCCAGTGGCGAAAAGGGCCATGGTATGGCAATGAAAATAATTAACAGGCCCAGGGCGAAGAGTAAGGTCATTATCCTGAACTTCCCCTGGTTAGTGACCGATCTTTTGGCGGAAGAAGAGCCGATAGTAACAACGATCACGGCAATCGTCATCAGGATCACATGCAGCAATCCGAAGAAAAGGAAATCGAACTGCCGGATAGCTTCGTGGTAATGTCCCCTGAACCATGCAACCAGGGGACTATTGAAATACAGTACATATCCCAAAGCCAGCTGTATATGGGCTATAGTAGCTGTAATATGCCTTATCCTGTCGTCAGCAAGCGTAAAGGAACGTTTTCCTGTCCATCCCCTCAGGCCGCGGAAAACGGCGTACAACAGGCTTAATACGACCATCCATCTGAAGAAGGAATGTAATAGCAGTAATGAAAAATACATTTCGATATTTTGTTCCGCAAAGCTCTGTCGAAATGAACAATTCCGTTAGGACATAAAAAGTCTACTTTAGGACATTTTGATCATTCGCCGGAACTCTGTTGGCGTCATTCCTTCGTAACGTTTAAACAGCCGGGTAAAATAGGACTGGTCTTCAAACCCTACCTGTATGGCCACTTCACTGATGGGAAAGTCGGACTGGCTCAATAATACTTTTGCCTCCTGCACAATGGTCTCGTCAATCCATTTCGTAGGCGCTTTCCGTGTGATCATCCTTACTGATTTATTAAGGTGGCTGGGAGAGATATTCAGCATCGCAGCGTAATCGCTCACCATATGGCGGTGCCGGATATTCTGCGCAACCAGCTCACGGAACCTGCTGGTAATATTCACGGCGTTCGTCTGTGCACCAGGTAACAGGGGCTGGTAGCCACTACCCACTTCACATAACAAGGCAATCAGGTAAGGCTGTAAAATGTTCATATGCTGTAGCCCATGCTCCATATACTCCCACAGGATCCGTTCGAAAAGCTGCAGTACAAACCGGGAAGTTCCTTCATCCAGTACTACATGGGGCTTTCCCCATACTTTCAGGAACTCAAACTCTTTCAGCAACTCGCTGTTACCGTATTTGCCCAGCAGCATATCGTCATGGAACTTGCAGAAAAAACCTTTATTCTCGTCCTGTGCATCAAAAGAGAATACCTGCCCGGCAGGTACAAACAGTATTTCCCCTTTCCGGAGGTGATAATTCTCACTCCCGATCTTCATGGAGGCCGATCCTTCGGTGAGGTAGAGGCATGCATGCATGAGAGAGCGGGAAGCGGGTACCGCCTGTTTTACATGCCGGTACATGTCTTCTACCCTGCATATCAGGAACTTATTCAGGTCGCCCTTCAACAGGGTCTCCAGTTCCCGGGAAGGCATAAACCGGGAGGTAAATGCGTGGACATCGTATACCTTAATCTCGTTCATATGAGGATGGACGAATGAGAAGGGGAAATATTGTCAGCTATTTGTTATTTTAACCTGGCCCTCGTGAGGTTGATGTGGTAATTGCAGTTTCCTTTTAATATTTTATTTTACGCTCCGAACACCCATACCATGGAAGCAATTATTTTTTGCGGACTACAAGCTACCGGCAAAACAGGTTTTTACAAAGAACACTTTTTGCAAACCCATGTCAGGATCTCCCTGGACCTGTTGAAAAGCAGATACCGGGAAGACCTCTTCCTTGGCGCATGCATCAAAGGTATGCAGCCATTCGTGGTAGATAATACCAATCCCGGAGCGGCAGACAGGGAGAAATATATCCGGCTTGCCCTGGAAAACAAATTCAGGGTCATAGGATATTATTTCCGCTCCAACCTCGCAGATGCCCTGGAAAGGAACAGCCGGCGGAGCGGGAAAGCGCTGATCCCGAAAGTGGGTGTTTTAAACACTTATAAACGCCTGGAAGTACCACAGCTAAGTGAGGGATTTGACGAGCTGCATTATGTGGAATTAGGCGAAAACGGTTTTACGATAAGAGCATGGAATCATGAAATTTGATGAACTAGACAGTAAAATGCGGGTATATGAAACCGCGCATGACAGAAGCGTTTTGCCTGGTATGTACATGGTGGCCCGTATTGATGGCAGGGGTTTTACCAAACTGACGAAGGAAGTACACCCCTTCGAAGCCCCATTTGACCCGGTATTCAGGGACTATATGATTGAAACAGTGAAACACCTGATGAATAGCGGCTTTAACGTTGTTTATGGTTATACCGAAAGTGATGAGATCTCCCTGCTTTTTCATCTTGAGGAAAATGCGTTTGCCCGCAAACACCGGAAATATACCTCCATCCTGGCAGGGGAAGCCAGTGCCAGGTTCTCCCTGCAGCTGGGAAGCCTTGCTGCATTTGACTGCCGGATCTGCGAACTGCCTAATAAGCAACTGGTAGCTGACTATTTCAGATGGCGTAATGAAGATGCGCACCGCAACGCGCTGAATGCACACTGCTACTGGCAGCTGAGGAAAGATAACCACACCCGGCTGACAGCTACAAAGAAAATTGAAAATATGAGCACTGCAGATAAAAATGAGTTGCTCTTCAGCTATCATATCAACTTCAATGAACTACCCAGCTGGCAGAAAAGAGGGATTGGTTTTTACTGGGCGGAGATGGACAAAACAGGCTTTAATCCTAAAACGGGAGAACCTGTTGTAGTAAAGAGAAGGCAGCTTTATGTGAATGATGAACTACCCATGAAGGATGAATACAATAACTTCATACTGCAGTTGATAGATCAAAGCGAACTATAAATAAAAAAAGGGTGTATCGAACTTGAAACACCCTCTTTTTTTGAGTACCTGATGAAGTCAGTTAGTCTTTTAAGCGATTCTCAGCGTCTGTTTTACTTTTTGGGTTTCCCCTCCTGCTTTATTAAAACTGCAATCTTATTTTCTCTTCTGCAAGGTCCAGCTGAGAAAAATGTTTACGGATGATCTCGTCATTGAACTCCGCCTTCCTGTTGATCATCTTCAGCATTCGCCGTTGCTCCTTTAAGAGCTCAAAATAAATAGTCCTGTACCGTTTAGTCGCTTGACGCCGGTTTACATCTTTACCGTGCGATTCTGCATAACTTTGTAGGAAAGTATGTTCATTTTCCAGGCTCATTCTTAACTGCTGTAACAATACATTCTCTTCCACATCAGCTTTAAACTGCTTATCCAATACTTCCAGTGCCGTATGTGCCAGTTTTTTCCTGACAAGGATCTCCTGTTCAAGCTCTGACATGAGGTAGTCAGGCTCCGCCAGTTTCAGTTTACGGATCAGCCAGGGCAGTGTAAGGCCCTGCAGTACCAGCGTTACCAGTATTACTACGAAGGTGATGAACAGGATCATATTACGTTGGGGAAACGGCTGGTTACCTGCCATGATCGGAATGGACAAAGCCGCCGCCAGCGATACCACACCGCGCATACCTGCCCAGCCGAATACAAGCGGCATACGCCATCCCGGGCGACTATCCGCAGTCTTAATAAACCGGCTGATGAATACTGTAAATACAGAAGCCCCCATGGTGCTGAGAATGCGGGTAATGATCACTACTACTGAGATCACCAGGCCATACCAGATCGCCTCTTTCAGCGAACTTCCGCCCAACTGCTGCACCACAATGGGAAGTTCAAGACCTATCAGCATAAATACGATACCATTCAATACAAATCCGACGGTGGCCCACACATTAATGCTCTGTATACGGCTCAGGTGACTCAGGATGGAGTTACGCCTGTTTGCCATAAAAAGCCCTCCGCTCACGACCGCCAGTACACCGGAAAAGTGAAAAGACTCTGCGCTTATATACATCACATACGGGGCTGCCAATGTCAATACAGTATCCATACTTGGCGTTGTAGGCAGCCAGCGGTGAAGAGCATAAAATACCAGCCCTACGGCAATCCCTGTAGCAATTCCCATTACAATCACCACCACAAAACTAAGCGCGGCTTCATGAAATGAGAAAGAGCCGGTGATGACCGCCGCCATCGCAAAGCGGTATACGATCAAGCTGGATGCATCGTTCATCAGGCTCTCTCCTTCTACGATAGACGAAAGCCGCTTGGGCGCATCCACTCCTTTCAATACCGTACTGGCAGAAACGGCATCTGGCGGCGAGATAATACCTCCCAGCAAAAAACCCAGGGCCAGTGTAAAACCAGGAATGAGATAATGAGAAACGACCGCTATCACACAAGACGTAAGCAATACAATGCCGAAGGCAAAAGAACCGATCACTCTGCGCCATTTCCAGAATTCCTTCCAGGAAGTATACCAGGCAGCCTCGTACAACAAGGGAGGTAAAAAGATCAGGAAAATAAGCTCCGGATCAATAGAAATGACCGGCAGGCCGGGAATGAAACTGATTACCAGGCCACCCAGTACCAGCACAATGGGATAAGAGATCTTCAGACGTTGCGCCAGCATGACCAGCAACAGTATTACCAGTATGAGGCCAATGTACAATACGAATGTAGCATGCATAGCTACTAAAATACTACAATCCAGCCTATTTACACATAGCCCGGTGGATTCATACAATAAATACAAGGACATTTATAAGAATAGTTATTTTTGCCGGAGTACTTTATAATCAAAGATGATATGGAGCAGACAAACACCCTTAATCCACTACTTCAGGCATATAATACACCCTTTGACGTTCCTCCTTTTGGCAGCATTACGCACGAGCATTACCTCCCTGCCTTTGAGGAAGGCATGAAAGAACAAAGCAAAAATATTGAGGCTATTACCAGCCAGCAGGCGCCGCCTTCCTTTGCCAATACAATGGAAGCGCTTGAAAAAAGCGGCAAGCTGCTTCGCAATGTCAGCACCGTGTTTTTCAACCTGACGTCTGCCAACACTACTCCCGAACTGGAAGAGATCTCCCGGCAGATAGCGCCTGTGCTGGCAAAACATGCTGACGATATTTACCTGAATGCAGCGTTGTTCGCCAGGATAAAAGCTTTATATGAAAGGCAGGATGCGCTTGAACTGAGGGGAGAACAACGTAAGCTGCTGGAAAAGACCTATAAAGATTTTGTGCGCAATGGCGCCAACCTGGATGCCGCTAAACAGGAAAGGCTCCGGGAGATCAACAAAAACCTCTCCCTGCTTACTGTCCGTTTTGGACAGCACCTGCTGGCTGAGACCAATCATTACGAATTGCTGATCACCAACCAGAAAGACCTCGCAGGCCTTCCCGCTTCTCTTATTGAAGCAGCTGCATTGTCAGCAAAAGAAGCAGGCAGGGAAGGCTGGCGTTTTACCTTGCATAATGCCAGTGTCATGCCTTTCCTGCAGTATGCAGATCAGCGGCATCTGCGGAAAGAGATCTACCAGGCTTATATCAACCGTTGCAATCACGATGATGAACGCGACAACAAAGAGATCGTAACACAGCTGGTTGCCCTGAGAGCTGAAAAAGCAGCGCTGTTGGGATATGCCTCTCATGCACACCTGATCCTGGAAGAAAACATGGCTAAAACGCCCGCAAAAGCCAATGAACTGCTGCAACAGCTGTGGACGGCCGCTTTACCTGTAGCCAGGCAGGAGGCAAAAGAAATGCAGGCGCTCATGGACAGGGAGGGTAAAGGTGAACAACTGGAAGCCTGGGACTGGTTTTACTATGCAGATAAAGTAAGAAAGGAAAAATATAATTACGATGCAGAAGCATTACGTCCGTATTTCAAACTGGACAATGTGCGCGAAGGGCTGTTCTTTGTTGCGAAAAAACTGTACGGACTAAGCTTCCATCCACTGAAAGATGTTCCTGTATATCACGGGGAAGTTTCGGCATATGAAGTAAAAGATGAAAATAAACAGCTGACAGGCATATTGTACCTGGACTTCCATCCCCGCAGCTCCAAACGTGGCGGTGCATGGATGACCTCTTACCGCAAACAGTCGCTGAATGAAAGCGGACGTGTAGCCCCGGTCATTTCTATCGTCTGTAACTTTTCCCGGCCTACCGGTACACAACCTGCGCTGCTTACCCCCGATGAGGCGGAGACCTTCTTCCATGAAGCGGGGCATGCATTGCACGGACTCTTATCTGACGTGACGTATGAAACCCTTTCAGGTACTGCAGTTCCCCGCGATTTCGTGGAACTGCCTTCACAGGTCATGGAGCATTGGGCATTTGAGCCCGAAGTACTGGAACAGTATGCAAAACATTACGAAACGGGCGAGATCATTCCTGCTTCCATGGTAGAGAAGATGAAAGCAGCCACGAAATTCAACCAGGGCTTTGCTACCGTAGAATACCTGGCAGCGGCCCTGCTGGACATGAGCTATCATACACTTGCGCCTGGTAAGACGATCGTGCCGCTGTTATTTGAAAAAGAGGAAATGGATAAGATAGGGCTGATCCCGCAGATCGCGCCCAGGTACCGCAGCACCTACTTCCAGCATATCTTTGCAGGCGGCTATTCTGCCGGGTATTACAGCTATATCTGGTCGGAAGTGCTGGACAGCGATGCCTTTGCCGCATTCAAGGAAGCGGGCGATATTTTTGACGCCGCCACCGCGACGTCTTTCAGAAAGAATATCCTGGAAAAAGGCGGCACGGAAGAACCTATGCAATTGTATACTGCCTTCCGTAAAAGAGAACCCGATGTAAAGTACTTACTGCAACACCGGGGACTGGAATAATATTGGCAAAAGAACTCAAAAGCGAAATGCCCCAAAAGTGTCTAACCTTTTGGGGCATTTCGCTTTTGAGTTCTTTCTATTCGATAGCTGATGGAAACTACCAGGCATACAGGCAATTTCCAGCGCCTGTTTTTACTTTGACCCTTCTGCTATTTTATCAGGATGACACTCCCCTGTTGTTGTATCGCCTGATGAGTATTGTCCAGGTAAGAAATTGTCCATAGATAGGTACCGGAAGGTAAAGCCTGCCCTTTCAAATCGCCCAGCCATCCCTCATTTGCATCTGTACTTACAAACATCAGTTGCCCCCAGCGATTATATACAGACATCCTGAAATCACTGATCCTGTCAAACACTTTTACACGGAATACATCATTTACGCCATCTCCGTCGGGGCTGAATGCGTTTGGTACAAGCACTGCGCATTTGTTGACAGCTACAGGAACGTTAAAGTCACCCGCAATATCACAATCCTGCGCATCCGTAATATGATAGGTATAATTACCGCCACGCAGGTTCCTGATAATGCTGTCTCCCTGCGATACAAGTCCGGGAATACTGTAGGTATATGGAGGCACACCACCGGTAGCGGCCAGTTTCAATATAGCGTCGTTGGTAACAGCACAACTCATTTGCTGCAGGGAACTACCAAGAAGCGTAAATAATGGCGGGTCTGCCACGTGGATGTCGTATATGGTATCCAGGCATCCTTTTGCATCTTTGATGATGATATCATATTGTCCTGCATACAGGTTATCAAATTCCGGCGATAACCTGGCCTGCCTGTCCCCGTTCAGATAATACTCATAAGGCCCGGTACCACCGGTGGTATTGAGCAGGATCCTGTTCCTGTTTTCTCCGGTACAACCTGCAAGCGTCACGGCTGCATGACCATCGAACGCAGCTTCTGGTACAGTAATCGTATCCCGTACGGTCACGCCGTTGCGGGCATGTATCGTTACAATATAATCCCCGGCGGGAAGTTTGTCCCTTTCATCAGCAATTGTACTGTCTTCCCATTCGCAGGCAAACGGAGGGTAAGTGCCCTGCACCGATATCCTGACTGCGCCGGTGCTCACACCCTTGCAGCTGGGTACTATATCGTAGGATATTTTGGGCACCTCACGCAGTGTATCTGCAAGATTGTCCAGTGCCAATGCTATACCATAGGCATTATCGCAGGCAACACGCACATCTCCGCCGAATACGATATAACTGTATTGGCCATGAGGTGTAAATTCCGCCGTAAAGCGTTCCCATTCTGTATTATAGAATGCACCCGACTGCCAGAGCAGTTCGAGTGTATCCGTCAGGGTTGTTGCCCCATAAATAGCCAATGCCCCGTAACAGGTAGCGGAATCATAGCCCCGGGCAAAATAGAGGTCGAATGAAACCCTGTAGGTTTTATCTGGCAACAGGTCAGTATTCAATTTCTGGGCAATAGCTTCCAGCCAGTGTGGCCCGCCCCTGAAGGCAGAATAGGTGCTTCCGTTTGAGGCCGGTTTGTATACGCCGGTCACCCCCGGCTGAATATCCGGTGTAGAGGAAACAACCATCCATTGGCCGGGCGCCCTGTATTGAGACGGTATCCCTTCCAGTGAAGGATTACGGATGCCGATGTCCTGCCCTACCAGGGTTGCAGGCATCATCAGCATACCGGTAATGGAGCAGATAAAAAGTAACCTGAATAGTGTTACCAGCCGGTTATACCCAGCCTTCAATTTCATAGGAATATCGTATTTCAATTGCTATACAGTCAGATATAAAAGGTCGGGAAATCCCTTACATTATCAGCACAGTTCCATAGCTTGCAAAGTTACTTTTAATTGATATTTTTTCATAATAACTTATCATGATTATAAGCGCTTCTGCAGGTTCTCTTTTACCGTACCGAACCATTCATCTTTTAAGATGCTGAGAATGATAGTGCTTCTCCTGGTACCATCCGGATTGACGGCGCAGTTCCGCATAATCCCTTCCACCGTACATCCGATGCTCTTCATCGCAGCGATACTTCTTTCATTGGTATGTGTGGCCCTGAATTCCACACGCTCAATCCCCATCCGTTCAAAGGCATATTGCAGCAGCAGAAACTTACAGTGCTTGTTCAGCCCTGTACCCTGGAATGCCTTTCCGTACCAGGTATATCCCAACTGTAATGTACTGTTGGCCAATTGTATATCATAAAAACGCGTACTGCCTGCATACTTTTGCTGTTGTTTATCAAATACGATAAAAGGATACTCTTTTCCTTCATTGCGGCCTTCCACAGCAGCCCGAATGTACTCCCGCATAATACCGGGGCTGGCGGGAGGTATTACTGCATATTTCCAGATGTCGGGTTCGTTTTGTGCAAAGGGTATCAGGTGTTCATCATCAGCTAATATCAGTGGACGGAGCAATACTCTTTCGTCCTGTAAGATGATATTATCTGAAAAATTGAGTACTGCCATGGTGACTGGTTTTCAAATGTGTAGTTACAAATATAACTATTCCGGCTACTCACACATTTGATACTCCCTGAAACCATACCCTTATCGTATGGCCACCTGCTTATTCGATAGGTATTCTCTCGTAACTGATCTTAAAGTCTGTAGTCTTGCCGGACGTCGTTACACCAGCCCTGATGGTTTTCTTACTGATTTTCACTTCTACAGGATAGTTCTCATTGTCGTAGGTATAGACGTTTGTAACTGACTTAACCGAATCACCGGTAGGGTATGCCGTGACCTGTGTCAGCATATTATTGGCAGACAAATAGGTAATTCCTCTTTCATAATTCAGCATGAAAAGGGCTGCAGGTTTACCCATGAAATTGACCTTCTTATCGTAGGTATAAGATGTTGTCAGGGTATCCTTCCCTTCCGCCCCGTTTTGTATCTGTATCGTGTGCAATTGCGTCACGTTTCCGCTGGTATCCCATACAAGCACATCTTTTTTGTAGATACCGAAGGGATAGTCAGCCCCATAGGTTATTTTTCTGTGGTATATTGTTACCAGCTGACCATTGTTGTCATATGCCAGGCTATCATACCTGTCCATTATACCCGAAGAATAAAAGTCGACTCTGAAGGCTTTACCGGCATCATTATATCTATAAGCATTCGCCAGCGAGTTCTCGTAGCGGGTCTCCGCTGCAAATACCTGGGTCAGCCTGCCGTTCTCGTATATGGGAACACTGTAATATGCCAGGTTCTCGTCGAAAATGCTGAATGATCCCGGCATTTTTAGCTTATTGTAACCGCCCACACTGATAATTTCAGAGCGATTATCGTCCACCATAGACAGGAAGAATCTTTCGGTAGGTACAGGGGCGTCTTTTTTGCAGGCAGTGCATAAAACAGCCAGTACAGCTGCACTTAACAGGTATTTTTTCATAGGTCGATACGCTGGTTTGAAACTTCAGATTGCCAGAGTTTTATGGCTGATCTGAGCAGGTTCCCGTTTTATTATGAGCCACAAATATAACATATTTTAAATATACATATCATGGAAACGTTTACCGGGGCGTGTACACGAAGCGGATGACGGAATGATGAGCATGCGGGGAGTTGCTGAAAACAGCCTGTCTCCTTCAGGTAACTGAATAAAAGGCGGTGCAGCAGTTTAATGATCCGCTGGTAATGGCTAAAAGGCCCGTCCCGCCCAGCTATCTGAATAAAGAGGCTGTAGTAACGGTGAGTCTGCCCCTGGCTCTCGGGTATCTGAATAAAAAAGCCCGCATCTGGTGATACGGGCTCTTTTTGATATTGAAATACTTCTGTTTATGCTTTTGTAGTCCTGTTCTGTCTCCACAATACAAAGATGCTACCTGCGATCGTTAACCACAGCAGGATGTTTGCAATGAGTACCAGTTTCTGACCGGTATAATAGGAAGCAGGTTCAAATTTGAACTCGATGGTATGCTGACCGGCAGGTACTGCTATACCACGCAGGATGTAGTTAACGTTCGCGTAATCGGTTTGCTTTCCATCGATGTAAGCGTTCCAGCCTTCCGGATAATACACCTCACTTAATACAGCAAACTGGTTGCTGTTTGCGCTCGTGGCATATTTGATGGCATCGTTATCATAGTTTACCAGTTTAATGGTAGCAGCAGAATCAAAGACCGGCTGGCCGATGCTTCCCTTGAGGGCATTATCTACGATCGCTGTATCTTTTGGATTCAGGTGATCCAGGGCTTTAATAGCCTCGATAGGACCATTTACATACCGGACATGTTTAATGAACCAGGCAGCTCCCAGTGCATCAGGATTACGCTGTACTACAGGCACCGGCTGTTGCTGATCCTGCGAACGGGTGATCACATAGCGTGTATCCAGCATGTTCAGCACACCCATGTTCAGTCCTGCACCGGCTTTTGCAAACTGGGTTTCGATAATATCCTGGTAGGTGCGCAGTTTCGCAGCATGGTAACCACCCACTGAACGGTGATAGTAAGAGGTAACCGCATCATTGAAAGGGTCGCCTGTAGAGAGGTTCAATACCCTGTAATGCGGATCGGTGTCCTGCAGTATCTGCTGATCGGCAGGCGTTGGTGCGAAGTTACCGGCCTGGTAGCTGGATTCATCCTGGTAGTTCTCACTGTTGAGATATTTTTTAGCTACTACCAGCAGGTCTACCGTATTTACGAATATGAATGCAGAGAGGATCACCACAGGTTTTGCGATGTTCTTCATATAGCAATACAATCCGATGATCACCAGTATCCAGATCCACAATATGTGCCCGATGCCTCCGGCAAACATGGCTTTCCTGTCGGCGATCATACCCTGCAGAATGCTGTTGGCCACGGTAGCGTTAGCCTGTTGGGTAAAGCCGTCCAGGATCTGGCTATCGTAGCTGCCTTTATAATCATTGAAAAGATATACCAGGCCTGCCAATACGATCACCCCACCGCTGACATACAGGATCTGCCTGAAATTCTTCTGCAGGTATTCTTTTGAATCGGGAGCAAAGAAAACCCTGTCCAGCGTTAATACAGCCAGTAAAGGCAGTAATAGCTGCGGGATGATCAGTGCCATGGATGGCGCCCTGAACTTATTGTACATGGGCAGATGATCGAACAATATCCTGTTAAAGCCGGCGAAATAGCTACCCCAGGCAATGAAGATCATTAAAACGGTAGCGGCCAGTATCCACCAGCGGGTTATTGCACCCGCCTTGCTGCTGCCATTTCCGGCAAGCACAACCAGGCCGATGATAGCCAGGAAGCAGACTAATGCGCCACTATAGGGAGGGCCGGCGGTGAAAGGTGCAATACCACCCCAGTATTTAGGTAAGGTAGCAGCTACCTGGCTTGCCTGTGCTTCGGGAACATTCTGTTGTACAAGTGCAGAGACTACTTTTGAATCAGGGCTCAGGTGTTCTCCGGAGCCGCCACCAAAAGCGTTTGGCATCATCAGCACGAATGTTTCACTCATCCCGAGGCTATAGGAGAATGCATAGCTTTCATCCAGTCCTTCGGTTTTGGTCTGTGTCAGCTTGCCATCTTCGGAAAGATCGACCGTCTTGCCGCCACGCATAGTATATTTTGAGTACTCGTAGGTGGTCAGCAGGTTTTGAGACACGTTGGCCACCCCGATCAGACCAGCTACGAGCGCCAGTCCCAGGGCGATGAGCATATGCCTGAATTCCTGCTGCTTTATCCACATGATGATATAACCAACGGTCATAATACCCATGGTGATCAGGAGGTAATAGGTTACCTGGGGATGCCCCGCTCCTATTTCCAGGGTGGCAAACAAAGCTGCCACTGCTAATCCGAGTACATACTTATTTCTGTAGATCAGTACAAGTCCGGCCAGTAATCCCGGCATATAGGCAATAGCTGCCATTTTAGTCTCATGCCCCACTGAAATAATGATGGGGTCATAAGTGGCATAGGCAAAACCCAGGCTGCCTAATACAGCTGCCAGTACATTTACGCCATAGGCCATTCCCAGAATGTAGAAACATAAACAGGCCAGGAAAAAGTAGCTGGCTGGTTTAGGCAGGTACAACTGCAACATACGGCCAAAATCCGGCAGAATGGACTTCGAGTCCATCGCTACCTGGTAGTTGGGCATACCGCTGAACAAGTGGGTATTCCACAACGGGAAATGGCCATGCGCCGCCTTGTAGTTAAAAGCATCCTGCGCCATCCCTTTCCAGTGTACAATATCGGTCTGTTGTAAGACCTTGCCCTCGAGCGCCGGACTACAATATACCAGCGCAACGATCAAAAAGACTGCAATGGCAATCACGTGCGGGATGATCTTCTTCCAGGAAAAACTGTTCATAGATCTTTTGTTGTTTACTATACGTTATTGCTGAATACTAACCGCCTCTAAATCAGCGAACTGGCATTCAATGTGGTTCTTGAATAAATCTTTATACTATTATTTAAAATAATAATGGGAGGCAATTTATGCTTAAATGTTAATCTTTCAAAGTGTTATAAAATAAGATATAATTAAAATGAGGGGCGGAAGCGGTTTGAGGGGAGACGGGAGGCGGTGTGCGGGGTGGGGGCATTAGACGATGGAAAGTTGTGCGGCAGGTGTAATATGTGAGGATTTATGTATTCTTTTTTTTGTTAACTTCCCATTAACTTAAAATCAGAAATTGTTTGTTAGCATTGTGGTAGAAAATGTTCGAGTATGAATTCCATTAGTTGCCCAAACGCAAACGTTATGCATCAGCAATTGCACTATACCTATTCTTCCAGGCAATCGGCTATTATTGTCCCTGAAAACTGGGAAAGATCAGATCGGGGCTTTAGTTCTGACGAAGTCATATCCGCCTATGAAATCGGAAAGGAAACCGGCAAAAACGTTCAGCAGCATTTATCCCAAAAGCTGATCTATGAGCAGTTTACCTCCAACCTGGCACTTGCCACTAAAATTGCGGAGGAATACAGCACATTTTTTACGGATCTGCGCACAGTACCACATATCAGGTTGCGTATTAATTCCTTTTCCTCCTTCGATCTTGCTTTCGTACTGGACGAAGGTTTTTATAATTCTTCCTATCTCGAAGCGGCCTACGATGCCGCCTATGATGTAAGACAGTCACATGCCAGTGATGTGTTCTCTGTATACATTTATTTGTTTCCCAAAACGAAAGGCTTCGAAATATCCGAAATGGAAGCCGACGGTTTTAACATATTCTATGAACCAAAAACTAAAAAACCAACACATTCATCTTGCTCTGCACAATGAGCAGGCATGCGATTTCCTTAACAGCAGCAATCTTTACTTCGACTGGGTCATTACGTCTGCTTTTTATGCAGCGCTCCATTATGTAAGTGCCGTCATCTTTCCTGTATCATTTGATCTGGAAGGAGAAACAGAAACGGCGCCCGATGTGGGAACATATCGTGAGTTTATCGGGAGCCGTGAAAACAAGCATAGGCTGATGACAGATCTGGTCTATCGCAACTGCCGCGGCATTGGCTATTCTTACAGGGCACTGCTGGATCTATCTTACGCCGCCAGGTACGAAACTGGTTGTCACGCCAGGTTTTATTCAGACAAGGCCAGGCGTTATATGGCTGCCATCAAAGCATATTGCGTTGATGCCAGTGATCCATTTAATGTACAGGTTAAAATACCCGAAGACCGGCTCCAGGCAAATTAATATATTTTCAGGGAAGCGCAGGCTCCGCAGGTACTGTGCGCAGAGTAGCCTGTATGCAGTAAGAATGCTTGCATAGATGTATCCTATATCGGTATGCCTCAATACAAATGACTATATGTGGTAAACAAAGCATGGATGCATCTGTGCAGCTAAACATACTACGTAGATGTAGGTAACCTCGTCACCGCTCGATGCCCTGTCTGCGGATACGACTTAAGGTCTCAGGAGAAATACCCAGGTAGGAAGCAATCATCTGTTGGGGGAAACGCTGTATCAGCTCGGGTTCGGTGTTCGCCAACTCTTCATATCGTTCTCTGGCCGTATAGGCAATGCTGCTGTGCAGACGGCGTTGTGTGGCTATATGGTAACGCTGGTCAATGACCCGCACCATTGTCACAACAGCAGGTATAGTATCCAGTAAACGCTGGAAGTCCTCATTGGTGATCAGTAGAAGATCCGTATCCTCCCATGCATCAATATTGTAACGGCTGGGTGTCAGCATAAAAAAACTTTCCCGGTCCCCCACCCAGGATTCCTCTAATCCCAGGTTGATTACATATTCCGTTCCCTTTGCATCTACACTATATTGCCGCATCGCTCCCTTCAGTATAAAGCCATAAAATTTGCAGACGTCGCCCTCCTGCAAAAGATACTGCTTTCGCCTAAGCCGCTTGAATGTAAATGCTTTCATGACTATCTCGAACTCCGCATCGGTTAAAGTAGTTGAAGCATAGGTATTAATATAAGACCGTAAAACCTCACTCATCCTTTAAAGGTAGGAATTTTCCAAAAAGCTGCTAATACACTATCATTCATCCATATATGACCATGTAATTACCTAACGCCGTTCGTCACCTGGAATTACCTGCTGGCAAGCATTACATCGAAGCACCGTATTATCACTGAAAATAGTATTGCGTATTTCTACGCAGGAAATTTACTGCATCAAGTAAATCAGTTAAGTGATCGATACAAGCGAAAAACCATATCTGTACCGTTTTAGCAAAGATTAAGGTGTTATACTGATAAGTGTTATCACGCTTAGATACATCTATTACTTTTCCAAAAGATTAATGTGTTATACTGACAAGTGGTATCACGCTTAGATATATCTCTTAGTTCTTCAAAAGTTTAACTTGTTATACTGACAAGGGGTATCACGCTCAGACATATGAGGTCTTCAAAAGTTTAACGTGTTATACTGACAAGTGTTATCACACTTACATATGTCTATCACTGCTTCAGAAGATCTTTATCTGTCAGCGCTGTTATAAATGCGATCAGCGCCTGCTTTTCCTTTGGTGTGAGATGAAGCGGCAGCGGGGATAATGTCTGGTTCGGTACAGGCAATCCGATACCATTTCCCCCTCCCCGATCATAAAGATCAATTACCTGTTCCATGTTCCTGAATGCACCGTTATGCATATATGGGGCCGTCACCGCTGCATTCCGTACCGTAGGCGTTTTGAAAGCTCCCTTGTAAAGATCTATAGGAAAGAAGGCCAGTCGCCCACTGTCCAGGTCGGGCAGCGGATGGTCAAGATCGTCAGTGGCGGGTGTTCCCAGCACTTCAAATTCCGTTCTGTTATAGAGCGGTGGTATCAGTCCGTTAAATAAGGGAGCGAAGTGGCAGGTAGCACAGCCGCCCTTTCCCATGAAAAGATTTCCGCCCTGCCGCTGCTCAGTTGTCAGGGCCCGCCTATTACCCGCCATATAATGATCAAAGGGCGAGTTAAAAGGCGCCAGCGTACGAAGATAGGCAGCCAGTGCAGCCTGTACCTCTGCCAGGGTAATGTTGCTATAAGCTGGCATACTGTGCAGTCTTTGCAGTACCGTGTCATCGTCGGCATTCATTTCCTGCGGACTATGCATTACTGCTTTTACCTGCTCTTCGAGGCTTTGCACCCTGCCATCCCAGAACTGCGAATACTGGTAAGCTGCATATAACAATCCCGGTGTATGCCGTGGTAATGCTTCTTCTCCGCTAAGACTTTTATTCCGTGCAAGTCCATCCGTAAAATAACGGTCCGGCTGATGACAGGTAGCACAACTGCGGGTCGCATTTCCCGACAAGGCTTTTTCAAAGAATAGCCGTCTGCCTAGCGCGGTATCTCCTGCTATATTGCTATGCGGAAAAATATCTTTCTTCAGCGCTGTTGCGCTAAACAGGTCGTGACCACTATTCAGTAATAACCGCTGTAAAGGCAGGGCATTGTCCGCCAGAAAAGAGAGCCGGTCAAATGCGTCAAAATCCGGCTGCGTGGTCAACATGTAAATGCCCTTCTGTAAGTAATATTGTATGCTGTCTTTTTTATCCAGGTCCTGGTAAGGTATCAGGATGCTATCAATGGCTTTCATAGCAGCTGCTGCCTCTGCTATACCGCTTTTTAACAATGGCGCATCATATCCCGTAATATACAGGGTCATGATCCTTACCAGTTCCTGTTGTATGCTTTCCATCACCTGCGGACTGGTAGCGGAGAACTGGTATAACAAGGCATTCAGGTCCTGCGCTGTCTGTACCAGTACCGTAGCCTGTGCCGCCAGTTCCTGCCTGCGCTGCCAGACCGCCGGATCGTACAATAAGGCTTCTACCTGCTGCAATCCCACCGGCTCTTCGTATTCGATATAAGGTTCCTCTATTTCGTATTTAGCGGGTGCATTAAAAACACAGGCTTCACTTGCGAAGAAATATTCCAGGAAGAAAGCAATGGACTTGTAAGCGATCCTGCAATCCCGCAGGGCCTGCCTGGCAGCCTTCAATGAAATGCTGTCGCCGGGTTGTAACTGTGCAATACGCTGTTGAAGCAGCACTGTCTTTGCTGCAAAATTAGGCTGCTGCCGTTTAAAATAAGCCACTACTCCATCAGGTAAAGAAGCAGGGCGCGTTCCCCGGGATGTCAGCATTACTGCTATTAACAGCAACACACAGATACCGGGAAACGCCACACGCCAACGCATACAATTTATTTTGTGGAAATGATCGTAAATGTATCTTTCAGGCATGTTTCGGCATCCTGTACGGTATATTCTTTTGTGCCCGGGCGGGCCACTACTGTGATGCTTCTGCCCTGCTGCCCTTTTTCGCTCCACTTGTAATGGCCTGCGAAGGAGGCTGTCAGCGTCACTTTGCTCTTAGCTTTCACATGCAATACAGTATGTTTGTTCACTTCCTTCATCACCGTGAAATGGTCCCTGATCACACCATCTGCACAGATCCATTTCAGGTCGAGCCGGTTGCCCTGTACTTCCAGCAGCGTAGCTCCCCCATCTGTTGCATTGGCGTACTGCATGGCGTCGTGCGGATACCCGGGCTGCGTACCTCCCAGTTTACCGGCAGAACCACTCAGCACATATACCGTACCCTGGTTGGAACTGTCTTTTACATAAGGGCAGGCGTTATCACTACCATCATACAATCCCGACGACTGGCTCAGATTATGCTGTGCAGCGCTGTAAGTTGCCTCCATGCCATAATGCCCTTTCATCAGGCGGGTACGCTCGTAATCGTGACTATGACCGCATAGCACCATGTCTACACCATAACGTTCAAGTATACGGATGAAATTCTCACGGATATGTACCAGCTCCATTTCAGTATCAGAATTGTGGGAGCCCATGGTATAAGGCGGATGATGCCAGTAAGCTATTACCCACTGCCTGTTCCTGTTTGCTTCCAGGTCGCGTTTTACCCACTGTACCTGCGGACCGGCGGTATCATACAAACGGTATTGCTGGTCTTCTTTTCCATAGGAGTCAAGCGACAGGAAATGGATGTTCCCGATATCAAAAGAATAGAATGCCTGTGTATTGGAAGCTACGCCGCCCGATTCCCCCTGTGTGGGCATGGTAAAGTTCTGGTAATAGGCCGTCTGGTGTGTACGCTGTGCCTGTGCTACTGCGCCCGGAAAGTCCCTGTCGTTATAATCATGGTTGCCCGGCGCCGGGAACATAGGATACTGTTTTAACAGATCATCCTTGTACACATTAAAGAATTTTGCCTGGAATTCGGCATCTGTACCGCTGTTATAGGCGTTATCGCCCAGCAGTATCCAGGCATCCATATAGTTTTCTCCCAGGTACTTCAGCACAGACTGTTTCACATTGCGCTGGTTAACGGAATTGTTCCCGCAGTCGCCGAACACCCCGATACGGTACATTCCTTCTCTGCCTTGTTCCGGCAGGGTGTAAAAGTAATTGGCGCTGTCGCCCTGCAATGTGCTGGTGAAATCGGCTATCTTATAATAATAACGGGTATGTGGCTGCAATCCTTCCAGTCGTATGATATGCTCGGTAGTGAGCGTGGAGTCATTGACAACATGATCTGTCTTTTCTTTTGTCTCTCCATACTGTACCCTGCTCCTGGTGGCAGTATTGGTACGCCAGCGTATGGTCATACCATGTGGCGATCCGGCCTGCAGGTATGGTCCGCGGATCAGTGATACACTTGGTTCTTCCTCCGACTGTGCTGCGGATATCAGGCTGCCTGTCATTAAAAAGCCTGCCAGCAGGCAGGATCGTATTATGCCCATCTCCTTAATTTTTCTGCGAGGTAATCAATTTAAAATATTATCGTGCTAAGGCCTGCATGAATTAATTGTTAAATAAAAATGACTGCGTACATGTGGCATTAGTGGCACATATACTGCAGTCAGCCTTACCTGATGTAAAGATAAAAACTAGAGCTTCAGTTTCAAACCCATACCTTGCTTCATGGTCAGCAGAGCTTCGGCATTCCCTCTCGCATCATCCACCGGGTGATGGGTATGTGCGGAGCGCCGCAGGTGTTTAAAGGTTTTGAACATATCTTTCTCCATTCCCTTATACACGCTTCCCAGGTTCTGGGAGCTGAACCCGAAAGGATTTTCGCCGAGGAAGTGATGGAAGTACCAGCAGACGAACATCCAGTCGAAACCGTTGTTGTCGCTGATGAAGATAGGTCTGTCTGTACATACTTCGCCGATCCACTGTTTGAAATCGGCCATTACTTTGCGCGGGTCGTCGAATGTAAGGGTATCCTCCCTGGAATGGCCGGATACGGCCAGTGCCTCGGGTACAAACTTGTCGGATATCGGCTTTAATTTGCCGTAAAATGTCTTGTCGAGGGCATTGTCTACTTTAATAGCGCCAAATGAGATCATTGAATAATCTCCGGGAATAGGCCCATCGCTTTCTACATCAACCATTATGTAGGCCATGTTAATTGTTTTTAGATAATAAAATGAATGTTTTGATTTCCAGTCCTGCAAGGAGCCTGCTGATACTGTTGTCTTAGCCGGGGTAAGGAGTTTAAGGATCTTAGGGTGCTTTGCGCTGAAATACGTCGTTTATAAACGGCGGCGAAGATAAAGATAATTTTGTTTAATATCAAAATCATGTAGGTAAGTGATAGATGCTTATTGAGGTTCGCTTGCAGTAAGGTTGTTATAATTTTTCTAAAGTATCAGGAATGACGCTTCAATTGATATACACAACTATGCAACTATACATGACCAGTTGCAACTATATACGACTATACACTACTGCACCACTATATGCAAACTTTTATACGGCTGTATCGAACGCTACACAGTTCACAAGACATATACATGACCTATACTTGACACAAGGGCATCGGCAAGCACCTTATCCAAATTAAAATGCATCAACGTCAGTGATCTTAATGACCTACAGGGCGCAATTCTCGTGGTAATTGATCAATTTGATGGGCGCCTGGCTAAATTCGAAACCGGCATAGGCCTCTCCTATTTCATCCAGGACAGTCATAATTTCCAGCGGATCGGCAGGAGTTACCAGTCTGCTTCTGAATTCTTTAAAGTCGGGCAATCCCTTCAGGTAATTGAAATAATGTTTACGCATGCTGTAAACACCCGCCAGCTCTCCTTTCCATTGTACAGATTTTTCCAGCTGGCGTTTGCAAACGCCGATGCGCTCTTCCAGTGTGGGTGCTGCCAGTATTTCTCCTGTTTGCAGGTAGTGCTTTATTTCCCGGAAGATCCAGGGATAACCTATCGCCGCCCTGCCTATCATAATCCCATCTACACCATAGCGATTCTTGTATTCCAGGGCTTTCTGCGGACTGTCAATATCTCCATTACCAAAAATGGGTATGTGTATACGGGGATTATTCTTCACTTTGGCGATCAACTCCCAGTTGGCCTCCCCTTTATACATCTGGGTGCGGGTGCGGCCGTGAATAGCCAGAGCCTTAATACCGGTATCCTGGAGGCGTTCAGCCACCTCTTCGATATTTTTGGTATCCTCATCCCAGCCCAGGCGTGTTTTGACCGTTACGGGCAGCTGGGTGGCCTTTACGCAGGCAGTAGTCAGCCGCACCATCAGGTCAATATCCTTCAGTACGCCTGAACCGGCTCCTCTGCTTACAATTCCTTTGATGGGGCAACCAAAGTTGATATCCAGCAGGTCCGGCTGGGTCATATCCACGATTTTGGCGGCCATAGACAGCTTTCCCTCGTCTCCCCCGAATATCTGTACTCCCACAGGGCGTTCCTCCTCAAAAATGGCCAGTTTCCGGCGACATTTGTCCGTATCCTTTACTAAGCCATCACTGGAAATGAACTCTGTATACATCAGGTCGGCCCCGTTCTCCCGGCATACCACCCGGAAGGGAGGATCGCTCACATCTTCCATAGGCGCCAGCAGTAAAGGGAAGTCAGGCAGCACAATATTGTCAATCTTTACCAAGGTTGCTCGTTTAATTGATCAAAGCGGTGTCTCCAATATTTATCCACCGGAATGATCTTCCGCAGGGTAAAATGAGCACCGTCCAAATCGGAACGGCAAAATTACAAAAAAAAGGCGGGGCTTCTGAAGTCCCGCCTGAATGTTCAAAATCCTGTCTTTCAACTGGTTACCTTGGTTGATGTGCTCATTGTTTTATTCACTGCCTATATAAACCATCATAAAGCAACCTTTGCATGATTGCTGTATGTCCCCATTGGGGACGTATACCGCTTGTTATAAAAACTTGTAATGGATTCCAAACATATCCTATGACAATCCAGGTAATGGTATACTTTGATACATCGTTGGTCTAAAATAAAATAACTGTCCTGACGGGCACAACCGCCTTCATATCCTTACTATCCATCGTTGTTTACTATGGTTTTTAAGCCTCTGGCTTCGAATTGAATAACCCGCTTGTCATGGCAGCCTGAATACTGCTTTGTCAGTAGTTATTCCTTATCTTTTAGGACTGTTGGATTCAAATGGAATAATCCGCTTTTGCCATGGCAGCCTGAATACTGTTTCCTCAGTAGTTGTTCCTTATCTTTTAAGACCTCTGCCCCAAATAAAATAACCCGCCGGTGGCGGGTTACTGAAATGCTGTCCCATAGCATCTGTTATCGTTGTGCAGGCCAGGCTGCGTTCGTATCCACTAGTTCAGGAATACCTGGAATTGTAAAATGAAGCTTCCTTTACGATCAGTTTTGAATGCTTCCTGGGAAGCTGCATCCACCTGGTAAATGGGTCTGCTCTGGTAAGCGAAAGTCAATTTGGAGGTATGTCCTTTCAGCAACCAGTTGATACCGCCATCCCAGAATGCCATATTATCTTTCAGCCTGTCATAATGCGCATATTGCAGGCTGGCATAAGGCATAATGGTCGTCTTTCCGATGAGGTTATTTTTGAATTTATAACCCACCTGTCCGTACAGCAGGTTACCGGTTCCGAAAGAAGGATAACCATTACCGCTGCCGTTGAGGATGTCTGGCCTGTTAGTACCATTGGCGGGATTCATGGTAGCCTGGTTACGGATATAACCTCTGCCCCAGTTGGAGTTGATGTAAGATGCATATGCGCTCAGCGCGGTGCCTGTTGCGGCGTTGACAGGCGCATCATAATAGGCATCTATTGCGAAATGCTGCATATTTGACTCAACAGTATCTCCGTTATTACCGGCACGCCACATAGCGTCTGGCTGTATCTGGAAACCGGCGCCAATGTTAAATACCTTTTTGGCGCCTAAATAGGTACCGGTGGTATAAGCAGTAGTATTGGCCTCCTGGTCAAGGAACTGCCACTGGAAATATCCATGCCACTGCATTTTAGCAGGTCTGGCAGAGAACGTAGCATACTTTCCGACAGTTGGTACATATCCATTGGATTTCTGTACTGCCATCGGACTGCTCATTACTACACGATAATCCAGTTTCCCCAGCTTACCTTTTGCATAAATGCTCAGTTTACGCAGGAACTGATCTGTCACATCGTTGGTGCTCTGTTCAAACAAGGGCGCATCAACGCCCAGGATCGTACCAACCGAAGGCGCTGAAAAACGCGTCAGGCCATTCCAGGCGCTCAAACCAGCACCGAGCGATAAGTTTTTTCTTACCACTTCATATTCACCCATAATATCATGAATGAAGAAACCTGCTTTCCTGTCTGAAGAGTAGTTGAAGTTGTTCATACCGATCTGCGAATAGATGAACACACGGTCGGCGATCTGACCGAAGGCCTGAAACCTGGCCCTTCTTACGCCAATATCAGTATAATTGTCTTTCGCATACCCATTGATGGTGGTCCCCGGGTTCATGTCGGTGTTCCTCAGCCAGATCTGCGACACTAATGTGAACTTGAAGTAGTTACTGCCATCCTCGTTCAGCCAGATCTTACCGTCTTTAAAGCCCTGTGAAAATGCACCTGTAGTGCTTCCGCAGATCAGCAGCACAGCGGCTGCCTGTTTCATTAATTTGTTGATATACATTTTTGTTTGCTTTTCCCTGTACAGTGCAGGTCATATCATGACCCTGTTAGCAGCCAAGTGTAGTCATATGTAAAGGTGCCCGCTATATTCATCTATATCAGCAATATTGGTGAACAGATGAATAGATCCGCGGGCTGGCAAACATTATTGCCCTTTATAAAAAGGGGCACTAAAATAATTATACGATAGCTTTTCTTTTTCCTACAATATGTGTAACATCTTCCTGTATCATCTTCTCCAGCAATTCATATCCTCCATTCGGGCGGCGGTGCGCAAATTCGCGTTCGCTCAACGTAATAGGGCTGGCCCAGAAAAGATTTACTTTATCGCCATACATTTCCGGCAATGCGATGCCTTCTCCGTTATACAGTGCTGCAGACAACACAATGCTTTCAAAAGGTGCGGGCAGCTTCCCGGAACCGATGGTATGCCCTTCTCCCAGCCAGCTGATATGCCTCCAGGGTATATCTGCCATACCGGAAATGCCTTCCGCCATCTTCATGATCTCTTCGTCTGTATAATCGTCCTTACTCACCGCAAGCGCAAGTTCCATTCTTCTGTAGGCAGGTGCATTGTCATTATACAGGTAAGATACCCATGGCATCGGGCGGATGCTCACACCCATGCTCAGGAAATATACCACATTATCTTTTTCAAACTTTCCAAGCGCCATTGGCGGCCATTGGTTATTGTCTATTGCAAAATACTGCTGCATCTTTCCGAATTGTGCTTCATAGGCAGCAATAAATTGTTCCTGAATCACCGGCCACTGGGGATTTTCTGTGCTTTCCCACTGTTGCCTGAACTGTATAGCCTCCGCAACGCGTTTGTGCTGCTCATTCTTACCGGGCTGGCCGAGTGGGAACACCAGGGCATTGGCATCTGCGTCAATACAATCTGCTGCGTAAGATACAGGTTCCTCTGTATAGAGGCTCCAGCCGGGTATCACACCCAGTGTTTCACCGTCATACAATACAGCAGCACCGTCTTCCTCCGGCATCCACACAATGGACAATAAAGCGGGGTTTAAAGGAGCTTTCCCTTCAGGATGATTTGTGAGGCGTGCCTCCAGCATAGGTGCGTCTCCCCTCTCCATGGCGGCGCTATCCCTTTGTGAGGGGCCGGGTTGTAAATTGCGTAACCAGCAAGCACGCATACGATATTTTTTACTCTGCAATTCAGCAGGATACAGATAAAAATAAGCTGTCCGTTCGTCCTGCTCTACCACCGCAATCATCGTGTAGCGGCTGTTGGCTTGTTCTAACAATACTAATGGTCCGTTGCTCATAATCTGCAAGATAATTACTTATCATTAAAGAAATAACCTGATATCATTTATTTAGCATACCTTTGCATCACTTTTATTCTCTTCCTCACTGCTTTTGCTGTTATACCCTTCAAAACATTGTGTTGGTTTGCGAGTAAGGCGGGTAAAGTATCAGCAACATCACCGGACAAGCGCCACTGTTGATAGCCTTACCAAGTATTCATCATCAAAAATTAAAGATTTTGTCATTTGAACAGTTAAGGCTCGTCGAGCCCTTGCTGAAGGCCTTGGAGCACGAAGGTTATACCAATCCAACGCCCATTCAGCAGCAAGCTATACCCTTTGTACTTGATAAGAAGGACCTGCTGGGTTGCGCCCAGACCGGCACCGGTAAAACAGCCGCTTTTGCGATCCCCCTTTTACAATTAATGCATGAAGACCAGCAGGCTTCACGCAAAGGCCCCCGCAATATTAAAGCGCTTATCCTGACGCCCACCCGTGAACTGGCTATACAGATACAGGAAAGTTTCACTGCCTACGGCAGGTTCCTCGACCTGAAAAGCCTGGTCATCTTTGGAGGCGTTTCCCAGCATCCGCAAACAGAAGCCCTGAAAAAAGGCGTTGATATCCTCATCGCTACACCAGGCCGTTTGCTGGATCTTATCAGTCAGAATTATATCACGCTGAGAGATATTAAATACTTCATCCTGGATGAAGCCGACAGAATGCTGGACATGGGATTTGTACATGACGTAAAACGCGTCATCATCAAATTGCCGGAACAACGTCAAACGCTGTTCTTCTCTGCCACCATGCCTCCGGAAATACAGACACTGGCAAACGCGATCCTGCGTAATCCTGCCAAAGTGGAAGTAACACCGGTATCATCCACCGCAGAGACCATCACACAGTCCATGTACTTCGTGAATAAAAGCGATAAGCGCAACCTGCTGCTGCACATCCTGAAAGACAAATCTATCCGGACCGCGCTTGTCTTCACCCGTACCAAACATGGTGCAGATAAAGTGGTGAAAGACCTGAACAAAGCAGAGATCACAGCTGAAGCGATCCATGGCAATAAATCACAGAATGCCCGTCAGCGCGCCCTGAGCAATTTCAAGTCACAGCAGACGAGAGTACTGGTAGCGACTGACATCGCAGCCAGGGGTATCGATATCGATGAACTGACGCACGTGATCAATTACGAGCTGCCAAACGTACCTGAAACATACGTACACCGTATCGGCCGTACCGGCCGCGCTGGTGCAAAAGGCATGGCCATCTCTTTCTGTGAAGGAGAAGAAAAGGCATTTCTGAAAGATATCCTGAAGCTTATTGCACGCGATATTCCTGTAGTAACGGAACATCCGTTTCACAATGGCGACAGTATTACCGCTCCTGTGCAGCGCCCCGCAGCACCGAAGCCTAAGCAGCAACATCCCCGCGATAAAAAGGGAGGTTTCTCCCGCAACCGCCAGGGACATGTAGCACCACGCCAGCAGAAAGACAATGGCAACGGTCAGCCGCGACATGGCCAGCAGCATCGTAACAATCAGCAACGCGAAAGATCCGCGTCAAGATAAATAGCTAGCTTACATAAAAGCCCGGCCTGTACCACAGACCGGGCTTTTTTCTTTACATAATATCCTCCTCAGAAATATTTCTCCACCGTAAGCCCATAGTTAAACAACAGGTTCTCCCTGCCCGTGCGGTTCAGCTTATTGTATGTCATCGTGGCCGTAATACTTAACCATTTCCGCAACAGGATGGAAAGATTCGACGTAGAACGGATATTGTAATCGCTGCCGTGCGATAAAGAATTCTGCAGGAAATGGGTACCATCGATAATGATGATATCATGTATCACAAACTTATACGACAGGCGGAAAGAATTCCTGAAAGTATGATATACATCCGGGATGGTATCTTTAAGGAAAAGATCGCTGTTCTCAAACAGGATACCATCACTGAGTGACAGATAAGCCCCTTTCCTCTCCAGGACATTATAAGCAATACCCGCCCCTCCCTGGAAACGGTCATTGATCTTCAGCGAATAACTTTTATCGTAGTTGGCCAGTCCCCAGTAATAGATCTGCCGAACGGCCCTGAACAGGCTAAAGTCCATCGACGCCGCGAAATCGTTGTTGGTCTTCACACTATCCTGCTCGCCGTACACCCATCCTCCGCTCGCATTCAACGCTATCTTTTTCTTACTGACGCCCAGCTTGAACCCATTATTCAGCAGGTATGAGCGGCCGTCCTGCGTCCTGTTGATAGACCCGGTGGAAGAGAACTTACCGTAATAATGAATGGAATCACTGAATTGCCCCCATGCAGCGGTGTAACATACAATCATTAGTAACAAGATAAAAGCACACTTCATAATTTACATACATTCATTTATGGTCACGCAATCAGTCCCAGTTGCCTTGAATGGGCAATGGCCTCCCGGCTATGTTTAAAATAGCAGCAGGGAATGCCTCTCCCGCTGATCACGCCGGCAATTTCCTGTGTGGCAGCATAACGGCTGTTCCTGACATGCCGCAGGTAAACAGCAATGATCTGTGAAGTGAAATGTTTGGTAATAGCCTCGTAGATATGCGGATCTTCCTGCGTATCATCTCCCAGCAAAATAAACCGCATATGCGGATAATGCTTCAGTATACGGCTGATCCTTGTGAACTTGGTGGCATGATGCTGCTGCCCGCTTTTCAGCAGCATGTGCAAAGGTTTCAGCTGACTTAAAAGGAACACCCCTTCCGGTAGCCCATGCATCCGGCAGAACTCCCGGATATATGCGTACAGGTTCCATTCACTGCTCGATACATAGAAGAAAGGACGCGGAGGACGCAATTTATTGACGGCATCACTCAACATCTGGTAGTGGTTCACCACCCCTTCAAAAGGCTGGCGAGTACGCGCATTGCGGGTAAACAGCACATGCAGTCTTTTCAGCATGGAAGCAGAATGCGATACCAGGAAGGTATCATCAATATCTGAAATACATCCGAACTGGCTGCGATGTGGAATTATCACTACACCCATTGCACGCGTTACCGGGCTTTCTTCCACATTTGTGATCATGACTTCCACCACATGATCGCCAGGCGCCGGCATCGTTTCCGGTTGCCACTGCAGGTGGAAAAAACCGTCTGATTCTGTCAATGCAGTAATGGTCTGCCCCTCCCATGTGAGCTGTACCTGCGCACCTTCCCTGGGCTTTACCATAAATAACCGCAGCAGGGCTATCATATTGAACAAAGGGAAGCTGCTATACCGCATGGCCGGTAGGGGCCCGCGATCCAGCACATGGCCAAATATTTCCAGCTGTTCCACACCGCCGATACCGTGGTAAACCCTGATATGCGTTCTTCCCTCTATCCCCAGCCAGTGTAGAAATTTATTCCAGACAGACATTCAGGCGCTTATTTTGTAATGAACAGAGTGTATTAATTACTATCAATCACATGGCGCAGCAATCATCCATGCAGCTCCGGCTCCTTTTTGTGATCAATCCTGTTTCAGGCGGCAAAAAGAAGGCCGATCCTGAGGAGTTGATCAAAAATTATTTCCGTGAACGACAGGAAGAGATCCACTTTTTCGTGTTAGATAAGCCACAGCAAAAGCTTACAGACCTTATTAAAAAAATAAAGCCCGGCTGTGTCATTGCTGTTGGTGGCGACGGTACCGTGAAGATGGTGGCAGAGCAGTTAGTGAATACAGATATTCCACTCGGTATACTTCCCGCCGGTTCTGCCAATGGTATGGCTACAGAGTTAAATATTCCGGCAGACTGGGAACAGGTGCTGGCCCTCATTACCCGGGAACAGCCTTCTACGGTAATGGATATAGACCTTATACAGATAAATGGTAAGGAGGTCTGCATACACCTGAGTGATGTAGGCCTGAATGCACTACTGGTAAAGAACTTCGAGCAAAGGGGCATCCGCGGTAAACTGGGTTATGCCCTCTCCGCCTTTAAAACATTGTGGCAGAACAAGCGGCTGGAAGTAAAAATAGAGAACAAAAAAATGCACCTTATTCGCCATGCCCATATGATAGTACTGGCCAATGCGCGGATGTATGGCACAGGCGCAAGTATCAATCCTGATGGCGATCTTACGGATGGCCTCTTCGAAGTGGTGATATTACGGAAACTGTCCATTCCTGAATTGTTGAAGATGTTGTTCAGGCATCGCCCCTTCGACCCCACGAAGACGGAGATCCTGCAGGCCGACCAGGTAAATATCAGTACCCGGAACCGGGCGCATTTCCAGATAGATGGTGAATACCTTGGCAAGACCCGGCAGATACGCGCCAATATATTGCCGCGGGCCCTGAAAGTGATTGTGCCCGCCCCTGCGGAAGCCGCGCGTTAAAATCATATCAGCCATTAAGTGAAAAATATCAGCTGTAATCCGGCATAGACGCAGGTCTTGGAAGATGCCTACCGTTCTTCCTACCAACTGTCCACCGGTCATCATATTGCGTGTATATGTACCCCCTGCTTTCTATTTTGTACACAAATGATTTTTATGCGGAAGATTCTATTTCTCCTGGCCCTCCTGTTGCCGGGATATGGCCTATTTGCCCAACAGACCTATGTATTTAAGGACGGATTGATCAGCGGGCCCTGCCATCAATACGGCCGGACTGCGCTGTATACAGATCAGCTGGCCTGGGCGCTCTGTAATGGCGAGCTGAAAACACCTGTAAAAGGAGCCAGCTCTTTCCCTGATGAAAAAGGCGCACAACAGCAATGGCAGGATATCAGCGCCAATGCAGAAGGTTCTTTTGCAGGTCGCGTGATCAACAATGGCTATCTGTATGTTTCCTACAACGCAGCTAAGGCACAGACAGCCATCCTGAATATTGCAGGCCACCAGATGGTGTATGTCAATGGTACGCCACATGCGGGCGATATGTACCGCTATGGCTGGATGTACATCCCGGTACAATTACGCCAGGGGAATAATGAATTTTATATCCGCACAGGCCGCAGCTTCGGCAGGCAAGGTATTAAAGCCCGGCTGCTGTTTCCCGAAAAACCAGTTTATATCAGCATCGCCGATTCTACTATGCCATTTGTGGTAGCCGGCAATAATAACACTGACCTTTGGGGTGCAGTTGTGGTGGTGAACACCTCCGCACAATCGCTTAAAAACATGCAGATCCAGGCCACTGTGAACGGTAAAACAGTTACGACCACCATTCCTGAAGTAGCGGCACTGAGCACCCGTAAAGTGGGCTTTAAATTCGATGCCTCCGGTACAGCCAATGACGGCTATCACTGTACACTGGTGTTGAGCAATCAGAAGGCCGCTGTGGACAGTAAAACCTTTGCATTGAAGGCGGTCAGCAACAAAGACCATTACAGTAATACTTTCGTCAGTGATATAGACGGCAGCGTACAATACTACGCCGTATCGCCACAGGCCAATCCTGATGGCAAAGCGCCTGCATTCTTCCTTTCTGTACATGGCGCCGAAGTACAGGCCATCAACCAGGCCAGTGCCTACAGGTACAAGGACTGGGGCGTACTGGTAGCGCCTACCAACCGTCGTCCCCGCGGTTTCAACTGGGAAGACTGGGGCCGTCTCGATGCACTGGAGGTATTGAACATCGGGATCAGCAGCTTTCACCCGGACCCTGAAAGGATCTATCTGACTGGTCACTCTATGGGCGGACACGGTACCTGGTACCTGGGTGCAACTTATGCCGGTAAATGGGCTGCTATTGCGCCCTGCTCCGGTTATCCCACCCTGATGGGATATGGCTCTGCAGACGGACTGATCCCCGATTCTCCCCGCAACAGTACTGAACAGGTGCTGCTGAGAGCCAGCAATCCAAGCAACACCTTTAAACTGGCGACTAACTATAAAGCAGGTGGTGTGTACATACTTCATGGCGATAGCGATAAAGTTGTTTCTGTCGACTATGCAAGACAAATGAAAAAAATACTGGCTGATTTCCATAAAGACTACAGCTATTATGAATATCCCGGTGGTGAGCACTGGTACGGCGATACCTGCGTAGACTGGGGTCCTTTGTTCCAGTACTTCAAATGGCACACCATTCCGGCAGATACAAGTGTGCATGAAATTGATTTCACTACCGCCAATCCTGCCATCTCTGCCGTACATCACTGGGTGCGCATCCTACAGCAACAACATGCGCTGGAATACAGCCGCATACAGCTCAGCAGGAATAAATCGCGCAATACCATTACCGGTACCACCTCCAATATCCAGACACTGGCTATTGATCTGAAAGATGTACCTGCAGGCAATACGCTGAGCATTACGCTGGATAACAAACCTGCAGTGACTTATACACGTAAAGCGGGCGACAGCCTCCTGTACCTGCACAACGGCGCTCAATGGACTGCGGGCGCAGCGCCGGCAGCTACCGACAAAGGACCTGTGCGGAACGGTACATTCAAGGAAGCATTCAATCATCGTATGGTGTTTGTTTACAGTACCGGCGGACAGCCAGCGGAGAATGAGTGGTCTTTAAACAAAGCCCGTTACGATGCAGAAACCTGGTATTACAGGGGCAATGGCGCTGTAGATATTATTGCAGATAAAGACTTTAATGCCGCCAGGTATCCTGACCGTGGCGTTATCATCTACGGCAATGCAACTACGAACAAGGCCTGGAAAGAACTGCTGCAAAACGCGCCTGTGCAGGTAACACGTGGTAAGGTAACAGTCGGTAAACAGGAATATTCCGGAGAAGGACTGGCGGCATACTTCATGTGGCCAAGAGCCGATAGTAAAACGGCTGCTGTTGCGGTCATTGCCGGTACCGGACTGTCAGGTATGCGCGCCGCTGATGCTAACCAGTATTTTGCCGGTGGCAGCGGATTCCCCGACTATATGATCTTCAACGTCGACCTATTGAAAGGAAATACTGCTGCAGTGAAAACTGCAGGCTTTTACAATAACGAGTGGAAGCTGGATGAAAAAGAAATGATCAGGAACTAAGATCAGATCAATCATAACAAAAATGCCGCGGGGAAGCTCTCCGCGGCATTTTTATTATAAGTCCGATTTATATGGTTAAACAGCTTTACATAGTTTGAGGAAGAAAGGCATACGACGTCCTACAAGATGTGTAAAATTACCCATAACTGTTACACAGCATACCATGCTCATTTACGTGGCATAGTTTATGTTTTTAAGGAGAATAAATCATTTTTCATTTAAAAAGCTCCAGATTATGACACCTCTGAATTATGCCAGCAAGGGTCTGTTAACCATTTTAGCCCTGACAGGAATGTTTACCTTTTCATCATGCAGCAAAGACGATGATGATACAACTGTTGATCCAGACGCAACTGTAAAAATTGTAAATGCATTGCCTGATGCAGGTAGTGTAAATGTATTCAACGGAACAAGCAAACTGAATTCCTCCGCCATCGCCTATGGTGAATCTACCGGTTATATGAATGTAAAAAAGGGAGATGCTACCTTTGATTTTAAGGCGGCGGTATCGGGTAACACGGTATTGTCTGCACCGGTAAAATTTGAAAAAGGAAAAACCTATTCCCTGTTCGCTGCCGGTGAAACAAATGGCAACACAACGGTAGGTATTCTCACAGAAGACGATCTTGGCGCACCGGCATCCGGCATGGCA
Organism: Chitinophaga filiformis; assembly: GCF_023100805.1. Taxonomy (NCBI): domain Bacteria; kingdom Pseudomonadati; phylum Bacteroidota; class Chitinophagia; order Chitinophagales; family Chitinophagaceae; genus Chitinophaga; species Chitinophaga filiformis. The sequence goes on from NZ_CP095855.1 coordinate 6,488,770, forward strand.
GGCATCCGCTTTGTACATGCGGGAAGCGATGCACCGGCGGTTAATTTCCTGGCGAACGACAGCCTGCTGCAAGGTAGTATTGCATACAAATCAGCTACCGGATTTAAACAGCTGGCTCCAGGTACTTACACCATCAGGCTGAATAACGCTACTAACGGAGAAACTGTCATCACCCGCTCCAGTGTGGTGCTGAGTGCAGGCAAGCTTTATACCGTGGTGGCGCAGGGATTGACAAACGCAACACCTGTAATAGAGCAGCCGTTTGCATTGAACATCATGGCTAATAACTAGCAGTAAGTATTAATCATACACACCTGTATAAAAAACGGAACCCGCCTCATTGCTGAGACGGGTTCCCTTTTTTATGTAAGTAAATTTTACCAGCTTAACTGGAAATTGCTGCCACCACTAACAGTGAATACAGCTTTCTTGTTGCCCTGGAATGTGATAGTACCTTCATATTTGAAAACGTTACCCTTTGAATCTGCACCAGTGATCTTCACAGTAGCAGAACCAGAAACGATTTCATGAGTCTCTTTGCTGACTTTAATATTAACAGACTCGTAGTGAACTGCACTGGTGAAAGAAGGCAGATCTGTTGTTTTGGATACAAACTTACCGGCACGGTCAAAGGTCTGACTAAGTTCCCAGGCGGTGCTGTTGCTACTTAAACCTCCCAGTTTATAGCTTGCAGTAGAGCTGTCAGTAGTTTTAAACTTGTCAGTCTCAAACATGGTATTACCCTTGAAATTAAATGTGAACAGGGTTGGTACATCACTGGTACAGGCGAGTGAATATAACCAGCTCAGTTTGTAGTTGAAGGTAACTCCGTTTGCGGTACCGTCATGGCTAATGCTGCCATCGGTTTGTTTACCACAAAAATCACTCAGCTTACCGCCTGCTTGCCTTGCTTCCATTGCGGCGACCAAAACAGTCGTCTGGTTTACCTGTTCAACGATACCCCCTTGGTTAATAACAGTCTGTGATACTACAGAAGCTGCCTGTTCCTGCGTTACGCCGGAATTCTGTTTGGTGTCATCATCTTTCGAACAGGAAGTGATTCCAAAGGAAATTCCTGCAGCCACAACGAGCAATAACAGCGTAGCTTTGCTACCAGCAAAGGAGAGACGTGGTCTTCTCATAGAATAGAGATTTTAATTGATTTGTGATATAATTGAATTAATGCTTACGAACTTACATGACTTATTTACTTCCCTTTATCCCCGTAAATGTATATTAATATAACTACAATTCATAATATAACGAGGGAATTAACAATTGTATTGTACGCACACTTTTACTTATTTCACAACTTATTGCTATACAATCACAAAAAAACAACTCACGATGAGAATGATCTGCCCTGCCGGGATTTCATGACTTATAAAACGGATTTTAGCAGCTTATAGTATGTGCTCGCCATTACATGATATAAAGGTAGCTGTATGCTTCATTATTATTCTCTCTTTCCCGGCGAAGCTGCAAATTTGAAGGGTGAAACGAACAGGATTACTATTTCACCTCATATATTCATCCATTCCTTAAACTCAGGCACCCTCGCCTTACTGATAAGGATCTGCTCTTTTGCAGGCGGATTCACTTTTAACAACAGGCGACCGTTAAAATAGAATTCTACTTCCTGTATGGCTGGCCTTTGTACGATGAACTGACGGTTTGCCCGAAAGAAAGATGCCGGGTCCAGTTGTTGTTGCAATTGCTCGAGTGTAAACTCTATGACAAACTGCCTGTTATCCATTGTACCCGCGTATACCAGTTCATTGGCAGTATAGAACCAGGAGATCTGCGCAGCAGGCAGTGGAATCAGTTTATCCCGCAGGTGTACCAGGAAAGACTGCTTATAAGAGGCAGGGTATTCTTTCATACCGGCAGCCATTTTCAGCAATGTCTCATATCCATTGGTACTGTTCAGCGGTTGTCTCAGGCGCTTAAATTTTGTTATCGCAGCTCTCAGGTCATCCACATCAAACGGTTTCAGGATATAGTCAATACCATTAGCCTTAAATGCCTGTAAAGCATAATCATCATAAGCGGTAATAAATATCACCGGCAGGCTAAGATCTATTTGTGTGAAAATGTCAAAAGACAGCCCGTCACTCAGGCGGATATCCATGAATAACAGGTCACAGGCATGCATATTCCTTTGCAACCATTCCACCGATTCTGCTACACCTCCCAGGATGGCTGGTACTTCATACTCCGGCTCAATATCCTGCAGCATAGCCCGCAGGCTCCTTGCGGTAACCGGTTCATCTTCAATGATAACAACGCGTAACGACATATTATTTTAACGGCAGTTTTACGATGAATGCATCAGCAGTTTTGCTGATCTCAATTTCCTGCTGCAGCAGTATCTTATACCGCTCATTCAGGTTGGAAAGGCCTATGCCTGTTCCCGGCTGGTAAAAAGGCAGGCGCTGCAGATTGTTCCTGACAATGATATGGTAAGTCCCATCTGTACCCTGCGCGGCGGTGATCGTTACCAGCAGCGGACTGGCAGCCGATACCACATTATGTTTCAGTGCATTTTCCATGAGCGGTTGCAGAGACATATGCGGCAGTCTTACATGAAGCATGTCTGCCGGTATATCTATCTGCAGGCCGAAGCCATCCTCATGGCGCATTTTGAGCAAGGCGGCATAAGAACTGACAGCCTCCAGCTCCTCCCTCAGTGGAACCAGGTTGTCTTCTTCCTTTTGCAGCGAGTAGCGGAACACTTTGGATAACTGGCTGATATAGTATTGTGCCTTCGCAGGATCTTCTCTTACCACTCCGGACAGGCTGCTCAAGGCATTAAAAAAGAAATGCGGCTGCAACTGTCCCTTCAGCAATGCCAGTTCTGTTCTAAGATGCGCGTTGCGCAGGCGTGCATTCTCCAGCTCTTTAAACCTCGCTATCCGCAATGTATTAGCTATTTTCAGTTCAATGCCTACGAGTATTAAAGTAAGCAGGAATTTCAGGACGATGCCCCGGCCGGGCAGTATCCCTTCCTCAAATAGCCGCCGTTGTACCCCCAGGCAGAAAATGGTAAAAGAAACAAACAACAGGACAAGCAGCAATGCAGCCTTCCCTTCTTTCCACCACTTCCAGTGCTTAAAGCGGCCGCGGAAATGATCGCGGATAATAAGGAATGCGAGTAAGCTGAAAAGAAAATTTGCGCATGTATGAAACAGCCATTCATAGATATTAAAATGCACGTAGCGTGCAAGCACACTGTTTTCCTTTAATGCGAGCAATCTGGGAATATTCAGCGCTATGGAAATAAAAAGAGAGCTATATATGTAAAACATTCTTCCCATCAGGTCATTCATAAGTGCAAATGAAAGTCACTCCGGGATTAAATGTAGAAAAAATACAGGTGAAGCTGTAAAATTCGCGGGTAAAATAAAAAGAGGAGGCGTCAAAGATACCTGAAGACCCTGGAATATCACAGGAATGATTACCCTGCTCGAAGCGGAACTAAACAAACGAGGCTGCTCAATAATGTGAGCAGCCTCGTTTGCACTTATTAAAAAAGGATTTACATCCTGTTTTACTATAATTCCCTGATCCAGATGTTCCTGAAGCTCAGTGGTTCACTCTTATCGCCATGTGCCTGCAGCTTGATAGGGCATGCGCCATGTGCTTTGGCATAAGATGCCTTCCCGATATATCTGGTAGGACCCTGCAATTCAGTATTGTTCTGCACCAGCACACCGTTGAAGAAAACAGTAACACGGGCGGGAGACTGCAGGGAACCATCGCTGTTGAAGCGGGGCGCCGTCCATACAATATCATATGTCTGCCATTCTCCGGGCTTGCGGTTTGCATTCACCAGCGGAGCAGACTGTTTGTAGATGCTGCCTGCCTGGCCATTTACATATGTCTTGTTGTTGTAGTTGTCGAGGATCTGAAGTTCATAACCATCATCACCTTTTCCTGTAGAAGCCAGGAACAAACCACTGTTACCCCTGCCCTGTCCTGTACCGGTAATATCTTTTGGTACACGCCATTCAATGTGCAACTGGTAGTTGGTGAACGATCTTTTCGTCTGGATGTTACCGGTACTTTTGTCGACCGTAAAGATCCCACCCCCTACTTTCCATTTTGCAGGTTGGTCAGGATTGTCGACAGATACCCATTGGTCCAGGCCTTTCCCGTCAAACAGGACAATAGCATCAGAAGGCGCTTCTGTAGCCGCCTTTCCGGGTGTAACAACTGTCGGTACCGGTTCCCATACTTCCGTGTCTTCAGGCTTCGACTGCGCAAATAACGTGGCTGAGAGCACAACAGCAGCAGCCGTTGCAAACGTTTTCTTGTACATGATCACAATAATTTAATTCCCTAAGTTAAAAATAGATCCCACAAATAGCAATCCGGTCATCATTTTTAATTACATAACAATAGATTTGTATATATCCATCGCTGTCAGTATCTTAGATTCCGCATTCAAGGTATGTTGGAGAATTATTGTTCATGTTGACCTCTACGGGACAAACCGGCAATAAGTAAGTTGCCGTACCGCGCACAAATAATCCTTTGACAAAACAAGAAAGCCAACGCCGCGCGTATACATACCAACGCATTAGAGAATGACACTGACAGCATTTATATCATCACTGATCAACGAGGGAACGGTAACCGTAGCACCGGACATTGCATCGTTTGCTCCGGACGACCTCCGTCTGGCAGCCGTGCATCTGAAACAGCATTACGATGACGATAGCACGGAAATGCCCGGGCAGGCGCCCCCTTACGATCCTGAGGCCGCCCTCTGGGCCGCCTGCTATCTTTACAGGGCTGTCCAGTTCATCCAGATCCGGCATCTGGGGGAGGAAGACATCAAAGCGCAGCTGCTGCCTTTTACCGGCGTCCGTTCGCCAGCCGCCGTATATGCTGCCGACCTGACCCTTCGCTATATGCCCGGTCTTTTTGATCTGGCCAAGGGACTGGCGCCGGGCGATCCGCTGGTGAAAGAACTGGCGCTCATGGCTGCAGAATGGCCTTTTTCCATGGCTGCCATCGCCGCCGTTGTACAGGAAGACCTTTCCCTGATCATGCAGCATCCTTCGCTAAAAACAGCGTATATCGACAGGATCGTCCAGGCCAGGGACCTCCGCAAATGCCGCCACCCGGAATGCCTTCCCCTGGTGCAGGAAGCCCTTGGCTCGTATGCCGCTATACTCTGGCCTGAATTTGCAATTGACCTAACTGTTCATATATAAACAATGGAACCTATTACCTTTGAATCCCCGCTGGTAGACAAACTGAATGATGTACTACAGCAACTGAAACAGACCTTTGTGGGCAAGGATGACATTATTGATCTGATGGGCATCTGCCTGGCAGGCCGTGAAAACCTCTTCCTGTTCGGCCCTCCCGGTACAGCTAAAAGCGCTATGGTGCGTGAACTGGCCCGCCAGCTGGATGTGAATACCTTCGAATACCTGCTGACCCGCTTTACAGAACCCAATGAGCTGTTCGGCCCTTTCGATATCCGCAAGCTGCGTGACGGCGACCTCGTCACCAATACAGACGGTATGCTGCCGGAAGCTTCACTCGTATTCCTGGATGAATTGCTGAACGCCAACAGTGCTATTCTCAACAGCCTGCTAATGGCGCTCAACGAAAAGATCTTCCGCAGGGGTAAGGAAACCAAACACCTGCCGGCACTGATCTTCATCGGCGCCAGCAACCACCTTCCCGAAGACGAGGCACTGCAGGCGCTGTTTGACAGGTTCCTGCTCAGGGTACGCTGTGAAAACGTAGATCCTGCCTTGCTGGAGAATGTGCTGCAGGCGGGCTGGGGACTGGAACAAAAACAGGCCTCCGGCTATAAGGGCATTCCCGAAGAAGACCTGCGCACCCTGCAACAACTCAATACAACAATAGACCTGAACGGCATCAGGCCTGAATATATCATGCTGGTCGAACAACTGCGCAATGCAGGCGTTCAGATCTCCGACAGGCGCGCGGTAAAACTGCAACGCCTTATCGCGGCAAGCGCTTTACTCTGCAAACGCAGGGCCGCCATCCTCTCGGACCTCTGGGTACTGCGCTACATCTGGGATACAGAGGAGCAGATCGAGATCATTGCCGGCATCGTGAATGCATCCGTACAGAAAGCCATTACACATCCGCAGGAACATCCTCGTGCGCACAACAGCGGTACGCCTGACCCGGAAGCTATTTTCCGCGATGTACAGCAGTTGCATGAGCAATGGGACGATCCTGACACCCCGGCTGCTACCCGCGCACTGATCAAAGACCGCCTGCGCAGCCTGAACAGCCGCTGTGAATGGATCAGCAATACCACCCAGCGCAACTACGTGCTGCAACCCATAGACGCCCTCTGGAAGAAAATAATGCAATCTGCATGAAAGAGATGATCATCGTGCTTGCCATGGCTGATATGACAGCGCTCGGCAGTATACGCACATGGCCAGGCCTCCTGGTAGCCACCACCGGGGATGAGATCTGGGTAAGAGGCATTCCGCCCGATACAACAGATCTGCAGCTCCGTAAACTACCTGCCAGGCACACCTTCCTGGCCGATGCGCAGGAGCGTTTGTTCCTGCCCGGTAAATATACCCCCCACGATACACTGAAAAAGATGTCGTGGGAAGGCATTGCCTCTTTCATTACCGTGGAACTCCCTGTATCTGCTATGCCCGCCCGTTTGGGTGAAGGCTATACGGTGCGGCTTTCGCCCACCACAGCAACGGCGGAGCCCTTCGCTGTACTGACCACACTGGAGCACTGGAAGGCATATGCCGGCACAGCGCCGCTGGTCAGGCTGCAAAGGTTGAGCTTTGCAGCCTGCGAAACAGGCGAAGTGCTGATCATCGGTACGCCGGTACCTTCTATGCCAGGTAAAGTATTTACGTTACGGGACAATATTCTCCTGCCAGCTGGTTACGATTTCGATCCTCCCGCTATCGGTCAGCTTATTGCCACCTGGTCGGGTACGGAGAGCGATACACTGCTCCTGTTTCACGTGGATGGGCAATGGGAGAAGATTCCCGGACATGTTTTTGTACGCGCTTCCAGAAGCGCTATCCGTCTTACCAATACTTTCTGAGATGTCGCAGCTGCATGATATGACCGTAGCATATTTTCAGGCTACAAAAGATTACTTCTGGCAATGGGCGGAAGAAGGAGAAGTCATTGAATGGACAAAAGGAGGAGGCACGATCTGTTATAAAACAGAGTTGCTGAACGACCTTTCAAAAATAAAAAATCACCTGCCCCCACTGGGGCCGTTGCTGCTGGTCATTGCATTAGGCAAACCTGCTCCCGGTCCGCAGGCTATACAGGCCACACTATATAAATATGCGGAGGAACTTGCAGGCTATGAAATGGCGTTTCCATTTGCAGACATGGCTTATGAGAGCACGGCAGAAGAATTGAAAACGGTTATCGCCGATTTTCTGACCCTGCTACGTCCCCTGCCGGGAAGATACTGGAAAGGAATTGACAGGGAATTGCTGCTGAATACCCTCTTTGAACATGTTGAAACATTCCTGCAAGGCGAAACAGCAAAGGAGATGCTATCAATATGCCAGCGTGGCGCATATGATTATCTGATCGGCCAGCCTGCATCCGGGGATCCCTTAGAAGTGCTGAAAACAGATACAGACATCCTGAAACGAATATTACAGCGTTATCCCGACACTGATGCACTGGAGAAAACACTGAATGCCGTAGTAAGTCCCCCTCCTCCTGTACCGGCAGACATGGGGATCCCTATCGATCTCCCAAAGCCGGCGCAGATGGAAGAACTGTTAAAGGTACTTGCTGAAGACGATGAGACGGCATTGCTGGCATTGCTGACACAACGCCTCATTGCCGCATTGCACCTGCCGATGCATACGAAAGGCTATAGCCAAACTTCCTTCGGCGGTGTGTCAGACATTACCAACAAAGGCAATTTCGACAGGTTGCTGCTCAGCGAACTGGCGCACGACGATGAAACCCTTATGGTAAGACTGGCCAATAATGAAGCCCTTTACCTGAGGCGGGAAGAGCTGCCTGAAAATGAGCCCGGGCAACGTTTCATACTTGTAGATAAAAGCATTAAACTCTGGGGAACGCCACACCTGCTGGAAATGGCTGCGGCACTGGCATGCGCCATTGACAACAGGCAACATGCAGAGATATTAACTTTTGCTTTGGCTGGAGATCGTTGTGAACCGATGGAACTCAGTTCCAAGACAGAGATCATTGCCGGCATGCAACGCTTGTCGCCTGCACTGAACAGTGCAAAGGCCCTGTCTTCATTTACGGAGTCCTATGTACTAAAAGGACAACAGGAGTATTTTCTCATCACCGGCGATGAGCTTTTTCATACCGCCGCGTTTCAGCAATCTTTTTCAGCACTGCGGCGCACAGATGGTTTTGTGATCACCGTGAACAGGGAATGCCGCGTGCAATTGTACAGGTATACCGCCGGTCACCGGAAGTTATTGAGCACAGCAAAGATCAATGCAGAAAGACCGGCCGCAGGAAAACGTACGCCTGTTCAATCCCAAAGCATCAACACAGATGCTGACCTGCCTGCATTCCTGAAAATCCATCCCCTCCCGCTTTTCATTCCTTACCAATTGTCAAACCTGAATAAAAATGACAGTTTTTTCTCAAAACAGGCGGGCGGCTTAGCTATCACAAAACACAGACAGCTATTATTCTGGCCACAAGTAGGACAGGGCGCCAGAGAGATCACTCCCAATTTTCCTGATGCTCATAACTATTTCTTCGGACATGACGCTGAGCATTCCTTCATCCTCTTTCAGGTAAAAGGAGCAGAGCATCTTTCTCTATACCAGTTCAAAAGAAGTACACATGAGCTGATCTCTATAGATATAAAGCATCCTGAATTACCTGGTTACATAAGGCGCAATGGTATCAGGGACGTGGCTTTTAAGCCTGGCGCCTTTAGCCATGGATCTTTTTATATTGATATCTTAGGACTGCTTAAAACAGTTACAGTGGATACAGATTCCGGTAAAATGGAGATAGCACCTGATGTCACAGGCGAAATGCTCAAGGAGATGAGGAAACAGTACGACAATCAAAACCGCGATCAGGCACATTGGCAGTCATTTAACACGATCAATAGCCTCAGGCATCTTGAGATAAACGATAAAGGCAATATTGTGGTCAACAAACACGAGCTTGTCTTCACCCGGCACATTACGCAACTGATCAAAACCGTAAATATGGCCCCGGATCATAGCGTGTATAATACAGAGCAGGACGTCAAACTGCCCGGTACCAGGCAAATACTATCCAAATACAAATGGCCTGATGGCAGTGAAGCATGGTTTGACCGCTACAGACACATGTTGCATCTGCGTAGTTCAGACAAGCAGCTGGCAGAGATCACTATTGTGCTCATTGTCAACCAGGCTACTGCCTGCCGGGCTTCAGACGGCACCACCTGTGGCTATTCTTCCTATTACGTTCCGGATGAGGAGAAGAACATACCTCCGGATATTTTTCAGGAAAGATATATCAAACCATTCATTCAGGTAATTCAACAATATGGAACTCCAGCTGTCATATAATCCGCAAACCAGGCACCAAACAAGTGCGGCCTTCCTTCGTGGTAATTCCCCGGAGCAATGGTTCCATGAAATGAACGATTGGGAGATACCGCTGAAAGGACTTAGTTGTTTCCTCCTGCCCGAACATAAAAATACAATGACTCCCGGCGGACTGCTGGTCATCTTCAAAGACCAGGTACCCGCTCCGGGAAAAATAAGCCATCCTTATGGAACCATCAACGGGAACCTTTTTATCCCCGTGGATGCTACCCTGACGCCAGCGCTGTCTCCTGAAGAAATGAGGACATTGTTGATATGGCATGTGCAGGTTTATCATCCCGCAATAGGTTTTGTAGGTTTTGATAACGAAGACCAACGCAGCATCAGCAGCTTCCTCTCACCGGCACAGGCCAGGGAGCGGAGCTGGGACCATGCACATCCCGGCATGCCTCCACCGGCCTATCTGCATACGATCAGTGTTGCCATACCTGAGCGCATAGAACTGACGGATCTCTTAAATCATGGTCAGTCGCCCCTGCCATTATCTGAATTACCAGGCAAAAGGGCCCGCAGAAGCATGTTTATGCGCCTGATGGACTGGATGCTCAGGTGCTTTCTGCGTTTCCTTCTGGCAATATTCAACACCATTTCCATTTTCCTGGCACGTATTCCCGGCTGGCCGGTTAAGACGGCCAATACAGGATCTGGCGGCACAGGCAGAACGGTTACAGGCGCGGCCTCCCGTAAACCCGGAAGTGAAAGGACAGCTGGCTTGAGGGAAAAGTTACGCCAATGGATAGAAAAAACGCTGGGCGATATCGAGGAAAGAAGAGATAGTGAACTGGACCGCCTGCTTAAAATGTTTGATAAAAACGGGAATGAGGCCCTTAAATATGCTATTCCGCTGGCAGATGCTTCTAATCCAGGCAGAGGCACGGCCCCACAGTCAGCCTCCCTGTCGAGAAGGGAGACGAATTTCAACCTGGGAACACTGTTTGGTCACCAGCCGGTAGATACCTGGACCTCCGCAGAAAGTTATACGGAACTATTGTCGAGGAAATATGAACAGCAGGCAGCAAAAGCACTGCAGGAAGGCGACCACAGAAAGGCTGCCTATATATACGCTCACCTGCTGCGAAACCTCCACCGCGCTGCAATTGTCCTGGAAGAAGGACAGTTCTACCATGAGGCGGCCGCTTTGTACATTGACCGTCTCGGGCAGCCCTTAAAGGCGGCTGAATGTTTTGAAAAAGGCGGACTGCTGCTCGACGCTATCAACATTTATAAGAAACTGGAGAAGTATGAGAAGACCGGCGACCTGTACAGGCAACTATCAAAGGAAGCGCCGGCACAACAGTACTTCCAGCTGGCTGTCGACGCCGCCACTCAACAAAAGAACCACATGGAAGCCGCCCGCATCCTGCAGCATAAATCCGGAAAACCGGAAGCCGCCTGTGAAGTGCTCTTAGATGGCTGGCAGCATGGCAACCAGTACAAGGGCTGCCTGTTGCAATACCTTCAGCTGACTGATGCAATAGATGCGGATAGCCTCCCCGGTAAAATGCGGATGATCTATGAGCAGAAAACACCGGAACATAAAAAAGACGACCTGGTAGATACTTTCCTCTCGTTCAGGAAAAACATGAACGAAGCAGCGAAGAATACTGTGTTAGAAATAGCATATGAAGTGGTGGCTCCGCAGATAGCCGCCGGCAGAGAAGAAAAACTAAACATGCTGAAAAAGATGCTTCCGAATGATCAGGAACTGTCTGCCGACATCTACCGGTATACTACCCAGCGAAGACAAATTAAACCAACCGTCCGCAAAGATCACAGCTTCCAGTTAGAACAACATATCAAATGGCTGGGGGCTACGGTCATTAAAAAACAGCTCATATTTCTGGGCACAGCAGGCAGTACGCTATACTTGTTGCGAATGCTGCCCGATGGTAACCAGAAATATTATTCCTGGCAATACCAGCCAATTGCAGACAACAACGGCGGGGAAGAGCAGATCTATGCCTGTTTCTCGGAAAACGATACGAAAAAGTATAGTGGCAAACTGATGTACCTGCCTACTTCCCACAATAGAAGGATCAGTCTTGGTAAACTCATCCTTCCGTCAGAAAAACCATTCGGCGACAAAGTGATACTGGATACCACCGACTATCCGGCCAATCACATCGGTGGGGCAATAGGTATGACCGTCTCCGCAGGAGAACCCGTCACCATTTTTACTGACGCGCAGCATGGGCATAACAGTGTGTTTATAAAAAAAGGAACCTGGGCAAGTTATTATTGTGCCTACCCGGATTCCACCCGTCTTAATATGCCGGCACCGGATCATCCCCGCGCGCTCTGGGGAGAAGGTCCTTTTTACTTTGGCCATGGTAACAGGATTTACAGGGTAGACGAGAAAGGACAGACGCAACACCTGGACCTTCCTGATGAGATCAGGCACGTTACGGCCACGGAAATAACCGATGGTATGTTGCTGATGGCATGCACAACAAAGGGATGTATATATGTAGTGGACAGAAAGAGCGGACTATACCTTTATTCCGACTATTTCGCTGATGATGTTGTGGTGCGCGCCAGCCACTTCGTTTCCAAAACATACCTGGTACTTGCTACCAATAAGGGTACGATCGTGTACAATATAACAACAGGTATCCCTACCATAAAAACCCGTATCGATACCGCCGCTCCGGTACAGTTCATTTTGCCAACCGAACAGCAGAATGAAGTAGTACTGGCAGATGAAAAAGGCAGGATCACTGTCCATAAAATCGACGATAAAATAGCAGTCAAAACCGCCTCGTTCAAACGATAAAAAAGAAAGGTCGCCAATTTAGGCTTTTATTAACAGTCGGGGGCCTGGAAAAGATCATTATCCGGCGTTTGTGGCGTAAATTTGCAACAGCAACCTATGTCCAACCCGCATAGTGCGCTGTCATGTATTTACTTACACGCTAAACCCTGGATCATGGAAAAAAAACTCATACGCGACGCTTATAAAACATACTGGCTGGAAAATGGTAAAAGACCTGTTTCGGTGTACACTTTCTGCCTGGGACTGGATCTGCCGGAAACAAGGTTTTACGACAGCTATTCTTCTTTTGATGCACTGGAAAAGGACATATGGCTTTCCTTCTTCCAGGACACGGTTGAAAAGCTGAAGGATGATGAGATATACCGGAATTATTCAGCCCGCGAAAAACTCCTCACCTTCTATTTTCTCTGGGTACAGCAGTTGAAGGAGAACAGGAGTTATATCCTCCAGCAGAAGGATAAATACCTGGTACCAGGTTTACACCTGGACAAACTGGAAGCTTTCCGCATTGCTTTTTACGATTATATCCGCGAGCTGATCAAAGAAGGTTACCAGACAGGTGAAGTAAAAGAACGTAAATACATCTCTGACCAGTACGTACACGGCTTCTGGCTGCAGGCGCTGTTTGTACTGCGCTACTGGACCAAAGACGACAGTGAACGCTTCGAAATGACAGACGCTGCCATAGAAAAAGCGGTAAACCTCAGCTTCCAGCTGATCAGTTCCAATACGCTTGACAGCATCCTGGACTTCGGAAAATTCATGTTTGCAAGGAAATAAGACAGTATGAAAGAACAGACGAACATCCCTACCGGTAAAGTTGAACGTGCCAGCAAATTTGTAACAACAGGATTAAAGGTAGGTACCAACTACCTCAAACATTATACAAAAAAACTCATAGATCCTTCCATCAGCAGGGAAGAACTCCATGCCGACAATGCAGAAGACATTTATGATACCCTCAGCAACCTGAAAGGAAGCGCGCTTAAGGTGGCGCAGATGCTCAGTATGGATAAAGGCATGCTGCCCAAGGCCTATACCGAACGTTTTGCCATGTCGCAGTACAGCGCCCCTCCCCTTTCCGGCCCGCTTGTCATCAATACCTTTGTCAAAACACTGGGCCAGTCGCCCAGCCAGCTCTATGACCGCTTCGAGATGCAGGCATCCAATGCCGCCTCCATCGGGCAGGTACATAAGGCCAGCAAATGGGGCAAGGAACTGGCCATAAAGATCCAGTATCCCGGCGTGGCCAACAGCGTAAAATCTGACCTCCGCATCGTTAAACCTTTTGCCATCCGCATAGTAGGTATGAATGAAGTGGATATGGATAAATACTTCGATGAGATAGAAGGTAAGCTGCTGGAAGAAACAGACTATAAACTGGAATTGCAACGCTCCATGGAGGTATCAGCACAATGCGCCCATATTCCTAACCTGGTCTTCCCGGTTTACTACCCGGAACTGTCCAGCGACAGGATCATTACCATGGACTGGCTGAAAGGATTTCACCTGAAAGAATTCCTGGAACGAAATCCTTCACAGGAGGCCCGTAACAGGATCGGGCAGGCGCTATGGGACTTTTACCAGTTCCAGGTGCATCAGCTGAAAAAGGTGCATGCAGACCCGCATCCCGGCAACTTCCTGATGCGCGACGACGGCACCGTTGGTGTATTCGATTTTGGCTGTATCAAGGAAATACCGGAAGACTTCTACGTCAATTATTTCCTGCTGGTGAACAAGGAAGTGCTGAAAGATGAAGCAAGGCGCCGGGAGATCTATACCAACCTGGAAATGATCCATCCCAGCGACACAGAAAAGGAAGTGGTTTTCTTTTCCGGCCTGTTCCAGAAAATGATCGATATGCTGACGCTTCCATTTACGCAGGAAGAATTTGACTTCGGTAATGAGGCCTATTTTGCCGAGATCTATGCCTATATGGATCATCTCTACAACCTGAAAGAAGTAAGGGACTCTAAGGTAGCCAGGGGTTCCAGGCACTCATTGTATATCAATCGTACCTATTTCGGTTTGTACTCTATCCTGAGTGACCTGAAAGCTAAGATCATTACCAGCGAGGCCCGTATACAAACCATCATGCATTCAGCATAAAAATATCTTCAATAAAAAAGCCCCCGCTGACAAAACGGGGGCTTTTCTATTGAATAATTTCAGGACTTATTTTACAGGCACTTCTACATGCGTCTGATCCCATTCCACTACCAGTTTGTTAGCAGGTAAGGTAATGGTCAGCTTCTCAACAGGAGCGCTGGTTTTAGTAGCTTTCGCTTTTACTTCCAGCACGTTTTTATCCTTGATCTTGTCATAATCGTAAGCGCCCCATTGTTTCAGCTCACTGTTCAGAATGAATGTCCATTCGCTGGCTTCGGGAATGGTGAATAAGGTGTAAGTACCAGCTTTTACAGGTTTACCACCGAAGCTGCCATCTTTGGCGAAGGTGATCTCGGTAGCCTCGTTAGCGCCTAAACGCCATACTTTACCATAAGGTACCAGCTCACCGAAAATAACGCGGTTTCTTTTGGATGGTTGCCCGTAAGCTATCTTGACATTTTTTCCTTCAGCAGTTATACGTGGGCTTTTAGGAGCTTTTTCCTGTGCAGATACAAAACTGCATGTTCCTGCCAGTAATGCGAAAAATAATAGAACGTGTTTCATGGTCGTAATTTGTTTTACTGTTCTGAATTTTATGAAAAATATACTTTTTCAATCATAACAGGCTTACCATTCATAACAATTCAGTGTTAAAATGCGATAGCTATTCTACACATTCATTTCTATTTCTTCTGCTCGCAGATATTCTTCAGTTTTGTCAACCCATCCTCCAGCAAAGGGCCGGTCAGCCTGTCTGAGAGGAAACCTCTCAGTTTCCACCAGGGCAGCATGCCCAGTTTCGTTTCCAGCCGCCATTGTATAGCTGTTCCCTTTCCGTCTACGGAGGGTTTCAGTTCAAACGCTGCCACTACCGGCTTCATGGTATTGAACTCCATGTTATAATAAACGCCTTTCTGCGGTGTACTTTCCCTGATCAGCACTTTGCCGGATACAGGTTTGTCCTGCTGCATACCTGACCAGGTATAAAAAGCTCCCTGACCCGCAGGCGGGTTGGAAAATTCAATCTTCTGCGCTACACCAGGGGCAGTCCACGGGTTCCATTCAGGCCAGGTATTCAGGTTGTTGATCTCAGCATACACGGTAGAAAGGGGGGCGTCTATCACGCCGGAGCGTTCAACGATCGCCTTTGAGGGCAGTAGCAGGGAAATGAGAAATATCAATATCCCAAAACAAAGAACACTTAAAAAAAATAATTTGATGAAACGCATATCTATTTTACTAATTTCTCCAGGTTTTCCAAGCCTTTTTCAAAATCTCTTCCGATCAGTTTATCAAGCATCAATCCTCTGAGCTTAGCAGCAGGATATCTGCCTACTTCCATTGCGATGCCCCATGTTACATGAGTCCCCCTGCCGGAGGGTTCGAAACGGAAATAACCTTTTGTGCTTTTATTCTCCATGAATTGCATCTCGATCGTAATCTGTTTATATGGCCGGGAAGCCGTGATGGTAACTGAGCCTTTGCCTACCTTCCTGTTCCTGCTGATCCATTGATAGCCAGCGCCTTCCCCGCTCATTTTGTCATTGTATGACAGCTTCATCTTCGGATCGGCCTGATGCCAGGGAGACCATTTTTCCCAGTTACGCAATATGTTCACCTGATCAAAAACGACGGAAAGAGAAGCAGGGATAGCCCTGACGCGCACTACTTTCACTGTAGCAGGCAGGAACATGCTGACAATGAACAAACCTGGTATTAGCACACCCAGTGCTCCAAGTATAATAAGTAAGGCTTGCATATACAAAAGGTAGGAAAAAATCCAGACTATTCCCTATTCCCACCTGAATACCCTTACTGCTACGGCATATACAATCACCCCCCAGAGGGCAATTACGCCCAGTTCAAGCCCTACGTTCCATAAATGCTGCCCCTCGAAAGCGATCTTCCGGAAGGCATCATTGAGGTAGGTCAGCGGCATAATGCGGCATACGGGCTGTAACCAGGACGGGAAAGCGTCCACTGCCACAAAGGTGCCCGCCAGCAGGAACTGCGGCAGGGTGATCACGTTGGCGATAGGTGGTATGGCGCTTTCGCTGTTTGCAATGCCACTAACCACAAATCCGAAGCCCATAAATACGATGACGCCGAATGCTGTTAACACCAGCATCTCAAAAAAAGTGCTCCATCCATGTACCAGTGTGAACCCGAAGGCAAAATAACCGATCGCTATGATCAGCACCGCGCCGGCTACCTGGAATATCAGGCGGGCCAGGGCTTCTCCCAGCACAATATGGAGCCTGCGGATAGGCGTGGCAAAGAAACGTTTTAACACCAGGGTCTGGCGCAGACTGAAAAAGAGGAATGCAGTACTGAATACAGCAGCACTTAACAGGGAGAAGCTGAGCAGGCCGGGCAGGATAAAGTCGATAGTCCTGTAACGGCGGCCTGGTAATACTTCCACCGGTTCCAGTTTCGCAATGGAACCCCGGGGATAATAAACGTCGTCTGCCTTATAAATGATGCCGGTCAGTATTGTTTTGAATAAGGATATCTTATCTGCAGCGGCGGTGGAGGTACGTACCTTCACATCGCAGGCGGGCACATTTCCCTGGGCGGGACGGGAAGTGACACGGATAATGGCGGTAATATGCCCCTTTTTCAGATCATCTTCCATTTCTGCAGCCGGCTGCCCGCTCACCAGTTTAAGGCTTTTCTCACTGGCCAGTTGCTTGTACAGGTAACTGGCGGTATCTGTTGCCGGATCTACTCCTACCTTCACCGATATACCGTTATCGCCGATAAAACCAAACACCAGGATGAACACCAGGGGGAATCCCAGGCTGAAGATCACTGCCGAAGGGCTTCTCACGATTCCTATCAGGCTTGCTTTGGACATGGCTAACAGCGCCTTCCATTGATTATATTTAACCGCCATACTTACTTAACGCTGGTCTATTCTTAAAAAATCGCATAAAACTACTATTGTTTTACCCATTTCCATAAAAAAACCTGCCCATGGGGCAGGTTTAATGTTATTTTAAGTCAATAAGCGGCTTCTTACCTGATTTCCATCACATAAGGCAGCTTTGCCTGGATCTCTCCGTTCATTTCCTTCAGATGTTTGATCTGCTGGTAAACAGTATACTGCTCTCCCAGCTCTTTCCTGATGGCGGTTTCCATACGGGCCTCACCTGCGAAGGATTTCACAAATTTTTCAAATGGCGCCTCTGCTTCAGGATATTCTCTTAGGCGGAAAGCGCTGACCTTTGCCAGTTTCGCCGCACATTTAATGGCATCGTCAATACCGCCGATGCGGTCTACCAATCCCAGCTCTTTTGCCTGTACACCGCTCCATACGCGGCCCTGGGCAATACTGTCAACTACCACTCCGCTCAGCTTGCGGCCTTCCACCACACGGCCTTTAAAGGTGCTGTAGATGCTGTCTACGGAGTTCTGTATAAATTTCTTTTCAATTTCTGTCAATGGCCGGGAGGTGTTTCCCAGATCCGCATACTGTGCTGTTTTGACACCATCGAAGGTCACACCCAGCTTATTCTTGAAGAATCCCTGCAGGTTCGGTAACACGGCAAAAACACCGATAGAACCGGTCAGCGTATTCGGCTGTGCGAAGATAGAGTCGGCCATGCAGGAAATATAGTAACCGCCGGAAGCCGCATAGTCGCCCATGGACACTACAACCGGTTTACTCTTTTTAGCCAGTGTCAGCTCTCTCCAGATAGACTCTGAGGCCAGAGCACT
The DNA here is from genome assembly GCF_023100805.1 of Chitinophaga filiformis. Classification (NCBI taxonomy): domain Bacteria; kingdom Pseudomonadati; phylum Bacteroidota; class Chitinophagia; order Chitinophagales; family Chitinophagaceae; genus Chitinophaga; species Chitinophaga filiformis. Next base: position 6,506,974 of record NZ_CP095855.1, read on the forward strand.
ACCACCGGGAGAGTTCACACGGAATACGATCGCTTTCACATCTTTATCCTGTCTTGCCTCGCGGATCAGCTTTACAAAATGTCCGCTGCTGATCGTCTCATCCTTTTCGCTGTCGCCTCCCACAATATTTCCCTGTGCATAGATAATGGCGATCCTGTTGTCTTCACCCTTACCGGTAGCCACATCTGTTGCGCTTTCATATTTGGAAAGCGAAATGAAATTGACTTTTTCATCTCCGCTCAGGCCCAGTCTTGATTTGATCTCGTCCATCACCTGGTCGTTATATTTCAGTCCGTCTACCAGCTTGTACTTCAATGCATCGGCAGCTTCCTGGATCAGCCCCTCGTTGGCATACCGGTGCAGTGTAACGGTATCTATTTTCCTGGAAGCGCCTATGTTCTTCAGAAAATTGGCGTACAGGTCGCCCAGGTAAGCATTTGTCTGGATACGGTTAGCCACCGTCATCTGCGTTTCACGCAAAGGCTCTGTAGCGCTTTTGAAACGGCCATCGTAAAAGATCTGTGGCTGGATCTCCAGTTTTTCCAGGGCACCTTTCAGGAAGGTCAGCTGTGTAAAGAAACCACTGAATTCCAGGCCTCCTTTCGGATGCACGTACACTTTGTCTGCGAGGGAAGCTACATAATAGCTCTTCTGGTCCATCACCTCGCCGTAGGCATAGATGAACTTACCGGACTGCTTAAATCTCAGCAGCGCATTACGCAGCTCTTCGTTGGTGGCAAATCCGTTGGCATTGTTGTCTGCCTTCAGGTAGATCCCTTTTATGTCATCGTCATTTTCTGCATGTCTGATCAGGCGTACTACGTCATACAGGCCCGGGGTTTCTTTGGGGCCCTGGCGCAGTACTGCATTTACGGGGTCTACAATCTTTTGCTCGGCATAGGGTTGGCTGGTTTCCAGTACCAGTACTCCATTGGGCGATAAGGTAACAACTTCAGGGCTGACCGCCGACTTTATGATACCCATCAGTATGAACATCCCGAAAAAGATGATCACAATGAAAGCCAGCAGGGTGGCAAAGAAAATTTTAAAGAAACTACGCATTATGGAAGATTTAATTTAAAAAGACCTACCGGTCGTCTTCTTTTTCCAAAAATAAAGAATATGTATACTTTTGGGCCGTTGAAGATACATGAATAAAGCAATATTACTTATAGGTGGCAATCTGGGTGACCGTACCGGTCATCTCCAACAGGCTGTGGAGCAAATAGATAAGCAGGTGGGCAAAGTGGAAAAAATTTCCGCCCTTTACGAAACAGCCGCCTGGGGGCATGTGGAACAGCCGGACTACCTCAACCAGGCCCTCCTGGTATCAACCGGAATGGATGCACGAACACTCCTGCAAACCGTATTGGCCATCGAGCACAATATTGGCCGCATCCGCCGGCAGAAATGGGGCGCCCGGGTGATAGACATAGATATCATCTTTTACAACGATGCCATCATCAATGAACCCGATCTGAAAATCCCCCACCCACAGATGCAGTTCAGGCAATTTGTGCTTGTTCCCCTCCGGGAGATCGTTCCGGACTGGCAGCATCCTGTGCTGCACCAGTCTGTCAGCACTTTACTGGAAAACTGCACAGACCAGTTACCCGCCATAAAATACAAGGGCGTACTATAAACCATTTACCGGTCCATGAATTATAAATACATCACTATAGAAGGCAATATCGGAGCAGGAAAAACCACCCTGGCCAACAAGCTCGCAGCACATTTCAATGCGAAGCTGATCCTGGAGGAATTTGCTGATAATCCCTTCCTGCCAAAGTTTTATGAAAAGCCGCAGCAATATGCTTTTCCGCTGGAACTGTTCTTTATGGCAGAACGTTACAAACAATTAAAGGACATGCTGCAGATGCAGGATATGTTCAGCGATCTTGTCGTGTCTGACTATCTTTTTATCAAGAGCCTCCTGTTTGCAAAGATCAATCTGAAAGAAGAAGAATATAACCTTTATCAGAAACTGTTCGATATTATCAATCCGCAACTGGTACAGCCAGACCTGCTCATTTTTCTCAATGCGCCCGTACCTAAACTGCAACAGAACATTAAACACCGGAACCGTTCATATGAACAGCAGATAGCGGACGAATATCTTGTCAGCGTACATGATATGTATATGCAGTACATCCGTCAGCATCCCGTTCGCACACTGATGCTGGACATGACGAAAGTGGATTTCGTGAAGAACCCGGCCGACTTCGATAAGCTGCTGCAGGCCCTGGATAAGGAGTATGAACCCGGCATCCACTACCTATAAAGATTATCTATCGGGAAATAAATTTTATTGCTTTGCTCTATAAGACCAGTTGCAGTAATTTTGTCATGCAAAAGAGAAAAAGACGACCAGCTATAGGCACAACAAAAAGGCACTCTAGGACAGGGGATTATTACAGAGTGATATAACGTACAGAAGGTTACAGTAGCAATGGAAGACTGGGACTCCGGCGGACATACGTTTGCCGGAGTTTCTTTTTTATCTTCCTGCTATGGCACCGGCAGCTATCCAGCCGCTTGTCCATGCATGCTGAAAGTTGAAACCACCGGTGATCCCGTCCACATCCATCACTTCACCGGCAAAGAATAAGCCCCGCGCCAGCCTGCTCTCCATTGTGGCAGGATCTATTTCTGATAAGCGGATGCCCCCGCAGGTCACGAATTCCTCTTTAAAGGTTGTTTTTCCCTTCACGGGACATTCCATTGCCGTCAGATATTTAACCAGCTTATGCTGCTCTTTCGCCGGCATATCAGCCCAGCGCACATCCTCCCCTATTCCCGATTGCTGGAGGAAGAACTGCCACAAGCGCTGCGGCAGCCCAAAAGGGTTCTTATGATGCATTTTTTGTCCTCCCAGCGAAAAGCGCAGTTCCTGCATTTCTTCTCTTAAGCTATTTTCATTGAATGCCGGCAGCCAGTTGATCAATGCCGTGAACTGGTATTGCAATGCGCCCAGTTCCCTCGCTCCCCAGGCGGAAAGCCTCAATATACAAGGCCCGCTCATTCCCCAATGGGTGATCAGTAGCGGTCCTTTTTCCTGTAGTTTGGTGCCTGCGATCTTCACATGCGCTTCCTCCACGCTTACGCCCATCAGGGTGGTAATGGGATTGCCCGGCATATTGAAGGTAAAGAGTGATGGCATCGGAGGTTCTATCTGGTGCCCTGTGGCCTGCAACCAGGCAAACTTGTCCAGCTGGGCATAGCCGCCGGCCGCTACACATACCATATCTGCTTTCAGCACATTGCCGTCCTGCAGGCACACTTCCCAGCCTTTATCTGTCCGGGTCAGCCCGCTGACAGCCGCATTCATCCTGATCTTCACACCATAGCGGTCTGCCTCTTTCAGCAGGCAGTCAATGATGGTCTGGGAATTATCGGTTACCGGGAACATCCTGCCGTCAGGCTCCGCTTTCAGCGTCACTCCCCTTTCCCTGAACCAGGCAATAGTGTCCTGCACAAAAAAGCGGCTGAAAGCCTTCTTTACAAAGTGCTGTCCTCTCGGATAACGCTTTGACATATATAATATGTCCGGGGCATTATGCGTCACATTACACCGTCCTCCACCGGAAACCTTCACTTTAGATAAAAGTTTATTGCTTTTCTCTATTAATATTACTTCCAGTTGAGTATCAAGGCGTGCGGCATTTACAGCACAGAAAAAACCGGCCGCTCCACCTCCTATAACTACTAATCTCTTGTTTACCATCTTTTTATGTCACTGAATTTTCCCAAAACCACTATCCGGCAGCAATAATAATTCAAAGCCGGGAGATTGTAATTTATTAAATACCAATAACATTATTTGTATATATAAATTTTTAGCTCTATTTTGCATATTATAATTTTTGATACTATATTGTTGCAAAATGTTGTTCCACATGCAATCTGTGTTCTCTAAAAAACAAAATCGCTTAAAGTGGCTCCTCCCAGTCTGTCTGCTGGGCATAACCGGCGCCCTTGCATTTTACCCGGCCGATGAATGGCAGGATAAAATCACTCAAGCCTTGGAACAGTACAGCAAACGCTACCCCCAGGAGAAGGTTTACCTGCACCTGGACAAGGATTATTACGCCGCTGGGGAAACCATGTGGTTCAAGGCGTATGTTTTGCTACAAGGCCAGCCATCCCTTTCGGCAACCAACCTGTATGTAGAGTTGGTAGATAAAGCCGGAAATGTGGTAAGCAAAAAATTAATCTCCGTTGGTGGTGCTACCGGATCCGGTGCATTCGAACTGCCGGACAATTTCAAGGCAGGTCAATACCAGTTACGTGCATATACGGCATGGATGCTGAACTTTGACCCGGAATATCTCTTCTACAAGAACATTGAAATATTTGACCCGGCAAAGCCGATAGGTCCTACGCCTAAAGCGCCTGCTACTGACTTCGCCGTAAACTTTTTCCCCGAAGGTGGTAACCTGATTGCTGGTGTTGCCGGCCGCGTTGCTTTCAAAGCAATCGATCAGCAAGGCTATCCTCAGGAAGTAAATGGTATCATCCAGAACCTGAAGGGAGAAACGGTAGCTCTGGTGAAGACCACCCGCGATGGTATGGGTATGTTCGACCTTACCCCTGGCGCCGGAGAAACTTATAAGGCCCTGATCCAGACAGCCAAAGGTCAGCAGAAAACAATCCTGCTGCCGGTGGTAAAAACGTCAGGTGTAGGTCTTAAAGTCTTCAACAAAGGCACCCGTATCTTCTACCAGACCCTGCCTGCAACGAAAGATAATCCCATGTACAACAATATGATGATCGTTGCGCAGATGCAGCAGCACATTGTGTACAAGGCAAAACTGAATGCAGCAGAAGGTCAGATGAGCGGCTTCATACCTACCAAGGAACTTCCTTCCGGTATCGTTCAGCTGACCATCTTCAACGCTGAAGGGCTGCCATTGGCTGAAAGGCTGGCTTTCGTAAGAAAGAACGACTTCCTGCCCCTGAACCTGCAGAATATTGCTGTCAATACCCAGCCAAGACAGAAAAATACACTGGAAATAAAAATACCGGACACCATGCTTACCAGCTTGTCCGTTTCCATTACCGATGCAGATAATATCGTGAAAGACCAGGATGAGAACAACATCATCTCCAACCTGCTCCTCACTTCCGATCTGAAAGGTTACATCTCCAATCCGTCCCAGTACTTCAAAGATACAGACCCGGCTACCCTGCAGGGCCTGGACCTGATCATGATGACAAACGGCTGGAGAAGGTTCAGCTGGGAAAAGATCCTCCACAACTATATGCCTGACATTAAGTATCCTTACGAACAGGGCTTACTGCTGAAAGGTGTGGCTACCACCAACAAAGGTGCAGCTGTCCTCGCAAATGGTAAAGTGGACTTCATCCTGAAACAGCCGATCGATACTTCCACCGCATTCTCTTCCGTTACTACCAACGATAAAGGTGAATTTGCCGTAGACCGTCTGCAGTTCGTAGATACCATCAACGTATTCTACCGCGCCAACGATCCAAACAAATCATGGAAAGATGTGGACGTGAAATTCGAACCTCATTTCTTTGAGAAGAAAGAAGCAGTAACACTGCCTTATCCGTTCAGAACAACTGTGGAAATAGAGAACAGGGTATTGACCACTTACCTCTCCACTGTTGCTGAAAATACAGCAGTAACCAAATCCATCGCCAACAAACCGATCTTCCTGAAAGAGGTGAACGTACGTGAAAAACGCCTGAGCAAAACAGAATCTGTTGAGCAACGCTATGCAACAGGTATGTTCAATGCCGGCGATGGTTACGCATTTGACCTCACCAGGGATGAAGCGGGCAGCCTGAGTATCTTCCAGTACCTGCAGTCTAAAGTACCTGGCCTGAGCATTAACCTGACCGATCCTAACGGACCAGCCCTGAACTGGCGTGGTGGTCCTCCTGTATTGTTCCTGAATGAAATGCCGACCAACATCAGCATGCTGAGCAACATCAATCTCGGCGATGTGGCTTTCATCAAGGTTTTACGTCCAACCTTCGTAGGTGGTTTCGGTGGTAGCTCCGGCGCCATCGCGGTATACACCAGGAAAGGCGGCGACAGCAAAGCGGATGTGGATACACGCGGCTTCGAGAAATACAGGAAAGGTGGTTATAACATCGTGAAAGAATTCTATGCACCGGATTATACCGTTCGTAAGGAAATTCACATCCTGCAGGATAAAAGGCTGACGCTCTACTGGAATCCAAACCTGATAGCAGACTCCCTGACACATACTGCAAAGATCTCCTTCTACAACAACGACTTCACAAGACGTTTCCGTATAGTAGTGGAAGGTATGGGTGAAGACGGCTCCGTAGGACGCACAGAACAGTTATTACAATAGGCCTCGGCCACTGTTAACAGAAAAAAGTCCATAGTTCAACTACTATGGACTTTTTTCTATTTAACATATCTTTGACCACGAGGATAGCTTCATATGTCCCTTCCAGGGACCTCGTCAGCGCAATCTGCAACGATCATACTATTTTAGCCTTTTTAACCACTGATCAGGCCCAGCTCAAGTCCACCTCAAATCCCGGTATATGTCCTGTATTATCCGGACATTCTCCTATCTGTGGCCTATATGCGGCAGGCAGTACATACTGTTTCCGTCCAGAACAGTCAACCTTCCCCGGCACTGTTAAAATAGTATAATACGCTTTCCTTTCCCCGGATATTCATGACCTGTGTTGTGACAATAGTTATATAAACCAGGTAAATTGTTTTATTACTTCAATGCTGTTTAGGCCAGCTATTACAGGGGTTTTCGTACGGGCGTAACGATTGACCTTATACGTCGTGTACTCATCAAACAGCTGCGTTTTTTCCGTTAACAAGAGATTAACTAACAGGTTAACAGTGCATTAACAGTTCCCTTATTTTTTCGGGGTATGTTTGTATCGATAAAAGCAAAAGCACGTTGTCCTTTACTTCCAGGCCTCTCATACAAAAAGGTGTGAGGGCTTGGGGGTTAAGGGTTCCCTTCAGGAAACGCTCAAACTCCAAACGCTAAATAACACACACAGAATTTATTATACTTAAACGCATTATACTACCCTGGGAACATGGCCAAAATACTAGAGGGGGAATAATGTAGATTACTACACATTATGGCTGTCAGTAACATACTGTGGTCAAACAAATCAAAAACCAACTAATACTAAAAAAGGTCTCGTTTTCACGAGACCTTTTTCCTTTGTAAATGATATGATGGCTCCGTCAATTCGGCTAATCTTTCAGCTTGTGCAGGAATGTAGACAATTTAAACAACAACTCATCCTGTAAACCTGCTCTCAGCTTGGCTTCGTCATCTGTAATACCCAGACGGCGCATGCGCTGATAATACCCGTAGGATCCACCGATCAGTTCCAGGCATTCTTCGATCTTTTCCCTGATCTCTGCTTCTTTGCTCTTTTTATCATATTCCTTCTTGGAGAGGATCTTCTCAACAAAGTAAAAATTATCCTTTGTCTCTACCCATTTGCCCCTTGACTGGTGCTGTGGTTTGTATACTTCCAGGTAACAGCTGTCCAGGTGCAACACTTCGCCGAATTCAGACCTTACATCAATGGATGCAGGCCTTCCCTTCTGCGGGTTTGCCATCAGTTTCTTGATGAAATGGCTAATCTCCATTCCCAGTTCACCGCTGCTGGTGAGGATCTGGTTCAGTTGAGAGAATTCCATGACCATTGTGACACGGATATACCGGCTGCCCGACTTTAGTTTGCCAATGATGCTCGGCGTCTGGTTTTCGTCAAACAGGATGTCTTCCACCTGTACCTTACTCACTGTGCGGTAATTGGGTGTATATCCTTCCGAAGCCGGTGTAGCCTTTTTGTTAGCTGTTCTGGAAACATGCTGTTTGGCGGCATGCTGTGCAAAGTCATCAATGAACCGCAGATCGTGTCCTTTCAGACGGTGGTAAAGTTCATGTGTATTATAATTGACGATCCTGCTCAGTAGCAATACATCGTCCCATACATCAGCATATTGCACTTTTTTAATCTCGTCGAGCACGTCCGTA